>NZ_CP130426.1:0-4800000 GCF_030518815.1 Micromonospora cynarisoli | reverse complement strand
CCCCGGCGGGCAGCTCACGCAGCCGTTCGGCGAGCGCCCGGGCGAACTCCCGCCACGCCTCGGTGACCTTGGCCCGCAGGTCGGCCGTGCTCGGCTCGTCCAGCAGGACCGACTCGTGGTGGTCGTGGTGCGCCGGCGAGGTGCCGGGCTGGTCACCGGTCGGCTTCGAGGGGTGGTCCGCCGTCATGATCGCCTCCGTCCGTCAAGGTCACCCTACCCAGGCGGGCCGGAGAACGAATCCACCGCGACCGGCATCGGACAGCCCCGCCCGTCGCCGTCGCCCTTCCCCCGCCCGGGCACGGCGTACCGGATCGTGCGCCGGTGTCCGCCCTCAGGAGGCGGGGCGCTCGCCGCCCAGTTCCACGGGCCACTGGGCGGCCAGCCCGGTGAGCCGGGCCGCCGCCAATGCCGGGTCCGCGCCACGGCCGACCGCCACCCCCAGCAGGTACGCGGTGACCGGCGCACCCGGCCGCAGCACCTGGTGCGCGACGTCCCTGGCCAGGTCCAGCACGGTCGGCACCGACACCTCGGCCGGGTCGAGACCCAGCTCGGCACAGGCCGCCGTCACCCAGTCGTCCAGCACGGTCATCGCGTCCACTCCTCCGCCCGGCGTACGTCGGAGTCAGTGTCGCAGTCGAACCACGGTGGCGGGCCGGCAGCGGACCAGGCCAGCTCGCGTACCGTCAGCTCGCCCAGCAGTTCCCGCATCGACGCACCGGCCAACGCACCGGCCTGGGCTCGGCGGGTGGCCAGGCGGTCCAGAGCCGCGCGCAACGCCGGCACCCGCCACACCCCGCACAGCGGCTGGCGTCGCCCCCGGTCGTCGACGAGGCAGACGCCGTCAGACGCCGCCGGGCCGGATTCGGCGGCGAGCGCGTCGAGCAGCACGCCGACGGCCGGGCGGGTGAGCAACGGCAGGTCGGCGGCGAGCAGGGCGACGACCGCCGCACCGGGACCGAGCAGGGCCAGCCCGGCGGACGTGGCGGCCACCGGCCCCCCGCCGGCCGGGTCCTCCCGAGTCACCAGGACATCGGCCGGCAGCGCCCCACCCGGGCCGACCAGCACCCGGGGTACGGCGTCGACGACGGCGGCGAGCACCAGGTCCCGCATCGGCCGGCCGTGCACCGGCACCGCCGGCTTGTCCCGCCCACCCATCCGGCGGGCCGCCCCACCGGCCAGCACCACCGCCGCGTACGCCGTCACCCGGTCACGGTAGCCGCCGGGCCCGGCCCTCGTGCTCCGGTCGCGCGGCCTCCCGGTTCCGTCCCGTCCCCGGCTGCCGGGCCGACGCCCGCTGCCGGCGGCCGGGGACTGCCGGGCGGTGCCGGCCGGCCGGGGGCTGTCGGGTGGGCGCGGTGGGGCCGCAGCCAGGGTGGTCACCGTGCGGGGGGCCGGGCGGGCGGGGCAGGATGGCGGGATGGGACGGGCCACTGACCGGCGGAGCGTGCTCCGGATCGACCTCGACGCGGCGGACGACGCCCGGGTGGCGCTGCGCCGGCCGGACACGCTGACCGTGGAGGAACCGCTGGAGATCCGGGTCGGCCCCGGCGGGCCGGGTCGACGCCGCCCGCTGGCGGTGACCATGCGCACCCCCGGTGACGACCTCGACCTGGCCGTCGGCTTCCTGCTGACCGAGGGGCTGATCCGCAGCGACGCCGACGTGCACACCGCCCAGCTCTGCTCCGGGGCGGAGACACCCAACACGTACAACGTGGTCGACGTGGTGCTCTCCCCCGGCGTGCCGGCACCGGCGACGGACCCGGCGCGCAACTTCTACACCACCAGTTCCTGCGGGGTGTGCGGGAAGGCCAGCATCGACGCGGTGCGTACCCGGTCCCGGTTCACCGTCGCCGACGACCCGCTCACCGTGCCGGCGAAGCTGCTCGCGGAGCTGCCCGACCGGCTGCGCGCGGCGCAACGCGCCTTCGACCGCACCGGCGGCCTGCACGCGGCGGGCCTGTTCACCTCCGACGGCGAACTGGTGGTGCTGCGCGAGGACGTCGGCCGGCACAACGCGGTGGACAAGGTGGTCGGCTGGGCGGTCCGGCAGCGGCGGCTGCCGCTCGCCGGGCACCTGCTGATGGTGTCCGGCCGGGCGAGCTTCGAGCTGACCCAGAAGGCGTGGATGGCCGGGCTGCCGCTGCTGGCGGCGGTCTCCGCGCCGAGCACCCTCGCCGCCGACCTGGCCGACGAGGCGGGGCTGACCCTGGTCGGCTTCCTCCGTGGCCGGACCATGAACGTCTACACCGGCACCCACCGTGTCACGCCCTGACCCGCCTGCGGTCGGCGCACGGCCGGGCAGCGGCCCGGTCACCGCGTCCAACCGGTCTGAGCCGCCGTCCCCGCCCACCCTGCGGCAGTGACGCCCCTGCCGGCAGGTCCGGCTGCGGGAGCCGGCGCGCGCCGGCCGGCATCAGGAACAGGGTCCGCCGCCAAGGACCCGGATGGGCCGGCGCTGACGTTCGCCCCGACCTCGTGGCGTGCGTTCGTCGCCGGGCTGGCCGATCGCGACTGACCGACCTGCCCGGTGAAACGCCTGCCCCGGGGCCCGGGACAGACATTTCGACCACCTCGAACTACCGACCCGGCCCGTGGAGATCCATGGGCGGCTGTCGTCCCGGTCAGGTGTCGACCGTGTCCGCCCCAACAACATGCCGCTGACAGCCGTATTCCTGTCGGGCATAAATATGACTGCCAGGAATACTCCTGTCCGAGACACCTAGCCGCAACCATCCTCACCGACAGTGACCCTGCTGCCGGGCCGGGCCAGCGCGGCCGGCGAGGGCTCCGAGGTCAGCGGGCCGGCGGGATGAGCAGGGGCCAACGGGGTCAGCAGAGCCCGCCGGGTCAGGGGCCGCCGAGCCACCGGGCCACAGGGCCACCGGGTCAGCGGGGGCGGCGGGGCCGGCGACGGCGGCGGCGCAGCACCTCCGGCTCGGTCACGGCCGGCCACCCGTCCAGGTCGGACGGCGGAACTCCGCGCCTCAGCAAATCGTCGAGGAGCCGGGCGAGGGTGTAGTCGGGGCGGATGGCCAGCGCCCGCTCCAGGGCCACGGCGGCGAGCGCGCCCTGGCCGGCCCGCCAGGCGGCGAAGGCGAGCAGGCAGGCGGGGGCGGGCACCAACTCCTCCTCGCTGCGGCGCAGCACCTCGCTCCACAGGGCGATGTCCTCCTCCCGGCCGTCGGTGCGTTCCCACGCGTGGTCGCGTACCGGTAGGTGGGTCAGGAGCAGGGTCAGCCAGGCCACCTCGTCGTCGGTGAGCCGGTCGCCGCGCCGGTGCCGGCGTTGCGCCTGGCGTACCGCCGCGGTGCCGGCCCTGCGGATGGTCCGCTCGCCGAACTCGTCGCTGTCGGGGGCCGCCTCAAGCAGGCCCAGCAGGCGGCGTTCGGCCCGGTCACCGGCCCGGCGCAGGGCGGCCCGGTCGGTGCCTCCGGCGGGGGCGACCTGCCCGGCGAGTGCCGCCCGGTCGGGGAGCGCCACCTGACCGGCGTAGACCGCGGCGGCGGCGACCTGGCTGGCGTCCGGGTCGTACGGGGTGCCGTCGGGTGGGCAGCAGTCCGGCGCTTCGCAGAGGTACGACCAGTAGCGGCGACCGGTCACCCGCAGCGCGTCGAGCACGGGCAGGCCGAGGTCGGCCAGCGCCGACCGGACGGCGTCGACCGCCGGGGTGACCCGTTCGGGCGGGCCGAACCCGATGACGGTGGTGGATTCGGCGTCCTGCCGGCCGATCACGTCGCCGAGATGTCGCGCCGGCAGGGCCGGGTCGGTGTCCGGACCGGGCAGGTCGGCGCGGGCGGAGAAGACGATCTGGCGACCCCGCATCGCCACCACCACGATGCTGTCGACGGGGTGGAAGCCGATCAGGTACGGCACGGCGGTGATCAGGTCGGCGGGCGAGCGGACGGTGAGCCGGGGGCGGTCGGTCGCGTTCATGTCCGGCAGCGTGCGGCGGGCGGCCCCAGCGCCGACAGTCCCTGTGGACGACACGCGGGTTATCCACAGATACGGAGAGTGTTCGTGCAGGTCGCCACGATTCGGGAGGCGACGCGGGCCACCGGGGTCGGTCCGAGCGGCTACCTTGCGCTCATGGACCTGGCGTACCTGCGGGCGCACCCGGAGCACCTGCCCACCTTCCTGACCCACCAACGCATCCGGGAGACCCCGGTCGCGGGCGGGGACAGCTGCGTGGCCTCCCGGTTGACCCTGGACGACGGCCACTCGGTCTTCACCAAGACCTGGCCGGAGCGGGCCGGTCGACCCGTACCGGCGGGCTTCTTCGACACCGAGGCCGCCGGGCTGCGCTGGCTGCGGGAAGCCGGCGCGGTGGCCGTACCGGAGGTGGTGGTGGCGCTGCCGGAGCTGTTGGCGCTCGACTGGGTCGACCCCGGCGAGCCGACGCCCGACGCGGCCGAGCGGTTCGGCCGGGAGTTGGCCGGCACGCACCGGGCCGGCACCGACCGGTTCGGGGCGGCATGGCCCGGGTTCATCGGCACCCTCGCGCAGGACAACACCCCCGACGAGGGGCCATGGCCGGACTGGTTCGCCAGGCGACGGCTCCTGCCGTACCTGCGGATGTCGGTCGACGGCGGTGCCCTCGACGGCCCGGACGCCGCGCTTGTCGAGCAGGTGGTGGCGCGGATCGGCGAGTTCGGCGGCGACGAACCGCCGGCCCGGCTGCACGGCGACCTGTGGCCGGGCAACCTGCTCTGGGGTGCGGACGAACGGGTGTGGCTGGTCGACCCGGCGGCGCACGGCGGGCACCGGGAGACGGACCTGGCCCAGTTGACGCTCTTCGGCGGCCCGCCGCACCACGACCGGATCATGGCCGGCTACCGGGAGTCGTGGCCGCTCGCCGACGGGTGGCGGGAACGGGTGCCACTGCACCAGCTGCACCTGTTGCTCGTGCACACCGCCCTGTTCGGAGGGGCGTACCGCGATGCGGTCGTCGGGGCCGCCCGAGCGGCGCTGCGGGGTGTCGGCCGCGCTACGGTCGACAGGTGACCGCCGTCCCGACGACCGCCGGCGTCCTCGTCGACCGGTACGGCCGGATCGCGCGGGACCTGCGCGTGTCGCTGACCGACAAGTGCAACCTGCGCTGCACCTACTGCATGCCGGCCGAGGGGTTGCCCTGGCTGGCCGGGCCGCAACTGCTCACCGACGAGGAGATCGTCCGCCTGGTCCGGGTCGCAGTGCAGCGGCTCGGGGTGACCGAGGTGCGGTTCACCGGGGGAGAGCCGCTGATCCGGCCGGGGCTGGTCGGCATCGTCGCCGCCGTGGCCGCGCTCACCCCCCGGCCCCGGATCTCGTTGACCACCAACGGTCTCGGCCTGGACCGGCTCGCCCCGGCGCTGCGCGACGCCGGGCTGGACCGGGTGAACGTGTCGTTGGACACCCTGGAGGCGGCCCGGTTCGCCGCGTTGACCCGGCGGGACCGGCTCGGCGACGTGCTCGCCGGGCTCGCCGGGGCCGCCGCCGCCGGGCTGACCCCGGTGAAGGTCAACGCGGTGCTGATGCGCGGGGTCAACGACGACGAGGCACCGGCGTTGCTGCGGTTCGCCCTCGACAACGGCTACGAGCTGCGGTTCATCGAACAGATGCCGTTGGACGCCCAGCACGGCTGGGACCGGGCCACGATGGTCACCGCCGAGGAGATCCTCGCGTCGCTGTCCGCCGCGTTCGCCCTCACCCCCGACCCGGCGCACCGGGGTGCCGCCCCGGCCGAAACCTGGCTGGTCGGCGGCGGGCCGGCCCGGGTCGGGGTGATCGGCACGGTGACCAGGCCCTTCTGCGGCGACTGTGACCGGACCCGGCTCACGGCCGACGGCCAGGTGCGCAACTGCCTGTTCGCCACCGAGGAGTCCGACCTGCGCGGCGCGCTGCGGGCCGGCGCGGACGACGCCGACATCGCCCGCCGCTGGCAGGCCGCCACGGTGGTCAAACGGGCCGGGCACGGCATCGACGACCCGACGTTCCTGCAACCCGTCCGGCCCATGTCGGCGATCGGAGGCTGAGGTGGACCTCACCGTCAGGTACTTCGCCGGGGCGCGGGCCGCCGCCGGCCGCAGCGAGGAGACCGCATCCGCCGGCCGCCCGCTGGACGAACTGCTCGGTGAACTCGCGCACCGGCACGGCCCCCGGCTGGCCGCGGTGCTCCAGGTGGCGAGTTTCCTGGTCGACGGGGTGGCCTGCCATGATCGTCAGACACCGTTGCCGGCCGGGGCCACGATCGACGTGCTGCCTCCCTTCGCGGGCGGCTGAGGAAGGGCTGCCGTGTTGGCGATTCTGGGGTTCGTGGGCACGCTCGCCCTGATCACCGGCCTGATCCACTTCTACCTGTGGAGGCGGCTGGTCAAGGACACCACCGGGCCGGGCCGGCTACGCCGGATCGGCACGGTCGTCGCGCTGGTGCTGGCGCTGCTCGTCCCCGCGACGATGGCGGGCACCCAGATCGCCGGGGCGTTCTGGCTGGCCTGGCCCGGCTACCTCTGGCTCGCGGTGATGTTCTACCTGCTGATCGTGCTGCTGGTGCTGGAGGTGCCGATGGCGGTGGCCCGGCTGGTGCTGCGTCGCCGCAGCGCCGCCGCCGAGGCGACCACTACCGCCCCGGAACCGGCGCTGGTCGGCGCGGCCGGCAGCGCCGACCCGCCGGCCGCCGAGGCGGTGGACCGCCCCGACCACGACGAGTCCCGCCGGCTGCTGCTCGCCCGGGGGGCCGCGATCTTCGCCGGGCTCACCGCCGCCGGCATCACCGGGTACGGGGTCCGCACCGCGCTGGGCCCGCCGCAGCTCGACCGGGTACGCATCCCGCTGGCGAAGCTCCCCCGCAGCATGGACGGCCTGCGCATCGCCACCGTGTCCGACATCCACCTCGGCCCGTTGCGCGGCCGGGCGCACACCGAGCGGATCGTCGCGATGATCAACCAACTGGACGCCGACCTGGTTGCGGTCGTCGGTGACCTGGTCGACGGGTCGGTCGCCGAGTTGGGCGAGGCGGCCGAGCCGCTGCGCGACCTGCGTTCCCGCTACGGCAGCTTCTTCGTCACCGGCAACCACGAGTACTACTCCGGGGTCGAGGAGTGGGTGGCCGAGGTCGACCGGCTCGGCCTGCGGGTGCTCCAGAACGAGCGGCAGGAGATCCGGGCCCGGGGCGGGGTGCTCGACCTGGCCGGGATCAACGACGTCACCGCCGACGGCACCGGCGTGGCCGGCCCCGCCGACTTCACCGCCGCGCTCGGCGGCCGGGACGTCAGCCGCCCCGTGGTGCTGCTCGCCCACCAGCCGGTCGCCGCGCACGAGGCGGCGAAGTTCGGCGTCGACCTGCAACTCTCCGGGCACACCCACGGCGGGCAGCTCGCACCGTTCAACCTGGCCGTCAAGCTTCAGCAGCCGGTGGTCTCCGGTCTCGGCGAGGTCGACGGCACCAAGGTCTACGTCACCAACGGGGCCGGTTTCTGGGGTCCACCGGTCCGCGTCGGCGCACCGCCACAGGTCACCCTGGTCGAGCTACGCGCCCCGTGACCTGCCCGGGTGGACGGCGGCCCGCCTCATACCTCGTCCGGGCTGTGGAGTCCAGCACCGGATTGCTCTCCTCACGCGTACGCGTGGCGGCAGGCGGGTAGTGGACCAGCCGTGACAGGATGCGGCGTGCCTCCGTTCAACGCCGCTCCCCCTGGTGGCGTCCCGCCGTTCGTCGCGGACCTGCACATCCACTCGAAGTACTCCCGCGCGTGCAGCCGCGATCTCACCCTGCCCAACCTCGGTTGGTGGGCCCGACGCAAGGGCATCGGGGTGCTCGGCACCGGGGACTTCACCCATCCCGCCTGGTACGACCACCTGCGGGAAACCCTGCAACCGGCCGAGCCCGGCCTGTACCGGCTCGGCCCGGAGGCCGAGGCGGACATCGCCAGGCGACTGCCGCCCCGGCTGGCCGACGCGGCGGAGGCCGACCCGGTCCGGTTCATGCTGAGCGTGGAGATCTCCACCATCTACAAGCGGGACGACCGAACCCGCAAGGTGCACCACCTGATCTACCTGCCCGACCTGGACGCGGTGGCCCGGTTCAACACCGCGCTGGGCCGGATCGGCAACCTCGGCTCGGACGGCCGGCCGATCCTCGGCCTGGACTCCCGGGACCTGCTGGAGATAACCCTCGACGCCAGCGAGGACGGCTACCTGGTGCCGGCGCACATCTGGACGCCGTGGTTCTCCGCGCTCGGCTCGAAGTCCGGCTTCGACGCGATCGCCGACTGCTACGCCGACCTCGCCGAGCACGTCTTCGCGGTGGAGACCGGGCTCTCCTCCGACCCGGCGATGAACTGGCGGGTCGGCAGTCTGGACCGCTACCGGCTGGTCTCCAACTCCGACGCGCACTCCCCGCCGGCCCTGGCCCGGGAGGCCACCGTCTTCTCGTCCGCCCGTGACTACTTCGCCATCCGGGACGCGCTGCGGACCGGTGACGGGCTGGCCGGGACGATCGAGTTCTTCCCCGAGGAGGGCAAGTACCACGCCGACGGGCACCGGCTCTGCGGCGTCAACTGGGCGCCGGAGCGGACCCGGGCGGCCGGTGGACGCTGCCCGGAGTGCGGCAAGCCGTTGACTGTGGGGGTGCTCAGCCGGGTCGAGGAGCTGGCCGACCGGCCCGAGGGTCACCGCCCGGACCACGCCCGCGAGGTGACCCACCTGGTGCCGCTGGCCGAGATCCTCGGCGAGATCAACAAGGTGGGGCCCCGGTCCAAGAAGGTCGAGGGGAAACTCAACGAGCTGGTCGCCGCGCTCGGCCCGGAGCTGGAGATCCTCACCCGTACCCCGGTCGACGAGATCGGCCGGGTCGGCGGGGAACTGCTCGCCGAGGGCATCGGCCGGTTGCGCCGGGGCGACGTGCGCCGGGTCCCCGGCTACGACGGCGAGTACGGCGTGATCACCCTCTTCGACCCCGCCGAACTGGGCGGGGCCGCCGGATCGGGGCAGGAGACGCTGTTCGACGTACCGGTGCCGGCACAGCGCAGGCCGACGGAGCCGGCGGCGAAACCGAAGGCCAAGCGGCCGGCGGCGAAGGCCGAGCCGAAGTCGAAGCCCGCGCCGGCCCCGCCACCACCGATCGCCCCGGCCCCCTCGCCGCACGAGCCGTTCGAGCCGATGCTCGCCGGGATGGAGGAGGTCGGCACCGGCCTGCTCGACCGGTTGGACGCCATGCAGCGGGTGGCCGCCTCCGCGCCCGGCGGCCCACTGCTGATCGTGGCCGGGCCGGGCACCGGCAAGACCCGCACCCTGACCCACCGGATCGCCTACCTCTGCGCCGAGCTGAACGTCTTCCCCGAGCAGTGCCTGGCGATCACCTTCACCAGGCGGGCCGCCGAGGAACTGCGGCACCGGCTCGACGGGCTGCTCGGGCCGGTCGCCGAGGACGTCACCGTCGGCACCTTCCACTCGCTCGGGCTGACCATCCTGCGGGAGAACGCCGCAGCGGCCGGCCTGGCTGAGGGTTTCCGGATCGCCGACGACGCCGAGCGCTCGGCCGCGCGGACGGAGGCCGGCGACGATCCCGCCCGCTACACGGCGCTGCTGCGCAAGCAGGACCTGGTCGACCTGGACGAGCTGCTGACCCTGCCGGTCGCGCTGCTCAAGGGTGACCGGAAGCTGGTCCGGGACTACCGGGAACGCTGGCGGTGGATCTTCGTCGACGAGTACCAGGACGTCGACGCCGTGCAGTACGACCTGCTGCGGCTGCTCAGCCCCGCCGACGGCAACCTCTGCGCGATCGGCGACCCGGACCAGGCGATCTACTCGTTCCGGGGCGCCGACGTCGGCTACTTCCTGCGCTTCTCCGAGGACTTCACCGACGCCCGGCTGGTCCGGCTCAACCGCAACTACCGCTCGTCCGCGCCGATCCTGGCCGCCGCCGTCCAGGCCATCGCACCGTCGTCGCTGGTCCGGGGCCGCCGGCTCGACCCGGCCCGACTCGACCCGGAGGCCCCGCTGGTCGGCCGCTACCCGGCGGCGTCCGTCGCCGACGAGGCCGACTTCGTGGTACGCACCGTCGACGACCTGGTCGGCGGCCTCTCCCACAGGTCGTTGGACTCCGGACGCATCGACGGCCGGTCCACCAGCCTGTCGTTCTCCGACATCGCGGTGCTCTACCGCACCGACGCGCAGGCCGCCCCGATCGTGGACGCGCTGGCCAGGGCCAACATCCCGGTGCAGAAGCGGTCGCACGACCGGCTCCGGGACCGGCCCGGCGTCCTGGCGGTCGCCCGGGAACTGCGGCACGCCGACGGGTCCACCGGTGGGCTGCCCGCCCGGGTCCGGGCCGCCGGTCAGGTGCTCGCCGAGCGGTTCGCCGCCCCCACCCTGGACGCCGCCGGCACCGTACGCCCCGAGGACGTGCGGACCGCCGTCGACCTGCTCACCCCGCTGGCCCGGCGCTGCGGCGACGACCTGGAACTCTTCCTCTCCCAGCTCGCCACCGGGGCCGAGGTGGACGCGTTGGACCCGCGCGCCGAGGCGGTCACCCTGCTCACCCTGCACGCCGCGAAGGGGCTGGAGTTTCCGGTCGTCTTCCTGGTCGGCGTCGAGGACGGCCTGCTGCCGCTGCGCTGGCCCGGCTCGACACCGGACGACGACGCGATCGCCGAGGAACGGCGGCTGTTCTTCGTCGGGTTGACCCGCGCCCAGGACCGCCTCTACGTCAGTCACGCGGCCCGCCGGGTCCGGCACGGAACGGAATGTGACTGCCGGCCGTCGCCGTTCCTGGACGTCGTCGACCCGGGCCTGTTCGAACGGTTCGGCGAGGCCGAGCCGCGCCGCCCCAAGGACCGTCAGCTCCGCCTGATCTGACTGTCCGTCGATCGACCTACGGGGTCGACGTAGCGGTATCCGCCCGCGCTGATACCGCTTGATGCGTGACATTGCTGCCCACCCACCGCCGGGGCGCGGGTCAGGCGAGGAGGGCCGCGAGCCAGGTGCCGGCGAGCAGGGCCGGGCCGAACGGCAGGGCGGTGTCCCGGCGTACCCGGCCGACGGCCAGCAGCGCCAGCACCAGCACCCCGTTGAGCAGGTGCGGCAGCAGCAGGCCGAGCCAGAGGGTGGGCCAGCCCAGCCAGCCCAACGGCAGGCCGAGCACCGCCGCCAGCTTCACGTCACCGAAGCCGAGCCGGGACCGGGGCAGCAACGCCAGCACCACGTACAGGAGGAAGGAGAGCGCGGCACCGGCCAGCGCGAGCGCCAGACCGCCGGGAGTGCCGGCGACGACGGCGGCCACGGCCAGTGCGGCACCACCACCGAGCGCGGCCACACCGACCAGCGGGTCGGGCAGGCGGAGGCTGGTCAGATCCACCACCGCCAGCACCACCCCCACGGCCGCCACCAGTAGGAACGCCGGCAGGGCCGGTTCCGGGCCACGCGCGGCGGCCAACCCGCCGCAGACCACCGCCCCCACCACGACCGGAGGCGTGCCGTGCCCGGATCCCCTGGCCGGTGGGGCGGCGGCGTGCCCGGCCCACGACGGGCGCGGGGGCGCGGACGGTGGGAAGGCGCGGGCGGTGCGGGGTGCGGCGAGGCCGGCCAGGACACCGAGCGTCGCCGCTGCGGTCACCAGGCCGGCCGACGCCCCGGTCATCGTGACTCCGGGCGGCGTGCGCCCGCGTGGGCACCACGGTCGGCCGTGCGCTTCCGTGCGGGCGGCGGGCCGGGAAGGGTCGACGGGCCGAGAGGCACGGCCGTCGACGTTACCGGCGGGACGGCTCCGGGACAGCCCCGTCGACGGCCGGCCGGCGGGGCCGTTCGGTGGTCACCACCAGCGCCACCCCCGCCACGATCACCGCGCCGCCGAGCAGCACCTGGCCGGTCACCGGCTCGGCGACCAGCAGCGCGCCGAGCGCCACCGCCACCACCGGATTGACGTACGCGTACGTGGCCGCCAGCGAGATGGGGGCGTTCGCCAGCAACCAGACGTACGCGGTGAAGGCCACCAGCGACCCGGCCACCAGCAGGTACCCCAGCGCGAGCCAGGACCGGACGGTCACCTGGGCCGGCGAGAACCCGCGCAGCTCGCCCCGCGCCAGCGACAGCACGACCAGGGCCACCGCCCCGGCGACCATCTCGTAGACGGTGGCGACGAACGGATCGGCGGGCATCCGCAGCCGGTTGGACAGGAACGACCCCACCGACCAGCAGACCGCCCCCGCGACCACGGTCAACGCCCCGACCAGCGGCACGGCACCGGACCCGCCCCGGGGAAGCACCAGCAGCACCAGCCCGAGGAAGCCCAGCGTCACCCCGGCGAACGTCCACCCCGGCGGGCGGTCCCCGGTGACCGTCCGGAGCAGCACCACCAGCAGCGGGACGGTGGCGACCAGCAGCGCGGCGATCCCCGACGGCACCGCCACCCCGGACGGGCCGGACTCGGCGAGCACCACCAGACCGTTGCCCCCGGCCAGGAGCAGCACCCCGACCAGCGCGGCGGAACCCAACTGCCGACGGTCGACCCGTAGCGCGCCCCTGCCCCGCCGCAGCCGCAGCACGACCGCCAGCACCAGTGCGGCACCACCGAAGCGGGCGGCGGCCGACCCGAGCGGCGGCATCGACTCCACCACGACCCGGATACCGAGGTACGTGGAACCCCACAGCACGTAGACGAGAATCAGTGCCGTCCAGATCAGAGCTGGTCGGGCGGGTGTCGCGGCCGAGGAAGATGAGGTCATCGCAGGACCACGCTACGGTGACCACGTCGGTGGCGTCCTTCGGACGGCCGGCATCTCGGCACGCGGGAGGACGGGCATGGCGAACTACGGACCACCGGGGGGTTCCCCGGAACCGTGGGGTGGGCGACGCCCGGACGACCGCTGGGGCCAGCCCGCCCCGGAGCAGCCCTCGACCGTGCCGTCCCAGCCGTCCGGCTACCCGCCGTACCGGCATCCGGAGGCGTCGACGCTGCCGGAGGTGTACGGGGCGGCGGAGCCGTACGCGGTCAGCGGGCCCGCGGCGTACCCGGGTGCTCCGACGCCGGGGCGCGGCCGTGGTCCCCTGGTCGCGGTGCTGGTCGTGCTCGCGGTGCTGGTCGTCGGCGGTGGCACCCTGTGGTACCTGCTGGGCGACGACGACGGATCACCGTCCACGACCGAGGCCGTCCTGCCGACGACACCTGTCGAGCCGGACGGGGCGACCTCCGGTCCGACAGCCACCACGCCCGCCCCCGCCTCGTCGGCCGACCCCCGGTTCGTCAAGGCGGGTCAGTGCGTCCGCAACGAGGGCCCGGCCGGCGGCAAGCCCAAGCTGCTGATCACCGCGTGCGCCCCGAAGACGTACGAGGTCCTGCGCCGTTTCGACGGGGCGACCAGTGGTGAAAGGGACGCCGAGGCGAAGTGCGGCGTGGTGGAGGGCTACACCAACTGGTACTTCTTCGACAGCGAGCTGGACACCCTCGACTTCGTCCTCTGCCTGAAGCAGCGCTGAGCCCACCCCTGGGGAGAGAGATTGTCAACCTTCGGCCCACCCGACTCCGGCCGTCCCGACAAGGAACACCGGCCCACGGCCTCCGAGTCCGAGCCACCCACCGAGCCCCTCGGCTCCGAGCCGCCCACCGCGCCGATCTCCCCGGAACCCGCGACAGAACCGATCGTCCGGTCCGAGCCGGAGCCGCCGACCGCCCCGGTCCCGTCGACCGCCGACGAGACGCCGACCGCACCGATCTCGTCGCCTCTCCCGCACCCAGCCGACGAACCGCCGACCGCACCCCTCGCGGCCGGCCCCGACGACCAGCCGACCGCGACTCTGTCCGCCGGGCCGGCCGGGCAGGTCCCGACGGGCCAGGACGACGAGCCCACCGCCGTGTCGACCGGACCGGCGGGCGAGCCCGACACCGCCCCGGTCGAGGCGGCGACCGAACCGATCCGGACGCAGGACCCGGAGCCACCGACCGTAGCCATGTCGCGGGAGGCGGACGAGCCGGCCACGGCACCCGTCCCTGCGGTGGAGGAACCTCCGACCTCCCCGCTGGCCGCGTCCCCGCCGGAACCACCTACCACAGCGATCTCCCCCGCCCCGCCGGAACCGCCGACCGCACCCTTCTCCGCCGCTACGCCGGAACCGGCAACCGCGCCGATGTCGGCGACCCCGCCGGAACCGCCGACCGCACCCTTCTCCGCCGCTACGCCGGAACCGGCAACCGCGCCGATGTCGGCGACTCCGCCGGAACCGCCGACCGCACCGATCTGGGCCGGTACGGACGACGCACCGACCACGGCGCTGCGCAACGAGCCGCCGACCTCTCCCGTGACCGGCGATGCGGCGACCGCCCCGATCGCCACGTCACCGGAACCGCCGACCACCCGACTGCCGGTGTCGGGAGCCGGGCAGCCGGCCACGCCCCCACCGGCCGGCGGGTACTCCCCGACCACGCAGATGCCGGCCTCGGAGGCTCCCCAGCCCCCACCCACGTCGGGAGCGGGGTACCCGCCACCGCCCACGTCAGGGGCGAGCTACCCGCCGCCGACCTCAGGGGCCGGTTACCCGCCGCCGCCGACCTCGGGGGCGGGTTATCCGCCGCCGGACACCTACCTGCCGCCGACCGGTCAGCCGGCGGCGTCCTCGGAGGCCGGTTACCCGCCGCCGGGTCCGTTCCCGCCCGCCGGGCCGACGGCCGCGCCCGCGGCGGGCGCGTTCAGCCCACCGCCGTCGCCCTCACCGACCGGTTACTCCGGCCAGGCCGCGCCACCACCACCGTCCTCCGGGTTTCCCGGGGCCGCCGCACCCACGTCCGGCTACCCGGGCCAGTCCGCACCACCACCGTCCTCCGGATTCCCCGGGGCCGCCGCACCGGCGTCCGGTTATCCCGGTCAGGCCGCGCCCGGCTTTCCGGGACAGCAGCCGCCGCCGGGCTTCCCGGGGTATCCGACCCCGCCACCGGCGAAGGGGCGGGGCGGCCGGATCGCGCTGATCCTCGGGCTGGTGGTGGTGCTGCTGCTCTGCTCGTGCCTCGGGGTGGGCGGCTGGTTCGTCCTGGCCTCGGATGACGGCGACGACCCGGCGCCCTCGACGAGCATCTCCGCCGCCCCCACCGAGAACGGGCCGACGGAGGGCTCCCCGACGGACGCGCCGGAGCCGACGGTGGAACCGACGACCGCCGAGCCGACCCCCACGCCGACCAGGGCGGAAGAGATCGTCCGGGGCGACTGCGTGGTCAACGACGGCACGGCCAGCGATGCCGAACTGCGCAAGGTGCCGTGCGGCCCGAACACGTACGAGGTGCTGTTGCGCATTCCGGCGTCCACGAACGGGGAGCGGTGCCGGTCGTTGGCGCCGGAGTCGAACGCCAACTACGTGCACGACAACTCGGTGGACATCTTCGACTACGTGCTCTGCCTGCGCAAACGGAGCTGAACAGGAAAGTATGGGGCTGTCTAGCGTGGATGCTAGACAGCCCCATACTCGTGTCGAGAGCCACGGCCGGGGCGGGTAGGCGACACGCCGGTAGCGCTGTCTACGCATCTCTAGTCCGCAGGCTAGATCGCCCGATACTGTGCGATCCGTGGATCCGGTCCGCAACCCGTACGCCCCGGGCGCCGGTCAGCGCCCGCCCGAACTCGCCGGGCGGGGGCGGGAACTGGACGTCTTCGACGTGGTGCTGGAACGGATCGCCCGGGGCCGCCCCGAACGCAGCCTGATGCTCACCGGCCTGCGGGGGGTCGGCAAGACGGTCCTGCTCAACACCCTGCGCTCGCAGGCGATCAACCAGCTCTGGGGCACCGGCAAGATCGAGGCCCGGCCGGACCAGTCGCTGCGTCGGCCGATCGCCGCCGCCCTGCACATGGCGGTCCGGGAACTGGCCCCCCGGCACCGCGCACCGGAGCGGATCGACGCCTTCCTCGGCGTACTCAAGGCGTTCGCGCAGCGCAGCGCACCGACCACCGGGCGGGCCGGTGCGGCCCCCCGGTTGCGCGACAGGTGGCAGCCCGGCATCGACGTGCCGGCCAGCAGCGGCCGGGCCGACTCCGGCGACATCGAGATCGACCTGGTGGAGTTGCTCACCGACGCGGCGGCGGTCGCGGGGGACGTGGGCACCGGCATCGCCGTCTTCATCGACGAGATGCAGGATCTCGGGGCGGAGGACATCTCGGCGCTCTGCGCCGCCTGCCACGAGTTGTCCCAGCTCGGTGCGCCGCTGATCGTGGTGGGCGCGGGTCTGCCGCACCTGCCGGCGGTGCTCAGCGCCGCCAAGTCGTACTCGGAGCGGCTCTTCCGCTACCTGCGGATCGACCGGCTGGACCGGATCGCCGCCGACCGGGCACTGTGCGCGCCGGCCGAGCGCGAGCAGGTGGAGTACGAGCAGAAGGCCCTCGACCTGCTGTACGAGTCGTCAGGCGGGTACCCGTACTTCGTGCAGGCGTACGGGAAGGCGGCCTGGGACCACGCGCCCCGGTCACCGATCACCGACGCGGACGTGCGGGTCGCCGCCCCGGAGGCGGAGGCGGAGCTGGCGGTGGGGTTCTTCGGTTCCCGGTTCGAGCGGGCCACACCTGCCGAACGCGAGTACATGCGGGCGATGGCCACCCTGTCCCAGGTGGCGGTCGAGGCCGACGGCGGCGGCCGGGACGACATGGACGCCGCCGTGCCGACCGCCGAGATCGCCCGCGCGTTGGGCCGCAAGCCGGCGAGCCTCTCCCCGGCCCGGGACGCGCTGATCAAGAAGGGGCTGATCTACTCCGGGGAACGCGGCACGGTCGCCTTCACCGTCCCGCACTTCGGCCGCTACCTGCGCACCCAGCCGGCCTGATCGCACCGGCCCCCGTGGCCGGGCCCGCCGGCCGGCCGGAACCGGCCACGGGGCCGGGAGGCCGCCGGGGTCAGACCCGGGACCAGGGGGCCGGGAAGACCACTTCGCCGCGCGGTGGCGGCGGCGCGTCGCTGACCTCCGGCGGCAGCACGAGCGCCTGCCACGGCTCCCCCAGCCCCGACCAGGGGCTGACAAGTCCCATCCGGTCGGCGCGGGTGAAGCCGAACCGCCTGTAGTACGCCGGGTCGCCGAGCACCATCACCAGCTGTTCACCCAACTCGGTGGCGGCTTCCAACGCGGCCTGCACCACCGCCGTGCCGTGCCCGACCCGTTGCCGGTGCGGGGCCACCGCCACCGGCCCGAGCACCAGCGCCGGGACGCGGACCCGGTCGGCCTCGACCTGTACCCGGGTGAGCAGCGCGTACCCGACCACCTCGCCGCCGTACTCGGCGACCATCGCCAGTTCCGGCAGCCACGCCGCGCTGCCGCGCAGCTCGTCCACGAGCGCGACCTCACCGGGGGTGGTGCGGTCGGGGCGGGCGAAGGCGGCGGCCAGCACCCGGCGGACCGGGCCGGCGTCGGCCGGGCCCTCGGGACGCAGCCGAAGGGTCGTCACCCGCGCGACGTTACCCGTCGGAGCCCGTCCATCAGCGACGGTCGCTCCGTTCGGCGTGGCGCACCGCCTCCGCCCGCCGGTAGGGACGACCGCCGGCCCGCGGCGGGGGTTCGACGCACCGATGCGGACCGTGGACACGCGGACCGCTGCGGATCGGCCATTGCCCGGATAGTGGGGCGTCAAACGGGGTATGACTGAGCCATGAAACCCGTGCGCTCCCTCGCCCGTGTCATGTTGAGCGGCATTTTCGTGGTCAGCGGCGCCCGCAACTTTCAGCACCCCCAGCGGCTCGTCCCGACGGCCAAGCCGGTCACCGACCGGGTCACGCCGCTGATCCAACAGGTCGCGCCGCAGCTTCCCACCGACACCGAGACGTTGATCCGGGCCAACGCCGCCGTGCAGTTCACCGCCGGCCTGATGCTGGCCACCGGGAAGTTCACCCGCCCGGCCGCGCTGGTCCTGGCCGGTACGCTGGTGCCCACCACCGCCGCCGGTCACCCGTTCTGGAGCAACGACGATCCGGCGACCCGGAACAACAACCAGGTGCACTTCCTGAAGAACCTCGGCCTCTTCGGTGGTCTACTGCTCGCCGCCGCCGACACCGAGGGCAGGCCGGGTCTGCGCTGGCGGGCCGGTCACCGCATCGGCCACTCCCGACGTTCGGTGGGTCGCGCGGTGCGTACGGCCAGGCGGGAGGCCCGGATCGCCGTCCGGTCGGCCGCCGCCGCCCGTCGACTCCCCGGCTGACCTGCATCGATTCGGCCATCACCCCCCGCAAGGCCGCGAATTACCTGAACCACCCGACAGCCGTTAACGCGGTGGAAATGTCAAAAACTGGTGTGGGATCGGACACGGTCGGATAACGCGGGAGGCAGCAACGTGAGGCGCCGTTCTAGGCTCCCTACCGGACCTGGACGGGTAGGACGACCTTGGTACGGGGGTGGCCACGCCATGCCGACAACCGTCGGTAGACGTGCGGACCGCCTCGCCCCAGTCCGTCGCGCAACGCGTGGGATCGATCGTAGGACAGTCGTACGGACCGGCATCGTGGCCGCCGTCGCCTATGCCGCATGGCTCGCCATCGGTGCTTTCGGGCGGCCGTACAACTTCTTCGACATGAAGATCTACCACGGCGCGGTGGTGTGGTGGGCGAGCGGGCACGAGTTGTACGAGTTCATCGCGCCCACCACCACGCTGGGTTTCACCTACCCGCCCTTCGCCGCGCTGGCCATGCTGCCGATGGCGGGGCTGCCGATCGAGTTGGCCGGGTGGATCAACGCGGCCGGCAGCATCGCCGCCCTGGCGGTGGTCCTCGCCGCGCTGCTGCGTCCGATCGTCGACCGGCTCGGCTGGCCGCTCTGGTTCACCGTGGCCATCGCCACGCCGATGGCCACGGCCATCGAACCGGTCCGGGAGACCCTGGGGTACGGCCAGGTCAACCTGCTCCTGTTCGCGTTGATCATGGCGGACCTGGTGGGCCTGCGCTGGCGTTCCCGGCGGGGCACCCACGGGCGCGACACCGACGGCCCGTTCCTGCGGCTGCTCTACGGCGGCTCCTGGGCCGGGGTCGGCATCGGCCTGGCCACCGCCGTCAAGCTGACCCCGGCGCTGTTCATCGCCTACCTGCTGATCACCAGGCAGTGGCGGGTCGCCGCCACCGCCGTCGCCACCACCATCGGCGTCACCCTGGGCAGCTTCGCGCTCGTCGGCACCGAGTCCCGGGCCTACTTCGGCGGGGTGCTGTGGCAGACCGAACGGGTCGGGGCCGCCGACATGACGCCCAACCAGTCGCTGGCCGGCCTGCTGGCCCGGCTCTACGACTCGATCGAGACGCCCGGCCTGCTCTGGCTGGCGTTCTCGGTGCTGATCCTGGCCGTCGGGCTGTCCCGGGCCGCCAACGCCCGCGCCGACGGCGACGAGTTGACCGCCTTCACCCTGGTCGGGCTGACCGCCAACGTGATCAGCCCGATCTCCTGGTCGCACCACCTGGTCTGGGTCATCCCGGCGATCGTCGTGCTCGCCGACGCCGCCGTCCGCCGCCGCGAGGCGAGCCGGGGGGTGTCGCTGCGTAGCGGCCAGCAGGCGTACGGCGGGCCACCCGGGGTGAGCGGGCTGCGCCCGCCGATCTGGTACCCGACGCTGACCGGGCTACGGCACGGGGTGGCGGCGCTCGGGTTGTACCTGCTCTTCCTGATCTCACCGATCTGGCCGTACGAGCACAAGCTCCCCGAGGTGTCGCACTACCAGGACGGCCTGTTCGGCGCGCTGATGGAAAACTCGCTCGCGCTGGCGCTGATCGTGCTGGTCGCCGCCCTGCCGTGGCGGCCCGGTGCCGAACCCGCCTTCTACGCCGACCGGCCGGCCCGCGCCGCCGCCACCGCCGGCCGCCGCTGACCTGCCCGGCCCGCGCCACCGCAGTCAGCCGACCCCGGTCGGGCGGCTCCCGGCGGGCCGCGCCACCGGGGTCAGGGGCAGTTGACCCACTCCTCGGTGCCGTCGGCGAAGACCTGCCGCTTCCAGATCGGCAGTCGCGCCTTCACCTCGTCGACCAGCCGGGCGCAGGCCGCGAAGGCCGCCGCCCGGTGTGCCGTGCTCACCGCCGCCACCAGCGCCACGTCACCGATGTCGAGCCGGCCGATCCGGTGCGACACGGCTACCGCGTAGACGTCGGGGTCGGCGGCGATCTCGGCGGCCACCGCGCGCAGCGTCTCGACGGCGCTCGGGTGGCCCTCGTACTCCAGCAGGGTCACCGGTCGACCGTGGTCGTGGTCGCGGACCACGCCCTGGAAGGAGACCACCGCGCCGGCCCGGCGATCGGCCACCGCCGCCTCGTGCGCGGCCAGGTCCAGCGGCCGGTCGGTGACCGCGAGCAGGGCCGTCGTCGGGCCGGTCGTCACCACGTACGCTCCCCGGGCAGCAACGGCAGCGGTACGACCGGCACCCGGGCCCCGACCTCGCCGGAGGTGCCCGGCCGGATCACCGCGAACCCGTCCGCGCCGGCCAGGCCGCGCAGCATCGCCGACCCGACGTGGCGGACCGGGTGGGCGGTGCCGGCGGCCCGGTCGAGCCGAACCAGCGCCAAATGGGTGTGGTCCCCCCGGCCGGGCACCGGCCCGGCGAGGGTGGCCTGTGGCAGCGCCGGCAACGCCCGACCCTGGAGCCCGGCGAGCAGCGGCGCGACCAGCGACACCAAGGCGACGATCGCGGACTGCGGGTTGCCCGGCAGCCCGGCCACGAAACGCACCCGCCCGTCGGCGTCGACCAGCCGGGCCAGCAGCATCGGGAAGCCGGGCCGCACGGCGACCGTGTTCACCACGTGGTCGGCGCCGAGCGCCTCCAGCGCGGGGTGCAGGTGGTCGACCGGGCCGTGCATGGTGCCACCGGTGGTGCAGACCAGGTCGGCCCCGGCGAGCGCCCCACGCAGGGCGGCCACGTGGGCGGGGAGGGTGTCCGCCACCGGGCCGACCACGTCGGAGGGCCGCACCTGGCAGCCGTAGCGCCGCAACCAGGACGGCACCGCCGGGCCGAGCGCGTCCCGGACCCGGCCCGACCCGGGCGGCCCGGCGGTGAGCAGCTCGTCGCCGAAGACCAGCAGCGCGGCGCGCGGTTGGCGGCGCACCGTGAGCTGGTCGTGCCCGCAGGAGGCGGCCAGCCCGATCAGCGCCGGGTCGACCGGGGTGCCCGCCGGCAGCAACTCCTCGCCGGCCACCGCCTCCTCGCCCGGCTCCCGCCACTCCGGATGCGGACGCGGCGTACCGGTCACCCGCCCGTCCGGGGTACGCCCCGAGTCCTCGATCCGCACGATGGCGGTCGTCCCGGTGGGGACCATCGCGCCGGTGGCGATCTCGACGGTGGTGCCGTCGGCGGTCAGCCCGGCCGGAGTCTGCCCGGCGAGCACCCGTCCCACGACGTCCCACGGGCCGGCCCCGCGCACCGCCCAGCCGTCGACGCTGGAGGTGGGGAAGGCGGGCAGGTCGGTCCGGGTGGTCAACGGCTCGGCCAGGGTGTAGCCGTCGGCGTCGGCCAGCGACCGGTTGACCGGGGGCAGGGCGGCGGCGAGGCCGACCGCGTACACCCGCGAGCGGGCCTCCTCCCATCCGGCCGGCGG
This sequence comes from Micromonospora cynarisoli, assembly GCF_030518815.1. Classification (NCBI taxonomy): domain Bacteria; kingdom Bacillati; phylum Actinomycetota; class Actinomycetes; order Micromonosporales; family Micromonosporaceae; genus Micromonospora; species Micromonospora cynarisoli. The sequence goes on along the minus strand of NZ_CP130426.1, from coordinate 4,778,508 downwards.
CGGCGCGGCGACCTGGGCCGCGGCGGCGGCGGTTTCCGTGCTCACCGGTGGCCTCCGTTCGGACGGGACGCGGCGCTCCGCGTACACCCCCGCGAGCCTATCGCCGCCGCGCCGGGCGTGCGGTCAGTGGTCGCCGCCGCGCAACTGGTCGACCGCGTGGCCGAGGATCGGCCCGAGCACGGCCAGCCCGTCCTTCGCGCCGCCCCGCGAGCCGGGCAGGTTGACCACGAGCATCCGGCCCAGCACCCCGGCGACCCCCCGGGACAGGGCCGAGGTGGGCACCCGGTCCCGGCTGTACGCGCGGATCGCCTCGGCGATGCCGGGGATCTCGTGGTCGAGCAGCGCCCGGGTCACCTCCGGGGTCCGGTCGGTGGGGTTGATGCCGGTGCCGCCGCTGGTCAGCACCACGTCGATCCCGTCGGCACGGGCGGCGCGCAGGGCCTCGCCGACCGGTTCGCCGTCGGGCACCACCACCGGCTCGTCGACCTGGCAGCCCAGCTCGCGCAGGCCGACGACGAGCAGCGGCCCGCTGGTGTCGGCGTACACCCCGGCGGCGGCCCGGTTGGACGCCACGACGACCCGGGCCCGGATCACGGCCGGTCCTGCGGGCGGACCCACTCGCCGGTCTTGCCGCCGGACTTGCGCAGCACCCGGACGGCGTCGACGGCGGCGGCCGGGTCGACCGCCTTGACCATGTCGATCAGGGCCAGCCCGGCGACGGCGACGGCGGTCAGCGCCTCCATCTCCACCCCGGTCCGGTCGGCGGTGCGGGCGGTGGCGGTGATCTCGACGGTGTCGTCGGTGACTTCGAGGTCGACGGTGACGCCGTGCAGGGCGATCGGGTGGCACAGCGGGATCAGGTCGGGGGTGCGCTTGGCGCCCATGATGCCGGCGATCCGGCCGACGGCCAGCGCGTCGCCCTTGGGCAGCCCGTCACGGCGCAGCAGCCCCACCACCTCGGCGGTGGTGCGCAGCCGCCCGGCGGCCACGGCGACCCGGCCGGACACCGGCTTGGCGGAGACGTCGACCATGCGGGCCGCGCCCGCGGCGTCGACGTGGCTGAGCTGCGCGGGATCGGTCACGTCCGCGAGCCTAGCGGTGCGCGCCGACCGGCGGGTACGTCCGGTGCGTGACGGCGACCGGGAACAGGAGCGCCGAGCGCGTGGGGACGATTCGTGATCGGTAGTTCATCGTCGATTTCATCGGCCGCCACTAATAGGTTCTCAACTCGACGGGAGAGCGGGAAACACCATCACGCGCGAGATCGTCACACCTGAGAAACCCTCCGTCGCGTCGTGACCGCGAATCGCCACCGGGCCACTTCGACGACGTTGGCACCACCGCGCCGACCCGACTACGCTGCGTTCCGCAATCGGGTGATCTGTCGCACTCGCACAGCCGGTCACCTCGACGTAACCGCAGACGGCACCTCTCGTCCGATGTCGCGGAGCCGCCGTCTGCACCATTATCTAGCGTTAACGAGAACCGTCGGGAGCGCTCAGCACTCCGTTTCCCCACGGAAACGGAAAGTCACCAAGGTGCACTCAATTCTCATCTATCGCTCATAGTTACATTTATACCTCCAAAATCGGCCTAACCGCACTTAGGCTGTCCCCTGTCAGATCCCGACCGCAAGGTCGGCGACAACGATCAGGGGAGGGCGAACGCGATGTCCGCACACGAGTGGCTCTGAACGATTGTGGTGGCGGCGTGACCCCACGTAGCCTTGGCCTCTGCTCAGCGACACGGAGTGGTTGTCGAGGACACGGTGGCGCGACCGGACGAAGGCAAGACGGAGGCCGAGCGGCAGCTGACGCTGCACGTCGGCCTCGTCTGCGTGGTGGCCACCGCAGCGGCGGTCGTCGCCCTCTACCAACTGGTCCGCCTCGACCTCACCGGCGGCGACCTCACCCGGTCCGTCGCACTGGCCTTCATGGCCGCGCTCGGCGTCCGGATCAACTGGCAGATCCGCATCCGGGCCACCGTCCACGCGGTCTCCTGGAGCGAGACGGCGATCGTCCTCGGGCTGGCCGTCGCACCGGCACCCCTGGTCGTCCTGACCACCGGCACCGGCGTCGCGATCGCCCTGCTGTCCATGAAACGCGCACCGTTGAAGACCGCCTTCGGCATCGCCAAGAGCATGCTGCTGGCGGCCGGTGGCGGTATCGCCCTGCACACCCTCGGCTGGTCGCCGCAGGACACCGACCTGCCGACCGCCATCGGCATGATCGGGCTCGCCTACGTCGTAGCCGTGGTCCTCGACGAACTGCTCACCCTGCCGGTCATCGCGATGGCCACCGGCACCCCGCTGCCCCGGCTCTTCTCCGACGACCTCGGCCTGCGCCTGACCAGCGCGCTGGCCCGGTTCGTCCTGATCGCCGTCACCCTGGCCATCCTCCAGGCCGACCCCCGGCTCCTGCTCGCCGTGCCACCGCTGGTGCTCAGCCTGCACCTGCTCTACTCCAACCAGGTCAAGTCCCGCACCGAGCAGCAGGCCTGGCAGCGGCTGGCCCGCACCACCGACGCGCTCAACGTGGTCGACCTGGACAAGGTCCTCACCACCGCCGTCACCCAGGCCACCGAACTCTTCTCCGCCGACGAGGTCGAGATCGAGTTGCGCGACGCCGGCCGCACCGTCCGGGGCGCGAGCGGCACGATCACCTACGACGGCCCCTCCGGCACCCCCAGTGAGATCGAGGGCACCGTCCTGCCCGCCCGCCTCGAAGGACACGACCGCACCGTCGACGTCGGGATGCTACGACTGCGGTTCCGTGGGCCGGTCCGGCTCAACGAACGCGAGCAGTACACCCTGCGTACCTTCGCCTCCGCGTTGTGCACGGCCGTCCGCAACGCCCAGGCGTACGCCGAACTCGCCCGGGTCGCCGACGAACACGCCCACGCCGCCAGCCACGACGCGCTCACCGGCCTGGCCAACCGCCGGCAACTGCTCGACCGGGGCACCGAACAGCTCGGCACCCGGCACGCCGAGGGGGTGACCGCCCTCGTCCTGATCGACCTCAACCACTTCAAGGAGGTCAACGACACCCTCGGCCACGCCGCCGGTGACCAGGTGCTGATGCAGGTCGCCGACCGGCTGCGCGCCGCCGCCCGCGACGAGGACCTGGTCGCCCGCCTCGGCGGCGACGAGTTCGCCGTGCTGATGCGCAACCTGCCCGCCCCCGCCATCGCCGCCCACCGGGCCGAAACCCTGCTCGGCGCCCTGCACGAACCGATCGACGTGGACGGCATGCGGATCAGCGTGGAGGCCAGCGGCGGCATCGCGGCGGCCCCCGCCACCGGCGGCATGCCCGAACTACTGCGCCGCGCCGACGTCGCCATGTACCAGGCAAAGCGGGCCGGCCAGCGGATCGCCACGTACGCCCCCACCCGGGACACCGCCGACCTGCGCCGGCTCACCCTCGGCGGCGAACTACCCCGCGCGGTGGCCGACCACGAGTTCACCGTCAACTTCCAGCCCATCGTCGACCTCGGCACCGGCGAGGTCACCGGGGCCGAAGCGCTGGCCCGCTGGCACCACCCCCGGCACGGGGTGATCGACCCGTTGCGCTTCATCGAGGCGGTGGAACGCTCCGGCATGCTCCCCGCGTTCGCCGAGGCCATCCTCGACCAGGCGCTCATCGCCGCCGTCGGCTGGCGGACCGCCGGCTTCGACCTGCCGGTCTCGGTCAACGTCTCGCCCCGCAGCCTGCTCGACGCCCGCTTCCCCGGCGCGGTGCTGGCCCGCCTCCAGGCCCACGACTTCCCCCCGGACCGGCTCGTCCTGGAGCTGACCGAGACGCTCACCCTCAGCCAGCTCGACGTGGTCGACCGGGTGCTCAACCGGCTGCGCGACTCCGGCATCCGGCTCGCCCTGGACGACTTCGGCACCGGCTACTCGTCGCTCTCCCTGCTCTCCCGCATCCCCGTCCACGAGCTGAAGATCGACCGCAGCTTCGTCACCGCGATGGAGAGTTCCGCCGAGGCCGCAGCCGTCATCCGCTCCACCCTCGACCTCGGCCGCAGCCTCGACCTGGCCGTCGTCGCCGAGGGCGTGGAGAGCGAACCGCAGCGCCGCGCCCTGTGGTCGCTCGGCTGCGCCGCCGGCCAGGGACACCTGTTCGCCCGCCCACTGCCGGCCGGCGCGCTCCTCGCCGCGCTGCAACGGGGCTCCGGTGGCCGCCCCGGCAGTCTCGCCACCCCGCTGCACGACACCGGCGCGGTCATCCGACTCAGCACCCCCGGCCGCCGCCAGCCCGCCCGGAACCGTCCGACGGGTCTGCCACACTTGCCGGCGTGACCGCCGCCGACCGTGCCGCCCGCCGCTTCCGCGCCGTCGACACCGCCGCCTGTGGACTCGCCCTCGACCTCGGCCTCTACCTGGTCTCCGCGACCTTCGCCGCCGTCACCGCCACCACCTCCACCCTCCCGCCGCACCGGGCCTGGGGTGGCGTCGCCGCCGTCGGCTACCTCGCCGCCACGGTCCTGGTCGCCGCCCAGTTCCTCCTCCGCCGTCACCGTCCCCGGCTGGCCGGCACCACCGCCCGCGCGGTGGTCACCGGCCTCGCCTGGGCCGGCACCACCCTGCTCCCGCTGACCGTGCAGGCCGGGCAGCGGGCCGCCGGGCGCACCGACCGGGCCCAGGAGGAGGTGGTGGTGGTCGAGCAGGCCGGCATCCGGCTCGCCGAGCACGGCACCCCCTACCTCGGGCCGGACGCCATCGCCGCGCTGCCCGCCGACGAACGGCTGCTCGGCTACACCCCGTACCAGCCGGGGATGGCGTTTTTCGGGCTGCCCCGGGCCGCCGCCGACGCCTGGTGGACCGACTCCCGCGTCTGGTTCGCGCTGGTCACCGCCGCAGCCCTGGCATGGGCCGTGGTCGCGCTGCGCCGCCCCGCCCCGACCACCGGCGGACGGGCCGGGGCACCGGCGGTGCTGCGTGGCGTGCAGGCGGCGACCGTCCTGCCGATCTGCGCGCTCACCCTCGCCACCGGCGGCGACGACCTACCCGTACTCGCGCTCTGCCTGCTGGCGCTGGCGTTCGCCGCCACCGGGCGACCAGGCGGGGCCGGGCTGGCGGTCGGGCTGGCCGGCGCCTTGAAGCTGTTCGCCTGGCCGGTCGCGCTGGTCCTGATCTTCTGGGGGGCGACCCGACGGGCCGGGCTGCGGGTGGCGGCCGGTGCGCTCGGCCTGCCCGCCGTCGCCCTGCTCCCCGCCCTGCTGGTCGACCGGGACGCGCTGGTGGAGAACGTGCTCCGCTTCCCGCTCGGCCACGGCCAGGTCACCAGCCCCGCCCAGTCCCCGTTCCCCGGCCACCTGATCGCCACCGCCCTGCCCGGCGGCCGGGTCGTCGCCGCCACGCTGCTCGTCGCCGTCGGTGCCGCGATCGCCGTCCGGCTCGTCCGCCGCCCGCCCCGCACCGCCGCCGCCACCGCACTGGTCTGCGGGTACGGCCTGCTCGCCGCGATCCTGCTCATGCCCACCACCCGCTTCGGCTACCTGCTCTACCCAATCGCCCTGCTGGTCTGGGCCAGCGCCCTCGCCACCCGGCCGGCACCGGTTCCGCCGAGTTCCCGGCACACCCCGCCCGCGGGGCGTAGACCTGAGGACATGAGCAGCTACCGCGACCGCGCCGACGCCGGCCGGCGACTCGCCGAACGGCTCACCGCCCTGGCCGGTCAGCCCGACGTCGTCGTGCTGGGCCTGGTACGCGGCGGGGTGCCGGTGGCCCGGGTCGTCGCCGACCGGCTCGGCGTACCGCTCGACGTGCTGGTGGTCCGCAAGCTCGGTCTGCCCGGGGCACCCGAGGTGGCCTTCGGCGCGCTCGGCCCCGGTGGGGTCCTGGTCCTCAACGACCAGGTCGCCGCCCCGCTCGACCCGGCCGACCGCGCCGAGGTGCAACGCCGTGAACAGGCCGAACTCGACCGCCGGGAGGCCCGTTACCGGCACGGTCGACCCCCGCTCGACCTGACCGGACGGACCGCCCTGATCGTCGACGACGGGCTGGCCACCGGGGCGACCGCCCGCGCCGCCGTGCAGGTCGCCCGGCGGCTCGGCGCCCGACGGGTCGTGGTCGCGGTGCCCGTCGGCGCGCAGCAGGCGTACGAGATGCTCGCCGCCGAGGCCGACGAGGTGGTCTGCCCGCAGCACCCGGTCGACTTCACCGCAGTCAGCGCCTACTACGACGACTTCCACGAGGTCGACGACGACGAGGTGACCTCGGCGCTGATCACCACCGCCTGAATGCTGCGCCGACCGGGTACCGTCGAGCGATGCAGCTCACCTGTCCCAAGTGTCGCGGAGATATGCGCCAGTACGAGCGCAGCGGAGTCGTCATCGACCAGTGCGGCGAGTGCCGGGGGATCTTCCTGGACCGCGGCGAACTCGAAAAGCTGTTCGAGGCCGAGGCGAACTGGAACCGGCAGCGCAGTGCGGGCGCGCCCGGTCAGCCCGGAGCCGTCCCCGGTCAGCAGCACGTCCAGGCGCCTGGCGGATACCCGCCGCCTCCGCCGCCGCCCGCCCCGAGCCACCAGCCGGGCTACGGTGCCGTGCCGCCGCCCCCGCCCCCGCCGGGTTACCCGCCGCAGCCCGCGTACGGCGGCCACGGTGGCTACGGCCACCCGCAGCACCACGGCTACCACGGCCACTACAAGCGCAAGAAGCACAAGGGTTTCCTCGACGAGATGTTCGGCTGACCGGTTCCGTCGACGGCCGGGCCGGGCCCTTCCGCGCCCGGCCCGGTCCCGTCGCCGCCGTCGGCCGCACGGGGCTCCGCCGGCGGGTTCCGGGTCCGGGTGCCGGACCGCCCCGGGCGTGCGACGCTGCACGACATGACGTTCGTCCGGCAGCACACCGCGTTGGCGCAGGCCTACGACGGCATCACCCGGGTGGTCGCCGACCTCGACGACGACACCCTGCAACGCACCACCCGGTGTCGCGGCTGGGTCGTCGCCGACCTGCTCTTCCACCTGCTCGGCGACGCCCAACGGGCGCTGGTCACGCTGGCCAGCCCCGCCGACGGGCCGGCCGACACCGACGACGTCAGCTACTGGCGGTCGTTCCGGGCGGGCGACGATCCCGACGCCGCAGCCCGGCACGCGTGGTGGGCCCGCCGCTCGGCCGCCGCCTTCGACCGGCCCACCGGCGTGGTCCGGATCTGGGCTGACACCGCCCCGGCCGCCGTACGCGCGGCGGGTGCCACCGACCCGCAGGGCCACGTCGCCACCCAGGGGCACGTGCTGCGGGTGCCCGACTTCCTGGCCACGTTGACCACCGAGGCCGTCGTGCACCACCTCGACCTGGTGCCCGACCTGCCCGACGCGCCGCTGCCCGGTCCGCTGGCCGTCGCCGTCGCGGTCGCCACGATGGACGGCCTGCTCAGCGACGACACCGTCCGGCCCGCCGACTGGGACGACCTGACGTACCTGGGCAAAGCCACCGGCCGGGAGCCGCTGACCGACCGGGACCGGGTGGCGCTGGGCGAGGCCGCCGGCTGGTTCCCGCTACTCGGCTGATTTCGGCGCGCTCGGAACTGATCGCTATCGCTGACGGGCGATCATCTGTGCGGCAATCTCCGCCTTCCGCGCCAGCGCCGGTTCGGCATCAAGGTAGAGAAGGGAGGCCATCCTCTCAGCCGGTCCGCAGGTGGTTCCAACAGTGCAGATGCTCTTGTGTGGACGCACCGACAGACCACTGATGCCGCTACTTTCGAGGAGAGCAACGAATGCGGTCATGACATGTCGCCTTCCGACCACTCTGAACTGAGCAAATGTTCGACCACTCGGGGCCGCCCTCTTGTAGATCCCCAGCGAGCCGTCACCATCGACGACACCGCGCCAGAAGTCGCGCGAGACAACCAACCGCTCGTCAATGGAATCACCGTATCTGCCCAATTCGATGAGCCGGTCCGCCAAGCTCCGCGATCACACGGAGAACTGACACGAGCCTTGGATCGGTTTGTTCGAGAGATACTGTTTCCGCAGCCCAGGTAATCCCGCAGCGCGACCAACTGGTCTCGGTCTCGCTCAGCCAGCCCTAGCGATATCTGCGGCAGGTGACCTGGTCGGTAGCTGACACATCCGTCAGCGAACAGAAACCCGATCCAGTAGCAGGCATCAGGCGTCAGCCTGTCGAAGGCATCGTGCCGCAAGCCCTGTGAGACTGAGGGGATATTGATTCCTCGGCGGGAGATCAGGCCGCGAACAGCCGGAACCGTTACGCTGAACTCTCCGCGCGTGCAACCACGTCTCGTCGTCGCTCGGCGGCAAGTTGCGTCCCGGTCTCGGTCACCCGATGGCCATATCGACGAATCGAGAGAGATGAAGCTGGGCCGCGACCGTTATACTGTCGGTCGGACCATTTCTGTGCTTGGCGATTATGAAATCCGCCTCCCCTGCGCGCGGCGACTCCTTGTCGTAGTAGTCGTCGCGATGCAACAGGATGACGACGTCAGCATCTTGTTCGATCGAGCCAGATTCACGCAAATCGGACAATTGTGGCCGCTTGTCGGTGCGTTGCTCGGGACCACGGTTGAGCTGGCTGACCGCGATCACCGGGCACTCGACCTCCTTGGCCAGCAGCTTCAGGCCACGGGACAGGTCCGCGACCTCCTGCTGACGGCTCTCGGTGCGCTTCGGTGAGGTCATCAGCTGGAGGTAGTCGACGACGATCATCTTGAGGTCGTGCTTCTGCTTGAGCCGCCGCGCCTTCGCCCGGATCTCCATCAGGTTCATGCTCGGGGTGTCGTCCACGAACAGCGGTGCCTCGCTGATCTCACCCATGCAGCGGGCCAGCTTGGTCCAGTCGTCGTCGGAGAGCTGCCCGCTGCGCAGTACGTGCAGCGGGACCCGCGCCTCGGCCGAGAGGAGCCGCATGACGATCTCGACCTTGCTCATTTCCAGCGAGAAGATGGCGGCGGCCTGGTTGGCCCGGATCGCCGCGTTGCGGGCGAAGTCCATGCTGGCCGTGCTGTTGTGAGTGGGGATCATCGACCGGCCGGCCAGGTAGAGGTGGTCCGGGTTGTCGACGGTCACGCACCGCACCGGCACGCTGGCCACCGGCCGGACGTCCACCACGTACCGGACACCCGGGTCGGTGCGCAGGCGGACGGCCTCGGCGGACGCCCGGGGCTCCCGGCGGAAGACGGCGTCCGGGGTGGCGAAGGCGACCGTGTACGTCGTCCCGGTCCGGCCGGGTGCCGGCCGCTCGGTGAGCGTGCACCGGTAGCCGAGACCCACCACGAGTTCCCGCACGTCGCCGGCCAGCCGCCGCGAGGTCGAGGTGTACCGGTGCTCGCCGGTCGGGGTGAGGGTGCCGGCGGTGTCCATCAGCCCGGCGAGCAGCGCCCGACGTTGCGCCTCGGAGCCGCGCAGGTAGTCGCGGGGGATGTGCTTGTCCGTGAGGACACCGATCTCCCGCAGCGTCTTCAGGAAGGATGCGGCCAGGTGACCCGGGTCGGCCCGGCCGTCGCCGAGCCAGCCGCCGAGGCCGTACGGGGGGATGGGCACCGCCCGCTCGGGCAGTTGCAGGGGGGCGCAGGTGGCGACGGCGTGCCGGGGGTGTCCCTGGGGCCCGGTACGCAGCGTCGCCGCGATCTGCGCCGTGGTGACCACGCCGTCGCCGGCCTCGGCAGCGCCCTGAGCTGCGCCTACCGGTGCGAGGGTCCGCGTCGAGGTGGTCTGCCACAGGTGCCCGGCGTCGGCGACGATCACGCTGCCGTCGGAGAACTCGACCTCGTAGCAGGGTCGCCCGTGCATCACGGCGAAGGCGGCGGTGACCGTGGTCGGTGTGCCGTCCGCGGCGAGCAGCCGGTCGCCGACCTCGACCTCACCCATGGTGGTCCAGCCGTCGGGGGTAGGCAGCGGCGTGTCGAGCGCCAGCGCCTTACCGAGACCGGGGCGGCCGGCCACGATGATGAGCTGCCCCGGGTGCAGGCCGTTGAGCAGCCGGTCCAGGTCGGTGAAGCCGGTCGGCACCCCGGTCATCACGCCGCCCTGCGCGCCGACCGCCTCGATCTCGTCGAGGGTGGGCTGGAGCATGTCGGCGAGCACCGCGAAGTCCTCGCTGACCCGCCGTTCGGTGATCTCGTAGACCGCCTGCTGGGCCAGGTCGACGACGTCGTCGACGTCCCGGCTGCCACCGGCGGCGGTGCCGTAGCCGAGCTGCACGATCCGGGTGCCCGCCTCGACGAGGCGGCGCAGCACGGCACGTTCGCCGACGATCCGGGCGTAGTAGGAGGCGTTCGCGGCCGTCGGCACGGCCGCCATGCAGGTGTGCAGGTAGGGGGCACCGCCTACCCGGGCGAGGTCGCCGGAGTCGGCCAGGGCTGCCGCGACCGTGATGCCGTCGGCGGGCTCACCGCGACCGTAGATGTCGAGGATCGCGTCGAAGATGGTGGCGTGGACGGGCCGGTAGAAGTCGGTGGACTTGAGGATCTCAACGACGTCGGCGATCGCGTCCTTGGAGAGCAGCATGCCGCCGAGGACGCACTGCTCGGCGGCGACGTCCTGCGGTGGGGTCTTGTCGAACTGGCCGTCGCGGGGCGGCGGGGCGGACGACTGCCCCGCGACCCGGGGCTCCGCCCGCATGTCGTCGGTGATCGACACGGTTCCCCCTCCACAGCGTCGCGGTTGCCCCGGCGGTACGCCGGCGGTGACACCGTCCGGTCAGGTCGATCGGGGGGCCATCGCGCGACCGGTCGGTGCCCCACGATACGGACCCCGAGGTCAGACCCTCAACCGGCGCGGTGGACGAGCCTCGGGACAACCTGTGGACGCGCGTGGACAACCATGTGCGCAGCGTGTGCACAGCCTGTGGAAAACTGTGGGGGGATTCTGAGCGCCAGCGCTGTGAGCTGCGAGTTCACTATCCACACCCTGTGGACGAATATTTTCCGGTAAGGCTGTTGGGTCGGTCTTCCCGTACTATCTCTGCGAAACGGCTACACCTGGACAGCGGATTGCACTTTCGGTTGAGAAGGGTCACGCTCCGGCCGTGAGTTACCGGGACTGGGAGCGCGGGGAAGGCAGCCCGCGCGCGCGTCAGCCGATCGCCCCGTGGGACGACCTCGGCGACCCGGTTCCGTCGGATCCATACTCCTCGACGGACCGCGACCGCACACCGAGTCGCCGTCGGGCGGTCGAGCGCGGCCAGCGGGAACCTGTCGACGCCTACCTGCCGCGCTGGGCGGTCGAGTCGGGCATCGCGCACGCCGACGGCCGGGGCCGGCACGCCGCCCCGGACGACGAGGACGACACCCGCCGGGCCGCCGGGGTGGGCCGGCGGGCGGCCAGGCGGCGGCGGGAGAGCGAACGCCGGGAGGCGCGGGCGATCGGGGCGGGCCCCGGGTCCGACGACCACACCCGGGAGTGGACCTTCGACCGTCCCCAGCAGGAGCAGGGGTACGTCGGGAGCCGGCGGGCGGACGCCGACGAGGGTGAGCCGGTTTCCGGGGCGGCGCCGACGGCCCGCCCACGCCGGGCGTCGTCGCGTCGTCCGGAGGTGATCTGGTCCGGCGGTGACGATTCCGACCTGCCCGTGGAGGCCGTTCCCGAGCAGCCGCCCCGCCGTCGGCGACGCAACACCGACGAGTCGTGGGCCCGGCCCCTGACCGACCCGGCGAGCCGCCCGGCGGCCGACCCGTGGAGCCGGTCGGTCGAGCCGGAGCCGGAGTACCGCCCGGCGGTGGACCCGTGGGACGCCTCCGGTGTGCACGGTTGGCAGAGTCCTCCCACCGACGACCGGTGGGACCGGCTCGGCGGCTCGTCGCGGTGGGGGCAGAGCGACAGCACCGGCCAGTGGGACCGGTTCACCGACACCGCCCAGTGGGACCGGACGGACGTCGGCCGGTGGGGCCCGGTGAGCACGGACCGTGACGGGTGGGACGGCCGGGACCCGGAACGGGTCGACCGCCCGGACCGCGCCGACGTCGGCCAGTGGGACCGGGGTGGGGTCGACCGGCGGGACGCGGTCGAGGTGGACCGGTGGGAGCGGTCGGTGCCGCCCCGGTCGTCGCAGCCGGTCACCGGTGAGGGTTGGCCGTGGGGTGAGCAGCCGGAGGGTTTCTGGTCGGGTACCCGCCTGGCGGGCGACGATCCCCGCTGGATGGACCCGCCGACGTCGGCGCCCCGGTCGCCGGTGGTGGGTTACACCGCGCCGCGTCCCCGGGCGGCCCCACGGCGTCGGGCCGAGCCGGTGTCCGGGCGGGCGACGCCGTCCTCGCTGCGGGGGCGGATCGGCTCGGTGGGTGCCGGCTCGTGGAACCGTCGCCTGGAGGACGACCTGCTCGACCCGGACCCGGGTGGTCCGCTGCGTCCGTTGGTCTACACCGCCGCCTGTTACCTGGTGCCGGCGGTGCTGGTGTTCCTGTGGCTGTTGACCCTGGACGGTCAGCCGCCGGCCGGTTGTGTCACGGACATCAGCGGTGGCGGGTGCGAGCCGCCCCGGGCCCACGCGCTGGGTTCGCTGGTGGCGGGTGGTCCCCGGTTCGGCCTGTCGTTGCTGAGCAGTCTGGTGGTGGCGGTGCTGTTGCGCCGGGTCGGGACGACCTGGCGGCCGGCGACGGTGGCGCTGGCGGCGGCGGTGGTCGGTGGCGGCCTGTCCACCGTGATGATCAGCGCGATCACCGGTCAGCCGATCGGCTGACCGCGCGCACACCGGTGCGACGTCGTCGTGGGAAGTGCGTGGTGGCCCGCACCTGAGTCCGGTGCGGGCCACCACGGGTGGTGCCTGGTGCGTTGGGTCAGCCCTGGACGACGTTGAGGTCGAACGTGGCGGACACCTCAGGGTGCAGCTTGATCTTCACCGGGTAGGAGCCGGTCGACTTGATGTGACCGGGCATCTCCAGCCGACGACGGTCGAGCACCGGGCCACCGGCCGCCTTGACGGCGTCGATGACCTCGGCCGGGGTGACCGAGCCGAAGAGCCGACCGCCGTCACCGGCGCGGACCTTCAGGCTGACCTTCAGACCTTCGAGCTGGCCCTTGACCTCGTTGGCGTGGCCCAGGTCGCGGATCTCCCGGGCCGAACGGGCCCGCTTGATGACCGTGACCTGCTTCTCCGCGCCCTTGGTCCAGCTGATCGCGAAGCCCTGCGGCAGCAGGTAGTTACGGCCGTAGCCGTTCTTGACCTCGACGATGTCGCCGGGGGCACCGAGACCGGAAACTTCCTGGGTCAGGATGATCTTCATGTCGGTGCCTCCTCTCAGCGGGCCGTGGCGGTGTACGGCAGGAGCGCCATCTCGCGGGCGTTCTTGACCGCACGGGCGATCTGCCGCTGCTGCTGGGAGGTGACCCCGGTCACCCGCCGAGCGCGGATCTTGCCGCGGTCGGAGATGAACTTGCGCAGCAGCGCGGTGTCCTTGTAATCGATATAGGTAATCCCGTCCTTGTCGAGCGGGTTCACCTTCTTCTTCGGCTTGCGAAGTGCCGCAGCCTTGGCCATTGCACGTGCTCCTGGTTTGCGATCGCGGGCGCTCGGCGCCATTAGAACGGAGGCTCCTCGTCGAAGTTGCCGCCCGAACCACCGCGGGAGGAGGGGGCCGGAGCAGCAGACGCCCAGGGGTCGTCGAAGTTGCCTCCGCCGCCGCCCTGGTTGCCACCGCCACCGGAGCCGAAGCCACCACCGCCGCCACCGGAGCGCGACATCTTCTGCACCTTCGCCGTGGCGTAGCGCAGCGACGGGCCGATCTCGTCGACCTCAAGCTCGATGACGGTGCGCTTCTCGCCCTCGCGGGTCTCATACGACCGCTGGCGCAGCCGTCCCGAGACGATCACGCGGGCGCCGCGCTGGAGCGACTCGGCGACGTGCTCCGCCGCCTGCCGCCACACGGTGCAGGCCAGGAAGAGCGGCTCGCCGTCCTTCCATTCGTTGGTGGCCCTGTCCATGAACCGGGGCGTCGAAGCGACCCGGAACTTGGCGACCGCCGCACCGGACGGGGTGAACCGCAACTCGGGGTCATCGGTCAGATTGCCGATGACCGTGATGGTGGTGTCTCCTGCCATGACCATCTCCTCGCGCACTCATCGTTGCGTCGTACAGGTTCTCAGAACCGTCCGACATCTCCGACGAGGCTGATCCGGGCGAACCGGGTTGAATGCTTAGCGCATCTCCGGCCGGATGACCTTGGTGCGCAGCACGGACTCGTTCAGCCGCAGCTGGCGGTCGAGTTCGGCCACCGCCTCCGGCGTCGCCTGAAGGTCGACGACGGCGTAGATGCCCTCGGCCTTCTTGTTGATCTCGTACGCGAGGCGCCGGCGGCCCCACACGTCGGTCTTCTCCACCGAGCCACCCGCGGTCCGGATCACGTTCAGGTACGTGTCGAGCGACGGGGCGACGGTGCGCTCCTCGAGACTGGGATCGAGGATCACCATGACTTCGTAGTGACGCAAGACGTGCTCACCTCCTGTGGGCTAGGCGGCCACGGTCCTTCCGTGGCAGGAGGTCGTGCGTCGTGCCCGCCCCGCGCCGGGGGAACCCGACCGGACGCGGACAACCGGACCAGGATACCCGGTCCCGACGATCACCCCCGGGCAGGTCGACCCGGCCGGTCGAGGGTGGGGGACGACGACGGCGACAGGGGTCCGCCGCGACACCCGAAGGCCGACGGCGGACCCCTGTCCACGGGGCCGCGGGGCGTCCCGTCCGCATTCCTTGGGTGGGACCTGGGGAGGAACGACCACACCGATGAGGTTGGATCGAGGACACCCCGCGGAGCTTCATCCTGTTGTTATCTGATGATACAACGGCGATCGTCACGTGATAGCCGAATTGAAACTATTCGTCCGGCTGTCCCACTCCCCTCAACGATCGCCGGCCCCGACCGGTGACGCCGCACGGGAGCGGACGGCGCGACTTGCCCACGAGCGTCACCCCTCCCACGTCGGGGTCGGGACGTAGGCTCGCCTGCATGCGTATCGGAGCCCACGTCGACCAGGCCGACCCGTTGGCGGAGGCGGCCACCCGCGCCGCCGAGGCGGTGCAGTTCTTCCTCTCCGACCCGCAGGGCTGGCAGGCCCCGAAACCCCGGGAGGACGCCGACCGGCTGCGCGCCGCCGAGGTGGACGTCTACGTCCACGCCCCGTACGTCATCAACGTGGCCACCCGCAACAACCGCATCCGTATCCCCAGCCGCAAGCTCCTGCTGGGCCACGCCACCGCGGCGGCGCAGCTCGACGCCCGGGGGCTGATCGTGCACGGCGGCCACGTCAACGCCGGTGACGACCTCGCGGTCGGCTTCGACAACTGGCGCAAGACCTTCGCGTACGCGGCCGACTCCGGCGGGTTCCCCGTCCCGGTCCTGATCGAGAACACCGCGGGCGGCGACAACGCCTGCGCCCGGCGGCTCGACGCGCTGGCCCGGCTCTGGGACGCCCTCGGTGACTACGAGGTGGGCTTCTGCCTCGACACCTGCCACGCCCACGCCGGTGGCGAGGAACTGCTCGACCTGGTCGACCGGGTCAAGGCGATCACCGGCCGGATCGACCTGGTGCACGCGAACAACTCCAAGGGCGGGTTCAACTCCGGGCAGGACCGGCACGACAACCTCGACGGCGGCACCATCGACCCGGACCTGCTGGTGGCGGTGATCCGGGCGGCCGACGCCCCGGTCATCGTGGAGACCCCCGGCGGGGCGACCGGTCAGGGCGCGGACATCGCCTTCCTCCGCGAGCAGCTCGGCACGGGGAACTGAACGCCGATGACCACCAACGCGACGAGCGGCAGTCCGCCCCCACAGCAGCCCGGCGGCACGGACCCGACCCCCGGGGGCGGGACGGGGTCACCGCAGGACCGGCCGGCACCCGACGCGCGTGACAGCTCGGATCCGGGCAGGACCGACCCGCCCCCGGCCGTCGGAACCGACCCGAAACCCACCGGGGCCGGCACGGAGCCAACCGAGGGCCGGGCCGGGGGCGGAAAGGCTGAACCCGGGTCGGCCGGGGCGGAAGCTGCCGGGGCGACGAGTGCGGCAGCGGCCGACCGGACCGGCCCGACGCCCGACCGGACCGGCAAGCGCACCACCTGGAGGGACAGGTTCCGCAGAGGCGGGGCCGGGAGGGACGAGGCCGGTAAGGGCCGGAGTGACGGGCCGGCCGGAGGGGAGCAGCAGGGACCGGCCGCCGAGGCCGATCCGTGGACCTCGTTCGCGCCCGCACCGGAGCCGGTGCCCGGCCGCCCCGGACGGGCCGCCCGCGCCACCGGCCGGTTCCTGGTGCACGAGTGGACGCTCGCCACCCTCGCCTCGCTCGCCCTCGCCGTGGGGCTGACCTGGCCGACCCTGCGCTACCCGCGCTACACGCTCCCCCAGGACTACTGGGACCCGAGCCTGCAGGCGTGGCAGATGGCCTGGTCCGGGCACGCCCTGCGGACCAACCCGGGGCAGTTGTTCCAGTCCAACACGTTCTTCCCGGAACCGTGGAGCTTCGCCTTCTCCGACATGCTGCTCGGCTACGCCCCGGCCGGCCTGCTCGGCACCGGCCCGGACGACGCGGTGCTCCGCTACAACATCATGTTCGTGCTGGCCCACGCGATGGCCACCTTCGGGGCGTACGTGCTGGCCCGGCAGTTGGGCGCGGGCCGGATCGGATCGGCGGTCGCCGGGGTCAGCTACACGTACGCGCCGTGGCTGCTCGCCCAGGCGGGGCACCTGCACATCGTCTCCAACGGCGGTATCCCGCTGGCGCTGGCCATGCTGGCCCGGGGCCACGGCTGGTCACTGCGGCACGGTTACCGCCCCGAACGCCGCCGCGTCGGCTGGGCGTACGCCGGGTGGGTGGTGGCCGCCTGGCAGCTCAGCCTGGGTTTCGGCATCGGCCTGGTCTTCGCGTACGTCCTCGCGCTGATCCTGCTGGTCTCGGCGGTCGTGTGGTTCTGGCGGCGGCGACGGGTGCGGCGGCCCTTCGGTCGCCGGCTGTTCGTCGCCGACCTGGTCGGCGGGCTGCTCTTCGCCGCCGTCGGCGCGCTGCTGGCGGTGCCGTACTTCAAGGTCGCCGAGCTGCATCCGAACGCGGAACGCACGCTCGGCGACATCGGCGTCTACTCGCCACCGGCCAGCGGTTTCTTCACCGCGCCTGCCGAGTCGTGGATCTGGGGCGGGCTGCACGAGGGGGCGCGCGCCGCGTTGCCCTGGCACCCGGAGATGACGCTCCTGCCGGGCTTCGTGCTGTACGCGCTGGCGGCCGGTGGGCTCTTCTTCTCGGTGTGGCGGCTGCGGCACCGGCTGCTGATGCTCGCCGGGGTGATCGTCACCATGGTGCTCGCGATGGGGACCCGGTTCTTCGGCGGCACCTTCACCTACGCCCCGCTGTTCGAGCACCTGCCCGGATTCAACGGGCTGCGTACGCCGGGACGGATGATGCTCTGGACGACGCTGCTCCTCGGCCTGCTCGCGGCCGGTGCGGTGAGCGCCTTCGCCCGGCGGGTACGTGAGATCAGCGCCGACCGGGTGCCCGCCCGGCCGGCACCGTGGCTGCGGGCGGTCACCCTGCTGCCGCTGCTGCTGGTGCTGGTGGAGGGGCTGAACGACACACCGCACCCGGTGGTGCCGGAGCAGCCGGTGGCGATGCGCACGGTGGACGGTCCGCTGCTGGTGCTGCCCAGCGGCCAGAACCAGGACCAGCCGGTGATGCTCTGGTCGACCACCCGCTTCCAGCAGGTGGTCAACGGGGGCAGCGGCTTCACTCCGAAGCAGCTCGACGACGTGCGCCGGGTGTCGGCGGCCTTCCCCGACCAGACCAGCGTCGACTACCTGCGCACCCTCGGCGTGCGCAACGTGGTGGTGCTGCGGGACCAGATCGTCGGTACACCCTGGGAGGTGACCGTGGACGCGCCGGTCGAGCAGTTGGGCATCACCCGCCAACAGGTCGGCAACGCCGTGGTGTTCCGGCTCTGAGGTGGGTTGCGGTCGGGGTTTGCGGGGAGCCCGGCCGGCTCCGGGCGGTCAGGCTTGATCCCTGCGCCGGCTGGGCTCCCCGCAAACCTGACGGGCGCACGCCGTCTCGGACTTGCGCGTTGGTTGGGGGTTTCAGGCGGGGGCTGGTTCCGGTTCGGGGGTGGGGGTCCTACGGCGGAGTTTCGACAGCCAGGGGGCGTCGGGGGCACCGTCGAGCACGCCGCCGTCCGGGTCGTCGAGGTAGGTCTGGCGGACCGCGTCGCGCTCCGGGTGCAGGATGTCCTTGACGATCAGGACGCAGAGCACCACCACCGTGCCGAGCCGCAGCGACGAGGCCAGCACGAAGACCCCCTCGGGGAAGACCGGGCGACTGGTGGCCGAGCCGAGGAGTTCGCCGTAGAAGGCGACGAAGTAGCACACCTCGGCGAACTGCCAGGCGAGGAAAGCCCCCCAGCGGGGACGGGCGAGCACCGCAAGCGGCAGCAGCCAGAGCACGAACTGCTGCGACCAGACCTTGCTGAAGATCAGGAAGGCGGCCACCACCAGGAACGCGAGCTGGGCCAGCCGGGGCCGTCGGGGTGCCCGCAGGGCCAGTACGGCCACGCCGATGCAGGCCAGCCCGAACAGGGCGTACGACAGGTTGTTCAGGGTCGGGATGTTGGCGTTCAGCCACTGGAACGGGCCCTGGTCGCCGGGGTTGCCGGTGTTCACCTTGCCGTCGAGGTACCGCCCGATGTACCACAGCGTGCCCCAGTCGATGGGCCGGGTGGTGTTCAGCTCGAAGAACCGTCCCCAGTTGTCGGGGTAGCGGATCGCCGTCGGCAGGTTCACCGCGACCAGCGCGACCAGGCCGGTGGCGACGGCGGTGAGCGCGGCCCGTAGCCGACCGGCGCGCAGGCCGAGGATCAGGATCGGGCCGAGCAGGAACAGCGGCCACATCTTCGCCGCGCCGCCCAGGCCGAGCAGGACGCCGGCCAGGGCGGGTTGTCGTTTCGCCCAGGCGGCCAGCCCGAAGGCGGCGAGCCCGATGGCGAGGAAGTCCCAGTTGACGGTGGCGGTGAGGAACAACGCCGGGGCCAGGGCGAACAGGGCCCCGTCCCAGGGTCGTCGGCGGCGCAGGGCGAGGATCACCCCGACGGTGGCGACGGCGAGCGCGCCGAGGGTCAACGCGTTGGCGTTGTAGAACCAGCGCCCCTGGTTGATCGTCGGGTCGTCGACGCCGAGCGAGTGCACCGGCAGGCCGAGCGCGCCCATCATGTAGCCGGTGAGCACCGGATACTCGACCGGGTGGTCCCGGTAGGGGACCTTGCCCTCGTGCAGGCCCTCGGCGTAGTAGAGGGCCAGCACGTCGGTGTAGCACATCCGGGTGTACTGGATGTTGTTCTGCCAGGCACCGTTCTGGCAGGGCGCCTTCTGCACCCAGTGCAGGGCCAGGGTCAGGCAGGCCAGGGCCAGCACGATCCGGGCGGCCGTCCAGAACCGGCTCTCCCGGCCGGCGGGCCGGTCGAGGGCGACGGCGTGGTCGCCGAGCGGTCCGCCGATCGCCTCGGAGACGCCTCGGACGAAGCCGTCCGATCGGGACGGGTGGTCGCTGCTCCCGGCGTCGTCGATGCCGGCCGTCGGCTGGGTGCTCATGAGAATGCATCCTGCCCTATGAATGGCTCCCGGACGAGCAGCATGTCGCGGTGCGGAATTCGTTCGCCCGACGCGGCCCGCCCGATCCGTGACATGCCGCTGCCGGCGACCGCAGGTCTGCGGGTCGCCGGCAGCGGAATAGATGCTCGTCAGTGCAGGGTCGGATCAGTCCCGGGTGCGTGGGGTCGGCAGCAGGCCGGCGCCGTTCCCGCCGTTCTGGCCGGGGAGGTTCTGGTTGGGCGGGTTCGGCGGATCGCCCCCCTGGTTACCGCCCTGGTTCCCACCGGGGTTGTTGCCCCCCTGGTTACCGCCCTGGTTGCCACCCGGGTTGTTGCCCCCCTGGTTACCGCCCCCGAGGAGGCACTGCAGGTCGGTCGGGGCGCAGTTCTGGCCGTTCGGGTTCGGCGGCGGCGGTGGGGGCGGCGGCGGGGTGCCGTTGCCGGACTCCGGGTCGCCGACGTTCGCCGCCGGCGGGAAGTCCAGCTTGTCCTCGCCCTTGAGCGCGCCGTTCATGACCCGTTCCCAGATCTCGCCGGGCATGGTGGCACCGCTGATGTTGTCGCCGTTGTTCAGCCTGATCGCTTCCCGCTTGCCCTTGTTGCCCACCCAGACGGCGGTGGCGAGCTGCGGGGTGTACCCGATGGTCCAGGCGTCACCGTTCTGGGTGGTGCCCTCCTTGAGCTCCCAGGTGCCGGTCTTGGCGGTCGCCTTCCGGCCGTCCGCCAGGGTGTGGTTGATCCGGCCCGGGTAGTCCTTCAGCACGTCGGTCACGTCGGCGACCACGTCCGGGTTGATCCGCTTCTGCGGCTTGAGTTGCTCGCCGCCGAGCTTCTCCCACTTGCCGGTCTCCTTGTTCTGCTTCTCGGCGGAGATCAGGAAGTGGGCCTTGTTGTAGATGCCCTTGTTGGCGAAGGTGGCGATGCCGTTGGCGTGGTCGAGCACGGTGATCGGGTACTGGCCGTAGGCGACCACGTGGTAGAAGGGGTCGGGTGCCAGGTCGGCGGCCTTCTCCTTGGTCAGGTCGTGCCCCTTCGGCGGGTTCACGTTGGTCTGCCACATCATGCTGACACCGGCCTTGGCCGCCATGTCGACGATCTTGTCAGGCCCGATGTCCAGGCTGACGTGGTAGAACGGCACGTTCAACGACTTGAGCGTGGACTCCCGCAGCGTGCAGGAGTCACCACAGCTGGGGTTGTCGGTGCCGGCGTTGCTGACCCGGAACTTCACGCCCTCCGGGGTGAACGCCCGGCCCTTCCACCGCGACTCGACGGACTTGCCGGCCTCCAGCGCCGCCGCCAGCGTGTAGATCTTGAAGCTGGAGCCGGGCGAGTGCCCACCGGTGACGTTGCCGTTGGTGTCGGTGTTGGTGCCGGCGTAGTCGGTACCGGTGCCGTCGTCCCCGCCGTAGTAGCCGAGCACCCGGCCGTTGCGCGGGTCGATGGAGACCACGGCGGCCATCAGGTTCTTGCGGGCGCCGTCCAGCTCCGAGCCCTTGGTGCTGCGCTGGGCGGCACCGGTGACGGCCTTCTGCACCTTGTTGTCGATCGTGGTCCTGATCCGGTAACCACCCTCGCGGAGCATCGCCGAACAGCGCGGCTTACGCTCGGTCACTTCCGCGTCGTTGTCGGTGCAGAGCTTCTTCTCCCGCATCTCCGCCGACACGTAGTTGATGACGTTGCCGATCGGGGTGTTGACCCCGAACTTGACGCCCGACCGGGATTCCTTGGGGGTCTGCAACGTCTTCGTCGGGTACTCCGTCGGATGCGCCGGCCGGCCGGGGGCGTCGACCCAGCGCATCTCGATCATGTTCTTGATGACGTAGTCCCAGCGGCTCTTGGCGTCGGTGGGGTTGATCGACGGGTCGAAGCCCTTGTGCGTGCTGCTCGGCTCCGGCTGCTTGATCAACGCGGCGAGCACGGCGGCCTCGGCCACGTCGACCTTCGAGACCGACTTGCCGAAGTACGCCCACGCCGCCGCCTCGATGCCGTACGCGTTGCGACCGAAGTAGATGGTGTTGAGGTAGTGCTCCATGATCTGTTCCTTGGTGAACTGATCGTTGAGCTTGGAGGCGACGATCGCCTCCTTCACCTTCCGCGCGTACGAGTCGTCCTGGAGGTTCTCGTAGGCGTTGCGGGCGTACTGCTGGGTGATCGTCGAGGCGCCTTGCTTGTCACCGTTGGAGAGGTTGTTCCAGGCGGCGCGGGCGATGCCCTTGTAGTCGACACCGGCGTGCTCGTAGAAGTTCTTGTCCTCCGCCGCCGCCACCGCGTCCCGCATGTGCTGCGGGATCTGGTTGATCGAGACGAAGGTGCGGTTCTGCTCGCCGACCTTGGCGATGACCGTCTTGTTGTCGCTCGCGTAGATGGTCGTGGCGAGCGGCAGCTTGATCTGGTTCGGCAGCACCACGGTGGTGGAGTAGTAGGTGAACCCCACCACACCGAGGCCGGCGAGCATGATGAACACCGCGAAGCTGGCGATCAACAGGTTGATCCGCTTGCGTCGCTTCGCCCGCGCCATCGCGTCCGGGTCACCCGGACCGCGCCCACGGCCACCACCCGCGCCGCCGTAGCCACGTCCCGGACCGTTCGGCCCGTTCGGGCCACCCGGCCCGCCGCCGACCTGCGCGACGCCGGCCCGGGCCACGGAGGCCCGCCCGGCGGAGCCGACCGAGGCCGCGCCGACGCTGGCCCGGCCCGCTGAGGCCGTACCGACCGAGGCCCGGCCGGCCGGTCCGCCCGCCGGGGAGACCGGCACCGACGCCCGACCGGGGCCACCCCATCCGGGCGAGGCCGGGGAGACCGGTACGGAGGCCCGCCCCGGAGCGGCCGGCGAGACCGGCACCGAGGCCCGGCCCGGGACGGCCCGGCCGACGGAGGCCGATCCGGCGGCGCCGCCTGTCGCGCGCGGCGGCGGGACCGCAGCCGAGGCCCGCCCGGTGGGCCCGGCACCGCCGACCGAGGCCCGGCCCGCCGGGGCCGAGCCCCGGGCGTCACCGCCCCGTCGGGGGTACCCGTCGTCCGCCCCCGGTCCGGGGCCGCCGTTCGAACCCGGTACCTGGGCCCGCGCACGCGGGGAACTGGGATCGCCGTACGAGTTCATTCCTCACACCCTGCCGGTCGCGGTGGGACGCGGGGGCGTCACCACCGGGTTGCCGTGAGTTGACACACGCGTCGAGAGGCCGGCGCGGAGCCGGGGACGCGCTGCAAATTCCACATCTTTCGGGCCATTCGGGCCGAGGGGCCGCCGGTCGCAGTGACTGTGTCGTACGCCACCCGAGTCGACCGGATCAGCCAGGTTCACCGTTGCGCCTCTCGCCTTCGCCCCTGCGTGGCAGCGGTGGGGGCGTCCGCCGCACCCTGCTCCGGGCCGCCCTCGGCCAGCCCGTCCCGGCCGAGCAGGAACTGCTCGACGAGATGGTTCCAGTCACAGCCGAGGCACACCTCCACCACGAAGACCTGGAACTCACGCAGCGTCATCGCCAGCACGGGCAATTCGGCCAGGGAACGCGCCTGGCCGGCCGACTGCCTGAGTTCGTCCCCGTAAATGTAGTGGACGTGGATCAGGTTCTCGCTCCGGCAGATCGGACACCGCTGCTCGGTCGGTTCGCCGTGGAAGCGGGCCGCGTTCTTCAGGTACGGCGACGCGTCGCAGACGTCGTACGTGCCGACCCGCCCGGCGTGGAGGTCACGCAGCACTGCCCGCTTCTGGAGCGAGTAGTCGACCACCTGGCGAGACGTACGCATGCGGCAAAGGGTACGCGCTCCGGTCGGGTGGGGCGACCACCGTCACGATCCGTGAAGAGGTCGGCGCGCAACGGGGGTTTGCCCGGACGCCGATGGAGGTACTAACGTGCGATGTATCGGTCCGATACATCGAGGCGGTTGACCTGTCGCCCCGACGGCAGGGGAAGGGTGGCCCGTGCTGGAACTCGCCATCCTCGGCCTCCTCCAGGAGTCCCCGATGCACGGCTACGAACTCCGCAAGGAGCTCGCCGCCAAGCTCGGCGCCATCCGGGCGGCGATCAGCTACGGCTCGCTGTATCCGACCCTGCGCCGGTTGCAGGCGGCGGGTTGGATCACCGAGGCGGCCGGGACACCCGCCACCGCCGAGGAGGTTCCCGCGCTGACCAGCCGGCGCGGCCGGGTGGTCTACAAGATCACCGCGGAGGGCAAGGAACGGTTCGCCCAGCTGATCGCCCAGGCCGGGCCGGAGACGTACGACGACACGGGTTTCGGCGTGCACTTCGCGTTCTTCGCCCGCACCGACCAGGCGACCCGGCTGCGCATCCTGGAGGGCCGCCGGCGCACGATCGAGGAACGTCGCGAAGGACTTCGGGACGTGCTGGGCCGGGCGGCCGAGCGGCTCGACGCGTACACCCTGGAACTGCAACGCCACGGCCTCGACGCCTGCGAGCGTGAGGTCCGCTGGCTGGAGGAGCTCATCGCCAACGAGCGCTCCGGCCGTGCCCCGACCGCCCCGCGATCCGGGGTGGCCGACGGTCCACGAGACAACAACAGCCCGCCTCCGCCTGGAGAGTCCAGGAAAGAGCGGCCGTGATGAAGAAGAAGGAGGCAGACGCTATGGGCTCCGTCCGCGTCGCCATCGTCGGTGTGGGTAACTGCGCCTCGTCCCTCGTGCAGGGCGTGGAGTACTACCGCAACGCCGACCCGAACGACCGCGTCCCGGGTCTCATGCACGTCACCTTCGGCGACTACCACGTCTCGGACGTGGACTTTGTCGCGGCGTTCGACGTGGACGCCAAGAAGGTCGGCATGGACCTCGCCGAGGCGATCGTGGCCAGCGAGAACAACACCATCAAGCTCTGCGACGTGCCGCCCACCGGCGTCACCGTGCAGCGCGGCCCGACCTTCGACGGCCTGGGCCAGTACTACCGCGAGATCATCGAGGAGTCGGACGCCGAGGCGGTCGACGTCGTCAAGGCGCTGCGCGACGCCCGCGCCGAGGTGGTCGTCTGCTACCTGCCTGTCGGTTCCGAGCAGGCGGCCAAGTTCTACGCCCAGGCCGCGATCGACGCCGGCTGCGCCTTCGTCAACGCGCTGCCGGTCTTCATCGCCTCCGACCCGCAGTGGGCGCAGAAGTTCACCGACGCCGGCCTGCCGATCGTCGGTGACGACATCAAGAGCCAGGTCGGCGCCACCATCGTGCACCGCGCGCTGGCGAAGCTGTTCGAGGACCGTGGGGTCGAGCTGCTGCGCACCTACCAGCTCAACTTCGGCGGCAACATGGACTTCATGAACATGTTGGAGCGCAACCGGCTGGTCTCGAAGAAGATCTCGAAGACCCAGTCGGTCACGTCCCAGATCCCGCACGAGATGGTCAAGAGCGACGTGCACATCGGCCCGTCGGACCACGTGCCGTGGCTGGACGACCGCAAGTGGGCGTACATCCGCCTGGAGGGTCGTTCCTTCGGTGACACCCCGCTCAACGCCGAGCTGAAGCTGGAGGTGTGGGACTCGCCGAACTCGGCGGGTGTCATCATCGACGCCGTCCGGGCCGCGAAGATCGCGCTGGACCGCAAGATCGGTGGCCCGATCCTGTCGGCCTCCTCGTACTTTATGAAGTCCCCGCCGGTCCAGTACGCCGACCACGACGCGCACGCCGCCGTCGAGGGCTTCATCACCGGCGACGTCGAGCGCTGACGCGCCGACACACCGCACCGGCGAGGGCCGGGTCCGCACGGACCCGGCCCTCGCCGTCGCACCCCGGACGCTCCTCCGGGTACGACGCCAGCCGCCGGCAGAGGTCCGCCGCCGGAAGGTCACGCTGATTCCAGGATGTAGCGGCCTCCCGGCGACCACCAGCCACTACATCCTGGTTCGAGCGCGGTCTCGCCCCGGGGCCGCCCGAGCCGCCCCGGGCACCGGGGCCACACGGACGGTATCGGCGGTCGGTCCGAGGGGCTGATGCGCGTTCAACAGGCCCGGTAGACCTTGTCCGCCCTGTTCTGCTTCGGATAGACATCGCTTATGGATCTCTTCGAGGCGCTCACCGTGAAAAGCGGAGTGCCGTTGCTCTCGTAGAACGTCACCGAACCGCTTTTCAGGTTGTAGTAGACCGCTTCGGTGCGATTCTGCCAGCCCCAGGTGGCCAGGTTCTGCCAGCCGCAGTCGGAGAGCTTCCCGTAGGGGGTGCCGAATCGCACGTCGTCGTAGAAGCAGAACCACCCTTCCGGGCAACTGGGGGCGGCGAGAACACCTGGCGAGGTCCCCGATGCCGCAGCCGCAGGGGTCGCAGCCGAGAAGCTGCCGAATATGATCAGGAAATTGATCATCACGCCGGCCAACAGGCGGCGAACGGCACGGATCATGGTGGCTTCCCTCCCTCGGTCAGGCGACAGCAGGGCAGGCCAGGAGCACCTGAGTGAACACTCCGAGATCGAGCGGCGACGCTCCGTGACGCCCGTTGGTTCAGGGTAGGGTCGTGCCACGAATGATCGCCAGGCCAGAAGGGGATCCTGATCGACTACAGGACTCGTCGATCATCGATGTTCGCTAAACTATTTGCCGCCTCGGACCGGGCGGCCCAGACCCGTCCCCGGCGATCAAGGGCAGGACCATGCCGGACCGGCCCGTCGGCAACCGGTCACCGGCACCATCCGTGCCGGAAACCGCCGCCGTCGACGTCATTCTTCACATGGCGCATCGCTCGTTCGCCTTTTCCGGGCCGCGTTTCTGACACCTCGGCGCGACGGTACTGCCGCCCGGGGCGGGTTCCGCAGCAGACCCACCCGCCCCGGGCGGGTACTCAGTCGCGCCTTTTCCTGATTTCGCAGTTCAAGAAGGTGGTTCCGGATTCGACCACCGGCACCGGCGACTCGGGACGTACGGTCTGCTCGTGGAACAGAAGTGCACCGTGATCAGGGTCGATGACGAGCGTGTCCCGGGTGCCCACAGCCTTCTCCCTGGCTTCGCCGTCGATGCTGAACGCCAGTCCCTGTCGACCCGTCGCGTCCATCGACCAGTCACGAAAGACCAGACCGGGCAGGCCGGCAAGCACCCGCAGGACCGCCGCTCGTTGTGCGGAGCCGAGACAGTGCTCCTTGTTGAGGTTGGCTATCCCGCGGACCGTGGCCAGCGACCCGGCCCTTGAACCCGGCGCGGCTCCCTGATCGACCAGGAGTTGCCGGCTCAGCTCCTGGGAGTCCGTCGACGGGTTCGGAACCCGCAGCCGGGTCCGCGTGGAAGCAGTGCACTGTGTCGGCTCAGGCTCCCTCCGGTCGTCCGGGTGGATCAGCGTGCTGGACTCGCAGTCCTGCCCGTCGATGACGGTCCTTCGGAACTCCCGTTTCTCGTAGGCGTCCACCTGGGACGAGGTGGTCGTCCGGGAGACGACCAGCCGGGTGATCACCGCATCCTCCCGGGCCAACGCCGGCTGCGGCGTGACCACTATCCGCTGGCCCAGCACGAAGATCTCGTACTGACCGTCCGTCGCGTCCTCCACCACCGGGCCACCGGCCCGCCCGTTGTTCGGCGAGACCCGGTCGCGCCTGCGGTCGGCCGTCGTCATGCTCAGAAGGACCAGGGAAACAGCGGTCAGTGCCATCGCCGTCAGCCTCTGCCACCGCCACCGGGGTAGTCGTGCGACCGAGGGTTCCCGAGTCCCCTCGATCGCCTCACCCGAGGCGATCACCCCGTCGGCCGCCGGGGCCGGCACGACGGGCGGATCCGGCAACAGGTCGCACGGTTCCGTCTGCTGTTTGCCGAGGCGATCGGCCAGCGCACACCAGGCACGGACCTGACTCTCGTGTGCACCCAGGCAGAGGACGAGGTAACCCAGCGCATCCGGATCGAGGTCGACCTCGCCGGCCAGGATCGCGTCAACCTGCGCTCTTCTCGGCACCGAACCCGACAACGCGCCCTTCAGTCGCTCCCCACTCACCGCGTCGAGTCGCCGTTCGAGTTCCTCGTCGGTCAGCCGCTGCTCCGCCCTGAGCCGACGCAGCGCGACGAGCAGGCCTGACGACGAGACGATGCCGCCGTCCGGTTCGAACCGCTCGGCAGCCTCAACCACCTCCTCGCGAAGTCGTCGCCAGTCGCGCGCGGCCTCGTCGGTGACGCCGATGCCGATGAGGAAGGCGTTCAACGCACGCAACGTAGGGATCTTCCGACCGCCGAGGTTCTCCGACAGCGTGCTCCTGCTCACGTCGCCCTTGCGCGCCACGCGTTTCATGGGCGGCTCACCAGCGGCCAGGTACGCGTCACGCAGCTTCTGTGCGAGTTGGGCGGCCGGGCCGAAGCCCACCACCGGATTCGGCGGCCGGCCCGTCCTCCTGGTTGTCCCGTGTTCGGTTGGCGGTGCCGCCGGGCTCTGCACTCTCGTTCCGACCTTCCTGCGCGCGTAGGACGACCGTCACCGGCCTTCGGGAGTCTGTCCGTCGGATCGACCCGCCAGTCCTGCGACGTCCTGGCCTCCGGGTCCGGTCTCCGCGCCCAGGATGGCGAACAGCCGGCGCAGCGTCCGCCGATGGCTGCGGCCCCAGGTCGGCGACGTCCAGCGGGCCATCTGGACCGCGACGATCCCCAGGATCGCCGGCATGACGACCGCCACCCGCCAGGATCCGCCGTCGCGCATCACCAGCGCCGAGTAGATCATCAGCATGGCCAGCAGAACGGCCACCAGGGCACCGCCGTCGGTCCCACGCCGCCGCGGACGGCCGCCATCCAGCTGGTGTTGAGAAGACATGTCGGAACTCCTTGCCGGCACGACGGTGTCACGTCGCGCGTTGGTTCGTTGGAAGATTCGGAGCAGGGAGTCGGATCCGACGGAACACCGTCGTCGAGCTCCCGCCCGCACCTCCGATCTTGCTCCCCTCACTCGACGAATCTCAACGCCGGACTGAGTCATCACGCAGCTCAGATAATTGCTTGCGGGAACAACATGATGATTGTTCGGAAGGCCGCGGAGGTGGGTTCCTGCTCTTCGGTCACGCCCCCCGAAAAACTCGCCAGATATCTGTGAGCTGGGAATTCATCAACGACCGAGGGGCATGTGCCCGGTTGGCCGACCACCATCCGAGCCAGGGCCCAGGGTTGTCCGGCGGAGATTGCCCAGGCGTCCCACGCCCGGCACGCACTCGCGGCCCTGCAACTCGTCCCGCTGCCGCTGCCCACCCAGGAAAACCGAAAAACACCGGCGTCCACGCCCACCCGGCCCTGCCGCACTGGTCGGCGACCTGATCGTCACGACCAGGCGCGGCGCAGCGCGACCCCGGCCTCCAGTTCCAGCAGGGTCACCTTGCGGGGCAGCCCGCCGCCGAAGCCGACCAGCTTGCTGCCCGCGCCGACGATCCGGTGGCAGGGCATGATCACCGGGACCGGGTTGCGGTTGCAGGCCACCCCGACCGCCCGTGCCGCGCCCGGGTCGCCGACCCGCCGGGCCACCTCGCCGTAGGTGAGCGTCTCCCCGTACGGGATGCGGGTCATCTCCCGCCAGACGGCGCGCTCGAACTCGGACCCGCGCGGCACCGTCACTGGCACGGTGAACCCGGTCAGCTCACCGGCGAAGTACGCCCGCAGTTCCGCGACCGCCCGGCCGGCCAGCCCGTCGGCGGGCTCGTCGTCGGCCGACGCGACCCGGCCGAAGTGCGTGCCACAGACCGCCGTCCCGTCGGTGGCGACGGAGAATTCCCCGATCGGGGAGTCGAGCACGGTCCAGCGCATGCCGACCATTCTTCCCGGCCCGACCGACACCGGGAGCGGGGGCCGGGCCCGGAGCGGGCGCGGGATCGGCCCGCCACGTCGGACCAGCCGGACGTGCCGTCCGTCGTCGCCGGCCACCCCACGGAGCCGACGGCGACGAAACACCAGTGGACGGGGCAAGGTTTTCCCGCCGCCGAGCGTCTTCGGTACGGAGGTGAGCGGTGACCGAAGGCACCGACGGGGAGTTCACCGCGTTCGTCAACGAACGGGGGGACGCGCTGCTGCGCGTCGCGTACGCGCTGGCGGGCAGCCAGCACGCCGCCGAGGACCTGCTACAGAACGCGCTGGCCAAGGCGTACGCCCGGTGGCCCCGGATCCGGGGTGACGCCGAGCCGTACGTGCGCCGGATCCTCTACCACGACCAGGTCTCCGGCTGGCGGCGGCTGGCCCGCCGGCGTGAGGTTCCGGTGGCGGTGCTGCCGGAACGGCCCGGCGAGCGCAACAGCAGCCACGACAGCGAGCTACGGATGCTGCTGCGCGACGCGCTCCGGGCGCTGCCGCCCCGGCAACGGGCGGTGTTGACGCTGCGCTACCTGGAGGACCTCAGCGTCGAGCAGACCGCCGCGGTCCTCGGCTGCCGGGCCGGCACGGTGGCCAGCCAGGCGTCCCGCGCGCTGGCCCGGCTGCGGGAGCTGGTGCCCTCCTTCGACGATCTCGTCAACAGCCCGGAGGTGAAGCGATGAGCCGACGGGCGGAGGAAGCGCTGCGGGCCGCCGTACACGATCTCGCCGACGAGGCGCGGCCGTCGCCCCGGCTGGCCCTGGCGGCGCTGGCCCGGGGCCGACGGCTGCGCATCCGACGCCGGGTCACGGTGGTCGGCGCGGCGGCGGTGGTGGCGGTGGCGGTAGTGGTGCCGTTCGTGCTGCTCCGGCCGGAGCGCCCGGTCCAGCCGGCGCGGCCCACGCCGAGCCCCACCCCCGGCACGACGCTGCTGCCCACCCCCGACGCCGACTGGCCGGCCCGGCCGTTGGCGCTGCCCGGTGGCTGGGTGGTCACCGGCGGCGTGACAGGCGGCAGCGGATACGTGCTGGACCGCACCCGGTCCCGCTACGTCCGTGCCAGCGGGTACGCCGAGGTGTGGCCGGCCCCCGCCGGCACGATCACCGCCGTGCGGGACGAGCAGCGCCCCGGGCAGCTCGGTCTCGCCGACGCGGCCACCGGGAAGCTGCGCTGGCAGCGGGTCCGCGGTGCGGTGGACGTCCAGTGGTCGCCGGACGGACGCCGGTTGGCGGTGACCGTCCTGCGGGGCGGGGTGCACCACCTCGGCGTACTGGAGGTCGGCGGGCGGTACCGGGAGTACCGGATCGACCCGGTCAGGTACCGCTGCACCGACCACTGCGCCTTCACCTGGACCCGGGACGGCCGGGAGGTGACGTTGCCGCTGACCGACAGCTTCGCGTCCCGCTCCGAGCAGCTCCGCCATCCGCGCTGGGGAGTGCAGTTCTTCTCCGCCGACGACGGGCGGCCGACCCGGTTCGTGAAGATTCCCGGCGATCCGGCCGGCCCGTGGTCCTGGTCGCCCGACGGAAATCGGGCGGTGGTCCAGGGGCAGCGGGAGCCGTTGCTGGTCGACGCGGTCGCCGGCACGGTGCTCGGCACACTGCCGGTGGCCGAGGTCGCCTGGGTCGGCGACGACCGGCTGCTCTACCGGCGACCGGGCGGCCGGCGGGACGTCGTGCTCGCCGACCCCGCCGGACACGAGCTGCAACGGCTGCCGCTGCCGAGGGAGTTGACCGAACGGACGGTGTCCGTCGCCCCCAAATGATCACGCGGAATGTTGCGTCGGCTCGCTACCGTGCAGGTCGTGGCCACGGGGACGCTCATCTTTCTGATCATCGGTGGGGCGGGCGTCGGCGTGCTGGCGCTCGCCCTGCTCGGCGGTGAAATCCTCCATTTCGGTCATCCCGACGTCGACGGTCCGGTCTCCGTCGAGGCGGTCGCCGGTTTCCTCGGCGCGTTCGGCTTCGGCGCGGCCATCGTCAACGAACTGCTCGGCGGGGGTACCCCCGGGATGATCGCGGCGGCGGTGGGTGGCGGCACGCTCGCCGCGGTGCCCACCGCGTGGCTGGCGGGGCGGCTGAGCCGGGCGGCGCGCGACATGCGCACCGACGCCACCCCCACCCGCGACGACCTGGTCGGCGCGCTCGGCCTGGTCGTCACCCCGATCCCGGCCGGCGGCTACGGCGAGGTACGGGTACGCGTCGCCGGCCAACCCGTGAAACTCAACGCCCGCGCCGACCGGCCCATCCCGCTCGGCGCGCAGATCTTCGTGGTGCAGACGCTGAGCGAGACCAGCGTGCACGTCGAGACCTACTGACCCCTCTTCTCGCAGAGACGGAACCACCATGCCTCTCCTCATCGCCATCGTCGGCGCGGTCGTCCTCGCCCTCGTCCTCGTGTTGTTCGTGCTCTCCCGGATCAAGGTGGCCGGCCCGAACGAGGCGTTCATCGTCACCGGCCGCAAGGGTCGGACCACGCAGACCGCCGACGGCGGCCGGTCCACCGACAACTCCGGCCAGAAGGTCGTCCTCGGCGCGTCGGTCTTCGTCCTGCCGGTGGTGCAGAAGCTCCAGTCGCTCGACCTGTCCAGCCGCCGCATCGACGTCGGCATCCGGGGCGCGGTCAGCAAGCAGGGCATCCGGGCCGACCTGCACGGTGTCGCCATCGTCAAGGTCGGCGGCACCGAGGACGCGATCCGCGCCGCCGCCCAGCGGTTCCTGCACCAGCAGGACGAGATCGACAACTTCACCCGGGAGGTGCTGGCCGGCGCGCTGCGCTCGATCGTCGGCCGGCTCACCGTCGAGGAGGTCATCCGGGACCGGGCGGCGTTCGCCAACGCGGTCGCCGAGGAGGCCGAGCACTCGATGACCAACCAGGGGCTGGTGCTGGACACCTTCCAGCTCCAGGACATCCTGGCCGAGGGGTCGTACCTGCAGGATCTCGGGCGGCCGGAGGCGGCCCGGGTGCTCAAGGACGCGGCCATCGCCGAGGCGCGCGCCCGGCAGCAGGCCGAGCAGGAGCGGCTGCTGGCCGAGGAGGCGATCGCCGAGGCGAACCGGAACCTGTCGCTGAAGCAGGCCGCGATCCAGGCCGAGATCGACGCCGCGAAGGCCAAGTCGGCGGCGGCCGGCCCGCTCGCCCAGGCCGAGCGGGACCAGGCGATCCTCTCCGAGCAGCAGAAGGTGGCCGAGCGTAACGCCGAACTCAAGCAGCGGCAGCTCGACACCGAGGTCCGCAAGCCGGCCGACGCGGCGCGGTACAAGGTGGAGCAGGAGGCGGAGGCGGCCCGCAACGCGGCGGTGCTGAACGCCGACGCGCAGCGGCAGGCCACCATCGCCGCCGCCCAGGCCGCCGCCGAGCAGTCCCGGCTCACCGGTGAGGGTGAGCGGGCCCGCCGGGCGGCGCTGGCCGAGGCGAACGCGATCGAGGGTGCCAAGGAGGGTGAGGCCGAGCAGCGGCGGCGGTCCGCGATCGCCGAGGCGGTCGAGCGGGAGGGGCAGGCCGAGGCCACGGCCATCCTGGCCCGGGGTCAGGCCGAGGCCGACGCGATGGCCCGCAAGGCCGAGGCGTTCGCCGCGTACGGCGAGGCGGCCGTGCTCGACCTGCTGGTCAAGGTGCTGCCGCAGGTGGTCGAGGCGGCCAGCGCCCCGATCGGCGCGATCGACAAGATGACGGTGATCTCGACCGACGGGGCGTCGTCGCTGACCAAGTCGGTGGCCGGCAACGTGGCCCAGGGCCTCCAGCTCGGCTCCGACCTCACCGGCATCGACCTGGCCGGTCTGCTCGCCAAGCTGGGCGCGGCGTCGGCCGGGTCCCCGGCCAACGGCAAGCCGCCGGTCGAGGGCAGCGCGGTCGAGACCCGCTGACCGTATCCGCGACGAGGGGCCGTCCGGCGTGTGCCGGGCGGCCCCTCGTGTCGTTCAGGTCAGCTCAGACCCTGCTCGGCGGCCCAGCGCCGCAGTTCCGCCTCGGCCTCGTCGCGGTCGAGCGGGCCGCGTTCCAGGCGCAGTTCCTTGAGGTGCTGCCAGGCCCGGCCGACCACCGGCCCCGGCGGCACGCCGAGCAGTTCCATGATGGCGTTGCCGTCCAGGTCGGGCCGGACCCGGGCCAGGTCCTCCTCGGCGGCGATCCGGGTGATCCGCTCCTCCAGGGCGTCGTAGTCGGCGGCGAGCTGGGCGGCCTTGCGCCGGTTGCGGGTGGTGCAGTCGGAGCGGGTCAGCTTGTGCAGCCGGTCCACCAGGTCACCGGCGTCGGTGACGTACCGGCGGACGGCCGAGTCGGTCCACTCGCCCCGGCCGTAGCCGTAGAACCGCAGGTGCAGGCCGACCAGCTTGGTGACCTGGGCGGTGACGTCCTTCGGGTAGCGCAGGGCCTTCATCCGGTTCTTGGTCAGCCGGGCGCCGACCACCTCGTGGTGGTGGAAGCTGACCCGGCCGTCCGGCCCGACCGCCTTGGTGGCCGGCTTGCCGACGTCGTGCATGAGCGCGGCCATCCGCAGCACGAAGTCGCAGCCGTCCGTCTCGTACGACACCGCGTTGCTCACCACGGTCAGGGTGTGCTCGTAGACGTCCTTGTGCTGGGCGTGCTCGTCGATGGTGAGCTTGAGGCCGGTCAGCTCGGGCAGGAACCGGTCGGCCAGCCCGGTGTCGACCAGCAGCCGCAGCCCGGTGATCGGGTCGGCGCCGCACAGCAGCTTGGTGAACTCGTCGCGGACCCGCTCGGCGGTGATCCGGTCCAGGTCGGCGGCCATCGCCACCATCGCCGCCCGCACGTCGGGGTGGACGGCGAAGCAGAGTTGGGCGGCGAACCGGGCGGCCCGCAGCATCCGCAGCGGGTCGTCGCCGAACGACTCGGCGGGCGTGCCCGGGGTACGGATGATCTTTGCGGCCAGGTCGTCCAGCCCGCCGTACGGGTCGGTGAAGCGGTGGTCGGGGAGGCTGACCGCCATCGCGTTGACGGTGAAGTCCCGCCGCTTCAGGTCGTCGGTGAGGTTCGTGCCGTACTCGACGACGGGGTTGCGGCTGACCTGGTCGTACGCCTCAGCGCGGAAGGTGGTGACCTCCAACCGGAGGCCGTCGCGCTGGCAGCCGATGGTGCCGAACTCCCGACCGGTCTCCCAGATCGACTCGGCCCAGCCCCTGACGATCCGTAACGTCTGCTCGGGGTGGGCGTCGGTGCAGAAGTCCAGGTCGTCGCCGAGCCGACCGAGCAGGGCGTCGCGGACGGAACCACCCACCAGGTGCAGTTCGTGGCCGGCACGGGCGAACCGGCGGCCCAGTTCGTCGGCGACCGGGGAGACGCGGAGCAGTTCGGCGACGGCGTTGCGCTGCACGGTGGTCAGTTCGCGGCGTGCGGCGGCGTGGGGTGTGGAGGCTTCGGACATGGGATCGCCAGCCTATCGGGCGGGGACGGGAAGCGATCCGCCGGGCGCGGGTGTCGGGTGCGGGTTGACTATGGTCATGGACGTGCGGACCGGTGCCGGCTCCGACGTACCCCGGGGAGGCTGGAGATGAGCGGCGGGCTCTACCGCAGCGCGAACGCCGCGCAGGGGGGCGACGGGCCCCGGCCGTACGACGGGGCGACCTTCATCTCCGCCGAACCGTTGAACCAGCCGGGGGTGGAGGCGACCGCGCCGCCGCAGGAGGTGGTCGCCGAGACCAGCGCGGCGGCGAACAGCGCGGTGATGGCGGTCGGCAGTCTGGTCAGCCGGGGCACCGGCTTCGTCCGGAACCTGATGATCGGTGCCGCGCTGGGCAGCGCCGTCGGCGACGCGTTCACCACCGCCCAGTTCCTGCCCAACCAGGTGTACGAGTTCCTGCTCGGCGGCGTGCTGACCAGCGTGCTGATCCCGGTGCTGGTACGTCGCCGCAAGGCCGACCCGGACCGGGGCGAGGCGTACGCCCAGCGGCTGCTGACCCTCGCGGTGCTGGCCCTCGCGGTCACCGTGGTGCTGGCCCTGCTGCTGGCCTCGACCCTGACCACGCTCTACGCCGGCGGCAAGAACGAGGCCTACACGGGCCTGGTCACCAACCTGTCGTACCTGATGCTGCCGATGCTGTTCTTCACCGGCGTCAGCGCGTTGATCGCGGCGGTGCTCAACACCCGGGGGCACTTCGCCGCGCCGATGTGGGCGCCGATCCTGAACAACCTGGTCGTCATCGGCACGTTCGGCCTCTACATCGCGGTGTACGGCGCGCAGGCGCTGGGCCCGGAGGACATCGGCTGGGACCGCATCCTGCTGGTCGGCGGGGGCACCCTGCTCGGCGTGGCGGTGCAGGCGGCCGGGCTGCTGCCGGCGCTGCGCAAGGTCGGTTTCCGGTGGAAGCTGCGGTTCGACTTCCGCGAGCTGGGGTTGCGCGAGCTGGCCCGGCTCGGTGGCTGGATGTTCTGCTACGTCGCGGTCAACCAGCTCGGCCTGTTCGTGGTGGTCAACCTGCTCACCCGGGCCGCCGGGGGCGACGAGAACAACGCCGGCCTGCTGATCTACAACAACGTTTTCCTGCTGCTGATGATGGCGCACGGCATCATCGCCGTCTCGATCATCACGGCGCTGATGCCCCGGATGAGCGCAGCCGCCGCCGAGGGCCGGTTCACCGACGTCACCGCCGACCTGTCCCGGGGCACCCGAATGGTGACGGCGGTGTTGGCCCCGATCGCGGTCTGCTACGCGGTGCTGGCCGGCCCGGTCTCCGTGGTGGTCTTCCGGTACGGCGCGTTCACCGGTGACAACGCGCTGGCCACCTCGCTGGTGCTGCTGGTCGCGGCGCTGGGCCTGGTGCCGTTCGCGATCAGCCAGCTGTTCACCTTCGCCTTCTACGCGCTGCCGGACACCCGTACCCCGGCGCTGGTCAACATCCCGGTGGTGATCCTGCGGGTGGCCGTGCAGATCGGGGTCTTCGTCGCCTTCTCGGCCACCTTCGCGGCGGCCGGCATGATGCTCGGCAACGCCATCTCGTACGTCGCGGCGGCGGTGCTCTCGGCGATGCTGCTGCGGCCCCGGGTGGGCCGGATCGGGCTGGGCCGGATCATGCGGACCATGGGCAAGGTGCTGGTGGCGGCGCTCGGCGCGGCGCTGGTCGGCCTGCTGGTGGTCAACCTGCTGCCCGGTGATCCGGGCAACCTGAGCTGGACGGCGGCGGCGGTGCGGCTGGTCCTCGGCGGGGTGGTGATCGGCGGGACGTACCTGGGCCTGGCGATGGTTCTGCGGATCGGCGAGATCACCGAGGTGGTCGCGATGGTGCGGCGGCGGCTCGGCCGCTGACCCGCAGGCCAGCCGGGGCCGGGCAGGGGACACGCAGGGTGAACGAGGATCACCAGCCTGGGGACACGGCTGTGGATAACCTGATGATTGCCCGCTCAGTCACCGTAAAGGGCTGTGGATAACCAACCGTAAGGCTGAGCATGTACGGCCGTTCGGCGGGAACCAGACCTGCCGACACCCGATCGTTCCCGGCGGGTCGGCCCCGAGGTCGACGGTTTGCGACGGGCGTCTAGATTGGCCAGTACATGTGTCAGCAACGTGGGAGAGAGTGGCGTTAAACGGACTTATCGCCCCATACACGACAGGCCGTCGAGCGCGGCGGGAAGATGACATGTCGGTATGACGGGCGGTCCGGGTAAGGTCGCTGTCGACGGACACGGCAGGTGGCCGACGCCCGAGTCGACGCCGCCGGTCGGTTCCATCGACGGCGGAGCGGGAAGCCACATGCCCAGCAGCGCGGGTCCATCGATCGACACGATCACCGAGGGAGGACGGGTGACCCAGGTCGGCGAGGGTCAGGAGGCGGAGGAAACTGCTCCTCCGGTCATGACCTTCGGTGCTCCCACGGCCGGTGAGATCCTCGCCGAGCGGTACGAACTGGTCGAGCACATCAACAACGACAGCGCCGGGCGCCTGGTCTGGCGGGGGGTCGACGTCATCCTGCGCCGGCCCGTGGCGGTGGTGCTCCGCTACCCCGGCGGCGACTCGGCCACCGAGATGCTCCAGGCCGCCGTGGCGGCCAGCCGGGTCATCCATCCCAACCTGGTCGGCGTCTACGACGCGATCGACGAGGAGGTCCGGGCCTACGTCGTCCGGGAGTGGGTCGACGGCCGGTCCCTGCGTGACCTGGTCGCCGAGGGGCCACTGGACCCGGCCCGGGCCACCGCCGTCGGCAACGCGGTCGCCAGCGCCATC
Organism: Micromonospora cynarisoli; assembly: GCF_030518815.1. Classification (NCBI taxonomy): domain Bacteria; kingdom Bacillati; phylum Actinomycetota; class Actinomycetes; order Micromonosporales; family Micromonosporaceae; genus Micromonospora; species Micromonospora cynarisoli. The sequence continues at coordinate 4,741,094 of NZ_CP130426.1, read as the reverse complement.
GCCGCCGTGCACGCGACCGGGATGGTCCACGGCAACGTGCACCCCGGCACCGTGATGATCAGCGACGACGGCCGGGTGGTCCTGGCCGACGCCCGCACCGACGGCGACGACAGCCAGGAAGCCGACATCCGCGCGGTGGGGGGCGTCCTCTACTTCGCCCTCACCGGGCACTGGCCGCACGCCGAGGCCCCGCTGCGCGGCGCGACCGCCGGCCACGGCCGGGCCGCCATCCCGGACGCCGTCCGCGACGCCAGCGGCGCCATCGCCGCCCCCCGGCAGGTCCGGGCCGGCGTGCCGGCGTACCTCGACGACCTGACGATGGACCTGCTCGACGCCGAGATCGCCCCGCCGTCGTCGGATGTGCTCTCCGCCGAGCTGGGTCGGCTCGACATCCCCGCCGAGGACCACTTCCTCGACCAGACCGGCACCATCCGGTTCACCGCCGACGGCGTCGAGGACCGGTCACCGCTGGCCGCCGCGGGCGGGCGGAAGGTCGCGATCGGCATCGCCGGGCTGCTGGCGGTCGCCCTCGTCGGCCTGCTCATCGGCATCACCACCCTGGGCGGCGGCGACAGCCCGGAGACCGAGCCGGTGGCCCGCCCCTCCAGCAGCGCGCCGGTCGGCGACGCCACCCCGGCCTCCGTGGTGCGCAAGCTCGCCATCCAGGACATTCGGATCATCGACCCGGACAGCCGGGAGCGTGACGAGCTGGGCGACGCCGAGAAGATGATGGACGGCGACGAGGACAAGGGTTGGGAGACCGACACCTACTACTCGGCCAACTTCAGCAACTACAAGAAGGGCATGGGGGTCTGGATCGACCTCGGTGCCCCGCACACGGTCAAGTCGCTCACCGCCACCCTGTCGGACTCCGGCGTCTCCGCCGCGCTGTTCACCGGCAGCGGCGACTTCCCGTCCACCTCGCAGGGCGACAAGGACCTGGTCAAGGGCTTCAAGACCCGGATCGGCCAGCCGTTCGAGCAGCACGACGGCACCAAGATGGCCTTCGACGGTTTCGACCCCGAGCAGAAATACCAGTACCTGCTCTTCTGGATCACCGAGCTGCCCTCCACCGAGCGGGGCTTCAAGCTGGGCGTCCAGGAGATCTCGGTCCAGGGATCGTGATCCGCCGGCCGCGACCCCGTCACCGCCTCCGCCGGGCGTGGTGATGGTCGGTCGCGGCGGGCAGTCACCCGACCCGGCGACCGGTGGGCCGGCGTCGGTCACGGTGTCGCACCCCGAGACCACCGACCTGGACCTGCTCCGCGCCCACGTCGCCGGTGACCGGGACGCCTTCACCGAACTCTTCCACAGGCACCGCGACCGGCTCTGGGCGGTGGCCCTGCGGACCACGGGCGACCGGGAGGAGGCGGCCGACGCCCTCCAGGACGCGCTGCTCTCCGCCCACCGCGCCGCCGGCCGGTTCCGGGGCGACTCCGCCGTCACCACCTGGCTGCACCGGATCGTGGTCAACGCCTGCCTGGACCGGCTCCGCCGTCGGCAGGCGCACCCCACCGTGCCGCTGGCCGACGGCAACCGCACCGACGACGCCCGGGGGACCGGTGGCGTCGAACCGGCCGCCCCGGCCACCGACCACGACACCGCCCTGGTGGTACGCCAGGCGCTGGCCGGGTTGCCGGTCGAGCAGCGGGCCGCGCTGATCCTGGTGGACGTGCAGGGCTACCCGGTCGCCGAGGTCGCCCGGATACTCGGCGTGGCCGAGGGCACGGTGAAGAGCCGGTGCGCCCGGGGCCGGGCCCGGCTGGCCGGCGTACTGGGGCACCTGCGTACCGGCGGGGAGCAGCAGTCGAGCCGACCGACCGGGGTGGACGGGGCCCGCCGGACGGGTCGGGACGTTCCCGACGTCACACCCGGGAACCGGCAGCCGGCCACCGGCGTCCGATCGGGGTCGGGGCGGGCCCGGCGGGACGCCATCCAGGAGGAGACGTGACGGGCCGGGAGTTCAGGGAGGTCGACCACGACCTGCTCGCCGACTACGTGGGCGGGGCACTGGACGGCACCCCGGAGCACACCGTCGTCGCTCGCCTGGTGGCCGAGGACCCGGCCTGGGCCGACGCGTACGCCGTCCTGTCGCCCGCCGCGGCCCGGGTGCACGACGCGTTGGCCGGTTGGGGCGCCGCCGCACCGGAGATGCCCCTGGCCGTGGTGGAACGGCTCACCGCCGTGCTCGCCGGTGCCGGTCCGGCCGTCGACCCGCCAGCCGAGGACGACGCCACGCCCCGCCGGGCCGCGCGACCGGCCGCACCGGGCGACGTCCGGCCGGTCGGGGCGGGTGGCCCGGTGCCGACGCAGCCGGGCGGCCGGCGTACCCCCGGCGGTCGTCCCGGTGAGGGGCGTGCCGATCCGTCGGGCCCCGGCCGGCGGCGACGCTGGGCGCGGCTCGCCGGGCCGGTGACCCTCGCCGCGGCGTCGCTGGCCGCGGTGGGCTTCGGCGTCGCCCACCTGGTCGACGGCACGACCGACCGGGACGCGCCGACCTCGATGGCCGGCCCGGTGCAGGAGAACGCCGAGCGCGGGTTCCGGTTCAGCGGCGAGACCCGGCGCAGCGGCGTCGACTGGTCCCCGTCGACGCTGCGGGGCACCACGGACGCCCCGTTGGCCCAACCCGTCACCCCGCCGGGCCTCCAGCCCGGTGACGAAACGGGGATCACCACCCAGACCAGCCCCGGCGCGCCGGAGAGCAAACGGCTCGCCGCCCCCGCCGGACTGGACCGGCTGACCGGGCGGACGGCGCTCGACGCCTGCCTCGCCGACATCGCGTCCGCGCACCAGCGTGGGCCGGTCACCGTCGAGGTCGTCGACTACGCCACGTTCAACGGCGAGCCGGCGCTGGTGGTCCACTTCGCCGATTCCACGGGCGCGCGGTGGGCGTGGGTGAGCGGCGCGGAGTGCGGTGTGCCGGGGTCCGGCGCGGACACCCGCTACCAGTCGCGGGTAGGGTGAGGGCCCGGTCCACCACTCGTCCCGCATCGCGTGACGTGACCCACCGGACGACCGGTCCGGGAATCCCCGGTTCGTACGATGACGTTCTGCAAGTCAGCCGCCGACGTCGTTGAACCGTCGGCGCTCGGATCGACGTCGGTGCGCCGCCGATGTCGTACACACACATCGGGAGACGGCAGTGGACGAGGTCCGCAACCTGATCATCATCGGCTCCGGGCCGGCCGGGTACACGGCGGCGGTCTACGCCGCGCGCGCCAACCTCAAGCCACTCGTGATCGAGGGTGTGCAGTCCGGCGGGGCGTTGATGACCACGACCGAGGTGGAGAACTTCCCCGGTTTCGCCGACGGCATCCTCGGCCCCGAACTGATGGACAACATGCGCAAGCAGGCCGAGCGGTTCGGTGCGGAGTTCCTGACCGACGACGTCACCCGGGTCGAGCTGAAGGACACCGGCGACACCGGCTCCGACGCGGTCAGCACCGTGTGGGTCGGGCAGACCGCCTACCGGGCCAGGGCCGTCATCCTCTCCACCGGCTCGGCCTGGCGTCCGCTGGGCGTGCCGGGTGAGCAGGAGTACCTGGGCCACGGCGTGTCGTCCTGCGCCACCTGTGACGGGTTCTTCTTCCGCAACCAGCACATCGTGGTGGTCGGCGGCGGCGACTCCGCGATGGAGGAGGCCAGCTTCCTCACCCGGTTCGCCGAGTCGGTCACCATCATCCACCGGCGCGACTCGTTCCGGGCCAGCAAGATCATGGCCGACCGCGCCCTGAGCAACGGCAAGATCCGGGTGGAGTGGAACAGCACCGTCGAGGAGGTGCTCGGCGACGACGGCAAGGTGACCGGCGTCCGGGTCCGCAACGTGCACACCGGCGAGGTCAAGGTGCTCGACGTGACTGGCGTCTTCGTGGCGATCGGCCACGACCCGCGCAGCGAACTCTTCCGCGGCCAGGTCGAGCTGGACGACGAGGGTTACGTGAAGGTGCAGTCGCCGAGCACCCGCACCAGCGTGCCGGGTGTCTTCGCCGCCGGTGACGTGGTCGACCACACCTACCGGCAGGCGATCACCGCCGCCGGCACCGGCTGCGCCGCCGCGCTCGACGCCGAGCGGTTCATCGCCACCCTGAGCTGAACGACTGCAACGCCACAACTGAGAAGGAGGGTCAATAGTGGGAGCGACCAAGGTCGTCACCGACGCCAGCTTCACCGCTGACGTACTCAAGTCCGACAAGCCGGTCCTGGTGGACTTCTGGGCCGAGTGGTGCGGGCCGTGCCGTAAGGTCTCGCCGCTGCTGGAGGAGATCGCCGGCGAGATGGCCGGCCAGGTCACCATCGTCAAGCTCAACATCGACGAGAACCCGGAGACCGCCCGCGCCTACCGGGTGATGTCCGTGCCGACCCTCACCATCTTCAAGAACGGCGAGCCGGTGCAGTCGATCGCCGGTGCCAAGCCGAAGGGCGAACTGGTCCGGCTGATCGAGTCGGCGCTGTAACCCCCGACCCACCACCGGAACCCCGCACCCCACCGGGTGCGGGGTTCCGGCTGTTCCGGGCCCTGACCTGCACGAACCACCGGCCTGCGGCAACCGGCCACGGTACGCTCCGTAAGCGCTGGTCCTACCGGACGCGCAAGCGTGGCCGTCAGCGAAGGTGCCCGGCAGCCAACCTCTGAGGGGGTCCTGCGTGCGTCCGATCCGACCCGGTGACCGCGGACCGGCAGTGACCGAGATCCGTGCCGTCCTGACCGGCCTGGACCTCCTCGCCGCGCCCGGCGACGAGTTCGACGCCGCCACCGAACGGGCCGTCCGGGCCTTCCAGCAGTCCCGTGGGCTCAGCGCGGACGGGCGGGTCGGTGCCGAGACGTGGCGGGCCCTGGACGCCGCCCGCTGGCGGCTCGGTGCCCGCACCCTCTACCACGCGGTGCCCGACCCGCTGATCGGCGAGGACGTCCGGTCCCTGCAGGAACGCCTGCTGGAGATGGGGTACGACGTCGGCGGCGCCGACGCCGTCTACGGCGTACGCACCTCCCGGGCGGTGGCGCAGTTCCAGCGGGAGGTGGGGCTGAAACCGGACGGCTCCTGCGGGCCGTACACGATGGGCGCGCTGCGCCGGCTCGGCCGCAAGGTGGTCGGCGGACGACCCCAGTGGCTACGCGAATCCGACGCGATCCGGCAGTCCGGACCCACCCTGGTCGGGCGCACCGTGGTCATCGACCCCGGCCACGGCGGCACCGATCCGGGGGTGGTGGTGCCCGACGGGACGCTGCGCTGGACCGAGGCGGACCTGGCGCACGACCTGGCCAGCCGGCTGGAGGGGCGGCTCGCCGCAGCCGGCGTCCGGGTGCAGCTGACCCGGGGGCCCGCACCCCGGACCTGCCTGCCGGACATCGACCGGGCGGAACTGGCCAACTCCCTCGGGGCCGACGTGTTCATCTCGCTGCACACCGACGGCCACGCCAACCCGGCCGCCGACGGGGTCGCCACCTACCACTACGGCACCGACAACGGCGTCACCTCGGCCACCGGGGAACGGCTCGCCGGGCTGGTGCAGCGGGAGATCGTGGCGCGGACCGGGCTGCGCGACTGCCGTACCCACGCCAAGGCGTGGGACCTGCTGCGGCTGACCAGGATGCCCGCCGTGCGGGTCGAGGTGGGCTACCTGACCTCGCCGCAGGATCGGGCCCGGCTGGTCGACCCCCGGTTCCGGGACCGGATCGTCGAGGCGCTCGTCGCGGCCGTACAGCGGATGTTCTTCCCGGTCGAACGGGACGTGCCGACCGGCTCGATCGACGTCAGCGCGCTCCGCGCGGTGGTGGCGGCCGGCGCGGTCCGCGACTGAGCCGGGCGCGGCCCGGGTCGGCGCGGCCCGCTCAGCCGGCGCTGGAGCGGGTGGCCGGGGCGGGGCGCACCGGCCGCAGCAGACTCTCCGGGCTCATCGAGCCGAGCAGCTTCTCCAGCGCGTACTCGACGTCGGACTTCCAGCTCAGCGCCGTGCGCAACTCCAGGCGCAGGCGCGGGTAGCGGGGGTGCGGGCGGACCGTCTTGAAACCGACCGACAGGAAGAAGTCGGTCGGGGCGACGCAGGCCCGGGTGTCGTCCGGCTCGTCACCGAACTTCGCGTCGCCGAACGCCTCGATCGCCTTGATGCCCCGCTTCGTCAGGTCCCGGGCGACACCCTGCACCAGCATCCGGCCCAACCCGCCCCCGGCGAAGGCCGGCACCACGTTGGCGGTCATCAGCAGCGCGGCGTCCGCCGAGACCGGCGAGGTCGGAAACGCCATCGACCGGGGTACGTAGGCCGGCGGCGCGTACATCACGAACCCGGCCGGCATCCCGTCGACGTACGCCAGCTTGCCGCAGGAACCCCACTCCAGCAGCGTCTGGGAGACCCACGCCTCCTTCTCCAGCCCCGGGTCGCCGTTCGCGCAGGCCCGCTCGGCGGAGACCGGGTCCAGCTCCCAGTAGACGCACTGCCGGCACGGGCGAGGCAGGTCTTCCAGGGTGTCGAGGGTCAGACTGACCAGACGTCGCGACATCAGCGCATCCCCACACTCAGGCTCGGAGGCGAGACCAGCCCGCGGCGGCAGCATCGCCCGCTGCGTCCCCGACGAGCGATCGTACGCCGCCTGCCGACCGTACGGGAGGGGACGCGCGAATGGCCACCCGGGACGGGGACGGGACGTCCGGGATGTGGACCCGACCCGGATCGTGACCGGCGACCCGCTGGGCGGGGACTACGATCGGTCGACCGGCGTCCCGCGCCGCCATGGTCACCGGCACCGCGCGGGTACCCCAGCGGGCGGGAGCCCGACCGACACCCGATCGAGGTGATGTCATGACCGGAACGACGCTCGACGACTACACCGACCGGTACGCCCGGCGGGTCCGGGGCATGACCGCCTCGGAGATCCGGGCGCTCTTCGCGGTCGCCAGCCGGCCGGAGGTCGTCTCGCTCGCCGGTGGCGCACCCTACATCGCCGCGCTGCCGCTCGACGCGGTCGGCGAGATGCTCGGCAGGCTCGGCTCCGAACTCGGTTCCACCACCCTCCAGTACGGCATCGGCCAGGGCAGCCTGGAGCTGCGCGAACGGATCTGCGAGGTGATGGCGCTCTCCGGCATCGACGCCTCCTGCGGCGCCTCCCCCGACGACGTGGTGGTCACCGTCGGCGGGCAGCAGGCGCTCGACCTGGTGGCCCGGCTCTTCCTCGACCCGGGTGACGTGGTGCTCGCCGAGGGCCCGACGTACGTCGGCGCACTCGGGGTGTTCCAGGCCGCCCAGGCCCAGGTCGTGCACGTGCCGATGGACGACGACGGGCTGATCCCGGAGGCCCTGGAGGTGGCCATCGCCGACCAGGCCCGCGCCGGCCGGCGGGTGAAGTTCCTCTACACCATCCCCACCTACCAGAACCCGGCCGGCGTGACGCTCAGCGACGAACGGCGGGAACGGGTGCTGGACATCTGCGAGCGGGCCGGCCTGCTGGTGGTCGAGGACGACCCGTACGGCCAGCTGGGTTTCGAGGGCGACGCGCCCACGCCGCTGCGCGCCCGCCGCCGCGACGGGGTGTTCTACCTGAGCACCTTCTCCAAGACCTTCGCACCCGGGCTGCGGGTGGGCTGGATCCTCGCCCCGCACGCCGTCCGCGACAAGCTGGTCATCGCCAGCGAGGCGCAGATCCTCTGCCCGAGCGCCTTCGCGCAGGCCGCCGTCTCGACGTACCTGTCGACGATGCCCTGGCGCGAACAGCTCAAGGTCTACCGGGAGATCTACCGGGAGCGGCGGGACGCGCTGCTCGGCGCGCTGCACGACCAGATGCCCGAGGGCACCACCTGGACCAGGCCCACCGGCGGGCTGTTCGTCTGGGCCAGCCTGCCCGACGGGCTGGACGCCAAGGCGATGGTGCCGCGTTCCATCGCCGCCCGGGTCGCCTACGTGCCGGGCACCGGCTTCTACGCCGACGGCACCGGCACCGGCAACATGCGGCTCAACTTCTCCTTCCCCACTCCGGAACGGATCCGCGAGGGGGTGCGCCGGCTGGCCCGGGTGATGGAGCAGGAGCTGACCATGCGGCAGGTCTTCGGGGCGGTCACCCCGACCGGGAGCCGGCGGGGTGGTCCCGACGTCCCCGGCCCCGACTTGGCATGATTCCGGCATGGCTGCCACCCCCGTCGAGCGTTCCCTCGTGACCGGTTCCACCGCCGCCGACCTGCACGTGCTCGTGCTCGCCGGCGGCCTGTCGTACGAGCGGGACGTCTCCCTACGGTCCGGCCGGCGGGTCCTCGACGCGTTGCGCAGCGCCGGGGTGGAGGCGGAGCTGCGGGACGCCGACGTGGCGTTGCTGCCCGCGCTGGCCGCCGACCCGCCCGACGCGGTGGTGATCGCCCTGCACGGTGCGACAGGCGAGGACGGTTCGCTGCGCGGCGTGCTCGACCTCTGCGACGCGCCCTACGTCGGTTGTGACGCGCGGGCCGCCCGGCTGGCCTGGGACAAGCCGTCGGCCAAGGCGGTGCTGCGGGAGAACGGCATTCCCACCCCCGACTGGGTGGCCCTGCCGCACGACCGTTTCTCCGAGCTGGGCGCGGTGGCGGTGCTCGACCGGATCGTGGACCGGCTCGGACTGCCGCTGATGGTCAAGCCGACGCAGGGCGGCTCGGGCCTCGGCGCCGCCGTGGTCAAGGACGCCGCAGCCCTCCCGGCCGCGATGGTCGGCTGCTTCGCGTACGACTCGACGGCGCTGGTCGAGCGGTACGTGGCCGGCATGGACGTCGCGGTGTCCGTGCTCGACCTGGGCGACGGCCCGCAGGCGCTGCCGCCGGTGGAGATCGTCCCCCGCAACGGCGTGTACGACTACGCGGCCCGCTACACCGCCGGCCGCACCACCTGGCACGCGCCGGCCCGGCTCGATCCGGCCGTGGCCGGTGCGGTGGCCGAGGTGGCGTTGGCCGCGCACACCGCGCTCGGGCTGCGTGACCTGTCCCGCGTCGACCTGATCGTCGACGGGGACGGCCAGCCGCACGTGCTGGAGGTCAACGTCTCGCCCGGCATGACGGAGACGTCGCTGCTGCCGTTGGCGGTCCAGGCGGCCGGGCTGGACCTCGGCCGGGTCCTCGGCACGCTCGTCGGTCGGGCCGCCGCGCGCCGCTCCTGACCCACCGCTGTTCACCGGCTCGCGGCCGGGGCTCCGTCAGCGTCGGGCGGTGCCCGGGGTGACGGTGTCGCCGCTGCCCTGCCCGGTTCCGGCCGGGTCGTCGGTCCCGGTGGTCCCGGCGTCGTCGGGGCCGCTCGTGGCCGGACCGGTGCCGGGGTTTCCTGCCGGGCTTTCCGGGTGGGCTGCGGCCCCGGCGGGCTGACCGGCGGCGTCCCGGTCGGTCTCCGGGTCGAGGCCCTCGCCCAGGGTGATGTCGCCGCCCGGCGTGCGGTTGCCCGGCGTCTCCGCCGTAGCCTTCCCCGTCGCGGTGTCCTCCTCGGCGGCGTCGGTCGAAACTCCGAGCGGTGTGGGCAGGTGCGGGCCGGCCTCGTTCTCCGTGACGGGGAGCGGCGTCTCCTCCTCCGACTCGATCACCGACACGGCTTCCTCGGCGGCTGCCGCTGCTGCCTCGGCCGACGACTGCGCGGCGATGCTGGAGGGCGTCTGCCACTGGATGCGCGGCGGCTCGGCGAGCGGGCGTCCACCGAACTCGGCCAGCCAGGCCGCGACATGCGCGAGGTTTTCCCGCCACTGGGATTCCGAGATGGGGGGCAGGATCGAGTCCCAGAGCGACAGGAACGTGCCACGCAGTTGGAGCCGACCGTACGGCCGGGCCAGGAACCACATGTGCAGATGGGCGGACCCGTCACCCCACCGGTTCACGTGCACCCGGGCGACACCGTCGAGCGAGCGGATGGCGCGCTCCAGTCGAACGGTCATCACCCCGAGTTCGGCGGCGAGCAGGTTGGGCAGGTCACCCAGGTCGAGGTGGGACCGCGACTCCAGGATGAGCACCATCGGCAGGCCGGTGGGACGGTCCATCGCCCGTACCCGCCAGCGCTCACCCACCCAGATGTACGCGTCGTCCGGCGCGTTACAGGCGATGCATTCCCGGAGTCCTTCGCCCTTGCGGGGAGGCTCGACCGCTACCGGCTCGTCGAGCTGCTTGACCCGGAGGTCACCTTCGAAGGGAAACGAGGGCCACTGGGTGAAGTCCGGGACCGAGGGGGGAGGGGTGTCGTGCACGACGCTGACCCTAACCGAGACGAGGACCGCTGTCCCTACCCCGAACGCCGCTGATCATGAGGGGATTTCAGTCAACGGGAGGCGTCGACAGGTGCGGCCGGAGCGGCGTCACGACGGTTGTCCACAGGCTGATGAGATCACCACCACACCCCGTCATCCACAGGCTGGGGAGGGTTCTGACGCGCTGTTTCACGTGAAACGGATGCGGCCTGTGGAAAACTTCTGTGGATAACTCCGGTGCTTCATCCACAGCACTGTTCACAGGAACCAGGGGTCCGTCTTCCTCAACGATCGAGGGGTTCGCCGGGCTGCTCGGTTGCCGCCGATTCTCTGACGGGCACCGGCTCACGGGTCCATTGCCTCGTTGATCTTTCGCCCCTGCACACGAGGGCGGACGGCTGGGAGGCGATCCCGGCGGGGACATCTGTCACCACGTCGACCGCTTCATTCTCGTCGACCGGCTGATGCTGAGGCGGCGGTGAGCCGGTCGGTGCGTTTCACGTGAAACAGCACCGGCTGAGCGGCGGGGGTGTGGAGCCTGAGGTGCCCCCTGGTGGCGTGGTCGAACACCGGGCACCACTTGCCCCTGGGCGGCCTCAAGTCACACGTGCTCGCTTGCCGGTGCCGTGGCCCTTCCACACCGACATCGGCAGCGGCTTCGTAACCAAGCGTCGGGGTCAAAACTGAAGACCGTCGGAACACCTGGGAGGGCAGCGGGGAACGCCTCCGGATGGTCGACACGTCGGCGGCCTGACTGGCCGGATGGGTGAGCGGTACGCGGGTGTTGACGGAAGCCCGTGTGGAGGCCCCGCGGGCTGACTCCTACCGGCGGGCGGCGGGCGGCGGGCGGCGGGCACCCGTAGGGGCCCTCTGTTCCACGTGAAACGTTGCGGCGTCGGACACTTCTGCTCGTGCTCTCGACGCCCGTCGGATGTGGCCATTGGCCGACCCCCCTCAGATCAACCGTGCCGGCCTCTGCGCCTCCCAGACGGACCCAGTTGCGGATCGCGGCGTTCACTACGCTCCAGGCGATCTGAGCGGTCAGTACGGTGCCCCTGACCGATGGCCCAGGCTTCGACTCGGCGGCACCGACTGGCGAACCCGAGATATCGTCGGCCGCGAGCAGAGCCACGGGAGTCGTCGTGTCGGCCAGGAGGTCTACTCCGACCTCTCGAACCTACTGGCCGGCCCACTCGCGCCCAGCAGTCGCAGGACTCCTGGTTCACGACGGATCGCGCCGCCGCCGCTCCCGGCACTGGGCCGCCGCCATCACGTTCAGCATCGCGCCGAGTCCGGCCCGGCCCTCGCAAGGCACATCAACCAGGACAGTGGGTGGAGCGAGACGCCGGTTGTGCGGACCGGGCAGTTGTAGACCGCGCCGGCCCTGCCCGCATCGTCTCGCCGCTCCGGTACCAGTACAACCCCCGTCACCGATAGCACCGAGTTGGCCGACCTTCCCGACCTCTGGGCCCCCGCCTCTGGGCCCGACCCTCAGCTCTCCCAACGCTCGCGCCCGACGATTCTGATCGTCGGCGATGGCTCCGGTGCCGGAGCACGACTACATGCGGCGGCGAGCCGAGCGCCGGCATAACGTTCCGGTTTCACGTGAAACCGCTCCCCCTCAGCGTGCAGCTCGTGGTCCTCGCCGCCACGGCCCCGCGACCCCGACAGCAGCCGAGGCCATCGCCGCGCCGGGCATGGACTCCACCGAGAGTGCACCTGGCCTCACCGAGCAGGCGCCCACGCCAATGTCCCGTCCGACTGGCGTCCCGTCGGCGGGCTGACCCACCGACGCATCATCGACGACGTGGAAGGGCCGACACTCCCGGCCGCTGCACACCGATTCTCGTGTTCTCCGTAGACAGTCCAGCCGCCCGGCGGAACTATCGAACTTCACGGGGCAGGCAACCGGCCGCGTACCCACTCGGGTACGCGGCCGGAAACGACGACTACCGCAGAAACTGGCGGGCGGGCCGTGCAGGACAGCGACGCTCGGTGTGCGTGACGCGTCAGTCCTCGGATTCGGCCTGCTCTTCCTCGCCGACGCCGATGATGCCGACGATCCGCTCCAGATCGTCCACCGTGGCGAACTCGATCGTGATCTTCCCCTTGCTCCGACCGATGTCCACCTTCACCCGGGTGTCGAACCGGTCGGACAGCCGGTCGGCCAGGTCGGTCAGCGCGGGTGCGTGCGGCTTGGCCCGACGCTTGGCAGCCGGCGTCTTCGTGGGGCCGTCGCTCAGCGCCAAGGCCACGATCTCCTCGGTGGCCCGTACGGAGAGCCCTTCGGCGACGATGCGCAGGGCGAGCTGCTCCTGTGCCTCCGACTCGTCGAGGCTGAGCAGCGCACGGGCATGGCCGGCCGACAACACACCGGCGGCCACCCGACGCTGGACCTGCGGAGGCAGGTTCAGCAGTCGGATCGTGTTCGAGATCTGTGGCCGGCTGCGTCCGATCCGGCGGGCCAGTTCCTCGTGGGTGGCACCGAACTCCTCCAGCAGTTGCTGGTACGCGGCGGCCTCTTCCAGCGGGTTGAGGTTGGCCCGGTGGATGTTCTCCAGGAGCGCGTCCCGGAGCATCGCATCGTCCTTGGTTTCCCGGACGATCGCCGGGATGCTCTCCCGGCCGACCGCCTGGGCGGCACGCCAACGCCGCTCGCCCATGACGAGTTCGTACTTCTCGCCGTCGAGCTGACGCACGACGATCGGCTGGAGGAAGCCGACCTCCTGGATGGAGGTCTTCAGCTCCTCCAACGCCTCCTCGTCGAAGACGTGCCGGGGCTGTTTGGGGTTCGGCACGATCGCGTCGACGGAGATCTCCGCGAAGCGCGCACCGGGCACCGGGCTGAGTTGGAGTTCTTCCTCGGGCTGCGGCAGCGCGCTGACCGTCGGGGTGGGCATCGACGGGGTCGGGCTCACGGGATCGGCGGACGTTTCGATCACCGGACGCGCCGGGTCGACCTCCACGGGCATGGTCGCCGTGGCCGTGCTGCTCTCCTGCACCGGCCCGGTCGGGATCAGCGCACCGAGCCCTCTACCCAGACCGCCCCGGGGACGGTTCTTCATACGACGCCTCCCAGCGACTTGTCCGCACTACGCATTCCGGTTCACCGGCTCCTTGGCACCGCGCTCGGCGATCTCCTGGGCGGCCTCGAAGTAACTTGTGGCCCCCCGCGATCCGGGATCGTAGGTCATCACGGACTGCCCGTAGCTCGGGGCCTCCGACACGCGGACGTTGCGGGGGATGACGGCTTGGAGGACCTTGTCACCGAAGTGGTTGCGGACGTCCTGTTCCACCGCGTCGGCCAGCCGGGTACGGCGGTCGTACATGGTGAGCAGGATCGTGGAGACCGCCAGCTTCGGGTTCAGGTGCTGGCGTACCAGATTGATGTTGTTTATCAACTGGTTCAGCCCCTCCAGCGCGTAGTACTCGCACTGGATCGGGATCAGCACCTCCTGGGCGGCCACCAGAGCGTTGACCGTCAGCAGGCCGAGGGAGGGCGGGCAGTCGATGAACACGTAGTCGAAGTGCCCCGGGTACGCCTCGATGGCGCGGTTCAGCCGGGACTCCCGGGCGACCACCGAGACCAGTTCGATCTCGGCACCGGCCAGGTCGATGGTCGCCGGCACACACCACAGGTTGGGGATGCCCTCCACCTCCTGGGCGACCTCGGCCAGCGGCACGCTGTCGATCAGGCAGTCGTAGACATCCGGCACACCCGTGTGGTGCGGGACGTTCAACCCGGTGGAAGCGTTGCCCTGCGGGTCGAGGTCGACCACCAGCACCCGGTTCCCGTGCAGGGCCAGGGCCACCGCCAGGTTCACCGTGGTCGTGGTCTTGCCCACGCCGCCCTTCTGATTGGCAACGCACATCACCCGGGTCCGCTCGGGACGGGGCATGGTCACCTCGCCACTCGGATTAAGGATCTGCACGGCGCGCATCGCCTCCATAGCCAACGGTGGATCATCCTCTTCGCGCGTCGGGGTTTCACGTGAAACGTACGCGGCGTCCGCCGCATCGACGGCCCCGGGACCGGGAGCGCCGACCATGGTCACGGCATCGGGCACCGCGCCGGGATGGGGCTGTGCGGGCACCGGCGGCGGGTTGCCGTGCACCGGTGCCTCGAAGCGCGAGGATGCCCCCGCGTTCCGTCGTACCGAGGTGGCCGCCCGGCCGTCCGGGGCGTTGACCGGTCGACCGTCGGGGCCGGACGGCACAGCGGGCGGCGGCACGTACGACTCCGGCACCGGGCGCGCGGCACCCACCGCAGGCGGATCCCGGCGCATCCCGGGATCGTGCTCCGGCGGACGGATCGTGGGCTGCCCGCCGGTCGTCCAGCCCTGCTGATGGTCGGTTTCACGTGAAACAGGGGCCACGCCTGAGCCCGGCCCCTCGGGCCGGTTCACCCGTGGGTCGTCGTACCTGCCGTCGTCATGCACCTGTCATCCCTACCCGCTCCGGATGGTCGGTCCGCACCCCGTCTCGCTTGCCGTACACGCTCACACCGCGGGGCGTACGGCCCGGCGGGGGCGATCGGTACCCGGTGCACCCGAACATCCGCCCGCCCCACACTATCGACGCGCGGTCAGCCTACGGGGGACGGGCGCGGCGGGTCCATCTCCGTTATCGGACGGTCGGGTGGTCCTCCGCCGTCGGGCAGCCCCTGACACCGGGTGGTGCTCCACACCGACAGGTCAGGAGTCAGCGGACGCGCTTGCGGCCTCCACGGGACCGCTTCGGTGCCTTCTTCGCACCAGGGGCACGGACCACCCGCTCCCGGACGATCTCCACCACGGTGGTGGGCGGGTCGAGGAGGTCGACGCCGCAGAGCCGTACCGTCGGCTCGCCTCCACCCAGCGCGGCGACCGCCCCGGCATGCTCGACGATCTCGTCCGCTGCGGAGGCCCCCTTGACGGCGATCAGCCGTCCACCGGGGACGATCAACGGCAGGCTCCAGGTGGCGAGCCGGTCCAGCGGCGCCACCGCGCGGGCGGTGACCACGTCGGCGGTGAACGGGCCGACACCGTTCACTCCGGTAGCCGCCTCGTCGGCCCGCCCCCGGAACACCCGGACGGTCCTGGCCAGTCCGAGCCGCTCCACCGCCTCGACGAGGAACGAGGTCCGCCGGGCCAACGGCTCGACCAGTACGACGTTCAGGTCCGGACGGGCGATCGCCAGCACCACCCCGGGCAGGCCGGCACCGGAGCCGACGTCGATCACGCTGGCGTCCTCAGGAATCAGCTCGGCGACGGCCGCGCAGTTGAGCAGGTGTCGGTCCCAGATCCGGGGTGCCTCCCGGGGGCCGATCAGGCCGCGTAGCACCCCGTCGGTGGCGAGCAGTTCGGCGTACCGGACGGCCAGGTCGAGCCGGTCACCGAAGAGCGTCCGCGCGGCGGCGGCCAGCTCGGTCGGGAGCGCGGCGTCCTGCGGCGAGGGTACGGGCCGCTCGGGCGACGGCCCGGGTGGAACGCCACCCGGGCCGGCAACGGTATCGGTCGTGACGTCGTCGGTGGGCACCAGTTCAGTCCGCCGGCCGGACGACGATGCGTCGGGTCGGCTCGACACCCTCGGACTCGCTCTCCACACCGCTCATCGCGTTGACCACGTCGTGCACGCACTTGCGCTCGAAGGCCGACATCGGCTCCAGCCGGACCGGCTCGCCGTGCTCCTTGACCTTCTCCACCGCGTTCTTGGCGACGGCGGCGAGTTCCTTACGCCGGGTGGCGCGGTAGCCGCCCACGTCGAGCAGGAGTCGGCTCGGGGACCCGGTCTGCCGGAACACGGCCAGCCGGGCCAGCTCCTGGAGCGCCTCCAGGGTGGCACCCCGCTGGCCGACCAGGTTCTGCAACCGGCCACCGACCACCTCGACGACCGGACGTCCACCGGAGACCAGCTCGTCGATGTCGCCGTCATAGTCGAGGATGTCGAGCAGGCCCTCGATGTAGTCGGCGGCGATCTCGCTCTGGGCGAACAGCTCGCCCTCGCCGGCGGACTTCTTCTCCTTGCCGCTGTCGGCAGGCTCACCCTCACCGGTCGCGGCGGTCGGAACGGTCTCCTCGTCGAGCGAGGCGTCCGCGCTGGGGATGCTGGTGTCGGTCACGGTGTCATCTCCGTACTAGCTCGGCCGGACCGTCGGGTCCGTTGGTCTCCCGGGCGGCCGGCGGAAGGGGGGCCGGCTCGACACGGGCACGTCTGGTAGGGGCAGTCCCGGGCGCAGCGGGTCCGGCCCGGCGCCGGCCGTCACGGCGGCTGCGCGGTACCGGAGGCTGCCGCCGGTCGTGCCGACGGCAGCCCGACGGCTCAGCCCTGGCGCTTGGCCGGGCCCTTCTTCGGGTTGACCGGCTTGGCACCGGGCTTCGGCCCGGCGACCTTCGGCGCGGCCGGCTTGGCCGGCACCTGCGCGACGGGCTTGTTCCGGTTGAGGAAACCACCGGACTTGGCCGGCTGCACCGGGCTCCGGCCACCCGGGGTCGTCGCCTTGCTGCCGGCGACCCCCTTGTTGGTCACCAGCGGCGGGAACTTGCGGAGCACCCACTGCTGCTGGCCGAGGGTGAACAGGTTGTTGGTGACCCAGTAGATGATCACACCGATCGGAAAGATCGAACCGGAGACCAGCAGGGAGAGCGGGATGCCGTAGAGCATCAGCCGCTGCACCATCCGCTGCTGCGGGTCCTCGGCCCAGCCGGTCTTGAGGATCATCTGGCGGCTGGTGAGGTAGGTGGTGCCCATCATGACCAGGACCAGGATGCCGGCGATCACCTTCACGGTGGTGCCGTTCGCGCCGAGCCGAGCCAGTTCCTCGGCGGTGGAGCCGAACTTGCCGGCGATCGGGGCGGTGAAGATCTTGGCACTGGAGGCGCTGTCGAACTGGGCCGCCGTCCAGCCGTACAGGCTCTTGGCCTCCTTGGCCGGGTCGAGCCGGCGCAGCACGTGGAACAGGCCCAGGAAGACCGGGATCTGGAGGAACATCGGAAGGCAGCCCATCAGCGGGTTGGCCTTTTCCTTCCGGTAGAGCTCCATCATCTCCTTCTGGAGCGTCTCCCGGTCACCCTTGTGCTTCTCCTGGAGCTCTTTGACCTTCGGCTGGAGCGCCTGCATCGCCCGCTGGGACTTGATCTGCTTGACGAAGACCGGGAAGAGGATCACCCGGACGGTGACCACCAGAAAGACGATGGCGAGAATCCACGACCAGTTGGTGCCGAGGACCGCGTCGGCAGGCACCCCGATGGCGTCCCACGCCGAGTGCCAGGTCAGCAGGATCCACGAGATCGCGTAGTAGATCCAGTCGAGACTCAATTCTCAGACTCCAGTCACGTCGGCGCGTCGGCGGCGGCCCGGCTCCGGCACCGGGTCGTGTCCACCAGGGTGGAAAGGGTGGCAGCGCGACAGCCGCCGGACCGTCAGGCCGGCTCCCCGCAGCGCACCGTGACGAGTCACCGCCTCCAGGGCGTAGGCACTGCACGACGGGTAGAACCGGCAGCGGGCCGGCAACGCCGGACTTATCCAACGACGGTACGCGATGATAGGGCCACTGAGCATCCGGGCACCCATGCTCCGGCGCGGCGGCGCGATCGGGCTGCTGCTCACCGCGACCTCCGGCCCCGGGGTTGCCGGGCGGCGGCGATGGCCGCGTCCAGGTCGCCCGCCAGCCGGGGGTACGGCGTCCCGGCCGCGGTGGGCAGGGCGCGTACCACCAGGGTGCTGCCGGCAGGCAGGGCGGCCAGCCGCTCGCGGACCAGGTGCCGCAGCCGACGGCGGACCTTGTTGCGGACCACGGCGGGGCCGACGGCCTTGGACACGACGAAGCCGGCGCGGCTCGACTCGGAGATCAACTCCGGGTCGGTGGTCCGCGCCGGCTCCGGCGAGGTTGTCCCGAGGGGTGTGGTCGCGGCGGGTGTGGAGGTCGCCGGCAGCGTCAGGTGGACGACGACGGCACCACGACCGACGCGTCGACCACCCCGGACCGCTGCGGCGAAGTCGGTGCTACGCCGCAGTCGCTGTGCGGCCGTCAGCACGACTGTCCACGTCCCCGGACCGGTCGGCCTCAGGCCGACAGGCGGGCGCGGCCCTTGGCGCGGCGGGTCGACAGGATGGCGCGGCCGGCTCGGGTGCGCATGCGCAGCCGGAAGCCGTGGGTCTTCGCGCGCCGGCGGTTGTTCGGCTGGTAGGTGCGCTTGCTCACGTCAGGCTCTCCGTTTTCGTACGTCCCCGGTGCGGGTTCGCCCGGGGTCGTTTGGTGGACCAGACCACCTCGGCGGTGGCCTCCGATCGGCGCTGCCCGGCGGTACGGAACCTCGGCGGGGCGAGGCGGCGACCACGGACAGCAAGCACCCATCACCCTAGCAGAGGGCGACAGAGCAGCCGCTCCAGCCTACGCAGGGGGCAATCACCGTCAAACCACCCTGGGCTGCTGCTCCGGGGGGTCGGCACCGCCGCCGATCCGGCGTCGCGTCCCGATCCCGACGGGGGCGTCGGGGCGGTGTCGGTTGATGGCGGCCCGTCGTCGCTGTTACCGTGCGCGTTTGCGGTCAGCTTCAGTTCCGGGTTGTCGTTCGGAGCGCAAGACCGGACCCGGCAGTGAATCGTTCGGCACGGTGAACCCGCTTCAACGCCCTCCCCGACAAGGGGGGCAGGTCCGACCCGCGTCCGGCGGGCGGCCACAATCGGTCGGTACACACAGGCTGTGGATAACTTGTGGATGCCGGCCGGTCAGCCGTCCGGTGGGTGAGAGGTACCACCCGCTCGAACGCGGTGGCGGGCCCGGCACGATCCGCTGGACCACAGCGGCGGCCGGGAGCAGAGGCGAGGGGGTGGCACGACGGTGGCCGGAACGATCGACCTTGCCGCGGTGTGGACCGCGGCGACGGACGAACTCGCCGACGAGATCATCTCCGCCCAGCAGCGCGCCTACCTCCGGCTGACCCGGCTGCGGGCGATCGTCGAGGACACCGCCCTGCTGTCGGTGCCGGACGCCTTCACCCGGGACGTCATCGAGTCCCGGCTGCGGCCGGCCATCACCGAGGCGCTCACCCGTCGGCTGGGTCGACCGATCCAGGTCGCGGTCACCGTGCGGATCGCCGAGGACACCGCCGGCCGGCCGGCCGGCACCGTCTACCGCAGCGGACCGGAGGCCGCCCCGGTGGTGACCGGACCGTCCGTCGACGATCATCCCGGCTTCCGGCCGCCGGCCTACGACGAACCCGAGCCGCCGTACCAGCGTCAGGCCGGGCCGCCGGAGCAGTCCGGGGAGGAGCTGCCGCCGGCCGGGCCGCCGGAGCGCGACGGGCACCGCCCGCCCCGGATCCCGGCGAGCCGGGACGGCGGCCAGGACACCCTCTTCGGCGTCGCCTTCGCCGAGCCGTCTCAGCCGCACCACCCCGCCCCCGAACGGCACGGTGTCGAGGAACGCCACCACCCCCCCGGGCCGGACGCCGACCTGCGCGGCTACGAGCCCGCGTACCGGGACCAGGGGCGCGCGCCACGTGACCCGCAGGGCCCGCGCGGCCTGGCCCGCGACGGTGCCACCGACAGCGGGCCCGGCCGGGCCGGCGTCGACCACCGCCCCGGTGCCGCTGACCGACGCCCCGGCGGTACGGAGTCCAGCGGCAACCGACTCAACCCGAAGTACATGTTCGAGACGTTCGTCATCGGCTCGTCCAACCGGTTCGCCCACGCGGCGAGCGTCGCGGTGGCCGAGTCACCGGCCAAGGCGTACAACCCGCTGTTCATCTACGGCAGCTCGGGGCTGGGCAAGACCCACCTGCTGCACGCGATCGGGCACTACGCCCAGACGCTCGGCAACGCCCGCTCGGTCCGGTACGTCTCGACCGAGGAGTTCACCAACGACTTCATCAACTCGCTGCGGGACGACAAGACCAGCGCGTTCCAGCGCCGCTACCGCGACGTCGACATCCTGCTGATCGACGACATCCAGTTCCTGGAGAACCGCGAGCGGACCCAGGAGGAGTTCTTCCACACCTTCAACACGTTGCACAACGCCAACAAGCAGATCGTGATCACGTCCGACCGGTCGCCGAAGCAGCTGGCGACGCTGGAGGACCGGCTGCGGACCCGGTTCGAGTGGGGGCTGCTGGCCGACATCCAGCCGCCCGACCTGGAGACCCGGATCGCGATCCTGCAGAAGAAGGCCGCCCAGGAACGGCTGTACGCCCCACCGGACGTGCTGGAGTTCATCGCCTCGCGGGTGTCGAACTCGATCCGGGAACTGGAGGGGGCGCTGATCCGGGTCACCGCGTTCGCCAGCCTGACCCGCTCCAACGTCGAGCTGTCGCTGGCCGAGGAGGTGCTGCGGGACTTCATCCCCGACGGCACCGGGCCGGAGATCACCGCCGACCAGATCATGATTTCCACCTCGGAGTACTTCGGGGTGAGCCTGGAGGACCTGCGCGGGCACTCCCGCTCCCGGGTGCTGGTGAACGCCCGCCAGGTGGCGATGTACCTGTGCCGGGAGCTGACCGACCTGTCGCTGCCCCGGATCGGGCAGGCGTTCGGCGGTCGGGACCACACCACCGTGATGCACGCCGACCGGAAGATCCGTCAGCAGATGGCGGAGCGGCGCTCGCTCTACAACCAGATCGCCGAGCTGACCAACCGGATCAAGCAGAACACCTGAGACGTACGCCACTCCCGCCGCACCACCGACGCCCGGCCGGTTCCTCCGGCCGGGCGTCTTTCGTGCCGGTGGGGCTCGGCGAGGTTGACCCTCGACCCGGTCGAGGGACCACGATCGGCGCATGTCGCCGTCTCCGTCGTCCACAGGATCACTCGGTTGTCCACACCCCCTGTTCCACAACCGGTGGATAACAACGCTCCGTCCGGAGCCGGTTACCCACAGACTGTGGACAAACCCTGGGGACAGTGCTGTGGACGGCTGGGGACAACCTCGGCGTTGTCCACCGACGACGGTGGGCCTGTGGGCAACCTGTTGAAGGTTCTGGGGACAACGACGGTCCGGGCCCGACCGGTTGTCCACAGCGCTGGGGGTAAACCCGGTGGATTACCGGTGGACAACCGGTGGACAACGGTGGACAACTCCGGGGACACCGGGTGCCTGTGGAGGGCGACCCGGGTTTACCCCCCGGTTCTCCACAGCCAACCCACCGGTGGATAACGTGTCTGAGCTGCGACGACGCGAGTTACCCACAGTTTGCACAGGTGCGATGAAGACGATGAGTTATCTCTTCTGAAGAATCAAAAACCAATCATCACCGTTGGACTTCCTGTGGATCGGGCCGCAGCGCTGCCGTCGGCAGTCACCCCGGCACCGGAAGCACGGGGTCGGGCGCACAGCCGATGCCCGCGCGCCCTAAGGTGCGATGGGTACCCGCACGGTCGGGCGGGACGGTGGGCAGCGGTCGGCATGAGAGAGTTGTCGCTGACGTCGACGCGGAGGCATTGATGAAGTTCCGAGTGGAGCGCGACGCGCTCGCCGAAGCGGTGGCGTGGACCGCGAAGAGCCTGCCCAGCCGGCCGTCCGTACCGGTGCTCGCCGGGGTGATGCTGCGGGTCACCGACGGCAACCTCCAGGTCTCCGGCTTCGACTACGAGGTCTCCAGCCAGGTGACCGTCGAGGTGCAGGGCGACGCCGACGGGGCCGCCCTGGTCTCCGGCCGGCTGCTCGCCGAGATCACCAAGGCGTTGCCGGCCAAGCCGGTGGACATCGCCGCGGTCGGTGCCCACCTGGAGCTGGTCTGCGGCAGCGCCCGGTTCACCCTGCCCACCATGCCGGTGGAGGACTACCCGGCCCTGCCGGAGATGCCGGAGAGCGCCGGCACCGTCGAGGCCGCCGCCTTCGCCGCCGCCGTCGGCCAGGTGGCCATCGCCGCCGGCCGGGACGAGACACTGCCGATGATGACCGGCGTCCGGCTGGAACTCTCCGGTGGCACCCTGGCGATGCTCGCCACCGACCGCTACCGGCTCGCCCTGCGCGAGATGGAGTGGAACCCGGACGACCCGGAGATCAGCATCAACGCCCTGGTCCCCGCGCGCACCCTGAACGACACCGCCAAGGCGCTCGGCCCGCTCGGCGGCCAGGTGACCATGGCGCTGTCCCAGGGCGGCGCCGGCGAAGGCATGATCGGTTTCTCCGGTGGCACCCGCCGCACCACCAGCCGGCTGCTCGACGGGGCCAACTACCCGCCGGTCCGCTCGCTCTTCCCGGCCACCAGCAACGCCGAGGCCCGGGTGCCGGTGAGCACCCTGATCGAGGTGGTCAAGCGGGTCGCCCTGGTCGCCGAGCGGACCACCCCGGTGCTGCTCAGCTTCAGCTCCGACGGCCTGGTCGTCGAGGCCGGCGGCACCGAGGAGGCGCGGGCCAGCGAGGCGATGGAGGCCACCTTCACCGGCGAGCCGCTGACCATCGGGTTCAACCCGCAGTACCTGATCGACGGCCTGGCCAACCTGGGGGCCCAGTACGCCCTGCTGCGCTTCGTGGACGCCTTCAAGCCGGCGGTGATTTCTCCCGCCGGCGAGGATGGCGAGGTCGTCCCTGGGTACCGGTACCTCATCATGCCGATCCGCGTGTCCCGCTGATCGGCACCGGCAGCACCCGGACGCACGGAGGTAGGAGCAGATGCAGCTCGGCCTGGTAGGACTCGGCCGGATGGGCGGCAACATGCGCGAGCGGTTGCGCGCCGCCGGGCAGGAGGTCGTCGGCTACGACCGCAACGCCGACCGCAGCGACGTCGCGAGCCTCGCCGAGCTGGCCGACAAGCTGAAGTCGCCCCGGGCGGTCTGGGTGATGGTCCCCGCCGCCGTCACCGACGCGACGATCGACGCGCTCGCCGAGGTGCTGGGCGAGGGCGACATCATCATCGACGGCGGCAACTCGCGGTTCAGCGACGACGAGCCCCGGGCCGCCCGGCTGGCCGGGCGCGGCATCGGGTACGTCGACGTCGGCGTCTCCGGCGGTGTCTGGGGCAACGTGAACGGCTACGCCCTGATGGTGGGCGGCTCGCAGGAGCACGTCGACCACCTGATGCCGATCTTCGAGGCGTTGAAGCCGGCCGGCGACCACGGTTTCGTGCACGCCGGCCCGGTCGGTGCCGGCCACTACGCCAAGATGGTGCACAACGGCATCGAGTACGGCCTGATGCACGCCTACGCCGAGGGTTTCGAGCTGCTCTCCGCCGCCGAGATGGTGACGAATGTGCCGGGGATCATCAAGTCCTGGCGGGAGGGCACGGTCGTCCAGTCCTGGCTGCTCGACCTGCTCGACCGGGCGTTGGACGAGGACCCGGAGCTGGCCACGCTGACCGGGTACACCGACGACACCGGTGAGGGGCGCTGGACGGTCGACGAGGCGATCCGGCTGGCCGTCCCGCTCAACGTCATCACCGCCGCCCTGTTCGCCAGGTTCTCCTCCCGGCAGGACGACTCGCCCGCGATGAAGGCGGTCGCCGCGCTGCGCCAGCAGTTCGGCGGGCACGCCGTGCACAAGCGCTGAGCGGCATCCACAGGCTGTGTACGTCCGCCGGCTCGAACTGGTCGACTTCCGCTCGTACGAGCGGGTCGGCGTCGATCTGGAGCCGGGGCCGAACGTCCTGACCGGCGCGAACGGCGTCGGCAAGACCAACCTTGTCGAGGCGTTGGGCTACGTGGCGACCCTGGACTCGCACCGGGTCGCCACCGACGCCCCCCTGGTCCGGCTGGGCGCGACCGCCGCGGTGATCCGCTGCGCGGTGGTGCACGACGGCCGGGAACTGCTGATCGAGCTGGAGATCGTCCCCGGAAAGGCCAACCGGGCCCGGCTCGGGCGCTCCCCGGCCCGGCGGGCCCGGGACGTGATCGGCGCGCTGCGACTGGTGCTGTTCGCCCCGGAGGATCTGGAACTCGTCCGGGGCGACCCGGCGGAACGCCGCCGCTACCTCGACGACCTGCTGGTGCTCCGGCAACCCCGGTACGCCGGGGTACGCGCCGACTACGACCGGGTGGTCAAGCAGCGCAACGCCCTGCTGCGTACGGCGTACCTGGCCCGCAAGACGGGCGGGTCGCGCGGCGGTGACCTGTCGACCCTGGCGGTCTGGGACGCCCACCTGGCGCGGCACGGGGCCGAGCTGCTCGCCGGCCGGCTGGAACTGGTCGCCGCGCTCACCCCGCACGTGGCGAAGGCGTACGACGCGGTCGCGGCGGGGGCCGGGGCGGCGGGGATCGCCTACCGGCCGTCGGTGGAGCTGACCGGGGTGGGCACCGACCGGGAGGTGCTGGCCGAGGCGTTGACCGCCGCGCTTGCCGAGTCCCGGTCGGCCGAGATCGAGCGGGGCACCACGCTGGTCGGGCCGCACCGCGACGACCTCGTGCTCACCCTCGGCCCGCTGCCCGCCAAGGGGTACGCCAGCCATGGCGAGTCCTGGTCGTACGCGCTGGCGCTGCGGCTGGCCGGGTACGACCTGCTGCGCGCCGACGGCATCGAACCGGTGCTGGTGCTCGACGACGTCTTCGCCGAGCTGGACGCGGGTCGCCGGGAGCGGCTGGCCGAACTGGTCGGCGGGGCCGGTCAGCTCCTGGTGACCTGTGCGGTGGACGACGACGTCCCGGTGGCCCTGCGCGGCACCCGGTACGCCGTCGGCGAGGGGACGGTCAGTCGTGTCGACTGAACCGGAGCAGCCCGCCGGGCCGACGGGCCGCCCGGGGCGCACCGCCCCGGGCGGGGCACGCGGTGCGCGTACCCCGGGAGGAGCCGGCGGGGGCGCGGAGGGCACGCGGGGCCGACCGACGGGCGGCGATGCGGACGCCGCGCCCGGCGGGGTGCCGGGGGCTGGCGACGTGCCGGCGGGGGCGAGCGGGCCGGAGCTGGCGCGGGCGGTGCTGGACGCGGCGCGGGCCCGGCGGGAGTCGGCGGCCCGCACCCGGCGGCCGGGGGTGACCGGCGCGGCCGACGGCGGTGGGCGGCGGCTGCGGGGCTACTCCGGGCCGGGGCCGGACCCGCGGGACCCGCAGCCGTTGGGCGTGGTGCTGGAGCGGCTGATGAAGGCGCGGGGCTGGCAGCAGCCGGCGGCCGAGGCGACCGTCTTCGGCGCCTGGGAGAAGGTCGTCGGGCCGGAGATCGCCCAGCACAGCCGCCCGGTCAAGCTGGAGGACGGCGAGCTGACCGTCGAGGCGCGGTCGACCGCGTGGGCCACCCAGCTGCGGTTGCTGGCCGGGTCGCTGTTGAAGCGGATCGCCGGGGAGGTCGGCCACAACGTGGTGCGCAAGCTGCACATCCACGGGCCGGCGGCACCGTCCTGGTCGCGGGGGCCGCGCCGGGTGCGTGGTCGGGGCCCGCGCGACACCTACGGCTGAGGCTCACCGTTCGGCGCGGCGGGCCTCCCGCTCGGCGCGCTTGCGTTCCCGTTGCTCACGGCTCCACTGCTTGCGGCGTTCCAGGTCCTCTTTCCAGGCGTCGCGGGCCTGCCGGGAGCCGCCCTGCACCGCGCCGGCCACCTCCGGCGGGCCGGCCAGGTTCTTGAAGGCCCAGGCCAGGAGTCGGCCACCCTCGCCCGGGGCCTTCGCCGCCGGCTTGTCCTCGCTCATCGGCAACCGACCCTTCCTCGACGATTGGTGTACAAACCATTGGTACACCAAGCATTGGTACCATCGCAACGGCGACGAGGAGGTGCACACGTGGACGGACAGCCCGACGGGGACCCGCTGGCCCTGGAGGAGCAGGTCTGCTTCGCGCTCTCGGTCGCCGCCCGGGGCGTCGTCGCGGTCTACCGGCCGCTGCTGGAGCCGATGGGGCTGACCCACCCGCAGTACCTGGTCATGCTGGCGCTCTGGCAGTACGCGCCACTGTCGGTCCGGGAGCTGAGCCGGCTGCTGCAACTCGACCCGGGCACCCTGTCCCCCCTGCTCAAGCGCCTTGAGGCGGCCGGCTACCTGCGCCGCGAGCGGGACCCGGCCGACGAACGCAGCCTGGCCGTGTCGCTCACCGAGAGCGGCCGGGAGCTGCGCGGGCGCGCCGAGCAGATCCCCCCGGCGGTCGTCGCCCGGCTCGGGCTGCCGCTGGCCGAGCTACGTGACCTGCACGCGGCCCTGACCCGGGTGATCGCCGCCGCCAACGGCGCGGTGACAGCCGCACCGACGCCCGACAGCTAGCCCCCGCAGCCGGGCGACTGCGGGGGACCCGGGCCCTGTCAGGGCTGCGGACCGGGACGGCGGCCGGGCTCGGCGTCGGCGTAGATCGCGAAACCCCGGTCGGCGCAGCGCCGGTAGAAGGCGGCCAGCACCCCCAGCTCGGCGCAGGTGAAGTCCCACTGCGGCGGGTCGCCGCTCTCGTCGCGCAGTCGGTCCAGCCGGCTGCCCAGCCAGCGCAACTGCTGTTCGGCCAGGCGCCCGTCACCGAGCAGCGCGCGGAGCACCTCGCTGACCGACTCGAAGGTCACCACCTCGCCGTGCGGCCGGTGCTGGGCGACGAACTTCTCCACCCCGCCGGCGATCCAGCCGCAGCCGTCCGGGTCGATCACCGGGTCCTCGTCCTCGGCGGCGGCATCGGTGGCGTAGAGCACATTTTCCAGGCCGAGGATCAGGTCGACCAGCTCGGTGTAGGCGGTCGCCCGGACCGTGCCGGTCTTGGCGATGTGCTCGGCGAGCGCGGCGGTCGGCGCGGAGACGCGGGGAACGTCGACGATCTCGCCGAAGTCGACGAACTCGGCCGGCGCGACCGGATCGTAGAAGCGGCCGGTCCGCGGCCAGTGCACCGCGACATTGTCCAGCCCCATCTGGTGTCACCTTTCGAGAGCACGTGTCGGATCGATCGGGTCCATCGTCCCGGTTACGGGCGGAAAAGATCAAGACGAGCGACTTCGCCGCGCGCCGCAAAGCTACGGTACGACCACCGCCCGACGCGACCCCGTGCCACCCGGCGAGCCGGACTATCCGGTGGCGGCGGGCACGGAAACCGGACCGGGGCGTGTAGGGGGAGTCGCGGACAGCGAGATTCGGCCGGCTACGAGGGTCTGAGCCGCCTTCAAGGGGTGCCGAGTGGCGGTTATGTCGTGTGCGCACAGTAAGATTGACGCTGAGACGACGACCTGACGCGGTGCGACGGACGGGGGCCCTCACCGGCCCTTGATCAACGTCCCGGGTCGGGTCTGGCCGATCGCGATCCGCGGGCAACCGCGGCGACCGGCGCGCACGATCCGCGACCGCCCTGCGGGGCCGCCGCCCGTGCACGCCGACGTCGCGTCCTGTCCGCCGAACCCGCGCCCCCGCGCCCCGGCGCGGATGGTGCGAGAAAGTGGCCGAGGGTGGCAGCGCAGGACAAGCAGGATTACGGCGCAGAGTCGATCACCGTCCTCGAAGGGCTGGAGGCGGTCCGCAAGCGACCCGGCATGTACATCGGGTCGACCGGCGAGCGTGGCCTGCACCACCTGGTGTGGGAGGTCGTGGACAACGCGGTGGACGAGGCCCTCGCCGGCTACTGCGACACCATCGACGTGGTGCTGCTCGCCGACGGCGGGGTCCGGGTCACCGACAACGGCCGTGGCTTCCCGGTCGACCTGCACCCGAAGCTCAAGAAGCCGGGCGTCGAGGTCGCGCTGACCGTGCTGCACGCGGGCGGCAAGTTCGACGGCAAGGCGTACGCCGTCTCCGGCGGTCTGCACGGTGTCGGCGTCTCCGTGGTGAACGCCCTGTCCACCCGGATGGCCGTCGAGATCCACAAGTCCGGCCACGTGTGGCGCCAGAAGTACCACAACTCCAAGCCGGAGCCGCTGGACAAGGGCGAGACCACCGACCGCACCGGCTCGGCCGTCTCCTTCTGGCCCGACCCCGACGTCTTCGAGACGGTCGACTTCGACTTCCAGACCATCTACCGCCGCCTGCAGGAGATGGCCTTCCTCAACCGGGCCCTGTCCATCCACCTGCTCGACGAGCGGGTCGCCGAGGGTGAGGAGGGCAAGCCCCGCGAGGTCACCTTCTTCTACGAGGGCGGCATCGCCGACTTCGTCCGGCATCTCAACGCCTCGAAGAACCCGATGCACAAGACCGTCGTCGAGTTCGCCGCCGAGGAAGAGGGAATGTCGGTCGAGATCGCCATGCAGTGGAACGAGTCGTACGGCGAGTCGGTCTACACCTTCGCCAACACGATCAACACGCACGAGGGCGGCACCCACGAGGAGGGCTTCCGGGCGGCGCTGACCAGCGTGGTCAACCGCTACGGCACCGAGCGCAAGCTGCTCAAGGGCGACGAGAAGCTCTCCGGCGAGGACATCCGCGAGGGCCTGGCCGCGATCATCTCGGTCAAGCTGGCCAACCCGCAGTTCGAGGGCCAGACCAAGACCAAGCTGGGCAACACCCCGGTCAAGAGCTTCGTGCAGCGGGTCTGCAACGACCGGCTGGTCGACTGGTTCGACCGCAACCCCGCCGAGGCCAAGACGATCATCCAGAAGGCGTCCCAGGCGGCCCGGGCCCGGATCGCCGCCCAGCAGGCGCGCAAGCTGGCCCGCCGCAAGTCGCTGCTGGAGTCCGGCTCGATGCCCGGCAAGCTGGCCGACTGCCAGTCCACCGACCCGCGCGAGTCCGAGGTCTTCATCGTCGAGGGCGACTCGGCCGGCGGCTCGGCCAAGCAGGGCCGCGACCCGCGCACCCAGGCGATCCTGCCGATCCGCGGCAAGATCCTCAATGTGGAGAAGGCCCGGATCGACCGGGTGCTCAAGAACAACGAGGTCCAGGCGCTGATCACCGCCCTGGGCACCGGCATCCACGACGACTTCGACATGGAGAAGCTGCGGTACCACAAGGTGGTGCTGATGGCCGACGCCGACGTCGACGGCCAGCACATCCAGACGCTCCTGCTCACCCTGCTGTTCCGCTTCATGCGTCCGCTGGTCGAGCTGGGCCACGTCTACCTGGCCGCCCCGCCGCTCTACAAGATCAAGTGGAACAGGAAGGGTGACGACGCCCAGTACGCGTACTCCGACCGGGAACGCGACGGGCTGATCGCGCTGCGCCAGCAGAAGAAGCCCAACGCCAAGCCGGACGACATCCAGCGGTTCAAGGGTCTCGGCGAGATGAACTATCCCGAGCTGTGGGAGACCACGATGAACCCGGCCACCCGGACGCTGCGTCAGGTCACCCTCGACGACGCCGCGACCGCCGACGAACTGTTCAGCGTGCTGATGGGTGAGGACGTCGAGGCCCGCCGCTCGTTCATCCAGCGCAACGCCAAGGACGTGCGGTTCCTCGACATCTGACGGCACGGTCTGCCGGTGCTCCCCGGCCGACCGTCGTCCACCGGGTTATCCACAGCCTGGCCGGTATCCACAGCGTTATCCACAGCACGAACACGACTCTGAGTCTGATAAGGGTTAACAGTGACCGATACTCCCGAGTCCACCCCGAACGAGCCGGAGACCCCCGAGACACTGGCGGCGGTCGTCCAGCACGACCGGATCGAGCCGGTCGGGCTCGAGGTCGAGATGCAGCGTTCGTACCTCGACTACGCGATGAGCGTGATCGTCGGGCGGGCGCTGCCGGACGTCCGGGACGGGCTCAAGCCGGTCCACCGCAAGATCCTCTACGCCATGTACGACTCGGGCTACCGGCCGGACCGGGGTTACGTGAAGTGCTCCCGGGTCGTCGGGGACGTGATGGGGCAGTTCCACCCGCACGGCGACTCGGCCATCTACGACGCCCTGGTCCGGATGGCCCAGCCCTGGGCGCTGCGCTACCCCCTGGTCGACGGCAACGGCAACTTCGGCTCGCCTGGAAACGATCCGGCTGCCGCGATGCGCTACACCGAATGCAAGCTGGACCCGCTGGCGATGGAGATGCTGCGGGACATCGACGAGGACACCGTCGATCTCCAGGACAACTACGACGGCCGGGCCAAGGAGCCCACCATCCTGCCGTCGCGTATTCCCAACCTGCTGGTCAACGGCTCCGAGGGCATCGCGGTCGGGATGGCCACCAAGATCCCGCCGCACAACCTGCGCGAGATCGGCGCGGCGGTGCAGTGGTGCCTGGAGAATCCGGAGGCCGACGAGGCGACCACCCTCGAAGCGCTGCTGGAGATCGTCAAGGGTCCCGACTTCCCGACCCACGGGCTGATCGTCGGTCAGTCGGCCATCCAGGACGCGTACCGGACCGGTCGCGGGTCGATCCGGATGCGCGCCGTGGTGGAGGTCGAGGAGGACAAGCGGGGCCGGCCAGCGCTGGTGGTCAGCGAGCTGCCCTACCAGGTCAACCCGGACAACCTGGCCGAGCGGATCGCCGAGCTGATCAAGGAGGGCAAGCTCGGCGGCATCGCCGACATCCGGGACGAGTCCTCCGGGCGTACCGGCATGCGGATCGTGCTGGTGCTCAAGCGCGACGCGGTCGCCAAGGTGGTGCTGAACAACCTCTACAAGCACACCCAGCTCCAGGAGACCTTCGGCGCCAACATGCTGGCCCTGGTCGACGGGGTGCCGCGCACGCTCAACCTGGCCCAGTTCATCAGGTACTACGTCGAGCACCAGATCGAGGTGATCCGGCGGCGGACCGCGTTCCGGCTGCGCAAGGCCGAGGAGCGGGCGCACATCCTGCGCGGTCTGGCCAAGGCGCTGGACGCGCTGGACGAGGTGATCGCCCTGATCCGGCGTTCGCCCACCGTCGACGACGCCCGGCAGGGCCTGATCCGGCTGCTGGAGATCGACGAGATCCAGGCGACCGCGATCCTGGACATGCAGCTGCGCCGGCTGGCCGCCCTGGAGCGGCAGCGCATCCTGGACGACCTGGCCAAACTCGAACTGGAGATCGCCGACCTCAAGGACATCCTCGCCAAGCCGGAGCGGCAGCGGAAGATTGTCTCCGAGGAGCTCAGCGAGATCGTCGCGAAGTGGGGCGACGAGCGGCGTACGAAGATCATCCCGTTCGACGGCGAGGTCTCGATGGAGGACCTCATCGCCCGCGAGGACGTGGTGGTCACCATCACCCGCACCGGGTACGCCAAGCGTACCAAGGTCGACCTCTACCGCTCGCAGCGGCGCGGCGGCAAGGGAGTGAGCGGCGCGACGCTGCGGCAGGACGACATTGTCAGCCACTTCTTCGTATGCTCCACGCACGACTGGATTCTGTTCTTCACCAACAAGGGCCGCGTGTACCGGGCCAAGGCGTACGAGTTGCCGGAGGCCAGTAGGGTGGCCAAGGGCCAGCACGTGGCCAACCTGCTCGCCTTCCAGCCGGACGAGCAGATCGCGCAGATCATCGAAATCCCGAACTACCAGGTGGCTCCCTACCTGGTACTGGCCACGAGAAACGGCCTGGTGAAGAAGACCCGACTCGAGGAGTTCGACTCCAACCGGTCCGGCGGCGTCATCGCGATCAACCTGCGCGATGAGGACGAGCTGGTCGGTGCCGTACTCGCGGCGCCGGAGGAGGACCTGCTGCTCGTCTCCAAGAAGGCCCAGGCGATCCGGTTCAACGCCTCCGACGAGGCGCTGCGCCCGATGGGCCGGGCCACCTCGGGTGTGATCGGCATGCGCTTCACCGACGACGACGTCCTGCTGGCCATGGAGGTTGTCCGGGAGGGCCTGGACGTGCTGGTGGCCACGAACGGGGGATATGCGAAACGCACCCCCATCGAGGAATACCCGGTCCAGGGCCGGGGAGGTAAGGGCGTGTTGACTGCGAAGATCACCGAGCGCCGCGGTGGTCTGGTCGGCGCGGTCGTGATCGACCCGGACGACGAGCTGTTCGCGATCACCAGCAACGGCGGCGTCATCCGGACTCCGGTGAAGCCTGTACGCCGTACCCGTGACCGGAACACAATGGGGGTCAAGCTGATGGACCTCCCGGACGGCGTGACTATCGTGGCGATTGCTCGCAATGCCGACGAGCCTGACGAACAGGACTAGTTGAATGACGGAGACACAGGCGAAGTCGGGGAACAAGGGGACCTCGGCCACCCCGGTCGACGAGGAGGCCGCCAAGAGCGGTACAACCCCCGCCGGCCGCGCCGCCGTGGGTCGGGCCACCGTCCCCGCCGACGCGCCTGCCCCGAAGTTCACCCGGGCACCCGGCATGGCACCGCCGCCGGACAAGCCCGGTGAGGACTCGGGGGCGACCGAGAAGCCCCAGCCGACGGGCACCGACGCGCCCTCCTCGGCCACCCAGCCGATGGCGGCGGCCCGGTCGAGCAACACGACACAGCCGATCGCGGTGGGAGCCGCCACATCCCCGTCCACGACCGGCACCCAGCCGAAGGTCGGCGGTTTCCGGCCGACCCCGGACAACACCCGTCCCACCGCGGGGGCGGGTAACGCCCGACCCGCCAACGGTGGCGGCCTGCCTCCGGGCATCGGTGGCGCGGCCGCCGTCGGTGCCGCGCGGGTGGGTGACGCGGTACGCGCCGCGCGTACCTCGGTCAGTTCGGCGGCCTCCCGGGGGCCGCGCCGGGCCCGGCTGAACCTCAAGCGGATCGACCCGTGGTCCGTGATGAAGTTCGCCTTCGCCGTCTCCGTGGTGCTGTTCATCGTGGTGGTCGTGGCGACCTCGGTGCTCTACCTCGCGCTGGACGCGATGGGCGTGTTCCAGAGCGTCAACGACAGCCTCACCGACCTGGTCAGCGCCAGCGGCGGGCAGGGCACCAACAGCGGCTTCCAGATCACCGCGAAGGGCGTCATCCTGACGTCCGCCCTCGTCGGGCTGGTCAACGTGGTGCTGTTCACCGCGCTCGCCACCCTGGGGGCGTTCGTCTACAACGTCTGCGCCGACCTGGTCGGCGGGATCGAGCTGACGCTCGCCGAGCGCGACTGATCCGACCCGACGCCGGGGCACCGCGAACAGCGGTCGCCCCGGCGTCGTGCTTCCCCACCCCGGTGGCCGTGTCCGAGCGGGCCTTGGGTCGATCCAGCGGTGTCCGGGGTGTCCCGATGCCGCTGTTACCCGTCACGGGAGTGGATCTCCGGCCCCCGGGCCGGGAGAAAGGGCTCGCCCTGTTGCGGGCCGACCGGTACGGTCGGGAAGGCACGGGAGCGTCGGCCACCCCGATTTGGGAGCGGACGACGCGATGGGTTAATCTTGCTCGTCGCCACGCGGGGCTATAGCTCAGTCGGTTAGAGCGCAGAGCTGATAACTCTGAGGTCGCTGGTTCGATTCCAGCTAGCCCCACCGCACACCGTTCCGACGGGCAGTCGAGTCGAGCGCGAGGGGTCGCCCCATGTTCAAGAAGCTTCTGTTCCTGGTCGGCATCATCGGCGTCGCCGCTGTGGTGGCCAAGAAGGTCAAGGAATCCAACGACGAGCGCGCCCTGTGGCACGAGGCGACCACCTCGCCCGACCTGCGCTGACCAGCCAGCACCCGGCGGCTCGACCCGCCCTCGGGGCCCTAGCTCAACTGGCAGAGCACTGCCTTTGCAAGGCAGGGGTTAGGGGTTCGAGTCCCCTGGGCTCCACCAGCACTTTCCTTGGTTGATCTCGACCCCGAGTACAGCCATTCGTACAGCCAAGGCGTTCACGCCGTCCCTTCCTCGCCGAGCACGCGATCGATTGCCGAGGCAGCCTGACGAGCCCGCGCCGGCAGGACGTGCCCGTACGTGTCGGCCGTCATTCGGATCGTGGAGTGCCCGAGCAGCTCCATGACGGTTCGCAGCTCCTCGCCCTGGTCGAGGAGGAACGTGGCGAAGGCGTGCCGCAGGTCGTGCAGGTGGAGCCAATCCAGACCGGCCGCCGAGCGGAGCTGTTCGAAGCGCCGGTTGACGTTTCGCGGCTCCATCGGAGTTCCGATCGTGCTGGCGAAGACCAAGCCGTGATCCGACCACACCTCACCGGCGGCAAGCCGCTCTTTGGCCTGACGTACCCGCTGCGACTCCAACGCCCGCACCGCCAGGCCTGACAGCGGTAGCGGACGACTCGATCGGTGCGTTTTCGGCGGAACGAACTCAAGACCACGGTCGGTTCGCTGGAGGGTTTGACGCACGAACAACGCCTCCCCCGGCAGATCGACATCGGACCAGCGCAGGCCCAGCAGAAGCCGGGTAGGACCGGGGGCGCGGGGACAGCGTTCACGGGCGGCAGACCGGTTCGGGCTGAACAAGTCGACGTTCTACGGCAGCTCGTGCCGGACGCATGGACGCGAACGCAGGTCGGGTTGCGCAGTCGTTGCGGGTGGGAGACGCCGGGTGGTTGGTGTCGTCGTACCCGTCCAGGTTGGCTCGGAGCTTGCGGTGATCTGTTGCCGAATTGGCCTGTAGTAGATCAAGCGCGCTCCGCGCGGCGCGGGCCGGGCGCGGTAACCGGCTCCTGCGGAGCCGCCGCCCCGCTCGCCTTCGGCGGCGGGGCGGAAAGTCAGCCGGCCCGAAGCCCACGCCCGCCCCGCGCGTCACCCCCTGGTTCCGTGAAGGGAACCGGTGACGAGTCCCGGAGACGACCGGGACCAGGACGACAACCCCGATCACCCGGACCGTCTTCCACCCCGTGACGCCTCACCGGCGACCGGTCGACGGCTGGTCGGACGGAGTTGCCGAACGGAATCCGTCGGGCCGCTCACGGGTCCGAGGTGGGAAAGGGGTGGAGGTGGGAAAGGGGCGGCGGGTGGTGGGGTTGGGGTTAGGGCTGTGCCTCCGGCGGGGGCCAGACGACTCCAGGATGGAGTTGCCGAACGTTGCGGTAGGTGGGTGGTTGGGGTGGGATGCCATCCCGCCAGCCACCGACCCAGGCAGAGCCGAGCAGATCAGGGCCAGGGCGACAAGGTCGTTCGTCCGGTAGGGCGCTCCACCTTGTCACCCTGGCCCTGATCCGCTCCACGGTGTGTGGGTCGGCGGCAGACGGGATGGCGCGGAGGCGGCTGGGGTCAAGAACGACGGGTGAGTCGCTCTTGCCCGAGGTCCACCATCGCGAAGGCTACGCAGCCTCGCCCGGCTGACCGTGCAACTCGTCACGCATGTCCTGCGGTGGCCTCACCTTCGAGGCGGAGGTCTTCTTGCGAGCGTCGATGATGACGGCGCGAACCTCGACTCCATGCCGCTGGGACGCGATGCGGGCGGCCTTGTGAACCTTGTCGATATGGCTACTGGTCATCTCGTCGTCGGTGTAGGCGATGGCGACGAAGAAGGCCACGTGGACCTCCTCGGAAATGGCGTACTGCGGGGTCTGGGCGAGGATGCCGTCCCAGAACTTCGAGTTCGACATCAGCTTCATCTCGACCACGGTGCGAGCCTTCCAGCCCTTGGCGAACTGGAAGTCGACCGGCCCTCGGCCGGCGTTCGCCTCACCGGCGATGCTGACGTCGTTGGCCCTGCAGTAGTGCTGCGCGCAGCTACGGAACAGCGACTGCACCTTCTTTTCCGGGAGGGAGACGCCCTGGTGCCAGAAGTTCTGCCAGTCGTCCTGGTGCTCGACGCCGTGTCGGAAGGACTGGATGATCGCGTTCACGAAGTCGGGGAACTCGCTGCGATCCTCGGGGAGGTGGTCCAAGGGCAAGCGGTCCGCCATCACCCCACCGAGCTCCCACCATTGGGTCCGCAGCTTCGGATCCTTGTCGATGGGGTAGGGCTCGTGCTCCTTGTGCTCCAGGTCCTTGAGGTACGAGGCGACGACTTCGGGGTTCTGACGCGCGAGCTTGGCCTTCACACGCCGGTCGACGTTGCGGGCGATGTCGTAGTTGAAGCTCCCGCGCAGTTCTTCCCCGTGGTTGCCCCACGCGTAGCGCCAGAAGCCGTTCACCGTGACCACCGGGATGTCCCTGAGGAACCGCTTCGGCACGAGGAGCACCGGTCGGCGCTTCTTGGCGAAGGGGTTGAGCGGCAGCTCGACCTCCTTCGTGTGCCAGCAGCCGTGCTCCTCGCTCCAGCTGGCGTTGTCCACCCGGAATGCCTCCATCGGCACGCCATGGCGTCGGGCGATGTCCTGGGTGTACCGGATGAAGTAGCTCTTGAGGATGTCGCACACCGCGTCGCTGATGCGGTCGAGTCCCATGCCACCCTGGAACAGGGCCAGCATCTCAAGGTGCGGCACGTTGTTGAACCCGAGGCCGAGCGCGGTCTTGATCCCCTCAAGCATGCCCTCCTGGAGGACTCGGCCACTTCCGGCACCGTCCGAGCTGCCCTCGGCGAGACCCAGGCAGAACTCCTTCGGCTCCGGGAAGAGGAGGAAGGACTTAGCCTGCTTCCACGCCGCGGACTGCTCGTTGCCCTGAGACTCGCGCACGAGCCGGAAGGCCGTAGCGAAGAAGTCCAGGGTGTGGTTGTGCGCCTCGAACCACCGTGCGTCGGTGTCGGGCCAGATGAGGAACGGATCGACACAGAAGTTCGTGTCGCTGGGCAGGTACGTGTCGAACCAGTCGTCCTGCGCGTTCGGCTCGATGCCGAAGTACTCGCTGAAACGGGCCATGCGGCCTACCCCTCTCATGGGCTGCGGGTGACGGTCACCCGCGGGCACGCTGACGCACGCCGCCAATGAGAAAAGCCACTTCCCCTACCGAGGAAGCAACGTCTCCTATAGTGTTCCGACTTGAGACAGCCAATCTCTGCGGAAACCCCGGCGGCGCGTCGACCCTGACGCATCCAGCGCCGGGGTTTTCTGCGTTGCTGGACAGCACAGTAGCAGACTGTCACGTCACTGCGCGTGTGTCCGAATCAAAATCGCATGGCTGTGACGGCGCTCACGGACAATTCGGACCACTACATGTGGCTTTCCACTTAGGAAAATCATCAACATGATGTGTTGGGAGGTCTTGTCGGACCCGCACAGTACAATCCGCAGTTCTCTTCGTGATCGATACGGAGAGTGACGATTTGTGTAATCTAAATTATATAAATGTAACTTAAAGTAGTGCTGGCTCCGGAGCTGCTTCACCTCTCGCGACAGCGGCCGTCAGTTCCTCGCCCGGACAGCTTCGGCTGCTCGATCCCTGCCCCGACGCGGCCTGGGTTAGTGCGGTGAGATACAGCCATCCGTACAGCCAAGCCGACCGACGCACGTGGTCCGAGGCCGACGATGGGCGGCACGGCGAGCAGGTAAGAGACGGTCACCGACGCTGACCGACAAGAGTCTTGATCTTTGCAAGGCAGGGGTTAGGGGTTCGAGTCCCCTGGGCTCCACTCGGAACTGATGTCGCCACGGCCGGGCCGGTCGGCGCACCTCGTTTTCTCTCCGGACCGCGTCCCCGCAGCTCAATTATGCTCGCGGTACCTGTGGCGGCCCGACCATGGTTGGCGACGAGCCGGCCGGTCTGCCACGCTGAGCCGTGCTGATCTACAAGATCCTGCTGCCCGCCGAGTGGTCGGAGTTCGAGGCCGACGGCGCTTTCGGCGGTTCCCCGTTCGACCGGAGCAGCGGTTTCGTCCACTGTTCGTCACGGGCACAGGTGGCCGCGACGGCGGTACGGTTCTTCGCGGCGGAGCCGGCGCTGGTGGTCGTAGCGCTCGACACCCGGCGGCTCGGCGCGGCCGTACGGTGGGAGGACTCCCCCGACGGCGGGTCGTTTCCGCACGTCTACTCGGCTCTGCCGCTCGACGCGGTGGTAGGTGTCCATCCGGTCGCCGGGGCGTCGGCGGTGGACGCCGCGCTCCCACCGGATCAGCGGTAGGCGGCATTCCGAACGCCCGCCGAACCGGGGAAAGCCGCCGGTCGGGATCGTTGCGACTCAGCCGGTGGCCCGCCGGAGCAGGGCGAGCAGACCGTGGCCGTCCTCGACCCGGGCGTCGGGGACGACGGCGGGGTGGGGCGGCTCCCGGTCGGTGCGGGGCGAGCGCATCAGGATCGCCGCGCCCGCACCGGCGCGGCGGGCGCACTCGACGTCGCGGCCCAGCGTGTCGCCGACGAACCAGCAGTGCGCGATCGGAACGTCGACCGCCGCCGCGGCCAGCAGCGCCAGTCGCGGGTTCGGCTTGCGGGGGCCCGCCTCGTCGCTGTAGAGCTGCGCGGCGAACAGGTCCGCCAGCCCGGCGTCGGCGAGGAAGTCCCGGTGCGCGGCACCGCAGAGGGTGTTGCTCACCACGGCCAGCGGCAGGCCCGCCCTGGCCGCCGCCCGGAGCACCTCCGGGACGCCGGGCCGCACCGCCCAGTCCGACCGGCGGGTCCAGGCGTACGACAGGGGGGTCGCTTCCCGGGCGACGGCGTCGCGGGCCGGCCCGGGCCACGACGGGGTGACGAACTCCGCCCAGACCCGGGCGTGCGGCAACTCCGTCGGGGCGGCCTCCCGGCCGGCCCCGTCCCGCCAGGCCGAGTACCTGCGTGCGCCCCCGGTCAGGTCGGCGGCGATCCGCTGCGGTGACACCGCGCCGTCGACGAGGTCGAACAGCCGCCGGACGAGTTCCGGTGGGGCCGGCGACTGGCCGGGCGCGTCGGCTAGCACGCCACCGAAATCCAACAGGAGGGCCTGCGGTACGCGGAGCATGCCGGTAATCCTCCCCCGCCCGGTCCACCAGGGGGCAGCGCCGGGGGGTGGGCGTCCTCTAACCTCTCGGCAATGGGAGTGGTCAAGCCGTGGCACCTGGTCGTCCTGATGCTCTGCTGCCCCGCGCTGGCCGTCGGCGGGGGCGTCTGGGCGCTGCGTCGCTCCCGTCGTCGTGGCTGACCCGGTGACACCGCCACCGGATGTCCGGGTCGTCGAGCTGCACTGCCGGGTCACCGTCGCGGTGGTCGACCCGTCCGCGTTGACCGCACACGCGGTCGCCGGGCTGCGCGCCGCCGGGATCGACTGGGCGCAGGAGGAGGACGATCTGCCCACCGCGATCGCGGAACTGCGCGTCGACCTCACCACGGCGCTTGCCTCCGTGACCGACATCTCCCGGCTCACCGACGGCGTGCCGGGGGTGGAGTTCCGGGGCGGGGCCTGCTGGGCGGAGGCCGCCGCGCCGCCTGCGGACGACGGGCACCCGCACCGGTCCGGGCGCTGACGGCAGGCTAGCGTCGGGGGGTGACCACTGGCTCTCCCCGCGTCCTGCCCGCCGCACACGACGGCATCGCCCAGGCCGCCGACGTGCTCCGGGCCGGCGGGCTGGTGGCCTTCCCCACCGAGACGGTCTACGGGCTCGGCGCGAACGCGTTGGACGCCAGGGCCGCGGCGCGGATCTTCGCGGCGAAGGCGCGGCCCAGCTTCGATCCGCTGATCACCCACCTGGCGGACGCCGACGACCTGCCGGCTCTCGTCGGCGCGTTGCCCCCGACCGTCGCGGCGCTGGCCGAGCGGTTCTGGCCGGGGCCGCTCACCCTGATCGTGGACCGGCCGGCCGTGATCCCGCCGATCGTCACCTCAGGCCTCGACACGATGGCCGTTCGGGTGCCCGACGAGGCGTCCGCCCGTGCGTTGATCCGGGCCGCCGGGGTGCCGGTGGCCGCACCGAGCGCCAACCGGTTCGGGCAGCTCAGCCCCACCCGCGCCGAGCACGTCGTCGGAGGGCTCGGCGCGGCCGTCGACGTGGTGCTCGACGGCGGCCCGACCCGCTGCGGCATCGAGTCGACCATCGTGGACGCACGCGGCCCGCAGGCGGTGGTGCTGCGCCTCGGGGCGCTCGCCGTGGAGGAACTCGTCGCGGCGGTCGGCCCGGTGACCGTCCGGCCGGGCAGCTCCGGGCAGCCGGTCGCCCCGGGGACGTTGGCCGCGCACTACGCGCCGCGTACCCCGCTGCGGGTGGTGCAGGGCGCGGTGCCGGCGTCGGCCGACGGGGTCCGGCGGGGCTACCTCGCCTTCCGGGCGGCCCCGGTGGCGGATTACGCGGCGGTGGAGGTGCTGTCGCCCGCCGGCGACGTGACCGAGGCCGCCGCCCGTCTCTTCGACGCGCTGCACCGGCTGGACGCGGCCGGGGTGACCGAGATCCTCGCCGAACCGGCCCCGGACGAGGGGGTCGGCCGGGCGGTCAACGACAGGTTGGGCCGCGCCGCCGCCACCTGGTCGCCGCCCCCGGCCCGACCCGCCGCCGCCTGGTCCCCGCCCGCGGTCTGACCGGCCGCAGGTCTAGCCTGCCGACGCCGGGTCGGCGGGCCCGCCCCGGGCCGGCAGGTGCTCCACCAGCCGGGTCAGCGCGCCGTTGGCGAAGGTCGCGCCGAGCGCCGACCCGGCGGCGATGCTCCACCCCAGCGGGCCGAGCGGGGTGCAGCCGAAGAACTGGCTCACCCCGGGGGTCTGCACCACGGCGGCGAGCACCCCGACCGACGCGGCCGTCGACGCGAGCACCGTCGGGCTGGTGCCCCCGGCCAGGACGGTCTGCCCCAGCTGGGTGCCGACCAGCGACACCAGGGCCACCGTGCCGGCGCGCCGTTCCCGGCCGGTCCACCGGGCCACCGTCCAGCCGGCGGTCGCCCCGAGGGTGGTGGCGGCGGCCCGCAGCCCGATCTCCCGGGTCATGGTGCCGCCGAGGGAGGCGTCCGGGCCCTCGCGGAGCAGCCCGTCGGCGTGGTCGGCGTCGGGGGGCCGTACGGCGATGGCCAGCGCCGGTGCCAGGTCGGTGAGCAGGTTCACCAGGAGCAGCTGCCGACCGTTGAGCGCAGACCGGCCGGTGACGGCGGCGCTGAGCACGCTGAACGCGATCTCGCCGAGGTTGCCGCCGACCAGGATGCTCAGCGCGTGGCGTACCGACGACCACATCGCCCGGCCCTCGACCAGGGTGGCGATGATGGTCTCCAGCCGGTCGTCGGTGACCACCAGGTCGGCGGCGGCGCGGGCGGCCGGGGTGCCCCGCTGGCCGAGGGCGATGCCCACGTCGGCCAGCCGGATCGCCGGGGCGTCGTTGGCGCCGTCCCCGGTCATCGCCACGGTCCGCCCGCACTTCTGCAACGCCTGGATGATCCGTACCTTGTGCGCCGGGGTGCACCGGGCCACCACGTCGGTCCGGCCCAGCCGCTCACCGAGCTCCGCGTCGTCCCACTGGTCCAGGTCGGTGGCGGTGACCACCCGTTGCCCGTCGGAATCCGGGCTGATCGCCGACGCGATCGCCTCGGCGGTGGCCGGATGGTCCCCGGTGATCATGATGGTGTGCACGCCGGCCTGCCTGATCCGGCGGACCGCCGGGGCGGCGCTGTCGCGTATCCCGTCGGCGAGGGCGAGGAAGCCGACGAAGACCAGCCCGCGTACCTGGTCGTCGGTGACCGCCTCGGCACCGACCCGGCACTCCGCCACGGCGAGGATGCGGTGCCCCGCCCCGGCCCGGTCGGCGAGCACGGTGTGCAGCCGCTCCCGGCGTTCGTCGTCAAGCGGCTCGTCCCGGCCGCCCGGCAGCCGCCACGCGCCGCACCGGGGCAGCACCGTCTCCGGGGCGCCCTTCACGCTGAGCAGCAAACCGTCTGCGGCCCGTCCGACTGTCGCGTGGTAGCCCCGGGACGGCTCGAACGGCAGCCCACCCACCGCCGTCCACCCGGCCGCACCGGTCTGCTCGGTCGCCTCCGCCTGCCGTGCGCCGTACCGGA
Source organism: Micromonospora cynarisoli (assembly GCF_030518815.1). Taxonomy (NCBI): domain Bacteria; kingdom Bacillati; phylum Actinomycetota; class Actinomycetes; order Micromonosporales; family Micromonosporaceae; genus Micromonospora; species Micromonospora cynarisoli. Next base: position 4,699,601 of record NZ_CP130426.1, on the reverse strand, counting down.
CCGCCCGGTCGGTGTGCTGCGGCAGCTCCTGTGGGTCGGCTGCGTAGGGGGTGGCGCGGAGCCCGGCGGCGAGGACCCGGCGCAGTTCGTCGTCGAGCCGGTCGACGGGTGCGAACCGGTCGCCGTCGCCGACCCCGGCGAGCAGCAGCCTGCCCTCGGTGAGGGTGCCCGTCTTGTCGAAGCAGAGCACGTCCACCCGGCCCAGCGCCTCGATGGTGCGCGGGTTGCGGACCAGCGCACCGTGCTCGGCCAGCCGTCGGGCCGCGGCCAGTTGGGCCGCGCTGACCAGGAACGGCAACCCCTCCGGCACCGACGCCACGGCCAGGTTCGCGGCGGTCGCCGCCGTCTGCCCCAGCGGTACGCCCCGCAGCAGTCCCGCCCCGGCCACCGCGACCGCCGACGCGACGGCCAGCGGGATCGCCGAGCGGGTGAGCCGGCCGAGCCGGGCCTCCACCCCGCTCTCCGGTGGGGCCTGTCGGGCCAGCGCGAGACTCCGCCCCGACTCGGTCGCCGCACCGGTGGCGACCACCACGGCGGTGCCGCGACCGGTGGCGACGGTGGTGCCCTCGTACAGCATGGAGGAGCGGTCGGCGAGGGCGGCGGCGACCACCGGGGCTGCCCCCTTGGGCACCGGCAGCGACTCACCGGTCAGCGACGACTCGTCGGCCTCCAGACCGTCGGCGGTGAGCACCCGGCAGTCGGCGGGCACCGCGTCCCCCGGGCCGAGGAGCACCACGTCGCCGGGGACGAGGTCCTCGGCGGCGGTCACCCGTTCCGCGCCGTCGCGCAGCACCGTGGCGGTGACCGCCGAGCGGGACAGCAGCTCGGCCAGCGCCCGGTCGGTGTTGCGCTGGTGCACCGCCCCGACCAGCGCCGATCCGCCGACCACGCCGCCGACCAGGGCCGCGTCGACGAGCGAACCGAACGCCGCCGACAGGACCGCACCGGCGGCCAGCACCGGCGTGAGCGGGTTGGCCAGCTCGTCGACGAACGCCCGGAACAGGCCGACCGGCCCGCCCGACGGGTCCGGGTCCGCGCGGTGCCGGCGTTGCGCCTCGGCGTCGGTCAGCCCCTCCGGGCCGGTGTCGAGGTGACGCAGCACGGTCGGGACCGGCATCAGGTGCCAGGCGGTGGCGGCCGCCGCCGGAGAGCCGTCCGGGCAGGGTAGCCGGCGGGCCCGCCACACCCCGTTGGCGAAGGCCAGCGCCGCCGCGCCGTTGACGGCGAGGAGGCTGCGGTCGGGCAGCTGCGGCGGCGCGGCGGTGAACGCGCCCAACGCGCCGAGGCCGGTGCCGGCCATGGCGAGCCGGATGTTCTGCCCGGTCATCCGCCGGGCCACCCCGGCCGCCTCGATGAGCAGCGCGGCGATCCGCAGGTCGGTGCCGACGAGCAGGTGGGCGCCCCACGGGGGCAGGTCGTCGGGGCCGGCCATACCGAGCCCGCAGTCGGACGCCGCCAACGCCGCCCGGTCGCCCGAGACCAGCATCACCACCGCGCCCTCGCGTTGCAGGGCCCGGACGGAGCCGGCGAGCCGGTCCCCGCCGGGCAGCACCGCGTCGGCGAAGCCGTACCGCTGCGGGTCGGGGCCGGCGACCACCAGGCGCAGGCCGGCGTGCCGGGCGGCGGCGGGCAGCGCGTCGACGCCGGGTGCCGGCTCGGGGGCGACCCGGACGACGGCGGTGAGGGTGCCACCGTGCACGAGACCGAGCAGCGGGCCGTCCGTCGCGCGCAGCCGCCGGCTCTGCGGGGTGTCCCCCGGGTCGGCGGCGTCGAGGCCGGCGAGCGGTCCGAGCCGCCAGCCGTCGGCCTCGTGGACGTCGTCCGGCCGGTCGGGGTCGAAGAGGGCGAACGCCCGGCCGGCCACCTCACCGGTGTCCGTGCCGGCCAGTGGGGCCAGATCGGCGAGGACACCCCGGGCCGAGCCGAGCACGGCCGCGTCCAGCACCACCGTGTCGATCCGGTCGAGTTCGCGCAGCACACTGCGGTCCATGGCGATCACGCCGCGCCGGGCCAGCACCCGGCCGAGTTGCGCGGCGTACCCCTCGCGCCCACTGCCGGGGGCCTTGGGCAGCGCGGCGAGCCCGAGCGCGGCGGCCCGTTTCGGCCCGACGACCGGCCACGCGGCGGCCCCGGCGGCGGCACCGGTGGCGAGCATCGTCGAGACGTACCGCTCGACGGGGCCGTCGGGCCGGGGGCAGGGCCGCCCGGGGCCGGGTGAGCGGGCGACGGCGCGTTCCGGGTCACCTGTCAGCCCCGGCTCGGCCCGGGTCCACGTGGTGAGCTGGGCGCGCGCCTCACCCCACTGCACGATCCGCTGCGCCCCGTCGAGGACGATGCCGGCCCAGCCGCCGGTGAGGCCCTGCACGACCGCCTCGGCGAGCGGGAACAGCACCTCGGTGCGCCGGTCGGCGCGCCAGCCCCGGCCGGCCAGGTCGTGCAGCTTCGGGTGCAGGTCGACGGCGGTGAGCAGGCCGGCCACCTCGCCCGGGACCGGCGTGAACGGCAGGATGCGGGTGGCGGCGGAGATGGTCAGGCCCAGCGCGTCGGAGGCGAGCGCGCCGAGGGTCCGGGGGGTACGCGGCCCGTCCTCCGGCGGGTGCGGCGGCGGGATCTCCGGGTCCGGCTCGTGCGGGCAGATCCGCTCCACCCGGGCCACCGTGTCGATCAGGTCGCGCAGTTTCGGCTTCGGCTCCTCGACGGCCACCACCACCCGGCCGGAGGGGGCGTTCACCCGGGCCCACGCCACCCCGGGCATCCGTTCCAACGCCGCCTCGACCTGACGGGCAAGCCGGTCGCCGCCGTCCTGGCAGACGCCGTGCACCTCGATGTGGTGCCGGCCGTTGCGGGACCACACCCGACGGCGGGCCAACCCGGCGACGCGGGCCAGCCGGCCGGCGGCCGAACCGACGGTACGGGACGCCCCGTCGAGCAGCGGTGGCACCGGCACCGACGGGAGGACCCGGCCGGCGAACCGGCCCAGCGTGGTCATCGAGGGGTACGGCCGGATCGGTCCCGCCCACTGCCGCCGTACGCCATCTCGCCTCCCGCGTTCGTCAGGCGGCCTGGCTTCCCGGCCGGGCGTCCGTTATGCCCCCCGACCGGGGGAAGTTTCCGCCGGTGACGGGGCATGGACGGCGGTGCCTGTGGAATCCCGCTGACGACCCGACGAGCGGCAGGGAGGCCGAAATGACCACGATCACGCGTCATCTCAGCGGCGGTCACGAGATGCTCCGGGCGTACACCCGACGGGTGGAGGTGCCGATGCTGGGCGAGGTGGCGGTGCCGCCACCGGACAAGATCGCCTATTACGCCGGGCTGGGGGTGCTCGCCGCCCTCCAGGTCATCGAGTGGCCGCTCGCCCTGGTGATCACCGCCGGTCACCTGCTCGCCGACCAGCACCTGTCGGGGCTGGCCAAGGGTCTCGGGGAGGCGCTGGAGTCGGCCTGACGAGACCGGGCTCACCCTTGACCTGAACCCGGGTGCAGGTCGCAGGCTGGGCGCATGTCTGACGTACCGCCCGGCGTCACCAGGTGACCGCCACCCTGACGCCTGCCACCCGCCTCTACGACCCGCGCCTGCGGACGATGACGGTGGGCAGTGTCGCCCTGGTGTCGCTGCTCGCCTTCGAGGCGTTGGCGGTGGGCACCGCCATGCCCACGGTGGCCCGCGCGCTGGACGGTCTGGGGCTCTACGCGCTCGCCTTCGGCGGCTCGTTCGCCGCCGGTGTGCTGGCCATGGTGCTCTCCGGGATCTGGTGCGACGCCCGGGGGCCACGGGGGCCGATGTGGGCCGGGGTCGGCCTGTTCGTCGTCGGTCTGTTCGTCGCCGGGAGCGCCGACGCGATGGGCACCCTGGTGGTCGGTCGGGCGGTGCAGGGTTTCGGCTCCGGGTTGCTCTCCGTCGCGTTGTACGTGGTGGTCGGGCAGGCGTACCCGGAGGAACTGCGGCGTCGGGTGTTCGCCGCGTTCGCGGCGGCGTGGGTCGTACCGTCGCTGGTCGGGCCGGCGCTGGCCGGGCTGATCGTGGAGTACCTGGGCTGGCGGTGGGTCTTCCTCGCCGTACCGGTGGTGGCGCTGCCGGCGGTGCTGCTCGTCGAGTCGGGCCTGCGGACGCTGCACCGACCGCCGCCGGCCGGGCCACCGGCGGGCGCGGCGGCCCGGATCGGGTGGGCGGCCGGGGCGGGGGTGAGCGCCGCGCTGCTGCACCACGGGGGGCAGCAGCGCGGTGTGCTCGCGGTGACCCTGGTGGCGGCGGCCCTGGCCGGCCTGGTGGTCTGTGCGCCCCGGCTGCTGCCGGCGGGGTTTCTGCGGGCGGCCCGGGGCCTGCCCACGGTGGTGGGTCTGCGCGGGTTGGCGGCGGCGGCGTTCGCGGGCGCGGAGGTGGTCATCCCGCTGATGCTGTCTCGGGAACGCGGCTTCTCGCCGACCGCCGCCGGCCTGGTGCTGACCGTCGGGGCGCTGTCCTGGTCGGTGGGTTCCTGGGCGCAGGGTCGGCTGCCGCCGCCACGGTCCTCGGCGACCCTGCCCCGGCTCGGGCTGGCCTGCGTGGCGGCGGGCACGGCCACTGTCACCCTCGCCGTCTGGCCGGCGGTGCCGGTGGCGGTCGGGGTGGCCGGTTGGGCGGTGGCCGGGCTGGGGATGGGTCTGGCGTTCCCGGCGCTGTCGGTGTTGACGCTGGCCCTGTCGGCCCCCGACGAGCAGGGGCGCAACAGTTCCTCGCTGCAACTGGCCGACTCGTTGTTCACCGCCACCGTGCTGGCGTTGACCGGCACGGTGCTCGCCGCCGGGACGACGCCCGGCCCGGCCGGGTACGCGGGGACGCTCGCCGTGGCGGTGGCGTGTGCGCTGCTCGGCGCGCTGCTCGCCGGCCGGGTGGTGCCGGCCCGGGGACGCCCCGCCTGATCCAGGCGATTCCCGCCCCGGTACGACCCTCGCCCGGTGCGGTCGCCGGACCTGGCCGACACGTACGGGGGAACCGACCGAAGATGAGTCGGCTACGGGTTACGGTTCTGCCTACCGTGACCCCATGGTGGTCTTCGTCGTCACGGTGCTGCTCTACGTCTTCGGTCTGGTCTTCCTCTACGGGGTGATCCGTCTCGCCGTGCGGCACGGCATGGAGGATCTGGAGGCCCGCCGGCCCCAGGTGCTGCGGGGTGCGCAGTCGGCGTCGGCCGACGACCGGGCGTTCCTGCGGGAGAACTCCTTCCTCGGCGGCAACTGACCTGCCGGGCCCGTGGCGGCGCCGGGGGTGACCTGGGGGTGGCCCGACGGGCGGCCTGCGGTCCAGGGGTGCGAGGATCGCTGCCGTGATGGGAACGTTGCAGACCGAGCCCGCCCGGACCCGCCCCGACCTGCTGGCGGCACCGGTGGCCGCCGCGCTGACGTCGTGGCCGGCGCAGGCGCCCGTCGACGTCGACGCCGTCCTGGTAGCTCCGATCGACGCCACCCTGGCCGACACGGCCGCCTTCTGCGCGGCGTACGGGGTGGGGCTGGACGTGTCGGCCAACTGCGTGGTGATCGCCGGCAAGCGGGAGGGTGAGATCCGGTACGCCGCCTGCGTGGTGCTCGCCACCACCCGCGCGGACGTCAACGGGGTGGTTCGCCGGACGCTGGACGTGCGCAAGGCGAGCTTCGCCCCGATGGCCGAGGCGGTTGAGTCGACCGGGATGGAGTACGGCGGGATCACCCCGATCGGGCTCCCCGAGTCCTGGCCGATCCTGGTCGACGCCCGGGTGGTCGCCACCCCGCACGTGATCATCGGATCCGGCGTACGGCACAGCAAGATCGCCCTGCCCGGGCCGGCGCTCGGCGCGCTGCCCGGGGCGCGGGTGGTGGAGGGCCTGGCCCGGCCCGCCTAGCCATTCCTTTCCATCGATGTTGTTGCACGTGAAACATCGCGCCTGTCGATGTCGCCCCGGCGCGCGGGCGTCAGGCGGTCGACTCCCGCTGGGTGACCTCGGTCAGGGCGGCGAGCAGCGTCTCGGGCTCCTGCGCGCCGGTGACGCCGTACTTGCCGGCGAGGACGAAGGTCGGCACGCTTGTCACCCCGAGTTGGTGGGCGGTGGTCAGGTCGGCGGCCAGTTCGCGGCGGCCCGCGTTCGAGGCCAGGTACTCGCGCGCCTCGGCCTCGTCCAGCCCGACCGAGGCGGCCAACGCCACCAGCGCCTCCGGCGAACCGACGTCGACCCCGTCGGTGAAGTGCGCCCGGTAGAGCGCCTCGACCAGCTCGCCCGCCCGCCCGTGACCGTCGGCGAACCGGACCAGCCGGTGCGCGTCGAAGGTGTTGGCGTTCACCGCCCGGTCGAAGTTCAACGTCAGCCCCACCCCGGCGGCGACCTGGGTGACCTGGCCGGCCATCGACTCGGCCCGCTCCCGGCCGCCGAACTTCGTGGCCAGCGCGTCGAGCAGCGGCCGGGGCATGGTCACCGGCGACGGGTCGAGCTGGAACGGCCGGTACCTGACGGTCACCTCGCCGTCGTACGACGCCAGGGCCTGTTCGAGGCGGCGCTTGCCGATGTAGCACCAGGGGCAGACCACGTCGGCGTAGATCTCGATCTCCATGATCGGAGACAACCCGCAGCTCAGCCCGCTTGTTCCCGTACCTGTCGCTTGAGCCGGGCCAGGATGGCGGTGCCGCCGCGCACCCGCAGCGGGCTGATCGCCTGCGCCAGGCCCATCCGCTGGTAGAGGTCGTCCGGCACGTCAAGCACCTGCGCGGCGCTCGCCCCGGCCAGCCCCTCGGCGAGGATGCCGGCGAAGGCCCGGGTGGTCGGCGCCTCCGGCGGGCAGTCGAACACGGTGGTCACCGTGCCGTCGGGGGCGACCTCGGCGCGCAGGAAGAACGCCGTCTGGCACTCGGGGACCTGCTCCAGGTCGTCGCGGTCCACCCCGGCCGGCAGCGGCGGGACCACGTCGGCGTACTCCAGCAGCATCTCTAGCACCACGTCGCGGGGCGCGTCGGCGAACTCGTCGACGATCTCGGCCAGCTTCGTCGGCATCTCGGGCATCCCGCCAGGCTACCGCCGCCCCCTACCTTCCTCGCTCGACGGTCGGCCCGGACCTCGACCTGAGCAGTCGGTCCGGCCGGAGGCGGCTCCACCTGCCCCCGGCCGCGTCACCGTGCGCTCCGACCGTCGTTCCCGCCCGCCCCGGTTGCCGACCGTCGTTCCCGGCTCAGTTGTTCGGGGCGCCCTCGCTGATGTCGGCAAGCGCCGAGCTGGGGTCGAGCTGCATCGCCAGGTCGCCCAGGGAGACGATGCCGACGAGCTTGCGTTCGTTGTCGCAGACCAGGATGCGCCTGATGTTGCGCTCGCGCATCAACGCCGCCGCCTCCCCGGCCGTGGAGTGCTGCTCGATCATCACCACCTCCCGCGTGATGATCGAGCCGATCGTGGTGCTGGTCGGGTCGCTGCACTCGGCCACCGCCCGGACCACGATGTCCCGGTCGGTCAGCAGACCCGCCAGCGTGGAGCCGTCGGTGACCACCACGTCCCCGATGTCGGCCTCCTTCATCACCCTGGCCGCCTCGTCCAGGGTGGTCTCCGCCGGCAGGTACACCACCTGCTTCGTCATCACGTCACTGACCCGGTACATGAGAGCCTCCGAACAACACCCGTGGTCGATCCGACTTCGGTACCCCATGGCACGTCCGCTACACCCCGTTGCCGCGAACCCGACTCAGCAGTTGGTCGGCCAGGCCGTCCCACGGCACCTCGTCGCGTCCACCGGTCGCCCGGTCGCGCACCTCGACGTACCCGTCGGCGAGGTGGCGACCGACCACGACGACACACGGGATGCCGATCAGCTCGGGCTTGGTGCGGCGGGGGTAATTCGATGGACGTGGTTTTCTGGGGCGGTGAGCATCGGGGGTATGCCCCGCCCCCACCGGCCGGCGGGGTGGGGCGGGCGGTGGCATGGGGCCGACATAGCGGTGTCCGGAGGTGCGGGATACCGCTATGTCGGCCCCGAGGAGTCGATCAACCCGACCCAGGCGAGTCGATCAACGCCGATCCGGAAGAGTCGATCAACGCTGGTCCAGGTGAGTGGATCAAGGGTGCGGAGTGACTGTCGATGACCTGCGCCACGTTGGGGCGGTGGGCGGCGACAGGCGACGGCCGGCCGGTGACACACTGGTCGCCGCGGTCGACGAGGGCATGAGGGGGCGGCGTGCGCTGGCGGAGCTTCGTGGCGGTCGGGGACAGTTTCACCGAGGGCATGGACGACGCGTACCCGGACGGCACCTACCGGGGCTGGGCGGACCTGGTGGCGACCCGGCTGGCCGCCGAGGCCGGCCCGGACTTCGGCTACGCGAACCTGGCCATCCGGGGACGCCTCTTCCCGAGCGTCGTCGCCGAGCAGGTGCCCGCCGCGCTCGCCATGAAACCCGACCTGATCAGCTTCGCGGCCGGCGGCAACGACGTGCTGCGGCGCACCTTCGACCCGGACGCGTTGGCCACCAGGTTCGACGCCGTGGTGGCCCGGCTGCGCGCCAACGGCGCCGACGTGATCCTCTTCCGGTTCGCCGACGTGCTGGCCCGGCTGCCCGGCCAGCGTCTCGTCTCCCCCCGGATCGAGCTGGTCAACCGGGTCGTCGGCGAGACCGCCGAGCGGCATGGCGCGATCCTGGTCGACCTGTTCGCCGACGACACGTACCGGCTCAACCCGATGCTCTGGAGCCCCGACCGGCTGCACCTGTCCGCCGCCGGGCACCGGCGGGTCGCCGCCCAGGTGCTGACCGCGCTCGGGGTGGGCTGCGACGAGGAGTGGCTGCTGGTGCCGGAGCACCCGGCCGCCACCCCGTGGCTCGCCGCCCGCGCCTCCGACCTGCGCTGGGTCGGCCGGCACCTGGCCCCGTGGATCACCCGCCGGCTCACCGGCCGATCCTCCGGTGACACGGTCACCGCGAAGCGCCCGATCCTCGGCCCGGTCGCCGACTGACGTGCGCACCCTGCACACCGCCCCGCTGCTGCGCCTCACCCGGGGCGACGAGCCGCCACCCGGCCGGACGGCACCGGGCGACGAGCCGCCGTCGGTCCGGGTGACGCCAGACGACGAGCCGCCGTCGGTCCGGGTGACGCCAGACGACGAGCCATCGCCGGGCCGGGCGGTGCCGGCCGACGACGAGCCGCTGTCGGGCCGGGCGGCTCCGGTCTCCGGTTGCTCGCTGTCGGACCGGTCGGCGCTGGGCGACGGTGGGTCGCTGTCGGACCGGTCGGCCCTGGGTGACGATGGGTTGCTGTCGGGCTGGGCGGTGCTGGTCGACGGGGACCGGATCGAGGCGGTCGGCCCGGCCGGGGAGCTGACGCGGGCGTACCCGATGGTGCGGGTGCGGCGGTGGCCCGGCACACTCGGGCCGGCGCTGGTGCACGACGGGCCGCTGCCCCCGGCGGCCAGCCCGCGCGAACGGGTGCACGCGCTGCTGCGGGTCGGGGTCGGCGCGGTGCTCGCCGCGCACCTGGCCGACCCGGCGCTACGGGCGGCGGTGGCCCGCAACGACGTCGCCGTCCTCGACACGGCACGAACCCCGGCCCTCACCGTCGGCAGTCGCGCCGACCTGGCCGTCTTCGCCGACGACGGACGCTGCCTCGCCACCGTCGTCGCCGGCCGCCTGGTGCACCGCCGCGCCTGACCCGACCGACGTCCTTCCGGGAGCAACGGGCGGTCGGCACCCCGGATTCCGGCGTAACTTGGGGCTCATGTCTGTGCCGAGTGATCCGCATCCCCGCCTCCAGTCGTACGCCGACCCGCAGCGGCTGGTCACCACCGAGTGGCTGGCCGAGCACCTCGGCGACGAGGGTCTCGTCGTTGTCGAATCCGACGAGGACGTACTGCTCTACGACACCGGTCACCTCCCGGGGGCCGTCAAGGTCGACTGGCACACCGAGTTGAACGACCAGGTGACCCGGGATTACCTGGACGCGGAGAGCTTCGCCGAGCTGTGCGCGGCCAAGGGCATCGGCCGCGACGACACGGTGGTCTTCTACGGCGACAACTTCAACTGGTGGGCCGCGTACGCGCTGTGGGTGTTCACCCTGTTCGGCCACCCCGACGTGCGGCTGCTCGACGGCGGCCGGCAGAAGTGGATCGCCGAGGGGCGCGAGCTGACCCGGGAGAAGACGGTCCGGCCGCGCGCCGACTACCCGGTGCCGCAGCGCAACGACGCGCCGGTCCGGGCGTACCGGGAGCAGGTGATGGCGCACGTGGCGGCGGGCCGGCCGCTGGTCGACGTCCGCTCGCCGGGTGAGTACACGGGCGAGATGCTGCACATGCCCGACTATCCGCAGGAGGGCGCGCTGCGCGGCGGGCACATCCCGGGCGCGGTGAGCAAGCCGTGGAAGTCCGCCGCGAACGACGACGGCACCTTCAGGTCGGCCGACGAGCTGCGGGCCATCTACACCGACCAGCTCGGGTTGAGCCCGGCCGACGACGTGGTGGCGTACTGCCGGATCGGCGAGCGGTCCAGCCACACCTGGTTCGTGCTGCACCACCTGCTGGGCTTCCCGCAGGTGCGCAACTACGACGGTTCGTGGACCGAGTGGGGCAACCTGGTCCGGGCCCCCGTGGTGCGGGGCGACCAGCCCGGCGGCCTGGCCGGCTGACCAGCCCTCCGCCGGGCCTGGGGTCGCGCCCGACTGGGTCGCGCTTGGGCGGATGTTGCGGTATCCCAGCCTCGGGACACCGCAACGTCCGCCAATTGCGTCGCGTCGACCCGGCGGCCGGCCCGTGGGACGGGGGTCAGGTGGGGGTGCGGAGGTAGCGGTGGACGGTGGGAGCCAGCCAGGTGACCAGGTCGGCTGGCGGGGTGTCGACCACCGGGGGCAGGCGTAGCACGTACCGGGTCAGCGCCAGGCCGAGCATCTGGCTGGCGACCAGCCCGGCCCGCCGGGGCGCCTGCGCCGGATCGGGTACGACGGCGGCCACCGCCGCGCCGAGCTGGTCGGTGAAGACCGCCCGCATCCGGTCGGCCGCACCCTGGTTGGTGGCGGCGGTACGCAGGAGCGCGACCAGCGTCCCGTCGCCCTCCCACCGGTCGAGGAAGTGCCTGACCAGCACCTCACCGAGCTGGTCGGTGGGCTGGTCGGCGAGGTCCGGCAGCCGCAGGTCGAACTCGGCGGCCGCCGCGAACAACCCCTCCTTGCTGCCGTAGTAACGCATCACCATGGACGGGTCGATCCTGGCGTCGGCGGCGATGGCCCGGATGGTGGCGCGCTCGTACCCGTCGGCGGCGAAACGCTGCCGGGCTGCGGTCAGGATCGCGGCCCGGGTGGCGTCCGATCGGCGGGCAGTCATGTCCCCGACTCTATGCCAACAGGCGTTGACCTCCGGTGTCCACCCGGCCTACCGTTGCCAACAACTGTTGGCAAACGCTCGTTGGCAACGGAGGTGGGAGATGCTGCCCGCGCAGACCGACGTCCTGGTGGTGGGAGCCGGCCCGACCGGACTGACCGTCGCGGCCACCCTCGCCCGACAGGGCGTCGAGGTGACGGTGGTCGACCGGGCGTCCGTGCCGCCGGTCACCTCCCGGGCCGCCGTCGTGCACGCGTACACACTTGAGGTGCTGGATCGGATCGGCGTCACCGCGCCGCTGGTGGCCCGGGGACTGCGGGCGTCGCGCTTCACCGTGCGGGACCGCGACCGGGTGCTGCTCACCCTCGGCTTCGGGGACCTGCCGTCGACGTACCCGTACGCGCTGCTGGTCTCCCAGTCGGTGACCGAGGCGGTGCTCACCGAACGGCTGGCCGCCCTCGGCGGGCAGGTGCACCGGCCGTACCAGCTCACCGGCCTGGACCACGACGGCGACGGGGCGGTCGCCGGCTTCGCCGACGGGACGAGCGTGCGGGCCCGCTGGGTGGTCGGCGCGGACGGCATGCACAGCACCGTCCGTGACCTGGCCGGCATCGACTTCGGTGGCCCGGCCGACGTGGGCGAGTCGTTCCTGCTCGCCGACGTCCGGGTGAACAGCGTGCTCCCCCGCGACGAGGTCGCGCTCTTCCTCGCCCGGCCGGGTCCGCTGGTGTGGGCCCCCCTGCCGGACGGCGTGGTCCGGCTGGTCGCCGCCGTCGCCGACGCGCCCCGCGACCCGGACGCCGCCCGGCTCCAGGCGCTGCTCGACGAGCGCGGACCGACCCGGCGGCCGGACCGGGTGACCGACGTGCTCTGGAGTTCCCGGTTCCGCGTCCACCACCGGATCGCCGACCGCTACCGGCGTGGCCGGGTGCTGCTCGCCGGGGACGCCGCGCACGTGCACAGCCCGGCCGGTGGGCAGGGGATGAACCTCGGCATCTGCGACGCGGTGGCCCTCGGTGCCGCTCTCGGCGACGTCCTCGCCGGCCACCCCGACACCCTGCTGGACGACTACGCCGCCAGCCGTCGACCACTCGCCGAGGAGGTCGTCGGCTTCGCCGCGAGGCTGACCCGGCTGGCCACCCTGCCGCCCGCCGGCCGGCCGCTGCGGGACGTGGCGCTGCGCGCGGTGTCGGGGATGCCGCCGGTACGCCGCCGGATCGCGCTGCGACTCGCCGGCCTCCAGCAGCGCGCGACGACCCTCCGTCGGGGGGAGGAGCGGCAAGCCGGTCGGCGGTAGTTCGGCGGTAGACCCGACACGCGGTCGTCGGGCAGGGGAACCTGCTGGGGGAGCCCCGGCGGCCACCGGCGGCACCCGGCCCGGCGGCACGCGAGCCGGCACCCGCGCGGCGGCCACTGTCCGCCTGGTGAACCCGCGGGTAACCGAGGGCCCCGGTGTCCGGCCCGAGGTCTACGCTTGCCAGGTGACTGTGGGGCAGCAGGCTAGGGGCAACGCGGGCCGGCGCCGGTCGAGGCGCGACGAGATCCTGGAGATCGCTGTCGGGCTCTTCGCCGCCCGCGGCTACCACGGGGTCTCCATGGACGACATCGGTGCGGCCGCCGGGGTGACCGGCCCCGCCCTCTACCACCACTTCGCCGGCAAGGAGGCGATGCTCGCCGCCGCGCTGATCCCGGTCAGCGAGGGGCTGCTCGACGGTGGCCGGGACCGGGCGGCCAGCCGTCCGGGCGACCCGCGTGGCGCGCTGGAGTCCCTGATCGACTTCCACGTCGACTTCGCGCTGGCGAACCCGGCCGTGATCGCCCTGCACCTGCACGAGCTGGACCGCCTGCCGGACGAGCCGCGTCGCCGCATCCGCAAACTCCAACGGTTGTACGTCGAGGAGTGGGTGACCGTGCTGACCGCGCTGCACCCGGGGCTGCCCGACGGCGAGGCGCGGGTGCTGGCGCACGCCGCGTTCGGCCTGATGAACTCGACCCCGTTCCTCGGCGGCGAGGTCGACAGGCGGCGTCGGGCGGCGCTGCTGCGGGCCGCCGCGCTGGCCGCCCTGCTCGCCGAGACCGACTCCTGACCCTCCCGCCCGACTCGTGGCCGACAGCCCGACCGTGGTTTCCTGGCATCCGTCCCCACCCTGGACGTTGAGCATCCGTCCCCACCCTGGACGCTGGAGGAAACATGATCGAGTCGCTGCTGGTCGCCAACCGGGGCGAGATCGCCCGTCGGATCATCCGTACCGCGAAGCGGCTCGGTGTGCGGGCGGTCGCGGTGCACTCGGAGGCCGACGCCGACCTGCCGTTCGTGGTCGAGGCCGACGAGGCGGTGTGCGTGGGGCCGGCGAACCCGGCCCAGAGCTACCGCAACGCGGAGGCGATCCTGGCCGCCGCCGAGTCCACCGGCGCGCAGGCGATCCACCCCGGTTACGGCTTCCTGTCGGAGAACGCCGACTTCGCCCGTACCGTGCAGGCCCGTGGGCTGGTCTGGGTCGGGCCCGGCGCGGACGCGATCACCGCGATGGGCGACAAGATCAACGCGCGGAACCTGATGGCGGCGGCCGGGGTGCCGGTCGCGCCCGGCACCACCGAACCGGCCACCGACCTCGACGCGGCGGTCGCCGCCGCCACGGAGATCGGCTACCCGGTGATGGTCAAGGCCGCAGCCGGTGGCGGCGGGATGGGCATGGCGGTGGCCGCCGACGAGGCCGCGCTGCGCACCGAGTACGACAAGGTCCGCGCGTTCGCCGAGCGGATGTTCGGCGACGGCTCGGTGCTCATCGAGCGCTACTTCCCCCGGGTACGCCACGTCGAGGTGCAGATCCTCGGCCTGGCCGACGGACGGGTGCTGGCGCTCGGCGAGCGTGAGTGTTCGGTGCAGCGGCGCAACCAGAAGCTGGTCGAGGAGTCCCCCTCCCCGGCGGTCTCGCCGGAGCTGCGGGCGCGGTTCCTGGCCGCCGCCGTGCGGGCCGGCGAGGCGGTCGGCTACCGCAACGCGGGCACCGTCGAATGCCTGCTCGACCCGGCCACGCAGGAGTTCTTCTTCCTGGAGATGAACACCCGGCTCCAGGTGGAGCACCCGGTGACCGAGCTGGTCTACGGCGTCGACCTGGTCGAGGAGCAGCTGCGGGTGGCGGCCGGCCTGGCACCGACCTTCGACCCGGACGCGCTGACGCCGCGCGGGCACGCGATCGAGCTGCGGATCAACGCGGAGGACCCGAAGCGTTTCCTGCCCGGCCCCGGCGTCATCGGCACCTGGGTGGAGCCGACCGGCGAGGGGGTACGCGTCGACTCCGGGTACGTCGCCGGCAACACGGTGACCCCGTTCTACGACAGCCTGCTGGCCAAGCTCGTCGTCACCGGGGCGGACCGGGCCGAGGCGATCGAGCGGGCCCGGACGGCGGTGGCCGACTTCGCGGTGGCCGGCCCGAAGAACAACCTGCCCTTCTTCGCCGAGCTGCTGACCAACGGGGAGTTCCTCTCCGGCGACTACGACACCGGCATCGTCGGCCGGATGCGCTGACCCCGGCCGGCCCGGCGTGGCGGCGGCGGTCGGTCGGGTGGTTCCCTGGAGGGACCACCGGTCGTCCGGCGTCGCCGGTCGTCGTCCCCACGAGGGGCGGCGACGCGGGACGGTCCCCGGCGACCCGACGTCACAGCGAGGTGACCATGAGTCAGATGCCAGCGGCGGTGTCGATCCGCGAGGTCGGGCCGCGCGACGGGCTCCAGAACGAGGAGCCGATCCCCACCGGGGCCAAGGTGCGGCTGCTCGACGCCCTCTCCGGCACCGGCGTGCGCCGGATCGAGGCGGTGTCGTTCGTGCACCCGAAGGCGATCCCGCAGATGGCCGACGCCGACGAGGTGTGGCGGCGGGCCGGGAAGGTCGAGGGGGTCCGCTACTCGGCGCTGGTGCCCAACACCCGGGGTGCCGAGCGGGCCCTGGCCGCCGGCTTCACCGAGATCGAGGTGGTGGTCTCGGCCAGCGACACGCACAACCGGCGCAACGTCAACCGCTCCACCGACGAGTCGCTCGACGACATCGCCGAGCTGATCGACCTGCTGCACGGCGCGGGCGCGCGGGTCGAGGTGATCGTGGCGACCAGCTTCGGCTGCCCGTACGAGGGGGACGTCGACCCGGGGCGGGTCGCCGGGATCGTCGAGCGGGTGGTCCGCGACGGTGCCGACCGGGTCGCGTTCGGCGACACCACGGGCATGGGTACGCCCCGACGGGTCCGGGAGCTGGTCACCGCCGTCCGCGACCGGGAGCCCGACGTGCCGGTGCTGCTGCACTTCCACAACACCCGGGGCACCGCGTTGGCGAACCTGCTGACCGCCCTGGAGTTGGGGGTCACCGAGTTCGACGCCAGCGTCGGCGGCCTGGGCGGCTGCCCGTACGCGCCGGGGGCGAGCGGGAACCTGGCCACCGAGGAGGCGGTGCACATGCTGTACGACATGGGCATCGACACCGGCATCGACCTGGACGCCCTGATCGGGGTCGCCGAGTTGGCCGAGGAACTGCTCGGCAAGCGGCTGCCGTCGGGGGTGCTGCGGGCCGGCCCGCGCTCCCGGCTGACCGCCCGGCCCTGACCGGGCCCGTCGGGGGCGGACCGGCCCGACGACGCGGGGAGGGGCCGGCGCGGTGCCGGCCCCTCCGTCGGGTCGCGTCGCGGGTCAGCCGACGCTGAGCAGGCCCGGCCAGCTGTCCTTGAAGACCTGTCCGCCGGTGCTGCTGCGCCGGTCGTTGGCGCTGAGGGTGCCGGCGAACAGGCTGCTGACCCGGTTCGCCTCGGTGGTGCTCGGGTACGGGTTGGTGCAGCCCGTTCCGGCGCTGCCGCCCGACATCAGGATCGCGCAGTTGCCGTTGTAGTTGTCGGGCAGGCCGAGGATGTGCCCGATCTCGTGGGTCATGATCCGCAGCGGGCTGTACTGGGCGGCCTGCTGGGTGTCGATGTAGACCCGGCCGTTGCCGAGGCTGGTGCGCTGGGCGTACGAGCCACCGCCGGTGATCTGGTAGATCCGCAGGTTGGTGCCGCAGTTCGCGGCGAGCGTCAGGTTGCTGGTGGCGTTGTTCCAGATCGAGGCGGCCTGGTTGGCGACGCTCGCGTAGCTGGGCGCCTGGCTGGTGTTGTAGCAGATGGTCATCGCGGCGGAGGCGGGCGCGGGGTTGGCGACCGTGAGGCCGAGGGTCGCGGTCGCCGTCGCCAGGGCGGCGACGGCGAGGCGCTTGATGCGTGAGTTCATGGCTCACTCCAATCCGGAGGGGGTGTCTGGAGCGTAGCCATATCGATAGTTGACTATCAATATCCGGAGCGGAAGTCGGTCGGGTGGTCGGGCGGGGCCCGGATGCGCTAGCCTAACGATCGTTCAGGCTGGTCGGCGCGTCCACCACGACGCCCACGGCGGCATGGCGGTCGGGCGCGCCCACGAGGCGCGGGGCGAGGGGGTCGGCGTGACGCTCGACGGTGAGGCACTGGAGCAGCTACGCAAGCGGGCCCGCTCCGGCGGCGCCGACAAGTACCACGCGGCCAACGCCGGCAAGGGCAAGCTGTTCGCCCGGGAACGGGTCGCGCTCCTGGTCGACGAGGGCTCCTTCGTCGAGGACGGGCTCTACGCCAACGCCCTGGCCGAGGGACTGCCCGCCGACGGCGTGGTCACCGGCACCGCCACCATCGACGGCCGGCCGGTCTGCCTGATGGCCAACGACTCCACGGTCAAGGCCGGCAGTTGGGGCGCGCGTACCGTCGAGAAGATCATCCGGATCATCGAGCGGGCCTACTCGACGGGCGTGCCGATGGTCTACCTGGTCGACTCGGCCGGTGCCCGGATCACCGACCAGGTCGACCTCTTCCCCGGCCCCCGGGGCGCCGGCAAGATCTTCTGGAACCAGGTCCGTGCCTCCGGGGCGATCCCGCAGGTCTGCGCGCTGTTCGGGCCGAGCGCCGCCGGCGGGGCGTACATCCCGGCGTTCTGCGACGTGGTGGCCATGGTCGAGGGCAACGCCAGCATGTACCTCGGCTCGGACCGGATGGTCGAGATGGTCACCGGGGAGAAGACCACCCTGGAGGCGATGGGCGGGGCCCGGGTGCACTGCGCCGAGTCCGGCGTGGGGCACTTCCTGTGCGGGACCGAGGCCGATGCGCTCGACGTGGTGAAGACCTACCTGTCGTACCTGCCCTCCAACTGGCAGCAGCAACCGCCGGCCGCGCCGGCCGTCGCCGCGCCGGAGAAGGCCGATCTCGCCGCGCTGGTGCCGGCCAGTGAGCGGCAGGCGTTCGACATGCGCCGGTACGTCAGGGGCCTGCTCGACGAGGGTTCGTTCTTCGAGATCCAGGCGCTCTGGGCCAGGGAGCTGACCATCGGCTTCGGTCGGCTGGACGGCGAGGTCGTCGGCGTGGTCGGCAACAACTCGATGTTCAAGGGCGGGGTGCTCTTCGTCGACTCGGCCGACAAGGCGAGCCGGTTCGTGCAGCTCTGCGACGCGTTCAACGTGCCGCTGCTGTTCCTGAGCGACGTGCCCGGGTTCATGGTCGGCAGCGCGGTGGAGAAGCAGGGCATCATCCGGCACGGGGCCAAGATGATCACCGCGATCTCCGAGGCGACCGTACCCAAGATCTGTGTGGTGGTCCGCAAGGCGTACGGTGCGGGCCTGTACGCGATGGCCGGCCCCGGCTTCGCGCCGGACGCGACGATCGCCCTGCCCACCGCGAAGATCGCGGTGATGGGGGCCGAGGCGGCGGTCAACGCCGTCTACGCCAACAAGATCGCGGCGATCGCCGACGAGGCCGAACGGGCCTCCTTCGTCGCCGCCAGGCGGGCCGAGTACGAGCGGGACATCGACGTGGTGCGGCTCGCCAGCGAGCTGGTCATCGACGCGATCGTCGAACCGCACGAGCTGCGTGCCGAACTGGTCCGCCGGTTCGCCGCCGCCCGGAGCAAGGACCGGCACTTCTCCCGCCGACGGCACGGGGTCACCCCGGTCTGACCGGCCGGTGACCCGCCGCCGTCCCCGACCGGGTCCGACCGGTCGTCCAACCGATCCGTCGTCGCCGGCGTCACGAGCGTCCGGGGCGGCACCCGTACAGGAGGAACCGATGGACTTCCGGCTCAGCGAGGAACACGAGGCGCTGCGGGAGAGCGTACGGGACTTCGCCCACGAGGCGGTCGCCCCGGTGATCGCCGAGCACTACGAGCGGCACACCTTTCCGTACGAGATCGTCCGGCAGATGGGCAAGATGGGGCTTTTCGGCCTGCCCTTCCCCGAGGAGCACGGCGGCATGGGCGGCGACTACTTCGCGCTCTGCCTGGCGCTGGAGGAGCTGGCCCGGGTCGACTCCAGCGTGGCGATCACCCTGGAGGCGGCGGTCTCCCTCGGCGTGATGCCGATCTACCGGTTCGGCACCGACGAGCAGCAGGCCCGGTGGCTGCCGAAGCTGCTCAGCGGTGAGGCCCTCGCGGGGTTCGGGCTGACCGAGCCGGGCACCGGCTCGGACGCGGGCGGCACCCGGACCCGGGCCGTCCTGGACGGCGACGAGTGGGTGATCAACGGGTCGAAGGCGTTCATCACCAACTCGGGCACCGACATCACCGCCCTGGTCACCGTCACCGCGGTCACCGGCACCAACCCGGACGGCTCGAAGGAGCTGTCCACCATCATCGTGCCGTCGGGGACGCCCGGGTTCACCGTCGCGCCCGCGTACTCGAAGGTGGGGTGGAACGCCTCGGACACCCACGAGCTGACCTTCGACGACTGCCGGGTGCCGGCCGGGAACCTGCTCGGCGAGCGGGGCCGGGGCTTCGCCCAGTTCCTGCGCATCCTCGACGAGGGGCGGATCGCCATCGCCGCGCTGGCCGTCGGCCTCGCCCAGGGCTGCGTCGACGAGTCGCTGACGTACGCCAAGGAGCGTCAGGCGTTCGGCCGGCCGATCGGCAACTACCAGGCGATCCAGTTCAAGATCGCCGACATGGAGCTGAAGGCGCACACCGCCCGGCTGGCCTACTACGACGCCGCCGCGCGGATGCTCGCCGGTGAGCCGTTCAAGCGGCAGGCGGCGATCGCCAAGCTGCACGCCAGCACCGTCGCCGTGGACAATGCCCGGGAGGCCACCCAGATCCACGGCGGCTACGGCTTCATGAACGAGTATCCGGTGGCCCGGTTCTGGCGGGACTCCAAGATCCTGGAGATCGGCGAGGGCACCTCCGAGGTGCAGCGCATGATCATCGCCCGCGACCTGGGTCTGTGACCGTACCCCCGCGACGGCTCCGCCGCCGGGTGGGAACGGCCCTCTGTCGGGTATCCGCAGCCCTTCGTCGGTAGGCCGACGAAGGGCTGCCCGGCGTCGTATCCCGTCCGTACCCTTCCTGCCCATGACCCCGGATCATGATCACTCACCCACGGGTGGTCGTACCCCGATCGGGGAGCTGGTGCGGGCACACCGCCTGGCCGCCGGTCTCACCCAGACCGACCTGGCACAGCGGGCCGGGGTCGGCGTGCGGACGGTCCGCGACCTGGAACGCGGCAGGTCCCACCGGCCGCAACGCACCACCACCGAGCTGATCGCCGGGGCGCTCGGCCTGACCGGCGCGGCGCGTGCCGCCTTCCTCGCCAGCGCCCGGGGCCGGGCCGCGACCGCCCCGCGCGTCGCCGGGATGCCGCACCGCGCGCCCGGCGGCGGCACCGTCCCCCGCGACCCCGACCTCCCGGGTACGCCGATGGCGCTGCCCCCGCCGGTCGAGCTGATCGGCCGGGAACGGGAACTCGACGAGCTGACCGGCCTGCTGACCGGCGACGGCTGGCCGCCGGTGCTGAGCCTGGTCGGCCTGGCCGGGGTGGGCAAGACCGCGCTCGCCCTGGCCGTGGCGCACGCGGTGGCCGACGCCCACCCGGGCGGGGTGGCCGGGGTGCTGGTCGGCACCGGTTCCGACGCCAACGACGTGCTCGCCGCAGCCTGCGCGGTGCTCGGCGCGGCTCGGCTCGCCGAACTGGCCGCCCGGCTGCGGGGCCGCCCGGCGCTGCTGCTGGTCGACGCGGTCGAACGGGCCCCGGACCCGGTGGCCGAGGTGGTGCACCTGCTCGTCGCGGCGGTGCCCACCCTGCGGGTGGTGGCGACCGGCCGGCACCCGGTCGGCATCCCCGGCGAACTCGTCCGCCCGGTGGCCCCGCTGGAGGTGCCCCCCGCCGGGGTGGTCGACCCGGCCGAGCTGGTCCGGTGGCCGGCGGCGGCCCTGTTCACCGCCCGGCTGACCCGGGTCCGCCCGGAACCACCCGGCCCGGACGAGCTGCCCGCCCTCACCGCGCTGGTCCGCCGGCTCGACGGCCTGCCGCTGGCGATCGAGCTGATGGCGGCCCGGGGCCGCATCCTCGACCTGCCCGAACTGCTCGACCGGTACGGCGACCGGGTGCTCGACCTGGCCGGCCCGGATCTCGGCGGGCGCGGCTGGGAGGCCGCGCCGCCGGGGCGTACCGACGAAGCGGCCCGCTCCACGGTGGCGGTGACCCTGCGCGAGGCGGTCGCCACCAGCTACCGGCTGCTCGACGGGTGGGAGCAGGCGGCGCTGCGCCGGCTCTCGGTGTTCGCCAACCGGTGGTCGGTGGAGCTGGCCGAGGAGTTGCTCGCCGACGAGGCCGACCCGGACCCGTCGGTGGTGGTCGACCCGGTGCCGCTGCTCGACCGGCTGGTGGAATTGGGCCTGCTCAGCGTCCGGGGTGCCGGGCCGCTGCGGTTCCGCCTGCTCGACGCGGTCCGCGAGTACGCAGTCGAGCAGGCCGCCGGGCGGGGCGAGCTGACCGCCGTCCGTCGCCGGCACGCGGTGGTGATCACCCGGTTGGTGACCCGTACCGCACCGGACCTGGTCGGGGCGCGACAGCCGGCGGCCGTCCGCCAGCTCGACGAGGCGACCGGGGACATCGGCGCGGCGCTGGCACATGCCGCCGGGGACGACCCGGTCACCGCGCTGCGGCTGGCCGCCGAGCTGACCCGCTGGTGGCGGATGCGGGGGCGGGACGTCAGCGGCCGGCAGTGGCTGTGCCGGCTGCTCGCCGATCCCCGTACCGCCGACGCCGATCCGGCGCTGCGGGCCTGGGCGCTGCTCGGGGTGGCCCGGTTGGCCGCCGAGCACGGCGCGGCGGCGCAGGAACTGCCCGCCGCCCGTGCCGCGCTCGCGGTGCTCGCCGGGCGGGCCGACGTGGCCGGGGAGCTGGCGGCGCGGACCGTCCTCGGCACCCTGCTGGTCGCGACAGGTGGCTACGACGAGGCGGCCGAGCAGGCGCACGCGGTGCTGACCCTGGCCACCCGGCACGGCCGGACCCGGGACATGGCGGTCGCCCAGCACCACCTGGCCTGGCACGAGATCCGCCTGGCCGACCTGTCGGCGGCCCGCCGGCGGCTGGCCGCGGTGGACCGGCTGGCCGCCCAGTGCGGGGAGCCCCGGCTGCGCCTGCTGGCCCGCGCCGACCTGGCCGAGGTGGCCCGGTTGGAGGGTCGCCACGGTGACGCGGTGGACCAGGGCCGGCGGGTGGTCGCCGCGCTGGCCGGGGTGGGTGATCCGGGGCACCGGCGGCGGGTGCTCGGCACGGTGGGGCTGGCGTTGGCCCGGTCGGGCCGGCTGGACGAGGCCGCCGAGATCCTGGCCGAGCTGCGCTGCGACGGTCGTCCGACGCCGCCCGGTTCCCGCTCGGAGGCGGGCGCGGCCGGGGGGCGTCCGGGCGGTGGCGGGCCGGTCCGGGCGGAGGAGTCGGTCTGCGCGCTGATCGAGGGCACCATGGCCCAGCACCGGGGGGACCGGGATCTGGCGGCGGAGTGGTTCGCGGTGGCGGAGGCTGCCGGTGCGGCCGGTCAGGACCGGCGGGACGTGGTCGAGGCCCTGGTCGGGCTGGCCGTGAGCACCGGCTCCGCCGAGGTCCGGGAGCGGCTGGCGCAGGCGTGCCGGCGCGGCGGCATCCGGCTGCTGCCGAACGAGGAACGCCTGCTGGGCTAGGCGCGGGGGTGGCGCGAGCGAACGAGCCCCCTGGTCAAACCCCTCGCTCAATCGCTCGCGCCCGCACCCCCCGGTGCTCCCCCGCGCGATGAAGGCTAGCCAGCCGGACCGTCCGTTTTGCGGTGATCGGCGGCTCTGCGACCGGTGGGTCCGACGGGTTCTGCCGCTTTTTCTGCCGGTCCGCCCGGCACCCTGTTGGCGGGCGGTCAGCAGGGCGACGGCGGCTCGTCGGTAGGTGCCTGGTCGGTGCTGCCGGCGGTCGCTCCCGGGTGGACGGCGTCGCGTACCCGGCGCAGGCCGTCAAGCATGGCGGCGAGGGTGCGGGGTTCGAGTTGACCGGTGAACCACTGCTCGATGATCTGGAGGTGGCCCGGCAGGGTCTCGTCCAGCCGCCGCATGCCGGCCGGGGTGACCACCGCGTACGAGCTGCGCCGGTCGGACGGGCAGGCGCGGCGGCGGAGCAGCCCGTCGCGCTCCATCCGGTCCACCACCCGGGTGACGCCGCTGGTGGACAGGGAGGTCTGTGCGGCCAGGTCGGTCATCCGCAGTTGGTTGCCGGGAGAGCGGGCCAGGCGCATCAGCACCTCGAACTCGACCGCGGAGACGCCGTGCTCCTCGTACTGCGCGGTGAACCGGGCGGTCAGCCCGGCGTGCGCCTCGACCAGGAGGCCGACGGCGGTGATCCGGGGGTCGTCGAACACAGTCTCGTCCACCTGGCCATCCTAACAGTGCTTGACACGAGGAATATTGCTGCGGCTATAGTTGCTCAGGCAGTCGTTGGGCTACTAAACAATCTTCCCCGGAGGGCAGTTACATGACCAGCGCCGAGTCGGTTACCCGCGACTGGGACGGCCTCACCATCCCCGCCGCCGGCACCTACCTGCTGGACGCCGCGCACAAGCGGGTGGGCTTCGTCGCCCGGCACATGATGGTCAGCAAGGTACGCGGCGAGTTCGCCGAGGCCACCGCCACCATCACCGTCGCCGAGGACCCGCTGCAGTCCTCGGTCACCGCCACCATCCAGGCGGCCAGCATCAACACCGCCCAGGCCGACCGGGACGGCCACCTGCGCAGCCCCGAGTTCCTCGACGTCGAGCAGTTCCCGACGCTGGAATACCGCAGCACCGCCGTGAAGTCCCACGACGGCAACGAGTTCGTCCTGCTCGGTGACCTCACCATCAAGGGCGTCACCCGCCAGGTCGAGCTGGAGGTCGAGTTCGAGGGCGTCGGCCGCACCCCGTTCGGCACCGACGTGTTCGGCTTCACCGCCAGCACCGAGATCGACCGCGAGGACTTCGGCCTGACCTGGAACGTCGCCCTGGAGACCGGCGGCGTGCTGGTCGGCAAGAAGATCAAGATCGAGATCGAGGGCGAGGCCATCCGGCAGGCCTGAGCCCGGCACGCCGGGGCCCCCGCTCACCGCGAGCGGGGGCCCCGGCGTTTGCGCGTGCGGATTGTCACTGTCCGGCGACGGCGACATCCGGTGCTGGTGGACGGCCGCTGGGTAGAGAAGCGGGACAGCGCATACCCGGTGGGCACTGGCCCCGGCGCGTGGGCGCTCTTATGGTGGTTCACACTGCGCGCCGGGACGGTCACCGTCCCGCGCGTCTCACGCCTGGAGGAAACATGGGTAGGGACGTCGAGCAGGGCGCGTTCTCCCGGGAGGACCGGGTCCGCTACCGGCAGAAGGTGCGGCGCTGCCTGGACGTCTTCGCGTTGATGCTCGACGACTTCGG
Organism: Micromonospora cynarisoli; assembly: GCF_030518815.1. Classification (NCBI taxonomy): domain Bacteria; kingdom Bacillati; phylum Actinomycetota; class Actinomycetes; order Micromonosporales; family Micromonosporaceae; genus Micromonospora; species Micromonospora cynarisoli. The sequence continues at coordinate 4,675,600 of NZ_CP130426.1, read as the reverse complement.
CTTCGACGCCGACCGGCCGATGACCGGTCTGGAGATCGAACTCAACCTGGTGGACCCGGACGCCGAACCGGCAATGCGCAACGACGAGATCCTCGCCGCCATCGCCGACCCGCTCTTCCAGACCGAACTGGGACAGTTCAACCTGGAACTGAACGCGGCACCCCGGCTGATCGAGGGGGCCGGCTTCGCCGACTACGAGACCGACCTGCGCAGCAGCCTCAACCGGGCCGACGAGCGGGCGGCCAAGTCGGACGCCCGGATCGTCATGGTCGGCATCCTGCCCACCCTGACCGAACGGCACCTGGTGGCCGACAACCTCTCCACCAACGAGCGGTACCGGGTGCTCAACGACCAGATCGTCGGCGCCCGGGGCGAGGACATCGAGCTGGACATCCGGGGGGTCGAGCGGCTGCGGACGCACACCGACTCGATCGTCCCCGAGGCCGCCTGCACCAGCCTCCAGTTCCACCTCCAGGTCGCGCCGGACAGCTTCGCCGACTACTGGAACGCCTCCCAGGCCATCGCCGGCGTCCAGGTCGCCGTGGGCGCGAACTCGCCGTTCCTCTACGGCCGGCAGCTCTGGGCCGAAACCCGGGTGGCCCTGTTCCAGCAGGCCACCGATACCCGCCCGGACGAGCTGAAGGCCCAGGGGGTACGCCCCCGGGTGTGGTTCGGTGAACGCTGGATCACCTCGATCTTCGACCTGTTCGAGGAGAACGTCAGGTACTTCCCGCCGCTGCTGCCGATCTGCGCCGACGAGGACCCGGTCGAGGTGCTGCACGCCGGTGGCGTCCCGCAACTGTCCGAGCTGCGGCTGCACAACGGCACCGTCTACCGCTGGAACCGCCCGGTGTACGACATCATGAACGGCCGCCCGCACCTGCGGGTGGAGAACCGGGTGCTGCCGGCCGGCCCGACCGTGGTCGACATGCTGGCCAACGCCGCCTTCTACTTCGGGCTGGCGCGCGGGCTGGCCGAGTCCGACAGGCCGATCTGGAGCCAGCTCACCTTCAGCTCAGCCGAGGAGAACTTCCACGCCGCCGCCCGCCGGGGCATGGACGCCGTGCTGCACTGGCCCCGGCTCGGCGAGGTGCCGGTCACCAAGCTGGTCCTCGACACCCTCCTGCCGAAGGCGGCCACCGGGCTGGACCGGTTCGGTGTCGCCCCCGCCGAGCGGGACCGGTTGCTCGGCATCATCGAGCAGCGCTGCCGTACCGGCCGCAACGGGGCGGTCTGGCAGACCGAGACGGTGTGGGCGGCGCAGCGCCACCGCAACCTCGACCGGGACGCGGCGCTGCGCCACATGGCCAACCGGTACGCCGAGCTCCAGCGCAGCAACGAACCGGTGCACACCTGGCCGGTGGACTGAGCCACCCGGTGGGCGGGACCGGCACGCCGGGGACCGCCCCCGACCGGGGAACTGTCAGGGGGTGCGGCGTCCGGAGCGGGGCTTGGGCACCGGTCCCGGGTCCGTCGGCGGCTGCTCGACCCCCTGGCCGACACCCTGCTGTCCGCCGTCCGCCGACCCGGGGCGCTGGTCGGTGACCGGACCGGCCGGCGTGCCACCGACGGGGGCGTCAGCGGGCTGGGTGTCACCGGCTGGCGGAGCCGGCTGGGTGTTTCGACCCCGGCGGACCGGCCGAGCCCGGCCCACGGCCGGGGGTGGGGAATCGCCACCTGGTGCCGTCACCGGTGCCGGGGAATCCTCACCCGGGCCGGTCGGGCTGTCCGCCGGGCCGGGGGCGGCGGGCGGTGCGGGTCGCCCGGGAGCGACGTCCGAGGTGGCGGGTGCGGGGTCCGGGTGGTCGGTCTCCCGACCGGGGGCGTCCGGTTCGGAGGGTGCGGTCGGGTCGACGCCGGCCGGCAGGCCGTCCGGTCCCCCGGTACGGGGACGGGGCACCGGCGGCGTCGACCGGGCGGTGGCCCGTCGTTCGGCCCGCTGGGCGAGCGAGGCCACCAGCACCGACCCGGCTGCACCGACGATGACCGCGTACGGCGCGACGAGATGGGCCGAGACCTGGGCCGGGGAGATCGTGGCCAGCCGGGGCACCGCGAGGAAGTAGGCGACCGCGACGAGCAGCGGCCCGGCGGCCCCGGAGACCACCGCACCGAGCCGCAGCTCGGGCGTCCGGGCGGCCCGTCGGGCGGCCGACGCCCCGATCAGCAGGGCCGAGCCCAGGGCGAGCAGCGCTCCCGGCCAGTAGAGGTGGTCCCGCCACCAGAACCGGGGGCTGTCCTGGGCGATCTGCCAGATGCCGAGCTGGGCGCTGGTCAGCCCCCGACCGGCGAGCACCCCGTCGACGACGGAGACCACGGCCAGCAGCCAGAGCCAGCCGACGGTGGCGATCACGTTCGTCGCGGCGGCCCGCGAGTGCAGCGCCCAGACCGCGACCACCAGCCCCACCAGCACGCCCACCCCGGCGTACCCGGCCGCGACGGTCTGCGGCGAGAAGGTCTCCGGTACGGAGGCGGCCCGGGACGGCACCGCGACCAGCAGCACGGTGATCAGCGCGCCGACCGCGCCCGCCACCGCGAGGGTGACCCGGTGCAGGGTGCCACCGGCGGCGGCGTCCCCGCCCCGCTCGTGCAGCCGCTGGGCGCAGACGGCCCCGGCGACTGTGGAGACGGCGGCGATCCAGGTCGCCCAGGCGAGGCTGGCGAACCAGGACGGCTCGGTGGCACCGGCGTCGGCCGGCGTCCAGTTGATGATGCCCAGACCGTAGCCGAAGCCCAGCTGCGCGGCGCCCACACCGGCGGCGACGCCCAGCGCGGTGAGCACCGATCCTCCCCAGCCCCGTCCCGCCATGCCGGGACTGTAGCGTTCCCTGGTCGAGGCGGCGAGTCGGACGAGCGCCGGAGCACGGCCGGTGACCGCTGGGCAGCGGCCGGTACCGTTTCGGGGACGAGGCGGGGGAGCGGCATGGACGACGACGAGTACACCGGACAGGACACTGCGGCCCGGGGCCGGCCGGGCCGGGGCACGCTGGTGCTCGGCGGCGCCCTGGCGACGGTCCTGCTGGCTGCCGTGGGGGGCACCGTCGGGTGGGTGCTGGCCGATCCCGGCGACCCGGAGACCGGTGCCACCCCGGCAGCGGCGGCCAGCGGACCGTCCACCCCTGTCGACGCGCCTACCACCGCCCGACCGACCACCGCGCGGGCCACCACGCCCCCGCCACCTGCCGCCACCGGTGGCGGGCTGACCGTGCCCCGGCTGGTGGGGCTCGACTTCGAGAAGGCGCGGGACACGCTGCACGACCGGAAGCTCGGCTGGCGGCTGGTGTTCGGCACCGGTTCGGGCCGGACGGTGACCCGCACCGTGCCCGCCCAGGACACGTCGGTCAAGCCGGGCACCACCGTGCGGGTCGAGGTCAGCGGTCCGGCACCCGAGGTCGAGGTGCCGGACCTGATCGGTGAGGACTGCGACGACGCCGCCGACGAACTGGGCGAGGTGGGCCTGTTCCCCCGGTACCCCACCGGCAACCGTGGCGAGGTCACCGCCCAGGTGCCGGCGGCCGACGCGACCGCGCACTGGAACGACCAGGTCGCCATCTCCTGCGGTGACAACTCGACGCCGACCGCCGGGCCGACGCCGACGGGTTGACCGGCGGATCGCCGCGCCGGTACCGGTGGATGCCGGCTCCGGCCGTTACCGTGGTGGGGCCGAGGGCCACGACCGCCTGGCCGGCCTCGGGCCGCGCCCGGTGGGTCGAGCGCCCGCCGTCCGCCAGGTGGCGAGAGGACGTGCGATGAGCGACGACCGCCAGGACCCGCCCGACCGGACCGCGCCGCTGCCGGCGGACCGGCCCCCGGCGGGTGGACCGCCCCCGGTCGACGCCACCGCCCGGCAGGAGCCGGTGGACGCGACCCGCCCGCTGCCGCCGGCCGACGGGACGACCCGGCCCGAGCCGGCCGGCACGCCGGTCTGGTCCGGCCGGGCCGGGGTGCCACCGCCCCGGGCGGCCGACCCCCGGGAGCCGGCCGAGTGGTACGCCGAGGAGCAGCGCGGCCGACGCTGGTGGACGCCGATCCTGCTGGGGGTGCTCGGGCTCCTCCTGCTCGGGCTCGCCGGGGTGGGGATCTGGCTGGCCCTGCAGGCGGTGGACACCCCGTCGGACGGGACACCGACCCCACCGCCGACGGCCGTGCCGACGACGGGTGCCGCCCCGACCACCGCACCACCGACCACCGCGCCGACCACCCGGCCGCCGACGACCCCACCGACCACCGCGCCGTCGACCCAGCCGGCGACGATCGCAGTGCCGCCGCTGGTCGGTCTCTCCCAGGAGACGGCGGAGGCCCTGCTGGGGCGGCTCGGGTTGTCCTCCCGGGTGCAGACGCGGGAGTCGGACCGGCCGCCCGGCACCGTCCTGTCCACCGATCCGGAGGCCGGTCAGCCGGTGCTGCCGGGCGACGAGGTGACCCTGGTGGTGGCCGCCGAGCCGTCGGCGTCGCCGTCCGGCACGGCCACCCCGACCGGGTGACGGAGTCGGGGCGCTGCACCGGCGCGGCTCACCACATCCGGCGTCTGGTCCCCACCAGGCCCAGGCCGGCCAGGGAGATGGCCAGTCCGAGCAGGCCGGAGTAGAAGAGGGAGCGGGCGACGGTCTGTCGGTCGTCCGACGGGTGCCGGGGCTCGGCGAGCGCGGACGCACCGCCACCGCCGACCCCGGACTGCGCGGCCCCCGGAGCGGCTCCGGCGTCCCCACCCGGCCCGGTCGTCGGGTCGTTCCCGCTCGCCGGGTCGCCGCCGGTCGAGGCGTCGTCCTCGGCCCGCAGGTCGCCCTCGGCCCGCAGACCGTCCCCGGGCGGGTTCTCGGCCCAGACCGGGGTGCGCCTGTCGGCGGGCGGTGCCGGGTCGGGCTGCGGGCCGGCGGCGTCGCCGGTCGGGGCGTCGGCGGGCTCGGCCACGGTGATCTCCGGGGCCGGCACCGGCTCGGCGAGCCGGGTGGCCGACTCGGCCGGGTAGCGGGTCACCACCACGAGGGTGAGGACCGCGCCGATCAGGACCAGCAGCCCGAAGGCGTGTCCGAGGCGGGACCTGTGGTGCCGCCGCGCGGCGGGCAGGTAGACCATGGCCATCCCAGGTTCAGGGGCCGGATACGCGCGGGGTGGATACGTTCGCCGGGGTGGGCGTACCGAGTCTATGGCGGCGGCACGCCCTCCGGTCGGGTAATCGGGGGAGTCAGCCCACCGCGATCGGCGCGCGGTTGACCGGCCGGCGCGACCGCGCGGTGTGCTGACGCGGTACGGCCGCGGCCCGCAGCTGGGTCAGCCCGACCCGCTGGACGAAGATCGAGCGGCGGCTGACCGCGTCGCCCGCGGCGTTCAGCTGGTAGCCGTCGAGCCAGAGCCAGCCGTCGTACGTCGGCCAGTCGAGCACCCGGATCACCCGGAAGGTGATCGGGCGGAGGAACTGCACACTGGCGGCGCGGGTCACGTGCAGAACGTCACCGGAGCGGGGAAGCACATGGGCTCCTGGGAGGGTATGGCCGGGGTCGCGTGGCCGGCCGGTACGGAACGGGGACGGATGCGTTTCCGGCGACGGGGTTGTGCCCCGCGGGCCGGTGCTCGACGTGGTGGTGGCCGGGGGCGTACCCGCTGGTGGTGGATCGCGCCACCCGGCCATCACCCGGCTGCTCTCGGGTGTTACCGCTCCCGCCGCCGCAGCCTCCGGGCGTGCAGCGGCGGGGCCATCAACCCGGGGCAGGTCTCGTGGACTCCTGCGGCCCGGGGCACCCACCCGGCCGGGCGAGCCCGAGGTGTTGATCACACCAGGAAATCGACCGGAAACGGTGAGTGACTCGAACCATACGGACAGAGTGCATCAGTGTGATGCGGGATGCAAGTTGCACGTCGACTTTTGCCGATACGTGAGGGCGACACGTGAACCGGGCGCTTGATCACGCCGACTCCGGAGCGGCACACTGAACGCGGTCCGCCCGACGCGGCCGGCCGACGACCGGTACCACCCCTTGCCGCGAACGATCGCCCGCCGCCCGTCGGTCGCGCCCCCGGCGGGTGTGGACGCGGGCGCGATCGACCGGAGGTAACCGGGTGAGCGCGAGGCACCAGCTTCCCCCGTCATCGGCACCTGGGGCGATGCGATGAGCGAACGGCGGAGCCCCACCATCCGGCGTCGTCGGCTCGGGGCAGAGCTTCGCCGCCTGCGCGACGGTGCCGGCATCACCATCGAGGCCGTCGCCGAGCAGTTGGAGTGCTCCGCCTCGAAGGTTTCGCGGATCGAGACCGGACACACCTCCGCGACACCCCGCGACGTGCGGGACATGCTCCGCATCTACGGGGTGGTGGGCGCGGAGAGCGAGGAACTGGTGCAGATCGCCCGCGAGGCGCGGCAGAAGGGGTGGTGGCACCCCTACAGCACCGTGCTCGTCGGGGCGTACGTCGGCCTGGAGGCGGCGGCCGGCTCCATCCGCGCGTACGAACAGCAGGTCGTGCCCGGTCTGCTGGAGACCGAGGAGTACGCCAGCGCGATGATCAAGGCGGCCCGCCCGGACTTCACCGCCGACCAGGTGCAACAACGGGTGCGTGTCCGACTGGGCCGTCAGTCGTTGTTGACCCAGGACGATCCGGTCGATCTGTGGGTGGTGCTCGATGAAGCGGTGTTGAGTCGGCCGGTGGGCGGCGACGCGGTGATGCGTAACCAGCTCAGGCGGCTGGTGGAGGTGGCCGAACTGCCGAACGTGACGTTGCAGGTCCTGCCCTTCGAGGTGGGAGCGCACGCCGGTATGGACGGGACCTTCACCATTCTCAGCTTCCCCGAATCGGTTGATCCGGATGTCGTGTACGCGGAGAACGCCACGGGTGGGCTCTTCCTGGAGAAGAGCGACGAGCTACAGAAGTACAGCTTCATCTTCGATCACATTCGAGCAGCAGCCAGGCGACCCGAGGAGTCCGTAGCACACATCGCAGAACTGGCAGAGGAGCCGTTGTGGAAATGGCGACCAAGAGGTTCCCCGAGGACCTGACGCAGGCGACCTGGTTCAAGAGCTCAAGAAGCGGGCCGAACTGTGACAACTGCGTCGAGGTGGCTTACGTGATCGGGGCGGTCGGGGTACGGGACTCGAAGGACAAGACAGGTCCCGCCCTCGTATTCGCCCCCGGGGAATGGAACGCCTTCGTCGCCGACGCTCGGAACGGCGCGTTCGGCCAACACTGACCAACGCAGCGTGGCGTTGACCGCGGGCCGGTCGGGGACACTCCCCGGCCGGCCCGTCGCCACTCGCGCCCCGGGTCGTTGAACCCCTCGGTACGGCGCTGGTCGACGACCCGCCGCAGGTGGCGGCAACCGAGCGAGGCAGGCGAGACGCACATGACGACGATCGGTTCAGAGAACCTCACCAACGGCCCGGGCAGGACCGAACGCTTCGGCGGCAAATACCGCAGCGCACGGCGCGACACGATGCTTACCGAGGTGGGTGCCGGTGACAGCGACGGTTATGCCGTGTCCGAGCAGGGCGGGCCCCTGTCGCTGCCCTCGTCCGACCCGGGCCCGTTCGCCGAGCCGGCGTTCCAGCCGGCCGGCTGGAACGTGGAGCCCACCGAGTCGATGATCGAGCACCCGCTGCTGCGCGGCCTGCTGCTGGAACTGCCGCCCAAGGGGAGCATCCCGCCGCCCGGCTGGCTGGACCGGTGGTTCGAGGCGACCCGGGCGATCCTGGAACTGCTATACGTGCAGGGAGCCGGCCGCAGCCGATGAGGCGGGCAGCCCGGCCAGCGCGGGGCGGGTGTCCGGCAGGGTCCGCTCGGCGAGCCGGTTGTGCCGCAGCCCGTGGCGTACCCCGATGGCGAGGACGGCCAACCCGCCGACGGTGAGCGCCACCCCGGTCACCCCGTCGCCGGCGCTGAGGTCGAGCCCGCCGGCCTGCAACAGGCCCGGCAGGGTGGCCAGCGCGGTCACCTGCACGGGCAGCCCGATCAGCGGGTGCCCGGCGGCGGCCCGCAGGCCGTACGGCGCGGGGGTCTCCGGCGCGGCGGTGAACGCGCCCGCCCCGGCCCGCAGCCGACGGACCCGGCGCACCGTGCAGGCCGCCACCGCGAGCGCCGGCACGGCCACCAGTGGAAGCTGCCCGGCGGCCCGGTCGACCGGGGTGTCCCCGCCGCTGACCGTGCCGGCGCCCAGCACCGTCGCGGTCAGGGCGAGCCCGGCGACGGAGAGGGCGAGCAGCCATCCGGCACGCCGTCGCAGGGCGCGGGCCCGGTCCAGCCGGGGGAGTCCGTCCGCCACGACACCGGCGGCGAGCCAGACGGCGGCGATCGACAGCAGCACGGTGAGATGCCCATCCATGGACACAGCCTTGCCCACAACGGCGGGCGGCGAATCCGGGACGAGCCCCTGTTCCCACCCCGGAGCATCCCGTAGGGGTGGCCGTTTTCCGGCCGGTCGGCCCGGCGGCACGGGACCGGCCGGGTCGTCGTCCCGGCCGGTCGTCCGCAGTGGACGGATCAGACCGCGAAGGTCGCCGGCCGTTCGGTGGCCGGGGCCGGCGGCCGGGCCTTCCACAGGCCGGTCTTCTGGCCGGCGAGGCGGGTCAGGTAGGCCGGGTTGAGGATGACGTACCGCCGCCAGAGCCGCTTCGGCTCCAGCCCGAGCCGCCAGAACCACTCCAGGCCGGCCCGCTGCATCCACGGCGGCGGCTGCCTGAGCAGGCCGGCGTGGTAGTCGAAGGCCGCGCCGACGGCCATCAGCGGCATGTCCAGCAGGGGCCGCATCGCGTACGTGAAGACCTCCTGGCGGGGGCAGCCCAGGCCGACCAGGACGAGCCGGGCCCCGCTGGCCCGGATCCGGTCGGCGATCTCGACGTCCTCGCCCGGCTGCACGGCACGGAACTTCGACGGCTCCACCCCGGCGACCTTCAGGGCCGGGAACATCCGCTCCAGCTCCGGGATGAGCTTCGCCAGCGTCTCCTCGGTCGAGCCGTACAGGTAGACCGGAAGGCCCTCGTCGGCGAAACGGCGCAGCACGTGCAGGGTCAGAGTCGGGCCGTAGACCCGGTCGGCCAGGCCGGCGTGGTGCAGCAGGTTGAGCGCCCAACGCACCGGCTGGCCGTCCGGGGTGACCACGTCGAAGGAGTTGAGCCGGGCGTTGTGCGCCGGGTCGAGCACCCCGGTCATCACCCCGTGCACGGCCAGCGCGGTCAGCGCCAGCGGCCGGCGGTCCCGGGCCGCCGCGACCACCTGCTCGGTCGCCGAGGCGTAGTCGGTGGCGTCGACCAGGACGCCGAGGACGTTCCGCTTGCCCTGCCCGGTCATGCTCCCGGCACCCACTTGTCGACGTTGGCCTGGTAGATCTCCCGCATGATCATGGGTACGTCGTAGACCTGCTTCCAGCCCGGGTAGTCGGCCTGGAACGCCTCGTTCGAGCCGATCCACCACTTGTGGTCGCCGATCCGGTTCGCGTCGACGTACTCGGTGATCATCTCCTGGCCGGTGATCTCCTCGGCCAGGGCGAACGCCTCCCGGTTGGAGGTGTTGGAGTGCCGGCCGCCGCCCAGGTTGTAGACAGCCGCCGAGCGTGGCTCCCGGAAGAACGCCTCGAACGCCGACACCACGTCCGAGCTGTGGATCGCGTCCCGCACCTGCTTGCCCTGGTAGCCGAAGATCTTGTAGGTACGGCGTTCCATGTTGGCCCGCATCACGTATCCGAGGAAGCCGTGCAGCTCGGTCGCCGAGTGGGCCGGGCCGGTCAGCGTGCCGCCCCGGAAACAGGCCGTCCGCATGTCGAAGTAGCGGCCGTACTCCTGCACCATCACGTCGGCGGCGACCTTGGAGGCCCCGAAGACCGAGTGCAGGCAGGCGTCGATCGACATGTCCTCCCGGATGCCCTGCTCGTACGGGTGCCCCGGCTCGATCTCCCACCGGGTCTCCTGCTCCACCAGCGGCAGGCTGTTGGGCCGGTCGCCGTAGACCTTGTTGGTGGAGCAGTGGATCAGCGGTGCCCCGATGCAGTGCTCCCGCACGTTCTGCAGGATGTTGAGGGTGCCGACGGCGTTGACGTCGAAGTCGGTGAACGGGTCCCGCACGGCCCAGTCGTGCGACGGCTGGGCCGCGGTGTGGATCACCACGGCGATGTCCCGGCCGTACCGGGCGAAGAGCTTGCCGAGGGTGTCCCGGTCGCGGATGTCGATGCTGTGGTGCGCGTACGCCGACCCCAGCTCGTCGGTCAGCCGCCGGACGTTCCACGCGGTCGAGGCCTCGGCGCCGAAGAACTCCTGCCGCATGTCGTTGTCGATGCCGACCACGTCCAGGCCGAGCCCGGCGAAGTGCCGGACCGCCTCGGAACCGATCAGACCGCCCGACCCGGTCACCAACGCGACACTCACACGACACTCCTGGTCAAGGTAGGAGGCTGGAAAAAACCATCGGAGCATAGCCTGACGTCCGGTACGCCCCGATACGAAGTGAGGGCCCCGCGACTGCGGAGCCCTCGTCTGGTGGTGGGGATGGGGGGAGTTGAACCCCCACGTCCTTTCGGACACACGGACCTGAACCGTGCGCGTCTGCCATTCCGCCACATCCCCGTGGCACGACCCTCGAACGCGGTAGAACGCGTCGACCCCGCCGTCTCCGGCGAGCCCGGAACATCCTACCCGGTCCTGCGGTCTCGCCTCGACCGGTTACCGTTCCTACGAGCGGTCACCCTTCGTGGCGGACGAAAGAGTAGCACGGTCCGGACGGCCGCTCCGAACGGGCCGCCGCGCGGTGGCCGAGCGGCGCGCGAGCTGCATGCGCGCCGTCCAGATACCATCATGTCCTCGGGACCCGAGGAGGAGCCGGTGAGCGTGCTGCAACGCTTCGAGAAGCGTCTGGAAGGCCTGGTAGAAGGGGCCTTCGCCAAGGTCTTCAAAGGGGTGGTCCACCCCGTGGAGATCCTCAACGCCATGCAGCGGGAGGCCGAGGCGCACAAGGCCATCCTCGCTGGTGGCCGCACCCTGGTGCCGAACCGCTACGTGATCGATCTCTCCCCGTACGACCACAGCCGGTTGGCGCCGTACGCCGCCGCCCTGGCCCAGGAGCTCGCCCAGTCGCAGGCGGAGTTCATCGGCGAGCAGGCGTGGACGGTCTACGGCGACGTGATCGTCGAGGTCGAGCGCGGTGAGGGGCTGGACACCGGCATGTTCCGGGTCACCGCCGAGGTCTACACCGGCGGCGAGGTCGCTCCGGTCTCCTCCCCGGGCGGCTACGACCCCGGCCCGCCGGCCTACCCGTCGTACGACCAGGGGGGCGGCTACGGCCCGCCGCCCGGCCACGGCGGCGGCGCACGCAACGTCCGGCTGGTCTCCGGCGACGGCCGCACGTACCCGTTGCAGATGGGCTCGACCGTGATCGGCCGGGGCGACCAGGCCAACCTGCGCCTGCCCGACGTCGGGATCTCCCGGCGGCACGCCCGGCTGGACTTCGACGGCGGCCAGGTGGTGCTGACCGACCTCGGGTCGACCAACGGCACCATGGTCAACGGCCAGCGGGTCTCGGCCGTCGCCCTCAACCCGGGCGACATGATCCAGCTCGGCACCACGACGCTGACCTTCCGCGTGGACGGCTGACCCGCCTTGCCGGAACTCGTCATCACCGTCGCCCGGTTCGGGTTCCTCATCCTGCTGTGGATCTTCGTGTTCACGGTGGTCGGTGTCATCCGTCGGGATCTCTTCGCGGGCGCGCGGTCCGGGCGGCTGGTGGCCGCGCCGCGCGCGGTCGGGGCCTCCACCCAGCAGCAGGCGGCGAAGCCGGCGAAGGTGAAGCGGGGTCGGGCGGCCCACCAACTGGTGGTCACCGCCGGCCAGCTCGCCGGCACCCGGATCACCCTCGGCGAAGCGCAGATCACCATCGGCCGGGCCGAGGACTCCACCCTCGTCATCACCGATGACTACGCCTCCGCCCGGCACGCCCGGTTGGTGCCCCGGGACGGGCAGTGGTTCGTCGAGGATCTCGGTTCGACTAACGGCACGTACCTCGATCGCGCTAAGGTCACCGGACCAACCCCCGTCCCCCTCGGCGTGCCGATCCGTATCGGCCGCACCTCTCTCGAATTACGGCCATGACTCTGACCCTGCGCTATGCGGCCCACAGCGACCGCGGTCTGATCCGAGACGGAAACCAGGACTCCGTCTACGCCGGGCCGCGGCTCCTCGCCGTCGCCGACGGCATGGGCGGCATGGCCGCCGGTGACGTCGCCAGCAACATCGTCATCGGTGCCATGGCACCGCTCGACGAGGACGTCCCGGGGGACGCGCTCGTCGACGCGCTGCGATCGGCCGTGGGCACCGCCAACCAGCAGCTCCGCGACACGGTGGACGCCAACCCGCAGCTGGAGGGGATGGGCACCACGCTCACCGCGACCCTCTTCTCCGGCAGCAAGCTCGGCATGGTCCACATCGGCGACTCGCGGGCCTACCTCCTGCGCAACGGTGAGTTCTCCCAGATCACCAAGGACGACACCTACGTCCAGATGCTCGTCGACGAGGGGCGGATCAGCGCGGAGGAGGCGAGCAGCCACCCCCAGCGCTCGCTGCTCACCCGCGCCCTCGACGGCCGGGACATCGACCCGGAATACAGCGTCCGGCAGGTGCTGCCCGGGGACCGCTACCTGATCTGCAGCGACGGCCTCTCCGGCGTGGTCAGCGCGGAGACCATCGGTGACAGCCTCCGCGAGTACACCGACCCGCAGCAGTGCGTCGAGCGGCTGGTGCAGCTCGCCCTGCGCGGCGGTGGCCCGGACAACATCACCGTGATCATCGCGGACGCCACCGACCAGGACATCGTCGAGGCGAGCCCGATCGTCGGCGGGGCCGCGGCCCGGGACCGGGGCATGGCCACCGCCGCCGACGACTCGACCCCGGCCGCCCGCGCCTCGGCGCTGTCCGCGCCGCGCCCGCCCGCACCGGAGGAACCGGCGACCAACCGGGACGACGACCCGGAACGCCCGCGCCGGCCGCTGCGTACCGCGGCGATGCTGGTGGCCCTGCTGGTCATCCTCGGTGGCGGCCTCTTCGCCGGGTGGAGCTACACCCAGCGGCAGTACTACGTCGGGGCGACCGACAGCGGGCAGCTCGCGGTCTTCCGCGGGGTCCCCGGCCAGGTGGCCGGACTCGACCTGTCCAGCGTCCACTCGACCAGCCAGGCCAAGCTCGACGACCTCACCCTGGCCGCTCAGGAGCAGGTCAAGCAGGGCATCCAGGCCAAGAGCCGACCGGACGCACTGCGCCGGCTGGCCGAGTTGACCAGTGACGACCCGACCAACCCGAATCTGAAGCCGGTCTGCCCGCCGGTGCCGCCGCTGATCACCGGCTCACCCGTGCCGGCGAACTCGTCGACGCCGGCCGTCCCGGGCTCACCCAGCCCCGACGTGACCAGGGTCCCGGGTGCCAACGGCACTCCCACGCCGACCACCACACCCGACGCCTCGGCCTCCGACGCGGTTCCGCCGGCCGGAGACCCGGCGGGCTGCCGGTCGCCCGAGTGACCGTCGGCTGAGATCCGAGGGACACCTCCTTGACCGCAGCGGCCCACCCGGTAGTCTCGCCCGTCACGACGGGCGAGCGGCCCGGCGTACGTCTGGCGCGGTCCCGGCGCAACGCCGAACTGTCCCTGCTGGTGCTGGCGATGGTGCTGGTGGCCGCGTACGGGGCGATCGTCGAGGCGAACCTGCTCGACACCGTCACCCGCGACTTCTGGATGCCGGCCGCCGCGCTCGGGCTGGTCTTCTTCGGCATGCACCTGGTGATCCGGTGGCTGGCGCCGTTCGCCGATCCGGCCCTGCTGCCGGCGGTCGCCCTGCTCAACGGCATCGGGGTGGGCTTCCTGCGCCGGCTCGACCTCGGCAAGGCCGCCCCGGCCGACCGGGAGACGCTTGCCATCTTCGCCGGCACCGGCGGGCGGCAGCTCGCCTGGACGCTGGCCGCGGTGGTCCTCGCCGCCGGCCTGCTGGTGCTGATGCGCGACCACCGGGCGGTCTCCCGGTACGCGTACACGCTGGGGCTGGCCGGCATCGTGCTGGTGATGATCCCGGCGGTGCTGCCCGGCCGATTCTCCGAGATCAACGGCGCGAAGCTGTGGATCAGGGTGGGCGGGTTCAGCATCCAGCCCGGTGAGTTCGCCAAGCTGGCGCTGCTGGTCTTCTTCGCCTACTACCTGGTCCGCAAGCGTGAGGTGCTGTCGCTGGCCAGCCGCCGCATCCTCGGCATCGACTTCCCGCGCGGCCGGGATCTCGGCCCGGTGCTCGGGGTGTGGATGATCAGTCTGCTGGTCCTGGTCTTCGAGAAGGACCTCGGCACCTCGCTGCTCTACTTCGGCATGTTCGTGGTGACCCTCTACATCGCCACCGAACGGGTCAGTTGGCTGCTGATCGGTCTGGTTCTCTTCTTCGGCGGCGCCTACCTCGCGTACGTGCTCGGGGGCACGGTGGGTGGGCCGTTCGCCAACTTCTACACCCGCGCCGAGATCTGGCTCGACCCGTTCGCCGAGCCGTACGACCGGGGCTACCAGCTGGTGCAGGGCCTGCTCGGCCTGGGCAGCGGTGGCCTGTTCGGCTCCGGCCCGGGTGCCGGGGAGCCGCTGGAGATCCCCGAGGTGCAGAACGACTTCATCTTCGCCGGCATCGGCGAGGAGATCGGCCTGTTCGGGCTGACCGCGCTGCTGGTGGTCTACCTGCTCATCGTCGAGCGCGGGCTGCGGGCCGGGCTGGCGGTGCGGGACTCGTTCGGCAAGCTGGTCGCCGGTGGTCTCGCCTTCACCCTGGGCCTACAGGTCTTCGTGATCGTCGGCGGGATCAGCAAGCTCATCCCGCTGACCGGTCAGACCACCCCGTTCCTGTCCGCCGGTGGTTCGTCGTTGATGGCGAACTGGCTGCTCATCGCGGTGCTGCTGCGGATCTCCGACGCCGCCCGGCGGCCGGTGGCCCAGGGCGGCGGCCCGGCCGGCCGACCCGGTGGCGGGCCGCCGGAACAGCTGCACGGTGCTCCCACGGAGGTGATCCGCCCGTGAACGCGCCCCTGCGCCGCGTCGGCGTCGTCGTCATGGTCCTGTTCGGGCTGCTCTTCGCCAACCTCAACTGGATCCAGGCCTACAAGGCGGACGAGTACCGCAACAGCGACTACAACGGCCGGGTCCAGGTGGCCGAGTACGAGCGTCGGCGGGGCAACATCGAGGCCGGCGGCACCGCCGTGGCCACCAGCAAGGAGACCGGCGGCAAGCTGAGGTTCCAGCGCAGCTACCCGGCGGGGACGAAGTACGCGCACGTGCTGGGCTACAAGCCTGTCAACCTGGCCGACACCGGCATCGAACGGCTGGAGAACGACTTCCTCGCCGGCACCAGCGACGCCCTGCTCGGCAACCGGATCAAGGACATGTTCACCGGCGACGAGAGTGGCGGCGGCAACGTACTGCTGAGCATCTCCAAGCGCGCCCAGGACACCGCCTACGAGCAGTTGCGTAACAACCGCAACGGGGTGAAGAAGGGCGCGGCGATCGCCATCGATCCGCGTACCGGTGCGGTGCAGGCGCTGGTCTCGATGCCCAGCTTCGACCCGAACCCGCTTGTCGACCACGACACCAACGTGGCCTCGGCCGCCTACAACAAGTACGAGCAGGACCCGGACGGCCCGCTGAAGAACCGGGCGCTGTCGGAGGTCCTGCCGCCCGGCTCCACCTTCAAGATCGTGATCGCCGCCGCCGCGCTGGAGAACGGGGTCGGCAAGGACACCGAGATCCCGGCCGGGCCGAGCTGGACCCCGCCGACCTCGGGCACGCCGATCCGCAACGCCGCCCCGTCGATCTGCCCGGAGGCGCAGGTCACCCTGATCGACGCGGTCACCGAGTCGTGCAACACCGGCTTCGCCCAGCTCGGCGTCCGACTCGGCGCGGACACGGTGAAGGAGAAGGCCCGGCAGTTCGGCTTCGAGCAGGACGACCTCACCGTCGGTCAGCTCGGCGAGGGGGGCCTGCCGGTGGCGGCCAGCCGGACCGGCGACATGCAGAACCCCGACGGCGGCACCGACCCGGCCGCGCTGGCCCAGTCCTCCATCGGCCAGAACAACGTCCGGATGACCCCACTCCAGGGCGCGCTGATCGCCGGCTCGGTCGCCAACAAGGGCCGGCAGATGCGCCCCTACCTGGTCAAGCAGCTCCTCGGGCCGGACCGCACCACCAGCTACTACAACGCCCAGCCCCGGGAGCTGCGTCAGCCGGTCAGCGGCCAGGTCGCCGACGACCTGCGGGACATGATGGTCAGCGTGGTGAAGAACGGCACCGGCAGCTCCGCCGCCATCGACGGCTACACCGTCGGCGGCAAGACCGGCACCGCCCAGTCCGCGCCGGACCGCCCCGACCACGGCTGGTTCATCGGCTTCGCCCTGGACAAGAACGGCAACGCCGTCTCCGCGGTCTGCGTGGAGCTGGAACAGGCCGGCAGCGGCGGCAGCGCCGAGGCGGCCCGGATCGGTGGCAGGATCATGCAGGCGGCCATCGCCGATGCGGGGGGCCGCTGACATGCTCAGCCCCGGGGTGCAGCTCGGCAACCGCTACCGTCTCGACGAGCGGATCGCCAGCGGCGGCATGGGCGACGTGTGGCGCGGCACCGACCAGGTGCTGGGCCGTACGGTGGCGGTGAAGAGCCTGCTCCCGGCGCTGCTCGACGAGCCCGGCTTCGCCGAACGCTTCCGGGGCGAGGCGCGCACCATGGCCACCATCAACCATCCCGGCGTGGTCGACGTCTACGACTTCGGCAGCGACCAGCAGATCGCCTTCCTGGTGATGGAGTACGTCGAGGGCGACGCCCTGTCGGCGACGCTCAGCCGGGTCGGCCGGCTCACCCCGGCCCGGACGATGGCCCTGCTCGCCCAGGCCGCCGACGCCCTGCACGCGGCCCACGAAAAGGGCATCGTGCACCGCGACGTCAAGCCGGGCAACCTGCTCGTCCGGCCGAACGGCACGCTGGTGCTCACCGACTTCGGCATCGCCCGGTCCGAGCTGGTCGGCCAGCTCACCGCCGCCGGGTCGGTGCTCGGCACCGCCTCGTACATCTCCCCCGAGCAGGCCACCGGCGCGGTCGCCACACCCGCCTCCGACGTCTACGCGCTCGGCGTGGTGGCCTACCAGTGCCTCGCCGGCCGGCGGCCCTTCGAGGGCGACAACCCGCTCGAAATCGCGATGAGGCACGTGCGGGACACTCCCCGACCGCTGCCCGGGGACATTCCGCCCCAGGTCAAGGCGATCGTGGAGCGGGCGATGGCCAAGGAGCCCGGCCACCGCTGGCCCAGTGCCGCCGCCCTGGCCTCCGTCGCCCGGCAGGCCAAGCAGGCCCTCTCCCAGCAGGCCCGCGCCGGTGGCGGACATCCCGGCCCGGTCTCCGGTGGCCCGGTCTCCGGGGCACCGGCGTCCCCGGCCGGCCCGATGGCCCGCGCGCAGGTGCCCGCCGTACCCCGGCAGCAGCCCGGCGTGCCGGCCCACCCGCACCGACCGGCGGCGAGCGGGCAGGCGCGGCCCCCGATGGGTGGACAGGCCCGCCCGCCGGTGGGTGGGCAGCAGGCCCGGCCGCCGGTCGCGGCCCGGCACCCGCAGCCGCCGGTGACCCCGCAGCGTCCGCCGGTCCAGGCCACCCCGATGACCCGGCCCTACCCGCAGCAGCCCCGGGGTGCGGCCCCCGTGCCGCCCGCCCAGCTGCGTGCCGACCGGCCCGTGTACGCCCGGCAGCCCCTCCCGCCCCCCGCCCCACCTGCCCGTTCGCGGTCCGGCATGGTGACCCTGGCGATCCTGCTGGCACTGCTGGTGCTGGTCTGCTCGGGTGTGCTCGCGTACGCGAGCCGGCAGGGCAACCTGGCCACCGATCCCGGTGCGTCGGGTACGACGTCCGGCGCGCTGAGTGCCCTCGGACGCGACGATCCGGCCGGGACGTCGTACCGTCGGGTGGTACGGCTCGGACCGGGTGCCGGCGAGACGACGACGAGCGAAGGACGACGAACGCGATGACAGCCCAGGCCCGCCTGCTCGGTGGCAGGTACCAGGTCGGCGAGCTGCTCGGTTACGGCGGCATGGCCGAGGTGCACCGCGGTCGGGACCTCCGGCTCGGTCGGGACGTCGCGATCAAGATGCTCCGGACGGACCTGGCCCGGGACGCCACCTTCCAGATGCGGTTCCGCCGGGAGGCGCAGAACGCCGCCTCGCTGAACCACCCGGCGATCGTCGCCGTCTACGACACCGGTGAGGAGACCGCCCCGACCGGGGAGACCCTCCCGTTCATCGTGATGGAGTTCGTGAACGGGCGGACCCTCAAGGAGGTCCTCGGCGTCGAGGGGCGGCTCCAGCCGCGCCGGGCGCTGGAGATCTGCGCCGACATGTGCGCGGCCCTGGAGTTCAGCCACCGGCACGGGATCATCCACCGGGACATCAAGCCCGGCAACGTGATGCTGACCCAGACCGGCCAGGTCAAGGTGATGGACTTCGGCATCGCCCGCGCGCTGGCCAGCGGCGCCACCACGATGACGCAGACCAGCGCGGTGATCGGCACGGCCCAGTACCTCTCCCCCGAGCAGGCGCGCGGCGAGGCCGTCGACGCCCGCTCCGACGTGTACGCCGCCGGCTGCGTGCTGTTCGAGCTGGTCTGCGGCCATCCGCCGTTCGTCGGCGACAGCCCGGTCAGCGTGGCGTACCAGCACGTGCGGGAGGCCCCGCCGACGCCGAGCGACATCAACCCGGACGTCACCCCGGCGATCGACGCGATCGTGCTCAAGGCGCTGTCGAAGAACCCGCTCAACCGCTACCAGAGCGCCGGTGAGATGCGGGCCGACCTGCTCCGCGCCGCCGCCGGTCGACCGGTGATGGCCACCCCCGTCCTGAGCCAGGACGAGACGACCCCGATGGCCGCGGCGGCGAGCGGCTACCCGACCCAGGTGGTCGGCCAGCAGACCCGGCAGATCCCGGCCCGGGTCGGCGACCCGCAGCGGCGCAAGAGTTCGGCCTGGGTGATCGCGGCGTTCGCGGCGGTCGGCGTCCTGGCGGTGATCGCCCTGGTCGCCGCGCTGCTGATGAACGGTCAGGAGCCGAAGAAGAGCCCGGTGCCCAACCTGGCGGGCAAGACGCAGGACGTCGCGTTCGCCGAGATCCGCAACTCCGGCCTGGTGCCGGCGACCGGCGACCAGGTCTTCGACAGCACCTGCAAGGTGGGCACGGTGGTCAGGCAGGACCCGCCGGCCGGCACCTCGCTGGAGGAGAACGGCCAGGTGACGGTGAGCCTCTGCGGCGGCAAGCCCGAGGTCAGCATCCCCAACGGCCTCAAGGGCAGCAAGGTCGAGAGCGCCCAGACCCGGCTCAAGGACGAGAAGTTCACCGTCAAGGTGGTGACGAAGGACAGCGAGGAGAGCGAGGACATCGTCCTCGACGTGTCCCCGCCCGAGGGCGAGAAGGTGCCGGAGGGCACCGAGGTGACCCTCACCGTCTCCCGGGGCAACGTCCGGGAGGTGCCTGACGTCAAGGACCTCAGCCAGGCGGAGGCCACCCGGACCCTGCAGAACGCCGGGTTCAAGGTCAACCCGGAACTCGGCTCGGAGGTGCCGGCGGACGAGGCCGGCAAGGTGCAGAGCCAGAATCCGAAGGCCGGCACCAAGAAGGCCAGGGGGAGCACCGTCACCATCGTGGTGAGCGTGCCGGAGGTGACCGAGTCACCGACGCCGCCGACGCCGACCACGCCGGTGCCGACCACCACGCCGCCCGGCGACGGCACGGGGGGCGGGTTCCCGCTGCCCACCCCGCCGTTCCGCAGCGAGGACGACTGACCCGCACCCCCGACGTGCCGGGCCCGGTCCGTGCGGACCGGGCCCGCGCCGGTCGGGGACCGGGGCGGGCGCGGATCGGCACACCTGACCGGCGTCCGGGTGGACCGGGCGGTGCGGCGGCCCGTCAGACGGTGGCGAAGGCGGCCCGACGGCGGGCGTCGACCTCGGCGGCCAGCTCCGGGGCGCGTTCCAGGGCCTCCGGGTGGCCGCAGGCGGCGACCCAGTTGGCCAGCATCAGGTGGCCGCCCTCGGTGAGCACCGACTCCGGGTGGAACTGCACCCCCTCGATCGGCAGCGTCCGGTGCCGCATCGCCATCACCACGCCGGAGGCCGTCCAGCCGGTGACCTCCAGCTCGTCGGGCAGCGTCTCGGGCAGCACCGCCAGCGAGTGGTAGCGGGTGGCGGTGAACGGGTCGGGCAGGCCGGCCAACACCCCGACGGAGTGGTGCCGCACCTCGGAGGTCTTGCCGTGCAGCAGCTCCGGGGCCCGGGTGACGGTGCCGCCGAACGCCTCCCCGATCGCCTGGTGGCCCAGGCAGACTCCGAAGATCGGCAGCTCGCCGGCGTACCGGTGGATCACGTCGAGGCAGATGCCTGCCCGGTCCGGGCTGCCCGGCCCCGGCGAGAGCAGGATGCCGGCCGCGCCGACCCGGCCGACCTCGGCGACGTCGATCTCGTCGTTGCGACGGACCTCGCACTCCACCCCGAGCTGCCCCAGGTACTGCACGAGGTTGAAGACGAAGGAGTCGTAGTTGTCGATCACGAGGACGCGCATGGGCTCACCGGCTTGGAGAGGGGGCGGGTGGGGTGTTGTTCCGGTCGGTGTCGTACGGCAGGTCGTGCCCGTCGCCGGCCGGCGCGTCCGGGTCGACGGCGGAGTCGCCGCCCGGGTTGCCGGAGTCCTGGGTGACCTGCACGTCGTCGAAGGGCAGCAGCGGCTCGGCCCAGGGGAACACCACGTACCAGAGCAGCGCCACCGCCGCGGTGGCGAGCAGCACCGAGCCGATCAGCTTGCCGGGCAGCCCGAAGGGCAGCTTGCGCCAGATCCAGGAGTACATCGTCAGCCCCTCAGCTCCGGCGGCGGGCCCTGCGACTTGGGCTGCGTACGGTCGAGCTCGGCGTGGACGATCAGCCGCTGGTAGTTGTCGAACTTCGGATTGCAGGTGGTGAGGGTGAGCAGTTTGCGGGTGGGTTTTGCTTTCGGCTCGCCGGGCACCGGGGCGACCACCTCGACCTGGTCGGGGCGGACGATCCGGGACTGGTACACCTTGTAGACGTACCAGTCCTGCTTGCTCTCCAGAAGGACCGCGTCGCCGGGCTTCAGCTCGTCGAGACGCCAGAAGGTGGCCCGGTTGCGGTGCCCGGCGACGGAGAAGTTGCCCACCTCGCCGGGGAGCGCGCTCTTCGGGTAGTGGCCCGGGGCGTACCGGATGTCCTCCTGGGTGACGCCCTCGACGACCACCCAGTTCTTGTCGAGGCTGGGGATGTAGAGCCCGGCGATCGGCTGGCCCTCGGCCGGGGCGACCGCCTTGGTCGGGCCGGGGCTGACGGTGGGGTCGCCGGTCGGGCCCCACGCCTGGGCGAGTTGCCGGTTGAGCTTGCTCTGGTGGGCGTCGACCAGGGCGGACTTGCCCCAGATCTCGTACCCGGCGAAGAGGAGCACCACCAGCCCGAAGGTGATCAGCAGCTCGCCGCTGACCCGGACGCCGGTGCGCAGCCGGGAGGCGAAGGTGGGCCGGGTCAGCTCCGAGTACACGCTCTTGTAGCCCTCCCCGGTCTGTTCCGGGCGTAGCTGCACCACCCGTTCACCGCGGCGGGGCGGTGGCGGGGGCGGGACGGGGTCGCCGGACCCGTCGGGTTCGGGGGCGGGTGGCACCGCGCCCATCAGCGCGGTGGAGTCGAGCGCCGGGCCGGTAGGCCGGGCCGGCAGCACCGGGAGCAGCGCCGTCGCCGCCGGGTCGGCCGTGCGGTGCGGCCCGGCTGCCGGCTGCTGTCGGCTGCTCGGCCCCGGCCCGGTCGGTCGCCCCGGACCGCCTGTCGGTCGCTGCCGGCCGTCGGGCGTCGGCCCGGTGGGGCGGCCCGGCCAGGCGGGCGGCGGCTGGCGGGTGGGCAGCACCGGTGCGGGCCAGGGGCCGGCGGGTCGCGCTCCGGCGGCCTGCGGGCGCGCGGTGGCGGGCGGCGTGGACCGGTCGACCGGCGGGAGGAAGGCGGTCGGCCCGTCGTGCTGGTCGGGGCGCGGGTCCCCGCCCGGCCGGGTCATCGCGGCACCGTCGCCGATCGCAGCGCCGTCGAGTCCTCGAACGCGGGCACGGTGACGGAGCCGACGTGCTCGGAGTAACCGAGCTGGTAGTGGTCGACCGCCTGCTTGAACAACCCGACTCCCTGAGAGCCGGCGAGGGCCTGCTGGAGGGCAGCGGGATCGCCGATTGCTACGATCTTGAATGGTGGCGAGTACACCCGGCCGTGCAGCAGCAGGGTGTTACCGACGCAGCGTACCGCGCTGGTGGAGAGCACGCGGACGTTCATGATGGACATGGCCTCCGCACCTCCGGCCCAGAGCGCGTTGACCACCGCCTGCACGTCACCCTGGTGGACGACCAGGTCGTCGTTGGTGGCGCCCTTGGGTAGGGTGCCGTCGCCGCGCCGGGGGGCGTCGTTCAGCTCGACGGTCACCCCGGGCCCGGCGAGCGCGGTGAAACCGGCCGCCTGCTGGAGCGCCTGGGCGCGGTCGCGCTGCTCCTTGATCGGTTGGTCGGTGTCGGCCAGGGCGGCGGTCTCGCCCTCCACGTCGGCGCGCAGCCGGGCGGCCCGCAGCTCGCTGGCGGCCACCTGTTCCCGGCGGTCCTCGATGAGCTGGGTGAGCTGGGGCCGGCGGTCCTCGCGCAGGGCGGTGCCGCCGGCGGTGGTCGCCGTGGTGGTGAAGAGCAGCCCGGCTGCGGCGGCGATCAGCGGCACGCCGAGCGACCAGACCGGCCGGCGCTGCCGGGGGCGGCGTGGCAGGAAGGCGGCGACCGCCCGGCGCATGGCCTTCTGCCAGGACGCCGCACCGGATGTGTACTCCACCGAGCGTTCCTCTCCCGTCGTGTGGTGACGCCCGTCACGACCCGGGACGGTCACCGGCGTCGCGTCGACCCGCCCGATCCGGTCACCGCGTGCACCGGATCGACCCCATTCATGGCCTGGAGCGGCCTTCGGGACTACGCTAGCTGTCGAACATTATTGGCCATGGACCGTCGCCCCCGCGCCCGGTTGTCAGGCCGGACGAGGTCGTCACCCCTCTGGAGAGCGTCGTGCCCAAGTCTCAGGTCCGTAAGAAGAAGGTGTACACCCCGCCGACGGACGTTCGTCCGACGACGACGGCGGCGACGCGCAAGCCTAGCCCGGTGTGGCTGCCGGCGACCGCTGTCGCGCTGATCGTCGGCGGCATCGGCTGGCTGGTGGTCTACTACCTCTCCGAGCAGGAGTACCCGGTCGCCTCGTGGGGCTACTGGAACCTCGCGGTCGGGTTCGGCGCGATGGTGGGTTCGCTGATCCTGCTCTCCCGCTGGCGTTGAGCGCGGCGCTCCGGCGCGCTCCGCGACACGTCCCAGGTCACCCCGGACGGCCCCAGCCCGGCGCTTCGGCGTCGGGAGCCCTATGGTGTCCGCAGGGCGGCGTGGCCTGGTGCGAGAAGATTCACGTTACCGTTGGGTAACCTTCGCGTAGGCTGCACTGCATGACCGAGCGGAGCGAGGTCATCGACCGGTCCGGTCGGGGGTGCGGTGGCGTCACGCCGGCCACCCCTGAGCCGGCCCCCGGTCGCCGAGCCGCTCGACAGGCAGCAGACCGGGAGGCCAACTCGATGGGCAGCGTCCAGATCGTCACCACGGTCCTCGCCGCCGCCATCACCGCCGTGGCGGTGTGGCTCGCGGTGCGCGCGGTGCTGAAGATGGTGGCCGTCATCCGGCTGGGACAACCCGCGCCGGAACGGTTCGCCGACAAGGGCACCCGGGCGAAGACGATGCTGGTCGAGACGGCCGGCCACACCCGGATGCTCCGGTGGGGCGTGGTGGGGGCCGCGCACTGGTTCGTGATGGTCGGCTTCATCGTGCTGTCCCTGCTCGTGCTGGAGGCGTACTTCGAGGTCGTCTCACCGACCGGCGGCCTGCCGCTGATCGGCGGCCTCGCCGTCTACGGCCTGGTCACCGAGGTGATCGCGGTGCTCGGCACGGTCGGCATCGGAGTGCTGATCGCGATCCGGGTCCGCAACCGGCCGACCCGTCCGGGCGGACGCTCCCGGTTCACCGGCTCCACCATGTGGCAGGGCTACTTCGTCGAGGCGGTCGTCCTCGCCGTGCTGATCATGGGGTTCGTGATCCGCGGCTTCAAGGTCGCCACCGACCACTTCGAGTACCCGACCTGGGCCACCCCGGTCAGCCACGCCGTCGGCGCGCTGCTGCCGGCCTGGCCGGCCGGTGTCAGCGTCGCCGCCCTCGTCAAGATCGCCATCTCGATGACCTGGCTGATCGTCATCGCGCTGAACGTGACGATGGGCGTCGCCTGGCACCGCTTCCTGGCGTTCTTCAACATCTTCTTCAAGCGGGAGCCGGCCCGGCCCGCCGGCTCCGGCCTCGGCCCGCTGCGCCCGATGACGAGCAACGGCAAGCCGCTCGACTTCGAGGAGGCCGACCCGGAGAAGGACCAGTTCGGCGTCGCCCAGGTCGAGCAGTTCACCTGGAAGGGCCTGCTCGACTTCAGCACCTGCACCGAGTGCGGGCGCTGCCAGTCGCAGTGCCCGGCCTGGAACACCGGCAAGCCGCTGTCGCCCAAGCTGCTCGTGCTCAGCCTCCGCGACCACGCGTACGCCAAGGCGCCCTACCTGCTGGCCGGCGGCGGCAAGGACCTCACCGGCGAGGAGAAGGCCACCGCGGCGCAGCTCGCCCACCTCGACGTGCTCACTCTCGCCGAGGCCGACAAGCCGCTGATCGGCGACGCCGAGGCCGGCGGCGTCATCGACCCGGACGTGCTGTGGTCCTGCACCACCTGCGGGGCCTGCGTCGAGCAGTGCCCGGTCGACATCGAGCACGTCGACCACATCGTCGACATGCGCCGCTACCAGGTGCTGATCGAGTCGAGCTTCCCGTCCGAGGCCGGCGTCATGCTGCGCAACCTGGAGAACAAGGGCAACCCGTGGGGCGCCCCGCAGAACACCCGCGAGGACTGGACCAAGGGGCTGGGCTTCGAGGTGCCTCGGGTCGGTGAGGTCGACGACTTCGAGTACCTGTTCTGGGTGGGCTGCGCCGGGGCGTTCGAGGACCGGGCCAAGAAGACCACCCGGGCGGTCGCCACCCTGCTCAACGAGGCGGGCGTCTCCTTCGCCATCCTCGGTGAGGGCGAGACCTGCTCCGGTGACCCGGCCCGCCGGATCGGCAACGAGTTCGTCTTCCAGATGCTCGCCCAGCAGAACGTCGAGACCCTCAACGAGGCGTTCGAGGGCCGGGAGCAGGCCAAGCGCAAGATCGTCGCCACCTGCCCGCACTGCTTCAACACCCTCGGCAACGAGTACGGCCAGCTCGGCGGCGACTTCGAGGTGGTACACCACACCCAGCTCCTGGCCCACCTGGTCAGCACCGGGCGGCTCACCCCGGTGCAGCCGGTCGACGGCGGGGTCACCTACCACGACCCCTGCTACCTGGGCCGGCACAACCGGGTCTTCGCGGCACCCCGGGAGGTGCTCGGCAGCGCCGTCAACGGCGGCGGCAGGGCCGACACCGACCTGATCGAGATGCCGCGCAACAGCGAGCGCTCCTTCTGCTGCGGCGCCGGCGGCGCCCGGATGTGGATGGAGGAGAAGATCGGCAAGCGGATCAACGTGGACCGGGTCGAGGAGGCCATGTCCACCGGGGCGCGGACGGTCGCCGTCGGCTGCCCGTTCTGCTCGACGATGCTCAACGACGGGGTCAACGGCAAGGGGGCCGGCGAGCAGGTCGAGGTGGTCGACGTGGCCAGCGTGCTGCTGCGCTCGGTCAAGCCGGACACCGCGCCCGGCGCGAAGGAGACCGCGCCTACCGCCGGCTGAGGCCGTACCGTCGCCCTAAGCGGGACGCACGACGGCGGCGGCACCCCCCGGTGCCGCCGCCGCGGTGGTGGTCAGGATGCCGTGATGGTCAGGACGACGTGCTTGTGACGATGGCGGCAGTGGTGGTGACCGTGGTCGCCATCATGATCGCGGCCTGGGTCTCCTCGATCGCCTTCTTCGTCGCCGCGGACGCCCAGTCCCCGGCGGCGATCTCCGTGGCGCGGGCCTTCAGCCGCTCCTTCGGCAACTCCCGGAAGAGCTTGCGGTCCAGCCCCACCGCGCGGGTCAGACCGAGCAGCGCGGCCGTCCGGGCCTCCACCGGGCCGTCGGCGAGCAGCGCGTCAACCATCCGCTGCCGGGCCGCCGTCTCGGCCACCGGCTCCGCGCCGGTCGGCGACGGGTAGCGGGTACGCGGGAAGACCAGCAGCACCCGGTCGGAGTCGCGGCGCAGCACCCCCGCGTCGACCAGGCCCGACAGCACCCGGTCGGGCAACCCCTTGGCCAGCCGGCTGATCCAGTCCTTGGGCCGGCGACGCTTGCCGTCGGCGACCACCCGGGCGAGGGCGTCGTCGAGCACCGGGCGGCCGACCGGCGTCGGGTCGGTCACCACCAGCCGATCGTCGGCCACCTCTACCCGGCCCGCGAGCGCCAGTTCGAGCAGCACCGCACCGGACAGCCCGTAGTCGAGGTGCGGCCGGCCGAGCCGGTTCACGCCGGCGTCGTCGTAGGCGAGCAGGACCAGTTCGTCAGCGAGGGTGAGCGGTGCCATGCCGTCCACGCTAACCCCGTGGCACGAACCCTGCCCGGCGGCGAGGCCGGTGACCGTGTGCCACGCACCGGTGACCGGCGGGGGCGGATCTGAAACAATCACGTCCATCGACTCACTGCTGCTCGGCACGCTGCTGCCCCTGGCCGGCTTCGTGCTCCTGACCGCCGGCAACGCGTTCTTCGTCGCGGCCGAGTTCGCCCTGGTCACCGTCGACCGGGCGGAGATCGACAGGCGGGCCGAGACCGGCGACGCCACCGCCGCCACGGTACGCCGGGCGCTGCGCGAACTGTCCTTCCAGCTTTCCGGGGCGCAGCTCGGCATCACCCTCACCGCGTTGCTCACCGGCTACCTGGCCGAGCCCGCCCTGTCCCGGCTGTTCGCCCCGCTGCTGGCCCCGCTGGGCGGTGCGGACCGGTTCGGCCCGCTGCTCGCCCTGGCGCTGGCCACCCTGCTGTCGATGCTCTTCGGTGAGCTGGTGCCGAAAAACCTGGCGCTGGCCCGGCCGATGCCGGCGGCACTGGCCACCGCCGGCCCGATGCGGGCCTTCTCCCGGGCTTTCGGCTGGCTGATCAGAGGGCTGAACAACTCGGCGAACCGACTGGTCCGCCAGCTCGGCGTGGAGCCGCAGGAGGAACTGGCCAGCGCCCGCTCCCCGGAGGAACTCGGGCTGCTCGCGGCCATCTCGGCCCGTGCGGGCGCGCTGCCGCCGGACACCGCGATGCTGCTGCGCCGGACCATCCGCTTCGGCGACAAGCGGGCCGCCGAGGCGATGACCCCCCGGGTGGACGTGATCGCGTTGCGGGCCACCGCCACCGTCGCCGAGCTGCTGGACCTGTCCCGGCGGACCGGTCGTACCCGGTTCCCCGTCTTCGAGGAGACCCTCGACCTGGTCACCGGGGTCGCGGCCGTGCCGGACGCGCTCGGTGTGCCGCTGGCCGCGCGGGCCCGCACCACCGTCGCCTCGGTCGCCCGCGAGCCGGTGTACGTCCCGGAGAGCCTGGACCTCGACGGCGTGCTGGCGGCGCTGAAGACCGCCGGGGCCGACCTGGCCATCGTCGTCGACGAGTACGGCGGCACCGACGGGGTGGTGACCGTCGAGGACCTGGTCGAGGAACTGGTCGGGGAGATCGCCGACGAGTTCGACCCGGCCACCGTGGACGACGCCCACGCCACCGGGCTGACCGTGCCGGGCGGGGAACGGACCGTCCTGGTCGACGGGGTGCTGCGCGGGGACGAACTGTTCGAGCAGACCGGCTTCCGGCTCCCCGAGGGCCCGTACGAGACGCTTGCCGGCTTTCTGATGGCCCGGCTGGGGCACATCCCGTTGCCGGGCGAGACGACCCGCGCGGACGGCTACGCGTTCACCGTCGTCGAGGTGGAGCGGCACCGGATCGAACAGGTCCGGGTGGTCCGTCCCGAGGAGCCGCACGCCGATGACTGAGCTGCTGGTCGCGGTGGTGCTGCTGCTCGGCAACGCGTTCTTCGTGGGCAGCGAGTTCGCCCTGATCGCGTCGCGTCGTACGGTGGTGGAGCCGTTGGCCGCCACCTCGCAGCGGGCCCGGTGGGCGCTGTCGGCGATGAACCAGATCCCGCTGATGATCGCCGGGGCGCAGCTCGGCATCACCGTCTGTTCGCTCGGGTTGGGCGCGATCGCCGAGCCGGCCCTGGCCCACCTGCTGGAGCCGGTGTTCCATGCGGTGCTGCTGCCGGCGGGCGCGGTGCACCCGGTCTCCTTCCTGATCGCCCTGGGCGTGGTGGTGTTCCTGCACACCGTGGTGGGCGAGATGGTGCCCAAGAACATCACCCTGGCCGGGCCGGAGCCGTCGGCGCTCTGGCTGGGGCCGGCGATGCTGGCGTTCTGCCTGGCCACCAAGCCGTTGCTGCTGGCGATGAAGTGGGCGGCGCGGCAGGTGCTGCGGCTGTGGGCGGTGGAGGCGACCGACGCGGTCAAGACGGTCTTCACCGCCGAGGAACTCGCCGGGCTGGTCGCCCAGGCCCGCACCGAGGGGCTGCTCGACGCCGAGGAGCACGCCCGGATCACCGGGGCGCTGGCGTTGCACGACCGGACCGCGGCCGACGCGTTGCAGCCCTGGTCCACGGTGACCACGGTGGCCGAGGACGTCTCACCTGCCTCGCTGGAGGTGCTGGCGACCGGCACCGGCCGATCCCGCTTCCCGGTGGTGCAGCGTTCCACCCGGCGGGTGCTGGGGTTCGTGCACGTCAAGGACGTCCTCGGGTACGCCGGGGTGGCCCGTCGCGCGCCGGTGCCGGCCGAGGTCTACCGGCCGCTGGCGGTGGTCCCGCCGGACCGTACGCTGGCCGATCTGCTGCTGGCGATGCGGCGCGAGCGGCGGCACATGGTGCTGGTGAGCGACGGTCGCCGCCCGCTGGGTGTGGTCACGCTCGACGATGTATTGACTGCCATCGTTGGAAATTGAGTCAACACCCTTTGTGTGCAAGCGATTGCACTGATGTGATGGAGTGCCCACCCGCCTTGATTCCCCACCGCGACTGCCCCTAATGTTGCACCGGCCGCTGTGGGATGTCTGTCTCCTTCTTCCCCTTAGCGAGACGCCCGGCGGTCGGTTGCAAAGGAGTCGACGCCGGTGGCAACCATGCCCCCTCAACGTCACGCCCAGGGCCAGCCGCCCGCCCGGCCGGCAGCCCTCCGGCGGGTCGCCCGCCGCCTGCTCACCCTGGTCGCGGCGGTCGCCGTCGGTGCCGGGATGCTCGCCGTGCCGGCCCACGCCGCGCCGTCGCCCGAGGAGATCGAAGCGGCCCTCGACAAGCAGTGGGAGCAGCTCGAACCGACCATCGAGAACTACAACAAGGTCCGGGCCCAGCTCAAGGTCAACCGCAAGAAGTCGGCCGAACTCCAGAAGAAGATCGAGCCGCTGGCCCTGCAGAGCGAACTCGCCCTGGGCCGGGTCGGTGACCTCGCCTCCCGCTACTACAAGTCCGGCCCCTCGCAGGAGCTGAGCGCGCTGCTCACCACCACCAAGCCGGGCACCCTCGCCGCGCAGCTGACCATTCTGGACCGGCTCGCCGCCGAGCAGCGCCGGGAGGTCGAGGCCGTGCTCGTGGTCCGCCGCAAGTACGACGCCGAGAAGCAGAAGCTCGACACCCTGATCGCCGCCGAGGTACAGCAGGAGAAGGACCTCGCGGCCAAGAAGACCCAGATCAACGCCGAGATCAAGCGGTTGCAGGCGGCCATGCCGAAGACCACGGTGAAGGTGAACGGCTGCCCCACGATCAACGGGGTGGTCAGCTCCGCCGCCCGGACCGCGATCCGGACCGCCTGCGCGCAGGTCGGTGACCCGTACGTCTGGGGCGCCACCGGGCCGAACTCGTTCGACTGCTCCGGGCTCACCCAGTTCGCGTACAAGGCGGCCGGGATCTCGCTGACCCACTTCACCGGTGCGCAGTGGAACGAGGGCAAGGCCATCCCGCGTTCCGAGGCCCGCCCCGGCGACCTGGTCTTCTTCTTCAGCGACCTGCACCACGTCGGGCTCTACCTGGGCAACGACATGATGGTGCACGCCCCCCGGACCGGTAAGCCGGTCCAGGTGACCAGCATCAACTACATGCCGGTGGCCGGCTTCCGCCGCCCCTGACCAGCGCATACGCGCAACCCCCGGCCCATCGGGCCGGGGGTTGCGCGTATTTCGGTCACGGAGTGTGCCGGCCCGGCGGGTTGCGGATCGATAACGACCGTCTCTACTCTGGTCAATCGTCGGTCGGCACCAGGTTCGCCCCGCCCGGGGTGGCGTCGGTCGACACCGCCGAGTCGCCTCCGGGCGAGCCGGGGACCCAGGTACGCCGGGGTGAATCCGCGACCACCGCGGTAGGGCGCTCCCTTCCCGCCCGAACCCGTCAGCTAACCCGGTAGGCGGTCGAGGAAGAAGGAGCCCGGAGCCCGGTGGCACACCATGCCCCGCGGCCACCGTCGCACCGGACGACCCAGGTCGCCCGGAACACGACGGTGCCGCGCCCACGCTGGTCCCGCTTCACCACCACCCTCGCCACCCTGGCCGCCGCCGCGGTCGTGCTGACCGGTGGCCCCACGGCGGCGCACGCCGACCCCTCGGTCGCCGAGATCGAACGGCAGATCGACCAGGACTGGAACAAGCTCGAACCAGTCATCGAACAGCACAACGCCACCCGCATCGACCTCGCCGCCAAGCGCCGGCAGGCCGACGCGCTCGGCAAGCGGATCGCCCCCCTGCAACGCCGCGTCGACCAGGCGATGAACCAGGTCAGCGGCCTCGCCGTACAGGCGTACAAGGGCGAGAACGTGTCCACCGTCAACGCCCTGCTGGGCAGCCGCAGCCCGAGCCAGGTGGTCCAGCAACTGGGGCTGCTGGACCGGTTCGCCAGCCGTCAGCAGCGCGAGGTGCGGGAGGTCGCCCGACTACGCGACGAACTCGCCGCGACCAAGGCGCCGTTGGACGAGATGGTCGCCCAGCTCACCCGTACCGAAGCGCAGCTCGCGGCCCGCAAGAAGCAGATCAACACCGAGATCGACAGGTTGCAGAAGCTGCGGCTCACGGTCTACGGCAACGGCGGTGGTGGCAAGCTGCGCCCGGCCCCGTGCCCCGCCGGCTACCCCGGTGGTCCGGCGGGTACGGCGGTCAAGTTCGCCTGCGCCCAGATCGGCAAGCTGTACGTGTGGGGCGCGGCCGGCCCGAACAACTACGACTGTTCCGGGCTGACCATGGCGGCCTGGGCGAAGGCCGGGGTGTCGTTGCCGCACAACGCCCGGCAGCAGCGCCAGGTCACCGACCGGGTGAGCCGGGCCGACCTGCGCCCCGGCGACCTGGTCTTCTACTACGCCGACCTGCACCACGTCGGGATGTACGTCGGGGACGGCTGGGTCGTGCACGCCTCCCAGGCCGGCAAGCCGGTCACGATGAAGCGGGTCGACGACGGACCGGTCAACAGCTACGGCCGACCCGGCTGAGCCACCGCGGCCGGGCCCCTGCCCTGGGGCCCGGCCGCCGCGCACCGCGTCAGCGGGTGGGCCAGGTACGCCAGTTCTGCCAGGAGCGGCTGGGGGTCGGCCCCCGCTGGCCCTGGTAGCGCGACCCGTACACGGCGGAGCCGTAGGGGTGCTCGGCCGGCGAGGAGAGCCGGAAGATGCAGAGCTGGCCGATTTTCATGCCCGGCCAGAGGGTGATCGGCAGGTTGGCCACGTTCGACAGCTCCAGCGTGACATGGCCGGAGAAGCCCGGGTCGATGAAGCCGGCGGTCGAGTGGGTGAGCAGCCCCAGCCGGCCCAGGCTCGACTTGCCCTCCAACCGGCCGGCGAGCTGGTCGCCGAGCGAGATGACCTCAAGCGTGGAGGCGAGCACGAACTCGCCCGGGTGCAGCACGAACGGCTCGCCCGCCGGCACCTCGACCATCGACGTCAGGTCGTCCTGCTGCACCGACGGGTCGATGTGGGTGTAGAGATGGTTGTTGAACACCCGGAACAGCTTGTCGAGGCGCACGTCGATGCTGGACGGCTGCACCAGACTCGGCTCGAACGGCTCCAGCGCCAGCGCGCCCGCCTTGATCTCGGAGACGAGGTCCCGGTCGGAGAGCAGCATCGGGACACCATATCCAGCGCCCCGGCCGGACCCGCCCACCGGGCCGCCCCACCGGCCGGGGTCGTCGCCTGCTCCGAGGCGTACGTCGGGCCGTTCGACCTGCGTGTCGGACTGATTTTCGAACGCCTGTTCGATAGGATCACCACATGGCATCCTGGTCTGCATTCGCCGCCGACGAGCCCCGACTCGCCGACGGGATCCGCCTTCTCCTCCAGCAGTACGGGCCGGGTTTCGGCTACCTGGCCACCGTCCGCGCCGACGGCGGTCCCCGGGTGCACCCGGTCTGCCCGCTGGTCACCGACGGCGGGCTGTTCTGCTTCGTGGTCGACTCGCCCAAGCGGCGTGACCTCGAACGCGACGGCCGCTACGCGCTCCACTCGTTCCCGCCGGAGGAGAGCGACGACGAGGCGTACGTCGCCGGTCGCGCCGAGCCGGTGACCGATCCGGCCCGGGTGGCGCTGGTGGCCGAGATCGGCCGGGCCGCGCCGCAGGTCGACTGGCGGCTCTTCGAGTTCAGTGTCGACGTCGCCATGCTCACCCGCCGCGACCACGGCGGCGTGCTCGGCGGCGACGCCGGGCGTCCCGCCGTGCAGGTCTGGCTCGACCCGGTCCCCGGTCGGCACGGTGTCGCCGGCCTGCCCGACCAGCGACCGTCCCGGCGCGGGCGGCACGGGTTCGACACCCGCCGCACCGCCGCCTGACCCCGGAAACGACGGTGCCGGCCCCGTCCCCGAAGGGACGGAGCCGGCACCCGACGCTGTGCCGTGCCGCCGGTCAGGCCGCGCGGTACGCGTTCCAGGCGTTCACCATGCGGCTCGCCTGACCAGGGGTGAACTGGTACATGCACGAGTCGTAGGTGTAGTCCATGAAGTTGGTGATCGGGTCCTTGCCGGTCGCGGTGCAGGTGTCCCGGCCGGTCGGGCACTGGTAGGCCGGCTCACGCTCGGCCGGGGTGTCCGAGACGCCGTCGCCCGAGCCCGAGCAGCCGCCCTGGAAGGTGTGGTAGAGGTTCAGCCAGTGGCCGACCTCGTGGGTGCCCGTGTCGCCCAGGTTGTAGTTGGTGGCGGTGCCGTTCGGCAGCGACTCGCCGAGCACCACGACGCCGTCCATCACGTCCAGGGTGCGCTTCGGGAAGGTCGCCCAGCCGAGCAGGTCGTCGCTCAGCTCACCCAGGTACATGTTGAGGGTGTTCTTGCCGCCGGTGCGTAGCGAGGTCTTCATCTCCCGCTCGGCCGAGGAACCCTGCACGATCGGGTACCACGACGCTTTGGTGACCCGGTTGATGCTCTGGAGCTGGAAGGTGAAGCCGGTGGCGGCCCCGCCGGTGGCACCGCTGTACGCCTGGTTGAGCACGTTGATCTGTGAGGTGATCATCGAGTCGGGGATGTTGCCCCCGGCCCGGGTGCTGTCCCGCTGGATCACGTGCACGACGACCGGGATGCTGATCGGGGCCAGCGCCACGGTCCTGCCCTCGGTCGAACCGGTGCGGATGCTGGACTTCGACCGCAGGGCGCTGTTGCGCAGGGCGACGGCGAAGTCCGCCTCCCGCTCCTGGACCTGCTTGGCGGTCAGCTCGTTCGGGTCGTGCCGCTTGTGGGCGGCCTTGCTGCCGCCACGGACCCGGGCGTCGGAGTGGACGTCCGCGTGGGCGTCGGCCGGCTCCGCGCAGGAGGCGTTGTCGGGGGCCGCGGAGTAGGCGGAAGCAGCGGGTACGACGCCCACCGCAGCGGTGCTCAACAGCAGCGCGAAGGTCGTCGACGCGACACCGGCGGCACGCCGGGTCAGCAGGTTGGGACGCAGTCCCATGGGCCCACCTCTTTCTGGCGGCACGACAGGGGGTATGTCGCGCCGAGGTCGTGAACGTGGGGGTGACGTTACAACTGATCGACACGTTTGAGAACGTCCCCAAGCTGCTTCTGTGAAACATCTGACCGTTTTGTTTTCACCCTAGGTGTACGCATAAGCACGATTGGTTGTCGGCGGCGCGCGGGGGTGCCCGGGTGCGCGGGCATGGTCACCTCAGGTACAGTGGTCCCGCTTGCGGGTGTAGTTCAATGGCAGAACATCAGCTTCCCAAGCTGACAGTGCGGGTTCGATTCCCGTCACCCGCTCCACTACGAAGGCCCTGACCAGGATGCGAATCCGAGTCAGGGCCTTCGATGTTCCAAGGTCAACGATCATGCGCCGTGCCATTGGCGTGCCATTAAGCCCGCCTGCCGCCGGCCTCGTCCCGGTCGGTCGGCCGCTTCCCGCCCTTCTTCCCGCCGGCCTTCTTCCCGCTCTTGTCGTTGCCGCCGGTCGCCCTCTTGGCCTTCTTCCGGTCCGCCCGCACCGCCTCGTGCAGCGCCTGGGCGATGGCCCGGTCGGCTTCCGCCGTGGCGTGCTGGTAGATCAGCGCCGCCTGCGGCGAGTCGTGGCCCATCCGGGCCATCAGGTCCCTGGTGCTGGCCCCGGTCTGGGCGGCGAGGGTGTTGCCGGTGTGCCGCAGGTCGTGGAAGTGCAGGTTGGGCTGCCCGATCCGGGAGACGTTCGCCTTCCAGTCGATGAGCTTGTTCAGGTTGCCCCGCCAGATCGGGCGCCCACTCTCGGTGGTGAACACGAGAGCTTCCGGGTTGTCGTCGACTTCGGCGGCCAGGTGGTCACGGACGACCGCGACGACCGCCGGGGGCAGGGTGATCGTGCGCCGGCCCGCCCGAGACTTCGGCGGACCGAGCACCAGGCCGACCCCGCGCTGTTCGGTGTACGCCTGCCGTACCCGGATGGTGCCGGCCACCGCGTCGACGTCCTGCCGTTGCAGCGCGGCGACCTCACCCCAGCGCAGGCAACCGAAGGTGGTGACGAGGACCAGGGCGCGGTACCGGGGCGGCACGATGTCGGCCAGCTTGAAGACCTGGGCGAGGGTGAGCACCGGCCGTTCCGCCGGCTTTTCCTGGTCGGCACCTGGGATGCGGCACGGGTTCCGGGGCAGGATCATGTCTTCCTTCACCGCCGTCATCAGCACCGCCCGCAGCAGCCGGTACGCCTTGGCCGCCATGCTCACCGAGACGCCGTTGCCGAGCAGATCCGCCCGCCAGTCGCGGACCATCGGGGTGTCCAGCCGACCCAGCTCCACCCCACCGAGGTACGGCACGATGTGCTTGTCGAGCAGCCACCCATACAGGTGCACGGTCCGGGGTCGCAGGTTCGGCCGCTGGTCGATCCAACGCCGCGCGTAGTCGGCAAGCTTGATCTTGGCCCGGGTCGGGTCGGTCCACTCGTGCCGGGCAATCTGCGCCTCGACCAGCGTGAGGTACCGGTCCGCGTCGGACTTCCGGGCGAACGTCTCCGGCGCGTTGCGCATCTGCCCATCCGGGCCGGGGTACCGGGCCTGATAGCGCCCCGATGGCAGCTTGCGGACGCTGCCGAACCGGCGGTGACCTTCCTTGTTCGCCATCACGCCACCCGCTGAAGGTCGCGCCACACACCCGAGGCGGTCAGCGGCTCCACCCGCCCGGACTCGACGTGCGCGGCCAGGTCGACGGCCTTGATCCGGACGCTACGGCCGAGCTTGTGGAACGGGATGCGCCGTTCGGCGACCAGCCGGCGGACGTACCGCTCACTCATGTTGATCCGGGCCGCGGCCTGCTCGATGGTCAAAACCTCGTCCACTGTCGCCTTCCTCCCCGTCGTGCCGTGCGTTGTGCTGAGTTGCCGAAAGGTCTGCCGGCCCCTGGGCGGCCCGGTCCTTTGCGGCGAGTAGTTCGGACCGCCAGCGGGCGCGTTCGCTGATCGAGCGCATGAGCCGGTGGGACAGCGGCCCCACGTCCGGGTCGTCGGGTCGGGCGAGTTCCCAGGCGTGTCGGACCCGTTCGACGGTGTCGCCCTGGTCGTCGACGAGCTGCCGGGTGTTGTCGGCCGCGCCGTTGTCGGTGGTGGTACCGAGCAATGCCCGCACCCAGGCCCGGACGTCGTGCTTGTGGTCGCTGAGCGTCTTGCCGGACCAGTCGCGGGAGATGAGGATGCGTCGGCCGCCGATGCCGAGGGTGTCCCGCTGGTGGACCTTGCCCTTGCAGCGGCCCGGCTTGAGCTTGGCGTTCGCCTTCTTTGGTTGGACGCCGTAGAGCAGCCAGTTCGCGCACCGGTCGGTGCAGGGAGTGACGCGCAGCTCCCGCCAGAGCCGGTCGAGGTGTTTGCGTTGCCGGTCGGTGGTTGCCTTGTGGACGTCGCCGGTGTGTTTGGTGATGTACTTCGTGACGTACCGGATGGTCCGTTCGGCGTCGGTGGTGCCGGGCATGACGCCCCGTGCGTCGACCTGGGTACCGAAGCGGACGACGTGCACCGGTTCTGCTTCCGGGTCGTCGTCGATGGCGTCGAGTGCTTCCGTCCAGGTGGTCAGCGGGTGGCGGGTGTCCGGGTCGACCCACGCCGCCGCCTGCTCGTCCCACACTGGGGGTCGGTCGGCGGTGTAGTGCTGGACGTCGACCGCCGGCCACCACACCTGGTGATAGGTCGCGGCGGCGACGGTGCGCAGGGTGTCCCGGGGGATGGTGCCCCGGATGGCGAAGTGCGCGTGCGGAGCGAGACGGCGTTGTGGCTCGACGCAGCCGGCGTACTGGACGTTCCAGCCCTCACAGCGGCGCAGGTTTTGCCAGAACCGGTCCAGTAGGCGGGGGAAGTGGACGGCGTCCCAGGCGGCGCGGCGGTAGTCGTAGCGGTCGGGGTTGATCGGAGTGCCGTCGGGGCGGACCGGGCCGTAGGAGTCGAGGGTGAGGGTCAGCCACATCGACGGCCGGTAGGTGGTGCCGTCCGCAGCGATGTACGTCCTGCCAACCGTGCGCCGCTCGACCTTGCGCCGGGGCAGCTCCGGGGCGTCCTGCCGCCGCCGGGTGGAACGCTTGCGTCGCCGGCTGGTGTCGTCGTCGGAGTCCTCGTTGACGCCCGCGTGGGGTGGCCCGACCCGCCCGCGCAGGCCCTCCGCCGTGATGGCCTCCTCGACCTCGCGGATGCCCTCGTCGAGTTCTTCGACCTGCCCCCACTCGGCGGCGCGGATGGCCTCGTCGCGGGAGAACTCCAGGTGCGCGCGGAACAGGATGAGCGCCTTCTGTTCCTCGGTCGCCGGTTCCGGTGGCGGCAACGGCTCGTCGTCGCGGTGCCAGCCCTCCCGGATCTGGGCCTGCCGCAGTCGGCGGTTCTTCTTGGCGCACGGGGCGCACTTGTCTTCCCGGGTGGCCCCACAGGGCAGGTCGATGACCTCGGTCAGGCCGGTGTCGAGATCGGTACGGCGCATCGCCAGGGGGCGCACGCAGACGCCGTACTCGGCGGCGATCTCCTTGAGGACGTCGACCGAGCGGGGTAGCGCCATGCGGGCCGCCCGCGACCCCGGCCGAGGGGGCGCAGCCGGGGTCGGGGCGGCGGGTTCGAGGCCGGGCAGGGTGGGGGCGGTCATCGGATGATCCCGACGACGTGCGGCCGGTTCGAGGGGACGACACGCGGAGGCAGCACGGCTGCCGGGGCAGAGATGGCGGCCGGTGCCGGGACAGCCGGCGGCACGGGGTCAGCCGGGCGTTCGGGTTCGGTGGTGGCCTGCTCGGGCACTTCGTACCAGTCGCCCGGGGGTTGGTCCGGTTCGGGAGCCGGCGGCACGGCGGGGGCGTTGGACAGGACGACCTTGACCAGGGCGAGGAACGCCAGCGACGGCACGGCCGCCACGGTCCAGCCCCACACCGAGGGTTCGGCTTCGGCGACCTGGGCCGCGAGGGACAGCAGGGCGAACGCGACCAGGAGTGAGCCGACCAGGCCGACGGGCCGACCGGTGCGACGGCGGGCACGCAGTTCCAGGCCGAGGTAGATCGCCATCAGCTCGACGGCTACGGCGTTGGCCCAGCCGATCCAATCGGGTTGACCGTGGGCGACGGACAGGTCGTGGACGTGGGTAAAGGCGGCAGCGCCGGCCATGGTGCCGATGGCGAGCAGGATCACCAGGCGTACGGCGGATTCGGTGCGTGCGGTCATCGCCACTCCTGCATCGGCTTGTTGCGGATGGTGAGGTCGATGCGGATGCGTCGGTCGGCCATGTCGGGGCGGCGGTTGACCATGTGCGCGAGGCCGTGCAGGGCGGCGGCGGTCTGGTCGGCAGGGCCGACGAGCCGGATGCGCAGTGGACGCCGGAGCCGGTTGATGACGCGGGCGAGGGTGGTCATGGCGGTTACCTCCGGGCCGGTCGGATGTCGGTGCGGATGTAGTCGGGTGGGGTGCCGAGGGTGGCGACGGCTTCGGAGAGGCAGCGCCACAGCGCCCATGCCTCATTGGGGGTCAGGGACATTCGCCGCCGGCCGGCACCGACCGCGAGATGGACGGGGTACGGGTCGGGTCGGTCGGGGTCGACGCGGACGGATACGGCGGTGACCGGTTCGGGGGTACGCAGCCGGTAGAAGCGCCGGCCGTCGGTCGGGCCGGTCATCGGGGTTCACCCTGGTCGGCGTCGAGGATGGTGCGCAGCGCGTCGGGCAGCAGTGGCCCGCGTCGGGGCCGGGGCAGCGCCGGCCGGGCCGGTTCCGGGGTGGACTCGCGGCCGACCTGGGCGAGGATGTCCGCCGCGTCGGCCGGAGCCGGATACCGCTGGGCCAGGTCGCGGATGTCGTCGTCGCTGACGTAGGAGAACCGGACCCGCATCGGTTCCGGGGTGCCGTCCAGGATCACGTACCCGACGCCTTTGGCCCAGCGGGGCATCTGGTCGGCGAGGGCACCCCGGTTGCGGGCACCGTCACCCAACACGAGATCAACCTGAGCGGCTTCGGTGAGGCCGAGGGCGATGCGGGTCGGGAACAGGTCCCGGAACGGCAGCACCTCCTTGCGCGGGTCCTGCAACGCGGCCACCACCAGCACCCCGACCCCGGCACCCTGGGACAGCAGCAGCCCCAGCGATGACGCGATGCGCTTGCGCAGGTCGACGTCTTGCAGGTACGCGGTCAGTGCGGCCATCTCGTCGATGACGACCACGACCAGGGGGTCGGCCTCGGTCGGCGTGTGCACCCGCACGGTGCCGGCGAGTCGGGTTTGACGTTCCCGCATGACGGTTACGGCCTCGTCGAGGAGATCGGCCATGGCCTCGAACGACTTGCAGGCGAACCGGGCGAACAGCGGCCGGCCCATGGCGAACTCCATCCCGCCCTTGGGGTCGATCACCCACAGCCGCACCAGGCCCGACGTGATGCCACCGGCCAGCGACCGCACGAGCGACCACAGCACCGAGCCCTTCCCGGACCGGGTGGCCCCACCGATTAGCACATGGGTGGCGAGCAGGTGCAGCGACCAGGTCCCCAGGTCCTCCCGCCGCGCCAACGGCAACGCCGTGAAGTCGGGGACGGCCGGGGTGTCGAACGGCGGCACCACTGGCCGCAGCGCGTCGGTACGGACGAGGACCAGGTACACCAGCGTGGGTCGGTCCCGGAACCGCAGCCGGTCCACCCAGCCGAGCGGCAGCGCCCAGTAGCCGGTACGGGTGGGCGGGGTGTCGGGGCGCTCGGAGTAGACCCGGGCGTGCCGCCGGCCGAAGGCGTACGCAAGGTTCGCGGTGACCTGTTGGAAGTCGGCCGGGGTCTGCCCCCGGACCATGCGCACGGTGAGCACGTCCAGGGCCTGATCCGAGCGCACCCGCAGCAAGTGCGGCAGGACCGGCAGGTGGTCGTAGGTTGCGGCCAGGTCGCACAGGGTCATCGCCTCGGGCCAGGCCCGCCGGTAGACGACGACCTGAGACGGAACCGGCCGAGCAACGGCCCGGCGCACCACCGCCACCAGGACGTCTCATCGCGCCACCGCCACAGCGCCGACACCGCCGACGCCAGCACCAGCGGCACCACCAGGCCCGGCCAGCCGTGCTCGGCGTAGAGGACGACGGCGGTCACGGCCAGGCCCACGGTGATCGGGTGACGCAGGCACCACCAGCAGAACCGGGCAGCCCAGCGCAGCACCAGGCCGAGCACGACCAGCCACATCGGCAGGACGAACCGCTTCGGCCGGACCACCATCAGATCCCCGGCGGTCACCATCACCACCCCGCCACGAGGCCGGCGCATCATCGCCCACCCCGCAGGGACACGAACCGGCCCGACGCGTCCCGGACCGGAGGAAACGGAAGAACGAGCTGCCCGACACAGCCGGCACACCGACCGTCGGCACCGGTGGCCGGGTCGAACCGGGACTGACACACCTCGCACCGAGGCGAAGCCGGGGCAGCCGAACGCCTACGCTTGGACACGTCACTACCTCTCTCGACAGAGCAGGGGAAAGAGACACCAAGGGGGCGGGGCTGCCGTCCGCCAAGACCAGACAGCCCCGCCCCCAACCTTCAGCGGCTACGCCGCCGCCTTCTTCGCCACACCCGCCGGAGCACGCATCCCGGTCGCCCGCAGCGAGTACGCCATCCGGTTGTTGTTGGTCACGTACGGCGTGACCGTCATGCCCTCGAACTCCACCGCCTCGAACGGCGCACCCGTCGGCGGCACCGGCTGGTAGTCGGCGGAAATCTTGACCGTCGTCTCCCGGGAACGCTTGCCCAGCTCCGGGTCCAGGTCCATCACCCGCACCTGCCACACCCGCTGGCCGGTCAGCTTGTCCTTCGCCGGGCTACGCCGCCCGGTCTTCTCGTCGTAGTCCTCGACCTCACCCAAGGACTCGGGGACCAGGGCGCACCCCGCCGGGAAGACGTCCTCACAACGCACGGCGAACCTCGTACCGCCACGCAGAGCCATCGCTCAACCTCCAAGTTGTTGGCATGTCTGCCAAGTAGAGACTCCAAGGTAGACCCAACTTGGCAGACAAGTCAACAAGTGGGCCGTGAGAGTCGGCGAGGCCCTAGACGGCCTGGCTCTGCTGATGAGCAGGACTGGCCTGACCGAGCTTGATGGAGGCGACCCTGACTGACCTCTGTCTACTGTTGCCCCTCAGGCCCGCCCGCGCCTCGACTGCCTGCCACCCGGCTGGGCGAGTCACACATGACGGCGAGCTGCACACCTACACCTCATACGTGAGCGATTAATAACTGCCAGAACGGCGCGTATGGCAGTCCATCCACTATGGCGGTGTGTAACTTGGAGCAAGAGCCGAAGGTAAGGTTAGGAACGTTAGGTGCGCTCAACGTTTAGCGAGCGGCCATCACCAGCCCTGCAAGGCATCAACCGGACTGCCGTCCGAGCTCGGTCGGCATGGAGGAAGCCCCCGCCCACCCGTGGTCGCGAGAGGCGAGGGCTACCCCGCTGGGTGAGCCCGTCTTATTAGGCGGGCTCATCTTGCTTAAGGACTGCACCTAGCCCGACCGCGAGCGGCACCAGCAGCCTGAAGACGAGAGCCATGAGCTCTAGTAGGCTGCCAAGACACACCCTGTCGGACTTCCGGTGCCTGCCAACACTGCGACAACCGCAGACCTGGCAATCCCTCTTTGGCATTCCACCGACCTTTCTTTCTCCGGGGGACGACTTTCGCCTCCTGAGGGGCGTGAAGACGACTTCCGCCCAGGGTCGGTCGATGAAATGCCAGGATGATCGTACCGAGGAGTTGGCGATGGCCCGCAAGACGCGCGGACGACGAGAATGATTGTGGCTGCGGCGGACTACGCCGCGAGAGGCAAGGACGGGTGTTAGGCGAATTCAATTCGCATTGAAAGCGTGAATCGCCGAGACATCTATGCGAGGGAGCTGGAGGAGGCTGATGCCTAGGGACGCCCGGGGCACGAGGGCTAAGCCTCAGCTTCGCCGTCGAAGCCGTTGGGGATCATCGAGGTCAGGGCGTTGGCTCTGGCCTCGATGATCCTCATGCGGGCTTGGTATTCGGCGGGTTCGCGGTGTGCGGCTTGGCTGGTGACCTGGCCAGGCCACTTCCGGTACAGCAGGCCGTATTCGCGGGTGAAGTAGCCGGCGGTGACGGCGTTGGCTGCGAGCAGCAGGCCCGTGTCCTCGGAGGCGGGGAGGGCCATCCAGCCGCCGAGGGCGAAGACGAGATCCCGGCGTAGGCACAGGGTCGCGGGGTGGACGGATGCCCGGTAGTCGTTGGCCTGCCAGAAGGCCAGGACCGCGCCCCGGTCGATGACCCCGCCCGCCGGGTCTTTGTCCCACCCGGCGGTCGACCCGTCGGGCAGCAGGTCGAGCACCCGCGAGGTGGTCCACCCGATCTGTGGGTGCGCGTCGAACGCGGCGATGTCCCGCCCGAGCGCACCGGGGGTCAACTGGTCGTCAGCATCCAGAACCTTGATGAGTTCCCCGTCAACACGGGACAACGCAAGGGTTCGGGCAACACCAGGCCCCCCAGGTCGGCCGGTGCCGAGGCTGATCCGGGGGTCGTCGGGCAGCACGTCGGCCAGGGCTCCGGTCTGTCCGTCTTCCTGGACGAGCCATTGCCAGTCCCACCCCGGCGGCATCTCCTGCTTGGCCAGCGACGCGTACGCGCCAGCCAGGTACTCGATGCTGGGCGCGTGGACCGGGGTAATGACCGAGACGAGCTGCGTCACGTTTTCCACCGCTGGAGTTTGTGGGAGTAGACAAGCTCGGTCCGGTCCCCCGGCATCACCACGTCAGCCACCTCGACCACCCGGCCGGTGGTGTCCACGGAGGTCTTGCGCACGGTGAGCACGGAGACGCCCGGGTCGATGTCCAACAGTTCGGCCTCATCCGGCGACGGGGGCCGGGCGCGGATCTCGTCGTCGATGCGGTCCAGCTCGATGCCGAGGGTGTAGAGCTGGTGTTGCGTGCCGCCGGGCCAGGGTTCCTTGCTCGCGTCGAGCAGGTCCGGGTTCGCGGCGACCAGGTCGTAGGGCAGGTAGGAGTACGACACGGTCAGCGGCGCGTTCTCGTGCCGCGACGACGTCCAGTAGACCCGCCGCAGCAGCGGCGCACCCGGCTCGACCTGCAAGGCCGCCGCCATCTCCTCATCGGCGTCCACGCGGGTGTACTCGGCGTGGAACTTGAGATCATCGACGGTCAGGCCGGTGTCGTGCTCGGTCGCGCCGGTCTTCAACCGTTCGTCTTCGTCGAGCAGGACCCGGTCCTTCTCCCACTGGTACCGCTCGGTGTTGCGGCGGCGTACCCGCTGGCGGGGGGCCCGCACGTAGGTGCCGCGCCCCTGCTCCGCCCGGACCAGACCCCATTCCCGGAGCTGCCGGATGGCATTACGGACGCTCGTGCGGGACAGCCCGGACGACTCGGCCAGCTCGGTTTCGCTGGGCATCAGCGTGCCGGGGGCAAGCTCCCCGCTCATGATCTTCGCCCGCAACTCTTCCGCGAGTTGCAGGTAGCGAGGGCGCCAGTCCCGGCCATGCACACCGGTCACCGTACCCCCTAGACGTTCCAACGTCTGCCAGGTGGTCCCCCCAGCCGGCCGCTCCGGCACCGCCGGCACCACCACCGCCCCTGCTCGCGGGGGCTGCCCACGACGCCCACCAGGACCACGCGCCCCAGCACCCCGCCGGCCGTTGGTGTTCACCGCATCTCTCCCGTCCGCCCGTTTCGCCCGGCTTGTGCCTGCATGGCGTGTCGGGCGTGGGTCAGTTCCTCGATGAGCCGGTCGACGTGGTTGAGCGTCAGGAGCACGGTTTGCGTGGTGCCGAAGTGGGTCGCGTCGAGCTTGATCGCCGGGTCGCGGCGGGTGAACCGGTCGATGAGCAGTTGCAGACTCACCCACCCGGTCCCCTCCCGCCCGATCGTGGCCAGGTACCCCCGGTGCATCGGATCGTTCGGCCCACAACCCCGACACCACGGCGGACACACCACCGGCCGAGGCGACGCCGGCAGCCGCCGGTTCATCATCGGAAAGCCGTCACTCATCGCCGACCCCCTGC
Organism: Micromonospora cynarisoli; assembly: GCF_030518815.1. NCBI lineage: Bacteria > Bacillati > Actinomycetota > Actinomycetes > Micromonosporales > Micromonosporaceae > Micromonospora > Micromonospora cynarisoli. The sequence continues at coordinate 4,631,598 of NZ_CP130426.1, read as the reverse complement.
CCGCCGGCCTGCGCCAGCAACCCACGCAACTGCTCCACCAGCTCGGCCGCCTCCGACAGCGACAACTCCGCCCAGGCGTTCCCCGCCCGACACGACGCGTGCACGCACACCAGCGGAGCACCCGCAGTCTCCGCACTGATCAGGTACGTGACGACGAGCCCACTCGCCCGCTTCTCACCAACCCGCAGCATGTGGCCGCGATGACGACGGGCCATATGCGCCATCACCGGCGGCACCAGGTAACCGCAGCGCTCCGGCGTACACCAGTCCGGGTGACTCGTGACCGGGGCCGGCTTGCTCGGGCGGGTCATCGTGTCCACCGCCCGCCGTGCCCTCGGTGCGCCTGAGCCACCGTCATCAACGGCGCATACCGCAGCACGGGAAGTTCCCGCGTCACGCCGGCCGACCACCAGGGCGCAGGGCCAGCCGATCCGCCGGACGACGCCGACGGCGTGTTGCCGCTGGTGGTCGGGTTCGGTGTACGTCGGCGGGGCCACCAGGACGACAACCAACCGCGTCGACGATGAGAGCCGGACATCGCACCTCCACAAGTAGACGAGGAACCGGCGGCCGACCTTGGTTGTGGCCGACCGCCGGCCCGGATGAAGGCACGGCGCACCGTCCGACGCCGGACGGGTCGGGTATCGCCGAGCCAACTTGTCTACGCGGCTACCGCAACCGGTCCCACAGGACGCCGCGCATAGGTGCGACCAGGGCCGACACCGCGACCACCCCTGACACGAGCCGTCACCCCAGCCGCACACCAGGAAACGTATCTACAAGTGGACGAGTTGTCTAGATGTCGAAACACGTCGCTTGCTTGGCACTTGGTACAACAAGTGCCAAGTACCGTGAACAGGTGCCCACCCCGCGCTACGGCCAACCCCGCTACCGCACCATCGCCGACGAACTCAGAAGGCAAATTGAAGACGGCCTAATTTCTATCGGAACGCTCCTACCGACCGAGGGTGACCTCATGGTCGAGTTCAAGGCAAGCCGGGGCACGGTCCGTCAAGCACTCGCAGTGCTGAGAAAAGACGGAATAGTGGCTACAGCACCCGGAAGAGGAACGTTCGCCAGAACGGCCGAAAGCGTCGAGCGTGAGGCGAGTGATATGCATCGGCAAATCCGCGCGGATGCTTCGCTCGCGGCCGCTTTCTCCGTTGAGATCGGTACCGCGTTGATTGAATGCGAGCGCATCAAACGGCGAGCCGGCCAAACGGAGGAAGTTATCCGATCCTATCGACTTGCGATGCCTGAGTAGATATCAAAGGGCATCATGGAGTCATAGGATTTAGGCAAGACCCACAAGCTATCAACCGCCGAACAGTAAGCTCAGTGACACCTAGGAGCCCTGCGACCTGCAGGACTCCTGCCCTTACGATACCCACGCACCTTCTCGATTTGAGGACACGACCAAGTCTTCTACCTTTAGGTTCTCGCTAAACAGCATGAACTCCCGACCAACTTTTTGGGTTTGGGCGGTGTGTGAGATGCTATAGCGAAGGCACCTGTGCATGGGATAAAGATTGCGTACCCGCTCGTCCACGTCGTACGTCAAGATCCAGGGGTGTCGAATTCGTGCAAGCGCTACTGCCAGCTTTTCATGATCCTCCCATGAGTGAGCACTCATATAAAGCTCCTCACCCTTGACGAGGTAGGGCGGATCGACGTATAGCAGCGCTGGCCGAGTGCGGCGAGAGACAGTCGAGATAAAGTCGAGCGCCGACTTCTGTGTAACGGTTATTTTTTTGGCTAATTTTTGTATATGGCGAACTCGCGAAACCAGACCGTTCCGATTAAACCGCGCGTCTATCTTCCAATTCCCGGCCTGAGATAGGCCGCCAATAGGTCGAGCTGTAAGAATCCCCGACCTATTGCAGCGATTCAAGAAAAAGGTCGAGAATCCGAGCTCCAAATCATCCCTTCCGATCGGGTCCAAATAAGTAGCCCGATGTAGATGCCAGGAGTCGAGGCTCACCTCTTCATTCATAATCCGGTGGACAAACTCGTCTGTCCGCCCAAGGACCGCACGCCAGAACGCCGCTATCCCTGGATTCAGGTCATTTATAAGAAGCCGGTCGATGTAGCCCTCAGACAAAAGGAAGAGGCCGGCACCGGCACCACCGGCATATGGCTCAGCGTAGGTCGTGGGAGATTCCTGCTGACTCGCAAGAACTCTCGCAAAGAAGGGCCCTAGCTTAGCTTTCCCACCCGGATACCTGAGCGGAGAGATAAAGGCGGTTTTCACAAGGCACCGTCCACGCGCTCTAGAAATGGACGGAAAGCCGCGCTGAATCGGCGCGCCAGGTGAGGATCTGGGTTTACATCCGGATTATGTACAAACCCGTTCAGATACTCCATCCCAAGGCTGGACACATCTAGATAGGCCTGCTCTAGCGACTTATCCCTTCTGAAGGAATCCTCGATCCGGGGATCCAAGAAGCGAAGCATCGCCATGATCTTCTTCTTGAGACTGTCGCGTTCCTGTGCCCCCGACAATGCGAGAGCACCAGAGCTGGACACCGAAAGCTCCACAAGTATTCGCATCATGACACATGCAACGCCCGGAACTTCCTCGACATCGAGCGTTCGACACTCCCTTAGCAACTTCTGCAGCCGGTAGGGATGATTGGGTAGCTTCAGTCCCTGAAGTAGATACTTCTCAGGCTTGGCCTCACTCTTTCCCCTTGGCCGCCCACCCGACTGACTAGGGTCAGTGCTGGGTGAGTTGACGCTTTGGTGCCCGCCACTCTCGCTTCCCCCGCTGGACGCGCCATCACCATTGGATGCGCCCCCACCTAGACCACTGTGACTTGCGGCACCGTCGCCCGCGCCACCCATACCCTCTTCGGTTTCCGAGGAAGAAGGTCCAAGTGATGAACCTCGGTCCTCACCTTCGGGTAGTACACCAGCAAGCCGGAAGGGATGAGGTGACGCGTCAGAATCACGTGGTAAAAGATCACCGACAGACCTAAGAACGGCTGCGCGTATGTCTTTATTCTTATAAGAATCGACCGACTTGTCAAGGATGAAGGAAAAAGCCCACCAAAGAAAAGGGCGCAAGGCGTCGCGGCTATGATGCACTAGAAGCCTCCGACCATGCGAGCCTTCGCCGCCATCCGCCTGAATCGAAAAGTGAAGCCGATCTAGCACATCGGGCGAAAAGAACCGACCGATGTTGGTCAGCTTATCGCGGCTGGCTTGACCGATCATTTCGATCATTTCAGTATCCGTTGCGTACGCCTCCCGCAACTCGTCCACGATAGCCATCGCACGAGCCGTCCCAGAGTCGACCGACTTGTTGTTCCGCCTGCGATGGGTCGCAGACTGGCCAGCACTCCAGCGCTTCACACCTCGGCCATTATTCTCGCCGGTGTGCCTTAGTACAATCCAGTAGTCCGCTTCCTCGCGACTGGAAGCAACTAGAGTGAAAACGCTTTTGGGGGGGCTGCCCAACGCCACCGCACGCCGAAACGATTTCTGATGTGCTTCGTCATCAGCCAAATCGGGATCGGACATTAGCTTAAGCGCGGCGAAACGCCGATTCCCTTCCAAAACCAAATACTTCGAACCACTCTTAATTGCAATTGGGAGTTCGGCAGGATTTGTTTGCCCGGACCGAGCCATGTCTCGCGCCAAGGCGACCAGATCTTCTGCGTCGTCTTCGAGGAGGAGGTTGATCGCCTCCCGATCGCTGCTTGTGCCGTCCGGCAGCCTGGGGTTCTCCCGGTCAAGAATGACCTGCGATGGACGCAAATACTGATACTTGTGGGCCACCGGTCGCTCCTCGTCAACGTTTCGCCGATAGTATCGGCAGACATTGACTCTTGCGCAATGGACAGTCGGCGGCCGGTCAGCGAGGATCTCTGGTAGCCGACGGGCGACGATACCAATGAGAAGGATGGTTCGCCAAGACCTATTGCCAGAACCCGACAACCAGGCCGAGCTAGCATCACTTGAGCGTGACCGACTGCACCTGCAAGGGCGGTGGACTCATCCGCCACCAGCGACACCGATCTCCACAACAATAGGGCATTATGCAGGCATTATGCGAAACGCGCGATGCCGCTGAGCCGCGACGCCTAGCGGTTAGCACTGCCGATTTCCTCTGTTCTGGATCAAGGCACCGCGCTGCCGCGCGGTGCGGGCGCGGTGGCCCCGTCCGGCGGCAAGCCGCCCCGGTCGTCTGCGACGCCGGGGCGGGAAGCCGCCGACAGCCGACGGGCTGCCGCGCCCGCAGCATGTGGAACCCGTACGACGATCGGGACTAAGGCCGTGACGATCGCCAGAGTGACTGGCCACCGTCGAGCTTCTGGCGATCGACTGCCGCACCGGCTTCGCCGGCTTGCCCTCGGCCCTCCCAGGTCACCCCGCGCCGCGCCGAATCCGACCACACCGGGTCCGCCTACGCTGTCGCCGTGGACGTGGGCAGGGCGTGGCGGCTGAACCACCGGGGCGAGTTGGTCGGCGAGATCGATGAGCAGAGTCACGACTTCCCCTGACGTACGGCCGGTTCCGCGCGCTGCCGGGGTTCGAGCTGCTACGCCCGCTCTTCGTTGCCCGGAGCGCCGCCCTCGACGCGGACGACGACGAGGCCATGATGCGGATCGACGACGAGATCTGGGCTGCCCTCACCGTGACCCAGCCGGACGGCCGCTTGGTGGCCGAGTTCCTGCTGAGCATCGAGGACGACGAGGCCGGCTTCCGGTGGCATGACGAGCCGTTCGAGGACGGGTAGCCCGTGCCATTAGCGTGCCATTAGGGCAGGACAGCCGGGGTCAACCCAGGCCACCAGGGACCACCGCGACCAGGCCGCCGGCCCCACGACCTGCTGCCCATCGTCGATTCCCAAGCTGACAGTGCGGGTTCGATTCCCGTCACCCGCTCCACGCACGGAAGCCCTGGTCAGGACAGACGTCCCGCCAGGGCTTCCGTGGTTCTGGGTCATGCCGAAACAGAGACGGGCCATTGGCAGGCCACCCGCCTGCCACCAGTCGCCCGCCTGCCACCCGCCCTCTGATTCGTTGACGACATCAGCTCGAAAGGACGCGCCAGCACTACCCGACCCCGGGCTGACGTGCGCTGGCCTTGAGTTCCCCCCGCTTTGATGGAGCGGTGGTTACCTGCTGCCGGCTGGTGCAGGGGTGGCGATAGGTGGTTCGACTGGTTCGGTCTGTCGGCTGTGCCAGGCGGTCTCGTACTCGTTCGGGCTGAGGTAGCCCAGTTCCTTCTGGATGCGGCGAGTGTTGTACCAGCCGTAATGGCAACCGAGGACGCCCGTACCAGCCGATGGCCGTCGAGTCGGGGAATCGAGAGCGGCGCCTCGTTGAGGATCGTGGCCGCTGCTGACGCCTGTAGAAGTGGCGGGGCGTTGACCCTGGGTATCGAGAGGGGCGCGTGGCGGTCACGGCGATCGACGGGGATGATCGTTTCGTGGTTCGCCGGCGGGCTGAGCCTTGGTCAGTCGCAGGCCTGGAGCCTTGCGCGAGTTCGGGCGCCGCCGGTGGCGAGGCGAACGGCTCGTGAGATGTCGTGCGGCAAGCACTGTCCATTAGGGCGTCGCGCCTCGCTGTGGTCCATGACAGGGAGGAGCAACGGTGGTAGCGGTGGCGTGTGGCATCGACTGGGCCCAGGATCACCATGATGTAGCTGTCGTCGGCGAGACGGGCGTCGTGGTGGCATCGGTCAGGATCAACGACGATGCTGCCGGCCTCAGTCAGGTCCTTGCGCTGCTGGCCGAGCATGATCCGACCGGCGGGAAACTGCCTGTAGCGATCGAGACGAGTCAGGGACTGCTGGTGGCTGGTCTCCGGGCCGCGGGTCGACAGGTGTTCGCGATCAATCCTTTGGCGGTGTCGCGGTATCGGGACCGGTATCGGGCCTCGCGCGGCAAGTCGGACGCGTTCGACGCGATGGTGCTGGCGAACATCCTGCGCACCGATGCGACCGCGCATCGGCCACTGCCCGCCGACAGTGAGTTGCTGCAGTCGCTGCGGGTTCTGACCCGGGCGCAGCAGGACGCCGCCTGGGACCAGGTCACGCTCACCAACCGGATCCGGACGCTGCTGCGGATGTTCTTCCCCGCCGCCCTGGCGGCGTTCGAGCGCGGCGGACGGCACCGGCTCGACTCGCCGGCCGCCCGGGTGATCCTCGCCGCAGCGCCGACGCCCGCGGCCGCGGCGGCGCTGGCTTCCACCGAGCTCGCGGCGTTGCTGCGCTGCGCTGGCCGCCAACGCGGCATCGCCGCCGAGGCGGACAAGCTGCACGGCATCCTCCGCGGCGAGCAGATGCGTCAACCAGCAGCCGTCGAGCAGGCCATGGGCCTGCATCTTCAAGGACTGGTGCGGCAACTCGACGCGGTCTGCCAGACGTTGCAGCAGCTGGAGCAGCGCATCGACGAGGTGTTCACCGCCCACCCCGACGCGAAGATCGTCACCAGCATCCCCGGTCTCGGCGTGCAGCTCGGCGCTCGGCTGTTGGCCGAGATCGGCGACGACCGCGGCCGCTTCGCCGACGCCCGCGCGTTACGTGCTTTCGCCGGTGCCGCGCCGGTGACCCGTTCCTCGGGCAAGAGCAGTTTCGTGCACGCTCGCCGCGCCAAGAATGACCGAATCGCCGCTACCGGATACGTGTGGGCGCTGGCCGCGGTCCGGCATGACTCCCAGTGGAACACCCGCTACCGATCCCGCCGTGCCGCCGGCGACAGGCACGTCGCCGCCCTGCGTCGGCTGTTCCACCTCATGCTCGGCAAGCTGCACCACTGCCTACGACACAACACCCTCTACGACTCCGGCAAGGCTTTCGCCGAACCCGCAACCTCAACTGCTTGACAGCCACCGTTGGTGAGATGTCTCGATGTAGGCGAAGATCGCGTTCTCGGCCTCGTCGCGGGTCCGCCAGGACGTGCGGTAGACGAGTTCGATCTTTAACGTCGACCAGAAGTTCTCCATCAGTGCGTTGTCGAACGAGTCGCCGACGGAGCCCATTGAGGGCAGGATCCCGTTGTCCTGTAAGCGTTCCGCGAAGCGGAAGGATGTGTAGTTCGACCCCCTGTCCGAGTGGTGGATCAACTGGCCGTCGCGGACATCCCGGGACCAGATGCCGTATTCGAGGGCGGCGAGGATCAGGTCGGTGTCGCAGCGGTCGGAGGTCTTCCACCCGACGATCCGGCGGGAGAACGCGTCGCGGACCGCAGCCAACCAGAACACACCCTCGCCGCAGGGAATGCGGGTGGCATCGGCGACCCAGAGCCGGTCCGGCCCGTCGGCGGTGAACTGCCGGTTGACCAGATCCGGCGCCGGCGTGTGCCGTGGATCCTGACGGGTGGAGCCGCCGCGCCAGCCTCGACGCAGGAACGCACCCTGCCAGCCCTGCTGCGCCATTAGCCGCTCGACCCGTTTGCGGCCCACACTTATCCCGTCACGGCGTAACTGCCGGTGGACCCGGTCCGCGCCGTAGGTGCGCCCCGATGTCTCCCAGATCTCGTGGATGTTGGAGATCAGCCCCAGGTCGACCACGTCGCGGTCGCAGGGCTGCTCGGCCTGCTTGACCCACGCGTAGTAGGTCGAGGCGCCGATGTTGAGGACCCGTAGCAGGAGCGCGACCGCGAACTGGTCACGGTGTTCACCGATGAACCTCATGACCGTCGCCGGGTCGGGTCGAGCTCCGCCGCGAAATACGCGCTCGCCGCCTTCAGGATCTCGTTCGCCCGCCGCAGCTCGGCGACTTCCTTGCGCAACTGGCGATTCTCCTCGGCCATCTCGCTGGTGGGCCGATCGGTGCGCTCACCCGCGTCGGCCTCAGCCTGACGGATCCAGTTGCGCAACGCCTCGTGATGCACACCGAGCTGCTCGGCCAGGCGCCGGATCACGGGCTTCGGATCCGACTCGCGGTACAAGCGCACAGCGCGCTGACGTAGCTCGTCGGGGTACTTCTTCGGTGCTGCCACGGACGACTTCCTCCCCACGGCCATCAGACCATGATCAAGAAGCTCCATGAAAGCGGGGGTAGCTCACCTACCGGCCGATCGCGATGCGGGCCAGCCCGTGGCCGGAGACCGAGGGGCAGGTCCGGCCCGACTGACCCGCGTGCGCGTGCGCAGCCGGCGCGGGAACGGCGGGGCCGGGGGCGGGACGTACGCTGGTGATCATGCGGATTGGCATCGTGATCCTTCCCGACCAGCGCTGGCCGGAGGCGCGTCGGCGCTGGCAGCAGGTGGACGAGTGGGGCTTCGACCACGCCTGGACGTACGACCACCTGGGTTGGCGGGATCTGGTCGACGGTCCCTGGTTCGACTCGATGTCGACGCTGACCGCCGCCGCCCTGGTCACCGAACGGGTCCGGCTGGGCACCCTGGTCGCCTCACCCAACTTCCGGCATCCGGCGGCGTTCGCCCGGCAGGTCACCACCCTCGACGACATCTGCGGCGGCCGGCTGCTGCTGGGCCTCGGCGCGGGCGGCATCGGCTTCGACTCGGCGGTGCTGGGCGGCGAGACGCTACCGCCCCGGCCACGGGTGGACCGGTTCGGCGAGTTCACCGAACTGCTGGACCTGATCCTGCGGGAGGACGGCACCACCTGGCGGGGCGACTGGTTCAGTACGGTGGACGCCCGCAACAACCCGGGCTGCGTGCAGCAGCCCCGGGTGCCGTTCGTGATGGCCGCCAACGGGCCCCGGTCGATGCGGTTGGCCGTCCGGTTCGGTCAGGGCTGGGTCACCACCGGCACCGGCGAGGAGGAGCTGACGGCCTGGTGGGACGGGGTGGCGACGCTCTGCGCCCGGATGGACCGTACCCTCGACGAGGCCGGCCGGGACCCGGCGGGACTGCCCCGCTACCTCTCCCTGGACTCGGCGCCGGTCTTCTCGCTGCGCAGCGCCGACTTCTTCGCCGAGCAGGTCGCGCGGGCGGCGGCGCTCGGCTTCACCGACGTGATCACCCACTGGCCCCGGGCCAGCAGTTGGTACGCGGGCGACGAGGCGGTCCTGGTCGACGTCGCCACCCGGCTGCTGCCGGAGCTACGAACGGCCTGACCGGGGGCGGTTCAGGTGCCGAGGTCGCCGGTGGGTATTCCGCCGTCGCCGGCCGAGAGCAGCCGGAACCGGATGCAGACGATCTCGGTGTCGTCGGTGACCGGGGTGCCGACCCGCGCCCAGTAGCCGGCGTGCCCCGCCCGCCAGTCCTCGATGGACCGGTCCCCCTCCCCCTCGGAGCGGGCGAAGTCCCAGGAGACCCCCGCGAAGGGAACGACCTCGATCCCGGTCACCTCGACCACCCCGACGAGGGCGTCCAGGTCGTCGACCAGGGCCAGCCGTTCGCCGACGTGCTCCAACTCCTCGGTCTCGTCGGCGTACTCGGTGAGCAGGCCGGCGGTGGCCGTCTTCACCCCGGCCAGCACCAGCGTGTTGAGTCTGGTGCGCAGTTCGCCCGGGGTGCCGAGGGCGAGCGTGCGGAGTCCGCCGATCCGAGGCCACATGCGGCCGAGGCTACCGCCGCGCCGACCTCCCGTCGTCCGGTTTCGACGCCCCCTGCACGGCGGTCGAGGAGTTCGTGCGGCTCGCCGTGGCGGCGTGACCAGTCGGCGGGGCCGTGGTCAGGGCAGGTCGGCGGGGGTGAGCAGGCCGCGTACGCCCAGTTCGGCGGCGACCGGGTCGGGCAGGTCGACGACCACGGCGGCGACGCCGACCCAGTGCGCGCCCCGGGCCCGGCACAGGTCCCGTACGGCCCGCACCTGGGCGCCGGTGGCGACCCAGTCGTCGACCATGAGCACCCGGTCGTCCGCGTCGAGCCGGTCGTCGCGTACCGCGAGGTCGACCTGCCGGCCCCGGAAGTCGGGTGGGCTCTGGGCCCAGGTCAGCGGGCCGGCGGGGAGGCGTCCGTCGCCGGGCTTGTGGGCCGGGACGAAGCCGACGCCCAGGGCGGTCGCGGCGAGCGGCCCGAGCATCAGCCCGGTCACCGCGGGGGCGACGACGACGGTGGGCCGGTCGGTGTGGAACGGCGCGACCAGGGCCGGACCGAGTCGGGCCAGCACCTGCGGGTCCCGCCACCAGCGGGACACGTCGCTGACCAGGTGGCTGCTGCCCGGCCCCGGATCGACCCAGGCGAACAGCTCGGCCAGGCGGGCACGCAGCGCGGCGGTCATGCCCACATCCTCGGTGGTGAATGCCACCGGTGGCATTCTGGCCCGTGCGGCCCAGTGGTCCTCGGCTGATCGGTCACACGTATCACTGTAATTCCGGGCATACCACCATGATCACGTTGACTTCGGAAGTGCTTCTCTCGTTACGGTCCGACCCGGTCATGCAGTCATCCGAAAGGACCGAGCCGGTGGTTGGCAGGCACTCCCGTACCCGGATCTTCTCCTCGCCCGCCGGCATCGCCGCCACCGCCGCGGTCGGCGTCGCGCTCGCCGTCGGCGGCACCGTCGGCGCGGTGCAGCTCACCGCCGACGACGCGCCGGCCACCGTGGTCGTCGACCCGGTCGCCCCCGGCACCGCCGCCACCGCCGACGCGCCGACCCCCAGCCCGTCCCCGAGCGTCACCGCCTCTCCGAGCGCCAGCCCGTCGCCCACGGTCACCGCCAGCCCGAAGGCCACCCGGACCCAGGCCGCCTCCCGGAGCAAGCCGCGCACGGCCGCGCCGAAGCCGTCCGCCACCACGAAGAAGGCGACGCCGAAGAGGACCGTGGTCGACAGCGGCTCCTGCGGCGCGTCCTTCTACGACGAGGGCCAGTTGACCGCCAACGGGGAGAACTTCGACCCGGGCGCGATGACCGCCGCCCACAAGACCCTGCCGTTCGACACGAAGGTCCGGGTGACCAACCCGGCCAACGGCAAGTCCGTCACTGTACGGATCAACGACCGTGGCCCCTTCATCGACGGACGTTGCATCGACCTGTCCCGGGCCGCCTTCGCCGCGATCGCCTCGGTCGACCTGGGTGAGCTGACCGTCAGGTACGAGGTGCTGGGCTGACGGCGAACGGGCGGCACCAGCGGGACAGCCGGGCAGAACACCCTCAATCGTGGGGCTAGGTTCATTCTCCGGCCCGGTTCCATCAGGCATGCTGTCCCACGTACGTAAACATGCCTTCCAGTTGGGCCGAGGCCCACTGAGTCCCGGGTCCCGCGCCGGCGTCGGCGCGGCCGTCGGGCTGCTCGCGCTCGTCTCGGCGGTCGAGTCGGCCGACGGCCGTGCGGTGCACTACGTCGCGCTGATGGCGGTGGCGCCGATCCTGGCCGCCGGCTTCGCCTCGTGGCGCGCGGTGGCCGGGGTGGGTTTCCTCGCGTTGCTGGTCGGGGCCGGTTTCGCGGTGGCCGATCCGGCGATGAAGCTGACCACGGCGGTGTCCCTGGTCGGGATCGCCTTCGCCACGGTGGTGGCGGCGAGCGTGGCGGCGGTCCGGCAGGGGCAGGTGGAGCGGATCGGCGAGTTGTCCAAGTTGGCCTCGGTGGCCCAGCAGGCCGTGCTGCGTCCGCTCGGCCCGCAGGTGGGCACCCTGGCGGTGGCGGCCCGGTACATCTCCCCCACGGCCACGGCCGAGATCGGCGGCGACCTGTACGAGGCGATCGACACCCCGTTCGGCGTCCGCATGATCATCGGGGACGTGCGGGGCAAGGGACTGGACGCGGTCCGGCTCGCCAGCATCGTGCTCGGTTCCTACCGGCACGTCGCGTACGAGCGGCCCGACCTGCGGGCGGTGGTGGCCGACCTGGACCGGGCGGTGGCCCGCAACGTGGGGGACGAGGACTTCGTCACCGCCGCCGTGGTCGAGGAGCGCGGTGGGACGCTGACCATCGTCAACTGCGGCCACCCGGCGCCGCTGCTGCTGCGTCGGGGCGCGGTGATCCCGCTGGAGCCCCCCGCCCCCGCCCCGCCGCTGGGGTTCATGCCGGTGGTCCGGCCCCGGGTCGAGCGGCTGGAGCCGGGGGACCGGCTGCTGCTGTTCACCGACGGCCTCGGTGAGGCGCGGCGGGACGGCGAGTTCTTCCCGACCGCCGACCGGGCCTGGCGGCTGCTCGGCCACGGCACGGTCGGCGACGGCCTGGCCTCGCTGGAGACCGCGCTTGTCGAGTGGGTGCACGGCCGGCTCGACGACGACATCGCCCTGGTCCTGATGGAGTACACCGGCCCGCGCAGCGGGGCGACCGTGGCGGTGCCCTCGTGGGAGGTCGGCGCGGCCGAGAGCTGAACCGCCGGGTATGTAATCGCCGTCACTTCCGCGCCCGGGTTGTCGCTGCCTACCCGTGAGTAATACAGTGGGGGTTACTGATCGGTAACACCTGTCCGGAAGCGGGGCCAGCGAACATGACCCACTACAAGAGCAACCTTCGGGACCTTGAGTTCAACCTGTTCGAGGTCTTCGGGGCGGACCAGACATTCGGCCAGGCGCCGTACACGGACCTCGACGTCGACACCGCCCGCAGCTTCCTCTCCGAGGTCGACCGCCTGGCCCGCGAGGACCTCGCGGCCAGCTACCAGGACAGCGACCGCAACCCGCCGGTCTTCGACCCCGCCACGCACGCCGCGCCGCTGCCGGAGTCGTTCAAGAAGTCGTACCAGGCGTTCATGGACTCCGAGTTCTGGCGGCTGGACCTCCCCGAGTCCCTGGGCGGCAGCAGCGCCCCGCGCGCCCTCTGGTGGTCGCTCGCCGAACTCGTGCTCGGTGCCAACGCCCCGGTCTGGATGTACGCCTCCGGCCCGTCCTTCGCACACGTGCTGCACGTCGAAGGCACCGAGGAGCAGCAGAAGTGGGCCAAGCTCTTCATCGACAAGCAGTGGGGCTCCACGATGGTGCTGACCGAGCCGGACGCCGGCTCGGACGTCGGGGCCGGGCGCACCCGCGCCGTCCAGCAGCCCGACGGCTCCTGGCACATCGAGGGTGTGAAGCGGTTCATCACCTCCGGTGAGCACGACCTGAGCGACAACATCGTGCACTACGTGCTGGCCCGCCCGGTCGGTGTGGAGGGCGTCGGCGGCCCGGGCACCAAGGGGCTGTCGCTGTTCGTCGTCCCGAAGTTCCACTTCGACGCCGAGACCGGTGAGCTGGGCGAGCGCAACGGTGTGTTCGCCACCAACGTCGAGCACAAGATGGGCATCAAAGTCTCCAACACCTGCGAGGTGACCTTCGGCGAGCACGGCGTACCGGCCAAGGGCTGGCTGCTGGGCGACAAGCACGACGGCATCCGGCAGATGTTCATGATCATCGAGTACGCCCGGATGATGGTCGGCACCAAGGCGATCGCCACCCTGTCCACCGGCTACCTCAACGCCCTGGAGTACGCGAAGAACCGGGTACAGGGCGCCGACCTGATCCAGCAGGCCGACAAGGCCGCGCCCCGGGTCACCATCACCCACCACCCGGACGTCCGTCGTTCGCTGCTGATGCAGAAGTCGTACGCCGAGGGCCTGCGGGCGCTGGTCTGCTACACCGCCACCTGGCAGGACAGGGTCGCGCTCGCCGAGGCGGCCGGCGACGAGAAGGCGACCACGCTGGCCAAGCGGGTCAACGACCTGCTCCTGCCGCTGGTCAAGGGTGTCGGCTCGGAGCGGGCGTACGAGCTGCTCGGCCACGAGGCGCTCCAGACCTACGGCGGCTCGGGCTTCCTCCAGGACTACCCCCTGGAGCAGTACGTCCGGGACGCCAAGATCGACACCCTGTACGAGGGCACGACCGCGATCCAGAGCCTCGACCTGATCTTCCGGAAGATCGTCCGGGACAACGGCCGGGCGCTCACCGCCGTCGCCGGGGAGATCCAGGAGTTCATCACCACCGAGGCCGGAAACGGGCAGCTCAAGGAGGAACGGCTGGCGCTCGGCCGGGCGCTCGCCGAGATCCAGAACATCCTCGGCGTGTTGACCGGCTGGCTCGGCGAGGCCCAGGGCGGCGACGCGCGCAGCCTCTACAAGGTGGGCCTGAGCAGCCGCCGCTTCCTGCTCGCCCTCGGCGACCTGGTGGTCGGCTGGCTGCTCCAGAAGCAGGCCGACGTGGCGCTCAAGGCGCTCGCCGGCGAGGTCTCCGCCACCGACCGGGCGTTCTACACCGGTAAGGTCGCCGCCGCCCGGTTCTTCGCCCGCGAGGTGTTGCCCCGCATCGGCGCGGACCGGCGGATCATCGAGGGCGCCGACCTGGACATCATGGACCTCCCGGAGGAGGCGTTCTGATCCCGGCCGGTCGATAGTTCGCAACGGGGCCGATGTCGCGGTGTCCGAACGCCCGGATACCGCGACGTCGGCCCCGTCGTGTCGACCACACCCCGGATTGCCCGGCCCGATCCCGGTAGGCGGGGGGCTGGGCGGGTAAGCCGCGCGGACCACGTCGTCAGGGCACGCCCAACGGCCACCGCACGGGGGAGTGCAGCGCACATGGGTATTGGTAGCGCCATCTTTCTCATCGCGCTCGGCGCGATCATGACGTTCGCGATCCGGGCCAACGTCTGGTGGATCGACCTACGCGCGGTCGGCTGGGTGTTCATCCTGGCCGGGCTGGCCATACTGCTCACCACGCTGTGGTTCTGGCAGGACCGGCGCAAGCGGGCCCGCACGCTCATCGTGGAGGAGAACCGGCTCTCCCACCCGACCGCGATGATGCCGCCGCCGCCCGACCCGCCGCCGCCCACCGCGCCCCCGTCCTGACCGCGCGGCCGGTCCGCTGCCGCTGCCCGTGACCGGTGCGGGCGGCCCGAAGGGGTCAGCCGCGGGCGGTGTGCCGGTCGACGATCGGGGCGCCGCCGGGGGTCAGCCCCGCCCACGGCACCGCTGCCCGGTGCACCACCAGGTCGCTGGTCCGCAGCCCCTCCCGGTCGGCCCGTTCCGGGTCGAGCAGTGCCGAGAGCAGCGAGATGCCCGGATTGTGGGCGACGAGCAGCACCGTGCCGGCCTCCGGTTCGACCGTCCGCACCAGGTCGAGCAGGTCGTCCGGGTGCGCCTCGTACGCGGCGGCGGCGTACCGCACCACCGGAGCCGTCCCCGCCGGGCCACCCTCCGGCAGGGACCCGGTCATGCCCAGCGCCACGTCGTGCCAGGTCTGCCTGGTGCGGCGGGCCGCCGAACAGATCACCACGTCGGGGAGCAGACCCTGTCGGGCCAGCCACGCACCGGCGGCGGCGGCGTCCGCGTGCCCGCGTGCGGTCAGCCTCCGCTCCACGTCGGGGCCGGTCGTGGGCTGTTCGGCCTTGGCGTGCCGGAGCAGCACCAGTGTCCGTGTGTCGGCCTCGCCGTCCGTCATTGCACCAGCTTGCCTGATTGACGCGGGTGTCGCCTGGGTAAGTCGATGGATGCCACTCGCTCATCGATGCCCTCGATGGCCGTGGCGGGTGGGTAACGCCAGCTGACAGCCAAGGAGGCGACGTCATGGGCATCGGTGCCAGCATCTTCCTCATCGCGGTGGGCGCGATCTTCGCGTTCGCCGTCGACGCCAACCTGGGATGGCTCAACCTCGACGTGGTCGGCTGGGTGCTGATGCTCGCCGGCGTCGTCGGGCTGCTGACCACCCTCTACTTCTGGAACAGCCGTCGCCGGGCCGTCGTCACCACGGCGGTGCGGCAGGACCAGGTCGTCGCCGACCGGGTCGTGCCGGTGCAGGGCGGCCAGGTGGTGCGCGAGGAGTACCGCGAGACGCGCGGCTCGGGTTACCCGGTCTGACCGTCCCGCACCCCACGATCGCGAGGGCCCCGCAACGGCGCGGGGCCCTCGAACTGTCTGCGGTTCTCTCCCGGGTCAGGCGAACAGGGCGAAGTAGATGGCGATGTGGTGACAGAGGGCGGCGATCAGGGTGCAGGCGTGGAAGAACTCGTGGTGGCCGAAGACGGTGGGCCACGGGTTCGGTCGGCGTAGCGCGTAGCAGACGGCACCGATGCTGTAGACCGCACCACCGGCGGCGAGCAGCACCAGCACGGTGACCCCGCCCTGGCGCAGGATCTGCGGGAGGATCGCCACCGACACCCAGCCGAGGGCCAGGTAGAGCGGCGCGGAGACCCAGCGCGGGGCGTGCGGCCAGATCAGCTTGACGGCGACACCGGCCAACGCCCCGCCCCAGACCAGGCCGAGCATCAGGACGGCCGTCGGCCGGTCGAGCAGCAGGACGCAGAGCGGGGTGTACGTGCCGGCGATGAACACGAAGATCATCGAGTGGTCCATCCGGCGCATGATCTGGTAGCCGCGCTCCGACCACACCCGGCGGTGGTAGAGGGCGCTGGTGCCGAACAGACCGCAGACTGTCACGCTGTAGATCAGGCAGCTGACCAGGGGTGTCCAGCCGGGCCTGGTGGCCGCGACCGCACTGAGCACGGTGCCGCAGACGAGCGCGACGAAGAACGCGTAGGTGTGCAGCCAGCCGCGCATCCGGGGCTTACCGATGTCGACAGGCTTGAGTCGAAGCGGTGCGGAGGTGGTCACGCGAACAGGTTACGGCACCGTAGGTTACTTCTAGGTAGTGCGACAGGTCACGACCTCGGTCGGGTCCACCTACCCTGGACGGCGTATCGATCGGAGAGTATGGCGGAATGCGGATCCGACCCGTGGGCCGGCACGCCCTCCTGCTCGACTGCGACGACCCCGCCCAGGTGGAGCAGTGGCGGGCCGAGCTGTGGCGACGCCGGGAGGCCGGTGAGCTGAGCGCCGCCGAGATCGTCCCGGCCGCCGGCACCGTCCTGCTCGACGGGGTGCCCGACCCCGAGTCGACGGCCGCCCGGATCGCCCGCTGGACCCCCGGTCCGGCCGTCGGCACCGTCGACGCCACCACCGTCGAGGTGCCCACCGTGTACGACGGGGCGGACCTGCCCCGGGTCGCCGAGCACTGGCGGTCGACCGTGCCCGAGGTGGTGCGCCGCCTGGAGAACACCGAGTTCCGGGTGGCGTTCTGCGGGTTCGCCCCCGGCTTCGCCTACCTGACCGGGCTGCCCCCGCAGTACGCGGTGCCCCGACTGGCCACCCCGCGCCCCCGGGTGCCGGCCGGCTCGGTGGCCCTGGCGGGGCCGTACGCGGGGATCTATCCGAGCGCGTCGCCTGGTGGCTGGCTACTGGTGGGGCGGACCACGCTGACCCTGTTCGACGTGTCCGCCGAGCCACCCGCCACCCTCACCCCCGGCACCCGGGTCCGGCTGGTGACCGGATGACCGGGCGGCCGGCGGAGCGGGGAACCGTAGGGGCGATCGAGGTACGGCGGGCGGGTCCGCGTACCACCGTGCAGGATCTGGGGCGGCCCGGGTGGGCGCACCTCGGCGTACCCCGGTCGGGGGCGCTCGATCCGGCGGCGCTGGCGCTGGCGAACCGGCTCGTCGGCAACCCGGCGGACGCCGCCGGTCTGGAGCTGACCCTCGGCGGGTGCGAACTGCGGCTGACCCGGGCCGGCACGGTGGCGGTGACCGGGGCCGACGTCGACGTCCGGGTCGACCGGCGGCCCGGTGACGTGGGCCGGCCGCTGGCGGTGCCGGCGGGCGCGGTGCTCCAGATCGGCACCCCCCGGCACGGGCTGCGCAACTGGCTCGCGGTCGACGGCGGGATCGCCGTCGCGCCGGTGCTCGGCAGCCGGTCTACCGACACCCTCGCCGGCCTCGGCCCGCCCCCGGTCCGCGACGGCGACCTGCTCCCGCTCGGCCGACCGGCCGGGCCACCCGCCCCGGTGGACTTCACCGTCGGCCCTCCGGTGCCTAAGGAGCTGTGGCTGACCCTGCGCCCCGGCCCGCGCGCCGACTGGTTCACCGCCGGGGCGATGGCGCTGCTGCTCGGCACGGCGTACACGGTGAGCCCGGTCAGTGACCGGGTCGGCGCGCGACTGCGCGGCGCGGCGCTGCCCCGCGCGGTGCCCGGGGAACTGCCCAGCGAGGGCGTGGTGCTCGGAGCGGTGCAGGTGCCTGCCGACGGCCAACCGTTGATCTTCCTGGCCGACCATCCGACCACCGGCGGCTACCCGGTGATCGGGGTGGTGGACGACGTGGCGGGCCTCGCGCAGGCCCGGCCGGGGACTACGGTGAGGTTCCATGGACCTCAACGCTGACCTCGGCGAGGGATTCGGCATCTGGCGGCTCGGCGACGACGAGGCGCTGCTCGACCTGGTCACCTCCGCCAACGTGGCGTGCGGCTTCCACGGCGGCGACCCGTCGACCATGCGCCGGGTCTGCGCCGCCGCCGCCGAACGCGGCGTCGCGGTCGGCGCGCAGGTCGGCTACCGGGACCTGGCCGGT
Organism: Micromonospora cynarisoli; assembly: GCF_030518815.1. Classification (NCBI taxonomy): domain Bacteria; kingdom Bacillati; phylum Actinomycetota; class Actinomycetes; order Micromonosporales; family Micromonosporaceae; genus Micromonospora; species Micromonospora cynarisoli. Next base: position 4,613,418 of record NZ_CP130426.1, on the reverse strand, counting down.
TTCGGTCGCCGGCACATCGCGTACGGCTTCGACGAGCTGCGCGACGACGTCACCTACCAGCTCGGGGCGCTCGACGCGTTCTGCCGGCCGTACCGGACCCGGGTCCGCTACCTCAAGCCGCACGGCGCGCTCTACCACGCGGCGGCCACCGACGAGGTGCAGGCCGCCGCCGTGGTCGCCGCCGTCACCGGATACGACCACGAGCTGCCGATCCTGTGCGCGCCCGGCTCCACCCTCGCCCAGCTCGCCGTCGGCGCGGGCCTGCGGGTGGTCGCCGAGGGCTTCGCCGACCGGGGTTACCTGCCCACCGGGGCGTTGGTGCCGCGTACCGCCCCGGGCGCGCTGGTCACCGACCCGGAGGAGGTGGCCGTCCGGGCGGTCCGGATGGCCACCGAGCACACGGTGGTGGCGGTCGGCGGGACCGTGGTGCCGTGCCTGGTCGCCTCGATCTGCCTGCACGGGGACAGCCCCGGCGCGGTCGCCTCGGCCGCCCTGGTGCGGGCCGCGCTGATCGACGCCGGGGTCACCCCGACCCCGTTCGCCTGACGGCTCGCGCTCAGGCGTCCAGGCCGCGCAGCACCAGCGGCACCCGGGTCGCGCCGTCGTCGACCACCCGCACCGGGACGCCCCAGTCCTGCCGGGTCAGGTGGCAGGCGGCGTGCTCGACGTCGGCGTCGCAGGTGGCGGCCTGGGCGGTCACCTGGAGCACCCCCTGCGGCACGGCCGGGTCGACCACCAGCCGGCGGGACAGCTCGGTGCCGGTGCCCGCCCCCTCGACCAGCAACTCCGGCGGCGAGGCCGAGACGACCAGCCGGGTCGACGGCCCGTACGTCTCGTCCAGCTTCTGCCCCGGCGCCGGGGTGAAGATCACCTCCAGGGTCACCTCGCCGGCCGCGACGTCGGTGGGTTTGCGTTCCAGCCGGTGCCGGGGACCGTCCACGGTGTCCGCCCCGGCGGCGGTCAACGCGCCCGGGGCGAGCCGGGTCAACCGGTGCGCGGCCGACTCCACCACCAGCACCCCGCCGTCGGCGGTGAGCACTAGGTCGCTCGGCTCGGCCAGCCCGTCGGCCACCGTGGCGACTAGGCCGGTCGCCGGGTCGAAGCGGCGTACCGCGCCGTTGTAGGTGTCGGCGATCAGCACCGAGGAGTCGGGCAGCGCGCACACCCCCAGCGGATGCTGGAGCAACGCCCGGTCGGCCGGCCCGTCCACGTGCCCGAAGTCGAACAGTCCCTGCCCGACGGCGGTGCCGAGCACGCCGTCCTGCACGTAGCGGACGGCGCTGGTCTCGCTGTCGGCCACCCAGAGCCGCGCGCCGTCGGCGGAGACGGACAGGCCGGACGGCTGGGCCAGCCACGCCTCGGTCAGCGGCCCGTCGCGCAGCGCCTCGACGGTGGTGCCCGCCCACATGCCTGCGGTCCGCTTGACCGGGTCGAACCACCAGAGCTGGTGGATGCCGGCCATCGCCACGATGACCTTGTCGTCGTACCAGGCCAGGTCCCACGGGGAGGAGAGGTCGACGGAGAGCGCGTCGTGGGCGTGGTCGTCGACCGTGGAGCGCCACTGCCGGCCGGTGCCGGCGACCGTGGTCACCTCGCCGGTGTCCAGGCGTACGCCGCGCAACAGGTGGTTGACGGTGTCGGCGACCAGCAGGTCGTAGCCGGCGACCTCGGCGACGTGCGCGGGCAGCAGGCAGAGCCCCTGCGGCTCGGCGAAGCCCGCCGAGGAGGCCGGCCCGTCGACCCGGCCCCGCTCACCGGAGCCGATCCGCCGGATCGGCGTCTCGCCGTCCGGGGCCAGCTCGACCAGGCTGTGCCGGGCCGAGTCGGAGACCAGCAGGTTCCCGCCGTCGAGCAGCACGGCCTTGCCGGGAAAGCGCAGCGTCGTCTCGGGTGGCGTCGGCGGCACGTACGGCCCGTCGCCCCGGTGCAGGGTGCCCTTGGCCTCGTGGGTGGCGATCAGGTCGTCGACCAGTCGGATCAGCCCCTCGGCGTGTCCCTCGCCGGCCATCGTGGCGACCACGTACCCCTCCGGGTCGACCACCGCCAGGGTGGGCCACGCCTTCGCCGCGTACTGCTGCCACATGTCCAGCTCAGGGTCGTCGAGCACCGGGTGGTGCACGCCGTACCGCTCGACGGCGGCGGCCAACGCGGCCGGGTCCTTCTCGTGCTCGAACTTCGGCGAGTGCACCCCGACGACGACCAGCACGTCGGCGTACTTCTCCTCCAGCGGGCGCAACTCGTCGAGCACGTGCAGGCAGTTGATGCAGCAGAAGGTCCAGAAGTCGAGCAGAGTGATCTTTCCCCGCAGGTCGGCGAGCCTCAGCTCCCGCCCACCGGTGTTGAGCCACTGCCGGCCCCGCAGTTCGGGGGCACGTACGCGCGGTGTCGTTGCCATGCCTGTCAGCCTGCCACGTCGTCCCCGGCCGGACCGGGCATCGTGACCCTGACGACGGTCGCCGTCGTCAGCGGGCCAAATCGACGGTGACGGTGACCCGGCCCCGGTCGTCCCGGCGGGCCACCGCGTGCCCGGCCCGGTCGACCCCGTCGAGGTTCAGCGAGATCGGGCCGCCCGCGCCCAGGAAGTTCCGCCACCACTGCTTGGCGTCGGGCATCGCGACCTGGATGACCACCGCGTCGCCGGTCTGTCGGTACGCGACAGGCGTGCTGAACGTCCGCCCGGAACGGCGACCGGTGTAGGTGACCACGGCCAGGTGCCGCCGGAGGAACCGCCCCCAGCGTGGCGACGACCGCAGCGCCATGATCCGGGTGTTGAACGACCGCGCCAGTCCCGAGGGGAACGATCCTCGTTGACCCATCCGGGCCTCCGTCGTCGATGTGAAAGCTTCACGCCGACCGTAACACCGACGGGCCCCCGGGAACGTGGGTGAGGGCCGCGACCGCCGGCCGCCAAGGGGTCGGTGGGAGTGATACCGGCGTACACCGGTATGCCTGTCAGTCATATTTATGCCTGACAGGCATACCGCTCTCCAGGCAACGCATGGGTCGCCGTCGCCGCGCCCGGAGGGGCGGCTGGTCAGGGTGGAGCCGCGCGGGAGGGTCCGACCCCGCCCGCGCGGCCCCGGACGGGACGGTCAGCAGCGGCCGACCATCGTCTTCACGTCGTAGGTGGTGTTGACCCAGGTGTCGGCCACGTAGCCGGTCACGCCCGTCGCCGGGTTGGTGATCCGATCCCAGGTGGACGACGACCAGTAGCCACCGCTGACGTACTCGCCGAAGGTGTAGCAGGCGATCCGGACGGTGGTGCCGTAGGCGACGGAGCCGGCGATGCCGTAGGTGGTGCCCGGCCCGGTGCGGATGTTGAGCGACGGGTTGGCCAGGATCGTGCCGGTCACGGCCGGCGGGTCGCCGGTGCCACCCAGGCGGGCCACGGCCGCCTGCGCCGCGGACAGGTAACCGGCGTACGCCCCGTTGTTGTACGTCGACCAGGGCTGCCAGTTGCCGCCGCCGCTGGAGATGCTGTAGGCGGCGTTGGCGTTGCACTGGGCGTTGTAGGCGCAGGTGTCGTTGACGGTGGGGTGGTAGCAGTTGTTGATCTGCCACAGCCCCCGGTCCAGCGAACCGTTGGGGCAGCCGGCGGTGGGGCCGTTGCTGCCGACCGCCGACGGGTTGCAGGAGGACTCGGCCATCGCCACGGCCACGGCGGTGACCAGCGGGTCGTTCCGGAAGCCGGCGGCGTAAGCCACCTGGGCGCACAGGTCGATACCGACCGCGTTGACGCCCACCCGGTCCGCCTTCGCGCCGGTGGCGGGGCCATCGACACTGGCCGGCCCGGCCTGGTCGGCCGGGCGGGGGGCCGGGGCGGAGTGTGCGGCACCGGTGGGTGCGGCGGTGGCGGGGGTGGGCATGACGCCGACGGCGGCGACCAGCGTCAGGCCGAGGGTCAAACGCAGGGCGCCCCGGGCCGCGCGGGTGGGAAGGGGGAGACGCATCATGATCCTTTCAGCGGACGACCGGGAGGGGAACCGGGTGCGGTGGGGGCGTCAGCGCCCGGTCCACTCCGGGTCGGCGTAGGACCAGCCGAGGTACGGCGCACCGGGCCAGGTCTGCGAGACGCGGCGGACGGTGGCCGCCGAGGTGATGTAGTTGCCGTTGCCCTCGGAGAGCATCACGTGGCCGTAGTACCCGTTGATCGACGCGGCGGCGTAGAAGACCAGCGCGCCCGCCGGCGGGGTGCCCGTGGTGCGGATCAGGCCGCGCGAGTACAGCGAGTTGTAGTGCACGATCGCCGAGGCGTAGCCGCTGGCCGCCCGACCGTAGGCGTGCCCGACGAAGTTGTCGCACCAGCCGTCCCACTGGTGGTTGGAGTCACCCAGGTCCCCGTTCGTGTACGCCTGGCCGATGACCGACCGGGCCCAGGCCAGCGCCCGGTCCTCGCGGGTGCCGGTGGGCGGCGGGGTGGTGGAGCACTCCGGCTCACCGGGCAGGTACTGGTTGAACCCCGGCGTGTTGGTGTAGTAGTCGCTGATCCAGCCGCTGGCCGGGGCGCTGATCCGGTGCCAGACCGAGTTGCCGGAGATGTTGCGTCCGCGTACGGCGCACTCGGCCGTGAACCCGGTGCCGTCGCCGAGGACGGCCACCGTGCCGGCGCTCGCGTCGTACGGGCTGGTGCGCACCATCAGGCCGGCACCGCCCGTACCGGCGACGCTGTAGCCGGTGATCCCGGCGAACGACGGTGCGGCCGTGCCCGCCAGGACCATCACCGTGACGCCGCAGGCGGCGAGGACCCGTACGGCGAGCCTCGGCAGTGCTCGGCGGGATGTGCGGCCCGGGGGGTTCGAGCCGTTCGGCTGGTACACGCGGTTCTCCTGTCGAGAGGTCGGCGCCGCACCGGAAGTGGTGCGGCGTACCCGTCGGACGGTGGTCCGTGCGGTCCGGTATCCCCGGGGCGAACGTCGATTTCGAGCCGAACGGATGCGTGTCAGGCCCGACACTCGCCGTGAGATCATATTTACCGGCACCTATCCGGCGGGTGGCTGCTCCGGGGTCGATCCTGTCGTGACGCCCGCCTGTAAAGCACTGGCTTGACGTGCGTTGACACCAGGGTTTACACGCAGGGGAGGGTCCATGACGGGTCGAAGCGGACGAGACGGCGAGCAGGTTGCCGGCGATGCCCGGCACCACGAATTCATCGCTGATCTCGCCCGGCTCCGGCGCGATGCCGGGCAGCCGTCACTACGCAGGATGTCGGCGACCGCCCACTACTCGCACACCGCGTTGGCGGGGGTGCTGTCCGGTGCCCGCCTGCCGTCGCTGGAGCTGACCCTGGCCTTCGTCCGGGCCTGCGGCGGCGACGAGGCGGCCTGGCGGGACCGGTGGCACCGGGAGGCCGCACTGGACCAGCCCGCCGGGCCGACCCCCGATGGGTCGGCAGGTGAACCGCCGGAACGGTCCACACCGGAGACTCCGCAGTCACCGCCCCGGCGTACCCCGGTGCCCCGGTGGGCACTGGTCGCGGCGGCCGGGGTCACCGTGCTCGTCGCCGGCTCGGTCGTACCGACACTCGCCGACCGGGAGCCCCGGACGAACCGGCCCCCGCAGCGGGCGGTCGACGCGTCCGGCCCGGCATCCACCGACGCGGCAGCCAGCGCCGGCACGGCGGTCGCCGACGGGGCCGACCCGCAGGAGGAACGCTGCCAGGTGGACGCGGTCAGCGCGGAGACCGTCCCGGTGCCCGACCCCGACCCGACGCAGCCCCGCTACGGCAGCCTGACCCTGCGCTACTCCCCGCGGTGCCGGGCGGCCTGGCCGCTGTTCGTCTCCACCGAGCGGGTGCCGACCGGGGCGACCATCCGCCTGGTGGCCACCCGCCCCGTCGACGGCGCGGCCAGCCGGTTCGACTACCCGTTCATGATCAGGAGCCAGGTGTACAGCGTGTTCGGCAACGTGCTGCGGACCACCCGGGGCTGCGTGTCGGTCACCGTCGACATCACCGCGGCGGACAACAGCAGCGTCCTGGCCAGCGCGCGCACCCCGTGCGTGCAGCTCGGTGCCCGGACATGACACTGCCCTCCGCGCCGGTGCGGAGGGCAGTGGTGGGCCGGTCGGTCAGACGTGCTGGGTCTCGGTCGTCGACGGGTGCAGCTCGGCGGTGGTCTCCGTGACGAACCGGCCGGTGCTCGCGCTGCGGTGGACCTCCTGGTCCCCGCCGTTGCCGACCTGCTCGGTGGTCGTGTGCCGGGGGTCCCGGTCGGTGGTGCCCTCCGTGACGAAGCGTCCGCTGCGAGCGCTGCGGTTGACCTCGTTCTCGTTGCCTGCCATGGGGTGACCTCCTCGGGCTACGTCAATGTCCCCATAGACTGCCCAGTCCGCACGGCCCGAAACACCGACGGCGGGGACCCGGTCCACCCGGGTCCCCGCCGTCGGTACGCCGTTACTGGCCGGCCGGCTTCAGGCAGAGCACCCGGTCGACCCCGCCGCCCTGCAACACCACGTGCGGCTGGGCCGGGTCGGCGCACTTCTCCTTGGCGTCCACCTTGGAGACGACAGTGAAGGCACCCTGCTCGTCGCAGCTCGCCGCGCTCGCGCCGGTGCCTGACTGCTTGACGCAGGAACCGACGGCCGGGTTGAACGGGGCCGGCTTGTCGTCGTCCGAGCCGATCTTGCCGAGCAGCATCAGCAGGCCCAGCGGGACGGCCAGGATCAGCACCGCCACGATCAGCACCAGGGCGAGCACCCGCCCATTGCGTACCTTCGGTGTGGGCTGCTCGGCCTTCTGCTCCGGCTCCGGTTCCGCCTCCGGCTTGAACGCGTCGAAACGCCCCTGCTCCTGCTCCGGCTCACCCGGCCAACCGGTGGAGCCGGACGGCTGGCCGCCCGACCCGAACTGCTGGCCGCCCGGCCCGAACTGCTGCCCGGCGGGCGGGAACGGTGAGGCGTACCCGCCGTGGGCCGGGTCGTGTGCCGGGTGGCCGTACCCCGGCACGGGTGCGGTGCCGGCCGGTGCGCCGCTGGTCGGGCCGGCCCCGAACGGCTCGGCCGGCCGGTCCGCCGGACCGTGCGGACGGGTGCCGTTCATCGGCCGGTTGCTGCCCGCCGGGTCGGCGAAGGCGGGGATGCCACCGCCGAACGCGGGCGGGGCGGCGGGCGGCGCGGACGACTGCGGGTCACCGCCGAAGCCGTGCTGCCGCTCCTGCTCGTCGAAGCGGGGACCGTCGAACCGGGTCCGGTCCTGGTCGGCGAACCGGGCATCGTGCTGCTCGGGCCGGCGGGGGTCGGGCTCCTCCGCCTCCTCCGGCGGCTCCGGACGGGCCGGTCGGCCGTACACCCGGGGTTGCGGGACGACCGGGCCACCCGGATGTGCCCCCTGGTCGCTCGGGGGTGCGACCCGGCTGGCCGTCGGCACCGAGGCGCTGGCCGAGGCGCGGCCGACCGCGCCGGGCTCACCGGCGTCGGCCGTCGGCACCGAGGCACGGCCGGCACCCTCGGACTCGGGCGAGAGCCGCTGGGCGGGCAGTGCCGGGCCGGCCGGCAACTGCGGCTGCTCCGGCGTACCCCAACCGGCCGCCTCGCGGCCGTGCGCCTGCTGCTCGCCGGGGCCACCGAACGAAGCCGGCGGCACGTAGTCGGCAGGCGGCGCGGCGGCCAGGCTGGCCCCCGGAACGCGCTGCTCCTGCGGCGGGAGCGGCACCATGTTGGCCGGCGAGATGCCGGGAGCGGGCCCCGGCTGGTAGATCGGCTGGTCGTCGCCACGCCGGGGCTCCCAGCCACCCTCGGCCGGCTGGCCGGCGGGCTCGGCGCGACCCCACGCCTGCTCGGGCGCCCACGGCTCGCCCTCCGGCACGACCGGGCGCTCGGCACCTGGCCACGGCGGCTGCTGGTGGTCGTTGCCGGCCCAGGCGGGCGGACCGTCCGGCGCGGCGGCCGAGGCGGACGAGCGCGCGGGCTGCTCCGGTGCCGCCCAGCCGGCCCCGGACTCCGGGCGCTCCGACGACGGTACGGCGGCCGCCCCCCGCTGCGCGGCCGGTGCCGGCCACTCCTGACCCGACGCCGGGTCGTCCTGACGCGGCTGGTCGGCGCGGGCGGGCGCGTCGGTCGGCCAGCCGTCCGGGGTGGCCTGCTCGCGCTGACCCTCCCACCGGGCCGTGGCGGGCTCGTCCGGGGCCCCCCACTGTGGCTGCCGGTCGCCCTGTGGCTGCCGGTCGCCCTGTGCGCCGTTCGGCCAGTCGCCGGAACGGCCGGAGTCGTCCGGGCCGGGGCGGTTGGCGGCCCAGCCACCCGAGCGGGCCGGATCGTCCTCGGTGGACCAACCCTCGGCACCCGGGGTGGGGCCCGGTGACACGGGTGCGCCGGGGCCGCCGGCCTCCGGCTGCGGCCACGCCGCCGTCTGGTTCACGGGCTCCGCCGGGGCCGGGACGGGCACCGAGGCCCGGCCGGCGGGGCGGTGCGGCTCGTCGGTGCGGGGCTGCCCGGCCGCCCATCCGCCGGAGGTGCCCGGCGCGTCCTGGGGGTGGGCCGGCCAGCCACCCCGCGCCGGGTCTGCCCCCGCCCGGTCGTCGGCCGGCCAGCCGGCGGGGCGGGTCGGCTCGTCCTGCTGCTGCGGGGCGGGGGCGGTGCCCCAGCCGTTGGCACCCGGGGCGGCCTCCCGGGGCGGGGCGTCCTGACCGGACCAGCCGGCGGGGGAGGTCGGGGCGGGGTCGGCCGGCGGGGACCAGCCGCCGCCGGCGGGGTTGTCGGGTTGCGGCACCCGGGCGGCACCCCGGGCACCGGCCTCGGGCTGCGCCCAGGCGGGTGCGGGCTGCTCGGCCCGCGGCCAGCCGGGCTCGCGCGACGGCGCCCAGCCGGGTTGCGGCGAGGGGTCGGGCTTTCCGGCGGCCGGCGCGGTGGCCCAGGCCGGCTGCTCGGGCTGCCCGGCCCAGGCGGGCTGGGGTGGGCCGGCCGGCGGGGTCCACGCCTCGGTGGACGGTGTCGCGCCGGGCGGCGGGGTCCACGCCTCGGTCGGCTCGGACTGCTGCGGAACCTGCGCGCCGCCCCAGCCGGCCGGCTGGTCGGGTGCCGACCAGGACGGACCGGGCGGGTTGGCCCGGCCGGTGGGGGGTGGTGGGGCCCAGCCGAGGTCGGGGGTGGCGGGGACGCCGTACCCCGGGTCCTGCTGGGGCTGTCGGTCGCCGTACGGCGCCGGTCCACCGGAGCCCGGCGGCGCCTCGCCCGGCTCCTGGCCGGGACGGTGCTGGCCCTCGGACGTCATGGGTGCGCCTCCTCCATCACATGTCGGCCGCCGATGCCGTCCGTCCGGTCGGCCGTGTCGCCGGTGCCCGGCGGTTCGGCCGTGCGGTCTCCCCGCACGGTATCCGGTACGCGCGCGTGGCCCCCATGCAGCACCGGCCGTCACTCCGCGTCGCCGGACGGTGTCGATCGGCTTCCATCCGTCGCGATCGGTGTCCGGGTCGGCGGGTGGCGACCGGAACCACCGTACCGGGCGTCGTGGCGGGGTGGAATCCCGGTCTCAGCGGGTTCGGAACGCCGATGACCCGCCCGGGGCCCGGGCGGGTCATCGATCTGGAGGAGGGAGAGGAAAGTCGGTGCCGGGTCAGCTCATGTGACGCTGGGCGATCGCGAGAATCTCTTCGCGGACCGCCGGCGAGTTGGCGGAGCGCAGCGCGTGCTCGATGGCACGGGCCCGACGGTTGGCGTCACGACGGGTGCGGATTCGCTCGATCATGCTCATGGTGGTCTCTCCTCCGGCTATTCGGTTGTCAGCCCCTGATGAGTCCATTGAACACCCATCAGGCGGCGATCGCCATCGATTACTAGGTGAGCTGCAACACGGGCTTACGGATCGTAGGTCAACAAGCGATCTGGACCACTATTTCTTCCCCCAACGGCAACGGCCGGTGTGCCGGGCGTTCACCCTGGGCACACCGGCCGTCGCCGGACGTCACCGGTCAGGTCCAGGCGAGCAACGCCGCCTCCGGGTCGGCGAGGAAGTCCCCGATGTCCCGCAGGAACTTCGAACCCAACTCGCCGTCGATGATCCGGTGGTCGAAGGAGAGCCCCAGGGTGGTCACCTGGCGCGGCTTGACCTTGCCCTTGTGGACCCACGGCAGCTCACGGACCGCACCGAAGGCCAGGATCGCCGACTCGCCAGGCGGCAGGATCGGGGTGCCGGTGTCCACTCCGAAGACCCCGACGTTGGTGATCGTCAGGGTGCCGCCGGACATGTCCGCCGGGGAGGTCCTCCCCGCCTTGGCCGTCTGCACCAGACCCGTGAGCGCATCGGCCAGCTCACGCAGCGTGAGCCGGCCGGCGTCCTTGATGTTCGGCACGATCAGGCCGCGCTCGGTGGCCGCCGCGATGCCCAGGTTGACGTACTCCTTGACCACGATCTCGTCGCCGGCCCACGTCGAGTTGACCATCGGATGCCGCCGGACCGCCAGCAGCACCGCCTTGGCGACCAGCAGCAACGGCGAGACCCGCACGTCGCGCCAGTCCCGCCGTTCGCGCAGCCGGTCCAGCGCCTTCATCGTCCGCGTCACGTCCACGGTCAGGAACTCCGTGACGTGCGGGGCGGTGAACGCCGAGCGGGACATGTTCTCGGCGGTCAGCCGGCGTACCCCCTTGACCGGGATGCGCTGCTCGCGGTCCGCGCCGAAGCTCGCGCCCGAGGTGGCCGGCGGTGTCGCCGTCACCGGCTCGGCCACCGCCGCGCTCCCCGCCACCGCCCGCTGGACGTCCTCCCGCGTGATCGACCCCAGCGGCCCCGACCCGACCAGCGTGGCGAGGTCGACCCCGAGGTCCTTGGCGAGCTTGCGCACCGGCGGCTTCGCCAGCACCGGCCCACCCACCCTCGGTCGATCATGGACTGGTGGTGCCGGTTCTGCGGCTACAGGGGAGGTTTTGTCCCCCACCACAACTCCATGATCGGCGGGGGCGGGGGCGGGGATGGGGGTGGGGGGTTTGCGGGGGCGGCGTTTGGCGGGGGTGGTGCGGGGGCCGTAGCCGACCAGGACGGCCGTTCGGCCACCCGGGGCTACGCCGCCGATCAGGCCGGGCTCGACCATGCCCTCGGCCGGGGCGACCTGGACCGCGGCCAGGGAGGCGGCCGAGGGGGTGGGCAGGTCGGACGCGGCGGCGGAGGTCGTCGACTCCGGCACCGGCCCGGCTCCCGGGTCGGTGTCGATCGCGATGATCGGGGTGCCGACCTCGACCGTGCTCCCCTCCGGGTGGAAGATCGAGCGCACCTCGCCTGCCCACTTCGCCGGGATCTCGACGGCCGCCTTGGCCGTCTCCACCTCGACGATCGGCTGGTTCAGTTCGATGACGTCGCCGACCTTGACCAGCCAGGCGAGGATCTCGCCCTCGGTCAGCCCCTCGCCCAGGTCGGGCAGGTTGAACTCCTTGATCCGGGACATCGCGCTCACCAGCCGAAGGTGCGGTCGACGGCGTCGAGCACCCGGTCGAGGTCGGGCAGGTACTCCTCCTCCACCCGGCTGGCCGGGTAGGGGGTGTCGAAGCCGGTGACCCGCAGCACCGGGGACTCCAGGGAGTAGAAGCACTCCTCGGTGATCCGGGCCGCGATCTCCGAGCCCAACCCCAGGTTGCCCGGGGCCTCGTGGACGACCACGCACCGGCCGGTGCGCCGCACCGACTCGTACGCGGCGGTCAGGTCCAGCGGGGAGAGCGTACGCAGGTCGACGACCTCCAGTTCCCGGCCGTCCTCGGCGGCGGCGGTCGCCGCGTCCAGCGCGGTACGCACCATCGGGCCGTACGCCAGCACGGTCGCGTCGGTGCCCGGCCGCACCACCCGGGCGGCGTGCAGCGGGTACGCCCCGGACAGCGGGGTGTCCAGGTCGACCGGACCCTTCTCCCAGTAGCGGCGCTTGGGCTCCAGGAAGACGATCGGGTCGTCCGAGGCGATCGCCTGCTGGATCATCACGTACGCGTCCTGCGGGTTGGCGCAGGTCACCACCTTCAGCCCGGCGGTGTGCGCGAAGTACGCCTCCGGCGACTCGGAGTGGTGCTCGACCGCGCCGATGCCGCCGCCGTAGGGAATCCGGATCACCATCGGGATGGTGACCTTGCCCTGCGAGCGGTAGTGCATCTTGGCCACCTGCGACACGATCTGGTCGTACGCCGGGTAGACGAAGCCGTCGAACTGGATCTCGCAGATCGGCCGGAAGCCCCGGATGGCCAGGCCGACGGCGGTGCCGATGATGCCGGACTCGGCCAGCGGGGTGTCGATCACCCGCTGGTCGCCGAAGTCCTTCTGGAGGCCGTCGGTGATCCGGAAGACGCCGCCGAGCTTGCCGACGTCCTCGCCCATGATGACGACCTTCGGGTCGTTCTCCAGCGCCCGGCGCAGGCCGGTGTTGAGGGCCTTGCCCAGGGTGAGCGTCTCCGTGGCCATCAGTGCGCGCTCCCCTCGAACGACTCCAGGTACCTGCTGAACTGGGCCCGCTGGGCGTCCAACTCGGGGGAACCGTGCGGGTAGACGTGGTCGAACATGCTGACCGGCTGCGGGTCGGGCAGGTTCAGCACCCGTTCGCGCAGGTGCACCGCCTCGGCGCGGGCCTGCTCGTCGACCTCGGCGAAGAAGTCGGCGTCGGCGAGTTGCTGTTTGTCGAGGAACGCCTTCATCCGGGCGATCGGGTCCTTGGCCTGCCAGGCCTCGACCTCGCTGGCGATCCGGTAGCGGGTCGGGTCGTCGGAGGTGGTGTGCGCGCCCATCCGGTAGGTGTACGCCTCGATCAGGCTGGGGCCCTGGCCGAGCCGGGCGTTGTCCAGCGCGTGCCGGGTCACCGCGTACGACGCGAGGACGTCGTTGCCGTCCACCCGGACGCCGGGGAAGCCGAAGCCGCCGGCCCGCCGGTAGAGCGGGACCCGGGTCTGGCGCTCCAGCGGCTCGGAGATGGCGTACTGGTTGTTCTGGCAGAAGAACACCAGCGGGGCGTTGAAGACGCTGGCCCAGACGAACGCCTCGTTGACGTCGCCCTGGCTGGTGGCGCCGTCGCCGAAGTAGGCGATCACCGCCTCGCCGTCCTCGGTGCCGGTCCTGCCGTCCATGTGGACGCCCATCGCGTACCCGGTCGCGTGCAGGGTCTGCGCCCCGATGACGATCGTGTACATGTTGAACTTGAACTCGTTCGGGTCCCAGCCGCCCTGGTCGACGCCGCGGAACAGGCCGAGCGGCATGATCGGGTCGATGCCCCGGCAGTAGAGGACGCCGTGCTCCCGGTAGGTCGGGAAGGCCATGTCCTGGCTGCGCAACGCCCGCCCGGAGCCGACCTGGGCCGCCTCCTGGCCGAGCAGCGAGGCCCACAGGCCCAGCTCGCCCTGGCGCTGCAACGCGGTCGCCTCGGCGTCGAGCTTGCGGACCAGCACCAGGTCGCGGTAGAGGCCGCGGTACTCCTCGTCGGTGAAGTCGACGCGGTACTCGGTGCCGTCCGGGCCGGTCGCGCTCGCGATCCGCTCGCCGGCCGGGGTGAGCAGCTGTACGAGTTCCGGCTCGCCGGTCGTGGCCCGCCGGGACCGGGGTGCGGCTCGCCGGCCGCGGCTGCTGGAGACCGCAGGGTCGCCCTTTGCCATCCGTCTCTCCCTGTCGTGTCTGTGCCCGAGCCGGGGGGTCACCCGTCCGCGCACAACGTGCGCCGGCCCGGCTGTTGCCGGACTGGTTCCTGGCGGTCGTGCCTGGCCCCGGTGGGGGTTGCCGCACGACCTGAGCCGGATCCTTGGGTCGAACCCGGTTCGGGAGCGTCGGCCACCAGCCATGCCTGCCACGGGGTACGCGGAGGGGCGGCTGCGTTGCCGTCGTGCCTGAATGATTGCAGAGGAGGTGAGCGGCCCCACAGTACGGCCCTCCCGCTGGTGGCGACATGTCCGCTTGGTGGCCCGTGGACTTTTTTGTCACCGTGCTGCCGGCAGCACGGGCAGCACGGTGACGGACTTTTTGTGTGTCGACACGCTGTGGTGCCTGGTGAACTGGGCGTCACTGGGTCAAGCTGACCGGTATTGGTGGGCGTTTGGCGAATAATGTCCGTTCTGGCCCGTGCTGCCCACCGACGAACACGTCCAGGTCGACGAGGGAGTGTGCGGTGTCCGAGCCAGGTGACGGTCCTCCGGTCCCCCTCCTCGGGCGGCACCGGGCCGGCGGCGGCAGCTACCGGCGGATGATCGGCGTCCACCGGGCCCCTGGTCTGGGCGGGCCGCACCGGGGCTACCTGTTCACCGTCGCCCTGCTCGCCGGGGCAGCCTCCATGCCGGTCCTCGCCGCGATCAGCGCCGGCTCCGCCACCGTGGGCAGCACCGCGTTGCCGGACGGTGGCACGCCCTTCCTGCCCACCCCGTCGGTCGGGCCGGTCGTCGTCCCGGTGCCCGCCACCGGCCAACCGGCCCTGCCGCCGACCGCCCCGACCAACGTGCCCCCGCCGCCCGCGCCGGCCCCTGCCCCGGGCACCGACGGCACCGGCTCCACCCACCGTCCCGCACCACCCCCGGCGGGCCCCGCCGTCACCCCCCGCCCCGTCCGGCGGACGCATGCGCCGGCCGCCCCGGTCCGCCCCACCCCCACCGGCTCGCCGAGCCCGAGTACGGAGCCGAGCCCGAGCGCGGAACCGAGCGTCGAACCGACGGCCACTCTCTCCGAACCGCCACCGGGCCCGTCGCCGACCTCGGCCCCCTCCGACACCCCCGAGCCGGCACCCACGCCCGAGCCGACCCCCGACCCGACATCGACCCTGGAACCCGGCCCGACGCCGGGGCCCACGGCCGGACCGTGCCCCACCGTCACGGTCACCGTGGTCCCCACCCCGCGTCCCCGACCCACCGTGACGGCCATCCCGACCCGCGCCCCCCGTCCCGTCCGGCTGCGGGACGACACCCGCCCCGTGCCGCGCGTCGGACCGGCCCCCGCCCGGGTGCCGGCCCCGACCGCCCGCCCGTCGGCCACCCCGGCCCCCGCGCCGCAGACGCCCGCGGTACCCGCGCCGACCAGCCACGACGGCACCGGCCCGGACGGTACGGTGACGAACGACGCCGGCTGAGCCGCCCACGGTGCGGCCACCGGCGGCCGGCCACCCCGGCGCGACCGACCGGCCGGCACGACAAGCGGGGGCGGAACGCTGAGTACGCGCGACGAGGGCGGTCACCGGCCGGCGGACGACCCCGGACCCTCCCCGACCCGCGACGCCCCGTCCTCCCCCGACCCGGTCCGTGTCGGGCGGGCGGGGGCGACGACCCGGGTGGCCCGGTGGGTGACCGAGGTGAGCGCGCCGGCCGTCCTGGTCACCGGGCTGACCGTGGTGATCGGCTGGCACGGCGCGGGTGGCGTACGGGGGCTGGCCTGGGGGCTGCTCGCCACGGTGTTCGCCGCCGGCATCCCGTTCGCGTACATCCTGGGCGGGGTACGCCGGGGCCGGCTCACCGACCATCACATCGGGCGGCGTGAGCAGCGCCGGGTGCCGCTGCTGTTCGGGCTGGTCTCGGCCGCCGCCGGGCTGGCCCTGCTCGCGGCGCTCGGTGCGCCGCGTCCGGTGCTGGCCCTGGTCGCCACCGGGGTGGTCGGTCTGGTGGTGGCGGTGTCGGTCAGTCACTGGTGGAAGATGTCGATCCACTCGGCGGTCGCCGCCGGCACGCTGGTGGTGCTGGTGCTCACCTTCGGTCCCCGGCTGCTGCCGGCCGTTCCGCTGCTCGGCCTGGTCGGCTGGTCCCGGGTCCGGCTGCGCGACCACACCGTCGCACAGGTCGTGGCCGGCGGACTGGTGGGTGCCCTGGTGGCCGGGCTGGTCTTCGCGGCGCTGTCCTGAGCCCTCCGCCGCCCTGGACGGCGGCCGTCGGCAGGGCCGTCAGGGCTCGGGGCGGAGCATGGGCGGGTGGAGCCGGGTCGCCGGGCCCCGGCGGAACAGTTGGGCGGGCCGCCCCCGGTCGCCCTCGGTGGCGCGGCCGACGGGGCTGACGAAGCCGGGGGTGCCGGTGACCTTACGGTGGAAGTTGCGCGGGTCCAGCCGGGTCCCCCAGACCGTCTCGTAGACCGTCCGCAGCTGGGCCACCGTGAACTCGGGTGGGCAGAAGGCACTGGCCAGCGGGGTGTACTCCAGCTTCGCGCGGGCCCGTTCCAGGCCGTCGGCCACGATCAGGTCGTGGTCGAAGGCGAGCTGGCCGGGGGTGAGCCGGGTGACCGGCACCCACTCGGCCGAGGCGGCGTCCGAGCCGGCGACGGCCTGGAGACCGACCGGTTGACGCTGCGCTGGGGCCAGCGCATCCGTCTCGACGTCACCCCCGGCCGGCTGGCCCTGGTCGAGCCCTGACCGGTGGCCGGCCGGTCAGGGGGTGTCGTCGCCCAGGCGCTGCCGGTTGGCCTCGATCCAGGCGTCCAGCGCGACCGGGTCGTCCGGGTCGACGCCGTCGGCCATCAACTGGGCCACCGCCGCCGTCGCCGGGCTGCGCCGCTCACCAGTCGAGTAGAGCCTGGCGAACTCCGGTACCAGTTCCTCGATCGCCTCGTCGGTCTGGGTGACGGCCCGCTCGGGCAGCCCGCGTCGCCGCGCCGCGAACGCCGTCCAGGCGCGCAGCACCCGGGGCAGCAGCGCCGCGTCGTCCATGTCCAGCACCGCCCGCCGATGCACCCAGTCGAGCAGGAACAACCCGGCCACCGCAGGACTCCAGCGCAGCGGATCGGCGTCCGGGAAGCTCGCCGAGTGGTCGAAGAGCAGGCCGAGGCAGAAGTGCAGCGAAGCCAGTTCGGCATCGCCGTCGAGGGTGTTCAGCCCGTACCGGGCCGCCTCGGGGGCGGCCAGGAAGGCCCGGACCAGCGCGGTGCGCTCGTCGCTGGAGAGCGGTTCGGCGGGCCAGCCGGCAGTGTCGGCGCTCGCCTGCGGCAGCACCGCGAGCCGCGCCCCGACCAGCGCCCGGTCGGTGGCGAGCGAACCCTCGGCGGGCAGGTCGCCGAGGTCGTCGGTGATCTCCAGGTGGCGGCCCACCTCGCCGTGCATCCGGGCCGGGTCCTCCTCCCGGAACCAGGTCAGGTCGTCGTCGGCGCACATCTGCCGGACCTGCGCGAGGATACGTTCGGCCGGACCGCCGACGAAGACGTCCTTGGTGATGCCGATGTTGTGGTCGACCAGCGCGACCAGGGCGTGCTCCGGGCCACCCGACTCGTCGTCGTAGGCGAAGGTGGCCAGGTAGGAGGTCTGGTCGCCGTACACGTCGCCGTAGGACCAGGTGCCGGTGAGGTGGACCCGGCCGAGCTGATCGGCCCAGGCCGGCGCCTGCGCGCCGGGGCGGACCTTCGCCGCGCCCTCGGCGGTCGGGACCAGCGCGGCGAAGACCTGCCGGATGGTGGTGGCGGCGGCCGTGCGGCGGCGGGAGGTGGCGGCGAGGAAACCGGAGACGAATTCCCGGACCGCCGCTTCCCGGTCGGTCTCGGCGATCGCGTAGACGCTGCCCAGCAGCGCCGTGCCGAGCATCTCGGCGTCGAGCGCGCAGTCCAGCCTGGTCACGTCGCGGGCGGCGGACAGCACCGCGTCGTAGGGGGTCTGTGGCGTGGCCATGGCACGACCCTACGCCGCCGCGCCGCCCCGGACACCCGTGCCGACGCCCGCGTTCACCGGCCGGTGTCCGGGCGTCCGTCGATGGCTGCCGGGCGTTGCCCGCCGGAGTTCAGCCGGCGGCGTCCTGCCAGGCGCGGCGGGCGAGGGCGTACCTGTCGACGAGGTCCCGCACGGGGGTGAGGACGTACTCCGCGCCGACCCGGGCGACCTCCTCGGTGAGCCGCCCCTCGGCCCGCTGGCGGGCCCGCCGGGCCGCCCACCGGATCACCGGCCCGGTCACCGCCGCCACCAGCAGGCCGGCGAGCAACCCGCCGAGCAGCAGCACGGTGGGCAGCGGTGTCGCACCCACCCGGGGGTACTCCAGCGCCGGCAGCCCGAGCGCGCGCAGCGCGTAGCCGAGCACCAGCCAGCCCAGCCCGACCACGGCGGCGAGGGTGACCAGCCACTGGACGCCGCCCACCAGCCGCCACCACAGCGGCCGGCGCTCCATGCCCAGGTCGGTGCCGGCGACCGCCGCGTCCAGCGCGTCCGGCAGGTCGGCCAGGCGGGACCGGGCGGCGGCGGTCACCGCGGCCGGCCAGGGGGCGGGCAGGTCTTCGCCGGAGCGGTCGCCGACCGCGCGGATGGCCAACCCGAGGGCGGACTGCTGGGCGGCCGTCGGACCGGGCACCGACGTCGCCGCGAGCGGGGGCTGCGCCGGCTGCTGCGGGTCGGTCGCCGGGCCGGGCAGGTGCAGTCGGCGCAGCGGGTCGGGGCGCAGCCGCCGCCACCCGCGTACCGGCGGCCAGCCGGTCGCGGCACCGGCCCGCTGCCGGTACGCCCCCTCGACCGCTCCCGCCACCGTCGGCACCCCGGCCGCGTCGGCCAGCGCCCGGTCCAGGGTGCGGATCGTCTCCGCGTCCGGGGTGTGCCCGGGGGCCTCGACGGCGACCAGTTCCCCCAGCGCGGCCGTCACCGTGTCGGCGTCGCCCCAGAGCCGGCGCAGCGCGGCCTGCCGGTCCGACACCGCCCGTTCCAGCGCCTCCCGCAGCCCGGTCATCCCGTCCGGCTCGACAGCCGTGGTGGCCAGCAGCGGCACCCCGTCGAGCCCGTCGACGTCGAGCAGCCGACGCAGGTCGGCCAGCACCCGGGGCAGTTCGGCCGGGGGCAGCCGGTCGGCCTGGTTGAGCACCACCACCGTCACGTCCCGGTGCCTGTGGAACTCGCGCAGGTAGCTCGTGTGGATCACCCGGTCGGCGTACTTCTGCGGGTCGACCACCCAGACCACCAGGTCGACCAGGCCGAGCAGCCGGTCCACCTCCAGCCGGTGGGACCGCTGTACCGAGTCGAAGTCGGGCAGGTCCAGCAGGATCAACCCGTGCAGGGCGGACTCGTCGTCGCCGTCCAGCGCGCTCTCCCGGACGAACCGGTGCCGGGGCAGCACGCCGACCCAGTCGAGCAGCCGGTTGCCGCCGTCCAGCGGCCCCCACACGCAGGCGTGCGCGACGCCGGTGGTGGGCCGGCGCACCCCGACCGGGGAGAGTTCCAGCTGGGCCAGGGCGTTGAACAGGCTGGACTTGCCGCTGCCGGTGGCCCCGGCCAGCGCCACCACGGTGTGGTCCCGGGACAGCGACAACCGGGTGCCGGCCCGCTCGACCAGGGTGTGCGCGCCGACCAGCCGGGTGTCGGGCACCTCGCCGTCGACCGCGTCGAGGAACCGGCGCACCGCGTCGAGCCGGGCCACCAGGGCGTCGGCGTCGACCCGCTGGTCACCCCGGAGCGCCTCGCGCATCCGGCCGACGATGTTGGTCACCGGATGCCGTCCTCGGTGGTCGGGGTCGGTAGCGCCGGGCCGGCCTGGTCGGCGAGGCCGCTGCGGTGCCGGGCCAGCTCGACCCGGGCGGCAGCCCGGCGCAGGCCGGCGGCGGCCTCCGGACCGGGCCGGGCGGCGTCGGTGCGGGTCAGGTAGCGGGCCGCCTCCTCGTCGAGCAGCGCGCGGACCCGCTCCAGCAGGTCGTCCCGGGCCTTCGCGGCGAGGGTACGCACCGCCTGGTCGCCGAAGATCGCCTGGAGCACGGCCTGCGCGGCGACGGTGGTGCCCGCTCCGGTGGCCACCTCCAGACCGGTGGGGATGAACGCGGTGGAGGCGAAGACGGCGATCATCACGGCCAGCCCGGTGGCGTTGACCGCGTACGCGGCCGTACGGGCCACGAACCGCCGGTCGCCGCCCTCGTCGCGGACCAGCTCCAACACGGCACGCTGCCAGTCCCGGACCAGCCGTTCGGCCCGTTCGGGCAGGTCGGCCGAGGCGTGCGCCAGCGGCGGTTCGAGCAGTGCGGCCCCGGCCGGGTGTGCCTTCCAGGCGGTGTACGTGTGCTCCGCCGCCTCGGCGGCGACCCCGCGCAGCAGGGTGACCAGTTGTGACTCGATGGCGTTGCGCAGCTCGGTGGCGGGGGTGGCGGGCCGGCCGGTGACCGCGGCGACGAGCCGGTCGCGCAGCCTGCCGATCCGGGCCTCCAGCGTCCGGAAGAACTCGCCGGTGCCGACGAACTCCTGCCAGCGGGCGAGCACCTCGCCGCGTAGCAGCCGGCCGTCCTTCAGCCCTTCGGTCACGGTGCGGTGCGCGGCCTGGTAGGCGGCCCGGACCCGGTCGTCGAGCGCGTCGGCGGCGGCCACCTGCTCGTCGGCGGCGTCGGCGAGCGCCTCGACCGTGGGGTGCAGCGAGGCGAGCGCACCGTCCAGGGTCTGCCGGACCACGGCGGCGCGGGCCTCGGCGTCGGCGGCGAGCCGGGCGAACCAGCCGCCCAGCGGCGCGGTCACCCGGTCGGGCAGCAGACCCTGGCCGTCGACCCAGGTCTCGGGCAGGACGAACAGCGGCGCCGCGCCCAGCTCCTGGGCGGCGAGCATCTCGGACAGGTGGGCGGCGATCTCGTCGGCGGCCTCGGGGGGCACCCGGTCGAGCACCATGGCGATCGAGGCCCCCCGGGAGCGGGCGGTGCGCAGCAGTTCCCAGGGGACGGCGTCGGCGTACCGGGCGGCGGTGGTGACGAAGAGCCAGAGGTCGGCGGCGGCGAGCAGTTGGCCGGCGAGGGCACGGTTGGCGTCGACCACCGAGTCGATGTCGGGGGCGTCGAGGAAGGCCAGCCCCGGTGCGAGCGCGGGGGCGGTGACCAGGTGCAGGGTGCCCGGGTCCTCGCTGGGCTCGTTGGTGCGGGTCAGGCCGGGCAGCAGCTCGCCCTGGCGGAACCAGGCGGCGTCGGCGGGGTTGCAGACCAGCACCGGGGAGCGGGTGGTGGGGCGCAGCACCCCGGCGGCGCTGACCCGGGCCTGGACCAGGCTGTTGACCAGGGTGGACTTGCCCGCGCCGGTGGAGCCGCCGACGACCACGAGCAGCGGGGCGTCGAGTCGGGCCAGCCGGGGCAGCAGGTAGTCGTCGAGCTGGTCGGTCAGCGCCCGGCCGGTGTGCCGCGCCGGCTCGGCCGAGGGCAGCGCCAGCGGGAACCGGGCCGCACCGATCGCGGCCCGCAGGCCGGTGAGGGCGGCGGGCAGGCCGTCTCCGGTGGGGCCGGGCGGCGTCTCGTCGGTCTCCGACGACCCGGTGCGGGCGGCGACGGGGGGCGCGCCGGACCGGGTGGCGGGATCGCCGTGCGTCGTCACCGCTAAAGCGTGCCCGACCGATGCAACAGAGACAACCGGAGGGTAGTAACGGTCAGGTTGCGTCGGGTCGGCTCAACTCGACTTGCGCTTTGGCGATCGCGTGGCACTATTGAGTCAAGTTCACTCAACTTGTGGTGCGGTCGCTCCGGGCGGCCCGCCGGGCAGGCCCTCTGACCTGCCCATCCGTTACGAAGCGAGGAAGCGAAGATGGCACGTGCGGTCGGTATCGACCTCGGCACGACGAACTCCTGCGTCAGCGTTCTCGAGGGCGGTGAGCCCACCGTCATCGCCAACGCTGAGGGCTCGCGGACGACCCCGTCGATCGTCGCGTTCGCCCGCAACGGGGAGGTGCTCGTCGGTGAGGTCGCCAAGCGCCAGGCGGTGACCAACCCGGACCGGACCATCCGCTCGGTCAAGCGGGAGATCGGCACCAACTGGACCGTCGACATCGACGGCAAGAAGTACACCCCGCAGGAGATCTCGGCGCGCACGCTGATGAAGCTCAAGCGGGACGCCGAGGCCTACCTGGGTGAGCAGATCACCGACGCGGTGATCACCGTGCCCGCCTACTTCAACGACGGCCAGCGCCAGGCCACCAAGGAGGCCGGCGAGATCGCCGGCTTCAACGTGCTGCGGATCGTCAACGAGCCGACCGCCGCGGCCCTGGCGTACGGGCTGGACAAGGGCTCCAAGGAGCAGACCGTCCTGGTCTTCGACCTCGGTGGCGGCACCTTCGACGTGTCCCTGCTGGAGCTGGCCGAGGGCGTCGTCGAGGTCAAGTCGACAAGCGGTGACAACCAGCTCGGCGGCGACGACTGGGACCAGCGCATCATCGACCACCTGGTGAAGACGTTCCGGGGCGAGCACGGCATCGACCTGGGCCAGGACAAGATGGCGCTCCAGCGGCTCCGCGAGGCGGCCGAGAAGGCCAAGATCGAGCTGTCGGCGGCCACCACCACCAACATCAACCTGCCGTACATCACCGCCGGCTCGGCCGGCCCGCTGCACCTGGACGTGACGCTCAGCCGCGCCGAGTTCCAGCGGATGACGCAGGACCTGCTGGACCGCTGCAAGGGCCCGTTCGAGCAGGCCGTGAAGGACGCCGGCATCAAGATCGCCGACGTCGACCACGTGATCCTGGTCGGCGGCTCCACCCGGATGCCGGCCGTGACCGACCTGGTCAAGCAGCTCACCGGCCGCGACCCGAACAAGGGCGTCAACCCGGACGAGGTCGTCGCCGTCGGCGCGGCCCTGCAGGCGGGCGTGCTCAAGGGTGAGGTCAAGGACGTCCTGCTGCTCGACGTGACCCCGCTGAGCCTGGGCATCGAGACCAAGGGCGGCATCTTCACCAAGCTCATCGAGCGCAACACCACCATCCCGACCAAGCGCTCCGAGGTCTTCACCACGGCCGACGACAACCAGCCGTCGGTGCTGATCCAGGTGTTCCAGGGCGAGCGGGAGATCGCGGCGTACAACAAGAAGCTCGGCACCTTCGAGCTGACCGGCCTCCCGCCGGCGCCGCGCGGCGTGCCGCAGATCGAGGTCACCTTCGACATCGACGCCAACGGCATCGTCAACGTGCACGCCAAGGACCTGGGCACCGGCAAGGAACAGAAGATGACGATCACCGGCGGCTCGTCGCTGCCGAAGGACGACATCGAGCGGATGCGCCGGGACGCCGAGGAGCACGCCGACGACGACAAGCGTCGCCGGGAGGAGGCCGAGACCCGCAACGTGGCCGAGGCGCTCCAGTGGCAGACCGAGAAGTTCCTCGCCGAGAGCGGCGACAAGCTGCCCACGGAGAACCGGGAGCAGCTCAACGAGGCCCTCGGTGAGCTGCGCGGCGCGCTCGGCGGCCAGGACATCGAGAAGATCAAGGCGGCCCACGAGCGGCTCGCCCAGGTCTCCCAGCAGGCCGGTTCGCTGCTCTACTCGCAGCAGACCGAGCAGGGGGAGCAGCCGGGCGCGGCCGGTGCGGGCGCGGGTGCCGGAGCCGGTGCCGCCGGTGCCGCCGGGGCCCCGAAGGCGGGCGGCCCGGACGACGTGGTCGACGCGGAGATCGTGGACGAGGACAAGAAGTGACGGTCCGCGCCACCGCACAGGGAACGAGGTAGTCGTATGACGGAGAAGCCACGAGCCGCCGACCCGGGCACCTCCGGGTCGACGCCGGGTGGCTCCGCGCCCACCGACGACGGGCCGCGGGTCGTCATCCGGGACAACCGCAAGCTCGGCAAGACCGAGGAGACGCCCGCCGCCGCCGACGCCGGGGCCGACGTCCCGGCCGAGGGGCTGGTCGAGGAGTCCGAGGTGGTGGTCGACGAGATCGAGACCGAGGCCACCGCCCTCGACGATCCGGCGCCGACCGGTCCGCCGGTGGTGGACGCCCCCGCGCAGCCGGTCGACGGCAGCGCCACGGGCTCCCCGCTCGGGGCCGAGCTGGAAGCCCTCCGGGCCGAGCTGGACGAGCGGACCCGGGACCTGCAACGGGTGTCGGCGGAGTACGCCAACTACCGCAAGCGGGTGGACCGGGACCGGGGTGTGGTCCAGGAGCAGGCGACCGGTTCGGTGCTCGCCGCGCTGCTGCCCATCCTGGACGACCTGGACCGGGCCCGGGAACACGGCGACCTGGTCGGGCCGTTCGGCACGGTGGCCGAGCAGCTCACCACGGCACTGGGCAAGTTCGGCCTGACGCCCTTCGGCGAGCAGGGCGACCCGTTCGACCCGACCCGGCACGAGGCGGTCGCGCACCAGACCTCACCGGACGTCGACGAGCCCACCTGCGTGCAGGTGATGCGTCGGGGTTACCTGCTCGGCGAGCGGCTGCTGCGGCCGGCCATGGTCGCGGTCGCCGACCCGGAATAGTGCACGGCCATCCGGTCGCCCCGCCCGCCCGCAACGGTGGGCGGGGCGACCGGGCCACATCTCACGGAAGGGGGTGGACCGGTGAGTTCCAAGGACTGGATCGAGAAGGACTTCTACGCCACGTTGGGCGTGGAGAAGTCCGCCTCCTCGGACGAGATCAAGAAGTCGTACCGGAAGCTGGCCCGGGAGTCGCACCCGGACCACAACCCCGGTGACCCGAAGGCCGAGGAGCGGTTTAAGGCCGTCTCCGAGGCGTACGCGGTGCTCGGCGACGACGCCAAACGCCGCGAGTACGACGAGATGCGCTCGCTGTTCGGCTCGGGCGCGTTCCGTCGGGGCGCGCGCGGCGCGGGTCAGCCCGGCGGGACCCCGTTCGACGTCTCCGACCTGTTCGGCGGCGGTGGCGGGGACAGCCGGTTCGGTGGCGGCGGCTTCACCGACCTGTTCAGTTCGATCTTCTCCGGTGGCGGTGGCGGTGGCGGTGCCGCCGGCCCGACCCGGGCGCGTGGCCCGGCCCGGGGCCGGGACGTGGAGGCCGAGGTCGCCCTCGACTTCGGCGACGCCGTCCGGGGTGTCACCCTGCCGTTGACGTTGCGCGCGCCAGGGGTCTGCGACACCTGCCACGGCAACGGCGCGAAGCCGGGCACCCAGCCGACCGCCTGCCCGGTCTGCCACGGTGCCGGGGTGACCACCCGGGACCAGGGGTCGTTCAGCTTCTCCGAGCCGTGCCGCAACTGCCAGGGCGTCGGGACGGTCGTCGAGGAGAAGTGCCCCGAGTGCCAGGGCACCGGCGGGGTCACCAAGACCCGCACGCTCACCGTCCGGTTCCCCGCCGGGGTGGCCGACGGCCAGCGGATCAGGCTGGCCGGGCGGGGCGAGCCGGGGCAGCGCGGGGGGCCGGCGGGCGACCTGTTCGTGCAGGTGAAGGTCCGGCCGGACGACCTGTTCGGGCGTACCGGTGACGACCTGACGCTGGCCGTGCCGATCACCTTCGCCGAGGCGGTACTCGGCACCGACCTGCGGGTGCCGACGCTGGACGGCGCGGTGACCCTGCGCGTCCCGCCGGGCACCCCGTCCGGGCGGGTGCTGCGGGCCCGGGGCAAGGGTGTCGTACGACGGGACGGGCGGGCCGGCGACCTGCTGGTCACGCTGGACGTGGTGGTGCCGGCGACGGTGTCGGACGAGGCGCGGGCGGCGCTGGAGTCGTTCGCCGACGCGACGCCGCCGGCGGCCCGGGAGCATCTCGACGCGCGGGTGCGTCGGGTCGGTTGACCGGTGGACGGGTGCGGAGGTGAGTGGGATGTCGGACGGGTTCGTGGGTTCGGGTGACCCTGCCTACGAGGCCAAGGTGCTGATGATCTCGGTTGCGGCACGGATGGCGGGAATGCACCCGCAGACGCTGCGCCAGTACGACCGGCTCGGCCTGGTGCAGGCCGGCCGGGCGGCCGGTGGCGGCCGACGCTACAGCGTGCGGGACGTCGTCCTGCTGCGCGAGGTGCAGCGGCTCAGCCAGGACGAGGGCGTCAATCTGGCCGGGGTGAAGCGGATCATCGGGCTGGAACGCCTGGTGGAGCAGGCCCAGCAGCGGGTGGCCCGGCTGGAGGCGGAGTTGGCCGCCGCGTACCGGCGGATCGCCGAGCTGGAGACGCTGGCCAGCGGGTTCTCCCGGGGCGACCTGGTGCCGACGAACCGGACCTCGACGGCGTTGGTGGTGTGGCGTCCCCGCCGCGCCCCCGGCCGCTGATCCTCCGCTGCTCCGCCGCGCCGTCCGGGGCCGGCCCGGCATGATCGACACTTCTGGCTGCGAATAGCGGTGTCCCCTCGACGGGATGCCGCTATTCGGCGTATCTGGAGTGGATCTCCCGAGGCGGGGACTCCAGCCGGCGGGGATTACGCATTCCCCCGCCACGGGCAGGGGTGTCCCGTTAACCTGTGAATCAGGCGTAAGCGGACTAATCCGGACTCTGAGGGTGGGGGGAACCGTGGCGGAATCGGCGAAGAACCTGGCCCGGCAGGCGGAGGAACGGCTCAACCGGGTGGCCGAGAACGTCCGGGAGAAGTTCGACCGGGTCACCGAGGGCAAGTTCTCCGACACGGTGAAGGACGGCAGGTTCGCCGACCGGAACGCTCCCGGGAAGGACCGGAAGCAGACCGAGGCGAAACGCCGTGAGCAGGGCGGATCGTGACGCTGACGATCCGCCGACGTGCGGGCCGGGACCCACGGGGGGCCCCGGCCCGTTCGCCGTCCGGGCGCGGTGCGGACGGGCCCGGCCCGACCGCGACGTCAGCCGAGGCGGCGGTTGTCCCGGACCAGGCCACCCTCGCACCAGTCGTGGTAGGTGAACAGTTCCTGCCGGGCCAGCAGCATCCGGCTGTTGTGCGCCCAGTTGCGCACCAGTTCGTCGCCGTCGCGCTCGGCCTGCTCCACCAGCTTGCGGAACCGACGCCGGGGATGGGCGCGGAACTTCGTCCGGATGCCGTCGGCGGCGTAGATGTAGAGGCAGTGCAGGGCGAAACGGCGCGCCGGGCAGGCCGGGTCCCGCGCCAGCTCGAAGAGGGTGAGCACCAGGTGATCACCCGCCACCAGCAGGTCCCAGTCCTGGGGTAGCGAGGTCAACGGCACCGAGTCGGGTTGGTACGCCCAGGCCCGCAACTCCGCCGGTGACGGGTCGACGGGGTTGGCGAAGCCGCGGAACGTCGGACCGTGCGCGCTCACCGGCAACCTTCCCGCTCACGCCCGCGGGATGCCTCCGTCCGCCCGCGAGCCCCTGGTCTGCTGGGGCGCAACGCTAGCCGCCGCCACCCGGCCGGCGGAAGACCTGCCGGGAAGCAATTCGACAACGGATGCCCTGGCCAGGCCGACCCGTGTGGTCGACCTGGCCAGGCGAAACTCACTCCGTGGCGGGCACCGGTCGGGGCTGGCGGGCGGCGATCCTCCGCCGGAGCCGCTGCTTGAACCAGGGCATGTCGGGCAGTCGGGCGAGCATCGGGCCGGTGACCACGGTGATCAGCACGTACGCCGTGGCGAGCGCCGCCAGCCGGGGCTCGACGGTGCCGGCGGCGACCGCGAGACCGGCGATGACGATGGAGAACTCACCACGGGGCATCAGGGCGAAGCCGGCCCGCCAACGGCCGGGCTCGGCGATCCCGGCCCGCCGGGCCGCCAGGTAACCGGTGACCAGCTTCGTCCCCATGGTGACCACGGCCAGCAGCAACGCGGGCAGCAGCACCGGCGGCATGTCCCGGGGGTCGGTGACCAGGCCGAAGAAGACGAAGAAGACGGCGGCGAACAGGTCCCGCAGCGGGGAGAGCAGCTCGGTGGCGTGGTGCGCCACCGGCCCGGATAGGGCGATGCCGACCAGGAACGCCCCGACGGCGGCGGAGACCTGGAGCCGGGCGGCGATCCCGGCCACCAGCAGGGTCAGGCCGAGCACCCCGAGCAGCAGCGCCTCCGGGTCCTTCGCCGACAGGGCGGCGGAGATCAGGTGGCCGAAGCGGATGGCGACGACCAGCACGACCACCACGGTGAGCACCGCGATGCCCAGCGCCATGCCGCCCTTGACCAGGCCCACACCGGCCAGCAGCGCGGTCACCAGCGGCAGGTAGAGCGCCATCGCCAGGTCCTCGATGACCAGCACGGAGAGGATGACCGGGGTTTCCCGGTTACCGACCCGGCCGAGGTCGCCGAGCACTTTGGCGATCACCCCGGAGGACGAGATCCAGGTGATGCCGCCGAGCACCACGGCTGCCACCCAGCCCCAACCGAGCAGCAGCGCGAAACCGAACCCGGGCAGGGCGTTGAGGACCGCGTCGATCAGGCCGGCCGGGGCCGCCGAGCGTAGATTGCCGACCAGTTCGTTGGCGCTGTACTCCAGGCCGAGCATGACCAGCAGCAGGATGACGCCGATCTCGGCGCCGACGGCGAAGAACTCCTCGCTCGCGGCCAGCGGCAGCAGACCGCCGTGGCCGAACGCGAGGCCGGCGAGCAGGTAGAGCGGGATGGGGGAGACGCCGAACCGGCGGCTGAGCCGACCGAGCAGCCCGAGCAGCAGGAGGAGAGCGCCGACTTCGACAAGTAGAGTTGTGGTTTCGTGCATCCGCCTCAGCCGTCCGGGTCACTGTCGGCGAGGATGGCGGTCACCCCGTCGAGACCCTGCCGGGTGCCGACCACCACCACCACGTCACCGGCCGCGAAGCGGAAGGTGGGATCGGGCGAGACGTTGACCTCGCCCTGTCGGAGCACCGCCACGATCGAGGCGCTGGTCCGGGTGCGTGCCTTGGTGTCGCCGAGCCGCTTGTTGACGTACTTCGACCCCGCCGGGATGGCGATCTGTTCGGTGAGCAGCCCGGCCGCCTGCTCGCGCAGACCGGAGAGCTGACCCAGCATCAGCGACGCGCCGAGGATGTCGGCAAGGGCCTCCGCCTCGTCGTCGGTCAGCGGGATGTCGTGCTGACAGGAGTCGGGATCGTCCGGGTCGTAGAGGACCAGGTCGCGGCGGCCATTGCGGTGGGAGACCACCCCGAGCCGGCGACCGGACTCCGTCATCAGGTCATGACGGACGCCGATTCCCGGTAGGGCGGTCTGTTCGACACGTACTCGCACGGACGAGAGGCTATACCCTGCCCTCCACCTCGGCCCGCCGGACGTCTGCCCTGCTGGCGAGCGTGCCACCCCGCCACCGCCCGTGACCGTCCACGCCACGAAGATCCACTCATCGGGGCCGTGCTGCGGCGTCCCGCCCCGCTCGACACCGCAACGGGGCCGACGTCGCTCAGGTGGTGTGACCCACGCCACGTTGGCAGAGTTGAGCGGAATAGGCTCAACTCTGGTGGTGTCTCTTACTAGTGGACACGCCGATCCCGGGGGAGCCCATGAACACGGAACGACTCACCACCAAGAGCCGCGAAACCATCACCGGTGCGGTCGCGCTGGCCAACCAGCGTGGTCACGCCACCGTGGAACCCTGGCACCTGCTGCTGGCCCTGCTCGACACCGACGGTTCCACCGCCGCCGGCCTGCTGCGCGCCGTGGGTGCCGACCCCGCCGAGCTGCGCCGGGTCGCGCAGCGCTCGGTCGACGCGCTGCCCGCCGCCCGTGGGTCCAGCATCGCCGAGCCGACCCTCGCCCGCGAATTCGTCAACGCCATCGGCGCCGCCGAGCAGATCGCCCGGCCGCTCGGCGACGAGTACACCTCCACCGAGCACCTGCTCGCCGGCCTGGCCCGGGTGGGCGGCGCGGTGTCCAACGCGCTGAAGGCCGCCGGGGCCACCGAGGAGAACCTGGTCGC
Organism: Micromonospora cynarisoli; assembly: GCF_030518815.1. Taxonomy (NCBI): domain Bacteria; kingdom Bacillati; phylum Actinomycetota; class Actinomycetes; order Micromonosporales; family Micromonosporaceae; genus Micromonospora; species Micromonospora cynarisoli. The sequence continues at coordinate 4,584,131 of NZ_CP130426.1, read as the reverse complement.
CGCGTTCCCGACCGTGCGCGGCGGAGACCGGCGGGTCACCACCGCCGACCCGGAGCAGACCTACCAGGCACTGGCCAAGTACGGCGTCGACCTCACCGCCAGCGCCCGGGACGGCAAGATCGACCCGGTGATCGGCCGGGATTCGGAGATCCGTCGGGTGATCCAGGTGCTCTCCCGGCGTACCAAGAACAACCCGGTGCTGATCGGCGAGCCGGGCGTCGGCAAGACCGCGATCGTCGAGGGCCTGGCCCAGCGGATCGTGGCCGGCGACGTGCCCGAGTCGCTGCGGGACAAGAAGCTGGTCTCGCTCGACCTCGGCGCGATGGTCGCCGGTGCGCAGTACCGGGGGCAGTTCGAGGAACGGCTCAAGTCCGTCCTGGAGGAGATCAAGAACTCGAACGGGCAGGTCATCACCTTCCTCGACGAGCTGCACACGGTGGTCGGCGCGGGCAAGGGCGAGGGCTCGATGGACGCCGGCAACATGCTCAAGCCGATGCTCGCCCGGGGTGAGCTGCGGATGGTCGGCGCGACCACCCTCGACGAGTACCGCGAGCACATCGAGAAAGACCCGGCCCTGGAGCGCCGGTTCCAGCCGGTGCTGGTCGGCGAGCCGACCATCGAGGACACCATCGGCATCCTGCGCGGCCTCAAGGAACGCTACGAGGTGCACCACGGCGTCCGGATCACCGACGCCGCACTGGTCGCCGCCGCGTCGCTGTCCGACCGGTACATCACCGACCGGTTCCTGCCGGACAAGGCGATCGACCTGGTCGACGAGTCCGCGTCCCGGCTCCGGATGGAGATCGACTCCCGGCCGGTGGAGGTGGACGAGATCGAGCGGGCGGTACGCCGGCTGGAGATCGAGGAGATGGCGCTGGCCAAGGAGCCCGACGCCGCCTCCGCCGAGCGGCTGGACCGGCTGCGCAAGGAGTTGGCCGACAAGCGTGAGCAGCTCACCGCGCTGTCCGAGCGCTGGCAGACCGAGAAGAGCCACATCACCAAGCTCTCCACCGCCAAGGAGGAGTTGGAACGCCTCGGCGGCGAGGCCGAGCGGGCCGAACGCGACGGCGAGCTGGAACGCGCCGCCGAGCTGCGTTACGGCCGGATTCCGGCGCTCAAGGCCGACCTGGCGACGGCCGAGCAGGAGCTGGCCCGGCTCCAGGCCGACGGCGCGATGCTCAAGGAGGAGGTCGGCGCGGACGACATCGCCGCCGTCGTCGCCTCCTGGACGGGCATCCCGGCCGGTCGGCTCCTGGAGGGCGAGACCGCCAAGCTGCTGCGGATGGAGGAGTCGCTGGGCAGCCGCGTAGTCGGCCAGGCCGAGGCCGTGGGCGCCGTCTCCGACGCGGTACGCCGGGCGCGGGCCGGCGTCGCCGATCCGGACCGCCCCACCGGCAGCTTCCTGTTCCTCGGCCCCACCGGCGTCGGCAAGACCGAGCTGGCCAAGGCGCTCGCCGAGTTCCTCTTCGACGACGAACGGGCCATGGTCCGCATCGACATGAGCGAGTACGGCGAGAAGCACTCCGTCGCCCGTCTGGTCGGTGCCCCGCCCGGCTACGTCGGCTACGAGGAGGGCGGGCAGCTCACCGAGGCGGTGCGTCGCCGGCCGTATTCGGTGGTCCTGCTGGACGAGGTGGAGAAGGCCCACCCGGACGTCTTCGACCTCCTGCTCCAGGTGCTCGACGACGGTCGGCTCACCGACGGTCAGGGTCGTACGGTCGACTTCCGCAACGCGATCCTGATCCTGACCTCCAACCTGGGGTCGTCGGTGATCAGCGATCTGACGCTCGCCGACGAGCAGCGCCGCGAAGGGGTGCTCGCGGTGGTCCGCTCGCACTTCAAGCCGGAGTTCCTCAACCGGCTCGACGACATCGTGGTCTTCGCCGCGCTGCGCGGGGACGACCTGCGGTCGATCGTCGACATCCAGCTCGACCGGCTGCGCCGCCGGCTCGCCGACCGCCGGTTGGCGCTGGACGTCAGCGAACCCGCCCGCACCTGGCTCGCCGAGCACGGGTACGACCCGATCTACGGCGCCCGGCCGCTGCGCCGCCTGGTCCAGTCGGCCATCGGCGACCAGCTCGCCAAGGCCCTGCTGGGTGGCGTGGTCCGGGACGGCGACACGGTGCGGGTCGACCTGTCCGACGACAAGGACGGCCTGACCGTCACCGCCGCCTGACCCCCCACACCCGGCCGACCCCGCCAGTCCGGCGGGGTCGGCCCGTCCACCGCTGCCCCTCATCCCCTCCCCGCCCCGCCGACCGCGGTTGGGCGGGGGCTGAGTGCGGGGCGCGGAGGGGGTTGGGCGGGGGCGGGGTGGGTGGTCGGTGGTGGGGCGGGGAAAGGAAGGGGGCATGTTCGGGATGCGGAAGAAGAGCGGCGATCCGGAGCTGGACGCCGCAGTGCGGGAACTCGCCGGGGCGGACACCGTCGCCTTCGGCGGGGTGGGGTTCGCCGGCACGCTGCTGCCGGCGACCGAGGCGTACCGGCGGGTCGAGGAGGCGTTCGCGCAGCACCCCCGGCAGGCCCGCGAGCAGGTCGACTGGCTGCTGCGGCACGGGTCGCCGGCCGGGCGGGCGTACGCGGCGACGCTGCTGGAGCGGGTCGACCCGGCGGCGGCCCGGGCGGCCTGGGTGGCGCTGGGCGACGACGACGCCGAGTTCACCACGTTCGCCGGCTGCACGATGGGCACCACCACCCTGCGCGGGTACGCGGCGGACCGGCTGGCCGGGCTGCACCCCGACGGGAACGCTGGGTAACTGATAGCTCACTCAGAATCCGCTGTGTTTCCCCAGGTGCGCGGGGTGCGCGGGGTTGTTACCGTCTCCGCCGACGCACTTGGGGAGGTGGTCGGGGTGAACGGTCCGGTCGCGTACGTCGTGGCGACGTTGGGATGCCTGATCGGGGTCGCCGGGATCGTGGTGGCGGCGGTGGCGCTCAGCCGGAGTCGGAAGCCGAACCGCCCGACACCGGCGAAGGACCCGTTCCGCGACACCGACTCCGACGCGCTGCGCGGGGACCCCCGCAAGCTCAAGCCCGGCGACATCGTCGAGATCCGTGGCGTGTCCTACGCGGTCCGGGGGTCGGTGCACCTGGTCGAGGGCGGCTGGAGCTGGGCCGAGCACCTGCTGGACACCGTCGAGGGCGACAAGCGCTGGCTTTCCGTCGAGGAGGACCCGGACCTGGAACTGGTGCTCTGGACGGCCGAGCCGGCCGCGACGGTCACCCCGGGCGCACCCACCCTCGACTTCGCCGGCCGCCGCTACTCCTGGGAGGAGTCCGGCCAGGCCCGCTACTCGGCCACCGGCAGCACCGGCCTCGACCCGTACGGCACCGTCCGCTACCAGGACTACCGGGGCCAGGGCGGCGAGCGGCTCTCCTTCGAGGCGTACGGGGAGGCCGGCTGGGAGGTGGGTCGGGGCGAGCGGCTGCACCGCACGGACGTGATGGTGTACCCGCAGTCCGGCCCGATGGGGTCCTGATCGTGCTGGTCAGCCTGGACACCCCGTACGTCGACACCTGCGCCGCCGACCTGAGCCTGGCGCTCGGTGGACCGGAACGCCCCGCCCTGCACGTCCGTGACCTGACCCTGCCCGGCGACGTCCGGCTGCGGTTGCGCCTGCTCGGCGCGTCCCACCAGGTCGTCCTCACGGTCCCGGCCGGTGCCGACGCGACCGCCCCCGACCGGCCGGGCGGGGCGGACGGGCTGGTCGAGACCGTCGCCTGCCTGCCCGGAAGGCCCCCGCACCTGCCCGGTGACCTGCACGACGAGGCGGGCGGCTACCGGTTCACCGCCACCGTGCTGCGTCCCGCCGAGGGGGAGTTGCACACCCGGATCGCCGCGCTCCGCGCCGACCTGGCCGACGACCCGTACGCCCTGGTCGGGGTGTTTCCCGGGGACCCGGACGCGGTCACCGCGCTGGCTGTGGGCCCCGACGCGCCGGACGGGACGGTGGGCTGGCGCACCTGGCACGCGTACCCCCAGACCAACGAACTGGTCCTGACCGAGACGGTGGTGACGCTCCCGCGCACCCCACAGCCGGTTCTGCGAGCCCCGCAGTCGCGAACGATGGAGGCGGCCGTGAGCGCGAGGAGTGAGCCGGTTCTGCGAGCCCCGCAGTCGCGAACGAAGGAGGCACCGTGACGTACCGACGCTGGTTCGTGGTGGGGGTGGCCTTCGCGGTCGTCGGCGCGCTGGTCGCCGCCTTCGCGATCTTCTACGGCAACTTCTCGCCCCGGGGCTATATCGAGGACCGCTACACCCGGGCGGCGAGCCGGGACATCGGGCGGGACGCCATCGCGTACACCTCGAACCGGACCCCGAGCCAGGTGGCCAAGGACGTCACCGACGCCTGGAAGCCGGCCGACCAGTACGTCGACGGCAGCGGCGTCTACCTGCGCTACGACGACGACTCGCTGGTGATCCTGCCGATCGCCGCCGGCTCGCTGATCCTGCTGGAACGGATGCGCACCGCCTACCCGCGGTACCACTCGACGGTGGGCAACCACTGGGGTTGGGGACGGGGCAGCACGGTGCGCGGTGGCGGCCCCGGCTCCGGCAAGTGACGCGTACCGACCCCGACCGAACGAACCTCTGGAGCACGCTGTGCAGAACCTGGTCACCGACCTGCTGGTCACCCTCGCCTACGGAGTGGTCGGCGTCGTCCTGATGGCCGTCGGATACGTGCTTGTCGACGTGGCCACCCCGGGCAAGCTCCACGAGCTGATCTGGACCGAACGCAACCGCAACGCCGCGCTGCTGCTCACCTCGAACCTGGCCGGCGTCGGCACCATCGTGGTGGCCGCGATCGCCGCCAGCGAGGACGACTTCCTGCTCGGCCTGGTCGGTGCCGCCGCGTACGGGATCGTCGGTCTGGTCATCATGGCCCTGGCGTTCGTGCTGCTCGACGCGTTGACCCCGGGCAAGCTGGGCACGCTGCTGGTCGACCCGCAGCCGCACCCGGCGGTCTGGGTGTCGGCGGTGGTGCACCTCGCCACCGGCGCGATCATCGCCGCCGCCATCAGCTGATGACCACGGCGAAGCAGCCGGCGAAGGCGAAGCAGAACGCGGGCGCCTGGGTCGTCTGGCTCGTCCTCGGCGCGACGGCGCTGGTCTGTGTGGGTAGCAGCATCCTCAACCGGGACTCGGACGGCACCACCGTGCCCGGCCCGGCGGCCGACGAACGCGCCGACACCGTGCCGCTGCTCGTGCAGGCGGCCGACAGCCAGGGCATCTGCTACGGCTGGCGGCTGGAGCGGTCGTCCGGCGCGGAGGTCAGCGTCGGCTCCAACCTCGGCGACGGGGTGCCGGTGACCGGGGACGCCCGCTGCCCCCGGTGGGTGGAGGTCCGGGCCCGGATCATGTACACCTCGTCCAGCAGCGAGAGCAACGACTGGGCGACCGTCACCGTCTCCGGCTCCGACGACCTCGACCGGGCCGACCTGTGGGCGGTCGACGCCGGGCTGGACCGGTTCGGGCTGGACACCGACACGTTCGTCGACGATCCCGGCTGGGCGATCTGCCGGGCCGCGGTGACCCTGCCGCTGCTGGTCGCCGAGGCCGGTGTCGCCCCGCCCGCCGCCACCCCGACCGCCGACCCGGCCACGCCGGCCGGCGCGCTGCCGGACGCCGGGAGCGACTTCTGGCGGGACGGCTGGGGTTGGCTGCTCGCCACCGCCGGCCTGCTGCTGGTCGCCGCGCTGCTGATCACCGTCGGGTTCGTCCAGCGCGGCCGGCAGCGGGCGGCGACACCGGCCGGGCGTACCCGGGGGGCGCGGTGACCACGGTCGACGACACCCCGGCGGTCCGGCCACGCTGGCGGCTGGCCCGCGCGGCCGTGCTGGTCGCCGTCTTCGTCTGCGCCGCCTGCGGCCTGGTGTACGAGTTGGCCCTGGTCGCGCTCGGCAGCTACCTGATCGGCGACACGGTCGGGCAGGCGTCGATCGTGCTCGGCGTGATGGTCTTCGCGATGGGGATCGGCGCGCTGGTCGCCAAGCCGCTGCAACCCCGGGCCGCCGCCGCGTTCGCGGTGATCGAGCTGACCCTGGCCCTGCTCGGCGGCCTGTCGGTGCTCGGCCTCTACGCCGCGTTCGCCTGGCTCGACCTGTACGGCCCGGCGCTGGTCGGCACCGCGTTCGTGCTGGGTCTGCTGATCGGCGCGGAGATCCCGCTGCTGATGGTGATGCTGCAACGCATCCGCGAGCAGGCCGCCGGCAGCGCGGTCGCCGACCTGTTCGCCGCCGACTACGTCGGCGCGCTGCTCGGCGGGCTCGCCTTCCCGTTCCTGCTGATCCCCGCCTTCGGCCAGCTCAAGGGTGCGCTGGTGGTCGGCGCGGTGAACGCGGTGGCCGGGCTGGCCCTGGTCTGCACGGTGTTCCGCGCCGAGCTGAGCCGCCGGGCCCGGCTCGTGCTGGGCGTCGGCTCCGTCGTGGTCGCCCTCTGCCTGGGGTACGCCTGGGTCACCGCCGCCGACTTCGAGGTGACCAGCCGCCAGCAGCTCTACCGGGACCCGGTGGTGCACGCCGAACGCTCCCGCTACCAGGAGATCGTGCTGACCAGGTCGGTGCGCGAGATCGGCCATTCCGACACCGACCTGCGGCTGTTCCTCAACGGCGACCTCCAGTTCAGCTCGATCGACGAGTACCGCTACCACGAGGCGCTGGTGCATCCGGCGATGCGCGGCCCGCGCGGTGAGGTGCTGGTCCTCGGTGCCGGCGACGGTCTCGCCGTCCGCGAGATCCTGCGTTACCCGGACGTGCGCCGGGTGACCGTGGTCGACCTCGACCCGGCGGTGGTGGCGCTGGCCCGCTCCGAGCCGCAGCTACGCGCGCTCAACGGCGGCTCCCTCGACGACCCCCGGGTCCGGGTGATCAACACCGACGCCTTCGGCTGGCTGCGTACCGCCGCCGAACGCTTCGACGTGGTCGTCGCCGACCTGCCCGACCCGGACGAGACGGCCACCGCCAAGCTCTACACCGTCGAGTTCTACGCGTTGATCCGTTCGGTGCTCGCCGAGGGTGCCCGCCTGGTGGTGCAGTCCGGGTCGCCGTACTTCGCGCCCCGGTCGTACTGGTCGATCGAGGCGTCGATCCGCGAGGCCGGCTTCGCCACCGTGCCGTACCACGTCGACGTGCCGTCGTTCGGTGACTGGGGGTTCGTGCTCGCTGCGCCGGGCGGCACCCCGCCCCCGCTGGAACTGCCGGCCGACGCGCCCCGGCTGCGCTTCCTCGACCCGGCGGTGTTGCGGGCGGCGGCGGCCTTCCCCGCCGACCGGGGTCGCCTCGACGTGCCCGCCTCCACCCTGTTGCGGCCCAGGGTGCTCGACTACGCCCGCAGCGAGTGGCGCGGCTACTAGCCTCGGACTGATGTCTCCGTCGTCCCGCCGCCGGCTGCCACCGCGTGCGGTGGACGCTGCGGCGTACCTCCAGGCGTTCGTGCTGTCCGGGGTGGCGACGGTGCTGGTCACCCGGGCGTTCCTGCGGGCGACCGGCTACCCGCAGCTCGGCGGCGGCGGCCTGCACATCGCGCACGTGCTCTGGGGCGGCCTGCTGATGACCGTCGGCCTGGGCGTGGCGCTGGTCTTCCTCGGTGGGGCCGCCCGGATGACCGGCGCGGTGCTCGCCGGGATCGGATTCGGGCTGTTCATCGACGAGGTCGGCAAGTTCGTCACCGCCGGCACCGACTACTTCTACCGGCCGGCCGCCGGGATCATCTACGCCGTCTTCGCCCTGCTGGTGGTGATCGTCCAGGCGCTGCGCGAACGGATGCGCCTGACCCCCGGCGAACGGGTGGCGAACGCGTTGGACGTGATCGTCGGCGGGGTGGGCCGGGGGCTCACCGACCGGCGACGGGTGGCCACCCTGCGGCTGGTCCGGGGGGCCGGCCCGGAGGTCGAGTCGGCGGTGTCCGCGCTGCTGGACGTGGTGCCGCGCCGGGAACCACCGCCGCGGCGGTTCTGGCAGCCCTGGGTGGCCCGGCTACGTGACGCGTTGATCCGGTTGACCGCCCAGCGCTGGGTGGTCCTGCTGGTGGTGGTCTACCTGGTCGTCGAGCCGGTGGCGACGGTGGTGGCGGTGGCCACCGAGGGGGTGACCGGCGAGCTGGACCAGGCCGGTGAGTGGGGCGCGGTGCTGGGGGTGTCCGCCTCGGCGGTGGTCGCCGGGGTGTTGAGCATCCGCGCCGCGTTCCTGCTCCGCAACGACAGGCGGGCCGCGTTCCGGCTGTTCAAGCTGGCACTTCTGGTCGACCTGCTGTTCGGGCAGATCTTCAACTTCACGGTCAACCAGTTCGACGCGGTGACCGGGCTCGCGGTGGACCTGCTCCTGCTCGCCGTGGTGACCGCCGAACACCGCCGGTTGGTCCGCCAGTCGTGATCGCGGGCGGTGATTCGGCAGTCCGACCAGCGGGTACGGCTCCGTCGTACCCGGTGCGACGGGACTGCGGACGTTACCGTGGTGCGGTGATCTAGGAAGGAGAATCATGGTCGATTCCCACAGCACGCCCGCCCGGACCCGTCCGGGTCTGGTGACGCTCTCCAGCTACCTGCTGATGTTCTTCGCGGCGCTCCAACTGATCGGGCTGATCCTGACCCTCGCGATCAGCGGGAAGCTGCGCCAGGCGTTCGAGGACGCCTTCGAGGGGACCGCGAGCGAGGTCGAGGGCCTCGGCACCGCCGTCGTGGTCTTCGCCGTCGGCGCGTCCGCCGTCCTGCTGCTGATCGCGCTCGCCCTCGTCGTCCTGGCGATCTTCAACAACCGGGGCAGGAACGGCAGCCGGATCGCCACCTGGGTGGTCGGCGGCATCATGGTCTGCTGCGTCGGCGGTGGGCTGGTCAACGGTGCCGCGGGCTTCAGCGGGTCCACCGGCTCCACCTCCGGGGACGCGCCGAGCGCCGAGGAACTGGAACGCAGCATGAACGCCGTGCTGCCGTCCTGGTACAACCCGGTCAGCACCCTGCTCGGGGTGGTCAGTCTGCTCGCCCTGCTGGCGGCGCTGATCCTGCTCGCCCTGCCGCAGTCCAACGAGTTCTTCCGTAAGCCCAAGGCGGGCTGGGAGCCGCCGGTCCCGGGTGCCACCTACCCGGCCACGCCCGGCTACCCGCCCGCCCCCGGCTACCCGGCGACCCCGGACTACCTCCAGCCCGGTGCGCCTGGTCAGCCCGGCGCCCCCGGCCCGTCGTCGGCTCCGGGCCAGCCCGGCCCGTCGTCGGCCAGTTCCGGCATGCCGGGCCAGCCGCAGTCGTCCGACGGCCCGTCCTGGTCGCCGCCGTCGGGTGGGGAACCCGACCGGCCCTTCGGAGGCAGCGGCCCGGACGACCCGCAGCGCCCCGCCGGCAGTTGACGGGCGCGTAACAGCGACACCGACGATTCCCTCCGAGTAGGTTGCACACCGACGCCTACCGGAGGGAATCGTCGTGTCGTACCCGGATCAGGTACCGGACCGTCGCCCACCGGTCGTCACCGTGGCGGCGGCGCTGCTCGGGCTGATGGCGCTCGCCGCCGGGGTCTACGCCGTCACCAGCCTGCTCGCCCTGGGTGGCACGATCGACCGGTTCCGGGACGCCGCCGCCGGCACCGCCGCCGACCCGGGCGACGTCGACGGGGTGGTCCGGCTGCTGCGGCTCGGCACGGTCGGTGCGGCGGTGTTGACGGTGCTGGTGGCGCTGCTGCTGGTCGGCCTCGCCGGTGGGCTGCTCGCCCGGCGTCGGGCGGCCCGGGTCGGCGTCTGGGTGGTCTGCGGGCTGGGCCTGCTCGCCGGAGGGTGCGCCCTGGCCGTGCTGGTCGGCCAGCGGGTCAGGCCGCTGCGGCTGGGCAGTGGTGACCAGGGGGTGGCCGACCTCTTCACCACCCTCGACGACGCCTACCCCTCGTGGTGGGTGCCGGTGAACGCGGGCGTCTCGGTGGCCCAGGCCCTCGGCTACCTCGCGGTGGCCGTGCTGCTGGCCCTGCGGCCGGCGAACACCTGGTTCACCGGGCGGCGGCCGGCGCGGCCCGGGTACGGGTCCCCCTCGTTCGCCGCCGCGCCCTACCCGTCGCCGGTGCCGGCGCTGCCGCCGGAGCCCGGCCCCGCCGCCGTTGCGCCGGTGCCGTTCGGGCCCGGGTCGGCGTTCGGGCCCGGAACTGCCCAGGATGCCGGGCCGACGGCGTCGCGACCTGAGCACGGTGCCGGGCCGACCGGGTCCGGGCCCGGTGCCGGGCCGACGGCGTCCGGGTCCGACACCGGTGTCGTCCGCCGTCCCGCCGAGGAGCAACCGTGACCGTCGATCGACCGATGCCCGGCCGGTGCGCGTTGATCACCGGTGCGACCGCCGGTATCGGCGCGGCGTTCGCCAGGCAACTCGCCGCCGAGGGCTGGGACCTGGTCCTGGTGGCCCGGGACACCGAGCGGCTCGACGCCACCGCCGCCGAGCTGACCGGCAGGTACGGCAACCGGACGGAGGTCGTCTCCGCCGATCTGTCCACCGACGACGGTTGCGCGCGGGTGGAACGGCGGCTGGCCACCGGCGACCCGGTTGACCTGCTGGTCAACAATGCCGGACTGAGCCTGAACCAGCCGTTTCTGCGGTCCACCGTCGCCGACGAGACGCGGCTGCTGCGGTTGAACGTGCACGCGGTGCTGCGGCTGACCCATGCGGCGCTCGGACCCATGACGAGGCGCGGTAAGGGGACAGTGATAAATGTCTCTTCGGTCGCCGGCTTCGGCCCGGTGATGCCGGGCTCCACCTATCCGGCCAGCAAGGCGTGGGTCACCAGTTTCAGCGAATCGATCGGGCAGTCGGCCAGCGCGGCGGGGGTGCATGTGATGGCGCTCTGTCCTGGCTACACCCGCACCGGCTACCACGAACGCACCGGCATCGACATGTCCGGCATGCCACGGTGGATCTGGCTGGAAGCCGATGACGTGGTCGCCGAAGCCCTGCGTGACCTGCGGAAAGGCAGAACCGTAAGCGTCCCGGACTGGAAGTACAAGCTGGCCGTGGCGAGCCTGCGCCACGTGCCGCGCCGACTGCTGCGCGGTGCGTTCCGGGACCGGCGCGGTCAGGTCGACCCGGCCGGGCAGTGAGCGGCAGGCGGTGCAGGTCGATGCGCCGGTGGCCCGGTGTGGCAGCGCAACTCTGCCGGTGCGGTCGCGCAGCGTAGCCGTCCATCGCCAGTCATCGAGCGCCCGCGTGGTCGGTCCGGGTGGGCCGCACACACGACCCACAGACTTGCGCAGTACCCTCTATCGCCATGGGGGACCACGACGACCTGCGTAAATTCATCACTGACCTGGCTGTGGTCCATGGCCGGGTCGTGCTCTCCTCGGGGCGGGAGGCGGAGTGGTACGTCGATCTGCGTCGCGTGACTCTCCATCACCGGGCCGCTCCCCTGGTCGGTCGGGTGATGCGGGAGCTGACCGCCGACTGGAATTACGACGCGGTCGGTGGGTTGACCCTGGGTGCCGATCCGATCGGCATCTCGATGTTGCACGCCGCCGCAGAGACCGGTCGACCCCTGGACGCCTTCGTCGTCCGCAAGGCCGGCAAGGCGCACGGTCTCCAACGGCGGATCGAGGGTCCTGAGGTGGCCGGCCGGCGCGTACTGGCGGTGGAGGACACCTCGACGACGGGCGGCAGCGTGTTGACGGCCGTCGAAGCTCTACGCGAGGCCGGGGCGGAGGTCGTGGGCGTGGCGGTGATCGTCGACCGTGGCGCCAGCGACGTGGTACGCGCCGCCGGACTGCCGTATCGGGCGGCCTATACGTTGGCTGACCTCGGCCTTGTGGCGTAAAAATTTGCCGATTCGGATCTGCTGATATGCAGGCGGATCGATGCTGCTGGTGGAAGGATGGAATACGTGGGAACTGCGTTGGCTGAAATGACCATGCCTCAGATCTCGCCGCTTGCCGGCGAGCCGATCGAACGCGCCGACGCCGAGCGGCTGGCGGGGGTCCTCAAGGCCCTCGCCGACCCCGCCCGGCTGCGGCTGCTCAGCCTGATCCAGTCGGCGCCCGAGGGCGAAGCGTGCGTGTGTGACCTCACCGCGCCGCTCGGCCTCTCGCAGCCGACGGTCAGCCACCACCTCCGCATCCTCACCGAGGCCGGCTTGCTGGAGCGGGAGAAGCGTGGTGTGTGGGCCTACTACCGGCTGGTGCCGTCGGCGATCGCCACGATCGCCGACCTCCTCACGCCGCCGCGCAAGCGGGCCACCAAGAAGGCCCGCTGACTGAACCCGTTCGTCCCGTCCAGGGGCGACGTCCGATGGCGGACCAGGGGTGGCGTCATCGGGTGGTGACGGCTGCCCGTCACCGGTCAGTTCGCTGATCCACCACCGTGCCCGCGGTGGCGTACGCGTACGCAACGGCCGGCCCTCTCCCCGAGGGCCGGCCGTTGGTCGTTGTCCGCCGGTCAGTGGCCCTGCCCGTGCTCCGGGTACCGCCCACCGTCGTGCGGCGGGCGCTGCCCGTACGTCTGTGGCGGGAACCGCTGGTCGTGGCCGGGCTGCTGGCCGTACGCCTGACCGCCGCCGGAGGGCTGCCCGGGGTGCGGCTGCCGGGGCTGGTCGTGACGGTGGTGCTCGACGGCGTCCCGGACGGCCTCCATGGTGCCGACCGCGGTCGCCGCGGTGATCACGGCGACCGTCTCGCCGCGCCGCCGCGCCTTGCGGTCGCGGAGGAACTCGAAGAAGATCGGCAGCACCGAGATCAGGATGATCAGCGCGACGACCGGCAGGATGTACCTGTCGATCTTGTCGCCGACGGCGTTGTAGATCTGGTCGGCGAGCAGATAGCCGATCAGCAGGATGCCGTCCACCCAAAGGATCGCGCCGACGACGTTCCAGAGGAAGAACTGCTTCGCCGGCATGCCGAGCACCCCGGCCACGGGGTTGAGGAACGTCCGCACGATCGGAATGAACCGGGCCAGCACGACGGCCTTGGCCGGGCCGAACTTCTGGAAGTAGAACTCCGCCTTCTCCACGTACTCCTTCTTGAAGAGACGGGAGTTCGGGCGGTCGAACATCCGCCGGCCGTACCGGGCACCGAGCCAGTGCCCGAGCTGGGCCCCGACGATCGCGCAGATCGGCCCGCCGATCAGCAGCCCGGCCAGCGAGAGGCGGGTGCCGTCGCCGAAGATCGCGTCGGCCACCGGCGAGGCGGCTACCCCGGCCAGGAAGAGCAGTGAGTCACCGGGGAAGAAGAAACCCACGAGCAGGCCGGTCTCGGCGAAGAGGATCACCCACACGCCGATCAGCCCGAAGGTCTGGAGCAGATCCTTGGGGTCGAGCGGGTTCAGCGCGACCGTCTCGGCGACCACCCGCGTCTTCTCACCTGTGTCCACGGCCACACACCATACCGAGCCCACGAACCGCCGGTCGCGGCACGCGCCCCTTCGACCGGGATATCCCCACGACCTTCCTGGTCAGGCCACGAAGCGCGCCCGGCGATGCCGCGCCACCAGGTAGCTGCCGACCCCGGCCAGCAGCAGCAACCCGCCGACGGAGGCCAGCAGGCCGGTCGGGGAACCGGTGATCGGCAGCGTGCCGTCGGCACCGCCCTGCCCACCCGAGCCGGCGTTCACCAGGATCTTCGCGGTGTCGTTGCGCGGGTCGAGATCCGCCAGGCCGGTCGACCCGTGGTACAGCTCGACCCGGCCGGTCAGGGTGCCCGCCCGGTCGATCCGGAACGAGAACGGCAGCGCGACCCGCCCACCCCGGGGGATCACGTCGTACTGGTAGCACTCGTACGCGCGGGCGCCGGGCTGGCCGTACTCCTCGTGCGGCCCGTCGGCGTCGGTGCAGTTGGCGGGCGCCCTGACGGCGGTGACCCCGGTCGGCACGGTCATCCGGACGATCGTGAAGAAGCTCTGGCCGCCGTTCGAGGACGACGCCGGCCCCCGGTTGGTGTAGCCGACGGTGACCGGCACGGTCGCACCCACCCTGGCGGTGACGCGTACCTCGTCGGCTGCCAGGTCGGCCCGTTGGTCGCCGGTGACGGCCAACCCGATGGTCGTGGTGTTGTCGGCCGGGTCGACGTCGGTCTGCGGCGTCCGGGACGCGCCCGTCGGCAGCGCGGCCGGCTCCAACCGCAGCACCCCGCCGGTGCCCTGCCGGTCGAGCGGGTACCGGTGCCGCACGTCCGCCCAGTCCTGCGGGGTGAACCAGGTGGCGGTGCCGTTCTGCGTGTTCGGTGCCCAAGCGTCGCGGGGCACGGTGACCCCGAAGCCGGCGCCGACCCGCAGTGCCCGCCCCGGCGCGATCGGGTCGTCGAAGGTGCAGGCGAACAGGTTCGGCAGGAAGTGTTCCGGCCCGCCCACGCTGCTGTACCGGCAGTTCCGGTAGCGCTGCGACGGGGTGAGCCCGTAGGCAGCCGAGACCAGGAGCACCGCACCCTGCACGGTCTGCTGCCCCCGGTTGCCGACCGACAACACCATCGGCAGGGTGCTGCCGGGGCGACCGCTCAACGCGACCCGGGGGCCGGCCACCAGGTCGACGCCCTCGCCGACGCGCACTGCCGACTCGGCAGTGCCCGTGCCACCCCGCGGGGTGGTCACGGTGAACCGGATGCCGCCGTGCCGGCCCACCTCGGCGTCCCGGCGGGCCAGCACCGGGAGCGCGAGCAGGTCGGGCGCGTCCTCGTCGAAGGCCGTGCAGGTCAACACCGTGCCCGCCCGGGTGCAGTCGGTGGCTGCCGGATCGCGCACCTCGACGAAGGCATCGACCGCGCCGAAGTCGACGGTGATCGTGTACTCACCCGGGGACACCTCGCCCAGCGCCCGCAGGGTCACCGTCCTGCCGGTCCCGCCGGGGGCCACCGTGACGTCGTTGGCGGACGTCTCGACTCCGGACTGGGTGACCGCCTCACCCACCGCCGGCGGGCCGCCCGGTGCGGCCGGTGCCGGTGCGGCCGGGGCGACGACGAACGTCCCCAGCACACCGAGCCCGGTCAGCCAACGTCGCGTCGCGTACCTGCGCATCTGCGGTCCTGTCCTGAGAAGTACGGCTCCTGAGAAGTACGGCGTCGGGGGCAGCGTACGAAACCGGTGGGGAACGGGCCGCCCCGCAGCCGCAGCGGCGGCCGAACAGGCCCGAACGGCCGGCGGGTCCACCGCAACGGCCCAGCCCCGTCATCCGGCCGGCGGGCGTTCCCGTGCCACCGGCCCGCTCAGTCGCGGCCGGCGTCCGGGCGGGTCGGCGGGTCGAACAGGGGGCGGCTCGGGGCGTACCACTCCCGCAGCGCGTCGACCGAGACCAGCTCGCGCTCGGGATAGCGCAGCGCGGTCAGCCGTCCGCCGAAGACGCAGCCGGTGTCGACGCAGATCGTGTTGTTCACCCACTCGGGCGTGGCGGTCGGGGTGTGCCCGTACACGACAGTGGCCGCGCCCCGGTAGTCCCGCGCCCACGGGTAGCGGACCGGCAGGCCGTACTCGTCGGTTCCGCCGGTGGTGTCCCCCCAGAGGGCGAACGCCCGCACCCGGCCGGAGGCCCGGCCGTGGTACTCCTCCTTCAGGCCGGCGTGCGCCACCACCAGCCCCCCGTCGTCGAGCACGAGGTGGCTGGCCAGGCCGTCGATGAAGGCGGTCAGCTCCGCGGTGAACCCGGCCGGCTCCGCGGCGAGCTGGGCCATGGTCTCGGCCAGGCCGTGGGTGAGCCGCACCTCCCGGCCGCCCAGCTTGCGTCGTAGCTTCTCCTCGTGGTTGCCGGGCACGCAGAGCGCGTGCCCGGCCGCCACCATGCCCATCACCAGGCGCAGCACGCCGGGGGAGTCCGGGCCCCGGTCCACCAGGTCACCCACGAAGACTGCGGTACGACCGGCCGGGTGCGCCGCGTCCACCGGCCGGCCCGCGTCGTCGTGGCCGGGCACGTAGCCCAACCGGGTCAGCAGCGTCTCCAGCTCGGCCCGGCAGCCGTGCACGTCACCGATGATGTCGAACGGCCCGGTCAGGTCCCGCCGGTCACTGTGGAGCGCCTCGGCGGGGTCGGTCGTCGGTTCCGGATCGGCGGCGGTGAAGTTGTGCGACACGGGTTCATGCTGCCAGCAGATCCCCTCCGGTGCCGCCCGGCCGCCCCGTGCCCGGCACCGGACGGCGCCGGTGCGGTACGTCAGCGGTAGTCGTCCTCGTCGGCGGTGACCACCCGGGCCTGCTCCATGGCGTCCCAGTCGTCGACCTCCAGGCCCCGGTGCGGCTCGGCGTCGGTCTCGTCCGGGCCGATCACGGCGGCCTGCTCGACCGCGTCGGCCGGCTCGGCCTCCAGGTCACGTTCCTGCGGGTCGAGGTGGTCGCTCGGGGTGAATTCCTCGTCGGGCTGACCCATCGTCCCTCCCTGGTTGCGGCGGCCTGTCCACCCCACCGTACGGGCTGGGGGCGGAGGTCGCCCGGTGGGCGCGGGAACGCGGGAACGTACCACCGGGGACGCCGGACGGTGTCAGGATGGGTCGGTGGGCTTCCTGATCCGGTTGGTGATCACGGCGATCGCGCTGTGGGTCACCACGCTGATCGTGCCGGGGGTCGACGTCTCCGGGCGCAACGGCGCGAACACCGCGTTCACCCTGCTCGTGGTGGCGCTGATCTTCGGCGTGGTCAACGCCGTGCTCAAACCGGTGATCAAGGTGGTCGGTTGCGTGTTCTACCTGCTCACCCTCGGGCTGTTCGCGCTGGTGGTGAACGCGCTGCTGTTCCTGCTGACCGACCGGATCGCACGCGCGGTCGACCTGTCGTTCCGGGTGGACGGTTTCTGGGCGGCCTTCTGGGGGGCCATCGTGATGGCCGTGGTGACCTGGCTGATCAGCGTCGCCGTACCGGACGGCCGGGAGGGCCGGTGAGGCCGACCGGTGGACGGTCACCGGGGCGGTTGTGTCCGCCGACGCCTCCTACGGGATACTGCCGACGGTGGACAGCGCGGTCCGGCGCACCCATGGAAGACAGCGGCCAGCGTGGCCGAGAGCGGTAAGTAAGGAGCGTTCCCCATGCCCATCGCTTCCCCCGAGGCTTACGCGGAGATGCTGGACCGGGCCAAGGCCGGCCGGTACGCCTACCCCGCGATCAACGTGACCTCGTCGCAGACCCTGAACGCGGCGCTGAAGGGCTTCGCCGACGCGGAGAGCGACGGCATCATCCAGGTGTCCACCGGTGGTGCGGAGTACCTGTCCGGCCCGTCGGTCAAGGACATGGTGACCGGCGCGGTGGCGTTCGCCGCGTACGCGCACGAGGTGGCCAAGAAGTACCCGGTCAACATCGCGCTGCACACCGACCACTGCCCGAAGGACAAGCTGGACGGGTTCGTCCGGCCGCTGATGGCCATCTCGCAGGAGCGGGTGAAGGGCGGCCAGGAGCCGCTGTTCCAGTCGCACATGTGGGACGGCTCGGCCGTGCCGGTGGCGGAGAACCTGGAGATCGCCGCCCAGCTCCTCGACGAGGCCGCCAAGGGCAAGATCGTCCTGGAGATCGAGGTCGGCGTCGTCGGTGGCGAGGAGGACGGCGTCGAGAACGCCATCAACGACAAGCTCTACACCACGGTCGAGGACGGCCTGGCCATGGTCGAGGCGCTCGGCCTGGGCGAGAAGGGCCGCTACATGGCGGCGCTGACCTTCGGCAACGTGCACGGCGTCTACAAGCCGGGCAACGTCAAGCTCCGGCCGGAGATCCTCAACCAGATCCAGGAGGCGGTCGGCGCCAAGTACGGCAAGGACAAGCCGCTCAGCCTGGTCTTCCACGGCGGCTCCGGCTCGCTGCTGGAGGAGATCCGGGAGGCGCTCGACTACGGCGTGGTGAAGATGAACATCGACACCGACACCCAGTACGCCTTCACCCGGCCCGTCGCGGACCACATGTTCCGCAACTACGACGGCGTCCTCAAGATCGACGGCGAGGTCGGCAACAAGAAGCAGTACGACCCGCGCACCTGGGGCAAGCTGGCCGAGGCCGGTCTCGCCGCCCGGGTCGTCGAGGCGTGCGAGCACCTGCGCTCCACCGGCACCCGGATGAAGTGACCCTGACGTACCCCGTCGACGGCCGGCTCCCCACCCGGGGTGCCGGCCGTCGCCGTCCGCGCCCGACCAGCCGGGCCGGACGTCAGGTGGTCGCGGTGAGCACCCGGACGGCCTCCCGGACGTCGTCGGTGAGGTGGATGCTGCCGGACAGGTCACCGAAGGGCGACCCGGCGAACAACGGCCGCAGCAACGACTCGATCGGCAGCTCCCGCGTCCAGTACGCCCGGTCGAGGAAGACGTACGCGCCGCTCGCCCCGTCCGTGCCGTAGTACGTCTTCGTGGCCGCCTGGAACACCTCCTGCACGGTGCCGGCCCGACCGGGCGCGAAGACGATCCCGCCCCGGGCCAGCCGCAGGATGGTGTCCTCCCGGATGGCGTTGGAGAAGTACTTGGCGATCCGCCCGGCGAACAGGTTCGCCGGTTCGTGCCCGTACAGCCAGGTGGGGATGGCCAGCCCGCCGGAACAGGCCCAGTCCAGCCCGGGGCCGCGCTGCTGCGGCACGGTCGCCGCGTAGCGGTCCCGCACGGCCAGCGCGGCGGCCGTGTACCGGTCGTGGTCGGTGAAGTCGGGAGCGACCGCCAGCAGGTCGATCGCCGTGTTCAGCTCCTGCGCCGGCCAGGCCGACAGGAACGCGCCCAGGTTGGCCGCCTCCATCACCCCGGGGCCGCCGCCGGTCACCACCAGCCGGTCGGCCCGCGCCAGCTCCCAGCCCAGCACCGCCGCCATCCGGTACGGCACACTGCCGCGCGGCACCGCGTGCCCGCCCATCACCCCCACCACCGACTGCGGCCCGTGGGTGCCGAGCCAGGTCCGGGTCGCGTCGGCCAGGGCGTTGTCCACACCGTGGTCGTGCAGCCGCTGGCCGAGCGCCTCCTTCACGTCGGGCAGCGCGCCGCCGTGGGCGCGGAAGTGCTCGTAGACCCGGGTGTCGTACATCCCGGCGAACCCGGCGGTGGCGAACCCCTCGGCCAGGTCGGTAGGGGTGTAGAGGTGGGCCGGCTGGGTCGGGTACGGCAGGCCGGAGAAGGGCGGCACCACGTTCGCGCCGCGTCGGACCAGGTCCGCGCCGACCTCCCGGCCGGCGAAGCGGCAGCCGACGAAGAGGGTGCCGGCCACGTCGGTGGCGGTGAGGTCGGGGACCGGGTCGAGGTCGAGACGGAGCCCCTGCACGGTCAGCCCGGCGAGGCTGTCGGCGGCCAGGTGCCTGTCGAACTCGGCCCGGGTCTCGATCTCGTCATGACTGGTGTCGTGCGGCGCGATGACGTCCGCGGGAGGTGGGGTGGGCACCCCGCCATCCTGCCCCCACCCCGCCACCGCGCACCGGGGCAGGGGTACCGACGACAGGAGCCCGGCGACCGAGGCCGCCGGGCTCCTGCGTAACCGGGTCCTGGGGAGGCTCCGGACCAATAGTTGTAGTGGAAAATATCTTCGGGTGGCATGGGCCGCAGGGCCGGTACGGTCCGCCGAGGGTTCACCCGCCGGGGTCCCGACGTGACGTAGACCTCCACCGTTCAGCCAGCGTACCCACCCGACCCCCTCGCGCCCCCCGGTGCGAAGCGGGTTGAATGGGGCGATGCAGAACCTGTTGCCTGAGCCTCCGGCCACCCTCCTGCCCGCGCACGACGATGCGGACGCCGCGCTGGCCGCCGCCGCAGAGCAGGGCACCGACGAGGCGTACGCCGAGGTCGCGGCCCGCTTCCCGACCCACAGTGCGGCCTGGGCGGCGCTGGCCACCCGGGCCCTCGACGGTGGCCAGGTGGTCACCGCGTACGCGTACGCCCGCACCGGCTACCACCGTGGCCTGGACCAGCTGCGGCGCAGCGGCTGGAAGGGGCACGGCCCGGTCCCCTGGTCGCACACCCCGAACCGGGGCTTCCTGCGTTGCCTCTACGTCCTGTCCCGGGCGGCCGGGGAGATCGGCGAGGCGGACGAGGCGGCCCGCTGCGCCCAGTTCCTCCGCGACTGCGACCCGGCCGCCGGGGACGCCCTCGCCAGCGCCTGACCTGCCGGTCGGCCCGTCTCCGGTCCGCCCCGACGTCTGCCGGGGCGGACCGGACGACCAGGGTCAGAGCCCCTCGGCGACCGCCGCCGCGATCTTCAGCCAGGCGTCCCGGGTGGCCGAGGAGAGCCCGCCGTACCGGATCGGCTCGCCGGTGTCGATCAGCCGCTCGTACGGCGCGAGCAGCACCGCCCTCGTCCGGGCGGCGAAGTGCTCCTGGATGGCAGGCAGGTCGATCTCCTTGCGTGACGGGGGCATCGACACCACCGTCACCGCCTGCCGGACCAGCCGGTGCCGGCCGCTCTGCTCCAGGTGGTCGAGCATCCGGGCGGCCGTCTCCGCCGAGTCGTTACGGGCCGACATGGTGACCACCAACTGGTCGGTGGCGTCCATCGCGGCCTGCCAGTTCTGCGCCCGGACGTTGTTCCCGGTGTCCACGAAGATCAGCTTGTAGAACCGGCTCACCACCTCGCGGATCTCGGCGAACGCCGCCGCCGTCAGCATCTCGCCCCCGGTGGCCGACTCGTCCGAGGCGAGCACGTCGAACATCCCCTCCCCCTGCGAGCGGACGTACTGCGACAGGTCGCCGATCCGGCCGTGCGGCCCCTGGAACTGCCCGAGGTCCCGCAGCATGTCGCGCACCGTACGGGAGTGGAAGTCCTGCTGCGCCCGCATCCCCAGGGTGCCCTGGGTCTCGTTGTTGTCCCAGGCCAGCACGTAACCCCCGCGCTTCTGCCCGAAGGTCATCGCGAGCAGCAGGATGGCCACCGTCTTGCCGGCCCCACCCTTGGGATTGACCACTGTCACCTGGCGTAGCCCGCCGAAGTTGCGGCGCACCATCTCGATGTCCCGCTTCACCTCCTGCTCGTGCTGCCCCGGGGGGAGCTTCACCAGGCCGATCTTGTTCACCATGGCCCGGACGCCCATCGTGGCGATCGGCTCGGCCGGCCGGATCTGCCGGCGGCGGGCGAAGTCCTCGGCGGTCGGCGCGATCCCGCTCTCCGGCGACCAGCCCATCTCGGGGTAGCCGGCCGGGGAGAGCGGATCGGGATAGCCCGGCGCGGGCGTCGGCGTCGGGGGCGTCCCGCCGGAGGTCGACGGCTCCGGCCAGGACGGCCGGTACCACCCGCCGGTCACCTGCTGCCCCGGCGCGGGTCGTTCCGCTGCCGGTTGCGGCCCCGGAACCGCCTGGTCGGCGACCTGGTGCGGTCCGGCCTGTTGCCCAGGTGCCGGCTGCGGTCCGGGCACCGGCTGGCCGGGTCCGGGTTGCTGTCCCGGTGCCTGGTATCCGGGGACCGGCTGCTCGGGCAGCGACAGGCCGGGTTCCCACGGCTCGGGCAGCGGCAGGTCGGGTGCCGGCGGCTCGGGCCGGGAGGGCCCAGGCTCCGGCCGTTCCGGCAGTGGCAGGCCGGCTTCCGGCGGCTCGGGCCGGGAGGGCCCGGGTGCCGACTGTTCAGGCAGTGGGAGGGCGAGTGCCGGCGGCTCGGGCAGCGGCAGGTCGGGTGCCGGCTGGGTGGGCAGCCCGGGGCGGTCGGGGTCCGTCGGCTCCGGTCGGTCCGGGCCGGGGTCCCCGGGTCGGAACCCTCCGGGGACGCCGGGGTCGGCGGTGGCCGGAGGGGGCGGTGGCGGTCCGCCGGGTCCCACGTGCGCCCCGCCGGGTCCAGGGGCCGCTGCCTGCGGATGGCCGACCCCGGGTACCGGACCGGTGGCCCGGTCGGGGTCGTCGACTCCGGTGGAGAGCCGTTGGGGCGGCAACGCCCAGGGTGACTCGCCCCGCCCCGTGGACTGTGCCGGCACCGCCGCCACCACTGCCGGGTCGGCCTCCTGGATCTTGGCGGATTTCGGCCCCGCCGGGGGCCCGAACTTTCCAAGATTCAACTCGGTCGGGTCATCTCCGTGGGCCACGACGCTCCCGTTGCGCGGAGGGAATGGTGGGGCGGGGTGGGGCGGGTCCAGCGTGAAGGGCAGGTCGAGATCCACCCGCCCGCTCCGGCCCGGCCCCGTTCCACCGGCAGGTGCAGTCGCCCGGCCCGCACCGCCACGATCCGCCGGGGCGGCGTACCCGGGAGGGTCGTAGCCGGGTGGGGGGTCGTAGCCGGGGGAGCCGTCGTACCTCGGGGAGTCGTCGTACCGAGGGGGAAGGTGGGTCGGGGGGGTCGGCTCGGGCAGGTCAGGCACCCAGCCGTCACCGGGCGGGCCCCAGCCGCCGTCGGGCGGGTGGGGCGCGACCTCCGCCGCGAGCGACGGGTACGCCGTCGGCGGGTAGACCGGCACGGGTTCGGCGGCCCAGTGCGGCACCGGCTCGACGGGCTCGGGCGGCCGGAGTGGTTCGATGTCCCGCTCCGGCCCCGGCTGCTGGCCGGGCTGCCCGGCCCGGTCGGCGTTGTCGTCCACCACGGCTCCTCCCCACTCCTCCCGCCGAGGATAGGCCGTCCCGTTCCCGTTACGCCGGGTGACGGACGCGGGGAGCGGTCAGCCGGTGAAGACCGCCCAGGCCCCGGGCTCGGTCCACCAGGACCGCTTGCGGCTCAGCTCACCCTCTACCCCGTCGTCGAGGAAGGGCACCCGCTCGT
The DNA here is from genome assembly GCF_030518815.1 of Micromonospora cynarisoli. Taxonomy (NCBI): domain Bacteria; kingdom Bacillati; phylum Actinomycetota; class Actinomycetes; order Micromonosporales; family Micromonosporaceae; genus Micromonospora; species Micromonospora cynarisoli. The sequence goes on along the minus strand of NZ_CP130426.1, from coordinate 4,561,596 downwards.
CCCGGGGGATCACCGCCACCGCCCGGCCCCGGGCCCGCCGGACCTCGTACCGGATCTTCTTCTTCCTCCCCAACGTCGGGCGGGTCGGCACGGGAACGGCCACCGCGACCTCCACCCGACCGTCCGCCGGGTCGGGGGCGGTGAGCAGCGGCAGCGAGTCGAGGGTGGCGTAGCCGCCGGCGTTGCCGATCGCGCAGGCCAGGATCGGGTCCGCGCCGTCAGAGAGCACCGCGTCGTCCACCTCGACCCGGCCACGCCAGTGCAGCGGCCGGCCCGCCTCGTCGGCGGCGCCGAGCAGCGCCCCGTCCAGGGTCACCGAGCCACCGTCGTTGCGCAGCAGGTCGAGCCGGCGTACCCCGCCGTCGAGCACGGCCGCCGCCACCGCCACCGGGTCCCGGGGCAGGCCGAGCTGCGCGGCCAGGTCCCGGTGCGGGCCACCCCGGGCCGGATCGAGCGGGAGTACGCCGATCGGCGGCAGGTCGGGCACCGTACGGTTACCGGCCAACTCGGCGGGACGGCGGCTGGGCGGTGGGGCGTACCGGCGGACGAGCCGCCGCACGACGGCGCGCAACTGGGCGTCGCTGGCGACGGCGACGACCAGCCGGACCTTGCTGTCCGGGTCGGGCCAGGCGAGACCGTCGGGGCGGGCCGGGGCGTCCAGCCGGGCCAGCACCTCGTCGACCTCGGCGTCGGAGCGGGCGACGACGGTCTCCACCCGGGCACCCCGCGCGGTCAGCGCGTCCGCGCAGGTCAGCACCGGTACTCGCGGCGTCTCGCAGCGTTCCCCGTCCTGCGGCCCGGCCGGTCTCCCGGTGGCCTCGGAAGCACCGCCGCAGCAGGCGTCGCCGCTGCCGCAGCCCCCACCGGGAGCGTCCCGCTCGGAGCCGAGGGTGAGCAGCACCACGTCGTACACACCGGGCCTCCTGCCTCGCGACGTGAACCCCTGCCGGCCACGCCGTTTCTACTTGTTAGCCTGACACCCCGGGCTCGCCAACCGGTCGCCACCTGGCACCCGAGCCTTCTGGAGGCGGACAAGATGCCAGCGATCGTGCTCATCGGCGCTCAGTGGGGCGACGAGGGCAAGGGCAAGGTTACCGACCTGCTGGGTGAGCGGGTCGACTACGTCGTGCGCTACTCCGGCGGCAACAACGCCGGCCACACGGTGATCACGCCGGACGGGCAGAAGTACGCGCTGCACCTGATGCCGTCAGGCGCGCTCTCCCCGAGCGCGATGATCGTCATCGGCAACGGGGTGGTGGTCGACCCGAAGGTGCTGCTCGCCGAGATCGACGGGCTCGCCGAGCGGGGGGTGGACGTGTCCCGGCTGCGGATCTCCGGCGACGCGCACCTGATCATGCCGCACCACCGGGCGCTGGACCGGGTGGTGGAGCGCTACCTGGGCTCGGCCCGGATCGGCACCACCGGTCGCGGCATCGGCCCGGCGTACGGCGACAAGGTCGCCCGGATGGGCATCCGGCTCCAGGACCTGCTCGACCCGGGCATCCTGCGCAAGAAGCTGGAACTCGCGCTGCGTGAGAAGAACCAGCTGCTGTTCAAGGTCTACAACCGCAAGGCGATCGACGTCGACGAGACCGTCGAGGAGTACCTGCGGTACGCCGAGCGGCTGCGGCCGTACATCGCCGAGACCCGGGTGATGCTCTGGGACGCCCTGGACCGGGGCGAGACGGTGCTGCTGGAGGGTGCCCAGGCCACCATGCTCGACATGGACCACGGCACGTACCCCTTCGTGACCTCGTCGAACCCGACGGCCGGCGGGGCGTGCGTGGGGGCCGGCATCCCGCCGACCGCGATCACCAGGGTGATCGCGGTGAGCAAGGCGTACACCACGCGGGTGGGGTCGGGCCCGTTCCCGACCGAGCTGTTCGACGACAACGGCCAGCACCTGCGCAAGGTCGGCCACGAGTACGGCACCACCACCGGCCGGGAACGCCGCTGCGGCTGGTTCGACGCCGTCGTGGCCCGGTACGCGTGCCGCCTCAACGGCGTCACCGACCTGGTCGTCACCAAGCTCGACGTGCTCACCGGCCTGCCCAAGGTCCCGCTCTGCGTCGGGTACGAGATCAACGGCGAGCGGTTCGACGACATGCCGATGACGCAGACCGACTTCCACCACGCCACCCCGATCTACGAAGAGCACGACGGTTGGTGGGAGGACATCAGCAAGGCCCGCACCGAGGACGAGCTGCCGGACAACGCCCGCCGCTACATCGCCCGCATCGAGGAGATCACCGGCACCCGGGTCAGCGTGGTGGGCGTGGGCCCCGGCCGCGAGGAGAACGTCGTCCGCCACCCCCTCCTCCCCTGACCGGCCCCCTCCGCTCTCCCCCTCTTCCCCGTCCCGCTCTGCCCCCGGTGATCAAGAGGTTTGCGTCACGGATTCACCTTCCGGTGACGCGAACCTCTTGATCACCTGTGGATACCCGGAGGTTGTCCACAGAGTTATCCACAGGGGTGGAAGTGTGGGTGGGTGGGGCGTGAGGGTGGCGGGGTGATGCCGCTCGAAATTCTCCGTCGGGTCGCCCTCGGGCAGGACGGCATGGTCACCACGTCGCAGGCCCTCGCGGCCGGGCTGACCCGGAACCACGTCCGGCAGCTCTGCCGCTCCGGGCGGTGGACGCGACTGTCCCGTGGCTGCTACGCCCCCGCCGGGCAGCCACCGGACGCGGTCGCCCGGCGGGCCCGCATCCGGGCGGCGGTGACGAGCCTCGGCCCCGGAGCCTTCGCCGTCCTCGACAGCGCCCTCACGCTGCACGACATCGCCGGGCCGCGCCGATCCGCCGTCCACGTCTCGGTGCCGGTGGACCGACCCCGACCGCAACGGCACACCGACCCCACGCTCGTCGTCCACCAGTTCACCGTGACCCCGGGTGACGTCGTGGACGTGGCCGGCATTCCGGCGACCTCGCCGTTGCGCACGGTGACGGACATGATTCTCCGGCTCGACCGGTACCCGGCGGTGTCCGTGCTCGACTCGGCCCTGAACCGGGGGCTCGTCACCCCGGCGGACCTGGCGACCGCGCCGATGCTCGTTCGGGGTCGCCGGGGTGCCCCGGCCGCCCGCAGTCACCTCGCCGAGGTGGACGGTCGGGCCCAGTCACCGCTGGAAACGTGGTCGCGGCTGCGCTGCGTCGACGGCGGAGTCCCGCCCGACGTGCTGCAACAGGAGGTCCGGGACGGGGATGGTCACCTGCTCGGCATCGGTGACCTCGGGTGGCGGGCGGCGCGGTTGATCGCCGAGGCCGACGGGGCGGGCCCACACGGCACCCCGGAAGCCCTGTTCGCCGACCGCCGCCGGCAGAACCGCCTGGTCAACGCGGGTTGGCGGGTGCTCCGGTTCACCTGGTCCGACGCGCTCCGCCCGGACTACATCCCGCACACCGTCCGCCAGGCCATGGCGCTCACCCGCTCCCGCCCCTAGTTCCTCGACGCCGCGCCCCGCCCCGCACCACACTTCCCCTCCCACCTCCCCTCGACCGGTGATCAAGAGGTTTGCGTCAGTTGATCAAGAGGTTTGCGTCAAAGTCGATCTTCAACGTGACGCAAACCTCTTGATCACCGGGGAAAGCCGGGGCGGGGGCGGGGTGGGTGAGGGCGGGGGAGAGGTGGGGCGGAGGGTGGTGGGTAGGATTCGTCGCCGTGCGCGTACTTCTTCTGGGTGGTGGCGGGCGGGAGCATGCGCTCGCGCTGGGGTTGGTCGAGGATCCGGCTGTCGAGGTCCTGTTGGCGGCACCCGGTAACCCGGGAATCGCGCAGGTGGCGGAGTTGCGGCAGGTCGACCCGGTCGATCCCGCCGCGGTGGCCGGCTTGGCGGTGGAGGTCGGTGCCGACCTGGTGGTGATCGGGCCGGAGGCCCCGCTGGTCGCGGGCGTCGCCGACGCGGTACGCGCCAAGGGCGTCCCCGTCTTCGGTCCGTCGGCCGCGGCGGCCCGGCTGGAGGGCTCCAAGACCTTCGCCAAGGAGGTCATGACGGCGGCCGGGGTGCCGACCGCCCGCGCGTACACCTGCACGGACGCGGAGAGCGTCGGGCGGGCGCTGGACGAGTTCGGCACGCCGTACGTGGTGAAGAACGACGGGCTGGCCGCAGGTAAGGGCGTGGTGGTCACCGACGACCGGGCTGCCGCGCTGCGGCACGCGCAGGAGTGCGGCCGGGTGGTGATCGAGGAGTACCTTTCCGGCCCCGAGGTGTCCCTGTTCGTGGTGACCGACGGTGAGGCTGCCGTACCGCTGCTGCCCGCGCAGGACTTCAAGCGGGCCGGCGACGGCGACAGCGGCCCGAACACCGGCGGCATGGGGGCGTACGCGCCGCTGCCGTGGGCACCGCCGGGACTGGTCGACGAGGTGATGGCCGACGTGGTCCACCCGACCCTCGCCGAGATGCGCCGTCGGGGCACCCCGTTCGCCGGGCTGCTCTACGTCGGGCTGGCGCTCACCGCCGCCGGCCCCCGGGTGATCGAGTTCAACGCCCGCTTCGGCGACCCGGAGACCCAGGTCGTGCTGGCGCTGCTGGAGACACCGCTCGGCGGGCTGCTGCACGCCGCCGCTACGGGCACGTTGGCCGCGCACCCGCCGCTGCGGTGGCGCGACGGTGCGGCCGTCACCGTGGTGGTGGCTGCCGAGGGCTACCCGGCGACCCCGCGTACCGGCGACGTGATCACCGGTGCCGACCACCCGGGCGTCATCCACGCCGGCACCGCCCGCCGGGCCGCCGACGGCGCGTTGCTCTCCGCCGGCGGCCGGGTCCTCTGCGGTACGGCCACCGGGCCGGACCTGACCGCCGCCCGCGACGCCGCCTACGCCCTGGTACGTGGCATCGAACTGGCCGGCTCGCACCACCGCAACGACATCGCCGCCACCGCGATCGACGGCCGGATCACCGTCCCCGACTGACGCCCCCGGCCGGCCCGACCGGGTCCCGTCCGCCGGGCCGCACCGGCAGAGCAGGAACGGCGCGGCGGCGGTCACCCGTTGGGCGGTGGCACCGAGTTCCTCGGGCGTGGCGGGCGGGTCAGCCGTAGTAGCGCCGGAGTTCCCGGGTGAGCACCTTGCCGGTGGCGTTGCGGGGCAGGTACCTCACGAAGACCACGTCCCGGGGTACGGAGAACCGGGCCAGGTAGCGCCGGACGTACTCGCGTACCGCCTCGGGGTCGAGGGTCTCGCCGGGGTGCAGGGCGAGGAACGCGGCCAGCCGTTGCCCGTACTGCGGGTCCGGCACGCCGAGCACGGCGGCCTCGCGGACCTGCGGCAGCTGGGCGAGCAGGTCCTCCAGCTCGGACGGGAACACGTTCTCCCCGCCCGAGACGATCATGTCGTCGGCGCGGCCGTCGACGAAGAGCAGCCCGTCGGCGTCGATCCGGCCGAGGTCACCGGTGTCGAGCAGCCCGTCGTGGGTCTCCCGGTGGGCCCCCGAGGTGTAGCCCTCGAACAGCATCTCGTTGCCGACGAGGATCCGGCCGACCCGCCCGGCCGGCACCGGCTTCCCGTCGTCGTCGACGATCTCCAGGCGGGTGCCGTGCGGGGGGCGACCGGCGGTGGTGGGGGCCTGACGCAGCTCGGCGGGGCCGGCGATGGCGGCCCAGGAGACCTCCGTCGAGCCGTACAGGTTGTAGAGGACGTCGCCGTAGGTGTCCATGAACCGGGTGGTGAGGCCCCCGGGCAGCGCCGAGCCGCTGACCGCGACCACCGTCAGCGCCGGTCGGGGCTCCGGCGGCGGCACGTCGAGCAGGCGCTGCACCATCACCGGTACGGCGAACAGCGCCTGGCAGCGGTGGGTCACGAGCGCGGCCAGCGTGGCAGCCGGGTCGAACCGGCGGTGCAGCACGATGGTGGCGCGCAGCGCGAAGGCGACCTGGAGTGCCGCGTACCCCCAGGTGTGGAAGATCGGGGCGGCGATCAGCACGGTGTCGTGGGTGTGCAGCGGGATGCGGTCGATGATGGACACCAGCGGGCCGAAGCCGGTCGGGACGGGCCGGCGGGCACCCTTGGGTGTGCCGGTGGTGCCGGAGGTCAGCACGATGGTCCGGCCGTCCCGGGCGGGCGGGGTGAGCCGGTCGCCGGGGAGCGCGGCGGCGACCAGGGCGTCGAGGCCGGGTTCGTCGACCCGGTGCACCTCGGCGGGGACGCCGAGGACCCGTTCGGCGAACTCGGTGTCGTGCACCAGCATCCGCAGCCGTTGCTCCTCGGCGACGGTGGCGAGCTGCGCGGCGGACAGGCCGGTGTTGACAAGCACCGCGTCGGCGCCGAGCAGGGTGGCGGCGACGATGCCCTCGATCAGCCCGTGGTGGTTGCGGCACAGCAGCCCGATCCGGTCCCCGGCCTGCACGCCGAGCACGCTGCGCATCGACCGGGCGAGCCGTTCGGCCCGGTCGAGCAGTTCCCGGTAGGTGAGTTCGTGGCCGTGTTCGTCGACGACGGCGACCCGGCCGGGGTCCCGGGCGGCGGCCTGCCGCAGCTCGCCGGCCATGCCCCAGCCCCACCGGCGCAGCGCGGTGAGTTGCGAGGCGACCCGGACGGGGTGTCCGGGGGTGAGCAGTCCCCGCCTGGTCAGTGTGGCCACGATGAACGGCAGGTCCATCCGGCGACCTCCTTCGGGGTACGACGTGAGGCCCGACAGGGGCCCTCACCAGGGATTCCTTTCCGATCATGCGTCGTCGCCGGCCGACCGCCCAGTCGGTGTCGCCCATGCTGGACGGGTGATGACCGGGCGGTCGACCGGTGGCGACGGTCAGCGGATCTGGACGCCGGAGATGGCCCGGGAGACGACCAGCCGTTGGATCTCGGAGGTGCCCTCGAAGATGGTGTAGATCTTGGCGTCCCGGTACCAGCGTTCGACCGGGTGGTCGCGCAGGAAGCCGGCCCCGCCGAGGAGCTGCACGGCCCGGTCGGTCACCGCGACGGCCACCTCGCCCGCCTTGAGCTTGGACATCGAGCCCTCGCCGGCGGTGAACGGCCGGTTGTTGCGGCCCATCCAGGAGGCCCGCCAGACCAGCAGCCGGGCGGCGTCGATCTCCATCTTCATGTCGGCCAGGGCGAACGCGACGGCCTGGTTGGCGATGATCGGTCTGCCGAACTGGACCCGGTCCTTCGCGTAGTCGAGGGCGTACTCGTAGGCGGCGCGGGCGACGCCGAGCGCCTGTGCGCCGACGGTCGGCCGGGACAGCTCGAAGGTGCGCATCGCGGCCTGGCCGCTGGCCCGCTGGCCGGACCGGGCGCGGGCCAGCCGCTCGTCCAGCGCCTCCTTCCCGCCGAGCAGGCAGCGCCCGGGCACCCGGACGTCGTCGAGGAAGACGTCGGCGGTGTGCGAGGCGCGCAGTCCCAGTTTCTTCAGCTTCCGGGTCGCGTGCAGCCCGGCCGTCCCCGGCGGTACGACGAACGCGGCCTGCCCGCGCGAGCCCAGCTCGGGCACGACGGAGGCGGTGACCACGTGCACCCCGGCGATCCCGCCGTTGGTGGCGTACGCCTTCTGCCCGCTCAGCACCCACTCGTCGGTGGCCTGGTCGTAGACGGCGCGGGTACGCATGGCCGCGACGTCGGAGCCGGCCTCCGGTTCGGTGGTGCAGAACGCGGCGACGGCGGGCTCGTCGACGGTGCCGAAGCACTGCGGGACCCATTCGACGAGCTGGTCGGGGGTGCCGGCACCGTAGATGGCGGCGACGGCGAGCGAGCTGCCGAAGATGCTCAGCCCGATGCCGGCGTCGCCCCAGAAGAGTTCCTCACTGGCGATCGGCAGGGAGAGCCCGGTGGGGTCGGCCCAGCAGGTGGCGAGGAACTCGAAGCCGTACAGGCCGGTCTTCGCCGCTTCCTGGATGACCGGCCAGGGGGTCTCCTCCCGGGCGTCCCACTCGGCGGCGGCCGGGCGCACGACCTCGGCGGCGAAGCCGTGCACCCAGTCCCGCAGGTCCCGCTGTTCCTCGTTCAGGTCGAGCGAGAACTCGGCCATCGTCAGGCCTTGGGGATGTCGAACAGGTTGGCGATGTTGGCGGCCAGGCCCAGGTCACCCTTGGCCTTGAGCTTGCCGGTCATGAACATCATCACCGGGTTGGCCCCGCCGGAGACGATCCTCAGGAACTCGACCGGGCCCATGCTGAGGGTGAGCTTCGGGTCGCGGGTGGGGGTCTCCGAGACGGCGCAGGTGCCGTTCTCGATGACGATCTCGTAGGTGTCGCTGCCACCGTCGGGTCGGCCGGTGATGTTCCAGTGGATGACCGCGCTGGTGGCGCCGGCGCGGTCGGCGCGGAAGATCTGCGGCATCCGGCCGAAGACCTCGCTGAGCACCTTGCCGCGCAGGTCGCCGGACATCACCTCGGCGATCTTGTCGTCCGGGGTGGACTTGACCAGCTGGGCGAACTCCTTCGGGCCGTAGTGGGCGAAGTTGGCCGGGTCGAAGTCAGTCATGGAAATTGCACCTCTCGGGGCGGACGGTTCTGGTTACTCTGGCGTAACCTTACGCACGAGTAGGTATGCTCGCAAGGGTGTCCAGCACGCCGAGCTTCAAGCGCCTCCCCCGGGCCGTACGCGAGCAGCAGATGCTCGACGCGGCGGTCAAGGTCTTCTCCAGGCGCGGCTTCCACGCCGCCAGCATGGACGAGATCGCCGAGGACGCGGGCATCTCCAAGCCGATGGTCTACGCCTACCTCGGCACCAAGGAGGAACTCTTCATCGCCTGCCTGCACCGGGAGACCGCCCGGATGGTGCTGGCGATCGCCGGGGCCGCCGCCCCCGACCTCCCGCCCGACCAGCGGCTCTGGCGCGGCCTGCGGGCCTTCTTCGGCTTCGTCGGGGCGCACCGCGACGGCTGGGCCGTGCTCTACCGGCAGGCCCGGGGTTCCCAACCGTTCGCCGCCGAGCTGGCCGCGATGCGCGCCCGGCTGGTCGACGTGGTCGCCGGCATGCTCGACCACGCGCTGCGCGCCCGGGGCCGGGAGGTCGCCGCGACCGAACTGGAGGTCGTCGCGTACGCCCTGGTCGGTGCGAGCGAGTCGCTGGCCGACTGGCTCGCCGACCACCCGGAGGCCGAGCCGGAGAAGACCGCCACCCGGATGATGAACGTCGCCTGGCTCGGCGCGGCCCAACTCCTCGACGGCGTCACCTGGCGGCCCCCGGCGGACTGACCACCCCCGCCCGCCGGTCCCGGCTCCGCGGGGTCAACGGTGGGCGGCGCGGCGACGGGCCCGCAGGCGCAGCCAACGGACCAGCTCCAGCAACCCGGTGACGGCCAGCGAGAGCCCGACGCCGACGAGCAACCCCCGGACCGGATCGCGCTCGAAGGCCAGCCCACCGAAGTAGCCGAGCAGCCCGCAGTACAGGCTCCAGACGGCGGCGGCGACGGCGTCGAACACCAGGAAGCGCAGGAGCGGATACCGGACGGCACCCATGGTCAGGGTGACGGCGGTCCGGCCGCCGGGCACGAAGCGGGAGGTGGTGAGGATCGAGCCGCCCCGCCGGTCGACCGCCCGCCGGGCCCAGTCCGAGCCGCTGCGGCGGCGGCTGCCGTCGGGCAGCCGGGCCAGCCGCTCCGCGCCGCCGCCCCGGCCGATGCCGTACGACACGTGGTCGCCGACGAGCGCGCCGAGGGCCGCCACCGCGATCACGGCCACCAGGTTCGGGTGGCCGCTTGCCGCGAACACCCCGGCGGTGATCAGGACGGTCTCGCCGGGCACCGCCGGGAAGAACGCGTCGACCGCGGTCACCACGAAGATCACCAGGTACACCCAGGGCGAGGTGACGGTGTGGTGGAGCAGGTCGAGCACCGACTGCATGCCCTCATGCTCGACGCTGGGCCGCCGGCCGGGGGCCCAGTCGCCGGATCAGGCCGCCGCCCCGGGCCCGGTCGCCGGCTCAGCCCACCCGCTGGGGAGCCGGCAGCGGATCGGCGGACGACCTGCCATGCTCCCGCTTGTCGGCGGCGGTGGGGCCGTGCGAGGTGAGCACCACCGGGGCGGCCAGCGCCTCGGACACCGCCGCCGGCCAGTCGGTCGGCGGGGCGTCGTACACCGGGCGGGCGGTCAGCAGGCGGGCGGTGAGGGCCGCCTGCCGCTCCAGGTCACCGGGCGGGCCCGGGCGCAACCGGTCGGTCCCGTCGTAGTGGCGGCACAGCTTCAGCGCCGGGCGGGCCGGGTCGGGGCGGGTCAGGTCGAGGTGGGTCAGGGCTAGGCCGTCGACCCCACCGGCCACGTCCAGGGCGTACCGGTGGGCGACGGCGTCGAAGTGACCGAACCGGAACCGGCCCTGCCACGGATTGGTTGGGTTGCGCGGGTCGGTCAGCGGCAGCGCCCGGTCCTCGGTGACCAGCGGACCGGGCCCGTGCCGGGTGGTCACCGTCCGCATCACCCCCAGCCGGTACGCCGACCCGGCCGCCCCCGCCTCGGCGAGCAGCGCCTCGGCGTTGGCGAAGGTGGTGGTGCTCCACGTGGTGTACGGGTGGAAGCCGTGCCACTCGTCCAGCAGCACCCCCTGCGCCCCCTCGAACACCACGGTCCCCTCCCGCAGCACCCCGGCCAGGTACGACCGGTCGACGACCGTCACCCGGTCGGCGAAGGCGGTGAACGCCGGCAGGCAGTCCGCCACCGGCGGGGCGTCCAGCGGGCCGAGTTCGGCGGTCAACCGGTCCCGCAGCGCGGTGAGCCGGCGGCGCAGCAGCTCCGGGTCCCGGCAGTCGGCCACCCGGGGCGCCTCGTCGGGGTGGGCGAGCCCGTACCGGACGGACTCGCCCACCCCCAACCCGCAGGAACCGTGCCGGGCGGCCCCCCGGGCGATCTCCCGGAGCCGGTTGGCGGCCCGGTGGTACGGCGTGGCCAGCAGCGCCTCCCCGTCGACGGTGAGCCGGTCGAGGGCGTCGGGCACCCCGACCGAGGCGAGGTGGTCGGCCTCGGCGGCCAGCGCCAGCGGGTCCACCACCTGCTGCCGGGCCAGGTGGGTACGCACCCCCGGGCGGAACGTCCCCGCCCCGAACTGGGCGAACGTATGGTGCCTGCCGTCGGGCAGCACCACGTTGTGGGCGGCCTGCGCACCCCCGTTGAACCGCACCACGGTGTGCACGTGGCGGGTCGCGCAGAGCCAGTCCACGACGGTGCCCTTGCCGGCGTCGCCGTACCCGAGGTCGACCACGATCACGTGCCGGCCGGGTTGTCCGGGGTCGGGGAGGGCGGTCACAGCCGGGTCACCCCACCGGCCCGGCGCGACGGGGTCGGCAGCGTGGAGACCTCGGCGCTCCGCCCCCCGCCCAGCGGGGCCAGCGCCCTGGACACGGTACGGCCGGCGGTGGAGCCGGCCCGGTCCAGGTCGCGCAGCCCCTCGTCGAGGTCGATGGCCTGCTCGCCGAGGCCGACGGTGAGCGCGATGGTCTCGCAGACCGCGTCCAGGTCGTCGAGGACGACGGCACGCTGCCCGAGCAGGTCCCGCCAGAAGTCGAGCACCTTGGCGTTGCCGGCGTAGTGGCTGCCGGCGGGGAGCAGGTAGTAGGTGTCCCAGCGGCGGGTCACCTCGTCGACGATCTGCCGCAACGGCACGTCCTCGCCGAGGTCGTCGCCGATCAGCCGGCTCACCTCCCGCCGGCTCACCCGGGGGTACGCCAGCTCGTCGCCGATGATGAACAGGTAGCCGCGCCGGCCCCGCTTCTCCCAGCTGTCGGTGACCGTGTGCCGGGCCATGAAGTACATCGCCAGCTCGTACGACTCGGTCATCTGACCGCCGCCGCCGCCCTCCAGCACGATCCGGCCGAGGTCCTCGTCCATCCGGTTGTCCGACTCGAACTGCCCCATCTGCAACGGCACCCGGTCGCAGGTGGCGTCGCCGATCGCGCCGAACAGCACCTGCGGGTCGCGGGCGTAGCCCTGGCGCAGCAGCAGCCCGAGCAGTTGCGGCAGCTTGGCCTGGAGGGTGCGGGGCACGTGCCCCATCGAGCCGGTCACGTCGAACAGCACCGCGATGGGTGTCGACTGCGGGTGCTCGGCCGAGTCCCGGCTCTCCCGCACCGCGCCGCGCGGGTCGAGCGCCGGGTGCACGGTCCGGGCCCCGCCGTCGCTGTAGGAGAAGGCGCTCTTGCCCTTCTTCTTCCGGTAGCGGTCGGCGGCGTCGTACACGTCGGTGGACCAGATTCCGCTGCCCATGGCAGCCTCCCTAGGGGTTGAGGGTGAACGGTCGGAAGGTGCGCGGCCCGTAGAGCCGGTCGAGCACCTCGTCGAGTTCGCCGAGCAGTCGCCAGGCGTCGTCGGGTCGGGCGGTCAGCGCCGGGCGGCGGCAGCCGTCGGCGAAGGCGCGCAGTTCACGGGGGGCGCGGTCGCCCATCAGCCAGCTCATGCACGTCGCGGCCATCGCCAGGTCGGTGCCGGGGCCGGCGGGTCGCCGCGCGGTGACCTCCGGCGGGTACCAGTCCTCGTGGCCGGGGACCAGCGCCGGGACGGTGCCGCCGTCGACGGCGGAGAAGCACCAGTCGACGAGCACCACGCCGTGTGCGTCCGGCTCGATCAGCACGTGTCGGGGGAGCACCGCGCCGTGCACCACGCCGGCGCGGTGGGCCAGGCCGAGGGCGACCAGCAGCCGTCGCCACATCCAGGCCGCGTCGCGGGCGTCCAGCCCGTCGGGGTACGCCCGGCGTACCGCGTCGAGGTCGTGCAGCCCGGGTACGGCGGCGAGCACGCTGATCCGGCGTTCCGCCCCGCTGGCGGCGTCGCGGTGCCGGAAGCTGTCCACGAGCCGGGGCACGTACGGCAGGTGGCGCGGGTCGCCACGGTCCTCGATCTGCCGCAGCGCGTACGCCTCGCGGGCCATCAGGTCGTTGTCGGCCGGGTCGCGGGGCAGCTTGAGCAGCCGGTCCGCCCCGACGTCGTAGAGGTCGGCGAGGTCACCGGCGTGGGCGAGCGCGCCGAGCGGGTATCCCCCGAGCACGACCGTCGCCGCGCCGGGTGTGGCCGGGCCGGGTGTGCCGGTCGCCCGCCAGCGGGTGGTGACCTGGACGAAGGCGTCGGTGGCCGCGGCGCGTACCCGGGCGTCGAGCGCGCCCAGCCGGTCGGGGTGCAGGGCCGCGACCAGCTCGCGGTAGCGCCGGGCCGGGGTGTCGACGCCGAACAGGTCGGCGTCGGTGCGGGCCGCCGCGACCAGCCGGATCGCCTCGTCGGTCCTCACCTGACGGTCTCCTCCCGGGCGGGGCGCAGCAGCGCCGGGTGCAGCAGCCGGGCGTCGCCGGCCCGGTAGAGCCGGGCCCGGGGGCCGCCCCGGGTGCCGCCGCGTTCGGTGTTGCCGCCGGTGCTCTCCACGAAGCCGGGGACGGAGAGCACCTTGCGGTGGAAGTTGCCGGCGTGCAGCGGGTGTCCCCAGACCGTCTCGTAGACGCCGCGCAGCTCGGCGATGGTGAACTCGGGGCCGAGGAAGCGGGTGGCCAGCGGGGTGTACTCCAGCTTGGAGCGGGCCCGTTCCAAGCCGTCGTCGACGATCCGGGCGTGGTCGAAGGCGAGCTGCCGGCTGGGCAGGGCGGTGACCGGCAGCCACCCGGCTTCGTCGGCGTCGCTGTCGGCGACCGGGTCGGGCAGGTCGGGGGCGAAGGCGAGGTGGGCCACCGAGACGATCCGCATCCGGGGGTCCCGGTCCGGCGCGCCGTAGCTGGCGAGCTGTTCCAGGTGGACGCGGCGCAGCCGGTCGCCGCCGAGGCCGGTCTCCTCGGCGAGTTCGCGGCGGGCCCCGGTGGCGAGGTCCTCGTCGGGCTGGACGAACCCGCCGGGCAGCGCCCAGTGCCCCTGGTACGGAGGCTGGCCACGCCGGATCAGCAGCAGGTGCAGCGCGCCCTCGCGGATGGTCAGCGCCACCACGTCCACGGTGATCGCGGTCGCGGGGTAGGCGCTGGGGTCGTACCCGGCGAGGAAGTCCTGCTCGTTCACGGCGTCCCTCTCAGGTTGAGAATTACTCGATATGAGAACAACCTAGCTCACGAAGAAGTGCTCCGCAAGCGGTGCAGCCGGCGCGGCAGCCGAACGGCCGTGTGCGTCCCGTCACGTGGCCGCCCGGCCCCGTCCCGGGCCGGGCGGCGTCCGGCCTCAGCGGACGGTGCCCACCAGGTGCGGCCGGCCGGTCCGGGTGTCGTGCAGGGCGAAGTCCCAACCCGGGACGGCGCTGAACGCCACCGTCGAGGGCAGCGGCACCGGCAGCTTGAACCCCACCTCCACCGTGTACGCCTCCGGCAGCCGGCTCTCCAGCGCGGCCAGGCAGCGGGCCTTGCTCCACATGCCGTGCGCGATCGGCCGGGGGAAGCCGAACAGCCGCGCCCCCAGCCGGGAGGTGTGGATCGGATTGTGGTCCCCGGAGACCCGGGCGTAGTCCGTACCCACCCGGGGGGTGAGCCGCCAGTGCGCGGTGGCGACCGGCGGCGCGGCCCGCTCACCGGGGTCGCGCCCGGCACCCCCGCCGGCCCCGCGTTCCCGGCCCAGGTACGTCGACACCCCGCGCCACACCTCCTCGCCGTCGACCGAGCCGACCAGGACGACGTCGACCTGCCGCCCCCGGGTGTGCGGCCGGAGATTCCCGGCGTGCGCGACGAAGTCCCACGGCACGTCGGCCGGGACCGGCCGGTGGACCGTGATCCGGTTGCCCACGTGCACCACCCCGGCCAGCGGGAACGGGAACTCCGGCAGGGTCATCAACCGCAGCGCCAGCGGGAACCCCAGCACGTGCGGGTAGGTCGCCGGCAGCGCGTCGGCCAGCCGGAAACCACACACCCGGTCGTACTCGGCGAGGTGGGCCCGGTCCACGGTGACCCCGGCGACGGCCAGCTCGACCGGGGGCGCGGCGTCCGACCGGCGGGAACGGCCGATCCCGGGCAACGCGTCGCGCAGCGCCCGCCGGTGGAGCGCGCCCGGTCGGGGCAGCGCCGGCAGCACCACCCGGGCCTGCGCCGGCGGCTCGCCGTGGTGGCCGCCCGACCGGCCCGTAAGGTCCTCGGTGACGGCCGCCGGGGGTGTCGGGTCGCGGGTGGCGTACGCCGACAGGTCGTGGGTCTCGTCGACGCCCGTGTGCGGTGCCGGGCCGGCGGCGCGGGCGGCCGCCAGCGCGGCCGGTGAGATGACCTCGGTCGGCCCCTCGATCAGGTCGTTGACCGACAGTTCGCCGTCGTCGGAGTCCCCGGGTCGGTTCCTGCGCCGCGCCATCACGCCCCCAGCAGACTCTGACCGCAGACGCGGACCACGTTACCGCTGACCGCCGCCGAGGCCGGCCAGGCCAACCAGCCGATCGTCTCGGCGACGTCCACCGGCAGGCCGCCCTGCGCCAGGCTGTTCATCCGGCGGCCCGCCTCCCGGATCACCAGCGGAATGCGGGCGGTCAGCCGGGTCTCGATGAACCCGGGCGCGACCGCGTTGACGCTGATCCCCCGCCCGGCCAGCGCCGGGGCGAGCGCGTCGACCAGACCGATCACCCCGGCCTTGCTGGTCGCGTAGTTGGTCTGCCCCCGGTTGCCGGCGATCCCGGCGATCGACGAGACGGCGACCAGCCGGCCCCCCTGGGGGATCAACCCCCGCTCCAGCAGCACGTCGTTGATCCGTTCCTGGCTGGAGAGGTTGACGTCGAGCACCGCGTCCCACCGGTCGGCGTCCATCCGACCCAGCGTCCGGTCCCGGGTGATGCCGGCGTTGTGCACCACCACGTCGACCCGGCCGTGCCGGTCGGCCAGATGGTCGGCGAGCCGGGTGGGGGCGTCCGCCGTGGTCAGATCGAGCTGTACGGCGGTGCCGCCGATCGCGTTGACGACCGCCGCGAGGGCGTCGCCGGCCGCCGGGACGTCCAGCGCGACGACCTGCGCGCCGTCGCGGGCCAGTACCCGGGCCACCGCCGCGCCGATGCCCCGGGCCGCGCCGGTGACCAGCACGACCTGCCCGGCCAGCGGCCGGTCCCAGTCCGCCGGGGCGGCGGCCGGGCCGGTGCCGACCCGGACCACCTGCCCCGAGACGTACGCCGACCGGCCGGAGAGCAGGAACCGTAGGGTCGCCTCCAGGCTGGTCGCGGTGCCGGCGTCCCCGTCCGGGGTGACGTACACCAGTTGGGCGGTGACACCGCGACCGAACTCCTTGCCGATGCTGCGGGTCAGCCCCTCCAGGGCCCGCTGGGCGGTGGCCTCTCGGGGGGAGCCGCACCCGGCGGGCGGGGTGCCCAGCACGATCACCCGACCGCTGGGCAGCACCGAGCGGGCCTGCGGGTGGAAGAAGTCGTAGAGCTGGCGCAGGCCTGTGGAGTCGGTGATGCCCGTGGCGTCGTAGACCAGGGCGCCGAACCGGGCGGGCGTTCCGCTCCCGGCCGGTGCGCCGCCGTTCCCGGCCCGCTCGTCCCCACCGGCCGGGCCGGCGGGTCCGTCCGCCACGGAGACGTCGTGCCCGGCGGCGGGTGGGGTGGCGCCGGTTCCGGTGCGCACGTCGACCCCGGCGGCGGTGAGGAGGGCGGTGACCGGCCCGGCGAGCCGGCCGCCGGTGGCCGCGCCGAGCAGGACCGGGCCGGGCAGCAGCGGGTCGCCGGGGGTGTGCCGGCGCAGTCGCGGTGGGTCGGGCAGCCCGAGGCGCTTGACCAGCGCGCGGCCGGCCCCCGATTGGACGAAGCTCGCGTACCTGTCGGTCATAGGCGTAGCCTACTGGCCAGTAGGTTGTGGGCAAGTCCAGAAACGGAGGCGGGATCGTGCAGAGCATCCGGCGGGTCGCGGTCATCGGCGGCAACCGCATCCCCTTCGCCCGGTCCAACTCCAGGTACGCCAGCGCGTCCAACGCCGACCTGCTCGGTGCGGCGCTGGACGGGCTGGTCGCCCGGTTCGGGCTGGCCGGGCAGCGGGTCGGCGAGGTGGTGGCCGGGGCGGTGCTCAAGCATTCGAAGGACTTCAACCTGACCCGGGAGGTGGTGCTCGGCTCGAAGCTCGACCCGCACACCCCCGCGTACGACATCCAGCAGGCGTGCGGCACCGGCCTGGAGGCGACGATCCTGGTCGCCAACAAGATCGCCCTCGGGCAGCTCGACGTGGGCATCGCCGGTGGCGTCGACACCACCTCCGACGCGCCGCTGGCGATCAACGAGGACATGCGCCGCACCCTGCTGAAGCTCAACAGCGCCCGGACCCTCGGCGAGCGGCTGAGGATCGCCGCGAAGCTCCGCCCGCACCAGCCGTTCCGCCCCGAGCTGCCGCGCAACGCCGAGCCCCGCACCGGACTGTCGATGGGCGAGCACGCCGCCCGGACGGCGCTGCGCTGGCAGATCGACAGGCAGTCCCAGGACGAACTGGCGCTGCGCTCGCACCAGCGCCTCGCCGCCGCGTACGAGCGGGGGTTCTTCGACGACCTGATGACGCCGTACCTGGGACTGACCCGGGACCAGAACCTCCGGCCCGACACCAGCCTGGACAAGCTCGGCGCGCTCCGGCCGGTCTTCGGCACCCGGGGCCCGGACGCCGAGCAGGCCACCATGACCGCCGGCAACTCGTCCCCGCTGACCGACGGAGCGTCCACCGTGCTGCTCGCCTCCGAACAGTGGGCGCGCGAGCACCAGTTGCCCGTGCTGGCCTGGTTCTCCTGGTCGGAAACGGCGGCGGTGGACTTCGTGCACGGCGACGAGGGGCTGCTGATGGCCCCCGCCTACGCGGTGCCCCGGATGCTGGACCGGGCCGGGTTGTCCCTCCAGGACTTCGACCTCTACGAGATCCACGAGGCGTTCGCGTCGCAGGTGCTGGCCACCCTGGCCGCCTGGGAGTCGCCGGAGTTCGGCAAGGACCGGTTGGGGCGGGACGCCCCGCTGGGCGCGATCGACCGGGACCGGCTCAACGTCACCGGCTCGTCGTTGGCCGCCGGGCACCCGTTCGCCGCCACCGGTGGCCGGATCGTGGCCACGCTGGCGAAGCTGCTCGCCGAGAAGGGCAGCGGTCGGGGACTGATCTCGATCTGCGCGGCCGGCGGGCAGGGCGTCACCGCCATCCTGGAGCGCTGACCCGCTTCGTCACGGCTGCTTGCCACTGTGGTGGCACATTCGGCGTTCGCACAGCTCAGGGCGGTGTTGCCGGGGCTTCCTACGGTGGTGTCAGCCCGCCCGGACGTCCTGGCGGCGGTGCCCCGTAGAGGAGTGTCATGCCTGGTCGTGCCCTGCTGCGTACCGCTGCCGTCGCCCTTGCCGCCGCGCTCGCGGCAGGCGGTTGCACCGCCACCGCGAAGCGCGCCGAAGGACCCCGGACGGGGGTGGCCGGTGGCCCGGCGGGGCTGGGTGACGCGACGACCGGCCGCGGAGACACCGGCACGGCCATCGACAGCGGGACCTCGGCCGGTGGGGTCAGCGAACCCGAATCCACCGGCAGCCCCACGGCCGGCGGTGGCGGGGACAACGGCGGGGACAAATCCGGTGCGAAAACGAATGGCCCCACCATCAGCTCCTTCCGGGTCACCCGCAAGCCGCGCTGCCCGGCCGGCACCACCGTCAACCCGATCCCCGGCAGCGGGGTGCTGATGGAGTGGCAGGTCGGCAACGCGACCTCGGTGGCCCTGTCGGTCGACGGCCCCGGCGTCTACCGCGACGACTACCCGTCGACCGGTAGTGAGGAGCTCACCTTCCCGTGCTCGGGTCGCGACGGTGACCTCCAGCGGCACACGTACACGTTGACGGCGCGCAACGCGCATGGCAAGCAGACGAAGACCATCGTGGTCACCGCCCCGGTGCATGACGTCCCGAAGGTCTGACGTCGGACTCCGTGGCCCGCGTGGTCCGGCTGATCCCCCCGCCGGCCCGGGCCGACCGCCGCCGCAGGGCGGGCCCGCCCCGCCCCTGGTCGGCCCGCCCGGGTCGATGGTCGTCGGGTAGGCGAGAATGAGGTACGTGACGACGATCCCGAACGTGCTCGCCCACCGGTACGCCTCACCCGAACTGGTCGCCCTCTGGTCCCCGGAGGAGAAGGTCCGGATGGAGCGGCGGCTCTGGCTCGCCGTGCTCCGCGCCCAGCGGGACCTCGGCGTGGCGGTGCCCGACGGTGTGGTCGAGGCGTACGAGCGGGTGGTCGACCAGGTCGACCTGGCCTCGATCGCCGAGCGGGAGCGGGTCACCCGGCACGACGTGAAGGCCCGGATCGAGGAGTTCAGCGCGCTCGCCGGGCACGAGCACGTGCACAAGGGGATGACCTCCCGCGACCTCACCGAGAACGTCGAGCAGCTCCAGGTGCGCGCCTCGCTGGAGCTGATCCGCGACCGGGTGGTGGCGGCGCTGGCCCGGCTGGCCTGGCTCGCCCACGAGCACTCCGGCCTGGTGCTGACCGGCCGTTCGCACAACGTCGCCGCGCAGGCCACCACGCTGGGCAAGCGCTTCGCCTCGGCGGCGGAGGAACTGCTCATCGCGTACGAGCGGCTGGAAGACCTGATCAACTGGTACCCGCTGCGTGGGATCAAGGGGCCGGTGGGTACCGCCGCCGACCAGCTCGACCTCTTCGACGGCGACGCCGCGAAGGTCGCCGAGCTGGAGCGTCGGGTGGCCGAGCATCTGGGCTTCTCCCGGGTGCTGGACAGCGTCGGGCAGGTCTACCCGCGTTCGATCGACCTGGCGGTGGTCGCCGCCCTGGCGCAGGTGGCCGCCGCGCCGTCGTCGCTGGCGACCACGATCCGGCTGATGGTCGGCCAGGAGTTGGCGACCGAGGGCTTCAAGCCGGGTCAGGTCGGCTCCAGCGCGATGCCGCACAAGATGAACACCCGTTCGTCGGAGCGGGTGAACGGCTTCGCGGTGATCATCCGGGGTTACCTGTCGATGGTCGGCGAGTTGGCCGGCGACCAGTGGAACGAGGGGGACGTCTCCTGCTCGGTGGTCCGCCGGGTCGCCCTGCCGGACGCCTTCTTCGCCGCCGACGGGTTGTTCCAGACCTTCCTCACCGTGCTCGACGAGTTCGGGGCGTACCCGGCGGTGATCAGCCGGGAGCTGGAGCGCTTCCTGCCCTTCCTGGCCACCACCAAGATCCTGGTCGCGGCGGTGCGCCGGGGCGTCGGCCGGGAGGTCGCCCACGAGGTGATCAAGGAGCACGCGGTCGCCGTGGCGCTCGCGATGCGGGAGAAGGGCGCCCCCGACAACGACCTGTTCGACCGGCTTGCCGCCGACTCCCGCCTCGGCCTCACCCGCGGCGAGATCGACACCCTGGTCGCCGACCCGACGACCTTCACCGGCGCCGCCCAGGCCCAGGTGGACGCGATCACCCGCCGCATCACCACGGTGGTCACCGCCCACCCCGAAGCCGCCACCTACTCCCCACCCCCCATCCTCTAATCCCCACCCCCGCCCCTCGCCGGCTGGGCGTCGGCTCTCCCCGGTGATCAAGAGGTTCGCGTCAGCCGCAGAGATCAACTTGTTCCAAACCTCTTGATCACGCTCTCCAGCCCCGGCCGGGCGTCGGCCAAGGGGGCGGGCGGAAGTCGGGTGGGTGGGTCAGGAGTCGCGGGTGGGGGTTTCGGCGGCGGAGGAGAGGTTGGGGGCGCTCGCCGGCTCGGCGATGCCGCCGGGGGCCTCGGCGAACCCGGGGTCGTGGGCGGTCTCGGCGGCGACCAGGGGCTGGTCGTGCGGCATGACGTCGGGGACCTTGGGCACCACGATCACCGCCGTGCCGTAGGCGCAGATCTCCATCCACATCTCGCCACAGTCCCGGCTGTCGAAGCGCATCCCCACCACGGCGTTGGCACCGATACGCAGGGCCTCCTCGCCGAGCCGGGCCACCGAGTCGGTGCGCCAGCGGGTGAGGTTGTCCGGGGCCATCGGGTCGTACGCGCCGCCGCGCAGGTTCTTGACCCCCTCGCGGTACGGGTTCCGGGTCCGCGCCATCGACGACACCACTTCGCCGAGGATCTGGCGGATCTCGTAGCCGGGCAGTTGATCCGTCGTCACGACCAGCACGGTTCCGATGCTGTCAGCAGCGGTACGACGTCGAAGCGTGCCGTACGCACCCGGTCGGATGCTGCAAAACCAGGCGGCGCGGACGGCCGGCACGCGACAGGCCATCCGTACCGCCCACGGTGGTAACCGTCAGACACCGGCCGTCGAGGTGATCCAGGCCCGGTTGTACGCGACGCTGCTGACGCGGAGCCGGGCGGAGGGCACGGGGGTGTCCCTTCGCGGACGCCCACCATACATCGACGGTTGACGATTTAGGCTAGGGGGGCGGTGAGCGGCTTCACAAGACCGCCATCGAGATCAACCAATGTGACAGAAGTGACCCGGATGTGCTCGTCCCTGTTTGTCGGATACCGGTCGCAAATCTGGCGTTGAGCCGCGTATTACCTGCTCAGGCAGGGTGTGTCGGGGCGACGCGGCGACGATCGGCAACAAATCCGTATCAGAGCGGCAACGAACGGATCTCGACCGCACCTCCCGGCGACCGGTAATGTCGATCACTGCCTGAACTGCGCCCGGCCGGTGCGTCCGGACCGGAATCTGCCAGGTACGCTGGCTGCGCTCGCCCGTAGTGGGCCGGCACCCAACTGCGTACACAGTCAGGAGTGCCCAGTGCCTCGCGTCGTCGTCGACGTCATGCTCAAGCCCGAGATCCTCGATCCTCAGGGCCAGGCCGTCGCAAACGCGCTGCCGCGGCTCGGCGTCGGTGACGTCGCCTCCGTCCGCATCGGCAGGCGGATCGAGATCGAGTTCACCGGCGACCCGGACCTGGACCGGGCCCGGGAGATCGCCGACAAGCTGCTCGCCAACCCCGTCATCGAGGACTTCACGGTCCGGGTCGAGGCCGACGAGACCGCGGACGCGAACTCGTGACCGCCCGCGTCGGAGTGGTGACCTTCCCCGGCTCGCTGGACGACGGGGACGCCGCCCGCGCCGTGCGGATCGCCGGCGCGGAGCCGGTCCGGCTCTGGCACGGTGACCCGCAGCTGCACGGGGTGGACGCCGTCGTCCTCCCCGGCGGCTTCTCCTACGGCGACTACCTGCGCTGCGGGGCCATCGCCCGGTTCGCCCCGGTGATGGAGACCCTGGTCGACGCCGCCCGGGGCGGCCTGCCGGTGCTCGGCATCTGCAACGGCTTCCAGATCCTCTGCGAGGCCCACCTGCTGCCCGGCGCGCTCACCCGCAACCAGCACCTGCACTTCCGCAACCGCGACCAGGTCCTGCGCATCGAGTCGGTCGGCACCGCCTGGACGAACACCTTCCAGCCCGGCCAGGAGATCCTCATCCCGGTCAAGAACGGCGAGGGCTGCTACGTGGCGGACACCGCCACCCTCGACGCGCTGGAGGCCGAGGGGCGGATCGTCGCCCGCTACGTCGGCGGCAACCCGAACGGCTCGCAGCGGGACATCGCCGCGATCACCAACGCCGCCGGCAACGTGGTCGGCATCATGCCCCACCCCGAGCACGCGGTCGAGGCGCTCACCGGCCCCTCCCTGGACGGCCTCGGCTTCTTCACCTCGGTGCTCAAGCACCTGGTGGGGACGCCGGCGTGACGGTGCGCGGCGGCAACATCGGTCGGCTCCACCGCCCCACCGGCGGGTACGAGCGCAGCGAGGAGAGGTCATGACCACCCACCAGGACCCGGCCGTTCGGGCAGCCGCGGGCGTCGCCCCGGCGGAACCGCACGCGGCCGTCGCGCCGCCGGCGGTCGCCGCCCGGCCCGACGGTCCGACGCCGGTCACCGACTGGGCCGACGGCGTGGACACCGTGCAGCGGGCCGCCGGCACCGGCGACGAACTCCAGCCGTACGCCGAGCTGGGCCTGCGCGACGACGAGTACGACCGGATCCGGCACATCCTCGGCCGCCGCCCCACCCAGGCCGAGCTGGCCATGTACTCGATCATGTGGAGCGAGCACTGCTCCTACAAGTCGAGCAAGGTGCACCTGCGCCAGTTCGGCGAGAAGGCCCCGCCGAGCGACCGGCTGCTCGCCGGCATCGGGGAGAACGCAGGCGTCGTCCGGGTCTCCGACACGCTCGCCGTCACCTTCAAGGTCGAGTCGCACAACCACCCGAGCTTCGTCGAGCCCTACCAGGGCGCGGCGACAGGTGTCGGTGGCATCGTCCGCGACATCCTGGCGATGGGCGCCCGCCCGGTCGCGGTGATGGACCCGCTGCGGTTCGGTGCGGCCGACCACCCGGACACCGCCCGGGTGCTGCCCGGCGTGGTGGCCGGCGTCGGCGGCTACGGCAACTGCCTCGGCCTGCCCAACATCGGTGGCGAGCTGGTCTTCGACCCCTGCTACCAGGGCAACCCGCTGCTCAACGCGCTCTGCCTCGGCGTGCTGCCTGTCGACCGGTTGCAGAAGAAGGACGCCGCCGGCCCGGGCAACGTCGTGGTGCTGCTCGGCGCGAAGACCGGCCGGGACGGCATCGGTGGCGTGTCGGTGCTGGCCAGCGCCACCTTCGACGAGGGCAGCGAGCAACGCCGCCCGTCGGTGCAGGTCGGTGACCCGTTCATCGAGAAGCTGCTGATCGAGGCGTGCCTGGAGCTGTACGACGCCGAGTTGGTCGTCGGCATCCAGGATCTCGGCGGCGCGGGCCTGACCTGCGCGCTCACCGAGACCGCCGCGTCCGCCGGCACCGGGATGCGGGTCTGGCTGGAGCGGGTCCCGCTGCGCGAGCCGTCGATGGAGCCGCACGAGATCCTGGCCAGCGAGTCCCAGGAGCGGATGCTGCTGGTGGTCACCCCGGACAAGCTGGAGGCGGTGCTCAAGACCGCCGAGAAGTGGGGCGTGCTCGCCACCGCGATCGGTGAGGTCACCCCGCCCGCGCCCGACGGCCGGCCGGGCCGGCTGCTGGTCACCTGGAACGACCACGTGGTCGTCGACGTGCCGCCGGGCTCGCTGGTCGACGACGGCCCGGTCTACGCCCGCCCGATGCGGGAGCCGGCCGACCTGATCCTGCTCCAGGCCGACCGGGCCGAGACGTTGCCCCGGCCGAGCAACCCGGAGGCGCTGCGGGAGACCCTGCTGCGCATGATCGCCTCGCCGAACCTGGCCGACAAGACGTGGGTCACCGAGCAGTACGACAGGTACGTGTTGGGCAACACCGTGCTGGCCCAGCCGGAGGACTCCGGCGTGATCCGGATCGACGAGCGGACCGGCCTCGGCGTCGCCCTCTCCGTCGACGGCAACGGCCGGTACGCCCGCCTCGACCCGTACCAGGGGACGAAGCTGGCGCTCGCCGAGGCGTACCGGAACGTTGCGGTGACCGGCGCGAAGCCGATCGCGGTGACCAACTGCCTCAACTTCGGCTCGCCTGAGGACCCGGGCGTGATGTGGCAGTTCGCCGAGGCCGTCCGTGGCCTGGCGGACGGCTGTCTGGAGTTGGGCATCCCGGTGACCGGCGGCAACGTCAGCTTCTACAACCAGACCGGTGCCGCCGCCATCCACCCGACCCCGGTGGTCGGCGTGCTGGGCGTGCTGGACAACGTGGCCGACCGGGTGCCGATGGGCTTCGTGCCCCGGGCCAACGGCGACCACGACCAGGTCTACCTGCTCGGCGACACCCACGTGGAGCTGTCCGGCTCGGAGTGGGCGTGGGTGACGCACGAGCACCTCGGTGGTATGCCGCCCCAGGTCGACCTGGGCCGGGAGCGTCAGCTCGCCGAGCTGATGGCCGAGGCGGCCCGGGTGGGTCACCTCAGCTCCGCGCACGACCTGTCCGACGGTGGTCTGGCCCAGAGCCTGGTCGAGTCGAGCCTGCGCCGGGGCGTCGGGGTCCGGATCGGGGTGCCGGAGCGGTTCGCCGACGGTTCGCTGCCGTTCGTCTTCCTGTTCAGCGAGTCGGCCGGTCGGGCGTTGGTGACCGTGCCCCGGGGGCACGAGAAGGCGTTCACCGCGCTCTGCGCCGAGCGGGGTGTGCCGTGGGAGCAGATCGGCGTGACCGACCCGGCGAGCGGCGCCCTGGAGGTGCACGGCCAGTTCCGGATCGGCCTGGACGAGCTGCGCGCCGCGCACACCGCGACCCTGCCCCGGCTCTTCGGCGGCCCGGAGGCGGCCCAGGTGCAGGTCGAGGCGGTCCGGACGGGCACCACCACGATCGCCCCGGCCACCGCCACGCAGCCGGTGGACGTGCCGCAACGGCAGCAGCCGGCGGACGCGGACGACCCGGCCGCCGAGGTGGTGGCCGCTGCGACCGGCACCGCCCCGGTGTCGGGCGACCCGGAGACCGGCGCTGCCGCGTCGGCACCGGGCACCGCGCCCACGTCGGACGCTGACGCCGCGCCGGTGGCCGGTGGGCACGATGCCGACGTACCGGCGACCGGGTCCGCCCCGCAGGCCGGCGCGACGGCCTCCGACACTGGCGACGGTGACGGGCAGCGCCCGACGCCCGATCAGCGCTGAGGCGGTGGCCTCGGCCGTCCACGTCCAGCCCGGATCGGGTGCCCGCTTCGACTGGGGGCTGACCGGGGCGGCGGAACTCGGCCGGGTCTGTGCCGTACTGGTGGTGGTGGACGTCCTGTCGTTCACCACCGCCGTCGAGGTCGCGGTCGCCCGGGGGGTGCGGGTCCACCCGTTCCCCTGGGGCGAGCAGGCGGCCGACTACGCGCTGCGGGTCGGCGCGGTGGCGGCGGTGGGCCGTCGGCAGACGACGGCCGCGCACCCGTGGTCACTGTCCCCGGCGGCCCTGGGCAGCGCGCCCGTCGTCGCCGACCTGGTGCTGCCGTCGCCTAACGGCTCCGCGATCAGCGCCGCCGCCAGCGCCACCGGCCGGCCGGTGGTCGCGGCCTGCCTGCGCAACGCCCGCGCCGTCGGGCGGTGGCTGCACCACCAGGGGTACGGCACGACGGACGCCCCGGTCGGGGTGATCGCCGCCGGTGAACGCTGGCCGGACGGCACCCTGCGCCCCTCGGTGGAGGACCTGCTGGGCGCGGCCAGCGTGCTGGACGCCGTCTCCGGGGTGCCCGGTGGGCTGTCGGTGGAGGCGGCGATGACGCTCGCCGCCCTGGCCAGCACCCCCGACGTGCCGGCGGCGGTACGTGGCTGCGTCTCCGGCCGTGAGCTGATCGAGAGCGGCTTCGCCGGGGACGTCGAGGCGGCCGTCCGGCGGGACGTCTCGGCCGTGGTTCCGGTGCTCCGCCAGGGTGTCTTCTCGGCCGGCTAGACCCGGCCCGAACGACCGTGCTGACCCGGGCCCGCGACGACAGTGCCGACCCGGGCGGCAAGACCCGTGCCGACCTGAACCCGCGACGACAGTGGGCCGCCCGGATACGCATCCGGGCGGCCCACTGTCGTCGCTGTGGCCGGTGGGTCAGTCGTCCAGCCAGTCGAGGCGGCGTCCGCTACGCTCCGGGGGCGGGCCGTCCGGCCGGCTCCGACCGGACGGGGGCTGGTCGCGACCGGGCTGCCCCTGCTCGCCGTAGTAGCCACCCTGCTGCTGGTCGTAGCCCTGCTGGTCGTAGCCGCCGCCGCGCTGCTGCGGGGGTTCCTGGCCGTAGCCGCCCTGCTGCTGCTCGGCTCCGTAGCCACCGGCCTGGCCGTAGCCGCCCTGCGGGGAGCCGTAGCCGGGCT
Source organism: Micromonospora cynarisoli (assembly GCF_030518815.1). Classification (NCBI taxonomy): domain Bacteria; kingdom Bacillati; phylum Actinomycetota; class Actinomycetes; order Micromonosporales; family Micromonosporaceae; genus Micromonospora; species Micromonospora cynarisoli. Next base: position 4,535,145 of record NZ_CP130426.1, on the reverse strand, counting down.
GCTGGTCGTACCCGCCGCGCTGGTCGTAGCCGCCCGGCTGGTCGTACCCGCCCTGGTGGGCGCCACCCCGTTGGTCGTACCCGCCGCCGCGCTGGTCGTAGCCGCCCTGGTAGGCACCCGTCGGCTGGTCGTACCCGGCCTGCTGGTCGTAGCCACCGTGCTGGCCGCCCTGGTGCGCGCCGGTCGGCTGGTCGTAGCCGCCACGCTGTCCGCCGCCGTAACCCTGGGCCGGGCCGGCGTCGTACCCGGCCTGCTGGCCGTAGCCGCCGCCGGAGTAACCGCCGGCCGGCTCGGCACCCCGGCCGTAGCCGCCCTGCTCGGACTGGCCGTAGCCGCCCGCGCCCGGCTGACCGTACGCGTCCGGCTCCGGCTGGTAGGTGCTCGTCGGGTACGGGTCGGCAGCCGGCGCGTACGAGGTGCCGTCGCCGGTGTACCGGCCGGTGGGCTCGTCGTAGCGCTGGTCGCCGCCGTAGCCGCCGGCCTGCTCCTGCGCCGGGTAGCCGGCACCGGCCGTCGCCCCGTAGTCCCGACCGCCGTACCCGCCACCGGAGGCGGGAGCGTTGCCGTAGCCGCCGCCCGACGCGGGGGCGTTGCCGTAGCCAGCCCCGGAGGCGGGCGCGTTGTCGTAGCCGCCGCCCGACGCGGGTGCGGCACCGTAGCCGCCCCCGGAGGACGGCGCGTTGCCGTAGCCACCACCGGCCGGGTTGGCCGCGCCGTACGCGCCTGCGGCGGCACCCGCCGCTCCGGCCGCGCCGTAGCCGCCGCCGGAGGCGGGTGCGGCACCGTAGCCGCCCGGCTGGCCGCCGTAGCCACCCTGGCCGCCGGGCTCGTCGCCGTAACCGCCGGCACCGGCCCAGTTGTCCTGCGGTGCGCCGTAGGGCTGCGGCGGTGCGCCGTACGGGTCCGGCGGGACGTCGTCGACGACCGGTCGTTGCAACATCGTCGGCGCGTCGCTCAGCGCGGAGCTGCCGACCATCGTCGGGTCGGGGCCGGCACCGACCCGGTTGACCACCCGGGTCTGGTCGTCGGTGCCGCGTGGGCTCCGGGGGCCGGGGACGTCACCGGCCGCAGCGGCGCCGGCCGGCCCGTTCCCGTCGTCGTCGGCGTTCTTGCGGCGGATCCAGAGCAGCACGATGGTGCCGACGCCGGCCGCCACGAGCAGACCGCCGAGCAGGATGATCAGGAAGGAGCCGAACCCGCTGTCGTCGTCCTGCGACGCGGCCTGCTGCTGCCCGCCTGTCGGTTCGGCGGTCTCCTCGGTGGTCTCCGCAGGCGTCTCCTCCGAGGGGGTCGGCTCGACGGAGGTCGACGGGGTGGCGCTCGGGCTCACCTCGACCTTCAACGCCAGGCTGATCCGCTGGTTGCTCAGGCTCTGCCCGGCCCCCGCGCTGATCGGCTTGGTGGCGACGACGCCGTCCTTGCTGGCCCCGAGCACCATCGAGCCGGGCGCGATCGGGTTGGAACTCGACCCGGTGATCCGGAAGTTGCCGCTGCCGTCGCTTGTGGTGTTGAACTGCTTGCCGGTCGAGTCCTCAAGCCCCACCACCGCGTTGGGTACCGCGTCGCCGGTGGCCGCCACGACCACCTTGCCGGAGATCGACTTGACCGTCGGCTTGTCCTGCGGCGCGGTGGTCTGCGGCGCGGCCCGGCCCTTGACGCTGAGCTGGAAGGTGGCGGTCGCCGGGTCGGTCTGGTCGGGGCGGACCTGGACGGTGACCGTGGTGCTGGCGTCGCCGGCGTTGTCGTTGGCGCGCAGGGTCAGCAGCTGGGACTTCGGCTGGCCGCCGTTGAAGTTGAGCTGGCCGCAGCCGGAGCAGCTCACACCGGAGGGCAGACCGGTCAGACTGATCTGTGCGTTCTTGTCACCCTCACCCGGAGTGACCTGAACGGTCACCGTGGTGTCGCTGCCGGCGTTGACGGTCACCGACCCGGGCTGGACGGAGGCGCTGGCTGCCAGGGCGGGTGTGGCGGGGACGGTGAGCAGGGCGCCGGCCACCAGCGCTACGACCACACCGGCCCGCTGCGTCCAGGCACGTCGGTGTGTTGACACGTCCACCGCCTTCCGGTCTGACCTCCCCGGCGGGGGCCGGGGATCATCACGGTACGAATACGCCGTCGGCAACTATGCCTTGTCTGACCGGATCGGCGCGACCCAGGGGCCAGCGTGGCGCTCGGTGGCCCCGGGTCGTATCGTCCCGTCGTGTCCTCTCCGCACTCTAAGTCCGCCGTGGTACTGGCGGCGCTGACGGCGCTCGATGAGGGGCGTACGCCCGAACGGCAGGTGTACCGCGAGGCGGTCCGTACCCTTCTGACCGCCCTCGCGGAGCGGGCCCCCGGCCGATCGGTGGAGGTGCGTGTCCCACCTTACGGTGCAGTTCAGTGCGTTCCGGGGCCCCGACACACCCGGGGCACCCCGCCGAACGTGGTGGAGATGGCGCCGGACACCTGGTTGGCGCTGGCCACCGGACGGCTGTCGTGGGCGCGGGCGGTCACGGACGGTCGCGTACAGGTGAGCGGAAACCGGGCGGATCTCGCTGACCATCTGCCGCTCTAGCTGCACCGTTGCGCCGGACGGGGTGACGGGGTGGAGGCAGATCGTGACTTTCTGTATTGACTCGTGTTCGCGTACACTGTCAGGCGACGACAGTGGTCCAGGGCCGAAAGGCGCGGAGCAGCCCCCGGCTCCGCCAGGCCAGTCCAGACCAGCATGAGGGAGCGGCAGTGCCCCGAGGCGATGGCCGGCTGAGCCACGACCTTGACCCCCAGCGACCCGGCCCCCAGGACGCCTGTGGCGTCTTCGGCGTCTGGGCCCCGGGTGAAGAGGTCGCCAACCTCACCTATTTCGGACTCTACGCACTCCAGCACCGGGGCCAGGAGGCCGCCGGCATCGCCGTGAGCGACGGCTCGGGAGTGGTGGTCTACAAGGATCTGGGCCTGGTGGCCCAGGTGTTCGACGAGCCGACGCTGAAGAGCCTGCGCGGCCACCTGGCGATCGGGCACGCGCGTTACTCCACCACCGGCGGCTCGACCTGGGAGAATGCCCAGCCGACCATCCGGTCGACGACCTCCGGCACCACGATCGCCCTGGCGCACAACGGCAACCTGGTCAACACCGCCGAGTTGCAGAAGGAGGTCGCCGAGCGCGGCCTGCTCGACGACGGGGCCACCAACGACACCTCCCTGGTGACCATGCTGCTGGCCAGCCGCCCCGACCTGTCGGTGGAGGCCGCCGCGCTGGAGGTGCTGCCGCAGCTACGCGGCGCGTTCAGCTTCGTCTTCATGGACGAGTCGACCCTCTACGCCGCCCGCGACCCGCACGGCGTCCGCCCGCTGGTGCTCGGTCGGCTGGAACGCGGCTGGGTGGTGGCCAGCGAGACCGCCGCGTTGGACATCGTCGGCGCGAGCGTGGTCCGGGAGGTCGAGCCGGGCGAGCTGATCGCGATCGACGAGGAGGGCCTGCGGTCCAGCCGGTTCGCCGCGCCGGAGCCCAAGGGCTGCCTCTTCGAGTACGTCTACATCGCCCGCCCGGACGCCACCATCGCCGGCCGCAACGTGCACGCCGCGCGGGTGCAGATCGGCAGGCAACTCGCCAAGGAGCACCCGGTCGAGGCCGACCTGGTGATCCCGGTGCCCGAGTCGGGCACGCCGGCCGCCATCGGGTACGCCGAGGCGTCCGGCATCACCTACGGCGCCGGCCTGATGAAGAACCCGTACGTCGGGCGTACCTTCATCCAGCCGTCGCAGACCCTCCGCCAGCTCGGCGTACGACTCAAGCTCAACCCGCTGCGGGAGAACGTGCGGGGCAAGCGGCTGGTCGTGGTCGACGACTCGATCGTGCGTGGCAACACCCAGCGGGCGATCGTCCGGATGCTCCGCGAGGCGGGCGCGCTGGAGGTCCACGTCCGGATCTCCTCCCCGCCGGTGAACTGGCCGTGCTTCTACGGCATCGACTTCGCCACCCGGGCCGAACTGCTGGCCAACGGGTTGGACAACGAGGGCATCCGGCGGTCGATCGGCGCCGACACCCTCGGTTACGTCTCGCTTCCCGGTCTCATCGCCGCGACCGAACAGCCCAGGAGCAGGCTCTGTCGGGCCTGTTTCGACGGGGAGTACCCGATCGACCTGCCGGCCGGGAACCTGATCGGCAAGCACATGCTGGAGGGGGTGGGCCGGCGGGTCGCCGACGCCCCGGACACCTCCGAGCACCACACACCGCTCGTCGCCACTCCGGGCGGCGCGACCGCCCACCGCCCGTAGCACACCGGGGCCGTCCGGCCACCGTCGGCGCGGCACCGAGAACCACAAAGGGGAGAACCGTGACCTACGTGTCCGAGCGCAGCGGCGCAGGAAGCAGCCCGAGCGGTGCCGGTGGCGACCGCCAGCCGTGGACGGCGGGGACCGGCCGCACCACCCGCAAACGCTCGGTCTCGTACGCCGACGCCGGGGTGTCGATCGAGGCGGGCGACCGCGCGGTCGAGCTGCTCAAGTCGAAGGTGAAGGAGACCCGGCGGCCGGAGGTCATGGGCGACCTGGGTGGCTTCGCGGGCCTGTTCCGGCTGGACACCAAGAAGTACAAGAACCCGATCCTGGCGTCCTCCACCGACGGGGTGGGCACCAAGCTGGTCATCGCCCAGCAGCTCGACATCCACGACACGATCGGCATCGACCTGGTCGCGATGGTCGTCGACGACCTGGTGGCGTGCGGGGCCGAGCCGCTGTTCCTGCTCGACTACATCGCCACCGGCGAGGTCGTGCCGGACCGGGTCGCCGAGATCGGCGCGGGCATCGCCGACGGTTGCCGGTACGCCGGCTGTGCGCTGCTCGGTGGCGAGACCGCCGAGCACCCGGGCGTGCTGCGTCCCGACGAGTACGACGTCTCCGCCACCGGGGTGGGCGTGGTCGAGGAGAGCGAGATCCTCAGCCCGGACCGGGTCGAGGTGGGCGACGTGGTGATTGCGATGCGCTCGTCCGGCCTGCACTCCAACGGTTACTCGCTGGTCCGGCACGTGCTGCTCGGCGCCGGCCGGATGCGGCTGGACGTGGTGATCGACGACTTCGGCCGGCAGCGCACCCTCGGCGAGGAGCTGCTCACCCCGACCAAGATCTACGCGCAGGACTGCCTGAAGCTGATCACCGAGGCGGAGGTGCGCTCGATCGCCCACGTCACCGGCGGCGGCATCCCCGGCAACCTGGTCCGGGTGCTGCCCGAGCACGTCGACGCGGTGGTCAACCGGGCCACCTGGAAGCCGCAGCCGATCTTCGACCTGATCCAGTCCAAGGGCCGGATCGAGGACCCGGAGATGGAGTCGACGTTCAACATGGGCGTCGGCATGTTCGCCATCGTCTCCGCCGAGGACGCCGACCGCGCGCTGGCCACCCTCGCCGGCCGGGGCGTGGACGCCTGGCAGGCCGGCGAGATCATCGAGGGCACCGGCAACGTCCAGATGATCGGCCAGCACACCCGGGGTTGATCGGCGGGGCCGCTCGGCCGGACGCCTGGTCGGGGGTTCACCCGAGCGGCCGTCGCCGCCTAGCCTGAAGGACACTTCGGGCACGGGGAGGAGGGTCGATGGCTGCTCGGTGCCGGTCCGTGACGGGCATGCGGGGGATCGCGGCGGTCCCGTCGTACGTGGTGATGCAGCCGACGACGCTGTGCAACCTGGACTGCGCGTACTGCTATCTGCCGCACCGGGCGGTCGACCGGCGGATGCCGGTGGCGGTGGCCGAGGCGGTCGCCGCCGCGGTGACCCCGTGGGCGGCGCAGGGGCGTTTCTCGGTGGTCTGGCACGGTGGTGAGCCGCTCGCCGCCGGCCGGGAGCACCTGGCGGCGTTGATCGCCGCGTTCCCCGCCGGGGTGGAACACCACGTGCAGACCAACGCCACCCTGATCGACGACGCCTGGTGCGCGTTCTTCGCCGCGCACGGGGTGCGGGTGAGCGTGAGCGTGGACGGCCCGGCCGCCCGCAACGGCGACCGGGTGAGCCGGGCCGGCCGGCCGGCGTACGACCGGATCGTCCGGGGGGTGGCGGCGCTGCGCCGGCACGGCCTGCCGTTCTCGGCGCTGGCGGTGGTGAGCCGGCCGACGCCGGGGCTCGCCACCGAGCTGTACGACTACTTCCTCGACCTGGGTTGTGACGTGCTCGGGCTGAACATCGAGGAGACCGAGGGGGTCAACACCCGCAGCAACGCGCACGACGCGGCGACGGTGACCGCGTTCTGGGCGGAGCTGGTGGCGGCCTGGCGGCGGGCGCCCCGGGTGCACCTGCGGGAGATCGAGTGGTCGCTGCGGTACGCGGCGGCGGTGCTGGCCGGCGCGGAGGGCGACCTGCTGCCCCGGCAGCTCGACCCGATCCCGACGATCGGGTACGACGGCTCGGTGACGGTGCTCTCCCCCGAGCTGGCCGGTTTCACCGACGCCCGCTACGGCGATTTCAGCAGCGGTAACGTGCTGGCCACCCCGCTGGCCGAGATCCTGGCCGGGGCGGCGGGCACGGGCTGGGTGGGTGAGTTCCTCACCGGTGTCGAGGCGTGCCGGTCGTCCTGCCCGTACTTCGGCTTCTGCGGCGGTGGCCACGCGGCCAACCGCTACTTCGAGCAGGGGCGGTTCGACGGTACGGAGACCGAGCACTGCCGCAACAGCAAGATCCGCCTATTGGAGGGAGTGTTGGAGCATGCCCGAGACCACGAGTCACCGGCCGGCTGAGCGGGTCGGGGCCGGCCCGGACCAGGTCGCCGACCGGGTGCGGGAGGCCGCTGGGGGACTCTCCGCCCTGCTCCACGAGGCCGAGGTCGCCCGTCGTCACCGCGCGGAGGTGTCGGGCGCGGAGGGTGCCGGCGCGGTCTGCGCCTGGAACCACTTCGAGAACATCCCGACCTTCTACAACTGGAACAACCGGCCGCGCTGAGCGGGGGTGACCGGCCCCGCCGTACGGTGACGGGCCACTGCCACCCCGATCAGGGACCGCGCCGACCGGCCGGAGTGTGCTCCGGGAGGGCGGGGTCCCTGATCGTCGGTGGTGACGCTGCTCCGGCCGGGCACATGCGTGAGCACGCGGAGAGTTGCCGCGTGCTCAGTGTGACCGGAGGTCAGCGGGTCGGAGGAGCCCAGGGGTCCGGGTCGTCGTCCGCATGATCCTCATCGTCGTCGTCGACATACTCTTTGTAGTCGTCGTCGAAGTGCTGCTCAGACTTCCCACCAGCACCCGCCAGTTCGCGCTGCAAGGCGGTGAGGTCGGTGTTCGGGGAGTGGTACTTCAACTCCCGCGCCACCTTCGTCTGCTTGGCCTTAGCACGGCCGCGCCCCATGGCTCGACCCCCTCGCACAGAATGCGGGGCAGCCCGAAGGCGGGCCCCGATGACGTCAGGCATCTCTCGTGGCTCTTACGGTACATGGGGATGCCACCGTTCGGCACCTCGGGTTACCGTCTGCCGGCCCTGCGCGTCGCAGTCACCCGGACGTCACCGAGTGTACCCGGTAAGGGGTGGGCCTCGGACTGCCCGTGACACCGGTCAAACCGCCTGAAAAGCCGCGAAAATCCATGCTATCGCGCGGTCCGCCCGCCGGGGGCCGTCAGCCGGACGGAACCGGCCCGGCACGCCCGGTGACGCCCCGGGCGCGGACCGTCGCCACGCCCGGGACGTGCGCTCAGCCCAGGTGGATGGCGCGCAGCCGACCCACGTCGGCCATCCGGCGCTCGGCCATCCGGTCGGCGGCCACCGCCGGGAGCACCCCCTCCTCGTCGGCCAGCCGCAGGATCTGCCGGGTGGTGTCGAAGATCCGGCTGGCCCGCAGCTTGGCCCGGTCGAAGTTGAAGCCCTCGATCTCGTCCGCGACCTGGATGACCCCACCGGCGTTGACCACGTAGTCGGGGGCGTAGAGGATGCCCCGTTCGGCGAGGAGCTTCCCGATGCCGGGATGGGCGAGCTGGTTGTTGGCCGCGCCGGCGACCACCCGGGCCTGCAGGGCCGGCACGGAGTCGTCGTTCAGGGCGCCGCCCAGCGCGCACGGGGCGTACACGTCGATGTCGGCGGCGACCAGCGCGGCGGTGTCGGCGACCAGGGTGACCCAGGGGTGGTTGGTCCGCGCCCACTCCAGCGCCCGCGGGTCGACGTCGGTCGCCACCACCTCGGCCCCGTCGTCGACCAGGTGCCCGGTCAGGTGCCTGCCGACCTTGCCCAGCCCGGCCACCCCGACCCGACGCCCGCGCAGGCTCGGGCTGCCCCAGACGTGCTCGGCGGCGGCCCGCATCCCCTGGAAGACGCCCCAGGCGGTGAGGACCGAGGAGTCACCCGCCCCGCCGTGCTCCACGCTGCGGCCGGTGGCGTACCGGGTCTCGCGCGCGATCACGTCCATGTCGGCCACGTAGGTGCCCACGTCGCAGGCGGTGTAGTAGCGCCCGCCCAGGGACTGCACGAACCGCCCGTACGCGCGCAGCAGCGCCTCGCTCTTGACCTGGTCCGGATCGCCCCAGATGACCGCCTTGCCGCCGCCCATGTCCAGCCCCGCCAGCGCGTTCTTGTACGCCATGCTGCGCGACAGGTCCAGCACGTCGGCCAGCGCCGCCTCCTCGCTGGCGTACGGGTAGAACCGGGTGCCGCCCAGCGCGGGCCCCAGCGCGGTCGAGTAGATGCCGATGATCGCCTTGAGGCCGCTCTGCCGGTCCTGACAGAAGACGACCTGCTCGTGACCGGCCGGTCCGGGGTCGTCGGTGCTCACGAATACGCCCATGGCTCGCTCCTGGTGTCGGTGTGCGCCCTTGTGGGACGCGGACCTGGTCGGCCGGCGGGGATGCTGCCGGCGCTGGTCAGCCTAATATCGGTCGGGAACCTGCCGTCGTCGACGTCGCGCGCTGCCGGGCCGGCTGAGGCCGCCCGCCGGCGGCGTTCCGGTCGCGCACGACGGCAGCGGCAGCGGTACGGAGTTTCGTGGGAGGATCGCGCGGTGCCGTCGCTCTTCGCTTCTTACCTGCGCGTGTACGAGCCGCTGACCGCCTTCGACCGGGACCGTCAGTCGTACTGGCGGCGCTACGTGCGGGAGGGCCGGGCGGTGGCCCCGTTGGAGGGCCCGGGCCGGCAACGGACCTCGGTCATCGCGGCGCTCGGCGCGGGCTGGACGAGACTGCCCGACCTGCCCGACGAGGCGTACGTGCTGGAGGTCGACGACGCGCTGCTGGTCTGTCCGTGGAACCTGCGGGTCCGGGTGGCCGAGGCGGCCCTGAGCGCCCGGGAGGGGGTGCCGTCGGTGATCGCCGACGCGTTCGTCCCGCCGATCCTGGCCGGGCAGGCCAAGACCGTGGTGGAGGACTGGCGCAGCGGCGCCCGGGTGCTGGAGCACGGGGTGCCCCGGTTGCACGAGCAGATCGCCACCTGGGGGGTGCCGCTGCGGTGGTTCGTGCTTTTCGAGGCGGGCGAGCGGGAGCTGGTCACCCGGCCGCAGCGGCGGGCGCTGCGCTACCGCACGGAGATCTCCAAGGCCCGCCGGCGGGCCTCGCGGGCGCTGTCGGTGCTCAAGAAGTCGATAGGTGCCGCGCCGATCACCGAGGCGGTCGAGGAGGCCGCCCGCTGGCTGGAGGAGTTCCACCCCCGCTCGGTGGTCGAGTTGGACTACGGCGGTCTGGTGCAGTTGCTGTCCGACGAGACGCTGGCCGCGGACGACTCGCCGGAGCTGGTGGCGGGCGGTCTGGCCGGGCTCTCCCGGGGCGAGACGGACGAGGCGTCGGCGGCGTACGACCGGTTGGTGGCGCGGTGGCGCGCGATCCAGTTGCTGGAACGGCGCAATTGACCAGATATCGCCTATCAGTGCTGTCATTTATGAGTCACACTCGTAGTTAGCGCATCACGAACCGTGATCATGAGTCCGAATAAGGTACTTTCTGCCGTGTAAAAGTTAGATAAATCGGGCATGGTTCATCCGTCCGTCTAGGGACCTTCGGCCGTTCGGCCCATGTCGGACATCGGGGACTAGCCGGACCATGGGAGACGCGTCGGCCGGCGGGACCCCGGCCGATGTCTATCCATGTGGAGGAGTGACCGATGGCATCGCGAACGCACGAACCAGAGCCGCTACTCACGCCGGCCGAGGTGGCGTCGATGTTCCGTGTCGACCCGAAGACGGTGACCCGGTGGGCCAAGGCGGGGAAGCTCAGCGCGATCCGAACCCTGGGCGGACACCGTCGGTACCGTGAGTCGGAGGTGCGGGCGTTGCTACAGGGCCAGATCCCCCAGCAGCGCCAGGGGGACTGACCCGGTCAGAACGTTACGGACCTCAGGGGCGGGCGGACGTCGCAACAGCGACGCACCACCGCCCCTGAGTCGTCTCCACCCCCGGGCCGCTCCGGCAGGCCCGCCGGTCGGACCCGGTCACCCCGACGGGTCGGTCAGGCTGATCCGGATGCCGACGGTGCCCGCCTCGCCCCGGCGCAGCCGGCTGCCGAGCAGGGTCAACCGGCCCAGCAGCCGGTACTTGCGCTTGAGCAGGTCGCGTACCCGGCTGCTCTCCTGCGGCCCGCAGAGCACCGCGTGACCCGGCACCGCCTCACCCAGCGGACGACCGCGCACGTCGCACGGGGCCACCGTCACCGTGCCGTCCCGCCTGATCCGCTTGACCTTGCCCGAGTCGGCGACCGTCCAGACCGCCAACGTGTCGTCGTCGCGGACCGCCCAGACCGGGGTGGACACCGCACGGCCGTCCTTGCGGAACGTCGTCAGCAGGACGTACTTCTCCGCCGCCAGGCGGTCCAGGTCGGTCACGCCGCCCAGGATACGGCGGACGGACCCGGATACCGTGCAGGTCGTGACCGGAGAACCTCGACTCGGCGACGTGTTCGGAGAACTGCTGCGCGACGCGTACGCGGTGCACACCGGGATCGGCCCCCGGCCGCTGGTCGGCGGGCGGCTGCCCCGACCGGTCATCGAGATCATCGAACGGGACGACGGGCTGGTCAACGGGGCCCCCGCCGCGCACTACCTGGACGGGCCGGAACACTGGCAGCCGTACGACCACCGGGCCGTGGACCGGACCCGGGGTGCCACCCTGGACGTCGGCGTCGGGGGCGGACGGATCGCGCTGGTGCTCCAGGAACGCGGCGTCCCCGTCACCGGCCTCGACACCTCGCCGGGGGCGCTGCGGGTCAGCCGGCACCGGGGCGTCCGGGACCTCGTCCTCGGCACCGTCGACGAGCACGTCGCCGACGGCCGGCGATACGACACGTTCCTGCTGCTCGGCAACAACCTGGGGCTGTTCGAGGGGCGGGAGCGGGCGCCGGCGTTCCTCGCCGCGCTGGCCGCCCTGGCCCGGCCGGGCGCGCAGGTCATCGCGCACGGCACCGACCCGTACGGCACCACCGACCCGGTGCACACCGGTTACCACGAGCACAACCGGCGGCGGGGTCGGCTCGGCGGGCAACTGCGGCTGCGGCTGCGCTACCGCGAACTCGGCACGCAGTGGTTCGACTACCTGGTCTGCTCCGCCGAGGAGTTGGCCGAGCTGGTCCGGGGCACCCCGTGGCGGCTGGCCGACGTGGACGACCGCGACGCCCCGTACTATCTGGCCACCCTGCGGTTGGCCGCCGGGCGGTGAGCGGGGGCCCGACCGGGCCCCCGCGCCCGCGTCAGACCTGGACGGTCGGCGGGAGCTGCTCCGGGGGGAGGCCGCCGTCGCCGTCGACCACCTCGTCCGGGGTGCCGTCCTCGTCGATGTCGACCATGGTGATGTCGACCTTGCCGTCGCCGTCGGTGTCGAACTGGAACAGGTCCGCCCGGCCGTCGCCGTCGGTGTCCACCACCCACACGTCGGTCTTGCCGTCGTTGTTGGTGTCGGCGCGGAGCAGGTCGACGCGCTCGTCGCCGCGCGTCTCCACGACCGCCGTGCCGTCGGTGGTGCCGCTGTCCACGGTCTCCGGTGCCTGGCTCATGTCGACTGGTTCCTTCCCTTGACGTTGGGGCCGTCAGTACCCGGTGCGGCGGTCCCCCACGCATGCCGCCGGGAACGCTGCTGCATAGGGTCGCACCCAAGAGCCAGCGGAGCGAGCGGCAGGGCGTGTCGGAGAACCCGCACGCCGCCGTACGCAGTGAGGGAGCGTCCATGAGTCGTCTTGTCGTCGTCGGGGCCGGCACGATGGGGCTCGGCATCGCCTACGTGGCGGCCGGCGCGGGCTACCCGGTCGAACTGGTCGAGGTGGACCCGGGGCGGGCCGGGGCCGCCGCCACCCGCCTCGACGAGCTGTGCGCACGGGCGGTGCAGCGCGGGAAGCTCGACGCCGGGGCCGCCGCCGCGCAGCGGGCCCGGATCACCCTGCGCGGGGCGCTCGCCGAGGTCGCCCCCGCCCCGGAGGTCATCGTCGAGGCGGTGCCCGAGCGGCCTGACCTGAAGCGGTCGGTGCTCGCCGAGGCCGAACGGCTGCGCCCGGCGCTGCTGGGCAGCAACACCTCCAGCATCCCCATCGGGGAACTGGCCGAGGGGCTGACCCGGCCGGAGTCCTTCCTCGGGCTGCACTTCTTCAACCCGGTCTGGGCGATGACCCTGCTGGAGGTGGTGGTCGGCGCGGCCACCGCGCCGGAGACCACCGCGGCGGCCGTCGCGCTCGCCGGCCGGCTGGGCAAGGACCCCGTCGTCGTACGCGACCTGCCCGGCTTCGCCACCTCCCGGCTCGGGGTGACCCTCGGCCTGGAGGCGATCCGGATGGTGGCCGACGGGGTGGCCGCACCGGCCGACGTGGACAAGGCGATGGTGCTCGGCTACCGGCATCCGGTCGGCCCGCTGGAGCTGACCGACCTCGTCGGCCTGGACGTGCGGCTGGACATCGCCCGTACCCTCCAGGCCGCCTACGGTGACCGTTTCGCCCCGCCGCCGCTGCTGGTCGAGATGGTCGCCGCCGGGAAGCTCGGCAAGAAGTCCGGCCAGGGCTTCTACACGTGGAAGGACGGTCGCCGGCAGTGAGCGGGCTACGGGTGGAGGAGCTGCCCGACCGGGTGGTGGTGACGCTGGACCGGCCGGAGAAACGCAACGCCATCGACGCCGACCTGATCGGCGCGCTGCACGACGTCTGCGCCGCGCTGGAGGCCCGGCCCCGGCTGCTGCTGCTCACCGGCGGCTCCGACGGGCTCTTCGCCGGTGGGGCCGACATCGGCCAACTCCGCGAGCGGGGCCGGCTGGACGCGCTCGCCGCGATCAACTCGGCCGCCTTCGCCAGGCTCCGGGCCCTGCCGATGCCGAGCGTTGCGGCTGTGGACGGTCCCGCGCTGGGCGGCGGCGCGGAGCTGGCGTACGCCTGCGACCTGCGGGTGTGCACGGCACGGGCGGTCTTCGGCCAGCCGGAGGTGCGGTTGGGTATCCTGGCCGGCGCGGGAGCCACCCACCGGTTGCCGGCCCTGGTCGGTGAGGGCCGGGCCAAGGAACTGCTCTTCACCGGCCGCCGGGTCGACGCCGACGAGGCGCTGCGGATCGGTCTGGTCAACCGGGTGGTGGCCGAGCCGGCCGAGCTGCTGCCGACGGCACACGGGCTGCTCGACGAGATGGCGAAGGGTTCCGCGCTGGCGTTGCGGCTGACCAAGCTCGCGGTGGACGCCCCGCCCGGTGCCCACCCGCAGCTCGACCTGGTCAGCCAGGCGGTGCTCTTCGAGGACGAGGAGAAGCACCGCCGGATGACCGACTTCCTGGAACGTCGCCGGCCCCGGTGAGCCGGGAGGGGGCGGCACCGGGCCGGTGCCGCCCCCTCCGGTGTCAGCGGCGGATCGGCACGCCCGCGTCGGCCAGTGCCTTGATCAGCCCGGCGGACTCACCGAAGCCGATGACCAGCACCGCCTCCGGCTTGTAGTTCTTGATCTCGCCGGCCAGGCTGCCGAAGTCGACGGCCGGGGCCTTGGCGTCGGCCGGCGGCTCGTAGGTGAGCAGCTTCACCCGGTCGCTGCCGAAGCCGGCCCGCTCCAGTTCGGCGCGGACGGTCTCCTGGAGGCCCTCGCCGTAGGAGTCCTTGCGGGCCACCACCACGATCTTGTGCGGGCCGTCCCGGAGGATCACGTCGGCCAGCGCCCGGCCCTGGAGGCTGTCCGGCGGGGCGGTCCGGAAGTAGAGGCCCTTGTCGTCGGCCTGGCTCAACCCCGCGTCGGTGTTGGACGGCGAGAACAGGATCTTGCCGGCCGCCACCACGTCCGGCAGCACGGCGGCGGAGATCCCGGACGCGGCGGCCCCGATGATCACCTGGACCTTGTTCCTGACGTGCGAGGCCACGGTGGCCTTGGCGACGGCCGGGTTGGTGCCGTCGTCACCGTCGAACCAGGTCACCGGGTCGCCGAGCACCCCGCCCGCGGCGTTGATCTCCTTGATCGCCAGCGCCACGCCGGCGGCCAGCGGCGGGTAGGCCAGGGCCAGGTCGCCGGTCTTGGGCAGCAGGCCACCGAGGATCAGCGGCGAGCCGTCGCTGTCGTCATTACGCCCGCCCCGCTGCTTCTTCGGCTTCGGCGCGGCCCTGGTGCTCACCCCGGACTCGTCCCCGGCACCGACGAACTCGGTCTTCGCGTCGTTGATCTTCTGGTTGTCGAAGTGCAGGGTGGCGTAGCTGGCGGTGGCCGGCTCGCCGAGATCGGTGAAGCCGGCCCGGTTCAGCGACGGGCCGCGGTACTCGATGTCCTGACCGTCCCGGGCCAGGGCCAGGCAGCTCGCCGCGTCCGTGCAGCGCTGGCCGTTGGTGGTCACCCCGACGATCTGCTTGGCGATGTCGGCCGGATCGGTGCTGCCGGCGAGCTGGGCGGCCAGCGCGCTGATCATGACGGCGTCGTACGACTCCGCCGCGTAGAGGTAGTCGGTCAGCTTCGGGTTGACGGTGCGTAGCCGCTGCTTGAAGTCGTCGCTGAGCGGCGTGAGCGGGGTGGTGCCCTTCATGCCGTCGACGAGGTCGGCCCGGTCCTTCAACTCCGCGGCGAAGGAGTTCTGCATGTTGCCGTCGGTGCCGTACAGACGCACCTGCGGGGTGGCCGCCTCCTCGGGCTTGTCGGTCGTCCCGCACGCGCTGACGGCGAGCAGCAACGACGCACAGGCCGCCAGGATGGCCGCGCGCGGGCCGCGGGTTACGAGCATGGTGGTCCTTCCTCCGGCGCAGGTCCGGTGCGCACCATAGCGTGCCGGCGGGGACCGTGGGACCAGGGAGGCGGCCCTCGTCGCCGGCCCGACAGTGCAACACACGCTCCGTCATGCCGCCCCGGCAGGTGGTGACCGTTTCCGCTGCCCGCCCGCTTGACCTGGCGTCCTACTGTGCCGCAGGTGACCGACGTACCGGATCAGACGCTCGCCGACGCTACCGCCGTACTCCATTCGGCGCTGACCGGGGACGGCGCCGCCGTGGTCGGCACGTTCGACGCCGTGGTGGACCGGTCGGGGCTCGCCGGGGCGTACACGGTCGCCTGGACCCTGGCCGCGACGATGGTCGGTGACCCGCCGCCGTCCGGCACGTGCGCGCTGGACTTCCCCGGCATCGACGAGGCACGGTACGACACCCGCTGGGTGGCCCGCTTCGTCAGCGCGTACGCCAACCACGACGCCGACACCGGCGAGGCGCTGTTCGGGGCGGCGGTCGCCGACGGGCGGCTGCCGGACTGCCTGCTCACCCTCGCCGGCTCGACGGTGGCGACCCTGCGCAGCCGGGCCGGCTGACCCGCCCGGCTGACCCGCCCGGCCCCACCGCCCGTGCCCCGGCGGCAGGGCCGGCGGGGCTCAGTACGCGTGGTACGCCACCAGCGGCTCGTACTCGTAGCGCAGGTTGGTGAAGCGGACCTTGAAGTTCGCGCCGTCGCGCACGTTGGTGGCGACGGTGATCCAGTCCGACTTCGCCGGCAGGTAGGTGAGGTAGTTGCACTTGTTGGTCTTGTCGATGAAGACCACGCACGCCTCGGTGCCGAACTCGCTGCTGTTCTTGACGTTGACGTCCTTGCACCGGGCGCTCGCCTGGTACGGCCCGGCGTCCCCGCCCCAGCCACCGACCTGGAAGTACGACCGGACCGCCCCGCCGTAGCAGGTGGCGGCCGACGCGGAGAGGTTCGTCTCCGCGGCGGCCTGCGCGGGTGTGCCGAACCACAGCAGGGGCAGGGCGGCGGCGAGCGCGGTCAGGCGGGCGGGCCGGGATGCCATGGTGCCTCCAGGGGAAGAGGGGGACCCTGAGTCGCGGACAGGGCGCGGTGAGTGGCGATGATATCTGTCTATCTCTGATCCCGCTGTGACCGACAGGTGAACCTGCTGTGGTACCAGTGACGCATGTCCGAGGCGATGCTCAGCAAGGTGCGCAAGCTCCTGGCCCAGGCCGAGGACCCGGCCTGCACCCCCGCCGAGTCGGCGGCGTTCACCGCCAAGGCCACCGAGTTGATCGCCCGGTACGGCGTCGACCGGGCCCTGCTGGCCGCCCGCGACCCCGCCACCGACCCGGTCGGCGACCGGGTGATCGACATCGTCGCCCCGTACGCCCGGGACAAGGCCGGGCTGCTCGCCGCGGTGGCCGACCCGCTGCGCTGCCGCTGCGTACGCCGAGCGGACGGCAGCGGGTTCGCGCTGCACCTGTTCGGCTTCGCCAGCGACCTGGAACGGGTCGACCTGCTCTTCACCTCGTTGCTCGTGCAGGCCGCGCACGGCCTCGCCGGCACCGCCGTGCCGTCCGGTGAACAGCCGGCCGCCTTCCGCCGCTCCTGGCTGGCCGGCTTCGCCCGGGTGGTCGCCGAGCGGCTCCGGGCAGCCGAGGCGGGTGCGGTGGCCGAACGCGGCACCCCGTCGGTGGCGCTGGTGCTGGCCGACCGCTCGGACCGGGTGGCCCGCCGGGTCGCCGAGGTCTATCCCCGGCTGCGTACCGCGCCTACCCGCCGGCTCGCCGGATCCGGCTTCGGCGCGGGCGCGGCGGCCGGCCACCGGGCCGACCTCGGCGGCCCCGCCCCGGTCGGCCGACCGCCCGGCCGGACCCCGCTCGGCGGCTCGCCCCGCTGACCGGCCCGGTTCTCCCGGGGCGCTGGCGGACCTCGGCCGCGCGGCGTCGCTCAGTTCGGGTCGGAGGCGGTCCGGGTGAGGGTGTCCAGGTAGCGGCCGAGCAGTTCGTGCCAGCCGGCGGTCAACGCCGCACGGTAGCCCTCGGCGGCCTCACCGTGCCTGTCGAAGTGGCGGTGCTCCAACTCGATGCGGGTCTGCCCGGACTCGTCCGGCAGGAACAGCACCTCCACCTCGCTGGCCCGCGCCGGATCGGGCACCGGCACCCGGTCGGGGCCGAGTTGCCAGGTGAACACGAGCCGCCGTGGTGGGTCCCAGGTGAGCACCCGTCCCCAGTCACCCCGGAAGCCGTACGGGCCGATCTCGTAGAGCATGCCGCCGGCCCGGGGTTCCATCCCCAGCTCGGCCAGCGCGGCCGGCCCGGACCAGGTGTACTCGCGTACCCACCAGTCGGCCAGCGAGCCGGTGAAGACCGCGAACGCCTGGTCCGCCGGGGCGGGGACGAGGAGGGTGCAGCGCAGCGAGTACCGGTCGACGTCCTGATGGACGCCCTCCGGATCTGCCTTGTCCTGTCCCATAGGCCCGGACCATACCGGCTGGGGGTGCGCTGCGCAGCGCCCCGTACCGGCACTTTCCGGTCAGTGGGCCCTCGCGACCCAGCGAGGCTCCTGGATGTTCCGGGGTGTGCCGTCCACGGTGGCGGTCGATGCCGGACAGGGCCGGATACACGAAAACGGTGACCGCGTTTCCGCAGGTCACCGCTCTCTGTAGCCCGGCGAAAGGCTATGTGGCCAGGGGCGGGGTCGAACCGCCGACCTTCCGATTTTCAGTCGGACGCTCGTACCAACTGAGCTACCTGGCCTGGTGCTTCGGGACATGGTACCCGGAGGGCGGGGTCTCCGCCGACAGGGTGCCGCGTCCCGATACGCAGAACGCCGCGCATTGGTGCACGCGGCGTCGGCGCTGGCGGTCCTGACGGGACTTGAACCCGCGACCTCCGCCTTGACAGGGCGGCGAGCACTCCAACTGCTCCACAGGACCTTGCTCTGTTGCCTCCGGCTGGGCCGGACCGTGCCCCCAACGGGATTCGAACCCGTGCTACCGCCTTGAAAGGGCGGCGTCCTGGGCCGCTAGACGATGAGGGCGGCCCCGCCATCATTGCACACTCGCAACTTCAAGCGGACTTGCTCCCATCCGGCCCCGCCGGAGGCATGAGAAGCATATGCCATGCCCCGGCCGTCGGCCAAACCGGTATGCCCGCCGGGGCATGGCCCGGCAAAGTGGCAGGTCAGCGAGGTGGCGCGATGCCGAAACGGCGCTTGAGGTCGCCGATGACGTGCGGCACGGCGCTCAGCGTGCGGCTCCGGTCGCCCCCGCCGTCGTGCATCAGCACCACCGCGCCGGGGCGGGCGGCGCCCTTGATCCGCCCCGAGATGACCCCGGCGGCCGGCTTCGCCCAGTCCTGGGGGTCGACGGTCCAGTGCAGCGACCGCATGCCGAGTTCCTTAGCGACCTGCACCACCTCCGGCGTCCACCGGCCACCGGGCTGACGGTAGAACGGCACCTTCGCGCCCGGGACCGCCTTGGTGATGGCCTGGTTGGTGCGTACCAGGTCGGCCCGGATGTCGGCGACCGGCCGGCGACCCAGGTCGACGTCGTGCCGCCAACTGTGGTTGCAGAGCTGGTGCCCCTCCCGGACGATCCGGGCCACCAGCTCCGGGTGCTTGCGCACCTGGGTGCCGACCACGCAGAACGTCGCCTTCACCTGGTTCGCCCGGAGCTGGTTGAGCACCCGGGGCGTCCAGGTCGGGTCGGGGC
The DNA here is from genome assembly GCF_030518815.1 of Micromonospora cynarisoli. Lineage (NCBI taxonomy): Bacteria > Bacillati > Actinomycetota > Actinomycetes > Micromonosporales > Micromonosporaceae > Micromonospora > Micromonospora cynarisoli. Next base: position 4,516,370 of record NZ_CP130426.1, on the reverse strand, counting down.
CGTCGTCGAAGGTCAACGCCACCGCGCGTACCCCGGTCGCCTTGCGCAGCCCGGCGGGGAGCGCCTTGGGCTTCGGCCGGAGCCGGGGCTTCGGCTTGGTGGTGGGTGTCGGCTTCGGGGACGGGCTGTGGGCCGGCTGCGGTGCGGTGGTGGTCGGGGCGGGCGCCGCTGCCGGCCGGACGTTCCGGTGCTGGTCGCCGCAGCCGGCGACCAGCAGGAGCAGGCCGAGGGCCACCGCCAGAACGGGGCGTGAACGCATCGTCACTCCGGGGGATGGGGTACGCGGACGGCCCCGACGGTAGTTCACGAAAGCGAAATATGTCAGGCCCGGTCGGCCCCCGTCGACTGGTCCAGCGAGTCCCGTACGGCCAGCGCGAGCGAGACCGCCTCGGCCAGGTCGACCGGGCGGACCACCCCGGCGGGCAGCGTGTCGGCCCGCCAGCCCGGCCCGGCGGCGAGCACCAGCAGCGGCCGGCGGGGCACCGCGAGCAGTGCGGACAGCTGCGTCGGGTCGGCGGTCGGCCGGGTGTGCGACCAGACCACCACGGCCGCCGGCCCGGTCCGGTTGACCGCCTCGACGAGCGCCGCCGCCGGCACCCGGGCGCCGAGCATGCGATAGGTCACCCCCGCCTCGGCCAGCGCCGCGGCGAGCGCCTCCAGCGGCAGGGTGTGCTGCTCCTCGTCGGCGCAGGAGAGCAGGATGCGGGCCGGCCCGGTCGCCCGGCCGGACCGGGCGACCGCCGCGAACGCCTCGGAGACGCACCGGGACAGCAGGTGTTCCACGTCGATCAGGCCGGCGGTGGCGACGTGCCGTTCCCCGATGCCGGCCAGCACCGGCCGGAGCAGCCCCTCCCAGGTGGCGACGACCCCGTCGGTGGCCAGGGCGTGCGAGATCGTGTCGCCGATCACCTCCGCGTCCAGCCGCATGGCGGCGCGGGCCAGTCCCCGGGCCGCCGGGCCGGCCCGGCCGACCGGGATGGTCTGCCCGCCGCCGTCGCGGCCGTTGCCGGCCCGCAGCCGGGACGTGATCCCGGGGCCGGGTGCGGGGCCCTGTTTCGCCCAGCGGGCCGCCTCCGCCGGGGTGACCCCCTCGGCGGTGAGCTTGCGCATGATCTCCAGGCGGGCCAGGTCGGCAGGCGTGTAGCGCCGGTGGTGGCCCGGGACGTGCTGGCTGGGGCCGAGGCCGTAGCGCTGGTGCCAGGTGCGCAGCGTGGTGACCGCCACACCCAGCCGGCGTGCCACGGCCCCCGCGCTCAGCGGCTCATCGACCACCCGACCGCTCCGACGCGTCGTCCACCCGGTGGCCGGACGGGGTGGCGGAGGCGGTACGGGGACCGCCGGTGGGGGCGTCGGGGCCGGTCGGGGTCGGGTGGAGCAGTCGGCTCACCACCCCGCCGAGCCAGGGTGCGTACGTGCGCGGGTCGGCGTCGATCTCGGTCATCAACCGGGTCGGGTCGGCCCAGCGCAGTTCGGCCACCTCGTCCGGGTCGGGCCCGAGGGGGAGGTCGGCCGGCACGTCGGCCCGGAGCACGTGGTCGTACTCGAACTCGACCCGACCGGTGACCGGGTCCTCGGCGTAGTAGAGGTAGACGCCGACCTCGGTCAACGTCACCGGCCCGGCGCCCAGTTCCTCGGCGAGCCGGCGGTTGGCCGCCTCGGCCAGGGACTCGCCCGGCAGCGGGTGCCCGCAGCAGGAGTTGGCCCAGCGCAGCGGGAACCGGGTCTTGACCGGGGCCCGTTGTTGCAGGAGCACCCGGCCGGCCGGGTCGACCAGCAGCACCGAGAAGGCCCGGTGCAGCCGGCCGGGCGCCTGGTGGGCGGCGGCGACGGTGGCCTCACCGAGCACCTGTCCGGTGTCGTCGACCAGCTCGACGAGGTGACCCTCCCGGGATTTCACGCGGTCACCTACCCGCGCCGGTGATGCGGTTGGCGGCGAGCTTGCCGGAGATCAGCACCATCGGCACGCCCACGCCGGGCTGGGTGCCGGAGCCGGTGAAGACGACGTTGGGCAGGCTGCGGTGCAGGTTGGACGGGCGGAACGGCCCGGTCTGGAAGAGGCTGTGCGCGGCGGCGAACGGCGTACCGGCGGCCATTCCCTGCTCCTCCCACTCGGCGGGGGTGATCGTACGCAACACCTCGATGCCGGCGCCGAACCCGACGTACCCGCGTTCCTCCAGCGTGGTGACGAGCTGGTCGGCGTAGCGCCGGCTCAGGTCACCCCGCCAGTCGAACGGGGCCCGGTCGAGGTTGGGCACCGGGGCCAGCACGTAGTAGGTGTGCCGGCCGACCGGAGCGACCGACGGGTCGGTCCGGCTCGGGTTGGTGACCAGCAGCGACGGGTCGGTCATCAGCTCGCCGCGCCCGATCACCTCGTCGAAGGTGCCCTTCCAGGACCGTCCGAAATGGATGTTGTGATGAGCGATCTTCCCATACCCCTGCGTCGATCCGACGTGCAGGACGACGCAGGACGGCGAGTAGGTCAGCTTCCGTCGCCGGCCCTCGGGCAGCAGGTCGCGGTAGGCGACCGGGAGGTCCGGGTTGAGCACCACCACGTCGGCCGGGACCAACTCGCCGTCGGCGGTGACCACGCCGGTGGCCCGGCCGTTGGCGGTCTCCACCCGGCTGACCGTGGTGTCGTACCGGATCTGGACGCCGTGCTTCTCGGCCGCGCCGGCCATCCCCCGGGAGACGGCGTGGATGCCGCCGCGCGGGAAGTAGACCCCGGCCACCGAGTCGAGGTACGCGATGACGCTGTAGATGGCCAGCGCGTCGTGCGGGGCGAGCCCGGCGTACATCGCCTGGAAGGAGAAGATCCGCTGGGTGCGGGGGTCGGAGAAGAACTGGTTGATCTTGGTCTGGAGGCGGCGGAACGCCCCGTTGGTCAGCAGCTTCAGCAGGTTGCCGGTGAGCAGGTCGGTCGGGGCGTCCAGGTTGCGGTCGATGAAATCGGCCCGCTCCCAGTTCCACAGGTTGCGGGCGTAGTCGACGAACCGCAGGTAGCCGTCGGCCTCGCGGGGGCCGCAGACCCGGGAGATCTCGGCCGCCATCCGGGTGGTGTCGGTGATCACGTCCAGGGTGGAGCCGTCCGGGTAGTAGGCCCGGTAGGCGGGGTCCAGCGGGGTCAGGTCGAGCCAGTCGTGCAGCTCCTCACCGACCGCGCCGAGCGCCTCGGCGATCAGGTCGGGCATGGTGAGCACGGTGGGGCCGGTGTCGAACTCGTACCCGTCGACGCCGAGCCGCCCGGCCCGGCCGCCCGGCACCGGTTCGCGTTCCAGCACGGTCACCTGCCGGCCGCTGCCGGCCAGGTGCAGCGCGCACGCCAGCCCGCCCAGGCCCGCGCCCACGACCACCACCCGGTCCGTACGTCCCGTCACGGTCCGCACGCGACCACCTCCTTCACGAAGTTGCCCATCATGCCCGCCGCGTGGTGGCGGCGGTGGCGAGACCGGTCAGCGCGGTGCGCGCCGTCTCGTCGATCGACGCGGTCTCCAGCGCGGCGAGCGCGTCGGCGACCCGGTCGGAGATCATGCCTTCCACCCGGGCGACCGCCCCGGTGGAGGCGACGAGGTCGGCCAGCCGGGCCAGCTCCCGACCGCCGGTGGCGCTGCCGGCCCGCTCCAGCGCCCGCCGTTGGCTGCCGGTGGCGAGCTGCCGGGCGAGCATCAGCAGCGCGGTCGGCTTGCCGGTACGCAGGTCGTCGCCGGCCGGCTTGCCGGTGGTGGCCGGGTCGCCGTAGACGCCGAGCAGGTCGTCGCGGAGCTGGAACGCCTCGCCGACCGCCAGCCCGTACCGGGTGTACGCGGCGATCAGCGGCGCGTCGGCGTCGGTGCCGGCCAGGCAGGCACCGAAGAGCAGGGGACGCTGCACGGTGTAGCTGGCCGTCTTGTAGCGGGCCACCCGCAGCGCCCGGTCGACCGACCAGTTCGCCGCGTCGTTCTCGCCGAGCACGTCGAGGTACTGCCCGGCGATGGTCTCGACGCGCATCTGGTCGTAGCAGCGCCGCACCTCCATGAGCCGGGACGGCGGCACGGTGGCGTGGGCGAGCAGCCGGTCGGCCCAGACCAGGCAGAGGTCGCCGATGAGGACAGCGACCGACTCACCGAACCGGTGCGGGTCGCCGGTGTGGCCGGCGGTGACGTGCCGCTCGGCGGCGGCGCGGTGCGCGGTGGGCAGGCCGCGTCGGGTGTCGGAGGCGTCCATCACGTCGTCGTGCACCAGGGCGAAGGTGTGCAGCAGTTCCAGGGCGGCGAGCGCGGGCAGCACGGTGGGCAGCGGCTCGTCGCCGCCCACCACCCCCCGCCAGCCCCAGTGGGCGAAGGTCGGGCGCACCCGCTTGCCGCCGGCCAGCACGCAGTCGCGTGCCGTCGCGGCGAAACCGCCCATCGCTGCGTCGATCTCGGTCAGCGCGTCGACCTCGCGGGCGAGGAACGCCGACAGGGTGTCGTCGACGCCGTTGACCAGGTCACGGGCGTAAGCGGCCAGTACGCCGCGGACCGGATCGTCCGTCGCTCCCGGCTGTGCCGGCGCGACGCGGAGCGCATTACCCGCAACTGCGTCGTTGGCCATGTGGGCGAGCGTACCCTAGGGTTACGAGTTGCGTCGATTGCTGCGTCGAATCCGAGGAGGCCCGGTGGACACCGATCTCACCGCTGCCTATGCCCGCTCCCAGGAGCTGCACAGACACCACGGCCGCACCTACTATCTCGCCACCCGGCTGCTGCCCGCTTGGAAACGGCGGCACGTGCACGCCCTGTACGGATTCACCCGCTACGCCGACGAGATCGTCGACCGCACCGAGGACCTGTCGCCCGCCGAACGCGCCGCCCTCCTGGACGCCTGGGGTTCCCGCTTCGTCGCCGGCCTGCACGGCGAACCGGTCGACGACCCGCTGCTGCCGGCGGTGCTGCACACCATCGCCGTGTTCGACCTGGACCGCGCCGACTTCGCGTCGTTCCTGCGGAGCATGGCGATGGACCTGACCGTCACGGCGTACCCGACCTACGACGACCTGCTCGACTACATGGAGGGGTCGGCGGCGGTCATCGGCACCATGATGCTGCCCATCCTGGGCAGCTCCGACCCGGCCGCCGCCCGGGAACCGGCCCGGCAGCTCGGGTTCGCCTTCCAGCTCACCAACTTCATCCGGGACGTCGCCGAGGACCTCGACCGGGGCCGCACCTACCTGCCCGACGAGGACCTCGCCAAGTTCAACGTCACCCGCGAGGAGCTGCTCGCCGCGCGGGCCGCCGGCCGCAGCACCGACCACATCCGCGACCTCGTCGAGTACGAGGTGACCCGCGCCCAGGCCCACTACGCCGCCGCCGCGCCCGGCATCACCCTGCTCGCCCCCGCCTCCCAGGCGTGCATGCGCACCGCCTACGCCCTCTACGGCGGCATCCTCGACGAGGTCGCCGCCCAGGACTACGACGTGTTCGCCAGGCGGGCCGTGGTGCCCCGGCGGCGACGGCTCGCGGTGGCGGCGAAGGCGCTGCTCACCCGTACCGGCACCCCGGTCGTGGTGCCCGGCCCGGCGGTGTCGTGAGCGGCCGTACGGCGGTCGTGCTGTTCACCCGTGACCTGCGGGTGCACGACCACCCGGCACTGGCGACGGCCTGCGCCGCGTTCGACCGGGTGGTGCCGCTGTACGTCCTCGACCCGGCGCTGGCCGGCCACTCTTTCAACCGCAACCGTTTCCTGCACCAGTGCCTCGCCGAACTGCGGGACACCCTGCGCACGCTCGGCGGTGACCTGGTGATCCGCCGGGGCGACCCGGTGGCCGAGACGATCCGGCTCGCCCGCGAGGTCGACGCCGAGGGGATCGGCCTCTCCGCCGACGTCAGCCGCTACGCCCACCGCCGGGAACGGCTGCTGCGCGCCGAGTGCGACAGGCACCGGATGTTCCTGCGGCTGTTCCCCGGCGTGACGGTCGTCGAACCGGGGGAACTGCGGCCCGGCGGCGGCGACCACTACCGGGTGTTCACCCCGTACCACCGGGTCTGGTCGGGGGCGCGGTGGCGGGAGGAGCTGGCCGCGCCCCGGCGGGTCACGCTGCCCGACGGGATCGCCGTCGGTCGGCTGCCGGCGGCCCCGAAGGGCGAGTCGCCGGACGCCGCGGTCGGCGGCGAGTCCGTCGGGCGACGCCGGCTCACCAGGTGGTTACCGACCCTCCCCCGGTACGACGACATCCACGACGACCTGGCCGCCGACGAGACCTCCCGGCTCAGCCCGTACCTGCGGTTCGGCTGCCTGTCCCCGCTGACGGTGGCGAACCGGGCCGACGACCGGGGGCACCCGTTCGTCAGGCAGCTCTGCTGGCGGGACTTCTACCACCAGGTCACCGCCGCCTTCCCGGAGATCGCGGCGAAGGCGTACCGGCGCGGGGCCACCGAGGACTGGCGGTACGACGCGGCGGCGCTGGACGCCTGGGCCGACGGCCGCACCGGCATGCCGATCGTGGACGCCGGGATGCGTCAACTGCACGCCGAGGGCTGGATGCACAACCGGGCCCGGCTGATCACCGCCGGCTACCTGACCAAGGTGCTCGGCCTCGACTGGCGGCCCGGCCTCGCGGTCTTCTCCCGCTGGCTGCTCGACGGCGACGTGCCCGACAACTCCGGCAACTGGCAGTGGGTGGCCGGCACCGGCAACGACAGCCGCCCCTACCGGGGGCTCAACCCCGTCCGCCAGGCCGAACGCTACGACCCCGACGGCGGGTACGTGCGCCGCTGGGTGCCCGAGCTGGCGACGGTCGCCGGCGGGGCCGTGCACCAACCGTGGCGGCTGCCCACCGGGGTACGCCGCACCCTCGACTACCCGCCGCCGCTGGAGGTGCCCGGCGCCGACCCGGTCTGGCTCCGCTGACCCGGTCCGTTGCGCTGGCCCGCTCTGCTGGGCTGGCCTGCTTCGGGTGTGCGGGCCCGGGTCGCCCCGCGCACCGGGGCGGGAATTCCGGGGTGGAGCGGTGGCCGGGGCCCGGACCGTGCGGAATGCTGACGGGATGGCAGAGCCGGAACTGGTGGACGTGGTCGTGGTCGGGCTCGGCGTGGGCGGCGAGGAGGTGGCCGGGCGACTCGCCGAGGCCGGCCTGAGCGTCGTCGGCGTCGAACGGGACCTGGTCGGCGGGGAGTGCCCGTACTGGGGCTGTATCCCGAGCAAGATGATGATCCGGGCGGCGAACGCCCTGGCCGAGGCGCGTCGGGTCGACGGGCTGGCCGGGTCGGCGCAGGTCCGGCCGGACTGGGCGGCGGTGGCGAAACGCATCCGGGAGGAGGCCACCGACACCTGGAACGACCAGGCTGCCGTGGACCGGTTCACCGGCAAGGGCGGCCGGTTCCTGCGCGGCAGCGGCCGGCTGGACGGCCCCGGCCGGGTCCGGGTCGGCGACCAGGTGTTCCAGGCCCGGCACGGCATCGTCCTCGGAACCGGCACCCGCCCGTCGATCGCGCCGATCGACGGGTTGGCCGACACCCCGTACTGGACGAACCACCAGGCGATCGAGGTGGCGGAGCTGCCGGCGAGCCTGCTGGTCCTCGGCGGTGGGGCGATCGGGGTCGAGCTGGCGCAGGTCTTCGCCCGGTTCGGGGTCCGGGTGACCGTGCTGGAGGCGTCCGGGCGGGTGCTCGCCCTGGAGGAACCGGAGTCCTCCGAGGTGGCCGCCGCCGCGCTGCGCGCCGACGGGGTGGAGATCGCCACCGACGTCAGGGCCGAGCGGATCGACCACGACGGCGACACGTTCACGGTGCACGCCGGTGACCGGTCGTTCGCCGCCGACCAGCTCCTGGTGGTCACCGGCCGCCGGGCCCACCTGGACGAGCTGGGGCTGGACACCGTCGGGATCGACGCCGGGCAGCGCTACCTGCCGGTGGACGACCGGATGCACGTCACCGACGGGATCTGGGCGGTCGGCGACGTCACCGGCGAGGGCGCGTTCACCCACATCGCCATGTACCAGGCGTCGATCGTGGTCGCCGACGTGCTCGACCGGGCCCGCCGGGCCGAGGGTGGCCCCGACGCCAGCGGCACCGCGAGCGTGGTCGGTGGCGCGATGGGCGCGGCCAGCGCGGTCGGGGGGTCGATGGGCGCGGCCGGCCCCAGCGGTGCCGCCGGCACCGTGCCCCGCGCCGACTACCGGGCGCTGCCCCGGGTCACCTTCACCGACCCCGAGGTGGGCGCGGTCGGGCTCACCGAACGGCAGGCCCGCGAGCGGGGCATCAACGTGCAGGTCGGGTTCACCGAGCTGTCGTCGTCCACCCGGGGCTGGATCCACAAGAGCGAACCGGGCGGCTTCATCAAGGTGATCGCCGACGCCGACCAGGGGGTGCTGATCGGGGCGACCTCGGTCGGCCCGGCCGGCGGTGAGGTGCTCTCGGCGCTGGTGGTGGCGGTGCACGCGGCCGTACCGGTCAGCCAGCTCAGGCACATGATCTACGCGTATCCGACGTTCCACCGGGCCATCCAGAGCGCCCTGGACGACCTGGGCTGAGCCACCGCGCCGCCCGGTTCCGGCCGGGCGGCGCGTGCCGCCTGTCGGGTCGGTTCACTCGCCGTGGCGGCCGGCACCGGCGGCGAACCGGGCCGCGCCGGCCGGCGCGTCGGCCGCGAGCGACTCCATCCCGTAGGCGAGTTCGGTGGCGAGCGCCTCCGGCTCGGGGCGGTCGGCCCCGGCCAGCACCGACGCCCGGTCGTTGCGCAGACAGGTCTGCGGATGGCTGGCGATCTCGGCGGCCAGCCGCTCGGCCGCCGCCCGTGCCTCACCCGGCGCGACCACCCGGTTCACCAGCCCCATCGCGTACGCCTCGTCGGCGGGCACCGGACGGCCGGTGAGGATCAGGTCCATCGCCCGGCTCTGGCCGATCAGCCGGGGCAGCCGTACGGTGCCACCGTCGATCAGCGGCACCCCCCAGCGTCGGCAGAACACCCCGAGCACCGCGTCCGACTCGGCGACCCGCAGATCGCACCAGAGCGCCAGCTCCAGGCCACCGGCCACCGCGTACCCGGAGATCGCCGCGATGACCGGCTTGGACAGTGACATCCGGGTCGGACCCATCGGGCCGTCGCCGTCGGGCTCGACCCGGTTGCCGCTCGGCGTGCCGATGGCCTTGAGGTCGGCGCCCGAGCAGAACGTGCCGCCCGCGCCCCAGAGCACCGCGACCCGGGCGTCCGGGTCGGCCTCGAACGCGCGGAACGCGTCGGCGAGCGCCCGCGCGGTCGGGCCGTCGACGGCGTTGCGGGACGCCGCCCGGTCGAGGATCACCGTGGTCACCGCCCCGTCCCGAACGACATGCACCGCCATCCCCCCAGCATCCCGCATACGCCGCGCTCGTGGGGCGTGGCGCTGGTGGGGCGATGGTGCGGTGTCCGGGTGGCGTCGATACCACTACCTGGCCGCCGTTGAGTCGATCAGGACGGGGAACCCCGATTGATGCCGGTCGCCCGGTTTGCGACCCGGTCAGCCGGGAAGTCGGACAGGGTGCGAGCGTTGATGACGAAACTCGAACAGGCCACCGCGCTGGACCGCACCGGCGACCGGTTGCAGCGTGCCGTCCAGGCGACCCTGCGCCCGCAGCGGGTACGCGACCTGCTGCACGGCGTCTTCCTGGGCCATCCGCTGCACCCGGCGATGGTGCAGGTGCCGGTGGGTGCCTGGATCAGCGCCGCAGTGGTCGACCTGCTCCCCGGCCAGCGTCGGGCGGCCACCACGCTGGTCGCGCTGGGCACCGTGAGCGCGGTTCCGGCAGCCGTGGCCGGGCTCAACGACTGGGCCGAACTCTCCCGGGACCAGCGTCGGGTCGGACTCGTCCACGCCGCCGCCAACACCGTCGGCCTGACCCTGTACGCCGGCTCCCTCGCGGCCCGGTTGACAGGCCGGCACGGCGTCGGGCGGGCCCTGGCCTACCTGGGGCTGGGCGCGGCGAGCGCCGGAGCGTACCTCGGTGGGCACCTGGCGTACAAGCAGGGGGCGCAGGTCAGCCAGAGCGTCTCCGAACTGCACCGGATGGGCGACGGGTGGCGGCCGGTGGCCGACCTGGCCGGGCTGCCGCAGCGCAAGCTGGTGACCCGCGCGGTGGACGACGTCTCGGTGATCCTCTACCGGCACGGCGACGAGGTCACCGTCATGTTGGAGCGCTGCCCGCACCAGAGCGGCCCGCTGGGCGAGGGTGAGGTGCAGGAGATCGACGGGCACGCCTGCGTGGTCTGCCCCTGGCACGGCTCGGCGTTCCGGCTCAACGGCGGCGAGGTCGTCCACGGCCCGTCCGCCACCGACCAGCAGATCCTCCCCACCCGCGTGGTCGACGGCACCCTCCAGACCCGCCTCCCCTGACCCGCACCCCACCTCGTCGTCGCCCACCCCACCCCACCCCACCCCACCGCACCCACCCGCGGCGTTGATCAAGAGGTTTGCGTCAAAGTTGATCTCCAACTTGACGCAAACCTCTTGATCGCCGGGGCGAGCTAGCCGGGTCGGCCCGGGGTGGGGCGAAGGGAATCGGGTCAGTCGCGGCGGTGGCGGCCGGTCACCAGGTCCCGGGCGGCGGAGGCGCGGCTGCCCATCGAGCGGCCCGGGGTGCGGCCGGTGGTGCGGTTGGTGGACATCCGGGCGGCGGCGATCCGGGCGGCCGAGGTGCGGCCGGCGGTCACCCGGACGGGGCGGCGACGCAGGCCGAGCACCGCACCGATCTGCGCGCCGACGATGCTCGCCACGGCCAGTACCGCCGACACGGCCAGCGGCCTGTTGATCGTGTCGTCCGGGGTGGCCCGGGACGCCCCGGCGGCCATCGCCGGTGGCACCCCGACCGGTCGTTCAGCGGGCGGTTGGGCGGTCTGCGGGGTGGCCGTCTGCGGGGTGGCCGGCCCGATCTTCCCCGGCTTCGGGGTGGCCGGACCGGTCGGCTTCGAGGCGGCGGGCCCCGTCGGCTTGCCCGGAGTGGCAGGTGCGCCGGGGACACCCTGGTGCTGCGGGTCGGCCTGGCCGTCGGGGGTGGTGGCGGGCGGGTGCGGGGACGGCTTGCGGGGCGTACCCGAGACGAGACGGCCGCTGGCGTGCCGCCGGGCACCGGTGTCGTCGGCCTCGGCGGGGAGCCTGATGAGCTGTCCCGGCCTGATCCGGTCGGCGTCACGCAGGTCGTTGAGCCGGGCCACCTCGGGGTAGCGGTCGAAGTCGTCCAGGTAGCGTTCGGCCACCTCGCCCAGGTAGTCGCCCCGGGCCACCCGGTAGACCGGCTTCGCGCCCGGTTTCTCGGCACCGGGACCGAGACCGGTACCGGGGACGGCACCCCCGATGCCGGCGCTGGGGGCGGCACCCAGGCCGGTACGGGAGGTGTCCAGCGTCGTCGCCACCCCGGTGCCGGCGGCGGCCGGCATCGGCTGGGTCAGGGTCACCGCCGCGCTCGCCGCCGGACTCGCCGCGATGATCAGCGCGACCGAGCCCAGCAGGGCCGCCGCCGCCCGCTGCTGCCGGCGCATACCGGGTAGCCGGGGTGTCTGCCTGCGGGTCACCTGGGCACCGATCTCCACCAGCACCGAGAACGCGAACGTCGCCCAGCCGAACCAGCCGACCAGCGCGAGCGCCCGGATGAAGAGCTGACCGTCGTCCCGGCTGGTCAGTACGGTGCCGATCTCGGTGAGGGTGGGCAGGTGGTCGGGCAGCGGGTTGCCGGCGAAGGCGAGCAGCGCCACCGGTGCGCCGACCAGCAACGCCACCAGGACCACCAGCGACCCGAAGCCGGTGAGCAACTGGCCGGTTCGTCGGGCGGTGGAACCACGCGGTGTGGTCATGCTGCCCTCCTTCCTACGGTCTGCCGGTGCGGGGGCACCGGGTGCGTGGGCCGACGGGTCCGCCGGGCCAGCGGGTTCATGGTCGGTCGGTGAGGGTGCGGGCGGTCGCCTCGCCGGCCACGGTGACGGTTCGGTCCATGCCGATGAGGCCGAGCAGGTGCCGGCGGTAGACGACGGTGACGCGTACCCTGATCTGCTTCTCGCCGGCGACCACCGGGAAGCTGACCTGCTGCCCGGTCACGTCGGAGTTGCCCCGCAGGTACTGCGCGACCGCCGCGCGGGCGCCCGGCTCGTCGATCACCTTGGGCCGGCCCTCGATCGCGGCGGCCCGGTCGATCACCTGGCCGCCGCTGCGGGCCGCCTCGGCGGCCAGGTCGTCGGCGCGTTGCAGGGTACGCAGCTGACCCGCGCCGTCGTAGGCAACGCCGATCACCGCCAGCACGCCGATCATGGCGACGGCCAGGAACAGACTGATCCGGCCCTCGTCACCGGTCGGACGGGCGGTCACTGCCGGCTCCGGTAGCGGTCCAGTGGCGAGCCGAACGTGGCCTCGACCCGCCTGTCGCCCATCGGCAGGCCGGGGAAGCGCATCCCGGCGAAGGAGACCGTGCAGCTGACCCGGACCCAGATGCTCACCGGTTCGCCGAGTTCACTGCGGAACGCCGTGCCCAGCGACGTGTGGTCGGCGTTGCGGGTGGAACCCCAGACCGTGACCTGGGGTGCGCTCGTGCAGTTGAGGCCCCGCCAGTCGAGCTGCCGGCGCGCGGCCGACCGGGCGGCGCTCTCCGCCGTGCCGGCGTCGCGGGCGATCGAGGCGGCCCGCGCGGCGTCGTGGGCCGCCGCCTCCACCGCCTCGTCGGCGACCGCGACCCGACCGGCCACCCCGGCCAGCATCAGCAGCGCGAGGAACGCCGGGGCCAGCACCGCCACCTCCACCGACACCGATCCCCGGGTACGCCCCGCAGCACGGTCCACCGGCACATCGCCCGGGGTGCGCCCGGCGGCGTGCACGACCGTCTCGGCGGGGCAGCCGGACCGCGGGGCGTGGGCCACGGCCCGCTCCCCCCGGGCGGGCCGGGTCAGCAGGTCACGCCAGGTTCGCTCGGTGCGCGGGGGCGGGTGGCCGGTCACGGGTTCGTCCACCGTTCGACGGTGCCGTGGGCGGTCTGCCGGACGTCGAACCGGACGGCCGGGATGACGCTCAGGGATTTGCCGGTGACCGTGCAGGTCACCTCGGTCGCGGTGGTGACGCAGGTGGTCTTCGCGCCGACCAGCCAGTCCCCGGCGGCACCCAGGAAGTGCCTGGCGCGGGCCTCACCCGCCCCGGCCGGCGCCTCCAGAACCCGCTGCGCGTTCACCCCGCTCTGGGCGGCGTGCATCGCCGTCGACCGGGCCACGAACCAGGCGGCGATCTGGATGGAGCCGAAGAGCAGCACCAGCACCGCCGGCATCACCACGGCAAGTTCCACGGGGTTGGCCCCCCGGTCCGTACCCCCGTCGGTGAGCCGGCGACGGGCGGCCCGGCCGGCGGCACGGAGCCCGGCCGGCACGGCACGCCCGGCGTCGGGTACGCGCCGGGGTGCGTGCCGGGACCGGGCGGTGGGGGCCGTCCGGTCCCGGCACGGGTGGGCCGGGAGGATGCCTGTCACTTGGTCGGGATGCCGTTCATCCATGCCTCGGCCTTGGTCGTCACCAGCGCGGTGACGGCGATCCCGGCGGCGACCAGGCCGGCGATGATCACAGCGGTCGGTACGGGGCTGTCGCCCCGCTCCGCCTCGCGGCGTAGCTCGGCCAGGCGGGCCACGGTGGCCACGTAGAGGAAGGTGACGAGGTGCATGGCAGTACTCCTTGGGGAGGTGGGTTCGTTCAGAGGCGGGCGACGAACGGATAGAGGACGAACGCCAGCAGCACGAAGACCAGCAGCGAGCCGGGAATGTCCAGCCGGCTGGTGACGCCCTCGGCGCGGGCCAGGTTGTCGGTGCGGATCTGGTCCCGGAGCGACTCGGCGCGGCTGCGTAGCGTCTCGTGTACCTGGGCGCCCTCGCTGCCGGAGGACCGCATGATCGCCCCGACGTCACCCAGCTCCGGGATGCCGATCTTCTCGGCCAGGTCCTGAAGCTCGTCCCAGGGCGAGTGCATCTGCATCTGGGCGATCCGCAGCGACTCCCTGATGCGGGCGAAGACCCAGCCGTCGCAGACCGCCGCCGCGCGTTCCAGCGACTGCACCGGGCCGTGCGCCGCCGACAACTGCAACGCCACCAGGTCCAGGTAGGTGCAGACCGCCGCGCGGAACTCCTCCCGGGCGGTGTCCGCCTTGGTCAGCACCGTGCGGTGCGCGAGCAGCGCGCAGACCAGCGCCAACCCCAGACTGCCCAGCACCGGTACGACCACCGGCATGCTCACCCCGGCCAGGAAGAGCAGCGCCCCCGCCACCGTCGGGGTGGCCAACCCGACCAGGGCGGAGAGCAGGATCGACATGGTGTACTGCTCGGGGGTCTGGTCGAGCAGGGCGAGCTGGCGGTGCGGCGGGCGCAGCCAGCGGGCGAAGCCCCCCAACCAGTCCGGCCCGCGTCCGGCGGCCACGGCGGTGCCCGGGGGCTGGTGCAGCCGGCGCAGCGCCGGGCCGAGCGCCGGGGAAGCCGGCAACGCCTCCCGGACCAGCAGGAACAGGCCGAGCCCGATGGCCGCCCCGCCGAGCACCGCGATGGTGAGCTGCCAGCTGAGCGTCACGCGACCACCTCCGCCGGGTCGGGCCTCGGCAGGAACCGGGGCGGTGGCGGGGGCTGGCTCATCGCGCGTACCCAGGCCAGCAGGGCGATGAACGCCGTGGCGAGCACCGCCATCAGCAGCTGACCGAAGAACGTCCCGTACGGCCTGACGTACTCGGTGTTGACCAGCCCGTACGCCAGCACGGCCAGGGTCATCCCGGTGAGGAAGCGGACCGCGAACCGGGGCTGGGTGCGCTTGGCCTCCACCTCGCGTCGGGTGGCCACCTCGGCGGAGGCGGCCGACGCGATGGAGCCGAGCACGTCGCCGAGGCGCTCGCCCCGGTCGGTCAGGTGCAGGATCAGCGCGGCGACCACCTGGTCGCAGACCGGGTCACCGATCTCGTCGGCGAACGCCAGCAGGGCGGACCGGGCCGTCCAGCCGGCCTGGAGGCGGGCGGCGAGCAGCCGTACCTCCTCCTGGATCTCCTCCGGGACGGTGGCGATGGTGGTGACGATCGCCTGCTGGAGGCCCTGCCCGGTGTTGGAGACGTCCTTGAGCCGGCGGGTCCACTCGCCGACCGCCTCGATCCGGGTGATCGCCCGCTCCTCGGCCCGGCCCACCGCGAACAGCCAGGGCACCCCCGGCACCGCCACCGCCACGATCAGCCCCACCACCGGCAGCCCGGTCAGCAGGAACGCCAGCGCCCCCGCCACCGCCGCCGCGGCCAACGTCATCTGGTGCGCCCGCTGGTCCCGCCGGTTGGTGCCGGAGCCCAGCCAGAGCCGGCGCAGCCCGGTGGTCGAACTCCGCGCCGGACGGGTCGGTCTGGTGGTGCCGAACAGTGCCACCACGGCCAGCACCATCCCGCCGACGCAGGCCGTGCCGGAGACCACCGCGAGCAGTTCGATGGTGCTCATCGGCGCACCGCCGGGGCGAGACGGCTGTGCCGGGGACGACGCCACGCGCCCGCGCCGGCCTCGATGAAGCGGGACAGCAGCCGGGCGTCGTAGCCGACCCGCAGCAGTTGACCACGGACCCGTTCCGGCAGGTGGCGGGGGATGGCCCGACCGTCGGGGCCGGGCCCGAAGACGGTGGTGGTGGTGATCCGGTTGGCGTCGCCGACCCCGATCACCTCCTCCACGTGGGAGACGAACCGGTGCTTGCGTCCGCCGATCGCGGTCTCGTCCTCGACGGTGACGTAGACGATCAGGTCGAGGGCGTTGCCGGCCATCCGGCGGGCCTGGTCGACGGTCATCTCCCGGCCGTGCGCCAGGGCCAGCTCGATGATCCGCTCGCTCACCCCGGCCGGGGTACGGGCGTGGATGGTGCACATCGACCCACGGCTGGTGGTCATCGCCTGGAGCATCGGCACGATCTCCCGGGACCGGACCTCACCGACGATGATCCGCAGCACGCCCATCCGCAGCGACACCGGGATCAGGTCGGCGATGCTCACCTCACCGGCGGGCCGACCGTCCAGGCCGCGTTCCCCGTGCCCCTCCCGGGCCTCGAAGCTCATCACCGCCCGGTGCTTGTCGCCGCGCCGGGCCGGCAGCAGCTCCCGGCTCTCCTCCAGCAGCACGTACGGCTCGTCGGGCGGGATCTCGTCCATCAACGCCCGGATGACCGTGGTTTTGCCGGCCCCGGCCAGCCCGGCGACCATGATGTTCAACCCGGCCCGCATGGACGCCCGGAGGAAGTCGCGCAGCAGCGGGTCGATCATCTCGTCCAGGTCGGGGCGGCTGCCGGCCAGGTCGTCGAGGCTGACGTCGAGCGTGTTGTGCTTACGGATCACCGCGTAGGGGCGGTGGCTGACCAGGAACACCGCCGCCAACCGACTGCCGTCGGGTAGTTGCAGGTCCAGCGTCGGCTTCGAGGTGGACAGCGACCGCTCGGTGGCCCCGGCCCGCCGGGCCGCCGCCTGGAGGATCTCCACCAGCTCGTCGTCGCTGTCGGCGATCGGCTCACCCCAGTCGACGCCACCACCGTGCCGGGTGATGCGCACCTGGTCGCAGCCGAGGATGTGCACCTCCTCGATGGTGTCGTCGACCAGCAGGGTCTGTAGCCGGCCCAACCCGACCAGCTCGGCGGTCACCTGGTCGAGCAGGGTCCGTTCCTCGTCGGCGCTGAGCGGGGTGCCGGCCCGGCGTACCGCGTCGGCGTAGCCGGAGACCACGGCGACGGCGAGCCGGGCCCGCTCGACCTCCTCGGCGTCGGCGTCGAACTCCCGGCCGCGCTGCCACTGGGTGAGCCGTTCGCTCAGCTCCCGGCGCAGCTCGCGGACCACGGCGAAGTCCACCTTCGGCCGGGGCGGCGCGGTCGGCGCGGGCGGCGGCGGGGCGGTGGCCGGCGGCGACGACGGGGCGGGGGCGTAGGGCCTGCCGTTCACCGGGGCCAGCGGCGGCATCGTGGAGGTGACCCCCGGCGGCGGGGTGCGCGGGTCGTGGGAGACCGGTTCAAACCGCATCCGGCACCCCCTGCGCCGGGGCCGGCCAGGCCAACCGGGCCCGCCGCTGCTCCAGCAGCTCCCGCACCGGGGCCTCCAACGCGGTCGCCGCGCGCATCAGCGGCCGTCCGGCGCGGACCGTGCCGCCGAAGCTGAGCGCCTGCGCGGTACGCGGGTCCTCCGGCAACCGGGCGATCACCGGCACCCCCAGGGCCTTGCCGATCTCGGCCTTGCCGTGCCCGTCGCCGACCACCACCAGCCGCAGCGTGCCCGGGGGCACCCGGTGGTCGGTGAAGTCCCGTTCGATGGCCCGGATCATCGACCGGGTGCCGGAGAGGCCGGGAAGCTGCGCCCGGGTCACCAGCAGCACCACGTCGGCGGCGCGCAGCAGCGGCCAGGGCGGCCCGAAGACCTGGAGGCGTCCACAGTCGACTATCACGTCGTAGCCGGGGCGGCCCTTCTCCAGGGTGCGGAAGAAGTCGGCGAACCGCTGCCACAGCGGGGCGACGCTGCCGACCTGCGCCGGGTCCACCACGCCGGGCAGCAGCAGCCGCTCCCGCCTCGGCGCGTCCAGGTCGACCAGTTGCGACCAGAAGGTCGACTCCAGGCTGCCGTCGCGCAGCTCACGCACGGCCAGTTCGCCGATGCCGCGCGGCCCGTCGAGCTGGCCGCCCAGGTAGCCGGCGAGCACCGAGCCGCCGGCCGGGTCGCACTCGGCGAGCACCAGCCGCCGGTGCCAGCTCAGGGTGCAGGCCAGCGCCGCGGTGGTGACGCCGGGCGACCCCTTCGCCGAGACCAGCGCGATGATGGCCATGGTCAGGCCGCCTCGGTCAGCACGAGGGCGATCCGCTCCTGGGCGGCCAGCACCACCACCGCCGGGACGTCCCGGACCGCGAGCGCCAGGTAGATCACCACGTCGTCGTTCTCCGGGGTGAGGGTGTCGATCACCGTGGCGGTGAACCGGGTCGACGACGGCGTGTTGTCGGAGTCCTCGTCGGGGGTGCTGACCAGCAGCACCTTGTCACCGGGATGCAGCTTGCGGGCCGGTACCCTGCTCGGCTCCAGGCCCAGCGCGATCTGCTGCTGCCCCTGGCCGAGCAGCGGGGCGTCGGTGAGCTGCGCCATGGTGAGCAGCGACCCGGGGACCAGCGACACGGCGGCCCGCTTGCCGACCACCTCGTCGCGCTTCTTCGCCGGCACCGGGGACAGCCCGGCACCCCCGGACACCTGCACGCTGACCAGGTCGTCGGCGGTCAGGACGCGGCCCACCTCGACCGGGCGGGCGATGGCCAGGTAGCTGCCGGTGGCCCGCACCGAGGTGACCGCGAAGGCCGCGCCGAGGCCACCCAACGCGATCAGCAGCACGGCGAGCCCGAGCAGGCCGGGCCGGGTACGGCGCTGCCGGACCACCTTGGGCGGGGCGATCGGCGCATCCACCGGAACTCCATCGCGGGTGGCCAGACTCACTGGGCGATCTCCGTTCGCGACTGCGGGGCTCGCAAGACCTGCTCACTTCCGACGCTCATCGGGTCACCACCTGGAGTTCCTTGATCTGGATGTCGACGACGCCGCTGGTCCGGGTCTGCGCGATGTCGCCGCTGCGGCCACCGCCGACCCAGTGCACGTTCCAGAACGTGGTGGCGCTGACCCGGTAGTTGCCCACCCTGGGGTAGCCGTCGTAGCCGCAGGTAGGCGACTTCTTGCCGGCGTTCGGGCCGGTCGCCTTGTACGGCGTGCCGGGGCCGTGGCAGGTGATCTTCCTGCCGTTACCCAGGTCCCACACGATCCGCTGGACCTGCGCGGTGATCCGTACGGTCAGGCCCCTGTCGCTCGCCGACGCGCGGAGCGGGCCGAAGTAGTTCCGGCCGCTGCTGGCCCACATCCAGACCGGCAGGCCGACCAGGCCGGGGCCGAGGCTGCGCCGGGGGGCGACCGACGCCCGGGGCGGCAGCAGGCTGATCGAGGCGAGCGCCCGGCGGGCCAGTTCCTCCGGGTCGGGCGGGGTGCCGAACCCGGGCGGCGGCCCGTCGAGCAGCACCGTCGACTGCGCGCCCAGGTCACCGCCGTTGCAGGTCCGGACGTACCACACCTTGCCCTCGGGGGCTTCCTCCTGCGGCTCGGCGACCTTGTAGTAGCAGCCGCTGGCGTTGTCGAACCAGCCGAGTTGCGGGTTGTAGCAGGGCAGCGGCTTGCCGTTCCACTGGCACTTCGGGGCGGCACCGGGGCTGTTCGGGCTGCCCGGCCCGGTCCCGCCGCCCGGGTCACCGGGGGTGCCCGGGTCGTCGTCCCAGATGCTGCAGTCGTTCTGGCCCGGTGGGCACTGCACCCCCGGGCCGGCCGCCTGCACCGGGGCCGGTGGCGCGGCCACGGCCACCAGCACGGCCAGCAGCAGGCCGGCGAGCACCCGGCGGGGCAGGCCGCCGACGGGTCGGAGCAGACGGCGGGCCGCGGGCTCGGGACCGGCCTGGGGGAGGGTGGCGGAATGGGTCGGCACGGGCGTTCCTTCCCGGGTCAACATGGCTGGTCCTCGTGGGCGGCACCGGAGTTGATCAGCCAGCGGCCGTCCGGGTAGCGGGTCGCGGTGGCGGTCGCCAGGTGCCGGGTGCCGGCCGAGCCGGGCACCACCCGTTTGTCCTTGCGGTAGACCAGCCGGTAGCCGGTGGCGTCCAGGCAGTCCTGGATCTCCACGGTCGCCGGGCGGCCGTCGAGGCTGACGGAGGTGACGGAGGGCTCCGACTTCAACGTCCCGGTGCGGATGGCGCCGTGCCGGCGGGCGTCGTCGATCGCCACCCGGACCCGGGTGAGCAGCGGGTCGCCCAGGAACCGGGTCAGCTTCGGATAGAAGGGGTCGCTGTCCCGGCTCGCCTCCCGGGAGGCCTCCAGATATCCGGCGTACGCGGCCAGCGCGGCCCGTTCGGCCGCCTGCTCCGCCTCGGTGGGTGGGCGGTCGTCGCTGGCCGGTCGGGGGGCGGGGGCGGAGGTCGGCTCCGGCGGGTCGGCGCAGCCGGCGAGGGCGGCCACCACGGCGACGACGAGGCAGCTGGTCCAGTGGCGGAATCGCCCTGTACGCATTGCCCTGCCCTCCTCGGTGGCGCCCGGTGGCGACGGTCGTGGCGGCCTCCGGGCATGCGGCGGTACTCCGGGGTGATGTCGATCGGACAGTTCCGGGTGCTGCGGCATTTACCTGTGCGGATCTGTGCGGATGGGTGGTTTCTGGCGTCCGACGCGGCTGCTCGGGGTTGCGTCGTACCCAAGGGGCGAGCATAGGCTGACGTGCGCCGATGCAACAGAGGCAATTCATCCGAGCACTCACCGTGATGGGCAGGAGTGACCGAAGGTGGGCGATGTCCAGGGTGTCCGGCCGGTGTCACCGGTGCCCGTCGATCGTGGGCCGGTGCCGGCCGATCGGGTCGGCCCGGTAGGCGAACCGCCTGCGTCGCCGGAGGATACGGGACGGGTCGAGCGGGCCGGCCCGATCCGTTCCCCGAAGGTCACGATCGATGCCCCGGAAGCGCCAGGCGGGGCGGGGGACGCTCAGGTCTCCACTGCGGAGACCGACCTGATATCGGACCGTTACGTCGACCCCGTCCGGACGTCACGCTCCGTGTCTGTCCTCCGTCGACTGGCCGGGATGCTGACGGTCGCACCGGTGCTGCGGCTCGCGGTCGCCCGGTACGCCGTACCCCCGGGGGTGGCCGACCGGGCCGGGTGCGACGGCTGCGGTGCCGCGGTCGGGCTGGACCGGCCGCTGCCGGCGCTCGGGCCGACGGCCCGCTGCCCGGCCTGTGCGGGCCGGGTCGGTGCCGCGCCCTTCGCGGTCGAGGCGCTGCTGGTGGTGGCCGTGGCGGTGCTGGTGCTGGTCGACGGGCCGCTGGCCGAGCGGGCCGCGCTGGCCTGGTGGCTCGGCTGCGCGGTCCCGCTCGTACTCGTGGACCTGGCGGTGCACCGGCTGCCGGACCGGCTCACCTGGCCCGCCGCCGTCGGCACCTGGGCGTTGCTCGGGGTGGCCGCGGCGACCGGGGCGGAGGCTGGGGCGTGGCTGCGGGCGGTGACCGCCGGGGTGGCGCTCGGCCTGGCCTTCGCCACCACCACACTGCTGCTCGGCCGGCGGGGTTTCGGCCTCGGCGACGCCAAGCTCGCGCTCGGGGTGGGGGCGCTGCTCGGCTGGCAGGGGTGGGGGGCGGTGGTGACCGGGCTGGTGCTGACCTTTCTGCTGTCGGCGCTGGTCGGGGTGGCGCTGCTGGCCAGCCGCCGGGTCGGGTGGTCGAGCCACCTGCCGTTCGGGCCGTTCCTGGTGGCCGGCACCTGTGCCGCGCTCCTGCTGGTCGGCTGACCCGGCTCAGCCGACCCGCTGACCCCGGTCGACCTCCCGGGTGGCCGGGTCGGAGTGCCGGCGCAGCATCTCGGCGAGGGGCCGGGCCGCCGGGAGGGTGACCAGCAGGGTCACCGCCAGACCGAGCAGCAGGCCGGCGAGGACGTCGTGCGGGTAGTGCACGCCCACGAAGACCCGGGAGAACGCGGCGAGCAGGGCCAGCGGGGCGGCCAGCAGACCCCATCGCGGGGACAGCAGCAGGACGGCGGTGGCCAGCGCCCCGGCGATCGTGGCGTGGTTGCTCGGGAAGGACCAGTCACCGGTCGGCGGGCACGGTGCGGCCAGGATGGTGACCGCCCCCCGACAGGGCCGCTCCTGGTCGACCAGCGACTTGAGCAGTTCGCTGCACCCGTACGCCAGGACGACGGTGGCCGGCGCGACCAGGGCGAGGGCCCGGCCCCACGGGTCGGGCCGGCGCAGCCGGGGCACGGCGACGGCCACCAGCATCAGGCCGAGCAGCAGGATCACCCCCTCGGTGAAGTGCACCGCGAACCACTGCACCGGGGCCGGGGCGGTATCGGCAACGTCGACGACGTCGCGGTACCACTCCTCGCTGATATCGGGAATGTCTGTGGTAATCGTCTGTTTCATCACTCACCTCACCGAAGTGTCATACCTCTTTTAGACCTATCGAGGCGTAGGAACCGGGTGGAGCGGTCACATGGTGCGCGATGCCGGGGCTGATCCCCGCTTCCGTCACAGCGAGTTCACAGCGGTCCCCGCGATTGGCCGCCCACCGCCGCCGGGTACCTCCCCGCCGTGCAGACGGACGAGACCTGGCAGATCCGGCGGACCGCCACCGACCTGGACCGGCTCGGCGAGACCGAGTCGGTCTTCGCCCTGTCCAACGGCTGGGTGGGCTGGCGGGGCACCCTCGACGAGGGCCAGCCCTACGGCATGCCGGGCAGCTACCTCAACGGGTTCCACGAGCGGCGGCGACAGCGCTACCCCGAGGACGGGTACGCCTTCCCGCAGGAGAGCGACACCGTGATCAGCGCACCCAACGCCGCCCTGATCCGGCTCTGGGTGGCCGGCGAACCCCTCGACCTGCGCACCGGGACCGTCCGCGCCCACGAGCGCACCCTCGACCTGCGGGCCGGCGTGGTGCGCCGGTGCACCGACTGGATCTCACCGGCCGGGCACGGGGTGCGGGTCCGCAGCACCCGGCTGGTCTCGCTGCCCCGGCACGCCGTCGCCGCCGTCAGGTACGAGGTCGAGCCGCTGGACGACCGACCGGTCGAGATCCGGGTCTGCTCGGACGTGCTGGCCAACGAGCGGGTGCCCGAACGCGCCGACGACCCCCGGGCCGCCTCGGTCGTGCACGACCCGCTCCACGCCGAACTGCACCGCCCCGACGGCCACCGGGGCGTGCTGGTGCACCGCACCGACAGCAGCGCCCAACGGGTCGCCGTCGCGGTCACCCACGAGACGGACGCGCCGGCGGGATTCACCGACGGCGACGACCACACCCCGGACCGGCTGCGCACGACCGTCGAAGGGCGACTCGCCCCGGGCGACCGGCTGCGGCTGACCAAGTACGCCGCGTACGAGTGCGCCCCGGTCGACGGCGGCACCCCGGACGAGCTGGCCGACCTGGTCACCGCCGAGGCCGACGCCGCCCGCCGGCACGGGTTCGACGCGCTCCTGGCCGACCAGCGGGCCGTGCTCGACGAGCGGTGGCGCACCGCCGACGTGGAGATCGACGGCGACCCCGAACTCCAGCAGGCCGTCAGGTTCTCCGTGTTCCACCTGCTCCAGGCCGGCCGGGCCGACGGCGACCGGACCATCGCGGCGAAGGGACTCACCGGCAACGGCTACGACGGGCACGTGCTGTGGGACACCGAGAGCTACGTGCTGCCGGTGCTGACGTACCTGCTGCCCGGGGTGGCCCGGGGCGCGCTGCGCTGGCGGCACGCCCACCTGCCGCAGGCCCGGGAGCGGGCCGCCGAGCTGCGGCTCACCGGAGCCACCTTCCCCTGGCGCACCATCGGCGGCCGGGAGTGCTCCGGCTACTGGCCGGCCGGCACCGCCGCCCTGCACGTCAACGCCGACATCGCCGACGCGGTGCTGCGCTACGTCACGGTCACCGGCGACGAGGAGTTCCTCGCCGACACCGGGCTGGAACTGCTGGTGGAGACGGCCCGGCTGTGGGCCGGCTACGGCCACTGGTCCGACGACGGCGCGTTCCACGTCACCGGCGTCACCGGCCCCGACGAGTACGCCGCCCTGGTCGACGACAACGTCTTCACCAACCTGATGGTCCGGCGCAACCTGCGGGGTGCCGCCGACGCCGCCGGACGGCACCCGCAGCGGGCCGCCGCGCTCGGCGTCGACCCGGCGGAGATCGCCGGCTGGCGGGCCGCCGCCGACGCCGTGCACCTGCCCTACGACCGCAAGCGCGGGGTGCACCAGCAGGCGGCGGGCTTCACCGAGCAACCCGAGTGGGACTTCGCGGCGATGACCGACGACGACTACCCGCTGCTGCTGCACTACCCCTACCTGGAGCTGTACCGGCGGCAGGTGGTCAAGCAGGCCGACCTGGTGCTCGCCATGCAACGCTGCCCGGGGGAGTTCACCGCCGAGGCCAAGGCCCGCAACTTCGCCTACTACCAGGCCCGTACCGTCCGCGACTCGTCGCTGTCCGCCGGCTCCCAGGCGGTGCTCGCCGCCGAACTGGGCCACCTCGACCTGGCGTACGACCTGCTCGCCGAGGCGGCCCTGCACGACCTCGCCGACCTCGGCGACAAGACCGGCGACGGGCTGCACCTGGCGGCCCTGGCCGGGGCGTGGACGGCGGTGGTGGAGGGCTTCGGCGGGCTGCGCGACGACACCGGCGAGCTGTCGTTCGACCCCCGCCTGCCGGCCCGGATCGACCGGCTCGCCTTCCACCTGCGCTGGCACGGGCAGCGGCTACGGGTCACGCTGACCCGCGACGGGGCCCGCTACGAGCTGCCCGACGCCGGCCCGGAGACGACCGTCGCGCTGCGGCACGCCGGGGAGGCGGTCACGGTCAGCGGCGCGGCGGCGGTCACCCGGCCCCTGCCGCAGCTGCCCGACCCGGGGCCGGAACCGCCGTCACCGCCCGGCCGACGGCCCGCCCGCCGGGCCTGACCCGCCCCGCATCCGCTCCCGCACCACCGCCAGCTCCTCGAAGGCGTACGCCCAGTTGTGGCACTTGAAGCTGCGCAGGCCGGTGACCGGGGTGTGACAGTCGAGGCAGTGCACCCCGGCGATCCCGTCCGGGATCTCGGTGTTGACGTAGCGACGGTCACCGAGGATCACCGTGGCGATCATCAGCGGGTCATGCACCCCCTTGAGGGCCGAGGCGACGATGTCCAGCCAGGTGGTCCGGCGTCCACACTTGGGGCAGTCCGGCTGGTCGCCGCTGACCCACAGTGGTGCGCCGATGCTCTGCGCCGGCATGCCGAGCAGCTTCTCCAGCCGGCGTACGTCGTGCTCCGGGGTGGTCCAGCGGTGCCGCCCCGGCAGTGAGGCGGGTGAGTCGTACACGGCCCGGAACAGGGCCGGGTCCACCTCCACGGTCTCCCGGGCAGTGTTCATCGGATGCCTCCTCGCCGACAGTCGGTGTCACCGTCATACCGGCAGGTGACGGTCGTGGGCTGCCGGCTCGCCGACACGGGGGGTCAACATGTCGTCGCCCCGGGTGCTAGACATCAGGGCGCAGGACGCCCACCGCCCGGCGGTGGGTCGTCCCGCAGCGACGACGCGAGTGGAGGGAGAGGGCCGGTGACCGCGCCGACCGACGCCGAGCAGGGGCCGAACGTGGCCCGGATGTACGACTACTACCTCGGCGGGTGCCACAACTTCGCCGCCGACCGGGCCGCCGCCGAGCAGATCCTGCGGATCTTCCCGGACACCGGGATCGCCGCCCAGGCCAACCGGCACTTCCTGCGCCGGGCCGTCCGGCACGCCGCCGAGCTGGGCGTACGCCAGTTCCTCGACATCGGCGCCGGGCTGCCCACCCAGGGCAACGTGCACGAGATCGTCCGTCAGGTCGCCCCCGACTCGACGGTGGTCTACGTCGACTACGACGAGGTCGCCGTCACGCACGCCCGGCGGCTGTTGCCGGCCGACGGGCGGACCACCATCGTCCGGGGTGACCTGCGCCGACCGGACGAGCTGCTGGCCCACCCCGACGTCCGGGCGGCGATCGACTTCGACCGTCAGGTGGCCGTGCTGCTGGTGGCGGTGCTGCACTTCGTCACCGACGCCGAGCAGCCGTGGGACGCCGTCGCCCGGCTACGGGACGCGACAGTCCCCGGTAGCCCGCTGGTCGTCTCCCATCTCACCACCGACGGGGCCCCGCCGCTGCCCACCCGCCAGGGGCAGGCGGTCTACCAGCGCAGCAGCGCCCCACTGGTGCCCCGTCCGCACGCCGACGTGCTGCGCTTCCTCGACGGCTACGACCTGGTCGATCCGGGGCTGGTCCGGGTGGCCGAGTGGCGACCCGACGGGGAACCCCGGGAGCGGATCTCCCACGGCTACGCCGGGATGGGCCTGCGCCGCTGACCGCCGGGCCGGCTGCTCCGGCGGCGGTCAGGGTGGGGTGGGCAGCAGGAGGGTGCGTACCCCGTGCAGGCCGTCCTCGGCGCGGCGGTGCGCCTCGGCGGCGGCGGCCAGCGGGAGCGTCTCGACTTTCCGGGTCCGCAGCCGGCCGTCGGCCAGCAGCGCGTTGATGGCCCGCGCCGCGTCGGCCAGCTCGGCGACGGTGGCGTGGGAGATCACGAAGCCCAGCACCGCGCCGTCGCGCAGGTACAGCTCACCGGCGGGCAGCGTCGGGGTGGTGCCCAGGCCGGCCAGCACCAGCACCCGGCCCCGGGGGGCGAGCAGGCCGACGGTGCTGGTCAGGTCGTTGACCCCGGCCGCGTCGAGCACCACGTCCACCCCGGACGGGCAGGCCCGGCGGACCTGGGCGGCCCAGTCGGCGTCCCGGTAGTCGACCACCGGCTCCGCGCCGAGGCCGGCGCAGTGGTCGGCGTCGCGGGGGTGCGCGGTGGCCACCACCCGGGCCCCGGCGGCACGGGCCAGGGTGACGGCGGCGCTGCCCACGTTGCCGCCCGCGCCGATCACCAGCACCACCTCGCCGGGGCGGACCCGGGCGTGGGTGACCAGGGCGAGGTAGGCGGTGGCCGCCGGGTGTGCCACCGCCACCGCGGTCAACGGGTCCACCCCGGCGGGCACCGGGTAGAGCCGGTCGGCGGGCACCGCAACCCGGCCGGCGGCGGCACCGGGCCGGCCGGCGTGACCCATGCTGTTGCACCACACCCGGTCGCCCGGGGCGAAACCGGTGACGGCCTCGCCGACCCGCAGCACCGTGCCGGCCAGGTCCCGCCCGATGACGAACGGGAAGGTCAGCGGGGTACGGAACGCGCCGGACCGGACGAAGGTGTCCACCCGGTTCACCGGGCTGGCCTCGACCCCGACGAGCACCTCCGTCGGCGTCGGTTCGGGTGCGGGCAGCGGGCCGACCCGGATCGTCCCGGCGGGCCCGGTACGGTCCACGTACGCGGCGGTCGTGGTGTCCGTCGCGCCGGTCACGACGCCACCGCCGGGGTACGCCTGGTGATCCACCGTCCGAGCTGGAGCACCAGCAGGGCCAGCACCGCCCCGGCCGCGCCGAGGGCGTACATGGCGGGCACGCCGGAGACGAGGGCCGCCCCGCCGGCGGTGGTGCCGAGGCCGATGCCGAGGTAGATGGCCGACGAGTTCAGCGACACCACCAGCGGGGCCTGCTGCGGCGCGGCGGCGATCAACCGGTGCTGCTGCGCCGGGGTCTGACACCAGCTCGCCGCACCCCACGCGCCGACCAGCAGCCCGACCAGTGGCATCGGCGCGGACCCGGCGGTGCTGAGCGCGCCGAGCACGCCCAGCGCGACGGCCATCACGGCGTACCCGACCACCAGCACCGGCACCGCGCCCCACCGGTCGGTGGCGTAGCCGGAGGCGACGTTGCCGGCGACCGCGCCCGACCCGTAGAGCAGCAGCATCAGGTTGACCTGGTACGCGCCGACGCCGAGCGCGCCGAGGGTGGGCACCGCGAAGGCGTACACCGTGTAGCAGGCGGCCATGCCGATCACGGTGAGCGGCAGCACGGCGAGCACGGCCGGCCGGCGCAGCGCGGTCAACCGGGCGCGTAACGGCACCGCCGCCGCCCCGGGCAGCGCGGGCATCGCCAGCCGGACGGCCACCGCCACGGCGAGCGCCAGCAGGGCCACCGCGACGAGCGCGGCCCGCCAGCCGAGCCACCGGCCGGTCAGCCCGCCCAGCGGCACGCCCAGCGCGGTGGCGACGGTGAGCCCGCCGATCACCACGGCCAGGGCCCGCCCGCGCAGCGCCGGTGAGACCAGGGAGGCGCCTGCCGCTCCCGCGTTCGGGGTGTACGCGGCGGCACCGGCGGCGGCGACGATCCGCCCGACGATCAGCACCGGCAGCGTGTCGGCGGCGGCCGAGAGCAGGTTGCCGGCGGCGAGCACCAGCAACGCGGCGACGAGCAGGGTGCGGCGCGGCAGCCGGGCGGTCAGGGTGGACAGCACCGGGGCGAGGACGGCGTACGAGATGGCGAAGACCGTCACCGACTGTCCGGCGGCGGCGGTGGAGACCCGCAGCGCGGCGGCCATGTCGGGCAGCAGCCCGGCGACCACGAACGCGTCGGTGCCGACGGCGAAGGTGCCGGCCGCGAGGATCAGCGTGAAGCGCAGGCCCCGGCCGGGCCCGGCGGTGGTGTCCGGCCCCGGGCCGGTGCGGGTGTGCAGGTGGGACATGAGGTCTCCGGATGCGGGACGGCATGCGGCGGCGCGGCGGAGCGCGCCGGCACGGGATTCGGGTGTGGACGACCATCCGGTGCGGGCGGTGGGGGAACCGCCCGCACCCGGCGGCCGGGACCGCGGGGCGATGGTGCGGTCGCGGGTGGACCGGTGGCCGGCGGGTACGCGGGCCGACGGTCGGTCGGCGGTCGCGTGGGTGGCGGCCGGGGCGTCAGCCGCGCAGCAGCGCGTAGCGGCGACGGGTGCGTTCGGCCGCCTCCGCCGGTGCCGAGGCGAGCAGGTCGGCGAGGGTGTGGCCGGCCAGCTCGCGTCGCCAGGCCAGGTCGGCGCGGTGCATGACGGTGCTGATGGCGCACGGGGTGCGGAACTCCGGCGCGGAGGGGTCGACCCCCGCGCCGCGCTGGCGGATCTCGGTGCACCGGAACGGGTTGTCGGCCCCCTCGATCGCCGCCGTCACGTCCATCACGGTCACGTCCGCCGGTTGGCGGGCGAGCCGGAACCCGCCGCGCGCGCCGGGCACCGACTGGAGGATGCCGGCCCTGGTCAGGGCCTGGAGGCACTTGGTGAGGTAGGCCGGGGGCAGCTCGAACCACTCGGCGAGCCGGACGGCGGGCATCGGGTGTTCGCCGCCGATCCAGGCGAGGGTCAGGCAGCAGTGCAGCCCCCACTCGACCTGCTCGCTCATCCGCACAACCTGGATAGTACACGTCCTGGTTAGCGTCGGAAGTCGACGCCGACTGCCGAACAGGCGCGTCCCGCCCCCGGCTGCGGCAGGACCCGCAGCAGTTCCCGCAGGATGCCCACCCCGTCCTCGGTCAGGATCGACTCCGGATGGAACTGCACCGACGCGAACCCGGCCGCCCGCAGCGCGTACACCTCACCGGTCGCCGGGTCCCGGCTCACCTGCACCGTCTCGGCGTGCCGTCCCTGCGGCAGCAGCGAGGTGGGGCAGCGCCCGGTGAAGGTGTTGTAGAAGGCGACCCGGTGCGGCACGCCGAACAGCCGGATCTCCTTCTGCACCCCCTGGTTGGGCACCGGCAGCCGGTGCAGCGGGATGCCCAACAGGTCGCACAGCACCTGGTGGCTCAGGCACACGGCGAGGAACGGGCGGCGACCGGCCAGCAACGCGCCGATCGTGTCCCGCAGCAGCCGCACCCTCGGGTCGCCGCCGTCGCGCGGGTCACCCGGACCGGGCCCCAGCACCACCAGGTCGTACGCGTCGACGGTGAACGGCTCGTCGTGCCGGCGTACCGTCACGTCCAGCCCCAGCGAGCGCAGTTGCTGGCCGAGCATGACGGCGAAGGTGTCCTCGGCGTCGACCACCAGCACCCGCCTGCCGTCGAGCACCGGATCGGCGTCGCCGGGCCGGTACGGGTCCCCGGCGTCGGTCTGGTCGGACGCCAACCAGAACCGGCCGACCCGCTCGTTGCGTTGCCGCAGCGCCCGGCGTACCCCCGGATGGCCGGCCAGTCCACCGACCGGCTGGGCGTGCAGGGCGGTCAGCAGGCCGGCGGCCTTCGCCCGGGTCTCCGCCGCCTCCGCCACCGGGTCCGAGTCACGCACCAGCGTCGCGCCGACCGACAGGCGCAGCCGGCCACCGGAGTCGATGTCGGCGGTGCGGATCACGATCGTCGAGTCCAACGTCCGGCGGCCGGCCCGGTCGTGGCCGATCAGGGCCAACGCGCCGCTGTAGTAGGCGCGGCCGGTCGGCTCGTACCGGCCGATCACCCGGGTCGCGTTCTGCAACGGGCTGCCGACCACGGTCGGGGCGAACATCGTCTCCCGCAGCACGTCCCGCACGTCCGCGTCGGTGGCCCCCTCGACCAGGTACTCGGTGTGCGCGAGCCGGGCCATCTCCCGCAGGTACGGGCCCCGGACCCGGGCGCCGTCCGGGCAGATCCGGGCCATCATCTTCAGTTCCTCGTCGACGACCATGAACAGCTCGGCCGTCTCCTTGGAGGTGGCGAGGAAGTCGAGCACGCCGGGCAGGGTCGGCCCGGACTCCGGGTACCGGTAGGTGCCGCTGATCGGGTTCATCACGGCCCGCCCGCCGGTCAGGCTGACGTGCCGTTCCGGGCTCGCCCCGACCAGCGTCCGGTCGCCGGTGTGCACCAGGAACGTCCAGTACGCGCCGTTCTCCGCCGCGAGCAGTCGACGGAACAACCGCAGCGCGGCGGTCAGCGGGTCCCCGCCCAGGTCGGCGATCCAGGTGCGCTTGAGGACGAAGTTGGCCCCCTGGCCGCTGCCGATCTCGGCGTCGAGCACCGCGTGGACCAGCCCGGCGTACGCGGCGTCGGACAGGTCGTAGTCGCCGGGGCCGACCGGGATCTCGCCGTCGGGGATGCGCCGCAGCACCTCGGCCAACGGCAGCACCTCCTGCTGCTCGACCCGCATCGCCAGTAGCGGGGTGCCGTCGTCGGGGGCGTCGAACCCCCGCTCGGCGAGCTGCCGGTAGGGGATCAGGACCAGCAGGTCCTGGCCTTCGGCCGGGTCGGCCGGCTCGGGCAG
This sequence comes from Micromonospora cynarisoli, assembly GCF_030518815.1. NCBI lineage: Bacteria > Bacillati > Actinomycetota > Actinomycetes > Micromonosporales > Micromonosporaceae > Micromonospora > Micromonospora cynarisoli. The sequence goes on along the minus strand of NZ_CP130426.1, from coordinate 4,485,775 downwards.
GGGCAGCTCGGCCAACCGGTCGACCGGGGCGACAGGTCCGGCGAGCACGTCGACCCAGCCGTACTCGTGCGCGTACGGCCGGTGCAGCAGGGCGAACGGTCCGTGGCACCCGGCGCGGTCGGCGGGTGGCAGCGCGACCGGTCCGGACGGCGCTGGTCGGTGCTCCGCGGACATCGGCCGCCTCCTCTCGTGGTGGGTGGCCGACCGGCCGGTGCAGGGGCCGGCCGGTCGGGGGGTGGGACGGTGCGTGCCGGCCGGCCCGTGCTCAGGCGTGGGCGGCGGTGGTGACGGGCAGCGCGGCGAGCAGGGTGTCGGTGTCGGCGACCACGGCGCACCGGTTCGCCGCGTAGGTCAGGGCCATCCGGTGGTCGTCGGCGGTGAAGTCGGCCACCGCGTCGGCGGCCACGAACGTCTCGATGTCGTGCGAGAACGCGTCGCAGGCGGTGGCCAGCACGCCGACGTGCGCGTACACGCCGCAGACGACGAGCTGGTCGCGGCCGGCGGCGCGGATGCGGTCCAGCAGGTCGGTGCGGTGGAAGGCGCTGTACCGCCACTTGGTGAACACCCAGTCCCCGACGGCGGGGGCCAGCGCCGGGTCGACCCGGCGCTGCTGCGGCTCGGCGGTCATCCCCGGCCCCCAGAAGTCGGCGAGTAGGCCCCGCTGGAGGGGGGTCATCGACCCCGGCTGCGCGGTGTACGCCACCGGCACCCCCAGTTCGGCGCAGCGGGCGCGCAACCGGGCCGCGTTGTGCCGCAGGGCCCGGCCCGGCTGCGCGTCGGGCGGGAACGGGCGCAGGAAGTAGCCCTGCATGTCGTGGACGAGTAGCACCACACGGGCCGGGTCGGGGGTCCAGCCGACGGTGTTGCCTGGCAGTTCGGGCAGGTCGTACCGGATGGTGTCCGGGATGCCCACGGTTGCCTCCTCGGTCGGGCTCAGACGCCGAGCGTGGCGCCGCCGTCGACGGTCAGGTGCTGCATGGTGATGTGCCGGGCGTCGTCGGAGATGAGGAACAGCACGGCGGCGGCGATGTCGGCCGGATCGGCGATCCGGCCGAGCGGAATGCCCACCCGGTACGCCTCCGGCACCCCGCCGATGGTGGAGCGCCGGGCGGCGTCGTCGGGTAGCAGCGCGGCCAGCATCGGGGTGTCGGTGGAGCCGGGGGCCACCACGTTGCACCGGATGCCGTACCTGGCGAGTTCCAGCCCGAGGGCCTTGGTGAACGCGGTGGCCGCCGCCTTGGACGCGCCGTACGCCGACATGCCGGCGCGGGCGGTGCCGGCGGCGTTGGAGGCGACGGTGACGATGGTGCCGCGCCGTCGGGGCACCATCCGGTCGGCCACCGCCCGGCAGGTGTGGAACACCCCTGTCGCGTTGACCGCGAAGGTGAGCTGCCAGTCCTCCTCGGTCAGCGTGCGGGCCTCGCCCGGGCGCAGCACCCCGGCGGCGTTGACCAGCGCGTCGATCGGCCCGAGCGTCCGTTCGACGGTGTCCACCAGGTCGCGTACCGCCGCGCCCGAGCGGACGTCGGCCGGGTACGCGGTCAGCGGCAGCCCGGCGGACCGGGCCTCGTCCACGGTGGCCCGTAGCCGGTCGGCGTCGCTGTCGACGGCGGCGACCGGGGTGCCGCGCCGGGCCAGCGCCCGCGCCACCTCGGCGCCGATCCCGCCGGCCGCGCCGGTGACCAGGGCCGTGCCGACGGTGCTCACCGACCGATACCTTCGGCGACGAGCGCCCGGGCCAGCTCCAGCCGCTTGATCTTGGTGGTGGCGGTGTGCGGCAGGTCGGCCAGCCGGCGGTGCACCGGGTCGGCCATCGGCGGCAACCCCTGGGCCGCCGCCTGCCAGGCGTCGAGGTCGAGGGGCTTGTCGTCGCGGGTGCAGACCACCGGCACCGGCCGGCCCTCGGTGCCCACGATGATCACTTCGGTCAGGTCGCTCATCCGGGCCAGCAGGTGGTCCTCGGCGACCAGCGTGCTGCCGAAGCCGGGCACCACGTCGACCTCACGGTCGAGCAGGTGCAGGCAGCCCCACCGGCTGCGGTAGCCGACGTCGCCCATCTTCCACCAGCCGCCGTCTACCTGGGCCGCGTAGCGTTCCGGCTCACCGAGGAAGGTGATCGCCCGCCCGTCGCTGCGGGCCTCGATCCGGCCCGGCGACTCCCGGGTCGGGGGCCGGCCGTCGACCGACACCACCCGGATGTCGGTCATGCCGGGGAACGGCACGCCGACGCAGCGTCCGTCGTGCTCCGGCTCCCACCGCCGGCTGTACGTCCGGCCGACCACCGGGCCGGTCTCGCTCTGCCCGTACAGCTGGGCGAACTTCGGGTTGCGGTGGGCGGAGGCGGCCAGCATCCGGCGGATGGTGCGCGGGTGGATCGCGTCGAACGTGCTGCTGAAGTAGCGGACGCTGGCCAGCGGCCGGCGCGGGTCGTCGGCCAGTTCCTCCCAGCGCAGGAACGAGTTGGGGTGTGCCTCGATCACGCCGGGCCGGAACCGGGTGAGCAGTTCGGCGGCGCGCGCCGGGTCGTCGTCGGCCAGCACGATCAGCGGTACGCCGCGCGACAACGTCAGCGTCATCGCGCTGATCGCCCGGGAGTGCACGAACGACACGTGCAGCAGCAGCGGTTCCCGACGGCGGACCAGCGCGGCGATGGTGGCCTGTGGCCGGTACCGGGCCTGGAGCGACCAGCCGGTGTGCACCGCCATCTTGGGGATGCCTGTGGTGCCTGAGGTGTGGGTGACCAGCGACGGGTGGTCGGCGGGCATGGTCACCGGCGCGACCCGGGGTACGCCGGCCAGCTCGGCCAGCGCGGTGCCCGCCGGGTGGGTGCCAGCGGCGAGCAGCACCCCGTCGGCCAGCTCACCGACGCCCTCGGGCAGGCTGCCGGTCAGCTTCGCCTCGTCGGTGAGCAGGTACGCCGGGGCGGCCCGGCGCAGCAACTCGGCGACCGTCGTGCCGTCCAGCTTGGGCGAGAGCAGCACCGGTACCGCGCCGATGCGGGCGACGGCGACGGCGAGCAGCGGGATGTCGAACCCGTCCGACTTGTGGACGACCACCCGGTCGCCGGGGCGGATGCGCGCCGCCCACAGCCGGGAGGCGAGGTCGTCGACGAGGTCCGCGAGTTCGGCCATGGCGATCCGGCGGCCGAGTTCCGGGGCGACGTCCAGGTCGTGGTCGAGGATGAGCAGGTTGGCGGGGTGCCGGGCGAGTGCCCTGTCGAACACCGTGCCGAGTCGGATTCCCTGGTTGGCGACGCGTTGCAGCAGCATGGCTACCGTCCTCCGGAGGAGTGTTCGATGAAGGTCTTCAGCCGTGCGAGCGTCAGTTCGATGTCGCCGCGCAGCTTCTCGGTCCACTGGGTGAAGAACCGCTCGGTCGCCTCGGCGTCGAGGTCGGCGGTGATGCCCCGGATGCCCTCGGTCGCCTCGCCCATCCGGAAGCGGTGGATGAGCAGGCTGCCGCCCGGGGCGGCGTTGATCTCGTACGACCAGACGCTCTCCTGCCGTTCGCCGGCGCTGTTGCGCATCGCCCAGGCGAACATCCGGCCGGGCGCGGCGCGTACCACCTCGGCGGTGGTCTGCCACTCGCCCCGGACCACCGGCGCCCAGGGCACCACGTCGTCGCTGCGGACGTTGTCGCCCCGGAACACCGCACCGACCGCGCCGGGGGTGCCGGAGATCCATTCCCCGCCCCGGCACTCCGGGCTCCACCGGCCGCTGGCCGGTAGGTCGCTGACCACCTCGTAGATGTGCTGACCGGTGGCGTTCACCTCGATTTCGCCGTGCACCGAGAACAATTCGCGACGGCCTTTCGCACCCAACACGGAAACCTCCTCCCGGGGGCGTGCCGAGCCGCCGCACAATGGCGGCGACGGCACGGGGACGGTCGACGACGACCGGGACGTCCGGCGGCTGCGCGCGGTGCGGGGAATCCCCGTGACGCGGTGACGCCGGTGACTATGAGTGCCGCAATGACCACTGTCGATCAGGCGTGCGGGTAGACCATAGGTCGGTCGCGGGGGCCGTGCAACGCATCTCGGTATGCCGGGTCATCTCGTCACCGTGTGCAGCGGTCCATCGTGCCTTATCTATCCCCTGGCCACCGGCGTGGCGCGGACCGGCGTCATCCGTGACCCCCAGTCATCAATTGACCTGTTCAAGTGTCCCAGGATTCGGGAAGCGTGATCGGCGACGACGGGTGCCCGGCCCGGTTCGGTGCCACCTGTCGGGCCGAACGCGTGTCGGATCGGCGACCGGGCTCCCCCGGGTGAGCGGCGGGGGAGCGGGCGGCGACGGGAATGGCCTGGATCACCCCAGCGGGGGTGGGCGACGGGTGCGGTGGATGCCGCCGCCGACCGCTTCTCAGGATGCGGAAGGCGGGAGGAGATTGTTCCGGTCACCCTGTGCCACGGCGGGTGGCGACCTGCCTGTCGGGCGGTGCTGGTGGGGAGCGGCCGGCGGGCGGCGCGGGCGGTCCGTGCCCGGAATGCCGGTGGTGATTTGGCTACCGTCCGTGTCCGCAGATGGCGACCCGTCGGAAGTCAACCGGGACATTGCTTGTCAGGGTTCTGGTCGCGCCCTAGACTCGGCGACCGACAGATGTGTGAGACACCCACTTACGGGGAGTTGCGGTGTTCAATGCAATGGCGGGCCTGCGCTAGCCAGATCATCTTTCTCTGACCATGGAACGGCACTTTACGCCGAGCTTCCGTCCGGGGGCTACGGCGACCCAGCCGTGCCCATTTTCCGTGACGATTTTCCGCTAGCGATGTGTCCTGGAGTTCGGCATGCGCCTCTCAACGGCCAACGCACCGGTCGCTGTCCTGTCCACCATTCCCTCCGACTCGCACACCTGGAACCTGGTCTACCTCCACCTGCTGCTGGAGGAGCACGGCTTCCGGGTGGTCAACCTCGGCGCCTGCACGCCGATCGACGAACTCGTCGCCGCCCACCTGCGGCACACGCCCGACCTGGTCGTGGTCAGCACCGTCAACGGGCACGGCGCGGTCGAGGGCGGGCAACTGATCCGCCGGCTGCGCCGGCACGACCGCACCACCCCCGTCGTGATCGGCGGCAACCTCGGCGTGGCCGGGTCCGCCGACGGACGGCACGTGCCCGCCCTGCTCGCCGCCGGGTACACCGGCGTCTTCGTCGGCGACCGGGCCGTCGACGACTTCCGCACCCACCTGCACGCCCTGCACGCCCGTCCCCACCTGGCCGCGAGCCCGGTGTGATCCGGGGACGGTTCGCGTCGTACGTGGCCGACAACCAGGCCGCCGGTCGGTTGGTGGTGCAGCCCCGGATGGGCTTCGCCACCACCGAACAGATGCGCAGCGGCCTGCTCGCCGTCCGCGCCGCCCGGGCCACCACCGCCGGCACCCTCACCCTCGACAGCTTCACCCGGGTCGGCGACCACGCCAGCGCCGCCCGCGCCCTCGTGCACGCGCACGACCTCAACGGCTATCCGCTGGTCGCGCACGGGGCGGTGATGACCCGGGCGATGCTGGAGGACATCGCCGCCGACGACTTCCCGGTCCAGGTACGACACGGCTCGGCACTGCCGCTGGGCATCTTCCACGCGCTGCTCGACGCCGGCCTCGACGCCACCGAGGGCGGGCCCGTCTCGTACTGCCTGCCCTACAGCCGGGTGCCGCTGCGGGCGGCGATCGACGAGTGGGCGGCCTGCTGCGAACTGCTCGCCACCGTGGGCGACGGGCGGGGCGCCCACCTGGAGAGCTTCGCCGGCTGCATGCTCGGCCAGCTCTGCCCGCCGTCGCTGCTCGTCGCGCTGGGCATCCTGGAGGGCCTGTTCTTCCGGCGGCACGGGGTACGCAGCCTGTCGCTCAGCTTCGCCCAGCAGACCAACCCCGGGCAGGACCTGGACGCGCTGCTGGCCCTGCGGCACCTGGCCGCCGAGTTCCTGCCGGACTGCGACGTGCACCTGGTGGTCTACACGTTCATGGGCCTGTTCCCCCGTACGCCGGCCGGCGCCGCCGCGATCCTGGCGGAGAGCGTCCGGCTCGCCGTGGCCGGCGGGGCCGCCCGGCTGATCGTCAAGACCTCGGCCGAGGCGTTCCGCATCCCCACCGTCGCGGAGAACGTCGCCGCACTGGAGTTCGCCGCCACCCAGGCCGCCGGCTGCGCCGCACCGGGCCGGCAGTCCTTCGACCCGGCCGGCTCCCCGGCGTACGCGGAGGCGCGGCTGCTCGTCGAGGCCGTGCTCGACCTGCACCCGGACCCCGGCACCGCCCTCGCCGAGGCGTTCGGCACCGGCCTGCTCGACGTCCCGTTCTGCCTGCACCCGGAGAACGCGAACCTGGCCCGCAGCCGGGTCGAACCCGACGGGACGCTGCGCTGGACCCGGACCGGCCGGATGCCGCTGCGGCCCGCCACCGGCCACGCCGCCGACCTCGGCTCGGCCGAACTGATCGACATGCTCGCCTTCAACCAGCGCCGCTTCGACACCCCGACCACCGAGCCGACCACGCCGGCCCTGAGCCCGGCCCGTTGACAGGGAGACCCGATGACCTCGGTCCTGACCAGCACGACCGCCCGCCTCGACCGGGTCCGCCGCCACGGCGCGGTGCGCGCCGGGGTGAGCACCGGCATCCGTGGCCTGTCCGCCCCCGACACCGACGGCCGGTGGCAGGGCCTGGACGTGGACACCGCCCGCGCGGTGGCCGCCGCCGTGCTCGGTGACGCCAACGCGGTCGAGTTCGTGCCGCTCACCCCGGACCAGCGGATGCCCGCCCTCGCCGGGGACGACATCGACCTGCTCACCTGCAACGCCACCTGGACGGTGACCCGGGAGGCCGGCTTCGGGGCCACCTTCGTCGCCACCACCTGCTACGACGGCGGGGCGTTCCTGGTGCCCCGGGCGGCCGGCGTCACCGCCGCCGCGCAGCTCGCCGGACGCCGGATCGGCGTGCTCGGCGGCACCAGCAGCGCCGCCAGCCTCGCCCGCTACTACGCGCCGCTGGGCGCCGAGGTCGAGGTGGTGCCGTACCCGGACGCGGCGGACGCCCTCGCCGGCTACCGCGACGGCGCGGTCGACGCGTACGTCTGCGACGGGGTGGTGCTGGCGGCCGAGAAGACCCGGCTGCCGGAACCCGACGCGCACGTCGTCCTGCCCGAGCTGATCTCCCGCGAGCCGATGGGCCCGGCGGTCGCCGACGGTGACTCGCACTGGCTCAAGACGGTCCGCTGGATCATCTTCGCGCTGATCGCCGCCGAGGAGGAGGGCCTGACCTCGGCCACCGTCGGTCAGGGCGCGGCGTCGGCGCTGCTGGACGCGCAGGCCCGCCTCGGCGACACGCTCGGCCTGCCGCAGACCTGGATCGGCGACGCCGTCGGTCAGGTCGGCAACTACGGCGAGGTGTACGACCGCAGCTTCGGCGCGGCCAGCGGGCTCGACGTGCCCCGTGGCCTCAACGACCTGTGGACGCGCGGCGGCCTGATGTACGCCCCGCCGTTCGCCTGAGCACGGCCGCAGCCGAGGGGGCGGCGACCGCAACCGGAAGGGACAGCATGGAGAACCACCGCAGCAGCAGGACACCGATGGTCCAGATCATCGTCGCGATGGCGGGCTGGGGCACGATCGGGGTGTTCGTCCTCGAATCCGGGCAGCCGGCGTTCAACGTGGTCTTCGCCCGGTGCGTGCTGGGCGCGGTCGCCCTCGCCGTGGCCTGCCTGGTCGGCGGCTACTTCCGCAACACCGGGCTGACCCGGCGCAACCTGCTGCTCGCCGCCGGTGGCGGGGTCTGCCTGGTGTTCAACTGGGTGTTCCTGTTCTCCTCGTTCGAGCAGACGTCGATCACCATCACCACCGTCGTCTACCACACCCAACCGTTCTACGTGCTGTTCCTCGGCGCGCTGCTGTTCAAGGAACGACTCACCCGGGCCAACGTCGGCTGGGTGGTGCTGGCCTTCGTCGGGCTGGTGCTGACGACCGAGCTGTGGACGGCGCTGCGCGGCGAAGGACTCGACTCCCGGCAGCTCCTGGGCATCCTCAACGCGCTGGCCGCCGCCGTCCTCTACGCCCTGGCCACCATCGCCGCGAAGCAGCTCAAGGGGGTACGACCGCAGATCACCGCACTGATCCAGGTGCTGATCGGCATCCCGCTGCTGCTGCCGTTCGTGCACTTCGCGGCGCTGCCGGCACCGGGCGCGAGCAGCTGGATCTGGCTGGCGGTGCTCGGGGTGTTCCACACCGGCGTGCTCTACCACCTGCTCTACTCCGCCGTTCCGCACCTGCCCAGCTCGACCATCGCGGTGGTCGCGTTCGTCAACCCGGCGGTGGCGATCGTCTGCGACGTCGTCGTCTACGCGCACCGGCCCACCCTGGCCGAGATCGTCGGCATCGTGCTGATCGTGCTGTCCAGCCTCGGGGTGACGCTGCGCTGGCAACCGCTGGCCGCCCGCCGGCCGAACCCCGCGCCCGGCGACGCGTCCACCGGGCCCGAGGTGCCCGCACCGGCCGAGGTGCCGGTGGCGACCGGGGCACCCACTCCCCTGGTGACCGTCGACGAGGCCGGGTCACCCCACTCCGTCCTCCGAAAGCAGGGCTGACGTGACATCCTCCACCGACACCCCCGCTCTCCTCCAAACCGACCTGCGGGCCGTCACCGGCACCGCGTTGCCGATCGCCGTCGTCGGGGCCACCGGCGCGGTGGGTCGTACCCTGATCGACCTGCTCGTCCAGCGGGGCTTCCCGGTCGGCGAGTGCGTGCCGGTGGCGTCGGCGCGTTCCGCCGGGCAGCGCATCGACGTACCGGGCGGCACCGCCACCGTCCACGACCTCGACCGGTACGACTTCTCCGGCGTACGGCTGGCGTTCTTCTCCGCCGGCACCGGGGTCAGCGAACGGCACGCCCGTCGCGCCGCCGCCCAGGGCGCACTGGTCATCGACAACACCAACGCGTTCCGGATGGCGGTGGACGTGCCGCTGGTGGTGCCGCAGGTCAACCCGGACGTGCTCGACCAGCGGCCGGACAGCGGCATCATCGCCAACCCGAACTGCTCGACCATTCCCCTGGTGCGCCTGCTCGCCCCGCTGCGTCAGCGGTACGGCCTGCGCCGGGTCACCGTCAGCACCTACCAGGCGGCCTCCGGCCGGGGCAACCGGGGGATGGCGGAACTGCGCGCCCAGGCCGCCGCCGCGACCGACGACCCCACCCGGACCGGCCCGGTCGAGGCGTTCGGGATACCGCTGGCGTACAACGTGATCCCGCTGATCGACACCCTGCTCGGCGACGGGTTCACGCTGGAGGAGCAGAAGATGCGGCAGGAGAGCCGCAAGATCCTCCGCGACCCGACGCTGGACGTGACGGCCACCTGCGTACGGGTGCCGGTGCTCAACGGGCACAGCGAGACCGTGGTGGTGGACTGCGACGCGCCTGTCGACGACGGTGAGCTGGCCGCGCTGCTGGCCGGCGAGCCCGAGGTCCGGGTGTGGGCCGACAGGCCGCCGACCCCGCGTACCCTCGACGACCCCGACCTGGTGCACGTCGGGCGGGTCCGGGTCGACCCGGAGCACCCGAACCGGGTGGCGTTCTGGCTGGTGGCGGACAACCTGCGGATCGGTGCCGCGCTGAACGCGGTGCAGATCGCCGAGGTGCTGGTGGCGAGGGGGGTCCGGTGAGCCGGGTACGGGTGGTCAAGTTCGGCGGTTCCAGCTTCGCCGGTCCGGAGCACTTCCACACCGTCGCCGCCCACCTCGCCGGGCGGGTCCGCGACGGCGAGAAGCTGGTGGTCGTCACCAGCGGGATGCCCGGGGCCACCGAGGAACTGCGTCGGCTCGCCACCGAACTGCACCCCGAGGTCAGCAGCCCGGCCCTGCTCGGCCTGCTGCCGTTGGCCGACACGGTCGGCGCGGCCCTGCTACGGATCGCGCTGGAACGCGCCGGTCTGCGCGCCGAGCTGCTGCCGCCGCACCACATCGGCCTGGCCAGCAGCCCGGCGGGTGGGCAGGCCGCCGCGCTCACCGGTGTCGACCCGGTCTACCTGCACGGGCACCTGGCCGCCGCCGACGCGCTGGTGCTGCCCGGTGGTCAGGCGGCCGACGCCCACCAGCGCCCCACCTGGCTGGGCAAGAACAGCTCCGACCTGTCCGCGGTCGCGGTCGCCGCCGCGCTGCGGCTGCCGGGCTGCGACATCCACTCCGACGTGGAAGGCGTGTACGACGCCGACCCCCGGCAGGTCCCGGCCGCGCGACTGCTGCCGACCCTGGCGTACGCCGACGTGGTGACCATGGCGCGGGCCGGCGCGAAGGTGCTGCACTCCGGTGCCGTCGAGCTGGCCGCCCGGCACGGCGTGACGGTCACCTGCCGGCTGAACACCGGCGACTTCCGGGTCGGTTCGGTGATCGGCCCGACCGGCGACCCGGCGTACGCGGTGGTGGCCGACGCCCGTTCGGTGGTGCTCACCGGCGACGACCCGGACGCCGTCGAGGCGACCCTCGTCGCCGAGGGCCTGTCCACCCTCCGGGTCGCCGACGCGGTGGTCGTGACCGGCTCGTTCGCGGACGTGCCGGCGCTGCTCGCGGCGCAGGGCAGGGCCTGCACCGTGACCGGGCAGAAGCTGCTCACCGTGCTGCGCGCCGGAGCGCCCGAGTACGAGCTGGTGCCGGCCACCGAGCTGGCGGCGGTCGCCCGGTCGCGGCATGCGGCCCTCACCCCGGTCGCGGCCGTGGCCTGACCCGACCCCCCGGCGGCCGTCGACCCCGGGCCCGCCACGGGCCGTGGGGTGCCCGTATCCGCAGCGCATAATGGGTACGGCCTCCGCCTGGACCGGCGGAGGCGAGGAGCAGCGACGGCCGCCGGGTGGGGGCCGGGGCGACGAGCGGAGACGGCGGTACGGTGACCCAGGCGATGCCGAACGTGACCCGGAACACCCGTCAGCGCGGCGAGGTGCTGGCGCTGCTGCGCGAGGTCGACGGTTTCCACACCGCTCAGCAGCTGCACCAGATGCTGCTGGCCCGTAAGGCCCGGGTCGGGTTGACCACGGTCTACCGCACCCTGCAACTGCTCGTCGACGCCCAGGAGATCGACTCCACCCGGCTGCCCGGCGGCGAGCAGTTGTTCCGCCGGTGCAGCCAGAGCAGGCACCACCACCACCTGGTCTGCCGCCGGTGCGGCAGTACCGTCGAGGTGGCCGGGCCGGCGGTCGAGCGGTGGGCCGACCAGGTCGCCGCCCAGCACGGCTTCACCGAGGTCGGGCACACCTTCGAGATCTTCGGCACCTGTGCGGAGTGCGCCCGCTGACGACCCGGGCACGTCCCCGTACCACCCGGTCCGGACGGCGGATCAGCCGCGCCTGAGCTCACACTTCGGCGGTGGGGGCTGCCGTGTCCACCGCAGCTCGGCGCAGTACCGCAGTGAGCGTGCGGGCGACACCCGCCACTCGTAGCGGGCGGCCTGGAAGCCCATGTGGGTGACCCGTCCACAGCACCGGAAGGGCACGTCGCCGTTGCGCAGCCGGTGCTCCTCGACCACCCCGTCGATCTCCATCCGTACCCGGAGCTGGTAGTCGACAGTGCCGTGCGGGAACACCTCGCCGCTGTCGTACGGGGGGTCCAGCGGGACCGGCAGCTCGATCGTCTGCCCGGCGACGAGGACGCGTGGCCGGTCGGGGTCCCCGTCCCGCGTCCCCGCCGGCAGTCCCCCGGCAGACGGGGTGGCGGTGGGGGCCGGGGCGGCGTCCCGGCAGGCCACCTCGACCCAGGGGCCGTCCCCGCGCGACAGCTCGACCTCGGTGACCGACACCGCCGCCACGGACACACCACCGACGTCGAGGGTGCGTCGGGCGTGCACCGACAGGGTGTGGACCGGTGCGAATCCCACCGGGATGCCGCCGTCACGCTGCGCCCACCCGGCGAACTGCCGACAGTCCGTGACCGTGGCCGGCGGTCCCGCCTCGGCCTTGGTCCGGGTGGTCAGGAACGTCAGCCCGGTGCCGTCCTCGGTGCCGGTGATCCGGGCGGTCAGGTCGAGGACCGGGCCGATCCCGACCGCGTCGGACGGCGTGGCCGGGCCCGACGGTGGGGGCGGTGCGGCCCGGTGTTCCGTCCCGTCCCCCGCCCCGAGCAACCGGACCACCCCGAAGGCCAGCAGCGCGGGCAGGACCAGGGCGACCACGAGCAGGGCGGTCTGCCGCCGGCCGGTGTTCACCGCTTCCACACCGGCGGTCCGGCGCCGTCCGCAGTCCAGCCGTTGAGCAGGTGCGCGTAGTACCGGTCCTGGTAGCGGGGAGCCAGGCCGGTGCTGCGGAACGGCCGACCGTGGTCGTCGACCACCTGGACGCGCTTCTCGCCGCCGAGGTCGAGTTCCAGTTCGATGACCCATTCGCAGTACGACCGGTCGGTGTACGCCTGGACGTCGACGGTCACCGGCTCACCCGGGCCGAGGGTCAGCGCCCGGCGGTCCACGTATGCCGCGCCGAGCGTCTCGTCCCGCGGACTGATCACCCGGGCGACGCTCTCCGGCTCGTCCAGGTCGAAACCGATGCTCAGCGGCTCCCCGTCGCCCTGGCTCCCCCGGAAGATCAGGGTGCCGGACAGCGGTGCGGAGCGCTTGAGCACCCGGGCACGGATCTGCCTGACGAACACCGGGCCGGTCCACTGGCCGACCGCGGAGACGCGGACCCGGGTGAGGACGCGGGTCAGCCGCTCGTCGGCGAAGCGCACCACCCCGTGCACGACGCCCGGGAAGGTGTCCGCGACCTCGCCCTCGGCCGGCAGCGACCGGGAGAGGAGCCGCTGCCGCTGGTCGCCGGTCAGCGGCGTGGCCAGGGCCCACACCACCGCCTCGTCGGAACGGTCGTAGTAGTAGGCGTTGGTCGCGATCGGCGGCTTCCGTCGGGCGTCGGCCCGTTTGGCCTGCTCGACCGCGCGGTCGTCGCGTACCGCCTGCTCCGACGAGGTGATCCGGTTGGCGACCGTGCCGATCACCGTGCCGATCACCGCGCTGGCCGCCGCCCCACCCGCCGCCAGCAGCAGCTTGCGCCGGGTGGGACGGTCGGCGGCGGCAGCCGGCTGCCCGTCCGACGGCGGAACGGCCGACACCAGCTGCGCGGCCGCATCCGGCGGCGTGGCCGTCTCCGGGGGTGTGGCTGCGTCAGGCGGCGTGGCTGCCTCCCGGGGCGTGGCTGCCTCCCGGGGCGTGGCTGCTTCCTGCGGGGTGACCGTCGCCTGCTCTACCGGCTGCGGCGGCTCCGGCCTGCGCTGGCCCTTCGCCCGTCTGGGTCTGCGTGGTGGCACGCCTCTCACCTCCGCACGGCGACCGGATCGACACGTTACGCCATTGTGGACGGGGCCGCAGGGGTGACGCGCCCGTCAGCGGGGCGCGCTGCCGAACGCGCTGGAGAGGTAGGCCCGCGAGTCGGCGAGCGCCCCCTCGATGATCCGGGCCGCCTCGCGTGCCTCCTCGGGCCGGTGCCCGGCCTGCACCTGGAGCCGGAACCGCGACGAACCGGTCGGGGTCACCGGGAACTCGACCATGAACGCCAGCACCCCCCGGTCGAAGAGCAGCCGGTTCGCCGTCCGCGCCAGCTTCTCGTTGCCGATCAGCAGGGGCACGATCGGGGACGGCTCACCCATGCAGGTCAGGCCCCGCCCGGTCAGCTCGTCGCGCAACGCGTGGATCGCCGTGAAGAGCCGCGCCCGCAGCGCGTCCCCCTCGGCCGACCTGATGATCCGGGCGGCCTCCCGTACCACCGCCGTCTGCACCGGGGAGAGCGCGTTGGAGAAGAAGTGCGAGCCGCCGAACATCTTCACGTACTGCTTCAGGGCCGGCGACCGGGACGCCACGAAGCCGCCGTTGGAGCAGAACGTCTTGGAGAACGCCCCCATCACGATGTCGACCTCACCGAGCAGGCCCTGCATCCCCAGCACGCCCGTGCCGCCCGGCCCCATCGAACCCAGGTCGTGCGCCACGTCGACCAGCAGCGTGGCGTCGTGCTCCCGACAGACCTGTTGCAGGGTGACCAGGTCCGGCCAGTCCGCGTCCACCGAGAAGAGGCCGTCGGTGACCACCAGGATGCCGTTGCGGCTGTCGGAGGCCCGGATACCGGCCAGGTGCCGGCGTACCGCCTCGACGTTGAGATGCTCGTAGCGGACCACGTTGCGGGTCGCCGCCCGCGCCCCCTGCTGGAGGCAGGAGTGGGCCAGCCGGTCGATCAGAATGTGGTCGGACTGCCGGACCAGCCCGACGACCGCCCCGAAACCGGCCGCCCAGCCGGTCGGGAAGAGCGTCACGTGGTCGAGTCCGACCAGCTCGCCGAGGGCGGCCTCCAGGTCGTCGGAGATGCGGGTGTTGCCGAGCACCATGGGCGAGCCGGCGCTGTGCGGCCCGTAGTCGTGCATCGCCTTCGCCGCCGCCTCCCGGATCCCCGGGTGGGTGTTGAACGACAGGTAGTCCTGCGAGTTGAAGTTGATGCCCCGGGCCCGCCGTCCCAGGTCGTTGGTGATCTGGGCGACGCTGTCCGGCGCCGCCTCCAGCACCCGGGAGTACTGCCACGTCTCGGTACGGCGGCGGGCCTGCACCCAGTCGTAGAAGTCCTCGGTACGGGTCAGCAGGTTGCGCCCGGCGGGCCGGTAGAAGTCGTACGCGTTCTTGTCCAGCGCGTACTCCTCGTCGGGGTCGACGGGGTTGCGCAGGTGTGCCGGCTCCCACATCTCCGTCAGGTCCTCGACGACCCGGGCCAGTTCGTCGTCGGCACCGTCGAGGGCGGCGAAGTCGTCCCACGGGACGTGAGTGGCCCAGTTGCGGGTCATCTCGGAGACCTCCGACGCGGTACGCGCCATGGTCGCGACGTCCCCGCGCCGGGCCGCCGCGAGGATGATCCCGATCAGTTCGCCGTCGTCCCGCTGGTCCAGCTCGATGGTCACGGTGCCCTCTCCCGGGTGCGTCATCAGGCGAACAGGTTCTGCTGGTACGAGCGGGACGTCGCGGCGAAGTCGGCGAACACCGCATGGTCGGCCGACGACTCCTTCGCGGCGTCGTTGAGCAGGAAGAGATTCGACGCCTGGAAGAACTCCGACACCGGGGCGACGTCGGCGTGCGTGGCGATGAACCTGTCGGTCTCCTGCTGGTTGCCCCGCAACGCGACGAACAACTGCAACTCGTCGTGCCGGTACGGCCGCATCTCGGCCAGCGTGCAGACGTAGTCGTGGTAGGCGGCGGCGTTCTGGCTGCGGCGACGGCCCTCGTAGGTGGACATCGCCTCGTCGATCGACACGGCACCGCGCAGCCACCGGTCCAACGCGGCGCTGACCAGTTCCGCGTCGCGGAAGGCGTGGGTCATGCCGATCGCGGTGCACTGGTCCTTGGCCGACTCGGCGTCACCGACGAGCACCCAGCCCGGCCCGTGCAGTGGTCGCAGGAAGGCCGACTGGTCCAGGGTGCCGTAGATGCGCTCCTCGCGGGTCCCCTTGGCCCGTACCATCTCGCCCAGCTCCGGGCTGACGAAGTCCAACGCCCGCTGGTAGTTGCCCGGCACGTCGGCGCGGAACTCCCGCGACCACTCGCTCGGCCCCCAGACCAGCACCATGTTCTGGCCGAAGTTCGTCGGCACCACCGCGCAGGCCAGCCGGCCGCGCCGGTGCAGCTGCGCCGGGCCGAGGTCGAAACCGGACCAGTAGCTCCAGTACGCGAAGGTGCAGCGGGGCCGCTCGTCGAACTTCGGCAACCCGAGGGTACGGGCCACGAACGAGTTCCGGCCGTCGGCGCCGACCACGATCCGGGCCCGCTCCTCCACCTGCTCCCCGTCGGCTCCACGTCCCCGCACGCCGACCACCTGCCCGTCCTCCACGACCAGTTCGCGGACGGTGAACCCGGTGCGCACCTCGGCGCCGGCCCGGGCCGCCGCGTCGACGAGGATCTGGTCGAGCACGCGACGCCGCACCGAGGCGTAGCTCTGCACCACGCCCGAGTCGTCGCCGTGCAGGTCCCGGAAGTACTCCCGGAGCAGCTCGACCGGCACCGAGCCGGTGAGCGAGATGCCGTCGTTGACCACCTCGACCGTGGTGTGCGCCGGCGTGACCGCGAGAACCTCGTCGAGCAGCCCCCACCGGTTCAGATAGGACATCCCGTGCGGCCAGAGAAAGTGTGTCGAGATGACGTCGCTGGGGAACGAGGCGCGGTCCACCACCAGCACCCGGTGGCCCTGCCTGGCGAGCAGCAGCGCGGTGGACGCGCCCGAACAGCGGGCACCGATCACGATGGCGTCGTACATCTGCCTCGGTCCTTCCGGGGGTTGCAGCGGGGGAGACCCACCCGCCGTGGTACGGAGTCGCCGCAGGTCAACCGGGTCTGTCAGGGGCCTCGACGGTTGCCTCCGGTGCCCGCACCGCCCGGCCAGCCCGAGCGGAGAGCATAGCGTAAGTCCACAGTAGACATTTGGAGTCGACGCGTCGGCACGGTCGACGATCACGCCTGCGGTGTTCCCGGGTCTGCCGGACCCGCATATCCGACAGTCATCGACGACTCAGCAGCGGGACCCTCTGTTCTTGCGCGCACTGCGGGCCCGGCATCCGCGACCCGCGGATCGGCCTCGGCGTCCGGTTCGGCGGGCGCACACCCGGCCCGGTCCATCGGGCAGGTGGCTGCCCGGAAGGCTCACGTCGGTGACCACCCGCAGAGGGATCGGCAGAGCACACCGCCCTCGGCAAGAATCTTCGGTGGGCCGCCAGGGACTCGAACCCTGAACCTAAGGATTAAAAGTAGCCAGAAGCCGATGAAACTCCTCTGACTTCGCCAAGTGGTCCAGCCCGTGTCTTTAGTCCAGATCTCTGCTGTGCTGTCCGGCCGTGTTCGCGCTGTTCCGCGCAAGTGTGCATAGCGAGCCGTCAACCGAACGGATGGTAGAGGTCGAATTCCAGGATTCCCGCCGTGGATCCATCCACGGCGGGAACATGCGAGCACCCGTGGAGCACCCAGCCGTCCAGCGGTGGGAGTGGTCGCGGAGGCGCCCCTCGGGCACTCTCGGAGCCGCAGCCTCTGGGCTTATGTGGTTCACATGCGTTCGTGCTCGCCTTGACCGACAGGAGCAGGGTCCGCGTCGGTTGTCACCACAGCCGCCCCCCGCTTATCAGAGAATGCTCGGGGACCAGGGCCCCTCGGCGTAGACCAAAACCGGGGCAGCGGACACTGCCCCGCTACCCCGGTTTCTTCCCGCAGTTCTTCCGCTGGCGGCTTGCGCCATCAGTCAACCCAGCTTTCGCGGCGGCACCTCACCCCAATTCAGACTGCCATCCCCACTGTCGCATTATCGAGCCATCGGGTTTCATGAGAAAGTCACGAACAAGAGGCTTGAGGGAGGAAAATCCGCCATTGTCGACGGCCACAGAAACGCGCAAAACTCCATTTGGCTCCATGATTCCAAAAGTGACGACACTATAGACGATCCCGCGCGAGCCGCGAATCGCGCTTCTCTCGCTATCTCCGCAAAGGTTCGTCAGTTCCCCATAGGGCATGCTTCGCAAATCAGATATAACACCTTCCGCAATTTTCGCCGCCTCGGCCGAGTCGAACGGGAAGATTCTCTTAAAGATAGCCATCACAGCTCCATAACTACCAAAAACTGGGACCCGCCACGCCCTGTGACTCCCCTTCGCGCCCGGATGCCACCGGTCGATCTGGAAGTGCTTTCTATTGCCAAGCCTGCCGAATGGATGCGGCTTGCGGTCATAGCCAACTCGCCACCCTGTCCGCTTTCGGTTGTACTGCAGCCTCTTGGAGCGTGTTTGAGATGGGGTTTGTCAGACCCGGGTGAAGGTGCGGCGGGCTTGGCGTCGTGCCGGTCGGCCGCGGGTGATGCGGCGGGTCATGCCAGCGATGGCGGCCCAGCGGATGAGGGCTTCGGAGACAGTTGGGTGGCGTTCGTAGTCGCGGGCCAGCCGGCGGCAGGCGGTGAGCCACGCCAGGGTGCGTTCCACGACCCAGCGGCGAGGATGCACAGCGAAGCCGCGCTGGTCGGCGGGCTTACGGACGATCTCCAGGGTGGTGCGCAGGATGTCGCGGGCCCAGTCGACCAGCCGTCCGGTGAAGCCCTGGTCGGCGAAGACGTGCCGAATCGGGGTGAGCATGTAGGCGCCGAGCAGGGCACTCTTGGCGCCGTCGCGGTCCTGCCAGCTCGCGGCGAGTACGGTCACGGTGACCAGTAGCCCCAGGGTGTCGGTGATGATGAATCGCTTCCGGCCGTTGATCTTCTTCCCGGCGTCGTAGCCTCGGCTGTCGCACCCGACGGGTGTCAGCGCCCTTCACGCTCTGCGAGTCGATGATCCCCGCCGACGGTTGCGGCTCACGGCCCTGTTGCACCCGTGTCCTGATCCGCAGCGTGGCCAGGAGTTTCTCGGTGACGCCGGCTTCTTCCCACCGGGTGAAGTACCAGTACACCGTCTGCCAGGGCGGCAGGTCAGCTGGCAGGTACCGCCACGGGCACCCGGACCGCACCACGTACAAGATCGCGTTAACGATCTCCCGCCGCGGATGCTTCTCCCGACGGCCGTCTGTGTTCGGCTCCGGAAGCAGCGGCTCGATCAGCGCCCACTGGGCATCGGACAGGTCGGAGGGGTAGCCACGGCGTGCAGACACCGCGCCACCCTGCCCGTCCCGCCGGTGAAAGTCATGCCGCCACGTGGTCCACAACAGACCTTCTCGAACACGCACTTACAGATCTTGAATGGTCAGGTTCGTCCGATGTGGTCTGCGTGATGGCCTCGGGCTGGGGTAGATCGATGGGATGAGGTATCCCGATGGAGGTGGGTTGTCCGCGCGGGGGCGGGCGAAGCGTGAGGCGGTACGACGGCAGGCGGCGGGGTGGTTCGCCCAGGACGTGTCGGTGCCGGAGATCGCGCGCAGGTTGCGGGTGTCGCAGACCGCGGTGTACGGCTGGCGCAAGCGGTGGCAAGCCGGTGGTGAGCAGGCTCTGGCATCGAAAGGGCCTGGTGGGTCTCGGTGCCGGCTGGATGAGGGGCGGCTGCGGCGGCTGGCCGATGCCCTGGATGAGGGTCCGGCGGCGCACGGTTTCGGTAGTGATCAGCGGTGGACCCTGGCCCGGGTGTCGGACCTGATCGCCTGCATGTTCCGCACCCGGTACACACTGCGCGGGACGGCGAACATCATGTGCCGGCTGGGCTGGTCGGTGCGGGTCCCCACACACGGCGCGGTCGAGCGTGACGAGGCCGCGATCATCACGTGGCGGCGGGAGACGTGGCCGGCGGGAAAACGATAGTGGCGCAGCGGCAGGCGTGGCTGGTCTTCGAAGACGAGGCCGGCCAGACGCTGCGCCCACCAAAGGCACGCACCTGGGGACGACGCGGACACACCCCCGTGGTCCCGGTCTCCGGCAAGGGCTCCGGTCGCGTCTCGATCGCCGGGTTGACCTGTTACCGGCCCGGCCAGCGGTCGCGGTTCATCTATCGCACGATCACCCATCGCGGCCGTAAGAACGAGCGCCGCAGCTTCAGCGAACGCGACTACATCGCCCTGCTGGATGCCGCCCACCAACAACTCGACGGCCCGATCGTGCTGGTGTGGGACAACCTGAACACCCACGTCTCCGCCGCCATGCGGCAGATGATCGACGCCCGGGACTGGCTGACCGTCATCCGGCTACCGGCCTACGCCCCAGACCTCAACCCCACCGAGGCAGTGTGGTCCCACCTCAAACGCAGCATCGGCAACCTCGCCGTCACAGGCGTCGACCACCTCCAAGCGATCATCAAACACCGACTCAAGAGCATCCAGTACCGCACCGACCTACTCGACGGGTTCCTCGCTCACACCAGCCTGACACTCGAACCCGAGACAACCTGACCATTCAAGATCTGTAGCTGCTACCCTTGAATTTCTTAAAGACGCGACCAGCGAAGTTGGCAAGCCGGCCCAGTTGCCATCTGGTGAACTTCGAGTAGGTGCGTCTGCTGCCATCAATTGCGCGTTGCAGCCATCTCTTTACCGGCCTTTTCCAGCCATAGTCGCTGCTGCAGCCGATTCTGGGGTCTGTCAAACGAACGGTGTAACTCGGGTTGTTGAGGGTTACTTGCGGTTTGCGGTCAGGCGTCCTTCGAAGGCCATCTCGAAGGCGTTCAGGGCGGGTTTCCAGCGCATGGTCCATCGTCGGCGGCCCTGCCCAGTCGGGTCCAGGCTCATCACCGCGAGGTAGACGCACTTGAGTGCGGCGCCCTCGTTCGGGAAGTGGCCGCGGGCTCGGACGGCTCGGCGGATCCGGGCGTTGACGGACTCGATGGCGTTGGTGGAGCAGATGACGGTGCGGATCTCGGCGTCGAAGGCCAGGAACGGGACGAACTCGGCCCACGCCTGTTCCCACAGTCGGATGATGGCCGGATACTTCGTGCCCCACGCCTGCGTGAACTCGGCGAAGCGTTCTCGGGCGGCGGCCTCGGTCGACGCCGTGTAGACAGGCTTCAACGCCTTGGCGATGGCGTCCCAGTGCTGCCGGCCGGCGTAGCGGAACGACGCCCGCAGCAGGTGGATGACGCAGGTCTGCACGACCGCTTCGGGCCAGGTCTGCCCGATCGCGTCCGGCAAGCCCTTGAGTCCGTCGCAGACCACCATGCACGCGTCCGCGACACCCCGGTTCTTCAGCTCGGTCAGCACGCCGAGCCAGAACTTCGCGCCCTCACCGCCGCCCGCCGGCCCACAGCCCGAGGATGTCCCGGTTGCCGTCGACCGTGACGGCCAGGGCCACATAGATCGGCCTGTTCGCGACCTTCCCGTCGCGGATCTTCACGTGCACCGCGTCGAGGAAGATCACCGGGTAGACCGAGTCCAGGGGCCGGTTCTGCCACTCGGTCATCCCGTCGACGACCCTGTCGGTGATCGTGGAGATCGTCTGCCGGGACACGTCCGCGCCATACACCTCGGACAGGTGGGCCTGAATCTCCCCGGTGGTCAATCCCTTGGCCGACAACGAGATCACCATGTCCTCGACCCCAGAGAGCCGGCGTTGACGCTTGCGCACGATCTGCGGCTCGAAGCTGCCGTCGCGGTCACGGGGCACCGCGATCTACACCGGGCCGACCTCGGTCAGCACCGTCTTGCCCCGCACCCCGTTGCGGGAATTCTGACCGTTGTTCCCGGCCGGGTCGCCCTTCTCGTAGCCCAGGTGGTCAGTGATCTCACCGTCCAGAGCGGCCTCCAGGACCCGCTTGGTCAGCTGCTGCAGCAGCCCGCCCTCGCCGGTGAGCTGCAGACCCGCCGCCCGGGCCTGCTCCACCACCTGAGCGACGAACTGATCGTCGACCCCGTCTCCCACCGGCCCCGCCGGCCCACGCTTCCCCACCTGGCCAGTATCGACCTCGGTGATCACGACATCCATCATCAGGTGCTGCTCCTTGATCAGGAGTTACACCGTTCGTTTTACAGTCCCGGCCGGCCCTGTGCTCCGGAGATCAATACACGATACTCGAGGTACGGAGAAGCCTGCCCGCTACAGATCTTGAATGGTCAGGTTGTGTCGGGTTCGAGTGTCAGGCCGGTGTGACCGAGGAACCCGTCGAGTAGGTCGGTGCGGTACTGGATGCTCTTGAGTCGGTGTTTGATGATCGCTTGGAGGTGGTCGACGCCTGTGACGGCGAGGTTGCCGATGCTGCGTTTGAGGTGGGACCACACTGCCTCGGTGGGGTTGAGGTCTGGGGCGTAGGCCGGTAGCCGGATGACGGTCAGCCAGTCCCGGGCGTCGATCATCTGCCGCATGGCGGTGGAGACGTGGGTGTTCAGGTTGTCCCACACCAGCACGATCGGGCCGTCGAGTTGTTGGTGGGCGGCATCCAGAGCACCCGGGCCACGGTGGCGAGCATGTTCGGAATCCCCTTGTCGCCCATGTCGTCTGCGCGCATGCGGAACCCGACGTTGACATAGGTGCCTGGTTCCCACTCCCAGCGGGAGCCGTCGTCGGCCTCGGCATCGTAGTAGCCGTGGCTGCCCCCGGTGATACTGACCGCGTACCCGCACTGCTCGTAGAGGTCGGCACTGAACAGTTGTGAGTAACCAGGAGGCACCGGCTTCTCGGTAGCCTCAGGAGCGGCGATCTCGGCCACCTGGTCCAGTGGGATGTCGCCGGCCAGCGTCAGTCGGAACTCGATTGCCACTTCCCCTGCCTCCTTCAGTCCCGGCGGACGATCTGCACAATTCCACGGTTCGGCGTCACCGCCACCAGTTCCTTCAGCCCCGGTATGGGCCAGTCGTCGAACTGCTTGCGCAGGGCCACGAGGTCTCCGCGCCAGTCCTCAAGGTTCAGCGCCACCCGCTGCGTCTGCTGCTCACCGATCTTCTGGGAGACCTCGCTCCAGATGCGCCGCACCGGTGGACGGGGACTGTAAAACGAACGGTGTAACTCCTGATCAAGGAGCAGCACCTGATGATGGATGTCGTGATCACCGAGGTCGATACTGGCCAGGTGGGGAAGCGTGGGCCGGCGGGGCCGGTGGGAGACGGGGTCGACGATCAGTTCGTCGCTCAGGTGGTGGAGCAGGCCCGGGCGGCGGGTCTGCAGCTCACCGGCGAGGGCGGGCTGCTGCAGCAGCTGACCAAGCGGGTCCTGGAGGCCGCTCTGGACGGTGAGATCACTGACCACCTGGGCTACGAGAAGGGCGACCCGGCCGGGAACAACGGTCAGAATTCCCGCAACGGGGTGCGGGGCAAGACGGTGCTGACCGAGGTCGGCCCGGTGTAGATCGCGGTGCCCCGTGACCGCGACGGCAGCTTCGAGCCGCCGATCGTGCGCAAGCGTCAACGCCGGCTCTCTGGGGTCGAGGACATGGTGATCTCGTTGTCGGCCAAGGGATTGACCACCGGGGAGATTCAGGCCCACCTGTCCGAGGTGTATGGCGCGGACGTGTCCCGGCAGACGATCTCCACGATCACCGACAGGGTCGTCGACGGGATGACCGAGTGGCAGAACCGGCCCCTGGACTCGGTCTACCCGGTGATCTTCCTCGACGCGGTGCACGTGAAGATCCGCGACGGGAAGGTCGCGAACAGGCCGATCTATGTGGCCCTGGCCGTCACGGTCGACGGCAACCGGGACATCCTCGGGCTGTGGGCCGGTGACGGCGGTGAGGGCGCGAAGTTCTGGCTCGGCGTGCTGACCGAGCTGAAGAACCGGGGTGTCGCGGACGCGTGCATGGTGGTCTGCGACGGACTCAAGGGCTTGCCGGACGCGATCGGGCAGACCTGGCCCGAAGCGGTCGTGCAGACCTGCGTCATCCACCTGCTGCGGGCGTCGTTCCGCTACGCCGGCCGGCAGCACTGGGACGCCATCGCCAAGGCGTTGAAGCCTGTCTACACGGCGTCGACCGAGGCCGCCGCCCGAGAACGCTTCGCCGAGTTCACGCAGGCGTGGGGCACGAAGTATCCGGCCATCATCCGACTGTGGGAACAGGCGTGGGCCGAGTTCGTCCCGTTCCTGGCCTTCGACGCCGAGATCCGCACCGTCATCTGCTCCACCAACGCCATCGAGTCCGTCAACGCCCGGATCCGCCGAGCCGTCCGAGCCCGCGGCCACTTCCCGAACGAGGGCGCCGCACTCAAGTGCGTCTACCTCGCGGTGATGAGCCTGGACCCGACTGGGCAGGGCCGCCGACGATGGACCATGCGCTGGAAACCCGCCCTGAACGCCTTCGAGATGGCCTTCGAAGGACGCCTGACCGCAAACCGCAAGTAACCCTCAACAACCCGAGTTACACCGTTCGTTTGACAGACCCCCACCGGACCGCTGAGGGTTGTCGTGAACAAGGACACCAGAGAGATGTACTACACGTGGACACATTACGGGGACAGTGGATCCCCACCGTTCGTACAGATTAGGTGAAGAGTGTGGAATTTAATCCAGGCGTGCTGGTCGTGGCGGCTCCGCAAATTGAGGCCGCAGCGGCGGCCGCTAGCCTTCAGGGCATCCCAGTATTTACCCTGGTGACCGGTGTTGGTGGCGACCACGGTGCATTCTTCGATGCCGTCCGTACGACACTTCCGCTTGATCCGCCCTTGATTGGCAAGTGCAGTTGGGATGCATTGTCAGATTCGCTTTTCGGTGGACTATACGCACTTGGTGCCAAACGGGTCCTGCTGATATGGATGGATGCGCCGGAGATGGCTGCTGTAGATCAAAGTGGTATCAATATTGCGTTGGAGGTGCTGGCTGATGTAGTTGCCATGCTGGCTGATCCGCGGTATGCGCAGGATCGGCTGTGCTCGGTAACTGTACTGCTCTCCGGATCAGAAGGTTAGGGGTCCGAGTCCCTTCGGGCGCACAAGATCATAAGGGGTTCGACCCGCCGATACGGCGGTCAGGCCCTTGTTGCTGTCCGCCCTGTGTGGACGGTGGGTTCCACGTGGGTGCGATGTGGGTGCCACACCCGAAGGTGATTTCTTCTCGCGCTTTGCGGTCGTGGCCTGCGGCTTCGACGCCCGTCCCTGAAGCGTTGGGGATCGGAGCACGTGTTTTCGGTCGGCGGGTGGGTCGGTTCTTCCGAGCCTTTTTCCTGATCTTTTTCCGGGTGCGGCGGGCTGCGGCCAGGTCGTAACCACGCGCGGTAACATGGCGGGGTGGTACAGGACGAGCGGGTGGTGGGGCGGTATCCGTATCCGGGAATCACGCCGCGTGAGTTCGAGGAGTTCGTCGCCGGGGAACTGTTGGGGGCCGCAATGTCCCAGGTTGACGGGCTGGTGGTGAGTACGCACGAGAAGGTCGCCGGGGTGGACGGGATCTACGAGTTCGACGCGACCGCGCGGTACCGGTTCGCCGGCATGGAGTTCGTGGTGGTGGTCGAGGCGAAGTTGCACCGGAACCCGATCAAGCGGGAGTTGGTGCAGGTGTTGCGGCAGAAGGTGCTGAGCGTGGGTGCGCACAAGGGGGTGTTGGTGGCAACCTCGGCGTTCCAGGCGGGGGCTGTCGAGTTCGCCAGGACTCACGGAATCGCGCTCGTCACCGTTGCCGAGGGGCGGTTCGTCTTCACCACTCGGGACACGGGCAAGGCCGCCCGGCCCGCCCTCGTGGCCTGCTACCACGGTGGAGTGGGTGCTCGGGGGATGGTGTTGGCCGCCGACGATGAGGACCACCCGGAGTGTGTCGCGGAGTTCCTGTTGGGCGCCCCAGGGTCTGACTCACGGGCCGACGTGGACGTGGGACGCCCACACCAGCGGGTCGTCGGGGTGGCGGTCGCGTAGGGTGCGGGTAGCGGTGTGCACGGCTGTCGCGATGTCTCCGCCCGCTGCGATCGCCGGGTAGACCAGTTCCGCGAAGTCCACGGCGGGCTGGTCGCCGATCGGCCACAGGGTGCCGATCACGTGCCGGTACCCCGCCAGCTGGAACGCCGATGCCAGGTGGATCACCTCGTCCGCGAGCCGCCCGCCGGGGCGGGCTGTCGAGCACGCGGACAGGAACGCCAGATCGGCGTCTAGGCGCAGGTGTGCAAGGTCCAGCGCGGTGAGTGGGTTGTTGTGGTGGTCGGCCAGCAGAAACAGGCTCTCCGAGGGGTTGGTCAGATCGCTGTTGCCGTGGCAGGCGAAGTGCGCAATCTGCGCCTTTGGCAGGGCCGCGAGGACAGTGTCGCGGGTCGCCGCGGTCCCGCTGACCACGTCAACCGCGCCGGGCAGGTGGGTGCGCACCACCGCCGCCTCCCGCTCTGCGCCGGGCAGCGGCACGTCGTGGCCTGGCGTGCGCGACATCGCCACGACTAGTGCGCGGTCGGCGCGTGGCCTGGCGGGGTCGGCCCCACGCCGTGAGTGCGCCAGCGCCCGGAGGGTCGGCGTGGTCGAGCACACCACCCGGTCCACCACGGTGAGTGACCCCGTGCCGTGGTAACCCGCTGCGTGCAGCGGCAGCAGCGAGAGCATGCCGGACGGGCACCACCACAACCGTTCGGCGGCATCCAGGTGGTCGAGGACCGGGCTGGCTACCGCGTCCCAGATCCACTCCAGCGTGCGTATCACCCGGTCGCGCCCGGCGGCCCTGGTCCGGGCCTTCCCGGACCGGGTGTCCTCGACCGCTTGGAGAAAGTCCAGCACCTCCTCCATGACGACCCGGGGCGTGAGCGCGGGCAGCGGAACGGGCGTCACCTCGGCTGCAGCGGACAGGATCAGCGCGTACGACCCGAGGTCGGACACCACGACGACCACGGCGTGCCCCTCGGCAGGCGCGAGGTCGCGCACGGTCGGCGGGCGCAGAAACGCGTCGAAACCGGGCAGCGTCCGGATACTCGCGAGCAGCCGGTCGTACCGCGCGGCCAGCCCGCGCCGCGTCTCGACGTCCGTGTCGGGGTCCTCGAACACCGCGCACAGCTCGGTGAACATCGTCGCGAACGCGGGTTGGCGCTCGGCGAGCGCGGTGAGGTCCGTCCGGCTGTCCAACGCGTGCCCGAGCAGCAGCCCGCGCCCTTGCTCGAACAGCTCAACCGCCCGCGTCGGCAACCCCGCGCGCACACAGCACGCGGCGGCGTCCGCACCGAGCCCCGCCATGCCGTCGATCAACGCCTCGCGGTCGCGCCAGGTAAGGGATCGGGACACGGTCCGCCCCACCAGGTCGACCGCCGTTCCGTACGCCTCGGCGGCCTCCGCCCACCGCCCGTCGGACGCCGCCAACCCGGCCCACTCCGCGGCCGCCGCGGCGCGGACGCGCGGTACACCCACATCGGTCGACGCCGCCTCCCGGACCGCCGCGAGCACGGCCTCCAGGTCCGTACCGGTCACGGCGTTGCGTCGGCGCAACACCCGGCCGAGGGAGAGCAGGTGGAGCGGCCGGTCGGGGTGGTCGACGGGGAGTTCTGCCAAGGACTTGCGGGTGCCGTCGACCGCCTCGTCGAGGGTTTCCTGTCGTCCGGTCCGGTCGTGCAGGTCCAGCAACGCCTGCGTGAGGTTCAGCAACGCGGGCGCGCGTCGCGGATCGCCGGGAGCCAGCGCCTTCACGGCAGCCCGGCACGCCTCCAGCGCTTCGTCGAGATCGGCGGGGGCATCGCCGACGCTGAACCGGGTTAGGAGGATCGCCCCGAGGTTCGACAGACGCAGCGCGCGACTGGTGTGGTCCGGCGAGGTCGCCTTGACGGCCTGCCGACCGGTGTCGATCGCCTCGTCCAGGTCGGCGCGGTTCTGCCGGCAGTCGAACCGGGTGTAGAGCGCGGACGAGAGGTTGGCCAGCACCATCCCGCGTTCGTAGCTCACGGCGGACATGGCCGACACGGACCGGCGCAGCGCGTCGATCGCCTCGTCCAGGTCGACCTGACCGCTCGTGCGGCGGAACCGGGCCAACAGCGCGCCGCCGAGGTTGCCCAGGTAGACGCCAAGGAGCGGGGTGCCCTTGAGCGCGGTCCCGACGGCGGCCCGCCCGGCCTCGACCGCCTCGTCGACGTGCTCGATGCGGTCGGTACGCTCGAACAGCAGGCGGAGGGACATGCAGAGGTTCGACAGGTCGGTGGGCGAGGGCTCGGTGTCCGACGCCAGCGCGTCGCGGGTGTACCGGATGGACTCGTCCAAGTCTTCGGGCGTGCCACCGTTCTGGTACCGCTGGGAGAGGGCGATCGCCAGCGTGGACCTGCGCCCGGCGAGTTCCGGGTCACCGGGTGGCGTCGCCTCGATCGCGGCCCGCCCCGCTGCAATGGACGCGGTCAGATCCTCAGACCGTCCGAGATGGACGAACCGGTCCCGGAGGAGGTCGCACAGGCCCTCCAGGTGCTCGGCCGGTGAGTCGCCCGCGTCGAGGGCGTCCTGCCGCACTCGCACGGCCCGGTCGAGGTCCGTCAGGTCACCGGTGCGGATGAATCGGTTCCACAGCAAGTCGGACAGTTCACCCGGATCGGACGCCGCATCGATCCGGGCGCTCAACCCGGCCTCGTGATCGAGGAAGTTCGCCAGGGTGCGTCGCGTGGTGTCGAGGTTGGTTTTCAACGCCTCGATGTCGGGATGGTCTGGCCACCCGTCGACCGCCGCCTGGCAGGCCGCGACGGCGTTCTCCAGGTCCTGCCCACTGCCCAGCCGCTCAGCGCGGGTCAGCAGGGTGATTCCCAGGTTGGACAGGCACGTCGCCTGGATCGGAGCGTCCGGCGGGGCATCCTCGACGGCGGCCTGGCACTCCTCGACCGCCTCGTCCAGGTCGTCCGGGTCGCCGTCGCGATCGAACTTCGTCATCAGTGCGGTACCGAGGTTCGTGCGCAGGTGCGGGAGTTCGGCGTGCCCGTTCTCGGCGTGGTCGATCGCCCGGCGGAACAGGCGGACAGCCCGGTCCAGGGCGCCCGGATCGGTGTCGGCGTCGCGGTACTGGACGCGGCCGAGCTTGCCGAGCGTCGCGGCGCTGTCCGGTGCGGCGGGCGGGTACTTGTCGAACTGCTCGGCGATCAACGTCGGGACGTGTGCCCGACCCCCCATCCGGTACAACGGCGCGAGCAGGTCGAGCGCGACCATCATCAGTTCCGTGGCGCCCTCGGGCGTGCCATGCGCCTCGACCCTCGACAACAGCAGCAAACCGGCCGTCTGCGTGACCTCCACGTCGTCGAGCGGGTCCGGCACCGCGCACAGCAGGTCGACCAGCTCGTCGAGCGCTTCGGGGACGAGCACCTCGTCGGCATCGCGGGTACCACCGAACGCGGTCAGACGCTCGCGCAGGGCGGTGATCAGGTTTGATCGCTCGGTCGCGGAGAACCCGGACCCCATCAGACCGTCGCGGGCCGTCACGAACTCCCGCGCGAGTTCGAGCGCCACAGCGTGCGCGACCTCACCGATGCCGCCCGTGAGTCGCACGAGTTCGGCGCGGTCTATGCCGCGCACCCTCGGTGCGGCCCAGCTCACGGTCCGCTCCAGAATCCACAGCTCCATCACGCGGTCGTCCTCGACCACCGCGGCGACCGCTTCCTCGCGGTCGCCGAGGACCTGCTCGACGATGCCCGGTGTGGTCAGCGCCATCGCCCGGATCAGGGCGGTTCGGGCTTCGGCCAGCAGGGCATGCTCGCGGGTCACCTCGAACGCGCGGCACAGCACGAACCCCAGGTGCGTCATGCGCCGGGCCAGGTCGAGGTCGTCATCGGCGTCGACCCCGACCGCCTCCCAAGCAGTGTCGAGGGCCTCACGCAGCACGTGCGGGTCCTTGTTATGCCCCGTCAGCTGGTGCAGCGCAACAGACAGCGAATACAGGAGATCGCCGCGCAACGGCTCGTCGTCGGCCAATGCGGCAAGGACCATCCGGCAGGTCGCGATCCCCTCGCGAAGAATGCCCTCGTCCCCGGTCCGGTCGGCCAGGTCCACGAGCGCGTCGGCGAGCACCGCGACCTCGCCGAGCCCGGCCTCCGTGACGGCCTCGTCCGCCATCACCTCGACGGCGTCCTGCACGAGGGAGGGGTCTTCGGTCCACCGGTAGAGCACGCGCAGGGTGTTCGCGGCGTTCATGAGCCGGGAGTGCAGGGAAGCGTGGGTGTCCGGCGTCGCGCCCAGGACCCGCGCGTGCGCTGCCAACGACTCGTCCAGCAGCGCGGCTTCCTTGGTGCGCAGGAACAGTTCCCTGAGGAAGACGGCCTGGTTGGCGACAGTCGGGAGCAGATCGGGGTCGGCTGCGATCGCGGCCCGGCCGACGTCGACCGACTCGCGCAACGCCTCGCCGTCGTTCAGGTACTCGTACCGGGCTTCCAGAGACGCAGCCAGGTTCGTCAACGCGAGCCCACGCTCCTCGTCGTTCTCGGCGGCGTCGACGGCGGCTCGCGCGGTCGCGATCGAATCGTTGATCACCGCCTCGTCCCCGGTGCGCGTGAACTCGACCCGGAGCGTGCCGCTGAGGTTCGCGAGGCGGGCCGCCCCGCCCTCGGTAGGAGATGCCACGCCGGTGCCCGACTCGGCGAGGGTCCGCGCCACGTCGGCCGCCTCGCGCGCCGCCTCCAGGTCGCCGGTCGCGCTGGCGAGTTCGACAAGGGCCGCGTGCAGACTCCGCAGGCACCGGGCGCTCCTCGCCCGGTCGGCGACACCGACGGCCGCGCGGTAGACCCGGACGGCCGCCTCCAGCGCCTCCACGTCGCCGTGCTCCTCGTACCACTCGTACAGCGCACCGCCCTGCTCGGTGTAGGCGTCCGGGTCGTGGCTGTACCCGAACACAGAGTCGTCCGACTCGGTGATCTCCGGCGTGTGGTCGAACAACTGGCGCACCTGGTCCGGCAACGAGTCGGGTGCGACCCGGTGCACCTCGCCCAAGAACAGCAGGGCGTCCTCCAGGTCCTCCGCTGCCTGCCGCGCGCGGAACCGGAGCAAGTGGAGCCGCCCGATCACCGTCAGCGCGACTACGTCGACAGGCAGGTCGGGCGTCGACGCAGGTCCGGACACCCGCAGCTGGAGCAGGTTCGCCTCCTCCAGCGCGTCCTCGCTCAGGACTGCGGCGTAGTCACCCGTCCGGCGCGCCTCCTCGAACCTCGCCAGGATCGCCTCGACCAACTGTTCCCGCACCCGGACCTCCCGTTCACCACCGCTTCCGCGGCACCTTACCGAGGGTCGGTGCCCCGTTGTCGAAACGGTAGATTCCTGTAGGGTGCCAGAACCAGATTCCGGTCGCTGGCCTGCGATTTTGTGGATCCGTTAAGCGGCCCGGTGGTACTCGTTCAACCCCAGACGAACAAGCGGCAGCGCACATGCGGTGTTGTGTCAACGCCAGACAATCGGCCGATCCTGGTTCGGGGCTTGTAGTGAACGCGGCCGGCACGGCACGGCTGCAGTCCTTGATGACTTCCTACTTCATCCGTGGCGCCACATTCGGCGCAGTTGTGACCGGGGGCAGGCTTGTTCCCGCATCCGGCACGCGGCTGCCGACGCAGCGGCGAACTCGATCACCGCAGCCTCCTTCACTGCGGCTTCGATCGCCGACACAACAACATTGTCGCTCAAGACCTCACCCCAGTGGCCGAAGGTTCTTGCGGGCGCTGGCTCTGATCCCTCTAAGGGTGTAACGGGGCGGCCCTCGCCAGTGCGCAGCCTCAGGCAGGCCCGTGGACATGGTCGCTCGTGTGGCGGGTGCGACTGTTCGAGAGATGCCGGATGAGAGTCGGTCGGTGGTGGGCACTCTTGCTGGGTCCAGTTCCGCGCGTTGTTGTCCTGACCTGCAGCTTCGACACCGTGCCCGGGTGCTGGGGCTCGGAGTACCTGCCTTCGGCCGGTGGGTGGGTCGGTTCTTTCGGCCTTGTTCTTGAGCTTCTTCCGGGGGTACGGCGGGCTGCGACCAGGACGAGGTGGGCGGTGGCTTCGCCGCAGTGTCGCTGGACCTCGGGCAGGACGCTGGTGGGTGGCATCCTCGGGGTGACCCGGCGCATGACTTTCCCGTGCCGGGTGGGCCCGGAAGACATGTGGCCATGCTCCTTGACCCAACGAGACTGAGCCCGTGTCTGCCTCTCCCCAGAGGCGGAGTTTGCTGTTGGACGAGAGAGAGGGGTGATCCCGGTGTCTGCGCAAGCGCTGTTCGGCAGGCTCGTCAAGGAGGTCGCCGATCAACTCGCAGGGTACGGTTTCGAGCGCGACAAGATGTTCTTCCGTCGGTCTTCTCCCGAGGGTGATGTGTTGATCATCGAGTTCCAGACGTCCGACTGCTCGAGCAGGGCCGAGAAGGTGTTCTACGTCAACGTGGCGTTGGTGCTGGCACCCAAGTGGGAGCGGGATCGGCTGCTCTACAGACTCCCCGAGTCGGCGAGGCCTCGGGGAATGGACGGTCTTTGGCGGCACCGGATCGGTTTCTCCGGCTTTTCCGGCGGTGATCAGTGGCGGGTTACGGATGAGGCGAGCGCGGCTGAGGTGTCGGCCCTGATCCGGAGGCGGCTGGACGAGACCCTGCCGGTGCTGCTGCCGGCGCTCGACCGGGAGGTCCTGCTGGAGGATCCTCCCGACTTCCTCTCGTACGCTGGATGGATGGCACGTGGGTGGGTGCTGGCGGAGCGGGGGCCGTCGGAAGAACTGGAGAAGTTGCTCTTCTCAAAGCCCACGACCGGTGAGTTCAGTTCAGTGGCGAGGAAGGCAATCTGGGAGTGGGCGACAAGTCGCCGCAGCCGGGATTGGGAGAGGCAATGGTGACCGACCCGTTCGTACCGCGCGTCTGGAAGGTGTCACCGTTCGGGCGGACCGGGTGTTCCGGCATCGTTGTGATGAAGCGCTGCGTGCCGGTGGTGTGTTGCTTGCGGCTACGACGAGTACCGGCGACTCAAGCAGCGTCATGACGAGGAGAAGGCCGAGGCTGGGCCACGTGCCCGATGGGGTGAGGTCGCCCATGTGCAGGTGCCAGGGTCCGGTGGGAGTTCGACCGCGCAGACCACGGGGCACGTGCTGACGCCCGGGCGGCGTCGCCTGGTGTAGGAGATGCCCCGGTCGGTGTTGGTCCGGTGTTGGCCCTGCACTGGACCGAGATGCTCCGGCTCCTGTCTGTCTCCCACAACATGTTCGGGCCTCGGCAGATCTACGAGATCGTCCGTCGGGAGTCGACTGTCATCCGCCGGTACCGGCAAGACGCCACCGCAGACGTCAAGCCTCGCCTTGTGGCGGTGGAGGCCAGGTGTGCGGAGTTCGGTTCATGGGCCGCTGACAACCTCGGGAACGTCACGGCCGCGCGACGCACTGGCTCGATCGAGCTTTGGGACTGGCGCACAGGGCCCACGGACAAGCGGATGGCCGCTTACGTGTTGATGAGGCAGGCGTAGCAGGCTGCGGATCGTCTCGACGGAGATCAAGCCGCAGCGCTCGCCGCCACCGCCGAGTCCCTCGTGCCGCTCACCGAGCGCGACCGGGCTCTGTGTCTGATCCGCCAAGCCCAGGGACACGCACTTCAAGGCGGTCAGACCTGCTCACTGGCGGCGATCAACACCGCACACCGGCTCGTCGACCGTGCGGCAGACGTCGGCGAGGACGACCCGGACACCATCGGCCGCCACTGCACCCCCGCCCACCTTCGAGCCTACGAGGATTACTGTCTGCTCCGCCTCGGCCTGGTCGGTCCGGCGACGCGGACGCTGAGGAACATTTTGGAGGGGGCCCGCCGAGACGGTGACCTCGCCGAAGTCGGCGGTGTCGACGTGCGTGGGACTGTCTCGCAGCGCGTCGGGCAGCTCAATCAGCAAACTCAGGCTCTGCTGCAGTCAGCGCGGGTGTGATCGATGACGGCCTCGATCCGTGGGGAACAGCGACCCGGCGGTGAGCGCGCCTACGGGTCTCCGTATTCCGCGACGGCGGGCAGGCGGCGGACCCTGGGTGCATGGTGATGTCGGACGGGGCCACGGGCAACGGTACGGACCCGTGCCCTCCCGGCCCGGCGGAACCGGTCGACGCCTGGTTCCTGGGCACCGCAGCCGCCCGGATCGAGGCTCTGGTCGACTCCGGCTCGTTCAGCGAGTTGCGTCCTCGGGCAGCGCACCGGGCCGTCGACTTCGGCATGCAGGATCGCGATCTGCCCGGCGACGGGGTGATCACCGGAACCGCGCGGGTCGACGGTCGGCTGGTCTGCGTCTTCGCCCAGGACCGCAGCGTACTCGGTGGCTCGGTCGGTGAGGTACACGCCGCCAAGATCACCAGCCTGATGGAGTTGGCTTCCCGAGCGCGCTGCCCCGTTGTCGCGCTGCTCGACTCGGCTGGCGCCCGCCTTCAGGAGGGGATCGCGGCGGTCGACGGGTACGGCCAGATCATGCGGCACAACGCCCGGATGTCAGGGCGGGTACCGCAGATCAGCGTGATCTTCGGTGCCTGTGCGGGCGGCGCCTCCTACTCGTCGGGGTTGATGGACCTCGTGGTGATGGAGTCGACGGCGGCCATGTTCCTGACCGGGCCCAGGGCGGTCCGGGCCGTGACCGCCGAGGACGTCTCCGTCGCCGATCTCGGTGGTGCCACGGTCCACGGGCGAGTGTCCGGGGTGGCACACCTGGTCGTGACCACCGAGCGGGGAGCCCTTTCCACGGCCCGAGCTCTGCTCTCCTACCTGCCATCGTCGTGCTGGCACAGTCCACCTGTCGCGCCCCCCGCCGTTCCGCGGCACACGCCGACGGTGCCGGCGAACCACCGGGAGCCCTACGACGTGCGCGGCGTGGTGGAGGGCGTCGTGGACGCGACGAGCTTTCTCGAACTGCAGACCCGGTTCGCCCGCAACGTGGTCGTCGGTCTTGCCCGGTTGGAGGGTCGTCCGATCGGCGTGGTGGCGAGTCAGCCGATGGCACTGGCCGGGGCGCTGACCATCGACGCGGCCGAGAAGGCCGCCCGGTTCGTTCGCTTCTGCGACGCCTTCGGCATCCCGCTGCTGACCTTGGTGGACACGCCGGGCTTCGTGCCCGGCACGCAGCAGGAACACGCCGGGATCATCCGCCGGGGCGCGAAGCTGCCGTACGCCTACGCGGAGGCCACCGTGCCGAGGGTGACCGTGATCCTGCGCAAGGCTTTCGGCGGCGGCTACCTGGCGATGGGCTGCCGGGCGCTCGGTGCCGACATGATTTTCGCCCTGCCGGGCGCCACCATCGCCGCGCTCGGTGCGGAGGGTGCGGTGGACGTGGTCTGCCGACGGGAGGTCGCCGCCGACCCAACGCGCCGGCCGGCCCTGCTCGACCGCTACCGCCGCGAGGTGATGCCGCTGCGGGTGGCCGAGGAGCGGATGTTGGTCGACGCGGTGGTCGATCCGTCGGACCTGCGCGCCGTGGTCGCTGCGGCGTTCGAGGTCCTCGGCGAGGCGGTCCAGCCCGGATTCCGGCACGACAACATGCCGCAGTAGTCGGTGGGAGTCATATCGATGAGTGAGCACGCGGATCAGGTTCTGATAACCGGGATCGGCGCGATCGCCGCAGGGGCGTCGGGCGTCGACACCTTCTGGTCGCACCTGCGTGACGGTGTGTCCCAGATCAGCACGGTGGACCGCTTCGTCGCGGAGGACCTGCCGGCCTGGATCGGCGGTGAGATCACCGGATTCGATCCGTTCGCGGCGCTACCCGAGCGCGCCCACCGGTTCGCGACCCGTCAGGGCCGCGAGACGCTCATCGCGATGGCCTCGACCAGCCAGGCTCTGGCCGACGCGGGGCTGGCGGTCGGTGCGGTCGCACCCGACCGGATCTCGATGATCGGTGCCTGCTCCCGCGGCCCGCTCGGCTGGTGGTCCGACACCTTCGCGGGAGCCGACCGGTCGGGCTCCCGGAGCCCGATCCTGCAGAGCCTGCCCGGCGCGCCGGTCTCGCTGGCCGCGATCGTGCAGAACATCCAGGGCCTGGTCACCACGATCAGCAACGGCTGCGTCAGTGGACACCAGGCGATCGGCCTCGGATGGGACGCGTTGCAGTGGGGGCAGGCAGACCTGGTGATCGTCACAGGATACGAGTTTCCCCTGGTGCCCGCGCTGATCCGGGCGTTCGGGCTGATGGGGGAGGGCGCACTGTGCCGCCAGCGGGACGCCAGCGGCGCGATGAAGCCGTACGACCGTGCCCGCGACGGTTTCGTCCTGGGGGAGGCGGCCATCGCGCTCTGTCTGGAACGGGCCTCCTCGGTGCGCCGCCGCGGCGGGCGCGGCTACGCCGAGATCCTCGGCCACCGGTCGCGCAACGAGGCGGCCCACCCGATGACCATGGACCTCACCGGCCAGCACGGCAGCCTCCTGATCGAGGACACCCTCAAAGGCTGCGGCAGGACCGCCGACGACATCGGTTACATCTGCGGGCACGGCTCCGCCACCCGGTACAACGACCTCGCGGAGGGACGCATCCTCCAGGCGCTCTACCCGGATCGGCCACCGCACCAGCGGCCGCCACTGGGATCGGTCAAGCCGATCTACGGGCACACCCTCGGCGCCTGCGGCACCCTGAACGTCGCCGCCGTCGCGCTGATGCTCCACCACCAGCGTCTCGCCCCGACGATCAACTGCGTCGATCCCGACCCCGAGTGCGGTAGCGACCATGTGCTCGACGGGCCCCGCAGTGTGGCGTTCGAGGTGGGGATCTCGCTGGCCATGGGGTTGGGTAGCCAATCGTCGGTCGTTGCGCTCGGTCCGGTCCGGTGACCGTCGTGCCCCACTCGCCGCTGCTCGCCCCGGACCCGGACACGCTCGTCGCGACGCTGCTCCGCCCCGGCATGCACGTGCACTGCGCCATCACCCCGGCCCGGCCGAACGCGCTGATCTATGCGCTCGCCCGGGTCTTCGCCGGTCAGGGCACGCTCACCGTCAGCATCGCGTCGGTGCACTCCAGCGCACACGCCCTCGCGCTCTCCGGGGCGGTCCGACGGATCATCACCAGCTTTCTCGGCGAGATCTACCCCGCGCCACGCCCGAGCCCCCTGTATGCGGACCTCTCCGGTGGGCGACCGTTTGAGGTGGAACTCTGGTCCCTGTTCAGCCTCGTGCAGCGGTCGCTCGCCGCCGCGCAGGGTCTGCCGTACGCGTTGACCCGTTCCCTCTCCGGGAGTGACCTGGGCGCGGACGGCGACCTGCACGTCGTGCCCGATCCGGTGCACCCTGACCAGAACCTCACCCTGCTGCCGGCGCTGCGGCCCGACGTCACGCTGGTGCACGGGGTGTGCGCGGACCGTCGCGGCAACATCGTTCTGGTGCCGCCGCTCGGTGAGGGACCGTGGAGTGCCCTCGCCGCCCGTACCGGTGTGGTGGCGACGGTGGAGCGCATCGTGCCCGACGCCGTGCTGGCCCGCTACGCCGACCGGGTGGTCATCCCCGGCCAGCGGGTACTCGGGCTCTGCGAGGCGCGACAGGGCGCCCACCCGCAGGCGCTGCGGACCGGTGCGGTCGCCGGGGTGCCCGGTTACCTGGACGACGACGACTTCCTCCGAGAGGCAGGCGCACGATGCCGCGACGCGGCATCCGCCGCCGGCTGGTTCGCCGACTGGGTGGACCTTCCCGGCGGCCACGACGAGTACCTGCGCCGGCTTGCCGCGCGACCGGTGCCCGCCCTCCGGTCGCCCCCCACGATCGGCGCCGACCAGCCGGCCAGCGACCCGGAGCGGCTGATCGTCCTCACCGCCCGCGCGATCGTCGACCGGGTTCGGAACGACGGGTACGACACCCTGTTCGCGGGTATCGGCGCCGCCCATCTGGCCGCCTGGCTCGCCTCCGACGTGCTGGCGGCGCTCGGGCATCAGGTGCGGGTGTGCGCCGAGATCGGGCTCTACGGCATGCATCCGGAGCCCGGAGACCCGTTCCTGTTCAGCCAGGCCCACGTCGCCCGCTGTGAGGGGCTGACCGGGATCGTCGAGTCGCTCGGCGGCATGGTGGCGGCGAACACCGGCCGATGCCTCGGGGTCCTCTCGGCCGCCGAGGTGGACCAGCAGGGCGCTGTCAACACCACCCGGCTCGCCGACGGGCGCTGGCTCACCGGCTCGGGTGGGGCGAACGACATCGCCTCCACGGTCGACTGCGTGGTGGCCGCGGTGGCGACGCCGCAGCGCTTCGTGTCCCGGGTGGCGCACGTGACCACGCCGGGAGGGCGGGTCCGCGAGGTCGTCAGCCACGTCGGCCGGTTCCGGCGCGGTGGCGACGGCCGGTTCCGGCTGGCGACGTGGTTGCCGCCGGTGGAGGGCGCCAGTGCCTCGGCAACCGTTGCCGCCCTGACCGCCTGGCCGGCTTCGCCGAACCCGCCGCAGACCGAACCGGAGATCGACCCGGGCGAGCTGGCCCGGTTGCGCGAATTCGATCCTGACGGGCACTTTCGATGAGCATGGGAGGCCGGGATGCGGGGAGTATGGGCTGGCGCCGGGATCCGGCTGCTGGGCTTCGGACACTACTACCCGGCCACGGTGCAGCCGAACCCGCCGGAGGTCGCCGCGGAGGTGGGTGTGCGCAGCAGATACGTCGCCAGCGCCGCCGAAACCGTCACCGCCATGGCGGTCCGGGCCACCGAGGCGGCGCTGCGCGCCGCCGGCACCAGCGCCGACGAGCTGGACCTGCTCGTGCTCGCCAACTGCACCACCCGCCGCTACTTCCCAGAGACCGCACCGCAGGTCGCGACCGAACTGGGGTCGGCTCGGGCCCTGGCCTTCGATGTCTGCGGCGGCTGCGCCGGTTGGGTACACGGGGTGCAACTCGCCGCAGCTCTCCTGCGCACCACCCCCGGAGCGCGCCGGGCGGTGGTCGTCGCCTCGGAACAGTTCTCCCGCCGGGGGCGTCCGGGCAGTCGCAGCGCGCTGGTCGTCGGTGACGCCGCAGGCGCCGTCGCCCTGGGCCGGGAGGCCGGCGCGGAGGACGGACTGCTCGACTCCGTGCTGCACACGAGCGGGGGCGACGCCGACGCCTGCGTGATCGAGGAGGAGAACGGGTTGCTGCGCAGTCGCCGGGCCATGGTGGAGCTGGCCCGGAAGACCCAGCTCGGCGCGGTGGACGAACTGCTGGGCCGCAACGGCGTGACCCTGCACGACATCGACTGGGTCGTGCCGCACCCGGGAACCCACGCCGTCCACACGGCGTTCACAGCCGAGCTGGATCTTGCTGACGATCGGGTGGTGACGAACTTCGCGACCGCCGGCAACACCGCCAGCGCGACGATCCCGACGACGTTGTCGGAGAACGTGGCGATCGGCCGCTTCCGGCCGGGTCAGCTTCTGCTCACCCCCACCGCGGGCGCTGGATGGTACAGCGGCGGCCTGCTGTTCCGCCTCTAGCCGTGACGGCACCACCGGCGACAGGAGGTAGGCCGGTCACGATGGTGGG
The DNA here is from genome assembly GCF_030518815.1 of Micromonospora cynarisoli. Lineage (NCBI taxonomy): Bacteria > Bacillati > Actinomycetota > Actinomycetes > Micromonosporales > Micromonosporaceae > Micromonospora > Micromonospora cynarisoli. Next base: position 4,447,142 of record NZ_CP130426.1, on the reverse strand, counting down.
TCTGGGCGTCGTGGTCGCCGGTGCGAGCACCGCCGGCGAACTGTGGCAGGTGCTGCACCGCGCCTGGCTGGTCGACACGGTCGGTGGCGATCAGGCGCGCTCGGCCGTCTCGGCCGTCGAGGCTGAGGTTCCCACCGTGGTCGACCGCGCCATCCCAGCTACACGGCGCCGCCGCTCTCTCACCGGACACCCCGCTGGCTCAGTTGGCCGCGCTGACCAGGGTGCTCCGGATCGCCGACGGGCCGGACGAGGTGCACCGGCGGCTCGTGGCCCGTGCCGAGCTACGCCGGCACGGCTCGGCACGGTGGTGACCTCCCCAGCTCCACTCAGGAGAGCAGGCGGGTGAGGGCGGCGGCGAGCTGCGCCCGTCGGGCGATGCCCAGCTTGCGGTAGATGGTGGTCAGGTGGAACTCCACGGCACGGGGGCTCACCCGGAGCTGCCCGGCTATCTGCCGGTTGGTGTTTCCGGCGATCACCAGTCCGGCGATGCGGTGCTGGTGGGGGGTCAGCAGCGCCGGGTCAGCCGGTGCGGGCCGGCGTGCCGGGCTGGCCGGCGTCCGAGGGTGCCTGACGCCGCTCTGGCCCCGGCCGTGCCGGGCGGCGGGCACGTGGTACCGGTCGGGGTCGGCGACACCGTGACTCAACGCATACCGGACCACCGGCTGGGTGAGTGTGAGCCCCGTGCTGGCGGTCATCCCGACCACCCCCATGTCGATCAGAGCGCGCACCAGGTGGTCGACCCGTTGCGGCGTCAGCCCCAGCACCGCCGCTACCGTCGTGATCTCGGCGGTGGTCAGCACGGCGAGAGCCCGACAGACCGCGACGAGCTCTGCTCCCGCTGCCTCGACACGAGCGGTGACCGGGCGGCCGATGGCGGCGGCGTGCGTCCCCGCGACGTGAGCGACCGCCGGCGCGGTCAGCGGCGACCGCGTGACGATCATGATCGTCAGGAGTTGGGTGAGCAGCTTGGGGTTGCCGCCGACCTCCCGCTGCGCCGCCGCGCCGACCTCCCACGGAACCGGCACCCCGAGCTGCCAGCTCAGGAAGGCATGCGTTTCCCACACGTCCAGGTGGTCCAGGACCCAGCGGTGGCCACCCGGGGTCGACCCGGCGAGTCGCTCGACGTCCCCGACCCATGCGCCGGAACAGCCGGTCAGGATCAGGGCCAGCGGAAGCGCGGGCGTGTGCCACCGCAGTCCGGCGAGCCAGGACATCGAGGCGCGATCCATCCAGTGCGCGTCGTCGATGGCGATGAGCGCGCCCGATCGACCCGCCTCGGCGGCGACCGCGAGCCGCAGTCCCTCCGTGCCGTCGGTCCGCCCGCCGGCCACGAGCTGACCCACGACGTATCCGTCGCTGTCGCGCTGGTCGCACCGGGCGCGGACGGTGCGCACCGACACGCCCATGGTCCGGGCGGTCTCGACCACGCCCCGCAGCAGCTGGCTCTTGCCCATGCCGACGCCGCCCTCCAGGAACAGCAGACCACCCGGGTCGGCTCCGCCGGACCCGGACGCTCCCGCACAGACCCTTCGAATCAGCTCGATGGCGGGCGGACATCTGCCGAACTGTCGAGTGCCAGGCAGCGTCGCTGGGGAGGCGGTCCCGCGCGTCAGGTCGGGGTCACGTCGTGGCGGAATCGACATGCGTGCATCGTGGCAGTCCCTCGTGGGTGGTGACCCACCCCGCTGGGCGGCCGGCCGGCCACGAATGTCGTACCCCACTGCATCGGGGCCGACCTGCGGGGACGCACCGCCGCGAGCTGCGGCGCGAGGCTGCGAACAGCCGCTTGTCAAGCGAGGCTGGGGCTACTGGGTAGGCCGGACGCAGGTTGCTGGTCCCGCGTGACGGATGACCTGGCCCATGGGTCGTGGGGCGGCATGGTGGCGCTGCCGTGGCTGTCGAGGCGCTGCGACCCGGGACGATCGGGTCACGGTCGCGGCGGTGATGGCGACGTAGCCGGTACCGGTGGTGGCGACCAGCGGATTGTCGGCGGCGAGCGTCACCCAGAAGTTTTTGTGGCCCAGAACTGCGCGGGCGCCATCCCCAACGGAGATGGTGCCGTTCGTCCGAGGTGAGCCGAGGATGGCCTACGAAACTGCTCTCGGAGGTGCGCCCACCGGGGAGATGACGTTGGCCGGGGCGGTCATCTGCGGGCACGCGCCGGTGCGAGCCCCGCTGGGGGTCGGCTGATGTCCTTCGAACTGTCGGGTGCGGTCAGGAGGTGGCGGGTCAGACGTCGGGCGCCAGGGCGGGGCGGTCAGGTCGGCTTCGACGCGCCCTCGGCTGATGTGGCGGTAGAACATGTCGAGGCTGCCGGTGTGGCCCGGTTCGGGACGGTGGCGTATCGCTGACGACGGCGCGGCGCGACGTCGATTCCGAGCGCGACGCACCACCGACGCGATCGGGGAGATCGACCGGGTTGTGCGGCGCAGGGACGCTCCAGGACCCCCGGAAGCTGTTCGCGGAACGTCCGGCGGCCGTCCAGGGGGCATGCAGGTGGCGCACGCGTACCCGGACCACCGCCGGCCTGGCTTCGACCGGCAGATCTGCGAGGTCCGCTGGTGGTACCCGTGCGCCCGGTCAGGAGTGCGCGCCCGCACCAGGGTCCGCCCGCCCCGTCCGTGACGTCATCGACACCGGTCACCTCGAAAGGTGGATCGATCATGGCAGCTCAACAGTCTCGTCGCGACGGCGCAGTGATAGACAAGATCCAGGGGCGGGGGTTCGACGCGTGGATCGGCAGCCTCCGTCGCGACACGGACGACTATGCCTATGGTGGGCTGCGTCTGGTCGGGCCGGGCGTCGGGGAGGCGGACGCTCGGATTCTCCTGGGTGACCTGCTGTGGGGTGAGAGTCTGCTGAAGAATCTGATGATCACCCATGCGTTGCAACAGGGGGCACTCGATCGATTCGCTCACACCACACCGGGAGGTTTCCGGCACAGCCGCGTCGGCAGCGCGCGGTGCATCGTGCGGATCCGTGACGAGGCGACCTTCACGCTGCTCAGAAACCCGAGCCATCCCCGCTTCGAGGCCACGCTGACGCCGATTCTGGCGAGCATCGGCGACTACCTCAACGGGCAACGCGGTCGAATCACGCTCACTCCGGATTTCGGACCCTATGCGTCGACCGCCGATCTGCTGCACCGATCGACGCCCCACGTCCTCGGGATACGCCAAGAGTTGGGAGGCTGTGGCGCGAAGGCCGCCTATGCCGCTGTCGGACTGGTGGCGTCCTTCGACCGGCTCCACGTGCCACCCGAAACGCCGATCGCCGTGATCGGCGCCGCCGGGGCGATGGGCACCCGCCTGCTCAGTCACCTGGTGTATCAGGGCTACCGGGACCTGACGGTCTGCGACATCGCCTACCAGGACGGACGTGGCCGCACCGATGTTCCTGCCAACACGAGACGCGTGCCCGCTCAGCCCGGCCGCTTCCCGGCTGAGTGCCTCGACCGCGGCGGCGTCGTCGTGGCTACCACCTGGGGGCGCGAGCTGGTGAACTCCGATCTTGCGGCGATACGACCGGGCACCTACCTTCTGCTGGCCCACAACCTCTCCGTCCCCCGAGGAGCGACGGGCACCGCGATGCTCCGCACGCTGGCGGCGAACCATGTCGTCGTGCTTCCCGGTCAGCTCCTGACCCTCGCCGGGGCACTGGCTGCCCGGCTGGAGTGGTACGGGCGGCGTTGTCGACCAGGCGAGCCGTTCGACAGTGAGTTCGCCCGGGAGCTCAGCCGCGTCCTGGCTGCCTACTGGACCGACCTCGTGCTGTCCCGCTCGCGCCGAGACGGCACCACTCCCTACGAGACCCTGCTCAGCCTGACGGATTTCACCGACCCCTGACTTCCCCTCGGGCGCGCCAGATCGTGAGGGTTCCGACCTGCCGAAATGGCGGTCAGGCCGGGTTGTCGCGGCGTATCCCGACGTCGCCGTCCCTCGAAACCGCTCGGCAAGCGGTACTTACGCCGCTCGCCGGATACCGTGGTGTCTTGTGAACACCGGCATCGTCCTGTTGCGCAGACGCAACGACCGCAGCGTGTTCGGGCCGGAGCGGGAACTGGTGTTCTTCGACGAACCGATCCTCCCCGAGCGATTGGCTCAGATCCGCACGGTGCAACTGTGGGCACCGCACGATGACCGACTTGAGCGCCTGCCGGAGATCATCGGCGAGATGGAGAACCTCACCTCTCTCACGATCAGCGGCAACAGCTCGGAGCCCTCGCTGGTGATAGGGATCCACCCGGGTGACCTTCCCGAGTCGTTGGAGGAACTACGCATTCTCGATGAGCACGGGCGCGTGCTCACGTGGCCGGGCGTGGTGCTGCCCCGCCTGACGACCCTCTTCGTCAGCGATGTCTTTCGATTCGATGTCTCGGCGTTTCCCCTGCTTCGAACCGTTTCGTTGAAGCCGGACCGAGCGCAGGCGAATCTGCGGGAGGCGCTGCGGCTGCCACTTCATGAGCTGAACGTGCTGAACGTCCCGCCGGGCGAGAGGATCTTCGAAACCGTCTCCAGCCGTCCATTACGACGGCTCGGCCTGCTCTCGGGAACGAAGCTCGCCTCGCTCGACGGCATCCAGGCGCTGCCGAGTCTCGAATCGCTGCGGTTGAAGAACCTCCGTGCCCTGTCCGATATCTCCGCGCTGCGGGAACTTCCCGAGCTGACCCGGCTCGACATCCAGTACTGCCGCAAGATTCGAGGCATCGAGGTGCTGGCTGAGCTGACTTCGCTGAAGCGTCTCGCACTCGTCGGGTGCGGCGATCTCGGTCTTACCAAGGTGCGAGACGTCATCGACCGTATTCCCCTGACCACGATCGGTGCGACGAGCTGACTTCCGGACGGGAGACCGCAGCTCGGGCAAGTCATTCCCCGCAGAGCTACGGGTTGGTAGGCGGCGGGATCCGAACCGACCGGTATCCGTTGCCGGAGCGTGCTCCGCCCGACGCGGCCGGCAGACCGTCGTAGGTCACGAACTCGGGGCGCGTCACACCGATTCTCCATCGCGCAGCGAAGCGAGACGCGCCCGCTCGGTGCCCGCATCGAACTCGACGTCGCGGGCGGCGACCCGTGCCACGAGTTTCTCGAGCGCGTCGAGCAGCCCGCTGCGCAACAGGGCTGCGGGCTGCTCGGCCCGCAACACCTCCTCGCTGTTGTACCGGAGTTCACCGCTCACGGTCCGTGCGGCGAGGTGCACCCGGGGACGTCGCAGCCCCGTGGGCTCGGACACGACGCTGAGGTCGCCGCCCACCGTCACGAACAGGTCGTAGTCGTAACCCCACTCCCGACCGCGAAGCTCTCTCTGGAGACGTTTGAGCTCGGTGATCACCTCACCGGGAATCCCCGGTCCGCCGAAGACCGTGCGGAACGAGAGTCGTCCCACGGTCGGCGTGCTCACGCGGTCACTCCGTCCGGGGTGCTGATCCGCCAGAATACTCCCGGTGGCCCCTGCGGGACGACCGGCGAGATCCACTCGGTGACCACCGCGAGCACGGCCCGTTCGAGGTCGTCGCGCGTCCAACCGCGCGGACGCCCCGGCACGTCGGGCTCCCAGCCCTCCTCGCCCCACTCGACCCCGAAAAGGTGGCGCTCCCCGTCGAACCGCTGATTCAGCGTGAACGCGGCGTCACCACAGAAGCGCGCCCACACGTCGAAAGGCCCCTCGCCATCCTGGTCGACGAACACGTCGACCAGGATGCCTTCGACGCCGCCTCCGGCCTCCTCCGCCGCCGAGCGGAACCGCGCCAGCCTGCTCGCCACCTCCGCCGTGCAGGTGGCGAGGATCGGCCCGAGCTCGTCTGCGTAACCCCGCGCCTCCATTTCCGCAGGGTATCTGCGCCACCATCAGTGTGAAATCGCGCGTTCGAGGCTCGTCGTCTTCGAACTTCTTGCCATGACCCTGTGCGATCTTGAGTGCCTCGACGACGAGCGTTGAGGATCGGCCCTCAATCCCTGATTCTGCGCCGACGGCGAGCCGCGTGTGTCCGCCGGACGCGCGGCCGGGCCGGCGCTGGAGCGATCGCGCCCCCGGCCTCCTAACGCCCCGTCGAACACACCCCGCCAGCCCGAGACTGGGGCCGGGAACCAGGGAAACCCCCGGTCCCTGGCGGTTCCCAGCGGCACACACTGGTGTTCGTCCGGCCGAGCAGCCGGACGCTCCCTCAGGGTGAACAGGGGTACGACATGATGCGCAAGACCGTACGGATCGATACGATTCCGGCTGACGGCGTGGAACTGGCCGACGAGCAGCTCGCCCGGATGCTGGGTGGCCTGCCGAGGCGGGACGTCGGGGGTTCGTCGAAGACCATCGACGACATCCCCAGCGGGGGCCGGAACGACACCGACAGCGACTTCTGACCAGCCGCCGGCCGGCCTCCCGGGCCGGCCGGCGTCGACCGTCCCGCCCGGAACGCCGATGGTTCCGACAGCCCCGAACGTGATGGAGGGGGACGGAGCCCGATCGCGGGTGGACAGGGCGCGGGGCCGACGTGGTGCCGATCTCGCTCAGTAGCCGACCGCTGCCGCCACCGCCTCCCCCAGGACGCCGAGACCCTCGGACAGCTCCTCGTCCGTCGATGTCAGGGACGGCATCAGCTTCACCACCCCGTCGCCGGGGCCGGCTGTCTCCACCAGCAGCCCACGGGAGAACGCCTCCCGGGCGACCCGGCCGGCCGTGTGCGGCTCCCGGAAGGCCAGACCCCACACCAGGCCCCGGCCACGGGACGCCGCCATCTGCGCCGGGTACCGCCCGGCGAGCTCCGTCAGGTGCTCGTCGAACAGGATGTCCCGTTCCGCTGTCTGCTTCTCCAGCCTGCTGTCGGTCCAGAACTCCTTCAGTGCGGCGGTCGCGGTGACGAACGCGGGGTTGTTGCCGCGGAAGGTCCCGTTGTGTTCGCCGGGTTGCCACACGTCGAGTTCGGTGCGGAAGAGCGTGAGGGACATCGGCAGGCCGTATCCGCTGATGGACTTGGAGAGGCAGACGATGTCGGGGGTGACGCCGGCGTGTTCGAAGCTGAAGAACGGGCCGGTGCGGCCGCAGCCCATCTGGATGTCATCGACTATCAGCAGGATCTCGCGACGGGCGCACAGTTCGGCGAGGTCGGCGAGCCAGGTGGCGCGGGCCGGGTTGACGCCGCCCTCACCCTGCACGGTTTCCACGATGACAGCGGCCGGTAGTTCCATTCCGCTGCTGCTGTCGGCGAGCATGCTGTCGAGCAGGGTGAGCCCGGACACCTGGCCGTCGGCGAAGCCGTCGTACGGGATGCGCCAGGTGTGTCCGAGCGGAATCCCGGCGCCGGCGCGTACGGCGGTGTTTCCGGTGACGGCCAGGGCGCCGAGCGACATGCCGTGGAAGGCGCGGGTGAAGGCGACGACGGTGTGGCGTCCGGTCACCTTGCGGGCGAGTTTGAGCGCGGCCTCGACGCTGTTGGCTCCGGTGGGCCCGGGGAACTGCACCCGGTAGTCCAACCGGCGCGGGCCGAGTATCCGCGAGCCGAACTCGGTGAGGAAGTCCTGCTTGGCGGCGGTCAGCATGTCGAGACTGTGGGTGACCCCGTCCTGCTCGAGGTAGTCCAGCAGGGCCCGCTTGAGCACCAGGTGGTTGTGGCCGTAGTTGAGGGCGCCGGCACCGGTGAAGAAGTCGAGGTAGCCGCGGCCGTCGTGGGTGAACAGCCGGCTGCCCCGCCCGTGGTCGAACACGACAGGCCAGTTCCGGCAGTAGCTACGGACCTCGGACTCGATTGTCGGGGCGGTCATGATGTCTCCTCGGAGTTGGCGCTGCCCGTCCACCACGGTCTCCGCAGTCCCTCAGGCCTGCGCCATCTGCTCACGCAGGCTCCGCGGCCGCATGTCCGACCACACCACCGCGATGTGGTCCAGGCACTCCTGCTTCGACCCGGACGTCCCTTCGGCGGTCCAGCCGGGCGGCAGCTCCCGGTCCGCCCACCAGATCGAGTACTGCTCCTCGTCGTTGCGTACGACGCGGTAGACACCGTCGTCAGTCATGGCCCCTCCGGCTGGTCGGGTGATCCGAGTAGGTGGGCCCGATCCTGCCCGGCCGACCCGCACCCGCCACAGAGACGAACGCGCAGACGCGTCGTGCGGTCCCGTCCCTGTTCGGCGGTCCCCTGCCTCGCGCAGGCTCTGGTCACGGCGACCGCCAACCGGAAGGGGGCTCGACATGGCCGAGCGACGCCACCTGATCTCCATCGACGACCTCCGGGACGACGAACTGCGCTGGATCGTCGAGCGCGGCGTCGAGTACTCACGGGGTACCGCAGGTGCCGGCCAGCCGCTGTCCGGGGCGGTCGTCGGTGTGCTGTTCCGTAAGACGTCCACCCGTACCCGGACCGCGTTCTCCGCCGGTGCGCTGCGGCTGGGCGCGGGACTCGTCACCTACGGCCCCGCCGACCTGCAACTGGCCACCGGCGAGTCCGTCGAGGACACCGGTGCGGTGCTGTCCGGCATGCTGGACGTGCTGGTCGCCCGTACCGCCGGGCCGGAGGCCGAACTCCGGGCGTACGCCGGCCAGAAGCAGATGTCGGTGATCAACGCGATGAGCGCCGTCGAACACCCGACGCAGGCCCTCGCCGACCTCACCACGATCGTCAGGCACTTCGCCCGGGTGGAGGGCGTACGGGTGCTGTACGTGGGGGAAGGCAACAACACCGCCTCCGCGCTGACGCTCGCCCTGTCCCGGTACCCCGGCACCGAGCTGCACCTGCGTACCCCAGCCGGGTACGGCGTCGAACAGCGGTACCTCGACCAGGCGGCGGCGTCCGCCCGGCGCACCGGCGCGCGCGTCAAACAGCGGCACGACCTGTCCGACCTGCCGCCGGTCGACATCGTCTACACCACCCGTTGGCAGACCACGGGCTCGACGAAGCCGAACCCCCACTGGCGTTCCGAGTTCGCCCCGTTCCAGGTCGACGAGGCGTTGATGGCGGCCGTCCCGGACGCGGCGTTCATGCACGACCTGCCGGCGCACCGGGGCGAGGAGGTGACCGCCGCGGTGCTCGACGGGCCCAGGAGCATCGCCTTCATGCAGGCCGAGAACAAGTACCACAGCGCCCGCGCGGTCCTGGAGTGGTGTGTCGCCGGCCCGCCGAGCGGCGGAGCGGGACGGTGACCACCTTTCTCGACGACATCTCCACCCACGCCGCCACCCGGCCCGCCGCGCCGGCGATCGTCACCCCGGACACCGTCGTGTGCTACGGGGACTTCGCCGCCCGGACCGATCGGCTGGCCCGCGCGCTGGTCGCCCGGGGCGTCGGGCCGGAGCAGGTGTGTGCGGTCCTGGTCGACCGGGGCCCGGAGGCCGTCATCGCGATGGCGGCCGTGCTCCGGGCCGGCGGTGCCTTCCTCACCCTCAACACCGAGCTGCCCGATCAGCGGCTGGCGGCCATGGTCCGCACGGCGCAGGCCAGGATCCTGGTCACCACGCCGTCCCGGGCCGGACGACCCGGCCTCCCCGTCGACGGCCCGACCGTCTTCGTCGACGCGCCCGACGTGCCGGCCACCCTGCGACCGTTGGCGCCCCGTTCGCTCGCCTACGTGAGTCACACCTCCGGCTCCTCCGGACCGCCGAACGCGGTGCTGCTGGAGCACCGCGGCGTCACCAACTACCTGCGGTTCATCGTCGACGACTACGGACTCGGTCCGGACACCGTGGTGCTGCAACTCGCCCCGTTCGGGTACGACGCCTCGATCCGCGACATGTTCGCCCCGCTCGTCGCCGGCGGGCAGGTGGTCCTGGTGCCGCGCTCCACCCTGCTGCGGGCCGGTGAGTTCGTCGCGGCCGTCCGGAGGTGGGGGGTGAACACGATCCTCTCGGCCACCCCGACGTTCCTGACGTCACTGCGACACAGCGACCTGCCCGACCTGCGATTGACCGTGTCCAGCGGCGAGTCGCTGCGGCCGTTCCTCATTGCCGGCGGCCGGGACGGCGTGCGCGGACGGCTGATCAACCAGTACGGTCCGACCGAGGCCACGATGACCTCGACCCGCTTCGACGTGCCACCGGTCCCCGACACCACTGTCGACCTGATCGGGACACCTGTCGACGGCGTCAGCGTGCGCCTGCTCGACGACGGCCTGCACACCGTGCCCGACGGTGACGTCGGCGAGGTGTGCATAGGCGGCTGTGGTGTCGGACGCGGGTACGGCGGCCGGCCGGCGTTGACCGCGTCCCGGTTCGTGCCGGACCCCCACGGCGCGCCGGGCGCGCGCATGTACCGCACCGGTGACCTGGCGCGCAGAACCCCCGACGGCGACCTCGTGTACCTCGGACGAATCGACAGGCAGATCAAGGTCCGTGGATACCGGGTCGACCCGGCCGAGGTCGAGGGCGCGCTGCTGGCACACCCCGCCGTTGCCGGTGCGCAGGTCACCGCGGGGACCGACGTCGACGGCAGGGTCTTCCTGATCGCCCACGTCGCCGGCGCGGCGGCGCAGGTGACGGACTCGGCACTGCGGGCGCATCTCGCGGAGACGCTGCCCCGCCACATGATCCCGCGACGGTTCGCCCGGATCGACCGGGTACCCACCACCGTCAGTGGCAAGACCGACCGCCGGGCGATCACCACGGACGGGCCATGAGGACGACGGGTGTCGGACCCACGCTCGCCGACGTACGGACGGCTGCCGCGCGGATCACGGGCCTGGTGGACCGTACCCCGCTGCTGGCCCTCGATTCGCGGGTGCTGCTCAAGGCCGAGCACCGCCAGCGCGGGGGGTCGTTCAAGGTCCGGGGCGCGGCGAACGCGATGCTCGCGCGGTACGCGGGCGAGGTGGTCGCTGGTTCGTCAGGTAACCACGGCATCGCCGTCGCCATGCTCGGCGCCGCGCTGGGCATCAGGGTGACCATCGTGATGGCCGCCGGCGCCAGCGACGGCAAGGCCCGGGTGATCCGCTCGCTCGGTGCCGTCGTGGAGCAGGTGGCCGGCGGGGTGGTCGAGCGTGACCGCCGGGCCGAGGACATCGCCGCGGCGACCGGAGCGGTCCTCGTGCCGTCCTCCGACCACGAACTGGTGGTGGCCGGGGCCGGCACCGTCGGGCTTGAGGTGTTCGAGGAGGTGCCGGCCGTGTCGACGATCTTCGTACCGGCCGGCGGCGGGGGCCTGCTGGCCGGTGTGTGCGTGGCCGCGTCGGCGCTGTCCCGGCCGGTGCGGGTCGTCGGGGTGGAACCGATGTCCGCCCGCCGGTACGCCGTGTCGGTCGCCCGGGGCACGCCGACGGAACTGCCACCGTCCATGACGATCGCCGACGGCCTCCGGGCGCAACGGCCCGGTGCGGTTCCCTGGCCGATCATCAGGCACCGGGTCGACGACCTGATCGGCGTGACCGACGACGCGATCACCCACGCCCTGGGCGTCCTCCGCCGCGCCGGTGTCAGCGCGGAGCCGAGCGGTGCGGTGGCGCTGGCCGGCGCGCTACGACGCCGATCCGCCGGCCGCGCGGTGGTGATCGTGTCCGGTGGGAACGGCGTGGCGGGCGACGGCAGCACCAGCACGACAGAAGAACCTCCGGCAGAACTGCTGCCGGCGTCAACCGGTGAGTCTGCATGTTCTTCCCTGCACCGTCTCGGCCGTGCGGAGGAGTCTCGTGGTAGGCGCATCGCGGAGCGGATGCAATTCGAGGAGCGGCTCTATGACCGAACAGACATCCCCCGGGTCAGGAGTGCTGGCGACAGTCGGGGCGACACCGATCGTCGAGCTGGTGAAGCTCGACCCACATAGTCCGTTCAGGATGTTCGCCAAGTTGGAGTCGCACAACCCGGGCGGCAGCATCAAGGACCGCTCGGCGTTGGAGATGCTGCGCGAGCGCATCCGCGACGGGCGGCTCGTACCCGGACGGTCGGTGGTGGTCGAGTCCAGTTCCGGCAATCTCGGGATCGGGCTCGCACAGGTCTGCGGATACTACGGAATCCGCTTCATCTGTGTGGTCGACCCGCGGACCAACCGGCACAACATCGCCGTCATGCGCGCCCTCGGCGCGGAGGTGGAGGTGGTCACCGACGTCGATCCGGCCACCGGTGAGTACCTGCCCGTGCGTATCCGGCGGGTCCGGGAACTGGTCGCGACGATCGACCACGCGTACTGCCCGGACCAGTACTCGAACCCGCTCAACCCGCAGGCACACCACGCGACCGTGCAGGAGATCGTGCGCGCCCTGCCCGAGGTCGACTACCTGTTCTGTGCCACGAGTTCCTGCGGGACCCTGCGGGGGTGCGCCGAGTACGTCCGGACGCACCAACTGCCGGTGACCATCGTGGCGGTGGACGCGCTGGGCAGTGCGATCTTCGGCCCGGCGGTCGGCTGGCGGATGCTCCCCGGCCACGGCGCATCGGTGCGCCCGGAGCTGTACGGCAGCGACCTGGCCGACGTCGTGGTCCGCGTCGACGACGTGGACGCGATCGCGGCCTGCCGTCGGCTGGCCGCCCGCGAGGCGATCCTCGTCGGTGGCTCGTCGGGTGCCGTCGTGGCGGGCCTGGAGCAGATCCGCGACCAGATCCGTCCCGGGGCCACCTGCGCGATGGTCTTCCCCGACCGCGGCGAGCGCTACCTGGACACCATCTACGACGACGACTGGGTCATGACGTACTTCGGTGACGTGTCGCATCTGTGGAACAAGCCCGACGTGCAGGTGGCGCCGTGTTGATCATCGGGGCGGGTGAGGTCCGGGCCGTCCTCGACGGGGCCGAGCGCGAGGTGGTGTCCGCGGTGGACGCGGCGTACCGGTCGCACGCGGAGGGCCGGACGCGGGTACCGCAGTCGGTCTTCCTCCGCTTCCCGGACGGGGAGCGCGAGCGGATCATCGCGCTGCCGGCCTATCTGGGTGGCGCCACACCCACCTGCGGCGTGAAGTGGGTGTCGTCCTTCCCCGGCAACCTGAGCCGGGGGATGCACCGCGCGTCGGCCGTGATGATCCTGAACTCGGTGCACACCGGTGTGCCGGAGGCGGTCCTCGAAGCATCGGCGATCTCGGCGGGTCGTACGGCCGCCAGCGCCGCCCTGGCGGCGGCCACGCTCTCCTCGTCCCGCCCGGAGAACGCGGTGACGCTGGTCGGCTGCGGTCCGATCGCCTTCGAGGTGCTGAGGTACCTGCGGGCCGTGCTGCCGACGGTGGAGACCGTGACGCTGTACGACCTGAGCGTGGACCGGGCGCGGTCCTTCGCCGCCGAGGCGCGGTCGGTCTGGCCGACGTTGCAGGTCGACGTGGCCGCGAGCGCGGCCGACGCCCTGGCCCGCCACCGACTCGTCTGCCTGGCGACGACGGCGGGCACCCCGCACCTGGGCACCGAACACTGCCGCCCGGGAACGCTGGTGCTGCACCTGTCGTTGCGTGACCTCACCCCCGACTCGATCCGGTCCAGCGTCAACGTCGTCGACGACGCGGACCACGTCTGCCGAGCCGCGACGTCGTTGGATCTGGCCCAGCAGGAGGCCGGCAACCGGGACTTCATCTCCTCCTCGCTGGGCGAGATCCTGGTGGCCGGCGAGCGGTACGTCAGGAGCGACGACGCCGTGACGGTGTTCTCTCCGTTCGGCCTCGGCTGCCTGGACCTGGCGGTGGCCGACCTGGTCCGGCGTGCGGCGTCGGCCCGCGGCCTGGGCACCACCCTGGAGAACTTCCTACCGACGGAGCAGCAGGTGCGCGCATGACCGACATCCTCGAAACCGGCAACCAGTTCCGACTGTCGTTCGAGCAGGAGCAGCTGTGGTTCCTCGACCAGGTCCGGTCCGGTGCCCAGGAGTACCTGCTGCACTGGGGTTTCCGGCTGCGCGGACCGCTGGACCGGGCGGCCCTGGCCGCCGCCTTCACGGCGCTCGTCAGCCGGCACGAGATCCTGCGTACCCGCTATGCGACCGTCGACGGACAGCCGGTGCAGATCGTCGAGGAACCGGCCCCGGCCGACATCACGGTGGTGGACCTCAGCGAATACCCGCCGGACGAGCAGGACCGACGGGTACGGGAGATCGGCGAGGTCGCGGTGACCACACCCATCGACCTGCGCACGGCCACCCCCTGGCGGCTGACCACCGTCCAACTCTCCCCGAACGACACGATCCTGATGATCGTCGTGCATCACATCGCCTTCGACGGCCCGTCGCTGGGCATCCTCGCCAGGGAACTGGGCGTGCTCTACGCGGCCCACGCCCCGGGCGCGGAACCACCGCCGGAGCCGTTGACGCCGCTGGAGGTCCAGTACGCCGACTTCGCCGACTGGCAGCGGAACCGGTGGCGCGCGGACGATGTGGCGCTCCTGCGGCAACTGGACTACTGGCGGGGGCGGCTGGCCGGCATGACCCCACTGGAGCTGCCCACGGACCGGCAGCGCCCCGCCGTCTGGGCGCCGGCCGGCGACGTGGTCGCGTTCGCTGTGCCGGCGTCGCTGTCGGCCCGGATAACCGCCGTGGGACGCGCAGCCCGGGCGACCCCGTTCATGGTGTTCCTGGCCGTCTACCAGCTCCTGATCAGCCGTTACGCGGACCAGCTCGACTTCGGTGTCGGGGTGTCGACAAGTGGACGGAACCGGATCGAGCTGGAGCCGGTGATCGGCTCGCTCGCCCAGACGGTGGTGCTGCGCACCGACCTGGCCGGCGATCCCACCTTCGTCGAACTGCTCGCCCGCGTCCGCGAGACGGCACTGGACGCCTTCGCACACAGGGACGTACCCCTGCAACGGCTGGCCGCCGAGCTGGCACCGGACCGCGGCCTGTCCCGTAACCCCCTCTTCCAGGTCGGGTTCGCGGTCCTCAACGGCCAGGGGGAGCCGTTGAGCCTGCCCGGCATCGAGGTCGACTGGGTGCCGACCCCGGTGCTCAGCGCCACCTTCGACATGTCGCTGCAGATGGTCGAGGAGCCGGACGGGTCGTGGGTCGGCCGGCTGACCTATCCCACCGCGCTCTTCGACCGGGACCGGGTCCAGCGGATGGCCGACAACTACCTGGCGCTCCTGGAGAACCTCGCGGCGACGCCGGAGCTGCCGCTGCGTGCCGTGCCGACCGTGACGGCCGTGGAACGGCAGCGGCTGCTCGGCGGCAACCCCGGGCCGGGCGAGGCGCCCGACGCGTTGCTGCCGGAGCTGTTCCGGGCCCAGGCCGAGGCCACGCCGGACGCGGTCGCCGTGGTCTGCGGTGACGTCCAGCTGACCTACGCCGAGCTGATGTCCAGGGCGGACGGGGTGGCCGGCTTCCTGCACGCCCGCGGAGTCGGCGTCGAGACGGCCGTCGGTGTCGCCATGCACCGCGGCACCGATGTCGTGGCCGCCCTGCTCGGGACGTTCATCGCCGGCGCGGTCTACGTCCCGCTGGCACCCGACCTGCCGACCGACCGGCTGAACTTCATGATCGACAACGCCGGCATCGAGCTGGTGCTCACCGAGACGGCGCTGCGACAGCGAATCCCCCGGCGCGTACCGGCGGTGGCGCTCGACGAGCAGTGGGCCGACGTCACCCGCGCCACGCCACCGTCCCCGGTGGCGCTCGACGCCACGAACGCCGCCTACGTCATGTACACGTCCGGCTCCACCGGTCGGCCCAAGGGTGTCGTGATCACCCACGGCGGAATCCGCAACCGGGTGCTGTGGGCGGTGAGCCAGCACCGGCTCACCAGCACCGACCGCGTGCTGCAAAAGACGACGATCGGGTTCGACGCCTCGGTGTGGGAGTTCCTGGCGCCGCTGGTGTCCGGCGGATGCGTGGTGATGGCGCCGCAGGACGCGCACCGCGACACCGCCGTGCTGGTCGGTGCGCTCGCGGCGCACCGGATCACCGTGGTGCAACTCGTCCCGTCAGTGCTGCGGACCGTGGTGGACGAGCCGGAACTGGCCGCGTGCACGGCACTGCGGCTGGTGTGCTCCGCCGGCGAGCCGCTGCCGACCGAACTGTGCGAGCGACTGCTCGGGGTGATCGAGGTGGAGCTGTACAACACGTACGGCCCGACCGAGTGTTCGATCGACGCGACCGCGTGGCGTTACGAGCGCGGCGGGACGGACGGCACGGTCCCGATCGGTGCCGCACTGCCCGGCGTCGACCTGTACGTGGTGGACTCCGCCGACCGGATCACGCCTATCGGCGTACCCGGCGAGTTGTGCATCGGCGGCGTCGGCCTCGCCCGTGGCTACGCCGGGCGCGGCGACCTCACCGCCGAACGGTTCACCCCGAACCCCTTCGCCAGCCGGCCGGGCCAGCGGTGGTACCGCACCGGTGATCTCGTCAGGTGGCGTGTCGACGGGACGCTGGAGTTCGTCGGCCGCCTCGACTCACAGGTGAAGGTGCGGGGGGTGCGCGTCGAGCCCGGTGAGGTGGAGGCTGCGCTCCGGGCGCATCCGGCGGTCGCGGCGGCCGTGGTCACCGCCTACCGCTCCGGTGCCGGTGACCTGGAACTCGCGGCGTACGTGGTGCCGGCCGCCGGGGCGACGGTGAAGCCCGACGAACTGTCCGGATTCCTCGCCACCCGGCTGCCCGCCGCGATGGTTCCCGCCTGCGTCATCCCGCTGGCCGAGCTCCCGTCGCTGCCCAACGGCAAGGTCGACAGGTCGGCGCTGCCGGCCCCCGACAGCCGGCCCCGCGACGACGACCCCGGTCACGTCGCGCCACGAACGCCCACCGAGCGGGCCGTCGCCACCGTGATGGGCGAGCTGACCGGGGTCGAGCGGGTCGGCGTGGCGGACGACTTTTTCGCGATGGGCGGGCACTCGCTGCTGGCGATCCGGCTCGCGCACCGGTTGCGCCGCAGGTTCGGGCTGGAGCTGACGGTGGCCACCCTGTTCGACGGACGGACCGTGGAGCGGGTCGCCGCCGCGATCGACGCGGGCACGGCACCCGACAGCGGACCGCAGATCGTGCCCGTACCCCGCACCGGCGCCCTGCCGACCTCGTACGGTCAGCAACGGCTGTGGTTCCTGGACCAGCTCGAACCGGGCAGCGCGGAATACCTGGTCCCGATGGTGTACCACCTCACCGGAACGCTCGACACCGCGACCCTGCGCCGCGCGGTGGAGCAGGTCAGCGCCCGGCACGAGGTGCTGCGCACCCGCTACGTCGCCGACGGCGGCATCCCGATGCAGGTCGTGGATCCCCCCGGCCCGGTGGCCTTCGACGTGGTGGACCTGGCCGGCGCCCCGGACGCCGCGCCACGTGCCAGGGCGATCGTCGCGGCGGCGAGCGCCCGACCGTTCGACCTCACCGTCGAGCGCCCGCTACGGGTCACGGTCGTGCACACGGCGGCCGACGAACACCTGGTCGCGATCACCCTGCACCACATCGCGTTCGACAACTGGTCGCTGGGCATCTTCCTGCGCGAGCTGAACGAGGCGTATGCGGCGGGTCCCGCCGGTGCGTCGACGCAGCCGCCTGCGGTGCAGTACGCCGACGTCGCCGCCTGGCAGCGCGACCGGCAGGCCGACGGCACCATCGACGGCCAGATCGAGTACTGGCGGGCCCAACTCGCCGGGCTGGTGCCGGTCGAGCTCACCCCCGACCGGCCCCGCCAGCCCGGGCGTGACCTCCGCGGCGACCTGCTGATCGTCGACGTTCCGCAGGACGCCGCGGTGGCGGCACGCGAGCTGGGCAACCGGACCGGCGCCACCCTCTTCATGGTGCTGCTGGCCGCGTTCGACGTGTTGCTGGGCCGCCACACCGGCCGCACCGACATCGCGATCGGCACCCCGGTCGCCGGACGGACGCGGCCGGAGAGCGAGGACCTGATCGGCTTCTTCGTCAACAACCTCGTGCTCCGGGCCGACCTGGACGGCGATCCGAGCTCCCTCGACCTGATCGACCGGGTCCGCCGGACCACCCTGAAGGCGTTCGCCAACCAGGAGGTGCCGTTCGAGCACCTCGTCGACGCCCTGCAACCGGACCGCGACCTGTCCCGCAACCCGCTGTTCCAGATCATGTTCGAGGTACAGCACAGCACCGACGCCTCGGCGGCCACCCTCGCCGGGTGCACCGCGGTCGGCCTGGGCAGCGGCGTGACGGTGGCGAAGTTCGACCTCACCCTGTCCGTCATGGAGCAGCCGGACGGGCGGCTGGAGTGCTGGTTCGAGTACGCCACCGCACTGTTCGACCGCGCGACGGTCGAACGCCTCGCCCGCCAGTACCTACGCCTGCTCAGCGGCATGGTCGCCGACCCGCACGCCCGGATCAGCGAACTCGATCTGCTGTCCGCCGACGAACGCCACACGATCGTGCACCGGTGGCCGGACCCCGACGCGCACCGGCTGGACCTGCTCGACCCGCCCGACGAACGGCACCTCTCGGTACCGGAGCTGTTCGCCAGGTGGGCGGCCCGGACCCCGGACGCGACGGCCGTGGTGTTCGGGGAGGAGCAGCTCGGGTTCGCCGAGCTGAACGCGCGGGTCGACGCGCTCGCGCACCGCCTCCGGGCGATGGGCGTCGGCCCGGAGGTCGTCGTCGGCTCCTGCCTTGAGCGCGGGTTCGCGCCGGTCGTGGTGCTGCTGGCGGTGCTCAGGGCCGGCGGGGTGTACGCGCCGTTCGACCCGGAACATCCGCCGGAGCGCCTGCGCTACATGCTCGCCGACGCCGGTGCGCACCTGGTGGTGACCACGGGCAGGTTCGCCGAGCGGTTCGCCGGAGACGAGCGCCCGGTGCTCGTCGTCGACGACGGGGACGGGGCAGGTGGCCCACCGTCGGACGACCCGGCACCGGTGACCGTTGCGGACAACCTCGCGTACATCATCTACACGTCCGGGTCGACCGGCCGCCCGAAGGGCGTGATGATCTCGCACCGGTCGTACGCGCACCACTGCCGGGTGATCGCCGACTACTACGGCGTGCGTCCCGGCGAGCGGGTCGTCCTGCTCTCGGCGCTCACCTTCGACGTCGCCATGGATCAGATCGGCGCCACCCTGGCCGCCGGCGCCACGCTCGTGGTGAGTGACCCGGTCTTCTGGACGCCGAGCGAGCTGCCGCCCAAGCTGGAGCGGTACGGCGTGACGATCATGGAGATCACCCCGGCGTACTACCGGGAGATGCTGGAGTCCGGCGTCGACCGGCTCGCCGGCCTGAAACTCATGAACGTCGGCTCGGACGTGGTGACCGTCGCCGACGCCCAACGGTGGGCGGCGACCGGTCTGGCCGGCCGGTTCCTCTGCAACTACGGGCCGACCGAGGCGAGCGTCACCTGCATGCTCAACCCGGTGTCGGGTGACCTCGCCGACGAGCGCAGCACGGCCACCCTGCACATCGGCCGCGCGGTCGCCGGCACCCGGGTGTACGTGCTCGACGCGGGCCTGCGTCCGCTTCCGGTGGGGGTTCCCGGCGAACTCTGCATCGGCGGCGTGCGCCTGGCCCGTGGCTATCACGACCGGCCCGAGCTGACCGCGGAGCGGTTCGTGCCCGACCCGTTCGGGACCGAACCGGGAGGACGTCTCTACCGCAGCGGCGACCTGGTCCGGCACCGGCCGGACGGCACCGTCGAGTTCCTCGGCCGCCTCGACACCCAGGTGAAGATCCGTGGCTTCCGGATCGAACTCGCCGAGATCGAAGCCGCGTTGGCCAAGCACCCCGCGGTGTCCGCAGCCGCCGTCGTCGCCAAGGACGTCGGGCCCGGCGACAAGCGGCTCGTCGCCTACCTTGAGTGGCCCCACGACACCGGGCCCGACCTCGACGGGATACGGGCGTACCTGCGGGAGTCGCTGCCCTCGTACATGATCCCGTCGGCCTGGGTCACCGTCGCGGCCCTGCCGCTGACACCGAGCAAGAAGGTCGACCGGGCGGCGCTGCCCGATCCGACCCCGCCCCAGCTCGACGGTGCCCGCGGGTACGTGGCACCGCGCAATCCGGCGGAGGAGACCATCGCCGCGATCTGGTCCGACATCCTCGGCGTCGACCGGATCGGCGTCGACGACGACTTCTTCGCACTCGGCGGGCACTCGCTGCTGGCCACCCGGGTCCTGGCCCGGCTGCGGGCGGCCCTCGCCGTCGAGATGCCGCTGCGCTGCCTGTTCGACGCGACCACCGTGGCGGAGCTGGCGGTGGTGGTGACCGACCTGATCACGGCGGAACTCGACGAGCTGACCGACGCCCAGCTGAGTGAACTGCTTTCCCGGGATGGTGCCCAGTGACTGAGACGATCGATCGAGCAGGTCTACGCGCGGAGTTGCTTCGGCGCAGGCTGGCAGGTGCCGTGGCCGCCGCGCCGGACGAAGGGATCGCCCGGGTGCCGCGCGGGACGCCGTCGGCGTTGTCGTTCGCGCAGCGCCGGCTGTGGATTCTCGACCAGGTCCGGCCGGGCGGCACGGAGTACCTGGTCAGCGCCGGCCTCCGGCTGTTCGGGCCGCTGCAGCCCGACGCACTGCGGGCGGCGCTGGACGGCATCGTGGCGAGGCACGAGATACTGCGCACCCGCTACGTGGTGGTCGACGGCGACCCGCGCCAGGTGATCGACCCCCCGGCACCGGCGACCCTGCACGAGGTGGACCTGCGTGACCTCGACGCCGCCGCGCAGGACGCGCGGATCGCCGGCTGGCTGACCCACGACCGGGTGCCCGTCGACCTCGCGGCCGGGCCGGTGCTGACCGGAACCCTCGCCCGGCTGGCCGACGAGGAGCACGCGCTGGTCGTGACCCTGCACCACATCGCCTTCGACGGCTGGTCCGAGCAGGTGCTGTGGCGTGAACTCGACAGGTTGTACACCGCCGCCCTGACCGGCGGACCGTCCCCGCTGGCACCACTGCCGGTGCAGTACGCCGACTTCGCCGCCTGGCAGCGCGGTGCGGTGTCCGGTGCCGTGCTGGACCGCCAGCTCGACTACTGGCGGCAGGCGCTGGCCGGTGCCACCCCGGTGGAGCTGCCGCTCGACCGGCCGCGCCCGCAGGTCCGGGACAGCGGCTGCGACCTGGTCCCGTTCGCGGTGCCCACGTCGGACGCCCGAGCCCTGCGCGAACTCGCCCGTCAGGCGGGCGCGACGCCGTTCATGGTGCTGCTGGCCGCGTACGCGATCCTGCTCGGCCGATTCGGCCGCAGCGACGACGTCACCGTCGGCACCCCGGTGGCCAGCCGCGACCGGCCCGAGGTGCAGGACCTGATCGGGCTGTTCCTCAACACGCTGGTGCTGCGCACCGACCTGTCCGGCGACCCGTCCTTCCACGAGGTGCTCCGGCGGGTGAAGGAGATGGCGCTCGGCGCCTACGCCCACCAGGAACTGCCGTTCGAACGGCTGGTGGACGAGTTGTCCCCCGTGCGCGACGCGTCCCGGACGCCACTGTTCTCGACCATGTTCCTGTGGGCCGGCGGGGACTCCGGGACCCACCGCGTCGGCGGGCTGCGCGCCGAGGAACTGCCGGTCGGCGAGAGCGACGCCAAGTTCGACCTGACCCTGGTGGTCGTCGACCAGCCCGACGGCACCCTCACCGGGTTCCTGAACTACGCCACCGCGCTGTTCGACAGGGACACCGTCGAGCGGTTCGCGGCCCACTTCACCACCCTCGTCGGCGCCGTCGCGCGTACGCCGGACGCACCGATCGGCCGGCTGGCCGAGTCCCCACCGGCGGAGCGACGGCTGGTGGTGCGGACGTGGAACGAGACCGACGTGGCGTACCCGACCGGCACGCTGCCGCAGCTGTTCGCGCAGCAGGTGGCCCGGACCCCGGACGCCGTCGCCGTCCGCTTCGAGGGCGAGGACGTCACCTACGCCGAGCTGGACCGGCGGGTCGACCGGCTGGCGCGGTACCTGGTCGACGCGGGCGTCGGGCCGGAGTCGATAGTCGGTGTGCGCCGCCGGCGCGGCGTCGGGCTGGTGGTGGCGCTGCTGGCGATCCAGCAGGCAGGCGGCGCCTACCTGCCGCTGGACCCGGATCACCCGGCCGAGCGCCGCGACTACATGTGCGCCGACGCCGGTGCCACCATCGTGCTCACCGACACCGAACCGGTCGTCGCCGACACCGGGCCGGTGCCGGCGGTGCCGGTGCCGGCGGGGCCGGACCACCCGGCGTACGTGATCTACACGTCCGGCTCGACCGGCCAGCCCAAGGGGGTCGTGGTCACGCACCGCGCGATCGTCAACCGGCTGCGGTGGATGCAGGACACGTACCGGCTGGACGCCACCGACCGGGTGTTGCAGAAGACCCCGTACAGCTTCGACGTGTCGGTGTGGGAGTTCTTCTGGCCGCTGGTCACCGGGGCCACCCTGGTGGTCGCCCGGCCCGACGGCCACCGCGACCCGCACTACCTGGCCGAACTGGTCGCCACCGAGCGGGTCACCACCCTGCACTTCGTGCCGTCCATGCTCCGGGCGTTCCTGGCCGAGTCGTCCGGGCCGCTGCCCTCGGTGCGCCTGATGATCTGCAGCGGCGAGGCGCTCCCGGCCGACCTGGCCGACGCCGTCCACGAGCGGATCGACGGCCGGCTGTACAACCTCTACGGGCCGACCGAGGCGGCCGTCGACGTCACCGCGACCCGGTGCGAGCCCGGGACGCCTGTCACGATCGGCAGGCCGATCGCCAACACCCGCACCTACATCGTCGACGGGAGCCTGCGACCGGTCCCGGTCGGCGTGCCGGGTGAGCTGCTGCTGGGCGGCGTGCAACTGGCCCGCGGCTACCTCAACCGTCCGGAGCTCACCGCGCAGCGGTTCGTTCCCGACCCGTTCGGGGAGCCCGGCGGTGGACGGCTCTACCGCACCGGTGACCTCGCCAGGTACCTGCCCGACGGTCGCATCGACTACCTCGGCCGGCTCGACGACCAGGTGAAGATCCGTGGGCACCGCATCGAGCTCGGCGAGATCGAGGCGGTGGCGGCCGGGTACCCGGGCGTGTCCGCAGTCGCCGTCACGGTGCACGACGGCCAGCTCGTCGGCTACCTCGTCGCCCGGGACCCGGGCACCGACGTCGACGTGAGCGACGTGGCGTCGTTCCTGCGCCGTCGGCTGCCCGAGGCGATGGTCCCGAGCCACTGGCAGCTGCTCTCCGCGCTGCCGCTGACCACCAGCGGGAAGACGGACCGCCGCGCGCTGCCGGCCCCGACGCCCGGTCGCGCCTGGGCGAGCGGAGAGTACGTCGCCCCCCGTACCGCGGCCGAACGCGTCGTCGCCGACGCCCTCGGCGCGGCGCTGGGCGTCGACCGGGTCGGTGTGCACGACCGGTTCTTCGACATCGGGGGTGACTCCATCCGCGCCATCCGCGCGATCGGGGCCCTGCGCCGCGCGGGGCTGGGCCTGTCGGTGCAGGACATCTTCACCCACCAGACCGCGGCGCAGCTGGCGACGCTCGCCGACCGGCCGGCGGCCGACGCGGACGATCCGCTGGTCGGCCCGTTCGAGCAGCTCGGTCCGGGCGACCGCGAGCGGCTCCCGGACGGTCTCGTCGACGCCTACCCGATGGGCCAGGTGCAGGCCGGCATGGTGTACGAGATGCTCGTCGACAACTCGCACCCGGCGTACCAGAACGTCACCAGCTTCGACATCGCCGACGACGGCCCGTTCTCCCTCACCGCGCTGCGGGCCGCCGCGCAGTGGCTGGTCGACCGGCACGAGATCCTGCGCACCACGTTCGACGTGTCCGGCTACTCCGAGCCCATGCAACTCGTCCACGCCACGGCACAGGTCGAGGTGGGCTTCGACGACCTGCGCGGGCTGCCGGAGACCGAGCAGCAGGAGGTCCTGGCGCGGTACCGGCAGACGATGCACTCCACCAGGCTGCCCATCGACCATGCCCCGCAACTACGCTGGCACGTGCACCGCACCGGGGAACGGACGTGGGTGCTGACCCACACGGAGTGCCACGCCATCCTGGACGGCTGGAGCCACCACTCCCTCATCGGTGAGCTGCGGGACACCTACCGCGCGATCCGCGACTCGGACAGCGATGCGCTGAAGCCCCCGCCCCCGGGACGCTACGCCGACTTCGTCAGGTGGGAACGGCGGTCGCTGTCGTCCGGGGCGGACGAACGGTTCTGGCGGGACCGCGTCGGCGGCCACGACCGGGTCGCCCTGCCCGCGGACACCGCCCCGGCCGGCCACGGCGCGGTACCGGAGCTGCGGATGTCGTGGCGGCACCTCGAACCGCAGCTGCGTCGACTGGCCGCGCGGACGCAGACCTCACTCAAGGCCGTGCTGCACACCGCGCACCTCGCGATGCTCGGCGTCATCACCGGCCAGCGGCGGTTCTTCAGCGGACTGGTCGTCAACGGCCGGCCCGAGCTGCTGCGCGGCGACGAGGTGATGGGGATGTACCTCAACACGGTGCCGTTCACCGTGGACCTGCGTACGCCCCGCTGGCGTGACCTCGTCCGCGCCGTGTTCGCCGAGGAACTCGCCGTCTGGCCGCACCGGCGCTACCCGATCCCCGCGATGCAACGGGCCTGGGGCGACGGGACGCCGTTGATCAGCGCCATCTTCTCCTACCTCGACTTCCACGTCCTCGACGCGCAGCAGGACGTGTTCGGCGCGGTCGTCGACGACAGCCCCAACGAGTTCACCCTGGTCACGTTGACCTTCCCGGGCGAGCTGCGGCTGGAGTGCCGGGCCGGCTGGGCGACGCAGGAACGGCTGACCGCCCTGGGGGAGACTTTCCTCGCACTGCTCACCGCGATGGTCGCCGACGACGGCGCCAACCCGGTGACCCTCGACGCGACGCCGGCGCACCGGTTCACCGCGCCGCAGCAGGACTGGCCCGCGCTGCCCGAGGTGTGCGTCACCGACCTGTTCGCCGCCCAGGTCCGTGCCCGGCCGGACGCCGTCGCGCTCGAGTACGGCGAGTCGCGCCTGACCTACGGTGAGCTCGACGTCCGGGCCAACCAACTGGCGTGGGCGCTCCGTGAGCACGGTGCCGGCCCGGAGACGCCCGTGGCGGTCTGCATGGACCGGGGGATCGACGCGGTGGTGGCGCTGCTGGGCATCCTCAAGGCCGGCGCCTGTTACCTGCCGCTCGACCCGAAGTACCCGGACGGCCGCATCGGATACCTCCTCGACGACTCCGGCGCCCGGCTCCTGCTGGGCGGGCCGGGCCAGGCCCACCGGTTCGCGGCGCGTCCCGGGCTGACCACGCTGAGCGTGGACCCCGGCTGGTGGTCGGACAGCAGCAGGCCGACCACCGTGCCACAGGTGACGCTGTCACCGGAGAACCTCGCCTACGTCACGTACACGTCGGGGTCCACCGGACGTCCGAAGGGCGTGCAGGTCCCGCACCGCGGCGTCGTACGGCTCGTGCACGGTCAGGACTACGCCCGGCTGGACGCCGACCAGGTCCTCCTGCAGGCCGGCACGCTCGCCTTCGACGCGTCAACGTTCGAGGTGTGGGGCGCGCTGTGCAACGGGGCACGGCTGGTCGTCGCCCCGGAGTCGCCGACCGCAGCGGAGCTGGAGGAGATCCTGCACCGGCACGGGGTGACCGTGCTGTGCCTGCCCACCGGCCTTTTCACCACGATCCTCGACGTCCGGCCGCAGGCGCTGGCCGGGGTACGCGAGGTGGTGGTCGGTGGTGAGGTGCTGTCGCCGCTGCACGTGCGTACGGCGAGGGCGCACGGCGTGCAGGTCAGCAACGGGTACGGCCCGACCGAGAGCACCACGTTCGCCACCGTCCACCCACGGATCACGCTGCCCGCGCTCACCGATGCCATCCCGATCGGGAAGCCGATCCACCACACCCACGTGCGGGTCGTCGACGGGAACCTCGACCCGGTCCCGTTCGGTGTGCCGGGTGAGCTGCTGCTGGGCGGTCCCGGTGTGGCCCGGGGATACCACGGCCGCCCGGACCTGACCGCCGAACGCTTCGTACCGGACCCGTCCGGGGACGCGCCGGGGGCCCGGCTCTACCGCACCGGGGACATCGTCCGCCAGGACCCGGACGGCACGGTCCACTTCGTCGGGCGGCGCGACCACCAGGTGAAGATCCGCGGGCACCGCGTCGAACTGGGCGAGGTGGAGGTCGCCATCGCGGAGCTGCCCTCGGTGCGGGCCGCCGCGGCGGCGGCGTACCAGGGCGTCGACGGGATCAAGCAGCTCGTCGGCTACGTCGTTCTCGACGCGGACGGCCCGGCCGACCCCGCCCGGCTCGGCGACCTGATGCGGAGCCGGGTGCCCGGCTTCCTGGTCCCGACGGCCTGGGTGCGCCTGGACCGGCTTCCGTTGAACAACAACGGCAAGCTCGACCGCAGCGCGCTGCCCCGGCCGGTGGCGGGAACGTCGGCACGGGAGTACAGCGCGCCGCGCACGCCTGCGGAACTGGCCGTGGCCGAGGTCTGGACGGAGCTGTTCCACCTGCCCCGGGTCGGCCGGGACGACGACTTCTTCGACCTCGGTGGGCACTCACTGCTGACGTTGCGGGCGATCGCGATGCTGCGGGACCGGCACGGCATCGAAACCACCGTGCGGTCCTTCGTCGAGCACCGCACGCTCGCGGCGCTCGCCGGGTCGATCGACCGCCGACGGCAACCGGCCACGGCGTTGCTCTGGCTGCGTCGTAGCGGTGACAAGCCTCCGCTGGTGTGCGTGCATCCCGGGGGTGGCAGCGCGCACTGGTACCGGCGGCTGGCCGAGCACCTCGACCCGGACCTGCCGGTGGTCGCGTTCGAATGGCCGGGCCGTGACCCGTCGACCGGCGCGGTCCCGTCGACCGAGGAGATGGCGGCCCGCTACGTCGCGGAGCTGCGGGCGGCCGTTCCGCACGGGCCGTACCGGATCTTCAGCTGGTGCGGCGGCGGCGGGGTGAGCAGCGAGATGGCCACCCGACTGGGGAACGACGGGGAGGAGGTCACCTTCATCCTGCTCGACCCGGGGCAGGACGCCTGGCAGAAGGAGCACCTCTGGGCCGAGTACGCCCTGATCAAGCAGTGTGTGACGAACCTGGAGGGGCTCGATGCGGCGTCGCCGGACGAGGACACCTCGGCACTTCGGCAGGAGACCCTGACGCTGCTCGAACACATCGTGGACGACATCGTCGGCAACGACGGGATCACGCTGCCCGAGCGTGGCGCGGGAACGATGTGGCTGCCCGCCGCGCGGATGTGGGAGGAGGTCATGGAGATGGTGCTGTCCTACCGTGACCGCCCGTACGCCGGTCACCTGGATCTGATCGTCAGTGACGAGCTGGCGCTCGGCGCGCACGAGGTCGTCAGTTCCGGACAGGGTTTCGACGACTACCTGCACCGGTGGCGGGAACGGACCGCCGGGGTCGCGGTCCACCGGGTGCGGGGCGAACACTTCTCGGTCATGAAGGAGTACGTGGCGGACCTCGCCCGCATCGTGACGGCGCTGGTCGACGAGCCGGCCGGGCGACGGTGAGCGGGGTGCGCACCGCGCCACCGCCCGGGCCCGCGCCCGCCCGACGGGCACTCGCGGCGGTGTACGTCGCCGGCAGCGGCTCCGCCTTCGGCAGCCAGATGACGATGCTC
This sequence comes from Micromonospora cynarisoli, assembly GCF_030518815.1. Taxonomy (NCBI): domain Bacteria; kingdom Bacillati; phylum Actinomycetota; class Actinomycetes; order Micromonosporales; family Micromonosporaceae; genus Micromonospora; species Micromonospora cynarisoli. The sequence goes on along the minus strand of NZ_CP130426.1, from coordinate 4,419,787 downwards.
GCCCTGCCGTGGCTGGTCTTGGAGAGCACCGACTCGGCGCCGCGGGCGGGTCTGGTCTTCGCCGTGTCGGTGCTGCCCATGGCGTTGCTCGGATTCGTGGGCGGCGAGGTGATCCAACGTTTCGGCGCCCGCCGGACCATGGTGGTCGCCGACGTCGCACAGGCCGTGGCCATCGCGGTGATACCGGTGCTGGCCGCGCTGGACCGGCTCAGCTTCCCCCTGCTCCTCGCGGTGGTGGCGGTGATCGGCGTGCTCGGGGTGCCCTATTTCGCCGCACAACGCGACCTGGCCACCGAGCTCGTCGGTCCCGACCCGAAGGCGCTGATGCGGGCGAACAGCGTGCTGGAAGGGTGCTCCAACGTCGCCGCGCTCGCCGGTCCGGCCGTGGCGGGTGTGCTGATCGCGACGCTGGGTGCGGAGCAGGTGCTGTGGTTCGACGCCGCGACCTACGCGTTGTCCGGCCTGCTGCTGTGGTGGTTCGTCCCGCGTACGCCGCGGGTGGCAGCGCCACCACCACGACCGGAGCAGCGGACCGTGACCCACACGGGAGTCCTGGCCGGGGTGCGCGCGGTGCTCGGGGACGACTTCCTCCGACGGGTGATGGTCTCGACCGTCAGCTTCGGTTTCCTCATGCGGGTCCTGATGCTCGCGTTGCCGCTGCTGGCGTTCGACCGGTTCGGCGGCGACGCCAAGGTCGGTGGGCTGCTGCTCTCGGGCTTCGGTGCCGGCGCCATCGCCGGGGCGGCGGTCAGCTACCTGATCGGCAGCCGGTTGTCCCCGATGCTGGTCTTCGGCCTGGCCGCCTTCCAACTCGTCCTTCCCTGGTGGGTGCTGCTGTTCGACGTGCCGGTGCCGGTCCTGGTCGGCGCGCTCGCGGTGTCGGGTGCGGCGCTGCCGTTGTCCAACGCCCCGTTCTTCAGCATCCTGGCCACCCGGTTCGCGGCCGACATCCGGGCGAAGGTGATCCAGGCGGTCATGACCATCAGCAACATCGCCGGCCCGCTGGGCTTCGTCGCCGGCGGAATGGCGATCGGCCGCTTCGGGGTGACGGCGACCCTGCTCGTCCTCGCGGTCCTGTCCACCCTCGCGGCGGTCAACCTCGTGGTGGCACTGCGGCGGTTCGGTCCGGCGACGCTGACCAGCGCACAGCCGGCGGCGACAGCGGCACGGTAGCCCGCTTCGGGCCCGGTGACCGGGCCGCGACGATGCGATCCGGTGCGGGCCGTCCAACTGGACGGCCCGCACCGAGCCGTGCGGTCACCTGGAGGTCGCGACCGCGGTGCGTCACGGTCAGCCACGACGGCACGGGCACGGTCGCGAACCTGCGACCGTGCCCGTGCGATGGTGCCGTGTGGGGGCCGGACCGACCGGCACCGCCGCCTATGCCGGCGTCGACGGCGTCTCCGTCTCGATCGCCGCGACCGCCAGCAGCCGACCGGTGGTGGACTCGCGGAGTTCCAGGTCGGCGATCTCGGACAGCGGGTCGGCGAGGTTCTGCCACCTCCGCGCGGTGACGGTGAAGAGCGAGCCCAGGTCGGCATTGCCGAAGAAGCCCACCTTCTGGTCGATCACCCGCCGCTGGAGGAACTGCCGTTCGCTGCGGCCGAGCCCGCGCCACAGCCGCAACAGCGCCGTGTCGAAGATCGAGAAGTACGAGGCGAAGTAGACCAGCCCGGCGCCGTTGATGTCCCGCACGGCGTCCAGCGCGTACGTGAAGGACCGTTCCTCCCCGGCGACCGTGAATCCGGGCGGCCCCGGAGCGCAGAAGCTGCCCGCATGACGGGCGCGGCCGACGAGCGTACGCGGTGAGAACCGGTTGGGAAGGCGCGGCAGGTCGGCGTACGTGAAGTCGTGGGGGACCGTTTCGGTGAGGACCCGGTTGCTGTCCGGACGGCCACGGGCGATCCACCGGTTGAGCGTCTCCGCGTACATGCACTCCGGGTCCGGCGTCTCGTAGACCTCCGCCGGATCGAGGACCGCGGTGCCGAGGCCGGAACCGGCGGGCGCGAGTCGGTGCAACGTGAGAACCGAGCCGCCGCCGAACTGGAAGACCCTCGACGTCACGTCGAGTTCGTCGCCGAACGTCAGGCCGTGCGGGTGGACGACCTTCCCGCCCCGCACCCGGTAGTAGTAGAACGAGAGGTAGGTCGGCTGGCCCTCGGCGGTACGGGCGGCGTGCACGTTGGTGCCGCAGGCCTCGGCCACCGACTCCCACGTCCAGTCACCTATCCGCCCGAAGATCAGTGAGCCGCCGCTGCACATCCCCGGCGCGACGACCACCTTCCGGGAAGGGGCTGTGTTCTCCGGCATCATCCCACCGCTCCAGTCGTGAGCAATTGCGGTGCCCCGTGGACACGCCACCGGCGTGCCGCCGCGAGGAACGCGTCGTTGTCCGAGGGCGAACCGATCGACACCCGTACGCCGTCACCCGCCACCCGGTCGGGCTCCACACCGTGCCGGTGCGCGAGCGCCAGGATCAGGTCGGTACACGCCGGGTCGGGATAGCGGTTGACGTCCCGGCCGCTCGCCGCGACCGTGGCGAGGATCCCGGGCGACGGATCGTGTGGTGACTCGTTGCGCGACAGGGCCCGCGTGACGGCGTGCGCCGGTCCCGCGCCCTCAGGCACGACAGCGCTGCGCGACCAGATCGGCGATGTCGCCGACGGTCGCGAGCTCCAACAGTTCGTAGTCGGAGACCTGGATGTCCAGCCGCTGGCTGAGCAGGGCCGACAACTCGACCACGGTGAGGGAGTCGAGGCCCACCTCGGCGCGGTCGGCCGTGGCGACGACGTCCTCGGTCCGCATCTGCAGATCCTCGACCAGAATGGCCTTGAGTTGGTCAAACATGGCTCGCCGTCCGTTCGTCCCGTCCCGTGGACCCGGCCCGCAACGTGAGCGTCACGTCCTCGATCAGGTCCTCCTGCCCGGCCACCGCCTGCAGGCGGCCCAGTTCGAAGAAGACGTCGCGTGGATCGACTCCCTCGCGGGCGGCGACGTCCAGCACCCGGTTCCTGAATCCGGAGAACACCCCGGCGAGACCACTCACCACGCCGATCGAGTCGATGGTCGGCGGCGCGGGCATCAGTTCCCGCTCGGCGATGTCCGCCGCGTCGAGCAGCCGGTAGAAGTCGATGCCGGTGTCGTAGCCGAGTCGTTCGAGCACGGGCACGAGGACTTCCAGCTGCGTGTTGCCGGCCCCCGCGCCGAACCCCCGGGCGCACGCGTCCAGGATGGTGGCGCCCGCTTCGGCGGCGGCCACCGAGTTCGCCACCGCCATCCCGAGGTTGTTGTGCCCGTGGAACATCACCGGCACGTCGACGGCGGACCTGATGGCCGCGATGCGTGCGGTCACGTCCGCCGGCAGGTAGTGGCCGGAGGAGTCGAGGATGCCCACGCCGGTCGCGCCGAATCCGACGAGCTGCGCGCACTCCTCGGCCAGCCGCTCGGGAGTCGCCATGTGGCTCATCAGCAGCACACCGTGGGCGTCGACGCCCGCGTCGCGCAACAGCCCCAGGTGCCGCTCGGCCAGGTTGCCCTCGGTGCAGTGGGTGCCGATCCGGACGAGGTCGACGTCGTGTGCGACGGCCTGCCGGATGTTCTCGGTCGTACCCCACCCCGGCAGCATGAACACACCGAGCCTGCTGCTGGACAACGCGTCCCGGACCACCGAGAGCATCGCCGCGTCGCTGAGGAGGGCGCGGCCGGCCTGCAGGGACGAGGCCCCCAGACCGTTGCCGTGCCCCACCTCGACGACTGGTACCCCGGCCGCGTCGGCGGCCTCGGCGTACGCCCGGAGCTGCTCGCGCCCGAGTTGGTGGCGGACGGCGTGGTGCCCGTCGCGCAACGTCGGGTCGTGGATCAGGATCGGTCGTGCCGGCGTACCCGCCGTGGTCTGCTGGCTCATGATGCCACCTCCATGACCTCGCTCGGTCGGCGTTGCACCGCACAGCGTTCGGCGACCCGGATCGCCGCGGAGTTGATGATGTCGAGGTTGCCCGCGTAGGCGGGTATCTGGTCACCGACGGAGGTCACCTCCACGGCGACGAACGCCCTGCTGTCGTCCTCCACGACGCAACCCGTCACGGTGTAACCGGTGGCGAAGGCACGGACGTCGGCGGCGGCCTCCGCCACGAGGGGGCGTACCGAATCGGCTGTCAGCCCCCGACCGATCAGGGAGATGGCCACCCTGAAGGTCGCCGGAGGACGGGCCGGGCTGATGTTGAGGATGGCCTTGACGTCCCCGACGCCGGTGAACTCGCGGAGCGCGTCCTGGGTGGTCTCCACGTACTCGTCGAGGTTCAGCCTGGTCCCGTGGCCGACGCTGAGCGTGGCGGCGGTCGCGACCACCTCCACGTAGTCGATGTGGTGGGCCCGTGCGACCGCCCGCACGATCGGCACCGACGCCTGTCCGCCGCAGCTCACCATGTTGAGGTCGCGGTGGCCGGTGACGTCCGCGCCGTTCACGGTGGGGACGACCATGCGCCCGATCCGGCTCGGCGTCAGGTCGACGAGCAGCGTGCCGAGCGGCGTCAGCGCCTCGGCGTGTTCGGCGTGCGAGCCGGCGTCGGTGGCGTCGAAGACCACGTCGAGCGGTTCGTCGAGATCGGCGAGGGCGGACAGGCCCCGGCTCGTGACCGGCAGGCCCAGCCGGGCGGCCCGCTTGAGCCCCGGGCTCTCGGCCGTCCGGCCGGCGACGAGGTGGAGGGCCAGCGCGGCGGACCGCTCGACCTTCATCGCCAGGTCGACGCCGATGAGCCCGGCGCCGAGCACCCCAACTGACAGCCGTCGTTCTGGTTTCATCGAGGGATCGCCTTCCTGGCCGGGTCGTGACTACTCGTGCGCCACGTGCAGAGTGACCGCACCCAGCTGATCGAATTCGGCGGTGTAGGTGTCGCCTGGACGCAGCGGCACCGCGGCGTGCAGGGCACCGGTCATGATCAGTTGCCCGGCTTCCAGCGTGACGCCGTTCTCGCCGAGCAGGTTCGCCAGCAACGCCACCACCGCCACCGGGTCGCCCAGGGCGTCGGCGCCCCGGCCGGACGCGACCAGTTCCCCGTTACGGCGGAAGGCCATCCGCACGAGCCGGTAGTCCAGGTCCGGGCGGGCCCGGACCGGGCGTCCCAGCACGGCGGCGCCGTTCGAGGCGAGGTCGGCGATCGTGTCGCCCAGCCGGATACGCCAGTCGGTGATCCGGGAGTCGACCACCTCGAGACCGGCGACGACCTCTCCGATCGCCGCGCGGGCCTGTTCCACGGTGACGCCGGGGCCGGCCAACGGGCTCGCCAGCCGAAAGACGATCTCGGCCTCCACCTTCGGTGAGATGAAGTCGTCACGGGCGACGCGGGTACCGTCCGGACGGACGGTCGAGGCGAACACCGGGCCGTAGTCCGGGGCGTCGACCCCGAACATCTCCTGCATCGGTGCGGAGGTGAGCCCCGCCTTGTAACCGATCACCCGCTCGCCGTCGGAGACCAGCAGGTCGGTCAGCCGACGCTGGACGGCGTATCCGCCCGCCGCGTCGAGCGTGGGACAGGCATCGGTGAACGGTGCGATCGGGACGCGTTCCCGCCGCGCCTGGTACAGGGCCATGGCCATCCGCTCGGTGTCGTGCTCCGCCAGGGCGGGTGACCCCCCGGTCCCGCTCATCGGGTGGCCACGAAGAGGCGGCTGCCGGGCATCGGCAGTGGGGTGCTCGTCACGTCGGAGAAGCCGGCCTGCCGGAACAGCTCGCACCACTGCTCCTCGCCCGGTAGCCGCACACCCATCGAACTCTCGTGCAGGTAGCTGAACAGGGCGCTGAAGGCACGCTCGCCCGGAGCGTCCACGTACGGCACCGCGTCGGTGACCACCAGGCAACCGCCGTCGGAGAGCTGCTCCCGGCAGGCCCGCAGGACACCCGCGAAGACCTCCGGAGTCTGGGCGACGTCGTGCATGACGAAGCCGGCGTGGACGATGTCCGCGCCGTCGAGCGGACCGGGGTCGTCGACGAGCGTCTCGACGGACCGGTTGACCACCGTGAGCCGGTCGTCCACCTGGGCGCGGCGACCGGCGCGCTCGGCCTCCGCGCACGCCCCCGCGCTGAGGTCCAGGGCCACGCCGGTGCTGCCGGGCAGCTCGGTCAGGAGCCGGATCAGCAGCGCGCCCGCGCCGGCGCCGAGATCGACGATGCGCCGGGGCTTGCGGTGGACGATCTCGGACAGGATCCCGGGATAGAAGCCGCGCGAGCCGATCCAGCGGGACGAGACAGCCACCCGTCGGCCGTCGCGCTGGTGTTGCCGGCCGGCCGCTTCCGGCTCGCGCAGGAACCGCTCGGCGTGATCGATGTACGGCCGGTTCGCACTCAGCGACCAGGAGAGGTAGCCCGCCTCGTACCTGCGGGCCGCGAGCTCGGCGCAGGGCGCGAACAGCCCGGTCCCGGCGTCGTGGTCGAGCAGACCGGCGGAAACCGTGGCGCGTAGGAAGGGCAGGATACGCGCTTCGGCGACGTCGGCCGCGGTGGTCGCCTCGGCCAGCGTGAACGGTGTCCCGCGGTCGAGAAGCGGGGAGAGCCCCAGATTCTCGGCGATCTCCAGAAGAGTGGCGTTTGCGGCGAGATCCGCGGCGATCCCACTGACGTCAGAACTGATCACTTGTGCACCCCACGTCCCGCCGGTTCGGCGATAGTCCGGTATCGGCCCTTGCTGTTCACGCTCCGCGTCCGTCCACACAGGAGGCCGGGTCCTGCGGGTGGGGTCGAGCCGCGGAGCTTCGGCCCGCCCCCTCGTTTCCCGAGGCGACCGGCGGGCGGGACGCGGTCAGGCAGGAGGGCTCGGACACGCTGTCAGAGTGGATGCGAGCTCTGCCGCGCCGTCCATCAACCGCTCCTTCGGTCACGGCGGCGATCCGCCTTCCCGGCACGGATCTGCAACGGTTGTCAATGTTCCACGGGAACCCGGTCGACTGCAGAGAAGAATCGGCAGACCTGCGGGAGGCGTCGGCCGTCGCTACTTCCTGCCGCCTGCCCGTTCGTCGGTCCGGGCAGGACGACCGGCGCGACCCGACGATAGCGAGTCGATGGTCCACTATCGGCGGCCACCGCCCGCCGACAGCGCGTCGACAGCGACCGGTTAGCTCGTCGCGGAACCGTACGCCCAGGAGATTCCGGACGCCACGCCACGCCACGGCGTGGCGACGAAGGAGGCGTGATGGGCGAACCGATGTTGGTCAACGTCGTGGCGACCGACCCCGTACTGGAGGCGGGCGTGACGAGCGCGCTGCTCGGGTGTCCGGACATCGCCGTGGTGACGACGCGGGAGAGGGCCGTGGTCACGGTCCTGGTCGTCGACCATCTGGGCCGGGACGCGCTGGACGCGGTGCGGTCCGTCCGTGCCGGGGCGGACCGGCCGGAGGTGGTGCTCGTCGTGCCCGAGGTGGAGCCGGCCGAGGCGCTGTGGGCCATCGCGGCCGGTGCGCGCGGCCTGCTCCGGCGTCGCGAGGCGACCGCGGACCGACTCACCCGTACCGTGCTGGCCGCCGGTGAGGGGGACTGCACGGTCTCGCCGGACATGCTCGACCGGTTGCTCGCCGCGCCGACCGTTCCCGCCGGCACCCTCGCGTCGAACATCAGCGACCGTGAGCGCGCGGTGCTGCGGCTGCTCGCCGACGGGCGGGAGACAGGCGAGATCGCGCGGGAGCTGTGCTACTCGACCCGTACCGTGACGAGTGTCGTGCACGACATCACGCGGCGGTTCCGGCTGCGCAACCGGGCCCACGCGGTGGCCTTCGCACTTCGGGCCGGCATGTTGTGAACGGCGAACAGGAATGGCGTACGGCGTCCCCGACCGCACACCTGGTAGCCCCGGACGCGGCCATCCGGGCCGAGGTGCTTGCCGTACTGCGGCAGGCCGGCGTCACGTCGGTGGCCGAGCCGTACGGGTCACCGGACACCGTCGTCGTCACCGCGGTCGCCGCGGTGAGTGAGGCTCTCGTGGCGTGCCCGCCGCAGCCACGGTCCGGGCCGAGGAGGACGCTGGTCATCGCGGACCGTTTCTCGCCGACGGACGTGGCACGTGTCCTACGGTCGGGGGTCCTGGTGATGCTCCGGTTCACCGACGCCACACCGGGCCGACTGGCCGCCGCGTTGCAGGCGGCCCGGGACGGCGAGGTGCGGTTGCCGCACGAGGTGCTGGTAGGGGTGCTCGGTGGCGCCGGTACGCCGGACCCGGCCGGGACGTCCCGGGTGGCCGGCCGGTCACCGCTGACGCCCCGGCAGACGAGGGTGCTCGCGTTGATGGCCGAGGGCCAGGACAACGCGACGATCGCCCGGTCGCTGCTGTGTTCCAACCACACGGTGAAGAACGTCATCTACGACATGATGGGACGGTTGCAGGTACGCAACCGCGCCCACGCCGTGGCCTGCGGGGTGGCGGCCGGGCTGATCTGAGCCGGCCGTGCGCGGCGGGCGACCGGTGGGGCGCGACGACCGGGTCGGGGAGGGTCGACGGTGCCCGTCGCCCGAATCGGTCCGGTCGGCCGCCGTCACCCCTCGGCCGACCGCCGGCGGTCGTCGGCGGTCGCCCGGTCACTGATGACCCGCAGCAGGTCGGCCGGCTCGGTCGCATAGCTCAACCTGGTTCCGGGCAACTGCACCAGTTCGGTGTCCCCGTACGCCGCCCAGCCGGCCAGTGCTTCCGGTGCGATGTCCTGGTCCAGCCACCGAATCGCGGTCAGCGGGCAGCGCAGCGGCGTCCGGCGGGGTGTCCGGTAGGCCCGCAACATGGCCAGTTCGGCCCGGAGCGCACGCACGCCGGTCGCGACGACCCACGGCATCGGGTTGCCGCCCATGGCCACCGTGGTCGCCAGCACGCGTTCGGTCAGCTCGTCGTCGGTCGGTTCGGTGTGCGCGTCGCCGGTGTGTCGCCTGAGATGGTGGGGTGCGGGACAGCCTGACACGAACAGGCGCAGGGGCGCCGGCGCGCCCCGCCGGTTCAACTCGACCGCGACCTGGTAGCCGAGCAGCGCGGCGCTCTCGTGGCCGAACAACGCGAACCTCTCGATCCCCCGGCGCATCAGGTAGGTCACGAGTTCCGCGGCCCGCTCCGGCAGCCCCGTCGGCGTCGCCGAGTCCGTCCCCACCGCTTCGCCGCCCGGGTCGCCCACCGTCGGCGTGCGGACGACACACCACGGGCCGACGGCGTCGGGCCACCTGTCGAACTGGAGGTCGCCGTTGCCTGCGCTGGGCATGCAGATCAGCGTCGTGGTGTCGGCGTGTGGCGCGTCGGTCCGGTGGTCCCACCGTGAGGCCATGAGGAAGGTCGCCTTCGTTGACGGAGAGTAGGCATTTCCTGCTGATCGTCGTTCCAGGCACCTCCATGTCACTATCACCGGCAGGGCGTGTCCGGGCCGGCGGGTAAAGCGTCATGATGGGGAGCCGAAAACGGCCGGCAATAGCTTCGTTCTGTCGGCGGCAGTCGGCACGAGAGTCGAAGCAGAAATGGGGTACCGAGTTGCGAGTATCAATGGTTTCCGGTTCGCGCCCGAGCACCGCACCGTCGACCGCGGTGGTCGCTGTTCCCGGAGATACCCCGTGGGGCTGACGAGTCGCTTCCCGGGTAGGTCGCGGAGGTGCACCCCGGAGGTGACCCTCCGCGACCTACCCGGTGCTACGACCCCGGCAACGGCTCGGCCATCGCCACGGCGATCTTGCGAGATCCGGTGAACGGCTCACGGCCGTGAGCGGACAGCATATTGTCGACGATCAGTACGTCGTCCCGCTGCCAGTCGAATCGTCGCCTGGCGGCGCGGTAACAATCGCGCAGGTGCGCCACGATCTCGTCGGGCACCGGCGCGCCGTCCCCGTAGTACGTGTTGGTGGGCAGGTCCGCCTCGTCGAACATCTCCCGCAGGCCCTCGCAGTCCTCTTCGGGAAGCGTGGTCACGTGGAAGAACGTGAGGTGGTTGAACCAGACGGTCTCGCCGGTCACCGGGTGCCGATGCACCGCCCGCCGGCGGGCCGTCGTGCGCAGGCCGGTGCGCCCGACCCAGGTGACCTCCACACCGCTACGCGCACAGTAGCGTTCGACCTCGGCCCGGTCGGTGGTGCCGAACGCCTGCTGCCACGGCACGCCGAAACCCTCGGTGAAATTGCGGACCACGGTCCAGCCGCGCCTGGTGAATTCCTCCCGTACGCCCGGGTCGATCGACCGTAGAACCCGACGGGTGTCGGCGAGCGGAGTGGCCCCCAGCGTGTCGGGCGGGGTGATGCAGTAGAAGAACAACGTCAACGGCCAGGTCGCCTGGTACGAGTTCTCGTTGTGCAGGAAGATCTCCTCGGTCGGCGGGTAATCCGTCGACGTGTAGACCTGGCCCGCGATGGTGCTGCGCGGTGACGACCGCTCAGCGTAGGACAGCGGTGCACCGGACACCGCCCGGACAACCCGTTCGAAGCCGCTGACGTCGCCGATGTCGAAGCCGCGCAGCAGGACCGCGCCGTGGGTGTGCAGCTGCCGACGGACCGCATCCCGGACCCCGGCGAGATGGCTCGCGGCCGGCTCGCCGTCGGTGGGCGCGGTCAGCACGGCGGGCAGCGCCGACTCGTCGGCTGTCGGGGTGGGAACGAGGCGTGCGGATGTGAGCTTGCTGGTGGTCAACTGTCGACTCCCTCTCGGCCGGATCCCTGGCAATACACGTCGGTCCACGCGGCGGGGTCGTCGGGGTCATCCGGGATGCGCTCGCAGATGACGTAGTGCTGTGGTGCCATCGCCGTCGGATACGCCCTCAGCGCCGCCATGCAGGCGGCATGGGCCTGTCCGGGTGTGCGTACGGTCCCGGTCCGGGCCAGCCGAGCGGTCAACGGCACGCCGCGCACGGCGGTGAAGACCCTGGCGCCGGTGGACGCCAGCGCGTCGTCGAGCAACCGTTGCACCTCGGTCACCTCGACCCAGCAGCCGTCCACGAACAGCCAGCCGGGGCCCCGCTCCACCGGGTCGAGCGGGATCGAGCCGCGGACCCCCCCGGCGTCGAGGTCACCGGATGCCGCCGCGATCAGCAGGTTCTCGACCGCCAGGAGCAGCGATTCGGCCTCGTCGTCGCAGATGCGGTGGGTGTCGCTGCTCCAACAGCCCAGACGCAGCACCCCGTCGGTCCCATAGAGATCGAACCGGATCAGCGTGGTCCCGACCGGCATCGGTTGCCGCCGGATCTGCGTCGCGCCCCGCGCGGCCTCCAGTTCACCACGCGTGGGAAGCGGTGCCGTGGCCCTGCCGGTCGCCGGACCCGACTCGATGACGAGGTTGTTGAACAGCGGTTCGCAGTCGAACACGATGCCCCGCTCGTGTTCGACCCGGGCCGCGACGGCACGCTGCCTGTCCACGTCGTAGCGGCCGTGCCTGCTCGCCGCGACCACCGCCGCCCACGCCTGCCGGACCAGCCGGTCGAAGGTGGTGTCACCGATGGTGAGTGTGATCAACGCGAGCTGCGCGAGGCTGCCGACGTGGTGCTTGAGGTGCGGCTCGAAGCGGTTGGCGGACAGGGTGGGGAGTACGAGGTCCCGGGCACCGGTCCGGTGCGAGAGCACCGCGCCGATCGCCGCCAGCACGACGCTGGCGCGGCTCGTCCTGGTGCGCGCCGTCACCGCCCGCAACGCCATCCCCGCCGCGGTGGAGGTCAGCTCGACGGCCACCGATCCGGAGCCGGTCGCGCCCCGCCGGGCCGGCCCGTCGCCTGCGGTGCGCCGTGGGACCGGGTACAGGCACTGCGGCATGCGGGACAACCGGTCGCCCCAGTAGCCCAGCACCGACTCCTCGTGCCGCAGTGCCTTCGGTGTGCGTTCGAGGGCGACCAGGTCCAACGGCTGGATCGGAGGCCCGCCCGTCGGGGGTGCGGTGCGGCCACGGATCAGGTCCGCGAACTCCCGCTTGACGATCTCCATCGCCTGGTAGTCGACGGCGAGGTGAGAGCAACCGAGCACCGCGGCCTGCACCACCGGGGCGGAGCCGGTGGACGCGTCACCCGGCAGCACCGCGAGGGCGGCCCGGACCGGCAGCTCACCGACGCGGTAGGCGCCTGCGGCACGCAGCCGCCGGGTGAGGTCCCGGGACAGGCTGGCCCGGTCGACGCGTTGCGGGTCTGCGGCCTCGATCGCGTAGACCTCCACGACGAGGTCACCGGTGGCGTGCACGAACTGCCGTGGTGCGTCGCCGTCCACGTACGTCGTTCGGAGTCCCTCGTGTCGTCCGATCAGGACCGCGAGTGCCCCGGCGACATCCTCGACCACGGCTGCGGCCGGAACGTCGAGTTCCCCCGCGACGGCCGCGAAGAACTGCTCCGACTCGCCGCGCAGCCACTGCAGGATGTTGTACTGGCCGATGTTGAGCGGCCCCTCGGCCGATCGCGTCCCGCTGAACCGCACGGTCACCGATGGCCGTGGGACCAGGCCCACCGACCGCCCCCGGCGCAGACGACCACGGGTACGGGTCGCCTGGCGGGTCGGCGTCGTTCGACTGTCCGACGCGGCACTGTCGACGTGCCCTGGTAAGACCATGTACGCCAGATTATTGAGCGGTCCTCGCCGCGCAGTAGGGAAGGACCGGCAGCGACTCACGGGTCGGATCGTGTGCGTTGTTCTGCCTGTTGTTCCCTGCGGCTGCCGGGCACCACCGGACATCATCGTCAGGCGTCCATCAGGTGTGCGGCGCGAGGTCCGCCGTGTGGACCCGCGTTCCGGCCGGCACGCCGGTCCGGCCGGTCACCGACCGCCGGGTGGATGACGACGCACTCGATCGTGGGAGGCCCGAATGAGCGTATCGATCCGCCAGCGGATCACCGATATCGCGGCGACGTCCAGCGACCGGCCCGCGATCGTCGGTTTCGACGAGAACTCCGTCGAGCAGGTACTGACGTGGCGGGAACTGGCCGAGCGCAGCGGCCGGCGGGCGGACGCACTCGTGGCCGCCGCCGCCCGGCGGACCGGCCCGGGAGTGGTCGCGGTGGAGGCGAACAACACGATCCAGACGGTGGTCGACATCGTGGCCGTCCTCTCTGCGGAGCTGCCGCTGCTGCCGCTGAACCCGGCCTCGCCCGGACCCGAGCGGGACAAGCTCCTCACCTTCATCCACCGGACGTACGGCCGGGCTCGGCTCATCGACGCCGACGCCGACGCCGACGCCGACGCCGACGCCGACGCGGATCGGCCGGGGTGGTCGCCGGCGTCGCCGGCCAGCCGGATCGGCTATCTGCTGCCCACCGGCGGCAGTTCCGGCCACCCGAAGATCGCGATCCGCCCCGGGCCGCTCACCTACGATCCGCACCAGGTGCCGTTGCCGTTGCGCCGCCGCGCCGGCTGGCGGTCCGGTCAGCGGCAACTGATCCTCGGCCCCCTGCACCATGCGGCCCCGTTCACCACGCTGCTGGACGGGCTCCTCGACGGCAACACCACGGTTCTGCCGCCGTACTTCCTGCCGGCCTGGACGGTGGAGCTGGTCGAGCGCCACGCGGTGGAGTGGATCCAGCTCACCCCGGCGCACATGCGCACCATCCTGCTGCTCCTTGAGCCCGACCCGGCGTCCTTCGCCAGCGTACGCACGGTGATGCACACCGCCGCGTCGTGCGACTCGTTCACCAAGCAGCGGTGGATCGAGCTGGTGGGGCCACAGCATGTGTACGAGGTGTACAGCTCGACCGAGAACATCGGCGGCACCCTGGTGCGCGGAGACGAGTGGCTACAGCGGCCCGGGACGGTGGGTCGCGGCTTCTTCACGAAGATCAGCATCAGGGACGACGTCGGGAACCGGCTCGGCCCGGGACAGACCGGCAAGGTGTTCATGCGCGCCGGCCGGGTCTCCAGAGGAGACGCCTACCTGGGCAGCCAGCTGCTGGAGACGACGACCGACGGTTTCGCCAGCGTCGGCGACTTCGGTTGGCTCGACGAGGACGGCTACCTGTTCCTCGCCCCCCGGCGGCACGACGTGATCAACGTGGGCGGCGAGAAGGTCTATCCCAACGAGGTCGAGGCCCAGTTGCTGGAGCACCCCGCAGTGCTGGACGCCGTGGTGGTGGCGGCCGAGGAGCAGGTGCTCGGTTCCACCGTCGGCGCCTACGTCGTCCGCAGGCCGGGAACCTCGGTCAGTAGCGGTGAACTCATGGCGCACTGCCGGGCCGGTCTGGTCAACTACAAGGTGCCGACCCGGGTGACGTTCGTCGACCAGGTACCACGCTCGTCCGCCGGGAAGCTCGAACGTTGGCGGCTCGCCGGCCAACGCGGCTGAGCCCGCGGGCCCGGTTCTCACCTCCCCGCGGTCGGCTCGTTGCCACCCCGCGCAGGTAGCCTGCCGGCAGCCTGCCGCAACGCGCCCAGCTCCTCGATGGAACGCGAGTGCCACGGGGCGTTCTCCTGCATGGCGAACGCGTTCGCGGCCTGCACGAAGAACTGTTCCGCGGTGTCGAACTCACCCCGGCCCAGGTACACCCGGCCGAGCCCGAACAGGGCGTGCGCGTGCACGTTCCGCTCGTGCGTCACCCGGCAGAGTTCGATCGTCTCACTGAAATGGATCTCGGCCGCGGTGAACTCGTTCTGCTCCAACATGGCCGTGCCGAGGCCGTTGAGGGCGTAGGACTGGCCGACACGGTCGTCCTGCGCCCGGGCCAGATCCAGCGCCGACTGGAACACGGCCTTGGCAGTCGAGGACTGGCCGGAGTCGGCGAAGACCTCACCGAGCCGGTACAGCGCCTGTGCCTGAAGGCGTCGGTTACCGAGCTGTTCGCCCAGGGCGAGTGACTCCTTCGCCAGCGTCTCGGCCCGTGCCGGGGAACCGAGATCCAGGTGGCAGCGCGCCAGCCCGCTCAGGACGTGGGCCTGTGCGCCGAGGTCGTCCACCTTCCGGAACTTCTCCAGGGCCTGCTCGTAACGCAGCACCGCCATGGCGGGCCGCCCCTGGATCCGGTCGAGGTGGGCAAGGTTGCGCAGCGTCAGGGCCGAGCCGGCCTCGTCGCCCGCCGCCTCGAACAGCTCCATGGCGTGCAGCAGGTTCTCGCCGTCGTCCTCGGCGTGCTGGGCGACGCCCAGCGAACCGAGCGACGCCAGCAGGGCGGCTTCGCCCCGGCGGTTACCGGCCCTGCCGGTGGCCTCCAGCGCGACGGTGTGCGTCGTACGCCACTCGGCGAACAGGCCGCGTCTCTCGTACATGGTGACCGACACGATGGCCAACTCCCAGCACAGCTCGTCCAACTCCAGCTCCGCCGCCTGGCGGATCGCCACCTCCAGCGTGATGCGCTCCTCGTCGAACCAGGCCGTCGGATCGCCCAGGAACCTGTCGAACTCGGCACGTGCGCCCGCCCATCGGGGCGCCGCCCCGCGCAGCATCGCGAAGCGTCCCCCGCTGATCCGTTGATGAGCCTCCTCGGCCAGGGCGAGCAGGGCGCCCATCGACCGCGTGACCGCCTCCGTGCACGCCTTCGGGTCGCCCTGCGTCAGCCGGTGCTCGGTCGCGAACACCCGTACCAGCTCGTGGAACCGGTAGCGGGGTTGACCGGTGAGCGCGGAGAGGTGGGCCTCCAGCAGCCGGACGTCCGCCAGCTCGTCGAGCAGTGCCGTCGCCCGTCTCGTTTCGCAGTCCAGCAGGGCCGCCGCGGTCCACGCGCTGAACTCGTGTATCTCCAGGGCGCTGAGGAGCCAGAACAGCGTCTGCGCCGGAGCGGTGAGTGACTCGTGCACGTCAGCGAGCAGCGACCGGACCGCGACATCGCCGTGCGAGAGCTCGTCCAGCCGGAACCGCTCGTCGCGTAGCCGGTCCACCAGCGTGCCCACCGCCCAGTGCGGGTGCGCGGCCAGTCGCACCGCGGCGATCCGTACGGCCAGGGGCAGGCCGCCGCACATCCGGGTCAGCTCCGCTGCGGCGTCGGGTGCCGCGGCGACCCGCTGCTCCCCGCAGATCCGACCGAGCAGGGTCAGGCTCTCGTCGGCCGACATCATGTCGACATCGACGGCGCGGGCACCCGGGATGCCGGCGAGCCTGCGGCGACTGGTGATCAACACTGCCGGGCCGGGCACGCCGGGGAGCAGGTCGGCGATCTGCTCCTCGCTGCCGACATCGTCAAGCACGATCAGCAGCCGTCGGGCCGCCAGCTGGCTGCGGAGCAGGTTGATCCGCTGCCCGAGCGCGACCGGGATCGCCGCCGGAGCGACGCCGAGTCCGTGCAGGAGGTCGCTGAGCACCGCGTCGGTCGACCGTGGCTGGGCGGTGCTGCCGTACAGGCAGGCGTAGAGGCTGCCGTCGACGAACCTGGCGCGCAACAGGTGGGCGACGTGCAGGGCCAGCGAGGTCTTGCCGCAGCCCGGTGCGCCGGTGGTGACCGCGATCGGCACCTGTGTGGTGTCCTCGCTGGTCAGGGTGGCGGTCAGCGCGTCGATCAGCGCGGCATGGCCGACGAAGTCCGGCAGGTCGGCGGGCAACTCCTGCGGCCGGTGCACGCTCGTGGCGCTCCCCGCGCCGCCGTCGTCCACCTCGCCGCTGATGCTGCTGTCCTGGCTGAGGATCGCGCGTTCCAGGGTGCGCAGGTACTGGCTCGGTTCGATGCCCAGTTCGCCCACGAGGTTGGTGCGGGCCGTGCGGTACGTCGCCAGCGCTTCGGCCTGTCGTCCCGAACGGTAGAGGGCGAGCATCCGGAACCCCCACAGGCGTTCCCGCAGAGGGTGCTCCGTGGTCAACGCGACCAGTTCCTCGACCAGCTCGCGGTGACCGCCCAGGCGCAGACGGATCTCGGCGCGGTCCTCCAGCGCCATGATCCGTCGCTCCTCCAGCCGGTGGGAGGCGGCCTCCGCGGCCCGGCCGGGCACTCCGCCCAACGCCGGGCCGGACCAGATGTCGATCGCACGGTCCAGGTGTGCCAGGGCCTCGTCCAACTGTCCCTTGGCCGCGGCGGACCGACCCCGGGCGAGGGCGTCGTCGAACACGAGGTGGTCGAGCTGCTGGCGGGCCACCCGGATGGAGTACCCGAGCGGGTTGGTGTCGATGATCTCCGGGCTGCCGAGAGCCCGGCGCAGCGCGGAGATGCAGATCTGGATCTGACCACGCGCGCTGGGCGGCGGGGAAGCGTCCCACACGGCACCGATCAGCTTCTCGACGGTCACGACATGGTTGGCGGCCATCAGCAAATTGGCCAGCACTATACGCTGTCGCGGTGAGGTTATCGGCACGGAGGAACCATCGACCACGGCTTCCAATGTTCCAAGAACCCGGAACTCGATTCGTACCATGTTGGTAGCATACGGGATCTTTTGAACGATGAACGTCAATCCCATTTTGCTTGGCCGTCGTTCGGGTGGCAAGCGCGTGGACCTGAGTGGGGCATCGGGCCCGCGTGTCGGGCCATGGTCCTGGTTCGTCAGGTAATGGCGCGTCCACACATAAATACCATTATTGCTGTGGCATGCGGGCAAAAGCTCGTCATTCTACATCGAATGCTTTGCTGTCAATCGATGTCGTGAGGTTCCGGCATGATCGTTTTGTCCGCCTGGGTGCGGATCGGGGGAGATCGCGTCGGCGATCGTGGGGTTCCCTACGCGTCACGACGCCCCGAGGACCCCGCCCGCCGATCACCGCGCCGTCCGCCGCCGGCACACATCACACCACCTGCGGTCACGAGAGCGGGTGCGCGGGGCTGATGCGGGCCCCTCGGCGGTCCCGACACCCGCGATCCGGGTGGCACGCGGCATCCGCTGCCGGGTCTGCTCGCGGTCTGCGGTCCTGGCCGGGCGTCGTCGCTCGCCGCGATCACCGACTGGCGGCACGATCTGGACGAGCCGGCCCGCGACCGACTCGGGTAGGCGTGCCGTTCGAGGCGTGGGACAGCCCTCCGTCGACCCCGACGCCCCACCCGGCCGGCCGCTCACCTGCGCGTGATGCGGCTGTCCCGGTCGGAGACGGGATAGTCGGGCAGCGCCGAGGCCAGGGTCGCGACGGTCGGCCAGTCGAACAGCGCCCGTTCCGGCAGTTGCCGGCCCAGAGCGACGCACAACCTGGCCACGGCCTGCGTCGCCAGCACCGAATGACCTCCGAGGTCGAAGAAGTTGTCGTGCCGTCCGACCTCGTCGAGGTTCAGTACCTCGGTCCACACCTCGGCGATGGTCCGCTCCGTTGCGGTGCTCGGCACGTCCTCCTCGACGAGCGATGACTGTGCGTGGCTGATCTCGTTCATCGTGCACAACCCCCTGGGCCGACGACAATGTGACGTCGAATAGCGATCGGCCACCGATTCGCCACCCGTCGGCGTGAATTGTGGTCACGTTCGGGAGGGGTCGGCAAGAGCGGGCGGGAAGTAGCAACGGCGGTCGGCCCCTTCCGGAATTTCTGCCGATCCGTCTCTACGGCCACCCCGGCTTCCGTGACACATTGGCGACTGTTATCGATCCGTGCCGACGGCTCGGACTGCCGCCGTTACTGAAGGAGCGGTTGATGGTTGGCTTGGCAGAGCTCGCATCCACCCTGCGGGGGCATTCGGCCGTGCGTGACGCTCGGGTGACGGCGATACGCCACGACGATCGGGACGTCACGATCGGCGTGGTCAGGTTCTCCCAGTACGTGAGCGGGCCGGAGCTTCGCAGCTACGTGTGGGACCAGCTCGGCGCGGACTGCGGACTGGACGGTGTGTTGCTTGTCGACGCCATGCCGCTCGCCGGTGACGCGCTCGACGTCGAGAGCGTCCGGTCCGCCGTGATCGCGGGTACGTGCACCCTGTTCGAAGGACCGGTCGACCATATCGAGGAGCGACTCCTGTCGATCTGGGGTGGTGCCATGAACCTGAGGTGGGCCGGCGTGCACGACGACTTCCTGGACCTCGGCGGCGACTCGATGGTGGCGGTCGAGATCCTCTCGAAAATCGAGGACGAGTTCGGCGAAGCGCTCGACGTCTACGACTTCATGAGCACCTACAGCATCCGTGGCGTCGCCGGCCTGTTGCGTGGCCCACGGGTACTGCAACAGCAGTGAACAGCTGAGAAGCATTCGGGATCGGCGGTCGGCTGTTTCCCGCAGCGCCATGGGCTGATCGTGCACGGGCGCGTACCGGCCCGGCTGGGTGCAGACGCGCGACCGGGTACCACGACGCGCGCCGTGGCACCCGGATGCGGCCGGTGGTCAGGGTTTGAGGACGACCTTCTCGCAGTTGTCCTGCTTGTTCTTGAAGATCTCGAAGCCGTGTTCCGCCTCGTCGAGCGACAGGGTGTGGGTGATGACCCGGGTCGGATCGATCTCGCCACGCTCGATGCGCTGCAACAGCGGCTTCATGTAGCGCTGCACGTGGCATTGACCGGTACGCAGGGTCAGCGCCCGATTCATCCAGGCGCCGGCGGGGAACTTGTCGAGGAAGCCGCCGTACACGCCGATCACCGACACGATGCCACCGCTGCGGCACGACATGATCGCCTGCCGCAGCGCGTGCGGACGCTCGGTCTCCGAACGGACCGCCTGCTTGACCCGGTCGTAGGCGTGGACGTGCGCGGCACCGTGGCTGGCCTCCATGCCGACCGCGTCGATGCACTTGTCCGGTCCCCGCCCACCGGTCAGTTCCAGCAGCCGGGACCGCACGTCCACGTCCTCGAAGTTCACCGTCGTGTGGCCCGCCCGTTCGGCCATCTGCAGCCGGTACGGCTCCTTGTCGATGGCGATGACCTTCGCGGCGCCGAGCATCCGGGCGCTGTCCATGGCGAACTGGCCGACCGGGCCGGCGCCCCACACGGCCACCACGTCGGTGGGCTGGATGTCACACATCTCGGCGCCCATGTAGCCGGTGGGCAGGATGTCCGAGAGGAACAGCACCTGCTCGTCGCTCAGCTCGGACTCGATCTTCAGCGGACCGACGTCGGCGAACGGCACCCGCGCGTACTGTGCCTGACCGCCGGCAAAGCCACCGGTCAGATGCGAGTAGCCGAAGATCCCGGCGACCGGGTGGCCGAACATCTTCTCCGCGATCCCGGCATTGGGGTTGGAGTTCTCGCAGCAGGAGTACAGCTCGGCGGCGCAGGCGCCGCACGCGCCGCAGGCAATCGGGAACGGAACGACGACGCGGTCCCCGACGCGCAGCCGGGCGGCGTCGACGCCCCGGCCGACCTCGACCACCTCACCCATGAACTCGTGACCCATGACGTCGCCGTCCTGCATCGTGGGCACATAACCGTCAACCAGATGCAGGTCCGAGCCGCAGATCGCGGTGGAAGTGATCCGTACGATGGCATCGCGCTCGTTCAGGAGCCTGGGGTCCGGTACGTCGCGGACCTTGACCTTGTTGCGGCCCGCCCAGGTGTTCGCCCTCACGCGTCCGCCCCCTTCGCCAGCTCGGAATCCGACGGCGGCTGCGCCGGACGCTGCGGGAACTCCTTGCGGGCCCGCTTGCCCCACGGGGCGCCCTCGGACCGGACCACCTGGCCGGTCTCCAGCACCTGCTTGAGTCGGCGCAGGTCGTCGTCGAGCTGCTGGTGCGGCTCCTCGCCGAAGTACCTGGCCACCGCCTTACCGACCGCACCACCAGGGATGTCGTACGACACGACGACGTGTACCTCGCTGCTGAGACCGTCGGGGGCGGGCACGAACCGGACGGTGCCAGAGTTCGGCACGTCGGCGTCGCCGGTCGACCGCCAGGCGATCCGCTCGCCGGCCACCTCGTCGACGATCTCCGCGTCCCACTCGACGTTCTTGCCGAACGGAGCGCTGGCGGTCCAGTGGCTCGTCCGGTCACCGGTGGCGCGGACCTCCTCCAGGTGGGCCATGAACGTCGGGAGGTTGTCGAGGTTTCGCCAGAACGCGTAGACCTCCCGTGGGGGTTTGCGGATGGTCGTCGTGGCTGTCAGCTCCATGGATCCTCCTTGGCGCGAGCCCTGTGCCGCCCGCGCTGAGCCGGTTTTCTTCGAGCGGGTTGCCTGCGCGGCCGTCAGCAGGTCGACCACCGTGATGCCGACGATGACGCCCGTGACACCGACGAGACGTCGTCGGCGTCGCCCGTCGCGGTGGGCGATGGCAATTCCGAGCGCGGCCAGGTCCATCGCATCGCCCACGACCCGGGTCCACGCCCAGATTCCCTTTCGCCGGCTCGTCAGGAGCCCGGCCGCGTGTACCAGTTCACGCGTCCCGACCAGCTGCACCACCGCCCGGGATCTCGGGGAGTCGTCCACGCCGCTGATCCGGCGCACGGTGTCCGATGCCGCCAGCTGTGTCACACCCAGGCCCAGACTCATCCAACCGAGCCCGCGTCCCCGCCGCTGCACCTCGTACTGCCTGGCCTTCTCTGCCTCTCGGACCGCCAGTCGGGTCACGGGTAGCCTCCGCATCCGGTCACACCCCGGAACGATCATTCCGGTTCACGACGTTCGGGGCGCGACCCGTAGGAGCCGGGAATACCCCTTCGAAACCACCTCAACCCGCTCATCGACGCATTTCTGCACGGTGGTCCCCTGTCGCGCGACAGCCCGCCGCCGCAGGGCCCAGGCCCAGCTGGCCCGGTCCACCCGACAGCGGTTGGCCGGGGCCGTCCCGGTGCCGCCACCTGCGAACAGACCAGCGAACGTCACCCGGGGGCGGCAGCGCGGCGTGCGGGCCTGCGCCGGATTCGGTCCGCGACCAGGTGTGTTGCCGCTCGCAGCGGGTAACGCAGGCAACCCACTGGTACCCAGCGCCCGGAAAGGTCACGACATGACCCCCGCTGCCGACGCGATCGAGCTACCGTCCGGGCAGACCATGCCCGTCCTCGGCCAGGGAACCTGGTACCTGGGTGAACGCCCCGCGAGGCGGCAGGACGAGATCGCCGCCCTACGCGCCGGGCTCGACCTGGGCATGACCATGATCGACACTGCCGAGATGTACGGTGACGGTGCCGCCGAGGAACTCGTCGGCGAGGCAATCGTCGGACGACGCTCCGACGTCTTTCTGGTCGACAAGGTGCTCCCGTCCAACGCCAGCCGACGGGGCACCCTGCAAGCCTGCCGCCGCAGCCTGCAGCGACTCGGCGTCGACCACATCGACCTCTACCTGCTGCACTGGCGTGGCACGAATCCACTCGCGGAGACGATCGGGGCGTTCGCCGAACTCGTCGACGCAGGCGACATCGGGCAGTGGGGCGTGAGCAACTTCGATGTTTCCGACATGGCGGATCTGGTCGAGGCGGGCGGCGGCGACTGCGCGACCAACCAGATCCTGTACAACCTCACCCGACGCGGTCCCGAGTACGACCTGCTGCCGTGGCAACTCGCGCACCGCATCCCGGTGATGGCGTACTCGCCGATCGAGCAGGGCCGGCTGCTCGGCCATCCCCAGGTCGCCGAGACCGCCGCCCGGCACGGGGCCACGCCCGCGCAGGTGGCACTGGCCTGGCTGTTGCGGCAGGAGAGCGTCGCGGCCATCCCCCGGTCGTCCAGGCCCGAACACACCCGGGAGAACGCCGAAGCGCGTGACCTGCAACTGAGCGAGGAGGACGTGGCGGCACTCGACACGGCATTCCCGCCGCCGGCCGCCCCGCAACCGCTGGAGATGCTGTAGCGCCGTGCGAGCAGGAGTCAGGCCGTACCCTGGCGGTTGACCCGCCCCTCCTGGGCCGCCTTCGACCGGCCGTGGTCGCGCTCGGTTCCGGCCGCTCCGGTTGCGGTACGCGCGTGCCGCTGGTCCGGCGAGTGCTCCACGGTGGCCCCCTGCCGGCCCCGCGCCCCGCTGCCCGGGTGCCGACGGCCCCGTGCCGACTCGCCGCCGCTGTCATGCTTGTTGTGCTTCTGGCTACCCATGCCCGGTGGGTACCCGGTGCCCGGGAGCCCATGCTTTCGTGGTCGACACGGCTCCGTCCGCGGACCCGTCGGCCGACCCCGTTCGGCAGCTCACCTGGTGCTACGGACCGGTGTGGATCAGCGCCGCCCACACCTCCGGGCGGTCCGGGTGCGCACGTCGTACCCGGTCGATGGCCCGGTCCAGCGCGACGGCCGCACCGTCGGCGTCCAGGCGTCCCCCCGTCCGCAGGCCGGCGTAGACGTCGTCGGCGACCTGGGCCGCCACCCGGTCGGCGACCGCCCACTGGCTGCCGATGACGTGCCGGAAGCCGGCCATCTGCAACGCCGCGGTGAGATGGATGCCCTCGTCGGGCAGGTCCCGGCCACCGGCTGCCGTACGGCACGCGGACAGGTAGGCCAGGTCGCACCCGCCTGCCGACCGGCTGCGGGTGGCGAGGCGGCCGGCCAGGTCCAGGACGCTGAGCCTGCCGTCGACCAGGCGGAGGGCGGCGGCGCTGGGCCGCTTGAAGTCCTGGTCGCCGTGGCAGGCGAAGTGCGCCCAGCTGTGCCGTTCGAGCGCGGTCAGCACGCCCTCGACGGTGGCGCTGCGGCCGGAGAGCACCCGTAGGCCGGGCACGTGCGAGCTGACCGCGCGCAGCTCGTCGCTGACCGCGGGCAGCGGCGTCTGGCCGGGCAGGGTGCCCAACCCCACCGCGAACGCCTGCGGCGCTCCGTCCGGCGTGGGGGTGGCGCGGGCGCGCAGCAGCGCCGACAGGCTCGGGGTGTACGACGACACGCATCGGGCGGCGACCGAGATCCGGCGTCTCGCGGCGAGCGGGGCGCTCGCGCCGAACCTGCCGGCGGCGTGCAGCGGCAGCATCGTCAACGGCCCGGTCGGGCACCACCACACCCGGTGCCGCCGGTCCGGCCCGGCACCGAGGATGTCGTCGAGGGCCGCGCAGACGGACTCCCCGACGGTGTCCCAGAGCCACCGTTGCAGGGACACCAGCGTCTGGTGCAGCGCGGCCCGTTCGACCGGCCCGCCGCCCTCCTCCACCGCCCGCTGCACCTCCAGGAACGCCACGGCCCGACGCTGCGCCGTGTCGTGGGACAGCCACGGCAGCGGCACGGCGCGTACCCCGTCGGTGGTGACGATGATCGCGTCGCTGCGCCAGCGCGACGTGTTGACCAGCACCGCCGCCCCGCCCGTGGTGGCCGGTTGGAGGGCGGCGAACGACGGCGGGTGCAGGAAGTTCTCGAAGCCCGGCCGGCGGCGGGCCTCGGCCGCGAGCTGCTCCCAGCGTTCCGCCAACCGGCGGCGGTGACCGGCGTCCTCGGTCTCGGCACGGTGCGGTCCGCCCAGCGCGGTGGTCAGCAGGTCGCGGCCCATCTCCCAGCCGGGACGGGTCGGCAGCTCGACGACCGGGGACGCCCCGGTGCCGTCCAGCTCCCGGCGTGTCCGGTCGAGTTCGTCGGCGAGCGCGGGTGCGACCGCGGCCAGCGCGGACAGGTCGCTGCGGGTCTGCAGGGCCTGCGACCAGAGCACCTGACGGCCCTGCTCCAGCAGCTCCACCGCGCGGTGCGGCTGCCCGGCGGCGAGGGCCCAGGCCGCCGCGTCACCGGCCAGCCCGGACACCGTGGCCAGCCGCTTCTCCTGCACCGGACGGTCCAGGCCCCGCCACGCGAGCAGCGGCAGCAGACCCACGGCGGTGCCGTACGCCTCCAGGGCCAACTCCGCGTCACCGGCCTCGGCGGCGGTCTGCGCCCAGGTGCGGGCCGCGGTCATCCGGATCTCGACGGCACCCGCCCGGGACGCCGACGACGACCGCCACATGCCGACCGCGGCGTCGAGGTCGGCCGGATCGTGATCGATCAGGTAGCGGATCCGCAGGGCCGTGCCGAGCACGTTGAGGGCCCGCGCCCGGTCCGGATGGCCCGGCGAGAATCCGGCCAGGGCGGCCATGCCGGTGTCGACGGCGTCGCTGACCCCGGCCGGATCGCTGCTCATCCGGGCCCGGATGAGCAGCGAGTGGGCCAGACTGACCAGGTGGCCGGCCCGTTGGGTGCCGGCCGTCGGCGCGTCGACGGCCTCCCGGGAACTGCGGATCGCCTCGTCCAGGTGCGCCGGCGAGTTGCTGCTGAGGCCCTGCATGACCAGCAGGGCGCCGTGGGTGGCCAGCAGTTGCGCGCGGACCGTGCCGATGCTCGGCAGGTCGGCGACGACCTGCCGGCTGACCCGGACCGCCTCGTGCAGGTCGGCGTCGTCGTCGCCGTCCAGACTCACCCAGCGTTGCACCAGCGCGATCACCAGCACGCCGTTGAGGGCGGCCCGGTCGACGTGCCGCGCGGGCATGGTGGCCAGACCGCTGCGGCAGTGCTCGATCGCCTCGTCGATGTCACCCGGGCTGCCGGTCCGGGCGAACCGCATGACCAGGCAGAGCGCCAGCAACTGGTGGGCGGTGAGCACGTGGTCGGGATCGGTCGAGCGGTGGACCTCCCGGCTGAGGCGCACGGCCGTGTCGATGTCCGCGAGCTGGCCGAACCGCTCGAAACTGAGCCGGTACACGTTCACGCAGCGGATCAGCACGTCGATCCGGACGGGATCGTTCCCGTCGACGGCGGCCACCGCGACGTCCGCGTGCCGCTTCGCCGTGGACAGGTCCGCCACCTCGCGCCGCTGTTCGAACCGGAAGCCGACGACCAGGGCGAGCTGGGCGTTGACGTACGGCCACCACGGATCGTCGGGCGGGGTCAGCGCCGTCGCCCTCCCGGCGGCGGCCACGGCCGCGTCGAGCTGCTTCGGGTCCGAGGTGCGGCCCCGCAACATCAGGACGGTGGAGAGCGCGGCGAGCACGTCCACCCGGGACGGGTCCGCCGCGAGCACCTCCCGCGCCACGCTCTCGGCCCGGACCAGCAGCGACTCGTCGCCACTGTCGTTGTAGGCGACGATGAGCGGGTCCACCGCATCGATGGACCGCTCCGGCGATGGCACCGATTCAGTAGATTCGACGGCAGCTCGGGCGTCAACCGACGGGAGTGTCGTACATGGAGCAACGCCGTCTGCTGGCCGCGTTGTGCGCCGCCGTGCCGACCCTGCGGAAACGTGCGGAGGCGGGGGCGTGGAGCGACCTGCTCGACGAACTCCTCGACGAACTGGCCGCCGGCAGGCCGGTTGAGGAGGTCTGCCGGCAGCTCGGCTGGACGACCGGGGCCGAGACCGAGCGCAGCGTCGGCGTCGGCCCGGCGGACCACGCCGGGGGCGCCCGGCTGGAGGGTCTCGCGCCGGTGGTGCTCGACGGCGACTACCGCTGCCCGGCGCACCGCTGCTCGCGCCGGGCCCACCGCGACGACCGGGGCCGGGTGCCGCACTGCGCGCTCGCCGACACGGCGATGACGTACCGGTCCGAGCCGTGATCGAGGCGCTGCTGGGCGAGGTCGGGCGGCGGATCAACGACCGCTGGCTGACCCGGGCGCTCGGCCCGGCCCTGCTGTGGCTCGCGGTGGCCGCCTTCGCCGTGCTGCCGGGGCGCGGTGCCGTCTTCGACGTGCCCGGGGCGGCGCTCGCCGCAGCCGACGCGGTCGACCACCTGCGGGACCGGGTCGGCCTGGCCCTGGTGGTCGGGGCACTCGTCGTCGCGGCCGCCGCGGCGGCCGCCGCCTGCGCCCAGGCGGCCGGCCGGGCCGTCCGCCACGTCTGGCTGGGTTCCTGGGCCGGCCCGGCCGGCCGGCTGTCGACCGTGCTGACCGCCCGTCGGCGTGCCGCCGCCGTACGCCGGCTCACCGCGCGGGGGCGGGTGGTTCCGGCGGTGTACCTGCCGGCCCGACCGACCTGGATCGGCGACCGGATCCGGCTCGCCGACGACCGGGTGGCCGCGCAGTACGGGCTCCGGCTGGGTCTGATCTGGCCGCGCCTGTGGCTGCTGCTCACCCCCGAGGGGCGCACCGACGTGATGCAGGCGCGCGACCGGCTCGACCGGGCTGTCGCCTCGGCCGGCTGGGCGGTGCTCCACCTCGCGCTGACCCCGTGGTGGTGGCCGGCGGCGGTGCTCGGCGTGACCCTGGGTGCCGTCTCCTGGTGGCGGGGCCGGTCGGCGGCCGGCCTGTTCGCCGACATCGTGGAGGCGACCGTCGACCTGCGGCACCGTGGCCTGGTCGCCGAGCTGGGTTTCCCGGTCGAGCCGGGGCGTCCGCTGCCGCCGTCGACAGTTGCCGCCGTCAACGACCTGCTGCACAAGGGCGCCAGCGGTCACGGGCAGTACGACCGGGCCGGTGCGGAGATCGAGCCGACGTGGTACCCGTCGTCGTCGGTGACGAGCGACAGCCGGGAGCGCCAGCAGCCTGCCGACGAGCCGGCACCGTCCGGGTCGAACACCACGTTGACCTGAGGGCTGCCGTCGGTCGCGGTGCGGATGCCGATGATCGTCGCCACGGGGAACGGGCCGTTCTTCGTGAGGGTGGCCGCCCGGGCGAGTTGGGTCCTGCTCCGGTCGTCCAGGCGTGGTGCGTCGCTGTTGATCCCGCACAGGAAGCCGCGCACGGCCACGACCGAGGACTTCGTCCGGGCGGACGTCCGGTTCAGGCCACGCCCCACCTGGACGTCGCTGAAAAGACAGGGCCTGGCCAGCGGAAGGAGCTTCTCCAGGTCGAGCCGGGTCGGCAGGGGCAGGCCGGGATATCCGCTCACCCCGGCCGGGCCGCCGGTGGGCCGGGTCAGACCCGGGATCCCCGTCGGCAACGGGGGATAGGACGGCTGCCGGACCAGTCCCGTCGGCAGGCCGGACCCGGCCCGGTAGGGCGTGCCCGGGGAGTCGTCGTTGGCGCTGATCAGGCCGGCCAGCACCGCGATCGCGGCCAGCGCCGCGGCGAGCAGGCCCCAACCCCGGCCGGTCCGTCGGGACCCGGCCACCGCAGGGGCGGGGACGACGAGGCGTACCGGGTCCGGACGGACGGCGTCCGGGCGGGTCGGCTCCGGGCCGGTCGGGGGAGCCGCCCGGCGCGGCGGTGGCGTCGGCGGGGTACGGCGGATGCTCCGCTCCAGGGCGTCCGACCACTGCTGCGGGGCGGGCCGGAGGTGCGGAGCGGGGTCCAGGCTCCGGCCGGCGAGGGTGACCAGGTGCCGGTCGAGCCGCCGGCGGGCCGCGTCCGGGTCACGGGTCTGCTGGTCACCGGCGAACAGGCGGACCGCGAGCAGCCCGAACTTGTACGCGTCGGTGGCGGGCGTGGCCAGTTCCTCGGCGTCCGCGTCCGGTACGTGCCATTCGGGGGTCTCGGTCTGCGCCAGCACCGAGTCGCCGTCCAGTCGCATCGCGTCGCAGTCGATGAAGTAGCACCGGGGCCGGGAGTCGAGGCTGAACAGCAGGTTGTTCGGTGACAGGTCGCCGACGCAGACGCCGAGCCGGTGCAGCAGGGTCAACGCCTCGCCGGTGTCCCGCAGCAGTTCCAGACGCATCCGGTCGTCGATGTGCAGCCCACGGTCGAGCAGGTAGTCGTCGCTGTTCAACAGGTACTGCACCTGGGCCAGGACGGTGTCCGGCCCGCGTGGCAGTTGGATGCGGACCCGGAACCGGTCGGGTACCCGTGGCATCAGGAACCCCCGGACCACGCCCTCCTTGCGGACGATCGCGGTGGGCCAGGCGGCGAGACCGAGCAGCGTCTCCGCATCCGGTCCGGCCCCGGCGGCGAGCCGGACGAAGCGGTTCAACGTGGTGACGTCGACGTCGTCGACGAACCGGGTCGCGTACTCCTTGTAGACCCACCGGGGGTCCTCGGTGAGGGCGTAGACGGTGCCCTGGCCGCCGGTGCCGATCCGGGTACGCGGGCCGAGGGCGGACAGGCTCACCTCGGGCGGCAGCGGACCGGTCATGACGGCTCGGGCGGCACCGGCCAGACGGCCAGCACGGTGCGGTCGTCGTCCCACGAGCCGCCGGTGAAGTCGAGCATCCAGGCGAGCCGGGTCATCGCGGGAGGCGTGGTCAGCGCGTCGCCGAACAGCCGCCCGAGGTCCCCGGTGCCGTGGCCGAGCGGCTCGGCGAAGCCGTCGGTGGCCAGCACCAGCACGTCGTCCCCGACGAGCGTCACCGCCACCGGGTCGACCTCGGTGGGCACCCGGGGCAGGGCGGCGACGCCGTCCGGGAGCAGTTCGCCCCGTGGATCGGCCGGGTCGGTGAACAGCGGCTCCCAGGTGCCGTCGCGCAGCCGCCAGGCGGTCGAGTCGCCGACCCGGACCAGGTGGGCGACCGCCCGTCCGGGGCCGTCCGGCCGGACCAGGGCGACCACCACCGTGCTGGCCAGCAGCGTCTCGGCCCGCTGCGGATCGGTCTCGCCCAGTTGCCGCCCGGCGTACTCGACGAGCGCCCAGCCCGCGCAGCGCAGCAGGTCGTGCCAGTCGACGGTGTCGTCGGCGCGCAGCAGGTAGTCGACGACCGTCCGGCACACCAGGGTCGCGCCGAGGTGGGACAGCGGGGCGTTGGAGACCCCGTCGGCCACCACCGCGATCACCGAACCGGCCGCCGTGGCCAGCGCGAAGTCGTCCTGCCGGGGTACGCCGGACGCCCGGTGGCCGGGTCCGCGCACCGAGGCGGCCCGTACCTCGAAACCGGTCGACGCCCAGCCGTCGGCCACGGTGTCCGGCCGGTACGGCTGCGTCTGCGGGGCGCGGGCCGGCGACTGCGGGCCCGGTACCCCGACCAGCGGCGGCGTCCAGTCGAAGCTCACACCACGTCCACGGCCATCCGGAAGCTGTCCGGCCGCTCCACGACCAGCTCTGCGGTGTCACCCCCGACGGCCTGCCCCGACCTGATGACGCTGCGGGTCAGGGCGGTGCAGAACTCGGCGATCGCGAACCCCACCTCCACCCCCGGCGTGGCCACGAACGCGAACTCCGGCCGGGTCGCCACGTGCAGGATCGTCTCGGCCCGTGCCTCACCGATGCCGCACGCGATGATATTCGGCGCGGTCGGGGTGCGCTCCCGGTCGGTCAACTCGGCGTAGACCGGCTCCCACTGGCCCGGGTCGGTCGGCTGCCCGTCGCTGAGGAAGAACACCGCCGGTCGGTGCACGGCGAAGCCCTCCCGCTTGAGCGCCCGCACGTCGGCCGGGATCCGGTCGACCAGCAGACTGAACGCGACGCCGTAGGCGGTCCCGGCGCGTACCGACAGCTGCGGCAGTGCCGTCTCGTTGCGCAGGTCGGACAGGGCCGAGTGGACGATCACGTCCTCGGAGAAGCCGATGATCGAAAACCTGACCTTGGCCGCCGCGAGGGGCTCGCGCAGCAGGGCGTCGTGCAGCGACTGGAGCCCGGCGTTCAGCTCGCCCACCACCGGAGTCATGGAGACGGACTCGTCCGCCACCAGGTAGACCGGCAGCACCCGCCCGGCAGTCTCCGCCATGCGCACCCCCAACCGTCGTCAGTGGACGGCCTCAAGGTAACACCGTCCGTCTATCCGGCGGTGGCGGTCCGCGACGCCCGTCGCGGGGGGTGACCCGGCCGGAACCGTGCACCGGATGGTGCCAGTCGTTGACAGGCATCGATGTCTTGCCGCGCGGCCGCGACGCCGCCGCCGACCACGGCACCCACCACCCCGCCGGGCACCCCGGACACCTCACCCTTCCCGCCGGGCGTGCCCACGAACGTCACCGCCGGCCAGGTCCGTACGGGTTCCGTCACCCTCACCTGGACGGCCGCGACCCCCGGCTGCTGCGCCATCGCCGGCTACGACATCACCTACCACAGCCCCTTCGACGACGTCGTCATGTCGGCAAGCGTCGGCAACGTCACCACCACCACCACGATCAGCAACTACATCAGCGTTGGCCGGCAGTACTCGTTCCGGGTCTCCGCCCGGGACGTCGTCGGGCACCGCTCCCTGGCGTCGGAGCCGGCGACCGTGGTCACCCCGGTCACCGACACCGGCCCGGACACCACCCCGCCGAGCGCGCCGCAGAAGCTGACCCTCGGCGACGGGACCGACTCGACCGCCACGCTCTCCTGGTCGCCGTCGACCGACGACGTCGGAGTGAGCGGCTACGACGTCTACCGCTTCGACGGCTGGTACAGCTCGTTCCTGGTCGCCACCGTGCCCACGACGACGTACACGATCGCGCTCCCACCGCCACCGCCGCCGTCGACGCCGCTGCGTCACCAGTTCTACGTGCGGGCCCGGGACGCGGCCGGCAACGTCTCGATCGCCTCCAACACGGTCTTCGCGCCGACGACGCCCACCCCGTCAACGACGCCGATGCCGCCACCGCCCACCTGCCGGGTGACCTACCAGAACCAGTCCGAGTGGCAGGGCGGGTTCGTCACCGTGGTGACGGTCCGGAACACCGCGACCACGCCGGTGGAGGGCTGGACGCTCACCTTCAGCTTCCGGGGGGACCAGCGGATCACCTCCGCGTGGAACGCGACGACCAGCCAGAGCGGGGCCACGGTGACGGCCCGCGACGTCGACTGGAACCGCGTCCTCGCGGCGAACGGCTCGGTGAGCTTCGGCATCCAGGGCAGCTGGAACGCCAGCAACGCGCCGCCGACCAGCTTCGGGCTGAACGGCGGCCCCTGCACGCTCGGCTGAGCCCCGCACCGGCGGACCGGCGGCCCCGGATCACGTCCGGGCGGGCCGGCGGGTCCGTGGGTCACCTGCCTGCACCGCCTCGACGACGGCGAAGACGACGCCGAGGACGGTCAGCAGCACCAGTGATACGACGGACGGCAGCGCGACGGTCACCGGTGCCAGGACGGTGACCATGCCCGCGCCGACGAGCCGGTGGGGGCTGACGGTCCGGAAGATCCGCAGCCAGAACATCTGGTTGCTGAACAGGTACAACGCCACGCCGAGGAACAGCGTGTAGTGACCCAGCAGGGCACTGTCACGGTCCTGGGACGCGGCCAGGGTCTGGTGCAGGCCGTAGGCGACCAGGACGATTCCGGCCACCATCGGCAGGTGTAGATAGGTGTACGCGTCCCGCGCGGCGCGGACCCTGCGGTCTCCCTCGTAGGCCGCGAGCGCGATCCGGGCCGCGTCGATGCCGGTGAAGTAACTCCACCAGATGGTGCCGAGGGCGACCACTGACGCGACGACGACGACCAACGTGGGCGCGGCGATCGGTTCGTCGTCGATCGCGACACCGACGGAGAGGACCGCCTCACCGAAGGCGATCAGGATGACCAGGGCGTGCCGGTCGGCCCAGTGCCGGACCAGCCTGATCCGCCACAGCCGCCCACCGGCCCAGTAACCGGTGACGTACTGCACGACCAGCGCGGCCACCCAGAGCAGCGTCATGGCGGGGTGCCGGGTCACCGGTTCGGGAGCGGTCAGCTCGACGACGGCGATCGCCAGCAGGATGGCGATGGTCGCCCCGGTGGCGAGGAACCGGTTGCGGGCGCCGTGCAGGTCGGAGTTCTCCCGGACGACCTGCCGGAAGATCAACGCCTGCATGAGCTGGATGGCGATGTAACACCCGATGACCAGCAGCGGGCCGGGCAGGCTGTCGGGCAGGGGTACGAAGGCCTGCGGGATCGCCAGCCCGATCAGCAGCACCGCCGTCATGATGCCCGCCGTGCTCAGCCGTACCACCGTGCTGTCGTGCCGGACGGCGTTGGCGAGCCAGGTGTACGACGTCCAGGCCCACCAGAGCAGCGCCAGCAGGATCAGACCCTGGGCCAGGCCGAGCAGGGTCGGGAAGCGGTTCATCACTGCGGTGACCTCGATGAAGGCGTACACGAAGACGAGGTCGACGAAGAGTTCCCGGGGATCGACCGTCCCGACGTGGATGCTCTCCGCCTCGACCGACTCGTGGAGCTGCCGGTGTCGTCGCCGGAAGAGGGTGTTGTCCAGCGCCACCATCGTGCAGACGGCGAGGACCAGCACCACCAGCGCCTGCACCTCGGAGATCCGACCGACCACCGTCAGCAGCACCGCCAGCAGTGCCACCCCCACCAGCGGACCCCGGCCCAGCAGCCGGACCGACCGCCACTCCACCGCGACGAGCGCCCCCAGGTAGAGCAGCACGCCGCCGTACAGGACGGCGATGCCGGCCGACGGCCACGGATGGGTGCTCCTCGGGGTGGCGTGCGTGTTGAGGTACTTGAGCCCCAGCGCGAAGAAGATCAGCCCACCGATCATGGGCAGGTGCAGCCCGCTGTAGACGTCGCGTCCGCCCCTGGTGCGGTCCTTCCCGAAGCTGGCCCGCAGCGCCCGTTCGATGATCACCTTGGCCAGGTCGAAGTAGCTCCACCACAGCGCGAAGACCACGGTGATGCCCAACACGGCCCCGACTGCCAGTTGGGCGCTCACCGGGCGGTCCACCCCGAGCCCTTCGCTGGCCCCGATCGAGATGATCGTCTCGCCGAGGGCGATCAGCACGATCAGGGCGTGCCGTTCGGCCAGGTGCCACGGCGAGACGACCCGCCAGCCGCCCCTGCCGACCACCACGATCATCAGAGAGTCGATCATGAGGGCGCCCGCGAACAGCGCCACCTGGACCAGTGCGGCGTCGACGGTCGCCGGCAGCAGAGGCGGTACCAGGGCGGAGGCGAGCAGCACCAGCCCGCCGGCGGCGAAGATCAACCACGCGGCGACCGCAATACGCCGGTCGGCGCCGCCCTCCCTGCGGCGGACGATCGTGAGGACGATCATGGCCACCGCGCGGATCAGCAGATAGCCGCAGACCAGCACCAGGGGACCGGGCAGCCCACCCTGCCGGTCGGTGAACGCCTCGGGGATCGCGACGCCGATCACCAGCAGGGCGGTGGCGATGACGAGCATGACCGGCGGCATCACCCCCCGGTCGAGGTGCACCATGTTGCCGAGCCAGACGCACGGGGTCCAGCAGTGCCAGATGAGCAGGATCACGAGCACGCCCTGGACCAGCCCGAGGACGGAGAAGTGCTCGGCCATCAGCGTGGTGACGGCCAGGAACGCGAACACGAAGAGCAGATCGACGAAGAGTTCGACCCAGCTCACATCGCCGATGGCCCCAGGGTCACGGGCCACCAGACGCCGACCCCCGGCCGTCGGGTGTGGCGCGGGATCATCCCTCCGCACCCAATAAGCCTCGCAAACCGGACACGGATTGTCCCGGCAACCAGGATCAGCAGAGCGAACGGCCGAATCCGAGCAGAAACCGCCAACGGGACGTACGCCGACCGGGGCGTGCCGGTGCCTCCCCCCGTACGGGAGACACCGGCACGGTGATCGGTCACCCGGCCGGGGCCGGTCGGACCGTCAGGTCAGCGGCGTCAGGGTGAACCGCTGGTTGGTCTGACCGTGACAGTCGTAGAGCTGGACCTGCGCCCCGTTGGCGGTGCTCCAGACGTCCAGGCACCGCCCGGACTGCGCGCTGCTGATGGTGCCGTTGGCGTTGACGTTCCACTGCTGGTTGCTCTGGCTGTGGCAGCCGTAGATCTGGACCGCCGCGCCGTTGCCGGAGCCGGCCGCGTCCAGGCACATGTCGCCGTACACCCGGAGTTGCTTGTTCGAGGTGTACGTCCACGACTGGTTGGCCTGCCGGTTGCAGTCCCAGAGCTGCACCCGGGTGCCGTTGGCGCGGGAGGCGTTGGGCACGTCGAGGCACCTGTTGGACTGCGCGCCGACGATCAGGCTGGCGGCGCCGGGCGGGTTGCCGGTGGGCGAGCCGGTCGGCGTCTGGGACGGGGTCGGGGGCGGGGTGTCCGACGGCGTCGGCGGCGGGGTGGTCGGCGTCGACGGCAGCAGCGGGCAGGTGCTGCGGTAGCTGACCACGCCGTTGTTGTCCGCCAGCGGGCAGAGGAACTGGCTGTACCGGGCGTCGTTGTCGACGAACATCTTGAGGAACGGCAGCATGGTCCGGATCAGCACCGGGTTCGACCGGCCGACCATGAACCCGTGGTCGGCCCCCGCGACCTCCAGGTAGGCGCTCTCCGTCGTGGTCGGGAGGCTGTTGTAGAGGCCGGTGGCGTAGGACGGGGTGACCACCGTGTCCGCCTGCCCGGCGAAGACCATCGTGGGCACCCGGTCGTTGGCGAGGTTCGACGACGGCGAGTACGGCGCGATGCCGACCGCCGCCTTCAACGCCGGGCGGCGCAGTGCCGCGCTCAGCGCCCCGCCGCCACCCATCGAGTGACCGGAGACGGCCAGCCGGTTGGGGTCGATCCGGTCCCGCACCGGGCTCTGCTGGACCAGGTAGTCCAGCGCGGCGAGCAACTGGGTGCCCCGGGCGGTGTCGAAGTCGTTGCGGCTGTTGGTCTCGATGCCGATCACGACGAAGCCGTGCGAGGCCAGCCACGGCCCCATCCAGGCCAGCTCGACGGAGAACAGCGCGGTGTAGCCGGGTGAGATGGCGATCGCGCCGAAGGTGCCCTGGCTGGTGTCAGTCGGGTAGTAGATCCGGCCGCCGTTGAAGCCGTACCCGGTCGGGACGGCGACCGAGGTGTTGGCGAACGGGCCGTTGACGGATGCGACGCTGCTCCGGGTGGGGTCAGGACCCCGCTGGTACGGGTTGTCGGCGGCCGACGCCGTCCCGGTCGCCACCGTCATGGTGAACAGGCCGACGACGGCTGCGGCGATCCCGGCTGCGGCGAGCGTGACCAGCCTTCCCCGCCGGCGGGGGGAGACCCGGGCGGGGTGGGGCTGCTCCGGTGGCGGGGAGTGCGGTGCGTGTCCTCGCACTGTCGGTACCTCCTGGTGGTGGGTGGTCCGTAGCACGCTGTTAACGTTCACGGTCATCGATGGAATTCAGGTTGGCAGGTAATCCCGGGGTTTTCAACCGGTAGTTTCGGGCAGGGGGCCCGATAGTTTCGGAGCCCGACTCGACGCGTGGTGACGCGGCGGCTCTCCCCGGACGCCACGGAGGCGTCCGGGGAGAGCCGATGGTCGGGGTGGACCGAGGGGCCGGGCGGCCCCGGTGACCCGCCAGCCGCCCGTCGGTCAGCCCGTGGTGCAGGAACGGATCTGCGGCCTGGCGCTGCTGTTGCCGTTCATCATCGTGGTGAAGCCGAAGGTGTTGCCGCTGCCGTTGGACCGCACCGTCATCACGTAACCGGAACTGTCCCAGCTGGGGGTGCCGTTCCAGGTGGTGTTGACCCGCTGCGGCGCGGTCAGCGCCACCACCACCGTCCAGTTGCCGCCGCCCTGGACCGTCACCGAGGTGTTGTACCTGTCGCCCCACACGTTGGGGTACGTCGCCGTCGCGGTGCACCCGCCGCCGGCCGGCGGAGTGGTCGGGGTGCCGGTGGGCGGGGTGGTCGGGGTGCCGGTCGGCGGGGTGCCGTCCGGGGCCACCGCCCGGCCGGTGCTCGGCGAGATCATGCCCGGGCAGAGGCCACGGCTGTTCAGGTTGGCCACGATCTGCGGGATCGCGTCGCGGGTGTTCTGGATGCCGTCGTGCATCAGGATCACCTGGCCGTCCTGGAGGCGGCCGGCGTTGGAGACGATCTGGCTGACGCTGGCACCGTTCCAGTCCTGGGAGTCGACGTCCCAGATCACCTGGCGCATGCCGAGTGACGAGGCGACCGACTGGAGGGTCGAGTTGGTCTCGCCGTAGGGCGGCCGGAACAGTTGCGGCCGTACGCCGGTCGCCGACTGGATCGCCGAGTTGGTCTGGGAGAGGTCGGACTGCATCTGGCTCTGACCCATCGAGGTCATGTGCGCGTGGTTCCAGCTGTGGTTGCCGATCCACATGCCGGCGTCGACCTGGGCCCGGGCGGCGGACGGGTTGCCCTGGACGTTCTGCCCGACGTTGAACATGGTCGCCCGGACGTTGTTGGCGCGCAGCACGTTCAGCAGCGCGCCGGTGCTGCCGGTCGGACCGTCGTCGAAGGTGAGACCGACGTAGCCGGTGCAGGCGGCGGCGCTGGACGGGGTGGCGGAGACCGCGACGCCGACGGCGCCCAGCGCCACGGTGGTGGCGAGCACCGCCAACCGGACGGTCAGCCGGGCGGCTCGGGAGCGGGACGGGCGGCCGGTGCCGCCGGTGCTGGAGATCATGCGCAGGTCCTCCTGGGGACGGTGCTACCTGGGGGCGCGGGATTCAATCGAGAAGCGTTGATGTCGCTGTGAATCGGAGTATTGCAGCGGCATTTCGAACGCGTCAACGACTTTCGGAAACTTTCGGAAACTGGGATCGCCCAGGGCACCGGCCGTCGACAGAGACGTCGACCGCCCGGTCACCCTGGGGCGACCGGGCGGTCAGGCGGCGGTGAGGGTCAGATCCGCAGCGTGTCGAGCATCCGATAGACCAACTCGGTGCCGGTCCGCAGCGCGTCGACCCGGAGGCGTTCGTCGTTGCCGTGCATCCGGGTGACGGTGTCACCGTCGACCACGTACGGGTACAGGCCGTAGACGGGGATGCCGCGATCCCGCCACGGACCGGCGCTCGTACTCGCCTCGAACTGCGACGGCACGGTACGCACCCCCGGGTACACCTCGCGCGCCGCGGCCTCCCACATCCGGAAGACATCCGTGTCGGTACGGGACTCCGGACGACCCAGATCACGGCGTACCCGGTCGAGCAACTCCTCCTCGGTCTGTCCGGCGGCGGTCACCAACCGCAGCTGCACTTCCTGCCGGCCCAGCAGGCGGCGCAGGTCGGCCACGACCGTACCCGGATCGTCCCCGTCGGGCACGAAACCGATCCGCACGTCGGCGACGGCGGTGGACGGGATGATGCTGGAGTAGTAGCCCGCGCTCTGCCCGACGAAGGAGAGCGTGGTCCGCAGCAGCGAGTTGTGGATCCACGGGTGACTGCTCAGCCGGACGACCTCGGCCCCGAAGCGGTCGCGCTCCCGCTGACCGGAAGCACCGACCAGGCGTCGGATGGCAGTGGCGAACTGGGGATCGTGCGTGGCGTCGGCGAGCACGCCGAAGTAGTCGCGCACCAGCCGGGGCAACCGTACGGGAGCGCGGTAACGCGACAGCACGCCCAGGGCGTGCCCCAACCGGGAGATCGCCGACTCCTCGTCGGGATGGGACGAGTGGGTGGCGGTGCCCGACGCGACCACCTGGGCCAGCAGGGACGTCCGGTCGCGGACGGACAACGACGCCAGCATCGGGCTCACCCCGTCCCGCTGGGCGAGCAGCCAGCCACCCTCACTGATCGCCACCCCGGCGGCCACCTTGTCGTAGTGGTTGTCCACCAGCCACCGCGCCCCGTACGGCCCGCCCTCCTCGTCGCAGTCGGCGAGGTAGATGACGTCCCGGTCGAACCGGGCACCCTCGCGGACGTGCCGGAGCAGCGCCGCCATGAACGCCGAGCCGGTGCCCTTCATGTCCACCGAGCCCCGCCCGTAGAGCCAGTCGCCGACGATCTCACCGCCGTACGGATCCCGACTCCAGTGCTCCCGTTCCACGGTGACCACGTCGGAGTGCGACATCAGCAGCAGCGGCGGGTGTGCGCCGCTGCCGCCCACCCGGGCGATGAAGTGGACGTTGTCGGCCTTCGGGGTGGGAATGAACTCGGTCGGCACCCCGACGGCCTGCCACTTCGCGGCCAGCATCTGGGCGAAGGGCAGGGTCGTCCCGCCGGCGCCGGTGTGCGAGGTGTCGTGGCGGAGCATCTCCTGGGCCAGCACGACGGGATCGGTGCCGTCCCCGGTGGTCGCCGTGCGGGGCGCCGCGGCGGCGGCACCGCTCACCGGAGCACGGGTGCCGGCGGACGCCGTCGCGACGGGACCGAGCAGACCGCCGCCCGCGCCGGCCATGCCTGCGCGGAGCAGTCCGCGCCTCGACAGTGGGGTCATCGTGTCTCCTCCAGCATGCGGCTCAACAACCAGGGGCCGTGGACGTGGTGCAGAAAGTGCCCGCCGTCGACCGTGTCGAGCGTGCACCGGTCGGTGGTGGCCGCGCGCCACCCCCGTACGACCTCCGGCGGGGCGATCGGATCGGCCGTTCCGGCGACCGCCAGCACCGGTGTTCCGACCGGCGTGGCGTGCCGGCCGTCGTAGCCGTCACCGAGTTGCAGATCGGTGATGACCGGTGGGAGCACCAGCTCGGCGAACTCGGGGTGCGTCAGTAGTTCGGGATCGGTGAGCCCCCACTCGACGACGAGCGCGCCGACCGCCTCGGGCGAGCGGTCCGCCGGGGTGCCCGGGTAACAGGCGGGAGGCACGGCCGCGATGACCGTCAGCAGACCCACAGGCGTGTCGGCGGCCTCCAGTGCGCGGCAGGTCTCGAACGCGAGCAGACCGCCGAGACTGACCCCGGCGAGGAGGAGACGCCGTGGCCGACGCTGCCGGATCGCCTCGACCACCGCGTCGACGAACTCCGCGACGGTGCCGACGGGCGGTTCGCCGAGCCGCGTTCCCCGCCCCGGCGGGCAGACCGCGAGGGCGGTCACGGCGGGCGGCAGCACCTCGCGCCAGGGGTGGAACGACATGCTGCCGCCGCCGCCCGGTGGGAAGCAGACCAGCACCGTGCCGGTGTCCGTAGCGGCCCCGACGGGCCGTAACCAGAGGCTCACGGCTCGTCCCCTGGGGTGAGGATGCCGGCGACACCGGCGACCGTCGGGTCCTCCAGCAACGCGCGCAGCGACACCGGCGTGCCGGAGACCGCCTGGAGGCGGGCGGCGAGCCGGACCGCCAGCAGGGAATGGCCGCCGGCGTCGAAGAAGTTCTGCTTGGCGTCCTCCGGAGGCGCCCCGAGCACCTCGTGCCAGCATCGGACGGCGATCTCCTCCGCCCGGGAGGCCGGCCGGTAGGTGCGCGCCGGGCCGGTGGCGGCGGTGGCCCGGACGATCAGGTCGGCCAGTGCCCGCCGGTCCAGCTTGCCGTTGCGGCCCCGGGGGAGGGCGGGGACCGGCACCAGCCGGGCGGGTACCAGATAGTCCGGCAACTGGTCCCGCAGTTGGACACGAACGGCGGCGACGTCCAGGTCGTCCTCGGCGGTGAGTCCCGCACTCAGGACCGGCTCCCCGTCCTGCGTGACCACACACGCCCCGGCGGCGGTGACCGGCGCGATCCGGGCCAACGCGAGTTCCACCTCCTCCAGTTCGACCCGGTAACCCCGGATCTTCACCTGGTTGTCGGTCCGTCCGGTGATCTCCAGTAGCCCGCCGGGCTGCCAGCGGCCCTGGTCCCCGGTACGGAACAGCACCGGGCCGTCGGGCGGCCGCACGAAACGCGCCGCAGTCGTCTCGTCGTCGTCGAGGTAACCGAGGGCGAGCGGTGGACCGGAGACGCAGACCTCTCCGGTCACCCCGGGCGGCACCGGCCGCAGCGCCCGGTCCCGGACGGTGATCGTCGCGTTCGCGACGGGTCTGCCCACGGGCACCCGGGTGGCCGTCGCGGGAAGGAGCGCGGTGTCGTATGCGGCCGTGTTGGAGGCGGTCTCCGTCATGCCGTAGAGGTTCAGCAGCCGTACGCCGGGCAACGTGGCGTGGAACCGACGTACCAGTTCCGGGCTCAGGGTGTCGGCACCGCTGGTGACCAGCCGCATCCGGTGGGCGAGGCCACCGGCGCGTTCCGCCTGGTCGAGCAGCCCGGCGATCA
This sequence comes from Micromonospora cynarisoli, assembly GCF_030518815.1. Taxonomy (NCBI): domain Bacteria; kingdom Bacillati; phylum Actinomycetota; class Actinomycetes; order Micromonosporales; family Micromonosporaceae; genus Micromonospora; species Micromonospora cynarisoli. The sequence continues at coordinate 4,379,612 of NZ_CP130426.1, read as the reverse complement.
GGTGCGGGGTGAGGTAGAGATGGGTGATGCCCTCGGCCGTGATGGCCTCGGCGAACAGGGCCGGGTCGAGCACCTCCTCGCGGGCGAGCACGACCGACCGGACGCCCTGCAACAGCCCGCCGAGCATCTCCCAGGGAGCGGCGACGAGCGACGGCGACTTCTGCACCGCGACGGTGGCGTCCGGGGGGAAGGGGTGGTCCCGCCACATCCACTCCAGCCGGTTGAGCACCGACCGGTAGCCGATCCGGACGAGCCGGGGAGCACCGGTCGTGCCCGACGTGGGTGCGACCTGGAAGACCGCCGGATCGTCCCCGCCCGACGTCGAGGTCCACCGGGGCACGGGACCGGTCGGCGGTTCGCCGACCAGCACCCGGGGCACGTCGAGGGTCGGCAGCCGGTCGAGGTGCGGCCTGGCCAGCAGGCAGACCGGGCGGGCGAGCCGGGTCATGGTCCGTTGCCGGCGTACCGGGGTGTCCTGGTCGAGAGAGAGGTAGCCGGCACCGACCCGGATCACGGCGAGCACCGCGGCGACCATCGCCGGCGACCGGTCGACGGCCAGGGCCACCAGGTCCCCGGCACGGATGCCGGCGGCATCGAGTTGGTGTGCCAGCTGGCCGCTCCACCGGTCCAGCTCCTCGAAGGTGACGTCCCTGCCCTGGTGGCGCAGGGCGACCTCGTCGGGTCGGAGCGTGACCTGGGTGTCGAAGAGCGCCGTCAACCTCGCGGCGGTCGGGTCAGGTGCCATGGCTGAATTCCTCCAGGAGCGCACGGTCGGCGAGGGGCAGCAGGTCGATCTCCGCGACCGGGGTCTGCGGCGTGCGTACCAGGGCGTCAAGGGCGAGCAGGGTGCTCTCCAACAGCCGCCGGGCGGTGTCCGCGGCGACGACGTCGACGTGGTGCGCGAGCTGGACCAGCAAGGTGTCGGCCGGGTGGGCCTGCACGTAGAGGGAGCAGTCGTACTTCGTGAACCCGGTGTCCAGCTCGGTGAAGGCGAACGTGACGCCGGCCGCCTGCGCCGGCCGGACCGGATAGGTGAGCTGGTTGAGCATCGTCTGGAAGACCGGCGTGTGTGCGGTGCTGCGGTCGACGGTGGTCAGGTCACGCAGCATCCACCCGAACGGGTACGCCGCCGCAGCGTACCCGGCGACCACCCGGTCCCGAACGGCGAGCAGGTACTCCCGGGCCGTGTACGTGGGGTCCAGCGTGATTCGCAGCGGCAGCATGTTGATCAGGAACGCGACCACCTCGGTCTGCTCGGCATGCTCCCGGTTGGCGATGGGTGCTCCGACCACGATCTCGTCGGAACCGGCGTAGTAGCCCAGCGCCAGGGCGTACGCGCCAAGCATGATCATGAACGGGGTGCCGCCGATCCGCCCGGCGAGATCACGCATCCGGGCATGGGTGGCGGCATCGACCACCGCCTCCACGATCTCCCCCCGGTACGAGGGGTGGGCCGGACGTCGGTCGGGGTTCGGCAGTTCCAGGACCGGGAGCGGCCCGGCCAACTGGTCACGCCAGTACCGCCGGGCCCGGTCGAGTCCACCGTCGGCCAACGCGCGTTCCTGCCAGTCGAGGTAGCGGTCGTAGCGCAGCGCGTCCCCCGGCGTCGTCGGGCTGTCGTACAGCTCGGCGAGCCGTCCGAACAGGATGGTCGCCCCCCATCCGTCCAGCAGGATCTCGTGCATGGTGACGAGCAGCCGGTGTTCCCCGGGTGCCAGCCGGAACAGGTGGACCCGCAGGGCCGGCGCGGCGCGCAGGTCGAACGGTTCCGCCGCGACGGCGAACGCGGCGTCACGGAAGCGCTCGTCGCGTTCGTGCGCGGGCAGGGTGGTCAGGTCGGTGAGCCCGTCCAGAGGCACCGCCCAGTGCGGGAACTCGTGCACCGGGCCGGCATCGTCGTCGACGAAACGGGCGAGCAGGATCGGGTTCTCGTGCAGCAGCGTCTGCCACGCCGTCGACAGCCGGCCCACGTCGAGCGGGCCGACGAGCCGCAGCGAGCCCTGGTAGCTGTAGTACGGATTGTCGGGCGCGAGCCGCCAGTGGAAGTAGACGCCGCTCTGCTGCGGGGTGAGTGGACGCCGACGCACCTCGGGCACGGACGGCGCGACCGTCGGCCGGGGCACCTCCCCGACCGCGTCGAGGCGCTCGGCCAACCCCCGCGGAGTCCCGCCGAGCAGGACGTCCCGCAGGGACGCCAGGTAACCGTCGTCGCGCAGCCGGGCGATCAGTCGGACGGCGAGCAGCGAGTCACCACCGAGGACCACGAACGAATCGTCCCGGCCGACCCGCTCGGCACCCAGCAGTTCCGCCATCGCGGCGGCGACCAGTTCCTCCCGCTCGCCCTGTGGGGTCACGAAGGTGGTGCCGGGGACCGGCGTACCGGTGGCGAGCAGGGCGTAGTCGACCTTGCCGTTGGGGGTCAGTGGCAGGGCGGGCAGGACGACGAAGCGCTGCGGCACCATCGGCAGCGGCAGCCGTTGGGCGAGGTGGTCGCGCACGTCGAACTCGTCGAGGTCGTCGCCGTGGGGGCAGAGGTACGCGATCAACCGGTGCCCGGTGGCGCCGTCGAGCTTGGTCTCCCGGGCGACCAGGGAGCCCTCTGCGTCGGTCTGGAGCACCGCCACCGCACAGGCCGCGACGGCGGGATGGGTGCCGAGCACCGCCTCGATCTCCGACAGTTCCATCCGGAACCCGGCGATCTTGACCTGGCGGTCGACCCGCCCCCGGTACTCCAGGAGCCCGTCGTCGGTGACGACGACGGCGTCTCCCGTGCGGTAGAGCCGGCCGGTGGCCGTGTCGGCGAACGGGTCCTGGAAGAACGCCTCCCGGGTCCGCTCCGGGTCACCGAGGTAACCCCGGCCCACACCGACACCACCGACGAAGAGTTCCCCCACCTCGCCCTGTCCACAGGACGACCACCGGGCCCCGTCGTACCGCAGCACGTAGAGGGCGGTGTTGGCGATCGGCAGGCCGATGGGCAGGTGCGCCACGTCCGGTCCGGGTGAGCCGACCTCGCAGTGGGTGACGTCGTCGGAACACTCGGTCGGCCCGTACGCGTTGAGCAGCCGCACCCCGGGCCAGCTTCGCGCGCAGCGACGTGCGGTGGCGGGTGGCAGCTCCTCGCCGGTGGCGAGCAGCCACCGCAACGACGGTGGTGCGGCCCCGTTGCGATCCACCTCGTCCAGCAGCAGCCGCAGGATCGTGGGAACGACCTCCAGGACGGTGATCCGCTCCCGGACGACCGTGTCCAGCAGCCGTTCGGCGTCGTGGGCCTGATCGTCGGGGAGCACGTGGACCTCGGCCCCGACCAGCAGCGGGGCCAGCATCTGCCACAGGGAGATGTCGAACACCAGCGGCGCGGTCTGCGCGACCCGGTCGGCCCCGGTGAGTGCCAGGTCGTCCACCTTGGCGTGGAGGTGGTTCATCATCCCCTGGTGCTCGACCACGGCACCCTTCGGCAGGCCCGTCGAGCCGGAGGTGAACAGCACGTACCGGGGCTGGTCCGGCGTCGGCCGGGAGGGGTGGGGCAGCGGTGGCCGACGCGCCGCCTCGACGAGGGACAGCGTCTCGACGTCGGACCCGGCCGGGGGCCTGGCACCGGAGTGGAGCAGGAGTGCCGCGCCGGCCCGGTGCAGCACGTCCCGCAGGCGCAGCGGCGGCCAGGTGTGGTCGACCGGCAGGTAGACCGCGCCGATCAGCTCGGTGGCGAGCAGGGCCGCGACGATCTGCACGCCGCGTGGCCCGCCCACCGCGACGACCGTGCCACCGCCCACGCCGTGTTCCACCAGGGCCGCGGCGATGCGCCTGGTGAGCAGGGCCAGTTCCCGGTAGGAGGTGGTCGTGTCCGGGTCACGGACCGCGACGGCGTCGGGCCGATCGGCCCCGTCGACCCGGGCGAACACGCCACCAGCCAGGTCGTACGCCGCCTCCCGGGTCAGGGCGCGGGCCACGGCGAGTCGCCGCTGCTTCTCGTCGATCGGCAGGGACGGCAGCTCCCCGGTCGTCAGCAGGGTCCCGATCACGACTGCTCCGTCCGGCGGCCGACGACCTCCAGGTACTCCACGGCGAACCCGCGGCCCCGGTCGTCGTCGACGAGGAAGTCCTCGCTGATCTCGACCAGCTCGGCACGGAGCTGCGCCCATCGGCTCGGCGGCGAGATCGACCGGCGGGCCGCGATGAACGGCCCGAAGCAGGACTCGAAGAAGGCGATCAGGGCCTCGGCGTCGGGGTACGGGTACCACAGGGTGCGACGCTGCGTGGTGAGCTCGAAGTACCGTCCGAGCAACCCGGTGACGTACCGCTCGTCGCCCCAGAGCATCGGCTGGCCGGTCTCCTCAGGTGGCGCCGGAAAGTACGAGGAGAGCGCCTCCTGGAAGTGGGCGGTCCAGCTGCGGGGCGTCCAGTTGCACATGCCGAGCTGCCCGCCGGGCCGGCACACCCGGGCCAGTTCGGCGGCGACGACGCCGTGCCGGGGGGCGAACTGGATGCCGTAGGTGGAGGTGACGAGATCGAAGTCGCCGTCGGGAAACGGCAGGTCCTCACCGTCGCCGGCCAGCAACGTCAGCTCGACACCGGCCTCGGCCGCCCGGCGACGACAGTCGTCGAAGAACTCGTCGGTCAGGTCGAGCCCGGTGACCAGCGCACCACGGGCGGCGGTCAGCAGGGCGACGTTGCCGTTGCCCGTCGCCACGTCGAGGTGTCGTTGCCCGGGGTGCACGTCGAGCCGGTCGACGAGCCGCACGGCGCCGGGATCGAGCAGCCGGGCGACCCGGGCGTAGTCGCCGTACGACCACATGGTCCGATTGACCTGCTTGAGGTCCTCGTCAAGCACTGGTGGGTCCTTCCTGTTCTCGGCGGTCACACCGGCAGTCGCCGGCCGAGGCCCACGGCCAGCGCCCGGTCCTGGACCCGGGCTGCCACGGCGACGTCGAGCACGGCCATGCCGAAGGGGTTGCTGAGCACGATGTCGGTGTCGCGGGTGCGACCCGGCACGTCGCCGACGATCACGTCGCCGAGTGACCCGTCCACCCGGCGTGCCTGCGCCCGGGGGACGCAGCCGGGGTGGTGTCCGCCGTCCGGGGCGAGCAGGGTCCCCTCCCGGTACATCCGACCGAGCAGTCGACGGTGGTCATGGCTGACCAGGCTCCAGTCGTCGACGAGCACGAGGTCCGCCTGTGCCACCACGTCGGGCAGCACGTCGTCGAGGGAGACGTGGGCGACGAGCGCCCCCGGGCGTAGCCAGTCGAAGGGGAGGTATCCCTCGGTGACCGTGGTGGTGGTGACCACGAGATCGGCCTCCCGGACGCACTCCCGCGCGTCGGCGGCCACCCGGATCTCCAGGTGCGCCGTGTTCGGCTCGCCGCGGGCGGCCTTCGCCAGCAGTTCCGCCCGTTGCGGATCGGTGTCGAAGACGGTGAGCGCCGCAAGGTCGGGGCAGGCGTCCGGCAGGAGGGCAAGGTGTGCCTTGGCCAGCGTCCCGCAGCCGATCAGCGCCATACTGGTGACCCTGGCGCGACCCAGGTGACGGGCGCTCACCGCAGTGACGGCGGCCGTCCGCAGGGCGCTGACGTACGCGGCTTCCATCAGCACCGTCGGCCGGGCCGTGTCCGGGTCGAACAGCAGGGTGAAGCCCTGCGACCGGGGGATGCCCCGACCGACGTTGCCGAGGCTCCCGTTGATCGTCTTGAGTCCCACCACCCAGCCGCCGTCCCGGCGAAGCCCACCGGGCATGGCCAGGCAGCGGGCGGAGTTGCCGGCCGAGTCGGGCCAGCCGAGGTACGCCTCGTCGGGCAGCAGCGTCTCGCCCCGGGTGTGCGCGACCAGTGCCTCCTGCACCGCGCCGACGACGTCGACCTGCGCGCAGCACGCGGCGACGTCCGCCCGGGTCAGGTAGAGGAAGTCGGCCCCCTGGTGCTCGTCCGACAGCCAGCTCACGTGTCCCCCCTTTCGAAGAGGATTCCGTCGGCCCGTAGGCCGTCCATCCGTGCCTGGACCGCGTCGAGGATGTGGTGGTGCTCCAGCCACGAGTCGTCGTAGAAGGTGCCGAGATACCGCTGCCCGCCGTCGGGGCACAGACACACCGGTCGGCGGGGCGGGAGGGGCCCGCGCAGGTCACGCAGGCAGGCATGCAGGGCGCTCCCGCTCGACCCGCCCACCAGCAGCCCGGTGTCGACCCGCAGCAGCCGGCAGAGCGCGAAGGAGTCGGCGTCACTGATCCGCATCGCCTCGTCGTACGTGCCGGGGGTGAGGAAGCTGGACCGGCGGCTGGCGCCGATCCCGGAGAGCAGCCGCTTCCCGGACCGGTCGCCGGTGACCAGCGATCCCTCGGCGTCGACAGCGACGATGCGGACCCCGGGCGACGCGGCGCGCAGGTAACGGGAGATCCCCGCCAGAGTCCCCCCGGTGGAGACCGGGACGTAGACGGTGTCGAGGTCCGGGGTCTGGTGGAGCAGTTCGGGGCCGGTCTGTTGGAAGTGGGCCGCCGGGTTCGCCGGGTTCTCGTACTGGTTGCCCCACCGGTACCCGGGGTGACGCGCGCAGAGTTCACCGACCGTACGGAGCCGGTTGAGCAGGTACCCGCCGTGGCCGTCCGGCTCGTTCACCACCACCAGCTCGGCCCCGGCGGCGGCGAGTGAGCGGCGGATGTCCAGCGGGGTGTTGAGGTCCACCACCGCGACGAACCGGCATCCCCGCAACGCCAGCAGCCGGCACAGGGCCAGCCCCAGATTGCCCGACGTGGACTCGACGACCACGTCGCCGGGGCGGAGCGGTTCCTTCTCTTCCATTGCTGACAGGAGCGCCGCGGCGGTGCGGTCCTTGGTGGAGCCGGTCGGATTGAACGATTCGAGCTTGAGGCGGATCGGGACGGTGGTTCCGGGCAGATGCACGAGCAGATCGACCGTCGGCGTGACGCCGACGGTCCCGGCGGATAGCACTGGCGGCTCCCCGTGACGATTAGGTGGTGGAGGGGGGCCTTCGGTGAACAGTTCGCCAGATCGGGGGACGGACCTACTGACGATCACTTTCCATGATGGTATGGTCACTCACCGAAGTCGATCGGACTCTTCCACAACGAATCGATCCACGTCAAGACGGTACAACCGGACAGATATAGCGATCTCTTCCTTCAAATGCTGAAAAGAAGAGGTCTGGAGCTGATCGCCGACCGGGAGGAATGACGCTGTGACGACCCGGTACGAGCGGCTCGTCGAGTGGTGGCACGGCACCGGGCAGGGCTACCTCCCCCGCCTGCTCGGCGCGGCACTGACCGAGTGGGTGGGCACAGGTCTCTTCGTGGCCGCGTCGGCGATCTACCTCGTCCGGATCGCCGGCATCTCCGAACGCGCGGTCGGCCTGGGCATGACCCTGGCCGGTCTGGGCGCGATGCTCACCGTCGTGCCGATCGGCATGCTGGCCGACCGGTACGGGATCCAGCGGTCGCTGATCGCGGTCTGCCTGTGGCGTGCCGCCGCCACCGCCGGCTACGCCTTCGTCGACGGCTGGTTGTCGTTCGTCCTCGTGACCACGGCCGTGGTGGTCGGTGAACAGGCGGCCCACCCGCTCACCCAGGCGCTCATCGGCGAACGCACCGCGGACTCCCGACGCACCCGGGTGATGGCGGCCCACCGGACGGTCCTGAACATCGGCATCAGCGTCGGCGGCCTGCTCGCGGTGGTGCCGCTCACCCTCGGCACCCCGGCAGCCTTCCGCTGGTCGTTCGTCGGCACCGCCCTACTCTTCGTGGTGGCAGCCGGCCTCGTCGCCCTGCTGCCCGGCACCCCACGATCCCGGTACGCCGCCCCGGCGGGCCGACTCGCCGCGCTCCGTGACCGCCGGCTGCTCGCGTTGACCGCGTACGACAGCGTCGCCACACTCTGGCTGCCGATTCTCAACGTCGCCCTTCCCCTCTGGGTCGTCGGGCACACCGACGTTCCACCCGCCCTGGTCGGCATCCTCTACGCGGTCAACACCGTCACCGTCACCGTCCTCCAGATCCCGATGAGCCGGTTCGTCGACGGCACCCGGGCCGCCCAGCGCTCGTACTCGGTCAGCGCTGCGCTGTTGGCGCTGACCTGCGGGACCTTCGCTCTCGCTCCGGGGCTGCCCTCGGCCGCCACCCCGGTCGCCCTCGTCGTCGCCATCCTGGTGCTCAGTCTCGGCGAGCTGTGCCAGGTGAACGCGGCCTGGACACTGTCGTACGCGGTCGCCCCGACCGCCCGTCGCGCCGAGTACCTCGCCGCCTTCGGGCTGGGGCGCAACAGCAGCAGCCGCCTGTACGGGCCACTGCTCATGACCGGAGTCGTGCTGGCCTGGGGAACCGCCGGATGGCTGATGCTCGGCGTGCTGTTCGTCGTCGCCGCGTTGGTTCCGTTCCTGCTCATCCGGACGATCCGGCCGCAGGAGCCCGCCGGCACCCACGCTGCCGAGACCCCCGCCGGCCACGTCGACGCGAACGCCTGACCGGCGGGACAGTGGAGCCGTGGACACCGTCGCGGAGCTGACCATCGTCCGGCACGGGCAGAGCGTCGCCAACGTCGCGTTCGCCGAGGCCCACGCGCGGGGCGTCGCCACACACGGGCTCACCGGGCGCGACGCCGACGTCCCGCTGTCCCCGACGCGATCCTCGCCACCACCCCGGTCGCCAACACCTCGCTCACCCGCTACGTGCCCGCCCACGGCCGCCTCGACCTCGCCGAGTTCGCCGCCGTCCCGCACGCGCGGTGACCGGCTCAGCGGACCGGGTCGGGCCACGACCTGACGGCAGCGGGCACCCCGGCCAGCCGGGCGAACGGGCCCCCGGCGGCCAACAGCACCCCCGGCGGTCCGCTCTCCACCAACCGCCCCCGGTCGAGCACCAGCACCAGGTCGGCGTCCGCGACCGTCGACAGCCGGTGCGCGATCACCAGCCGGGTCACCGGCAGCGTCCGCAGGCTCGCCTCGACGGCCGCCTCGGTCACCGTGTCCAGCGCGCTGGTCGCCTCGTCGAGGATGAGCAGGGCCGGGTCGGCCAGCAACGCGCGGGCGAGCGCGACCCGCTGGCGTTGCCCGCCGGACAGGCCGACGCCGCCGTCGCCGAGGTGGGTGTGCAGCCCCATCGGCAGGGCCGCCACGTCGTCGTGCAGCGCGGCGAGCCGGACCGCCCGGTCGACGGCCGCGTCGGAGGCGTCCGGGCGGGACAGCGTCAACGCCTCGCGCAGGGTGCCCGCGCCGAGGTAGGTCTCCTGGAGGACCACCCCGATCTGCCGGCGCACCGAGGACAGGTCCAGCGTGGCGAGGTCGTGGCCGTCGACGTGGATGCGCCCCTCGGTCGGGGAGTACAGGCCGGTCAGCAGGCCGACCAGGGTGCTCTTGCCGCTGCCCGAGCCGCCCACCACCGCCACCTTGCTGCCGGGCCGGATCACGGCGGTGACGTCGCGTAGCGCCCAGGGTGACCGCCGGTCGTACCGGAAACCCACCCCGGTGAGGGTGACCAGCCCGGTGAGCCTGGGCGCGGGCGCACCCGGGGTGGGCTGCTCGACAGGTGCGTCCACGATGTCGGCCAGCCGGTCCATGGTGGGGGCGAGCAGGGTGAACGACGGCAGCCGCTGGGCCAGCGCGACCGCCGGGGTGATCGCGGCGACCGCGAGCGCGGACAGGCCGGCGGCCCGGCCCGGGGAGTCGGCCTGCCGGACCGCGACGAGCAGCATGAGCACCGGGCACGCCATCGACCAGGCGGCCAGCAACGCGTCCGAGACCGCCGCCAGCCGGGCCAGCCGGTGCGCCGCCGACACACCCCGGTCGAACGACTCCTGCCAGCGCCCCCGCACCCGCTGCTGGGCCCCGGCGACCCGGATCGCCGCCATCCCCTGCACCGCCTCGGCGAGCCGGGCCGCCTCCTCGCCGGAGGCGAGCAGTTCCTCCCGTTGCAGCGCGCCGGAGCGGCGGCCGACCCACAGCGCCGTGCCCGCCTGGACCGCGATCACGGCGGCGGCCACCAGCCCCAGCACCGGGGCCAGCACGGTCACCACGGTCAGGTAGCCGACCACCAGCAGCCCGTCCAGGGCCGTGGCCACCAGCGCCGACGCCAGCAGGTCCCGGACGCCGGCCACCGCCCGGACCCGGTCGACCAGGTCGCCGGCCGAGCGGCGGTGGAAGTACCGGTAGACCACCTCGAACAGCCGGTGCACCGTCTCGGTGCCGAGCCGGCTGCCGATGCGCCGTTGCAGGCTGGTCACGGTCAGCCCCCGGGCCAGGGACAACGCCCCGGTGAGCAGGGCCAGCGCGGCGACGGCGGCGAGCCAGGAGGCCGCCGGGGGCGCCGCGGCGTCGATGAGCGCGGCGGTCGCCCACGGCACGGCCAGGCCGGTCGCGGTGAGCAGCACCGAGGTCGCCGCCAGCAGCGCGAGCAGCCCGGTGTGCCGGCGCAGCACCGGCACCAGCAGGTCACGTACCGGTGACGGTGCCGGGGGTGCCGGCGGGGCGGGACCGTCGGGCGTGGCCAGCAGCACCACCCCGGTGGTGCCGGCGGAGAACTGGGCCGGGGAGAGCCGTCGGCGGCCCACGGCCGGGTCGACGACGTCGACGCCCCGACGGCCGATCCGCTCCACCACCAGGTAGTGGTCGCCGTTCCAGTGGGCCAGCAGCGGCATCGGCAGCTCCCGCAACCGGGTGGCGTCCCGGCGCAGCGCCGGCAGGGCGATCGCCCGGCAGCGCAGCCCGTACTGCTGCGCCTCGTCGCGCAGGTCACGCAGGCTCAGACCGTCCCGGCCGACGTCGAGCCGGGCCCGCAGGTACGACACGGGGACCGCCCGGCCGCAGGCGGCGAGCAGCATGGCGAGCGCGCTGGGTCCACAGTCGGTGGCGGCGACCTGGAGCACCACCGGCACCCGTCGCCGGCCGGTCACCGGACCCGGGTCGTCCGGTCCCGGGGCAGCCAGAACCACTCGATGTCGGTGCCGGCCCGCCGCTGCGCCAGCCACTCGTCGAACATGGCCCGCTCGACCAGCGCCCGGGTGTCGTCGTCGAGGACGGCCGGCTCGCGGTCGACCACGACGGCCGTCACCGCCGCCCCGGCGATGGTCGTGGGCACCGGTCCGGCGGCGTCGCGCAGTTCCGGCGGGGCCGCGACCGCGACCGTCCGCAGGGTGCCGGCGCTCCGGCCGGCGCGGACGGCGGCGGCCACCGCCGCGAGCGCCGCCGCGCGGTCGGTGGGGGGTGCCCCCTCGGCGGTCCAGGCGATCAGGAGCCGGTCGAAGCTGGACCGGTGGGCGGCGAACCACTCAGGCAGCCGGTCACCCACCACCCGGGCGCGCAGCCGGGCGACCGCCACGGTGTGGGCGATCAGGTCGGCGAAGTCCTCGGCGGTGAGCCCCCGGTCGGCGAGCCACCGTGCGGTCGACTCGGCGTCGAGCAGCCCCTTGGCCCGGCGGTACGCGTCGGCCGCCACCTGGAGTCCGTCGTCGTCGACCTCGACCGGGTGCCGCTCCAGTTCCTCGGCGACCAGGCCCGTGTCGACCAGCCGGGCGAGCACGTCGTGGTCGTACCAGAGGAAGTCGAGGGCGGTGAGCGCCTCGCCCACCCGCAGCGTCCGGGTGCCGACCCGGGCGAGGTGGTGGTCGGAGTGCCGGACCGCCCCGCGCAGCGGCCACGGCAGTGCCGGCGTCGGGCTGTACGCCACGGAGACCGTGCCGGCGGGTTCGCGCAGCAGCAGGTCGAAGGAGACGGACCCGTCGGCCGCCTCCTCGTCGCGCACGATCGCCGGATCGGCCCCGGGCCAGCGTTCCCGCAGCGGGGTGAGGCGTCGTCGGGCCTCGGGCAGGCCGGCACGGTCGGTGGTCAGCTCCCGTGCCAGGGTGACGGCGGCGTCGAGCAGGGCCGGGTCCAGCGTGGTCATGTGGTGCCTCCGGGGGTGCAGGCGGCTGCGGTGAGCAGGTCGACCACGGCGGCGGTGATGGGCAGCCCGGTCTCCTCCTCGATCCACAGGTACTGGCCGCTGGGGTTGATCTCGATGTAGACGTACCGGTCGTCGGGGGTGACGATCAGGTCGAGGGCGCTGTAGCGCAGGCCGAGCGCACGGGTCAGCGCCACGCACCGGGCGGCGACGTCGGCGGGCAGGTCGTAGCGGCTCAGCGGGGTGTTCCGGTCGTCCTGGCGACGCCAGTCGTGCCGGGCGTGGTTCGACCGCTGGGAGTCGATGGCGGCGGTGAACACCCGGTCCCCGACGACGGTGACCCGCAGCTCGACCCGCTTGGGGACCCGCGCCTGCGCGATGAGGGGGCAGTGGCGTACCCCCTCGACGTGGCCGATGTCGCGGTGGGTGACCGGTTCGGTGTACCGCATCAGCTCGTCGCCGAGGGTGGTCAGCCCCACCTGCTTGGTGATCAACCGGCCGCCGGTGTGGCCGAACAGGTCGAGCACACCGGCGGGGTCGTTGCCGACGACGGTGGCCGGCACGTCGAAGCCGAGGCGCAGGGCGAGCTGAAGCTGGCGGACCTTCTGCTGGGCCCGCAGCACCACCGGCCGGGGGGCGGGCAGCGCCGGCACGTCAAGGGTCTCCCAGACGTCGCCGACGAACTGCCGGCTCTCCTCGACCACGAAACCGGCGTGGGGTTCGCCCAGGTGGGGCGGGGCGACCGGGACACCGGGGCGGCGGAACCAGACGGCGGTCACCGCGTCGAGGTCGACGGTCCCGCCCGGGTCGTCGTGCCGGGTGAGGGTACGGGTCAGCCGGCCGTCCCGGATGGTCACCGACAGGGACGCGCGGGACGGCACGTCGGCCGGGTCGAAACGGACCCAGGCGGCGTCGCGCCGGCCCAGCTCCACCTCCGCCGCGTCGGCGTGCACGTCGTCGGGGGCGGTCAGGATGAGGATCATGGGTGCTCCGGGCGGGGTCCCGCCGACGGTCCGGCCATCGAAGGTGGACCGGATCGCCGACGGTGACGGATCAGAAGTCGGTGTCGGTGTCCGGTCGACCCCCGCCGGGGATGTCGTTGATGGTCTTCGACGAGCCCGCCCCGTTGCGGGGCAGCCCGCCGAGCATCCGGGCGAGCTGGTCGTCGGCCAGCTCCACCCCGTCGGCGGGAATGGTGTCGATCTGTACGGTCCTGCGCTTCATGGTGCTACCCCTATCCGTTCGCGAACGCCCACCAGCCGGGAGGGCCGGCAGGTGCATGCAGTCTCGATGGACCGGGGTGGCCTGGGCACCGGGGAAATCCCCAGGGTTGGCCCCGGGTTCTACGCTCAGCCGGTGTCCACCGAGATCACGGCCGAGCGCCTGCTGTCGGCGGCCGACCGTGCCAACCCGGACGAGGCCGCGCGGCTGCTGTTCCGGGCCTTCCTCACGCTGTCCCGGACCACCGACAGCGACCAGTTGCTCCCGCTGCTGACCCGGGTGCGGCAGGCCCACGAGGCGAGCGGCTCGGCGCGTACCGCACTGATCTACCGCACCCTGGCGGGGACGACGGCCACCCGGGCCGGCCTCGCCGAGGGCCCGGAACACCTCGACGCCGCCGTACGGATCTTCGACGAGCACGCCTTCGGCGACGACCCGGTGCTGGTGGAGTGCGCGTTGACCGCCGTGATGACGTTGATGCGTCCGCACGAGGCGCGCCGGTTCGCACCGCTGCTCGCCGCCCTGGACCTGCCGCCGGCCGACCGGGCCCGGCTGCTCGCCCTGGTCGGGGTCGGTGACTGCTGGGCCGGCAATCTGGTCCGGGGCCAGGCCGAGTTGCGGGAGGCGGCCCGGCTGGCCGCGGAGTGCGGCACCCCCGACGTGCAGGCCGAGGCGACCTCCTGGCTGGCCAAGTGCGACGCGCTGCGCGGTGACCTGGACGATGCCGCCGTCCACCTGGACCAGGCCCGCGAGCTGGCCGCGCAGGTCGGTTCGGCCTGGGTGGCCCGCCACCTGCCCGAGTGCACGGCAGCGCTGGCGTTCGCCCGGGGTGACCGGGAGACCTGGGCCGGGCTGCTCGAACTCGTGGTGGCCAGGGACGTCGGGGTGACCGCCGGCCTCCAGTACGAGCACCGCTGGGAGTTGGCCACCCACCACGCCCTCGCCGGCCGGTCCCGGCTGGCCGGCGACCTGCTCGCCGGGGTCGACGACCCGCCCGCCTCCTGGCCGGGCGGACCGGTGCTGCCGGCGTGGCGGGCCTGGATCCTCGACCCGGGTACGGCCACCACGGCGGCCCTCACTGCGGCGGTGGATCTGCTGACCCGCCCGGTCGAGCATTTGCTCGCCGCCCGGGTGGCCTGGCTGCTCGGCGTGCACCACGGGCGGGTCGGCCGGCGGGGCGAGGCGGCCCGGCTGCTGGAGCAGGCGTGCGCGGGGTACGCCCGGACCGGCGCCGCCGGGATGCTCACGCTGGTGATGCGGGATCTCCGGTCCCTCGGTACGACCCCGCCGGTCACCGTGCTCCCGCCGGTCGCCGACCCGCCGTTCCCGGTGCCGGCCGGGGGGCCGACGTTGACCGAGGCCGAGGCCCGGGTCGCCACCGCGATCGCCAACGGGCTCAGCAACCGGGAGGCGGCCCAGCGGCTCTTCGTCTCGGTGAAGACGATCGAGTTCCACCTGGGCAACATCTTCCGCAAGCTCGGCGTCCGTAACCGTACGGAGTTGGCGGCCCGGCGGGCCCGTACCCGCTGAGCGTGCCGCCGGTCCGTGGTCGGGCCGTCGCGCAGGGTCCACGACCCCCGGACCGGGCCCGACACCTGTCGCAGATCGAATCCATTCGATATAGCATCACGGCAGGGCAGCGTCACCCCGCACGGGCGTAGGACGCGGAGTGTTCGCCATCCACCGGGCGGACCGGGCAGCCGGCCGGTGGTCACCGATGAGGCGCGGCTGGGCGACCCCGGCCGGCCTTCCTGTGACGTGCTGGTCCCGCCGCAGGCGCGTGTCCCGGTCGTCGTCGATCCCACGAGGGGTCGACCGGTCGCGTGCGGCGTCCCGGCGGTGACCGGACGGAACACCGAGGAGGATCCGCACAAATGAACGACGTACCCGCTCGACCGCGACGCCGCACCAGGAGGGCCACCAGGCTGCTGCTGGGCGGCGCCTGCGCCCTGGCGATCACCGTGTCCTCGATGGCCGTGGCGACCCTGGCCCACGCCGACCTCAGCGGACCGCCCGGGACCACGCTGAAGGCCGCCGCCGAGCGCAGCGGCCGGTACTTCGGGGCCGCCATGGGGGCGGACCGGCTCAACGACTCCGGCTTCCTGACCATCGCCAGCCGCGAGTTCGACATGATGACGGCCGTCAACGAGATGAAGCCGGACGCGACCGAGCCCAACCCCGGCCAGTTCGACTTCCGCAACGGTGACGCGATCTACAACTGGGCCACCCAGCGCGGCATGCGGTTCCGGGGGCACACCCTGGCCTGGCACGCCCAGCAGCCGAGGTTCTGGAGCAGCCTCAGCGGCAGCGCCCTGCGGTCCGCGATGATCAGCCACATCAACGGCGTGATGGCCCACTACAAGGGCAAGTTCGCCTACTGGGACGTGGTGAACGAGGCGTACGCCGAGAACGGCACCCGACGGACGTCGAACCTCCAGGCCACCGGCAACGACTGGATCGAGGTGGCGTTCCGCACCGCGCGGGCCGCCGACCCGTCGGTGAAGCTCTGCTACAACGACTACAACATCGAGAACTGGACGTACGCCAAGACCCAGGGCGTCTACAACCTGATCAAGGACTTCAAGGCCCGGGGCGTACCGGTCGACTGCGTCGGCCTGCAGACCCACTTCACCGGCGGCAGCTCGCTGCCGGGCAACTTCCAGCAGACGCTGTCGAGCTTCGCCGCCCTCGGGGTGGACGTGGCGCTGACCGAGGCGGACGTCACCAACGCCTCGACCAGCCAGTACCAGGGCCTGACCCAGGCGTGCATGAACGTCCCGCGCTGCGTCGGCATCACCACCTGGGGCATCCGGGACAGCGACTCCTGGCGGGGCAACGAGAACCCGCTGCTGTTCGACCGCAACAGCAACCCGAAGCCGGCGTACACCGCCGTCCTCAACGCGCTCAACGCGGCCTCCACCACGGTGCCGGGGACGTCGACCCCGCCGCCCACCACCCCGCCGACGACGCCACCGAGCACTCCGCCCACCACGCCACCGACCACCCCGCCGACCAGCGCTCCGCCGACCACGCCGCCGCCCACCGGGGAACCTGGCGGCTGCACCGCGACGTACCGCACGGTCAGCAGCTGGAACGGCGGCTTCCAGGGTGAGGTCACCGTGGCCAACACCGGCTCCACCGCCATCACCGGCTGGACCGTGCAGCTGACGCTGGCCGGTGGGCAGACCATCGCCAACGTCTGGAACGGCAGCAACACCGGCACCAGCGGCACGGTCAGCATCCGCAACGCCTCCTACAACGGCTCCGTCGGCCCGAACGCCTCGACCACCTTCGGGTTCCTGGTCAACGGCAGCAGCAGCACCGCGCCCGGCAACGTCTCCTGCACCGGCTCCTGACGGCGGGACACACCGCCCGTCCCGACGCCGGCCGGGCCCGCAGCCACAGGCTCCGGGCCACGGCCAGCGTCGGGACGGGACCGGCTGTCGATTCTTGCCGATGCTTCTGCCTGTTCCCGGGGCGGCGGAATCACTTGACTCATGGTCATGACGCAAACCTGGAACGCGACCCGCCGCTCGGTGGTCGCCGGCGTGCTGCTCGGCGCCACGGTGGTGGTCGGTCCGCTGACGGCACCCTCGAACGCCGCCCCCAGCCAGCCGTTCGGCGCCTCGGCGACGGCCGGGAACGACCGCTCCCTCCTCGACCTGATCCCGGCGCAGGCCCGGGACCGGATGATCGCCCAGGCCCCGCTGGTCGACGCGGCCAACGTCGTGCGCACCGCCGTCGAGGCCGGCACGCCGCGTGGCTACGCCGGCATCGGCCTGGTGGACGATCACGTCACCCTCTGGTGGAAGGGCACCCTGCCCCGTGACGTCGCGGCGGCGGTGGCGACCGCACGTCGTACCGCCCCGGTCGAGGTCGTCGGGGCCACCTACACCCGCGCCGAGTTGAAGCAGGCGGCGGCGAAGCTCACCCCCGTCGTCGATGCCGACCCGAACGACGCGGCCCACGCCGTCCGGCTGCGTACCGACGGCTCCGGGATCGAGGTCGCCGTCGACCCGAAGCTCGGCGCGAAGCAGCCGAAGCTGCCGGCGACCGGGGTCGCCACCCGCACCGTCGTCCGGGAGCGGATGGTCGAGCGGTCCCGGTACAACGACGCCGCACCCTACGACGGCGGCATCGGCATCGGGCTGACCACCTACGGCTGCACCGCCGGATTCGGCGTCCGCAACCACACCACCAACGCGGGCTACCTGCTCACCGCGGAACACTGCGGCCCGATCGGGCAGCCCTGGCACGTCGCCTGGAACACGAGCACCAACACCGGGACGCTGGTCGGCTACTCGGTCGCCAGCAACGACGACCACGACACCATGCTGGTCTCCACCTCCTCGCCGGGCAGCCACATCTACGTCGGCGGGCAGAACGACGAGGTACGCGCCGAGGTGACCGGCTGGACCGAGGTCTTCCCCGGGCAGCTGCTCTGCCAGTCGGGGTACACCTCGGCCGGTGAGCTCGGCGGGCCGGTCTGCAACCTGCGGGTCGAGTTCCACTACGACGACATCGAGGATCTGGTCGAGGCCACCCAGCTCGACGGCGACGAGTCGGCCCGGGGCGGCGACAGCGGCGGACCTGTCTACTTCGTCAACCCCAACGGCACCGTCCTCGCGGCGGGCACCACCACCCGGTCGGCCGGTCCCGGCTTCGGCTTCCAGGACTTCGCCACCGCCCGGGACGACTACGGCGACATCCGACCGGCGACGGCCCTCGCGAGCACCTGCCGCGTGTCGTACGTGGTGACCAGCTCCTGGGGCACCGGCTTCAACGCCAGCGTCACCGTCTACAACGACGGCCCGGCGGTCAACGGCTGGTCGCTCGGCTGGACCTTCCCCGGCACCCAGCTGATCCAGGGTCACTGGAACGGTGTCTTCCAGCAGACCGGCGCGGCGGTCACGGTGGGCAACGAGAGCCACAACGCCAACATCCCGACCAACGGCGCGGTCAGCTTCGGCTTCACCGCCGACGGTTCCCCGGCCGTCCCGGTGCCCTTCACGCTCAACGGCACCACCTGCAACTGACCGGCCCGGCTGCGGTGGGACGCCGCAGCGGGTGAGCACCCGAGGGCCCCGCCGGGCTGACCGGCGGGGCCCTCGCCCGTGCCGTCGGTCAGCCCGGCCGGCCGCCTCGCTGGGGTGAGCTGTGCTGATGACTGTCGATATTGCTAGGGCGGGACCGGCGTGCTGGAATGGCTCACAGCACCGCAGCACGGGGGCAACCGCGCTGGGAACCGGTGTACGCGGGAGCAGCGCGGTGCCGGCAGCACGCCGCCTCGGCCGGCGCGTGCCGTACGCCGGGCCATCGCCACGACGACGGGCAGTCGACCCGCCGGCCGGCAGTTCCACCGGCCCGCCCACCCGGCAGCGATCACCCCCCTCACGGAGGACGACCATGCGCAGTTCCCTCGCGGTTCTCACCGCGGCCCTGATCCTCGGCGTCACCGCCGGCAGCGTCCCGGCCGATGTCTCGGACGCCGCCCCGCGCTCGTGTCACCGCGACCTGTTGTTCTGCGAGGACTTCGAGCGTCTGCCTCCCGGCGGCCCCAGCACGCTGAAGTGGGGCGTCGACACCCGCCACGGCACGCTCACCGTCGAGCGCGCCAGGCACGGCAACCAGGTGCTGCACATCCGGACGGTCGACAACGGCCGGGCCTTCCTGCGCGTCGACGACTTCGCCGCGCCGGGCAACCGCTTCTACGGGCGGCTGCGGCTGCGCGTGGACGCCTTCCCGACCGCCCCGGACTGGGCGCACTTCACGCTGGTGGAGGCGACCGGCAGCGGCAGTTCCGAGGTCGTCCGCCCGATCGGCGGCCAGTACACGCCCACCGTCCCCGGCACCTTCTGGGGGGTGGGCGCGGACGGCGGCCCGACCGGCGACTGGACCAACTGGCGGGAGTCGGCCCCGGTCGCCGAGGACACCTGGCAGTGCTTCGAGTGGAAGCTCGACCCGACGGACAACCGGGTCGCGGTGTGGATCGACGGGGTGGCGAACCCGGAGCTGACCGCCTCCACCACCGACCACGGCGGCAACGACGTCCCGTTCGTCCTGCCGGCGGTCGACACCGTGAAGATCGGCTGGCAGCTCTACCAGGGTGGCACGACGCCTGGTGAGTTCAACCTCTGGATCGACGACATCGCGCTGTCCACCAGGCGGCTCGGCTGCTGACACCCGGTCGCGGCGACCGCCGACAACGGAGGGGACGGACGGTGCCGGCCGGGCGCCGTCCGATCCGGAGGGTCGGCGCTCCGGGTCCTTGGCGGGCGCGGGTTTCCCGACCGGGGTGGTGGGGGTAGGGACGGCACCGTCCGTCAGCCCACCGTCGAGGAGAGTGTCATGTCGGTACAGGCGTTCCTCTATGTCGTCGCGGTCATCCTGCTCGTGCTCGCCGCGCTGCCCATCCCCAGCCGTGGCGTCTCGCTCGCCCTGCTCGGGGCGGCGTGCGCCCTGCTGGCCTACGCCTGGCCGGTGATCACCGGCTGACCGGCGGCGGGTGGTGGTGCGGGTGCGGGCCCAGGTGACTGCGCTCACCCTCGTGGTCGAGGATGCAGAGGATCTCGGCCGGGCCGTCGTGCGCGCCGAACGCGTGCGGGACCAGGGTGGAGAACTCGGCGGCCTCGTTGGTGCCGACGAGGATCGTCCGCTCGCCGAGGCGCAGGACGATCGTGCCGGACAGCACGGTGAACCAGTCCCGCCCCGGGTGCACCCGCAGGTCGGTCGGGACCTCCCGGGTGATCCGCAGCTTGGCGACCGTCTGGTTGCTGTCCCGGGACAGCAACCAGGTGGTGACGCCCCGGTTCTCGTCGCAGTGCGGGCGGATCACCACGTCGTCGTCGGCGTCGGACTCGACCAGCCGGTCGAGCGTGATGCCGAGCACCCGGGCGATGGTGGCGACCTGGTCCAGGGCGATCCGGCGGTGCCCGGTCTCGATCCGGCTGAGCGTGGAGGGGCTGATCAGGCAGCGTCGGGCCAACTCCTCCAGCGACCAGCCACGGGCCAGCCGCAGGCTGCGTACGCGTTGACGGACCAGGTCCTCCAGATCCCTGTCTTGCCTCATACGCAAGATGCTATGCCGTACGGGCATGGTGCGGCTACCGTCGCCGCATGGCACACGACCACCTGATCGAACTGCTCGACCTGGACGCCGAGGTCCTGCACGACTACTTCCGCGACGTGATCGGCTGGGTCGGCCGGGAGGCCGTCGGGCAACCCCACGTCGTCGACCTGGGGGCCGGCAGCGGCACGGCCTCCCTCGCCCTCGCCCGGGAGCTGCCCGACGCCACGGTCACCGCGGTCGACCTCTCCCCGGAGATGCTGGCCCACCTGCGCTCCCGGGCCGACGCCGCCGGGCTGGGCGACCGCATCCGGACCGTGCAGGCCGACCTCGACCAGCCCTGGCCCGACCTCGGACCGACCGGGGTGATCTGGGCCGCCGCGTCCCTGCACCACCTGGCCGATCCGGCGACCGCGCTCGCCTCGGCGTTCGCCGCGCTGCGGCCGGACGGGCTGCTGGTGGTCGCCGAGGTGGACGCGTTCCCCCGGTTCCTCACCGGCACGCCGGGCGAGCAGGCGGAGCGGCGGGTGCACGACGAGGCGGCGAAGCGCCGGCACGAGGCGGGCCTGCACATGCACGAGAACTGGGGGGAGCGGATGACGCAGGCCGGCTTCCGCTCGGTGACCGAGCGGCGTTTCGACATCGACCTGCGCCCCCCCGTTGCCCGCCGCCGCCGTCCGCTACGCGCAGGTCTCGCTGGGTCGGATGCGGCACGGCCTGGCCGACCGGCTCACCCCGGCCGACCTCGCCGTCCTCGACGAGGCCGTGGCGGGCCTGCCGGGCCGCGACGACCTCAGCGTCCGTACCGAGCGGACGGTCTGGCTGGCCCGCCGCTGAGCACCGGCCCGTGCCGCCGGGCCCGCGCCGGTCCGACCATGGACCGGCGCGGACCCGTGGCGGCCGGGCGGGTCAGGCGCAGCCGCGGTACTGCAACGCGGCGTCCTTCATGTACGCCCAGAGCGGCAGGCCGTTCCAGTAGTCGTAGGTGAGCGTCCAGCCGTTGGCGGTGTTGCCTGTCGGGCCGGTGACGACCTGTCCGTAGCGGCGGGTGCCGTACAGGGTCGACTCGTTGGGCGCGGTGTACATGCCCGCGTAGTCCCAGACGACGGTGAAGCTGCTCGTCGTGCAGGCCGCCTGCGCCGTCCCGGCCGGTGCCAGGGCCGTCAGGGTCGTCGCCGCCACGCAGGCCGCGAGCGTACGCAGCAGATGTCGTCGAATGGTCATCGGTTCCTCCACCGGATCGTCGGGGATGGATCTGTCACGGGAAGGCTAGGCCATCGGGCCGGGGCCGGGGAGCCGGTCACGGCCACCCTCTCGTCCGCCGGCTGTTGGTCACGGGCAGGCGCGAGATATATGCGACCGGAATTGCGCTGCCGCCGGACGCGCTGATGGACCGGCAACCGGCGGACAGCGCCACCGGCCGTGTAATCATGGCGTCGAGACCGACCCTTCAGGAGATTCTGTGAGCACCGCCGTACCCCAGACCGAAGACGCCGGTGCCGCTGCCTCGGCCGGGCCGACCGATGCGCTCGGGACGTCCGCCGCGCAGGCCCGCAGCGCCGTGCTGGAGGAGCTGATCCGCAAGGAGCCGGGGCGGTTCCGGGTGCTCACCGGTGACCGCCCCACGGGCCGCCTGCACCTCGGTCACTTCTTCGGCACGCTGCACAACCGGGTCCGGCTCCAGGAACTCGGGGTGGAGCTGTTCGTGGTCATCGCGGACTACCAGGTTCTCACCGACCGCGACGTGGCGGACAATCTGCTCCGGCACGTCGAGGAACTGGTGCTGGACTACCTGGCCATCGGGGTGGACCCGGCCCGCAGCACGATCTTCACGCACGGGGCGGTGCCGGCACTCAACCAGTTGATGCTGCCGTTTCTCAGCCTCGTCTCGGTCTCCGAACTCAACCGCAATCCCACAGTCAAGGACGAGATTTCGCACTCGCGGCAGTCCGCCGTCAGTGGGTTGATGTTCACCTATCCGGTCCACCAGGCCGCCGACATCCTGTTCTGTAAGGCGAATCTGGTTCCGGTCGGCCAGGACCAGCTTCCGCACCTCGAACTCACCCGGACGATCGCCCGTCGTTTCAACGACCGCTACGGTGCCGGTTCGGCCGTGTTCCCCCAGCCCGACGCCTTGTTGTCGAGCGCCCCGCTGCTGCTCGGCACGGACGGCACCAAGATGAGCAAGAGCCGGAACAACGCCATCACGCTCGCCGCCACCGTCGACGAGACCGCCCGGTTGGTGAAGGGGGCGAAGACGGACTCGGAGCGGCACATCAGCTACGACCCGGCCACCCGCCCGGAGGTGTCGTCGCTGCTGTTGCTGGCCGCCCTGTGCCAGGGGCGCAGTCCGGAGCAGGTGGCCGCCGACATCGGTTCGGCGGGGGCCGCGGCGCTCAAGCAGGTCGTCACCGAGTCGGTCAACGAGTACCTGGCCCCGATCCGGGCCCGCCGGGCCGAGTACGGTCAGGACCGGGCCCACCTGCGGGCCATCCTCAGCGAGGGCAACGAGCGGGCGCGGGCGGTAGCCGACGCCACCCTGGCCGAGGTGCGGGCGGCGATGAACACCTGCTACTGACGCCGGCCGTGACCGGTGGCGGGCCCGGGAGCCGCCGCCGGCCGGGCCGGCCCCCGGGTGGGGACCGGTCACGTCGCCGACGGCAGCGCCCGTGCTCAGGCCTTGCGGGCCACCCCACCGACGATGGTGTGGTAGGTGGCGGTCTGTTTGGTGTCCTCCTCGCCGTCCGGGTGCCACTCGGCCAGCGGGACCAGACCGGGCGGGATCAGCTCCAGGTCGCCGAAGAAGCCGAGGATCTCCTCCCGGGTACGCCACCGGCCGGTGCCCAGCGTCTCGTTGAAGACCTTCTCCACCGCCCGCGCCTTCGCCGACACCTCCGGCTGGGCCGCACCCGGGTCGTAGAAGTGGGAGATGGCCAGGTAGCTGCCGGCGGGGAGGGCGTCGATCAGCCGGCGGGCCACCCCGGCGGGATCGTCGTCGTCGTGCAGGTGGTGCAGGATCGCCAGGAGCAGCAGCCCGACCGGCTGGTCGAAGTCGATCAGCTTGCGGTCGTGCAGCTCCGTCAGCAGTTCGTCCGGCTGCCGGACGTCGGCGCCGACCACGGTGGTGGTCCGGGCGTCCGCGAGCAGGGCCCGCCCGTGGGCGAGGGCCATCGGGTCGTTGTCCACGTACACCACCCGGGCGTCCGGGTCGACCTGGTGGGCGATCTCGTGCACGTTGCCCCGGGTGGGCAGGCCGGAGCCGAGGTCGAGGAACTGGCGGATGCCGGCTTCGGCGGCCAGGTAGCGGACCGACCGGCGCAGGAAGGCCCGGCAGGCCCGCCCGGCCTCCGGACCGTCCGGGGTGACCTGCATCGCCATCTGGGCGGCGTGCCGGTCGACCGCGAAGTTGTCCTTGCCGCCGAGGTAGTAGTCGTACACCCGGGCGATGCTGGGCCGGGTGGTGTCGACGCCCGGCGGCGCCGCCTTGTCGCTCGTCAACGCTTCGATCCCTCCGAACAGGGCCATGGTCGGTGAATACTGGCGGGGAGACCACGACACCCATGGCTGCCGAACCGGTGCCGGCCACACGACGTGGGCCGGATCTGCCCTGAGGGTAGATGAGCGCGCTCCCAACGTCGATTCCGCCTCTGTCGGTGACGCGGCAGGTGGGTGCGAATCGGGACCGTCGGTGCGTTCCGCGGCCCGTTCGTGCTCCACAGTCGACCTGTCCAGGATGGTCGGCGGCGCAGCGTCGGTCCGGCGGCGGGTCATCCGGGACCGGCCGGACGGACCGGGGGGCGTCCATCGACCAGCCCCGATCAGCATGTGGACCCCGTCGGCGGTCGGCGTCCGGGTGGCGTCCGGTAATCCAACTACATTGACCAGCATCTTAGTGAGAAATCCGGATCATTGCCGGGATCGGTGGATCGTCACCCATGCGGTGCGGTGGTTCCTAATTTATGCTGCCCCATGATGCATCGATACCGGTAGATCAGTTCCGGTGTCACCCCGCGACCGCCGACGACGGCGGGTCCGTTCGCCGATCGGAGTTCCCGATGGTCCTGCACCCGGCCACCACCGCGCTGGCCAGCCTCCTGCTCGCCCTGCCCGCCGCCGTCCCGGCGGGCCCCGACACCGCGCCCGCGCCGTCCCTGCGGGCCGCGCCGTCGGCCGGGCAGCCCGCCACCCTGGCCGGCCCGCCCGGTGCGCCACCCGGCGTCTGCCCGTCCGGCACCGGCTACGGCCCGCCACTGCCGTCGACCTCGGTTTCGGCCACGAAGATCCGTGGCGGATTCGCGTTCCTGGAGGGGCCCGTCTGGGTCGCCGACCGGGGCTACCTGCTCTTCTCCGACATGGCCGCGCCGACCGGGTCGGAGAACGTCCAACCGTCGACGATCCGGCGGTTCACCCCGCCGGCCACCTTCGACACGTTCCTCGGCAACGCCGGCAGCAACGGGCTCGCGCTCACCCCCGACGGTCAGCAACTCGTGGCCGCCACGCACGACCAGCGCAGCGTCTCGACGTACCGGCTCGACACCCTGGCCCGGGGGGTCGTCGCCGGCAACTACCAGGGCCGGGCGTTCAACTCGCCCAACGACGTGGCGGTCCGCTCCGACGGCGTCGTCTACTTCACCGACCCCAACTTCCAGCGGGGCAACCGCCCCGACCAGATGAGCGGGCGGACCAGCGTCTTCCGCGTCTCCAACGGCCAGGTCTCGCTGGTCGACGACACGCTGCGCCAGCCCAACGGCATCGCGCTCTCCCCGGACGGCGGCACCCTCTACGTCGGCGCCTACGGCGAGAACAAGATCTACAGGTACGTCGTCGAGCCCGACGGCAGCACCGGTGCCCGCAGCGTGTTCGTCAACTACGTCGGCGGCCCGGACGGCGGCACGATCGACTGCGCCGGCAACGTGTACTGGGCGTCGGGCGGCGACGGGCTGGTGCACGTCTACTCGCCCACGGGCAGCCAACTCGGCACGATCCGGTCCGGCGTCAGCGGCACCACCAACGTGGCGTTCGGCGGGCCCGACCGGCGCACCCTCTACGTCACCTCGGGCCGCACGAACGACTCCGGCCTGTACAGCGTGCAGCTCAACGTGCCCGGCTACCCGTACTGACCCACCAGGCTCCCAGGAAGGGACGTACCGCGTGCGATCCAGTCTCCGCCATCCCCGCCGCCTCGCCGGCCTCGCGCTGCTGACCAGCGCCTGCACCGTCCTGGCCGGTGCACCCGTCACCGCCGGCCCACCGGCCACGCCGGGCGGGACGGCCCCCGCCCGGGCCGCTGCCGACACCCGGCCGCCCACCCCGCCGACCAACCTGCGCAGCACCCGGCTGACCTGCCAGTCCGTCACGCTCGCCTGGTACGCCGCCCGGGACGACGTCGGCGTCGCGTACTACGACGTCTACCACGACGGCCAACTGGTCACCTCGGTCGCCGGCAGCACGCTCACCGCCACCCTCACCGTCGCGCAGGGCGTCACCTGGGGGTGGTACGTCAACGCCCGGGACGCCGCCGGCAACGTGTCGCAGGCCAGTGCCACGCTCACCGTGACGCCGCCGTTCTGCCAGTCGGACACCCAGCGGCCCACCACCCCGACCAACCTCGCCGCCACCGCCAACGGCACCGACGTGACCCTGACCTGGACGGCGTCCACCGACAACGTGGCGGTCACCAGGTACGACATCCTGCGGGGCGGGGTGACGGTCGGCTCGGTCACCGGTACGGGCGCGAACCCGCCGGCGACCTCGTTCACCGACACCGGGCTGGCCGCCAGCACCGAGTACCGGTACACGGTCGTCGCCCGCGACGCGCAGGGCAACGCCTCCACGGCGAGCAGCGCGGTGACCGTGCGCACCGGGTCGGCCTGCACCAGCGCGGTCTGCGGCACGACCGTGGTCACCACCGAGCGGGACCTGCCGTGGGGGCTGGTGCAACTGCCCGACGGCACGGTGCTCTACGGCCGGCGCGACCTGTTCGACGTCGTCGCGATGAACCCGGACGGCAGCAACAAGCGCAGCATCGGCACGGTGCCCAACGTGGCAGGCACCAACGGCGAGGGCGGGGTGCTCGGGCTGGCGGTGTCGTCGAGCTTCACCACCGACCGGTGGCTGTACATCTACCACACCACCACGACCGACAACCGGATCGTCCGCATCCGCTACGACGGCACGTTGCAGACGGGCACGGTGCAGGTGCTGGTCACCGGCATCCCGCGCAACAAGTACCACAACGGCGGGCGGCTGCGCTTCGGCCCCGACGGGATGCTCTACGCCGCCACCGGCGACGGGCAGAGCCCGGACCGCGCCCAGGACGTCAACGACCTGGGCGGCAAGGTGCTGCGCATCCGTCCCGACGGGACCGTGCCGTCGGACAACCCGTTCGGCAACGCGGTGTGGAGCTACGGGCACCGCAACCCGCAGGGGCTGGCGTTCGACTCCCAGGGCCGGCTCTTCGAGCAGGAGTTCGGCAACAACGTCATGGACGAAACCAACATCATCGTCCGGGGCGGCAACTACGGGTGGCCGGCCTGCGAGGGCACGGTGGGGGCCTGCTCCGACCCGAACTACCTCGCCCCCGTACGCACCTACCCGGTGGCCGAGGCGTCGTGTAGCGGTCTGGCCATCGTGCGGGACGTGCTCTACCTCGGCTGCCTGCGGGGCAACCGGATGTACCGGGCGGTGATCAGCGGGAACACCCTCACCGACGTGCAGCAGTTCTTCGTCGGCACGTACAGCCGGCTGCGGACCGTCGAGCCGACCCTCGACGGGAACCTGTGGCTGACCACGAGCACCGGCGGTGACAAGGACAGCGTCCCCAACAACAGCAACGAGCGGATCCTCAAGGTGACCCTGGGCCGGTAGTCCGGCCCCCCGGCTCCCGCCCCTCGGGCCTCCGGCCCGGCCGGGGGCGGGTGCCGGGTGTGGACCAGGTCGGCGACAAGAATTTACAATGGTCGTTGTTAACGCTCACAAACCGTCCCAGTGCCGAGGACGTGGTGGTGCCGATGCGGCGACCGGCGTCACCGGTGGGTCCGGGTGGCCGCAGGCCGCCGTACCCGCCGGCGGGCCCGCTCGGACGTGTCGCCAGACCACCATGGCGGCCGACCGGCCACGTCCCCGGCCAGCTCCACCGATCCAGGGGAGAAAGTCCATGCGAACGAGGGCACGATGGCTCGCGGCGCTCGCCGTACTCGGCGTCATGACCGCCGGGGTGGTGACACCGACCGGCCCCGCCCGCGCCGAATCCAACGGCGGGGTACGGGTGATGCCGCTCGGCGACTCCATCACCGAGGGCACCCAGGTGCCGGGCGGCTACCGGATCGGTCTCTGGCAGCGCCTGGCCGGCGGCCGGTACACGATCGACTTCACCGGCTCGCAGTTCAACGGGCCGGGCGGTCTCGGTGACCACGACCACGAGGGGCACCCCGGCTGGCGCATCGACCAGATCGACGCCAACATCGTCGGCTGGCTGAACACCCAACGGCCGCAGACCGTGCTGCTGCACATCGGCACCAACGACATCCTCCAGAACTACAACGTGGGCACCGCGCCGAACCGGCTCTCCACCCTGATCGACCGGATCACCGCCACCGTGCCCACCGCCGAGGTGTTCGTCGCGCAGCTCATCCCGCTGTCCAACAGCAACCAGGAAGCCGCCGTCCGGACCTTCAACGCGGCGATCCCCGGCATCGTGTCGAGCAAGGTGAACGCCGGCAAGCGGGTGCACCTGGTCGACATGCACAGCGCCCTCACCACCGCCGACCTGATCGACGGCATCCACCCCACCTCCGGCGGCTACGACAAGATGGCCGCCCGCTGGTACAGCGCGATGCAGTCGGTGCCGGGCAGCATCGGCAACCCGGGCAACAGCGGCGGACAGACCACCACCATCGTGGGCACCCCGTCGGGCCGGTGCGTCGACGTGCCCGGTTCCGCCGCCACCAACGGGCTCCAGGTGCAGCTCTGGGACTGCCACGGCGGCGCCAACCAGCAGTGGACGTACACCTCCGGCCGGGCGTTGACCGCGCTCGGCAGCAGGTGCCTGGACGCCGCCGGCTACGGCACCACCCCGGGCACCCAGGTCACCACGTACGACTGCCACGGCGGCACCAACCAGCAGTGGAACGTCAACGCCAACGGCACCATCACCGGCGTGCAGTCCGGCCTCTGCCTCGACGCCAACGGCGGGGCCACCGCCAACGGCACGAAGCTCGTCCTGTGGACCTGCAACGGCCAGGCCAACCAGCAGTGGATCCGGCGGTAGCCCGCAGCCCCGTGCGACGAAGGAGAGGCCCGAAGTGACGCTACCGACGGATCGACCCCCGACCCCGCCCCCGGTCGGACGCCGGACCTCCGTACCCCGGTCGGTGAGCTGGCTCTCGGCCGGCCTCGCGGTGGTCCTCGGCCTGGTGATGGCCGCGACCACGCCGCACGCCGCCGCGGCGGACAGCCCCTACCAGCGCGGCCCGGACCCGACCCCGGCCAGTGTGGCCGCCACCCGGGGGCCGTTCGCCACCACGCAGGCGACCGTGCCGGCGGGCAACGGCTTCAACGGCGGGTTCGTCTACTACCCGACCGACACCAGCCTGGGCACCTGGGGCGCGGTGGCGATCGTGCCCGGGTACTCGGCCCTGTTCGCCAACGAGGAGGCCTGGATGGGCCCCTGGCTGGCGTCCTTCGGGTTCGTGGTGCTCGGGATCGAGACCAACAGCCGCACCGACGGCGCCGACGCCCGGGCCACCCAACTGCTCGCGGCGCTGGACTACCTCACCCGGACCAGCCCGGTGCGCACCCGGGTGGACCCGAACCGGCTCAGCGTGATGGGCCACTCCGCGGGTGGGGCCGGCACCCTGCTGGCCGCGCTGCGGCGGCCGTCGCTGAAGACCGCGGTCGGCCTCGCCCCCGGTACGCCCGGCAACAACCTGAACATGTCCACCACCCAGGTCCCCACCCTGCTCCTGTCGGGTCAGAACGACGGCACCGTCACCCCGTCCTACGTGCAGGGCATCTACAACACCCTGCCCGCCGGGGTGGAGCACGCGTGGGCGGAGCTGGCCGGCAACGACCACCTGTCGTTCACCCGGTCGAACCCGACCGAGATGCGGCTGCTGATCCCCTGGCTCAAGATCTTCCTGGACAACGACACCCGCTACACGCAGTTCCTCTGCCCGCTGGCGGACAGCACCGGCGTCTCCCGCTACAGCTCCACCTGCCCCCTGGTGCCCCCGGGTGGCCCGACGACGCCACCCCCCACGACCCCGCCGCCCACGACTCCGCCCCCGACCACGCCACCGCCGACCACTCCGCCGCCCACCACCCCGCCGCCGACGACCCCGCCCGCCGGCACCGCCTGCACCGCGACGTACCGCACGGTCGGCTCGTGGTCCGGCGGCTTCCAGGGCGAGGTCACGGTGACCGCCGGCAGCACCGCCGTCAACGGCTGGACCGCCCGCTGGCAGCTGGGCGGTGGCCAGAGCATCAGCCAGGTCTGGAACGGCACGCTGAGCACCAGTGGCACGACCGCGACCGTGCGCAACGTCGACTACAACGGCACGCTCGCCCCCGGCACCTCGACGACCTTCGGCTTCCTCGGCACCGGCACGCCGACCAGCCCGTCGCCGACCTGCACCAGCCCCTGACCGCCACCGCCGCCCACCCGGCACCACGTCGGGTGGGCGGCCCGGCGGTCGGTGACCCCGCCGACGACCCGCGACGGCCCCGCCGCCGGCGAGGCGATCGTCGGCGGCAGGGATTCACAGCCGATCCACAGCCGACTGCGAGGCCACTGTCCATCATGTCCCGTACGAACGGTACGTGATCTCTCCGATGCCCCGGGTGCTCGTCGTGGACGACGATCCCTCGCTGCGCGTCCTGCTCTCGGCGACGTTGGGGATGCACGACTTCGAGGTCCGGGTGGCCGCCGGCGGCCGGGAGGCGCTTGTCGTGGCGGCGGACTTCGACCCGCACCTGGTGGTGCTCGACGTGATGCTGCCGGACGTGGACGGCATCCAGGTGGCGCGGAGCCTGCGCGCCGGTCCCGGCCCGGGGGTACCGGTGCTGTTCCTCACCGCCCGCGACGAGGTGGCCGACCGCATCGCCGGGCTGGCCGCCGGGGCCGACGACTACGTCACCAAGCCGTTCAGCCTGGAGGAACTGGTGCTCCGGGTACGGGCGGTCCTGCGGCGGTGCCGGGCCCACCAGGACGCGCGGGACGGCGGGCTGCTGCGCTTCGCCGACCTGGAACTGGACGAGGACGCGCACGAGGTGCGCCGGGGCGGGCACCCGGTGCCGTTGTCACCCACCGAGTTCAACCTGCTGCGGTTCCTGCTCGTCAACGCGGGCCGGGTGGTCAGCAAAGCGCAGATCCTCGACGGGGTGTGGCACTACCGCTTCGGCGGCGACGGCCGGATCGTCGAGTCGTACGTCCACTGTCTGCGCAGGAAGATCGACCGCTGGGACCCGCCCCTGATTCACACCGTCCGGGGCGTCGGATACGCGTTGCGGCTGCCACCGGGGTCGTCGGGGCCGGCGACGGGGTCCCCTCCGGCACCGACCGGGTGAGACGTCCCCTGCCCCGCCTCCCCGGGGCACACGGTGTGGAAGTGCCGGCGCAGGGTGCGCCGCCAGCGTCCGGCGGGCAGGTCGGGGTCGAGCGCGGCCAGCCCGGTCGCGTACTTGGAGATGGCCACGGGTCGGTGCCCCTGGCGCCAGAGCAGCCGGTCGACGTGGGAGGCGGTGGATCCGGTCTTGGTCTCGATGATGGCCAGTTCGGGCAGCGCCAGCCGACGGCCGCGATGGTCCTCCCAGCGCAGCGCGACGTCGATGGTCGCCCGGCTGGCGGTCGCCGGCAGGTAGAGCGTGCTACGCAGGTAGCTGGTGGTGAGGGTCGGCGAGAAGGTCAGGCCGGGGCCGGTGCTCAGCGCCGCGAGCACCCCGTCGACGAACGACCGGCCGGGGGTGAGGGTGCCGCTGTCGTCGGCGCGGTAGGGCAGCCGTTCCTTGACCGTGCCGCCCCGGGTGCCCTCCGTCTTCACCTCCAGCCAGCACAGGCCGGAGTCGAGGTAGGTCCGCGTCCTGATCTTGAAGCGGCGGCGGCGTCGGCGGGCGGTGAGCCGGAAGCTGACCAGGTCGGCGGTGTCGAAGTAGATCGACTCGTAGCGGAAGGCGCGCCTGCCGTCGATCTCCAGCACCTGGTAGGTGCGGTCGAGCCGGGAGAGCAGGTGCGGCAGCTCGGCGAGCGGCAGGAGGTACTTGCGGTCGAACCGGGTCTGTAGCGCGGCGCGCGCGGTCAGTTCCGCGAGCCCGATCGGTGTGAGCTGGGTCAGCGCCGTGACGGGCGGGTCGACGGCGGTCACCGTACGGCACCCGCGTCGACCGGCCGCCGCCCGCCGGTGGCGGCGACCCTGGGCCGCGAGTAGCGGACGTCCACGATCGTGGTGTCGTTGACCAGGTCGACCCGTTCGACGTTGACGTTGTGCACCCGTGCTCCGAGCAACTGCTCCAGGTGCGCGGTGAGGGCGACCGAGTCGGTGACCGCGCTGTCCAGCACGATGATGTGCCGCCGGTACCGGCGCAGCAGCCGGGGATGGTCCCCGACGAACATCACGGCGAGGATCAGCGCCGTCAGGGCGCCGACCGTCCAGACCGAGGTGCCGGAGAGCGGGCCGAGGATGCCGAGCGCGAGCGCCGAGAAGTAGTACGCCACCTCGTGCTGGTCGAGTTCCGTGGAGCGGAGCCGAATGATCGACAGCACTCCGAAGAGCCCCAGCCCGAGTCCGGCGCCGACGGTGCTGCTGCTCAGTGAGCTGGCCACGGCGAAGACGCCGACGTTGACGCCGAGGTAGGCCACCACCAGGTCCCGCCGTCGGTGGCGCGGGAAGTACAGCGCGAAGACGAGCAGGACCACGGCGACCAGGTCCATTCCGGCCAGGACCAAGCGCGACATATTTGCTCCTTGGGGTGTCCGCCGGCCGTTTGCCGTGTCCGGCGTCCGGCGGCGGGGCATCGGATCTGGCAGTGGTGCACCGGTGGGGCCGACGGTGTCCGCCGTCGGCCCCACCGGTGCGGTCCGGACCCGGTCGGGCCCGGACCGCGGGGCCCGGGGCTCAGAACCGCCCGTACCGGCCGGCGGTGACACCGGTCAGCACCCGGGTGGCCCCGGTGATGCTGCCGCCGGTGTAGAGACCGCCGACGTTGGTGCCGGTCACACTGCCGCCGGTGTAGATGTCGTACCGCTGGCCGTTGGTGATCCGGTTGGACGAGAAGACGACCTCCCGGGCGGTGGCCGAGGTCCGGTACGAACCCAGCACCGTGCTGCCGGACACCACGTGCACGATGGTGTTGGCGGCCAGGTTGGCGTTGAATCGGGGGGCCACCCAGCCCTGACCGGTGTTCGGCACCGCCTGGAACACGGCCAGCGAGGTCAGCGCGGCACCCACCACCGTGCCGCCGGTGAAGGCGATCGGGCCGTCGGCGTCGATCGCGCCCTCACCGCCGCCCCGGGTGCTGGAGCCCCGGGCCACCACGGTGCCACCGGCGAAGGTGAGCGACCCGTTGGAGTCGAAGCCGTCCGTGCCACCGGTGGCCACCACCGTGCCGCCGGTGACCTTGATGAACGCGATCGCGGACGGCTCCATGTGACCGAGGCCCTCCTCGGCGGCGTTGACCGCGTCGTCGCTGGCCACGACGGTGATGGTGCCGCCGCTGATGGTGGTCCGCAGCCCTTCCAGCGCCTCGTAGGACCGGGTGACGTTGATGGTGCCGCCGGAGATGTTCAGGTCGTTCTCACCCTTGATGGCGTCGTCGGCGACCGAGGCTGTGATCGTGCCGTTGGTGATGGTGAGCACGCCCTTGCCGGCCTCGGTGTCGTTGGACTTGAGCCCGTCGCCGCCGGACGAGGTCACGGCGATCGTGCCGCCGTTGACGGTGAGCGAGTCCTTGCCCCGGATCGCGTCGTCGACCGCGTTGACGGTGATGGTGCCGGACTGGATGACCAGGTCGTCCTTGCTGACGATGCCGTCGGCGTGGTTGGCGCGTACGGTCAGTGCGCCGGTGCCGCCGATGGTCAGGTCGGCGGCGCTGAACAGGGCGGCGTCCGGCTCGCCGGCGTTGGTGTACGTCGCCGCGTCGGTGAGGTTGTTGCTGGTGCCGGCGGCCAGCGTGAGGGTGACCGCGCTGGCGTTCGTCACGTACAGCGGCGAGGAGGTGGCGTTGGTGATCGAGGCGCCGGCGAGGATGAGTTCCACGGTGCCGGTGACGGCGGTGTCGACCTTGACGTAGCCGTTGTTCAGGGTGCCCCTGATCTCGTAGGAGCCGGGCGCGGTGATGGTGACGGCGCTGCCGGCGACGGTGACGTTGCTGCCGGTGACGCTCGCGCCGGAGCCGTTGAGGGTGATCGTGGCGGTCGCGGCGGCGACTGCGGCGACGGCGAGCGGGCCGGCCAGCAGGGTGGCGGTGAGGCCGGCCAGGACGGCGGTACGGCGTGCGGTGGCTGTCATGGGGGGTCCTGTTCCTCGGTGCGGACGGAGGGGGTGCGCGGGGCCCGGGCGCGGTGCGGACGCCTCGACGGCCGGCCGTCGGCAGGGTGAACGGCGGGTGAACGAGGCTTGGCATCGACGATGCTAAATGAGATACACCGCTTGTCGACAGTGCTGGAGCGGGAAATCGAAGCGCTTTCACCATTGCCAGCTGATTGACAGGTGACCCTGACGAAACTCTGAGCCGCGTGCACTTGACCGGGAAATCGGGGACCTGAACGGATCGGGTGCGGCGGCGGTCACAGGGTGACGACCACCTTCGCGCGGGCGTGTTCGCCTTCGAGATAGGCGATGGCGCGGGGCACCTCGGACAACGGATAGCTCCGGTCGATGGCCGGGGTGAGCTGGCCGGCCTCGGCGTACGCGCGGAGCGCGTCGAGGTGTTCCCGGCCGGGGGTCGCCGTCAGGACGACGATGCGCTGCCGGACGACGGGGGCGAGCAGCCGCCCCCGGGTGAGGAGTCCGACCGGTCCGAGCAGGCTGCCGCCCCGGTACACGCCGCCGCCGGAGAGCACCAGCGTCCCGGTCGGGGTCAGGGCCCGCCGCAGCGCGCTGAGCGAACGGTTGCCGACCAGGTCGAACACCACGTCGTGCCGGCTGCCCCGGGTGAAGTCGGCACGGGTGTAGTCGACGACGTGGTCGCAGCCGAGGGAGCGGACCAGCTCGACGTTGCGGGTGCTGCACACCCCGGTCACCGTCGCGCCGAGCGCCCGGGCGAGTTGGACGGCCAGGGTGCCGACACCGCCGGAGGCGCCGTTGACGAGCACCCGCTGGCCGGGGCCGACCCGGGCCGCGTCGCGCAGCCCCTGGAGCGCGGTGACCCCGGCCAGCGGCAGGGCCGCCGCCTGCGGCGCGGTCAGGTTCGCCGGCCTCGGCGCGACCAGGGCGGCGGGAGCGCACACGTACTCGGCGAACGCGCCGTTGGCGTCGCCGAGGTCGCCGAAGACGGCGTCGCCCGGACGCGGGTCCCGCACGTCGACGCCGACGGCCTCGACCCGGCCGGCGAAGTCGCGCCCCCGGATGCGGGCCCGGGGCCGCGTCGGGCCCAGGGTCAGCCGCGCCATCCGGGGATCGCCCCGCATCACATGCCAGTCGTACGCGTTGAGCGCGGCGGCCTCGACCCGGACGAGCACCTCGTCGGCGGCGGGCACCGGCACGTCGACGTCGGCGAGGGTCAACGTCTCCGGCGGCCCGTACCGGTCCTGCAGGATCGCCTTCATGCTTCCTCCTCCAAAAGTGTACGGCGTACACTGCCGTGTCTCCACGGTAGGTGTACGCCGTACGCCTGTCAATGCGGTTATGGTTTCCCTCGCCGACCGAGGACGGGAACCGAGATGGCCGAGCAGGCTGAGACGCTGCGCCGGACGCCGCTGAACAGGGACCGCATCCTGCGCGCCGCCGTCACGCTTGCCGACGGGGCCGGGATCGAGTCGCTCAGCATGCGCAACCTCGCCCAGGAGTTGGGCGTCGTGCCGATGGCCCTCTACAAGCACGTGGCCAACAAGGACGAACTGCTCAACGGCATGATCGACATGGTGGTCGGCGAGATCGAGCCGCTCGCGCCGGACGTCGGCTGGCAACCCGCGATCCGTCGACGGGTCCTCTCGGCGCGGCAGGTGCTGCGCCGGCACCCGTGGGCGTCGCTGGCCATCGAGTCGCGGAGCACGGCGACGCCTGCCGTCCTCGACTACCTCGACTCGATGATCGGGGCGCTGCGGGCCGGCGGGCTCTCCGCCGACCTCACCCACCACGTCATGCACGCCATGGGCAGCCGCATCCTGGGCTTCAGCCAGGAACTGTTCGACGCGTCCCGGCAGGCCGGCCGGACCGGACCGACCACCCCGACACCCCCCGCGCCCCTGCCGCCGGAGGTCGCGGCCCGGTTCCCGCACGTCGCGGAGATCGCCACCGCCGCCGCGCACGACACCGGCTCCGTCGTCGGGGCGGGCTGCGACGACCAGTTCGAGTTCGAGTTCGCGCTGGACCTGCTGCTGGACGGCATCGAACGGCTACGGGCGCAGGGCTGGACGTCGGCACACTGACCCACCGGGTCGCGCCGACGGTGTCACGCGCGCACGATGGCGAAGCCGGATCGCTTTTCCCGCCCCGTCGGGAATTCGGCGGTGAGCACACCTCCCGCCACTTTCAACATATAGCGGACGGGGGGACTTGCCGCAAGGCCACCGGGATACCGCAGAATCGTCAGCCGAGGTCGCCACCTGGGGAAATACACCCGATGGTGCGTGCCGGCGACCGAATTCACCAGCGGAAGGCGAAACGATGCCCACGTGCCCGACGACAGTTCCGGAACCGGTGGTCGACCCGGCCGGCAGCACGCACCGCGCGGCCGTCGCGGCGGCGTCCCGGTGACCGGGCGGTACGTCCAGCCGTTGCGCACGGTCGATCCGGCGCAGCGGGCGGTGGTCGGCGGCAAGGGTGCCCACCTCGCCGCCCTGACCCGGATCGACGGTGTCCACGTGCCGGAGGGCTTCTGCGTGACCACCGACGCCTTCCGGCGGGCCACCGCGCAGGCGTCCACCCTCGACGGCCAGCTCGACCGGCTGGCCCGCCTGCCTGCCGACGACCGGGAGGCGGTCGGCACCCTCAGCGCGCGCATCCGCCGGACCATCGAGGCGGTCCCCCTCCCCGCCGAGGTGGCGACGGCGGTCACCCGCGCCCTGGCCGCGACCGGCGAACATGCCGCCTACGCCGTCCGCTCCAGCGCGACGGCGGAGGACCTGCCCACGGCCTCCTTCGCCGGGCAACAGGACAGCTTCCTCAACGTGGTCGGCCCGGACGCGGTGCTGCGGCAGATCAGCCGGTGCTGGGCTTCCCTGTTCACCGAGCGGGCCGTCGTCTACCGCCAGCGGCACGGCCTCGACCACCGGCGCGTCCGGATGGCGGTGGTGGTCCAGCGGATGGTCCGCGCCGAGTCGGCGGGCGTGCTGTTCACCGCCGACCCGGTCACCGGGAACAGGCGGGTCGCCGTGGTGGAGGCCGGCTTCGGCCTCGGTGAGGCCCTCGTCGCCGGCCTGGTCGACGCCGACGTCTTCCGGGTACGCGACGACGCCGTCGTCGCCCGGACGATCGCCGCGAAGCCCCGCGCCGTGCACCCGTCGGCGGCCGGCGGGACGCAGGTGGTGGCGGTCGACCCGGGCCGGCGGGAACAACCCGCACTGACCGACGAGCAGGTCGTCCGGCTGGTCCGCCTGGGCCGGCGGATCGAGGCGCACGTCGGCCACCCGCAGGACATCGAGTGGTGCCTGGTCGACGACGACTTCGCCATCGTCCAGGCCCGGCCGGTCACCACGCTGTTCCCCGTCCCGGCCGCCGACGACACCGGGCGTCACGTGTACGTCTCCGTCGGCCACCAGCAGATGATGACCGACCCGATGAAGCCCCTCGGGTACTCGATGTTCCAGCTGATGGCGGCCCGACCCATGTACGAGGCCGCCGGGCGGCTCTTCGTCGACGTGGCCGGTGAACTGGCGTCGCCGACCCGCCGGGCCGGTCTGCTGGCGGCGCTGGGCCGCTCCGATCCGCTGATCGGTGACGCGTTGCGGACCGTCGTCGAGCGCGGCTTCGTCGAGGAACGGCCCGACGACGCCCCCGCCGGGCCACCCGGCCCCCCGGCGTCCCCGGTGCAGACCGATCCCGCCCTGGTCACCGAGCTGATCCGGCACATCGACGACGCCAATGCCGCGTTCCGCCGTGAGATCCGGGCGGCCACCGGGCCGGCCCTGCTCGACCTCATCCGGGAGGACCTGCCCCGGCTGACCCGGATGATGATCGACCCGAGGAGCCTCCCGGTGATCATGGCCGGGATGGAGGCGGTCTGGTGGCTCAACGAGCACCTCCAGGAGTGGCTGGGCGAGCGGAACGCCGCCGACCCGCTCACCCAGTCCGTCCCGCACAACGTCACCTCGGAGATGGGGCTGGCCCTGCTGGACGTCGCGGACGCGATCCGGCCGTACCCGGAGGTGGTGGCCTTCCTGCACCGGATCGCCGACGGCGACGACCCCGGCGACGACCTGCTGGCCGGGCTGGCACCCCTGGCCGGCGGTCCGCAGGCACGCGCGGCCGTCGGGTCCTGGCTCGACCGGTACGGCATGCGCGGGGTCGGCGAGATCGACATCACCCGGCCCCGGCGGCGCGAACGCCCGGCGATGCTGGTGCCGACGATCCTGGCCAACATCAGGAACTTCGCCCCGGGGGCCGGGGAGCGGCAGTTCGCCCAGGGGCTGCGGACGGCGCGGGAGAAGGAACAGGAGGTGCTGACCCGGCTGCGGGCCCTCCCCGACGGCGCGGAGAAGGCCGCGCAGACCAAACGGATGATCGACCGGGCCCGCACGTTCGCCGGCTACCGGGAGTATCCGAAGTACGGGATGATCAACCGCACCTTCGCCTACAAGCAGGCCCTGGTGGCCGAGGCGGACCGGCTGGTGGCGGCGGGGGTGCTGGGCGACCGGGAGGACATCTGGTACCTCACGTTCCCCGAACTCGACGACGTCGTGCGTACCGGGCGGGTCGACGACGGGCTCGTCCGGCGGCGGGCGGCGGAACACCTGTCGTACCGGGCGCTCGTCCCGCCCCGGGTGCTCACCTCGGAGGGCGAGATCATCACCGGGGCGTACCGCCGGGACGACGTGCCGGCCGGCGCGCTGGTCGGCCTGGCGGTTTCCGCCGGGACCGTCGAGGGCCGGGCCCGGGTCGTCCGGGACGTGGCGCGGGCCGATCTCGCACCGGGCGACATCCTCGTCACCACGTACACCGATCCCAGTTGGACGCCGCTGTTCGTCGCCGCCACCGCCCTCGTGACGGAGGTCGGCGGGCTGATGACGCACGGCGCGGTGATCGCCCGGGAGTACGGTCTGCCAGCCGTCGTCGGGGTCGTCGACGCCACCCGGCTCATCCGCGACGGACAGCGCATCCGCGTGCACGGCGCCGACGGGTACGTCGAACTCCTGCCCTGAGCACCGCGGCCCGGCGGGCGTCGGGACGGGGTGGCAACCCCGCCCGACGGCCGCCGGGGTCAGTCGATCCGGATCGCGCCGGCCGGGCAGAGGTCGGCGGCCCGCCGGACGCGGTCCCGCAGTGCGGCCCCCGGCGTGGGGTCGCGCAGCAGCACCAGCCCGTCGGTGTCGTCCTGGTCGAAGACCTCGGGGACGGTCAGCACGCAGTTGCCCGCCCCGCAGCAGCGGTCCCGGTCGACGGCCACCCGCGACGTCGCCTCCCCGGACGCCTGCCGGGGTCCCGGCGTCACCAGGTCACCGGGAGGGCGTCGAGGCCGAACACGACCGAGTTGTCCCGGGTGGTCAGCTCCCGCGGGTCGACGGCCACCCGCAGGTCGGGGAAGCGGCGGGCCAGCTCCACCAGCGCGATGCGCAGTTCGGCGCGGGCGAGGGGCTGCCCGATGCACTGGTGCATCCCGAACCCGAAGGCCAGGTGCTGGTGGGCCTGCCGGTACGGGTCGAACCCGTCGGGGTCGTCGTAGACCCCGGGGTCCCGGTTGGCCAGGGAGAGCAGGGCGATGGCGCCCTCACCGGCGCGGATCAGCCGGCCGCCGATCTCGACGTCCTCGGTGGCCACCCGGAACAGCCCGGTCCGGACGATGCTGAGGTAGCGCAGCAGCTCGTCGACCAGCCCCGGGGCGAGGTCGGGCCGGTCGCGCAGGATCGCCCACTGCCCCGGGTGGCGGGTCAGCAGCAGGACGCTCAACCCGAGCATGTTGGCGGTGGTCTCGTGACCGGCGATGAGCAGCAGCAGGGCCATCCCGCCGAGTTCGTCGACGCCGAGTTCGCCAGGCTCGACGCGTTCCCGGATCAACCGGCTGAGCAGGTCGTCCGCGTCGTCGGGGCGGGCCCGCTTGGCGTCGATCAGCGACCGGAGGAAGTCCCGCAGCTCCTGGGCGGCGTGCTGGACCTGGTCGACGGGCGCCTGACGGTTGAGCAGCAGCCGGCTGCGGGACTGGAAGAAGTCGTGGTCGGCGTAGGGGACGCCGAGCAGGTGACAGATCACCTTGGACGGCAGGGGCAGGGCGAACGTCGACACCAGGTCGGCCGGGGAGCCGGCGGCGGCCAGGTCGGCCAGGGCCTCGCCGACGGTCTGGTGGATCAGCGGTTCGATCCGGCGGACGTTCTTGATCATGAACTCGGCGGTGAGCATCCGGCGCAGCCGCAGGTGCGCCTCACCGTCCATCCGGATGAACGCCCCCTGGGAGTCCGACGTCATCTCGGGGGGCAGCGGGCGGAGCAGGGGAAAGCCGGGGCGGAGCAGATCGGAGCTGAACGCCTGGTGGCGCAGCAGTTGACGTACCTCGGTGTGCCGGGTGACCAGCCAGGCGGTGGCGCCGGTGGGGAGCTGCACCCGGGTCACCGCCCGGTCGGCGAGGGGCTGCCGTTCGGCGTCGTCGATCAGGGCGAACGGGCTGCGGGCCGGGTTGACCGGCGGCCAGTGGGGTAGTTCGGTTTCCGTGGTCTGTGGCATGTGCACACTCCTGCCATGACTGTGAGTAGTCATACCGATTCGTTACGTTACTCATTGACGGGGGTCGACACAACCCCGATCCGCCCTTCACCCCACCCGACGGCGAACGGCCCCGGGGCCCGCACCGACGGATCGGCACGGGCCCCGGGGTGGCCGTCACCCGACGGCCGACCGGTCAGTTCGCGCAGACGGCGTACGCGCGCACCTTCCAGGTGCCGCTGAAACCGTCCCCGTCCTCGGCGGCGCTGACGGTCACCGTGGTCGACGAGGTGGGCCGCATCCCGGTCAGGCGTACCTGCCCCTCGCCGCCGACGATTTCGCCGCCGACCCCGTGCACCCGCTTGCCCGCCGGGCAGGTCGCGGTGGCCGACCGGGTGGCCGTCGAACTGGCCACGCTGTCCACGATCACCCGCTGGTCACCGGCGAGCGGGTCGACGCAGACCACCGAGACGTCCACCGACCAGTTGCCGGCGAACGCGTTGCCGGCCTCGACGCCCGCCACCGTCACGCTGCTCTGGTTCACCCGCAGATCCTCCAGCAGCACGTCGCTCGCCCCCGAACCGAGGGCCAGCGCCGCGCCCCCACCGCCGATCGCCCGCTTCCCGGCCGGGCAGAACACCTCCAGGAACTTCGGGTTCACCGAGTTGATCACCGAGTGTCCGGTCACCACCTCCAGACCCGCGGGCGGCGTGGCGCACAGCGCGGCGGCGGTGACCGCCCAGTTCCCGGCCACACCGTCCGGGTCCTCGCGCCCGGTCACCGAGTACAGGCCGGCATCGGCCAGCGGCTGCACGATGTCCATGCCCACCTGGCCGAGGCCCGACCCGGTGATCGCCCCGCCACCGCCGATGACCCTGGTGCCGGCCGGGCAGACCGCGCTCTGCGACTTGGCGACGCTGTTGCTCGGTCCGACGGTCGTCAGGACCGACAGGCCGGGCACCGCCGCCACCGGCCCGCTGAGCGCGAGCTGACCGAGCACGACCGTGCTCAGCAGCGCGCCGCCCAGGGCGACCGTCCGACGGGTCCACGTCTGTCCACACATGATGTTCTCTCCTCGGGTGCGTACGGTCCGGGAACCGGCAGGTCCCCGGTCAGGGTCGGATCGCCGGGCGGGAGCCGGGTGGTGCCCGGCCCCCGC
Organism: Micromonospora cynarisoli; assembly: GCF_030518815.1. Taxonomy (NCBI): domain Bacteria; kingdom Bacillati; phylum Actinomycetota; class Actinomycetes; order Micromonosporales; family Micromonosporaceae; genus Micromonospora; species Micromonospora cynarisoli. The sequence continues at coordinate 4,338,291 of NZ_CP130426.1, read as the reverse complement.
CCGGTACGGGTCGGTCAGCCGACGAGGTGCCGGATGCGGACCGGCACGGAGTCCGTGCCGACCAGTCCCGTCCCGTCGAAGACCTCAAGCCACACCGACCAGGTGGTGGTGCCGGTCCCGCTGCTCAGCTGGGCCAGTGCCGCGGTGAACGAGGCACAGTTCTTCGGCGTGCCCTTGTCGTCGACCGGCTCGCCGGTGGGCACCCCGCCGCCCTGGCACAGCACCTGCTTGACGCCACCGTCGCCGTACGCGGTCCACCGGAAGCGGGTCCCCGCGACCGTGCCGTCCTCGGCGTCGGTGCCGGTCCCGGCGAACGCAACGGACTTCGGCCCGGCCTCGACGGTGGTCAGGTCCAGCGTCGTGGCCGGCTTGGTGATCGTGGCGGTGGGCCGGGACTGCCCGGCCGGGGCCGACGTGACCGAGAAGGCGCGCTGCACGCTGGACCCGGCCGTCGCGAACGTCACGGTGTACGCCCCCGGCGTGACCGCGTTCGCCGGCAGCACCGCCTGGTGGCCGGTCTTCTCCAGGACGACGGTGTTGCCCCGGCGCACCGTCCAGGTCACCTCGGCGTCGGGGACCGGCCCGAACTCGTCCGGGTCGTTCGAGGTACCGAGCAGCCCGACCGACTGCCCCGCGGTGAGGGTCAGCCCCGGCGGCGGCGAGATGACGGCCACCTTCGTCGGGCTGTCCACCACCGTGACGGTCACCGACGCCGAGCCGGTACGCCCCAGACTGTCGGTGGCGCTGGCGGTGACGACGTGACTGCCGGCGGACAGCGACGGCACGAACGTCTGCGACCCCGTCGCCAGCTGACCGTCGATGCTGCTGGTCCAGGTGAGCGGAAGTTCCTTGCCCAGGAAGTCGGTCGCGGTGCCCCACAGGTCGACCGACTGGCCCACCGCGAACTTCTGCTTCGTCTGCGGGGTGCTGATGCTCACCGACGGCTTGCCGACGGTCACGTCCAACGCCTCGGCGACGGCGGCCAGCGCGTCGATCCGGCGCTGGCTGCCGGTCACCTTGCCGCCCAGCCCGCCGACGTGCGCGGTGTCGTTGAGGATCTTCCGGACCTGCTCCGAGGTCAGCGTCGGATCGGCGGCCATCACCAGGGCGGCCACCCCGCCCACGAACGGCGCGGCGACACTGGTGCCGCAGGTGGTCTTCGTGGTGTTGACCGCCGGCGTACCCGGGTCGGTCAGCCCCGGCACACACATCGGACCGTAGATCTCCACCGACGTGGTGAGGTCCTTGGTGCCCCAGTTCGACCCGCCGGACACGGTCGCGTCCGGGTTCATCCCGCCCACGCACATCACGTGGGTGCTCTCGCAGGGCACCCAGAGGGTGTCGCCGTCGACGTTCGTGCCGTTGTTACCGGCGGCGGCGACGATCAGCGCCCCGGTGTCCCGGACGTGCTTCATCCGCCTGTCGGTCCAGGTGCGCGCGTGGCTGACACCGAGGTCCACGTCCCGGGTGAAGCTGAGGTTGACCACGTCCGGGTGGGTCGCCTCGGCGGCCTTCTCCAGCCGCCGCAGGACCGTCCAGTAGTCGATGCCGTTGCGGACCGCGACCAACTCCTGCACCACCGGCCCGGCCGGTCCGGCGGTGCCGTAGTCGTTGTCGACCCGGCCCATCCCGGCCAGCACCACGTCGGTGGCGTGCCACGGGCAGGGCGCGCCGCCGGTGCAGTCGTTGGTGTTGGTCTCGCCCCACTCCGCCTTGTGCAGGGTCACCTTGCTCGGGAAGTCGGCGTTGAACTGGAACCCGCCGTCCTGCACCAGGTACTTCACCTGCTTGGTCAGCCGGCCCCTGCTGTCGAGCAGCTGCCAGGCCGGTGCGACCCCGACGTCCAGCGCGCCACCGGCCCGCATGAACGACCAGTCGAAGACGTTCTTGCCGATGTTCGGGGCCTCGAACACCTGGCCGTCGGCGATACCGGACGGCTCCACCAGCCAGTCGAGGACCACTTCGGTGCCCGTACGCCACTCGGCGGCGGCCAGCGCGAGCAGCCGCAACGCCCGCTCGTCGCCGACCCGGTAACCACCCGTCTGCCGTGGCTCGGCGGCGAGCAGGTCGTCGACCAGCCCCGCCGGGTCGGCCTTGCCGACGTCCACCCGGACCAGGTGGTCCTGCCCCTCGGCGTCCGGTGCGAACGAGTCGAGCACCTCGCCGCCCCAGCGGGCCAGGAAGGCGTCCAACTCGGCCTGGTCGGCGGTCCGCACCATCACCTCGTCGAGGACCAGGCCGGCGGGCGAGCCGTCCGGCCCGGCCACCACGCCCACCTCCCGGTCGGTGCCGGTCCGACCGACCGGGTCGAGCCGCACCCGGGTCGCGGCCAGGCCCGGGTCGACCCGGAAGGCCAGCGGCCCGGCGTCGGCGGCGGACCGCCCGGTCGGGCCACCCGGTGCGGGGGCGGCGTCGGCGTGCGTGGTCGCGACGAATCCGGCGGCGAGCGCCGCCACCACCACGGTGGTCAGGTACCGGCGGACGCGGGTCCGGTGGGTCGCGCAGCGTGTCGTTGTCATGGGTGTCTCCCGGTGTCGGCGGTGCGATGACACCGGTAGGAGCGCGCCGGGGTCGGCATGCCAACAGAAAGTTCCGGAGGAGTTTCTTCTTCGCTGTACTGGACCGGTCGACGAGCGGTGGGAGCACTGATGAACGTGATGGCGCAGGACGACCGGGCGCTCGTCGAGGCGCTGCGGCGGGGTGACCGGACCGGCCTGGAGGGCATCTACCGGCGCTACGCCGACCGGCTCTACACGTACGCCCGGACGATGCTGCACGAGCCGGAGGCCGCCGCGGACGCCGTCCACGACGCGTTCCTCACCGCCGGCCAGCGCATCGACCAGCTCCGCGACCCGGACCGGCTGCGTTCCTGGCTGTACGCGATCGTGCGCAACGAATGCCTGCGGCAGTTGCGGGAGCGGGCCCGGTCCGCGCCGCTTTCGGAGGCGGCCGAACCGGTGGCCGACACCGGTGACCCGGCCGCCGCCGTCAACGCCGACCAGGTACGCGCCCTGGTGCACCTGGCGGTCGACGCGCTCAACCCCGGCGACCGCGAGGTGGTGCACCTGGCGATCCGCCACGACCTCTCCTCCGCCGACATCGGTACGGCGCTGGGGGTGCCCGCGAACCACGCGCACGCCCGGCTGTCCCGGGCCCGGTCACAGCTCGAACGGGCGCTCGGCACGCTGCTCGTCGCCCGCAGCGGGGCGCGGGACTGCCCGACCCTGGCCGAGCTGCTCGGCGACTGGCAGGGCCGGCTCACCCCGGTCCTGCGCAAGCGGCTCGCCCGGCACATCGACGACTGCGCGCGGTGCGGGCTGCTCCGGCGCGAACAGTGCAATCCGGCGGCGCTGCTGACCGCGTACACCGCGCCGGGATTCCTGGTGGTGGCCGAGACGGTGTGGTCGCGTCTGGCCGAGGCGGGCCCCACCGCCGTGCGGGCCACCGCCGAGCTGCCGGCCGCCGCCGACCCGCCCGGGTCCACCGTCGGGGGTGACGCCCCCGACGTCACCGCAGCCCACAGCTCCGCCGGCCCGACCCGTCCGGCCGGTACCGAACCCACCGGCCCGACGTCGCCGGCTGGTCCGACGTTGCCTGCTGATCCGGTGCCGGCGGCCGGTCCGACGCCCCCGGTTCCGGGGTCGCCGCCTGAGTCCGGCGGCGTCGCGGGTCGGTCGGATGCCGCCGGGCGGGGCGGACCGGACCCGGCCCGAGATGCGGTGGCCCCGGCCGGCGCGGCGGCGACGCGCGCCGCGACCCGGACGGTGGATGTCGCGGCCCGGGACCGCGACCGGCGGCGTCGGCGGCGGGTGGCGGTGACCGCCGGTCTTCTGCTGCTCCTGGTGGTGGCCGGCACCTGGGCGGTGTCGGCGGCCCGACCGGACGCCGAGCAGGTGTCGGTGACGGCCGGCGTCCCCACCGGCGCGGCGGTCACGTCGTCCGCCGTCGCCACCGCAGCGCCGTCGGCCCGGACGACCCCGGGGCCCGACGCGAGCGGTGCCGGTGGCCCGGCCGTGCCCGGCGGTTCACCGGCCGACGCCGCGACGGACGTCGTCCCGGGTCCGACGCCGGCACCCTCCCGACCGCCGACCGCTCCCCGCCCGACGACGGGCACGCAGCTCGCCGCGCCCTTCACGGTGTCGGCGAACGCGCACGTCCGCTGCGGCGCGGACGCCTACAGCCTGGTCGTCCGGGCCACCGGCAGCGGTGCGCTGGTCAGCGCGCAGGTGCGGTACACCCCCGCCGGGGGCGTCCCGACGAGCCGGGCGATGACGGTGGACGGATCGTCCGCCCGGGTGACCGTGGGCCAGCTCCGGGCGTCCGCCGTGACCTGGACGGTACGGGTGACCGCCGTCGACGGCCGGACCGCGCAGAGCCCGTCGTCCACGGTGGCCGATCCGTGCGTCCGCCCGGGCTAGGCGGGCGGGGGTGACCCCTGTCCGGGGGCACGGACGCCGGCGAGCAGCACGGCCAGGTACAGCTCGACCCGGTCGTCGGGCGCGTCGGCGATCCGGGCGGCGAACGCGGTGCCGCAGACCAGGTGTTGCAGGTCGTCCAGGGTGAGGCCGGGGCGTAGCTGACCGGCCCGCGTCGCCCGCTCCAGCACGGTCGCGGCGAGTGCGCCCAGCTCCGCCCGGCGGGTAGTGGTCGGCGCGGTGGCGTCTTCGTCCGGGCTGGTCGAGAGCACTTCGGCGAGGGTCGGCTCGGTGAGCTGGCCGAGCAGGATGCTGCGCAGCAGCCGTTGCAGCCCGGCCCACGGATCGTCCTCGCGGCTCGCCGCCTGCGCCTGGTCGAGCAGGGTGGCGAAGGCGTCGGCGGCGAGCGCCTCCAACAGGGCACGTCGGGTCGGGAAGTGCCGGTAGACGGTGCCGACCCCGACCCCGGCCCGCCGGGCGATGTCGTTGAGCTGTAACGACAGGTCGCCCTCCGCCACCAGCGCGCGGGCGGTGGCGAGCACCCGGTCGCGGTTGCGCGCGGCGTCCGCGCGCAGTGTCGTCGTCACCGCGCCAGCGTAACGCAGCGGATTTCTCATCCGATCGGATTGACAATCCGGTTACTCCGGGCTTGAATCGGATAGGTAATCCATTTCTCTGTCGGAAGGTACGCCATGGACCGCGCACCCGGTTGGACCGCCACCGATCTCACCGACCAGTCCGACCGGACCTTCGTGGTCACCGGTGCCAGCAGCGGCCTCGGCGCGGCGATCACCCGCCACCTGGCCGCCCGGGGCGGTCGGGTGGTGATGGCCGTCCGGGACACCGCCAAGGGCGCGCGGGTCCGGGCCGAACTCCTCCACGCCCATCCCCGGGCGGATCTCGTCGTCCGCCGGCTGGACCTGCTCGACCTGGATTCCGTCCACGCCTTCGTCGAGGGCCTCGACCGCGACGTCGACACGGTGGACGCGCTGGTCAACAACGCCGGCATCGGCACCGTCCCCCGGCGGTTGAGCCCGCAGGGGGTGGAGAGCCAGTTCGCCACCAACCACCTCGGCCACTTCGCCCTCACCGGACGGCTGCTGCCCGCGTTGACCGTCGGCCGGAGCCCGGTCGTGGTCACCGTCTCCTCCGGCCTCTACCCGCTCGGGCGGCTCGACCTGACCGACCTGGCCGCCGAACGCCGCTACTCCGCCGCCGGCGCCTACGCCACCTCGAAGCTGGCCAACGTGCTGTTCGGGCTGGAACTCGACCGCCGGCTGCGGGCCGCCGGCTCGCCGGTACGCAGCCTGCTGACCCACCCCGGGATGACCAGGACCGACCTCTCCCGGGACCTGCCGCCACTCGCCCGCCGGATCGAGACCGTGCTCATGGGCCCGCTGCGCCGGCCCCTCGACGAGGCCGCCGCGCCCATGCTCTTCGCCGCCACCGTCCCGACCGCGCCCACCGGCCGGCACATCGGCCCCGGACGGCTCTTCCGCCGCGCCGAGCCCACCTTCGCGCCGTTGCGTGGCCCCGCCACCGACCGGCGGCTCGCCGCCGACCTGTGGGCCCGCTCGGAGGAGATCACCGGCGTACGCCTGACGCCCACCCCGCTGCGCTGACCGGGCGGAGGGCGTCCGGCTGGGAGTACCACCTGGACCTGCTGGTGGCCGCCGGACGAACGCCCCGAAGGCCGGAGCCCGCCGGGGCCGCGTCCGGTCGCCCCGGCGCGGCCCCGGCGTCGCGCTCACATCCGGTCGAGCGTCCGGATACCGAGCAGGTCCAGCCCCTGCCGCAGGGTCCGTCCCGTCAGGTCGGTCAGCAGCAGCCGGCTCGCCCGCAGTTCCCCCTCCGCCCGCAGCACCGGGCACCGCTCGTAGAACGTGCTGAACCGGGTGGCCAGCCGGTGCAGGTAGCCGGCGAGGTGGTGGAACTGCGCCGTCCCGGCCACCTCGTGCACGACGCCGGCGAACCCGAGCAGCTCGACCGCCAACGCCCGCTCCGCCGGGGTGCCGAGCACCACCCCGGACCCTGGCCCCGCACCGGCCCGCCGCAGCACCGACCGGGTCCGGGTGTACGCGTACTGGAGGTAGGGGGCGGTGTTGCCGTCCAGGGCGAGCATCCGCTCCCAGTCCAGCACGTAGTCGCGGGTCCGGTCGGTGGCCAGGTCGGCGTACTTGACCGCGCCGATGCCGACGGCCCGGCCGATCTCGGCCGCCTCCGCCTCGTCCAGTTCGGGGTTGCGGGCGCGGGCCAGCGCGGTCGCCCGGGTGACTGCCTCCGTCAGCAGGTCGACCAGCTTCACCGAGCCACCGGCCCGGCTGCGCAGCATCCGCCCGTCCGGGCCGAGGACGGAGCCGAAACCGAGGTGCTCGGCGCGGACCGGGGGACGCAGCCAACCCGCCTGCCCGGCCACCGCGAACACCATCGCGAAGTGCTGCCGCTGCGGCAGGCCCACCACGTAGAGCAGCCGGGTCGCGCCCAGCTCGTCGACGCGCGACCGCAGCGCCGCCAGGTCCGTCGCCGGATATCCGTACCCGCCGTCGCCCTTGCGCACGATCAACGGCAGCCCGACGCCGTCGCGTCCGACGAACCCGGGCGGGAAGACGCAGGTCGCCCCGGCGCTGTCGGTCAGCAACCCGAGCCGGTCGAGGTCGGTCACCACCGCACCGAGCCGGTCGTTGTACGCGCTCTCGCCCCGGAAGTCCTCCCCGGTCAGGGTGACGTCGAGCAGCTCGTACACGGTCAGGAAGTACCGTTGGGACTGGCCGACCAGCAACCGCCACAGCCGGCGGGTCTCCGGATCGCCGCCCTGCAACGCGACCACCCGCTGCCGGGCGCGTTCCCGGAACGCCGGGTCGGTGTCGAACTTCGACCGGGCCGCCCGGTAGAACCCGTCCAGGTCGCCGATGGACAGTTCCTGCGCCGCCTCCGACTCACCGAGGTCCACCAGGTGCGCGATCAGCATCCCGAACGGGGTGCCCCAGTCGCCCAGGTGGTTGACCCGCACGACGCGGTGCCCGAGCCAGCCCAGCACCCGGACGGCCGCGTCGCCGATGACCGTCGAGCGCAGGTGCCCGACGTGCATCTCCTTCGCCACGTTGGGCCCCGAGTAGTCGACCACCACGGTCTCGGGCTCGCTGGTCACCGGCACCCCGAGCCGCTCGTCGCCGGCGAGCGCGGCGACCATCCCGGCCAACGCCCCGTCGGCGAGGGTCAGGTTGACGAAGCCGGGGCCGGAGACCTCCGCCACCGCGACGTCGTCGAGGTCCGCACGGTCCAGCACCGCCTGGGCGATCTCGCGCGGCGGCCGGCCGAGCCGCCGGGCCAGCGCCAGCGCCGCATCGGACTGGAAATCCGCCCGCAGCGAGCGCCGCACGGTGGGCGCGACCGGTTCGCCGGCAACGGCGGCGAACGCGGGCGTCAGCCGGTCGGTGAGCAACCTTTCAAGATCCATTGGTACGCCGATCTGCTCGGATCCGTCAGCCAGGCGGATCCCCGGACGGGGGAGCCTGCGGACGGACCGAGGACAGCGGCGGCGACCGGCGGCTCGATCCGCCGGTCGCAGGGAATGGGTCAGCGCGGGCGGGCGACGGATCGCCGGCGTCGCTCCGCACCGACCACGACGTCGTACGACGTCCGGGCGTGCTGAAGGGTCGCGCTGGTCATGCCGGCAGCCTACCGGACCGGGGCGCAGCCGACCCCGCCCCGTTGGACGCGTCCGGTCCCGGCCTGGTCGCTCGTCCTGCCTGACGTGTTCGGTCCGTCCTGCCTGACGCGTCCGGTTCACCCTGCCTGACGCGTCCGGTTCGCCCTGCCGCCAGGTGGCCGGTCCCGGCCTACCGGGCGTCGGCGTCCCGGCCTCGTCGGTCCGTCCCGTGTCCCGTCGGGTCGGACCGGGGCGTGTGGCCGGTCAGCCCCGGTGGTAGCTCTGCGCGTAGTAGTCGCCGACCTGTTCGCGGTAGTCCGGCGGGACACCGTCCTCGGGATCGAACGCCGGGGAATCCTTGACCTGCTCCCGGCTCCGGTCGACGTGCACCACCCGGTCCCCGTGGTCGACCCGGGCGACCGTGCCGACCGGCAGCAGGACCTTCCGTCCGAAGATCCACGGTCCGGTGTCCACCACCAGCCAGCGGGCGCCGGCGTCCTCGCTCGCCTCGTCGATCGCACCGATCCGCCCGTCGATCGCCTCCACCCGGTATCCGGTCAGGTCGAGCGGGGTCCCCGGGCCGGGGGCGTCCGGCCCGTTGTGCGGCTCCCGGTCGGGCCGCTCGCCCGGCTCGGTCTGGTCGTATCCGCCGGCCAGCGCCGCCGGGTCGCGCCATGCCCACGGGTTGAACGGCTGCATCCGGGCCACCTCCACCTCGTCGTCGACACCTGACAGGTGCCCCGACCCCCACCAGCGGAAACACCGCGCCCGCCACCACCGCGTCCCGTGCGGTGGTGGCGGCGGCGATTTCCGATCCGGTCCGTCACCATCTTCTTGAGCGCTCCAGACCCCCCGCCCGGCGGCGGGACCGTCGGCCCGGTGGGGGTGGCCTCCTCCCTCTGGTCGGCCGGGACTCCCCTCCCCGCCCGGACCGGGCTCCGTCCCCGGTCGATCGGTTTTCCTGCCGGCCGGTCGTCGGATTCCCACCGGCCTGCCCGCCTGCTCGTCCCGCCTGAGCCCGTCCCGTCCCCGCTTCTGGTCCTGCTCCCGTCCGTCCTGCTCCGGTCGGCCCCGTCCCGGCCGGGTGCCGCCGGAGCGCGTTGATCAAGAAGTTTGCGTCACGAACGTCTCCGAGGATGACCACAACCTCTTGATCAACACGGTTCAGGGGCGGGGCGTCGCCGTCTCCGGGGACCGTGGCGGGAGTGGGGAGTCTCGGTAGGCGCGGGCGCTGGGATACTCGTCGACCATGGTCCTGTCGCGGGGTTGGTCGTTGTTCCTGGTCGGTGTCGGGGTGTGGACCTGGGTGATCTGGCCGAGGTTCGGGGTCGCCATCTGGAACGACACGCGGGCCTGGTCGGGCGGAGCGGTCGGCGTGGGCGCTCCGACCGGATTCCTCTGGATCCACGCGGTGCTCATCGCGGCCTCGTTGGCCATCGGATCCACGGCCGGTGTGCTCGGAATCCGGGGGTGGCGGGCGGCCCGTCGGCTGTCCCGTGGGCGTCAGCCGGCCGGCGCGGAGGCCGATGACCAGCGGATTTGACGATCAAACCGGAGGCCGCGTAACTTTCTCTCTGCCAGCGCGGAACGGGCAAACGGGGTGAAAGCCCCGGGTTTCGGATCCGATGTGTGGCACCGGGTCGTCCGGGGCACTATCTCCGGGACGACGCGGTCCGGGTGGGGCTAGCCGAACGCCGTAGGGCGGATTTGGCCGGGCGGAACCGACCGGGTAAGGTTGTCGATCGGCAGAGCACCGGGCGAGCATGCGGGAAACCGCGGCGGCCGGTTCTGCCAAATCCGATGATCAATCGCAGCGCTGGTCGCTGCATGCGCTCATCGGGCGATGCCGCACGAAGCGTGACACACCGGGACACACCGGTTGACACGGGGAAGACGGTGAGGTAACGTAGTAAAAGTGCCCGGCGCGAGAGCGCGGGGTGTGGTGAACGAAATGCCCCGGTCGGGTCACCGTTAGTGCGGTGGTTTGGTTGGTGTGTGGTTGTTCTTTGAGAACTCAACAGGGTGCTTGTAAAGCCAGTGCCAATTGTTTTATACCCTGTGCTGGGCAGGCTTGTGAGTATTGGTCTGTTCGGTTGGGATTCCTTTGGCAACATTTGTTTGTTGTCGGGATTGCTGTTCGACAAAAGGTTTTTGTTGGAGAGTTTGATCCTGGCTCAGGACGAACGCTGGCGGCGTGCTTAACACATGCAAGTCGAGCGGAAAGGCCCTTTGGGGTACTCGAGCGGCGAACGGGTGAGTAACACGTGAGTAACCTGCCCTAGGCTTTGGGATAACCCTCGGAAACGGGGGCTAATACCGGATATGACCTTGCCTCGCATGGGGTGGGGTGGAAAGTTTTTCGGCCTGGGATGGGCTCGCGGCCTATCAGCTTGTTGGTGGGGTGATGGCCTACCAAGGCGACGACGGGTAGCCGGCCTGAGAGGGCGACCGGCCACACTGGGACTGAGACACGGCCCAGACTCCTACGGGAGGCAGCAGTGGGGAATATTGCACAATGGGCGGAAGCCTGATGCAGCGACGCCGCGTGAGGGATGACGGCCTTCGGGTTGTAAACCTCTTTCAGCAGGGACGAAGCGTGAGTGACGGTACCTGCAGAAGAAGCGCCGGCCAACTACGTGCCAGCAGCCGCGGTAAGACGTAGGGCGCGAGCGTTGTCCGGATTTATTGGGCGTAAAGAGCTCGTAGGCGGCTTGTCGCGTCGACCGTGAAAACTTGGGGCTCAACTCCAAGCCTGCGGTCGATACGGGCAGGCTAGAGTTCGGTAGGGGAGACTGGAATTCCTGGTGTAGCGGTGAAATGCGCAGATATCAGGAGGAACACCGGTGGCGAAGGCGGGTCTCTGGGCCGATACTGACGCTGAGGAGCGAAAGCGTGGGGAGCGAACAGGATTAGATACCCTGGTAGTCCACGCTGTAAACGTTGGGCGCTAGGTGTGGGGGCCTCTCCGGTTCTCTGTGCCGCAGCTAACGCATTAAGCGCCCCGCCTGGGGAGTACGGCCGCAAGGCTAAAACTCAAAGGAATTGACGGGGGCCCGCACAAGCGGCGGAGCATGCGGATTAATTCGATGCAACGCGAAGAACCTTACCTGGGTTTGACATGGCCGCAAAACTTCCAGAGATGGGAGGTCCTTCGGGGGCGGTCACAGGTGGTGCATGGCTGTCGTCAGCTCGTGTCGTGAGATGTTGGGTTAAGTCCCGCAACGAGCGCAACCCTCGTTCGATGTTGCCAGCGCGTTATGGCGGGGACTCATCGAAGACTGCCGGGGTCAACTCGGAGGAAGGTGGGGATGACGTCAAGTCATCATGCCCCTTATGTCCAGGGCTTCACGCATGCTACAATGGCCGGTACAATGGGTTGCGATGCCGTGAGGTGGAGCGAATCCCAAAAAGCCGGTCTCAGTTCGGATCGGGGTCTGCAACTCGACCCCGTGAAGTCGGAGTCGCTAGTAATCGCAGATCAGCAACGCTGCGGTGAATACGTTCCCGGGCCTTGTACACACCGCCCGTCACGTCACGAAAGTCGGCAACACCCGAAGCCGGTGGCCCAACCCTTGTGGAGGGAGCCGTCGAAGGTGGGGCTGGCGATTGGGACGAAGTCGTAACAAGGTAGCCGTACCGGAAGGTGCGGCTGGATCACCTCCTTTCTAAGGAGCACCATCCGGTGAAAGCCGGTATGGAGCCCGCGGCCTGCGGATGTCGGGTCGGGGTGCTCGGATGGCGGAGACACTGGCAAGTTTTTCCCTGGCAACGGCTGGGACGCCTAGTACAGCCACTTTGGTGGTGGGAGCGGGGTTCTGGTGCGGCTGGTGGAGGGATGTGAGCACCCTGTTGGGTCCTGAAGGAACAACCGGTGGGTTGTTGTTTCAGTGCCTTGTGGTGGGCGGGAGCCTGCTGGAGGTTGCCAGGCATGGCCTGGTCTCGCATACCGGATTCTGTTCTGCCTGTGGGTGGGGTGGGGTTGCTGGTGTGGGGCTTTGGGGTTGTGGGTTGGTTGTTTGTTGAGAATTGCACAGTGGACGCGAGCATCTTTGTGGTCAAGTTGTCAAGGGCGAACGGTGGATGCCTTGGCACCAGGAGCCGATGAAGGACGTGGGAGGCCGCGATAGGCCTGGGGGAGCTGTCAACCGAGCTGTGATCCCAGGGTGTCCGAATGGGGAAACCTGGCACCAGTCATGTGGTGTCACCTGCACCTGAACACATAGGGTGTGTGGGGGGAACGCGGGGAAGTGAAACATCTCAGTACCCGTAGGAAGAGAAAACAATTTAGTGATTCCGTGAGTAGTGGCGAGCGAAAGCGGATTGAGGCTAAACCGGTTGCGTGTGATACCTGTCAGGGGTTGCGTGGTCGGGGTTGTGGGACCCTGCTGAACAGGCTGACACTTGTTCGAGGAGTTATAAAGTCAGTGGCTAGCCGAATGGTGTGGAAAAGCCAACCGTAGTCGGTGAGAGTCCGGTAGGTGAAAGTTGCTGATCTTCTGTGGGTGTTCCCGAGTAGCGGCGGACTCCTGTAATCTGCCGTGAATCTGCCAGGACCACCTGGTAAGCCTAAATACTTCCTGGTGACCGATAGCGGACGAGTACCGTGAGGGAATGGTGAAAAGTACCCCGGGAGGGGAGTGAAATAGTACCTGAAACCGTTCGCCTACAATCCGTCGGAGCCTTGCGGGGTGACGGCGTGCCTTTTGAAGAATGAGCCTGCGAGTTAGTGGCATGTGGCGAGGTTAACCCGTGTGGGGGAGCCGTAGCGAAAGCGAGTCTGAAGAGGGCGTTTGAGTCGCATGTTCTAGACCCGAAGCGGAGTGATCTAGCCATGGGCAGGCTGAAGCGTGGGTAAGACCGCGTGGAGGGCCGAACCCACCAACGTTGAAAAGTTGGGGGATGATCTGTGGTTAGGGGTGAAAGGCCAATCAAACTCCGTGATAGCTGGTTCTCCCCGAAATGCATTTAGGTGCAGCGTCGTGTGTTTCTTGCCGGAGGTAGAGCACTGGATGGTCTAGGGGGCCTACAAGCTTACCGAAATCAGCCAAACTCCGAATGCCGGTAAGTGAGAGCGCGGCAGTGAGACTGCGGGGATAAGCTTCGTAGTCGAGAGGGAAACAGCCCAGATCACCAGCTAAGGCCCCTAAGCGTGTGCTAAGTGGAAAAGGATGTGGGGTCGCATAGACAACCAGGAGGTTGGCTTAAAAGCAGCCATCCTTTAAAGAGTGCGTAATAGCTCACTGGTCAAGTGGTTCCGCGCCGACAATGTAGCGGGGCTCAAGCACACCGCCGAAGCTGTGGCATTCACATTTTAACTTCGCGTGCCCTTGATGGTGCGTGCAGGTGTGTGGATGGGTAGGGGAGCGTCGTGCCGGGGGTGAAGCAGCGGGGTGACCTAGTTGTGGACGCGGCACGAGTGAGAATGCAGGCATGAGTAGCGAAAGAAGGGTGAGAAACCCTTCCGCCGGATGACCAAGGGTTCCAGGGCCAGGCTAATCCGCCCTGGGTGAGTCGGGACCTAAGGCGAGGCCGAGAGGCGTAGTCGATGGACAACGGGTTGATATTCCCGTACCCGCGAAGGAGCGTCCCTGATGAACCTCGTTGTGCTAACCACCCGAGCTGCCAAGGACTTTCGGGTCTGCGGTGGGGAGCGTGGGAACCTGGCGGGTAGTAGTCAAGCGATGGGGTGACGCAGGAAGGTAGCTGAGCCCGGCCGGTGGTTGTGCCGGGGTAAGCGTGTAGGCCGTGCCGTAGGCAAATCCGCGGTACATGAGGCTGAGACGTGATGCCGAGCCGATTCAGGTGAAGTCAGTGATCCTATGCTGCCGAGAAAAGCCTCTAGCGAGTTTCGAGCGGCCCGTACCCCAAACCGACACAGGTGGTCAGGTAGAGAATACCGAGGCGATCGGGCGAACTGTGGTTAAGGAACTCGGCAAATTGCCCCCGTAACTTAGGGAGAAGGGGGGCCGGAGACGTGAAGCCCCGTGCGGGTGGAGCGTTGTATGGCCGCAGAGAGCAGGGGGAAGCGACTGTTTACTAAAAACACAGGTCCATGCGAAGAAGTAATTCGATGTATATGGACTGACGCCTGCCCGGTGCTGGAACGTTAAGGGGACCTGTTAGCTCTTTGGGGCGAAGCGGAGAACTTAAGCGCCAGTAAACGGCGGTGGTAACTATAACCATCCTAAGGTAGCGAAATTCCTTGTCGGGTAAGTTCCGACCTGCACGAATGGCGTAACGACTTCCCCACTGTCTCAACCACAGGCCCGGCGAAATTGCAGTACGAGTAAAGATGCTCGTTACGCGCGGCAGGACGGAAAGACCCCGGGACCTTTACTATAGCTTGACATTGGTATCTGAATGGGCTTGTGTAGGATAGGTGGGAGCCGGTGAAGCCTGTACGCCAGTATGGGTGGAGGCAATCTTGAAATACCACTCTGGTTGATTTGGGTATCTAACTTCGGGCCGTTATCCGGTTCAGGGACAGTGTCTGGTGGGTAGTTTAACTGGGGCGGTTGCCTCCTAAAGGGTAACGGAGGCGCCCAAAGGTTCCCTCAGCCTGGTTGGCAATCAGGTGTTGAGTGCAAGTGCACAAGGGGGCTTGACTGTGAGACTGACAGGTCGAGCAGGGACGAAAGTCGGGACTAGTGATCCGGCACTTGCGTGTGGAAGCGGTGTCGCTCAACGGATAAAAGGTACCCCGGGGATAACAGGCTGATCTTCCCCAAGAGTCCATATCGACGGGATGGTTTGGCACCTCGATGTCGGCTCGTCGCATCCTGGGGCTGTAGCAGGTCCCAAGGGTTGGGCTGTTCGCCCATTAAAGCGGTACGCGAGCTGGGTTTAGAACGTCGTGAGACAGTTCGGTCCCTATCCGCCGTGCGCGTAGGATACTTGAGAAGGGCTGTCCCTAGTACGAGAGGACCGGGACGGACGAACCTCTGGTGTGCCAGTTGTCCCGCCAGGGGCACGGCTGGTTAGCTACGTTCGGAAGGGATAACCGCTGAAAGCATCTAAGCGGGAAGCCTGCTTCGAGATGAGGTATCCCACCCCACATTGTGGGGGTAAGGCCCCCAGCTAGACGACTGGGTTGATAGGCCGGAAATGTAAGCTCGGTAACGGGTTCAGTTGACCGGTACTAATAGGCCGAGGACTTGATAACAAGGCTGCTACGCGTCCACTGTGCAACTCTGAACAAACACCAAACAACCCCCCACGGGTAGAGGGTTTCTGTGGGTGTGTGTGTTGTTTGATATGTTCATAGTGTTACGGCGGTCATGGCGGAGGGGAAACGCCCGGTTACATTCCGAACCCGGAAGCTAAGCCCTCCAGCGCCGATGGTACTGCACTCGGGAGGGTGTGGGAGAGTAGGACACCGCCGGACAACCATTCCAGATTGAGGCCGGCCCCGAACAGGGACCGGCCTCAACTGCTATATCCGTGTATTGATTCCCGGAACGGTTTCCCGTGACAGCCGCCGCACCGGGAATCGTCACCCCACCCCGGAGGTGAATGCGCGCCTCGGGCACGGTAGGCGGCGACGAAAGCCTGCCTCTGGCGGCCAGGAAACCCCGCTCGGGTGGCGACATAGCGGTGATCCCCGGCTCGAACGACACAACATCGCCGACACAGCACCCTCGACCGACCCTCGGGGCGGACGGTCGACGTTCGGTGAATCGGCCCGGACGACGCCCGTGACCTCGTACCGTCGATGCGGGGCCTGGCTCCCGGGGCCCGCGCCCGGGTCCGGGACGACGTGACGTGGTGCACGCGTCGTCCGCAATCGGAGCGGACCTGTCGGGGTACCTGCTGACCGTACGACCGGAACTGACCGTCGGGACCGGCGGAGGCAGGAGTGGTCATGAAGATCGGAATCATTGGTTCGGGGCACATCGGCGGCACCCTCACCCGCCGGCTGAGCGCCCTCGGGCACGACGTGACAGTCGCCAACTCGCGGGGCCCGGAGAGCCTCACCGAGCTGGCCCGGGAGAGCGGCGCGACCGTAGGCACCGTCGAGCAGGCCGTCCAGGACGCCGAGCTGGTCGTGATGGCGATCCCGCTGTTCGCGGTGCCCGGACTGCCGGCGCAGCCGTTCGACGGCAAGATCGTGGTCGATGCCAACAACTACTACCCGCAGCGCGACGGCGACATCGCCGAGCTGCTCGACCGCAGCCTCAGCTCCAGCCGGTGGACCGCCGACCACCTCAAGGGCGCCCGGGTGGTGAAGACCTTCAACAACATCCAGGCGGCGCACCTGATGGACCACGGGAAGCCGGCCGGTGCCGGTGACCGGATCGCGCTGCCGGTGGCCGGGGACGACGCCGACGCCAAGCGGCTCGTGATGCAGCTCGTCGACGCGCTGGGCTTCGACCCGGTCGACGCGGGCACCCTCGACGAGAGCTGGCGGCAGCAGCCCGACACCCCCGTGTACGGCACCGACCGGGACGCCGAGGGCGTCCGGCAGGGTCTGGCCGAAGCCCGCCCCTGATCCGCTCCTCAACGGTCGCGCCGGCCCGGGGTCGACATCTGGTCCGCGTACCGGAGAGGCACCGAGCCCCGCCGGCTGATCAGCCGGCGGGGCTCGGTCGTGTCCGGGGCGGGTGTCTCCGACCCGTGCGGGCTGGAGCGTGGGGTCAGGGTTTGGGGCCGCAGACGAAGTTGGGCTCGGGGTCGTAGGTCCAGCTGAACTTCTCCCGCTTGACGACCTTGCCGTCCTTCTTGATCACGCGGAAGGCGTCCTGGGTGAAGCCGATGCTGCCGGCGGCGGCGATGCACTTCGGGCCGGGCTCCAGGTGAACCGTCTTCGGCGAGGTGATGTTGCGGCGCGGGCCGTACTCGGTCTTCACGCTGTCGTAGATCTTGGTGCTCCACATCGACACGGTGATCGTGTTCGAGGTGTAGGCGGTGTCGATCAGGACCCCGTACGGCGTGTTGTTGCGGAACTTGAAGTCCAGGTCCGGCCAGAAGATCGTCGACTCGATCACCGCCGGGTAGCGGCTGAAGTAGAACGAGTGCGGCTTGTGCTCGACGTCCTCCAGGCCGGCGTAGTAGCTGGCGTTGAAGAGCGTGGTGGTGAACTGGGAGACGCCGCCACCCACCCCGGGCACCAGCTTGCCGCCGACGATTACCGGGGCGTCCTGGTAGCCCTGACCGTAGCCGCGCTCGCCGGTGTGCGCGTTGAGCGAGAACGTCTCCCCGGGCTTGACGATGGTGCCGTCCACGTCCTTCGCCGCCTGGATGATGTTCTGGCTGCGTGGCGAGGAGAGCCCACCTGGGAACTTCGTGGAGAAGGTGGAGACCCGCTCCTTGATGCCCAGCTCGGCCAGCTTCGCCTCGGTCAGCTCCGGCTCGGCCTCCGTGAGCTGCCCGGTGACCGTCCGGCCGTCCGGTTTCGGCAGCACCGCCAGCAGGTCCCGGCCCAGCGCCGCCGAGTCGAGCTGCTGGCCGGCCCGGCCCGGCACCACCTTCAGCTTGCCGCCCGAGACGGTCAGCCCGGCGTCCTTGGGCGGCGACTCGATCGCGGCCAGCTTGCTGCCCAGCGCCGACCGGAGCCGCTTCACGTCGACCTTCGGCGTCAGCTTCCCCTCGTCGTCGGCCGAGAAGCGCAACGCGCGGGCGATCGTCGAAGGCGGAACGCTCACCGACCCCTTGGTGGAGGTGATCGTGACCGGTGCGGCGACTGCCGGCTTCGCCAGCTCGGCGATCATCCGGTCCACCTCCTCCCGGGTGGTCACCGGGTTCTTCTCCACCACGGGCACCGTCACCGGCTGGCCGGCCAGCCAGCCCGCGCGGACCACCCGGGCGGACTGCTCCGGGTCCAGGGTCAGGCTCGGCTTCGGGTAGACCGGCTTCGGGGTGGTGCCGGTGAAGATGATCGCCGGCAGGGTCATGTCCCGGCCCTGCTTGCCGAGGATCTCCCGCAACGCCGCGTCCAGCTTGGCGGCGTCGACCGTCACCACCGGGTCGACCGACCGGGACCCGAACAGCCGGTCCACCGGGTGCGCCTGCGCGTCGGTGGCGGCGGCGACCGTGGCGTCCACGTCCACGGCCAGGCCGACGTCGGCGGGCTTGATCTCCGCCCGGTTCTCGCCCACCACCACGGTCAGCGGCGCGTCGAGCGTGGCGGCCCGTTTCTCCAACTCGGCCCGCAGTTCCCTGGCCGCGTCGGCCCGACTACGGCCACCCAGCTCGGTGCCGAGCACGCTGGTGCCGCGTGGGACGTCTCCGGCGTACGCCCAGGCGCCCGCGCCGACCACCCCGGCCAGCACCGCGGCGGTCATCCCGCCGGCGAGCAGCAGCCGGCCGCGCCGCCACCACGGCCCCGGCCCGCCGCCGGGACCTGCGGCCCCACCGGCCGGTGGGGGTTCGTCCTCGGACGGCCAGCTCACCGCGGTGACCTGCACCGTGGGGCGGTCGTCGGAGACCGGTTTGTCGCCGTACAGGGTCACAGCCACCTCGATCGGACGTACCACGTGGGGGGTTGCGGGCCCCCAGGGACACCTACGGTAGCCAACCGGACGGCCAGCCGACAGCGTGCGTCCGGCCATCCTCACCGCCGCGTGTCGGTGCCGGTCACCCGGTGTATGGCCGTTCGTGGCACGGCGTCCGGATGGACGAACCGGGCCCGGGGGACCGGGGCGCGGACTGGCCGTGCGGCGGGACGCGGTCCGCTGTCGCCCGGCGGGACGCGCCGACGGCGACCGGCCCGGCGGTCGACGCGTACCGCGTTGCGCCGGGATCGTCACCCACAGACAACCCTCAGGCCGGCGTTATCAAAACGTGATTCTTGTGAGCCTGTCTCTACTCAGGGTGGCGGAATCGACTTCGGTCGCTGCGTTCTGGGTGAATTGAGGGAACTTGCCGGCTCGCCGATGTTAACCGTCGGTAACATGCGGACATCTCCAAGATTCGTCCCCGTTACCGGCCGGTAGCAAGAGGTCTTGTGAGGTAGGTCGCTTCGCGGGAACATCCAATCCGCGTACTGCACGCGGCCACCGGCCCGGTGGCAACCGCAGCACCCTCCACCCTTCTCCCGAACCGCGACCGCGTTCGGTGCTGACCCCTCGTCAAGGAGAACCCCGTGAGTGAAACGGAAGGCCGCCAGTTCGGCGGCGGGACACGGTGGCGTCGCTTCGCCGCGATGATGGTGCCGGCCACCGCGGTGGCCGGGGCGATCGTCTTCGGTATGTCCAACGGCGCGATCGCCGCGTCGTTCGCCGTCTCCGGACAGACCTTCAAGGTCGGCGCCTCCAGGTTGGAGGGCACCGGCTTCAAGCAGTACGGCGGCTTCGTGAAGGAGAAGGACGGGACCGCGCACCCGGTGGCCGTCTCCGAGATCACCAACGCCAAGCTCTACGACCTCTGCCAGTCGGTGAAGGTACCGGACATGCCGATCGTGCTCACCATCAACGCCGGTGGCGACGGCAAGCCGGCGACGGCCGAGGGCCTGCTGATCGACATGGACTCGCTCGGCGGTGACGCGGAGTTCACCAACATCAAGATCGGTCGGGACGCCACCGACCTGAACGCCGGGGCCACGCCGAAGTCCTTCGGCCAGAGCGCCGACAAGGTCGTCATCAAGGACCTGGAGCAGGTGGCCCGCTCCACCAGTGCCGGTGTCTTCACCCTCAACGGCCTGAAGTTGAAGATCAACGTCGGTGCCGCCGCCAAGGAGTGCTTCTGAGCTGAGGACCGGGCCCGTGGCGGCCACCTGCGGCGGGCCCCGGCCCGTACCCACCCACGTCAGAATCGCCAGGAGGACACGTGACATCCGCCCAAGAGCGGCCCGCCCGACAGAGCCGGGTCGGTCACGCCTGGCGTGCCTTCCGACGGTGGCGGCGGGTACGGCCGTTCTGGGGCGGCCTCCTCACCGCGTCGGCCGGTCTGGAGATCTTCGCCACCACCCAGATGAGTCTCGGTGGCCTGACCTTCCAGATGGGGCCGACCGGCTTCCTGTCCTGGCTGATCCCGGTCATCCTGGTCACCTGCGGGATGCTGATGTGGTTCACCCCGCAGCAGCGCCTCTTCTACGCCGTCATCGCGGCGGTGACGGCGGTCTACTCGCTGATCGGGGTCAACCTCGGCGGGTTCTTCATCGGGCTGCTCCTGGGCATGGTGGGAAGCGCGCTGGGCTTCGCCTGGGTCCCGGCCCGCACCCCGGCGGAGGGAGGTGCGGCAGTCGAGGAGGGTACGGCAGCTCAGGAGGCGCCCCTCGTCGACGAGCTGATGCCGCCGTGGCAGGAGGAGCACACCACCGGACCGCTGACCGACACGTTGCCCCCACCGCGGAATCCGCTCCGGGACACGGTCCGGGGTGACCGCGAGGGGGCCGGGGCCGCCGACACCACGCAGATCCTGCCGACGGCCGAGCCGGGCGGTGGCCCCTACCGTCCGACCCATCGGGACCCACGGTTGTACGCGACCCTGCTGGTGCTGACCACCACCGCCATGGCCATGGTGCTCGCGGTCCGGGGAGCGCAGCCGGCGCTCGCGGAGCCGGCCTGCCCCGGGCCGACGAAGACCGCGTCCGCACCTTCCGCACCTCCGTCCGTCCCGGCCAGCCCCAGCCCCACGCCCGCCGGGACGCCCGACGGCAACCTGCTCACCGACATCCTCGACGGCATCACCGACCTGTTCACCGGCGGCGGAGCCGAGACGGCGGCGGCGTCCCCCACCCCGGAGCCCAGCACCAGCAGGCCGGCCGTCGGTTCTGGGGGCCGGCCGGGGTCGAGCGCGACCGTCCCGGCCACCGGGTCCACCCCACCGGCCCCGACGGCATCCGCCCGGCCCGGCCGGGGAACCTGCGGAAAGCCGGTGCCGCGCGCGTCGAAGCGGGTCGAGGTCGGCAAGCCACTGCCGAGGATCGCCCCCGAGCCGGGACAGCCGACGGTGGCCCGGCAGCCGTCCAAGCTGACCGGCACCAAGGTCACCATGACCGGGCTGCGGTTCGAGGGCATCGTCGACCTGCCCACCTCCGACGGGACGCTGAAGGCGTTGAAGTTCAGCATGAGCCGGGCCGTCACCGCCGACTTCAGCCTGGTCGCGGACGGCCCGGCGGGCCGCCACCAGCGGTACGTCACCGACGAGCTGACGGTGCAGGGCGACGTCGCGTTCTACGCCACCCGGTTCGTCGGCAAGCTGCTCGGCATCACCATCACGCTGACTCCCGACCTGCCGTTGCCCGACGGCATCCCGATCACCTCACCGATCCCGATCACCTTCACCGACCCGGCGATCGACCTGGCGTTCGTCGACTCCGACACGCTGACCGCCCGACCGGCGCTGGCGTTGAGCCTCTCCTGAACCTGCGCCCACCCCCACGGTGCGTCGGGGGCGGGTGACCGCCCGCCCCCGACCACCCGTCGCGTCCGCCCGCCGGCGGTGCGGTTCAGAGCCGGGCCAGGGCCCGGCGCAGCGGGTCGAGCCCGAGCGCACCCAGGTCGAGCGCCTGCCGGTGGAACTCCTTCAGGTCGAAGTCGGCGCCCTTGCGGGCCATCGCCTCCTCCCGGGCCTGGAGCCAGATCCGCTCGCCCACCTTGTACGACGGCGCCTGCCCCGGCCAGCCCAGGTAGCGGTTCAGCTCGAAGCGCAGGTTCTCGTCCGGCACCCGGCAGTGCGCCCGCATGAACTCCCAGCCCAACTCAGGCGTCCACCGCTCACCCGGGTGGAAGCCGAACGGGTTGTCCCGAGGGATCTCCAGCTCCAGGTGCATGCCGATGTCGACGATCACCCGGGCCGCCCGGAACGCCTGCCCGTCGAGCATGCCGAGCTTGTCGCCCGGGTCCTCCAGGTAGCCCAGCTCGTCCATCAGCCGCTCGGAGTAGAGCGCCCACCCCTCACCGTGGCCGGAGACCCAGCACAGCAGCCGCTGCCAGCGGTTGAGCAACTCCGCCCGGACGGCGGTCTGCGCGACCTGGAGGTGGTGGCCGGGGACCCCCTCGTGGTAGACCGTGGTCACCTCGCGCCAGGTGGAGAAGTCGGTGACCCCCTGCGGCACCGCCCACCACATCCGCCCGGGGCGGGAGAAGTCCTCGCTCGGCCCGGTGTAGTAGATGGCCCCGTCACTGGTCGGGGCGAGGCAGCACTCGATCCGTCGGACCTGCTCGGGGATGTCGAAGTGGGTGCCGTGCAGTTCGCTGATCGCCTTGTCGGCCAGCGCCTGCATCCAGTCCCGGAACGCCTCCTTGCCCTGGATGGTGCGGGCCGGGTCGGCGTCCAGCACGGCCACCGCCTCGTCGATGGTGGCACCCGGGCCGGCGATCCGGCCCGACACCATCCGCATCTCGGCCTCCAGCCGGGCCAGCTCCGCGAAACCCCAGGCGTACGTCTCGTCCAGGTCGATCTTCGCGCCGAGGAAGTACTGCGAGGCCAGCTCGTACCGTTCCCGGCCGGCGGCCTGCTTGTCCCGCCCCCGTGGGACCAGCTCGGTACGCAGGAACTGGCCGAACTCGGCGGTCGCCGCGGTCGCCGCCGCCGCACCCCGGCGCAGCTCGGCACCGAGCGTGCCGTCGGCGTCCAGCCGCTGCACCAGCCCGTGGAAGAAGTTGTCGCCCTGCGGGTCCGTCCAGATGTCGCACTGCTTGGCCACCTCGGTCAGCTGCACCTTGGAGCTGACCCGGCCGGCCGCGGCGGCCTCACGCAGCGTGGTCTTGTAGCCCTCCAGGGTGGCGGCGAACCGGTTGAGCCGGGCGGCGACGGCGGCCCGGCCCTGCTCGCCCTCGGTGGGCATCAGGTCGAAGACCATCCGGATCTCGTGCAGGCCGCTGGCGATGACGTTCACCTCGCTGGTGATCTCGCCCGCGTCGTGCCGGGCCAGCTCCAGCCCCAGGCGCTCCTGCATCGCCTCCTTGGCGGTCCGCTCCGCCTCGGACTCCGGCTCGGTCGCGTCCAGGTCGGTGAGGGCGCGCCGGGTCAGTTCGGCCCGTGCCTCGTAACCGGCGGGCGAGAGGTCGTCGAGCTGGTCGTCGTAGCCGGCGATGCCGACGTAGGTGGCGCCGGTCGGGCTCAGCTGCGCCCAGTCGGCCACATACCGGTTCGCGAGGTCATCGATTCGTCCCACGCTGCGACCCTACGTGACCGTCGGGGCCGGTTGTCGAGTGTGTTTGCCGAGCCGGGGCGGATCATCCGTGGGCGCGGGTCCAGTCGAGCAGGCGTTCCGCCGGCCAGGTGTTGACCACCCGGTCGGCGGGGACGCCGCACGACGCGGCCCGCACGCAGCCGAACCGCTGCCAGTCGAGCTGCCCGGGGGCGTGCGCGTCGGTGTCGATGGCGAACCGGCAGCCGGCCTCCAGGGCGCGGCGGATCAGCCGCTTCGGCGGGTCCTGCCGTTCCGGCCGGGAGTTGATCTCCACGGCGACGTCGTGGTCGGCGCAGGCGGCGAAGACCGCGTCCGCGTCGAACTCGCTCTCGGCGCGGGTCCGCGCCCGGTGCCCCCGGTCGCCCGGGCCGGTCACCCCCGCCGGCCGGGACGACACCATCCGCCCGGTGCAGTGGCCGAGGATGTCCAGGTGCGGATTGGCGATCGCGGTGAGCATCCGACGGGTCATCCGGGCCCGTTCGTCGCGCAGGCCGCTGTGCACCGAGCCGACCACCACGTCGAGCCGGGCCAGCAGTTCCTCGTCCTGGTCGAGGGTGCCGTCGGCGAGGATGTCCACCTCGATCCCGGTGAGGATGCGGAACCCCTCGGGCAGCGCCGCGTTCACCGCCGCCACGTGGTCGAGCTGCCGGCGCAGCCGGGCGGCGGTGAGGCCCCGGGCCACCGTCAACCGGGGCGAGTGGTCGGTCAGCACCACGTACTCGTGGCCGAGTTCGACCGCGGCGAGCGCCATCTCCTCGATCGGTGACCCGCCGTCGGACCAGTCCGAGTGGGTGTGGCAGTCGCCGCGCAGCGCGGCCCGCAGCGCGCCGGCCGCCGCGTCGAGGTCGACGCCCTCGGTGGCGACCAGCCGGCGCAGGTAGACCGGTTCCTCACCGGCCAGCGACTCGGTGACGCAGCGGGCGGTGACGTCGCCGACCCCGGCCAGTTCGGTGAGCGTCCCGTTCCGGGCCCGCTCGGCCAGCTCCGCCGCCGGCAGCGCGGCCAGGGCGGTCGCCGCCGAGCGGAACGCGCGTACCCGGTAGGTGGCCTCGTTGGCCCGCTCCAGCAGGAACGCGATCCGGCGCAGGTCGGCGACGGGGTCTCTGGCGCTCATGGATGGCAACCTACGCGCCCGCGCCGCCGGTCGGGGGACGACCGGCGGCGCGGGGTGTACGCAGGGGGCGGGATCAGGAGTACGGCAGCTTCACCACCGACTGGTTGCCGGTGCCGAGGGCGGACGGGTTGACGCCGATCGCCGACCAGACCTCCACCCTGACCGTGCCGCCGGAGAGGTTGCCCAGCGTGCCGGTGGCCGAGTGCAGGCCGGCGTTCTGCGTGTAGTGCTCGTAGCCGGGCACCGGGTCGGTGGCGAAGTACCTGTAGGTCTCCACCCGGTCGAAGGTGCCGTCCCCGGTCAGGTCGTAGGAGACCCGGGCCTGTACCCCGTTGCCGACCGACTGGCCGGCGTCGAGGAACAGGTCGAACCCGGTCTGGCCCCCGGTGTAGGCGAGGTTGAGCCGGGTCGCGGTGAAGACCACCGGGTTGCTGGGGGTGCCGTCGTGGTTCGCGCCCCCGGTGCCGGGGACGGTGGTCGTCGCCGCGCTGCCGGCGGAACCGAGCCCGCCACCGGGCAGCAGGAACCGGGTCGGCGAACCGGCCGGCGGGGTGGTCGGCGGGGTGGTCGGCGGCGGGGTCGGGCTGGTCGGGGTCGGCGACGGCCCGGTCGGGGTCGGCGACGGCCCGGTCGGGGTCGGCGTCGGCGACGTCGTCGGGGAGGTGGTCGGCGTCGGGCTCGGGTTGGTGCCGCCGGCCGCGTTGCCACCGCTCCAGGTGTACGCCCCGGTCGTGGCGGTCTTCCCGGCGGCCACGGTGAGACTGGTGCCGTCGGAGAACCGTACGGTCAGCGGCGCGGCGGTGATGTTGCTGGCCACGTAGGTGCGCGTGCCGTTGCGGTTGAACACGGCGGCCAGCGGGTGGCTGGCGGTGACGGTGGTGTCGACCTGGCCGAGCGCGGCGAGGTTGCGGACCCAGTGGAAGGTGTGCGCCCGGCTCTCGCCCTCCTCCGGGGTGTAGCCGGGGTTGGCCCGCAGCTTGGCCAGTGCCGCGTCCGGGTCACCGAGGGCGAGGAACTGCCAGTGGATGTCCTGCCACACGGTGGGTTCGCCGCCGTTGTTGCGGACCAGTTCGGCATAGTTCGCCCGGTTGTAGGCCGGCCGGTAGCCGAGGTAGAGGTGGCCGCCGGTGACGGGAAGCATGTTGATGCCCTGGATCATCTCCGGCTCGGCGCTGAACCACGTCGCGTACGCCCCACCGTCACCCCAGACCATGCCGACGGTGGAGTGCCCGAACGCCGCCGGGTAGTTCTCGTCGTCGACGTCGAACCAGTACTCCTGAATTGCGGCGGCCTGGGTGGTGTAGATGAACACGCCCGCGTCCCGGACGGCGGTGTTGCCGGTGGCCTGACCCCACTGGATCAGGGCGTTGGCGAAGTTCATCCCCTCCGACGAGGACTCCTGGTTGTTGCCGGCGTTGAACGAGCCGTGCCCGGCGGCCCAGTCGTGCCCGGCGTAGATGTCGAAGTCCCGCAGGTAGGGGAAGCGGGTGTCGGAGCGCTGGTAGTTGTTGGCGTCCCGGATGAGCAGGTCGACCATGCCGCCGTACTGGCTCTGCGCGGCCCACGCCGGGTCGAACTTGGCGAGCGTCGCCGCCGCCGCGATGAAGTACCCGTAGTGGAAGTGGTGGTCGTTGAGTTCCTGGTCGGACCCGTACGACGCCGGGTAGCCGATGAGGGTGCCCCAGTTGCGGTCGTAGTAGAAGACCTTGGCGGTCTTGCCCGGGGCGGCGGTGAACCAGTCGGTCAGGGTGGCACGGATGGCGGCCAGCGCCGCGTTGCGGGTCTCGGTGTCACCGACCTGGTCGGCGATCTCGGCGATCCGGGCGGCCCGGCCGAGGCCCTTGCCGGTCCAGTAGGTGTCGCCGCCGCGCTGGTCCATCGGGTTGCCCCGGACGGCGGCGAGCTGCTCCCTGAGCTGGGCCAGGTCGGAGCCGGAGCCGGTGGCCACGGCGGGCACCTCGGGCAGCACCCCGTGGAACTTCATCGCGGTGCGGAAGGAGGCCACCCCGGTCAGCACCTTCATCAGGCCGCGCGCCGACGGGTAGGTCTGGGTGAGCGGGGTGCTGCCGGCGAGCGACTTCCACTGGTGCGGGTAGAGACTCACCACGGTCTGCGTGGCGGTGCCCTCCCGGGCGGTGGTGGTGAACGAGTACGTGGTGGTCACGGTGCTGGTCGCCGGGTCGTAGGTGTAGCCGACCCGGGTGCCGGTGACGTGCGCGTGGGCGTACCGGCCGTAGCTCGTGGCGAGCGAGGCGCGGGCGGTGGCGTCGGCGGTGGGCGGCAGCAGGGCGATCGAGAAGTAGCCCTTGCCGGCCAGGCTGGAGGTGATCCGTCCGTTGCTGACGGCCCAGGTCGCGCCGGTCGGGGCGTACCCGACGTAGTCGTGGCCCCGGACGGTGAAGCCGATGGTGCCGCCGCTGTTGGACCAGACGGTGGCCGCGCCGCCGGTCGGGTTGATCTGGGCGTCGCCGCCGGTGGCCTGGAAGTAGGCGAACGGCAGCCCGTGGCCGATGGTGGCGCGCAGGGTCCGCGCCCCGTCACTCCAGTACGGGCTGACCGTCCAGTCCGTCCAGTCGTCGACCTTGACCACCGGTGCGGCGAGCGCGGCAACGCCGACCCGGATGTCCTCGGTGTAGGTGTACTTGAACTCGCCCACCCCGGTCGCGGTGCCGCTGACGGTGGCGGTCGACGGCGCCGAGAAGCCGAGCCCGTCGCCGAACGGCTGGTAGGACAGCGGGTGGGCGTGCAGCGGCTCGCTGTAGGAGCAGTTCGTCTTCTTCCACAGCAGGGACGACCACCAGTCGTTGGTGGGGACCGGCCCGGCGGGGGCGTTCGCGGTGGCGTACTGGCGGGGGTTGGTGGACAGGTCGCCGCAGCCGCTGGGCAGCGGGCCGACCGGGTCGGTGGTGTAGCTGCCGGCACCGACGGTGGCCGCCTCGGCGGGGGTGCCGGCGGTGGTGAGGGCGAGGCCGCCGGCGAGGACGGTCAGGGCGGTGGTGGCGGCCAGCACCCAGGGGGCGCGGCGGCGGGGGACGGGAGGTGTCATCGTGCCTCCTCCGCGCGGGGCGGGTGGGCCAACTGCGCGCGGTTCGTCGGAATTCGAGGGTTTCATGGGTCGAGAGAGCGCTCTCTCTGCCCGGGACGTTAACCGACGGGTAATACCTACGTCAATGCGTATGGCTGATGACGCCGCCACCGACCCCCGGTCAGCCTGCGCCGGAGGAGCCGCGCGGCGCGCGCGGACAGCTGTGCTCACGCTCCCAGGCGGTCACCGCCGCCACCGGCGACCGGTTGCCCTTCTTCCGCCACGAGTCCAGGTACTTCGCCGGCCACACCACACCCCGCCGGATCCACCAGTCGTCGTGCCCGGTGCACTTCGGCGACACCCCGAAGTGCAGGTGACAGACGTTGTTCGCGTTCCCCGTCCGGCCCACCTCGCCGAGCCGCTGCCCGGAGCGCACCCGGACCCCGGCCTCGACCCCCGGGTCGACCACGCTCAGGTGCGACCCGTAGTACCGCACCCCGTCGTCGCCCAGCAACGACACCGACAGGCCACCGTTGTACGGCCCCAACGGCCCGTTCTTGCGGAACCGGTCCACCCGGCTCACCTCCAGGACCGTCCCGTCGGTGACCGCCACCACCGGCTCGCCGCAGTCGGCGAAGATGTCGGTGCCCGGGTATCCCGAGTGCGTCGGATGATAGGCGACGTTGCCGGCCCGCACCGGGAAGACCCGGCGTAGGGCCGCCGCGTCAGGCGTAGCCGACGGCGACGCGGTCGGGGTCGGGCCGGCGGTGCCCGAGGGGGTGCCGGCCGGGGCCGTCGAGGTCGCCGGCTGGTCGCCCGTCGCCACCGTCGACGGGCCGTCCCAGACCGGGCCCGCGACCGGCTCGTCCGTCCCGCACCCCGCCAGCACCGCCGCCACGAGCAGCAGGACGGGGTACGCCGGACGGGTACGCCGTGGGCCGGGCCGCAGCAGGGACATTCGGACATCCTGACAGACGGCTACCGTGGAGGTCGCACCGACAGCGGCACCCGGCCGACGACGGGCTCCCGGAACGACCCGCCGACCCGATCCCGGCCGGCGGCGGTGCGACGGGTTCCGTCCGGCCGGAGGGGAGCAGTGACCATGACCGACCACCAGCCCGGACGCGTCCCGTACGCCGCCTCGGGGCTCTTCCCCGCCGGCCCACCCCGCCGGCCGACGTGGCGGGAACCACACCCCGTCACCGGGGCGGCGGTGGCTTCCGGCGGCACCCTCGCCGCCGCCTGGCTGGTGCTCTTCGGCCTGCTCGGCCACGACGTCGGAAGCTACGCCTGGTGGACGGTGGTCGCCGGCATGCTCGCCTGGCTCGCCGCGTTCGCCCTGGTCCGCTACGGCGACCGGGGAGCCGGCACGGGCGTGGCCATCGTCACCGCCGGTGGCTGGAGCATCGCGTTCGCGGTCGTCGTGGTGCGGTGGGCGGTCAGCGCGGACTGGCCGATGTGGTGACCCTGCGTCGTCGCGCGGCTTCGTTTGCCGCACCATCTTGACGTACCCGCTGTGACTGGGGACGCTCTTCGGTATGGCCTGGAACACCCCGCGGCTCGACTCCGAGCGGAGCCGCCGCCGCCTCCAGATTCTCGCCGAGCTGGCGGGAGCCCGCGCGGTACGCCAGCGGGAACGGCCGCAGCGGGAACGCACCGAGCGGTTGCGCCAGCTCATCGCGACCCGCCGTCGCGTCGCCGGCTGACGAACTTTCCCCGGATTGCCGGCCCTTCGGGGCGTTGACCGGTCGGCTGCCGACCCGACCGGTTAACGTGCACGCGTAACGAGTCGGCTGTGCCGAGGTATTTGGGGGAACCATGTCGTACTTCGCTGCCGCCCTGGTGCGCGACGAGGGCGGCTGGAACGCCGCCGAGGTGAACCTGCGCGGGGCCACCGACATCGACGAGGTCGCCGACCGGCTGCGCGACGTCGAACCCGACGCCGACGTGTCGCTGCTCTTCGTCGAGGCCGACGACGCCTATCTGGTGGTGCTGCGCCTCGACGAGGGGGAGGATCTGCGGGTCTTCGGCTCCGACTCGGCGTACGCCGAGGAGTCCCGGCTGGGCGCGCTGCTCGTCGGTGACCTCAAGACGTCGGTCACCGGCCTCGACGACGTCGACGAACCGCCGTCGGCCACCGCCGGTGGCGGCGACGAGGACAGCGAACAGCCTGTCGTCGACCCGGAAGCCGACCCGGTGGGTGACGCCGACATCCTCGCCGACCTGGGCATCTCCGCCCAACGCCTACTCAAGCTCTGTGCCCACGAGGGCATGCTCCCCGCCGACGTGACCGCCGAGGTGTGCCAGGTGCTCGGCTGCGCCGACGAGGTCGAGGAACTGCGTGAGGTCTGACCCTCCACCCCCCGACGACGCCACGGCAGGGTCGTCAGGGGTCGGGGGTGGTCCGGCGTTGCCCGGTGCCGCCGGGCCGCTCGACGCCACCGACCCAGCCCTGGGCACCGTACGGCCGGGTCAGCCGACACCCGGTGCGGCCGGACGGGTCGGCCCGGGGGCCCACGAGGGACTGGCCGGGCCGGATTCCGTCGGTCGCCGGCAGCGGCACGAACGGTGGATGCGCCGCGCGTTGGAGATCGCCGTGACCGGCCCGGACCTGCCCGTCGCCGACGCTTCCGCCGAGGTGGTGGGGGACGTGCCGGTGGGGGCGGTGGTCTACGGCCCGGACGGCACCGAACTCGCCGTCGGCCGCAACGAACGGGAACTGACCGGGGACCCGACCGCGCACGCCGAGGTGCTGGCGCTGCGCCGGGCCGCCGCGCGGTCGGGCCGGTGGCGGCTGGACGACTGCACGCTGGTGGTCACCCTGGAGCCGTGCACGATGTGCGCGGGCGCGCTGGTGCTGGCCCGGATCTCGACGGTCGTCTTCGGTGCCTGGGAACCCAAGACCGGCGCCGCCGGATCGCTGTGGGACGTCCTGCGCGACCGCCGGCTCAACCACCGACCCGAGGTCTACCCGGGCGTCCTGGAGACCGAGAACGCCGCCGTCCTGCGGGCCTTCTTCCGCTGATCCCGGCGTCGGGTTAGGCCGACGGGGCCGATGTTGCGGTGTCCACGCCCGGCGACACCGCAACATCGGCCCCACTGCGAGCCGTCGGTGCAGGGTCAGGAAACGGCGACGGTGTCCAAGGCGATCTCGACCATCTGGCCGAAGGTCTGCTCGCGTTCCTGCGCGGTGGTCTTCGCGCCGGTCTTGATGTGGTCGCTGACCGTCAGCAGGGTCAGGGCGCGGGCCTTGAACCGGGCGGCGATCGTGTAGAGCGCGGCGGACTCCATCTCCACCGCCAGCACGCCGTAGTCGGCCAGGGTGTCGTACAGGTCGGGGCGGTCGGTGTAGAAGGCGTCGGCGGCGAGGATCGGGCCGACGTGCACGGTGATGCCGCGCCGCTCGGCCACCTCGACCGAGGTACGCAGCAGCCCGAAGTCGGCCACCGGGGCGTAGTCGATCAACCCGTCGAAGCGCATCCGGTTCATGTTCGAGTCGGTCGACGACCCGATCGCCGCGATCACGTCCCGGAGCTGGAGATCCTCGGTGAGCGCGCCGCAGGAGCCGACCCGGACCAGCGTCTTCACGCCGTACTCGTTGATCAGCTCGTGCGCGTAGATGGACGCGGACGGCATGCCCATGCCGGAGCCCTGGACGGAGACGTCCACGCCGTTCCACCGCCCGGTGAAGCCCAGCATGCCCCGCACCGTCGAGTAGCAGGTGGCGTCCTCGAGGTAGGTCTCCGCGATCCACTTGGCCCGCAGCGGGTCGCCCGGCATCAGGACCCGCTCGGCGATCTCGCCCGGCTTCGCGCCGATGTGCGTACTCATGGCGAAGATCCTGCCAGGCCGGCCCGGGGCATACCGGTGCGGCATCCGAACCGGTGTTCCTGTACCCTCGTCGGCGGTGGCGTGTCCGAGTGGCCTAAGGAGCACGCCTCGAAAGCGTGTGAGGGTTTACGCCCTCCGCGGGTTCAAATCCCGCCGCCACCGCTCGTGAACAGCGAGAACGCCCGGTCGATCCGCGAGGATCGCACCGGGCGTTCCGCGTTTGCCGGACCGGGCCGGCCCCCGGTCGGAGCCGGCCCGCGACCGGGTCAGGAGGTGCCGGCGTTCCGGTGGCTCAGCCGGTAGGTGGCGGCGTTGCCGTCGGTGTCCAGCAGCACGGTGACCGGGCCGGGAGGCAGCGCGCAGGTGACAGTGCCCTGGGCGGCGCGGTCCGTTCCGCACGTCGACCGACCCGTCCCGTCGAAGACGGTCAGCCGGGCCCGGCCGGTGCCGGCGGTGCGCGCCCAGGTGAGGGCCTGCCGGGCGGCGTGCTGGTCGGGCGGGACGGTGAAGCAGGCCGCGAGGCGGTCCGGGCCGGTGGTCACGGTGGTGTCGGTGGTGTCCCGGGGCAGCGTCGGGCAGGCCGGCGCGTCGGTCCGGGCGAAGCCCACCGTGTACGCCAGCTGCGTGACCCAGCTCTGCCCGGTGAGCAGCGCCGAGTGCGGTGCCGGGCCGTCCAGTTCGCAGCCGTGCCAGGTGTACCACCAGAGGCTGCACTCCGACTCGCCGTCCGCGTCCACGATGTCGACGTTCAGCGCGGCGTCGACAGGCAGCAGCGCGGCGATCGACGCCCCGGACGGGGTGGCCAGGGTCAGGCAGTTGACCTGGCCGGAGGTGTCGATCCGGCCCCGGTGCGGCGCGTCGGCCCAGCCGGCGTCGGAGACGGGTGTGCACCCGGTCGGCCGCAGCGGCAGCAGGGACACCGCGAACTCGGTGGTGCTGGTGGCGTCCACGCTGGCCAGCAGGGTGTGCCGGCCGGCGGGCAGCGGGCAGCGGACCTGGGCGCAGACCGTCCGGCCGGCGGTGTCGAGGACCCGGGCGAACGTGGTCACGTTGTCGCCGTGCAGGGCGGTCACCCGGTAGACCCCGGCGGCCGGGACGTCCAGGATCCGGCACGCGACCGGGGCCGGGGCGCCGACGGGCGCGGTGCCGTAGCTGCCGGGCCGCACCGTGGGGCAGCCCACCGGGTCGGAAATCCGCCGGATACCCAACGGGTACGTCTCGGCGGTGTTCCCGCTCCACTCCCGGTACGAGATCACCCGGTAGTCGCCGTCGGCCGGGAGCACGCAGCCGACCTGGTCGGACGACTCGGTGCAGATCCGGTTGCCACCCGCGTCCTGGGTCCAGCGTGCACCGGACACGATGACCCGTTCACCGGCCCGGCCGGTGAAGGGCTGGCAGTTGGTCTGCACCCGGGCGATCTGGCTCACCTGGAGGACCGGTTGGTCCCAGGGGGCGTAGCCGGTGGTGGGCGCGCACCCGTCCGTCCGGTCGAGCGGGTTCAGTGCCACCTCGTACCGGTGGGTCCGGTCGGCGTAGCGGGGGCTGCTGACCAGCAGGGTGTACCGGCCGGCGGCCGGCACGGCACAGACCGGGACGCCCTCCCGGACGCAGACCTGAGCGCCCGTGGCGTCCAGCACCTGCCAGTCGAAGCTGGTGGCGTCGAGGCTGACGGCGCGGACCAGCAGCGGCCGGGCCGCGTCGGTGCTGAAGGTGTGGCAGGTCGTCTCGCCGGCCGGGGTCGCACCGCTGTTCACGGCGCTGCCCGGGTCGCCGTACGGGGCGAGCGGCAGGCTCTGGCAGCCCGCCGGGTCGGACAGCCGCCGCGCCTTGACGAGGTGGGTGCCCTCCTTGCCGTACTGTTCCCAGCTCAGCAGCCGGTAGGGACCCGGCCGGTCGAGCCGGCAGTCACCGCCGCCGTAGCTCAACTCGCAGAGCGTCAGCTGCTGCCCGTCGAGGATCAGCCCCCGGATGTCGTGCGGACCGCCCGGGTCGGCGAACCGCAGCAGCGCGCCGTGCGGCTGGTCGAACAGGTGACACCGGGCGGCCGCCCCGGCCGGCAGCGTCACGGTGCTCCCCGGTGACCCGAAGTCGAACAGGTCCACCGGCAACTGCCCGCAGCTCGACGGGGCACGCGTCGACTCGGCCGCGATCGTGTAGTCGCCCCGCCCGGTGGGGTACGGCAGTTGCAGGGTGATCCGGTACGCCCCGGCGGCACCGACCCGACAGCGGTTCGCGTCCACGCCGAGCCGGCAGAGCTCCCGGCCGGTGGCATCGGTGACCCGGCCACCGACGGAGTCCCGCCCGGTGCCCCGACCGAGCTGGATCAGCAGCAGGTCGTCGGCGGCGGTGGTGGTGACGGTCCAGACGTCCTGCGCCTGGTCGGCGATCGCGGTGCAGGTGGCGACCGTGCCGAGGGCCAGACCGCCGCCGCAGCGGGAGCGGGGTGGCTTGGGCTGCCGGATGATGGTGGTGGACCGGGCACGTGGCTGTTCGGTGCTCAGCCCGGCGGCCTGCGTACCGGGGGCTCCGGGGGCTGGGGTCGCCAGCGGGGTCTGCTCCGCTGCGGGGACCGGCAGGTCCCGGTCCGGTGTCTTGCGGCCGTATGCGGCGGCCGGCGTCTCCCGGGCCGTGGCGGGCGGCGACGCCGGGTCCGATGTGGCGGGTGCCGGCGGATGGGTCGCCGCGCTGTCGGACGAGCCGACCGCCGCAGCCGGGGTCGGCGCTCCGTCACCCGTGGCGATCGGGCCGACGGCCAGGGTCGAGACGAGCAGGGTGACAAGCGCGAGGCGCGGCAGTGACGTCCCGGCCCGGATTACCGGGCAGGACATGACGGTGCGTGACATCTATCCCCCGTGACCTGCCACGCCGACTGCGTGGCCAGGAGATGCTCTCATCGGGACCGGTCACGGACAATCCACGTCGTGGTCGAAGTTCAGCAGGGGCCGTAGCCTTCGTCGAAGAGGCGGCGGGCCCAGTCGGCGTACCCGGCGATGATCTCCCGGACGGCGGTGCCGTCGTGCAGGAAGAGGTAGCCCCGGTCGCCGTCGCGGGCCAGCAGCCCGTCGAACCGGTACGTCCGTTGTGGAGCGTGCAGCCGGATTGCCGACGGGTACCGGCTCAGCACCTCCTCGACGGGGGTGCCGACGGTGATCCCCTCCGGGGTGCTCATCGGATCGTCGAGCCATAGCAGCACCAGCCGGTCGTCGACGAAGATCGGGCTGGCTGTCCCGTGCCCGGCCAGCGTCATGCCGCAGGTGTCGGCGTCGGAGCGCAGCACCCCGCGCCGGGTCAGCTCCGTTTCGCTGGCACCGAACTCGGCCCCGGCCAGGCCGTGCAGCCCGACCACCTGGCTGACGCCGATCGGCCGCGCCGGGATGTCGGGCCCCGACGGACGGGTGCCGCTACCCGACGCCGAGGCAGCCACCAGTAACGCCGCAAGCACGGCAAATTGTCGCAATTTCATGGAATCCCCCAGTCCCCAACGGGACCGGGGCGTTCAGGTTGCTGGTCGGCCGGGAATTGCTGCTCTTCCCATTCCTCGGCCAGTTCGTCCCAGTAGTCGGCGGTCAGCCCGCGCCGGCCGTGGGTCAGCCAGCCGTCCGTGTTCCGCTCCAGGTGCAGGCCCAGCTCGGCGAACGGGTCCAGCCACCGGCCGGGCTCCACGCCGAGCCGGGCCAGCGCCGCGTTGATCGGCCACTCCCCGCGCGGCAACGTGAAGGCCGAGTCGAAACGGGGACCCCAGCTCAACCTGCCGCCTAGCCAGACCGCCGACGCCTGGTGGCCGATCCCGCCGGCGAACTCCGCCTCCAGGTACGCCACCGGACCCCGCCGCGACCAGCGGTCCAGCAACCCGGCCAGGGCCGGCGAGAAGACCAGCTCGAACGGCTGCTCGGCGGTCGGCTCCTCGGGGTGGTAGTCAGGCAGCGCGCCGGTCAGCTCCTCGATCAGCTGCGGGGTGACCGGCAGTAGCGCGAAATCCTGCCGCAGCGCCGCCAGCACCGCGTGATCCAGGTCGGCGGTCTGCTCGCGGAGCAGCTCGACGCCCGCGACGACCGCGCTGAGCTGGTAACTCATCCGACCCCCCGCCGTCCACACCCTGTGGATAGCACATGTGTACGACGGAACTGGAGGCCGCCGTGACTGCCCGCACCGTACCGATCCGGTACGAGAATCCCGAGCCCGGCGCATACCGCGTCACTCGTGTCCAACGGCGATCTCCCGCAGCAGCCCGGCGAGCAGCTCCGGGTGGGAGAGCATCGGATGGTGCCCGGTGGCCAGCTCCACCGTCCGTCCCGCCCATGCCGCCTGGGCGCGCTGCACCTCCGGCGGGGTGGCCCGGTCCCCGGCACAGACCACCCCCGTCGCCGGGGTCGACCGCCAGCCGGCGTACCGGACCGGGGTGGTGAGCACGGCGGCGTCCTGTCGGACCAGCCGGGCCAGCGCACCCTCCACCGCCGCCGGGTCACAGTCGTGCAGGAACAGCGGCGGAACCAACTCGGGCCGGGCCGCGAACGTGCCGTCGGGGAAGAACTCCAGGTGGGGCGCGGGTCCGGCGGGTCCGAGATCGGCCAGCGACTCACCCACGTCGGGCAGGAACGAGCTGACGTAGACGAGATGCCGGACGTCCCCGGCGTCGGCCGCCGCAGTGGCGACCACTCCGCCGTAGGAATGGGCGACGAGGATCGTCGGGCCGCCGTCGCGCAGGACCCGACGGGTCTCCTCGACGTCGTCGTCCAGCCCTGCCGGCTGGCGGGCATCCGGCAGCTCACCGCAGCTCGGTAGCCGTACCGCGACGCTCGCCGTCCCGCTGGCCGCGAGCAGCGCGTCGACCCGGGACCACCACCACGCCCCGTCGCGTACGCACGCCCCGTGCACGAATACGAT
The DNA here is from genome assembly GCF_030518815.1 of Micromonospora cynarisoli. Classification (NCBI taxonomy): domain Bacteria; kingdom Bacillati; phylum Actinomycetota; class Actinomycetes; order Micromonosporales; family Micromonosporaceae; genus Micromonospora; species Micromonospora cynarisoli. The sequence continues at coordinate 4,302,297 of NZ_CP130426.1, read as the reverse complement.
CCGCATCGCTGCCTCCCTCGACCGGGCCGCTGTCGCGGAAGACCCTAGGGGGCCGGCGCGGGGGCCTGAGTGCCCGTTCTGCCGTGGGCATAGCGCGGCGCGATCTCGGCCGGGTGCCGGTGGAGACGACGGAGGGTCGGCTCCCGAACGGGGCCGACCCTCGACGTTGGTGCTGCTCAGGCGAGCGGAGGATACGAGATTCGAACTCGTGAGGGTTTTATCCCAACACGCTTTCCAAGCGTGCGCCCTAGGCCTCTAGGCGAATCCTCCGCGAGCCAGGATACAGGTCCCCGGCGGCCGGGCTACCCCACCACCCCCCGAAGATCCATCCGGGGTCGGGTAGGGTGGACGGTACCTCCCGTGCGGCGGTATCTCGTGAACCTCCCCAGGGCCGGAAGGCAGCAAGGATAAGCGAGCTCTGCCGGGTGCACGGGAGGCCTTTTTGTCTCCACCCACCGGTACCGTACCTGCGGGTCGGGTCCCGGGGTGGTGGGTGGTCACCCGCGCCCGACCGGCGCAGAATGGCTCGGTCGAGAGGAGGCGGGGCGAGTGACGCTGGCGCTCTACCGCAAGTACCGGCCGCGTACCTTCGCCGAGGTCATCGGCCAGGAGCACGTCACCGAGCCGTTGTCGCAGGCGCTGCGCAGCGGTCGGCTCAACCACGCCTACCTGTTCTCCGGCCCCCGGGGCTGCGGCAAGACCTCCAGCGCCCGGATCCTGGCCCGCTCGCTCAACTGCGAGCAGGGCCCCACCCCGGAGCCGTGCGGGCAGTGCGACTCCTGCCGGTCGCTGGCCGTCGACGGCTCCGGCTCGATCGACGTCATCGAGATCGACGCGGCCAGCCACGGCGGCGTCGACGACGCCCGTGAGCTGCGCGAGAAGGCGTTCTTCGCGCCGGCCCGCAGCCGCTTCAAGATCTACGTCATCGACGAGGCGCACATGGTCTCGTCGGCCGGCTTCAACGCCCTGCTCAAGCTGGTCGAGGAGCCCCCGGAATACGTCAAGTTCATCTTCGCCACCACCGAGCCGGAGAAGGTCCTCGGCACGATCAAGTCGCGGACCCACCACTACCCGTTCCGGCTGATCCCGCCGAAGGTGCTCCGGCCGTACCTGGAGCAGCTCACCCAGGCCGAGGGGGTGACCGTCGATCCGGCGGTCTTCCCGCTGGTGGTGCGCGCCGGTGGCGGCAGCGCCCGGGACAGCCTCTCCGTCCTCGACCAGCTCATCGCGGGGGCCGGCCCGGAGGGGGTCAGCTATCCCCGGGCCGCCGCGCTGCTCGGCGTCACCGACTCCGCGCTGATCGACGAGATGTGCGACGCGCTGGCCGCCGGGGACGGCGCGGCGGCGTACGCGACCGTCGACCGGGTGGCCGAGGCCGGCCACGACCCGCGCCGTTTCGCCTCCGACCTGCTGGAACGGCTACGCGACCTGATCGTGCTCCAGCAGGTCCCGGATGCCGCAGGCAAGGGCCTGATCGACGGTCCGGCCGACCAGATCGAGCGGATGGCCGCCCAGGCCCAGCGGCTCGGCCCGGCGACCCTGTCCCGCTGCGCCGACATCGTGCACAACGGCCTGGTCGACATGCGCGGCACCACCGCTCCCCGGCTGCTGCTGGAGCTGATCTGCGCCCGGATGCTGCTCCCCGGCGTCGACGACTCCACAGGTGGCCTGCTCCAGCGCCTGGAACGGATGGAGCGCCGGCTCACCCTGGGTGCCGTCGACCTGCCGCCGGCCGCCGCCGGCTCCGCGCCTCCCCCCGCCCCCACCGAGGTACGCCCCCAGCCCGCCCCGGCCGTCGCCGACAACCCGGCGGAGCCCGGCACCCCCACCGGGGTGGCTGCCGCGCGGGCCGCCGCTGCCCGCCCCGGATCGCCTTCGGCGGCACCCGCCGCGCCGACGTCGGGTGGCACACCTGTCGCCGACGCTGCTCCCGTACGCCGTCCGGTGCCGCCGTCGGCGGTGCTGCCCGATCCGGCGACGCCCGAGCCGCCCCGTCCGGGCAGCGACCCGGTGGGCGCGCTCGACGCGGTGGCCGTCCGGCGGGCGTGGCCGGAGGTGGTCGGCAAGGTCAACCGGACGAACAAACGGATCGCCGCCCTGATGCGGGACGCCGTGGTCCGGGACCTCGACGGGGACACGCTGGTGGTGACCGTGAAGTCGGTGGTGCTGGCCAAGATGATGGCCGACCACGCCCGGGTGCTCACCGACGCGCTCTACGAGGAGTTGGGCGGTCGCTGGCAGATCCGCTGCGAGGTGGCCGGCGAGCGGGGTGGGGCAACCCTCGGTGGTCCGTCCCGTCCGGCCCGCCCGTCCGCGCCTCCCGCCGACTCCCCGCCCGGCCCGTCCGACGGTGGCGTCACCCCCCACCCGGTCCGTCCGTCCGCCGGCCCGGACGCCGGTCCCGGCCCGTCCGGCGGCCCGGCGGCCCGGCCCGACGCTTCCCCGCCCGCTGACGCGACCGGCACGCACGGCGCGACCGGCACGCACGGCAGGATTGGCGGGCCAGACGTGAACGGCGGGACCGGCGCGAACGGCGCGGCGGGCGGGGTCGGCCCCGGTGGCCCGCACGGGGTGCCGGGTGTTGCCGGCTCCGGCCGCGCGAACGGTGCCGGTGCGGTGGACGGTTCCGGCGGGGCCACCGCCGTCGCGGTGCGGGGCGGCGAACCGCAGGCGCCGGGTGGCAGCGGGACCGGTCCGGCCGACGACGACTGGCCCGAGCCGGCCCGTCCCGGTGGCGAGGACGGGTGGCCGGAGGCTGCCCGCCCCGGCGGGGCCGGCAGCGCGGGCGATCCCGGCGACTGGCCCGAGGCGGCCCGTCCGGGCGGTGCGGTGGCCACGGCGACGACGGCCGGCGGTACGGCGCAGTCCGGGTCGGCGGGCGGATCTCCTGCCGCGCAGACCGGACCGGGCACGGCCGGGGCGTCGGCAGCACGGGCGGTGGCACCGGCGGCCGGGGCGGCGACCGCGCGTGCCGGCGGGGCGGCGACTGCCGTACCCAGGCCGGCGGGGCAGGCGACGGCCCCGGCGCAGCCCGGTGCGACCGTGCCCGGTGCGGCCCCGGTGAGCAGCGCGATCGCGGCGGCGCGGGCGGCTGCTGCGGCGGCTGCCGCCGGCACCGCCAAGGGGCCACGGACCGCCCAGCCGGCACGCCGGACGGCGGACGCCGACTGGGCCGGTGAGCCACCGTACGACCCGGACTACGACGGGCCGGGGCGGGCCGGCGGACGCTCGCAGCCAGCGGCGGCCCCTGCTTACGAGGGGTTCGACCCGGGTGACGAACCGCTGGACGAGGTGATCGACGAGCGGACCGCCAGGCAGTCGAGCGAGGAGCAGGCGGTGCAGTTGCTCCGGGAGGCGTTCGGGGCCGAGAAGATCGACGAGGTGGACGCGCGCTGACCCGCCGTCGCCCGGACCGGAGACCACCGGTCGTGCCCGACTAGGCTGGGCGCGGCCGAGCAGACAAGTGCGAGAAGGAGCCATCCGTGCGCCCAGGTGGACAGCCGAACATGCAGCAGATGCTGAAGCAGGCGCAGAAGATGCAGCAGCAGATCGCCAAGGCGCAGGCCGAGTTGGCCGAGGCCGAGCTGACCGGCACCGCCGGCGGTGGCCTGGTCACCGCGACCGTGTCCGGCTCGGGTGAGGTCAAGAGCATCAGGATCGACCCGAAAGCGGTCGACCCGGAGGACGTCGAGACCCTGGAGGACCTGGTCGTTGCGGCCCTGCACAACGCCGCCGAGGCGGCCAAGGAGCTGACCGACCAGAAGATGGGCCCGGTGGCCGGCGGCATGGGCGGCCTCGGCCTGCCCGGATTCTGACCCGCAGATGTACGAGGGTGCCATCCAGGACCTGATCGACGAGTTGGGACGGCTGCCGGGCGTCGGCCCGAAGAGCGCCCAACGCATCGCGTTCCACGTCCTGTCGGCGGACCCGGCCGACGTCACCCGGCTCGCCGGTGCGCTGCGCAAGGTCAAGGACCTGGTCCGGTTCTGCACCACCTGCTTCAACGTCGCCGAGTCGGAACAGTGCCGGATCTGCCGCGATCCGCGCCGCACCGACGAGGTGATCTGCGTGGTCGAGGAACCGAAGGACGTAGTGGCGATCGAGCGGACCGGTGAGTTCCGGGGCCGCTACCACGTGCTCGGTGGGGCGATCAATCCGCTGGAGGGGATCGGCCCGGACAACCTGCGCATCCGTGAGCTGATGAGCCGGCTCAGCGGGGGGACGATCCGCGAGCTGATCCTCGCCACCGACCCGAACACCGAGGGTGAGGCGACCGCGACGTACCTGGCGCTGATGGTCAAGCCGATGGGTATATCGGTCACCCGCCTGGCCAGCGGCCTGCCGGTCGGCGGCGACCTGGAGTATGCCGACGAGATCACCCTGGGCCGGGCCTTCGAGGGCCGCCGCGCGGTCTGACCGGCCCCGCCGGTCGGACACGCGTCGATGGCCGGCGCCCCGGGTGGGGTGCCGGCCATCGTGTCGTACGGGTCAGCTGTTCCAGTGGTGGGCGACGAGGTCGGCGGCCTGCTGTTCCCACTGTGCGTAGTGGTCGGGGTAGGCCGACACCTGCACCGTCTGGGCGGCCTTGGTCAGGGGCATGTCCTGCCAGCCGTCGACCTGCTTGAGGCCCTTGAGGAACGCCAGGGTGGCGTACTCGGGGTCGGTGATCTGTTCCACCGTGCCCCAACCGGAGGACGGACGCTGCTGGAACAGGCCCTGCGAGTCGTGGTCGTTGCGGTCACCCAGGTGACCCAGGTTCTCCAGCTTCGACTCCTGGAGGCTCGTGGCGATGGACACCACGGCGGCCCGTTCGTCCATGCCGGCCTTCTTCGTCGCCGCGATGATCGCCTTGACGTTGCTGGTCTGCTCGTCGTCGAGGTCGATCCGGGACTGCTTGCCCTGCACACCGTGCGGGATCAGCCTGTCCTTGTCCACGGCCGGCTTGTCGGCCTGCACGGCGGCGACGGGTCGGGTGTCGACGGTGGGGGTGTCGGTGAGGTGCAGGGGGCCGGCGGCGATGCCTCCGGCGACGGCGAGGCCGGCGATACCGAGGACGCTCTTACGCAGAATGGTGGTCATGGTGGTTGCTCCTTCGGGGGTAGACGCCCTGCCTGTCCCGGGGGAGGGGTGGCGGGGCGTGGGCACCACGTCGGGGCGCACATAAGACAGGTCGGAAAGACGGGGTTCCCGGTCGGGGCTTGCCGTGGTGCGGTAGCCGCTCGGGCCGGGGTCGGGTGTAACGACCGGGGTCCCGGGGTCATTCCCGGCCGGCGGGCCGGGTGGGTGCGGTCGTCTGTGCCCGGGGGTGTAACGACGGGCGCGGGCCGGCCATTCCGGCCGGGGCCGCCGGGGCCGCGGGGGTGCCGCTGCGGTCGTACGGAGGGTGTAACGCCGGGGGCGGGGCCGGGATTCCGGCCCGGGGGTGCCGCCGGTCACGGGACGTCGACCCCACGGAGCGTACGACCCGGCGAGCCGGAACCGGGGCGTACCCCGGAACCGGACACCGGCGCGGACGCCGCTCGGCACGGTGCCCGCTGGCCGGGACGTGTGGGGGGCGGTGAGCCGGAGCGTGACGGCGGGTGACGATGGTGACGACAGGTTCGGATAACCGGGTGATTTGCGGACACAACCCCGAGGTGTCGCTGTGACAGTCCCGTTTGTCGGGAGATCCGGCGGTGTCAGACGGAGTGCTTGGTGTCGGCTTGGTAGCGATTGCCTAACGGCCGTTCCGCTTCGGTGTGTCGTGTCATAGCCTCCCGCTCACGGACCGAGCCATGGACCGGCGTTGTTCAGGCGGATGACAGAGGTGAGAGATGCAGGCGAGAAGGCTAAGGACGGCCGTGAGCCTCGTGGCCGTTGCAGCCCTGGCGGTCGGCGCGGCCGGCTGTGCGGAGAGTGACCGCGGCGATGACAACAGTGGCGAGGCCAAGACGGGCGGCACCTTCATCTTCGCCGGTGCCGGTGACCCGAAGAACTTCGACCCGATCTTCAACGACGACGGTGAGTCGTTCCGGCCGGTCCGGCAGATGTACGACACGCTGGTCCAGCACAAGCCGGGCACGGCCGACCTGGTGGGTGGCCTCGCCGAGAGCTGGGAGCACGACCCCGAGGGCAAGGTCTGGACCTTCAAGCTGCGCCAGGGCGTGAAGTTCCACGACGGCACCCCCTTCAACGCCGCCGCGGTCTGCTTCAACTTCGACCGCTGGTACAACATGAAGGGCGCCGCCGCCCAGTCGCAGATGATCTACTACCAGGACGTCTTCGGCGGGTTCGCCAAGAACGAGGCCGAGGGTGCCGGCGAGGCGCTCTACAACAAGTGTGAGGCCAAGGACGACGGCACCGCCGTCGTCACCCTCAACAAGTACAAGGGCGCGTTCCCGGGCGCGTTCGCGCTGACCGCGCTCTCGATCGCCAGCCCGGAGGCCCTCAAGAAGGGTGACGCCGACACGGTCAAGCAGAACGGCGACTCCTTCGAGTACAGCTCGTTCGCGACCACCACCCCGGTCGGCACCGGCCCGTTCACCTTCGGTGGCTGGGACAAGGCCAAGAACGAGATCACCCTGAACCGCAACCCCGACTACTGGGGCGCGAAGGCCAAGGTCGACAAGGTCATCATCAAGGTGATCAAGGACGAGAACACCCGTAAGCAGGAGCTGCGGGCCGGCACCGTCCAGGGCATCGACTTCCCGGCTCCGGCCGACCGCAAGGCGCTGTCCGGTGAGGGCTTCCAGGTCCTCGACCGACCGGCGTTCAACATCCTCTACCTGGGCATCAACCAGAAGAACCCCAAGCTGAAGGACCTGCGGGTACGCCAGGCGATCGCCTACGCCCTCAATCGTCAGCAGCTCGTCCAGACCAAGGGCCCGGGTGGCACCAAGGTCGCCGACGAGTTCATGCCGGACACCGTGCTCGGCTACGCCCCGGACGTGCAGAAGTACGAGTACAACCCGGACAAGGCCAAGCAGCTGCTCAAGGAGGCCGGCGCCGAGGGGCTGACCCTCAACTTCTACTACCCGCCGGACGTCTCCCGGCCGTACATGCCGAACCCGCAGGAGATCTTCACCGTCCTGGCCAACGACCTCCAGGCCGTCGGCATCAAGGTCAACGGCACGCCGCGTCCGTGGAACGGTGGCTTCAAGGACGACGTGCAGCAGTTCGGCAAGCAGGACCTGCACATCCTCGGCTGGACCGGTGACTACAACGACCCGGGCAACTTCGTCGGCACCTTCTTCGGTCGGGGCAAGGCCGAGTTCGGCGACCAGGCCATGACCGAGATGTTCGACGCGATCGCCAAGGCCGACGGCACCGTCGACGAGGCGGGCAAGAAGGCGGCCTGGGAGCAGGTCAACCGCGACATCGCCGCCAAGTGGCTGCCGGCCGTGCCGGTCTGGCACGCCCCGCCGGCCATCGTCGTCACCAAGGACGTGCAGGGGCTGGTCGCCAGCCCGCTGACCGACGAGCGGTTCAACACGGTCAGCGTCAGCAAGTGACGTCCGTCGGCTGACGCCGTAGGCGTACATCGGCCCGGGTCGGGAGCAAGTGCCGGCCCGGGCCGATGCCGCCAACATCGAGAGTCTGGTGTGTGAGAGATGTTGCGAGTCATAGTCCGCCGCCTGCTCCAGCTGGTGGTGACGCTGATAGCGCTGTCCGCGCTGATCTTCGTCTGGTTGCGGAACCTGCCCGGCGGCCCGGTCGAGGCGCTGCTCGGCGAGCGGGCCACCCCGGAACGACGGGCGCTGCTGATCAAGGCGCTCGGCTACGACCAGCCGATCCTCGTGCAGTACGGCAAGTTCATGCAGCGGGTCCTCACCGGGGACCTGGGCAACTCGATCCGTTCCGGTGACCCGGTCACCGACGTCATCGCCCGCGCCTTCCCGGCCACCATCGAGCTGGCCATCGCCGCCATGATCATCGCGGTGGGGCTGGGAGTGCCGCTGGGCTATCTCGCCGCCCGCTACCGGGGCCGACTCCTCGACAACCTGACGATCGCCGGCACCCTGCTCGGCATCTCGATCCCCATCTTCTTCCTGGGCTACCTGCTCAAGGACGTGCTCACCCAGGACATCCACTGGTTCCCGCCGTCCGGGCGGATCAGCACCGGGATGGACAACACCTCGGTGACCGGGTTCTACGTCCTGGACGGCCTGCTCACCCGGGAGTTCGACGCCAGCGCCGACGCGCTCTGGCACCTGATCCTGCCGGCGATCACGTTGGCCACGATCCCGCTGGCGGTGATCGTCCGGATCACCCGGGCCAGCGTGCTCGACGTGCTCAACGAGGACTACGTACGGACCGCCGAGGCCAAGGGTCTGCGGCACCGCACCATCCGGGGCCGGCACATCCTGCGCAACGCCCTGCTGCCGGTGGTCACCACCATCGGCCTGCAGACGGGCGCGCTGCTCTCCGGCGCGGTGCTCACCGAGAAGGTCTACAACTGGGGCGGGCTCGGCACCCTGATCACCGACTCGATCAGCGGCGGCCGGGACTACCCGGTGCTCCAGGCGATCATCCTGCTCGCCGCGCTGGTCTTCGTGCTGGTCAACCTGCTGGTTGACCTCTCCTACGCCTTCATCGACCCGAGGGTGCGTGTGCGATGACCGACCCGACCACCCACCCCGGCGTGGGCAGGCCCCGTACCGGCGACAGCCCCACCGACCAGCCCGCCGGGAACCCGGCCGAGGACAGCCCCGCCGGGAACCCGGCCGAGGACAGCCCCGCCGGGCAGGCCGGCGAGACCCCGGCGCAGCGGCGGGAGCGCAGCATCGGTCGGCTCGGCGACCGCAAGCGGGCGCGGCTCGACGAGTTGGCGCGGGCCACGGCCGACCCGGGCGGGGTCAGCCTCTACCGGGACGCGCTGCGCCGGCTGCGCCGTAACCCGGTGGCCATCGTCGGCGCCGTCATCGTCGGGCTGTTCGTGCTGGTGGCGATCTTCGCCCCGTTGATCGCCCCGCACGACCCCGTGCAACGCTTCGACGAGCTGACCCGAGACCTGACCGTGGACAGCATCCCCGGCGCCACCGCCGGGCACCCGTTCGGCTCGGACCCGCTCGGCCGGGACTTTCTCTCCCGCATGATCCACGGCAGCCGGCAGACCCTCTTCGTGGGCGTGCTGGCCACCCTGATCGGGCTCACCCTGGGCGTGCTGCTCGGCGCGGTCGCCGGGGCCTTCGGCGGCTGGGTCGACGTGGTGCTGATGCGCCTCACCGACGTGATGCTGGCGCTGCCCAGCCTGCTGCTGGCGATCACCCTGGTCGCGATGGCCAGCCGGTCGAGCCAGTGGACGGTGATCTTCGCGGTGGCGATCGTCAGCGTGCCGATCTTCGCCCGGCTGCTGCGCGGCTCGATGCTGGCCCAGCGGGAGAGCGACCACGTCCTCGCCGCGCGGGCGTTGGGCGTCAAGGAACGCAACATCGTCCTGCGGCACATGCTGCCCAACTCGCTGACCGCGGTGATCGTGCAGGCCACCCTGACCTTCGCGGTGGCCATCCTGGACGCGGCGGCACTGTCCTTCCTCGGCCTCGGCGACCCGGACATCAACCGGGCCGAGTGGGGGCTGATGCTCGGCGTCGACGGCCAGCGCTACTTCGAGGTCCGCCCCGAGCTGGCCTACTATCCGGCGCTCGCGATCATCGTGGTCGCGCTCGGCTTCACCCTGCTCGGTGAGGCGATGCGCGAGGCGATCGACCCGAAGAACCGGCGGTGACGGCGGTGCGGCCGGCCGGCGCGACCGGCACCGGGCCGGGCGGGAGCCGGGCGGACCGGCGACCGCAGCCGGGAGCGAACGACCAGCACAGTGAGGATGTGACCCGATGAGCCTGCTCGACGTACGCGATCTGAGCGTGGTGTTCCAGCGCCGGGGCGAGCGGCCGTTCACGGCGGTCGACCAGGTCAGCTTCACCGTGGAGCCGGGGCAGACGGTCGGCCTGGTCGGCGAGTCCGGCTGCGGCAAGAGCGTGACCAGCCTGGCGGTCATGGGTCTGCTGCCGAAGCGGGGCAACCGGGTCACCGGCGAGGTGCTGTTCGAGGGCACCGACCTGCTCAGGCTCCGCCCGGACGACCTGCGGGACCGCCGGGGCCGGGACATCGGCATGATCTTCCAGGACCCGCTGTCGTCGCTGAACCCGGTCATCCCGATCGGGGTGCAGGTCGCCGAGGTGCTGGAGCGGCACCGGGGGATGGACCGCCGCAAGGCCCTGCGGGAGGCGCGGGAACTGCTCGACGCGGTCGGCATCCCCGACCCGGACCGCCGGTTGACGGAGTTCCCGCACCAGATCTCCGGCGGCATGCGCCAGCGCGCCCTGATCGCCATCGCGCTGGCCTGCAAGCCCCGGTTGCTGATCGCGGACGAGCCGACCACCGCGCTGGACGTCACCATCCAGGCGCAGATCCTCACCCTGCTCAAGCAGTTGGTCGACGAGACCGGCACCGCGCTGATCATGATTACCCACGATCTCGGGGTGGTGGCGGGGCTCTGCGACACCGTCAACGTGCTCTACGGCGGCAAGGTGGTGGAGCGGGCCGCCCGGCACGAGCTGTTCGCCAGGCCCCGGCACCCGTACACGCACGGGTTGCTCAACTCGGTGCCCCGGCTCGACTCGGTGCGGGGCGAGCGGCTGCACGCGATCCGTGGCTCGGTGGCCGACAACATCCCGTGGGTCGAGGGCTGCGCCTTCGCTCCCCGCTGCGACAACGTGGTGGACGCCTGCCTGGACGGCCCGCCTCCGTTGGAGCCCACCGCCACCGGCGGCGACCTGCGGTGCAACAACCCCGTTTCGGAGGAGGTGGCGGTGCCGTGACCGAACGGACCGGAAACACGGATGGTGCCGCGACCGGACAGGCCGGGGCGGGGGACACGGCGGAGCGGGCGCGGCCCCTGATCGAACTGCGCGACGTCAAGGTGCACTTCCCGATCAAGAGTGGACTGCTCTTCGACCGTACCGTCGGCTACGTCTACGCCGTCGACGGCGTCTCCCTGTCGATCAACGCGGGTGAGACGTACGGGCTGGTGGGCGAGTCGGGGTGCGGCAAGTCGACGCTCGGCCGGGGCCTGCTGCGGCTGGTCGAACCGACCGACGGTGAGATCGTCTTCGACGGCACGGACGTGCGCGCGCTCAAGGGTGAGTCGATGCGTAAGGCCCGTCGCCGGATGCAGATGATCTTCCAGGACCCGTTGTCCAGCCTGGACCCCCGGCAGTCGGTGGAGTCGCTGCTGGTGGAGGGGCTCAAGGCGCACGGGCTGGCCGACGACCGGGAGGCGACGAACCGGCGGCTGCGGGAGACCCTGCAGGCGGTCGGCCTGCCCGCCTCGGCGTTGGGCAGGTATCCGCACGAGTTCTCCGGCGGCCAGCGGCAGCGCATCGGCATCGCCCGCGCGCTGGTGCTCGACCCGGACCTGATCGTCGCCGACGAGCCGGTCTCCGCCCTCGACGTGTCGATCCAGGCCCAGGTGCTCAACCTGCTGGAGGACCTCCAGAACGAGCGCGGGCTGACGTACCTGATCATCGCGCACGACCTGGCGGTGGTCCGGCACATCGCCGACACCGTCGGGGTGATGTACCTCGGCGGCCTGGTCGAGGAGGCGTCCAGCGACGACCTCTACCGGGAGCCGATGCACCCGTACACGAAGGCGTTGATGTCGGCGGTGCCGGTGCCGGACCCGCTGGTCGAGGACCGGCGGGAGCGCATCCTGCTCGCCGGCGACCTGCCGTCGCCCACCAACCCGCCGGCCGGCTGCCGGTTCCACACCCGGTGCCCGTGGGCACAGCCGACCCGCTGCGCCGACGAGCGGCCGGCGCTGCGCGAGGTCGTCGGCGGCCACCGGGTCGCCTGCCACTTCGCCGAGGACATCGCCGCCGGGCAGCTGCGCCCGCACGAGGTGGAACCCGAACTGGTCCGGCCGGACGAGGGCGGGACGCCGGGCGACCCCGGTGAGCTGATCCCCACCCCGTGAGCAGACGGACAGGGCCCCCTCCCGGTGAACGGGAAGGGGCCCTGTCCGTGGGGGCGGCGGCGGGCGGGTCAGCCCTCGGGACGGTGCAGCAGGGCGAGCGCGACGGTGTGCACGGCGTCGAGATCGGCCGGGTCGGCGAGCTTGGCCGTCCCGCCGGTCACCGCGTACCACTCGTCGGCGTCCTTGTACTGCACGGCGAGGGTGACCTGGCCGTCGGCGTACCGGGACTTCAGGGTCAGCTCGCCTGTCACCACGCCGACCTCGTCGGTCATCACCCCGCCGGGGCCGGCGACCAGGTCGGCGGTCAGCTCGCGGGGCCCGCCGGTGCCGCCCGCGTCGGCGGTCATCCCCGCACCCGGCACCCCGGCCGGGGCGGCGGGCTGCCCGTCGGCGGTCATCCCGGCGGTGGCCGCCGCCGTACCCTCCGGCGCTCCGTCGGCTGCCGTCGCCGGTGTCCCGGTGGTCCCGGCGTCGGCACCGGCCGGTGTCAGCGCTTGCTCGCCCATGTGCAGCCCCCCAACATGTCGGTGATGGCGGCCTTCTCGGCGCTGGTCACCGTCAACTTCCAGTGGTGCTTGACCTCTACCCAGTGTTCCGCGTATGTGCACCAGTAGGCGCGGTTCGGCGGTTTCCACTGCGACGGGTCCTGGTCACCCTTGGACCGGTTGGAGCTGGCGGAGACCGCGAAGAGCTGCGGTCGGGTCAGGTCGTTGGCGAAGTCGCCGCGCTTGGCGTCGTCCCACTCGTCGGCACCGGACCGCCACGCGTTGGCCAGCGGCACCATGTGGTCGATGTCCACGTCGGAGGGATCGGTGAAGGTCCGCCCGTCGTAGACGCTCTCCCACCGCCCGCCGACCACGTTGCAGCCGGAGAGGCGGATGTCCTTGCCGTCGCGCTGGAGCACGCTGTCCCGCACGTCGCAGTTCTTGCCGGTGTCCCGCCAGTGCGGGAACCGGTTGCGGCTGTATCCCTTCATCGAGCCGGCCTCGGCGACGGTCAGCTCCGAGAGCTGCTCACCGACGTTGCCGGAGCTGCCGGGTGGCGCCTCCGGCTCCTCCACCGAGACGTCACAACCACCCGCGCCGAGGGCGAGCAGCGCGGCAAGGGCCGCCGCCACCGCCGCGCGGCCTCCTGATCTGGTACGCACAGACGACACCTCTCCAGCTTGCGGGCTTACGGCGATCCCGCACAGTACCCAAGGCACGGTTTCCGCGTTTCGTGGCGTCTCCGGTCGAGGGCGTGCAGATTGGTACCCATGACGGCACCCGCTCACGCGCTCCGTATCCGTACCACGGCCGGGCGGGGGACGCTGCTCGCCGCGATCCTCGCCTCGGGCATGGTGTTCCTGGACAGCACCGTGGTCAACGTGGCACTTCCCCGGCTGGGCGCCGACCTCGACGCGACCGTCGCCGGTCTGCAATGGACGGTCAACGGGTACGCGCTGATGCTGGCCGCGTTCGTCCTGCTCGGTGGGTCGCTGGGGGACCGGTTCGGCAGGCGGCGGATCTTCCTCATCGGGGTGGTCTGGTTCGCGGTCGCCTCCGCCCTGTGCGGCCTCGCCCAGGACACCAACCAGCTGATCGCCGCCCGGTTCCTCCAGGGCGCGGGCGGCGCGCTGCTCACCCCCGGTTCGCTGTCGGTGCTCCAGGCGAGCTTCCACCCGGACGACCGGGGCCGTGCCATCGGCACCTGGTCCGGGCTGTCCGGGGTGTCCACCGCGCTCGGCCCGTTCGTCGGCGGATGGCTGATCGACGCGCTCTCCTGGCGGTGGATCTTCTTCATCAACCTGCCGCTCGCGGCCGGGGTGCTGCTGGCGGCGGCGCGCTGGGTCCCGGAGAGCCGGGACGAGAACGCCTCCCGCAGCGCCGGCCGACGGTTCGACATCGCGGGGGCGCTGCTCGGCGCACTGGCGCTGGGCGGGCTCACCTACGCCCTGATCGACGCCCCGGTACGCGGGGCCGGCTCGTGGTCGGTGCTGGCCGCCGCCGGTGCCGGCGTCCTCGCCGCGGTCTGCTTCGTGCTGCTCGAACGGCACCGGGGTGAGGGGGCGATGCTGCCCACCACGCTGTTCGGCAGCCGGCTCTTCTCGGTGCTGAACGTGTTCACCGTGCTGGTCTACGCCGCGCTGAGCGGGTTCACCTTCTTCCTCTCCGTCTACCTCCAGAACGCCGTCGGCTGGTCGGCGCTGCGGACCGGCCTGGCCACCGTGCCGATGACCGTGCTGTTGCTGCTCGGCTCGGCACGGGCCGGGGCGCTGTCGGCGCGGATCGGCCCCCGGCCGCTGCTGACCGTCGGCCCGGTCGCCGCCGCCGCCGGCCTGCTGCTGCTGCGCCGGGTCGGGCCGGGGGCGTCGTACTGGTTCGACGTGCTGCCCGGGGTGCTGCTGTTCGGGATCGGGCTGACCCTGGTGGTGGCGCCGTTGACCGCGTCGGTGCTGGCCGCCGTCGCGGACCGGTTCGCCGGGGTGGCCAGCGGCTTCAACAACGCCGCGTCGCGTACCGGCGGCCTGCTCGCGGTGGCCGCGCTGCCGCTGCTGGTGGGCCTCTCCGACACCGGCTACGAGCAGACCGCCGCCCTGACCGACGCGTTCCGGGGTGCGATGACCTGGTGCGCCGGCCTCCTGCTCGGCGGCGCGCTGCTGGCCGCCCTGCTGGTGCACCGCCCGGCGTCTGCGGACCGCGCGGCGGGTCGGGCCGCGCCGTCGACCAGGGGCGGGTAGCGGGCCGAGCGTGGCGGGTGGCCGGCCGGTGGCGCGGGGTGGGTGCGGCCGGCCGTGCCGCCCTGGACGGGCGAGCCGGCCCGGGGCCGGTGGTCGTGCTCCGGGATCGCCAGGCGACGACCACCAGCCCCGGACGGCGGATCAGGACCGGGTGCGGTTGGCGGCGCTGGTGACGGCCTTGATGGAGGCGGTGACGATGTTGGGGTCGGTGCCGACGCCCCACACGGTCTGGCCGTTGATGTCGCACTCCACGTAGGCGGCGGCCTGGGCGTCGCCACCCGAGGAGAGGGCGTGCTCGTGGTAGTCCAGCACGCGTACGGCCACCCCCACCGACTGGAGCGCGTTGACGTACGCGTCGATGGGGCCGTTGCCGACGGCGGTCAGGGTCCGTGCCGCGCCGTCGACGACCACCTGGGCCTCGATCTCGACCTTGCCGTCGACGGTGCCGATCGTGTAGCCGGTCAGGTTGACGGCCGGGTCGACCTGGTGGTCGAGCAGGTAGTTGCGGGCGAAGATCTGCCACATGGTGCCCGGCTCGACCTCGCCACCGTCGTGGTCGGTGACCTGCTGCACGACGCCCGAGAACTCGATCTGGAGCCGGCGCGGCAGGTCCAGCTGGTGCTCGGTCTTCATGATGTACGCGACGCCGCCCTTGCCGGACTGCGAGTTGACCCGGATGACCGCCTCGTAGGTGCGGCCCAGGTCCTTCGGGTCGATCGGCAGGTAGGGCACCGCCCAGGTGAACTCGTCGATCGGCATCCCGGCCGCCTCGGCGTCGCGGGTCAGCGCGTCGAAGCCCTTCTTGATGGCGTCCTGGTGGGAGCCGGAGAAGGCGGTGTAGACCAGGTCGCCGGCGTACGGGTGCCGCTCGTGCACGGGCAGCTGGTTGCAGTACTCGACGGCCCGCTTGACCTCGTCGATGTTGGAGAAGTCGATCATCGGGTCGATGCCCTGCGAGAACAGGTTCAGCCCCAGCGTCACCAGGTCGACGTTGCCGGTGCGCTCGCCGTTGCCGAACAGGCAGCCCTCGATCCGGTCCGCGCCGGCCAGCAGGCCCAGCTCGGCGGCGGCGACCCCGGTGCCCCGGTCGTTGTGCGGGTGCAGGCTGAGCACCAGGCTGTCCCGGCGGGGCAGGTGCCGGTGCATCCACTCGATCGAGTCGGCGTACACGTTGGGGGTGGCCATCTCGACGGTGGCCGGCAGGTTGATGATCAGCTTGCGGTCCGGGGTGGGGTCGATCACCTCGATGACCTTGCCGCACACCTCCACCGCGTACTCCAGCTCCGTGCCGGTGTACGACTCGGGCGAGTACTCGTAGTAGATGTCGGTGTCCGGGGTGTGGATCTCGGCGTACTTGCGGCAGAGCCGCGCACCCTGGGTGGCGATGTCGGTGATGCCGTCGCGGTCCAGGCCGAAGACCACCCGACGCTGGAGCGTGGAGGTGGAGTTGTAGAAGTGCACGATGGCCCGGTGCGCGCCGCGCAGCGACTCGAAGGTCCGCTCGATCAGGTGCTCCCGGCACTGGGTGAGCACCTGGATGGTGACGTCTTCGGGGATCAGGTCCTGCTCGATGAGCTGCCTGACGAAGTCGTAGTCGGTCTGGCTGGCCGACGGGAAGCCGACCTCGATCTCCTTGTAGCCCATCTGCACCAGCAGCTGGAACATCCGCCGCTTGCGCTCCGGTGACATCGGGTCGATCAGGGCCTGGTTGCCGTCGCGCAGGTCGACCGCACACCAGCGGGGGGCGGCCTCGACGTGCCGGGTCGGCCAGGTGCGGTCCGGCAGGTCGATCCGGAACTGCTGGTGGTACGGCTGGTAGCGCTGGTACGGCATCCGGCTGGGACGTTGCCGGGCGATCTGATCGGCCTCGGCGTCGGTGGTGACAGGTTGAGCCATGACGGAGTGCTCCCGTGGGTCAGGTGGCGTCAGCATTGCGAAGGTGTCGGCGGGTGCCGGGCGGCGATGCCCGGACGGGTGCCGAGATGGAGTTCGGATCTGCTGGACGGCGCGGTTCGACTCCGCGACGGGGTGCCGGCCGGTCAGGCCCCGTCGCGGCGACCAAGGAGAAGGTACGCCCGCCACATGACAGAGTGACCCTACGTGATGAGCCGGGGGGTGCAAAGGTGGGTCCGGACTCTGAGATCGAAATCGCACCCGCCGGCCGCCGTCGCCGGACCTCCGACCGGGGTCCCGCCGTCACCGTCCAGGGCGGGGGGTCAGCCGAGCAGCAGGGCGTGGACCGGGTGCCGGCGGCGTAGCGCGGTCTCCCGGCGCAGCAGGTCTCCGGGCAGGGCGGACGGGTCGCCGAGTGGGCCCACGGCGGTCACCACCAGGGGGCGTACCCCGGTGGCCAGGTCCAGGTCGGCGGCGAGCGCGGCCCGGTCGAAGTCGCGGATCTGGCGCACGTGCAGACCGAGGGCGGTGGCCTGGACGCTGAGGTGGGCGATCGACTGGCCCAGGTCGTACGCGCACCGCTCCGGGTCGCCCGCGACGTGCGCGCCAACCACCAGCGCGGCGGCGTGCCGAGCCCAGCGCTGGTCGGCCTCGGCGAGGCTGACCAGGATGCGTTTCCAGGTCTCGTCGTCGCGGCGGCCGAGGGCGAACCGCCACGGCTGGGCGTTGCCGGCCGACGGCGCCCAGCGGGCCGCCTCCAGCAGGGATGCCGCCTCGTCGCCCGCCAGTTCGGCGGTCGGGTGGAACGCCCAGGGGCTCCAACGGAAGGCGAGCAACGGGGTGAGGTGAGCCATGCGAAGAGAATCCCGTATGGGGCTTTTGGCGGATTACCCCGCTATGGCAAATGTGGTCAAGGCCACCCGTAACGCCCGAACGGGTCAGGACGTTTCGGGGCTCGGCTCCGCCGCCGACGATCCCGGCTCCCGCCCGAGCGGCTCACCGGGCACCACCGGCCCCGCCAGCGGCACCGTGTCCGGCGCCGGGCCGGGTGGGCCGGCCAGGGTCAACGTGCCCAGCGCCGCCCGGACGAAGGTGGGCGTCCCGTCCGGCTGGTAGCAGTAGATGCCCACGTCCAACGGCGGGTTCAGCGAGGCGGCGGTGCTCTCCACCGCGTAGCAGGCCCCCGGGACCCCGGCCGGCGTGGTCGCGGTGGAGACCGACAGCGCGGTACGCCGGTCGGTGAGCACCTCCAGCCAGTCGGTGAACGGGTGCTGCACCCGGGGGTCCAGCCGGTGCGGCACCGTGTCGTCCCGGTCGCCCAGTCGTACGCAGCTCGCCGGCTCCGGCCGGCCGGCCGACGGCAGGCCGCACTGGAACAGCCCGTCCCGGGTGGCGGTGAGCGCGACGTCCGCCGTCCCGCCGAGAGCGCCCCCCGGCACGTCCACCCGCCAGCTGCCGTCGTTCGCGCTGGTCACGGTGATCTCGCGGGTCGGGCCGCCGGTGCCGGTCAGGGTGTACCGGGCGGTCAGGTGCCGGTCCCGGGCGGCGGCGGCCAGCGCGGCCAGCTCGTCGCGGGCGCTGTCGACCGCGGCGGGCGTCGGATCGGACGGCGACCCGGTCGGCGGGGCGTCCGGCCCGTCGGAGGCGCAACCGGCCAGCAGCACCAGCACCGGCAGCACCGGCAGCACCGACCGGACCGGCATCCCCCGGCGGCCCGGCGACCCCGATCGGAGCAGCGGTTGCGGTCGGGCCGGACCGGCCAGCTGGGCCGGCGGCATCCGACGGTCCGGAGGCGCCGGTCGGGTCGCGGGCTCCGGGGACGGCGGGATCGGGCGGGGGCGGGCATGCACCGGGTCATTCTGCGCCTGGCGACCGCCCCGGACGACCCCGCGCGGGCCGGTGACGGGCCGGGCGTGTCGCGTCGCGTCCCCGTGCGAACCGCCCTGCGCGGCGGTGGCCAGCGCCGGATGGTGGGATCACCCGACCCGCACTCGCGTACCGCCCGATACCCTGGGGTGGTCTGACACGCGCCGCCGGACTTCAGCCGGCGGCGTCGGCACGCTCAGGGTCGTCGCTGGGAGGGAGTGCGCCGTCGTGGCACTCGTGGTGCAGAAGTACGGCGGGTCCTCCGTCGCCAACGCCGAGCGGATCAAGCGGGTGGCCGAGCGCATCGTCGCCGCCCGCAAGGCCGGCGACGACGTGGTGGTGGTGGTCTCCGCGATGGGCGACACCACCGACGAGCTGCTCGACCTGGCCAACCAGGTCAGCCCCCTGCCGCCGGGCCGTGAGCTGGACATGCTGCTCACCGCCGGGGAGCGGATCTCGATGGCGCTGCTGGCCATGGCCATCCACAACCTGGGGTACGAGGCGCGCTCGTTCACCGGCTCGCAGGCCGGCGTGATCACCACCTCGGCGCACGGCCGGGCGCGGATCATCGACGTCACCCCGGGGCGGCTCAAGGGCGCGCTCGACGAGGGCGCGGTGGTGATCGTGGCCGGCTTCCAGGGCGTCTCGCAGGACACCAAGGACGTCACCACGCTCGGCCGGGGTGGATCGGACACCACCGCCGTGGCGCTCGCCGCCGCGTTGCACGCCGACGTCTGCGAGATCTACACCGACGTGGACGGCATCTTCACCGCCGATCCCCGGATCGTGCCCAACGCCCGGCACATCCAGCACATCACCTACGAGGAGATGCTGGAGCTGGCCGCCTGCGGCGCCAAGGTGCTGCACCTGCGTAGCGTGGAGTACGCGCGCCGGGCGGGGTTGCCGATCCACGTCCGTTCGTCATACTCGACCAACACCGGCACCATGGTCACCGGATCGATGGAGGACCTTCCCGTGGAACAGGCACTGATCACCGGGGTTGCCCACGACCGCAGCGAGGCGAAGATCACGATCGTGGGGGTGCCCGACGAGCCGGGCGCCGCCGCCAGCATCTTCGACACCGTGGCCGGTGCCGAGATCAACATCGACATGATCGTGCAGAACGTCTCCACCGAGGGCACCGGGCGCACCGACATCTCGTTCACCCTGCCCAAGGCCGACGGGCCCACCGCGATGGCCGCACTCAGCAAGATCCAGGAGCCGGTCAAGTTCAAGGGCCTGCTCTACGACGACCACGTCGGCAAGGTGTCGCTGATCGGTGCCGGCATGCGCTCGCACCCGGGCGTCGCGGCCGGTTTCTTCGCCGCCCTCGGCGCGGCCGGCGTCAACATCGAGATGATCTCCACCTCCGAGATCCGGGTCTCCGTGGTCTGCCGGGACACCGACCTCGACCGGGCGGTACGCGCCATCCACGACCAGTTCGAGTTGGGCGGCGACTCCGAAGCCGTGGTGTACGCGGGAACCGGGCGGTAGCCCCGATGGGACCGCAGCCCACCCTGGCCGTGGTCGGGGCGACGGGGGCTGTCGGCACCGTGCTGTGTGACCTGCTCTCCTCCCGGCGCAACGTCTGGGGCGAGATCAGGCTGCTCGCCTCGGCCCGCTCGGTCGGGCGGCGGGTGCGCTGCCGGGGCGAGGAGCTGACCGTGGGCGCGCTCACCCCCGAGGCGTTCGCCGGGGTCGACGTGGCGGTCTTCGACGTGCCCGACGAGGTGTCGGCGCACTGGGCGCCGATCGCCGTCGAGCGGGGTGCGGTCGTCGTCGACAACTCGGCCGTGTTCCGGATGGACCGCGACGTTCCGCTGGTGGTGCCCGAGATCAACCCCGAGCAGGTGCACCACCGGCCCCGGGGGATCATCGCCAACGCCAGCTGCACCACGCTGACCATGATCGTGGCGATCGCCCCGCTGCACCGCGAGTACGGCCTGCGGGAACTGGTGCTCGCGTCGTACCAGGCGGTGTCGGGTGCCGGGCAGGCCGGGGTGGACGCCCTGCACCTGCAACTCGGCAAGATCGCCGGGGACCGGGTGCTCGGCTCCCGGCCCGGCGACGTCCGGCAGGCGGTCGGCGACGAATTGGGCCCGTTCCCCGCGCCGCTGGCCCTGAACGTGGTGCCGTGGGCCGGATCGCCGGCCGAGCAGGGCTGGTCGTCCGAGGAGCTGACGGTCCGCAACGAGTCCCGCAGGATCCTCGGCCTGCCCGACCTGAAGGTCTCCGCCACCTGCGTCCGGGTGCCTGTGGTGACCGGCCACTCGGTCGCGGTGCACGCCGTCTTCGCCACCGAGGTCGACGCCGAGGGGGCCCGGGAGGCGCTGCGCAACGCCCCCGGCGTGATCCTGGTCGACGACCCGGCCGCCGGGGAGTTCCCGATGCCCATCGACGCGGTCGGCACCGACCCGTCGTGGGTCGGCCGCATCCGCCGGGCCGTCGACGACCCGCGCGCCCTCGACCTCTTCGTCACCGGCGACAACCTGCGCAAGGGGGCCGCCCTCAACACCGCCCAGATCGCAGAACTCGTCCTCAAGCCCCGTACCCGCCCCTAACCCCCACCCCCCACCCCACCCCGTGTCGATCAAGGAGTTGTGGTGCTCACAAAAGGCGTGAGCCAGGGCAAAAAGCCCACCACGAGTCCATGATCGACGCTGTCTGCGGCGGGGCGGTGGTGGGGGTCAGGGGGCGGAGAGGTGGACCCGGTTTCGGCCTCGGTGCTTGGCCGCGTAGAGGGCCTGGTCGGCGCGGTGCAGGGTACGGTCGGCCGGTTCGCCGGGGAACGGTAGGGCCACGCCCACACTGATCGTGCGGCCGGTGCGCCGGGCGGCCTCGGTCAGCCGCTCGGCGATGCGGACCGCCTCGTCGGCGTGGGCCACCTCGATCACCGCGACGAACTCGTCGCCGCCGGTGCGGTACAACTCGTCGCCGTGCCGCAGCGCCGCCTCCAGGGCACGGGCCAGCCCCACCAGCAGCCGGTCCCCGGCCTGGTGGCCGTACGTGTCGTTGACGCTCTTGAAGCCGTCCACGTCGATGGCGAGCAGCGCGGTACGCCCGGGGGTGGCCGCCGCGATCCGCCGCCCGAACGTGCCGGTGTGCCGTAGCCCGGTCAGCGGGTCGAGGCTTGCCTGTTCCCGCAGTTGCGCCAGGGTGCGCAGCCGCTCCAGGGCGGCCCACGCCTGCCCGGCGAGCAGTTCCATCAGGTTGACGGTGGTCGGGTCGGGGCGCAGCAGCCGCTCGTCGGCGACCAGCAGCACCCCGCCGTCGTCCGGTGGGCCGACCGGCACCGACACCAGGGTGCGTACCCCGGCACGGGCCAGCGCGAGGTGTTCCTCGGTGGGCGGGCAGCCCGACTCGCCCAGGGTGTAGGCCGCGCCGTACCGGTGGGCCCGCGCGACGATCCGGTCGAGCTGCGAGGTCGAGGCGTCGGCCAGCGCGGACCGGACCCGCGCCTCCCACTCGGTGGGGACGGTGGTCGGTGCGCCGACGTGGGGACCGTGCCGGCCGGCGAGCACCAGCACGGCGGTGGAGAGGGTGGAGACCTCCCGGGCGGCGGTGAGCGCGGCGGTCAGCAGGTCCCAGTCGGTGGGGGCGGCGGTCATCGCGGTGGCGTGCCGGAGCAGTTTCTCGCTGCGGCTCTCGGCGGGCGGCCCGCCCAGCGCCGCGATCCGGGCACCGAGCCGCTCGGCGAGCCGGTCGGCGGTCTCCCGCCACGGGGTGAGGTCCACCGGCCCGCTCCACTGGAGGTCGAGCACGCCGATCGGCCGGCCCTGCGGGTCCCGTACCGGTACGCAGATCTCGGCCGTGACGTCGGGGCGCAGCGGTAGGTAGTCCGGGTCGGCGGTGACGTCACCGACGGTGGCCCCCACGCCGGAGGCGTACACCCGGCCGACGATGCCCGACTTCGGCGGGACGGCGGAGAAGACCTGCCAGGCCCCGGTGGCGGCGATGCAGCGCAGCCGGTCGTGCACCTGGAGCAGGACGGAGATCGTGGCGGGGGCGTACCGGGCGAGCGTGGTCACCGTCCACCGGCAGGCCTCGGCGGCGGTCGACGCCATCGACAGGCGGACCGTGACGTCCCGGACGACTCGCTCGTGATCCACGTTCTTCCAGGTGGGAAAGGGCCCGGCGGGTACCGGGGCTGCGATCAAGCGTACTCAGCGGTGAGTGGTCGGACCCGCCAAGATCAGTTTGTTCGTACACATGTTTCATCCACAGGGTGTGGACAGGGCCTGTGGGGCGATAGCGTGGCGCGAGAGGGGGCGGGATGGAACTGCTCTGGTACGTCGCCTACGGGTCGAACCTGCACGCGGCCCGGCTTGGCTGGTACCTCTCCGGTGGCCGCCCACCCGGCGGGCTGCGCTCGTACCCCGGCTGCCGGGACTGCCGACCGCCGCGCCGGACGCTGCCGGCGCTGATCCCCGGCGGCATCTACTTCGCCGGCGAGTCCCGGGCCTGGACGGGCGGGATGGCCTTCTACGACCCGGCGCTGCCCGGCGTCGCGGCGGCCCGCGGCTACCTGCTCACCCGGGCGCAGTTCGCCGACCTCGCCGCCCAGGAGATGTACCGGCCCCCCGGCGACGACCTGCCCGCGCTCGACACGGCGGTCGCCGACGGCCGGGCCACCCTCGGCCCGGGGCGCTACGAGACCCTGCTGCGGGTCGGCACCCACGACGGCCTGCCGATGCTCACCTTCACCGCGCCGTGGCGGGCCGCCGACGTGGCGTGGACCCCGCCCGCCCCGGTCTACCTGCGGATGATCGCCGCCGGGCTGCGGGAGGCGCACGGCTGGACGCCGGCCCAGACGGTCGACTACCTGGCCGACCGGCCCGGGGTGACCGGGCACTGGACCCGACCCCGACTGGTCGACCTGATCCGCCCGCCGGACGAGTGCGGGTCGGTGGAAGGGACGCCCTCACCTGACGATCGCGCCATCCATGATCACCATTAGGGTCCCGCTGCCGGGACTGGCGGACCGGATTGGCGACGCGGCGCATTTCCGGTCCACGGTCGCCGGTCCGCGTCGATAACCTCGGCTCACTTTCCGTGACCGGTCCCCGTGGACGCCGGTCCGTGAACCTGTGGGGGTACGCGTGAAGCACACCAGACTCGTCGGACTCGCCGTGGCGCTCGCCGTCGCCGTCGGCGGTTCGCTCACCGTCGCCGGGCCGGCCCAGGCCGCCACCCCGGCCGTCGAGATCACGAAGGTCTACTACAACTCCCCGGGCACCGACACCCGCTCCAACACCAGCCTCAACGCCGAGTACGTCAAGCTGACCAACCGGCGCAGCTCGACGATCAACCTGAAGTCCTGGACGCTGCGCGACAAGTCCAAGCACGTCTACACGTTCTCCGGCGACGTCCGCCTCGCCAAGGGCGCCAGCGTCTACATCCACACCGGCAAGGGCAAGAACACCTCCACCCACCGGTACTGGGGCTCCGGGAACTACATCTGGAACAACACCGGGGACACCGCCTACCTGCGCAACTCCGCCGGCACCGGGATCGACTCCTGCTCGTGGGGAAGCAAGGGCAGCTACACGTACTGCTGACCACCGCTCGGACCCGCGGTGACCGGAGCGTTGAGGGGCGTACTCCGGCCATCGTCCGACCGTCCCGGGAAGGGCGGCCGGCGACTCCTCGCACCGGGAGTCGCGGCCGGTCCCGGGGCGGTCGCCCCGTTTGCGCCCATGCCGGCCCGACCCCGGCGTCCGGCCGGGTCCGTGTCGGTCGGCTCTGCCATGCTGGGCCGGTGACGGTGACCTGGCGACACCTGCCCGCCCCGGCCCGCGAGATCGCGGTGGCCGCCACCGCGGCCGTCGAGGCCGCCCAGGCCCACGACTGCGCGGCGTACGACGGCGTGGTGCCCCGGCTCGCCGGTGCCGACCGCGCCGGGCTGGTCCTCGGCGGGGTGGTCCGGCTCCTGCTGGAGCAGGCCCACCCCGACGGGCTCGACAGCGACGACGTGCGGCAGGTGCTGGAACGCTGCGTCCGCTCCGCCGCGACCTGGCGGCCCGACGTCGACCCGCACGTGGTGCTGGTGCTGCTGGCCGGGGCGCTCGGCGTCTACGACCCGGGTGACGACGACACCCCGCCCGACCCGGTCGCCGTCGCCGCCCACGCGCCGCTGCTGGTGGTCGACCTGCTCGCGGTGACCGGGGTCCCGTTCGCCGGGTGCCTGGAGGCGGCGTTCGCCGAGGTCGCCCGCACCGAACGCCACGACGACTGACGACGCCCCGCCGGTGCGGCGGGTCAGGGGCTGGCGGCGAGGAAGACGAACGCGGCGAGCAGCACCAGGTGCACCCCGCCCTGCAGGACGGTGGCCCGGCCCGGCACCACGGTCAGCACCCCGGTGACGACGGTCAACGCCAGCAGGGTCAACTGGGTGCCGGCGAGGCCGAGCAGCAGCGGCCCGTCAAGCCAGATCGAGGCGAGGGCGATCGCCGGGATGGTCAGGCCGATGCTCGCCATCGCCGAGCCGAGCGCCAGGTTGAGGCTGATCTGCACCCGGTCCCGGCGGGCCGCGCGGGCGGCGGCCAGGGTCTCCGGCAGCAGCACGAGCAGCGCGATGATCACCCCGACGAAGGACTGCGGCAGGTTCGCCGCCGCGACCCCGGCCTCGATGGTCGGGGAGACGGTCTTCGCGTCACCGACCACGGCGACCAGGGCGACGACGAGCAGCACCAGACTCGTCACCGCGGTACGCGTCGACGGCGGGTCGGCGTGCCCGTCGCCGTCGGAGTCGGGCACGCTGCCGTCGCTGGTCACCGGCAGGAAGTAGTCCCGGTGCCGGCCGGTCTGCACCATCACGAAGAGCCCGTACAGCGCCAGCGACGCCACGGCCGCGAAGGCGAGCTGGGCGGGGGAGAACTCGGGGCCGGTCTTGCTGGTGGTGAACGTCGGCACCACCAGGCTCAGGGTGGCGAGGGTCGCCACGGTGGCCAGCGCCCCACCGGTGCCCTCCGGGTTGAACACCGCCACCCGTCGCCGGAGCGCGCCGAGCAGCAGCGAGAGCCCGAGGATGCCGTTACAGGTGATCATCACGGCGGCGAAGACGGTGTCCCGGGCCAACGCCTGGGTCTTGTCGCCGCCACTGATCATCAGGGTGACGATCAGGGCGACCTCGATGACGGTGACCGCCACCGCGAGCACCAGTGAGCCGTACGGCTCACCGACCTTGTGGGCGACCACCTCGGCGTGGTGCACGGCCGCCAGCACCGCGCCGGCCAGCAGGAGGGCCACCACCGCCACCAGCACGCCCGGCAGCTCGCGGTTCCAGGTGACGAGCAGCAGCAGCACCGCGAGGACGGGTACCACTATCGTCCAGTCGGACATCCGGGGGCGGAGCAGCGCGGGCATGCCGTACACCCTGCCAGGAAAACCGGGTCGTCGCGCTGCGCCGGGCGGCGGACGTCACCGGGCGGGTGGTGGTCACCGTGTCGGCTCGACCACCGCCGCCTCGCCCGGGACGCCCCGGTCGACCTCGACCGGCGGGTCGCCCGCCCGCCGCCACGACCGGTAGTGCCGGAAGGTCATCGGCAAGCCCCGGGCGGCGTACGGGTCGGCGGCGTCCATCACCTGTAGGTGCAGGTGCGGCTGGGTGGAGTTTCCCGAGTTGCCGCAGTCGCCCAGCTCCTGCCCGACGCCGACCTCGTCGCCCACCGCCACCTGGACCGACCCGGCGCGCAGGTGGGCGAGCAGGACGTACCCCCGGTGCCCGGCCAGCTCGACGATCACGTGGTTGCCGGCGACGGCGCCCGCGCCCCGGCGGACCCGGGCCGCCTGGGTCAGCGCGTAGGACAGCAGCGTCGTCGGCGACCGGCGGGCCTCGTGGTCGGCCTCCCCGTCGTGCGCCGCCACCACCCGGCCGGCGGCGGGGGCGAGGACCGGCCGCCCGAAGGCGAGGAAGCGCTGCGGCGGCTCGGTCGCCAGCAGCGTCCGCCAGTCTCGGACGGTCGCCGTCCGTCGCCCCCGCACCGCCACGAAATCCATCGCGTACGTGGTGGCGAAGAGGTCGGTGCCGTGGCTGGGCACCCGCCGGGCGGGGCTGTTGCGGACCAGCCAGGTGCCCCGGAACGGCAGGGCGAGCACGACCGGACCGGGGACCGGCATCGGGCTCCTTCCGGTGGGACGCCAACGGTACGACGCCACGGCCACCGGCATCCCGGGGGCGAATCCGGCCCGGTCGTGACGTTCCACATCGGCCGGACAATTCTCCCGACGAAAACAGTACGCCCGTTCCGAATGGTCGGGCCGGCCCGGTGGCGTTCAGTCCGTGACCCGACAGGCGGGATTATTGCCGAACTTCAATTCATGGAAGATGCTCTCGATGGAGAAACAATCTCCAATTGTCGAGAGGACGCAGATGAACAATTCGCTCCGAAGACTCATCGCCCTGGTGGGCGTGGGTGTCGTACTGCCGTTCATGGCCGTGCCGGCCAACGCGGCATCACCGCGACCGCTCAGCATCGAGGCGGTGGCGGCCATGACGCCGGAACGACAGGCCACGGTGCTCGAACCGCTACGGGTGGCGGCCGACGCCGTGGCCCAGGTCGGGCTGGGCACCCGGACGGACATCTACACGCAGGTCGAGATGGCCGCCGACTACCGGTCGGTCAACGTCTACCTGACCGACGTGCGGCAGGGGCGCGCCTTCATCGCCGCGGTCCGCCGGGTCAACCCCAAGGTGAACACCCGGCTGATCAACGTGGTGCAGAGCAGGAAGTCGCGGCAGCAGCTCCGGCAGGAGATCACCGCCCTCACCGAACGCACCGACCTGCCCTTCACGGTCGGCCTGGCGGGCAGCTCCGTCGACGGCAGCGTCATCGAACTCGCCGTGGACGACGCCCAGGCCGCGCACGCGTACCTCGCCTCGCCGGCCGTCGCGCAGCGGCGCGCCGCCGCCGACGCCACCGAGATCCGCGTCCGGCAGGCACCCCCGTCGAAGCCGCTGAGCCGCTGGAACGACACCTCCCCGTTCTACGCGGGAGCAGCCCTCGGGCCGGCCTACGGAAGCGAGGCCTACTGCACCAGCGGCATCCCCGCCGTCAGCACCTGGGACGGCCGGCAGTGGCTGGTTACCGCCGGCCACTGCTACAACGTCGGCGACAACGTGTCGGCGGCCGGCGGCAATTACATCGGCCAGGTCAAGTACAAGCGGGCCGATCTCGACTCGGTATTCATCGAGGCGCCGACGTACCGATACACGTGGGACGGCGTCGACGCGACCGGCTACGCCCGCTATCTCAACGGCGTACGCAATGTGGCGGTCGGCGATTTCACCTGCCAGCTCGGATACAACTCGAAGGTCGTCTGCAACATCAGGACGGTTTACGCGGGCAATGCCAGCTGGACCGTCAACGGCACCACCGTCTGGGGCAGCTACGGCGTACCGAACGCCGGCGGCATCGTCGGTCGCGGTGGCGACAGCGGCGGGCCGGTCATCTACCTCAACGACCCCAACTCCCGCCAACTCAACGGCATCGTCAGCGTCGGCTACGGCTGCGGCGCGTCCGGGTGCACCACCGGACTGGGCTGGGTCGACGTGTGGACGATCTTCAACGGCTTCTCCATCAAACTGAACCCGTCCTGACCTGACCGACGGGGTCCGGCGGGCACGGGTGACCGGGCCGCCGTCGTCCCCGACTGCGCCAGGGGTCACTCTCAGTTGACGGGAGTGGCCCCTGACCTCGGGCTGAGCCGTCTCACCACGGCACCTTCCCGTCGTCGTCGAAGAACCCGCCGCTGGGGCACTCCCGCCCCAGCGTGGCCAGCCGCACCACCACCGCCGCGCCCTCGGCCGGCGTCCGGGACAGCTGAAAGGGCAGCCCCTTGACGAAATCCGTGTCGCACGCGCCCGGCGCGACCGCGTTCACCAGGATCCCGTCCCCGGCCAGCGCCTTCGCGTACTGCACGGTCAGCATGTTCAACGCCGCCTTGGACACCGGATAACCCAGCGACGCCGGCATCCGGCTCAGATAGTGGGTCGCGTCGGTCGTCCACGCCATCGACGACGTGCCACTGGACACGTTCACGATCCGCGCACCGGCCGAGCGGCGCAGCAGCGGCAGCATCGCCTCGGTCACCGTCACCACCCCGAACAGGTTCGTCTCGAACACCTCCCGGATGCCGTCCAGCCGGGCCGCCCCCGGTGCCTGCGCCGTCAGGTCACCGCCGATCCCCGCGTTGTTGACCAGGATGTCCAGCCGGCCGAACCGGGCCCCGATCTCCTCGGCGGCAGCAGCGACCCCGACCGGATCGGTCACGTCCAGCCGGATCGCCGACGCGCCCCCGATCTTCGCCGCCGCCTCCGCTCCGCGCTCCGGGTCCCGGGCACCGACCAGCACCGTGATCCCCAACTCCGCGAGGCCTTCGGCGACGGCCCGCCCGATCCCCTTGTTCGCGCCGGTCACCATCGCGATGCGTGCTCCACTCATGCACCAAGCCCATCACCGGCAGCGCCTGCGGACCAGGACCGAACCGGTCCGTGGCGATACCTTGGCGGTATGGATGACGTCGAGACGCGCGAGCTGCGTTACTTCGTCGCGGTCGCCGAGG
Source organism: Micromonospora cynarisoli (assembly GCF_030518815.1). Lineage (NCBI taxonomy): Bacteria > Bacillati > Actinomycetota > Actinomycetes > Micromonosporales > Micromonosporaceae > Micromonospora > Micromonospora cynarisoli. The sequence goes on along the minus strand of NZ_CP130426.1, from coordinate 4,273,306 downwards.
AACTGCACTTCGGCCGCGCCGCACAGCGCCTCGGCATCGCCCAGCCACCCCTGTCCCGAGCGATCCGCCTGCTCGAACGCCGGATGGGTGTCACGCTGCTGGAACGCACCAGCCGCGCGGTCCACCTCACCCCACCCGGCGAGGTGCTGCTCACCGAGGCCCGCCGCGCGCTCGACGCGGTCGAGGCGGCGATCCGGCGTACCCGAAAAGCCGCCCAGACCACCCCGCGCCTGACCCTGGCCCTCAAACCCGGCGGCGACGCCGGACTACTGCGCACCATCCTTGACCGCTACGCGGCGTCTCCCGGCGCCGTCCCGGTCGACCTCGCCTTCCGGGTCGGCGAACGCGCCGCCATGGTCCGCGACGGCCGCGCCGACCTCGCCCTGCTGCACCGGCCGCAGAACGACCTGACCGGCCTGGACAGCGACGACCTGCACACGGAGGACCAGGTCGTGCTGCTGCCCGAGGGCCACCGGCTCGCCGAACGCGCCACCGTGTCGATGGCCGACCTGCACGGCGAGCCGATGCCCCGCTGGCCCGAAGCCCGCCCCGGCGTCACCGGCCACCCGGTCGCCGACAGCAACCAGCTGCTGCACCTGATCCAGCTCGGCCGCCTGATCGCCGTCGTCCCGGAATCGGTAGGCGAGTACCTGCCCCCGGGCCTGATCAGCCGCCCCGTCCTGGACGCCGACCCGGCCACCCTGGTCCTCGCCTGGTCGCAGACCAGCACGTCACGCGAGGTCGCGGCCTTCGTCCGCGCGGCGGTCACCGCCTGACACCGGCTCACCGCCGCAGCAACACCCGCGCAGCACCTGCCTTCCGCACCACGTCGATCCCGCGCAGCCGCACGGAACCGCTTGTACGTTACTGCCGTACAGAAGCACAAGGGGCACATCCATGGATCGGATGTGCCCCTACCTTTGTCGGGGTGGCCGGATTCGAACCGACGACCTCTTCGTCCCGAACTGGCGGCACGCTGGTCGGATCGGCTGTCATCCGAGGCCATCCGGCCTGCTGGGGTCGGGTGTGGTCGGCTCGGTTGCTGTACTTCGCTGCTGTACTGCTCGTCGACGAGGAACTGCCGGAGTGGGTGCGCATCTCCAGCCAGTGCCGGTGTTCGTCGCACGGGTGGAGTCGGCCGCAGCGGCACAGACTGAGGGTCGACTCGGCGTGCTTGGTCAGCAGGATGTCCGCGTAGGCCACCTGCGCTCGGGCGTACTCGCGGAAGGCTGCCGAGGTGTAGAGGGCTCCCACCGGTCACCGCCCCGACCTGTGGGTGTGGCGGCGGTGCCAGAGGGCTTCGGCGACGGCGTCCATGGGGTCGATCTCGCCGGCGGCCAGGCGTTCACGGGTGACGGCGATCCAGGGCGGCGAGGCGCTGACGGCTTCTCCGCAGGCCGTGCGCATCCCCTCCTGGGCGAGCCGGGCCAGCCGGCAGGGGTCACGTTGGTTCGTGTGCCAGCAGCCGGCGGCCACGCAGAAGCTGGTGCTGTCGGGTCGGTGGGCTTCCCAGAGGGCGCGGGCCAGTCGCCACAACAGGCGGTGCGGGCAGTCGGCGGGTGGTTTCACGGGCGGGTTGTCGATATCGAAGGACATGCGCCGACCATCCCGGCCGGCGGCGGCCGGTTCCATGGTCAGCGGTCATGTCACGGTGACATGGGACGGCTCGACCAGTGCGAATGGTCGCCCTAGGCTGTCGACCTGAACACCTTGAGTAGTTGGAATGCGACGCTGGGAGCTGCCATGCTGCCCGATCCACTGGGAATACCGGAGGATGCGTGGTCGCACGGCGGGGTGCTGAATGTCCTGGCCGCCCGCGACATCGGCGGGCTGTTCCGCTGGATCACGAGTCTCACCGGGGCGAGTCAGAGCCAGATCGGGGCCGCCGTCGGGCTGGCACAGGGCTACGTCAGCCGGATCATGGCCGGACGCAAGGTCACCTCGATCGACGTCCTGGAGCGGATCGCCGACGGCTGCCGGATGCCCGACCAGGCGCGTACCACGATGGGCCTGGCACCCCGCCAGGCCGCACCACCGGCCGCCGCCCCCAGTCGGCGCGTTCCCGACGCGCCGCCTATGCAGCGGACCTGGCGCGACGACGTAAGCAGTGCCGCAGAGCTTTGGCGAGGTGACGTGAACCGTCGAGACGTACTCCGGCAGGTGGCCTTCAGCTCCGCCGGCTACACCCTGCCGGCGCTGCGCTGGTTCACCGCCCCCGACCCGGCCCCGGTCACCCAACCCGGACGCAGCGCGGTCGGTCAACCCGAGATTGACACCATCCGGGCGATGACGGCGACCTACCGCCAGTTGGACAACCAGTACGGCGGCGGGCACGCCCGCGACACCGTCGCCCGCTACCTCCACCAGGAGGTGACCCCGCTGCTCACCGACGGCCGGTACGACCATGCCACCGGTCAACGGCTGCTCAGTGCCGCCGCCGAGCTGGCCCAACTCGCCGGGTGGCAGGCGTACGACACGGCCGAGCACGGCATTGCCCAGCGGTACCTGACCCTTGCCCTGGACTTCGCCCACGCCGCCGGAGACGACGGCCTCGGCGCGGAGATCCTCGCCGCGATGAGCCACCAGGCCACCTACCTCGGCCACACCGCCACCGGCCTCGACCTCGCCCGCGCCGCCGGCCGGACAGCCCGCCGCGCCGGGGTCCCCGTGCTGACCGCCGAAGCTCACGTCATGGAAGCCCACGCCCTGGCCAAGGCCAACGACGAACGGGCCTGCGCTGCCGCCCTGCACCAGGCGGAACAGGCTCTCGACCGGGCCGACCGCAGCGCCGACCCGCAGTGGCTCAGCTACTTCGACGAGGCGTACCTGTCGGCCAAGTTCGGCCACTGCTTCCTCGCCCTCGGCCGCAACACCCACGCCGAACGCTTCGCTGCCCGATCCCTACGCATGGACAACCGGTACGTGCGCGGCCGAGCCTTCAACCTGGCACTGCTCGCCAGCGTCCACGCCCAGCAGGGCGAACCCGACCGGGCCTGCGCCATTGGCGCGGAAGCCCTGACCCTGACCGCCCAGCTCCGGTCGGCCAGGGCCGTTCGCTATCTCCGTAACCTGCAAGCGCAGCTTGCCCCACATCGGCGGCTACCCGCCGTCCGGCACTTCACCGGCCGCGTTGACGCCACCCTCGGCCGGCGACGCTGAACGTCACAGCTCTCCCCGGGCCTTGCGCGCCACCAGCTCCAGCACCGCGATCACCGTGCCGGCACCGACGATCTCACCCAGGGACACCAGGCCGTACGCCTCGTCGAGCGGAATCCAGGCGACCTGCTCAGCCTCGTTCACGTCCACGGGAGCGCCGATGTGCTCAGCCTGCCGGGCCAGGAAGAGAAGGTTCTCGGCGTCAGCGGTGCCGACCCAGGGTTGGAAGGACAACAGCGGCTCCACCGCCTGGGGCCGCCAGCCGGTCTCCTCCTCGACCTCACGTACCGCGCACTGCGCTGGCTGCTCCTGGTCGTCGACGTAACCGCCGGGCAGCTCCCACACCCACCGGTCGAACACGAACCGGTGCCGCCGCATCAACAGCAGGCGCTCCCGATCGTCGAGTACGGCGACCATGGCCGATCGGGGAGCCCGGACCACGTACTGCTCAAAGCGCACCCCGTCGGGCAACTCCACCTCGGCGATGCTCAGCCGCGCCCGCCGGGTGTCGTCCACGACCCGTTCGCCGTGGATGGTCCACCGGGTCAACTCCGTCGCCTGCTCCTCCACCACCCCGCCAGTATCCGCGCCGAACCCTCACCACGCGCCGCAGGCAACGTCTCCTGGCGCACTGCTCGGCCGCCGCTCAGCCGACGAGGACCCCCACACTGGCCCCCGCCGGGGGGATGCGGTCTTAAGCTGTCAGCCGGTAGCAGTTGGTGGCGGTCTGCGTCGGCGAGCAGGTACCGGACGCCAGCGGTTCGCGTTCAGGGGCGACCCCTGTCGGCGCTCGTGCTGCCTTCTTGCTGCCTAACGCCTCGCTGACAAGTTCTGGGCGCTCAGTCCAGCCGTGTGCGTTCGTGTCTGCGAACAGCCGCGCGACTGTCCGCGTCGGGCCGCCGGCCAGCTGACCTCGTGCTGGCCGGTTGCTGTCGGCAGCTATGCCAGCCGTCTACAGGCATTCGCCGACCCCGCCGACTCAATGGGTGGACAGTCGGGTTTCGTACAGGTTGCGGGCCAGATGTTTACAGTTGGGGGCAGATAGTTTATTTTGGCCTTCCCGCTTCCACTATAGGGGAGGATTGGAAGATGGGCCATTATGGCTACCGGCTCTTCTTGGTGCGAGCTAGAGATGGCATGGGCCGAAAGAACCTGGATTTTGGCAACATCGCCAAGAGGCACTTCGCTGACATTCTGCATGAAGACATCAGCAAAAATCTAGATGAGACGTTAAAACTCGAAGACCCGCCAAAGATCCTGGAAAACGGATCATCTGCGCCACCCACCGGGTCTGTAGTGCGTTTTACCGCTATTGACCGCAAAGAGCTTGAACTTCGCCTCGATTTCTTCCATGGGCCATTTGGCGAGGGCGGGACACTTATCGACCCGGAAGGGGAAGATGAGGACCAGGATGTGGAGGGCCGGGCACTGTCAAATCCCTACCGCGCAATCCTCTGGTTTCCCAAGACCGGCACGGCTGGAATCCTTGCCGTTGAAGCCCGAGGTCGCGCTTGCCCGTATAGGCGAATCCTTGCCAGCCTCAAATATGTCCACAGCACCACGCATCGCCTCTTCGTAGAGGCCGGCGTTGCAGACAGGGCTGCCGTAGCTCACTTTATTCGAAATGGCGTGGTTCGTGAGCTGGAAGTTACATCTCACGGAACCGCCCGAGACGGTGACGTGCTAACCGACCGGATCAAGATGGTCGTGAAAATCAGTGGAGCCTCGAAGCTCCAGGAGAAGATGAGAGAGAAGGCCCTCCAGTGGGCCAATGTTCAGTGGAAGCGGCTTACAAATCAGGATGCTCGGCGGACGCTTGCTAAAGAACTTACGGAAACAGCGGTTGGTGTAACCATCCCGCTCGACTTCGATGACAGCTTGCTCCGAATCGACGGTCCCAACGACAGGAAGCGCACTTTGCGCCCGTCGAGAGACGTAGGCGAGTGGATTTATGACATCGCCGACTACCGGCTTGACGACGAAAAATGGTTCGCTCAAGTTTCGGCCTCCATTTCGGAGATCTTCCCAACGATCGCAGCATCTGAGGGTGTCGTACCTCCCAGCTAGAGTACGAAGGTGCTGGGAGGTGCTGTATGCGTGCAGGGCTGCTAGATCGGTTCAACCTGGGACCACTATTTCTAGATCACGTACGATCAATGCGGCAGGTGCGCCCCGACGGGTCTCCCGAAGACAAGGGCGACCCGCCGGATGCGGCTGCCCGAATTTTCCTATACGCGACTCCCGTTGCAGTCGCAGCTGCTTCACTTTGGCGCGATTGGAAGTTAACCGACCCTGGCTCCCTCTCTGGCGCGAGTGCGCTTATGGCAGGGATTCTCTTCGCCGCCTTCACGCAGTTGGCGACGCTCCGGGAGAGGCTTGAGGATCGCGACGAACCCATTAGCGCTACAACTAGAAAGCACTTTCGAGAAACCGCCGCTCACCTGATGATGGGGGCATTGACGGCTGCGGTCGAGGCGGCGTTTTTAGTCGTAGCTTCCGGCTCTCGAAATCATCCGGATGACAAGTTGGCCGAACTCCCAACTGCGATAGCTTTGGGAGTGGGAGCCTACTTGTTTCTGCTATTCGTCATGGCAGTTCGACGAATGTACTCCGCCTACCTTCGCGTCTTCGAAGGAGGCCTATACCTGCGCAAACCGCGCCGAAAGGATCACCAGCCTTACGACCAGTAGTTGCGCAATTGCCGGAACGAGTTAGCCTATAACTATGGATCTCGCGCTCCGCTCTTCGCGTGCAGCCGAGTCCCTGAGTAGGTGGCTCGCGCCGCTGGCCTTCAGTGACTGGTCAGCACCCCGGGTAACCGCAGCGTTGACACGGGGTGTGGTGGATTGGGGCGTCGCGCACGGTTGGCGGGTCCGATGCGAGGTCCCCAGCATCGCCGGTCTGCCCGGCATCCATCCTGACCGGCTGAGCTACCTCGATGTCGTCTGCGAGCGGCTAAACGGGCCGCCCATTGCCATCGAGATAGACCGCACCGACAAGCAATGGTCATCCCGCAAGCTGCTCTGCGAAGCCGACGCCGGAGCTGTCGCCGTCTGGGTTCGTTGGGGCAGCCCTCGGACGTGGATCGTGCCGCACCCTGTCGCCCTGGTCGACATCCCCACCACCTGCCGTCGGGTCGCTGGACGCCTCCTCTACTCCCGCGCCACCTCCGCACCAGCGCATAGCGTCGACGAACAACCCGGGCCAGCACCGGCCCGCTGCTGGGCCACTACCCGCAAGGGCCAACCGTGCCCCATCAACCCGCGTCCCTCTGGGCTCTGCCACGTCCACGATCCCGCCGTGCAGTGCGGCGCCCGCATGAAGAACGGCCAGCGCTGCGGCAACGCCACCGGCGGAGGCCCCTGCAACGTCCACAAGAACAGTCCGGCACTCGAAACTCCGACCGCCCTACTCTAAAACCGCGGCAGCAACCGACAGCGGGTTTGCCATCCCGTCTGCCGTCGACCCGCCCTCCTGGGGAGCGGGCCGCCGCCCGGCCCGCCACGTCAAGACGGCCTTGACGCACGGTCGAACGCTGGCGGGTCGGGCGGTGGTCTGCTCGGCTCGCCCGGGTCGTCGGCTGGCGGGATGGCTCGCGCAACCACCCACGGACCGCAACGCGCCGACGGGGTTGCAACCATCCCGGAGCCCGAGCGCCCCCGCCGGAGGCGCAGTAACCGCAGCCCCGTGATCGCCGCCAGCTCGCCGACGCTGCCGGCGTGCGCTCCCCTGCGCCGCGCGGGCTCGTGGCCGCGCGGCCCGGCCGGCTGCCGGCCCACCACACCCACGGTCAACGGCCTGTGTTCTGCGGCGGCCTCTTGGGCTTTCCGCTTCCGCGCCAGCCGCCGGGCGTTGCGTGGCCGGAGTCGGAGCGCCAGCGGAGCGACGGGCACGCGCCCAGGCGGCGGCGCGTGCGGCCCGTTCAGGGCCGCCTTGATAGACGTACAGAAAGTCCTCCCACACCGGCCGGCAGCCGGCCGTCTTGCGGGCTCACAGCGGGTTGACGTGTCGGTACCCGGTGCTACTCTGGCCCTCGTCGAGCACGCCAGCGCGGCCTTCCCGCCGGATCGCTGAACTCGACTTTGGAGTTGCCGAGCGGCCTTCCTGCCGCTGATGCGGGTCACGTCCCGCCGGCTCTCGATCGCACCGGCCGTTGCTCCGGCCCGGAATCCACTGAGCGGCCCAGCACGGCCTTCCCTGCCGTCCACGATGGCCCTCGGATTCGCACACCTCGACGGGTGGGGATCACCCGCGGCAACCCGCCGGTAGCCGACGACCAGGCACTCCACCCGTCCCGGCATCACCCAAGATCCAGGAACCCAGTTCAACGGCGGTCCAAGGCCGATGGCCAACCCCGCCCTCCGGCGTGAGCCGCCCTCTCCGGCGGTGCCAGGAGACACCACGAACACCACCGACGGACATCACTCCGGCGTCCGGTGGCAGTTCGTCGCCCGTCCCCTGCCACCCCTTGAGGAGAAACCGTGTCCACCTCACCGCCGGCCGTGACGCCCAGGCCCTGCACCGCGCCGCCGCCCCGGACTACTTCGGCTGGCTGGAGCACACCCGCGCCGCCGGAGGCTGCACCCGTCCGATCCGCCTGGCCGGCACCCTCACCGCCGTCGAGCCCGGCACCGGGCGGGTCCTGGCCGAGCAGCACACCGACGAACTGCCCGACCGGACGCTCTACAAGGCGTGCGGCAACCGCCGTGCCGCCCAGTGCCCCGACTGCGCCTGGGTCTACGCCGGTGACGCCTTCCAGGTCGTCCGCTGCGGCCTGACCGGCGGCAAGATCATCCCCACCACCGTCGCTGCGCATCCGGTCGTCTTCGCCACCTTCACCGCGCCGTCCTTCGGCCCGGTGCACCACCGGCACATCCCCCGGCACACCTGCACACACCGGCGGCGCTGCGACTGCCGTCCCGCACCCTGCCGCGCCCGGAGCACCGCCGGCACCTGCCCGCACGGGCGGCCCGCAGCCTGCTTCACCCGCCACGACGCCGACGATCCGCAGCTCGGTCGACCGCTCTGCCTGGACTGCTACGACCACGACCACCAAGCCGTCTGGAACTACTCCTCGGGCAAGCTGTGGCGACGCACGAAACAGGCCATCGAACGCCATCTCACCGCCGTGTGCCGCCGACGCGGCATTCCCCACGTCCAGGTCGTCACCGACTCCGGCCGGATCCGGCGGGTGCCTCCGGTGCGGGTGTCCCACGGGAAGGTCGCCGAGATGCAGCGCCGGGGCACGGTGCACTTCCACGTCCTGCTGCGCCTCGACGGCGTCGACCCCCACGACCGGCACGCCCTGCTCCCGCCACCGACCGGTATCACCGTCGACGACCTCGACGCCGCAGTCCACGCCGCCACCCGACAGATCACCGTCACCACCCCGCCGCACCCCGACCGCCCGCAGGGCTGGCCGATCGCCTGGGGTGAGCAGGTCGACGTACGCCGCATCGGCACCAGCGACGGCGACGTGACCGACGCCAAGGTGGCCGCCTACCTCGCCAAGTACGCCACGAAGTCCACCGAGGTCACCGGCCACTGCTCCACCCGACTCACCCCGGACACCGTCGACGCCTACGCCGACCCGGAAGGCGACCACCTCGCCCGGCTCATCGGCGCCTGCTGGCGACTCGGCCGCCCCACCCGACACCACCTCACCCGGACAGCCGGGAAGACGAAAGACCGTCAAGGCGACCTTGACCCCATACCCAATCCCTACGCCGGGCTGCGCCGCTGGGCGCACATGCTCGGCTACGGCGGCCACTTCCTCACCAAGGCCCGCCGCTACTCGGTCACCTTCGGCCTGCTCCGCGACACCCGCGCCGCCTACCGCCGCACCGAGCACGCTGACACCGCCGACAGCGACGACACCGCCGGCACGGTCACCGTCGGCACGCTGGCCTTCGTCGGCTCCGGCTGGCTGACCGACGGCGACGCCCTGCTCGCCAACACCGCCGCTGCCCAACGCCGGGAACGCCACCGCGTCGGCCGCGAAGAACTCGCCCACGAGGCGTGGTCGGGGGTGGCGGCATGACCCGACCCCTCACCCCGCGCTGGTACTCGCCCGCCGAGGTCGCCGTCCTGCTCGGCTTCGGCCTGTCCAAGGTCAAGATGAAGATCGCTACCGGTGAGCTGCGCTCCATCAAGGACGGCAAGTATCGCCGCATCCTGCCCGAGTGGGTCGACGACTACATCCGCGAACAGGTCGACCGGCAGGAGGCAGCTTGATGCCCGCCCGCACCCGCGCCAACGGCGAAGGCTCGATCTTCCCGTACCGCAACGGCTTCGCCGCGTACGTCTGGGTCACCAAGCCCGACGGGAAGCGGACCCGCAAGTACGTCTACGGCCAGACCCGGGAGGCCGTCCACGACAAGTGGATCAAGCTGCACCAGCAGGCCAAGGCCGGGCCGGTCGCCACCCGGGTGCCGACCCTCGGTGACTACCTGACCTACTGGCACCGGGAGGCCGTGCGCCCCAACCTTGCGCCGCTGACCTGCGCCACCTACGAGACGATCCTCCGGCTGTACGTGATCCCCGGCCTCGGCGGGAAGCGGCTCGACCGGCTCCAGGTGCGCGACGTGCAGACCTGGATCAACGAGGTGGCCCGTGACTGCCAGTGCTGCGCCCAGGGCAAGGACGCCCGCCGCCCGGAACTCAGGCGGCGCTGCTGCGCGCTCGGCCGGTGCTGCGGTGACGTGCCGTCCGCCCGCACCGTCAAGGACGTCCGGGGTGTGCTGCGCTCGGCGCTCAACCACGCGGCCACCGAGGAACTGGTCACCCGCAACGCCGCCGCCCTGGTCTAGCTCCCACCGGTCCGTCGCCGTCGGGGCCGGGCGTGGACCAGCGACGAGGCCCGTCGGTTCCTTGAGTCCGCGCGGGCCGACCACGATCCGCTCTACGCCGCGTACGTGCTGATCCTGGTCCTCGGCCTACGCAAGGGGGAGGTGCTCGGCCTCACCGGGGACGCCGTGGACCTGGCGGCGGGGGAGCTGTCGATCGGCTGGCAGTTGCAGCGGGTCGGCGGCCAACTGCTGCACCGGGAGACCAAGACGCAGACCTCGGACGCCACCCTCCCGCTGCCGGACATCTGCGCGGCGGCACTCGACCTCCGCCAGCTGGCGAGGAAGGCCGACCGCGACGAGGCGGGCATCGCCTGGCAGGGCTCCCGGCTGCTGTTCACCACCCGCTACGGAACGCCCGTGGAGCCGCGCAACTTCAACCGTTCCTGGGACGCCCGCTGCGCCCGCGCCGGAGTTCGGAAGATCACCGTGCACGACGCCCGGCGTACCTGTGCGACCCTGCTCGTCGACCTGGACGTGCACCCGCGCGTCATCATGCAGGTGCTCCGGCACGCCGAGGTGTCGGTGACGATGGAGATCTATTCGCAGGCGTCCTCGGACGCCACCCGCGACGCCCTCAAGCGCCTGGGCGAGAGTTTGCGCTGACCGCTGCTGTACTCCACTGCTGTACAGAAGCACCAGAGGGCACATCCATGGATCGGATGTGCCCTCTGACCTCTGTCGGGGTGGCCGGATTCGAACCGACGACCTCTTCGTCCCGAATTACGTCCGGTTACCTGTTGTGCCTTGAAGTCCAGCTATCCATGCAGGTCAGCATGTCGGCACCCGTTGGTCTGCATCGGGGGTTGGAGCTGCCTCACCCATGATCGTCTCCCAGAATTCTCCCCACGCTGGTGGCGGCGTGAACCCTCACACGCTTTCGAGGTCTGCGCTCACCCGTACAGGATGGGTCAACACGGTACGTGAGCTGCGATCGGAGCCCTATCCGTGCTCAGGTAAACCCCGATGTACGTCCCTGAATGAGACCACAACTGAGACCATGCCGGCCTGCGGTGCGCTCGACGCGATGGGCGCTTGCGCCACCGCCTCCGGAGGGATGGGCCTCTCTCGGCCGCGCCTTGCGGTCTAGCTGGGCGAACGCCGACCGAGGGCGGCGAGAGCTTTCAACTTTGGCACGCATTGGGCACAAGAGGCAGGCGGCCCGCAAGGCGGCCATGTCATACCCATGCGCAACTCTCCGAACACCGCCCGGTTCGTGATCTCGCGTCTACGTCGCTCTCAGCGGGCCGCTCTGCGTCCTTCTGACGCATTGCCTACTGAAGGCCCCGCTTCGAGGAAGGGCGCAACCTCAACGACTGGGTTGAGGTTCGCGCCCTTCCTCGCGAGTTCAACGAAGGTCTGCGGCGTATACAAGGGTAGCGTCATCACTCTTTTTATTGCGCGGCCACCGGGTGGCGATCGGGTCGGACTCTTCGAGTTTTCGTACGCGCCGGAGCGCTTCACCTGGTCCCTGATTCTCCAGCAGGTCAAGCATTTCTTCCCAGCTAACGTCATTGAACATTCGCACGAGCCTTGCCGCTCCATCGGTCAACAGGATCGACCGAGTAACGGATTCGATAGGTACTGATTCGATGATTGCGTGGCTGACAATCGTTGGGTCTGCTGCCGAAACCCAGAAACCGCCCTCGGTGTTACGGGCGGCTAGTTCTGCGTGCTTCATTCGGATCAGGGCATCGGCCTTTTCGGCTGATCCGATTGGATATTCGTCCGCTTCTTGGCGCTCCGTCTGCGCGGTCTTTTCTACTCGATCATCAATGATGACGCTTAGGTGTGAGTCGGAAGCAAGGACTATGCCGACGTCGCCGAGGACCAGGTATTCGAGGTGACTGAGTGTCCGGCGAAGAATGGCCACGGCCGCCGAAGGAGTACCTGGGCTTTTCAAGTCGCATTCGGGATGCTTGTCGGCAACGGTCTTAATTGCCGCTGAAAGGGCTGCTGGCAACGCTATTGATGTGTCGCTTGCCTGTGCCGAAACTGCGGCACCGAGTTGGGCTGCATACCAAGAGACGCCGTGGACGCAGCCGGTGTCGGTCCGGGCAGTCGCGCCGTCCAGCACAACGACAAGATTGGGTGATGCTGAGAACCAGTCTTCGTTGAGCTTGTCTGCCTTTGAAGGCTCTGACGCTGCAAGGATTCGCATGATTCTCAACTTTCGTGACGGTAGATCGGAGTTACGCGCTGGCAGGTGAAAACCCTCCGGGGGTCGGTTGGGTCGTACTCGCAGCGAACCACCATCGAGAATCGGCGATTCTTGAGTTCCTTGTGAAGTTGAGCAAGATTATCGGCAACGAAATGAGCGGCTCCCAGCGTTCCCTGTGCGTGAGTGCCGGCGAGGTACAGAAACGAGCCCTTGCCGTCCGGTCGGGGCAAGCGGCCGATGTAGCCGTAATCGGCAGATTGTCCATCGTCCCGGGGTGAACGATATTCGGTCTCGCCGTCAGTAAGATACCAACCGCGTTCGTCTGATGCGAATCGCAGATGTGGATCGGCCTCCATCACTTGTCCGACGAAAGGCAAGAGTCGTGGTGAGGTGAGGACAATGAGATTCGGGCGATTAAGGTGAACGAATCCCGGTGGGGGAACTACCTCGTAGCTGGCATCTAGCCCAACGGCCCGCGCCAGGTCTGCTAGGACGTTGTAGGCCGCGAAACTCTCTGCCGAGAGAACGTCGCCCGGGTCGTGGCGGCCGGATTCTTGCTTGCCCCCAATGGCGACTGTCAGGCGACCAGCACCCAGGAAGGCGCGTTCGGGACGGGTGCCGGCAGACAGCAGCTGCGAGACCCGCGATCGGGACATATCGAGCAGGTCTGCGATCTGAGCTTGCGTCATGCCGTCGACCAAGAGCTGTTCGAGGGCTTCCCGCCGAATTCGTGACAATTCGGCAATCGCGGCTTGGTAGTCCTCGATCAGTCCATGCGCGGCTTTTGCTCGTTCTCGCGTGTCATCCACGGTGGCTACCGCTGCGGGGTCCTTCACCCAGCACTCCCTTCGTCAAGGGGGCTAATCCTACCTGAGCTGCCGTGACCCGCCCGAACGCCTACCCCTCGGTGTCTAGGGGTGAACTCGCTTGTTGAGGGGGGTTGACTCGGTCGGTGGGGCGTGTTCAACTTGTCGCCACCAGCCCCCTGGACCGGATGGTTTAGGGGGATGGATTGCCGGTTGGTTGCTGCGTCGGCGTTGCGGCTTTGGCTGCGGCGTACGCGAACGGACCGCCGTGGCGCTCGGTGTTTGACAACTGCACAGAGGTCCCGGGACGCAGGGAGATCCGTCTTCCTTATTGGGTCCCGATGCGCGCGATCTAGGGGTGGCGAGCGGCGTTCGGCTGTTGACGTGTCCGGCCGCAAGACCTGTCCGCTTTAGGGGTTTGGCCCCTTGCTTGCCCAACCGAGGATCGCCGGGCGTGCCAGCACGGCACGCCCTTGTTGATCGCTGCGGAGCGCGGCCAGACCGGCCGCGCTCTGGCTGTTCGTCCGACCTGTTTCGAGCTGGGGAGAGGTGATCCCGCTATGTCCGCGATTGCTGCGTGTGTGCGTGTCACGACCAAGAGCCGCGCTGTCTGGCGGACCTGCATGGCGTGCGGGGTGCTCGCTCCGCTGGCCCCTGACGAGAGCCGTTGCCGGGCCTGCCCGCAGACGTCTCGCCGTACTGAGAGGAACCGATCGAAGTGACCCCCGCTGAGTTGGAGCCGACCGCCGCCGATCTGGCGGCGATCGACGCCGAGTGGCCGTTGATCGCCGCTGAGCTGGATGTGCTCGACGCCGAGATCAGCCTGTTCTACGCCGATGACCGGGGCGGCCCGTCGCCGCTGGACTGGCGCAGGTTGCGCCGGGCCGAAGCGCGCGTCACCCGCGCCGCCACGATGGTGGTTCGCCCGCCCTGGCACGCCGACGGGTGTGTGCCTCACCGCCTGGCGGTGGTCGGCCGGACCGGTTGCGGTTACGGCTGCGAGATCGTGCGCTGCCCCGGCTGTGGCGGTGAGCAGGTTCTCCACCAGGCCGCCGACGGGTGTCGGGCCAGCCTGCCTCGCGCGGTCTGATGTCCCGCATCCGGGCCGCCTACTGGGACCCGGACGGAACGCGGTTCGGAATCCCGACCTACTGGTGGCGAGGTGCCCCACCCGGCTACGCCACCCGCCGCCAACTCCGCGCCGCCGGCCTGCGCCCCGCCGGGCAGCCGATCGCCGCTCAGGTGCTCTGGCGCGGTGTCGGCGGCACCCGGACCGCCTACCTGTACCGGGTTGATCTGGCCCGGCCGAAGCGCACCGCCACCCCCGCCCAGCGGCGTGCCATCGCCGCCGCGTTGCTGGCCCGCCGCACCTGCCCGACCTGCCGGCGGGTGCGCCCCTACTACATCCCGCGCTCCCTCGGGGAGTGCACCGACTGCTCTCCCCTGGTGTTGAAAGAGGTTCCGCAGTGAGCAACCGGAAGAACCGCCGTTCCGTCCTGGCCGAACTGGTCCTGCTGGCCGACCCGACCGAGATCCGCTTCCGCCCCGACGGCACGTCGCTGGCCGTCGATTTCGCCAGCATCGCTGGCCTGAAGTCGTGGCTGCACCTGGCCGGACTCAACGACCCGGACATGCTGACCTCCGAGTACGACGGCACCACCGACGACGGCCGCGCGTACCGGCAGATGAACGCCTACCCCATGTGGCACGGCTGGAAGGTCTACGCCTCCGCCACCGACTACACCGACACCACCGGGCCGCTCGACCCGTCGACCGCTGACCGGCTCGCCGCGCTGGCGGTGGCCTGATGACCGCACGCACCTACACCCACCCGTCCGTGCTGGCCGGCATCGCCGCCGGTGCGTCGTGGGCCGATCCGGAGATGGACCCGACCCGCATCGACTGGGCTGTGCGCCGGGCGGTCGCCGCGATTCCGTTCCCGCTGGTCGACGGGCGTCCGGTCAACCCCGCCGCACCAACCGGCATCCGGTACGGCCGTAACTTGCTCGGTCACTGGGGCGAGCAGCAATGCGCCGATGCGGTCGTTACGGCGAGCAAGCACGGTTTTCCGTGGCTGGTCATGGTCGAGCGCGCCGATGGGCACGGGTGGGCGCTGCCCGGAGGGTACGTCGACCCCGGCGAAACCGCCCTCGCGGCTGCGGTGCGGGAGCTGGCCGAGGAAACCGGCCTGCTCGCCGACCCCGACCGTCACCCGCACGAGGTGATGCCCGCCCGGGTCGTGCCCGACCCGCGCGCCTCCGACGAAGCGTGGATGGTCACCACGCCGGTCCGCTTCGACCTGGGCATCTGCACCGGCCCGCTGCCCACCGTGACCGGCTCCGACGACGCCCGCCGCGCCGCGTGGCTGCCGGCCGTCGACTACCAGTCGCTCACGGGATACCTGGACACCTGCTACGGCGGCACCGTGTTCGCCGCCCACCGTGACCTGCTCGCCGCCCTGCTCGACCACTGAACGGAGGACATTGTCGTGACTGCCCCCACGCTGTCCGCGTACCCGAAGCCGGTAGACGAGTTGGTGCCCGCCGCGCGGGACCTGGCCGCCCAACTCGGCACGATCCCGTCCCGCAACCGCATCAAGAAGGAGTTGCGGGTGGGCGGGCCGAAGGCTGACGCGATCCTCGCCGAGCTGACCCGGACCCCGCCGCCCGCCGCCCTGTACCAGGGTGCCCTCGCGCGGCCCGTCGTGGCCGCCGCCAGCGTCTCGGAGGCCGAGCCGGAGGTAACCCCGGTGCCCACCGGCCCGGCAACGGACCCGATTGAGCCCACCGAGCCCGCCCCGGCCGACCCCGGCCCGGTGGTGGACCCGCCGCCGGGCGACGACGACGCCCCGCCTCCGGTTGCCGCGCAGCCCGCACCCGTCGCAGACCCGGGCACCAACATCACGTCCCGGCCGCCCCGGCCGGCGGTGGTGTGGCCGGTGGTGCTCATGGCGCTCGGCGCGTTCGTAGCCGTCTGGTCCGGATGGGTGGGGCTCGGCAAGCTCACCGGGTTCGGGAAGGTGGACCTGCTTCCCGGGATCGTGGAACCGGGTTCGTGGGCCACCATCGACTCCGCGATCACTCTCCCGATCGGGGTGGAGGCGTACGCCGCGTACGCGCTGTACGTGTGGCTGTCCGGCAGGGTGCCAACCCGGGCGCGCACGTTCGCCAAGTGGTCCGCGCTGGCGTCCCTCGCCGTCGGCGCGCTCGGCCAGGTCGCCTACCACCTGCTCGTCGCCTACGGCGTCACCGCCGCCCCATGGTGGATCACCACCCTCGTTGCCTGCCTGCCCGTCGCCGTGCTCGGCATGGGCGCAGCCCTGGCCCACCTCGTCAGGGAGGCCCACTGATGTTCCGCAAGACCACCGTCCCGAACACCATCACCGACCAGCAGTACGCCGACCTGAACCGGCGGGCGCAGAAAGCCAACCCGTCGTGGTTCACCGATCAGGCCGTCAAGCGGCGCAAGGCATCGTCCGCCCAGCAGGACAAGGCCGACCAGTCCTGACCCCGCCCGGCGGCACAGCCCAACGGCCTCGACAACCAGTGCTGTGCCGCCGGTCCCTACCCCTCAACCCGCATGGGATCTCGGGAGGACCCTCAGTATGTCCGATCGACAGTTGCGCGAACACCACGACCGCATCGTCAACCGCCGCCGGGAAGCACGCCTCGCCCAGATGGCCGAAGCGCAGCGCCAGGCCGACGACCGCAACCGGGCCGCCGCCGAGAAGCGGAACACCCGGTGAGCGGCGACCGGTTCGCCGACGCCTACGAGCGGTGGCGCGACCTGGACGCCACCGCCACCGCCACCGGCAGCACCACCGCCCGGCAAGAGGCTGAGCGGCAGCGCAAGGCCCTGCACGACCGTCCGGAGGTTGACCGGGCGCGGCGGCAACTCAACGGCCGCGCCGCCCCGCGTGACCGCCGCTGACCTTCCCCCAGCAGCACCGCTGGCTGTTTCCGCCGCTACCGGCTCATCACCCGGTGGCGGTGGTGGCTGCCAGACCGCCTGGCCGCCGGAAGGGACACCCCGTCATGGGTCTGTTCGGCAAGAAGTCCACTCCCACCCCTGCTCCGATCAATCGGGATGCGGTGCGGACCCTGCTCAAGCTCGGGATGGCCGAGACCGACGCCGCTGATCGCGACATCGACAGCCGCGAGTTCCGCGATGCCAAAGCCAAGTTCGAGCGGGCCTTCCGTTCTGCCGCGCCGGCTGACCAGGCCGCCGCGTACGACGCCCTGCGCCGACACGGCTACTGACCTGCCCGGCGGCACGGCCCTGGCCTCGCAAACCGTGCCGTGCCGCCAGCCCCCATCCGACCCGAGAGCAACGGACCTATTGGAGGAACCCCCATCATGACCAGCGATCCCATCATCAACCCGGCGGGGCCGCCGCCGGATGAGAAGGCGGCCCGGATTGTGGATCTGGCGCAGCGGCGTGCGGATCGTGCCGCCGCCGCGCAGGGCCTGGCCGTCGCTGACACCGCCGATGGCGAGACGGTCACCCCGGAGGCGGTCACCTTGGGTGGGCCGGTGGACCCGCCGGACCGCCGCCCCGATTTGGCCGAGTTGCTTGACCGGCGGTCCGGGCCGGTGCTGCCGGTGTGGTTGACCGACCGGCACCAGCGCCGTGACATGCTGCGCCGCGCCGTCGGAGCGGCCGGCTACCACGTGGGTACCCACGTGGTGCTGTCGCCGGTCTACGCGGGCAAGGTCGTGTGGTATGCGCCGCAGGGTGCGGCGCGGTTGGCGTCTCGGGTGCTCGGGTGGACCAGCGCCGAGACGGGGAACTGGCACCTGCGGCAGGACGCGGCGAACCGTAACGATCCGAAGACGTGGCTGGACCTGGACCGGCACCGGATGCGGCAGGCGTCGTGGCGGTGGTGGGTCACCGGGGCGGGCACCCTGGCCACCGGGACCGGTGGGGTGGTGCTGGCCTCCGACCTGGCCCCGTGGTGGGTGAAGGTTCCGATCCTGGCCGCCGGGCTGGTCGGGCTGGCCCGCTACGGCCGCCCGCTGGACAAGCCGATCCTGGCCCGCACGGTGGTCCGGGCGACGTATCGGAAGCTCACCGCGGAGTTGACCCGCAAGGGCATCATGGCCACCGGCCTGGTGAAACGGCCGGAGGACATCGTGTTCCCGGCGGGGGTGGGTGAGATCCGCCGTGACGGCCCCGGCTACCTGGCCATCGTGGACCTGCCCGACGGGGTGATCGCCGTCGACGTGGTGGAGCGGCGTGACCAGTTGGCCGGTGGGCTGCGGCTGCCGATGGATCAGGTGTGGCCGGAGGTGATGCCCCGGGAGCACCCGTCACGGCTGGCGCTGTGGGTGGCCGACCGGCCCGTGTCGGCGATGAAACAGCCCCCGTGGCCGCTGCTGCGCGGCGGGCAGACGGACTACTTCAAGCCGTTCGTCTACGGCTTCGACCCGCGTATGCGGCCGGTGGACTACCGCATGGATGAGCGCAACAGCCTGTTCGCGGGTTTCCCCGGCTCCGGCAAGTCGCTGTCCGCGCGGGTGGTCATGGCGGGGATGGCGCTCGATCCGCTGGTGCAGTTCGCCGTGTTCGACCTGGCCGGGCGGGGTGACTTCGACGCGTTCGAACCGCTGTGCGCGCCGGAGTTGTTCGGGTCCGGCGCGGACGAGGGCACCAAGCAGGACGCCTACCGGATGCTGATGTGGTTGCTCAAGGAGTGCGACGTGCGCGGCCCGCGCATCAAGCACTACGCCACGCAGGGCATGAACAGCGAGAACAAACTCAACCGGGCCATCGCCGCCAAGGACGCCCGGTTGCGGCCGATCGTCGCCGCGATCGACGAGGTGCAGGAACTCATCACCGACCCCGAGTTGGGCAAGTCCGCCGCCGCCGCGATGACCAGCATCATCAAACGCGGCCGGGCACTGGGCATCCACCTGATCATGATGACGCAGCGCATCGACAAGGAATCCCTGCCCAAGGGCGTCACGTCCAACATCGCCGTCCGTACCTGCCTGGCCGTGCCGTCGCACGTGGAAACCGACCTGGCGTTGGGCACCGGCGCGTACCGCCAGGGTGCCCGACCGACCCACTTCGAAGTCGGCGTGGACTCCGGATGGGGCGTGCGGGTCGGCTACGGGCCGATGACCTCCGCTCGCGCCGCCTACCTCGACCGGGCGGCGGTGGAGAAGGTCTGCGCCCGGGGCGTGGCGCTGCGCGGCGGCATCACCGGCCCCGCCGACATGCCGGCCGCGCGGGACATCCTGGACGACCTGCGGGCCGTCTGGGTCGGCGACGAGTCGGGCCAGCACTGGGAGGTGCTGACCACCCGACTGGCCGACCGGTTCCCCGAGGCGTACGGGTCGCTGACCCCGGCCGCGTTGTCCGCGCTCGTGCGCGGCAAGAAGGTCGAGTGCTCACGCCAAGTGAAGGTCAAGGGCACCAACCGGTCCGGTCTGTACCTGGAGAACCTCACCAAGGCACTCGCCGAGCGCGACAGCGCCGCCGGCTGAGAACCGGTAGCGCGGGCGGTAGCGGCCCGGAAAGAGGTAGAGCGAACTCTACCCGGGCCGCTACCGGCCCCACCTGCACCAACCTTCACCGGTAGCGGTAGAGCGGCACGCCGCCTACCGCCGGTAACCCCCTGTTTGGAGCCTCCAGTGACCCCCATCATGGCCGCTACCAGCACAAACACGCCCGAAATGTCCGTAGTCCTGTTCGCCGGAATTGCTCTGATTGTCGCTGTCGGTTACGCCGGAGCCTGCTACGTCCGGCCGTTCACTGCCTGTCACCGCTGCAAGGGCACCGGCACCGCCCCACCCACCTGGTGGCAGCGGCTACGCCAACGGGCCACCCACCCCCGCGCCCTCCACGGCCGCCCCGACTGCCGCCACTGCACCGGCACCGGCCTACGGCTACGCATCGGCCGCCGCGCCTTCAACCACTTCCGACGACTCCGCCGCCAAGGCACCCGATGACCACCCGCCGCACCAGACACGGCCACACCGACTGGTGCGGCCGGGACCACCGCTGCGGACTCGGCGAACACCGCTCCGAAGAGATCGTGGTCGACCTACCCGGCCACGGCCGCGCCGTCCTCGTCAGAGTCCGCACCGCCGCCGGCCGGGACCACGCCGAGGTCCGCGTGCGGGTCGCTCTCGCCCCGGCCGAGTTGCGCGCCCGCCGGCAGCTCCACGGGCTGCTGACCGATCTCCGGCACACCGTCACCCGGGCTGCCGTCGCCGGCCGCCCCCACCCATGGAAGGCCACCCCATGAAGCCCACCGCCGAATCCGGCGTGTTCGACGTCGCCGCCCTGGTCGCCGCCCGACTGGACGCCATCAACGGCACCGGCCGCGAAGAAACCTCGCTGCGCATCCTGAAAGTCACCGAGGAAGCCGGAGAGGCCGCCGCCGCGTGGATCGGCACCATCGGCCAGAACCCCCGCAAGGGCATCACCCACACCACCGCCGACGTCGCCGCCGAACTGGCCGACGTGGTGCTCACCGCCCTGGTCGCCATCGCCAGTATCGGCCACCACCCGCAAGAGGTGATCGGCGCGTGCGTCGAGAAGGTCACCGCACGTCTCGGGAAGCCCGCGTGATGGCCGGCTACCGCGACGACCGGCCTTCCCGGCGCGACGCGCCACTGACCGGCCTCGAAGTGTGGCTGGCCGGCTCTCCGGCCGAACTCGACGCCGCTGCCCGTGCCCTGGCCGCCGCCGGCCGCGTCGCGTGGCAGGGGACGCGCCGGCCGCTGACTGGCACCGACGCCGGTCGTTCCCGGCTGTACCTGCGGCTAACCGTCACCGCGACCCGGCGCGGCGTGCGGCCCGTCGGCCCGGCCAGCGACGACGGCGCGACCGTGCTGCCGTTCCCCGACCGGCGCTCCGGAGGTGCGGCGTGAGGGTGTTCTCCTACGGCGGCGGGGTGCAGTCGACCGCCGCCCTGGTCTTGGCCGCGACGGGGCGGATCGACTTCCCGGTGTTCCTGTTCGCCAACGTCGGCAACGATTCCGAAGACCCCGCGACGCTGGCCTACGTGGAGCGGTACGCCAAGCCGTACGCAGCGCTGCACGGCATACAGCTCCACGAGCTGCACCGGCAGCGCCGCGACGGCACGCGGGAGACGCTGTACGGCAGGCTGACCCGTGAGGGGTCACGGTCGCTACCGATCCCGGTGCGAATGTCCAACGGCGCTCCGGGCACGAGATCGTGCACGGCTGACTTCAAAATCAAGGTCATCGGCCGGCACCTCAAGGCCCACGGCGCGAGCGCCGACAACCCGGCCACGGTCGGGGTGGGCATCAGCCTGGACGAGATCGAACGCGTCAACAACCGCCGCTCCGAGCCCTACGAACGCACCGTGTATCCGCTGCTCGACCATGCGCCGCCGCTGCGCCGCCACGACTGCGCCCGCATCATCACCGCCGCCGGTCTGCCCGTGCCGCCCAAGTCGGCGTGTTGGTTCTGCCCGTTCCGCCGCCCGGCGACGTGGGCCGAAACCCGCCGCGACCGGCCCGACCTGTTCAACCGGGCGTGCGACTTGGAAAACCTGCTCAACGCCCGGCGGGCCGCGCTCGGCAAAGACCCCGTCTACCTCACCCGGTTCAACCGGCCGCTGTCCGCCGCCGTCGCCACGGCGCAAGACATGCTGCCCGGTTTCGACCCCGCCGACGATGACGCGCTGTGCGACAACGGCGCGTGCTTCACCTGACCCGAAACCCCTGACCGGCGCGCTTCGCGCGCTCACTGCCTGGTGGCCAGCGCCCGCGCGGCGCTGGCCACCGGCACGCCGCCGTCTGGAAGGACCGTCATGCCTGACCTTTCGCCGCTGTTGGCCGCCGCGCTCGCTCACGCCGCGCGCGGCTGGCACGTGTTCCCGCTGCGTCCCGACCACCCGCAGGCCGCCGAGGATGAGGCGAAGCGGCCCGCGTTCCCGAACCGGTGCACCGCCGACCGGTGCGACCGCACCGACCCCCGCTGCCGGGCCGCCGGGCGGCACGTCGGGTGGGAGGAACGCGCCACCACCGACCCGACCCGTATCCGGCGGGCGTGGTCGGCCCGCCCCTACGGCGTCGGCATCGCGTGCGGGCCGTCCGGGCTGCTGGTGGTCGACCTGGATGTGCCCAAGCACCCCGACGACACCCCGCCGGCCGAGTGGGCCGGCATGCGGGACGGCGTGGACGTGCTCACCGCCCTGGCCGCTCGGCACAACGGCACCATTGACGCGACCTACACACAGACCACCGGGCGCGGCGGAAGCCACCTGTTCTACCGCCACCCGGCCAGCGGCCCGGAACTGCGCAACACCACCGGGGAGCGCGGCGGGCTGGGCTGGAAGGTCGACACCCGCGCCCACGGCGGGTACGTCGTCGCCGCCGGCTCCACCGTCAACGGCCGCCCCTACACCGCCGCTCTCGACGTGGAGCCCGCACCGCTACCCGGATGGCTGGCCGGGCTGCTCGCGCCGGCCGTGCGGCCCGTCTACCGGCCTACCGCGGTGGCGCTGCCGCCGGACCGGCGCGGCCGGTATCTGGCCGCCGCGATCCGCCGCCAGGTCGACCACCTCACCACCGCCCGCGAGGGCCAGCGCAACCACGCCCTATTCGCCTCCGCCGTCGCGCTCGGCCAGTTGGCCGCCGGGGGCGCGCTCACCGAGGACGACGTGTGGGCTGTCCTGGAACCCGCCGCCGCGTCGATCGGGCTGCCCTCCCGGGAGATCGCGCACACCATCACCAACGGGCTACGCGTCGGCGCACGTAACCCCCGCCGCCTGCACACCGCAGGGAGGGCCGCGTGACCGAACGGTTGCAGGTCGGCTCCGGCCCCGAGAGCATCCGCGTCCTCAAAGCCGCACTCGTGCGCGGCCTGTTGCCGGACACGTACGTGTCCGCCGGGGCGCTGGTGCACATGGAAGCCGTCTCCGGTGGCCTGCCCGCCGCCGCCGACGAAGACTCACCCCTGCCCGTAGCCGCGAGCACCATCAACCCCGCCAGCCTGGCCGGGCTGCTCGCCGAACACGCCCGCGTCTACCGGATCAAGACCCGCAAGGACGCCGCCGGCAACCCCGAACCCTACGAGGAGGAAACCACCCCCTCCCGGGAGATCCTGTCCTCAGTGCTGGCCGGGAAGACGTGGCCGGGGGTGGCTCCGCTGCGCGGGATCATCGGTGCCCCGGTGCTGCGCCGCGACGGCACCCTGTTGCAGACCCCCGGCTACGACCCCGCGACCGGCTTCTACCTCGCCACGAAGGTGGCGCTGCCGCCCGTGCCCGACGAACCCACCCCGGAGCAGGTGGCCGAAGCACGCCGGTTCCTGCTCGGCCGATTCCTACGTGACTTCCCTTGGGCGTCCGCCGCCGATCGGGCCAACTACGTGGCGCTGCTGGCAACGCCGATCCTGCGGCACTTCACCCGCTCCCTGACCCCGTTCGCCCTGATCGACGCCACCATGCCGTCGTCCGGTAAGACGATCCTCACCGCCGGACCCGGGATGCTCTACGGGCAGCGGGTCATGCCCTGGGCCTACGCCGATGAGGAGTTGCGCAAGTCCATCACGGCGGTGCTCGCGGAGCAGGTGGGCGTGGTGATCTGGGACAACCTGGCCGAGGGCACCGTCATCGACTCCGCCGTGCTCGCGCAGCTCGTCACCGCCGGAGTGTGGTCCGACCGGCAGTTAGGCGCATCCCGCAACATCGCCACCGTCAACGACCGACTCTGGATGGCCACCGGCAACAACCTGCAAGTCGGCGGCGACATGGCCTCCCGCACCGTCCGGGTGCACCTCGACCCGAACATGCCCCGCCCGGAACTCCGCGACCAATCCGGGTTCGGCATCCCCCACCTCGACCAGTGGATCACCGCCCCCGCCAATCAACTCACCGTCCTGTGGCACCTGCTCGTGCTCGTGCTCGACTGGACACACCAGGGAGCACCCCGCGCCGCCGGGTTGTCGATGCGGCAGTTCACCCCCTGGGCGCAAGCCCTCGGTGGATTCCTCCACCACCACGGCATCGACGGATTCCTCACCAACGCCGCTGATGTCCGCGACATTGACGAAGACGAAACCCGCTGGCGGGCGTTCCTCACCACCTGGCACGACCGCCACAGCGACAAACCCCTCACCGCCGCCGACCTACGCCGCGACGCCGAACCCATGCACCTGGGCAGCGACGAACACGACCCCTGGGACGGACAGTTCATCACCACCACCGCCGGACGCCTACCCAACCCGCTGCAACTCGGCCGCATGCTCACCGGACAAGCCGGACGATGGCGCGGCGAACACGTCATCCGCGCCGGCCGCCACGAACGCGGCAACCGCGCCGTCTTCTGGGTCGAACGCCACCAGGGTTGAAACCCGCTGAACCCATCTCGGCATCTCGGCATCTCGGCAGAACCGGCCCGCTAGCTGCGAAAACACCCTGCCGAGATCCGGCCGATCAGAGAACGTCAATCTCGGCATCTCGGCAACATCCTGCCGAGATCACCACCGTTTGCCGAGATCTTGAAAACCCGCCTCCAAGATCTCGGCAAGCATTTCCGCAGCTCAACCGCACCTTTGCCGAGATGCCGAGATGCCGAGATGGGTTCAGCCCTCCCACACCACGACACGACCACCCGCCACCAACCCACCACGCCCACCCGCTGAGAGCGTCTGCGCAAGCCTCGCGCATTGCCTAACACCAACCCACCGGAGATCTTGGCTCTACGGCGCTCTCAGCGGGCCGCCCTACGGCTCCCTGTAGCAAGTCCTCTCGAACCCACCACCCGACCCGCCCGACAACCGAGAGGCCGCCAGCATGCGAATCAGGCTGCACGGCACCCCCACCGAAACCGCCGCCATCCTCACCGCACTCGCCCACGTGCTCACCATCCAGCACATCAGCCGGCCCTACCCCGACCGACCCCCGTCCGCCTGGCACCGCATCTACATCGACGCCGTACCCCGCGACCGTGAGGAGGCTCGCCAGTGAAACCCCATGACCTGAAACTTCACCGCGACAATCCGACCGGCCACCCCGGGCCGCTCCATCGGCCAGCAGAAGTCGCCAAAATCCTCCGTTGTTCCGAATGGTGGGTGAAGGAGCAAGCGCGGAAGGGCCGCATTCCATTCAGTTGGATCGGCGGAAGCTACCGGTTCACCAATGAGCACATCGCGGAGATAGTTCGTCTGTTCGAGCGTCGCCCGGCTAGCGCCGCGCCGCCGCGCCGCGAGACTCCTGCATCGCGCAGTGGTCGATCAGAAAACGCGGAGCCGGCAATTCAACTCAAGGCGCGCCGGCCCCGGCGGGTGCGTAACGCGGACGGGCAACCATCTATCGCGGCCTAGCCCACGTCTGGTGCCGCTGTATTGGGAAGGAGATCGATTTGGGGTACGCCGAGAAGCGCGGAGACTACTGGCGCGGCCGGTACAAAATCGAGCGCGGAAAGTATGGCACTGTCAGCGACACCAACGGTGAAACCATCCGCTTCCGCACCAAGCGGGAGGCCGAGCGCGCGGCCAACGACGAAGAGGCAAAGGTACGCGCTGGCCGCCGCCGCGACCCGGCCGAGAGCCGGACGACCTTCGGGCAGTACGTGAGCCGGTGGTACGCGGCTCAAGACCTGGCCGCGTCCACCTTGCAAAACTACAAGCGCCACATTGAGGAGCACTTACTACCCGCGTTCGAGCACGCCGTCATTGCCGATATCACGGCTACCGACGTTGTGACCTGGGAAAAGGAGGAAAGGGCATTCGGCTATGCCGAGTCGAGTATCAAGACCTGGCGTGCAACCCTCCATCTCATTCTTGCCGACGCGGTAGACGAAGGGTTGCGCGACGCTAACCCGGCCACGCGCCGCCGTGGCAGAGGTAAACGAGCGGGCCGCTCTCGCAATCGCGGTCCCGAGAAGGCAGTTACCAGCTCGCTTGGCATCCTGTTGCTTGCCGAGCGGGCCGCACTCCTGTCGGGTCGTGACGATGAATTCGTTGCGGTTGTTCTCAAGGGTTACACGGGAATTCGGTGGGGTGAGCTTGTAGGGCTAGAAACTCAATACGTCCGCTCTGCCGGGCTGAGGGTGGAATGGCAGCTATACGAACTCGACACGGGAGAGTTTCACCGCTGCCCGCCCAAGGACGATTCCCACCGCACGCTTGATTTGCCCGCGTGGCTGTTCGGCTTGGTGTCCGAGCACATCGCCCGCACGCAACCGAAGCCCTGCCCGTGCCATGGGCTCAAGTATGTCTTTCGCGGCTATCGGTCCGCCAACGGTGCGCCGCAGCGGCCAGGGCCGAAGCTGGCGGACGTGGCTCGCCGTGCTGGCGTGTCGATCGGCACCGCCTCCACTGTCCTAAACCACCCGGAGACAGTGCCGGAGACAACGCGAGCCAAGGTCGAGATTGCGGCCGAGGAATTGGGCTACATCCGGGGCGGCGGCCCATCGGGAGAGCTGGCCGCGCACTGGCGGCGCAACAGCTTTACGACATGGCTGTTCCGCCCGGCGGCTACTGGGTGGTATGCGAAGAAGGCCCCGCAGGATGCTCGCCCGGTGCCAGTGCTCTCGGACCCCTGGCCCGGCGTGCCGGTGCGCGGCCGGAACGCCACCGGCCGCGCTGACTCGTGTTGGCTGCCGATCGCACCCCGCCTGACGCCACATGGGCTAAGGCACACCCACAAGACGGTCATGGTCGAGCTGGGCACCCCTCCGAAGCTCATGGACGAGCGGATGGGGCATGAGGATGGGTCGGTGCAGGCTCGCTACTCGCACGTCACGCCGGAGATGCGTCAGCGGCTTATGACGGCGCTCACCGGCCGGTGGGATGCGTCGCTTGCGGCCCGCCGGGAGATGGCCCCGTGCTCGCCCGTGGCAGCGCTTGACCGGCTGTTGAAGGCGCGGGTGTAGATCGGCCGGGAGACAGGTTCCCATGATCGTCTCCCAGATTTCTCCCCACGTGCACTTTGGGATACGACTCAGGGCCGGCTTCCCGCAAAGGAAACCGGCCCTGAGCTGCACTAACTCTGGTCGGGGTGGCCGGATTCGAACCGACGACCTCTTCGTCCCGAACGAAGCGCGCTACCAAGCTGCGCCACACCCCGAGGCGTGCGGTGAAATAGTAGCCCACCCGCTCCGCCGATCAAACTCGGTACCCCCGGCACCGGCGACGGCGAGCCAGGCACCCGGCTCCGGCCTGCCCGCCCCCATGATCAGATCGCGGAACGGCAACCTGATCATGGGGTGGAGCGGCGGGGCAGCAGAGCGGGGATCAGCGGGGGGTGAGGGTGAGGATGCTGGCCTCGGGTGGGCAGGCGAAGCGGACCGGGGCGGTGGGATGGGTGCCGAGGCCCGCCGAGACGTGCAGCCAGGAGTCGGAGCCGGGCCAGCGGTGCAGGCCCTTCGCCATCGCCCTGGGCAGCCCGCAGTTGGTCACCAGCGCGCCGTAGCCGGGTACGCAGACCTGACCGCCGTGGGTGTGCCCGGCCAGCAGCAGGCCGAAGCCGTCGGCGGCCATCTGGTCGAGCAGCGCCGGTTCCGGGGCGTGGGCGAGCGCGATGGACAGGTCGGCGGCGGGGGTGACCGGGCCGGCGACGGCCGGGTAGTCGTCCTGCCCGATGTGCGGGTCGTCCACGCCGACCAGCTCGACGAGGCGGCCACCGGCCTTGATCGAGGTACGCGCGTTGTTGAGGTCCGCCCAGCCGGCCCCGGTGAGCACGTCCCGCAGTTCCTCGTACGGCAGGGCGGCGCCCTCGGTGTACTCCCGGCCGGGCAGGAAGTAGGTGAACGGGTTCTTCCAGACCGGCCCGGTGTAGTCGTTGGAGCCGAAGACGAACGCGCCCGGATAGTCGAGCAGGGGTTGCAGGGCGCGCAGCACCCCGGGCACCGCGTCGGGGTGGGCCATGTTGTCCCCGGTGACCACCACCAGGTCCGGGTCGAGGGCGGCCAGCGACGCCACCCACTGCTGCTTGCGCCGCTGGTCGGGCATCATGTGCAGGTCCGACAGGTGCAGCACGCGCAGCGGCTCGGCGTCGGCCGGCAGCACCGGCACGTCGTACCGGCGCAGGGTGAACATGTTGCGTTCGACGAGGGACGCGTACGCCAGCGTGGCCGCCCCGGCGGCGACGGTCCCGGCGGCGAGGCCGAATAGTGTGCGCTTTCGCATGCCGACCAGGGTAGTTTGGGCGTCCATGAGCACGCTGAAGGACCGCCTGACCGCAGACATGCGCGCCGCCCTCAAGGCGCGCGACGAGCTGACCACCTCCACGTTGCGGATGGCGCTGGCCGCCGTCGGCAACGCCGAGGTCGCCGGCAAGGCCAAGCGCGAGCTCTCCGACGACGAGGTGCTCGCGGTGCTGACCAAGGAGGCGAAGAAGCGCCGGGAGGCGGCTGCCGCGTTCGCCGACGCCGGCCGCGCCGAACAGGCCGACAAGGAGACCGCCGAGGGTGCGGTGCTCGACCGCTACCTGCCGAAGCAGCTCTCCGAGCAGGAGCTGACGGAACTGGTGTCGGGGGCGCTGGCCGCGGGCGGCTTCACCGAGAAGTCCCAGATGGGCCCGGCGATGAAGGCGGCCCAGGCCGCGGTGGCCGGCCGGGCCGAGGGTGGTCGCGTCGCCGCCGAGGTACGCCGACAGCTCGGCCTCTGACCCACCGTCACGCCGGTCGGTCCGCTCACCGGTACGTCGGACACGCGACGGGCGGGCACCCCGTGTGGGGTGCCCGCCCGTCGTCGTCGGTAGGGGTCAGTTGCCGTTCGGTGGTCGGCCCCCGGGGCCTCCCGGCCCGCCGGGCGTGTCGCCGCCCTGGTTCGGGGTGCTGCCGCCGCCGCTGCTCACCTCGATGGTGACCACGCCGCCCTTGATGGTGCGGCCGTTGGGGCTGGTGCCGGCGACGGTGCCGGCCGGGCACTCCGAGGCGATCTTGTTGTCGGAGACGACGACGGAGAAGCCTGCCTCCTTGAGCTTGCCCCGGGCACCGTCCACCGACTGGCACTTCACGTTCGGGATGGAACGCTGGTCACCGTTGATGATCTTGCCGTTGGGTGGGGTGAACTCGATGCCGGGCTTGCCCTTCATGGCGTCCCGCAGCGTCTGGTAGACCGCCGGGTTGATGCCGGTCGGCGTGTCGTGACCCATCTGCTGGTTGGTCTGCGCCCAGTCCGGGTCGGCCATGATGCCGGCCACCGCGAACTGCTTGGTCATCGCCACCAGCGAGGAGGTCTTCTCGCTGTCGGTGGTGCCGGACTTGCCGGCCACCGGCTTGCCGACGATGCCCCGGACGTTACGGGCGGTCGCCCCGGAGCACTTGGAGACCGACGACCGGTCACCGACCGGGCAGCGGGCCGCGTCCACGGCGGCCCGGGCCACCTCGGTGGAGATCCGCTGCTCGCAGCGCGGGTTGGCGACGTCGAGCTTGTTGCCCTCCGGGTCCTTGATCTGCTGCACCGGGATCGGCTCGCAGTACTTCCCGTCGGCCGCCAGGGTGGCGTAGGCGTTCGCCAGCTCCAGCGGGGTGGTCTGGGAGACACCCAGGGTGAACGCGCCCCACTGGTTGGCGCCGCCCTCCTTGGTGGCCCGGCGGGCGTCGTCGCTGCTGCGGAAGGTGATGCCGAGCTTCTGCGCCGCCTTGATCACGTTCTCTGCGCCCACCTGCTGCTCCAGCGGGACGAAGTAGGTGTTGACCGAGCTGCCGAAGGCGGTCCACATGTTGTGCACGCCGGCCATGCTCGCCGAGGCGTTCTTGGGGCAGTAGAAGTGCGTCCCCGGGCAGGCGGCCGGCGAGTTCTGCTCGACGATGTACTCCGACTTGAAGACCGGCGGCGAGTTGATCGGGTAGGCGAGCGGGATGCCCTTCTCCAGCGCGGCCACCATGGTGAACATCTTGAACGTCGAGCCGGCCTGGTAGCCGGTGATGCCCTGGCCGCCGCTGAGCAGCGGGTTCACCGTGTTGGGGTAGTTGCCCCGGATCTTCTTCTTGGCCTTTCTGGGGTCGCTGGAGTACTTGTTCTGCGGCTTCTTCGGGTCATCGATCTTGAAGTTCCGGTTGACCGACAGCGCGCGTACCCGACCGGTGCCCGGCTCGATCGCGGCGACCATCCGGGCGGCCTTGCTGTTCACCCCGAGGTTCCTGCGGACGGCCCGGTCGGCACCGTTCTGCGCCTGCACGTCGAGCGTGGTGGTGATGGTGTAGCCGCCGCTCTTGAGCCGCCGCTCCCGGTCGTACGTGGTGGAGCCGAAGGTCTCCTGCGAGAGCCACCAGCGGTAGAAGTAGTCGCAGAAGAAGCCCCAGTCCTTCTGGTTGGTGGCGACGCAGCCGTTCGGGGTGCGCTTGTCCTTCACCACCAGCTTGGTCGCCTTGGCGGCGTCCCCCTCCTGCTGGGTGATGGCCTTCGTCTTGATCATGTTGTCGATGACGTAGTTACGCCGGTCGAGCGCGAGCGGGTAGCCGCTGCGGGTGGTCGGATCGTTGGTGGTGGGCGCCTTGACCATGCCGGCCAGCAGCGCCGCCTCCTCGATCTTGAGGTTCTTGGGGGACTTGCCGAAGTACACCTGGCTGGCGGCGAAGATGCCGTACGCGCCGTTGCCGAAGGAGGCGAGGTTCAGGTAGCGGGTGAGGATCTCGTCCTTCGAGAACTCCTTGTCGACCTGGAGGGCCAGCCGCATCTCGCGGATCTTGCGGGCGCTGGTGTCCTCGGTCGCGGCGACCACGTCGGCCGGGTGGGTGGCCGAGTAGGCGATGGCCAGCCGGACGTACTGCATGGTCAGCGTGGAGGCACCCTGCTGGGAGTTGGTGCCGGACTGGTTGTTGACGAACGCCCGGGCCACGCCGTTGACGTCCACGCCGTTGTGCTTGTAGAAGTCGTGGTCCTCGGCGGCGACGATCGCCTTCTGCATGTACGGGGAGATGTCCGCGAGCTTCACGTCGCGCCGGTTCTCGTCGTACATGGTGGCCAGCGGGGTCTTGCCGTCGCTGGCGAGCAGGTAGCTGATCTGTGGCGCGCGGGCCACGGTCAGCTCCTTGGGCAGTGCGCCGAATGTCTCGGCGCCGGCCTTGGCCGCCAGGCCGGACATCGCCACCGCGGGGAAGGCCGCCGCCGCCACCACCACACCGGCCAGCAGGCCGCAGATCAGTAGCGATGCGGCGTTGGTGAAGACATTGTGGTCACGTTTCCGCATCCAGGTCACCTCGACAGGGTACGCGAGTAGGGAACGAGGGGCGCCGGGGCGTTCTTTCCCCATTTCCTGCGCGCGCCGACCTCGTTGTGCTAAACGCACGACCCCCGCTGCGAGGTTGCGGGTGACCGCGCCGAGTCTCCACCGATCGGTGGAGCCCGCGCAGCGTTTTCACGTACTCCGACGGGGTAAGCGGCGATCGAAGGCCCGGGAAGCCGGGACTGTCCGGAATGTTGGATTTCGCCGACAACGTTGCGTAATCATGTGACTACAGAGCATGATGGTGGCGGCGACACGAGCCACACGTCGTCCGTGCCTCCTTGGGGAAGGAACGGGCCGGACGACCGGGGGGAACGACGGCTGGTCGCACGAGTCGGTTGGTACTGCAAGGGGGGACGTGTACAGATGGGGATGATCACTGACTGGCCGTCGCTGGCGGCGTGTCAGAACGGGGACCCGGACGCGTTGTTCGTACAGGGCGCCGAGCAGAACGTCGCGAAGCGGATCTGCCGCAGCTGCCCGGTGCGGTACGAGTGCCTGGCCGACGCGCTCGACAACCGCATCGAGTTCGGCGTGTGGGGTGGCATGACCGAACGGGAACGCCGGGCGCTGCTGCGCCGGCACCCGCAGGTGGCGAGCTGGCGCAAGATGTTCGAGGCGGCGATGAAGAAGAACGCCAAGGAGCGCGGCGGCAAGGACAAGATCCTGGTCACCACCGCCGGCTGAGACCCGACCCGGCCGGTGACCGGCCCCGGCGGGCCGCTCACCGGTCAGGGGTGGCTGATCGCCGCGCCGATCGTCCGCAGCCCGTCGACGTCGTGCACGTCGGCGGGCTGCGCCGTCACCGACACCGTCGGCACCGCCGGGAACGCCTCGGTGAACCGCCGGGCCACCTGCTGCTCGCGGGCCGCCTGCTGGGCCAGCGCGGCGTGCGCCCGCAGCACGTCGACCGTGGCGTCGTGCCCGCCCAGCTCGGCCAGCCGGTCGGCCGCCGCCCGGCTGGCCGCCGGGTCCGGGCCCGCCGCCGGCCGGTGCACCCGGTTGAGCACCAGCCCGGCCAGCGGCATCCGCTCCGCGCCCAACCGCCCGGCGAAGTAGGCCGCCTCCCGGACCGCGTCCGGCTCCGGCGTCGCCACCAGCAGGAACGCCGTCTCGCTGGCCTGGAGGATCCGGTACGTCTGCTCGGCCCGCTGCCGGAACCCGCCGAACATCGAGTCGAGGGCCGCGACGAAGCCGGAGAGGTCGGTCAGCAGCTGCGCCCCGAGCACCTTCTGCACCACCTTCGAGAACATCCCGAAGCTGGCGGTGACGAAACTGAACATGCTCCGCCCCCCGCTGCGGGCCGGGGCGAGCAGCAGCCGCAGCATCCGGCCGTCGAGGAAGCGGGAGAGCCGGGCCGGGGCGTCGAGGAAGTCCAGCGCCGAGCGGGACGGCGGGGTGTCCACCACGATCAGGTCCCACTCGCCCCGGGCGTGCAACTGGCCGAGCTTCTCCATCGCCATGTATTCCTGCGTGCCGGCGAAGGTGGAACTCATGGCCTGGTAGAACGGGTTGGCGAAGATCTCCGCCGCCTTCGCCGGGTCGGTGTGCTGGAGCACCACGTCGTCGAAGGTGCGCTTCATGTCCAGCATCATGGCGTGCAGCTCACCGCCGCCCTCGACGTCGATCCCCTTGACCTGGCGGGGGGTGTTGTCCAGCTCGGTCAGGCCGAGCGACTGGGCCAGCCGGCGGGCCGGGTCGATGGTGAGCACCACCGTGCGCCGGCCGTGCCGCTCGGCCGCCCGCAGCGCCAGCGCCGCCGCGGTGGTCGTCTTGCCCACCCCGCCGGCGCCACAGCAGACCACGATGCGCACGCCGGGGTCGGCGAGGATCTGGTCGACGTCCAGCACGGGCGCCGCGTCTTCGGAAGGCACCAATCGAGCGTATCGGGCCGGTGGGGTCCGTGCGTCCGGGCCGACGTGAGGTGTGCGTCAATCCGCCCGACGGAGGATCTCGGCGAACGCCGCCAGCCCGGCGGAATCCACCCCGTCGGGCAGCAACGGCAGCTCGGTCACCGGCCGCCCCAGCTCCATCAGGTCGGTCCGTAGCGAATCCTCCAGCTCCCGCCGTACCTGTTGGTCCCGTGCCTCGCCGGCCAGCCCGGCCACGGTCGCCGGGTCGGTCGGCAGGCCGGCGGCGGCCAGCCCGCGTTTCAGCTCCGCCCGGGTCACCTCCCGGCCGGTGGTCGACGGCGGGCGGGCCGCGTTGACGATCACCCGGCCCACCGGGAAGCCGAGCTGGGTCAGCTCGGCGATCGCGTCCACCGTCTCCTGGACCGGCATCTCCTCCAGCAACGTCACCACGTGCACCGCGGTCATCGGGGAGCGCAGCAGCGCCGACACCCCGTCGCTCTGGGTCTTGATCGGGCCGACCTTCGCCAGCCGGGCGGTCTCGGCGGTGACGTTGAGGAAACGACCGATCCGACCGGTCGGCGGGGCGTCCAGCACCACCGCGTCGTACACCCGGCGCTGGCCGGCGGTGCGGGTGGTGGCCTCCTTGACCTTGCCGGTGAGCAGCACGTCCCGCAGGCCCGGGGCGATGGTGGTGGCGAAGTCGATCGCGCCGAGCTTGCGCAGCGCCCGACCGGCCGCGCCGAGCTTGTAGAACATGTCGAGGTACTCCAGCAACGCCTCCTCGGCGTCCACCGCGAGGGCGCGCACCTCGCCGCCGCCGGGGGCGTCGACGAGGTGCCGCTCGGCGTACGGGAGGGGGTCGACCCCGAAGAGTTGGGCGATGCCCTGCCGGCCCTCCACCTCGACCAGCAGGGTGCGGCGGCCGTCGGCGGCCAGGGCGAGCGCCAGCGCCGCCGCCACGCTCGTCTTGCCCGTGCCGCCCTTGCCGGTCACCACGTGCAGGCGGGACGGCCACCCGGTGCCGGCCGGGTCGGCCGGCCGCTCAGCTGCTCGCACCGGTCGAGCCTATCCACCCCGCGCGGTCAGCCGACCTCGCAGACCCACCAACCCGTCTTCCGTACGACGGTGAACCGCAACGGCTGCTCGGCGATCTTCTCGTCGGCGGTGGTCATGGTGAGGGTGGTGGAGACGGTGGCCCGGTCACCGTTCTGGCTGTCGACGGTCGGGCTGGACCAGCGGAACCGCGGGTTGATGTAGGTGGTGGCGTACCGCTGCACCTCGGCCACCTTGGCGTTGATCTTCTGCGGGTCGCGCGATTCCGCGCAGACGAAGGCGGCCGCCCTGCCGGCGTCGCGGTCCTGGTAGACGGCGGTGAGGAAGCCGTCCACCGCCACCGTCGGCTCCTTCGCCCCGTCGCCGCCCTCGGTGTCGCGTAGGGTCAGGAAGGCGAGCGTCCCACCGCCGCCGCAGAGCACGACGGCCGCCGCCAGCGCGAGCCAGGCGACCAACGCGCCGCGCCGCCGCGTCGGGGCCGCCGCCCGGTACCCGGGGTGACCCGTCGACGGCGGCGCGCCGACACCGGACGGGGAGACGCCGGAGGCGGTCGTACCGCCCGGCTCTGGTGGGTCCTGCCGTGGCGGTGGCCCGCCTGGCGATCCGCTCGCACCACCGAACGGTGGATGGGTCATGTGGTCCCCCGGGGGATGGGGCGCCGTCGCCGCCCCTGGCGACGACGCGGGTACGGGCGCGGCGGGCGACCCCTGATCGCCCGTCCGAGGCGCAAGGGTAACGGTCGATGGGCGGCGCGTGGCGGACCGCTCACTAGCTGCGGTGGGTCGCGATCACTTTGCAGACCACGCGAGTGTCACATATGTGACTTGATGTGATCAACCGTGCGCGTCCCGTTGTCCCTGCCCCGGGCGGGGTCCTACGTTCGTCCGGATGCGGGGGGAGCGGACCGGGTCGGCGCCCGGTCCGGACGGCGGTCATTCATGGTACGAGGCCGGAGGAAGGTACATGCGCGACGCGGAGAACATCGCCCGGGCCCACTTCTCATCACCAGGAGACCGGGGGAGGCGGGGAGGTTCGGCCGGCGAGGCGGACGCCCCGGGCATGGGGCTGCCGATGAACGAGCGGTCCTACCGCCGCTGCGCCGAGCCGACCGAGGCGCTGCGGATGCTCGGCCGCCCCGGTGACCGCACCCGGGACGACGAGGAGCCCGGCTACGTCATCCACCTGCCGATCCGGGTGGCCGACCTGGCGGCGGCGACCGCGCTGGCCGGCACCGTCGCCACCTCGCTGGGCTTCCTCGTCGAACTCGACGCCGGCGAGACCACCGTCTCCACCGCCGACGACCAGAACAACAGGCACCGGGTCTTCTGCGACCTGCTGCTGCCCGACCGGTCCCGCTGCCCCCAGCCGTACGACCACACCGGGCAGTGCGGCGAACTGCCCACCGCCCCCGAGCAGCGCCCCGCGCCCCGGCCGTCACCCGGACCGTAGGCTGTCGGCGACACAGTCCACGCCAGGCAAGGGAGCCTTCCACCGATGCAGAAGTGGGAATACGCCACGGTCCCGCTGCTGGTCCACGCGACCAAGCAGATCCTCGACAACTGGGGCGAGGACGGTTGGGAACTCGTCGCCGTGATCCCCGGCCCGAACCCGGACCAGTTGGTCGCGTACCTCAAGCGTCCCAAGGGCTGAAGGGGTCCGACGATGAGCAACGGACCCCACGCGAAGCTGGCCGAACTCGGCCTGGCCCTGCCCGACGTGGTGCCGCCGGTGGCCAGCTACGTGCCGGCCGTGCAGTCCGGTCAGCACGTCTACGTCTCCGGTCAACTGCCGGTGGCCGAGGGGAAGCTGCTCGCCACCGGCCAGGTCGGCGCGGGTGTCTCGCCCGAGCAGGCCAAGGACCTCGCCGAGCGGTGCGCGTTGAACGCCCTCGCCGCCGTCGACTCGCTGGTCGGCCTGGAGAACATCGTCAAGATCGTGAAGCTGACCGGCTTCGTGGCCTCCGCACCGGGCTTCCACGGCCAGCCGGCCGTGATCAACGGGGCCTCCGACCTGCTCGGCGCGATCTTCGGGGAGGCCGGCCGCCACGCCCGCTCGGCCGTCGGGGTGGCCGAGCTGCCGCTGGACGCCCCGGTCGAGATCGAACTGATCGTCGAGGTGGCCTGACCCCACCGCCACTCCCCGCGAGGTGACCCGGCCGGTCGGTCGAAAGCCGTGAAGGACCACAAACCAGTGGGCCGGTTCGGCAAGATCGCGGGGAGTGGCGCACAGGGTCGTACGATCGCAGCCATGACCGGGCATGTGACGGCACCGCCGGCCGCGCTGGCCGACCGGCTGCCGCAGTGGGTGACGTTGCTGCGTGCCCCCAACCCGGGGCCGATGACCCTGGAGGGCACCAACACCTGGCTGCTGCGTGCCCCCGACGCGGCACGGGCGATCGTCGTCGACCCCGGCCCGGCCGACGAGGGGCACCTCGCCGCCGTGGCCGCGTCCGGGCCGGTCGGGCTCGTGCTGATCACCCACGGGCACCCCGACCACACCGAGGGCGCGCCCCGGCTGAGCGACCTGCTCGGCGGGGTCCCCGTGCTCGCCGTCGACCCGGCACACACCGTCGGCGGGGACCCGCTGACCGGGGCGGCCGGGCAGCTCGACGGGTACGGGCTGGGCGTCGACCTGATCGCCACCCCCGGGCACACCGCCGACTCGGTCTGCCTACTGGTGTCGTACGGCACCGAGCGGGTGGTGCTGACCGGGGACACCATCCTCGGCCGGGGCACCACCGTCGTCGCCCACCCCGACGGCCACCTCGGCGACTACCTGGCCAGCCTGGAGCGGCTGTCGGCGTACCAGGGCATCCCGGCGCTGCCCGGCCACGGCCCGGCGCTCGCCGACTGCGGCGCGGCGGCCGACTTCTACCTCGCCCACCGCCGGGCCCGGCTCGACCAGGTCCGGGCTGCCGTCGACGCGGGCGCGCGCACCGCGCCCGAGGTGGTGGCGACCGTCTACGCCGACGTGGACCGGTCGCTGTGGTGGGCCGCCGAGTGGTCCGTCCGCGCCCAGCTGGAGTACCTGGGAGTGGAGCAGCCGTGACCTGCCCGGTGTGCGGCACGCTCGCCGTCCCGGGCGCGCGGTTCTGCCACAACTGCGGGGCGGCGCTGCCGGCCGCCGCCGGCCTGCCCACCGCCGAACGCCGGGTCGTCACCGTGCTCTTCGGCGACCTGTCCGAGTTCACCTCGTGGTCGGAGGATCTCGACCCGGAACGGGTCGGCGCGGTCACCGACCGGGTGCTCGCCGCGCTCGCCGGCGCGGTGAAGACGTTCGGCGGGCACGTCGACAAGCTCACCGGAGACGGCATCATGGCGGTCTTCGGCGCGCCCGTGGCCCACGAGGACGACGCCGAACGGGCCGTCCGGGCCGCCCTGTCGATGCAGCGGGCCGTGCGCCGGGTGCTCGACGACGAACGCGGCGGCGGCGCACCGCTCGGCCTGCGGGTCGGGCTGAACACCGGGGACGTGATCGCCGGCATCCAGGCCGCCATCGAGTACACGGTCATCGGGGACACGGTGAACACCGCCGCCCGGCTGGCCGACGCCGCCGCCGTCGGCGCGATCTACGCCGGTGCCCGTACCGCGTCGGCCACCCGGCACGTCGCCTCCTGGCGGGTGCTGCGCCCGCTGCGGCTCAAGGGCAAACGCGAGCCGGTCGAGGCGTACGAGCTGCTGGGCCTGCTCGACGCCCCGGGCACCCGGTCGGGGCTCGGCGACGAGGCGCCCTTCGTGGGACGGGAGACCGAGATCGGCCGGGTCGCCGGCCGGCTCGCCGAGGTGATCGACCGGGGCGAGCCCCGGGTGCTGCTGATGACCGCCGAGGCGGGGATCGGCAAGTCCCGGTTCGCCGCCGAGGTGGAACGCCTCGCCGCCGGCTACGACGTCGGCGCGGGCCGGTACGCCGCCCACAGCGGGGCCCGGGTGCTCTCGGTACGCTGCGCCGCCTTCGGCGAGCGACGCCGGCTGGCCCCGCTGGCCGACCTGGTCCGGGCCGCCGTCGGCCTGCCCAGCGACACCTCCACCGCGCTCACCCGGCCGGCCGTGGAGGAACGGCTGCGCCGGCTCGCCCAGCGGCTCGGCCGGCTGCGCGCCGACGCGCCACCGCTCGCCGGTGACCAGCTCCTGGCCCTGCTCGGGTACGCCGAACTGCCCGCCGGCAGCCCCGGTGACCAGGGCGGCTGGGGGGCCACCCCGCCGACCGCCGACGCCGAGGCGGTGCCGGTCGCGGTGGCCGGGCTGCTCAGCGCCCTGGCCGCCGAGGCGCCGCTGGTGATCGTGGTCGACGACCTGCACGACGCCACCGGCGAGACGATCGCCGCCCTCGGCGCGACGCTGTCCCGGCTCACCGGCCCGGTCCTGGTGATGCTGCTGGGCCGCCCGGAGCTGGTCCGGACCGCCGGGGCGTTGACCTGGATCGCCGACGCCGAGGTGCAACCGCTGCCGCCGCTGCGTGGTGCGGACGCCTCCCGCCTGCTCACCAGCTATCTCAACGGCGGCAGGCTGCCCCAGGCCGACGCCGACCGGCTGCTCGCCACGGCCCAGGGCAACGCCTTCTACCTGGCCGAACTGGTCACCCTGCTGCGGGAACGGGGGGCGTTGACCGCCGGCCCCGACGGCGGCTGGCGGCTGGTGCCCGGATCGCTGGGCAGCCGGCTGCTCTCCCGGGACCTCGCCGCCGTGCTCGCCGCCCGCATCGACGCGCTCCCGCCGGAGGCCCGGTCGGTGCTGCGCGACGCCGCCGTGGTCGGCGACGTGGTGCCCACCGGAGCGTTGGAGGCGCTGCGCGAGCAGCGGTCCGGGCCGGCCGGCCGGCCCGGTGCGGTGGCCGCCGTCGAGCTGGAACGGGCCGTGGAGGAGCTGCTGCAACGCCGGATGCTGCACCGCACCCGCAGCGGTTTCGCGTTCGCCACCCCGCTGATGCGGGAGGCCGCCTACGCCGGGGTGAGCAAGGCCGAACTCGCCGAACGGCACGCCGCGCTGGCCCGCTGGGCGACAGGCGTCCCCGGCGCGTCGGTCGCCCCGCCTGGCGGGTTCACCGACGCGGCCCGGGACGACTTCGTGGCCGAGCAGGTCGAGCGGGCCGCCGTCCTCGCCGACGCGGTGAAGCTCCGCCCGGACTCGCCGGCCCGGACGGTCGCCGGGCTCGGGGTGGCCGCGCTGGGCCGGGCCGCCCGCCGGGCGTTGCAGGCCGGTGAGCCGGCGCTTGCCGTCGAGTACGCCGAACGCGCCGCCGACCTGGCCCGCGACGGGCTGCCCCCGGCCGACCGGGTGGTGCACGCGCGGGCGTTGCTCCAGGTCGGCCGGGTCGGTGACGCGCTCTCCTTCGCCGAGAAGATCGCCGCCAACGCCGGTGACGACGCCGGCACCCGGGCCAGCGCCCTGCTGCTCGCCGGCCAGGCCCACCAGACGCAGGGCGACCAGGCCCGCGCGGTGGCCTGCTGGCAGGAGGCGTTGCAGGTGGCCACCGCCGGGGAGGTCACCAACCTGCGGGCGTCGGCGATGCGCCGGCTCGGAATGGCCGACTTCGTCGCCGGTCGGCTCGGGCAGGCGAGCAGCCGGCTCGCCGCCTCCTACCAGATCAGCCTCGCCGCGAAGGACCCGCGCGGGCAGGCGTGGGCGTTGCAGAACCTCGCCTGGGTCACCACCACCCGGGGGGACTTCGCCGGCACCGACGCGGTGCTCGGCCGGGCCGCCCGGCTCTTCGCCGAGCTGAAAGACCCGTACGGGCGGGCCTGGCTGCGCGGCACCACCGCCTTCGCCCGGCTGCTGGCCGGCCGGCTGGGGGAGGCCTGCCGGCTGGCCGGGATCTTCCTGCCGTTCGGGGAACGCGTCGGCGAGGCGTGGGCGGTGGGCACGCTGCGCGCGGTGGAGGCGTTCGCCGGGGCGGAGCTGGGCGAGGTGGCCGAGGCGGACCGGGCGGCCCGCCGGGCGTACCGGGACTTCGCCGCCGTCTCCGACGACTGGGGGCGCGGGTTCGCCCTGGTCGTCCGGGGGGTGGTGGCGCGGGGGCTGGGCGAGCCGGAGCACGCCGCCGACCTGTTCACCGACGCCCTCGCGTACGCCGGGCGGACCTCGCACCCGCTGCTGACCGGGATGGCCGGCACGCTGCGCGGCTTCGTGGCGCTGGACATGGGCGACTGCGAGACCGCCGAGCGGGACGCCCGTGCGGTGCTGACCGCCGTGGAACCGCACAACCCGCAGGCCCCGGCGCAGGCCGCCCCCCGGGTGCTGCTCGCCACCGCCCGGCTCGCCGCCGGTGACCCGGCCACCGCGGTCGGGCTGCTCGCCCCGGTGGCGACGACCGCCGCGAAGACGCCGACCCTGCTGTTCTCCCGCCGGCAGACCCTCGCCCGGTACGCTTCCGCGCTGCTCGCCCACGGCCAGACGGAGCAGGCGTTGGACTGGGCCCGACGGGCGGTCGCCGCCCCGGCGGAGGACGTCCGCAGCCAGGTGATCGGTGCCGGGGTGCTGGCCGAGGCGTTGGCGGCGTGTGGCCTGCCGGCCGAGGCGCTGGCCAGCGCGCAGGAGGCGGTGCGGCTGGCCTACGCCACCGAGCAGCGCAGCGAACGGGCCAGCGCCGACGCCCTGGCGGCCCGGCTGGCCGACGGGGTCTGACCGGGGCGGTCGGCGGGTGCCGGCGGTGGTCCCACGGCCCCGATCGCCGGCGGACGGTAGGTCTGTCGGTTCCGGGGATGTGCGCCCGTCGGCCGGGGCGGTTAGCGTGTCACTTCACGCGACCGCCCCTCGGTGCCGGTCGCGCCGTCGGGTGGGGGGGCAGGATGAGGTTGCCGCGTTCGGGCGCCGGTTGGACGATCGCGGTCTTCGGGGGGCTGGCGGTGCTGCTCGGCGCGCTCGGGCTGGTGTGGCCGGAGGCGCAGCTGCGGATGCTCGGCTTCGAGGTGCCGACGACCCGGGCGCCCGGCGACTACACCGGCACGTTCCTCACCGCGTCCTCGATGGCCTCGTTCAACATGGGCGTCTACTACCTGCTGGCGGTGGCGACCGAGTGGCGGGCGTTCTACCGGTTCACGGTGGTCTTCCGGTTGGTCACCTTCACCGTCTTCACGCTGACCGTGCTGGCCGACGTGGCGCCGGACCGGTTCCTCGGGGTGGCGCTCTGGGAGGGGGCGGGTGCGGTGGCGACGGCGGTCGGCCTGCGCTGGGACGCCCGTCGATCCACAGATCAGGGCGGTAGCGCTCCCATCTCGAAACCGTCCCAGGTCAGCGGCGTCTCCGGGGATGCGACGGGCCGGTCGGCGGCTGCCGGTCCGGCCGCCGCAGCCGGTACGGACCGCTGAGCGCCCCGGCGGAACGGGTATTTTCGAGCCGTGACCGAGACCCCGCCCGGCGCCCTCCGGCTGCCCAATGTGCCCGGTCTGACCGACTTGCAGGTCTTTGCCCGGGGTGGCTACGCCACCGTCTACCGGGCCACCCAGATCTCCGTCGGTCGGGAGGTCGCCGTCAAGGTGGAGAACCGCACCCTGGACAACGAACGCGACCAGGCCCGCTTCCTGCGGGAGGCGCGGGCGGCCGGGCGGATGTCCTCGCACCCGCACGTGGTGGACCTGTTCGACGTCGGGGTGACCGTCGACCGGCACCCCTACCTGATCATGGAGTTGTGCGACGGGTCGTACGCCGAACGGATGCGGACCTCGCCGCTCGACGCGTCCGAGACCCGTGACCTCGGCATCAAGATCGCCGACGCGCTGGCCCACTCGCACGCGGCCGGGGTGCTGCACCGCGACGTCAAGCCCGCCAACATCCTGCACTCGCACTTCAACTCGGCGGTGCTCGCCGACTTCGGGCTGGCCGTGCTGGCCGAGGCGCGGGACGCCTCGGTCACCCTGGAGGTGCTCACCCCGGCCTACGCCCCGCCGGAGATGTTCAACCACAGCCCGCCGTCACCTGCCGTCGACGTGTACGCCCTCTGCGCCACCCTCTACGCGGTGATGACCGGACGCCCCCCGCGCTGGCAGTCCGAGCGCAACCCGAGCCTGGTCACCGTCCTGGAACTGTTCCACCACCCGATCCCCGACCTGCCGGGAGTGCCCACCGAACTGGTCGACGTGCTGCGCGCCGGGATGTCCAACGACCCCGACGCCCGCCCCTCCGCCCTCGAACTGCGCGACCTGCTCACCGCGCTGCCCGTCGACCCGGCCCCTGCCCCGGTCAGCGGCGCCCCGGTCTCCGGCGGGCCGTCCGGTGGCACCGGCGGCGGTGGGCCGTACACCCTTGGGTGGACCACCAGCCAACCCGGACGGATCACCGGGCAGCCCGCCCCCCGCCCCCCGGCCCAGGACGACCACCCGACCGTGCCGCACGGGACCCGTCGGCGGCGACGCTGGTTCTTCGGCGGGGCCGGGGTGCTCGCCCTGGCCGCCTCGGCGAGCGCCGGAGCGTGGGTCGCCGGTGGCACGCCGCCGCTGGCCGGCCCGACCGCCGCCCCGTCGACAGTCGGCTCGTCCAGCCCGGCCGCCCGCTGGGGCACCCTGCCCGGCTGTGCCGCCGACGGCACCGCCGCGGTCCTGCCCCCTGGTGCCCGGTGCGCTCCCGTGCTGGAGTGCTTCGGCCCCGTCCGGCTGCGCGCCGACCGGGCCGAGGCCACCCAGGTCTCCTGCGAGGGGCGGCACACCTGGGAGACGTACGTGGAGGGACAGTTGCCGGCCGCGCTGGCCGCCGCCGGGCACGCCACGATCAGCGCCGACCCGACCGTCCGGTCGGTGTGCAACGCGCGGACGTTCCGGCTGACCAGCGGGATCGACTACACCAACGGCTGGCGGCTCGAAGTGCTGCCGCCCGGCGAGAAGGACCTCGACCGCACCTACCGCTGCCTCGCGGGGCGGGGCGTGAACGCCCTGGTCGCCCCCACCCTCACTGGTCGCTGACCTCGCGCATCCGGTGCAGCCGGCTCAACACCGCCGCGCTGTCCAACGCTTCCAGGGTGTCGGCGTCGAGGAACGAGCCGGCCTCCGGCAGCCCCGGGGCGGCCGCCGCGACCGGGGGCTCCCGGTCGTCGCGCTCGCGCAGGGCGGCCAGCGCGGTGCCGGTCACCGTCGCGAAGAGGACACCGAGCAGCGCCAACCCCACCGTCATGATGCCGGCGGGATGCCGGAAGACCAGCGCCACCACCACCGCGCCGGTCGCCAGCGCCGCGACCACCGCCACGGTCCGCGCGTCAGGCCTCAGGAATCGCCTCACCCGACA
Source organism: Micromonospora cynarisoli (assembly GCF_030518815.1). NCBI lineage: Bacteria > Bacillati > Actinomycetota > Actinomycetes > Micromonosporales > Micromonosporaceae > Micromonospora > Micromonospora cynarisoli. Next base: position 4,230,063 of record NZ_CP130426.1, on the reverse strand, counting down.
AGCATGACCTGTTCGGGCGTGCTGTCAAACCGTACGGCCCGACGCGGTCGACCGTTCTGCCTGGAGTGACGGGCGTCGAGATGTCGCCCTCCCGTCCCCGCCGGGACTGCCGGCCGGGCGACGCGACGGAGATGGACCGGAGCCGCTACCCTCGGTGTCCCCCAGGCTGTCCGTCAGCGAGGTGCGCCGATGAACCACATCCACGCCCGCCACCGGGTCCGGTCGGTCGCCACCACCCTGGCGGTGGCCCTGACCCTCACCCTGGCCGCCGCCGCCGGCTGCGACAACCGGCGTGAACCCTCGCTGCCCTCGGTCCGCGACAAGCTGCGCGAGTCGCACATCGACGGCCAGTCGAAGATCAAGATCGGGGTGGCCACCACCGAGCCGCTCATGGGCGAGCTGCGCAACGGCGCACACGTCGGCTTCGACGTGGAGATCGCCCGCTACGTCGCCTCCTACCTCGGCTACGAGGGCGACCAGCGCATCGAGTGGGTGTCGGTGACCACCGAGGACCGCATCCCCGCCCTCCAGGGTGGCGTGGTCGACCTGGTGGTCTCCAGCTTCTCCATCACCGAGGAACGGGAGAAGCTGGTCAGCTTCGCCGGGCCGTACTTCGTCACCACCCAGGAGGTGATGGTGCCGACCCGGCTCAAGGACAAGATCCGCACCATCGAGGACCTCCGTGAACCGACGTACAAGGTGTGCACCAGCGGCGGCTCCACCACCGAGGCCGAGCTGGCCAAGCACGACGTCAAGGCGCTGGTGGTCAAGGAGGTCGGTGACTGCGTCCGGGGCATCCGGGAGGGCCGCTACGACGCGGTCAGCTCCGACGAGACGATCCTCGCCGGGTTCCTCTCCCTCTACCCGACCGAGTTCGAGATCGTCGACATGCCCTTCGGCACCAGCGAGCTGCTCGGCATCGGGGTGCCGATCGGCGACCCCGCCCTGCGTGACCTGGTCGCCTTCGCCCTCCAGAAGAGCTACCTTCAGGGCCGCAGCGGGATCAGCAGTCCGTGGCTCACCGCCTACAACCGAACCCTCGGGCCGTGGCTCAAGGCCGAGAAGGCACAACCACAGCCGCTGAACGTGCCGGAACTGGTCGACTTCGACGACAAGGCGCCGACCCGGTGACCGCCCCGGCCGTACCGCGGGATCCGGGCGCCACCACCGTCGGAGTGCGCGACGGCTGGGACCCGGCGGTGGAGCGGCGGGCGCGGGCCAGCCAGTCGTTCTGGACGGCCGTGGTGGGGGTGCCCGCCGTCTTCTCCGTGCTGCGCCTCGGCGTCGAGGCGGGCGGTGAACTCCAGACCACGCTGCTGCTGGTGGCGAACGTCGGGCCGGTGAACCTGCTCGCCGGCTTCCTCACCACCGCCGCCCGGCTGCTCTCCACCGGCATGGTCGCGGTCTTCGCCCTCGGCGCGGTGCTCCGGGTCAGCGTCGAACGGATGCCGCCCACCGTCCGTCGCCCGCTCTTCGTCCGCTGGGCGGACCTCACCCCGGCCTGGTTCGTGCTGGCCAGCTTCCTCACCGCCCTGGTCACCTGGCAACTGCTCTACCTGCCGCTGCTGCTGCCGGCGTTCGTGGCCGCCTTCCAGCTCACCCCGGCCCGCCTGCACGAGCACGTCGTGCCCCGGACGCTGCTCGTGGTGGCGCTGCTCGGCGGATACGGGTGGCTGCTCGCCCCCACCCTGGTCGACGCGTGGCAGCAACGGGAACTGCTCGCCCTGGCGCTGCTCGTCGCCCCGCCGCTGCTCGCCCTCGCGGTCACCGGCCCGCTGCCCGGGGCGGTGATCCGGCCGCTCGCCTCGGTCACCGAGGCGGCGGTGCTGGCCATGCTGGTCTGGGCGGCGCTGCCGGTGATCACCACACCGGTGCTGCCGCTCACCGTGACCACAGTGGAGACCACCCCCGGCGTCACCGAGGACGTCCGGGGGCACGTGGTCACCGTGGACGACGTCAACATGGTGCTGCTCCAGGAACGCGGCGGCGTCCGGTACGTGCCGGTGGACGACGTCCGTGCCCAGGTGCTCTGCCCCAGCGAGGAGGAACTGCCCCGGCACCGGCTGCGCATCCGTGACTACCACGTGGAGGACTCGCTGCTGGAGGGGCTGGGCCGGCGGGTGCGCCCGGTGCACCGTACCGACGCGGCCTGCCGTGCCGTGCCGTGACGCGGTCGACCCGACGGATCAGTAGGACTTCTCCTGGCCCAGCACGTGCTGGGCGACGAAGTTGAGGATCATCTCCCGGCTTACCGGGGCGATCCGACCGGCCCGCACCGCGCCGAGCAGCGTGGCCACGCCGTACTCGGTGGTCATGCCGGCCCCGCCGAGGGCCTGCACGGCGGTGTCCACGGCCAGCGCGGCGGCCTCCCCGGCCGCGTACTTGGCCATGTTGCCGGAGACGCCGGCCTCCAGGTCGCGGCCCGCGTCGTACAGGGTGGCCGCCTTGTGGATCATCAGTCGGGCGAGTTCCACCTGTACCGCCGCGTGCGCCAACGGGTGCGCCACACCCTGGTGCGCGCCGATGCTGCGCCCACCCCAGACCCTGCGGGTGGCGGTGTAGTCGGTGGCCCGCTCGATGGCGTACCGGCCGGTGCCGACGCCCATCGCGGCGACCGTGATCCGCTCCGGGTTCAGCCCGGCGAACAACGCCGGCAGGCCGGCGTCCAGCGACCCGCCGACCAGCGCGTCGGCGGGCAGCCGGACGTCGTCCAGGTAGAGCAGGAACTGGTTCTCCGGGGAGACGATCTCCATGTCCAGTGTGGACCTGGTCAACCCGGCCGCGTCGGTCGGCACCACGAACAGCGCGGGCTTCAGCTTCCCGGTCGTCGCGTCCTCGGTGCGGGCCACCACCAGGACGTACTGCGCCTCGTCCACGCCGGAGATGTAGCACTTGCGGCCGGAGAGCAGCCAGTCGTCGCCGTCGCGGCGGGCCACCGTGCCGAGCCGGTGGAAGTTCGACCCGGCCTCCGGCTCGGTGATCGCGAAGACCACCTTCAGCGAGCCGTCGGCGAACCCGGGCAGGAACCGCTTGCGCTGCTCCTCGGTGCCGTGCCTGTTGATCACCGTGGCGGCGATGGCCGGCGACACCACCAGCAGCAGCAACGGGCAGCCGGCGGCGGCCAGCTCCTCGCAGACGATGGCCAGCTCGGTGAGGCCGCCACCGCCGCCGCCGTACTCGGTGGGGACGTTGACACCCAGGTAGCCGAGCCGGCCGGCCTCGTCCCACAGCTCGGTGGTGTGCCCACCCGACTTCGCCTTCTCGACGAAGTAGGGGTGGCCGTACCGGCGGCCCAGCGCGCGGACGGCGTCGCGGAGTTGATCCTGCTCGGGGGTGAGGTCGAAGTTCATCGGGGTGCCTCCTCGGGGTCGACCACGGCCAGCACCGCACCCGTCTCGACCTGCCCGCCGGCGGGCACCGGCAGGTCGGCGACCACGCCGTCGGTCGGGGCGAGCACGGGATGCTCCAGTTTCATCGCCTCCAGGGTCAGCAGCAGGTCCCCGGCGGCGACCCGCTGACCGGCCCCGACGTGCACCCGGGTCACCGTGCCGGGCAGCGGCGCGAGCAGCGACCCGACCGCCGGCGCCGCGCGGGACAGCGGGAAGCGGGGCAGCTCGGTCAGCTCCGCCGCCCCGTCCGGGCCGTCCACGAAGACCGCCGACCCCGCCCGGTGTACGCGGAACGCCCGCCGCACCCCTGCCACGTCGAGCAGCACCCGGTCCGGTGCCGCCGACACCAGCGCCACGACCGGCGGCGCGCCCGGTGCGTCGGCCGTCTCCGGGCCGGCGACGGCCGGATCGGTGGACCAGTAGGCGAGCGCGCCGGACCGGTCCAGCCGGTAGCGCACCTCGATCTCGTCCCCGGTCGTCGTGGCGTACCTGACGACCTGGGGGAGGGCCGGCACGTTCCGCCAACCCGACGGGAGGCCGGCGAGCACCCGGGCGGCGGCCCGACGCGCGGCGGCCCCGGCGAGCGCGGCGGCCAGCGCGGCGAGCGGAAGCCGGTCCGCCGCCAGCAGCGGTGCGAAGACCTCGGGGTGCGCGTCCAGGAACCCGGTGTCCACCTGCGCCGCGCCGAACTCCGCGCTGCGCAGCACCCGGACCAGCAGGTCCCGGTTGGTGGCCACCCCGTGCAACTCGGCGCGGGCCAGCGCCCCGGCGAGCGACCGGGCCGCCTCGGCCCGGGTCGGCGCCCAGGCGACCAGCTTGGCGAGCATCGAGTCGTAGTGGACGCCCACCGTCGACCCGGTGTCCACCCCCGAGTCGAGCCGCAGGCCCCGGGTCGGAGTGAACCCGCCGACCACCCCGGGCACCGCGAACCGGTGCAGCGTGCCGGTGGCCGGCCGGAACCCCCGCGTCGGGTCCTCCGCGCAGAGCCGTACCTCGATGGCGTGGCCGTCGGCCGGCGGGGTCGCCGGCACCGGCAGCGCGCCACCCTCGGCGACCAGCAGTTGCAGCCGGACCAGGTCCAGCCCGGTGACCGCCTCGGTGACCGGGTGCTCCACCTGGAGCCGGGTGTTCATCTCCAGGAAGAAGAACTCGCCGGTCGGGGCGAGCAGGAACTCCACAGTCCCCGCCCCGACGTAGTCGACCGCCCGTCCGGCGGCGACCGCCGCCGCGTGCAGCCGCTCCCGGACCCCGTCGGGCAGTACCGCCGGGGCCTCCTCGACGATCTTCTGGTGCCGCCGCTGGATCGAGCAGTCCCGCTCACCGAGGGCCACGACCGTACCGTGGGTGTCGCCGAAGATCTGCACCTCGACGTGCCGGCCGCGTTCGACGTACCGCTCGACGAAGACCGTGCCGTCGCCGAACGCGGCGGCGGCCTCGCGGCGCGCCGAGTCGACGGCCGCCGGCAGGTCGGCCGGGTCGCGGACGATGCGCATCCCCCGGCCGCCGCCCCCGGCGGACGCCTTGACCAGCACCGGGAAGTCGGTGACCGCGTCGCCGTCGGTCCAGGTCGGCAGCATCGGCACGCCCGCCCCGGCGAGCAGCTCCTTCGCCGCGATCTTGTCGCCCATCGCCGCGATCGCCCCGGCCGGCGGACCGACCCAGGTCAGGCCCGCGTCGGTCACCGCCGCCGCGAACCCGGCGTGCTCGGCGAGGAACCCGTAACCCGGGTGTACGGCGTCCGCGCCGGTGCGCCGGGCCGCGTCCAGGATCGACCCGACCCGCAGGTACGTCTCGACGGGCGTGTTCCCCGGCAGCCGGACCGCCTCGTCGGCCTCGGCCACGTACGGCGCGTCGGCGTCGGCGTCGGAGTGCACGGCGACAGTCGCCACACCGAGCGCCCGACAGGTGGCGAAGACCCGCCTGGCGATCTCCCCCCGGTTGGCCACCAGCAGTTTCCGCACAACCATGCTCACGCCCTCTCGCTGGTGTTCGCGACTGCGGGACTCCGCTGCGCTGCGTTCCTCGCGCTCACGGGCCCTACATCCGGAAGACGCCGAAGCCGTCGGCGCCCTTCACCGGTGCGTTGTGGATCGCCGACAGGCAGAGCCCGAGGACGGTACGGGTGTCCCGGGGATCGATCACCCCGTCGTCGTAGAGTCGGCCGGACAGGAACAGCGCCCCCGACTGCGACTCGATCTGCTGCTCGACCATCATCCGCATCGCCGCGTCCGAGTCCTCGTCGTAGTCCCGGCCCCGGGCGGCGGCGGCCTGCCGGGCGACGATCGACAGCACCCCGGCCAACTGCGCCGGACCCATCACCGCCGACTTCGCGTTCGGCCAGGTGAACAGGAATCTCGGCTCGTACGCCCGGCCGCACATCCCGTAGTTGCCGGCACCGTACGAGGCACCCAGGTTGACCGTCAGGTGTGGCACCGTCGAATTCGCCACCGCGTTGATCATCAGGGCGCCGTGCTTGATGATGCCGCGCTGCTCGTACTCGGTGCCGACCATGTAGCCGGTGGTGTTCTGGAGGAAGAGCAGCGGGGTGTCGGCGGCGTTGGCGAGCTGGATGAACTGGGCCGCCTTCTGCGCCTCCGCGCTGAACAGCACCCCCCGCGCGTTCGCCAGCACCCCCACCGGGTAGCCGTGCAGCTCGCCCCAACCGGTGACCAGCGCGGTGCCGAACGCCGGCTTGAACTCGTCGAACTCGCTGCCGTCGAGCAGCCGGGCCAGCACCTCACGCGGGTCGAACGGCACCTTCAGGTCGGCGCTGACGATGCCGAGCAACTCCTCCGGGTCGTACCTCGGCGGGCGCGGGGCCGGATCGCGTGGCGGCGGACCCTGCTTGCGCCAGTTGAACCGGCGTACGCACCGCCGGGCCAGCCGGATGCCGTCCCGCTCGTCCTCGGCGAGCTGGTCGGCGAGGCCGGACGTGCCGGCGTGCATCGCCGCGCCGCCGAGCGACTCGTCGTCGGTGACCTCGCCGGTGGCCATCCTCACCAGCGGCGGCCCGGCCAGGTAGACCTGCGACCGGTCCCGGATCATGATGACGTGGTCGGACATCCCCGGCACGTACGCGCCACCGGCGGTGGCGTTGCCGAAGACCACGCTGACCGTGGGGATGCCGGCGGCGGAGAGCCGGGTCAGGTCACGGAACACCCGGCCGCCCGGAATGAAGATCTCCGCCTGGGTGGGCAGGTCCGCCCCGGCGCTCTCCACCAGGTTCACCATCGGCAGCCGGTTGGCCAGGGCGATCTCGCCGGCCCGCCGGGTCTTCGCCAGCGACCACGGATTCACCGCGCCACCGCGTACCGTCGGATCGTTGGCGACGACCAGGCACTCGACGCCCTCCACCACGCCGATGCCGGTGACCACGCTCGCCCCGACCGGGAAGTCGGTGCCGTACGCGGCGACCGGCGACAACTCCAGGAACGGGCTGTCCCGGTCCAGCAGCAGCTCGATCCGCTCCCGGGGCAGCAGCCTGCCGCGCCCGTGGTGCCGGGCGACGTACTTCTCGCCACCGCCGGCCCGTGCCCGGTCGAGCGCGGCGTCCAACTCGGCGAGACGCTCCCGCAGCGCCTCCCGGTTCGCCACGAAGGCCGGCGCGGCCGGATCGACCGTACTCTCCAGTGTGGTCATGAACTCTCCCCGTAGTGCCGTTCCACCTCGGCGTCGCGCAGGTAGCCGAAGCCGCCGTGCAGTTGCAGAGCCGCGTCGACCACGTGGTCGTAGGCGGCCACCGCGACGTTCTTCGCCATCGCCACCTCGGTCACCACCGGCTCGCCCGCCGCCACCCGCGTGGCCTCCCGCAACTGTCGCCGCTCTGGGGTGTCCACGATGGTCACCTGTCCGCCTCCCCGGCTGCGGGCGGTCCGGGGGTGAGGGCGGCGGGCAGGTCGACGATGCGGGAGCGGAGCAGCTCGCCGAGCGCCTTGGCCTGCGGGTCGAACCGGGTGGAGGCGGCCACCCCCGGCCCGAGCAGGCCCCGGATCACGAAGTTGACCGCCCGCAGGTTCGGCAGCTCGTACCGCTCGACGGTCGACGCGGCCGTCTCCGGCAGCAGCTCGGCCAGCCGGTCGACGGTCAGCCACGCACGCAGCCACTCCCAGGTCGCGTCGGTGCGCGCCAAGACGCCGAGATTGGCGTCGCCACCCTTGTCGCCCGACCGCGCCCCGACCAGCTCACCAAGTGGCCCCCGCCGGGTCGGCCCGGCGGCCGGGGTCGGGCCCGCCGTGCCGGGCGTCGGCCCGGCCACCGCCGGTGCCACGGACGGGGGCGGGGGGATCGGCAGCCGGGTGCCGTCCGGCAGGACGGCCACGTGCGGCACGTCGGCCTGCGGCACCGCGTCGGCGGTGAAGACCCCGTACGGGGTGGCGTCGCCGGGCAGGGTGGTCAGCGTGCACCCGGGATAGGAGGCGAGGGCCAGTTCCACGGCCGCCGCCGAGAACGCCCGCCCGGCCCGCGCCCGGTCACCGTCGCGCAGGTGTACGTGCAGCAGCGCGCTCGCCGTCTCGGTGTCGGCCGCGTCGGCATGGTCGGTACGGGCCAGCGTGAACTCCAGCCCGTCCGCGCCGACCGCCGCCTCGATCTGCCCCCGGACCAGGGCGGCCTTGGCCGGGACGTCCAGCCCGCAGAGCACGAACGTCATCGCGTTGCGGAAACCGCCCAGGTTGTTGACGCCCACCTTGAGGGTGGCCGGCGGCGGGGTGCCCCGGACCCCGTCCACCCGGACCCGGTCCGGCCCGTCGGGGTGCAGCCGTACCGTGTCCAGCCGGGTCACCACGTCCGGGCCGAGGTAGTCGGGGCCGTCCACCTCGTACAACAGTTGGGCGGTGACCGTCTCGACGGTGACCGCGCCGCCGGTGCCGGGATGCTTGGTGAGCACCGACGAACCGTCCGGGTGGATCTCGGCGATCGGGAAGCCGGGCCGGTGCCCGCCGTCGGGCAGCTCGGTGAAGAAGCTGAAGTTGCCTCCGGTGACCTGCGCCCCGCACTCGATCAGGTGTCCGGCGACGGTCGCCCCGGCCAGCGCGTCCAGGTCGTCGCGTCCCCAGCCGAACCGGGCGATGGCCGGCCCGACCGCCAGCGAGGCGTCGGTGACCCGGCCGGTGACCACCACGTCCGCCCCGGCGTCGAGGCAGGCGGCGATGCCGAACGCGCCGAGGTAGGCGTTGGCGGTGAGCGCGTCCGGCCGGGCCAGGGCGTCACCCTCGACGTGGGCGACCCGGACGGCGAGGCCGAGCCGGTCGGCGAGCGCGCCGATCGCGGCGGCCAGCCCGGCGGGGTTCAGCCCGCCCGCGTTGGTGACGATCCGTACCCCCCGGTCGCGGGCGGTGCCGAGACACCCTTCGAGCTGGCGCAGGAACGTCTTCGCATAGCCGAGGCCGGGGTCGCGCAGCCGGTCCCGGCCGAGGATCAGCATGGTCAGCTCGGCCAGGTAGTCGCCGGTCAGCACGTCCAGCTCACCGCCGTCGAGCATCTCCCGCCAGGCGGTGGACCGGTCGCCGTAGAAGCCGGAGGCGTTGCCGACCCGCAGCACCCCGGTCACCGGACGGCCGTCCCGGCCGCGCTCGCGCGGACCGTCCGGTCGGGGGCGGGGGCCCGGCCGCGTCCACGCCCCGGCGGGCGGGGCGACGGGCTGGTCGGACTCGTCGGTCAGGTCGACGAGCGGTGCGGTCGGGTCGACCATGGTGCCTCCGGTCGGGTGGGCCGGCGAGTACGGGTCAGGTCGGGTCGGCGTCGTGGGACTGGCCCGGTGCCGCTCCGGGGGCGAGCAGGGTGGCGAGCTGGTGTTTCCAGGTGCGCAGCAGGGCGGTACGCCGGACCGAGTCGTCGTTGAGCAGGTTGGCCACGCCGAGCCCGCGCAGCAGGTCGAGGGTGGCCTGCACGGCCTCGCGGACGCCGGGACGGCGCTCGTCCACGTCGAGCAGCGCCACGGTGAGCCGGTGCATCTCGCGACCCACCCGCGCCTCAAGCGGCACCAGCGCGTCGCGCAGCTCCGGGTCGGTGCGGGCGGCCACCCACAGCTCCAGCGCGGCGACGAAGAGCGGCCCGGTGAAGGCGACGCCGAGCAGGTCGACCACCCGGTCGAGGCGCTGCGGCCCGACCGGCAGCGCCTCGGCCTCGACGCGTAGCTCCTCGGCGCGGCGCTCGGCGAGGTGGGCGACGGCGGCGGTCACCAGGGCCGCCTTGGTGGGGTAGTGGTGCAGTTGGGCACCCCGGGAGACGCCGGCGTGGGCGGCGACCACGGTCGTGGTGGTGCCCGACCAGCCGTACCGCACCAGGCAGTCGACCGTCGCCTCCAGCAGCCGGGCCTGGGTGGCGCGGCTGCGTTCCTGCTGGGGGACGCGGGTCGACGGGGTGGACACGGGAACAGCGTGCCGCCGCCGAAACAAACAGTCAAGCCTGACTTTTTCGGCTGCGGGTGACCCCGGGGCCCACTGGTCGGCCCGGTGCCGGTGGCCCGCCTGGTTTAGCCGGCCCGGCGCCGGTGGCCGGGTCAGCGGCCGTCGCGCGGGGCGAAGGCGGTGAGCGCGTCGAGGTCGCTGTGCCGGGAGCGGAGGTACTCGTCCGCCCAGGCGGCGGCGTCCGGACAACCCGATCCGGCGGCGACCCGGGCACAGGCGGCGTCGACGTCGAACCCCGTACGGCGTAGCTGCACCCCCGGGCCGAGCAGCGCCCAGTACGCCCCCGGCCCGCCGTACGGCATGCCCACACTGCCCGGATTGACCACCAGACGGCGGTCGACCAGCCGGGTGAACGGCATGTGGGTGTGCCCGCAGACCACCGTGCGCACCTCCGGGGGCAGCCCGGCGAACACCTCGGCCCAGCGGGCCGGCCGGGAGTCGACCAGCACGACCTCCTCGTCGTCGCGGGGTGTGGCGTGGCAGAAGAGCACCGGGCCGAGGCCGGCGACCGGAAGGGTGAGCGTCAGCGGCAGCGCGGCCAGCAGGGCCAGCTGGTCGGCCCGGAGCTGGTCGGCCGCCCAGTTCGAGACGTCGTGCTCCGACGGCCGGCCGGCGCGGGCCTGCACCAGCTCCCGGTCGGCGTTGCCGCGTACCCAGCGGACCCGGTCACCCAGCCCGGTCAGCAGGTCCAGCACCTCGACCGGCTGCGGGCCGGCCGCCACGTCACCGGTGACCACGACCAGGTCGGCGGCGGCCACCTCCGGCTCGGCCAGCACCGCCTCCAGCGCGGGCAACGCGCCGTGGACGTCGGAGAGCACCGCGACCCGTTCCAGCACCGGTCCACCGTCGCGCACCACGGGCGGGGCTGTCGAGCGATTCTGCCCGAGGCAGAGGCGGAACCGGGCCGCAATGCCGACGAGCCAGGGCCGCCGGTGGGGGCGGCCCTGGCTCGGACGGTGACGCGGTGCCGGTCAGACCCGGGCGCGGCGGGCGAGACGCTCCGGGTCGAGGATGATGATGCTCTTGCCGTCCAACCGCAGCCAGCCCCGCGAGGCGAAGTCGGCGAGCGCCTTGTTGACCGTCTCCCGGGAGGCGCCGACGAGCTGGGCGATCTCCTCCTGGGTCAGGTCGTGCGTCACCCGCAGCACGCCGCCGTCGCGGGTGCCGAACCGGCCGGCCATCTGGAGCAGGTTCTTGGCGACCCGGCCCGGCACGTCGGTGAAGATCAGGTCGGCGAGCGAGTCGTTCGTCCGGCGCAGCCTGCGGGCGAGCACCCGCAGCAACTGCTCGGCGATCTCGGGCCGGTTGTTCAGCCAGGGCCGCAGCGCCTGCTTGCGCAGCCGGACCAGGCGGGTGTCGGTGACCGCGGTGGCGGTGGCCGTACGCGGGCCGGGGTCGAAGAGCGACAGCTCACCGACCATGTCCGACGGGCCCATCACCGCGATCAGGTTCTGCCGGCCGTCGGCTGCCCGACGCCCGACCTTGATCTTGCCTGACAGGAGGATGTAGAGACTGTCGCCGGGCTCGCCCTCGTTGAAGACGATCTCGCCCTTGCGGACGTCGATCGTCTCCATCTCCTTGGCGAGCGCCTCGGCAGCCTCCGGGTCGACACCCTGGAAGATCCCGCTGCGGGCCAGTACCTCGTCCATCGCGCACCTCCGGTTGCGCGTTGCCGTCCCTCGGCCGGGTCCGCCGTCCGCTGATCCCTCGCGCGCCGCCAAGTCTAGGCGCACGTGAGGACGAATCAGAGCTGCACCCCTGGAATCTTGATCGTTGGGCGTAACCTTACCGACCCGATCGGGCGCTATGATCGTCCGCCCGAACCACCTGGTCACCGGGGTTCGCCCCCGCCGGTCGTAGGGTGTCCGGGTGCTGAGCGACCCGGTGTTGACCCACCGCCCCGAGGACGGGTGGGACATTCCGGTGCTCGTGTGGCGGGCCCGCGCCCCGCTGCGGGCGGTCAGCTCCGGCCCGCTCGGTGGCGGCGTCGGCCCGCGCAACTGGGTGGTCAACGCGCCCGTGCCGATGTCGTACCAGCGGGACGACCCGGCGGCCCACCTGGCCGCGCTCGCCGCCCGGCTCGGCCTCGACGGGCCCGGGGTCGGCCTGCTCACCGGCGTCGACGTCGCCGAGGTGGTGACCCGGACCGACACCGGGGTCCGCGCCTGGGCCACCGTCGGCCTCGGCACCCCCCTGTGGGCCGCCGCCCCGGACCCCGCCCACGCCCCGGCGCAGCGGGTCGGAACGGTCAACATCGTCGTCCACGTGCCGGCGGCGCTCGCCGACGCGGCACTGGTGAACGCCGTCGCCACCGCCACCGAGGCCAAGTGCCAGGCGATCGGGGAACTGGGCCTGCCGGGCACCGGCACCCCCACCGACGCGGTCACCGTGCTCTGCCCGGCGGGCGACCCGGCCGAGCCCTACGGCGGACCCCGGTCGACCTGGGGCGCACCGCTCGCCCGGGCCGTCCACGCGGCCGTCCGGGCCGGCGGCGCGGTGCCCTGCGTCCCGTGGTCGCAGCGGCGGACGGGCTGAACTTCCGTCCGATCGGCCCGTCGTCGGTCGATTGACCACCCGGTAGCGTCGCGGGCGATGTACTCTGCCGCCTTCCTCCAGCCCCGTCTCCGCCGCCGCACCGCGCTCGCCTGCGGCGCACTGCTCGCCGTGCTCCTCGCCGGCTGCGGCCAGTCGTCCGACAGCCCGGACCCGGTCTGGCGGCCGGGCGGCGGCGGTGGCGCCACCGGCTCCCCGGTCCCGACCACCGGGGCGACCGGAAAGACCGAGGCGATCACCCTGTCGGCGACCGGGGACATCGTCATGGGGATGGCCCCGTCCCGGCTGCCCGCCAACGGCGGCAAGGGCTTCTTCGACGAGGTCAAGGACGCGCTCAAGGCCGACCTGGTGATGGGCAACCTGGAGGAGCCGCTCACCACCGACACCGGCACCGGCAAGTGCGGCGCGGACTCCAGCAACTGCTACCAGTTCCGGGTCCCGCCGGAGTACGCCGGCCACCTCGCCGACGCCGGGTTCCAACTGCTCAACCAGGCCAACAACCACGGCTACGACTTCGGCCCGCAGGGCTACGAGAACACCCAGCAGGCGCTGGAGAAGCACGGCCTCAAGCACACCGGCGCGCCCGACCAGATCACCGTGGTCGAGGTCGAGGGGGTGAAGGTCGCGGTGGCCGGCTTCTCGTCGTACCCGTGGTCCAACAGCCTGGTCGACATCGACGCCGCCAAGGGGGTCGTCGAGAAGGCCACCACCATGGCCGACCTGGTCGTGGTGCAGGTGCACATGGGGGGCGAGGGGTCGGACAAGACCCGGGTCCGCCCCGGCACCGAGATGTTCCTCGGCGAGAACCGGGGCGACCCGGTGAAGTTCTCCCACGCCATGATCGACGCCGGGGCCGACCTGATCGTCGGGCACGGCCCGCACGTGCTGCGCGGGATGGAGTTCTACCAGGGCCGGCTGATCGCGTACAGCCTGGGCAACTTCGCCGGAGGCGCCCGGTCGCTCAACCCGAGCGGCCGGCTCGGCTGGGGCGGGGTGCTGAAGGTCTCCCTCAAGCCCGACGGCAGCTTCGCCGGTGGCTCGTTCACCTCCACCCGGATGAGTTCGGTGGGCAAACCGGGGATGGACCCCGCCGGGCAGGGGCTCGGCCTGGTCAAGCAGCTCAGCGCCAACGACTTCCCGCGTACCGCCGCCCGGTTCGACGGCAAGGGCAAGATCAGCCCGCCCGACGCGGGCTGACCGGGGGGCGTGCTCCGGCGGCCCGTCGGGGTGGCGACGTAGGCTGGCCGGCGTGACCATCAGCTCTCCCGGCCGGGTCGAGACGGAACTCGGCCGTACCCGGCGTGCCCGGCGGATCGGCCGGGCGCTGACCGAGGCGCACCCGGACGCCCACTGCGAACTGGACCACACCACCGCGCTGGAGCTGGCCGTCGCCACGATCCTCTCCGCGCAGTGCACCGACAAGAAGGTCAACGAGGTCACCCCGAAGCTGTTCGCCCGCTACCCGACGGCGGCCGACTACGCCGGGGCCGACCGGGCCGAGCTGGAGGAGCTGATCCGGCCGACCGGGTTCTACCGCAACAAGACCGACTCGCTGATCAAGCTGGGGCAGGCCCTGACCGAGCGGTACGACGGCCGGGTCCCCGGCCGGCTGGCCGACCTGGTGACCCTGCCCGGGATCGGCCGCAAGACGGCCAACGTCATCCTCGGCAACGCCTTCGACGTCCCGGGGATCACCGTCGACACGCACTTCCAGCGGCTGGTGCAGCGGTGGGGGCTGACCATCCAGACCGATCCGGTCAAGATCGAACACGAGATCGGGGCGATGTTCCCGAAGCGGGAGTGGACCATGCTCTCCCACCGGATCATCTTCCACGGCCGGCGGGTCTGCCACGCCCGCAAGCCCGCCTGCGGGGCGTGCACCCTGACCCGGCTCTGCCCGTCGTACGGGCTCGGGCCGACCGAGCCGGCCGCCGCCGCCAAGCTGCTCAAGGGCCCCCGGGCCCGGGACCTCGCGGTCGCCGCCGGGGTCGACCCGGAGCTGGTGCCCGCGCAGGCCGTCGTCGCGGAGGCGCCGTGAAGCCCCGGCTCGCCGCGCTGCTCGTCCCGGTGCTGCTGGCGCTCGCCGGCTGCACCGCCACCACCGGCGGGGAGGGCGCCGCCGCCGGCCCCACCCGCGCCGCCCGCCCGTCGCCGTTCGCCGACTGCGCCACCCTCACCACCGCGCCGGGCTCCACCCCTGCGCCGACCGGGTCCGTCGCCGACACCGGCAGCCCCCTGCCCGAACTGGTGCTCTCCTGCTTCACCGGCGGGGCCCCGGTGGCCCTGCGCGACATCCACGGCCCGGCCGTGATCAACGTGTGGGCCTCCTGGTGCCCGCCCTGCCGCAAGGAGCTGCCGGCCTTCCAACGGCTCAGCGTCCGCGCCGCCGGCCAACTCCAGGTGATCGGGGTGAACAGCCGGGACAGCCGGGACGGCGCACAGGCCGTCGGCGAGGACTTCGGCATCCGCTTCCCGGTCCTGTTCGACCAGGGCGAGGCCCTGCAACGGGAACTGCGCCGCACGGCGGTGCCGCTGACCCTGCTGGTGGACGCGCAGGGGCGGATCAGGCACACCGACAGCTCCGGCGCGCTCGACGACGCCCGCCTCGCCGACCTGGTCCGCCGGCACCTCGGCCTGGTGGTGCCCGCGTGAGGTCGACCGTCGGTGCCGGGTCGACCCGATGAACCGCCGTCCGCCGTCCTGGTTCGATCCGCTGCTGGGCCGGCTCGGCACCGCCCGGGCCGAGGACTTCACCCGGCTGACCACCCCCGAGCAGGGCGGCCGGGAGAGCGCCGTGCTGGTGCTGCTCGGCGAGGAGCCCGGCGTCGGCCCCGACGTGCTGATCCTCCAGCGGGCCGCCACCCTGCGCAACCACGCCGGCCAGCCGGCCTTCCCCGGCGGGGCGGCCGACCCGGAGGACGCCGACGCGCGGGCCACCGCGCTGCGCGAGGCGAACGAGGAGGTCGACCTCGACCCGGCCAGCGTGACCGTCCTCGCCGAACTGCCGAGGCTCTGGATCCCGGTGAGCGACTTCGTGGTCACCCCGGTCCTGGCCTGGTGGCACAGCCCGCACCCGGTGCACCCCCGGGAACCGGCCGAGGTGGCGCACGTCGCCCGGCTGCCCGTCGCCGAACTGGTCGACCCGGCCAACCGGATGCGGGTCCGCCACCCCAGCGGCTGGACCGGCCCGGCGTTCTCCGTCCGGGGGATGCTGGTCTGGGGCTTCACCGCTGGGGTGCTCGCCGCGCTGCTGGAGATGGCCGGGTGGGCCCGCCCGTGGCCCCGGTCGCGGGTGGTCGAACTGCCGCCGACCGGTGCCACCCCGGCCCCGTCCGCCGGCACCGACCGGGCCGACGAACTGGCCGGTCCGCTGACCTGACCACTACGTTCCGCAGCCGCGACGCCGCACCGGTGTCCGGTGCACGTACCCTTGACCGGTGTCGGCCGTGGATCTCGTTCTGCTCCTGCTCATGCTCGTGTTCGCGATCAGCGGATACCGTCAGGGCTTCGTCATCGGGGCGCTGTCGTTCTCCGGGTTCTTCCTGGGCGCGCTCATCGGCCTCCAGCTCGGACCGATGCTGGCCCGCCAGTTCATCGACAGCGGGACGCGGGTGCTGGTCTCCCTGGTCGCCGTCTTCGGGCTCGCCGTCCTCGGTCAGGCGCTGGCCGGCTGGCTCGGCTCCCACCTGCGCCGCACGATCACCAACGACGTCGCCAGGCGGGCCGACGACATCGGCGGCGCGTTCGTCTCGATCCTCGCGGTGATGCTGGTGGCCTGGCTGGTCGCCGTGCCGCTGGGTTCCTCGTCGCTGCCCTGGCTGGCCGCCTCGGTCAAGAACAGCGCGTTGCTGACAGTGGTGGACCGGGTCCTGCCCGACCAGGCCCAGGAGCTGTCCACCGCGCTGCGCGACACCGTCGACACCAACGGCTTCCCCGACGTCTTCAACGGGCTGGGCCGCACCTCGGCCCGGCAGGTCGCCCCGCCGGACCCGGCGCTGGCCGGTTCGCAGGTGGTGGCGAACAGCCAACGGGCGGTGGTGAAGGTGCTCGGGTCCGCGCCGAGCTGCTCGCGGCGGATCGAAGGTTCCGGCTTCGTCTACGCCGACGACCGGGTGATGACCAACGCGCACGTCGTCGCCGGCACCCGCTCCGTCGCGGTCGAGCTGCGCGGCGAACGGTACGACGGCGTGGTCGTCGTCTACGACCCGGACCGCGACCTCGCCGTGCTGCACGTGCCGGGGCTGCCCGGTCCGTCCCTGCGTTTCGCCGCCGGGCAGGCCGGCAGCGGCGCGGACGCGATCGTGCTGGGCTTCCCGCTCGACGGCCCGTACGACGCCCGCCCGGCCCGCATCCGCGACGTCGACCGGATCGAGGGCCCCGACATCTACAACGCCAGCAAGGTCAACCGGGAGATCTACACCATCCGGGCGCTGGTCCGCAGCGGGAACTCCGGCGGCCCGCTGGTCTCCTCCAACGGGCTGGTGCTCGGGGTGATCTTCGCGGCGGCGGCCGACGACCCGAACACCGGCTTCGCGGTGACCGCCGAGGAGGCCCGGCCGGTGGCGCTGGCCGGCGCGGAGCGTACCCGGGGAGTGGGCACCGGCGACTGCACCTGAGCCCCCGACCGGCCGCGACCGGGGCACCGTCACCGGCGATGTGAAGCCGGGGTGGTCAGCCGCCGGCCGGCGCGGTGGCCGGGGCGTCACCGCCGGCCGGGGTGAGGCCGGGCAGCTTGGCCCGACCCCAGGTCAGCGACCTGTCGAGCACCGCCCGCGCCATGATCGCCACACAGGTGCCGCCGTTGACGAAGGACGCCACCACGTCGCTCGGATGGTGCATCCCCCGGTACATCCGGGTCAGCGCCACCCCGACCGGGACCAGCACCAGCAGCGTCCACCAGGTCACCTCGCCGGCGGTGCTCCCCGCCCGCAGGGCCAGCAGCAGCGCGACGCCGACATAGAGGGCGACCGCCGCCGAGGTGTGACCGGACGGGAAGCTCGACGTCGGCGGCGAGGCGTCCATGTGCTCCACCGCCGGCCGACGCCTGTCGATCGCCAGCGTGGTGAGCAGGAAGACCAGCGCCTGGGCGCTCACCGCCGCGCACAGGAACAGCGGCTCCCGCCAGCGGTGCAGCACCAGCCGGAGCGCCAGCGCCACCAGCACGGTGACCACGACGATCAGCTGGGTGCTGGCGAGCGTGCTGAACACCAGCGAGACGTCGTTCCACCCCCCGGTACGGTCGGCCGCCAGCTCGCGGTTGACCGCGTCCTCCACGGTGAACGGCCAGACGTCGTCGAGGACCCGGGTCACCAGCAGCCCGAGCAGGACCATGAACGAGAGCAGCAGGGCCACCGGAAGGAGCACCCGCTTGGCGACCTGCGCAGCGATGGCGGACATGGCCGCCCAGTACCCGGACCGCAGGCCCGCTACGCGTGCCGGTCCGCCGGGTCGGTCAGCTCTGGCGCCACCCCGTCGACCGTGGCCCGGCCGCCGGGCAGCCCGACCCGCTCCCGCCAGGTACGGAACGCCGCCGCGGTGGCCGCCACCACCGCCATCCCCAGCAGGCAGCCGGCGAGCACGTCGCTGGCCCAGTGCACGCCCAGCGCCACCCGGCTCAGGCAGGTCACCCCGACGAGCAGCACGGCGATTGTCCACAGCGCCACCCGGGCCGCCGGACGACCCCGGGTGAACGGCAGGAACACCAGCAGCAGCACCCCCGCCGCGAGGGTCGCGCTCAGCGCGTGCCCGGACGGGAAGGAGTACCCGGCGGCCCGCGCCACCGGATCGAGCAGCTCCGGGCGGTCCCGGCCGACGAGCAGCTTCAGCACCGCCCCGAGCGCCCCGCCGACGACCATCGTGGTGACCACCCAGAGCGCCAGCCGGCGGGCCCGGCGACGCCACAGCCACACCACCACGACCAGCGCGGCCACCCGCAGCGGCCCCGGCGAGGCCAGGTGCGTCCACGCCGTCATCGCCCGCACCCACGCCGGATGGTCGGCGGCGAACCGGTGCAGGGCGTCGGTGACCGCCGCGTCCAGGTCGTGCAGCGGCGGCCAGGCCCCGACCACCAGCACCGCCAGCAGCGCGAACGGCACCAGCACCAGGAACGCCGCCGCCGACGCCAGGGTCAGCCGCAACCCGAGCGAATGGTCCCGGTCCAGGCGGCGGTCCCGCCAGGAGCGGCCCGACGGGGACACGGAGGTACGCGGACCGGAGGAACTCATGCGACCTGCTCTACCCACCCGTACCCGCAATCAGGCCCGGTTCAGCGACCCCGCAGCCGGAATCGGCGGACCATCATCGCGACCCCGGTGACCAGGGCCGCCACGACGGCCATGCCCGTCCACAGCCGACGGGGGGTGTCCTCGTCGGCGCCGCCGGCCGGCTGCGCCGTCCACCGGGTCTGCTGGCGGGGCGCGGTGAACCCGAGCGGGTCGCTGCCGGTGCCACCGGCGCGGGCGTCCTCGGCGGAACCGGGGGCCGGCCCGAACCCGACCACCCCCGGGGAGTCGTTGTCGTCCAACGGGTTGTAGCCGATCAGCGGCACGTCGGCGGTGAGCGCGGCCACCGGGTCGACCAGGCCGTACCCGAAACGGTCGTCCCGGCCGACGGGCCCGATGTCCTTCGCGGTGCTCAGCAGCCGGTTCACCACGTCCCCGGCGGACATGTCCGGGTAGCGGGCGCGGACCAGGGCGGCGGTCGCTGTCACCAGCGGCGCGGCGAAGCTGGTGCCCTGCACGCCCCAGTAGTTGCTCGGCGGGCGGGCCCCGACCAGGCCGGTCGCCGGCGCGGTCAACGTGGTGGCGTGACCGGTGATCGAACCGGACCAGAGGTTCTCGCTGTCGCGTTCCAGACCGGCCACCGCGATCACCCCCGGTTCCCGCGCCGGGTACCAGACCTTCGACGTGGTGGACGTGGCGACGTTGCCGGTGCAGGCGACCACCACCACGTCCCGGGCGAACGCGTAGTCCAGGGCGGCGGCCAGGGCGGGGCTGTCGCCGCTTCCGCCCAGGGACAGGTTGATCACGCGGGCGCCGTTGTCGACAGCCCAGCGCACCCCCCGCGCGACGATCATCGCGTCGTCGTACCGGTTCTCGTCGTCGAGCACCCGGACGGGCAGGATGCGGGCGTCCGGCGCGAGCCCGACCACCCCCCGCCGGTCGTCGCCCCGCCCGGCGATCAGGCTGGCCACCGTGGTGCCGTGCCCCACCGGGTCCGGCTCGTCACCGCCGCCGGGGGAGACTAGGTCCATGCCGGGCAGCACCTGGCCGACCAGGTCGGGGTGGTTACCGTCCACCCCGGAGTCGATCACCGCCACCGTGACGCCACGCCCGGTCGAGGTACGCCAGGCGGTGGCCGCGTTCAACTCGTCGAGCTGGAACTGGTCGTCGCGGACCCGGTCGGCCCGCGCCTGGACCGGGGCGAAGTCGGGCTCGGCCAGCGGACTTCCGGCCCGCGTCCCGACCAGGGTGGACGACGGCGGGGGCGCGGCGGACGCGGGAGGCGGGGCCATGCCGAGCACGGAGACGGTGGTAGCTGCGACACCGAGCAGCGCCCGCCCGGCGAACCGGTGCAGCGCCGTCGGAGAGCCCTGCCGAACCCTGGTCACATCGTCAGCCATTCGTCACGTGGGACACATGCCGCTCGGAGATTACCGGTTCCGGCTGCCGACACGGCACGTTCCGGCACACCCGGATCACGGTGGCGGCAGATGTGCCAGCTGAACGAGGCGGACACCCTCGCGTCGGGTGACCAGCCGACCACGCCCCGCCGGCAGCGGACCGGGACGGACCGCGCCGACGAGTTGGCCCTCGTCCGGGCTGCCGCTCATCACCAGACCGGCGGTGGACAACTCCCGCAACCGCTGCACGACCGGCTCGTACTGGGACCGGCCCGCGCCACCGCAGCGACGGGCCAGCACCAGGTGCAGGCCGACGTCCCGGGCCTGGGGCAGGTGCTCCTCCAGCCCGCGCAGCGGGTTCGCCGGGCCGCTGGACACCAGGTCGTAGTCGTCGACCAGGATGAACAGCTCCGGGCCGGACCACCAGGAACGGTCCCGCAACTGGGCCGGGGTGACCTCCGGGCCGGGCAGCCGACCGCGCATGTAGCCGGCGACCGACTCGATCAGCTCGGTGGTGTGCGCCGCCGCCGTGCCGTACCCGATCAGGTGGTCGGTCTCGACCGCGCCGAGCAGGCTGCGCCGGTAGTCGACCAGGATCACCCGGGCCTGCTCCGGGGTGAACCGCGTGACGATCGAGGTGGCCAGCGCCCGCAGGAACGACGACTTGCCGCACTCGGCGTCGCCGAAGACCACGAAGTGCGGCTCGGTGGCGAAGTCGAGCAGCACCGGGCGCAGGTCCGCCTCGGCGATCCCGATCGGGAACGCCAGTCCGCCGTCGGCGGTGGTGTCCAGGTCGGCGTACGGCAGCACCGGGGGAAGCAACCGCACCCGGGGGGCGGGCGGCCCCGACCAGGCCGTCGACACAGCCTTCACCAGGTCCGCCGTCTCCCCGCCGGTGAGCTGCGGCAGGGCGGTGAGGAAGTGCAGGCTCTGCGCGGTGATCCCCCGCCCCGGCTGCTCCGGCACGCCTGCCGCCGCCACCCGCCTCACCACCGAGTCGGACGGGTCACCCAGGCGCAGCTCCATTCGGGACCCGAACAGGTCCCGGATGCCGGGCCGGAAGTCCAGCCAGCGCACCGCGCTCGCCACCACGTGCACCCCGTACGACAGGCCCCGGGTGGCCAGGTCGGTGATCAGGGGTTCCAGGTCGTCGTACTCGCCGCGCAGGGTGGCCCAGCCGTCGACGACGAGGAACACGTCACCGAACGGGTCGACGTGGGGCTGACCGGCGGCGGCCAGCTCCCGCCGCCGCCTGCGCCACGCCGCCATCGACTCCACGCCCAGCTCGGTGAAGCGGCGTTCCCGCTCGGCCAGCAGCGTGGCGATCTCCCCGACCGTGCGTCGGACCACCGTCGGGTCGGCCCGGCCGGCGACCCCGCCCACGTGCGGCAGCTCCCGCAGCGCGGTCAACCCGCCGCCGCCGAAGTCCAGGCAGTAGACCTGCGCCTCGACCGGCGTGTGGGTGAGCGCCAGCGCGCAGACCAGCGTCCGCAACGCGTGCGACTTGCCGCTCTGCGGCGCGCCGACCACTGCCACGTGCCCGGCCGCCCCGCCCAGCGCCAACCACAGCAGGTCGCGGCGCTGCTCGTACGGTTTGTCGACCACCGCCACCGGCACCTGGAGACCGCCGTGCAGCTCCGGGTTGGCGAAGGTCAGCCCCCGTTCGGGGTCGACGCCGGGCGGGCCGAGCAGCTCGTCCAGGGTGGGTGCCCGGTCCAGCGGCGGCAGCCACACCTGGTGCGCCGGCGGCCCCTGCCCGGCCAGCCGGCCGACCAACGCGTCGAGCAGGCTCTCCGGCTCCTCCTCGACGACAGGTGGGGCAACCGGGGCGGCCGGCTCGGGCACCGGCACGACATGGGTGGTGAAGGCGAGCAGCCGGGCCGCCCCACCGGCCCCGCCCCCGGCCGGGCCGCCCTGCCGTCGCAGCGGACCGGAGACGTACGCGGCCCGGAACCGGACCAGCGGGTCGGTGCCGGCGCGCAGGTAGCCGTGCCCGGGGGAGCGGGGCAGCTCGTACGCGTCCGGCACCCCGAGCACCGTGCGGGACTCCAGCGCCGAGAAGGTCCGCAACCCGATCCGGTACGACAGGTGGGTGTCCAGCCCGCGCAGCCGCCCCTCCTCCAGCCGCTGGCTGGCCAGCAGCAGGTGGACCCCGAGCGACCGGCCCAATCGGCCGATCTGCACGAACAGGTCGATGAAGTCGGGCTTGGCCGAGAGCAGTTCGGAGAACTCGTCGCAGACCAGCAGCAGCGACGGCAGCGGGGCGAGCGGCGCGCCGGCCGTCCGGGCCCGCTCGTAGTCGCGCAGGCTGGCGAAGTTGCCGGCCCGGCGCAGCAGCTCCTGGCGGCGCATCAGCTCGCCGTTGATGGCGTCCACCATCCGGTCGACAAGCGGCAGCGCGTCGACCAGGTTGGTGATCACGGCGGCGGTGTGCGGCAGCCGGTCGAACGAGGCGAAGGTGGCCCCGCCCTTGAAGTCGACCAGGACGAAGTTGAGCTGTTCCGAGCTGTGCGTGGCGGCCAACGCCAGGACCAGGGTGCGCAGCAGCTCCGACTTGCCGGAACCGGTCGCCCCGATCAGCAGCCCGTGCGGGCCCATCCCGTCCTGCGCCGACTCCTTGAGGTCCAGCTCGACCGCGCCGCCGTCCGGGCCGACCCCGATCGGCACCCGCAGCCGGTCCCGGGGCGGGCGGGGCAGCCAGCCCTGGTCGGCGGTGAACCCCTCCGGGTCGCCCAGTCCGAGCAGCTCGGGGAGGCCGGGTTCGGCCCCCGGGGCGGCCTCGGTGCCCCGGGTGACGGCGGCGAGCCGCAGCGGGGCGAGCCGCCGGGCGACCGCCTCCGCGTCGACGACGTCCAGCCGGTCGGCGGTGCCCACCTCGGCGTGCCCCTCGGCCGACCAGGAGTGCAGCCGTCCGGCGCGGACCTCCATGAGCAGGGCGAAGCGGTCCAGCAGACGCGGTGGCGGGGTGTCCAGGTCGAGCACGGTGACCGCGTCGATGCCGCCGTCCCCGGTCAGTTCGGTGGCGTCGGTCAGGTCGCCGCCGTCGAGGAGCACCACCACGTGCGGGCCGTCGGTGGCCGGCCCGGCCGGGCTGAACCGGGACCGGCTGGCCAGCACGTCGCCGAGGAGCCGTTCCAGGTCGACGGCGGAGCTGGTGACCAGCCGGACGGGGCCGAGCGCGTCGACCCTGCTCGGGTGGTGGGC
Source organism: Micromonospora cynarisoli (assembly GCF_030518815.1). Lineage (NCBI taxonomy): Bacteria > Bacillati > Actinomycetota > Actinomycetes > Micromonosporales > Micromonosporaceae > Micromonospora > Micromonospora cynarisoli. The sequence continues at coordinate 4,206,889 of NZ_CP130426.1, read as the reverse complement.
GTGTGGCAGCCACTTCACCCACTCCCAGTGCCGACGCCGTTCCGGGCCGGCGCAGACGGCGACGAGCAACTCGTCGGGGGCGTGGAACACGGCGAGTTGGACGAGCATCGCGCGGGCCAGCGCCTGCGCGTCGGGCGACCCGGTGCCACCCTCCGCCGTGCCACCGCCCGTGCCGGCCGGCTGCCCGCCCCGGACGAAGACCCGGGCGAAGCTGCGCAGCGACAGCGCCACCGGCAGGTCCGGCACCACCGAGTACGCGTCGAGGAAGCGCCGCAGCGCCCCCGCGGTCATCGGCTCCAGTTCCTCCAGCGGCCTGGTGACCGGCGGCACCAGGGGGGTGGCCAGCGTCTGCGGGCCGACGGCGACCCGCACCACGCCGAAGTCGGGGTCGCCGGGGCGGCGTTCCCAGACCCGATGACTGTCCACCGTGGACCAGAGCCGGCCCGGGTCGGGATGCCTGTAGTACAGCCCGGCCCGCTGCTGCCGGGCGGTCTGCCGGACCCGTCGCCGCAGGGTGGTCAGGTGCCGCAGGTACTCCCGGCGGGCGGCCATCATCTCCGACTTCCCCGGGCTGCCCGAGGCGCTACCCCAGGAGGTCATCAGCATCGCCACCGAGGAGAGCCCGAACATCCCGCCCACCACGTACGAGTACGCGCCGCCGCCGCGACCGAACATCATCGCCATCGCCACCGTGCCACCGAGCATCGGCAGCACCATCAGCGCCTGCTGCCAGCGCCCGCCGGTGACCACCGGGATCTCCGGCGGACCCGCCACGGGCAGTTCGCCGACCGGGATCTCCGGGGCGGGCCGGCGCGGTGGCCGCTTGATGACGACAGTGGACAAATCCATCTCCCTGTGGCGCTCGGTAACCCGAACCTGGCTCATCGTAGGTAAAGTGCGCGTCGTCCGTCAGCCACCGCCTCCTATCGATATGGAGTCCAGTCGATGACCATCGGGCTGGCCAGGGTCACCATCAGCGCGCCGGGGCGACGCGTCGACGTGGCCCTGCCGGAGCAGGTCCCCCTGGCCGAGCTGCTGCCCGAGGTGCTCCGGCACGCCGGGGAGGGACTGGCCGACGACGGCGAACGGCACGGCGGCTGGGTGCTGCGGCGTACCGACGGGGCGGTGCTGGTGACCGCGCAGCCGCTGCTCCCGCAGGGGGTGCGCGACGGCGAGGTGCTGCACCTGGTGCCCGCGCACGACCAGTGGCCCGAGTTGGAGTACGACGACGTGGTCGAGGCCATCGCCGACGGCGCACGCCGTCGGGGCGCGGCCTGGTCGCCGGCGGCGACCCGGGCGGCCGTGCTGGTCGGCGCGGCCGTCCCGCTCGCCGTGGGGCTGCTCGCCGTGCTGGCCGCCGGGCCGGGACAGCCCGCCGCCTGGCCCGCCGCGGGTGCGGTGGCACTGCTGCTCACCCTCGCCGGCACCACCGCCTCCCGGGCGTACGGCGACGGCCCGACCGGGGCCACCCTCGGCGGCTACGCCCTGCCGTACGCCGCCACGGCCGGTGCCCTCGCGGTCAGCTCGGGCGACCCGGTGGGGGTGCTACGGCCACTGCCCTGGGTCGGCGCGCCCGAGCTGCTCGCCGGTGCGGTGGTGCTGCTCTTGGCCGCCGTGCTGGGCCTGCTCGGTGTCGCCACCCGGCTGCGGGTCTTCGTGGCCGGCGCGACGGCCGGCGCGGTCGGCGCGTTCGCGGGTCTGGGCGGGCTGCTGCTCGGCCCGGCCGGCACCGCCGCCGTGCTGCTCTGCGTACTGGTCTTCGTCCTCGGGGCGCTGCCGTTGCTGGCGATCCGGCTGGGCAAGGTGCCGCTGCCGCCGATCACCCTGCCGGCCGGCCCGACGGGCGGTCCGGACGGCGTACGGGACCTGCCGGACCGGGCCCGGGTGCACGCGGCGGTGGCCCGCAGCGAGGAGATGCTGACCGGGATGCTGCTCGGGCACGCGGTCGCGGTGGTGGCCGCCGTGCTGGTGCTCGCCGCCGACGGCGGGCTCGCCGGGCGGGTGCTGGTGGCCGTCGGTGCGGGGGTGCTGCTACTACGGTCCCGGCTGTTCGTGGCCGTCCGGCACCGGGTGCCCCCGGTCACGGCCGGGCTGGCCGGGTTCGCGGTGCTCGGGGCGGTGCTCGCCGGCCGGCCCGGTGCCCCCGGGCTGCTGGCGTTGAGCGGGGGCGGGCTGCTCGTCGCCCTGCTCGCCGTCGCCGCCGGTACGACGTACGCCCGGCGGCCGGTCTCGCCGTACCTCGGCCGGGTGGCCGACCTGACCGACACCGCGCTGGTGGTGGCGGTGGTCCCGGTCGCCTGCGCGGTGCTGGGCCTCTACGACGCGGCCCGGGGTCTGCTGGGTTGACCGTCGCCCGACCCGACAGGCGTCGGGCGGACACGACGAAGGCCCGGACCGTCCGGTCCGGGCCTGTCGCGAAAGGCTGGTGGCCGGTGGGTCAGTGCCCGCCGCCCTGCGCCTCGGCCTCGCGGGCCCGCTGGTAGGACGCCCGCACCTCGGCCTCGGCCTCGACCCGGCCGACCCAGGTCGCACCCTCGACCGACTTGCCCGGTTCGAGATCCTTGTAGACCTCGAAGAAGTGCTGGATCTCCAGCCGGTCGAACTCGCCCAGGTGGTGGATGTCGCGCAGGTGCTCCTGACGCGGGTCCTCGTAGGGCACGCAGAGGACCTTGTCGTCGCCGCCCTTCTCGTCGGTCATCCGGAACATGCCGATGGTGCGGCAGCGGATCAGGCATCCGGGGAAGGTCGGCTCGGGGACCAGCACCAGCGCGTCCAGCGGGTCGCCGTCCTCGCCGAGGGTGCCCTCGATGAAGCCGTAGTCGGCCGGGTACTGGGTCGACGTGAACAGGGTGCGGTCCAGCCGGATCCGGCCCGTCGCGTGGTCCACCTCGTACTTGTTTCGGTGACCCTTCGGGATCTCAACCGTGACGTCGAAATCCATCTCCCACGCTCCCTCGTCTGCCCACGCTGGCTGAACGGAACCACTGACGCCCCCGGTGCGGATGAATGGCCACCCGTCGGCTCCGGACGCCGCATAGTCTTCGGACCGAAGTAGTGTCACCCAGGCGAGTTCGGCGGCGGGAGGAGGGGGTCGTGGGGAGGGAAGATTCACACTACCGCCCGGAGGGGGTTGACGGCCGGGGATCGGGCCGGTCCGTGACAGGCGGTGCCACCGGTCGGGTCTCGGTGCCCGACGCGAACGTCCCCCGTCGCCCCGAGTCGACGCCCGAACCGCCTGTCACCGGTCGGGCCGGCGAGCATCCGCCACCGCCGGCCTGGCGTCCGCCGTCCGCGACCGGCGACCGGCCGGCCGTGGGGTCCGCCCCGGTGTCGCTCCCGTTCCCCCCGTCCGGTGCCGCCCCGGCCGCCGGCCCCGCATCGGTCCCCCCGCACCGGGGCGAGGCCCCGGTCGCCCCTCAGCCGGGCGCGGCGTCGCCGTCGGCCGATCCGGAGCCGTCGGCCCGTCCCGGTTCCACGCCGCCCGCCGGCGCACCGCGTCGCCGTCGGCGGTGGGTGCCGGTGCTGCTGGTCCTCGTGCTGCTGGCGGGTCTCGCCGGAGCGGCGGCGGTGCTCCGTCCGGGCCCGGTCGCCGGCTGGCTGGGCGGGGCGGACAGCACCCCGCCGCCCGCCGCGCGGCCCCCCGAGCCCGATCCGCCCCCGGTGCTCGCCGGCCCCGACACCACCGCGCCGGAGCCGACCGCCGCCGGGGTACGCGCCGCGGTGGAGCCGCTGACCGCTGCCGCCGCCCTGGGCAGCCGGGTCAACCTGTCGGTGGCCGACGTGGTCACCGGCGAATCGCTGTACGCCAAGGGCGGCGACGACGCCACCGTGCCCGCCTCGGTCACCAAGCTCGCCACCGGGGTGACCGTGCTCAAGGCGCGGGGTCCCGGCCACCGGATCGCCACCCGGGCGGTGGCCGGTGCGAACCCGGGCGAGGTGGTGCTGGTCGGCGGTGGCGACCCGACGCTCGCGGTGGACAAGAACGGCTTCTACCCCGGCGCGGCCCGCCTCGACGCCCTCGCCACGCAGGTCAAACAGGCCCTCGGCGGCACCGCGCCGACCCGGGTGGTGGTCGACTCCACGCTCTTCCCCGGCCCGGTCCACGGTCCCGGCTGGGACGCGGACATCCCGACCGGCGGGTTCGGCGCGTCGATCACCGCCTTGATGACCGACGGGGCACGCCGGGACCCGGTAGGGGCGAAGAAGGACTTCGTCGACAGCCACGGCGCGGCCGAGCGGTACGCCGAGCCCGACCTGGCCGCCGGCCGCTCGTTCGCCCGGCTGCTCGGCCTGCCCGAGGGTGGGGTGGTCCGGGGCGCCGCCCCGGCGGACGGCGGCGCGACGGCGACCGGCACCCCCGCCCCCGGCACCGAGCTGGGCAAGGTCGAGTCGCTGCCGATGGTCCGGCTGGTCGACATCATGATCACCGACAGCGACAACGTGATCGCCGAGGCACTGGCCCGCCAGGTGGCCCTGGCCCGCAACCAGCAGGCCTCCTTCGCCGGTGGCGCGGCGGCGATGGACGAGGTCATCGGCGAACTGGGACTGCCGGCCGACGAGATCAGCCTCGCCGACGGCAGCGGACTGTCCCGGAGCAACCGGATCAGCCCCTCGCTGCTCACCGACCTGATCGCGGTGGCCGGCAACGGCGCCCACCCGGAGCTGACCGCGATCTTCGGCGGCCTCCCGGTGGCCGCCTGGTCGGGCACCCTCGGCGGCCGCTACGAGTCGACCGAGACCGCCGCCGGGGCCGGCGTGGTCCGGGCCAAGACCGGCACCCTGACCGGGGTGCACGCGATCGCCGGTCTGGTCACCACCCGCGACGGCCGGCTGCTCACCTTCGCCGTGCTCACCGACCGGGCCCCGGCGGGCGATCCGGAGGTGACCCGGGCGGCGCTGGACCGGATCGCCGGCGCACTGGCCGGCTGCGGCTGCCGCTGAGCGGTGGCACCCGACCTCCCGGGGTGGGCGCGGCCCGTCCGGGCCGCCCCGTCGGTGGGGCCCGTCCGGGCCGGCCGCCGGGCGGCCCGTCGCGTGCACTCCGGCCGGGGTGTCGCGCCGCGGGTACGGTGGGTGGCATGGCGCAGTTCGTGGACTGGGATCTGGCCGCCGCCACCGCTGGGGCGCTGAGCAAGTCGGGCCCCCGCGTGTCGTACGCGGAGGCGACCGGGGTGGTCGGCGATCTGCGCCGGCTCACCGACGAGGCGGCCGGGCACGTCGCCGACTACACGGGGCTGCGCCCGCAGGTCAGCCATCCGCCGGTGCGGGTGGTGGACCGGCGGGACTGGGCGGCCACCAACATCGCCGGCCTGCGTGAGGTGATCACGCCACTGGTCAGCCGGCTCTCCGGTGACAAGCCACCCGGCGCGCTCACCGAGGCGGTCGGCTCCCGGCTCACCGGGGTGCAGGCCGGCACCGTGCTGGCGTACCTCTCCGGCCGGGTGCTCGGCCAGTACGAGGTCTTCTCGGCCGATCCGGGGCAGTTGCTGCTTGTCGCGCCGAACATCGTCGAGGTGGAACGCAAACTCGGCGCCGACCCGCGTGACTTCCGGCTCTGGGTGTGCCTGCACGAGGTCACCCACCGCACCCAGTTCACCGCCGTGCCGTGGATGCGGGCGTACTTCCTCGGTGAGGTGCAGGCGTTCGTGGACGCCTCGCAGGGCACCGAGCACCTGGTCGAGCGCCTGCGCCGGGGGGTTTCCACCCTCTCCGACGCGGTACGCGACCCGGACAGCCGCACCAGCGTGCTGGACATCGTGCAGACACCGGCGCAGCGGGCGGTGCTGGACCGCCTCACCGCGCTGATGACCCTGCTGGAGGGGCACGCCGAGTTCGTGATGGACGGCGTCGGCCCGCAGGTCATCCCCAGCGTGGAGCGGATCAGGGCGGGGTTCAACCGCCGCCGCGAGGCGGGCAACCCGCTGGAGAAGGCGATCCGCCGGCTGCTCGGCGTGGACGTCAAGATGCGCCAGTACGCCGAGGGCCGCAAGTTCGTGCACGGCGTGGTCGAGCAGGTCGGCATGCCCGGCTTCAACAAGATCTTCGGTTCGCCGCTGACCCTGCCCCGGCTCGACGAGTTGGGCGACCCGGCCGCCTGGGTGGCCCGGGTGCACGGCCCGGCCGGCGCCACCCCGACCGCCGGCTGACCCGGTGGCCGGCCGGCCCACCCCCGCCGACCCGGTGACCGGGTCGCCCCCAGCCACCCCGCCGGCCGGGCTCCGCACCGGGGAGCCTGCGGTGGTCGGGCGGCGCGGTGTCGGTGTCTCTCCCCGGCCGTCCCCCGATCCGGCGGTGGCCGCCGTCCGGGTCGCGGTACGTCGGGCGCTGGCCGGGCTGCCTCCCGCCGGGCCGGTGCTGGTGGCCTGCTCGGGTGGGGCGGACTCGCTTGCCCTCGCCGCCGCCACCGCCTTCGTGGCGTCCCGGCTCGGCCGACCGGCCGGTCTGGTGAGCGTCGACCACGGGTTGCAGGCCGGGTCGGCCGAGCGGGCCGCCGCCGTCGCCGAGTGGGCCGGGCGGGTCGGATTCGATCCGGTCGAGGCGGTGCCGGTGACGGTGGCCGGCCGTCCCGGTGGCCCCGAGGCGGCCGCCCGGCAGGCCCGCTACCAGGCGTTGACGGTGGTTGCCCGGCGGCACGGTGCCGTCGCCGTCCTGCTCGGGCACACCCGCGACGACCAGGCCGAGACGGTGCTGCTGGCGCTCGCCCGGGGAGCCGGCCCGCGCGGGCTGGCCGGGATGCCCGCCCGGCGGGACCTGGCCGGGGTGCCGCTGCTGCGCCCGCTGCTCGACGTCACCCGGGGGCAGACCCGCGACGCGTGCGCGGCGCTCGGTCTGACCCCGTGGCAGGACCCGCACAACACCGATCCGTCGTACGCCCGGGCCCGGGTCCGCGCCGACGCGCTGCCGGCGCTGGTCGCCGCGCTCGGCGACGGGGTCGTGGACAACCTGGCGCGTACGGCCCGACTGCTCGCCGCCGACACCGCCGCGCTGGACGACCTGGCCGCCGCCGCGCTCGGCACCCCGCATCCCCGACCCGACGGCACCCCGGGGGTACGCGACGGCGGCGGGCTGTCCGTGCCGGCGCTGGCCGGGCTCCCCGGCGCGGTACGCAGCCGGGTGCTGCACGCCTGGGCGCGGGAGCTGGGGGCGTCACCCGGTGCGCTGTCCCACCGGCACGTCGACGCGCTGGACGCCCTGGTCACCGCCTGGCGTGGACAGGGCCCGACCGCCCTGCCGGGTGGCGTACGCGTCGGCCGTCGGGACGGGCGGCTGCTCCCCGTCGACCTGGGCGGGCCCGCGCCGGTGCGGTAGACAGGGCTGATGGCGTACCCCCGCAGTGCCCTGTTCGCCCCGCACGGTGCCGTCTCGACGAGCCATCCGCTCGCGGCGGCGGCGGGCCTGGCCGTGCTGCGGCGCGGCGGTAACGCCGTCGACGCGGCGCTGGCCACCGCGATCACGTTGACCGTGGTGCAACCACCGTCCAACGACATCGGCGGCGACCTGTTCGCCATCGTCTGGGACGGCGACCGGCTGCACGGTCTCGCCGCCGCCGGGCGGTCACCGGCCGGGCTGACCCGGGAGGTGGTGCTGGCCGCCACGGGCGGACTGCCGGCGGAACCGGTGGCGGCGCTGGGCGGCGCGCAGGCGTCCGGGCCGGCGATGCCCGTTCGGGGCTGGCTGCCGGTGACGGTGCCCGGCGCTCCGGCCGGCTGGCGGGACCTGCACGACAGGTTCGGCGTGCTGCCCTTCGCCGAACTCTTCACCGACGCGGTCGGGTACGCCGAACACGGCCATCCCGTCTCCACAGGCACCGCCGCCACCTGGGCCCGGGCGCTGGCGCAGCCGGTGCCGACGGGTGCCGAGTTCACCGAGTTCGACAGGGTCTTCACGGTGGCCGGCCGGGCGCCCCGGGCCGGCGAACGCTGGCGCAACCCGGAGGCGGCCCGGACGCTACGGCTGATCGCCGCCACCGGCGCGGAGGACTTCTACCGGGGCACGATCGCGGCGGTGCTGGACCGGCACGCCGCCCGTACCGGTGGCTTCCTCACCGCCGCCGACCTGGCCGGGCACACCTCGACCTGGGTCGACCCGGTCAGCGTCCGCTACCGGGGGCACGAGGTGTGGGAGCTGCCGCCGCCGGGGCAGGGGCTGGCCGCGCTGCAGGCGCTGGGCGTCCTCGACGGCCTCGACCCGGTCGCCGACCCGGTGGACCGGGTGCACCGGCAGGTGGAGGCGGTCAAGCTCGGTTTCGCCGACGCGCACGCCCACGTGGCCGATCCGGAACGCGCCGACGTGCCGACGGCCGGCCTGCTCGACCCGGGCTACCTGGCGGCGCGGCGGGCGCTGCTCACCGACCGGGCCGGCGACCCGGTGGCCGGCACGCCCGGGCGGGGCGGCACCGTCTACCTCTGCACGGCCGACGCCGACGGCCTGATGGTCAGCCTGATCCAGTCCACCTACCTGGGGTTCGGCTCCCGGGTGGTGCTGCCCGGCCACGGCTTCGCCCTGCAGAACCGGGGCACCGGTTTCCGGCTCGACCCGGGACACCCCAACGTGGTGGGGCCGGCCAAGCGGCCCTTCCACACGATCATCCCGGCTTTCCTGACCCGCGACGGCGCCCCGGTCGGGCCGTTCGGGGTGATGGGCGGGCACATGCAGCCGCAGGGGCACGTCCAGTTGGTCACCGCGACCGTCGACGACGGCCGTGACCCGCAGGCCGCCCTCGACGCCCCCCGCTGGTACTGGCACGCCGGCCGGACCCTGCTGGTCGAGCCGGCCCTGGCGGCCGAGCCCGGCCTAGTCGCGGGGCTGCGCGCCCGGGGCCACGAGGTCACCGTCGCCGACGAGCCGTCCGTCTTCGGGTACGGCCAGGCGCTGTGGCGTGCCCCGGCCGGCGGCTGGGTGGTCGGCGCGGAGCCCCGGGTCGACGGCGCGGCGCTGGGCTACTGATCCTCGGCGCGTCCGGCCAGCGCTCCCCCGGTCGGTGGCGGGCTCAGGCGGTGGGAACCCGGTCGCGGAAGGTGGTGCGGTAGCCCTGCGGGGTGGTGCCGACCCGGCGGGCGAAGTGGTGGCGCAGGGCGGCGGCGTCGGGGAAACCCGAGCGGCCGGCGACGCTCTCCACGCTCAGCCGGGTCTCCTCCAGCAGCCGGCGGGCCAGCAGCACCCGCTGGTTGGTCAGCCAGTCGTGCGGGGTGGTGCCGGTCTCGGCCCGGAACCGGCGGGCGAAGGTCCGCGGTGACATGCCGGCGCGGGCGGCCAGCTCGTCCACCGTGGTCGGCCGGTCCAGGTGCCCCACCAGCCAGCTCAGCACCGGTTCGAGGGTGGGCGCGTCGGGGGTGGCCGGGATCGGCGCCTCGACGTACTGGGACTGGCCGCCGTCGCGGTGCGGGGGGACCACCATGCGGCGGGCCAGCCGGGTGGCGGTGACCGAGCCGTGTTCCTGGCGTACCAGGTGCAGGCAGGCGTCGATGCCGGCGGCGGTGCCGGCGCTGGTCAGCACCGGCCCGTCGGCCACGTAGAGGCTGTTGCACCGGACCCGGGCCGACGGGTGCCGGCGTTGCAGCTCGTCGGCGTACTTCCAGTGGGTGGTGCACTCCCGGCCGTCGAGCAGGCCGGCCGCGCCGAGCACGAACGCCGCCGAGCAGACGCTGAACACGTACGCCCCCCGGTCGGCGGCGCGGCGCAGCGCGGCCAGCACCGCCTCGGGCACCTCACCCCCCTGGGTGTACGCGGGCACGGCGACCAGGTCGGCGTCGTCGACCGGGGCGAGGTCGGCGTGCGGCGTGAGGCCGAACCCGGAGGCGGTACGGACCGGGTCGCCGTCGGCGGTGCAGACGGTGAACCGGTAGCCGGGGAAGTCGTCGTCGGTGCGGTCGGTGCCGAACACCTCGGTGAGCACGCCCAGCTCGAAGACGGCCACCTGGTCCAACGCGATGACGGCCACCGATCGAATCATGTGACGAGGGTAACCGGAAACGTGGCAGGAAATCGAGGGTACCTGGCATGACTGCCACTGTCCCGGCCCGGACCGCTGGCGGAAACTGGGATGAGTCCGGTGCGCACCGGCGGCGAAAACCACTCAGATCGCAAGAAAGCGAGCGCCGCCATGCAGTTCGTGTTGTTCCTGCTCTTCCTCGCCGCGTTGACCGCCGCCTCGGCGTTCGGCCTGACCGCCGACACCCGCGACTCGGCCGACTGGAAGCCCACCGAGGAGGGCCGCCGCTGGCGATCCCGTACCTGCTGAGGTGATTGATTCCGTTGTGCCGGAAAACTCGGGGCGGGACCGCGCCAAAAGGGGCGGCCCCGCCGACGCGGGTCCTCCGGCGTACGGCAGGCTAGGAGCATGGCTGACGGCTCCTGGTACGACGCCGACATCGATCACGTGATCATCTCCGAGGCGCAGATCCGCGAGAAGACGGCGGAGCTGGCCAAGCAGGTCTCGGCGGACTACGCCGGGGTCACCGACGGACTGCTGCTCGTCTGCGTCCTCAAGGGCGCGGTCATGTTCATGGCCGACTTCGCCCGCGCGCTGGGCCGGCAGGGTCCGCCCGTCGAGCTGGACTTTATGGCCATCTCCTCGTACGGCCAGGGCACCACCTCCTCCGGCGTGGTGCGCATCCTCAAGGACCTCGACCGGGACATCGCCGGCCGGCACGTGGTGGTGGTCGAGGACATCGTCGACTCCGGCCTGACCCTGTCCTGGCTGCTGCGGTACCTGGAATCCCGGTCGGCCGCCAGCGTCGAGGTGGTGGCCCTGTTCCGCAAGCCCGACGCGGTGAAGGTCACGGTGCCTGTCAAGTACGTCGGCTTCGACATCCCCACCGAGTTCGTGGTCGGCTACGGCCTCGACTTCGGCGAGCGCTACCGCGAGCTGCCCTACGTTGGCGTACTCAAGCCCGAGGTCTACGCCCGCGCCTGAGGTCCGCCCGTATCGGTCGTCATCGAGCGGACGTTCAGCGGGCTCCCAGGCAATCCGACTACGGTAGGGGCTGGTGGCGTGGGGGCAGCTCCGCGTCCGGCACCCCGACCCGCGTGACCGGGCGGTCGACGGCGCCGGTGCGCACGTTCCCCGTCACGCCGGCTGAAACCCCGGTTCGCCGTACGCGTAACTGCAGGGCTCGCAAGCTCGCTCCTCGCGTGCAGAAGGGCTATGAATGTGCCCGACTGCGGGGCTCGCAAGCTCGCTCCTCGCGTGCACGGTGTACCGTCGAATGACCGCGGTGCGGCAGTTCGCGCGCCTCGGGGTCGAGGCCGGCCCGCACGGCGGCTCGACGCCGCCCCAGGCGGCGACACCATTCAGACGGTCAGGACGTCGATCAGGAGGATGCGGGCGCCTCGGCGCTCGACAACAGCATGGAACGTACGCGTTTCTTCCGCCGACCGGTGGTCTGGATCATCCTGGTCATCCTCGGCGCCGTTGTGCTCAGTCAGCTGTTCACCGCTGGTCCCAGCTACCACCGCGTGGACACTTCCGTTGCGCTCGACCAACTGCACACCGCCAAGATCAACAAGGTCGTCTTCCAGGACAAGGAGCAGACGCTCCAGCTCAACCTGGCCGAGAAGACCAAGTTCGGCGACACCACGACCGACCGGATCGAGGCCCAGTTCCCCTACCAGGCCGGCGAGCAGGTCTGGAACGAGGTGCTGGAGGCCAAGGCGGCCAACCGGGTCACCGGCCCGGCGGACGCCAAGGTGTCGTCCGACAGCATCTGGGTGAGCCTGCTGGTCAACCTGCTGCCCATCGCGCTGCTCGTGCTCCTGCTGCTGTTCTTCATGTCGCAGATGCAGGGCGGCGGCTCCCGGGTGCTCAACTTCGGCAAGTCCAAGGCGAAGATGATCACCAAGGACACCCCGAAGACGACCTTCGCGGACGTCGCCGGGGCCGAGGAGGCGGTCGAGGAACTCCACGAGATCAAGGACTTCCTCCAGAACCCGGCGAAGTACCAGGCCCTGGGTGCCAAGATCCCGAAGGGCGTACTGCTCTTCGGTCCGCCCGGTACCGGTAAGACGCTGCTGGCCCGCGCCGTCGCCGGCGAGGCCGGGGTGCCGTTCTACTCGATCTCCGGCTCCGACTTCGTCGAGATGTTCGTCGGTGTCGGCGCGAGCCGGGTCCGGGACCTCTTCGAGCAGGCCAAGGCGAACGCCCCGGCGATCGTCTTCGTCGACGAGATCGACGCCGTCGGCCGGCACCGTGGCGCCGGCATGGGCGGCGGCCACGACGAGCGGGAGCAGACCCTCAACCAGCTGCTCGTCGAGATGGACGGCTTCGACACCAAGGGCGGGGTCATCCTGATCGCCGCCACCAACCGGCCGGACATCCTCGACCCGGCGCTGCTGCGCCCGGGCCGGTTCGACAGGCAGATCCCGGTCGACGCCCCCGACATGGAGGGCCGCAAGGCGATCCTGCGGGTGCACGCCAAGGGCAAGCCGTTCACGCCCGACGTCGACCTCGACGCGGTCGCCCGGCGTACCCCCGGCTTCTCCGGTGCCGACCTGGCCAACGTGATCAACGAGTCGGCGCTGCTCACCGCCCGCAAGGAACAGCGGGCGATCACCAACGACTCGCTGGAGGAGTCGATCGACCGGGTGATCGCCGGGCCGCAGCGCCGGACCCGGGTGATGAGCGACCAGGAGAAGAAGATCACCGCGTACCACGAGGGTGGGCACGCGCTGGTCGCCTGGGCGCTGCCGCACGCCGCGCCGGTGCACAAGGTGACGATCCTGTCCCGGGGGCGCTCGCTGGGGCACACCCTGGTCCTGCCGACCGAGGACAAGTACACCCAGACCCGGGCCGAGATGATCGACACCCTGGCGTACGCCCTGGGTGGCCGGGCCGCCGAGGAACTCGTCTTCCACGAGCCCACCACCGGGGCCGGCAACGACATCGAGAAGGCCACCCAGTTGGCCCGCGCGATGATCACGCAGTACGGCATGAGCTCCAAGCTCGGCGCGATCAAGTACGGCACCAGCGGGGACGAGCCGTTCCTCGGCCGCAACATGGGCCACGAGCGGGACTACTCCGACTCGGTCGCCGCCGAGATCGACGGCGAGATGCGGGCCCTGATCGAGCTGGCCCACGACGAGGCCTGGGAGATCCTGGTGGAATACCGGGACGTCCTGGACAACATGGTCCTGGAGCTGATGGAGAAGGAGACCCTCTCCACCGCCGACATGGCCCGGATCTGCTCCCGGGTGGTGAAGCGCCCGCCGATGGCCCCGTACAACGGCTTCGGCAAGCGCCTGCCCTCCACCGAGCCGCCGGTCCTCACCCCGGCCGAAAAGGAGAAGCTCAAGGCGCAGGCCACGGCCGACGGCATCTCCGTCGGCGGGGCCACGAACAACTCGGACGGTCTGCACTGAACACCGACGCCGCGGCCAGCCCCGACAACCCGGGGCTGGCCGCCTCGTCCACCGAGCCGGGTGACGAGACGTTGGACTACGTCGCCGCCCGGTTGATCAGTGGCAAGCTCAGCGGTCGCCCGATCGAGGACACCATGGACCTCGGCCGGATCGAGAAGGCGGTCCGCGAGATCCTCATCGCCGTCGGCGAGGACCCCGACCGGGACGGCCTCCAGCAGACCCCGGCCCGGGTGGCCCGCGCGTACGCCGAACTCTTCGCCGGCCTGCGGGTCGACCCGTCCCAGGTGCTCAGCACCACCTTCGAGGCCAACCACGAGGAGTTGGTGCTCGTCCGGGACATCGACGTGATGAGCCTCTGCGAACACCACCTGCTGCCGTTCCGGGGCAGCGCGCACATCGGCTACATCCCCGGCCCCGACGGCCGGATCACCGGCCTGTCCAAGCTGGCCCGGCTGGTCGAGGTCTTCGCCCGCCGGCCGCAGGTGCAGGAGCGGCTCACCTCGCAGATCGCCGACCTGCTGATGAGCAAGCTGCAACCGCGTGGCGTCATCGTGATACTGGACTGCGAGCACATGTGCATGGCCATGCGCGGCATCCAGAAGAGCGGGGCCAAGACCATCACCTCGGCGGTCCGGGGCGTGCTCCAGCACGACGCGAAGTCCCGCGCCGAGGCGATGTCGCTGATCATCCCCCGCTGAGCCGCTGAGCCGCTGAGCCGCTGAGCCGCTGAGCCGCTGAGCCGCTGAGCCCCGGGGCGTGGGCGGCGCGGGTCAGCCGGCCAGTAGCGCCAGCATGATCCCGGCGGAGGTCACCACCGCCGGCACCAGGCAGGTCAGCAACCCCAGCCGGGGAGTACGGTCCCACCGGCCGTCCGGCCCGGGCGGGAACAGCCGGGCCACCCCAACCCAGCCGGCCGCGAACGCCGCCGCCGGCATCGGCAGGCCCACCAGCAGCGCCGCCACGACCACCGGCCCGGTGCCGAGGGCCACCAGGAGCACCAACTGCACCAGCGGCACGACCAGCGCCAGCGGGCCGTACACCAGCAGGTTGCGCAACCGGGGCGGCCAGGCCGCCGGCCGCAGCGAACCACGCGCCGCCAGCGCCGCGTCGGCACCCTCCGCCCAGCCCTGCGCCGTCTTCAGGCCGGCCAGCACCGCCGCCGGACCACCCGCCATCGCCCGGGTCGCCTCGCCCAGTTCCGGTGGCGTCGGGGTCAACGAGATCGCCGGTACGCCCAGCTCGCGCAGCCGGGCCTGCTGCGGCGTCAACCGGGCACGCACCTCGGCCAACTCGGCGCGGGCCGCCTCCACCGCCCGGGCCTGCGCGGCGGCGGCCGTCGCCGCGCCCCGGCGTACCCCGTCGAGCTGACGGGCGGCGGCCAGGTAGTCGGTCCAGGCGGCGGCCACCGACGGGGCCGGCTCGCCCCCGGTCCGCTGCCGGACCGGGGCCACCGTCACGGCGTCGTCGATGCTCACCCCCGACGCTCCTCGCGGCCGGTCACGTCCGGTCCCCCTCGCGGTCGGTCACCTGCGCTCCTCCTGACGGTCGGTCCCGTACGCCGCCCCTGGCGGTCGGCCATGCCAACTCGCCCCGGGCAGTCCGCCACCCGTGGTCCTCGCGCCGACGGACATGAGACCTCTGTGTGGTAGGTCACCGGTGGTCCCCTCGTGGGTGGCCGTGGCGGGCCTCGTGGTGGTCGGTCACGGCTGGCCCTCCTCGTGGGTGGTCAGCTCCGGGCCTGGTGATGGTCGGTCACGGAGATCCGTCCCGTCGGCGAACGGCACCAGGACCCGGCCCCGGTCGTCGGCGTTGTCCCAGAGGACCACCCGGGCCGGCCGGGGACGCCACTGCACCGGATGCCCGAAGAGCGGGGCGAGCTGCGCACCCGGCACGTCGACGGCGGCCACCGCGGCGAGCTTTCCCACCTCGCCGTCCGGCTCCACCAGCCCGGCGAACGGCGGAACCGTCCGCCACCAGCCCAGCAGGTGCCGGCCCGCAGGCGGGCCATCCCGGAGCAGCACACGCAGCCGGTCCGCCGGCAGCTCCGCCGCCGGGGGCGTGTCCACCCCGAACACCACCAGGTAGGTCGGGTCGGTACCCGTCGGCACGGTCAGCAGACCCGGCCCGTCCACCACCGACACCCGATGGCGCTCGCTCAACTCGGCGGCGAGCGCGGCGGCCAGCTGCGCGGAGCCCTCGGCCAGCGGGGCGATCACGAACTCGGCGCCGCCCGGCGGGTGATGGGCGGCGGTACTGCGCGCGGCCGTCGCCAGCAGCGTCGCCGCCGCCGGGCCCGGCCCGAGGACGGCCAGGTTGCGGCCGGCCACCGGACCCAACGGCACCGCCACCGTCGTCCGGGCCACGTCCACCGCACGGCCCAGCAGCGCCGCCGGGGCCCCGGACCGACCGGCCACGGCGGCGCGCATCCGGGGATCGTTGCCCAGCAACGGCCGGGCCCAGCCCGCGAACACCACAGGCGGTACGGCATCCTCCGGCCGTGCGGCGAACAACCGGCGCCGCAACTCCTCGACCACCTCCGGTGCGTCGTGCGGGTCGGGGAAGCGGACCAGCCGCTCGTGCCCGCGCGTCGCGCCGCGTGGGCCACCCAGGCCACCGGCGGTGTTGACCACGGCACTGCCCACCGCCAGACCGGCGGCGGCGTCGTTGGTCGGCATCAGCACCGCACTGCCACCGGCGAGCGCCACCCGCACCGGGAACTGCCCCAGCACCGAGTCCCGGGGGGCCGGTCCCGCGCCGACACCCAGATCACCCGAGCCGGCCAGAACCAGGTGCACGCCGTACCCGCGCCCCGACCGGGCCAGCCCGTCCAACCGGGCCAGCACCTCGGCGGCCACCGGTTCCCGATCCGCTAGCAGCAGTGGAAAATTGTCGATGACGCAGACGACGCGCGGCAGCACCTGATGGTCACGCAACTCGGCGAAACGCTGACCGCCGGCCCGCGCCGCCGCCTCCTCCCGGCGGTGGATCTCCGCCGCCAACTGGTCGAAGAGGTCCCGCACGTACTCCGGGTCGGCGGCCATCCCCGCCGCGCGGACCTGCGGCACCCACGACCTGTCCCGCTGGGTCTGGAGGAACTCCACGAACGACTCCCCGGCACCCAGGTCAACCAGGTACAGGGCCAACTCGTCCGGGCCGTAGCGGGCGGTCAGGCCGAGCAGGGTGTTGGTCAGGAAGGCCGACCGGTCCGCGTCCGACCGGCCACTGACCAGCCAGTGCGGGGTCAACTCGGTGAAACCCACGGTGACCGGCCGGCCGCCGGCATCGCCCACCGTGGTGGACAGGCCGTCGACCGAGGAGGACGCCCAGAGCGGTGCGTCCGCGGGCGGTAGCAGCTCGGCGAGACCCAGCCGGGAACCCGCCTCCACCTGGTCGGCCAGCCGACGGCAGACGGCCCCGATCAGCTCCGGACCCGGGTCCTCGTCGACGAGGACGGGACAGTTCAGGCCCCCCGGCGCGTCGGTGCCCGGCCCACTGAACGGGCTCCCCGGCGGATCACCCAGCAACGCGTACGAGGTGCGCAGCCGTACCGGGGTGGCCTGCGGCAACGGTGGCCGGGCCGCCGGCCAGCCGGCGACCACCAGGTGCAGACCGGCACCCCGGCCCCGCTCGGCGAGCGCCACGATCCGCTCCAGGTCACTCGGCCCGGTCGGCCCGGGCAGCCCGGCGATCACCAACAGCAGGGTCCGGTCGTGCCGACGAGGCCGTCCGGCCCCGGGGGAGACCCACTGCTCGGCCTCGGCGAGCACCGCCCGCAGACCGGCCACGTCCGTCGCCGCAGGCGGGAACAGACCCGCGTCGGCGAGCGCGGTGAACGGGGCGAAGACGGCCCCGTCCCGGATGTCTGGTGTCCCGCTGTTCCGCGACGCGATGCTCGCGTCGTCGGTGACGGTGGCGCTCCGGGAAGCGGCTCCTGAGGTGCCGGATCGTCCAGCTTGTCCAGCGCCGGCCTTTCCGATGCCTGGGCCGGTGCTGGTGCTGGCCGGGCGGATGGTGGTGTCGACGGTGCCGGTGCCCGGTCGGGTGCCGACGCTTGCGGTGCCCGGCGTGGCGGTGCCCGGTGTGGCGGTGCCCGGTGTGGCGGTGCCCGGTGTGGCGGTGCTTGTGGTGCCCGGTGTGCCGGTGCCGTCGACGCCACGGACCAGCAGGCAACCCGCCGGAGTGGCCGCCAGCAGACGCAGCAACACGGCCCGGACGAGACCCGCCACCCGGGTGTCACGCACGTCCACGTCGAGGGTCAGGTGCGCCGAGCCGAGCAGCGGCACCAGCGCCGGGAAGCGTGCATCCTCCAGCGGGGCTGCCGTACCGATCCGGACGAAGGGCGGATGCACCTCACCACACGGGGTGTCCGCCGACAGGTCCTCCAGGGCGTCCCCGGCCCAGCCCGGGGCGAGCCGGGCGGCGGCGATCCGCAGCCGGTCCGCCAGCTCGTACTGGCGGCGCTGGTCGGCGGGGGCCGGACGGATCTCGTCGAGGACCGTGGCGGCAGCGGCAACGGTCGCGGCGGCCCGACGGTGCAGGGCTGCGGCGCGGTTCGTGCGAGCCTTCGGACCGGCCACCGCGCCCACCCCTCTTTCCGAGGTGCGTCCACCCCGCTGTTCGCGACGGGAAGCCTCCCCGACTGCAGACCGTATCCCAGCCCCGGCCGCTCCTCCGGGAAGCGCGGCGGCGGTGCGCCGGGCTTGTCGCACATCGCGGCGAACTCTCACCTCCCGGGGTCGTCCTGTCACGATCCGCAGCTTCCGGGGCATTGGGTACGGAGCGTTCAGCCGATAGCCTCAGGGGGTGGAATCAGTGCAGCCCCCCGCCGGTTCCCAGGTGTCCCGAGTCCCGGCGCAGCGGACCCCACCGGAGCACTCGGCACCCCCTGCGCCGCCGCCGGTGCCGCAGCAGCGTCCACCCCGCCGCCTCCGGACCGTCCTCACCGTCGTCGCCGGGGTGCTGGCATTGCTCTGCGTCGGCGGCGGGATCACCGGCTACGTGCTGTACGAGCGGGCCGCCACCCCGGACCGCAGCGCCCCGGACGTCGTCGTCGACAACTATCTGCGTGAGTTCCTGGTCAACGAAAACGACACCCGCGCCGGGCTTCTCGTCTGCAATAATGCGGATCTTGGCGCAGTAGCGGCTCTCCGTGAGGAGCTGCGGCAAAGAGAAAGCAACTTCAATGTTGTGGTGCGAGTTGGCTGGGGGCCGTTGACCAGGGTGGAAACGCCTCAGGGGGAGTCCGTGACGACAACTTTGACCATTTCCGGTTCGTCCAACGGCCAGCAGCGCAGCAGCCGTCGGGAGGACTGGACTTTCGACGTCATCGACATTCGTGACGGTTGGCGTGTCTGCGGTGCACGTAAGGCTGTCTGACAGCTATTCGATCCACAGCAGATGGACGGGGATCTCCATGGTGGTGGGCGGCTGTCCGCGCCAGGCCCAGCGGTACCACTCCAGTTCCGGCGTGACCCGGACGCAGATGTCACCGTCGGCACCGGAGTAGGACTCGGTCACCGCGCGTAGATCACGGTGTTCGACGGCGTCCTCGACGTGGACCACCCGCCTTCCGCTGACCGCGTCGGTCTCGAAGACCGGGGTGGGTGCCCGGTGCGTCGGCCCGTCCAGCGACACGAGCTGGATTCCCTGCTCGCGGACCGGGCCGGTGGGTACAGGCCGGTCACCCAGGGTCTCCACCCAGACCCGCTCCACGGGGACGAGCGGGGCGAAGACCTCCACCTGGTCGGCCTCCGCCCGGTACCACTCGTGCTCGGGGATGACCGGCACGTAGGTGCGGCTGCCCTGCACCACCCGCTCGTCGGCGCGCAGGTCTCCCCGCCAGCCGAGGCCGGGAAGGCCGACGAGGACCCGCCTGCCGCGCAGCTCGACCCGGCCGGTGGCGGGAACGATCTCGACCGGCCGTGGTGGAAGCGGTGCCCAGTCGGGCCGACCGGCGAACGGGTCCGGCAGTGGTCCGTTCATCGGGGCGACGGCCTCATGCCGAACCGTTCAGCGGTGCACCGCGCTGCCGCATGAACGGCACCGGGTTGATCCCGCCGGAGAAGCTGCGGTTGCTGTCGATGTGTACCTCGAAGTGCAGGTGCGGGCCGGAGGAGTTGCCACTGCTCCCTACCAGCCCGATCACCTCCCCGGCCTTGACGAGCTGCCCGGGGACCACCCGGGGCTTTTCGATCATGTGGCAGTACCGGGTGATGAAGCCGCCGGCGTGCAGGATGTCGACGAACCATCCGCACCCCCCCTTGCCGGGGAAACCGTCGACGTCACAGTTGCGGTTTCCACGGTGGTCCGGATCGCAGCGGGCCACCAGCACCCGGCCGGTGGCGGCGGCGTGGATCTCGGTTCGCTTGCGGGCACCGATGTCCACACCGTTGTGCCGCGGCCGGCTCGCCGTACGGAAGCCGGAGCCGACCCCGCCGTCGATCGGCGCGGTCCAACCGGAAGCGGCGATGGTCCGGGCGGAGGCCCGGTCGCACACCGCCTGCTCGGCGATCTGGACCGTGCGGGCAGCCCCGCCGGCGAGCGCGTTGACGATCTGACTGGCGACGTCCTCGTGCTTCGCGTACGCGTCGGGATAGGCGCTGATCTGCACCTTCTGCGCGGCCCGGGTCAGGGGCATGTGCTCCCAACCGTCGATCTTCAACAGCTTCTCGTAGAACTTGCGGGCCGCATAGTCGGGGCTCATCCGTTGGGTGACGCTGCCCCAGCCGGCCCGCTGCTGGAAGAGACCGAGAGAGTCGTGGTCAGAGCCGACACCCTCGTTCGGGATACCGCGGGAACCGGCGACGGTGCTGTTGGACAGGTTGCGCAGCCCCGACTCCTGCATCGCTGTGGCCACCGCGATCACCCAGCCCCGGGGTGGCACCTTCATGTCCTGACCGACCTTGATGATGACTGCGGCATTACGCATCTGGCTGGCCCCGTACGCGGACATCCGGGGCATCTTGCCGGTGACGTCGACCCGGTGTTCGTCATCGCACTGCTGCTCGTTCGACACCAGGGTCTCCTGGTCGCCGCCGAGATTGGTCAGGAAGAACGCGGCACTGCCGCCACCGCAGCAGAGCAACGCGAAAACGCCGGTCAGCGCGGCGGCGACGGCACCCGCCCGGACCCGGCGGCGTGGGGCACCGGTCGGTGACAGTTCGGCAGTCATTCCCGCTCCCAGTCCACGGCATCCACCAACCAGCGGCCGTCGGGGGCAACCAGTTCCAGCCGCAGCCGTCCGCCCTCCAACGGAACCAGTACCTCCGTGAAGACCGCCGTCCGGGGACGCAGCGTCGGGGTGCCGGCGATCTTGACGGCAGGCACTCCGGCCGGGTCGGCACCGGTCAACTTCTCGGTGAGCTCCGGCGTCGACATCGGCCGCAGAGCCGCCTGCCACTGCTCCGCAGTGGTGGTGGACCCGCCCAGCCAGGCAGTGGTGAACCGGGTGGCCGTCTGCTCGGGGCTCAACTCGCCGGGCCGGGTACGCGGCGACTCCGGGACCGGGGTGGCGATGACGCCGTCGTCACCCTCCTCTGGATCGACGGTGGTGATTGGCTCCCGTGGGCGGCTGCTGAGTCCCGCTGCGAAGTCGTCGGGACCGGACACCAGGCGGGCCGTGCCGATCACCCCGAGCACCAGCACGGCGATCACGAGCGCGATGCCGATCCGTGACCGGATGAGCCGCGTGAAGAGAAGTTCGACCGCTCGCCGCATCGCGTCACCTGGCCTCGGAGCGGATACGGGGGCTGGGCTTCACGGGTGTCGGTGCCGGCGCGGCGGAGTCGGGTCGGTAGACCACGAAGGACGGGGCCTCCTCCGGCACGTCCGGCTCGGTCCAGCCCGTCGGACGACGTCGGGGGCGGGGTGCGGCCGTGGGCCGGCTGCTCTCCCTCGCCGGTGGCTTCGCCTCGGTCTCGTCGACGCGTTCGCGTCCATCCGGGCGCTCGCGCTGCGCCGGCGTGCTGACCGTCGAGTGGCTCGGATCCTCCCGCCTGGCCTCAGGACGTAGCGTGGCCGGTTCCAGCGCGGCCCCGCGCCCCCGGGTGAGCTTCGGCTCGGCCGTACCCCCCGGCTCGACCACGTCGAGTCGGGCGGCGACGCGCATGTCCCGGAAGAACCGGCGGTGCCACGACCCGGCCGAGCCGACCGCCTCACTGCTGTCCTTGCCACCGAGCTGGGTGATCCTCCGATAGGGCCGGAGCAGCAACCAACCGACCACACCGCAGAGCCAGACCAGCACCACCTGGAGCCAGCCCGGCAGGGTCGGAGTGCTCATGATCAGGTCGACGGCGAACAGGTAGATAGCCGCTCCGGTGCCGAAGATGGCGATGTTGAACACGGCAGCGACCACGGCGTTCGCCAGCCGCCGCAACCCGGCGCTGGCCGGGCGGAGCAGGCCGATCGTGCCCAGGATCGGAGCGGCGATGACCGCCCACCGAAAGATCATGAACCCGAGCAGCACTAGGAGCGAGGCGGTGAGGTCGAACATGGCGAAGAGCAACGCGGCCAGGACCGCGATGAACCCGGAACCGATCCGGTCCATGTCCCGGCTGCCCTGGAGATACTCGTATGCCTCAGGATCCTCGGTCTTGATCTGCTCGGCGACCGTCATCCACTGCTGCTGCTTGGCCTTGATGGTGGCGTCGCGGGTGGCGGGATTCTCCCGGAGCTTCTCGGCCTCCTCCCACGAGAGCGACTTCGCATCGTAGAGGGCCGCCCCGTACTTCTTGGCCGTCTCGCTGTCCGCCGAGCCCAGGACCCCGCGCAGCCAGTTGCGGTACAACATCGATTCGGTGGCGGTGTCACTGGCGCGAACGGCCGGGGGGCGGCTGTCCTTGCACGCATCGGGATTCGGATCGTCACACTGGTCCGCCGGTGTGTCGCGTGCTGCCGGACCGATTGCGTCATGGACGACGCCCAGTGAGGTGATGAGGGTGCCGTCGGCGATGTTGGCGGACTTCACCGGCCAGGCGGCCAGCGCGGTCACCGCGACCATCACCAGCAGCGCCCAGCCTGCGGTGGTCATCGCGTTGCTCATGTCCGACTGGCGGGAGCGCCAGAGCAGGTAGAGGCCCACCACACAGAGCGTCACGATGCCGAAGACGCTGAACACCTTCTGGTAGACGGCCTTGGTCGCCTTCTCCACCAGCGGGTCGGCCCAGTTCCACATCGACCGCGGATCCCAGGCGCGTTCCCGGAGCGCGTTCGAGGCACCCACCACGGCGGTGGCCATCATCAGTTCCCCGTTGGCGACGGTGGTGGTGAACTTGTAGTCCGGATGCAGGACGGTGGAGGCGCAGCCCCCCTCCACGTCGTACGTGTTGAAGCTGTAGCCGCCGTAGCCGTAGTCGCTGTAGAGGCCCTTCGGCCCGGGGAGCTTGGACGAGTCGGGGCGGGAGGCGAACCAACCGGCCAGGCCGGAGTCCGGGGCCGACGGCACCGGCGGCTTACGGCAGTCCACCTCCGTCTCGCTGACCTGCTTGAGCTTGGCGACGCAGGCGCGGAAGTCGGCCTGCCACTCCTTCGTGGTGCAGAGGTCGGCAGCCGCCTGTGCCGTCAGGACGGCCTGGGCTGTGACAGGGGTACGGGCGTACGCCGGTGTGGCCCCGACCACCGGCCAGGCGATCGTGGCACCGGCGAGTACGCCGAGTGCGAGGAGGAGCGCCGTGATCCGTGCCCGGGCCCTCGCCATTGTCACGCCTCCAGATCAGCCAGGACGGTCGGCAGTATCCCGGCGGCCTGGGCGACCGCGGCGGGGGTGGTGTCGAGGTGATCCAGCAGCCCCTCGACGTACGACACGTCGACCCGGACCTTCTGCACCCGGCCGTCCACGTCCCGCATGACGAACTCGCGGAAGCCGAGCCGGGTGGCGGAGGTGGTGTCGACGGCGGACAGGGAGGCCAGGGTGGCCTCGTAGCCGTCGTCGACCGGCACGCGGAGCAGCCGGAGCGCCTCGGAGGCGATCTCGGTGTCCTCGGCGATGCGGCCGACGAAGACGGTGGAGACGAGGTTCTGGACGTCCAGGCCGAGGATGTCCTTCGGGTTCTGCGAGGCGACCAGGGCGGCGAGGTTCCACTTGCGGGAGTCGCGGGCGAGGCGGACCAGGAAGGACCGGCCGGAGCGCCAGCCCTCCATGAAGTGTGCCTCGTCCAGACCGACGAGCTTGCGCGAGGACATCGACCCGCCGTAGCAGCGGCGGACGGCGAGGCGGTGGGCGGTGTGCAGCATCGGCAGGGCCAGCGCCTCCTCGGCCGACCAGTACTCGCGTTCGATCTTGAGGTCGGGCAGGCGGAGGCCGGCCATGGTGATCACGGTGAGCGCCGCGCCGGCGCCGAGCAGCCCCTCCGGTGGGCGGCCGAAGAAGAGCATGGCCAACGGCATCTCTGCGGTGTCGAGCAGCAGGTGGGCCAGTTCCCGGCCGGCGTCGTCGTCGAGCCCCTGCAAACAGGTGACCACGTCGTCCAGGGTGGACGTCTCCTCGGCCGGCACCTGGCGTACCGCGTGCCGGAACAGGGTGGCGGTGGACGCCTCCCGGGCCACCTGCGGCGGCACCAGCATCATGCAGATGTCCTGCACCAGCATGCGTCGCTCGGCCCGGGCGTTGGAGACGGCGATCTCGAACTCCCGGTCGCCCGCCGCCCCGGAGGTGAACTCGCTGCGCAGGGGGGTGGGGATGAGCGCGTACGGGGCCAGCGTCCCCGGTTCCGAGCCGGTCAGGTTGAGCACCCGGGCGTACGGCTTGAGTTCCGGCATGGCGCAGAGCCGGGCCAGCGGACCGGACGGGTCGAGCAGGGTGACCTGCACGCCCCGCCGGGCGGCCAGGTAGCCGAGCGCGCCCAGCAGGGTCGACTTGCCACCACCGGGTTCGGCGACGAAGACGGCGAGCCCGGAACGCTCGCGTACCTCCATCGGGAAGTGCAGGTCGAGGAAGACCGGCCGGCGGCAGGTCCCGGCGGTACGCCCGATCAGGTCGCCCCGGCGGTCGCCGACTGTCGACGCCGCCTGGGGGAGCGCGGCGGCCAGCAGCGGCACCGGCATCCGGCGGACGTAACCGGTGTTGGCGATCGGTTCGCCGGGGATGAACTCCCGCGCCAGCCAGTCCTGGTTCTTCGGGTGTTGCAGGGAGATGCGCAGTTCCCGGGAGTAGAGCTGGATGAGCCGGCGGGCCCGTTCCATGCACTCCTCGCGGGTCCGGCCGCCCACGGCGATCCGGTGCCAGCCGTGTGCCCGGGCGGAGTCCACAGGCAGTCCGGTGGTCATCTCGTCGCCGATCACCAGCGCCCGCTTGGCGAGCCGTTCCAACTCGGGCGGGGCGTCGATGCCGTGCTCGGCGTAGTCGAGCTGCTGCGACCGGATCATCCGCAGCCGGTGTTCGAGGTTACGGAAGGAGTCGCCGGAGCCGAGGATGTCGACCCGGGTGGAGATCTCCATCGGCCAGGGCAGCCGCTCGTGGAAGTGCAGCCACGGCTCGTGCCGTTCGGGGATCTCCAGCGGCTCCATCCGGCCGACCGCGAGCACGGCCACGTGCCGTTCCTCGCCTGTCATCCGGTTGACCAACTTGACGGTGGTGCCGTACGGGGTGCGGTAGCGCTCGACCTGTTCGGTGAGGGCGAGCAGGTCACCTCGTTCCCACCGGCCGTTGGTAACCGGGGAGAGCGCGCCGGGCGGGGCCATGCACAGCGCCACCGAGCGGTAGAGCAGCCATTCCAGCTCCTGCGCGGTGACCCGCCGGCCCCGCATGCCGAAGCTGCCCAGCACCTCGTCGAACTGTTCGACGGTCCGGCCCAGCTTGCGCCGTTCACCGTCGGCGGTGCCCCTGCCGAAGGCGCGCAGCAGGCGTTCGGTGAGGGAGTCGCCGAGGGAACGACGGGCGAAGGTGACCCCCAGGTAGGTCTGCCCCTCGGCGTGGTTGACCGACATCAGGTGCTGCTGGGCGGCGACCAGGTGGTCGGCCCAACCGGGCGTGCCGGGGACGTCGGGCAGCGGCGACGCGGTGTGCGCGTCGATGGTGCGGGCCCACTCGTCGGCGGGGAACGGCCTGGTGGTACGGCGCAGGTGCAGCCGGAAGCCGGCCAGGCCGGCGTACTGCTCCGAGATCGCGGAGAGCAGGGCCTCGCGTTCGGCGTCCGGGCGGAACGCCCACCGCACCTCGGGAAGCCAGTACCAGGCGGTGACCGTGTTGGGGGTGAACGTCAGGTGCCCGGCGATCTCGGTGATGGCCAGCTCGATCGACGGGTCCCGGTCCCCGAACTTGATTTTCGGTGGGCGTACCCGGACCGGCTTGGTCGCCGCGGTACGGCGGCTCGCCGCGCGTTCCCGGGGCGTGGCCAGTTCCCGGGAGCCGGGGTCCGTCGGCGTGACCCGGTCGGCGTCGACGGGTGCGGGCCGGGCCGGTTCGGCGGCCAGCGCGCCGGCCGGGGCGACCACGGCCTCCGCCCGGATCGGTTCGGCCGTGTCCGGCCAGGCCGGCTCGACGTCCTCCGGCCAGGCCGGCTCGACGGGTTCGGGCCAGGCCGTGGTCGGGGGCGCCGGGGTGGGTCGGGGTCGGGGGGTCAGGGTCGCGTCCCGCCGGGACTGCCCGGCGTTCTCCCGCCGTGCCTGGTCGGCGGCCTCGCGTCGGCTCCGCTCCGTCGCCTCCCGCCGGGCCGTCTCGGCCGTGTCCCGACGGGCCTGCTCGGCGGCCTCGCGCCGGGACTGCTCCGCAGCCTCCAGGCGGGCCTGTTCGGCCTCGCGTTCGGCCTGCGCGACCGCCTCGCGGTGGGCCAGCTCCGCAGCGTTGCGTTCGGCCCGTGCCACCGCCTCGCGATGTGCCGCCTCGGCGGCCTCGCGGCGGGCCGCGTCCGCCGCGGCCTGTTCGGCGGCCTCCCGGCGGGCCTGCTCGGCGGCCTCGCGCCGGGCCCGGTCGGACGCCTCCCGGGCCCGTTCGGTGGCCTCCCGGCGGGCGCGCTCGGCCGCCTCCCGCGCGGTGAGCGGCTCGCCGGTGTCCCGGGGGAACAGGTCGGTGGGGACCCGGCGCGGTGGCCGCTGCGGTGCCCCGGCCGGCCGGTCGTCGGTCGGGGCCGTCGCCGACCGGTCGCCCTGCTGGTGCGGGACGCGGGTACGCGCGGTCCGCTCGGCCGGTGGGGCCGCCTCGATGGCCGCCGGAGGTGCCTGCGCCGCGATGGCCGGCGGCGCGGGGGCCGGTTGGTGCGGCACGGGTCGCTGCTCCCGGCCGGGACCTCGGCGCGCGGGGGTGCCGGGCGAGGGGGCGGTGCCGGGGCGGGGGCCGCCACCGAAGAGGTCGAGGAAGGGGGAGTCGATGTCGGTGCCGTCACCCACCAGCATCGGCGCGGCAGGCGTCGGCTCGGCCGGGGGGGCGCTCCGGCCGGGGCCGGGCCGGGGGGCCTGGAAGACCCCCACGCCGCCCTGCCCCGGGCCGGTGAGCAGGGACGGGTCGTACGGCTCGTCGTCCCGCAGCTCCTCCTGCGGGTAGTCGAACGACCGCGCACGGTTACCGTGTGGGGCGCTGTGTCGTCCGGCCGGGAAACCCGGCGTGGAAGAGCGACTCATTCGACCGCCTCACCCGTGTGGTCCGACTGCCCGGTTCGGGTACGCCCCGTCATGCCAGTTCCTCCCGGATCCTGATCCGGCTGCCGACCAGGCGGGGGTCCCGCAGTTCGGCGGCCGGTTCCCGGGTGCGTCGCCAGTCGGTGAGCGCGGTGCGGATGACCATCCGCGCCGGCCGGTCCGGGTCGACGTACCGGAAGATGAACGAGGTGCTCACGATGGCGAGCGCGATCTCCCAGGCGGGAAAGAGCTCAACCTGCAACGTGAACAGCCAGTGGATGAACATGTAGAGGGG
The DNA here is from genome assembly GCF_030518815.1 of Micromonospora cynarisoli. Classification (NCBI taxonomy): domain Bacteria; kingdom Bacillati; phylum Actinomycetota; class Actinomycetes; order Micromonosporales; family Micromonosporaceae; genus Micromonospora; species Micromonospora cynarisoli. The sequence continues at coordinate 4,179,690 of NZ_CP130426.1, read as the reverse complement.
TACGAGCAGCATGAACAGTCCGTACTGGGCGTACGGCAGGTGGACCGGAAGGGTGTATCCGGGCGGCCCGAGGTAGACCAGGCGGGCCCGGTAGATGTCGTCGTCGGTGCGCAGCCGCATGTCTCGCCCGCGCCTATTCGAAGATCAGGTCGATCAGGTAGTCACCGACGAAGAACAGTGTGGCCGCGCCGGCGATGAAGGCCAGCCCGACGATCGCGATGGCCGAGCTGGTCAGCACCTTGGAGATCTCGCCCCGGCTGGCCCGGCCGATGAAGATGACCCCGAGCACGGCGAGCAGGATGGGTGCGATCTTGCTGGCGAAGAAGGTGACGACACCGTTGGTGTCGATGCCCTTGGGGGCCGGTTCGGCGAGTGGCGTCGTCGCCAGGGTGTGCAGCACCTGCGCGACGCCGGAAGACGTCGTCTCCATCAGCTCGAAGGCGATCACTGGAACCTCCCCATAACGCGGCCGGCGGTGCCGCGGTGGTGCAGTAGGCAAGCCTGGCGGGAATGTGCTCACTTGTGCACGGCGTCGGTGACGCGGCGCGGGCTCCTCACCACGGAGAGTGGCGAGATTTGGGGGGATTTTCCCGCTTTGGCCCTCCCTCCAGGCTTCGCCATCTCTTGATGCTGGGCAATTCCACAGCGTACGGGCCGCCCCCCTTTGCGACAAGCCGCGAAGAGTCGGCCCGATTCGACCCGGAAGACCGATCGTACACGTGTTCCAACAGGCACGTCAGGGTGGCCGTGGGAGGGCTGGCGGGGGCCCCTGGAGCGGCCCGACGCGACCGGTACCGTCTAGTCGTGACCGATCTGGTACGGGCGCAGGCCCCGGTGGTGATGGGCGTCCTCAACGTCACCCCCGACTCCTTCTCCGACGGCGGCCGGTACGCCGACCTCGACGCCGCCGTCGCACACGGTGTGCGACTGCACGACGAGGGCGCGCACCTGGTCGACGTCGGAGGCGAATCCACCCGGCCGGGTGCCGACCGGGTCGACCCCGGCACCGAGGCGTCCCGGGTGCTGCCGGTGATCCGTGAACTCGCCGCCGCCGGGGTGCCGGTCAGCATCGACACCACCCGCGCCCCGGTCGCCGAGGCGGCCGTCGTCGCCGGGGCCGCCGTGGTCAACGACGTCTCCGGCGGGCTGGCCGACCCCGACATGGCCCGGGTGGTCCGTGACGCCGGCTGCCCCTGGGTGCTGATGCACTGGCGGGGACACTCCCGGGGGATGCGCGGGCTGGCCAGCTACACCGACGTGGTCACCGACGTCCGGGCCGAACTGGCCCAGCGGGTCGACGACGCGCTGGCCGCCGGGGTGGCCGCCGACCGGCTGGTGATCGACCCCGGGCTCGGCTTCGCCAAGACCGCCGCGCACAACTGGGAACTGAGCGCCCGCCTGCCCGAACTGCTCGACCTGGGGCTGCCGCTGCTCTTCGGCGCCAGCCGCAAGTCCTACCTGGGCCACCTGCTCGCCGCCCCCGACGGCACCCCCCGGGACACCGACGGCCGGGCCGCCGCCACCATCGCCACCAGCGTGCTCGCCGTGGCCGCCGGCGCCTGGGGGGTCCGCGTACACGACGTCCGGGGCACCACCGACGCGCTCGCCGTCTGGTCGGCCACCGGCCGCCCCCGGCTCGCCGCCACAGGCAACGACCCGGCCCCCACCGGCCGGACGGAGGGAGGAACGTGACCGACCGGATCGTCCTGACCGGACTGCGGGCCCGGGGCCGGCACGGCGTCTACGACTTCGAGCGCGCCGAGGGCCAGGTTTTCGTGGTCGACGCCGAACTCGAACTCGACCTCGCCCCGGCCGCCCGCTCCGACGAGGTGACCGACACCGTGCACTACGGCGAGCTGGCGCAGCGGCTGGTCGCGGTGGTCACCGGCGAACCGGTCAACCTGATCGAGACGCTGGCCGACCGGCTGCTCGCGGTCTGCCTGGCCGAGCCGCTGGTCACCGCCGCCACCGTCACCGTCCACAAGCCCGAGGCCCCGATCCCGCACACCTTCACCGACGTGGCCGTCACGATGCGGCGTACCCGGTGACCCGGGCGGTGTTGTCGATCGGCAGCAACCTGGGCGACCGGCTCGACCACCTGCGGGCCGCGGTCGCCGGTCTCGGTGACGCGGTGCTGGTGGTCTCCGGCGTCTACGAGACACCCCCGTGGGGCGACGCCGACCAGCCGGCGTACCTGAACGCGGCGGTCATGGTCGCCGACCCGGCGGCGGCCCCGGACGACTGGCTGGCGCGGGCGCACGCCGCCGAGACCGCCGCCGGCCGGGTCCGCGACCCGGCCCGCCGGTACGGGCCGCGCACCCTCGACGTGGACGTCGTGGCCGTCTGGGACGACGACGGCCGGCCGGTGCTCAGCGACGACCCCCGGCTGACCCTGCCGCACCCCCGCGCCCACCAGCGCGCCTTCGTGCTCCGGCCGTGGATCGACATCGACCCGCACGGGCGGCTGACCGGGCACGGCTGGCTGACCGACCTGCTCAACGCCGAACCGGTCGCCGGGGACGCCCTCGAACTGACCCCCCGCCCCGATCTTTCGTTAGAGTCGGACACATGAACCAGTGGAGCCGGCCGGTATGACGCCGTCCCGACCGTCCCGTGACCGGGAGCCCGACGGGTCGAGGATGGGTCCCACCCGGTTCTCGACGCTGCTGGTCGCCGCGCTCGCCGCCGCCGCCGTGGCCTGGTTGCTGATCAGCAGCTTCTACTACAGCGGCATTCCCCGGCTGCCCTGGCTGCCGGTGGTCACCCTGGCCGCGCTGGCCGTGCTGGAGGCGTACGCGGCGGTCAACACCCGTGGCCGGATCGAACGCAAGCCCGGCCGGGAACCGGTCAACCCGCTGCTGGTCGCCCGGTTCGTGGTGCTCGCCAAGGCGTCCGCGCTGGCCGGGGCGATCTTCCTCGGCTTCTACGCCGGGCTGACCGGCTGGCTCTTCGTCGAGCCGACCAACGCCGCCATCGAGGACCGGCCGGCCGCCGGGGCGGGCACCCTCGCCGCGCTGGCCCTGGTCGCCGCCGCGCTCTGGCTCGAACGTTCCTGCCGGGTCCCCGAGTCCGACGACGACGCCGACGACCGGGCGGACCGACCCGGGCAGCGCTGACAGGGGTTACGTCCGCCCCCGGCGCGCGGGTACGGTGCCTGGCGACCGGAACACAGTCAGCCGTCACCGGTGACGGCCGGTCACCTGGGAGGCGCACCGCATGGTGTACGACGAACCGGGCCGGACCGCGTCGGCGGAGACGCCCGAGACTGTCCTCGACGACCCGGCGCAGGGGGAACCCGGCCGGGACCGGCTCGGCGTGCACGTGGTCTGGGAACTGGTGCTGCTGCTCGCCCTCGCCGCGCTGGCCTACCTGCTGTGGCGGGAGGACCCCGACGCGCTGCGCGGGGCCGGCCTGCGGCGGCTGCTCGTCGACGCGGTCGCGCTCGGCCTGCTCGTCCTCGCCGCCGGGCTGAGCCTGCGGACCGCTGCGGTGAACCTGGCGATCGGCCCGGTCGCGCTGGCCGCCGCGCTGCACTTCGCCGAGCAGGGCGACCGGGGGGTGTCCACGGCGGTCGTCCCGGCCCTGGTCGCCGCCGCGCTGGGCGGGCTGGCCCTGGCCTGGGCGGTGGTGGTGCTGCACGTGCCCGGTTGGGCGGCCAGCCTCGCCGCCGCCGCCGGGGTGATCGTCTGGATCGAACGACGGGACCTGCCGGTGGTGGTGCAGGCCGACTACGACCCCCGGCGCAACGCCTACTACCTGTTCGCCGGGTTCGCCGCGGTGGTCGTCCTGCTCGGCGCGTTCGGCGCGATCCGGACCGTACGCCGGCTGGTCGGCCGGTTCCGGCCGGTGGCGGACCCGGCCCGTCGACGCGGCATGACCGCCGCCCTGGTGACCTCGTCCGCGCTGATCGCCTCGACCGTGGTGGCGATGCTCGCCGGGGTGCTCGTCGCCGCCAACGCGGACGGCCCGGTGACGCCGACGTCGGGACTGGACTGGACGGTGCTCGCGGTCGGGGTGTCCATGTTCGGCGGCACCAGCGCGTACGGCCGGCGGGGTGGGATCTTCGGCGCGCTCCTCGCGGTCGGCCTGGTGGTGACCTACCTGACCTGGGCGGACGACGTTGGTGCGCCGACCGACCGGTGGGCCGTCGGGGGGACGGCACTGGCCGGTGGGCTGCTGGTCACCCGGCTGGTCGAGACGTACGGCCGGCCCCGCAGCGTGCCGGGCGAGCCCGTCGAGCTGCCGCCGGTGCGGGACGGGGCGATCAGCTCCGGGTGGTCGATGCCCCCGGGCGGGGAGGCGCGCAACTGGACCCCGGCCCTGCCGGAGCGGACGACCGACGACACCCCGCCCGACCCCTGGGAGGCCCCCCGCTGGCAGAGCGCCCCACCCCGCTGGGACGCCGGCGAGCGGTGAACGCCCCGGTGCGGCTCCCGCTGCGGGCGGGCGTGGACGACGGGCCGACGACGATCTCGCCGGTTAGGCTCGCGGGCATGACCGAGACTCCTTCCGCCGGCACCGGCCACACCTTCGACCAGCTCGACGCCCTCTCCACCGAGGAGCTGCGGGAGCGGGCCTTCGCGCGGGCCCGGGAGCGGCGGGACGTCGGGTTCTTCTGGTCGGTGCTGCGGCACCTGCCGAACGCCGACGAGGCCGCCGCGCTCGACGGGGCGCCCAACTCGGTGGGGCCGACCATCGACGAGGCGGCGGCGCTGTGGCGGGAGCTGACCGGACACGGCTACGAGGAGTCCGCGCCGCTGTTGCGGGCGGCGTTCATCGACTACCTGATGAAGCACTGAGCGGGCGACCCGCCGGGTGGTGGGAGAGGTTTGCCGGCCGTGGCGGGTCGGGAACTTCCCGCCGCATGGCCCTCACCCGACGCCCCCGCACCGTGCAGGGGTACGGCACCGCCGCCGGCACCGGCACCCTCGCCGCGCTGATCCTCGTCGGCGTCTGCGGCAGCCCCTGGTACGTCGGCTGGGCCGAGGCCCACACCGATCCGAACTCCGCCGGGGGCTGGTACCTGCGGCTGCTCGCCTGGCCCGCCTGGCGGGTCGAGTCGGCTGACCCGGAGCACGGGGTGCTCGCCACCGACCTGCGGGCCATCCTCCTGCTGCTGTTCGCCGGGGGCCTGCTCTACCTGCTACCCGCCGGTCAGGTGGCCCGGGTGCCCGGGTCGGCCAGCCAGTTCTTCTCCGGTTGGGCCGCGTACACCCTGGCCGCGGCGGCGGCGACCCTACTGGCGGCGCTGCTCACCGTGGACGGTCCGTTGCTGGCGGCCTTCGAGACCACCGGCACCGGGGCCGGCTACGGCTTCTTCGCCGGGTGGATCATCGGGCTGGCCAGCCTGGGCGGCCGGGCCTGACCGGACGCGGGGCTAGCTGCCGTGCTGTCCGAGGTCGAGCACCCGGGCGCGGCTGAGCGTGCCGGCCGGCCGGCCGTCGGCGGTGACCACCACCGCGTCGGTTCCGGCGGTCAGCATCGCGGCCAGCGCGTCGTACGCCGAGCGGCCCAGCGGCAGTTCCGGCAGGGTGGCGTCGGTGGCCTCCCCGTCGAGCACCTCCCGGGTGACCGGGGTGACCGCCAGCCGGCGGATGCCCCGGTCCGCGCCGACGAACTCCCGCACGAACGGCGAGGCGGGCGTGCCGAGCAGGGCCGCCGGGGTGTCGTACTGCTCCAGCCGGCCGCCCTCGGAGAGCACCGCGATCCGGTCGCCCAGCCGGACGGCCTCGTCGAGGTCGTGGGTGACCAGCACGATGGTCTTGCGGACCTCGGCCTGGAGCCGGAGGAACTCCTCCTGCAACCGGGTCCGCACGATCGGGTCGACGGCGGAGAACGGCTCATCCATCAGCAGCACCACCGGGTCGGCGGCCAACGCGCGGGCCACCCCGACCCGCTGCCGCTGCCCGCCGGACAACTCGTGCGGGTAGCGGCGTCCGAACTGGGCCGGGTCCAACCCGACCAGCTCCAGCAGCTCGCCGCTGCGCTGCCGGATCCGCTCCTTCGGCCAGCCGAGCAGCCGGGGTACGGTGCCGACGTTGGTGGCGACCGTCTGGTGCGGGAACAGGCCGACGTTCTGGATCACGTAGCCGATCCGTCGGCGCAGTTTCACCGGGTCGACCCGGGTGATGTCCTCGTCGCCGAGCATGATCCGGCCGCCGGTCGGCTCGATCAGCCGGTTGACCATCCGCAGCACCGTCGACTTGCCGCAGCCGGACGGGCCGATCAGCACCACCAGCTCGCCGGCCGGCACCTCCAGGCTCAGCTCGCGGACCGCGTCGGTGCCGTCGGGGTACCGCTTGCGGATGCCGTCGAGCGTGATCGAGGCGGCGCTGTGTCCTGCGTCGCCGGTGCCCCCGGGGGTAACGTCCACGTGTGTCCTTCCACCTGAGTTACCGGGCCGAGCCGGGTAATCCGTGGTTCTCCTGGCAGTACGTGCGGGACAACTCTGACACCATTCTCGCCGCGCTGCGCGAGCACGCCTCGTTGACCGGCCGGGCCGTGCTGCTCGCCGCGCTGGTGGCCCTGCCGTTGGCGGTGCTGGCCTACTGGTACCGGCGTCTCGCCGGGCCGATTCTCGCATTGACCGGCGTGCTGTACACGATCCCCTCCCTGGCCCTGTTCGCGTTCATCGCCCCCTACCTGGGCATCGGGGCGGTGACCGTGCTCACCGTGGTGGTGCTGTACGCGCTGCTGGTGATCGTCCGTAACGCGGTGGCCGGGCTGAACCAGGTGCCCCCCGAGGTGCGTGACGCCGCCGAGGGCATGGGGTACGGCAGGTGGGCCCGGCTGTTCCGGATCGACCTGCCGCTGGCCCTGCCCGGCATCCTCACCGGGGTACGCCTCGCCACGGTCTCCACCGTCGCGTTGGTCACCGTCGGGGTGGTGATCGGCCGGGGTGGCCTGGGTCAGTTGATCTTTGCCGGGTTCCAGAACAACTTCTACAAGGCCCAGATCATGACCGGCACGCTGCTCTGCGTCCTGCTCGCCCTGGTGCTGGACCTGATCCTGGCCGGCGTGGGCCGCCTGCTCACCCCCTGGCTCCGGAGCCGCCCCCGATGAGCGCAGCGCAGCGGAGCCCCGCAGTCACGAACGAGAGGCAGACCCGGTGAGTGCGAGGAGTGCAGCGCAGCGGAGCCCCGCAGTCACGAACGAAAGGCAGACCCGGTGAGTGCGAGGAGCGCAGCGCAGCGGAGCCCCGCAGTCACGAACGAAAGGCAGACCCGGTGAATCCGGTGCAGCAGGCGGTGGTCTGGCTCAACGACCCGCTCAACTGGACCAACCCCGGTGGGGTGCTGGACCGGGTCGGGGAGCACCTGAGCATGTCCGCCGCGGCGGTGCTGCTGGGCTGTCTGGTGGCCTGGCCGGTCGGCCTCTGGCTGGGGCACTCGGGGCGCGGCGGCGGCGCGGTCGTGCTGATCTCCAACCTGACCCTGTCCATCCCCACCCTGGCGCTGCTCACCATCCTGCCGCTGACCTTCCTCGGGTTCGGGCGACCGGCGGTGGTGGTCGCCCTGGCCGTGTTCGCGGTGCCGCCGCTGCTGGCCAACGCGTACACCGGGGTGCGGCAGGCCGACCCGGAGGCCCGGGACGCGGCGCGTGGGATGGGGTTGTCGGCGTGGCAGGTGCTGCGCCGGGTGGAGTTGCCGCTGGCGGTGCCGTACCTGGCCGCCGGGTTCCGTACGGCCGCCGTGCAGGTGGTGGCGACGGCGGCACTGGCCTCGTTCGTCAACGGCGGAGGGCTGGGCCAGATCATCCGGGCCGGTTTCGGGCTGGACATCGCGGCCGGTGGCGGGCAGATCATCGCCGGCGGGGTGCTGGTGGCGGGGCTGGCGTTGGCGGCGGAGGGGGTGCTGGCACTGGTCGAGCGGGCGGTGACCCCGCGACCGCTGCGGCGTACCCGGCGGGCGGCGAACCGGCGGGCGGCGGACGCCACGGCGGGGAACTGATCCCTTTCCGTGACGATCACGTGACGAAAGTGGTTCAGAGTTTGTCGGTCGGTCCGGAAGGATATTGGCTGAACCCGCGGGCGGCGACCGTCGCCTGTCGGACACGCGGCCGGCCCTGCCCGGGTCGCGCCGGGACACGGAAGGCGGGCACGATGCGCGTACGGACACGGCTGGCGGCGGGCGCGGTGGGCGCCCTGACCCTGGCGGGTCTGTTGACCGGGTGTGGGGACGCCGGCTCGTCCGGCACCGACGCTCCGCAGCAGGGTGCCAGCGGTGCGGGCTGCGCCCCGGTCGCCGGTGACCAGCTCGTCGTCCTCGACGACGACAAGAAGCTCCAGAACACCGACAACATCATCCCGGCGGTCAACGCCAAGGTGGCCAACCCGCAGCTGCTCGCCGCGCTGGACAAGGTCTCCGCCGCGCTGGACACGCCGAAGCTGATCGCCCTCAACAAGGCGGTCGACGTGGACCGCAAGACGCCGAAGGCGGCCGCCGAGGAGTTCGCCTCGGCCAACGGGCTCACCACCGGCATCGCCAAGGGCCCGGGTGGGCAGATCGTCGTCGGGGCGGGCAACTTCTCCGAGAGCCAGACCCTGGCCGAGCTGTACAACATCGCCCTGACCGCGGCCGGTTACCAGGTCAAGGTGCAGCAGATCGGCAACCGCGAGCTGTACGAGCCGAGCCTGGAGAAGGGCGAGATCCAGGTCGTCCCCGAGTACGCGGCGACCATGGCTGAGTTCCTCAACACCAAGGCCAACGGCAAGGACGCCACCCCGGTCTCCTCGCCGGAGCTGGACAAGACGGTCAGCGCGTTGAAGTCCGAGGGTGACAAGGCGGGCATCACGTTCGGCACCCCGTCCTCGGCGCAGGACCAGAACGCCTTCGCGGTGACCAAGGCGTTCGCCGACAAGTACTCCCTGAAGACCCTCTCCGACCTGGCGGCCAAGTGCTCCGGCAAGGACACCGTGCTGGCCGGCCCGCCGGAGTGCCCGCAGCGGCCGAAGTGCCAGGCCGGTCTGGTGGAGGTCTACGACTTCAAGGCCGGTTCGTTCAGCTCGTTGGACGCCGGCGGCCCGCAGACCAAGAACGCGCTGAAGACCGGCACCGCCAGCGTCGGTCTGGTCTTCTCGTCCGACGGCGCACTCGCCACCAGCTGAGCGTGATCCCGGTCGCGGTCGGCTCCTCCCGACCGCGACCGGGCCCGCCCCGGAACGGGGTGATCGTGCCCCGGCTGACCAGGGCGGATGCCGGTCGGCGGCGATCCGGTCGCGCCGACCGTACCGGCCGAGATCGGGGCAATTCTGCCCTGGGACCGTTCCCAGCCCGCGTACATCTCGGTAGGCTGCACAGCCATGCCCTCCCCGGTCGTCTCCGAGAAGCGCAGACCGCAACTACTGACCGTCCTGTTCTGGATCGGGGTGGCGTTCGCGCCGATCGCCGCGCTGATCCTGCTGTTCGCCGACGGCAACGGTCCGCTGCGCTTCGCCGCGGTGTTGGCCATCACCGCCGTCGTGCTGATCGGCCTGTCCATCGCGCTGCGCGCCGAGGGCGGTGCCCAGCCGTCCGACGAGACGGTGCTCGACGAGTTGGAGCAGCTCCGACGCGAGCTGCGCAGCGAGATCGTGGCCGCCGCCCAGCGCGGCAACCAGGCGTTGGACCAGTCGCAGCGGGCCGAGGAGCAGGTCACCGCGTTGCGTCGCCGGTTGGATGCGGCAGCCGAGCTGGCTGCCGCCGTCGCCGCCCCGCCCGCCGAGGATTCCGTCGCCGGTGCGGGCCGGGCCCGGGTCCCGGCCGCCGAGCCGGAACCGGAGGCCCCGGTGGGCAGGCGACGGGCCGTGGTCGAGGAGCCCCCGTCGGACTGGAGCCACCCGGAGGGTTCCGCGCCGGTCGCGGCGGGCCGGGGACGGGTCCCGGCCGACCGGGAGACCGCCGAACCGACCGGCCGCCGTTACGCCCCGGAGCGCCCGCCCACCGGGCAGGCCGGGGTGTACGGGGCGGCCACCCGGGAGCCACGCGGCGGGGTGCCCGCCGGCGAGGCGACGTCCCGCCCGCTCGGGGTGGTGCGGCACACCGAGACCGTGCACGTGACCACCCGGCACACCGTCGTCGACGGCCCCGATCCCGCAGGCGGCTACGGCGGTGGGTACGCCGGCCGGTGGGCCGCCGGCGGGGACGAGTCGTCCTGGGCTGGCGGGGAGCCGGAGCGTCCCTGGTCGGCGTCGGCCGAGCCGACCGGCCGGGGCTGGTCGGCCCCGCCGGAGGACCGTTCCCGGGCGGCCCGTCCGGCGTCCCGTGACGAGCGGGCCTGGCCGGCCGCGGCCGGCCCCGGGTGGTCGACGCCGGGCGACGACCGGCCCGAGCCGGGCCGGCCGGAGTGGTCGGCGGGCGGCGGGGAGGCCGGTGCCTGGTCGGCGGGCGGCCGGTCCGGCTGGGCGGGGGGCCGTGCCGAGCCGGCCGAGCCGCGCGCCGGTGACCGCTGGGTGCCGGACCGGGCCGATGCGCCGGACCGTGAGGCGCGGGCCGGTGACCGCTGGGCCGAGGCGCGCGACGAGGGACGGGCCCGGGAGGTGCGGGTGGGGGAGCGTCGCGCGGAGGCGCGTGCCGACGGCGGCTACCACTATTCGGACCGGTGGGCGTCGGTGCGGCAGGAGGAGCCGTACCGGGACGGGACGGAGCCTATCGGCGACCGGTGGGGTGGCGGTCGCCCGGAGCAGCCCGACCGTCCCGCGCTGCCGGCCGGGGGTGTGCCGGTGCCGCAGCAGTGGCGGGAGCCGGCGCGCAGCCACCGGCCGGCCGAACAGTGGCCGGCCCACGCGACCCCACCGGCGCAGGAACGGGCGGACGGTCAGTGGCCGGCCCGCGCCGAGCCGCAGCCCGCCCAGGAGTGGCCGGCGCGCGCCGACGACAGGCGGTGGGAGGGGCAGCGGGCCGAGCCGCGGCGGGACCGGGAGCCGGTGGTGTCGTGGCGCGACCCCGAGCCCGAGCCGCGCGACGACCAGCAGTGGGCGGGCGGGCAGCGGTACGGCTACCCGCCGCAGGACGACGCCCCCCGCGCGGGTGGGCACTGGCGCTGACCGGCGGGGCGTCGGGGCGGCCGTTGCCGGCCGGGTCAGGGGCGGTTCACTTGTCGATGTCGCCGACCACGAAGAACATCGAGCCGAGGATGGCGATCAGGTCGGGCACCAGGCAGCCGGGGAGCAGGGTGGCCAACGCCTGCACGTTGGCGTACGACGCGGTGCGCAGCTTGAGCCGCCACGGCGTCTTCTCGCCCCGCGACACCAGGTAGTAGCCGTTGATCCCGAGCGGGTTCTCCGTCCACGCGTAGGTGTGCCCCTCGGGGGCCTTGACCACCTTGGGCAGTCGGGTGTTCACCGGTCCGGTGAGCCGGTCGACCCGGTCGAGGCACTGCGCGGCGAGGTCGAGGGAGGCGTACACCTGGTCGAGCAGCACCTCGAAGCGGGCGTGGCAGTCCCCGGCGGTGCGGGTGACCACCGGCACGTCGAGTTGGTCGTACGCCAGGTAGGGCTCGTCGCGGCGCAGGTCGAGGTCCAGCCCGGAGGCACGGGCGACCGGCCCGGACGCCCCGAACGCGGCGGCGTCGGCGGCCGAGAGCACCCCCACCCCGACGGTCCGGGCCAGGAAGATCTCGTTGCGTCGGATCAGGTTGTCCAGGTCGGGCATCCGGCGGCGGACCTCGTCGATGGCGGCGCGGGCCCGGCCGGTCCAGCCGGCGGGGACCTCCTCCTTGAGCCCGCCGACCCGGTTGAACATGTAGTGGATCCGGCCGCCGGAGACCTCCTCCATCACCGCCTGGATGGTCTCCCGTTCCCGGAACGCGTAGAAGACCGGGGTGATCGCGCCGATCTCCAGCGGGTAGGAGCCGAGGAACATCAGGTGGTTGAGCACCCGGTTCAGCTCGGCCAGCGCCATCCGCAGCCAGGTGGCCCGCTCGGGCACCTCCATGCCCATCAGCCGTTCCACGGCGAGCACCACGCCCAGCTCGTTGGAGAACGCCGACAGCCAGTCGTGCCGGTTGGCCAGCACGATGATCTGCCGGTAGTCGCGGACCTCGAACAGTTTCTCCGCGCCTCGGTGCATGTACCCGACGATGGGTTCGGCGGCGACCACCCGTTCCCCGTCGAGCACCAGCTTCAGCCGCAGCACGCCGTGCGTCGAGGGGTGCTGCGGGCCGATGTTGAGCACCATGTCGGTGCCGAGCTGCTCCCCGCCGGCCCCGGTGCCGACGGTCAGCTCGCGCGTTTCACCGGTGTCCGTGGTCATGTCGGTCATCGTGCCATGAGCGCATCGACGGCGACGCCGACCGGCTGGAGCAGCCAGTGGTGTCCGCCGAGCCCGGCCGGGTCGGTCAGCTCGGCCACCGCCGAGGCGGCGGCGAGCGCCCGCACGTAGCCGGCCGGGTCGGTGCCGGCCAGGCTCAGCGCCGGTCGGCCGCCGTCGGCCCCGAGCGCCCGCAGCGCCTCCCGCTGCGACAGCAACGTGTACGCGTACCCGGCGACCCGGGCACCGGCGGTGGCGACGGAGTCGATGGCGACGTGTGCGGTGATGTCGCACGACCCGTCGGGCACCGGCGGCACCTGCCGTCCGTTCCGGTACCCGGTCAGCGTGCCGCCCACCGGCCGCCGCCCGCGCAGGTGCCCGTAGTCGACGGCCAACGCCACCCCCCGCCGCAGCCTCCCGACTACCGCCTCCCAGGCCAGGTCCCGCCCCCGCCCCAGCTCCACCCGCTCCCCACCCCCGGTGATGGGGGCGGTGGGTGGCGGAGTGGGGTGCCAGGTGGTTAGCCAGGTCAGGTCTTCCGGGGTCAGTGGGGGGCCGGGGGTTTCCTCGCCGGTGCGCGGGTCCACCAGGTGGTAGCGCCAGCCGGTGTCGGTGGGGATGGCCACGTCCAGGGGGACGTTGTCCAGCCATTCGGTGGCGGTCAGCAGGCCGGTGATTCCCGCCGGGGGCTCGGCCGTCCAGCCGATGACGGTCGGCAGGTCCGCCGGCCGGGGGGCCAGTTCCACGGCCGTGAGGCGCAGGCGGTCAGCCAGCGGCGTCGGAGCCGCGCCGGACGTCGCCGACCCGTGGGCCAGGACGGCCAGGGCGCGCAGCAGCTCACCCCGGCCCGCGCCCACGTCCACCACGTCGAACGGGGTGGGGAAGCCGAGGGCGGCATCGAGGCGGGACACGAGCCGGAACACCGCCGCCGCGAACTCCGGGGAGGCGTGCACGCTGGTCCGGAAGTGGTCGGCCGGGCCGGACCCGGAGACGAAGAAGCCGTCCGGTCCGTAGAGGGCGGCGGCCATGGCCTCCCGCCAACGAATCGCGTTCATCCCGTGTCCAGGGTCCGTCACCGTGCCGACCCTACGGTCTGCGGGCATGAGACGAATCGTGATCCCCGCGCTGGCGGTCGTACCGCTGCTGACGACCACCGGTGCCGCCGCCGCGCCCGGTCCGGGCGGTGGCCGAGACACCCGCCCTGTTCGACGACGCGGCCGGCGGCGACGCCGACGCTCCCGGTGGAGCGGGTCCGCGAGTACGGCGGCCCGGCGGTCTTCGGCCCGGCGGTCGACGACTGCGTCACCGACCACACCACCGACCCGGGCTTCGGCGGGCGGATCGCCCAGGACGTGGAGGGCCTGACGATCATGCCACCGGCCGGTACGCGGGCACCCTCGTCGTGTCCAGCCAGGGCGACGACACGTTCTTCACCTACGACCGGGTCAGCAACCGGCCCGCCGGGCGGTTCGCAGTGGTCGACGGCCGGTTCGACGGCGCGCAGGAGTGCGACGGGGCGGCGGTGACGCCGGGTTCCTGGCCGGCCGGCGGTGAGCTGCCACACCGGGACGCCGGCCGCCACCGGGACGCCCGGTGCCGACGGTCGGTGAACGTTTTCACACATCCTTGTTCGGCTTCCCTGCCCCCGGCGCATACTTGCCATCGACCGGTACCCCCTTCGAGGACTGGATCGTCGCCATGAGCGCACCGCTGCGCCCGCGTCCGGCCGCCCCACCCGGCGTCGCCGTACCGCAGGGCCCCGTCGTACCCGATGTCCCGATCGTCCTTCCCGCCCACCTCACCGTGGGTGTGGTCGGTGCCGGCCGGGTGGGTGCCGTGCTCGGGGCGGCGCTGGTCGCCGCCGGGCACCGGGTGGTCGCCGCCTCCGGCGTCTCCGGGGCGACCCGGGCCCGGATCGCGCTGCTCCTGCCGGACGCGGTGAACCGCTCGGCGACCTCGGTCGCCCGGGAGGCCACCGACCTGCTGCTGCTCGCCGTCCCCGACGACGCGTTGGCTGGTGTGGTCGCCGGGCTGGCCGACACCGGGGCGTTGCACCCCGGCCAGGTGGTCGCGCACACCTCCGGAGCGCACGGGCTGGCCGTGCTGGCCGCGGCCGCCGCCGTGGGTGCCCGGCCGCTGGCCCTGCACCCCGCGATGACCTTCACCGGTACGCCTGACGACCTGTCCCGGCTGGCCGGCATCTCCTTCGGGGTGACCGCCCCGGCGGAGCTGCGGGCGGTGGCGGCCCGGCTCGTCGCCGACCTGGGCGGGGTGCCGGAGTGGGTGGGGGAGACCGACCGGGTGCTCTACCACGCGGCGCTGGCGCACGGCGCGAACCACCTGGTGACCCTGGTCAACGAGGCGGCCGACCGGCTGCGGGACGCCGGGGTGGCCCAGCCGGAGAAGGTGCTGGCCCCGCTGCTGCGGGCGGCGTTGGAGAACGCCCTGCGGCTCGGTGACGACGCGCTCACCGGCCCGGTGTCGCGCGGCGACGCGGGCACCGTACGACGGCACCTGGACCGGCTGGCGCAGACCGCGCCGGAATCCGTCGCCCCCTACCTGGCGTTGGCCCGACGGAGCGCCGACCGGTCGATCGCGGCGGGCCGGCTGCGCCCGGTCGACGCCGAGCCCCTGCTCGACGTGCTGGCGGGCGCGCACCGCGAGGTGGCGGCGTGAGCCGGGTCTGCGAGTCCCGCAGTCGCGAACGAAGGGCGATCCGGTGAGCGCGAGGAGCGAGCCGGGTCTGCGAGCCCCGCAGCGCGAACGAAGGGCGAATCAGTGACGGAACTGGTGCACACCCGGGCGGAGTTGGCGAAGGCGCGGGCCGGCCTGGCCGGCACGGTCGGCGTCGTGATGACGATGGGTGCGCTGCACGCGGGGCACGAGACGCTGATCCGGGCCGCCCGGGAGCGGGCCGACCACGTGCTGGTGACGATCTTCGTGAACCCGTTGCAGTTCGGCCCGAACGAGGACTTCGACAGGTACCCGCGCACCCTCGACACCGATCTGGAGGTGTGCCGGCGGGCCGGTGCGGACCTGGTGTTCGCCCCGGCGGTGGCGGACATGTACCCGGACGGGCAGCCCACGGTCCGGGTGAACCCGGGCCAACTCGGTGAGGAACTGGAGGGGCAGAGCCGGCCCGGCTTCTTCCACGGGGTGCTGACCGTGGTGTTGAAGCTGCTCCAGCTCACCCGGCCCGATCTCACCTTCTTCGGGGAGAAGGACTACCAGCAGCTCACCCTGGTCCGCCGGATGGCCCGGGACCTGGACGTGCCGGTCGAGGTGGTGGGCGTGCCGACCGTCCGGGAGCCGGACGGGCTGGCCCTGTCCAGCCGTAACCGCTACCTGTCGGCGGACGAGCGGCAGGTGGCGCTGGGGCTGTCCGCCGCGCTGCGGGCCGGTGCGGCCGCCGCCGAGCGGGGTGCCGACGCGGGTGACGTGCTGGCCGCCGCCCACCGGGCGTTGGGCGCGACGCCGGGCGCGCGGCTGGACTATCTGGTGCTCACCGACCCGGAGTTGGAGCCGGGGCCGGTCGCCGGGCCGGCCCGGCTGCTGATCGCGGCCTGGGTGGGCGGCACCCGGCTGATCGACAACCTGGCCATCCGGCTCGCTCCCCGCAGCTGACCCCGTACCTCTCTGAAAGGCACCACGATGCTCCGGACCATGCTCAAGTCGAAGATCCACCGGGCGACGGTGACCCAGGCCGACCTGCACTACGTCGGTTCGGTGACGGTGGACCAGGATCTGCTCGACGCCGCCGACCTGCTCCCGGGCGAGCAGGTGGCGATCGTGGACGTGACCAACGGGGCCCGGCTGGAGACGTACGTGATCCCCGGTGAGCGGGGCAGCGGCGTGATCGGCATCAACGGCGCGGCGGCGCACCTGGTGCACCCGCAGGACCTGGTGATCCTGATCTCGTACGGTCAGATGGACGACGCCGAGGCCCGGACGTACCGCCCCCGGGTGGTCCACGTGGACGCCGACAACAGGGTGGTTGAGCTGGGCGGCGACCCGGCCGCTGCGGCCGTCGGGACGGCCGGCGACCCGGTGCCGAGTCCGCTCGCCGTCGTCGGCTGACCAGAATTCCGGTCTGTTACCGGAAGGTCATTTTTGGTTACCCTGGGCTGACCGTCGGATTGACGGTCGTCGGCTGGGGGAGGCGCGTTGCGCCGTGCGATGAGGGTCCGCCGAGCGGTGACGCTCGCCGTCGCCGCCGTGGCGGCGGGAGCGGTCCTGGCGGCCTGCGGTGCCCCGGGCGGCCTCGACGGCGATCTCACCGACGACTGGGCGGCCCTGCCGTCGGCCGGGCCGTTCACCCCCGCGGCGGGCGTGTGCCAGGTGGCCGACTTCACCGACACGGTCTCCCTGGCGGCGTACGCGCCGGTGGACTGCGCGGTGCCGCACCTGGTGGAGACGGTGCACGTGGGCGCGTTGCCGGGTACGCGGGCCACCGCGCCGGCCACCGGCTCGACGGAGTTGCGGGGCGCGTTCGCCGAGTGCGACACCCACGCGGCCGGCTACGTGGGCGACGACTGGCGGGCCGGCCGGCTGCGGCTGGCGGTGGCGCTGCCTACCGCGCCGGGTTGGGCGGCGGGGGCCCGCTGGTTCCGGTGCGACCTGAGCGAGCTGAACACCGTCGAGGCGGCGGCCACGGTGGTCACCCGGACGGGCAGCCTGCGGGACGCGTTGAAGGGGCCCTCCCCGCTGCGGCTGGGCTGCCAGCGGGCCAAGAGCGGCCGGGGCGCGGGGGTGCAGGTGCTGGTGCCGGTGGAGTGCTCGGCCGTCCACGAGGCGGAGTTCGTGGGCGTCTGGAAGGCCCCCGACCGGCCGTACCCGACCAGGGACGTCGACTGGCTGCCGTTGTACGCCGGCTGTCGCGGCATACTCGGCCGGTACGTGGGGGTGCCGAACGACACCAGCCTGCCCTTCCGCAGCGGGGTGGTGGTGCGTCCGCCCGGTCCGGGCCGGTGGCGGGTCGGTGACCGGGGGGTCCGCTGCTACCTCTGGTTGAGCGACCGGACGGTGACGGCTTCGCTGAAGGGCGGCGGTCCGGCCGCCCTGCCGGTGCGGACTAAGTAGCGGACGGGGTAGTCGAAACCACTCGTCCCGCCCCCCGTCCCCCGTTGCGAGGATCGTTCGGGTTGACTGTGGTCATGGAACTTCGTCCGACCGTCGACCTGCCGGCCCTGCCCAGCCTGCTGGCTGCTCCCGCGCCCGGCTGGGTGGAAACCACCGACGTGATCGTGGTCGGCTCCGGGGTGGCCGGGCTCACCGCCGCGCTGCACCTGCGCGAGGCGGGCCTGCACGTCACCGTGGTCACCAAGGTCAACATCGACGACGGGTCGACCCGCTGGGCGCAGGGCGGCATCGCCGCCGTACTCGACCCGGCGGACTCGCCCGCCGCGCACGCGCGGGACACCGAGATCGCCGGGGTCGGACTCTGCAACCCGGCGGCGGTGCGGGTGCTCGTCGAGGAGGGGCCGCTGCGGCTGCGGGAGCTGATGCGCATCGGCGCGGAGTTCGACCGCAACCCGGACGGTTCGCTGATGCTCACCCGGGAGGGCGGGCACCGGGCCGACCGGGTCGTGCACGCCGGTGGTGACGCGACCGGGGCGGAGGTGCAGCGGGCCCTGCACGCGGCGGTCCGCCGCGACCCGTGGATCAGGCTGGTCGAGCACGCCCTGGTGCTGGATCTGCTGCGCGCCCCCGGCGACGGCCCGGACTCTCCCGGCCCGGCCTGCGGGATCACCCTGCACGTGCTCGGCGAGGGCAGCGAGGACGGCGTCGGCGCCCTGCTGGCCCGCGCGGTGGTGCTGGCCACCGGGGGCATGGGGCAGGTCTTCTCGGCCACCACCAACCCGGCGGTCTCCACGGGCGACGGGGTGGCGCTGGCGCTGCGGGCCGGCGCGGCGGTCACCGACGTCGAGTTCGTGCAGTTCCACCCGACCGCGCTGATCGTGCCCGAGCAGGCCCGGATGCCCGGGGCCGGCCTGGCCCAGCAGCCGCTGGTCTCCGAGGCGCTGCGGGGCGAGGGCGCGCACCTGGTCGACGCCGACGGCAAGCGGTTCATGCTCGGCCAGCACGAACTGGCCGAACTGGCCCCCCGCGACGTGGTGGCCAAGGGCATCCACCGGGTGCTGCTGGCCACCGGCGCCGACCACGTCCATCTCGACGCCCGGCACCTCGGCGGGGACTTCCTCGCCGGGCGGTTCCCGACCATCGTCGCCTCCTGCCTGGCGATCGGGGTCGACCCGGCGACGGACCTGATCCCGGTCGCCCCGGCCGCCCACTACGCGTCCGGCGGCGTCCGCACCGATCTGCGCGGCCGGACCTCCATCCCCGGCCTGTACGCCTGCGGCGAGGTCGCCTGCACGGGTGTGCACGGCGCGAACCGGCTGGCCAGCAACTCGCTGCTGGAGGGGCTGGTCTTCTCCCGGCGGATCGCCGAGGACATCGCCACCGGGCTGCCCGAGCAGGCGCAACCGGCGTCGACCGGGGCGTGGGTGGGCGGCGGGGGCGGGGTGCTGTCCGCCGGGGGCGTACCGGAGCTGCAACGGGCGATGACCCGGGGCGCCGGGGTGCTGCGGTCGGCAGCCAGCCTCGCCGGGACCGCCGCCACCCTGACCAGGTTGGCCGGTGACACCGGCCGGGCGGGCACCGCCGGTTGGGAGGCGACGAACCTGGTCACCGTGGCGGCGACGCTGGTGGCCGCCGCGTACGCCCGGCAGGAGACCCGGGGCTGCCACTGGCGGGAGGACTTCCCGACGGCCGACGAGCGGTGGCGCGGCCACCTGGTCGCGGCGATCGGTGCCCGGGGCGAGCTGACCGAACGTTGGGAGGGCCTGCCCTGACCACGGGCGGCCCAGGAGCGGTGGCGCGGGTAGCGCCGACGAACGGAGGGATCCACGTGCGGGAATCGACGCGGCAGGCGCTGACCGCCGGTGGGCTGGACCCGGAGCGGGTGCGGCGGGTGATCGTGGACGCGCTCACCGAGGATCTGGGGGCGGACTTCCTCGACGTCACCAGCGTCGCCACCATCGCGGCCGGGCAGACCGACACCGCCGACCTGGTGGCCCGGGAGGACGGGGTGGTGGCCGGGCTGGCGGTGGCCGCCGCGGTCTTCGAGCTGGTCGGGGAGGTGACCGCTGCGGAGCGTACCGTCGAGGTGGTCGTGGTGGCCCACGACGGCGCGCGGGTGGCCCGGGGTGACGTGCTGGCGACGGTGACCGGCCCGACCCGACTGCTGCTCACCGCCGAGCGCACCGCGCTGAACCTGCTCTCCCGGATGTCCGGGGTGGCCACCCACACCCGGGCCTGGGCGGACGCCCTGGCCGGCACCAAGGCGACCGTGTTGGACACCCGCAAGACCACGCCCGGCCTGCGGATGCTGGAGAAGTACGCGGTCCGCGCCGGTGGCGGCACCAACAAGCGGATGGGCCTGTACGACGTCGCCATGATCAAGGACAACCACAAGCTGGCCGCCGGCGGTGTCGGGGCGGCCTTCCGGCGGGTCCGGCAGACCTTCCCCGAGGTGCCGGTGCAGGTGGAGGTGGACACCCCGGCCGAGGCGGTGGAGGCGGTGGAGGCAGGCGCCGAATTCCTGCTGCTGGACAACATGTCACCGGCGACCCTGCGCGAGGTGGTCGCGGCGGTCGGCGACCGGGCGGAGCTGGAGGCGACCGGTGGGCTGACCCTGGAGGTGGCCGCCGAGTACGGGGCGACCGGGGTGGACTACCTCTCGGTGGGCGCGCTGACGCACTCGTCGCCGATCCTGGATATCGCCCTGGACCTGCGCGAGCGGTGAGCCGGCACGGGCCGCCGGACGCCGGCCCACTCCTCGCGCCCGCCGGCCCGGCCGGCGTCTAGGCTGCGTGCGTGCTGCTCTGCATCGACATCGGAAACACCAACACCGTGCTGGCGACCTTCGACGGCGACCGCCTGGTGCACTCGTGGCGGATCAAGACCGACGCCCGTTCGACAGCGGACGAGCTGGGGCTGATGTTCCGGGGGCTGCTGGCCGGTGACGCCGTGGAGATCACCGGGGTGGCCGCCTGCTCGACGGTGCCGGCGGCGCTGCGCTCGCTGCGGACCATGCTGGCCCGCTACTACGCCGACCTGCCGAGCGTGGTCGTCGAGCCGGGGGTACGCACCGGCGTGCAGCTCGCCATCGACAACCCGAAGGAGGTCGGCGCGGACCGGGTGGTCAACACGCTGGCCGCGTACACCCTCTACGGCGGTCCGTCGATCGTGGTGGACTTCGGCACCACCACCAACTTCGACGTGATCAGCGGCCGGGGGGAGTTCCTCGGCGGGGCGTTCGCCCCCGGCATCGAGATCTCCTTCGACGCGCTCGCGGCCCGCGCCGCCCAGCTGCGCAAGGTGGAGGCGAACAAGCCCCGCTCGGTGATCGGCAAGAACACCGTGGAGTGCCTCCAGTCCGGCCTCTACTTCGGCTTCGCCGGGCAGGTCGACCGGATCGTCGAGCGGATGACCGAGGAACTGGGCGGGGTCCGGGCGGTGATCGCCACCGGTGGGTTGGCCTCGGTGGTGATCGGCGAGTGCCGGACCATCACCCACCACGAGCCGATGATCACCCTGATCGGCCTGCGCATGGTCTACGAGCGCAACACCTGATCACCGCGGGCGGGTCATCCCGTAACGGCCACCCGGGGGCTTGAGTACGCTCATGGGCTGACCCCGCCGAAACTCCCTTAGCCGAGGAAGCGTGCCGTGACCGAGCAGAACGCCGTGCCAGTGGACCCCGCCGACGACCTTCCCGAGCAGATGAAGGTCCGCCGGGAGAAGCGGGACCGGATGCTCGCCGAGGGCGTCGAGCCGTACCCCGTCGGTTTTCCCCGGACCAGCACCCTGGCCGAGGTGCGCGAGCGGTACGCCGAACTGCCCACCGACACCGCGACCGGGGACCGGGTCTCGGTCACCGGCCGGGTGATCTTCGTACGGAACACCGGCAAGCTCTGTTTCGCGACCCTGCGCGACGGCGACGGCACCGAGTTGCAGGCGATGCTCTCCCTGGACCGGGTCGGCACGGAGCGGCTGGAGGACTGGAAGCGCCTGGTCGACCTGGGTGACCACGTCGGTGTCACCGGCGAGGTGATCACCAGCCGGCGCGGTGAGCTGTCGGTGCTCGCCGACGAGTGGGCGGTGACCGCCAAGGCGTTGCGTCCGCTGCCGGTGGCGCACAAGCCGCTGAGCGAGGAGGCCCGGGTCCGGCAGCGCTACGTGGACCTGATCGTCCGTCCGCAGGCCCGCCAGATGGTCCGGACCCGGGCCGCGGCGGTGCGCAGCCTGCGCGACTCGTTGCACGGTCAGGGATTCATCGAGGTCGAGACGCCGATGCTCCAGTTGCTGCACGGGGGCGCGGCGGCCCGCCCATTCGTGACCCACAGCAATGCGCTCGGTACGGATCTGTATCTACGAATCGCGCCGGAACTGTTTCTCAAGCGCGCCGTGGTCGGCGGGGTCGACCGGGTGTTCGAGATCAACCGCAACTTCCGCAATGAGGGAGTCGACTCGTCGCACTCGCCGGAGTTCGCGATGCTGGAGACCTACCAGGCGTACGGCGACTACGACACGATGGCCGAGTTGACCCGCAATCTCGTGCAGCAGGCGGCGGTGGCGGTCAGCGGCTCGACGACGGTGACCCACGCCGACGGGCGCGAGTTCGACCTGGGCGGGCAGTGGCGGTCGGTGACCCTCTTCGGGGTGCTTTCCGAGGCGCTCGGCGAGGAGGTCACGGTCCGCACCGACCGGGCCCGCCTGGTGGAGTACGCCGACAAGGTGGGGCTGGCGGTCGACCCGAAGTGGGGTCCGGGCAAGCTGGCCGAGGAGCTGTTCGAGGAACTCGTGGTGCCGAGCCTCCAGTCGCCGACCTTCGTGCGGGATTACCCGGAGGAGACCAGCCCGCTGACCCGGGCCCACCGCAGCGAGCCGGGGCTGGCCGAGAAGTGGGACCTGTACGTGCTCGGCTTCGAGCTGGGCACCGCGTACTCGGAGCTGGTCGACCCGGTGGTGCAGCGGGAACGCCTGGTCGCGCAGGCCCAGCTGGCCGCCCGGGGCGACGACGAGGCCATGCGGCTGGACGAGGACTTTCTCCGGGCCATGGAGTACGGAATGCCGCCGGCCGGGGGTATGGGAATGGGAATCGACCGGCTCTTGATGGCGCTGACCGGCCTGGGAATTCGGGAAACCATCCTCTTCCCGTTGGTCCGCGCCGAGTAGCTCCCCGGTGGGACCTTTGCCGGGTCGTTACGGCGACCTATTGACGCGGCAAGCATCGGGCGGGTTATCGTGCTCCTATTGCAGGAGCACCCTGCTCGAAAGGAATGTGGGACGTGGCCAAGCAGATCATTCACAAGCTGGTCGATGACCTGGACGGCGGGGACGCGGACGAGACCGTCAAGTTCGCCCTCGACGGCGTTCAGTACGAGATCGACCTGTCGAACTCCAACGCCGACAAATTGCGGGATGTTTTCGCGCCGTACGTGGCCGCCGGTACCCGGGTCGGTCGGGGCGGCGTGGTCGTGGGTGGCCGGGCCGCCCGGGGCCGGGGCGGGGCGACCGCCGACCGCGAGCAGAACAAGGCGATCCGGTCCTGGGCCAAGAAGAACGGCAAGGACATCTCCGACCGGGGCCGGATCCCGCAGGAGATCGTCGACGAGTACCACGCGACCCGCTGAGCGTCAGCGGCGAACCGACGCCGGGCCGGAGCACCCCTCCGGGCCGGCGTCGCCGTCTGTGGGCGGTCCGGCGGACCGGGCGGCGAGCGCCGTGGCGGGAGGGAAGTTTTCCGGCTCCGGGGGCGTTGTCCACAGCCGGTGGAGACTTCGTCCACAGCCTGTGGATGACCCACGGGCCCCCGGGAGGGCGTTCTGCACCCCGGGCGAATTTCGCTCTGCGCGTACAGGCTGGGGTGCCGGAACACCTCCTGAGCGCGGATGGTTGGTCAAAACGACGTCGGAACGGCTCGGTACGAGGAGACACGACCTCAGCGGAGTCGGTCAGCGGCGATAGAGTAAGGAGGCACGGACGCCCGTCCCGGACGTCCGAGCACCGGCCCCGCCAAGATCTCGCGGTCGAGGCGCACGGCACGTGAGGAGCACGAGGGCATGTTCGAGCGGTTCACCGACCGAGCGCGACGGGTTGTCGTCCTGGCCCAAGAAGAGGCCCGGATGCTCAACCACAACTACATCGGTACGGAGCACATCCTGCTGGGCCTGATCCACGAGGGTGAGGGTGTGGCGGCCAAGGCCCTGGAGAGCCTCGGCATCTCCCTGGAGGGCGTCCGCCAGCAGGTCGAGGAGATCATCGGCCAGGGCCAGCAGGCACCGAGCGGGCACATCCCGTTCACGCCCCGGGCCAAGAAGGTGCTGGAGCTGTCCCTGCGCGAGGCGCTACAGCTCGGCCACAACTACATCGGCACCGAGCACATCCTGCTCGGGCTGATCCGTGAGGGCGAGGGCGTCGCCGCCCAGGTGCTGGTGAAGCTGGGCGCCGACCTCAACCGGGTCCGCCAGCAGGTGATCCAGCTCCTCTCCGGCTACCAGGGCAAGGAGCCGGCCGCCGCCGGCACCGCGCCGGGTGAGGCCGCCCCGTCGACCAGCCTCGTGCTGGACCAGTTCGGTCGCAACCTGACCCAGGCTGCCCGCGAGGGCAAGCTCGACCCGGTGATCGGGCGCGAGAAGGAGATCGAGCGGGTCATGCAGGTGCTGTCCCGCCGCACCAAGAACAACCCGGTCCTGATCGGTGAGCCCGGCGTCGGCAAGACCGCCGTGGTGGAGGGCCTGTCCCAGAAGATCATCAAGGGCGAGGTGCCCGAGACGCTGAAGGACAAGCAGCTCTACACCCTCGACCTCGGTGCCCTGGTCGCCGGCTCCCGCTACCGGGGTGACTTCGAGGAGCGCCTCAAGAAGGTGCTCAAGGAGATCCGCACCCGGGGCGACATCATCCTGTTCATCGACGAGATCCACACCCTGGTCGGTGCGGGTGCCGCCGAGGGCGCGATCGACGCGGCGAGCATCCTCAAGCCGATGCTGGCCCGGGGTGAGTTGCAGACCATCGGTGCGACCACCCTCGACGAGTACCGCAAGCACCTGGAGAAGGACGCCGCGCTGGAGCGTCGTTTCCAGCCTATCCAGGTGGGTGAGCCGTCGCTGGCCCACACCATCGAGATCCTCAAGGGCCTGCGGGACCGCTACGAGGCGCACCACCGGGTGAGCATCACCGACGCCGCCCTCGTGGCCGCCGCGACGCTTGCCGACCGGTACATCTCCGACCGCTTCCTGCCCGACAAGGCGATCGACCTGATCGACGAGGCCGGGGCCCGGATGCGCATCCGCCGGATGACCGCGCCGCCGGACCTGCGTGACTTCGACGAGCGGATCGCCCAGGTGCGCCGCGACAAGGAGTCCGCGATCGACGCGCAGGACTTCGAGCGGGCCGCCCAGCTGCGGGACAAGGAGAAGCAGCTGCTGGGTCAGAAGGCGCAGCGGGAGAAGGAGTGGAAGGCCGGTGACCTGGACGTCGTCAGCGAGGTCGACGACGAGCAGATCGCCGAGGTGCTCGGCAACTGGACCGGTATCCCCGTCTACAAGCTGACCGAGGAGGAGACCTCCCGGCTGCTGCGGATGGAAGACGAGCTGCACAAGCGCGTCATCGGCCAGGAGGACGCGGTCAAGGCGGTGTCGAAGGCGATCCGGCGTACCCGGGCCGGCCTGAAGGACCCGAAGCGGCCGTCCGGCTCGTTCATCTTCGCCGGCCCGTCCGGTGTCGGTAAGACCGAGCTGTCCAAGGCGCTTGCCGAGTTCCTGTTCGGCAGCGAGGATGCGCTGATCCAGCTGGACATGTCCGAGTTCCACGACCGCTACACGGTGTCCCGCCTGGTCGGTGCCCCGCCCGGCTACGTCGGTTACGACGAGGGTGGCCAGCTGACCGAGAAGGTCCGTCGCCGTCCGTTCTCGGTGGTGCTCTTCGACGAGATCGAGAAGGCCCACCCGGACGTGTTCAACACGCTGCTCCAGATCCTGGAGGACGGCCGGTTGACCGACGGTCAGGGTCGGATCGTGGACTTCAAGAACACGGTCATCATCCTGACCACCAACCTGGGCACCCGGGACGTCGCCAAGGCGGTGTCGTTGGGCTTCCAGCAGTCGGAGGACTCCGAGTCCACCTACGACCGGATGAAGCAGAAGGTCAACGACGAGCTGAAGCAGCACTTCCGGCCCGAGTTCCTCAACCGGATCGACGACACCATCGTCTTCCACCAGCTGCGGCAGAACGAGATCCTCTCGATCGTGGACATCATGATCCAGCGGATCGAGGGTCAGCTCCGCAACAAGGACATGGGTCTGGAGCTGACCGACAACGCCAAGAAGTACCTGTCCAAGAAGGGCTTCGACCCGGTGCTGGGCGCCCGTCCGCTGCGTCGGACGATCCAGCGCGACATCGAGGACAACCTCTCCGAGCGGATCCTGTTCAACGAGCTGACCCCCGGTCAGATCGTGGTGGTGGACTGCGAGGGAGACCCGGAGGACATCGACAAGTCGAAGCTGGTCTTCCACGGCTCCGACCGTCCGGCCGCAGTGCCGGACGCCGTCCCGGCCGACCTGGGTGGCGCCGCCACCACGGGCGAGTAGGCCCCGACGGGTCGGTAGGACATCGAGCACCAGGGCGGCGGCCCGGTGGCGTGAGCCACCGGGCCGCCGCCCTGTCTGTCGAGTCAGCGCGGTCGGGCCGGCCGGATGCGGCCCCGGTCAGCCGGGAAGGGGCTGGGTGGCGGGGCCGTCCCCGATGAGCCGGAAGTGCTCCTCGCCGACGGGCTCCACCATGCCGTCCTTGACCAGCGCGGCGAGCGCCCGGGCTCGCTGCACGTCGTCGTGCCACACCTGGTCGAGCCGCTGCTGCGGCACCGGGCCGGTGGCGTCCCGGAGCACCCCGAGCAGCAGCCCACGTACCTGACGGTCGGTGCCGGCGTACCGCTGGATCTTGCGGGTCGGGCCGGTGGGTGCCACCTGGCCGGAAGCCCGCCAGGCGCAGATCGACTCGACCGGACAACCGGTGCAGCGCGGCGAGCGGGCGGTGCAGACGATCGCCCCGAGTTCCATGAAGGCGGCGCTGGCCAGCGCGGCGGCGGCCGGCTCCACCGGCAGCAACTCCGCGCAGGCGACCAGGTCGGCCGGGGTCGTGGCCGGGCCCGCATCCGGTGCACCGGCGACGGCCCGGGAAACGACCCGCCGGACGTTCGTGTCGACCACCGGGTGCCGCTGACCGTACGCGAACGCGGCGACGGCCCGCGCCGTGTACGTCCCGATGCCGGGCAGCGCCAGCAACTGGTCCAGTTGGTCGGGCACCCGGCCGCCGTGCCGCTCCACGATCGCCACCGCGCACTCGCGCAGCCGTACCGCGCGGCGGGGGTAGCCGAGCCGTCCCCACATGCGGATCGCCTCGGCCGGGGTGTCGGCGGCGAGGGCGGCGGGATCGGGCCAGCGGGCGAGCCAGGCGTGCCAGGCGGGCAGGACGCGTACCACCGGGGTCTGCTGGAGCATGACCTCGCTGACCAGGATCGGCCAGGCCCCGATCCCGGGCACCCGCCAGGGCAGGTCGCGGGCGTTCTGCTCGTACCACCGGCTGACCAGGGTGGTGAAGGTGGGTTCAGTCATCGCGCCGACGATGATGTCACGCGACGCCTTCCCGCTGGTTGGGCGGGCCGGGCGGGGCGTCGTCGGGTCGCCGGGCGGATCGGGCAGAATGCCCGGATGAGCGAGCTCGCGATCACCGTCATCGGTCGGGACCGGCCCGGCATCGTGGCCGACGTCGCCGAGGTGCTCGCCGGGCTCGGCGCGAACCTCACCGACTCCACGATGACCCGGCTGCGCGGTCACTTCGCCATGACCCTGATCTGTGTCGGCCCCGCCGCCGCCGAGGTCGAGGCCGCCCTGACGCCGCTGGCCGCCGACGGTCAACTCCTGGCCACCGTACGCGCGGTCACCCCGGACGGTACGGCGACGCCGGCGGGCGAGCCGTACGTGCTGGCGGTGCACGGGGCGGACCGGATGGGCATCGTCGCCGCGATGACCCGGGTGATCGCCGAGGCGGGTGGCAACGTGACGGATCTGAGTACCCGGTTGGCCGGCACGCTCTACGTGGTGGTGGCCGAGGTGGAACTGCCCGCAGGCCGCGCCGACGAGCTGGCCGGCCGGCTCTCCCGGACGGCCGCCGACCTGGGGGTCGGGGTCTCCCTGCGCCCCGCCGACCCGGATCTCCTGTGAGCGCGAGGAGTGAGCGGGGTTTGCGAGCCCCGCAGTCGCGAACCGAGGTGGGCCTGTGAGCGCGAGGAGTGAGCGGGGTTTGCGAGCCCCGCAGTCGCGAACCGAGGTGAGCCCGTGAGCGCGGAACCGTACGTCGGGCTCGGTGGCTGGACCCCGGCGGACCTGGGCGTTCCGGGGGAGGTACGCCGGGTGGTCTGCGCTCCCGAGGCGGTGCTGAGCCGGCCGGGGCCGGAGGTGGACCCGACCGCCGAGGAGACCGTCCGCCTCGCCGCCGACCTGGTCGCCACGATGCGGGTGTCGCCCGGCTGTGTGGGGTTGGCGGCACCGCAGGTCGGGGTGGGCGCACAGGTGTTCGCGGTGGACGTGACCGGGCATCCCAAGGCGGTGACGGTGCACGGCACCTTCGTGCTCTGCAACGCCCGGGTGGTGGAGGCGAGCCGGTGGAAGCCGGGTCGGGAGGGCTGCATGTCGGTGCCCGACCTGACCGGTGACGTGAAGCGGGCCAGCCGGTTGGTGGTCGAGGGGGTGCTGCCCGGCATCGGTACGCCGGTCCGGCTGGTCACCGACGGGTTCGAGGCGCGGGCCCTGCAGCACGAGATCGACCACTGCGCCGGGCTGCTCTTCCTGGACCGGGTGGCCGGCGCGCACGCGGTCTACCAACGCAAGGTCTACCTGTGACCCGGCGGGTCGGAACGGCGGCGACGCGGGTTCCCGCCGGAGCGGGCCGGCCGACTGTCGTCAGTGGAACGTCGTTCGTCGCCCGGTGGCCGATGCCCGGCGAGTCGTGGCCGGTCCACGTGCGCCGCGCCGCTACGGTGGGGGCATCATGCGTCTGACGGTCGGTCCCCTGCCTTCCGCCGTGTACTGGCGGCGTCGTGCCGTCGTACTCGGAGCGGGGCTTCTGCTCCTGGTTGTTCTGCTCTACTCGTGTGCCCGATCGGGGGACACCGGCACCACACCTGGTGCCGGGTCCTCGTCGTCGGCCCCCGCGGCGGGTGCGTCCACACCGACGGCCGCCTCACCGCCTGCCGGGTCCGCGTCCCCGTCGGGTGGTTCCGACGCGGCGGGCCCGCCGGCCGGGCCGACCGCCGATCCGGGTACGAACAACGTTCCGGCCGCCGATCCGCCCGCCCCGCCGACCAATCAGGCCCGGGTCGACGACGGTACCTGCACCGACAGTGAGATCGTGGTGACCCCGGTGGCGCTGCCCGCCGAGGTGAGCAGCGGTGCCCCGGTCGACCTCAGTCTCAAGATCAGGAACAAGTCGCAGCGGACCTGCAACCGGGACGTCGGCGCGGACGCCCAGGAGCTGTTCATCAAGTCCGGGGCGGAGAAGATCTGGTCGTCGGACACCTGCGGCACGGGCCGGGGCGCCGACGTGCAGTCGTTCACCCCCGGCTTCGAGCGTTCCTACCAGCTCACCTGGAACGGCATGGACGCCAGCCGGTGCAAGCAGGGGGTGGCCGCAGGCCCCAACCCGCCGGCCGGCAACTACCAGGTCTTCGCCCGGGTGGGCACCAAACTGAGCGAGCCGGTCAAGCTGGTCGTCACCGGCTGACCCGCCCGGTCAGACGTAGCGTTCCAGGATGGAGGCCTCGGCCAGCCGGGACAGGCCCTCCCGGACGCCCCGGGCCCGCGCGTCGCCGACGCCCTCGACGGCCTGGAGGTCCTCCACGGTCGCCCCGAGCAGCCGCTGGAGGCTGCCGAAGTGCAGCACCAGCCGGTCGACGATGGCCACCGGCAGCCGGGGCACCTTGGCCAGCAGCCGGAACCCGCGCGGGCTGACCGCCGCGTCGAGCGCGTCGGAGGCGGCCGGATAGCCGATCGCCTTGGCGACCGCGACCAGGTCGATCAGCTCGGTCGCGCCGAGCAGGTCCAACTCGACAAGGGCCTCGTCGAGGGTGCGCGACTTGCGGCCGGTGGGCAGGTAATCCCGGATGACCAGGGTACGGTCGGCGTCGACACCGGCCATCAGCTCGTCGAGTTGCAGGGCGAGCAGGCGGCCGTCGGTGCCCAGCTCGACCACGTACCCGGCGATCTCGTCGGCGATCCGGCGGACCATCTCCAGCCGCTGCACCACGGCGACCGCGTCGCGGACGGTGACCAGATCCTCGATCTCCAGCGCGGACAGCGTGCCGGAGACCTCGTCGAGGCGGAGCTTGTACCGCTCCAGGGTGGCCAGGGCCTGGTTGGCCCGGGAGAGGATCGCCGCCGAGTCGTCGAGCACGTGCCGCTGCCCGTTGACGTAGAGGCTGATGATCCGCATCGACTGGCTGACCGAGATGACCGGGTAGCCGGTCTGCCGGGCCACCCGCTCGGCGGTGCGGTGCCGGGTGCCGGACTCCTCGGTCGGGATGGACGGGTCGGGCATCAGGTGCACCCCGGCCTGCACGATCCGGGTGCCGTCGCTGGAGAGCACCACCGCGCCGTCCATCTTGCACAGTTCCCGGACCCGGGTCGCGGAGAACTCGACGTCCATCGGGAAGCCACCGGTGCAGATCCCGTCGACGACCTTGTCGTAACCGAGGACGATCAGCGCGCCCGTACGACCGCGCAGGATGCGTTCGAGCCCGTCGCGCAACGCGGTGCCGGGTGCCATCAGGGCGAGGTTGGCCCGCAGCGGGTCACCGGCGCTGCCGGTGGCTCCGGCCACGCTCACGCTGATCGGACGGGTGGGCGAGCCCACGGCGGCGGCGCGGGTGTGGGGCGTCGCGCCGGCAGGCTTGGCGGCGTCGCGGTCGGTCGGCACGCGCACAGTCTACGGACTGCCCTGCGGTGGGTGCTCTCGTGGTTACTGTGATGTGTCACGGCGTCGGATTCTTCCCACCGGTCGGACCTGCCGGACGTCGACCGGTATGGCCCGACCGGTCCCCCGCCGTCGCCACCCTCGGTCACTCCGCGGATGCGCGGGCGACCGCCTGGAGCGCCGACCGGACGTCCGTGACCTCGGTCACCCGCATGTTCTCCGGGCCGGCGCCGGTGCTCTCGGGGCCGCAGCCGGGTGGCACCAGGGCCATCCGGAAGCCGAGCCGGGCCGCTTCGGCGAGCCGTCGGGGAACCGCGCCGACCCGGCGCACCTCCCCGGTCAGCCCGACCTCGCCGATCGCCACCAGGTGCGGCGCGATGGCCAGGTTGAGCCCGCCGGAGGCGACCGCCAGCGCGACCGCGAGATCGGCGGCCGGCTCGACCACCCGGATGCCGCCGACGGTGGCCGCGAAGACCTCCCGGTCGTGCAGGGTCAGCCGTTCGGTACGGCGTTGCAGCACCGCCAGCACCATGGCCAGCCGGGCCCCGTCGAGCCCCGAGACGGTACGCCGGGGCGAGCCTGCCACCGTCGCGCCGATCAGCGCCTGCACCTCGGTCAACAGTGCCCGCCGCCCCTCCATCGCCACGGTGACGCAGGTGCCGGGGACCGGCTCGGAGTAGCGGGTGAGGAAGAGTCCGGACGGGTCGGCCAGGCTGCTGATGCCCCCCTCGTGCATCTCGAAGCAACCGACCTCGTCGGCCGCGCCGAACCGGTTCTTGACCCCCCGGACCATCCGCAGCGAGGAGTGCTTGTCCCCCTCGAAGTGCAGCACCACGTCGACGAGGTGCTCCAGCACCCGGGGGCCGGCGACCTGACCGTCCTTGGTGACGTGACCGACCAGCACGGTGGCGATGCCGCGCTCCTTGGCGACCGCGACCAGGGCGGCGGTGACGGCCCGTACCTGGGTGACCCCGCCCTGCACCCCCTCGGCACCGGTGGTGGAGATGGTCTGCACCGAGTCGAGGACGAGCAGGCCCGGCTTGACCGCGTCGAGGTGCCCGAGCACGGCGCTCAGGTCGCTCTCGGCGGCCAGCCAGAGCTGTTCGTGCAGGGCACCCATCCGCTCGGCGCGCAACCGGACCTGGCTGACCGACTCCTCGCCGCTGACCACCAGCGACGGGCTGCCGGCGGTGGCCGCCCACTGCTGCGCCACGTCGAGCAGCAGGGTGGACTTGCCGACCCCCGGCTCGCCGGCCAGCAGGACGACCGCGCCGGGGACCAGGCCGCCGCCGAGGACCCGGTCGAGTTCGCTGACCCCGGTGGGGCGGGCGCGGGCCGGCGCGGCGCTGATCGTGGCGATCGGCCGGGCCTGCTCGGCAGGCATCCGGGAGCTGACCACCCGGCCGGAGACGACGGGCCCGGTGACGGTGGACTCGACCACCGAACCCCACTCGCCGCACTCCGGGCACCGGCCCACCCACTTGGGCGGCTGGTGGCCGCAGGCGTCGCACTCGTAGGCGGGGCGGGGCTCGCGGGCGGCCCGGCCCCGGGACGCGCCGGAGCCGCTCCGGGCGGGGGTCGATCGGGAGGTGGTCACCCCAGGACGCTAACCCCCACCGGTGACGAAAACACCGTCGGCGTGGTGGTCACCACGCCGACGGTGTCGTCGGTGTCTCGGGGCCGGCCGGTCAGCCGCCGTGGCCGGAGCTGCCCTCCTGGCCGCTCTCCTCGCCACCCTCGCGGTGCACGATCGGCGAGGGCCGGGCGGCCGGGCTCAGCGGCACGCCGACCGGGACCGGGGTGCTGACGGTACGGCCGTCGCCGAAGTCGAAGGTCAGGTTGACCTGCTGACCGGTGCGCAGCGCCTCGTTCAGCCCGACGAGCTGGAGGTGCTGGCCGTTCTGCACGTTGAGCTGTACGTAACCGAGGGCCGGGACCTCGATCCGGGCCGGCTGACCGGCCGGCGCGGACGGGCTGGCCGACGGCGAGGCACCGTCCGACGGCGAGGCGCCCCCGGACGGGGACGCCCCCTCGGAGGGGGAGGCCCCCTCGGCCGGAGAGGCGCTGCCCGACGGCGACGCGTTCTCGGACGGCGAGGCGCTCTCCGAGGGGGAGGCGGAGCCGGAAGGGCTGGCCGAGCCGGCGGCCCCGGTGAGCACGATCTGCCTGGCGCTGTCGGTGGTGACGGTGACGGTGACCGGGTCCCGGGTGTCGTTGTAGATCACCGCGTTGAGCGCGGCGTTCGCACCGGCGGTGAGACCGTCCGCACCCGGGTAGTCGACGTAGAGGCCACGCACCTTGTACGCGTTGTCCGGCGTCTGGACGTTGACCCCCTGGACCGACGGCTGCTTGTTGGCGGTCTCGGACACCTGGCCCGCCCCGCAGCCCGTCGCCAGCAGGGCGGTCGCCCCCGCCAGGCCGGACAGCAGCAGGGTGGCCCGCCGGGAACCCCTGATCGAGCGCGTCACGTCGGTCCTCCTCGTCACGATCCCCACCCGGTGCGTGCCCCGGGCGCGGGGTGGTCATACCCGCGCAGACCGCGCTCCAGGGTAGTTGGGGCTGATCGAGGGCCGCACAGGGACCCGGTGCCGCCACCCGGGCGGGTACCGGTCAGACCACCCGACCGCTCGCCACCAGCAGCAGCACATCGATCAGGGCCACCACCAGCACCGCCCGGAAGGCGGCCACCGAACGGCCGTCGCCCCGGGCGGTGACGCGACCCGCGTACCAGCCGACGGTGGGTACCACGACGGCCGCCGCGACCGCCGACCAGCCGACCCACGACGGCGGCCCGGGTGGCCCGAGGACCAGGGCGACGGTGGCGGCGAGCAGCAGCCCGGCGGCGGCCAGTCGGCTGCCCTTGGCACCGAGCCGGTGCGGCAGGCCGCGTACCCCGGTCCGGGCATCGTCGGCCAGGTCGGGCAGCACGTTGGCGAAGTGCGCCCCCGCGCCCAGGCAGGCCGCCGCGACGACCAGCCAGACCGGCGGTGCGGGCGCCCCCGGCAGGGCGAGCACCACGAAGGCGGGCAGCGAGCCGAACGAGACCGCGTACGGCAGCACCGAGACCGGGGTGGACTTCAGTGGCCAGTCGTAGAGCAGCGCCGAGACCAGGCCGACGGTGTAGCAGAGCGCGGCGACCGGGTTGGTGGTCAGCGCCAGCAGCGGGGTGGTGACCGCGGCCAGCACGGCGGCCACCACCACCGTCCGGCGGCTCACCGCCCCGGCGGCGACAGGCTTGTCGGTACGTCCCACCGTGGCGTCCCGCCCGGCGTCCACCGCGTCGTTGGTCCAGCCGACGGCGAGCTGGCTGGACAGCACGGTGAGCACCACGGCGACCGTCCCGGCCGGACGGTGGCCGACCGCGACGGCGAGCAGTCCGGCCACCGTGGTCACGGCCAGGCCCGGCTCCGGATGACTCGCCTTGACCAGCCCTAACACCGTCCGCGACATAAGAGAAGTCTGGTCGTTACCGGCCGGTCGTGCCACGCTCGATGCCATGGGTGACGGTCCGGTGTCCAACGGTGTGCGGGTGCTGCCCCCCAACGACCCCCGCCAGTACGACGACCTGGCCGACGAGTGGTGGCGGCCCGACGGCGCGTTCGCGATGCTGCACTGGCTGGCCCGGGCCCGTGCCGCCCTGGTGCCACCGGCGTCCCGGCCCGACGCGGTCCTGGTCGACCTGGGCTGCGGTGCCGGGCTGATGGCCCCCCACCTGGCCGGCAAGGGTTACCGGCACGTCGGGGTGGACCTCACCCGATCGGCGCTGGAGCAGGCGGCGGCGCACGGCGTCACCACGTTGGTCGGTGACGCCACGGCGGTGCCGCTCGCCGACGGATGCGCCGACGTGGTGGCGGCCGGCGAGGTGCTGGAGCACGTGCCCGACTGGCGGGCGGCGGTCGCCGAGGCGTGCCGGCTGCTGCGCCCCGGCGGGCTGCTCGTGCTGGACACCCTCAACGACACGGTGCTGGCCCGGCTGATCGCGGTGGAGCTGGGCGAACGGCTGCCCACCGTGCCCCGGGGCATCCACGACCCGCGGTTGTTCGTGGACGACCGGGCGCTGGTCGTCGAGTGCGCCCGGCGCGGTGTCGCCCTGCGGGTGCGGGGGGTTCGTCCGGGGTTGCGGGCGACGCTGGGCTGGCTGGTGCGGCGCTGGCTGGTGCGGCGGAACCGTGGGGGTGCCGCCGGCGAGGCGTCCCACGGCGGGCCCGCGATCCGTCCGACCTGGTCGACGGCGGTGCTCTACCAGGGCCGGGGGGTCCGGCACGGGTAGCCGCCCCGGTTCGGGGTACCAGGAAAACCCAGGAAGGGGACCGAATTGACTGTGGACGCACCGGCGGTGGCCCGTCGGTTGGCACCGAGGTTCGCCGCCCGGGCGGCCGGGCACGACCGGGACGGCACGTTCCCGGTCGACGACTTCGCCGACCTGCGGGAGTCCGGGCTCTTCGGGCTGATGGTCCCGGCCGCGCTGGGCGGCGCGGAAGCCTCCTTCGCCAGCTACGCGGCGGTCGCCACCGAACTGGCCCGGGGCAACGGCGCGACCGCGCTGGTGTTCAACATGCACGCCTCGGTCACCGGTGCGCTCGGCGCGGTCACCGAGGAGCTGGCCGAGGCGCTGGGCGTACCGGACGAGGCGCTGGCCGCCCGGGACCGGCTGCTGCGCGCGGCGGCCGAGGGCGCCTGGTACGCGGTGGCGATGAGCGAACGCGGCGCGGGGGCCCGGTTGTCCAGGCTCAGCACGGTCTACGAACCGGTCGACGGCGGCTGGCGGATCAAGGGGAGCAAGACCTTCTGCTCCGGGGCCGGGCACGCCGACGGCTACCTGGTGGCCGCCCGCAGTGCCGCCGACCCCTCGCTGGTCTCCCAGTTCCTGGTGCCCGCCGGTGCGGGGGTGACCGTGGAGCCGACCTGGGACGCCCTTGGCATGCGGGCCACCTCGTCGCACGACCTGCACCTGGATGTGACGGTGCCGGCGGACCGGCTGCTCGGTGGCGTGGAGGGGCTGGCCCTGGTGGTCGCCCAGCTGATGCCGCACTGGCTGGTGGCCAGTTACGCCGCCGTCTACGTGGGGGTCGCCCGGGCGGCGGTGGAGGCCGCCGCCGAGCACCTCACCGCGCGGGACCTCGGCGGCCTGCCGGCGGTGCGGGCCCGGCTCGGCCGGGCGGACGCGGCGGTGGCGGCGGCGGAGCTGGTGGTGGCCGAGGCGGCCCGCCGGGTCGACGACGCCCCCGGCGACGCCGAGACGAACCGATGGGTGTGGCGGGCCAAGCTGCTCGCCGGCACGACGGCGGCGGAGGTGGCGGCGTCCATGCTGGAGGCGGCCGGGACGTCGGCGACCCGCCGGGGGCATCCGCTGGAACGGCTCTACCGGGACGCCCGCTGCGGGTCGCTGCATCCGGCGACCTCCGACGTGTGCGCCGACTGGCTCGGGGTGGCGGTGCTCGGGGGTGACCCGGACCGCGACGGAACGGCCCCTCGTTGGTGAGGGTGACGGGGGTCGGGGCGACCACCGGACGAGCAGTGCGGACGAGAGGCGGGACAGATGGCCGTGCCGTTGATCGCGGGGCTGGGGGCGGCACACCCGCCCGGCGCCGCCCAGGACGAACTCTGGACGGGCTACTTCGCCCGGCACTTCTCGGGGGCCACCCGGGCGCTCGCCGAGCGGATCTTCGCCAACTCGGGGGTGTCCCACCGGCAGGCGGCGGTCAACCCGTTGCTGGAGGACGTCTCCGACTGGCCGACCGACCGACGGATGCGGCGCTACCAGGTGGAGGCGTTGCCGCTGGGCAAGGAGGCGATCGGTCGGGCGTTGACCGCCGCCGGTCTGGCCGCCGGTGACCTCGGTCTGTTCGTGGTCTGCTCCTGCACCGGGTACGCCACCCCCGGGCTGGACATCCTCCTCGCCCGCGACCTGGGCATGGCCCCGGACTGCCAGCGGATGTTCGTCGGGCACATGGGCTGTTACGCGGCCCTGCCGGGTCTGGGCGCGGCTGGTGACTTCGTGACCGCGCGGGGCCGGCCGGCGCTGCTGCTCTGCGCCGAGCTGACCAGCCTGCACATCCAGCCGTCCTCGGCCCGGATGGACACCCAGCAGATCATCTCGCACGCCCTCTTCTCCGACGCCGCGGTCGCCACCGTGCTGGTGCCGGGGACCGACACCACCGGCCGGGGGTACGCGTTGCGCGAGGTCGCCTCGGTGACCGACACCTCCACCGCCGACCACATGACCTGGGACGTCACCGACACCGGGTTCCGGATGGGCCTGTCGCCGAAGGTGCCGCAGGTGCTCTCGGCCCACGTCCGGGGGCTGGTGGACGACCTGCTGG
Source organism: Micromonospora cynarisoli (assembly GCF_030518815.1). Classification (NCBI taxonomy): domain Bacteria; kingdom Bacillati; phylum Actinomycetota; class Actinomycetes; order Micromonosporales; family Micromonosporaceae; genus Micromonospora; species Micromonospora cynarisoli. The sequence continues at coordinate 4,143,110 of NZ_CP130426.1, read as the reverse complement.
CCCGGCACGGCACGACGGTCGCCGAGGTGGACGGCTGGGCCGTGCACCCGGGCGGCCCGCGCATCCTCAACGTGGTGGAGCGGGAACTGGCCCTGCCCGACGACGCGCTGGCGGCCTCCCGGGCGGTGCTGGACGCGCACGGCAACTGCTCGTCGCCTACCGTGCTGCTGATCCTGGAGCGGCTGCTGCGGCTGGCGGCACCGCCCCGGTGGATCGTGCTGCTCGCCTTCGGTCCGGGACTGACCCTCTACGCCGCCCTCCTCGAACGCCGCTCCTGATCCGCCCGTCGCCCACCCGCCACCGCGCCCCGGCCCGGCCGCCCCGCCAGCCTGCCCCCGAACCAGCCCGGCCCGAACCGGGTCCGGCCCGGAATCCGGCGGCCCGGATCTGCCGCCGGCCGGTCGGTAGCGCCCAAAGTGAGGCGGACGACCTGGTCAGGGCCGGTGGGGATCGGCGCTGCGCCGAGCGCCGCCGTCGGCCGCTCGTTACCCTCGCCGGGTGGGGGTCGACAGGGGCGGCGGTGATCGGCTGCGCGGTGCGGTGCTGGCCGGCGCAGCCCTGCTCGCCCTGGGCGGGGGCGGCTGGTGGTGGTCGGCCACCGCCCCGGCGGTCGACCCGGTCGGCTCGGCGGCGACGGTGTCACCGCAGCCGTCGGTCGGCGCGGAGGCGACCCGGCGGGTGGTGGTGATCGACGCCCGCACCGGGCGGGTGCTGGGCGCGACCGAACTGCCCGGGACCTCCGGTGACCCGGACGTGGGGCTGCCGACGTTCACCGACACCACGTGGCGGGAGCGGATGACCCTGGTGTCCGGGCGGGCACCGGTGCGCCGGGAATCGGCCCCGGACGGCGCTCGGCACCTGTTCCAGTACCGCTGCTCGGGCGACGGGACGCTGCTGATCTCGGTGCTGCACGACGATCCGCCGCAGCACCGGCGGACGGCCTGCGACGGCGAACTGGTCGCCTGGGAGCTGCGCGGTCCGGACGGGGGCACCCGGTTGGAGTTCTCGGTGGTCGGGCCGGGCTCGGTCGAGCTGGAGGCGCAGGTCGTCGCGGTGCCCTGAGCGGCCCGGGTCAGCCGGCGAGCCGGATCAGGTCGCTCCGGTAGTCGGCGGCGGCGCCCAGTTCGGGCAGCACCCGGACGACCGTGCCGGCCCGGTCCACCAGCAGCGCCGGGGCGGCACCGGCCTGGGCGGGCAGGTGCAACGCGGCGCGTAGCTCGCCGGCGGGGTCGGCGAGGGTGCGGACCGGTCCGCCGGCCGGTGGCGCGGGGGTTACCTCCCGTCCGGCGGCGACGCTGACCACCTGCACCCCGTCGGGGGCAGCGTTGGCGGCGGCGGTCACCTGCTCGGCGCAGGCGCAACCGTCGACCAGGATGATCATCGCGGGCAGCAGGCCGCGCAGCGGGACCGGCCGCTGGTCGACGTCGACTAGGTCCAGCGCGGGCAGCGACCGCCCGACCAGCGGCACCGGCGTGCCCGTCTGCGGCAGGACGGTGGGTCGTTCGGTGCCCCGGGACGACCGGGGCCAGGTGACGGTGACCAGCCCGACGGTGGTGGCGAGCACCGCCACCAGGAGCATCAGCAGGGGCAGCCCGAGCGGTGGCCGCCCGTCGGGGCGGGCGGTCAACCCCAGCCGGCGTCGCCACCGGCCGGACCGGGCCTGCCGGTGCAGCTCCCGGCGGAGTTGGGCGGCCTCGTCGGCGAGCGCGGACGCGTCGTCCGGCACCACCACCCGCCCCCACTCCGGTGGCAGGTCGGGCAGTCCGTCGGTCGGACCGTGTCCCTCGGCGTCGGGCATGCCCATCGGACCCCCCGGTAAGCGGTGCGGCGAGCGGTGTGTGGTACCCCTCCAGCGTCCCGCACGGACCCTCCTGCCGCTAGACATGGGCGGCCGGGACGCCGCCGGGCTACCATGGGAGAAGCGCACGGCTGGAGAAATCCGCGCTCCGATCACCCGTACCGGGTTGTCATCCGCTGCTCACGGAGCGTGTTTGAACCACTGGTTTGGCCGCCTGTCAAGCCGAAGCAACGCCTCTCACAGGGCCCCTGAGCTGCGCCAACGGTCAGGACGGCAGCGGGACATTGGTGCCTGAGCGTGTTACCCTAGACACAGCGAAAGGGGTTTCGAACCTATGGTTTTCAGCGTCGGCGAGACCGTTGTTTACCCCCACCACGGGGCCGCACTCATCGAGGCAATCGAGACTCGGGTCATCAAGGGCGAACCCAAGCAGTACCTCGTCCTGAGGGTCGCGCAGGGTGACCTGACGGTCCGGGTGCCGGCCGAGAACGCCGAGATCGTGGGTGTGCGTGAGGTGGTCGGCGAAGAGGGCCTGGGAAAGGTCTTCGACGTGCTCCGTGCACCGCACACCGAGGAGCCGACCAACTGGTCGCGGCGTTACAAGGCGAATCTGGAGAAGCTGGCCTCCGGCAACCCGCTGAAGGTCGCCGAGGTCGTCCGCGACCTGTGGCGTCGGGAGCGGGAGCGGGGCCTGTCGGCGGGTGAGAAGCGCATGCTCGCCAAGGCCCGCGACATTCTCGTCGGCGAGGTCGCGCTGGCTGAGAAGAGCACCAAGGACGAGGCGGAGACGCTGCTCGACAAGGTCCTCACCGAGGCCTGATCCCACCGCATCGTCGTACCCACCCCGCAGCGAAGAATTCCCGAGGACCGCGACGTGACCGCGCAGCTCAATCCGCGCGGTGACGTCGCGGTCCTCGTTCCTGCGGCCGGTGCCGGGGTACGGCTCGGGCCGGGCGGCCCCAAGGCGCTCCGGCTCCTCGGCGGCGAACCCCTGCTGGTGCACGTGGTGCGCCGGATCGCCGCCGCCCCGTCGGTGCACACCGTCGTCGTCGCCGCCCCGGCCGCCGAGGTCGACGCCGTCCGGCAGTTGCTGACCCCGGTCGCCCCGGTGCTGGTGGTGGCGGGCGGTGCCGAACGTCAGGCGTCGGTGGCGAACGCGCTGGCGGCGGTGCCGTCCGGCCCCGACATCGTGCTGGTGCACGACGCCGCCCGGGCGCTCACCCCGCCCGCGCTCGTCGAGGCGGTGGCGGCGGCCGTCCGGGCCGGCCACGACGCGGTGATCCCGGTGCTCCCCGTCAGCGACACGATCAAGAAGGTCGACGACGCCGACGTCGTCCTCGCCACCGTCGACCGGTCCGCCCTGCGGGCCGTGCAGACCCCGCAGGGTTTCCGCCGGGAGGTGCTCGCCGCCGCCCACGCCGCCGCCGGTGACCCGCTCACCGACGACGCCGGCCTGGTCGAGCAGCGGGGGGTGCCGGTGTTCTGCGTCCCCGGCTCGGAGTACGCGCTGAAGGTCACCCGCCCGTTCGACCTGACCCTGGCCGAGTACCTGCTGGCCGCCGGGCACTGACGCGTACCCTCGATCCATGATCGTTCCCAGGGTCGCCGTCGGCACCGACATCCACGCCTTCGCGGCCGGCCGGCCGTGTTGGCTGGCCGGCCTGCACTGGCCGGGTGAGGACGGCCTGGCCGGGCACTCCGACGCCGACGTGGTCGCCCACGCCGCCTGCAACGCGCTCCTCTCCGCCGCCGGGCTCGGTGATCTCGGGGCGAACTTCGGGGTGGACCAGCCGGAGTGGGCCGCCGCCTCGGGGGTCACGCTGCTCACCGAGTCCGCCCGTCGGGTTCGCGCGGCCGGGTACGCGATCGGCAACGTCTCGGTGCAGGTCGTCGGCAACCGGCCCCGGATCGGGCCGCGTCGCGACGAGGCACAGCAGGTGCTCTCCACGGCGGTCGGCGCACCGGTCACCGTCACCGCCGCCACCAGCGACGGCCTCGGTTTCACCGGCCGGGGTGAGGGCCTCGCCGGTATCGCGGTGGCCCTGGTCTACGACGCGTCGGCCGGGTAGGGCCGCGATGACCGACGACGAGTCGCCCCTGGACGGCTACCGGCAGCGGGCCCAGCTCCTGGCCGAACTGGGCCGCCACGACGAGGCCACCGAGGAACTGGGCTTCGCGCTCGCCCTGGCTCCCACCGACCCGGCCGCGTTGACGCTGCTGGCCCGGCTGCATCTGGCCGCCGGCCGCCCCGGCGAGGCGCTCGCCGCCGCCGACGCGGCGATCACCCCACCCCGTTCCGGCCCGGCGCAGCCTCCCACCCCGCCGCAGTTCCTCGGCCCGCCGCTTTCCGACCTGCCGCACCCGCCGGCACCGCCGGGGCCGGCCACGTCGCCGGAATCGGCGGTACCCCCCGGATCGAGGGCTGGCTCGGCTCTCCCGGACGCGCCGCAACCGCCATCGGCACCCCTGGCCGCCGCTGATTCGCCGACAGCCTCGCACCCGCCGGCATCGCCCGGCCAACCCGCACCGCCGATCGGCTCCGACCCGACCGGCACCGGCCCGTCCGGCACCGACTCGACCGGAGCGGTCGGGCCGGCTGGGGCGGCCGGGGCGAGGGTGCCGACGGCTGCGCTGGTCGTCAGGGCGATCGCCCTCGCCGACCTGGGGGAGTACGCCGAGTCGGCGCGTACCGCCGATCGGATTCTGGCGGCCGGGCCGGGTGACGCGTACGCCCAGCGGAGCGCCGCGGCGATCCTGGCCGAGGCGCGCAACGGCCAGCCGGCGCTGAACGCGGCCTGGCGTGGGGTGGAGCTAGCGCCCGACGAGCCGCAGGCGCATCTGGTGCTGGCCCTGGTCGCCGGCCGGCTGGAGTTGTTCGACCTGGCCGAGCGGGCCTACCGGGAGGCGCTGCGGCTCGACCCGGAGCTGGCCGAGGCGCGGCACGACCCGGGGGTGCTGCGGTTGGAACGGCGGCGCTGGGTGCTGGCGCTGGAACAGGTGGCCGCGCTGGCGCCGGTGCAGCCGGCCCGGGCCGAGAAGCTGCCGCTCTGGGCCGGGCTGCGCCGGCTCGTCCTGATCGGTAGCGGCTGGTCGCTGGTGGCCAGCCTGCTGCTCGCGTTCCTGGCGGTGGGCGGGGCGGGGGCGAGCCGGGTGGTGGCGGTGCTGGCGGCGGCCGGTGGCGCGCTGCTGGCCTGGCGGCTGTCCCGGCAGGTGCCCGAGCTGGGCCGGGTGGTGCTGCCGGCGCTGCGCCGGGAGGACCGGGCGTTGGCGTTCGCCGTGTACGCCGTCCCGGCCGGCCCGGCCCTGCTGCTGCTGTTCGCCCTGGTGGGCAGCCCGTGGCCGCTGGCACTCGCGATCGCCTTGGCGGTGCCGTCGACCCTGATCGCCGCCACCCGCGCCGGCGTCTCCTAGCCGCGCGCCCCACCTCTGGTCGACGACGGCTGAGCGACCCGCCGCGCCGGGAAAGCCGCCGCTGAGCCGTGACCGATCAAGGCACCCGGGAGGTCAGGGATGGCGGTTCCAGGTCCAGGCGTAGCCCGGGTCCTCGCACTCGACGGCGGCGTCGCAGAGGTCGAGTGGGCGGAAGGTGTCGACCATGACGGCCAGTTCGTCGAAGAAGTCGACGCCGATCGAGCGTTCCGCCGCACCGGGCTGCGGGCCGTGGGTGAAGCCGGACGGGTGCAGCGAGATCGAGCCCTGCCCGATGCCGGAGCCGCGTCGGGCCTCGTAGTTGCCGCCGGTGTAGAAGAGCATCTCGTCGGAGTCGACGTTGTGGTGGTGGTACGGCACCGGGATCGCGTCCGGGTGGTAGTCGACCTTGCGGGGCACGAACGAGCAGATCACGAAGTTGGGGCCCTGGAAGGTCTGGTGCACCGGTGGTGGCTGGTGCAGGCGGCCGGTGATCGGCTCGAAGTCGTGGATGGAGAACGCCCACGGGTACTGGTGGCCGTCCCAGCCGACCACGTCGAACGGGTGGTGGGCGTAGACGTGCCGGGTCCAGGCGGTGCCGGTGGCCCGGGACCGGTGGCGGACCAGCACCTCGACGTCGGTGCCGTCGACGAGCAGGGGCGTGTCCGGCCCCCGGACGTCCCGCTCGCAGTAGGGGGAGTGTTCCAGGAACTGGCCGCGTACGGACAGGTAGCGCTTGGGCGGGCCGATGTGCCCGGTGGCCTCGATGGTCAGCAGCCGGACCGGGGCGTCGCCGGTGGGCACCAGCCGGTGGACAGTCGAGGTGGGGACCACCACGTAGTCGCCGGCGACCAGGTCGAGCGTGCCGAAGGTGGACTCCAGCCGTAGCGTGCCCGCCTCGACGTAGAGGCACTCGTCGCCTGTGGCGTTGCGGTAGAGCGGGGACGGCCGGTCGGCCAGCACGTACCCGATCCGGACGTCGTCGTTGGCGAGCAGCTGACGCCGGCCGAGCACCGGGTCGGCCCCCGCGCCGTCGAGCTTGTGGGTCTGCAGGTGGCGCGGCTTGAGCGGATGGTTCGGCAGCCGGGTGTACCCGGGCGGGGCGAACTCCTCGGCGGCGACGATCGCGGTCGGCGGGTGCCTGTGGTAGAGCAGGGAAGAGTCGGCGGAGAAGCCCTCCTGGCCCATCAGCTCCTCGGTGTACAGGCTGCCGTCGGGCTGGCGGAACTGGGTGTGCCGCTTGCGGGGCACCTCGCCCACGCGGCGGTAGTACGGCATGTCGCCTCCCGTATTGTCCCGATATCCGGCCGGTGGCGTCCGACAACCGGACGTTGCTGTCCGTTCCTTGACAGCGTCCCGTAGATTCTTGTCTCGTGTCAACGCAGGTCCCCCGCCTCCTCGCCGGACTCGTCGACGACGCCGCCGTCTTCCCGCCCGGCAGCGCGTCGCTGCCCGACGCGATCGCGGCCCACCGCGAACACCGCACCTCCTGGTACGCCGACCTGGTCGGCCCGCTGCTGGTGCCCGCCTCCGCCGTCGGCGCGCTGGACGGCCTGCCCGAGGGCACGGTGACCGGGCTCATCGGCGACACCGGCGTCGCCGGGCTGCCCGCGGCGCTGGGCGGGCTCGCCGCCGCGGGCATCGCCGTCCGCCAGGTCGAGGTGGCCGTCGCCCGACGCGGCGAGGACCCCCAGCCCGGCCTGGCCGCGCTGCGCGGCGTGCTCGCCCGCCACGGTGACCTCGACTGGTACGCCGAACTGCCACTGACCTTCGGGCTCACCGCCGCGCTGGACACCCTCGCCGAGGCCCGCGCGGCCGGCGAACCGGTCGCCGCGAAGTTCCGCACCGGCGGGCTGGCCGCCGAACTCTTCCCCACCCCCGTCGAGTTGGCCGCGGTGATCTGCGCCTGCCGGGACCGGGCGCTGCCGTTCAAGCTGACCGCCGGGCTGCACCACGCGCTGCGCCAGATCGACCCGGAGACCGGCTTCACCCACCACGGCTTCGGCAACGTGCTGGCCGCCACCCTCGCCGCCGCCGCCGACGCCGAGGTGGACGCCGTCGCCGCGCTGCTCGCCGACACCGATCCGCTGCGGGTGGTCGAGCCGGCCCGGGCGGCCCGGGACGACGACCGTCCGCTGTGGATCGGGTTCGGCTCGTGCAGCGTGCGGGAACCACTTACCGATCTGATCCGGCTGGGGCTGGTGAACGGGGGATTCGACCGATGAGCTGGGTGACGGGCGCGGACGGCTCGCCGTACGGGGTGACCAACCTGCCGTACGGGGTGTTCCGGCACGACGGGCGGCCACCCCGGATCGGCGTACGCGTCGCCGACCTGGTGCTCGACCTGACGGGGGCGGAGGAGGCCGGGCTGGTCCTCGCCGCCGGGGCGATGCGCCGGCCCACCCTCAACGACTTCATGGCGCTCGGCCGTCCACAGTGGACCTCGGTCCGGCAGCGCATCGTCGAGCTGCTCACCGACCCGGCGCACCGGGCCGCCGTCGAGCCGCTGCTGCTGCCGCTGGCCGCCGTCGAGCTGCTGCTGCCGTTCGCGGTGGCCGACTACGTCGACTTCTACTCCTCCGAACACCACGCCGGCAACGTCGGGCAGATCTTCCGCCCCGGCCAGCCGCCGCTGCTGCCGAACTGGAAGCACCTGCCGATCGGCTACCACGGCCGGGCCGGCACGGTGGTGGTCTCCGGCACCCCGGTCGTCCGCCCGAGCGGGCAGCGCGCCACCGGCGAGGGTCCCACCGTCGGCCCGTCGGTACGCCTCGACATCGAGGCCGAGGTGGGCTTCGTGGTCGGCGTGCCGAGCGGGCTCGGCGACCGGGTCACCACCGGCGACTTCGCCGACCACGTCTTCGGGGTGGTGCTGGTCAACGACTGGTCGGCCCGGGACATCCAGGCCTGGGAGTACCAGCCGCTCGGGCCGTTCCTCGGCAAGTCCTTCGCCACCTCCGTCTCCGCCTGGGTGACCCCGCTGGACGCCCTGGCCGACGCGTTCGTGCCGGCCCCGCAGCAGGACCCGCCGGTGCAGGACTACCTGCGCCAGACCCCGCACCTGGGCCTCGACCTGCGGCTTTCGGTCGAGTGGAACGGTGAGCGGGTCACCGAGCCGCCGTTCGCCGGCATGTACTGGACCCCCGCCCAGCAGTTGGCCCACCTCACCGTCAACGGCGCGTCCCTGCGGACCGGCGACCTGTACGCCTCGGGCACCGTCTCCGGCCCCGAGCGTGGCCAGGTGGGCTCGTTCCTGGAACTCACCTGGGGCGGGGCCGAACCGGTCACCGTCGGCGGGGACACCCGTACGTTCCTCGCCGACGGCGACACCGTCACCCTGCGGGCCACCGCGCCCGGCCCGGACGGCTCCACCATCGCCCTCGGCGAGGTCACCGGACGCATCCTGCCCGCCCGCTGAGCCGACGCCTGACGGTCGCACCGGCTGTCCGACCGTCAGGCACTCCTGCCGCGTTTCTCCCACCGGATTCCGCCGTACGCCCCGCGCCGCCGTCTCCCGTCGGCGGCGCGGGGCGCGTCGGCGTGGCACGTCCCAGTGGAGAGGAGGTACGAGCATGAACGATCTCGTCGGCGCGGTGTGGCGCACCAGTAGCCGCTCGAACGACCAGGGGCTCTGTGTGGAGGTGGCGGACAACCTCGTCCGCACCCGGGCCGTGGTCGGGGTACGCGACTCCAAGGACCCGTCGGGCCCGGCCCTGGTCATCGGCCCACCGGGGTGGACGGCGTTCGTCGATGCCGTCCGGCAGGGGACCTTCCGCCCCTGACCGCCCCCGTCACCGGCGTCCCACCCGGGACGCCGGTGACGGAAATTTCACCGTACGGCCTCCCGTCGGTCGCTCACCCGCCGTACGGTGGACGACACGGGAGGTGCCATGTCGACGGTTGCGGTCACCGCTGTCATCGAGGCGTCGGCCGTCGACGTGTGGGAACTCCTGACCGACCTGCCCGTCCGGGCCGACTGGCTCTGCACGGTCAGCGCCGCCGAACTGCTCACCTCCGGGCCGTTCGGTCCGGGCACCGCGTGGCGGGAGACCCGTACCCGCCCGGACGGCGGCGACCAGGCGGAGGAGTTCCTCGTGCTGGCCGCCGAGCCACCGCACCGGCTGGTGCTCGCCTCCCCGGGCATCGGGGTCGACTACCGGATCACCTGGACCCTGCGCGCCGTCCGCCGTCGTCGCCGCGCCTGCACCGCCGTCACGGTCGAACACCGTGCCCTCCCGACCGCCCCGTCCGGGCGGGTGATGGCGCTGCTCTTCGGCGGCCTGGCCGCCCGGACGGTCGAGGGTGCGATCCGGCACGACCTGACCGCCCTGGCCGCCACCGTGCGCACCACCGGCCGGGCCACCGCCGCCTGATCCGCGTCCGGGCACCGGCGGCCCGACTTCCTTCGCGCGACGCGACGTGACCTGACCGGTCCCGAGGGGGAACGCCTGGGTAGGGTGCCGGGCGGAGGTGGGCATGGGATTCCCGAAGGGACGGCGGCGACTCGTGGTCGCGGCCACCACGCTGCTCACCCTCGCGGCGGTCGCCGGCATCGGCTACCGGGTGCTCGCCCCCGCCGAGGTCGTCACGCCCGCCCGGGGCGCACCGCCGCCCGCCGGCACCCCGGCGATCGGGGTGGTGGGTCGGCTGCCGGTCGCGCCGCTGGTGGTGGCGGGGCGGCTGCGGGTCTACGCCGCCGAGCGTCAGCTCTACGCCGACCAGCCCGCCGACAGCCGCAACCGGGTCACCCCGTTCTGGTCGTACCGGCGCTGGCCGGCCACCCTCGACGGGGTGCTGGCAGCCGGTACGACGGTGCTCAGCCGCTGGTCGGACGGGAAGCTGGTGGCCCTGGACGCGCTCACCGGAAGGGTCGCCTGGCGGGCCGACGGGCCGACGCCGAACGCCGTCGCCCCCGCCCGGCGTACCGGAGCGGCCACCGTCTGGGACCCGCGCGGCATCTCCGTCGCCCCCGCCCCCGGCAGCCGGACGGTGCTGGTCGTCTCCGGGCGGGACGGTCTGCGCGGCTACGACCTCGCCGACGGACGGGAGCTGTGGCGGGTCGACGGCGGCCGGGACTGCCGTACCGACCTGGGCACCACCGCCGCCGGGCAGGTCTTCTCCGTCGACTCCTGCGCCGGCCCGATGGTGGTCGAGTTCCGTGCCGTCGCCACGGGCACGGTGGGCACCCGCTGGCGGCCCCCGGACGCACCCGAGCGGTTCACCGTCACCCCGGTCGGCTGCCTCACCCCCCGCTCGCAGTGCCGGGGGCTGCGCACCGACGGCGGTTCCGGTAGCCGGGGCTGGCAGGTCGGCCCGGGTGCGCCGATGGCCGCCCCCGCCCTGGACGCCGCCGACACCACCCTGGTGGGCGAGTTGGCCGTCGGCGACGACGGCGGGGTGCTCAAGGGCCGGGAGGCACGCAGCGGCAGGGACCGCTGGCAGCGCGGTGACCTGGGGCCGGTGACGATCCTCGCCACCGAGGCCGGCCGGCTCCACGTGCTCACCGAACGCCGGGAACTGGTCACCCTCGACCCGGTCACCGGCGCGCAGCGGTCCCGCTTCCCGATGACCCCCGGCCGGGACGGCATCGGCTGGAAACCCGGCCGGGCTTACGCGGCCGGCGGCTACGTCGCGGTGGAACGGTTGCGGGAGCGTGCCGGCCCGGACGACGACGACCAGGCGTACTTCCTGATGGCCGAGCCGGTGGTGCTCGCCGCGACCTGACCCCGCCCGGCCCGACCCGGCCGGCGGGCCGGGGGCCGGGCGACGGTTCAGGACAGGGCGGCCTCCGCCACGGCCAGGAAGGCGTCGTTCTCGGCCGGGGTGCCGATGGTGACCCGGACGCCGTCGCCGGGGAACGGGCGGACGATCACGCCGCGCGCCTCGCAGGCCCGGCCGAACTCCACCGCCCCCTCGCCCAGCGGCAGCCAGACGAAGTTGGCCTGGCTGGACGGCACGTCGGGGACGAACTTGCGCAGCGCCGCGGTGACCCGGTCCCGTTCCGCCACGACCAGCCCGCAGCGGCGTTCCACCTCGTCGGCCTGGGCGAGCGCGGCCAGCGCCCCCGCCTGCGCCGCCATGCTGGTGGAGAACGGGGTGACCACCTTGCGGACCGCGGCGGCGACCTCAGGGGCACCGACCAGCCAGCCGATCCGCAGCCCGGCCAGGCCCCACGCCTTGGACAGGGTGCGCAGCACCACCACGTTGGGCCGGTCGAGGTAGGTCAGGCCGTCGGGCACCTGCGGGTCCGTGACGAACTCCCGGTACGCCTCGTCGATGACGACCAGCACGTCGTCGCCCACGGCGTCGAGGAAACGGTCCAGCTCCGGCTGGTGCACGGCCGTGCCGGTGGGGTTGTTGGGGTTGCAGACCAGCACCATCCGGGTCCGGTCGGTCACCGCCGCCGCCATCGCCGTCAGGTCGTGCCCGTGCCCGGCGTCGTTGGGGACCCGCACGCTGCTCGCGCCGCTGGTCGCCGCGATGATCGGGTACGCCTCGAACGAGCGCCACGAGTAGAGCAGCTCGTCGCCGGGCAGGCAGGTGGCCCGGACCAGGTGCTCGGCCAGCGCCACCGACCCGCAGCCGGTGGCGATCCGGTCCGGGTCCACGCCGTACCGCTCGGCGAGCGCGGCGCGCAGCGCCACCACGCCCATGTCCGGGTAGCGGTGCGACCCGGCGACCGCCTCGGTGACCGCCTCGACCACCCCGGGCAGCGGCCCGTACGGCACCTCGTTGCTGGCCAGCTTGATCGCCTCGGCCAGGCCCAGCTCGCGGGCCAGGTCGGCCGGGCTGCGCCCGGGGACGTAGTTCGGCAGGGCGTCCAGGTCGGCGCGGGTCAGTCGCAGCGGGGGCTGGTGCCGTCCGGTGTCGGTCATGGGGTGTCTCCCGGGGGCTCGGGGTCGGTGCGGTCGGTGGTGGTGTCGGGGTCGTCGGTGGGGGTGTCCGGGTGGTCGGTGCGGGGCACCTGCACCACGACCGTCTGGGCCCGCTTGTCGTGCAGCGCCTGGCGCAGCGGGTGGTCGAACAGCGCGGAGACCGCGTCGACGAACTGGAGCAGCAGGCCGAAGCCGCAGCAGAACCAGAGCAGGGTGGGCATGCCCATGGTGCTCCACCGCCGGGTGGCCCGGCCGAAGCCGAGCGGCTGGTCGGCGTCGACGGGCACCGCCCGGATGCGCAGCAGCCGCTTGCCCAGGGTCTGCCCGCCGGAGGCCATCGTCGGCACCTCGTAGGCGAACCAGAGCGCGGTCGCGATGACCAGGATGGCGATCTGGAGGCCGCCGGCCTGCTCACCGATGACGGGCAGCCCCTCCCGGGAGGAGTCCCCGGCCATCGCCCGACGGACCGCCTCCCGCAGGTAGGGCGCGGTCTCCTCGAAGTACCGCCAGACGAACCAGCCGTTGACCACCGCGTTGAGCCCGAAGACGACCCCGAAGTCGATCAGCCGGGCGAGCAGCCGGGCACCGTAGCCGGCCAGCGGCACGCCGTGCGGCCGGGGTTCCGGTGGACGCCCCGGCCAGGTCGGGTGCGGCCACCCGGGCGGCGGCCCGCCGGGCTGCCCCGCGCCCGGCTGACCGGCCCAGGGCTGCCCGGCCGCCCCGGGCTGGCCCGTGCCCGGCTGGCCTGCGTCGGGTTGCCCGGCCCAGGGCTGGCCCGCCCAGGGTGCGCCGGGCGCGTCAGGCGTGCCGGGCGCGGCCGGGGTCGGCGGGTGCTGGCCGGAGGCCGTGGTGGCCCCGGCGGGGGCGGGCGGCTCGGCGGCGGGCTCCGGCTCGGGCGGGGGCGGGCCGTCGGGCGGGGTGGCGTCGACCGGGATCGGGGCGCCGATCCAGCCCTCGCCGTCCCACCACCGTCGGGTGGTCGGCTCGGCCGGGTCGACGTACCAACCTGGTTGCACGCTCACGGTCTCGCCCTGCGCTGTCCGGTGCGGTCGCTCTGCTCGCTCACCCGGCAACCTTAACGACGATGGTGCCGGCGAACTTGTCGTGGAGGCACTGCTGCCACGGCTTGTCCCAGAGTTGCCACAGCCCGTCGAGGTAGCTGAAGACGGGAATGACCGCCCCGCCGATCTGGTAGGCGGCCCACCGCTTGGCCGCCGCCGTACGGTTCAGCGTGGCGGCCGGGTCGAGCGGCACCACCTGGATCTTCATCACCCGCTTGCCGATGGTCTGCCCGGTCTTGAACATCATCTCGACCTGGTAGACGTAGCTCAGGGCGAACGCCACCACGAAGATCACGCCCTGCAACGCCAGAATCGGAATCAGCAAGTTGGTGAACGGGTCGGAGGTGGGCCGGCCGTCGGCCGTGGTGGTCAGGTCGGGCAGGACCATCCGGAAGAAGACGATGAAGGCCGGCACGATGAAGACCATGCTGGCCGCCCCGACCACCAGCCCGTCGATGAGCAGGGCGAGCAGCCGGTCACCGAAGCTGGCCAGCGGCAGCCCCCGCGGCGACATCCCGGGCGGCGGCATGCCGGGTGCCGGCGGCGGGTACCCGGGCGGCCCGGCGTACGGGCCGGGTCGCGGGTACCCGCCGGGCGGGGCGGCGTAGGGGCCGGGTTGCGGCGGCACGGCGTACCCCTGCGGGTGTGGGCCGGAGGGCGGGGCGAAGCCGCCGGCGGCGGGCCCGGGCCCACCGGCCGGCGGTGTCGGGTAGCTCGGAGGTTGCGTCACGCGAGACAGTGTTACAAATTGCCGCGCGCCTCCTGCTCGCGCTCGATGGCTTCGAACAGCGCCTTGAAGTTGCCCTTGCCGAAACCGAGCGAGCCGTGCCGCTCGATCAGCTCGAAGAAGACCGTCGGCCGGTCCTGCACCGGCTTGGTGAAGATCTGGAGCAGGTAGCCGTCCTCGTCCCGGTCGACCAGGATCTTGCGGGACTTCAGTTCCTCGATCGGCACCCGCACGTTGCCGATCCGGGCCCGCAGCTCGGGGTCGTCGTAGTACGAGTCAGGCGTGTCGAGGAACTCGACGCCTGCCGCCCGCATCGCGTCGACGCTGGCCAGGATGTCGTTGGTGGCGACCGCGATGTGCTGCGCGCCGGGCCCCTGGTAGAACTCCAGGTACTCGTCGATCTGCGACTTCTTGCGGGCCACCGCCGGCTCGTTGAGCGGGAACTTCACCTTCCGGGTGCCGCTGGCGACGACCTTGCTCATCAGCGCCGAGTAGTCGGTGGCGATGTCGTCGCCGATGAACTCCGCCATGTTGGAGAAGCCCATCACCCGCTTGTAGAACTCCACCCACTCGTCCATCCGGCCCAGCTCCACGTTGCCGACCACGTGGTCGACGGCCTGGAAGAAGCGCTTCGGCTGGAGGCCGGCGGCGATCATCGGCTGCCGGTCGACGATCGGGCCCCGGGCCACGAAGCCGGGCAGGAACGGGCCGCTGTAGCGGGACCTGTCGACCAGGCTGTGCCGGGTGTCGCCGTACGCGGCGATGGTGGCCAGCCGGACGGTGCCGTACGTGTCGGTCACGTCGTGCGGCTCGATGAGGCCGGTGGCGCCCTGGGCCACGGCGTGCGCGTACGCGGCGTCCACGTCCGGCACCTCCAGCGCGATGTCACTGACCCCGTCGGAGTGCTTCGCGACGTGGTCGGTGCCGGCCGCGTCGGGGCGGACCGCGCCGGTCAGCACGAACCGGGCGGACCCGCTGGTCAGCACGTACTCGGCGTGGTCCCGGTAGCCCTGCTCGGGCCCCCGGTAGGCCACGCAGGTCATGCCGAACGCGGTGGAGTAGTAGTGCGCGGCCTGCTTGGCGTTGCCGACCAGGAAGTGCACGTGGTCGAGGCCCTTGACCGGGAACGGGTCACGGGTGATGTCGTGGTCGACTGCGCCGACGAGCGTGTCGACGTCGATGTCCTCGGTCGACTGGGGTCGGTCGATCGCCTGGGTCACGGTGGCCTCCCTCGGTTGCGGCCGGCGTCGTGGGCCGGTGGTCCGTCAGCTCTTGCAGGCAGCATCGCGGTGGGCCCGTCCACTGGGCAACACTCACGTATTCCGCTGGTCAGGTTGCGCAATCGGTAGGGTGTGCAGCCATGAACGCTGGACAGGGTGCACAGCTCGACGAGCTGGACGGCAGGCTGGTCCAACTCCTCGCCGACGAACCCCGGATCGGGGTGCTGGAATGCTCCCGCCGGCTCGGGGTGGCCCGGGGCACCGTGCAGGCCCGGCTGGACAAGCTGGTCGACCGGGGGGTGATCGGCGGGTTCGGGCCGGAGATCCGCCCGGCGGCGATCGGGTTCGCGGTGACCAGCTTCGTCACCCTGGAGATCAGCCAGCGGCACGGCCACGACACGGTCACCGCCCACCTGGCGGCGATCCCCGAGGTGCTGGAGGCGCACACCATCACCGGGGCGAGCGACCTGCTCTGCCGGATCGTGGCCCGCTCCAACGCCGACCTGCAACGGGTGATCGACCAGATCGTCTCGTCCGAGGCGATCCGCCGGGCCTCCACGATCATCGCGCTCGCCGAGCAGATCCCGTACCGCACGCTGCCGTTGCTGCGGTCCGCCACCGGAACGTGATCAGTCCAATTGGGCTGATATAGCGGCATCCGAAGGCCCTGTCGGCGCTATATCGGCGATGGTGCGATGCGTCCGATCTGCCCGACGAATGCGCGGCCGGTCGGGGAGAAAGCGGGGCGACACTCCGGCGCGGGGGCGGGGCGGGGAGGTGATCGTCGCTACGGTGTCCGGTGTGAAGGGCCTTGGCGGGGTGCGGGGAGGGCTGCTGCTCGGGCTCGTCATCGTGATCGCGCTCGCCGTCACCGGCGTGTGGAACCCCTTCCCCGGAGTGTGGGACTGGGTCGACCGCAGCGAGCCGATCTCCGAACCGGACGTGCTGTGGCAGCAGCGGGTCGGCGGCACCCCGAAGAGCGTCACGATCGTCGGCGACACCGTCGTGGTCGAGCAGCGTACCCGCACGGAGGTGCGCAGCCTCGCCACCGGCGCGCCGCTGTGGGAACGCAAGGCGGACTGGTCGGCGGTGGCCGGCGGGGACCGCGACGCCGTCGTCGCCGTGGGCAAGCTCCTGGTCAAGGGGTACGAACTGCTCGACCCCACCACCGGGGCGGTACGTCGACGCGACGGCGACGCGGTGGCCGTCTGGACGTACCGGAACATGTTGCTGGACGCCAGGTGCGTGGCCGCCACCGACTGCACGCTGAGCGCCTGGGACCCGCGCGGCACCAGCCCACTGTGGACGGCCTTCCTGCCCGGCGTCAGCAGCGGACTGTTCGCCGACAACCCGGGCCTGCTCGGCACCCGGCGGCTCACCGCGCAGCGGATCGACGAGGGGGTGGCCGGTCCGGAGGCGGTGCCGCCGCTGCTCGGATTCCCGGTCGACGGTCGGGTGCACGTGGTGGACACCGCCACCGGCCGGGTCGTGCAGGACGTCGAACCGGGGCAGGACGAGCGGTTGTCGGTGGTCGGCGGCCGGATGCTCAAGATCCGCGCGGTGTCGGTCGACGGCAGTTGCCAGTACGCCGTCTCGGCCCGTGACCCGGCCACCGGGCAGGAGGTGTGGCGGCGCAGCGGGTTCAACCTGCGGACCGCCGACAGCGCCGGGTGCGCGCAGCGGGAGGACCCGCAGGGGGCGCGCAACGTGCTGATCGGGGTGGCCCCCGACGGGCGGGAGGCCGTTCTCGACGGCTACGACGGCCGGCTGCTGCTGGTGGACGCCGAGGGGGAGAAACTGCTCGCCGTCGACGACAGGTACGCCCTGGTCCGCAGCGCCGACAAGGACTCGGTCATTGCCCGGGAACTGGGCACCGGCAGGGCCCGCTGGAACCGGCCGGCCGGGGCGAAGGCGGGCGCGGCGCTCACCCTGTACGCGGCGGTGCTGACCGGGGACAAGCCGAACCGGCTGGTCGCCGTGGACCCGCGTACCGGCCGGGAACTGGTGGTGTTGCGGACCAGCGCCAACGCGCTCGCCGTCGGGCCCAACGGGATGGTCGTCGGCGAGGGGCGGGAGATCGGGTACGTCCGGTTCGGCGCGGGCTCCGGTGCGCCCCCGCCCGCCGATCCCCCGGCCGGTTCGGACGCCGGCGTCGGGCCCGGCCCGGGGCGCACCGGCGGCGCGCCGGAGCCCGGGGACAGCTGCGGACCGAAGCGGGAACTCTGCGCCGACGGCAACGGGTGAGAGCGGCGTCCCACGACCCACCCGGCGGGTGTCACCGATCGCCCGGTCTGCCCTAGGCTTTTCGGTCATGAGCAGTGCCGCCGCGTTCTCGTACGCCCCCTTGCTGCCGACCGGTCCGGATCAGACCGAATACCGCCTGGTCACCGACGAGGGCGTCGACGTCGTCCACGGCCCGGGGGGCCGCCGTTTCCTGACCGTGGAGCCGGCCGCGCTGACCGCGCTGACCGCCGAGGCGATGCACGACATCGCCCACTTCCTGCGCCCGGCGCACCTGGCCCAACTCCGGTCGATCATCGACGATCCGGCCGCCTCGCCCAACGACCGGTTCGTCGCGCTGGACCTGCTGCGCAACGCCAACATCGCCGCCGGTGGCGTGCTGCCGATGTGCCAGGACACCGGCACCGCCATCGTGATGGGCAAGCGTGGCCGGCACGTGCTCACCGACGGCTCCGACGCCGAGGCGATCTCGCGTGGCGTCTACCAGGCGTACACGCGGCTGAACCTGCGGTACTCGCAGCTCGCCCCGCTGACGATGTGGGACGAGCGGAACACCGGCAGCAACCTGCCCGCCCAGGTGGAGCTGTACGCCGAGGACCCGGACGGGCACCCCGACGCGTACAAGTTCCTCTTCATGGCCAAGGGTGGCGGCTCGGCCAACAAGTCGTACCTCTACCAGGAGACCAAGGCGCTGCTCAACCCGACCCGGATGATGCAGTTCCTGGAGGAGAAGCTGCGGCTGATCGGCACGTCGGCCTGCCCGCCGTACCACCTGGCGATCGTCATCGGCGGCACCTCCGCCGAGTACGCCCTCAAGACCGCCAAGTACGCCTCCGCGAAGTACCTCGACGCGCTGCCCACCTCCGGCTCGATGACCGCGCACGGCTTCCGGGACCTGGAGCTTGAGGCCGAGGTGCTGGAGCTGACCCGTAACTTCGGCATCGGCGCGCAGTTCGGCGGCAGGTACTTCTGCCACGACGTGCGGGTGGTCCGGCTGCCCCGGCACGGGGCGTCCTGCCCGGTGGCGATCGCCGTGTCCTGCTCGGCCGACCGGCAGGCGGTCGCCAAAATCACCCCGTCCGGGGTGTGGCTGGAGCGCCTGGAGACCGACCCGGCGCGCTACCTGCCGGACGTCACCGACGAGACCCTCGACGCCTCGGACGTGGTGCGCGTCGACCTGAACCGGCCGATGGACACCATCCGGGCCGAGCTGTCGAAGTACCCGGTGAAGACCCGGCTGTCGCTGACCGGCCCGCTGGTCGTCGCCCGGGACATCGCCCACGCCAAGATCGCCGAGCGGCTCGACGCCGGTGAGTCGATGCCGCAGTACCTGCGCGACCACGCCGTCTACTACGCCGGCCCGGCCAAGACCCCCGAGGGCTACGCCTCCGGCTCGTTCGGCCCGACCACTGCCGGTCGGATGGACGCGTACGTGGCGAAGTTCCAGGCGGCCGGCGGCTCCCAGGTGATGCTGGCCAAGGGCAACCGGTCCGCCCAGGTGACCCGCTCCTGCCAGCAGCACGGCGGGTTCTACCTCGGCTCGATCGGTGGCCCGGCGGCCCGGCTCGCCCAGGACTGCATCAAGCACGTCGAGGTGCTGGAGTACGCGGAACTGGGCATGGAGGCGGTCTGGAAGATCGAGGTGGAGGACTTCCCCGCGTTCATCGTCGTCGACGACAAGGGCAACGACTTCTTCGCCGAGGTCACCAAGCCCGTGCTGACGGTCGGCCGCCGCTGAGCAACGACACGTGCTGCTCAACTTTCTTATTCGATTTACCTCCTCTCCTGGAGTGTTAGTCTGACCGGGAGATCATGGAGGTTCCTTGCCGCATGTAGACGTGGATGAAGCCACGGACAAGTACCTTGCCTTTGCCGCCAGTATCGCGGGGTTGACCAAAGGGGAGGTGGTGGCACGACTGGTGTTGCAGGCCCAGGCGGCGACCGCTCTGCCCCTCGGTGACGGAGGCAACGAGGAACCCGCTGCCGTACGGGTCTACGCCGACTACGCCGGCCACCGTACCTACGCGTCCTTCGTGCCAGGACCAGGCCGGATCGACATCACCTCTGGTCCGCTGGCCGGGCAGTCCTTCCGGACCCCCAGTCAGGCGGCCCGGGAGATCGTCAAGCACTACAACCCTGAGGTGAGCCCGCATCGGAACGGCTGGAGCTTCTTCTTTCTGGCCGCCACCGGTGCGCCGCTTCAGAGCCTCCGGCACCGGGCAGTGTGAGGCAGCCAGATGGGATCGCGTATCTACGTGGACGAGACCAAGGAGCGAGGGTCCCTGCTCGCGGCGGCCACACTGGACGACTCGCATCTGACGGCTGCTCGGGCCACCGTCGGCCGATTGGTGTTCCGTGGGCAGCGCAGTATCCACTTCTGCAAGGAACGGGACGAGCGGCGGCGACAGATTCTCCGCGCCTTCCGAGATCTTCCTGTGGAGATCGTGATCTACGACGCGACGGCGTATCGGAACGACAAGCCTGCCCGTGACGCATGCCTGCGCGGCCTCGTCGCCGACGCTGCCAAGATGGCAGCCGAGCGGCTGGTACTGGACCTCGATACGTCGTGTCTCGGCTCCGACAGGAGTCTTCTCGGATACGAGTTGGGCTCGGTGGGCCTGGCGGGTCGGCTCCGCTACGACCACCTCAACGCCCACGCGGATCATCTGCTTGCGATCCCGGACGCTGTGGCCTGGTCATGGGCCAAGGGCGGGCAGTGGCGTGCCATGGTCCGGCGCATGGTCGTGGAGGTACGGAAGGTGTGAGCTGCGCCGAATGCGCGAAACCCGGCCCACCCACCGTCCGGAAGGCTGCCGGGTTCACTTCCTGCAGCTAGTGCCACAGGCACTTGCATGCTAACTGACCTGTGAAGGTCCGGCAAGTCGTCTCGACTTGACTCCTCTCGACTCCATTGGTGGCCTCGGGGAGTCCCGCATGTGCCTGGGGCCTATGTCTAAGGCGGAGGTTGTCAGCGGAAGATCGCGCTCGATCCTGGGAAGAGTGGCCTCCGGCGGCACGTGACACCGCTCTTTGCCTGATCGAGCGCGATCTTGCCCGACTGCTTTCTCCCGGGCATTCCTGCAGGTGGCCGTCGGGCGGGGCAGGATGGGACGGGTGACGACTCCAGACGCAGCGGGCTACCGGATCGAACGCGACTCGATGGGCGAGGTGGAGGTGCCCGCCGAGGCGTTGTGGCGGGCGCAGACCCAGCGCGCAGTCCAGAACTTCCCCATCTCGGGCCGGGGCATCGAACCCGCCCAGATCAAGGCGCTGGCCCAGATCAAGGGGGCCGCCGCCCTGGTCAACGGCGAGCTGGGGGTGATCGGCGCGGACGTCGCCGAGGCGATCGCCACCGCCGCCGCGCACGTGGCCGACGGCGGGTACGACGACCAGTTCCCGATCGACGTGTTCCAGACCGGCTCGGGCACCTCGTCGAACATGAACACCAACGAGGTGATCGCCACCCTGGCCACCCGGGAGCTGGGCCGGGACGTGCACCCGAACGACGACGTGAACGCCTCGCAGTCCAGCAACGACGTCTTCCCGTCCTCGATCCACCTGGCCGCCACCCAGTTCGTGGTGGAGGACCTGCTGCCGTCGCTGCGCCACCTGGCGGAGGCGTTGGAGGCGAAGGCGGCCGAGTTCGAGACGGTGGTCAAGGCGGGGCGTACCCACCTGATGGACGCCACCCCGGTCACCCTCGGGCAGGAGTTCGGCGGGTACGCCGCGCAGGTCCGCTACGGCGTCGAGCGGTTGGAGTCGGCGCTGCCCCGGCTGGCCGAGCTGCCGTTGGGCGGCACGGCCGTGGGCACCGGCATCAACACCCCGCTGGGCTTCGCCGGCAGGGTGATCGACAAGCTGCGCGCCTCGACCGGGCTGCCGTTGACCGAGGCCCGTAACCACTTCGAGGCGCAGGGGGCGCGGGACGCGTTGGTCGAGACGTCCGGCCAGCTGCGTACCGTCGCGGTCGGGCTCTACAAGATCGCCAACGACGTACGCTGGATGGGGTCCGGCCCCCGGGCGGGCCTGCGGGAGCTGCGCATCCCCGACCTCCAGCCCGGCTCGTCGATCATGCCGGGCAAGGTCAACCCGGTGGTCGCCGAGGCGGTGCGGCAGGTCTGCGCGCAGGTGATCGGCAACGACGCGGCGGTCGCGTTCGCCGGCAGCCAGGGTGACTTCGAGCTGAACGTGATGCTCCCGGTGATGGGCCGCAACCTGCTCGAATCGATCAAGTTGCTCTCCGCGTCCAGCCGGCTGTTCGCCGACCGCCTGGTGGCCGGCCTGGTCGCGGACGCCGAGGTCTGCCTGGCGTACGCGGAAGGGTCGCCGTCGATCGTCACCCCGCTCAACCGCCACCTCGGGTACGACGAGGCCGCCTCGATCGCCAAGGAGGCGCTGGCGAAGCAGGTCTCCATCCGCGAGGTGGTGATCTCCCGGGGGCACGTCGACTCCGGCAAGCTCACCGAGACCCAGCTCGACGAGGCCCTCGACCTGCTCCGCATGACCCACCCCTGACCGGCCGGCCCTCGCTTGATCGACTCCTGTGGGCCGAGGTAGCGGTGTCAGGCGGATTCGACAGCGCTACATCGGCCCCCGCGAGGGGATCATGGCTCGGCGGGCGGGCGGGTGCGGGGTACCCAGGCGAGGAAGCGGGCGAAGAGGGTCGCCGGGTCGGGGCCGGTGTCGGGAAAGAGCCGGTACAGGTCGGCGACGGCGTCGTGCAGCACCGTGCAGAGGTAGATGTTGAGCGCGACCCGATCGTGGGCGTACTCGGAGACGAGGGTGAGTCGGGCGGCCCCGCAGGGCCACGGCGCGGCGCACACCCGGCACAGCCAGAGCGGGCGCAGCGGCAGGTGAGGGCGCGGATTCGCCGGCCCCGGCCCGCCCCGGCCGCCCGGGTCGGGTGGTCCACCGGTGCGGCGCGGCCCGTCCGGGCCGGCCGCCGCGCTCACCGGCGTCCCCGGTTGGCGCGCCACTCCTGGGCCAGCGTGAGCCAACCGACCCGCCCCACCCTGGGAAACGACACGGTGGAGTCCTCCCAACCGGGCGGGGCCGCCCCGGCGCCCGGTGGCACCTCCGCTCCCGTGTCCCGGGGCGGGGCCGGACAGGCGTCCGGTCCGCTGGCCAGGTAGGGGGCCGGATGAGTATCCGGTCCGCTGGTCGGGGACAGGGACAGGGACGGGGACGGGGTCGGGTGGGTGGCCGGTCGGGTGGACGGGGGAGCGGGCTGGGCGGGTTCGGCCGCTGCGGGGAGCCGGGCGGGTCGGAATCCGCGGGCAAGCCGGTGTCGCCAGGTGAGCCGGGGCATCGCGTCGCCTCCATGGTGGGTCGGCTGGTCGTCTCCCCCGGCGGCGGGACGCCGGCCGGGCAGCGGGCCGTCCCACCGCGACACCGGCCCACCCGGAGGGAGAGCGGCCGATGTCGCACTTCACAGTCTGCTGATGAAACCACTACCGTGTGAAGGGTTGTTGTCGGCTTCCGGTCTTGTCCTGTGTTAGCGGCGTCCCTGGTCGGCGTGGTGTCGGAGTCGATCGTCGGCGCGGTGGAGGACGGGGCCGGATGACCGGTCGACCGGACGACCGGCATGATCCGGGGAGTGACCAGCTCGGACGGGGTGCTGCTGACGACGGCCCGGCTGCGGCTGCGCCGCTTCACCACCGACGACGTGCCGCGACTGGTCGAGTTGGACGGTGACCCGGAGGTGATGCGGTTCCTCACCGGCGGTCGGCCGACCCCGCCGGCCACCGTGCGGGACGAGCAGCTGCCCCGGATTCTCGCCGTCCACGACCGCCACCCGGGGCTGGGCCGGTGGGCGGCCGAGGACGCCATCGACGGTGCCTTCCTGGGGTGGTTCGCGCTCGACCCGTCCGACGACGGCAGCGGGCCGGAGCTGGGTTACCGGCTGCGTCGCGCGGCCTGGGGGCGGGGCCTGGCCACCGAGGGCGCCCGCGCGCTGGTCGACCACGCCTTCACCCTGGCGGGGGTACGCCGGGTGTGGGCGCAGACGATGGCGGTGAACGTGCGTTCCCGGGCGGTGCTGGCGAAGGCCGGCCTGCGGCACGTCCGCACCTTCCACCTCGACTGGGCCGACCCGATCGCCGGATCGGAGCACGGCGAGGTGGAGTACGAGCTGCTCAGGGCCGACTACCGGCCGCCTTGCGGGCCCGGTAGGCGTTGACCGCGACCCGGTTGCCGCAGCCGGCGTCGCAGAACCGGCGGGACCGGTTCTTGGAGAGGTCGACCAGCACGTTGGGGCATTCGGGGTGGGCGCAGTGCCGCAGCCGCCCCAGTTCGTCGCCCCGGACCAGGTCGGCGACGGCCATCGCCGCCTCGACGGCCATCCGGGTGGCCAGCGGGGCGTCCCTGGGCACCGCGTGCACGTGGTACGGCTCGTCGTCGTGCCGGATGAGCTGCGGCAGCGCCCGGGATTCGCGGAGCAGGTCGTTGACCACGGTGACGACGGTGTCCTGGTCGTCGTCCCAGAGTCTGCGCAGCCGGGGGCGCAGGGCGCGGACGGCGTGCAGCTCGGCGTCGGTGTGCTCGTGTCGGCCGGTCCACTGGTTGGTGGTTACGAAACGGTCAAGCGCGGCGATGTCGGGCAGCCCCTCGCCGTCCCGGCCGTCGGTGTTGACCAGGGCTGCGGCGGCGGTCAGCCCGCACTCCGTGTCATGGGCGAAAAGCAACTTGACCCCTGTCATCGGCGACGGCTAGCGTCATCGGCGTAATCCTACTTTGCTGATGTCACGCCGGAGGAGTCCCGATGCCGCACCGATCCACCGCCGGCACCGGCCTGGCACTAGCCCTGCTCTCCGCCGTCACGTTCGCCACCTCCGGCACCTTCGCCCGGTCGCTGATCGAGGCCGGCTGGTCGGCCGAGGCCGTCGTGGTCGCCCGGGTCGGCCTGGCCGCCCTGGCACTGGCCGTCCCCGCCGTGCTCGCGCTGCGCGGCCGGGCCGGGGTGCTGCGCCGCAACCTCGGCCCGGTCACCGTCTTCGGCCTGCTCGGCGTCGCCACCGCCCAGGCATGCTTCTTCAACGCCGTCCGCTACCTGCCGGTCGGGGTGGCCCTGCTGCTGGAGTACCTCGGCATCATCCTCGTGGTCGGCTGGCTGTGGCTGGTGCACGGGCAGCGCCCCCGCCGGCTCACCGTCGCCGGGTCACTCGCCGCCCTGGTCGGCCTCGTCCTCGTGCTCGACCTGACCGGCGCGGGCCGGCTGCACCCGGTAGGCGTGCTCTGGGGCCTCGGCGCGGCCGTCGGGCTGGCCGGCTACTTCGTCCTCGCCGCCCGGGTCGACGCCGACCTGCCCTCGGTCACCATGGCCAGCGGCGGAATGGCCGTCGGCGCGGCCGTGCTCGCCCTGCTCGGCCTGGTCGGGGTGCTGCCGCTGCGGGCCACCTTCGGCGCGGTCGACTTCGCCGGGCAACGCACCAGCTGGCTCGTTCCGATCGTCGGGCTGTCGCTGGTCGCCGCCGTGGTGGCGTACCTGACCGGGATCGCCGCGACGCGCATCCTCGGTGCCCGGCTGTCGTCGTTCGTCGGGCTGACCGAGGTGATGTTCGCGGTGCTCATCGCCTGGCTGGTGCTCGGCGAGCTGCCGGTGCCTGTGCAACTCGCCGGGGGCGTGCTGATCGTCGCCGGGGTGGCCCTGGTCCGCCTCGACGAGCTGCGCGCGGGCCGCACCGAACAGGCGGCGGTCCGGACGGACGAGCCGGCACTGACCTGACCGGCCCGCGTGGCCCCGCCGGACGACGTGAGAAGGTGTCGGACATGCTCAGCGTGGTGGTGTTCGACGCCGACGAGACCCTGATCGACCTGCGCCCGGCGGTCACCGGGGCCCTGGCGGCCGTACTGGAGGAGATGCGTCGCCGGACGCCGGTGGCGGCCGGGGTGACCTTCGCCGAGGTGGAGTCCGACTGGCAGGCGGTGTTCGGGTCGATGACCGCCGCGCCGGTGATGGAGATCCGCCGGGCTGCGCTGGCCCGGTCCCTCGACCGGGCCGGGCTGGTCGGTCAGCTCGACGAGTTCGCCGAACTCTTCTTCGCCCGCCGGTACGCGCTCAGCCACCCGTACCCCGACGCCCTGCCGGCATTGGCCGCGCTGCGGGCCGACTTCACCCTCGGTTACGCCACCAACGGCAACAGCCGCGCCGAACGCTGCGGCCTGCCCGGGGAGTTCGCCTTCGAGCTGTACGCCCACGAGGGCGGCCTGCCCAAGAAGCCCGACCCGGCGTTCTACGCCGCGATCGTCGCCGCCGCCGGTGAGCCGGCGGAACGGATCGCGTACGTCGGCGACTCGATCGCCCACGACGTGCTCGGTCCCCAGCAGGCCGGGATGTGCGGCATCTGGCTCAACCGGCTCGGACTCCCCCTTCCCGCCGGGGTACGCCCCGACGCCGAGGTGGGCGCGCTCACCGAGCTGCCGGCGGCGCTGCGCAGCCTGCAACCGACGAATGCCTGATGCGGGGCCAATTCGGATTTGTATCTGGCGGAATCGTCGCCGGTGCTATGGGATGGCTGCCACGTCCCTCAACGAGAGGATCTGATGTGGTGAGCAAGCGCTTCACCGCCGGAGCCGTCGCGACCGCGGCGGCCCTGGCACTTACGGTGACCGGCCTGACCGTCCCGGCGAACGCCGGGCCGACCACCAGCCGGACGTTCACCGTGGTGGCCGAGGACGGCGTTTCGGCGGACGCGGCGATCGCCGCGATCCGCGCCGCCGGTGGCACCGTCGTGTCCCGTACGGACGACGTCGGTCTCTTCCAGGTCACCAGCGACCGGGCCGACTTCGCCGGCCGGGTCACCGCCGCTTCCGCGCTGGTCGGCGCGGCCGAGCAGCGGGCCATCGGCCGCAAGCCCAAGCTGGACCGGGTCGCGCAGGAGAACCTGCTGACCGAGACCAGGAAGGCGGCCAAGGCGGCGGCCAACGCCAAGGGCAAGAAGCTCGACCCCCTCGACGACAAGCTCTGGGGCCTCACCATGATCGGGGCCGACAAGGCCCGCAAGGTCATGCCTGGCGACAAGCGGGTCACCGTCGGCATCCTGGACACCGGCGTCGACGCCAGCCAGCCCGACCTCGCGCCCAACTTCAACTGGGCGCTGTCGCGCAACTTCGCCCCGGACATCGCCGAGGTCGACGGCCCGTGCGAGGTGCCGAGCTGCCTCGACCCGGTCGGCACCGACGACGGCGGCCACGGCACCCACGTCGCCGGCACCATCGGTGCGGCGGCCAACGGCTTCGGCCTGTCCGGCGTGGCCCCGAACGTCTCGCTGGTGGAGCTCAAGGGCGGCCAGGACTCCGGGTACTTCTTCCTCAACCCGGTCGTCAACGCCCTGGTGCACGCCGGCAAGTCCGGACTCGACGTGGTGAACATGTCGTTCTACGTCGACCCCTGGCTCTACAACTGCACCGCCAACCCGGCCGACTCGCCCGAGTCGCAGGCCGAGCAGCGGGCCGTCATCAAGGCGATGAAGCGGGCCCTGAACTTCGCCCACAACAAGGGCGTCACCCTGGTCGGCTCGCTGGGCAACAACCACGAGGACCTCGGCGCGCCCCGCACCGACGTGTCCAGCCCGGACTACGGCGCCGACCCGTACCCGCGCCCGATCGACAACGAGAGCTGCTGGGACTTCCCGGTGGAGGGCCCGCACGTGATCGGTGTGTCCGCCATCGGCCCGTCCGGCAAGAAGGCCGACTACTCCAACTACGGCACCGAGCAGATCTCGGTCGCCGCGCCGGGTGGCTGGTTCCGCGACGGCTTCGGCACCGACACCTACCGCACCGACGCCAACATGATCCTCTCGACGTACCCGAAGAAGGTGCTCCAGGAGGAGGGGTCGGTCGACGAGAACGGCAACGTCGTGCCGGGCTTCGAGAACTCGGTGTTCAAGCAGTGCACCACCGCCGGTGAGTGCGGCTACTACACCTATCTCCAGGGCACGTCGATGGCGTCGCCGCACGTCAGCGGGGTCGCCGCGCTGATCGTCAGCAAGTGGGGCAAGAAGGAGGGCCGCGACGGTTACGGCCTGGCCCCGGCCAAGGTGGAGCAGCACCTCTACCGGACCGCCACCGAGCACGCCTGCCCGGAGCCGCGTCTGCAGAGCTACGCGAACGAGGGCCGGTCGACCGAGTTCGACGCGTACTGCGCCGGGTCGCTGAACTTCAACGGCTTCTACGGGTACGGCATCGTGGACGCCAACGCGGCGGTCCGCAGCCCGCTCAAGCCGAACGTCACCCCCTGACGCCACGGCCCTGGGAGAGGCCCGGACGACCCCGGTCGTCCGGGCCTCTCCGTGTCCGGACTCTTCTGCTTCTGCGCGACGGGGCCGATGTTGCGGTGTCGGGGTGAGGGGACAGCGCAACACCGGCCCAAGGGGGCGGATCATCGGCGCCAGCCGCGTCGGGTGAGGACCACGCGTACCTCGCGGGCCACGGCGGGGAAGTCGTCCCTCAGCCGGCGGCTGGTCACATGCAGGACGGTCCAGCCGGCGGCGACGAGGTGGTTGAGCCGGCGACGGTCCCGGTGCAGTTGCTCGGGATCGCTGTGCCAGTGCCCGTCGTACTCCACCGCCACCCGGAACTCCGGCCAGGCGAGATCGGGATGCAGCACCAGCCCCGACGGCAGCCGTACGGGATGCTGCGCGACCGGCCGCGGCAGGCCGGCCAGCACGAGTCGTACCCGCAGGTGCGACTCGGGCGGTGACTGCGCGGCCGGATCGGTCAGCTCGAAGACCCGGCGGGCCCGCACCCCACCACGCCTGTCGGCGAAGCGCGCGGCGATCTCGGCGAGAGCGGCCGGGCTGGTCAGGCCCCTGCCGAGCAGCGAGTCGACGATGCCGACCGCCCGGACCGGGTCCAGCCAGGCCGCCGTCTCCCAGGCGGCGAGCGCGGGGGACGACCGGGGTAGGACGGGCGGTGTCGGGCGCGGGCCGGTCGACGGTGCGCGGACGTCCGCCAACGCCGCCGCGCCGATCGGGACGGCCCCAGCCGATCCGGGGCCCGACCTGTTCCGGGTCGTCGGCCAATCCGTGCCGGCGGCCCCATCCGCAGGCACGGCCGGTGCGGTGGAGAGGGCTCGTGTGGTGGGCGGGGGCGGCTCGGGGTGCGGGGCTCCTGTGGTAGGTATGGCGGGTCGGGCTGGCGTGGTGGCACTGGCCGCAGCGCGGTGCGCTGTCGCTGGTGTGGCGTCCCCGGGGAGCCGGCGGGACGCATCCGGCTGCGGATGAGCGACCGGCCCGCCGGGTGCGGCGACGGTGTGCACCCGGATGCCGCCCGGGGAACCGGACCGCCCGCCACCCGCACCGGGCCGAGTCCCGCCCGCGTCGAGCCGGATTGCGCTGGTGACGGTGAGACGCGCGGGACTGCGGGAGGCGGACGTGACCGCTCCCTGGGAGCCGACCCGGGCGGTCCGGGGGACGAGCACGTGCACCTCGTCACCGAAGCCGGCGGCGTGCTCGATCCCGTGCAGGCACGCCGCCGACGGCCCGGCGACGACAGTGCCGGCGGGCATCCGGAGGAGGGCGGCGCGGCAGGTCAGGGCGTGGTCGAGGGCGAGGCGGGCATCGGCGTACACGTCGTGGCCGAGCCGGAGCCAGGACGCCCCGCGCAGCTGGTGGCGGGTGAGCAGGCCCTGGCGGATCGCGTCCGAGCCGCGGAACACCTGCCCGACGAGGGCCGCCGGGCGATGAGGTCGAGGTGGCATGACCCCAGCGTCGGGCCTCACCGCCGCCCGGCGACACCCCTGTGGACAACCACCCCGGTCCGTGGCAGCACCCCCTGTGGACAACCCCCACCGCCCGCCGAAGCGTGGTAGTGCACGGTCTCCCGCCCGTCCGTGCGCCCCCACCTTCTCCCACCCGCTTCCGTCCCTCGGTCTCCACGCCCTCACTCGTGAGGGCAGGCGAGGGGAGAGCGCCGTGATCAACTCATGTGGGCCGAAGTTGCGGGGTGAAGGTCGAGGGGATACCGCTGATTCGGCCCGGATGAGTCGATCACCCCCAGCCCAGCCCAGCCCAGCCCACGCCGGGGCGGGGCGGGTCGGGACGGAGGCGGGCCGGCAGTGGCAGGGCAGGGTGCCGGGAGGGAGTCAGGACAGGACGGTGGCGATCGTCCGGGCGGCGGTGGTGACCTGCGGGCCGACCGTGTCGACCGGGAGCGGGGCCAGGGAGATCACCCCGACGCTCGCCTCCAGGCCGGGCACCCCGAGCACCGGTGCGGCCACCCCGTACGCCCCGGCCTGGAGTTCCCCGGTGGTGCTCACCGGGCCCGCGTGGCCGGCCCGCCCGGCGAGGACGGCCCGTCCGGCGGCCCCGCGTTCCAGCGGGTGCCGGGCCCCCGGCCGGTACGCCACGTGGAACGACGTCCAGCTCGGCTCGACCACGGCCAGGGCGACGCCCTCGCCGCCCTCCACCACGGTCAGGTGCGCGGTCGCCCCGGTCTGTTCGGCGAGCCGCCGCAGTGCCGGCAGGGCCCCCTCGGCCAGCAGCGGCTGGGCCCGTCGGGCCAGGTGCAGCACGCCGACGCCGAGGCGCAGCCGGCCGTCGCCGCCCCGGCGCACCATCCCGTGTCCGGTCAGCGCGCCGACCAGCCGGTAGACAGCGGCCCGGCCGATGCCGAGCCGGTGGGCGGCCTCGGTGATGGTCAATCCGGCCGACGCGTCGGCCACCAGGTGCAGCAGGCGTAGGCCCCGGTCCAGGGTCTGCGCCGTCTCGCCACCCGCAGGCACCTGGTTGCCCGGCTCGCCGGGGGCCGCCGTCGTCTCCACAGCAGGCAGCGTACGACCCGGCTCGGGCCGACCCGGGGGAGCACGGACAGCTACCCTGGTACGGTGACGCTACGCCTGTATGACACCGCCGCCCGATCGGTGCGGGACTTCGTTCCGCGGCAAGCCGGCAAGGTGGGGGTCTACCTGTGTGGTCTCACCCTCCAGGCGCCGCCGCACATCGGTCACCTTCGCTCCGGCGTCAACTACGACGTGTTGCGGCGCTGGCTGTCGGCTGCCGGCTTCGAGGTCACCTTCATCCGCAACGTGACCGACATCGACGACAAGATCCTCGTCAAGGCGCAGGAGCAGGGCCGCCCGTTCTGGTCCATCGCGTACGCCAACGAGCTGGTCCTGGCCCGGTCCTACCGGGCGTTGAACGTGCTGCCGCCGACGTACGAGCCGCGGGCGACCGGGCACATCCCGGAGATGCACGAGCTGATCGCCCGGCTGATCGAGACCGGTCACGCCTATCCGGCCACCGACGGGTCCGGCGACGTCTACTTCGACGTGGCCTCCTGGCCGGCGTACGGGTCGCTATCGGGCCAGTCGCCGGACGACATGCAGTCCGCCGGGGACGCCCCGGAGCGCGGCAAGCGGGACCCCCGGGACTTCGCGCTGTGGAAGGGCGTCAAGCCGGACGAGCCGGCCGACGCCTACTGGCCCTCCCCGTGGGGTCGGGGCCGTCCCGGCTGGCACATCGAGTGCTCGGCGATGTGCCTGCGTTACCTCGGCGCGGAGTTCGACATCCACGGCGGCGGCCTCGACCTGACCTTCCCGCACCACGAGAACGAGATCGCCCAGTCGCAGGCCGCCGGGCTGCCCTTCGCCCGCTGGTGGGTGCACCACGGGCTGCTCAGCATCGGCGGCGCCAAGATGGGCAAGTCGCTGGGCAACGCGCTCGACCTCGACTACGTCGACTCGCTCGGGGTGCGCCCGGTGGAGCTGCGTTACTACTACGCGGCGGCGCACTACCGGTCGCGGATCGACTACTCGGAGGACGCGCTGCGTGAGGCCGCGGTGGCGTACCGGCGGATCGAGGGGTTCGTCCAGCGGGCCGTGGATCGGGTCGGCGTGGGGCAGCTCGGGGAGCTGCCCGCCGGGTTCGTGGCCGCGATGGACGACGACCTGAACACCTCCGCCGCGCTCGCCGTCCTCCAGGCGACGCTGCGTGACGGCAACACCGCGCTGGCGGACGGCGACGATGTGACGGTCCGCACCACCCTCGCCGCCACCCGGGCGATGCTGGATATCCTCGGCGTCGACCCCCTCGACCCGGCCTGGACCGGTGGCGGTCGCGTCGACGACCTGCGGGGCGTGGTGGACTCCCTGGTCGCGTTGGCCCTGGAGCAGCGCGCGCAGGCCCGCAGCCGCAGGGACTGGACCGCTGCGGACGCCGTACGCGACCAGCTCAAGCAGGCCGGCGTGGTGGTCGAGGACACCCCGCAGGGCCCCCGTTGGACTATTGGAGAGCAGGACTGATGGCCGGCAACTCGCAGCGCCGTGGCCGGCGACTGACGTCGAAGGCAGGTGCCCCCAAGGGCTCCGGCGGCAAGAACAAGGACTCCCTCGCGGGCCGGGGCAGGACCCTGCCGGCCGACGAGCGTCCCTGGCACAAGGCGTACTCGGGGACCGAGAAGCTGCCCGAGCGCACCGCCTGGAAGCAGGACAAGGAGCGTCGGGCGGCGGCCGAGGAGGGTCGTGCTCCCAAGATCGGCCAGCCGGGCACCAAGGACACCACTTGGGGCAGGGGCACCCGGGGCATGGCCCCCGTCCGGGCCGGCAGTGGTGGTCGAGGCGGCGCGGGCGGCCGGGGTGGCGCGGGCGCGGGCCGCGGTGGCCCCCGGGTCGCACCGGGCCGTAAGTCCAACCCGTCGCGGGACAGCCCGGAGCTGCTGGTGGGCCGCAACCCGGTGCTGGAGTCGCTGCGCGCCCAGGTGCCCGCGACCGCCCTCTACACCGCGCAGGGCATCGACGCCGACGACCGGGTCAACGAGATCACCCGGACGGCCGCCGACCGGGGCATCGCCATCCTGGAGATCAGCCGGGCCGAGCTGGACCGGATGACCGGCGGCGTGCTGCACCAGGGTGTCGGTCTCCAGGTGCCGCCGTTCGCCTACGAACTCTTCGAGGATCTGCTGGCGGCCTCCCTGGAGCAGCCCGCCCCGCTGCTGGTCGCGCTGGACGGGGTCACCGACCCGCGCAACCTGGGTGCGGTGATCCGGTCGGCTGCCGCGTTCGGCGCGCAGGGTGTGTTCGTACCGGAGCGGCGGGCCGCCGGGATCACCGCGACCGCCTGGCGGACCAGTGCCGGCGCGGCGGCGCGGGTGCCGGTCGCCCAGGTCACCAACCTGACCCGGTCGTTGAAGGCGTGTCAGGACGCCGGTTTCATGGTGGTCGGCCTGGACGCCGACGGCGACACCGACCTGTACGACCTGGAGGCCGCCGTCGGCCCGCTGGTCGTGGTGGTCGGCTCCGAGGGGCGCGGGCTGTCCCGGCTGGTCGGGGAGACCTGTGACCTGACCGTCAGCATCCCGATGATCTCCGACGTGGAGTCGTTGAACGCCAGCGTCGCCGCCGCCGTCACGCTCGCCGAGGTGGCCCGCCGCCGCGCCGTGGAGGGCTGATCCGGCGCCGGCACCCGCGCACGGGACGAAGGCACGACGGAAAGGGGCGGCCCGCCGAAGCGGACCGCCCTTTCGCGGGTGGATCAGATGCGGTGGCCGGTGGCCGCGTTGAAGACGTGGCTGCGGCCGGCGCGCGGCTTGACGAACACGGTGTCACCCATGTTCGGCATGTTCCGCCGGTCGGTGCGGACCACGAAACGCTCCTCGTGGCCCTCCAGCGCGGCGTGGCCGTAGACGTTGGCGTCCGAGCCGAGATCCTCGACCAGCTCGACCACGACCGGCATGCCGCCCTCGGTCGGGCTGACCAGGTCGCAGTCCTCCGGGCGGAAACCGACTGTCACCCGGTTGTCGCCACCCTCGCTGCGGGCCGCCTCGACCTGCTCGCGGGTCAGCGGGATGTGCATCTCGGCGAAGGCCGCACCCCGCTCGTTCAGCGGAACGGTCTTGATGTTCATGGCGGGGGAGCCCATGAAGCCGGCGACGAACACGTTGGCCGGGGTGTCGTAGAGCGCCCGCGGGGTGTCCACCTGCTGGAGGACGCCGTCGAGCATGACCGCCACCCGGTGACCCATGGTCATGGCCTCGACCTGGTCGTGGGTGACGTAGACCGTGGTGATGCCCAGCTTCGCCTGGAGCGAGGCGATCTGGGTACGGGTCTGTACGCGGAGCTTGGCGTCGAGGTTCGACAGCGGCTCGTCCATGAGGAAGACCTGCGGCTCGCGGACGATCGCCCGGCCCATCGCCACCCGCTGGCGCTGACCACCGGAGAGCGCCTTCGGCTTGCGGCTGAGGTACTCCTCCAACTGGAGGAGGCCGGCCGCCTCCTTGACCCGCCGGTCGATCTCGGCCTTCGGGGTCTTGCGCAGCTTGAGGGCGAACGCCATGTTCTCGTACACCGACATGTGCGGGTAGAGGGCGTAGTTCTGGAAGACCATCGCGATGTCGCGGGCCTTCGGCGGGAGGTGGGTGACGTCCCGGTCGTCGATGTAGATCGCGCCGTCGTCGACGTCCTCCAGGCCGGCGAGCATCCGCAGGCTGGTGGACTTGCCGCAACCCGACGGGCCGACCAGGACGAGGAACTCCCCGTCGCCGATCTGGAGGTCGAGCTGGTTGACCGCGGGGCGTTCGGTGCCCGGGTAGATCCGGGACGCCTTCGCGTAGGTGACCGTAGCCATGATGGTGCGCTTCCTTTCACCGGCAGGAACGTGCCGGACGATCCGAGTGAAGGAGCTGTCGGCACCCACGGTGCCGACCCGCGGACCACATCCGGAGGGCAGCCTGGCCGACCCCGGGTGTCATCCGTGTCACTGCACGGTAAACGGGATTTCCAGCTGTGCCAAGACGGGATACACCGAGTGGGACGGACGGCATACGCATTTCGGTCAGGCAGGCACGGCCGGGCATCAATCCCCTCGCCTGACGAGGGCCCGGCGCGTCAATTCGTCGGCGGCGCGGGCGTGAGATTGACGTTTTCCATGCTCGGGGACCCTGCCGGCCGGGATTTCCCGACGTCAGTCGCTATGCTGACCTCGCACCACGCGCCCCTGTAGCTCAGCTGGCCAGAGCACTCGCCTTGTAAGCGAGATGTCGCCGGTTCGATCCCGGCCGGGGGCTCCAATTCCACAGCACGGCCGCCACTGGCGTTGCCGCCTGTCGATCCGTCGGCGGCGTGCGGGGGCGGCCGACCGTCCGTGGCGGGGTCCCCGCCGGGGGCCGCCGCCCGTCGCGGGTCCCCGCCGGGCGGGTCCGGCTGGGTAGATTGGGTCGGCGCGAACGGGGACGACGGGGGCGGGGGCCGATGAGTCGTGCGGTGGAGCAGTCGAACCGGGCCATGCTGCGGGCCCGGGACGCAATGGACCGGGCCTACGCCGAACCGCTGGACATCCCGGCGCTGGCCCGGATCGCGCTGGTGTCCGAGGCGCACTTCATCCGTACCTTCCGGGCCACCTTCGGCGAGACGCCGCACCGCTACCTGCAACGACGTCGGGTGGAACGGGCGATGTCGATGCTGGTGGAGACCGGCCGGGACGTCACCGACATCTGTTTCGCCGTCGGGTTCAGCAGTCTCGGCTCGTTCAGCCGCACGTTCCGGCAGATCGTCGGCGAGTCACCGAGCGAGTACCGCAGCCGCCGGTCGGCAGGTGACACGACGGTGCCGAGCTGCTTCACCAAAGCCTGGACCAGGCCCAGCAGTTTTGGATAAGCAGCAGGTCAGGGGCCTGGCCTAGCGTTCCGGGCATGACGATGAACGCGATCACCCGCTCCCAGATCTACGTCCTCGACCAGGACGAGGCGCTCGACTTCTACGTCGGCAAGCTGGGCTTCGAGATCAATACCGACCAGGATCTGGGCTTCATGCGGTGGCTGACCGTCAACGTGCCCGGCGACCCGCAGCGCGAGGTGCTGCTGGAGAAGCCCGGTCCGCCCGCGCTGGACCCGGCTACCGCCGAGCAGGTCCGGGAGCTGCTGACCAAGGGCGCGATCGGCGGGTGGCTGAGCGTCACCACCGACGACGCGCACAAGACGTACGAGGATCTGGTCGCCAAGGGTGTCGACATCACCGACGAGCCGACCGAGCGGCCGTACGGCATCGACTTCGGCATCCGTGACCCGTTCGGCAACCGGATCCGGATCGGCCAGATGTTCCCCCGGGCCTGACCCGGCGACGCTGGGACCGCGGGTGTGGGCGGTGTGGTCGCCGGGCTACCGTCGCCAGGTGACCACACCGAGCCCTACTGACCAGGTGACCACACCGAGCCCTACTGATCTGCCCAGGTTCGAGTTCGCCTTCCCCGGCCCGCTGCGTGACCAGCTCGTCGCCGCCGTGCTCAGCGGGGCGAAGACCTCCACCACGGGCCTGCTCCAGGACTACGAGCGCGACGGCGAGCCGTTGCCGGCCGTCGGTGACCGGGCGGTGGTGGTCGATTCGGCCGACCGACCGGTCGCGGTGATCGAGGTGACCGGTGTGCGGCTGGTCCGGCTCGGCGACGTCGACCTCGACCACGCCCGCGACGAGGGGGAGGGGTACGACTCGGTGGCGGCCTGGCGGGCCGGGCACGAGGACTACTGGCACGGGCCGGACTACCTGGGCTGGCTGGGTGATCCCGGGTTCCGGGTGGACGACGACACCCCCGCCGTCGTCGAACGCTTCCGGGTGGTGTCGGGCCTCACCGGCTGACCCGGCGTGGCCGGGAGGATGGCGGGCCGGTCAGCCGGTGGGCTGTTCCAGTTCGTCCCGGATGGTGAGGAAGTCCTCCTTGCGGTCCGGCTGCTTGGTGGCGGTCAGGAAGACCACCACCCCGGCGACCTCCGGATCGGCCCAGGCGCAGGCGGTGAGGTGGCCCTCGTCGGCGGTCCGCCCGCGACCGCACCGGGCCTCGCCGCCGTACCTGCCGAACTCCACCGACCGGGGTTTCGGAATCCGGTACGGCTTGAGCAGCCGGGCCAGCATGGCCTGCGGGTCGGTGACGGTGCCCGAGACGGCGCTCACCACGATCGTCTCCGGGGTGGGTCGACCCCGCCCGTAGACCCCCTCGACGGTGCTGGTGGCCGGGGTGGCCTCGCGGGTCAGCTCGTTGAGCCGGAACCGGGGCAGCCCGGCGGGCAGTGGCATGCCCGAGCGGGGCAGCCCCAGCAGGGTGTCCGGGGTCCGTAACGTCCGTGCCACCGGTGTCGGGGTGGGCGGCGTCGGTCGTTCGACGTCGGCGACCGCGCACCCCGTGGCCAGGACGGTGGCGACCACCGCCGGCAGCACCGCGACCGGTCCGGGCCGGCGGCGCGGGCCGGCCGGGCGCGGCTCGTGCGGGTGGCCGGGGCCGGGGCCGGCGGGTCGTCTCCTGGGCACAACGCTCCTCGCGGGATTGTCCAGCGGGTAGGTTATCCGACGAGTGTCACCCCGGATCGCCGTCCGGCCGGGCAGGCCGGGTGAGCCGCGCCACCGGTCGACGCGACCGCTGGTCGGGCGCGGATCACGGTCAGCCGGTCGTGGTGGTCTTCAGCAGCAGGGCGGCCAGTTCCTGCGCGGCGGCAGATGGTTGCGGGCCGGTCGGGCAGTCGGTCCAGTCGACCCGGTGCGTCCCGACGGTGAGTTGGTAGCGGTAGGTGTCGGCGCAGCCGTCGTCGGCCGGGCCACCGGCGTCCGCGCGGGTGGCCGGGCCGGTGAGCGTCAGCAGCCGGTCGAGCGCCGCCGCGTCGAGCCGCCCGGTCCGCCGTGCGCCCGCCCGGTCGGTCGTCGTCCACCGGCCGTCGGGTTCGACGGTCACCGTGTCCCGGTTGCCGGCGAAGCCGCCGGAGCGGGTCAGGGTGACCCGGTCGACGCCGGTGGACCGGGCGTCGGGGTCGTCCGGGCTGGCCCCGGCTCCGGTCGGGGTGCTGCCGGTGGGGGTGGGCGCGGTCGTGGCCGCTGGTGGCGCGGGGGTTCCCGGCTCGGCCGCTGAGCAGCCGGTCAGTAGCGCGGCGGCGGCCGTGACGGCCACCAGGACCAGGGCGGATGATCTCATGCCGATCGGACGCGCATCGACGTCAATCGGTTCCCCCGGTGAGAACCGTCCTCCGTTCGGCCAGTGTCGTGTCATGGAACCGCGCCACCCCTTCTCTTTTCCCGGATGTATCGCTATATCTACATGCGTGACTACCCCCGTCACATCTTTCCCTTGCCAGGAGGGCACGTGAAAAGACCCCTCGCCGCCGTCAGCGCAGCTCTGCTCACCAGCGGAATGCTGACCTGCGTCGCCACCGCAGCGCACGCGGCTCCCCCCGCCCCCGCCCCCGATGCCGCCCCCGCCGCCCGCGCCGAGAGCCTGCTGCGCAGCAACCCGGGCGCGGTCCAGGGCACCAGCGCGGAGGCGTACCAGGCGGTCCGCACCAAGGTCGACGCCAACGGCGCGGCGCACACCCGCTACACCCGCACCTACCAGGGACTGCGGGTGTACGGCGGTGACTTCGTCATCCACACCGCGCCCGACGGTGCCCTCGCCGGGACCTCGGTCGGCCTGGCCGCCCCGCTGACCCTCGGCACCACCTCCAAGATCAGCCCGGCGGCGGCCGCCGCGACGGCCCGCAAGGCGTTCTCGGGCACGATCACCGAGGTGGGTACGCCGGAACTCTTCGTCGACGCCACCTCCGGCAAGGGCCGGCTCGCCTGGGAGACCGTGCTGTCCGGCTGGAAGGCCGACCAGCAGACCCCGTCGAAGCTGCACGTGATCACCGACGCCGTCACCGGCCGGGTCATCGGCGCGCACGACGAGATCGAGTCGGTGGTCGGCAGCGGCCAGGGCATCTACACCGGCTCGGTCAGCATCGACACCACGCTCTCCGGCAGCACCTACCAGATGATCGACCCGTCGCACGGCAACGGCCGCACCTGCGACATGAACAACGGCACCAGCACCTGCACCACGTTCACCGACGCCGACAACGCCTGGGGCGACGGCACCAACGCCAACCGGCAGTCCGCCGCCGTCGACGCCCACTTCGGGGCGGCCAAGACGTTCGACTACTTCAAGAACGTGCACGGCCGCAACGGCATCTTCGGCAACGGCGCGGGCGTGCCGAGCCGGGTGCACTACGGCCGCAACTACATCAACGCCTTCTGGGACGGCGCCCAGATGACCTACGGCGACGGCGCCAGCAACTCCCGGCCGCTGGTCTCCCTCGACGTGGCCGGCCACGAGATGAGCCACGGCGTCACCGAGGCCGTCTCCGGCCTGGTCTACTCCGGCGAGTCGGGCGGCCTCAACGAGTCCACCAGCGACATCTTCGGCAACATGGTCGAGTTCTACGCCGCCGCGCCGAGCGACCCGGGCGACTACCAGGTCGGCGAGAAGATCAACATCAACGGCAACGGCACCCCGCTGCGCTACATGTACAACCCGTCGCTGGACGGCTCGTCCGACTCCTGCTGGACCACCAGCACCAAGAACAAGGACGTGCACTACTCCTCAGGCGTCGGCAACCACTTCTTCTTCAACCTCGCCGAGGGCACCGGCGCCACCGCGTACGGCACCTCGCCGGTCTGCGGCTCCGCCCCGGCGGTCACCGGCATCGGCCGGGAGAAGGCCGAGAAGATCTGGTTCCGCGCCCTGGACGTGTACTTCACCTCCAACACGTCGTACGTCAACACCAGCACCCCGTCGAACACCGCCCGCGCGTACAGCCTCAAGGCGGCGACCGACCTGTACGGCAGCTGCTCCACCGAGTACAAGGCCGTCCAGGCGGCGTGGACCGCGGTGGCCGTCTCCGGCAGCGACGCCCCCTGCTCCTCGACCGGTAACGACTTCTCCGTCTCGCTCTCCCCGACCTCCGGCTCGGTGACCGCGGGCGGCTCGGTCGCCACCACCGTCGCCACCGCGACCACCAGCGGCACCGCGCAGACCGTGACGTTCTCCGCGTCCGGCCTGCCGACCGGTGCGACCGCGACGTTCAGCCCCGCCTCGGTGACGTCGGGCGCCGCGTCGACCCTGACCATCGCCACCTCGGCCAGCACCCCGGCCGGCAGCTACACGGTGACGGTCACCGGCACCGGCGCGGTGGCCCACTCGGCCAGCTACGCGCTGACCGTGAGCAGCGTCGGTGGCACCTGCACCGCCGGCCAACTGCTGGGCAACCCCGGCTTCGAGTCCGGCAACACGGTCTGGTCGGCCAGCACGGCCGTCATCGGGCAGAACGGCGCCAGCCAGCCCACCCACGGCGGCACCTGGAACGCCTGGCTGGGCGGCACCGGTGGCACCCTGACCGAGACGCTCTCCCAGTCGGTGAGCCTGCCGGCCGGCTGCGCGACGTACAACTTCAGCTTCTGGCTGCACATCGACTCGCGGGAGGTCACCACGACCACCGCGTACGACAAGCTGACCGTGCAGGTGCTCAACTCCTCCGGCACCGTGCTGGCGACGCTGGCGACCTACTCGAACCTGAACAAGGCCACCGGGTACACCCAGCGCTCGTTCTCGCTGGCCGCGTACGCCGGCCAGAGCGTGACCCTGAAGTTCACCGGCACCGAGGACGCCTCGCTGCGGACGTCCTTCGTGGTCGACGACACCGCGCTCGACGTGTCCTGACCTGACCCCTGCGTCGGTGGGCCCGGCGGCCACCCCTCCCGGGTGGTCGTCGGGCCCGCGCCGTTATGGTCGCCGCACCGGTGGCACGAGGAGAGGGGCGCGACGGTGTCGGACGCGGAGTTGACCGTCGGGGTGACCGGCGCGGTGGCGACGGTGACCATCCGTAACCCCAGCCGGCGTAACGCGATGACGCCGGACATGTGGCGACGGCTGCCCGTGCTGCTGGACGGGCTGGAGGCCGACCCGGCCGTGCGCGCCCTGGTGCTCACCGGCGCCGACGGGGCGTTCTGCGCCGGTGCCGACCTCGGTGACCTCGACGAGCTGCTGGACGCGAACGGGGGCGCGGGCATCGCGGTCGCCGCCGAGGAACGGTTGGCCGCGTTCGCCAAGCCCACGATCGCGGCGGTGCAGGGCCCCTGCGTGGGCGGTGGTTGCCTGCTCGCGGTCGCCTGCGACCTGCGGATCGCCGCCCCGGACGCCCGGTTCGGGGTGCCGCCGGCCCGGCTCGGGCTGGTCTACCCGGCACCGTCCACCCGGCGGCTGACCCGGCTCGTCGGCCCGTCCACGGCCAAGTTCCTGATCTTCACCGCCGAGCTGGTCGACGCCGAACGGGCACTGCGGGTCGGCCTGGCCGACGAGGTGGTCGATGACCTGCCCGGCCGGGTCACCGCGATCACCGCGGCCATCGCCGCGCGCTCCCAGCTCAGCATCGCCGCCGCCAAGGAGATCATCGACGACCGGGCCGGGCCGGCCCGGATCGCCTGGTGGCACCGGAAGGTGCAGGACAGTGGCGAGGCCCGCGAGGGCGTCGCGGCCCACCACGAACGCCGCCAACCCGACTTTCCCTGGTCCCCGTCCGGCGGTCAGTGACCCGGGTCGCACCGGCGGCGACGTTGCGGTATCCGAGCCAGCGGATACCGCTACCCCGGCGACAGCGACTCGATCATGAGGGGCGGTGGGACCGGCGGGCGTCGCACCGGGCGTACCCGACGCGACCCCCTGTGCCCGCCGGCCGGTCCGGTCACCGCCCGGCGAGGCTCGCCCAACTCGGCGTCGCCGGTTCCCGCCGCAGCGGCATGTCCGCCTCGGCCGGGGTCCGGTCACCCTTGTGCTGGTTGCACGGGTAACAGGCGGCGGTGGTGTTCCGCCAGGTGTTGCCGCCGCCGCGCGAGCGGGGTAGCACGTGGTCGACGGTGCTGGCCGGCCCGCCGCAGTACGCGCACCGACCACCGTCGCGGCGCAGCACCCCCGCCCGGGACCAGGCCGGGCCGGCGCTGAACCGCCAGCGGGTGACGACGTACCGGACGAGACGGACCACCCGGGGGAGGGGGAAGACCCCGATCACCCGGTCC
This sequence comes from Micromonospora cynarisoli, assembly GCF_030518815.1. Classification (NCBI taxonomy): domain Bacteria; kingdom Bacillati; phylum Actinomycetota; class Actinomycetes; order Micromonosporales; family Micromonosporaceae; genus Micromonospora; species Micromonospora cynarisoli. The sequence goes on along the minus strand of NZ_CP130426.1, from coordinate 4,101,989 downwards.
GGCTCGGCCTCGTGGATCTCGGCGACCCGACGGCACAGCATCCGGATCGCGTGTTGGACGGTGACCCGGTGCAGCGGGCCGAGGTCGGCGTTGATGACGAGGACGGCGTCCACCGGGCTCTCCCTTCGCGGTCGGTGGGTCGATCGGGGCGGCGGGCGGAGTCACCCGTCCGGAGTGCGGCCGGCCCGGACGAACCCGCCGCCGGAGGTCGGCCCGGACGACGAAGGCCGCCCGGTCCTCGGGTGGGACGGGGCGGCCGGCGCGTACGGGCACGCGTCAGTCGGGATTCCCGCCCCGGGGACGTTCGGCTCGATCACCGCCGACGGGTGGCGTCGGCCACGCGCTGGTGGGGTGCGGCGACGTCATGGCGTGCTCCCAATTCGACTGGTTGACCGTGCGCGGATCACGCTATGCGCGGCGGTGCGAGCGGGCAACGCATTTCGATGCCCCCGCCGCCGCCCGTACCCTGCACGATCGTGACGGGAGGTGGCGGCTCCCCGCCACGATCCACGGGACCGGGGAGGCGGTGGTGGGTCAGGAGCGGACCGACCAGACGGTGACGTCGACCGAGGCCGGCGTCCCCAGGTAGCGGTTGTGGTCGATCCGGACGTAGTTGACCACGGTCGGGTCGCCCGGGTCGGGCTGGCAGTAGGTGACCGGGGTGGGTTCGAGCTGTTCGAGGTCGATGCTCGGATACCGCTGTGCCTTCGGGTTCCGGCAGCCCTCGTAGCTGAGGTCGGTCGGGTCGTCGGTCCAGTCGTAGAGGGCGAGCTGGTGGTGCTGCGCCTGGAAGATCAGGGTGCCCGCGCCGGTGCCCCTCGCCACCCGGGGCCTCGGCAGGAAATAGACCGAGTCCTCGGCGAGCAGGGTCCAGTGCGGTGCGCCGGCCGGCGGCACCCAGTCCGGCCCCACCGGCCCCCTGGTCGGCGTCGGTCCGGGCGTGGGGGTGGGCGCGGGGCCGGTCGTCGGCCCGTCCGGACCCGGGTCCGGGGTCGCCGGAGTGGCGGTGGGCGTCGCCCCGGACGGATCGACGGTGGGTGTGGACCCGCCCGGGGTCGCCGCGCCGGTGGGGCCGGCCGAGGCGGCGTCGACGGAGGTCGCGGGGGAGGCACCCCGCGCGTCAGGCGTCCGGTCCGTCGGCCAGGAGAGGACGGCCACCGTGCCGACGATCACCAGCAGCAGCGCGGCGATCCCGGCCGGCAGCCACCAGCGGCGGCGCGGCCCCGGGCCGGCCGGTGGGGCGGTGGACCCGGCCGGTGCGTCGGGCGCGGCCGGGGTCGACCCCGGCGGCAGGGCGGCGGCGTCCGTCGCCGCCCGGGACAGCCGTGGGTCGATCGCGCTGAACAGGGACAGCAGCCCGAGCGCGCTCGCGGCGAAGACGCCGGCCAGGCCCACCACGGCGTTGGCCTTGTCGACCCCCATCCGCCAGGCCAGCACCGCCACCCCGATGGCGGCCACGGTGAGCAACGTGTAGGCCTTTCGCGGTCCCGTCATGCGAATCATGGTGGACGGGGGCGGCGGGGCACGGTGTCGGGTAGGCGACGCTGCGTGGCCCCCGCCCGACATCGGGACCTTCGGCCGACCGGACACGCCCGGGACGGCGCGACGACGGGACCTTTGGCCACCGTCGGACGGGTCCTTGCGCCCCACCGCCGAGACGCCCGTCGATGGATGCTGAGGGTGTCCGAGACGCCGCCAACCGCCGAGGTGAAAGCATGTCGACCGCACTCGCCACCACGATCGACGCCCTGGTCGCCGACGGCCTCAAGGCCCTGGCCGACTACGACCGGTACGACCAGGAGCAGATCGACCACATCGTCCGCAAGGCGTCGGTGGCCGCGCTGGACCGGCACGCCGCCCTCGCCCAACTCGCCGTCGCCGAGACCGGTCGGGGGGTGTTCGAGGACAAGGCGGTCAAGAACATCTTCGCCTGCGAACACGTCACGCACAGCATGGCGAAGACCCGTACCGTCGGGGTGATCAGCCGGGACGAGATCAGCGGCATCGTCGAGATCGCCGACCCGGTGGGCGTGGTCGCCGGCATCACCCCCGTCACCAACCCCACCTCGACCACCATCTTCAAGGCGCTGCTGGCGCTCAAGACCCGCAACCCGGTCATCTTCGCCTTCCACCCGGCGGCGCAGCGGTGCAGCGTCGAGGCCGCCCGCACGGTACGCGACGCGGCGGTCGCCGCCGGAGCGCCCGAGCACTGCATCCAGTGGATCGAGGAGCCGTCGGTCGAGGCGACCACCGCGCTGATGCACCACCCGGGGGTCGCCACCATCCTCGCCACCGGCGGCAACGCCATGGTGCGGGCGGCGTACTCGGCGGGGAAACCGGCGCTCGGCGTGGGCGCGGGCAACGTGCCGGCCTGGATCGAGGCGACCGCCAAACTCAAGCGCGCGGTCAACGACATCGTGCTGTCCAAGTCGTTCGACAACGGCATGATCTGCGCCTCCGAGCAGGCAGTCATCCTCGACGCGGCGATCCACGACGCGGCCGTCGAGGAGTTCCGCACCCTGCACGCCCACCTGGCCACCCCGGCCGAGAAGGCCGAGCTGGAGGCGCTGCTGTTCCCCGCCGGCAAGCTCAACCCCGACGTGGTCGGCCGGAGCGCCGCCTGGATCGCCGACGCCGCCGGGATCACCGTCGCCCCGGACACCTCGATCATCCTGGTCGAGGTCGACCGGGTCGGCCCCGACGAGCCGCTGACCCGGGAGAAGCTCTGCCCGGTGCTGGCGGTGCTGCGCGCCGACAGCCGCGAGCAGGGCCTGCGGTACGCCGAGCAGATGGTGGAGTTCCACGGGCTCGGGCACAGCGCGGTCATCCACACCGCCGACGAGGAGCTGGTGGAGGAGTTCGGCCGCCGGGTCAAGGCAATCCGGATCATCTGGAACTCGCCGGCCTCGCAGGGCGGCATCGGCGACATGTACAACGCGTTCCTGCCGTCGCTGACGCTGGGCTGCGGCAGTTACGGGCGTACCTCGGTGTCCGACAACGTCTCGGCGGTGAACCTGCTCAACATCAAGCGGATCGGCCGACGGAACAACAACATGCAGTGGTTCAAGGTCCCGTCGAAGATCTTCTTCGAGGCGAACGCGATCCGCTACCTGGCCGAGATGCCCGACGTGCACCGGGTCACCGTGGTCACCGACGCCACCATGACCCGGCTCGGCTTCGTCGACCGGATCAACCGGGTGCTGCAACGCCGCCCCGAGCGGATCGCCCTCCAGATCATCGACGACGTGGAGCCCGAGCCGAGCGTCGACACCGTCGACCGGGGGGCCGCGCTGATGCGGGCCTTCCGGCCGGACACGATCGTCGCCCTCGGCGGCGGCTCCGCGATGGACGCCGCCAAGGTGATGTGGCTGCGCTACGAGCACCCGGACGTGGTCTTCGACGACATGCGGGAGAAGTTCTTCGACATCCGCAAGCGCGCCTTCACCTTCCCCACCCTCGGCGCGCTGGCCCGGCTGGTCTGCGTACCGACCACGTCGGGCACGGGCGCGGAGGTCACCCCGTTCGCGGTAATCACCGACCACCGGACCGGCAAGAAGTACCCGCTGGCCGACTACGCGCTCACCCCGACCGTGGCGATCGTCGACCCGGTGCTGACCGCCAGCATGCCGGCGACCATCGCCGCCGACAGCGGCTTCGACGCGCTCACCCACGCCATCGAGGCGTACGTGTCGGTGTACGCGAACGACTTCACCGACGGGCTCGCCCTGCACGCCATCCGGCTGGTCTTCGGCAACCTGGAGCGGGCGGTGGCCGACGCCGACCCCGAGGCGCGGGAACGGATGCACAACGCGGGCACCATCGCCGGGATGGCGTTCGGCAGCGCCTTCCTCGGCATCGTGCACGCCATGTCGCACACCCTCGGCGCGACGTTCCACATCGCCCACGGCCGGACCAACGCGGTGCTGCTGCCGCACGTGATCCGCTACAACGGCACCGTCCCGTCGAAGCTGTCCGGCTGGCCGCGCTACGAGAGCTACCGGGCACCGGAACGGTTCGCCGAGATCGCCGCCCAGCTCGGCCTGCCGGCGGGCACCCCGGCGGAAGGGGTGGCGTCGCTGGCCGACGCGGTGGAACGGCTGCGCGACGCGGTCGGCATCGAACCGTCGTTCGCCGCGATCGGCGTCGACCGGGCGGCGTTCGAGGCGGCGCTGCCGCAGCAGGCCCTCAACGCCTACGAGGACCAGTGCGCCCCGGCGAACCCCCGGATGCCGATGCTCGACGACATGCAGCAGCTCATGCGGGACGCCTACCACGGAACCGCACGCTGACCGCCCGGCCCGCCCGACCCCACCGGTCGGGTGGGCCGGCGGGACGGTTCACTCCCCGGCGAGCAGTCCCCGGGGGCGGATCGAGCGGACCGGTTCGGTGGCCGCCCCCGCGGCCCGCAGGATGTGGTTGGCGGCGACGATCCCGGTCGCTGCCGACCGTTCCATCAACGCGCTGGGGAAGTCGGTGCCGATGCCGTCCCCGGCCAGGTAGAGGCCCTCGGCGTCGGTGCGTACCCCGGGCCGGCCGGGGTGGCTGCCCGGGGTGAACGCCGGGGCCTGCGCCTCGACCCGGGCGCGCAGCTCCCGCACCCCCAGCCCGGCGACCTCCGGCCAGAGCGCGACCAGTTCGGCGCGCATCCGTTCGGCCAGTTCCTCGGCCGGCACCCCCTCGTCGCAGGCGTACGCGTGCAGCTCCACCACCGCGCCGCCGGTGCGCTGCGCCCAGCGGCGGGACTCGTTCTCCAGCCGGTGGTAGAGGGTCACCGAGTCCAGGGTGGGCTGGCGGGACACCCCGCTGAACACCGCCCGGTCGGCCCGGACGTCCCCGTCGAGCCAGTATCGCGCCACCGCGTACGGCGGACCCGGCCGGCCGAACGCGGGCATCCGCGCCACCAGCTCGGGCGCCACCGCGACCAGGCCGGGGGAGGCGTCGACCAGCGCCGCCAGCGCGGGCGGGTCGACGGCCAGCACCACCTGCCCGGCGGGGTGGACGGTGCCGTCGGCGGTGGTCACCCGCCAGCCGTCCGGCTCCCGGTCCAGCCGGGCGGCGGCCGAAGCGGTGCGCACCCGGCCGCCGTGCTGCTCCAGGTACCTGGTCAGCGGCTGCCAGATCGCCGTGGCGTAGTCCTCGTCGGGGCAGTCGAACGCCAACCCCTCCGGGTTGCCCAGCAGGTAGAAGTGGAACTGGGCGATCATCTCGGCGGCCGACATCTCGGTCTCGTGGTTGAAGAACGAGTGCGAGAAGACCTCGAACAGCATCGCCCGCGCCCGGTCCGGCAGCTTCAGCGAGGCGAGCAGCGCGTCGGCGGTGGTGTCGTCGAACTCGACGTAGGTGCGCACCGGATCGTAGCTGAGCAGCGGCAGCGCGGCGTCCCGGTCCATCGTGCGCAGGTCGGCCAGGCGCAGGCTGGGGCTGCGCAGCAGGAGCGCGAGCAGGTTGGCCGGCGGGGCCGGGGGCAGCCTGCCGAACTCCTCGGTGGGCCACTGCGCGGACAGGATCGGGTAGCCGGGGACCGGCTTGAGGAAACCGAGCGTCGGATCGACCCGCCGCAGGATCGACCGCCAGTTGTAGTACTGCCTGAAGAACGCGTGGAAGCCGTGCTCGTTGAGCTGGCTGCCGTCGGCGAGCGCCTCCGGCCACGCGCCGAGCCGGCCGCCCAGCGTCGGCGCGGCCTCCAGCACCGTCACGTCCACCCCGCGTTCGGCGAGCACCACCGCCGCCGACATGCCGGCGATCCCGCCGCCCACCACCACGGCCGTGGTCGGCCGGGCCACCCGGGGGGCGCCACCCCCGCCCGGGTCCACCACGTGCTCGCGTACGCCGATGAGCCGACCCAGCTTCTGCGACAGCGCCATGTGCACCTTCCGACCCGAGGGACCCCCAGTCTGCCCGACCAGGCCCGGTCCGGCCGGTCAGGAGGTTGCGCCGCCGTCGGCGGGCCGCCCGGCGGCGAGCGGGGGGCGGTCGGACGGCGGCCAGACGTACTCCAGGTCGGACGGTACGTCGCCGAACTGCGGGCGGTAGTGCTCCGGGTCCTTGCGCAGCAGCGCCGAACGGTGGCTGCGGTGCAGGTCGTCACGGCCCAGCCAGGGTGGCAGCTCACCGGCGGCGGCCAACTCGGCCTGGCTGCGTACCCGGCCGTGGCCCCGGGCGGTGGTCAGGTCGGTGACCAGGGTCGACGCGCAGGTGTCCGCCCGGCCCGCCGCCGACCAGACCGCGCACACGTCCAGCCCGTACCGGGTCAACGCCTCCTCGTAGCCGGCCCACATCCGCACCGCCGGGTGGTTGCGCCAGCCGTACCCCGGCCGGGTCAGCCCGCGCAGCACCTGGAGCGCCTCCACCCGCTGCTTGCCCAGCCGCCGCTGGTCGAGGGAGCGCGCGCTGGCCAGGAAGTCCGGGTACGGCAGGAACGTCTGCACGCCCGCTGCTCTACCCGCCGCCACGCCCACCATGCCTACGCGGCCACCGGTGCCGTTCCCACGCCGGCCGGTGCGGCTCACCAGGGCTGCGTCCCCGGCGACCGGCTGGCTACCATCCGGGCATGGCCGAACCCCTGCGGGACCGGGCCCGGCGCGCGACCGGCTGGCGGTTACGGATGAACGGCGACACCCGTCCGCACTACGTGGTCTGCGGCGGTGACCCGCTGGCGTACTGGGTGGTGCGGGCGCTGCTCGGCACCGACCTGGCGCACGGCCGGGTCCGGATCACCCTGGTGGTGCCGGAACGCCGCCGCTCCGAGGGCCCCGACGGGCGGGACGTCGACGGCGTCCAGGTGGTCCGGGCCGACCGGCTCGACGAGGCGACCTTCCGCCGGGCCGGCCTGGCCGGGGCGGACGGCCTGGCCCTGCTGCACCAGGACGACGTGGGCAACATGCAGGCCGCGCTCTGCGCGCAGGAGGTCGAGCCCCGGCTGCGCCTGGTGGTCCGAATGTTCAACACCAGCCTCGCCAACGGCCTGCGGCAGCTCTTCCCCGACTCGGCGGTCCTCTCCGACGCCTCGATGGCCGCCCCGGCGTTCGTCGCCGCGGCCCTCGGCGAGGTGGCCCCGACCCACTTCCGGCACGGTGGTCGCACCCTCTACGTGGCCCGCCGCGCCGACGTCCGCCCCGCCGACGTGGTCTGCGGGCTGGCCGTCACCACCGATCCGGAACTGGTCCGGGTGCTGCCCGCCGACGAGAACGCCGCCGACGTGGTGCTCGCCGAGGCGACCGGGCAGCCCGCCGGCACCGAGCTGGCGGCCCGTCGGCTGGTCCGGGCACGCCGTCGCCGGCGACCCTTGGCGGTGCTGCTGCGGGCGGTCCGCAGCTTCGCCACCCGCAAGATCGGCATCGCGGTGCTGACCCTGCTCGGGGTGATCGCCCTGCTCGGCTGGCTCAACGCCCGTGCGGTCGCGGTGAGCTGGACGGAGGCGCTCTACCTGACCCTGGTCACCACGCTCAGCGGCCAGGACCCGGACGTCACCAAACCGGCAGCCGCCCAGATCATGCAGGTGGTGCTCAACCTGGCCGGGCTGGCGCTGATCCCGCTGATCACCGCCGTGGTGGTCGACGGCATCGTCAACGCCCGGCTGGCCCTGCACGCCGGGCGCATCCAGCCGGAACGCACCGGGCACGTGGTGGTCGTCGGACTGGGCAACATCGGCACCCGGGTGATGGCCCAGCTGCACGACTTCGGTGTCGAGGTGGTGGCGATCGACCGCAGCGCGGAGGCGCGCGGCGCGGCGCTGGCCCGGCGGCTGGGCGTACCGCTGATCGTCGGGGACGCCGCCCGCGAGGAGACGCTGCGCTCGGCCTCGGTGGAACACTGCCAGGCGCTGGTGGTGGTCTCCACCGACGACGGGGTCAACCTGCGGGCCGCGCTGAACGGCCGGGCGCTCAACCCGGAGCTGCGGGTGGTGCTGCGGCTCTTCGACGGCGACTTCGCCGAACGTATCCAGCGGGCGTTCGGCATCGGCATCTCGCGCAGCGTGTCCTACCTGGCCGCGCCGTCGTTCGCCGCCGCCCTGCTGGACCGGGCGGTGATCGCCACCATCCCGGTCGACAGGCACGCCCTGCTGGTGGTGGAGGTGCCGGTGGCGGCCGGTGCGGCCCTGGACGGTCGCCCGCTCGGCGCGGTGGCCCGGCCCGGCGAGGTGCGGCTGCTGGCCCACTCCCGGCCCGGTCACAGGACCGACTGGCGGACCGACCCCCGGACGGTGATCTCGGCGGGGGACCGGCTGACCGTGGTGGCCCGGCGGGCCGGGCTGAGCGCCCTGCTCCGCGAGACCACTCCGCCCCCGCCTCCCGCCGACATCCCGGCGTCGCGTGATCCGCAGGAGTGACCAGCGGGGGCGGACGGCGTACCAGAGCCGAGGGCGAGCACCCCGAAGCCCCGGCAGGTTACGGGGCGGAGGTGAACGGGCGGCCCCTGTCGCGCGACCGGCCCGGGTCGGCGGTGAACGGGCGGTCCCAGCCGCGCAGCCGGGACGGTAACGGCAGCTCGTCCCAGGGGACCCGGCGCAGCAGCCGGTCGAGCAGCAGCCCCAGCAGCAGCCCGGCCACCGAGTCGGTCAGCCAGTGCCAGCCCAGGTAGGTGGTGGTGCACAGGACCACCAGCGGCGGCACCACCCGCACGGCGGTGGCCAGCCGGGGTGGCATCCGCCGGCCGACGGTACGCAGCAGCGGGACGAGCAGCAGGGCGAGCACGCCGTACCAGACGATCGCGTTGGCCACGTGCCCCGACGGGTACGACTGGGCGTAGCGGACCGGCAGCTCGTGCTGGAACAGCGGCAGGGTCCGCTCCGGCGACAGGAACGGCTCCTTCACGCTGGCGCTCGGGGCCGGGCGGGCCGTCCACACCTTGAGCGGGCCGATGGTCAGGTAGGTGAGCGCGAAGGCGACCACCGGGGGCAGCACCGGGCGGACCGAACGGAGCCGGAGGGCCAGCAGCACCCCGAGGGCGGTGGCGAGAAGCGTCAGCGGGGTGCCCTGGCCGAGCAGGTTGAGCACCCGGGCGATCCAGTAGGCGGCGGTCGGCCGGTGCGTCTCGGCCCAGTCGGCGACCGCCCGGTCGACGCCGAACAGGTGGTCGGTGGCGAGCGCACCGGTCAGCGCGACCAGGGCGGTGAGCAGCAGCAGGTCGTACCACCAGCCGGCCGGGCGGACCGGTCTGAGCCGTACCCCGCCGCGTACCGTCGTGGTTCGCTGCCGCACGCGATCACGCTACCGGCCGCCACCGGTGGCCGGGACGGCACGGGCCGGGGTCGATGTGTGCCGAACCACGAAGGGAGGCGTCGGGCGGGGACACCCGGCACACTTGTCCCCGTGCGGATCACCTCGGCCCTCGTCGACCCGGCGCTGCTCGACCTTCCCTGGTCGACCCCGCTTACGCAGTGGCCCGCCCGGCACCTGGTGGCGCTGCCGCAGGGCATCTCCCGGCACATCGTCCGTTTCGTCCGCCTCGGCGACTACGTGTACGCGGTCAAGGAGACCGGTGAACGGGTCGCCGAACGCGAGTACGACCTGCTGCGGGCGCTGGAACGGATCGACTTCCCGTCGGTGGAGGCGATCGCCATCGTGGCCGACCGGCAGGCCGACGACGGCACCCCGCTGGACCCGGTGCTGATCACCAGGCACCTCCAGTTCTCGCTGCCCTACCGGGCGCTGTTCTCCCGCACGCTGCGTCCGGAGACGATGGGCCGGCTGCTCGACGCCCTCGCCGTGCTGCTGGTCCGGATGCACCTGACCGGCTTCTTCTGGGGCGACTGTTCGCTGTCGAACACCCTGTTCCGGCGGGACGCCGGGGCGTTCGCCGCCTACCTGGTCGACGCCGAGACCGGCGCGCTGCACCGGTCGCTCTCCTCCGGCCAGCGCGGCGAGGACCTGGAGATCGCCCGGGTCAACATCTTCGGTGAGGCGCTCGATCTCCAGGCGGCGGGGCTGCTGCACGAGTCGATCGACCCGGAGGTGGTCTGCGAGGAGGTGGTGCAGCGCTACGAACGGCTCTGGCACGAGATCACCTACGAGCAGCAGGTCGAGCGGGAGGCCCGGCACGACATCGAGCGGCGCATCCGTCGCCTCAACGAGCTCGGCTTCGACGTCGCCGAGGTGGCCCTGTCCACTGTCGACGACGGGCGGTACCTGGTCCGCCCGAAGGTCGTCGACGCCGGCTACCACACCAGGCGGCTGATCCGGCTCACCGGCCTGGACGCCGAGGAGAACCAGGCCCGCCGGCTGCTCAACGACCTGGACGCCTACCGGGTGGAGAGCGACCTGACCGACGAGCAGCAGGCGGCCCACCGCTGGCTGACCGAGGTCTTCGAGCCGGTCGTCCGGGCGGTTCCGGCGCACCTGCGGCAGAAGCTGGAGCCGCAGGAGGTCTTCGCGCAGATCATCGAGCACAAGTGGCTGCTCTCCGAGCGGGCCGGCCGGGACGTGGGGATGGGGCCGGCGGTGCAGTCCTACCTGGCCGACGTGCTGGTGCACCGCCCCGACGAGCAGGCCGTCCTGGGCGTCGAGGTCCCCACCGCCTGACCCGCCCGACCTCTCCGGCGAGCGGGGTCAGTCGAGCCAGGCACCGGCGCGCATCACCCGGACGACGTTCAGCTCGTCGTCGAGCACCACCAGGTCCGCCCGACGGCCCGTCTGGAGCGCACCCACCCGGTCGCCGAGGCCGATGGCACGGGCCGGGGTGGTGGCGACCATGCGTACCGCGTCGGCGATCGGGATGCCGGCGGCGACGGCGTGCCGCAGCGCCGCGTCCATGGTGAGGGTGCTGCCGGCGATCGCCCCGTCCCGGGCCAGCCGGGCCACCCCGTCGGCCACGGCGACCGCCTGGCCGCCCAGCTCGTACTCGCCGTCGGGCATGCCGGCGGCGGCCATCGCGTCGGTGATCAGGGCGACCCGCTCCGGGCCGGCCACCGAGGTGGCGAAGGTGAGCATCCCGTCGTGCAGGTGCACCCCGTCGGCGACCAGTTCGCAGACCACGTTCGCGGCCTCCAGCAGGGCGACCACCGGGCCCGGTTCGCGGTGGTGCAGCGGGCGCATCCCGTTGAACAGGTGGGTGCCGACGCTCGCCCCGGCCGAGACGGCGGCCCGGGTCTGCTCCCAGGTGGCGTCGGTGTGGCCGACGGCGGCGACCACCCCGTGCGAGGTGAGCAGCTTGATGGCGTCCAGCGCGCCGGGGCGTTCGGGGGCCAGGGTGACCATGCGGACCGCCCCGCCGCCCTCCTCGATGAGCCGAGACAGCTCGTCGGTGGACGGGTCGCGGAGGAACTCCGGGTTCTGCGCGCCGCACCGGGCCGCCGACAGGTACGGACCCTCGAAGTGGACGCCCGCCAGCACCCCCTCGCGGACCAGCGGCGCGAACGCTGCGGTCGCCGTGCGCATCAGTTCGAACGGGGAGCTGACCAGGCTGGCCAGCAGGGAGGTCGTGCCGTGCCGCAGGTGGAATCCGGCGGCCTCGCGGGCGGCGTCGACGTCACCGGTGGTGAAGGTGTGCCCGCCCCCGCCGTGGGTGTGCATGTCCACGAACCCGGGCACGATCCAGTGCCCGTCGCGCTTGGCCGGGTACTCGGCGACGGCGGTGATCCGCTCGTCGTCCAGCTCCACGCACCCCTGCCGGATCACGCCGGTCGGGGTCACCACCTTGCCGGTCACCCGCTGGGTCATCGTCTCTCCAGACTGTCGAGGGCGAGCAGGGCGGCACCGAGGCAGCCGGCCTCGTCGCCGAGGGCCGCCGCGACCAGGCGCGGCTCCCGATGGAAGGTCATCCGTTCGCGCAGGGCCGCGCGGAGCGGGTCGAGCAGTTGCCCGCCGGCCCGGGCCAGGCCGCCGCCGATGACCATGGTGTCGACGTCGTAGAGCGCCTGCCCGGTGGCGAGCCCGTCGGCGAGGGCCTCGACGGCCTCCCGCCACACCCGCCCGGCCAGTTCCTCACCGGCCGCCGCCCGCCCGGCCACGTCGGCCGCGCTCGCCGTCGCCCCGCCCAGTTCGGCGTAGCGGCGGGCGACGGCCGAGGCGGACGAGAGGGCCTCCAGGCAGCCGGGCCGGCCGCAGCCGCAGCGTGGGCCGTCGGGGCGTACCAGGATGTGGCCGATCTCGCCGGCCGCACCGTGCGCGCCGACGGCGGCCGAGCCGGCGACCACGTGCGCGGCGGCGATGCCGGTGCCGATCGCGACGAAGAGCACGTGCCGGGCGTCCCGGCCGGCTCCGAGCCGGGCCTCGGCGATCCCGCCCACCCGCACGTCGTGCCCGAGCGCCGCGGGCAGCCCGAGCCGTGTCCCCACCAGCGTGCGCAGCGGTACGTCCCGGAAGCCGACGTTGGCCGACCAGACCGCCACCCCGGCGGCCTCGTCGACCACCCCGGGCACGGCGACGCCGCAGGCCACCGGGGTCGACCCGGCGGCGTGGGCCCGTTCGGCCAGCCCCTCGGCGACGGCGAGGACGGTCTCCACCACGGCGGTTGGGCCGCGCCCGGCGTCGGTCGGGTGCCGTTCGGCGTGCAGCACGCTGCCGTCCGGCCGGACCAGGGCGCACTTCATGCCGGTGCCGCCGACGTCCAACGCGACGACGACCCGGTCGTCGCCCGGCGGCCCCTCGGTCATGCCAGCACCACGGAGCGGGTCAGGTGCCGGGGTGCGTCCGGGTCCAGCCCCCGGCTGGTCGCCAGGGCCACCGCGAAGCGTTGGGCGAGGATCAGGTCGGCCAGCGGGTCGACCGGGGTCCGGCCGGCCGCCCAGCTGCCGAGCACGGTGTGGCAGCCGTGGTGCCGGCTGTGCACGAACGCCGCCCCGGTGGCCGCCACGTCCTCCGGCAGGCCGTCGGGCAGCTCCCCGAACGCCCAGACCAGCCGGCCGGGGCCGGCGATCGAGATGGGGCCGTGCCGGTAGTCCATGGCCGGGTACGCCTCGGCCCAGAAGGTGGCCGCCTCGCGGCACTTCAGCGCGGCCTCCTGGGCCAGCCCGACCGTCCAGCCGCGACCGAGGAAGGTGGCCTGGTCGATGCGGGCCGGGTCGAGCGGCAGCGGGGCGCGGACGGCGACCTCGGCGTCGGCGGCCAGCGCCTCGACGTTGTCGCCGAGGTGGGCGCGGAGCAGCGCCAGGGCGGTGGTGGCGAACCGGGTCTGCACCACCGACCGCTCGTCGGCGAAGGGCATCGGCACGGCCGCGTCGGCCAGCGTGACGGCGGGCGAGCCGGGATCGCCGACCAGGACGGTGGTGGGGGTCCGGCCGCGCAGCGCGACGAGCAGGTCGAGCACCTCGGTGGTGGTGCCGGAGCGGGTGACCGCGATCAGCCGGTCGTAGCGGCGGTCGGCGGGGAACTCGCTGGCCTGGAAGGCGTCGGTCTCGCCGTGGCCGGCCCGCTCGCGCAGCCCGGCGTACGCCATGGCCATGAACCACGACGTGCCGCAACCGACGACGGCGACCCGCTCGCCGGGGCGTGGGAGCACGCCGGCGACGGTGCCGGCCAGTCGGGCCGCCTCCCGCCAGCAGTCGGGCTGGCTGGCGATCTCCGCGTCGACGTACGCCATGGGGAACTCCTCGCACAGGGGAGGGAGGTGCGCAATACGGCTCATTACCACCGTCTTTCGCGCGTTATTCTGCGCGAACCGAGGTGTGCGTGGCAACCTGCCCCCGGATCGCGCAGTCGGGGTTTTTGCGTACCGGGAGTTTCGCGCACTACTGTGCACGCATTCGATCACCCTTCGTGCAGAGTCGGAGGCCCCCCGTGGACCGGTACGCCAGGTGGAACGCTCTGCTCGAAATGCTCACCGACAGTGGTCGGGTCAGCGTCGAGGAGGCCGCCGAGCGGCTGGACGTCTCCCAGGCGACCATCCGGCGCGACTTCGACCAGCTCGCCCAGCAGCAGATGATCACGCGGACCCGGGGCGGCGCGGTCGCCAACGGCGTCTCCTACGACCTGCCGCTGCGCTACAAGACGGCCAAGCACTCGGCCGAGAAGCAGCGGATCGGCGCCGCCGCCGCCGCGCTCGTCTCGCCCGGCACCGTTGTCGGCCTCAACGGCGGCACCACCAGCACCGAGGTGGCCCGCGCCCTGGCCGTCCGGCCGGATCTGAACACCAGCGCCGAGGGCGCCCAGCTCACCGTGGTCACCAACGCCCTGAACATCGCCAACGAACTGCTGGTCCGCTCCCGGATGAAGGTGGTGGTCGCCGGGGGTGTGGTGCGGCCGAAGTCGTTCGAGTTGGTCGGGCCGTTGGGTGGGGCGCTGCTGCGCGAGGTCACCCTCGACGTCGCCCTGTTGGGCGTGGACGCGCTCGATCCCCAGTTGGGTGCCGCCGCCCACCACGAGGGGGAGGCGGCGATGAACAACCTGATGGTGGCGCGGGCCAAGCGGGTGGTGATCATCGCGGACTCGTCCAAGCTGGGCGGTCACGCGTTCGCCCGGATCTGCCCGGTGGAACGGGTGGAGACCCTGGTGACCGACTCCGGGGCGGCACCGGAACTGGTCGATGCGTTCCGCACCGCCGGAGTGACCGTCGTCTGTGCCTGAGTGAACCGTCGGTGCACCGACGGTAGTGAACGGGCCCCGATGCATACCGGGTATTGCCCTGCCGGGTATACCGAGTATGGTGACCGCTGTCATCAGCCACCATCGGGGGAGGCGCAGCTTGTCGGCTGTCCTGGAGATCGAAGGTCTACGTAAGACGTACAAGAGCCGCCGGCGCGGGGTCCGCAACGCGTTGGACGGCTTCGACATGCGGGTGGAGGCCGGTCAGGTGCACGGCTTCCTCGGCCCCAACGGGTCGGGCAAGACCACCACCCTGCGTACCCTGCTCGGGCTGATCCAGCCCGACGGTGGGCGGATGGCCGTCCTCGGCCACGAGGTGCCCGGCGCACTGCCCGCCGTCGCCGGCCAGGTCGGCGCGATCGTGGAGAGCCCGCAGTTCTTCCCGCACTTCTCCGCCCGGGACACCCTGTCCCTGCTCGCCGGGGCCGGCGACGTCCCCGCCGTACGGGTCGACGAGGTGCTCGAACTCGTCGGGCTGCGCGACCGGGCAGGCGAGCGCGTCAAGACGTACTCGCTCGGCATGAAGCAGCGGCTCGCCGTCGCGTCCGCCCTGCTCAAGAACCCCCGACTGCTGATCCTCGACGAGCCGGCCAACGGCCTCGACCCGGGCGGCATCCGGGAGATGCGCACCCTGATGCGCACCCTCGCCGAATCCGGGATGACCGTGGTGCTCTCCAGCCACATCCTCGGCGAGATCCAGCTCATCTGCGACGAGGTCACCATCATCTCGCTGGGCCGCCGGGTCGCCGCCGGCCCGGTGGAGCAGGTGCTGGCCCAGCACTCGCACGGCGGCGTACGGGTGCGGCTGGACGCCGCCGAGGACCTCGCCGCCGCCGCCGACCTGCTCGGCCGGGCCGGCGTCGCGGTCACCCGCCACCCGGACCACCTGATGCTGGCCGGCGTGGACAAGCCGGCCACGGTCAGCCGGCTGCTCGCCGAACAACACCTGTACGTCAGCGAACTGGCCCCGGTCTCGGTGGACCTGGAGAGCGTCTTCCTGGAGATCACCGCCACCGCTCCGGTCCCCGGTCAGCACCGCCAGGTCGACCAGTCCGCCACGATCGGCGAGCCGGGCCACGCCGCCGGCACCACGGGAGGGTGGGGCGCATGAGCCTGTACGTCACCGAACTGCGTCGGCTGGCCAAGCGCCGGCTCACCCGGGTCATGCTGATCCTGCTCGTCGTCGGCCTGGCCGGCATCGTCACCGCCTTCGCCTTCTCCAGCCACAAGCTCTCGCCGGCCGTGATCGCGCAGGCGCAGGCGGAGTCGGACGCGAACTTCCGGGACGCCGTCCGGGAGTGGGAACGCTCGATCGTCGAGTGCGACGCGGCCAAGGCGCGCGGCGAGGAGACCGAGGAACGGTACGGCCCGAACTGCGGCCGGGACTGGAAGCCCACCGCCGACATGTTCGACCCGAAGTGGAACCTGCCCTACCAGTTCGACTTCCGGGCCGAGTTCGGCGACTTCATCGCCGTCTTCGCCGGGGCGGTGGCGCTGTTCGGCTTCCTGATCGGTGCCTCGTTCGTGGGTGCCGAGTGGAGCACCGGCGGGATGATGAACCTGCTGCTGTGGCGGCCGAAACGGCTCACCGTGCTCGGCACCAAACTGGCCGCGGTGCTCACCACGCTGACCGGGGTGACCGTGCTGCTCGGGGCGCTGTGGACCCTGGCCTTCTGGCTGATCGCCACCTTCCGGGGAACCACCGCTAAGGTCACCTCCGGGGTGTGGCAGTCCGCCGGGATCAGCGGCCTGCGGGCGCTGGCGATGATCCTCGCCGCCGGCGCGGTGGCCTTCGCCCTGGCGTCCCTGGGCCGGCACACGGCGATGGCGCTCGGGGTGGCCGTGGGGGCCGGGGTGGTCAGCGAGATCGGCATCCGGATCGCCACGACGATCGCCGAGGTCCGGTTCGGTGACAGGTGGGTGCTGTCCACCTACGCGCTGGCCTGGTTCCAGAAGCAGTGGACCCTCGTCGACTACCGCTCCTGCGACTTCGTCCAAGGCGCGTGCACGCCCAAGGAGATGCTGGTGACCTGGCAGGACTCGGCACTGGTGTTCGGCATCGGCATTGTCGTGGTGATGGTCGCCGCGTTCTGGATGATGCGCCGGCGGGACATCACCTGATCCGGGCCCCGTCCGTCGTCCGGAAGCGTCGCCCACCCTGGTTAAGCTGGGCTTCCCCGGCCGGCACGCCCGGTCGTCCACCCTGCCGAGGAGCGCCGTGCCGCCGCCCACCGACGCCGACCTGCCCGCACCCCGACCGGCACCGGACGCCGACGTGCCGTCGCCCCGGTCCGGGCCGGCGGCCGGACAGGACGGTGCGCGGGCGGGGTCCGGCGGCGACGAGCTGACCGAGCGGGAGCGGTCGATCCTCGCCTTCGAACAGCAGTGGTGGCGGCACGCCGGGGCCAAGGAGCAGGCCATCCGGGACACCTTCGGGCTGTCCGCGACCCGCTATTACCAGCTGCTCAACGCCCTGCTGGACCGTCCCGCCGCGCTGGCCGCCGAGCCGCTGCTGATCGGCCGGCTCCGCCGGCTGCGCGCCTCCCGCGCCCGCAACCGCCGCCGCTGAGCCCCGCCCGCCGTGACAGCGGAGCGTGAGGTTCCCAGCTCCGATGGGACGACCGGCCGATACCTCCGACCAGACCGCCAGTCACCGGCCAAAGGGGTGGACGACGTCCGGTGCGGGCGGCAGACTGCGGCACGTGGCAGGCACGGTACGGCTGGAACCGGTGGACGAGGCGAACCTGGAATCGTTGCTCTCCGTAGCGGCGGCCGAGGCGGAGCCGGCTGACGTCATGCCCCCGGTCGACGCCCCCGCCGGCTGGTCGCTCGCCCGTCGCGAGGCGTTCCGGGATTTCCACCGGGCCAGCTTCGGTGGGCTGAACGGCCCGACCCGCACCCTGATGTTCGCCGTGTGTGCCGGCGGCGAGGTGGTCGGCATGATCCGGATGACCCGCCGCGACGCCCCGGGGGTGGTGGAGACCGGGATGTGGCTCGGCCGGTCGGCCCGGGGCCAGGGCCTCGGCGCGGCGGCCCTGCGGGAGTTGCTCAACGCCGCGGCGGCGGCCGGCATGCACTCCGTCGTCGCCGAGACCACCCCGGACAACCTGGGGGCCGTCGCGGTGCTGCGCAACTGCGGTGCCAAGCTCCGCGAGGACGACGACAGGGTGTATGCGGAGATCTCGCTCGACGCGACACCCCCCGCCGCCGGCTGACCCCGCCGCCGGCCACCCCGGGGGTGGCGTGTCGCCGACGGTCGAGGTTCCCACGGTGAGTGATATGACCACCTGTCATATTTATGCCGCTCAGGCATGTCGCTCACCGCCACGTCCACCTGTTACCGGCGATCCGCCCGGCCCGAGCTGGCAAACCCGCCTGCCCGCCCGGTCGGGACGAGTCGCGTCCCACGGCAACAACAGCGGGCTCAGCCCGCGTGCTTGTCGGCGTAGGCGGCGAGCCAGGCGACCTGCTCCGGGTCCAGGGAGGGGCGGACGCGGTCCCGGGCGGTGGCGACGTGGGCGGCGGTGACCGTGGCGGCCGACAGCGACTCCCGCATCGCGGCCAGCGCCGCCTCCCGCACCAGCGCGGCACAGTCCGCCGCCGAGAAGCCGGTCAACTCCTCGCCGAGCGCCGCCAGGTCGACGTCCTCGGCGAGCGGCACGGCGCGGGACGCGGCCCGCAGGATCTCCGCGCGGGCCGGACCGTCCGGCGGCGGCACGTACACCAGCCGTTCCAGTCGGCCGGGGCGCAGCAGGGCCGGGTCGACCAGGTCCGGACGGTTGGTCGCCCCGATCACCACCACGTTGCGCAGCGCCTCCACCCCGTCCAACTCGGTCAGCAGGGCGGCCACCACCCGGTCGGTCGTACCGCCGTCGGTGGCCTGGCCGCGCACCGGGGCCAGCGCGTCCATCTCGTCGAGGAAGACCAGCGTCGGCGCGGCCTCGCGGGCCCGGCGGAACAGCTCCCGCACGGCCCGTTCGCTCTCGCCCACCCACTTGGACAGCAGCTCGGCACCCTTCACCGACAGCACGTTCGCCCGTCCGGTCCCGGCCAGGGCGGTCACCAGGTAGGTCTTGCCGCACCCGGGCGGCCCGTAGAGCAACACCCCCCGGGGCGGCTGCACCCCCAGCCGCGCGAAGGTGTCCGGGTAGGTCAGCGGCCAGAGCACCGACTCGGTGAGGGTCTGCTTCACGTCGCCGAGGCCGCCGACGTCGTCCAGGGTGACCGTCGCCAGCTCCAGCGTGGACGCCGCCATGGTGGTGGGCCGGACCACCTCCAGCGCCGCCGTGAAGTCGGCCATCGCCACCGTCGGGGTCTGCGCCGTCTTCTGCCGCAGCGCCGCCCGTACCCCGGCCTCGCGGACCAGCGCGGCCAGGTCGGCGGCGACGAACCCGGGGGTACGCCCCGCCACCTCGTCGAGCCGGACGTCCTCGGCCAGCGGCACCTGCCTGGTCAGTACCGTCAGCTGTTCCCGGCGCAACGCCGGATCGGGCAACGGCACCGAGATCCGCAGCGACAGCAGATCCGGTGCGCGCAACCCCGGATCGACCGACTCCGGCCGCGAGGTGGTGCACACCACCGCCGTGCCCGACCGGACGGCCCCGGCGAGCACCTGCCGGAACACGGTGGCCAGCGGCCCGGCGTCCTCGGCCGGGGCCAGCGCCTCCACGTCGGTGACCAGCAGCACGGCCGGCCCGCCCGAGGCCAGCTCGGCGGCGGTCTCGCGCAGCCGTCGGGCCGCCGCGTCGTTGGTCAGCGCGGCGAGTTCCGGCGCCCACAGCGGGCGTACCCGGGCACCTACCGCCTTCGCCACCGCCCGCACCAGCGCCGACTTGCCCGAGCCGGCCGGCCCGCTGAGCAGCACACCGAGCGAGACCGTGGTGCCCAGCCGCCCCAGCACCTCCCGGTGGTGGAAGCCGAGGTCCAACAGCTCGGTCAGCTCCTCGGCCTGGGCCCGCAGGCCGGGCAGCTCGTCCACGTGCGGCACGTCGTCGTCGTGCGCGGTCCCGCCGGCCTCCCCGGCCGGACCCGCCGCGCTGCCGGCCGGAGCCGCCCCGGTCCGGCCTGTCGAACCCCGCCCGGAACCGGCCGGGCCGGAGGAACCGTGGGTGACCTGGCCGTGTTCCCAGCCGACCACGGTGTCCATGGTGACCAGGCCACCGGTCTGCGGGTCGGCGGTGACCACGGTCAGCAGGGTGCTCGTCCAGGCGTACCCGACGGTGTTGGCGAGGCTGCGGCGGGCGGCCTCGACCAGACCGCGTACCGAGGCGTCGGGGAGCACGTCCTGGGGGAGCAGCGAGACGTTGTCACCCTCGCTGACGACCTTGCCGAGCAGGGCGAGCCGGAGCATCTCCGGGGACACCGCGGCGAGCACCGACACCGGGCCCGAGAGGGTCACCCGTCGGGCCGGGGTCACCGGGGCGGGGCCGACGGTCACCTGACCGCCGTCGCGCAGCCCGAGGTTGCCCAGCGTCAGGTCGTCGGCATAGAGCAGGGCGGCGCTGGCGGTCGGCTCGGCGGGCGCGACGATCCCGGCGGTGACCCGCCTGCCGGCCAGCCGTACCGGGTCCCCCGGGCGCAGGGCCAGGGCGGTGAGCACCTCCGGGTGCAGCCGGACGATGCCACGTCGGGCGTCCAGCGCGGCCGGGCGCAGGCTGGCGGTCAGGGTCAGATCCGGTGCGGGCATCGCCCGACAGTAGCCGCCCGCCGCCGCCTCCGCCCGTGGTCATCCGGTACGACCGCCCAGGCCAGCCGCCCGACCGGCCCGGAACGCGTGGGGCCGCGCCACGGTCGTGCCGTCAGGTGTCGTTGTCGAGCAGCGTCGGGTCCCGCCGGATCAACTCGGCGAGCCGGGCCGCCGGATCGACACCCGGCACCTCCCGGGCCGGCGTCCAGGCCGGTGGCGTCCGGTCGGCCAGCGGCCAGGCCGGCGGCGGGGCGGCCGGCGGGTCGACGCCCGCCCGCGTCCCGACCTCCGGCCGCTCGTTGCGGGCCGCGGGCTGCGCCTGCTCGATCCGCAGCGGGTACGTGCGCCCCGCGTACTCGACGCGCAGCACCACGGTCAGTCCGGGACGGGCGGCCACCACCCGGCGGACCGCCTCGGCCACCTCCTCCACCGGGTCGCCGCCGTCGTCGGTCTCCGGATCGGCCGACCGGCGACGACGGGCCTCCTCACGGCGGGCCAACCGGGCCAGTGTCTCGTCCAGACCACCCCTCATCACGTCCCCCTCTCCGATGGAAACGACCGGGCGTCGGTTCGGTCAGGCGCCCTTCTCCCGCACCGCCCGGTCCAGCGCCCGGTCCAGGACGACCAGCAGGGCGTCCCGCACCGACAGCCGTTCCCGGGCGTCGAACTGCACCAGCGGCACGTGGTCACCGATGGCCAGCGCCCACCGGATCGCCCCCAACTCGTGGGTCAGCCGGCCGTCGAAGGTGTTCACCCCGACCACGAAGGGCAGGCCGGCCCGTTCGAAGAAGTCGATCGCCGGGTAGCAGTCGTCCAGCCGGGAGCTGTCCACCACCACCAACGCGCCGAGCGCGCCCCGCGCCAGGTCGTCCCACATGAAACCGAACCGGTCCTGGCCGGGCGTGCCGAACAGGTAGAGCTTCAGGCTCCGGTCGATGGTGACGCAGCCGAAGTCCATCGCCACCGTCGTGGTGGTCTTCCCGCTGCGGGCCCCCGGGTCGTCCACCCCGATCCCGGCGCTGGTCATCTCGGCCTCGGTGGTCAGCGGGGCGATCTCGGAGATCGCGCCGACCGTGGTCGTCTTGCCGACCCCGAAACCTCCGGCGATGAGCAGCTTGACCGGGATCGGCGGGGCGGCCGGCGGGCCGGTGCGGGTGTCCGCCGTCGGTGTCGCCGACGCCGCCGGTGGTCGGTACGGCGGCGGCGCGCTCGGGTGCTGCGGTGCCGTCGGAGGGCCACCCACGGGCTGCCCGTAGCGGGCGGAGGCGCTGTTCGCGGCGAGCCCGCCGAGCGGGGCGACCGGCCATTCAGGAGATCGCACGGAGTCCATCAATCACTCGCAGGATGAGGTCGGGGTCAAATGCGTCGTCGACGGCGCCGACGTGCACGTCGAGATGGCCGGCGGCCCGCAGGTCACCGACCAGCACCCGGGTCACGCCGAGGTGCAGCCGCATCCGGGCGGAGATCTCCGCGACCGAGATGGGCTCACCGCACAGGGCGACGATCGCCTGCAACTCGGGGGCCAGCAGGGCCGCCACGGCGGCGGCCCGACCCGGCCCGGACCGGGCGGTGACCTGGGTTTCCAGGCCGATCGCCGGGTCCGCGCCGGCCACCCGCCCGGCGGTCAGCACGAACGGGCGGGGGCTGGCCGGGCGGTCGGCCTCCGGCTCGGGGACGGGCGCGGGCGTCGGTGTCGCGTCGCCCATCGGGGTCCGCAGGTAGGGGCGGACCCGGACCATGGGTTCGGGTTCCGGTTCCTCGCCAGCGGCGTCCCGGGTCATTGCTGAACGGCGTTCTTCAGCTCGGCGATGAGTTTCGGTGTCAGCGCGCCGCCGGCCCGGCCGGCGAAGAGTGTCATCTCGTACGCGACGGTGCCCAGGTTGGCCGACCGGTCGGCGATCACGCCCAGCACGGAACCGCTGCTGATCGCCGTGATCAGCAGGTAGCCGTCGGCCATGTCCACGATCACCCGGTTGAGCCCGCCGAGGGCGTACCAACTGGCGGCGCCCCCGGCCAGGCTGGTCATGCCGGAGACGACGGCGGCGAGGCGTTCCGCGTTGGACCGGTCCTTGATCGACGACATGGCCATCAGCAGCCCGTCGGAGGAGACCGCGATGGCCTCCAGGACACCTGCGGTGCTGGAGGTGAACGAGTCCAACAGCCAGTTGAACGTGCGCGCCTCCGGGCTGAGGTCTCCGGCGGGATGGTTCTGGTAGTCGACGTTCTCGTGTACGTGCGGGCTGGTCACCGTGTCGTTCCTTCTTCAGTGCGGTGGTCGGTGCGGACTTCGCGCAGAGCCCGGGCGACGCCCGTCTCGAACGCGTTGATGAGATCGCGGACCTCGCCCGGATCTCCCGGATTCTCACTCGGCGCCTGCCGGGGCGGTGCGACGGTCAGGTTGGCGCCCGGGATCCGTCGGGTCAGCCGGGGCACCGCCGGTGCGGCGGGGGGCCGGGCGGCAGCGGGCGCGGCGGCCGGCCCGGCCCGTTCGGCCCGCTGCACCCCGGACTGGAACTGCTCGACCAGGGCCCGCGCGGCCTCCGGGTCGGCCCGGCTGCCGTCCACCGGCCCGACGACCGGTGCGGTCCGGGGCAGGCTGGCCCCGGGGACCCGCTGCCGGATGCCGGGCAGCGGGGCCGGCCGGTCCGCCGCGGGCGCGCTGGTCTGCCCCACCGCGGGGAGCAGGACGGCCTGCGGGACCGCCGGGCGGGGCGCATCGGCCACCGGGGCCACCGCGGCGGTGCCCCGGGCCGGCAGCACCGTCGTGGCCCCGGCCGGATCGCCGCCGGCGGGGCGGCCCGGCTCCGGGTCGGTACCGGGGGTGCGGGCCGGTTCCGGGTCGGCCGGCACGGTGCCGAACGCGTCCCAGGGGCCGGTGGCCGCCATGCTCCTGGTCGCCTTGCTGAGCAGTGTGGGGTCGAACCCGGGCAGCGCCGTGGCGTCGACCACCGGCCGGGTCGACGCCGCGTCGACCGTGGGCCGGGCGGGACCGGCGTCGAGCACGACCGGCGTGCGGCCGGTCCGCAGGGGGCCGTCGGTGCCGGACCCGGTGGCCGGGCCGGTCGATCCGGGTCGGTCCCGCGACGGCAGCGCGACCCGGCTGACGGATGCCCCAGTACGTCCCGTCGCCGGGCGTGCCAGGGCGGCGGCGGGGAGCACCAGGCTGGCGGTCACCCCGCCGCCCGGGGTCGCGGCGAGTTCCACCGTCCAGCCGTGCCGGCGGGCGAGCCGACCCACCACGAAGAGCCCCAGCACCTCGGACGGGGCCAGGTCCAGCCGTTCCCGGTGGGTGAACCGGGCGTTCTCCTCGACGAGCCGTTGCTCGCTCATCCCGATGCCCTGGTCGATGACGGCCAGCCGGGCGCCGTCGTCGGTCGTCTCGGCGGTGACCACCACCCGGGTGTGCGGCGGGGAGAACACGGTGGCGTTCTCCATCAGCTCGGCGAGTGTCAGCACCAGGTCACCGACGATCGCCGGTGCGGCGACCACCTCCGGCGGGACCTGGACGTCCACCCGGGTGTAGTCCTCGATCTCACCGAGGGCCAACCGGACCACGTCGGCGACCGGGACCGGTGCGACGTGCGCGTCGTCGCCTGTCGCGCCGGAGAGCACGACCAGGCTGCCGGCGTTTCGGCGCAACCGGCTGGAGATGTGGTCGAGCCGGTACAGGTGCTCCAGCCGTCCCGGCTCGGTCTCCTGCTGCTCCAGCCGGTCGATCAGGGCGATCTGCCGGCCGACCAGGTTCTGGGTACGCCGCCCGACGTGGCCGAACATCTGGGCCACGTTGCGTCGGCTCGCCACCTGCCGTTCCACCAGCCGGGCGGCGGTGTTCTGGACCCGTTCGAAAGCGCGGGCCAGGTCGCCGATCTCGTCCCGGGCACCCACGTCGACCGGGTCGAGGCGTACCGGTGGGGTGGTCTCGGACTCGTCGTCGGCGACCCGGACCAGTTCGGACTCGGCGACCCGGGCGACCCGGTCGGCGGAGCGGGTGAGCCGGGTGAGCGGTCGGGCCACCGCCCGGCCGACCGCCATGGTGAGCAGGATGACCGCGATCAGGATGGTCACGGTCAGCAGGGTCACCCAGTACGCCCCGGCGAGCGCCACCTGCCGGTCGGCGCGCACCTCGGCGGTGACGTCGGCGGCCAGTTTCTTCTCGACGAACTGGCCGAGCGTGATCATCGAACCGACGGTGGGGAAGAGGGTCGCCACGTCCAGCGCGCCGATGGCGGTGGCCGGGTCGACGGCGCTCTGGTCGATGAAGTTCGGCCCGGTCCGGTTGGCGACCGCGACCTCCTCCAGGGTGAGCAGGTCGAGCTGCTCGGGGGTGACCAGGGCCTGGAGCCGGGCGCTCTCGTCTTCGAGGACGGCGAAGTTCGCCACGTAGGCGGTGACGGTCTGGGCGTTGGGCCGGGCGGCGACCAGCACGATCAGGGTGGCTCCGGCGCTGAGGCTCTCGCCGGTGCGCAGCACGCCGTCCAGGGCCAGCACCTGTCGTCCGGCCGGGGTGCGGGTGTCCGCGTTGAGCCGCAGCCGCAGCGAGTCGATCAGGGCGGTGTTCACCGGCCCGTACGCGGCCATCAGCTGGTCGGGGCCGGTCTGCCCGGCGACCGCCGCCGTCCGCAGGGCGGCGAGCTGGCGTACCCCGTCGAGGGCGGTGTCGACCTCGGCGGGCAGGTCGTCGCCGAGGTCGGAGCGCAGGTCGGCGACCCGGTCGTCCACCTCGGCGATCTTCTGCACGAGGTCGGTGCGCTGCACCTGCCCGAGCAGCAGGCCGACGGCGAGCAGACGTTCCTGCTGGAGGTGTTGCAGGATCGTGCCGACCCGGCTGGCGATCCGGACCCGGTCGGCGATGTCGCCGGCCCGCTGGGCCTCGGAGGCCCGTTCCCAGACCACCGGCACCGTGAGCCCGGCCATGCAGAGCAGGGGGACGACCACCAGCAGGGCCAGCTTGCCCCGGATTCGCAGCCTACCGAGCAGCATCGAAGGGCCTCCACCTGTCGGGTTCGGCCCCCCGGCCGGCCGGCTGGAGCACCGCCCCGGTGGGCAGGCGACCGGGTGGCGTCGGTGGCTCCCACGGGGTGGTCGCGGTGGCGTCGGCCGGCTCACCGCCCGACGGGGTGCCCCGGCCCGTCGGGCGTTCGCCGCGGCGCGTCGGCAGCCAACCACTCGCCCCGAGCGCCACCAGCAGCAGCCCGGCCACCCCGCCGGCGGCGAGGATCAGCAGGGCGTCGCGGTCGAGCCGGTCGATGCGCTGCCGCAGCAGCCTGTCGAGTTCGTCGAGGATGACCGGCTGGAGTTCCCGGGCGGCGGTCTGCGCCTGGGTCCGGGCCCCGGCGAGCTTGGTCAGGTCAAGATCCTGCGTCCGACCCCGGGGTTGGGACAGCGCCCCCAGTGCCTCGACCGCCCGCTGGTAGTTGTCGAACGGGGTGAGCACCCCGGCGCCGATGTCGGCGCTCTCCGAGGTGTCGACCACCGTCTGGAGGTCGTTGACCAGGTCACCCGCCGGTTGCAGGGCGGCGAACCGGAGGGTGGCCAGTTCACCCACGGTGCGGGGCTGGTCGGCGGCGGGCCGTCGCTGCGCCAGCACGACCAGGTCGACGAGGCGTCCGGCCGCGACGGTCGCCTCCGGCATCTCCTCGCCGACGCCGTCCTGGAGGAAGTACGAGTCGGAGCCGGGGTCCCGGATCAGGCCGGAGGTCTCGCGGATCTTGCCGTGCAGGGCGAGCAGCAGGTCGGTGACCTCGCCGTACGCGGTGAAGGCGGTTTCCGGGTCGGTGAGCGACCGGCTGGGCAGGCCCTCCAGTTTCGCCCGCAGGCCGGCCCACCGTTCGGTGCTGCGCAGTTCGCCGCCGACCCGGGCGTCGACCGCGGCGGCCTCCTCCACCGCCCGGTCCAGGGCGTCGCGGGGCACCGGGCGGCCGGCGACGGCGGCGGTCTGCGCGTCGACCAGGGCGTTGGTGACCGGGCCGAGGGCGCGCAGGTACTCGACGCCGAGCCGTTCCCGTTCGGCCAGCTCACGGTCGGCGTCCACGAGCCGGTGGCCCTGTACGACGAGGAACGCCACCGGCAGCAGCAGCGCGGTGGCGAGTAGCAGCGGCAACAGGCGGCCCGGTGTCCTGGGCCGTCGACGGACCCGCGAGGCGGGAACGGTCATGGTTGTCTCCTCCGGCGGCGGCGCAGGGGTTCGGGATGACGTGACACTTCGGTCCCGTGCGTCGGACCGAGAACCTAATCGACAGGTGATCCCTGGCCGGAGGTCTACGCGGGTCAGTTTTGCGTCACTTCGAGTGATGTGACGTGAGACTGACGTTCTGGACACGCTGCGTACTGTTGTCACGGTGACATGCTCGTTTCCATAGCGGTATCGCGTCTTACGCGTGAATTCACGTATTCCGAATTCGGTCTGCGTGAACGCCGGGTGACCTTGTGCGGTTTGCCCTGTCCGACCGCCGATCGGCTGGCCAGGACGGACGTACGGCGGATCTCAGCCAACGCTCAGGTTCCGGGCCGTACCGTGAGCCGAATGAAATCGCCGTTGTCGGCCGCCCGGCTCCGCCGTGCACTGCCCACCGGTCGCCGCGCGGTCGCCGCGTCGGTGGTCGTCGTCCTGCTGGCGGCGGTCGTCGGCTGGGCGGTCTGGCCGGACCGGGCAGACTTCCGCACCGAGTCGACAGTGCTCACCGTGCGTTCCGGGCCGGCCGGCGACGAGCCCGTCGACCTGGACACCACCTTCTACCTGCCGAAGGGCGCGTCGGCCGACCGGAAGGTCCCGGCCGTGCTGCTGGCGCACGGCTTCGGCGGGACGAAGGACTCCGTCCGCGCCGACGCCGAGGACCTGGTGGGGCAGGGCTACGCGGTGCTGACCTGGACGGCGCGGGGCTTCGGCCGCAGCGGCGGTCAGATCCACCTGGACAGCCCCGACCACGAGGTGCGCGACGCCCAGCGGCTGCTGGACTGGTTGGCCGCCCGCCCCGACGTGCGTACCGACGCCGCCGGTGACCCCCGGGTCGGGGTGGTCGGCGGCTCGTACGGCGGCGGCCTGGCCCTGCTGCTGGCCGCCCAGGACCCCCGGGTGGACGCCATCGTCCCCATGATCACCTGGAACGACCTGTCCCGCGCCTTCCTGCCGGAGAGCACCGGCAGGCCGGCCACCGAGGGCGTGTTCAAGAAGGGCTGGGCCGGCATCTTCTTCGGGGGCGGCGGCAGCGCCGGCTCCGGGCCGGCCGGGCTCTCCGGCAACACCGCCGCCGCCCAGCCGGAGGGGGCGCCCGCGTCGGCCGGTGCGCCCAGTCCGCAGCCGGGCAACGGGCAGGGCAGCCGGTCGCCGCGCGTGCCGGGGGCCGCCGCCGACCCGTCCTGCGGCCGGTTCGCCGCCGACGTCTGCGCGGCGTACCTGCGGATCGCCACCACCGGGCGGGCCGACCAGGCGGCGGTGGACCTGCTGCGCCGCTCGTCCCCGGCCGGCGTGCTGGACCGGATCAAGGCCCCCGCCCTGCTGGTGCAGGGCGAGGCGGACACCCTCTTCCCGCTCACCGAGGCGGACGCCAACGCGCGCGGCATCGCCGCCGCCGGCACCCCCGTGCGGGTGGCCTGGTTCACCGGCGGCCACGACGGCGGCACCGGGCCGACCAGCGACTCCGACCGGGTGAAGTACCTGACCGTGCAGTGGCTGGACCACTACGTCAAGGGCACCGGCGCGGCCCCCGGCGACGACTTCACGTTCTCCCGGATCGCCGGCTTCGACGCCCTCGACCGGGGACTGGTCGCCACCGGCTACCGCACCGCCGACTATCCCGGGGTGACCGGGGACGCCCGGCGCGAGGTGCCGGTCGCCGGGCCGGCCCAACCGGTCGCCAACCCGCCCAACGGCAACCCGGCGGCGATCTCGGCGATCCCGTTCGCCGGGTCGCTCGGCTCCCTGCTCGACGGGGTGGCCGGCGACGTGCCCGGCCAGCACGCCCGGTTCGAGTCGACGCCGCTGGCCGAGGCGGTGGACGTGGTGGGCGCACCCACCGTCACCGTCCGGGCCGCGTCGGCGACCGGCGAGGCGGTGCTGTTCGCCAAGCTCTACGACGTCGACCCGGCCGGGGCGGCGACGCTGCCCGACGGGCTGGTCGCCCCGATCCGGTTGACCGGCCTGCCGGCCACGATCGACGCCGCGCAACCGGTCACGGTCACCCTGCCGGCGATCGTCCGCCGGGTCGAGGCCGGGCACCGGCTGCGGGTGGTGCTGGCCACCGCCGACCAGGCGTACACCACGCCGACCGCGCCGGCCGTCTACACGGTGGCGGTCGACGGGGCGGTGAGCCTGCCGACGGTCACCGCCACGCCGATCCCGACCACCGCGACGGTGTGGCGCTGGGTGCTGGTCGGTCTGCTGGCCGCGATCGTGGTCGGGCTCGTCGCGGTCGTCGCCGTGGTCCGCCGCCGGCACCGCCGCCAGGACGACTCCGTCCATCCCGAGTACGCGGGCATCCCGCTCGCCGTCCGCGACCTGCGCAAGGAGTACGCGGACGGGTTCGTCGCGGTGTCCCGGGTCGACTTCGAGGTGCACCCGGGCCAGGTGATGGGGCTGCTCGGCCCGAACGGCGCGGGCAAGACCACCACCCTGCGGGTGCTGATGGGGCTGACCCAGCCGACCGCCGGGGAGATCTACGTCTTCGGGCACCGGCTGGTGCCCGGCTCGCCGGTGCTGTCGCGGATCGGCGCGCTGGTGGAGGGCCCCGGTTTCCTGCCGCACCTGTCCGGCCTGGACAACCTGAAGGCGTACTGGCGGGCGACCGGCCGGCCGTGGGCCGACGCGCACTTCGACGAGGCGTTGGAGATCGCCGGTCTGGGTGACTCGGTGCACCGGCGGACCAAGAACTACAGCCACGGGATGCGGCAGCGGCTGGCCATCGCGCAGGCCATGCTGGGCCTGCCGGAGCTGCTGGTGCTCGACGAGCCGACCGACGGGCTGGACCCGCCGCAGATCGCCGAGATGCGCCGGGTGCTCCAGCGGTACGCCACCGACGGCCGGGCGGTGCTGGTCTCCAGTCACCTGCTGGCCGAGGTGGAGCAGACCTGCACGCACGCGGTGGTGGTGAACAAGGGCCGGATCGTCGCCGCAGGGCCGGTGGAGGAGATCGTCGGCGAGTCGCCGAGCACCCTGTTCGAGGTGACCGACCAGGCCGCCGCGCGGCAGGTGCTGAGCCGCCTCGACGCGGTGCAGGTGCTGACCGCCGACGACGCCGGTGGGCTGGTGGTGGACACGAACGGGACCGCCCGCAGCGAGGTGGTGGCCGAGCTGGTCCGGGCCGGGATCGGGGTGGACCGGGTGGTGCCACGGCGTCGCCTGGAGGACGCGTTCCTCGCCCTGGTGGGCGAGAACTCTCGGGGAAGCGGTGACCGGTGATGGCAGGTTCTTCGGTGGGCCCCCCGTCGGGCGCCGACCCGGACGGTGGCGCGGTGCCGGCCGGCGCGGCGTCGGGTGTCGGTGTGGCGACCAAGGGGTTCGGGCCGGGTGGGGCGGCGGCCGGGTACCGGCCGGGGGCGACCCTGCCGTTCGGGGCGGAGTTCCGCAGGCAGGCGTCGCGGCGGCGTACCCAGTTGGCGCTCGGGTTCATGGTGCTGCTGCCGTTGATCATCCTGGTGGCGTTCCAGTTCGAGTCCGGGGACGACGACGGCGGGGGCCGGGGCGAGTTCGCCAGCCTCGCCGACCTGGCCACCTCGGGCGGGCTCAACTTCACCCTCTTCTCGATCCTGGTGTCGGCGTCGTTCCTGCTGGTCGTGGTGGTGGCGCTGTTCTGCGGTGACACGGTCGCCAGCGAGGCGAGCTGGGGCAGCCTGCGCTACCTGTTGGCGGTGCCGGTGCCCCGGGCCCGACTGCTGACGGTGAAGCTGCTGGTGGCGCTGGCGTACTCGGGGCTGGCCCTGCTGTTGCTGGCCGGCACGGCCCTGCTCGCCGGCACCCTGCGTTACGGCTGGTCGCCGCTGACCAGCCAGGTCGCCGCCGAGCTGACCCCGACCGAGGGGCTGGTAAGGCTGCTGGCGGTGCTCGGCTACCTGGCGGTGGTGCTGCTGGTGGTGGCCGGGCTGGCGTTCCTGCTGTCGGTGGTCACGGACGCCGCGCTGGGTGCGGTCGGTGGCGCGGTGCTGCTGTGGATCCTGTCCAGCATCCTGGACCAGATCACCGCGCTGGGGGTGCTGCGCGACTTCCTGCCGACCCACTACAGCAGCGCCTGGCTGGGTCTGCTGTCCACCCCGATGCAGACCGACGACGTGGTCCGGGGCGCGATCTCGGCGGTCAGCTACGCCACCCTGTTCTGGGGCCTGGCCTTCTGGCGCTTCACCCGCAAGGACGTCACGAGCTGACGCCGGCCCGGCCCGGCCCCGTCGGGTCGTTCACGACCGGGGTCGCGGAGCCGGGTCAGGAGGGCTGGGCAGGGAGACGGTGACCACCAGGCCGCCGCCGGGGCGGGGGACGGCCCGCACCGTCCCGCCGTGTGCCCGCGCCACCGCCCGGACGATGGACAGCCCCAGGCCGAAGCCCCGCTGACCGGCGACCCGCTCCCGGTTGAGCCGGCGGAACGGCAGGAACATCGTCTCGATC
Source organism: Micromonospora cynarisoli (assembly GCF_030518815.1). NCBI lineage: Bacteria > Bacillati > Actinomycetota > Actinomycetes > Micromonosporales > Micromonosporaceae > Micromonospora > Micromonospora cynarisoli. The sequence continues at coordinate 4,071,193 of NZ_CP130426.1, read as the reverse complement.
TCGTACCCGGGCACCACCGGTCCGCTGTTGCCGACGGTCAGGGTGGCCCGACCGTCGACCACCGCCGTGGCGACCGAGAGCCAGCCGTCGGTGTCGACGTTGTGCCGGACGGCGTTCTCCACCAGGTTCTGGGTGAGCCGTTCCAACAGGACCGGGTCGCCGGCCGTCCGCGCCGGGGCCAGTTCGCGGGTGACGGCGAGCGTGGTGGACCGGGCGGTCTGCTCCGCGACGTGCCCGGCGATCTCGGCGAGGTCCACCTCGGCGTGTTCGGCCAGGGCGTTCTCCGAGTCGGCGAGGGTGAGCAGCCCGTCGATCAGCCGTTCGTGGCGTTCGTTGACGGCCAGCAGGGTCTCGCCGAGCTGCCGCAGCTCGGGTGGGGCGTCCGGCCTGGTGATCGCCAGCTCCACCAGGGACCGGTTGATCGCCAGCGGGGTCCGCAGTTCGTGCGAGGCGTTGGCGACGAAGCGCCGCTGCCCGTCGAAGGACCGGTCGAGGCGTTCGAGCATCAGGTCGAACGTGTCGGCCAGCTCCTTCACCTCGTCGGTCGGCCCGACCAGGGCGATCCGCTCGTGCAGCCCCCGGCCGGCGCCGTCGGCGCCGGCGATCCGGCGGGCGGTGCCGGTGATCTGCTGCAACGGCTGCAACGCCCGGCCGGCGACCAGCCAGCCGAACGCGACCGCCGCGATGGTCACCACGGCCAGGGCCACCCCACCCTGGGTGAGCAGCGAGTCCAGGGCGTCGCGGCGGGCGTCGTCCTGCACCTGCCGGACGATGTCGCGCAGGTGTTCGGCCTGGCCGGCGTTGATCTGCGTGCCCTGCGGCAGCGAGATCGACTCCTTGCCGCCGCTGCCGCGCAGGGTGAATCCGAGACCGTGGGCGAGGCGCTGGTCGACCAACACGTACGTCACGGCGAGCAGCACCGTGCCGGCGAGCAGGAACAGGCCGCCGTAGATGAGGGTCAGCCTGGCCCGGATGGTCGGTTTCCTCATCGGATCTGGTATCCCACCCCGGGCACCGTCTCGATGACCGGCGGGTCGCCGAGCTTGCGACGCAACTTCATCACGGTGACCCGCAGCACGTTGGTCATCGGGTCGATGTGCTCGTCCCAGGCCCGTTCCAGCAGGTCCTCGGCGGAGACCACCGCGCCGTCGGCGCGCAGCAACTCGGCCAGCACGCCGAACTCCTTACGGGACAGCGGCACGAAGTGCCCGTCCCGGGTGACCTCCAGCCGGGACGGGTCCAGGACGATCCCGGCCCGGCTCAGCTTCGGCGGGGCGGCCGGCCGGGTGCGCCGGGTCAGCGCGTGCACCCGGGCGCTCAGCTCGACGAACGCGAACGGCTTGGTGAGGTAGTCGTCGGCCCCGATGGCGAGGCCGGCGACCCGTTCCCGGACGGCGGCGGCAGCGGTCAGCATCAGCACCCGGGTGTCCCGTTCGGCGCGGACCAGTGCCCGGCACACGTCGTCGCCGTGCACGACGGGCAGGTCCCGGTCGAGCACGACCACGTCGTACCCGTTGACGCCGATCCGTTCCAGGGCCGCGTCGCCGTCGTACGCCACGTCGACCGCGAACGCCTCCCGGCGCAGCCATTCGGCGATCGCGTCCGCGAGCAGCTTCTCGTCCTCGCACACCAGTACGCGCACCGTTCCATCCTCACCCATGCGGGGATAACCACCGCGTTAACGTTGCCGCTTACGCCCTGGATACCGCCTTGGGAGTTGAGTTGTCCCTGATGCCGGCTCTCTGCCGGCCGGAAGGGAGACCAACGATGCGACGACATCCGCTACGCCTGCTCCTGGCCCTGCCCGTGGTGGCGGCCCTGGCCCTGAGTGGCTGCCAGTCCGGTGGCGACGACGATCCCGGGGTGGCCAGCGCCGGTGGTGGGGGCGACACGACGCCCTCGCTGTCCGCCGCCGCCGGGATGAGCGACGAGGAACGCCAGCTCAAGTTCACCGCGTGCCTGCGCGAGCAGGGGCTCGACGTGCCGGACCCGCAGCCGGGGCAGAACGGGCCACGGTTCAACTTCGGCGGCGACGTCGACCCGGCGAAGGTGCAGGCGGCGCTCCAGCAGTGCCGCGAGTACGCCCCCAACGGCGGGCAGCCCCGGCAGCTCGACGCCGGTCAGGTCGAGCAGGTGCGCAAGCTGGCCCGATGCATGCGGGAGAACGGCGTGCCGAACTTCCCCGACCCGTCCGCCGACGGGCGCATCCAGCCCGGCCGGGCTGACATCGACCTCAAGGACCCGGCGGTGCGGACCGCGTTCGACAAGTGCCGGGAGACCGTGCCCAACCTCGGTGAACGCCGGGGGACGTCATGACCGGCACACCGCGGACCACCGAACCGCCCACCGACGTGCCGGCCGCCGCCGGATCGCCCGCCGCCGGGAGGCAGGCGTCACCGGCCCGGCGGCGACGCCCGCGACCGGGGTTCCTGCTCGGCGCGGCGGGGCTGCTCGTGGTGGCGGTGGCGGGCACGGCGGTCATCTTCGCCAGCGGCGGCCACGCCGACCGGTCGGCGTCGCTCGACCGCAGGCCACCGTCGACCACCACGGTCACCCGGCAGAACCTGGTCGACCGGGAGACCAAGAACGGCGAACTGGGGTACGGCACCCCGCGCGCCCGGGACAGCCGGCTGGGCGGGACGGTCACCTGGCTCGCCGAGGGCGGCGCGACGGTCAAGCGGGGGAAGGCCCTCTACCGGATCGACGACGAACCGGTGGTGCTGCTCTACGGCAGCCTGCCGGCGTACCGGATGCTGCGCTCCGGGGTCAGCGGCACCGACGTGAAGCAGTTCGAACAGAACCTCGCCGCGCTCGGGCACACCGGCTTCACCGTCGACGAGGACTTCACCTCGGCGACCGCCGACGCGGTCCGGGACTGGCAGGAGGACCTGGGCCTGCCCGAGACCGGCCAGGTCGAGCCGGCCCGGATCGTCTACGCCCCCGGCGAGGTCCGGGTGGAGAGTCACGGCGTGGAGGTGGGCGACACCGTCGGCGTGGGCAAGGTGGTCCTGTCGACCACCGGCACGGCCCGGCTGGTCACCTGCACCCTCGACGTCGAGGATCAGCGGCTGGCCCGTAAGGGCGCGGAGGTGACCATCACGCTGCCCGACGGCACCCGCAGCACCGGCCGGGTCGACACGGTCGAGACGGTGGTGCAGACCTCGGCGGCGACCACCGGCAAGGACGCCGAGACCGACACCAAGATCGAGGTGACCATCACCGGGAACGACGCCAAGGCCCTGGCCGGCTACGACAAGGCGGCGGTCGACGTCGGCCTCGTCGCCTCGGAACGCGCCGACGTGCTCACCGTCCCGGTGGCGGCGCTGCTCACCCTCGCCGAGGGCGGCTACGGGCTGGAGGTGGTCGAGAAGGGCGGCACCCGGATCGTGGCGGTGCGTACCGGCCTGTTCGCCGACGGCCGGGTGGAGGTCGCCGGCGGGGCGGTCACCGAGGGGCTGACCGTGGGGATGCCCGGTGACTGAGCCGGCCCGCGTCGCCCACCCCGTGGTCGAGCTGCGCGACGTGACGAAACGCTACGGCGACACGGTCGCCGCCCTCGGCGGGGTCTCGATGACAGTCGACCGGGGCGCCCTGGTGGCCATCGTCGGCCCCTCCGGATCGGGGAAGTCCACCATGCTCAACGTGATCGGCACGCTGGACCGGCCCAGTTCGGGCGCGGTCCACATCGACGGGTACGACGCCGCCCGGCTGTCCGACCGGGAGCTGTCGGCGCTGCGGGCCAGCCGGATCGGCTTCGTGTTCCAGCAGTTCCACCTGGCTGCCGGCGTACCCCTGGTGGAGAACGTGGCGGACGGCCTGCTCTATGCCGGGGTGCCCCGGCGGGAGCGGCGGCGGCGGGCGGAGGCGGCGCTGCGACGGGTCGGCCTGGGGCACCGGCTGGACCACCGGCCGCACCAGCTCTCCGGCGGCGAGCGGCAGCGGGCGGCGATCGCGCGGGCGGTGGTCGGCGAGCCGCCGCTGCTGTTGGCCGACGAGCCGACCGGCAACCTCGACTCCAGCTCCGGGGCCGGGGTGATGGAGCTGCTGCACGAGCTGCACGCGGCCGGCACCACCGTCGTGGTGATCACCCACGACCGGGAGATCGCGGCGAGCCTGCCCCGGCAGGTGCAGATGCGCGACGGGCTGATCGTGGCGGACTCCGCCGCGCCGACCGGGGCGGTGGTCCGGTGACCACGACCGCGGTGGACCGGTTACGGCCGGCCCGGCTGAGCCCACGGGACGTGCTGCGGGTCGGCGGGGTGGGGTTGCGGACCCGGCCGTTGCGGGCGTTCCTGTCCGCCCTGGGCATCGCCATCGGCATCGCGGCGATGATCAGCGTGGTCGGCATCTCCTCGTCGTCGCGGGCCGACCTGGACCGGACGCTGGCCGCGCTCGGCACCAACCTGCTCACCGTCGCGCCGGGCAGCACGCTGTTCGGCGCGGACGCCCAACTGCCGGTCGAGGCGGTCGGCATGATCAGCCGGATCGGCCCGGTACGCCAGGTCTCGGCCACCGCCCAGCTCGCCGACATGCCGGTCTACCGGTCGGACCGGATTCCGGCGGCGCAGACCGGTGGCCTCGGCACCCAGGCGGTGGAGCTGGATCTGCTCGACACCGTGGGCGGTTCGCTGGCCAGCGGGACGTGGCTCAACGAGGCCACCGCGCGGTATCCGGCCACGGTGCTCGGGGCGGTCGCCGCCGAGCGGCTCGGGCTCGGCGCGGCCGGGCCGGACATCCAGGTCTACCTGGACGGGCGGTGGTTCACCGTGATCGGCATTCTGCAACCGGTGCCGCTCGCGCCGGAACTCGACTCGTCGGCGCTGGTCGGCTGGTCGGCGGCGACCACCTACCTGGGCCTGGACGGGCATCCGACCCGGATCTACACCCGCTCGGCCGAGCAGCACGTCGAGGCCGTCCGGGCGGTGCTGGCGGCGACGGCCAACCCGGAGCAGTCCAACGAGATCCAGGTGTCCCGGCCGTCGGACGCGCTCGCCGCCCGGCAGGCCACCGACGAGGCGTTCACCGGCCTGCTGCTCGGCCTGGGCGCGGTGGCGTTACTGGTCGGCGGCGTCGGGGTGGCCAACACCATGGTCATCTCGGTGATCGAGCGGCGGGCCGAGATCGGGCTGCGGCGGTCGCTGGGCGCCACCCGGGGGCAGATCCGCACCCAGTTCCTCGCCGAGTCGCTGCTGCTGTCCGCCCTGGGCGGGCTGGGCGGGGTGCTGCTCGGCGGCCTGGTCACCGCCGGCTACGCCAGCTCCCAGAGCTGGCCGACGGTGGTGCCGCTCTGGGTGGTGGCCGGCGGCATCGGGGCGACCATCGGCATCGGCGCGCTGGCCGGGCTCTACCCGGCGATCCGGGCCAGCCGGCTCGCCCCCACCGAGGCGCTCGCCACCCCGTGACCGTGCCCCGACCCGCCCGCCGGACGTCCCGGACGGGCGGGTCGGGCTGCGTCGGGTGGCCCGGCGGACGGTGGGGACCGTACCGTCCGCCGGGCCACGATCAGCCGGCCCGGGTCAGCGTCGGCTCACCCGGATCAGCTCCCAGCCGCCCTTCGGGACGCCTGGCGTCGGGTCGGTACGCAGGTTCATCGGGTTCGCCATCCCGAGGTAGAGCGTGGAACCGTCCACCACCATGGTGCGGACGCCCTGGTTGAGCGGGTTGCCGAAGCCCCCGGTGTCGACCGCGCGGGCCGGCCGGCCGGGCGCGTCGAACGACCACAGGTCCGCCCCGAAGGTCGGCGGGCTGGTCGCCGTGCCGGCCGGGGGCGTGGGCAGTTCACCCTCCAGCGAGATGTAGGCGAAGTCCATGGTGCCGACGTAGAGCCGGCCGCCGGCCACCGCCATCTTCCAGGCGTACAGGTTGAACGGGTCGCCGAAGCCGGAACCGCCGTGGACCGGGGTCGACCCGGTGGGTGCCGGGGCCCATGCCCCGACGCCGTTGTTCGCGGTCGGGTCGTACGCCGGCAGCGCCGACTCGCCGTAGAGGGTCTCGACCCGTTCGCGCGTACCACCGAGATCCTGGCCACGGAAGACGGCGAACGCCCGCTGGGTGTTCTGTACGGTGGCCTGGAGCTGCGCCGGGCTGCGCGGCGGGTACACCGACAGGTGCAGGGCGGTCGCCTGCAACGGCACGTGCATGGTGCCCCAGTAGAGCCGGCCGCCGAACGAGGCGAGCCCACCGAGGGCGTACGCCCGGCGGACCACCGGGTCCGGCTCGTAGTCGGCGGCCGACCAGACCTGCGCCCAGTCGCCGGCGTCCTCCGGGTTCAGCCCGGGTGCGCCGGCCGCCAGCGGCGGGCTCATCCAGATCCCGGCCAGGTCGGCCGGGTCGGTGCCCTCTCCGACACCGTCGGGCGTCGCCGGGACGCCGCCGGGGCGCGGTGCCTGCCCGCCGACGTACGACGGGCCGGCCGAGTACGGGGCCGGGATTCCGCCGGCTGCGGCGCGCTCGGCCGCCGAGCCGTCGACGATCGCCTTGGGCCAGGTCGACACGTAGAGCCGGCCCTGGTGCTCGGTGAGGTCGGCGACCTGGGTGGGCAGGTCGGCGACCTCGGTGAAGGCGAACGGGGTGGTGCGGTCGCCGGTCCAGCGCAGCACCCGGCCGGCCTCGCCGCCGTTGGCGCCCAGCCCGACCCCGGCGTAGAGCACGCCGCCGGCCACCACCCAGTGTCTGATGTTCTCGTACCCGGAGAGGTTGGTCGAGCCGAGGTACCGGCCGGTGACGGTGTCGAAGGCGAACATGTTCACCCCGCCGACCACGCTCGGGCCGCCGAGCAGCACGACTCCCTGGTGGGCGGCGGCGCTGCGCAGCCCGGCGGTCGTCCTGAGCAGGTTCGCGTCCGCCGGGGAGGCGGACGTGATGTCGGCGGTGCGTTCGGTGAGCCGTTCGGTGGACAGGTCGTAGGTGAAGACCTCGGGGGTGCGGTGGTCACCGAGGGTGACCGGCAGGCTGGGGTTGGCCCGGGCCGGCTGGCTCCGACCGAACTCGCAGACGTAGTCGTCGTTGAGGATCGGTTCGCGGACCTGGTAGCCCTCGGGCTTGAGGCAGAGCACGTTGGCTCCGGTGCCGAACCACAACCGCCGGCCGGCCTGGGCGAGCCCCCAGACGTACGACTGGTTGACCTTGGGTTGTCCCTCGGCGCAGGGCGGTCCGGGGGGATAGTCGACCCCGACTCCGGCGAAACACTCGTCGGCGGCGGCCTTGGCGAGCAGCCGTATCGATTCGGGCCGGGTGTCGGCGCTGGCCGGGGTGGCGAGAAGAGGTAGCAGAATCAGGATGCCGAATGCGGGTAGCAGTCGTGACGGCAGGGGTGGTCGACGTCGCACGGTGGTCCTTTCCGTGAATACCGGTCGAGGTGGCGTCAGCCGGGACGGGGTGCGGCTCGACCGCTCTCGACCAGGGGGGATGGATAATGGACGTGACGCACGGAATTGCAGCGCCGGACGACTGTGTAACGTCGTCCGGTGAACACGGAAAATTGCCGGCACGAGAAATAATGGGCCGGTCCGGTGCGGTGCGGGTGACTGATGATTCCGGGGGTGGGTCAGCAGTTCCGGGCGTAACGTGGTGACGAGGTTAACGTATTACGACGGTCATCACCGTGATACGGGTTGTTAAGGATTTTTGAACTGCCCGGTGGGTCGGTGGAGGCGGTGGGCGGTCGCCCGGAGGTGACGCCGGACGCCCGGAGCGGGCACCACGAAAATTGCTGACGGGTCTGGCTTTCGGGGTCTCCCGGGAATACCGCGCCAACCGGTTGCTGTCGTCCGAAGCCGGCGTGCGGGCCGGGGTGGACGGTGATGGGCGTCGGCTGCCGCCGGGGCGGGTGGCAGGTCTCCACGTCTGCCGGCGCGCTCGATGGACGTGCACGTCACGGGGTGGCGCTCCGGCGGTGCCGGTCGGGTGCGACGGTCGGGGAGCCGTGTCGTCCGGGTCGCCGGGGTCGGGGCGGCCGGGCCGGCTGGTGGTGCCGCCCGCTCCGTGACGTTCCCGCCGGCGGTCACGCGAATTGTGCGCATATTCATTTACCATAAACATGGCGTATGAATTTAATGACAGTTCATTAATAGTTAACAATCATTACGTATCGAACGCCCTCGGGGTGCCGCTCGGCGTGGGTGTGGCGGCGGGGTGGACGCCGGCCGCGTGTCGGGTGTCGCCGGCCGGATCGGCGTCGGCGCGACGGGCGGGCGACCCGGGTTGCGGGGGTGGGGTATTGTCTCGCAACGGGATCTTCCCAGTAACAAAGAATTTATCGATTTAACTGCTTCGATGCCTCATCATGGTGGGACGTAATCCCTTCCATGGAGGTTCCCATGAACGTCTCTCGGCTCGGCGGGCCGACCCTGTCCCTGTACCGCATCGTCATCGGCTTGCTGTTCACGCTGCACGGCCTGTCGTCGGTCTTCGGGTTGTTCGGCGGCAACCCGATGACCGGCAAGGCCATCCCGGTCGGTACCTGGCCGGGCTGGTGGGCCGCGCTGATCCAGCTGGTCTGCGGCGCGCTGGTGCTGGCCGGTCTCTTCACCCGGCCCGCGGCGCTGCTCGCGTCCGGCTCGATGGCGTACGCCTACTTCGTGGTGCACCAGCCGGAGGACCTGCTGCCGCTGCGCAACGGCGGCGAGCTGTCCGCGCTGTTCTGCTGGTCGTTCCTGCTGATCGCGGTGCTCGGCCCGGGTTCCTGGGCGCTCGACACGCTGCTCGGCCGCCGGCGTTCCGACGCCCCGGCGGCCCCGGTGTCCGAGCCCAGCTCGGTGCCGGTCTGACGGACTGACCCGCGTCGCCGGAGCCTCGACGAGGCGGCCCCGGCGACGCGCCCGGTCAGGGGTTGTAGGGAGCGTCGGTGTGGCTCACCTCGGTGAGCGTGCTGCCGGAGAGCTTGTAGACCGACGTGCGCTTGATGTCCAGCTCGGCCATGCCCCGGCTGGGGCCGCGGGTCAACCAGACCACGGTGGCCCGCCGCCCGGCCACGCTCACCGACACGACCGGGGTCCGGTCGCCGAGGTCGGCCAGCGCCCGGAACACCGGCAGGCCGCCGTTGTTGCGCCACACCGCGACGGTGTAGAAGGTGCCGCTGCCCCCGGAGTTGAGCGAGACCACACCGACCGCGTCGTCCGCGCCGTCGCCGTCGAGGTCGCCGATGCCGCAGGGCTTCTGGAGCGTCACTGTCGCGCCGTCCTCGCCCGACCACTGCCCCTCGGTCAGCGGCAGGTAGTCCGGGTAGCCGTTGTAGGGCGTCTTGCTGCTGCCGAGCTTGGCGCCCGCCAGATGGGCGCAGGTCAGCGGAGCCTTGACCACCGGCGCCGGGAGGGTGGTGGTGGCCGCCGGGGCGGTGCTGGGGGCGCTCTTCTTCTGCGGGGTCGGCTCGGCCTCGGTGGGCGTCGGCTCGGGCGTGGCCGCGTTCAGCACCGAGGCGGTGGAGGGTCCGGTGGACGGGTCGACCGTGGGCGCCGCCCCGTCCGTCGTGCCCTGTTCACCCCCGCACGCGGTGAGCAGGCAGACCAGGGCGAGACCGGTGAGGCTCAACGGGATCCGTCGCATGGCCGGGGGGTCCTCTCTCGACATCAGGTGACCCGCACCGTACTGATCGATGGCAATGCCGGTCATCGGCTCCATGGACGGCCCGGGCCGCCCTGTCGGAGCGCGGTCAGGGGCCGACCGGAGGGTCGGCGTACGGCTTTCTCCGCCCGGTGCGTACGGGCGTGTTGAGCTGGAAACTTCCCCGAAACATCGGTCTCGACCGGGGTGGTCGGCAGGTGCCCGGCGGCGGAGTGGCGCACACCATGGTTCACACCGTGGGAAGCGGGCTGGGCGATGGCCGCGAAGCTGCCTAGACTCGGCTTCACAACTGCATACCTCATCCAGAGGGGCTGAGGGATACGGCCCGACGACGCCCCGGCAACCACCCCGCGCGCTCATCGCTGAGCGTCCGGCGGGGCAGGTGCCAATTCCGTCCCCGCCGCAGGGTGCGATGCGGGGAAAGATGAGAGGAATCGACATGACGTCGACGCTCGCCGCCCCCGGTATCGACACCGCCGCCAGCCCCGCCCGCGCCCTGGTCTGCCGCGCCTGCTCCGCCCGTTACCCGCTCGCCGCGCAGCACGCCTGTTACGAGTGTTTCGGCCCGCTGGAGGTCGACTACGACGCCGCCGCGCTGGCGCGCGTCACCCGGGAGCAGATCGAGGCCGGCCCGCAGAACATCTGGCGGTACGCCGCCCTCCTGCCCGCCGGCCAGGACCCGGCCACCCGGGTCACCCTCGACCCGGGGCTGACCCCGCTGGTGGCGGCCCCCAACCTCGCCGCCGAGCTGGGCATCAGCGCGCCGCTGTGGGTCAAGGACGACAGCGCCAACCCGACCCACTCGTTCAAGGACCGGGTGGTCTCGGTGGCGCTCACCGCCGCGAAGGCGCTCGGCTTCCAGCGGTTCGCCTGCGCCTCGACCGGCAACCTGGCCAACTCGGTGGCCGCCCACGCGGCCCGCGCCGGTGCGCCCTCGGTGGTCTTCATCCCGGGCGACCTGGAGCAGGGCAAGGTGATCACCACCGCCGTCTACGGCGGCGACCTGGTCGCCATCGACGGCTCGTACGACGACGTGAACCGGCTCTGCGGCGAGCTGGTGGAGACCGACGAGTTCGAGGACACCGCCTTCGTCAACGTCAACGTCCGGCCCTACTACGCCGAGGGCTCCAAGACCCTCGGGTACGAGGTGGCCGAGCAGCTCGGCTGGCGGATCCCGGCCCAGGTGGTCATCCCGATGGCCTCCGGCGAACTGCTCACCAAGATCGACAAGGCGTTCACCGAGCTGGTCGAGATCGGCCTGGTCGAGGCCCCGGCCGGGGGCTGGCGGGTGTTCGGCGCCCAGTCGGCAGGCTGCAACCCGATCGCCGCCGCCCTGCACGCCGACACCGACACCATCACCCCGGTCCGGCCGACCGGCATCGCCAAGTCCCTCAACATCGGCGACCCCGCCGCCGGCCTGTACGCCCTGGAGGCGGTGCGGCGTACCGGCGGCTGGATGGAGTACGTCGACGACGAGGAGATCCGCGCCGGCATCCGGCTGTTGGCCCGTACCACGGGCGTCTTCGCCGAAACGGCCGGCGGGGTGACCGTGGCGGTGCTGCGCAAGCTCGTCGAGACCGGCCGACTCGACCCGACCGCCGAGACGGTCGTCTTCAACACCGGCGAGGGCCTGAAGACCATCGACGCGGTCGCCGGTCAGGTCGGCCCCACCCACCGGATCAAGCCGTCCCTGCGGGCCGCCCGCGACGCCGGTCTCCTCTCCTGACCGTTCGCCACCCCGTACTCCGACGATCGACTCGTCGGGGCGCACGGTGCGGTGTCAGCGTGCCGGAACGCCACCCTCTCGGCCCGGTCGTTTCGATCATGGGCGCGCGACGGTCCGAGTGGATCTCTGGGTGACCGGGTTTTCGCGGTGGGTGGTGAAAACCCACCGGGAGGGACTTGACGGCACGAACCGGGCGGCGGAAGATGCTCCGTGCGGGAGGGCTTTCGCCGGAGACTTTTCAAGTTCTTACGACCCAACGCCGGAGGCGTTGTGCGAACGTCCCTCCCGACCAACGTGAATCGGGGGCCAGCGGAAATCCGCTGGCCCCCGATGTCGTCCACGGGAAAGACTCGCGGCGTGGCCCTGGACGTCGCGACGATCGACCGGACCGACCAACCCACCCTCGACGCGGCCTACCGGATCGCGGCCACGGTCGAGGCGATGGAATCCCCCGACCTGCCGCCGCCGTGCCGGCGACGCTTCGAGGCACCGCTGTGGCACCCGATGCCCGGCATCGACACCCGGTGGTCGGTGGCCCGACTCGACGGGGTGCCCGTCGGCTGGGTCCGGGTCAACCTGCACCTGCTGGACAACACCGACAACGCCAACATCGAGCTGGCGGTGGACCCGGCGTACCGGCGGCGCGGGGTGGGGCGGGCGTTGTTCGCCCACGCCCGGCTACTGCTCCGGAGGGCCGGCTGCAAACGGGTGGTCGGCGCCGCCGTGACCGCGCTCCCCGACGACCCCTGCGACGCGACGCCGGCCTGGCCGGACGGGCACGCGTCGGCCGGGGCGGGGCGGGAGTTTCCCGGGGGTGCTTTCGCGGCGGCGCTCGGTGCCCGGCCGGTGCTCGTCGAAGTCCGTCGCCGGCTGGACGTCACCGCGCTCGACCGGACCCGGCTGGCCGCCCTGCGGGCCGGGGCGCGATCGGCCGCCGCCGGCTACCGCACGGTCCGCTGGCACGGACACCCGCCGTCGGAGCACCTCACCGACCTCGCCCACCTGGAGGGCCGGCTGATGACCGACGCGCCCCTGGGCGACCTGGAGTGGGAGCCCGAGCGGATGGACGCCGAGCGGATGCAGGGCATGGAGCAGGCGCTCGACGCGCGGGGGGTCCGCCGGTACAGCGTCGCCGCCGTGCACGGGGCGTCCGGCCGGCTGGTCGCGTGGAGCGTGCTCAGCCTGGCCGCGAACACCACCCGGCACGCCTGGCAGCAGATCACCATCGTCGATCCGGCCCACCGGGGGCACCGGCTCGGCCTGCTCTGCAAGGCCGAGAACCTCGAACACACCCTGGCGTACGAGCCGGAGCTGAGCGTGGTCGACACCTACAACGCGGCGCTGAACACCCACATGATCGCGATCAACGAGCAGCTCGGGTTCCGGCCGGTGGCCGGGGCCACGGAGTGGCAGGCGACCATCTGATCTGTGACACGCCCCTACTGATCTGGCCGCCATCTGTTGCATGATGGCGGGCATGACGGAGACCCCGCACCCGCTGTACGACAGGCACGCCGACACCCTCCACCGGGCGCTGACCGCGATCACCGAGCGGGGGTACTGGTCCGCGTATCCCGAATCACCCAGCCCCCGGGTGTACGGCGAGACCGCCGCCGCCGACGGCAGGGCCGCCTTCGAGGCGTACCTCGGTGGTGACTTCCCGCTCGACCAGCCGGGGGCGGCCGACCGGGTCGCCACCGAGACGAGCCCGTTCGGGGTGGCCCTGGACGTGCGCTATCCGCACCCGGGCGCGGACGAGGTGGTCGCCGCCGCCTCCGCCGCCCTGCCGGCCTGGCGCGACGCCGGCCCGCAGACCCGGGTGGGGGTGTGCCTGGAGATCCTCGCCCGGCTGCACAGCCACATCTTCGAGCTGGCCAACGCGGTGCAGTTCACCAGCGGGCAGGCGTTCGTGATGGCGTTCCAGGCCGGCGGCGCGCACGCGCTGGACCGGGCGCTGGAGGCGATCGCCTACGCGTACGCGGAGATGACCCGGCACCCCGGGACGGCCGGCTGGGAGAAGGCCGCCGGCAAGGGCGACCCGCTGCGGATGACCAAGACGTTCCACGTGGTGCCGCGCGGGGTGGCCCTGGTGATCGGCTGCAACACCTTCCCGACCTGGAACTCGTACCCCGGGCTGTTCGCCTCGCTGGTGACAGGCAACCCGGTGGTGGTCAAGCCGCACCCCCGCGCGGTGCTGCCCCTGGCGATCACCGTGAAGTACGCCCGGGAGGTGCTCGCCGAGGCCGGCTTCGACCCCGACCTGGTGCTGCTCGCCCCCGAGGCCCCCGGCGAGAAGCTGGCCTCCACCCTGGCCCTGCACCCCGCCGTGAAGATCGTCGACTTCACCGGTTCCACCGGGTACGGCGACTGGCTGGAGGCCAACGCCCGGCAGGCGACCGTCTACACCGAGAAGGCCGGCCTGAACACCGTCGTGATCGACTCCACCGACGACTTCGCCGGGATGTGCCGCAACCTCGGTTTCACGCTGACCCTCTACAGCGGGCAGATGTGCACCACCTCGCAGAACATCCTGATCCCCGCCGCCGGCATCGACACCGACCAGGGGCACAAGAGCTTCGACGAGGTGGCCGCCGGTATCGCCGCCGCCGTCGGCAAGCTCACCGCCGACCCGGCCCGGGGGGTGGAACTCACCGGGGCGATCGTCAACGACGGGGTGCTGGAACGTCTCGACGAGGTCACCAAGGTCGGCGAGGCGGTGCTGGAGTCGCGTACCGTCACGCACCCGGCGCTGCCCGACGCGGTGGTCCGGACGCCGACCATCGTCAAGCTCGCCGCCACCGACACCGAGGTCTACGGCCGGGAGTGGTTCGGGCCGATCTCGTTCGTCATCGCCACCGACTCGACCGCGCACGGGCTGGAGATCCTCCGCTCCACCGTGGGGGAGTGCGGCGCGCTGACCGCCGCCGTCTACTCCACCGACGAGGCGGTGCTGGACGCCGCCGAGGCCGCCGCGATCGACGCCGGGGTGCACCTGTCGGCCAACCTGACCGGCGGGGTCTTCGTGAACCAGTCCGCCGCCTTCTCGGACTTCCACGGCAGCGGCGCGAACCCGGCCGCCAACGCCGCCCTGACCGACGGCGCCTACGTGGCCAACCGCTTCCGCATCGTCCAGTCCCGCCGCCCCGCCTGACTCCCGCCCCCGCCCCTCGCCTCCTCTCGCCTCGCCGGCTCTCGCCTCGGTGATCAAGAGGTTCGCGTCAGCTCCGGACCTCCGGGTGACCTGAACCTCTTGATCACCGGGGCTGGGCGGGCACCGGTCGGGCGGGCGGCGGGGTGTGGGTGGGGAAGGGGAGCGGTGGGAGGGAGGGGGTCAGGCGGGGCGGCGCATCTGGAGTTCGTTGAGGGCGGGGAGCTTGGGGTGCGGGACGCGTACCCCGGTGTCGGTGAAGCCCAGGCGGTGGTAGGCCCGGCGGGCCCGGTCGTTGCCGACCACCACCTCCAGCATGAGCTGCGGCCGGCCGCAGGCGCGCGACCAGGCGGCAACCTCGTCGATCAGCGCGCCGAGCAGCCCGCTGCCCCGCCACGAGGGGGTCACGTAGACCGCGTAGACAACCGTCAGATCCGGCTCGTCGGGGGAGACGGTGCCGCCCGCGTGCCCGACCAGCCGACCGCCGGGGTCGGCCACGAACTGGGCGGTGTGGCACCCCTGGGACACGTACGCGATCCGGGCCGCGTAGTCGGCGTGCGGCCGGGCGGCGGCCTCGGCGACGGTCTCCAGGAAGGCCAGCGGCGCGTCCGCGAGCATCTCCAGCCGCAGCGCCCGCATCCGGGCCGCGTCCTGCGGACGCACCCGGTGCACGGGGGCCGTGCGGGTCGCCGGTGGGGCCGGGGCAGAGGTCATGGGGGCATGCATACCGCAGCGATGTTCACCGATGGGTGACCGGGTCGATACCCGTCTGATTTGACCATATTTGTGGTCGTGCGCTGTCGTCACTCCTCGTGTAGCGTGCGATTTCGGTCACCGATTCAGCGGTCCTCACCGACCGCCGTAACGGTGGCTCTCCGCTGTCGGCCCGCCGGCAATCCGGAGTTGGGGAACGCCGCGCAGAGTGAGGAAGTGCACCGTGGCACAGGGCACCGTCAAGTGGTTCAACTCCGAAAAGGGCTACGGCTTCATCGCCGTCGACGGCGGGCAGGACGTCTTCGTCCACTTCTCCGCCATCGAAATGGACGGCTACAAGGCGCTCGACGACGGTCAGCGGGTGGAGTTCGAGATCGCCCAGGGCCAGAAGGGCCCGCAGGCCGAACGGGTCCGCGTCATCGCCTGACCTCCTCGCCGGTCCCGCCCCGTCCCCCGGTGACGGGGCGCGCCGGGTCCCCACCGCCGGGCCGCCCCGGTGGCCGGATCGGGTTCCCACCCGCCGGATGCGTCCGGGTGACGGTTGGCGGCGGAGGCCGGCGCCGGGAAAGATCGTGAACCGTCCAGGCGTCCCCGCTGAGGAGGGTTCATGTCCGACCAGTCGCCTTCGGGTCCGCCCGACCCCGCTGCCGGGTCCCCGGGCGGCCCGTGGGGGCAACCGCCCGGGGGCATGCCCGCCGGTCAGCAGCCATGGGGCACCCCGCCCGGGCAGCCCGGCTGGGGTCAGCCCGGGGCCTGGCCGCCGGGCTGGAGCTATCCGGCTCCCGGTGGCCCGTACCCGGGCTACCCGCTGGGTGCCGGTGGCGGCTTCCCGCCGGGCGGGGGTCATCCGCCGTTCGCCGGGCCTGGTCCCTGGGGTCCGGAGGACCCGCTGGTGAACCCCCCGCACGCCGGTCTGGAGGGGTGGTTCGGCAGGTGCACCGGCGCGGTACGGCGTAGCTGGCGGCCCCTGCTGCCGCTGATGCTGCTCACCCAGGTCGTGCCGGCGGTGGCGGTGTCCCTGCTCTCGCTCGGCATGGGGCCCGACGCCACCGTGCTGCCCGCCGACGGTTCGCTGCCTGCGGACTACCTCAGCGACCTGGTGATCTACGGCGTCTCGGTGCTCCTGGTCGCGCTGGCGCTCGGGGTGGTGCAGGGCATCGGCTGGGCCGGCGGGACCTGGGTGGTCGCCCGGCAGGCCGCCGGTCAGCCCGCCGACCTGCCCGGCGCGCTGCGCTACGGCGCGCGCCGCTGCCTCGGCCTGTGGGGATGGATGCTGGTGCTGGGCGTGCTCATCGGTGTCGGGTTCTGCCTCTGCCTGCTGCCCGGCATCTACCTGGCCTTCGCCCTCGCCCTGGCCGGCCCGGTCTACCTGTTCGAGGGGCAGAACCCGGTCGGCCGCTCGTTCCGCATGTTCCACGACCGGCTGGGCATGGTGCTCGGCCGGGTGGCGCTCGTCGCCCTGGCGGTGCTCCTCGGCAGCGCGCTCGGCAGCGTGGTGGAGTCGGTGGGCACCGTGCCGTTCGGCACCGACCCGTTCACCGCGCCGGGCACCGCCGTCGGCGCGGTGGCGGTGATCCTGGTCAGCGCGGTGCTGGTCCTCCCGGTCTACCTGGTGCAGTTGGTCGGGCTCGTCGTGACGTACGCCGAGCAGCGGGCGCAGGAGGGGCCGGTGAACGTCACGCGACTGGTGGCGGAACTCGGCTGACCGGCCCCGTCGTGCTTGCACTCGGCAGGGGAGAGTGCTAAACAAGTCATTGGCACTCGCATACGATGAGTGCCAATGGTCGGGGCGGTAGGGCCACGGTCACGCAGGCGTCTCGATGGCGTCGGGGTGGCACATGGCCGGTCGTCGCGGGCTGTCCGGCCCGACCGAGGAGGACGTCGTCGTCGCCAGGTGGCGACGTCCCCAAGGTGCGTACACCAGGCGGCCCGTCCGGGGCACAACACCCGGGTGGCCCGTGAGTGTCCAGGAGGACAACGCCGTATGGCCAAGATGATCGCGTTCGACGAAGAGGCTCGCCGCGGCCTCGAGCGGGGCATGAACCAGCTCGCCGACGCCGTGAAGGTGACCCTCGGCCCCAAGGGCCGCAACGTGGTGCTCGAGAAGAAGTGGGGCGCCCCCACCATCACCAACGATGGTGTGAGCATCGCCAAGGAGATCGAGCTCGAGGACCCGTACGAGAAGATCGGCGCCGAGCTGGTCAAGGAGGTCGCCAAGAAGACCGACGACGTCGCCGGTGACGGCACGACGACGGCGACCGTCCTGGCCCAGGCCCTGGTACGTGAGGGTCTGCGCAACGTGGCCGCCGGTGCCAACCCGATGGCCCTGAAGCGGGGCATCGAGGCCGCCGTGGCCAGCGTCTCGGAGGAGCTGTCCAAGCTCGCCAAGGACGTCGAGACCAAGGAGCAGATCGCCTCCACCGCCTCCATCTCCGCCGGTGACAGCACCGTCGGTGAGATCATCGCCGAGGCGATGGACAAGGTCGGCAAGGAAGGCGTCATCACCGTCGAGGAGAGCAACACCTTCGGGCTGGAGCTGGAGCTCACCGAGGGTATGCGCTTCGACAAGGGCTACATCTCCGCGTACTTCATGACCGACCCGGAGCGTATGGAGGCCGTCTTCGACGACCCGTACCTCCTGATCGTCAACAGCAAGATCTCCTCGGTGAAGGACCTGCTCCCGATCCTGGAGAAGGTCATGCAGTCGGGCAAGCCGCTGCTGATCATCGCCGAGGACATCGAGGGCGAGGCCCTGGCGACCCTGGTCGTCAACAAGGTCCGGGGCACCTTCAAGTCGGTCGCCGTCAAGGCGCCGGGCTTCGGTGACCGCCGCAAGGCCATGCTCGCCGACATCGCCATCCTCACCGGTGGTCAGGTCATCAGCGAGGAGGTCGGCCTCAAGCTCGACGCCGTCGGCCTCGACATGCTGGGCCGCGCCCGCAAGGTCGTGGTGACCAAGGACGAGACCACCATCGTCGACGGCGCCGGCGACGCCGACCAGATCCAGGGCCGGGTCAACCAGATCCGGGCCGAGATCGACAAGAGCGACTCCGACTACGACCGCGAGAAGCTGCAGGAGCGGCTGGCCAAGCTGGCCGGCGGCGTCGCGGTGATCAAGGTCGGCGCGGCCACCGAGGTCGAGCTGAAGGAGCGCAAGCACCGCATCGAGGACGCCGTCCGCAACGCGAAGGCCGCCGTCGAGGAGGGCATCGTCCCGGGTGGTGGCGTCGCGCTGGTGCAGGCCGGCAAGACCGCCTTCGACAAGCTGGACCTGACCGGCGACGAGGCCACCGGCGCGCAGATCGTCAAGATCGCGCTGGACGCCCCGCTGCGGCAGATCGCCGTCAACGCCGGGCTGGAGGGTGGTGTGGTCGTCGAGCGCGTCCGCAACCTGGACGCCGGGCACGGCCTCAACGCCGCCAGCGGTGAGTACGTCGACCTGCTGGCCGCGGGCATCATCGACCCGGCCAAGGTGACCCGGTCGGCGCTGCAGAACGCCTCGTCGATCGCGGCGCTCTTCCTCACCACCGAGGCCGTCGTGGCGGACAAGCCGGAGAAGACCCCGGCCGCCCCGGCTGGCCCGGGTGGCGGGGACATGGACTTCTGAGTCCAGCTCCAACCCCGAACGGGGCGGGCCGCGCGAGCGGTCCGCCCCGTTCCGTGTCCGTGGCCCGTACCCACCCCGGCCAGGCCGGTTCGTCCCGGCGACGGGCCGACCCACCCCGGGGGCGGGGACCGGTCAGCGGCGGGCCGCCCGCACCGCCGCGTACGCGTCGACCAGCCCGGCCCCGCTCGACGCCGTCACCGGCCCGCAACTGAGGTCGGCGGGCCCGGCCGGTTGCGCGGTGTCCCGCAGGATGCTCCGGGTCCGCGCCAGATCGCCGACCAGCGCCGGATTCGCCGACCACATCAGCGCCACCACGCCCGCCACCTGCGGGGTGGCCATCGAGGTGCCATCAAGCGTGGCGTAGCCGCCGCCGGGCATCGCGGACCTGATCCCCGCCCCGGGCGCGACCAGATCCGGCTTGACCACCCCGCCCGCGACGGGGCCCCGGCTGGAGAACTCGGCGACCACCCGGTCCCGGTTCACCGCCCCCACCGTCAGCACGTCCGGGTACGGGGCCGGCGGGTCGACGATCGACCCGCAGTCCGGGCCGGTGTTCCCGGCGGCGGCCACCACCAGGATGCCCGCCGCCTCCAGGGCGGCGGTCGCCGGACGCAGCGCCCCCGGATCACAGCCCTCCACCGGCGGGCACCCCCACGAGTTGGTCAGCACGTCCGGGGCACGCGCCGGCCGTCCGTCGGTGAACGGGTCACCGCCGGCCGGGAACGGGGCCAGCATGAACTGGAGACAGTCCAGGTAGTGCGCCGGACTGCCCAGGTTGCGATCGAGGTTGACGCAGCCCACCCACTGCGCGCCGGGAGCCACCCCGATGCCGTCCCGCCCCACGGCGCTGCCCGCGGTGTGGGTGCCGTGGCCGCCGGAGTCGGCGGGGGAGCGGGTGTGGTTCCACGGGTCGTACCAGGAGTCGTCGCCGCCCCGGAAACCGGCGGCCAGCGCCGGGTGTGTGCCGTCGACCCCGGAGTCCGAGCTGCCGACCACCACCCCGGAGCCGGTGACGGACAGCTCCGACCAGACCCGGTCGGCCCCGATCATCCGCAGGTTCCACTCCGGCCCGGTCGGTGCCGGTTGGTCGCCCCGGCTGACCGGCGCCGGTACGGGCAGCGGGCGGAGCCGCTGGCTGACCAGCACCCGGGCCACCTCGGGGCGGCCGGAGAGCCAGGCCCGCACCGCCGGCCCGCCGTCGGTCTCGATCGCGTTGACCAGGTAGTACGGCGTCGGGTCGAGGCCCAGCCGGCTCAGGTCCCGGCGCAGCCCGCCCTGGGTGCGTTCGGCGGTCGCCACCAGCCGGCGGTAGACCTCGGCGGTCCGCGCCTCCCGGCCCGCCCGACCGGGAGTACCGGCGGGGATGCCGGAGAGGTCGGCCTGCTCGCGGAGCACCACCAGCAGCCGCTCCCCGTACAGGCCGGGCTGGCCGGCGGCCACGTCGACCACCCCGACGGTGAGCAGCAGGACGGCCGCGCCCGACGCGGCGACCAGCCGGCGCGGCGCGCGCCCGCGTGGCCGGGCGAGCAGTACCCCGTACCCGACGGCCAGCAGGACCGCGACGGCGAACCCGACGCCCGAGGCGACCGCGACCCAGTAGGGGACGTCGCGGGTGGTGGCCAGCAGGATCGAGATCTCCTCCGGGTCGGTGAGCGCCAACGGGCCGAACACCGCCAGGCCGACCAGCCAGCGCACCGGCGCGGCACCGGCGGGCCGGCCGGCCCGCCGGGCCGCCACCTGG
Organism: Micromonospora cynarisoli; assembly: GCF_030518815.1. Classification (NCBI taxonomy): domain Bacteria; kingdom Bacillati; phylum Actinomycetota; class Actinomycetes; order Micromonosporales; family Micromonosporaceae; genus Micromonospora; species Micromonospora cynarisoli. The sequence continues at coordinate 4,050,696 of NZ_CP130426.1, read as the reverse complement.
CACGCGCCCAGCGCGAACCCGACGGGCGGGACGACGAGCAGCGCGGGGAGTTGGACGCCGGAGTGGCCGGTGCCCGCGACGACCAGCAGCAGGACCACCCCGGCGACCAGGCCGCCGACCAGCACGGCACGGGCCGACCGGGGTGGCCGGTCACCGGTGAAGGGGGCCCAGAACCGGTCGTCGAGCAGCGCCCCGGCCAGCAGGCCGACCGCCGTCGCGGCGAGCGCGGCGAGCACCGTCTCCAGCAGGCCGCCCAGCGCGCCGAACCGGACCCACGGCAGCAGCAGCGCCAGGCCGGCGGCGATCGCCAGCAGGGTGACCGCCTGCGGCCGGCCGGCCCCGCCATCCGGCCCGCGACCGTGCTCGGTCTGCTCGCTGCTCCGCCCCCGGTCGGCGGAACCTGGTGCCCCGTGCGCGGGGTCGGTGCCCCGGGGCGGGGCGGCCGGGGGATGCGTGCCGGCAGTCGGGTGGGCCGGGGCGGGCAGCCGGGTGGCCAGCAGCGCGAGCAGCGTCGCCGTCGCGGCCAGCGCGGCCAGGTACGCCTCGTGGTGCACCTGCGGCAGCGCCCGCAGCGACCCGAGGGCGACCAGGGCCAGCGCGCCGGCCAGCCAGGCCCGGCCGGTGGCCCGCACCCGGGGCGAGCGGGGGAGCAGGGCCAGCAGCAGCGCGGGCAGGCCGACCAGCAGGGCGGTGGCCAGGCTGAGCGCCGGCCACAGCCACGCCTGCCGGTCCCATCCCGCCGCCACCTGCAACTGCTCGACCGACCAGCCGACCGCCTGGAGCAGCACCACGAGGGTGACCGTCCAGCCACCGGCGAGCGCGGCGGCCACCACCGGCCACGGACTCGACGGACGGGCGGCGCTCGGCGGGAAGCCGTAGCCCGGCGGAGGGGGTGTGTCGGCCAGCATCCGGAAACAGTACGACGCGTCCCTGCTGCGACGACCCGGCCCGGGAGGCACTGCCGTGCGGCGCGTCGCACGGTCACCGTGCGGGCGGTGGGGAACCTGGCCGGTTGCGGGCCTGCTGCGGGCGGGACCGGGCGGGTTACGGTGGACGGGTGCGTGACCCCAATGTGACCCGATCCGCCGCCGGTCAACTCTCCCCGCAGCGCCGCGCCGCGGATCTGCGCCGGCTCCGGGCCGAGCGGTTCGACGTGCTGGTCATCGGAGGCGGGGCGACCGGGGCCGGTGCCGCGCTCGACGCCGCCTCGCGGGGGCTCAAGGTCGCCCTGGTCGAGGCCCGCGACTTCGCCGCCGGCACCTCCAGCCGGTCCAGCAAGCTGATCCACGGCGGGCTGCGCTACCTGGAACAGCTGGAGTTCCACCTGGTCCACGAGGCGCTGACCGAGCGGGGTCTGCTCGCCACCCGGCTCGCCCCGCACCTGGTCCGGCCGGTCCCGTTCCTGATCCCGCTCCCCGCCGGGCGGGGGCTGCGCGACCTGCCGGCCCGGCTGGTCCGCCGCTCCTACTACGGGGCCGGTGTGGCCGCCTACGACGCCTTCGCCGGGCTGTTCGGCACCGGCCGGGGGATGCCGCTGCACCGGCACCTGACCCGTGAGGGTGCCCGCCGGGTCTTCCCCAGCCTGCGGGCCGACGCGCTGGCCGGGGCCATCCGCTACTACGACGGGCAGGTCGACGACGCCCGGCTGGTGGTGACCCTGGCCCGCACCGCCGCCAGCCTCGGCGCGACGGTGGTGAGCAGCGCCCGCGCCGTCGGGCTGGTGCGGCAGGCCCGGGAGGTCACCGGGGTCCGGGTCCGTGACCTGGAGGCGCCCCCCGGCTCCCCGGACGCCGAGTTCGAGGTACGCGCCCGTACCGTCATCGCCGCCACCGGCGTGTGGAGCGACGACATGTCCCGGATGCTCAACGACGTCGGGTTGCGTCCCGGGGTTCGGGTCCGGGCCTCCAAGGGGGTGCACCTGGTGGTGCCCCGCTCGGCGATCACCGGCGAGACCGGGCTGATCGTGCGCACCGCCACCAGCGTGCTCTTCGTCATCCCGTGGGGCGGGCACTGGATCATCGGGACCACCGACACCGACTGGCGGCTCGACCGCTCCCACCCGGCCGCCTCCGCCCGCGACATCCAGTACCTGCTCGACCAGGTCAACCTGGTGCTGGACCGGCCGCTGTCCAGCGCCGACATCGAGGGCGTCTACGCCGGGCTGCGCCCGCTGCTCGCCGGTGAGGCCGACTCGACCTCCAAGCTCTCCCGGGAACACGCCGTCTTCGAGCCGATGCTCGGGCTGCTGCTGGTGGCCGGTGGCAAGTACACGACCTACCGGGTGATGGCCGCCGACGTGGTCGACCGGGCCGCCCACCGGCTCGGCGGCGTACGCCCCTCGCGCACCGCCGACCTGCCGCTGCTCGGCGCCGACGGGTACGCCGCGATGTGGCGGGACCGGGCCGACCTGGCCCGCCGGCACGGGGTGCCCGTCGGGGTGGTCGAACACCTGCTGGAGCGGTACGGCACGCTCACCCTGGAGGTGCTGGCGCTGATCGCCGCCGACCCGCTGCTCGCCTCACCGCTGGCCGGCGCACCCGAGTATCTGGCCGCCGAGGTGACCTACGCCACCCGCTCCGAGGGGGCGCTGCACCTGGAGGACGTGCTGACCCGGCGTACCCGGATCTCCTTCGAGACGACCCACCGGGGCGTCGACTCGGCCGGGCACACGGCGGAGCTGATGGGGGCGGTGCTCGGCTGGGACGCGGCCACCCGGGAACGGGAGATCGCGCACTACCGGGCCCGGGTCGAGGCCGAGCGGGAGTCGCAGCTCATGCCGGACGACGCGACCGCCGACGCGGCCCGCCTCGGTGCCCCCGACGTCCGGGGGTTCGCCGCCGACCGGGGTGTCGACGGCGTCGAGGACGACCCGCTGCACCTGCCGACGTCCTCCCGCTGACCAGCCCGGGGCCGGTTCCACCAGGCGGGGCGGGGCCGGTCGGCCGGTTCCGGACGGCAACGGGGTGGGATAGGTTCCGGCGCGTGGTTCCCCCTCAGTGGTCACGTGCGCTCCTCGTCCCCGCCGTCATGACGGTCACCCTGACCGGCTGCGCGATGGCCGACCGGGAGGGCAGGTCCACAGCGGAGGGCCGGGGCGGGACGACGGCACCGGGGGCGACCCGGGTCAGCCTGGTGCAGAAGCTCGGCGAGGACGGTCCACTGCGCTCGCTGACCGTCGAGCCGGACGGCCGGTGGGAGTGCGACGACTGTGCCGGCGACGGGGTCACCTCGGCCGGTTCCCTGGACCCGGAGCAGGTGCAGCGGTTGCACCGGCTGCTGGCCGACCCGCGGCTGGCCCAGGAGACCGACCAGGCCCGCGAGTACCGGGCGAGCTGCATCGACGCGTTGACGTCCAGCCTGCTCACCACGGCCGGCCTGATCACCTCGCAGGACTGCCCGGGTGAGGAACGACCGGCGGTGGCCGGTGAGATCCTGCTCCTGCTCACCCAGGCCACCCCGGCCGAACCGACCCGCTGAGCCGACCCGGCCCGCTCAGAGCACCTTGCCCGGGTTGAACAGCCCGGCCGGGTCGAGCGCCGCCTTGATCGCCTGGTGCACCCGGACGCCGACCGGGCCGATCTCCCGGGCCAGCCAGTCCCGCTTGAGCAGCCCGACGCCGTGCTCGCCGGTGCAGGTGCCACCGAGTTCCAGACCGAGCCGGATGATCTCGTCGAAGGCCCGCCGGCCCCGCTCCAGGCTGGCCGGGTCGGCCCGGTCCACCACGATGTTCGGGTGCAGGTTGCCGTCACCGGCGTGACCGACCACCCCGATCGGCACCCCGCACTCGGTGGCGATCCGGGCCACCCCGTCCAGCAGCGTCGCGAGCGCCCCCCGGGGCACCGCCACGTCGTCGATGATCAGGCCGCCGTTGCCGTCCGGATAGGTGTCGACGGCGAACCTCTCCATCGCCGGGTGGGCCAGCCGGCGGGCCTGGAGCAGCGCCGCCGCCTCCACCGCGTCGGTCGCCGCGTAGACCTCCTGCGCGCCGGCCGCCGTGCAGACCTCGGCGATCCGGGCCAGGTCGTCCGCCGCCCGGGGGCCGGTGTCGGCGGCGGCGAGCAGCAGCGCCTGCGCGTCGGTCCGCAACCCCATCGGCCGGTACGCCTCGATCGCCCGCAGGTGCGTCCGGTCCAGCAGCTCCAGCAGGCTCGGGGTGAGCCCCTGCGCGGCGATCCCGGCCACCGCCGTACCCGCCCCGGCGGTCGAGCCGAAGACCGCCACCATGGTCAGCGACTCCTCCGGCGCGGGCCGCAGCGCCACGGTGACCTCGGTGATCACACCGAGGGTGCCCTCCGCGCCGACGAAGAGCCGGGTGAGGTCGTACCCGGCCACACCCTTGGCGGTACGCCGGCCGGTGCGCAGCACCTCACCGGAGGCGAGCACCACCTCCAGCCCGAGGACGTACTCGGTGGTCACCCCGTACTTGACGCAGCACATCCCACCGGCGTTGGTGGAGACGTTGCCGCCGATCGTGGAGGACTCCCAGGAACCCGGGTCGGGCGGGTAGTACAGGCCCTGCTCCCGGACGGCGCGGGCCAGCGTGGCGTTCACCACGCCCGGCTGCACCACGGCGATCCGGGCCACCGGGTCGATCTCCCGGATCGCGGTCATCGCGACGGTGCTCACCACCACCGCGCCGTCCACCGCGTTCGCCGCGCCGGCCAGGCCGGTCCGTGCCCCCTGCGGCACCACGGGTACGCCGTGCCGGGCCGCCGCCCGGACCACCGCCACCACCTGTGCCGTGTCCCGGGGGCGGACGACCACCAGCGGCGTGCCGGCGGCGCACAGGTCCGCCTCGTCGCGCCGGTGCAGCCGGAGCAGGTCCGGATCGGTGAGGACGGCCTCGTCGCCGAGGGCCGCCCGCAGGTCGTCGAGGAGGGGGGAGCCAGCCATGCGGCCGAGGCTAGCCGGCGGCTAGATTGGCCGCCATGCTGTACCTGGACCGGCCCGCCTGGCCGTGGCGCGGTCGGCTCTGGTCACACCTGATCAGCGACGTGTCCGCGGCCGAGCTGCACGTGTTCGCCGAGACGCTGGGGGTGCCCCGGCGCGGCTTCGACCGGGACCACTACGACATCCCCGCCGACCGGTTCGCCGTGGCGGTGTGGCTCGGCGCCCGCGTGGTGCCCAGCCGGGAGATCGTCCGCCTGTTGTACGCCTCCGGCCTGCGCCGCCCCAAACACCTCAACCGCCCCGCCGGCCCGGCCCGGCCCGCACCGCCCGCCGGACCCGGCCACCCCGCAGGCGGCGGCCTCGCCGGCCCCGGACACCTCAGCCTGCCCGGCAACCCCGCCCGCCGCTGACGCCGACCGGTCCACACCCGGGCCGCCGGCGACGGGCGGGCGGCCTGGTCAGCGCAGGGACGCCAGCTCGCGGCGGAGGTTGGCGCGGGCGGGTGCCTCCCACCGGGCGGCCAGCGGAGGCAGCCGGAACAGGGCGGGCAGGGCGAGCAGCCCGTCGAGGACCCTCGCCCGGCCGGTACGGAAGTCCGCCTCGGGCACGTGCGCGTACTCGGCGCGGATGGCGGCGGCGTACCCGTCGTACACCTCGGGGGGTGTGGCCAGGACGGCCAGGTCGGCGTCGCAGAGCAGCGCGCCGTCGCGGTCGCCGGGCGCGGTGCGGTGCCCGGCGGTGACCAGCACCAGCCGACGGACCTCGGCCACCGTGGCGGCCGGCACCCCCAGCCCGGTGAGCAGGGTGCCGGCCAGCTCCGCGCTGGCCCGTTCGTTGGCGTCGGCGGCGGCACGCGGGTCGTAGACGGCGTCGTGCGTCCAGGCGGCGAGCGCGACCCGTTCCGGCCGGTCGGCCAGGTCGGCGTGCCGGTCGACCACGTCCAGCACCGCCCGCAGGTGGTGCGCCGTGTGGTAGCGCCGGTGCGGCTCCCGCCAGCGGGCCAGCAGGTCGGCCCCGGTGGCGGTGAGCACCGGCAAGTCGGCGGCCCCGGCGGCGAGCGCCGCCGCCACCCACCTGTCGATCAGCTCGGTCACCCGGACGATTCTGCCGCAGGGATGAACCGGTGTGGCGTGGGTAGTCCCCGCCATGGTGCTGGCCCGGGACCGACGACCGTCGCTGCTGCGTCGGGCGGGGCTGCGTGACGGCGGGAACGACGTGGACACCGCGCGGATCGCCGAGGCGGTGGCCTACCTGCGCCACCGGGGCCGGTCCACCCTGCGCGACCGGCTGCACCAGGTGCACCTGGCCTCGGGTCTGGCCGTGCAGGCGGGGCTGGCCGCCGCGCTGGCCTGGACCGTGTCGCACCACCTGCTGGGCAACCCGCAACCGGTCTTCGCGCCGATCTCGGCGGTCGGCACCCTCGCCGCCTCGGTCGGCCAGCGGCTGCGCCGGACCGTGGAACTGATCGTCGGGGTGGCGGTCGGGGTGTTCCTCGGCGACGTGCTGATCTACTTCCTGGGCACCGGGGGCTGGCAGCTCGGGTTGGTGGTCACCGCGGCCATCCTGCTCACCACCTTCTTCGGGGCCAGCGTCGCGGTGGTGATCCAGGCCGCCGCGACCGCCGTGCTGATCGTCACGCTGAGCCCGTCCACCGAGGATCTGGAGCTGCCCCGGTTCGTCGACGCCTTCGTCGGCGGCGGCATCGCCCTGCTGGTCACGGCGATCCTGCTCCCGCTCAACCCGCTCCGGGTGATCAACCGGGCCGCCCGGCCGGCGTTGGACCTGCTCGCCGACCAGCTCGACGTCTGCGCCCAGGCGTTGCGCGACCGGGACCGGGGCGCCGCCCAGCGGGCACTGGACCGGCTCCGCGAGAACAAGGAGGAGTTGGCCACCTTCACCGAGGCCATCGAGGGGGCGAAGGAGACCAGCACCCTCTCCCCGGCCCGCTGGCACCGGCGCAACGAGCTGACCCACTACGCCGAGGCGGCCGACCCGATCGACCGGGCGATGCGCAACAGCGGCACCCTGATCCGACGCTCGGTCACCATGATCGAGGACGACGAGCCGGTGCCGGAGCCGATGCCCGACGCGGTGGTCCACCTGGCCGAGTCGGTCCGCCTGCTGCGGCACGAGTTCGCCGCCGGGGACGAGCCGGAGCGGGCCCGGGAACGGTCGCTGCGCGCGGTCAGCGAGGCGGGCCGGGCGTACGACCAGGGGGTCGGGTTCTCCGGCAGTGTGGTGATCGCCCAGGTGCGTACCACCGCCAGTGACCTGCTGGTCGCCTCGGGCATCGAGCAGGAGGACGCCAACCGGCTGATCCGGCAGGCGTTCGGCGACAAGGACAAACCGGGCGGCGGTCCGGTCGAGCGGCACGCGACTCCGAAACCACCTACCGCGCCGCCCCTGGGCTGACCCGGCCGTGGACCGTGCCGCCCGTGCACCGGGAGAGCCCGGCCGAACGGGCCGGGGATGACTACGCTGATCCACATGGCCGACACCCCGCCCGGCGGGCCCCCGCCGCCGCCCGCGCCCGCCGTACCGTCGCCGGACGCCGCCGCGCCCCGGATGCCGCTGCGCCGGCTCGGCTGGCGGCGGGTCCTGGTGCTGGCCGGGGTGGTGCTGCTGATCGCGGCCTGCGCGGTCTACATGCTCTACACGCTCGGCTCCAACCTGGGTCTGGACGCGCTGCTGGTCGGGGTGACCGCGGCGATCCTGCCGGTACCCGTCCTGGTGGCCTGCTTCCTCTGGCTCGACCGGTACGAACCCGAACCGCTGAAGTACCTGATCTTCTGCTTCGCCTGGGGCGCGTTCGTCTCGACAGCCGCGTCGCTGACCGTCAACAACACCTTCGCCGCCCTGTTCAAGGACTGGGGGGTGTCGTCGTCGCTGACCGGAGTGCTGGTGGCCCCGTTCATCGAGGAGCTGACCAAGGCGCTCGGCCCGATCCTGCTGCTGATCTTCCGCCGCAGGGAGTGGTCCGGGATCACCGACGGCCTGGTCTACTGCGGGCTGTCCGCCGTCGGGTTCGCCATGGTGGAGAACATCCTCTACCTGGGCGGTCTCGGGTATGCCTCGGGCGTCGACCAGTGGGGTCCGGCGACCGGGGTGCGTAACGTCATCGTCATCTTCATCTCGCGGATCCTCTTCTTCGGCTTCGCCCACCCGCTGTTCACCTCGATGACCGGGGTGGGGCTGGGCATCGCCGCCCGCACCGCCGACCGGCGGGTACGGGTGCTCGCCCCGGTCGCCGGCCTGCTGCTGGCGATGATGCTGCACGGCACCTGGAACCTGATCCCGACGCTGGTCCAGGCCACCGGCCAGGCGGTGATCTTCTTCTACGGGATGGTCGCGGTGATGGTGCCGATCTTCTTCGGCATGGTCGGCTTCGCGGTCTGGCTGCGCGCCTGGGAGGGGCGGCTCACCGAGCGGACCCTGCCCGACTACGTGCGGGCGGGCTGGTTGAGCCCGCCCGAGGTGGCCGCCCTGGGCAGCCTGGGCCGCCGGCACGCCGCCCGGACCTGGGCACGGCGGGTCGGCGGGGACGCCGGGCTGCGCGCGATGCGCGGTTACCAGTTCGCCGCGACCCGGCTGGCGCTGCTGCGCGACGGGATGCGGCGTGGCCTGGACCGCAAGCCGGCGGAGCGGGAGAACACCCTGCGGGAGGAACGGCAGCTGCTGGAGACGATCGCGGCGTACCGGTCGTTCTTCGTCGGCCGGGACCCGCAGACTCCGGTGGGGGTCTGGGACGGGCAGCGCTACCACCTGCGGTTCCCCGACGGCACGCAGCGGGTCGTCGACGCCCCGGACTCGCCTGTGGTGCCGATCCCGGTGGTGCTGGCCCCGCCGCCGCCCCCGGCGTACCCGGCCGGCTACGGCCCGCCCGGCTGGTACGGCCCCCGCCCGGCCGCCCCCTGGCCGCCCGGCGGGCGCTGACCGGCCCGGCTCCGGGCGCTGGCCGGCCCCGGGCGGGGTCAGGTCATCAGGCTGGTGAGGAAGTCGCCGAGGCCCTGGGCCATCGCCATCAGGGCGGCCCCGATCCCCTTGAACATCTGGGCCGCCCCGTCCGGGCGGAACGCCATGAAGTAGATCAGGAAGGCGACGCTGCCCCAGAGCAGCACCTTCTTCACGAGAACCGGCATCGTCCCTCCCCAGGGCACCTGGACGTGCCTGGCTTCCCGCCGGGAAGCGGGACAAACCGGTAGGCCGCCCGGGACGACTCCCGAGGGCCCTGGGAGAAACCGGACCTACAGGTAGAGGCCGGTGCTGCCGGTGGACTCGCTCTCCACCCGTTCGGCGGCGACGGCGTGCACGTCCCGCTCGCGCAGCAGCACGTACCCCCGGCCGTGCAGTTCGACCTCGGAGCGGTCGTCCGGGTCGAAGAGCACCCGGTCGCCGGCCACGACGGCGCGTACGTGCGGACCCACCCCCACGGCGGTGGCCCAGGCCAACCGCTTGCCGACGGCGGCGGTGGCCGGGATGACGATGCCTGCGGTGGAGCGGCGTTCGCCCTCGCTGCCGTCCTGTCTGACCAGCACCCGGTCGTGCAGCAGGCGGATCGGCAGGCCGGTGTCGAGGTTCGGGTCGGCGGTCACGCCAAGACGCTACCGTGTGGGCCGGTGGGGTCCGTCCGGTGGTTGAGCCGATGCGGCGTGGGGCAATGAGTGGCGGAACTGCCCTACGGTGGCGGCGTACGGACGTACCCTGTCCGGGCCGTCGCCGTGGGGCGTCCCGGTGTCGTTTATCAGGAGGTGCGCTTGAGCCGCTTCGAGCGGGTACGCGGCCGACTCCGCCGCGCGTACGAGTCCGGACGGGAGTCGGTCCGCGCGGGACGCGCCGATCCGGCCGACGCGCCCGAGGGGGCCGGCGTGGCCACACCCGCGTCCCCCGGTCCGCCGGCCGCCCCGTCGGCGACGGTGGTCGGGGCCGAGCCACCGGCGGCCATGCACAACTCCACCTCCAGCCGCGACGACGCCGACGTGCCGCACGCGCTGCGGATCGCCGCCGCCTGGTCGTGGCGGTTGATCGTGATCGGTGTGGTCACCTGGGCGCTGCTGAAGATCGTCGGGACGATCAGCATCGTGATCATCCCGCTGGCGGTGGCGCTGCTGCTCTCCGCGCTGCTCGCCCCGGCGGTGGGCTGGCTGCTGCGGGCCCGGTTCCCCCGGTCGCTGGCCACCGCCGTGGTGATGGTCGGCGGGCTGGCCGCGGTGGTGGGCACGCTGACCCTGGTGGTCAACGAGTTCATCCAGGGCGTGCCGGAGCTGAGCGAGAAGTCGTCGCAGGGCGTACGGCAGATCCAGGACTGGCTCAAGACCGGCCCGCTGCACCTGTCGGACAGCCAGCTCAACCGCTACATCGAAGAGGCGCAGGGCTGGATCAACGGCAACACCGAGAAGTTCACCAGCGGGGCGCTGGCCACCGCCGCCACCCTGGCCGAGGTGCTCACCGGAGCGATCCTGGTGCTCTTCGCCACCTTCTTCTTCCTGCGTGACGGCAGCCGGATCTGGCGTTTCCTGGTCCGCCTGCTGCCGGTCGCCGCCCGGTGGAAGGTCGACGACGCCGGCCGGGCCTCCTGGGCCACGCTCGGCGCCTACGTGCGGGCGACCGTGCTGGTGGCGTTCATCGACGCGGTGGGCATCGGCATCTTCCTGGTCGTCTTCGACATCCCGTTCGCCTTCCCGCTGGCCGCGCTGGTCTTCCTCGGCGCTTTCATCCCGATCGTCGGGGCCACCCTCTCCGGTGGGGTGGCGGTGCTGGTGGCGCTCGTCGACAGCGGCCCGGTGACCGCCCTGATCATCCTGGGCGTGGTGATCGGCGTGCAGCAGGTCGAGGGACACCTGCTGCAACCGTTGATCATGGGTCGGGCGGTGGCCATCCACCCGCTCGCCGTGATCATCGGGATCGCCGCCGGGGTGGTGCTCGCCGGCATCACCGGCGCGTTGGTCGCGGTGCCGCTGATCGCGGTGCTCAACACCGCCGTACGCCGGCTCGCCGCCCGCAGCGTGCCCGACACCCCGCCGGACGCCGTGGTGGTCGCCTCCCAGGCACCCTGACCGGCATCCGACCGGCACCGTGAGCCGCCCGTTCCCCCGCCGGGAGCGGGCGGCTCGGCGTTGCGGGTCAGAGCTTCGCCAGCCGCTCCAGCGCGCCCCGGGCCACCTCTGGCCGGGTGGTGTACCAGAACGGGGGCAGCGAACGGCGCAGGAACGGCCCGTAGCCGCGCGCCGTCTCCAGCCGCGAGTCGAGGACCGCGACCACCCCCCGGTCACCGGTGGCCCGGATCAGCCGGCCCACCCCCTGCGCCAGCCGGACCGCCGCGATCGGCACGCTGACCGCCGAGAAGCCGGAACCACCCCCCGCGTCCACCGCCGCCGCGCGGGCCGCCGCCAGCGGCTCGTCGGGACGCGGGAACGGCAGCCGGTCGATCACCACGAGCTGGCACGAGTCGCCCGGCACGTCCACCCCCTGCCAGAGCGACATCACCCCGAACAGGCAGCTCGACCGGTCGTCGCGGAACCGCCGTACCAGCAGCGGCAGCGCCTCCTCGCCCTGGAGCAGCACGGGCAGGTCGGTGCGCGCCCGCAGCAGCTCCGCCGCCTGCTGCGCGGCCCGCCGGGAGGAGAACAACCCGAGGGTACGACCACCGAGCGCGCCGACCAGCCGCAGCAACTCCTCACCGGCCGCCTCGGGCAGCCCGGAGACGCTGGGCCGGGGCAGGTGCGCGGCGACGTACAGGATGCCCTGCCGGGCGTAGTCGAACGGTGAGCCGACGTCGAGCGACGACCAGCCCGGCCCCGACGTGGCCGGTACGACGCCGGTGGCGGCCCGGCTGCCCGGGGCGCTCGCCACCCCGCCGGCATCCGTCCCGGTGGCCCCGACCGCAGTGACGCCGACGCCTGTCGACCGGCCGGCGGTGGCGGTGGCCAGCGCAGCGGCGGCCGGGGACGGCGGGGCGGGCGGCGGCGCCTCCAGGCCGAGCGCCCGCGCCACCGTGTCGAACCGGCCGCCCAGCGCCAGGGTCGCCGAGGTGGCGACCACCGTGCGTTCGTCGTACAGGTGGGTGGCGAGGGTGCCGGCGACGGACAGCGGCGCGACCACCAGTGCCCGACGGCTGCCGTTGTCCGGTTTCTCCACCCAGGCGACGTCGTGGTCGGCCTCCTCCAGCAGCCGCTGCGCGGTGGTCGACAGCTCGTCGAGCACCGCTTTGGCCTGCTGCTTGCGGACCGGGTCCGGATCGTCGGCCTTGATGTCGCCTATCGCGTCGAGGGCGGCCCGGGTGGCCGCGTCCAGCAGCGTGCACGCCTCGCGCAGCGGGCCGGGCAGGCCGCCGGTGAGCCGGCCGGCCGGGGCCTCGGCCAGCCCGACGGCGAGCGCGTCGCCGGCCTCGGTGAGCCGGTCGGCGACGTCCGGCCGCAGCAGCGGGCGGGCCCGTCGGGCGGACCTGTCGATCTGCTCCGGCACCAGCTCGGCCTGGGCGGCCGAGGAGACCCGGTCGGCCAGCTCGTGCGCCTCGTCGACGATCAGCAGCTTGTGCGGCGGCACGATGTGCCGGCCGGCCAGCATGTCCACCGCGAGCAGGCTGTGGTTGGTGACCACCACGTCGGCCTCGCGGGCGCGGGCCCGGGACGCCTCGGCGAAACACTCCTGGCCGAACGGGCAGCGCGACGCCCCCACGCACTCGCGGGCCGGCATCGAGACCAGCCGCCACGCCTGGTCGTCGACGCCCGGGTCCAGCTCGTCCCGGTCGCCGGTGTCGGTCTTCTCGGCCCAGTCGCGCAGCCGTTGGATCTGCTTGCCCATCCGGCCGGCCTCACCGAGCCACTTCGTCCCGCCGCCGGGCCGCTCGGCGGGGGCGTCGAAGAGGGTGTCCTCCGGCTCGTCCTCGGTGGAGTTGTCCAGCCGGGCCAGGCAGAGGTAGTGGTGCCGCCCCTTGAGCACGGCGAAGGTCGGGCGGCGGCCGAGCAGCGGCTCGACCGCGTCGGCGAGCCGGGGCAGGTCGTGCTCGACCAGTTGGGACTGCAACGCCAGGGTGGCGGTGGAAACCACCACCGGCCCGTCCACGGTCAGCGCGGGGGCGAGGTAGCCCAGCGACTTGCCGGTGCCGGTGCCCGCCTGCACCAGCAGGTGCTCGCGGGCGGCGACGCTGCGTTCGATCGCCTCGGTCATCTGCTGCTGGCCCGGCCGGGTCGCGCCGCCGGGCACCGCGCCGACCGCCGCCGCCAGCAGCTCGGTGCCGCTCGGCCGGCCACCACGCCGTCGGCCGGAGCGGGCCGAGGGGGTGCTGGGGCCGGCGGCGGTACGGGGCGGAGTCACCGTGCGACGGTACCCGCCGCCGCCGACAGTGGACGCGCCCCCGCCTCCCCGCGTGGCGCGGTCACCGTCCGGATTGTCGTGACCTCGGACGGGTCAACTCGCTGCGGCGGGGAGGGGTCGGAATCGGCTAGGGTGCGACTCATGCCGAGCGACGTGGTCCGCGTGATCTACCGCAAGTACGACGGCAGCGCCCACCGCGACTACCCGGCCCGCCGGCTGGCCGAGGACGATCTCGGCGTGTGGCTGGGGGTGACCGAGGGCACCGTGTCGGTCTACCACGGCCGGCCCTCGGTGGAGCAGATCCCCTTCGTCCTGCTGGTGCCGCACCACGCCTGGTGGACGGGCATGTTCAACCCGCCGCCCCGGACCAGCGAGGTCTACTGCGACATCGCCACCCCGGCCCGCTGGGAGGGCGACGACACCGTCCACCTGGTCGACCTCGACCTGGACGTGGTGCGCCGCCGGACCACCGGCCTGGTGGAGCTGCGCGACGAGGACGAGTTCGCCGAGCACCGGGGCCGGTTCGGCTACCCGGACGAGGTGGTGGCGCAGGCGCAGGCGGCGGCGGCGAAGCTGCTCACCGCCCTCGGCGACGGCACCGAGCCGTTCGCCTCGGCGTACCGGAAGTGGCTGGCCCTGGTGGTCTGACCGGGCGTGGCCCGGCCGGCGCGGTGGGGGTCACCAGCGGGGCGGCCAGGTGGCGTCCGGGCCCAGCGGCGGCAGTCGGCGCAGCTTGTCCGGGTTGAGCTGGTGGAACAGTCCGGTGATCCGGCCGTCGTGCACGGTGAACCCGGTGACCATCCGCAGCAGCCGGCCGTCGGGTTGGACCGTCTCCAGGTGCAGGCCGAGCACCCCGTCCACCAGCACCGGCGTGGCCCGTAGGCGCTGGCCGTACCGGCCGGCCCGGGCGAAGAGGCCGAGCAGGAAGCGGGCCACCGGGTCGACGCCGACGACCGGTCGGCGGGCGGTCGGGAAGTGCCCCCCGCTGTCGCCGATCAGCACCACGTCCGGGGCGAGGACCCGGACCAGCGCGTCGAGGTCGCCGGACTCGGTCGCGGCGGCGAACGCGGCGAGCACCCGGCGCTGCTCGGCGGGGTCGGCGGTGTGCCGGGGCACGTCGGAGGCGGTGACCGCCCGGCGGGCCCGGGAGGCGTGCTGGCGGGCCGCCTCGGGCGTGCTCGCCAGCACCTCGGCGATCCGGGCGAACGGCACCGCGAAGACGTCGTGCAGGACGAAGGCGACCCGCTGTTCGGGGCTGAGCCGTTCCAGGACGACCAGCAGGGCGGTGCCGAGTTGGTCGCGCCGGACCGCCCGGTCGGCCGGGTCGGGGGCGAAACCGTCAGGCCCCGGCGCGTTGCCGCCCAGCGGGGTGACGACCGGCTCCGGCAACCACTGCCCCGGGTACGTCTCACGGCGGACCCGGGCGGAGCGCAGCACGTCGAGGCAGATCCGGGCGCAGGTGGTGGTGAGCCAGCCGCCCAGGTGCCGGATCTCGGCCCGGCGGGCCGGGTCGGCGAGCGCCCCGGCGTACCGCAGCCAGGTCTCCTGGACGGCGTCCTCCGCCTCGCTGCGGCTGCCCAGCATCCGGTACGCCACCGCGACGAGCCGCCCGCGTTCGGCCTCGAACTCCGTCACCAGGTCCACCGTCACCACTACCTCCCGGGTCCGAGCGGATTCTCTCCCACCCACCGGACGGGCCGACGTCGGAGAACGTGACACCGCACCCGCCGCCGGTGCCGCCGGTGCCGCCGGTGTCGCCGGTGCCCGGGAGGCGGTCGGTGCGGTGGTGGGCGAGGATCGGGGGATGCGCGCTGACGAGGAGACGGAGATCGTCGTACCCGAGGGGGCGACGATGCGGCAGTTGTTGCGGGTGCCCGGTGGTGGCGGCCCGGTCGATCTGGGGGCGGTCGATCCCCGGGCCACCCCCGGGCTGCCCGCCGTGGCGGGCCGGGGCGGGGACCGCAAGCCGTGGGCCCGCCGGCAGGTGGAGCTGATCGGTGCCGGACTGGCCCGGCAGCAGGAGATGCTCTTTGCCACCGCGCGGGCGGCCGGCGAACCGGGCCCGTCGGTGTCGGCTCCCGCCAGGGACGGGGCGCGGCTGGGTCGTGGCCGGCCGGGCCGGCTGCTGCTCGTGCTCCAGGCGATGGACTGCGGGGGCAAGGACGGCACGGTGAAGCGGGTGGCCGGCGCGATGAACCCGCTCGGCCTGCACATCCGCTCGTTCGGTCCGCCGACCCGGCAGGAGTTGCGGCACGACTTCCTGTGGCGGGTCCGTCGGGCGTTGCCGCCGCCCGGGTACGTCGGGGTGTTCAACCGCTCGCACTACGAGGACGTGCTGGTGGCCCGGGTGGACGCCCTGGTGCCGGAGCAGACCTGGCGGGCCCGCTACGACCAGATCAACGCCTTCGAGCGGGAGCTGACCGAGGGTGGGGTGACCCTGGTCAAGGTGATGCTGCACATCTCGCCGGACGAGCAGGCGCGGCGGTTGGCGCAGCGGCTGACCGACCCGACGAAGTACTGGAAGTACCAGCCGAGCGACCTCGACTCCCGGGCCCGCTGGGACGACTACCGGGCCGCGTACGCGGACGCGTTGGGGCGGTGCGACACGGACGCCGCGCCCTGGTTCGTGGTCCCGGCGGACCGCAAGTGGTACCGGGACTGGGCGGTGGCGCACCTGCTGCGGGAGACGTTCGAGGGTCTTGATCTGGGGTATCCGGCTGCCGGTTTCGACGTGGAACGGGAGCGCCAGCGGTTGGCCAGTGGCGGCGGTGGCGGCCGAGGTGAACAGCAGATGAACGAGCGGTGAATCGGGCCTGACCAGGGGTAGGCCGGCGGAGACCCGCTCCGGTGGGGTACCTAGCATGCATCAGCGGACGCCCCCTGGGGCGGCGGCCACCCTTCCACCGACACGACGAGGTCCGTGCTGTGAAGTTTTCCTTCCGTCCCACCGAGGGCGCCTTCTACGAGCTCTTCACCAGGGCCGCGCAGAACCTGGTGAAGGGCACCGAGCTGCTCAACGAGCTGGCCCTGCCCGGCGTCGACGTGCAGTCGGTCAGCGAGCGGTTGACCGAGGTCGAGCACGACAGCGACCAGATCACCCACGATCTCTACAAGAAGATCAACTCGACCTTCATCACCCCGTTCGACCGGGAGGACATCTACCGGCTGGGCTCGCTGCTCGACGATGTGATGGACCACCTGGAGGCGGTGGGCAACCTGCTCTACCTCTACGGGCTCACCAAGCTCCCGTCGCTGCCGCGCGAGCTGCACGAGCTGGTCAACGTGCTCGACCTCCAGGCCAAGCTGACCGCCGAGGCGATGCCCCGGCTGAAGTCGATGAAGGATCTTGAGGACTACTGGATCGAGTGCAACCGGCTGGAGAACGACGGCGACCAGGCGTACCGGATGCTGCTGGTCCGGCTCTTCTCCGGCGAGTACGACGCGCTGACCGTGCTGAAGATGAAGGAGGTCGCCGACGAGCTGGAGGCCGCCTGCGACGCCTTCGAGCACGTGGCGAACACAGTCGAGACCATCGCGGTCAAGGAGTCCTGATCCTGTGAGTCCCGAACTCATCGCCGTGCTGGCGGTGATCGCGGTGGCCCTGGCGTTCGACTACACCAACGGCTTCCACGACGCTGCCAACGCGATCGCCACCAGCGTCTCCACCCGGGCGCTGACCCCCCGGATCGCCCTGCTCCTGGCGGCGGTAGGCAACTTCGTCGGCGCGCACTTCGGCGCGGGGGTCGCCAAGACCGTCGGCGACGGCCTGGTCACCCTCCCCACCGGGGTGAGCAGTCTCGGGGTGGTCTTCGCCGGGGTGCTCGGCGCGATCGCCTGGAACCTGATCACCTGGTACTTCGGCCTGCCGTCGTCGTCCTCGCACGCGCTGTTCGGCGGGCTGGTCGGGGCGACCCTGCTCTCCACCGGCGGCGTGGTGCAGTGGATCACCATCGGCCAGAAGGTCATCCTGCCGATGGTGCTCTCCCCGATCATCGGGCTCACCCTCGGTTACCTGCTGATGCTGGCCATCCTCTGGGCGTTCCGCAAGGGGCAGCCGGGCAAGCTCAACCGGGGCTTCCGCTGGGCGCAGACCGCCTCGGCGGCGGCCATGTCGGTCGGCCACGGTATGCAGGACGCGGCCAAGACCATGGGCATCGTGGTGCTGGCCCTCTACACCGGCGGTTTCCAGGACGACAAGACGCACATCCCGGGCTGGGTCTTCTGGACCTCGGCGACCATGCTGGCGCTCGGCACGTACGCCGGCGGGTGGCGGATCATCCGGACCCTCGGCCGCAAGATCATCGACCTGGGTCCGCCGGAGGGCTTCGCGGCCGAGACGGTGGCCAGCGCGGTGCTCTACTTCAACGCCCTGGTGCTCAAGGCCCCGATCTCCACCACCCACACGATCACCTCGGCGATCATGGGGGTGGGCGCGACCAAGCGGCTCTCCGCCGTCCGCTGGAACGTGGCAGGCAACATCGTGCTCGCCTGGATCATCACGTTCCCGGCCGCCGCGCTGATCGCCTGCCTCACCTACCTGCTGGTCCGTCCGCTGTTCTGACAGTCGTCGGGAGGGCACCCCGGTCAGGGGGTGCCCTCCCGACGTCGTGCTCAGGCGTAGTCGACGCCGATCCGGGCCCGGATGTCGTCCAGCAGGCCCATCACCTCCAGGGTGACCGCATGCGGCACCAGCGGGCTCTCGGTCAGCCCGGCAGCCAGGCACCGCTGCACCTCGGCGGCCTCGTACTGGTAGCCGCCGCCGACCGGGTCGTCGGTGAGCGTCTCCGGCTCGGCACCGGCCCGGTGCAGCACCGCCGAACCGGGCCGGAAGAACGGCTCGGGCAGCTCGATCCGGCCGGCGGTGCCGGTGATCGCGGCGGTCAGCGGGGTCGCCCCCACCATGCCGCAGCCGAGCGTGGCGACCGCGCCCGAGTCGTACCCGAAGACGATGCCGGTGTTCTCGTCCACCCCCTCCGGGCTGAGCTTCGCCCAGGCCTGCACGTGCTGCGGCACACCGAGCAGCAGGTGGGCCAGGCTCACCGGGTAGACGCCCAGGTCCAGCAGGGCGCCGCCGCCCAGCGCCGGGTTGCGCATCCGGTGCTCCGGCGGGAACGGCCCGGCCACCCCGAAGTCGGCCCGCACACCCGTCACCTCACCGATCGCCCCGGCCCGGACCAGCTCGACCAGACGCAGGATCAGCGGGTTGCAGCGCATCCACATGGCCTCCATCAGGAAGACCCCCCGGGCCCGCGCCAGCTCGACCAGCTCGGTGCTGGTGGCCAGGTCCAGGGTGAACGGCTTCTCCAACAGCACCGCCCGGCCGGCCTCCAGGCAGACCCGGGCCGCCTCGTGATGAGCGGCGTGCGGGGTGGCCACGTAGATCGCGTCCAGCCCGTCGTCGGCCGCCAGTTCCGCCCACGAGCCGTACGCCCGGTCGGCCCCGTGCCGGCCGGCGAACTCCTCGGCGCTCCCGACGGTCCGCGACCCGACCGCAACCAGTTCGGCCCCCGGCACCAGCCGGAGATCCTCGGCGAACCGGCCGGCGATGTGGCCGGTGGACAGAATCCCCCAACGTGTCATGCGCCCACGCTAACCCGCCGCTCGTGGCCCGCCGGTGGCCCGTGGTCGTCGTCCCGTCCGTCGGTGCTCGCCGACCGTGGTCGTCGGCCCGGGGGTGATCCGGGCGGGACTAGGCTCGGCGCATGACGATCGACGGCACCGGTTTCCCCGCCCCGCCGGCCCTGGTCGAGCACGCCCGTCGGTTCCACGCCGGGGGCGGCACCCCGGCGACGCCCCGGGTCGCGGCCACCGTGCTGCTGCTCCGCCCGGCCGGCACCGGCTTCGAGGTGTACGTCATCCGCCGGGTCGCCGCGATGGCCTTCGGCGGCGTGTACGCCTTCCCCGGCGGCGGTGTCGACCCGTCGGACTCCGAGGCGCACCTGGACTGGGCCGGGCCGGACCCGGCAACCTGGGCGGGGCGGCTGGGCGTTACGCCGGACGCCGCCCAGGCGGTGGTGTGCGCCGCCGCGCGGGAGGTCTTCGAGGAGGCCGGGGTGCTGCTGGCCGGCCCCGACCCGGACACCGTGGTGGGTGACGTCAGCGGTGACGACTGGGAGGCCGCGCGGCAGGATCTGGAGGCACGTCGTCGGGGCTTCGCCGGGCTGCTCGCCGAGCGGCAGCTCACCCTGCGGTCCGACCTGCTGCTGCCGTGGAGCCGGTGGATCACCCCGGAGTTCGAGCCGCGCCGCTTCGACACGTACTTCTTCGTCGCTCTGCTGCCCGAGGGGCAGCGGACCCGGGACGTCTCCGGCGAGGCCGACCACACCATGTGGGTCCGCCCGGGGGACGCCCTGACCCGCGCGCGGGCCGGTGACCTGACCATGCTCCCGCCCACCCTGGTCACCCTGGCCGAGGTGGCCGCCGCCGGTGACGGTGACGGCGGCGTGGCTGCTGGCGGTGGTGTGGCTGCGGTGGCGCGTGCCTCGGCGGCCCGGGACGCGGCCACCCCGGTGACCCCCCGCCTCCACGTCCCCGAGGACGGCACCCCGCACTTCACCCTCGCCTGACAGCCGTGTCCCGCGTCGGGTGGGCGGACGAGCGTCAGCCGAAGCGGCCGGTGATGTAGTCCTCGGTCTTCTTCTGGCCCGGGTTGCTGAAGATCTTCTGGGTGTTGTCGTACTCGATGAGCCGGCCCGGGTCGCCGGTCTTCTCGATCGAGAAGAAGGCGGTACGGTCGGAGACCCGGGCCGCCTGCTGCATGTTGTGGGTGACGATGATGATGGTGAACTTGTCCTTGAGCTGGAACATCAGATCCTCGATGGCCAGCGTCGAGATGGGGTCCAGCGCCGAGCAGGGCTCGTCCATCAGCACCACCTGCGGCTCGACCGCGATGGTCCGGGCGATGCACAGCCGCTGCTGCTGACCGCCGGACAGGCCCGCGCCTGGCTTGCCGAGACGGTCCTTGACCTCGTCCCACAGGTTCGCCGCGCGCAGCGCCTTCTCGGCGGCCTCGTCCAGGATGGACTTCCGGCGGACCCCGTTGAGCCGCAGCCCGGCCACCACGTTCTCGAAGATGCTCATCGTGGGGAACGGGTTCGGGCGCTGGAACACCATGCCGATCATGCGGCGGACGGCGGTCACGTCGACGTCGCGGTGGTAGACGTCCTGGCCGTCGATGGTCAGGCTGCCCTCGACCCGGGCGCCCGGCAGCACCTCGTGCATCCGGTTGATCGACCGCAGGAAGGTCGACTTGCCGCAGCCGGACGGCCCGATCAGGGCGGTGACCGTCTTCGGCTCGACCGTCAGGTTGATGTTCTCGATCGCCTTGAAACCGCCGTAGTAGGCGGTCACGTCGGTGGCGTCGATGCGCTTGGCCATGGTGGTACCTCCGGGGTTCATCGGCCGAGCCGGTTGCGGCGGGCCAGCAGCTTCGCGGCGACGGTCAGGACGAGCACGAGGACGACCAGGGTCAACGCCGCGGTCCAGGCCCGTGCCGGGGAGTACCTCGACGCCTCGCCGGCCTGCTGGTAGACGAAGAGGGCCAGTGACGACTGGTTGTTCTCGAACGGGTTGAAGTTGATGGCCGCGCCACCACCGGCGACGAGCAGCACCGGGGCGGTCTCACCGGCGGCCCGCGCGATGGAGAGCATGATGCCGGTGACGATGCCGGGCAGCGCGGTCGGCAGCACCACCCGCAGGATGGTCTTCCACTTCGGCACGCCGAGGGCGTACGCGCCCTCCCGCAGCGGCGCGGGGACCAGCCGCAGCATCTCCTCGGTGGAACGGACCACCGTGGGCAGCATGAGCACGCTCAACGCGAGCGCGGCGGCGAAGCCGGAGAAGCCGGGCTGGCCGTCGTTGAACCACGGCGACACGATCAGCACCCAGAAGGCCAGCACGAACAGGCCGGTGACGATGGACGGGATGCCCGTCATCACGTCGACGAAGAACCGGATGGTGAAGGCGAACCGGCCCCGGCCGTACTCGACGATGTAGATCGCGCAGAGCACGCCGAGCGGGACGGTGATCGCGGTGGCGATGCCGACCTGCTCCAGCGTGCCGACGATGGCGTGGTACGCGCCGCCGTTGGCGTCCCGGGCCCCGATGTTGTTCATCGAGCTGCCGAAGAAGTCACCGTCGAGCCGGGCGGTGCCCTTGCTGACCAGCGTCCACACCACCGAGGCCAGCGGCAGCACGGCCAGCACCAGGGCGGAGTGGATCAGCGCGCTCCAGAACCGGTTGCGGGCCGAGCGCCGGCCCTCCACCGCGTTCGCGGCGACGAAGAGACCGGCCAGGTAGAGCACCGCGCCGAGCACCACGACCAGGACCGGGCCGCCGAGGTCGACGCCGTAGACGATGCCGGCGGCGACGAGCAGGGCCAGCGCCGCCAGGGCGGGGGCGGCGTACCCGGGCAGGCGGCGGGCCCGCAGGCTGTCCGGCTGGGCCGGCGGGCGGGAACGGCGGGGGGTGAGGGTGGTGGTCATGCGGCCGACTCCGTGAACTCGCGGCGGCGGTAGATGATCGCGCGCGCGGTGATGTTGACGACCAGCGTGATCGCGAAGAGCACCAGGCCGGAGGCGATGAGCGCGCCACGGCCGGTCTCGTTCGCCTCCGCGAACCGGTTGGCGATGTTCGCGGCGATGCTGTTGCCGCCGTTGGCGAGGATGTTGAACGAGATGGCGTACGTCGAGCCGAGGGTCAGCGCGAGCGCGATGGTCTCGCCGAGCGCCCGACCGAGGCCGAGCATGACGGCGGCGATGATGCCCGGCCGGCCGTACGGCAGCACCGCCGTGCGCAGCATCTCCCAGCGGGTGGCGCCCAGCGCGAGGGCGGCCTCCTCGTTGGCCCTCGGGGTCTGGAGGAACACCTCGCGGGAGAGCGAGGTGATGATCGGCAGCACCATGATCGCCAGGACCAGCGACCCGAGCAGGATCGAGTTGCCGTACGGGCCGTCGCCAAAGATCGGAATCCAGCCGAAGTACCTGTTCAGCCAGGCCGACAGGTCGGCGACCGGGCCGACCAGGTAGTCCCGCCCCCACAGGCCGAACACCACGCTCGGCACGGCGGCCAGCAGGTCGATCACGAAGCCCAGCGCGGTGCCGAGCCGACGCGGCGCGTAGTGCGACAGGTAGAGGGCGATGCCCAGCGCCACCGGCACCGCGACCAGCAGCGCCAGCAGGGCGGTGAGCACGGTGCCGAAGGCGAGCGCGCCGATGCCGAACGTGGGTGGATCGTCGTTGGGGAACCAGCCCTCGAAGGTCCAGAAGTTCGCGCTGTTGGCCCGCAACGCCGGCACGGCCCTGGCGATCAGGAAGACCGCGATGGCCGCGATGATGACCAGCACGGCGACGCCGGCGGTCAGGGTCACGCCACGGAACGCCCGTTCCGCGCCGAACGCGCGGGCCCGGGGCAGCCCGCCGCCTCCGCCGAGGCCACGGTCGTCATCGGGGGTACGGGGGCTGACTGGTGCCTCGGCCACACGCGCCGAGGCACCGGCGGACCGCTCGTGACCCAGGGTCACGGGGTGTCCGCCGGTGCCGGCGTGTGCCGAGCGGTGAGGGGCTTCACCCATCTGCTCGCTCGCTTCGACTTGAGGTGATGTCGCTCGGGATGCTCAGGCCAGGTTCTTGACCGCGGCCTCGACCTTGGTCCGGACCGAGTCGGGCAGCGGGGCGTAGCCCAGCTCGACCAGCTCGGCCTGGCCCTCGGTGCTGGCGGCGTGCCCCAGCAGGCCCTTGACCAGCGGCAGCTTGTCGGCTGCGATGCCCTTGCTGCACACGATCTCGTAGGTCACCAGGACGATCGGGTAGGCCCCGGCCTCCTTGGTGGCGTAGTCGATCGACATCTTGAGGTCGTCGCCCTGGCCCTCGATCTTGGCTCCAGCGATGGTCTTGCCGGCCGACTCGGCGGTCAGCTCGGTGTACTCGCCGGCCCCGTTCTGCACCTTGGCCTTCGTCAGGCCGGAGTTCTCGGCGTACGACCACTCGACGTAGCTGATCGTGCCCTCGGTGCTCTTGACCTTGGAGGCGACACCGTCGGACTTGGCGGCGCCGAGGCCACCGGGGGCCTTCCACGCCTTGTTGTTGCCGAAGGTCCAGTCCGTCGGCGCGGTCTTCGACAGGTACTTGGTGAAGTTGTCGGTGGTGCCCGACTCGTCGGAGCGGTGCACCGTCTGGATCGGGGCGGCCGGGAGGGTGGCGTTCGGGTTGTCGGCCTTGATCGCCGGGTCGTCCCACTTGGTGACCTTGCCGGCGAAGATCTGCGCCAGGGTGGTCGGCTTGAGCTGGAGGTCGTCCACGTCGCCGACGTTGTAGACGACCGCGACCGGGCCGATCACCATCGGCAGGTTGAGCGCCGCGCCGCCGGTGCACTTGGCGTCGGCCTGCGGCTGCTCCTCAGGCTTGAGGGCGGAGTCGGAACCGGCGAAGTCGGCGGTGCCGGCGATGAACGCCTGGATGCCCGCGCCCGAACCGGTCGACTCGTAGTTGATCGTGGTGCCGCCGCACTTCTGCTGGTACGCCTTGATCCACTCAGCCATGGCGTTCTTCTGCGCGGAGGAGCCCTGCGCGTTCAGGGTGCCCTTGCCGCAGTCGGCCGCGCTGGCCGAGCCGGAGGCGGAGGCGCCGGCCGGCTCGTTGTTGTCCGAGCCGCAGGCGCTGAGGCCGAGGACCGCGGTAAGAGCGAGGCAGGCAATGGCGCCGTGCCGCTGGAGCTTCACCTGAGGGGTTTCCCTTCACGTCTTTGGTCAGGTCGCCCGGATGGGGCCCGGGTGCCGGCGCTGACCGGCTGACACGAAAGCTAGAAGTGCCAGGTAGACGGTTCGCCGGTCGGAAGTGAACGGGGCATGAACAGCCCCGGCCGGGAAGGTGACCGCTGCCTGAGGGAGGGTTGTCCGTTAGGTGAACTGCCGTCCCGGTATCCGCATTGATGCGACATATCCGGGCAGCCGTTATCCGTGCGTGGCTCTGCCGTTACCGGGCGGAGACCACGCCGGTCCGGGCCCGGCCGGGGTGGCGGGGACAGTCAGCCCAGGTGGTAGTTGACGTGCCCGCACCAGCGGGCGAACCCGAGCCGTTCGTAGAGCGAGACGGCTGCGGTGTTCGACTCGTCGACGTAGAGCATCACCCGGTCCAGCCCGCGCCGGTCCCGCAGGTAGGCCAGGCCGGCCGTGGTGAGCGCCCGGCCCAGGCCGCCGCCGTGGGCGTCCGGGTCCACCCCCACCACGTACACCTCACCGGTACGGGCCGAGCCGGGCCGCTCGTGCACCTTGGTCCAGTGGAAGCCGAGCAGCCGCCCGGCGGCGTCGACGGCGAGCAGGAAGCCCTCCGGGTCGAACCACGGCTCGGCCAGCCGGGCCCGCAGGTCGTCGGTGGTCCACCGGCCCTGCTCGGGGTGCGTGGCGAAGGCGCGGGCGTTGAGCGCGAGCCAGGCGTCGTCGTCTGCACCGGGGCGGAAGGAACGCAGCGTCACCCCGTCCGGCAGGCGGGGCGGTGGCACCGCCCCGGTCAACGGCCGGCGCAACTGCCAGAGCACCCGGGCCCGGGTGAAGCCGAGGTCCACGGCGAGCGCCGCAGCGGACGGGTGGTCGCCGTGCGCCCAGGCCCGCAACGGGCCGGTGGCCGCCGCGAGGACGCCCCGGACCAGCGCCCGTCCGGTGCCCCGCCGCCGGAAGGCCGGATGCACCACCAACTCCACCCCGATCCCGGATTCCGGCTCGGTGGTGTCCAGGTGGGCGTACCCGGTCAGGGTGCCCTCGGGGGTACGGGCGGTCAGGTGCCCGGCCGCCGCCTGCGGGTCACGCAGCCGCAGCAGGGTGTGCTCGTCGAACGGGTCGGCCCCGTCGGCGTCGCCGCCGAGGCGGGCCAGGGCCAGCACCTCGGTCACCTCGGCCGGGGTGAGGTGGTCGGTGCGGGTCACCCGGTCGACTGTCGGTTCGACGCTGCTCATCCCGCCACCGTAGTCGGCGTCGCCGGCTCAGTTGGCCCCGCTTGTCGGTAGCGCCTCCAGCCGGAATCGGGCGGTGAGGTCGGGCAGCAGCCGACGCAGCGCGTCCACGGTGCCCTGCCGGTCGCCGCCGGCGTCGTGCATGAGCACGATCGCGCCCGGCCCGGTGTCATGGGAGACCGTCGCGGTGATCTTCGCGGCCCCGGGGACCTGCCAGTCGTTGGGGTCGACGGTCCAGTGCAGCGGGGTCATCCCCAACCCCTCGGCGACCGACACCACGGGGTACGTCCAGGCCCCTCCGGGCTGCCGGAAGTAGCTGACCGGGGCGTCCGGCACGGCGGCGTGGATGGCGTCGTTGGTGCGCAGCAGGTCGGCCCGGATCAGGGCCGGGGAACGGTTGCCGAGCAGCACGTCGTGCTGCCACGAGTGGTTGCACAGGGTGTGCCCGTCGGCCACGATCGCCCGGATCAGGTCCGGATGGTCCTGGGCGTTCTCGCCCACCACGCAGAACGTCGCCTTGACCCCGTACGTGCGCAGCAACTCCAGCACCTGCGGCGTGTACGTCGGGTCGGGGCCGTCGTCGAAGGTCAGCGCGACCTCACCGGTGCCGGTGCTGGCGTGGCTGCCGAACGGGCCGTCACCGCCGCTGGCGGGCTGCGGCGCGTCCGGGTCGGCTCCGGCGGTGGGGGTGTCGGCCGGGGCGGACGCGTCGGGGCGGGTGCCGTCAGTGGTGGCGGACGGGGCGGCGGGTTGCTCGCCGTACTCGGCACCGTCGACCTGCGCCGCCGCGCCGAGGGGCTGGCGGGGCGGGTCGGGGGTCATGCTGCGGCCGAGCGCGTACGCGGACCCGAGCAGGGCGGCCAGCACCAGCGTGACGACGCCGATGGTTCCGCCGGTCGACCGGGTACGCATCAGCGCCACCGCCGGTCCGGATCGCGGGACGGCCCTCTCGTCGCCCCCGTGGTCAGTGCACGCACCGTAGCCCCTCTCACCCCTGCTGATTACGGCACCAAGAATAGAGCCGACAACAGGAGCAAAAGGGGCGTATCGGAAATAGTCCTACCGGGGTGCGGTGCCACCGCCCCCGATCAGACCGGCAGCGGTGCGGGCTCGGACTCGGGCAGCGACCGGGACGACGGCGGGACCACGAACTTGTAGCCCACCTGGCGGACGGTGCCGATCATCGACTCGTACTCCGAGCCGAGCTTGGCCCGCAGCCGGCGGACGTGCACGTCCACCGTCCGGGTGCCGCCGAAGTAGTCGTAGCCCCAGACCTCGCGGAGCAACTGGTCCCGGGTGAACACCCGGCCCGGGTGCTGGGCGAGGAACTTGAGCAGCTCGAACTCCTTGTAGGTGAGGTCGAGCGGGCGGCCCTTCAGCTTCGCCGCGTAGGTGTCCGGGTCGATGTTCAGCTCGCCGGCGCGGATCGAACCACCGGCGCCGGAGGTGGCGTTGCTCAGCCGGCCCACGGCGAGCCGCAGCCGGGCCTCCACCTCGGCCGGGCCCGCGCCGGCCAGGATCACGTCGTCGACGCCCCAGTCGGCGTTCAGGGCGATCAGGCCGGCCTCCGTCACCACCGCGACCAGCGGCACGCCCAGGCCGGTGGCGTGCAGCATGCGGCAGGTGGCACGGGCCTCGCTCAACTCCGACCGGGCGTCGACCAGCACCGCGTCCGGGCTGGGCCCGGAAACCAGGGTGCGGACGTCACGCGGTGCGGTACGGACCGAATGCGGCAACAGGTCGAGTGCCGGCAGTACCGCCGAGGGCTCACCTGCGCGCGCGGTCACCAGCAGCAGGAGCTCCACACGATCACCTCCGTCCCGGCGGCCCTTCGGCCGCACGCGACCAGCTGCCCCACGGGTGGGTAGGGCGCTGAGAACTTGCGTGGGTCCCGGCGTCGCTGACGGGCGGGTAACAGCCTGAGCGTAACCGATTGCTCCGCTGTCACCCCGGCGTCCTTTCCTGTTTGTCGGATCTGCCCGTGATCACCGGTCAGGTTTTAACGTCGCCGAAACCGTGATCCCCGTCCGACGCCCCGTGATCCCCGCCGATCCCGGTCGGTCTGGCACGATCGGGGCGTGTTTCCCTCCACCTCGCCCGAGACCGGCCGTGACCCGTGGGCCGACGAAGCCCCCGACGGGCCCGCCGGCCCGGCCGGAGGGCCCGCACCCGGTCCCCGTCCCGCCCCCGACGACGACGCCGGGAGCCGGCGCGAGCGCGGCCCACGCCGGTTCCGCAAGGGCGGCCAGCCGCGCCGCACCGAGGACGACGAGGTCGAGCCGGACGAGGAGCCGATCGAGCCGGTCGAGGTACGCCGCCCGCTCTCGCTGACCGTCGCCGGTTTCGCCGCGCTGCTCGGCGTCGGCCTGGTGCTCGGCGCGCAGACCGCCGGCCCCGGGCACCGGCTGCCGTTCGCGATCATCGTGTTCGGCGTGCAACTGCTCTTCGTGCTGGCCTGGACGATGGCCATGCGCCCGCCCGCGCTGCTGCTGGTCGCGCTGACCAGCGGCGTGGTCGCCGCCGCGGCCGACGTCGCCGCCGTGCAGACCGACGTCGCCGGGCTGGCCCCGCTGGGGTACGTGGCGCTGGGCGGGTTCCTGGTCGGGGTGCTCGGTCAGCTCGTCCGCCGGGTCGACCGGGTCCGGGTGACCGACTCGCTCGGCACCACCCTGCTCATCGTGGTCGGCGTGGTGGCGTTCGCCACCCTGATCACGCTCAGCCGGATTCCCGCCGGCACCCAGGCGATCACCGTCTGCCTGGCCGCCACCGGCGTCGCCCTCACCGTGGCCCGGCTCACCGACGCCGTCCTGGCCTGGCCCCGGCTCGCGCCGCAGGTGCCCCGGGGGGCCGCCGGGGTGGTCGTCGGCGCGATGGTCGGCACCCTCACCAGCGCCCTGCTCGGCAGCTACCTGGTCGGCTTCACCCCGACCAGCGCCGCGGTGATCGGGCTGGTCACCGCAGCCACCGCCGTGCTCGCCGACCTCGCCGTCGGCTACGCCGAGGCGGGCCGGTTGATGGCCGGCGAGCCGCCCACCATGTGGATCGCCCGGCACATGCAGGGCCCGCTGGGCGGGTTCGCGCTCGCCGCTCCGGCGGCGTACGCCATGTGTGTGCTCTTTCTCTGACCGCCGGCTGACGGCGGCGGGGCGCGCGGCGCGATTGGGCGCGGCGGCGCTCGGGTAGTAGCGGTGCGCCGCGGGCGGCGGCACCGATGACTGGCACGTCGCGCGACCGCGGCGGTGACGACGGACGGAGACGGGCGTGGCGCAGACGTACGAGGAGCGGCCCCGGCGGCGCGGGCGCAGGTGGCTCGTCGTACTTGTCGTCCTGGTGCTGATCCTGGGCGGGTTGCTGGTGGTGGCCGACCGGGTGGCGGCCGGGCTGGCCGAGCGCGCCATCGCCGACCAGGTGCAGCAGGAGGTCGCCAAGCAGGACGCCAGCTCCGCGCCGCCCCAGGTCGACGTGGGCGGCTTCCCGTTCCTCACCCAGGTCGTCGACGGCCGGTACGAGCGGATCTCCATCGTGCTGACCGACGTGCAGGGGTCGGTGGAGGGCAACGCGGTCAGCCTGCCCCGCCTCGACGTGGACGCCCGCAACGTGCGCGCCCCGCTGGACACCATCCGCTCCGGGCAGGGCGAGGTGGTGGCCGAGACGGTGTCCGGCACCGGCACGGTCACCTACGACAGCCTGGCCAAGCTGCTGGACCGGCCGGGGCTCAAGCTCGGTGAGCAGAACGGCAAGCTCGCCGTCACCGCGCCTGTCGACATCCTCGGCCAGAAGCTCACCGTCACCGGCACCGCCGACGTGACCGTGGCCGACGACGGCAAGGTGTCGCTGAAGTTCAGCGACCTGAACGCCCAAGGGCTGCCGGCGGTGCCGCTGGCCCGGACCCTGCTGAACAACTACGCCCGGGGCATCTCGGTCGACGTGCCCCTGCCGTCGCTGCCGTTCCAGCTCAACGTGCGCAAGGTCGAGCCGCGCCCGGAGGGGCTCACGGTGACCGCCGACGCGAAGGACGTCCCGATCAACTCGCCGAGCTGAGTCACCGCTCAGTCCTGGACGCGGGGCCCGCCCGGCGCTGCCCGCCTGGTGGGCCCGCGTCCCGCATGTTGGTCGTGAGCTGGCACTCTCCGGGACGGCTGGTAGGCTCCGAGCCCATGGGGACGCACCTCACCAAACGGCGCGCGGTCGACCTGTGCCGCGTGGCCACCTGCCTGTGTCGCTCCGCCATCTGACGGCGGGGCTGTCTCCGGCCGCCCAGCGGCCACCGCGCCCAGGGTCCTCCCGACCTTCGGTGCCAACCCTCCGAAACGTCCGGCAGCGGCGCCGTCGCACGAACCCGTGATCCGTTCCTCTATGGGTCCCGCGCATGGTGCGACATCACCGATCTCCACCACCCGCGCTGGCTCACCACCCATCCTCACCAGGGAGTGATCTGATGAGTCGCGACACCGCACTCGTCTCGGCCGAATGGGCCGAGAAGAACCTCGACGCCCCGGGCGTCGTCTTCGTCGAGGTCGACGAGGACACCTCGGCCTACGACACCGGCCACATCGCCGGTGCCATCAAGCTCGACTGGAAGACCGACCTCCAGGACCCGATCCGCCGGGACTTCGTCAACAAGGCCCAGTTCGAGGCGCTGCTCTCCGAGCGGGGCATCGGCAACGACGACGTCGTGGTCCTCTACGGCGGCAACAACAACTGGTTCGCCGCGTACGCGTACTGGTACTTCAAGCTCTACGGCCACCGCGACGTCAAGCTGCTCGACGGCGGTCGCAAGAAGTGGGAGCTGGACGCCCGCCCGCTGGTCACCGACGCGGTGGAGCGGCCGAAGACGCAGTACGTCGCGAGCGAGCCGGACACCTCGATCCGGGCCTTCCGCGACGAGGTCGTCGACGCGATCGGCACCAAGAACCTGGTCGACGTGCGCAGCCCCGACGAGTTCGCCGGCCGGCTGCTGGCCCCCGCCCACCTGCCGCAGGAGCAGGCGCAGCGGGCCGGGCACATCCCCACCGCGATCAGCGTGCCGTGGTCCAAGGCGGCCAACGAGGACGGCACCTTCAAGTCCGACGACGAGCTGCGCAAGATCTACGCCGACGCGGGGCTGGACGACGGCAAGGAGACCATCGCGTACTGCCGGATCGGCGAGCGCTCCTCGCACACCTGGTTCGTCCTCCAGGAGCTGCTCGGCCACACCAACGTCAAGAACTACGACGGTTCCTGGACCGAGTACGGCTCGCTGGTCGGCGTGCCGGTGGCCCTCGGCGACGAGCCCGGGGAGGCCTGAGCCATGACCGCTCCCACCGCCGCCGGCTGCGCCGCGCCGGACCAGTCCGCGCCCCTGCCGGCCAGCCTGGACCTGGAGAAGGAAACCGTCATCACCGGCCAGGTGCTGGCCGAGTCGGGCGACGTCGTGCCCGGCGCGTACGTCCGGCTGCTCGACTCGACGGGTGAGTTCACCGCCGAGGTCGTCACCTCCCCGGCCGGGCAGTTCCGGTTCTTCGCCGCGCCGGGCAACTGGACCCTGCGGGCGCTGTCCCGGCACGGCAACGGCGACACCGCCGTGACCGCCAACCGGGGCGTCAACGAGGTCACCGTCACGGTCGCCTGACCCACGCTCACGATCGGCGCGGGGCCGGTCACCCCACCCGGGGTGACCGGCCCCGCGCCGCTGGCCGGTCCCCGGCGACCGAAGCGCGTCAGGTCGCCGTGGTCAACACGTTGTCAGTGAGGTAGCGGTATCGGAGCGGGCGGATACCGCTGCCTCGGCCCAATAGCGTCGATTCACGACGGACGCCGCCCCAAGGGCGGGGGGAGAGATGGCGGTGGCCGCCGACCCCGGGCGGGGTCGACGGCCACCACGTGGAGCCGGTCAGAGGCCGGATGCCCGGACTCCCGCGCAGGTCGACGTCGGGGTCAGCCCGAAGTTGAGCGTCCCCACGATGCCCGCTTCCACGACGGTGCGCTGGACCTGGGGCACCCAACCGTCCTTGGCCACGATCGCCTCGTACCTGCCCTTCGGCAGCCACCAGGCGTAGCGACCCTGGGCGTCGGCGGTGAGCGTGGTGCCGGTGGTCGAGCCGACCAGGTTCAGCCGGATCGTGGCCGGGACGCCGACGGTCTGGCCGCCGCAGGTCACCCCGGTCACCGTGCCCTGGATCTTGCCCCAGTTGTTCGGCGGCGAGACGTTCATCTCGACCCCGACCGACGACACCGGGTACGGCGTGTCCGAGGTGATCCCCAGCTCACCCGAGTACGCCCCGGGCTGGAGCACCCCGGCTGCCGCCGTGGCGGTCAGCGTGACGGTGACCGTCTGGGACGCCCCCGGGGCGAGCGTGAAGCTGGTCGGCGCGGTGGACAGCCACGGCAGGTCACTGGCGTCCGAGCAGCCCTCCAGCCCGCCGAGCCGTTCGCTGTCCGGCGAGCCGACGAACGAGCTGGGCGACCCACCGATCTTGTACGCCCCGCAGGCGGCGGCACCCCGATACCTGCTGAACTGGGCGTTCGGCAGGTTCCGCCAGGCCCCGGCGACCGGGTCGAAGCCGAGCGTCCGGTTGGTGACCGACGTCGAGCCGCCCGTTACCCCGCCGGCCAGCACCAGCAGGCCGCCGGCCGACGCGTACTGGGAGCCCCAGAGGTCGACCGGGAGGTTCGGCAACGCGCTCCAGGTGTCCGACGCCGGCTCGTACCGCCAGGTGTCGGTGTACTCGTCGGCGGCGACCCCGCCCGCGCAGTACACCTGGCTGCCGATCCCGCCGCAGGACACCCAGGAGACCGGGTGCGGGTAGACCGCGCCGGTGCGGAACGTGCCGGTACGCGGGTCGAACACCACCAGCTTGTTGCTCTCCGTGCAGGTGGTGTCGACGCAGCCGCCGACCAGGTACACCTTGCCCCCGGCCACGGCGGTGCCGGCCGCGGCGGCGGGTGCCGGGTTGACCGCCCCGGCCAGGGTGCTCCACGCCCCGGTGGCCGGGTCGAAGACGTCCACCGACGGCTCCATGCCGTCGCCGTCGCCCCAACCGCCGATCACGTACAGCTTGCCGCTGATCCCCACGGCGGACGGCTTGGACCGGGCGTGCGGCAGGTCGGGCAGCGCCGTCCAGACGCCGGTGGCCGGATCGAACACCCAGGCCTTGCGCTCGTTGCCGGTGTCCCCACCGCCGCCGACCGAGTAGACCTTGCCGTCCAGGTTGGCCGCCGCGTTGTCGTAGATCGCCGCGGGCAGGTTGGTGATCCGGGCCCAGGCGTCGTCGGCCTGCGGCGCGGCGTCGACCGACCCGCCGCCGTAGCGGGCACCCGTACGGCCGGTGCTGATCCCCTTGACCACCTGCTCCCGCAGCGGTGCGCCGACGGTGGACAGCACCTCGAACCCGCCACCGCGTTCCAGCAGCTCCACGGTCGCCGGGGCGGTGCCGGTGTTGCGTACCGTCACCTTGGCGTTGCGGGTGCTGCCGTACGGCTGGTGGGCCTCGATCGTGGTGGTGCTGACGGTGAGCCGCCCCGCGGCCAGGGCCAGGTCGGCCCGGCGGGTGCTGTCGGCCACCACGGTCACCTGCTGGGTGACCGCCGTGTACGGCGGCCGGGAGGCGGTGAACGGGTGGGTGCCGGTCAGCCCCGAGAAGAGGTGGTAGAAGCCGTCCGGCAGGTTCGGGTCGTCCGGGGTGGCCGCCGAGACGGCCGTGTCGGTGGGCCGGTCGACGCTGGTCACCGTCACCCCGTTGACCGCCGCGCCGGTGTTGCGGTCGGTGGTGTTGCCGACCACCAGGCCCCCCGGAACGGGGGTGCAGTCCCGGTTCACCAGCTGGACGTCGTCCACCTGCCACCACCAGGCATAGGTGCCCTTGAACCGGAAGCGCACCAGCGCACCGGCCGCGCCGGCCGCCGGGGTCAGCGGCACCTCCTCGACCCGGGGGCCGCGTCGGCTCGCCGTCTGGTGCCAGACGTTCGTCCAGCTCGCCCCGGCGTCGGTGGAGACGTCCACGTCGGCGGTGTCGCTGATCCCGACGGCCCGCCAGTCACTGCGGAAGCGCAGCAGCGGCGCGGCCGAGGCGGACAGGTCGACCGGCGGGGTGACCAGGTCGGTGTCCTGGGTGTTGCCGGTGCCGAGCTTGTCGCTGTCGACGATCGCGAACCCGCCGGTGCCGCCGGTCAGGTTGCCCCGCGCACCCGGGTCGTTGAAGACCCAGCCGCCCTTGTCGGTGCGGTTGCGCACCGTCCAGCCCTCGGGCGCGGTGGTGCCGTCGAAGCTCTGCGACAGCAGTGGCGCGCTGAGGCTGCCGGTGTAGCCGGCGGCGGCACAGGCCGCCTCGACGGGGACCGGGATGTCGGCCGTGGTGCCCGTCGACCCGACGGTCAGGTCCTTGGTCACCGTGCGGTAGCCCGGGTAGTTCGCGGTGACGGTGAGCCGGTAGTCGGTGTTGCCGGCCACGGTGAACGAGTACCGGCCGGTCACCGGGTCGGTGAAGACGGGCGCGCCGGGGCGGCCGGCGACCTCGATCCTGGCGTACAGCGGCCAGCCGTGCCCGGAGCCGTCGGTGACCCGACCGGAGACGGTGACCGTCGGCGTGGCCGTCAGGGCGAAGTCCCGGGTGGCCGTGCCGTCCTCCGGGACGGTCACGGTGCCGGTCGCGGTCCGGAAGCCGTACGCGGACACGGTCAGCGTGGTCTCGCCGGCCGGGACGGTCAGCGAGTACCTGCCGTCGGTGCCGGTGGTGACGCTGCGCGCGCCCGTGGCGACGGTGGCACCCGCCACCGGGTCGCCGGTCGCCGCGTCGGTGACCCGGCCGCCGACCTGCCCCACCGGACCACGCGGGGCCTGCAGGACCGCCTCGTACGCGTTGAGCCGCCCCTCGCCGAAGACGTTGTTGTCGGCGGCGGTGCCCCCGCAGGTGGTCGCGTCGACGTCGGTCGCGGTGCGGTCGAGCAGCGCCTCGGTGCCGGCGATGTCCCCGCGCAGGCTGGGCGCGGCCGACCAGATCAGGGCGACCGTGCCGGCGACGTGCGGGGCGGCCATCGAGGTGCCGCTGAACGACGCGTACCCGTTACCGGGGACGCTGGAGCGCACGTTGCTCCCCGGCGCGGCGATGTTCGGCTTCAGCCCGGCCGGGTCGGTGGCGTCACCCCGGCCGGAGAAGCCGGAGATGGCGTTGTTCACGTCGTACGAGCCGACCGCGTACGCGTTGGGGTTGTCGCCTGGGGAGCCGGCGCTGCCGCAGGCCGGGCCGTCGTTGCCGGCGGAGAAGACCGGGAACATCCCGGCGGCCCGCCAGGCGGCCACGGTCTGCTGGTACCACGGGTCGCCGCCGTCGCCGCCCCACGAGTTGTTGACGATGTCGGGGCGCAGGTCGGGGCGGGGGTTCTGGCCGTTGAGGTCGGTCGGGGCGAGCACCCACTGACCGGCGGCCAGCAGCGAGGCGTCCGAGCAGCTGTTGGACTCGCAGCCCTTGGCGGCGATCCACTTCGCGCCGGGGGCGACCCCCACCTGGTTGGCGGAGCCGTCGGTGCCGACCATGGTGCCCATGGTGTGGGTGCCGTGGTCGTTGTTGTCGCAGGGGGCGTCCTGCGGGCAGATGCCGGCCGGGTCGTACCAGTCGTAGTTGTGGTCGAACGTGCCGCCACCCAGGTTGCCCCGGTAGGAGCCGACGAGCGCGGGGTGGTCGAACTGCACGCCGCTGTCGATGTTGGCGACGACCAGGCCCTCGCCCCGGTCGCCGAACTCGTCCCAGACGCGGGGTGCGCCGATGTTGGTCAGCCCCCACTCGACGGCGTCGGTGCCGGCGCGGGCGGCGGTGCTGCGCACCGGACGGATCAGCGGGTAGCTGCGGGTCGGTGCGATCCGCTCGACCTCGGGCCGGGCGGCGATGGTGTCCAGTAGCGCCCGGTCCCCGGTCACCCGCAGCGCGTTGGCGATCCAGTAGGCGGTGTAGGTGGCCTTCCGGTCGTCGAGCACGGCCCGCAGGTCGCGCTGGGTCCGCTCGGCGGTGGTGGTGAGCAGCCGGTGCACCTCGTCGGCGCGGGCGTCCGGGCTGCGCAGCCGGGCCGCCTGCGCGAGCGGGGCCTGTTCGCGCAGGTACACCAGGAAGGTCTCGGTACCGTCGGCGAGCCCGTCGAGGACCTGCCGGTCCACGGTGGCCCGGGGCGCGGCCGGCGCGGCCCCGGCGGGTAGTGCGGGCTGGGCGGTGAGGCCCAGGAGTCCGGCCGCGAGCGCGGCCACCAATCGCCACCGGGACGGTCGTCCGGTCGGTCGTCTGAGCACGCTGTTCCTCCCCACGTCGTCGGGCCCGATCGGTTCGGGCCCGGCCGCGTGTGCCGGGGTCGCGGCCACGCGGAGCGGCTGAGGAGGTGGCCGGTGGTGGGTGCTGCGTGGGCCCCCACGGCCGCTGTGCATCATGCTCAGCCGGATAACCAAGCTGATCAATGGATCGGGTCGGTCAGTATTCGGTCAGTAACCGGGCGCCACGCTGACCGCTAGGCTGACGGCAGGCCGCGCCGGCCCCCGTCGTGGGCAGACGGGCCGCCGGGCAGCGGGCGGCGGGTGCGGTCCTGGGGAGGACGGGTGACCGGTGTCGACATCCCTTTCGTGGTCTGTGTCAGCGCTGACGTCTCGGTCCGGGAGCGGGTGGTCCGCCGGCTCGACGACCTCGGCCCGGTGGTGATCTGCGCCGACCTGGCCGAGCTGCGCGCCATGCTCTTCCCGGGCCCGCCGGTGCCGGCTCCCGCGTCCCCGCCGGAGCAGCTCCCGGTGCGCTGCGGCGACCTCGTCGTCGACCCGGCCCGCCACCTCGTCACCTGGCGGGGGGAGCCGCTGGCGCTGACCCGGCTGGAACGGGAACTGCTGGCCCGGCTGGCCGGCGACCCGGGGGCGGTCTGGAGCTACGAACGGATCTTCGGCTCGGTCTGGGGCGGCGCCTGGCTGGGCGACGCGGCCATCCTGCACTCGGCGGTCAAGCGGCTGCGCCGCAAACTGCGCGAGGTGGCCGGCGGCCCGCAGGTGCAGACCGTACGCGGCGTCGGCTACCGGCTCGCCGTACCGCGCGCCTGACACCCGGACCACCGGCGGGTGGGCCGGCGGCGGGGGCGTGACACGATGGCCCGGTGAACGGTGCCGTCCAGCAGGGCTACGCCCCACCGACCGGTCCGTCCGCGCCGCGCCGCCGGCTAGCCTGGCTGCTGGCCGTGACGGTGGCCTGGGCGGTGGTGGTGGGCGGGCTCACCTGGTGGTCGGCCCGGCACGACCCGCCGACGGTCAAGGAGCAGCGCACCCTCGCCGAGGCCGGCCCGGTGGTCGACCGGGCGCTCGGTGAACTGGTCGCGGCGGTCGGCGACGGCGCCTGGGCGCTGACCGGTCCGCAGGTCGAGCGCGGCTGCCGGATCACCCCGATGGCCGACGGCGCGACCCTGAGCCGGGGGCTGGACGTGCTGGTCGCCGAGGGTGGCGAGCGGGCCCTGCTGGACCGGGTCGCCGACCGGCTGCCGGCCGACTGGCGGGCCGGGGTGCGGGCCGGCGCGTCGGGTCCCCGGCTGCGCGCCGACGCCGGGAAGTTCGTCGTCGTGCAGGGCCGGGTCACCAGCGGTGGCCGGGTCCGGTTCACCGCCGACACCGGGTGCCGCCCGGTCGGTGCCGGCTATCCGCAGCCGTCGGCGGCCCCCGCCGACCCGACGCTGGACGCCGCGCTGCGGGCGTTGGGCCGCCCGGCGCGGTCCGCCCCGGAACAGGTCACCGCCCCGTGCCCGGGAGGTGGCACCGCGCGTACCGTCGCCGTCTCGGCAGGCGACGCGCCGGTCGTGCTGACCGGCCTGCGTCCGCTGGCCGCCGGCTCCCCGGTGGCCGACCTCCCCGAGGTGTACGCCTACCGCAGCGGCCCGGCCACCGTGCTGGCCGACGGCACCGGCACGCAGGTACGGCTCGCCGCCTCCACCGGCTGCCCCGGCTGACCCGCCCGACCGGTCAGCGCCGGGGTCCGTGCTCACGTGGGGTACGGCTGCGGCCCAGGGCGTCGACCCGCCCCCACCGGCCCGGGATGTCCAGCAGTTCGACCCGGCCCATCCCCTCCGGCACCAACGGATCGATGATCAGGTGCTCGCCCTGCGGTTCCAGACCGAGGATCACCCGCAACAGCAGCAGCGGGGTGCCCGCCGACCAGGCCTGCGGGCTGCACGCCGTCGGATACTGCACCGGGTAGTCGGTGAGGGTGCGCTCGTAGCCGGCGAACGCCTCCGGTAGCCGTCCGTCGAAGAACCGGGAGGCGTCGAGCATCGCCTCGCAGATCCGCCCGGCCTCGTCCCGGAAGCCGTACCGGCTCAGGCCCCAGGCGATGAACGCGTTGTCGAACGGCCACACCGTGCCGACGTGGTAGCCGATCGGGTTGTAGCGGCCCTCGTCGGTGGCCAGCGTGCGTACCCCCCAGCCGGAGTAGAGCCGGGGGCCGAGCAGGTGCTCGGCGATCCGGGCCGCCCGGGGCTCGTCGACGATGCCGCTCCACAGCAGGTGGCCGATGTTGGAGGTGAGCGAGTCGACGTGCCGGCCGTCCGGGTCCAGGGCGACGGCGAAGTACTCCTTCTCCGGAATCCAGAAGTCCCTGTTGAAGCGTTCCTTGAGCGCCGCCGCCTCCCGTTCCAGCCGGTCGGCGTACTCCGGGTCGTTCCAGAACAGCCGGGCCATCCGGGCGCCGCGCCGCTTGGCGTCGTAGGCGTACCCCTGGATCTCGCAGGTGGCCCGGGGGAAACCGGGCAGCCGGCCGTCGGCGTAGGAGATGGCGTCCCAGGAGTCCTTCCAGCACTGGTTCTCCAGGCCGGTCTCCGGGTTGCGGCTGCGGTACCAGACGTACCCGGTGCCGAGCAGGTCGCCGTAGCTGTCGATCCAGTCCAGCGCCGCGCGGGCGGCGAACTCCAGCCGTTTGACCAGCGCGGCGTCCCCGGTCCACCGCTCGTACTCGTCGAGCAGGATGAGGAACAGCGGCGTCGAGTCGGCCGCCCCGTAGTAAGGGGAGTGCGGCTGCTCCTCGAAGCCTGCGGTCTCCCCGTACCGCAGCTCGTGCAGGATCTTGCCGGGTTCCTCGTCGCGGAAGTCGTCGAGCCGGTGACCCTGGAGCCCGGCCAGCATCAGGATCGTCGGCGGCACCAGCTCCGGCAGGAACGGCAGCACCTGCAAGGAGGTGAGCATGCTGTCCCGCCCGAACAGGGTCATGAACCACGGCAGGCCGGCCGCGAGCAGCCGTACGCCCAACGTGATCGACTCGTACCGGAGGGCGGCCAGGTCGTGCAGGCTCTGCCGGTACGCCCCGGCGAGCGGCTCGCAGTCGCAGCCGAGTTGGGGCGCCCGGGCGATCAGTTCCTCCTGTTCGTCGCGGATGACCGACGGCCCGCGTGCCGCCCCGAGCGCGGTGGTCGCCCGGACGTCCTCGCCGCGAGCGCCGTGGATGATCGGCGTCACGGTCAGCCGGGTGCTCCACTCGGAGTGCGGGGCGACGGTGATCGACCAGGTCATCCCGGCCTGGTCGACGCGGGCGTCGGCGCTGCTGGTGATCGCCGCCTCGCGGTGGAACGCCTCCCGCCGGTAGGTCAGCCGGAGCGCGTTGTCCTCGGCGACGGCGCTGGTGCGGCCCTTCTTCGGCCGCTGGTGCTTGATCTCGAAGAGGTCGGCGAAGTCGGAGCCCATCTCCAGCCGCAGGTCGAAGCGCGTCTCCCGGCCCGAGTGGTTGAGCACGGTGAGTTCCTCGGTGAAGTTGCCGCCGATCGACCGGGTTCGGATCATCGACACCTTGGCGTCGAGGTAGTGCGTCGGCTCACCCGGGACGAGGAAGAACCGGGTCTGGTAGGAGTGGGCGTCGTCGATCGAGAGGGCGTGCAGCCGCTCCCCGTCGAGGGTGAGCAGCCAGGTGGACAGGAACCGGGTGTCGAACGAGAACAACCCGGTCGGGAAGTCGAACGACGGTTCGACGTCCCCGCGTCCGTCGCAGACCAGGAAGGTGTTGCCGTCGAGGATGCTGACCCGCTGCTGCATCACGCCCGTCCGGTCTGCTCGCGGGCGGTTTCCCGGGGGTCGCGTACCCCGGGCGGGGCGGGGAAGAACCGCCGGAACACCAGGAACAGCATCACGTTGCCGCTGAACGTCGACTCGTTGCGCAGCACCGCCGAGACGCCCTGGGCACGCCCGGTGACCAGCCGTTCGAAGAGGTCCGCGCTGCTGTTCCAGACCGCGTCCGCCGGGCCGCTGGCCCGTTCCACCACCGCCCGGCCGGGGCTGATCCGTACCAGCCAGTGGTCGGTGTGGTCGTCGGTGAGCAGGTCGATCTGGAGCGTCCCGGTGACCGGGGCACGCAGCACCGCCGGGGCACGTGCCGGCAGTGCCGCGAAGAACTCCTCCGTCGCCCGACTCACCTCCGCATGGTAGGCAAAATGCCTACAGACAGGGGCATTATCAGCACCGCCCGGTGGGGCCGGTGGTGGGCGGCCGGGTCAGTAGACCAGCGCCTGCGCGCCCTCGGCCATCGCCTCCTCGACGAAGACGGCCGCGCCGGCGATCCGGACGCCGGGCAGCACGTCGTCCGGGCCGATCTCCCGGCGGGCGGCGCACTGCGTGCAGGCGGTGACCTGGCCGGTGGCGAGGATGACGTCCAGCAGGTCGTCGAGCGGTGCCGAGTGCGGCAGGGTGAACTGCCCGGCCCGACCGGGCACGGCGAACCAGGTGGATTCGCCGGTCAGCCAGAGCGACACGGTCACCCCGGCGGCGGCGGCCGTGGCGGCCACCGTGAACGCCTGCGCGCACCGCTCCGGGGCGTCCGCTCCGGCGGTGGCCTTGACGACGAGAGTGCGGCCCATGGAGCCCAGCATAGGATGACCATGATGGTTACCGAGATCGGGTTCGTCAGCCTGCTGGTCGCAGGCCTGGGCGCGCTCGCCGGTGGCCTGGTCTACCTGGCCGTACGCCTGTCGAGAGGTAAGTGGTGATCCGGTGAGCGCGAGGAGTGAGCCGGGGTTGCGAGCCCCGCAGTCGCGAACGAAGGAGACCCGGTGAGCGACGAGAATCCCCTTCAGCCGCCGTGGTTGAACGCGCCGCCGGTCGAGGAGTACCCG
Organism: Micromonospora cynarisoli; assembly: GCF_030518815.1. NCBI lineage: Bacteria > Bacillati > Actinomycetota > Actinomycetes > Micromonosporales > Micromonosporaceae > Micromonospora > Micromonospora cynarisoli. The sequence continues at coordinate 4,010,475 of NZ_CP130426.1, read as the reverse complement.
TACCAGGAGAGTCACGACCTGCGGGTCGGTCCGAAGTTGCACCCGTCGCTGGACGGCCTGCTGCCGTACGTCGGGGTGTGGCGCGGACGGGGGCGGGGCGGGTTCCCCACCATCGAGGACTTCGACTACGCCCAGGAGATCCGGATCAGCCACGACGGCCGGCCGTTCCTGTTCTACGAGTCCCGGGCCTGGCTGCTCGACGAGGAGAGCCGTCCGGTCCGGCCGGCCGGGCGTGAGGTGGGCTGGTGGCGTCCGGTGCTGGACGGCGAGCGGGTCACCGACGAGCTGGAGGCGCTGATGACCACGCCGACGGGGATCATGGAGCTGCACATCGGCCGGCGCACGGGTACGCAGATCGAGTTCGCCACCGATGCGGTGGTGCGTACGGCCACCGCCAAGGAGGTGACGGCGGGTGCCCGGCTCTTCGGCATCGTGGAGGGGGCGCTGCTCTACGCCCAGGAGATGGCGGGCATGGGTCACAGCCTCTCGCCGCACCTGTCCGCCCGGCTGATCCGGGTGGCCGGCTGACCCGACCACCCTCACGGAAACCCGAGCAGCCCCCGGAGGCGGGGGGTGTGCGGGGCGGCCGGGCGGGGCGTGCCGTCGAGGGTCCTGACCTCGACCAGGCCGCGTACCGAGGAGGTCAGCCAGATTCCGGCGGCGGCGTGCAGCCCGGCCGGGGTGACCATCCGCTCGGCGGGGGTGAGGCCCAGCTCGGTGGCGTGGTCGAGCAGCCAGCCGCAGGTGGTGCCGGGCAGGATGCCGGTGCGCGCGGCCGGGACGGTGCACAGGGTGTCGCCGTCCAGCCAGACGACGTTCGCGGCCGGAGCTTCCAGCACGTAGCCGTCGGTCGAGACCCAGACCACGTCGTCCACGCCGCTGCGGGCGGCCCAGCGGCGGGCGGCGCTGCTGGTCGCGTACGAGATGGACTTGATGCCCGTCGGCAGCCAGGACAGTTCGGGGCGGGCCGTGGCCGGCACCCCGAGGGGCAGGGTGGCGACGGCGACCCCGGTGTGGCGCAGCCGCTTCGCGGCGGCCGGCACTTCGGCCAGGGTGGCGTAGACGGTGGGCAGCCCGCCGCCCTCCGGCCCCCGGGTGCAGACCAGGCGCAACGCGCCCTCGACCCCGCCGGGCCAGCCCTCGGCGAGGGCGTCCAGCAGGTCCACCAGCACCGTGTCGGGTGGCAGCGGGAGTTCCAGGGCAGCGGCTCCGGCGCGCAGCCGGGCCAGGTGTTCGGCCCGCAGCCAGGGGCGTCCGCCGCGCAGGTGCATGGTCTCGAACAGTCCGTCGCCGCGCAGCACACCCAGGTCGTCCCCGCGCAGCACCGGCTCCGTCGCGGGGACGACGCCCCGGCCGAGCACGGCGATCCTCGATGCCACCACGACCGCCGAGCCTAGCGGCGGCACGACGCGGCCGGGCGCGGCCCGGCGGCCGAACTATGATCGGACGGTGTCCGAATCCTCGCTGGCGGAAATGCTCCGCTCCCGCGGGTTGCGGCTGACGGCGCAGCGGCAACTGGTCCTCCAAGCCGTGCTCGACCTGGGGCACGCCACACCGGAGCAGGTGCACACCGCGGTCCGGGAGGTGGCCGCCGGGGTCAACATCACCACCATCTACCGAACACTGGAGCTGCTGGAACGGCTCGGTCTGGTGACCCACACCCACCTGTCGCACGGCTCGCCGACCTACCACGCGGCGGGTGAGCACCAGCACATCCACCTGGTCTGCCGGGAGTGCGGCGCGGTCGACGAGATCGACCCGGAGCTGATGCGTCCGCTTGCCGACCAGCTCGCCACCGAGCGGGGCTTCCGGGTGGACATCGGGCACGTGGCGCTCTTCGGCGTCTGCGACAACTGCGAGGACGGGGAACCGACATGATCGACATCGGGGGGGCGGTCGCCGTCGAGGCGATCGACGAGGCCAGCCGGGACCAGCCGGACGCCGAGCACCGGGCGGCCGGGGTACGCGGCGTCGCCGCCCACTACGGCGACCCGCTGCGGGAGCAGCGCACCCTGGCCACCGGGGTCGGTCTGGTGGACCGCTCGCACCGGGGGGTCGTCGCCGTCTCCGGCCCGGAACGGATCGGCTGGCTGCACACCCTGACCAGCCAGCACCTCGCCGCGCTCGGCCCGTGGCAGGGCACCGAGCTGCTGGTGCTCAGCCCGCACGGGCACGTCGAGCAGCACGCCATGGTCACCGAGGACGGCGAGACCACCTGGCTGGACACCGAGCCGGGGATGACCGCCGGCCTGCTGACGTACCTGGAGAAGATGCGGTTCTTCAGCCAGGTCGAGCCGCGTGACACCACCGCCGACCACGCGCTGCTGTCGCTGGTCGGGCCACAGGCCACCGACGCCGCCGCCACGCTCGGCGTGACCGGCCTGGCCGCACCCGAGGTGCTCACGGTGCCCGGTCCGAAGTTCCGCTCCGGCGAGCTGCCCCCGCGCCCCACCGTCCGGTACGATGTGCAGCCGCTGACCGGTGGCGGGTGGGCCCGCCGGGTCCCGCTCGGGGTGGACCTGCTGGTGCCCCGGCCCGCCCTGGACGGGGTCGTCGCCGGGCTGCGTGCCGGCGGGGTGCCGGCGGCCGGGCTGTGGGCGTACGAGGCGGTGCGGGTGGCCGCCCGACGGCCCCGGGTCGGGGTGGACACCGACCACCGGACGATCCCCGCCGAGGTGGGCCTGATCGCCCCGGCGGTGCACCTGGACAAGGGCTGCTACCGGGGGCAGGAGACGGTCGCCCGGGTGCACAACCTGGGCAAGCCGCCGCGTCGGCTCGTCCTGCTGCACCTGGACGGGGTGACCACCGACCAGCTTCCGGCGGCGGGCACCCCGGTCACCCTGGACGGCCGGACGGTCGGCTTCGTCGGCACCGCCGTGCACCACTTCGAGCTGGGTCAGGTCGCGCTGGCCGTGGTCAAGCGCAACCTCGCCGACGACGCCCGGCTGTCGGTGGGCGACACCGCCGCCGCCGTCGACCCGGAGTAGCCGACCCGGCCGACGCTAAGGATGCCCACCCGCTGCCACGGCGACGGGAATTTCTTCGCGCATTCCTCTTCGAGCGTGCGGTTCTTCCTGTGTCGGCCCGGCCGTGCCGTCGACCCGGGCGGCCGGGGCGGTTACCATCGCCGGCATGACGACAGGGACGTTGATCACGGTTGCCCCGACCGGCGCGGAGTCTGCCAAGGCGGAGGTGCCGGCGCTGCCGGTGACCCTCGACGAGTTGCTGCTCACCGCCAAGGAGTGCGAGGCGCTCGGCGCTTCCGTGATCCACGTCCACATCCGGGACGACGAGGCCCGTCCCACCCTCGACCGGGGGCGGCTGCGGGAGACGGTGGCGGCGCTGCGTGAGGGCACCGACCTGATCGTGCAACTCTCCTCCGGCGGCGCGGTGACCGACCCGGAGGCCGACCGGCTGGCCGTGCTGGACGCCGCCCCGGACATGGCCTCCTGCACCATGGGCACCGTCAACTTCGGCGACGACGTCTTCCTCAACCGGTGGGAGTTCATCGTCGACCTGCACACCGGGATGCAGGAACGCGGCATCCTCCCCGAGTACGAGATCTTCGACCTCGGCCAGCTCGCCGCCCTGCCCCGCCTGCTCGACCGGTACGGCCTGCCGCACGGCGGGCACGTGCACGTCGACTTCGTGATGGGGGTGCCGGGCGGGATGCCGGGCACCACGGCCACCCTGGTCGCCGCCCAGCAGATGCTGCGTGACCTGCCGGCGGGCACCACCTTCTCGGCCACCGGCATCGGCCGCAGCACGATCCCGGTGATGCTGGCTTCGCTGTCCACCGGCGGTCATCTCCGGGTCGGCATGGAGGACACCGTGACGTACGCCAAGGGCCGCCCGGTGGAGTCCAACATGCAGCTCGTCGCCCGCGCGGTCGGGTTCGCGCAGCTCGCCCAGCGCCCGCCGCTGACCACCACCGAGGCCCGCCGGCTACTCGGCCGGTAAGCCACGCCCGGCCCACCGCTCCCTACCCCGACGGCTGACGTCGCAGGTCACCCGGGTGTCGGCCGCATCGGCCCGCGTCGGTACCTTCCCAGGGTGACCAAGACGTACGAGGGTGGCGAGCCGCTCGCCGAGGTGGTCCGGTCGGGGTTCGTGGAGGGTGTGCACCGGGGTTCGGTGGTGGTGCTCGACGCCGACGGCGCACCGGTGGCCGGTGCCGGGGACGGTGCCTCGCCGATCTTTCCCCGGTCGGCCAGCAAGCCGTTGCAGACGCTCGGCATGCTCCGGGCCGGCCTGGCGGTGACCGACCCGGCCGACGTCGCGCTCGTCTCGGCGAGCCACGCCGGTGAGGAGTTCCACCTGGCCCGGGTGGCGGCGCTGCTGCGCTCCGCCGGCCTCGACCCGGACGCCCTGCACTGCCCGCCCGACCTGCCGTTCGGCGAGGCCGCCCGGGAGTCCGTGCTCCGGGCCGGCGGTGGCCCGAGCCGGCTGGCGATGAACTGCTCCGGCAAGCACGCCGGGATGCTGCTGACCTGCCTGGCCGCCGGCTGGCCGCTGGACGGCTACTGGCGACCGGAGCACCCGTTGCAGCGGCAACTGACCGCCACCGTCGAGGAGTTCACCGGTGAACGGGTGGCGGCGGTGGGCGTGGACGGCTGCGGCGCGCCGGTGCTGGCCGTCTCGCTGACCGGGCTGGCCCGGGCGTTCCTGCGGTTGGTGACCGCCGAGGCCGGCTCCCCGGAGCGCACCGTCGCGGACGCGATGCGGGCGTACCCGGAACTGGTCGGCGGCACCGGGGCGGACGACACCCGGCTGATGCGGGGCGTGCCGGGGATGCTGGCGAAGATCGGCGCGGAGGGGGTGATCGCCGCCGCGCTGCCCGGCGTCGGCGCGGTCGTCCTCAAGATCGACGACGGGGCGCCCCGGGCCCGGATGCCGGTGCTGGTCTCCGGGCTGCGCCGGCTCGGCGTGCAGGCCCCCGTCCTGACCGAGTACGCCGAACTGCCTCTGCTGGGTGGCGGCCTCCCCGTCGGCGCGGTCCGCCCCGTCTGGTGACGGGGCGGCCGGGCGCCTGTGGGTGGGTGGTCCGTCGTCGCGTGCGGGCGGGTCGGGTCGCCCGCATGGTCAGGGCAGGAAGGAGCGGAGGGCGTCGGCGACCGGGACCGGGCGTTCCAGCGGGACCAGGTGGGCCGCGTCGGGCACGTCGGGGAGGCGGCAAGCGTCCGGGGCCTCGGCGGCGATCCGGTCGGCCAGCCGGATGATGTCCGGGATGTCGACGGCGCCGGCGGTGACCAGCACCGGCATCCGCAACTCGCCGAGCCGGCCGATGGCGGGCGGGTCGAGTTCGGCGACGTCCACCGCGCTCAGCGCCTGCTCGGCGGCGAGGGCCCGGCGGTCCGACTCCTCGGCGGCGGCGATGAACGCCGGGTCCAGGTCCTCCGGGCGGCGGTGCGGCCCGACCACCCAGAACCGCACCTCACCTGCCGCGCTCGCCGCGAGATCGTCCTGGTCGACCTCGCCGACCAGGGTGTCCCACAACTCCTCGGTCTGCTCCGACCACTCGTGCCCGGACACGGCGGTGCCGAACAGCGCCAGCGCCGACACCCGCTGCGGGTACGCCAACGCGGTGTCGATCGCCACCGCCCCGCCGAACGAGCAGCCGACCAGGGCTGCCTGGGCGATGCCGAGCGCGTCCAGCACCGCCCGGACGTCGTCGTGGTGGGCGAAGGACTCCGGCGGCAGCGCGGAATCCCCGTAGCCGCGCAGGTCCAGGCAGATCACCCGGTGCCGGTCGGCGAGGGCGTCCCGTACGCCGTGCCACATGCGCCGGTCGGCGATCCCCGCGTGCAGCAGGAGCGCCGGGCTCCCGCTGCCCGCCTCGTCGTACCCCAGGGTGGTGCCGTTGACGGCGATGTTCGTGGTCACGCCGTGCAAGGTACGGACCGGGCATCAGGTGCCGCAACGGCGTTTGTTACCTCGCTAACTATGGCAAGCATTTTGCTTGCTGGAGCTAGCAGTGCGGACTACGGTTGGGGTATGGCCGCACCCAAGGATCTACCCGACGTCGGCGGATTCATCCGTGACCTGCGGCGGAACGCCAAGATCTCGCTCCGCCAACTCGCCGAGCAGGCGGGGGTGAGCAACCCCTACCTCAGCCAGATCGAGCGGGGCCTGCGCAAGCCCAGCGCCGAGGTGCTCCAGCAACTCGCCAGCGCGCTGCGGGTCTCCACCCCGGCGATGTACCTGCGGGCCGGGCTGCTCGACGACAAGGAGGGGCAGGGGGTGCTCGCCGCCATCGCGGTCGATCCCGACCTCACGATGGCCCAGAAACAGTCCCTCAGCCAGATCTACGAGACCTTCCGTCGGGAGAACACCCGCCTGGCCGAGGCCGAAGCCGCCGCCAACCCGTCCGCCGAGGACGAGCCGGTGGCCACGGCCGGGCCCACCGGCGCACCCGACGGACCGGCCACCGCCACCGCAGCGGACCCGTCCGCTGTGGGCCCGGCCGTCACCGACGTGACGGCCGCGCCGGCCGTCACGGACGGGGCCGCCGTCACGGATCAGCCGGTCGTCACCGACCGGACCGCCGCCATGGCGGACCGGCCGGCCACCCCGGCCCCGGCGACGGCCGGCCCGTCCGCGCCGACCGTGCCGACCGAGGCGGCAGCGGGTATCACCCAGGCGGCCACCGGCCCGGTCACCCGGGAGGGCACCCCGACCGAGGCCGTCCTCGAATCCGTCGCCCGCACCGAGGCGGGCACCGCCCCGGCCCCGGGCACGGCCGACGCCGCGACGGCACCGCGGTCCCCGGCCACCGGGGCGGACCCCGCGCCCACCACCGGCACCCGCGCCGACCGGGCGGATGCCGCACCCACGACCAGCACCAGCAGGGCCGCCGGAGCGGCCGAGGAGGAGTTGTCATGACCCAGCCGAAGACCAACCGCATCCCTGCCCCGCTCTACGCCGCCGCCGGTGCCGGAGAGCTGGCCTACCAGCAGCTGCGCAAGCTGCCCACCGTCGCGACCGAGCTGGGCAACCGGGTCGTCGCCGACGGCACCAAGGTCGTCGCCGAGCTGGGCGGCCGGGCCGTCGTCACCGGGGTCGAGCTGCGGCAGAAGGCCACCGAGACCTTCCGTACCGCCAACCTGACCGCCACCGGCCTGCGTGAGCGGGTCGCCCCGACCGAGCTGAACCTGGACAAGCTGCGCGCCGAGCTGGACCTGGACAAGCTCCGGGCCGAACTGGACCTCGACCGGCTGCGCGGGGCCGCCACCCGCAACGCCGCCGTCGTGGTCGCCGGGGCGCAGGCGGCCCAGGAGCGTGCGTTGGCCGCGTACGGTGCGTTGATCGCCCGGGGCGAGCGGGTGGTCGGTGCCGGGGTCCTGGAGGCCGCCGACACCGTCAACGCCGACATCGAGACGACCGAGGCCACCGTGCGCACCGGCACCACGCAGGACACCACGACCGGCCCGGCGGACGTGGCCACCGCCGACCACACCCCGACCCCGGCGGACGTGGCCGAGGTCGTCGAGGCCAAGCCGGCCGCCGCCAAGACCACCCGGACCCGGGTGACCAAGGCCGCCAAGGCCACCAAGCCGGCGGCGACCGGGTCGACCGCGACCGGCACGACGGCGAAGCCGAAGACCACGAAGCGGACCCGCCCGGCCGCCGAGTGACCGTCGTCGAACCGGCCCCGGGGGCGTCCTGACGGACGTTTCCGGGGCCGGCGGCATATGCTGGCCGACATGGCCATCGCCGCGCCGATCTTCGTGTTCCACCTCGTCTACGTGATCGACCTGATCCTGCTCGTGTTCGCACTGGCGGTGCAGGGCATCTCGCTGGTGCACGCGTTCACCCAGCGCTCGGACGCGTTTCCGGCGATCGGGACCCTCCCCAAGGGCGGCTGGATCGCGATCCTCGCCGTCTGCATGCTGCTCACCCTGCTCGGTTTCGGCGCGCTGAGCATCTTCGGGCTGATCGGCATCGCGGCCGGCCTGATCTACCTGCTCGACGTCCGGGTGGGGCTGCGCGACCTGCACGACGGCAAAGGGTTCTGGTGAGGGGTTTCCGCTGGCCGCCACCACCGGACGGCGGACCCCGCACCTGGGGCCCGGGGCCCGGGGCGCCGCGTACCGGGCGACCCGCCCTGCCGGAGCCGGAGACCGAGCTGGTCGCCACCCCGCACGACGTGCAGTTGGAACGGCTGGTCACCGGCGTCGGTGACCCGATCACCGTGTTCGCGCACGGGTTCGGCAACGGCATCGCCACCACCCGTCCGTTCGGCAGCGCGGTCGCCGGTCGCCGGGTCTTCTTTCAGTTCCGGGGGCACGGCCGCTCCGACGCGCCGCCCGGCCCGTGGAGCTACCTCGACCTGGCCCGCGACCTGCGGGCCGTGGCGGATCTCAGCGGCGCCACCCGGGCGTTCGGGGCCAGCCTCGGCGCGGGCGCGCTGTGCCGGCTGCTCGCCGAGAGCCCGGACCGGTTCGAGAAGCTGGTCTTCCTGCTCCCCGCTGTCCTCGACCGGCCGCGCGGCCCGATCGCCCAGCAGCGGCTGGCCGACCTGCTGGAGGCGGTGTCCGGCGGGGACGCCTCGGCCGTGGCGGACGTGGTCGCCCTGGAGCTGCCGCCGTCGGTCCGCAACACCCCGGCCGGTTGGGCCTACCTGCGCCAGCGGCTCGACCAGCTGCTCCGCGACGGGCTCGCCACCGGCCTGGCCGACCTGCCGGAGCAGTCCCCGCTGACCGACCTCGCCACCCTGGCGGGGGTGACCGCGCCGGCCCTGGTGATCGGCTGCGTCGGCGACGACCTGCACCCGACCCACATCGCCGCCGAGCTGGCCGACGCGCTACCGCAGGCGACGCTGCACGTCTACGACCGTCCCGGGTTCGCCTGGACCGACCGGGCCGACCTGCGGGACCGGATCTCCACCTTCCTCAACGACTAGCGTCGGCGTCCGCCGTGGGCAGGTGGCCGGCGCGGACGGCACGCAGCCAGCGTTCCACACCTGCCTCGTCCGGCCGGATGGCGATCAGGTGCCCGCCGGGAGCATGCCGGATCGGACCGTCATACGAAACCAGACTTCGGTTGTCAGGTATCACTGCCACCCTCGACGGTATGACGACGACACCGTTGGACGGAAAGGTCGCGCTGGTGGCCGGCGCGACCCGGGGCGCTGGCCGGCAGATCGCCATCCAGCTCGGCGCGGCCGGGGCGACGGTCTACACCACCGGCCGCAGCACCCGGGCCGGCCGCTCCGAGCTGGACCGTCCCGAAACGATCGAGGAGACCGCCGAGCTGGTCACGGCCGCCGGTGGCACCGGAGTCGCGGTCCGGGTCGACCACCTCGTGCCCGAGCAGGTACGCGACCTGGTGGCCCAGATCGACGCCGAACAGGGCCGGCTCGACGTGCTGGTCAACGACGTGTGGGGGGCGGACCCGCTGATCACCTGGGACAAGCCGGTCTGGGAGCAGCCGCTGGACGCCGGGTTCCACACCCTGCGGCTGGCGGTGGACACCCACATCATCACCAGCCACTTCGCGCTGCCGCTGCTGATCCGCCGCCCCGGCGGGCTGGTCGTCGAGATCGGCGACGGCACCCGGGCGTACAACGACACGCACTACCGGCTGTCGGTCTTCTACGACCTGGCGAAGGTGTCGGTGACCCGGCTCGCGTACAGCTGGGGGCACGAGCTGGCACCGCACGGGTGCACCGCCGTGGCGCTCACCCCCGGCTGGATCCGGTCCGAGGCGATGCTGGAGCACTTCGGGGTGACCGAGGAGACCTGGCGCAACGGCGCGGCGAAGGACCCGCACTTCGTCATCTCGGAGACGCCTGCCTTCGTCGGGCGCGCGGTCGTCGCCCTGGCCGCCGACGACGACCGGGGCCGCTGGAACCAGGCGTCCGTCTCGGCCGGCGAACTGGCCCGGGTGTACGGCTTCACCGACCTCGACGGCAGCCGCCCGGACGCCTTCCGCTACCTCAGCGAGGTGGTTGAGGCGGACCGGCCCGCCGACCCCACCGGCTACCGCTGATCCGGGGGTACGGTGGCGACGCCGTAGAGCGCGGCTGAGCGGGCCGCCGCGTCGACCAGGCGGGCCCGCAGCTCCGGTGGGTCGAGCACCTCGGCCTCCGGGCCGAAGCCGAGCAGCTGGGCGTACGCCACCTCGACGGACTCGACGGGCAGCCGGGTCACCACCCACCCCTGCCCGTCGGGTGCGCCGGCGGCGGCCAGCGCCTCCTCGTACGCGAAGGGGGTGTCGGCGAGGAAACGCAGCAGGCGCAGGCCGACGGGGCTGACCCGGACGGTGACCCGCTCGGCGAGCATGCCCCGCAGGAACGCCTCGGCCTGCTCCCGCCAGTAGCCGCCCAGGTCGAAGCCGTCGTCCCGGACGAACGTCGCCGGGTCGGGCACGACGTCGACCACCCGGTCCACCCGGTAGGTGCGCATCGCGTCACCGACCCGGCCGACGAGATACCAGGTGCCGCTCTTGAGCACCAGCCCGTACGGCTCGACCCGGCGGGTCACCTCCCGTTCGCCGCGCCGGTACCGCAGCACCACCACCCCGTCCCGCCACACCGCGCGGGCCAGCTCGGTCAGCCAGCGGGGCGGGGTGGAGTCCCGGAACCAGCCGGGCACGTCCAGATGGAACCGTTGCCCGGTGCGGGCCGGGGCGTCGCGCAGGCTCGGCGGCAACGCGGCGAGCACCTTCAGTTCGGCGGACGCCACCGCGTCGGCCAGTCCGAGGTCACCGGCCGGGCCGGGGAGCCCGGCGAGGAAGAGCGCCTCCGCCTCGTCGCGGGTCAGCCCGGTCAACCGGGTCCGGTACCCGCCGAGCAGCCGGTACCCGCCGGTCCGTCCCCGGTCGGCGTAGACCGGCACCCCGGCGGCGGACAACGCCAGCACGTCCCGGTAGACGGTCCGCTCGGACACCTCCAGTTCCCTGGCGAGTTCGGCGGCGGTCATCGTCTCCCGGGACTGCAACAGCAGCACCAGGGAGATCAACCGGGACGCCCGCATCCCTGCATCCTGCCGGCCCGACCCGTCTGCCGGTGCCACCGGGTGTCCGGTGGCGATGGTGCGCGGCCGATAGGCTCTGCGGTCGTGAACGGACCCCGTACGATCGCCGCGCCGGTGACCGGCGCCACCCGTCGCTTCTTCGGCGGCGTGGGCCTGCTCCTGCGTGGCCTCGGCCTGTACGTCCGCAGCCCGGGACTGATGCTGCTGGGCGTGGTGCCGGCGCTGCTGTCCGCCGCGCTCTTCGTCGCCGCGTTCGCCACCCTGGTCTATTTCGTGGACGAGCTGGCGGCGTGGGTGACGCCGTTCGCCGACGACTGGTCGGACACCCCGCGCAGCCTGGTCCGGGTGATCGCCGGGCTGGCCTTCCTCGGGCTCGGCGGGCTGCTCACCGTGGTCGGGTTCACCGCAGTCACCCTGGTCATCGGCGACCCGTTCTACGAGAAGATCTCCGAGCGGGTGGAGGACCGCCTCGGCGGCACCCCGGACGCGGTGGAGGTGCCGATCGGGGCGTCGTTGCGGCGCAGCATCGTCGACTCGCTGCGGCTGGTCGGGCTCTCGGTGCTGTTCGGCATCCCGCTGTTCCTGGCCGGGTTCATTCCGGTGGTCGGGCAGACGGTGGTGCCGGTGGTCGGGGCGGCGGTGGGCGGCTGGCTGCTCGCCGTGGAGTTGGTCGGTGCGCCGTTCTCCCGGCGGGGGCTGCGGTTGCCGGACCGTCGGGCCCGGCTGAAGGCGGACCGGGCCACCTCGCTCGGCTTCGGGGTGGCGGTCTTCCTGTGCTTCCTGATCCCGCTCGGTGCGGTGCTGGTGATGCCGGCCGCCGTGGCCGGGGCGGCGCTGCTCGCCCGCCGGTCGCTGGGCCAGCACATCGAGGAGAGCTGACCCGTCGCCGCCCGAGGGCCCGGCGGGACCTGGCGTCAGGGCAGGTCGCGCAGGCAGGACCAGGCGGAGGCCACCGGCCGGTAGCCGAGGCGGGTGTTGACCGCCAGCATCGGCGCGTTGGCCTCATCGTTGGAGGTGTAGGCCGTGCGTACCCCGCGACCGGCGGCCCGGTGCAGCGCGGCCTGTTTGGTCAGCCGGGCCAGCCCCCGGCCCCGGTACTCCGGCCGGGTCGCGGTGAAGTCGGACCACATCCGGTCGCCGTCCCGCTTGACCAGGCTCAGCGTGACCAGCGTGCCGTCGATCTCGGCGACCGTGCCGGCTTCCCGGTCCAGTCCCGGGTTGTCCCAGCACTCCGAGCGCCACAGGGAGTAGCTGGTCGCGTCCACCGGCACGTCGCCCGGCTCGCCCACCGCGGCGGCGGCGTCCAGGAGGTGGACCCGGTACGGGTCGAGCCCGGCGAGCGGGAGCAGGCGTACCCCGGCGGGCGGCTCGGGCATCGGCGGGGCCGGGCGCAGGTCGAGCGCCGAGTAGCGCAGCTCCCGGCTGGGGGTGAACCCGTGCCGACGGGCGTACGGTAGTGAGCCGGTCTGCACCCAGGTGCGCACCCGGCGGACCCGCAGCGAGGCCAGGTGGTCCAGCGCGGCGGTGAGCAGCGCGGTGCCGACGCCCCGGCCCCGGTGCTCCGGGTGCACGTGCAGGGTGGAGACGTCCCCGAAGTCCGGCACCGAGGTGTGCGTGTTCCGGTAGGCCGAGGCCCAGCCGACGATCCGGCCGTCCGCCTCGGCCACCCATGCGGTCCACTCCTCCTCGGGCGGCGGTTGGGCGATCATCTGCCGGGTCGACGCGACGCCCCGCACCAGGTACGGATGAACCAGCGACCGCAGCGCCACCACCTCCGGCGCGTCGTCCGGCCGGGCGGTGCGGATGAGCCACCCCGCCCCCGGCTGCCCGGTGGACCGCGCGGAGGGGTCGGGGGTGGGCGGCGACGGGGGCCGGCGCTGCTCGGCGGTGCCGGTCGGCTCGGCGGTGCCGGTCGGCGCGGCTGGCGGTGCGGCAGCGTCAGGCATGCCCGCGAGCGTAGGCACGGGCCGGTACCGCCGGCCACGGCTTTTCCGCACCTGCCCTGCCGTTGCTCTGAGTGTCACTGCCCTGGCTCGACGGTTCTTTACCCTCCGTGTCGACGTCGGGTGCGGCGCTCGGAACGGCGGGGCGGCAGCGCGGCGGGCAGGGAGCGCGGCGGACGGGAACGGGGCGGGTCAGGCGGACTGCCTGATCACCAGCTCCGTCGGCAGCACCACCGCCCGCTCCACCTCCGCGCCGTCGGCCAGGGCCAGCAGCAGGCGGGTCATCTGCCGGCCCAGCTCGACGATCGGCTGGCGCACGGTGGTCAGCGGCGGCTCGGTGTAGGCGGCCGTCTCGATGTCGTCGAAGCCGATCACCGCGACGTCGTCCGGCACCCGCCGGCCCGCCTCGTGCAGCGCCCGCAGGGCGGCGTGCGCCATCAGGTCGGAGGCGGCGAAGACCGCGTCCAGATCGGGGTACGCGGCGAGCAGCCGACGCATCGCCGTGGTTCCCGACTCACGGGTGAAGTCGCCGTACTCGATCAGCTCCGGCAGGCCGGCGGCGACCACGGTGTCCCGGTAGCCGGCGAGGCGTTCGATGCCGGCGACCATGTCCTGCGGGCCGGCGATGGTGGCGATCCGGCGGCGACCGTTGTCGATCAGGTAACGGGTCGCCCTGGCGACCCCGCCGATGTGATCAACGTCGATGTAGGGCACGTCGGCGTCGTCCAGCGGCCGGCCGCTGCACACCACCGGGATGCCCAGCCGGGCGAGCCGGCCGGGCAGCGGGTCCTCACCGTGCAGCGAGGCGAACAGCACCCCGTCGACGTGTCGGCCGGTGGTGTAGCGGGCGACCCGGTCGTGCCCGGCGGGCGAGCCGGCCAGCATCAGCACCAACTGCTTGTCGGCCGCCTCCAGCTCCTGGGCCGCGCCCCGGATGAGCCCGGGGAAGACCTGGTCGTCGGAGAAGACCCGGGTGGCCGCCTCCGGCAGCACCAGGGCGACCGAGTCGGTCCGCTGGGTGACCAGGCTGCGGGCGGCCAAGTTCGGCACGTACCCCAGCTCGGCCACCGCCCGGCGGACCGCCTCCTGGATCGGTTCGGCGACCGTGGTGGAGCCGTTCACCACCCGGGAGACCGTCGCCCGGGACACACCGGCCTGCCGGGCGACCGCCTCCAGAGTGGGCCGTTGTGCCGCCGTCATACCCGCTCCCACCACTTCGTCACAGCCCGTTCCGGGAGATCACCTCCTGGTACCACCGGGCGCTCGCCTTCGGGGTGCGCCGCTGGTTCAGATAGTCGACGTGGACGATCCCGAACCGCTTCCGATAGCCCTCGGCCCACTCGAAGTTGTCCAGCAACGACCATACGAGATAGCCGCGCAGGTCGACTCCGCGGGAGATGGCCTCGTGCGCGGCCCGCAGGTGCCCGTCCAGGTAGGCGATCCGGTCGGCGTCGTCGATCCGGCCCGCCGCGCCCCCGTCGGAGGTGCCGCTGTCGTCCGGGAACGCACCACCGTTCTCGGTGATCATCAGCGGGAGCCCCGGGTAGTCGGTGGCGAGCCGCACCAGCAGCCGGGACAGCCCGGCCGGCTCGATCTGCCAGCCCATGTCGGACACCGGCCCGGTGGCGGGCAAGAACTCCACCGCTCCCTCGGTGCCCGGGTAGGCGCTGCTGCCCGCCCCGTCCGGGCGGCCCGCGACGTAGGTGGGTGAGTAGTAGTTGATGCCGAGCAGGTCCAGCGGAGCGGCGATGATCTTCTCGTCGCCGTCCCGGACGAACGTGGGCTCCACCATCCGGGCGACGTGTTCGAGCACGTCGGCCGGGTATCCGGCACCGGTCAGCGGGTCCAGGAAGATCCGGTTCTGGAGGCCGTCGACGAGACGTACCGCGGCGGCGTCGGCGGCGCTTGCCGGGTCGGCCGGCGCGACGTCCGCCGGGTTGAGGGTGATCCCGACCGTCCGCGCGCCGGCCGCCCGCAGCGCCCGCGCCGCCAGCCCGTGCCCCAGCAGCAGATGGTGTACGGCCCGGAAGGCCGCCCCGGCGTCCCGCTCGCCGGGAGCGTGCACCCCGTTGCCGTAACCGAGGTACGCCGAGCACCACGGCTCGTTGAGCGTCGTCCAGGTGCGGATGCGGTCACCGAGCCGGGCGTGCACCGCCAGGGCGTAGTCGGCGAAGTGTTCGGCGGTCTCCCGGCTGGCCCAGCCGCCCCGGTCCTGCAACGTCTGCGGCAGGTCCCAGTGGTAGAGCGTGACGATCGGGTCGATGCTCCGGTCGAGCAGCGCGTCGGTCAACCGGTCGTAGAAGTCCAGGCCGCGCGGGTTGACCGGGCCGGTGCCGTCCGGCCTGATCCGGGGCCAGGCCACCGAGAACCGGTACGCGGCCAGCCCCAGCTCGGCCATCAGCGCCACGTCGTCGGCGTACCTGTGGTAGTGGTCGCAGGCGACGTCGCCGGTGTGCCCGGCGAACACCCTGCCCGGCGTACGGCTGAAGGTGTCCCAGATGGACTCGCCGCGACCGTCGTCCCGGGCCGCCCCCTCGATCTGGTACGCGGCGGTCGCCGCGCCCCACACGAAGCCCTCCGGAAATCGAACCTCATTCACGCCTTGACCGCACCTTCCATGATGCCGCCGATGATCTGGCGGCCGAACACGACGAACACCAGCAGCAATGGCAGCGTCGCGATCGCCGTGCCGGTGAACACCTGCGACATGTCCTGGTAGTAACCGTCGGAGAGGGCCCGCAGCGACAACTGCACGGTCGGGTTCTCCGGGTCGTTGAGCACAGCGTACGGCCAGAGGAAGTCGTTCCAGGTCGTCATGAACGTGAGCAGGCCGAGGACGGCGGCGGCCGGGCGCAGCGCGGGCAGCACCACGTTCCAGTAGATCCGCAGCGTGTGGCAGCCGTCGACCCGGGCCGCCTCGATCAGCTCGGTGCTGACCGCCTGGGCCGCGTACTGACGCATCATGAACACACCGAATCCGGTGACCAGGGCGGGGACGATCACCGCCGGCAGCCGGTCGTTCCAGTTCAGCTTGGTCATCAGCAGGTACAGCGGGATGACCCCGAGCTGGGTGGGCACCATCATGGTGGCGACGATGACCATGAGCAGGGCGTTGCGGCCCCGGAACCGCAGCTTGGCGAACGCGAATCCGGCGAGGGTGGAGAAGAGCACCACCGAGAAGGTGACACTGACCGCGACGATCGTCGAGTTGACCAGGCCGGTGAGGAAGTGCGCGTCGGGGTTGGCGAACAGCCGGGTGATGTTCGCGCCGAGGTTGCCACCGGGGGTGAGCGGTGGCGGCACCTGGCCCATCGCGTCGCTGCTGCGGCTGGCGACCACGAACATCCAGTAGATCGGGAAGATCGACAGCAGGGCGGTGAGCGTCAGCGCCGGGTAGGTGAGCCGGCCGGCCGACCAGATGCGGGTCATCGGTCCCCCTTGCGGGCGCCGCCGCCGAGCCGGCGCAGGATCAGTACGTTGATCGCCGCGACCACCGCGATCAGGGCGAAGAGCAGCCAGGCGACGGCCGAGCCGTAGCCGAAGTTGTAGTGCGGGGCGAAGGCGTTCTCGAACATGTACATGGTCATCGTCTGGGATTCGCGCAGCGGCCCGCCCCGGATCGCGTTGGTGCCGGAGTTGAACAGCCGGGGCTCGGTGAACAGTTGCAGTCCGCCGATGGTGGAGATGATCACTGCGAAGATGATCGTGGGTTTGAGCAGCGGCACGGTGATCGACCAGAACTGCCGCGCCCGGCCGGCCCCGTCGATCGAGGCGGACTCGTACAGGTCGCGGGGGATGGCCTGCATCGCGGCCAGGAAGATCAGCGCGTTGTAGCCGGTCCACCGCCAGTCGACCATGGCGGAGATGGCGGTCCAGGCGGCGAACCGGTTCGCCTTCCAGTCGATCGCGTCGACGCCGACCAGGTCGAGCAGCCAGTTGATCATGCCGAACTCGCGGCCGAACAGCACCGCGAAGACGATCGCCACCGCCGCCGTCGAGGTGACGTTGGGCACCAGCACCGCCATCCGCCAGGTGGTCCGCGCCCGCAGCCGGCGGTTGAGCAGGTTGGCCAGCCAGAGGGCGGCGAGCAGTTGCGGCACCGTGGAGAGGACGAAGATGCCGAGGGTGTTCACCACCGAGTTCCAGAAGTCGGCGTCGGCCATCAGCTGGGTGTAGTTCTGCGCGCCCACGAAGGCCGGGTCCACTCCCAGCAGGTCCCAGTCGTGCAGCGACACCCAGAACGTGTACGCCAGCGGATAGAGCCCGAAGATCGCGAAGAGCAGGAAGAACGGCGTCACGTACAGGTAGGGCGAGTACCTGACGTCGAGCCGGGCCAACCGGTGCTTCTGCTCCGGCCGTCTGCTCCGGGTCCGTACCGCCCCCGGCGGCGTACCGTCGACCTGAACAACCATCTCCCGTGCGTTTCCTCTCTGTCCCGGCCTGCACCCGCCCGCCCGTCGGGGGCGGGGTCGCGCTGTGGGCCCGCGACCCCGCCCCCCGGACCGGGTTACTTGGCGGCGGCCTTGCGGGCGTTGGTGGTGGCGTCGGTCCAGCCCTGGGCGGGGTTGCGCTGACCCAGTTCGACGGTGCGCACGGCGTTCTCCACCTCGGTGCGGACGGCCTGGTTCTTGGGGCCCATGTAGACCGGCTTGAGGCTCTTCGCGCCGGCGGCGAAGATCTTGCCGACCGGGGCGTCGGAGAAGTACGCGTTGGTCGAGTTGACGATCGCCGGGTCGTCCAGCGCCTGCGGGGACGACGGCAGCGGCCCCTTCTCCTGGAACGCGCCGATCTGACCCTTGGCGCTGGTCAGGAACTTGGCCAGTTCGATCGCCTCGGCCTGGTGCCGGCTCTGCTTCGGCACCGCCAGGTAGGAGCCGCCCCAGTTGCCGCCGCTGCCGGGCACCTGGGCGATGTCCCACTTGCCCTTGGCGTCCGGGCCGGCGTTGCCCTCGATCACCCCGGTCATCCAGGCCGGGCAGGCGATGGTGGCGAACTTGGCCTGCTTGAAGGCCGACACCCACTCCTCCGACCAGGCCCCGTACCGGCCGGAGAGGCCGGAGTCGATGATGTCGACGGTGGTGTCGTACGCCTGGCGTACCGCCGGGTTGCTGTCGACCACCAGCTTGTCGGCGGTGTCGTAGTAGCTGTAGCCGGTGGTGTTGCCGGCGGTCTGGAGCAGGATGGTGTTGAAGGTGTTGGTGGCGGCGTCCAGGAATGCCGCGCCGGTGTTCTTCGCCTTGAACTGCTCGCCGACCCGCACGTAGTCCTGCCAGGTGGGCCAGAGCTTGGACACGGCGTCCCGGTCGGTGGGCAGGCCGGCGGCGGCGAAGAGGTCCTTGCGGTAGCAGATCGCCATTCCGCCGACGTCGGTGCCGAGGCCGATGAGCTGCTTGCCGTCGGCGGTCAGCCCGCCGTTCCACTTCCACTCCAGGAAGTTGCCCTTGAGGTCGGCGGCCCCGTGGTCGAGCAGGTTGACGAAGTTCTGCGGGTTGGCCTTGTACTCGACCAGCAGGCCCTCCTCGATGGCGACCACGTCACCCGCGCCCTTGCCGGCGGCGAGCCACTGGGTGAGCTTGGGGGAGTACTCGTCGAGGTTGCCGCCGGTGCCCCGCTCGACGATCTTGATGCCGGGGTGGGCGGCTTCGTACTCCCGGTAGAGCTTCTCGTAGCCGAACTGGCCGAACACGTCGACGGTCAGCGTGACCGGGCCGCCGTCGGCGGCCTCGTCGTCGCCGCCGCAGGCGGTGGTGCCGAGCAACGCGGTGATGGTGACCAGGGCGATCGCCGTGAGGCGGCGGCGGGAAAAGACACCCATCTGGGTCGGACCCCTCTCAGGTCGGTGGTGGGGTGGTACGGCGTATGCGCGGGCCGCGGAGGCGGCGACCCGGACTCGATCGCGATGAGAGAGCGCTCTCACGACAGGGTGGTGGGTCGATCGACTCCTGTCAAGAGAGCGCTCTCTCGCGGATGGGGGCGGAAGCCGCACACGCGAGAGCGGCCGCCGCCGGACGGGGGACGGCCGCTCTCGGAACGCGGTCGCGGCGGCGCGGGAGGTCAGCCCACCCGCAGGCCCGCCAGCAGCGAACGGTCCCCGGCCACGCCGAGGGTGTCGAAGCTGATCCGGCCCCACAACGCCAGCAGCAGATCGCTCGCCGAACCGGTGACCTGCACCCGGGCGTGGTGGTCGTCGTGCCCGAACACCGTCGCGGTGTCCAGCAGGGCCACCCCCTCACCACGCATCCGCAGGTACCAGTCCTGCGCGGCGTCGCTGGCGGTCAGGTGCACCACCCCCTGCCACTGCCCCGAACCGCTGCGCCGGCCCGCCGGCAGCCAGGTGTCCAACACCTCGCTGACCCCGTCGGCGGCGAGCTTCGCCTCGATCGGGTCACCGGCGGCGATGGCGAGCTGGGCGTCCCACCGGTGCACCGCGGTCTCGTGCGCCATCCGCCGCGGCCAGAACCCGGCCCTCTTCGGCTGCGGCGCCCAGTTCCACGCCGGGGCCTCCGGGTCGAGCGCGTCGAAGAGGGTCATCAGCCGGTCGTACTCGTGCTGCCAGAGCTGGAGCGGCGTCAACCCGGCGGGCAGGTCGATGGTGTCGTCGCGACTGGCCGGCTGCGCCGTGTCCCCGCTGCCGGCGACCGAGTGCACCCAGTGGTAGAGGCCGGCGAGGTGCAGGGCGAGATCGGACACCGTCCACCCCGGGCAGGACAGCACGGGTGTCTCCGGCGGGGCCTCGGCGACGGCCGCGGCGAACGCCGGGCCGTCGACCCGGAGCGCTCCCATCCAGAAGTCCTTCGTGGCGTGCAGTCTGCTCATCGCAATCCTCCCCGGGGTGACCCGGCGACCAGTGGGTGCCGCGGCTACCCCTCAGCCTAGGGTGAAAGGCGTGTCAGACGTCTACGCCAAACCGACAACGGACGCCGAACCCGCCGATCCGGCCGCCCTGGCGGAATACACCACCCTGCGGCTCGGTGGTCCCGCCGCCCGCTGCGTGGCCGCCACCAGCACCGACGAGATCGTCCACCGGGTCCGCGAGGCGCACCGGCGCGACGAGCAGGTGCTGGTCCTGGCCGGCGGCAGCAACGTGGTCGTCGGGGACGCCGGCTTCCCCGGCACCGTCGTGCTGATCCGGTCGCGGGGCTACGACGTCGTCGCCGAGGACCCCGACACCGTCACCGTACGGGTCGAAGCCGGCGAACCCTGGGACGACCTCGTCGCCGCCACCGTCGGTAACGGCTGGTCCGGCCTGGAGTGCCTCTCCGGCATCCCCGGCTCGGCCGGCGCCACCCCCATCCAGAACGTCGGCGCGTACGGCCAGGAGGTCGCCGAACGGATCACCGGCGTCCAGGTGTACGACCGTGCCGAGGACCGGCTCGCCACCGTCGCCGCCGCCGACTGCGGCTTCGCGTACCGGGGGAGCATCTTCAAGTACAGCGACCGCTGGGTGGTGCTCTCGGTCGACTTCCGGCTGGACCGCTCACCACTGTCCGGGCCGGTCCGCTACGCCGAACTGGCCCGCTCGCTCGGCGTCGAGGTCGGTGACCGGGTGCCACTGGCCGCCGCCCGGGACACGGTGCTGAGCCTGCGCGCCGGCAAGGGCATGGTGCTCGACCCCGCCGACCCGGACACCTGGTCGGTCGGCTCGTTCTTCACCAACCCGGTGCTCGACCGGGCGGCGTACGACCTGCTGCGCGAGCGCGCCGCCGACATCGGCGAACCCCCCTCCTGGCCCTGCCCCGGTGACCTGGTGAAGGTCAGCGCCGCCTGGCTGATCGACAAGGCGGGCTTCGCCAAGGGGCACCCCGGGCCCGGGGGCACCGCCATCTCCGGCAAGCACACCCTGGCCCTGACCAACCACAGCGGCACCGCCCGTACCGCCGACCTGATCGCCCTCGCCCGGGAGATCCGCGACGGCGTCCACACCCGCTTCGCCGTCCCCCTCCACCCCGAACCCGTCCTCATCAACTGCACCCTCTAACCCGCCCCGCCCCCGCCCGGGTCGGGGTCAGGTGGGGGAGACGGCGGGCCAGGGGAGGGTGAGTTCGCCGTGACGCCAGCGGTGGGGGCGGTCGAGGACGGGCCAGCCGGTGGACCGGAGGGTGCCGACGGCGGTCAGCCATCGTTGGCGGGGGCCGAACGGGGCCAGCCCGGCGGCGGCGTGCCAGGCGTCGTCCAGGGCGCTGAGCAGGGCGTGGATGCGTTCGCCTGGCACGTTGCGGTGGATCAGCGCTTTCGGCAGGCGTTCGGCCAACCGGGCCGGGCTCTCCAGCGTGTTCAGTTTGGCGGCCAGGGTCAGCGTCCGGGGGCCGGTGGAGTCGATCAGCAGCCAGCCGGCGAGTCGGCCCAGCTCGTCGCAGGTGCCCTCGACCAGCACCCCGTCCGGGGCGAGCCGGTCGGTGACCGTCCGCCAGGCGTCGGTGACCTCACCCTCGTCGTACTGGCGGAGCACGTTGAACGCCCGGACCAGGGTGGGCCGCAACCCGGCCAGTTCGAAGCCGCCCCGGGCGAACGTCAATCCCGGCGGGTCGGCGGCCGGCGCGGCGGCGGCCACCCGTACCGGATCGATCTCCAGCCCGACCACCCGGACGTCGGCGCGGACCCGGGCGGCCAGCCGGTCCCGCAGTTCGACGGCGGTGACCGGGGTGGCGCCGTAACCGAGGTCCACCACCAGCGGGTCGGCGGCAGCCCGTAACCGGTCGCCGCAGCTTTCGACGATCCAGTTGTCGACCCGGCGGAGCCGGTTCGGGTTCGTCGTCCCCCGGGTCACCACGCCCACCGGCCGTTGCCGGCCCCGGTCAGCCATCCCGGGTCACTGCCCGACCCGGTGCACCTTGTGCTGGGCGGCCTGGGCCAGCGGGCGGACCACCAGACGGTCCACGTTGACGTGGTGCGGGAGGGTGGCGCACCAGGCGACGCACTCGGCGACGTCGGCGGCCACCAGGGGCTGCGCCACCCCGGCGTAGGTGGCGTCGGCCTTCGCCGCGTCCCCGCCGAAGCGGTTCAGGCTGAACTCCTCCGTCCGGACCATCCCGGGGTCGATCTCGACCACCCGGACGGGCCGGCCGCACAGCTCCAACCGCAGGGTGCCCGCCACGGCGGTCTGCGCGTGCTTGGCGGCGGTGTACCCGCCGCCGCCCTCGTACACGGTGAGACCGGCGGTGGACGAGACCACCACGATGGTCCCGGCGCCGGAGCGCTCCAGAGCCGGCAGCAGGGCCTGGGTGACCCGCAGCGTGCCGAGCACGTTCACGTCGTACATCCACTGCCAGTCGGCGACCGCGCCGGTCTCCACCGGGTCCAGTCCGCGCGCCCCGCCGGCGTTGTTGACCAGGACGGTGACCGGGCCGGGAGCGTCGTCGGCGGCGCGGGCCAGCCCGGTCACCGACTCGTCCGAGGTGACGTCGCAGGCCACGGCGGTGGCGCTGCCGCCGGCCGCCGCGATCTCGGCGACCAGACCGGCGAGCCGGTCGGTGCGGCGGGCGGCGGCGAGCACGTGGAAACCCTCGGCGGCGAGCCGGCGGGCGGTGGCCGCGCCGATCCCGCTGGACGCCCCGGTGACGATCGCGACAGAGGTCATCGGGCCATTCTCACCCTGGCGGCGTGGCCGGCCGCCCCGGGCCCCGTGATGAGGTCCGTCACGCCCGAGGCCCGGGGCGAGGCATTTCCGAAGCCCGATGGGGAAGATTGCATCCGGCGTGCAGGTTGTCCGAGGAGCGCCGGTCGTGCGTGACGGCATCAACCGTGACAGAGGGAGCGGACGTGGCGGATCAGCACACCGGTGTCGGTCGTCAGCGAGGTGCCCTGCCGTGGCCCCGGCCCCGCCGGATCGCCACCCTGTCGGTGCACACCTCGCCGTTGCACCAACCGGGCACCGGCGACGCGGGCGGCATGAACGTCTACATCCTGGAGGTCGCCCGTCGGCTCGCCGAGGCGAACGTCGAGGTGGAGATCTTCACCCGGGCCACCTCCGGTGACCTGCCCCCGGTGGTGGAGATGGCCCCCGGGGTGCACGTCCGGCACGTCACCTCAGGCCCGCTGGAGGGGCTGACCAAGGAGGAACTGCCCGGTCAGCTCTGTGCCTTCACCGCCGGGGTGCTGCGCGCCGAGGCGGCCCGCCCGCCCGGCCACTACGACCTGATCCACTCGCACTACTGGCTCTCCGGGCAGGTCGGCTGGCTGGCCAAGGAGCGCTGGGGGGTGCCGCTGGTGCACACCGCGCACACCCTGGCGAAGGTGAAGAACGCCCAGCTCGCCGCCGGTGACCGGCCGGAGCCGAAGGCCCGGGTGATCGGCGAGGAACAGGTGGTCGCCGAGGCCGACCGGCTGGTCGCGAACACCCGGGCGGAGGCCACCGACCTGATCGACAGGTACGCCGCCGACCCGGCCCGGGTGGTGGTCGTCGAGCCGGGGGTGGACCTGGCGCGGTTCCGGCCCGCCGTCGGGGACCGGGAGGTCGCCACCCGCGCCGCCCGCCGCCGGCTGGGCCTGCCCACCGACGGGTACGTCGTCGCGTTCGTCGGCCGGATCCAGCCGTTGAAGGCCCCCGACGTGCTGGTCCGCGCGGTCGCTGCGTTGCGGGAACGTGACCCGGCCCTCGCCGACCAGGTGACAGTGGTGATCTGCGGCGGCCCGAGCGGCAGCGGTCTGGACCGGCCCACCTCGCTGATCGAGCTGGCTGCTTCGTTGGGGGTCGCCGACCGGGTGCGTTTCCTGCCGCCGCGCACCGGTGACGACCTGCCCGCCCTCTACCGGGCGGCCGACCTGGTGGCGGTGCCGTCGCACAACGAGTCGTTCGGGCTGGTGGCCCTGGAGGCGCAGGCCTGCGGCACGCCGGTGGTCGCCGCCGCCGTGGGTGGCCTGGTCACCGCCGTCCGGGACCAGGTCAGCGGCGTGCTCGTGCACGGCCACGACCCGACCGACTGGGCCCGTACGCTGGCCCGGCTGCTGCCCGACCGGGCCGGTCGGGAGGCGCTGGGTCGGGGAGCCGCCCGGCACGCCCGGAGCTTCTCCTGGGAACGCACCGTCTCCGGGCTGCTCGCCGTCTACGGCGAGGCGGTCACCGGGCACCGGGAGCGGTTGGCGGCCCGGCTGGCCGACGGTCCGGCGCTCACCGGCTCCTGGTGACCCGTTGCCCCGCCCGGCGTCGTCGGGTGGGGCGGCCACGGCGGCCGTAGAGTGGGGCCGATGAGCGCGAAGAGCGAGCTGGCGGCCCTGATCGAGGCGGTCTGCACCGAGCGGGAGCTGGACTGGGAAGCCACCGGCGAGGGTTCGTACGCGGTCACCCTGCCCGGCACCCACAAGCTGAAGACGATCTGCAACCTGATCGTCGGCGAGCATGCGCTGCGGGTCGAGGCGTTCGTGATGCGCCAGCCCGACGAGCGGCGCGAGGAGCTGTGGGCGTGGCTGCTGCAACGCAACGCCGGGATGTACGGCGTGGCGTTCTCGATCGACGCGGTCGGGGACGTCTACCTCACCGGGCGGGTCAATCCGTCGGCCGTCGACGCCGACGAGCTGGACCGGTTGCTCGGCGCGGTGCTCAGCTACGCCGACGAGTCCTTCGACACGATGTTGGAGATCGGTTTCGGCAGTTCCATCCGCCGGGAGTGGGAGTGGCGGGTCAAGCGGGGCGAGTCGACCGCGAACCTGGCCGCCTTCGCCCACCTGTTCACCCCCTCGTCCGGAGGTTCGGACCGGTCCTGACGGGTATGCCGCACCGCTGCGGCGCGGCAGTGTGGGACCCGCCGCAGGCCGAGGACGGACTGTCGAGGAGCGTGTCATGGCTCAGCGGAACAGCTCAGGTCGCGGCGCGACGGCGACCAGGACCACGCGTCAGGCCGGCAACCGGACCCCGAACACGCCGGGCATCTCCGAGTCGGAGATCTCCCGGATGAGGGTCGACGAGATCCGGGGTCAGTTGCGCCGCCGGGGGGTCTCCGGGATCTCCGCGCTGCGTAAGCCGGAACTGGTGAAGGCGCTCGCGCGGACGTTGCGTGCGGAGGGTCGGGCCGGCGGCGCCGCCCGACGCAGCACCGGCCCGGCGGGCCGGGCGCCGGCCCGTAAGAACGCCGCCGGGGCCGCGAAGGCCACCCCGTCGCGTACGCGGGCGAAGGCGTCACCGGCGAAGGCCACCCGCGCCACGGGCGTGCGCACCGGGCGTTCCACCTCCCGTTCCGTACGCTCAGCGCAGCTCATCACGTCTCCGGCGGACCGTCCGGAACGTCCCGGACGCAGCCTGGTGACCACCAACCACCAGGTGATCCGGAACTGGGCCGCAGCCCGGGGGGCCAAGCCGGCGACCATCGCCGGCACCGAGCGCAACGGCCGGCCGGGGGTGCTCACCTTCGACATCCCGGGTTACCGGGAGAGTCGTCGGCTGCGGGTGGTGAGCTGGGACGACTGGTTCCGGACGTTCGACTCCCGCAAACTGAACCTGATCTTCCAGGAGCAGTTGCGGGACGGCCGGCCGAGCAACTTCTTCCGCACCGAGTCACCCGATCGGGAAGACGGCTGAGACGTTTGGCGGAATGGCTGCCGGGTAGCCGCGTGTTGGCAGTCACGGGGCCCGGAACAGCGG
The DNA here is from genome assembly GCF_030518815.1 of Micromonospora cynarisoli. Taxonomy (NCBI): domain Bacteria; kingdom Bacillati; phylum Actinomycetota; class Actinomycetes; order Micromonosporales; family Micromonosporaceae; genus Micromonospora; species Micromonospora cynarisoli. Next base: position 3,984,982 of record NZ_CP130426.1, on the reverse strand, counting down.
CACCGAGCGGGGACGGTCGGTGTTGTGACCGGCGAGACAGTGTTCGAAGGTTGAATCCGGAATCCGGGCGAACTAACTTTATTGCACCGCGTCACGCTCGGAAACGTTCGGGGGAGCGGCGGATCGATCAGATCCGTGCACCGAGCGAGACGCAATCGGGTGGGTCACGCCGTTGGGGGACGGTGCCACCCGGGAACCGGCGGCGCGAGCGGGCGACGCTTACGGGGGTGAGGGTCGCCCGCCGCCGCCGGGCAGGCGGTACGAGCGCCCACCGTGACCATCGGTCGCCGGTGGGCGCTCTGCCGTTCACCGGCCTCTTGCGCACTTTCGGCCTCTTCGGCCGATCCGGAAAGCTCGCCCCGGAACGTCACGGTGTCGCGGCACGTGGTGGAGGTAGGGCAACCTACGGCGCGCTTTCAGGTCGTACTCAGGCGGGGGTGCGGGCCCCGACCGGCTCGGCGGGTGCGGTCGCGGCGGCCTCGGCGGACTGCGGGGCCGGCGGCTGGACGGCGGTGACCGGCACGACGGGAACCTCGGGGCGGCGCAGGCGGGCCGCCCGGCGTTCCCGGGCCGGCCCGGAGAGCAGGTGGGCCAGCGCGGTCGCCGCGCCGATCGCGGCGCAGCCCAGCCAGAGCGTGGCGTTGCCGGCGTGTTCGCGCACCAGCCCGCCGAGCAGCGGGGCGACCGCCCCGGCCACCTGCCAGGACAGCGAGAAGACGCCCTGGTAGCGGCCGCGCAGTTCGGCGGGGGAGAGCTCGGCGATCAGGGTGGCGTTGGACGGCGAGTTGAGCATCTCGCCGAGCGTCCAGATCAGCACGGTCAACCCGAAGAACCAGGCGGCGTCGGCGAACGCGGTCAGCCCGAAGCCGACCCCCATCACCACCGAGGCGAGGGCGAGCACGTGTGACCGGCTCCGTCCCCGGATCAGCCGGGGCACGAAGAGTTGCCCCACCACGATCAGCACCCCGTTGAGCGCGATCACCGAGCCGTAGGTGGCGGGGGAGAGCCCGGCGTCGCCCATCGCGATCGGCAGCATCGAGATGTGCTGGAGGAAGACCAGCGCGCCGAACAGGTTGAGCACGACGAAGCCCAGGAACACCCGGTCGGCGGCGATGGTGCGCAGCGCGCCCGCCCGGGGCGGCCCACCGGCGCGGCCGGCGGTGCCCTCGGCGACGGCCGTCGGGCGGCGGGTCTCGCCGACCTTGACGAAGATGATCAACGCGGTGACCAGGGTGGTGGCCGCGTCGACCACGAACAACAGCAGGTAGCCGGCCTCGGCGGCGAGGCCGGCGAGCACGGCGGCGCAGGCGAAGCCCAGGTTGATCGCCCAGTAGTTGAGGGAGAACGCGCGCAGCCGGTCCCGCTCCGGCACCACGTCGATCATCATGGCACCGAAGGCCGGCCGGGCGGCCTCGGCGAACGTGCCGAGCAGCAGCGCGCCCACCGCGACCGCCCAGAGCGGCCGGGCGAAGCCGAGCGTCAGCATCATGGTGGCCGCGCCCAGGTGGGCGGTGAGCAGGGTGGGCCGTCGCCCCCACCTGTCGACCAGGGTGCCGCCCACGGTGGTGCCGACCGCGCCGCCGACCCCCCACAGGCCCATCACCAGGCCGGCCTGGGCGGCCGAGAAGTGGCGGGCCTGGGTGAGGTAGATGGCGAGGAAGACCAGCACGAACGAGCCGAGCCGGTTGATCAGGGTGCCCGTCCAGAGGTACCAGAAGGTCCTCGGTAGCCCACCTGTGGTCTCCCGGAACCAACCCCGTACCGTCCGCACGCCCGCGCCCCCGCTCAGGTAATGACCGCTGTCCTCAAAGCGCCTTACAACCTAGTTCCGGGGGCGGACACCGGTCATCCGTTTTTCCACGTGGTGGTCGTCACCACCACCGCCCGCGTGTCCCCGCGTGCCGTGCGGCAGGATGATCGGCATGACTGCGAGCGAGGGGCCCACCGTCGGGACGCTGGTCCTGCTGCGGCACGGCGAGAGCGACTGGAACGCGAAGAACCTCTTCACCGGCTGGGTCGACGTCGACCTGACGGCCAAGGGTGAGGCGGAGGCGCGTCGCGGCGGCGAGCTGCTGCGCGAGCACGGCCTGCTGCCGGACGTGGTGCACACCAGCGTGATGCGCCGGGCGATCCGCACCGCCGAACTGGCGCTGAACGCCGCCGACCGGCACTGGATCGCGGTGCGCCGGTCGTGGCGGCTCAACGAGCGGCACTACGGCGCCCTACAGGGCAAGAACAAGAAGCAGACCCTGGACGAGTACGGCGAGGAGCAGTTCATGCTCTGGCGTCGCTCGTACGACACGCCGCCGCCGCCGATCGCCGACGACGACGAGTTCTCCCAGGTCGGTGACCCGCGGTACGCGCTGCTGCCGACCGAGCTGATGCCGCGCACCGAGTGCCTCAAGGACGTGGTGGCGCGGATGCTCCCGTACTGGTACGACTCGATCGTGCCGGACATCCTCGCCGGGCGCACGGTCCTGGTGGCGGCGCACGGCAACTCGCTGCGCGCCCTGGTCAAGCACCTCGACCAGATCTCCGACGAGGCGATCGCCAAGCTGAACATCCCCACCGGCATCCCGCTGCGCTACGACCTCGACCCGCAGCTGCGCCCGCTCACCCTGGGCGGGAGCTACCTCGACCCGACCGCCGCCAAGGAGGCCGCCGCCGCGGTCGCCAATCAGGGCCGCTGAGCTGGCGAGCGGGCTCCCGGCCCGGCGGAGGTCGCCGGGCCGGGAGCCCTTCCGGTCGTCGGGGCGGTGCGTCAGCCCGCGGCGGGGGTGGTCTCCCCGGTGATCAGGTAGACCACCCGCTCGCCGGCGTTGACCGCGTGGTCGGCGAACCGCTCGTAGAACCGGCCGAGCAGGGTGGCGTCGATGGCCGTCTCCACCCCGTACGGCCACTCGTCGCCGAGCAGGATGCCGAACAGGCTCTTGTGCAGGTCGTCCATGACGTCGTCGTCGCGGTCCAGCTCGGCGGCGATGTCGGCGTCGGGGGTGGCCAGCACCTTGCCGATCTTCTCGGCCATCCGGTCGGCGACCGAGGCCATGTCGGTGAAGACGGGCCGCAACTCGGCCGGCACCGCAGGCGAGGGGTGCCGGCGCAGCGCGGTCTTCGCCACGTGGTCGGCCAGGTCGCCCATCCGCTCCAGATCGGCCGCGACGTGCAGGGCGGTGATCATCGCGCGCAGGTCGGAGGCGACCGGTGCCTGCCGGGCGAGCAGGTCGCAGACCCGCTCCTCGACGTGCTGGTAGAGGTCGTCGATCTCGGCGTCCCGCGCGATCACGGCCTCGGACGCCTCGCGGTCGGCGGTCAGCAGGCCGCGGGTGGCCTGGCGCATCGCGGCGCGTACGCCGTCGGCCATGTCCACCAGCAGTTGGCTGACGATCTGCAGGTCGGCCCGGAACTCGTCGCGCATCGTCACTTCCTGGGGTCGGTGCCGCCGGTGGTCGCAAGGACCGCTGGCGTACGGGTTGAGCAGGTGCGGGACCCACCGTAGGCGGGGGCGACGGACCCGAGATGAACCCGGATGAACGACGCGGGGACCGGGAGTGAATTTCTGCCAAAGCGAGTGTGGTTCGTCCTGTTATGGGCGATAGCCAGGTTAACAATGACCCTACGATCGCCGGGTGGAATGGGCGGTGGCGATCGTGGTGGCCCTGGTGACCGGACTGGTCGCCGGGCTGCTGCTGGCGCGTCCCGTCCAGACCTGGCGACGCCGCGCGGCGTCGTCCGGGGGCGAGGGCCCCCACGGGGACCTGGGGAGGCGTGCGATTCCCGACGACCAGTCCGGCGGGCTGACCGGCCTCGGCCGCAAGACCATCGACTCGCTGCGCGCCGGTGTCGTGGTGCTCGGCCCGGACGACGTTCCGGTGCTGGTGAACCCGGCCGCACGGGCGATGGGACTGCTCCGTACCGGCGCCACCCCCGGCTCCATCGCGGCCCATCCGCTGATCCGTACCCTCGCCGGGCAGGTCCGGCGGACCGGGGTGCGACGCGAGATCGAGCTGGACCTGCCCCGTGGCCGCGACAACGCCGGGGAGAACCCGCTCGGCGTGCACCTGCGGGCGATGGGCATCGGCGGCGGGTACATCGCCGTCGAAGCCGCCGACGTCACCGAGTCGCACCGGCTGGCCCGGGTCCGGCGGGACTTCGTGGCCAACGTCAGCCACGAGCTGAAGACCCCGATCGGGGCGCTGCAACTGCTCGCCGAGGCGCTCGTCGACGCCACCGAGCCGGCCGACGGGGCACCGGACCTCTCCGAGGACATGCTGGCCGCCCGCCGGTTCGCCGAGCGCATCCAGCACGAGTCGACCCGGCTCGGCCGGCTGGTGCAGGAGCTGCTGGAGCTGACCCGGCTCCAGGGCGCCGAGCCGCAACCCGCTCCGGAACCCGTCGCGGTCGACTGGGTGATCGCCGAGGTGCTCGACCGGACCCGCACCTCGGCCGCCGCCCGCCGGGTCCAGGTGATCACCGAGGGGCAGCGGGGACTGACCGCGTACGGCAGCGACAGCCAGCTCGCCACCGCCGTGTCCAACCTGGTGGAGAACGCGATCACCTACTCCGGCGAGGACACCACCGTGCGGGTCGTCACCCGGGCCGACGACGACCACGTCACGGTCTCCGTCACCGACCAGGGCATCGGCATCGCCCCGACCGACGTCGACCGGATCTTCGAGCGGTTCTACCGGGCCGACCAGGCCCGGTCCCGCGCCACCGGTGGCACCGGCCTCGGCCTGGCCATCGTCAAACACATCGCCAGCAACCATGGCGGCCGGGTGGAGGTGGCGAGCACCCTGGGTGGGGGGTCGACGTTCACCCTCCGGCTACCCGCCAGCCCACCGGACGCCCTGGAGTCGCTACTGCCGTCCGCTGGTATCGAGCCCGGCCCGACCGACCCTGCGCCGGGCCTGACCGTAGGAAAGGAAACGCCCCGTTGAGCCGCGTACTGGTGGTCGAGGACGAGGAGTCGTTCTCCGACGCCCTGTCGTACATGCTCCGCAAGGAGGGTTTCGAGGTCTCCGTCGCCGCGACGGGCACCTCCGCCCTCACCGAGTTCGACCGGACCGGCGCGGACATCGTGCTGCTCGACCTGATGCTCCCGGAGATGTCCGGGACGGAGGTCTGCCGGCAGCTGCGGCAGCGCTCGCACGTGCCGATCATCATGGTGACCGCCCGGGACAGTGAGATCGACAAGGTGGTCGGGCTGGAGATCGGCGCCGACGACTACGTCACCAAGCCGTACTCACCCCGGGAGCTGGTGGCCCGGATCCGGGCGGTGCTGCGCCGGCAGAGCCCCGAGGTGACCGAGTCGGGGGCACCGACGCTGGCCGCCGGCCCGGTCCGGATGGACATCGAACGGCACGTGGTGACCGTCGACGGGGCTGCCGTGCAGCTCCCGCTCAAGGAGTTCGAGCTGCTGGAACTGCTGCTGCGCAACGCCGGCCGGGTGCTCACCCGGGGTCAGCTCATCGACCGGGTCTGGGGAGCCGACTACGTCGGTGACACCAAGACCCTCGACGTGCACGTCAAGCGGCTGCGGTCCAAGATCGAGCCGGAGCCGTCCGCGCCCCGGTTCATCGTCACCGTGCGCGGGCTGGGCTACAAGTTCGAGCCGTAGGCCGGCACACCGTTCACCCCTGCGGGCTGGCCGGGTGCGGGGCGATCTGTCCCTGGCCCAGCCGGGCCGCGCACAGCTCGGCCAGCCGCGCGTACGCGGGCGCGCCGACCAGCGCGGTCAGCTCCGGGCCGTACGACAGGTACATCGGCTCGGTGCCGACGTGCGCGTCGGTCGACGAGGTGCACCACCAGTCCAGGTCGTGCCCGCCGGAGCCCCAGCCCCGCCTGTCGAACTCGGCGAGCGTCGACACCAGCACCTTCGTGTCGTCGGGCCGGGTGGTCCACTCCTGGTCCCGGCGGATCGGCAACTGCCAGCAGACGTCCGGCTTGTACTCCAGCGGGTGCACGCCGTCGCGCAGCGCCTGTCCGTGCAGCGCGCAGCCGCCCCCGCCGGGGAAGTCGGCGTCGTTGAGGAACACGCACGGCGCGTCCTCGCCCCGGGTGGCCGTCCGCCGGGCCGGGTTCCTGCCGTCGATCGTGTCGGTCGCGGTCCAGTTCTTCGTACCCTTGCGGAAGTGCTGCCAGGTCTGCGGGGTGAGCCGCTTGACGGCCGCGCGGACCCGCTTCTCGTCGTCGCCGTCGGTGAAGAACGCGCCGTGCGAGCAGCAGCCGTCGGCGGCCCGCCCAGCCACGATGCCGTGGCAGCCCCGGCCGAAGACGCACGTCCAGCGGGACAGCAACCAGGTGAGGTCGGCGCGCACCAGGTGCCGCTCGTCGGCCGGGTCGACGAACTCGATCCACTCCCGGGGGAAGTCCAGCCCGACCTCCCGGCTGCGGGGGTCGTCGGGGCCGTCCACCAGCACGTGCAGCTCCACCTGGCTCGTCACCCGGCCCAGCGTACGCGTGAGTGAACCCGCCGGCCGGCATGCCGTCGAAACGTGGTGGCCCTAGATTCTTCTCATGCGGCTGGGTGTGCTCGACGTCGGTTCCAACACGGTGCATCTGCTTCTGGTCGACGCGCACCACGGCGCGCACCCGTGGGCCGCGCACTCCGAGAAGGTGGTGCTGCGGCTGGCCGAGCAGATCGGCCCCGACGGCGCGCTCACCCAGGCCGGCGCGGACGGGCTGGTCGAGGCGGTCGGGGCGGCCCGTGCGGCGGCCACCGCGCTGGCCGCCGACGACCTGCTGGCCTTCGCGACCAGCGCGGTGCGCGACGCCACCAACGCGGCCGAGGTGCTGACCCGGGTCCGCGAGGAGACCGGGGTACGGCTGGAGGTGCTCTCCGGGGCGGACGAGGCGCGGGCGACGTTCCTCGCCGTCCGGCGGTGGTTCGGCTGGTCGGCGGGGCGGCTGCTGGCGATGGACATCGGCGGTGGCTCGCTGGAGCTGGCCGCCGGCATCGACGAGGATCCGGAGGTGGCGGTGTCGCTGCCGCTGGGCGCCGGCCGGTTGAGCCGGGAACGGCTGCACGTCGACCCGGCCGGGCCGACCCCGCCGACCGCCGAGGCCGTGGAGGAACTGCGCGAGTACGTCGACGCGCAGCTCGACCCGGTGGTGGAGAAGCTGGCCGGGGTGGGCTGGGAGCGGCCGGTCGCCACCTCGAAGACCTTCCGGACGCTGGCCCGGCTGACCGGGGCGGCCCCTTCCTCGGCGGGGCTGTGGGCGCGGCGCAGCCTCACCCGCACGGGGCTGCGGCAGGTGCTGGGGTTCGTCAGGCACATCCCGCCGGCCCAGCTGCCCGGGCTGGAGGGGGTGAGCGCCGGCCGGGCGCACCAACTGCTGGCCGGGGCGGTGGTGGCCGAGGCGGTGCTGCGCCGGCTCGACGTGCCGGCGGTGGACATCTGCCCGTGGGCGCTGCGTGAGGGCGTCATCCTCAGACGGTTGGATCAGCTCGAACCGATGTGACGTGCGCCGGTCGTCGCGCGGCTTTTGCCGCTGCTCGTCCGGAACTGCGGTGGCGGGCCGGGCTACCCTCGGGGATGTGACTTCCCGCGTCCCGGTGCTCCTGTCCAGTTCCTCGGTCTTTCCTGAGCGGACCGCGGCGGCGTTCCAGCTCGCCGCGGCACTCGGCTACGACGGGGTCGAGGTGATGGTCTGGACCGACGCCGTCAGCCAGGACGCCGGGGCGCTGCGCGGTCTCGCCGCGCACTACGGCGTCCCGGTGCTGTCGGTGCACGCCCCCTGCCTGCTGGTCACCCAGCGGGTGTGGAGCCCCGACCCGTGGGAGCGGCTGCGCCGGGCCGCCGAGCTGGCCGACACGCTGGAGGCACCCACGGTGGTGGTGCACCCGCCGTTCACCTGGCAGCGCGACTACGCCCGCAACTTCGCCGACGGGCTGCGCACCGTCGCCGACCGGTTCACCGGGCTGCACTTCGCGGTGGAGAACATGTACCCGGTGCGGATGGCCGGCCGGCAGTTCGTGCCGTACGTGCCCGGCTGGGACCCGACCGACGTCGGCTATCCCGCGTACACCCTCGACCTGTCGCACTGCGCCGCGTCGCACAGCGACCCGCTCGCGATGGCCGACCGGATGGGCGCCGGCCTGGCCCACGTCCACCTCGGCGACGGCACCGGCGAGGGCCGCGACGAGCACCTGGTGCCCGGCCGGGGCACCCAGCCCTGCGCCGAACTGCTCCGCTCCCTGGCCGGCCGCGGCTTCACCGGCTCGGTCGCGGTGGAGGTCACCACCCGGGGCGCGAGGAGCCGCGCCGTCCGCGAGGCCGACCTCCGCGAGTCCCTCGCCTTCGCCCGCGCCCACCTGACCGCCCCCACCCCCCTCAACGCCTGACCCCCACCCGCCCCCGCCCCGGAAGGGGGTGGGGAGAGGTCAGGGAACCGGGGTGAGGGTGGGTTGTTCGGCGGCGCGTTTGCGGGCGCGGTGGGCGGCCACGTGGGAGCGGGTGGCGCAGCGCTCCGAACAGAACCGGCGGCAGCAGTTCGACGAGGTGTCCAGGTAGACGTTGCCGCAGCGTTCGTCGGCGCAGACCCCGAACCGGGCGCTGCCGTACTCGCAGAGCCACACCGACAGGCCCCACGCCGCGCCGGCCAGGTATTCGGCGCTGACCGACGCACCCCGGCTGGTCACGTGCATGTGCCAGTCGCTGGAGTCGTGCCCGGAGATGCGCGGCTGCACCGGGAACGCCTCCAGCAGGGCGTTCAACTCGGCCACCGCCTGGGCGTCGCGCCCCGAGGTGCCGTACTCGAAGACGTCGCGCAACCGCTTCTGCGCCCGTCGGAAGACCGCCAGGTCCCGGTCGGCCACCTCGTCGCGCATCCACGCGTTCTCGTCCGGAATGAGGGCCCGCAGGTCGTCGAGGTCGTCCAGGTGGGCGTTGACGAGGTCAACCCCGGTCCTGGCGTACGCGTCGAAGTTCACCCGACCAACGGTAGACGACTCACGCGGCACGCGGCGCGTCGATGTAGTGCGGCAGGAAGCGCGCGTAACCGTCGGTGATCAGACTTTCGCTCTCCCGGATGCCGACGCCGGCGGACCCGCCGTCGACGATCCAGCTCCCCAGCACCATCCGACCCCCGTCGAACTGCGGCAGCGGCCGGAACTCCTGATAGCAGAAGCCCTCGTCACCGTAGATCCCGGGATTGCTGATCTCCGTGTCACCGGTCACGATTCGTACCGAACCGCCCTCCCGGCCGAGCAGCGGCTTCGCCACGTACTCCGGCATCCCGCGCGGTGAGTCCAGGTACGCCGGCAGCAGGTACTCGTGCCCGGGGAACAGCTCCCAGAGCACGGCCAGCAGCGCCTTGTTCGACAGCAGCAGCTTCCAGGCCGGTTCGATCCAGGTGGTCGGGGTGCCCGGGTCCAGCGCCGGCCGGCCGTACGGCTCGGCCAGCATCCACTCCCACGGGTAGAGCTTGAAGCAGGTGGTGACCGGCCGGTCGACGGCGTCGACGAAGCGCCGGCCGTCCCAGCCGAGGTGCTGGATCGGCAGCAGCGTCACGTCCAGCCCGGCCTGCCGGGCCGTCTCGGCCAGGTAGCCGGCGGTGATCTGGTCCTCGCCGGACTCCTCCTCGTTGGACCAGCACACGTGCACCCGCCGGTCGTGCAGCCCCGCCCCGATCTTGGCCCACGCCCCGACCAGCCGCTCGTGCAGGCTGTTCCACTGGTCGGCGTCGGGCCGGGTGTCCTCCAGCCAGTACCACTGCACGATGCTCGCCTCGACCAGGGCGGTCGGGGTGTCGGCGTTGTACTCCAGCAGCTTCGGCGGCCACGTGCCGTCGTAGGCGAGGTCGAACCGGCCGTACAGGGTGGGTGGGTGCTCGTGCAACGACCGGGCGACCGCCTGCGCCGCCCAGGCGGGGATGCCGAACTCGGCGTACCGGTTGCGGGCCACCACGTGCTCGGCGGCGGCCACCGACATCCGGTGCAGCTCCTCGGTCGCCTCCTCCAGCCGCAGCACCTCGTCGAGATCGAAGGCGTACGCGGCTGACTCGTCCCAGTACGACATGATCTCGCCGTCGGGCAGCTCGGTGTCGACGTACACCAGGCCCTGGGTGCGGATCACGGCGTCGGAGTCCGGGCGGGGGGTGACCCGCTCCCGGCGCACCGTCAGCCGCCGCAGGAGGCGAGATGGGTGCCGAAACCGCCGCGCTCCGGCAGCGCGCCGGCAACCGGGTCGGGCGCGGCGGCCCGGGGGTCGATGCCGACGGTCGGCACCTGCATGGCGAGTGCCACGGTGTCCCCGCCGCCGACCGGCCCGAGGGCGCAGTCGTCATCGTCGTCGTCGGAGGTGAGGTTGCAGCCGGAGAGGGCGAGTGCCAGCGCGGTGAGCGCGCCGAGCTGCACGGAGGCCGACCGCAGCCGGCGGCGGGGGTGTCGTTCCACGTTCATGGTTGTAACTGATCCACGCCAACGGCGCGTCCCCTGACCGGCCCGCCGCCGTGGCCGGAACCGGTCCGCCCCGCCGCCGGGCGCGACCGTACGGTCGGGCGTTACGCTCGGCGCATGCTCCGTTCCGTCATCCTCGCCGCCTCCCGGTCATCCCAGGTCGAGCGGCTCGTCGCGACGGCCCCGTTCACCCGGGACGTCGTCCGCCGGTTCGTCGCCGGCACCGGCACCGACGACGCGTTGCGCGCCACCCGCGAACTCGTCGCCGACGGCCTCCGGGTCACCCTCGACAACCTCGGCGAGGACACCGTCACCGCCGAACAGGCCACCGCCACCCGGGACGAGTACCTCGCCCTGCTGCGGGCGCTCGCCGCCGCCGGGCTCGCCCCGGCCGCCGAGGTGAGCGTGAAGCTCTCCGCCCTCGGCCAGCGTTTCGACGAGCGGTTGGCGTACGACAACGCGCGGGCGATCTGCGTGGCGGCCGACGAGGCGGGCACCACGGTCACCCTGGACATGGAGGACCACACCACCACCGACTCGACCCTGGACACGCTGGTCAAGCTGCGCAAGGACCATCCGTCGACAGGCGCGGTGCTCCAGGCGTACCTGCGGCGGACCGAGTCGGACTGCCGGGAACTGGCCGGTGCCGGGTCGCGGGTCCGGTTGTGCAAGGGCGCGTACGCCGAGCCGGAGTCGGTGGCTTACCAGTCGGCCCGCGAGGTGGACAAGTCGTACGTGCGCTGCCTCAACGTGCTGATGTCCGGGGCGGGCTACCCGATGCTCGCCACCCACGACCCGCGCCTGATCGCCATCGGCGAGGACCGGGCCCGCTGGTTCGACCGGGGGCCCGGCGAGTTCGAGTTCCAGATGCTGTACGGCATCCGCCCCGACGAGCAGGCCCGGCTGGCCGGCGAGGGCTACACGGTGCGCACCTACCTGCCGTACGGGGAGGACTGGTACGGCTACCTGATGCGCCGCCTCGCCGAGCGTCCCGCGAACCTGGTCTTCTTCGGCCGGGCCCTGGCCTCGAAGAAGTAGGCCGCCGGGGCCGGCCCGGCAGACACCAGGTCACGACCGGGTGAACGACGCCTGGAGCGCGATCAGTTGTGGGAAGGGATCGCGCAGGTCACAGCCGTCCCGCTACCGTACTGGTAACACGCGCGTTGCCGGCCCGTACGGGAGCTCCGTCGGGTGGCGCGCGCCGGGCATGGGATGGGTCGGGTGAGCCATGGCCGGGTCGCAGTCCTCCGACGGTCGGCTGTCGGACGTCAGGTTCCTCACGGTCGCCGAGGTCGCCTCGGTGATGCGGGTCTCCAAGATGACGGTCTACCGCCTGGTGCACAGCGGTGAGCTCACCGCCGTACGGGTGGGCCGGTCGTTCCGGGTGCCCGAGCACGCGGTGCACGACTATCTGCGGGGGGCGTTCCAGGAGACCGCCTGACCCCGCCGATCGCGACGTAACGGGCATCGACGGGGGCGCGTTGGTCCTGCTGACGCTCTCCGGCTACCCTGGAGCCCGATCTGACCGTGCGCCGGTGTGCCCCGACGCCACCAGGCTGGTCCAGGTCCGTTGTCCGTAAAGCGGCCACCGGCGTCACCATCTCGACGCCGAGGGTCCGTCCCGAACGTTGCATTGAAAGGCTGTCGTATGGGCTCGGTGGTCAAGAAGCGCCGCAAGCGCATGGCTAAGAAGAAGCACCGCAAGCTGCTGCGCAAGACCCGCGTCCAGCGTCGCCGTCTCGGCAAGTGACCGACGCCGGGTCACCCCCGGCGTCCGGCACCACTTGCCATCTGTCGACCCCCGGAGGCTCAGGTGATCAGGCCGCGGACATCCCGGCTCGATCTCGCCTGCCGGTCAGGGCGTGCGCGATGACCCCCGGTGGCACCCCAGGTGCTCCGGGGGTCGTCGTCGTGACCGGGGTCGGTCGCTACCTCGGCGCGCACGTCGCCGCCCGGCTCGCCGCCGACCCCCGGATCGAACGGGTCATCGGCATCGACCCGGCCACCCCCGGCCCCGAGTTCGCCGGCCTGCTCGACCGGGTGGAACGCATCCGGCTGGACCTCGACTCGCTCGGCGGCCTGCTGGCCGACCTCGACGTCGCCGCCGTGGTCCACCTCGCCCTGGTCACCGCCCCCGACCCGCAGCACGGCGGTCGGGCGGCGATGAAGGAACAGAACGTCATCGGCACCATGCAGCTGCTCGCCGCCTGCCAGCGGGCACCCCGGCTGCGCAAGCTGGTGGTCCGGTCGTCGACCGCCGCCTACGGCGCGTCCTTCCGCGACCCGGCGGTCTTCACCGAGGAGACCGAGCCCCGCGAGGTGCCGCGCGGCGGGTTCGGCCGCGACATCCTCGACATCGAGGGGTACGTGCGCGGCTTCCGCCGCCGTCGGCCCGACGTGACCGCGACGGTGCTGCGGTTCGCCCCGTTCATCGGCTCCACCGCCGACACCACGCTCACCCGCTACTTCTCCCAGCCGGTGGTGCCCACCGTCTTCGGCCGTGATCCCCGGCTCCAGTTCGTGCACTTCGACGACGCCCTCGAAGTGCTGCACCGGTCCGTCGCCGAGGACCACCCGGGGACGTACAACGTGGCCGGGCCGGGGGTGCTCTCGCTGTCCCAGGCGATCCGCCGGGCCGGCCGGGTGGCCGTACCGGTGTGGGAGCCGGGGCTGTCCGGGGCCGCCGCGATCGCCCGTAACCTCGGCTTCGGCCGCTACGGCCTCGACCAGGTCGACCTGATCGTGCACGGCCGGGTGGTCGACACCCGCCGGCTGACCCGGGAGTACGGCTTCACCCCGCGCACCACGGCGGCGGCGTTCGACGACTTCATCCGGGCCCACCACGGCGGTGTCGTGGTCACCCAGGACCGGCTCGCCGCCGCCGAGCAGGTGGTGCTGGAGAGCATCAGGCAGGTCCGCTCCGCCGTCCGGGACCGCACGTGACCGCGCAGAACGGCCACCGGCGGCTCACCACGTCACCCGCCCCCGCCTCGCGCAACGGGTCGGGCCCCCACCCGGGTGTCCCCGCCCCGGCACGGTCCACCCCGGTCGCCGCCGGTCCGGCCGGTGCGGACGCCCCGGGGGTGGCGCGGCCCGGTGACCCGTGGGACCGCCGGGTAGCCTCCGGGCTGGCGTTCCTGCGCCGCCGCCTGTCCGGCCAGTACGAGGTGGACGAGTTCGGCTTCGACCCGGAGCTGACCGGGGCGGTCTTCCACCCGCTGCTGCGGCTGCTCTACCGCGACTGGTTCCGTACCGAGGTCACCGGCCTGGAGCACGTGCCCGCCGACGGTGCCGGCCTGGTGGTCGGCAACCACTCCGGCACGGTGGCCCTGGACGCGCTGATCCTCTCCGCGGCCCTGCACGACAAGCATCCCGCCCACCGCTACCTGCGGTTGCTCGGCGCGGACCTGGTCTTCCGGATGCCTGTGGTCTCCGAACTGGCCCGCAAGACCGGCGGCACGGTCGCCTGCAACCCGGACGCCGAGCGGCTGCTCGGCAACGGTGAGCTGGTGGGCGTCTTCCCCGAGGGGTTCAAGGGCGTCGGCAAGCTCTACTCCGACCGCTACAAGCTGCAACGCTTCGGTCGTGGCGGTTTCGTCTCGGCGGCGTTGCGCACCGGCACCCCGATCGTCCCGGTCGCCATCGTCGGCGGCGAGGAGATCTACCCGATGCTCGCCGACATCAAGCCGCTGGCCCGGCTGCTCAAGCTGCCCTACTTCCCGGTCACCCCGACGTTCCCGTGGCTGGGGCCGCTGGGCATGGTGCCGCTGCCGAGCAAGTGGTTGATCGAGTTCTGCCCGCCGATCCCGACCGCGCACCTGACCGACTCGGCCGACGACCCGCTGGTCGTGTTCAACCTCGCCGACCAGGTCCGGGAGACCATCCAGCAGACCCTGCACCAACTGCTGGAACGCCGCCCGGACCCGTTCGGCCCCTGACCGCTCCCAGCTCCCTGGTGCCTTGGGTGGCCCGGGTCAGGCCGGGCGGCGGCGTCGGTGCAGCGCCCGACCGGCGGAGACCGCGCCGGCCAGCAACCCGAGCGCGGCCGTCGACGGTACGGCGATCCGCGCGGCCCGACGGCCGGTACGGAAGTCCCGCACCTCCCAGCCCCGTTCCCGGGCCACCCGCAGCAACGCGCCGTCCGGGTTGACCGCCACCGCGCACCCCACCGCGGTGAGCATCGGCAGGTCGTTGCTGGAGTCGCTGTAGGCGGTGCAGCGGGGAAGGTCGAGCCCCTCGACCGTGGCGAGTTGGGTGACCGCCTCGGCCTTGGCCGGCCCGTGCATCAGCTCGCCCACCAGCCGACCGGTGTAGGCCCCGTCGACCACCTCGGCGACGGTGCCGATCGCGCCGGTCAGGCCGAGCCGGGCGGCGATCACCCGGCCGATCTCCACGGGCGCGGCGCTGACCAGCCAGACCCGCTGCCCGGCGTCGAGGTGCCGCTGGGCGAGCCGGTGGGTGCCGGCCCAGATCCGGGGCGCCATCAACTCGTCGAAGATCTCCTCGGCGAGCCGTTCGACGTCATCGACCCGCCAGCCCTCGACGAAGGCGAGGGCGGCCTCGCGGGCCTGCGACATGTCGCCGGCGTGCTCGGTGGCCAGCACCCGGTACCGGGCCTGCCGCCAGGCGAACCGGGCCAGGTCGCCGGTGGTGAAGTAGCGGCGGGCGGCGAGCCCCCGGGCGAACCAGTAGATCGACGCGCCGCGCATCATCGTGTTGTCGACGTCGAAGAACGCGGCGGCGCGGGAGTGGGCCGGCGCGGGCCCGGTGGCCGTCGCGTCCGCCCAGCCGGTGGTGTGTCCGTGGGCGTCGGTGCTGACCGTGACCCTGCGGTTGCCGGCCATGGCACCTCCCCTCCGACGAGCAGCCTGCCATGATCGAGCCTAGTCCGGCGCGGACCGTGGCCGACCGGCCGGCACGGGAACTGTGGCGTGCGGCTCCGTCGCCGGTCAGCGGTCGGTCGGGCAGGTGGCGGGCACCGGGCCGAGGGCGTCGCTGCCGACCGGAGCGGGCAGCGCGCAGGCGAGCGCGGTCCGTAGCGCGTCGGAGCGCCTGCGGATGGCGTCGAGCAGGGCGAGGGACTGCCTGGTGCGTTCCCGTTCGGCGGCACCGGCCCCGTCGAGCAGGCCACCGACCGCCCGGCGCTGCCCGCTGACGAAGGTGTTCACCGCGTCCAGCGCCGTCGGATCGCCGTGCTGCACGGCACCGCCGGTGAGCAGACGTACGCCCTGGCGGGTGTCGGCGTCCATGTCGTCGAGGACCGCGCCGAAGCCGGTCGCGTCGTCGCGGAGCGTGGCCGCCTCGTCGAGCCGGGTCCGGGCGAAGTCGAGGAAGAGTTGCCCCCGGCTGACGTCCGAGCTGGCCAGGGCGAGCTGGGCGCGTTCGGTGGAGCGCTTCATGCCGTACAGGGCGTCACCCGGCACCGCGTTCTCGCTGGCGGCCGAGATGCCGGAGACGGCGACCGCCCCGGCCGCGATGCCGACCAGGATGGCACCCCGGGCCCGGGCCCGTCGGGCGGTCGCCCCGGCCAGCAGGGAGCCCCGGCCGGTGGCCTGCGACGTGCCGTCGGTGACCGGCTCGCCGGCGTGCCCGCGTTCGGCGGCGGCCACCAGCATGGCCCGCAGGCCGGCGCGGAACTCGACGTCCACCTGGACGTCGGGTCGTTCGGCGACGAGTCGCTGCCCGACCGCCACGAGCCTGGTGAGCTGGTCGTCGGCACGGGATCGGACGTGGTGGCGTAGGCCGCCGTTGGCCTCGTCGAGAAGCTGGGCGAAGCGTACGGCCCGACGACGGGAGAAAAGGTCGCTGTCCACCGCAGGCACCCCCTCTCGCTGGTCACGGCCGGTCGGCCGCGGTGGTTCCACGCGACCGGCGGCGGCGTGCACCGTCGTACCAGGGTCGTGGTCGGCGGCGCTGCTCCGGACCGGGACGGGTCCGGGGGCGCCGGACAACCACCGGCCGCACCCGGAGAAACGCTCCGTGCCGGGCCCCGGTTACGGGGCGGTCGGGAGCGAAATCACGAAGAGTGATCGTCGTGGCAGGTCAGGGCTGGAAACCGTCCGGGAGCAGACGGGCCAGCGCGCGGACCGCGCGGTACTGCAACGCCTTGATCGCTCCCTCGTTCTTGCCCATCGCGCGGGCGGTCTCGGCCACCGAGAGGCCCTGGAGGAAACGGAGCACGATGCACTCCTGCTGCTCCGGGTTGAGCCGGGTGACGGCGGTGAGCAGCGCGACGTTGGTGATGTGCTCGACCACTGCCGCCTCGGGGCTGCCCTCCGGCCCGCGGTCCTCCCGGTCGGCGTCGAGCACGTCGCCGGTGGTCACCTCCAGCCGGTAACGGCCGGACTTGAAGTGGTCGGCGACCAGGTTGCGGGCGATGGTGACCAGCCAGGCGCCGAGGTCGCGGCCCTGCCAGGTGAAGCTGCCGATCCGTTTGAGGGCGCGCAGGAAGGTGTCCGAGGTGAGGTCCTCGGCCAGTTGCCGGTTGCCGACCCGGAAGTAGACGAACCGGAAGACGGTGTCGACGTACCGGTCGTAGATCAGGCCGAACGCCTCGGCCTCACCGGCCTGGGCCCGCTCCACCAGCGTCCAGACCTCGGTGGCCGGGTCGGACGGGTCGGGGCGGCTCGGGAAGCCGGTGGGGGAGGGGCCGGCGGGCGTCGCCGTGGTGACGGGCGGTCCGGCGGCCGGAGCCGTCGGCGGCCCGCCGGGTACGGCCGGGATCAGGGCGGTGTCGTCGGCGGGTACGGCCGGGATGACGGCGGTATCGTCGGCCGGCACCACCGGGATCACGGCGGTCTCCCCGCCGGCCGGATCGGCGACGGCGGGCGGTTCACCGACCCGTCGGGTCTGCGTCGGCATGGGGGGCCGGGACTGCGAGGTCACCCGGCCAGCCGGTGTGGCGTTGCCGCCGGGGGCGGCGGGCCGGGGGGCCGCCTCGTTGGGGTGCGGGCGCTGGTGCACCCGGCGGGGCGTCGCCTCCGGGCGGGTCGGGTCGAGCCGTTCGTTGACCGTCGCCCGCGGCGTCGGCCCGGTCAGTCCGGTGGAACGGTCCGGGTAGCCGAAGGCGGTCACCGGGCCTCCCCGCGACGGGTCACGACCGTGGCCGGACAGCGGCGGGCAGCCGCCGTGCCGGCCCTGCCCCGGACGGGCAGGGCCGTGTGGGGGGGCGCCGACGCGCGGCAGATCCCCTTGAGGTGCTGGTCCAATGCGCGCACAGGCACGGGGGCCTCCTCGGGCTGAGGGGTGTCGACTCACGGCAAATGGGGTGAGCCAACCCGAGTGATGATAGGGCCAACGTCACCCGCGTGTGCCAAGTCCGTTACACAGGGCCAAAGTATTTGCCCGGCCCGCCGACCCCTGCCGGACCGGTTGTCCGTCGTGGTCGGTTGACTTTCACATCGCGACTTGTTCCCTGATGGAAATTGCAGCCCAGGGGGGTGATGGAGGGTCGCCGGCACCCCGCGCCGCCGGCCCGTCGACAGCTGTCCGCAGGTCCCCCGGCGCGCCCCCGCAGGCGGTCGGGCCGGCCCCGTTCGGGTGGTCCGGTTGACGCTGCGTAACCGTTCGGTGTGTGGGCCTGGCCGGGCGGCCGACGGCGTGTCAGACTCAGCCACCGCGCGACCGGCTCGGGCGTCCCGGGTGTGCCGCACCCGGCGACGGGCCAGACTGGGCGGGCGTGCCCGGCCCACCGCCGGGCATCCGGCACCGGCGCGTGGCGGTCCGTCCACCGCGCGCATCCCCGTCGCGGCCGAGTCCGGCCGCCCTCACCCGGAGGTCCCGATGTCCACTGCCGCCCGGCTCGCACTGATCACCCGGCCCGGTTGCCACCTGTGCGAGGACGCCAAGGCCGCGCTGGACCGGGTGGTGGCGGTCACCGGGGACCGGTGGGTGGAGAAGGACGTCACCGGCGACGTCGAGCTGGAGCGCGAGTACGGCGACCGGCTGCCGGTGGTGCTGCTCGACGGCAGGGAGCACGGCTACTGGCGGGTGGAGGAGGAGCGGTTGCTGCGTGACCTCACCACACCCCAGCTCTAGGGTGGCGCAGATCACGGTGGGTCATCGAGCGAGCGCGATTGGTGAGGGAAGTCGGGATTGCGCAATAATCGCGCGGCGGCACCGCTGGCGTGCCCGATCGATCTTGTGGGATGGGGGAGCAGGTGCAGGGCGGCCGCGATTCAGCAAGATCGCGATTTGTGCACGTCTTCACAAGCGCCTACTCTGTAGTTTCGACGCGCCCTGCTAGCACGGCCGGCTCGCCCGGCCACCGGCGGGGGTCCCCCAACGGGCGGGCACCGGAGCCGGCCGAGGATCGCACCGCACGGAGTCTCATGAGTCAGCACCGTCACCCTGGCGCGCCCGGCCGCGCCGGTGCCGTACCGGCGCTCCCGGACCTCCCGGAGGCGACCGTCGCGCGGCTCCCCGAGTATCTCCGCGCCCTGCACAACCTCGCCGACGCCGGCCACGAGACGGTCTCCAGCGAGGGGCTGGCCGGGGCGGCCGGGGTCAACTCGGCCAAGCTCCGCAAGGACCTGTCCCACCTCGGCTCGTACGGCACCCGGGGGGTCGGCTACGACGTCGCCCTGCTGATCGACCAGATCGAGTTCGTGCTCGGGCTCACCCAGCGCCGGGCGGTCGCCCTGGTCGGGGTGGGTAATCTCGGTCACGCCCTGGCCGGCTACGACGGTTTCGCCAGCCGGGGTTTCCGGATCGCGGCCCTGTTCGACGCCGACGCGTCGCGGGTCGGCGAGATGATCAACGGGCTGGTCGTCCGGCACGTCGACGAGCTGCCCCGGGTCGCCGCCGAGGAGGCGATCTCGATAGGCGTGATCGCCACCCCCGCGCCGGCCGCCCAGGCGGTGGCCGAGCAGCTGGTCGCCGTCGGCGTCACGAGCATCCTCAACTTCGCGCCGTGCGTACTCTCGGTGCCGGACGGGGTCGACGTGCGCAAGGTCGATCTCGCCATCGAGCTTCAGATCCTGTCCTTCCACGAGCACCGCAAGGCGTCGTTGACCGCGCTGCCCGCCGCCGGCGGCTCCGCCCTCACCGCCCTGCCCGGCGGGCTCGCGACCCCCGACACCCAGGAGGCGATCGGCACGTGAAGCTGCTCGTCGTCGGCGCGTCCTACCGCACCGCTCCCGTGGCCACGCTGGAGCGGTTGGCGGTCGCCCCCGCCGACCTCACCCGCACCCTGGACCGCCTGGTCGCCCAGCCGTACGTCGCCGAGGCGGTGCTCGTCTCCACCTGCAACCGGGTGGAGGTGTACGCCGCCGTGTCCGGTTTCCACGGTGGTCTCGGCGACGTCTGCGCCGTCCTCGCCGAGCAGGCCGGCGCTTCGCCCGCCGCCTTCGCCAGCCACCTCTACGTGCACTACGACTCGGCCGCCGTCGACCACGTGTTCCGGGTCGCCGCCGGGCTGGACTCGATGGTGGTCGGCGAGGCGCAGATCCTCGGCCAGCTCCGCGACGCCTACCACTGGGCCTCCGGCGCGGACACCGCGGGGCGGCTGCTGCACGAGCTGATGCAGCAGGCGCTGCGGGTCGGCAAGCGGGCCCACGCCGAGACCGGCATCGACCGGGCCGGCCAGAGCGTCGTCACCGCCGCCCTTGACCTCACCGCCGAACTGCTCGACGGCGACCTCGCCGGCCGGCCGGCCCTGGTGGTCGGGGCGGGCGCGATGGGCGCGCTGAGCGTGGCGACGCTGTCCCGCCGGGCCGCCGGGCCGCTCACCGTCACCAACCGGGGGGCCGACCGGGCCGTCCGGCTGGCCGAGTCGTACGGGGCGAACGCCGTCCCGATCGCCGGACTCGTCCCCGCGCTCTCCACAGTGGACATCGTAGTGGCCGCCACCGCGGCCACCGAACCGGTCCTCACCGTCGACGTGGTGACCCGGGCGCTCGACCGCCGCGACCCCGCCCGGGGGCCCCTGGTCCTGCTCGACCTCGCCGTGCCCCGCGACGTCGCACCCGAGGTGGCCGGCCTGCCCGGCGTCGAGGTGATCGACATCGACCGGATGGCCACCCTGCTCGCCGACGGGCCGGCCGCCGCCGACGCCGCCGAGGTCGGCCGGATCGTGACCGCCGAGGTCGAGGCGTTCCTGAGCTGGCTGCGCGGGGCCGACGTGGCGCCCACCGTGGCCGCCCTGCGCGGACGCGCCGACGACGTGGTCACCGCCGAACTGCGCCGGCTCGCCCAGCGTCGCCCGGACTTCAGCGACGACCAGCGCGCCGAGGTGGCCCGGACGGTGCACCGGGTGGTGCAACGGCTGCTGCACCAGCCCACCGTCAAGGTCCGCCAGCTCGCCGCCGAACCGGGCGGCGACCAGTACGCCGCGCTGCTGCGGGAACTGTTCGACCTGGAGGTGCCGCAGACCTCCGGGGTCGACTCGGTGCCCGACGTGGTCGAGACCGTCGACGGCCGTGGTTCGTTCGGGGTCGCCGACGTGCCGGCGACCGACACCGACCAGCCGCCCACCGGAGGTGAGCGATGAGTACCCCCCTGCGCCTCGGCACCCGGGGCAGCGCCCTGGCGATGGCCCAGTCCGGCCACGTCGCCGAGGCGATCACCGCGGCGACCGGCCGCGCCGTCGAGCTGGTCGAGGTGGTCACCGCCGGGGACCGGTCGTCCGCGCCGGTGCAGCGCCTCGGCGTCGGCGTCTTCGTCTCGGCGCTGCGTGACGCGTTGACCGCCGGCACCATCGACCTGGCCGTGCACTCCTACAAGGACCTGCCCACCGCCGGGGCGAGCGGGCTGCACGTCGCGGCCGTGCCACCCCGGCAGGACCCGCGCGACGCGCTGGTCGCCACCGGTGGCCGTACCCTCGCCGAGCTGCCGCCGGGGGCCGTGGTCGGCACCGGCGCGCTGCGCCGCATCGCCCAGTTGCACGCCCTCGGCCTGCACCTGGAGGTCACCCCGATCCGGGGCAACGTCGACAGCCGGCTCGCCCGGGTGCTCGGCCCCGACGCCGACCTCGACGCCGTCGTCGTGGCGCGGGCCGGGCTGGCCCGGCTCGGCCGCACCGACGTGATCACCGAAACGCTCGACCCGATGCTGATGCTGCCCGCGCCCGCCCAGGGCGCGCTGGCCGTGGAGTGCCGGGCCGACGACTCCGACCTGGTCGAGCTGCTCACCGTGCTCGACCACGCACCGTCGCGGGCCGCGGTCGTCGCGGAACGCGCGTTGCTGGCCACCCTGGAGGCCGGGTGCTCCGCCCCGGTCGCCGCCTACGCCGTCGTCGCCGAAGGCGAGTCAACCGGCTCGGGTGCCGAAGGCGATGTTGTCCATGAGATCTACCTGCGCGGGGCGGTGATCAGCCCGGACGGTTCGCGAGACCTCCGGCTGTCCCGCACCGGAACGCCCGCCGACGCGGCGGAGATCGGCAAGGCACTCGCCGCCGAACTCCTCGAACTCGGCGCCGACTCGATCCTCGGCCACGAAGGAAGCACCGGCCCGGGGACCCAGCAATTTGGGAGCACAGAATGACCCGCACCCGTAAGCCCGTCGGCCGCATCGCGTTCGTCGGCGCCGGACCCGGTGACCCGGGCCTGCTGACCCGCCGGGCCCACGACGCCCTGGTCGACGCCGACCAGGTGGTGTACGACCGGGGAGTCCCCGAGACGCTGCTCGACGTGGTCCGGGCCCAGGCCCGGTCCGACGCCCAGTTCAGCCCCGCCGAGGGCGTGCCGGGCGACGTGGCGAAGCTGCTCATCAGCGCGGCCCGCTCCGGGCTCAACGCGGTGCACCTGGTCGCCGGTGACCCGTTCGGCCACGACTCGGTGGTCAAGGAGGTGCAGGCGGTCGCCCGTACCGCCGCGCACTTCGAGGTGGTGCCGGGCGTCGGCCAGGCCGAGGGCGTCGCCACCTACGCCGGGGTGCCGCTGCCCGGGGTACGCACCGCCGCCGACGTCGAGGACGTCGGCGCGCTGGACTTCGACGCGCTCGCCGCCGCCGTCGCCCGGGGCTCGCTGGCCCTGGCGGTCGACGCCGGTGACCTGGCCGCCGTGCGGGACGGTCTGCTGGCCGCCGGGGTGGACGGCGCGACCGGGGTCGGGGTGACCGGCGACGGCACCGGCGAGACGCAGTACACCACCACGTCGAGCGTGGACTCGTTCGTCGCGGCGGCGCTCGGCTTCACCGGCCGGGTGGTGCTCACCGTCGGCGAGGGGGTCGGTCAGCGGGACAGGCTGAGCTGGTGGGAGAACCGCCCGCTGTACGGCTGGAAGGTGCTCGTCCCCCGGACCAAGGAGCAGGCCGGCGCGATGAGCGCCCGGCTGCGCGCGTACGGGGCGATCCCGTGCGAGGTGCCGACCATCGCGGTCGAGCCGCCGCGTACCCCGGCCCAGATGGAGCGGGCGGTCAAGGGGCTGGTCGACGGCCGGTACGCCTGGGTGATCTTCACCTCGGTCAACGCCGTCCGGGCGGTCTGGGAGAAGTTCGCCGAGCACGGCCTGGACGCCAGGCACTTCGGCGGCGTCAAGATCGCCTGCATCGGTGAGGCCACGGCCGACGCCGTGCGCGCCTTCGGCATCCAGCCGGAGCTGGTGCCCGCCGGGGAGCAGTCCTCCGAGGGGCTGCTGGCGGAGTTCTCCCCGCACGACGAGATCCTCGACCCGGTCGGCCGGGTGCTGCTGCCCCGCGCCGACATCGCCACCGAGACGCTCGCCGCCGGGCTCACCGAGCGCGGCTGGGAGGTCGACGACGTGACCGCGTACCGGACGGTCCGGGCCGCCCCGCCGCCCGCCGAGATCCGCGACGCGATCAAGTCGGGCGGGTTCGACGCGGTGCTCTTCACGTCCTCCTCGACAGTGCGTAACCTCGTCGGTATCGCCGGGAAGCCGCACGCGCGTACGGTGGTTGCCGTCATCGGGCCCAAGACGGCGGAGACCGCGACGGAGTTCGGCCTGCGGGTCGACGTGCAGCCGCCGCACGCCTCGGTGCCCGACCTGGTCGAGGCGCTCGCCGCCTACGCCGTCGAACTGCGGGAGAAGCTCGCCGCCATGCCGGCGAAGCAGCGTCGGGGTTCGAAGGTGCAGGGGCCGACCGCGCTCAGGTTCCGCTAGCCGTACTGGGAGGCCCCTCATGCCGTACCCCGAGATCCGGCCCCGCCGGCTGCGTCGCAACGCGGCCGTGCGGCGGCTGGTCTCCGAGACCCGCGTCGACCCGGCCGAGCTCGTCGTGCCGATGTTCGTCAAGGAGGGGCTGACCGAGCCACGGGCCATCGCGTCGCTCCCGGGGGTGCTCCAGCACTGCCGGGACTCGCTGCGCAAGGCGGCCGTGGAGGCGGTCCAGGCCGGGGTCGGCGGGATCATGCTGTTCGGGGTGCCCGAGCGGCGGGACCCGACCGGCTCCGGCGGCACCGACCCGGCCGGCATCCTCAACGTCGCCATCCGCGACGTGGTGGCCGAGGTCGGCGACGCCACCGTGGTGATGAGTGACCTGTGTCTCGACGAGTTCACCTCGCACGGGCACTGCGGGCTGCTCACCCCCGACGGCGGGGTGGACAACGACGCGACCCTGGCCGCGTACGCCGAGATGGCGGTGGCGCAGGCGGACGCCGGGGTCAGCATGGTCGGCCCGTCCGGGATGATGGACGGCCAGGTGGGCGTCGTCCGCCGGGCCCTCGACGCCGCCGGGCACGCCGACGTGGCGGTGCTGGCGTACGCGGCGAAGTACGCCTCCGCCTTCTACGGCCCGTTCCGCGACGCCGTCGAGTCGGCGCTCGACGGTGACCGGCGCACCTACCAGCAGGACCCGGCGAACCTGCGGGAGTCGCTGCGCGAGGTCGCGCTGGACGTGGCCGAGGGTGCCGACCTGGTGATGGTGAAGCCCGCCCTGCCCTACCTCGACGTGGTGGCGGCGGTCCGGGCCGCCGTGGACGTCCCGGTCGCCGCCTACCAGGTCTCCGGCGAGTACGCGATGGTCGAGGCGGCTGCCGCCAACGGCTGGATCGACCGCGAGCGGGTGATGTTGGAGACGCTCACCTCGATCCGGCGGGCCGGCGCGCAGATCATCCTCACCTACTGGGCGGTCGAGGCCGCTGCTCTGTTGCGCCAGCGCTACTGACCCGACGGCCGGGGCGCTGCCGGCCCTCGATCCGGCAGCGCCGCCGCATCCTGAGCGCGCCGGCCGCCGCCCGACTCCGGCTCGGCTGACCACGCGCCCCACCGCCCGGTTCCGGCGCCGGGTGCCTGACCTCCACTGCGCTGTCCGCCTGTCGGCTCGGCGCACAGGGCCGACCCTCGTCGGCGTCGTCTGCCCCGGGGTTCGGCATCGGGATGGTTGCTCTCCGTATTCCTTCGCCCGTCCTTACCTACCCTCCCGCGCAGACTTTGCTCTGCTGCCTTCCGCGCGACGCTTGCTGTGGGTGTCCGTCGCGGATAGGGCAGCAGAGCAAAGCGTCGGTATGGGGGTGGGTAGTGGGCGGGGATCGAATTGCGTTTCCACAGTTCAGACGGATGTTGCAGATCTTGGCGGTGGTGACGACGCTGATTCCAGCCTTACTCCCTGTAACTGAGAAGATTCGAGCAGCGGGGTTACTCCCTGTGATCGGGGAGGGTAATGGTTGACGCGGGGTCATCCACAGGCGGCACCGTTGTCCACAGGTGGCGAGGGCGGGGTTGCGACGGTGCTCGGCGGGGCGCGACGGTGGCGGCATGACCTACTGCACTCCGCCGCCCGGACCGGCCGCCCATTCCGCCCCGGGCTCCGGTCCGGCTTCTCCGGCCTGCGCCTCCGGTCCGGTACCGGGTGGCGATCCGGTCGCCGGGCCGGAGCCGTCCGGGGGCGTGCAGGGCGCTGGCGGGGAGGAGGAACGGCGGGAGGACGAGCCGCCGACCTTCCTCAGCACACCGTACGACCTGCCCTGGCCCGCCGCCGGGATCGTACGGGCGGTCCGGCGGCGTGCCGACGCG
Organism: Micromonospora cynarisoli; assembly: GCF_030518815.1. Classification (NCBI taxonomy): domain Bacteria; kingdom Bacillati; phylum Actinomycetota; class Actinomycetes; order Micromonosporales; family Micromonosporaceae; genus Micromonospora; species Micromonospora cynarisoli. Next base: position 3,959,674 of record NZ_CP130426.1, on the reverse strand, counting down.
AGTCAACGGGAACTGGCGCGCTGGGCGGGGGTGCACCACGGCACGGTGGGGCGGATCGAGGCGGGTGCGCTCACCCCGAGCATCGCCCTGTTGCGCCGGATCATCGCGGCGGCCGGTTTCCGGCTGGCCGTGGTCGACGAGTTCGGTCGGGTGCTCACCCCGATGCGGGACCGCGACGACATCCGCGACGGTGCCGACCGCCGCTACCCGTCGCACCTGGACACCATCCTCGACCCGGAACCGGGTGAGTGGTGGGCGGACGTCTACGGGCTCGCCAGGCCACCGGAGACGTTCTACCGCAACCGGGCCTTCCGGGACGCGATGCGCCGCCGGAGCCAGTGGGAGGTGCGGGTGGCGAAGTACCGCAACGTGCCGCCGCCGCCCCGGGCGGTGCGCAGGTGACGGTGACGGCCCGCCGATCCGGCGGGAAGCCGGACCGACGGGCCGTCGGAGGTGCGGACGCTCAGTCGTCGTCGGTGATGGTGCCGGTCGCCAGCAGGTCGGCGAACCGCAGGTTCAGCGGTCCGGCCACCGCGAACGCGATCTTCTCGTCCGCCTCCCGCTTGCGGTCACCGCGGACGGTCACCGGGAACGCCAGCGAGGTCTGCCCGGCGGGCAGGGTCCGGCAGCCGACGTACGGCTCGAAGTCCAGCACGACCGTCGCGGTGAGCCCCACCGTGGCGGCGCAGAGCGTGGTCGGCTGCGACAGCGGACGGGACACGGTGACCTGGAACGTCATCGTGCCGGTGCCCCGGTCGCCCTCCACCACGGTGGCGTCGGCCACCCGCAGCGACGGCTGGCTGCGGAACCGGGCCACCTGCGGGTCGTGGTCGCTGGCCCCCCGGGTGCCGTCCCCGGTGAACTCCGCCGGCCAGTCCGCGTTGACGTGCGCGGCCCGGACCTGCACCAGGTCGGCGTGCAGCGCGTCGTTGACGAACAGGTTGTCCAACGTCTGCGCCGACCCCTGGAAGCTGTACGAGTACGCCGCCGACGGCACGTCGGCCACCAGGTCGTCCCAGAGGTTGCGCAGGCCGGCCCGGTAGAGCGGGCCGAGCTGGTCCGACGGGGTCGGGTTCGCCGCGGTCGCGATCGGGTCGTCCGGGCGGGGGAAGACGTTCAGGTCCCCGCCGTACACCACCCGGGCGTCCGGGTCGGCCGCCTCGATCGCGGTGACGATCGCGGCACCGTACGCGGCCTGCTCGGTGCGCTGCCCGACCCGGCTGTCCGGCCCCGACGAGTAGTGGTTGCTCAGCGCGTACAGCAGGTAGGACTCCGACCCGCCGGGCGTCGCCCGCACCACGAACTTGCCGAGCTGCGGCGCTCGGGTGAAGACGTTGTTGCCGTCCTTGCCGGTCGAGGTGTCGGTGTCGGCCGGCAGCACCGCGTTGAGCGCCTTCGGGTTCTGCACGTCCGCGTTGGACGCCAGCCCCGCCGACCGGTACTGCACGGTGGGCGCGGAACCGAGCAGCGGATCGGTGGCGCTCGCCCCGGCCAGCGACAACCGGTCCGTGCGGTAGAGGAACGCCGAGGTGATGCCCCGGGCGTCCGCGCCGGTGCGGTCGTACGCCGCCGTGTAGGCGGGACCACCGGCGGCCCGGATCGCCAGCGCCAGATCCTGGAGGGTGTCCGGCGCGCCGTCGGCGTCGTCAGTGGTGCCGCAGACCAGGCTGCCGCCGGAGATCGAGCAGATGTCCTGGTCCTCGGCCTCCTGCACCAGGATCAGATCCGGGGCGTGCAGGTCGGTACGGATCTGCGCGGCCAGCTCGGACAGGTGCTCCCGGTAGTCGGCCTCGCTCGCCGGCACGTAGTCGAACGGCGGGGACACCCCCGGGCAGCCCGCGTTGCCGGTGAAGTCGCAGCCGTCGAACGGGTCGTCGCGGAAGTCGTACAGGTTCTCCACGTTGTAGGTCGCCACCGCGACCTCCCGAGCCCGGTCCGCCGGGCGCGGCGGGTTGTTCGCCGCCGGGTCCACCCCGGCGGTCAGGGCCAGCGACTCCGGCTGCACGCTGAACTTGCTGAAGCCGTACGACACCGCGCCGAACGCGTCGGCGGTGAGGGTGTCGAAGGTACGCGCCGGCGGGAGCAGCGCCGTCGAGTCACCGGCGGTGGCCTTCACGCCGCCGCCGCCGAGCAGGATGCGCTGCCCGTTGCCGTTGTCGAACAGCTGCCCCGGCACGTCGTCGAGGGGGTGGGTGTCCCGGAAGACCCGGCGGGCGTACGGGTCGGTCCGCGTCAGCAGCGGGTCCGCCCGGTCCACCACCCACACCTCGGAGTCGGCGGTGGAGCCGAACACGTCCCGGGGGCCGGTGACGCCGGAGCCGCTGCGGACCCGCAGCCGGGCCCCCTCGTGCCGCTCCCAGAACCGGTCGGCCGCCGCCGCGTCGGCCGGTGGGACCGCGTCGTGCACGGTCACGGCCGTGTTCACGTCGAGCCCGGTGTCGAGCCGGCGGACCAGCGAGGCACCGGAGAGCTGGGTCTGGTCGAAGTACTCCGACACCCGCCCGCGCAGCACCACCTCGTCGCCGACGGTCGGCGCGTAGCCGCCGATCAGCGTGGTGAACGCGCCCATGAAGACGAAGATGCCGTCCGAGCTGAGCGGGTCGCCGTCCTCGGTACCGGTGCGGCTCTGCAGGTAGAAGCCGTACTGGTCGGCACCGGCCGAGGTGCGGGTCAGCGACCTCTGGGTGATCACGCCCCGGACGTCGTACAGCAGCGGGCTGGTGCCGGTGCCGGTGGGCGGGGCGAGCGGCGACCGGTCGGTGCGCGGGTTCTCGTCGTCCCGGGTCTGGCCCTGCACCTGGCCCACCGACAGCACCGCGTTGGCCTGCACGGTGAGCGGACAGGTGGCGGTGCCGCCGTCGGCGTCCGTCGCGGTCACGGTGACCGTGTACGTGCCGCCGGGCAGGCCGGTGGCGGTGACCGTCGCGGTCGCCGTGCCACCCGGCGCGGGCGCCGGGGCGAACGCGGTACGGCTGATCGAACCGCTGGCCGGGGCCGGGCTGACCGCGGTGACCGCCAGGTCGACGACGGTGTCGTCCGGGTCGGTGCCGGTGACCTGCCGGGTGCCCGTCGCGCCGGCCTCGATGGTCAACGTCCCGCCGCAGGTCAGCACGGCCGGCTGGTCGACCGGGCCGCCGCCGTCGAGGGTGTGCGCGCCCAACCCGTCGAAGGTGTCGGTGGGGTAGCCGGCCCACTGGGTGGCCGGGTCGAACGCGTCGGACGGGTCGGTGTCCCCGCTGGACACCGACGGCAGCCGGCGTAGCGTGTTGTCGGCGGTGCTGGTCAGCCCGCTGCCCCACTCGGTGCCCGGGTCGACGCCGACCTGCCCGATCGCGTCGAGCACGGTGCCGCCCCGACGCAGCACGATCGCGTCGTCGCCGTTGAACAGGCTGGCGCCTGTGGTCTGGTCGGCCTGGGCGAGGATCGCCGGGCCGGCCGACGCGGCGGCGAAGACGAAGACGTCCCCGGCGGCGACGGTCCCGGCGAGGGCGATCGTGGTGGCCGTGGTGGACCCGTTGAAGTAGAGCTGGAGCTGGTAGCCGCCGGCGGTCAGGTCGATCGCCGCGCCGGTGCCGTTGAACAGCTCGATCGCCTTGTTGTTGGACGAGCCTTCGACGTACTCGGAGATGAACAGGTCGGTGGGCGCGGCGGTGGCCGCGGTGGGAGCGACGCCGAGCACCGGTACGGCGACGACGGCGACGGTGGCGAGCGCGGCGAATCTGCGGCGCAGGCGCATGGGGCCTCCACGATGGGTGGACGGGAACCAACGCACGTTAAGGTGCGTCGCTGTCCGCCGTCCATCCCCCGGGCGGCGATGTGGTGAATTCGCGACAGTGCCGGTCGCCCTGCTCAGCGGTGGGCGTCGAGCCGGTGCACCAGCTCGGCGACATCCACGCTGTACTCGCACCAGTCCCGGTCGGCCTGGTAGCCCAACTCGGCGTTGACCTTGAGCATCGCCTCGTTGGCCTGGGCGTTCCAGGTCTGCACCTCGGTCAGCTCCGGCTCGGCGGACCGCAGCTCCAGCAGCATCCGCGCCTTGATCGCCCGGTCGATGCCGTAGCCCTGGTGGTCACGCACCACGATCGTGTCGTACTGGTCGGCGCGGGTGGGGTGCTGGACCGGCACCACCACCTCGGTCAGGCCGGCCACCGCGCCGGTGCCCTCGTGCAGGGCGAGCACGATGTACGGCTTCATGCCCCGCCGGTGCAGCGTGTCGAGGCTGTCCCGCAGCCGCTGCGGATCGTACGAACTGGGGCGCAGTTCGCCGTCCTCGACGTCGCGGACCTCGGCCTTCGCCCGCGCGTACGCCTCGATCAGGTCGTCGGACGGTCCGCCCGGGTGGAACTCCAGGTGGTAGCCCGGGTCGACGGCGACGGCCATCTCGGTCAGCGCCGTCCAGTCGACCGTGCCGAGGTCGAGCACGCTGCGGGTCTCGACGTACTCCCGGGTGAAGCCCAGCGACGAGTAGAAACCGATCGCCGGGGTGTCGCCGACCACCTCCACGCCGATCGACCGGAAACCCTCCTGGTAGACCCGGCGGGCGGCGGTCAGCACCAGCTCACGGCCCAGCCCGCTGCGGCGTACCGACGGGTGCACCAGCACCTCCAGCACACCGATGTCACCGAGCAGCAGCACCTGCACGTGCCCGAGGATCGGGGCGGGACCCCCGCCGGGCGGCGGATCGGCGTGGGCCACCCAGGAGATGCGTCGTTCGCCGGGCATCACCTCGGAGAGGTACTCCCGCAGCGAATCCTCCCGCCACGGCGGGTCCTGCGGGAGGTCGGCCGCGAGAACCGCGTTCAGCGTGTCCAGCACGGAGCCGATCTCGGCGGACGACGCGGTTCGGGGGTCCCATTCGCGCACCATCACGCGTCTAGCTTGCCGTCAACGGCTCTTCGGGGGAAGTGTCCGGTCCGCCAATGTATGCGAACGATCACCTCACGTACGGCTTGCGCGCCCGTACTCCTGGGCCTTGTCGAAGACGTCCTGCGCGTAGCGGCGTACGTCGTTGTAGGAGAGGATGGCGCCCCACCAGTCGCCGGGGATGGTCATGTTCCGGCCGCCCTGGCACAGGTAGTTCCCGGCGGCGAGGGCCGCGTCGTCCAGGTCGTGCGGGTCCTTGCGGCCGTCGTTGTCGGCGTCCGCGCCGACCTGCTGCCAGGTGGTCGGGATGAACTGCATCGGCCCGATTGCCCGGTCGTAGACGGTGTCCCGGTCGAACAGCCCGCCGTCGGTGTCCCGGATCAGGGACCGCCCGCCCTTGCCGTCGAGCGGATCACCGATGATCTCCGGTACGGCCCGGCCGTCCGCCCCGAGGGTCGCGCCGTTGGCCTGCCCGTGCCGGGACTCCACGTAGCCGATCGCGGCGAGCGTGGTCCAGCTCAGCTGGCAGCTCCGGTTCGTCTGGGCGAGCACCAGCTCGGCGTAGCCGTACGCCTGCATGGCGATCGGGGAGACGCCCACCTTGCTGCCGGTGACCCGGGCCCAGTCGCCGAGCGCGTCGGCGGGCCGGCCGGCGGGCGGTGCGGCCGGCCCGCTCGGCACCACGCCCGCCGACGGGAGGCCGCCCAGCGGCACGGTGGGGGTGATGACGCCCGGGAACACCGGCACGCCGGTGGTCGCCCCGGCCGACGGAATCTCGGGGACGGCGGCGGCGCTGTCGTCCACGGCGACCGGCCGGGGGGCCCGGACCGCGCTCGGCACCACCACCGCGCCGACCGCGGCGGTCGCCGCGACCAGCGCGAACAGGAACAGGCCGGGGAGGGTCAACCGGCCGCTGGGGCGGCGCGACCAGGCCCGGGTGGCCCGGGTCGCGGCCCCCACCGCCTGCCGGGGCGGCGGCAGCCGGACGGCGTGTGCGAACGGCACCCGCCGCCGCCGACCGATCTTCGCCCCGGTCGCGGCCCCGTCGCCCGTGCCGGTCTTTTCGGTCCCGTCGGCGTCCGTGTTCCCACCGGTGCCGGTCGGCTCGGCGGGTCCGGTCCCTCCGCCCGTGGCGGCCTGCACGTCGGGCTCGGGGCGGACGTCCGTGCCGGCGGCCGGGGGAGGATCTGCGGCGGGTCCGTCGGCGGTCGGGGCGGCCGGCGGGGTGAGGGTGTCGTGGCGGGGGCGACGGGGGCGGGAGAGCCAGCCGCGACGCGGAGCGGGGGGCACGTCCTCGGGCGGGGTCGCCGCGCGCAGGGGCCGTTCCGTCGAATCTTCGCCGCTCACCACCGTTTGAGTATCACCCATGTCGGCCAGGGAGTCAGGTCCGGCCGTAGGGTGGGTCCATGCCCCGGTACGAGTTCCGCTGCCGCGCGTGCGGCGACACCTTCGAGGTCAACCGACCGATGGCCGAGGCCGGTGCGCCGGCCGACTGCCCCCAGGGTCACGCAGACACGGTCAAGCTGCTGTCCACCGTGGCGGTCACCGGCCGTGGGGGCGGCTCCGCCACCGGTGGCGTCCCGGCGGGTCCCGCCTCCGGCGGCGGTGGTTGTTGCGGCGGCGGCTGCGGCTGTTGACCTGACCGGGCCGGCTGCCGGCCGCGCCGGAAGCGGCCCAATGTAACGGATCGGCGTACCGGTACGCCGGGATCAGTGACACCTCGGGTCCGATATCGCCCGACCGTTCTTACGATGCGTGACCGGTCGACCATAGGGCAGCATGAACCCGACGTCAGGGGCGGAGGTCCACGCATGTCGCCACGGATGCACCTCCCGAGCGGTTGGGTGACCTTCGTCTTCACCGACATCGAAGGTTCCACCCGGCTGGCCCAACTGCTCGGGTCCGACTACCGCCCGGTGCTCTGGGAGCACCGCCGGCTGCTGCGTGACACCCTGGCCGCGACCGACGGCGCGGAGCTGCTGACCGAGGGGGACTCCTTCTTCCTCGCCTTCCCGGACGCGTCGGCGGCGCTGACCGCCTGCCTGACCGCGCAGCGGGCGCTGTCCACCCACGACTGGCCCAACCCGGAGGCCGCGCCGAGGGTACGGATGGGACTGCACACCGGCTTCGCCGAGCCCCGCGACGGCGAGTACGCCAGCCCCGAGGTGCACCGGGCCGCCCGGGTGGCCGCCGCCGCGCACGGCGGGCAGGTGCTCTGCTCGGCGTCGACCGCGCGGCTGGCCGACCCGCTGCCCGCCGGGGCCACCCTGATCGACCTGGGCCTGCACCGGCTGCGGGGCTTCGACGACCGGGAACGGCTGTTCCAGCTCGTCGCGCCGGGGCTGGAACGGCAGTTCCCCCGCCCGAACACGGCCGAGGCGCTGGCGCACAACCTGCCCACCCAGGTCACCTCGTTCGTCGGCCGCGAGACCGAGCGGGTGGAGCTGGATCTGCTGATCCGCCGCCAGCGGCTGGTCACGGTGGTCGGTGCGGGCGGAGCGGGTAAGACCCGGCTCGCCGTCGAGGTGGCCGCCGGCCAGGTGGAGGCGTACCCGGACGGGGTGTGGTTCGTCGACATCGCCACGGTCACCGACCCGGGGCTGGTGGCGTTCGCGATCGCCGCCGCGCTCGGGGCCCGGCCGGAACCGGGCCGTCCGATCCTGGACACCCTGGTCGAGTACGCGGCCGTCCGGCGGATGCTGGTGGTGCTCGACACCTGCGACGCGCAGCCGGCGGCCTGTGCGGAGGTGATCTCGCGGCTGCTCGCCGGGGGCAGCGGGCTGCGGGTACTGGCCACCAGCCGGGAGGCGTTCGGCCTGCCCGGCGAGGTGGTGTGGCGGATTCCGCCGCTGGCGGTCGACCCGCAGCCGGGGCGTACCGAGAGCGACGCGGTGGCGCTGCTGCTGGACCGTACGGCGGCGGCCCGGGGCGGCCGGCCGCCGGAGTGGACGGAGGCCGCCGACCTGCGCCGGGTGGTGCAGCGGCTGGACGGGTTGCCGTTGGCGATCGAGCTGGCCGCGGCCCGGTTGCGGGTGCTCTCCGCCGGCCAGTTGGCGGCCCGGCTGGACGACATGCTGGGCACCCTCGACGCCGGCCGGGGCGTGCCGGAGCGGCCCGTCGGGCGGGGCTGGGCGGGTAACCAGCAGGACACCGTGGACCTGGTCGCCGCAGCCTCGGGCCAGACGCCGCCGAGTCCCGCGCACCGGGCGGTGCAGCGGTCGGCGACGGAGCGGCACCTCACCATGCAGGCCACGGTCACCTGGTCGTACCGGACGTTGGGGCCCCGCGCGGCCCGGCTGCTGCACTGGTTGGCGGTCTTCACCGGGCCGGTGGACCTGGCGACGGTGGAGTGGCTGATCGGTGACGACCCGCTCGACCCGCTGTCGGTGCTGGTGGACAAGTCGATGGTGCTCGCCGAGCCGCACGCCTCGGGCAGCACCTACCGGATGCTCGACCCGATCCGGGCCTACGCGGCGCGCCGGCTGGTCGAGACCGGTGAGGAGCAGGCCGCCCGGGACCGGCACGTGGCCTGGGCGCAGCACGCGCTGCACCGGGCCCACCTGGGGGAGGACGGCCGCCCGGTCACCCTGTCGCTGTACGCGGTCGACCCGCTCGCCGGTGAGCTGCGCTCGGCGCTGCGCTGGTCGGCCACCGGGGGCAGCGCCCGGGCCGGCCTGCGGCTGGCCGGTGGGCTGGACCAGTGGTGGCAGGAGCGCGGGCTGTCCCGGGAGGCTCGGCTGTGGCTGTTCCGGCTGTACGGGCGGATCGCCGAGACCGGCGAGGCGATCCCCGAGGCGGAGCTGGCGGCGGCGTACCACCTGCACTCGCTGCACGCCGGCGCGGACGGTGAGTTCGCCGAGGAGCTGCGGTTCTCGCAGCGCGCGGAGGCGGCGGCCCGGCAGGCCGGCGACGCGGGGCTGCTGGCCCGGGTGCTCGCCGGGCGAGCCGTGCCGCTTGTCGACATGGGGCAGTTCACCGAGGCGGAGCGGGTCTGCCGGGAGGTCATCGACTGGGCGAACGAACAGGAGGTCGGTGGGGACGCGTTGCTCGCCGTCTACCACCTGGCCGAGCTGCTGTGGCGGCGGGGCGCGCTGGCCGAGGCGGCGGAGCTGCTCGGTCGGGCCCGGCCGGTGGAGGCGGCCCGGCCGGTGGAGCGCGGGTGCCGCTCGGTGGACATGCTGCTGGGCATGGTGGCGCTGGCCCGGCGTGACCTGGTGGCCGCGCACGAGCACCTGCTGGTGGCGTTGCGGGCCCGGATGGGGCACGGCTACCACGGGCGGGCCTGCGACACGGTGAACGCGGTGGCGGTGCGCTGCGCGTTGGGCGGGGAGCCGTTGACGGCGGCCCGGCTGTTCGGTGCGGCCCAGGCCACCCGGGCCCGGCTGCGCGGCACCCCGGGCATCTACGGCACGTACTGGCTCCAGCAGCAGGCCGAGCTGCGGCGCATCCTCGGCGACGCGGCCTTCGACGCGGCGTACGGCGAGGGCGGTGAGCTGGGCCTGGAGGAGGCGGCGGCGTTGGCGTTCGCGGTGGAGCACCCGGACCTGGCGGCCGACTCGATCCGGTTCCGGGCGACCGGTCCGGTGACGCCCCGGCCGGTGCGCCGCCGCGAGGCGGACCGCCGGGAGGAGTGGGCCTGACCGGTCGGGCGGCGGTCAGCCGTGTCGGGCGGCGGCCCGCTCGGCGTCGGCCTTCATCCGGGCGGCCCGGTCGAGGTCGGCCGGCGAGACGGCGGCGACCGGACCGACGATGACATACGTCGAAACAGACGAATGCCCCGGGTGTCGGAACACCCGGGGCGTCCGTGGTCGATCAGCGCACCACCCGGGCTGGCGAGGCGGCGCTCTCGTTCCACGACCGGTCCAGCGCGGTCACCTGGTAGGTGTACGCCCGGCCGGGCTCGGCGGTGCCGTCCACCCAGGACTGCGGCTGCCCCGGGGTGGCCCGGACGGTGTCGACCAGGTGCGCGGCGTCGGCCCGGTCGCATCCGTCGACCGGGCCGGACCCGTCGAAGCGGTAGACCGCGTACGAGGTGACGGCACCGAGCGGACCCTTCCCGTCGGCCGGCTGCCGCCAGCGCAGCCGTACCCCGTCGGCGGTGCGTTCGGCGCGGGTGAGCACCGGGCGCAGCAGCGGCTTCGCCGGCAGGTGCGCCATGGTCGGCACCAGTGCCGGGCGGGAGTAGTGCGCGGCGGCGTAGCGGCTCGTCGCGCCCAGCCGGTCGGCCCGCACCTGCACGGCCGAGAAGTGCACGTTGCCGAGCACCTCCGGGTACGCCCGGTTCAGCGTCAGGTGGTCCGACAGCTCCTGCGGGTTCATCCAGTACGTGCCGTAGGCCGGGTCGCCGCTCTTGTAGTCCGCCTGGCCGATGTAGAGCTGCACCCGGGTGCCGCGTACCGTCTGCGCCCACCACGGCACCAGTCGGGCGTAGTCGGCGGCCGGATACTGGCCGATGTACCAGTAGAGCTGCGGCACGACGTAGTCGATCCACTCCTGCCTGACCCACCTGCGGGTGTCGGCCGAGATGATGTCGTACGACTGGCTGCCTGTGGTGTCCGAGCCGTCCGGGTCGGCACTGGCGTTGCGCCAGATGCCGAACGGGCTCACCCCGAACTTCACCCACGGCTTGACCGCCTTGATCCGGCCGCCCATCTCCTGGATCAACAGGTCGATGTTGTCCCGCCGCCAGGCGGCCCGGTCGGTGAACCCCCGGTGGTACGCGGCGAACGTGGCGTCGTCGGGCACCTGGTAGCTGCCGCTGGGGTACGGGTAGAAGTAGTCGTCGAAGTGCACGCCGTCGAGGTCGTACCGGCGTACCGCGTCGAGCATCGCGGTCTGGACGAACTCGCGGACCTGCGGGACGCCGGGGTCGTAGTAGAGCCGGCTGCCCGCGACGCCGGCCGGCGGGTAGGCGAAGGTCCACTCCGGGTGCTGCCGGGCCGGATGCCCCGGGGCGAGCTGCCCCGGGTCCGCGCCCGCGCCCCCGGGTGCCGGCATGGAGATCCGGTACGGGTTGAACCAGGCGTGGAACTCCAGGTTCCGCAGGTGCGACTCGGCGACCAGGAAGGCCAGCGGGTCCCAGCCCGGGTCCTGCCCCCGCACCCCGGTCAGGTACTCCGACCACGGCTCGTACGGCGACGGCCAGAACGCGTCGGCGGTCGGGCGGACCTGGACCACCACCGCGTTGTGGTGCAGCCGCTGCGCCAGGTCGAGCCAGCCCCGGTACTCCGCCTGCTGGGCGGCGACCCGGTCGGGGGCGGTGCGGGAGCCCGCGCTCGGCCAGTCGATGTTCACCACCGACGAGATCCACATGGCCCGGAACTGCCGCTTCGGCACCGCCGGATCGACCTCGCAGACGCCTGCCGTCGGGGCGCTGCCGGCGGACGGTCCGGCCGTCGCGGCACCACCGTCCCCGCCGGTGGCTGCCGCCGCCGACCCGGTCCCCCCGAGCCCGCCGACCACCACCAGCACCATCCCGACCACACCGATCCCGAGCCTTCTCACCACACGCTCCTCCTCCGGTCCCGCCCCCACCCACCCGCCTACCTCCGTCGCCCCTCCCGCCCCTCCGCCTCTGGCCCGCCCCGCCGCTCCCGCCGCTCGCCCGCTGCCCCTGGCCGCTCGTCCCGCGGGTGAAGGGGTGGGGGGAGGGAGGGGTGGCGGGAAGTGGCGGGGTGGGTTGGGGATCGGTAGGAAATTTTCATACGTGGGGGTGTTGGCGCAAGGGGTGGGGGTGGGTGGGTGGGTGGAACGCGGGGTGGGGGTGGTGACCGAAAGTGGTCGGTGGGGGACCGGGTGTGGATGTGGGTGGGGTGATTGGGGTGGGGGCGGGGTGGGTAGCAACGCCCGGCACCGGCCGTCAGCAGGACGGTCGCGGTGGTGGGAGGGGTGAGCGCAGTGTCCGTGCTGCGAACCAAACCGATCAGGGACGTGGTTGCCCAGGGCAACGCCGACGGCAGTGACGGCACCCCCGGTCTGAAACGACGACTCGGGGCCCGCGACCTCACCGGCTTCGGCATCGGCATCGTGATCGGCACCGGCATCTTCACCCTCACCGGCATCGAGGCACGCGACAGCGCCGGCCCGGGTGTGGTGATCTCGTTCGCCATCGCCGGGACGGTCGCCCTGCTCGCCGCCCTCTGCTACGCCGAACTGGCGTCCAGCGTGCCGACCGCCGGCAGCGCCTACACCTACGCGTACGCCACGATGGGCGAGATCGTCGCGTGGATCATCGGGTGGGACCTGCTGCTGGAGTTCGCGCTCGGCGCGGCGGTGGTGGCCCGGGGCTGGTCCGGTTACCTCGCCGAACTGTTCGGCCTGCCGAGCACCTGGTTCGCCGAGGAGGGCAGCGTGGTCAACCTCGGTGCGATCGGCATCGTGCTGCTGCTCGGCGTGGTCGCCGTCGTCGGCATCCGCGAGTCGGCCCGGGTCACCAACCTGCTGGTCTTGGTGAAGGTCGGCATCTGCGTCTTCGTCGTGGTCGCCGGGCTGTTCTTCGTCAAGGCGGCCAACCTCACCCCGTTCATCCCACCGGCCGAGCCGGCAGGTGCCGGCGACGACGGGATCAAACAGCCGGTCACCCAGGCGCTGTTCGGGCTGGAACCCTCCGTCTTCGGTTTCGTCGGGGTGCTCACCGCCGCCGCCGTGGTCTTCTTCGCGTACACCGGCTTCGAGGCGGTGGCGAACCTGGGCGAGGAGACCCGGCGGCCCAAGCGGGACCTGACCCTGGGTCTGTTCGGCACCCTGCTGATCTCCACCACGCTCTACATCGCCGTCTCGCTGGTCGTGGTCGGCATGGTGCCGTACGCGGAGATCGATAGGGGTGCCCCGATCGCGGCGGCCTTCAACGCGGTCGGCGCGGGTTGGGCCGGGGTGCTCGTCTCCATCGCCGCCGTCGCCGGCCTGACCAGCGTGATCCTGGTCGACCTGGTGGCCATGGGCCGGATCGGCTTCGCCATCTCCCGGGACGGCCTGCTCCCGCCCGCCGTGGCGAAGATCCACCCCCGCTGGGGGACCCCGTACCGGATCTCGGCGGTGATGACGGTCGCGGTGGCGGTGCTCGCCGGGTTCCTGCCGCTGTCGGCCCTGGCCGACCTGGTCAGCATCGGCGCGCTCTGCGCCTTCATGATCGTCTCGATCGCGGTGCCGATCCTGCGCCGTAAGCGTCCCGACCTGGAGCGGCCGTTCCGGGTCCCGTTCTCTCCGGTGCTGCCGATCTTCACGGCGCTGGCCTGCCTCTACCTGACGCTCAACCTGTCGGTCGAGACCTGGATCAGGTTCCTGGTCTGGATGGCGCTCGGCGGCGTCGTCTACTTCTGCTACGGCTACCGGCGCAACCGCCTCGCCGTGCGGGAGGCCGAGGAGCGCGCCGAGGAACCCGCCTCCGCCTGACCCGTCCGGAGGGTGCCGGCCGGTCACCCCGGCCGGCCCCCGGGCCGCCGGCCGCCCGGGGCCGGCCCGCTTGCGGCCCGACCCGGCGCCCGGCCCGATCGGCGGGCGGGCGCGCCGGGGCACGCCGGGTCAGGGGTGCGGCGCGAAGCGCAGCAGGTTCCAGGAGATCCCCGGCAGGCGTACGGCGCAACGGTCGCCGTCGACGGTGCCGGTGGGCAGCTCCCGGGGGGTCACCCGGTCCGGCTCGGTCTCGGTGTTGACCCCGTCCGGGTCGTCCCCGGCGACGACGGCGAGGTGCTGCACCGGGCGCAGCCCCGACAGGCCCCGCAGGTCGAGATCCAACGGGAGGTCGTCGGTGCCCCGGTTGACCGCGAAGACGGTCAGCGCGCCGGACTCCTCGTCGTGCAGCGCGACGGTGTCCAGCACCGGCACGTCGCCGTACCGCTTCGTGGCGTAGTACGGCGAGACCGGCTCGGTGCGCAGCACGGTGCCCGTGGCGTACCGGGCGGTCAGGGCGAACGGGTGGAAGATGCTCTGCCGCCAGGCCGGCCCGCCGGTGCGGGTACGGATCGGGGCGATCACGTTGACGAGCTGCGCCTGGCAGGCCACGCCGACCCGGTCGGCGTGCCGGAGCAGGGTGATCAGCAGGTCGCCGACGACCACCGCGTCGACGGCCGTGTAGTCGTCTTCGAGCAGTTCCGGCGCCTCGACCCAGCCGCGCCGGTCCAGGTCGGCCTGGACGCGGGACTGGTACCAGACGTTCCACTCGTCGAAGGAGATCTTCAGCTTGCGGGTCTGCCGCAGCCGGGCGGCCACGTGGTCGGCGGTGGCGACGACCTCGTTGATGAACTGGTCCATGTCGACGGCCGAGGCGAGCAGGCTGGCCCGGTCGCCGTCGGTGGGGTCGTAGTAGGTGTGCGCCGAGACGTAGGCGACCTGCTCGTAGGTGTGTTCCAGCACGGTCGCCTCCCAGGAGGCGAAGGTGGGCATGCCCCGGCCGGAACTGCCGCAGGCGACCAGGCTGATCGAGGGGTCGATCAGCTTCATCGCCCGCGCGGTCTCGGCGGCGAGCCGGCCGTACTCCTCGGCGGTCTTGTGGCCGACCTGCCAGGGGCCGTCCAGCTCGTTGCCGAGGCACCACAGCCGCACCCCGTACGGCTGCTGCGCGCCGTGTGCGCGGCGCAGGTCGGACAGCCGGGTGCCGCCCGGATGGTTGGCGTACTCCAGCAGGTCGCACGCCTCCTGCACGCCCCGGGTGCCGAGGTTGACCGCCATCATCGGCTCGACCTGCGCGGCGGTGGCCCAGGTCATGTACTCGTCGAGGCCGAACGCGTTGGTCTCGATGGTCTTCCAGGCCAGGTCCAGCCGGCGGGGGCGGTCGTCGGCGGGGCCGACGCCGTCCTCCCAGCGGTAGCCGGAGACGAAGTTGCCGCCTGGGTAGCGGACCACGGAGACGCCCAGTTCCCGGGTCAGCTCCAGCACGTCGCGGCGCAGGCCGAGCGGGTCGGCCCCGGGGTGTCCCGGCTCGTGGATGCCGCCGTACACGCAGCGGCCCAGGTGTTCCACGAAGGAACCGAAGAGCCGGCGGTCCACCGGGCCGATCGTGAAGGCCGGGTCGATCGTCATCCGCGCTGCACGCACGGGCCCACCTCATTCCCCTGAGCTGCTTGGAACGACTACGGTCAATGCGCTGCCCCGCGTTTGTATACCGTTGTCGCCAACGTTGTAAAGGATCTGTCGCGTGCCACCGTCGGCCGGTGGACGCGGGAGGGAGCGGGGACGTGCGCCACCGCCTCAAGGACGTCGCCGAGCGGGCCGGGGTGTCGGTCAAGACCGTGTCGAACGTGGTCAACGGCTACCAGCACGTCCGCCCGGACACCCGGGCCCGGGTCGAGGCGGCCATCGCAGAACTCCGCTACCGACCCAACCTGTCGGCCCGCAACCTGCGCAAGGGGCGTACCGGCGTGATCGCCCTCGCCGTGCCGGAGCTGGACGTGCCGTACTTCGCCGAGCTGGCCCGGCACGTGGTCGCCGCCGCCGCCGACCACGGCTGGACCGTGCTCATCGACCAGACCGGCGGTGGTCGGGAACGGGAACGGGTGGCCGCCGCCGGCATCGGCGACCACATGATCGACGGGTTGATCTTCAGCCCGCTGTCGCTGCCCGCCGACGACCTGGTCGGCCTGGAACTGCCGATGGTGCTGCTCGGCGAGCGGACGGACCACGGCCCGGCCGACCACGTGATGATCGACAACGTGACCGCCGCCCGGGAGATGACCGCCCACCTGATCGGTCTCGGCCGCCGCCGGATCGCCGCCGTCGGCGCGCAACACACCCCCGAAGGGGCCGGTGCCCGCCTCCGGCTGGCCGGCTACACCACCGCCCTGGCCGCCGCCGGCATCGGGTACGACGAACGCCTCGTCGCCGCCACCCCGGCCTGGCACCGCGCCGACGGGGCCGCCGCCATGCGTCACCTGCTCGCCTGCGGTGCCCGCCCGGACGCCGTCTTCTGCTTCAACGACACCCTCGCCCTCGGCGCGCTGCGCGCCCTGCACGAGGCCGGCCTGCGGGTCCCCGCCGACGTCGCCGTCGCCGGCTTCGACGACATCGAGGACGGCCGGTTCAGCGTCCCCACCCTGACCACGGTCAGCCCGGACAAGGAACGGATCGCCCGGCTCGCCGTCGACCTGCTCGCCGGGCGGCTGGCCGGCGGGCGGGACGGGCCCGCCCGGGAGGTCACCGCCCCGCACCGCCTGGCCCTCCGGGAGAGCACCACCTGAGCCGGCCGGGCGGTCCTGGTCGGGCGGCGTCACCTCTGGTCAGTCGAAGAAGCGGGCCAGGTGGGCCGGGGACACCTGTGGCGCGTCGGCGGGCAGCGGGGTCAGGTCGGCGAAGATGGACGCGCCGTCGCAGCCGGCGTGCAGCGGATACCAGCGCGGGGTCCCCGGCGGGCGCTGACCGCACACCCCCTTGATCGTCTGTACGTCCAGCAGCCGGACGTGGGTCGGGTCGGCCACCGCGTTCACATGCCCCCACCAGGGGCTCATCACGTGCAGCACACCACCCGGGCGGAGGACCCGGTGACACTCGTCCACCAGCGGCAGGAAGTCGATCAGGTGCTCCAGGATGTGCACCGTGAAGATCACGTCGACGGAGTCGTCGGCCAGCGGCAGCGACCCGGACAGGTCCGCCACCGCGTCCACCCCGGGGGCCGGGAAGATGTCCAACCCCAGGTTCGTCGGGTACTGCTTCTGACCGCCGCAACCCAGGTCCACCACCACCGGGGCCCGGCCGTCGACCCGCACTCGCCCCCACACGCCGTACACCCCGGCCAGCCGGCCGACCAGCTCGCGGACCAGCCGCAACTGCTCCGGTCCGGGCACCTCCCCGCTCAGGTGGGCGACGCCCCGGTCGAACCGTACCTGGACGGCGAGCCCACGTAACCGCTCGTCGTGGCGGGCCTGCTCGGCCCAGGCCGCTTCGAGGAACCCGTCGAGCGCCCGCAGCCGTTCGGCCGAGGGCGGTGCCTGCGCCAGCGCGACCATGGCCACCTCCCGCCGCCCGTTACCCGCTTCCCGGCCCGGCACACCACCCGATCCGGTCCGCCGCCACCGACCGGTTCAGCCGCCGGCCCGGCGGGTGGGCCGGCCGACGGCCCGGATACGCTGCCGGGGCGTACCCGCCGCCTTCGGGCGCTTGAGGTGGTAGCGGTGCAGCTCGTTGTGGCCCTCCAGGGACGGGTCCTCGGTCATCCCGACGAGTTCCCAGCCCTGGTCACCGGCCCGGTTCAGGTGCGCCAGCGCGGTGTCGCCGTAGGCGGTCACGTCGGTCATCGACCCGTCCGGGCCGTACCAGACGAAGACGACCTCCCGGCTGAGGTCGGAGGCGGTCGGCTGGCGACGGCGCACCAGCAGCGCGTACTCCCATCTGAGCATGACCCATTGTCACCCGGCGGTCGGCGGGTGACGCCGATCAGTCCTCGGCGATCCGCCCGTCGGCGACCCGCAGCCGCCTGTCGACACTGACCGCCTCCAGCATCCGCCGGTCGTGGGTGACCAGCAGCAGCGTCCCCGGGTAGCCGGCCAGCGCCGACTCCAACTGCTCGATGGCCGGCAGGTCGAGGTGGTTGGTCGGCTCGTCCAGCACCAGCAGGTTGACCCCACGCCCCTGGAGCAGCGCCAGCGCCGCCCGGGTCCGCTCGCCCGGCGACAGCGTCGCCGCCGGCCGCAGCACGTGCGCGGCGCGCAGGCCGAACTTGGCCAGCAGCGTCCGCACGTCCGCCGGTGCCATCTGCGGTACGGCGGCCCCGAACGCCTCCAGCAGCGGCTGGTCGCCGAGGAACAGCCCCCGGGCCTGGTCCACCTCGCCGACCACCACGCCCGGGCCGAGCGCGGCGTGCCCGGCGTCGAGCGGTAGCCGGCCCAGCAGCGCGCCGAGCAGGGTCGACTTGCCGGAGCCGTTCGCCCCGGTGATCGCCACCCGGTCCGCCCAGTCGACCTGGAGGTTCACCGGCCCGAGGGTGAAGTCGCCCCGACGGACCACCGCGTCGCGCAGCGAGGCCACCACCGCACCGGCCCGGGGCGCGGCGGCGATCTCCATCCGCAGTTCCCACTCCTTGCGGGGCTCCTCGACCACGTCGAGCCGTTCGATCAGCCGCTCGGTCTGCTTCGCCTTCGCCGCCTGCTTCTCCGTCGCCTCGGCCCGGAACTTCCGGCCGATCTTGTCGTTGTCGGTGGCCTTGCGGCGGGCGTTCTTCACACCCTTCTCCATCCAGGCCCGCTGGGTGCGGGCCCGGGCCTCCAACGCGGCCCGGGTGTCGGCGTACTCCTCGAAGTCGGCGCGGGCGTGCCGGCGGGCCACCTCCCGCTCCTCCAGGTAGGCGCGGTAGCCGCCGCCGTAGTGCCGGACCTGCTGCTGCGCCAGGTCGAGTTCGAGCACCCGGGTCACCGTCCGGGTGAGGAACTCCCGGTCGTGGCTGACCAGCACCGTGCCGGCGCGCAGCCCGGTGACGAACCGTTCCAGCCGGTCCAGGCCGGCCAGGTCCAGGTCGTTGGTGGGCTCGTCGAGCAGGAAGACGTCGTACCGGCTGAGCAGCAGGGAGGCCAGCCCGGCGCGGGCGGCCTGACCGCCGGAGAGGCCGGTCATCGGGTGGTCCAGGTCGACGGTGAGCCCCAACTCGGCGGCGACCTGCTCGGCGCGTTCCTCCAGGTCCGCCCCGCCGAGGTCGAGCCACCGCTCCAACGCCCCGGCGTACGCGTCGTCGGCACCGGCCGTGCCCGCGGTGAGTGCCCCGGTGGCCGCGTCCAGGGCCGCCTGCGCCCCGGTGACCCCGGTCCGCCGGGCCAGGAAGTCGCGGACCGTCTCGCCCGCCCGCCGTTCCGTCTCCTGCGGCAGGTAGCCCACCGAGGCCCCCGGCGGGCTCAGCGTGACGCTGCCCTCCTCCACCGGCTGCACGCCTGCCAGCGTGCGCAGCAGCGTCGACTTGCCGGCCCCGTTGACCCCGACCAGCCCCACCACGTCGCCGGGGGCGACGACCAGGTCGAGGTCGCTGAAGAGCACCCGCTCCCCGTGCCCGGCGGCGAGTCCCTTGGCGATCATCGTGGCGCTCATGAGGCCCCGAGCCTAGCGCCCGCCGACCCGGGGTGCGGACGCCGCGCGGCCCGCCCCCGCTGCCGCCCGGCCCCCGGCCGGTGGCCGGGCTGGCGGCCTCGTCGGCGGAAGGTGGGGGAGGGGCGGGAGGAACGGGGGCGGGTGGGGCAAGGTGGGGGTGTGGGATTGACGTTGGCGGTCGACTGCGGGGGCGGCGGCATCAAGGGCTCGGTGCTGGACGGGGACGGCACCCTGCGGGCGCCGGTGATCCGGGTGGACACCCCGTACCCGTTGCCGCCCGAACTGTTCGTCAAGACGCTGCTGGAGCTGGCCGGCCGGCTGCCCCCGGCGGACCGGGTCACGGTGGGGATGCCGGGCATGATCCGGCACGGGGTGGTGGTGGCCACGCCGCACTACGTGACCCGGTCCGGGCCGCGCAGCCGGGTCGACCCGGACCTGCTGGCCGAGTGGTCCGGGTACGACGCGCGGCGGGCGGTCACCGAGGCGTTCGGGATGCCGGCGCTGGTGCTCAACGACGCCGAGGTGCACGCGGCCGGGGTGGTCGCCGGCACCGGCTGCGAGCTGGTGCTGACCCTCGGCACCGGGCTGGGCAGCGCGCTCTTCGACGGTGGGCGGCTCGCCCCGCACCTGGAGCTGTCGCACGCCCCGGTCCGCTGGGGCACCACCTACGACACGTACGTCGGGGAGCCGGAGCGACGGCGGCTCGGTGACGCCTTCTGGTCCCGACGCATCAGGCAGGTGGTGGACGGGCTGCGCCCGGTGTTCCGCTGGGACCGGCTCTATCTCGGCGGCGGCAACTCGCGGCTGATCCGGCCCGAACAGGTGGCCCGGATGGGCGACGACGTGGTGATCGTGCCCAACACGGCCGGCATCGTCGGCGGTGTCCGGGCCTGGCAGTTGACAGGCGAACGGGACGACCCGACCTCCTGAGCCACAAGTCGACCCCCAGGAACACTCGCGGTACGCCCGGTGTTGTGCCAGCGTCGGAGCAATGGCGACGTGACGCGAGGGGGTGGGTCGGGATGGATCTTCTGGCGGAGTACCGACGGGCGACCATGTACTTCGAGATGGGTGACCCGAGCGGAGCGGTCCGGCTGCTGGAGCCGATCGTGGCGGCCGAGCCCGGCAACTCCTCCGTACGTCAGCTGCTGGCCCGGGCGTACTTCCAGACCGCCCAGCTCGGCCGTGCCGAGGAGCAGTTGCGGGAGCTGGTCGACCGGGACCCCAGCGACCACTACGCCCACCACGTGCTGGGCCGGACGCTGGAGCGGCTGAACCGCTACCCGGACGCGCTGCGCCACCTGCGCATCGCGGCGGCCATGCACTCGACCAACGACGACTACGTGACCGCGCTGCGCCGAGTGGAGAGCCGGGTCGGCAACGGTCGCTGAGTCGGAAGACCGCACCGGGCCGGAGGAAGGGTTCCTACCCTTCCTCCGGCCCGGTTCCGCGTCTGGTCCAGACCAGGAACCTCTCGGACAGCTCGTCCGGGTCGGCCGGTGCCGGTGCCGGCTGAACCTGCCCGACGAAGCCTCGGCCCCGCCCCGGAAGCCACGGGCCTACGATGGGCCTGCCATGAGGGCTGCGCAGGTGGGGAGGCGGGATGAAGCTCAAGCTGGACCTGCACGACATCTTCAACAAGGGTCACGACATCGACCGTGCCCTGCGCGGGATCATGGACGAGGCGGTGGCGAAGAAGGCCACCCTGGTCGAGATCATCCCCGGTAAGGGGTCCGGCCAGCTCAAGAAGAAGGTGCTGCGCTTCCTCGACCAGAAGGACGTCAAGCAGCTCTACCACCGGGTCGAGAAGGACTCGAAGAACTTCGGTCGCCTCTTCGTCCACTTCCGCTGGAAGTGATGCGGGCGTCAAGACGCTGTCAGAGGTCCAGGACGGCGACCGTCTCCCCTTCGCTCTGCTCGCCCGTCGGCCGGAAGCCCAGCTTCAGATAGAAGTCCTCCGGCCCACCCTCGCGGGGCACCCAGGTGACGTACGCCCGGTTGCCGCCCCGGGCGCGGATCTCCGCGCACACCGCCTCGACGGCGAACCGCCCGTAACCCTTCCCCTGGGCGTCGGCCGCGATGTTGAGTTTCCAGAGGCCGGACCGGACGTCATCGGGGTTGTCGCCCCACGCGTAGTCGAGGAAGGCCATCAGGAAGCCGACCATCCGGTCGCCGTCGAAGATCAGCCTCGGCCAGGCGATGTTCGGGAAGACGTACGCCTCGGCCAGTGACTTGACCACCGGTCCGACCAGATCCTCCTGATCGGGGCGCACCGACAGCTTGAGCGCCGCCTCGTAGTTCTCCGGGGTGACCTTCTCCAGCCGCATCCTGCGGACCGTAGTCCGCCCCGCCGACCCCGGCGACCGGTTATCCGGACCGTCAACCCTGTTCAGGCTGCCGACAGTTTCCGTACGACGTACTGGTTGAGGCTCATCCCGTCTTCTGCGGCGTGGATGGCCAACTCACGGTGCAGGCTTTCGCCGACACGCACGTTGAACCTGCCCGAGTAGCTCCGATCGGCAAACGGCTCCGGTACTTCCTCGCCCTGCTGTTCCAGGTCCGCGACCACTTCACACGGTAGGTCCCGGAGCCCTTGCAGGGCTTCGATCTGAGAGGGGGCCAGTGGTCCTCAGAACGGGTAGGTGCGGGCGACCGCCAGCATCTCCGAGGTGTGCGACCCGACCACCCCCACCCCCGCCGGCCGCTTCCGGAACCCCGGCAGCTCCGCCAGCCCGTCACTGGCGTCCATCGCCCGCAGCGCCACCTGCCCCGCCCGGGGCCGCACGGTGAGGGTGATCTCGATCCCCTCCGGCGGTGGGGCGTGGAAGACGATCCCGAAGCCCCACCCCAGCGACGCCTCCTCGACGGTCAGTTGCCGTCCGACCGGCACCTCCCGGCCAGCGACCTCGGCCCGGGTCACCTCGGCGGTGGTGGCGTCCACGTGCAGGGTGGCCAGCCGGACGGTGCGCTGGGGGAGCAGCCGCAGCCGCAGGGTGCGCAGCCCACCGGCGGTGGTGTCCGCCAGCACCTGCACCGTCGGCGCGGGCAGGTTCGCCGCCGGTGCCGGACCGCCGCGCAGGTCCGGGTCGCCCAGGCCGGGGAAGCCGTCGACGGCGGCGGGACCGTCGACGTACCCGCCGGTCCACGGCTGCGGGTCGGCCTCCCGGGTGAGCCACTGCGCCTCGTTGGTGTCGGCGTCCAGGGCGTACATCAGGTGGGTGGGCACGGGGTGGTCGGCGTCGAACCGGTCGACCGCCAGGCCGACCCCGGCGAACAGGGTGGCGGCGAGCGCGGCGGCGACGGTCGGCAACGCGCCGAGCCGGCGGGCACGCGCGGCGACCAGGCCCCGCTGGCCGCCGGCCGCCGGATGCAGCAGGTCGAGCACCGGCAGCGCGGCCAGCCCGAGCAGCACCGCGAACAGCGCCGCGACCCCGCCCATCGCCATCCCCAGCGCGGGGAACAGCAGCACCACCGTGGGCAGCAGGATCACCACGGCGACCGCGCCGGCCAGGGTCACCGCGACCACCGGCCACGGGCCGTCGATCCGGGTCCGCAGCGCCACCAGGCCGGCGAGCGCGCCGGCCAGCGCCGGCAGGGTGGCCAGGTACGCCCCGCCGGGCACCAGCGCCGCCAGCACCACCCCGAGCAGGGCCAGCCAGCCCAACCCACCGACAGCCAGTGCCGCCGGGCCGACCCGGCGGCGGGTCAACGCGTACCAGGCGAGCAGGATCGCGGCGGCGAGCGCCACCACCGCCAGCCGGTACCAGACCGGCCGGTACGGGTCGAGTAGCTCGGCGTAGCCGGGGCGCAGCGCGGTGATCCCCGCCCAGAGCAGTTGGGCGGCGACCGGGGCGGCCACGATCGGCACCAGCGCCAGCCCGAACCCGGCGGCCAGCCGCCCGGCCCCGGCGCGCCCGGTGCGCCGGACCTGCCAGCCCAGCGCCAGCACCGCGAGCAGCGCCAGGGCGGCCAGCGGCCAGGTCAGCCAGCCGGGGTAGCGGACCAGCCCGCCCGGCACCGGGAAGTAGGTGGCGTCGTGGCCGGCGCGCAGCGCCGTCAGGTCGGCGCGGCCGAACTCCCGGGCCAGGCCGAGCGCGTTGTCGCCGTGCATCTGGAGGCTGCCCCGGTCCATCGCCGCCGGGGTGTCCAGCGGGGTGTGGTAGATCGCGCCCCCGTCGATGTACGCCGCGTTCAACCCGACGAAGTCGTGGTCGAGGAAGGCGGTGAAGTCGGTGTCGTTGGGCAGCGCCCGGTAGATCTCCACCGCGAACGAGGTGCCCACGGGATGAGGTGCGCCCCGGCCGAAGGCGGCCACCAGTTCGGCGTTGTTCCGGGACGTCTCGAACATGATCACGGGGCCGGTGGAGCCCCGCGCCTCCAGGTTGAGCACCACCCCGCCGTCGGCGGCCAGCGGGTGGCCCGCCGCGAACGCCGCCGCCCCGCACAGGCACGCCTCCTCGGCGTCGGTCAGCACGAACACGACGTCGTTGCGGGGGCGGGGGCCGGCGGCCAGCGCGCGGGCCACCTCCAGCACGGTGGAGGTGCCGGCCGCGTCGTCGTTGCCACCCGGGCCGGTCTGCACCGAGTCGTAGTGCGCCACCAGGAAGACCCGGCCGGTGGAGGCGGTCCCGGGCAGCCGGGCCACCACGTTGCGGACCCGGGCGAAGGTGGCCCCGCCGGCCGCCCCGCTGAGCTGGCCGGCCTCCGGGGCGACGGTGTCCTGCACCTCGGTTTCCAGGCCCAGCCCGCGCAGCGCCCCGACCAGGTGCTCACGGACCTGGTCGTTGGCGGCGCTGCCGGCCGGGTGCGGGCGTTGCGCCACCGTCTGCACCGTCCGGTACGCCCGCCCGGCGCTGAACTCGTCGGCCGGGGCGTCGACCGGCCGGGGCGTCGGGGTGGCCAGGCTGACCAGCACGACCGCGCCCACCGCGACCAGCGCCAGCAGGGCGGCCAGGGCGGCGGGCGGACGACGCCGGGGCCGGGTCAGCGCCCGGTCGGCGGCGGAGGCGGGGGGTGCGCCCACGGGAACTCCTCGGAGGTGGTGCGAAGGTGGTGCACCATCCTGCCCCGACGGGGCGTGGCCGGGGCGTACCGGAACCGAACCGTGACGCGCGGCGCTGACCGGACGCTCACCTGGTGACGGCCTTGCCCGGGAACGCCCGGACCGGGCGGACCGTGTTGTGTGCGACCGTTGTCTAATACAGGATCAGCAGGGCACTCGGAAGGAGCCCGACATCACCAGCGAACTCCCGCGTCTCGCGGCGGTGACCCGGTCGCACCGGGGGCCGGGCGCAGCCGGGCCCTCCGTCGCGCCGTACCCGCACGGCGGGCTCGGGCCCCACCCCAACCTGCCGCCGGGCGAACGGCTGCGGGTGCTGCTGGTCGAGGACGACGAGGGCGACGCCTTCCTGGTCGGCGAGCTGCTCGCCGAGACCAACTCGATGATCGACCTGCTGGTCGCCACCAGCCTCAGCGAGGCCCGGCAGCGCATCGCCGGGGTCGACTGCGTCCTGCTCGACCTGGGTCTGCCCGACGCTCAGGGCCTCGACGGGCTGCGCCGGGTGCTGGAGATGTCCAGCGGCGCGGCGGTCTGCGTGCTGACCGGCCGCTCCGACGAGCACCTCGGCATCGTCGCGGTCGCCGAGGGTGCCCAGGACTACCTGGTCAAGGGGCAGGTCGACGGGGTGCTGCTGACCCGCGCCCTGCGGTACGCGGTGGAACGCAAGCGGGCCGACGAGAACGCCCGCCGGCTGCGCGAGGTCGAGCTGCGTCAGGCCGAGTCGGCCCGACTGGAACGGGGCCTGCTGCCCCAGCCGCTGATGACCACCGACCAGGTGGCGGTGCACACCTTCTACCGGCCGGGCCGGCACGCGGCGCTGATCGGCGGGGACTTCTTCGACGTGGTGCAGACCCGCCCGGACCGGGTCGACCTGATCGTCGGCGACGTCTGCGGGCACGGGGTGGACGAGGCCGCGCTCGGTGTCGAACTGCGGGTGGCCTGGCGGGCGTTGATCCTGGCCGGGGTGCCCGACGACGAGGTGCTGCCCGCTCTCGAACAGGTGCTGATGAGCGAGCGCCGGCTCCAGGAGATCTTCGCCACCGTCGCCACCGCCCGGCTCGACCTGGCCGCCAACCGGGCCACCGTCCGGCTGGCCGGCCATCCGCCGCCGCTGCTGCTGTCCGGCGGCAAGGTCGCGCCGGTCCCGGCCCGGGGCGGCCTGCTGCTCGGCGTACGACCCCGCCGTCCCGTCGCGTTCGATCTGGAGTTCGACACCGATGACTGGTCCCTGTTGATGTACACCGACGGCCTGATCGAGGGGCGGGTGGGCGAGGGCGACGACCGGTTGGACGTCGACGGGCTGACCGGCCTGCTCCAGGAGCGTGCCAACCACGCCGTGCCGCTGTCCGAGCTGCCCGCCTGGCTGGTCGGTCGGGCCGAGCAGATCAACGGGGGGCCGCTCGCCGACGACGTCGCCATGCTGCTTGTCACCCGGGGCGGTGGCAGGTGAACACGTACCACCGGGGGTGGACCCTGCGTCGCCGGGTGCTGGCGCTGCTCACCGTGGTCGGCGTGCTGCTGATCGGGCTGGCCGTGGCCGAGGCGGTGGTGGCGGCGAAGAACCGTGCCTACACCGACGCGCTGCTCACCCGCACCGGCCCGCTGCGGGTGCAGGGCCAGGAGATGCTCAACGCGCTGCTCGACCAGGAGACCGGCATCCGGGGGTACGCCGTCAGCGGCAACCGCGCCGACCTGGCCCCGTACGAGCAGGGGGTGCAGCAGGAGCGCGACGTGGCCGCCACGATCGCCGACCTGAGCCGTGACTACCCGGCGGTCGTGGGTGCGCTGCGCACGACGCAGCAGCAGGCGGCGGACTGGCGGCGGACGGTGGCCGAGCCGGTGATCGCCACCACCGGGAGCAGCGGCACCGCCGCCGGCCAGGCGTTGATCACCACCCAGGCCCGGCAGCAGTTCGACGAGATCCGGGCGGCGGTGGGTGACCTCCAGACGGCGATCCTGACCGAGCGGGAGAAGGGTGCCCGGGACATCGAGCGCACCGGCAACATGCTGGTGGTGCTGCTGATCGTCGCGGCGGTGGTGGTCGTGCTCGCCGGCACCCTGATGCTGCTCTCGCTGGAGCGGATGGTGATCCGGCCGCTGACCGGCCTGGCGCAGCAGGTGCGGGAGGTCGCCGCGGGTGACTACCAGCACCACATCGCCGGGTCGGGGCCGCCGGAGTTCCGCCGGCTCGCCGACGACGTCGACGTGATGCGGCAGAAGATCGCCAAGGACCTGGCCGAGGTGCGGGCCGCCCGGGAGAACATCGAGTGGGTCAACAGCCAGTTGCAGAAGCAGGCTGAGGAGCTGACCCGGTCCAACCGTGACCTGGAGCAGTTCGCCTACGTCGCCTCGCACGACCTGCAGGAGCCGCTGCGCAAGGTGGCGAGCTTCTGCCAGTTGTTGCAACGCCGGTACGCGGGGCAGCTCGACGAGCGGGCCGACCAGTACATCGCGTTCGCGGTCGACGGCGCGCAGCGGATGCAGCGCCTGATCAACGACCTGCTGGCGTTCTCCCGGATCGGCCGGCTCACCACCGGCTTCGTCGACGTCGACCTGAACAAGGTGATGGGCGACGTGGCCAGCCAGACCGAGCCGGGCCGACAGTACGCCGACGCCGAACTGACCTGGGGCGAGCTGCCGGTGATCCGGGGCGAGGAGCCGCTGCTCACCAACCTGCTGGTCAACCTCGTCAGCAACTCGGTGAAGTTCCGCCGGCCGGACGTCGCGCCGAAGGTGCGGGTCTCGGCCCGGCTGGTCGGTGACGAGTGGGAGATCACCTGCCAGGACAACGGCATCGGCATCGAGGCCGAGTTCGCCGACAAGATCTTCGTGATCTTCCAGCGGCTGCATGCCAAGGACGCCTACCCTGGCACGGGCATCGGCCTGGCCATCGTCAAAAAGATCGTCGAGTACCACGGCGGTCGGGTCTGGGTCGACACCGACCAGGCCGAGGGGACGGCGATCCGGTTCACCCTCCCGGCCCGGCCGGAGGACGTCGAGGCGGCGAAGGCGGCGGCCGAGGCGGACGCGGCGGCGACCGACGGGGACACCGACGCGGAGAGCCCGGCCGCGACGGCCGACGACGTCGCCCCCGACCCGGTCGGGGAGACCGCCGACGAGACCGGCCCGGCGGCCCGACCGACGCCTGTCGGCCGGCAACCGGACGGCACGCAGGACGAGGACCCACCCGGCGGGCCGCCGGGGAACGGCACGACGGGTGGCACGAAGGAGAGGGTGGGATGACCGCGCCGGCGGACGGCAAGAGCCCGATCGAGGTCCTGCTGGTCGAGGACGATCCGGGTGACGTGCTGATGACCCAGGAGGCGTTCGAGGAGCACAAGCTCCGTAACCGGCTGACGGTCGTCTCCGACGGTGCCGAGGCGCTGGCCTACCTGCGGCGCGAGGGCCGGTACGCGGACGCGGTGACCCCCGACCTGATTCTGCTCGACCTGAACCTGCCCCGCCGGGACGGCCGGGAGGTGCTGGAGGAGATCAAGAACGACGAGGAACTGCGGCGCATCCCGGTCGTAGTGCTGACCACCTCCCAGGCCGACGAGGACATCCTGCGCAGCTACCAGCTGCACGCCAACGCCTACGTGACCAAGCCGGTGGACTTCGAGCGTTTCATCTCGGTGGTCCGCCAGATCGACGAGTTCTTCGTCAGCGTGGTCAAGCTGCCGCCGCGTGGCTGACCATCTGCTCGACGACGTCGACACGCTGCTGCGGGAGACCGCGGCGAGCGTGGTGTTGCCGTTGTTCCGCAAGCTTGACGACGCCGACGTCACCGAGAAGGCACCGGGTGACCTGGTCACCGTCGCCGACCAGCGGGCCGAGGAGCGGATCTCGGCGGAGCTGCGCCGGCTGCTGCCGGGTTCCCTGGTCGTCGGCGAGGAGGCGGTGGCCGAGGACGGGTCGCTGCTGCGTCACCTGCGCGGCGACGGCGACGTGTGGGTGGTCGACCCGATCGACGGGACGGGGAACTTCGCCGCCGGACGGCGACCGTTCGCGCTGATGGTGGCCCTGCTCTCCGGCGGTGAGCCGGCCGCGTCCTGGGTGTTCGACCCGCTGGCCGGGACGATGGCCGTGGCCCGCGCCGGGGCCGGCACCCGCCTGGACGGCCGGCCGGTCCGCGAGACCCCCGTCCTGCCGCCTGACCGGCTGCGTGGCACCGCGATGGTCCAGTACCTGCCCCGGGCCACCCGGGACCGGGTGGCGGCCGGCGAGGGCCGGATCGGGGAGCTGCTGCCCGGCCAGCACTGCGCCGGGCGGGAGTACCTCGACCTGCTCACCGGCGACCAGCAGTTCGTCCTGTTCTGGCGGACCCTGCCCTGGGACCATGCCCCCGGCACGCTGCTGGTACGCGAGGCGGGCGGGGTGGCCCGGCACTTCGACGGCACCGAGTACCATCCGGCCGACGACGGTCCGGGCCTGCTGGTCGCCTCCGACGAGCAGACCTGGCACGAGGTCCGCGCCGCCCTGCTCGGCGACTGAACCGCCGGTCCGGCTCCGGGGCCCCGGCGGACCGCGCCACCCGGCGTGGTCCGGCTGCCGCGCCGCCCGACGGATCGACGAGGTGGACCCTCGGCGACCGGTTCGACACGCCCGGTCGAGGGCCGCTGTCCGGTGTCGTCACGGGCCTGGTGACCGGGCGTGGTTGCGGTAATGTGACCGGCGGTCTCCGCCCCCAGGCCGCCAACCGGGGCCGGCGGGACCGCCGCCGCACCGGCCCGCGGCCGGGCGTCGACGGCAGAGGGAAGGACACCTCCGTGCCCACGACCAGCCTGACCCGGCCGCGTCTGACCCGGCCGTTGACCGTGCTGTTCGCCGCGGTGGCGCTGCTGCTCGGTGTCGGCGCGGTGCCCGCCTCGGCGGAGCCCGGCGAGGGTGGCACCAAGGAGCTGCGGGACGCGTTGACGGCGGCGGCCAAGGGGCACATCGAGGCCAAGGCCAAGCTGGACACCTCCAAGCGGCGGCAGAGCGCGCTGGCCGCCCAGCTCAAGGAGGTCGAGGGGCGGCTGGGCGCGTTGACCGCCCAGGTGGGCGAGGTGGCCGCACAGTCCTACCGGGTGGGCCGGTTGACGCCGACGTCGATGCTGCTCAACACGGCCAGCCCGGAGGCGTTCCTGAAGCGGGCCGCCGACCTGGACATGATGGCCCAGCGGGACGGCAAGCAGCTCCGCGCCCTGGCCGAGGCCCGGCAGACCGCGGCCGAGGCCACGATCGCGATCGACGCCGAGGTCCGCGAGCAGCAGAAGCAGCTCGCCACGCTGGCCAAGAAGAAGCGGGACGCGGAGCGCGCCCTGGCCACGGTCAGCTCGGGCAGCAGCGCCGGTTTCAGCGGCGGGTCGAGTTCGGCGAAACCGGCCCCGCGCAACTCCGACGGGTCGTGGCCGAGCGAGTCGTGTTCGGTGAACGACCCGACCACCTCCGGCTGCATCACCCCGCGCACCCTGCACGCCATGCAGCAGGCCAAGGCCGCCGGCTACAAGCGGTACGTGTCCTGCCACCGCAGCGGCGGGGGCGGCGAGCACCCCAAGGGCCGGGCCTGCGACTTCTCCGCCGCCACCAGCGGCTTCAAGGACGAGACGGCCACCGGCGGGGACAAGGCGTACGGCGACAGCCTGGCCAACTACTTCAAGAACAACGCCAACCGGCTCGGTGTGCTCTACGTGATCTGGTACCGGCAGATCTGGATGCCGAACACCGGCTGGCGGGCGTACAGCGGGTCGGGCAGCCCGGCCGCCGACCACACGAACCATGTTCATCTTTCGATGTACTGACCTTCCGGCCCGGGAACGGGACGTAGCATCGCGACGGTGAGCAGCTCATCGTCCGACGTCGTGACCGTTCCGACTCCTACCGCGCCGACCCCCTCCCGGGCCCTGCCCAACGGGCTCGCCGCGTTCCTGGTCTTCTTTTCCAGTGGCGCGGTGCTGGTGCTGGAGACGGTCTCGTTGCGCCTGGTCGGCCCGTACGTCGGGGTGACCCTCCAGGTGACCAGTTCGGTGATCGGCATCGCGCTGGCCGCCATCGCGTACGGGGCGTGGACGGGCGGGTGGCTGGCCGACCGGCGGGACCCGCGCGGGCTGCTCGCCCCGGCGCTGATCCTGGCCGGCATCGCCGCCGCGGTCACCCTGCCGGTGGTCCGGTACGCCGGTGAGCTGCTGCGCGGCGGTGCGGTCAGCGGCATTCTGCTGCTCACCGCGTTGGCCGTGTTCGTACCGGCGGCGTTGCTGTCGGCGGTCACCCCGCTGGTGGTGAAGCTGCAACTGTCCGACCTGCGGCGTACCGGGCAGGTGGTCGGCCGGTTGTCAGGCATCGGCACCCTCGGCGGCATCACCGCCACCCTGGTCACCGGATTCGTGCTGGTGGCGGCGCTGCCCAGCACGGTCATCCTGATCGGGCTGGCGGTGGCGCTCGGGGTGGCCGGGCTGGCGCTCGGGGTCTACCTGCGCCGGCAGGAGGCCGCCGGGTTGCCCGGCGCGACCCGGGCGAAGGCCGCCCTGGCGGTGCTCGGGCTGGTCGCGGCGGGGCTGAGCGCGGTCGCGCCGAACCCGTGCGACGTGGAGACCGCCTACCACTGCGCCCGGGTGGAGCGTGATCCGGACCGGGCCGGCGGGCGCACCCTCTACCTCAACTCGGCCCAGCACTCGTACGTCGACCTGAACGACCCGACGCACCTGGAGTACGAGTACACCCAGTGGATCGGGGCGGTCGCCGACGTGCTCGCCCCGAAGGGGCAGCGGCTGGACGCGCTGCACCTGGGCGGGGGCGGGTTCACCATGCCCCGCTACCTGAGCGCCACCCGGCCGGGCACCGACAACGTGGTCTTCGAGATCGACGGCGAGCTGGTCGACCTGGACCGGCGGGAGTTGGGCGTCCGGACCGGGCCGGGACTGCGGGCCGAGGTGGGCGACGCCCGGATGCTGGTCGGCGGCGAGCCGGCGGACAGCCGGGACCTCGTCGTCGGGGACGCCTTCGGGCACCTGGTGGTGCCGTGGCACCTGGCCACCCGGGAGATGGCGGCGGAGGTCGACCGGGTGCTGCGTCCCGGCGGCATCTACGTGCAGAACGTCATCGACTATCCGCCGGGCCGGTTCATCCGCTCGGAGCTGGCGACCGTGGCCGCCGAGTTCGAGCACCTGGCGCTGGTCGCGCCGCCGGAGGCGATCGCCGGACGGCAGGGCAGCAACTTCCTCATCGTCGCCTCGGACGCCCCGCTGCCGCTGGAGGCGCTGCGCACCCGGCTCGGCACGGTGGCGAAGATCCCCGACCTGCTCGCCGGCAGCGAGGTGACCCGGTTCGTCGACGGCGCGCTGGTGTTGACCGACGACTACGCCCCGGTGGACCAACTCCTCGCGACCGCCTGATCGGGTGACTTTCCTGACCGATTACGACCATCGAGGTGTAGCCGGGGCCGAGTCGGGCAACACGGTCGACCATGGGTGCAGGAGTCCGGAACGCCGCCCAGCTCCTCGGTGAGCGGTACCGGCTGATCGAGCAGCTCGGCGCAGGCGGCATGTCCGTGGTGTGGCGCGGCTACGACCAGGTGCTCGGCCGTCAGGTCGCGGTGAAGGTGCTCGCCTCGCGGCTGGCCAGCGACCGGGCCTTCCGGCACCGGATCAGGATCGAGGCGCAGGCCGCCGCCCGGCTCTGCCATCCCAACATCACCAACGTGTACGACTACGGCGAGTCCGAGCAGGTCGGGCTGACCGTGCCGTACGTGGTGATGGAACTGGTGGACGGCGGTCCGCTCACCGCGCGGCTCGGCCGGGACGGGCAGCTGCCCTGGCGGGAGGCGGTGACCATCGGTGCCGAGGTGACCTCGGCGTTGGCCACCGCGCACGCCCGGGGGGTGGTGCACCGCGACGTGACCCCGGGCAACGTCATGCTCACCACCACCGGGGTGAAGGTCGTCGACTTCGGCATCTCGGCGCTGGTCGGGGAGAGCGAGAAGGGGCCGGACGGCGCGCTGCTCGGCACCCCCGCCTACCTCGCCCCGGAGCGCCTCGACAACGGCCAGGTCTCCCCGGCCACCGACGTGTACGCCGTCGGGCTGCTGCTCTACCGGATGCTCACCGGACGGTTGCCCTGGCAGGCCAGCACCACCACGCAGATGCTGCGGGCGCACATGTACCACGACCCGGAGCCGATGCCCCCGGTACGCGGGCTCCCCGACGAGGTGGTCGAGCTGGTCGGCCGCTGCCTGGCCAAGCGGCCCGAGGACCGGCCGGCGACGGACGAGGTGGCCCGTACCCTCGCGGGAGCGGCCGGGATGGTCGCGGCGGTGCCCGTCTCGCCGGCACCCGGGCGGGGTGACCCGGCCCTGCTCGCCAACGCCGGCACCACGATCCTGCCCTGGTCGGCCGACACCGACGCGTTGCCCTTCTCGGGCCGTACGCGCACCCGCCGGGCCGCTGCCCGCCGGCGGCGGATCGAGGCCGGGGTGGCGGCCGTGAGCCTCGTCGCCGTCACCGCGGCCATCTGGGGGGTGACCTCGCGCAGCCCGGCCAGCGGCGGCGTCGACCCGCCCACCGAGGCCCGGATGGGGCTGCCCGAGACCATCCCGTGCGAGGTCGAGTACGCGCTGCACAGCGACTCCGGTAAGGACTTCACCGCCCAGCTCACGCTGACCAACACCGGTCCACGGGAACTGCGGGACTGGACGATGAGCTTCGCGTTCCCCGGCCAGCAGACCGTCACCACGACCACCCCCGGGATACGCCAGGAGGGACGTCTGGTGCGGGTCACCCCGGCGGCCGGGCGGGCCGCGCTGGCCCCCGGCGCGTCGGAGAAGGTCGCGCTGACCGGCCGGTACAGCGGGGGCAACCCGCTGCCCCTGGAGTTCACCGTCGGCGAGTCGAGCTGCGGGGTACGGGTTTCCGGGGTGGCCGGGAGCGCGCCCGTGGTGAAGCCCCCGCCGGCGAAGAAACCGGCGGCCAAGAAACCGGCGAAGACGTCCGGCACGACGTCCGGCAAGGGCGGCTCCGGCCCGGCGAAGCCCAAGCCGAAGGCCGAGAAGCCCGCCAAGGGGCCCGGCCCGGCGGCGGGCAAGGGGCCCGGTGCTAACCCGGGAAAAGCGGGAAAGTGACGGGGAAGGGAGGCAGGGGCACAGCTGGCGGCGGCCCCGTCGGGGGTCCGGGTGGTGGACCCGGCAAGGGCCCCCGGGGCTGAGGCCGGCGGGGCTGAGGCCGGGGCTGCGATCGGGCGGCTGCCCCCGGTCGCGGCGGGGGAAGGCACGGTCAGCGTAGGGCCGCGAACTGCTGCACCTGGGCGATCCCGCCCTCCACGATCAGGATGCTGCCCGGCCCGAGCATGGTGTCCGGGTCGGCGTAGCGGAAGCGTTCCCCGGCCGGTTTCGCGCCGACCACCATCACCCCGTAGCGTTCCTGCACCGCCAGGTCCCGCAGCCGGTGACCGACCAGCGGCGGAGGGACCGGCACCTTGGCGATGGCGAAGTCGTCGCCGAACTCCATGAAGTCGAGCATCCGGCTGACGATCAGGTGGGCCACCCGTTCCCCGGTCTCCGCCTCGGGGAAGACCACGTGGTGGGCGCCGACCGAGGCCAGGATCTTGGCATGCTTGCGGGACGTCGCCCGCGCCCAGATCTGCGGTACGCCCACCTCGGTCAGCGCCAGCACGGTGAGCACGCTGGCCTCCACCGAGGCGCCGATGGCGACCACCACCCGGCTGAAGTCGCCGATGCCGAGCTGCCGCAGCGCCTGCTCCTCGGTGGCGTCGGCCTGCACCACCCGGTCCAGCGACACCGACCAACGCTGTACCCGGGCGGGGTCGCGGTCCACGGCGAGCACCTGGTGGCCGAGCCGGGTCAACGCCCCGGCAAGGTGACAGCCGAACCGGCCCAACCCGATCACGGCGATGTCGCCGTCGCCCTCGTCCCTAGCCGACAACGGGTTGCTCCTTCGGATAGCGGTACAGCCGGCGTCGGGTGTTCAACGCGATCGCCGAGCCGAGGGTGAGCGGGCCGATCCGGCCGATGTACATCAGCACGGTCAGCACCAGTTGCCCGGACGCGGGCAGGTGCGGGGTGAGCCCGACGGTGAGCCCGGCGGTGCTGAACGCCGAGGTCACCTCGAACATCGTCTCGTTGAACCGGACGTCGGTGGTGAGCACGGTCAGGCCGAGCGTGCCGGCGGTCACCAGCGCGACGCTGAGCAGCGCCACCGTCAGCGCCTGGCGTTGGCTGGACACCGCGATCCGGCGGCGGCCCACGGTGACGTCCGGCTCGCCGCGCAGCTCCGCCCAGATGACGAAGCCGAGCAGGAAGAACGTGGAGACCTTGATCCCACCGGCGGTGCTGGCGCTGCCGCCGCCGACGAACATCAGGGCGATGAGCAGCGGGTAGCTCTCCTCGCGGAGCGCCGCCACGCCGATCACGTCGAATCCGCCGGTACGGCTGAGCGCGATCTGGGTGAACGTGGCGAGCAGCTTGTCCGGGGTGTCGTAGGCACCGATGGTGAACGGGTTGTCCCACTCGGTGGCGAGCAGCCCGACGAAGCCCACCGCCACCAGCACCACACTGCCCCAGATGGTCAGCTTGGTGGCCACCGCCCAGCGGCCCGGCCGGCGACGCTGGCGGAACGCCTCGAACAGCGCGGGGAACCCCAGCCCGCCGACGATCGCGCCGAACGCCAGCGGCAGCGACACCCACGGGTCACGGGAGAACCCGACCAGCCCGTCGGTGTAGAGGGTGAAACCGCCGTTGTTGAACGCCTGGATCGAGTGGAACGTCCCCGACCACAGCGCCCGGCCCGGGGAGTAGTCGTAGCTGAGCCGGAGCCGGGCGGTGATCACCGCGGTCATCACCAGCTCGCAGCCGAACACCGTGCCGGCGATGCGCAGCAGCAGGCGGCGCAGGTCGGCCGGGCCGTACTCGGCGGTCTCGGCCTGCACCAGCAGCCGGTTGCGCAGCCCGAGCTGCCGGGTGACCGCCAGGCTGACCAGGGCCGCGCCGGTGAGGATGCCGAGCCCGCCGACCTGGGTCAGCACGGTGATCATCACCAGCCCGAACCCGTTCCAGTAGTTCGGGGTGTCGGTGACCGCCATGCCGGTGACCGACACCGCCGAGGTGGCGGTGAACAGCGCCGTGACCAGCGGGGTGAACCGGTGCGTGCTGGTGGCCCAGGGCAGCATCAGCAGGCCGGTGCCGATCGCGATCGTCACCAGGAAACCGAACGGCACCAGCCGGACGGGGTGACGAAGGAACCGGCGCACCAGACAATCCTGTCGATTCCAGCGGGATCGGGTCGGTGAATCGCTTATCCCGGGCCGGTCCCGGTTTCCCCGCAGGGTTCACCTGGCGGTCGATCCGCCGCAATGTCGCCGACGTGGCGGTGTCCTGCCGGCCGGACGCCGCTACATCGGCTCACAAGAGTGGTTGTGACCCCGGAGCCTGGGACGGGCGAGGGCACGGCCACCGGGGTCGGGACGTGGATCGGGCGCGACGTAGGTGTCCGGCCGGGCTGGTAGACATGTCGGGTGAGTGGGGATCGGGTGGCCGTGCGGGAGCGGGCCGAGGAGGTGCTGCGGCGGCTGGCCGGCGCACACGCCCGGCTGCGGGAGGACCAGTGGCGGGCCATCGAGGCGCTGGTGGTGGACCGGCGGCGGGTGCTCTGCGTACAGCGCACCGGGTGGGGCAAGTCGGCTGTCTACTTCGTCGCCACCGCCCTGCTGCGCGAACGCGGCGAGCACGGGCCTACTGTCATCGTCTCGCCGCTGCTGGCCCTGATGCGTAACCAGGTGGAGGCGGCGGCCCGCGCCGGCATCCGGGCCCGCACGATCAACTCGGCCAACCTCGACGAGTGGGACGAGATCACCGCCGAGATCCACGCCGGCACGGTTGACGTGCTGCTGATCAGCCCCGAGCGGCTCAACAACCCCGACTTCCGGGACACCGTCCTGCCGAGGCTGGCCGCCACCACCGGGCTGCTGGTGGTCGACGAGGCGCACTGCGTCTCCGACTGGGGGCACGACTTCCGGCCCGACTACCGCCGGCTGCGTACCTTTCTGGGCAACCTGCCGGAGCGGACCCCGGTGCTCGCCACCACCGCCACCGCCAACGAGCGGGTGACCCGGGACGTCGCCGAACAACTCGGCACCGAGCCGGCCCCGCCCCCCGCCGACCGCGCCGTGTCGTCCGCCGGGCCTCGCGCCGACGGCAGCGCACCGACCGCCGATCCTGGGGCGTCGACCGCCGACGCCGGCGGACGACGCGCCGACGTGCTGGTGCTGCGGGGCACCCTGGACCGGGAGTCGTTGCGGCTGGGCGTGCTCGACCTGCCCAGCCCGGCGCACCGGCTGGCCTGGCTCGCCGACCACCTGGACGCGCTGCCGGGCTCCGGGATCATCTACACGCTCACCGTGGCGGCGGCCACCGAGACCGCCGAGTTCCTGCGCGGGCGCGGCTGGTCGGTGGCCTCGTACACCGGCCAGGCCGAGGACGCCGACCGCCGCGCCGCCGAACAGGACCTGCTCGACAACAAGATCAAGGCGCTGGTGGCGACCAGCGCGCTCGGGATGGGGTTCGACAAGCCCGACCTCGGTTTCGTGGTGCACCTCGGTGCGCCGCCCTCGCCGATCGCCTACTACCAGCAGGTAGGCCGTGCCGGTCGGGCCGTCGAACACGCCGAGGCGCTGCTGTTGCCCGGGGTCGAGGACGCCGCGATCTGGCGCTATTTCGCCTCGCTCGCCTTTCCTCCGGAGGAACAGGTGCGCGCCGTGCTGGCCGCCCTGCACACCGACCGGCCGCTCTCCACCCAGGCCCTCGAACCCCTCGTCGACCTGCGCCGGACCCGCCTTGAACTGATGCTCAAGGTACTCGACGTCGACGGCGCGGTCCGCCGGGTGCGCGGGGGCTGGCTCGCCACCGGCGAACCCTGGACCTACGACGAGGCCCGGTTGCGCCGCGTCGCCGAGGCCCGCACCGCCGAGCAGCAGGCCATGCGCGAGTACGCCACGACCCCCGGCTGCCGGATGCGGTACCTGCGGGACTGCCTGGACGACAGCGGGGCGGACGACTGCGGCCGGTGCGACCGCTGCGCCGTGCCCCTGTTCACCGCCGAGGTGTCCGGCCCCGCGCTGACCGCCGCGCAGACCTTCCTCGGCCGCCCCGGGGTGCAGATCGCTCCCAAGAAGCTCTGGCCGACAGGCCTCGACGCGGTCGGCGTACCGCTGAAGGGGCGGATTCCGTCGACGGAGCAGGCGCTGGCCGGCCGGGCCGTGGGACGGCTGTCCGACCTGGGCTGGGGTGGCCGGCTGCGTGGCCTGGTCGGCCCCGGTACGGCCGACGGCCCGGTGCCCGACGACGTGGCGGCGGCCGTGGTGGAGGTGCTGAAAGCCTGGGCCCACGGCGACGATCCGTGGCCGCGCCGCCCGGCCGGGGTGGCCGCAATCGGCTCCCGCAGCCACCCCACCCTGGTCGCGTCGCTCGCCGAGCGGATCGCCACCGTCGGTCGGCTGCCGCTGCTCGGCCTGGTCGCCCCCACCGGCCCGGCCGGTGGCGGCGGGCCGCGCGGCAACAGCGCCCAGCGGGTACGCGCCCTGCACGACGCCCTCACCGTCACCGACGAGCTGGCCGGTGCGCTGGCCGGGCTGGACGGACCGGTGCTCCTCGTCGACGACCTGGTCGACTCCGGATGGACGATGACGATGGCGTCCCGCCTGCTGCGCCGGGCCGGCGCCCCCGAGGTCCTCCCCCTCGCCCTCGCCGTCGCCGGCTGACCCGACCCGCGGCGATCGGGCGGTGAGCGGCCCCGGCGGCGGTCGGTCACCGGCCGACCCCCGGCGCGGTTCGATGGTGGCGGTGAGCGGCCGGCCGGCGCGACCACCGGCCGACCCGGGTACGGCCCCGGCGGGCGGTCGACCACCGGCTGGCCGGGCCGGGTCGACCGTGGCGGCGGGCGGCCACCGCGCGGCACCGACAGCCGATGGGTCGACCCGGGTCGGGGGCCTGCCGTGGTGGTCGACGGGGCACCCGGAAAAGTTCCCCGGCCGGCCGTGATGCGACCGCCGCCACGGTGTCCGGCCGTCGCCCCGGTGCCGCCGGGGTCGACGGTACGGTGGGCGGATGGCCGACCAGCGATCCGTCACCCGGCCCGCCGGCCCGGCAAGCGGCGGCGGACCGGCCACCGACCAGGACACCCCGGTGGACCGGCCGGGCCGGAGTGCCGACGCAGGCAGCGGGCGACCGCTGGACCAGCAGGAACCGGGCGGCGACGCAGGCAGCGCGGAGCCCGGCGGGTGGGCGCTGTCCGCCGGGGGGACGTCGGCAAGGGAGGGCTCAGCCGGGGACGGGGCGTCAACGGTCGGACCGGACCGGGCCACGCTGCGGCTGGCGCTGGTGGTGGGCGGTCTGGTGCTGGCCGTCCTGCTCGGGTTCGGGCTCGGCCGGGCCAACGGACGGCCGACCGACCGTACGGCGGTGACCGCGGCGACCGCCGCCGGCGACCACACCCGCGCTCCGGGCACCGGGGCGCACCAGCACGACGGCACCGGCGGGGACTCCTCCGGCGACGCGGCCACCGGCCTGTCCGTCAGCTCCGGCGGCTACACGCTCGTCCCGTCGGGCGGGGAGTTCGTCGCCGGGCGGGCCGGTGAACTGCGGTTCCAGATCCGCGACGCGCAGCGCCGCCCGGTCACCCGGTTCGCGATCGTGCACGACAAGCCGATGCACCTGGTGGTGGTACGCCGCGACCTCACCGGATTCCAGCACCTGCACCCGACGATGGCCGCCGACGGCACGTGGTCGATCCCGCTGACCCTGCCGCAGCCGGGCGTCTGGCGGGCGTACACGGATTTCACGGCGGTCGCCGACGACGGCCGGCAGACCCCGGCGACACTGGGCGTGGACCTGGTCGCCCCGGGGGAGTACGCGCCCCGTCCGCTGCCCGCCCCGGCCGCCCGGGCCACCGTCGACGGGTTCGCCGTCGACTACGAGGGCACCCCGCAGGTGGGCGCGGCGGTACCGTTCCGGTTCACGGTCCGGGGCCCGGCGGGACGACCCGTCGCCCTGGAGCGCTACCTCGGCGCGTACGGACACCTGGTCGCCCTCCGCGAGGGGGACCTGGGCTACCTGCACGTGCATCCCGGCCCCGGGCCGGCCACCGACACGGTGACGTTCTGGCTGACCGCGCCCGGCCCCGGCAACTACCGGATGTACCTGGACTTCCAGGTGGCGGGAGTGGTGCGCACCGCCGAGTTCACGCTGACCGTCCGCTGACCGACCCGACCCGACCGGGCGGGTGTGCTACCCACGCCCACCGGACAGCGGTGTGGCCGGTCGACCCCGGCCGGGGTTCATGAGCCGGCGTGGTGCGGGCCGACGGAATGGTCAGCCGGCGCGGCGGACCGGGCGGCGGGCCAGGTAGCGCAGCAGGTCGCGGATGTGGTGCTTCTCCTCGGCGGGCACCGTCGGATCGGCCAGCCGGTCGAGGATCACCCGGACGTCCGCCTCCACCGGCCCGTCGTCGGCGCGGCGGCGGGGGGTGGGCCCCGAGTCGGGCAGGCCGAGCGCCCGGAAGGCCGCCGCGACCGGCAGGTCGAGGGCGGAGCAGAAGCCGCGTACCTTGGCCAGCTCGGGATAGTCCTGCCAGTCACCGGCGAGCCAGCGGAAGACGGTGGACCTACCGACACCGGTGTGGGCAGCGAGGTCGCTCACCGTCCAACCCCGCTCGTCACGGGCGTCGTCGATGGCCCGCCGCACGAAGCGGGCGAACGCCATCTGGGGTGAAACCTCTGTCGAACCCATGCCTGTGAGATCGTCCTCTTCGGGTGGAGCCGGGGTGTCCGGTGCGCCCTCCGAGGGTAGTACGACGACGGTCCGGTGCAATTCCCCGTACCGGTCGTCCGGGTCCCCGTACGGTGTCCACGCGAAGCGACGGCGCAGGTCGTGGCCGGTTCCGGTGCCGGTCGTGACACAGCGTCAGTTGCCATAGGTCAATTGAAATCGGCGGGTCCGTCCACCCGTCGCGCGTCCGGTGAGGAGCAGCATGGCCGAGTCCGACCGTCCGGTGCCGCACCGCCCGGGTGCGGTAAGCCTCTTCTTCGTCGTCAAGGCGGCCGTGTTCGCCCTGGGTTTCTGGGGCTGGCTGCTGGTGCTGGTGTTCACCGGTGACGCGGTGACCGGGGCGCACGTGCTGGCCGCCGCCGGTGCCGTCACCACCACCCTGGTGGGGGTGCTGCTCGGCGTCCGGCTGGCCCTGCAACGCAGTGCCGCCGTCCGGCACGCCGAACTCAGACGACTCCTGGTCGACATCTCCTGGAACGCGTTCGCCGCCGCCGGCAACGCCGAGCTGTCCGGCACCGTGGTGCCGTTCCCCACCGCGCCCGGCGACGAGGAGCGGGGGCCGCGTGAGCGGATCTCCTCGATCTTCGACCGGGGGCCGGGGGAGCGCCCCGGCGGTCGCAGCGGCGACCGGCGGCGCTGAGCCCGGCTCAGTGCGGCGCGGTGGCCGCCCCGTCGGTGCCGTCGCCCCGCACGGCGTCCCCGGTCGGGCCGGCCAGCAGGGTGGCCAGGCGGGGGGTCACCTGCCACTGGTCGACCAGTTGCCGGTACTCGGCCGCCTGCGGGTCGCCGCCGCCGGTGCCGGTCCGGCGGGCCCGGATCAACAGGTTCCGGGGGGTGTGCCGGGAGTCGACGAACTCGACCACCTCGGCCCGGTAGCCGTGCGACCGCAGCAGGCCGGCCCGCAGCGCGTCGGTGAGCACGTCGGCGAAGCGTTCCCGCAGGATGCCCTGCCGGGTCAGCAGCTCGTACGGTGCCGGGGCCGGCCGGGCGCGCAGCTGCGCCGCGAGGTCGTGGTGGCAGCACGGTGCGGCCAGCACCCACCGCGCGTCCCAGCGCACCGCGCGGGCCAGCGCCTCGTCGGTGGCGGTGTCGCAGGCGTGCAGGGCGAGCACCAGGTCGGGGGCGGGCTCCACCACCGCGTCGGCGATGGTGCCGGCGACGAAGGAGACCCGGTCGGCCCAGCCGAGGCGTTCGGCCAGTTCGCTGTTGCGCTGCCGTTGGTCCTCCCGCACGTCCACCCCGACCAGTTCCACGTCGAGCCCGCGGGCGGTCAGGTAGCGGTAGGCGGCGAAGGTCAGGTAGGCGTTGCCGCAGCCCAGGTCGACCACCCGCAGCCGCCCGGTGAGATCGTCGGGCAGGGTGGCGGCGAGCGCCCGCAGGAAGGCGTCCACCTGCCGGCGTTTGGCGGCGTTGCCGCCGATCTCGGCGAAGATCGGGTCCCCCGGGTCGAGCAGGTACTCCTTGGCCCGGTCGTGGCCGTCCGCCGGGGCCGCCGGCCGGCTCGCCGCCGCCCGGTGCACCTGCGCCTCGCCGGACTTGGTCACCCGGAGCTGGAGGGTCGCCCCGGCGGTCTCCACGTGCCAGTTGCCGAAGGGCTCGGCGAGCAGCGCGTCGACCGCCGCGCCGGCCTCCGCGCCCGGCGACACGTTCCGGGTGTACGGCCGCGCGCCGTCGGACGTGGAGATCTGCAACCGGGGGCCGGCCTTGAGGGCGACCGGGCGGAGTTCGGCCCGTACCACCGAGGGGCGCTGGCCCCGGCGTCGGCCGGCGGCGACGGCACGGGTCAGGGCGGGGTCGAGCAGTAACGCCCGGACCTCGGTCAGGGCGGCGTCCAACGGTTCCGGCATCGTTCCATCATCCTTTCCACCCCGGCGGTTGCCGCTCCCGGCCCGCCCCGGCAGGGACGTCGGCCACCGGTGTAGGGAACCTCCAGGCGCGAGCTGGCAGGGGCGCAGGGCCCGGCGACTCACGCCGCGCCGGTAGGGCCGGCGGGCCGAGGCGGCCACCGGCGCAGACGGGACATCCCCCGGGCCGTCGGACGGTCGGGGGATGTCGTCGGTGCTGTCGGGTCAGTCGGCGGCGGCCTCGGCCGGCGCGTCCGCGCCGGAGCCGCCACCACCGCGCCGGCGACGTCGGCGACGCGGCCGGCCCGGCTCCCCCTCGGCGGCCGGCCCCGCAGCGGCCACGGTGGGCTCGCCGGTCGTGCCTGCGGCGGTGTCGGTGGACCCGCCCGTGGTCACGGTGCCCGGCTCGCCCCCGACCACCTCGCCGGCCCGGCGACGACGCCGGCTGCGGGGGGTACGGGTGCCTTCCTCGGCGGCGTCCACGCCCGTTGCGGTGCCGTCCGGCGCGTCGGAGTCGGGGCGACCCCGACGCCGCTCACCGCGTCCGCTGCCCCGACCGCTGCTCTCGCCGCGTCCCCGGCCCTCGCCGCGCCGACCGCCCCGGCCACCGCTCTCGCCCCGGCGGGACCGCCCGCCCAGGTCCTCCTCGACCTCGGCGGAGAGCCCGGCGCGGGTCCGCTCGGCGGTCGGCAGGGTGCCTGTCATCTCGGGCGAGATGTCCAGGTCGGTGTAGAGGTGCGGGGAGGTGTGGTAGGTCTCCGGCGGCTCCGGCATGTCGAGCCCGAGCGTCTTGTCGATGATCCGCCACCTGGGCATGTCGTCCCAGTCGACGAAGGTGACCGCGACCCCGGTCGCCCCGGCCCGGCCGGTACGACCGATCCGGTGGGTGTAGGTGTCCTGGTCTTCGGGGCAGTCGTAGTTGATGACGTGGGTGACGCCGCTGACGTCGATGCCCCGGGCGGCCACGTCGGTGGCGACCAGGGTGTCGATCTTGCCGGCCCGGAACGCGCGCAGCGCCCGTTCCCGCGCGCCCTGGCCCAGGTCGCCGTGCACCGCCGCCACCGCGAAGCCCCGGAAGTCGAGGTCCTCGGCGACCCGGTCGGCGGCCCGCTTGGTACGGGTGAAGATCATGGTCAGCCCGCGCCCCTCGGCCTGGAGGATCCGCGCCACGATCTCGATCTTGTTCATCGAGTGGGTGCGGTACGCCAGCTGCTGGGTCTGCGGGGACGGGCCGGTCTCGGCGGTGTGCCCGGCGTGGATCGTCACCGGCCGGCGCAGGAACCGCCGGGAGAGGGTGACGATCGGGTCCGGCATGGTCGCCGAGAAGAGCATGGTCTGCCGGTCCTCCGGCAGCATCGCCAGGATCTTCTCGACGTCGTCGAGGAAGCCCAGGTCGAGCATCCGGTCGGCCTCGTCGAGCACGAGCGCGCGGACCCGGTCCAGCCGCAGGTGCTTCTGCTTCTGCAGGTCCATCAGCCGGCCCGGGGTACCGACCAGGATCTCCACGCCCTTGCGCAGCGCGTCGATCTGCGGCTCGTACGCCACGCCACCGTAGATCGGCAGCACCCGGACGCCCCGGGTGCGGCCGGCGGCGGCGAGATCCTTGGCGACCTGGATGCCCAGCTCGCGGGTGGGTACGACGACCAGGGCCTGCGGCACGCCGTCGCTGCCCTCGGCCGGGGCGAAGACCCGCTCCAGCAGCGGGACGCCGAAACCGAGGGTCTTGCCGGTGCCGGTGGGGGCCTGACCGATCAGGTCGGTGCCGCGCATGGCGATCGGCAGCGCGTACTCCTGGATCGCGAAGGCGCGGGTGATGCCCGCCGCAGCCAGGGCCTCGACGGTCTCGGGCCGCGCGCCGAGCGCGGCGAACGTGGGGGCCTCCGGGCGGACCGGGGCGGTGGGGGCCAGTTCCTGGCCCTCCAGTTGGTCGAGAATCTGTTCGCTCATCTGGATCTGGGGGTGCCCTCTCGTGGTGCGCCCCGTGGTGTCCTCAGGGCGCGGTCGGTATGGCGCGGGCCACGCGATCGGCGGCGGAGAATCGCCGTGTCAGACCGGGCCGCACGCGCGCCGTGGGCAGGACTTCGATCAGATCGGCGCCCACGGCAACTACCTCATCCTACCCGAGCGGGTGGGTACACGCCCCTGACCTGGATGGCCGGCTTTTCGGCAGGGGTGAAAAATGTGACCCGCGTCACCGGGCGGCCCTGCGGCAGGCAGCGCCCGCCACAGGGCCGGACCGGTTCAGCGAACGGTGAAACCGACCGCGCGGGCGGACGCCTCGGCGATCTCGACGTAGGCGACCTTGGTGACCGGCACGATGACCCGTCGACCCTTCTCGTCGGTCAGGGAGAGCGTCCCCTCCGCCTTGGCGAAGGCGTCGGTCACGATCTGCTCGATCTCGGCCGGCGACTGCGCGCTCTCCAGAACCAGCTCGCGCGGCGCGTACTGCACGCCGATCTTGACCTCCACTGTGCCTCCTCAGGTGGGCGAGATAGCCGCCGATCGGAAGGCTATCCGATCTCGGGGCCGGATGTTCAGGCCGACTCACCCTGGAGCGGGAAGCTCGCGATGCCCCGCCAGGACAGCGCCGCGACCAGCGCCTCCGCCTCGGCCTTCGGCACCTGCCGGCCGCCGGCCAGCCAGAACTGGGCGGCGGTCTCGGCCGCGCCGACCAGGCCGGAGGCGAGCAGTTCGGCGTGCGCCCGGCTGACCCCGGTGTCCGAGATGATGGTGTCGGTGATCGCCGCGATGCAGCCCTGTTCCACCCGCTCGACCCGCTGCCGGACGGCCGGGTCGTTGCGCAGGTCGGATTCGAAGACGAGCCGGAACGCCTCGCTCTCGTGGTCGACGAAGTCGAAGTACGCGCGCACCGACGCGCCCACCCGCTCCTTGTTGTCGTTGGTGCCGCGCATCGCGTCGTGCACCTTGGCGACGATGGCGTCACAGTGCGTGTCGAGCAGCGCCAGATACAGATCCATCTTTCCCGGGAAGTGCTGGTACAGCACCGGCTTGGAAACCCCGGCCCGCTCGGCGATGTCGTCCATCGCGGCGGCGTGGTACCCCTGCGCCACGAACACCTCCTGAGCCGCCGCGAGTAGCTGCTTACGGCGTGCCGAACGGGGCAGCCGGGTGGGCCGGCCGGCAGTCTGCGCACCGTTCCCCACAGCGGTCATGGGAACCTCCGAGTTTCGTCATTCCAGCCGGCACTTCTACCCCGTACCGGTCAGGGCACTCACCCCGGTCCCGGAATTGGCCCGCCGCTGTAACTTATCGCCACTGTCACCACACGGTAGCCTCAGCGGGGGCGACCAAGGAGCGCGCGGTGAGTGAATCAGGGCAACCCGGTGCCGCCACCCCGGGAGAGCACGGCGACGGGACGGGTCAGCA
Organism: Micromonospora cynarisoli; assembly: GCF_030518815.1. Lineage (NCBI taxonomy): Bacteria > Bacillati > Actinomycetota > Actinomycetes > Micromonosporales > Micromonosporaceae > Micromonospora > Micromonospora cynarisoli. The sequence continues at coordinate 3,914,715 of NZ_CP130426.1, read as the reverse complement.
GGACGACCTGGCCCGCTCCGCCAGTGGGTGGGCACCAGCGACCGGGTGGTCCGGCGGCGTCGAAACCACGGGTTACCGGGAGGCCGGGGCACCGTGGAACCGGCCCGACCCCGCCGGCGGTTGGGGTGGCCAGCCGTCACGGCACGGTGATCTACCTGCGCCGTTCGCCACCCCGTCGACCGACGAGGAGGCCCCCCGCAACGGTCGGGCCCACCGCAATGGTCACGACTCGGCACCGGATTTCCCGGCCCCGCTGCGTCGCCCGGTGAGCGCCCCGCCCGGCGGGCCGGGTCACCCCGTCGCCGACCCCCGGGTCACCGACGGTGACCGACTGGTCGTGCCGGCCCCCCGGCCGGCGTCCCCGACCGGTCCGCCGCACGACCCGGAGGCAGCCCGGCACTCCTCGGACGACCCCGCCGCGCCCCGGTCGGCCCACTGGCCCGCAGGTGACCCGCCCACCTCGGCCCCGCCCGCGGTGCAGGTCCCTCCGGTGGGCACCGCCGCCTCCGGCTTCGAGGTGCCCCCCGGCTTCCACGCCCCCGAGCGGGGCGGGTCCGGTTCCTCCCCGGACGACCCCCGCGACCGTTTCTCCGGGCCGGACGGGCCACGCGGGACCGACCGCGCCGAGCCCACCGCCGACACCGGGCCGCCCGGGACGGCGGACCCCCGGGGCACCGGTGCGCGCGGTGCCGGGGAGCCGTCGCCCGGCGAGCGTCGGACGACCGCCGGGCCGGACGAGCCGGACTGGTCCGGCCCGAGCTGGAACCGCCCGAGCTGGGGCGGGACCTGGGCACCCTCCTGGTCACGGGACGAGGAGCCACCGGTCGGCCGACGGGCCCGTGCCGAACGCGCGGCGGAGTGGTCGGCCGAGGCCGCCCGCCCGTACGAGCCGGTGCGTGCCGAGCCGGCCCGGCCGTACCAGCCGGTGCGTGCCGAGCCCGCCCGCCCGTACGAGCCGGTGCGCTCCGAGGTGCCCCGCCCGTACGAGCTGACCCGGACCGAACCGGCCACCCCGCCGGCCCTGCCGGAGCCCACCGTCGAGCGGTCCGGGCGGGAACGGTCGGCCGCCGAGCGGGTCGCCCCGGGTCGTCCCGGTGTCGACCACCCCGAACGCGCCTGGTCCGGGCACACCGGGGAACACCCCGTACCGGACTGGGACGGGCACGCCGACCGGCCGGAGCGGCACGAGCCCACCGACCGCTCCGAGCGGGACCGGCCCGGTCCGGACTGGTCCGAGCGGGATGCCCGACCGGAGCGGGACTGGGCCGACCCCGCCGGGCGGGACCGGGCCGACGGGTCCGAGTGGGACTGGTCCGACCCGGCCGGGCGGAACTGGTCCGGTCCCGGCGAGCGGGACCGGTCGCCGGTCGAGCCGCAACGGCTACACCCGGCCGACCGGCCCGGCTGGTCGACGGGGGGACCCGCCGAGGTGCCCCCCGCCCCCCGGGACGTGCCGGCCGGCCCGCCGCCCCTGCCCCGGGACGAGCCCGTCGCCGTGCCGCCCCCGACCCGCGACGAGCCCGCCGGCCCGGGGGACGAGCGGGCCGCCACGCTGCCGGCCGCCGTCCGCGCCGACCAGCCGTTCCGGCTCCCGCGCGACGAACCGTCGCCCCGACCGGCGACCTCCCCGGCCGGCCGCATCGACCAGCCGTTCCGACTCCGGTCGGTGCCGACCGAGCCGGCCACCCCCACCGACCTGCCCGGCCACCCGCCGGAGCCCCCCTTGACCGCCGGTGCTCCCGCCACGAACGGGCCACGCCGCCTGGACCAGGTTCCCTCAGCGCCCGCCCCGACGAGCGCACCCCCCTACGCGGCCCGCCGATCCGCGCCCGACCCGCTGACCACGACCGAGCCGGTGGTGGACGGACGGAGACCGGACCGGGGCACGGCGGTGCTGCCGCAGCGCGTCCCCGCCGAACCGGACGTGCCCGTCGTGCCGGAGCCGCCAGCCGTGGAGCCCCCCGCCGAGACCCCGGAACTCGCCCGGATCGCCACCCACCTGCGCCGCGACGACGAGCCCGCGCCGCTGCGGGAACGCCCCGAGGGCTTCGACGTCAACGCGATCCTGGACGCCGTACGCGAAGTGGCCGGGGTCCGCGACGCGGCGCTGCGGCGTACCCCGGCCGGGGCGCACAGCCTGCGGCTCGACCTGTCCGACGGGGCCGACCCGGCGGAGGTGAGCCGGCTGGTGGCCCGCCTGCTCCAGGAGCGGATGGGTCTCGCCGCCGCACCGCGGAGCCTGTCCGGTGAGCCGAGCGCCGCGGTGCCGCCGCCGATGCGTCGCCGTACCGGTGAACCCCGTGTCGTCGAGCCGACCGCCGGGGTGCCGACCCCGACGGCGGAGCCACCTGCCGCCCGGCCCGGTGCGGAGCGACCGGCCGCCGGGGTACGCGTCGACGCGGCGACCGGTGGCCCGGCGCGCGACGCCGAGGACCCGCCGGCCGAGCAGTCACCGACGGCGTCCGGGGTGCCCCGGCGACGCCGGCAGTCGACCCCGCACCGGGGTCGGGCCAGCGTGGAGGAGGCCCTCCCGGGTGCGCTGCCGCCCACCGGCAGCCCGGCGACGCTCAACGCGTCGTACTCGGGCGGGCAGATGACCACGACGGAGACGGCGCCCTCGCGACCGCTGGACACCGGCGGCGTGCCGGGGCCCCGGGTGGTCATCGACCACGTCCAGGTGAGCACCTTCGGCCTGGACGCCAACGTGGAGGTACGCCTGCTCACCGCCGGTGAGCCGGCCGCCGGGCACGCCACCGGGCCGGCCGTGGACGGGTACGTCCTGCGGTTGTGCGCGGTGGCTGCCGCCGCTGCGGTGGACGAGTTGCTGCGGCACGCCGAGCGCACCGCCGAACGGGGGCGGTGCTTCGTCGAGCACGCCGCCGTGGTGCCGTTCGGCAACTGCGAGGTGGCGACGGTGGTGGTGCTGCTGGTCTGCGACGGCTGGGTGGAGCAGTTGGCCGGGTCGGCGCTGGTCTCCGGGGACCCGCGCCAGGCGGTGGTGCGGGCGACCCTGGCGGCTGTCAACCGGCGGCTGGAAGCGTTGCTCGCCTGACGGTGGGCATTGTCGGCGCGGGGCCGGAACGGGAACACTTGCCGGTATGAAGCGCGCCGCCCTCTGGCCCGAGGAGCACCTGCCCCCGCACCGGCTGCCCCCGCCCTGGCCCGGCCGGCCGGTACGCCTCGACGGCACGGTCACCTACGTCCGGGACACCCCGGCCACCGGCCCGGACGCGGAACCGGCGCTGTACGTGCACGGGCTGGGTGGTTCGTCGCAGAACTGGACGGACCTCGCCGGCCTGCTCGCCGACCGGCTCGACGGGCAGGCGATCGACCTGCCCGGCTTCGGACGCAGCGAGCCGGGGCTGCGGTACACGATCCCGGCCTTCGCCGACCGGGTGGTGCGCTGGATCGAGCACTCCGGCCGGGGCCCGGTGCACCTGTTCGGCAACTCGCTGGGCGGCGCCGTCTCGGTGTACGTCGCCGGTCGCCGGCCGGACCTGGTACGTACCCTGACGCTGATCTCCCCGGCGCTGCCGTTCCTGAACTTCGGCCGCTCGTTGCAGGGGCGGATGCTGCCGCTGCTGGCCATTCCGCGCGGGGAGCGGCTGGCCGCCTGGCGGCTCGCCCAACTCGCCCCGGAGGTGATGGCCCGGCAGGCGATGGAGGCGTGCGTGGCCGACCTGAGCCGGATCAGCGAGCAGCGCCGGCAGGAGGCGTTGGAGGAGATCCGGGTCCGCTACGAGGCGCCCCACTACGCCGCCGCGTACGTCCGCACGTTCCGGGGGCTGGTCGCCAGTTTCCTGCGGTCGTACCTGCCGGGGCCGGAGTCGCTGTGGCGGATCGCCGCCGGCATCGCAGCGCCCACGCTGGTGGTCGGGGGGATGAAGGACCGGCTGGTGGACGTCCGGGTGGCCCCGCAGACGGCCCGGGTCATCCCGGACAGCCGGCTGATGATGCTGGCCGACGTCGGGCATGTGGCCCAGTTGGAGGTGCCGCGTACGGTGGCCCGCGCGGTACTGCACCTGCTCGCCGAGTCGACGCCGGGTCCGTCGCCGCAGCGCCCCGGGGCCCTGCCGGGTGATGACGCGCCGGGGTTCGGTGGTGACGGAAGGTCGCCGTCCGGCATGGCATCCTGACCCGGATGTCTGCGCTCCCCTCCCGTGGCCCTCGTCCGATCCGGCTCCTGCGGCCCGCGTCCGGCACCGCCAGGTGGCGTCCGACGGCGCTGGTGGCCCTGCTCCTGGTGGTGACCTCCGGCGGGCTGGCCGTCGTCACCCCGCCGCCGGCTGCCGGCCGGCTGGTCGCCCGCCCGGCGCCGCCGGCCGCCGCGACCCAGCCGGTGGGAGCCGGGCGCATGCTGGGCCCGGCCGGTCCGCCGGGTGTCGTGACGTCAGCCGGTGGCACGGGTGCGTTCGGCGACACCGGGTCGTCGGGCGGGTCGGTCGACGTGGCAGGTGCGTCCGGCGGGGTCGGGTCGGTCCTGCCGGTGCCCGCGCCGGCCGGTGCTGCGGTCCCGGCGGCGACCGTGCCGCCGTCGGCGCTGTCCGGCCCGGTGCCGGCGACGGGCCGGGGCACCTTCCGCTACGACGACCGGGCCGGGGCGACGCTCGGCCGCTCCGGCGGCCTGCGGCGCTACCGGGTGGCCGTGGAGGACGGCTCCGGCGAGGACGTGCGCGCCTTCTCCGACCAGGTGCAGGCGGCCCTGGCCGGGCCGGGGAGTTGGGTGGACGGCGGCCGGTTGCGGCTGCGCCGGGTGCCGGGGAACGCGCCGTCCGACTTCACCGTGCAGTTGGCGACCCGCAGCACGGCGGGGCGGCTGTGCCGGGCCGGAGGTGTGGACATCCGGGTCGGTGGCGTGCCGTACACGTCGTGCCGCGCGCCCGGGAAGGTGATCATCAACCTGGACCGGTGGCGGACGTCGGTGCCGCACTTCGTCCGGGCCGGGGTGCCGCTGCCTGTCTACCGGACGTACGTGGTGAACCACGAGGTGGGCCACCAGTTGGGGCACCGTCACGAGGGGTGTCCGGGGGTGGGCCGGCCGGCGCCGGTGATGCAGCAGCAGTCGCTGTTCCTGCGGGGCTGTACGGCGAACCCGTGGCCCTACCTGGCCGGTCGCCGGTACGCCGGCCCGGCGCTCTGAACCCCTCGCCGCCCGTGGGGTGTCCGGGCGCGTCGCCGGTTGTCGGCGGTTACCGAAGAAGTGAAACATGTTCTTGTAATTTGCGGCAATAGCAGGCTTATGCCCGATTAGTCTGCCATGCTGGCCGGGTGAGCACCGAGTCCGCCGAGCGCCCGGAGCCGCCGGACGCTGGCCGGCCCGACCCGCGCCACACCGACCCGTACGCCGCCGACCCGTACCGGGCCGGCCCGCGTCACGCCGACCCGCGCTCCGCGTGGTGGCACGGCGAGCCGGGCGTCGGGCCGCGCCGCAACCGCCGGATGCGCCGTCGTCGTCGGCGGGCCGTCCTGCTCGGCCTGGCCCTGCTCGGCGCGGGCGTTGGCGGGTTCGTCACCCTCCGCCCGGAGCCCGCACCGAGCGGCCCCAAGCAGGTCGCCGGGCGGGTGGCCGACGGGGTCGGTGGTGGCCGGCTGCCCGACGGGGTACGCGCGGAGCGGACCGCCGTCGCCTATCCGCGCAGCGGACCCGGCCGCTTCACCGCCGCCGACGGCCGCTCCGACGTGTACGGCTTCGACGGCCCGCTGCACCGCTACCGGATCGAGGTGGAGCAGGGCACCGGGCAGGACGTGGACGCGTTCGCCGCCGCCGTCGACGAGACGCTGGGCGACCCGAACAGCTGGATCCGCTCCGGCGAGCTACGGTTGCAGCGGGTGCCGGAGATCGCCGCCGCCGACTTCACCATCTATCTCGCCACCCCGGCCACCTCGGAGCGGATGTGCGCCGAGGGCGGGCTGGACACCGAGGGCTACACCTCCTGCCGGCTGCCCGGACGGGTGGTCATCAACCTGGCCCGCTGGATGGAGGCGGTGCCGGACTACGGGGCGCCGCTGTCGGTCTACCGGACGTACGTGGTCAACCACGAGGTGGGGCACGAACTCGGCGAGGAACACCAGGCCTGCCCCGGCCCCGGCGAGCCGGCCCCGGTGATGCAACAGCAGACGTACGGGCTGGACGGCTGCGTGGCGAACGCCTGGCCGTACGTCGACGGCTCGCTCTACTCCGGCGATCTCGTGCCAGGCAGTTGAGTTATTCCCGCTCCCGTATGTCGGACGGGGTGTCACTGCTCATGGCCGAGGGATGGTCGCCCGAGCAACAATGGCTCGGTTCGCCATCAGCCGATCACCGGGGAGTCCACCGTGTCGTTGCCCCCGCTCGTCGAACCCGCCGCCGAGCTGACCGTTGACGAGATCCGTCGCTACTCCCGTCACCTGATCATCCCCGATGTGGGGGTCGAGGGGCAGAAGCGGTTGAAGAACGCCCGGGTGCTCTGTGTGGGTGCCGGTGGCCTCGGTTCGCCCGCCCTGATGTACCTGGCCGCCGCCGGGGTCGGGACGCTCGGCATCATCGACTTCGACACCGTCGACGAGTCCAACCTCCAGCGCCAGATCATCCACGGCGTCTCCGACATCGGCCGGTCCAAGGCCGAGTCCGCCGCCGCGTCGATCCGGGAGATCAACCCGCTGGTCCAGGTGGAGATCCACAACACCGCCCTGGACCGGGAGAACGTCCGGGACATCTTCGCCCAGTACGACCTGATCGTCGACGGCACCGACAACTTCGCCACCCGCTACATGGTCAACGACGCGGCGGTGCTGCTCGGCAAGCCGTACGTCTGGGGTTCGATCTACCGGTTCGACGGCCAGGCGTCGGTGTTCTGGGCCGAGCACGGCCCCTGCTACCGCTGCCTCTACCCGGAGCCCCCGCCGCCCGGCATGGTGCCGTCCTGCGCCGAGGGTGGCGTGCTCGGCGTGCTCTGCGCGTCGATCGGGTCGATCCAGGTCAACGAGGCGATCAAGCTGCTCGCCGGGATCGGTGAGCCGCTGGTCGGCCGGCTGATGGTCTACGACGCCCTGGAGATGAGCTACCGCAAGATCAAGGTCCGGAAGGACCCGAACTGCGTGCTCTGCGGGGAGAACCCCACGGTCACCGACCTGCTGGAGGACTACGAGGACTTCTGCGGCGCGGTCTCCGAGGCGGCCCAGGAGGCGATCGTCGACGCGACCATCACCGCCACCGAGCTCAAGGAGTGGCAGGACGCCGGCAAGGACATCTTCCTGGTCGACGTCCGGGAGCCCGCCGAGTACGAGATCGTCCGGATCCCCGGCTCCACCCTGATCCCCAAGGGCGAGATCATCTCGGGTGAGGCGCTGGCCAAGCTCCCGCAGGACAAGCAGGTCGTGTTGCACTGCAAGTCCGGGGTCCGCTCCGCCGAGGCGCTCGCCGCGCTCAAGGCGGCCGGGTTCCGCGACGCGGTGCACGTCCAGGGCGGGGTGCTCTCCTGGATCAAGCAGATCGATCCCTCGCTGCCCGCATACTGACCCGGGACCGGGGCCGGGGGTGGTGACGAACCGCCCCCGGCCCCGACCGATTCCCCGAGGCGGGATTGCGTCCGCGCCGGTAGCGTCAGCGCCGTGGTGGACTTGGATGCCGCGATCGGCTTCGTCGTGGCGCACGGCGACGCGGTGGACCGCGCCCGGCTGTCCTGGTTGCGCACCGGCGCGCCCGTGCCCCCCGACCTGCTCGACGCGGCCGAGGTCGGGCAGACCCCCGACGGCGGCTGGCCGGCCTTGCTCGGCGGTGACGTGCCGTCCGTCGACGCCACCTGCTTCCGCCTCGCCGAACTGGACGACCTCGGTGCGCTCGGCCGGCCGGCGGCCCGGCACGCCCTGGACTGGCTGGCCGCCCGGCAACTGCCCGACGGCGGCTGGGACGAGGACCCGAGGCTGGCCGGCAGCGCCCCCGAGTGGGCCACCCCGGGTGACCCGGAGGCCCGGCTCTACCTCTCCGCCAACGCCGCGTTCTGGCTCAGCGTCGCCGGTCGGGACGCCCGCGCCGCCGGCCCGCTGGACCACCGCGTCGGCGGCGCGTACGCCGGGGTGGTGCAGGCGGCGGCGCAGGCCCTGGCCGGGCAGCTCGCCCCGGACGGCAGCTGGCCGTCGTTCCTGGCCGCCGGCTGGTTGAGCGCGGCCGTGCTGCACCGGCAGCAGCTCTACTACGAGTCGGCCCGGATCCAGGCGGTGCTGGCCGAGCGGATGCCGAAACTCTCCCCGGCCGACGTGGCCGCGCTGGCCGCCACGCTGCGCCGGGTCGAGGTGGGCGAGGAGCAGTGGGTGCTGGTGTCGGCCCGCAGACGGCTCGCCGAGACCCAGCGCAGCGACGGCGGCTGGGACAGCGACGACGGCCACCAGTTCGACGTGCACACCACGCTCACCGCGATCCGCGCCTGCCGGCCGATCGGCCCGGCCCTGCCGCCCGGCTCCCCGGTCGCCCCGGTCGCCCCGATCGGCTCGCCGGTGACGCCACCCGGCTCACCTGTCGTCCGCCGGGCCCGGCCGGTCCCGCCCGCCGACGACGAGCCCGGCACCCGGTGAACCCCGGGTCCGGCAGCGCCCGGGGCCGGGCGGCTCAGCGCAGGTGACCGTCGCCGGTCACCACGTACTTGGTGGAGGTCAGCTCCGGCAGCCCCATCGGGCCCCGGGCGTGCAGCTTCTGGGTGGAGATGCCGATCTCCGCGCCGAAGCCGAACTCGCCGCCGTCGGTGAACCGGGTGGAGGCGTTGACCATCACCGCCGCCGCGTCCACCCGGGCCACGAACTCCCGGGCGGCGGCCTGCGAGTCGGTGACGATCGCCTCGGTGTGTCCGGTGCCGTAGCGGCGGATGTGCGCGACCGCCGCGTCGAGCGAGTCGACCACGGCGACGGAGATGTCGGCCGAGAGGTACTCGGTGGCGAAGTCCTCGTCGGTGGCGGCCACCACGTCGGGGGAGTACGCGGCGACCTCGGGCGAGCCGTGCACGGTCACCCCTGCCTCGGCGAACGCGGCCAGCACCGCCGGCAGGAACGCGTCGGCGACGTCGGCGTGCACCAGCAGCGACTCGGCCGTGTTGCAGGTGGACAGGCGTTGGGTCTTGGCGTTCAGGGCGATCGCCACCGCCTTGGCCTGGTCGGCGGCGGCATCCACGTAGACGTGGCAGTTGCCCACCCCGGTCTCGATCACCGGCACCGTCGACTCCTCGACCACGGTGCGGATCAGCGACGCGCCGCCGCGCGGGATCAGCACGTCGACCAGGCCACGGGCCCGCATCAGCTCCTTGACGGAGTCGCGGGAGCCGGCGTCGAGCAACTGCACCGCGTCGGCCGGCAGGCCCGCCCCGGCGACCGCGTCGCGCAGCACCGCCACCAGCGCCGCGTTGGAGTGCGCCGCCGACGACGACCCGCGCAGCAGCGCCGCGTTGCCGGATTTCAGGCAGATGCCGGCCGCGTCCACCGTCACGTTCGGCCGGGCCTCGTAGATGATGCCGACCACCCCGAACGGCACCCGCACCTGCCGCAGCTCCAGCCCGTTGGGCAGGGTCGAACCCCGGACCACCTCGCCCACCGGGTCGGGCAGCGCGGCCATCTGGCGCAGCGCGTCGGCGATGCCTGCCACCCGCGGCGCGTCGAGGGCGAGCCGGTCCAGCACGGCCGCACTCAGCCCGGCCTCCCGCCCGGCCGCCAGGTCCGCCGCGTTCGCGGTGAGGATCTCCGGCGTACGCGTCACCAGCGCGTCGGCCATCGCGTGCAGCGCAGCATCCTTGACCGTACGGGTGGCCACGGCGAGGGCCTCCGCCGCGTCCCGGGCCCGCCGGGCCTGCTCGACGACGCTCATTGCGTACTCCTTCGGATCTTCCAGAAGCGCCCGTGTGGGGACGCCTGACGTCACAGCAGCACCAGGTCGTCGCGGTGGACGACCTCACGTTCGTACGCCGGGCCGAGGGCTGCGGCGAGTTCTCCGGTGGAGCGGCCGAGCAGGCCGGGCAGTTCCACCGCGTCGTAGTTGACCAGGCCCCGGGCCACCGACGCCCCGTCGACGTCGACCAGGTCCACCGGGTCCCCGGCGGTGAAGGTGCCGTCCACGGCGGTGATCCCGGCCGGCAGCAGCGACTTGCGCCGGCCCACCACGGCCTGCACCGCGCCCGGGTCCAGGTGCAGCCGGCCCCGGGGCGCGGTGGCGTGCGCCAGCCAGAACAGCCGGGCCGCCGGGCGTCGCCGGGCCGGGTGGAAGAACGTGCCCACCGGTTCCCCGGCCAGCGCGTCGCCGGCCAGCGGGGCGGCGGTCAGCACCACCGGGATGCCGAATCCGGTGGCGATCCGGGCCGCCTCGACCTTGGTGACCATGCCGCCGGTGCCGACGCCGGCCCGGCCGGCCCCGCCGATGTCCACGCCGGCCAGGTCCGCCTCGCCGCGTACCTCGGTGATCCGGGTGCTGCCGGGGCGGGTCGGGTTGCCGGTCCAGAGCGCGTCGACGTCGGAGAGCAGCACCAGCAGGTCGGCGTCGACCAGAGCGGCGACCAGGGCGGCCAGCCGGTCGTTGTCGCCGAACCGGATCTCCTCGGTGGCGACCGTGTCGTTCTCGTTGACGATCGGGACCGCCCGCAGGTCGAGCAGCTTGCGCAGGGTCCGGTACGCGTTGCGGTAGTGCGCCCGCCGGGTCACGTCGTCGACGGTGAGCAGGACCTGCCCGACGGTGAGCCGGTGCCTGGCGAAGCCCGCCGCGTACCGGCCGATCAGCAGGCCCTGGCCGACGCTGGCGGCGGCCTGCTGGGTGGCCAGGTCGCGCGGGCGGCGGGGGAGCCCGAGCGGGGCGAGCCCGGCGGCGATCGCGCCGGAGGAGACCAGCACCACCTCGCGGCCGGCGGCGACGAGCGCGCCGAGGGCGTCGACCAGGGTGTCGACCCGGGCGTCGTCCAGACCGCCGGTCGCGGTGGTCAGCGAGGACGAACCGATCTTGACGACGATCCGTCGGGCCTGGGTGACTGCTTCGCGCACCCGCCCATTCTGCGCGGTCGGTCCCGGCGGACCCCGTCGCGTTCCCATATCCTGGCCGGTCGTGACGCCTGAGGAGTACGTGGAGGCGGTGCTCGCGCTGGTCGAGCGGATTCCGCCGGGCCGGGTGATGTCCTACGGGGCGATCGCCGACGCGTTGGCCGAGCGCTCCGGGCGGGCCTCGGCCCGGCTGGTCGGCGCGATCATGGCCCGGCACGGTGGCGGGGTGCCCTGGCACCGGGTGGTGAACGCGGCGGGCCGGCTGCCACCCGGGCACGAGGCGCGGGCGCGGGCCCTGCTGCGGGCCGAGGGTTGCCCGCTGCGCGGTGCCGGGGTGGATCTGGATGCCGCCAAATGGTGGCCGGATGAGGGGCGGTGACCCGGCAATAACGTGAGTAACATTCGGCCGCATGGACGCGCCGCCGGCCGGGCCCGGCTCCCCACCCGCCGGCCCGCCCACGTCGGCTGCCGGCCCGGCCCGGTCGACCGGTGCCGAGGCGGCTGGACTACCGCGTCGGGTGCACGCCGGTTACGCGCTCGGCTCGTTGGCCACCGGCGCGTTCGGCACCGTGCCCGGGTTGCTGCTGCTGCCCTACCTGACCGACACGCTCGGGGTGGCCGCCGGGCTGGCCGCCCTGCTGGTGCTGCTGCCCAAGGCATGGGACGTGCTGGTCAACCCGGTCGCCGGGCGGATCTCCGACCGCACCCGCTCCCGCTGGGGGCCGCGCCGGCCGTGGCTGCTCGGCGCCGGGCTGGCCCTGGCGGTGCTCTTCGCCGCCATCTTCGCCGCGCCCTTCGGTGCCGGGCCGGCCGCCGGGGCGTACGTGGCCGTCGCGTTCCTCGCCACCGCCACCGCGTTCGCCTTCTTCCAGGTCCCGTACGTGGCGATGCCCGCCGAACTGACCGACGACGCGGCGGAGCGTACCCGGCTGATGGGCTGGCGGGTCGCGGTGCTGGCGCTGGCCATCCTGATCTCCGGCGCGGTGGCCCCGGTGGTGGTGACCGTCGGCGGCGAGGGGGTGAGCGGGCACCGCTGGATGGGGGTGTTCGTCGCCGTGCTGATCGCGCTCGGCGCGCTCGGCGCGTTCCTCGGCACCCGGTCGGCGGCGACCGGCACGGTGACCGCCACCGAGCCGACGCTGCGCGCCCAACTCGCGGTGGTCGCCGCCGACCGGCCGTTCCGGGCGCTGCTGCTCTGCTTCGTCGTCCAGTCCGCCGGGGTGGCGACCATCCTGGCCGGGGTCAGCTACTTCGCCGCCCAGATCCTGCGCGACCCGACCACCGGGCCGACCGTGCTGTTCGCCTGCTTCGTCGGGCCGGCACTGCTGGTGATGCCGCTGTGGACCCGGCTCGGCGCGCGACTGGGCAAGAAGACCGCGCTGGTCGCCGCCTCGCTGCTGCTGGCGGCCGGTGCGGCGGCGCTGGTGGCCGCGCCGGTGCTGCCCGCCGCCGCCGTCTACGCGGTGGTCGCGCTCCTCGGCGTCGGGTACGCCGGCCAGCAGGTCTTCGCGCTGGCCCTGCTGCCCGACTGCGTGGCCGCCTCGACCGCGCGCACCGGTCGCCGCCAGGCGGGCGTCTTCACCGGCCTCTGGACCGCCGGGGAGACCTTCGGCCTGGCCCTCGGCCCCGGCATCTACGGCCTGGTCCTGGCCCTGTCCGGCTACGTCTCCTCGGCCACCGGCACCGCCGCCCCCCAGACCCCCACCGCCCGCCTCGGCGTCCTCCTCGGCTTCACGGTCGTCCCGGCCCTCCTGATCGCCCCCGCCACCCTCCTCCTCCGCCCCCACCCCTACCTCCCCCCACCCCTACCTCCCCCCACCCCCACAACCCCCACCCACCTCGTCGATCATGGAGTTGCGGTGGGGACGAAAGCCGCGAAAATCCACGGAAAGGCCACCACAAGTCCATGATCGACGAGAACGGGGTGCCTGCCGAGCGGGTGCTGGACGAGATCAGGCAGCTCCGGGCGGGGGATCGGCCGGTGCACGGGGGGCGGTTGTTCGCCTACGTGTACGACCCGGCGGTGCCCGGGTTGGACGACCTCGCCGGGGCCGCCCATGCCGCGAGCGCCCACGTCAACGGGCTCGACCCGACCGCCTTCCCGTCCCTGCTGGCGATGGAGAACTGGCTCGTCGGGGCGGCCGGCAGGCTGCTCGGCGGCGGGCCGGGCAGCGCCGCGCCGGACGTGGTCGGCAGCGTCACCAGCGGCGGGACCGAGTCGCTGATCCTGGCCGTCAAGGCCGCCCGGGACGCCCGCCCGGAGCTGACCGCACCCCGGATCGTGGTGCCGGCCAGCGGACACGCCGCCTTCGCCAAGGCCGCCCACCTGCTGCGGGTCACCCTCGACACGGTTCCCGTCGACCCGGTCACCCTGCGCCCGTCGGTAACGGACATGGCCGCCGCGATCGGCCCGGAGACGGTGCTGGTGGCCTGCTCCGCCCCGTCGTACGCGCACGGGGTGGTCGACCCGGTGGCCGGGATCGCGCAGGTCGCGGCTGCCGCCGGGGTGCGCTGCCACGTGGACGCCTGCTTCGGCGGCTGGACCCTGCCCTACCTGCGTCGCCTCGGCGTGCCGGTGCCGCCGTTCGACTTCACCGTCGACGGGGTCACCTCGATCTCCGTCGACCTGCACAAGTACGCGTACGCCCCGAAGGGGGTGTCGGTGCTGCTGCACCGGGACGCGACGCTGCGCTCCCCGCAGTACTTCGCGTACGCCGACTGGCCCGGCTACACCATGGTCAACCCGGTGCTCGCCTCGACCCGGTCGGGTGGCCCGATCGCCGCCGCCTACGCCACCCTGCGGCACCTCGGCGACGACGGCTACCTGCGGTTGGCCGCCACCACCCGGGACGCCGTCGGTTGCCTGGCCGCCGCCGTCCGGGACGTCGACGGGCTGCGGCTGATGGCCGAACCGGAAGCCACAGTGGTCTGCTTCACCGGCACCGACCCGGCGCTCGACCTGTTCGTCCTGGTCGACGAGCTGACCACCCGGGGCTGGCACACCCAACCCCAACTCCGGTACGCCGACCTGCCCGCCAGCGTGCACCTCACGGTGACCGCCTCGGTGGCCCCCCGGGTGGCCGAGTTCGGCCCGGACCTGGCCGCCGCGGTGGCCGCCGCCCGCCGGGCCGGGCCGGTCGAGCTGCCTGCCGACCTGGTCGCCCTGGCCGGGGCGTTGACCCCGGAGGCGCTCACCCCCGAGCTGATCGGTGGACTCGCCGCCGGCCTGGGGCTCGGCGCCGGGCCGCCGGACCGGATGGCGGTGGTGAACACCCTGCTCGACGCCGCCCCCGCCGCGCTGCGGGAACGACTGCTGGTGGAGTTCGTCGGCCTGCTGCAACACCCCACCTGGTGACCCCCGCGTCCCGTTCGTCGCGGCAGGTGGTCGCGGGGGCGTTGCGGCCTCGCCGGGAGGTCAGGCTGGTCGCTCCCGGCCCGGCCGGGTTCGCACCGCCGGGACGCGGGCCGGGCCCGGCCGGTCCGGGTGTCACGCCGGGCGGCTGTGGTTGACTGTCCCTGGGCGGACAACGGGTCGGCGGGGACAGGAGGCGGTCGTGCAGTTGCCGGGAGTGCTCGGCGAGCCGATCCGGTTCGTTCTCAACTGGGGTCGCCGCTACTCGCTCTGGGTGTTCAACTTCGGCCTGGCCTGCTGCGCGATCGAGTTCATCGCCACCAGCATGGGTCGGCACGACTTCATCCGGCTCGGCGTCATCCCGTTCGCTCACGGGCCCCGGCAGGCCGACCTGATGGTGGTCTCCGGCACGGTGACCGACAAGATGGCCCCGGCGATCAAGCGGCTCTACGACCAGATGCCCGAGCCGAAGTACGTCATCTCCTTCGGGTCCTGTGCCAACTGTGGCGGCCCGTACTGGGACTCGTACTCGGTGACCAAGGGCGTCGACCAGCTCATCCCGGTCGACGTCTACGTGCCCGGCTGCCCGCCCCGCCCGGAGGCGCTCCTGCACGGCATCCTCCGCCTCCAGGAGAAGATCGCCGCCGAACAGTCAGGCATCGGCGGCGTCGACCGCACCGACCCCCTCGCCCCGGCCGCCGACACCGCCCCCCGCCCGGTCGAGTCGCTGACCGCCCCCCCGGTCCGCCCTCCCACCCCCTCCTGACCCACCCTCCGGGCCTTCCCGGCTGCACCCGCGCTGCGCCCCGCTCTGCCTCGCGTACCCCCGCTGTGTGCCCGCCTTACACCCGCTTGCCCACTGCGCCCCGGTGATCAAGAGGTTCACGTCACCATCCCGCGTGAATCTGACGCA
Source organism: Micromonospora cynarisoli (assembly GCF_030518815.1). Taxonomy (NCBI): domain Bacteria; kingdom Bacillati; phylum Actinomycetota; class Actinomycetes; order Micromonosporales; family Micromonosporaceae; genus Micromonospora; species Micromonospora cynarisoli. The sequence continues at coordinate 3,899,467 of NZ_CP130426.1, read as the reverse complement.
AACCTCTTGATCACCGGCGCGGGGCGGGGTGGGCGGGCTGTGCGGGGTGGGGCGCGGGGTGGGCGGGAGGCCCGGGGGAGAGGTGGCGGGTGGGGGTTAGCGTGCGGGGCATGACCGACTCCGTGGACCGACGGTCCGCTTTCATCGTCGACGTGTTGACCGAGGAGTTCGGCGCGTCGATGGCGCTCGACCCGGCGGCGTTCCGCCGGAAGTTCCGCAAGATGGCCGCCTCCCCGTTCGCCTTCTACCGGGGCAGCGCCTCGCTGTTCTACGCCGACCAGCGCGGCGACTTCGCCGACGACGCGTTCCTCGACGAGCAGACCAGCCGGGTGTGGATCCACGGCGACCTGCACGCCGAGAACTTCGGCACCTACATGAACGCCTCCGGGCACCTGGTGTTCAACGTCAACGACTTCGACGAGGCGTACGTCGGGCCGTTCTCCTGGGACCTGAAGCGGCTCGCCGCCAGCGTGGCCCTGATCGGCTACGCCAAGGCCCTGTCCGACCGGGTGATCGGCGAGCTGGTCACCGGCTTCGCCCGGTCGTACCTGACCGAGCTGCGGGCCATCGCCGCCGGTGGGGACGACGCGATCGGCTCGATCACGCTGGACAACGCCGACGGGGTGCTGCGCCGGGTGCTCCAGGAGGCCCGGCTGAACACCCGGGTCGACCTGCTGGCCGCGCAGACCACCGTCGACAACTACGAGCGGCGGTTCTCCCTCGGCGACGGGGTGTTCGAGATCGACCCGGAGACCCGTAAGAAGGTCTGCGCCGCGTTCACCGCGTACCTGGACACCCTGCCCCCCTCGACGGCCCGGCTGCGGCCGGTCGCCACCCAGATCAAGGACGTGGTGCTGCGCAAGGGGGTGGGCATCGGCTCGGCCGGGTTGCCGTCGTACAACCTGCTGCTGGAGGGGCACACCGAGGCGTTGGAGAACGACGTCGTCATCTACATGAAGCAGGCGCAGGTGCCGGCGGTGGCCCGGCACATCGACGACGAGCGGGTCCGGGGCTACTTCCGGCACCAGGGGCACCGCACGGCCGAGTCGCAGCGGGCGTTGCAGGCTCACGCCGACCCGTGGCTGGGCTTCACCGAGCTGGACGGGGCCGGTCAGCTCGTCGCCGAGGTCTCCCCGTACGCCGCCGACCTGGACTGGTCGGACGTCAACGAGCCGGACGAGTTGGCCGGGGTGCTCGCCGACCTGGGTCGGGCGGTGGCCCGGATGCACTCGGTCGCCGACGACGAGTCCAGCCACGACCTGGTCGACTACTCCACCGAGGAGGCGATCGTCGCCGCGATCGGCGACGACACCGACGGCTTCGTCGGGCACCTGGTCGAGTTCGCCCACGCGTACGGCGTCCGGGCCCGCACCGACCACCAGCTCTTCGTCGACCTGTTCCGCAACGGCCGGCTCCCCGGCATCTGAGCCGGCCCGTCGGGCGTCACGCCCCGAACTCCAGCACCACCTTGATGTCCTCGTCGGTGTGGGCGTACGCCTGTGCGTACGCCGACACCGGCACCCGGCGGGTGATCAGCGCGTTCAGCCACGACTGGTCGGCCTGGGCGAGCGCCCGGGCGGCCAGGTCCCAGTGCCGCCGGTTGGCGTTGACCGAGCCGAACACGACGTTGTTCTCCAGCACCAGCGCCCGGTTGAGCGCCCCGGCGTCGAAGTCGATGGTCCGGCCCCCGCTGGACACCCCGGTCAGGCAGACGATCCCGGCCGGGCCGACCTTGCACATGGTGTCCAGCACCACGGTCGGCGCCCCGGTGCACTCGACCACCACGTCCGGCTCGAAGTCCAACTCGTCGACCGGCACCGTGTGGTATGTCGCCCCGAGCGCCCGGACCAGGTCCGGCTTGGGGCCTGTGGTGTTGCGGTCCAGCACGTGCACCGACAGGCCACGTTGGACGGCCAGCAGGGCCGCCAGCAGCCCGATCGGCCCGGCCCCGGTGACCAGGACGGTCTGCGGCTTCCACTCCGCCCGGGTGCCGATCTGCGCGATGTGGTCCCACGCCTTCGCCACCACGCTCGCCGGTTCCAGCAGCATGCCGACCGGGGCGAGGACCGGGTCCAGCCCGACGGCGAACTTCGGCTGCACCCGCCACCGTTCCCGGGCGAAGCCGGGCAGCCCCTTGATCCCGTGCTCGGTGTACCGGCCGTTGCGGCACATGTCCCACTCGTCGACGGCGCAGTTCGGGCAGGGCACCGGGTCGGGGTGGCGGACGACGCCGGCCACCAGGTCGCCGGGTTGCAGGGTGCCGGACGGGTCCTCCAGCACCCGGCCGAGGGACTCGTGGCCGAGCACCAGTTCCCGCTGGCCGGGCGGGGCCTCCCCGTAGTCCCCGGCGATGATCTCCTGGTCGGTGCCGCAGATGCCGACGGCGAGCGCCTCGACCAGGATGGCGCCCTCCTCGGCCGGCGGCTCCGGCCAGTCCTGCACCAGCCGCAGCGAGTCGCGGACCCCGGGAGTCACCGTCACAGCGCGCACGGCCCCATCTTTCCCCGCACCACCGCGCCCCGCCTGCCAAAGCGTCAGATGCCCGTCCGGCCATGCCCGGCGACGCGCCGGACGACCCCGCCGCAACCGTGGTACGACGCGGCGCGGGGCCGTCCGTTCACCTCATCCAGGTGTCCGCCGGGCGCGTTCGACCGGGCGGGCGGGCCCGGCGTCGGGGCGGCGGCCATAGGATCAACCGCATGACTCCGGAAGAGGTCGGTCGGCGGGTGGTCGCGCTGCTCGCGCCGGTCGAGGCGACCGCGTCGGTGTCCGGCGGGCAGGCGCACGCCCGGGCCACCGTCGACGTACCCCCGGCGGCCTGGGCGGACACCCTCCGCGCGGTACGCGACGACGCCGAGCTGGCCTGCGACTTCTTCGACTGGCTCTCCGCCGTCGACGAGTTGGCCACCGGTTTCGACATCGTGGTCCACCTGTGGTCGACCCGGCACCGGCACGGTGTGCTGCTGCGGACCCGGGTGCCGAGGCAGACGCCGACGGTGGCGTCGGTGGTCGACATCTTCCCGGGCGCGGCCTGGCACGAGCGGGAGACCCACGAGATGTTCGGCGTCGACTTCGCCGGCCACCGGGAGCTGGCCCCGCTGCTGCTGCCGCCCGAGTTCGAGGGGCATCCGCTGCGCAAGGAGTTCGTGCTGGCCTCCCGGGTGGCGAAGCCGTGGCCGGGGGCGAAGGAGCCGGGCGAGTCGGAGGCCGGTGGCGGTCGCCGGGCGGTCCGCCCGCCCGGGGTGCCCGCCCCGGGGGAGTGGGGTGTGGTGCCGGCCCCGGCCGGTCCGGTGACGGTGGGCGACGGGGCCCCCGCCCGCGCGCCCCGGGAGCGACCGGCCCGGCCGCCGCGTACGCCCCGCCCCGGCGCGGCCGGCGACGGCCCGGCGGTCGCCGACGGCCAGGCACGCGGTGACCAGGGTGGCGACGAGGGGGGTACGGCCTGATGCCGACCTGGTTGGAGCTGGTGATCCGGATCGGCGGGGTGCTGGTCGCGTTCCTGACCCTGCCGCTGATCGTCGGCCAGGCCGAGCACAAGGTGATGGCGCACATGCAGGGCCGGCTCGGTCCGATGTACGCAGGTGGCTTCCACGGCTGGGCGCAGCTCGTCGCCGACGGGATCAAGTTCGTCCAGAAGGAGGACATCACCCCGCGCGAGGCGGACCGGGCGGTGTTCCGGCTGGCGCCGGTGGTGGCCCTGGTGCCCTACCTGCTGGTGCTGCTGGTGATCCCGCTCGGCCCGGACGACCTGGTCGGGCAGCCGCTGGACATCGGCCTGTTCTTCGTCCTGGCGGTGGTCGGGGTCGGCGTGGTGGCGGTGCTGATGTCGGCGTGGGCCTCGGCCAACAAGTACAGCCTGCTCGGCGGGCTGCGCGGGGCGGCCCAACTGCTCGGGTACGAGCTGCCGCTGGTGCTGGCCGCCGCCTCGGTGGCGGTGGCGGCCGGGACGTTGAGCCTCGGCGGGATCGTCGAGGCGTGGCAGCCGTGGTGGCTGCTCTGGCAGGCCCCCGCCATGATCGTGTTTTTCGTGGCCGGGCTGGCGGAGATCCGGCGGCCCCCGTTCGACATGCCGGTCGCCGACTCGGAGCTGGTGTTCGGCTACATGACCGAGTACACCGGGCTGCGGTTCGCGTTCTTCCTGCTCGCCGAGTACGTCGGGATCGTGGTCATCGCCGCGTTGACCACCGTGCTCTTCCTCGGCGGCTGGCAGGGCCCGTTCGCCGACGCCCAACTCGGGTGGCTGTGGACCCTGCTGAAGGTCTTCGCCGTCTCGTTCGTGATCATCTGGCTGCGGGTGTCGTTCCCCCGGCTGCGGGAGGACCAGCTCCAGCGGTTGTGCTGGCTGGTCCTGGTGCCGGCAGCGCTGGCCCAGCTCGTCCTCACCACCGCCGTGCGCCTCACCCTGAACTGAACGCCGGCCCGGAGGGGCCCCGGGAGACTCCCCGGGGCCCCTCCGGCACGCTCACGGCGCGGCGTAGAGCAGGCGGTTCGGGGAGCCGGTCCCCGGGTTGACGACCTTGCCGGTAGTGGCGGCGGTGATCAGCGCGCTCTTGGCGGTGGCGAGGGTCGCCGTCGGGTTGGTCTGCCGGTAGCGGGCCAGCCAGCCGGTGACGTGCGGGGCCGCCATCGAGGTGCCGGACCAGCCGCTGGCCACGGCGGTGTCCGAGGCGATGCCGGCGGAGGTGATGTCCACCCCCGGGGCGAAGATGTCGACGCAGGTCCCGTAGCTGGAGAACGAGGCCCGGTTGTCGTTGATGTCGGTCGCCGCGACGGTGATGCCCCGGCTGGACCTGGGGCCGTTGGTGCAGGCGTCGGTGTTGAAGTTGTTGGCGATGAAGACCGGGTACACGCCGTGGTCGATCAGGTTCTCGATCGAGGTGTTCGCCGAGGTGCCGTAGCCCTGGAGGCTGAAGTTCGCCACCGAGACGGTCGCGTGGTTGGTGGCCAGCCAGTCGACACCCTCGATCAGGTCGGTGCTCCACCCGGAGTTGTCGCACTGGAGGACCCGGACCGCGCGCAGCGTCACCGACTTGGCGACCCCGTAGGTGGTCCCGCCGATGGTGCCGGCGACGTGCGTGCCGTGGCCGTGGCAGTCGTTGGTGCCGTTGCCGTCGCCGACCGCGTCGTAGACCCCGGCGGCGCGGGTGCCGAAGTCGACGTGGGTGGCCCGGATGCCGGAGTCGACGATGTAGGCGGTCACCCCGGAACCGGTCGAGGTGTAGCCGAAGCTGTTGCTCAGCGGCAGGTTGCGCTGGTCGATGCGGTCCAGCCCCCACGACGGCGGGTTGCTCTGCACGGCCTGGATGGACACGCCGCCGGCCTGGGCCCGCTCGGCCCGGGCCGTCGTCGGTCCGGTCCGGTCCGGGGCGGTGCTGGTCAGGCCGCCCTCGATCCGGGTGTCCCGCTCGACGTACTGCACGGCCGGGTCGTTGCGGACGGCGGCGAGGGCGGCCGGCGGCAGCACGGCGGCGTACCCGTCGAGGACCTGGGTGTAGCGGTTCAGCACGGTGCCGCCGGCCCGTTCGGCGACGGCGGTCGACTGGGCGGTCCGGGCGAGGCGGGCGGTGCGCTCGCTGCTCACCGGCTTGTCGGAGAGGACGACGATGTACCGGTCCGGCGCGGCCTGCGCGCTGCCGGCCAGCAGCGGCGCGGGCGCGGCCCGTCCGGGGGCGGGGGTGCCCGGTGCCGCGACGGCGGCGTTGGTGGTGGTGGCGAGCGCGCCGGCGAGAACACCGGCGAGTACGCCCAGACGTGCGGTCCTGCTACCCAGCTTGCGCAAGGCTCGATCCTCCTCGAAGGGGAGTCCGTAGTGGACTGTCAGCCCGCCGACGGGAATCGCGGCGACGGACGCCCCCTAGTCGAACAGGTCATATTGACCATCGTGTTAACTCTTGAACGCTGAGGGTGAATGTGTGACAGCTCTCGGTGTCCGCAGTCGACCGTGGCTTTCCGCACGTGCGGGGGCGGCACGGTGCCGGGGGCACGGCAGTGCGCCCCCACCCGGTGGGCCGGGCGGGGGCGCGTGGTCGGGGCGGCTCAGCCGACCGGGGTGTGCTCCGGCGGCACCTGCTCGCCGGGCGGCGGGGGCGGCGGGGGCGTGCCGTCGCCGAACGGCCGGCCGCCGAGCGACTCCCGCCCGTGCGGGCTGAGCCAGTTGACCAGGTCCGGGCCGAGCGGTACCACCCCTGTCGGGTTGATGTCCCGGTGCACCTCGTAGTAGTGCCGCTTGATGTGGTCGAAGTCGATGGTGTCGCCGAACCCGGGGGTGGTGAACAGGTCCCGCGCGTACGCCCACAGCACCGGCATCTCGCTCAGCTTCTGCCGGTTGCACTTGAAGTGGCCGTGGTAGACCGGGTCGAAACGGACCAGCGTGGTGAACAGCCGCACGTCGGCCTCGGTGATGGTGTCGCCGACCAGGTAACGCTGGTCGGCGAGCCGGTCGCTGAGCCAGTCCAGCCGGTCGAACAGCCGCCGGTACGCCTTCTCGTACGCCTCCTGCGAACCGGCGAAGCCGCACCGGTACACCCCGTTGTTGACGTCGGCGAACACCACCGCGTTCACCTCGTCGATCTCGGCGCGCAACGCCTCGGGGTAGAGCTGCGGGGCGCCCTCGCGGTGGTACGCCGTCCACTGGGTGGACAGGTCCAGGGTCATCTGCGCGTAGTCGTTGGTGACCACCTGCCCGGTCGGCACGTCGACGATCGCCGGCACGGTGATCCCCCGGTCGTAGTCGGGGTAGCGGGCGAAGAACGCCTCGGCCAGCCGTTCGATGCCGAGCACCGGGTCGCGCCCGTCCGGGTCGAGGTCGAACGTCCAGCTCCGGGCGTCGTGGGTGGGCCCGGCCACCGCCATCGGCAGCGCCTCCTCCAGCCCGAGCAACCGTCGTACGATCATCATGCGGTTGGCCCACGGGCAGGCCCGGCTGACGACCAGCCGGTAGCGGCCCGGCTCGACCGGGTAGCCGTCCCGCCCGTCGACGGTGATCCGGGTGGCGATGTAGCGCTGGTCCCGGGTGAACTCACCGCCCGGCTCGACGTACTTGCCGCCGGTCCGGGTCGCGGTCGTGCCGTTACTCTCCGCCATCGTGTCGCCTTTCGTCCGCTTCGGCCCCCATCATGGCGGGTCCGGCTTCCGGTGGCACGCTAACGCCGTCCGGTGCGCAGGGAAATCGACCCCTCGGACCCGTGTCGGGATCGCCACCCACCTCGACCGGTCGGCCCCGGACCGGCGGGCCTAGGCTGCCCGCATGATCGACGTGGAGGCGGTGGCCCGGCGGTTCGTGGCCGACGTGTGGAACGCCGGCCGCGAGGAGTCGGCCGACGAACTGGTCGCCGAGGAGTGCCCGGGGCTCGGCGGCACCGGCCCGGCGGCGGTGCTGGCCTGGCACCGGGACCGCCGGGCCGCCTTCCCCGACCTGCGCTACAAGCTGGTGGACGTGGTGGCGGCCGGTGACCGGGTGGCGCTGCGCTGGCGGGCCGCCGGCACCCAGGCGGGACAGTTCGGCCCGGTGCCGCCGACCGGGCAGGTGGTCAGCTACTCCGGGGCGACGTTCCTGCGCTTCGACGCCGCCGGGCGGATCGTCGACGTGTGGAGCGTCAACGAGCTTTTCCAACTGCTGCAACAGTTGGGTGTGGAGATGCTGCCGCCGCTCACCGACGCCGGGGCGTGATCCGGGCGACCGACAGGTTCACCGGGAACGGCTCCCCGGTGTCGACGAACTTCGTCCACCGCCCGGTCTCCACGTAGACCTCGTTCACCGCGTCGATCTTGTAGGTGTGCACGACCGGGCCGTCGTCCTCCACCTTGACCCGCCAGCACCACCTCGTGCGGCTCGTACCGGGACGGCCCGCGGGCCGCGGCCGTCCGCGGGCAGCGCGTCCGGATCGTCGGTCGTCCAGCCGCCCTCCGGCGGATGGTCGTCCTGCAACGCGGCGGCCGTCGGCCGGTCCTTCCCGGTGCGTCGTTCTCCCCGCCCGTCGGGGTAACGCCGGCAAACGCCGGGTGGTGGTCGCGCACGCCGTGGCCACAGGGCAGGATGACCCTATGAGCGAGCGAATCGGGGCGACACGGTGAGCGAGCACGGCGGAGGCACCGGCGGCGGGCTGGTGAAGGGGCTGGCGGTCACGTTGAAGACGATGACCCGCCGGTCGCACACCCAGCAGTACCCCGACGTCGCCCCCGAACTGCCGCCCCGCTCCCGGGGCGTGATCGCGCTGCTGACCGAGAACTGCACGGTCTGCATGCTCTGCGCCCGCGAGTGCCCCGACTGGTGCATCTACATCGACTCGCACAAGGAGGAGGTGGCGGTGGCCGGCGCGGCCCGTCCCCGCCAGCGCAACGTCCTCGACAAGTTCGACATCGACTTCTCGCTCTGCATGTACTGCGGGATCTGCATCGAGGTCTGCCCGTTCGACGCCCTCTACTGGTCGCCCGAGTTCGAGTACGCCGAGTACGACATCAAGGACCTGCTGCACGACAAGGACCACCTCGGCCAGTGGATGGCCACCGTGCCGCCGCCGCCCGCGCACGACCCGCACGGCGAGCCGGCCAAGGAGGAGACCACCGCCGCGCGCAGGGCCGCCGCCCCGACCAGCTCCGCCGCCCGCCCCACCGTGGTACGCCCCGAGCCCGGCCCCACCACCCCCCGCGACTCCGGCCCGGCCGCACCGCGCGCTGCCGGCCCGGCCGCTCCCGGCGTCGAACCGGCCGCGCCCGAGCCTGGCCCCGCCGACGACGGAGGTGCTCCCCGGTGACCGGTGCGGACGTCCTCCTGCTCGCCCTGGGGGCGGTGGCGGTCGGGTCGGGGGTGCTGGTGGTCGCCACGAAGCACCTGGTCCGGGCCGGCCTCTACCTGGTGCTCTGCCTGGGCGCGCTGGCCGGCGACTACCTGGTGCTCACCGCCGAACTGGTCGCCTGGGTGCAGGTGCTGATCTACGTGGGTGCGGTGGTGGTGCTGCTGTTGTTCGCGGTGATGCTGACCCGGGCCCCGATCGGGGCGTCCGCCGACCTGGACCGGCCGGGCTGGCCGGCCGCACTGATCGGTGCGGGCACCGGGCTGGGCCTGACGGCGCTGCTGGTCGACGCGTTCCGCTGGTCGACGGTGGAGCTGCCGGCGGCGGGCACCGCCGAGGGCATCGGCGAGCAGGTGTTCCGCTCGTGGGTGCTGCCGTTCGAGGTGCTGTCGGTGCTGCTGCTGGCCGCCCTGGTCGGCGCGGTCATCCTGTCCCGCCCCGACATCGGAGCCGGTGGTCCCGTGAGTGTGAGGAGTGAGCCGGGTTTGCGAGCCCCGCAGTCGCGAACTGAGGTGATCCCGTGAGGCCGGTCATCCCGTACGTCACGGCCGCGCTGCTGTTCGGTCTCGGCGTCTACGGCGTGCTGCGGCGACGTAACGCGGTGCTGGTGCTGATGGCGGTGGAGCTGATGCTCAACGCGGTCAACCTGATCCTGGTCACCGCCGACACCACCGTGCGGGCGGTGCTGCCGCACTCCGGGCAGGTCTTCGCGCTGTTCGTGATCGTGTTGGCCGCCGCCGAGATCGGCGTCGGGCTGGCCATCGTGCTCCAGCTCTACCGGCTGCGGGCCAGCGTCACCGTCGACGACGTGCCCCTGACCGGGTCGGCCGACGACCGGGCCGGTCCGACCGGTGACGTCGCGACCGGGTCGGCCGGCGCACGGGCGGAGGCCGGGCGGTGACCGGGCTGCTCGGGGCGGCCCTGCCGGTCGTACCCCTGGTCGCCGGGTTGCTGGGGTTGCTGCTACCGCCGGCACCGCGGGGGGAGGGCGCGGCCCGGCGGGCGGCGATCGGCCTCGGGGTGGCCGGCGCGGCCGGCGCGCTGCTGGTCGCGGTGCTGCTGCTGGCGCGGGTCGGCGACCCGGTGGAGACCAGCACCACCTGGATCGACCTCGGCGGGCTGCGGGTCACCCTCGGGGTACGGCTGGACGGCGTCGCCGCGTTGGTCGCGGTCGCCGTCGCGGCGGTGGCGCTGGCGGTGCAGGTCTACTCGGTGGCCTACCTGCGGCGCGGCCCGCACGACGACGTCGAGGTGGACCACCGCTACCCGCCCTACGCCGCGCAGATCAGCCTGTTCACCGCCGCGATGCTGGTGGTGGTGGTCAGCGGCGACCTGATCCTGCTGCTGGTCGGCTGGGAGGTGATGGGCCTCTGCTCGTACCTGCTGATCGCCCACGACCGCCGACTGCCCGAGGCACCCGCCGCCGCGACGAAGGCGTTCCTGGTCACCCGGGTGGGTGACGTCGGGTTCCTGCTCGGCATCGCGTTGCTCGGCGTCTCCGCCGGCAGTTTCCGGATCGCCGACGTGCTCGCCCACGACCACTCCACCGGCACCCTGACCGCCGCCTGCCTGCTGCTGCTCGCCGGGGTGGCCGGCAAGAGCGCGCAGTTCCCGCTGCACACCTGGCTGCCCGACGCGATGGCCGGCCCGACACCGATCTCCGCGCTGATCCACGCCGCGACCATGGTCGCCGCCGGGGTGTACGCGGTGACCCGGCTCTACCCGCTGTTCACCCGGGCCCCGGTGGCGCTGGCGGTGCTCGGCGTGCTGGCCTCGATCACCCTGCTGCTCGGCGCGTTCGCCGCCACCGCCCAGGACGACCTGAAGCGGGTTCTCGCCTGGTCGACGGTCTCCCAGATCGGCTACATGACCGGCGCGCTCGCCGTCGGTGCCCCGGCCGCCGCGCTGTTCCACCTGCTCACCCACGCCGCGTTCAAGGCGCTGCTGTTCCTCGCCGCCGGTGCGGTGATCCATGCGGTCGGCACCACCCTGCTCTCCCGGATGGGTGGGTTGCGGCGCAGCATGCCTGTCACCTTCTGGTGCACCCTGATCGGCCTCGGCGCGTTGGCCGGCGTGCCGCCGCTGTCCGGTTTCTGGAGCAAGGACGGGGTGCTCGCCGCCGCCGAGGCCGCCGCGCTCGACGGCACCGGCCCGGCCCCGGCCTGGGTCGGCTGGCTGGTCTGGCTGGCCGGGCTGCTCGGGGTGCTGCTGACCGCCGCGTACGCCACCCGGCTGCTGCTGCGCGCCTTCTTCGGCGAGCCCCGGCTGCCGCTGCTGCACCCGCACGACCCGCCGGCCCTGATGCGCTGGCCGGTGCTGCTGCTGGCCGTCCCGGCCGCGCTGCTCGGCCTGGCGGGCTTCACCCAGTGGTTCTGGCACCGCCTTTTCTTCCCGACGGTCCCCACCTTCCCGCCCGGTGGGCAGGTGCTCGTCCATCTCACCCCGGCGGTGCTGCTGCCGATCGTGCTGGTGTTGGTCGGGGCGGGGCTGGCCTGGGCCGGCTGGCGGCGGGACCCGGCCGCCGATCCGGCCCGCGCGCTGGGCCCGCTGCGGCCGGTGTTCGCCCGCGCCTTCCGCCTCGACGACCTGCAACACACCCTCGTGGTACGCCCCACGACGGCACTCGCCCGGGTGGCGCGTACCGGTGACGAGGTCGGGGTGGACGGCCTGGTGGAGGGGGTCGGCCGGGGAACCTCGGCGCTCGGTGCCGGGCTTGCCACGCTGCACCGGGCGGCGCTGCCCCGCGCGACGGCGGCGGTGCTGGCCGGTGCCCTGCTGATCGGTCTCGCCGCCGCCCTGATCGGAGTCTCCGCATGAGCGCGAGGAGTGCAGCGCAGCGGAGCCCCGCAGTCGCGAACGGAAGGCGGACCCGGTGATGGTGGGGCAGGTGTTGCTGGTCGCGGTGCTGGTGCTGCCGGCGGTGGGGGCGGCGCTGGTGGCCGTGCTCCCCGGGGAGCGGGCGGCCCGGCTGCTGGGTACGGCGGTCGCCGCTCTGACCCTGGTCGGGGCGGCTCTGCTGGTGCTCGGCGACCACGGCTGGTTCGGGTACGGCCCGGCTCCCGCCGTGCAGCCCTGGCACGAGGTCGACCTGCCCTGGGTGCCCGGCCTCGACCTGCGCTTCCACCTCGGGGTGGACGGCATCTCCTGGCCGCTGGTGGTGCTGACCGCCCTGCTCACCCTGCTCTGCTGCGGCTACACCGTGCGCCGGGTGCCCGAGGGGCGGGGGAGCGGCCGGGCGTTGGTGGCGTTGCTGCTGGTGGTCGAGGTGGGCATCCTGGGCACCTTCCTCGCCCTCGACCTGGTGCTCTTCTTCGTCTTCTTCGAGGTCGTCCTGCTGCCGATGTACGCGATCATCGCCGGTTGGGGCGGCACGGGCGTCGACCTGCCGGCGCGCGACGCGGCGCGGGCGGCGGCCCGCAAGTTCGCCCTCTACACGCTCTTTGGCTCGGTGCTGCTGCTGGTCGGCGTGTTCGTGGTGGTGGCCGCTGCCGGCACCGCCGACATCGTCGCGTTGACCGGCGGGGCGGGGCTGTCCCGGGGTACCCAGTTGGCCGCGTTCGCCCTGCTCGGGCTGGCGTTCGCGGTGAAGGCCCCGCTCTGGCCGCTGCACACCTGGCTGCCCGACGCGCACACCCAGGCACCCACCGTCGGCAGCGTCATCCTCGCCGGGGTCCTGCTCAAGATGGGCACGTACGGCCTGATCCGGGTCGCCGTCGGGGTGGCACCGGAGGGTGCCCGCTGGGCCGCGCCGGTCCTCGGGGTGCTGGCCGTCGCGGCGATCCTGGTCGGCTCCCTGGTCTGCCTGGCCCAGGACGACCTGAAGCGGCTGATCGCCTACTCCAGCGTCGGGCACATGGGGTTCGTGCTGCTCGGGGTGGCGACGCTGACCGCCACCGGCATCCAGGCGGCGCTGATCGGCAACGTGGCGCACGGGGTGATCACCGGGCTGTTGTTCTTCCTCGCCGGGGCGGTCAAGGACCGGGCCCACACCGGGGCGCTGGCCGAGCTGTCCGGGCTGCGGGAGACCGCGCCCCGGCTGGCCGGTCTGCTCGGTTTCGCGGCGGTCGCCTCGCTCGGCCTGCCCGGCCTGGCCGGGTTCTGGGGTGAGGCGTTCGCGGTGGTCGCCGCCGTCGAGCGGGGCGGGCCGCTGTGGACCACGCTGGCGGTGCTGGCGGCGGTCGGCGGGGCGCTCACCGCCGCGTACTTCCTGCGGTTGCTGCGCCGGGTCACCCACGGTCGACCCAGCCCGGCGGTGGGCCGGTTCACCCCCGCCCTGGCCGGGGTGGAGCTGACCGCCTGGATCCCGCTGGTCCTGCTCGCCCTCGCCGTCGGCCTGGCACCCACCCTGGTGCTCGGCTACGCCACCGGCCCGGTGGACGCCCTGGTGGGGATTGTTCGGTGAACGGGGTGCTTCGGTGAGCGCGAGGAGTGCAGCGCAGCGGAGCCCCGCAGTCGCGAGCGACAGGCGGATGCGGTGAGCGCGAGGAGTGCAGCGCAGCGGAGCCCCGCAGTCGCGAGCGACAGGTGGATGTGGTGAGCGCGAGGAGTGCAGCGCAGCGGAGCCCCGCAGTCGCGAACGGAGGTGAGCACCGATGAGTGTGGTGCAGAGCGTCGACAACGTGGCGTTGCTGCCGGCGTACCTGGCGGCCGGTACCGCCGTACTCGTGCTGCTGGCGGATCTGCAGGTCGGCCGGGCCGGCGCGACGGTGGCGGTGGCCTGCGCGGGCGTCGTCGCCACCGGGGTCGGCGCGGTGGTGGTGGGCGCGGCCGGCAGCCGGCGGACGTTCTGTGTGGGTGCCGACTGCTCGTGGGTTTTCGACGGCCGGGCGGCCCTGGTCGCGGGGGTCTTCTCCCTGCTCACCCTGGGTGTGCTCGGGCTCTCCGGGCCGCTGCTGCGCGGTGGCCCGACGCCCATCGGTGAGTACTGCTTCCTGCTGGCCTGCTCGATGACGGGTGGCGTGGTGCTCGGCGCGGCCGGTGACCTGATCACCCTGATCGTCGCCCTGGAGACGCTGACCCTGCCGCTGTACGTCCTGGTGGGCCTGCGTCGGGGCAGCCTGGCCAGCGCCGAGGCGGCGGTCACCTTCTTCGTGGTGAGCGTGGTGGCCACGACGGTCACCCTGCTCGGCGCGGCCCTGCTCTACGCGGCGACCGGTGGCCTGCACCTGGGTCGGCTCGGCGGGTTGCTGGCCGACGCGCCCGACGTGCCGCTGGTCCCGGCGGCGGTGGCGCTGGTGGTGCTCGGGCTGGCCTTCAAGGTAGCGGCGGTGCCGTTCCACGCCTGGGCGCCGGCGACCTACGACGGGGCGCCGCTGCCGGTGGCGGCCTACCTGTCCACCGCGTCGAAGCTGGGCGGGGTGGTGGCCCTGCTGGCGGTGGTGCAGCGGGCGCTGCCGGCCGAGGTGACCGGCCCGGTGCTGGCCCTGCTGGCGGTGCTCACCCTGACCGTGGGCAACCTGGTGGCGCTGCGCCAGCGGCGTACCGTCCGGCTGCTCGCCTGGTCGTCGGTCGCCCAGGCCGGCTACATCCTGGCCCCGTTGGGGGTGCTGGCGTCGACCGCCGGCCGGGCCGACGACGTCCGGGTCGGGGCGTACGCCGCCGCGGTGGCGTACGCGGTCTTCTTCGTGGTGGTGGAGCTGGCGGCGTTCGCGGCGCTGGTGGCGCTGCGCCCGGCCGGTGCGGACGGCGGCGCGGTGGCGGACCTGCGGGGGACGGCCCGGCGGCGGCCCTGGGCCGGGGCGGCGTTCGCCCTGGCCCTGGTCGGGCTGGCCGGCCTGCCACCCGGGCTGGCGGGGCTGTTCGCCAAGGTGACCGTGGTGCGGGCGGTGCTGGACGGTGGGGCCGGCTGGCTGGCCCTGGTGGTGGCCCTGAACGCGGTCGTCGGGCTGGCCTACTACCTGCGCCTCGCCGCCACCCTGTACGCCGACCCGCCCCCGCTCCCGACCGCCCCCGCCGGGGAGCCGGCCGTGCCGACCGGGGAGCCCGCCGGGGTCGTGCCGGCCAGGACGGCCTGGCCGGTCACCATGGCGCTGGCCGGGGCGACCGCGTTGGGCGTGGTGATCGGCTTCGCCCCGCAACTGGTGTTGGCTCTCGCCGCCCGTTGACCGGCCCGCCGGAGTTTCCGCCCCGGCGGTCGGGAGGACCCCTGACCTGGGTGTCCCGGGCCGTCCTCGGTGTCCGGTCCGTTCAGCGGGTTCACAGCATCCTTCAGTCAACTGCCAGTCATGAGCTGGATGGTTGACGGGTACCGGTGACGTTGTACCGGTCAGCGGGTCCCGCGCGACCCGCGCACCGAAGGAGCGATCGTGCATCACAACCGTCTGAAGACCGCAGCGCTGCTGGGCCTGCTGACCTCGCTGATCCTCGCGGTCGGCTACTGGTTCGGTGGGAGCGGCGGCCTCGTCATCGCCGTCGTCGTCTCGTTGCTGATGAACGGCGTGACCTACTTCTTCTCCGACAAGCTCGCGTTGCGCTCGATGCGGGCGCAACCGGTCAGCGAGGCCCAGTTCCCCGAGCTGTACCGGATGGTCCGTGAGCTGGCCGCCGAGGCCCGGCAGCCGATGCCCCGGCTGTACGTGAGCCCCACCTCGCAGCCCAACGCGTTCGCGACCGGTCGTAACCCGGCCAACGCGGCGGTCTGCGTCACCCAGGGGATCACCGAGATCCTCGACTACCGCGAGCTGCGCGGGGTGATCGGCCACGAGCTGTCCCACGTCTACAACCGGGACATCCTGATCTCCAGCGTGGCGGCCGGTCTGGCCGGCATCATCACCATGCTGGCGAACCTGGCGTTCTTCATCCCGCTTGGCGGCAACAACGACGAGGACGGCCCGAACCCGGCCGTGCTGCTGCTCACCATCATCCTCGGCCCGATCGCGGCCACCGTGATCCAGTTGGCGATCAGCCGGAGCCGGGAGTTCCAGGCCGACGCCTCGGGTGCGCAGCTCACCCGGGACCCGTTGGCCCTGGCCAGCGCCCTCCGCAAGATCCACCTGGGCACCCAGGCCCGGCCGTTGCCCGCCCAGGGCCAGCTCACCAGTACCGCCCACCTGATGATCGACAACCCGTTCAAGCGGGGTGGCGGCATCGCCGCGCTCTTCTCCACCCACCCCCGGATGGAGGAGCGGGTGGCCCGGCTGGAGCAGATGGCCCGCAACACCGGCCCGGTGCAGTTCCAGCGCTGATCCCGACCGACACCCGCGCCCGCGTCCAGCCTGGACGCGGGCGCGGCAGTGTCCACGGGTCAGGGGGTCGGGCCGGTCGGCTGCGGGCCCACGTCGGCGGGCAGCCGGTCGGGGCGGGTCAGCAGCACCACGACCAGCAGCAGCACCCCGGCCAGCAGGTAGGCCAGGGCCGGCCCGAACAACGCGGCGGTCGACCCGAGCAGGAAGATCCCGCAGCCGGCGACGACGATGTTGGCGGCCACGATGGTCGCCTCCACCTGCCCCATCCGTTCCACCGGGGCCAGCCGGGCAAAGGTGGCCTGCGCGCCGATCAGCCACCCACCGCCCGCGCCGATCAGCGCGTTGGCGCAGGCCAGGGCCCACACCGGGGCATGCACGGCGACCAGCAGGGCGGCCAGCAGCAGCGCCCCGGCCAGGGCGGCGGCCACGGTGACCTGCCCGGTCAACCGGCCCAGCCAGGTGCCCCGCCCCAACACCAGCACGAAGACCGCGCCGCCCAGCGCCGACGAGGCCAGCACCACCGGCCGCCAGGCCCCGGCGGCGAGGTTCGGAGCGAGGGTCTCCGGCAGCGCGCCGGAGAGCACCGTGGCGAGGGTGAGCAGGGCCACACCGCGCAGCACCGGGTGCCCGGCGATGGTCCGCAGGCCGGCGGTGGCCGGCGGGCGCGGACCGCGCCGCCGCTGCTGCCCGGTCGGCAGGCCGGCCAGCACCGCCGCCGCGACGAGGAACGAGACCAGGTCGATCAGGAGCGCCACCCGGGGCCCGAGGGCCACGGTGATGCTCGCCCCGGTCAGCAGCCCCACCACTTGGCCGACCTGGTTGGCGAAGGCGGACAGCCCGAACAGCGGCAGCCGCAGCGGGGCGTCCACCGACTCGGCGGCGACCGCCACGTTGACGCTGGAGTAGGCGGCCCGGACCGCGCCGAGCAGGCCGGCCGCGACGATCGCCGGCACCGGCCGGGGTGCCGCGAGGGGGACCGCGATCAGCACCGCGCCGGCCACCGAGAGCCAGACCAGCAGGGTACGGCGGGCCGGCACGTCCAGCCAGCCGCTGAACACCGTGGCGACCAGCAGGGCGGGCAGGGCGCGGGCGGCGTACACGGCGGCCGGCCCGAGGACCGACTGCGTCTGGTCGTACGCGAGCAGCAGCAGCGCGGCCAGCCCCACGAAGTCGCCCAACTCGGAGATCCCCCGGGCGGTGACCAGGCGGGAGGCGACCGGATGCCGGAACAGGGCCAGGTAACCGGGGGGCGGTGAGAGCCGCTCGTCGGCGTCGGTCATCAGGTCGTCGGGTCCGCTTCCTCGACCCCGTTCTGCTGGTGGCGGGTGCTCTCCCGGAGCACGGGGGCAGCTGCCCGGCGGCTGCTGCCCCGGGCCGCCGGGCCGGGCCGGCGGCGTTCGGTCGTCGTGCCGACCATTGGACCTCCTACGACATCGGGGGCGATCCAGCGGTGTATGTATCTGGGTCGATCAGCAAGCTACCCTCTCGCCGCCACCCGGTCAGCGGTCCCGGATGTGAGTGAATCGACCATTCCCGGAGGGACCTGCGGCGTTAGGGTCTACAGGGTTCTGAGTCGTTACCTGATCGTCTCCTGGAGGTGGCCGTGTCCGCACTGCGCCAGTACCTGGGCGTCTGGCGGATTCCCGGCGCCCCGCTGCTGCTGCTCCTCGGCGTCGTCGGCCGGCTCGGCATCGGCATGACACCGTTGGCGTTGCTGCTGGTCGTGGAGCAGGTCACCGGCCGGTACTCCCTCGCCGCCGTGGCCGGCGGCATCTACGCCCTGTCCGGTGCCGCGCTCAGCCCGGTCGCCGGCCGGATCGCCGACCGGGTCGGACCCACCCCGGTGCTGCTGGTCACCGCCGTGGCGCACCCGCTGGCCCTGTTCGCGCTGCTCGGGGCCAGTCGCGCCGAGAACGCCGACCTGCGTCTGATCTACCTGGCGGCCGGGCTCGCCGGGGCGACCTACCCGCCGCTGACCGCCGCCATCCGGGGTGCCTGGAACGACCTGACCGCCCCGACGACCGGCCGCTACCAGCTGCGCAACACCGCGCTGGCCGCCGAGACGTCGCTGTTCGAGGTCGTCTTCGTGCTCGGCCCGCTGCTGGTGGCCGGCTTCGTGCTCCTGGCGGATGCCGCCGCCGCACTGGTCGGCGCGGCCGTGGTGACCCTGGTCGGCACCGGCGGGGTGGCGTTGGGCCGGGTGATGCGCGCCTGGCGTCCGCACGCCCGCGAGCACCACGCCCGGGGCCTCGGCCCGCTGCGGGTGGGCGGGTTCCCGGCGCTGCTGGTCTGCGTGGCGAGCCTCGGCATCGCGTTCGGCGCGGCCGGCGTGATCGTGCCGGCGTTCGCCGGCAACCAGCCCACCGGCGACCCGGAGAGCCTGGCCGGCCTGCTGCTCGCCGTCTGGGGGGTGGGCAGCGCCGTGGGCGGTTTCTGGTTCGGGGTACGCCGTCCGGCGGCGAACATGACCCGCCAGTTCGCCTGGCTGCTCGCGGCGGTGGCCGGCACCCTGGCGATCTTCGCGGTGATGCCGGGCCCGGTGTCCCTCGGCATCGCCCTGGTGATCGGCGGGGCCACCATCGCCCCCGCGTTGACCCTGGAGAACACCCTGGTCGGGCGGATCACCCCGACCGGCATGCTCAACGAGGCGTACACCTGGGTGGTGACCATGTCGGTGGCGGCGAGCGCGGCCGGCGGGGCGGTCGCCGGCCTGATCGTCGACCACGCCGGCGGGGTGCCCTGGGCGTTCCTCTTCGCCGCCGGGGCGGTCGGCGTCGGGGCCGGGGTCGCGGCGCTGCCCGGCGGCCCGATCGCCCGCGCCGAGGCCGCCGCCACCCGTGCCGAACACCCAGTCCCCGTCTGACGGGGGTACGCGTGTCGCGGGCGGTCGTCCCCGTCGGGACGACCGCCCGCGCGTGCGATGCCGGCTACCGGGTCAGCGGTAGTTGGTGAACTGGAGGGCCACCCCGAAGTCCTCGCCCTTGAGCAGGGAGATGACGGCCTGGAGGTCGTCCTTCTTCTTGCCGGTCACCCGGAGCTGGTCACCCTGGATCTGCGCCTGGACACCCTTCGGGCCCTCGTCGCGGATCTTCTTGCTGATCGCCTTGGCCTTGTCCGACTCGATGCCCTGGATCACCTTGGCGTCGATCTTGTAGACCTTGCCCGAGGCGCGGGGGTCACCGGCGTCCAGGGACTTCAACGAGATGTTCCGCTTGACCAGCTTCTCCTTGAACACGTCCAGGGCGGCGCTGACCCGCTCCTCGGTCTCGGCCTGGAGGCTGATCGCCTCCTCACCCGACCAGGAGATCTCGGCGCCGGTGCCACGGAAGTCGAACCGCTGGGCAAGCTCCTTCTCCGTCTGGCGAAGGGCGTTGTCGACCTCCTGCCGGTCGACCTTGCTCACGATGTCGAACGACGGGTTCGCTGCCATGCTGATGCTCCTGCTTGTCCGGCGGTCTGTCAGGGTCGTCGCGGCGCTGACCAGCCCCACGACCCTCTGACGGTACCCGGTTGCCACGCCCCCGGGGGCGACCGCTATCCTTGCTCCGCTGCCGCGTTACGACGCGGCGGTGTGCCCTGGCGGGTTGCCCGAGCGGCCAATGGGAGCGGACTGTAAATCCGTCGCGAAAGCTACAGAGGTTCGAATCCTCTACCCGCCACCAGGTGCACAAAGAAGCCCCTGACCAGCTACTGGTCAGGGGCTCTTCAATATGCCTCATCCGGTCCTGCTTCCGCCCTTCCGGAGGTGCGCCGATGTCGGGCGGTCGAGCCGGAGACCGGAAAGTTGTCGAGGTCTGCGCCGGTCGGGTAGCCATGGCCCACACATCAGCGTGGGCGGTAGACGACCGCGCGGGCGATACCCCAGACCGGACGGATCGTCGCGGCGATGCCACCGCGGTCATCGAGGTCGACGACCGAGCCTTCCGTGCTGACCCCGGCGAGGCTGAGGTCGTGCATTACGCCGCGTCGCCACAGCGCCGGGCGGGCGTGTTGGTCGGTGGTCGCGGAGATGGCCAGGATCTCCCCGCGGTTGTTGATAGCCCGCGGCTCGGTGAAGCTGCCGCCGAGGGTGCCGATGTCCAGGGTGCGGCCGTGCCGCCACAGGATGCCGCGCGGGGACTGGTCTGCCGAGAACTGCCAGCCGATCACCCAGCCACTGTCGTTGAGGCCGTAGGTGTTGCTGCGATTGAAGGGGCCGGCACCTAGGTCGGTGGTCCGGCCACCGTGCCAGAGAGTGGCGTGGAAGCCGTCCGGCGGCAGGCTGATACCGCCGGAGACGTGGCCGCGATCGTTGACGTCGGACACGTCATTGAGGGGTAGGAGTTGGGTGCGGCCGTCTGTCCACAGGACGGGGCCTGCGGCGGCATAGCCGAGAACCTGACTGCGGTCGTTGATTGCCACGGGCCGGATGTACCGGCCACCCAGCGGCCGGAAGATGCCGCGGTGCCAGATGTACGCGCCGGAGCCGTCGTCGCGGGCACCGACGACCTCGCCGCGGTCGTTGACGTCGATGGGGTTGAACGCGCCGAGGTTGATCATCCGACCGCGCTGCCAGAGGAAACCCTGGTAGACGCCGCTGGTGTCCTGGGCGCGGCCGATCACGTCACCGCGGTCGTTCATGGCGTTGGCGTAGCTGCTGTCGCCGCCGAAGGTACCGAGGTCCACCATGCGATAGCTGGTCAGGGCGCCAGGTGCAGCGGACGCGGACGCAGGAGGGGTGAGTGTGGGTGCGGCCATCAGGGCCACGGAGAGGAGCACGGTGGCAAGCTTGGATGACATGGGACGGCACCCTCCGAAGCGTCGCCGGGCGAGAGGCGAACTGAGCTTAGGCCCGCCCTGCTGGCCCGGCGGCACGTCGTCGTATGACCGACAGTCTTTCTTCCGCTACTCCATGCGGTCGCCGGGAAGTGTGGCGGCGGCGTCTCGGCCAGCGGTCGAGGGCGAGGATGTGGGCCGCTGCCTGGTCAGGATGACCCCGGCGAGCACCAGGGCGATGCCGGCCACGATCGCGGTCGTGACGGCCTCGCGGAGGATCACCCATCCGAGGAGCACGGCGACGACGGGCAACAGGTAGGTGACCACCGACGCGGCGGTCGGCCCCTCGTCGTCGATGATGCGGTAGTTCAGGACGTAGGCGGCCCCGGTGCCGAGCACCCCGAGGACGAGCAGGCTCGCCACCGCGTCGGGCCGCCACACCGGCGACTCCAGGCCGGCGAACGGCAGCGCCGGGACCAGCAGAACGGTGGCCGCGCCGAGCTGGGCCGCCGACAGCACGAGCGGCGGGATTCCGCGTCCGGACAGGAACCGGCCCATGTAGACGTAGCCGAGCCCGTAGCTGGCGGCTGCGGCGAGGCAGGCGAGGCCGCCCCAACTGGCGATCTCACTCGCGGACTCCCACGGTGAGAAGATGACCACGACGCCGAGGAAACCGAGGGCGAACCCGGCGGCCTTTCGCACGGTGACGGCCCGGTCGACGCCGACGAGGAACGCCAGCAGCAGCGTCCACAGCGGCGTGGTCGCGTTCAGCACCCCCGCCACGTTCGACCCGATCGTCTCCTCAGCGATGCTGAACAACAGGTACGGCACGGCGTTGGCGACCAGGGCGGCCACGAACAGGTGACCCCACAGCCGCCCTTGCCCTGGAAAACGGAGCCCCCGCGACAGCGCGATCGGGGTCAGGACCAGGAAGCCGAGCAGGAGCCGGGCGAACACGATCTGCACCGGGTTGAAGCCCCGCAACGCGAGCTTGACCCAGAGAAAGCCGGAACCCCACAGCAACGCGAGACCGGCCACCCGGGCGATACCTGCCCTGGTGACGCGCTGACGGTCAGTCTTCAACGGGAATCCGGTCATGCAGCTTGTTCGCATCGGCGTGGGTCACGTGGATGGCTTACCCGATCGGGATGCCGGTGGGAAGTGCAGGAGCCGCGTTCGTGGCGGTGACGGGCAGGTGGTCCACCGGATTTCCGCGTCATCGGATGGCGCTCGTAGAGGAACCGCGGCCGGTCTCCGTGAGCAGGTCGACGGGGGTTCGACCCGGGCACATCGGCTGATCCGGGGACCGGCGGGCCGGTCTGGGGTGGAGCGGTGAGCGGCGGCGGCCCACGCGGCGCGTCCCCGGGGCGTCGGCGAGGATCGCGGGATGTCCGACGACCGCTTCATGCGTATCCACAGCCCCGAGTTCCAGGCGATGGCGGCGAGGGTCCTGCGGGCCACCGAGTTGACCTCCCGGCTGAACGTGCTGCCCTTCGACGACGAGGCCGGCCGGGCGGAACTGCTGGCGCAGCTTCTCGGCCGGCCGCTGCCGGCGCGGGTGACGATCTATCCGCCGTTCTACACCGACCACGGCCTCAATCTGGAGATCGCGGAGCGGGTGTTCATCAACCAGAACTGCACGTTCCTCGACTATGCCGGCATCCGGCTCGGCGAGGGCGTCATGATCGGCCCGAAGGCCACCTTCATCACCCTCGGCCACCCGGTCGACCCCGTGCAGCGGCGCGAGTGGCTGACCGGAGCGCCCATCCACGTGGGGGAGAACGCCTGGATCGGCGCTGGCGCGACGATCCTCCCCGGCGTCCGTATCGGCCGCGACGCCGTGGTGGCGGCCGGCGCGGTGGTCGCCGACGACGTCCCGCCCGCCACCCTGGTCACCGGCCCCAAAGCGACGGTACGCCGCCAGTGGTGACCCCACTCGCCTCGCCCGTGGGCCGATGTAGCGGTATCCAGGCTGGCCGGATACCGCTACATTGCTTCCCTTGAGTCGATCATGCCCCCGCCCCCGCCCTCCGCGCCTGTCACGTCGGGTCGGTCAGGGGCCGTCGCGGTCGGGTCGTGCCGACTCCGGTGTGGCCTCGTGGCCGGGCATGCCGTGGGTACGCCGCCGCTGCTTCATCTCCGCCTCGTAGAGGTGCCGCCGGCCGTCGGCCAGCTTCTCCCGGGCGTACCGTTCGATCTCCTGGAACGTGGCGTAGTAGCCGTCGTCGAACTCCTCCACGATCTGGAACGTCCACCTGCCGGGGAGCAGGTTGCGCCCCAGCAGCTCGTGTTCGACCCGGTCGGCCACCTCGTCGTGCCCGGCCCCGCGCAGCAGCTCCACCACCTGGTCGAGGGTGAGGTCCGCGCCGCCGACGAGCTGGTGCGCGGAGTAGAGGTGCCCGCGCACGCGGTGAACCGTCTCCAACGCCTCACTCAGCTTGCCCAGCGCCGCGACCGTCGCGTCATCGACTCCCGCCGGCCGTGCGTGCTCCTCGTCGACCGCACCATACTGACCTGCCATAACCCCCGACATACCCCCAAACCGCCCCGGCTATCCCGGTAGCGACCGGCCGGCAGCACGCCGGTGCCCGGGGGCGCCTCGACCGTGAGCTGCGTGCCGGCCGGGACTGGCACGCCCGCCTCCACCTCCAGTTCCCGCGCCATGTCGATCACGTGGTAGCGCAGGAAGTCCGGGCCGGCCGGGGTGATCCCCCGCGCGGTCACCCAGGCGGTCAGGTCGGCCAGGGCGGCTGCGGCGTCGCCGATGGTCTCCATCGTCACCGTCCGTCTGATCCCCAGGTACGGCTGGGTCGCCAGCTGTTCGATCACCGGTGTCGGCGATGTCATGGATTCACGACAGCATCGGGGTACGACATCGCGGGGTCCGACCGCCTCTGGCGGGTGTTTCGCCTGCTCGCGCCGGCTCGCCACCGTACGCGCGTTTTGTCGTTGATCTGGTGCGGAGTCCGTCGACTCCCGACAGGCCGCTTCCGTACCTGACGAAATGAGCTATGGTGATCGATGTGACGGTTCCGGGAGCAGTCGTCGCAGCCCTCGCATGCGACGGTCGCCCTGCCGCCCGGAGGACGGCCCCGCGCCGTTGAGATCGGGTTTGCGTCGATAGTGACATTGGGCGATTCGTGGAGGCTGTTACCCGTCCTGGTGCCGCTGATCTGGCACGGGGAGGTGACGGTGGTGGGCCGAACGGCGGAACCTCTCCGCTGCTCGGACCAGCGCCGCTCTCCCCGCTTTTCTGGGTACCCGAGGTGTGGCACGATCGTGGAACCTCCACCATCCCCCGTGAACACTCTCTCGACAGGAGCAATCATGTCTGGTCGAAGGCTGGGCCGGCTGTTTGGCTCGCTCCTCGTGCTCGCCACCATCCTGGGTGGACTCGCCGTCGCCGGCGTCCAGTCCATCGACGGCAGCGCGCAAATGGCGGACGTCGTCTGGACGATGGGCGGCGCGCGCTAAGCCCCGCGTCGTCCCCGCTCCCGGTGTCCTGGGGGTGATGTCTCTCAGGGAGAGGGTGGCGCATGGCCAGCCGAGATCAGCGGCGTAAGTCCACCGAACGCGCCTGGTTCATCACCGCCCCCCTGGCCCTGCTGGCCATCGTCTTCAGCACCGCGATCGGCGTCCTGCGGCCCGAGTTCGGGAAGTGGGGCCTGGCGTTCGTTCTCTTCGTGGCGATGACGGGGATCAGCATCCCGGTCCTCAACGTCATAGTCCGGCGGCAGTCGGTCGGGGTGACGTTGACCGAGGTGCCCCTCGTCGTCGCGCTCTTCTTCCTGCCACCGCTGACGGTGGTGCTGATCTACACGCTCTCCGTGCTGATCTGGAGCGCGTCACACCGGTTCGCCCCGGCCAAGCTGTGGTTCAACGTCGCGAAGGCGGCGGCGGCCACCTCGTTGGCCGGGCTGCTCCTGCTGGCCCTGCCCCCGCTGGAGGGGGTGGGGCCGGGCACCTGGGGCATCCTGTTCCTGGCGGTCAACACCATCACCCTGGTCAGCCTGCTCTCGGTGGCCGGGGTGCACGTGCTGCTCCAGGGCTGGCAGGCCGGCCGGGAGGCGCTGCGTACCGCACCCTCGGTGTTCCTCACCACCTCGATCAACGCCTCGGTGGGCCTGCTCGTCCTGATCGCGTTGAAGACCACCTGGTGGTCGGTGCTGCTGCTGGCCGCGTTGTTCGCGGCGTTGTTCCAGGTCTACCGCTCCTACTCGCAGTTCTTCCGGCAGCACCGCACCCTGACCGGCATGTACGACCTGACCCGGTTGCTCACCAACAGCGCCGAGGGGGCGCTCGCCGACATCCTCCTCGACCGGGTGCGGGCCCTGATGCAGGCCGAGTACGCCACCCTGTGGCTGCCCGCCCAGCGCCGGCACCCCGAGGTGCTGCTGACCGCCCGGGTCGACACCCCCGGCCTGCTCGACGTCGCGCCCACCCCGACGGTCTTCCGGGAACAGGCCCGTGAGCTGGGCAAGACGCTGTCCATCGGGCGGCTGCTCGGCGACGACACGGCGTTGCGCCGCGAGGTCGGCGCGCAGCAGGTCAAGGACGCCATCGTGGTGCCGCTGCGGTCCGGCCAGGCGGTGATCGGCACCCTGGAGGTCACCAACCGGCTCAGCGACATCGGCCACTTCACCACGAGCGACATCCCCGTCTTCGAGACCGTGGCCGCGCACGCCGCCGTCGCCCTGGAGAATTCCCGGCTGGTCGACCGGCTGCGCCACGACGCCTACCACGACGCGCTGACCACGCTGCCCAACCGGCGGCGGATCACCGCCGCGCTGGCCGAGGCGGTCAAGATCCGTGCTCCCGGCGAGGTGGTCGCCGTCCTCCTCTTCGACGTCGACGGTCTGCGCCAGGTCAACGAGTCGCTGGGCCACGCGGCGGGGGACAAGGTCCTCGTCGAGGTGGCCGAGCGGCTGCGCGCCTGCGCCCCCTCGTCCGCCCTGGTGGGTCGGGCCGGCGGGGACGAGTTCCTGGT
Organism: Micromonospora cynarisoli; assembly: GCF_030518815.1. Lineage (NCBI taxonomy): Bacteria > Bacillati > Actinomycetota > Actinomycetes > Micromonosporales > Micromonosporaceae > Micromonospora > Micromonospora cynarisoli. Next base: position 3,873,749 of record NZ_CP130426.1, on the reverse strand, counting down.
GACGCTGCGGCTGGAGAACGCCGAGGCGGCCCTGGAACTGGCCGCCCAGCTCCGTGAGCAGATCCGCGACGAGATGGTCTTCGACGCGCTCACCCTCGACGTGGACACCGCGGTCGGGGTGGCCGTGCACCCGGATCACGGCAGCGACGCCGCCGTACTCCTGCAACGGGTCGACCTGGCGGCCACCGCGGCCAAGGCGGTGCCGGGCAGCGTGCAGTTGTTCAACCCGGCGCTGGAGTCGCGGTCGCTGCGCCGGCTCGGGCTCGCCGGTGACCTGCGCCGCGCCCTCGACGAGGGGGAACTGGAGGTCTACTTCCAGCCGAAGGTGACCCTGCGGGACCGCCGTCTGCTCGGGGTGGAGTGCCTGGCCCGCTGGGAGCACCCGGCGCACGGCACGGTCTCCCCGGAGGACTTCGTGGCGGTCGCCGAGCACACCGGGCAGTTGGGGCGGCTCACCGAGTTCGTCCTCCGCGAGGGGCTGCGCCGCAGTCGGGACTGGAGCCGTACCGGCCAGCCGTTGGCGGTGGCGGTCAACATCGCCGCCCGTTCGCTGACCGACAGGCACTTCCCGGACCGGGTCGGTGAGCTGCTGGCCGAGTACGACGTCCCGCCGCAGCTGCTGACCGTCGAGATCCCGGAGGCGGCGGTCCTGGACGGCACCGAGCGGCCGATCCCCACCCTGCGCCGGCTGCGGGACCTCGGCGTCCGGCTGGCGGTGGACGACTTCGGCACGGGCAACTCGTCGCTGGCCCAGCTGCGCCGGCTGCCGGTGCACGAGGTGAAGGTGGACCGGTCGTTCGTGCAGGGGATGGCGACCGACCCGGGGGACCTGGCGATCGTGAACGCGGTGGTCTCGCTGTCCCAGCAGTTCGGCCTGGCGGTGGTGGCCGAGGGGGTGGAGAGCGAGCTGACCCTCGAACTGCTCCAGGACATCGGCTGCGAGATCGGGCAGGGTTTCCTGTTCAGCCGGCCGCTGCCGTACGAGCGGCTGGAGGCTTGGTTCGGGGCCCAGACCGACCAGGAGGCGATCGACCCGGACGCGCTGCCGAGGCTCCGCGTCGTGCCCTGAGCTGCGGCGATACGGGACAGGGGGATCCCATTTCACCCCCGGCGCGGTGCCGTGTAATGTATCCCCTGCGCGACGCCCTTCGGGGTGATCGGGTAGGCCCCCTTAGCTCAGTCGGCAGAGCGTCTCCATGGTAAGGAGAAGGTCTACGGTTCGATTCCGTAAGGGGGCTCAGAGGGTCCGGCTGGACCCGCCTGCGGCGGTGTAGCTCAGATGGCAGAGCAAGCGGCTCATAATCGCTGTGTCGCCGGTTCAAGTCCGGCCACCGCTACTCTCGTCCTTCGGGCTCATCCCCGATGGTCGGCGGGACGGGCGCCATTGGCGCCCGCTTTGCATGTCCAGGCGTTGTCCGCGTAGGCTGATGCGCTGTAGTTGATATCCGTAGCGAGGAAGGCACTCCGCCGTGGCGAAGGCGACCGATGTCCGGCCGAAGATCACTTTGGCGTGTGTGGAGTGCAAGGAGCGCAACTACATCACGCGCAAGAACCGCCGCAACGACCCGGACCGCATCGAGCTGAAGAAGTTCTGCCCCCGGGACGGCAAGCACACGGTCCACCGCGAGACCCGCTGACCTGCGCCGGCAGTAGGCCGGCCCGGTCCGCAGCGCTTCATCGGACGCCGATCCGCACGGCTGACGCGGCCCTTTTCAGGGCCGCCCGCCCGTACGGGTCGGCGTTCGTGCGTCCCGTGTAGGTTCGGCGGCATGTCCCTGGACCCGTCCTTCGTCGGCCGGACGTACCCGCCGACCGCCCCCTACCAGGTGGGCCGAGAAAAGATCCGCGAGTTCGCCACCGCCATCGGCGCCACCGACCCGGCCCACCACGACCCGGCGGCGGCCCGTGCGCTCGGCCACCCGGACGTGGTCGCCCCGCCCACCTTCCCGGTCCTCATCACCATGGCCGCCAGCCAGCAGATCGTCGACGATCCGGCGCTCGGGGTCGACTACAGCCGGGTGGTGCACGGCGACCAGCGGTTCGCCTACACCCGGCCGGTGGTGGCCGGGGACGAGCTGGTCTGTGTGAACACGATCGAGGAGATCAGCTCCCGCAGCGGGCACGGCTTCCTCACCACCCGCACCGACGTGACCACCGTGGCCGGTGAGCCGGTGGTCGCCGTCTGGTCCAAGCTCGTCGTCCGTGGGGAGTCCTGACGTGGAACTGTCGACCCGTACGTTCCGGGTGACCCGGGCGGACCTGGTCCGCTACGCGGGTGCCTCGGGGGACTTCAACCCGATCCACTGGAGCGACCGGACCGCCACGAAGGTGGGGCTGCCCGGGGTGATCGCCCACGGCATGTTCACCATGGCGCTGGTCGGTCGGGCGGTCACCGAGTGGGCCGGCACGCCCGACGCGGTGGTCGAGTTCGGGGTGCGGTTCACCCGGCCGGTGGTCGTCCCGGACGACGACGAGGGTACCGAGATCACCGTCGACGCGGTGGTCAAGGAGGTCACCGAAACCGGTCTGACCAGGCTCGATGTGACCGCCCGGTGCGGCGGCGAGAAGGTCCTGTCGCAGGCGCGGGCGACCGTGCGGACGGCCGGCTGACAGGTCGCCGGAACGGACCGGGCGGGACCGGTTGGGAAAGTCGGGGCGCTACCCGTACACTGGTCCGCCGTGGGGCAAGTGACCCCTGCTCGGCCGTGCAGGCCGGGTGGGGCGAGCGTTGCCGCACAGGGGTGTAGCTCAATTGGCAGAGCAGCGGTCTCCAAAACCGCAGGCTGCAGGTTCAAGTCCTGTCACCCCTGCGCCTCAGGCCTGACCGTTCCCGTGGGTCGCGCCGCCGCAAGGCGGCGTCCGGCCCGTGGTGGTGGCATCGGCGGGGTGGCTTCGAGGCGACTCGGGGCCCTTCGTCCGGTCCGCCGGCCGCGGCCCGTCGCGGGACGGTTGGTCCGGCCGGCGTGACCAGCGCCGCGTACGCCTCCCGGCGTACGAACCGACATCCCGCGACGGAGGGCGAAGTGGCCGAGAGCAAGCGGCGCGGCGAGGACGCCGGCGACGACGGTCTGCGCGACGAGCGTGACGAGGTCGTCGACGAGGTGACCGCCGACAGCGACGCCACCGACGACGACGCCACCGACGCGGACGAGCCGGTATCCCGGGGCGGCACCGCGACCCGGTCGCGGACCCGCGCGGGTGCCGCCGACAGCAAGTCGAAGACCCGCTCCGAGACCGACCGGGTGGGGCCGTTCGCCCGCATCGCGCGTTTCTTCCGCGAGGTCGTCGCCGAACTGCGTAAGGTCATCTGGCCGACCCGCAAGGAGCTGCTGACCTACACGGCCGTGGTGGTCACGTTCGTCGCGGTGATGCTGACCATCGTGGGCCTGCTCGACTTCGCCTTCGCGAAGGGCGTGCTGTGGGTCTTCGGCAGCCCCAGCTGACCGGCCGACTGAGCCGATAGTGACGGAAGTGAGCAAGCGTGCCTGAGTACGACGAGACCGCCGAGACCACGGACGACCAGTCCACGGTCGCGACGGCGGCGAGTGACGAGTCGGTCGAGGCCGCCAGCGAGCCGGAATTCCCGACCACGGAGCCGGAGCCGGACGAGGACTACGACCCGGTCGCCGAGCTGCGTCAGAAGCTGCGCTACGCGCCCGGCGACTGGTACGTGGTGCACTCGTACGCCGGTTACGAGAACAAGGTCAAGACCAACCTCGAAACCCGGATCACCTCCCTCGACATGGAGGAGTTCATCTACCAGGTCGAGGTGCCGACCCGGGAAGAGGTCGAGGTCAAGAACGGCAAGCGTTCCCAGATCCAGGCCAAGGTCTTCCCCGGCTACATCCTGGTCCGGATGGAGCTGACCGCCGAGTCCTACTCCTGCGTGCGCAACACGCCGGGGGTCACCGGCTTCGTGGGGGCCACCGACCGGGCCGACCGGCCGGCGCCGCTGAGCCTCGACGAGGTGCTCAAGTGGCTGGCTCCGGCGGTGGAGACCGAGCAGAAGAAGGCCAAGCCCGAGATCAAGGTCCTCGACTTCGAGGTGGGTGACTCGGTCACCGTCACCGACGGGGCGTTCGCCTCGCTGCCGGCGACGATCAGCGAGATCAACGCCGACCAGCAGAAGCTCAAGGTGCTGGTGTCGATCTTCGGTCGGGAGACCCCGGTCGAGCTGAACTTCAACCAGGTCGCCAAGATCTGACGTCGTTCCCGTCGCCGGCGGTGGGCCTCGGCCCGCTGCCGGCGACGTCGTTCCGCCCCGGCGCGGACCTCGGCGCAGAGGGTCGCCGGGCGCTGCGCTACCCTTGAATGTCGTCGCTGTGGCACCGCGCTGACCGTGCGCGCCCGTGGCCGGCACCTTTCCCAGTTCCAAGCCCCAGGAAGTGACATGCCTCCGAAGAAGAAGCTCGTCAAGACGTTCACGCTTCAGCTGAAGGCGGGCCAGGCTACCCCGGCGCCGCCGGTGGGCCCCGCGCTCGGTCAGCACGGCGTGAACATCATGGAGTTCTGCAAGTCCTACAACGCGCAGACCGAGTCCCAGCGGGGCGACATCGTCCCCGCCGAGATCAGCGTCTACGAGGACCGCTCCTTCACCTTCGTCCTGAAGACCCCGCCCGCCGCCCGGCTGCTGCTCAAGGCCGCCGGTGTGGAGAAGGGCTCCGGCGTGCCGCAGAGCCAGAAGGTCGGCTCGGTGAGCCAGGCCCAGGTGCGCGAGATCGCCGAGAAGAAGATGGTCGACCTCAACGCCAACGACATCGACCAGGCTGCGAAGATCATCGCCGGTACCGCCCGGTCGATGGGCATCGTCGTCAACGACTGACGACCGTCAGTCCCCCAGACCAGTTCGTGGGAGGGCGCGCGTCGACCGCGGCCCGCCAGAGACCACAGGAGTAACCCGAGATGCAGCGCAGCAAGACGTACCGCAAGGCCGCCGAGGCGATCGACAAGTCGAAGCTCTACACCCCGGCCGAGGCGGTCAAGCTCGCCAAGGACACCACCAGCGCCAAGTTCGACGCCACGGTCGAGGTCGCCATGCGCCTCGGCGTCGACCCCCGCAAGGCGGACCAGATGGTCCGCGGCACGGTCAACCTGCCGCACGGCACCGGTAAGACCGCCCGCGTGATCGTCTTCGCCGCCGGCGCGAAGGCCGAGGAGGCCGTCGCCGCCGGTGCCGACGAGGTGGGCACTGACGAGCTGGTCGCCCGGATCCAGGGCGGCTGGCTGGACTTCGACGCGGCGATCGCCACGCCGGACCAGATGGCCAAGATCGGCCGGATCGCGCGGATCCTGGGCCCGCGCGGCCTGATGCCGAACCCGAAGACCGGCACCGTGACCATGGACGTCACCAAGGCCGTCTCGGACATCAAGGGCGGCAAGATCACCTTCCGGGTGGACAAGCACTCCAACCTCCACCTGATCATCGGCAAGGCCTCGTTCTCCGAGACCCAGCTGATCGACAACTACGCCGCGGTGCTGGACGAGGTGCTCCGTGCCAAGCCGTCCGCGGCCAAGGGCAAGTACCTCAAGAAGGTCACCCTGGCCACCACGATGGGTCCGGGCGTCCCGGTCGACCCGAACGTGGTGAAGAACCTCCAGGAGACCGCCGTCGAGGGCTGATCCCGACCGCTCCCGAGCAGGGGCCCCGCCACGCACCGTGGTGGGGCCCCTGCCGTGTGTCGGGCTGTGGCAGGCTCACCCCATGCGACTGGAGGACGTCCGGCTCCGGTACCGCCGGGGTGGCCCCTGAGTGCTGCGCGGCGTCACGGCCCGCCTCGATCCGGGCGAGGTGGCGGTGGTGCTCGGCCGCAACGGGGCCGGCAAGTCGACCCTGCTGCAACTCTGCGCCGGGGTGCTGCGTCCGGTCCGGGGCCGGGTGGTCGACCGTCCCCGCCGGGTCGGCTGGGTGCCCGAGCGGTTCCCCGCCGACCAGCCGTTCACCGTGACCCGCTACCTCACCGCCATGGGCCGGGCCGCCGGCCTGGGCCGGGCCGAGGCCGACCGGGCCGTCGACAGGTGGACCGACCGGCTTGGCCTGGCCCCGTTCCGTACGGTCCGGATGCCCGACCTGTCCAAGGGCACCGCGCAGAAGGTCGGCCTGGCCCAGGCGATGCTGCGGACCCCCGGCCTGCTGGTCCTCGACGAGCCCTGGGAGGGGCTGGACGCCGCCGCCCGGGGCCTGGTCCCGGAACTGGTCGACGAGGTGCTGGCGGCCGGGGGAGCGGTCCTGGTCAGCGACCATCGGGGCGAGACGGTCCGACTCCCCGGGGCGCGGCACTGGACGGTCGCCGACGGCCTGCTCACCGATGAGCCGGGCACCCGTGACGCGGCCGTCGCCGTGGTCGAGGTCGCGGTGCCGGCCGCGCGGGTGGCCGGCACCGTCGCCCGGTTGCGCGCCGACGGCCACCAGATCCTGCGGGTACGCGAACCCGCCGGCCCGCCCCCACGGGCGGCTGCGCCGCAGGCACCCGTCCCGGCCGCCGGGGCGGGGTCGACTGGTGATCCGGCGCGGGACGGCCCGGCGGGGGAGGTGGCCCGGTGAGCGCGCTGGTCCGGATGCGGCTGGCCGGCTTCCTGCGTACCGGACGGGCGCTGGCGCCGCTGCTGGCCGGACTGCTGGCGCTCGGCATCCTGTACGGCGGCGGCCGGGCCCACCCGGCGGAGGCGTACGGCGTCAGCGCGGTGGTGCTCTTCCCGGTGCTGGCCTGGCAGACCAGGATCCTGTTGGACGTCGAGCCGGACGTGCAGCGCCGGCTGGCGCATGTGCTGGTCGGCCCGGCCCGGGAACGGCTCGCCGGGCTGCTCGCGGCCGTGTTCGCCGGGGCGGGCACGGTGCTGGTCGCGCTCGTCTTCCCGTGGCTGGTCGGCGGGGTGGCCGCGCCCGGTCCGGGTGATCCGTCGGTGGTGGCGGCGCTGGCCCTCGGCCTGTGGGCGCACCTGCTCGCCCTGCTGCCCGCGGTGGCCCTGGGCGCCCTGGCCAGCCGGGCGCTCACCCGCAGCGCCGGGTACGGCGTCGCCGTGCTCGCCGTGGGTGCGGTCGGCACCCTCGTGCTGGGCCTGCGCGGCTCGGTGGCGCCCTGGCTGGTGCCGCCGGTGCTGGCCACCGCGCGGGCGCTCGCCGACAGTGTGCCGGCCGGCACCGTGCTGCTCCTGTCGGTGTGGGCCCTGGCCTGGGCGGGGGTGGCGCTGGCCGGCTACGCCGGGTGGCGGCGGGCCCGCCCGTGAGCGGTGCCGGCGGGCGATTTGGTGATGGCCGGGCCGTCGCGTAACCTGGTGCGGTAGTTCCACCCAGAGACCGCTGGTCACCGTGCCCCGGCACGGTCGAAGGTTCCGCGATGACGGGCGACCCGCGCAGGGCGGTAAGCGTAGTACGGTTCCTCCCCGTGGTCCGCCGACCATGGTGATCGGCCCCGCCCTCGCCCCGCGCGCCCTGCGCCGGGGCTTTTTCGTTGTCGTGACGCCTCCGGCGCCGTCACCCGAGCCCCGTGCTCCCCGACGGCGACCAGCTCCGAGTAACGAGAGAGGAGGGACATGGCGGACAAGCCGATCCGGGCCGACAAGGCCACGGCCGTCGCTGAGCTGACCGAGAGCTTCCGTACCTCGGGCGCTGCGGTGCTCACCGAGTACCGTGGTCTGACGGTTTCCCAGCTCACCCAGCTGCGGCGCTCGCTCGGCAAGGAGACCACCTACACGGTCGCGAAGAACACGCTGGCCAAGCGTGCCGCGACCGAGGCGGGCATCTCCGGCCTCGACGAGCTGTTCACCGGTCCTACCGCGCTGACTTTCGTTTCGGGCGACGTCGTCGAGGCGGCGAAGGGTCTTCGCGACTTCGCGAAGGCCAACCCGAAGCTCGTCATCAAGGGCGGTGTGTTCGAGGGCAAGGCCATTTCCGCGGCCGAGGTCACGAAGCTCGCCGACCTGGAGTCCCGTGAGGTGCTGCTGGCCAAGCTGGCCGGCGCGATGAAGGGCAACCTGAGCAAGGCCGCGGCCCTGTTCCAGGCGCCGCTCTCCAAGGCCGCCCGCGCGGCGGCCGCCCTGGCGGACAAGAAGCGCGAGCAGGAGGGTGCCGAGGCGGCCTGAGGCCTCCCGGCGCACCACGTTCTTTAATTTTCATTGCGAGAAAGGACGCCAGACATGGCGAAGCTCAGCACCGACGAGCTGCTCGACGCGTTCAAGGAGATGACGCTGATCGAGCTCTCCGAGTTCGTGAAGCAGTTCGAGGAGACCTTCGAGGTCACCGCCGCCGCGCCGGTCGCGGTCGCCGCCGCGGGTGGTGCCGGTGGCGCCGCCGCCGCGCCGGTCGAGGAGGAGAAGGACGAGTTCGACGTCGTCCTGGAGGCCGACGGTGGCAAGAAGATCCAGGTCATCAAGGTCGTGCGTGAGCTGACCGGCCTGGGCCTCAAGGAGGCCAAGGACGCGGTCGAGTCCGCGCCGAAGGCGATCCTGGAGAAGGTCAACAAGGAGACCGCCGAGAAGGCGAAGGCCAAGCTCGAGGGTGAGGGCGCCAAGGTCACCCTCAAGTGACCCGGGGTCGACCCTCGCGGTCGACCGTGGCGCGTGTCCGGCTCGGGTGAGCCGCGGCACACCGCAAACTGAACGGGCGGTGATCCGGCTGACGGATCACCGCCCGTCATGCTTGGTGACTCCGGGTATCAGTGGTGTGAGCAGGGTGTTCGCACTCGTGGTGCGACATGGCGGTGACGCCGTGGGTAGCCCGTCCGTGGGAAACCCGGCGAGCAGGCGCTTGGAGCCTCTTGACGCGGCCCCGGCCTGCCAGGCACGCTGACACCAGCAAGACCTTCCGCGCTTGCGACGGCCCCCTCTTGGGTAATGGCTGCGGCAGCACCAGCAGCCGCTCCACCCGAGCGGTCCGACAGGAACGTCGTGTTCCGAGCGGCCCGGCACGACCCCGTTCTCCGGGGTCCCCGAGGCGCGTTCCACGACGACCTGCGGGATGGGCTGGACAGCGGTTAGCCTCTCGGCTACACTGCTAGTTTGCGCTGCCTTCCGACTTGACCCCTGCTCGGAAATGTCCGGTTACGGATATTTCTGGTGGGGTCATTGGAGTGCACGCGTACCAGCCGTTCTGCAGCACCGGTCCTCGGAAGGACGCATCTTGGCAGCTTCCCGCCCTGCGAAGACCAGTCGTACGTCGAGCGCTTTCGCGCCCCGCCGAGTTTCTTTCGGCAGGATCACCGAACACCTCGAGGTCCCCAACCTCCTCGCCATCCAGAACGAGTCCTTCGACTGGCTCGTCGGCAACGAGGCTTGGCAGGGCCGGTCGGCGGACGACCCGCACGCACGCTCGGGTCTCGCGGAAATCCTCGACGAGATCAGTCCCATTGAGGACTTTTCCGGCACCATGTCGCTGTCCTTCTCGGCACCGCGCTTCGACGAGGTCAAGGCCTCGATCGAGGAGTGCAAGGAGAAGGACCTGACCTACTGCGCCCCGCTGTTCGTGACGGCGGAGTTCACCAACAACACCACCGGCGAGATCAAGAGCCAGACGGTGTTCATGGGTGACTTCCCGATGATGACGCCCAAGGGCACCTTCATCATCAACGGCACCGAGCGCGTCGTGGTCAGCCAGCTCGTCCGGTCCCCGGGCGTCTACTTCGACAAGCAGCCGGACAAGACCTCCGACCGCGACCTCTCCAGCGTCAAGGTCATCCCCAGCCGGGGTGCCTGGCTGGAGTTCGACATCGACAAGCGCGACACGGTCGGCGTCCGCATCGACCGCAAGCGCCGGCAGGCCGTCACGGTCCTGCTCAAGGCCATCGGTTGGTCCGCCGAGCAGATCCGCGAGAAGTTCGGCTGGTCCGAGCTGATGATGACCACGCTCGAGAAGGACCACATCGCCGGCCAGGACGAGGCCCTGCTCGACATCTACCGCAAGCTCCGCCCTGGCGAGCCGCCGACCCGCGAGAACGCCCAGACCCTGCTCGACAACCTCTTCTTCAACCCGAAGCGGTACGACGTCGCCAAGGTCGGTCGGTACAAGTTCAACAAGAAGCTCGAACTCGACGTGCCGATCACCACCGGCACGCTCACCGAGGACGACGTCGTCGCCACCGTGGAGTACCTCTGCCGGCTGCACGCCGGTGAGGAGGGCTACGAGGCCGACGACATCGACCACTTCGGCAACCGTCGCCTGCGTACGGTGGGCGAGCTGATCCAGAACCAGGTCCGGGTGGGTCTCTCCCGGATGGAGCGGGTCGTCCGCGAGCGGATGACCACCCAGGACGTCGAGGCGATCACGCCGCAGACCCTGATCAACATCCGCCCGGTGGTGGCGGCGATCAAGGAGTTCTTCGGTACGTCGCAGCTGTCCCAGTTCATGGACCAGACCAACCCGCTGGCGGGTCTGACCCACCGGCGGCGGCTGAGCGCGCTCGGCCCGGGTGGTCTGTCCCGGGAGCGGGCCGGCTTCGAGGTCCGCGACGTGCACCCGTCCCACTACGGCCGGATGTGCCCGATCGAGACGCCGGAAGGCCCGAACATCGGCCTGATCGGCGCGCTGTCCACCTTCGCCCGGGTCAACCCGTTCGGCTTCATCGAGACGCCGTACCGGAAGGTCGTCGAGGGTCGGGTCACCGACCAGATCGACTACCTGACCGCGGACGAGGAGGACCGGTTCGTCAAGGCCCAGGCCAACGCGCCGCTCAAGGCCGACGGCACGTTCGCCGAGGACCGGGTCCTGGTCCGCCGTAAGGGCGGCGAGACCGAGGACGTCGCGCCCGGCGCGGTCGACTACATGGACGTCTCGCCGCGGCAGATGACCTCGGTCGCGACCGCGATGATCCCGTTCCTGGAGCACGACGACGCCAACCGCGCGCTGATGGGCGCGAACATGCAGCGTCAGGCGGTGCCGCTGGTCAAGGCGGAGTCGCCGCTGGTCGGCACCGGCATGGAGTACCGTGCCGCGGTCGACGCCGGTGACGTGGTGGTGGCCGAGGTCGGCGGCGTGATCGAGGATCTCTGCGCCGACTACATCACCATCCACCAGGACGACGGCCACCGCCGGACGTACCTGCTGCACAAGTTCCGCCGCTCCAACGCCGGCTCCTGCGTCAACCAGAAGCCCGTCGTCTTCGAGGGCGACCGCGTCGAGGCCGGCCAGGTCATCGCCGACGGTCCGTGCACCGACGAGGGCGAGATGGCGCTCGGACGCAACCTGCTGGTCGCGTTCATGTGCTGGGAGGGTCACAACTACGAGGACGCGATCATCCTGTCGCAGCGCCTCGTGCAGCAGGACGTGCTCACCTCGATCCACATCGAGGAGCACGAGGTCGACGCCCGGGACACCAAGCTCGGCCCGGAGGAGATCACCCGGGACATCCCGAACGTCAGCGAGGAGATGCTCGCCGACCTCGACGAGCGCGGCATCATCCGGATCGGCGCCGAGGTCGTCCCCGGCGACATCCTGGTCGGCAAGGTGACGCCGAAGGGCGAGACCGAGCTGACCCCGGAGGAGCGGCTGCTGCGCGCGATCTTCGGCGAGAAGGCCCGGGAGGTCCGGGACACCTCGCTGAAGGTGCCGCACGGCGAGACCGGCACGGTCATCGGGGTGCGGACCTTCTCCCGCGAGGACGGCGACGAGCTGCCGCCGGGCGTCAACGAGCTGGTCCGGGTGTACGTCGCCCAGAAGCGCAAGATCCAGGACGGCGACAAGCTCGCCGGCCGGCACGGCAACAAGGGTGTCATCTCGAAGATCCTGCCGATCGAGGACATGCCGTTCCTGGAGGACGGCACCCCGGTCGACATCGTGCTGAACCCGCTGGGTGTGCCGTCCCGGATGAACATCGGCCAGGTCCTGGAGACCCACCTCGGGTGGGTGGCCAAGACCGGCTGGAGCGTGGACGGCGACGACACCGAGTGGAAGCGTCAGCTCCGCTCGATCGAGGCGCACGAGTCCGAGCCGGACACCAACGTGGCCACGCCGGTCTTCGACGGTGCCCGCGAGGAGGAGATCTCCGGTCTGCTCGCGTCGACCCTGCCCAACCGGGACGGCAAGCAGCTGATCGGTTCCTCCGGCAAGGCGCAGCTGTTCGACGGTCGTTCCGGCGAGCCGCTGCCCGACCCGATCGCGGTCGGCTACATCTACATCCTGAAGCTCAACCACCTGGTCGACGACAAGATCCACGCCCGGTCGACCGGACCGTACTCGATGATCACGCAGCAGCCGCTTGGTGGTAAGGCGCAGTTCGGTGGCCAGCGCTTCGGTGAGATGGAGTGCTGGGCCATGCAGGCGTACGGCGCCGCCTACGCCCTGCAGGAACTGCTGACCATCAAGTCCGACGACGTCCTGGGCCGGGTCAAGGTCTACGAGGCGATCGTCAAGGGCGAGAACATCCCGGAGCCGGGCATCCCGGAGTCGTTCAAGGTGTTGCTCAAGGAACTCCAGTCGCTGTGCCTGAACGTCGAGGTGCTCAGCAGCGACGGGGTGGCCCTGGAGATGCGCGAGACCGACGACGAGGTGTTCCGGGCCGCGGAGGAGCTGGGCATCGACCTGTCCCGGCGCGAGCCGAGCTCGGTCGAAGAGGTGTAAGTGGTGCGGGTCGGGGGCCGGCTGTCCGGCTCCCGACCCCGCCCGTGATCTAGCTGTAAAGACGACGACATAGGGGACATAGTGCTCGACGTCAACTTCTTCGACGAGCTGCGCATCGGCCTCGCGACCGCGGACGACATCCGTCAGTGGTCGCACGGTGAGGTCAAGAAGCCCGAGACGATCAACTACCGCACCCTCAAGCCGGAGAAGGACGGGCTCTTCTGCGAGAAGATCTTCGGTCCTCAGCGGGACTGGGAGTGCTACTGCGGCAAGTACAAGCGGGTCCGGTTCAAGGGCATCATCTGTGAGCGCTGCGGCGTCGAGGTGACCCGCTCCAAGGTCCGTCGTGAGCGGATGGGGCACATCGAGCTGGCCGCTCCGGTGACCCACATCTGGTACTTCAAGGGCGTGCCGAGCCGGCTGGGCTACCTGCTGGACCTCGCCCCCAAGGACCTCGAAAAGATTATTTACTTCGCCTCGTACGTCGTGACGAGCGTGGACGCCGAGGCGCGTCACCGTGACCTCTCGACGATCGAGAACGAGATCCTCGCCGAGAAGCGGCAGTCCGAGAACAGCCGTGACTCGGAGATCGAGAAGCGGGCCGCCAAGCTGGAGGCCGACCTGGCCGAGCTGGAGGCCGAGGGCGCGAAGGCGGACGTCCGGCGCAAGGTCAAGGAGGGCGGAGAGCGCGAGATGCGCCAGATCCGCGACCGGGCCCAGCGCGAGATCGACCGCCTCGACGAGGTTCTCGACACCTTCCGCAAGCTCGACTCCAAGCAGCTGGTCACCGACGAGCTGCTCTACCGCGAGCTGCGTGACCGGTTCGGCGAGTACTTCACCGGTGGCATGGGCGCCGAGGCGATCAAGGCGCTGGTCCAGAACATGGACCTCGACGCCGAGGCCGAGAGCCTGCGCGAGACCATCCGCTCCGGCAAGGGCCAGCGGAAGATCCGCGCGCTCAAGCGGCTGAAGGTCGTCGCGGCGTTCCTGAACACCCGCAACTCGCCGCTGGGCATGGTGCTGGACTGCGTCCCGGTCATCCCGCCGGACCTGCGCCCGATGGTGCAGCTCGACGGTGGCCGCTTCGCGACCTCCGACCTGAACGACCTGTACCGCCGTGTGATCAACCGGAACAACCGGCTCAAGCGGCTGATCGACCTCGGCGCGCCCGAGATCATCGTCAACAACGAGAAGCGGATGCTCCAGGAGGCCGTCGACGCGCTGTTCGACAACGGCCGTCGCGGCCGGCCGGTCACCGGTCCGGGCAACCGCCCGCTCAAGTCGCTGTCCGACATGCTCAAGGGCAAGCAGGGCCGGTTCCGGCAGAACCTGCTCGGCAAGCGCGTCGACTACTCCGGCCGTTCGGTCATCGTGGTCGGCCCGAAGCTGAAGCTGCACCAGTGCGGCCTGCCCAAGCAGATGGCGCTGGAGCTGTTCAAGCCGTTCGTGATGAAGCGGCTGGTCGACCTCAACCACGCGCAGAACATCAAGTCCGCCAAGCGGATGGTCGAGCGTCAGCGCCCGGTCGTGTGGGACGTGCTGGAAGAGGTCATCGGCGAGCACCCGGTGCTGCTCAACCGCGCGCCGACCCTGCACCGTCTGGGTATCCAGGCATTCGAGCCGCAGCTGGTCGAGGGCAAGGCGATCCAGATCCACCCGCTGGTCTGCACCGCGTTCAACGCCGACTTCGACGGTGACCAGATGGCGGTGCACGTGCCGCTGTCGGCCGAGGCCCAGGCCGAGGCGCGGATCCTGATGCTGTCGTCGAACAACATCCTCAAGCCGGCCGACGGCAAGCCCGTCACCATGCCCACCCAGGACATGGTCATCGGCCTCTACCACCTCACCCACCTGACCCCTGGCGGGGTCGGCGAGGGCCGGGCGTTCAGCTCGGACGCCGAGGCGCGGATGGCCTTCGACGCGGGCGAGCTGCACCTGCAGACCCCGGTCAAGATCCGGCTGCGGGACGTGATCGGTGTCGACAACGGCAACGGCGCGGAGCCCTGGGTCGCCCCGGAGGGCTGGGTCGAGGGTGAGCCGCTGACCGTGGAGACCACGCTCGGCCGGGTCCTGTTCAACGAGACGCTGCCGCAGGGCTACCGCTTCGTGAACTACGAGATCCGCAAGGGCCAGCTCTCCGCGATCGTCAACGACCTCGCCGAGCGCTTCCCGAAGGTGGCGCTGGCCGCCACCCTGGACGGCCTCAAGGAGGCCGGCTTCCACTGGGCCACCTGGTCCGGCGTCACCATCGGCATGGAGGACGTCATCGCTCCGCCGCGCAAGCGGGAGATCCTGGAGCGGTACGAGAAGGAAGCCGACCGGATCGACAAGCAGTACCAGCGTGGTCTGATGACCGCCGAGGAGCGTCGCGGCGAACTCATCGAGATCTGGACCAAGGCGACCAACGAGGTCGCCAAGGAGATGGACACCGCGCTGCCGCAGGAGAACCCGCTGTGGAAGATGATCAACTCGGGTGCCCGCGGTAACCTGCTCCAGCTCCGGCAGATCGCGGCGATCCGTGGTCTGGTGGCCAACCCGAAGGGCGAGATCATCCCGCGACCCATCAAGGCGTCGTACCGGGAGGGTCTGTCCGTGCTGGAGTACTTCATCTCCACGCACGGTGCCCGTAAGGGTCTGGCGGACACCGCGCTGCGTACCGCCGACTCGGGTTACCTGACGCGTCGTCTGGTGGACGTTTCGCAGGACGTCATCATCCGCGAGGAGGACTGCGGCACCGACCGGGCGATCCCGATGCAGATCGGCGAGCGTCTGGAGGGTGGCCGGCTGGTCGTCCACGAGCACGCCGAGACCAGCGTGCACGCCCGGACCCTGGCCGACGACATCAAGGGGCCGGACGGCACCGTGGTGGCCCACCGGGGTCAGGACATCAACTCCATCGGGGTCGACAAGATCGTCGCCGCCGGGGTGGAGACGGTCCGGGTGCGCAGCGTGCTCACCTGCGAGTCGAAGCTGGGCGTCTGCGGTGCTTGCTACGGCCGTTCGCTGCCGACCGGTAAGACCGTGGACGTCGGCGAGGCGGTCGGCATCATCGCCGCCCAGTCGATCGGTGAGCCGGGCACCCAGCTGACGATGCGTACCTTCCACACCGGTGGTGTCGCGGGTGAGGACATCACCCAGGGTCTGCCGCGTGTCCAGGAGATCTTCGAGGCCCGTATCCCGAAGGGCAAGGCGCCCATCGCCGACACCCCGGGCCGGATCCGGATCGAGGACGGTGAGCGGTCCCGGAAGATCATCGTGGTGCCGGACGACGGCAGCGACGAGATCGTCTACGACAAGATCTCCAAGCGGGTCCGGCTGCGGACCCACGACGGGGACCACGTCGAGGTCGGCGAGAAGCTCACCGAGGGCACCATCGACCCGCACGAGCTGCTGCGCATCCTCGGCCCGCGCGCGGTCCAGGTCCACCTGACCCAGGAGGTCCAGGAGGTCTACCGCTCGCAGGGTGTGCTCATCCACGACAAGCACATCGAGATCATCATCCGCCAGATGCTCAAGCGGGTGACGGTCATCGACTCCGGCTCGACCGAGTTCCTGCCGGGTGTGCTCGTCGACCGGGCGCTGTTCGAGTCGGAGAACCGCCGGCTCGTCGGCGAGGGTGGCGAGCCCGCCGCCGGTCGTCCGGTGTTGATGGGTATCACCAAGGCCTCGCTGGCCACCGACTCCTGGCTCTCGGCGGCCTCCTTCCAGGAGACCACCCGGGTGCTGACCGACGCGGCGATCAACTCGCGCAGCGACTCGCTGGTCGGCCTCAAGGAGAACGTGATCATCGGTAAGCTCATCCCGGCTGGTACCGGCATCAGCAAGTACCGCAACGTCCGGGTCGAGCCGACCGAGGAGGCGAAGGCCAAGGTCTACTCGATGACCGGTTACCCGGAGACCGACTACGGCTTCGGGCCGGCAAGTGGGCAGGCGGTTCCGCTGGACGACTTCGACTTCGGGTCGTACCGCTGAGCACCAGTTGACGAGGAAGGCCCCCGGCGTCGCGCCGGGGGCCTTCCTCGTTTCGGGGCGGTGCCCGTCGGCACGTGTCCGCTACGGCCGGACGCCGGGCATGATGGTGGCATGACGACCGCTGCGGGGCAGGTGCCGTTGGCGCACCAGCCACCACGTCATCCGCTCGACCCCGACCCGGTACGCGCCACCAAGGCACGGGCCGTCTTCGCGCTCGGGTTGATCGGGGCGTTGACCGGGATCTTCGTCGGCGGGGTGGTGCCCGCCACGATCGCCCTCCAGCTGGCGCGGCAGGCCCGCCGGGAGGCGTACGCCTCGGGTGGGTTCCTCACCGGCGCGGCCTGGCTGCGGCGGGGGGAGCGGCTGGCCCGGGTGGGCCTGGTGCTGGTCGCGGTCGCGGTGGTGACGCTGGTGGTGATCGGGGTGGTCCGGCTCGCCGGCTCCCCGTACGGGCAGGATTTCGCCCCGAACGTCGACTGACCCGTCGGGGTGATGATCCGGCAGGGGGCACCCACGGTGCGTGGCGGCGGTAGCCTGGCCGGTGTCCGTCGCGTGACGGTGGACCCACATCGCGACAGGAGGACCCCGTGACGGAACCGGCGCCGCCGTCGGGAGGCGACCCGGGCGGACCGCCCGCCGGCTCCCCGGAGCCGGCCGCGCCCGGCACCGACGCCGGAGCGAACCGCCCGCCCGACCCGTGGGCCGTCGGCCCGTGGGGCGCGCCGTCCGAGCCCGGTCCGGTGCACGGCGCCGGCATCCCGCCGGAGGCCGCCCCCCTCGGGTACGCCCCACCGCCGACGTCCGGGGCCGGCGTCACGCCGTCAGGTGGCGGGCCGGCCGGCGCTGTTCCGTTCGGTGGTGGGCCGTTCAGTAGTGGGTCACCGTCCGGTGGTGGGCCGTTCCCCGGGGCCGGGGGAGCGCCCGCCGGGCCGTCGTCGTATCCGGGGTCGTCGTCCTACCCCGGGCCGGGCGGGGCGTACCACCCGACGGTGGCGGCCGGGTCCTACCCGGGACAGCCGGCGGCCGGGGCGGGCTGGCCGGCGTCGTCGGGGCACGGGGCCGGGCCGCTGCCCCCACCGCCACCGGAGGCCCCGCGCGCCCCCAAGCGGGTCGACGCCGTGCCCGGCACCCCCTTCGGGGTGGTGCACCTGGACGTACCAGCGGTCACCTCGGGGCCGGCGGTGGGTTCGTTGATCGCCGGAACCGGGTCGATCCTGGTGTCGTTCCTGGTGATCTGCTTCGGCGTCGGGGGAGCGCAGCTCGGCGGGGCCTGGGCGGCAGGCGCGTTCACCGTGCCGGGGGTGCTGGCCGGTACGGCGGCGATCGTCGCCGGGCTGCTGGCCCGCCGGCAGATCCGCCGGGCCGCGCCGCCACCGGCGGTGCGGTTCACCGGTCGGGGCCTGGCGACGGCCGGGATCAGCTGCGGCGGGGTGGGGTTGGTGCTCAGCCTGCTGGGCCTGGGGCTGGCGTTGCTGGTGCAGTTGGCGTGACCCCCGTCGCCCGGGGGTGACGGGCTGCGGTGCAGGGCAGCCGGTACACTGGACAGCCTAGGGGCCCGTCACGGGCGAGCAGGCAGGACGCACGGCGCGACCGACGGAGTTCTGAGACCCGGCGGACCAGCCCGTTTTGACCTGCGAGGCTGTGGTAGGTACTCTTTCCCCTTGCGCCCGGGCATGCCCGGGCAACTCGTGCGTGCGCGGGATCCGGATTGATCCGGAGATCGAGCGGCCGTGCGACACAGTCCACAGGACCCGGCGGGCGGACGACCACGCGCCGGTGACAGAAACCGGTGCCACCCGCGCGAGCGACGGCACCGGGACCGCGAACCGGGCGACACACCCGACCGCGGGTACCGGGACCGCCGCGAGGTGGACCCGGTCGGAATGTAGGAGAGTCGGCCATCAGGTCGGCTAACGAGCAGACGGCGCGGTCGCGTGACGCGGCCGAAGGGAGCGGAGAAACCCGGTGCCCACCATTCAGCAGCTGGTCCGAAAGGGCCGCCAGGCCAAGACGACCAAGACCAAGACCCCGGCGCTGAAGGGATCCCCTCAGCGGCGCGGTGTGTGCACCCGCGTGTACACCACCACCCCCAAGAAGCCGAACTCGGCGCTCCGCAAGGTCGCGCGTGTCAAGCTCAGCAGCCAGATCGAGGTGACCGCCTACATCCCGGGCGTGGGTCACAACCTTCAGGAGCACTCGATCGTGCTCGTTCGCGGCGGCCGGGTGAAGGACCTCCCCGGCGTGCGTTACAAGATCGTCCGCGGCTCGCTGGACACCCAGGGTGTCCGCAACCGCAAGCAGGCGCGCAGCCGGTACGGCGCGAAGAAGGAGAAGAGCTGACATGCCGCGTAAGGGACCCGCTCCGCGGAAGCCGCTGGTCGCTGACCCGGTGTACAACTCGCCGCTGGTCACCCAGCTGGTCAACAAGATCCTGATGCGCGGTAAGCGTCAGCTCGCCGAGCGCATCGTGTACGCCGCCCTGGAGGGCTGCCGCGAGAAGAGCGGCACCGACCCGGTCGTCACCCTCAAGCGCGCGATGGACAACGTCAAGCCGACCCTGGAGGTGCGCAGCCGCCGGGTCGGTGGCGCCACCTACCAGGTGCCGGTCGAGGTCCGTCCGGCCCGGGCGACCACCCTCGGTCTGCGCTGGCTGGTCACGTACTCCAAGGCCCGTCGCGAGAAGACCATGGTCGAGCGGCTGATGAACGAGCTGCTCGACGCGAGCAACGGTCTGGGTGCCGCCGTCAAGCGGCGCGAGGACACCCACAAGATGGCGGAGTCCAACAAGGCCTTCGCGCACTACCGCTGGTAACAGCCTGGTTCCGGCGCCGGACCGGCGCCGGAACCGCCACCGGTCGAGTCGAGACGACGATAAGTAGGGATTGAAGTGGCCGCCGCAGACGCGCTCGCCAACGTACGCAACATCGGCATCATGGCGCACATCGATGCCGGTAAGACCACGACCACCGAGCGGATCCTGTTCTACACCGGTATCACCTACAAGATCGGTGAGGTCCACGAGGGCGCTGCCGTCATGGACTGGATGGAGCAGGAGCAGGAGCGTGGTATCACCATCACCTCCGCTGCCACCAAGTGTGAGTGGAAGGGCCACACGATCCAGATCATCGACACGCCCGGTCACGTCGACTTCACGGTCGAGGTCGAGCGGTCGCTGCGGGTGCTGGATGGTGCGGTCGCGGTCTACGACGGCGTGGCCGGCGTGGAGCCGCAGACGGAGAACGTCTGGCGGCAGGCCGACAAGTACCACGTCCCGCGGATGTGCTTCGTCAACAAGCTCGACCGCACGGGCGCGGACTTCTTCCGCTGCGTGCAGATGATGATCGACCGGCTCAACGCCACCCCGCTGGTGCTCCAGATCCCGATCGGCCTCGAGGGCGACCACATCGGCGTCGTCGACCTGATCGGCATGCGCGCCCTCACCTGGCGCGGGGAGACCCAGAAGGGTGAGGACTACGCCATCGAGGAGATCCCGGCCGACCTGGCCGACTCCGCGGCGGAGTGGCGCGAGAAGCTGATGGAGACCCTGGCCGACGTCGACGACGCAGTGATGGAGAAGTACCTGGAGGGCGAGGAGATCTCCGTCGAGGAGATCAAGGCCGCCATCCGGCGGGCCACCATCGCCAGCAAGGCCAACCCGGTGCTGTGCGGCTCGGCGTTCAAGAACAAGGGCGTGCAGCCCATGCTCGACGCCGTGGTCGACTTCCTGCCGTCGCCGCTGGACGTGCCGGCCATCGAGGGCACCGCGACCGACGGCGAGACGCCGTTGCAGCGTAAGCCGTCGAAGGCGGAGCCGTTCTCCGGTCTGGCCTTCAAGATCCAGACCGACAAGCACCTCGGCAAGCTCACCTACGTCCGGGTCTACTCGGGCGTGGTCGAGACCGGCAACCAGGTGGTGAACTCCACCAAGGACCGCAAGGAGCGGATCGGCAAGATCTACCAGATGCACGCCAACAAGCGGGAAGAGCGCGGCTCGGCCCAGGCTGGCGACATCATCGCGGTGCAGGGTCTCAAGCAGACCACCACCGGTGACACCCTCTGCGACCCGGCGAACCCGGTCATCCTGGAGTCGATGACCTTCCCCGAGCCGGTCATCGAGGTCGCGATCGAGCCGAAGACCAAGGCCGACCAGGAGAAGCTCAGCACTGCCATCCAGCGGCTGGCCGAGGAGGACCCGACCTTCCGCGTCAAGCTGGACGAGGAGACCGGTCAGACGGTCATCGCCGGCATGGGCGAGCTGCACCTGGACATCCTGGTCGACCGGATGCGCCGCGAGTTCAACGTCGAGGCGAACATCGGCAAGCCGCAGGTGGCGTACCGTGAGACGATCCGCCGCAAGGTGGACAAGATCGAGTACACCCACAAGAAGCAGACCGGTGGCTCCGGCCAGTACGCCCGCGTCATCGTGAGCATCGAGCCGCTGCCGCTGGACAACGAGTCGCCGACCTACGAGTTCGCCAACGCCGTCACCGGTGGCCGCATCCCCCGCGAGTTCATCCCGTCGGTGGACGCCGGTGCGCAGGACGCCATGCAGTACGGCATCCTGGCGGGCTTCCCGCTGGTCGGTGTCAAGCTGACCCTGCTGGACGGCCAGTACCACGAGGTCGACTCGTCCGAAATGGCATTCAAGATCGCCGGCTCGATGGTGATGAAGGAGGCGGCCCGCAAGGCCGACCCCGCGCTCCTCGAACCGATGATGGCCGTTGAGGTCACCACTCCCGAGGAGAACATGGGTGACGTCATCGGCGACCTCAACTCCCGCCGTGGCATCATCCAGGCGATGGAGGAGCGCAGCGGCGCCCGCATCGTGAGGGCCCTGGTGCCGTTGTCGGAGATGTTCGGCTACGTCGGCGACCTGCGGTCGAAGACCCAGGGCCGGGCAAGCTACAGCATGCAGTTCGACTCCTACGCCGAGGTGCCGCAGAGCGTGGCGAAGGAGATCATCGCCAAGGCGACGGGTGAGTGACGCTCACCTGCTGCTGATCCGGTGAGCCGGGGCCGGTCGCGGACGGGAGTCCGCCCGCGACCACCTCGGTCGGGTTGTGTGAATCCGGGCCTGTAGGCTTCATCGCCGCAGAACCCACCAAGCTCTCCGGCCGTTGGCCGGAAAGGCTGTCGACAGAGTCCTAAGCGCCGTCCGGCGCGCCGGGGCGAGAAGAACCAAGAAGTCCACAGGAGGACACCAGTGGCGAAGGCGAAGTTCGAGCGGACTAAGCCGCACGTCAACATCGGCACCATTGGTCACATCGACCACGGTAAGACGACGCTGACGGCGGCCATCACGAAGGTCCTGCACGACCAGTACCCGGACCTCAACCCGTACACGCCGTTCGACGAGATCGACAAGGCGCCGGAGGAGAAGGCCCGCGGTATCACGATCTCGATCGCGCACGTCGAGTACCAGACCGAGGCGCGGCATTACGCGCACGTCGACTGCCCCGGGCACGCCGACTACATCAAGAACATGATCACCGGTGCCGCCCAGATGGACGGCGCGATCCTGGTGGTCGCGGCGACCGACGGCCCGATGCCGCAGACCCGCGAGCACGTGCTGCTGGCCCGTCAGGTCGGTGTGCCGTACATCGTCGTGGCGCTCAACAAGAGCGACATGGTCGACGACGAGGAGCTCCTGGAGCTCGTCGAGCTCGAGGTCCGCGAGCTGCTGTCGGCGCAGGAGTACCCGGGTGACGACCTGCCGGTCGTCCGGGTCTCGGCGCTGAAGGCCCTCGAGGGTGACCCCGAGTGGACCGGCCGCCTGCTGGAGCTGATGAACGCGGTCGACACCGCGATCCCGCAGCCCGAGCGGGAGACCGAGAAGCCGTTCCTCATGCCGATCGAGGACGTCTTCACGATCACCGGTCGTGGCACGGTCGTCACCGGTCGCGCCGAGCGTGGCGTGCTCAAGCCGAACGAGGAGGTGGAGATCGTCGGTATCCGCGAGAAGTCGCAGAAGACGGTCTGCACCGGCATCGAGATGTTCCGCAAGCTGCTCGACGAGGCCCGCGCGGGCGAGAACGTCGGTCTGCTGCTGCGTGGCATCAAGCGCGAGGACGTCGAGCGCGGCATGGTGGTCGTCAAGCCGGGCACCAGCACCCCGCACACGGAGTTCGAGGCGACGGTCTACATCCTCTCCAAGGAGGAGGGTGGCCGGCACACCCCGTTCTTCCAGAACTACCGCCCGCAGTTCTACTTCCGCACCACCGACGTCACCGGTGTCGTCACCCTCCCCGAGGGCACCGAGATGGTCATGCCGGGCGACAACACCACGATGGCCGTCAAGCTCATCCAGCCCATCGCGATGGAGGACAACCTCAAGTTCGCGATCCGCGAGGGTGGTCGTACGGTCGGCGCGGGTCGCGTCACCAAGATCATCAAGTGACCCAGGTAACCCCGATTAGCGTCGCCGCCGGTCGTGCGGCATACTAGTCAGGTTGCGTAACGACGGTTAGTCGCCCGTGTCCGGCGAAAGCTGGACCTCCGGGAAGGCCAACAGTCGCGCGTAGGGTGGTTGATCGCCCCTGGCGGTCAACCACCCTCGCACGGCGTCCAGATCGCTGTGATGCGATCGGCGCCTTGACCCACCGCGTGGTCAGAGAGCCGCTCCGGAGTCCCGGGGCGGAGCCTGGTCCGAGGGCGCGACACGCCCGACCGCGGGGGTCGGCGAAGTGGGCCTGTGCCAGCCGGTACAGGTGCCCGCAACACAGCGGCATCGAGAGAAGGAACAGAAGCCACCATGGCGGGACAGAAGATCCGCATCCGGCTCAAGGCCTATGACCACGAGGTCGTCGACTCCTCGGCGCGGAAGATCGTCGAGACGGTGACGCGCACCGGGGCGCAGGTCGCGGGCCCGGTGCCGCTGCCCACGGAGATCAACCGTTTCTGCGTCATCCGCTCGCCGCACAAGTACAAGGACTCGCGCGAGCACTTCGAGATGCGTACGCACAAGCGGCTGATCGACATCATCGACCCGACCCCGAAGACGGTCGACTCGCTCATGCGCCTCGACCTGCCGGCTGGCGTCGACATCGAGATCAAGCTGTAGGGACCGGACAAATGGACAGGCAAGTCAAGGGGATCCTGGGCGCAAAGCTCGGCATGACCCAGGTCTGGGACAACAACAAGGTTGTCCCCGTGACCGTGGTTCAGGCCGGCCCCTGCGTCGTCAGCCAGGTTCGTAGCGCCGAGAAGGACGGTTACTCCGCGGTCCAGCTCGCCTACGGCACGATCGACCCGCGCAAGGCCAAGAAGCCGCTCGCCGGGCACTACGCCAAGGCGGACGTGGCGCCGCGCCGGCACATCGTCGAGCTGCGCACCACCGACGCCGCGGACTACTCGCTCGGCCAGGAGGTCACGGTCGAGGAGTTCCCGGTCGGCGTGGTCATCGACGTCACCGGCAAGACCAAGGGCAAGGGCTACGCCGGCCCGATGAAGCGGCACGGCTTCCACGGTCTGCGCGCCAGCCACGGTGTCGAGCGCAAGCACCGCTCGCCGGGCTCCATCGGCGCCTGCGCGACCCCGGGTCGCGTCTTCAAGGGCACCCGGATGGCGGGTCGGATGGGTGGCGTGCGCTACACCGTCCAGAACCTGACCGTCCAGGCGGTCGACACCGAGAACAACCTCCTGCTCGTCCGTGGTGCCATCCCCGGTCCCAAGGGCGCGCTGGTCCTGGTCCGCACCGCGGCCAAGACGAAGGCGAAGAAGGGCGGTGTGGCCAAGTGACCACCGTTGACGTCCTCGACGTCGAAGGCGCCAAGAGCGGCTCGGTCGAGCTGCCGGCCGACATCTTCGACGTCCAGGCCAACATCGCGCTGATGCACCAGGTCGTGGTGGCTCAGCTCGCGGCGGCCCGGCAGGGCACCCACAAGGCCAAGACCCGTGGCGAGGTCTCCGGCGGCGGCAAGAAGCCGTACAAGCAGAAGGGCACCGGTCGCGCCCGGCAGGGCTCGATCCGCGCGCCGCAGTTCGCCGGCGGTGGCGTGGTCCACGGCCCGGTGCCGCGCGACTACAGCCAGCGGACCCCGAAGAAGATGAAGGCCGCCGCCCTGCGTGGCGCCCTCTCCGACCGGGCCCGCGCCGGCCAGGTGCACGTCGTCGAGACCTTCGTCTCGGGCGAGAAGCCGTCGACCAAGGCGGCCCTGGCCACCCTGGCCAAGCTGACCGGGGCCCGGCGGGTGCTGGTCGTGCTGAGCAGCACCGACGAGCTGAACTGGGTGTCGCTGCGCAACGAGCCGCGGGTGCACCTGATCGAGTCCGGCCAGCTCAACACGTACGACGTGCTGGTGGCCGACGACGTGGTCTTCACCAAGGACGCCCTGGACGAGTTCCTGGGCGTGCCCGCCGAGACCACCGAGGAGGGTGGCAAGTGAGCACGATCGCCGACCCGCGGGACGTCATCGTCGCGCCGGTCGTCTCGGAGAAGAGCTACAGCGAGCTGAACCGGAACTGGTACACCTTCCTGGTGCACCCGGACGCGAACAAGACCGAGATCAAGATCGCTATCCAGCAGATCTTCAACGTCCGCGTCCTGACGGTCAACACGCTCAACCGCCAGGGCAAGCGCAAGCGCACCAAGACCGGCTTCGGTCAGCGCAAGGCGACCAAGCGGGCGATCGTGAAGCTGGCTGACGGTGACCGTATCGAGGCCTTCGGCGGCCCGGTCAGCTGAGGGGTGTAGACAATGGCTATCCGTAAGTACAAGCCGACGACGCCGGGCCGACGGGGCTCCAGCGTCGCCGACTTCGCCGAGATCACCCGGTCCACGCCGGAGAAGTCCCTGCTGGCCCCGCTGCCGAAGAAGGGCGGGCGCAACGCCCACGGCCGGATCACCGCCCGGCACCACGGCGGCGGCCACAAGCGGCAGTACCGGCTGATCGACTTCAAGCGGGTCGACAAGGACGGCGTGCCGGCGAAGGTCGCGCACATCGAGTACGACCCGAACCGCACCGCGCGCATCGCGCTGCTGCACTACGCCGACGGCGAGAAGCGCTACATCCTCGCGCCGAAGGACCTGAAGCAGGGCGACCGGGTCGAGTCCGGGCCGGGTGCCGACATCAAGCCGGGCAACAACCTGCCGTTGCGCAACATCCCGGTCGGTACCACCATCCACAACGTGGAGCTGCGTCCGGGCGGCGGCGCCAAGCTGGCCCGTTCGGCAGGCGTCGGCATCCAGCTGCTCGGCCGGGAAGGTGCCTACGCGACCCTGCGTATGCCGTCCGGCGAGATCCGGCGGGTCGACGTGCGCTGCCGCGCCAGCGTCGGCGAGATCGGCAACGCCGACCAGTCGAACATCAACTGGGGCAAGGCCGGCCGGATGCGGTGGAAGGGCAAGCGCCCGACCGTCCGTGGTGTCGCGATGAACCCGGTCGACCACCCGCACGGTGGTGGTGAGGGTAAGACCTCCGGTGGTCGCCACCCGGTGAACCCGCAGGGTAAGCCCGAGGGCCGCACCCGTCGTAAGGGCCAGCCGAGCGACCGGCTGATCGTCCGCCGCCGCTACGCCACGCGTAAGCGCGGCTGAGGGAGATAGAGCATGCCTCGCAGCCTGAAGAAGGGCCCGTTCGTCGACGACCACCTGCTCAAGAAGGTGGAGACGCAGAACGACAAGGGCTCGAAGAACGTCATCAAGACCTGGTCGCGCCGCTCGACGATCATCCCCGAGATGCTCGGGCACACGATCGCCGTGCACGACGGACGCAAGCACGTCCCGGTGTTCGTGACCGAGGCCATGGTCGGGCACAAGCTCGGCGAGTTCGCGCTGACCCGCACGTTCAAGGGTCACGAGAAGGACGACCGGAAGAGCCGCCGGCGCTGACGCCGCGGGCATACGGATAGAGGAACAAGGGGTTACAGCGATGCCAGGAAAGGGCGACGCTCCGGTGCTTCCGGGCGCGCGGGCGGTTGCGCGGCACGTGCGCATCTCGCCGATGAAGGCGCGCCGGGTGGTCAACCTCGTCCGCGGCCTGCCCGCGAAGGAGGCGCTCACGGTGCTGCAGTTCGCGCCGCAGGCGGCGAGCGAGCAGGTGTACAAGGTGCTCGCGAGCGCGATCGCCAACGCGGAGAACAACGAGCGGCTGGACCCCGACGCGCTGCTCGTCAGCGAGGCGTTCGTCGACGAGGGCCCGACCATGAAGCGGTTCCGGCCGCGGGCGCAGGGCCGGGCGTACCGGATCCGCAAGCGCACCTGCCACATCACCGTGGCGGTCGAGGCGGTCGCGCCGGCCGCGCCGAAGAAGTCCGCGGCGAAGAAGGCGGCGCCGGCGCAGCAGGCCGAGCCCGCGGCGACCGAGAGCAAGACGGAGGGTGCCGAGTAATGGGTCAGAAGGTTCACCCCACTGGGTTCCGGCTCGGCATCTCGACCGACTGGAAGTCCCGCTGGTTCGCCGACAAGCTCTACAAGGACTACATCGGCGAGGACGTCAAGATCCGCCGGATGATGTCCAAGGGCCTCGAGCGCGCCGGCATCTCCAAGGTCGACATCGAGCGGACCCGGGACCGGGTCCGGGTCGACATCCACACCGCCCGGCCGGGCATCGTCATCGGCCGTAAGGGTGCGGAGGCCGACCGGATCCGCGGCGAGCTGGAGAAGCTCACCGGCAAGCAGGTGCAGCTGAACATCATCGAGGTCAAGAACCCCGAGTCGGACGCGCAGCTGGTCGCCCAGGGTGTCGCCGAGCAGCTCTCCAGCCGGGTCAGCTTCCGTCGGGCCATGCGCAAGTCGATGCAGTCGGCGATGAAGAACCCCGTGTGCAAGGGCATCCGGGTGCAGGTCTCCGGCCGCCTCGGCGGTGCCGAGATGAGCCGGACGGAGTTCTACCGCGAGGGCCGGGTTCCGCTGCACACGCTGCGGGCCAACATCGAGTACGGCTTCTTCGAGGCCCGTACCACCTTCGGCCGGATCGGTGTGAAGGTCTGGATCTACAAGGGCGACGCCGTGCCGGGCCGGGAGGCTCCGGCCGAGGCCGGTCCGTCCCGCCCGCGTCGTGGTGAGCGTGGCGACCGGCCCGAGCGGCCGCGTCGTGGCCGGTCGGGTTCGTCGGGTACGACCGCCGGCGGTACCGAGGCCGGCCGGGCTGCCGCGACCACCATCGCGCAGCAGGCCGAGACGCCGAGTGGCGAGCCGGTCGACAGTTCCGCTGTCGCCGCCGCCACCCAGCCGGCAGAAACGCAGCAGGAGGGCTGACAGATGCTGATGCCGCGCAAGCCCCCGAAGGGCTTCCGCAAGCCGCACCACCCGGACCGCCACGGCGCGTCCAAGGGCGGTAACCGGGTGGTGTTCGGCGAGTTCGGAATCCAGGCTCTCGAGCCGGCGTACGTGACCAACCGGCAGATCGAGTCGGCACGTATCGCCATGACCCGGCACATCAAGCGTGGCGGCAAGGTGTGGATCACGGTCTTCCCGGACCAGGCCCTCACCAAGAAGCCGGCCGAGACCCGGATGGGTTCCGGCAAGGGCTCGCCCGAGTGGTGGGTCGCGAACGTCAAGCCGGGGCGGGTTCTCTTCGAGATGTCCTTCCCCAACGAGCAGATCGCGCGAGAGGCGATGCGTCGCGCGATCCACAAGCTCCCGATGAAGTGCCGCATTGTTACGCGCGAAGTGGGTGAATCCTGATGGCAGCGGGCGTCAAGCCTTCCGAGCTGCGTGAACTCTCCGAGGAGGAGCTGGTCGCGAAGCTGCGCGAGGCCAAGGCGGAGCTGTTCAACCTCCGCGTGCAGGCCGCGACCGGTCAGCTGGACAACAACCGGCGGCTGCAGGTCATCCGTCGGGAGATCGCCCGGATCTACACGATCATGCGTGAGCGCGAGCTGGGTCTCTCGGCCGCGCCGACTGAGGTGACTGCATCATGAGCGAGACCGAGAACACCGCCACCACCGTGCGGGCCCGCCGTAAGGTCCGTGAGGGCCTGGTGGTCAGCGACAAGATGGACAAGACCGTCGTGGTCGAGGTCGAGGACCGGGTCAAGCACGCGCTGTACGGCAAGATCATGCGCCGTACCAGCAAGCTGAAGGTCCACGACGAGCAGAACGCTGCCGGCATCGGTGACCGGGTCCTGATCATGGAGACCCGGCCGCTGTCCGCCACCAAGCGTTGGCGGATCGTGGAGATCCTCGAGAAGGCCAAGTAGCGAAGGCTCGAGCTCGGCCGGTTTCGGTCGGGCGCAGGTTCCGCCAGGCTCCGGCCGTCCGCGAGGGCGGCCGGAGAACCGGCAGACATAGGAGATAGACGTGATTCAGCAGGAGTCGCGACTGCGCGTCGCCGACAACACGGGTGCCCGGGAGATCCTGTGCATCCGGGTTCTCGGTGGCTCCGGTCGGCGCTACGCGAGCATCGGCGACGTCATCGTGGCCACCGTCAAGGACGCGATCCCGGGCGCCGGTGTCAAGAAGGGCGACGTCGTCAAGGCCGTCGTCGTCCGCACCGCCAAGGAGAAGCGGCGGCCGGACGGCTCGTACATCCGTTTCGACGAGAACGCCGCCGTCATCATCAAGGACGGCGGGGACCCGCGCGGCACCCGTATCTTCGGCCCGGTGGGCCGCGAGCTGCGGGACAAGCGGTTCATGAAGATCATTTCCCTCGCGCCGGAGGTGTTGTGACCGTGAAGGTCAAGAAGGGCGACACGGTCATCGTCATCGCCGGCAAGGACAAGGGCGCCAAGGGCAAGGTCATCGCGGCCTACCCGCGGCAGGACAAGGTCCTCGTCGAAGGCGTGAACCGGGTCAAGAAGCACACCCGAGTCAGCACCACCCAGCGCGGCGCCAAGACCGGTGGCATCGTCACCCAGGAAGCCCCGATCCACGTCTCGAACGTGCAGGTCCTGGACTCCGACGGGAACCCGACCCGGGTCGGCTACCGGTTCGACGACAACGGCCAGAAGGTCCGCATCGCGCGTAGCACCGGTAAGGACCTGTGATGACCACGGCTACCGAAACCAAGACCCTGCCGCGCCTCAAGGAGCGGTACCGCAACGAGATCGTGGCCAAGCTGCAGGAGCAGCACAGCTACGGCAACCCCATGCAGGTGCCGCGGCTGGTCAAGATCGTCGTCAACATGGGCGTGGGCGAGGCCGCCCGCGACGCCAAGCTGATCGACGGCGCCGTCCGCGACCTGGCCACGATCACCGGCCAGAAGCCGCAGGTGCGCCGGGCCACCAAGTCGATCGCGCAGTTCAAGCTGCGTGAGGGCATGCCGATCGGCGCGAAGGTGACCCTGCGCGGCGACCGGATGTGGGAGTTCCTGGACCGGCTGCTGTCGATCGCGCTGCCGCGTATCCGTGACTTCCGCGGCCTGGACGGACGCAAGCTCGACGGGCACGGCAACTACACGTTCGGCCTGACCGAGCAGTCGGTGTTCCACGAGATCGACCAGGACAGGATCGATCGCCAGCGGGGCATGGACATCACGGTGGTCACGACCGCCACGACCGACGACGAGGGCCGGGCGCTGCTCAAGCTCCTGGGCTTCCCGTTCAAGGAGAACTGAGATGGCCAAGAAGGCGCTGATCCTCAAGGCCGCCGCGAAGCCGAAGTTCTCGGTTCGCGCGTACACCCGCTGCCAGCGGTGCGGGCGTCCGAAGGCGGTCTACCGCAAGTTCGGCCTCTGCCGGGTGTGCATCCGGGAGATGGCCCACCGCGGTGAGCTGCCCGGCGTGTCCAAGGCTTCCTGGTAATAGCCCGGCGCGCTCCGCGCGTCAGCTGAACTGTCTCTTCGCCGTAGGCCCCGGGCCGTGCCCGGGGAACCCCGGCGAGAAAGGTTGACGAATTTCATGACGATGACCGACCCGATCGCAGACATGCTCACGCGTCTGCGGAACGCCAACCAGGCGTACCACGACCGGGTGACGATGCCCTACTCGAAGATCAAGGCGAACATCGCCGAGGTCCTCAAGGCCGAGGGTTACATCGCCACCTGGTTGGTCGAGGAGCCCGAGGAGGGCGCCGTCGGCAAGCGACTGGTCGTCGAGCTGAAGTACGGCCAGAACCGGGAGCGGAGCCTGGCCGGCATCAAGCGCGTGTCCAAGCCCGGTCTCCGGGTGTACGCCAAGTCGGACGGGCTCCCGCGGGTGCTCGGCGGGCTGGGCGTGGCGATCATTTCGACGTCCCAGGGGCTGCTCACCGACCGGCAGGCCCGCAAGCGGAGCGTTGGCGGGGAAGTCCTCGCCTTCGTCTGGTAACGGGAGACAGGTAGAAATGTCGCGTATTGGACGTAAGTCGATCCCGGTGCCTTCCGGCGTCGACATCACGATCGAGGGCCAGACCGTCAAGGTCAAGGGCCCCAAGGGCGAGCTGACCCACACGCTCGCCGAGCCGATCTCCGCGGAGCGGGGCGAGGACGGCCAGCTGCACGTCAACCGGCCGAACGACGAGCGCAAGGCCAAGGAGCTGCACGGCCTGAGCCGTACCCTGGTCGCCAACATGATCGTCGGGGTGACCGAGGGCTACCGCAAGAGCCTGGAGATCGCCGGCACCGGTTACCGGGTCACCGCCAAGGGCAAGGACCTGGAGTTCGCGCTCGGGTTCTCGCACCCGGTCCTGGTGCAGGCGCCGGACGGCATCACCTTCACGGTGGAGCGGCCGACGCTGTTCCACGTGGCCGGCATCGACAAGCAGCAGGTCGGTGAGGTCGCCGCCAACATCCGGAAGATCCGCCCGCCGGAGCCCTACAAGGGCAAGGGCGTCAAGTACCAGGGCGAGGTCATCCGCCGCAAGGCCGGAAAGGCAGGTAAGAAGTGAGCGCCACGCTGCTCAAGCGCCGCCGCGGCGTCGCCGCCAAGCGCGCCGTCGGCCGTGCGCGTCGACACTTCCGGGTCCGCAAGAACGTCAGCGGCACCGCCGAGCGTCCCCGCCTGGTGGTCACCCGCTCGCTGCGGCACATCGTCGCCCAGATCGTCGACGACACCAAGGGTCACACCCTGGCGTCGGCCTCGACCCTGGACGCGTCGCTGCGCGGTGCGGAGGGCGACAAGAGCGCCCTGGCCGGCAAGGTCGGCAGCCTGCTCGCCGAGCGGGCCAAGGCCGCCGGTGTGTCCAAGGTCGTCTTCGACCGTGGCGGCAACCGGTACGCGGGGCGGGTCGCCGCGCTTGCCGACGCCGCCCGCGAAGCCGGGCTCGAGTTCTAGAAACCCCGTCACGAGAGATAAGGAAGGCTGCTGATGCCAGGTCAACAGCGCCGTGGCGGCGGGTCCGGTGGCAACGAGGGTGGTCGCCGCGACAACCGCCGTGAGGGCGGCCGCGGAAACGCGCCCGTCGAGAAGACCCCGCACCTCGAGCGGGTCGTCGCGATCAACCGCGTCGCCAAGGTCGTGAAGGGTGGTCGTCGCTTCAGCTTCACCGCCCTGGTGATCGTGGGCGACGGCGACGGCACGGTCGGCGTGGGCTACGGAAAGGCCAAGGAGGTGCCCGCGGCGATCGCCAAGGGCGTCGAGGAGGCCAAGAAGCACTTCTTCAAGGTGCCGCGGATCGGCCAGTCGATCCCGCACCCGATCCAGGGTGAGGCCGCGGCCGGTGTGGTGCTGCTCAAGCCGGCGTCCGCCGGTACGGGCGTCATCGCCGGTGGCCCGGTGCGTGCCGTGCTGGAGTGCGCGGGCATCCACGACGTGCTCTCCAAGAGCCTCGGCTCGTCCAACCCGATCAACATCGTGCACGCCACGGTGGCGGCGCTGAAGGGGCTCGAGTCCCCGGAGGCCGTCGCGGCCCGTCGTGGCCTGCCGGTCGAGGACGTCGCGCCGGCCGCCATGCTGGCGTCGCGGGCGGGGGTGGCGTCCTGATGGCACGCCTGAAGGTCACCCAGATCCGGTCCGAGATCGGGAGGAAGCAGAACCAGCGGCACTCGCTGCGTTCGCTCGGCCTGAAGCGGATCAATGACGTGGTGGTCAAGGAGGACCGTCCCGAGATTCGGGGCATGATCTTCACGGTCAGCCACCTCGTGAAGGTCGAGGAGGTCGAGTAATGACGATCAAGGTTCACCATCTCCGTCCGGCCCCGGGCGCCAAGACCGCGAAGACCCGGGTGGGTCGCGGTGAGGGCTCCAAGGGCAAGACCGCCGGTCGCGGCACCAAGGGCTCCAAGGCCCGCAAGAACATCTCGGCGGCGTTCGAGGGTGGGCAGATGCCCATCCACATGCGCCTGCCGAAGATGAAGGGCTTCAAGAACAAGTTCAAGGTCGTCTTCCAGGTGGTCAACCTGGACCGGCTCGCCGAACTGTTCCCCAACGGCGGCCAGGTCGGCCCGCTGGAGCTGGTCGAGGCCGGCGCGGTCCGCAAGGGCCACCCGGTCAAGATCCTCGGCACCGGCGACCTCGGCGGCGTGACCCTCCAGGTGTCGGCGCAGGCGTTCAGCGCGTCGGCCAAGGAGAAGATCACCGCTGCCGGCGGCTCGGTCACCGAGCTGTAGGTCAGGCAGACCATGGCGCCCGCTCAGTTCATCGTGACTGGGCGGGCGCCCTGGTCTACCCGGAGCGTGTGCGCCGGGTAACATCGGATTCGGTTTATGTAGCCGGGCACACCTGCCCGGAGCGGGATCGGGCTGTTAGAGTCCCTTCCCAGCCATGGATATCGGGCACTCGCCCGGCACCCACCCCACCCGCCAGGGACCACCACCGGGCGGCCCGCGCGCAGGAGGAAGAAGTTGCTGTCCGCCTTTCTCAGTGCGTTCCGTACGCCTGACCTGCGCAAGAAGCTGCTGTTCACAGTAGGCATCATCGCGGTCTACCGGCTCGGCGCCACTCTGCCCAGCCCCGGCGTCTCGTACGGCAACGTGCAGAAGTGTCTCGACAGTCTGCAGGGCCAGAACACGGGCGTGCTCAACCTGCTCGACCTGTTCTCCGGCGGCGCGCTGTTGCAGCTCTCGGTCTTCGCGCTGGGCATCATGCCCTACATCACCGCGTCGATCATCCTGCAGCTGCTGACGGTGGTCATCCCCCGGCTGGAGCAGCTCCGCAAGGAGGGCCAGGCCGGCCAGGCGAAGATCACCCAGTACACCCGCTACCTGACCCTCGGGCTGGGCATCCTCCAGTCGTCGGCGTTCGTGGCGCTGGCCCGTTCCGGCCAGCTGTTCCAGAACCGCTGCGACCAGTTCCCGATCGTGCCCGAGGGCACCGGCATCCCGGACTGGCTGACCCTCAGCATCCTGGTCATGACGATGACCGCCGGCACCGGCATGGTGATGTGGCTCGGCGAGCTGATCACCGACCGGGGCGTCGGCAACGGCATGTCCGTCCTGATCTTCACCTCGATCGCGGCCCGGCTCCCCAGCGAAGGCTGGAAGATCAAGACCAACGAGGGCTGGGGCAAGTTCGCCCTGGTGCTCGCGCTGGTCCTGGTGGTCATCACCGCGGTCTGCTTCATCGAGCAGGCGCAGCGCCGCATCCCGGTGCAGTACGCCAAGCGCATGATCGGCCGGCGGATGTACGGCGGCACCTCCACCTACATCCCGCTGAAGGTGAACCAGGCCGGCGTCATCCCGGTCATCTTCGCCTCGTCGCTGCTCTACCTGCCGCAGCTGGCGCTCCAGTTCTTCGACCAGAACGACCCGGGCAAGACCCAGGCCTGGATCCAGAACAACATCGTGCAGGCCGACGCGCCGCTGCACATCGTGATCTACTTCCTGTTGATCATCTTCTTCACGTACTTCTACGTGTCGATCACGTTCAACCCGACCGAGGTCGCGGACAACATGAAGAAGTACGGCGGCTTCGTGCCGGGCATCCGCCCCGGCAAGCCGACCGCCGACTACCTCGACTTCATCCTCAGCCGGATCACCCTGCCGGGCGCGCTCTACCTGGGTATCGTGGCGGTCCTGCCGAACTTCTTCTTCATCTGGCTGAACAGCCAGCAGTTCCAGAACTTCCCGTTCGGCGGCACCGCTGTGCTCATCATGGTCGGCGTCGGTCTGGAGACCGTGAAGCAGATCGAGAGCCAACTCATGCAGCGGAACTACGAAGGGTTCCTGCGGTAGATGCGACTCGTTCTGGTTGGCCCGCCGGGCGCGGGCAAGGGCACACAGGCGGAGTTCATCGCCGCACACCTCTCGGTGCCGAAGATCTCGACCGGTGACATCTTCCGGGCCAACGTCTCCCAGGGGACGCCCCTGGGAGTCGAGGCGAAGCGGTACATGGACGCGGGCAAGCTGGTCCCGGACGAGGTGACCATCAACATGGTCCGGGACCGGCTCGCCGAGCCGGACGCCTCCGAGGGCTTCCTGCTCGACGGCTTCCCGCGCACCACCCCGCAGGCCGCCGCGCTGGACAAGCTCCTCGCCGACCTGGGCACCGCGTTGGATCTGGTGTTGGAGTTGGTCGTCGACGACGACGAGGTGATCCGGCGGCTCTCCGGCCGGCGTACCTGCCGGGGCTGCGGCAAGATCTGGCACGTCGAGTTCGACGCCCCCAGCCGGGAGGGCGTCTGCGACCGGTGCGGCGCCGAGCTGTTCCAGCGCGACGACGACAAGCCGGAGACCATCGCGGCCCGGCTGCGCGAGTACGCCGACAAGACCGCGCCGCTGGTCGACTACTACGGCGCACAGAACAAGCTGGTCGGGATCGACGCCACCGGCCCCGTGGAGGACGTCACCGTCCGCGCGATCGACGCGCTGCGCTCGTACGGCGGCTGACCTCCCGCCGGGGCCCGGCGGATAGAGTGCGAACAGCGGGGTACGCGACGTGCCCCGCTGTTTCGCTGTGCAAGGCAACGAAAGGTGACCGCTCCATGCGCCGTGCCCAGCTGGACATCCAGCTGAAGACCCCTGACCAGATCCAGAAGATGCGGGCCGCCGGCCTGGTGGTCGCCGAGGCCCTGCGCCGGATGAGCGCGGCGGTCGCCCCCGGGGTGAGTACGGCCGACCTCGACGCGATCGCCGAGGCGACCATCCGCGAGGCGGGCGCGATCCCGTCCTTCAAGGGCTACCACGGCTTTCCCGCCTCGATCTGCTCGTCGGTCAACGAGCAGGTGGTGCACGCGATCCCCGCCGCCGACCAGGTGCTCAGGGAAGGCGACCTGATCTCGATCGACTGCGGCGCGGTGCTGGACGGCTGGCACGGCGACGCGGCGGTCACCGTCGGGGTGGGCGAGGTCGACCCGGCGCTGCTGAAGATGGCCTCGGTCGCCGAGGACGCCATGTGGGCCGGGATCGCCGCCGCCGCGCGGGGGGCCGCGAACGGCCGTGGCCGGCTCACCGACATCTCGCACGCCGTCGAGACCGCCGTCCGCCGGGGTGGCCGGTACGGCATCGTCGACGGCTACGGCGGCCACGGCATCGGCACCGAGATGCACCAGGACCCGCACGTGCTCAACCACGGCCGGCCCGGCAAGGGGCCACGCCTGGTGCCGGGCATGGCGCTGGCGATCGAGCCGATGATCACGATGGGTTCCCCGCGTACCGTCGAGCTGTCCGACGGGTGGACCGTGGTCACCCGGGACCGGTCGATGGCGGTGCACGTCGAGCACTCGATGGCGCTGCTGGAGGACGGGGTCTGGGTGCTGACCGCGTTCGACGGCGGGCGGGCGCGGCTCGGCGACCTGGTGACCGCCCGGCAGCCGGCCGACTCCCCGGCCACCTGACCCCGGGCCCGGTGACACTCGGACCACCTCGGCTCCTTCCGAACTGATGACGTCGACGACTCGACCGTCGGCCGGAAGAGGGACGGGAATCGCTGATGTCGTCAGGTCGAAAGGGCCCGACGACAGATGGGGCGGGTGGGGGGCGGTCACCGATGGGCGGCGACGGCCACCCCTCGTGGAATAGCGCCGGGGGACCGTCGGGAACGGCGCCGGCCCGGCCACTGACAGCCGGGCGTTGCGCGGGGTGGTGCCCCGTTTCGTCCGGGTGGGTGACACCACCGGTGGCCGGTTTGGCGACCACCGGTGGGCGGGCGTACACTTTCAGATCGGCGCACAGCGTCCACTCCGGCATGCCCACCACGCGCTTCGGTGGGAGCCCGGAGCCGCGGCTGGCGCGGGTCCCCGACGACCGTCGGAAGGCCCGTGTAAGACGTTGTGGGTCGTCCGGAGCAACCGACGTCAGGACAGCGGAGTACATGCCGAAAAAAGACGGAGCCATCGAGATCGAGGGTCGGGTCATCGAGCCTCTGCCGAACGCCATGTTCCGGGTGGAACTCGCGAACGGCCACAAGGTGCTGGCTCACATCAGCGGCAAGATGCGGCAGCACTACATCCGCATCCTGCCGGAGGACCGGGTCGTCGTCGAACTCTCGCCGTACGACCTGACCCGCGGGCGCATCGTCTACCGCTACAAGTAAAGCCTGACGGCGGCCGGGAAGTCCCCGTGTCCGTCTTCGACGTCCGGAGTCGTGGTCACCGCGTCGCCGGGCCGGATGGGAAGTAAGGCAACCGTGAAGGTCAAGCCGAGCGTCAAGAGGATCTGCAACAAGTGCCGGGTTATCCGCCGGCACGGCCGGGTCATGGTGATCTGCACCGACCCGCGCCACAAGCAGCGCCAGGGCTGATCCGAGCCCGCTCTCCGTGTGACGGGGGGCGGCGGACCGGTCCGGGTCGCGCAGATCCGACGACAACACGTCACCAGCTCGTCCCAGCCGCGGAACGTACGCATGCGTACCTTCTCGTGGCCAACCCCCGGTCGGAGGCCGGGGCTCGCTCGGGCAGCGGCCGTCCGGTCGCCGGCGCACGACGCGCCGGAGCCGGAACAGGTCGGTAGCGGGGTGGGACGGGTCCACACCTCCGCCACACATCACGAGGAGTACGCCCGCACATGGCACGTCTAGTCGGCGTGGATCTCCCCCGCGAGAAGCGGATGGAGATCGCGCTCACCTACATCTTCGGGGTCGGTCGCACCCGCGCCCAGGAGACGCTCGCCGCTACCGGCATCTCGCCGGACAAGCGCGCTCGGGACCTCACGGACGAGGAGCTCGTTCAGCTCCGCGACCACATCGAGGCGAACTACAAGGTTGAAGGCGACCTGCGCCGCGAGGTCGCCGCCGACATCCGCCGCAAGGTCGAGATCGGCTGCTACGCCGGCATCCGGCACCGCCGGGGCCTGCCCGTGCGCGGCCAGCGGACCCGCACCAACGCGCGGACCCGCAAGGGCCCGAAGCGGACCGTGGCCGGCAAGAAGAAGCCCGGCAAGAAGTAACTCCCACGCCGGCGCCCAGGCCAAGAGCCAGCAGCCGATCGAGAACCCATACAGGAGCGCAGAAGACTTATGCCACCGAAGGCTCGTGCCGGAGCCGCAGTCAAGAAGGTCCGGCGCAAGGAACGCAAGAACGTCGCCCACGGGCAGGCGCACATCAAGAGCACGTTCAACAACACCATCGTGTCCATCACGGACCCGACCGGTGCGGTCATCTCCTGGGCCTCCGCCGGCCAGGTGGGCTTCAAGGGCTCCCGCAAGTCGACCCCGTTCGCCGCGCAGCTGGCCGCCGAGGCCGCCGCGCGTCGGGCGATGGAGCACGGCATGCGCAAGGTCGACGTGTTCGTCAAGGGTCCCGGCTCCGGCCGGGAGACCGCCATCCGCTCGCTGCAGGCCGTCGGGCTGGAGGTCGGCCAGATCGCCGACGTCACCCCGCAGCCGCACAACGGGTGCCGTCCGCCGAAGCGTCGCCGGGTCTGAGAGGTTAGAGAGAGATGGCTCGTTACACCGGTGCTGACTGCCGCCGTTGCCGGCGGGAGAAGATGAAGCTGTTCCTCAAGGGCAGCAAGTGCGATGGCCCGAAGTGCCCGTTCGAGTCCCGGCCGTTCCCGCCCGGGCAGCACGGCCGTGGCCGCACGAAGGAGACGGAGTACCTGCTCCAGCTCCGCGAGAAGCAGAAGGCCCGCCGCGTGTACGGCGTGCTGGAGAAGCAGTTCCGCGGGTACTACGAGGAGGCCGTGGCCAAGCAGGCCAAGACCGGTGAGGTCCTCCTGCAGATCCTGGAGTCGCGGCTCGACAACGTGGTCTACCGGGCCGGGTACGCGCACTCCCGGGACATGGCCCGCCAGCTTGTCAAGCACGGTCACTTCACCGTGAACGGCAAGAAGGTCGACATCCCGTCGTACCGCGTCAAGGAGCACGACATCATCGAGGTCCGGGGCAAGAGCAAGGAGCTCACCCCGTTCATCGTGGCGCAGGCCCAGGCCGGCTCGAAGACCGTTCCGGCGTGGCTGGAGGCGATCCCGAGCCAGATGAAGGTCCTGGTGCACTCGCTCCCGGCCCGCCAGGTGATCGACACCCAGGTCCAGGAGCAGCTGATCGTCGAGCTCTACTCCAAGTAAGGGCTCGTTGCGGTGGCCCGTCCTGCGGGGCGGGCCACCGGAACAGTTTGTGTCGTGGGCGTCATATAGCGGGCGTCCCGGAAGAGAAGAGAAGAAATGCTCATCAGCCAGCGACCGTCTCTCTCCGAAGAGTCGATCAACGAGACCCGCTCCCGGTTCACCATCGAGCCGCTGGAGCCCGGCTTCGGCTACACCCTGGGCAACTCGCTGCGGCGTACGCTGCTGTCGTCCATCCCGGGTGCCGCGGTCACCTCGATCAAGATCGACGGTGTGCTGCACGAGTTCACCACGATCCCCGGGGTCAAGGAGGACGTGGTCGAGCTCGTCATGAACATCAAGGAGCTCTGCGTCAGCTCGGAGCACGACGAGCCGGTCAGCATGTACCTGCGCAAGCAGGGGCCGGGCGACGTGACCGCCGGTGACATCCAGCCCCCGGCCGGTGTCTCGGTGCACAACCCCGACCTCAAGCTCGCCACCCTCAACGGCAAGGGCCGGCTCGACATGGAGCTGACCGTCGAGCGGGGTCGCGGCTACGTGACGGCGGCGCAGAACAAGCAGGCCGGCGCCGAGATCGGCCGGATTCCGGTCGACTCGATCTACTCGCCGGTGCTGAAGGTGACGTACCGCGTCGAGGCGACCCGTGTCGAGCAGCGGACCGACTTCGACCGGCTGATCATCGACGTCGAGACCAAGCCGTCGATGGGCCCGCGTACCGCGCTGGCCTCCGCCGGTTCGACGCTGGTGGAGCTGTTCGGGCTGGCCCGGGAGCTGGACGAGACCGCCGAGGGCATCGACATCGGGCCGTCCCCGCAGGACGCCCAGCTGGCGGCCGACCTCGCCCTGCCGATCGAGGAGCTGGACCTCACCGTCCGCTCCTACAACTGCCTCAAGCGCGAGGGCATCAACTCCGTTGGTGAGCTGATCGGGCGTACCGAGGCCGACCTCCTCGACATCCGCAACTTCGGTCAGAAGTCGATCGACGAGGTCAAGATGAAGCTCGCCGGGATGGGTCTGGGGCTGAAGGACTCGGCCCCGAACTTCGACCCGGCGCACGTCGTGGACGCCTTCGGCGAGGCCGACTACGACACCGACGACTATCGCGAGACCGAGCAGCTCTAGTCCGCGCTGCCGCCACACCTGAGGAGCACCAAGCATGCCCACGCCCACCAAGGGCCCCCGCCTCGGCGGCAGCCCCGCGCACGAGCGGCTGATGCTGGCCAACCTGGCCACCGCGCTGTTCCAGCACGGCAAGATCCAGACCACCGAGACGAAGGCCCGGCGGCTGCGTCCGCTGGCCGAGCAGCTCATCACCAAGGCCAAGCGTGGCGACCTCGCCTCGCGGCGGCGGGTGCTGGGCGTCGTCAAGGACAAGGACGTCGTCTACTCCCTGTTCGACCAGATCGCGCCCCGGTACGCCAACCGCAACGGTGGCTACACCCGGATCGTGAAGACCGGCCCGCGCAAGGGTGACGCCGCTCCGATGGCGATCATCGAGCTGGTGGAGGAGCTTCAGGTCGCCGAGCCGAAGGCGAACAAGAAGACCGCCACCCGCAAGGCCGCCCAGCAGGACAAGGTCGAGGCGCTCGCCCCGGCCGAGGAGACCCCGGCGGCCCAGGCCGACCAGGACTCCGAGGCGCCGGTCTCGGCGTCCGGTGACACCGCCGCCGCCCGCGAGGACAGCGACGAGGCCACCGAGGCCACCGAGAACAAGGCCTGAGCAACGGCAGCACCGTCGGGCCCGGCATCCCTTCCTGGGGTGCCGGGCCCGACGTCGTGAACGGGAGGTACGAGGTGGACGAGCGGACCCGGCTGCGGCTGGACGTCGCGTACGACGGGACCGACTTCTCCGGCTGGGCTGCCCAGCCGACCCGGCGCACGGTGGCCGGGGTGCTGGTCGCGACGCTGGACCTGGTGCTCGGGGCGGGCACCGTGACCGGCCTGACCGTGGCCGGGCGGACCGACGCCGGGGTGCACGCCACCGGGCAGGTCTGCCACCTCGACCTGCCCGCCGCCGTCTGGGCGGAGCACCGGGAGCGGCTGCTGCGCCGGTTGGCCCGGCTGCTCCCCGGTGACGTCCGGGTCCGGGCGATGACGGAGGTTCCCGCCGACTTCGACGCCCGTTTCTCGGCGACCTTCCGCCGCTACGAGTACCGGGTGACCGACGCCCCGTGGGGTGCCGAACCGCTGCGGCGGCGCGACACCCTCGCCTGGCCCCGGGCGTTGGACCCGGCCGCCCTGAACGTCGCGGCGGCCGGCCTGGTGGGGGAGCACGACTTCGCCGCGTACTGCCGGCGCAAGGAGAACGCCACGACGGTACGCGAGGTGACCCGGCTGGACTGGCGGCGGGACCCGGACGGCATCCTGGTCGCCACCGTGCAGGCCGACGCGTTCTGCCAGGCGATGGTGCGCAGCCTGGTCGGGGCGATGCTGACCGCCGGGGACGGTCGACGCCCGGTC
This sequence comes from Micromonospora cynarisoli, assembly GCF_030518815.1. Taxonomy (NCBI): domain Bacteria; kingdom Bacillati; phylum Actinomycetota; class Actinomycetes; order Micromonosporales; family Micromonosporaceae; genus Micromonospora; species Micromonospora cynarisoli. The sequence continues at coordinate 3,832,538 of NZ_CP130426.1, read as the reverse complement.
GACTGGCCGGCCGGGCTGCTCGTCCGGCGGGAACGGTCCAGCGAGGTGACGGTCGCGCCGGCGCACGGGTTGACCCTGGTGGCCGTCGGCTATCCGGCCGACCCGGCCGACTACGCCGACCGCGCCGACCGGACCCGCCGGTTGCGGCTGCCCGTGGAGTCCTAGCCGGTCAGCCGCTGCGCCCGGCGGGCGGCGGCGCTGCGCTGGCGGGCCGACTCGTAGAGCACGACGGTCGCGGCGGCAGCCGCGTTCAGGGAGCTGGCGGCCCCGGACATCGGGACCCGGACGAGCTGGTCGCAGGCGGCACGCCAGCCGACGCTGAGACCGGTGGTCTCGTTGCCGATCAGGGCCAGCGTGGGTTGCGTGAAATCGCACTCGGCGACCGTGAGTACGGCGTGTTCGTCGGCACCCGCGATGCCGATGCGGACACCGCCGGCGCGCACGTCGGCGACCCAGGACAGCACCGCCTGGTGTGCGGGCACCCGGACCACGGGCAGCGCGAACAGCGAGCCGGTGCTCGCCCGCACCGCCTTCGGGTCGTACACGTCGGCGGCATGGCCGGTGACGATGACGCCGGACGCGCCGAAGGCGTCTGCGGACCGGATGAGTGTCCCGATGTTGCCGGGGCTGGTGGGCCTGTCGAACACGACGGCGAGCATGGTCGGCCCGGTCGGGATGCGGCACAGGTCGTCCTCCGGCAGGGCGACCACGGCCAGCAACTCCGGAACCGTGTCGGCCTTGCCGCCCAGCTCGTGCATCAGGTCGGGGGAGACGGCGTACCGCTCGGCCGGGACGGTGTCCAGGGCTCTGCGGGCCCAGCCGGAGAGCTGGGCGTCGGCGTCGTAGAGCAGCTCCCGGACCTGCCAGCCGTGTTCGATGGCCATGGTGATCGGGCGTACGCCCTGCACGAGGAACTCGCCGCGACGCTGCCGCTTGGCGCGGTTGCGGAGCAGCGCCTCCCACTGCTGGAATCGCGCGTTGCGGCCACTCACCCGCCCCCTCACCGGTGTTCCCGCCTCCCCCGTAGAGCAGGGTCGGGCGTGTCGTGCCCCAGTCCCCGGCGGATCGCGATCTCCACGGGCGAGTACGCACCGTCGGGCCGTTCCAGCTCGTACGGTGCCGCAGGCATCAGCGGCGGCTGGGCCATGAACCGCGGCCGGGTGCCGTGGTGCGGCTGCGCCGCGTGCACCAGGAACGGATGGCAGAGGAAGACGTCACCAGGGGACCCGGTGGCCAGGGCGACCGGCCGGTGGTCCGACGCCGCCACCAGCTCGGGCGCGAGGTCGAGCCCGCTCGCCCCGTCCTCCCCGTACCTGTCCAGCACCTTCGGCACGTCGAGGTGGGAGCCGACCCTGATCCGGGTCGGCGCGTCCTCGTCACCGACCTCGCTGAACAGGAACAGCATCAGCAGTGCCCGACCCCGGGAGCGGACGTTCGTGAAGTACCAGCTCGCGCCCTCCGGCAGATAGCTGCCCTCGATGTGCCAGCCCGCGTCGTCCGGCTCGTCCCGGTGTGGGAAGCGCAACGGGAAGGTACCCAGTGAGTAGCGCGGCTCCCAGCGTCCCGCGCCGACGAGCAGGTCGTACGCGTGATGGAGGAACGGGGAGTTGGGCGCGGCGGCGAACGGCCCCTGCGCCATGCCGGGCACCCAGTGCACGGGCTGCGTCCAGGTGGCCGGGTCGTCCGGGTCGCAGCCGGTCTCCCGCCACAGCAGCCGGGCGCAGTCGGCGGCCACGCGCGGCGCGACGGCGCCCGCCACCTTCACGAAGCCGTCGTGAAGGAACCGGGATACCAGTGTCGTGTCGTCCATGCGCCCATCGTGTGGTGGCGCCGGGCCCGGTCGCCCGACACTTTCCGCTCCGCTTCTGTCGGGTGTGCCGCATCGACACCGGCCACGATACGAAGGGCCGGGTCGCCCGGCAGCACGGCTCAGGTTCCGCCCCACCGCCGAAGGGAACGAACGCATGGAGACCCGCCTCGTCGGCCGTCCCGCATTCCGGCTCGTGGGGCACGCCACCCGGGTTCCCCTGATCCACCGATGCGTCAACCCGTACATCCAGCGGCACGTCGCGGCGTTGCCGGCGGAGGAGCACCTGCGTCTGAAGGCGCTCGGCGACGCCGAGCCGGGTGGCCTGCTCGCGGTCTGCGACGACCTCGACGCGGACTACGACGAGGGCAGCGAGCTGACGTACCTGCACGGGGTCGCCGTGTCCCGGAGCACGCCGGTCCCGGCCGACCTGGACGTCATCGAGGTCCCGGCGGGCCGTTGGGTGGTCATCCGGGTGGTGGGGCCGCATCCGCAGATGCTGCAGCGGACCTGGGCCACTGCCGCAACGGGGTGGTTTCCCTTCAACCCGTGGCGTCTGCGGCCGGGCCCGGAGATCGTCGCGGTGCCCGCTGCGGCGGGCGACCTCGGCGGTACGGTCCGCGAACTCTGGCTGCCCGTCGAGCCGGCGTAGCGACCGGTGCCGGCGCCGGTGCTGGGGGCCGTCGCAGCACGACGCAGGGCCCGGCCGCTCCGGCCGGGCCCTGCGTCGACGGCGGTCAGTCGCCTGGCAGTTCGTCGGTGTCCGGGTCGTCGCCGCGCGGGGAGGCGGTGGGCGTCCTGCTCGTCCCGGCGGACGGGGTGGCCCCGGTGCCGGTGGGCTTCGCGGTGGGCTGGTCCACGCTGACGCCGGCCGCGCGACGGGCCAGCACCCCCTTGTCGAGGTGCAGCTCGATCAGGTCGTAGATGATCTCGCGGACGGCGCGGTCACCGGCCGGGACGGCACCGGCGTCGTCCCGGGTGACCAGGCAGTAGGCGACGTAGTGGCCGCGTACCTGCCAGGCGACGCGGGCGGCGGCGGTGGCGACCGACTCGGTGTCGTCCCCGGCAGGCATGCCCCGGAACCGGCCGCGCCGGTCGTCGAGCAGCGGCCTGATCCGGTCCCGGACGCGTTGCGCGGTGGCCAGGTCGGTCAGGTTGAACAGGCCGGCGGTGAGCAGGTGGTCGCCGTCGGGGGAACGCAGGGTGGCCCGGACCACCTGGCTGCACCCGAGGGTGACCAGCAGGTCGGCGATCTCACCGGTGGCGGCCACGGCGCAGTTCGCGCCGGCCTGGGTCTTGAGCACCTGGTACTCGTGCCGGTCGCCGCCGACGACCAGGGTCTTGTCGGGGAAGACCTCCTTGGCGGTCAACGGCTGCCGGTCGACGTCCCGGGAGTCCAGCGGGCCGGCGGCGGCCTGTTCGGTCGGGGCGGCGCTCGCCGACGCCGTCGGCGCGGCCCCGTTCTGCGCCGGGTCGTCGGTGGCGGTGCGGTCGATGAGCAGCAGGGCCCCACCGATGCCGCCGAGGCCGAGCAGCATCAGCACCGCCGCCCCGCCGACGGCGATCTGCCAGAGCCGGCCGCCGCGAGCGTCACCGGAGCGGCGGGACCGGGACCGCTGTGGCGTGGGCGTCGGGGCGGGCATCTGGACGGCGGAGCGGATCGGGACGGGACCGGTCTCCGGCGGCACCGGCCGGGCGGTCCGGGGCAGGGAGGGGACCGGGAAGCGGGACGGGGAGGGCCCGGCCGGCGCGGCCGGTCCGGGTTGCACCAGCGGCAGGTCCGCCCCGGGGCGCGGGTTCTCCTCAAACGCGTCCTCAGCGGACTCGTACCGATATACCATGTCGCCCAGAGTAGGGTTCATTGCCCCTTTAGAGGATAAAATCCGGAAATTCCGCGCGTGGCGCGTCGGATGCCCCGGACCGTCCACCCCGGTGCACCGACCGCCGACGACGGGACCGGTACGGGCCGGTGGAAGAATGCCCCGGTGACCGGCGACCACTACTTCACCCCGGAGCCCAGCGCCCCGGCCCACCCCCGCGAGGTCGAGTTCCACGTCGCCGGGCGCGACTACACGCTCGCCTCCGCCAGCGGGGTCTTCTCCGCCGCCCGGCTCGACCCCGGCACCGCCGTACTGCTGCGCAAGGCCGAGCTGCCGACCGCCGGCACCGGCGGTCACCTGCTCGACATCGGCTCCGGGTTCGGGCCGATCAGCTGCGTGCTGGCCGACCTCGCGCCGACCGCCACCGTGTGGGCGGTCGACGTCAACGCGCGGGCCCGCGAGCTGACCGCCGCGAACGCCGCCCGGATCGACGCCGCCGACCGGGTGCACGCCGTCGCCCCGGACGAGGTGCCGGCCGAGGTCGCCTTCACCCAGGTCTGGTCCAACCCGCCGATCCACATCGGCAAACCCGAACTGCACGCCCTGCTGCGCCGCTGGCTGCCCCGGCTCGCCCCCGACGGCGTCGGCTGGCTGGTGGTGGCCCGGCACCTCGGCGGCGACTCGCTGCACCGCTGGCTGGTCGACGAGGGCTTCGCGGTGACCCGGCAGGCCAGCCAGAAGGGCTACCGGGTGCTGCGGGTCACCCGGTAATCGAGTGTCGCCCGGCCCCACGCCTCGGGCAGGATGCCGGCGTGGGATACGTGGACGTGGCAGCGGTCGGGCACCTCCTCCCGGACGGCCGGGAGCTCTTCGCCGACGTGTCGTTCCGGGTCGGCGAGGGCGCCAAGGTCGCCCTGGTCGGGCCGAACGGCGCCGGCAAGACGACGCTGCTGCGGATGGTCGCCGGTGACCTGCCGGTGCGCACCGGCGCAATCGCCCGCTCCGGTGGGCTCGGCGTGATGCGGCAGTTCATCGGCATGATCGGCGACGAGTCGACGCTTGCCGACCTGGCCCTGTCGCTGGCCCCACCGACGCTGCGCGCGGCCGGCCACCGGCTCGCCGACACCGAACGGGCCATGCGGGAGGCCGAGCTGCGCGGCAAGTACAGCACCGCTGCCGGCAAGGCCCAACTGGCGTACGCCGACGCGCTGGCCGCCTGGGGCGAGGCCGGCGGGTACGACGCCGAGGTGCTCTTCGACACCGTCACCACCACCGTGCTCGACCTGCCCTGGGACGCCTCCCGGGACCGGCCGGTACGCACCCTGTCGGGCGGGCAGCAGAAGCGCTTCGCCCTGGAGCTGCTGCTGCGCGGCCCCGACGAGGTGCTGCTGCTCGACGAGCCGGACAACTTCCTCGACGTGCCTGGCAAACGCTGGCTGGAGCAGCGGCTGCGCGAGTCGGCCAAGTCGGTGCTGTACGTCTCGCACGACCGGGAACTGCTCGCGCACACCGCCGACCGGGTGGTCGCCGTGGAAGGGGGCGGCGCCTGGGTGCACCCGGGAGGCTTCGCGAGCTGGCACGACGCCCGCACGGCCCGGCACGCCCGCCTCGACGAGCTGCGCCGCCGCTGGGACGAGGAGCACCAGAAGCTGCGTGAGCTGATGCTGATGTACAAGCAGAAGGCCGCGTACAACGACGGGCTCGCCTCCCGCTACCAGGCGGCGCAGACCCGGCTGCGCAAGTTCGAGGAGGCCGGGCCGCCGCCCGTACCGCCGAAGGACCAGGACATCCGGATGCGGCTGGCCGGCGGGCGGACCGGCAAGCGCGCGGTGATCTGCGAGCAGCTGGAGCTGGACGGCCTGACCTACCCCTTCGACCTGGAGCTGTGGTATGGCGACCGGGTGGCGGTGCTCGGGGCCAACGGCACCGGCAAGTCGCACTTCCTGCGTCTGCTGGCCCGGGGCGGCACCGACCCCGACCCGGCCAACGGCCCGGTGGACGGGGCCGCCGCGCTGGCCCCGGTGGCGCACGCCGGGGTGGTCCGGCTGGGTGCCCGGGTGCGGCCGGGGCACTTCTCGCAGACCCACGACCGGCCGGAGCTGACGGCGAAGACCCTGGTCGAGGTGCTGTGGCGCGGCGACGCGCACCGGGACGGCATGGACCGGCACGCGGCGATGGCGGCGCTGAGCCGCTACGAGCTGGCCGGCCAGGGCGACCAGCGGTTCGGCACCCTCTCCGGCGGCCAGCAGGCCCGGTTCCTGGTGCTGCTGCTGGAACTGTCCGGGGCCACCCTGCTGCTGCTCGACGAGCCGACCGACAACCTCGACCTGGCCTCGGCGGAGGCGTTGGAGGCGGGACTGGCCGCGTTCGCCGGGACGGTGGTGGCGGTCACCCACGACCGCTGGTTCACCCGCTCCTTCGACAGGTTCGTGCTGTTCCGGGGCGACGGCGACGTGGTGGAGACCCCGGAGCCGGTCTGGGACGTGGGCTGAGCCATCCGCGCGGCCGTGAGGTGCCGACCACGCCCCGTCACCGGGCGTGGTCGTCGCCGGTCGGGGCCGGTCCGGGCGGCATAGGGTGGATCTCGTGACTGAGATGACCTACCGCCGGCTGGGCGACTCCGGGCTCGTGGTGTCCGTGGTCGGCGTCGGCTGCAACAACTTCGGCCGCAAGCTCGACATCGACGGCACCCGGGCGGTGGTCGACGCCGCGCTCGACGCCGGGATCACCTTCTTCGACACCGCCGACATCTACGGCGAGCCGCCGGGCGGCTCGGAGGAACTGCTCGGGCAGGCCCTCAAGGGGCGGCGCGACGACGTGGTGCTGGCCACCAAGTTCGGCATGTCGATGGGTGGGCGCAACGGCCGAGACTTCGGGGTACGCGGGTCCCGGCGGTACGTGGTGCGGGCCGTCGAGGCGTCGCTGCGCCGGCTCGGCACCGACCACATCGACCTGTACCAGCTGCACGAGCCCGACCCGGACACCCCGGTCGACGAGACGCTCGCCGCGCTGGACGACCTGGTCCGCGCCGGCAAGGTGCGGTACCTGGGCAACTCCAACTTCTCCGGCTGGCAGATCGCCGACGCCGACTGGACGGCGAAGACCCGGGGGCTGACCCGGTTCGTCAGCGCGCAGAACCACTACAACCTGCTCCACCGGGACGCCGAGGTCGAGATCGTCCCGGCCTGCGAGCGGTTCGGCCTGGGGCTGCTGCCGTTCTTCCCGCTGGCCAACGGGCTGCTCACCGGCAAGTACCGGCGGGACAGCGCCCCGCCCGCCGGCAGCCGCCTCGCCGGTGGCGGCCGGTACGCCGAGCGGCTCGCCGCCGCCCGCTGGGACACCATCGAGGCGCTGGAGGCGTACGCGACGCAGCGGGGGCTGACGCTGCTCCAGGTGGCCATCGGCGGGCTGGCCGCCCGCCCGGCGGTGGCCTCGGTCATCGCCGGCGCGACCACCGCCGAGCAGGTCCGAGCGAACGCCGCCGCCGGCGGTTGGCAGCCCACCGACGACGACCTCGACGCGCTGGACGCCCTGCTCTGAGCACACCGGGCCGGACGCGGTCGGGCCCGGACACCGCCGTGGTGTCCGGGCCCGACCGGCGACGCGGCCGTCAGCCGCCGAGGCCGGCCGCTTCCCCGGGCCCGGGGTGGGTCCGGCGCCGCCACCACAGCAGCGTCGACCCGGCGACGACCACCACCGCGAGGCCACCTGCCAACCACCGCCACCAGCCGGCTCCGGTCTCCTGCGCCCCGGCCGCCGGGCGTTCGACGGCGACCGGCGACGGCGACTGGGCCACCCGGGCCTGCACCTGGGCGGTAGCCGTGCTCCGGTACGGCGCGGGGGCGCTGACCGTCACCCGCCAGTCGCCGGGGGACAGCAGCGGGCCGCTGCTGTAGAAGCCCTGCCCCTCCCCGGACGGCTCGATCTGCACCGGCCCGGCCGTCCGGCCACCCTCGCCCTCGGCGGTCAGGGTGAGCCGTACCGGCTGGTCCAGCCGGTGCCCGTCGGCGTACACGGCCATCACGGTGACCCCGCCGGCACCGTCACCGGCCACCGTCAGCTTGACCTTCCCGCCGTGCGCCGCCGCCGGACCCGCCGGCAGGGCCACCAGGGCCGCCACGACCAGCGCGGCGGCGAGGGCTCTGAAGGTACGCATCGACGTCTCCCTTCCGATGTGGAGGGGCCGCCCCCACCGCCGGTGTCGACGGTGGGAGCGGCCCCGTGGTGCTCCTTACAGCGAACCGCCCGCGGCGATCCGGGTGGGGTCGGCACCGAGCCGGCCGGCCCCGTCGACCGACCTGTTGTCGTTCGCCTTGACGCCGGCCTTGGTGGCCGCGCCGCCAAGCCGGACGATCATGGCGTCGGCGTCACGGACCAGCACGTCCCGCACGTCGGTGTCGGTCACCACCGCGGTGTCGGTGGCCAACGCCTTGAAGGCGGTCAACTGCTGCACCGCCCGCTTGTCGTTGCCCGCCGCCTCGGACTCCCGCACCGCGGCCAGCTTGTTGGACAGCTGACGGTGCGCCTTGGTGGTGAGTCGTCCGGTCGCCTTGAACCGGTCCAGCAGGTTCTGCATGTCCCGGAACGAGGTGGTGACGAAGAACCGGACCGTCGAGGTGGTGGAGTTACCCGCCTTGTCGGTCGCGGTCACCGTCAGCTCGTGCAGGCCGAGCGGCAGCTCGTACAGCGCCTGGAGGGTGCCGCTGGCGTACGCCCGACCGTCCAGCACGCCGGAGGTCGTCTTGATGCCGGAGGTCGGGTCGACCGCCTGCCACGAGATCCGGACGTCCTGGCTGTCACCGTAGAGCTGGCCGTCGGCGATGCCGGAGACCAGCAGCGTCGGCTTGGTGCCGTCGATCTTCACGACCGCCGACTTCAGCGCCTCGACGTTGCCGGCGGCGTCGGTGGCCCGGTACAGCAGCTCGTGCGTGCCGTCCCCGGTCACCTCGACCGGCGTGGTGTACGCCGTCCAGGCGCCACCGTCGAGCGACCACTCCAGCTTCTTCACCCCGGAACCGGCGTCGGTGGAGGTGATCACCACCGGGACGGTGCCGTCGTGCCAGCCGTCGGCGTTGGCCGGGGCGAACGACGCCGAGCTGACCGGCGCGGTGGCGTCGATCTTCACGGCGACCTTCTTCGTCGCCTCCACGTTGCCGGCCGCGTCGGTCGAGCGGAACCGCACCTCGTGGGTGCCGTCCCCGGTGACCTGCACCGGCTCGGTGTACGCCGTCCACGTGGTGGCGCCGTCGAGCTGGTACTCGGTGCTCGCCACCCCGCTACCGCCGGCCTCGTCGGCAGCCGCCAGCGTCACCGTGACCGGGCCGGTGTACCAGCCCTCGGCCGGGGTGCCGGAGACGGTGGCCGTGGTCACCGGGGCGGTCGTGTCGGCCGCCTTGGTGGAGAGCCGGAAGTAGTCGAACGAGGCCGTCTTCGAGGTGGCCGCGTTCGCGCCGAGGGTGAACAGACCGACCTTCGGGGTGGCCCCGACGGCGGTGTTCGTCAACGTCTCGAACGTCGTCCACTCCTGCCCGTCGGCCGAGTACGACGCGGTGAAGGTGTCACCGGCGCGGGCGAGCCGCAGGTACCACACCGCCGAGGTCAGGTTGGAGACCTGCGGCTGCGGGTTCTGCGTCACCCCGGCGACCTCGCCACGGAACTCGATCCGCCGCGACGGCGTCTGCCCGGCCTGGTTGTCCACGATGAAGTCGAACTTGACGTAGTTGTCGTCGTCGGCGTGGACGATCAGACCGGCCTGCTGGTACTGCTCGGCCAGCGCGCTGCCGTCGACCTTCGTCTCCAGGGTCCAGTCACCGCTCGGCGCGGTCTGGAGGATGAAGTTCGTCGGCCCGGTGTTGCTGGTGCCGTAGATGTCACCCTTCGGCACGTCGATCTTCAGTGCGCCGTCGGCCACCCGGTAGGCGGTCGGGTCCTCCCGGAGCACCGCGTTCCACCGGCACTTGTCCAGCGTGGTGCCGGTGAACTCGTCCGACGGGTCGACCGGGCCGGCCGGAGCGTCCGGCGAGACCACGAACGAGTCGAACAGCGCGTCCACCACCGGGGCGGTGGTGGCACCGTTGAGGGCGAACAGACCGATCCGCGGGTTGGTGATGCCGGCGAGCGCGGCGGACCGACCGACCGGGGTGAACGTCGTCCCGTCACCGGAGAACGCCGCGGTCAGGTTGGTGCCGTCGCTGATCAGCCGCAGCCAGACGGTGTCACCGGCCGGTGCGGCGGTGGCGTCCGCCCCCTCGTTGCGGGGCGAACCGGCGGTCTCCCGGATGAACTCCACCCGGCGGGAACCGCTGTAGAGCAGGTCGACCTTGGCGTAGTTGTCGTCGTCGCCGTAGATCAGCAGGCCGGCCTGCTGGTAGTTGGCGGTGACGGGCAGGGTGACCTTGGTGGTGGCCTGCCAGGCCCCGCTGGGTGCGGGCTGGAGCACCAGGTTGGTCGCGCCGTTGGTGGCGCCGTACAGGTCACCGGAGGCGGTGGGCAGCCGCAGCGACCCGCCGGAGACCGAGTAGAGCTGGTTCTCCCGGACCACCGTCCAGCGGTCCTTGTCGAGGGCGTTGCCGGTGAACTCGTCCGAACGCGCCCCGAGGCAGGAGTTGTTCGGCGCGTCCACCTTGACCGGGACGGTCGCGTAGGACTTCGCGCCCCGGCTGTCCGTCACCGTCAGGGTGGCGGTGAAGGTGCCCGGGGTGGTGTAGGTGTGGCTGGCGTTCAGGGTCGTCGCCGTCCCGCCGTCACCGAAGTCCCAGGCGTACGTCAGCGGGGTGTCACCCTCGGTGTCGGTGGCCGTGCCGGTGAAGGCGACGGTGACCGGCGCGGTGCCGGTCGCCGGGGTGGCGGTGGCCGTCACCTGCGGCGGCGCGTTGTCGGTCACGCCCCGACCGATGAAGTCCATCCAGTTGACGTTGAACAGCGAACCGGTGCCACCGGCCGGGTCCTTGGCGACGAAGTACAGCGCGCCCTCCGCACCGGCCGTCACCGGCGCGGTCACGTCGACGAACTGCTGCCAGCCGCCCGTGCCGGGCACGGTGGCCGTGGCCACGACCGGACCGTCGACGGCACCGGCGTGCACGTCGATCCGGCCGCCCTGGACCTCGGAGGCCACCCGGAACCGGATCTGCTCGACCCCGGTCAGGTTGGCCGGGACGAGCGACCACCAGTCGCCGTCCTCGATGAAGCCGATGTTCTGGCCGCCACCGGCGGTGTCGCTGGTGGTCTCCTTCTGCACGCCCGGGTCACCGCCGCCGGTGCTGCCCGGGGCCCGCCCGGTGGCCGTGTAGTACTCGGCCTGCTTGCGCTTGGGCTGAAGGATCTCGATCGCCCGGCCGGTCAGCGGGCCGGCGCCGCCGGTGCCGCCGTCGTCGGTGTAGGTGGCCTCGAAGACCGCGAAGACGTTGGCCTCCGCGCCGTGCCCGGACGCCAGCGAGGTCTGCACGGTGCCGGTGCAGCCGGTGTGCTGCTCCAGCGGGTGGGCGTGTTCGTCGTGGCCGAGCAGCACCTGCAGCTGCACCCGGTCACAGTCGACGGTGCCGTCCTCCGGGTCGGTCACCTTGATCGTGTACTTGACCTGGTCGCCCCAGTCGAAGAAACCGCCGCTGGGCGGGAACTCGATGGTCACCGTCGGGGCGGTGTTGCCGACCGTCACCGGCACGTTCGCCACGGCGGTACGGCCCTTGGGGTTGGTGACGGTGAGCTGGGCGGTGTAGTCGCCGGCCGCAGCGTAGGTGTGGGTGGGGTTCGCCTCGGTGGAGGTCTGCCCGTCACCGAACTTCCACGCGTAGGTCAGCGTGCCGCCGTCCGGGTCACGGGACCCGGCGCTGGAGAACGTCACGGTCAGCGGCGCGGCCCCGGAGGTGGGGTCGGCGCTGGCCTCGGCGATCGGTGCCCGGTCACCGGCGGTGTAGTCGATCCGGTAGATCCCGGAGTCGTCGTTGTTGCCGCCGAAGCCGGTGCCCCACTCGATCATGTAGAGCGCGCCGTCCGGACCGAACTCGAAGTCCATCGGGCGGATCATCGACATGCCGGTGAGCAACTGGTTGATGTCGATCAGCGTCTTGCCGTCCGCGCTGACCTGCATCGTGTACATCTTCGACTGGTTCCACTCGCCGAGCAGCGCCTTGCCGTCGTAGTACGCCGGCCACTTGCGGCTGGACGTGCTGTCGGCGTCGTACCGGTAGACCGGGCCGCCCATCGGCGCGCCGCCGCCACCGATCTCGGGGAAGCGCGGGTCGCCCGCGTAGCCGTAGTCCACGGTCGCCGGGATGGCCGGCGGCAGGTTGGTCAGGCCGGTGTTGTTGGGCGAGTCGTTGACCGGCGCGGCGCAGTCGAACTTCGCCCCGCTCGGCCCGGACGGGAAGGTGTAGTCGTTGTACGCCTTGTTGTTGCCCGTGCAGTACGGCCAGCCGTAGTTGCCGGCCGTGGCGACGATGTTCCACTCCACCAGGCCCTCGGGACCACGGTTCGGGTTCGCCGCCGAGGCGTCCGGCCCGTAGTCGGCGACGTAGAGGGTGTCGGTCTTCTGGTCGACGCCGATCCGGAACGGGTTACGGAAGCCCATGCCGAAGATCTCGGGACGGGTCTTCGCGGTGCCCGGGGCGAACAGGTTGCCCGCCGGGACGGTGTAGGTGCCGTCGTCCTCCGGGTGGATCCGGATCACCTTGCCGCGCAGGTCGTTGGTGTTGCCGGCGCTGCGCTGCGCGTCGTAGTCCTGCCGGCCGGCCCGCTCGTCGATCGGGGTGAAGGCGTTCGACTCGAACGGGTTGGTGTTGTCGCCGGTGGCGAGGTACAGGTTGCCCTTCGAGTCGAAGGTCATGCTGCCGCCGGCGTGGCAGCAGGTGTTGCGCTGGGTGTCGACCTGGAGCACGACCTTCTCGGTGGCCTTGTCGATGGTGTCACCGTTGACGGTGAACCGGGACAGGTAGTTGCGCGGGGCACCACCGGCCGGTGCGTAGTACAGGTAGATCCATTTGTTGGTGGTGAAGTCCGGGTCGAGACGCAGGCCGAGCAGGCCGTCCTCGTTGCCGGTGAACACGTCGAGCCGGGTCGCGGTGACCGTGTTGCCGGTGTCCGGCTTCACGATCTGCACCCGGCCGTCGCGCTCGGCGTAGAACACCCGGCCGTCGGGAGCGATGTCCAGCTCCATCGGGTTGTTGGTGTTGCTGTCGAGGGTGACCTTCTCGAAGTTCGAGGTCTTGGTGGCGCCGCAGTCGGCGTTCTCGACCCCGGCCGCGGTGCGGATGCCGCCGAGCAGGTGGCTGAGGAACTCCGGCTCGGTGTACGACGCCTGGGTGTGGCCGCCACCGGTGTACCAGGACCGACCGCCGTCGTAGTCCTGGCACCAGGCGGTGGGGTGGTCGGCACCCATCGCGCCGGCGCCGGGGCTGTAGGACTTCTCGTCCAGGCTGGCCAGCACGTGCACCTTGGAGCGCGGGTTGGTGCGGAAGTTGTACCACTCGTCGAACCGGGACCAGCGGTCCGGCAGGTCGGCGGTCGACGGGTGCGCGTGGTCCTCGACCTTGACGGTGGCCTGCTGGTTGGCCGGGTGGCCGGAGAAGTACGCGCCGACCAGGTTGCCGTACCAGGCCCAGTCGTACTCGGTGTCGGAGGCGGCGTGCACGCCGGCGTAGCCGCCGCCGGCCTTGATGTAGCGCTCGAACGCGGCCTGCTGGGTGCTGTCGAGGACGTCACCGGTGGTGGAGAGCCAGATCACCGCCTGGTACTTGGCCAGGTTGGTGTCGTTGAAGGCGGCCCCGTCCTCGGTGGTGTCGACGGTGAAGCCGTTCTCGGTGCCGAGCTTCTGGATCGCGGCGATGCCGGCCGGGATGGCGTCGTGCCGGAATCCGGCGGTCTTGGAGAAGACCAGGACCGAGAACGGTTCGGCGGCGGCTGCCGCCGCCGGTGCCGGTGCGGCCTGTGGCCGGGCCGCCGCGGCGGGAGCGGCCTGGGCGGCGGTGCCGCCGATCAGGCCGCTGGCGAGTAGGGAGAGGGCCAGTAGACCGGCACCCAGTGGGCCGCGACGTGCGCGGCGATGGCGGGATGGAGACACTCCATGCTCCTTTTGTCCGCGTTGGACAGTGGTGGGGGCATGGGGACGACTCGCCGCAGACCGTCCCCGGTCGGATCGGTGTGGGCCCGCCGAGGTCCGCACCGGTGGCGATCAGGTGCGGGCCACGCCGAGGCTCCGCACCGGAATAATGTCGATCGGTTGAACAAATTAGCGCCGCTGGATTGGTTTCCGGCAAGGCATGAGCATGTAACGATTCGGTATCGGCGACTCGCTTTTCCGGCTTATGCGGATACAAGCCCAAAATAGTAGCCATCGACGATACTGGATCAATCTGACACCCCTTGGCGGATCAGCGGATCTGTCGTACGGTCACAGGCACGTGACCCACGGGAGCCCGGTGCACCGGGCTGAGAGGGGGGCTGAGAGCCCCCGACCGTCGAACCTGATCCGGGTAATGCCGGCGCAGGGAGGAGAGTTGCCGTGCCGTACCTCGGCCGACTGCATATGATCACCGACACCCGCCCCGCGTGCGACCCGCTCGCCGTCCTGCGGGCCGCCCTCCCGGTGGCCCGCGACGAGTTGGTCGTCCAGGTCCGGGTGACCGACGACACCACCGACCGGCAGGCGTACGACCTGGCCCGACGGGTACGCGAGCAGTGTGCGCCGTACGGGGCGACCTGCCTGGTCAACGACCGGCTGCACGTCGCCCTCGCGGTGGACGCCCACGGCGGCCACGTCGGCGCGGACGACCTGCCCGTCGCGGCGGCCCGTCGGGTCCTCGGCCCCGACGCCGTGCTCGGCGCGACCGCCCGGGAACCGGTCGCCGCCGCACGGGCGGTCGCCGCCGGGGCCAGCTACCTGGGCGTCGGCCCCTGCCACCCGACCGCCACCAAGACCGGCCTGCCCGACCCGATCGGCCCCGCCGGGGTCCGCGCCGTCGTCGCGGCGGTCGACGTGCCGGTGATCGCCATCGGCGGGGTGACCGTCGCCACGGTGCCGGCGCTGCGGGTCGCCGGGGCGTACGGGGTGGCGGTGGTCGGGGCGCTGTCCACCGCCGCCGACCCGGGCCGGGCCACCGCCGAACTGATCGCGGCGCTGACGTGCTGACCCGGCCCGACGTCGCCATCGTGGGCGCGGGGCCGGTCGGGTTGGCGATCGCCTGGCGCTGCGCCGCCCGGGGCCTGCGGGTGGCCGTGCACGACCCGGCCCCCGGCTCCGGCGCGTCCCGGGTCGCCGCCGGGATGCTCGCCCCCGTCGCCGAGGCGTACTTCGGGGAACGGGAACTGACCGGGCTGCTCACTGAGTCCGCCGCCCGCTGGCCTGGCTTCGCCGCCGAGCTGACCGAAGCCACCGCAACGGAGTTCGGGTACCGCACCGACGGCACCCTCGTCGTCGGGCTGACCGGGGACGACCTGGCCGAGGCGCGTCGACTCTGGTCGTACCAGCAGGGGTTGGGGCTGCCGATCAGCGCGCTGCGGCCGTCGCAGCTGCGGGAGCACGAGCCGGCGCTGACCCCCCGGCTGCGCGGCGGCGCGGTCGCCCCCGGCGACCACCAGGTCGACCCGCGCCGACTGGTCGACGCGCTGCGGGTCGCCGCCGGCCGGGCCGGCGCGACCCTGCTGCCCGGCGCGGTGACCCGACTGGCCGAGCTGGACGCGCCTGTCGTCGTGGTCGCCGCCGGCTGCGGCGCCGCCGCGCTGACCGGGCTGCCGGTCCGCCCGGTCAAGGGCCAGGTGCTGCGGCTACGCGCGCCCGACCACCGCCCGCCCGGCTTCCGTCACGTCATCCGGGGGTACGCCGACGGCGAGTCGGTCTACCTGGTCCCCCGCGACGACGGCGAGGTGGTGCTCGGGGCGACCGTCGAGGAGCGCACCGACACCGAGGTGACCACCGGGGCGGTGCTGCGCCTGCTCCGCGCCGCCGTCGACCTCGTCCCCGAACTCGCCGAGTACGCGCTGACCGAGGCGAGCGCCGGACTGCGCCCCGGCACCCCGGACAACGCGCCGATCCTCGGCCCGCTGCCCGACCGGCCCGGCGTGCTCGCCGCCACCGGTCACCACCGGCACGGCATCGTGCTCACCCCGGTCACCGCCGACCTGATCACCGACCTGATCGTCACCGGTCAGCCGGACCCGCTGCTCACCCCCTTCACCGCCGACCGTTTCCACTGAGGAGGAAGACGTGCGACTTGTCGTCAACGGCGTCGGACGCGAGCTGGCCGGCGGCACGACCGTCGCGGACCTGGTCGCCACGGTCACCGGTCAACGGCGCGGCCTCGCCGTCGCGGTCAACGGCGAGGTGGTCCCCCGGGGCGGCTGGCCGGCGACCGTGCTGCGCGACGGCGACCGGGTCGAGGTGCTCAGCGCCGCCCAGGGCGGGTGACCCGGATGCCCCTCACCATCGCCGGACAGACCCTCACCTCGCGGCTCGTCCTCGGCACCGGCGGCGCGGCCAACCTGCACGTGTTGGAACAGGCGATCCGGGCCTCCGGCACCGGACTGGTCACGCTCGCCCTGCGCCGGGTCGACACCACCCCCGGCACCGCCGGTGGCCTGCTCGACCTGCTCGACCGGTGCGCGGTGCGGCTGCTGCCCAACACCGCCGGCTGCTACACGGCCGCCGAGGCGGTGAAGGTGGCCCGGCTGGCCCGGGAGGCGTTCGACACCGACTGGGTCAAGCTGGAGGTGATCGGCGACGAACGCACCCTGCTCCCGGACGGGGTGGAGCTGCTGCGGGCAGCCGAGGAACTCGTCGCCGACGGGTTCGTCGTGCTGCCGTACACCTCGGACGACCCGGTGCTGGCCCGCCGGCTGGCCGACGTCGGCTGCGCGGCGGTGATGCCGGCCGGTGCGCCGATCGGTTCCGGACTGGGGATCACCAACCCGCACCACATCCGGCTGATCCGGCAGAGCGTCGACGTGCCGGTGATCCTCGACGCGGGGATCGGCACCGCCTCCGACGCGGCGCTCGCCATGGAACTGGGCTGCGACGGGGTGCTGCTGGCCAGCGCCGTCACCCGGGCCGCCGACCCGACGGCGATGGCCACCGCCATGCGGTACGGCGTACGGGCCGGGCGGCTCGCGTACACCGCCGGGCGCATTCCCCGGCGCTTCCACGCCCTCGCCTCCACCCCCGACGACGGAAGACCCGACCTGTGACCCGCCCCGCCGTCCCGCGCGGGGTGGTGCTGCTGACCGACCGGCTGGTGGCACGCGGTGACCTCGTCGACGTCGTCGCGGGGGCGGCACGCGGTGGCGTGCGGTGGGTGGTGCTGCGGGAGAAGGACCTGCCCCGCGCCGGGCGGGCCGCGCTCGCCGTCGACCTGCGGGCCGTCCTGGCCGAGGTCGACGGCACCCTGATCGTCGCCGGCCCCGACCCGCTCGACGGGCACGCCGTACACCTGCCCGCCGCCGGGCCGTACCCGCCGCCCGCCGTCGGGTTGGTCGGCAGGTCCTGCCACGACGCGGCGGAACTGGCCCGACTCACCACCGAGGACTACGTGACGCTCTCGCCGGTCTGGCCCACCCGCAGCAAACCCGGCTACGGCCCACCCCTGTGCCCGGACGGGCTGCGCCGGCTGGTGCGGCTCAGCCCGGTCCCCGTGCTCGCGCTCGGCGGCATCGGGACGCCGGAGCAGGTGACGGCGTGTGTGGACGCGGGCGCGGCCGGGGTGGCGGTGCTCGGCGCGATCATGCGCGCCGCCGACCCGACCGAGGTCGCGGCGACCCTCACCGGCGTCTTCGCCCCCCGCCCGGCGGGCCGCCCCCCGATCAGCGACGCGTGGCCCGAGGAGGGGACGTGACACCGACGACCGTGCTCACCATCGCCGGTTCCGACTCCGGCGGCGGTGCCGGCATCCAGGCCGACCTGAAGGTCTTCGCCGCCCTCGGCGCGTACGGGACGAGTGTGTTGACCGCCGTCACCGCGCAGAACACCCGGGGGGTGGACGCCGTGCTGCCGCTGCCCCCGCGCACCGTCACCGAACAGCTCGACAGCGTGCTCGGCGACTTCGCGGTCCGGGCGGTGAAGACCGGCATGCTCGGCACCCCGGCGATCGCCGACGCCGTGGCCGAGGCGGCGGAGGCGGGCCGGCTGCCGCACCTCGTCGTCGACCCGGTGCTCGTCGCCACCAGCGGACACCGGCTCGGGGTGGTGGCGGCGGTCGAGCGGCTGCTGCCGTATGCCCGGGTGGCGACGCCGAACTGCGCGGAGGCCGCCGCCCTCACCGGTGGCCCGGTGACCACGGTCGGGGAGATGGCCGCGGCGGCGCAGGCCCTGACGGCCGGCGGCCCGGAGTTCGTGGTGGTCACCGGCGGCGACGTCGACGCGGCCGGCGAGTCGGTGGACGTGCTGGCCGGCGGCGGGACGACCACCCTGCTCCGCGCCCCCCGGGTGGACACCCGGCACAGCCACGGCACCGGCTGCTCGTTCTCGGCGGCGATCGCCGTCCGGCTGGCCGCCGGCGACCCGGTGCCGGTCGCGGTCGCCACCGCCAAGGAGTACGTCACCCGCGCGCTGACCGGCGCGCGGGACTGGGAACTGGGCGCGGGCCGCGGCCCGCTGGACCACTTCGGCTGGTCCCGATGACCAACAGGGAGGCTGTCATGCAGGCACGTCGCAAGGTCTACGTCGAGGGGTCCCGGCCGGACGTCCGGGTGCCGTTCGCCGAGGTGGAGCTGACCGGGGACAATCCACCGCTACGCCGCTACGACACCTCCGGCCCCGGCTCGGACCCGGAGGTGGGGCTGCCGCCGCTGCGCGGGCCGTGGATCGCCGAGCGGGGCGACGTCGCGCCGAGCCGGGGCGCGGGCACCCCGCTGGCCGGCGTCGACGCCAAGCGACCCACCCAGCTCCGGTACGCCCGCGCCGGGGTGGTCACCCCGGAGATGGAGTTCGTGGCGATCCGGGAGGGGCTGCCGCCGGAGCTGGTCCGCGACGAGATCGCCGCCGGTCGGGCGGTGCTGCCGCTCAACGTCAACCACCCCGAGTGCGAGCCGGCGATCATCGGCAGGGCGTTCCTGGTGAAGGTCAACGCCAACATCGGCACCTCGGCGGTGACCTCGTCGGTGGCCGAGGAGGTGGAGAAGCTGACCTGGGCCACCCGGTGGGGCGCGGACACCGTGATGGACCTGTCGACAGGCAAGCGCATCCACGAGACCCGGGAGGCGATCGTCCGCAACTCGCCGGTGCCGATCGGCACCGTGCCGATCTACCAGGCGCTGGAGAAGGTGGGCGGCGACCCGGTCAAGCTGAGCTGGGAGGTGTTCCGGGAGACCGTCATCGAGCAGGCCGAGCAGGGCGTGGACTACATGACGGTGCACGCGGGCGTGCTGCTGCCGTACGTGCCGCTGGCCGTCGACCGGGTCACCGGGATCGTCTCCCGGGGCGGTTCGATCATGGCCGCCTGGTGCCTGGCGCACCACGAGGAGAACTTCCTCTACACCAACTTCCGGGAACTGTGCGCGATCCTCGCCCGCTACGACGTGACGTTCTCCCTCGGTGACGGGCTGCGCCCCGGCTCGATCGCCGACGCCAACGACGAGGCCCAGTTCGCCGAGCTGCGCACCCTCGGCGAGTTGACGCAGGTCGCCTGGGAACACGACGTGCAGGTGATGATCGAGGGGCCCGGCCACGTGCCGATGCACAAGATCAAAGAGAACGTGGACCTCCAGCAGGAGTGGTGCCACGAAGCGCCGTTCTACACCCTCGGCCCGCTGACCACCGACATCGCCCCCGCGTACGACCACATCACCTCGGCGATCGGGGCCGCGATGATCGGCATGTACGGCACCGCGATGCTGTGTTACGTCACCCCGAAGGAACACCTCGGACTGCCCGACCGGGACGACGTGAAGGCGGGCGTGATCGCGTACAAGATCGCGGCGCACGCGGCCGACCTGGCCAAGGGGCACCCCGGCGCGCAGGCCTGGGACGACGCGCTGTCCAAGGCGCGGTTCGAGTTCCGCTGGGAAGACCAGTTCAACCTGTCGCTGGACCCGGAGACCGCGCGTTCCTACCACGACGCGACCCTCCCGGCGGAGCCGGCGAAGACCGCCCACTTCTGTTCCATGTGCGGCCCGAAGTTCTGCTCCATGAAGATCACCCAGGAATTGAAGGAGTACGCCGCCCAGGGCATGCAGACCAAGTCGGCTGAGTTCCGCTCCACCGGCAACCGCGTGTACCTCCCCCTCGCCTGAACCGGCCCGCCTCGGTGATCAAGAGGTACGCGTCAGGTTTTGCCGGGTGGGGTGACGCGAACCTCTTGATCGCCGGTGCAGACCGGGGGTGGGAGAGTGATCCGGGGAGGGGTTAGTCGCGGTGGTGGCGGCCGCTGGTGCGCAGTGAGCGGCGGCCGCTGTCCCGGTCCGGTTCGTTGTCGGCCAGGGGCTTGCCCAGGCCGGTGACCCAGTCGACGTACTCCTCGTCGTCCGGCGTCGCCGACTTCGGGTAGGCCTCGTCCGCCGGGGCGTCCTGCGGGGAACGGTTACGCCGGAACAGTCCCCGTCGGCCCTTGGCCTTCCCGGTCCGCTCCGGCGCGCTGCCGTCGCCCGGGGCGGGATCGGCCTGGTCAGGATCGGGGGACGAACCGGCCACCGGTGCGGTGCCGTGGGGCTCCTCCGGCTCCCAGCGGAGACTGACCGGCTGCGGGGCGTCCGGCTGCCCGGCGTCGCCCGGTTCGGGAAACGGCAGGGCTCCTCCACCGGTCGCGGCGGACCGGGCACGGCTGGCCCACTTCGCCCGGGGCTTGGGCGTGGCGACGGGCCCGTCCCCGGGGGCCGGACCGGTGCCTGCCTCCTGCTCCACTCCGACCTCGTTGCCGGGCTGCTCGGGCGGTGCCGCCTTCCGCTGTCCGGCACGGCTTCGCGGCGACCCGGCCCGGCCCGATCCGGCTTCGGCGGGCGACGTCGCACCCGGCTCGGCCCCGGCCGGCTTGTCCGGGTCCGCCGTCGCGTCCGGGCCGGTCGGGGGCGGTCCGGTCGGGCCCGGAACAGGATCGATCGGGGCAGAGCCGGTCGAGGTCGGACCGGTGGGGGTCGAGCCGGCCCAGGGACCAGTCAGAACCGGCTCGACCCGGGTCGAGCCGGGCTGAGCGGGCCCGGTCGGGGACGGGGTGGTGCGGGGGGCGTGCCGGTCGGCGACAGTGGCGGCGGGGTCAGGCCAGTCCCAGTGGGCCGGGTGACGACCGGTGCCCGGTACGTCGGGCGACGGCCACCCCGGACCCGTGTCGGCCTCCGCTCCGGCGGCCGTCCGGGAGAGGGCGGCGTCCGGCTGGTCGGGGTGGAGAGAGCCGGCGGCGGCGCTCAGGTCCACGGTGTCCTGCTCGTCCGCGCCGGTGCCGGCCGGGTCGGCGCAGGCCAGGGTACCCCGGTCCGGGCCGGAGCCGGCCGCGGCGGTGCGGGCCGGGTCGGGTACGGCCGGCAGCGGGGCGAGGATGTCGGTCGGCTCGATCGCCGTTCCGCCGTCGCGGCGGGCGGTGCGGGCGGGCAGCAGCGGCCAGCGCGCCAGGGTGGCGGCGACCGAGCCGAGCGCGCCGGTGACGACCGCGATCACCGCGCCGTAGTACGGGGCGAGCTGGTACCGGTCCACCTGGTCACCCGGCCCGGCGGTCAGGTAGGCGAAGGCGAGCAGCACCGGCCCGGCCACCCCGGCGGCTCCCCCGATCAGCGGGGGGTGTCCCCGTCGCCGGGCCAGCCCGCCGGTCACCGCGCCGGCCACCAGCGCGATCACGGGCAGCAGCAGCATCGCCAGCCGCTGTGCCCCGTCCGGGCCGAGCCAGGAGGGTTCCAGCACTCCCAGGCGTACGGTGCGCAGCGGTTCGCTGGACAGCACCGCCGGTGCGACCGACAGGAGCGCGACCAGCCAGACCGTCCCGCCCAGCAGGGCGACGTTCCAGCCCAGCGGGGGGCGCAGCAGGACGGCCGAGGCGGCGCCCGCGCCGACCACCGCCCCGGCGACCGCGCAGATGCCGACCGCCCAGACCGGATCGACGGCGTTCAGGTCGGCGGCCCGCGCGGGCTGCATGCAGAGCGGGGCGACGACCAGCGCGCCGAGCGCGGCGACGCCGGAGATCGCGAGCTGGACGGGGGTGCCCTCGGGCAGCCCTTCGCGCCGGGCGAGCCGGCCGGTGAGGACCGCGCCGACCACGGCGGCGGTCACCGCGAACCAGCCGACCCAGGCGAGCTGGGCCGGCCAGCGGTTGACGTCGGTGAAGTCGCCGGTGAGTCGGACGATGCCGAAGCCGTACGCGATGCCGAGTTGGCCGGCCCCGGCCAACATGCTCACCCCGAGTGCGGTGAGCAGCAGTTTGCCCCACGTCCGAAAGGCCATGTGGCGCACGTTACGGCCAGGTGCCCCCGATCGCCACTGCGGCGCGGCGCGGTCGTGACCACCTGTTACCCAAGCTCTACCAGCGACTACTTCAGCTCGACCAGGCGGGCCAGGTAGGTCGTGTCCCCGACGTTGGTGAGCATGTGGACGGCGCCCGGGTCCCGGTAGACCACCCCGCCGGCGGGTTCGTCGGCGTCGATCCGGGTACCGTCGATCGTCTGCACCACGTTCTTCGCGCCCTCGATCGCCACCACCAGGTACGGGTGGTCGTGCCGGTGCAGCGGTTGACGCTCGCCCGGGGCCAGCCGGATGTGCCAGACCCGCACCCGGTCGTTCTCGAAGACGATCTCCTGGCCGACCGGGCCGAGTTCGAGGTCGTGCGTCACGTCGGTCATCGGGTTCCGTCCAGTTGGGGGAGCACCTCGGCGGCGATGAGCTCCAGGTGGTCGAGGTCGTCGAGTTCGATCAGCCGCAGGTGGACCCGGGTCGCGCCGATCGCGGCGAACTCGCCGATCCGGTCGACCAGTTGGGCGGGGGAGCCGACCACCGGGTCCTCCGGCGGCAGGGCGCTCTTGACGTGCAGCGGCGCGGCCCGGCGGCGGGCTTCGGCGTCGGTACGCCCGACCGCCACCACGATCCCTGCGGAGAGCACCAGCGGGGCCCGACCCGACTCGGCCCGGCCGGCCCGGTCGCAGGCTTCCCGTACCCGGTCGTACGCCTCGGCGGTCTCCTCGACCGACTTGAACGGCATGTTGAACTCGTCGGCGTACCGGGCGGCGAGGTCGGGGGTGCGCTTCGGTCCCCGACCGCCGACGATCACCGGCGGGCCGGGCTGCTGGACCGGCCGGGGCAGGGCCGGGGCGTCGACGAGCCGGTAGTGCTCGCCGGCCCAGCTGTACGTCTCGCCGACCGGGGTGCGCCACAGCCCGGTGACGATCTCCAACTGCTCGGCGAGCCTGTCGAAGCGTTCGCTGACGCCGGGGAAGGGGATGCCGTACGCGGTGTGTTCCCGCTCGTACCAGCCGGCGCCGATGCCCAGCTCGACCCGTCCGCCGCTCATCTGGTCGACCTGGGCGACCATCACGGCCAGCGGGCCGGGCAGCCGGAAGGTGGCCGAGGTGACCAGGGTGCCGAGCCGGATGCGGGAGGTTTCGCGGGCGAGCGCGGCCAGGGTCAGCCAGGCGTCGGTGGGGCCGGGCAGCCCGGGTTCGTCGCCCATCGCCCGGTAGTGGTCGGCCCGGAGGAACCCGTCGAAGCCGCCGGCCTCGCAGAGCTGGGCGAACCGGAGCTGGTCGTCGTAACTGGCGCCCCGGTGCGGTTCGGTGAACACGGCCACCCGCATGGTCATCGTCCCTCCACCCCGGCCGCCGCCGGCAGGTCCCGTTCCATCAGCAGTTCGTGCAGGTCGGCGCTGACCCGGGCGACGTCGGCCAGGTGCGCGTTGCGGCCGAGGGTACGGGGCCTGGGGATGTCCACGTCGACGATCTTGCGGATGCGCCCGGGGCGGGGGCTGAGCACGACCACCCGGTCGGCCAGCAGCACCGCCTCGTCGATGGAGTGGGTGACGAAGACGACTGTCGCGCCGGTCTCCATGTGCACCCGTTGCAGTTCCCCGGAGAGTTCCTCGCGGGTGAGCGCGTCCAGGGCGGAGAAGGGTTCGTCCATCAGCATCACCCGGGGCTCGCCGATCAGCGACCGGCACAGCGACACCCGCTGCTGCATGCCGCCGGAGAGTTCGTGCGGCAGGCGCTTCTCGAAGCCGGCCAGACCGGAGAGTTCCAGCAGCTGGCGGGCGCGGTCGCGGTGCTTGGCGCGGCTCCAGCCGAAGATCTCGGCCGGCAGCAGCACGTTGTCGAGCACGCTGCGCCAGGGGAGCAGGGCCGGCTTCTGGAAGAGCATCGCGACGTCCCGGCGGGGCCTGGTGATCCGGCTCCCGGCCACGGTGATCTCACCGCCGCTGACCGGCAGCAGTCCGGCGATCATCCGGAGCAGGGTCGACTTGCCACAACCGGAGCGGCCGAGCACGGCGAGGAACTCGCCCTCGGCCACGTCGAGGTTGATCCCGCGCAACGCCTCGACCCGCCCGGAACGGCCGTCGAACGTACGCGACACATCGGACAGTCGGATCATCGCCGTCGGTCTCCCCTGATTCGGCGGTCAGGAATCCGACAAGGATATCCCCAGCGTGTCGGCCGCTCACTGTCCGGGGTGGAACGGAGTTGTTTCCGTTCCGCAACCCGATCCGCCTGGTGTGGTGACGGTAAGTGTCTCGTACTCTGTGCCAGCGAAGAGTCCCTTCACGACGGCGGCTCGGTGCCCCCTCACGCCGTGCCGCCGACCGACAACCCCCTCCGGGTACACCGCCCGGTCGGAAAGGACATGGTGCACAGATGACAAGGCTGACCCGCACGGTCGCCGCGGCCACCCTGGCCACCGCCCTCGCTCTGGTCTCCGCCTGCAGTGGCGGGTCCGACTCGGCGGACGCTGCAAAGACCGGCGACGGCTCATCGCTGGAGAAGGTGACCTATCTCACCTCGTTCGGCAATTTCGGTCGTGACTCCTACGCCTGGGTGGCGAAGGACAAGGGCTTCTTCAAGGAGGCCGGCTTCGACGTGGAGGTCAAGGCCGGTCAGGGCACCGGCGCGGTCATCCAGACCATCGTCGGCGGCCAGGCCGACTTCGGCCCGATCGACCTGACCGGTGGCCTGCTCCAGGTCGGCAACGGGCAGGCGAAGGACTTCGTGGCGGTGGCCGCGATCCAGCAGCGCACCATGGCCGCCATCGTCTCGGTCGAGGGCAAGAACATCGCCACGCCGAAGGACCTGGAGGGCAAGAAGCTCGCGGACACCCCCGGCTCCGTCGTGCGCAACCTCTTCCCGACCTACGCCCGGATGGCCGGGGTGGACTACAACAAGGTCACCTGGGTCAACGGCGACGCGCAGACCCTGATGGGCACGCTGGCCTCCGGCCAGGTGGACGGCATCGGCCAGTTCGTCGTCGGCCAGCCGACCGTCGAGGCGGTCACCAAGAAGAAGCCCGTCGTGCTGCCGTACAGCAACGTGATGCAGGACCTCTACGGCAACGCGCTGATCACCTCCAGCAAGATCGCCAAGGAGAACCCGGAGAAGGTGAAGAAGTTCACCGCCGCGCTGCTCAAGGGCCTGGAGTACGCTCTGGCCAACCCGCAGGAGGCGGCCGACATCCTGAAGAAGAACGTGAACACCACCAACCCGGCCGCCGCCGCTGCCGAGTTGCAGCTGATGGCCGGCTACGTCCGCTCCAGCAACTCAGGCACCGCCATCGGCACCCTGGACAGCGACCGGGTCGCCAAGAGCATCGCCATCCTCCAGGGCGCCGGCGCGCTCAAGTCGAACATCACCCCGGACCAGATCATCAACTTCGACCTCGTACCGAAGGCCTGACCGACACCGACGGTGCCACGGGGGTGCGACCCAGCGGGACGACCGGTGGGCGCACCCCCGTCGTGTGCCGGCCAGCGTGCCGGCAGGAGAGGAGGACCCTGTGACGGAGTCGATCCGGACCCGTCCCGTACCCGGTTCGGTCGGACCGCCGACCGCGCCGAGCGCCGTGCCGACCGTTCCCCCGACGCCCGGCCGGTCACCCTGGTCCCGGATGCGCCCCGCGACGGTCGGCCTGCCGCTGCTCGGCCTGGTGGTCACGGTGGCCGTCTGGTGGGCGGTCACCTCCGGGCTGCACCTGGTGCATCCGGCGTCCCTGCCGCCGCCGCAGGCGGTCGGGAACTCACTGACCGCGTCGGCGGACGTGCTCTTCCCGGCGCTGGGCACGACCACCCTGATGACCCTGCTCGGCTTCCTGCTGTCGGCGGTCGCCGGGGTGCTGATCGGGATGGCGCTGGCCGCCTCCCGGCGGGTCGAGCGGATGTTCGCCCCGCTGCTGGTGGCGATCAACGCGGTCCCGAAGATCGCGCTGGGGCCGCTGCTGGTGGTCTCGGTCGGCTGGGGGACCAAGCCGATCCTGACCATGGTGTTCCTGCTCTGCTTCTTCCCGATCGTGCTCTCTACCGCCACCGGTCTGACCACCACCCCGGCCGACCTGGCCGAGCTGGCCCGGTCGCTGAACGCCTCCTGGTGGCAGTCGTTCCGCAAGGTCCGGTTCCCGGCCGCGCTGCCGCAGATCTTCGTCGGGCTGAAGGTGGCGATGCCGCTGGCCGCGATCGGCGCGGTGATCGGGGAGTTCTACTCCGACAAGCCGGGGCTGGGCTACCAGATCCTCCAGTACAACGGCGCGGGCGACACGGCGACCGCGTGGGCGGCGATCGTGCTGATCGCCGCCATGAGCATCCTGCTCTACTCGGCGTTGTCCCTGGTGGAGCGGCTGGCCCTGCCCTGGGTCCGGGCCACCACCTCGGCCCGCTGACCCGTCCGGACGACCCCCGACGCCACTGACGGGCCGACCCCACCCGGGGACCGGCCCGTCAGCGCGCGGTGGTCAGCCCGCCAGCCGCCACCGGCCACCGCGCGCGACCAGCGTGGTCAACGCCTGCGGCATCAGGCCGGAGTGGTTGTCCGGGGTCATCCGGATCGGCCCGGACAGGCCGTCGAGCTGGGACGTCTCCAGCACGTCGCGCAGACCGTCCCGGTCGACCTTGCCGTCGGGGCCACCGGAACGCAGCGCCGAGTCGGCGATCAGCTGCACGGCGTCGGCGGCGAACGACGACAGTCCGTTGTAGCCGCCGAACCGGGCGGTGTAGTCCTGGAACCACTGCCGGCGGGCGGCCTTGGCCGGGGTGGTGGCGATGACGTCGTCGATCACCATGGTCTGCGTGAAGATCAGCGTGGCCCGTTCGGTGGCCCGGCCGGACCCGCCCAGGAACAGGTCACCCGCCGCGGCGGCGTCGAGGAAGAGCGATCCGCCGTAGCCGGACTGGTCGGCGGCGGTGGCGGCGAGGGTGGCCTGCTCCGGCGGGGTCCAGATGATCAGGGCGGCGGGGTCGCGGTTGGTCAGCCGGCGCACCGGCGCGGCCAGTTCGGTGTCGGTGGTGCGGACCGCCTCGGCGCGTACCCGCTTGATGGTGGTCTTGCCGAACTCGGCGTCCAGCGCGGCCAGGCCCTCGCGCCCGTAGTCGTCGTCGCTGTGCAGGACGCCGACCTCGGTGATCCCGCGCCGCCGCAGTTCGGCGGTGAGCGCGGCGGCGCTGTCGGCCGCGTTCGGCGCGAGCTTGAACACGTACCGGCGTTCGGGGACCGGGTTGGCGACCGCACCGGACGGGGCGAGCGCGATGGTCGGGATCTTCCGCTCGTTGATGGTACGCACGGCATCGACGGCGCACTGGTTGCAGCCGCCCATGATGATGGCGTTGACCGTGGCGTCGTTGCTGAAGTCGCCGATGTTGCGCAGCGACTCGGCGGCGTCGGAGCGGTTGTCCTTGACCACCAGCTTGATCTTCCGCTCGCCCAGGGCGCCGGACGAGTTCAACTGGTCGACCTTCAGTTCCAGGGCGCGCTGGTACGCCTTGCCGACCGGTGCGGCGGCACCGGAGAGTTCGAGGTCGGCGGCGATGGTGATCGGGCTGCTGTCCTTCTCTGCCGCGCCGAACGAGCAGCCGGTGAGCGTGGCGGCCAGCACGGCCGATGCGAGCGCCACGATGGTCGCGGAGCGGATGGGGCTCAACTCAGTCCTCCAGGTGCGGCGCGGGCGAGGCCCGGTCACCGCCGCTAGTCCGTCCTCAGTGGAGAAACGGGATTGTGTGCCGTACGGTGTGCGCGAAAGCCTGCAAAACCTTGCCAATGCGGGGGCGTGCGGTCAAGCGCGATGCTGACGGCGGTTTCGGGACGCGAATCTCACATTGTGGGGACATCAGATATTTACCCATGCTCACTCATCAGAGGCGAACGAACACTCTGGAGTGACATGCCCTGTTCAGGGGTGGCCTGCTCAGCAGGGAAAATGGTGACCAGCGCACTGGTCGACCGATTCCTGTCCGAACGCCGCTTCCCAAACAGGATCTTCTCTGATGAAATCGCGGCCGTGCCGCGCATGGCGCTGTCCGTCGCACCAGGCGCGGGTCGGCGGGTCAGGCGTGTGGAAGATACGACGGAGGCGATGTCGTGAGCACCGGACCGACGACCCTGCCCGAGCCAGGCGAAAACGCCGGACCCGACCGGGAGCGCCGACTGCCCCGGTTGCGGGATGCGCGGATTCGTTCCAAGCTCGCCCTCATTCTGGTCGTACCGGTCGCCGCAGTCATCGCGTTGGCAACAATCCGACTCGTCTCCACTACCGAGGGTGCTGTCGACGCGACCCAGATCCGATCGCTGACGGCGCTGTCCATCGACGTCTCCGCGCTGACGCAGGACCTGCACAAGGAACGGATGGCAGCCGCCGCCTACCTGGCGAACCCGCAGCTGCGCCCCGACGACTACAACCTGCGGGTGCGGGCCACCGGCGAGCGGATCAACGCGTACCGGGCCGAGCGGGCCGACCTCGGCGAGGTCCCGTCCTCCGTGCGGGACCGGCTCAAGGTGATCGACGACCACCTGCGGACGCTCGACGCGACCCGGCAGGAGGTGCTCGACCGCCGGCAGATGCCGGTCGCCGAGGCCACCCTGCGGTACGGCGTGATCCTCACCGACCTGGTCTCGTACGGCGACACCCTGGCCCAGTTGCCCGGCCAGCAGAGCCTCGCGGACGCCCGCCGCGCGGTGGCCGCGTTCAGCCGGGCCAAGTCGGCAGTCGCCGAGGAAGAGGCGGTCGCCTACACCGCGCTGGTCGGCGGACGCCTCGACGAGGAGCAGTTCTCCTCCTTCGTGGCGACCCTGACCAGCCAGCAGGAGGCGCTGCTCGGCTTCTCCCTGGCCGCCGACCCCACCCAGCGCGCGCTGGTCGACAGCGCGGTCTCCGGTGACGCCGTCGGCCTCGCCGACCGGGTCGCCGCCGACATCACCCGCTCGGTCGGTCAGCGCAGCCCGGTCAGCGCCGGTGACGCCAGCGCCGCGATCGGCGCGGTCAACGACCTGATGCGGTGGACCGAGATCCAGCTCCAGGACACCCTGCTCGCCCGCTCCGAGCAGGCCCGCAGCGACGTCATCCAGCAGGCCGTCATCGAAACGGTGCTGGTGCTGCTCACCCTCATCGTGGCGATCACCCTCGCGGTGGTGCTGGCCCGCTCGCTCAACCACTCGCTGCGCCGGCTGCGGGAGGGCGCGCTGTCGGTGGCGAACCACGACCTGCCGGACGCGGTCAAGCGGCTGCAGAACATGGGCAGCGTCGGTGACGGCGGTGTCGAGGAGATCGTCCGCCAGGTGCGGGACCCGATCCGGTTGACCAACCGGGACGAGGTCGGCCAGGTGGCCCTGGCGTTCAACGTCGTCCACCGGGAGGCCGTCCGGGTCGCCGCCGAGCAGGCGGCCCTGCGGACCAGCGTCTCGGCGATGTTCCTCAACCTGGCCCGGCGCAGTCAGACCCTGGTCGACCGGATGATCGGCGAACTGGACGCGATCGAGCGCGGCGAGGAGGACCCGAAGCGGCTCGCCCAGCTCTTCGAGTTGGACCACCTCGCCACCCGGATGCGCCGCAACGACGAGAACCTGCTGGTCCTGGCCGGCGCCGACTCGGCCGTGCCGCGCCGCGACGACGCGCTGCTGGTCGACGTGCTGCGCGCCGCCCAGTCCGAGGTCGAGCTCTACAACCGGATCGAGTTCGGCACCGTCGACACCGACATCTCGGTCGCCGCCCACGCGGTCAACGACGTGGTACGGCTCGTCGCCGAGCTGCTGGACAACGCCACCCGCTTCTCGCCGCCCACCACCACCGTGGTCGCCGACGGCAGGCGCATCCGCGACTACGTGCTGATCCAGATCGAGGACCGGGGGCTCGGCCTCACCGACGAGCAGCTCGACTCGCTCAACCGCCGGCTCGCCGCCCCGCCGACGGTGGACGTGGCCGCCTTCCGGCTGATGGGTCTCGCCGTGGTCAGCCGGCTCGCCAGCCGGTACGGCATCAGGGTGGAGCTGCGCCGCAACGTCGAGGGCGGCACCGTCGCCCAGGTGACGCTGCCCAACGCCACCGTGGTGCTCCCCGCCCACCGGGGCCGGGACCAGGCGATCAGCCGCCCCCGCCAGCCGCTGGCGGTCGAGCAGCCGCCCGCCCCCGCCGGTATCGGTGGCGCCCTCAACGGGTCCCGCAGCGCGGCGGCGACCCTGACCGACCAGTGGCGCAACACCCCGCCGGCCCCGGCCCCCTGGCAGCCGCCGGTGGACGCCCGGGACACCGCCCCCGCCGTGCAGTTCGGCGGGCCGGTCTCCGCCCCGCCGTTCGCGCCGGTCCCCACCCCCGCGACCGCCGACTCCGGGTTCAACGCCTTCTCGGCCGGCAGCCCCACGATGGCGAACCCGACCATCGACCCGCTGCCGCGCCGGGCCGCGCCGGGCGAGACCGCCCCGGTCCTGCCGACCGGCCCGGTCGCCGGTGCCGCACCGCACGCGACGGAGTCGTACGGCGCGGGGGCCATGCCGTTCGCCGGGGCACCGGCGGCGACCCCGTACGCCGGCGTACCGGCCGCCACCCCGTACGCGGGCGCACCGGCGGCGACCCCGTTCGCGCCGGCCGCTGCCGCGTCGTTCGCCCCGGCCGCCCCACCGGCCGCGTACGCGGCCCCCGCCGCGCAGCCGTACACCGCGCCGGCCACCTCGTACACCCCCCCGGCCCCGGCCCCGTCGACGCCGGTGGTGGCCCGCCCGGACCGGCCGGCCGACTCGCCGATCTTCCGGGAGATGGAGGCGGTGTGGTTCCGGTCCCACGGTGACGACGCCACCGCGATCTTCACCCGGCCCCGGTTCGACGAGGAGCCGCCGGCCGCGCCGGCCCGCCCGAACGGCGCGACCACGCCGGCACGCCCGCCGCTGCCCACCCGGGTGCCTACCGCACCGACCGCCGCCGGCACGCCGACCGTGACGCCCGCCGCCCCGGCGGCCCCGCCCGCCCCGGCCCCGGCCGCCCCGGCGGCGCCCGCCGCGACCGGTCCCGTACCGCCGGCCGCCACCGCGTCGCCGACGTACGGCACGCCCCCGCCGGTCGCCCCCGAGGCACCGGCGACCCCGCCGGCCACCGATCCCGACGCGTGGCGGACGGCGGCCGACGAGGGCTGGACCCGGGCCAGCCAGGCGGCCGAACCGGCCAACGCCGGCACCACCCGGTCCGGCCTGCCCAAGCGGGTGCCCCAGGCGCAGCTCGTGCCCGGCGGAATCGAGCCGAAGGGTGGCCGGGACCGCAGCCGCCGCACCCCCGACGAAGTACGCGGCCTGCTCTCGGCCTACCACCGCGGCGTCCAGCGCGGTCGCACGGCGGGCGCGGACCTCAACAGCACCTCGACCAAGGAGACGAACCGATGAACAGGCCAGCTGCCATGCAGGACATGGGTTGGCTGCTCACCAACTTCGCCGACAGCGTGGCGGGTATCGCCCACGTGGTGGCGGTGTCCGCGGACGGGCTGCTGCTCGCCTCCTCGCGGGACCTGCCCGCCGACCGGGCCGACCAGCTCGCGGCGATCACCTCCGGCGTGGTGAGTCTGACCGAGGGTGCCGCCCGGATGTTCAGCGCTGGCGGGGTGCTGCAGACAGTGATCGAGATGGACAGCGGCTACCTGTTCCTGATGTCGATCAGTGACGGCTCGTCGATGGCGGTGCTCGCCGCTCGCAGCTGTGACGTGGGTCAGGTCGGTTACGAGATGGCGCTGCTGGTCGAGCGGGTGGGCGCGGCGTTGGTGCCGCTGCCCCGGGACGCCGTGCGCTCGTAGCCACGGCGGTGGGTGGGCCGGGCGCGACCGCGTCCGGCCCGAGTGACGAAGCATCCGGGCCCGGACCCGGGCGGGAGGAGGTGATCGAGGGATGGACCCCCGGCGGGACCCACGTGGAGCGTTGGTACGTCCGTACGCGGTCACCCGGGGCCGCACCGAACCGAGCCGGGACATCGCGCTGGAGGCGGTGCTCAGCTCCAACGCGACCCAGGTGGCCGAGTCCCGCTTCGCCGGACACGACAAGTACCGAATCGCCACCGTCTGCGAGGGACGGGCGCAGTCGCTGGCGGAGATCGCCGCATACACCCGGATGCCGTTGGGCGTCGCCCGGGTGCTGATCGCCGACCTGGTCGCCGACGGTCTGCTCACGCTACACACTGCCGCTCCCGCCGAGGGGTTCGAGGAGCGAATGGAAATCCTTGGAAGGGTGCTAAGTGGACTTCGCAGGCTATGACCCCGCCGGGTCGCGCCAGAGCCGGGGAATCGTCTCCGCGAAGATCGTGGTCGCGGGTGGCTTCGGCGTGGGCAAGACGACCCTGGTCGGGGCGATCTCCGAGATCACTCCGCTGACCACCGAGGCGCTGATGACCGCCGCCGGTGTCGGCATCGACGACCCGTCGAAGGTGCCCGGCAAGGAGACCACCACGGTCGCCATGGACTTCGGCCGGATCACCATGGCGCAGGACCTGATCCTGTACCTGTTCGGCACCCCCGGCCAGACCCGGTTCTGGTTCATGTGGGACGAGATCATCAGGGGTGCGGTGGGTGCCGCCGTCCTGGTGGACACCCGCCGGATCACCGACGCCTTCGCCCCGCTGGACTACTTCGAGAACCGCAACCTGCCGTACGTGGTGGCGCTGAACCGGTTCGACGGCGCGGACATGTACGAGCCGGAGGAGGTCCGGGAGGCGTTGGCCATCTCGGCGGACGTGCCGCTGGTGATGTGCGACGCCCGGGACCGCGAGTCGGTCAAGCGGGTGCTGGTGACGGTGGTGGAGCACGCCATGATCCGGCTCCAGGCCGAGCACGGCCGGGGTTTCCCCACCCCGGTGGGCTGAGCCACCCCTGACGACCCGGCCCGCCCCGCCGCGTGACGGTGGGGCGGGCCACCGGGTCACTCCACCCGGAGCCGGTAGCCGCGCTTGACCACGGTCTGCACCACCCGGGGCGCGCGCAGTCCCACCCGCAGCCGGGCCACCGCCATCTCCACGGCGTGCTCGTCGGCCCCCCGGGGCAGCGTACGCAGCAGTTCGGTCCGGGACAGCACCCGACCGGGCCGGGTGGCCAGTGCCCGCAGCACCGCCATCGGGGCGGGGGCCAGCGGGCGCAGTTCCCCGTCGATGACTGCGGCATGCCCGCGCAGGGTCAGCAGGTGCCCGGCCGCCTTCACGGTGACGGTACGGCGGGGCAGTTCGTCCACGATGGTCCGGACCAGTGCGCCGAGCCGGGCGCGGCTGGGCGCACTGACCGGCACCCCCCGCCGGACCAGGGGTTCGGCGGTCACCGCGCCGACACAGCTGACCAGCACGTCCCCGCGCAGCGCGGCAAGCACCGTCTCGGTCCGGTCCCCGGCGGCCCGGAGCAGCGCCTCCGCCGCCGGGGCGGAGGTGAAGGTGACGGCGTCGACCAGCCGGCCGGCGACCAGGTCGATCAGCCTGTGCAGCGGGGCCGGGTCGGTCGGTGGGGCCCACCGGTAGACGGGCACCTCGATCACGGTGGCACCGGCGGCCTCCAGCGCCTCGGTGCACTCCGGCTGCCGGTCGCCGTGCAGTTGCATGGCGATCACCTGCCCGGCCACCCCGCGCCGGCACAGGTGCTCCACCACCTCCTCGCAGCTCTCCGAGGACGGTGACCACTGGTCGTGCAGGCCGGCGGCGCGGATCGCGCCCCGCGCCTTGGGGCCCCGAGCCACCACGTAGGCCCGGGACAGCACGTTCTTCAACGGCTCGGCCAACCCCCAGCCCTCGGCCGCCTCCAGCCAGCCGCGCATGCCGATGCCGGTGTTGGCCATCAGCACGTCCGGCGGCCGGTCCAGGCAGGCCCGGGTGGCGTCCCGCAGGTCGGTGTCGTCGGCCAGCGGCACGATCCGCAGGGCCGGGGCGAGTACCACCCGGGCACCGCGCCGTTCCAGCAACGCGGCCAGTTCGTCGCGTCGCCGGTCGGCGGTCACCCCGATGGTGAAGCCGGCCAGTTCGTCCCGCATCACTCCTCCTGTCGCAGCCGCACCTCGACCAGGCCGTCCCGGCAGCGGACGTCGTACCGGGGCAGGGTCACCCCGGGCAGGTCCAGGCAGAGCCCGGTTCGCAGGTCGTACACCTGCTTGTGCAGGGGGGAGGCGACGGTGGGCGCCCCGCCCCGGCTGCCGACGATGCCCCGCGACATCACGTATGCGCCGCTGAGCGGGTCGAGGTTGTCCACCGCGAACAGTTCGTCGTCGAGCCGGAAGATCGCCACCTGGACGCCGTCGACGAGGGCGGCGACGCCCCGTTCGGCCTCCAGCCGGTCCAGCGGGCAGACCGGGGTCCAGTCGACGGTGACGGTGCCGCTCATCGCCGCACCTCCGGCAGGCCCAGGGCGACCGGTTGCCGGCGTCGGACGGGTGCCTCCTCGGGTGACGTGCCGCCGTCAGGTGGCGCGGTCCCGGCGGGACGGCTGTCCCGCGTCGGCACCGGCTGGCCGCGTTCCACGGCGAAGGTGATCGACGGGTCCGGCACGTCGGGGGCGTTGACGAACGAGGTGAACCGACGCAGCCGGTCAGGGTCGTCGAGCACGTCCCGCCACTCGTCGGAGTAGGACGTGACGTGCCTGGCCATCGCCGCGTCGAGTTCGGCGCAGAGCCCGAGCGAGTCGTCGACGATCACCGAGCGCAGGTGTTCCAGGCCGCCGTCCATCGCCTCGATCCAGGCGGCGGTGCGTTGCAGCCGGTCGGCGGTGCGGACGTAGAACATCAGGAACCTGTCGATCAGCGTGATCAGTTCCTCGGTGGTCAGGTCGGTGGCGAACAGGTCGGCGTGCCGGGGCCGGAAGCCGCCGTTGCCGCCGAGGTAGAGGTTCCAGCCGGTGTCGGTGGCGATGATGCCGAAGTCCTTGCTGCGCGCCTCGGCGCACTCCCGGGCGCAGCCGGAGACGGCGGACTTGAGCTTGTGCGGGGCCCGCAGCCCCCGGTAGCGCAGTTCCAGCGCGACGGCCAGGCCGACCGAGTCCTGCACCCCGTACCGGCACCAGGTCTCGCCGACGCAGGACTTCACCGTGCGCAGCGCCTTGCCGTACGCGTGGCCGGACTCGAAGCCGGCGTCGACCAGCCGCCGCCAGATCTGCGGCAGCTGCTCGACCCGCGCGCCGAACAGGTCGATCCGCTGCCCACCGGTGATCTTGGTGTAGAGCTGGAAGTCGCGGGCCACCTCACCGATCACGATCAACTTGTCCGGGGTGATCTCGCCGCCCGGGATCCGCGGCACCACCGAGTAGCTGCCGTCGCGTTGCAGGTTGGCCAGGAAGTGGTCGTTGGTGTCCTGCAACGACGCCTGCTCGCCGTCGAGCACGTGCCCGGTGCCCAGCGAGGCGAGGATCGAGGCCACCACCGGCTTGCAGACGTCGCACCCCCGGCCCCGGCCGTGCTCGGCGACGAGCTGCGAGAACGTCCGGATGCCGCGCACCCGGACGATGTCGAACAACTCCTGCCGGCTGGCGTCGAAGTGTTCGCAGAGGGCGGTCGACTGCTGCACCCCGGCCGCGTCGAGCAGCGACTTGAGCATCGGTACGCAGGAACCGCAGCTCGTCCCGGCCCGGGTGCACGCCTTCAACGCCGGCACGTCGGTGGCCCCACCGGCGATCGCCGCGTCGATGTCGTCGCGGGTCACCGCGTTGCAGGAGCAGACCTGCGCGGCCCCGGGCAGCGCCGCCGCGCCGGCCCCCGCCCCACCGGCCGGGGCGAGCAGCGCCAGCGGGGGAGCGGGCAGCGGCCCGCCGACGCTGGCCCGCAGTGTCGGGTAGGCGGTCGCGTCCCCGACCAGCACCCCGCCGAGCAGCGTCCGCGCGTCGTCGGAGAGGACCAGCTTCGCGTACGAGCGGGTGGCCGGGTCGGTGAACGTGACGTCCAGGCAGCCCGGGGTGGTGCCGTGGGCATCACCGAACGAGGCCACGTCGACGCCGAGCAGCTTGAGCTTGGTGGCGCTGTCCGCGCCGGGGAAGGTGGCCGCGCCGCCGAGCAGCCGGTCGGCCACCACCTCGGCCATCGCGTACCCGGGGGCGATCAGGCCGTGACAGGTGCCGTCCACGGCGGCGCACTCGCCGACCGCCCAGATCCGCTCGTCGTCGCTGCGGCAGGTCACGTCGACCAGCACCCCGCCGCGGGGGCCCAGCGGCAGACCGGCGGCGCGGGCCAGCTCGTCGCGGGGCCGGATGCCGGCGGCCACCACGACCAGGTCGGCGTCGACGGTGCCGCCGTCGGAGAGGTCCAGCGCGGCGACCGTGCCGTCCGGGCCGGGCCGCAGCGCGGTGGTGCCCACCCCGAGGTGGGTGGTGACGCCCAGCTCCTCGACGTAGCGGCGCAGCATCGCCCCGCCCGCCTCGTCGACCTGCACCGGCATCAACCGGGGTGCGAACTCGACCACGTGGGTCCGCAGCCCCAGCAGCCGCAGCGCGTTGGCGGCCTCCAGCCCGAGCAGGCCACCGCCGATCACCGCACCGGTCGACCGGCCCCGGGCGTGCACCCGGATCGCCGCCAGGTCGTCGAGGGTGCGGTAGACGAAGACACCGGGCAGGTCGGTGCCGGTCACCGGCGGGACGAACGGGTACGACCCGGTGGCCAGCACCAGCGCGTCGTACGGGTGCTCCCCGGCCGCGGTGGTCACCACCCGCCGGTCCCGGTCGAGGCCGGTGACCGGCTCGCCGAGACGCAACTCCACCCCGTCGTCGGGGGTGTGCAGGTTCAGTTCCTCGGCGCTGACCCCGTCGAAGAACGCGGACAGCCGCACCCGGTCGTACGCCGGGCGGGACTCCTCGGCGAGCACCGTCACCTGCCAGCGCCGGTCGTGGTCGCGGGCACGCAGCGCCTCGACGAACCGCTGCCCGACCATGCCGTTGCCGACGACGACCAAACGTCCACCGGTCATCGGGTCACCTCCTCGTGGTGTCATCACGGTCATCGGGGCGTCCGCGCCGAGTCCGCCTCGGACAGCCAGTCGACGATGCCGCCGACAGCCTGCCGGCAGCCACCGCAGCCGGTTCCGGCCCGGGTCGCGGCGATCACCTCGTCGACCGTCCGGGCGCCGGCCTGCCAGCAGCGGACCAGGGTGCCCTTGTCGACGTCGTTGCACTGGCAGACGGTCGCCGCGTCCGGCATCAGCGCCGGGGAGGCGACCGGGGCGGCGGGAGCGCCGAGCGACCGGCCGAGCAGCAGTGCCCGCCGGTCGGTGGGGACCGGGGCGCCCCGGTCGAAGAGCTGCACCACCGTGCCGACCGACGGGTTGTCGCCGAGCAGGATCGCCCCGGTGAGCCGGTCGTGGTGGATGCGCAGCCGGGCGTACGTCCCCCGGGTCGGGTCGCTGAAGGTCAGCTCCTCGCCGGGGCCACCTGCCGGGTCGCCCATCGCGGCCAGGTCGATCCCGGCGGCCTTGAGTCGGGTCACCACCGGCCGGGGCCGGTAGCGGGCGGCGGGGTCCTCTCCGGTGAGCAGCCGGGCCACCACCCGGGCCTGCGCCCAGGCGGGTGCGACCAGCCCGGCCGGGCCCTCGCCGGGCGGGCGGGCGCAGTCGCCGATCGCCGAGATCGCCTCGTCGTCGGTGCGCAGCCGGTCGTCGACCAGCACCCCCCGGTCGACGGTCAGCCCGGCGGCGGCGGCCAGCTCGGTGTCGGGGCGGACCCCGCAGGAGAGCACCAGCAGGTCGGCGTCCAGGGCGGTGCCGTCGGCCAGGTCGAGCCGGACCCCGTCGGGGTCGGCGGCCAGCCCGGTCGCCGGGACGCCCAGCCGGGTGGCGACGCCGAGCCCGGCCAGCGTGCCGGCGAGCACCGCGCCGGCGGCCGGGTCGAGCTGCCGTTCCATCAGGTACGGGTGGGGGTGGACCACTGTCGTCGAGAGCCCCCGGGCGGCGAGGCCACGGGCCGCCTCCAGGCCGAGCAGCCCACCGCCGAGCACCAGCGCGGTGCGCGCCGACCGGGCGGTGGCGAGGATGCGGCGGCAGTCGGCCAGGGTGCGGAAGACGGCCACCCGGGGTGGCAGGGCGGCCGGGTCGAGGCCGGCCAGCGGGGGCACCACCGCCCGGCTGCCGGTGGCGAGGACCAGGTGGTCGTAGTCGAGGTCGCCGTCGGGGGTGCGCACCGTGCGGGCCGCCCGGTCGATCGCGGTGACCGTTGTGCCGGTCCGCACGTCGGTGCC
This sequence comes from Micromonospora cynarisoli, assembly GCF_030518815.1. Classification (NCBI taxonomy): domain Bacteria; kingdom Bacillati; phylum Actinomycetota; class Actinomycetes; order Micromonosporales; family Micromonosporaceae; genus Micromonospora; species Micromonospora cynarisoli. Next base: position 3,794,417 of record NZ_CP130426.1, on the reverse strand, counting down.
CTGCCCGGCGACCTCAGCCAGCTCCACGTCGGGTTCGTCGACCTTGCCGGCGAGCAGCGTGGACAGCATGATCCGGTTGTACGCCCGGTGCGGTTCCGACCCGAGCACGGTGACCTTGCGGTCCCCGTTGCGCGCGTGCAGGTCGGTGGCGAGCCGGGCGCCTGCCATGCCGTACCCGACGATCACGATGTGGCCTGTCATGCGCGCTCCACCCGGACCGCGCAGATCTTGAACTCGGGCATCCCGGAGACCGGGTCGAGGGCGTCGTTGGTGACCGAGTTGGCGCGGGCCGCCCCGGGCCAGTGGAACGGGGCGAAGACGGTGTCCGGCCGGATGGTCGGGCTGAGCCGGGCCGGTGCCCGCAGCTCACCCCGGCGGGAGGCGACCCGTACCTCGTCGCCGTCGCCGATCCCGAGCCGGGCGGCCAGGTCGGGGTGCAGCTCGACGAAGCCGTGCGGGGCGGCCCGGCGCAGCGCGTCGACCCGCCGGGTCTGCGTGCCGGACTGGTACTGGGCGAGCACCCGTCCGGTGGTGAAGTGCAGCGGGTAGTCGGCGCAGACCGGCTCGGCCGCCGGCCGGTGCCGGACGGCGTGGAAACGGGCCCGGCCGGTCGGGGTGGGGAAGGAGTCGGCGAAGAGCCGGGGGGAGTCCGGTCCGTCCGGGTCGGGGCACGGCCAGAAGACCCCGTCGGCGGATTCGATCCGTTCCCAGCTGACCCCGGCGTAGTCGGCGACGCCACCGGCGGAGGCCCGGCGCAGCTCGGCGAAGACGACCCTCGGATCGGTGGGGAAGCGGTCCGCCGCCGGTTGCACCGGGCCGGTCGGCCCTGGTTCGTCGGGGGCGTCGAGGCGGGCCGCGAGGTCGGCGAGGACGGTCAGGTCGGTGCGGACGCCGGGAGGCGGCCGGCGCAGCGCGCGGCGGCGCAGCACCCGACCCTCCAGATTGGTCATCGTGCCGTCCTCCTCGGCCCACTGGGCCACCGGGAGCACCACGTCGGCCAGCTCGGCCGTCTCGGAGCGCAGGAAGTCGGCCACCACCAGCAGGTCCAGCCCGCGCAGCCGGGACTCGACCCGGGCGGCCCGGGGGGCGGAGACCACCGGGTTGGAGCCGAAGACCAGCAGCGCGCGGGGGCCGTCGGGGGTGCCGAGCGCGTCGAGCAGCTGGTAGGCGGGCACCCCGGGACCGGGCAGGTCGGCCGGGTCGACGCCCCAGACGCCGGCGACGTGGGCGCGGGCGGCCGGATCGTCGATCTTGCGGTAGCCGGGGAGCTGGTCGGCCTTCTGGCCGTGCTCGCGTCCACCCTGGCCGTTGCCCTGGCCGGTGAGGCAGCCGTACCCGGAGTGCGGGCGGCCGGGCAGGCCGAGGGCGAGGGCGAGGTTGACGTAGGCGCTGACCGTGTCGACGCCCTTGGCGTGCTGCTCGGCGCCCCGGGCGGTCAGGATGATCGCCGAACCTGCGGTGCCGAGCGCGCGGGCGGTCGCCTCCAGGTCGGCCACCGGCACCCCGGAGAGCCGTTCCACCTCGGCCGGCCAGTACTCGGCGACGGTACGGCGTACCGCGTCGAAGCCCTCGGTGCGGGCGGCGACGTACTCCCGGTCGATCAGTCCCTCGGTGAGCGCGACGTGCAGCAGCGCGTTGGCGACCGCGAGGTCGGTGCCGGGCAGCGGTTGCAGGTGCAGGTCGGCCTGGCGGGCGGTGGCGGTGAGCCGGGGGTCGACGACGATCAGCCGGCCGCCCCGGGCCCGCTGGTCGGTCAGGTGGCGCATCAGCGGCGGCATGGTCTCGGCCGGGTTCGCCCCGACCAGCAGCAGGGTGTCGGTCCGGCCCAGGTCGGTCAGCGGGAACGGCAGCCCCCGGTCGACGCCGAAGGCGCGCAGCCCGGCGGCCGCGGCGGAGGACATGCACCACCTGCCGTTGTAGTCGATGTGCCGGGTCCGCAGCGCCACCCGGGCGAACTTGCCGAGGGCGTACGCCTTCTCGTTGGTGAGCCCGCCGCCGCCGAAGACGGCGACCGCGTCCCGGCCGTGCGTGCGTTGGACGGTGCGCAGCCCGTCGACGATCCGCGCCAGCGCGGCCTCCCAGCTCGCCGGACGCAGCGTGCCGGACGGGTCGCGGACCAGCGGGGTGGTCAACCGGTCGGGGTGGTCGAGCAGGTCGGCGGCGGTCCAGCCCTTCTGGCACAGCCCGCCCCGGTTGGTGGGGAACTGTCGGGGCTGGACCTCGATCCGGCCGTCGTCGGCGTCCCGCAGGACCATGCCGCACTGGAGCGCGCAGTACGGGCAGTGCGTCTCCGCCTCCCGGGGCGGGGGCCCCGTTCGTGTCGCGGCGCGTGCACCGTCTGTCATGTCCGCAAAGCGTGCCGCCGGGCGGTTTCCGGCTGGGGTCCCTTCTGTTTCGGTCCTGTCAAGAGCGGTTCACACCGCACGGGGGTACCGGACCGGACGGTAGGGTCTATGATGTGGGACAAGAATCTTAATATGTGAGAGAGGTGGATCGTGGACGTGACGGCGGCCTTCGATGCGGTGGCGGGCTCCTACGATCAGGCCCGCCGCCGGCTCGTGCCCTGCTTCGACGACTTCTACGGCACCGCCGTCGAGGTGGCCGCCCCGCCGCTGCGGGCCGCGCTCGCCGCCGGCCGGACCCCCGAGGTGCTCGACCTGGGCGCCGGCACCGGGCTGCTCTCGCTGCTGCTCACCGCGGCGCTGCCCGGGGTGCGGGTGACCCTGGTCGACGGGGCCGCGCGGATGCTCGCGGTGGCCGCCGACGGGCTGACCGCCCGGGGGGTGGCGCACCGCACGGTCGTGGCCGACCTGGCCGATCCGCTGCCCGCCGGCCGGTACGACGCGGTGGTCTCCGCGCTGGCCGTGCACCACCTCGACGACGACGGCAAGCGGGCCCTCTACCGGCGGGCCGCCGACGCGCTCGTCCCCGGCGGGGTCCTGGTCAACGCCGAGCAGGTCGCCGGCCCCACCGCGACGCTGGACCGCCGGTACGACGACGTCTGGCTGGCGCAGACCGCCGCACGCGGGTCGGACGCCGACGAGATCGCCGCCGCCCGGGAGCGGATGCGGCACGACCGCCCGGCGTCGGTGGCGGACCAGTGCCGGTGGCTGGCCGACGCCGGCCTGGTCGACGTGGACTGCTTCTACAAGGCGTGGCGGTTCGCCGTCTTCGGCGGACGCCGCCCGGCCTGACCCGGCCGGCGGCCTGCCCCGTGGGCGGTCCGCCGGGGTGGGCGGGGATGACCGGCGGTCATACCGGGGGTAGGATCTGCGGCATGACTGCCAAGGTGACCCTCTCGTTCTCGGACGAGACGATCGAGGAGGCCCGCCGGTTCGCCAAGCGGGAGGGGCTGTCCCTCTCCGCCTGGATGGACCAGGCCGCCCGGGAGAAGGCCCTGCGGGAGGTGTTCACCGCGCACGCCGAGGCGGTCGGTCGGGCCGGGCTCGACCTGGAATCCGCCGCCCTCGCCGACGCCCGCGAGGTGGGGATGGTCGCCGACGTGCTGTTCGGTGGTCGCCCACGTGCTGCGTAGGGGAGAGGTCTGGCGCATCGAGGGCGCGCGGGAGCGGCTCGGCCTGGTGATCAGCTCCGACGTCTACAACTCCACCGACGTACCGATCGTGATCGTCGCCGAGGTGGTCGAGACCGCGCTGCTGCGCGACTCCCCGCTCGCCGTGCCGATGGGCGGCAACGTGGTCATGCCCGACCGGCTGTCCGCGCCGATGAAGAAGTGGTTCACCGAGTGCGTGGACGTCGCCGACACCGAGACCATGCAGCGGGTGACCCGCGCGCTGCGCATCCTCCAGGAACTCTGACCGCCTCACGGCAGGTCGCCGCGCGACGTGCGATTCCCGTTTCCGGAACGACCCAACGGGGCCACCACCGGGAAACCGGCTCTGCCTAACATCTCCTCATATCGATGAGGAGGAATCGTCGTGAGCTCGCTCGCCAGCAGCAGCAACTCCGCCGTCGACCCGCCGGCCGCCACCGACGCACCGCCGGAGACCGGCCCGTCGCCCGCCGTCGACCCGTCGCCCGCCCGGGGCGGCGGACGCCGGCACCGGCTCGACGACTGGCGTCCCGAGGACCCCACCTTCTGGCGGACGACCGGAGCGTCCGTCGCCCGCCGTAACCTCTGGGTGTCGATCTTCGCCGAGCACGTCGGCTTCTCGGTGTGGAGCCTCTGGTCGGTCACCGTGCTCTTCCTCGGCCCGGCGTACGGCATCGACCCGGCGGGCAAGTTCCTGCTCACCGCCGTACCGGCCGCGCTGGGGGCGGTGCTGCGGCTGCCGTACACCCTGGCCGTGGCCCGCTTCGGCGGGCGGAACTGGACCATCGTCAGCGCGCTGCTGCTGCTCGTGCCGGCGGTGCCGATGACGGTGCTGCTGGAGCCGGGGGTGTCCTACACCACGCTGATGGTGCTGGCCTGCCTGACCGGGGTCGGCGGGGGCAACTTCGCCTCGTCGATGGCGAACATCAACCTGTTCTTCCCCGACCGGCTCAAGGGTCGCGCGCTCGGGCTCAACGCCGGCGGCGGCAACCTCGGCGTACCGGCGGTGCAACTGGTCGGGCTGGCGGTGCTGGCCACCGCCGGGGCCGCGTACCCCCGGCTGGTGCCGGCGGTCTACCTGCCGCTGATCGTGCTGGCCGCGCTCGCCGCCGCCCGCTGGCTGGACAACATTCCCGACGCCCACAACGAGCCCGGCGCGCTGCGCGAGGCCGCCCGCGACCGGCACACCTGGGTGATGTCCCTGCTGTACGTGGGCACCTTCGGCTCGTTCATCGGCTTCGGTTTCGCCTTCGGTCAGGTGCTCCAGCTCCAGTTCGCCGAGCGTTTCCCCACCCCGGTCGACGCGGCCTGGCTGACCTTCCTCGGACCGTTGATCGGTTCGCTGATCCGCCCGGTCGGCGGGCAGCTCGCCGACCGGCTCGGCGGGGCCCGGGTGACCTTCTGGAACTTCGTCGCCATGGCCGTCGGCGCGAGCCTGGTGCTCTACGCCGCCCGGGAACGCTCGTTCCCGCTCTACCTGGCCGGGTTCCTGTCGCTGTTCGTCTTCTCCGGCATCGGCAACGGGTCCACGTACAAGATGATCCCGGCGATCTTCCGGGCCCGCGCCACGGCCGAGGCGGAGCTGACCGGCGACCCCGCCGCCGCGCAGCGCCGGGCCCGGCGGCTCTCCGGGGCCCTGATCGGCATCGCCGGGGCGGTCGGCGCCTCGGGCGGGGTGCTGGTGAACGTGGCCTTCCGGCAGTCCTTCCTCGCCTCCGGCAACGCCGACGCCGCCTATCTGGCCTTCATCGGGTGGTACGCGCTCTGCTTCGTGGTGACCTGGACGGTGTACCTGCGGCCCGGCCCGGGTAGGCTCACCGGGGTGTGACCCTGGTCATGCGACGAAATCGCAGGCCACGCCGGTCGACCCCCCGTTTTGACCAGCCGACGGGGCGGCGGGTATCGTTGCCTGCTGTTGTACGACATCCAGAGGCGTGCCGCTCAGGTACGCTTGGTCGTTCGTGCGCGCTGGTCCGGCCGGGAAGCCTCTGGTCACCTCGGCGCGCGACCCCAGACCGACGACGAGACAAGGTAGACCTGTGCGTACGTACAGCCCGAAGCCGGGTGAGATCGAGCGTCAGTGGCACGTTATCGACGCCTCTGATGTCGTGCTGGGCCGCCTGGCCACCCACGCCGCCACGCTGCTGCGCGGCAAGCACAAGCCGACTTTCGCGCCGCACGTCGACACGGGCGACTTCGTCGTCATCGTGAACGCGGGCAAGGTGGCGCTGACCGGCAACAAGCGGCAGACCAAGGTCGCCTATCGGCACTCCGGTTACCCGGGCGGCCTCAAGCAGGTCGGCTACGAGGAGCTGCTGACCAAGCGGCCCGAGCGGGCGATCGAGCTGGCCGTGAAGGGCATGCTCCCGCACAACAAGCTGGGCCGTCAGCTGATCAAGAAGCTGAAGGTCTACGCCGGTGCCGAGCACCCGCACCTGGCGCAGCAGCCGGTGCCGTTCGAGATCAAGCAGATCGCGCAGTGAGCGAGGGCGAAGGAAACAGCATGACCGACATCACCGAGACCGAGGTTGCCCCCGAGGCCACCGAGGCCCCCGCGCCCGTCGCCCGCGCGCCGCGTGGTGACCGACCGATCCAGACCGTCGGCCGCCGCAAGGAGGCCATCGTCCGGGTCCGCATCGTCCCCGGCAGCGGCAAGATCACCTGCAACGGCCGGGAGCTTGAGGCCTACTTCCCGAGCAAGGTGCACCAGCAGCTCATCAAGGACCCGCTGGTGACCGCCGAGAAGGCCGAGGCGTTCGACGTCATCGCCAACCTGCGGGGCGGCGGCACCACCGGCCAGGCCGGTGCGCTGCGGCTGGCCATCGCCCGCGCGCTGATCGTCAGCGAGCCGGACGACCGCCCGGCCCTGAAGAAGGCCGGCTTCCTCACCCGGGACGCCCGGGTCAAGGAGAGCAAGAAGTACGGTCTCAAGAAGGCCCGTAAGGCGCCTCAGTACTCGAAGCGCTGATCACCGACAGCGCGTTGTACTTCTGACGGACGGCCGGGTCCGCCTCCCCCCACCGGGGAGGTGGCCCGGCCGTTCCGCTTTCTCCACTCATCGCAGTCGCACCGGAGGTTGGCGGGTATGGGTCGGTTGTTCGGCACGGACGGCGTACGCGGGCGGGCGAACGTCGACCTCACCCCGGAACTGGCGCTCGCGGTGGCAGTTGCCGCCGCGCACACTCTTGCCGAGTCGGACCGCAGCCACCCGCCACTGGCCGTCGTCGGCCGGGACACCCGGGCCAGCGGCGAGATGCTGGAGGCCGCAGTGGTCGCCGGCCTCACCAGCGCCGGGGCCAGCGTCGTCCGGGTCGGCGTGCTGCCCACCCCCGCCGTGGCGTTCCTGACCGCCGAGGCCAAGGCCGACCTGGGCGTGATGCTCTCCGCCTCGCACAACCCGATGCCGGACAACGGGATCAAACTCTTCGCCGCGGGCGGGCACAAGCTGCCCGACGAGATCGAGCTGCGGATCGAGGCGGCCGTCGAGGCCAACGCCACCACCGCCTGGGACCGGCCGGTCGGTGCCGGCGTCGGCCGGGTGCACGACCTGCTCGACGGCGCCGACCACTACGTGCAGCACCTCGTGGGCACCGTGCCGCACCGCCTCGACGGGATCAAGGTGGTGGTCGACTGCGCCAACGGCGCCGCCGCCGAGGTCGCCCCGGTCGCGTACCGGGAGGCGGGCGCCGAGGTCATCGCGATCCACGCCGAGCCGGACGGTCTCAACATCAACGACGAGTGCGGCTCCAACCACCTCGACGGCCTGCGGGCCGCCGTGGTCGAGCACGGCGCACACCTGGGCCTCGCCCACGACGGCGACGCCGACCGCTGCGTCGCGGTCGACGCCCACGGCGAGGAGGTCGACGGCGACGAGCTGATGGCGATCCTCGCGCTGGCCCTGCGCGACGCCGGCGAGCTGACCCGGGACACCCTGGTCGCCACCGTGATGAGCAACCTCGGCCTGCGGCTGGCCATGTCCGCGCAGGGCATCCGGCTGGTCGAGACCAAGGTCGGCGACCGGTACGTGCTGGAGGAGCTGCGCGCCTCCGGCCTCGCCCTCGGCGGCGAGCAGAGCGGTCACCTCGTCATGCCCGCGCACGCCACCACCGGCGACGGGGTGCTCACCGGCCTGCACCTGATGGCCCGGATGGCCGCCACCGGCCGCTCCCTGGCCGAGCTGGCCTCGGTGGTGACCAAGCTGCCGCAGGTGCTGATCAACGTGCCGGTCGGCGACCGTACCGTCGGTGCCACCGCGCCCGCCGTCGCGGCCGAGGTCGAACGGGCCGAGGCCGAGCTGGGGGAGACCGGTCGGGTGCTGCTGCGCCCGTCGGGCACCGAACCGCTGGTCCGGGTGATGGTCGAGGCCGGCACCGAGGAGACCGCCCGGTCGGTGGCCGAACGGATCGCCGAGCAGGTCCGCACCGCCAGCCCCGCCGGCTGACCGACCCCGGTCCGCCGTCCGCCGGCCCCGCCGGTCAGCGCGCGGTGGCCAGGGCGCGTAGCCGGTCGACCGCCTCGGTCAGCACCTCGGGGCGCTTGCAGAAGGCGAACCGGACCAGCCGGCGGCCGGCCTCGGCGTCGTCGTAGAAGACCTGGGTGGGCACCGCCACCACGCCGCAGCGTTCCGGCAGGGAACGGCAGAACTCCAACCCGTCCCGCCCGCCGAGGCCGGTGATGTCGGCGGTGACGAAGTACGTCCCCTCCGGGGTGAGCACCGTGAAACCGGCGTCGGTCAGGCCACCGATCAGCAGGTCCCGCTGCCGTTGGAGGCTGTCGCGGAAGCCGGTGTAGTAGTCGTCGGGCAGGGCCAGCGCCACGGCGACCGCCGGTTGCAGCGGCGCGGCGTTGACGTAGGTGAGGAACTGCTTGACCCGCAGCACCGCTGAGACCAGCGGGGCGGGCCCGCTGACCCAGCCCACCTTCCAGCCGGTGCAGGAGAAGGTCTTGCCGGCCGACGAGATGCGCAGGGTGCGTTCCCACATGCCCGGCAGGGTGGCCAGCGGCAGGTGCGTGCCGGCGGCGTCGGTGAAGACGAGGTGCTCGTACACCTCGTCGGTGACCGCGTACACGTCGTGTTCCCGGCAGAGGTCGGCGACCAGGGTCAGCTCCGGTGCGGTGAAGACCTTCCCGGTCGGGTTGTGCGGCGAGTTCAGCAGCACCAGCCGGGTACGCGGCCCGAACGCGGCCCGCAGCTCGTCCGGATCGAAGGCGTACCGGCCGTCGTCGCCCGGGCGCAGCGTCACCGGCCGCCGTACCGCCCCGGCCAGGGCGACCGACGCCGCGTACGAGTCGTAGTACGGCTCGAAGCAGATCACCTCGTCACCCGGCTCGCAGAGCGCGAGGATGCTGGCGGCGATCGCCTCGGTCGCCCCGGCGGTGACGATCACCTCGCCGTCCGGGTCGTACGTCAGGCCGTGGAAGCGGAGCTGGTGCTCGGCGACGGCCCGGCGCAGCACGGGCACCCCCGGGCCGGGCGGGTACTGGTTGTGCCCGGAGCGCAGTGCCTCGGCGGCGGCGGCCAGCATCTCCGGTGGCCCGTCGGTGTCCGGGAAGCCCTGGCCCAGGTTGACCGCACCGGTCCGGACGGCGAGCGCGGACATCTCCGCGAAGACGGTCGTCCCGAACGGACGCATCCGGGCCACCAGCGGGTCGACATCGGTAGGCGTCGTCACGCCCGTCAGCCTACGGCCCGCGACCGCTCCTGCCACCAGGGCTCGGCACCGCCTTACCGCCCCTGATCCGGCTGGCCGCCCCTGATCCGGCTGGCTGCATCGAGCCGGCGTCTTCCACCGATCCGGCCTGCCGGCGCTGGCCCGGCATGGTCAGCGGATCGGGTTGGCGTGGCACTGCACCCGCCAGTCGTCCGGACCTGCCACGTCGGTGACCCGGGGCCGGTTGCCGACGGTGGTGGCGCACCGGAACCCGCCCGGGTTGCCGTCGGAGCGGGCGGCGCTGACCAGCACCCGGTTCGGATCGTCGGTACGTAGCTCCATCCGCCAGGGCAGCCGTACCCTCTCCTGCTGGATGAAGTAGCCGTCGCCGTCGTAGAACTGGAGGTCCACCGGGCCGGTGCCGGTCACCTCGTACGTCACCGGGTACCGGCCGGGGCCGTCGGCCGGTCGGGTGGCGGGTGCGGACGGTTGGAAGGGCTGCGGCGGGCTCCAGCTCGGCTCGGGTTCGTCGTCGTAGTAGCCCCGGCCGTAGGGGTCCTCGGTCGCCGCGTCCGGCCCGGTCCCGCCCAGCAGGATGCCCCCACCGCAGAAGCAGGCGCAGCCGACGAGGACGAGCACCACGACCACGGCGACCACGATGCCCACCACCGCACCGGCGCCGGTGGAGGTCCGTCCGCCCGGCGGCGGGTACCCGGGGTGGGCGAACGGCGGTGGATAACCCGGCGGCGGCCAGCCGTGACCGGGCGGCCCACCGGGCCAGCCGGCGGCGGGCGGCCCGTCGGGGATTCCGGGCGGTCCGCCGGGCCAGGCGGCACCGGGGGCCGGACCGGGCCGGTCGCTACCGGGCCAGCCGGGGTAGGTGGTGCCGGCGGGGTCGGTGGTCGGGTCGGGTGCCGACCCGTGGGCCCAGGGGCCGGGGGCCGCCCAGGGCTGCGGGACCGCGAGCGGGTCCGGGGGTGCCCACGCGGACGGACCCGGGGTGCCGGTGGGCCAGGGGGCCGGGCTGCCGGAGGCCGGAGGCGTCGGGTCGCCGACGGCAGGAGCGGGATCGCCGACCGCAGGGGTGGAACCGCCGGTTGCCGGAGCGGGGTCGCCGGGTGAGGGCGCGGGATCGCCGGGGGGTGGCGTGTCGGACATGACTGCTCCGGGGACGGAAGGGGAGGAAAGGGGTGTGCGGGCCGTCCCAGGGACGTTCCAGGGTCGCCGAGAGACTGTCGTACCGACGGGCCGGCCGCAACCCCGTACGGCCGCACGGGTGGGACGGTCGTCCGGTTGCCACCCGTCACCGCCCGATCGCTCAAATTCGGTGATCGTTTGCCCGGCTTCTGCGCACACGAGGTGAGCGAAACTGGGTTAGGCTGCGAACCATGTGTGGAATCGTGGGTTACGCCGGCGCGCGCCCGGCGCTCGGCATCGTGCTCGACGGATTGCGGCGGCTGGAATACCGGGGGTACGACTCGGCCGGGGTCGCGATCGTCTGCGACGACGAGCTGCTCACCGAGAAGAAGGCCGGCAAGCTGGCCAACCTGGAGAAGGTCCTCTCCGAGCGGGCCGCCACCAACCCCGACGACTGCGCCGCCAGCCCGGTCGGCATCGGCGACGGGACCACCGGCATCGGCCACACCCGGTGGGCCACCCACGGCGGCCCGACCGACCGTAACGCCCACCCGCACCTGGCCCCCGACGGCCGGGTCGCCGTGATCCACAACGGCATCATCGAGAACTTCGCCAAGCTCCGCGCCGAGCTGGAGGACGACGGCGTCCAGTTCACCAGCGACACCGACACCGAGTGCGCCGCCCACCTGCTCTCCCACGCGCTCGCCGAGCTGCGGGCGGCCGGTGGCACCGACGGCCCGCAGCTGCTCGCCGCCGCGATGCGGGTGGTGTGCCGCCGGTTGGAGGGCGCGTTCACCCTGCTCGCCGTTGACGCCGCCATCCCGGGCGCGGTGGTCGGCGCCCGGCGCAACTCGCCGCTGGTGGTGGGTCGGGGCGACGGGGAGAACTACCTGGCCAGTGACGTCGCGGCGTTCATCGAGCACACCCGCGAGGCGGTCGAGCTGGGGCAGGACCAGATCGTCCTGATCACCGCCGACAGCATCGAGATCACCGACTTCGACGGCCAGCCGGCCACCGGCAAGGACTTCCACATCGACTGGGACTCCTCGGCCGCCGAGAAGGGTGGTTACGACTGGTTCATGCTCAAGGAGATCGAGGAGCAGCCGCAGGCCATCGCGGACACCCTGCTCGGCCGGCTCACCGAGACCGGGGAGATCGCCCTCGACGAGGTCCGCCTCAGCGACCAGGATCTGCGCGACGTTGACAAGATCTTCATCGTGGCCTGCGGCACGGCGTACCACTCCGGCATGGTCGCCAAGTACGCCATCGAGCACTGGACCCGCATCCCCTGCGAGGTGGAACTGGCCAGCGAGTTCCGCTACCGCGACCCGGTGCTCGACCGGTCCACCCTGATCGTGGTGATCTCGCAGTCCGGCGAGACGATGGACACCCTGATGGCGTTGCGGCACGCCAAGGAGCAGAAGGCCCGGGTGCTGGCCATCTGCAACACCAACGGCTCCACCATTCCGCGCGAGTCCGACGCGGTGCTCTACACCCACGGCGGCCCGGAGATCGCCGTCGCCTCGACCAAGGCGTTCCTCACCCAACTGGTCGCCTGCTACCTGATCGGCCTGCACCTGGCCCAGGTACGCGGGATCAAGTTCGCCGACGAGGTCGGCGCGGTGGTGGCCCAGCTCCAGGAGATGCCGGGCAAGCTGCGGGAACTGCTGGGCCGCATCGAGCCGGTGCGGGAGCTGGCCCGGGAGCTGAAGTCGGAGCCGACGGTGCTGTTCATCGGTCGGCACGTCGGCTACCCGGTGGCCCTGGAGGGTGCCCTCAAGCTCAAGGAACTGGCGTACATGCACGCCGAGGGGTTCGCCGCCGGTGAGCTGAAGCACGGCCCGATCGCCCTCATCGACAAGGGCACCCCGGTGATCTGCGTGGTGCCGTCGCCGGTCGGCCGGGGGATGCTGCACGACAAGGTCGTCTCCAACATCCAGGAGGTCCGGGCCCGGGGCGCCCGGACCATCGTGGTCGCCGAGGAGGGCGACGAGGCGGTGGTCCGCTACGCCGACCACCTGATCTACGTGCCGCGTACGCCGACCCTGCTCGCGCCGCTGGTCACCACCGTGCCGTTGCAGGTGTTCGCGGCCGAGATCGCCGCCGCCCGGGGGCACGACGTGGACCAGCCGCGCAACCTGGCGAAGTCGGTCACCGTCGAGTAGGACGTCGTTCACCGGCCGAGCACGATCCGGGCCATCCCGTCCAGGGCTGGGTTGTCGGGCTCCCAGTAGCCGGTGTGGCCGCCCCGGCCGCTGGGGAAGGTCCGGCCGCCGAAGCCCGGATCGCTCGGGTCGTGCCCGAACCACAGCCGGTGGTCGTCCGGGCGGAGCAGCGAGGCGGCGCTGGCCAGCGGCGAGGTGGCCAGCACCGCCCGCCCGGCCAGGTCGCGGGGCGGCTCGACCAACCGGATCACGTCGTCGCCGGCGGTGCTCGACCAGACCTGCCCCGGTGGCAGGCCGAGCGCCCCGGCCCGGTCCACCCCCACCCCCGGTGACCCGACGAAGGCCAACGCGTCGGCGGCCAACCCGTGGTCGCGGGCGGCGCTGCCCACCACCAGCGAGCCGTAGCTGTGCCCCAGCACGGTCTGCCGGGCCGCCGGCCCCTCGTGGGTGGCGCGCAGCCCCTCCTGGAAGCGGTGCAGGCCGGGCCCGGCGTCCCGGGCCTGGGCCGGTGAGGACGCCTCGGCCAGGAAGTCGGGGGCGTCGTAGTCCAGCCAGAGCACCGCCGCCGTCTCCTCACCGGGGGCGAGAGCGGTGCACCGGTCCTGCACCCGGGCGGCCCGGCCCAACTCGCCTGGGACGTCGGCGAGGTCGCTCGTCATCCCCGGCACGTAGGTCAGCACCCGGTGGGCCCGGTCCGGGTTGCCCAGCGCGACGATCGCCCGGCCGTCGCCGCGCGGATCGAGCCCGAGCAGGTACGGGCGGGGTCCCGTCGTCCCGGCGAGCCGCCCGGCGAGCCCGTCCAGGGCGGCCAGCGCCCGGTCGATCCGGCGCAGTCCGGAGCGCCCGCCCGACCCGCTGGCCGACAACGCCCGGCGTTCGGCCAGGAGGGCCTCCCGGTGCCCGGCCAGCAGCAGCCGGTTCGCCTGGTCCCGGGCTGCCGCTGGCACCCCGTCACGCGGTCCGATCCGGGCCGGTTCGTGCAGCACCAGCCAGCGCCGCTGGGCCGGGGTGAGGCCGTCCCACCAGGCGCGGACCGCAGCCGGGGTGGCATCGCCGGCCGGCCGGCCCGGTGGTGGCCGCTCCACCCAGCCGGTGCGGGCCGCCCCGGTCAACTCGGCCAGCCGGCCGGCGGCCTCCCGGTCGGCCACGTCGGCCAGCGTCAGCGCCTCCCGCAGCGCCGCCGCCACCTGGGCCACCGCCGCCGGCGACCCCACCCCGCCGCCGTTCCCGGCACCGCCCGCCGGGGCGGGGCGCGCACCCGTCCCGGCCGGTAGCACACCCGACTCGGGGCCGCGCCAGGTCGGGGGGACCGCCCGCAGTCCACCGTGCCTGTCGACCGCCACGCCGGTACGGTCGGCCAGCGCCACCGCCTCGGCGAGCCGGGCCTTGGCCACCCGCAGCCGACCGGCGAACTCGGCGAGCACCTGATCGATCTCGACCAGCGCCGGCAGGATGGTGCCCAACTCCGCGCGTAGCCCGTCGAGCCGGCCACCGGCCCTGCTGGCCGCCCCGCCCGACCAGCCCGTCCGCAGCATCGCCGCCCGCTCGGCCAGCCCGGACCGCCGTCGCGCGACAGACGCGTCCAGCCCGCGCCAGGTCACCCCCGCCGCCGCCCAGTCGCCGGGGGAGGCGGCCCAGAGCTGGGCGTACCCGATCATCGGGGTCGACCGGCCAGCCGCCCGGCGGCCCGGTCGTCGGCCGCCGCGTACGCCTCGGCGGCGGCCCGCAGCGCGGTACCGGTCTCGGCGACCCGTACGCCGAGCACCCCGTGCCAGGCGTGCACCGCCGACTCCAGCCCGGCGAGCGCGGACCCGGCCCGCCAACCCGGCGCGGACAACACCAACCCGGGGTGACCTGCCAGCCCCCGGGCCAGCGCGTACGCCTCGTCGGCCAGCCCGCCGGCCGCCGCCCGCAGCACCGGCAGGTCGACCCGCACCGGCTCGTCAGTCATCGTCTCTCTCCCGCCCCTCGCCCGGCTCGCCGCCGTGACCGTGCCGCCGACGCTAGGTGGCCGGCCGGCACTCCGGCGGGCCCTGTGGACGACGGGCGGCGGTCGTACCCTCGGGTTGTCCACAGGTCTTGCCGGCTGCGCCGCCGGTGGCTAATCTGCCGTCCCCGCCGCCGGTAGGGTGATCCCGACCACGGTGGACGCGCCCGACCGGGACGGCTGGGACGGCCGGTCGGCGGCGAAGGCGGGGGTGGCATGAGATCGGTGTGGCGGGTGTCGGACGTACGCGCGGCGGAGGTCGGCCTGATGGCCACCGTGCCCCCCGGGACGCTCATGCAGCGGGCGGCGGCCGGGCTGGCCCGGCGCTGCGCCCTGCTGCTCGCCGAGCGGGGCGGGGTGTACGGCGCACGGGTGCTGCTGCTGGTCGGCACCGGCGACAACGGCGGCGACGCGCTGTACGCCGGTGAGCGGCTGGCCCGCCGGGGCGCCCAGGTCGCCGTGCTGCCTACCGCCCCCGGGCGGGCGCACGCCGACGGTCTGGCGGCGCTGCGGGCCGCCGGGGGACGGCTGGTCGACGCCCCGCCCGCCACGGTCGACCTGGTGCTCGACGGGATCGTCGGGATCGGCGGCACCGGCGGGTTGCGGGACGCCGCCGACGAACTCGTCGCCGGCCTGTCCGGGCTGCGGGGCCGCGACGGCGGCCGGGCCACCGTCGTCGCGGTGGACGTGCCCAGCGGGGTGGCGGTGGACACCGGGGACGTGCCGACGGACGGGTCGGGCCGGCCCCGCGCCGTGCGGGCCGACGTGACGGTGGCGTTCGGCGCGCTCAAGCCGGCCCTGGTGGTCGGCCCGGCGGCCCCGCTGGCCGGGCAGGTCGAACTGGTCGACATCGGGCTCGGGTCGTGGCTGCGCGGCACTCCCCTGCTGCGGGTCACCGAGTGGTCGGATGTGTGCGACTGGTGGCCCCGCACCGGCGCGTCCTCGGAGAAGTACCGCCGGGGCGTGGTCGGGGTGGCCACCGGGTCGCGGACCTACCCGGGGGCGGCGGTGCTCTCGGTGGGTGGCGCGCTGGCCGGCCCCACCGGGCTGGTCCGGTACGCCGGTGGCGCCCGCGACGAGGTGGTCCGGCAGCACCCGTCGGTGATCGCCACCGACCGGGTCGCCGGGGCGGGCCGGGTGCAGGCCTGGGTCTGCGGCTCCGGCCTGGGCACCGACGAGCAGGCTGGCGCGGAACTGCGCGCGGTGCTGGCCGCGCCGGTGCCTGTGGTGCTCGACGCGGACGCGCTGACCCTGCTGGTGGACGGCTCGCTCGCCGGTCGGCTGCGGGACCGGGACGCCCCGATCGTGGTCACCCCGCACGACCGGGAGTTCACCCGGCTGTGCGGCGAGGAACCGGGGGCCGACCGGGTCGCCGCCGCGCTGCGGCTGGCCGCCTGGATGAACGCGACGGTGCTGCTCAAGGGGGACCGTACGGTGGTCGGCACGCCGGACGGCCGGGCGTACGTCAACCCGACCGGCAGCCCCGCGCTGGCCACCGGGGGCACCGGGGACGTGCTGGCCGGGTTGCTCGGTTCGCTGCTCGCCGCCGGGCTGGCCCCGGAACGGGCGGCGGTCGTCGCGGCGTACCTGCACGGGCTGGCCGGGCGGGAGGCGGCCCGGAGCGGCCCGGTGACCGCGCCGGACGTGGTGGTCGCACTGCGTACGGTGGCGGCCCCGCTGCTCTGACCGGCGGTCCGGGTCGGCGTCCACCGACCCGGTGATCACCGACGCCAGTAGGCTGGGCGTATGTGGCAGGCCGAGGTGCGCGTCGATCTGGATGCGATCCGTCAGAACGTGGCCCGGCTCCGGTCGGGCACCAGCGCCGAGTTGATGGCCGTGGTGAAGGGCGACGGGTACGGCCACGGCATGGTCCCGTCGGCGCGGGCCGCCCTCGACGCGGGGGCGGACTGGCTGGGGGTGTGCACCCTCGACGAGGCGTTGACGCTGCGCCGGGCCGGGATCACCGTGCCGGTGCTGGCGTGGCTGCTCGACCCGGGGCTGCCCCTGCACGAGGGGGTGGCGGCCGGGGTGGACCTGGCCGCCGCGAGCCTGTCCCAGCTCGACGAGATGGTCGCGGCGGGGCGGGCCGCCGACCGGCCGGCCCGGCTGCACCTCAAGATCGACACCGGGCTGTCCCGGGGTGGCGCCACCGTCGCCGACTGGCCGGCCCTGCTGGAGGCTGCCGCGAAGGCCCAGGCCGACGGCCTGGTCGAGGTGGTCGGCGTGTGGAGCCACTTCGTGTACGCGGACTCGCCCGGCCACCCCACCACCGACCGGCAGTTGGCCGTCTTCCACGAGGGGCTGGCCATGGTCGAGCGGGCCGGGCTGCGCCCGCGCTACCGGCACCTGGCCAACTCGGCGGCCACCCTGACCCGGCCCGACACCCACTTCGACCTGGTCCGGCCCGGGATCGCCGTCTACGGGCTGTCGCCGATCGCCGGGCAGCAGTTCGGGCTGCGCCGGGCGATGACCGCGCGGGCCCGGGTGATGCTCGCCAAGCGGGTCCCCGCCGGCACCGGCGTGTCGTACGGGCACACCTACACCACGACCGAGGAGGCGAACCTGGCCGTGGTGCCGCTGGGCTACGCCGACGGGGTGCCCCGGCACGCCTCGAACGTCGGCCCGGTGCAGCTCGGCGGGAAGCGGCGGACCATCTCCGGCCGGGTCTGCATGGACCAGTTCGTGCTCGACTGCGGCGCGGACGAGGTGGCCGCCGGGGACGTGGCGACCCTGTTCGGCAGCGGCGACGACGGGATGCCCACCGCCGACGACTGGGCCGAGGCGGTCGGCACGATCAACTACGAGATCGTCACCCGGTTCGGCGGGGTCCGGGTGCCCCGGGTCTACGACGGGGCGCGCCCGTGAGCGCGGTCAGCCGGTTCCGGGTGCCCCGGCCGCGGAGTGCCGTGGGGCGGGTCGCCGGTGTGGTCGGGGCCGCGGTGGGGGTTGCCGCCGCCGGGCTGGCCGCCGGGGTGGCCACCGAACGGGCCCTGGTCCGCCGGCTCAAGGCCGACCCCGCCGACCCGTACGCCGGGGAGGATTTCGGCGAGCAGCGCCACGACGAGGCGTACCGGCTGGAGCTGCCGGACGGCACCGACATCCACGTCGAGGTGGTCGAGCCGACCCGGCCGGTGCCGGGGCGTCCGACGGTGGTGCTGGTGCACGGCTTCTGCCTGGACATGGGGACGTTCCACTTCCAGCGCAAGCTGCTCGCCGAGCGGGGCGACTACCGGATCGTCGCGTACGACCAGCCGGGGCACGGCCGGTCGGGACGGCTGGAGACCGGCGAGTACGACCTCGCCGCGCTCGGGCACACCCTGCGCGGGGTGATCGACCGCACCGCACCGGAGGGGCCGTTGGTGCTGGTCGGGCACTCGATGGGCGGGATGACCATCATGGCGTTCGCCGAGGCGTACCCGGAGTTGTTCGGTGACCGGGTGGTCGGCACGGTGCTGATGGCCACGTCGGGCGGGTTGCTGGCGGAGACGAAGCTGGTCGCGCCGGCCCTGCTCGGCCGGGTCGGCTCGCCTGTGCTGTTCATGATGAGCAACGCCACCCGGTACGGCGGGCTCGTGATCGACCGGGCCCGCAGGTCCACGTCCAACGTGGCCTGGCTGCTGACCCGCCGCTACGGCTTCGGCACGCCGAAACCGAGCCCGGCCCTGGTGTCGTACGTGGAGCGGATGAACTCCCGTACGTCTGCCGACACGGTGACCCGCTACCTGCGCACCCTGGCCACCCACTCCCGGTTTCCGGCGTTGGCCGCGCTGAGCGGCACACCGGTGCTGGTGGTGGTGGGCGACAAGGACATGATCACGCCGGTGGTCCACTCGGACGAGATCGTCCGCCGGCTGCCGCACGCCGAGTACCTCAAGATCCAGGACAGTGGGCACGTGGTGATGCTGGAACACGCCGACGAGGTCAACGCCGCGTTGGAACGCTTCCTGGAGGCGTTGTGACCGTGCGCGTCACGTTACCCACGGTCGAGGACACGCACGCCTTCGGCCGTCGGCTCGCCGGGGTGCTGCGCGCCGGTGACCTGCTGCTGCTCACCGGCCCGCTGGGGGCCGGCAAGACCGCCCTCACCCAGGGACTCGGTGCCGGCCTGGGGGTACGCGGCGACATCACCTCGCCGACCTTCGTGATCGCCCGGGTGCACCGGCCCGACCCGGTGCACGGCGGCACGGTGGCCCTGGTGCACGCCGACGCCTACCGGTTGGGTGACGCCGTCGACCCGCGTGCCGAGATCGACGACCTGGACCTGGACGCCTCGGTGGACGACTCGGTGACCGTGGTCGAGTGGGGCGAGGGGCTGGTCGAGCAGCTCGTCGACGCCCACCTGCGGGTACGCATCGACCGGCGCGACGACGACACCCGGTTGGTCGAGTTGGAGCCGGTGGGCGGGGACTGGGCGCGACGCCTGACCGCCCTGCGCTGAGGCTTGTCGTACCCGCTGCCTAGAGTGCCGGGGACTTCGTTTGTGAAAGGTTGCCGATGCCCGACGACACCCCCACCCTCGACCTGCTGGCGCTGTTGCCGGAGGCGTGGCGTGCCGTGCTCACCCCGCACCTGGACCCGGCCCGGACGGCGGCGCTGGCCGAGTTCGTCGCCCGCGAGTACGCCACCCAGACCGTCTTCCCGCCGTTGGAGGACCTCTTCTCCGCCTACCGGTTGTGCGGCCCGGAGCAGTGCCGGGTGCTGATCCTCGGACAGGACCCGTACCACAAGGCGGGGCAGGCGCACGGGCTGAGCTTCAGCGTGCGCGAGGGGGTGTCCGTGCCGCCGTCGCTGCGCAACGTCTTCAAGGAGTTGAGCGAGGACCTCGGTGTGCCCAAGCCGCGCAGCGGCAACCTGGACGGGTGGGCGGCGCAGGGTGTGCTGCTGCTCAACGCGGTGCTCACCGTCCGGCAGGCCAGCCCCGGTTCGCACGGCAACAAGGGGTGGGAGGAGTTCACCGACGCGACCATCCGCGCCCTGGACGCCCGGGACGAGCCGGTGGTCTTCCTGCTCTGGGGCGGCTACGCCCGCAAGAAGGCGGCCCTGGTCACCAACCCCCGGCACGTGGTGCTGGAGGCCGGTCACCCGAGCCCGATGAACCCGCGTGGGTTCCTCGGCAGCCGCCCGTTCAGCGCCACCAACAAGGCCCTCGCCGACGTCGGTCTGCCCCCGATCGACTGGGAGCGCTCGGCCGGCTGACCCGGCGGTCACCGTCCGCACCGCGCGCCGCCGGCTGACGTCGGCGGTGCGCGGTGGCCGCGTTCGGCGGCAGCGCGTGGTGGTGCGCCGCATCGTGGAGTGGTGGGGCGAGCACGGCGCTCGACATCGTCGGCGCGGTGCTCACGGCCCGGTCCGAGCGGCCGGGCCGACGTCCGGGGTACGGCCGTCGGCGGCGCGTTGCCGGTGCCGGCGCAGCAGCGCGGCGGCCCGCGGGTCGGTCAGCTCCACGGCGACCAGCGGGACTACCCGGTAGCTGCGCTCCCCGTGTCGCACCTCGATCGCCTCCGGGAACTCGTCGCACATCTGCGCGCGGATCTCGCCGTACCGGGTCGTCCAGTGGTGCTCGCCCGGCTCCTCCGGTTCCAGGTACAGGCCACCGAACTCACCCCACCTGGCGTTCCAGCGCTGCCCGTAGGCGGCGGTCAGCCAGGCGGTGAACCGGGCGGAGTCGCGCCACCGGACGGCGATCTCGACCGCGTCGGCCGGTACGGGCGCACCCTGGAGCAGCGCGGCGGTGCTGCCGGTCAGCAGGTGGGGCAGGTCGCCCAGCCGGTCGAGCAGCCGGTCCAGCCCCAGCTCGTCGATCCGGTCGGCGGGCGACCGTCCGACCAACACGTCCATCTCGGCGTCGAGGTGGCTGTCGAGCTGCTCGGCGGCGACGGCGAGTTGCCGACCTAGGGCGGCGAAGAGGCGCTCGACCAGGTCGAGGCTCGGCACCCGTTCACCGCGCTCGACCCGAGCCACCGCGCTCTGACTCGCGTCCGCCCGATCCGCCAGTTGCTGCTGGGTGAGCCGCTGCGCACCACGTTCCCGGCGGAGCAGCGCGGCGATCTCCGTGGCGAGTCGACTACTCTCCGACATCTCCAGATGATGATGTGCCGGCGGTGAGCGGTATGCCTGTGAGTCATAAATATGACTCACAGGCATACCGCGCTACGTCGGATACCACTCCCACCCCGGCCGGCTCCCCACCCGGCTGTCCGCCGGTGAGACCGAGGACTACGGAACGCCTGTCGAAGACCAGGAGCCGAGGCAGCACCGACAGCCGGACGAACAGGGGTGGGGGAGGGCGCAGTCGGGACCAAGGCAGGGGGCAGGGGACAGACCGAGAGTGACGCATGGACCTGGGACGGAACCGAGGGACTGTTCCGAGGCCGAAGCGTGGGGCCGGGACAGGGGGCGATTCCGAGGGCGAGGAGCGGGAAGAGCGCGGGCTCGGGTAGTGGGCGAGGGACGGGGCGAGAGCGCGGGCGGGTGTCGAGGGCGAGGGGTAGCGGGCGAGGGGCGAGAGCGCGGGCGGGGGTAGCGGGCGAGGAGCGGGCGGGGCGTGACCGGGGGGCGCGGTCGACGGCTAGGCTGGCTTACCGTGCTCGTACTGGTGGTGGACTCCTCGACCCCCGCGGTCACCGCGGCGCTGGCCGAGGTCACGGCGGACGGCGTCGCGCTGCGGGCGTACCGGTGCACGGTCGATGCCCGGGCCCACGGTGAACTGCTCGCCCCCCAGGTCGGGGCGGTGCTCGCCGACGTCGACGCCCGGCCGGCCGACCTCGGCGCGATCGTCGCCGGGCTCGGCCCCGGCCCCTTCACCGGTCTGCGGGTCGGGCTGGTCACCGCCGCCGCCATGGGCCAGGTGCTGGGCATCCCCACGTACGGCGTCTGCTCCCTCGACGGCATCGGCCTCCCCGGCCCGGCCCCGACCGGCACCGCGACCGCCGGCACCACGGCGGCGGGGGAGCAGCGGGTGCTGGTCGCCGCCGACGCCCGGCGCAAAGAGGTCTACTGGGCGGTCTACGACGGCGGCGGCCGACGGATCGTCGGGCCGGAGGTGGACGCCCCGGCGGTCGCCGCCGCCCGCGCCCGGGAACTGGCCGTCACCGAGGCGGTAGGTGACGGTGCCCACCGGTACGCCGACGTGCTCGGCCTGCCGCTGCGCGCCGAACCCCGCTACCCGGACGCCGCCACCCTGGTCACCCTGGCCGCCGCCCGGGTCCGTGCGGGTGCCCCCGGTGAGACGCTCACCCCGCTGTACCTGCGGCGACCGGACGCGGTCGCGGCGACCAGCCGTAAGTCGGTGCTGCCGTGACGGTGCGCGTCGACCGGTTCCGCTGGTGGCACGTCGCCGAGGTGCTGCCGATCGAGGCGGACCTGTTCGGTGCCGAACAGTGGTCGCCGGCGATGTTCTGGAACGAACTGGCCAGCGGCCACCACTACCGGGTCGCCCTGGACTCCGACGGGTCGCTGCTGGGCTACGCGGGCCTGGCCGTCGACCCGGGCGGCGAGTCGTGGGTGCAGAACATCGCGGTCCGCCGGGACGCCCAGCGGCGCGGGATCGGCCGGGCGCTGCTGGAGGACCTGCTCGCCGAGACCGCCCGGCGCGGGGTCGGCAGCGTCCTGCTGGAGGTGGCCGTCGACAACGCCCCCGCCCAGCGGCTCTACGCGGGGTACGGGTTCGAGCCGGTCGGCGTACGGCGGGGCTACTACCAACCGAGCAACACCGACGCGCTGGTCATGCGGCGCGACGCGGAACCGGGCGCGGACGGGACGGACCATGGCTGACGAACCGCTGATCCTCGGGATCGAGACCTCGTGCGACGAGACCGGGGTGGGCATCGTGCGCGGGCACACCCTGCTCGCCGACGCGCTGGCCTCCAGCGTGGACGAGCACGCCCGGTTCGGCGGGGTGGTGCCCGAGGTGGCCAGCCGGGCGCACCTGGAGGCCATCGTGCCGACCATGGACCGGGCGCTGCGCGCGGCGGGGGTGACCCTCGCCGACATCGACGCGATCGCGGTCACCTCCGGTCCCGGCCTGGCCGGGGCGCTGCTGGTCGGGGTGGCCGCCGCGAAGGGCTACGCGCTGGCCGCCGAGAAGCCCGTGTACGGGGTGAACCACCTGGCCGCCCACGTCGCGGTGGACACCCTGGAGCACGGTCCGCTGCCCGCTCCGGCGATCGCCATGCTGGTCTCCGGTGGACACTCCTCACTGCTGCGGGTCGACGACCTGGCCCGGGGGGTGACCCCGCTGGGCGCGACCATCGACGACGCGGCAGGTGAGGCGTTCGACAAGGTGGCCCGGCTGCTCGGCCTGCCGTTCCCGGGTGGCCCCCACATCGACCGGGAGGCGCGGGCCGGTGATCCGGCGTCGATCGCCTTCCCGCGTGGCCTGACCGCCGCCAAGGATCTCGTCGCCCACCGTTACGACTTCTCCTTCTCCGGGCTGAAGACGGCGGTGGCCCGCTGGGTGGAGGGGCGGCGGCGGGCCGGCGAGCCGGTGCCGGTGGCCGACGTGGCGGCGGCCTTCCAGGAGGCGGTCTGTGACGTGCTCACCGGGAAGGCGTTGGCCGCCTGCCGGGAACACGGGATCGACACCCTGGTCATCGGCGGGGGAGTGGCGGCGAACTCGCGGCTGCGGGCGATGGCCGAGCAGCGGGCGCAGCGGCACGGCATCCGGGTCCGGACGCCCCGCCCGGGGCTGTGCACCGACAACGGGGCGATGGTCGCCGCGCTCGGGGCGCACCTGGTGGCCGCCGGGGTACGCCCGAGCCGGCTGGACCTGCCCGCCGACTCGGCGTTGCCACTGACCACGGTCAGCGTGTGAGGGGAGGGTCGACGTGATCGTACGGATGTGGGAGGCACGGGCCGAGGCGTACGGCTTCGCCGACCTGATCACCTGGGTGTGCGAGACGGCGCTGCCGGAGTTCGAGCACGATCCGTCGCACCTGTCCAGCGAGGTCTTCTCCTCCACCGACCACCGGGTGGTGGTCGTCTCGAAGTGGCGCAGCAGCCCCCGGTCGCTGCCCGAGCCGCCGGCCACCCTGCTCGCCCGCCCCCCGCACTCCTGGGACTTCACCCAGGTCGACCGCTGACGGTCGTCGCCCGACCGCACCGGAGGGGCCGGACAGCCCGACGGCCCGCCGGCGGCGGTGCCGCCGGCGGGCCGTCGGGTCAGCTGCGCGGGGTCAACTGCGGCGCGTGATCCGCCAGGTGGCGTAGCCGCCCGCGCCGAGGGCCAGCAGGAAGACCGCCCAGACCACTGTGGTGCTGACCCCGACCGACGGGCCGGAATTGGCCCCGGCCTGGGCGGCGGCGACCAGCGAGTCGTTCTGCGCGGCCGGGATGGCGGCCGGCGGCATCTGCTGCCAGCGGACCAGCCCGGTGCTC
The DNA here is from genome assembly GCF_030518815.1 of Micromonospora cynarisoli. Classification (NCBI taxonomy): domain Bacteria; kingdom Bacillati; phylum Actinomycetota; class Actinomycetes; order Micromonosporales; family Micromonosporaceae; genus Micromonospora; species Micromonospora cynarisoli. The sequence goes on along the minus strand of NZ_CP130426.1, from coordinate 3,770,549 downwards.
TCCAGCATGGCCATGTGGTCGTTGACGAACTTGTTGGCCTCGTCGGCGAGCTTGCGCACCGTGTTGTCCCGGGTGCTGGCCCGGACCGCGCCGATCACCGGAAAGATCTTGCCGTGCGCCACCCGGAGCCGGGTCACGAAGATCTGGTCGAACTGGGCACCCGAGGCGTTCTGCATCTCGGTCAGCCACCCCTTCTGTTCGGGGGTGGGATCGCTCGGCAGCGTCGTGCCCAGCTTGTTGGCGGCCTGCACCACCAACTCGTCGAGGATGCCGTGCTGACGGGCGATCTCCGCGCCGACCTCCCGCACCCGCGCGGACTGCCCCTTCTCGGCGGCCATCGTGCCGGCCGGCATCTCCCACAGGCCGGCCAACCGGACGCCGTTGAGCAGCGTCATGTCAGCGGCGTTCAACTGGACGCCGGGTGCGGCGACCGCCATGCCGGGTAGCACGACCAGTCCGGCCAGGAAGGTGACGACCAGCACCGCCACCCGGTGGGTCCGGTGCCCTCGCCGACGACGTACGGAATCCAGCGGTGCCATGCTGCGGTGCCTCCTCGATCCGGGCCGACCTGTCCTGTCGGGCAGCGACCCGCCGGCTGCCCGTCCGTCCACTGGTACGGACCGTCGGGCCGATCAGTTCACCGGGCGGCGCACGAGTCGGGAGGTGTCCGTTCAGGCGGCGTCGAGCGGGTCGGCGAGGAGCCGTTCGAAGGCCAGCTCGGCCGCGCCGATCAGCGCCGCGTCGTCGCCGAGTTTCGGGGTACGCAGCCGGACGTGTTCCAGGCAGGCGGGCAGGCCGGTCTCGTTGAGCCGGCTGCGGACCTGGGCGGCGGCGGCCAGGTAGAGGTCCCGCATGGTGCCGCCGAAGATGACCATCTCCGGGTTGAAGATGTTGACCAGGTTGGCCACCCCGAAACCGAGCCAGTCCCCGGCGTGCCGGACGGCGGTCTGGGCGCGTGCGTCACCCCGGTCGGCGGCGTCGAACACGGCCAGCAGCGCGTCGCGGCCCCGGGCGTCGGACCGGCCGGCGGCCCGCAGCAGCCCGTACTCGCCGATCTGGGTCTCCCAGCAGCCCCGGGAACCGCACTCGCAGGGGGTGCCGTCGCGCACCACCACCATGTGTCCGACCTCGCCGCCGTACCCGCCGTGACCGGTCAGCCGGCGGCCACCGGCGATGATGCCGGCCCCGACGCCGACGTCCCCGTACAGGTAGATGACGTTGTCGCAGCCGGCGGCGACGCCCCGGGCGTGTTCGGCGAACGCGGCGACGTCGGCCACGTTGCCGACCGTGACCGGCAGCTCGACGCCCAGTTCGACGGCGAGGGCGGCCCCGATCGGCTCGTCCACCCAGCCGGTGGTGGGGCCGAGCCGGACCAGCCCGTCGGCCTTGCGGACCATGCCGCAGACCGCGACGCCGGCGCCGACGCAGATCGACCCCGGCGGCACCCGTTCCTGCATCTGCTTGAGGGCGCCGGCCAGCATCGGGACGGTCTCCCCGGCGTCCAGGTCCCGTGGCCGGTCCAGATCCCGGCGGTCGAGCACCTCGCCGCCGAGCCCGACCCGCGCCGCCCGCAGCCGGTCCACCTCGATCGAGTACGCGTACGCGTAGACCCGGGCCGACTCGGGCCGGACGACAAGTGACGGTCGTCCGGCCCGGCCGGTCTCCTTCGGTGTCCCCTCGCTGACCAGTCCGGCCCCGGCCAGGTCGGCGGTGAGCGCGCCGATGGTGCTGCGGTTGAGCCCGAGGGCGGTGGTGAGTTCCGCGCGGGAGGTGGCGCCGTGCACGTGGACGTGCCGGAGCAGCGCCCCGAGGTTCTGCCGCCGGATCTCGTCCTGGCTCGGTCCTACCCGCATCGTCGCTGGCACCCCATGTCCCGCCGCTGGCGTACGCGGATCAGCGCGTTCCGGAGGCGGCGGCGCGGCGGCGCGACAGCGCGTCCACGCTGGCCGCGAGGAGCAGCACCACGCCGGTGACGACGTACTTCACCCCGGCGCTGTAGCCCATCAGGCCCATGCCGTTGTCGATGACGGCGACCACCGCGCCACCGAGCACGGCGTCGAGGACCCGGCCCTTGCCGCCGAAGAGGCTGGTGCCGCCGATCACCGCCGCGCCGACGGCGTAGAGCAGCACGTTGCTGCCGCCGGTGTTCGGGTCCACCGAGTTGGCCCGGCTGGCCGCGACGATGCCGCCGACCGCCGCCATGGACGAGCAGATCACGAAGACCGAGATCCGGATCCGGTCGACGTTGATGCCGGCCCGGCGGGCGGCCTCCTTGTTGCCGCCGACGGCGTAGACGTGCCGGCCGTAGCTGGTGCGCTGGAGCACGAAGGTCCAGACGATCAGCAGCACCGCGATGACCGGCACCACGATCGGCACGCCCTTGAGCGAGTTGACCAGGACGTTGCGGCTGCGCTCCTGGTTGAGGATGTAGACCGCGATGCCGAGGATCAGGGTCAGGCCGCCGATGCGGGCGAGCACCACCGCCATCGGGTCGGTGGTCAGGCCCCGGGACAGCCGCTTGCGGTGCCGCAGCAGTTGCACGGCCGCGTACCCGCCGATGGCGAGGGCGGCCAGCGCCCAGCCGACGGCCGGGGGCAGGTTGCGGTTGGCGATCGCCACCAGCACCTCGTCGTTGACCGAGATGTTGGCGCCACCGCTGATCAGCATCAGCACGATGCCCTGGAAGGCGAGGAAGCCGGCCAGGGTGACCACGAACGACGGGATACCGATCTTGGCGACCAGGAAGCCGAGCACCGTGCCGATGACCACGCCGGTGAGGATCGCCGCGAGCACGGCCACGTACCAGGGGTAGCCGGCCTTGGTGGCGACGTTGGCCAGGATGGCCGCGCAGACCCCGCTGGCGAAGCCGGCGGAGAGGTCGATCTCGCCGAGCAGCAGGACGAAGACCAGCCCCATGGCGATCAGGGTGACCGCCGCGCCCTGGGTGAACAGGTTGGCGAAGTTGCCGGCGGTGAGGAACGACGGCCGCATGATCGAGAAGACCGTGCAGAGCACGATCAGTCCGAGTACGGCGGGCAGCGCGCCGATGTCGCCGCCGCGTACCCGGCCCCAGTAGCCGCGGAGGTGGCTGCCGACGGTCGGCGGCGGCGTGACCGCCGCCGGGCCTTCCTTGCGCACGGCGGTGGTGGTCATCGAACGCCTCCTGGAGTGGTGTCGGCGGGTCCCGCGCCGGTGCCGTTGCCGGCGGTGACCGGCTCGCCGGTGAGACCGAGGTTGCCGGAACGGCCGGCGGTGATCAACTCGACGACCTGCGAGTGGGTGATGTCGGTGGTCTTCACCTGGGCGACCATCTGGCCGAGGTAGAGCGCGGCGATCCGGTCGGAGACCGCGAAGACGTCGTTCATGTTGTGCGAGATCAGCACCACGGCCAGCCCGTTGTCGGCCAGCCGGCGGACCAGTTCGAGGACCTGGGCGGTCTGTGCCACGCCCAGCGCGGCGGTCGGCTCGTCGAGGATGACCAGCCTGCTGTTCCAGAGCACCGCCTTGGCGATGGCGACGGTCTGCCGCTGCCCGCCGGAGAGGCTGGAGACGTGCTGGCGCAGCGACTTCACCGTCCGCACGGAGAGCCCGGCGAGGGTCTCCGCCGCCATCTGTTCCATGGTCGGCTCGTCGAGCACCAGCCCGCTGTGCTTCTCCCGGCCGAGGAACATGTTCTGCACGATGTCGAGGTTGTCGCAGAGCGCGAGGTCCTGGTAGACGACCTCGATGCCGAGCGTGGCGGCGTCCCGGGGGCTGTTGATGGTCACCGGTCGGCCGTCGAAGAGGAACTCGCCGGCGTCGGCCGGGTAGATGCCGCTGATGCACTTGACCAGGGTGGACTTGCCGGCGCCGTTGTCGCCGACCAGTGCGGTCACCTCTCCGGCGTGGGCGGCGAGGGCGACGTCGCGCAGGACCTGGACGGGACCGAAGCTCTTGTCGATCCCGCGCAGTTCCAGCAGGGGGGTCGCGGACACGGGGGTCTCCTTCGGACGGAGGGAAGATCTCGGAGCCCGTCCGGCGGCGAGCGCCGCCCGGCACGAGGTTCCGTGCCGGGCGGCGTCGCGTCGACGGGGTACGACGCTCGTCGTACGGTCAGCTGATGCCGTTGGCGGTGCAGAGCGCGGCGTACGCGCCGGTGCAGAGCTTCGCCTTGTCGACGTAGCCGTCGGCCACGACGTCCTTGACGGTGGCCTTGTCGATCGCCTTCGGCTCCAGCAGCACGGACGGGACGTCCCGGCCGCTCTCCGGGTCCTTGACCGTCTGCCCGGTCTCCTTGCGCTCGCCCTTGGCCACGGCGATGGCCAGCTCGGCGGCCGCGTCGGCCTCCTTCTTGACGGCCTTGTAGACGGTCATGCACTGGTCACCGGCGAGGATGTTCTGCAGGCCGGTCACGTCGGCGTCCTGGCCGGTCACCGGGACCTTGCCGTTGAGCTTGTTCTTCTTCAGCACCGAGATGGCCGCGTTGCCGAGGCCGTCGTTGGCGGAGAGCACACCGTCGATCTTGCCGCCGGTCTGGGTGAGCATCTGCTCGAAGATCGTGGCGGCCTGCGCCGGGTCCCAGTCCGGCACCGACTGGTCCGGGCCCTTGGTGTATTCCTTCGACTCGAACTTCGGCTTGAGCACCGAGTCGTAGCCGTTCTTGAACAGGGTGGCGTTGTTGTCGGTCGGCGAGCCGTTGAGGTAGGCGACAGTCGGGTTCTTGACGCCCTTCTCGGTCAGGCACTTGGCCAGGCCCTCGCCCTGGAGCTTGCCGACGGCCTCGTTGTCGAAGCTGACGTAGTACTGCGCGGAGCCGCCCAGGGTGAGCCGGTCGTAGTCGATCGTGGCGACGCCCTGCGACTTCGCCTTGTCCAGCACGGCCTTGCCGGTGCCGGAGTCCAGGTTGACGATCATCAGGGTGGTGACCCCGCTGGTGATCATCTGGTCGGCGATGGTCTGGAAGGCGTTCTTGTCGTTCTGGGCGTTCTGGATGTCCGACTCGACACCGGCGGCGTCGAAGGCGGCCTTGAGGAACCTGCGGTCGGCGGTCTCCCAGCGGGCGGAGGACTTGCTGTCCGGCAGGATGACGCCGATCTTCGGCTTCTTGGCGGTGTCGCCGCCGGCGTCGTTGCTGCTGGAGTCGTCGCCGCAGGCGGCCATGCTGCCGGTGGCCAGCAGGCCCACGGCGGCGAAGGTGAGGAAGCCCTTGCGCATCTGCACGGGTCCTTTCGAGGGTGGGGGAGGAGTGGTCGGTGTTTTGTTGTGTCCGGCAACGTATTCCCGCCCGTGAGTCGGGCGCAAGACTGCCGAGGTCAGAAGTTTGTTGGCGGCGGTAACAATTCAGCAACGCGGTTGTCACCCCTGGGACACCCGCCCCGTAATCACGCTGCGTGTCCGGTCTGCGACGGGCTTCCGGCGTCGGGTCAGCCGGCGGCGATCCGTGCGGTGCCGGCGTCGGTGAGGGCCACCAGGTCCGCCGGGGCGAGCTGGAGCTGCAACCCCCGCCGGCCGGCCGACACGTAGACGGTGTCGTGGTCCAGCGCGGAGACGTCGACCACCGTCGGCAACCGTCGCCGCTGGCCCAACGGGCTGATCCCGCCCCGCACGTAACCGGTGCTCCGCTCGGCGGCGGCCCGGTCGGCCAGCGCGGCCCGCTTGCCACCCAGCGCCGAGGCCAGCGCCTTGAGGCTCAGCTCGCCGGTGACCGGGACGACCGCCACCGCCAGCGCCCCGTCCACCTCGGCGACGAGCGTCTTGAACACCCGCTCCGGCGGCACGCCGAGCGCCGCCGCGACCAGCGCGCCGTAGTTCGGCGCGTCCGGCGCGACGTCGTACGGGTGGGTGCGGTGGGCGATCCTCCGCTTGGTCAGCAGTGCCGTCGCCGCAGTGGCCTGTCCCGCCATGCCGGTCACGCTAGCCCGGCGGGCCCCCGTCCGCGACCGGTCGCCCGACCAGCACCGTCGGTGCCCCGGCCACCCGGGTCAGCACCAGGCTGGCCGGATTCTCCCCGGCCAGTCGCAGGTCCCGGCGCAGCTGCTCGGGCGACAGCGCCGAGCCCCGCTTGAGGATCTCCACCCGGCCGACCCGGCGCTCCCGCAGCAGCGCGCGCAGCCGCTTCAGCGAGAACGGCAGCACGTCGACGATCTCCAGGCACCGCCCGAACGGGGTGGGGCGCGGGGCGTCCGCGTAGAGGTAGGCGATGCTCGGGTCGGCAAGCGTCGCGTCGAGGGTGTCGGCCAGTTCGGCGACCAGGTGCGCCCGGACGACCGCCGGGTCCGGGTCGTACAGGTAGCGCCGTACCGGTCCGACGCCCGCCTCGACGTCACCCGTGCCGGTCAGTTGGTGGCTCTGCTCCGGTGTGTCACCGGGGACGGTCGGCCGGTGGCCGTCGGTCGCCCCGGCACCGGGACCGGTGGGCCGGTCCCCGGGGGTTGCCGGGCCGCCCGCCGGGCGCTGCCGGTGCGCGCTCGGCGGGACGCCCCTCAGGACGGTCGCCCGGCGGGGCACCCCGGCGAGCGGGCCGCCCCAGAGGGCCGCCTCGACCAGGTCACCGTCGACACTCACCCACTCCGCCTCGGCGTCGGCCGGGATCCGGGCGTGGTCGACGCCCGGGGCCACCTTCACCACCGTGTGCGGCACCCGTGCGGCCAGCCCGGTGACGAAGTCCCACGGCGGCGAGTAGGCGTCCGGGTCGAAGATCCGCCGTCCGGTGCCGGCCCGCCGTCGGGCCGGATCGCAGAACACCGCGTCGACCCGGGTCACGTCGAACGCCGTCGCGTCGCCGCACTCCACGGTGAACATCCCGGCCAGCCCGGCGGCCTCGGCGTTCGCGGCGGCCAGCGCGGCGGTGACCGGGTCGGCCTCCACCCCGTACACCCGGATGCCGGCGCGGGCGGCGGCGAGCGCGTCGGCGCCGAGACCGCAGCCCAGGTCGGCGAGGGTGCGCACCCCGGCGGCGGCGAGCCGGGCGGCCCGCCGGTCGGCGACCGGCCGGCGGGTGGCCTGCTCCAGGCCGGGGCGGGTGAGGAACATCCCGGCCGCCTCCGGGCCGAACTTGCCGACCGCCCGGCGGCGCAGCTCGGCCTGGGTCAGCGCGGCGGCGGCCAGCCCGGCCGGCACCCCGCGCGAGCGCAGCGCCGCCGCCGCGACCAGCGGGTCGCCGCCGGCCACCCCGGCCGCCGCGGCGAGCACGGCCGACCCCTCGGCGGTACGCAGCGCGGCGAACTGGTCGAGATTCACCCGCCCATTGTCCGGTCCGCCCGGGCGATCGGCTCAGGTGGGCCGATGTTGCCGTGTCCGAGCGGCGTGGTCACCGCAACATCGCCACCCCTGAGTTGACCATGGCCCGCGTCGGGCGACACGGAGGGCGGCAGATTGGCACTCTCCTTGACGGAGTGCTAGCCGAGGAATAACCTGCGATTAGCACTCTCACCCCGAGGGTGCCAGCGTCCGGGCCATCCGGTCCGGGTGCTGAACGCCAGGCGGACCGGCACCCGCGACGACGGCCCCGCCCGGTGGCATGTGGCAGATTGACGCTGGTCGGACTCTCGGCCGGCAACGAAACCAAGTACCCCAGGAGGGTATGCCCGTGACTACCGCGACCAAGGTTGCGATCAAGCCGCTCGAGGACCGGATCGTGGTCCAGGCGAACGAGGCTGAGACCACCACGGCGTCGGGCATCGTGATCCCCGACACCGCCAAGGAGAAGCCGCAGGAGGGCACCGTCCTCGCCGTCGGCCCCGGCCGGATCGACGACAAGGGCAACCGCGTGCCGCTCGACGTCAAGGTCGGCGACACCGTCCTCTACTCGAAGTACGGCGGCACCGAGATCAAGTACGCCGGCGAGGAGTACCTGGTGCTCTCCGCCCGCGACGTTCTCGCGGTCATCGAGAAGTAACCAACCGATTCCCGTGTCGTCGCCCCGGTCCGGCTCGCCGGGCCGGGGCGACGACGCTTCGAAGGGACATTCATGGCGAAGATCCTGAGCTTCTCGGACGACGCCCGGCACCTGCTGGAGCACGGTGTCAACGCCCTCGCGGACGCGGTCAAGGTCACCCTCGGCCCGCGCGGGCGCAACGTCGTCCTGGACAAGAAATTCGGTGCGCCGACGATCACCAACGATGGTGTGACCATCGCCAAGGAGATCGAGCTCACCAACCCGTACGAGAACCTCGGCGCGCAGCTGGTCAAGGAGGTGGCGACGAAGACCAACGACGTCGCCGGCGACGGGACCACCACCGCGACCGTGCTGGCCCAGGCGATGGTCCGCGAGGGTCTGCGCAACGTGGCCGCCGGGGCGAACCCGACCGGCCTCAAGCGGGGCGTCGACGCGGCGGCCACCAAGGTCTCCGAGGCGCTGCTCGGCCGGGCCGTCGAGGTGGCCGACAAGAAGTCGATCGCGCACGTCGCGACGATCTCGGCGCAGGACGCCACCATCGGTGAGCTGATCGCCGAGGCGATGGAGCGGGTCGGCCGCGACGGTGTGATCACCGTCGAGGAGGGCTCCACCCTCACCACCGAGCTGGAGGTGACCGAGGGTCTCCAGTTCGACAAGGGCTTCATCTCGCCGAACTTCGTCACCGATTCGGAGTCGCAGGAGTCGGTGCTGGAGGACCCGTACATCCTCATCACCACCCAGAAGATCTCGGCGATCGAGGAGCTGCTGCCGCTGCTGGAGAAGGTCCTCCAGAACAGCAAGCCGCTGCTGATCGTCGCCGAGGACGTCGAGGGCCAGGCGCTGTCCACCCTGGTGGTCAACGCGATCCGCAAGACCATCAAGGTCTGCGCGGTCAAGGCCCCCGGTTTCGGTGACCGCCGCAAGGCGATGCTCCAGGACATGGCGATCCTGACCGGCGCCGAGCTGGTCGCCCCGGAGCTGGGCTACCGGCTCGACCAGGTCGGCCTGGAGGCGCTCGGCACCGCCCGGCGTGTCGTGGTCGACAAGGAGAACACCACGGTCGTCGACGGCGGTGGCAAGTCCGCCGAGGTCGCCGACCGGGTCGCCCAGATCCGCAAGGAGATCGAGGCGTCCGACTCCGACTGGGACCGGGAGAAGCTGGCCGAGCGGCTGGCGAAGCTCTCCGGCGGCATCGCGGTCATCAAGGCGGGCGCGGCCACCGAGGTCGAGATGAAGGAGCGCAAGCACCGCATCGAGGACGCGATCGCCGCCACCAAGGCCGCGGTCGAGGAGGGGACGGTTCCCGGCGGCGGTGCTGCGCTGGCCCAGATCCGCTCGGTGCTCGACGACGACCTCGGCCTGACCGGTGACGAGAAGGTAGGTGTCTCGATCGTGCGCAAGGCGCTGGTCGAGCCGCTGCGCTGGATCGCCCAGAACGCCGGCCACGACGGCTACGTGGTGGTGGAGAAGGTCGCCGGCCAGGACTGGGGCCAGGGCCTCGATGCCGCCCAGGGCGAGTACGTCGACCTGGTGAAGTCCGGCATCATCGACCCGGTGAAGGTGACCCGCAACGCGGTCACCAACGCCGCGTCGATCGCCGGTCTCCTGCTGACCACCGAGAGCCTGGTGGTCGAGAAGCCGGAGCAGCCGGAGCCGGCCGCCGCCGGTGGGCACGGCCACGGTCACGGTCACGGCCACCAGCACGGCCCGGGTTTCTGACCCGGTAGTACGCCAGCTCAGGGCGCACCGTCGATCGTCGGCGGTGCGCCCTGACGCGTACGGTGACCGCTGCTTACGGAACGGTGACGTGGATGGCGGCCGGCCCGCTCGATCGACGACACTGGCCGGATGAGCACCACCCCCCGTGGCTTCGCCGCGCTGGCCGGGGTCACCGCCGCCGTGGTGGCCATCGGTGTCGCCGAGCCGGTCGCCGTCCTCACCGGTCCCCGCTCCGCCCCGCTGATCGCGGTCGGCGGGGTGGTGGTCGACACGGTCCCCGAGCCGCTCAAGCAGTTCGCCATCGACGTCTTCGGCAGGTACGACAAGATCGCCCTGCTGGTCGGTACGGCGGTGCTGTTGGCGGCGTTCGCCGCCGGGATCGGTGTGCTCGCCGCGCGCCGGCTCGCCGTCGGGCTGGTGGGCATCGCGGCGTTCACCGGCCTCGGTGTCGCCGCCGCGCTCACCCGCGCCGGCGCGGATGCCGCCGACGCGCTCCCCGCCCTGGTCGGCGGGGTGCTGGGCGGGCTGGTGCTCGGGGCCTTCGTGGCCGGTCCCTGGCAGCTCGACCCCTGGCCCTGGCAGCCGCCCACCCCGCTGTCCGCCACCCCGCCGGCCAGCGGGTCCTCTGCGGCAGGTGGTGCGCCGGCGGGCGGATCGGCGGCGGGCGGCGGGCCGGGTGTGCCGGCGGGTCCGGACGACGGGCCGCCGGCCGGGTGGGAGCCGTTGGAGTCGACCGACCCGGAGTCCCGGCGGCGGTTCCTGCGCGGTGCGGGCCTGCTCGCGGGCGCGGCGACCGTGGTGGGGCTGGGCGGGCACTGGCTCGCCGGGCGGCGGGGGGTCTCGGCGGCCCGGCAGGCGGTCGCGTTGCCCACCCCGTCGGCGGTGGCGCCGACGGTGCCGGCCGGCGCGGACCTGTCCCTGGCCCAGCTCGCCCCCTACACCACGCCGAACGGCGGCTTCTACCGGATCGACACGGCGTTGGTGGTGCCGCAGGTCGACCCGGAGACCTGGCGGTTGCGCATCCACGGTCGGGTGCGCAACCCGATCGAACTGACCTTCGCCGAGCTGCTCGCCCGCCCGATGGTCGAGCGGTACGTCACCCTGGCCTGCGTCTCGAACGAGGTGGGCGGTGACCTGATCGGCAACGCCCGCTGGCTGGGCGTGCCGATCCGGGAACTGCTCGACGAGGCGGGGCCGGAGGAGGGGGCCGACCAGGTGGTCGGCCGGTCGGTCGACGGCTGGACCTGCGGCACCCCGACGGCGGCGCTGCGCGACGGGCGGGACGCCCTGCTGGCGGTGGGGATGAACGGCGAGCCGCTACCCGTCGAGCACGGGTTCCCGGTGCGGATGGTGGTGCCGGGCCTCTACGGGTACGTGTCGGCCTGCAAGTGGGTGACCGAGCTGGAGCTGACCAGTTTCGCCGACTTCGACGCGTACTGGGTGCCGCGCGGGTGGTCGGCGCAGGGGCCGGTGAAGACGCAGTCGCGGATCGACACCCCGCGCGCGCGTAACCGGCTCACCGCGGGGGAGGTGACGGTGGCGGGGGTGGCCTGGGCGCAGCACCGGGGGATCAGCCGGGTCGAGGTACGCGTCGACGGTGGCGCGTGGCAGGAGGCGACCCTCGCCCCGACGGTGTCGGTGGACACCTGGGTGCAGTGGTCGTGGCGGTGGCCGGCGACCCCGGGTGAGCACACCCTCCAGGTGCGGGCGACCGACCGGGACGGCGAGACGCAGACCCCGTTGACGGCCCCGGTGGCCCCGGACGGGGCGACCGGCTGGCACAGCGTCACAGTCACCGTGCGCTAATTTCCGGCAACTGCAAGTCATCAAGAGTGATCAATGTCCGGATAGCCGAAAATTCCACGGTGATATCGAGGGTTGAGGCTGTGGGAGCGCTCCCGTAACATACCTGACGCGACTGTTAACGTTAACCTAACAACGGCCACCACCAATGTGCAGGTCGCCATCCCGTCAGGAGGGTGCTTTATGTCCAGATCCAGATCGGCCAATGTTGGCTTGATCTCGGCCGGTGTCGCGTTGCTGGCGTCGGCGTCGGTGGTCACCGCGCTGCCGGCCGGCGCGGCGGCGGCGGGCTGCTCGGTGAACTACACGGTGTCCTCGGAGTGGGGCGGCGGCTTCGGTGCCAACGTCGCCATCACCAACCTGGGCGATGCGCTGAGCAGTTGGACGCTGACCTGGTCCTTCGGTTCCGGGCAGTCGGTGACGCAGGCGTGGAACGCCACCGTGACGCAGAGCGGTTCGGCGGTGACCGCCAAGAATGTGAGCTACAACGGCGCGATCCCGACCAACGGCTCGGTGTCGTTCGGCTTCAACGGGGCCTGGACGTCCAGCAACCCCGTCCCGACGAGCTTCGCGCTCAACGGGGTGGCCTGCAACGGCGGCACGACGCCTACCAACCCGCCCACCACGCCGCCGACGACCGCGCCCCCCACCACCCCGCCCCCCACGACGCCTCCGCCGACGACGCCTCCGCCGACCACCCCGCCGCCGACCGGCAACTGCTCCCTGCCGACGTCCTACCGCTGGTCGTCGACCGGCCCGCTGGCGCAGCCGAAGGCCGGCTGGGCGTCACTGAAGGACTTCACCATCGCCCCTTACCAGGGCAAGCAGTTGGTGTACGCCACCACCCACAGCAGCAGCGCCACCGGCGGCTGGGGTTCGATGAACTTCGGCCTGGTCGACAACCTCAACCAGCTCGGCTCGGCCCCCCAGAACACCATGAGCCAGAGCACCGTCGCGCCGTCGCTGTTCTACTTCGCGCCGAAGAACATCTGGGTTCTCGCCCACCAGTGGGGTCCGACGTCGTTCTCGTACCGCACGTCGACCAACCCGGCCAACGCCAACGGCTGGTCGGCCCCGCAGCCCCTGTCGACTGCGTCGATCACCGGCTCCGGCACCGGCGTGATCGACCAGACGATCATCGGCGACGACCAGAACATGTACCTGTTCTTCGCCGGCGACAACGGCAAGATCTACCGCCAGATCATGCCGATCGGGAACTTCCCCGGCAGCTTCGGCTCCAGCTACACGACCATCATGAGCGACACCTCGGAGAACATCTTCGAGGCGCCGCAGGTATACAAGGTGGCGGGTCGCAACCAGTACCTGATGATCATCGAGGCCAGGACCAGCTCCTGGGAGCGCTACTTCCGCTCGTTCACGGCGACCAGCCTGGGCGGCACCTGGACGCCGAACGCGACGACCTACAACAACCCGTTCGCGGGCAAGGCCAACAGCGGTGCCACCTGGACCAACGACATCAGCCACGGCGAGCTGCTGCGCACCAGCGCGGATCAGACGAACACGATCGACCCGTGCAACCTGCAGCTGTTGTACCAGGGCCGCGCCACGAACTCGGGCGGTGACTACGGCCTCCTGCCGTACCGGCCGGGTCTGCTGACCCTGCAGCGCTGATGGCGTGACGCAGGTGCGACCCCGCTGTTCCTGACTTCCGCGACCGGCGGCGAACGCTGTACCGGGTGGGCCGCACGACGGCTCGGAGCAGGATCGGGTGGAACTGAAGGGGCGGGTCCGGCTGTGCCGGGCCCGCCCCGCTTTGCGTACGTGTCGGCCCCGCGTCGCACCATGGGCCGGGGAAACGACGAGGCCGCGCCCCGAGATTCGGAGTGCGGCCTCGTCGAAGGTGTGGTGGGTCGGTCAGGCGATCTTGCGCTGGGCCGGTACGGCGGTCTTGTGCGACGCGCCGAGCCGGGCCTCCATGCGGGCGATGTCCACCCGGGTCTGCCGGCGGTCGGCCAGGTCCTCCCAGCCGAGGGCGAGCAGCCGCAGCCGCTCGGACTCGCTGAGGCCGCCCCAGACGCCGTACGGCTCCCGCACGGACAGGGCGTGCGCCGCGCACTCGGCCCGCACCGGGCAGGCCTGGCAGACGGACTTGGCGCCGGACTCCCGGCGCAGCCGGGACGAACCGCGCTCGCCGTCCGGGTGGAAGAACTGCGCGCTGTCCCGGCCCCGACAGGCGCCGAGACGCTGCCAGTCCCACAGGTCGACGATGGGTCCGGGCAGTCTACGTACGTTCGACATCAGCACCCCTCCTCCCGCGCGGCACCGCGGAGATCCTCGTTGAACCGGCGTCCGGGCTGTGGTCCGCGCTGGCGTACCCCGTTTCCGGCGTGGAGCCTCGGTACCCGAACCCTCGCCGACTCACACGTGTTGAGATCGAAAACCCGAAGCCTCCTGCGGCATATGACCCAAATGTCGGAAAAGTTCAGAGGATTGCCCGGAACCTCCTCCCCGGTGGACCCCGTCATGGTCTGCTCGTGTCCGGAGAGGAGACCACCGTGCGTACCGTTCTCGTATGCGTTCGGACACCGATCGCCGCGCAGCAGTTGACCAATGCGGCGGCGCGACTCGGCCTGGCCGCGGTCGTCCGGACAGCCGTCTCCGACCCCGAGGTGATGCTGCGGCTCGCCGAGCGCCCGGTCGACGTGGTGCTGGCCGACACGGCGCTCACCCGGCCGGACAGCGCCGGCTTCGTCCGCCGGGTGCTGGCCCGCGCGCCGCAGGCCGCGGTGCTGCTGCTCGGCACCGAGGAGTCGGAGGCGGCGGCGGCCACCATCAGCGCCGGGGCGCGGGGCCTGATCCAGGGCGCCGACCACGACCTGACCAGCGCCGTGGCGAAGGCCCTGCTGCTGCTGTCCGCACCCGGCCGGTCGGCCCGGCACCGGGTCACCGACCCCGCCCGGGACACCGCCGCGGTCGGCGCGCCCCCGCGACCCGGTCGCCCGCCCGCGCCGGGCTGGTCGCCGCCGCCTGCCGACGGTGCGCCCGGCGCGCCGTCGGTGGTGCCCGTGCAGCGCGGCGACGACGAGGTCGACGGGGAGCCGGAGGGCACAGCGGTCGAGCCGGCCCCGGCCGCCGGGTTGCCGCGCCCGACCTCCGGCGCGCGCGCCGGCCGGACCTCGGCCGGGCTGACCGAACGCGAACTCCAGGTGCTGCTCGGCATGGCCGAGGGCAAGAGCAACGCGGAGATCGGGCGGGAGTTGTTCGTCTCGGAGGACACCGTCAAGACGCACGCTCGGCGGCTGTTCCGCAAGCTCGGCGCGCGGGACCGGGCGCACGCGGTGGCCGCCGGCTTCCGCGCCGGCCTGGTCGCCTGAGCGTTCCCGGGGTCAGTCGTCCGGGTCGGTGTCGTCGCCTGCGGACTCGGTGAGCGTGTCGTGCACCCCGTCGGCGTAGCCCCGGGCGTAGTCCCAGGTGACGTAGTGGTCCGGGTCGGGATCGTAGGCCGGCTCGTGCACCCGGGGCCGGCCCGAGCTGAGCAGGTGCCGCAGGTTGCCCCGGAGCAGGTCCCAGTCGAAGTAGTGCGGCTCGCGACAGTCCTCGCACTCGATGACCAGCCCGCGTACCCCGATCGGGGACAGCAGGGCTTGGTAGATCTCCAGGTCGGCGAGGTCTTCCAGCACGTCCTGCCGCTCGACCTCGGTCAGCGGGTCGAGCGGGGCGTCGTCGCCCGGATCGTCCAGCCCCGCAGCCGGATCGGCCGGGTCGCCGTTGAACGGGTCGATGGGCTCGTCGTGCACCCCCTCACCGTAGACCCAACCCTCGCCGCACGCGCCCCCCGGCGGTCGCTGTGGCGTCGCCGACCCCGACCGGTCGCCGGCGAGGGCCGCCCTGCTCAGTGGGTACGATGAGACGACTCGCCGTCACCCCGGCGTGCGCCGGTGCCGCGCGCGCCGCCTCGCTGAATCCCGTCCGAGCAGCTCAGGGGAGCAATCGTGGAGAATTCGCCCAGCACCGATCTTCCGGCCGGCGTCGACAGCGGCGAGTGGGGCGGCCACCTGCCGGAGCTGCCGGCCGGGTCGGCGCGGGTGGTGCCGCTCGGTCTGACCTTCGACGACGTGCTGCTCCAGCCCGGCGAGTCGGACGTGGTGCCCAGCCGGGTGAACACCCGCACCCGGCTCACCCGCAACGTCGAGCTGTCCATCCCGCTGCTGTCCAGCGCGATGGACACCGTCACCGAGGCCCGGATGGCGATCGCGATGGCCCGCCAGGGCGGCATCGGCGTGCTGCACCGCAACCTCTCCCTGGAGGACCAGGCGCTCCAGGTCGACCTGGTCAAGCGCTCCGAGTCCGGCATGATCACCAATCCGGTGACGGCCAGCCCCGAGGACACCCTGCGTGAGGTCGACGAGCTGTGCGGCCGTTACCGCATCTCCGGCGTCCCGGTGGTCGACGGCGAGGGCCAGCTCGTGGGCATCGTCACCAACCGGGACATGCGGTTCGTCTCCGACCCGGCCACCCCGGTCCACGCGATCATGACCCGGACGCCGCTGGTCACCGCCCCGGTGGGGGTGAGCAAGGACGACGCGCTCACGCTGCTGCGTCAGCACAAGGTCGAGAAGCTGCCGATCGTGGACGACTCGGGGCGGCTGCGCGGGCTGATCACCGTCAAGGACTTCACCAAGAGCGAGCAGTACCCGGACGCCACCAAGGACGACGCGGGCCGGCTGCGGGTCGCCGCCGCCATCGGGGTCGGCGAGGACGCCTACAAGCGGGCCCGGACCCTGGTCGACGCGGGTGTCGACGTGCTGATCGTGGACACCGCGCACGGTCACCAGCGGGCCGTGCTGGACATGGTCCGCCGGCTCAAGGCCGACGTCACGATCGACATCGTGGGCGGCAACGTGGCCACCTACGCCGGGGCGAAGGCCCTGGTCGACGCCGGCGCCGACGGCGTCAAGGTGGGCGTCGGCCCGGGTGCCATCTGCACCACCCGGATCGTCGCCGGGGTCGGGGTGCCGCAGGTGACCGCGATCATGGAGGCGGCCCGTGCGGCCCGTCCGGCCGGCGTCCCGGTGATCGGCGACGGCGGCATCCAGTACTCCGGCGACATCGCCAAGGCCCTGGTGGCAGGTGCCGACACGGTGATGCTCGGCAGCCTGCTGGCCGGCTGCGAGGAGAGCCCCGGCGAGTTGATCTTCGTCAACGGCAAGCAGTTCAAGGCGTACCGGGGGATGGGGTCGCTGGGCGCGATGCAGTCCCGGGGCCAGGCCAAGTCGTACAGCAAGGACCGCTACTTCCAGCAGGACGTGCTCAGCGACGACAAGCTGGTGCCGGAGGGCGTGGAGGGCCAGGTGCCCTACCGGGGGCCGCTGTCCCGGGTCGCCCACCAGCTGGTCGGCGGGCTGCGGCTGGCGATGGGGTACGCCGGCGCGGAGAACATCCCCGACCTGCACCACCGTGGCCAGCTCATCCGGATCACGGCGGCCGGGCTCAAGGAGAGCCACCCGCACGACATCCAGATGACCGTCGAGGCCCCCAACTACCACACCCGCTGACCCACCACCCCAAACCACCTGGAGTCCCTCATGCGTGACGTGGTCGAGATCGGGCTGGGCAAGACCGCGCAGCGCGGCTACCACCTGGACGACATCGCCATCGTGCCCAGCCGGCGGACCAGGGACGTCGACGACGTCTCCACCGGCTGGCAGCTCGATGCCTACCAGTTCGACATCCCCTGCGTCGGTCACCCGTCGGACGCCACCATGAGCCCCGCCTCGGCGGTCCGGCTCGGGCAGCTCGGCGGGCTGGGCGTACTCAACGTCGAGGGCCTCTGGACCCGCTACGAGAACCCGACCAAGGTGCTGGAGGAGCTGGCCGGGCTGGGCGAGGACGCCCGCGCGACCAAGCGGCTCCAGGAGGTCTACGCCGAGCCGATCCGCCCCGACCTGATCGCCGAGCGGGTCCGCGAGCTGCGGGCCGGCGGCAGCACGGTGGCCGTGCGGGTGTCCCCGCAGCACACCCTCGCGCTGGCCCCGGTGATCCTGGACGCGGGCGTCGACATCCTGGTCATCCAGGGCACCATCGTCTCGGCCGAGCACGTCTCGACCACCGACGAGCCGTTGAACCTCAAGGAGTTCATCGCCGACCTCGACCTGCCGGTGGTCGTCGGCGGCTGCACCGACTACAAGACGGCGCTGCACCTGATGCGTACCGGTGCCGCCGGGGTGATCGTCGGCATCGGCGGCGACGACTGGTCGACAAGCGAGTCGGTGCTCGGCATCCGGGTGCCGATGGCCACCGCGATCGCCGACGCCGCCGCGGCCCGCCGCGACTACCTCGACGAGACCGGTGGACGCTACGTGCACCTCATCGCCGACGGCGACATCCAGACCTCCGGCGACATCGCCAAGGCGCTCGGCTGCGGCGCGGACGCGGTGATGCTCGGCGAGCCGCTGTCGCTGTGCGAGGAGGCCCCGGCCGGCGGTGCCTGGTGGCACTCGGCGGCCAGCCACCCGTCGCTGCCGCGCGGGGCGTTCGAGGTGGCCGGCGAGCCGCTCGGGGAGATGGAGCGGCTGCTGTTCGGCCCCGCCGACGAGCCCGACGGCCAGCTCAACCTGTTCGGTGGGCTGCGTCGCGCGATGGCCAAGTGCGGCTACCGCGACCTGAAGGAGTTTCAGCGGGTCGGGCTGGTCCTCGACCGCTGACCCGGGTCCGCTGCGGCCGGCCGGCTCCACTACGGGGCCGACCGGCCGTACCGTCGCCCCGCTCGTCGTACAGCGTTACAGGCCCGCGGGGCCGGCCGGCTCGGTAGGCTGCGCGGACGGCGGCGGCGAACGGGGGACGAAGGTGGCCATGAGCCGGAACCGGCGAGGGCTCGCGCTGCTCGTCACCGTGGCGCTCGCCCTGGCCGGCTGCACCGCCGACCCGGACCCCCGGCGGGAACCCCGGTCGACCCCGACGCCCGGGGCGACCCCGGGCGTGACCCCAGGCCCGGCCGGCGTCGGCGACCCGTACTTCCCGACCGCCGGCAACAGCGGGTACGACGTCGAGCGGTACACCCTCAAGGTCCGCTACGACCCGGCCAGCGACGAGCTGCGCGGCGACGCCACCATCCGGGCCACCGCCGAGGCCGACCTGCCGCTGTTCCACCTCGACCTGGCCGGGCTGACGGTGCGCCGGGTGACCGTGGACGGCAGGCCCGCCCGGCACGCCCGCGAGGGCACGGAGCTGGTGGTCACCCCGGCCGCGCCGGTGCGCGCCGGCGCGACCTTCACCGTCCGGGTCGGGTACGACGGCCGGCCGGAGCCGCTGCGCAACGAGACGATCGGCGAGGGCGGCTGGCTGCACACCGCCGACGGCGCGGTCGCGCTCGGCCAACCCGAGTCGGCGAGCACCTGGTTCCCGGTCAACGACCACCCCTCCGACAAGGCCGCCTACGACTTCGAGATCACTGTGCCGAAGGGACTGGTCGCGGTCGCCAACGGGGTGCCGGAGGGGCAGCGCCCGGCGGCCGGCGGCTTCACCACGTGGCGCTGGTCGGAGGCCGCCCCGATGGCCAGTTACCTGAGCACGGTGGTGATCGGGAAGTACCGCACCACCACCGGCGAGCACCAGGGCCGACCGGTGTTCAGCGCGGTCGCCGACAGCCTGCCCCGGGGGGCCGCCGACGAGTCGATCGCCCGCACCGTGACGGTCGCCGACTACCTGGAGAGCGTCTTCGGGCCGTACCCGTTCGCGGCGTACGGCGGGGTGGTGGTCGACGAGCCCCGGATCAGGTACGCGTTGGAGACGCAGAGCCGGCCGGTCTACTCGGCCAACTTCTTCCGGGCCGGTGAGAACACCGGGGTGGTCGCGCACGAGCTGGCCCACCAGTGGTTCGGCGACAGCGTGTCGGTGGCCCGCTGGGCGGACATCTGGCTCAACGAGGGGCTGGCCACGTACGCCGAGTGGCTCTGGGCCGAGCACGAGGGCCGGGACACCGCACAGGCCACCTTCGACCAGCAGTACGCCGCCTCCGACGACGGGGTGTGGCGGGTGCCGCCGGCCGCGCCCGGGGTGGGGAACCTGTTCAGCGAGTCGGTCTACCAGCGGGGCGCGATGGCGGTGCACGCGCTGCGGGTGACCGTCGGCGACGACGCGTTCTTCCGCCTGCTGAAGACCTGGGCGACGGAGAAGCGCAACGGCAACGCCACCACCGCCGAGTTCGTGGCGACCGCCGAGCGGGTCTGCGGGCAGCAGCTCGACGACCTCTTCACCGCCTGGCTGTACGGCACCGAGCGTCCCGCCCCGCCCACCCGCCGCTGAGCGCGTCCCCCGGCGGTCAGTTCTTCACCCGCAGCTCGGGGTGGGCGTCCAGGTACTTCTCGGCGTCACCGGCCTTGAGCGCGGGCAGGAAGCCCTTGCCGACGCCGGTGAGTTGCTCGCCCCGGTAGCTGCTGCCCTTGCCCACCCCGTCACCGGGCAGCCCGACCAGGGTGATCCGGTCGGCGCTCAGCCCACCGAGGGCGTACGCCAGATCGACGATGCGGGGGCCGCCCGCGTAGACCAGGGTGTCGCCGAGCGCCGACACCACCTGCTCCACCCGGTCGGGCTGGCGGGCCAGGTTCTCGTTGAGGATCTTGGCGGCCAGCGCCCGGAGGAGCTGCTGCTGGTGGCGCTGCCGGGCGTAGTCGCCGCCGGCGATGTAACGCTGCCGGGCGTAGTCCAGCGCCTGCCAGCCATTGAGGTGCCGCTCGCCCTTCTCGTAGACCATCTGCGGACCGGTGTATCCGCCGCCGCCCGGGGCCGGCTCACGGTACTTGCCGTCCGGCCGCCGGTGCAGCGAGGGGACCCGCTGGTCGACGTAGAGGTCGACCCCGCCGAGGGTGTCGACCAGCCGGTCGAAGCCGTTGAAGGTGACCACCGCGCCGGCGTCGAAACGCAGCCCGGTGTATCCGCCGACCGTGCTGCGCAGCAGCTCGTACCCCTGGGCGGCGCTGGGGTTCTTGGGTTTGCCGGGCACCCGGCTGCCGTAGCTCATCGCGTGGGTGAGCTTCGTCCGGCCGCCCTGGTAGCCCGACTTCGGGAACTTCGGGATGTCGACCACCAGGTCGCGGGGGAGCGAGAAGAGGTACGCGCGGTCCAGCCCGGCCGGCACGTGCAGGATCAGCACCGCGTCGCCGTGCGGTTCCCAGCCGGGCACGCTGACCCGGGTGTCCACCCCGACCAGGAGCAGGTTGAGCGGGCCGGTGATCGAGGCCCCGGGTGGTGGGGTCGGGCTGGGGGTGGGGCTCGGCGTCGGGCCGGCGGTTGTGGCGGCCGGCCCGGCCGTACGCCGTGGCTCGTCGTCGCGCACCACCCGGGTGACCACCAGGGCGGCCACCCCCACCAGGACGACCACGGCCAGGGCGGCCAGTCCCCACACCCAGCGTGGTCGTCCCGTTCCGGTTTCCTGAGTCATCGCTCGCCACCCCCGTCTGCACAACGCTCCGACCGGCCCTGCGGGTTGCGGTCGGCGACGGTCAGCATGATCGCGCGAAATCCGGCACTGGCGCGATGGCTACCCGCCGGTAATGATGCGGTCATGCGGTACGACGTGCTCGTCATCGGGTCCGGCTTCGGCGGCAGCGTCACCGCGCTGCGGCTGGCCGAGAAGGGCTACACCGTCGGCGTGCTGGAGGCGGGCCGGCGGTTCGCCGACGACGAGTTCCCGCAGACCTCCTGGCGGCTGCGCCGGTTCCTCTGGGCCCCCCACCTGGGCTGTTACGGGCTGCAACGGATCACCCTGCTCCGCCCGGCAGCCCGTGGTGCCGCAAGCGGCGTGCTGGTGCTCTCCGGTGCCGGCGTCGGCGGCGGCTCCCTGGTCTACGCGAACACCCTCTACCAGCCACCGGACGCCTTCTACACCGATCCGCAGTGGCGCGACGTCACGGACTGGCGGGCCGAACTCGCCCCGCACTACGACCAGGCCGGACGGATGCTCGGGGTCACCCCGTACCCCCGGCGCACGGGCGCGGACCGGGCGATGCGGGCGGTGGCCGAGCGGATGGGGGTCGGGCACACCTTCGGGCCGACCCCGGTGGGGGTGCACCTCGGCCGCCCGGGGCAACGGGTGGCGGACCCGTACTTCGGCGGGGCGGGGCCGGAACGCACCGGCTGCACGCACTGCGGGTCGTGCATGACCGGCTGCCGGCACGGCGCCAAGAACACCCTGGTCAAGAACTACCTGTGGCTTGCCGAACGGCTCGGCGCGCGGGTCCACCCGCTGACCACGGTCACCGCCGTGCGGCCGGCCGACGGCGGGGGGTACCTGGTGCACGCCGTGCGTACCGGGGCGTGGCTGCGGCGGCGTCGCCAGGTCTTCCACGCCGACCAGGTGGTCTTCGCGGCCGGCGCGCTCGGCACCCAGCGACTGCTGCACGCGATGCGGCAGACCGGCGCGCTGCCCCACCTGTCGGACCGCCTCGGCACGTTGACCCGGACCAACTCGGAGGCGATCCTCGGCGCGTCGGTCGGCCGCCGGCAGGCTCGGCAGCGGGGGCTGGACTTCACCGACGGGGTGGCGATCACCAGCTCGTTCCATCCCGACCCGCAGACCCACGTCGAGCCGGTCCGCTACGGCCGGGGTGCGAACGCGATGGGGCTGCTCCAGTCGTTGCTCGTCGACGGCGGTCCGCGCCGGGTGCGGCGCTGGCTTGGCGCGATCGTGCGGCAGCCCCGGCTGGCCGCCCGGATGCTTTCGGTGCGGCACTGGTCCGAGCGGACGGTGATCGCGCTGGTGATGCAGTCGGCGGACAACTCGCTGACCACCCGCTGGCAGCGGGGACCGCTGGGCCGGCGGCGGCTGGTCTCCGGCCCCGGGCACGGTGCGCCCAATCCGACCTGGATTCCGGCCGGCAACCGGGCGATCCGGCTGCTCGCCGAGGAGATCGGCGGCACCCCGGGCGGGGCGTTGACCGAACCGTTCGACATCCCGATGACCGCGCACCTGCTCGGCGGGGCGGTGATCGGCGGCACCCCGGCCGACGGGGTGATCGACCCCTGGCACCGGGTGTACGGCCACCCGGGGCTGCACGTGGTCGACGGGGCGGCGGTCTCGGCGAACCTCGGGGTGAACCCGTCGCTGACGATCACCGCGCAGGCGGAGCGGGCGATGTCGTACTGGCCGAACCGGGGGGAGGCGGACCCCCGGCCGCCGCTCGGGTCGGCGTACACCCGGGTGGCGGCGGTGCCCCCGCGGCACCCGGCGGTCCCGGCGGACGCCCCCGGCGCGCTGCGGACCGACAGGCGCTGACCGGGCGCGGCACGCCCGAGGCGGCCGGTGCCCGGGGCGGGTGTGACTGTCGGTAGGCTTTGCCCACATGAGCACGCCTCGCCCCGTCCTCGTGGTGGACTTCGGAGCCCAGTACGCCCAGCTCATCGCGCGCCGGGTGCGCGAGGCGAAGGTCTATTCGGAGATCGTCCCGCACTCCATGCCGGTCGCCGAGATGCTGGCGAAGGACCCGGCCGCGATCATCCTGTCCGGCGGTCCGTCCAGCGTCTACGCCCCGGACGCCCCGCAGATCGACGCCGGGCTGTTCGACGCGGGCGTGCCGGTCTTCGGCATCTGCTACGGCTTCCAGGCGATGGCCCAGGCGCTCGGCGGCACGGTCGCCCGGACCGGCAACCGGGAGTACGGCGGCACCCCGCTGCGTCCCCGGCTGCTCGATCCGGGGGTGCTGCTGCGGGACCTGCCGGCGGACCTGCCGGTCTGGATGAGCCACGGCGACGCGGTGACCGAGGCCCCCGCCGGGTTCACGGTGACCGCCGAGTCGGCCGGTGCCCCGGTCGCCGCCTTCGAGGACCTGGCCGGCCGGCGGGCCGGTGTGCAGTTCCACCCCGAGGTGGGGCACACCGCGCAGGGGCAGGAGATGCTCCGCCGCTTCCTCTACGACATCGCCGGCATCGAGCCCACCTGGACGCCGCAGAACATCATCGACGAGCAGGTGGCCCGCATCCGGGCGCAGGTCGGCGACAAGGAGGTCATCTGCGGCCTGAGCGGCGGGGTCGACTCGGCGGTCGCCGCCGCACTGGTGCACCGGGCGGTCGGTGACCAGCTCACCTGCGTCTTCGTCGACCACGGCCTGCTGCGGGCCGGCGAGGCCGAGCAGGTGGAGAAGGACTACGTGGCGGCCACCGGCATCACGCTGAAGGTGGTCGACGCGGCCGACCGGTTCCTCGGCGCGCTGGCCGGGGTGACCGACCCGGAGCAGAAGCGCAAGATCATCGGCCGGGAGTTCATCCGGGTCTTCGAGGCCGCCGCCCGGGAGATCGCCGCGCACGGCGACGTCGAGTTCCTGGTGCAGGGCACCCTCTACCCGGACGTGGTGGAGTCCGGCGGCGGCACCGGCACCGCCAACATCAAGAGCCACCACAACGTCGGCGGGCTGCCCGAGGATCTGAAGTTCGCCCTGGTCGAGCCGCTGCGCACGCTGTTCAAGGACGAGGTGCGGGCGCTCGGGCTCCAGTTGGGGCTGCCCGAGGCGATGGTCTGGCGGCACCCGTTCCCGGGGCCGGGGCTGGCCATCCGGATCATCGGCGCGGTCGACCGGGAGCGGTTGGCGCTGCTGCGCCAGGCCGACCTGATCGCCCGGGAGGAGCTGACGGCCGCCGGCCTGGACCGGGGCGTCTGGCAGTTCCCGGTGGTGCTGCTGGCCGACGTGCGCAGTGTCGGCGTGCAGGGTGACGGGCGCAGCTACGGGCATCCCGTGGTGCTGCGCCCGGTCTCCAGCGAGGACGCGATGACCGCCGACTGGTCCCGGCTGCCCTACGAGGTGGTGGCCCGGATCTCCACCCGGATCACCAACGAGGTCGCCGAGGTCAACCGGGTGGTCCTGGACGTGACCAGCAAGCCGCCGGGCACCATCGAGTGGGAGTGAGCCGGGCTCAGCCGGCCGTCGGCGGGGTGGCTGGCGGCTGAGCCTGCGGCGTCGGTCCGCCGGCCTGCGGTCCGGTCGCCGGCCCGCCCGGCTGCGGCCAGGCGGCCGGGTCCGTCTGCGGCGACCAGGTCGGCTGCCCGGCCGGCCGGGGCTGTGCCATCGGGTCCGCCGGGTGCGGCCAGGCCGGCGCGCCGGACGGCTCCTCGGGCATCAGGAACCACATGACCGGGTACGCCAGGGCGGCGACACCGCCGGTGACCAGGGTCGCCACCGCGAACAGCACCCGGACGAGGGTGGGGTCGACGGCGAAGTAGCGACCGAGGCCGCTGGCGACGCCGGCCACCATCCGGTCGGTGGTCGGCCTGCGGAGTTGCTTGTACGGGGCGTGGGGGGTGCTCGTCGAGGTCATGTCTCCACGGTCCGCGCCGGCCGCCCCGTCGACCTCGGTGACCGCCCGGAGTCATACCCTGATCGATCCCTGAGGAGCCAGCCCTGAGTCAGGAATCCGACTCTTTTCCGCGTCGGTAACGCGACCCGGGGAGAATTTGGCTCCGTGACCACCTTGCTGGAGCCGCTCCGCAGGATCGCGGCATATGCAGTCTGTGCAGATTCAGTCGGCCGAGTGTTGCTGGTCCGCGCATCGGAGCGCTCCGGCACCCCCGGCGTATGGTCCCTGCCCGGTGGGGCGGTCGACCACGGCGAGGACCCGAACCACACAGTCGTCCGGGAGACGGCCGCCGAGACGGGCCTCTCGGTCGCCGTCGCCGGCCTGGCCGACGTCCTGGCCGACATGCGCGCCCTGCCCGAGCGGGGCATCACCATCCACACCGACCGCCTGATCTACCAGGTGTCGGTACGCGGCGGCACCCTCACCGACCGGGTGGACCGCTCCACCGACCTGGCCCGTTGGTACACCCTCGACGAGGCGCGGGAGCTGCCGCTGCGGGCCTTCACCGCCCGCGCGCTCGGGCTGCCGGCGTCCTCGGCCGACGTGGTCCCCGACGAGGCCCCCGAGTTCCCCTCCTTCTACGCCGTGCCCGGCCCGGACGGGCTGCACCGGGCGCAGCGGTTCGCCGCGTACGCGGTGGCCACCGACCCGGACGGCCGGGTGCTGCTGACCCGGGTCTCCGACGGCTACCCGGGTGCCGGCTGCTGGCACCTGCCCGGCGGCGGCACCGACTACGGCGAGCAGCCGGGCGCGGCGCTGATCCGGGAACTGGTCGAGGAGACCGGGCAGACCGGCCGGCTGGTCGAGCTGCTCGGGGTGGCCAGCCACCGCGACGCCGCCTCGCTCGGCCCGGAGGGCTACCCGATCGACTGGCACGGCGTGCGCGCCTTCTACCGGGTGATGGTCGACCAGCCCGCCCCGCCGACCGTCACCGACGTGGGCGGCTCCACCTGCGAGGCCCGCTGGTTCGCCCGGGACGAGCTGGGTGCCCTGCCCACCGACCGGCTCACCGAGGTCACCGCCGAGGCCGTCCAGGCCGCCCGGCTCACCGCCTGACCGGCCCGGCCCGCCGGCCCGTCGGTGCGACCACCGGCGGCCGGTACGACGGCACCCGCCCCGCCCGGACGACCGCTAGCCTCATGATCGACGGCGGATCGCGCGGGCGGGGGAGGGTGACGTGCAGGAGCGACGACGGATCGCGGCGTACGGCTGGTGTGCGGACGAGGCCGGCCGGGTGCTGCTGGTACCCGGGCGGAGCGCAGCCGGCGACACCACAGGCGACCCGGCGTCCGATCCGGCGGCGGGGTTCTGGCGGCTGCCCGGGGGCGTCGTGCGGCACGCGGAGCATCCGGCCGACACCGTGGTCCGCGAGTGCGCCGGGCGGACCGGATTGGCCGTGGCGGTCGCCGGGCTACGCGCCGCCGTCGCCGACCTGACCGCTGCGGACCCGGCGGACCCGGCGGGGCCGGTGCACACCGACCGGTTGGTGTTCGACGTCACGATCCCGGGCGGCCGGCCGGTGGCCACGGCGGCGCCACCGCCGGGGGCCTGCGGCGGGGACGGCCCCGGTGAGCTGGCCTGGTGCACCCCGCAGGAGGGGGCGACGCTGCCGCTGGTGCCGTTCACCGCCGAGCTGCTCGGCCTGCCCGTCCCGCCGCCTCCCGTCGGCCCGCCCCCAGGAGTGCCGGTCGAGCCGGCGCTGGTGGAGTCGGCCGACCGGCGGCAGCGGTTCGCCGCGTACGGGCTGGTCACCGATCCCGACGGGCGGGTGCTGCTCACGATGATCGCGCCCGGCTATCCGGGTGCCGGACTCTGGCACCTGCCGGGCGGGGGGACCGATCACGGTGAGCAACCGGTCGACGGTCTGTTACGGGAACTGGTGGAGGAATCGGGTCAGCGGGGTCGGGTGGACCGGCTGATGCTGGCCGACAATCTGCATAATCCGGGCGCAGTGGGCCCCGAGGGTCGGCCGTTGGACTGGCACGGCGTACGGGTGATCTACCGGGTGCTTGTCGACGAGCCGACCGAGCCGGTGGTGACCGAACAGGCCGGCGGATCGACCGCTGGCGCTGCCTGGTTCACGTCTTCCCAGCTTGGCGGCCTGGAAATGACGGACGTCGCGGCGTTGGCGACCGGGCGGGCGGTCGGCTGACGGACGCTCGCCGAGCCGATCTGGTGGTGCTCCGGTAAAGTCGGCCCTGCGGTTGGCGAAGAAAACGGGCGAGGAAGCCCGAAAAACGGACCCAGAAGTCCGAGATGGGAACAAGACAGCGGTTTGCGCGGTTAACGAGGATATAAGTACCGCCGGCAGCTATCGCCAACCACCACGCCGCTGTGCAATGGTGTACTCCGCTTGAACGGCTGCCGGGCCAAGAGCGGTCCGGCACGAGACAGCCGGACACCCGCCCGCACGGGCGGCCAGCCGATCCGGTGATGGAGGAAACGTGCCGAGAGCCCCATGGCGCCGGCGTCGTACGACTGACAGTCCGCGCCCCGCAGGGCGTCGCTGGGCGGGCCGGTTGCGCCGCAGCAGCACATTCGCCCGCCAGGTACTGCTGGTCCGGGTGGGTCGCCGGGACGGTGACCAGCTCAACGGCACCGATCTGGTCCTTCCCGAGCACCGCGTCGACCGCCAGCGTCGCCGGTACGGCTTCGACCGTCGCGGTATCACCCTCGACCGCGCCGAGATCGGGGCGGTCGTCCCGGTCAGCCCGGCCGTGGGCCCCACCGCCGGAGTCGACGAGTCGCCCGCGATGGCGATCCCGCTGCTCCCCGGCGCGCGTACCCCCGCCCGGCGGATGAAGTTCGCGCTGGTCAACGCCTGCACCCTGGCCAGCCTGGTGCTCGGCATCAACGCCATCTTCGTCGCCATGGACGGCCAGCCCCGGATCGCGGCCCTGCTGCTGATCGCCTGCGTCGTGTTCGACGGCCTCGACGGCGCGCTGGCCCGGAAGTTCGGCGTGGCCAGCCCGTTCGGCGCCCAGATGGACTCGCTTGCCGACATGTGCTCCTTCGGCCTGGCCGCCCCGGTGGTGGTCTACGCCTCACTGGCCGGATCGGCACCCACCGCCGCCGCGGCGGTCGCCGCAGCCCTGGTCGCGTCGTGTGCCGCGATCCGGCTCGCCCGGTTCAACGTCTCGCCCAAGGACGGCAGGTTCTTCTGCGGCGTACCCACCACGATGGCGGCGGCCGTGCTCGCGCTCGGCGTGGCGATCGGGCTACCGCTGCCGGCGACCGTACAGATCGGCGGGGTGGCGCTGCTCGCCTTCGCGATGGTCTCCAGCTTCCCGTACGCCAAGCTGGCCCGGCTGGTCAAGCTGCCGCCGTGGCTGTGGCTGGCCCCGGCCGTCGGCGCGCTTGTCGACATCCGGCTCACCTTCGCCCTCGTGGTGGTGGGCTACCTGGTCAGCGGTCCGCTGCTCTGGCTGCACCAGCGCCGTACCGCCTGAGCCGTCCGCAGCTACCCGACAGGGGCGCCGCGACCGCGGCGCCCCTGTTCGCGTCGTCGACTCAGCTCCAGCGGGCGATGACCGAGGAACCGCCGACCACCTTGTCGCCGGGCCCGACCAGCGGCGTGGCGGCGTCGGCCGGCAGGTACACGTCGGTACGGGAGCCGAAGCGGATCAGCCCGAACCGCTCCCCCCGGGCCAGCAGCGCCCCCACCGGAGCCCGCTGCACGATCCGCCGGGCGATCAACCCGGTCCGCTGCGCCACCACCACCGTGCCGTGTGCGGTGTCCAGCACCGTGTAGGCGGCGACGTTGTGCTCCGCGTCCGGCTTCATCGCGTTGACGAAGCCGCCGTCGGCGACGAAGTAGTCGACCACCTTGCCGGCCACCGGCGAACGGTTGACGTGCACGTCCAGCACCGACAGGAAGACCGCGATCCGCAACCACTCGCCGTCGCCGAACCGCTCGTCGTGCAGCCGTTGCACCGACAGCACCTGCCCGTCGGCGGCGGCGACCACCGCGGACGGGTCCTCCGGCACGTCCCGCTGCGGGTCCCGGAAGAACGCGGCCACCGGGGCGGCGGCGAGCGCCGGCACCAGCCACAGCTTCGACTTCGGCCGGACGACCCGGGCGACGGCGGCCAGGCCGAGCGCGATACCTGCCGCGGCGACCCCGTTCGAGTCGATGTGCATGCCCCGGGTCAGCGGCACGCTCGACGGCCGGTACGCCGGGGCGAGCCGGTCGGCCGACGCGGCGCTGGCCGGGGTGAACCGCAGGTGGTGCACCCGTACCGGCGGGGAGTTGCGCAGCACCAGGTCGGTACGCACGCCGTGCAGCACGCCGTGCCGGTCCAGCTCGGCGGCGGCCCCCTCGGTACGGAACACCGGCGCGGCGACGCTGAGCACCGCGCCGTCGGCCAGATACTTGGTGAGGCCGTCGATGGCGTCGCGGGTCTGCTCACCGGTGCCGGTGAACGGCTCGGCGGCGATGACCAGTTCGGCGGCGTCCGCCTCGGCCAGGGAGTCGACCACCCGTACCCGGTCGGCGACCCAGCGGCCCTGGGCCGTCACGTGGTCGCGCAGCGTGGCGGCGTCGGTCGTCGGGTCCGGCACGACGGTCAGCGTGTCGCCCGGCAGCAGCGCGTCGATCGCTGCGGCGAGGACCGCGGCGCCCGGGGCCGCACCCACCAGCAGGGCGGCCTTCGGGTCGTTACGTCGGGCGAGTTCGGCGACGAGGGTACGGGCGGCACGCTCGCCGATGCGGACCGGACCGGACGGACCGGAGGGGCGCACGGCGGGGGACTGGGTCATGTCGGACGGGCTCCTGACGGGGTAGACGGACGT
Source organism: Micromonospora cynarisoli (assembly GCF_030518815.1). Classification (NCBI taxonomy): domain Bacteria; kingdom Bacillati; phylum Actinomycetota; class Actinomycetes; order Micromonosporales; family Micromonosporaceae; genus Micromonospora; species Micromonospora cynarisoli. The sequence goes on along the minus strand of NZ_CP130426.1, from coordinate 3,741,055 downwards.
CGCGGCGGGGCCGCCTCGGGTGCCCGGACGAGGCGCACCCGGGTCGGTGCCGGACCGCCCGGCGCGCGGCCACCGGCGGAGCCCGGCCGACGGAGGCGGGATCTCCCCGGCCAGCATACGAGCCGGCGGAGGCCGCCCGCACCGGCGCGGTCAGCTCGGCGGTCGTGGTGGGGTGCCGGGCGGACCGGTGACCGGGTCGTCGCTCGGCCACCGCAGCGTGTCCCCGTCGCCGATCCGGGCCGGCCCGTCCTGCCCGGGTCGGTGGTCCACCGCGCCCGGCCGTCCCGGCTCGTCCGTCGGGTCGCCGAGGTGCAGTTCGGCGGTGTCCCGCCAGCCGACCCGTTCGTCGGACCCGGCCACGGGGCCGCCCAGCGGGCTGCCCGTCGGGCCGCCCACCTGCCGACCCGGGTCGGCCGTCGTCGGGCCGGCCGGGGCCGGCATGGGGGTCGCGGCGCTGCCGGCGGCCACGGACCCGGTGTCGGTGGTCCGCGCCGACCGTACCGCGCCGACCAGGCCGAGCAGCCCGATCAGCACCAGCGCGCCGGCCAGGAACCAGCCGACCGCCGGCAGGGCCAACCCGAGGATCTGGGCCAGCAGCCACCACAGGGCGAGGCCGACGAAGAGCAGCCCGAAGACGAACGACACCAGGTCGGTGCGGTGGGCCTTCACCGGGTCACCTCCAGGTTGCCGGCGTTGACCTGGACGGTGAGCCGCAGCGTGCCGCCGCCGGCACCGTCCGGGCCCAGGTCGGTGACCTGCCGTGCCTGTCCCTCGAATCCGCCGCTACGTCGCCCGAACACGGTCGCCTCCCCGGCCTTGACGTTGGTCACCACGGTGACGTCCACGTTCGGCGGGACCACGATGGTGGCCTCCCCGAAGTTGACCACCACGGTGAGGTCGGTGTCCCGCTTGTCGAAGTCCACCGCGCGCAGGTCCAGGGTGGTGTCGCCGAAGCTGTTCTCATAGCGGTCGGCCAGCTCCCGGTAACTGGTCGGTGCCCAGGTGACCGCCCCGTCGACGCCCCGGACCCGGTCGTAGGACTCGGCGACGGTGGCGACGGCGAGCGCGGCGGCGGCGACCAGACCGAGGGCGATCAGCCAGCGGGCCCGTCCGAACCAGGTGCCCACCAGCAGGCCGAGCCCGATGGTGGCGAGCACCGCCGCGAAGTAGCCGGCCGCGCCGATCGGGAAGACGTCCAGCAGGTCCAGGATGGCCACCACGCCGAGGGCCAGGAAGATCAGTGAGAAGGTGGCGGCACCCAGCGCCGAGCGTTCCTTCGGCTTCTTCGGCGGCCTGACCCGGGGCGCGGGCGGGGGCGGCGGGCCCCCCTGGGCGTACGGGCCGTGCGGGGCGAACGGCGGCCGGTAGCCCGTACCTGGTGACGGCGGGACCACGGCCGGTGCGGCGGCCGGCCGACCGGGCACCGGTGGGCGGGGCGGCCAGCCCGGCGCCTCCGCCCGGGTCGCGGTGATCTCCATCGGCCGGGCCGCCGGCCAGGGCGGCGGCGCAGCGGTCGCCCCCTGCGCCGGCCAGCCCACCGCCCCGCTCGCCCGGGGAGCCGCCGGGGCACCGGCCGGGAACGGCACGGCGGGCGCGGGCGGGGTGGACGGGGCGGGCGCCGGGTAACCGACCGGAGGCACCGGCCCGGGCGGCCCGGCCGGTGCGGGTGCCGGACCGGCGGCGGCGAAGCCGGACCGGCTGTCCCGGTTGAGCAGCAGCGCGCCACCGATCAGGATCGCCGTGCCCAGCAGCACCGCCCGGAACGCGTCGGTGACGATGTAGCCGAAGCTGACCGCGACCAGGATGGTCAGCATGATCACGGTGATCGGGGACATGCTCGACCGGCCCCGCCCGAGCATCGACTCCAGCGGGGAGGCGCTGTCGCCCTCGCCCGGGATGATCAACCAGCCGGCGACGTAGACCAGGATGCCCACCCCGCCGAAGAACCCGAGCACGGCGAGCAGCACCCGCCACAGCACCGGGTCGGTGTTGGTGGCCCGGCCGATCGCCGCGCAGACCCCGGCGAGGTAACGGCCGTCGCGGGGCCGGACCAGGCCGTACCGGGAGGTGAAGCTGGCCCCGCCGGACGGCGGGGGGTAGCCACCGGGCGGTGGTGGCGTGTCGTCGCCCCCCGTGGGCGACGCGGACGCCGTGGGGTCCGGCCCGGCGGCGGGACCGGGCGGTGGCGTACCACCCGATGCGGCCACCGGAGGGTACGGCGGCAGGGCGGGGTCCTCGGTCATGACTCGATCCTGCGCCGTCGTCGGGCCGGGTTGCCTCCGGAACCGACCCTGACCCCACCCTGAGATCCCGGCGGGCGGATGTCGGGGGCGTCCCCGTGGTCGGCGGCGTCCCGGGCGTGTGACGATCGGAGCGGCACCGTACCGCCAGGTGCCCGTCCACCACCCACCGTGACCAGGGAGCCTCCGATCAGCGTCGTGACCCCGCCGCCACCCCGCCTCTACCGGGCGCCCGAGCACCGGTTGGCCGCCGGGGTGGCCGCCGGCATCGCCGACCACCTCGGCATCTCGGTGCTGCGGGTCCGCGTCGCGTTCATGGTGCTGCTCGGGCTCAGTGGCCTGGGCCTGCTGCTGTACGCGGCGTTCTGGGCGGTGGTGCCGCTGCGACCGGGCGACACCGCCACGCCGCCCCGGCGCGACCCCGGGCAGTTGCTGCCGTTCGTGGCGATCGGCCTCGGTGTGTTGCTGGTCCAGGTGATGCTCTTCGACTCGGTCGGCGCGGCGGGCACCGCCGGCTGGCTGGTGGCGATCATCGCGGTCGGCGCCGGGGTGATCTGGCACCAGTCCGCGCCGGAACGTCGCCGGCAGTGGAGCGGGTCGATGCCGGTGCCGTGGCTCGGCGCGGTGGTGGAGGAGACCGACCGGCGGGCCCTCGTGCTCCGCTTCGCCGGTGGCGCGGTGCTGGTGGCCGTCGGCATCATCGGCGTGGCGGCGGTCTACTCCCCGGTGCAGAACGTCGACGCGGTGGTCAACGGCGTGATCTTCGCGCTGGTCGGGTTGGTCGGCGTCGGGGTGGTCGCCGCGCCGGTGCTGTGGCGGACGTGGAACCAGCTCCGCTCGGAACGGGAGGGGCGCATCCGCGAGCAGGAGCGCGCCGAGTTGGCCGCCATGGTGCACGACCAGGTGCTGCACACCCTCGCCCTGATCCAGCGCAACGCCAGCGACGTCAAGACGGTGCAGCGCCTCGCCCGGGGCCAGGAGCGGTCGTTGCGCAACTGGCTCTACAAGCCGACCGCCTCGCCGACCGAGCGGTTCGCGGCGGCGCTGGAACAGGCCGCCGCCGAGGTGGAGGACACCTTCGCGATCACCGTCGAGGCGGTGGTGGTGGGCGACCGGGAGACCGACGAACGGGTGGGCGCGCTGGTGGCGGCGGCCCGGGAGGCGCTGGTCAACGCGGCCCGGCACGCCGGGGTGCAGACGGTGTCGCTCTATGCCGAGGTCGAGCCGGAGCAGGTCAGCGTCTTCGTCCGGGACCGGGGCAAGGGCTTCGACCCGGATACGGTGGAGGATCACCGGCACGGGGTCCGAGGGTCGATCATCGGGCGGATGAAGCGGCACGGTGGCCGGGCGGAGATCCGTTCCGAGCCCGGGGAGGGGACGGAGGTCCGGTTGATGCTGCCGATCAACGGCACCGGCTCCACGGCGGAAAGGGACAGCTGAGATGGCGGAACAGTCGATGGAACCGGGAACGGGCACGCCGGACCGGGCGCAACGGTTGAAGGTCTTCCTGGTCGACGACCACGCCATGTTCCGGGCCGGGGTCCGGGCCGAACTGGGGGCGCACGTCGAGGTGGTGGGGGAGGCGAGCACGGTGGCCGAGGCGGTCGCCCGGATCGCCGCCACCGGGCCGGACGTAGTGCTGCTCGACGTCCACATGCCCGACGGCGGTGGGCGGGCGGTGCTGGACGCGATGCGCCGCAGCCACCCGCAGGTGAAGTTCCTCGCGCTGAGCGTGTCCGACGCCGCCGAGGACGTGATCGGGCTGATCCGGGCGGGCGCCCGGGGCTACGTGACCAAGACCATCTCACCGGACGAGCTGACCGACGCGATCCGCCGGGTGGCCGACGGGGACGCCGTGTTCAGCCCCCGGCTGGCCGGGTTCGTGCTGGACGCCTTCGCGGCCCGGCCGGACGCCCCGGTCGCCGACCCCGAGCTGGACCAGCTCACCAACCGCGAGCGCGAGGTGCTGCGCCTGCTCGCCCGGGGGTACGCGTACAAGGAGATCGCCAAGGAGCTGTTCATCTCGATCAAGACGGTCGAGACGCACGTGTCGAACGTGCTGCGCAAGCTCCAGATGTCCAACCGGTACGAGTTGTCCCGCTGGGCGGCGGACCGACGACTCGTCTGACACCTCCCATTCCGGGAGCATCGCCCCAGGGCTGACAAGAGATCAATTCGTGTCGCATAATGCCCCGTCGCCTTCGCGCGTGCGGGTGGTGTCACGACCCCGCCCGGGGGCGACGCACACCGGCCCGCCGGGAGCGGGCCAACCCCTGGGGAGAGGTGCACGGAACTGATGTTCGGAGAACGAGGACGACGCTGGGCGGGTATCGCCACGGCGCTCGTCACCGGTGGCGCGCTGGTGCTCGCCGTGGCCGGTCCGGCCGCCGCCGAGCCGGCGACGAAGGGCGTGGCGCGGGCGGTGCCGGGCACCAGCGTCACGCTGAAGCTGGACGGTCGGGCGCAGAAGACCTCGGCGCTGGCCCTGGAGCTGAAGGACGGCACCGTGCCGGTCTTCTGCATCGACTTCCACACCCCGGTGGCCCGCAACGGCGAGTACGCCGAGGGCAGCTGGGACGAGTCGGAGGTGAAGAACCTCGGCCGGGTGCAGTGGGTGCTCACCCACGGCTACCCCAACGCCGACCGGGCGAAGCTGCTCGCCGCGGCCGGGGCGAGCCTGCCCGCCGGGCTGCCCGACTCCCGGCGCGACACGCTGCTCTACTTCGGCACCCAGACGGCCGTCTGGCACTTCAGCGACGGCATCACCCTGGGTGACTGGGAGCGGGGGCTGACCGCCGCCGCCGAGTACGACGTGATCCGCCGGGTGCACGACTACCTGGTGCGTAACGCCACCGACCAGCCGGAGCCGAAGGCCGAGCTGAGCCTGGACCCGGCCTCGGCCACCGCGACCACCGGCGGGCGGGCCGGGCCGTTCACCGTGCACGGGCCGGCCGGGGAGATCGCGCTGAAGGTCGAGGGCGGCAGCGCCGTCGACGCCGAGGGGGGTCCGGTCGGTACGACCACCAACGGCGGCCGGTTCTGGCTGACCGCCACCGCCGCCGGCCGGGTCACGGTGACCGTCTCCGCCCCGGACTCGGTCTCCTTCGGCCGGGTCTTCCTCTTCTCCGGCGGCAAGAACGCCAAGCAGAAGCTGATCCTGGGTGGCAGCACCGGCACCTCGGTCACCGCCGACGCGGCGGCGACCTTCGCCGCCGCCCCGGCCTCGCCGTCGCCGTCGGCCTCGCCGTCCGGGTCGCCGACGCCGTCCCCGTCGCCCTCGGCGGAGTCCCCGTCGCCGTCGACCCCGGCGGAGTCCTCGTCGCCGCCGGCCAGCCCGGCGCCGTCGACCTCGCCGGCCAGCAACGGTGGTGGGCTGCCGCTGACCGGGTCGCCGATCGCGCTGGCGGCCCTGGCCGGGATGGCCCTGCTCGCGTTCGGCGCGGTGGCCGTGCTGCTGGTCCGCCGTCGCCGGATCCGCTTCACCGTCTGAGGTAAGGACATTTCCGGCCCCGGCACCGCTACGGTGCCGGGGCCGGCCCGTCTCCGCCGGGGTGACCCGGGCCGGCGGGGCGGCCCCGGCGCCGTGGTGGTGGCGTCCGGACGACCCGGCGCGGACCTGCGCCGGTGTCGTCGGCCGGCCGGGCGGGACTTGCCTCCGCCCGGCGGAAGTCGCCATCATCCGGATGGTCGAGATCGGCCAACTCTCGGTGGACGTCGAACCGCCTCGACCGGACCGCGGGAAAGCTCACACTTGCTACCCGTCGGTCACTACCTGGCGGAGCAGACTTGCTGTCTTTCCTGCTCAGAGCGGTACGACCAGGGCATCTCATGATCTTTTCTCAAGTATCGGCAACATGGCGGGCAACTAACGGCTTGATAACGGCACCTTCACGTAATGGGCCGGTGGGTGTCACAGTGGCAGCACCTCACCCCTGACGTGAGGCACCCGTGTGTCCCGACCGACCACGTCACCGCTGCCCATGGCGCGGATCGTGGTCGTCGAGCCTGCCCGGGGGCCGAGTGCGGGAGTGCGGTGGCCCGGCGGATCGGTCCCCCTGGGGTGTCCCGATTTCTCTGCGGTAACCGGTGATCCGCAACACAGGATCGCCGTGCGGTGTCACCCCCCAACGTGCGTGAAACCCACGACGGAACCAGGTTAGAAAGAGGAGGCCCCTCGGAATGAGAGTCTCGAAGCGGGCGAGCGGCGCCATCGCGATGGGTGCGGCGTTCGCGCTCATCGCGTCCGGCTGCTCCAGCGGCAACGACGACGAAGGCGGTAGCGCCAGCAGCTCGGACGGTGCCATCGTCGTCGACGGCACCGAGCCGGAGAACCCCCTGGTTCCGGCGAACACCACCGAGACCGGTGGCGGCAAGATCATCGACTGGCTCTGGACCGGCCTGGTCGAGTACCCGAACAACGGTGGCGCGCCGCAGAACGCGCTGGCCGAGTCGATCGAGACCAGCGACTCCAAGGTCTACAAGATCAAGATCAAGCAGAACACGAAGTTCCACGACGGCACCGTCGTCAAGGCCAAGAACTTCGTGGACGCCTGGAACTGGGGCGCGTACTCGCCGAACGGCGCGCAGAACGCCAGCTTCTTCGCCGACATCGCCGGCTTCGCCGACGTCAACACCTCCGACCCGGACGGCGACGGCCCGAAGAAGGCTCCCGAGCCCAAGGCCAAGGAGATGTCCGGCCTCAAGGTCGTCGACGACTGGAACTTCGAGGTCACGCTCGCCGCGCCGACCGCCGTGTTCCCGACCAAGCTCGGCTACAGCACCTTCATGCCGCTGCCGGACGCGTTCTTCTCGCAGGGCGCCGAGGCCTTCGGCAAGAAGCCGATCGGTAACGGCCCGGTCAGCTTCGTCTCGTGGGAGAACAACGTCGCGATCAAGCTGACGCGGTTCGACGACTACAACCTGCGCGACAAGATGAAGATCAAGGACGTCACCGTCAAGATCTACCAGGACGACACGGCGGCCTACAACGACCTGGTCTCCAACAACCTGGACTTCCAGCAGCAGGTTCCGGTCTCCTCGCTGGCCGGCGACAAGTGGAAGGCCGACCTGGCCGACCGGGCGATCCCGTCGACCACGCCGTCCACCGGCATCATCGCGTTCCCGATCTACGACAAGCGCTTCCAGAACGCCAAGCTGCGCAAGGCGATCTCGCTGTCGATCAACCGGCAGGAGATCACCGACAAGATCTTCTTCGGTAACCGCAAGCCGGCCGACAGCTGGGCCAACCCGCTGACCCCGGGTGCCAAGCCGGGCAACTGCACCGCGTGCGCCTTCGACGTGGCCCAGGCCAAGACCCTGCTGACCGAGGCCGGTGGCTTCACCGGGCAGCTGAAGATGTACTACAACGCCGACGCCAGCCACAAGGACTGGATGGAGGCCGTCGCCCAGCAGATCAAGACCAACCTGGGTATCGACGCGGTCGCCGTCGGTGTGCCGACCTTCGCGGTCTTCCGGCAGAACATCAACGCCCACAAGATGGACGGCGCCTACCGCGCCGGTTGGCAGCAGGACTACCCGGACGTCGAGAACTGGGTCAACCCGCTCTACGTGACCGGTGGTTCCTCGAACGACGGTCTCTACAGCAACCCCGAGGTGGACGCCCTGGCCAAGCAGGCCAGCTCCGCCCCGAGCCTGGAGGCCTCGCACGAGCTGTTCGCCAAGGCGGTCGAGAAGATCGACCAGGACGTTCCGTCGATGCCGATCTACTTCGGTGGCCAGCAGTCCGGTCACTCCGAGAAGATCAAGAAGATGGAGCTGACCAACGTCGGCGAGCTCGACATCACCTCCGTCGAGCTCTGATCCGAACGGTCTGACCCCGGGTCGGGCTCGCCTACCGGTGAGCCCGACCCGGGGCCGTTCCGCGAGTGGGTGCACCCCACCCCTCGCCACGTTGTCGCCACCCGTGTCGGCCGCACCCCCGCCCCCGGCACACCCCTTGTCAGGAGGACCACCCCATGGGCCGTTATCTGGTGAGACGGCTGCTCCAACTCGTCCCGGTGTTCATCGGGACGACGCTGATGATCTACCTGCTGGTGTGGAAGGTCCCCGGGGACCCGTTCGCCGGCAAGTGCGGTGACCGTGGCTGCCCGGACAACTACCGGGCCATGATGACCGAGAAGTTCCAGCTGGATCAGCCCTGGTTCGTGCAGTACGCCACCTACATGAAGAACCTCCTGCAAGGCGACTTCGGGACCACCTGGTCGGGGCGCGACGTCGGCGAGATCATCTCCACCGCCTACCCGAACACCCTCAAGCTGGCCCTGGTGGCCCTGATCATCGAGGGTGTCATCGGCCTCACCGCCGGTGTGCTCACCGGCCTGCGCCGCAACGGCTTCCTGGACAACCTGGTCCTCGTCTCCACGCTCTTCCTGATCGCGCTGCCGGTCTTCGTGGTCGGCTTCGTGCTCCAGTGGTTCTTCGGGGTGAAGCTGGGCATCGTCAAGCCGACCGTCTCCAACGAGATGCGGATCTCCGAACTACTCCTACCGGGCTTCGTGCTGGGCAGCGCGTCGATGGCGTACATCGCCCGGGTGTCGCGCACCAGCATCGCGGAGAACCGGCGGGCCGACTACGTGCGTACCGCGATCGCCAAGGGGCTGCCGATGCGCCGGGTGGTCGGCATCCACCTGCTGCGCAACTCGCTGATCCCGGTGGTGACCCTGCTCGGCACCGACCTCGGCGCCCTGATGGGCGGCGCGATCATCACCGAGGGCATCTTCGGCATCAACGGCATCGGCCGCACCGTGCTGCGGGCGATCGTCACCAAGGAGAGCGCTACCGTTGTCTCCATCGTGGTCGTGCTGGTGCTCGTCTACCTGGTGATGAATCTGCTGGTGGACCTTCTCTACGCCGCGTTGGACCCGAGGATCCGCTATGAGTGAGCGCAGCAGCGAACGAACCGTCATTGCAGTGTGCGCGGGCAACCAGGCCGGCGCCGAGCGCAGCGAGGTGCAGGCATGAGCGACCCGAGTGCCGCTTCGATCGTGAGCACGCCCCGTCCCGAGCAGTTGACCGAGGCAAGCTCTCCGGCCACCGCCGGACCCGCCGGCAAGAAGGAGAAGCCGCGCAGCCTGCTCGGTGACGCCTGGCTCGACCTGCGTCGCAAGCCGCTGTTCTGGATCTCCGCCGCCTTCATCGTGCTCTTCGTGGTGATGTCGGCCTTCCCGTCGCTGTTCACCTCCGGCGACCCGGACAACGGCGTGCTGGCCCTCAGCCGGGTCGAGCCGTCGTCGGACGCCTGGTTCGGCTACGACGTGCAGGGCCGCGACGTCTACGCCCGGGTCATCTACGGCGCCAACGCCTCCATCGTGGTCTCGCTGCTCTCCACGATCGGCACCCTGCTGATCGGTGGGACGGTCGGCATCATCGCGGGCTACAAGGGCGGCTGGATCGACGGCCTGCTCTCCCGGATCACCGACATCTTCTTCGGTCTGCCGTTCGTGCTCGGCGCGATCGTCATCCTCACCACGTTCAACGGCGCCGGCTCCAACAACGGCGAGTGGGAGATCAAGTTCCTGGTGATCGGCTCGCTGGTGCTGCTGAGCTGGCCGGTGGTGATGCGGCTGATGCGTTCCTCGGTGCTCGCCACCAAGGAGGCCGACTACATCGTGGCGGCCCGCGCGATGGGTGCCAGCACCGGCCGGATCATCTTCAAGCACCTGCTGCCGAACTGCCTGGCACCGCTGCTGGTCTACGGGACGATCATGATCGGCTCCTTCATCGGCGCCGAGGCCACCCTCTCCTTCCTGGGTATCGGCCTGCAGAGCCCGGTGGTCTCCTGGGGCATCATGATCAATGAAGCGCAGAACTACCTCCGGGTCTCGCCCTTCCTGCTCTTCTTCCCCTCCGCGTTCCTCGTCACCGCCGTGCTGAGCTTCGTCATGCTCGGCGAGGCGGTCCGCGAGGCCCTCGACCCGAAGCTCCGATAGGGGAGACTGAGTTGTCCGACATTCTCGTGTCCGAGCAGTCCGCGCCCGGCGCCGACGGATCCGGCCGCCCCTCCGGTCGGCTGCTCGAGGTCGACGACCTGCGGGTGGAGTTCCGCACCCGGGACGGCGTCGCCAAGGTCATCAACGGAGTCACGTACCACGTCGACGCGGGGGAGACCCTCGCCGTGCTCGGCGAGTCCGGCTCCGGTAAGAGCGTCACCGCGCAGACCATCATGGGCATCCTGGACATGCCACCCGGCTTCGTCACCGGGGGCCAGGTCCGCTTCCACGGCAAGGACATGCTCACCATGTCCGCCGAGGAACGTCGCCGCATCCGTGGCGAGGGCATCGCGATGATCTTCCAGGACTCGCTCTCCGCCCTGAACCCGGTCTTCACCGTCGGGTTCCAGATCGCCGAGCAGTTCCGGGTCCGGCGCGGGATGAGCCGTTCCGACGCCAAGAAGCGCGCGATCGAGATGCTCGACCAGGTCAAGATCCCGAACGCCAAGGGCCGGTTCAGCAACTTCCCGCACCAGTTCTCCGGCGGCATGCGGCAGCGCGCGATGATCGCGATGTCGCTGGCGCTCGACCCCGAGGTGCTGATCGCCGACGAGCCGACCACCGCGCTGGACGTGACCGTGCAGGCCCAGATCATGGACCTGCTCGGCGAACTCCAGCGGGAACGCCGGATGGGCATGATCCTGATCACCCACGACCTCGGCGTGGTCGCCGACGTCGCGGACCGGATCGCCGTCATGTACGCCGGTCGGATCGTCGAGGAAGCCGACGTCTACGACCTGTACGCCAAGCCGGCGCACCCGTACACCCTCGGCCTGCTCAACTCGATCCCCCGGCTGGACGAGAAGGGGCAGCAGCTCCGCACCATCAAGGGCCTGCCGCCGAACCTGATGAACATCCCGCCGGGCTGCCCGTTCAACCCGCGCTGCCCCATGGCGCAGCCGGTGTGCCGGGAGACCGTCCCCCCGCTGTTGCAGATCGGCACCGGTCGGGCCAGCGCCTGCCACTTCGCCGAGGAGCTGGTGAACCGTGACTGACAACATCATCGAAGTCCGTGAACTGGTCAAGCACTACCCGGTCACCCGGGGCATCGTGTTCAAGAAGACCATCGGCCAGGTCAAGGCCGTCGACGGCGTCTCGTTCGACCTCAAGGCCGGCGAGACGCTGGGCGTGGTCGGCGAGTCGGGCTGCGGCAAGTCGACGCTGAGCCGGGTCCTGATGAACCTGGAGAAGCCGACCGCCGGCACGGTGCACTACAAGGGCCAGGACATCGCCAAGCTCTCCGGTGGCGCGCTGCGGCGGCTGCGCCGGCAGATCCAGCTGGTGATGCAGGACCCGTACACCTCGCTGAACCCACGGATGACCGTCGGCGACCTGATCGGCGAGCCGTTCGAGATCCACCCGGAGGCCGCGCCGCGCGGCAGCCGCCGGGACAAGGTCAAGGAACTGCTCGACCTGGTCGGCCTCAACCCGGAGCACATCAACAGGTACCCGCACCAGTTCTCCGGCGGCCAGCGGCAGCGCATCGGCATCGCCCGGGCGCTCGCCCTGCGTCCCGAGGTGATCGTCTGCGACGAGCCGGTCTCCGCCCTGGACGTCTCGATCCAGGCGCAGGTGATGAACCTGCTGGAGAAGCTCCAGAACGAGCTGGGCCTGTCGTACGTGTTCATCGCGCACGACCTGTCGGTGGTGCGGCACCTGTCGGACCGGGTCGCGGTGATGTACCTCGGCAAGATCGTCGAGATCGGCACCGAGGACGAGATCTACGAGCGGCCGACCCACCCGTACACCCAGGCGCTGCTGTCGGCGGTGCCGGTGCCGGACCCGACGCTGCGGGAGAACAAGGCGATCATCCGGCTCACCGGTGACGTGCCCTCGCCGATCAGCCCGCCGTCGGGCTGCCGGTTCCGTACCCGGTGCTGGAAGGCGCAGGACGTCTGCGCCGAGCAGCCGCCGCTGCTGGAGATCCGCCCCGGCTCGGACCACCCGAGCGCCTGCCACTTCGCCGAGAAGCGGGAGATCGTCGCCACGCACGAGGCGTGAGACGACCCGGGCCGCCTGCCACCGTCACCCGACGGCGGCAGGCGGTTCGTCGTCCACCACGGCCCGCGCCCGCCCGGTCGCCGCTACAGCGGCCCGCGCCCGGCCCGCAGCAGCAGCAGCGCCAGCTGGGTGCCGTCGGCCCCCAGCTCGCTGCGGAAGCGTTCCAGGATCTCCCGCTCCCGGGAGAGCACCAGCCGGGTGCCCCCGGAGGCCATCCGGGTCACCCCGACCTCCTGGGACAGCGCCGCCCGCTCCTGCCAGAGCGCGATCAGCGTACGGTCGATCTCGTCGATCCGTTCCCTGATCGCCACGATCCGCTCGGCCGCCACCGTGTCGCCGGTGCCGGTACGGGCAGCCGCGGCCCCGGTCGGGTCCGCCCCGGCCTGATCGTCGTGCCGCGCGGGGCCACCGCTGGACTCCACCACGTCAGTCATCATCGTCGTACCCCTCGGGTCTCGGGCCCGGTGTTCGGATCCCGGGACGAAAAAGCCCCGGGCTCTCCGAGCCCGGGGCTTTCGTAGGTCTGTCGATCAGGCGCGACCCACGGCTGCCGGACTCCCGGTGCCGTAGTAAAAGAAGAACCGCCGCTCGATCACGTCGTCGAGTATGCCGACCGGTGACCGGCCGCGCAAGCACCCGGACGGGCGAGGGAAGGGCCCCCGTCGGCGCGCGCACGCGCCGACGGGGGCCCTTCCCGCCGGTCAGCCCAGCCGGGTGATGCGGTCCGCCGCCGTGGGGGCGACCGGCGCGCCGGCACCCAGGTACGCCACCAGGGCGTCCACGTCGAAGCCGGGGGCGGTGGTCCGGCCGGTGCCGCCCGCCAGCTCGGTGAACCCGTCCCCGCCGTTGGCGAGGAAGTCGTTCGTGGTGACCCGGAAGCTGGCCGCCGGGTCGACCGGGGTGCCGTTCAGGGCCAGCGCGCTGACCCGCGAGCCGGCCGGCGCGGTGCTGTCGTACGAGTAGGTCAGCCCGGCCGACGGCTGGAGGATGCGCTGGGTGGTCTGCCCCTTGAAGCCGACGAACTGCTGCTCCAGCACGTTCTTGAGCTGCGCGCCGGTGAACGTCTGGGTGACCACCAGGTTGTTGAACGGCTGCACGGTGAACGCCTCGCCGTAGGTCACCTCGCCCGGCGCCTCGCCACCGGCCGACGCCCCGTACGCCAGGGAGGCCCGTACGCCGCCCGGGTTCATCAGCGCGAGCTGCGCCCCGTCGCCCTTCGTGTACGCCAGCTGCGCGTCGGCGATCACGTCACCGAGCGGGCTCTCCCCGTTGGGCCGGGCGTCCCGCACGATGTCCGCGCTGATCTTCCCGACCACCCGGTTGGCGATCGGGGCGACCGCCGTGCGGTACTTGTCGGCCAGCGCCTTCGCGCCCGCGTCGACCAGCGCCGGGTTCTTGGCGAACACCCCGCCGGTCTGCTGCCAGGTGCCGTCGGCGTTGCGGACGCCGTTCTCCACGATCACGTTCTTCGCGGTGATGCCGGTGAACCGGCCGGTACGCCGGTCCAGCGAGTAGTCGATGTCGGTGACCAGCTGGCCGTTGTTGCCGGCGCTGGTGACCACGCTCGGCTTGCCCGAGGAGTTCGGCAGCGAGCAGGAGTAGAAACGGTGGGTGTGCCCGGAGACCACCACGCCGAACTCCGGCCGCAGGCCCTTGACGATGTCGACGATCGGGCCGGAGAAGTTGGCGCAGTCGGAGACGCCCGGGGTGGCCGGCGGCGCGGACTGCGCGCCACCCTCGTGCACCAGCAGCACCATCGCCTTGACGCCGAACAGCTTGAGCAGGCCACCCCACTTGTTGGCGGTTTGCACCTCGTCGGTGAAGGTGACGTCCTTGATGCCGGCCGGGTTGACGATGCCCGGGGTGCCCTCCAGGGTGACCCCGACGAAGCCGACCGGCACGCCGCCGACGAACCTCACGTCGATCGGGGGCAGGATCGGCAGCTTGGTCTTCTTGTTGATGGTGTTGGCGGCCAGGTAGGTGAACTTCGCGCCGGCGAAGCCGTCGCCGTCCTGGCAGCCGTCGACCGGGTGGCAGCCGCCCTTGTCGATCCGGAGCAGCTCCTTGACGCCCTCGTCGAACTCGTGGTTGCCGACCGAGCTGACGTCGAGGCCGACCTGGTTCATCAGCTCGATGGTGGGCTCGTCGTGGAAGGCGGCGCTGACCAGCGGGGTGGCCCCGATCAGGTCGCCCGCGCCGACGGTGGTGGTGACCCGGCCCTCGGCCTTCGCCTCGGCCCGCAGCTTCTTCAGCCAGGTGGCGAGGTATTCCACCCCGCCGGCCGGGGTGCCGTTGACGGTGGCGCCGCTGCCGCCGGGCGGGTCGATCGCGCCGTGGAAGTCGTTGTAGCTGAGGAACTGGCCCTTGACCTCGCCACCCGTCGCGGTGGCGTACGAGACGGCGACCGGGGCGAGGCCGGCCCCGGGGGTGGCGTCGGCCGACGGCGTGGTGGCGCGGCCGGTGACGGGCAGGCTGGCCACGACGGCCAGGGCGAGGGCCGGCGCGGCGAGGTGACGCAGCACGGCCCGACCGCGCGAGCGCGGTTGACTCATGGTTGTTCTCCCAAGTCGTCTACGGGGGAGCAGGCGGGGATTTCCCGGGTCATCGTCGCGCCTCGGGGCGCAAGATGCCAGTGGGGCCACCGTGACAGGTTCGTCTCAGTCCCGGCCGGTCGGCGGCCGGACGTCCGCGCGGCGGCGGGGCGCGGTCGGTTCGGGCGTGCGCGGGCGGGAAGTGTCCGGCCGACGGCATAGACTCGCCGTGCGATGCATCCTCTCTTCGACATCCCCGCGTCCCCGCCCGCGCCCGAGTCCGCGCCGGTTCCGCCGCGCCGGCCGGGCCCGACCCACCGCCTCGACCCGCAGGCCCTGGTGGAGGGCCTGAACGGTCCCCAGCGGGACGCGGTCACCCACGCCGGCTCGCCGCTGCTGATCGTGGCCGGGGCCGGGTCCGGCAAGACCCGGGTGCTCACCCACCGGATCGCCTACCTGCTCGCCGCGCGGGACGTCCATCCCGGCGAGATCATCGCGATCACCTTCACCAACAAGGCCGCCGGTGAGATGAAGGAACGGGTGGCCCACCTGGTCGGCCCGCGCGCCCGGCTGATGTGGGTGTCGACGTTCCACTCCGCCTGCGTGCGCATCCTGCGCGCCGAGCACGAGCACGCCGGCCTGAAGTCGACCTTCTCCATCTACGACGCCGACGACTCCCGCCGGCTGATGCAGCTGGTCGCCCGGGAGCTGGATCTCGACCCGAAGCGCTACCCGGCCCGGGGGCTGGCCGCCCAGGTGTCCAACCTGAAGAACGAGCTGGTCGACCCGGAGGAGTTCGCCGGCCGGGCCAAGGGGCCCAACGAGCGGGCGCTGGCCGAGGCGTACACGCTCTACCAGCGGCGGCTGCGGGAGGCGCACGCGCTGGACTTCGACGATCTGATCATGACGACGGTGCACCTGCTCCAGTCGCACCCGCACGTCGCGGAGAGCTACCGCCGCCGGTTCCGGCACGTCCTGGTCGACGAGTACCAGGACACCAACCACGCGCAGTACACCCTGATCAAGGAGCTGGTCGCCGGCACCGAGGGGATCGCCCCGGCCGAGCTGTGCGTGGTCGGCGACGCCGACCAGTCGATCTACGCGTTCCGGGGTGCGACGATCCGTAACATCCTGGAGTTCGAACGGGACTTCACCGACGCCCGCACGATCCTGCTGGAGCAGAACTACCGCTCCACCCAGACCATCCTGAACGCCGCCAACGCGGTGATCGACCGGAACACCTCCCGCAAGCCCAAGCGGCTGTGGAGCGACGCCGGTGCGGGTGAGCAGATCGTCGGCTACGTCGCCGACACCGAGCACGCCGAGGCCGACTGGGTGGGCCGGGAGGTCGACCGGCTGGTCGACGCGGGGGAGACCCGCCCCGGCGACGTCGCCGTCTTCTACCGCACCAACGCCCAGTCCCGGGTCTTCGAGGAGGTGTTCATCCGGGTCGGCCTGCCCTACAAGGTGGTCGGCGGGGTGCGCTTCTACGAGCGCAAGGAGGTCCGCGACGCGCTGGCCTACCTACGCGCGGTGGTCAACGACGACGACACGGTCAGCCTCCGCCGGGTGCTGAACACCCCGCGCCGGGGCATCGGCGACCGGGCCGAGGCGTGCGTCGAGGCGCTGTCCAGCCGGGAGCGGATCTCCTTCGGGGCGGCGCTGCGCCGGGCCCGGGAGGCGCCGGGCATCTCCACCCGGGCCGCCAACTCCATCGCCGAGTTCGTCGCGCTGCTCGACGGCGCCCGTGAGCTGGCCGAGGAGGGCACCCCGGAGGAGGTGCTGGAGGCGCTGCTGACCCGTTCGGGTTACCTGACCGAGCTGGAGGAGAGCCTCGACCCGCAGGACGCCGGCCGGGTCGACAACCTCCAGGAACTGGTGAGCGTCGCCCGGGAGTACACCGAGCGGATCGAGGCACTGGGCGGCGACGACGAGCGGGCCACCCTGGCCGGTTTCCTGGAGCAGGTGGCGCTGGTCGCCGACGCCGACCAGATCCCTGTCCAACCGGGCTCGTCACCTGACGGCGTCGAGGCGGACGACGCCGCGCCCCATCAGGGCGTGGTCACCCTGATGACCCTGCACACCGCCAAGGGCCTGGAGTTCCCGGTGGTGTTCCTGACCGGCCTGGAGGACGGCGTCTTCCCCCACCTGCGGTCGCTTGGCGACACCCGGGAGTTGGAGGAGGAGCGGCGGCTGGCGTACGTGGGCATCACCCGGGCCCGGCAGCGGCTCTACCTGTCCCGGGCGGTCACCCGTTCGGCCTGGGGGCAGCCGTCGTACAACCCGCCGTCGCGCTTCCTGGAGGAGTTGCCGCCGGAACTGGTGCGCTGGGAACGCACCGAGGGGACGTACACCTCGTGGGCCGGTGGGGGCGGCGGCGTCGGGGGGCGCGCGGACCGCGCGCCCGGCGGGCGTGGCGGCTTCACCGGGGGTACGCCGAGGGCGGCCGAGCTGGCGAAACGGCTCGGGGTGGACGCCAGTCGGCTGGCCACCGCCAGCGAGCTGCCGCAGGGGCCGAAGGTGTCGGCCGGTGACCGGGTCAACCACCAGCGCTACGGCCTGGGGCGGGTGCTCGCGGTCGAGGGGCACGGGCCGAGCGCCCGTGCGCAGATCGACTTCGGCGACCAGACCATGTGGCTGGTGCTGCGGCACGCCCCGCTCGACAAGCTCTGAGGCGACGCCGACGGGCCCGGTCGGCGTGCTGCCGGCCGGGCCCGTCCGCGGTACGGCTCAGCAGGCCACGTCGATGCCCCGGGCGCGCAGAAACGGCGCCGGGTCGATCTGGTTCCACATCTGCCCCTGGTGCACCTCGAAGTGCAGGTGGGGGCCGGTGGAGTCGCCGGTGGAGCCCTCGTAGCCGATCACCTCGCCGACGCCGACCCGGTCCCCGACGGAGACCTTCACGCTGCTCTGGTGGGCGTAGTGGGTCAGGTAGCCGTTGCCGTGGTCGATGAAGACCGAGATGCCGTAGCCGTCGCCGACGTCGCCGGCCTTGACGACCGTGCCGGCGGCGGCGGCGCGGATCGGGGTGCCCGCCGGCAGGGCGAAGTCGATGCCGGCGTGCAGGGTGCCCCAGCGCTGCCCGTAGCACGAGGTGATCTGCGCTCCGGCCATCGGGATCACCCAGGACGGCTTCGGCTTCGGCGTGGTCGCCTTCCTGGCGGTGGCCTTCGGCTTCGCGGTGGCCTTCGGCCTGGTCGTGGCCTTCTTCGTCGCCGTTGCCGTCGGGGTGGGGCTGGCGGTGGCGGGGGTCGGCACGGCGGTGGGGCTGGCCGGGACGGCCGACTCGCGGGCGGACCGGTCGGCGCGGGCGGCGGCCTCGGCCCGCTCGCGGGCGTCGAGCGCGACGGCAGCCGGTTCGGGGGCGTCGTCCCGGTCGAGGATGACCGTGGCGACCCCGGCCAGGCCGAGGCCGACCAGCGCGGCGACGCCGACGGCCAGGGTGCGTGCGCCCCGCGGGTGACGCCGCCGGTGCCGGACCACAGCGGCCGTGATCCTGGCCCCGGGGCCGGTGCGGGTGGGGTTCCCGTCGCGGGTGGTGCCGTCGTCCGGGCGGTTGTTGTCTTCCTGCACGGTGGACCTTCAACTACTCAGGGGGTTTCGGACCCGGACCATCCTGGGTGGCGACGTGCGCCGGGGCGGGTACGGGTACCGGCCGGTAGCCGAGGTCGCCCGGCGGCCTGCCCGGCTATGTCCCGCCGGGATGGTGTCTGACCTGTTGCGCGACGTGGCCCGGACGTGCGCTCGGTCACACTGCGGAGTGTGACGCAGCAGACTTGGCCGCACGAAAAACCGCCCGGATCCGCAGATCCGGGCGGTGAACAGGCGTTACCGAGCGTCAGGAAGCGGCTGCCTCGGTGTAGTACGCCTCCACTTGCAGCTTGATGTCCACTCCGCGCTCCTGGAGCCACGGCACCGGGTCGAGGGGCTGGCCCTTGACATGGACCTCCAGGTGCAGGTGCGCTCCGTAGGAGTGGCCGGTGTTGCCGACCAGCCCGAGCTGGTCGCCCGCCTTCACCTGCTGGCCCTCGTGCACGCTCACCGCCGAGGAGTGGCCGTAGATGGCCTCGCTGCCATCGGCGTGCTGCACGATCACCGCGTAGCCGTAGCCGCCGAACCAGCCGGCCTTGGTGACCGTGCCGGAGTGGATGGCCACGTAGGGGGTGCCCTCCGGCGCGACCAGGTCGATGCCGGTGTGCAGCTTGCCCCAGCGCATGCCGTACGGGGAGTTGAAGTCGTAGCCCTGCATGGGCAGCAGCCACGGGTCCTGCTCGTTGACGCCCGGCTGGCTGTCCCGGGCGTCGCTGCGGGTGGCCCGGTCGGCGGCGTCGGCCCGGTCGGCGGCGTCCTGGCTGGTGATCGAGGCCTGCCGCAGCTCGTCGAGGACCGACGGGCTGACGCTCTTGGCGTCCGGCATCGCCCCCGCGCCGAGCGCGACGATGCCGGCGCCGACGAACGCGGTGGTCACGACCGCCGCGTAGCGGCTCCGCGGGGGGGTGGGTACGCGGCGACGGCCGCGATATCTATCGGGCTCAGACGACAGGCGCTGGCGCACGCACACCCTCCGTTGTCGGGGATCCGATGCAACCTCGGACCGATCGGTGCAGCCGCCCCGACGATCGTTGATCGCGTCATCACCCGTCCGTGGACCTGATGACAACCGTGGACACGTTAGCCCTCCGCCGCTCCGGTCACAAGCGTGGGCCCCGAACCGGCGATTCGTTCTGTCCCTTTCCGTCCATCATTGTCATAGCTGTAGACGCCGGACGGCTGTCCCCCTTCCTGCCCGTTCGTCGCGCACAGTGACCGATCGGCGGAGGCGTCCGGCTTCCCGGGGGCGGGCCGGGACGGTAGGGGTCCGGCCCGGGTTCTCCACCCCCGGTGGGCCGGGTTACCGTTCGTTCAGCTGGTAGCCGCGGAGCCGTGAAGGGTGTGCGCTGATGAGCTCTCGTATCCGGGTAGTCGTCGCGAAGCCGGGCCTCGACGGCCACGACCGGGGTGCCAAGGTGGTGGCGCGTGCCCTGCGTGACGCGGGTATGGAGGTCATCTACACCGGCCTGCACCAGACCCCGGAGCAGATCGTCGAGACCGCCATCCAGGAGGACGCCGACGCGGTCGGCCTCTCGGTGCTCTCCGGCGCGCACATGACGCTCTTCCGCCGGGTGCTGGAGCTGCTCGCCGAGCGGGACGCGCGGGACGTCGTCGTCTTCGGCGGCGGCATCATCCCCGACGCCGACATTCCCGAGCTGGTGCAGATCGGCGTCAAGAAGATCTTCACGCCGGGCGCGACCACCCAGTCGATCGTCGAGTGGGTCCGCGCCAACGTGGCCCAGCCGGTCGCCTGACGACCCCGGGCGCGCCGCGCCCGTCCGTACGCCGACGGTGGTGTGCCGGTCCCGGGACGCCGCCGTTTCGTCGTGCCGTGACCCCCGGCGCGGCCGGGGTGACGTCCGGTGAGGGAAGGCTTCCGAATCCGGGCAGGGTGAAGGGCCGGACGCACCCCTCACACGCCCGGCCCTTCTATGCACGATGCCCCGCCGCCACCCCTCGACCGACAGGGCATCGGCCGCTCCCGCCTTCGCGCTGATCAGCGCTCCGACATCAGACTCAACGACGCCCGTACGGTGGGGTTACGCGTTACGTGGGACAACCTGTGGACCGATCTGTGTCGCCGGCGAGTCGCCGAGGGCGCGCTGTGCATTACCGCACACCGCGCACCCGCTCGGTTGCCGCCGGTGCCCACCTCGCTAGGCTGCGGCCAATGGCCTGTTTCAACTGATGACAGGCGTCAACGGAGTTTCCACAACGCTGGCGGCGGCGCGACGGCGCGCCGCGGAGACGGGACGGGACGCGCAATCGTGGACCTGTACGAGTACCAGGGGCGGGACCTGTTCGAGCGGCACGGCTTGCCCGTGCTCGCCGGCGGCGTCGCCACGACCCCGGAGGAGGCCCGCGCGATCGCCGAACGCCTCGGCGGCCGGGTGGTCGTCAAGGCACAGGTGAAGGTCGGCGGCCGAGGCAAGGCCGGCGGCGTCAAGCTGGCCGAGGGCACCGACGAGACGGTGGCCAGGGCCACCGACATCCTCGGCATGGACATCAAGGGGCACACCGTCCACAAGGTCATGATCACGGTGACCGCGGACGTGGCCGAGGAGTACTACTTCTCCTACCTGCTCGACCGCGCGAACCGCACCTTCCTCTGCATCGCCAGCGTGGCCGGCGGCATGGACATCGAGCAGGTCGCCGCCGAGACCCCGGACAAGGTGGTCAAGGCCCCGATCGACGCGGTCGAGGGCGTGGACGAGGCGAAGGCCCGGGAGATCGTCGACGCGGCCGGGTTCCCGGCCGAGGTCGCCGACCAGGTCGTCGCGGTCGCGGTGGGGCTGTGGAAGGCGTTCGTCGCCGAGGACGCCACCCTGGTCGAGGTGAACCCGCTGGCCAAGACCGGCGACGGCACGCTGCTGCTGCTCGACGCCAAGGTCACCCTGGACGAGAACGCCGGCTTCCGGCACCCGGACCACGAGGCCCTGGTCGACCAGGCCGCGGTGGACCCGCTGGAGCAGGCCGCCAAGGAGAAGGACCTCAACTACGTCAAGCTCGACGGCGAGGTCGGCATCATCGGCAACGGCGCGGGCCTGGTCATGTCCACCCTCGACGTGGTGGCCTACGCGGGCGAGCGGCACGGCAACGTCAAGCCCGCCAACTTCCTCGACATCGGCGGCGGCGCGAGCGCCGCGGTGATGGCCAACGGCCTGGAGATCGTGCTCTCCGACCCGTCGGTGCGCAGCGTCTTCGTCAACGTCTTCGGCGGCATCACCGCCTGCGACGAGGTCGCCAACGGCATCATCCAGGCGTTGGCCCTGCTGGAGGAGCGCGGCGAGAAGGTCACCAAGCCGCTCGTGGTCCGGCTCGACGGCAACAACGCGGAGGCCGGTCGGGCGATCCTCGACGGCGCCGGGAACCCGCTGGTGCAGCGGGTCGACACCATGGACGGGGCGGCCGAGCGGGCCGCCGAGCTGGCTGCTGCGGGGGTCTGACGATGGCGATCTGGCTGACCAAGGAGTCCAAGGTCATCGTGCAGGGGATGACCGGCTCCGAGGGTTCCAAGCACACCAGGCGGATGCTCGCCGCAGGCACCACCGTGGTCGGCGGGGTGAACCCGCGCAAGGCCGGCACCACCGTCGACTTCGACGGCGCCGAGCTGCCGGTCTTCGCCTCCGTCGCGGACGCGATGCGGGAGACCGGGGCGGACGTCACGGTGATCTTCGTACCGCCGCAGTTCACCAAGGGCGCGGTGGTCGAGGCGATCGACGCCGGAATCCCGCTCGCCGTGGTGATCACCGAGGGCGTGCCGGTGCACGACACCGCCTCGTTCTGGGCGTACAACGTGGCCAAGGGCGAGCAGACCCGGATCATCGGGCCCAACTGCCCAGGCATCGCCTCGCCCGGCGCGTCCAACGCCGGCATCATCCCGGCCGACATCACCGGCTCCGGCCGGATCGGCCTGGTCAGCAAGAGCGGCACGCTGACCTACCAGATGATGTACGAGCTGCGGGACATCGGCTTCTCCACCTGCGTCGGCATCGGCGGTGACCCGATCATCGGGACCACCCACATCGACGCGCTCGCCGCGTTCGAGGCCGACCCGGAGACCGACGCGATCGTGATGATCGGCGAGATTGGCGGCGACGCCGAGGAGCGGGCCGCCGAGTTCATCAAGGACAACGTCACCAAGCCGGTGGTCGGCTACATCGCCGGCTTCACCGCGCCCCCCGGCAAGACCATGGGGCACGCCGGCGCGATCATCTCCGGTTCGGCGGGCACCGCCGAGGCCAAGCAGCAGGCCCTGGAGGCGGTGGGCGTCAAGGTCGGCAAGACCCCCACCGAGACCGCCAAGCTGATGCGGGAGCTGATGTCCGGCCGCTGAGCCGTGGGCCGCAGCGCCCGAGCGAGCGACGCACCGACCGAGGGGGGTCGACCGGAGACGGTCGGCCCCCTCAGTCGTTCCAGAGCGGGTACGTCCCGCTGGCCCGCCAGATCGCGGTGCCGATGATGTTGATCACGCCGAACGCGATGGCCAGGTAGCCGAGGACCGGCGACTGGCCGTACCGCTTGGCGTCGCGGATCGACAGGTAGCCGAAGATGATGCCCAGGATGCCGCAGCAGATCAGGCCGAGGACGATGCCGAGCACCCCCCAGAGCGTGGTGCGGTCCCGCCCGGCCGCGGCCGGTGGCGGTGGGTACGGAGCGTTCACGGCTTCCTCCGGGCGATCGGTGCCACGACTTCGGTCGCGTCCCTGCGCCGAGGCTAAACCGGATCGGGGCCGCACGGCGGTGGATCACGGAACTCGCCGGTCTCGGGCGGCCCCGACGGGCAGCCACCACCGGCGCGGCATGCCAGAGTAGAGCCGATGTCCTCGACCACCCCTGATCAGCCCCGCCGTCCCAGCGGTGCCCGCACCGGCGGCAGGCCGCCCGGCCGTGCCGGTGGCGCCCGGGTGCCCGCACCCCGCCGTCCGGAGCCGTCCGGGCGCTCCCGGGCGCCGCTGCCCGTCGCCGCCGGGGTGGCCGCGGCCGGCGCCGCCGTCACCTCGTACCTGCCGGTGGCGGCGGTGCTCGGGCTGGCCCAGTTCAGCGAGGACGCCGGCTCGCTGGTCGGTGCGCTGCGTGCCGGGCTCGGCGGCTGGCTGCTCGGCCACGGGGTGCCGCTGGAGACCACCGCCGGCCGGCTCGGCCTCGTCCCGCTGACGCTCTGCGCGTTCGCCTTCTGGCGGCTGAGCCGGGCCGGGGTGCACGCCAGCCGCGCGGTCGGCGCACGCGGCGGCCGGTCACCCCGACGGGCGGCCACCGTCGCCCTCGCGGTCGGCATCGGGTACGCCGGGTTCGGCGTCCTGGCCGCGATGCTCGTCGACAGCGCCGGCCTGCGGGTGTCCCCGGTCCGGTCCGGGCTGACCCTGCTGCTCTTCGGCACGCTGGCCGCCCTGGTCGGGGCGGCCCGCACCACCGCCGTCACCCGCCTGCTCGCCGACCGCGCGCCAGCCGTGCTGCGCGACGGCGTCCGCACCGGCCTGGTCGCCGCTCTGCTGCTGCTCGCCGCCGGGGCGAGCGCGGCGGGCCTGGCGGTGGCGACCGGCGGGGGAGACGCCGCCGACCTGATCGGGGCCTACCGGACCGGGGTCGCCGGGCAGGCCGGGATCACCCTGGTCAGCCTCGCCTACGCACCCAACGCCACCGTCTGGTCGACCGCCTATCTGCTCGGCCCCGGGTTCGCCGTCGGCACCGGCACGGCGGTCCGGCTCAGCGAGGTCTCCGTCGGGTCGCTACCGGCCGTACCGCTGCTCGCCGGGCTGCCCAGCGGCCCGGTCGACGGGCTCGGCGCGGCGCTGCTGGCGGTGCCCGTGCTGGCCGGCATGACGGCGGGCTGGCTGCTCGCCCGCCGGCTGCTCCGCCCGGACGCCGACGAGTGGGCCCCGCCGGCCTGGCCGGCGCTGCTCGGCCCGGCCGCGCTCGCCGGTCCGGTGGTCGGCCTGGTCGTCGGGCTCGCCGCGGCGGCCTCCGGCGGCCCGCTCGGCGGCGGCCGGCTGGCCGAGATCGGCCCGGTGCCGTGGCAGGTGGCAGCGGTGGCGACCGCGGTGGTCACGGTCGGCGCACTGCTCGGGGCGGCCGCCGCCAAGGTGCTCGACCGTCAGTCGTCGGCCCGCCCGGCCACCCGGACCCGGCCGCCCGCCGGCCGCCCCCGGAGGGCGCCGGAGCGACCCGACCCGGCCGGCGACCGGCACCGGCCGCCCCGGGAGCACCCCCGACCGGCCGAGGACCGGCCGGCCCGTCCGGTACCGGACTGACCACCCGGCCCGCCCCTGGCACGCGGCCCGGGGACCACCGCGCCCGGCCCGGGGCCGGGTGCGTCGTCCGTCCCGCCGGGTGTACGTGGCCCTGTCGGACACACGGCGAGGGGCGCCCCGGACGGTGCCGGGACGCCCCTCGCTCGTACCCGCCCGGGTCAGGGCGAGGTGGGCAGCGTGAACCTGCCGATGATGTTGAGGAGCAGCAGCAGGATGCCGAGACCGACCGCGACCGCACCGCAGATCAGGCCGGCCTTGGCCTGACCGCCGTTGCCGGCCAGGCCCTGGTTCGCCTTCTGCATGCCCAGCCAGCCGGTGATCACCGCGCCGATGCCGAGCGGGACGCCCAGGTAGAGGCAGCAGAGCAGCGGGATGGACGCGATGCCGAGGATCAGCGACACCAGGCCGAGGGTGTTCTGCTGCCCCTGTGGCGTCGGGAAGCCGGCCCCCGGGTAGGAGCCCGCCGCCGCGGCGTACGGCTGCTGCCCGTAGGGGTCCTTGTGGACGGGCTGGCCGTACGGGTCCGGCTGGAAGGGCTGACCGTACGGCTGGCCCGAGGTGGGCTGGGGGCCGTACGGGTCGTGCGGGGGCTGCCCGTACTGCGGCTGCTCGCCGTACGGTGCCGCCGGCTGCTGCCCGTACGGTGCCTGCGGCGCGGCGTACGGGTCCTGCGGCTGGCCCGAGACGGGCTGCTGCCCGTACGGATCGTGCGGGGGCTGCTGGCCGTACGGGTCGTGGCCGGGGTTTCCGGGCTGCATCTCGGCTGCTCCTCAGTCGTGGTCCGTCAGTAGCTGCTCGTGCTGCTGCTGCCGTCGATCGCACCCATCACACCACCGAAGATGCAGCAGAGCAGCACGATGACGAGCCACACACCACCGATGATGAAGGCCAGCTTCGACCACTTCTTGGACTCCCGGGCGGCGGCCTCGGCACCCGCGTAGTCGCCCTGCTGGAGGGCCGGGTTGACCTTCGAGGCGTTGATGATGGCCGGGATCGCCAACGGCCAGAAGAAGAAGATGGCCACGATCGACGCGGTCATGTTGTTGTTGATCGGCTGCTGCGGGTTGGGGTAGCCGGGCTGCATCTGCGAGCGCTCCTCGTTCACATCGGTACGGCGTCCGTACCTGATCATGGGCTATGGGGTGCGGTGGCGGGCACGGCCCGGCCACCGGGCGACCGGCAGCGTACCGTGTCCGGGCGACATACGTGATCACCCAAAACGTCGCCGCCCGCAGGATGGGCGTGCCGACCTGCCCGCTAGGGTGGCCGGGTGACCGAGCCCGCGTCCGTCGCCCGCCTCGTCGTCCTCGTCTCCGGCTCCGGCAGTAACCTCCAGGCGCTGCTGGACGCCACCGCCGACCCCGGCTACGGGGCCCGGGTGGTGGCCGTCGGCGCCGACCGGGACGGCATCGTCGGGCTGGACCGGGCCACCGCCGCCGGGGTGCCGACCTTCGTCGACCGGGTGAAGGACCACCCCACCCGCGCCGACTGGGACAAGGCCCTCACCGCGCACGTCACCGAGCACCGGCCCGACCTGGTGATCTCGGCGGGTTTCCTGAAGCTGGTCGGGCCGCAGTTCCTGGCGGCCTTCGGCGACCGCTACCTGAACACGCACAACACGCTGCTGCCGGCGTTCCCCGGCATCCACGGCCCCCGGGACGCGCTCGCCTACGGCGTCAAGGTCACCGGGGCCACCCTCTTCTTCGTCGACGCCGGGATGGACACTGGCCCGATCGTCGCGCAGGTGGCGGTGCCGGTCCTCGACGACGACGACGAGGAGACGCTCACCGAGCGCATCAAGGAAGCCGAGCGCCGCCAGCTCGTCGAGCAGGTCGGTCGCCTGGTCCGCGCAGGTTGGACGATCACCGGAAGAAAGGTCACGGTTCCGTGAGTGCCCCGCAGGACTCCCGCCGCCCGATCAGGCGGGCGCTGGTCAGCGTCTACGACAAGAGCGGTCTGGTCGAGCTGGCCCGTACGCTGCATGAGGCCGGGGTCGAGATCGTCTCGACCGGTTCCACCGCGTCGACGATCTCCGGCGCGGGGGTGCCGGTGACCCCGGTCGAGCAGGTGACCGGCTTCCCCGAGATCCTCGACGGCCGGGTCAAGACCCTGCACCCCAAGATCCACGGCGGGCTCCTGGCCGACCTGCGCAAGGAGTCGCACGCCGACCAGCTCGACGCGCACGGCATCGCCGGCATCGACGTCCTGGTCTCCAACCTCTACCCGTTCCAGGCCACCGTCGCCTCCGGCGCGTCGCCGGACGAGTGCATCGAGCAGATCGACATCGGCGGGCCGGCGATGGTCCGGGCCGCCGCCAAGAACCACGCCTCGGTCGCCGTGGTGACCGACCCGGCCGCGTACCCGGCGCTGGTCGCCGCGCTGGCCGAGGGCGGATTCACGCTGGCCCAGCGGCGGGCGCTGGCCGCCCGCGCGTTCGCCGACATCGCCGAGTACGACGTGGCGGTCGCCGACTGGTTCGCCGGCACCGCCGCCCCGGCCGAGGACGGCTGGCCGCACTTCGCCGGGCTGGCGCTGCGCCGGCAGGCGACGCTGCGCTACGGCGAGAACCCGCACCAGGGCGCCGCCGTCTACGCCGACCCGGGCAGCCCGCCGGGGCTGGCCCAGGCCGAGCAGTTGCACGGCAAGGAGATGTCCTACAACAACTACGTCGACGCGGACGCCGCCTGGCGGGCCGCGAACGACTTCCCCGACCAGCCGGCGGTCGCGGTCATCAAGCACGCCAACCCGTGCGGCATCGCCGTCGGCGCGGACGTCGCCGAGGCCCACCGCAAGGCGCACGCCTGCGACCCGGTCTCCGCGTTCGGCGGGGTGATCGCCGTCAACCGGCCGGTCTCGGTGGAGCTGGCCGGCCAGGTCGCGGAGATCTTCACCGAGGTGCTGGTGGCGCCGGACTTCGAGCCCGGCGCGGTGGAGATCCTCCAGGGCAAGAAGAACATCCGGCTGCTGCGCGCCCCGGCCTTCGCCCCGCTGCCGGCCGAGTGGCGGCAGGTGACCGGCGGTGTCCTCGTCCAGCAGCGGGACCGGATCGACGCCCCGGGCGACGACCCGGCCAACTGGAAGCTCGCCACCGGCGAGGCCGCCGACGAGGCCACCCTGCGGGACCTGGCGCTGGCCTGGCGGGCGGTCCGCGCGGTGAAGAGCAACGCGATCATGCTGGCGAAGGACGGCGCGTCGGTCGGGGTGGGGATGGGCCAGGTCAACCGGGTCGACTCGGCCCGGCTGGCGGTGAGCCGGGCCGGCGCGGAGCGGGCCCGGGGTTCCGTCGCCGCCTCCGACGCCTTCTTCCCGTTCGCCGACGGCGCGCAGATCCTGATCGACGCCGGGGTGAAGGCGATCGTGCAACCCGGCGGGTCGATCCGCGACGAGGACACCATCGCCGCCTGCCAGCAGGCAGGCGTCACCATGTACCTGACCGGCACCCGGCACTTCTTCCACTGATCCACCGCGTGCTCCCGCGCCCGGCGCGGGAGCACGCGGTCAGCCCCGGCCCGGCGGGTCGGAGCGCGCGCGCAGCGCGGCGAAGTGGCAGGCGCTGGGGTGGGGGTCGGCGGGGCGGGGGACGGTCGGCGGGTCCTCCCTGGCGCAGATGTCCTCGGCCTTCCAGCAGCGGGTGCGGAAGTGGCAGCCGGACGGCGGGTCAGCCGGGCTGGGCACGTCGCCGGTGAGCCTGATGATGCCGCCCGCGCCCCGAGCCGCCGGGTCGGGCACCGGCACCGCCGACAGCAGCGCCTGGGTGTACGGGTGGGTGGCCCGTTCGTAGATCTCGTCCTCGGTGCCGATCTCGACGATCTTGCCGAGGTACATCACCGCGACCCGGTCGCAGATGTGCCGGACCACCGACAGGTCGTGCGCGATGAACACGTACGACAGCCCGAACTCGTCCTGGAGCTGCTCCAACAGGTTGATCACCTGGGCCTGGATCGAGACGTCCAGGGCGGAGACCGGCTCGTCGCAGACGATCACCTCGGGACGCAGGGCGAGCGCCCGGGCGATGCCGATGCGCTGCCGCTGGCCGCCGGAGAACTGGTGCGGGTACCTGTTGACGTGCTCCGGGTTGAGGCCGACCACGTCCAGCAGTTCCTGCACCCGGCCGCGCTTGCTGCCCTTCGGCGTGGCGTCGGGGTGGATGTCGAACGGCTCCCCGATGATGTCGCCGACCGTCATCCGGGGGTTCAACGAGGTGTACGGGTCCTGCATCACCATCTGCATGTTGCGGCGCAGCCGGCGCAGCTCACCCCCGGTGGCGGTGAGCAGGTCCCGCCCCCGGAGGGTGGCCCGGCCGGAGGTCGGCGTCTCCAGCCGCATCAGCACCCGGGCGAGGGTCGACTTGCCGCAACCGGATTCGCCGACGATGCCGAGCGTCTCGCCCCGGCGCAGGGTGAAGCTGACCCCGTCGACGGCCCGGACCGCGCCGACCTGCCGTCGGAAGAGCACCCCCCGGGTGATCGGGAAGTGTTTGACCAGGTCGTCGACCGTGAGGATGGTCTCGCCCCGGACCTTGGCGGGGTCAGCGGTCGCGGTCATCGTGCACCTCCTGCGCGAAGTGGCACGCGCTGGTCCGGCCGTCCGCGAGGACCAGGTCGTCGGGCACCACGTCCACGCACACCTGCTGCGCGTACGGGCAGCGGGGGTGGAACGGGCAGCCGCCGGGGATGCGCATCAGGTTCGGCGGCAGACCCCGGATGGTGGACAGTTCCCGGCCGCGCACGTCCAGCCGGGGGATCGAGGCCAGCAACCCCTTGGTGTACGGGTGGGCCGGCGCCCGGTACAGCGGGCGGACGTCGGCGTGCTCGACGATCCGGCCGGCGTACATGACGGCGATCCGGTCCGCGACGCCGGCCACCACCCCCAGGTCGTGGGTGATCAGGATCATCGCCATGTCGAGGTCGCGGCGCAGGTCGGCCAGCAGGTCCATGATCTGGGCCTGCACGGTGACGTCGAGGGCGGTGGTCGGTTCGTCGGCGATCAGCACCTTCGGGTCCAGCGCCAGCGCCATGGCGATCATGACGCGTTGCCGCATCCCGCCGGAGAACTGGTGCGGGTGGTCGCCGAGCCGCCCGGCCGCCCCGGGGATGCGTACCAGGTCCATCAGCTCGACGGTCCGCCGTCGGGCGTCGGCGCGGGACATCCCGGCGCGGTGCCGCAGCGTCTCGCCGATCTGCCAGCCGACCGGGAAGACCGGGTTCAACGCCGACAGGGCGTCCTGGAAGATCATCGCGATCTCCGTGCCGCGTACCTGCCGGCGCTGCTCCTCGGGCAGGGTGAGCAGGTCGCGGCCCCGGTAGCGGATCTGACCGGAACGGATCACCGCCGGCGGGCTGTCCAGGATGCCCATGACCGCCTGGGCGGTGACCGACTTGCCGGAGCCGGACTCGCCGAGCACGGCGAGCGTCTCGCCCGGGTCCAGGTGGTAGGAGACCCCGTTGATCACCTTGGCCACCCCCTCGCCGGTGCGGAACTCGACGTGCAGGTCGCGTACTTCCAGCAGGTGCCCGCCGGGCGGGGTGGGTGAGGCCGGCGTGGGCCGGGGCCCGGGTTCGCCCATCGGATTCACCGCAGCTTCGGGTCGAAGGCGTCGCGGATCGCGTCGCCGAGCATGATGAAGGCGAGCACGGTCAGCGCGAGGAAGGCGGACGGGACGACCAGCGGTGTCGCCGACTCGCGCATGTGCACCCGGCCGGCGTCGATCTCGATGCCCCAGGAGATGGTGGGGGCCTTCAGCCCGATGCCGAGGAAGCTCAGCGTCGCCTCGGCGGCGATGAACGAGCCGAGGGCGATGGTCAGCACCACGATCGCCGGGGCGAGCGCGTTGGGCAGGATGTGCCGCCACATGATCCGGCCGTTGCCGGCGCCGAGCATCCGGGCGGCGGCCACGTAGTCCTGCTCCTTGGCGGTGATCACCGAGGAGCGGACCACCCGGGCGGCGGTGGTCCAGCCGAGCACCGCCAGCACGAAGATCACCGCGAACAGCCGGACCGTGTCGCTGCTGGTGCTGACCCGCTTGAGCAGCACGATCGCGGCCAGCAGCAGCGGGATGCCGAGCACGATGTCGATCACCCGGGAGAGCACCGCGTCGACCCAGCGGCCGAAGTAGCCGGCCAGCATCCCGACGACCAGCGCGATGGCCCCGGTGAGCAGGGCGGAGAGCGCGCCGACCAGCAGCGAGGCGCGGGCCCCGTAGACGGCCCGGGCGTACGTGTCGCAGCCCTGGAAGTCGTACCCGAAGATGGCCCCGCCGGACGCCCCGGCGTGCTGGCGGGACAGCACGCAGTCGCGCGGGTCGTTGGCGGTGAACAGCGACGGCACGGCGGCCATCGCGGCGACCAGCACGACCAGGACGAGGCTGGTCCAGAAGACCGGCTTGCGGCGCAGGTCGCGCCAGGCGTCCCCGGCCAGGCTGCGGGGTTTCTGCGGTACGCCCACCCGGTCGGGTGTCCCGGGCTCGCCGGAGACCCCGCGCCGGGCGGCCTGGTCCTCCGTCGCCGCCACCGTCTCGAAGTCGCTCATGCCGGCACCTCGCTGCGTTCACTCATAGCGGATCCTCGGGTCGAGGACGGCGTACAGGACGTCGACCACCAGGTTGGCGACGAGGTAGACCACGACGAGGACGCTGACGATGCCCACCACCAGCGGGCCGTCCTCGGTGCGGATGCCCCGGAACAGGTTGAACCCGACCCCCGGGATGTTGAACACGCCCTCGGTGATGATCGCGCCGCTCATCAGGTTGCCCAGTTCGACGCCGAGGAAGGTGATCACGGGGATGAGCGAGTTGCGCAGCACGTGCACGCCGATGATCCGTCGCCGGGCCAGCCCCTTCGCCCGGGCGGTACGCACGTAGTCGGCGCGCAGGTTCTCGGCGACCGAGGTACGGGTCAGCCGCAGCGCGGTGGCCAGCGAGAGCGAGCCGAGCACGATGCCGGGCAGCAGCAGGGCGTACAGGTCGGGGTCGGCGCCGGCGGTGGGTGGGAAGACGGGCCACCGGACGCCGAGCAGGTACTGGGCGAGCGGGGCGAGCACGATGGTGGGGATGCCCAGCACCAGCAGGGTCAGCACCAGGGTGGCGTTGTCGAACAGGCTGGCCCGGCGGATGCCGGCGAGCACCCCGGCGGTGACCCCGAACAGGATCGTCACGGCCATCGCGATCAGCGCCAGCTTGACGGTGACCGGCCAGGCGGCGGCGAGGATGTCCCCGATCGACCGGCCGGTGAGCGACTGGCCGAGGTCACCCTTCACCAGGTTCTTCAGGTAGTCGAGGTAGCGGTAGAGGAAGCCGCCGACGCCGGTGCGGTCGAGGTGGAACTTCTCCGTCAGGTACGCCCGCTGGGCCGGGGTGACCGGCCGTTCCCCGGCCAGCGCCTGGATCGGGTCGCCCTGGCCGGCGAACATCAGAGCGTACACGATCAGGGTGGTCCCGAAGAAGGCGAGGACCATCTGGAGCAGACGCCGCAGAACGAAGCGGAACATAGTGTGCAGTCTTGCCCAAAAGCGGCGGAGACGGAGGCGGGTCGGGCCACCGTCCACCGATGACCCGACCCGTCGCTCCCGCCGACGGCCCCGTTGCCGCCGACGCGCTGTCACGTGCCGGCGGCCCCGCTCGCCGCCGACACCCTCCGGGCTAGCTGACCGCCTCGATCTTCAGCAGGTCGACCCGGTCGAAGAGGTCCATCTGGACGTTCTTCACCTTGGTCGAGTGGCCGAAGTTGTTCTGCCCGTAGCGCAGCGGGATCACCGGCATGTCCTTGGCCAGCAGATCCTCGGCCGCCTGGTACCTGGCGATCGCGGCCTCCTCGTTCGGCGCCTTGGCACCCTCGGCGAGGAGCCTGTCGAACTCGGGGTTGCTGTAGCCGTAGTAGTTCGACGAGCCGTTGGTGCCGTACAGCGGGCCGAGGTAGTTCTCCATCGACGGGTAGTCCATCACCCAGCCCATCCGGAACAGGCCCACCGGCTGCTTCGCCTTGACCTTGGTCAGCAGGTCGGCGAACTTGGGCTCGGCGGTGCCGACGCACTCCACACCCAGGTTGGCCTTGAGTTGGTTGCAGGTCGCGTCGATCCAGTCCTTGTGCCCGCCGTCGCCGTTGTACGACAGTTCGATCCTCTTCGGGCCGCCGGCCGCCTCGTACGCCGCCTTCGCCTTGGCCGGGTCGAACTCGCCGGCCGCGCCGATGGTGTTCTCCCGGTAGCCCGCGACCACCGGTGAGACGAACGAGCGGGCCGGCTGCTGCGAGTCCTTGAAGATCGACCTGGTGATCTCGTCCCGGTCGATCGCCATCGAGATCGCCTTGCGCACCTCGGGCTTGCTGAACTCCTTCTGGAAGGTCGGGAAGGCCAGCACCTGCAACGACGACGCGGGGCTCTGCCGGAACCGGTCACCCAGGTCGGTGCCGGCGGTGGACAGGTTCTCGGTCGGGATCGTCTTGATCACGTCGAGGTTGTCCGAGAGCACGTCCGCGTACGCGGCGGTCGGCTGCTGGTAGATCCGGAACTCGACGCCGCCCACCTTCGGCTGCTCGCCGGGGAAGGCGTCGTAGCGCTCCACCTCGACCTTGGCGTCGTGCTGCCAGGAGCCCTTCATCCGGAACGGGCCCTGCCCGATGGGGGCCTGCTCGTAGCCGTCCTTGAGCACGCCGGGGGCGGAGAAGGCGGCCTTCGGCAGCGGGTAGAACGCGGTGTACCCGAGCATCGACCTGAACTCGCTGTACGGCTCGGTCAGCGTGACGGTGAAGGTCAGGTCGTCGACCTTCTTCAGCCCGGACAGCCGCTCGGCGGCCGGCTTGTCGCCCTGGAGGTCGGCGTACCCGGCGATCTTCTCGAAGAAGTAGCTGGAGTTCTGCCCGTTGGGGGCGTACGCGCCGTAGTTCCAGGCGTCGAGGTAGTTGTCGGCGGTGACCTTCTCGCCGTTGTGGAAGGTGTAGCCGTCCTTGAGCTTGATCGTCCAGACCCTGTTGTCCGACGAGGTAACCGACTCGGCCGCCACCTCGTGGGGCTTGTTGGCCTCGTCGTAGTCGACGAGCGGGCTGAACAGGGCGGCGAGCACCTGGGAGCCGCTGGTCTCGGTGGTGTTGGTCGGCACCAGGTGCTGCGGCTCGGCGATCTCGATCCGCACGGCCGCGTCGGGGTCGGACTGGCCGGTTCCGCTGCCGCCGCCCGAGCCGCAGGCCGCCAGGCCCAGGGTCACCGCGAGCGGGAGAGCGGTCCAGGCAGCAAGCCTACGCACACGCATGGGGTCTCCTCATCTCATCACGTAGCGCGGTCGGACCCGGCGATGGGTGACTCTGCGCAACGTTCGGCAACGGTAGGTCGGGCAGGGCCGGTCGACAACGACGGCGTTGCGAACGGATAACGGATCACGCCCGACGGCCTTGTCGGCGACGACGGTTGGTGGTAGGCGATCAGATGAAAATCCTGCGTGGGCAAGGGACGTCGGGACGGTTCCGGGGCTCCGTCGGGTCGGATCGGCAGTCGTGGCGTCGGTGTCGCCAGGTGTCCGGTCCGTTACCGACGCGGCCCACCCGTCCGGTACGGCACTCGGGTCGGCCCGCATGTTCTCACTCAGGGTGAGCAACGGCACCTCACACACAGTCACGGGTTCCCCGTCGCCGGTCCGCCGTCCGCCGGCCATGAGACGATCTGGTCGTGACGGCGATCATCCTGGACGGCAAGGCGACCGCAGCCGAGATCAAGGACGAGCTGCGGGTACGGGTCAAGGCGTTGGCCGAGCGAGGGGTCACCCCCGGCCTGGGCACGGTCCTGGTCGGCGCGGACCCCGGCTCCGAGGCGTACGTCAACGGCAAGCACCGCGACTGCGCCGAGGTGGGCATCGCCTCGATCCGCCGCGAGCTGCCCGCCGACGCCACCCAGCAGCAGCTCGACGACGTCCTCGCCGAGCTGAACGCCGACCCGGGCTGCCACGGCTACATCGTCCAGCTGCCGCTGCCGGCTCACCTGGACACCCAGCGGGCCCTGGAGATGATCGACCCGGACAAGGACGCCGACGGCCTGCACCCGGTGAACCTGGGCCGGCTGGTGCTCGGCTACGACGGCCCGCTGCCGTGCACCCCGCGCGGCATCGTCGAGCTGCTCCGCCGGTACGACGTGCCGCTGCGTGGCGCCAACGTCGCGCTCGTCGGTCGGGGCAACACCGTCGGCCGCCCGCTCGGCCTGCTGCTCAACAGGCGCAGCGAGAACGCGACAGTCACCCTCTGCCACACCGGCACCCTCGACCTCGCCGCGCACACCCGCGCCGCGGACGTCGTCATCGTCGCCGCAGGGGTGCCCGGCCTGCTCACCGCCGACATGATCACGCCGGGGGCCACCGTGGTGGACGTCGGCATCACCCGGGTGATCGGTGACGACGGCAAGGGCCGCTACACCGGCGACGTGGACCCGGAGGTGGCGCAGGTGGCCGGCCGGCTGGCCCCGATGCCCGGTGGCGTCGGGCCGATGACCCGGGCCATGCTGCTCACCAACGTCGTCGAACGCGCCGAGCGCGGCTGACCTCGCCTACTCGTCTGCCCTGCTCAGCGGCGGTGGGCCGCAGTCGACCCCCCGTTCCGGAGCCGGTGCGCCGCGGGCGGGTCACCGGCCGCAGCGCCGCCCGCCGGGAACCGGGCGGTGGTGACGTTGGCCCCATCCCGGGGACGGTCGCCGCCCCTGGCCGAAACGGTGCCGGGATGACTGTTACGGTCGGGAAAACCGACTGGTAGCAGGGAGTGGGACGACCATGGGTAAGAAGGTCACTGTCGTCGGGGCCGGCTTCTACGGCTCCACCACCGCACAGCGCCTGGCCGAGTACGACGTCTTCGACACCGTCGTCATCACCGACATCGTGGAGGGCAAGCCGGCGGGTCTCGCGCTGGACCTCAACCAGTCCCGCGCGGTCGAGGGCTTCGAGACCAAGGTCGTCGGCGTCACCACCGGCCCCAACGGCGAGGGCTACGAGGCCATCGAGGGCTCGGACGTCGTCGTGATCACCGCCGGTCTGCCCCGTAAGCCGGGCATGAGCCGGATGGACCTGCTGGAGACGAACGCCAAGATCGTGCGGCAGGTCGCCGAGAACGTCGCCAAGTACGCCCCGAACGCCGTCGTCATCGTGGTGTCCAACCCGCTCGACGAGATGACCGCGCTGGCCCAGCTCGCCACCCAGTTCCCCAAGAACCGGGTGCTCGGCCAGGCCGGCATGCTCGACACCGCCCGGTTCACCAACTTCGTCGCCGAGGCCCTCGACGTACCGGTGAAGTCGGTGAAGACGCTGACCCTCGGCTCGCACGGCGACACGATGGTCCCGGTGCCCTCGCAGAGCACCGTCGACGGCCGGCCGCTGCGCGACGCGATGCCCGCCGAGCAGATCGAGGAACTGGTCGTCAAGACCCGCAACGGTGGCGCCGAGGTCGTCGCGCTGCTCAAGACCGGTTCGGCGTACTATGCCCCGTCCGCCGCCGCCGCCCGGATGGCGCGGGCCGTGGCCGAGGACTCCGGCGCGGTCATGCCGGTCTGCGCCTGGGTCGACGGCGAGTACGGCATCTCCGGGGTCTACCTGGGCGTCGAGGCCGAGATCGGTGCCGAGGGCGTGAAGCGGGTCGTCGAGACCGACCTGGACGCCGACGAGCTGGCCAGCCTCAAGGAGGCCGCCGAGGCCGTCCGCGCCAAGCAGGCCGACGTCGCCAACATGTGATCCGCTGAACCATCCGCCGCAGGGGCGGGACGGCTTCCGCCGTCCCGCCCCTGCGGCGTCCCCGTCCCGCCCCGCTCGTTCGGCCCCGCGCCGGTGTGCGGCGGTCGTCCCGGGGAATGCCTCCGCAGGAAGAACGGTCGGTCAGGGCGGTGACGGTGACAGACCCGGCGCATCCGGTGATCCCGTCAGGGTCGGCCGCGGCCCCGAGGGCGTTTTCCGCCGGCTGGTGCCGCCGGGTGGAGGCCGGCTCGGTGCCGCCGACCGGTTTCCAGTACGCTCGTACTGCTTGAGCACGTGTCCCCCGAGAGGAGCGCCGGCCGATGGCGAAGATCAAGGTAAACAACCCGGTCGTGGAGCTCGACGGCGACGAGATGACCCGGATCATCTGGAAGCAGATCCGCGAGCAGCTGATCCTGCCCTACCTCGACGTCGACCTGCACTACTACGACCTGTCGATCCAGCACCGGGACGCCACCGACGACCAGGTGACCATCGACGCCGCGAACGCCATCAAGGAGCACGGCGTCGGCGTCAAGTGCGCCACCATCACCCCGGACGAGGCCCGGGTGGAGGAGTTCGGCCTCAAGAAGATGTGGCGGTCGCCGAACGGCACCATCCGTAACATCCTCGGCGGCGTGGTCTTCCGCGAGCCGATCATCATGTCGAACGTGCCGCGGCTCGTCCCGGGCTGGACCAAGCCGATCATCATCGGCCGGCACGCGCACGGCGACCAGTACAAGGCCACCGACTTCGTGGTCCCCGGCCCGGGCACGGTCACCATCACCTACACCCCGGCCGACGGCGGCGCCCCGATGGAGATGGAGGTCGCCAACTTCCCCGGCGGCGGCATCGCCATGGGCATGTACAACTACGACGAGTCGATCCGGGACTTCGCCCGTGCCTCGTTCCGGTACGGCCTGGACCGCAACTACCCGGTCTACATGTCGACCAAGAACACCATCCTCAAGGCGTACGACGGCCGGTTCAAGGACCTCTTCGCCGAGGTGTTCGAGAACGAGTTCAAGGACGAGTTCGCCGCCGCCGGTCTCACCTACGAGCACCGGCTCATCGACGACATGGTCGCCGCCGCGCTCAAGTGGGAGGGCGGCTACGTCTGGGCCTGCAAGAACTACGACGGTGACGTGCAGTCCGACACCGTCGCGCAGGGCTTCGGCTCGCTCGGCCTGATGACCTCCGTGCTGCTCTCCCCGGACGGTCGCACCGTCGAGGCGGAGGCCGCCCACGGCACCGTCACCCGGCACTACCGGCAGTACCAGAAGGGCGAGAAGACCTCGACCAACCCGATCGCCTCGATCTACGCCTGGACCCGGGGCCTCGCCCACCGGGGCAAGCTGGACGGCACCCCGGCGGTCACCGAGTTCGCCGACACGCTGGAGCAGGTCATCGTCGACACCGTCGAGAGCGGCCAGATGACCAAGGATCTCGCGCTGCTCATCTCGCGGGACGCCCCGTGGCAGACCACCGACGAGTTCATGAACACCCTCGACGAGAACCTGGCGCGCAAGCTCGGCGGCTGACCCCCCGCCCGTACCCACGGAACCCGCCGGCGGACCGCCGGCGGGTTCCGACGTCTCCGGCGCGACGCCCGCGCACCGGGAGGCCGCAGCCGCCACCCGTCCGGGTGACGGCCGCGTCACCGGCCTGGAAACAGGTCGTTGAGCTGGGTGGACGTGGTGCCAGTCGCGTCCAGGGAGGTTGTCGTCGATCGCCGCACGGCACCGGTGCCGACCGACCGGCCTTCCCGGCTGTCGAGCACAGCCAGCCGTCCCTTCCCCGCGGGGGGCCCTGTTCCGGGGCCCCCCGCGCCCTGCCTCCGGGGTCAGGCGGCGCGCAGCAGTTCGGCGGCCCGCTCGGGGGCGATGTCGTTGATGAAGACCCCCATCCCGGACTCGGAACCGGCCAGGTACTTCAGCTTGTCCCTCGCCCGCCGGACGCTGAACAGGTGCAGGTGCAGGTGCCCCAACTCCCGGTCGATCCGCACCGGTGTTTGGTGCCAGGCCGCGATGTACGGCATCGGCAGGTCGAACAGCCCGTCGAAACGGCGCAGCACGTCCAGGTAGAGCGGGCCGAAGGCGTCCCGTTCGGCGTCGTCGAGCGCCGGGATGTCAGGCACCGGCCGGTGCGGCGCGACGTGCACCTCGAACGGCCAGCGGGCCGCCGCCGGAACGTACGCCGTCCAGTGGTCGTTGGCCGCGACCACCCGGTCACCGGCGGCGCGCTCGGCGGCGAGCACGTCGGCGTAGAGGTTGCGCCCGCCGGTGCGTTCCGCGTGCCGGCGGGCCGCCGCCAGCATCGACCGGGTACGCGGCGTGACGAACGGGTACGCATAGATCTGGCCGTGCGGGTGGTGCAGGGTCACCCCGATCTCCACGCCCCGGTTCTCGAAGCAGAACACCTGCTCCACCCCGGGCAGCGCGCCGACGGCCGTGGTCCGGTCGGCCAGCGCGTCCAGCACCAGCCGGACCCGGGCGGGGGAGAGGCTGGCGAAGGACGCCTCGTGGTCGTCGGTGAAGCAGACCACCTCGCAGCGCCCCTGGCCGGGGCGGACGGGGGTGAACCCGGTGATCTCGGCCGGTTCGTCGGCGATCCGCTGGCTCAGCGAAGGGAACCGGTTCTCGAAGACCGCCACGTCGTAGTCGGGCGCGGGGATCTCGCTGTGCCGGTCCCCCCGCGACGGGCACAGTGGGCACTGGTCGGCCGGCGGGAGGAAGGTCCGGGTCTGCCGGTGCACCGCCACCGCCACCCACTCGTCGGTGAGCGGGTCGTAGCGCAGCTGGGAGGCGGGCGGGGGCGGCGGCAGCTCCCGCCGGTCCGGCTGGTCCCGGACGGCGTCGTCGCGCTCGTCGAAGTAGATCAGCTCGCGGCCGTCGGCCAACTCGATCGTCGTACGTTTCACCGGGTCGTCTCCCGCCCGGTCGCCCGGCCCCTGCCTGTCACGATCACCAGTTCGCCCACCTTCTCGTCGATCACCCGGCGCGCCTCGGGGGCCAACCGGTCGTCGCTGACCAGCACGTCGGCGGCACCCAGGCCGACGATGGAGGAGATGCCGACGGTGCCCCACTTGGTGTGGTCGGCGAGGACGACCAGCCGGTCGGCGGCCTCCACCAGCGCCCGGTCGGTCTCCGCCTCCATCAGGTTCGGGGTGGTGAAACCGGCCCGCTCGGTGATCCCGTGCACGCCGAGGAAGAGCAGGTCCAGGTGCAGCGAGCGGATG
This sequence comes from Micromonospora cynarisoli, assembly GCF_030518815.1. Taxonomy (NCBI): domain Bacteria; kingdom Bacillati; phylum Actinomycetota; class Actinomycetes; order Micromonosporales; family Micromonosporaceae; genus Micromonospora; species Micromonospora cynarisoli. Next base: position 3,701,505 of record NZ_CP130426.1, on the reverse strand, counting down.
GCCTCCACGGCCAGCGGGCCGACCAGCGCGTCGGACGGGGTGCGTACCCCGCCGGTCAGCACCACGGTCTGGTCGGGGCGGCCCGCGGTGTGCAGGATCTCGGCCACCGGCAACGAGTTGGTCACCACGGTCAGCCCCGGCACGTCGACCAGGCGACGGGCCAGTTCGGCGGTGGTGGTGCCGGCGGAGAGGGCGACCGCCGCACCCGGGCGGACCAGCTCGGCGGCCCGGGTGGCGATCGCGGCCTTCTCGGCGGACTGCCGGACGGACTTGGCGTGGAAACCCGGTTCGTCGGTCGAGCCCGGGTCGGTGACCGTCGCCCCGCCGTGCACCTTGGCCAGCAGGCCCTGCTCGTGCAGCGCGTCCAGGTCACGCCGGATGGTCATGTCGGAGACACCGAACTCGGCGGCCAGCTCGGTGACCCGGACACCACCTGCGGTGCGGACCCGGTCGAGGATCGTCGCCTGTCGCTGCCGTGCCAGCATCCGCCGTACCTCCCGGGCCCCCGCACCTGCACGCGCTCGAACGTGTTCCAACAAGATTGGACACTAGCGCGCAGCAGACAGCGGCGGAAGTGGAGCCCCCCGAGGTCAGGCGGACGGCAGCCGGCTCTCCACCCAGCCGGTCTCGGTCAGGTGGTGCATGACGAGCTGGACGGCCTCGTCGATGCTCATCTCGGTGGTGTCGACCACCAGGTCGGCGTCGGTCGGCGTCTCGTACGGGTCGTCGATCCCGGTCATCCCGGTGAGCAGGCCGGCGCGGGCCCGCGCGTACAGGCCCTTGCGGTCCCGCTGCTCGCAGACCTCGATCGGGGTTGCCACGTGCACCAGCAGGAAGCCCGCCCCGGCGACCCGGGCCATCTCCCGGGCGGCGGCCCGCGCCTGGGCGTACGGGGCGATCGGGCAGCAGATGCCCACCCCCCGGTGCCGCGCGATCTCGGCCGCCACCCAGCCGATCCGGCGCACGTTGGCGTCCCGGTCGGCCTTGCTGAAGGTCAGCCCGGCGGACAACTCCCGGCGCACCACGTCCCCGTCGAGCAGGGTCACGGTCCGCTCGCCCTGTTCGCGGAGCAGGTCCGCCAGGCCCCGCGCGATGGTCGACTTGCCCGAACCGGAGAACCCGGTCAGAAAGACCACCAGCCCCCGGTGCCGGCGCGGTGGGCGGGCCCGGCTCAGCTCCTTGGCCACCGCCGGCGGGGTGTGCCACTCGGGCAACGGGAAACCCCTGTCGAGCAGGTCGTCGATCTCCGCCTCGCTCAGTGCCAGCTTGCGGTTGCGTGGCGGGATGTCGTCCCGCCAACGCCACTGGCCGTCCCGGCTGTCGTAGGCCAGCTCGCGGGGGACCAGCACCCGCAGCCCCGCCCCGGAGAGCATGCCGCCGGTGGACAGCAGGTGGGTCACCCCGTAGGCGGCCGAGATCCGGGCGCGCAGCAACGCGTCGCTGATCTCGTCGGCCCGGCGGGGCAACGGGACGGCGACCAGGGTCGCCGGTGGCATCCGGTCCCGGGCCGCGAAGACGCTGCGGACCAGGGCCTCGGTGGGCAGCCCACCCGCGCCGTCATCACCGACCGGGATCATCACCAGCAGATGCGCGCCGAGGGTCCGCGCCGCGTGCGCGATCTGCGCCAGCTGCGGCCGGTGCAGCGGCCGGTCGGCGATCACCCCGAGCACCCGGCCCGGCGGCAGCAGCGGACGCACCTCGTCCGGGCCCCGGCGCAGCCGCTGGAACGGGCCGTGCCCGCCGTCGCCGAGCCGGCGCACCGGGCCGCCCAGCCCGGCCACGCCCTCGCGGACCGGCCAGACGTCGGTCACCTCAAGACCGGCCACCGGGGCACCCTCGCCGTCGGTGAGCACCAGCGTCCGCCGCCCCGGGTCGGCCGGGTCCAGGCCGTCGGCGACCGAGGTGGGCACCTGGAGGGTCACCGGGACCGGCCAGGAGGTGCCGTCGGCCAGCCGGCCCCGACGCTGCAACGAAGCCAGGTCGGCGCGGGTCATGAAGCCGGCCAGCGGGGTGTACGCCCCGCTCAGCAGCAGCTCCAGATCGGCCAGCTCACCGGGGCGCGGCGCGTACGCGGGGGCGTCCCGCAGCACGTCCTCGGGCAGCACTGAACCGTTGCTCATCCGTACCCCTCACTCGCTGGCCGGCTCACAGTTTCTCAGCCGGCCGGCGATCGGTCGAGAGTGCCACTCCACTCCCGACCCCTAAGTGGATCATCGGTGGCGTGTCTCGACCGGTCGGTGGGGGGCGTCAACCGGCCGGGATCAGGGACGCGGCACCGAACGAGACGGCGAATCGCTGACACCAGATGGTGACACTGGTCAGCTCGGCGAGGTCGGTGCCGGCCGGGACGGCGTACGCCTGGTCGCCCCGGTTGCCCTTGAGCCGGCCCAGCTCCGCCCGGCGGCCGTCGTCGAAGACGTGCCAACCGGCCCGGCCGGTGCGGACCGGCTGGTCGGAGAGCCAGACCCGCAGGTCCGGGCCGTTGGAGGTGTCCAGCCCGACCAGTTCCAGCCGGTGCTCCCCGTCGGCGGTGCGGACGATCCGGGCGGTGCCCGAGGTGTCGTGTTCGTGACTGACGAACTCCCCCCGGCTCACCACCACCGGCCGGGTGCTGGTGGGACTGCCGGCGGGGGCGACCCCGGTGGGCGTGGTGCCGGGGGTGCCGGTCGGGGTGCCGGGCGGGGCGGCACCCACCTCGGAGAGCTGTTCGTCGACCTGGTTGTCGGTCACCACCTTCCAGGGTTGGAACCAGTACAGGCCGAAGGCGGCCCCGACACCGAGGACGCCGACGGCGACCCAGGTCAGCGGGGCACGGAACAGACGACGGGGCATACCACCCAGTCTTGCCGGACCACGGCGGCCGGGCACCGGCCGTCGGCGTTACGAAAGCCTTACCGCGTCGGACATCCACGATCCATAGCTCGTTCATAGGTCGTTCACATCGACTTTCCGGTCCGGTCGCCTTAGCTGCCGGCGACCCTTTCGCGACCAGAAAGCGCCCACCGCATGCGACCACGGTTCCTCCGCCGGACCTCCAGATCCGATCCGTCCACCATCGCCGAACCCTCCGTTGGCGGGCAGCGCGAGTCGCCGCCCCCTCCCGACGACAACGACCACGCCGGCCACGCCCTTCGCGCGCCGAGCAAGCTGCACGCGTTCAACCGGTACGAGATCAAGTACCTGGTCGAGACGACGAAGGTGCCGGCGCTGCGGGCCGCACTCGCCGCCCGGATGACGCCCGACGCGCACGGCGGTGACGGTGGCTACGGCGTCTGGAGCGTCTACTACGACACCACCGACCTGCGTTTCTACTGGGAGAAGATCGAAGGGCTGAAGTTCCGTCGCAAGCTGCGGATACGCCACTACGGCGACCGGTCCGGTGTGACCGACGACGCGACCGTGCACGTCGAGATCAAGCAGCGGGTCAACCGGGTCACCCAGAAGCGCCGGATCGCCGTGCCCTACCGGGTGGCCCGTCAGCTCTGCGACGAGCGCGTCACGATCGACCACGATCCCTCCCAGCGAGGCTTCGTCGAGGAGGTGCTGGAACTCGTCTCCGGCCTCGACCTGCGCCCCGTGGCGATGACCGGCTACCAGCGTGAGGCGTTCGTCGGCCAGGAGGCCGACCTGGGCCTGCGGGTCACCCTCGACCACCGGGTACGCGGCCGGGACCGGGACTTCCACCTCGGCGCGGACGCCGAGAACCGCCTGATCATTCCGGCCTCGAAGTCGATCGTCGAGGTCAAGGCGAACGAACGGGTCCCGTACTGGCTCACCGACCTGGCCGGCCGGGCCGAGCTGTCGGTGGTGCGGGTCTCCAAGTACTGCCAGAGCGTCGAGGCGTTCGGCCGGGTGCCGCGCTCGATCTTCCACGTCCAGGATGCCGATCCCGCCGCCGACCTGGTGGCCCCCACCCCGAGAAGCGAGGCCTGAACCCCGATGGACATCACGTTCCAGGACCTGTCCGGCACCTTCAGCACGGGCGACATCGCCCTCACGCTGTCGTTGTCCTTCCTGCTCAGCGCCATGATCGGCTGGGTCTACCGGGCCACCCACCGCAACGTGTCGTACAGCCAGTCGTACGTCCAGACGCTGATCATCCTGGGCATGCTGATCTCGCTGATCATGCTGGTGGTGGGCTCCAACATCGCCCGGGCCTTCGCCCTGGTCGGCGCGCTGTCGGTGGTGCGGTTCCGCAACGCCATCAAGGAGACCCGCGACGTCGGCTTCATCTTCCTGGTGATGGGCGTCGGGATGGCCTGCGGCACCCGGTTCTACAGCCTGGCCGTCGCCGCAGCCGTGGCGATCAGCCTGATCATCGTGGTGATGTACCGGTTCAACTGGTTCGCGCTCAACGTGCAGCGGCAGGTCGTCAAGGTCCAGGTCCCGGCCGGCGGCAACCACACCGCCGACATCCAGGACGTGCTGGTCCGGCACACCACCGAGTTCGAACTGGTCAGCATGGAGACGATCAGGGCCGGTGCGCTCACCGAGATGATGTACACGGTCCGGCTGAAGAAGGGCGGCGAGCCGGGTGACCTGATCTCCGCGCTCAGCGAGCGGACCTCGGGCCAGCGGGTGACCGTGCTGACCGGCTACGACCAGACGGACCTGTGATGACCCGCTCCCTGCGTACCCGGTCCGTGCTGCCGCGTCGGCTGCGCCGCCGGCTGCCGGCCCGGGTACGCCAGAACTGGAAGCTGCTCACCACCTGTACGGCGTTCCTCGCCGCGCTGACCCTGGTGCTGGGCACGGAACGGATTCGCCCCTACGTGATCAGCGGCGGGACCGCCGGGGGCGACGTGGTGACAATGGATCTCGCCGGCGCCGTCGACCTCTTCGACGCCGGCCGGCCACACGAGATCTCGCTGACCTTCCGGGACACGGACTACGAGCGGATGCTCGACACCTACTGGAAGGAGGGGGAGAAGGAGTACGTCGAGGCTGACCTGACCGTCGACGGCACCACGATCCCCAGCGTGGGCCTCCGGCTCAAGGGCAACTCGACGCTGGGCCAGCTCAGTTGGAAGGGCGAGACGCGCCCCTTCGGGGGCAGGGGTGAGGACGGCCGTGGGCCGCGACCGGGCGGCGGATTCCCCGCCGGGCCACCTGCCGGCGGACCTCCGCAGGGCGCCGGGTTCCCCGACGGCGGGCTGCCGGACGGTGCTGCCCCCGGCGCCCAGCAGCCCGGAGCGGGCGAGCAGACCGGTGGTGGCCGACAGGCCGGTGGTGGCCAGTTCCCCGGTGGTGGTCAGAACCCTGGAGGGATGACCCGGGCGGTGTTGCGGGCCGAGGAGCCGGAGACGCTGCCGTGGCTGATCAGCTTCGACGAGTTCGTCGAGGGCCGGCGCTACCAGGGGCACCGGGAGGTGGCCGTCCGGGTGGGTGGCATGGGCGGCGGCTCGACGGTCCTCAACGAGGCCCTGTCGTTGTCGCTGCTCGACGCCACGGGTGAGCCCGCACAGCGGTACGCGTACTCCTCGTTCACCGTCAACGGGCGGCCCACCGCGGCCCGGCTGCTGGTCGAGCACCCGGACGAGCACTTCGCCGACCAGATGGACGGCAACGGGGTGCTCTACAAGTCGCTGGCCAGCGGCAGCTTCACCGACCAGGGCGACGATCCGACCGAGTACGCCGACGACTTCAAGCAGATCACCATGAAGGGCAGCCAGGATCTGCAGCCGGTGATCAACCTGATCCGGTGGGTGAACTCGGCCAGCGACGAGGAGTTCGACGCGCACCTCGCCGACAGGGTGGACGTGGCGTCCTTCGCCCGGTACGTCGCGTTGCAGAACCTGCTGCTCAACTTCGACGACATGGCCGGCCCGGGGAAGAACTACTACCTCTGGTATGACCTGGGGACGAAGAAGTTCAGCGTGATCAGCTGGGACCACAACCTGACCTTCAGCGGCAACGCCGGCCAGGGCCCGCACGACAGCGGCGGGTTCGGCATGGGTCGGGGCCTGCCCGGCGCGGCCGGCGCCAACGGGGCGGTCCCGGGCCAGGCGGCACCGGGCGGGACCGGTCAGCAACCGGGGCAGCGAACGGGCCAGCAGGCCGCAGCGCCACCCGGGCAGCCGGCCGGGCCGGGCGCCCGGGGCGCGGACAACGAGGGTGGTGGCCCGCGCGGCGGGATGACGACGGGCCACAAGCTCAAGGAGCGCTTCCTTGCCAGCGACGCCTTCAAGACGACCTACGAGGACGTCTACCGGGAGCTGTACCAGCAGGTCTTCGGCAGCGGGAAGGCGGCGGAGTCACTCACCGCGATCAGCACGGTGCTGAAGAAGGTCGAGGGGGCGGACGCCGCCGCCGTCGACTCCGACGTGGTCCAGCTGCGCACCCTCATCGGCCAGCGGACCGAGAGCCTGGGCAAGCACGAGGTGATCGCCAGGAGCTGAAGCCGACGGGACGCGGGCCGGCGCCAGGCCCGCGTCCCGTCCCCGACCTCAGGGAAGTCCCCGGGCCATTCCGGATGCCCCCCAGGGTGGCAGCTCCCTAGGCTGACGGACGTGACACTGATCGCGACCGAGTCGCTCACCAAGACGTACGGAGGCCGGGTCACCGCGCTGGCCGACCTGACCGTCGCGGTCGAGCCGGGGATCATCGGTCTGGTCGGCGCGAACGGCGCCGGCAAGTCGACCCTGATCAAGATTCTGCTGGGCCTGCTCCCGCCGACCAGCGGACGGGTCTCCGTGCTCGACCTCGACCCCACCACCGACCCGGCGGCGGTCCGCGCCCGGGTCGGCTACATGCCCGAACACGAGGCGCTCCCGCCCGACCTCTCCGCCGCCGAACTCGTCACCCACCTCGGGCGGATGAGTGGCCTGCCCCGCACGGTGGCCCGCGAGCGTGCCTCCGAGACGCTGCGCCACGTCGGTCTCTACGAGGAGCGGTACCGCCCGGTGGGCGGCTACTCCACAGGTATGAAGCAGCGCGTCAAGCTCGCCCAGGCCCTGGTGCACGACCCGGACCTGCTGCTGCTCGACGAGCCCACCAACGGGCTCGACCCGGCCGGCCGGGACGCCATGCTCGCCCTGGTCCACCGGATCGGCACCGAGTTCGGCATCTCCGTCCTGGTCTGCTCGCACCTGCTCGGCGAGGTGGAGCGGATCTGCGACACCCTGGTCGCCATCGACGGGGGGCGGCTACTGCGCGCCGACCGGATCGACGCGATGACCTCGGCCACCGACCTGCTCGCCGTGGAGGTCAGCGAGGGCACCGACCAGTTGGCCGGCCGGCTCGCCGCGCTCGACCTGCCGGTGACCCGCGACGGCCGGATGCTGTTGGTCCCGCTCGCCGACGAGCGTACCTACGACCTGATCCTCGGCGCGGTCGCCGAACTGGACCTGCCGCTGCACCGGCTGGACCAGCGCCGGCACCGGGTGGCCGAACTCTTCGCCCCGAGGGAGCCCAGCAATGCCTGAGCCGACCGGCGTCATCCACGACATCGGCTACCAGCGGTACACCGGTCCGAGACTGGGCCGCCGGCACGTCTTCGGCGCGCTCTACCTGCACGGCCTGCGGACCGTCTTCGGGCTGGGCCGCAGCGCCAAGGCGAAGATCTTCCCCTGGCTGGTGGTCGGCATCGTGACGGTGGTGGCAGCCGGCCTCACCGCTGTCCGCAGCCAGATCGGCGAGGTGGTGATGACGTACGCCCAGTTCGCCGACGCGATGAGCTGGCTGGTCATCTTCTTCGTCGCGGTGGCCGCCCCCGAGCTGGTCTCCCGGGACCTGCGCAGCGGGGTGCTCCCGCTGTACTTCTCCCGGCCGCTGCCGCGCGACGACTACGCGTTGGCCAAGCTGCTCTCCCTGGCCAGCGCGCTGTGGCTGCTGCTGGGCGGGCCGCAGCTGGTGATGTTCCTGGGGGCTGCGTTCACCACCTCCGACGGCCTACGCGGGACCTGGAACGAACTGCTGGACCTGCTGCCCGGGTTGCTGTACGCCGGGCTGTGGGCGGTGGTCTTCGCCGCGATCGGGCTGCTGGTCGCCTCGCTCACCGGCAAGCGGGCCTTCGCCGCCGGTGGCATCGTGGCGGTCTTCCTGATGACCACCCCGATCGTCGGCGTGCTGTCGATCCTGCCGTCGCAGGCCGTCAACGAGCTGGCGTTCCTGGCCTCCCCGTCGACGCTGGTGCAGGGGGTCGGCTCGTGGGCGTTGCAGGACCTGCTCTACCCGGGCGCCGGCACCGGCCCGCCGATCGGCGGCTTCGGCCCGGTCTACGCGGTCGTCACCGTGCTGCTGGTCGCCGCCTGCACCGCCCTGCTGCTGCTGCGATACCGGAAGGTGGCCGCCCGATGACCACACTCGACACCGATGCCCGACCGGCGGTCACCACCAGCACCCTGGATCTCGCCGGGGTCTCCCGCTGGTACGGCAACGTGGTGGCGGTCAACGACGTCACCATGCGCCTCGGCCCCGGGGTGACCGGCCTGCTCGGCCCGAACGGCGCTGGCAAGACCACCCTGCTGCACATGATGGCCGGCTTCCTCGCCCCGTCCCGGGGCACGCTCACCCTCGACGGGGAGTCCACCTGGCGCAACCCGGCCGTCTACCGGCGGCTCGGGCTGGTCAGCGAGCGGGAGGCGGTGCACTCCTTCCTCACCGCCCGCGAGTTCGTGCTGGCCAGCGCGAAGCTGCACCGGCTGCCCGACCCGGAGGCCGCCGTCCGCCGGGCGATCGAGCTGGTCGAGATGACCGACGCGCAGGACCGCCGGATCGGCACGTACTCCAAGGGGATGCGGCAGCGGACCCGGGTGGCCGCCGCGCTGGTGCACGACCCGCAGGTGCTGCTGCTCGACGAGCCGTTCAACGGGATGGACCCGCGTCAGCGGCTGCACATGATGGGCCTGCTGCACTCCCTGGGCGACGCGGGGCGGACGATCCTGTTCAGCTCGCACATCCTGGAGGAGGTCGAGCAGGTCTCCGGCACGGTGCAGGTGATGGTGGCGGGCCGGCTGGCGGCCTCCGGCGACTTCCGCACCATCCGCAGGTTGATGACCAACCGGCCGCACGTGTTCGCGGTCCGCTCCACCGACGACCGGGCGTTGGCCGTGGCGCTGATGGCCGACCCGTCGGTCACCGGCGTCGAGCTGGACAAGACCGGCCTGACCGTACGCGCCGGCGACTACGGCGCGTTCACCCGGGCGCTGCCGAAGATCGCGCTCGCCCGGCAGATCCGGGTCCGGCAGTTGACCCCCGAGGACGAGTCCCTGGAGAGCGTCTTCTCCTACCTGGTGGAGGCCTGATGTCGACCGTTTCCTGGATCACCGCGCGCGGGCTGTTCGGCCGTCGCCGGTTCCTCATGCTGCTGCCGCTGCCGGCGGTGCTGGTGCTGCTCGCCGTCCTGTGCCGGTCGCTCGGGGTGGACCCGGGCCAGTGGGCCCCGCCGGTGCTCGTCGGTCTCGGGCTGGCAGTGGTGCTGCCGGTGGTGGCGCTCATCGTCGGCACCGGCGTGCTGGGCGCGGAGATCGACGACGGCACGGTGGTGCACATCCTGACCAAGCCGCTGCCCCGCTGGCAGATCGTGCTGCCGAAACTCGCGGTGGCCGCCGGGGTCAGCGCGGCCACCGTCGCCGTGCCGCTCTACGTCGCGGGCGTGCTCGCCGATTCGGTACGCCTCGGCCTGGGCCTGGTCGCCGCCTCGGCGCTCGGCGCGCTTGCCTACTCGGCGCTGTTCCTGGCGCTCAGCCTGGTCACCCGGCGACCGGTGCTGCTCGGCCTGGTCTACGTGCTGATCTGGGAGGGGCTGCTGGGCAACTTCGTCAGCGGCACCCGGGTGCTGTCGATCCAGCAGTGGGTGATCGCCCTGGCCGACCGGATGGCCCCCACCGACCTGCTGTCGACCACCGTCTCGGTGCCCGTGGCGGCGGTGCTGACCGCAGTGGTCAGCGTCGGCTTCACCGTGCTGGCCATCGACCGGCTCCGCTCGTTCAGCATCGCCGGCGAAACCAGCTGACCCGGTCCGGTCGGGCCGCCCCGGCCGGCCGATGATCGACACGATTGCGCCGATGTGGCGGTATCCACTCGCCTGGATACCGCCACATCGGCCATCTGGTGCCAACCCCGCCGACCCGCCTCAGAACGCGCTGGCGATGACGAGTTCGGGGGCGCGGTCGGGGAGCAGGTCGAGGGTGGTGATCCGGCCGGCGGCGCGCACGTCGTCGGCGACCAGGGTGAGCTGGTCGAGCAGGGCCGCCGGGCCCAGCGCCTCGGCCAGCGGCACCTCCGCCCGCATCGACAGCCTGCGCGCGGACTTGGCCCGTCGGACCTGGCCCAGCGCGTCCCCGGCCAGCCGCAGCAGGGCCGGGTCACCGGTGCCGGTGATCGCCCGCCCCACCTCGTAGGTGGTCGGCCAGGGGGCCCGGTGCACCGAGCCGTACCGCCACCACGACCAGACCTCCTCGGTCACGTACGGCAGCACCGGGGCGAACAGCCGCAACTGCACCGACAGGGCGGTGGCGAGCGCCGCCCGGGCCGAGTCGGCACCCGGCCCGGTGCCGTAGGCGCGTTCCTTCACCAACTCGATGTAGTCGTCGCAGAACCGCCAGAAGAACGCCTCGGTGGCCTGCAACGCGGTCGTGTGGTCGTACCCGTCGAAGGCGGCGGTGGCGGTGGCGACCACGGCGGACAGTTCGGCGAGCAGGGCGGTGTCCAGCGGGGTGGTCGCCGGGGCGCGCAGGGCGTCGGCGGCACCCAGCCCGAGCGCGAACTTCGACGCGTTGAGCAGCTTGGTGGCCAGCCGCCGGCCCACCCTGATCTGCGCCGGGTCGAAGGCCAGGTCCATGCCGGGCCGGCCGTTGGCCGCCCAGTAGCGCACCGCGTCCGAGCCGTGCTGTTCCAGCAGCGCCATCGGGGTGACCACGTTCCCCCGCGACTTGGACATCTTCTTGCGGTCCGGGTCGAGGATCCAGCCGGAGAGCACCGCGTCCCGCCAGGGCAGCACCCCGTGCTCCAGATGGGCGCGCACGACCGTGCCGAAGAGCCAGGTCCGGATGATCTCCTGCCCCTGCGGGCGCAGGTCCATCGGGAAGATCCGGTCGAACAACTCCGGGTCGGTCTCCCAGCCGCCGACGATCTGCGGGGTCAACGACGAGGTGGCCCAGGTGTCCAGCACGTCCGGGTCGCCGACGAACCCACCTGGCACGCCGCGCTGCGACTCGTCGTAGCCGGGCGGCGGCTCACCCGACGGGTCGACCGGCAGCGACGCCTCGTCCGGTGTGAGAGGGTTGGCATGGTCCGGCTCGCCAAAGGCGTCGAGCCGGTACCACACCGGCACCGGCACCCCGAAGAAGCGTTGCCGGCTGACCAGCCAGTCCCCGGTCAGCCCACCCACCCAGTGCGCGTACCGGTGCCCCATGTGCTCCGGCACCCAGCGCAGCTCGTCGCCCCGGGCCAGCAGCTCCGCCCGCAGCCCGGCGTCCCGGCCGCCGTTGCGCAGGTACCACTGCCGGGTCGAGACGATCTCCAGCGGCCGGTCGCCGCGCTCGTAGAACTTCACCGGATGGGTGACCTCGCGCGGCTCGCCCACCAGGTCACCGGCCCCGCGCAGCAGCTCCACCACGGCCCGCCGGGCGGCATTGACCGACTGCCCGGAAAGCGTGGCGTAGGGTCCGGCCGGCACGCCGGCCGGCGGTTCGGCCAGCAGCCGGCCGTCCCGGCCGATCACCACCCGGGTCGTCAGGTCGAGGTCCCGCCACCAGGTCACGTCGGTCAGGTCACCGAACGTGCAGACCATCGCGACGCCGGTGCCCTTCGCCGGGTCCGCCAGCGGGTGCGCGCGCACCGGCACCCCCACCCCGAACACGGGGGTACGCACGGTCGCGCCCACCAGGTCGGCGTACCGCTCGTCGTCGGGGTGGCAGACCACCGCCACGCAGGCCGGCAGCAGCTCCGGGCGGGTGGAGTCGATCAGCACCTCCCGCCCGTCCGGTCCGGTGAACCGCAGCCGGTGGTACGCCCCCGGGCGCTCCCGGTCCTCCAGCTCCGCCTGCGCCACGGCGGTGCCGAACCCGACGTCCCACAGCGTCGGCGCCTGCGCCTGGTACGCCTCGCCCCGGGCCAGGTTGCGCAGGAACATCCGCTGCGAGGTGGCCCGCGCCGCCCGCCCGATCGTGGTGTACGTCAGCGACCAGTCCACCGACAGCCCGAGCCGCCGCCAGAGCGCCTCGAAGACCTGCTCGTCGTCGGCGGTCAACCGTCCGCACAGCTCGACGAAGTTACGGCGGGAGATCGGCGTCGGCTCCCTGCGCCGGGCCTCGGTGACCGGGGCGTCGGGCGGCTGCCACGCCGGGTCGTACGGCAGGGACGGGTCGCAGCTCACCCCGTAGACGTTCTGCACCCGGCGTTCGGTGGGCAGGCCGTTGTCGTCCCAGCCCATCGGGTAGAACACGGTGCGCCCGCGCATCCGCTGGAACCGGGCCACCGTGTCGGTGTGCGTGTACGAGAAGACGTGCCCCATGTGCAGCTCGCCGGATACGGTCGGCGGCGGGGTGTCGATGGCGTACACGTCGTCGCCGCGACCGTGCCGACGCGGCGTCCCCGCCGTCGACCCGCGACCCGCTACGGTCGCCTTGTCCCGGTCGAACGCGTACGTGCCCTCCTCCTGCCAGCGGCGCGCCCAGCGTTCCTCGATGCCGTCCAGGGTGGGACGTTCGGGAACACCGGCGCGGGCCGCCCTCGCCGTATCAGTCATCGGTCGATGGTAGGCAGCCGTCGACCTCCCACCTACGGCTTTACCGGGCGTGCCGGCAGCACCGCACCGGGTGCCCGACCCGTCCCCGGCCCGCCGGCTACGGTCCGGAACCGCCCCGGCTACCGGTTCGAGGAGCCGGTGGGTGGGGCGAGCAGCGGCCCCTTGGTGGCGATCTGGAAGTCGAGCCCGGTGCGGTCGTTGACCCGGTCGAGGATCACCGAGACCGACGCGTAGGTGTTCTTCTCGTCGGGGTTGGTGCACGGCCCCTCGCCGGGGTCACCGTTGCTGAGGATGCCCAGCGCCCGCCCGTCGGACTCGGTGAACAGCGGACCGCCGCTGTCGCCCGGCCGGGCGCACACCCGTACGTCGATGCCGCCACCGGCCTTGCCGGTGACCTCGCCGCAGCGGGTGCCCGGCAGGTAGCCGGCGCCCGCGCCCGAGTCGACGTACTGCTCGCCGGCCTTCGGGGTGTACGCCGAGCCGGTGGCGCAGACCACCCAGCCGGCCTGCACGGCGGAGTACGCGGTGACGCCGGTGATCGGCACGTCCCGGCTGCCCCTGCCGGCGCAGGCCGGATTGTCGGCCACGCACCAGTAGTTGACCAGGCTCGGCGTGCTGCCGACACCGCGCCTCGGGTACGCCCAGCGGGTGCTGGCGCCCTCGGCGTAGGGCAGGACCGAGTAGTCGTAGGGGAACGCGTTCTCGGCCAGCACCGGGTTGGTCGACTCGACGCCCACCGGCACCTTCGGCCCGAGGAACTGGTGCCAGGTGTCGTCCACCCGCTGGTGCCGGCCGCCGACCACGCAGTGCCCGGCGGTCAGCACGTAGTACCGCCCCGACTTCGCCCGGACGTTGAAGCCGGTGGTGCAGCCGCCGACGGTGCCGTCGTCGCGGGGCACGTCCAGCCGGATGCCGCCGCGCATCGGCGCTTCGGCGCAGTAGCGCGGATCGCACGCCTTGGGGATCGCGCCGTCGTCGAGCCGGGCCCGGGTCCGCACCGGCACCCCGGCCGTGTCGAGCGCGCCGGCCAGCCGGGTGTCACCGGCCGGCACCACGTCGCCGGTCAGCACCAGCACCGCGTTGGCCCGCTCGTCGACCACCACGTCCCGCCCGGCGGTGACGCCCAGCGTCCCGGCCAGCCGGGTCGCCGCCGCGTCCAGGTCGCGCCGCGAGTGCCGGGCCGGCACGACGGTGACATGCCGGGCGTCCGGCAGCCCGGCGACCGCCCCGGTGACCCGGGCCGGGTCGGTGGCGGCGATGGTGAGCACCCCGCCGCCGGCCTGGTCCAGCCACATCCCGGCGTACGCGTCGGGGAAGCGGGCGGCCAGGGTGTCGGCCAGCGGCGCGGACAGTTCCTGGAGGGCCAGCCGGCGGGCGGCCTCGTCGGGGGCGATCCGGTAGCGGTCGCTGAGGTAGCTCACCGAGGCGGGGGCCGCCTGGGCGACCTGGGCCGCCGGGCGGCTCGCCACCGGTGCCGGGCGCGGTGCGGCAGGCGTCGCGGCCCGGCCACCGGCGTCGGTGCGGGCCGCCGCGTGGGCCTGCCCGGCGACCGGGACGGCCCCGGCCGACCAGGTGCCGCCTGCCGGTCCGCCGGCCGGACCGGTCTGCCGGTCCACGGCCAACGCCACCCCGGTCGTCCCCACCGTGCTCAGCGCCAACGCCGCCGCCAGCACCACTCGTCCACGGATCCGCACGCCGCAACCTCCCCGTATGCCGGCGACGCGACCGACCCCGCCGCGCCCGCCCGATCGGACCGGTGGAAGCGGGGCGAGGCCCATCGATGCGGGCCGAGTCTAGCCGCCCGGTGAGCCACCGGCTGTCCCCGACGACCGGGTCAGCTCAGCGACTCGCGCCACTGCCGGTGCAGCGTGGCGTACCGGCCGCCGGTGGCGGCGAGCCGGGCCGGCGGGCCGTCCTCGACGATCCGTCCGGAGTCGACGACAAGCACCCGGTCGGCGGTCTCCACCGTGGAGAGCCGGTGTGCGATCACCAGCGCGGTGCGGTCCCGCAGCACGCTGGCCAGCGCCCGCTGCACCAGCCGCTCGGTCGGCACGTCCAGCGACGACGTCGCCTCGTCCAGGATCAGCACCCGGGGGTCGGCCAGGAACGCGCGGGCGAACGCGACGAGCTGCCGCTGCCCGGCGGAGAGCCGCCCGCCGCGCCGGTGCACCTCGGTGGCGTACCCGTCGGGCAGGGCGGCGATGAAGTCGTGCGCGCCGATCGCCCGCGCCGCCGCCTGCACCGCCGCGTCCGGGGCGGCCGGCCGGCCGAACCTGATGTTCTCTGCCACCGTGCCGCCGAACAGGTGGTTCTCCTGGGTCACCAGCACCACCGCCCGGCGCAGCTCGGCGTCGGACAGGTCCCGCAGGTCGACCCCGTCCAGCTCGACCGTGCCGGCGTCCGGGTCGTGGAAGCGGGCGAGCAGCTTCGCCACCGTCGACTTGCCGGCGCCGGTCGGGCCGATCAGGGCCACCGTCTGACCGGCCGGTAGGGCCAGGTCCAGCCCGGTCAGGATCGGCGTCTGCGGCCGGTAACCGAAGCAGACCGCGCGGAACGTCACCGCGCCCCGCCCCGGCCCGGCCGGCAACGGCACCGGCGAGGCCGGCTCGGGCACCCCCGGCCGTTCGTCGAGCACCCCGGCGAGCTTCTCCAGGGCGGCGGTCGCCGACTGGAGCGAGTTGTAGAACTGGCTCAGCTCCTGCATCGGGTCGAAGAACCGGCGCAGGTACAGCAGGAACGCGGCGAGCACCCCCACCGCGGTGTCGCCGCCCAGCACCCGCCAGCCGCCGTACCCGAGCACCGCGGCCACGGTGACGTTGCCGATCACCTTGATCCCCGGCGAGTACGTGGCGATCAGCCGGAACCCGTGCAGGCTGGCCCGCCGGTACTCGTCGTTGACCGCCACGAAGATCTCCTGGTTGCGCGGCTCACGGCGGAACGCCTGCACCGCCCGGATGCCGCGCAGCGACTCGACGAAGTGGACGATCACCAGGGCCACCGCCTCCCGGCTGTGCCGGTAGGCCTGGGCCGAGGCGCGGGCGAACCAGCGGGACAGCCAGAACAGGAACGGGAACGCCAGCAGGGTCACCGCCGCCAGCGGCAGGTCCAGCCAGAGCAGGATGGCGGCGACCGACAGCACCGACAGCGCGGCGGCGACCAGGGTGTCGATCCCCCCGTCGACAAGCTCGGCGATGGAGTCGACGTCGCTGGTGAGCCGGGACACCACCCGGCCGGAGGTGTAGCGCTCGTGGAAGCCGACCGAGAGGGTCAGCAGGTGGCCGTACACCCGCTGACGCAGGTCGAGCAGGACGGCCTGGCCGATCCGGGCGGAGCGGGTGAGGTAGCCGCGCCGGGCGGTGTACTCGGTGACGGCCGCGACGGCGAACGCGCCCGCGACGGCGGCCAGCGGACCCGGATCACCGGCGCGCAGCGGCGGCACCGCCCGGTCGATGCCGAGCATGACCAGGTACGGCCCGGCCATCGCGGCGGCGTTCTGGGCCAGCAGCAGGCCCACCGCCACGCCGAGCGACCTGCGGTGCGGGCGGAGCAGGTCGCGCAGCAGGGCCCGGCTGCGCCCCCGCAGCCGGGCCACCGCCTCCGGGGAGTCGTCCTCGGCGCGGCTGCGGTCGGCGTCCGGGTCGGTGGCCCGGCCCCGCCAGTGCGTGAGCGCGGCCGACCGGCCGTCACCTCCGGCGGTGCCGTGCTGCCGGGGCGGGCGGCCGTCACCGGCGGCCGTGCGGTGCTGCCGGGCCGGTCGGCGGATCACGAGCACACCAGGCCCGATGCCGGTGCGGGCCCGGCGGCGAGCACCGCCCGGTACGCCGGCACCGTCGCCAGCAGGTCGCAGTGCCGGCCGACGGCGGTGATCCGACCCCCGTCGAGCAGTGCCACCCGGTCGGCCAGCGCGACCGTCGACGGCCGGTGCACCACCAGCAGCGCGGTGGTGTCCCGCAGCATCCGGCGCAGCGCCGCCTCGACCAGCGCCTCGGTGTGCACGTCCAGGGCGGAGAGCGGGTCGTCGAGGACCAGCAGCGCCGGCCGGCCGAGCACCGCGCGGGCCAGCGCCAGCCGTTGCCGCTGCCCACCGGAGAGCGACAGGCCCTGCTCGCCCACCCGGGTCGCCAACCCCCACGGCAGGTCGTACGCGAAGTCGGCCTGGGCCAGCGCCAGCGCGGCCCGGACCTCGTCGTCGGTGGCGTCCGGGCAGCCCAGGGTGAGGTTCTCCCAGACCGACATGGAGAACAGCGTCGGCTCCTCGAAGGCCACCCCGACCAGCCGGCGCAGCGCGTCCAGGCGTATCCCGCGCAGGTCGTGCCCGTCGAGGGTGATCCGGCCGCCGGTGACGTCGTGCAGCCGGGGCACCAGGGAGAGCAGCGTGCTCTTGCCGCAGCCGGTCGCCCCGACCAGGGCCAGCGTCTCGCCCGGCTCGACGGTCAGCTCGATCTCCCGCAGCACCGGTTCGGCGCCGCCCGGGTAGCGGAACGACACCCCCTCGAAGCGGAGCCGACCCCGCACCGCCGAGCTTTCCAGTGGCACGGCGTCCGGGGCGTCCACGATCGACGGCGGAGTGTCCAGCACCTCCTGGATGCGGTCGGCGGCGGTGGCCGCCTCCTGCCCGTTGGCGATGATCCAGCCGAGCGACTGCACCGGCCAGATCAGCATGAGCTGGAGACTGACGAAGGCGACCAGCTCGCCGATGGTCAACGCGTCCCGGGCGACGAGCGTCGCACCGCCGACGAGCGTCGCGCCCAGGGTCAGGTTGGGCACCAGGTCGAACAGGGCCGACGCGTCGGCCAGCAGCGCCCCCTTGGCCACGCCGGTGTCGTGCAGCGCGCGGGCCCGCCCGGCGAACTGGTCGGCCAGCTCCGGCCCCCGCCCGTACGCCTTCATGGTGCGCAGCCCCTGCGCGGTCTCCTCGACCAGGGTGGCCACGTCGCCCTGCTGGTCCTGCATCCGCCGCGACGAGGCGTGGTAGTGCCGGCCGAACCGGCGGCTGATCAGGAACAGCGGCACCGCGCTGGCCGCCACCAGCAGCCCCAGCGGCCCGTGCAGGCGGATCAGCAGGATCACCACGGCGACGTAGGTGACCACGTTGAGCACCAGGAACAGCAGCCCGAAGGAGAGGAACCGGCGCAGCACCGACAGGTCGCTGATCGCCCGGGAGAGCAGTTGCCCGGACTGCCAGCGGTCGTGGAAGCCGGCCGGCAGGCGTTGCAGGTGGGCGTAGAGGTCGGCGCGGATGGTCGCCTCCATGCCGACGGAGGAGAAGGACTGGCTCCACCGCCGGATGAAGATCAACACCGCCTCGACCAGGCCGAGCAGCAGGGTCAGCCCGCCGAGGCGGAGCAGCCCGGCCGGGTCGTGCCTGGCGATCGGCCCGTCCACCACCCGCTGCACCACCAGGGGTACGGCCAGACCCGCCCCGGTGGCCGCCAGCGCCGCCAGCAGCAGCAGGACGTACGTGGCGGCGTACGGGCGCAGGTAGCGGCGCAGCCGCCAGAGGTTGCGCAGCGACCGGACCCGACCGTCCGCCCTCGGGGCCGGGTCGCCGTCGCGCTGCGCAGGCACTACCCGACGGTAGCGTCGAACGGGGTCGACGCCGCTGTCAGCTTGCCGTCAGCCGCCGCTCGTGACCGAGCAACCACTTTTTCACCGGTAGCCCGTACCGGTAGCCACCGAGGGTGCCGTCGGTGCGCAGCACCCGGTGGCAGGGGACGAAGAGGGCGGCGGCGTTACGGGCGCAGGCGGCGGCCGCCGCCCGGACCGCGGCGGGCCGGCCGGCCAGCGCGGCGTACCCGGTGTAGGTGACCGGCTCGCCCGGTTTGACGTCGCGCAGCACGGTCCAGGCGTGGGTCTGGAACGCCCCGCCGCTGTGCTGCCGCACCGGCACCCCGTCGATCGCGGTCAGGTCCCCGTCGAGGTAGGCGCGGACGGCGGAGGTCACCGGGCCGAGGTCGGCGTACGGCTCCAGCGGGCCGCGCAGGCTCGGGCGCACCAGCGGCAGCAGGCTGTCCGGGTCGGCCGTGAACCCGGCGGCCCGGACCGCGCCGTCCGGGTCGACGAGCACGCTGAGCGGGCCGGTCGGGGTGTCCATGGTGGTGGTGCCGAGGGTCGTCATGCCGCTCTCCAGAGTCTGATCGCCGCGTACGACCGCCAGGGCCGCCAGCGGTCGGCGTACGTGTCCAGGGTGGTGGGGGTGGCCGGTAGGCCGAGGGCGGCGGCGCCCCGGCGTACCGCGAGGTCGGTGGGGAGCAGGACGTCGGGGTCGCCGAGGGCCCGCATGGCCAGGTAGCCGGCGGTCCACGGGCCGATCCCGGGCAGCGCGGTCAACCGTCGTACCGTCTCCGGCCGGTCGCCGCCCGGCTCCAGGTCGACCTCCCCGGCGGCGACGGCCCGGGCCAGCGCCCGGATCGTCTCCCGTCGGGCGGCCGGCATCCCGAACGCCGCATCCGGCAACCCCAGCACCTCCTCCGCCCCCGGAAACCCCCACACCCCCCACACCCCCCGCCCACCCGCCTCGCCACCCGCCCCGGTGTCCCCACCCGCCGCGCCGCGCCGGCCCGCCCCGGCGCGGTGATCAAGAGGTTTGCGTCGCCGGGAAGCGCTCTCCGTGCCGCAAACCTCTTGATCACCGAGGGCTGAGCGGGGGAGGGAGGCGGGAGTGGGGGCGGGAGCGTGGGTGAGGAGGCGGGTGAGGGTGGTGCGGGCGGCGGCGAGCGAGACCTGCTGGCCGACGATGGCCCGCAGCGCCATCTCGAAGCCGTCCACCGCCCGGGGCACGCGCACGCCGGGTTCGGCGGCGACGACCCCGGCCAGGGCCGGATCGGCGGCCAGCGTCTGGTCGACCGCCTCCGGGTCGGCGTCCAGGTCGAACAGGCGACGGCACCGGGCCACCGCCGGGGCCAGGTCCCGCAGGTCGGCCAGGCGCAGCGTCGCCACGACGTACCCGGCCGTCGGCGTCAACGCGACCTCCGCCGGGCCGTGCGGCAGCCGCAACCCCCGGCGGTACGTCCCGTCGCGCACCTCGTCCAGCCCGGGCAGCGTCCGGGCCGCCAGGAACCCCAGCAGGGCGGCGGCGTGCAGCGGCGGCCGGTACGCCAGCCGGAGCGTGATCGTGCCCGCCCCGCCAGGCGTCGGCGGGCCGCCCCGCCCGGTACGCAACTGCGACGGCACCGTCCCGTACACCTGGCGGACGGTGTCGTTGAACTGCCGTACGCTGCCGAACCCGGCCGCGAACGCCACCTCCGCCAGGCCCAGCCCGGTCGTCTCGATAAGCGTCCGGGCGGTCTGTGCGCGTTGGGCCCGCGCCAGCGCCAGCGGGCCGGCGCCCAGTTCCGCCCGGAGCATCCGGTGCAGGTGCCGTTCGGTGTAGCCCAGCCGGGCGGCCAGCCCGGGTACGCCGTCCCGGTCGACCACCCCGTCGGCGATGAGCCGCATGGCGCGGCCCACCACGTCGGCGCGGACGTCCCACTGCGGTGAGCCGGGCGCGGCGTCCGGCCGGCACCGGCGGCAGGCCCGCAGGCCGGCCCCCTGGGCGGCAGCCGCCGACGGGAAGAAGCGGACGTTACGCCGCTTCGGAGTGATCGCCGGGCAGGACGGCCGGCAGTAGATCCCGGTCGACGTGACGCCCGTGTAGAACCAGCCGTCGAACCGCTGGTCACGGCTGTCCACGGCGCGGTAACACCGTTCGAAGTCCAACTCCACGCCACCGATCATGCCCGCAGCTCACCGGCGGTGGCTCGCGGGAATCGGACCTGAGCGTGCGGGTGGCGGCGACCTCCCCGCCCCGGACCGTCCCGGGGCGGGGAGGTCGTGCGTCAGCGCCCGGGAGCCGGGACCGGGCCGGTGGCGGGGGCCCGGTCGACGGGCACTGCGCTGCGGGCGGGGGCCGGTGCGGTGACCGGGCCGGTGCGCGGCCCGTCGACGCGTGGCGCGGGCGCTGCCGGAACGGGCGCTGCCGGTACGGCGGTCGTCGCCGGAACGGGTGACGCGGAAATGGCGGGCGACGCCGGAACGGGCGAGGCGGGTACGGCGGTCGAGGCCGGCTCGCCCGGCGACGCGGGGACGGCGGTCCGGGCCGGTACGGGTGCCGCCGGCGCACCGTCGCGGCCGGTCCGGGGGCTCTGGTCGACGCGGGGTTCGGTCACCGCTGCCGGGGCGGGTGCGGCAGGCGGCCCGCTCGGCGTCGCGGCCGGTACGGCGGGCGGGGCGTCCCCGCCACCGCTGGCGGCCATCGCGAACGGGGTGGCGATCAGCATGGCGGCGAGGACACCCGCCGCGCTCGTCGTGATGGTGGCGCGGCGGCGGGACCGGGCCCGGCGTTCCGCCCGGTTCAACTGGTCGTGCACTGTCGGTGCCTCCTCGGCGAGGTCGGAGAGGGTGGCGCGGATGAGGTTCTCGATGGGCGTGGTCACCGCCGTACCTCCAGCAGTTCGATGTCCGGCAGGAGTTGCCGCAGCCGGGCCACGGCCCGGTGGGTGCGGCTGCGCACGGTGCCGACCGAGCAGCCGAGCGCGGCGGCCACCTGGGTCTCGGTCAGGTCCTCGTAGTAGCGCAGCACCACGACCGTGCGCTGGGCCGCCGGCAGCGCGCGCAGCGCGGCCCGCATCGCCAGCCGTACGTCGGTGCCGCCGAACAGGTCCGGACCGGCCCGGTCGTCGACGCCGGTGAGCAGCGTCTCCCGGTACCGGCGCAGCCGCCGCCACCAGCTGACCTGCTCCCGGTACATGACCGTGCGCAGGTACCCCTCCGGGTCGGTGTGGCGCAGGTCACGCCACCTCGGAATGGTCCTGGCCAGCGCCGACTGGAACAGGTCCTCGGCGGCGTGCCGGTCCCCGGTGAGCAGGTACGCGACCCGCATCAGGGCCGGTGCCCGGCTGGCCACGAACTCGGCCAGCCGGGCCCGATCGTCCTCGTCCACCCACCCTCCCCGTCGTTGTCTGTCACCGATACAGACGCCCCAGCTCATCCCGCCTATCCCGGTTGCCGGGGGCGGTTTCGGTTCGGAAAGTGTCGGTAGTGGTCGGTAGCGTCCCGGCACCAACTCCAGAAAGGGTGCGGCGATGGCGAGCGTGACCGGGCGGGGCGACCCTCGGTCAGGGCGGGGGCAGCTGGACGACGCCGCCGCGCAGGGCCTCTACGACCGGATGCGGGTGGTCGCGCCGGCCGCCTTCGGCGCGATCGAGCGGGACCGGGCCGACGATCCGGCACGGCCGTTCGCCGACACCGCCTGCGGCCGGCTCGCCGGCTCCCTCGACGCGGCCGGCCTGCGCGCCCTCGGCATGTGGGCGCACCACTGGTGCATGCGGTTCTACGACGACGACACCCGGGCCGGCCGGCGGCTGGTCCGGGAGATCGCCGGCCGGCGGGGACTGGGCTGGACGGTCGACGAGGTGCGCTGGATGCTCGGCGAGTCCGAACGGGCCGGCCCGAGCGCCGGGGACCGGCTCACCCTGCCGCTCGCGGCGGCCGGCGAGTTGCCCGGGGTGACCGACGGCGGGGCGGGCTGGCGACTCGCCGGGTGACCCCGACCGGCGGGCCGAGGGGTGGCGGTGGCGCAGGATGGCAGCGGAGCCAGCCAGCCGTGGAGAGGACCAGCATGCCCGCCACCGAACCGACGATCGTCGCCACCAGCATGGGTTTCACCAGTCGTGACCGGGGCCCCTGGGACGCCGACCCGGGGCCGGTCTTCGACCTGATGGCCGAGCTGGCGCAGGCCGACGAGCCGCGGATCTGCTACCTCAACCAGGCCGTCGGCGACCAGCCCACCTCGCTGACGGTCTTCCACGGCGCGTTCGCCGGCACCCGCTACCGCCCCTCGCACCTGGCGCTGTTCCCGATGCCCAACGTCGAGGACGTCCGGGCGCACCTGCTCGGCCAGGACATCATCTGGGTCGGTGGCGGCAGCGTGGCGAACCTCTGCGCGGTGTGGCGGGTGCACGGGCTGCCGGAGATCCTGCGGGAGTGCTGGGAGGCCGGGGTGGTGCTCGGCGGGGTCTCCGCCGGCTCGATCTGCTGGCACGCCGGCGGCACCACCGACAGCTTCGGCAGGCGGCTACGCGCCTACACCGACGGCCTGGGCTGGCTGCCGTACGGCAACGGGGTGCACTACGACAGCGAGGCGCAGCGCCGGCCGCTGCTGCACCGGCTGGTCGCCGACGGCACGCTGCCGGTCAGCCACTGCACCGACGACGGGGTGGGGCTGGTCTACCGGAGCACCCGGCTGGTCGAGGCGATCGCCGACCGGGCCGGGGTGGCCGCGTACGAGGTGGTGCCGGACGGTGCCGGTGGGGTAACGGAGACCCGGATCGAGCCCCGGTCGCTCACCGCCTGAGCCGTCCCGGCGGTGCCGACGGGGCTGCCTGCCGGGCGACGGCGTAAGCTGGCCCGTCGTGAGTCTCACCATCGGCATCGTCGGCCTGCCCAACGTCGGCAAGAGCACCCTGTTCAACGCGTTGACCAAAAACGACGTGCTCGCGGCGAACTACCCGTTCGCCACGATCGAGCCGAACGTCGGGGTGGTGGGGCTGCCGGACGCGCGGCTCGACAAGCTCGCCGAGATCTTCTCGTCGCAGAAGGTGCTGCCCGCGCCGGTGTCGTTCGTCGACATCGCCGGCCTGGTCCGGGGGGCGTCGAAGGGGCAGGGCCGGGGCAACGCGTTCCTGGCCAACATCCGCGACGCCTCGGCCATCTGCCAGGTGGTGCGGGCCTTCTCCGACCCGAACGTCGTGCACGTCGACGGCAGGGTCTCGCCCGCCGACGACATCGAGACGATCAACACGGAGCTGATCCTGGCCGACCTGCAGACCCTGGAGAAGGCGCTGCCCCGGCTGGAGAAGGAGGCCAAGCTCCGCAAGGACCGGGCCGCCGCCGTGACCGCCGCGAAGCAGGCCGTCGAGGTGCTCGACGGCGGCACCACCCTGTACGCCGGGGCCGCCGCCGCCAAGATCGAGCTTGAGCACCTGCGGGAGCTGCACCTGCTCACCACGAAGCCGTTCCTCTACGTGTTCAACGTCGACGAGGCCGAGCTGGGTAACGCCGCCTTCCTCGACGAGCTGCGCGCCCTGGTGGCCCCCGCCGAGGCCGTCTTCATGGACGCCAAGATCGAATCCGAGCTGGTGGACCTGCCCGAGGAGGAGGCCCGCGAGCTGCTGGAGTCGATCGGGCAGTCCGAGCCGGGGCTGGACCAGCTCGTCCGGGTCGGGTTCCGCACGCTCGGGCTCCAGACGTACCTCACGGCGGGGCCGAAGGAGGCGCGGGCCTGGACTGTGCCGGTCGGCGCGACCGCCCCGGAGGCCGCCGGGGTGATCCACAGCGACTTCCAGCGCGGCTTCATCAAGGCCGAGGTGGTCTCCTACGACGACCTGGTCGCGGCCGGATCGATGGCGGCGGCGAAGGCCGCCGGCAAGGTCCGGATCGAGGGCAAGGAGTACGTCATGCAGGACGGCGACGTGGTCGAGTTCCGCTTCAACGTCTGAGCCTCCCGGTACGGTCGGATCATGGTCACGAGGTTGACAACCGCGCTGCCGGACGGCCAGAACTGGAAGACGTCGTCGAGTCCTACCTCGGGGGATTCGGCCGTCTAGCTCTTGCGGCCGGGTACCAGCCCGTCCAGATCGATCCCGATCGCGAACGGCGTCGTGGTGCGCAGTTCGTGCCGGTAGATTCCGGCCGGCGCGTACGACCGGGTGGGCTCGTCGAGTTCGTAGCTGTGCACCACAGGTGACCCGTCGTCGTCCTCGACGCGCCAGTAGTTCGCGATGCCGGCTTCCGCGTACTTGCGCAGCTTGACGGTGCGGTCCCGGTGCGCCGACTCCGGCGAGACCACCTCCACGACCAGGAGGGTCTCTTCGGGCGTGTAGAAGGTACGGGACGGATCGTATGGTGCCGTCGTGGCCAGGAGATCGGGCTCGGGCCGGTTCCACCTGTCGAGTCGGATCGTGATTTCCCGGTCGACCTCGATGCCTGCCGGTGCCTGACCGCTCAGGGAGTTCACCAGAGCGGTGACCACCCTGGCGTGCCAGACCCGCTGGGGGGACATCATGAAGACGAGTGCTGAATCGATCAGCTCGGTGTGCCGTGGCGCTTCGGAAAGGTGGTCGAGGTCGTCGGCGTACCACCCCTCGGGGCGGGGCGGCCGCATCCACTCGGGCACCGCGGTCATGCCGTCACCGTAGCACTCGGTAACGACGGTCTGGCCTGCTGCGCGTGGTCGTCCGGCTGTCGCGCACCAACGAGGACCCGCCAGCGGACGAGCGGGACGGGGAGCGGACGCGACAGCAGCCGGCAGACCGGGTGAGCTGCGCACCACCGCCACGGGCAGCGGGCCGGGACGGTACCGGCCTACCGTGGCGGCGTGGCGTTGCGTCTGGAACCGATGACCGACGAGCAGTACCTCCGCTACCGGGAACACTCCGAGGAGGACCACGCGTGCAACATCGCCGCCTCCGGGGCGATGTTGCCGCCGGAGGCGCGGGAGAAGGCCCGGCAGGACTTCCAGGGCCTGCTGCCCGACGGGTTGGCCACCGAGGGACACCGGCTGTGGACGGGTGGTCCGCCCGCCGTCGGTGAGGTGGCCGCCGGGAGGCGGGGCGTCGGCGGGCGGGCCGGTGGTCAGGAGATGTAGTGCAGGATCACGTTGTGCACGTGGTGGCTCTTCTGCGCGCCCCGGAACTCCACCTCGTAGGTGTGGGTGCCGACGTGCACGGCGATCGAGCCGGTGGAGAAGAACTCCCCGCCCCAGGACTTGTTGCTCACCACGCTCACGCTGGTGATCTTCGAGTACGGGATGCTGGTGATCGCGAACTTCTTGCCAACGAACGAGCGGTCCTGGATGATCACCCGCCGGTCGGTCAGGCCGATGAACCCGGTGCCGGTGCCGATGGCGTCGTAGACGGCGATGATCTGTTCGCCGTCGAGCAGTCCGCTGCGGATCTGCTGGAACTGCTCCTTGCGGTCGTACGTCACATTTGCCATGGGTTCCACGGTAGGAAGTGGGCGCCAGCGTCGGCCGTTGCCCGCCCGTCAGCCAGGTCGACTAGTCTCCCCATGCCTGGCCGGACGCGGGCGACGGGGGAAGGAAGCGGTGTGACCAGCGAACGTTCCGAGACGCAGCCTGCCGACGAGTCGCGGCCGGAGCCGCCGACGACCGCAGCGGGTGCCGCCGACGCGGCCCCGGTCGACGCGGCAACCCCTGCCCCCGGCGGTGCCGACGCGACCCCTGCCCCGGCCGGTGGCGGTGACGAGGCCCCGGCCCAGGGCGCTGGCGTGCTCTCAGGCGGCACCGGGGACGCGCAGGCGGGCCGGACGTCGCGTGCCGTGCCCGACTGGGAGCCGTGGCCGCAGCGTCCTGCCGTACGGGGCCGGCTGAACCGGCTGGCCGTGGTCACCCTGGTGCTGGGTCTGCTCGGCGGGGTGCTGGCACCGGTCACCGCCGGGTTCGCGCTGCGCCGGATCAGGCGGGACGGCGAGCGGGGCCGCGGCCTGGTGATCGCCGGCCTGGTGCTGCTCGGCGGCTGGGTGCTGGCCGGTCTGGTGGCGCTGGGCGTCACGATGTCCGGGTCCGACCCCGACCCGGGCCTGCGCGGGCTGCGGGTGGGGGACTGCTTCCGGGTGCCCGCCGGTGCCACCGCCAGCCGGACCGCCCCGGAGGAGGTCACCCGGGTGGCCTGCGACACCCCGCACCATGCCGAGTACGTCGACGACTTCCCCGCCTACGAGCGCTCCGCCGACGAGCGGTACCCCGGCGCGGCGGTGCTCTCCCAGCGGGCCGAGACGCTCTGCCGGCAGCGGCAGCACAGCTACGTGGTGGACCCGCTGGGCCTGCCGGCCGAGGTGCGGCTGAGCTGGTACCTGCCGACCCGGGTCGACTGGTCGACCGATCCTACCATCACCTGCTACCTGACCTCCCCCGCGGGGCTGTCCCGGTCGTTGCGGATGGACGCCACGGTGCTCAACCCGGCGCAGCTCGGCTACCTGCTGGCCAGCCGGGACTGGACCGAGGCGCGGGCCGCCCTGGTGGCCAGCGCGCCGACCAGCACCCCGGCCGGGCTGCGGGACGCGGTGCGGCGGGCCGAGACCGTCCACACCGACATGTGGTTCCGGCTGCGCCGGGAAACGTGGCCGGAGGCGGTCCGCCCGGCGATGGAGCGGCTGCTCACCGAGATGGAGCAGGACGAGCCGGCCTGGCGCGACGCCGACGGCGAACCCGACCGGGGCCGGCTGCTCCAGGTGGTGGCCCAGGCCGGGCAGCACCCTGACCCGGCCACCGAGCTGGCGGTACGCCAGGCGTTGGGGTTGCCGACGGCGCAGGGCGAGCCGATGCGGTGAGCCGACCGAGGGTGGTGTTCCGACCACTCGGTGCGGACGGGTCGGACGTTCCGCCGAGCGGATCGGACGCCGGACGGCCCTAGGCTGGCGACGAGGGCACTGCTGGCGGCGACGACGGGGGTCGACGATGACGGGAACGGCCTGTCACGCGCGACCGCTGCGGCCGGCCGGTCAGTCCGCCATCACCGCCCGGTATGCGTCCTCGATCCGGGCGGCGAGCAGCACCTCACCCTCGGTGAGCGGTTCCCCGTCGCCGTGCCCGACCCGGATGCGGGTCTCGGTGTCCCGCCGGCTGATGTCCGGTCGCAGCCGCAGCGCGTCCGCGACGACCTTGACCCGTTCGGTCAGCGCCGCGTGCTGGGTGTCGTCCATGACCAGGGTGCGGCGGATCTGCTCACCGTCGCGGGTCCACCCGTGCAGGAGCGTGAGGGCGTCACTGAGATAGTCGTGCTTGCTTCGACTGGTGAACAGCGCGCGCATCACCGCACCTCCCAGGCGCCGTTGCCGGCTTGTGGCCAAATCGTCGCCGTCCCGTGTCCTCGTGGTGCTATCAGTCTGTCGGCCTGATGGCGGTGTGTCCACGCCCACACTTCCGTCTCTTATTGGCCTACCGGTCGGCCACGGTACCCAAACCGACTATTGATCTGGCACGCTGGACGCCCGTGCAGACCGAACGGCGTAGCGGTAACGGACCGAGCGACAGGCGTGAGCCGAGGGTGGTCGTGGGAGCGGCGATCATCTCCGCCGGGCGGGTGCTCGCCTGTGCGCGGATCGCGCCCCCCGAGGTCGCCGGCATGTTCGAGTTCCCCGGCGGCAAGGTCGAGCCGGGCGAGAGCGAGACGGCGGCGCTGGTCCGCGAGTGCGCCGAGGAGTTGGCCGTCCGGGTGGAGGTCGGCGACCGGGTCGGCCGGGACGTCCGGATGGCCCACGGCCGGTCGGTGCTGAAGGTGTACGCGGCACGTCTGCTGCACGGCGACCAGCCCCGCGCGCTGGAACACTCCGCGATGCGCTGGCTCACCGCCGACGAACTGCACACCGTCACCTGGCTTCCCGCCGACGTGCCCATCGTCGCCGCCCTCCGCCCGCTGCTGGCCGCCGGCTGACGGCGGCGGGTGCCCGGTCGACACGACGACGGGGGTCGACGGCGTACGCCGTCGACCCCCGTCGAACCTCGTCGTGCCCGCTGCGGCGCGCGTCATGCCGCAGCGGTGCCGGCTGTGCGGTCCGGTGCCGTTCGTGCCGGTCCGGTGCCCGTCGGGCCGGTTCAGTGCCGGTTCAGTGCTTCTCGTCCTGGCTCGGGTGGGCGAAGTTGAGGTGCTCCGGCGGCAGCGGGAAGGTGACGTCGTCACCGAACGGCGACGGGGCCGCCGCGCGGTCGAAGGTCAACTCCGTCAGCGGGAGCTTGCCCCGGTCGTCGACCGCCGGCATGGTCGGGTGCGGGACCTCGCGGTGCCAGTTCACGCCCTGCTGGGCCTGGGCCTCTGCGGCCGGGTCACCGGAGCCGCCGGCGTGCGAGTGGACTCCGGCCTGACGGGCGCCGCTGTGCACCACGGACCCCT
This sequence comes from Micromonospora cynarisoli, assembly GCF_030518815.1. Classification (NCBI taxonomy): domain Bacteria; kingdom Bacillati; phylum Actinomycetota; class Actinomycetes; order Micromonosporales; family Micromonosporaceae; genus Micromonospora; species Micromonospora cynarisoli. The sequence goes on along the minus strand of NZ_CP130426.1, from coordinate 3,672,927 downwards.
TTCCCCCGCTGTTCGCGGTGCTCTGGGGCGTTTCGCCCCGACGGAAGATCTTGCTACCGAGCCATACCAGGGGATCGTACCTGCGGTCGACGACCCGTTCCTTCATGGGGATGATCCCGTTGTCGGTGATCTTGATGTGCTCGGGGCAGACCTCGGTGCAGCACTTGGTGATGTTGCAGAAGCCGAGCCCCTGCTCCTGCTGCGCGTACTGCTTGCGGTCGGTCTTCGCGTCCAGCGGGTGCATGTCCAGCTCGGCGGCCCTGATGAAGAACCGGGGGCCCGAGAACGCCTGCTTGTTCTCCTCGTGGTCGCGGATCACGTGGCACACGTTCTGGCACAGGAAGCACTCGATGCACTTGCGGAACTCCTGCGAGCGTTCCACGTCGACCTGCTGCATCCGGTACTCGCCCGGGGCCAGGTCGGCCGGCGGAGCGAAGGCCGGCGTCTCCCGGGCCTTCTCGTAGTTGAACGAGACGTCCGTGACCAGGTCCCGGATCACCGGGAAGGTGCGCAACGGGGTGACCGTGACGGTCTCGGACTCCTCGAACGTCGACATCCGGGTCATGCAGCTCAGCCGGGGCTTGCCGTTGATCTCCATCGAGCAGGAGCCGCACTTGCCGGCCTTGCAGTTCCACCGGCAGGCCAGATCGGGCGCGTCGGTGGCCTGGAGCCGGTGGATGACGTCGAGGACGACCTCGCCCTCGTTCACCTCGACCGAGTAGTCCTGGAGGTCACCGCCGGTCTCGTCGCCCCGCCAGATGCGGAACTCCCTCTTGCTTCCCATCAGTTGCTCGCCTCCTCGGTGAGGGCGTCGAAGTCGGCCAGCTCCTCGTCGGTCAGGTACTTGGCCAGCTCGGTACGGTCGAAGAGGCCGATCAGCTCGGCCCGCATCTTCGGCAGCGGCTTGCGCTCCAGCCGGACGGTGTCACCGTCGAGCGCACAGACCAGGTTGACCCGACGCCAGCGGGGGTCCATGGTCGGGAAGTCCTCCCGGGTGTGCCCGCCGCGCGACTCCTGCCGCTCCAGCGCCGCCTTCGCGGTGCACTCCGAGACGACGAGCATGTTGCGCAGGTCGAGCGCCAGGTGCCAGCCCGGGTTGTAGCGCCGGCCGCCGACCGCGCTCACCTTCGCCACCCGCTCGCGCAGCTCGGCCAGCCTGCTGAGCGCCTCCTCAAGCTCGCCGTGACGGCGGATGATTCCTACCAGATCTCCCATGACCGCCTGGAGATCCTGCTGGAGGGTGTACGGGCTCTCCCCGGTGTCCCGCTGCAACGGCGCCAGCGCCGTCTCCACGGCGGTCTCCACCGCGCTCACCGGCACCTTCGGCCGCGAGGTCAGCTGATCGGTGTACGACGCCGCGTGCCCGCCCGCCCGCTTACCGAAGACCAGCAGGTCGGACAGGGAGTTGCCGCCCAACCGGTTGGAGCCGTGCATGCCACCGGAGACCTCACCGGCGGCGAACAGCCCCTGCACGGTGCCGTACGCGGCCCCCGAGTCCGGGTCCACCTCGACGCCGCCCATCACGTAGTGGCAGGTCGGCCCGACCTCCATCGGCTCGGCCGTGATGTCGACATCGGCCAGTTCCTTGAACTGGTGGTACATCGACGGCAGCCGGCGACGGATCTCGTCGGCCGAACGCCGGGAGGCGATGTCCAGGTAGACACCGCCGGCCGGCGTACCCCGACCGGCCTTGACCTCGCTGTTGATCGCGCGGGCGACCTCGTCGCGGGGCAGCAGCTCCGGCGGACGCCTGTTGTTGTCCGGGTCGGTGTACCAGCGGTCCGCCTCCTCCTCGGTCTCCGCGTACTGCTTGCGGAAGACGTCGGGGACGTAGTCGAACATGAACCGCTTGCCGTCGGAGTTCTTCAGCACGCCGCCGTCGCCCCGGACCGACTCGGTGACCAGGATGCCCTTCACCGAGGGCGGCCAGACCATGCCGGTCGGGTGGAACTGGAGGAACTCCATGTTGATCAGCGTGGCCCCGGCGCGCAGTGCCAGCGCGTGCCCGTCCCCGGTGTACTCCCACGAGTTCGAGGTGACCTTGTAGGACCGGCCGACCCCGCCGGTGGCCAGCACCACCGCCGGCGCCTCGAACAGGATGAACTCGCCGGACTCCCGGTAGTAGCCGAACGCCCCGGCAATTCTGTGGCCGTCCGGCCCGGCACCGTCGAGCAGCAGTTCGGTGATGGTGGTCTCGGAGAACACCCGGATCCGGGCCTCGTAGTCGCCGAGGTCGCGCTTGTCCTCCTGCTGGAGGGAGACGATCTTCTGCTGGAGGGTGCGGATCAGCTCCAGGCCGGTGCGGTCACCGACGTGCGCCAGCCGGGGGTACTCGTGCCCGCCGAAGTTGCGCTGGGAGATCTTGCCGTCCTTCGTCCGGTCGAAGAGCGCCCCGTACGTCTCCAGCTCCCAGATCCGCTGCGGCGACTCCTTCGCGTGCAGCTCGGCCATCCGGAAGTTGTTGAGGAACTTGCCGCCGCGCATGGTGTCGCGGAAGTGCACCTGCCAGTTGTCCCGGCTGTTCACGTTCCCCATCGCGGCCGCCGCGCCGCCCTCGGCCATCACGGTGTGCGCCTTGCCGAAGAGCGACTTGGAGATGATCGCGGTCTTCTTGCCGGCGAGCCGGGCCTCGATCGCCGCGCGCAGGCCGGCGCCGCCGGCCCCGATCACGACGACGTCGTAGTGGTGTCGTTCGATGCGAGTGGTAGTGGTCATGTCGCCGCGCCCTCTAGTTGATGAACCGCAGGTCGGTGAACCAGCCGGCGGCGATGGCCATCACGTAGAAGTCGGTGAAGGCCAGCGTGCCGAGGGTGATCCAGGCGAGCTGCATGTGCCGGGTGTTCAGCTTGGACACGAAAGTCCAGGCCCGGTACCGCACCGGGTGCGCGGAGAAGTGCTTCAGCCGCCCGCCGATGATGTGCCGGCAGGAGTGGCAGGAGATGGTGTACGCCCACAGCATCACCACGTTGCCGAGCAGGATGATGTTGCCCAGCCCGAAGCCGAAGCCCTCCGGCGAGTGGAAGGCCAGGACCGCGTCCCAGGTGTTGATCAGCGAGATGATCGCGGCGGCGTAGAAGAAGTAGCGGTGCAGGTTCTGCCCGAGCAGCGGGAACCGGGTCTCCCCGGAGTAGGACTTGTGCCCGTCCGGCACCGCGCAGGCCGGCGGCGACAACCAGAACGACCGGTAGTACGCCTTGCGGTAGTAGTAGCAGGTCAACCGGAACAGCAGCAGGAACGGCAGGGTCAGCGCCGCGTCCGGGATGATCCACCAGCCGGGCAGGAAACTGCCGAAGTGCGAGGAGCCCTCGACGCACCGGTCGGTCACACAGGGGGAGTAGAACGGCGTCAGGTAGTGGTACTGGTCCACCCAGTACCACTTGTGCATGAACACCCGGACGGTCGCGTACGCCACCCAGGCGCTGAGCCCGACGACGGTGATCAGGGGGGCGAACCACCAGCGGTCGGTCCGCAACGTCTTCGCCGCGATGGCGGCGCGCGCCCGCGCCCCCCGCGGCTTCGTTGCCGTTGATGTCATTCGAGTCGTCTTCCTGACGGGACGGGCCCTCGCGGGCGGCGGTTCACGTTCCGTGCCGGTCAGTGGACCGGCCGGACCGTGTCCACTGCCGCGTCGTGCGCAAGCAGGCGGCCACGCCGGGACATCGGCGCAGCTAAGTGACACACGTTACGCCGATCATCACGGCCGGGCCGCGCAACGCAGTGTCCCGTGTGTCCCGCACCTTGGAAAGACCCGAGCCAAGATCAATGTATCGTCGGCGTCAGGTGGCTGCGGGGCCGGCCGCACGGGCGCTGCGGCACCGGTCAGCCCGACGCGCCGCCGGTGAAGTTCCACGAGGCCAGCCGCATTGGCGGCCCCTCCCACCAGCCGCCGTCGAGCCGGTCCGGCTGGCGGACCGGCCGCCGACCGAGGCCGAGCACCGCCCCCGGCCCCAACGCCCGGGGGTACGCCTCGGTGAACCGGAAGTTCCGCACCGCCCGCACCGGCACGCCGTCCTCGACCAGCCACACCCCGTTGCGGGTCAACCCGGTGACCACCAGGCTCTTCGGATCGAGCACCCGGGTGTACCAGAAGTCGCTGACCAGCAGCCCCTTGGTCATCGGCGCGACCAGCGCGGCGGTGTCCGCGTCCGCCACCGCCCCGGCGAGCGGGCCGCCGTCACCCTCCGGGTCCACCGGACCGTCGGCCGGCCCCCCGCCGGCCGTCGTCACGCCTGCGCCGGACATCCGGAGATTGCGGGGGATCGGGCCGAAGGTGGCGCCGCCCGGCGTCCCGTGACCTGTCGACGATGTGCCCGCACCGGCGGCGCTGCGCCGGTCGTGGGCCACCGCGCGGGTGGTGCCCGCCTCGACCAGGGTCAGCGCCGCACGCGGAGTGCCCTCCAGGTCGAACGGCATCGCCCCGCCGTACGTCGGGTCGTCGACCAGGGTCACCGTCGGATCGAACTGGACGGTGCCGGGGCGGGCGAACGACTGGCCCTCGACGTGCCGCTTGCCGTTGAAGCCGTACCAGGCGAGATTCTGTAACAGGTCGGCCACCGCGGCCGGTTCGAGGACCACCTCGTACCGGCCCGGTGGCAGCTCGACCGGATCGGCGGCGGCCCGTGCCTTCGCCGCCGCCCGAACCCCCAGGACCGCGCCGTCCACCTCGTCGAGGCGGCCGGCGCAGAGCCGGGCCACCCCGTCCGCGCCGCCCGCCCGGGCGATGCCGTCCATCGCCGCCTCGGTGGTGCGCCCCTGCGCCGCCTGGCCGGCCGAGTTGGCGAACGCCCCCGACCGGTAGGAGGTGCGGCAGTACCCGGCCGCCTCCAGCCCGCTTACCGCGTCGACGAAGGCCCGGACCCGGTCGGCGCGGGCCGCCGGCCCGGCGTAGGCGGTGGCCTCGTCGAGCAGGCCGTTGGAGCGCACCGCCGACGGTGGGGTCAGCCCCGGCCAGGCCGGGTCGGGCGGGCAGAGCCGGGCCGCGGCGAGGGTCCGCCCGACCAGGGCCCGCAGCCCGTCGCTGCCGACCAGGCTGCCGCCCCCGGCGGCCGTCCGACCGTCGACGTGCACCCGCAGCCGGACCGACACCTGCGACTCGGCGACGTTCTGGTGGATGAACGAGTTGGCGAACCGGGTCAGCGCCAGATCGTGCCGGACGACGGTGACCTCGGCCTCGGCGGCCGGACCGGCGACCTCGTGGACCAGCTCCACCACCCGGGCGGCGACGTCCAGCTCGGTCGCCCCGGTGTCCCGCAGGCCGGTCATGCCCGCACCCCCACCCGGACGCCCCGGAACCGGGCCGGCGCCGCCGGATGCCCGGTGTGCCCGATCTGGCCGGGCTGGCCCTTGCCGCAGTTCGGGGTGCCCCACGGGACGATCTCGGAGGAGAGCATGTCCATCGACCGCCAGAACAGCGGACCGATGCCGGTGTAGGTGGGGTTGCGCAGCATCCGGCCGCGTCGGCCGTTGCGCACCTCCCAGGCGATCTCGCAGCCGAACTGGAAGTTCAGCCGTCGGTCGTCGATCGACCAGGACCGGTTGACGTCCATCAGCACCCCGTCGTCGGTGGCCGCGATGATCTCGTCGAGGGTGTGCGGCCCGGGTTCCAGGCCCACGTTCGTCATCCGCACCATCGGCAGCCGGGCCCAGCCGTCGGCCCGTACGCTGCCGCCGTGGTCCAGGCCGGCGACGGCGGCCGAGTCCCGGCCGGCGAGCACCCCGACCCAGCGGCCCTCGCGTACCGCGTCGCGCCGGACCGCCGGGGAGCCCTCGTCGTCGAAGCCGAAGCTGCCCAGCGCGCCGGGGATCGTCGGGTCGATGGTGACGTTCATCAGCTCGGAGCCGTAGCGCAGCGACCCGAGCTGGGACAGGCCGAGCCAGGAGGTGCCGGCGAAGGCGGCCTCCCAGCCGAGGATGCGGTCCAGCTCGATGGCGTGCCCGACCGACTCGTGGATCTGCAACGCGAGCTGCTCGTCGCCCAGGATCAGGTCGGTCTCGCCGGCCGGGCACTCCGGGGCGGTGAGCAGCGCCCGGGACTCGTCGGCGATCCGGGCGGCGTGCGCGGTCAGGTCGAGCGACTCGACCAGTTCCCACCCGGTGGTGCCGTACTGGCCCCGGTAGCTCGGCCAGGAGCGGCGCTGGGTCTCGTGCTCGCCGATCGAGGTGGCCGAGATGCCGCCGCCGCACTCGCGGATGTGCTGGTCGATGCGGTGCCCCTCGCTGGAGACGAACCACTTGCGGGTGTCCCAGATCTGGTAGAGCCCCTCGGCCAGGTCGGCCCCCTGCCCCCGCGCCGCCCCGGTCGCCCGGACCAGCAGGTCACCCTTGTCGGACAGCGGCACGCCGAGCGGATCGACCGCGCAGTCGGAGGCCCAGCTCGCCACCACCGGCTCGGCCGGGGTCAGCGTGATCGGTGGGCCGGCCACCCGGGCGCTCGCGGCGGCCACCTCCGCGGCCCGCCGCCCGGCCGCGCGGGCCGCCGGGTCGGACAGCTCGGGTACGGCGTGGAAGCCCCACCCCGACCCGACCAGTGCGCGTACGCCCAGGCCGAGGCTCTCGTCCTGGGTCAGCTCCTCGATCGCGCCGTTGCGTGCGGACATCGACTCGTAGCGCAGGTGCATCACCCGGGCGTCGGCATACCGGGCGCCCGCGTCGAGAGCGGCCTGTACGGCTGCGGCCGCCGCGTCGAACTCGGTCATGGACCGACCCTAGGCCAGCCCACCGACATCCGTCAGGACACCAGATCCTCGGGCCGGATCGCTGTGGTCATGGTCGGTCACCGCCACCTCGTGTCGCCGGGCGTCCTCCACCTGGCACCTCGCCCATGGACGCACCCGGGTGCGACCGGACGGCGACGACACCGGGCGGCGACGACACCGGGCGGCGACTACGCTGTGGTCCGGCGACAGCTCCCGCCCCGTAGCTTATTTTCAGCCTCGGCTCTTTGTTGTAGGTTCCCTACAACCCGAGGAGGCGGTGGTGGACAGTCCGCACGTAGCGCCGTCCGGCCCGCCGGACGCCCGCCCGGACGCGCCCGGCACACCCGACGACCGCCGTCCGGCCGCGCGGGAGCCGCACGGCGACGACCCGTACCTGCGGGTGGACGACCTGCGGGTGCGGTTCGACACGGCCGACGGCGTGGTGCGCGCAGTCGACGGGGTGTCCCTCACCGTGCCGCGCGGCCGGACACTCGGCATCGTCGGCGAGTCGGGCTCCGGCAAGAGCGTCACCGCGCTTGCCGTGCTCGGCCTGCACGATCCCCGACGCAGCACCGTCACCGGCGCGATCACCGTCGGCGGGCGGCAACTCGTCGGCCTTCCCGAGGACCGGGTACGCCGGCTGCGCGGCCGGGACGTGGCGATGATCTTCCAGGACCCGCTCTCCGCGCTGCACCCGTACTACAGCGTGGGGCGGCAGATCACCGAGGCGTACCGGGTGCACCACCCCCGGGCGGGGCGCCGGGCGGCGCGGGCCCGTGCGGTGGAGATGCTCGACCGGGTGGGCATCCCGCAGCCGGCCCGCCGCTATGACCAGTACCCGCACGAGTTCTCCGGCGGCATGCGGCAGCGGGCGATGATCGCGATGGCGCTGGTCAACGACCCGGCCCTGGTCATCGCCGACGAGCCGACCACCGCGCTGGACGTGACGGTGCAGGCCCAGATCCTCGACCTGCTCGCCGACCTCCAGGCCGAGTTCCGTACCGCGATCGTGCTGATCACCCACGATCTGGGGGTGGTCGCCCAGGTCGCCGACGACGTGTTGGTCATGTACGCCGGGCGGGTGGTCGAGCAGGGGAGCGTGGCGCAGGTGCTCCGCCGGCCGCAGCACCCGTACACCTGGGGGTTGCTCTCCAGCGTGCCGTCGCTGCACGGCGACCCGGACGCGGACCTGGTGCCCATCCCCGGCAACCCGCCCTCGCTGATCGACCTGCCGGCCGGCTGCGCGTTCCACCCCCGCTGCCGGTACGCCGGCGACCGCTCCCGCAGCCAGGTGCCGCGCCTCGCCCCGGCTGGTGCGGACGGCCACCTGGTCGCCTGCCACCTCCCCGCCGACGACCGCGTCACCCTCTCCCAGCAGGCCGTCTCCCGGGCCGGGATGTCCCGATGAGCGCGGGGGACGTGCCACGGTCGCGGACGGAGGGCGGGCCGGTGAGCGCTGGTGAGCCGTTGTTGCGGGTGCGGGGGTTGACCAAGCACTTCCCGGTACGCACCGGACTGCGGTCCCGGGGGCTGGTGCGGGCCGTGGAGGGGCTGGACTTCGACGTGCGGCCCGGCGAGGCGTTGGGCCTGGTGGGGGAGTCCGGCTGCGGCAAGAGCACCACCGGCCGGATGCTGGTCCGGCTGCTGGAGCCGACCGCCGGGACGATCGAGTTCGCCGGCCGGGACATCACCCACGCCCGACGGCGTGAGCTGCGTCCGCTACGGCAGGACCTCCAGATCATCTTCCAGGACCCGTACGCCTCGCTGAACCCCCGGCACACCGTCGGGCGGATCGTGGCGATGCCGTTGCAGGTCAACGGGATCGACCCGCCCGGCGGGGTGCGGCAGCGGGTCCGGGAACTGCTGGAGCTGGTCGGGCTCAACCCGGAGCACTACAACCGCTACCCGCACGAGTTCTCCGGCGGGCAGCGGCAGCGGATCGGGATCGCCCGCGCGCTGGCCCTGCGGCCGAGGCTGATCGTTGCCGACGAGCCGGTCTCCGCGCTCGACGTCTCGATCCAGGCGCAGGTGGTGAACCTGCTGCGGGACCTGCAACGCGACCTCGGTCTGGCGTTCGTGTTCATCGCGCACGACCTGGCCGTGGTGCGGCACTTCTGCCAACGGGTCGCGGTGATGTACCTGGGCCGGATCGTGGAGATCGGCGACCGGGACGACATCTACCGGCGGCCCCGGCACCCGTACACCCGGGCGTTGCTGTCGGCGGTCCCGGACGTGACCGCGACGGGCGGGGCGGGGCGGATCAGACTGACCGGGGACGTGCCCACGCCGCTGGACCCGCCGTCGGGCTGCCGGTTCCGGACCCGGTGTGCCAGGGTGCAGGACGTCTGCGTCCGCGAGGAACCGGTGCTGGTGGTCGACGCCGGGGGGCGGCACGCCACCGCCTGCCACTTCCCGGAGACCGGACCGCCGACCCCGGCCGCTCCCGGCGGTGCCGGAGCGGGCGCGACCACTGCGGGTGGCGCGGGCCGGGTGGACGGGAACGCCGAGGAGGTGGCGACATGAGTGTGTCCCCGGTCGATCCGGCGACGCTGGCCGAGGCCGAGGCCGAGGCCGGAACGGGTGGCGACCGCCCCGGGCCCGGGTTCGTCGGGCGTTCGCCCGGCCAACTCGCCTGGGCCCGGCTGCGGCGGGACCGGACCGGCCTGGTCAGCGGCGGGATGCTGGTCTTCTTCGTGCTGGTGGCGCTCGCCGTGCCGGCGATCGAGTGGGCGTACGGGACCGGCCCCCGGGAGCAGTTCCAGTCCCGGCTGGACGGGTTCGGAATGCCGCTCGGCTATGCCGGCGGGGTGACCGGGGACCACTGGTTCGGGCTGGAGCCGGGGCTGGGCCGGGACATCTTCATCCGGATGGTGCACGGGCTGCGTACCTCGCTGTTCATCGCCTTCGCGGCGGCGGTGACCACGGCGGCGATCGGTGTCGTGCTGGGCACCCTCGCCGGCTACCTGGGCGGCTGGCTGGACGCGGTGGTCAACTGGGTCACCGACCTGACCCTGGCGATGCCGTTCCTGATCATCGCGCTGGCGTTGACGCCGACCGTCGCGCTGCGCTTCTACGGCCAGCGCGAGGAGGTGCCGGCCGCGTTCCAGATCGGGGTGCTGATCGCCATCTTCGCGCTGTTCGGCTGGACGAGCACCGCCCGGCTGGTACGCGGGCAGGTGATCGCGCTGCGCGAGCGGGAGTTCGTGGAGGCGGCACGGGCCAGCGGTGCGGGGCTGGGACACATGCTGTTCCGGCAACTGCTGCCGAACCTCTGGGCGCCGATCCTGGTGTCCTTCTCGCTGGCGGTGCCGGCGTACATCACCAGCGAGGCGGCGCTGTCGTTCATCGGTGTCGGGCTGACCGACGCCACCCCGAGCTTCGGCCGGATGATCTACCGCAGCCTGGACTACCTCCAGACCGACCCGGCGTACGTCTTCTTCCCCGGCATCACGATCTTCGCGCTCGTGTTCGCCTTCAACCTCTTCGGCGACGCGCTGCGGGACGCGCTCGACCCGAAGTCGTCCCGGTAGGAGGCCCGGCGATGGCGCGGTTCCTGGTCAAGCGGCTCTTCTCGGCGGCGTTGACGCTCTTCGCGGTCAGCGTGCTCAGCTTCCTGATGTTCTTCGCCCTGCCCCGGGACCCGGTCACCGGGATGTGCCCGAAGAACTGCAACCCGGAACGGCTGGAGCGGGTCCGTCAGGAGTTGGGCCTGCGCGATCCGCTGATCAGCCAGTACGCCGGCTACATGAAGGGCATCGTGACCGGCCGGGACCTCGGCAGCGCCCAGGGCGGCAGGTGCGACGCACCCTGCCTGGGCTGGTCGTACGTGTCCAACGAGGCGGTCTCGGACACCATCGCCCGGGTGCTGCCGGTGACGTTGAGCATCGTCGTACCGGCGGCGGTGCTGTGGCTGCTGCTCGGGGTGGGCCTGGGCATGGTCTCGGCGCTGCGCCGGGGCACCTGGCTGGACCGGGCGGCGATCGGCTTCTCGCTGGCCGGGGCGTCGTTGCAGCTCTACTTCGTGGGGGCGGTGCTGCTGCTGGTGTTCGTCTACACGCTGCGCTGGCTGCCGGTGCCGAGCTACACGCCGTTGTCCGACGACCCGCTCCGGTGGGCCGGTGGGCTGGTGCTGGCCTGGCTGGCGCTGGCGTTCCTGTTCTCCGCGATCTACGCCCGGCTGTCCCGGGCGCAGATGCTGGAGACGTTGTCGGAGGACTTCGTGCGGACCGCGCGGGCCAAGGGCCTGGCCAGACGCACGGTGTACGGGCGGCACGCGCTGCGCGCGGCGATCACGCCGGTGGTGACGATCGCCGGCCTGGACGTCGGCGGCGCGCTCGGCGGCACGGTGATCACCGAGACGACCTTCGGCCTCAACGGCATGGGGCGTACGGCGGTCGACGCGGTCCGCGCCGGTGACCTGCCCACCATCATGGCGACCGTGCTGATCGCGGCGGTCTTCGTGGTGCTGGCGAACGTGCTGGTGGACCTGCTGTACGCGGCGATCGACCCGCGGGTGCGGTTGCGCTGACCGGTCGGTCGGACGATGGAAGTTACCGAAATCTGCTAGACAGTCCGAAGTTTTTCTTCTTGACGATCCCCGGGCGTCGGCGGTCACCTCCGCCGGTGGACGGGTGGAGGAGGTAGGAGATGCGACCACGCGCAGCAGCCGCCGTGGGCGGGGCGATCGCCCTGGTGGTGGCGTTGGGAGCCTGCTCGGAGAACACGGGCGAGGGCACCACCGTGGACACCGACCGGCAGCAGACCGGGGTGATCGCCACCGACCCGAAGGACTCCCAGGGCCCCGCCGCCGAGATCGACGGGGCGACCCGGGGCGGCACCTTCACCATCATCCGGGAGACCCCCATCTCCCACCTGGACCCGCAGCGGACGTACTCGTTCGCCGGCCTGATGGCCAACCCGCTGTTCGCCCGCTACCTGACCACCTGGAAGGACGACGGCAGGGGCGGCCTGGTCCTGGTCGGTGACCTGGCGCAGAACCCGGGCAACAACGTGAACAGCGACTGCCGGGTCTGGGAGTTCACCATCAAGGACGGGGTGAAGTTCGAGGACGGCAGCCCGATCACCGCCAAGGAGATCGCGTACGGCATCGCCCGTTCCTTCGACCCCGACCTGACCGGCGGCCCCACCTACCTCCAGGAGTGGCTCGCCGACACCCCGCAGTACGACACGAAGTGGGACTTCGCGAAGAACAAGACGTCGCTGCCGCCGGGCCTGACCACCCCGGACGCGAAGACGCTGCGGTTCGAGTTCGCCAAGCCCCGCTGTGACCTGCCGTTCGCGGTCTCGCTGCCGACCACCGCGCCGCTGCGGCCGGACCAGGACACCGGCGTCGACCTGGACCAGCGGCCGTTCTCCTCCGGGCCGTACAAGATCGCCAAGAACCAGGCCGGGGTGCAGCTCACCCTGGACCGCAACCCGCACTGGGACGCCGCCACCGACCCGGTCCGCCACCAGTACCCGGACCAGTTCGTCTGGACCTTCGGGCCGACCGCCGACGCGGCCGTCAACCGGGTGATCGCCGACAACGGCGCCGACCAGAGCGCGCTGGCCTGGAACTACGTGCCCGCCTCGCTGGTGGCCCGGGTCGCCCAGGACCGGGGCCTCAAGTCGCGCAGCGTCCTGTCGCCGACGCCGAGCGCCAACCAGCTGGTCATCAACAACCAGCGGGTCACCGACCTCGCCGTCCGCCGGGCGCTCAACTACGCCATCGACCGCGACGGCCTGGTCAAGGCGCTCGGCGGGCAGACCGTCGCCCAGCCGATGACCACCCTGATGCCGCCGTCCACCATCGGCTACCAGGCGTACGACGCCTACCCGGCCGGCGCCAACGGCGACGTCGACAAGGCCAAGGAACTGCTCGCCGGCAAGACCCCGGAGCTGGTCCTCGGGGTGGCCGACAACACCACCGAGCAGCAGATGGGCACCCAGCTCAAGGCCAACCTGGAACGCGCCGGGTTCAGGATCACCCTGCGGAACATCCCGGACGACGCGAAACTCGACGAGATCAAGAAGAAGAACAACCCGTGGGACCTCTACATCGGCAACTGGGCCGCGGACTGGCCCAGCGGCGCGTCGATCCTGCCGGTGCTCTACGACGGCCGCACCATCAAGGCCGAGGGCAACGGCAACCAGGCGTACTTCAACGACCCGGCGGTCAACGCCGAGATCGACCGCATCCAGGCCATGCCCCCGGCCGACCAGGGTCCCGAGTGGGGCAAGCTCGACCGGCGGATCATGACGGAGTACGCCCCGGTGGTGCCGCTCTTCGTGGACGTGGCCTACACCGTGCACGGCTCGAAGGTGGGCGGGGTGTTCATCTCCAGCGTCTTCGGCTACCCCTCGTTCGTCAACGCCCACGTCAAGCAGTGACGTCACACTGAGCCGGAACCGGGCTCCCTCCCGACGCCGATCGGGAGGGAGCCCGTCGCCTCTCGTGGGCACGCTGCGTGGTGCTGGCTGCGCCCGTCAACGCTCGTACGACTCGTGCGAGTTGTACAATTCAGGCTATGAGCGAGCCCGCCGCCGAACTGCCGATCTCCGATGCCCGCGACAGTCTTGCGGACGTCGTCTCCCGTGCCCACTACGCCGGGCGGATCACCTACGTCACCCGACGTGGGCAGCGACTGGCCGCCATCGTCCCCGCCGAGCTGGCCGAAGCGATCGAACGCGCCGAGGATGCCGCCGACGTCGCCGCTGCCCGAGAGGCTCTGGCCCGCATCGACGAAGGCGACCCGCCCGTTCCGCTGACCGAACTGCGCCGCGAGTTGGGCCTGTGACCACACCGACCTACACCGTTCACGTCGAACGCGCCGCCGCCAAGCTGCTGCGCAAACTGGACCGCCCTGTGCAAGCGCGCCTGGTCGCCGCTATCGCCGCCCTGGCCACCGAGCCGCGCCCTGCTGAGGTCAAGGCACTCACCGGCTATCCCGGGCTGCTCCGAATCCGCGTCGGCAACCATCGCATCGTCTACACGATCCGCGATCAGGAGTTGATCGTCCTCGTGGTCCACCTCGGTCACCGTAGCGACGTCTACGACACGCTCTGACGCAGCGCCTACCCGGGCGGGGTGTTGTAGCGGTCGAGCGTCGCCCTGGACGCCGAGGCGTCCAGGAAGGTCAACTCCCAGGGCCCGGTGTTGACGTCCATGTCCTTGCCGAACCCGAGTGGGAGGCGGCCCGGCAGCGGATTCTGGCGCAGGCCGAGGCGGAGCGGATACCCGTGGAGGAAACGACCCGGGCGGTGCCGGATCGGCGGTGGCGCGGTGAGCGGTGACGCGTTGCCGATCGGTTGGCGGGTGGCGTACCTGCGGGTGCGGCTTGATCCACTCTGTGGGGCCGATGTTGCGGTGTCCGGGCAACGGGACACCGCAACATCGGCGACATCGAATCGATCAAGCCGGTCGTGTCGATCGATCGAGCTGGCCGCCTCGCTTCAGCAGGACGACTGGATGTCGAGGGTGACCGGGACGCTCTGCGTGACGGTGCCGTCCGTGGCCCGAAGCTGGGGGACGTGGTGGCCGAGGGGAGCGCTGTGCAGGCGGAACGCGGTGAGGATCTGCACGACGTTGCCGTCACCGGACCCGGGCGGCGTGCTCTGCGGGCTGTACACCTCGGTTCCGGCGGGCATCCCGGTGTAGCTGGCGGTGATCGTCGACGACCACGTCCCGTCGAGGACGACGAAGTAGTACAGGGTGCGCGGGTCGTCGGAGGTGGCGCAGATCCGCTGCGACAGGTCGACGAGCGTCCAGGCCGAGGTGGTGCCCGTGGCCGTGGTTGCCGGAGCTGCCGCGACCGGCGTGCCGCCGACGAGGGCGAGCAGCATCGCCGCCAGTGCGCCGGGGGTGATCCGTCGGGCGGTGCGGGAGAACGTCATCCTCGACTCCTTACCTTTCGGCTTGACGCGGTCACCGACCAGCCTGGCAGGGTGATTTCAGAGGGATCTGAGAAGAAGGTCGGGAAAGACCGTCCACCGCAGCTTGTCGACCTGCGCACGGCGACCGGGCCGGCGCAGACCCGGAGCCCGGTCGGGACGACGGCACAGGCCGACGTCCGGTCCGGTCGGCGGAGCCGGCTCAGCCCAGGTGGGTACGGAGGAAGTCGAGTTCCAGGCGGAGCAGGCGTTCGGACAGCCCCCCGGCCGCCATGTGGGTGGCCCCGGTCAGCGGCAGCACCGCGTGCGGCCGGCCGGTCGACAGCAGCGCCGCCGACAGCCGCAGCGTGTGCGCGGCCACCACGTTGTCGTCGACCATGCCGTGCACCAGCAGCAGCGGCCGGGCCGGCTCGCCGGGGTGCAGCGGCTCCGCCGCCAGCTCCACCAGCGAGTGGTGGCCGTACACGTCGATACCGTCGTCGGGCAGGCCGAGGTAGCGCTCGGTGTACGCGGTGTCGTACAGCGCCCAGTCGCTGACCGGGGCGCCGGCGATGCCGCACCGGAACAGCTCCGGATGGCGCAGCACCGCCAGCCCGGCCAGCCAGCCGCCGAACGACCAGCCCCGGATCGCCACCCGCTCCAGGTCCAGGTCGGGGTGCTTGCCGGCGAGCGCGGTCAACGCGTCCACCTGGTCGGTCAGGATCACGTCGGCCACCCGCCGGTGGATCGCCTTCTCGAACGACGGGGCGACGCCCGGCGTACCCCGGTTGTCGATGGTGACCACGGCGAACCCGGAGTCCGCCCACCACTGCCGCTCCAGCCAGGCCGACCGGGCGGCCACCACCTCCTGGTGGCCGGGACCGCCGTAGACGTCCAGCAGCACCGGCAACCGGGTGCCCTTGACGTGCTCGGACGGGTAGAGCACCGCCGTCGGTAACCGCCTGTCGGTCACCCGGACCAGCATCGGCCGGGGTGCCGACGACGGGGTGGCGGCCAGTGACCGCAGCCGGGCCACCTCGCCGTCGCCGCGCCACACCGACCAGGTCGTCCCCGCGTCGTCCAGCGAGGCCGTGCCGACGACCAGGGTGTCCCCGCCGACCACCGCCGTGTGCCAGCCGGGGGTGCTGCTCATCCGGCGGGCGTCCACCCCACCACCGATCACCGTACGGACCCGGTAGAGGTGCCGTTGGCTCGGTTCGCCCTCGCTCGCCTCCACCAGCAGGTCGGCCGGGCCGGGGCCGGAGGGCAGCCGGCCCACCACCCGCCGCACGTACAGCGAGGGCGGGGTGAGCAGGGTGCCGTCGGCGAACAGGCAACGGGCGTCGTACCCGTCGTGGGCCAGTTCGCCGCCGACCAGCACCCGGCCGTCGGGCAGGTGCGCCGGGGTGCCGGGGATCGGCTCCACCCAGCGCGGGTCGGCCAGCTCGGCGTGCACCTGCGTCTCCCCGGTACGCGGGTCCACCGCCAGCACCAGGCCGTGCTGCTGCGACCGGCGCAGCACGGTGATCAGGGGGTTGCCGTCGGCCCAGTCGACGGAGGTCAGGTACGGGTAGGTCTCCCGGTCCCAGTGCACGTCGACCCAGCCGTCGTCCAGGTCGAGCAGGTGCAGGCTCACCTCCGCGTTCGGCCCACCCGCCCGGGGGTACGCGACGGTGGTCGGCGGGGTCGCCGGGTCCGCCGGGTCGTGCAGGTGCCAGCGGGGCAGCCGGGACTCGTCGACCCGGGCGGCGAGCACCATCCGCCCGTCCGGGGCCCACCAGTAGCCCCGGAACCGGCCGAACTCCTCCGCCGCGACGTGCTCGGCGAGACCCCAGGTCACCCCGCCGTCCTCGCCGGCCAGCAGGGAGTCGGTGCCGTCCGGGGCGACCACCCGCAGCTCGCCCCGGCGTACCCCGTCGGCGGCGTCGGTCACGTACGCCACGCGCTGCCCGGTCGGGTCGGGGCGGGGGTCGATCACCGGCCCGACGGTGGTCACCTCGATCACGTCGCCGTGCACCAGGTCGGCCCGGAACAACCGGCCGGCCAGCGCGAACACCGCCACCCGGCCCGCGCTGTCCAGCGCGTACGAGCCGATGCCGGCGGCGCTGAGCCGGCGGCGTTCACGCAACGCCCGCTCGCCCGGGGCCAGCGCCGTCGGGTCGGCGTCCTCGCCGAGCAGCACGGCCGGGTCGGCGATCAGCCGTTCCTCGGCGGAGGCGGTCTCCAGCGCCCAGAGCGCGTCGGCCGGGTCCTGCGGGCCGCCCGAGCGGAGGAAGACCACCCGGGAACCGTCGTCGGCCACGGAAACGGCGCGCGGCGCCCCGTGGCTGAACCGACGGGTACGGGCGGCCAGCTCGGGAAAGTCCACAACCCGGATCGTAGAGCCGGGCCGGGCGTGATGTGGCCGACCTGCGTGGACGCGTACGCCCCGGTGCCGCCGGACCGCCGGTTAGAGTGACGGTCGTGACGACGCTGCCCGACCGACGCCTCCTGCTGGTCCACGCGCACCCCGACGACGAGTCCATCGGCACCGGGTCGACGATGGCGCACTACGCCGCTGCCGGGGCCCACGTCACGCTGGTGACGTGCACCCTCGGCGAGGAGGGCGAGATCCACGTGCCGGCGCTGGCGCAGCTCGCCGCCGCCGAGGCCGACCAGCTCGGCGGGTTCCGGATCGGCGAGCTGGCCGCCGCCTGCGCCGCGCTCGGCGTCACCGACCACCGGTTCCTCGGCGGTGCGGGCCGCTACCGGGACTCGGGGATGATGGGCATGCCCACCAACGAGCATCCCCGGGCGTTCTGGCGGGCCGACCTCGACGAGGCCGCCGGGCTGCTCCTGGAGGTCATCCGGGAGATCCGCCCGCAGGTCCTGGTCACCTACGACCCGAACGGCTTCTACGGTCACCCGGACCACATCCAGGCGCACCGGGTGGCGGTGCGCGCGCACGAGCTGGCCGACGCGGAGGGCATCGCCCCGGCGAAGGTCTACTGGACGGCGCTGCCGCGCAGCGTCCTGGAGGCCGGGATGAGCCACTTCACCGAATCGTCGGACAACCCCTTCGCCGCCATCGACAGCGTCGACGACCTGCCGTTCGGCACCCCCGACGACCAGATCGCCGCCCGGATCGACGCCACCGACCAGCACGCCGCCAAGGAGGCGGCGATGCGGGCGCACGCCACCCAGATCCCGGCCAACTCCTGGCTGTACGCGATCGCCGGCAACTTCGGCGCGGAGTTCATGGGCGTGGAGTACTTCACCCTTGCGGTGGGGGAGCCCGGTCCGGGAGGCGGCCCGAACGGCTGGGAGGGCGACCTCTTCGCCGGGATCGATCCGGCCCCGGCGGACCTGCCGGAAGGCCGGCCGGTGGCGGCGGCGCGACGGCCGGAGCAGGCGGCCCCGGCGGGTGACGCGTCGGCGGCCACGGCGACGGCCGGGCTCCGGTGACCCTGCCCGCCACGCCGATGCCGGTCGTCGAGGAGGAGACCACCGCCGTCCCGCCGCCGCCCGGCCGGACGGCCCGCCTGCTCGACGTCGTGCTGCGGGTGGTCGGCGGACTGGTCGCCGTGGTCGGTGGGGTGCTCGTCGCCGTGATCGGGCTGCTGTTGTCCACCGTCCGGGCCGGCGGGCAGCTGATCGGGGTTTCGGTGCTGGTCACCATCCTGGGCGCGGTGGCGGTGAGCTGGTTCGCGTACGCGGCGGTCGGCCGGAAGTGGGCGGTGGCGTTGCCGGCGCTGCCGTGGTTCGTGCTGATGGCGGTGGCGGCGGTCCGTACCGCCGAGGGTGACCTGCTGGTCGCCGGGGACAACTGGGTCGGGCTGGCGATGATCACCACCGGGGCGATGACGTTCGCGGTGATGGCGTTCCGGCAGATGCTCAGCCCGCAGCCGCGCCGGCACGACGGGTGATGACGACACACAGCCGGCGGTGGTAGATATTCCTGCCAGGAGACCCGCCGACGGGGCGGGTGGTACGGCGGGAGGCGTGTGATGACACAGCGGTGGCGGGCGGTCGGCGTACTCGCGGCGGCCCTGTTCGCGGTCAACGTGGTGGCCCGGGTGATCATCAAACTCGGCTTCGACGGGAACGACACCGCCGCCGACCGGGTCTCGCTGGGCATGTTCGTCGTGGTCGGGTTGATCCTGGCCGGGGTGGTGTTCACCTGGGGCCGGGCCGTTCCGGCGGCGCAATGGGGTGCCGACGTGTCCGCCGCGGTGGCCGTGGCGCTGCTGCTGACGGTGCTCGTCGGCCCGCTGCTGGTCGGGAACAACCCGTTCGGTGGGGGCGCCGGGCTGTTCTTCGCCCAGATCTGGCTCTACCTCCTCGCCGCCGGGGCCGGTGTGGCGATCGGTTACCTGGTGCTCGTCGCGCTCGGCCGTGACCACCGCTCGAAGCAGTTGCGGCGGTACGCCGAGCGCAACGTGGGCAAGCCCCGTCGGGTGGTGCGTCGTTGATCAACTCAACGGGGCGCAGGTAGCGGTATCCGGACCGATGGGATACCGCTACATCGGCCACAGGAGCCGATCGGGCCGGGTCAGCCGGGCGGGGCGACCCGGGTCAGGTAGGTGTGGTGGGTGGTGAAGCCGAGCTTGCGGTAGAGCGCCACCGCCCCGGTGTTGCGCTGCTCCACCTGGAGGAAGGCGTGCGTCGCTCCCTCGGTCGCGCCCCATGCGGCCAGGGCCCGGACCATCCGGGCGGCCAGCCCCTGCCGGCGCGCCGACGGGGCCACCTCGATCAGGCTGAGCCCCAGCCAGCGGCCCTGCCCGGTGACCGTGCCCCGGGCCGTCGCCAGCAGCCTGCCGTCGGCGTACACCTGGGCGAAGCGGACCCGGGCCACGGCGGTGAGGATGTGCCGGGCGGAGTCGGGCAGGCCGCCCTTGCGCCCGGCGGCGACCGCGAGCCACTCCTCGGACGGCGCGTCGTCGAGCACCACGGGCGGGCCGTCGCCGTCCCGGCCCGCGCCGCCCGTGACCCGGTCGTCATGGTCCACCCCCGGCCCCGGGGACGTTCCGGGGAGGGGCTCCGGGGTGAGCAGGCTGGTCAGGGGGACGGTCTGGACCAGGGTCAGCGGGCGGGCGGTCCAGCCCCGGGTGTCCAGTTCGGCGCCGACCGGCACGGCCAGCGGCAACGGGGTGTTGACCATGGCGGGTTGGCCGTGTCCGGCGTACCAGCGTTCGATGGCGTCGATCGCCGCCGGCAGGGGCCGGTCCGGGTCGCCGACCGGCAGGGCCGAGTTGGCGCGTCCGGTCCAGCCGTCGGCGGACCGCAGCAGCCAGTCGCCGAGCCGGCCGCGTACCGGCGCGGGCCACGCCTCGTCGGCCGCGAGTTCCAGCTCGACCACGGCGGAGGCGGTGGGCCGGCGGGTGGGCGGCACCCGCTTGGCCCGGTGCACCTCGGCCACCGGCACCCGGACCCGGCCCTGCGCGGTGGCGATGGTGAGATGGGTCTCGCTCAGCTCGACCAGTTCACCGAGGGCGTCCGAGAAGAGGGGCCGGCCCTCACGAATCCCCACAATGCGGCGAACCACGATCCGGTGTCCCACATCCTGCTGTCGGAGCACGATCGACCTCCTCCCCGGCGAGATACTAGGCTCTTAGCGTCGCGGGTGATCGCGACGAGTCTTGCGGAGGAGAAGACCGGTGACCTACATCATCGCCGAGCCGTGCGTGGATGTGCTCGACAAGGCATGCATCGAGGAATGCCCGGTCGACTGCATTTACGAGGGCAACCGGATGCTCTACATCCACCCCGACGAATGCGTCGACTGTGGTGCCTGTGAGCCGGTCTGCCCGGTGGAGGCCATCTTCTACGAGGACGACGTCCCCGAGCAGTGGAAGGACTACACCGGCGCCAACTACGAGTTCTTCGAGGACCTGGGCTCGCCGGGCGGCGCGTCGAAGATCGGCAAGGTGGAGAAGGACGCGACGTTCGTCGCCGGCCAGCCGCCGCGCGGCGAGGGCCACTGAACCGGCCCGCCGCCGTGACACCCGGGGCGCCGGCCGGGCCCGCAGCGGCACCGGCCGGGGCTACGCCGGAGCGCCCGGCCGGGCCCGTGCCGGTGTCGCCGGGTCGGCCCGTGCCGGTGTCGGCCCGGTTGCCCGAGTTCACCTGGGACACCCTGGACGCCGCGGCCACCCTGGCCGCGGCGCACCCGGACGGCCTGATCAACCTCTCCATGGGTACGCCTGTCGACCCGGTGCCGACGGTGATCCGGCAGGCCCTGGCCGACGCGTCCGACGCGCCGGGTTACCCGTTGACGGCGGGCACCCCGACGCTGCGGCAGGCCATCGCCGGCTGGGTGGCGCGCGCCTGCGCCGCCGGTGTCGACGGGCTCGGGGTGCTGCCGACGATCGGTTCCAAGGAACTGGTCGCCTGGCTGCCCACCCTGCTCGGGATCGGCCCCGGCGACGTGGTCGTGGTGCCCACGATCGCCTATCCGACATACGAGGACGGGGCCCGGCTGGCTGGTGCCACGGTGGTGCGTGCCGACGCGCTGACCGCGGTCGGCCCCACCTCGCGGGTACGCCTGGTCTGGGTCAACTCCCCGGGCAACCCGACAGGCCGGGTGCTGCCCGCCGCCCACCTGCGCAAGGTGGTCGACTGGGCGCGGGAGCGCGGTGCCGTGGTGGCCAGCGACGAGTGCTACCTGCCGCTGGGCTGGACGGCCGACGCCGCCCCGGTGTCGGTGCTCGCGCCGGAGGTCTGCGGCGGCTCGTACGACTCGGTGCTGGCGGTGCACTCGCTGTCCAAGCGCTCCAACCTCGCCGGCTACCGGGCCGGGTTCGTCGCCGGTGACCCGACGCTCGTCGCCGAGCTGCTCAAGATCCGCAAGCACGCCGGCATGATCGTCCCGGCGCCGGTGCAGGCCGCCATGGTGGCCGCGCTCGGCGACCAGGCGCACGCCGACGAGCAGCGGGAACGCTACCGGGCCCGGCGGGAGACGCTGCTCGCCGCGTTCACCGGTGCGGGCTTCCGGCTGGAGCACTCCGAGGCGGGCCTCTACCTGTGGCTCACCCGGGACGAGGACTGCTGGGACACCGTCGACTGGCTGGCCCGCCGGGGCATCCTGGTCGCCGCCGGTGCCTTCTACGGTCCGGCCGGGCAGCGGCACGTCCGGGTGGCGCTGACCGGGTCCGACGCGCACGTCGGGGCGGTCGCGCAGCGGCTCGCCCAGCCGTAGGGCGGCTGCGGTGGGTGAGGACGTCGGCCGGCTCCGGGTCGCCGTGGTGGGCACCGGCCTGATCGGCGGGTCGATCCTGCTGCGCCTGCACGAGGCGGGCGTCCGGGTGACCGGCTGGGACCCGGACCCGGCGACCCGGGCCGAGGGCCGCCGCCGGGGCATCGACTTCCCCGACGGCCTCGCCGACGCGGTCCGCGACCGGGACGTGGTGTTCCTCGGCGGCCCGCTGCCCAGCCTGCCGGAGACCCTGCTGACGGTGGCGGGGCTGACCGGTGACCGGTGCATCGTCACCGACGTGGGCAGCACCAAGGAGGCCGTCGCCGGGTTCGCCGGAGCGCACGGGTTGACCGGCCGGTTCGTCCCCGGGCATCCGATGGCCGGCACCGAACGGGCCGGGCTCACCGCCGCCCAGGCCGGTCTGTTCACCGACGCGGCCTGGGTGCTCTGCCCGAGCGCCGACGGGCTGGCGCCGTTCCGGGCGCTGGTCGGGCTGGTGGTCGACGTCTTCCGCGCGCACGTCGTACCGATGTCGCCGCAGGTGCACGACCGGGTCGTGGCGCTGTCCTCGCACGTGCCGCACCTGCTGGCCGGCGGTCTGGCCGGGGCCGCCGCCGACTCGACGGTGCGCGACGCGGTGGTCCGGCTCGCCGCCGGCAGCTTCCGCGACGGCACCCGGGTGGCGACCACCCCGGCCCGGCGTACCGCCGCCATGCTGTTGGCGAACCGGGACCAGGTGCTGCGGCAGTTGGCCGAGGTGCGGGCCGCGCTCGACGCGCTCGCCGAGGCGGTCCGGAACGACGACCTGCCCACGCTGGTGGCCCACTACGAGCGGGCCGGCGCGGTGCGGGCGGCCCGGTCGGTCCGGGAACTGCCGGTCCGCCGGGCGTTCGACCTCGACGCCGACCCCGCCGGGGAGTTGGCGTTCGTCAGGTCGGTCGGCGAGTCCGGCGGGCACCTCACCGGCTGCGCGGTGGCGCGGGGGACGGTGACGTACACCGGGCTGCGGCCGGCCTGACCGCGTGGAAACCGGCGGCACGTCGGCCGCGCCGCTAGGGTGGGTGCGTGGTGGACGGACCGGTGGTGGCGGTGCGCGGTGAGGCGTACCGGGAGGTGCCGCCCGAACTGGCCCGCTTCGAGGTGACCGCGACGGCCCGGGAACGGGACCGTCAGGTCGCCCTGACCCGGCTCGCCGAGCGGGCCGCCGCCGTCCGGGTGCTGCTCGACGAGCACGAGCCGGCGGTGGACCGCAGGGAGGCCGGTGAGCTGCGGGTCCGTCCCGAGACGAACCGTTCCGGCGAACGGGTCGTCGGCTACCTGGGCAGCGTCTCCACCACCGTCACCGTCACCGACTTCGGCTCCCTGGCCGAGCTGATGCTGCGCCTGGCCGAGCAGGACCACGTCGAGGTGGCCGGCCCCTGGTGGTCGTTGCGTCCGGACAGCCCGGCCCACCGGGAGGCCCGGCACGCGGCGATCGCCGACGCGCTGCGCCGGGCCCGGGAGTACGCCGAGGCGCTCGGCGCGCGGGTGACCGCGCTCCTGGAGCTGGCCGACACCGACGAGGGCTCCGGCATGGGCGGGGCGGTGTACGTCCACCAGACCCGCCAGGGCGGCCCGCCGGAGCTGGATCTGGACCCCCGCCCGCAGTCGGTGCACGCGGTGGTCCGGGCCCGGTTCACCATCAGCGACCCGGTCCTGACCTGATGCCCGGGGCGCGTCCGTTCTCCCTCGACGACCTGGTGGCCAGGGCCCGGTCGCTCGCCCACGCCGGCCCCCGGCAACTGCTGGGCATCGCCGGTGCGCCCGGGGCCGGCAAGTCAACCCTGGCCGAGCGGATCGTCGCGGCGGTCGGCCCGAGCGCCCGACTGGTGCCGATGGACGGCTTCCACCTCGCCCAGGCGGAGCTGGTCCGGTTGGGCCGGGCCGACCGCAAGGGCGCGGTCGACACCTTCGACGCCAACGGGTACGTGTCGTTGCTGCGCCGGTTGCGCCGGTTGGAGCCGACCGCCGTGTACGCGCCGCTGTTCCGCCGTGATCTGGAGGAGCCGGTGGCCGGGGCGGTGGAGGTGCCGCCCTCGGTCCGGCTGGTGGTGACCGAGGGCAACTACCTGCTGCTCGCCGAGTCGCCGTGGGACGAGGTGCGGTCGCTGCTGCACGAGGCGTGGTTCCTCGACCTGGACGCCGGGGCACGGCTGCGCCGGCTGGTGGCGCGGCACGTGGCGTACGGGCGGTCGCCGGAGGCGGCGCAGGCCTGGGCGTACGGCAGCGACGAGGCGAACGCCGCAGTGGTGGCGGGCACCGCCGACCGGGCCGACCTGGTGATCCGGTCAACCGACCCGGGGTGACGGGACGGTACGCCGCAGCAGCCGGGCCACCAGGGCCCGTTCCCGGTGGAACTCCGCCGCCTCCGGGTAGCCGCTGTGGTTGCGGATCGGTGGGTCGGCGACCTCGCCCCCGGTGGGGTGCAGCGCCTCCGGGTCGGTCACCGGCACGTCCCGTTCCCCGGCGTTGACCTGCCAGCCGAGCGGGTCGGTGTCCCGCCAGAAGTTGGTCCAGGCGACGTGGCCGGAGGGCCAGGTCAGCGCGTGGGCGAGCACCCGGAGCCGGGCCGGGCCGAAGTAGGCGGGGAAGACCCGCCCGTAGAGCCGGGTGAGTTGGCAGCCGTACGACAGGAACCAGATCCGTCGCCGCCACCGGGTCGGCAGTTGGAGCAGGGTCGCCGCGCAGATCACCGTGCCCTGGCTGTGCCCGGAGAGGATCACCCCGTCCATCCGGCGGGGGTCGCGCTCGGTCAGCGCCAGGATGCCGGCGATCCGGGTCTGCAACTCGGGGACGGCGCGTTCGGCGTAGCTGGGTGGGGCGAGCGGGTGCGCGGCGCGCGGCCAGAAGGTGCCGACGTCCCACAGCACCCCGACGCTGCGCCGGACGGTGTCGTTGCGGTAGACGAGCATGCCGAGACCGGCGACCACCAGCGGCAGCCAGCCCAGCAGGGTGTCCCCGAGGTCGGCGGCGGCGTGCACCAGCCCCGGCCAGCCCGACGCGTCGGCCGGCGCCGGGCGGGTCCGGTTCAGCGCCGCCACGCAGGACAGTGTCACGAGCACCGCCGCGATGGTGGCGTAGCAGCCGATCAGCCGTACCGTGTGCTCGCCGACCAGGCGGTGCAGCGCGCGGAAGGCGCTGACGTGCCGGCAGCGGCGCAGGTCGTGCGCGGAGAGGGCCTGCCCGGCGGCGGTGAGCCGGAGGTATTCGACGCGCCGCAGCCGGTGGAAGAGCACCCCGGCGCGGACCAGCGTGCCGAGCAGGGCGGCGGTGGCGACGGTGAAGGCCAGCCCGGCCCAGATCACCGGCAGGGGCGGCACGATCGGGGAGAATCCGCTGGGCGAGGCGGCCCCGTCGAGCCGGTTGGTGACCCAGTAGAGCAGGCCGGCGCAGTAGGCGATGGCCATCATCCAGCCGAAGCCGGCGATCACGGCGGCCCCGCGTCCGCCCCAGGCGACGTCGGTGTGCACGCCGAGTGGTTGCTGGCTGGCGTCGTTGCCGGTGCGGGGCAGCAGCAGTCCGGTCGCGGCGAGCGCGATGGCGGGGGCGGCGAGCATCCAGATCCGCAGTCCGTCGGGGGCGGTGGGGACGCCGGGCAGCCGGCCGTCGAGCCAGGCCATGCCGAGGGGCAGCAGCACGGCGGCGGTGCCGGGGAGGGGCAGTGCGCGGCGGCCGGAGCGGGCGACCGTGCCGATGGCGATCAGCAGCAGCACCTGGTAGGTGGCGAGCCAGGCGATCAGCCCGTCGTAGCCGGGCAGCGAGTGGTCGTCGCGGCAGCCGGCGAGGCCGGGGTCGCGGGTGCAGCCGGCCGGCGGGCGGAACTCGGCCAGCGGGGTGCCGGCGGGGCCGTCCGGCAGCAGCAGGAGGGTGAAGGTGCCGGCCAGCGCGAGGCCGGTGAGCACGGCGACGGCGAGGCTCCACCGGCCGAGCGGGGCGGCCCCGCTGCGTCGGGTCAGCCAGGGGCGGCCCACCGCCACCACCGCGATCACGACGACCGTGACCAGGGCGGCGACGGTCGGGACGGCGACCACGGCCCGGACGCCCCGGGCCGGGTCCAGCACCAGCACCGCGCCGACGGGCACCGCCGCGGCGAGCACCGCGCCGACGCACAGGTGCAGCACGGCGGCGCGGCGCAGCTGCCCCTCCCCGCCCCAGAAGGTGGGGTCCTGCAACGGGTTGGCCGGGTCGGACGCCGGCTCGGCGGGGTGCTCCCCGTCGCCGGCCGGGGGGCTGGGTTCGGCGGGCATCTCGGCCTCGTACTGGTAGGTGCGCCAGGAGACGATGCCGAGCACCAGCAGCATCGCCAACGGCACCAGCAGGCCGACGGCGAGCGCGTGGGCGTCGGCGCGCCACCAGCCCCGGCCGAGGAACTCCCACGGGCCGGGCAGTTGCCGCAGGCACTCCTGGTCGACGCACTGCCAGGCGATCAGGTCGACCCCGATGCCGGTGGTGGCGAGCACCAGGGTGCCGGTGAGGCTGAGGCAGAACAGCCGGATCAGCCAGGCGGTGATACCGGCGCGGCTGCCCCAGCGTTCGGCGTCCGGGTCGGGCGAAATGCCGGGTCGGGCGTACAGGGCGACGTTGGCCAGGGTGAACGGCAGCAGCAGCGTCCACAGGGCGCGTTCGACGTCCCGCGCGGTGCGCGCCCCCGAGGTCAACTGCCCCCAGCTGTACGCCTCGACGACGACGGGGTCGTCCGGGGCGGAGTCGCTGGCGCGGTAGAAGCCGGTGACGTCGCCGCCGGAGACGAGCCGGGGTTGCGGGCCGGTGCCGGTCGGGTCGGCGGGCAGGCCGAGGATCTGGTCGGGCGGGGTGTTGGACACGCCGTGTACCCGAAGTTCGAGTACCCGCTCGGCCATCGGTGCTCCCTGGTGACGACGTCACTACCCAGAGTGCATCGGAATTTGCCGTTCGCCCACGGTTGCGTCGAGGTTTTGGCAGCTCAAGCTGTTATTGCAGGGTGCGGATCACCCGCGCGGGGTTACCCACGGCCACCACGTTGGGAGGCAGGTCGCGGGTGACCACCGCGCCCGCGCCGACCACCGTGTTCTCTCCGACGGTCACTCCGGCGAGGACGATCACCCCGCCGCCGAGCCAGACGTTGTCCCCGATGGTGATCGGCTGGGCGGCCTCCCACTTCGCCCTTCGCGCCTGGGCCTCGACCGGGTGGGTGGCGGTGAGGAGCTGCACGTTCGGTCCGATCTGGACGTCGGCGCCGATGGTGATCCGGGCGACGTCGAGCAGGACGGCGTTGAAGTTGACGAAGCTGCGGTCCCCCAGGTGGGTCTGCCAGCCGTAGTCGCAGTACAACG
Source organism: Micromonospora cynarisoli (assembly GCF_030518815.1). Classification (NCBI taxonomy): domain Bacteria; kingdom Bacillati; phylum Actinomycetota; class Actinomycetes; order Micromonosporales; family Micromonosporaceae; genus Micromonospora; species Micromonospora cynarisoli. The sequence continues at coordinate 3,645,838 of NZ_CP130426.1, read as the reverse complement.
GTGGGCGTACCTGGGCGTCCTCGCCGACGCTGCCGAGCAGGTCGCGCAGGGCGGCGAGCCGGCCCTGCGGGTCGTCGGCGGGGCTGCGGTTGAAGCGTTCGGCCAGCCGTGCGGCGCGGTCGAGGTCCGCGACGATCTCGGGATCGTCCGCGACGTACGGCTCGCCGGCCAGCATGCGTTCCCTCATGGACGTCACCAGGTGATCGTCGCCGATCGGGTGGGCCGGCGGGACGGAAACGGGTCGGTCGTGTCTCGGCAATGTGTCCGGACGGTCATTCCCCGGACTTCTTTTTGCATACTCGGTATGCAATTCTGGGGCGTCGATGTGACTCGCTCCTCGTGAGGTGGCCTGTCATCTCGACGGCTCCTGTCATGTAGACGTCCCAGGAGGAGGTTCCGTTGCACCGAAGCAGAAGAACCGCGGCCGGCGGGCTGGTGCTCGCCCTGGCCCTCGGTCTGCCGGCGACGGGCGCGCACGCCGCGCCCGCCGGCCCCGCCGCGCCCCGGCCGGCCACGCCGGCCGCCGGCTCCAGCACCGTCACCCTGATCACCGGGGACCAGGTCACCGTCACCCGCACCGGCGGCGCCGCCGTGCGCCCCGGTGCCGGCCGGGAACACCAGCAGTTCCTGGTCCGCCGGGAACGCGGCCACCTCTCCGTGGTGCCCCGCGACGCGGTGCCGCTGCTGCGCTCCGGGCAGGTCGACAGGCGGCTGTTCGACGTCACCGGCCTGATCGCCGCCCGCTACGACGACGCCCACCGCGACAACCTGCCGCTGCTGGTGTCGTACCGCGAGGGGCAGGCCCGGCGCGGCGCGGCCGTGCTGCCGGGCACCCGGGTGACCCGCGACCTGCCGGCGATCCAGGGCGCGGCACTGACCGCCGGCAAGTCCTCGACCGGCGCGGTCTGGTCGACGCTGACCGGCGGCGACGCCGGAGCCCGGCTCGACGCGGCAGGGGGCGTCGAGCGGATCTGGCTGGACGGTCGGCGCGCGCTCTCCCTCGACCACAGCGTGCCCCAGATCGGCGCGCCCACCGCCTGGGCGGCCGGCTGGACCGGCAAGGGGGTGACCGTCGCGCTGCTGGACACCGGCATCGACGCCACCCACCCCGACCTGGCCGGCAAGGTCGGTGAGGCCCGCAACTTCAGCGACACGCCCGACCAGCGGGACACCGTCGGGCACGGCACCCACGTCGCCTCCACCATCGCCGGCAGCGGTGCCGCCTCCGGCGGGAAGTACCGGGGCGTCGCACCTGATGCGACGCTGCTCGACGGCAAGGTCTGCGAGGAGTTCGGCTGCGCCGAGTCGGCGATCCTGGCCGGCATGCAGTGGGCCACCACCGAGAAGAAGGCCGCCGTGGTCAACATGAGCCTCGGTGGCGGCGACACCCCCGAGGTCGACCCGCTGGAGGAGGCCGTCCAGACGCTGACCGCCCAGACCGGCAGCCTGTTCGTCATCGCCGCCGGCAACGACGGCTCGGTCGGCTCGGTCGGCTCGCCGTCCACCGCCGACGCCGCGCTCGCCGTCGGCGCGGTCGACCGGGACGACGAACTCGCCTACTTCTCCAGCCGGGGCCCCCGCGTCGGCGACGACGCGCTCAAGCCCGACATCACCGCCCCCGGTGTCGACATCGTGGCCGCCCGCTCCGTCGACGGCCAGATCGGCGACCCCGTCGGCACGAAGTACGTCGCGCTCTCCGGCACGTCGATGGCCACCCCGCACGTGGCCGGCTCGGTGGCGCTGCTCGCCCAGCAGCACCCGGGCTGGAAGGCCGGGCAGCTCAAGGCGACCCTGATGGCCGCCGCCAAGCCGCACCCGACGCAGACCGCCTACGAGCAGGGCGCCGGCCGGGTGGACCTGACCCGGGCGATCACCGAGCAGGTCACCACCGACCCGGTCAGCGTCTCGTTCGGCCGGGCCCTGTGGCCGCACGGCGACGACGCCCCGATCACCCGGACCGTCGCCTGGCACAACGGCGGCGTCACGCCGCTCACCCTCGACCTGACCGTCGAGGCCAAGGGGCCGGGCGGGAACGCCGCCCCGGCCGGCATGTTCACCCTCGGCGTCAACCGGATCACCGTCCCGGCGGGCGGCCGGGCCGAGACCACCGTCACGGCGGACACCCGGCTCGGTGTCGACGGCTACTGGACCGGCCGGGTGGTGGCCCGCTCCGGCGGCACCGTCGCGGTGACCCCGCTGGCCGTGCACCGGGAGGTGGAGAGCTACACCGTCACGCTCACCCACCTCGACCGCAGCGGCAAGCCGGGCGGCGACTACTCGACCGCCCTGGTCGACCTCGCGGACGGCGACGTCCGCGACGTGTTCGAGGCTGACGGCGTCGTCGAACTCCGGGTCCCCACGGGCAGGTACGGCCTGAGCAGCGTCTTCTTCGAGCCGGGCCCGGACGGGGAGTCGGGCGGCCTGGCCATGCTCGCCCAGCCGGAACTGGTGGTCGCCGGCGACACGGCGGTCACCGTCGACCTGCGGAAGGCCAAGCCGGTACGGATGACCGTCCCGCAGGCCGACGCCAGGGTCGCCCTGGTCGACATCAGCGCCAACTACCTGCTGCCCGACGGCGGCAGCTACGGGTTCGGCATCGTCTCGTTCGACACCTTCGACGGGCTGTCCACCGGGCAACTCGGCAAGGCGGTGCCGGCCGACGAGTTCGTCGCCACCTTCAACAGCCAGTGGGCCGACCGGGAGGCCGAGGTCAGCCCCTACCTGTACGCGCTGGGCGAGGTCGTGCCGGGCAAGCTGCCCAGCGGGCTGGTGCGCGACTACCGGCGGGGCGACCTGGCCACGGTGGTGCACAAGTTCCGTGACCCGTACCCCACGATGGAAGCGGAACGGCTGGTCTTCCCGAACAGCGGCTACGACCTCGGCGGCTGGGCGGTCGTCCTTCCCACCGACGTGCCCGGCCAGCGCACCGAGCACTACAGCACCAGGGGCATGCGCTGGGAGTCCGAGCTGGACTTCGGCATCCGCGACCCGGAGCTGGGCTGGCTGGACGTCCAGGCGATCCTGCTGGGCCTGCCCACGAAGTACCAGGCCGGCCGTCGGGTCACCGAGACCTGGGGGGCCGCGCCGCTCGGGCCGTCCCTGCCCGCCCCGCGCTGGCCGGGGGACGGCGTCACCCGGATCGGGGACACCGTCCTGGTGAGCGTGGCGCTGCACGCCGACGGGGCCGGGCACCCCGGCGGGTCGTTGACCGACCGCGCCCGTACCGCGCTGTGGCGCAACGGCACGCTGGTGGAGGAGACCGACAACCCGGGGTACGGCGAGTTCACCGTGCCGAAGGCGGCAGGCGACTACCGGCTGACCGTCGAGGCGACGCGGAGCCTCATCGACCTCGGCACCGAGGTGGAGGCGAGCTGGACGTTCCGGTCCGGGCACGTGGCCGGTGACACGCCGAAGCTGCTGCCACTGTCGGAGATCCGGTTCATCCCGCAGCTGAGGGTCGACAACACCGCCCCGGCCGGGCAGGTCTTCGCCGTCCCGGTGCAGGTACGGCGGCAGCCGGGCGCCGGCACCGCCACGCTGGCGAAGCTCAGCGTCGACGTGTCGTACGACGGGGGGAGGACCTGGCGACGGGCGACCGTGGTGAAGGTGCCGGGCCAGGGCACGGTGGCGTTGGTCAAGCACCCGGCGGGGGCCGGGTACGCGTCCCTGCGGGCGACCGCCCGGGACACCGAGGGCAACACCGCGAGCACCCGGATCATCCAGGCGTACCGCCTGAAGTGATCAGACGTCCGGGCCCGCGACGGGAACCGTCGCGGGCCCGGACCACGCGTGTGCCGACGGCGTCGCCGGGCGGCTCAGTCGTTGGCGTGCAGGGCGGCGTTGAGCGTGATGCCCTGGCCGGTGCGCGGCTTCGCCTCCAACGCCCCGGTCACCGAGTTGCGCCAGAACAGCAGGCCGTCGACGCCGGACAGCTCGCGGGCCTTCATCACCCGGCCGTCCGGCAGGGTGATCTTGGAGGCGGCGGTGATGTAGCAGCCGGCCTCGACCACGCAGTCGTCCCCGAGCGAGATGCCGACCCCGGCGTTCGCGCCGATCAGGCTCCGTGCGCCGATGCGCACCCGGTCGGTGCCACCGCCGGAGAGGGTGCCCATGATCGACGCGCCGCCGCCGATGTCGGAGCCGTCACCGACCACCACGCCCTGCACGATCCGGCCCTCGACCATCGAGGTGCCCAGCGTGCCGGCGTTGAAGTTGACGAAACCCTCGTGCATCACGGTGGTGCCGGCGGCGAGGTGCGCGCCGAGCCGGACCCGGTCCGCGTCGGCGATCCGCACCCCGGCGGGCACCACGTAGTCGGTCATCCGGGGGAACTTGTCCACCCCGTACACGGCCAGGTGGCGGCCGGCGGCCCGCTCGATCACCCGCAGCTCGTCCACCCGCTCCGGCGGGCACGGGCCGGCCGAGGTCCACGCGACGTTCGCCAGTTGGGCGAAGATGCCGTCGAGGTTCAGCTCGTTGGGCCGCACCAGGCGGTGGGAGAGCAGGTGCAGCCGCAGGTACGCGTCGGCGGCGTCCTTGATCGGCTCGTCCAGCGCGCCGATCACGGTGACCACCTGCACCGTACGCAGGCCCGGCAGGGCCCGCTCGCCGATCGCGCCGCGCGGCAGGTCCAGCACGTCGGCCTGGTCCTCGCCGGGGACCAGCGGCAGCTCACCCAGACCCAGCTTGCCGGTCGGGTACCAGGTGTCGAGCACCTGCTCTGCGGCGGTCACGGTGGCCAGGCCGATACCCCAGGCGGATTGGGACGTCACTGTTCTACCCTCTCGTTCGCGGCTGCGGGGCCGGTGGGCTCACCCCTCACGCCCACCGTTCAGGACGGTACCGTGCGAATCATGGAGAACCCGCTGACCCCCGAGGTCCTGGCCGATCCGGTGGCGCTGACCCGCGCCCTCGTCGACATCGAGTCCGTCTCCCTCGACGAGAAGGCCATCGCCGACTGTGTCGAGGAGGTGCTGCGCCGGGTGCCGCACCTGAGCACCTTCCGGCACGGCAACACCGTGATGGCGCGGACGGATCTCGGCCGGTCCTCACGGGTGGTGCTCGCCGGGCACCTGGACACGGTGCCGCACAACGACAACTTCCCGTCGACCATGCGCGGGGACCTGATGTACGGCTGCGGCACCTCCGACATGAAGTCCGGGGTGGCCTTTGCGCTGCACCTGGCGGTGACCCTGCCCGACCCCCGGTACGACGTGACGTACTTCTTCTACGAGGCCGAGGAGATCGAGTCCCGGTACAACGGGCTCACCCTGGTCGCCGAGGCCCACCCGGAGTGGCTCCGGGCCGACTTCGCGGTGCTGCTGGAACCGACGTACGGCATCGTGGAGGCCGGCTGCCAGGGCACCATGCGGGCGATCGTCACGGTGCCGGGCGAACGCGCCCACGCGGCCCGCTCCTGGCGCGGGGTCAACGCCATCCACGGCGCGGGCGAGGTGCTCCGCCGCCTCGGCGACTACCGGGCCCGGCGGGTCACCATCGACGGCTGCGACTACCGCGAGGGCCTCAACGCGGTACGGATCGACGGCGGCGTGGCCGGCAACGTCGTCCCCGACCGCTGCGCAATCGAGATCAACTACCGGTACGCCCCGGACCGTGACCCGGCGGCGGCCGAGGCGCACCTGCGGGAGGTCTTCGCCGGCTACGACCTGGCGATCACCGACGCGGCTGCCGGCGCGGCCCCGGGACTCGACGCGCCGGTGGCCCAGGAGTTCCTGGCGGCCGTGGGTGCCGCCCCGATCGGCAAGCTGGGCTGGACCGACGTGGCCCGGTTCGCGGCGATGGGCATCCCCGCGCTGAACTTCGGCCCCGGCGACCCCAACCTCGCCCACCACAGGGACGAGCACGTCGAACTCACCAAGATCCGCGACGGCGCCGCCACCCTCCACCGCTGGCTGGCCCCCGCCTGACCTCCCCCGCCCCACCCCGGCCCGCCCGGGTCCGGGCGCGCTCCGGCCCGGCTCGCCCTGGTGATCAAGAGGTTTGCGTCATCGAGAGCGCTCTCCCGTGACGCAAACCTCTTGATCACCGAGTGCAACAGCGCGGGGCGGTGGGCGGCGGGGTGCGGTGGGTGTGGTGAGGCCCCCGGGTCGGGGGATCGCGGGGGCCTCGGTAGGTACGGGTGAAGGTTCGGGTGGCCGGCCAGGGGTGTGCGGCGGCGTGCCGGTCGGGTGGTGCGGGCCGGGGCGGTGCTCCGGCCGGGTGACGCGGGTCCGGCTGGTGGTGTCAGACGGTGGTGAGGCGGGGACTGTCGGGCTCGGTGGGCTCGACGGGCTTGGCGGCCGGCTCCACCGGGACCTCCAGCTGTCGGGCGCGGCGACGCTCGGCCACCACCTCGTTGATCCTTCGCTGCATCTGTCGACGGATCCGCATCCGCTCGTTGCTGCTGATCACGCTTGCTCCTCCCCCGAAGGCGCGCGCCGGGCCATACCCGGTATGTGAATAGTAAGACGTACGGGCGACAGATTTAGTTGCCCAAGATCGCGAACTTTTTCTCCGACCCGTCGGCCGGCACCGCCCTGACGTGCGTCTCCACTACGGTGGCTGTCATGAGTCAGACCAACGGGCGGCAGTCGGGCCGCGATCCGGAGCGGCACCGGGGTGCGGTCACGCTGCGCCGTGGCGCGATCCCCACCAGCACCGCCGACCAGCGGTTGCTCGACTCCCGGGGGCGCAGCGACTGGAAGACCAAGGACGCCTGGCGCGCGCTGCGCATCCTCGCCGAGTTCGTCGAGGGCTTCGACACGTTGGCCGATCTGCCGCCCGCGGTGAGCGTCTTCGGCTCCGCCCGTAGTAAACCCGACAGTCCCGAGTGCCGACTGGCCGAGGAGTTGGGCGCGGGCCTCGCCCGGGCCGGTTACGCGGTGATCACCGGCGGCGGACCCGGCGTGATGGAGGCGGCCAACCGGGGGGCCAGCGAGGCCGGCGGCCTCTCCGTCGGGCTGGGCATCGAACTCCCCTTCGAGCAGGGGCTCAACGACTGGGTCGACCTGGCCATCGACTTCCGCTACTTCTTCGCCCGCAAGACCATGTTCGTCAAGTACGCCCAGGCGTTCGTCGTGCTGCCGGGCGGGTTCGGCACCATGGACGAGCTGTTCGAGGCGTTGACCCTGGTGCAGACCGGCAAGGTGACCCGCTTCCCGGTGGTGCTCATGGGCACCGACTACTGGCGCGGGCTGCTCGACTGGCTGCGGGACAGCATGGCCGCCGAGGGCAAGATCGGCCCGGTGGACCTGGAGCTGATCTGCCTCACCGACGACGTGGACGCCGCGGTCCGGCACATCGTCGAGGCCGAGGCGGCGCTCGCCGCCGACCAGGAGGCGGTCCGCGAGGCGGCGGTGGCGCGTACCGCCGCCGACCAGCAGGCCGCCCGCCGGGCCGCCGACACCGCCACCCCCTCCCCGGGTACGACGTCCACCGGCACCGGGTCCACCGGCACGGAGCCCAACGACACCGGTGGCGCGGGCCGGGGCATCGTCGACGGCCGGGAGGGCTGAGCAGGTGGCGGCGATCTGTGTCTTCTGTGCGTCCTCCCGTACCCTCGACCAGCGCTGGCTGGATCTGGCCGCCGAGACCGGCGCGGAGCTGGCCCGGCGCGGCCACACGGTGGTCAGTGGCGGCGGCTGCGTCGGCATGATGGGCGCGCTCGTCGACGGGGCGCGGGCGGCCGGCGGGCGCACCGTCGGGGTGATCCCGCAGACGCTGGTGGACCTGGAGGTCGCCGACCTGGCCTCGGACGAACTGCTCGTCACCGACGGCATGGCCAGTCGGAAGACCGTCATGATCGAGAAGTCGGACGCGTTCCTCACCCTGCCCGGCGGCCTCGGCACCCTGGACGAGCTGTTCGAGGTCTGGACCACCGCCACGCTGGCCATGCACGCGAAGCCGATGGTGCTGGTCGACACCGACGGCTTCTACCGCCCGTTGCTCGACTGGCTGGGCACGATCACCGACCAGACCTTCCTCAAGCCGGCCGGCCTGGACCTGCTCACGGTCACCCCGACCGTCGCCACCGCGCTCGACGCCCTGGAGGCCCGGCTGCCCTGACCGGGGCGTGGCTGGGCCGGGCCACGCCGGGCCGGACCCGGGCGGGGTGGTGCGGTGGTGTCGTACCGACATGGTGGGATGTGGGGGTGCAGGGGTACCGGCTGGTGCGCCGACCTGCCGGACCGGGCCCGCACGACGGGCGGTCCGCCGCGAGCGTTCGGGGGGACGGTCGGCACGGCGGGCCGGCCGAGGGGCCGGGTCGGGCCGGTGCGGGCGTCGAGGGGGAGCCGCGGCCCGGGGGGCCGACGGGCGATGCCGTGCGCCCCGAGGAGACGCCACCGGTCCGGAGGCCGGCGGGCGATGCCGTGCGCCCCGACGGGCGGCTGCACGATCCGCTCCAGGCGCAGGTGGTGGCGCACACCGACGGGCCGATGCTGGTCCTCGGCGGGCCGGGCACCGGCAAGACCGGCACCCTGGTCGAGGCGGTCGCCGCCCGGGTCGCCGAGGGGGTCGACCCGGAACGCCTGCTGGTGCTCACCTTCAGCCGCCGGCAGGCCACCGGGCTGCGGCACCGGATCGAGGCCCGGATCGCCGCCGACGGTCACCGGGTGCTGCGGGAGCCGCTGGTACGCACCTTCCCGGCGTACGCCTTCGGGCTGCTGCGCCGGGCCGCCGCCGAGCGGGGCGAACCGTCCCCCCGGCTGCTCACCGGCCCCGAACAGGATCTGATCATCCGGGAGCTGCTCGACGTCGTCGGCGGCGAACCCGACGACGATCCGGTCGGCTGGCCGGACGACCTGCTCCCCGCCCTGCGTACCCGGGCGTTCGCCGCACAGTTGCGTGACCTGCTGATGCGGGCCGCCGAACGCGGCGTCGGGCCGGTCGAGCTGGCCCGGCTGGGGGAGAAGCTGGGCCGCGCCGACTGGCCGGCCGCCGCCCGGTTCCTCCGGGAGTACGTCGCCGTCCTCGCCCTGCGCGACGTCGGCAACCGGGGTTCCGTGGCGTACGACCCGGCCGAGCTGGTGCGGGCGGCCACCGGCATGCTCCTCGACGATCCGGAGCTGCTGGCGGCCGAACGTCGTCGGCTGGCCCACATCTACGTCGACGAACTGGCCGACACCGACCCGGCCCAACAGGATCTGCTGGCCGTCCTGGCCGGTGGCGGCCGGCCCCTGGTGGCGTTCGCCGACCCGGACTCCTCCACGTACGCCTTCCGGGGCGCCGACCCCGCCGTGGTGACCGCCTTCCCGCACCGGTTCCGCACCGCCTCCGGGGCGCCGGCGGCGCAGGTGACGCTCACCACCTCGTACCGGGCCGGTGCGGTGCTGCTCGGGGCCACCGGTCGACTCGCCCGGCGGCTGCGCGGCCCGGCCGGGCACCGGCGGCTGCGGCCCCTGCCCGACGCGCCGCCCGGCAGCGTCGAGGTGCGTACCTTCCGCTCGGCCACCAGCGAGGCCGCCTGGCTGGCCCACGCGCTGCGCTCCGCCCACCTGCTCGACGGGGTGCCCTGGTCGGCGATGGCGGTGCTGGTCCGCTCGACCCACCTGCACCTGCCGTCGCTGCGCCGGGCGCTGCACACCGCCGGGGTGCCCACCGTGGTGCACGGCGAGGACCTGCCGCTGCACCTGCAACCGGCGGTGGCCCCGCTGCTGCTCCTGCTGCGCTGCGCGCTCGAACCGGCCCGGCTCGACGAGGAGTCCGCGGTCGCGCTGCTGCACTCGCCGCTGGGCGGGGCCGACCCGCTCGCCGAGCGGCGGCTGCGCCAGGGGCTGCGGGCGCTCGCGCTGGCCCGGGGCGACCGGCGGCCCTCCGGCGAGCTGATCGTCGAGGCGCTGGCCGACCCGGCGGAGCTGGCCGGCATCGAACGGCGCTGGGTGGAACCGGCCCGTACGGTGGCGGAGCTGCTCGCCACCGCGCGGACGGCGGCGGCCGTGCCCGGGGCGACCGCCGAGGACGTGCTGTGGGCGGTGTGGGACGCCAGTGGGCTCGCCGAACGTTGGGCCGGGGCGATCAACCGGGGGCGGGCGGCCACCGGGGAGCACGAGACCGCCCAGCGCTGGCGGGCCGAGGCCGCCGACCGGGACCTCGACGCGGTGCTCGTGCTCTTCGACGCGGCGGCCCGGTTCGTCGACCGGCTGCCCGGCGCGCGGACCGAGGTCTTCCTCGACCACGTCCTCGGCCAGGACCTGCCGGCCGACACCCTGGCGGCCAGCGCCGACCGGGGCGAGGCGGTCCGCCTGCTCACCGCGCACGCGGCCAAGGGCCTGGAGTGGGACCTGGTCGCGGTGGCAGGCGTGCAGGAGGGCGTCTGGCCCGACCTGCGGCTGCGGGGCAGCCTGCTCGGCTCCGAACGGCTGGTCGACGTGCTGGTCGGCCGGGCGGACGGCACCGGCACCCGGGCCAGCCTGGTCGGGCAGACCTCCGCCCTGCTCGACGAGGAACGCCGGCTGTTCCACGTCGCGGTGACCCGGGCCCGGCGTCGGCTGCTGGTCACCGCCGTCGCCTCGGCGGCCGTCGGCGGCGACGACCACGAGGAGCAGCCGAGCCGCTTCCTGCACGAACTCGGCGTCACCGACCAGGACGGAAACGGCCCCACCGGAAACGGCCCCACCGGAAACGGCCCCACCGGAAACGGCCCCACCGGAAACGGCCCCACCGGAAACGGCCCCACCGGAAACGGCCCCACCGGAAACGGCCCCACCGGAAACGGCCCCACCCCGGTCACCCCCGACGGCGGCCCCACCCCACAGTCACCCGACGGGGAACCCGGGGAGTCGGATGAGGACGTGCCCGGGGAACCGGGTGCGGGAGCGTCCCGGGAGCTGCCCGTCGGCCGGCCGCCCCGGGCGCTCACTCTGTCCGCGCTGGTGGCGGAGCTGCGTACCGCGGTCGTCGATCCGGCGGCGTCGGTGGCCCGGCGGCGCGCGGCGGCGGCCGAACTGGCCCGGCTGGCCGCCGCCGGCATCCCCGGCGCGCACCCGGACGACTGGTGGGGCCTGCGCAGCCTCTCCGACGACCGGCCGCTGGTGGACGAGGGCGAACCGGTGCGGGTCACCCCGTCGGGGATGGAGAGCGCACTGCGGTGCAGCCTGCGGTGGCTGCTCGAACGGCACGGCGGCAGCGGTCCGGCCAGCGCCGCCCAGGGCGTCGGCAACCTGGTGCACGCCGCCGCGATGCTGGCCGAGGACGCCAGCGCCGACCGGACGGCCCTGCTGGAGTACGTCGCCGCCCGGTTCGACGCGATCGAGCTGGCCGCCCGGTGGATGGTCGGCCCGGAGCGGGAACGCGCCGAGGCCATGGTGGACAAGCTGCTGCGCTGGCTGGCCGGCAACCCGCGCCGGCTGCTCGCCATCGAGCACGAGTTCGCGGTCCGCCTCGACGACCCGACCCGCCCGGTCGAGCTGACCGGCCGGGTCGACCGGCTGGAGGTCGACGCCGACGGCCGGCTCGTGGTGATCGACCTCAAGACCGGCAAGTCGACGGCGGTCACCGAGCGGGAGATGGCCGAGCATCCGCAGCTCGGGGCGTACCAGGCGGCGGTGGAGGCGGGCGGGTTCGCCGAGTTCGGCGACGAGGCCGGGGGCGCGGCGCTGGTGCAGCTCGGCACCGGAGGGAAGGACGCCCGCGAGCAGACCCAGGCCGCCGCCGGGCAGGGCCCCGAGGCCGGCTGGGCCACCGCCCTGGTCCGGCGCACCGCCGATACGATGGCCGCCTCGACCTTCGCCGCCGTCGCCAACGCGAAGTGCCGGGTCTGCCCGGTGCGGACCAGTTGCCCGGTCTCCGGGCAGGGCCGGCAGGTCGTGGAGCCACCGGCCGCCGGCCACGAGGGGGAGCGGTGACCCAGCCGACCCTGTTCGGCGTCGCCACCCCGGCGCCGCGCGCCGCCGACGCCGGGCCGCGCTACACACCTGTGGAGCTGGCCCGGCTGCTGCGGCTGCCCGCCCCCACCGCCGAGCAGGCCGCGATCATCGCGGCGCCTGTCGCGCCGCTGCTGGTGGTGGCGGGTGCCGGTTCGGGCAAGACCGAGACGATGGCCGCCCGGGTGGTGTGGCTGGTCGCCAACTCGTACGTGCGCCCGGAGCAGATCCTCGGGCTGACCTTCACCCGTAAGGCGGCCGGTGAGCTGGCGCACCGGGTGCGTACCCGGCTCGACCAGCTGGTGCGGCGGCTCGGGCGACGGGCCCGCAACCCGCTGGACGATCCGCTGGCCGGTGAGCCCACCGTCGCCACCTACCACTCGTACGCCGGGCGGATCGTCACCGAGCACGGGTTGCGGGCCGGCTACGAGCCGACCACCCGGCTGCTCACCGAGGCGTCCCGCTGGCAGCTCGTCGACCTGCTGGTCCGCAACTACGACGGCGACATGTCCGAGGTCGACCGGATGCCCAGCACCATCACCGACGCCGTGCTCGCGCTGGCCGGCGAGCTGGACGAGCACCTGGTCGAACCGGATGCCCTGGCCGCCTGGACCGGCCGGTTCTTCGCCGAGGTGCAGGCCCATCCCGGGCGGGTCTACGCCGATGTCCGCAGGGCGCTCCAGCTGCAACGGACCCGGCTGAAGCTGCTGCCGCTGGTGCGGGCGTACGCCCGGCGCAAGGACGACTTCGAGGCGATGGACTTCGCCGACCAGCTCGCCCGCGCCGCCCGGGTGGCCCGCGACCACCCGGCGGTCGGCGCGGTCGAGCGGGACCGTTACCGGGTGGTGCTGCTCGACGAGTACCAGGACACCAGCCACGCCCAGGTGGTGCTGCTCAACCACCTCTTCGGCGGCGGTCACCCGGTCACCGCGGTCGGCGACCCCTGCCAATCGATCTACGGCTGGCGGGGGGCCAGCGCCGGCACGCTCGACAGGTTCCCCACCGACTTCGCCCACGCCGACGGCACCCCCGCCGGGGCGATGAGCCTCACCACCAGTTGGCGCAACCGGCCGGAGATCCTCGGGGTGGCCAACACGTTGTCGGTGCCGCTGCGGGCGGCCGGTGCCCGGGTGCCGGAGCTGCACGCCGCGATGAGCGTCCGCGACCCGATCCCGCACCGCAGCCCGCGCGGGCGGGCCGCCGGCACCGTGCACTGCGCGCTGCTGCCCACGTACGTCGACGAGGCGGACTGGATCGCCGACAGCGTGCTCGCCGCCTGGCGGGGGGCGGCCCGGATGCCCGGCGCGCTGCCCGAGCACATCCCGGTGCCGCAGCGCCCCCCCACCGCCGTGCTGGTCCGGGTCCGTAGCCAGATCCCGGCGATCGAGGCGGCCCTGCGGGCGCGGGGGCTGCCGGTCGAGGTGGTCGGCCTGGGCGGGCTGCTGGACACCCCGGAGGTACGGGACGTGGTCTGCACCCTGCGGGTGCTGGCCGACCCGACCGACGGCGCGGCGCTGCTGCGCCTGCTGACCGGGGCGCGCTGGCGGATCGGGCCGCGTGACCTGGTGGCCCTGCACCGCCGGGCGCGGGCCATCGCCCGGGCCCGGCGGGAGGTGACAGGCGACGACGGGCCGGAGATCGTGGTGGACGCCCTCGACGAGGCGACCCTGGTGGAGGCGCTGGCTGATCTGGGGCCGGCGCAGGCGTACTCGGCGGAGGGCTACGCGCGGCTGCGGTCGTACGGGATGGAACTGGCCCTGCTGCGCTACCGGCTGGACCAGACGCTGCCGGAGCTGATCGCGGACGTGGAACGCACCATCGGCCTGGACGTCGAGGTGGCGGTCCGGGCCGGCCGGGACGGCACCGGCGACGCCGGCCTGGCCCGGGGGCACCTGGACGCGCTCGGCGACGTGGCGGCCCGGTTCAGTGGCGAGACCCCGGCGGCGACGCTCGCCGGTTTCCTGGCCTACCTGGCCGCCGCCGAGGACGAGGAGCGGGGGCTGTCCCCGGGCGAGGTGGAGGTGGTCGACGGCGCGGTACAGGTGCTCACCGCGCACGCCGCCAAGGGCCTGGAGTGGGACGTCGTCGCGGTCGCCGGGTTGACCCGGGGCGGCTGGCCCGGTCAGGTCCGCAACTCCGACCACTGGTTGGGCGGGCTCGGCGTGCTGCCGTTCCCGCTGCGCGGCGACGCCGACGGGCTGCCCGCGCTCGACCTGACCGAGGTGACCGACCAGCGGGGGGTGGCCCGGGCGGTGGCCGACTTCACCGACGCCTGGCGGGCGCACGACGAACGCGAGGAACGCCGGCTGGCGTACGTGGCGGTGACCCGGCCCCGGCGGCTGCTGCTCTGCTCCGGGTACTGGTGGGGGGAGGGGACCAAGCGGTTCCGGGGCCCGTCGGTGCTGCTCCGCGAGGTGTACGACGCCTGCCTGGCCGGCGGCGACGGCCTGCTGATCGACGAGTGGGCGCCCGAACCGGCAGGTGACGCGGTCAATCCGACCACCGCGCTGGTGGTGCGGGCCGACTGGCCGGCCGACCCGCTGGGCCCCCGCCGGCCGGCGCTGACCGAGGCGGCGGCCCTGGTCCGCCGCTTCCTCGCCGACCCCGACGCGGCCCGCCGCGATCCCGCCCCCGGCACCCCGGCGGCGACGGGTCCACAGGCGGTGGGCCCACCGCCTGTGGACCGGGAGGCGGCGGGCCCACCGGCGACGGGTGCGCAGGCGGCTGCTGCGCAGGCGGCGGGCCCGCAGGCGGCTGCGCCGGAGCCCGATCCGGAGGTGGCGCGGTGGCGGCGGGAGGCGGACCTGCTCCTGGCCGAGCGGGCGGAGCTGCTGCGGCAGGCCGAGGCGGTCGAGGTGACGCTGCCCGGCCACCTGTCGGTGACCCAGCTGGTGGCCCTGCGCCGGGACCCGGCCCAGCTGGCCCGTACGCTGCGCCGGCCGATGCCCGCCCCACCCAGCCCGTACGCCAGGCGGGGCACCGCCTTCCACGCCTGGCTGGAGTCCCGGTTCGGGATCGACCGGCTGCTCGACGTGGACGAGTTGCCGGGTGCCGCCGACGCGGACGCCGCGCCCGACGGGGCGCTGGCCGAGCTCCAGGAGCGCTTCCTGGCCAGCGAGTGGGCCGACCGGGTGCCGGTGGAGGTGGAGGTGCCGTTCGCCACGGTGCTGGCCGGGGTGGTGGTCCGGGGCCGGATGGACGCCGTCTTCTCCCGCCCCGGCGGCCGGTACGACGTGGTCGACTGGAAGACCGGACGGCAGCCGACCGGCGCGGAGGCCGAGGTGGTCGCGGTGCAGCTCGCCGTCTACCGGCTGGCGTGGGCGGAGCTGGCCGGGGTGCCGGTGGACCGGGTGGGGGCCGCCTTCCACTACGTCCGGGAGGGGGTGACGGTGCGTCCCGCCGACCTGCTGGACGCCGACGGGCTGACCGCGATCATCGCCGGGTTGCCGGAAAATCAGGTGGGGGGTGGCACGGCGGCAGATCCGTGGTAGGTTGTTCTTGTTGCAGTTTTGGTTTCCAGAGACTCTGTGTGCGCCTGGCGGATTGTGGCCCCAGGCGCTCTTTGTTGTGTCCGGAGCTCTCCGGGCGGGGCGACCAAAACAACAGGCGATTCGCGCACCCCGCGCGGAGCGCTGCTCTTCGGGCCCGCAACAGGTGCGGGTCCGACGTTCCGTCAAGGAGACGAAACAGATGGCAATTGGCACCGTCAAGTGGTTCAACGCTGACAAGGGCTTCGGCTTCATCACCCCGGACGGCGGCGGCGCCGACGTCTTCGCCCACTTCTCGGCGATCCAGTCCTCCGGCTACCGGAGCCTGGACGAGAACCAGCGGGTCGAGTTCGAGGTGACCCAGGGCCAGAAGGGCCCGCAGGCGGAGAACATCCGCCCGCTCTGATCTTCGGATCGTCCGGTAACACCCTCCGGGTCCTCCGGACCCGGTGACGGACCGGTCCGCCGCGCCGCCCCCCGCTCCGGCGGGACGCGGCGTGCTGCGGCGGACCGGCTCCCGTACCCCATCGGTTCGTGCTTGTGAGTCCCCGACGGACTGCTCCGTCGGCGACCGCGCCGGCTCCCGGCGCCCTCCCTCGACACGTGCCGCGTCGAGGAAGGCCATTTCCGCATGACCATGACTATTCCCACCTTCGCCGCGACCGGCCTCGCGCCGGCGCTGCTCGCCGAGCTGACCGCGCAGGGCATCACCGAGCCGTTCCCGATCCAGGCGGCCACCCTGCCGGATTCGTTGGCCGGCCGGGACGTGCTCGGCCGGGGCCGCACCGGCTCGGGCAAGACCCTCGCCTTCGGGCTCCCGCTGCTGCACCGCACCGCCGGACACCGGGCCCGCCCCGGTCGTCCGCTCGCCCTGGTGCTGGTCCCCACCCGTGAACTGGCCGCCCAGGTCACCACGGCACTGACCCCGTACGCCCGGGTGCTGGGGCTGCGCTGTGTCACCGTGGTCGGCGGCCTGTCCCTGCAACGGCAGGCGGACGCGCTGCGCGCCGGGGCCGAGGTGCTGGTCGCCACCCCGGGCCGGCTGCACGACCTGATCAACCGGGGGGACGCCCGGCTCGACCAGGTCGCCATCACCGTGCTCGACGAGGCCGACCAGATGGCCGACATGGGCTTCCTGCCGCAGGTGACCAAGCTGCTGGAGCAGGTCGCCCCGAACGGCCAGCGGATGCTCTTCTCGGCGACCCTCGACGGCGGGGTGGACCGCCTCGTGCGCCGGTTCCTCAGCAACCCGGTGTCGCACTCGGTGGACCCGGGCACCGCCACGGTGACCGCGATGACCCACCACGTCCTGCACGTCGACGCGGCCGACAAGCCCGCCGCGCTGACCCAGATCGCCGCCCGTGAGGGCCGCACCATCCTGTTCATGGCGACCAAGCACCGCGCCGACCGGATGGCCCGGCAACTGCTCGCCAAGGGCGTACGCGCGGCGGCGCTGCACGGGGGGAAGTCCCAGCCGCAGCGCACCCGCATCCTGGAGCAGTTCCGCACCGGTCAGGTGACCGCCCTGGTCGCCACCGACGTGGCGGCCCGGGGCATCCACGTCGACGGCCTCGACATGGTGGTCAACGTGGACCCGCCGACCGAGGCGAAGGACTACCTGCACCGGGGTGGCCGGACCGCGCGGGCCGGTGAGGCCGGTCAGGTGGTCACCCTGGTCCTGCCGGAGCAGCGTCGGGACGTCTCCCGGCTGATGAGCATCGCCGGCATCACCCCGCAGTCGACCCAGGTACGCCTCGGCGACGGTGCGCTGGCCCGGGTGACCGGGGCCCGTGAGCCGTCCGGCGTGCCGGTGACCATCGTCGCCCCGACGCCCGCCCCGGCCGCCCGCCCGCGTGCCGCCGGTGGCGAGGGTGGCCGGTCGCGTGCCGCCGTCGGCGAGGGCGGTCGGTCGCGTGCCGCCGTCGGTGGTGGCGGCGAGGGTGGCCGCCCGCACCGGACCTCGGGCCGGTCCCGCCGCCCGCGTCGCCCCCGTACCGCCTGACCGCCTGACCGCCTGACCGCCGCGCGTTCCCGGTCCCGCCGGCTGGCGGTGGTCGGGGTCGACCGCTCGACGGGGCCGATGTTGCGGTGTCGGCGTGTTGAGGATGCCGCAACATCGCCTCACTTGAGTCGATCTCCGCCGAACGGCGGCGGTCCGGTCGGAGGGGCGCGCGGTCGGGCGTCGGGCGGCCTGTCTGGGTGATCGACTCAAGTTGGCCGATGTCGTGGTGATGGCTGGCGGGGTTGGCGCAACATCGGCCCAGGCGTGTTGATCTTGCGAACGGGTGCGGCTCGGGGCGCGCGTCGTCGCAGTTCGGGACGGTGCGGGGTCGGGTGCGGACCCTCGGTGATCATGCGCCGGGGTGGGTCGGCTTGCCGGCTCTATTGCGTCCGATCGGTGACTGTTCCATCCGGTCCGACTGGTCGAAGCTTGCTCCCGGGGGAAGAACCGGCCGGCACGGCCGGGCACGGGAGGGGTGACCATGGGGGGCGACGCTCAGTCGGGGGCGGGGCGCGAGCTACTGGTGGTGTTCGCCGTGGCGGGTGCCGGGCTCCTGCTCGCCATGGTCGCGGCGTTCGCGCCCTGGCACCCGAGGCCGGGGCGCGCCGCCCCGGCCGGGCTGGTCGAACTGCACAGCCCCGACGAGGGACGTCCGCCGGCGGTCGAGCTGACCGCCGGCTGAGCCTCCTGTCGGGGGCCGGTGGGGGCGGTAGATCCGGGCGTCCCGTCCGACCGTCGGGTCCTGGGGGACCGACGGTCGGACGGGCGACCGCAGTCAGCGCGCCGGGGTCTGTTCCTGCTCCTGCTCCTGGCGGGTGAGCAGATCGGTCAGCGTGGTCCGGTCCACCACCACGGCGATCGCACCGTCCACCGCGAGCCACACGTCGCGCAGGCCGGCGGCCACCCCGTGGTAGCCGGCGTCCTCGGCGGGCAGCCCCCGCACGGTGGTCAGCGACCCGGCGACGGCGCGCAGCACGTCCCCGACGCTGATCTCCGAGGCGGGACGGGTCAGCGCGTAGCCACCCTCGGTGCCCCGGTGACTGTGCAGCAGGCCGGCGCGGCGCAGGTCGAGCAGGATGCCCTGGAGGAAGCTCAGCGGGATGCCCTGCGCCTGCGCCAGGCTCGCCGCCTTGACCAGCTCCCCACCGCCGTCGGGTCGGCCGCCGTCGCCGCCGTCGGGGCGGGGGGTCTCGCCGCCGCCTGCGGCGACGGCGAGCATGGCCCGGAGCGCGTAGTCGCTGCGCGCGGAGATGTACACGTCACTGACCAGCCTGGTCCAGCACGCCCCAGCGGCGGCGGATCGCCCGGTCGGCCGCCCCGAAGGCGGCGTCGACCACCAGCCCGACGACCAGGATGACGATCATCGTGGAGAGCAGCCAGGGCGCGTCGGACAGTTCCCGGGAGTAGGTGAGCTGGGCACCCAGGGACGTCTGCGAGATGCCGACCACCAGCAGCTCACCTGCCATCAGGCTGCGCCAGGAGAAGGCCCAGCCCTGCTTGAGCCCGGCGACGATGGCGGGCAGCGCGGCCGGCGCGATGACGTACCGGTAGAGGTTCAGTCCCCGGGCGCCGAGGTTGCGGCCGGCCCGGACCAGCAGTGGCGGCACGTAGTCGACGCCGCTGATCACCCCGTTGGCGATGGACGGCGCGGCACCGAGCACCACCACGAAGAAGATCGCCTTCTCGCTCAGTTCGAACAGCAGGATGGCCAGCGGGAACCAGGCGATCGACGGCATCGTCTGCAACGCGGTGATCATCGAGCCGATCGCCGCCCGCAGCACCTTGGACCGGGCCACCGCCAGACCGACCAGCAGGCCGACCGCGACCGAGAAGACGTAGCCGAGCGCGGCCCGTTGCAGGGTGGTGGCGAGCCCGTCCCAGAGCTGCCGCCCGCTGGCCTGCCGGACCAGCTCCTCGGCCACGGTGACCGGGCCGGGCAGCGAGTACGGCGGCTTCCACCCGCTCCAGACCACCACCTGCCACAGCCCGATGGCGATGGCGAGCGCGGCGAGCTTGGGCCAGGTGGACGCCCAGAGACGGGCGCCCCGGGAGACCTCCTTCTCCCGGCCGGCGATCTCCAGCGCGTCGAGGCCGGAGATCTCCGCGTCGGTACGGGCCGTGTCGGTCAGGGTGTCACTTGCCATGGCGGCCCACCTCCGTACGGAGTCGGTCGGTGACCTCGGAGGCGATCGCGGCGACCTCGGGGGAGTCGATGCGCCGGGGACGGGGCACGTTCACCTCCGTGGACCAGATGATCCGTCCGGGTCGGCTGCTGAGCAGGATGATCCGGTCGGCGAGCCGGGCCGCCTCCCGGACGTTGTGCGTCACGAACAGCACGGTGAGCTGCCGCTGCGCCCAGATGCGTTCCAGTTCGTCGTGCAGGATGTCCCGGGTCATCGCGTCGAGCGCGCCGAACGGCTCGTCCATCAGCAGGACCGGGGTGTCCAGGGCGAGGGTGCGGGCCAGGGCGACCCGCTGCCGCATGCCGCCGGACAGCTCGTGCGGGCGCTTGCGGCCGAAGTCGGACAGGTGGACGGTGCTCAGCAGCTCCGCCACCCGTTCCCGACGCTCGGCGCGGGGCAGCCCGCGCAGCTTCAACGGCACCTCGACGTTGGCCTCGACGGTCAGCCAGGGGAACAGCGCCGGCTCCTGGAACATCAGGCCGGGGTGGGCGTCGTCGGCGACCGTGATCGTGCCGCCCTGCGCGCGGTCCAGCCCGGCGACGAGGTTGAGCAGCGTGCTCTTTCCGCAGCCGGACGCGCCGACGAGGCAGACGAACTCCCCGGGCCGGACGTCGAGGCTGACCCCGTCCAGGGCGAGGACGGCGTTCGTCCCGCGCCCGTACACCTTGGTCACACCGGAGAGCGCGACCGCGGTGGTCGCGCTCTGCGGCGGCGTCGTGGTCGACGTCACGGCTGGGTGACCTCGGCCTGGCCCTGCGTCTTGAGCACCTCGTTGAGGTACTTCAGGTCGTAGAGGCCGTCGAGGTTGACCGGCTGGGTCAGTTCGACCGCGACGGCGTGGTCGAGCCCGGTCTTGAGCGAGGACGCGATCGGGTCGTTGGTGAACAGCAGGGTGGGCCACGCCTGCTTGATCAGCTTCAGGTCCAGCGGCTTGCCGGTGATCTTGCCGATGTGGTCGGAGATGGCCTGCTGGGCCTCGTCCGGCTTGGCGTTGACGAAGTCGTTCGCCGCGACCTGCCCCTCGACCAGCTTCTTCACCGTCTCCGGGTGGGCCTTGAGGAACTTGGTGGAGACGATCAGGTTGGTGATGACGAACTTCTTGTCAGGCCAGAGGTCCCGCTCGTCGACGAGGACCTTGCCGCCGGCGTTGACCAGCCGGGAGACGAACGGCTCGGGCACCCACGCGCCGTCGATCGAGCCGCTGGAGAAGGTCTCCACCGTCTGGGCGTTCTCCTGCGGGACGATCTTGACGTCGCCGCCGCCCTCCTTGGTGGTCTTGAGGCCCTTCTCCTTGAGCCAGTAGCGGATGGCGACGTCCTGGGTGTTGCCGAGCTGCGGGGTGGCGATCTTCTTGCCGCGCAACTGCTCGACCGAGGTGATCCCGGGCTTGACCACCAGGGCGACCCCGCCGGAGGCGGCGCCGGAGATGACCCGGACGGCCTCCCCCTTGGACTTGGAGAACGCGTTCACCGTCGGGTTCGGGCCGATGTACGTGGCGTCGAGCGCACCGGAGAAGATCGCCTCGATGGCGGCCGGGCCGGCGTTGAACGTCTTGGTCTCCAGCTTGACGCCATCGCCCAGCTTGTCCTCGAAGATCTTCTTCTCCACCCCCACCACTGCTGGAGCGTGCGTGATGTTGGGGAAGTAGCCGAGCCGCAGGGTGACCGGGCCGGAGTCGCCGCCGCCGGCGGCGCTGTCATCGTCGCCGCACGCCGCGGTGGTTCCCATCGTGGCCACGCCGACGGCGGCGAGGGTGGCGAGGGAGAGCAGCCGACGGAAGGGGAGCCGTCTCATCATCTGTCCAATCCGCAGTATTCCTATTTAGTTGGTAGGAAGACTGGGTCAGGACTCGATCGGCGTCAAGCGCCGTCCGCATCATGGGATGTCGGGTCTCAGATATTCCTGGTTTTCCTACCTTCTTGATAGGTTTAACTGCCCCCGGCGAGGTAGACCGGGCGGGACACGGCGAGAGGGCTGCCGACATGACCTTCCACTGGTTCCTCCCCACCTCCGGCGACGGCGACCAGGTCGGTGCCGCCACCGTCACCGCCGGTGCGGCCCGACACGCACGGGCGGCCACCGTCGGATATCTGACCGAGGTGGCCCGCGCCGCCGAGGCGGGCGGGTTCAGCGCCCTGCTCACCCCGGTCGGCTCCGGCTGCCCCGACCCGTGGATCGTCTGCGCCGCGGTCGCCCAGCACACCGAGCGGATCGGCCTGCTGGTCGCCGTGCGCGCCGGCTTCGCCCTGCCCACCCTGGTCGCCCAGCAGGCCGAGGCGTTCCAGGCGGTCTCCGGCGGCCGGCTCGCGCTCAACGTCGTCACCGGCGGCGACCCCACCGAGCAGCGGGCGTACGGCGACTTCCTCGACCACGACGCCCGCTACGCCCGTACCGGTGAGTTCATCGAGGTGCTCCGCCGCTCCTGGCGCGGCGGCCCGTTCGACTTCGCCGGCGAGCACTACCGGGTCGACGGCGGCGGACTCTCCAGCCCGCTGACCGACCCGCCACCGGTCTACCTCGGCGGCGCATCCCCGGCCGCCGAGGCGGTCGCCGCCCGGCAGGCCGACGCCTACCTGATGTGGGGCGAGCCACCGGCGGCGATCGCCACCCGGGTGGCCCGGGTCCGGGCCGGCGCCGCCGAGCTGGGGCGCACCCTGCGCACCGGGCTGCGGCTGCACGTCATCGCCCGGCACACCGCCGCCGAGGCGTGGGCCGAGGCCGACCGGCTGCGGGCCGGGATGAGCCCGGAGCGGATCGCCGCCGCCCAGGCCCGGTTCGGCCGGATGGACTCCGTCGGCCAGGCCCGGATGACCGCGCTGCACGGCGGCGGCAGCGGCCGCCTCGCCGTCGCGACCAACCTGTGGGCCGGCATCGGCCTGGTCCGCGAGGGCGCGGGCACCGCCCTGGTCGGCAGCTACGCCGAGGTCGCGGCCCGGATCGACGAGTACGCCCACAGCGGCGTCGACGAGTTCATCCTCTCCGGCTGGCCGCACCGCGAGGAGGCGGAACGGGTCGGCGCGGAGGTGCTGCCCCGGGTCACCGCGCTGCCCGTCGCGGTGTCGCACTGAGACGCAGGTCGAGGACGCCCGTGTCACCGGTGGCGACACGCTAGGGTCGATCACGTGCCGACCCGGAGAGCGAGAATCCCAGCGACGAAGTACCCGGTCGAGCGGTTCACCCTCGACAACGGCCTACGGGTGGTGCTCACCCCGGACCGCAGCGCCTCGGTGATCGGTGTGGCGGTCGTCTACGACGTCGGCATCCGCTCCGAGCCGCAGGGGCGTACCGGCTTCGCCCACCTCTTCGAGCACCTGATGTTCCAGGGCTCGGAGAACCTGGAGAAGCTGGCCCACTTCCGGCACGTGCAGGGTGCCGGCGGCACCTTCAACGGCTCCACCCACCTGGACTACACCGACTACTACGAGACGCTGCCCGGCAACGCCCTGGAACGGGCGCTGTTCCTGGAGGCCGACCGGATGCGCGGTCCCCGGCTGACCGAGGAGAACCTGCGCAACCAGGTCGACGTGGTCAAGGAGGAGATCCGGGTCAACGTGCTCAACCGGCCGTACGGCGGGTTCCCCTGGCTGACCCTGCCGCCGGTGATGTTCGACACCTTCCCCAACGCGCACGACGGCTACGGCTCCTTCGACGACCTGGAGTCGGCCACCGTCGCCGACGCCGCCGACTTCTTCCGCCGCTACTACGCCAGCGGCAACGCCGTGCTCGCGGTCAGCGGGGACATCGACGTCGCGGAGGCGACCACCCTGGTCGAACGGCACTTCGGCGACGTGCCGGCCCGGCCTGCCCCGGAACGTCCCGACTTCACCGAGCCCGACCTGACCGCCGAGCGGCGCACCTCGTACACCGACCAGTTGGCGCCGCTGCCGGCGGTGGCCTCGGCGTGGCGGGTGCCCGACCCGGTCGGCGACTTCGCCGGCTACCTGCCGTACGTGGTGCTCGCCGAGGTGCTCACCGACGGGGACGCCTCCCGGCTGGTGGAGCGGATGGTGCAGCGGGACCGCAGCGTCACCGGCCTCGGCGGCTACCTCGGTTTCATGGGTGACCCGTTCGACGTCCGCGACCCCACCGCGTTGCTGCTCCAGGCGCACCTGCCGCCCGGCGGCGACGTCGACAAGGCGCTGCGCACGATCGACGAGGAACTGGACCGGCTGGCCACCGACGGGCTGACCGACGGGGAACTGGCCCGTACCCAGGCGCGGATGGCCACCCACCTGCTGCGGGACACCGACGCGGTGCTCGGCCGGGCGCTGCGGATGGCGGTGCTGGAGCAGCAGCGCGGCGAGCCGGGCCTGCTCAACGACCTGCCCCGGCTGGTCGGCGAGGTCACCGACGACCAGGTCCGCGCCGCCGCCGCCACCCTGCGCCCGAACCGCCGCGCCTCCATCGAGGTCATCCCCGGAGGTGCCAAATGACGATCGTCAACTCCCGGGCACTTCCGCCGTTGGGTCCGAACCGGCGGCTGAAGCTGCCCCGGCAGGCCGAGCGGCGGCTCGCCAACGGGCTTACCGTGATCGCGGTACGCCGCCCCGCCGTACCCCTGGTCGAGCTGCGGCTGTGGATGCCGTTCGGCCGCACCCACCTGGCCCGGGGCGCGATGCTCGCCGAGACGGTGCTGGCCGGCACCGGCACCCGTACCGCCACCGAGATCGCCGCCGAGTTGCAGAAGGTCGGCGGCGGGCTCTCGGCCGGGGCCGACCCGGACCGGCTGATGCTCTCCGGCGCGGGCCTGGTCACCGGGCTGGACCGGATGCTGGAACTCCTGGCCGACGTGCTGACCGACGCCAGCTACCCGGCCGACTGGGTGCAGACCGAGCGGGACCGGCTGGTGGACCGCATCCAGGTGGCGCTGAGCCAGCCCGCCCACCTGGCCCGGACGGCGCTGCTGCGGCGGATGTACGGCCGGCACCCGTACGCGGTGCAGACCCCGGAGCCGGACCAGGTGCGCGCGGTCCGGCCGGCGGCGCTGCGCCGGCTGCACGCCGAGCGGGTGCACCCGGCCGAGGCGGTGCTGGTGCTGGTCGGCGACGTGCAGCCGGAACGCGCGCTGGACGCGGCGGAGAAGGCGCTGGGCGGGTGGACCGGGGACACCCGGGGTGCCGAACTGCCGCCCGCGCCACCGCTGGAACCCGGCCCGCTGTTGCTGGTGGACCGGCCCGGCTCGGTGCAGTCCTCGCTGCGGATCGCGTTGCCGGCGGTGCCCCGGACCCATCCGGACCATGCCGCGCTGCAACTGGCGAACCTGATCTTCGGCGGCTACTTCTCGTCCCGCTGGACGGAGAACATCCGGGAGGACAAGGGGTACACCTACGGCCCGCACTCCTCGGTGGAGCATTCGGTGGCCGGGTCGGTGCTGGTCGCCGGTGCCGAGGTGGCGACCGAGGTGACCGGGCCGGCCCTGCTGGAGACCACGTACGAGCTGGGCCGGCTGGCCTCGTTGCCGCCCGGCGCGGACGAGCTGGAACAGGCCCGCCAGTACGCCCTGGGCACCCTCCAGCTCGGCATCTCCACCCAGGCTGGACTGGCCGCGCTGACCAGTGCGTACGCGGGCAACGGGCTGCGGCTGGACTTCCTCGCCGAGCACGCCGCCCGGCTGGCGAAGGTGACCGTCGAGGATGTCGCCGAGGTGGGCGCCCGGTACCTCGCCCCGGCACGGGCGGTGGTGGTGGTGCTCGGTGACGCCGAACGGATCGCCGGTCCGTTGGCCGCCCTCACCCCGGTCCGGACGGAGTCGGCGTGAGCGGGGAGACAGCGCCGCCGCTGGCCCGGTCCACCCTGGACCGGGCGGCGCACCGGCGTACCGACCCGCAGTGGCTGGCGCAGGCGTGGCGGCGGGCCCGGGTGCTGGTGCTGGACTCGACCCGGGACGGCCGGGCCCTGGTCCGCGCCGACGCGAACCCGCCGGCGCTGGTGTTGCGGGACGCCGCCGAGGTCGGTCCGACCCCGGAGGCGTACCAGCTCTTTCTCGGGGTGGAACCCGACGGGGTGCCGGTTTTCGCGGTGGACGCCCCGCTTCCCGAGCTGCCGGGCACCCGGGAGGCCAACCTGCGGGAGATCGGCCATCTGCTCGACGACCGGGATGCGGGGATCTTCACCACCGCGCTCGCCCTGGTGAACTGGCACCTGGGGCACGGCTGGTCACCCCGGACGGGGCACCGGACCGAGGTCGCCGAGGGCGGCTGGTCGCGGGTGGGCGCGGACGGCCACCGGATGTGGCCGCGTACCGACCCGGCGATGATCGTCCTGGTGCACGACGGGGTGGACGGCCCGGACGGGCGTTGCCTGCTCGGCAACAACGCCACCTGGCCACGGACCCCGGGGCAGCGGCGGTTCTCCTGCCTCGCCGGGTACGTCGAGCCGGGGGAGTCCGCTGAGGCGGCCGTGCTGCGCGAGGTCCGCGAGGAGGTCGGCGTCGGGGTCGAGCGGATCACGTACGCGGGCAGCCAGGCCTGGCCGTTCCCCGGCTCGTTGATGCTGGGCTACCTGGCCGAGGCGGACCCGGGGGAGCCGGTGCGGGTCGACCCGACGGAGATCGCGTACGCCCGCTGGTTCACCCGGCGGGAGATCGGTGCGGTGCTGGCCGGCCGGGCGGTGGACGCCGGGGACGGTGACCGGGTGATCCTGCCGCCGCCGTCGTCGATCGCGCTGTTCCTGATCCACCGCTGGCTCGACGGCCACTGCTGACCGTGCGGCGCGGCTGCGGTGCCGGCCCCGGGCCGTCGTTGCCGCGACGGGCCGGGACCGGGAACACGGGCCGTCGCGGCCGGGCAGGGAGTCGACCCGGGGCCGGTGGCGACCACGACGGACTGCTCAGGTGGGTCGGCCGTGCGGAGTGGACGGGTGTGGCGACGCGACGACGCGGGGCCGCCGGCAGGCTGCCGACGGCCCCGCTGCGTGACCGGATCAGTCCAGGGCGAACTGGCCGTCCTTGGTGCCCCGGAGGAAGCCGCGCCAACCGGCCTGCGGGAACAGCAGCACCGGGCCGTCCGGGTCCTTACTGTCCCGCAGCGCCACCTCGGTCGTCGCGGTGCGCAGCCGGGCGACCTCCACACAGTTGGAGGTCTGGCTACGGCTGCTCTTGTGCCAGCGCAGGTCGGCGGGCACGGTCTGGATCTCGTTCATGGCTCTGCTCCTGGTTCCTGGAACTGCTTCGACGGAACGAGCGGCGGTCGCCCGGCCCCGATGGGTCGGTGTGTCACCGCTCCGTCAGGCGCCCAGGTTGTCGGCGGCGTTGGGCCGGCGCTGCTGTCGGACCCGGGGCCGTCGAGGACGAGGCTGCCGTGTCGGTCAGCCGTCCCGTCGCCGTGAAGAGCCAGGTAAGGGTGTCCGATGCGGAGAGCGCCGCCGAGCATAGCCACTCAAACACCACTTTATAGCGATTTACCGTAGATGCCTCGGTCGACATGACGTCGATGAAGCCTCCTTCGATCGCCAACGTCTCCGGGTCCTGCGAATCGGTGAACCGGTAGAGCGAGAAGGCCGTCGGTGGCAGGTAGAACTCGCCGATCCGGGTGTCGCGCAGCAGCAGGTGCAGCGTCACGTTCGGCAGCATGGCCAGCTCGCAGAGGTGGGCGAGCTGGTCCCGCAGCACGTCCGGCGGGCAGGCCCGGCGGCCCAGCGCCGCCTCCTCCAGCACCGCCGTGTAGTGGGGACCGTCCGGCCGGTCCAGCAGGGACTGCCGACCCAACCGCGCCTTGACCTCCGTCTCCGGGTCGTCCCCGGCGGACGGGTCGGCCGACGCGGCGGCGGCGTTGGCCGAGACGATCCGCAGCCTGGCGTACCCCTCGGTCTGCAACAGCCCCGGCACCAGGACCGGGTTGTACTCGCGGATCTGGGCGCAACCCGCCTCCAGCTCCGCCCAGCCCAACTGCTGCTGGGTCATCACCGGGTACGACCTGCGCCAGGCGCGCATGTCGCCGGCCTCCTCGGTGATGACCAGCAGTTCCTCCCGCAGGGCAGGGGCGGCCTGGTAGAGGTCGAGCAGGACGGCGACGTCCTCCGGGTCGGGCCGGCTGCGGCCGTTCTCCAGCCGGGACAGCTTCGACGCCGACGCCCAGCCGATCCGTTCGATCACCTGGTCGCCGGTGAGTCCCGCCGCCTCGCGCAGGCGACGCAGGTCAGTGCCGAGCCTGCGGCGACGCAGGATCGGGCTCGGTACGGCTGGAGGCACGGTGTCCTCGATTCCGTAGACCGCCACGAGACGCGACGGTAACTGTATGAAACTCGCCCCCCACGGTCAGTATGGACGGCGCGACCGGCGTCGGAGGTCCCGGCGAGGGCGTGTCTTGCGACAGAAAGACGACTGTGGAACGTGTCAGCCGGGCCGGGACGACGCCGTCCCCACCGGCGGCAGTTCCCCGTACGCGTCCAGCCGGACGCCACCCCCGCCGGAGGGAACCCATGCGCACCGTCCTGCGCCGCCCCGACTTCCGTCTGCTCTTCGTCGCGCTGCTGGCCAGCATGGCGGCCGAGTCGATGCTGCTGCTCGCCCTGGCCATCTGGGTCAAGGACCTGACCGGCTCCGACGGGCTGGCCGGCGCGACGATCTTCGCGATCATCGCGCCGATGATCCTGGCCCCGCTGGTCGGCTGGGTGGTCGACCGCTACCGCCGGCGGCCGTTCTTCGTGGTCGCGAACCTGGGCACCGCCCTGCTGCTCAGCCCGCTCTTCGCGGTCCGCGACCGGGCCGACGTCTGGATCATCTACGTGGTGGCCGCCTGCTACGGGCTGTCCTACCTGACGCTGCACGCGACCCTGAGCGGTCTGCTGCGCCAGCTCGTGCCGAGTGAGCTGCTGGCCGACGCGAACGGGGCGTTGCAGACAGTGCGACAGGGCCTGCGCCTCGGCGGCCCCCTGGCCGGCGCGGCCCTCTACGCCACGATCGGTGGCTGGCTGCTGACCAGCCTGGCGATGACCGGGTTCCTGGTCGCCGCCGCCGTGGTGGGGCTGCTCCGGGTGACCGAGCACCCGCCGGCCACCGCCGCCCTGCGCTGGCCCGCCGAGCTGGGGGCGGGGCTGCGCCACCTGACCCGCGAGGCCGCCCTGCGCCGGGCCCTGCTCGGCTACGGTCTGGGCTCGCTCGTGATGGGCTTCACCGAATCACTGATCTTCGCGTACGTCGACCAGGGGCTGCGCCGTGACGCCGCCTTCGTCGGGGTGCTGATCGCCGTGCAGGGGATCGGCGGCCTGGCGGGCGGCCTGCTCTCGTCGACGGTGGTGCGCCGGGTCGGCGAACTGGGCGCGCTCGCCGCCGGGGTGACCCTGTTCGGCCCGGCCGCGCTGACCCTGGCCTGGCCGGACCTCCGGCTCGGCGTGCTGGCCCTGCTGCTGGCCGGACTGTCCCTGCCGCTGACCATGGTCGGGCTGACCACGCTGGTCCAGCGGCGCACCCCGCCGGGGCTGCTCGGTCGGGTCACCGCTGCCTCCGAGGCCCTGGTCAGCGGGCCGCAGGCGGTCTCCATCGGGGCCGGGGCGCTGCTCGTCGGCGTGTTCGACTACCGGCTGCTCTTCGTGCTCGTCGGGGTGGTCACCACAGCCGCCGGCCTGTGGCTCTGGCGGGGACGTCGGCTCACCCCGCCGCTCCCACCGAAGCCGCCGGTCCCGCCCACGACACCGCCCGTGGCCCGCATCCCGGCCCCCCGTCGTCCGCTGCCCGACCCGACCGCCGACCGGCTGCCCGGGCGCTGACCCCGCGACACGACGCAGCGGCCGGCCCCGGTGGGGGTCGGCCGCTGCGCGAAGCGGGGAGGGCTCAGCCCGCGATCGTGGCCAGGTGCTGCTTGACCTGGGTGATGGAGGGGTTGGTCAGGGCGCTGCCGTCGGCGAAGCGCAGCGTCGGCACGGTCTGGTTGCCGCCGTTGACGCTCATCACGAAGTCCGCGGCCTTCGGGTCCTGCTCGATGTCGACCACCTCGTACCCGATGCCTTCCCGGTCCAGCTGCGACTTCAGCCGGTGGCAGTAGCCGCACCACGGAGTGGAATACATGGTCAACATCGTCGGATCCTCCAAGGGTCGCCGCACCGGCCCGGGTCAGGCCAGGCTAACCGGTGCAACACCGGCCGGAGCTGAGATGATTCCTCGCTGTGGCGGTTCACTCAGCGGCGGAGACGGTGCTCGCCGGGCTGGACCCGGAGCAGCGGTCGGTGGTGACCGCCCCGGCCGGCCCGGTCTGCGTCCTGGCCGGCGCCGGCACCGGCAAGACCCGGGCGGTGACCTCCCGGATCGCCCACCGGGTGCTGACCGGCGGGATCTCCGGGCGGCACGTGCTCGCGGTCACCTTCACCGCGCGGGCCGCCGCCGAGATGCGGCACCGGCTGGCCCTGATCGGGGTGCCGGGCGTGCAGGCCCGGACGTTCCACGCGGCGGCGCTGCGCCAGGTGCGCTACTTCGCCCCCCGGCTGCTGTCCGGGCGGGCCATGCCGGAGTTGCTGGACAGCAAGGTCCGGGTGGTCACCCTGGCCGCCGCCAAGGTCGGCCTACGGGCCGACCGGGCCGCCGCCCGGGACCTGGCCGGCGAGATCGAGTGGGCCAAGTCGTCGCTCGTCGAACCGGGGGAGTACGTGGTCGCCGCGACCCGGGCACTGCGCGAGACGCCGTACGAGCCGGCGAGGGTGGCCGAGGTGTTCACCGCGTACGAGCGGCTGAAGCGCTCCTCCGGGGTGATCGACTTCGAGGACATGCTGCGCGCCGCGGTGTGGGGCATCGAGGAGCACCCGGACGTCGCCGAGCAGGTACGCGGCCAGTACCGGCACTTCGTGGTCGACGAGTACCAGGACGTCAACCCGCTCCAGCAGCGGCTGCTCGACGCCTGGCTGGGCGGCCGGGACGACGTGACGGTGGTCGGTGACGCCAGCCAGACGATCTACTCGTTCACCGGGGCCACCTCGGCGTACCTGATCGACTTCCCGCGCCGGCACCGGGCGGCCACGGTGGTCCGGCTGGTCCGCGACTACCGCTCCACCCCGCAGGTGGTCGGGTTGGCCAACGCGGTGATCGGGCAGGCCCGGGGCACCGAGGCGCGGCTACGGCTGGAGCTGCACGGCCAGCGCCCGCCCGGCCCCGAACCGGAGCTGCGGATCTTCACCGACGAGCCGGCCGAGGCGACCGCGGTGGCGGCCCGCTGCCGGACGCTCGTCGACGGGGGCACCCCGGCGAAGGAGATCGCCGTGCTGTTCCGCACCAACGCCCAGTCCGAGGCGTACGAGAAGGCGTTGACCGAGGTCGGCGTCCCGTACGTGGTGCAGGGGGCGGAGCGGTTCTTCGAGCGCGCCGAGGTCCGCCAGGCGATGGTGGCGCTGCGGGCCGCCACCCGCTCGATCCCCGGCGGGACGCCGCTGCCGATCGCCGTCCGGGAGGCGCTGACCGCCGTCGGCTGGACGCCCGACACCGCTCCGCCCGGTGGCGCCGCCCGGGAACGCTGGGAGGCGCTCGCCGCCCTGGTCCAGCTCGCCGAGGAGTACGCGGCCACCCCCGAGGTGCTGCCTATCGGCGAGGCCGCGACGGTGGAGCGCCAGGCCAGCCTGGCCGACTTCAACGACGAGTTGGCCCGGCGGGCCGCCCAGCAGCACGTGCCGACGGTGGACGGGGTGACCCTGGCCTCCCTGCACTCGGCCAAGGGGCTGGAGTGGGACGCGGTCTTCCTGGTCGGCCTCTCCGAGGGCACCCTGCCCACCTCGTACGCCCGGACCCCGGAGCAGGTCGAGGAGGAACGGCGGCTGCTCTACGTCGGGATCACCCGGGCCCGGCAGTGGCTCTGGCTGTCGTACGCGTCGGCCCGCTCGCCTGGTGGGCGGGCCCGCCGCCCGTCGCGGTTCCTGCCCCAGCTGGACCGCAGCGGCGGCGGCGAACGGGCCGGTACGGGCCGGGCGGGCGGCGCGGGCGGGGCGAAGCGGGCGGTCGAGCGGCGGCGGGCCCCGGTGGTCTCCTGCCGGATCTGTGGCGCGACCCTGCTCGCCGGGGCGGACCGTAAGCTGGGCCGCTGTCCCACCTGCCCGTCCGACATCGACGAGCAGCTCTACGAGCGGCTGTGCGACTGGCGGGCCCGGGTGGCCGGGGCGCAGCGGGTCCCCGCCTACGTGGTCTTCACCGACGCCACCCTGGTCGCGCTGGCCGAACGGCGGCCGGGCCGGGTCGAGGAGCTGATCGCGATCGCCGGCATCGGCCCCCGCAAACTCGGCCTGTACGGCGAGGCGGTGCTGGCGTTGGTGGCCGGCGCGACGGTCGACGAGATCGGCCCGGAAAAAACTCTCGAAATCTCGTCGTAAATTCGTTTGCCCTCGCCCCGTGGCGAGGAATAGCCTCAGGACGCACCTCGGGAGCAGCGCCATAACGGCTGCTCACGGGGGCTGAGTCCGAATCGGCACGAGGAACGTGAGGGAGGTGGCACCCGTGGAGATCATCACCTATGAGCGTCCGGCGGCGATGCCAGCTGCCCGCGCTCCGCTGTCGGCTGTGTGGGTGGCCCTTGCCGCTCCGCGACCGTCGATCCCGCAGGTGCACCAGGTCTCGGTTCAGGCCGAGCTGAACCTGACTGTTGCGCCCACTGCGGGTGTCGAGGGGACCAGTGGCTTCACGGGTCTGGGCATCGATGTCGCCACGAAGCGCATGGATGTCCGCGGCGTTCCACCTCGAGGTAGACCGGTCTGACACTCAGACCACCGGCTCACCTCGAGGCCGCGGAACCCGCTCACCGGGATCCGCGGCCTCAGTTTTTTGCCCGTCGAAGTACGTCGGAAATGCGATCCACGAGATCGAAGTGAGAGAGAGGTGACCGGGAGATGAGTCTGGCGTTGGCCCCCCTCGACGTGAGCGTCGAGCTGGAGGCGAACCTGCCCTGTCGGAAGTTCGACCCCGACCTGTGGTTCTCCGACTCGCCCACCGACCTGGAGCTGGCCAAGTCGCTCTGCGGGGACTGCCCGCTGCGCGTCGAGTGCCTGGCCGGGGCGGTCGAGCGGGCCGAGCCGTGGGGCGTCTGGGGCGGCGAGATCTTCGAGCGTGGCGCGGTCGTCCCGCGTAAGCGGCCCCGGGGCCGTCCGCGCAAGGAGGACCTCGCCCGCGACGCCGCCCTCCGGGTCGAGGCCGAGGCGCGACTGGCGGCCAGTGGTGTGGCCACCTCGCGCAGCGCGGTCCGACTGGCAGCCTGACCTACCCGATCCGTTCCACCCACCCGCCGATGATCATCGGCCGCGAGAAAGTTGACCCCGATGCTGCACCTGCCGAACGGAACCGAGATGCAACTACTCCACGAAGCGTTGTCCCGGGCTCGAATGCGCCGGCCTCAGGCCGGTCGTACCACCACGAGCACTGAGGCGCACCGTTCCGCCCGTACCGTCGCGATGAACAGCCGGAGCCAGTCGGCTCGCGACCTGGGCGTTCTCTGAAACCACCACTGACACGCGGGGGCGGTGACCGGATCACGGTCGCCGCCCCCGCGTCGTGCCAAGCCGTCGCCGGTCAGGCGACCGGAGCGAAGCCGGGCAGCCAGCGTTCCAGGATGCCCCGGTAGGGGGCCTTCGCCTCCAACTGGCAGAGCACCCCGATCGAGCCCAGCGTCACCCGGTGGATCAGCAGGTACGACGGCGGCAGGTTGAGCTGCCTGCTGAACTGGAAGGCGGGCGACTTCGGGCTGGCCAGCCGGGTCGCCTCGGCGCGCAGCCAAGCCCGGGTGAACCGGAACTCCTCCTGCGCCACCGGGTCCAGCATCGGGCGGATGTAGTCCAGCAGCGCCTCGGCGTCGATCGGCTCGGTCGGGTTGACGAAGCCCTCCTCGCGCAGCCCGGCGACGACCGCGTCGGCGTCGCCGCGCAACGACAGCCCGAGCAGCCGGCCGATCGGCTCCGGGGTGCCCTCGGGCATCCGGGCCACCGCGCCGAAGTCGATCACACCGAGCCGGCCGTCCGGCAGCAACCGGAAGTTGCCCGGGTGCGGGTCGGCGTGCAGCAGCCCGGCCCGGGGCGGGGCGGACAGGTGCAGGGTCGCCATCAGCCGGCCGGCCGTGTCGCGCTGCGCCTCGGTGCCCTCCCGGATGATGTCCGCCAGCGGCGTTCCCTCGATCCACTCGGTGACCAGCACCCGGGGCGACGACGAGAGCACCGCCGGGATGAAGATCTCCGGGTCGTCGGCGTACGCGGCGGCGAAGGCGCGCTGCGACTCGGCCTCCAACTCGTAGTCCAACTCCTCGGTGATGCGTTCCCGCAGCTCGGCCAGGAGCGGCTTGACGTCCAGGCCGGGCTGGATGGCGCGGAACATCCCGCCCAGCCGGGACAGCTGCTTGAGGTCGGCGAGCAGCGCGTCCCCCGCGCCCGGGTACTGGATCTTGACGGCGGCCGTCCGGGACACCCCGGTCTCCGGGTCCCGCCAGACCGCCCGGTGCACCTGGCCGATGCTGGCCGCCGCGGCCGGGGCGTCGTCGAACTCGACGAACCGGTCCCGCCAGTCCGGCCCGAGCTGCTCCGCGAGCACCTTGTGCACGCTCGCCACCGGCAGCGGCGGGGCGGCCTCCTGGAGCTTCGTCAACGCCTGCCGGTAGGGCGCGGCGATCTCGTCCGGCAACGCCGCCTCGAACACCGACAGCGCCTGGCCGAACTTCATCGCCCCGCCCTTGAGCTGCCCGAGGACGCTGAAGAGTTGCTCGGCGGTGCGTTGCTGGATCTCGGCGGAGATGACGTCGGAAGCGATGCCGGTGACCCGCTTGCCCATCCCGAGGACGGTCCGACCGGCGAAGCCGAGCGGCAGAGCGGCGAGCTTGGCGGTCCGGGACACGGCGCGGCGCGGGATGTCGGTCACCTGGCCATTGTTACCGACTTCGTGGCCACGCTGCTGCGCTGAAGCCGGGCTGGGTGGCCCCGTCCGCCGTTCCGCGCTCCCGCGACGCCCGTCCGTGATCCCCGCGAGCCTGGTCCGCCGCCCCCGCCGTGCCCCGGACGGACCGACCGGACGGGCCCATCCCCGACCGGCTGCGGCGGCGACCGGCCGGCGCGGACCGCGTCAGCGGCCCGAGCAGGAGCAGTCGGGGTGCGGGGCCCAGGCCCGACGGCGTAACCGGCCGCCCGGCCCGACCTCCACCGTGCAGCCGACCGTCTCCGGGGTGCCGCCGTCGAGCTGGGTCAGCGCCTCGGCGACCGCGTAACCGGCGGCGGTGAGCAGGATGGCTGTGCCGCAGGACTGGTCGGCCGGGGCGGTGGCGAGCTGGGCCGCCAGGCCGGGCCAGCCCGGGTCACGATCGGTGCGGTGCAGCTCCAGGCAGTGCAGGCAGGGCCCCACCGGTGGCCGGACCAGGGGGCCTACCACAGGCATCCCCTCCCGCAGGGTGAGCAGCAGGTGGGGCTGGCGACGCCGGGCGTATCCGGTGGCGAGCAGGTCCGGCGGGCGGTCCGTGCCGAGCTGTACCACCAGCTCGACCCGGCGGCGGCCGGCCTGGCGGGTGCGGGTGCCCGGTGCGGCGCGGTCGATGGCGGCCCGGACCGCGGCGGCCAGCGGCTGCCCGACGTCGGCGGCGGCCAGCCCGGTGCCCACCAGGTCACCCGGCTGCACCGGGCCGGTCAGCCCGATCGTCACCTGCCCGACGCCGGCCTGGGCCAGGGCCACGGCGACGGGCGCACCGAGCCGGCCAGCCCCGGCCACCACCACCCGGGCGACGCGGCGGCGACGGAGCACCTGGGCCGGGGTGCCGGGCAGGGCGGGCGCGGCCAGGGCGAGCGCCCCGGCCTCCGCGGCCAGCCGGGTCCGGTCCGGGCCGGTCAGGTCGCGGGGGAGCAGGGTGTGCGCCGGTACGACCAGCCCTGCGGCGTGCAGGGTGTCGATCAGCCCCCGGGCCTGGCCCGGGTCGACCCGGGCGCTCGCCGCGTCCGCGAGCACGTCGCGTTCGCTGCGGGTGCCGTCGAGCAGGTCGAGCAGCCGGATGACCCGTGAGTCGGCCACCTCCAGCAGGACGGCCCGGCCGGGCGTCAGCCCCAGCTGCAGGGTGTGCCGGTCCCGCCAGAGCCGGGTCAGGCCCGGCAGCAGGGCGGGACGCAGCAGCACGGTACGGGCGGGCGCGGGCTGGGAGGGTGTGCGGTGGGCGGGCGCGGGCTGGGTGGACGCGGGGTGGGGCGGGCTCATGACAACGAATCGTGACCGAGTCCCTGCGGTGCGTCGATCGTTGTCCACAGGTGCGCAGCGCCAGATCCAGCGTTGTCCACAGGATTCGGTGAGTTATCCACAGGTCACCGGGAGTCATGTCGGGCAGCTGACAGATGTGCCGCCCGGGGTGGTGGGTGGCGGGGCGCTGCCAGGGTCGGGTCGGGTTCGGGTGCTGCGGGCGGTTCGGGTGGGAGTCGCGGGAGGGGCGGCCCACCGGGCCGCCCCTCCCGCCACGTGCCCGGACGGATCAGACCTTGGCCTTGCCCAGGATGCGGTTCACTGTTGTGCCGCACACCGGACACTTGCCCTTGGCCATGTTCATCCCGGTCTTCGAAACCTCGACGTGCCCCTCGAAGTCCCGCTTCTCCTTGCACTTCACGCAGTAACCGTTGTAGGTCTGGGCCTGGTCGGCCACGGTAGCCTCCTCGTCTCGTCCGCCGGGCACGTCGGTCCGGCGGTGCTCCCGGCGGCGGGCCGTGGGGGCGCCGGCGCCGGGTCCTTCCCCGCGGCCACCCACGTGACCGCCGGTTGGCGGACCCTACCCAGGTCTGGGCGGTTCCATGTCAGCGGTGCATCGACACTGTGAGCAAGTCGACGTCGAGAGTGTGCATCCCGAAATAGGCGGGATAAGTGAGTTTGCCGGGGACACGCCGTGTGGAGCCCTCTGGGAGGTCCCCCGGACGGGGTGCGGCCACGCCGTCGGGACCGATCACCTACGGTGGAGATCGTGCCCGGCGGTGGCTTCCGGCGTCGCCACGAAGGGTGACGAGGGTCCAGCCTCATGGTCACCACCAGTTTTTTTCGGACTCCTTACTACTAACCACCATTTTCCGGGCGCGTGTCGGGGTGTTGACCCTTGCGGACCCCTGGTCAGTACGCATTAGCTTTCCATCGTGGCAGGAAACCACGGCAGCGCGGCCCACTGATGGCGGCGGCGCGGAAGCCAGTCGTCGAGGTACGGCGCAGTCAGCGCCGCCGACGCACGGTGTCCGCCTACCGGGACGGCGAGCGCGTCGTGGTGCTCATCCCGGACCAGTTCTCCCGGGCCGAGGAGAGCGAGTGGGTCGACCGGATGCTCGCCAGGCTCGCCGCCCGGGAAGGGCGGCTGGCCCGCAACGACACCGAACTGCTCGACCGGGCCCTGCGCCTGATCAACCTGTACCTGGCCGACCAGGGTGGCGACGCCCTGCCGGCCAGCGTCCGCTGGGTCACCAACCAGAACGGCCGATGGGGTTCCTGCACCCCCGCCGACCGGACCATCCGGATCTCGCACCGGCTCCAGGAGATGCCCGACTGGGTGCTCGACTACGTGCTGCTGCACGAGTTGGCGCACCTCATCGTGCCGAGCCACAACGCCCGCTTCTGGGCCCTGGTCGGCCGGTACGCCAAGACCGAACGGGCCCGGGGCTACCTGGAGGGGGTCGCCGCCGCCTCCGCCGTGCCGATCGCCGGCTGACCGCCCCACCCGTCGACCGCCCTGCCGGGGTTGATCAACTCATCTGGGCGCGGGCAGCGGTGTCCGGGCGGCGTCGACGGCGCTCCTCCGACCCACAGGAGTCGATCATCCGCACCGCGCCCACTAGGGTCGGGTAATGGTCCGACGGGTGGTGGTGGCGTTGCTCGGTCCGGTGGCCTGGACGCCGCCCGGGGTGGAACCGGCGCGCTGGCGTACCGCCATGGCCGAGGACGTGGTGGACCTGCTCGCCACCCTCGCCGAGGTGGAGTCCGCGCTCGCGGTGACCCCGGCCGACCGCTGGCTGGCCGACGCGGTGCGCTGGCCCGACACCCCCGTGTACGAGGTGCCCGAGCCGACCGTCACCGCCGTGCTGGCCGCCCTCGACGGGTACGACCAGGCCGCCGTGGTCGCCGCCGACGCCCCCGACCTGCCGGGGCTCGTCCTGGGCAAGCTGCTGCGCCCCCTGACCAGCCGACCCGTCGCCGTCGCCCCCGTCGAGGGCGGCCCGGGACTGCTCGGCGTGGCGTCCCGGCTGCCCGTACCCGGGTGGCTGCCGGCGCTGGACCTGGACGTCGCCGGGCCGGCGGACCTGCGGCGCGCGGCCCCCGCCCCGGCCGACGTGGCGGTCACCCCCGGCTGGCACCGGCTGCGCGGCCCGGCCGACCTGGCCGTCCTGGACCCGGCCGTCGAGGGCTGGGAGGCGACCCGCGCCCTGCTCTCCGGCCACCGCACCTGACCGGCCGGCCACCGCAGCCGGCTCGACTACCGCACCCGGCCCGACCATCGCAGCCGGCCGACCAACGGCGACCGGCCGGGCCGCCCGGGTCGCGGGCGGTCCGGCCGGTGGCACGGCTGGTCAGGGCCGGTCGGTGTCGCCGTCGGTGTCGTCGGGGCGGGGACGGCTGCCCGGTGCCTGCTCCTCGGGGCCGCCAGGGGCGGTGAAGTCGAAGGTGGCCAGCTCGTCGTCGAGATCCGTCGAGGTGCTCGCGAACGCCACCGGGTCGGCGAAGTCGGCGTCCGAGGGGAGCAGGTCGGGGTGGCCCCAGACCGCGTCCCGCCCGGCGATGCCCCGGTGTTCGGTAAGCGCCGCCCAGAGCGCCGACGCCTCCCGCAGCCGGCGCGGACGCAGCTCCAGGCCGACCAGCGCGGCGAAGGTCTGCTCGGCCGGCCCGCCGGCCGCCCGGCGGCGACGGAACGCCTCGCCGAGGCGGACCACGTTGGGCAGCCGGTCGGCCGCCGCGCTGTCCACCACGTGGCAGACCCAGCCCTCGACCAGCGCGAGTACCGTCTCCAGCCGGGCCAGCGACGCCTTCTGCGCGGGGGTGTCCTCCGGGGTGAAGATCCCTTCCAGGGCGATCGCCTGCATCGACTCCGGGTCGGTCGGGTCGACCCGGCCCATCGCCTCCTCGATCGCCTCCCGGTTGACCCGGATGCCTGACGCGTAGTTCTCGACCGCGGTCAGCACGTGCCCGCGCAGCCACGGGACGTGCTCGAAGAGCCGCTGGTGGGCCGCCTCGCGCAGGGCCACGTAGAGGCGTACCTCGTCTTCCGGCAGCTCCAGGCCCTCGCCGTACACCCGGATGTTGGCCGGGATCAGCGCGGCGGTGCCGGCCGGGCCGAGCGGCAGGCCGATGTCACCGGCGGAGAGCACCTCGGCGGCGAGCTGCCCGAGGGCCTGCCCGAGCTGGCCGCCGAAGAGCGCCCCGCCCAGGGTGGCGACCATCGACTGCATCGGGCCGAGCTGGGCGCGTGCCTCCGGCGGGACCAGGTCGCCCATCGCGCCCACCATCCGGCTGGCTACCGGGTCGCAGAGCTTGCGCCAGACGTCGAGCGTCTTGTAGATCCACTCGTTGCGGTTCCACGCCAGGGAGGTGCGGATGCCGGTCGGCCAGGCCGACGCCGGCTCCAGCCAGAGGTCGGCCAGGCGCAGCGCCTCCTCCACCGCGTGCCGTTCGTAGGGGGAGGCCATCGGGTCGCCCGTGGCCGCGAGCTGACTGGCGGCCACCTGGCGGGCCAGGTCCCAGTTGACCGGCCCGCTGCCCGGCGCGGAGAGCAGGTGCTGCAACTGCGACATGAACTGCTGCATCTGCGCGGGATCGTTGGGGTCTGGTGGTTGCCCACCCGGGAGCGCGAAACCGAACGGAATATCAGGCACGACGTCTACGGTACGCGCGCCGCGCCCCTGGTAGCCGGCGTCGGCGTTGCGCTGAGGGCGAAGTCCGCCGCAGCCCGCCGGACCCGCCGCCACCTGTCGGTACGCTCTGCCACATGAGACGTCGTGGCGTGACCGTCCTCCTCGGTGCTCTGCTCACCACCCTGCTGAGCATCGGCGTGCTCGGCGCGCCCATCCCGTACGTGGTGCTCGGCCCCGGGCCGACGGTGAACACCCTCGGCACCTCCGACGGGCGGGAGGTCATCCAGGTCAGCGGCCGGGAGACCTCCACCTCCGCCGGCCAGCTCCGGATGACCACGGTCGGCGTGCAGCCGACGGTGAAGCTGCGCGCCGCGATCGCCGGCTGGCTGTCCAAGGACGAGGCGGTGGTCCCCCGGGAACTGGTCTACCCGCCGGGGGAGTCACAGGAGGAGGTCGAGAAGCGCAACGCCGAGGACTTCCAGAACTCGCAGAGCAGCGCCGAGACCGCAGCCCTGGTCAAGCTCGGCTATCCGGTCGAGGTGGTGGCGAAGGAGGTCGCCGCGGACGGGCCGGCGGCCGGCGCGCTCAAGGCCGGCGACGTGGTCACCACCGTCGACGGCGTCAAGGTCACCTCGGCGACCCGGCTGGTCGAGCTGGTCCGGGGCAAGCCCGCCGGCACCGCGCTGACCATCGGGTACGTCCGTGACGGCGCAGCCGGCACCGCCACCGTGACCAGCCGGGAATCCGACGGCCGGCCGCGCATCGGCGTGGTCCCCGACCAGCGGCAGCCGCACCCGTTCACCCTGAAGATCGACCTGAAGGACATCGGTGGCCCGAGCGCCGGGCTGATGTTCGCCCTCGGCATCATCGACAAGCTCAAGCCGGAGGACCTCACCGGCGGGAAGATCATCGCCGGCACCGGCACGATCGACGACGAGGGCCGGGTCGGTCCGATCGGCGGCATCGCCCAGAAGCTGGTCGGGGCGAAGCAGGCCGGGGCCAAGGTGTTCCTGGTCCCCGCCGACAACTGCGCCGAGGCGGTCCGTAACCCGCAACCCGGTCTGCCCATGCTCAAGGTCGGCTCGTTGGACGAGGCATTGACCGCGTTGGACACGTTGCGCGCCGGTGGGGAGCCGACCCGCTGCTGAGGGTGGGGCCACCCGGGGACACCGGCGGCGACCCGGGCACGACCTGACCCGACACGTTCAGGAACACCCCGTACTCTGGGTGCCTGTCCGGAGCCGATCACATCGAGCGTGCGGAGCCAAACAGTGGCCATGCGTAGCAGCCCCCTGCCGAGGATGAGTCGGCGCGGACGCGTCACCATCGGGGTCCTGGTCGGGGTGTTCCTCCTGTTCACCCTGCTGGGCTGGGGGGTGCAGGCGTGGACCGACTGGCTGTGGTTCGACGAGGTCCGCTACACCCAGGTCTTCACCGGCGTGCTGCTCACCCGGTTGCTGCTCTTCCTCGCCGTCGGGCTCGGCCTGGCCGTGTTCGTGGGCGGGAACCTGTGGCTGGCGTACCGGTTGCGGCCGAAGCTGCGCCCGCACTCGCTGGAGCAGGCCACCCTGGAGCGGTACCGGATGCTCCTCACGCCGCGCATCGGCACCTGGATCAGCCTGACCGCCGTGGTGCTCGGCCTGTTCGCCGGGCTCTCCGCGCAGGGCCGGTGGAGCCAGTGGCTGCTGTTCCGCAACGGCGGCGACTTCGGCGTCAAGGACCCGGAGTTCGGCATCGACGTCGGCTTCTACGTCTTCCAGCTGCCGTTCTGGCGCTACCTGCTCGGGGTCGGCTTCACCGCGGTGGTGCTGGCGCTGATCGGTGCGCTGGCCGTGCACTACGTCTTCGGCGGGGTGCGCCTGCAGGGCGTCGGTGACCGGATGACCAACGCCGCGCGGGCCCACCTGAGCACGCTGGTCGCGGTCTTCGTCCTGCTCAAGGCCGTCGCGTACGTGCTGGACCGGCGGGCCATGCTGCTGGAGTACAACGAGGGCGCCAAGCTGTACGGCGCCGGCTACGCCGACGTCAACGCGCTGCTGCCGGCCAAGGAGATCCTGGCGTACATCTCGGTGGTGGTGGCCATCGCCATCATCGTGTTCTCCAACGCGGTGATGCGGAACCTGGTCTGGCCGGGCATCTCGCTGGCGCTGCTCGGGGTCTCCGCCGTCGCGATCGGTGGCATCTACCCCTGGGCGGTGCAGACCTTCGAGGTCAAGCCGAGCGCCCGGGACAAGGAGGCCCCGTACATCCAGCGCAGCATCGACGCCACCCGCAACGCCTTCGACATATCCGAGGTGCAGACCGAGGGGTACGCGGCGAGCAACCTGGTGCCGCCGGCCAGCCTGGCCACCGACACCTCGGTGGTGCCGAACGTCCGGCTGCTCGACCCACAGCTCGTCTCCGAGACGTACACCCAGCTCCAGCAGGTCCGGGGGTTCTACGACTTCGGTCCCAAGCTGGACATCGACAGGTACTCGGTGGAGAACAAGACCTCCGACTACGTGGTCGGGGTCCGGGAGATCAACTACGGCGAGCTGACCGACCAGCAGAACAACTGGATCAACCGGCACACCGTCTACACCCACGGCTACGGCCTGGTCGCGGCCCCGGCCAACCAGGTCGTCTGCGGCGGTCAGCCGTACTTCGTCTCCGGCTTCCTCGGCGAGAAGGCGCAGGAGGCGTGCTCCTCGCAGGCCGAGCAGATCCCGGCCAGCCAGCCGCGGATCTACTACGGCGAGCGGATGCAGCCCGACGACTACGCCATCGTCGGCCAGACCCGCGCGGACAAGGACGTCGAGTTCGACCGGCCCACCCCGACCACCGGCGGCGAGCAGTACTACACCTACACCGGTGAGGGTGGCGTCGAGATCGGCTCGTTCACCAGGCGGCTGCTCTACTCGATCAAGGAGCAGGAGACGAACTTCCTGCTCTCCGAGGCGGTCAACGACAACTCCAAGCTGCTGTACGTGCGCAACCCCCGGGACCGGGTGGAGAAGGTCGCGCCGTTCCTCACCCTCGACGGCGACCCGTACCCGGCGGTGGTGGGCGGCAAGATCCAGTGGATCATCGACGGCTACACCACGGCCGCGACCTACCCGTACGCCGAGCGGATCAACCTCCAGCAGGAGACCACCGACGAGCTGACCAACCGGGGCACGTTCCAACTCGCCCGCGAGAACGTCAACTACATGCGCAACTCGGTGAAGGCTACCGTCGACGCGTACGACGGCACGGTCCGGCTCTACGAGTTCGACGACGGCGACCCGGTGCTCAAGGCGTGGAACAAGGCGTTCGGCGGGGATCTGGTGCTGCCCAAGAGCGCCATCCCGGCCGACCTGGCCGCCCACTTCCGCTACCCGGCCGACATGTTCAAGGTGCAGCGCAACCTGCTCACCAAGTTCCACGTCACCAACCCCGGCGACTTCTACTCCGGCCAGGACTTCTGGCAGGTGCCGAACGTGCCGGACGCGCCGGACAGCGGGCAGAAGCAGCCGCCGTACTACCTGTTCACCCAGTTCCCCAACCAGGACGCGCCCCGGTTCCAGCTCACCTCGGCGGTCACCCCGAACGGCAGGCAGAACCTCGCCGCGCTGATCTCCGGGTCGTACGTCGACGGGCGGCCGAAGCTGGAGGTGCTGGAGCTGCCCGACCAGACCCGGATCTCCGGCCCGGTGCAGGTGCACCAACAGATGACCAACAACGCGACCATCCGGACCGAGCTGAACCTGCTCTCCTCCAACCAGGCCCAGGTGCAGTACGGCAACCTGCTGTCGCTGCCGTTCGGCAACGGGATGCTCTACGTGGAGCCGGTCTACGTCAAGAGCAACCAGCAGGACGCGTACCCGTTGTTGCAGAAGGTGCTCCTGTCGTACGGCGACGGCGGCTCGTACGTGGTGCTGGCCAACAACGTCACCGACGGCATCAAGCAGCTCGTCGAGCAGGGCAAACGGGCCGGGCAGGGGACCACCCCACCGCCGGGTGGCGAGACGCCGCCCCCGGGCGGCACCCCGCCGTCCCCCTCGCCCACGGCCTCGCCCGGGGCGAGCACCCCACCGCCCAGCGCCGACCTGGCCGCCGCCACCCAGCGGGTCCAGGCGGCCATCGCCGAGGTCAAGGCCGCGCAGGCGTCCGGCGACTTCGAGCGGTACGGCCGCGCGTTGAAGGCGCTGGACGAGGCGATCACCGCCTTCCAGCAGGCCCAGCAGGGCAACCCGGCGAGCGCGTCCAGCGGTAACCCGCCCGCCTCACCGACGCCTTCCGGTGGCGGCTGACCCGCCCGCTCCCGCGTCGGCGGGGCCCACGATCCGGACCGGGGTCGTGGGCTCCGTCGCTTTTCCGACCTGTCGTCCCGCAACCTGACGATGCCGCTGACCGTCTCCAGTGCAGGTGGCCGGGACGGGGGGACGTGGTGCGGGCATGAGGGACGAGCGGAGTTTCGACGAGTTCTACCGGAGCACCTCGGCGCGGACCCTGCGCTACGGTCACGCCGTGGCGGGCGACCACGGTGAGGCACAGGACCTCGTCCAGGAGGCGTACGCCCGCGCCTGGCGACAGTGGGGCCGGCTGGCGCAGCACCCCGCGCCGGAGGCGTGGCTGCGGCTGGTGGTCAGCCGGTTGGCCGCCGACCGGTTCCGCCGGTTACGGAGCTGGCGGACGGCGCTGAGCCGTACCGGGCCACCGGAGGACGTACGACCACCAGGTGAGGACACCGTGCTGCTGGTGGCCGCGCTGCGGCAGCTACCCGCCAACCAGCGTCAGGCGCTGGCCCTGCACTACCTGTTCGACATGCCGGTGGAGGAGATAGCCCGGGAGGCCCGGGTGCCCAGCGGCACCGTGAAGTCGTGGCTGTCCCGGGGGCGGTCCCGGCTGGCCGAGCTGCTCCCCGGCGTCTCGGCGAAGGAGCTGGAGGTCAACGATGTCGCGTGAGCTGCACCGTTTCTACCGGTCGTTGGCGCAGGACACCGACCCGGGCGGCCTGGTTCCGCCCGCCCTGGTCCGTCGGTACGCCGACCGGCGGGCCCGGCTGCGGGCGGCGGCGGGGGTGCTGGCCGTGGCCGCCCTGGTGGGCGGGACGGCGGCCGGCACCCGGTTCGTGTCCACCGCCGCGCCCAGCACGCCGGCCGGGCCGCCCTCCTCCCCGTCCACCAGCGCCGTCGCGGTGCCCGCCCCGGCGGTGTCGCCGGCGGCGACCATGACCTCCGTCCCGACCGCGTCCGCGCCCACCGGTTCCGCCAGCCGGTCGCCGGCCCGCACTGTCGGTCCGACCGTCACGTCGCCGGCCGGCCGACCGCCGACCGCGATCCCCGACGCGGCCTTCTTCACCCTCGCCGCGGCCAACGACACCGGCATGCGGCCGACGTTCACCACCGGGCCGGCGCTGCCGCAGCTGTGCGGCGCACACCCCGGCGACGCAGGTGTCGTCCAGCGCCGGGGCCGCGCCCTGGCCTTCCGGTACGCCGACACCCCCAAGGGGTACGTCCCGGACGGCAGCTACCGGCACACCATCACCCTGTACCGGGCCGGCCGCGCCGAGGACGTGCTCGATGAGCTGCGGGCTGCGGTGCGGGACTGCCCGGTCCAGCAGTCGTCCGACACCCCGGGGGTGACGTCCCGGTACCGGCTGCTCGGCGGGGGCGGCTACGGCGACGAGTCGGTGCTGTTCGAGCTGCGC
This sequence comes from Micromonospora cynarisoli, assembly GCF_030518815.1. Lineage (NCBI taxonomy): Bacteria > Bacillati > Actinomycetota > Actinomycetes > Micromonosporales > Micromonosporaceae > Micromonospora > Micromonospora cynarisoli. The sequence continues at coordinate 3,600,905 of NZ_CP130426.1, read as the reverse complement.
CGGTCGTACTCCGAAGGGGCGGGTGACCCGGCCGGAGAGGACGAGATCCGGCTGGTCCGGGCGATCCGGCTCGGGGACGTGGTGACCGTGCTCTGGGAGCAGGGCTGGGAGGGCACGTCCAGTGACAGGTCGCAGGTGGACGCCGACAGCCGGCGGGCGGTGGACGCGCTCCGGGACTGGCTGGACTGACCACCGGGTGGCGTTTTGCGGGCCCGGGGGTCGGTAGGCTACGGTTAACCAGCCGACGCGGGGTGGAGCAGCTCGGTAGCTCGCTGGGCTCATAACCCAGAGGTCGCAGGTTCAAATCCTGTCCCCGCTACTCGTTCGACAGGCCCCGGAGGTTCACCTCCGGGGCCTGTCGCGTTTCCGCCTCGGCATCGGTGGGCCTGCCGTGGCGTCGGGAATCGGCGTACCGCAGTCGGCGAGCGGACAGGTGCGGGCGGCAGGTGACCCCGGCGGGCATCCTGAGCTGGGCGGACGGTGGATCGGGGGGCCGGCCGATCTCCGTCGGGCGGATGGGTTAGGCTTAACGGGCCGACGCGGGGTGGAGCAGCTCGGTAGCTCGCTGGGCTCATAACCCAGAGGTCGCAGGTTCAAATCCTGTCCCCGCTACTCGTTCGACAGGCCCCGGAGGTTCACCTCCGGGGCCTGTCGCCGTTTTCCGGTGTCCCGTCCGGAGCCGGTACGGGCTTCGGGGTGCCGGACTTGCCGCCCTCGGTCAGGATGAGGGCATGTCTACTGAGATCAGGTCGTCAACAGGGATCACATGGTGGGGCCGGCTGAGCGCGGTCCTCGGCGCGGTCGTGCTCTCGGTCTTCGTGCCGGCGGCCGCGTGGGCGTCGACCGGCACCGGCGAGTTGGTGGTGGAGGCGGCCCGGCGGCGGTCCCGCGGCGGCGGGTTCGGCGTCCTCGGGCTGCTCTGCTGCCTGGTGGTGGTCGGCGGCATCGTCCTGCTGGTGGTGCTGCTGACCCGCAACCGGCGCAACCGCCCGCCCCGCTGATCCACGACCGGCGTCACCGCCTGTCCCGTCACCGGGCCAGGGCCGCCTGGGCCCGGGCCATGAACTGTGTCGTCGCCGCCCGCGCCCCGGAGCGTCCCGCGCGGATGCTCCGGGCCGCCTCGGTGAGCAGGGCACGCACCTCGTTGTGCCCCCTCGGGGGTGGCGCGGGTGCCGGGCCGACCTGCTGGTGCAGCGCCTCACCGAGGGCGGCGACCCGTTCGGCCAGCGGATCGTCGAGGGTCTGGACGACCGCCTGGCGTACGGTCAGGCTGGCCGGCAGGCCCCGCTCGGTGCCGAGGAGCCGGCCCACCTCCACGCTGCCGGTGAGGAAGTCGACCACGTCGGCCACCAACCCCGGGTGCCGGGTGCCCCGGAACCCGGCCCAGTACATCGACGCCCGGTCCCACTGGGCGGCCCGGGGGCCGGGAAATCCGACGAGGGCCAACTCGTCCTCGCTGTAGCGCTGAAGCTCCGGAAACTGGTGCGACCAGGCGAACGAGGCGGCGGTGTGCCCGCTGACCACCAGCTGCCGGGCCGGCTCGCCACCGTCGGCGCGGTCCACCAGGGCGGCGGCCGGGGTGGCCCGTTGGCTGCGGGCCCGCTCCCAGAACTCGAACCAGTCCAGCAGCGCGGCCGAGCCGAAACCCAACTGGCGTCCCTGGTAGAACTTGGTGCCCAACCCGCGCAGCCAGAGCCACAGCGCCCGGTGGTCGCCCGACGGGTCCATCGAGCCGGCGACCCGGCCCCGGCTGGCCCGGGTCACCCCGGCGGCCCAGCTCAGATAGTCGGCCCAGGTCATCGAGGTGGTCGGTTCGGCGACCCCGAGCCGGCGCAGCAGGTCGCGGTTGACCACCACGGCGGCGTGGGTCTGCGCGGCCGGGACGCCGTACACCCGGTCGTCGATCTTTGCGTAGTCGACCAGGCCGGGCGGCAGGGTGTTCAGGTTGATCCGGCCGTCGTCGACGTAGCCGCCCAGGTCGAGCAGGATGCCGCGCTGGGCGTAGTCGCCGAGCATCGAGTCGTCGATCTGGAACAGGTCGGGCACGTTGCCGCCCCCGGCCTGGGTGGCGAGCCGCTCGTAGTAGCCGCCCTGCCCCTGCCAGGTCACCCGGAAGGTGACCTGCGGGTTGCGGGCCGAGTACAGCCGCAGGGCCCGTTCGGTGGCCTCGGCCCGTCTGGTGCCGCCGTACCAGAAGACCGACAGCTCCACCGGGCCGTCCGGTGCCGGCGACTCCGCCTCGCCGCCGCACCCGCTCAGCCCGCCCGTGGCCAGCACCGGGACACCGAGAAGCGCGCCGAGCAGCCGCCGCCGGGCCGGGTCGACGCCGGGCCGGATCAGCGGGGGACGCACAGCGGACACAGGGTGCTCCTGGGGACGGGCGGGCCGGTAGCCGGACCATTCACGCAGGTGGCGCGGCCGGGTGTCAACGCCCGCCCGGCCCGCCCGGGTGGGCGACCCGGCCGGCGTCGTCCGCGTGGTGTACTAGGGCACGTGGAACTTCTGCACTCGGGCAAGGTCCGGGACGTCTACGCGGACGGCGACGACCTGATCCTGGTCGCCTCCGACCGGATCTCCGTCTACGACGTGGTGCTGCCCACCCCGATCCCCGACAAGGGGCGGCTGCTCACCGCCCTGTCGCTCTGGTGGTTCGAGCAGTTGGCCGACCTGGTGCCGCACCACGTCATCTCGACCACCGACGTGCCCGCCGAGTTCGCCGGGCGGGCGATCCGCTGCCGCCGGCTGGACATGGTGCCCGTCGAGTGCGTGGCCCGGGGCTACCTGACCGGCGGTGGCCTCAAGGAGTACGAGCGCACCGGCGCAGTCTCCGGCGTGCCGCTACCGCGTGGCCTGGTCGAGGCGTCGATCCTGCCGGAGCCGATCTTCACCCCGTCGACCAAGGCACCGGCCGGGGAGCACGACGAGCCGATCACCTTCGCCGACGTGGTGGACAAGGTGGGTGCGGAGACCGCCGAGCGGCTGCGCCAGATCACCCTGGACGTCTACCGGCGGGGCGCGGAACTCGCCGCCGACCGGGGCATCCTGGTCGCCGACACCAAGATCGAACTGGGTTGGGCGGCGGACGGCACCCTGGTCCTCGGCGACGAGGTGCTCACCTCCGACTCGTCGCGCTACTGGCCGGCCGAGTCGTACCAGCCGGGCCGGGCCCAGTTCTCCTACGACAAGCAGTACGTCCGGGACTGGGCGACCGGTAGCGGCTGGGACAAGCGGTCCCCCGCGCCCGAGGTCCCGGCCGACGTGGTCGAGGCGACCCGGGCCCGTTACGTCGACGTCTACGAACGGTTGACCGGCGAACGCTGGTCCTGACCCGCCGCCTTCCGGCCGGCCCGGGACGGGCCGGCCGGAAAGCGGTCAGTTGCCGCCCAGGACGGTCTTCGGCTCGGCCCGGTAGGAGCGGTCCCCGGCCTGCTTGCCGAGCACACCACCGCCCGGCGTCTCCACACTGAACGCCTGCTCGTCGGTGACGATCCCCGGACCGTCGTGGTGCTCGTCCCGGTCGTCCCGCTTCGCGGCGGTGGTCCGCCGGGGGGCCAGCTCCGGTGGCACCGGCTGGCCGCCGCGCGCCTGCCGGGGCGTCGGCTCGGCCGACGGCCGGCCACGCAACGCGCCCGGCACCTCCTCCAGCCGGGACACCCGACCCCCGGACAGCGGCGCGGCCGGCGCGTCCAGCACCGGCGCGGTCGCCTCCGACCGGCCGTCACCCAACCACTCGCCGCCCGGCGTCGCCGGCCGTGCCGCACCGGCCCGGTCACGGCGCTTCGACCGGGGCGCAGCGGTCACCCCGGCACCCCGGGCCGGGCTGCCCAGCACGGGCGGGGCGGTGCCCGGCCGGGTCGGCGTCGAGGCGTCGCCGGCCCGACCACCGGCGGCACCGCCGGACGTACGTCGCGCCTCCGGATGCCGGTTCTGCAACACCGGCACGGTGGTCTCCCCGGCCGGCCGGCCGAACAGGTCCTCGTCGCCGGCACCCGCGCGAACGGTGCCCCGCCGGGCCGGGTCCGCCTGTTCCCCGCTGCCCGGCCGGCGGGAGGCCGGGGAGTGCGGGGAACCGCCCGCCGGGGTGCCCCGGGCACCGGCCGGCGGGGCCGCCGTCGACGGGGCGCCGGGACCACGCAGCCCGTTCGGCGGCGCGGCCCGGCCGCCTGTCGGTGGCGGGGTGGCGCTCGCGCCGGGGGACCGCAACGACGCCTGGGGCGGCTCGCTGACCGCAGGCGCTCCGGCACCACCGCGCAGCACCCCGCTGCGCAGCCCACCGCGCTCGCCGGTGAGCCCGTCGAGGCCCGGTGGTCGGGCCAGCCCGGCCCGGCCCGCGCCGGTGGCGTTGGCGTTCACGCCGTTCAGACCGGGCGCTCCGGTGGACAGGCCGGGTGGCGGCGCGACCAGGGGCGGCACCACCGGCGGCGGTGCCACGGCGGGACCCGCCCGGTTGCCGGTGTCCGGCGTCGGGGTCGGCGCACCGGCCTCCGGGGGCGGCCTGAGCGTGTCCAGCACCTGCCGGGCCAACTGGTCCGGATCACTCGGCGTGGGCCGGGGCACCGGCCGCACCGACGCCGGGGGCGGGGTCGCCCCGACCCCCGGCGGGCGGGCACCGGGCGGCCCCACCGGCGGCGGGGCGCCCACCGGCCCGCGCCACGGCGGGTGACCGACCGGGTTGAGCACCGCGTCCATCGGGAAGAACGGCGGGCCGTGCCCGCCACTGACCTTGCTCAACGTGTCGAAGTAGTCGTCAGCGGTGCGCCTGGCCAACTCCTGCGCCCGGCGGTTGTACTCCTCCTGCTTCTCCCGCACCGCCTCGGCCTCGGCCGCCTGGATGCCCTTCTCGCCGTCGTACAGGCCCAGGGTGAAGCCCTGCTTGAAGCCCTCGGAGAACTGCGTCCAGCCGTCGGAGTTCTTCGCGTCGTCGATGGCGTCCTGGTATTCCGTCCAGAGCCGGTCCATCTCCGCCCGGGAGTCCCGGGCGATGCCGACCATCGCCCGCAGCGCTGTCACGTTGTGCTGGGCCGCGTCCATCCACTCGTCGAGGTACGCCAGCGTCTTGCCCGGCCCCGCCTTGAGGAACGCGTCGCGGGCCTGCGGTGACTGCCAGTGCTCGTCGTGCAGGGTCTGACTGGCGGACAGCAACTGCTGGTGGATGCTCTGCAACAGGTTGTAGGCGTTCTGCCACTGGTCGGCCAGCGCCGAGATGTCCTCCGGGTGCTGCCCCAGCACCTGCTGGCGGACCGTCTCGATGGTGGCCCCGCCCTCGCCGCCGGGCGCCGGGGTGAACTTCAGGTCCGGGTTCTCGGGCGGCATGACGTACCGGGTGCCCTCGCCGCGCGGACCGCCGTGCGCGTACGTCGCCTGGGCGCCCCAGTAGTCGGCCATGGTGTCCTCCCGGGCTCAGATGCCGTAGTCGTGCTGCTTGATCTCGTCCAGCGCCCGCTTGGCGGGGGAGTCGGTCAGCTCGGCCGGGTCCACGCCCTCGGTGTCCTGACCGATGTGCAGCTCCTGCGTGACGGTGCCCTTACCGTCGGTCGTGGTGATCGTGTGCGTCCCGTCGGCGTGCTGCGCGTCGACCCGGGTGGCGGTCGGCTTGTCCCCGGCGTCGAGCTGCTCGCTGGTCACCGTACGACCGCCGTCGACGCCGTACGACGTGGTCTCCCGGCTGCCGCCGGTGCGCCGGCCCTCGGCGTCGGTGTTGGTGGTGGTGACCACCGTCGAGTTGCCGGTCACGACCGTGGTCGTCCGGCTGGTGCTGCTGTCGAGCACCTTGCCGGTGGCGTCGGTCGTGGTGGTGACCGTCTCGGTGCCCACGCCACCGGGCAGGGACCGCTGCACGATGGTGCGTACCACGCCGCCGGGGCCGAGCGCGGTGAAGGTGATGCTGCCGTCCGGGGCGACCCGGGGCTGGCCCTGGTCGACGAACTGCTCGGGGGTCGGCGCGGTGGTGGCCTGCCCGCCCGACACCGTTTCGAGGTACTGGTCCCACCAGGTCTTGCCGGAGACGAACGGCGGCAGCCCGGCCGGGCGAGGCGCGTCGGCCTCGCCGAAGGCGAACCGGACGGCGTCCAGCGAGGCCGCCGACCAGCCGTCGGTGTTGGCGTAGGCGTCCGCCACCGTCTGCGCGGCCATGCCGATGTTGGTCAGCGCCGCGCCCAGGTAGGTCAGGTACTGCTGGAACTCGGCATAGTTGAGGGTGAGCTGGGTGCGGACGTAGACGCCCTCGGGCAGCGCGGCACCCTCCCAGGCGCGGTGCGGCAACTGGCCGAGCTGGCTCAACCGGCCACCGTGGCCCTGCAGGTTCTCCTGGATGACGACCATGTTCTTGCCGTAGTCGACCAGCCCGTCCGGATCGACGTCGACGGGTTTCTGATCGGCCAGCCAGTCGGTCCGGGTGTTCTGGTCGGTCTCGTGCTGGTACGGGTTGCTGCCGTCGTCCTCCGCCACCGAACCTCCCCTGGTGCGGCGGGCCCCCGCCCGAGTGTCACCGGAAATCGTCCCGAGCGTAACCGCTGTCGACCACCGCCGGGACCCGGTACCGCCGTCGTCGCCTCCCGGACCAGCCACTCTGGACGAAGTGAGGTGGCCCGATTCGTTACGGGGCGCTACCGTCAGGGTCGGCCACGACGGCCACCACCATCAAGGGGACGCTTCCCTGACCGGGGGGCGCAAGCAGAGGAGCGGGTGAGTCCACCTTGACCGACACTCCGGGACTGGGTCAGGTTCACGCCACCCAGGAACAGCTGAACGCGATGGCGAAACGGTGCAACGAGACCGGCGAGGGCCTCGCACTGGGCATGGCGCGACTCGTCGAACGGGTGCAGGCGTTGGGCGGCAGTGGCATGCGCGGCTCAGCCAACAACGCGCTTCAGGACGTCTCCGTGCAGCTCAACGACGGTCTGAAGAAGATCATCTCGGCGCTCGACGAGCTGTCCGGCAAGATGACCAGCGCCGCCACGCAGTACGGCATGAACGACGAGGACGCCGCGACCGAGATCCGCAACGCCGCCGCCGAGACCGGCGACGCCAGCGTGATGAGCATCCTGCGCGGCTGACGCCGCCGGTATCCGCTGCGGCCACGTCGGCCCTCCCCGGGCGAACCGTGCCGCTGTGACCAGCGAAAGGTGACCTTCCAGTGAGCAGTCCCATCACCTACAACTTCGGCCAGATCTCCGATGTGGCCACCGCCATCGGCACCTACCAGGGCCAGATGGACGGCAGCCTCCAGGACCTCTACACCCAGTTCACCCAGCTCTTCGCGGCGGACTGGCAGGGCCCGGCGGGGCAGGCCTGCGACGAGGCCCGGCAGAAGTGGAACCAGGGCGCCACCGAGATCAAGGAGGCGCTGAACCGGGTCGGCGTGAAGCTCGGCGCGTCGGCCGAGCGGATGCAGCAGGTCGACCAGCAGATCGCCGCCGGCATGTGACCGGTCCGGCCCGACGCCCTCCGACCCGGAGGGCGTCGGGCCGGTGGGGCAGCCGGGGCCGGGCCGCCCCGGTTAGGCTGCCCGTCGGAAGGGACCTCGGGGGAGGGACGATGGAGGAACGACCGAACTTCGGCGCGTTGACCGCCATGATCGGTGACCTCAAGAAGGCCTGGTCCGGAATGGACGACGTGCAGCGCCGGATGCTCCGGGTGACCGGCACGGCCTGGTCGGACGACCGCACCGTCAAGGCGGTCGTCGGCCCCCGGGGGCACCTGCTGGAGCTGGACATCGACCCCCGGGTGTTCCGCAACCCCAACTCCAAGGCCCTCGCCGCCACCATCGTGGCGACCGTCCGGCTCGCCGTGGAGGACGCCGCCGAGCAGTCCCGCGAGATCCTCGACGGCAGCCTCGCCCCCGACCTGCGCCGGATGGCCCCCGGCGGCGCGCAGCTGGAGAAACTGCTGCACAGTCACGACGCCGACGTGCGCCTGAAGGGGGACGACGATGAGTAGCTTCGTCGAGATCAAGACGAGCGTCGCCGACATCCTCGGCATCGCCAACCGGCTCCGGATCAACGGGCAGTCGATGTCCACCGCGATGGACGGCAAGCTCGGCGCGATCACCGGACTGGAGGCCGCGCCCGGGACGCTGCCGCGCGACGAGTTCACCGAGGAGTTCCTCAAGACGTACCACAAGTCGGTCGAGGTCCCCGGCGGCGGCGGGCAGCAGATGAACGAGGCCATCAAGGCCACCGTGCCCAAGCTCGGCGAGGCGATGGACAAGCTCGGCGCGTACGTGGCCGACGCCATGTGGAGCTACACCGGCACCGACGACGACAACGCCACCGACATCGACCGGGCCGGTGGCCGGCACTGACCCGAGGCGGCCGGCCGGGGCGCTCGACGGTGCCGGGGAGGACCCCGCGTGAGCGAGAGTGACCACGCCCTCGCCGAGATCCTGGAGTGGTTCTCCGACCTCGAAGCCGCCATCCCGGGTGTCCGCTCGACCGTCGGCGAGATCCTCATCGGCAAGATCCCCGAGTCGGACATCGACGCGGTCTACGAGCTCTCCGACGCCTGGGGGGCCGCCGCCCAGGAACTCGCCGCCTGCTACGAGGAGGCGCTGCACGCCGCCGACGGCATCCTGACCAACTGGAGCGGCGACGGGGCCGCCGAGGTGTTCACCCGGGAGTGGCTGTCCTACCTGGAGTCGCTCGCCGGCACGGTCGACACCCTCGCCTCCATGGAGGAGGCGGTGCAGAGCTTCGGCCTCCAGATCGAGCTGATGAAGTTCATGGCCCTGCTCGGCCTGATCATGCTCGCCGTCTCGCTGTTCATGCTGGTCGCCGCCGCCATCCCGTCCCTCGGCCTGTCCACCGCCGGCATCCCGGGGGCGTTCGCCGCCTGCCGGGCCGCGATCGGGGCCGCCGCCACCAACGCGGTACGCGCCATCGGCAGCATCTCCGTACGCGCCGCCCTCGCCGAGGTGACCGCGCTGCTGACCCGTACGCTGCCGACCCTGGTGCGGACCCAGTTGCCGACCCTGGTCCGTACCCAGGTGCCCCGGCTGGTCACCACCCAGTTGCCGCGCTTCGCGCGGACCCAGATCCCCACCCTCGTCCGGCAGACCCTGCCGACGGTGATCCGGCAGGGCGCCGGCAACCTCGCCCGGAACACTCTGCCGCGCAACGTCATCGCCCGGTCGGTGGCCGACCGGATGGCAGGTCAGTGGCTGCGCGGCGTCACCAACCGGGAACTGCTGCGCCAACTCGGCCGGGAGGCCGGGCTGGAGTCCCGACGGCTGGCCGGGCGGAGCCTGCTCGCCGCCCGCAACCAGCTCGCCCGGGAGATCGAGGAGCAGCTGCTGCGCAGGTTCGGTGCCCGGGTCGGCACCGACCTCGCCGCCCGTGGCGGGGTACGCCTGGCCGGCACCGAGGCGTTCGAGCAGCTCAGCCGGGCCACCCTGAGCCAGTACGCGACCCGCGAGATCGCCACCACCACCTTCGGCCGGGAGCTGACCAAGTACCTCGGCCAGCGGGTGGCGTTCGGGGCGGCGTTCATGGGCGGCGGCAACCTGCTGGGCCAGATGTACCAGATCGCCGGTGGCGAACGCGCCGGCCTCGACCTCGGCCAGCTCGGCGTCTCCACCGTGCAGGGCGGGCTGTTCGGGGCGTCGATGTTCGGCGGCATCCCCGGCCACGTCATCGGCGGCGGGGTCACCGGTGCCCTGGTGACCGGCGCGACCGACGCCGCCCAGGGGAGGTTCGACCTCCAGAACATGCTGCACGGCGGCGCGGAGGGGGCCAAGGCCGGCGTCATCTTCGGCGCGCAGAACAAGCTGGAGACCGTCCGGGTCGGCGGGATGAACCTGCGGATCGGGCGCGACGTGATGGTGCTCCCCGAGGGGATGGCCGCCGTCGACCGGGCCGCCGGCCTGCGGGTCACCTACAGCGAGCGGGGCGCGGTCTGGGCCCACGTCGACGGCGACGGCCAACGGCTCGACGGCGGGGCGATCGCCGCCGACGGCACCGTGCTCGCCCGCGACGGCGTCCGGTCACCCGACCCGACGGTGGTCGACGGCGACGGGCCCACCCCCGGCGGCCCGGGTGGCCCCCACCCGCCACGGCCCGAGCTGCCCCCGGCCGACCTGCCGCAACGCACCGACCTGGCGGCGGGCGGCACCGGGGGCGGGGACGGCGGCGGCCCGCGCCAGCCCGCCCACCCCGCACCGGTGCGGACCCCGGAGGCGGGGACCCGCCTCGCCGACCCGGCCCGCCCGTCTCTCGACCCGCCCCGCCCGCCTGCCGACCCGGTACGGCCCGGGGGCGAGCGGACGCCGGGGGAGTGGTCCCGCCCGGGTGGTGACCGGGCGGTGGGGGAGTCGACCCCGCCGCCCGGCGAGCGGACGGCCGGTGACCCGGTGACCCGGCCGACGCCGGCCGACACCGCGCCGCCGCGCGGTCCGGTCGACGGTGCTCCCACCCGCCCCGACGGCCCACCGCCCGGCCGGGACGCCGACCCGGTCCGCGCCGACGCCGACCCGGGACGCCGGGACCCTGACGACGCGCCGCCCCCGTTGCCTGCCGACCGCCCCGAACCACAGGTGACCACCCGGGACGACGCGGCGGCCTCCGGTGTCGACCGGACCGGGCCGGCCACGGACCCGACCGGGGTGACCCGGGCCGACCCCCGCCCGGACCACCCCCGGCCCGAGGCCCGCCCGGCCACCGACCGGCCCCCGCACGACCGGCCCCCCGAGGACCGTGGGGCGGAGAACCGGGGGCCCGGGGACCGGGACGCGCAGAGCGGGGCCTCGATCCGTCCCCGCGACGAGCTCCGTGCGATGGAGTGGGCGGACCGGGCCTACGACCGGTTCCGGGCCGACCCGGGGGACGTCGCGGATATCGCGGCGAACCTCGCCACCGTCGCCCGCCCCGGCGGCACGACAGGTTTCACCCACGCCGAGATCGCCCGGGTGAAACAGCACCTCATGGTCGACGAGCACGTGCTGCGGGACTACCCGGACGGCTGGGTCCGCCGACGCTTCGACGCGGACGAGGACATCGCGGAGGCGTGGATCAGGCTGCGGGAGGGCCGCCCGCTCGAACCCGACCTGGTCCTGCTGGAGCACGAGCTGGCCGAGTCGGGCTACCTGCTGCTGCACCCGGACGCCACCTACCCGGATGCCCACGCGTACGCCCAGAGCCTGTTCAATTGGGAGCGGGTCGCGCCCGGCCGGACCGGAGAGGACCTGGACAACTCGTGGCCGAGGAGAACCGGTGATGGCGATTCTGGTGGACTTCGAAATGGTCCGGGAGGACAGTCGGGAGGTCGAGTACAGCTTCGGCCACCCGGAGAAGGACCGTCGGCTGGTCATCCAGAAGGCGTCCCGGGAGGGGCAGGTGCTGGACGGGCCGGAGGACATGCAGTACAGGAAGGCGTACGGCAAGATCCTGCGGATGCAGGCCGAGGCGGCGAGCTGGCCGCCGGGGGGCAGCTACGCGGCGTAGCGCAGGGACACCTCCCGGCCGAGCTGGTGCCGGCCGGGTCGCACCCGGTCGGGCCTGCGGTGCCGCTGCCCGAGGCGGTGCGGTCGACGTTCGACGGGCACGTCGGGGAGCTGCTGGCCGGCCGGGACGCCGGGCCGGTTGACCAGCCGCACCGGGCGAGCTGGGACGAGTCGTCCCGCCTGCTCACCGTCGAGTACCCGGACGGGCTGCGCGTCGGGGTGGTGCTCCAGGTCAACGCGGCGCTGCCGCCCGGGCAGCCGGTGGTGCTGCGGCCGGGGATGGCGGTCGAGCACGGGCAGTGGGTGCAGCGGGAGCCGGCCGGGGTCGTCCTGCCGGAGCACCTGCCGGCCGACCCGGCCGCGCGGGCCGCCTTCGTCGACCGGCAGCTCGGCGACGCCTGGCGCACCCTGCATCGCGAGATCCACCAGGTGCTCGACCGCCCGGTCGGGCCCGGCCGGGCCGGGGTGCCGGCGGACGGCGTACCGGAGGGGGGACGGGCCGGGGCGACGCCAGCGGACGGGCCGGCGCGCTCCGGACCGGCGCGGAGGCCGCCGGAGCCGTCACTCGCGGCGTTGGAGGCACCGGCGCGGCCGGACCCGCCGGTGCTGGACGCCGACGCGGTCGGTTTCCGGGACGCCACCGCCCCCGCACCGGCACCGCCCCGACCGCTGACCCCGGACACGGTGCGCGGCCTGCTCGCCGACGACCCGGCCACCCCCGGGCAGCTGCGGGACTGGGCCCGGGAACACCTCGCGGTACGCCTGGAGGACGGCTCCTACCTGCCGCGCAGCCAGGCCGAGATCGACGCCGTGGTGGCCCGGCTGCGCGCGGAGACGACCGCGCTGGTCGCGCAGCGGACCCCGGCCGACCCGAACGCCGCAGCACCCGCCCCCGCCCCGAGGCCCGCACCTGCGGACACCGCCGCGCCCAGGACCGTCGACCCGGATGCCGCCGCGCCCCGGGTCGTCGACGTGCCGTCGGACGGGCCGCCACGGGCGGGCGACGAGCTGCCGATCAGTCAGGAACTCGCGCCCAGCGGCAACTTCCCGGCCCACCGCACCCGGACCGGCGCGGAGCTGCCCGAGCAGGTGCACGAGCTGGTGGGCAGGGCGAAGGAGAACCTGCTCGCCCGGTACCCGGAGGCGGCGGTCGCCGGCCGGCTCGCCGACCTCGACGCGGTGGCCGGGCAGGCCGACCGGTTGCAGGCGGCTGCCGACCGGGCCCGCGACGGCGGCCCGCTCGGCGACGTCGTGCGGGAGGTACGCGCGCTGAGCCGGGCGGTCGACGGGTACGCCGACCGCTACCGCGACTGGCGGGACTTCTCCCGGGGCGGGGAACACGCCGACCCGGGCTGGCGGGACCTGGACGGGGTGGACCCGCTCAACTCCGTCGAGATGGCGCACCGGGTGGTCAGCGTGGACCCGGTCACCCACCGGTTCCACGTCATCGACCAGGCGATCGCGGTGGCGAAGATCGGCGATGTGCTCGGGCCGGCGTTCGAGCGGCACGCGGCCGACACCTTCGACCGCGTCATCCCGAAGGACCCCGACTCCGCCCGCGCCCTCGTGCCGGCCGAGGCGTACACGCCCGCCCTCGAACAGTGGATCGCGCAGGGTGCGCGTGGTGGTTTCGACTCCCGGCACGGGCTGACCTTCATCGCCGCCGGGGACGGCGGGCAGCCCCGACCGATCGGTGCCCTCGCCGCGACCGTGCTGCACGAGGGCATGCACCGTCTCCAACCGAACCCGGACCACATCGGGTCGCACCTGCTCGAAGCGGTGGCCGATGGCCGGCTTCCGCGTGGCGCGCGGGACGACGTCCTGGTCAACCTCCGCTTCGAGGGTGAGTTCCAGGCGTTCACCGTGCAGCAGCAGTTCCTGCGGGGGCTCGCCGGATTCCGTTCGGCCGACCACGCCTCGGACCCGCGCCTGCCGCGCTCCGACGGCTACCGGTCGCTGGCCGACCTCACCCCCCGGCAGCTCCAGGAGTACGTCACCAGCCGCTACGTCGCGCCCACCAGCCGGTCGGCGCTCTCCCCGGACATGCTCCGGCGGCTCGCCGAGCTGCCGCCAGAGAGCTTCGTGGAGCGGGCGCGGCAGGCGATCGAGGAGGCCACCCACCCTCTGGCGGAGCAGCGACGACAGGGGACCCTCTACGGCCCGATGAGCCGTGACGTCGCCGAACGGTTCGGTCTCGACCTGGACGCCCTGGGTGGGGAACAGGCGGCGCGGGTGGAACCGCCCCTGCGTGACCGGGGCGGCCCCGCCCCGACCGTTCACCCCGACCCCGCCACACCCCCGCCGCTCGCGGAGTGGGGTCCCGGGGGCCCGACGGACAGTGCCGGGTTCCACCCGTCCGATCCGCCCCCCGAACGGCCCCGGGGTGGGCTGCGGCGCATCGTCGACCGGGTCGCCGGTGTGTTCCGGTCGACAGAGGAATCTCCGCCGGCCCCGGAGGGGCAGGGCCGACCCCGGGGCGACGATCCGCAGAGGGCTCCGGCCGGGTGGTCGGAACCGGTCGACCGGCAGCCTCCCGGTGAGCCGCGGCCATGGGCATCCGACGATTCCCGGTCGTACCGGGAGACGACGGGGGAGGCCGGACCCGCCCGGGGCGGGCTGCGCCCGACCGGCCCGGCGGTGGATGCCGCCACCCTGCTGCGCGCCGAGGAACGGCGGTACGCGCTGGAGGAGCTGCGTGCCGCGACGGACCCGATCGACCAGGCACGGCTCCGGGCGGAGCTGGACCGGGTCGACGCCGACCTCGCCCGGCGCGGGTATCCCGTCCACCAGTTGGAACCGGTCCCCGAGGCTCCCCAGCCGCAGGACGCCCTGTACGTCGACGGACGCGACCACTCCCGTCACGACGAGCTCTGGACCGACCGTCGGTGGCGGCAGGAGGACCGCCGACCCTCGCTGGACGAACTGCTTCCCTCCTCCGACGAGGAGGTGGCGGCCTGGTCGGACGCCGTCCGGGCGGAGGTCGCCGCCCAGTTGGACGGGCGTGAGTTCGCCGGCCTGCGGCTCCGCCTCGACCTGGCCGACGAGTACAGCGTCAGTGTGCACCGGGACCAGGTGATCGTCCGGGCCGACATCGTCGATCCGGAACGCGGCAGCGTCGGGCGGGTCGTGCGGGTGTTCCAGCGCGACCACGACGGCACTCTCTTCGTGGAGCACACCTCGCTGCGGCTCGCGGAGAGCGTGCAGGGTCGGGGCTTCGCCCGGGAGTGGAACGCCTACCTGGAGGACTGGTACCGGGAGTCGGGCGTGCAGCGGATCGAGGTGCACGCCGCCTCGACCGTCGGCGGGTACGCGTGGGCGCGTGACGGCTACGACTGGGCGCCGGACACCGGGCACCGGGCGGACGCCGTGCTCGACCGGCTCCGGGCCGAACTGCGCGAGGTGGACGCCGACATCGCGCTGGCCGACCGCGCCACCGACGGCCCCGTCGACCCCGACCGGCTCCGGGCCCGCTACGGCACCACCGATCCGCAGCGGGTGCTCGCCGAGGCGTACCGGCAGCGGGAGGCGGGCCGGGAGATCCTGGACCGGGCGGCCCGGCACCCGTTCGGCAGCAGCCGGTACCCGACCCCGTTCGAGATCAGCCAGGCCGGCTGGGGGGAACACCACCAGGGGCGGGACGCCGCGTGGATCGGCAAGCGGGCGCTGCTCGGCGCGGACTGGAAGGGCGTCAAGCCGGTCAGCGACACCGGCCCGCTGCACCCCCGCTCGGCGTACCCCGTCGGGCTGCCCCGGGTGCCCGACCCGTCGGCGATCCACGGCCTGCTCAGCGGCGGCCATCCGCCGGTCACCGCCGCCCGCGTCCCCGACGCGCAGTTCCACGGGTACGGCCGGGACACCCCCGAGTCGGAGCTGGTACGGCAGCTCGGCGACGACGCCCTGCGGCAGACCCTGGGCCGGTTGCCGGCCGACAGCCCGCTGCGGGGCGTACGGCTGGAGTTGACCGTCGTGCCGGCGGACGCGCTGCCCGACGGCGCGGTGGCCCGGTCGGTGCCGGTCGACGCGGACGGCCGGGACCTGCCGCACGGCACCGTCCCGACGGACAGGGGCGGTTGGCGGATCGAGCTGTCCGACCGGGCGGCGGACGTCACCGTGGCGCGGGCCGTCGCCCACGAGGCCGCCGAGCTGACCGCGATCGGCGAGCGGGCGGCCGGCGGGCTGGACCCGTTCACCCTGGACGCGCTGACCCCCGGGGCGCTCGCCGACGGCGCCGGCCTGAGCCCGCACGACCTGGGCCGGCTGGCCGAGGCGGAGGTGCTGGCCGACCTGCTGCGCGACCCGGCTCAGGCGACGTACGCCCGCACCGAACTGCGGGCCCTGCGCGACCATCTCGGGCTGCACCCGGACGACCCGGGGCTGGCGGCCCGGCTGCGGTTGCTCGACGGGCGGCTGAGCGACGCCGGCCGGGAGGCGCTCGTCGGTGCCGACCCACCGGCCCGGACCCCGACGCTGCGGATGCTCGGCTTCGCCGAGGGGGTCACCCCCGGTGGGACGGTGCACCGGGTGGCCGAGGCCCTCGGTGGGCGCGGCGACGAGCTGAGAATCCGGGTGCCGGGGGCGCAGCCGTCGACGCCGGCCCCCGGGGTGCGGGTGTTCGGTGCCGATCCCGTCGCGGGCGTCACCGGGCCGCTGAGCCCGCTGCTGCGCCCCGACGGGCTGCCCGGCGACGTGGACGTGCTGGTCGGCCACGGGCAGACGGCGGGCATCGCGGACGTCCGGCGGGACGCCTACCCGGACGCCGCGGTCGTGCAGCTCCTCGACCGGGTGCCGACCGACCCGGAACACCTGCGGGTGTTGTCCCGGGCGGACCTGGTGGTGGCCGTCGGACCGGACGTGGCGGACGGGCTGCGGCAGGGGCTCACCGGGCTGGGCGGGCGGATGCCGGAGATCCGCGAGGTGACGCCGGGGTTCGTGCCCCGCCCGGTGCCGCCGCCCGGGGACGGCCCCGGCTCCGGCCCGAGGCTCCTGGTGTACGACGGTGACTCGGCCGCCCACCGGCAGGCCGCCCGGGTGGTCGCCGAGTTGCGGTCCCGGGGGCTGGACGGCACCCGGCTGGTGGTGACCGGCGTGGAGTCCGATCCCGGCGTGCGGCAGGTGCTCAGCCGGGAGCTGAGCACGCTCGCCGGCACGTTCGTGGAGGTCCGTCCGCTGCCGACGGAGGCGGGCGCGGTCACCGCGACGTTCCACGCGGCGGACGTCGTGCTGGTGTCGTCCCGGGGCGACGGCTACGACCCCGGATTCGTCCTCGCCGCCGAGCACGGCGTCCCCGTCCTGGTCGACGGCGCGACCGGTGCCGGCCGGCTGCTCACCGACCCCGACCGGGTCCCGACCGGCCTGGGCCGGGATTCGGTGGTCGGCGAACCCGTGTCCGCCCCCACCGTCTGGGCGGACCGTGTCCAGGGGCTGACCGAGGCGGCCGTCGCCGGCCGCGAGCGCGCGCTGGAGCTGCGGCGGCACCTGACCGGCCGGTTCGGGCCCGAGGCGACCGCGCAGGTCGTGCACGACGGCCTGGCGGCGGCCGGGGTGCGGGGCGGCCGGGTCGCCGACGGTGACTGGAACGGCGAACTCTCCCCGTACGAGGTGGTCCGCCGGAACCCGGCCCCGGCCGGGGAGACCGCCGGGCGGCTGCGGGTGATGACCACCTGCACCGAGTGGCACTCGAAGCTCGGCGGGGTGCCGACGGCGAACCGGGAGCTGACCGAGGCGTTCGCGGCGGCCGGGGCGCAGGTGCACGCGCGGGTGTCCGCAGTCGACCCGGACCGGCCGGACCTGGTCCGGGAACGTGTCGCCGACAACCTGGAGGTGACAGGCGTACGACAGGTGTGGGGGGTGCTTGACGCCAAGGGCCTGCCCGACACGCGGGCGCTGCTGATGCTCTTCGAGAACCTGCCGCCCGAGGTGGACGTCGTGGTCGGCCACTCCCGGTTCAGCGGCGGCGCGGCCCGGCTGCTGGTGGAACAGCTCTACCCCGGGGCCCGCTACGTGCACGTGCTGCACACCGCGCCTGAGGTGCTTGACGGTCTGCGCGGCAACCCGGGTGAGGGGCTGGGACACGCCGAGACGGAACGCCGCCTGATGGCCGGTGCCGACCTGGTGACCGGGGTCGGTCCGCTGCTCGGTCAGGAGGCGGCCCGGCTGGCCGGCGAGGGGGTGGCCCACCCGCCCCGGACCCACGAGATCATCTCGGACATGCCCCGCCTGCCGGGCGAGCCGGTCGCCCGGCCGGCCGACAAGGCGGGCTTCGACCTGGTCGTCCAGGGCCGCGCGACCGACCCGATCAAGGGCATCGACTTCGCCGCCAAACTGGTACGCCACCTGCGCGCCGAGGGGGTCGACGTCCGGCTCACCGTGCGCGGTGCGCCCCCCGCCGACGTCGCGGCGCAGACCGAACGGCTCGCCCACCTCGCCGGGACCGCGATCCGGGTGCTGCCGTTCGTGAAACCCGGCAGCCCGGAGCTGACGACCGACCTGTACACCGCCGACCTGGTGCTGATGCCGTCGATCCACGAGGGCTTCGGCCTGGTGGCCAGCGAGGCCGCCCGCGCCGGGGTGCCCGTGCTGGTCGGCGAGGGCACCGGCGCGGGACTGTTCTTCGGGGATCCGAGGTACGTGCCGGCCGCCCTGGGCGAGGCGGCCACGGTACGGGACGGGGTGACCGTCGCCGCGTGGCGGCGCGGACTGGCGGAGATCACCCGCCCGGACGGCACGGTGGACCCGGCGGACCAGCGGACGCTGCTGGACCGGGTGGCCGACGAGCGGGTCCCCGTCTGGGCCGAGCACGTGAAGCGGCTCCTGAGTGAGCTTGCGGTGCACCGCGACCGGGCGCTCGACCTGCGCCGTCACCTCGACGCCGGGTATCCGCCGGGCAACGCGGCCCGGAAGTTGCTGGCGGTGCTGGCGCAGCAGCCGGACGCCGCCTCCCGCCCCGACGGCGTGTCCCGTCCGGACGCCTCCTTCCGTCCCGATGCCGTCCAGGGCGGGCGGGAACACGACGGCGGCACCGGCGCGGCGACGCCCGACCGGCCGTCTCCCGACGTCGACCGTCCCGGGGCGGGCGGCTAGCGTGGGGACGGAGCCGACCGGCCGACCGTGCGGGTGCCGACGAGGAAGGGCGCAGCCTGATGACCGACGCTGATCCGGACCGGGACGCCGCCGTGCACCTGCTCAGCCAGTACGACTACGGGCAGACCGGCGACGGGCGCGGCGTACGACGGCCCGTCGGGCTGGCCGAGGCGGCCGACCTGTGGCGACGGGCCCTGGAGTCCGGCCGGGCGGCCGAGTCGACGGTGGACGGGCCCGGGGCGGGCGACGACGTGATCGCCTTCTCGACGGCGCGCGCCCACGTCGTGGCGGCCCTACTGGAGGAGTTCGCCGCCCGGGTCGAGCCCGGCCGGTCCACGCCGCCGGTGCGGGCCGACGACTCGCTGGCGGAACTGGCGACGCAGCTCGCCCGGCACCTTGAGTCGGGCACCGGTTACTGAGGGGACGTGGTGATGAGCGACGACGACCTGACCGTACCGGTCCCACCGGCCGACCCCGCCCGGGAGCTGCTGGTCTGGCCCGACTACCAGCGGGACGGCAGCGGTCGTACGACGGTGCGCCGGGTCGGGCTCGACGAGAAGGCCGCCCAGTGGCGGGCGACTGTCGACGCGGGACGCGGGACCGAGGAACGGCTCGGTCGGGCCGCCCCCGGACTGGTGTCGATGTCGAGCGCCCGTGGCCTGGTCGTCGCGTCGATGCTGCGGGAACTGGCGGCCCGGGTCCGGCCCGGATTCAGCTGTGGCCCGGTCCGCTCCGACGGCTCGCTCAGCCAGCTGGCCCGCGAGCTGGCCGACGACCTGCGCCGCCGCACCGACCGATGACCCCGGCCGGTGGAGAACCCGACCGGCCGGGAACCCGTACGACGAGGGGGGCGTGATGCTGCCGGCGCTGCGTACCCGGGACGAGGCCGACGTCTATCTCGACCTGCACCCCTGCCCGCACTGCGGCTCGATGGAAACCGCCTGGCGGGACGGGCCCGTGACGGTCCGGTCGCGGCGAGCACACCGGTACGCCGGCCGCTGCGCCGACTGCGGCGAGAACCGGGAGTTCCTGTTCGAGGTTTCCGAGGACGGCGACGGGCCGGCTCCGCCGGGGCCGCGTCCGAGGACCCGGTTCGGTGGGGCCCGCCCCTCCCTGCTGCTCGACCCCGGTGAGTGGATGCTCGTCGCCGACTGGTGTGTCGAGGCGTGGTCGTCGTCGGACGCCCGGGGGGACGACACCGGGGCGGCGGACTCACTGTGGACCGCGGTGGCCGCGATCGAGGAGGTGCGCAAGTTCCTCCCGGCCGACGGGGAGGCGGTGCCCGAGTCGGCGTTCTGGTCGGTGCGGGGCCGTACGGTCTACCACCGGGAACCCGGCCGGTTCCGGCGTCGCCGGTTGCAGATCCTGTTGGATCTCTACCTCAACCGGATGCCCTGGGTGCCGTCGTGACCGGCGTGTCCGCCGCCGGGCGCACCGGCCCGCCGATCGACCCCAGCCAGGTACGGAGGAGTGGATGGACACCCAACGGGTGATCGACATGCTCGAACGTGCCGTCTTCACCGCCGACGAACGGGTGAGGCGGACGTTCGGCGGGCCGGCCCTGCTGGGGTTGGAGACGGCCCAGATGGGCTACGAGGCGCGGCCGGCGGACTGGGCGGTGGCGCGGGAGAGCTGGGTCGACGAGGTGGTCGAGGTGGTCGGCACGAACGGTGCCGTGACCACGACCTTCGGCCTGCTGTTCCCCCGTGTCGGCGCGGGTCTGGTGTTGAACTCGCCGGCCACGATGGCGGCGCTGGGCCGGCGGGTGGGGGTGGACCTCGATCCGGTGGCGTACGCCGAACTGCTCGCCGTCCTCCACTCCGGCGCAACGCCCGACGGCCGGTTCGGCTACGCGTTCTCCGCGACCCCCGCGTTTGCGCCGGGATGGTTGGTCCGCGACCCGGACCACTTCCGCACCGTCTTCCCGGTGCCGTCGGCACCCCCGGTCGGGCCCCCGACGTTCGCCGGGCGGGCCGACGGAAGCTGGACGCTGCACTTCTGGTCGCACGACTACTACCTGCTGGAGATCCGCTCCGCGGTCGACGTGTACCGGTGGACGGTCACGGGTGGACCGGACCGGGCGGCGACCTGGGTCCGGGAGACCGTCGCCGAGCGGGTGGAGCGTCCGCTGCCGTGACCGGTCGGACCGCCGGAACCGGCCGGCCAGCAGAGACGAGCCCCGCTCCGTCGGTTCGGGTGGGCAGTCGCCCGGCGGCGGACGGCATCCGGAGGTGACCCGATGGCGATGACCGACGACCCGGAGCGGCAGCGCCGGCTGCGCGAGTTGGCCGACCTGCACGCCCGGTGGCAGGCCGCACACCAGGTGGACGACGCCGACTTCACCCCCGAGGGTGCCGACTCGGCGCAGCGTCGGCCGCCGTCGGCGCAGGCGCAGCGCGAGTACATGCGTCAGGCCCGGGAGATCATGGGCCTCGATCCGGACACCGGCCACTACCGGGACACCGAGTGACGCCGCTGGCCGCGCGGTCCACCCACGAGGCCCACCTCTACATGGACCTGCAACCGTGCGGCTGCGGGCAGGGGCGCTTCCCGCGCGCCTCCACCGTGCTCACCCTGCCCGACGGCGACCTGGCCCGCCGCTACACCGGCGCGTGCCAGGGGTGCGGCACAGCCCGCGAGTTCCTGTTCCGGCTGCCCGCCGCGCCCGTCGGGGTCGAGGAGGGCTTCCGGTACGGCGGCCCGGAGCCGTCCCGGCTGATCGACGCCGGGGAGTGGCTGTGGGTGGCCGAGAACCACGCCCGGGGGGTGCCGGCCGGGGCGCAGACCCTGCCGGAGGCGGACCGGCTGCGGTGCCGGTCCCGGCTGACCGCGGCCGTCGCCGCGCTCGACGAGGTGGTGAAGTTCGTGCCGCCCGGCGGTGCCCGGGTGCCGTTCACGGCGGTCTGGACGGCCCTGGGCCGTACGGTCTACCAGCGGGAACCGGGCCGGTTCCGGGCCGGCCGGCTGGCCGCGGTGCGGTCCGCGTACGTGGGGGCGCTGCACCGCCTGGGCTGAGCCGTCGGGGGTGGACGCGATCAGTCGGCGGCGCCGCCCGACCGCTGCGCGGGGGTGGACGTCCTACCGGCCGGTGGGCTGGCCGACAGGTTCGCCGCGCAGGTCGGGGAGATGCTTGTCTGCTCCTCGACGATCCGGTCGCCGAACAGGATCGTGCAGTGCAACGTCGGTGTCCCGCCGGCGTACGCCAACCGCTCGTCGACCCCCGGCCGGGCCTGCGGCGTCGCCGACACCCACACCCGTTCGACGTCCGGATATCGCAGGGTCACCGCGTGGGACCAGGCCCAGGTCAGGCTGGTGGCGTACTGGGTCTCCACCGTGCTGTGCCCCCAGGTGACCGCCATCCCGAACAACCCACCCCCGCCGCCGACCACCTCGACGGAGAGCGTGACGACGTACTCCACCGGGTCCGGTGCCGGGGCGGGCGACGGGTCGGCGGAACAACCGGCCACAGTGGCGGCCAGGGCGGCGACCGCGACGACACGTCGCATGGAACCTCCTGCGGAACGTGGGCGGACGGCGACCGGCCCGTAGCCTAGCGTGCGCCCGCTGCGGGTCCCGCCCGTCGTCGGGACATCGCTAGGCTCAGGTCGGTACCGGGCAGGGAGGGAGACCCGTCGTGGACGAGTCGTGGCAGCCGGCCAACGACACCGAACGGGCGTTGCTGCGCGCGGCGCGCGACGACGACCGCACCGGGTTCTTCCGCATCCTCACCCGGGCCGAGCTGTTCCTTCCGCAGCTGCGCGACGACGACCCGGCCGACGGCGGTCAGCGGTTCGTCACGATGGACCTCTTCGGACAGCCGTTCCTGCCGGTCTTCACCTCGCTTGAGGCGATGGTGCCGCAGGTCGCCGGGGTCGCCGACGCGTACACCGTGACCGGGTACGACGAGCTGTGCGAACGGTGGCCGGTGGCCGGCTGGCGGCTGGCGGTCAACCCGGGCACCCCGCTGGACGCGTACCTGCCGGTGGAGGCGGTCCGGGCGGCGGCGGACGGGGAGCTGACCGTGCCCGCCGGGGCGGAGCTGCTCACCGAGCTGGCCGAGGCGGCGGCCGACGACGAGATCGCCGCCGCGACGGCCGGCGGGGTGGACGACCCGGCCACCTGGCTCGCCCCGCCGACCCCCGCCCCGGAGCCGGCAGACGAGCCGGACACCGCAGCGCTGTTGCTCGACGCGGCCGAGCGGGGCGACTCCGCCGGCTACCTGGACGCGCTGCTCGACGCGCTGGTGGTGCTCCCCACCGCCGCCCCGGTGGCCGACCCGGCCCGGCTGGTCGACCCGGACTTCCCGTGGCGTGCGGTCGGCGCGGGGGAGACACCGGTGATCGAGGTGTTCACCGCACCGGAACGTTTCGCCCGGGCCTACCCGGACGGCACGCCGAGCCTACGGGCCACGATGGCGGCCCTGCTCACCGTCTGGCCGCCGGGGCACGCCCTGGCCGTCGACCCGGACTCCCCGACGGGCGTCACCGTCCCCGCCGACCAGGTCCCGTTCCTCCTGCTCTGGCCCACCCCCGACGGGACGGACCCCGACGGGGCCGTCGCCGGGCGGTCGACAGATGCCGGGTGGGGCCGGTGAGCGGGGCCGGGCCGATCCCCGCAGCCCGGTACGCCTTCGGGGTGGCCCACCCGGTCGCGCCGATGCTGCGGGTCCGCTACCGGCAGGGGGTGCCGGTCGACCCGTACGGCTTTCCCGACTGGACGCCGTACGCGCGGGCGGTGGTCGAGCTGCCGCCGCTGCCGCCCGGCATCGGGGTGGACGAGGCCCGGGTGCTGGACGTGCTCACCGCCAACCTGGCGGTGCCGGACCCGGCCGATCCGCAGGCGTCGGGACGTACCCCGGCGGGGTGGGTCTGGGCGCACCTGGCGCGCGGCCGGCGGATCGCGCTGGTGCCGGCGGAACTGCACGCGGCACTGCGGCACCTGGGCGGGGTGAGCACCGGCGACGCCGACCACCGACGGCGCGGCCTGCCGGTGGACACCGCCACCCCGCCGCCGCTGCGGTTCGCCGAACGGCTCACCCCGCAGGCGGTGGCCCGTGTCGAGCAGCGCCTCGGCTTCACCCTGCCGGCGGGCTACCGGGACTTCCTGGCCCGCACCAACGGCGGCTGGCCGGACTGGCCGGCCGTGCACCCCCGGTTCGGGTTCGTGGTCGACCAGCCGCTGTTCGGCGTGGTCCGGGCCGACTGGATGCAGGACCTCTGCCACGCCAACGCCTGGTTCACCGACCGGTTCACCGCAAACTTCCTGGCCGTCGGGCACGTGCAGGGCGGCCTGCTCGCCGTGCGGGTGGCCGGCGGCGACGAGGGGTCGGTCTGGTACTGGGACGACGACGACCCCCGGGCCCGCGACGACGACACCGCCGCCGACGTGGCCGACCGGCTGCTGCACCGCTGCGCCGACACCTTCGGCGTTTTCTGGCACGACCTGCGGGCGGTGCCCGGGTCGCTGCGTGACCTGGCCGTCGGCGCGGTGGCCGGGGGCCGGGTCGGTCGGGTCGACGACGAGCGGACCGGGTCGGCGCTGCCACCCGCCCGACGGCGGCCGGCGGCGTGAGACCGGGACGGAGGAACACATGACGGGGTACGCGCCGGTCCGCCGGCAAGCGGACGACCGGACCGGTACGGGCGGTCGCCCTCCTGCCGCCGGGTCGCCGACGGCCTCCGACGTGAGCCGGCGGGCTCGTCGTCGGGTGACATCTGGCCGGATGCGTCCGGTGGCTGGCGGGCTCGTCGTCGGGCTGGTCGCCGTCACCCTGGCCGGCCCGGTGCGGCCCGCCACGGCGGCACCCGACTGCGCGCCGGCCGGTGGGCAGGTCGGCACGCCGTCCTGGGCGCAGCAGGTGCTCGCCCCGGAGCAGGTGTGGCCGTTCAGCCAGGGGGCCGGGGTGACCGTCGCGGTGCTCGGCTCCGGAGTGGACGCCGACCACCCGCAGTTGCGGGGGCGGGTCGGCAGCGGCTTCGACGCGGTCCGGGGCAGCGGCCCGGCCGACACCGACTGCACCGGGCAGGGCACCCGGGTGGCCGGGCTGATCGTCGCCCGGCAGGCCGACGGGTCGCCGTTCGCGGGCCTCGCGCCGAGCGCCCGGGTGCTGCCGGTACGGGTGGTCGACGACCGGACGTTCGGGGCCGCCCCGGTCGACCCGGCGGTGCTCGCCCGGGGCATCGACTGGGCAGTCGACCGGGGTGTCCGGGTGGTCGCGGTGACCGTGGCCGCCGACCGGGACAGCGCGACCCTGCGGACCTCGGTGCGGCGGGCCGTCGACCGGGGTGTCCTGGTGGTGGCCGCCAGCGGCGACCGGGGCGGGGACGGCAACCCGGTGTCCTACCCGGCCGGCTACCCGGAGGTGCTCGCCGTCGGGGCGATCGGCCCGAACGGGCGGCGTTGGCCGAAGTCGCAGTACGGGCCGTACCTGGACCTGGTCGCGCCCGGTGTGGCGGTGACCACCACCCAGCGCGGTGAAGGACTGGTCGAGGCCGCCGACGGCACCGCACTGGCCTGCGGGTTCGTGGCCGGTGCGGGGGCGCTGACCCTCGCCAAGCGGTCCGGTACGCCGCGTAGCGAACTGGTCCGGCTGTTGACCGTGACGGCGGTCCCCGGTGCCGACCGCACCGAGTACGGCCACGGCACGGTCAACCCGTACGGGGCGGTCAACGACCAGTTGCTGCCACAGGCCCGGCCGGCCCCGCTGCCCCGGTTCCGGCCCGCCGACGACCGGCCCGACCCGGCGGTACGGGAGAGCCGGCGGATCGCCCTGGCCGGCACCGTGCTCGCCCTCGCCACCGTCCTGGTGGTGTGCGCCGTCGCGCTGACCCTGCCCCGGGTACGGCGTCGCCGCTGGCGGGCGGCCGTCGCGCCGGCACCCGCCCGGTCGACGCCGCCGACCGAGCCGGGCCCGCCGGTGCAGCTCTTCGACGATCCGACGCCCGGCCGCTGACCCACCACGGCGGACGGCCCGGTGCGCCGGGGCCGGTCAGCCGCCGGTGGTGATCGGCGCGGGCCGGACCGCCGCCAGGGGGTCCAGGGTGGGGCCGGTCGGTACCAGCATGGTCAGGCTCGGCGGCACCGTCAGCGCCCCCTCCGCCGGGTAGCCCAGCAGGCGCAACGCCTCGGCGGACGGCACCGGGTACCGGATGCCCAGGTCGGTGACGATGCTGAATGCGCCGGGGCTGCCGAGCAGTTGCAGCACGGTGACCCGGCCGGCGGGGGCGGCGATCCGGTCGGCCAGCGGGATGCCGTCGGGGGAGACGGAACCGGTAGGTGCGGCGCGGTCCGCGTCGGGCAGGGTGCCGCCCACTGTCAACTCCGGCGGGATGCCGGCGTCGGCGGTGGCGGCGCAGATCTGCTGCCCCGGCTCGGGGGCGAGCAGCTTCGGCGGGGTGGCGGGCGGCTGGCCCCGGTCCGGCGTGCGGGGGACCTGCCGGCTCTTCGGCAGCGAGGTGACGTCGGAGACGGCGACCGGGACGGGTTGCCGCCCCGACTGGCCGACCTGGATGGCCTGCTGCACCGGGGTGATCGGGGCGACCCCGTCGGCGAGCACCAGGTAGTGCTGCGGGCCGGACGCGGTCTGGGCGACCAGCACGTCGCCGTTGCGTCGCCCGGACACCTCCCGGGAGGGCTTCCCCCGGTCGGTGACGGGCAGTGCGGCGAGGTCTACCCCGGCGGGCAGGGCGTTCAACCAGGCGGTGCCGACGGGGGTCGGGGTGACCGCCCCGAACAGCGCGGGCACGACCACCCGGGAGCCCTGCACCAGGTGCCGGCGGCCGTGCCAGACCAGGTAGTTCATGCCCAGCGTGGCGTCCTTGACGAGCAGCCCGTCGTCGCCGACGCCCCGCCCGCGGGCCGGCCGGGCGGCCAGCGCCAGGGTCACCGTGTCGGTGGTGCGGCCGGTGTCGTCGGTCGTCGGGGTCGAGCAGACCGTCCACGGCAGACCGGCCCGTCGGTTCGCGGCCGGCAGCGAGGCGGGGGCGTTCGGGATGCCCATCGTCACCCCGCGCGGCACCGTGCCGAGGGTGCTGGCGGAGACGCGTACCACCGGGGCGCCGGGGCGGCCGGCGGCCAGCAGCGCGGACGCGTAGTTGAGCGTCGGGTGCAGCCGCCCGTCCAGGTAGATGTAGGTCGCGCCGCTCTCCTTCTCGACCACCACCGCGCCGGGCTGCCGCCAACTGTTCCCGCCTACCTTGGTGAGCAGCCCGTAGATGCCCACCCCGGCGGCGACCAGGACGGCGACCATCAGCCCGCCGAAGAGCGCGCCGATGCCCCGGCGCAGCGGCGACTGCTGCGGGTCGGTCTCGCGCATCACGAACGCGGACATCACCCGCTGGGTCATGAACTGGTACGACTGGAGCTGGTCCCGCCGCGTCGTCATCGTCGTCTCACCCGCCGATCGAGGCGAACATCCCCCGGATCGCCCCGAACAGGCCGATGACCGCGCAGGCCAGCGGGATCAGCGCCATGATGGCGATCACGTCGGCGATGTCGGCGGCCCGGCCCAGGTAGGGCGACGGCCGGCGTCGACTGTAGACCAGACCGGCGACCAGCGTCAGCGCCGCCGCGGCGACCACACCGAGCCAGACGAGGACCCGGCCACCGCCCGGCGCGGTGCCCAGCAGCGCGGCGACGGCCAGCGACGACAGCCCCAGCAGGCCGCTGACCAGCAGCGGCACCCGCTGCGCGGCGGTGGGGAAGAGCCGCCCGCGCAGCAGCAGCGCGCCGGCGCCGCAGAGCGCCAGCAGCGCGCCCGCCGGGGTACGGTCCCCGGTCAGCAGGAACGCGATGGCCAGCGCGCCGCAGACCGAGGCGGACAGCAGCATCCCGGTGAGCAGTTCGGTGGCCCGCGCCACGGTCACGAAGACCTTCGCCCGCTCCGGCACCGGCCGGTCCTTCAGGATCTCCTCCGGCCGGTCGGGCAGCTCCGGCACCGGCAGCTTGCCCAACCAGCCGGCGATCAGCGGGTAGCCGGGCAGCAGACCGATCACCGTGGTCAGCGTCGCCGCCGCCGCGCCGGCGGGGGAGACCCCGCCGTAGCAGAGCAGCGCGGCCAGCACACCGGTGAGCCCGGCCGCCGCCCCGGCCGTGAACAACCGCTGCACCCCGCCCACCGCCGCGTAGCCGACGATGCCGAAGACCAGCAGCGCGGCGGAGCCGAGCAGCAGGCTCGGGGCCCCGAGGTCGACCAGCCGTGCGCCGTCCGGCGCGACGAGCAGCGCCCCACCGAGCAGCGCGTAGGGCAGGCCGGCGGCGGCCACCACGGCCCCGGCGGTGGCGTCGGGCACGGCCCGCGACAGCACCGGGCCGACGACCGCCAGCAGCGCCGCGACCCCCAGCGCCAGCAGCCCCGGGGTACGCCAGGGCGCGCCGACCGCGGTCAACGCGACCAGCCCGAACCCGAGCAGGGCGGCGGTGACCGCCAGCCCGGCCCGCCGGGTGGCGTCGTCGCTCCACGATCGACCGGTGCGGCGCGCGCCGCCGGCGATCACCTCGACCACGTCGTCGTACGCCAGCTCGGGCCACTCGTCGCGGCCGGGCGTGAGGTGCAGCAGTTCGCCGTCGCGGACACCCTGCACGGCGAGGTTGCGGGTGGCTTCGAGCAGGGTGCCGGTGGCCCGTCGCAGCACCCATCCGCCCTGCTGCTCGCCGACGTCGCCGAGGCCCTCCCCGGCGTGCCGGAGCAGGTGCGGCAGGAGTTCCCCGACGAGCATGCCGTTGGGCAACGCCACGTCCATCCGCCGCTGGGGGGCGGCGATGGTCACCCTGGCCAGACTGAGACCGCCCGGGGCCGTCACGCTGGTCACCTCCCCGTGTGCCATGCGTTCGCGCGGCGTCTGCTGGGCTCGCCGCGGCGGTCAAGGTAGCACGGTCGCGCCGCCCGTCGGGTGGCCGTCCGACGGCGGACGGCGGTCCCTGCCAGGGGCGACCGGTCGATAGAGTGGGCCGCCGGAGACCTACGTGGTGGGAGGTACGGGGGAGATGTCGTCGTTGGTGGTCGTCAAGCGTCCACCCCGCCGGCCGGCGCCCCCGCTGCCGACCGGTGAGGTGCTCCTCGACCCGCCGCCCGAGGTGCCGGCGGCCGGTGGCCGGGGCTGGACCCGGATGCTGATGATCCTGCCGATGGCGGCGGGTGCCGCGGCGATGGGCCTGATGATGGGCATGCAGCGCGGTGGGGTGATGACCTATGTGGTCGGTGGCATGTACGGGATCTCCATCCTCGGCATGATCGCCGTGATGGCGGTCAACCAGTCGGGGCCTGGCAAACGCGAGATGATCGAGGCCCGCCGTCAGTACATGCGCCGCCTCGCCCAGCTGCGCGCCCAGGTCCGCGCGACGGTACGCCAGCAGCGGGAGGCCATCCACTACCGGCACCCCGACCCGGACTCGCTCTGGTCCACCGTGACCAGTGGCCGGCTCTGGGAGCGTCGGCGGGGTGACGCCGACTTCAGCGTGGTCCGTATCGGGCTCGGCCCGCAGGAGGTCGCCACCCCGCTGATCCCGCCGCAGACCCGCCCGGTGGACGAGTTGGAGCCGCTGTGCGCGGTGGCGCTGCGCCGGTTCGTCGCCACCTACTCGGTGGTGCCCGACCTGCCGGTGGCGATCGCCCTGCGCGACTTCTCCCACGTGTATCTGCGCGGTGCCGACGACGCCGTGCGGGGGCTGGTCCGCGCGGTGGTGGCCCAGCTGACCACCTTCCACGCCCCCGACGACCTGCTGGTCGCGCTCTGCGTCGGCCCGGACCGGCGGGACGGGTGGGAGTGGGCGAAGTGGCTGCCGCACGCCCAGCACCCGACGAAGCTGGACGCGGTGGGCCCGATCCGGCTGTTCGCCCCGACCGTGGTGGCGCTGGAGGCGATGCTCGTCGACGTGCTGGCCAACCGGCCCCGCTTCGACCCGACGGCGACGGCGGCGGTCACGCCGTACGTGCTGGTGGTGGTCGACGGCGGGCAGGTCGCCGGCTCCGACCACCTGATGACCGAGGGCGGCGTCGCCGGGGTGACCCTGCTCGACCTCACCGGCCGGCCGCCGCGCCTGCTCGACGAGACCTCCGTGGTGCTCGACGTCGCCGACGACGGCACCATCTCGGGCACCACGATGGACGGTGCCACCCGGGTCGGCCGGGCCGACACGCTCGACCCGGCGCGGGCCGAGGTGCTGGCCCGGGAGCTGTCGCCGCTGCGGCTCTCCGCCGCCTCGTACGCCGACCAGCCGGCCGTCGCCACCGACCTGGGCCTGGCCGACCTGCTCGGCCTCGGCGACCCCTACGAGCTGGACCTGGCCGACGCCTGGGGCAGTCGCCCCAACCGCAGCCGGCTGCGGGTGCCGATCGGGGTCAACGAGAACGGCCGGCCGATCGAGCTGGACCTCAAGGAGTCCGCCCAGGAGGGGATGGGCCCGCACGGGCTGCTCGTCGGCGCGACCGGCTCCGGCAAGAGCGAGCTGCTGCGTACGCTGGTGCTGGCGCTGACCGTCACGCACAGCCCGGAGATCCTCAACCTGGTGCTCGTCGACTTCAAGGGCGGCGCGACGTTCGCCGCGCTGGACCGGCTGCCGCACACCAGCGCCGTGATCACCAACCTGGCCGACGAGCTGTTCCTGGTCGACCGGATGCTCGGCGCGATCCAGGGCGAGATCACCCGCCGGCAGGAACTGCTGCGCCGGGCCGGCAACTACGCCTCGCAACGCGACTACGAGCGGGCCCGTGCGGCCGGGGTGCCGCTCGCCCCGCTGCCCAGCCTGCTGATCGTGGTGGACGAGTTCAGCGAGCTGCTCAGCGCCCGGCCCGACTTCATCGACATGTTCGTGCAGATCGGCCGGGTGGGCCGGTCGCTGGGCATGCACCTGCTGCTGGCCTCGCAGCGGCTGGAGGAGGGGCGGCTGCGCGGCCTGGAGACGCACCTGTCGTACCGGCTGGGGTTGCGGACGTTCTCCTCGATGGAGTCCCGCGCGGTGCTCGGGGTGGCCGACGCCTACGAGCTGCCCCGCTCACCGGGGCACGGCTACCTCAAGGCCGGCACCGAGGGGCTGATCCGGTTCAAGGCCGCGTACGTCTCGGGGGCGGTGCGGCAGCACGGCGGGGTGCCCACCGTCGGCGGCTGGCTGATCGACCCGGTCCGCGACTACACCACCGACTACGTCCCGCTCGCCACCGACGACGCGCCTGACGAGCCGACGGCGGCCCCGGTCGACGAGCACGTCGGGGAGAGCCTGCTCGACGTGTTGGTGGCCCGGATGGAGGGGCGTGGGCCGGCCGCCCACCAGGTCTGGTTGCCGCCGCTGGAGGAGCCGCCGACCCTCGACGCGCTGCTGCCACCGGTGCAGGTGTCCCCGGTGCGGGGCCTGACGTTCGCCGCCGAGGACCGGCACGGTGCGCTGCACGGCGTGGCCGGCATCGTCGACAAGCCGTTGGAGCAGCGCCGCGACCCGCTCTGGCTGGACCTGGCCGGGGCGGCCGGCAACGTGATGGTGGTGGGCGCACCGCAGACCGGCAAGAGCAACCTGCTGCGTACCCTGGTCACCAGCCTGGCGTTGGGCAACACCCCGCGCGAGGCGCAGTTCTACTGCCTCGACTTCGGCGGCGGCACCCTGGCCGCGCTGGCCGGCCTGCCGCACGTCGGCGGGGTGGCGAGCCGGCGGGAGGTGGACAAGGTCCGCCGGACCATCGCCGAGCTGCACGGGCTGATGCAGGCCCGGGACGCGTTGTTCACCGCGCACGCGGTGGAGGGCGCGGCGGCCTACCGGCGGGCCCGCCGCGAGGGCCGGTTCCGGGAGGACCCGTACGGTGACGTGTTCCTGGTGGTGGACGGCTGGGCGGCACTGCGGGCCGAGTTCGAGGATCTGGAGCCCCTGGTCACCGAGCTGGCGAACCGGGGTCTCGGCTACGGCATCCACATCCTGGCCGCCACCAACCGGTGGATGGACGTCCGTCCGGCGGTGCGGGACATGTTCGGCGCGAAGGTCGAGCTGCGCCTCGGCGAGCCCGCCGACTCGGTGATCAACCGGCGGGCCGCGGTGAACGTGCCCGAACAGCACGGCCACGGGCTGACCCCCGACGGCCTGCACTTTCTCGCCGGCCTGCCCCGCCTCGACGGCCGGCCGGTGGTCGACGACCTGCCGGACGCGCTGGCCGACCTGGTCAAGCGGGTGCAGCAGCACTGGACGTCGGCGGGCGCCCCGGCCGTCCGGCTGCTCCCCGCCGAGTTGCCCTATGAGGCGCTGCCCGCCGCGCAGGGCGGCGTCATCCCGATCGGCATCGCCGAGACCGACCTCCAGCCGGTACGCCTCGACTTCACCGCCGAACCGCACCTGCTGCTCTTCGGGGACGTCGAGTGCGGCAAGAGCACGTTCCTGCGTGGGCTGGCCCGCAGCATCGTCGAGGGCAACGACCCGGCGGCGGCCCGGATCATCCTGGTCGACTTCCGGCGCAGCCTGCTCGGTGCGGTCGAGTCCGAGCACCTGATCGGCTACGGCACCTCCCCGCAGGTCACCGCCGACCTGGTCAAGCAGGTGGCCACGGTGATGGGGGAGCGGCTGCCGGGGCGGGACGTCACCGCCGAGCAGCTACGCGACCGCAGCTGGTGGAAGGGCCCGGAACTCTACCTGCTGGTCGACGACTACGACCTGGTCGCCGGGGCGGCGCTCAACCCGCTCGCGCCGCTGCTGGAGTACCTTCCGCAGGCCCGCGACATCGGCCTGCACCTGGTGCTGACCAGGCGGATCGGCGGTGCCGGGCGGGCCATGTTCGACCCGGTGATCGGGCGGATCAGGGAACTCGCCTCCCCGGGCATCATGATGTCCGGTCCGCGTGAGGAGGGCGCGCTGTTCGGCACCGTCAAGCCGCAACGGCTGCCCGCCGGCCGGGGCTGGCTGTTCACCCGCCGGAACGGTGCCCAACTGGTCCAGCTCCCCCTGGTGCCGCCGGCCGGCTGACCAGACCTGCCGGGGCGCGTCGAATCTCATGATCGACTCAATGGGGCCGGGACAGCGGGGTCGGCCCGCCCCGATACCGCTGTCCCGCCGCAATGGCGACCAGCTCACCTGAGCGGGCGGCCCGCCCCGGTCGGGCGGGTTACGCTGCGTTGGTGAACCGCCGTGACCAGTACCGGGCCGAGTTGCGGGCGGCCGGCCCCGGGCGGTGGCCGGGATACCTGCGGGAGCGTTCGGGGCTGCCGGGGCCGCGCGCCAACCTCGACCTCGCCCAGGCCGTCGCCGACGAGGGTGACCCCGCCGCGTTCGACGCACTGATCGCCACCGACGACGAGTACCTGGTCTTCTGCGGGGTGTTGGGCCTCGGTCGGCTGCTGGCCGACGGCCCGCCGGCACGGGCCCGGACGCGCATCGGGGCGCGCCTGCACGAGCACGCGACCGACCCCCGCTGGCGGGTACGCGAGGCGGTGGCCCTGGCGTTGCAGCGGCTCGGCGACGCCGACCTGCCACGCCTGCTTGACCTCGGCACGGCCTGGGTCGGGGACCCGAACCCGCTGGTCCGGCGGGCGGCCGTCGCGGCCGTGTGCGAACCGCGTCTGCTGGCCGCTCCGGAGGCCGCCGCCCGCGCCGTCGCCCTGTGCGAACGGGCGACGACGGGCCTGGCGGCGCTGCCGGCCGACCAGCGCCGCGACGAGGGTGTCCGGGCGCTGCGGCAGGCGTTGGGCTACTGCTGGAGCGTCGCGGTGGCCGCAGATCCGGCAGGTGGCCTGCCGGCGTTCCGGGCGTTGACCGCGGTGGACGACGGCGACGTGGCCTGGATCGTCCGCGAGAACGGCCGGAAGAAGCGCCTCGCGCGGCTGCTCGTCAGCGACGCGGCGCGCCCAGCAGGTGCTGCTCGACCGGGGTCTGACTGATCCACAGGTGCCGGTCCGTGCCGCCGCCGACCAGGCTGAGCATGTCGTCGGCCATTACCTGGAGGAACCGGCTGCTGTCCGGGGGCAGCCGCAGCGCCTGCTGCGCGGTGACGGACTCGTCGGCGGAGAGCCGTTGCAGCACGCAGAGGTCGCTGTCGCGCAGGGCGGACGCGGTGCCAGCATCGAGCCGCCGCACCACGGTCAGCTCGGCCTGCCACGAACCCGGGGCCCCCGCCCCGGACGCGGTCGGGTGGGTCGCGCCGGGTGGTAGGTCGCGCACGATCAGGGTGGGCTGCCCGGCGCTGCCGGCGGTGGGTGCCGGGCGGTCGTCGGCGCGTACCTCGACCCGGTCGGCGGCCCGACCCAGCGCCGCCGGGCCGAACCCGGCCCAGGTGGTCGGGTCGGCGGTGACCACGACGACCCGGGCATTCAGGGCCAGCGCCCGGAAGGCGACGAGCTGACCCGCCCACACCCCGCCGACCAGGGCGACCCGGGTGGGTTCCGGGCGGAACAGCCGGATCGTGACCGCCGCCCGGCGGTGGTCCGCACCGAGCACCAGACCGGCCGGGAGCGGGCTCGGGCTGAGCCGGGCGAGAGCTGCCGGGGAGACCGCGTGGGTGCCGATCCGCAGCCGGGGCAGCCGACCGGACGGCCCGCCACGACCGGGCGGGTCCCCGACCTCGCGACGGTGGGCCGGGGGTGACCCGGGGGGAGCGGACGGGTGGCTCTGCGGGGCGGCCAGCGGACCGGCCAGGGCCCGGGTCAGCGGGTCGGCGGTGGCCAGCGCGGTCGCGGCGGTGGTACCGGCCGCGTCGGCGTCGACCCGGGCGCGGGGCGCGCCCAGCACCGGAGCGTCCGCGCCGACCGGCGGCGCGGTGACCGCCGGTGCGGCCACCGGCGGCGGTACGGCGGCCGAGGCGACCGCCCCACCCGGGTAGGCCCCGGCCACCGCCGGCCCCTGCGGGAACGGCCCACCCACCGGGTACGGGTCACCGGCCGGACCCTGCGGGTCCGGCCCGCCGGCCGGGTCGCGGTACGGCCCGGCCGGCTGGTCGGGGGAGGTGCCGAAGGTGGCCGGCACCGCCGTACGCCGTTCGTCGCCAGGGCCGGTCATCCCGCGCCACCTCCCGTCGGTGCCGACGCGTACACCGCCGGGCCGTGTTCGCCGTCGAGCGGGAAGAGTTCCCCGCCGGCCTGTCGTACCCCGTCGACCGCCGGGCCGCACAGCTGCGGCAGCAGCTCCGCCGGCCCGGTCACCCGGACCAGGCCCCGCAGGTCGAGATCCTCACCCGGCCCGTTCGTGGCCACCGTCAACGACACCGTCACCAGCGCCGCCGGTAGGGTCTCCAGCCAGCCGAGCATGGCCGCCGCCCGGTCGACGGGCGGCCAGCGGCGGATCCAGAACGAGCGGTGCGCGAGCGGGCCGCAGTGCCACGCCGCCCACTCCTCACGGACTCCGGCCGCACCGGCCGGGACGCCGGGGGCGAAGCCGCAGGACCTGCCGACGGCGGCGAGCAGCCCGTGCGCGTCCAGCAGCCGGTGCTCGACCCCGCTGCGGCGCAGCGACTTGCCGGTCTGGCGGGCCAGCGCGGCCACCACCGAGGGGGCGACGCCCAGGTCGACCGCGTAGTCGCCGACCGCCTCGGCCAGCGCGCGGGCGTCCAGCCGGACCGCCACCCAGGTCGACCGTCCGGCCGGGACCGGCGTGCCGCCGAGACCGGCCAGCAACTGCCGGTAGGACTCACGGGCCGGGGCGGTCGGGTCGTCGGTCGGACCGCCGGCCGGCACGGTGCTGGTCACCACCTGGAGCACGGTGCCCGGCTGGCCGGACTCGGCCAGCGCGGTGGCCAGCACGTCCAGCGGCAGGCCGGCCGGCGCGTCACCGGTCGGCCCGGAGCCGTCGACGGCGGCCACCGCGAACCAGCCGGCGTCGTCGCGGGCCACCCCGATCCGCGTGCCGTCGGCCATCGTCACGGTGCCCACCGACAGGCCGGGGGCGAGTCGTTGCAGGGCGTCCAGCCCCGGGTCGGCGGCGACCGGGACCGCTGCGGCGGCCCGTCGCCGCTGGTGCCGGGCCAGTGCCCGCTTCTCCAGCCACCAGCGGCCCCGCGAGCGCAGGAACACCACGGTCAGCAGGAGTAGGCCGCACAGCGCGGCGACGACCAGCACCGGCATCCCGAACAGTCCACTGGCGAGGACGCCGAGCAGCACCGCCTCCAGCAGCAGCAGTTGCAGCACGTGCAGTTCGCCGATCCGGCCCGGCCGACGGCGGGGTGCCAGGTGTACGCGGGCGTCGGGATCGTCCGCCGGGAGTGCGGCGCGGGCCGGCCGTGGTGCTCCGGTCATCTCCGGCTGCCCCCCAGACGCGTCGACCCGTGTGGCCCGCCCACGGTGGGCCGCCCTCATCATAGGAACCCGGCGCAGCGCCCCGGGGCCCGTGGGTGGGCGGCCGAGGTCAGTTGACCCGGAAGCCGGTCCGGGGGTCGGCCGCCGCGCCGGACCGGTACGCGGCGAGCGCCGGCTTGTCCGAGTCGATCACCCAGTCGCCGGAGCCCTTCTGGTTGAAGTAGACGAACCCCAGCAGGTCGGGCCGTTTCCGCAGGGCGGTGAAGAGTTCGTCGACCGCCCGGCGGCGTATCGTGCCCGGCTCGGACCCGGTCTCCACGATCAGCAGCGGCCGGGTGGTGAACTTCCGGACCTGGGTGATGGTGGGTCCGAACAGGTCGTCGAAGGTCTGCTCGCCGCGCCTGGTGAAGTAGCCGTCGATGCCGACCCAGTCCACGTACGCGTCGCCGGGGTAGAGCGGGGCGAGCTTCACCGACGGGACCGGGTTGATCACGTTCGGGGTCCAGGTCCAGATCACGTTCGTGGCGTCGGCACGGGCGAAGACGGCGTGGATGTGCCGCCAGGCGGCGACGAACTCCTTGGCGGTGTTGTCGTGCGCGCCCCAGGAGTACCAGTGGCCGTTCATCTCGTGCGCGATGGTGAGCGCGACCGGCAGGTTGAGCCGGCGCACCGCGACGGCGAACTCCACCAGGTACGGGTCGTGGCGTCCGGCGGCGATGTCCTTCAGCTTCGCCTTGAACGGTTCCCAGCGGACGATCGGCAGTGCGCCGTACCGGTGGACCCGGCGGACCTCGGCGGCGGCGAACTCGTCGTCGAAGCTCTCGTAGATGGTGATGATGTTGGGTTTGCTGCCGACCAGGTCGGCGAAGCGGTCGACGCGGCTCATGTCCTGCGGCGCGCCGCTCAGCGCCACCCCCAGGTAGCGGCCCTGCGGCTGGGCCAGCGGGCGGACGTCGTACGCCGGGGGCGGGCCGGTGGGGGAGGCCGACGCGCTCGGTTCGGTGGCGAACCGGGCCGGCCGGCTGGCCGGGCTGGGCGCGAGCGCGGCGTAGCCGAACACCCCGATCACGAACAGCGTGACGATGGTGAACAGTTGGCGGGAGGTCACCGGGAACGCTCCGGCCGGATGTCCCGCGCCGGCTTCACCAGCAGCGCCTGCAACGCGACGGCCAGGTAGAACGCGCCACCGAGGAAGGCCGGCGCGAAGGTCCACAGGTCGTCGGTGATCATCCGGTGGGCCGCCAGGCCGGTCCACAGTGCTCCGCTGCCCGCCGTGCAGACGGCCATTCCCCACCACAGTCGACCCGTCCTGTTCTTCCGTCCCGTGCCGCCGGTGGGCTGCCAGCCCATGCTCTGCCCGCGCAGCAGGTCCCAGATGGCGAAGGCGTGCGACCAGCCGTAGATCATCTTCACGGTCCACGCCTCCACCCGGTAGGCGCACCGGTGCCACAGCGGGAACACCACCAGGTTGTAGACCAGGCTCGGCACGATCCACAGGTAGTTCGCCGGGGCCACCGACTGCGGGAACCAGGCGAGCAGCACGATCGGCACCAGTGGCCCGACGAAGGTGAACAGCGCCGTGTGCAGGTAGTAGCAGAACCCGGAGAGGTACGACAGCCGGGTGCGCAGCCGCATCCGGGTGTTCCAGAACTTCGTGGACCCGAGCAGGCTCATCGAGCCGGCACACCAGCGGTACTGCTGGGTGAAGAACGAGTTGACGTCGGCCGGGCACAGCCCGGTCGCCAGCGGCACCGGCAGGTAGCGCAGCCGCCAGCCGCGCCGCCGCATGTCGAACCCGGTGTGCACGTCCTCCGAGTGCTCGATCAGGGTGGAACCGCCGATCGCGTCGAGCGCCTCCCGGCGGTAGAGCGCGCAGCTGCCGACGCAGATCGCCGCCTCGTGGTGCTGCCGGGACACCTGCACCATCCGGTAGAACAGCTCCTGCACCGCCCCGGCCCCGCGCTCCAGCCAGCCCTGGCCGGGGTGCACCCGGAAGTACTGCGGGGACTGCACGATCCCGAGGTCCGGCTCGGCGGCCAGGTAGGGCACCATCTCGTCGAGCATGTCGTGCCGGGGGGTGAAGTCGGCGTCCAGCACCAGGATGTGCTCGCCCAGCGTGCGTTGGTACGCGTACCGCATGTTGCCGGCCTTCTTGTACCAGCCCCGGTTGGGGCGGCGCTGGTAGACGAAGCCGAAGGCGAGCGCCATCGCCTCCCGCTCGTCGGTCGCCGAGTCGTCGAGGACGTAGACGTGCACCCGGCCCGGGTAGTGGTCGACCATCCGGCTGACGTGCTCCCAGGTGTTGCGCAGCACCTCGGTCGCCTCGCCGCAGACCGGCAGGAACACGTCCACCGACGGGTGCACGGGCGGCCGGAAGTCGCGGACCAACCGCCGGTGCCGGTCCAGGTCGAACCCGGGCGTGCCGATGTTCACCGTCGCCGAGATCAGGTAGTAGAGGACGGTGAAGCCGAACAGCGGCAGCAGCGCCAGCAGCCAGGGTGCCATCCGGACGAAGAGCAGCTGGCTGGTGAGCAGCCCGGTGAAGCTGACGAACGAGGCGATCATCAGCACCGGCAGCCGGCGGTGCCGGTAGGCGGCCTTCTCGTCGTCGTTCGGTGGCAGCGGCAGGGACGGGTCGACCGTCGCCGGTCGGCCCAGCGCCGCCGGGGCCACCGCCTCCCGCGCCGACGGCACCGCCGGGGCCGGTGCCGCAGGGGCCGGCATCGCCGACGGCACCCGCGGGGTCGGCACCGTCACCGGGCCCCGGCGCGTCGGCACCGTCACCGGGCCGCCCGGAGCGGGGGCCGGCAGTGGAGCGCGTGAGAAGGGGGCCACCGCCGGGGGACGCGCGGGAGGAGCCGCCCTCGGCCCGCGTGGCGTCGGCACGGCCGGGTCCCGGGGAACCGGCCCGGTCATCCCGCCCCGGGGCGTCGGCGGTCCCACCGGACCATCCCCTGCGGTCCGCCCCGGCCACGGCGGCGGCGCCGGAGCGCGCTGCGGGGCCGGGTCCCGCACCGGCACCGGTCCGCGCTGCGGGTGCGCGTCCCGGACCGACCCCGGGCCGGGCGGGGGCGCCGGCGGGGTGGAACGGGATGGCAGCACCGGACGGTGGAACTCCGTCGTCTCGTCGGTGCGGCCCGCACCGGCCCGGGTGCTCACTTCCCCACCTCCGGCTTACGCACCAGCAGGGCGATGCTGAAGCCCCGGACCCGCCAGGCGCGGTCGACGGCGTACGGCTTGAGCGCGGCCTCCTTCGCCGGCCCGATCCGCTGCACCGGATCGTCGAGGGCTCCCTTGCGGACGATCCACACCCGCTCCGGGCGACCCAGACACACCGGTACGTCCCGGTCGGCGCACTCCCGTGCCCCCAGGGTGCCCTGCCGGCGGGCCGGTACGGTCATCAGCACGTCCCGGGGTCGCCAGCTCTCGTCGACGTACCGGTTCACCGCGTCCCGGCTGGTGCGCTGGTCACCGGCGTCGAACGGGCCGTACACCAGCGTGTCGCCCGGACGGGCGTGCGCCCGCAACACGGCGGCGATGTCCTTGGTGCCCTGGCTGTGGCCGGTGACGCCCCGGATCTCGACCTGCACCGGGATGCCGAGCAGGCCGACCGCCAGCATCGCGGCGGTGCCCCGCAGCAGCGAACTGCGCCGCAACGCCAGCGAAGCGACCAGCGCCCAGGCCGGCACCGTGAACAGCAGGTAGCGCGGCAGCCAGAGCGGGGTGAGCTGGGCGGCGAGCAGCAGGCCGACGGCGGGCAGCACCAGCCAGGCGGTGGCCACGGCCGACCGTTCCCGCATCGACATGCCGAGGAAGGCCAGGGCGAGCACCGCACCGGCGAGCAGCGGCCCGCCGAACAGCGCCTCCGGCGTGTCGACCAGCCGGTCCAGGGTGACCGGGGGAATCCAGTTGATCTGCGTACCGGTCTGTTGCCGGCCCAGCCAGAGGACGGGCAGCACGGGCAGCGTGCCGGCCACGGCCGCGCCGAGCCAGCCGAAGAAGCCGCGCCGGCGCTGAGCCCCCCGCCAGGCGACCAGCGCGTGCGCGACGAGCAGCAGCAGGCCCACCAGGTGCATCAGCCCCAGCAACGCCACCACGGCGGAATACCCCAGGTAGCGGAGGAACCGGGGTCGTTCCAGCAGCCGGACCAGCAGCAGGGTGGCCAGCGCGGCGGCGCACACCGCGAACGCGTACGGCCGGGCCTCCTGCGCGTACCGGGAGGTGGTCGGCAGCACCGCGAACAGCAGGCCGGCGACCAGCCCGACCCGCAGCCCGCCGATCCGCAGGCCGATCGCGGCGACCAGGCCGGCCGCCGCCGCCATGGCCAGCACCGACGGCACCCGCAACGCGACGTCGGAGCTGCCGGCCAGCGCCACCCAGCCGCGCATCAGCAGGTAGTACGGGCCGATCGAGGCGTCGACGTTGCGCAGCACCGCCACGAAGTCGTCGAACCCGACGGTGACCATGCCCCAGGTGGCCAGCTCGTCCTCCCACAGGCCGGGCCGGTTCAGCCCGATCCCGCCGAGGACGGCGACGACCGCCATCGGCAGCAGCCGGGCCAGGTGGCGCAGCCAGGGCGCGTCCAGCGGTTCCGGCGGGGCCGGCTGGTCGGCCTCGGTGGGCCGCCACGGGGCGGCGGGCTCGGGTGGCGCGTCCCGGACCCGGACGATCAGGGCGGTCGGCGCGTCGCTGCGGGCACCGGTGCCCCCGGTGGGTGACATCCCGCTCACCGGGTGGCGGCGAGCAGGTCGTCCAGGACGAGGGTGCGCAGGTCGTCCCGGCTCGGCATCCGGCCCAGCGCGCGCAGCCGCCCGGACTGCGCCTTGCGCATCCCCTCCAGCAGCTTGCGGGCCTCCCGGGCGTTGCCGAAGTTCTGGTCCCGTTCGATCTGGCCGAACCACTCCAGCAGCCCGTCGGTCAGTCCCTCGGCGAGCAGGTACTCGTCGTTGCGGGCGATCCGGCCGACGATGTCGACCAACTGGACCGGGCTGTAGTTCTCGAACTCCAGCGTCTTGGCGAACCGGGACGCCAGCCCGGAGTTGGCGCCCAGGAAGGCGGCCATCTCGGTGGTGTAACCGGCGACGATCACCGCCACCTGGTCGCGGTGGTCCTCCATCAGCTTGACCAGGGTGTCGATCGCCTCCTGGCCGAAGTCGCCGCCGGCACCCCCGGCCCGGGACAGGGTGTACGCCTCGTCGATGAAGAGCACCCCGCCCAGCGCCTCGGTGAACACCGACGAGGTCTTCTCGGCGGTGTGCCCGATGTACTGGCCGACCAGGTCCCGCCGGGACACCTCCCGGAACTGGCCGTTCGGCAGCACCCCGAGGGCCTTGAGCAACTGCCCGTAGACCCGGGCCACGGTCGTCTTGCCGGTGCCCGGCGCGCCCGTGAAGATCAGGTGGTGGCTGACCGCGCCCACCGCCAGGCCGGCGTTGCGCCGCCACTCGTTGACCTGGATCTCGTCGATCAGCGAACGCACCTCGGCCTTCACCCCGGCCAGGCCGATCATCGAGTCGAGTTCGGCGAGGAGTTCCTCGACCTTCCGCTCGTCCTGACCGGCCGTCCCGCCGCCCGCGCTGACCCCGGCCATCGGCCGTCCGCCCGCCTCGGCGACCCGGTGGACGGTGGTAGCGCCCTCCGCGATCCGGACCCCGGGGGCGGCGGTCTGCTCCGTACGGCAGCCCTCGACCGAGCCGCCGCAGCCCCGGCCGACGTCGATGCCGACGCCCCGGGTGTCGTGCACCCAGCAGTCCACGATGGTGGGGCTGCTCTGCAACGCGACGACGATGCCGGCGTCGCCGGTGCCGGAGACGTCGCAGCGTTCGATGGTGGGGCGGGCCGCCTGGTAGACGTACACGCCCCGGAAGCCGGCGGTGCCGACGGTGCAGTTGCGGATGGCCGGGTCGGCACCGAGCCGCACGATGATCCCGTCGTCGGTGACGTCGCGGATCTCGCACCGTTCGACAGTGCCGCCCGCGTCCGAGACGACCAGCCCGTGCTGGCCGCCGGTGACGGTGACCTCGACGGCCTCGATCCGGGCCCCGTCGCGTACCGACACGGCCGCGGCGTACCCGGCGCTGGCCTGGCACTTCTCCATGCGCAGCCGCCCGCCGACCACCTCCACCGCCGGATAGTCGCCGGCCTGCACGACCAGCCCCTGCAACAGCACCTCGCCGCCGGTGCAGGCCACCGTCGGCCGCCCGGCGGCCCGACCGTCCACGACGACCGAGCCCGGCTCGCCGGCGGCCACCAGCCGGACCCGCCGGCCGTCGAGCCGGAGCGATTCGGGGTAGACGCCGGGGGCGATCGAGACGACCGCGTCGTCCGGCGCGATCTCCAACGCGTCCGTGATGGTCGGACAGGCCCCGGCTCGGTCAGGGGAGACAGTCAGCATGCGCACATGGCCCCGCTCGGTCGTGGAAGGACGGACCGGTTCGTCGTCGACGTCCGGTCGAAGGGTACCGGTCGACCGGGGGTGGCCTCGCCCCCGCGTCAGATGGTGAAGGTGGCCTCCCGGACCGAGGCGGCCACCTTGCGCACCTCGTCCGCGCGGTCCAGGGGCGCGGTCATCCGCAGCACCAGCTGCCTGTCGATCGCGTCCTCCGGCACGCTGCGCCAGTAGGAGAGGTAGACCAGCCCGTAGCGCGGCGCACCGTCCACCCGGGCGGTCTCCGCCCAGGTGGTGAACTCGCCACTGCGGATCCACTGCAACCCCCATGCCTCCTCCTGCCGGCGCAGCGCGGTGCGGCGCTCGTCGGTGCAGAGCCGGGGGCACTGCCGGACGACCAGGTCGCCACCGATGATCGACCCGTCGGCGGCCGGGACGCCGCACCGGTAGTGCGCCGAACCGCTCGTACGACCGGCCTCGGTGCAGCTCCAGCCGGTGGGCACCCGGAAGCTGAAGTCGACCCCGGCCAGGCCGGTGATCTCCCGGGTCGGCTCGGTGCCGGCGAAGGTGGGCGCCCCGGCGGGCCAGCCGCCGCCGACCGGCGGCTCCACCCCCGGCCGGCGCGGCGGCGTGCCCGGCAGCCCCAGGTCGACGCTCGGGGTCGCGGAGGCCGACGCGGCGACGGTGGCCGGCCCGTCTGCCGTCCGGTCGGCGACGAGGTAGCCACCGGCCGCCCCGAGCGCCGCCGCGAGCAGGGCCACCAGCACCGACCACAGTACGGCCCGACCCCGCCCGCGCGCCGGACCCGCGAGCGGCGGGAACGGTGCTGGCGGGAACGGGGCCGGCGGGTACGGCGCGAGGGCCGTCGGCGGGTACGGCGCTCCCGCGCGCTG
Organism: Micromonospora cynarisoli; assembly: GCF_030518815.1. Classification (NCBI taxonomy): domain Bacteria; kingdom Bacillati; phylum Actinomycetota; class Actinomycetes; order Micromonosporales; family Micromonosporaceae; genus Micromonospora; species Micromonospora cynarisoli. Next base: position 3,557,918 of record NZ_CP130426.1, on the reverse strand, counting down.
CGGCACCACCGGCGCGGGCACCGCCTGCTGCGGGCCGACCTGCTGCCGGGCTGCCTGCTGCGGGCCGACCCGCTGCGGCCCGACCTGCGGCGGTGCCGCCTGGTGGGGGCCGGCCTGCTGCCGGGCTGCCTGGTGCGGGCCGACCTGGGGCAGAGCGGCCTGGTGCGGGCTGGCCTGGGGTAGAGCGGCCTGGTGCGGGCTGGCCTGGGGTAGAGCGGCCTGGTGCGGGGCCGCCGGGTGGGCCGGGGTGGCCGGGTGGGCCGGGCGGGGCGCGGCACCCGGCGGCACCGTGCCGCCGGTGGCCGACGCGATAGGCCCGGTCGACGCGACAGGCCGGGTCGACGCACCGGGGCTGGTCGACGCACCGGGGCTGGTCGGCGAAGCAGGCCCGATGGATGCGGTGGGTCTGGTCGACGGAGCGGGCACCCCCGGCGTGGTGTTCCCCGGCCGTGCCGGGCCCGCCGGCCCGGCGGTGCCCTGCCCGTCCGGTGCCGGTGTCCCGGCGGCCACGGCGGCCGGTGTCCCGGCGACGGGCGTCCCGCCCGGTGCCCCGGCGACCGGCGTCCCGGCCGGTGTCCCGGCGGTCGGCCGGTGCGCCGGGGCGGGCTCGCCGGACGGTCCGCCCCGGGTGCCGGCTACCGGGGGCTCTCCGGCCGGGACGAGGCGCTGGCCCAGCGCGAGGAAGACGTGCGCCGCCCCGGCACCCTGCTCGGCGGCGCAGGCCACCCAGGGCACCGGGCCGGTGTGGTTGGCCCCGGTGATCGGTAGGCCGTCGGAACGGGCCAGCGTGTTGGCCGCCGCGGCGAACGCCTCCCGCCAGCCGCCCTCGGCGGCGGCCGGCGCGAGCACGGCCACGGTGAACGGCCGCTCGGCGGCGTCCCGTGCGTCCCAGACCTCACCCAGCTCACACGAGCTGAGCTTGCGGTGCAGCGCGTACGGACCGACTGTCTGCATGTGGCATCCCCCCGACCGATCGTATCGGTCGGTACGACGAAGACCGATCGACCGACGGGTCGTCGCCGGGTCAGTCGACCCAGTCGAGCGTGCGGGCGACCGCCTTGCGCCACCGACCCAGTTCCCGCTCCCGGTGCGCCGGGTCCATTCGGGACTCCCACTGCGCGTCGGAACGCCACCGGGCGCGCAGGGTCGCCAGGTCGGGCCAGAAGCCGACGGCCAGGCCGGCCGCGTACGCCGCGCCGAGGCAGGTGGTCTCGGTGATCCGGGAACGGACCACCGGCACCGCCAGCACGTCGGCGAGGAACTGCATCAGCAGGCCGTTGGCGGTCATTCCACCGTCGACCCGCAACCGGCGCAGGGCGACGTCGGAGTCGGCGTTCATCGCGTCGACCACCTCGCGGGTCTGCCAGGCCGACGCCTCCAGTGCCGCCCGCGCCAGGTGCCCCTTGGTGATGTAGCCGGTCAGCCCGGCGATCACCCCCCGGGCGTCGCTACGCCAGTGCGGCGCGAACAGTCCCGAGAAGGCGGGTACCACATAGCAGCCCCCGTTGTCGTCCACGGTGGCGGCCAGCTCCTCGACCTCGGCGGCCGAGGAGATCAATCCGAGGTTGTCCCGCAGCCACTGCACCAGTGAACCGGTCACCGCGATCGCCCCCTCCAGGGCGTACGCGGCCGGCTGGCCGTCGATCCGGTAGGCCACCGTGGTCAGCAGGCCGTGGCTGGACGGCACCGGACTGGCCCCGGTGTTGAGCAGCAGGAAGCTCCCGGTGCCGTAGGTGCACTTCGCCTCACCCGGCTGGAAACAGGTCTGCCCGAACAGGGCGGCCTGCTGGTCGCCGAGCGCACTGGCCACCGGCACCCCGTCGAGCACCCCGTGGGCCGTCCCGTAGACCTCCGCCGAGCTGCGGATCTGCGGCAGCATCGCGGCCGGGACGCGCAGCGCGTCGAGCAGCTCCGGGTCCCAGTCGAGGGTCTCCAGGTCCATCAGCATGGTCCGGCTGGCGTTGGTGACGTCGGTGACGTGCCGTCCGGTCAGCTTCCAGACCAGCCAGCTGTCCATCGTGCCGAACAGCACCTCGCCCCGCTCGGCGCGCCCCCGCAGCCCGTCGACGTTGTCCAGCAGCCAGCGCAGCTTCGGCCCGGCGAAGTAGGTGGCCAGGGTGAGCCCGGTGCGGGCGCACAGCCGCTCCTCGCCGTACGAGTCGGCCAACTCCCGCAGCAGCGGGCCGGTACGGGTGTCCTGCCAGACGACGGCGTTGGCGACCGGCCGGCCGGTCGCCCGGTCCCAGACCACGGTGGTCTCCCGCTGGTTGGTGATGCCGACGGCGGCCAACCCGTCCGGGCCGGTGCCGGCGTCGGCCAGCGCGTCGCGGACCACCCGTTCGACGTTGGCCCAGATCTCCTCGGCGTCGTGCTCGACCCAGCCGGGCCGGGGGAAGATCTGCCGGTGCTCGCGTTGCGCGACGGCGACGATCTCACCGGCCCGGTCGAAGACGATGCACCGCGACGAGGTGGTGCCCTGGTCGATGGCGGCGACGTACTCTCCGGTCATTTCGGCACCGTACCGGCCGGGCGCGCTCCGGAGAACCACGGCGGCTCCGTACGATCTCCAGACGTGCGCGACATCGCCGTGTTCAGTGGAACCGCCCATCCCGACCTCGCCGCCGAGATCTGTTCCCACCTGGGGGTGCCGCTGCACCCGGTGCGGGTGTCCCGGTTCGCCAACGACTGCCTGGAGGTGCAGTTGCAGGCGAACTGCCGGGAGCGGGACGTCTTCCTGATCCAGCCGCTGGTGCCGCCGGTGCAGGAGAACCTGGTCGAGCTGCTGCTCATGATCGACGCCGCCCGGGGCGCGTCGGCCGGCCGGATCACCGTGGTCCTGCCGCACTACGCGTACGCCCGGTCGGACAAGAAGGACGCGCCGCGCATCTCCATCGGTGGCCGGCTGGTGGCCGACCTGCTCACCTCGGCCGGTGCCCACCGGGTGCTGGCGATGACCCTGCACTCGCCGCAGGTGCACGGCTTCTTCAGCGTCCCGGTCGACCACCTGCACGCGCTGCGGGAGTTGGCCGCCCACTTCCGAGGGCGCGACCTGGGTGACACGGTGGTGGTCTCGCCGGATCTGGGCAACGCCAAGGAGGCGGCGGCGTTCGCCCGGATGCTCGGCACCCCGGTCGCGGCCGGGGCGAAGCAGCGGTTCAGCGACGACCGGGTCACCATCAGCACGGTGATCGGCGAGGTGGCCGACCGGGACGTGATCGTGCTGGACGACGAGATCGCCAAGGGCAGTACGGTGGTCGAGTTGATCGGCCACCTGCACGAACGCAACGTCCGGTCGATCCGGCTGGCCTGCACCCACGGCCTGTTCTCCAGCGGCGCGCTGAGCCGGCTCGCCGCCGTCGAGGGGGTACGCGAGATCGTCTGCACCAACACCGTGCCGATTCCGGCGGACAAGCGGGTGCCGAAGCTGACGGTGCTGTCGGTGGCCCCGGCGCTGGCCGAGGCGATGCGCCGCATCCACAACGGCGAGTCGGTCAGCGCCCTGTTCGGCTGACCGGCACCGGCGGGCCGGGTCGACGGACCAGGGCGGCGGGTCAGCCGGCGGCGGCGCTGATCCGTACGGTGGTGCCGGCCGAGCCGCTCTCGACCTCCATCGCGTCGCTCAGCTCCCGGGCCAGCCAGAGCCCCCAGCCGCCGGCGGTGTCCGGGGCGGGCCGGCTGCGGTCGTCGAGTCGCTGCTCGCTGATGCCACTGCCGTGGTCGGAGACCTCGCAGACCAGTTCGCCGGGGCGTCGCCAGAGCCGCAGCCAGCCCCGGCCGCCGCCGTGCCGGACGGCGTTGGTGATCAGCTCGTTGACCGCCAGCACGAAGTCGTCGAGCCGCTGACCGGCCAGGCCGGCCGCGTGCGCGCAGGAGCTGACCGAGTGTCTCAGCTCGGTCACCTGTGCCTGGTCGAACGCCTCGGCGATGAGAAGGGAAGGTTCGATGGGCACCACCGTACGCGGTGTGGGAAGTTCTGCGTTCGTCATGGGCCCTGTCCCGGCAGCGATCTCGGAGTTTTTCACGCTATTTCTACCGTACGTCAGGGTTCTCCGGTCCGCACCGACCGGCCCGGCCGGCTGACCTGGGGACTGTGGCATCGTGGCGGCCATGCCGTCGTCCCCGCCGGGAGGTTTCGCCGACCCGCTGTGGCGTTCCGTCGCGGTCTTCCGCTTCGCCTCGCTGGCGTACGTCGGCCTGCTGGTCCTGCGCGACGCCGGCCGGTACGCCCACCCGGTCGCCGCGGGCGGCGTACTGCTGGTGATGCTGGCCTGGTCCGGGGTGACGGCGGTCGGGTACGCCCGGCCGGCCAACCGGCGCTGGCCGCTGCTCCTGGCCGACCTCGGCGTGGTCCTGGCGATCCTGGCGGTCACGCCGTGGGTGGTGGGACGTCCGGCGCTGGCCGCCGGGGTGCCCGCCCTGGCCGTGGCGTGGCTGGCCGGCCCGGTGCTGGCCTGGGCGGTCTCCGGCGGGCGGCGGCGCGGCACGGTGGCCGCGCTGCTGATCGGCGGCACCGACCTCGCCACCCGGGGCCGGATCGGCCCGTCCTCGCTGACCGGGGCGATCCTGCTGCTGCTCGCCGGGGCGGTGGTGGGGCACGTGGCCCGGCTGGCGGTGACCACCGAGGAACGGTTGCAGCGGGCGGTGGAACTGGAGGCGGCGACCCGGGAACGGGAACGGCTCGCCCGGGACATCCACGACTCGGTGCTCCAGGTGCTCTCCCTGGTCCAGCGGCGCGGCGCGCACCTCGACGGGGAGGCCGGTGAGCTGGCCCGGCTCGCCGGCCAGCAGGAGGTGGCGTTACGCGCGTTGATCTCCGGGGCCCCGCCGACGTCCCCCGCCGACCCGGTCGGTGAGGTCGACCTGCGGTCCCTGCTGTCCGGGTACGCCTCGGCGACGGTGCAGGTCTCCGCCCCGGCGACCCCGGTGCCGCTGCCCGCGCCGACGGCCCGGGAGGTGGCCGCCGCGACGGCGGCGGCCCTGGACAACGTGCGGCGGCACGCCGACGGGCGGGCCTGGGTGCTCGTCGAGGACGAGGGCGACACGGTGACCGTGTCGGTGCGCGACGCCGGGCCGGGCATCCCGGAGGGGCGGCTGGTCGAGGCGGCCCGGCAGGGCCGGCTGGGGGTGGCGCAGGCCATCCGGGGACGGATGACCGACCTCGGCGGCGAGGTGCGGATCATCTCGACGCCGGGGGAGGGCACCGAGATCGAACTGATGGTGCCGAGGAGGAACCGATGACCGGGGTACGGGTGATGGTGGTCGACGACCACCCGATGTGGCGGGAGGGGGTGGCCCGGGACCTCACCGAGGCCGGGCACCTGGTGGTGGCGACCAGCGGGGAGGGCCGCCAGGCGGTCCGGGTGGCCGCCGCCGCCCGACCCGACGTGGTGGTGCTCGACCTCCAACTGCCGGACATCTCCGGGGTGGAGGTGATCCAGGGACTGCGGGCCGCGTTGCCCCGGGTCCGGGTGCTGATGCTGTCGGCCAGCGGCGAGCAGCAGGGCGTGCTGGACGCGGTGAAGGCCGGGGCCACCGGCTACCTGCTGAAGTCGGCGGCCCCGGCGGAGTTCCTGGACGCGGTGCGCCGTACGGCGGCCGGTGAGCCGGTGTTCACCCCGGGCCTGGCCGGTCTGGTGCTGGGTGAGTACCGGCGGCTCGCCGCGGACCCACCGGCCGGCGGGTCCGGCGACGACGGGCCCGGCGCGACACCCCGACTCACCGACCGGGAGACCGAGGTGCTGCGGCTGGTGGCGAAGGGGCTGTCCTACAAGCAGATCGCCGGGCGGCTCGGGCTGTCGCACCGCACCGTGCAGAACCACGTGCAGAACACGCTCGGCAAGCTCCAGCTGCACAACCGGGTGGAGCTGACCCGCTACGCGATCGAGCGGGGCCTGGACGACTGAGGTCAGTGCGCCTCGGGCGGGCGAGTCTCGTGGACGGCCAGTTCCTCGGCGCTCGCGCCGCCGCCGGCCGCGCCCGCGTCGTAGGCGATGCTGTCGGTCTCCTGGTCGGTGCGGGCCCCCTCGTCCGGTTCGACCAGCCGGCCCACCTGCGCGTCGGCGACCGTGCCGAGCTGACCGTGGTCGTAGAGCGAGACCGGGGAGTTCGGGTCCGAGGTGGGACCCGGATCGAGCACGTCGGCGTCGAGCTGGGCCTGCGCGGCGGCCTCCTCGTTCTCCGCCTCGGCGGCGATGTCCGGGTCGACCGGCCCGGCCAGCGGGTCGTCGGCCCGCCGCTCGTACTGCTCGCGGTCGAGCTTGTAATCCAACGACTCGCCGTCGAGCTGCTCGTCGGCGGTGGTGCCGAAGTGGTCGACGGCCACCGGGGTGCGGTCGCCGGGTAGCTGGGCCGGGTCGGGGCCGTCGGCCTCCCGGCCGGTCAGCACGTCGTCGTCGGCGGTCGAGTCGTCGTCGGCGGTGTCGGGCAGGCCGAGCGCCTCGGGGTCGGACACGGGGGTCGGGAACTCGTCGTCGCGCATGGCTGAGCACTACCCACTGGCACGGCCCGGGTAACCGGGTCCAGCTCCCCGGATCGGGACGAAAGGGCAGCAATCAGTCGTGGTGCCAGTGCGACTCGTCCTCGGTGTGCAGCACGCACCAGATCACCTTGCCGTCCGGGAGCAGGGTGCTGCCCCAGCGCCGGGCCACCGTGTCGATCAGCAGCAACCCCCGGCCGCCGGCCGAGGTGAGCGGGGCCAGCCCCGCGTAGCGGGGCAGCCGCCGGGAGTGGTCCCGCACCGCCAGGTGCACCGTGTCGCCCTGCGCTGCCAGCCGCAGCGTCATCGGGGTCGACGCGTGCGCCACCACGTTGTTGACCAGCTCGGTGACCGCGATGCAGGCCGGTTCGGCCAGCTCCGGCACGCCCCACCGGGCACAGCCGTCGGTCACCAGTTCCCGCGCCCACCGGGCCGCCCCGACCGCCGGCGTCAGCTCCTCGGTCAGCACCGCCGCCATCGGCGTACGGGCCAGGGCCGCTGTCGCCTCGGCCGGGGTCCGGTAGACCGCCAGCTCCGTCGCGGCCCCGTCGGCGACCGTCCCGGTCGGATCGACCACCAGCAGGTCCGCGGCGGGCCAGTCGCGTACCGTCCGGCGGACCCCGGCCAGCAGCTGGCCGGCGGTCGACGCTGCGGCGCGCAGCCCGGCCAGGTCGACCACGATCGGACCGGGCCGGGCGACGAGGCGGGCGAGCAGCGCGTCGCGTACCCGGTCGACGTCGGCCGGCTCCAGCGTTCCGGCGAGCCGGACCAGCGCGGAGGAGTCGTCGGCCACCACCTGGCACCCCGCCCCGGGGTGCCGGACCGTCCCCGGCGTCGGCAGGTCGGCGCGGCTCATCGCGGTCGCGCCCGATCGGCACGGACCGGCCGGGTCGGCTTCCCGGCGACGCCGGGCCGGGCGGGGCGCGGCGTCGGGGCGGCGTCGAACCCGTCGGTGAGGCCGGCGACCACCACGGCGGCGACGGCGGAGGTACGGGTCATCGGCATCTCCGCCCGGTACCCCCGGTCGGGCCGGGTCATGCCGCCGCGCGGCCACTGATCGGCGGGACCGATCCGTGACCCGCAGCTCACCCCGGGTCGGGCCCGCACCGGGCCGGTTCGGTGTGGGGTGCCCCACAGCCGACACACGGCCCGCTGACCGCTTCCGATCTGCGAGGTTTCGGCTCGTGGGGCCCCGGTTAATGGGACGCTCTGACCGGAGACCATCCCTCGCAGATCGCATGGAGGTGCACCATGCGCGTCGGCCTCGTCTGCGCGCACGCCGGGTCGTCCCGGCACGCGGAAGGACCGCCCGTCGGCACCCACGAGCACGTCGCTCGGGTCGCCGGCGAGCTGGCCCGGCGCGGCCACGACGTGCGGGTGTACGAGCGCCGCGACGACCCGGCCCTGCCGGCGAGCGTCGAGATCGACGGCTACCTGGTGGAACGGGTGCCCGTCGGCCCGGCCCGGCCCACCGTCACCGCCGACCTGGTCCCGCACGTGCCCGAGTTCGGCCGCTGGTTGGCCGACCGGTGGGCGGGGGAGTGGACGCCGGAGGTGGTGCACGGGCACTACTGGATCGGCGGCCTGGCCGCCGCACACGCGGTCCGGGAGACGGACATCCCGGTGGTGCAGACCTTCCACTCGCTCGGCGTCGAGCAGCGCCGCCACCTCGGCCGCCGGTACGACGGCCCCGGCGAGCGCATCCCGCTGGAGCGCGCCCTCACCCGGGCGGTGGACGTCGCCGTCGCCCAGTGCACCGACGAGGTCGACGAGCTGACCCGGATGGGGCTGCAACGCTCGTCGGTGGCGATGGTGCCGACCGGGGTGGACGTCGAACGGTTCCACCCCGACGGCGAGGCCGCCCCCCGCGACCGGCGGGCCCGCATCCTCTCCGTCGGCGGGCTGTCCCCCGGACACGGCCAGGACGACCTGATCCGGGCGATGCGGCTGGTCGGCGACGCGGAGCTGGTGATCGCCGGCGGGCCGCCGGCCGACCAGCTCGCCACCCACGCGGAGGCCCGGCGGCTGCGTGAGCTGGCCGAGCGTACCGGGGTCGCCGACCAGGTCACCCTGGTCGGCGCGGTGCCGCACGACCAGCTCGCCACCTGGTACCGCTCGGCCGACGTGGTCGCCTGCACCCCGCACTACTCCTGCGCGGGGCGGGTGTCGCTGGAGGCGATGGCCTGCGGGGTGCCGGTGGTCGGCTACGCCGTGGGCGGCATCGCCGACGCGGTGGTCGACGAGGTCACCGGCCGGCTGGTGCCCCCCGGTGACGTCCGTACGCTGGGCATGACGCTGCGCCGGCTGCTCGCCGACAACGCGGGCCGGTTCGCCTACGGGCACGCCGCGGTGGACCGGGTGCGGTGCAGCTACACCTGGGAGCGGACGGCCGGCGCGCTGGAGCGGCTCTACGAGCGGGTGGTGGGTCGGCGTGCCCCGGTCGAGGTGCCCGAGACGGTGCCGGTCGACGTCGAGGCCGACCCGTCGGCCGGCCCGGACGTCACCGTGGCGGTCGAGGTCGAGGCACCGGCCACGGGGACGGCGACCACCGGCCCGGTCGGCGTCTGACCGGGGCCGTTCACCGCCGACACGACCTGCGGCCGGGGCCGGTGCCGGCTCTCGTGCGGCGCTGGTGTCTGTGGTGCCGGCTTTCGTGCGGTGCAGGCCCGTCGGGTCAGGCCCGGGGGACCGCGCCCACCATGGCGCGTTCCCGGGTGCGGGCCACCGCGTGGTGATGCTGGGGTGCGGCGTACCTGGTGAGCCCGATGACCGAGGCGAGGGTGATCAGGAAGCCGACGGCGGCCAGCCACTCCCGGCCCGGCCAGATCTTGTCGTTGAGCAGCAGCAGGCCGACGACCGCGGCGGGCACCGCCCCGGCGGCGTCCATCGCGGCGACGGCAGCCGTCGTGGAGCCCCGCTGCATCGCCAGGCCGAGCAGCAGCTGACCCACCAGCGAGTGGGCGATGAGCAGGTAGAGCAGCGGGTCACGGACGAACGCCTCGGCCGACGGGGCGGAGGCCAGCGGCCGGGCGGCCACCGCGGCGGCGGAGAACGCCAACCCGGCCAGGGAACCGAGCGCCACCGAGCCCGGTGCCCCGTGCAGGCGTACCGCGAAGAAGCCGAGCAGCCCGATCCCGCCGAGCGCCATCGCCAGGGCGACCAGGCCGGCGGTGCCGAGCCCCTTGGAGGGGGCCGGCTGGGCGGAGAGCACCAGCGCGGTGATCCCGGCGAAGAGCAGCACCAGCAGCGCCACCTCGGCGGCGGGCAGCCGCCACTTGAGCACCACCACCCCCAGCAGGGCGGTCACCCCCAGCCCCGCCGCCACGCTCGCCTGCACCAGGAACAACGGCAGGTCGCGTCGGGCCAGGAAGGCAAGCACGAAGCCGGTCACCTGGCAGAGCAGCCCGATCAGGTACGTCCGGTGCCCGGCCAGCCGCAGCAGCAGCCCCGGGTCGAAGGTGTGGTGCACGGTCGTCCGCGCGGCGGCCACCGACTGGAGCATGTTGGCGAAGCCGTACGCGATGATCATCGCCGCGAGGAAGCACCAACCGGAGGACACCACCAGGCGAGAATAGAGGGCCGGTGCGTTCAGCGCGCGGTTGGCCGACCCAGCCGGGACAGCACGTCGGTGTGCAGCGGCCCGTTGGTGGCGATCGCGCTGATCTCGCCGGATGCCGTCCCACCAGGGGCGGGAATGCCTTCCAGGGTGGTCATGGTGCCCCCGGCGGCGGTCACGATCGGCACCAGCGCGGCCACGTCCCACAGCGAGAGTTCCGGCTCCACCATCACGTCCAGTGCCCCCTCGGCCAGCAGCATGTAGCCGTAGAAGTCGCCGTACGCGCGGCTGCGCCAGGTGTCGCGCATCAACTGGAGCACCGCGTCCAGCCGGCCGGCCGCCTCCCAGCCGGTCAGCGACGAGTAGCAGAAGCTGGCGTCGGCGAGGTCGCGGACCCCGGAGACCCGGATCGGCTCGCCGGAGGCGGCGTCGCGCCCCGCGTACGCCCCCACGCCGGGGGCGCCCCACCAGCGCCGGCCCAGCGCCGGGGCGGAGACCAGCCCGACCACCGGCCGGTCCCCCTCCAGCAGGGCGATCAGGGTGGCCCACACCGGCACGCCCCGGACGAAGTTCTTGGTGCCGTCGATCGGGTCGATCACCCAGCGTCGGTCGTGCGGGCCGGTGGCCGGCTGCTCGCCGTACTCCTCGCCGAGCAACCCGTCGCCCGGCCGATGGGCAGCCAGCAACGCCCGGATCTCCCGCTCGACCGAGGTGTCCGCGTCGGACACGGGAGTCAGGTCCGGCTTCGCCGTCACCCGCAGGTCCAGTGCCCGGAACCGGCTCATCGCGATGGCGTCGGCGGCATCCGCGAGCCGATGAGCAAGTTCGATATCCCTCGCGTACCCCGTCACCCCGAAACCCTAACCCCCACCCCACCCACCCTTCCCCACTCCCCACCCACCCCTCCCCGCCAGCGGGGAGGGGTGGGTGGGGAGTGGGCACGGGGCGGGAGAGGAGGAGAGGGGCGGTCAGGAGCCGGCGAGGGGGTCGCCGGGGTTGCGTTCCGCCTCGCGGGGGTCGCCCTCGCCGGCCCGGGAGGCCAGCAGGCGACGGTACGAGGCCAGCCGCCGCTGGTCGGCCTTGCCGGTGGCCACCCAGGCGTCCAGGGCGCAGTCCGCCTCCTCCGCCGTGTGCGGGCAGTTGGGTGGGCAGTCCACCGTCCCCTCCACCAGGTCGGGGAAGCCGTGCAGCAGGCTCTCGGCCGAGACGTGGGCCAGCCCGAAGCTGCGGATGCCCGGGGTGTCCACGATCCAGCCCGGGTCGCCGTCGCCGTCGGGGGTACGCGGCAGCCGTAGCGCCACCGCGCTGGTGGAGGTGTGCCGGCCCCGGCCGATGGCGCTGACCACGCCGACCGCCCGTAGCGCGTCCGGCACCAGCCGGTTGACAAGCGTCGACTTGCCGACCCCGGAGTGGCCCACCAGCACCGACACCCGGCCGGCGAGCAGGGCGCGCAGCGCGTCGAGGTCGGAGTCGGGCCGGACCAGCACGTACGGCAGTTCCAGCTCGGTGTAGTAGCCGACCACCTGTTCCGGGCCGGCCAGGTCGGCCTTGGTCAGGCAGAGCAGCGGCTCGATGTCGGCGTCGTACGCGGCGACCAGGCAACGGTCGATGAAGCCGGTCCGGGGCGGCGGGTCGGCCAGCGCGCTGACGATCACCAACTGGTCGGCGTTGGCGACCACCACCCGTTCCAGCCGTCCCTCGGCGGTGTTCTCGTCGTCGTCGGCGGTACGCCGCAGCACCGAGCGCCGCTCGGCGATCCGGACGATCCGGGCCAGCGCCCCGTCCGCGCCGGAGACGTCGCCGACCAGGCTCACCCGGTCACCGACCACCACCGACTTGCGGCCCAGTTCGCGGGCCCGCATGGCGGTGACGGCCGCACCGTCCGGGGCGTCGGGGAGCACGCAGGTGTAGCGGCCCCGGTCGACGGCGATGACGAACCCGTCGACCGCGTCGTCGTGCCGGGGGCGGGTCCGGGTACGCGGACGTGAGGACCGGCCGGGCCGGACCCGTACGTCGTCCTCGTCGTACTCCCGTCGCTTGGTCGCCAGGACCTGCCCCCTCCGCCGTCAGCTCTTGCCGGTCACCATCGCCGACCATAGTGCCGGGAACTCCGGCATGGTCTTCGAGGTGCACGCCACGTCGTCCACCTCGATGCCTCCGACGGCGAGCCCGGCCACCGCTGCGGCGTGCGCCATCCGGTGGTCGGCGTAGGTGCGGAAGGCGCCCCCGCGCAGCGGCCGGGGCCGGATCTCCAGCCCGTCGGCGGTCTCGGTCAGGTCGGCGCCGAGCCCGGTGAACTCCCGGGCCAGCGCGGCGATCCGGTCGGTCTCGTGCCCCCGGATGTGCCCGATGCCGGTGAAGGTCGACGGCGAGTCGGCAAGCATGGCGAGCGCGGTCAGCGCCGGGGTCAGTTCGCTGACGTCGGACAGGTCGGCGGTCAGGCCGTGCACGGTGCCGGTGCCCCGCACGGTCAGCCCGGCGGTGGTCAGGGTGACCTGGCCGCCCATCCGGTCCAGCAGTGAACGGAGCTGTTCGACAGGTTGGACGCTGTTGTGCGGCCACCCCTGGAGGGTCACCTCGCCGCCGGTGACCAGGGCGGCGGCGAAGAAGGGGACCGCGCCGGAAAGGTCGGGTTCGATCTCCCAGCCCCGGCCGGCGAGCGGCCCCGGCTCGACCACCCAGACGTCGGGGACGGTGTCGTCGACGGCCGCCCCGGCGGCCCGCAGCATCTGCACCGTCATCCGCAGGTGCGGCGCGGAGGGCACCGGCGGGCCCTGGTGCCGGACCACCACGCCCCGGTCGAAGCGCGCCCCGGCGAGCAGCAGGCCGGAGACGAGCTGGCTGGAGGCGGAGGCGTCGATCACCACCTCGCCGCCGGTGACCCGGCCGACGCCCTGCACCACCAGGGGCAGGCTGCCGGTCTCCGGCGCGTCGATCCGGACGCCGAGCGAGCGCAGCGCGCCGATCAGCGGGCCGAGCGGCCGGACCCGGGCCTGCGGGTCGCCGTCGAAGGTGACCCGTCCCTCGGTGAGCCCGGCGACCGGCGGGACGAACCGCATCACGGTGCCGGCGAGCCCGACGTCGACGTGGGCCGGGCCGACCAGCCGGTGCGGCCGGACCAGCCAGCGGTCGTCGTCGGAGACCGAGACGTGGGCGCCCATCGCCCGCAGCCCGCCCGCCATGAGTTCGGTGTCGCGGGCGCGCAGCGGCCCGTGCAGTGTCGACGGGCCACCGGCCAGCGCGCTGAGCACCAGGGCCCGCGCGGTCATCGACTTGGAGCCGGGCAGGCGCAGGGCGGCGGTGACCGGGTCGGTGGCGGTCGGTGCGGCCCAGGGCTGTTGCGGACGGGTGGCGGTCAGGTTTCCCACGGTCACATTCTGCCAACCCGACGGCGTTTTCGAGACTGCCGACGGGCCGGCTCCCGGTGGGCGGGACAGCCGGTGGCGGCGCGGGGGGTTAGCGTAGGCGCCATGTGCGGCAGGTACGCGACGACCCGGAGCTCCGGGGACCTGAGCGCGGTCTTCGAGTCGTACGACGAGACCGACGGCGGGGTCCGGCCGGACTACAACGTCGCGCCGACCGACCGGGTGCCGGTGGTGCGGGTCGATGCGGAGCGGGGGCGGGCGCTCTCGGTGGGCCGCTGGGGGCTGGTGCCGCACTGGGCGAAGTCGGCCGCCGGGGCGGCCCGCATGATCAACGCGCGGGCCGAGACGGTCGCCACCAGCCGGGCGTACGCGCTGCCGTTCGCCCGCCACCGCTGCCTGGTCCCGGCCGACGGCTGGTACGAGTGGGTGCGCCGGGCCGGCGGTGGCAAGCAGCCCTACTTCATGACCCCGCGGGACGGCTCGGTGCTGGCGTTGGCCGGCATCTGGTCGCGGTGGGAGACGACGCTCACGTTCAGCGTGCTCACCACGGCGGCGGTGGGTGAGCTGGCCGAGGTGCACGACCGGATGCCGCTGCTGCTGCCGCCCGACCGGTGGGCGGACTGGCTCGCCCCGGCCGACGATCCGGCGGCGCTGCTGGTCCCGCCGTCGGTGGACTGGCTCGCCGGGCTGGAGATCCGGCCGGTGGGTACGGCGGTGGGCGACGTGCGTAACGACGGCCCGGAGCTGACCGCCCGGGTGTCGCCGGACCGGGAACGCTCCCACGGGGGCAGCGCGCTGTTCTGATCGCGATAGGCGACATTGGCGCGTACGAATTGCCAGAGTTCCGGGCGAAACGTCACTCGGAACTTCTGCCATCTTTCCGGCACACCCCTTGTCTCCGTAGCCGGCAGTGCGATACAACACAGCGCTGGCACTGGGAGCGTCCTCGCGCAGTGCGAACGACGCCCGTCGATCTTGCCGGTCCCACGGGGGAGGTGGGTGTGATGACCCGGGCACGTATGCCCCGACCGCACGAGGTGGCCGCCGCACGACGAGATCCGCGACTGCTCCGGGCGTTGCGGGATCGCCGTTCCGACGATGCCTGGCGGACCAGAGGTACCTGCCAGAGCGTGGACCCGGAGACGTTCTTTCCGGCGCCCAACGAACCGGCCGACGCGGCGGTCGCGCTCTGCCGCAGCTGTGACGTGCAGGGTTCCTGCCTGGCCTGGGCGCTGGAGGTGGGCGACACGCACGGCGTCTGGGGCGGCACCACGCCCCGCGAGCGCCGGGCCATGCTGGTCGCCTGGCGTGGCGAGGTCGGGGCCGATTCCGGCACGGCCGGTGACGCCGGCCCACCGGTCCGCGACCAGTTGCTCACCCTGGTGCCGTTGAGCTGAGCGCGCCGCCGGCCACGGCGCAGAATGGCCGGATGCCCCGCTCCACGCAGCTCGACACCCCACGCGGCCCGGCCCGGGTCGACGCCGACCGGCCGCCCGGCCCGCCGACCTCCCTGCTCGTGCTCGGCCACGGGGCCGGCGGCTCGGTGGATGCGCCGGACCTGCTCGCCGTGCGCGACGCCGCCCGCGACGCCGGGGTGCTGGTGGCCCGGGTGACCCAGCCCTACCGGGTGGCCGGCCGCCGGGCGCCGGCCCCGGCGGGGCACCTGGACGAGGCGTGGACTGCGGTGCTGTCCGTGCTGCGCCGCCGGCACCCCGACCTGCCGCTACTGGTCGGTGGCCGGTCCAGCGGCGCCCGGGTGGCCTGCCGGACGGCCGGCGCGGTGGGGGCGGTCGGGGTGGTCGCCTTGGCCTTCCCGCTGCACCCGCCCGGCCGCCCGGAGCGCTCCCGGGCCGAGGAACTGGTCACCGGGCTGCCGACGCTGGTGGTCAACGGCGACCGGGACCCGTTCGGGGTGCCCGTCGCCGCCGGGACGGTGCAGGTGGTGGTGCGCCGTGGCGAACGTCACGACCTGCGTCAGGACCCGGCCGGGGTGGCCGCCGCGGTGCTCGCCTGGCTGCGTACGCGCCGGTGGGCCCGTTGACCGCCGCGGCGACCCGCGTCGCCGGGGCCGGTTCGCCGTGCTGGCCACCCGTTTCCGCCCCGCCGGACCCCTCGTTGCATCCGGTGGTGCCGACCTTCCGGTTCGGGTGGTCGGGACCGTCCCTCCCAGGCCCTTCCTGGTCCCAGTCCTCCGGTAGCCGACCGGGCGGGCCGGGACCAGGAGCGGGGGCCGGCGGAATGTGCGGCCGGCGCTCGGGTGTTACGACTCCCGGACGAGGAATCTGGCGAGGGGGGTGACCGGTGCCGACCGAGACACGGAGCCGGGAGCGGGACGATCGGGACGCGCGGCAGCTCAGGCGGCTGCTCGACGGCCCGGACTGGCCGGCGGTGGGGACCGGCCCCCGGGTGGTGAGCACGGGCACACCCGGCAGAACGGAAGCTGCGGACCGGTCCGTCCGCGTATCCTCGGCGGGACAGCATCCGACGCGAGGGGATGTGCGGTTGACCACCGAGAAGACGGACGAGCGCAGGGCCCGTTTCGAGCGGGACGCGATGCCCTTCGTCGATCAGCTCTACGCCGCCGGGCTGCGGATGACGCGTAACCCGGCCGACGCCGAGGATCTGGTCCAGGAGACGTACCTGAAGGCGTACGCGGCCTTCCACCAGTTCGAGCAGGGCACCAACCTGAAGGCCTGGCTCTACCGGATCCTGACCAACACCTACATCAACTCCTACCGCAAGCGGCAGCGCCAGCCCATCCAGGCGCCCACCGAGGAGATCACCGACTGGCAGCTCGCCGAGGCCGAGTCGCACACCTCCAGCGGGTTGCGGTCAGCCGAGACCGAGGCACTGGACCGGCTGCCGGACACCGACGTCAAGGAGGCACTCCAGCAGTTGCCTGAGGAGTTCCGCCTGGCCGTCTACCTGACCGATGTCGAGGGCTTCTCGTACAAGGAGGTCGCCGACATCATGGGTACGCCGATCGGCACCGTGATGTCCCGGTTGCACCGCGGGCGTCGTAACCTGCGCAAGCTGCTGGAGCGGTACGCCGCGGAGCGCGGCTTCAGCGCCGCGCAGCCCGCGAAGGGTTCGACCGCCGCCACTGCCGGTCGGGAGGTGTGACGTGAGCTGTGGAGAGCCGCACGAGACGGACTGCCGGGAAGTGCTCGCGGAGGTCTACCTCTACCTCGATCTGGAGTGCGCCGAGGAGCGCCGTTCGCTGATCCGCTACCACCTGGACGAGTGCGGGCCCTGCCTGCGCGAGTACGGCATCGAGCAGGAGGTGCGGGCGCTGGTGGCCCGGTGCTGCGGCAACGAGACCGCCCCCGACGAGCTGCGTGAGCGGCTGCGGGTACGCCTCACCGAGCTGGTGGTCTTCGAGGCCAGCGAGTCCCGCGAACTCGCCGAGTGACACCCGCACGGCGGACCGCCGTGGACGGGACGGACACGTGACGGTGGCCCGGGTCGACTCGACCCGGGCCACCGGTGTGTCCGGCGCGGGGCCGGGCCTGACGTCGCGGCGGTCGCCCGCCGGAACGGTTCAGGAGTTGGGGCGCTTGCCGTGGTTCGCGCCGCTCTTCTTACGGGCCTTCTTCTTACGGGCCTTCTTCGCCATGCTGACCTCCTCGTGATGGGTCCGACCCCTGCTGCGGTCGACCCGCGACTGCGTGCACGCCACCGGCCTTCCGGCGTCGGGTCCGACCCGATGATGCTAGTGCGGCCGTCGTGCGCCGTCGTGCGCCGGGGCGGCAGCGGTACGTCGGGGTGCGCGTGACGCTCTCCCGCCCGCGCGGGGTCGGTCCGTGATTGGATACCGACGCAGACACACCCGGTGGAGAGGGAGGGCCGTGATGGCCGAGGAGATCCGCGCCGAGATGGTGGCCAACGTGTGGAAGGTCGTCGCGTCGACCGGGGACACCGTCTCCGAGGGGGACACGCTGGTGATCCTGGAGTCGATGAAGATGGAGATCCCGGTCGTCGCCGAGTCCGACGGGGTGGTCGAGCGGCTCGCGGTCAGCGAGGGCGACGTGGTGCAGGACGGTGACCTGATCGCGGTGATCGGTTGATTCCCGGCGACCGGTCGGCCGGGCTGCTGGTCCGGCGGGCCGTACCGGCCGAGTTCCCGGCGGTGGCCCGGTTGACCGTCGCCGCCTACGAGGCCGACGGTCAGCTCAAGGGCGAGAACGGCTACGGCGGGGTGCTGGCCGACGTGGCCGGTCGGGCGGAGCACGGCGAGATCCTGGTCGCCGTCGACGGGGCGACCGGCACGGTCCTCGGCTCGGTCACCTACGTGCTGCCCGGCAGCCCGTACGCGGAGCTGTCCGGGCCGGGCGAGGCGGAGTTCCGGATGCTGGCCGTGGACCCGGCCGCCCAGGGGCGGGGCGTGGGGGTGGCGCTGGTGCGGGCCTGCCTGTCCCGGGCGGTGGCGCAGAGCTGTACGGCGATGGTCATCTGCGTCCGCAGCGGGCTCGCCGACGCCGCCCACCGGCTGTACGCGGGGCTGGGTTTCGTGCGTACCCCGCAGCGGGACTGGTCGCCGCTGCCCGGTGTCGACCTGCTCGCCCTGCGGATGGCGCTGCCCGCCGGCCCGGACCGGCCCGCCGTCGACTGAGCGTCGGTCAGCGCTCGGCCGGGGCGCCCTCCTCGATGCCGGCCAGCAGTTCGTCGGCGACCTCAAGGGCGATCTTCTTGCGTTCGTCGTCGGTGATGTCCGGGGTCCGGACGGCGAACCAGCTGCTGTGTACGGCGAACAGCACCAGCGTCGCCCGGAGCTGGGCGCGGGGGGATTCGTCGCCGAGGCAGATCGCGTCGGCGAGCTGGTACATCCGTTCGCGCATCTGCTGGCCGGCGGCGAGGCTCTTGAGCACTGTCTGGTTCTGTTCGAAGAAGCGCATCACCAGGGACTGCCCGGTGGCGAACATCATGTCGGCGTACTGGCTGACCAGTTCCCGCCGGGTGGCCCGGCTGGCGGGTTGGTCGCGGGCCCAGTCGATCAGCTCGTCCATCCGGTGCAACCGGTCCTCGACGAAGCTGTTGACGATCTCGTCCTTGCTCTTGAAGTGGTAGTAGAGGGCCGCCTTGGTGACGCCGAGCCGCTCGGCGATCTCCCGGAGCGAGGTCCTCTCGTACCCCTGCTCGGTGAAGAGCTCCAGGGCGACGGCCTGGATGCGCCCACGCGTGCCGCCTGTGCTCTGAGTCACCTGTACCTACCACCCAACTCGCTTGACGGGGTCCCGCTGTCCAACTTACCGTGCGGCTAGTAAGGTGACTAGCCGGGCGGCAAGTAAGTGCGACAGATCTCCGGGGGAGCTTACCCATGACTCAGGAAACCCAGGCGAGGGCGAAACCCAACATCCGGGTGGTGCTGTTCGGCCTCATGATCGCGATGATGCTCGCGATGCTCGACAACATGATCGTCAGCACCGCGTTGCCGCGGATCGTCAGCGAGTTCGGCGGCGTCAACCACTTCACCTGGGTGGTCACCGCGTACGTGCTGGGCACCACCGTCTCCACCCCGATCTGGGGCAAGCTCGGCGACCTCTACGGCCGCAAGGCGGTCTTCCTGACCTCGGTGGTCATCTTCCTGATCGGCTCGGCGCTGTGCGGGATGTCCGGTTCGGAGATGCTGGGCGGCACCGGCAACGGGATGGTCGAGCTGATCGCCTTCCGGGCGGTGCAGGGGCTGGGCGCCGGCGGTCTGATGGTCGGCGTGATGGCGATCATCGGTGACCTGGTGCCGCCGCGTGAGCGGGGCCGCTACCAGGGCATGATCGCCGCCATCATGGCGGTCGCCATGGTCGCCGGCCCGCTGGTCGGTGGCTTCATCACCGACAACCTCTCCTGGCGCTGGGCGTTCTACGTCAACCTGCCGCTGGGTGGCCTCGCGCTGCTGATCCTGGCCACCACCATGCACCTGCCGAAGTACCGCACCGAGCACCGGATCGACTGGCTGGGCGCGGGGCTGCTCTCCGTCGGCATCACCGCGATCGTCCTGATCACCACCTGGGGCGGCAACGAGTACGACTGGGCCTCCGCGCAGATCTTCGGCCTCGCCGCGCTGGCCCTGGTCAGCCTGGTGGCCTTCGGCATCGTCGAACGGCGGGTCGTCGAGCCGATCCTGCCGCTCGGCCTCTTCGCCAACCGCAACTTCGCGCTGATCTCGGTGATCGGCTTCCTGCTCGGCTTCGCCATGTTCGGCGCGATGAACTTCCTGCCGCTCTACCAGCAGACCGTGCAGGGTGCCTCGGCCACCAACAGCGGCCTGCTCCTGCTCCCGCTGATGTTCGGCATGCTGGTGGTGTCGCTGGTGGTCGGCCGGACCATCACCAGGACCGGCCGCTACCGGATGTTCCCGATCGTCGGCGGCGTGGTGATGGCCGTCGGCATGGCGTTGCTGTCCCTGCTGAAGGTCGACACCGGCAAGGTCGAGTCCTCGCTCTACATGCTGGTCCTCGGTGCCGGCATGGGCTTCCTGATGCAGACCTCGATGCTGATCGCGCAGAACAGCGTGGAGCAGAAGGATCTCGGCGCGGCCAGCGGCGCGGCCACCTTCTTCCGCTCCATCGGAGGTTCGTTCGGCATCTCGCTGTTCGGCGCGATCTTCGCCAACCGGCTCGCCGACTCGCCGGCCGGCAGCGCGTTCGCCGGTGGCACGGGCGAGGGCCGGGGGATGGACCTGGAGAAGCTCAAGGAGCTGCCGGCGCAGGTGCGCGAGGTGGTCCTCGGCGGACTCTCCGACGCCATCTCGCACGTCTTCTTCTGGGCGACCATCATCACGATCGCCGTGCCGGTGCTCGCCTGGTTCATCCGGGAGATCCCGCTCCGCACGGCGAACGCCGTCCCGCCGCCGGACGCCAGCGGCGAGGAGCAGGCCGAGGTCGCCCTCGGCAAGGCCCCGGTCTCCTGACCCGGTCCCGTCCGACGCGGCCGGTCCGTCCCCACCAGGGGTACGGGCCGGCCGCGCCCGTCGTGCCCGCCTCCGTGATCGACTCGCCGGGGTCGATGTTGCGGCATCAACCCGCTCGGATACCGCTACCTCGGCCCCGGTGAGTCGATCAAGCCGGGTGAGGGCCGGGGCGGCGGCGGGCCAGGGCGGTGAGGCGACGCCAGGCACGGGCCAGCCGGCCGGTCCGGTGGGCCCCGGCCGGGGTGGCGAGCAGCCGGTGAGCCAGCGCGGTGGTGTCCGGGGCCACGGCCGGGGCGGCCAGCGCCAGGTGGGCCAGGGAGACGGCGATCGGCACCGGCCGGCTCTGCGCCACGGCCGCCACGTCGGCGAGCCGCTCGGCCACCAGCCCGGCCACGTCGGGGCGTACCGTCGGGTCGACCCAGGCGGCGGTGACCAGGGCGAACAGCGCCGCCTCGGTGATCCAGTCCTCGACGCCCCAGATCAGCTCCACCAGCACCCGACGACGGGTCGAGGTCGCCCACGGCTCGTCGGTGCGGTGGTGCAGCAGGCCGAGGCAGGCCCAGACCTGCACGCAACGGACCCACAGCGGCGGGTCCTGACCGCTGAGCACCCGACCCAGCGCGGTCGGTGGCGCGTCGGGCGGGTGCACCAGCAGGCCCAACAGGTCGGCCAGGTCCAGGGTGGCCAGCCCGACCGCCGCGTCGTACGCGGCCGGCGGGTGCGGCCAGGCGGGGTGGGCCAGGTGGCGTACCCGCTCGGCGGCGACCGGGGACGGGGTCGGCAGGGCCGGCGAGGCCGTGGTGCCCTCGTAACGCCAGAGCCGGTAGCCGGTGGCCCGACGCGGCTCGCGAGGGTCCGGCTCGGCCACCCCGGTCACCTCGACGTGCAGACCGGGTACGGCGGCGACCGTACGCATCGCGCTCGGCGGTTCCGGGGTCGTCAGGCGTACCGCCGCGTCGGGGAAGCCGTCGGCGGCGAGCGCGCGGCGCAGCGCGTCGACCGTCGCGCCGGTCGCCGGGGTGACCTGCCCCAGCCAGGGGCGTCCCCGGCAGGACTCGGCGAGGTCGGTGTGCTCGTGGCTGTCGTCCGGGTGGTCCCGGGTGAAGTCGGCGAGGTCGACCAGGTGCGCCACGTCGCCGTCGCGCAGGAACCGCAGCCGGTGCGCGGTGTGCACCGCGCAGTCGAAGGTCGGGTCGCGGGCCAACGCCCGGTCGGTCCAGCCGAGGGCCTCGTCGAGCCGGCCGTGGTCGGCCAGGGTGCCGGCGATGTCGGCGTAGACGGCGAGGTCGTCGGGGTCGTGCCCGACGGCCCGTTCCAGCGCGGCCAGGGCGTCGCGGGTCCGCCCGGCGCTGCGGTAGGCGTACCCGAGCCAGACCTCGCCGAGCTTGGACGGTGCCTCGCGTACCCCCCGGCTGGCCCAGGTGACCGCGAGGGTGACCGCACCGAGCCGGCGGGCCAGCGCGGACGCCGCGCCGAGCAGCAGCGCGTGCCGGGGGTGCGCGGCGACCGCGTGCCGGGCCAGGGTGAGGTACGGCGTCAGGGGCGCCCGCCCGGCGCGGGGGACCGGGTCGGGCACCGCGGCGCAGACCTGCATCAGGATCCGGGCGCAGCGGTCCGGGTCGAGCCGTTGCGCCAGCTCGGGGGCGGTGACCCAGGGCACCCCGGCCCAGTCGACGGCGGGGGCGTGGCCGGTGGCGGCGACCAGCAGGTCGAGCCCCTCGGCCGGGCGGCCGGCGGCGGCGAGCAGGTGGGCGCGGGCGACGACGGCGCCGACGTGTGCCCGCTGGCCGAGCGGGAAGAGGTCGAGGTCACCGCCCGAGGCGGCGGCGATCCGGGTGAGCGTCTCGTGCGTGTCGGGCAGGGTCGGTGCCAGCACCAACGCGGCGGCGAGGTGGTCGGCGGCGTGGGCCAGGTCGCCCTCGTCGAGCGCGAGCCGGGCGAGGGCGAGTTCCTCGGCCGCGGTCAACGCGGGTGGCTCCTCCGACACGTCGGCCTCTCGCTAGCAGGGGGTTGCCAGGGCTGGGCAAGCGTAGGGGATAGCGGCAACCGGTGCCGATCTTCTGCGCGTTAGTGCTCGGTGGATTGTCTCCATCGGCAGAATCGTGCAAGACTGAACATGAAACGCGCGGCGATCGCGCAGCGAGGGGAGTCTCCGTGACGCAGCCAGGGGCCGGGATGGCCGCCGACATCGCCGAGCAGCCGGCCGGTTACGCGCGGCTGCTCTCCACCGAGCCCGCCGCGGCGATCGCCCGGGTCGCGGCGGCCGTCGCGCGACGGCGTCCCCGACACGTGGTCTTCACCGCCCGGGGCACCTCCGACCACGCGGCCCTCTACGGGGCGTACCTGACCGAGATCCGGCTCGGGCTGCCCGCCGGGCTCGCCTCGCCCAGCGCGGTCACCGTCTACGGGGCCCGCCCCGACCTCTCCGACGCGCTCGTCGTCGGGGTCAGCCAGAGCGGCGGCTCACCCGACCTGACCGAGGTGCTGCGCACCGCCCGCGACGCGGGCGCGCTCACCCTGGCCGTCACCAACAACCCCGACTCCCCGCTGGCGCAGACCGCCGAGCTGGGCGTCGACATCGCCGCCGGGCACGAGCGGGCGGTCGCCGCCACCAAGACGTACACCGCCGAGCTGCTCGCCCTGCTGCTGCTGGTGGAGGGCATCCGGGCCGGGGACGGCGCGCTGCCGGCCGACCAGCGGGCCGACCTGGAACGCCTCCCCGAGCTGGCCGAGCGCACCCTCGCCGACCCCACCCCGACCCAGCTCGCCCCGCGCTACCGGTTCGCCGGCCAGCTCGTCACCACCGGCCGGGGGTACGCGTACCCGACCGCCCGGGAGGCGGCGCTGAAGCTGATGGAGACGTCCTACCTGCCGGCGCTGGCCTTCTCCGGCGCCGACCTGCTGCACGGTCCGCTGGCGATGACCGACCCGGACGTGCCGGTGCTGGCCGTGGTCGGCTCCGGCCCCGGCGGCCGGTCCATGGGTGAGGTGCTGCCCCGCCTGGGCGAGCGGCGGGCCGACGTGGTGGTGGTCGGCTCGGCCGAGGTCGAGGGGGCCACCCGGATGGCGGTGCCGGAGGTCGACGAGCGGTACGCCCCGCTGCTGGACATCCTGCCGTTGCAGCGCCTCGCCCTCGCCCTGGCGCTGGCCCGGGGTGAGGACCCGGACGCCCCACGCGGGCTGAAGAAGGTCACCGCGACGATGTGAGCCGCGCCGGCCAGCGGGACGGCGTCGGGGTGGGCGTGGCACGCTGTGTCTCGTGTCCACGCTGCGCGACCTCGCCGAGGAGCACACCCAGCTCCGCCCGGCCGACATCGACCACCTCCACCGGATCGCCGGCGACTGGCAGCTGCTGTCCGACCTGTCCTTCGCCGACCTGCTGCTGTGGGTGCCGGTGGACGCCGACGGCACGTTCCTCTGCGTCGCCCAGGTCCGCCCGACGACCGCCCCGACCGCCTACCTGGACGACCAGGTGGGCCGGATCGTGGGCGGGCCGGAGGTCGCCCACCTGGAGGTCGCGTACCGGCAGGGCCGGATCTGGCGGGAGGGCGACCCGGTCTGGTACGGCGACGTGCCGGCCCGGCACGAGGCGATCCCGGTGCGGCTGCGGACCGCCGACGGGGAGGCCGGCGAGGTGATCGCGGTGGTCGGCCGGGACACCAACCTGTCCACCGCCCGCACCCCCAGCCAGCTGGAGCTGAACTACCTCACCACCGCCGACGACCTGGCCCAGATGATCGCCGACGGCACCTTCCCGCCGCCCCGCCACCCGGGCGAGACCACCTCCGCTCCCCGGGTCGGCGACGGGCTGGTCCGGCTCGACGCGGGCGGCAAGGTCACCTACGCCAGTCCGAACGCGCAGTCGGCGTACCGCCGGTTGGGGTACGCCTCCCACCTGGTGGGTGAGGACCTGGCGAAGCTGCACCGCCGGCTGGCCAGCGACCCGCTCGACGGCACCGAGGCGGCCAACGGCATCCTCGCCGCGTTGCGCGGCGAGGGCCCGCCACGCCGGGAGATCGACGCCCGGGGGGCGACGATGCTCACCCGGGCGCTGCCGCTGATGCCCGCCGGGGTGCCGATCGGCGCACTGGTCCTGGTCCGCGACATCACCGAGGTACGCCGCCGCGACCGGGCGCTGATCACCAAGGACGCCACCATCCGGGAGATCCACCACCGGGTGAAGAACAACCTCCAGACCGTCGCCGCCCTGCTGCGCCTCCAGGCCCGCCGGGTCGCCATGCCGGAGGCCCGGGTCGCCCTGGAGGAGTCGGTACGCCGGGTCGCCTCCATCGCCCTGGTGCACGAGACGCTCTCCATGTCCAGCGACGAGGCGGTCGAGTTCGACGGGATCGTCGACCGGGTGGCGAGCGCGGCGACCGAGGTGGCCGCGACCGAGGTGAGCGTCGGGATGCGTCGTACCGGCAGCTTCGGGGTGCTGCCCGCCGAGATCGCCACCTCGCTGGTGATGGTGCTCAACGAGTTGCTGCTCAACGCCGTCGAGCACGGCTTCCCGCCGGCCGAGGAGGGCGACGAGGCGGTCGAGCCGGCGACCCGGCCCGAGGTGGTCGTCTCGGCGCACCGGCAGCGCAAGCAGTTGCACGTCTCGGTGACCGACAACGGGCGCGGGCTGCCGGCCGAGTTCGACGCCGACCGGGGTGGGCGGCTCGGGTTGCAGATCGTCCGGGCCCTGGTGACCGGGGAGTTGCGGGGCAGCATCGAGTTGCGTCCCGGCCCGACGGGTGGCACCGAGGCGGTGCTGGTGCTCCCGCTGGCGAAGGGCTGATGACGGTCGGCGACGCGCCGGTTTCCCACCGGTGACGTTCCGGTGAATGTGAGTAGTGCTACGCACGATCTGCGGCCCGGTGGGGCTTTCGATCGATTCGGGGGCATTGACACCTTGCGGCCGACTGAATAGTTTTCTATCTCCACCTTCAAGCAGACACGGCCAGCTCACCGTGCCCGGCTTCCTGGACGCGTCCGGCGACCCATCCCGCTCGCACTGCCGGGAGGGCCGTGCGGCCCGGCGAGCGGGGGAGACGAAAGCGATGACCTCACCGCCTGCGGTCGATCCGGCCGCGGTGCTGTCGCCGACCGCCGAGTTCCGGGTGCCGCGGCAGGTGTCGAAGTGGGCCCCGCGCAGGACCGCCGACGCGCCGCACCGGCCCGCGTACGCCCCGGTGCCGTTGCCGCCGACGGACGCCGAGATGGTCTCCTACCGCAAGCGGCGACTGGCCGCGCTGATGGTGCCGTCACTGGTCAGCTTCGGCTGCCTGATCACCAGCCAACTGCTGTTCGTCCGGCTCGCCCCGTGGCTGTGGCTGCTCGCCCCGCTGCTGTTCTTCACCGTCGCCTACTACCTGATCTCGCTCGCGGTCAACCTGTTCACCCCCGGCTTCGACCTGGCCCGGCACCAGGAACTGGTCCGCACCTGGCGGCCGGCCCGGTACCCGAGCGTCGACGTCTTCCTGCCGGTCTGCGGCGAGCCCCCGCACGTGCTGCGCAACACCTGGGAGCACGTGCGGGCGATGGGCCGCCACTACCGGGGCGAGGTCACCGTCTACGTGCTCGACGACTCGCCCAACGAGGCGATGGAACGGATGGCGCTCGCCTTCGGCTTCGTCTACCAGCGGCGACCCAACCGGGGCTGGTTCAAGAAGGCCGGCAACATGCGGTACGCCTTCGAACGCACCATGAGCGACTTCATCCTGGTCCTCGACGCCGACTTCGTCCCGCGCAGGGACATGCTCGACCAGATGCTGCCCTGGTTCGACGCCGAGCCGAAGGCGGGCATCGTGCAGTCGCCGCAGTACTTCCGGGTGCACCTGGGGCAGACCTGGGTGGAGCGCGGGGCCGGGGCGGTGCAGGAGCTGTTCTACCGGTCGGTGCAGGTGTCCCGGCAGGCCCACGACTCGGCGATCTGCGTGGGCAGCTGCGCCGTCTACCGCCGCGACGCGCTGTTCTCCATCGGCGGGTCCACCCTCATCGAGCACTCCGAGGACGTGCACACCGGCTTCGACCTGCGGATGAAGGGGTGGAACCTGCGCTACATCCCGGTCGTGCTCGCCGCCGGGCTCTGCCCGTCGGACGTGGACTCGTTCTTCACCCAGCAGTACCGCTGGTGCGCCGGCTCGATGAGCCTGCTCGGGTCGAGGAAGTTCTGGTCGACGAAGCTGCGGCTGCGGGCCCGGCTCAGCTACCTCTCCGGCTTCTGCTACTACCTGCACACCGGGCTGTTCACCTTCGTCGCGCCGGTCATCCCGGTGCTGATGCTGACCGTGTTCGCGCACCAGATCGCGATCGCCAACTACCTGCTGATCCTGCCCAGCGTGGTCTACAACCTGATCATCTTCCCGTTCTGGCACCGCAACCGGTACGGCCTGGAGAGCTGGACGGTCAAGATGATCTACGGCTGGGCGCACGCCTTCGCCATCATCGACATCGTCCGGGGCCGGCGGATGGGCTGGCAGCCCACCGGCGGCACCGCCAAGAAGAGCAAGACCAGGCGGCTGTGGACCGGCATGAAGGTCTGGACCGCCGGCAGCGGCCTGGTCTGGGCCGGCGTCGCCGGGTGGCGGATGCTCGTCGAACCCGAACCGTGGATCTTCGTACCGGCCCTGCTCAGCGCGGTCTTCTACCTGGCCATCGTCGGGCAGGCGCTGCTGGTCGACCCGGAGCGCGACGTCGAGGTCGTCAGGTGAGGACGAAGTACCTGGTCACCTTCATGCTGGTGCTCGCGCTGGCGTTCACCGAGTTCGCCGTGCTGCGCCGGGTGGACATCCGGGTCGCCGGGTCCGCCGGCGGGCCGGGCGGGGTCGCCGCCACCGAGGAACAGATCCCGGCGTACGACGTCACCGCGCTGAAGTCACCCAGGGGCAAGTACCTCGGCGTCACCGTGGCCGGCGGCGCCGAGATGGAGCGGGTCCGAACGTTCGCCGGCGAGACCGGCAAGACGCCCAACCTGGTGGCGATCTTCGAGAGCTTCGACGACAGATTCGCCGCCAGCGAGGTCCGCGAGCTGCACAACTACGGCGCGCTGGCGGTGATCCGCTGGGAGCCGTACGACGTGCCGCTGCGGGACATCGCCGCCGGCAGGCACGACGCGTACGTCAAGGAGTTCGCCGCCGCCGTCCGTACCCTCAACCTGCCGATCGCGCTCACCTTCGCCCACGAGATGAACGGGCACTGGTACTCCTGGGGGACGAAGAAGACCACCGCCGCCGAGTACGTCGCCGCCTGGCGGCACCTGCACGACATCTTCACCCAGCAGGGCGCCACCAACGTGATCTGGACGTGGACCCCGAACGTCGTCAACTACCTGCGCAAGGTCAGCATCAGAGCGCTCTACCCCGGGGACGCCTACGTCGACTGGGTCGGCATGGACGGCTACTACACCAACCGGGGCCCCAAGACGTTCCAGGACCTCTTCGTCCCCACCATCACCCAGATCCGCACCTTCACCAGGCGTCCGCTGCTGATCGTGGAGACCGGGGCCGAACCGAGCAGCCGCCGACCCGCCCAGATCACCGACCTGCTCACCAACGTGGCCCGACGCAGGGACCTCCTCGGGGTGGCGTACTTCAACATCAACGGCTCCGGGAAGTGGAACCTCGACCGGGACGACGCCGCCCTGCGCGCGTTCCGCCGGGCTGCCGCCAAGGACACCTTCGGCTTCGACATCAGGACCGTGAAGTGACCGCGCCGACGGTGCGGTGGACCGGGCAGGCCGATCCGGCGGAGGTCACCGGCACCGCCGTACCCCGGCGGGCGGCGGGCCGGGGCGGCGGCTGGTGGGCGCTGCTGCCGACAGTCGTCGCGCTCGGCCTCGGCTGGTGGCGGTTGGACGCCCGGGACCTGTGGAACGACGAACTGGTCACCTGGCACGTCACGACGCTGTCGGTGGAGCAGTTCCGGATGCTGGTCGGCAACATCGACCTGGTGCACGCCGGCTACTACCTGGTCATGTCGGCGCTGACCACGGTGACCGGGGACTCGACGACCGCCCTGCGGCTGCCGTCGGTGCTCGCGGTCGGGCTCACCGCCGGGCTGGTCACCCTGATCGGGCGGCGACTCTTCGACACCCCGGTCGGGGTGCTGGCCGGCCTGGTCCTCGCCCTGCTGCCCACCGTCTCCCGGTACGCCCAGGAGGCCCGCTCGTACGCCCTGGTCACCCTGGCGGCGGTGGCGGCCACCTGGCTCTTCCTCCGCGCTGTCGATCGGCCGACCCGGGGCCGCTGGTGGGCGTACGGCGTGCTGCTGGTGCTGGTCGGCTGGCTGCACTTCGTCGCGCTGCTGGTGGTGCTCGCGCACCTGTTCCACCTGTGGCGGTCGGTGCCCGGCGAGGAACCCCGGTGGCGGTGGGCGGCGTCCACCGGCATCGCCGGGCTGTTCGTCCTGCCGGTGCTGATCCTCGGCAGCCGGCAGTCCGGGCAGATCTCCTGGGTCGAGAACGACGGCGACGCCGTGCTCCGTTTCCTGGCGAACCTGACCGGCACGACGGCCACGTTGGCGCTGGTCGCGGCGCTCGCCGTGCTCGCGGTGGCGGTCGCCGGCCCACGCTGGCGGGCCACGGTGCCGATGCTGCTGATCTGGGCCGTGCTGCCCCCGGTCGCCGGCTACCTCACCGCCGGCATGCTGCATCTCTTCCTGGCCCGGTACTTCCTGTTCACCGTCCCGGCGTGGGCGCTGCTCGCCGCGTTCGCCGTCTGCCGCACCGCGCGGCTGGCGACCCGGGAGCGGGTGCCGGCGGCCTGGCTGGCCGGCGCGCTGGTGCTGCTGCCGGTGCTGGTCTGGCAGACCCTGCCGGCCCAGGAGCGGGTCCGCTCCAACGAGGCCGACGGCCAGCCCCGTTACCTCGACGCGGTCCGCTACCTCGGCACCCAGGTCGAGCCGGGCGACGGGGTCGCGTACAACGACGGGTTCGGTGGCTCCAGCGACGTGGCCCGCAAGGCCACCGACTACGGCCTGCGCGACCAGGGGCACCCCCGGGACGTCTTCGTGGCCGTACCGGCCCGGCAGACCGGTTGGCTGACCGCCCGCGAGTGCCCGGCCCCGCTGCCCTGCCTCGGGGACACCAGGCGGATCTGGCTGGTGGAGACCGGCCACCTCGACGACCCGCTGGCCGGGCTGCCGCCGGCCCGGGAGGCCCTGCTGCGGCAGCGCTTCCTGATCCGGCACGTCGAACGGTTCGACCGGGTCCGGGTGGTCCTGCTGGAGCGCAAACCGGCCTGACCGGGGCGGCGCGGTCAGCGGTGCCGGGTGAGCAGCGCCACCGTCACCCCCGCGCGGGGGTGGACCTGCGCGACGGTGAACCCGGCCCGCAGCGCGTCGCCCTTGTCGCCCGGCACGGCGGCGAGCGGGTCGTCGTGCCGCCCGGCGACCACCAGCCAGACCCGGTCCACGCCGGCCAGGCACCCGGCGGGCCGGTCGCACTCGCGGACCCACAGGTCGGCCCGGTCCCGCCGCCCCTCGGCCGCCAGCACGTCCCGGGGCCGTGGCCCGTCCGCAGCCCGGTCGCCGGCGATGCGGGGCAGGTGGTAGTCGATGCCGAGGTCGAGGAAGAGCCACCCGTCGCGGGGCGCGTAGACCACCGCGTCGCCGGGCCGCTGGCCGGCGGCGATCACGGTCGCCGCCCCCCGGTAGTCGACGGTCGCGCTGCGCGGCCAGCCGTGGCTGTGCCGTACCGCCGCCTGGTCGGGCAGCCCGAGCAGCGCGGCGAGCGCCACCACCGCCGACCCCGCCCCCACCGGCCGGGCCAGGGCGCGCGCCGGTCGGGTCCGCGTCCGGCCCGCCGGCGGTGCGGGGCCGGCCAGGGCGGCACCGGCGAGCAGGCAGGCGAAGGGCACCGTGAAGAACAGGTACCGCGGCACCCAGAGGGGCACGGCCAGCGCGGCGGCGAAGACCAAAAGCACCGGCAGCAGGACGCAGAGGCCGGGCAGCAGGCCCCGCCACCCCGAGCGGGTCGCCCCGAGCGCGGCGAGCCCGACGAGCACGCCACCCACCACGCCGCTCTGCGCCAGCGCGCCCGGCAGGGCCGCCAGGTCCGCCAGCCGGGCCGCGGCGACCCAGTCGAGCTGGTGGGACCGCTGCCGCTGCGCCGTGACCAGCAGCGGCACCAGCAGCACCACGGCGGCCGACACGGCCAGCAGCCACCCCCGCAGCCGCCGGTCCACCCACCTCCCACCCGTCCCGCCGGCACCGGTCGCACCGTCGTCGACGCGGGCGTCGCGGCGGCGGCTGTCCCGGCAGGGCGCGTCGTGGGAACGGGCGTCACGCAGGCGGGTGCCCTGGGGACGCGCCTGGCGCTGGACGGTCAGCACCGCCAGGGCGTGCGCGGCGAGCAGACCCAGGGCGAGCAGGTGGGCCAGGCCGAGCCCGACGACGGCCGCCGCGTAGCCGGCCCAGCGCAGCCGACCGGGACGGTCCAGGGCACCGACCAGCAGCACGGTGGCCAGCACGGCGAGCAGGGTCACCAGCGCGTAGGGCCGGGCCTCCTGCGCGTACCGGGAGGTCCCCGGCAGGACCGCGAAGAGCAGGCCGGCGAGCAGGCCGGCGGGCGCCCCGAACAACCGCCGCCCGAGTACGCAGGTGAGGCCGGCCGCCCCCGCCATCGCCAGCACCGAGGGCAGCCGCAGCGCGGCCACGGAGTCGCCGAACACTCCGGTCCAGCCGTGCACCACCAGGTAGTACGCCCCGGTCGCCGCGTCGACGGTACGGGTGAGCCGGAACAGGTCCCCGACCGGTCGGGTGGCCGCGCTCCAGGTGGCCAGTTCGTCACGCCAGGGTTGGGCCCGGCTGAGCCCCGAGCCGCCGGCGACCAGGGTGACCAGCAGCGGAACCGCCCAGACCGCCGACCCCGCCGGTGACGGTGCGCGGGAACGCGGGTGCGCAGCCGACTGCCCACCCGAATGCCCTGTTCCGGACATTTTCCCCACGAATCGAGGGTCTCACACCCGACCCGGCGACACCGCCGGAGCCCGAGGTGACCAGACTGCCCGCCCTTGATCGACTCATGTGGGTCGATGTTGCGGTGTCGCTCCGGCCGGATACCCCTTTTCGCGCCCACTGACGGCCGCCCAGCCATCGGCTCACCGGCCGCCGCGCGACCCCGTGACGGTGGGGATGCGGCCCGTGATGTGGGATGCCGCACGCGGTCATTGGCCGGTCTGAGCTGGGTGTGCGAGCATGGCTGCATGACCGCCGCTGTCGTCCGCCGCTTCGTGGCACGCCGCCACGTCGACTACGGCCGCGTGCGCAGCGCGATCTGTCCGGCCCACTGACGACGCCCGACCCATCCGTCTCGGGCGCGTACTCTGCGCCGGCCGTTCCGACACCGTTGTCCTCGGCCCTTCCAGGGCCGGCCGCCGCCGCGTCCGCGCTCCCCCCGAGGCACCGCAGAGACAACGGAGGACGCCGCGATGGCGGTCAGCAGCACCCCGGCCCGTCCCGGGACCCCGACGGCCACCGCCGTTCCCGCCACCCGTGCCCCCCGCCGTCCCCGTGGCGAGGGACAGTGGGCGCTCGGCCACCGCGAGCCGCTCAACCCCAACGAGCGGATCAAGAAGGACGACGACCCGCTGAACGTCCGGGCCCGGATCGAGAACATCTACGCCCACGGCGGGTTCGCCTCGATCGACCCGCAGGACCTGCGTGGCCGGTTCCGCTGGTGGGGCCTCTACACCCAGCGCAAGGCCGGCATCGACGGCGGGCGCACCGCCGTGCTGGAGCCGCACGAGCTGGAGGACGAGTTCTTCATGCTCCGGGTCCGAGTCGACGGCGGTCAGCTCTCCCTGGCCCAGCTCCGGGTGATCGCCGACATCTCCCGGGAGTTCGCCCGGGACACCGCCGACATCACCGACCGGCAGAACATCCAGTACCACTGGATCAGGGTCGAGGACATGCCGGAGATCTGGCGTCGGCTGGAGTCGGTCGGCCTGCAGACCACCGAGGCGTGCGGCGACTGCCCCCGGATCGTGCTGGGCAGCCCGGTCGCCGGGGTGGCCGAGGACGAGGTGCTCGACCCGACCCCCGCGCTCGACGAGATCGTCAGGCGTTACGTCGGCGACAAGGCGTACTCGAACCTGCCCCGGAAGTTCAAGACCACGATCTCGTGGCTGGTCGACACGCCGTACGAGGCCAACGACATCGCCTTCCTCGGGGTCGAGCACCCGGAGCACGGCCCCGGCTTCGACGTCTGGGTCGGCGGCGGCCTGTCCACCAACCCGATGCTGGCCAAGCGGCTCGGCGTCTGGGTGCCGCTGGCCGAGGTGCCGGACGTCTGGGCGGGCGTGGTCGGCATCTTCCGCGACTACGGCTACCGCCGGCTGCGTAACCGGGCCCGGTTGAAGTTCCTGGTGGCCGACTGGGGCGTGGAGAAGTTCCGCGAGGTGCTGGAGAAGGAGTACCTGGGGCGTACCCTGCTCGACGGCCCGGCCCCGCAGCTGCCCGACAAGCCGGTCGACCACATCGGCGTGCACCGGCAGCGTGACGGGCGCAACTACGTCGGGGCCGCCCCGGTGGTCGGGCGGGTCTCCGGCGGGCAGTTGGCCAAGCTCGCCGACGTGGTCGAGGCGCACGGCAGCGACCGGGTGCGGCTCACGCCGTACCAGAAGCTGCTCGTGCTGGACGTGCCGCCGGCGCGGACCGAGTCCCTGGTGGACGAGCTGCGCGGGATCGGCCTGGAGGCCCGGCCGTCGGCCTGGCGGCGCGGCACCATGGCCTGCACCGGCATCGAGTTCTGCAAGCTGGCCATCGTCGAGACCAAGGCGCGCGGCGAGGAACTGGTGGCTCGGCTGGAGGAGCGGCTGCGCGACTTCGACGCGGACATCTCCATCCACATCAACGGCTGCCCGAACGCCTGCGCCCGCACCCAGGTCGCCGACATCGGCCTCAAGGGTCAGCTGGTGGTCGGCCCCGACGGCCGGCAGGTGGAGGGCTTCCAGGTGCACCTGGGCGGCGGGTTGGGCATGGCCCAGGGGCAGACCGCCGGGTTCGGCCGCAAGCTGCGCGGCCTGAAGACCACCGCCGACGAGCTTCCCGAGTACGTGGAACGACTGGCCCGCCGCTACCTGGCCGGCCGGACCGAGGGCGAGACGTTCGCCAACTGGGTGATCAGGGTCGACGAGGAGGAACTCCGATGAGCGAAACCCGATCCGCGCCGCTGCACTGCCCGTACTGCGGCGAAGAGGACCTGCGGCCGAACGAGGCCGGACACGGCGCCTGGGAGTGCCACGCCTGCGCCCGGGTCTTCACCGTCAAGTTCAACGGCCTGCTGAGTCGGGCGGTGACCCGGTGACCGGGCTGCTCTCCGCCACCGGCCTGGGCCTGGTCGGCCCCGGTGGCCCGCGGACGGCCGACCCGGCCCGTCGTGACCCGGCCGAGCTGCGGGCGCTGGCCGAGCGGGCCGGCCGCGAGTTGGAGGGTGCGCCGGCGCTGGAGATCGCCAGGTGGGCGGCCGACACCTTCGGCGACCGGTTCTGCGTGACCAGCTCGATGGCCGACGCCGTGCTGGCCCACCTGGTGTCCCGGGTCGCCCCCGGGGTGGACGTGATCTTCCTGGACACCGGGCTGCACTTCCCGGAGACGCTGCGGGTCCGCGACGAGGTGGCCCGCCGGTTGCCGGTGAACGTGCGTTCGATCCGGCCCCGGCAGACCGTCGGCCAGCAGGACGGCGAGTACGGCCCCCGGCTGTTCAACCGCTCCCCGGACGACTGCTGCCAGCTGCGCAAGGTCGAGCCGTTGGAGCGGGCCCTGTCCGGGTACGACGCCTGGGCCGCCGGGCTGCGCCGGGACGAGTCGCCGACCCGGGCGAACACGCCGGTGGTGACGTTCGACCCCCGACGCGGCAAGGTGAAGGTGAACCCGATCGCCGCCTGGTCCCAGGCCGACGTGGACTCCTACATCTCCCGCTACGACATCCCGGTCAACGAGCTGCTCAGCCGGGGTTACGGCTCGGTCGGCTGCTGGCCGTGCACCCGCCGGACCAGAGCGGGGGAGGACCCCCGGGCCGGCCGCTGGGCCATGTTCGAGAAGACCGAGTGCGGCCTGCACGTCTGACCGGGCCGGAGCACGCCCCGACTCCCGGCGCTTCGACGCGGGCCGGAGCCGGGGTGCCGGTGGTGCTGGTGGCGCACGGCAGCCGGGACCCCCGGGCGGCGGCGGCGACCCGGGCGCTGGCAGGTGCCGTCGGTGCCGCCCGTCCCGGTACGCCGGTGCTGCCCAGTTGGCTCGACCACACCGACCCGGGGCCGACGGAGGTGCTGCGGGGTCTGGCCGCCGACGGTCACCGTACGGCCGTCGTGGTGCCCCTGCTGCTCACCGCCGCGTACCACCGGCGGGTGGACGTCCCGGCGGCGGTGGCGGCGGCCCGGCAGGCCGCTCCCGGGCTAACGGTACGGGTCACCGACGTGCTAGGGCCGGCCGACGGGACGGTGGACGCGGGGTTGCTGGCCGGGCTGGGCCGCCGGCTGGAGCAGGCGTGGCCGGGGGCGGTGGACGCGTTGGTGCTGGCGGCGGCGGGCACCCGGGACGCGCGGGCCCGCGGGTCGGTGGGGCGGGTCGCCGCCGCCCTCACCGCCCGGTACGCGGTGCCCTGCACGGTGGCGTACGCCTCGGCGGCACCGCCGACGGCCGACGTGGCGGTGGCCCGGCTGCGGGCGGCCGGTGCGCGACAGGTGGCGGTGGTGACGTACTTCCTCGCGCCGGGGCTGTTCCACGACGCGGTGGTGGCGGCGGCGGAGCGGGCCGGGGCGGTGGCCGTCAGCGCCCCGTTGAACGACTCCCCGGATCTGGTGGATCTGGTGCTGCGCCGGGTCGACACGTCGAGTGACCGGAGTCACTCAGACGTTCATTACCCTCAGTAATTGTCTCGCGACAACGCATTGACGAATTTGATCACGGGGAGTGCGGACAGCAGAACGCCCCGGGCGGGCGGACCCGGCCGGGGCGAACAGCGTGTGTGATCGGTTTTTTCAGGCGGAGTGAGCGCGCAGCACCCGGAGACCGCCACGGCGCTTGACCGCGCGGCGCTCCTCTTCGCTCATCCCGCCCCAGACGCCGGCGTCCTGACCGGACTCCAGTGCCCACTGGAGGCACTGGTCGGTCACGGAGCAGCGCCGGCAGACGGCCTTGGCCTGCTCGACCTGCAGGACAGCAGGGCCGGACGTCCCGATCGGGAAGAACAGCTCCGGGTCCTCGTCGCGGCAGACGGCATTGTGACGCCAGTCCATGGCGGCAACACTCCTCATTCTGGATGGATGGCAGATAACGCTGGTGCTTTTCTTATATCCGTCCGCAGTGCCGGTCGTCACGGTTCGCGTTCGACTATTCGGCAATGCGTGAGCAGACTCGTTTTTAGCGCCTGGGCCTGCTGGAACTGCTCATCCGGCCGAGCATATCCAGGCAATGTCCCGGTAACTCAAGTTCGCTTGTGAATACTTTCACGAACGAACGCGATGTCAAGGGGTGACGCTCGGAAAAACTCCGCTCGGTGAGCAAGCTCACGACCCTTTTGTCCGGTTTTCAGGCTTCCCTGCCACCCGGCGTACCACAGTCGAGGATCAATATAGTACAGTCCGCGTGACATTGCTGACATTTCCGGCACTCCTTCTCGGTGTGGCGGCCCTCGCGCCGCGCGGTGTCCCGACCGCTCGACCTAGGGCGTTACCCGAGACCTAGCAGATTACTCTCAGTGCGCCGGAAACGGAGGTGAATCTGACCTTGTGTCGCTCGCCGAGGTAGTCGCCGTCGAGTTGGAAGGCCTGCGGGCGGGCCGAGACCAGCGTGAACTCCTCCAGATCGTGCAACCGGAGCACATGCTTGCCGTGCGGATCGGGGTGTCGGGACAGGAACTGGGTCACCGTCCGTGTCGTACTGGCGACGCGGAGCTGACGGAGCGCCAGCACGTCCAGCCCGAGATCGAACGACGCCTCCGGGTTAGGGTTGATCTCCCGGTCGCCGAGGTACGTCCACGGCGCGGTGTTCTGGATGATCACCGTCGCCAGCTCGCCCTCGGCCGGCTCGCCGGGCTGCTCCAGGCTGATCGCCGGATGGCGCCGGTCGGAGCCGAGGAAGTAGTGACTCAGGGTGGAGCGGAAGTAGAGCGACGGTGAGGAGACCCGCCCCCGCCGCCGGGCCTGCTCCACCCGGTGGATCACCGCCGCGTCCAACCCGAAGCCGGCGCAGAAGGTGAAGTAGCGGTCGTCGGCCCGGCCCAGCCCGATCGTGCGGGACCGGCCCAGCCGCAGCCCTTCCAGGATCATGCTGGTGCCGTCCGCCCACTCCCGGGGCAGGCCGAGCGCGCGGGCGAAGACGTTCGTCGAGCCGCCCGGAACGGTGGCCAGCGCCGGCAACCGCTCCGCCGGAGAGCCGCCGGTGCGGATCGTCGGGGGATCGGCCGTCATCAGGCCGTTGACCACCTCGTTGACAGTGCCGTCACCACCCAGGGTGACCACCAGGTCGACGCCCTCCTGGGCGGCCTCCCGGGCCAGGTCGGTAGCGTGGCCCCGGCGTCGGGTGTACCGCACCGACAGGTCTACTTGGCTGCGCAGCGCCCGGACCAGCACGTCCCGGCTGCGTTCGCTGGTGGTGGTGGCCTTCGGATTGACCACCAGGACGGCCCGCATGGCCGGCACTTTACGTGATGGGGCAGGGGTATCGTGGCCCGCGTGACGATCGACTCCGCGCCGGTTCCCGACACCCTGCGCTGGGCGGTACGCCTGCTGCGGGGCGAGGCCGTCGCCCTGGCGCTGCTCGCCGGCTGGCTGGTCTGGGCCGACCTCACCGCCACCAAGACCGACCTGGTCTCGGCACTCTTCGTGACCGGGTTCGCCATCGCGGGCGCGGTCGCGCTCTGGGCGTTGGGCGGGGCGCTGGCCCGCCGTCGGGCCGGTGCCCGTGCCCCGGCGATGGTGCTGGAGTTGATGCTGCTGCCGGTCGGCTGGTTCATGATCTCGGGCGGGCTGGGCTGGCTCGGCGTCCCCCTGATGGCGCTCGGGGTGGGCGTCTGCGCGCTGTTGGTCAGCCCGCCCACCACCCGCGCCCTGGGCTTCGGCTGACCCACGCCGCCCGGGCGTGGCGCGGTGACGCCGGCAGGTCCGGTCAGTAGCCGGCAGAGCGGCGGGTCAGCAGCGAGATGGTGGCCCGGCCCTGGGTGGACTCGGCCGCCGCCGCCGTGGTCAGCGCGGTGAGCACCTTCCAGGCGAACGAGGACTCTCCCGGCAGGGCCGCGCCGCGCACGGTCGGCACCGTCACCTCGACGGTCAGCGCGTCCTCGGTGACGGAGAACCGGCACTCCAACTCGGCGTCGCGGGTGGCGATGGCGAGCAGCATCGCGCACGCCTCGTCGACCGCGATGCGCAGGTCCTCGATCTCGTCGAGCGCGAACTGGAGGCGGGCCGCGAGCCCCGCCGTGGCGGTGCGCAGCACGCCCAGGTAGCCGCCGTCGGCGGGCACGGTGAGGTGCACGACGTCGTCGTCGGTCGCTGGCTGGCCGGTCAGTTGAGTCACGCCTCATCCCCCCGGTCCGGGACTCTACCCGGCCGGGCGGACACCCGCGTGGCCGACGTCACCCCTTCGGCCGCGAGGTCGTGCAGGGCCGCCCCGTCGAGCCGGTAGGGCACCCACTCGGTCATCGGCTCGGCCCCGATCGAGGCGTAGAACCGGGCGGCCGGATTCCAGTCGAGCATCCACCACTCCAGCCGCCGGTAGCCGCGCTCCACGCAGATCGCGGCGAGGGTGGCGAGCAACGCGCGGCCCGCGCCGGTGCCCCGGTGCGCGGGGCGGACGTACAGATCCTCCAGGTAGATGCCGTGCACGCCGGCCCAGGTGGAGAAGTTGAGGAACCACAGCGCGAAGCCGACCGGCTGGTCGTCGTCGCCCACCGCGACGTGCCCGAACAGCGCCGGGGCCGGCCCGAACAGGGCGGTGTCGAGCTGTGCCGGGGTCAGCCCGCACCGGTCGGCGGCCTTCTCGTAGTCGGCCAGCTCGTGCACCATCGCGACGATGGCCGGCACGTCCCCAGGACGCGCCGGCCGGATCGTCGGTGCCGTGGCGGGCAGGGTCACGCCTGCTTGGTCTCCCAGAAGATCTTGGAGATCTCGTCGATCTTCTGGAGCAGCTCGTCGGCCTTGGCCGGGTCGGTCGCACCCTTGGCGCCGGCCGCGCCGGCCGCCTTGGTGGCCTCGTTGAACAGCTGGTGCAGGTGGGGGTACTTCTCGAAGTGCGGCGGCTTGAAGTAGTCGGTCCAGAGCACCCACAGGTGGTGCTTGACCAGGTCGGCGCGCTGCTCCTTGATCAGGATCGCCCGGGTGCGGAACTCGGGGTCCGTGTTCGCCTGGTACTTCTCACAGATCATTTTGACCGACTCGGCCTCGATCCGGGCCTGCGCCGGGTCGTACACGCCGCAGGGCAGGTCACAGTGTGCGCTGGCGGTCACACGGGGCGAAAGGATGCGGGGAAGTCGCATCAGGTTCCTCCATGGGATGTTTGCGATGATCCGAGCCGACATTACTCCTGAGGACGTCCCCGGCAGGGACGGAGGGGAAACCTTGTGACGGTCGGCGGCTCGGGTCCCACCCTTCGGGCGCGTGCCCCGCTCACCGCCGTCGGCGTGACCGGACCGTCCATGTCACCCACCCTGCACCACGGCGACGCCCTGCTGGTCCGCCGGGGCGGCCGACCGGTCCGCCCCGGCGACGTCGTGGTGGCCGTCTTCCGCAGCCGTCCGGACCTGTTGGTGGTCAAGCGCGCCGTACGCCCCCAGGACGGCGGGTGGTGGCTGCACGGTGACAACGCGTTGGTCACCGACGACTCCCGGGCGTACGGGGTGGCCGACGTGCTGGGCCGGGTGGTGTTCCGCTACTGGCCCCGCCCCGGCCGGCTGCCCCCCGCGCCGATATGACCCTCCTCACAACCCGACGCCTGTGGGCTGACTATGCTCGGGAGGTGCCCGGGTGACCCCCGTACCGCGTGTCGCCGCTCCGCCTCACCTCGCGCCCTCGCGCCGGCCGCTCCGTCTGCTCGACAGATCCTGGAGTCACCATGTCTGCGTCCACCGTGGATCCCGCTGATCCCGTCTTCCGACTGCACCTCGGCGGCAAGCTCGCCGTCGCCTCGACCGTCCCGCTGACCAGCCGCGAGGACCTCTCGCTCGCGTACACCCCGGGGGTGGCCCGGGTGTGCGAGGCGATCGCCGCCGACCCCGCCCTGGTCGACGACTACACCTGGGTGTCGCACACCGTCGCCGTCGTCACCGACGGCTCCGCCGTGCTCGGCCTCGGCAACATCGGCCCGCGCGCGGCGCTGCCGGTGATGGAGGGCAAGGCGGTGCTGTTCAAGCAGTTCGCCGGCGTCGACGCGGTGCCGGTCTGTCTGGACACCCAGGACGTCGACGAGATCGTGGCGACGGTCCGGGCCCTCGCCCCGTCGTTCGGCGGGATCAACCTGGAGGACATCAGCGCCCCGCGCTGCTTCGAGGTGGAACGGCGGCTCGACGAGGCGCTGCCCATCCCGGTCTTCCACGACGACCAGCACGGCACCGCGATCGTGGTGCTGGCCGCGCTGCGCAACGCGGCCAGCCTGCTGAACCGCAAGCTCGGCGACCTGCGGGTGACGGTCAGCGGGGCCGGTGCGGCCGGGGTCGCGGTCACCCACATGCTCGTCGCCGGGGGAGTGGACCCCGAACAGGTGGTGGTCTGCGACTCCCGGGGCGTCATCGGCCGGCACCGCGAAGACCTGACCGAGACCAAGGCGCACCTCGCCGAGACCACCAACGCGCAGGGACGGCGCGGAGACGTCACCGAGGCGCTGCGCGGCGCGGACGTGCTGATCGGCGTCTCCGGTGGGCGGATCCCCGAGACGGCCGTCGCCGGGATGGCCCCCGGCGGCATCGTCTTCGCGCTGGCCAACCCCACCCCCGAGGTGGACCCGGAGGTCGCCGCCCGACACGTGGCGGTGGTCGCCACCGGGCGCAGCGACTACCCCAACCAGATCAACAACGTGCTCGCCTTCCCCGGGGTGTTCCGGGGCGCGCTGGACGCCCGGGCCACCCGGATCACCGACGGGATGAAGGTGGCCGCCGCCGACGCGATCGCCGGCGTGGTCGACGGGTCACTCAGCCCGGACGCCATCGTGCCGTCCCCGCTCGACCCCCGGGTCGCCCCCGCGGTGGCGGAGGCGGTGGCCCAGGCGGCCCGCCACGACGGCGTCGCCCGCGCCTGAGCCGCCGCGTCACGCGCCGCCCGGCCGGCGCG
Source organism: Micromonospora cynarisoli (assembly GCF_030518815.1). NCBI lineage: Bacteria > Bacillati > Actinomycetota > Actinomycetes > Micromonosporales > Micromonosporaceae > Micromonospora > Micromonospora cynarisoli. Next base: position 3,517,369 of record NZ_CP130426.1, on the reverse strand, counting down.
CGACGCGGCGTCGACCGGACGGGAAGGGTCCGGGCCGGCCGGCCCGGACCCTTCTTGAACGATCGTTCCGCTGTTACGGTGCGGATCATGCGTGCCGCCTATGCCTCCCGGTTCGACGCCGACAACCCGCTCGCCGCGCTCACCGTCGGTGACCGCCCCGAGCCCGCCCACCTCGACGACGACTGGGTGACCGTGCAGGTGCGGGCCAGCTCGCTCAACCACCACGACCTGTGGTCGCTGCGCGGGGTGGGGCTCGCCGACGGTCAACTGCCGATGATCCTGGGCTGCGACGCGGTCGGCGCCGACCCGGACGGCAACGAGGTGGTGATCTACCCGGTGCTGCCCACCCCCGGCGACCCGCGGGGCGTCTCCATCCTCTCCGAGCACTACCAGGGCACCCTCGCCGAGCGGGTGGCCGTACCCCGGATGAACCTGCTGCCGCTGCCGACCGGCCTGTCGGCGACCGACGCGGCCTGCCTACCGACCGCCTGGCTCACCGCATGGCGGATGCTCACCACCCGGGGCCGGATCGCCGACGGCGAGGCGGTGCTGGTGCAGGGAGCCGGCGGCGGGGTCGCCACCGCCGCCGTCGCGCTCGGCCTGGCACTGGGCAAGCGGGTGTACGCCACCAGCCGCGACGCCGCCAAGCGGGACCGCATCGCCGCGCTGGGAGCGACGGCGCTGGAACCCGGTGCCCGGCTGCCGGAGCGGGTCGACGTGGTGATCGAGACGGTCGGCGCGGCCACCTTCGACCACTCGTTGAAGTCGGCCGCCCCGATGGCCCGGATCGTGGTCGCCGGCGCGACCTCCGGTCACCTGCCGCCGGTGAACCTGCGCCGGGTCTTCGCCATGCAGTTGGAGATCCTCGGCACCTCGATGGGCACCCCGGGCGAGCTGACCGAGCTGCTCGCCTTCTGCGCCGAGCACGAGGTGCGCCCGGTGGTCGACAGCGTGGTCCCGTTCAGCCGGGTGGCCGACGCCTTCGCCCGGCTGCACTCCGGCGAGGTCTTCGGCAAGGTCGTGGTCGACCACACCGCCTGACCTTCGGCCGGCTCAGAGGCGGTCGTCGAGGGTGGCGATGTCGCCCCGGGTGGCCGAGGCGGGCAGCCGGTCCCGGGCCGCCGCGTCGCCGTAGAGCGTCCAGCGGAGGAACTCGACGGTGGTGTCGGAGACCACCCGCAGGGCCGTGTCGTCGCCGAGCAGGGCCCGGCCGTGGTCGCCCCGGGTCAGGCTGAGCATCGCCTTGGGCCACGGCACCGCGTCGTAGACGGCCCTGCCGGCGGCGTAGTCGACCACCTCGTCGGCCCGGCCGTGCACGAACAGTTGCGGGGCGGCGGCCCCGGCGAAGGCGGTGCCCACGCCCAGCCCCGTCCCGGCGAGGACCACCCCGGCGCGTAGCCGCTCGTCGCGGCCGGTGGTGAACAGGCCGATGGTGGTCACCCCGCCGGCCGAGTGCCCGGCGGCGGCGACCCGGTCGGTGGCCAGCAGGCCGCGCAGCGGATCGCCGGCCTTCGCGTCCAGCGCCAGCACCTTGTCGAGCACGTACGACACGTCGGCGGGCTGGTTGAGCACGTCCAGGACGCTGCCGTCGGTGCCCTTGCCGGTGTGCGGGAACATCGGCGCGGCCACCACGAAACCGGCCGCCGCCCAGCGGGTGGTCAGCGCCCGGTAGTCGGTCGGCCGCCCGTCGAGGCCGTGGCTGAACGCCACCACCGGGAACCGCCCGGCGGCCACGGTGGCGTCGCGCTGCACCGCCCCGCCGGCGGTGCCCCGGGCCGGGTACCAGAGGGTCACCGGCAGCGGGCGGTCGCCGCCCCGGTTCAGCGTGAGCTGCCGTACGCCGACCGCGAACGCCTGCGTCGGCGCGGTGCCGGCGGGGATGGGCGACGCCTGCGGGGTGGCCCCCGGGGCGCTGGCCGCCGGCGTCGGTGACGGGGCGGCGGGGCGCGCGGGCGGAGACGCCGAGCAGCCGACGAGGCCGGCGGCCAGCAGCGCGGCGGTCAGCACGACCGGGGTACGGCGACGGGACATGAGAACGATTGTGCCTGCCCGTGACGGCTGCCCGGCGGGCTACGGTCCGGCGTCGGCCAGCCGGTCGTCGAGGGTGGTGACCCCGGGGCGGGTGGCGTCGGCACGCAGCCGGCGGCCGGCCTCCCGGTCGTCGTAGAGGGTCCAGCGGAGGAAGTCGGTGACGGTGGCGAGCACCTGGTCGAAGCCCGGCCGGCCCGGGGTGAGGTATTCGCCGTGGCCCTGGCCGAGCACGCTGAGGAACGCCTTCGGGCCGGTCGCCCGCTGGTAGCCGGCCCGGCCGACGGTCAGCGGCACCACCGGGTCGGCGGTGCCGTGCACGAACAGCAGCGGGGCACCCGGCCCGGCGAAGGCGCCGGCCAACCCGCCCCCGGCGATGATCACGCCCGAGCGCAGCCGGGCCGGGTGCCCGGAGGTGAACATGCCGGCCGTGGTGAAGCCGCCCGCCGAGTGCCCGGTCGCGGCGAACCGGCCCACGTCCAGGTGCCCGGCGAGCGGGTCACCGGCGCGGCTGTCGAGCCGGACCAGGTGCCGGATCACCCGCCAACCGTCGGCGGGCTGGTTGCGGACGTCGGCGCGGCTGAACCGGACCGCCCGCCTGTTGGTGTGCGGGTAGGTCGGCGCGGCCACCACGAAACCGGCGGCGGCCCACCGGGTGGCCAGCGCGGCGTGCAACTCGGGGAGGCTGCGCAGGCCGTGGCTGTGCAGCACCACCGGGAACCGGCCCGGAGCGACCCGGCCCCGCACGGTCGGGTACCAGAGCGTCACCGGCAGCGGGCGCGGCCCGGCCGGGTCGACGGTGAACGTGCGTACCGCGACCGGCAGGGCCTGCTCCGGGGCGTGCCGGGCCGGCGGCGGTGGGTCGGTGGCGGCGGTGGCCGGGCCGCAGCCGGCGAGCAGCGCGGCCAGCACCGCCACGGCGCACGGCCGCCTCACCCCCATGACTGCACCGTAGGTGGTCGACGGCCCGGTCCGGCCCGGCCGTCCGGACGATGCCGGTCACCGCCCCGGTCGGTCCGGCTCCACCACTCAGGGGGCGTCGGCCAGCACCGCGCGGGTCTGCCGGGCGATCTCCCGTTCCTCGTCGGTGCCGACCACGCAGACGCTGACCTCCGCGCCGGCCGGGGAGATCACCCGGTCGCCGGTGCCGGCGTTGCGGTCCGGGTCGACGGCGATGCCGAGCCGGTCCAGCCCGGCCAGGGCGGCGGCCCGCACCTCGGGGGAGTGCTCGCCCACCCCGGCGGTGAAGGTGATCGCGTCCGCCCCGCCCAGCAGCGCGTGGTACGCCCCGACGTAGCCGGTGATCCGCCGGCAGTAGACGTCGAAGGCGAGCATGGCGACAGGGTCTCCGGCGGCCCGGCGGGCCTGCACCTCCCGCATGTCGTTGGCCCCGGTGAGGCCGAGCAGCCCGCTGCGGTGGTTGAGCAGGTCGTCGATCTCGTCGACGCCCATCCCGCCCTCGCGGCGCAGGTGGAAGATGACCGTCGGGTCGAGGTCACCGCTGCGGGTGCCCATCACCAGCCCCTCCAGCGGCGACATCCCCATCGAGGTGGCCACGCTGCGTCCGCCGTCCACCGCGCAGGCGCTCGCCCCGTTGCCCAGGTGCAGGCTGATGGTGCGCAGCCGGTCGTACGGCCGGTCGAGCAGCTCGGCGGTGCGCCGCGACACGTACGCGTGGGAGGTGCCGTGGAAGCCGTACCGGCGGATGTCGTGGCGGCGGGCGGTGTCCAGGTCGATGGCGTACGTGGCGGCGGACTCGGGCAGGGTGTGGTGGAACGCGGTGTCGAAGACCGCCACCTGGGCGACGTCCGGCAGCAGTTCCCGGGTGACCGCGATGCCGGCCAGGTTGGCCGGGTTGTGCAGCGGGGCCAGCGGCACCAGGTCCCCGATCGCGGCGACGACGGCGTCGTCGATCCGGCCCGGTGCGCTGAACAGCCGGCCGCCGTGCACCACCCGGTGCCCCACCGCGGTCAGCCCGGCCAGGTCGAGCCGGCCGAGGATGTCCCGGACGGCGGTGGCGTGGTCGGCCGGACCGCCACCCGGCTCGCCGACCCGCTCCACGGTGCCGTGGTCGACGCTCGAATCCCCGTCGTAGAGCCGGTACTTCACCGACGACGACCCGCAGTTGAGCACCAGCACCCGGTCGGTCACGACCCCTCCTCCGACGATCCGGCCGCCTGGATGGCCGTGATCGCCACCGTGTTGACGATGTCGGCGACCTTCGCGCCCCGGGACAGGTCGTTGACCGGCCGGCGCAGGCCCTGCATGACCGGGCCGACGGCCACCGCCCCCGCCGACCGCTGCACCGCCTTGTACGTGTTGTTACCCGTGTTGAGGTCCGGGAAGATGAACACGGTGGCCCGGCCGGCGACCGTGCTGCTCGGCAGCTTCGTCGCCGCGACCTGCGGATCGATCGCCGCGTCGTACTGGATCGGCCCCTCGACCAGCAGGTCGGGCCGGCGCTCGCGGACCAGCCTGGTGGCGGTGGCGACCTTCTCCACGTCGGCCCCCGCGCCGGAGGCCCCGGTCGAGTACGACAGCATCGCCACCCGGGGTTCGATGCCGAACCGGGCTGCCGTGTCGGCCGAGGAGATGGCGATGTCGGCGAGCTGGGCGGCGTCCGGGTCGGGGTTGACCGCGCAGTCGCCGTAGACCAGCACCCGGTCGGCGAGCAGCATGAAGAACACGCTCGACGCCACCGAGACGCCCGGCACGGTACGGATGATCTCGAAGGCGGGGCGGATGGTGGCGGCCGTGGTGTGGGTGGCCCCGGAGACCATCCCGTCGGCGTGCCCGGTGGCCACCATCATGGTGCCGAAGTAGTTGGGTTGGGCCACGATGTCGTGCGCCAGCTCCACGGTGACGCCCCGGTGGGCGCGCAGCGCCGCGTACCGGGTGGCGAAGTCGTCCCGCCAGGCGCTGCCGGCCGGGTCGACCACCTCCGCGCCGGTCAGGTCGATGCCCAGCTCGCGGGTACGGCGGGCCACCTCGTCGGGGCGGCCGAGCAGGGTCAGGTCGGCCACCCCCCGGCGGAGCAGGATCTCGGTGGCCCGCAGGATGCGTTCGTCGGTGCCCTCGGGCAGCACCAGCCGACGGCGGTCGGCGCGGGCCCGGTCGATCAGGTCGTACTCGAACATCAGCGGGGTGACCCGCTCGGAGCGGCTGACCCGCAGCCGGCGGGCCAGGTCGACGGTGTCGACGTGGCCCTCGAACGCGCCGAGCGCGGCCTCCACCTTGCGCGGGTTGGCCGGGCCGGGCCGGCCCTCGATGTGGCTGGACGCCTCGACCGTGTCGTAGCTGTCGCTGGTCACCGAGAGCACGGCGAAGCCGGTGTTGAGCCGTTCGACCAGGCGCATCGCCCGGGGGTCGGGCTGCTCGCCGAGGGTGAGCACCACGCCGGCCAGCGAGACCTGCCCGGCGACGTGCGCGGTGGCCGCCGCGACCAGCAGGTCGGCCCGGTCACCCGGGGTGATCACCAGGGCCCCCTCGGTCAGGTGGTCGAGCAGGGTCGGCACGTGCGCCGCGCCGACCACGTAGTCGAGCACGTCCCGGCCGAGGGCGGCGTCGTCGCCGGCCAGCAGGGTGGCGTCGAGCGCCGCCGCCACCTCCGCCACCGTCGGCGCGGACACGCTCGGCACCTCCGGGATGGCGTACGCGGGGACCGGCAACTCGGGCAGGGTCAGGGCCCCGGTCACCCGGTTGGCGATCACCGCCAGCACCGTCGCGCCCAGGTCGGCCAGATCGTGGTACGCTCCGCGCGCCGCCGCCGTGACCGCCTCCGGCTGCTGCCCGAAGCCGTCCACCACGGGCACCACCACGCTGCCGAACTCGGTGGCCAGCCGGGCGTTGAAGGCCAGCTCCCGGGGGCCGGCGGTGTCCCCGCCGTCGGTGAAGTCGCTGCCCACCACGATCACCGCCGGGCAGCGCCGTTCCACCGCCCGGTACCGCCCGACGATCCGGGAGATCAGCTCCTCCCGCCGGCCGTCGGCGACCAGGGCCGCCGCCTCGGCGTACGTGGTGCCGGTCAGGTCGGCCTCGGGCAGGTCGATCCGGTAGCGGTCGTGCAGGAGGGCGAGGATCGGGTCGTCGCCGGTGTCGGAGACCAGCGGCCGGAACACGCCGATCCGTTCGACCTGCCGGGAGAGGAGTTCCGCGAGGCCGAGGGCGATGGTCGACTTACCCCCGCCGGACCCCACGCTGGTCAGGTAGACGCTGCGGGCCACGGCACCACCCTAGGAGATCACGTCGTGTCCCGCCCGGGACCTTCGCCCTGAACCGTCGCCGGCAGGTGTGTGCCGGTGCGACCCGAGTCTCATTCGTGGGACGAGCTGGAAGCTGAGCGATCCTCGTGCCTAAACTCGCATCCCATGACTGCCGACCGGCTGAGCAGGAAGAATGCGCCACTCGAAGGATCGAATCCCGTGGGCGCGCTGGATGGTCGGCCGACTTTCGATCCACATCGTACCGAAGACGTGACGGTAGTCGATGGGCCGACCGTGCTGCTCGACCGCACCGTCGGCCCGACCGACGGACCCACCGCGTTGATCGCCGCCGTGCCCCCGCCGGTCCCCGTCTTCGTCGACCCCAGCGGTCGCCGCCACTCCCGGCTGCGCTGGCTCGCGTACGCCCTGGGGCTGGTGGTCCTGATCTACTCCGGGCTGGTCGGGGTCAGCTTCGCCGGGGGGATAGCCCCGCACGCGGTGCTCCCCTTCGTCGACGAGGTCGCGCAGCCCGAGCGGTCGTCACCGCCAGCCCGGACGGCCACCACCACCCCGGCCGCCCCCGCCACGACCACCGGCGCCGGGGCACCGACCGTCGCCCCCCGGGCGTCCCGGGGGAGCGGTCCGGCAGTCGCCCCGGCCCCGTCCGCCACCCCCGGCGCCGCCAGCCCCTCGCCCTCGCCGAGCGCCAGCCGGTCGCCGAGCCGCGGCCCGGCCACCTCCACGGCGTCGCCCCGGCCGACCCGGTCGACGCCGCAGGCCACGACGCCGAACCCGCCGACGCCCACTGACGAGCCGCCCGCCTTGCCCGATCCGCTCCCCGGCGGTGCCGACGGCGTCCACGTCGATGGTTGAGCCGGCCGGCCCGGCCACCCGCCGTCGCGTCCCCGGGTCGACCCGGCGGCGCACACCCGGGCCGGCCCGGCGGCGGGCGGTGCCGCCGCCGAGCGGAATCCTGCTGGGCACGGTGCTCGCGCTGCTGGCCGGTGTGCTGCTGGTCGGCGCGTACGCCAACGCCTCCTTCGCCCCGGACCGCCGGGACAGCGTCGCCGGGCAGCGGGAGGTGCCCACCTCCGTGGTGACCGGCGGGCCGATCATCAGCGCCAGCAGCGAGCTGGTCCGCTCCTACCGGCTACCACCGCGCACCATCGCGTTGACCTTCGACGACGGCCCCCACCCGGTCTGGACCCGCGAGGTGCTCAAGGTCCTGGACGCCCACCAGGTCAAGGGCACGTTCTTCGTGCTGGGCTCGCAGGTCGCCAGGCACCCCGAGGTGGCCCGCGAGCTGACCGATGGCGGTCACCAGCTCGGCGTGCACACCTTCACCCACCCCGACCTCGCCGAGCTGCCGGCGTGGCGGCAACGCCTGGAGTACGCCCAGACCCAGCTCGCCGTGGCCGGCGCCACCGGGTCGCGGACCTCGCTGGTGCGCTTCCCGTACTCGTCGCATCCGGGCGCGATCGACAACCGGGACTGGCCGGTCGTCACCGCCGCCGGTGACCTGGGCTACCTGACGCTCCTCAACGACACCGACAGCCAGGACTGGTCGCTGCCCGGGGTGGACCGGATCGTGGAGAACGCCGCACCGGACGGCGACGCCGGTGCGGTCACCCTCTGGCACGACGCCGGGGGCGACCGGTCGCAGACCGTCGCCGCCCTCGACCGGTTCATCCCGATGATGAAGGAACGGGGGTACCGGTTCGTCACCGCGACCGAGGGGTTGAACCTCGCCTTCGCCGCCGCCGGGGTCGACCACCGGATGGACGCCGCCACCCCCGCCGGCACCGGGGAACGGTGGCGCGGCCGGACGCTGATCTGGGCGGTGCAGGGCGCCGACAGCGCGCTGACCGTGTTCGGCGGCCTCTTCGTCCTCGTCGGGCTGCTCACCGTGGGTCGTACCCTCGTGTTGTTCGTGCTGGCCGGGCGGCACGCCCGACGACGGCGGGCCAAGGGCTGGAGCTGGGGGCCGCCGGTCACCGCGCCGGTCTCGGTGATCGTCCCGGCCTACAACGAGAAGGAGGGGATCGCCGCGGCGGTCCGCTCCCTGGCCGGTGGCGACCATCCCGGCGGGATCGAGGTGATCGTCGTCGACGACGGCTCCACCGACGGCACCGCCGACATCGTCGACGCGCTCGGCCTGCCCAACGTCCGGGTGGTCCGCAAGCCCAACGGCGGCAAGCCCAGCGCTCTGAACACCGGCCTGGCGCTGGCCCGGCACGACCTGATCGTGATGGTCGACGGGGACACCGTCTTCGAGCCCGACGCGGTCCGCCGGCTGGTGCAGCCCTTCGCCGACCCGCAGGTCGGCGCGGTGGCCGGCAACGTCAAGGTCGGCAACCGGCGCAGCCTGATCGCCAAGTGGCAGCACATCGAGTACGTCATCGGGTTCAACCTCGACCGGCGGCTCTACGAGACGCTGCGCTGCATGTCCACGGTGCCGGGCGCGATCGGCGGGTTCCGGCGGGAGGCGCTGCGCTACGCCGGGGGGATGACCGACGACACCCTCGCCGAGGACACCGACATCACCATCGCCCTGGGCCGGGCCGGCTGGAAGGTGGTCTACGAGGAGACCGCCCGCGCCTGGACGGAGGCCCCGGCGACCATCGGGCAGCTCTGGAAACAGCGCTACCGGTGGAGCTACGGCACCATGCAGGCGATGTGGAAGCACCGGCGTTCGGTGCTCGACCGGGGCGCGTCGGGCCGCTTCACCAGGCGCTGCCTGTTCTTCCTCAGCCTCTTCGGGGTGCTGCTGCCGCTGCTCGCGCCGGTGATCGACCTGCTGGCCCTGTACGGCCTGTTCTTCCTCGACCGGCGGGCCACGGCGGTGGCCTGGCTGGTCATGCTCGGCGTGCAGACCGTCACCGCCGTGGTGGCGTTCCGGCTGGACCGGGAGAAGCTCGGGGTGCTGTGGGTGCTGCCCCTGCAACAGTTCGTCTACCGGCAGCTGATGTACCTGGTGATGGTGCAGGCGGTGGTCACCGCGCTGACCGGGGGCCGGCTGGGCTGGCAGAAGCTGCGGCGTACCGGCCTGGAACCGGCGGTGCGCAACGGCTGACCCCCCCGCTGGGATGGGGGCGGTCAGTCCTCGTCGAGGTCGTCGAGGCGGGCCAGCCAGGTGGCGAACCGCTCGACAGGCGTCTCGAACTCGGGGTTGAGGTCGACGAAGTCGCGCAGCCGCTCGCCCAGCCACTCCAGGGTGACCTGCTCGTCCCCCCGCCGCTGCACCAGCTCCTCGATCCCACGATCGGTGAAGTACACAGTGCTCCTCGTTGCTCGCTGACGGGCCCGGCCCGCGCCCTGGACAGGGGCGGGCCGGGTGGGTCGGTACGGATCGGGTCAGGGGCGGGGCAGCGCGGCGTCGATCAGCGCGGTCTGCTCCACCTCGTGCATCTTGGCCGAGCCCACCGCCGGGGCGGCGGCGGCGGGCCGGGAGATGCGGCGCAGCCGGACGTCGGCCAGGTGCTCCAGCAGGTTGAGCGCGACGAAGCTCCACGCCCCCTGGTTGGCCGGCTCCTCCTGCACCCAGGCGAAGTCCTCCGCGTTCGGGTACGCCGCCAGCGCGTCCCGGATCTCCTGCACAGGCAGCGGGTAGAGCTGCTCGATCCGGACGATCGCGGTGTCGGTGACGCCGCGTTCCTGCCGGGCCTGGAACAGGTCGTAGTAGACCTTGCCCGAGCAGAGCAGCACCCGCTTGACCTGCTCCGGGGCGGGCGCGGCGGTGTCGGCCAGCACCGGGGCGAAGGTGCCGGTGGTGAAGTCCTCCACCGGGCTGACGCAGAGCTTGTGCCGCAGCAGCGACTTCGGCGTGAACACCACCAGCGGCTTGCGCTTGGGCGAGAGGGCCTGGCGGCGCAGCAGGTGGAAGTAGTTCGCCGGGGTGGTCGGGACGGCCACCCGCATGTTGTCCTCGGCGCACATCTGGAGGAACCGCTCCGGTCGGCCGGAGGTGTGATCCGGGCCCTGTCCCTCGTGGCCGTGCGGCAGCAGCAGGGTGACCGCGGAACGCTGGCCCCACTTCACCTCGCCGGAGGAGATGAACTCGTCGATCACCGACTGGGCGCCGTTGACGAAGTCACCGAACTGGGCCTCCCAGCAGACCAGCGCGTTGACGTTCTCCACCGAGTAGCCGTACTCGAAGCCCATCGCGGCGTACTCGCTCAGCAGCGAGTCGTGCACGAAGAACCGGGACCGCTCGCCGTCGGCGGTGAGCGACTTCAGCGGCAGGTGGTCCTCGCCGGTCTTGGCGTCGACGATCGAGGCGTGTCGCTGGACGAAGGTGCCCCGGCGGGAGTCCTGCCCGGCGAGCCGGACGGTGATCCCGTCGTGCAGCAGCGAGCCGAACGCGATGATCTCGCCGTACCCCCAGTCGATGTTGCCCTCGACGGACATCCTGGCCCGCCGGTCGAGCAGCTGCTGGATGCGCTTGTGCGGGGTGAAGCCCTCGGGCAGGTTGACGTGCGCCTCGCCGATGGCCTTGACCACTGCGGCGTCGGTGGCGGTCTGCACCTGCGGCTCCGGCTCCTCCTCGCGGCTGGGCCGGCCGACCTGGCGCGGGGTGGTGGCGGCGTCCCGGGTGGCCTTGAAGACCCGCTCCAGCTGCGACTGGTAGTCGCGCAGCAGCTCCTCGGCGTCCTCGACGGTGATGTCGCCCCGACCGATCAGCTCCTCGGTGTAGAGCTTGCGGACCGACCGCTTCGAGTCGATGATCTTGTACATCTGCGGGTTGGACATCGACGGGTCGTCGCCCTCGTTGTGCCCGCGCCGGCGGTAGCAGACCATGTCGATCACGACGTCCTTGTTGAACGCCTGCCGGTACTCGAAGGCCAACCGGGCCACCCGGACCACGGTCTCCGGGTCGTCGCCGTTGACGTGGAAGATCGGCGCCTGGATCATCCGGGCCACGTCGGTGCTGTAGAGGCTGGACCGGCTGTACTCCGGGGCGGTGGTGAACCCGACCTGGTTGTTGACCACCACGTGCACGGTGCCGCCGGTGCGGTAGCCGCGCAGCTGGGACAGGTTGAGCGTCTCGGCGACGACGCCCTGCCCGGCGAACGCGGCGTCGCCGTGCACCGCCAGCGGCAGCACGGTGTAACCCTCCAGCTTGAGGTCGATCCGGTCCTGCTTGGCCCGGACGATGCCCTCCAGCACCGGGTCCACCGCCTCCAGGTGCGACGGGTTCGCCACCACCGACACCTTGACCGAGTGGTCGCCGTCCGGGGTGGTGAACTTGCCGTTCTGGCCCAGGTGGTACTTCACGTCGCCGGAGCCCTGGGTGGACCGCGGGTCGAGGTGCCCCTCGAACTCCGAGAAGATCTTCTCGTACGGCTTGCCGACGATGTTCGCCAGCACGTTGAGCCGGCCCCGGTGCGCCATGCCGATGACGACCTCGTCCAGCCCGTCCTCGGCGGACGCCTCCAGCACCTCGCCGAGCAGCGGGATCAGCGACTCGCCGCCCTCCAGCGAGAACCGCTTCTGGCCGACGTACTTGGTCTGCAGGAAGGTCTCGAACGCCTCGGCGGCGTTGAGCCGGTTGAGCACGTGCTTCTGCTCGTCGGCGGCCGGCTTCTCGTAGCGGCGCTCGATCCGCTCCTGGATCCAGCGGCGCTCCTCCGGGTCCTGGATGTGCATGTACTCGATGCCGAGCCGACGGCAGTACGAGTCACGCAGCACGCCGAGGATCTCGCGCAGCTTCATCCGCTGCTTGCCGGCGAAGCCGTTGACCGGGAAGGTGCGGTCGAGGTCCCACAGGGTCAGCCCGTGCTGGAGGACGTCCAGGTCGGGGTGCTTGCGGATGGTGAACTCCAGCGGGTCGGTGTCGGCCATCAGGTGGCCCCGGACCCGGTAGGCGTGGATCAGCTCGTGCACCCGCGCGGTCTTGTTGATCTGGCCTTCGGAGTCGACGGCCACGTCCCGCACCCAGCGCACGGGCTCGTACGGAATGCGCAGCGAGGTGAAGATCTGGTCGTAGAAGCCGTGCTCGCCGAGCATCAGCTCGTGCATCACCTTGAGGAACTCGCCGGACTGCGCGCCCTGGATGATCCGGTGGTCGTACGTGCTGGTCAGCGTGATGATCTTGCTGACCGCCAACTCGGCCAGGGTCGCCTCGCTCATCCCCTGGTAGGGCGCGGGGTACTCCATCGCACCGACCCCGATGATGGCGCTCTGCCCCTGCATCAGCCGGGGGATCGAGTGCACCGTGCCGATGCCGCCCGGATTGGTCAGCGAGATCGTCGTGCCGGAGTGGTCCTCCATGGTCAGCTCGTTGCGGCGGGCGCGCCGGACCACGTCCTCGTACGCCTGCCAGAACTGCCGGAAGTCCATCTGCTCGCAGCCCTTGATGGACGGCACCACCAGGTTGCGGGTGCCGTCGGGCTTGACCAGGTCGATGGCGATGCCCAGGTTGACGTGCTCCGGGCGGACCATCGCCGGCTTGCCGTCGACCTCGGCGTACGAGTTGTTCAGCTCCGGGTGCTCGACCACGGCCCGGACCAACGCGTACCCGATCAGGTGGGTGAAGCTGACCTTGCCGCCACGCCCCCGGGCGAGATGGTTGTTGATCACGATGCGGTTGTCGACGAGCAGCTTGGCCGGGACCGCGCGCACGCTGGTGGCGGTCGGCACGGACAGCGAGGCGTCCATGTTCTGCACGATCCGGGCGGCCACCCCGCGCAGCGGCGTGGTGCCGGCGGCGCTGGCCGACGGCGCCTTCGCCGCCGGCTTGGCCGGGGCGGCCTTCTCGGTGGCCGCCGGCTTCGCGGCGGACTTGGTGGCGGTCTTCGCGGTGGCCGGCTTGGCGGCGGTGGCCGGCTTGGCGGTGGCGGCCGGCTTGGCGGTGGCGGCCGGCTTGGCGGTGGCGGCCGGCCGGGCATCGGCCGTCGCCGCCGTCGCGGCGGGCCCGGTCGCGACGGTGGCGACCGGCTCCTGCTGCTCGGCCGGCTCCGCCGTCGCGGCCGGTGCGGCCTTGCCGTCAGCCGGGCGCGGGGTCGCGGCACCGGGGGCGGGTCGGTAGTCGGCGAAGAAGTCGTGCCAGGCCGAGTCGACGCTCGACGGGTCGGCGAGGTAGCGCTGGTACATCTCCTCGACGATCCACTCGTTCGGGCCGAAACCCGCCAGTGGGTTCTCCTGCGAAGTCTGCTGGGTCGACACGGCCGGTAATCGCCTCTTTCACGCGGGTTTGTGTGTCACGCGGTGTCCGCCGTCGTCCGTACGTGCGCGTGGACGGGAGACGGCTCCCAGGCTACGCCGTGCAAATACGATAGGCATTTCCACCTCCGGGGGGTGGGCGGTTTCACAGAAGATATCGAAAGTCAATCAGCTCTTCGTGTCCCGCCGACTCCGTACCGGAGCGGGTGCGAGGCGGAGAGTCGCCGGGCCGGGCCGCCCGGAAAGCGCCAGGAGGAACACCGGCCCGGCGCGACGGGTCGTCGCGCCGGGCCGGTGCGGAGAACGGGTCGGGTCAGGAGATGTCCCGCCGCCGCATGGTGAGCGTGCCGATCGCGCCGGCCACCACCGCGTACCCGATGAGGACCACCGCACCCGCCCAGCGCGGCGGGTTGCCCGGGATCTCGGTGCCGCTGACCATCAGCGACGACGCCAGCGACGGCACCAGCACCTGGAGGTCGTTGATCCAGTCACCCCAGCGGGCGGCCAGGATGCTGATCGCGATGGCCGCGCCGACCGCGCCACCCAGGTAGAGCAGGATGCCGGTGACCGTGGCGCCGATCTGGCTGCGGATCAGCACCCCGATCCCGACGCCGAGCACCGACCAGAGCAGGTACGCCAGGCCGTTGAGCGCGGTGGCCCGCCAGACCGCGCCGCTGCCGAGCTGCGAGCCCAGGTCGACGCTGTTCATCACCAGTGCCCCGAAGGCCAGGTTGAACACGGTGGTGACCAGCCAGAACAGCACGGCCAGCACGGCCGCGGCGGCCAGCTTGGCCAGCATCACCGCCGTCCGGTGCGGCACGGTGAGGAAGGTGGTGGTGACCGTCTGGTGGAAGAACTCGCTGGTCACCACGATGATGCCGAGCAGCATCACGATCATCAGACCGAAGAACTGCCCGTTGGTGTAGACGTTGGCGGCCAGGCTGTCCACCGACTGCGCGGCCTGGATCTGGTCGGCCTGGTCGGCCGGCACTTCGCCGAAGTCGTTGCTGGCCAGCGCGTCGGTCTGCAACCAGTTGATCAGGGCGGTGAGTGCCCACAGCGGCACCGTGATCAGCCCGAAGATCCACCAGGTGCTGGTGGTACGGATCTTCAACAGCTCGGATCGGACCAGGTTCATCGGATGCCCGCCTTCCCGGCCGTCAGCTCCAGGAACACCCGCTCCAGGTCGGGTCGTTCCGGGGTCAGTTCGTGCAGCTCGATCTTGGCGGCCAGCGCGGCCCGGCCGATCACCGGCGCGTCCACCCCGCTGACCAGCAGCAGGCCGTGCTCGTCGGTCTCCACCGTGGCGGACTGCTCACGCAGCGCCACGGTCAGCTCCTCGGCCTGCGGGGTACGCACCCGCACCCGGCCGCCCTGCGCCATCGAGCCGAGCACCTGCTCCACCGGCCCCTGCCGGATCAGCTTGCCGGCCGCGATGATCACCACGTCGTCGGCGAGGAGCTGCATCTCGGACAGCAGGTGGCTGGAGACCAACACGGTGCGTCCCTCGTGGGCCAGCCCCTTGAGGAAGCCACGCATCCAGCGGATGCCCTCCGGGTCGAGACCGTTGGCCGGCTCGTCGAGGATCAGCACCTGAGGGTTGCCGAGCATCGCGGCGGCGATGCCGAGCCGCTGCTTCATGCCCAGCGAGTAGCCCTTGAACTTGCGCTTCGCCGCCGGGGTGAGCCCGACCAGGGCCAGCGCCTCGTCGGCCCGGCTCCTGGGCAGGCCGGCCGCCGCGCAGATCACCCGCAGGTGGTTGATGCCGGTACGGCCCTTGTGTGCGCTGGACGCCTCCAGCACCGCGCCCACGTGCCGCAGCGGGTCGGTCAGGTCGGCGTACCGCCGGCCGCCGATGGTCGCCGTGCCACCGGTCGGGGTGACCAGGTTCAGCAGCATCCGCAGGGTGGTCGTCTTGCCCGCCCCGTTCGGGCCGAGGAAGCCGGTCACCCGACCGGACTCGACCGTGAAGGACAGGTTGTCGACCGCCCGGACGTTCTTGTACTGCTTGGTCAAACCGGACACGACGATCTGGCCGGTGCTGGGGCTCCACTGCCCGTCGGACATCGTTCTCCTCCCGTGCGGCGGCGCGCGGGGCACCGCGTTCTGTGACGCCGTTGCGCGGAATGCGCCGCTGCCAGCCTTGCTGGTCAGGTCAAGTTACGCCATCAGCCCTGGTCGTTAGGCCCTGCTCCGACTCAGGCAGGAGCGGGTCGTCCTCAGGGACGAGACTCGGAAGGCAGCGCGACCCAGGTGGCGCGGGCCCGGCCCAGCAGCCCGCCGGCACCGTCGTAGAGGCTGGTACGCACCACCGCCAGGCGTCCCTCGACGGTGTCCACCGCCCCGGTGACCACGTACTCCCCGCCCGGTTCGGGCAGCGCGTCCAGCGTCACGGCGAGCCGGCCCAGCACGTACGGCCGGCCCGGAGCGATCACCCCCCAGCCCCCGGGACAGTCCAGCGCCGCCCACACCGTCGGCGCGCTCACCTGAGCAGGCGTCCGCCACGGCGCGGCGGTCCGGCCGTCGGGCAGCCGCCCGGGGTAGATCCGCAGGCCGTCCGGGTGCTCCGGGCCGCAGACGTAACAGCCGGGGAAGGGGTGGTCCACCAGTCCCGGGTAGCCGGCCGAGGCGGTCCGCGCGGTCGCCGGGTCCGCCGGGGGGACCGGGGCGGGTGGAGCACCGGCCGGGCGTACCTCGGCGACCATGCGCCCGTCGGGGTCGCGCACGTGGCCGTCGGTGAGGGTGAGCGGGGTGTCCAGCGGCGGCGGGCGACGCAACGTCACCTCGACCGGCCCGTCCGCGCCGTACGCCCCGGCGAAGATCCCCGCGCTCCAGCCGCCGTTGCCCGTGCCGGGCGGCCCCTGGTACCGCGCCTCGATGATCATCGCCCCTCCACCGTGTCGTCGGCCCGGCCGGCCGGGCACCCGCAGGCAGCCTCGCACGCCCCGGCCGGGCCTCCCAACCGCCCCACCGGCCCCGTGAACCACCCTGGTCACACCCGGGACCGGTCCTGCCGACCGGCGTTCACCGGATCGACACCCGTCCCCGGGTGGCCGGCAACCCGGGGCACCTACACAGGTCCCATGGCTGTTCTGCATGCCGCTGGCGCACCCCTGACGACCAGTGGATACACCCTGCTGATCGCCGACGACCCGACCCAGGTCGCGGCCGCGCAACGCCTGCGCCACGAGGTGTTCGCCACCGAACTCGGCGCGACCCTGCGCCCGGGTGCCGCCGGGCTGGACACCGACGACCTCGACGTCCACTGCGACCACCTGATCGTCCGCGAGGAGCGGACCGGCGCGGTGGTCGGCACCTACCGGCTGCTGCCTCCCGGCCGCACCGATCACCGGTACGCCGCCGGCGAGTTCGACCTGACCCCGCTCGAACCGCTGCGTGACCTGCTGGTCGAGACCGGCCGCTCCTGCGTGCATCCGGACCACCGCTCCGGCGCGGTGCTCAACCTGATGTGGGCGGGACTGACCCGCTACCTGCACCTGCGCGGGGTGAACTGGCTGGGCGGCTGCGCCTCGGTGCCGGTCGGCGACGGCGGCCGGGCCGCAACCGAGACGTGGGCGCTGGCCGGGGCGGGGCACCTCGCGCCCCCGCTGATGCGCCTCCGCCCGCTGCGGCCCTGGTTCGCCGAGCCGGGCGCGGCGGCACCGGCGTCGGCCACCGGGGACCCCGCCGGGCGGGCGCTGATCCCCCCGCTGGTCCGCGGCTACCTGCGGCTCGGCGCGTGGGTCGCCGGGGAACCGGCGTACGACCCGGACTTCCGCTGTGCCGACTTCTACCTGCTGTTCTCGTTGGACCGGATGAACCCGCGCTACCGCCGGCACTTCCTGGGCGGGGTGATCCGGTGAGCGCCGAGTTGTGGCGGCCGACCGCCGGCTGCGGGCCGGACTGCCTGCCGGGGGCGGGGCGGGCCGGGGCGCCGCCCGCCCGGCAGGTGGCGCGGCTGGTGGGCGTACTCGGGATGCTGCTGGCCGGGGTGGGCCTGGCCGTGCTGCTGCCGGTGGTGCCGGCGGCGCGGCGGGCGGCGGTGCTGCGGGGCTGGGCCCGGCGGACCGCCGGGGCGCTCGGGGTGCGGTTGGTGGTGCGCGGGCGGCTGCCCCGGCGACGGGCGCTGCTGGTCGCCAACCACGTCTCCTGGCTGGACGTGTTCGCGGTGCTGGCGGTCGCGCCGGCTCGGCTGCTGGCCAAGCGGGAGGTGCGGAACTGGCCGGTGCTGGGGCTGCTGGCCCGCGCCGGTGGCACGGTCTTCGTCGACCGGGCCCGGCCCCGGGACCTGCCGCGCACGGTGGCCCGGCTCGCGGCCACCCTGCGCGCCGGTCACCCGGTCGCGGTCTTCCCCGAGGGTACGACCTGGTGCGGCGTCGTCCCCTCGGCCGGCTGCCGACCGCGTCGGGGCTTCCGGCCGGCGGTCTTCCAGGCGGCCGTCGACGCCGGTGCCCCCGTGGTGCCGCTGCGGATCAGCTACCGCTGTGCTGCCACCGGGGCGACGACCACCACCGCCGCCTTCCTCGGCGACGACACGCTGTGGCGTTCGGTACGCCGGGTGCTGGCCGCCCGGGATCTGGTGGTCGACATCGCGGTGACCGCCGCCCTGCACCCGGTCCCCGGCGCGGACCGCCGGGTGCTGGCCCGGGCCGCCGAGTCGGCCGTGCACCTGCTGCCGCCCCGCCCGGTCGTCGGGGCGGGCCTCGGCCTGGCCGCCTGACCCGCGGGCCGCGATCGGCCCGCGTCGTCCGCGTGATCGACTCGTGGGGGCCGATGTTGCGGTGACCTGCTCGCGGGATACCGCTGGATCGGCTCAGATAAGTGGATCTTGCCGGCTGCGGGCGGGCGGCGGCTCGCGACAGTCTTGTTCTATCGCGATGTATCGCGTTACGCTTCCTCCGTGCAGTGGCGCGGCCGTCGGCCGTGACCCCGGAGGGAGACGTCATGACCAACTGGAAGGTCGACAGACCACAACGGATCACCGTCGAGGAGCCGGTCACCAGGCTCGACGTCCGCCTGGTCACCGGGCGGCTCAACGTGGTCGGCACCGACGGGCCGGCGCGGATCGACGTCACCCGGATCAGCAGCCGTCCGGTCGTCGTCGAGCACCACGACGGCGTCCTGCGGATCGAGCACGAACGTCCACCCCGCTGGCCCGGCTTCCTCTGGTGGCTCGGTCAGCTCGGTCGCCGGTTCCGGGCCGAGGTGTCCATCGCCGTCCCGGCCGGCACCCTGGCCGACCTGCACCTGGTCGACGGCACGCTGGTCGCCTCCGGGCTGTCCCACGACACCACCGTCGACGTCACCTCCGGGCAGATCACCCTGATGGGCCTGGCCGGGCGCACCAACGCGCGGATCGTCTCCGGCCCGGTCGAGGCGCTCGGCGTCACCGGCGACCTCGTGCTGAACACGGTCTCCGGCGAGGTGACCCTCGCCGACAGCGCGGCCGGCCGGGTGCACGCCAACACCGTCTCCGGGGCGATCACCTGCGACCTGGACAACCCCCGGCGCAGCGACATCCGACTCACCACCATCTCCGGGCCGATCACCGTACGGGTCCGCGAGGACAGCGACCTCGCCGTCCACCTGCACACCACCTCGGGCCGGATCACCAGCGGCTTCCCCCAGGTCGGCGGCGGGGTCGGCGTCGGCCCGGTCAAGGACAGCCACGGGGTGCTCGGCGCGGGCGCGGGTAAGCTCTGGGCGTCCGCGACCTCCGGCAGCATCGCGCTGCTCGCCCGGCCGGTGGACGCCGACCAGGAGGAGCTGCCGTGACCGCCGTGTTCAGTCACGGGCGACTGCGGCTCTACCTGCTACGGCTGCTCGACGACGGCCCCAAGCACGGCTACGAGCTGATCCGGCTGCTGGAGGAGCGCTTCCTCGGCCTCTACGCCCCCAGCGCCGGCACCATCTATCCCCGCCTGCAACGGCTGGAGGCCGACGGGCTGGTCACCCACACCGCCGCCGGCGGACGCAAGGTCTACGAGATCACCGAGGGCGGCCGGGCCGAGCTGCGGCAGCGTGCCGACGAACTGACCGCCCTGGAATCCGACATCTCGGCCTCGGTGGAGGATCTCTCCGCGCTGGCCGGCGAGATCCAGACCGAGGTACGCGGTTCGGTGCGTGACCTCAAGCGGGAACTGCGCGAGGCCGCCCGGCAGACCCGGCAGACCCGCTGGGACCGTCCGGCCGCCTCCACCCCGCCCCGCCCGGCGACCCCCACCACGGGCGGCCCGCCCCTGCTGGCCGAGTTCAACCAGCGGCTGGCCGAGTTCACCGTCGAGGTCGGGGCCCTGGTCCGGGCCGGCCGGCTCAGCGACACCCAGCTCCGTACGGCGATCCGGGTCCTCGACGGCGCGTTGGACGGGTTGCGCCGGCTGCTGCGGTGACCGGCGCGTGGGGGGTGCGGCCGGCTTCACAGGGTTTTTGCAGGAACCGTCCAGCGCCGACGCAGCGACGTCACGGATGATGGCCAGCATGGCCGCTACCCAGACCGAGGCGCGACTGCTCGTCGTCGAGGACGACCCCAACATCCTCGAACTGCTCTCCGCCAGCCTCCGCTTCGCGGGGTTCGACGTGGCGACCGCCACCAGTGGCAGCGCGGCCCTGCACGCGGCCAAGGACCACCGTCCCGACCTGGTGGTGCTCGACGTGATGCTGCCCGACCTGGACGGCTTCGAGGTCATCCGGATGCTCCGCGAGGGCGGCACGCGTACCCCGGTGGTGTTCCTGACCGCCCGGGACGCCACCGACGACAAGATCCGTGGGCTCACCCTGGGCGGTGACGACTACGTCACCAAGCCGTTCAGCCTGGAGGAGCTGACCGCCCGCATCCGGGCGGTGCTGCGGCGTACGGCCACCGGCGAGCACGCCCCCTCCCGGCTCACCTTCGCCGACCTGGAGCTGGACGAGGAGACCCACGAGGTGCACCGGGCCGGCCAGCGGGTGCAGCTCTCGCCGACCGAGTTCAAGCTGCTGCGCTACCTGATGCTCAACGCCAACCGGGTGCTGTCCAAGGCGCAGATCCTCGACCACGTGTGGAACTACGACTTCCGGGGTGACGACAACATCGTCGAGTCGTACATCTCGTACCTGCGCCGCAAGGTCGACAACACCCAGCCCCGCCTGATCCACACCCTGCGCGGCGTGGGCTACGTCCTGCGCAAGCCGGCGGCGTGAATCCGCTCGACGAGGCGAAGGGGCGGCTCCGGAGCGTTCCGCTGCGGGTCAAGCTGGTCGCGGCGGTGCTCACCCTGGTCGCCATCGCCCTCGTGGTGATCAGCTCGCTGACCACGTACTTCCTGCGGGAGTACCTGATCGGCCAGGTCGACGACCAGTTGAGCGGTGACACCAAGGGGGTGGCGCGGGCGCTCGGCCAGGCCCAGGGCCCGCTCGTGGTGGGCATCCCCACCGACTACGTGGCCGCCCAGGCCAGCCGGGCCGGGGTGGACGGGACGTCGCGCTACTCCGGCCTGCGCCCGGAGGAACTGCCGGAGTTCCCGACCGACTTCGCCGGCTTCTCGGCCCTGGTCGGCGACCCGTTCACCGTCCAGTCCAAGGACGGCCGCACCCGGTGGCGGATGCTCTACACCGATCTCGGCGACGGCCGGATCCTCGCCTTCGGCCAGCACATGACCGACGTCGACCTGGCGGTCAAGCGACTCATCTGGATAGACATGCTGGTCGGTGGGGCGGTGCTGATCCTGCTCGCCTCGATCGGCGCGGCCATCGTCCGGACCAGCCTGAAACCGCTGGTGGAGATCGAACGGACGGCCGCCGCGATCGCCGGTGGTGACCTGACCCGCCGGGTGCCCGACCCGGAGGAGGGGCAGGAGTGCGCCACCTCCGAGCTGGGCCGGCTCTCCCGGGCGTTGAACGCGATGCTGGCCCAGATCGAGGCCGCCTTCACCGCCCGCGCCGCCTCGGAGATGGCGGCCCGTACGGCGGAGGCCGGGGCCCGGGACGCCGCGCACGCCGCGTTGGCGTCGGAGGCCCGCGCCCGGCGGTCGGAGGAGCGGATGCGGCAGTTCGTCGCGGACGCCTCGCACGAACTGCGCACCCCGCTGACCACCATCCGGGGCTTCGCCGAGCTGTACCGGCAGGGGGCGGCCCGCGCCCCCGAGCAGACCGCCGACCTGCTGCGCCGCATCGAGGACGAGGCGGCCCGGATGGGGCTGCTGGTGGAGGACCTGCTGCTGCTCGCCCGGCTGGACCGGGAGCGTCCGCTGTCGCTCGCCCCGGTGGAGCTGCCGGTGCTCGCCTCCGAGGCGGTCGAGGCGGCCCGGGTGGTCGCCCCGGAACGGCACATCGAGCTGGAGATCGCCCCGGGTTCCGGGCCGCTGGTGGTGCACGCCGACGACGCCCGGCTGCGGCAGGTGATCGGCAACCTGATGACCAACGCGTTGACGCACACCCCGCCGGAGGCGTCGGTGACCCTGCGGCTGCGTTCCGAGGCCGGGAACGTGGCCGTGGTGGAGGTGGCGGACACCGGGCCGGGGCTTGCCCCGGAGCAGGCGGAGCGGGTCTTCGAGCGGTTCTACCGCGCCGACGCGGCCCGGACCCGCCGGGCCAGCGGGATCACCAGCACCGGGCTGGGCCTGGCCATCGTCGCGGCGCTGGTCACCGCCCACCAGGGCACCGTCGAGGTGGACGAGACCCCGGGCGGGGGGGCGACGTTCCGGGTCCGGCTGCCCCTGCTGCCCGAGGCGGACGGCGACGCGGAGTGACGTCCCGCCGGTTCCCGCTGTGACTTTCAGAAAACTTCCAGGCGGGTTCCAGGTGGGTGACAGTGCGACGGGGAAAACTAGGGGCATGACCGAGTTCGAGACCGACCCGCAGCGTCGGCCGGCTGCCCCCGACGCCGAGCCGTCGCAACCCTCCGCCGAGCCGTCCCGCGCCACGCGCGGCGAGTCCGACACCGCCAACACCCCCGGTCAGGCCGCCGGCACCGCGGGGGAGCCGGCCGGCACGGCCACCCCCGGACCGGGGTACGCGCCGCCCGCGTCGCCGTACGCGCCGCCCGGCGCCACGCCGTACCCGCAGACCTCGTACCCGTCCGGTGGCGGCGACCAGGCGTACCGGCCCGGCTATCCCGCCTCCACCGGCTACCCGGGCCACTCCCCGGCGGGGCAGTACCCGTCGGCCGGCTACCAGCCCGGCCAGCAGCAGTCCGGGTGGGCCGGTGGCTACCCCGGCCAGCACCGTCCCGGCCAGCCGGGGGCGGGTACCCCGTCGGTCGGCTACCCCGGTCAGTCAGCCGTCGGCTACGGCCAGCCCGGCGTGGGCCAGCCGTCCGCCGGCTACCCGGGGCAGGGTGGCCCGGGTGGGCCGCAGCACCCCGGTCAGTCGACCCCGCCGTGGGCGCCCACCCCGGCACCGCAGGCCGGCAAGGTGGCCAAGTTCGTCGGCGCCGGGGTGGCGGTCTTCGCCCTGATGCTCGGCTCCGGTGTGGCCGGTGGCGCGCTCGCCCTGGCGGTCGACGGCGACCGGGGCGGGATCACCCGCAACTACTCGGCCGCGCCTGTGATCAACAGCGCCGACCTGCCGAAGATCGCCGCGTCGGTGCAGGACAGCGTGGTCTCGATCATCACCGACAGCGGTGAGGGGTCGGGCGTGATCCTCAGCTCCGACGGCTTCGTGCTGACCAACAACCACGTGGTCGCCTCCGCCTCCGGGGATGCCGTCCGGGTGGTCTTCGCCAACGGCAAGTCCGCCCCCGCCAAGATCGTCGGCACCGATCCGAAGACCGACCTCGCGGTGGTCCAGACCAGCGGCATCGACAACCTCAAGGCGGCGAAGTTCGGCGACAGCGACGCCATGCAGGTGGGTGACCAGGTGCTCGCCCTGGGCAGCCCGCTCGGCCTGCAGGGTTCCGTGACCGCCGGCATCCTCAGCGCGCGGGACCGCACCATCCAGGCCGGCAGCGGCAACGGCCCGCAGCAGTCCCCGCAGGGCGGCGCCAGCTCGATCTCCGGCCTGCTCCAGACCGACGCCCCGATCAACCCGGGCAACTCCGGTGGCGCGCTGGTCAACACCCGGGGCGAGGTGATCGGCATCAACACCGCCATCGCCACCGCCGGGCAGGGCAGCACCGGCAACATCGGGGTCGGCTTCGCCATCCCGAGCAACAAGGCCAAGGACGTCGCCGAGAAGCTCCAGCGGGGCGAGAAGATCAGCCACCCGTCCCTGGGGGTCAGCGTCAACGCGGCCGAGGACGGCGGTGCGCTGGTCGCCTCCGTCGCCGGGGGCAGCGCCGCCGAGAAGGCCGGCATCCAGCGCGGCGACGTGATCACCAAGTTCGGGGACAAGGTGATCAACGACTCCAACGATCTGGTCGGCGCGGTGCAGGCCGGCAAGGTCGGCGACCGGGTCCAGGTGACCTACAAGCGAAATGGTGCCGAGGCGACCGCAACCGTGACGCTCGCCGAGACGTCGTAACCACAAGACCTGCCTCCTCCGGGCGGCGGGCGGCGGAGCCAAGGGGGTTGGCTCCACCGCCCGCCGCCGCACGCGCCCCGGACGGGCCCCGCCCGGCCGGGGCGCGTCTGCGTGTCCGGCCAAGGGGGGACGTCAGGTGTGTCCGGCCAAGGGGGACGTTTGGGTGTCCGGCCAGGGGGAAAACGCCGCTGATCCCGCCGGACACACCTGCCGGACCGGGACAACGGGGGAGGATTCGTGGCAGTGACCCACCGTCCGTCGGAACGTCCGCCGTCCGGGCCGCCACTGCGGGTCGCGATGCTCGTGCCACCCTGGCTGTCGGTGCCACCACCCGGGTACGGCGGGCTGGAGCAGGTGGTGCACGGGCTGGTGGACGCGTTGGTCGGGCACGGCCACCTGGTGACCGTCTTCGGGGCGGGCCGGCAGCACGGCACCACCGCCGACTTCGTCTCCACGATCGACGAGTTGCAGTACGACCGGCTCGGCGAGGCGCTGCCGGAGCTGGCCCACCTGGCCCGGATCAACCGGCTGGTGTCCGCCGCCGACTTCGACGTGATCCACGACCACACCACGATCGGGCCGCTGGTGGCCGCCCGCCGCGCGGTGCCCACCGTGGCCACCGTGCACGGCAACCCGGTCGGCGAGTACGGGACGGTGCTCGGCGACACCGACCACGGGGTGGGCCTGGTGGCGATCTCGCACGCCCAACGGCGGGCCAACCCCGCCCTGCCCTGGGTGGGTACGGTGCACAACGCGCTCGACAGCCGGGACCTGCCGGTCAAGCGGGCACCCAGCCGGGGCCCGGTGCTCTGGCTGGCCCGGTTCAGCCCGGACAAGGGCCCCGACACGGCGATCCGGGCCTGCCGGGCGGCCGGCCTTCCGCTCACCCTGGCCGGCAAGTGCAACGAGCCCGCCGAGCGCCGGTACTTCGCCGAGGTGGTCCAGCCGATGCTGGGCCACGACGTCGACGTGGTGATGAACGCCGACCGGGAGGCGACCCTGCGGCTGCTGGCCGACGCCCGCTGCCTGATCATGCCGATCCAGTGGGAGGAGCCGTTCGGCATGGTGATGGTGGAGGCCATGGCGACCGGCACGCCGGTGGTGGCGTTGCGCCGGGGCGCGGTGCCCGAGGTGGTGGTCGACGGCGTGACCGGGCTGGTCCGCGACGACGCCCGGGAACTGCCGGCAGCCCTGCGCGAGGTGATCCGGCTCGACCCGGCGGCCTGCACCGCGCACGTGGCCGAGCACTTCTCCACCGAGCGGATGGCCCACGGCTACGAGGCGGTCTACCGGGCCGTCGCATTCGGCGCCGCCCCGCCGCTGCGCCGGCCCGTCGGGTCGCGTAGCCGCTGACGGGTACGCGGCTGGTCAGACGGTGGTCGCGGCCAGATCCCGGACGGCGGCGTCGAGCTGCCGGCCGTACGCCGGGGTGATGCCCCCCTCGTCGACGCGGCGGGTGACCTTCTCGCGGAGCGCGGTCACCTGCGCGGGCACGTCGGAGCGGCCCTCGGCGGCGGACCGGGTCAGATTGGCCAGCACGTTGCGTAGGTCCAGGCCGACGTCCTCACGGACCTCGCCGGTGCGGACCCCGTCGTCGATCAGCCGGCGCATCCGGTCGGCCGCCTCGGTCAGCCCGCCGCCGCCCTGGCCCCCGCCCGGGGTGGTGACCGGCGGGCGCGACGGCGCGGGCGCGGTGGTGGCCCGTCGGGGGGCCGGCGGCGGGGTGGGCTCCGCCGCCGGCTGGGTGCGTGACGGCGACGGTTCGGTCACCGGGGTCTCGCTGCGCCCGGCGACCGGCGGCGTGTGGGTGCCGGGTTCCAGCAGCGGGGCGAGCAGGAGCACCGCCGCCGCGGTCAGCACGACCAGTACCCCCACCGCCACCAGCGGGCGGCGCGAGGGCGGCAGCAGCTCTGGTTCGGGGCCGTCACCATCCGGGCCGCCGTGGCGGCCGTGCCGGGCACCCGAGGTGCCGGTGTCCAGCGTCGCCGTCGCCGCGGCACGGCCACCGACGGCACCGCCGACCCCGGCCCGTCCGGTCGCCGCGTCGCCGTCACCGGGGCCCGCTGTGGCACCGCCCGCCTCGCCGGCATCGGCCACCGATCCACCGCCCGCTGCCGCGCCGCCCGCTGCCGCGCCGACGACGGCCGGGCCGGTTCCGGCGGCCGGGGTAGTGGGCCGGTCGCCCGGGGCGTCGGCCCCGGGGACGGCGGGCAGGGTGACCGTCGGGGCGAGCATCGTGGCGGCCTGCGGGTCACCCGGCAGCAACTGGTCGCGCAGGGCGGTGGCGACCTGGTGCGCGGTCGGCCGTTCGTGCGGGTCCCGGGCCAGGCAGCGCAGGCAGACGTCGACCACCACCGGGGGCAGCCCCGGTACGCCGTCCAGCACCGGCGGTCGCTCGTCGGCGATCGCGGTGGCGAGCTGCTCCCAGGTCTCCGCCGGGTACGGCGGCTGGCCGGTCAGCGTCTCGTAGAGCAGCACGCCGAGGGAGTAGACGTCGGTCGACGGCTGGGCCGGCGCACCGTCCAACCGCTCGGGCGCGACGTACGCCGGGGTGCCGAAGGTGCCGCCGTCCTCGTCGTCGTCGGGGGTGCCGACCTGGGTGGCGATGCCGAAGTCGAGCACCTTCGCGCCGATCCGGGTCATCATCACGTTCGCCGGGGTGATGTCCCGGTGCACGATGCCGAGCCGGTGCGCCGCCGCCAACGCCTCGGCCACCTGGGCGCCCACCTCGACCGCCTCCGGCCAGGGCAGCGGCCCCTCGCTCAACCGGTGCTCCAGCTCCTCGCCGGTGAGCAGCTCCATCACCACGAACGAGGTGATCTCGCCGTCCGGGGCGAGTGCCTCGCCGTAGTCGTGCACCGCGGTCACGTGCGGGTGGACCAGCTGGGCGGCCGACCGCGCCTCCTCGCGCACCATGTCCCGGAAACGGGCGTCGGCGGCCAGCGACGGCGCGAGCACCTTGACCGCGACGACCCGGTCGAGCACCTCGTCGCGGGCCCGCCAGATCACCGACATCCCGCCGGCCCCGATCCTGTCGAGTAGCCGGTACCTGCGGGCCAGCAACCTACCGGCGTTCAGGGCTGCCATCAGTGTTCGCACCTGCCTGGGGTTCGGGGTGGTGTCAGGTTGCGGGAATGTGTCCCCCGTGTCAACGGTTGTCCAGCTGCCCGATGACCCTCCGCAGTGGTGGATTCGCCCACCGCCACCGCGGATCGGGGCGCGCGGCGGTGACCGGCGGCTGCGGCACGGTCACGGGCGGTGGCGTGCCAGGATGAACGGCATGAGTGGCGGTCCGGTGGCGTTCGTGCTCGGCGGCGGGGGAGTGCTCGGCGCGGTCGAGGTGGGGATGCTGCGTGCCCTGTTCCGGGCCCGGATCCGCCCCGACGTCGTGCTCGGCACCTCGATCGGCGCGGTCAACGGCGCGCTGGTCGCCGCCGACCCGTCCGAGGCGGTCACCGACCGGCTGGTCCGGCTGTGGGCCTCCCCGGAGGCGAGCGAGGTGTACGGCGACTCGGTCGCCCGGCAACTGCGCCGCTTCGCCGCCCGTACCCACCTGCACTCGCCCCGGCCGCTGCGCAAGCTGCTGGAGGGGGAGTTGGGCGCGGAGACCACCTTCGCCGACCTGAAGGTGCCGTTCCGCTGCTGCGCGGCCAACATCGAGCGGGCCGCCGAACACTGGTTCCACACCGGACCACTGGTGTCGGCGGTGCTCGCCTCCGCCTCCGTGCCGGGGCTGCTGCCGCCGGCACAGATCGACGGCCAGCACTACATAGACGGCGGGATCGTCAACTCGATCCCGATCGGCGAGGCGGTTGCCGTCGGCGCGACGCAGATCTTCGTCCTCCAGGTGGGGCGGATCGAACGGGAGCTGACGCCGCCCCGCCGGCCGTGGGAGATCGCCCAGGTCGCGTTCGAGATCGCCCGCCGGCACCGGTTCGCCCGCGAGATGGCCGCCCTGCCCGAGGGGGTACGGGTGCACGTCCTGCCGACCGGCGGGCTGGAGCCGCGCGACGACAGCCCGTGGGCGTACCGGGACATGGCGGCGGTGGGGCGGCGGATCAGCCGCGCCTACACCGCGTCCCGGCACTACCTGGCGAGCCTGGACCGCTGATGCCGCTGCCCCCTCGGTGGGTACGCCGGCTGCTGTTCGCGCCCGGGGTGATCCTGCTCGCGTTCACGGTGCTGACCACGGTGCCGGTCTGGGCGCTGCTCGCGCTGGCCGCGTCGCCGTTCGTGCCGGGCCGGTTGCGTCCGCTGCGGCTGCTCTGGATCGGTTGCGTCTACCTGGTCTGGGACGCCGCCGCGCTGGTCGCCCTCTTCGTGCTCTGGCTGGCCTGCGGGTTCGGCAGGTGGAAGCGCACGCCGGCCTTCCAGCGGGCGCACTACGTGCTCGCCGGCTGGTTCCTGCGGGTGCTGTTCTGGCAGGCCCGGTGGACGCTGCGGCTGAGCATCGACGTGGTCGGCACCGACCCGGACACCGCCCTGCCCGGCCGGCCGGAACTGGTGCTCTGCCGGCACGCCGGCCCGGGCGACTCGTTCATCCTGATCCACTCCCTGGTCAACTGGTTCCAGCGGGAGCCCCGGATCGTGCTCAAGGCGGCGCTCCAGTGGGACCCGGCGATCGACGTGCTGCTCAACCGCCTGCCCAACCGGTTCATCGCCCCCGGTGACGGAAAGGGGTCGGCGGTCCGGCAGATCGGCCACCTGGCGACCGGGCTGGACGACGACGACGCCTTCGTGATCTTCCCGGAGGGCGGTAACTTCACCCCCGGGCGGCGGCTGCGGGCCATCGCCAAGCTGCGTGCGCTCGGCCTGGAACGGATGGCGGTCCGCGCCGAGCGGATGCAGCACGTGCTCGCCCCGCAGCCCGGCGGGGTGCTCGCCGCCCTGGACGCCGCCCCGGAGGCCGGCGTGATCTTCGTGGCGCACACCGGTCTGGACCGGATGCTCACCGTCGCCGACGTGTGGCGCGAACTGCCGATGGACAAACGGATCGTCATGCGCTTCTGGTCCGTGCCGCCGGAGGACGTCCCGACCGGCCGGCAGGAGCGGATCGACTGGCTCTTCGACTGGTGGGACCGGATCGACAGGTGGATCGCCGACAACCGGGACAGCGTGACGGCGCGGTGAACGCACCGTGCCGGTCGACCGGTTCGCCGCCGTTCCCGCGTAGGGTGCGCAGGTGGACCGGATCTGCGTGGTGACGACGGTGGTGGACTCGCGCTCCGTCGCGGACCTGATGGCGGCTGCCGCGGTGGCCGGGCGACTGGCCGCCTGCGCCCAGGTCGGCGGCCAGGTCGACAGCACGTACTGGTGGCGGGCCGGGGTGGAGACCAGCACCGAGTGGTCGGTGCAGTTCAAGACCGCCCCGGACCGGGCCACGGCGCTGGTCGCCCAGATCCGGTCCAACCATCCGTACGAGGTGCCCGAGATCCTGGTCACCCATGTCGAGAGCGGCGACGCGGCGTACGCCACCTGGGTGCACGAGAACACCCGCACCTAGGTACGGGCACTCTGGCCTCCGGTTGCGGCCCACCGGCAGGATGGCCGGGTGCAGAACACCGGTTACCCCTGCCCCCGCTGCGGAGCACCCGCCGAACTGACCCGTGGGTGCGCCGGCTGCGGGCTCGGGCCGTACCCGCCCGCCGCCGAGGTGGTCCGGTTGGACCGGGAGATCGTCGCCCTCGGCCGGGAGGTCGAGCGGGCCCGGCAGACGTACCAGGGGCTCGGCACCCGACTGCTCGCGGCGCAGCGCCGACGGGCGGAGCTGGCGGCCCGCATCCGCCGGGAGATCCCCGCGCCGGTCCCGGCCGGCGCGGCGGCCCCGGGTGCGCCGGCCGCCCGCCCCGCCGCGCCGGCAGGCCCCCCGGTCGCCGCGCCGGCCGGGCCCCCGCCCGGTCCGGTCGCTCCGCCGGTGCGCCCGGGGACGCCGGTACGGCCGGGTGCGCCCGGCGGGGCCGTGCCGCCGGCCGGGCCGGTGCCTCCGCCGGCCGCGTCGGACACTCCGGGTCGCCCGGAGACGTCCACCAGGACGATCCAGTGGCTGCTGTTCGTCCTCGGTGGCCTGCTGCTCGGCACGGCGGCGGTGGTCTTCACCGCCGTCGCCTGGGCCACCGTGGGGGTGGCCGGCCGGGCGCTGATCCTGGCCGCGTTCACCGCGCTCGCCCTGGCGGTGCCGCTGGTGGCGAAGTGGCGTGGCCTGCGCGGCACCGCCGAGACGTTCGCCGCCGTCGGCCTGCTGCTGGTGGTCCTCGACGGGTACGCCGCCTGGTCGGTGAACCTGTTCGGCACCGCCGACTGGCCGGCCACCCGCTACGCCGCCCTGGTCGCCGGCGTCAGCACCGGGGTCGCCGCCGGGTACGCCCTGCTCAGCCGGCTCACCGTGCCATGGTTCGCGGCGCTGTTCGTGGTCCAGCCGGTGCTGCCGCTCGCGGTCGCGCAGTCCCGCCCGGGGGCCACCGGCTGGACGCTGACCTTCCTCGGGGTGGCGCTGCTCGACCTCGCGGTGGTGGTCGTGCTGCGCCACCGGTCCCCGGCTGCGGCCGGGCCTGGTCCCGCCGCTGTGGCTCCGGCCGCGGCGGCGTCACCCGCAGCGGCCGTGGCCGTCGCGGGTCCGGGGGGAGGGGTGGTGCCCGCCGGGGGGTCGGGCACCACCACCGCCCCGGCGGACGGGGGTCCGGCGGCCGGCGGGGGGCCGTCCGGTTCCGTGCTCGCCGGCCGGGTGCTCGGCTGGCTCGGCTTCGGCAGCGCGCTGACCGTCGCCGCGAGTTGCGCCCTGGTGCCGCTGGCGCTGGGCCGGGCCGGCGGTCAGCCGCTCCTCGCCGGCCTGCCGTTGCTCCTCGTCGGCCTGGTGCTGGCCGGTGCGGCCCGGGTCGCCGCAGCGACGGTGTTCCGGCAGATCACCGCCGGGCTGCTGGTGCCGCTGCTGGCCGTCGCGGTGTTGCGGCCGGTGGCGGAACTGCGGGCCGGGTTCCTGCTGCTCGCCGTCGGTCTGGTGGCCGCCGCGCTGGCCGGTGCCGTCCGGCTGCTGCCGCAGCGGCACCGCACCGGCCCCCGGGTCGGCGCGCTGCTGGTCGTGGGCGGTGCCGCCCAGGTCGTCGTGCTCGCCACGTGGGCGGTGGCGGCGCTTGCGGTGGACCGGTCACTGCCCGCCTGGCAGGGTGCCGCCGCCGGGCCCGACCTCGCCTGGGGCTGGCAGTTGCCGCTCGTCGTCCTGCTCACCGCCGGTGCCGGCCTCCTGCTGCTGCCGAGGGCGGCCCGCCCGGTGACCGTACTGCTGACGGTGGTGGTCACGGCTGCGGCGCTGCCGGCGGTGACGGTCACCCCGTGGCCGGCCACCCTCGCCGTCGACCTGGTCGTCGGGGCGGCGCTGCTGCCGGTCGCGGTGCTGCGCGGCCGGCGTGCCCCGAGCGTGCTGGTCGGCGCGGCGGGGGCCGCGGTACTGCTCGGGCACGGCCTGCTGGTGGCCTCGGCCGCTCCGGTCGGGATGCTGGTGGCGCTCGGGGTGGTGCTGGTCGCCGGGCTGGCGGTGGCGCTACCCGGCCGCCCGGCGAGCGTCGTCGCGGGCCGGGTCGCCGGGGTCGCGCTGACGGTCGCCCTGCTCACCGTGCCGGCCGGAGCGTCGGTCGCGTCCCGGGCCGCCGGGGCACCGGCCTGGTGGCAGCTGCGGGCCGGGTTCGTCGCCGCCGTGCTGCTGCTGGTCCCGCTGCTCGCGCTGCGTCGGCGTCGGCCCGACCTCGACGGATACGCCGGCGCGGCGCTCGCCCTGGCGCTCGCCGCCGTGGTCGCGCCGACCGCCGTACCCGGTGGGGAGCCGCTCGCGTTCTACGCCGCGCTGGCGCTCGTCGCGCTGGTGCCGGCCGACCGACGGACCGCGCCGGTGACCCCGGGCCGGGTGGCCGGTGCGGTGCTGGCCGGCCTGGCGCTGGTCGCCGCCGCGCCGGTGACCCTGGCCGCGCTCGTCGCCCCCTACGGTGCGCCGGTGCGGCCCTGGTCGGGGGTGCCGACGGGCGACGGTCCGCCCGGCGCCCCCGTGGTCGGGGTGGCGCTGCTGGTCCTGGCCGGCACGGCCGCGCTGGTCGTCCACAGGTACACCGGCGACCGGGCCGGGGCGGCCGTCGCCGCGCTGCCGTTCGGGGCGGCGGCGCTGCCCGTGCTGCTGCTCGGCGCGGACGCCCCCTGGCCGGTGGTGCCGGCGGCGGTGCTGCTCGTCGGGGTCGCCGCCCTGCTCACCGCCACGCTCACCGGCCCGGCCCGACCCGCCGCCCAGGGCGGGGCCGCTCCCCACGGGGCCGCCCCGGGTGTTCCCGGAGCCGCCGCGCCGACACCGACCCACCGGCCTGGCCGGGCGCTGCTGGTGCCGGTGACCACCCCGATCGGTCTGCTGTGGACGGCCACCGGCCTGGTCGGGCTGCTCGCCACCCGGGCCGGCACGCTGGCCGGGCTCGCCCTGCTGGTGGTCACGGCGGCGGTGGTCGGTGCGATCGGCCGGCGGGCCGAGGTACGGCTGCTCGGCTTCCTGACCGCCGTCGCGGCGGCCACCGGGTTCGCGCTCACCGCACCGCTGGCCGCCGACCTACCGCTGCGCACCGCCGGTTTCCCGGTGCTCGGGGTGGCGGTGGCGGTGCTCCTCGGCGCACCCGCGCTGGCCCGTCGCGGCTCGTTCACCGTACGGGCGCTGGAGGCTGCCGCGCAGGCGGTGGCCGTGCTCGCCCTGCTGCTCAGCGTCGGCGCGATCCGGTACACGGCGGCGATCTGCGTGCTCTGGGGTGCCGCCGCGGCGCTGCGGGTGCTGTACCCGGGCCAGTCGGCCGGCCGGCGGTGGGCCTTCGGGGCGGTGGCCGGTGGCAGTGAGCTGCTCGGGGCGTGGCTGCTGCTGATCAGTGGCGAGGTGGTGCTGCTGGAGGCGTACACCCTGCCGGCGGCCGGGTTGACGGTGGTGGCCGGCCTGCTCGCGCTGCGCGCCCGACTCGGGTTGACCAGCTGGCTCGCCCTCGGTCCCGGGCTGGCCGCCGGGTTGCTGCCCAGCCTGGTGTCGGTGCTGGTGGCCCCGGACCCGCAGCCGTGGCGGCGGCTGCTGCTGGGCGGGGCCGCGCTGGCCGTGGTGCTGGTCGGGGCGGGCCGGCGGTGGCAGGCGCCGGTGGTGCTCGGCGGCGGCACCCTCGTCCTGCTCGCGGTGCACGAACTGGTCCGGGGTTGGGACCTGCTGCCCCGCTGGATCTACCTGGCCGTCGGCGGGCTGGCGTTGATCACCCTCGCCGCCACCTACGAGCGGCGTCGGCGCGACGTGGCCCGGCTGCGCGCG
This sequence comes from Micromonospora cynarisoli, assembly GCF_030518815.1. Classification (NCBI taxonomy): domain Bacteria; kingdom Bacillati; phylum Actinomycetota; class Actinomycetes; order Micromonosporales; family Micromonosporaceae; genus Micromonospora; species Micromonospora cynarisoli. Next base: position 3,484,237 of record NZ_CP130426.1, on the reverse strand, counting down.
GCGGTGGGCCGGATGGGCTGACCCGGGCACCGGTAGGGTCGTGCCAGGGCAGCGCCTGCTCACCCCGGCGGGCAGGTGCCGACCGGGCCGGCGGTGGCGGCCCGGCAGATCGACGACATCCTCCGGAGCGCGCGATGAGATTCGAGATCAGCAAGGTGCTGGACGCCATCGAGGGGCGGGTCTGCACCGACCCGTCCCTGGCCCGAGCGGTACTCGACCTGGCCGAGGTGATCCGCTACCAGGATCTCGACGGTGGCCGCCCGGCCAGCCTGCTGCGGCTCGGCATGGTGATCGACGCGCTCTCCCGTGAGCTGGCCGAGGACAGCGTCCCGGTCTACGCGATCGTGCACCGGGCGCTGCTCTCCGACGCCGACCTCACCTCCAACGAGCGGATGGTGGTCCGCCGGTGGGCCGACGACGGCCTGGTCGAGGTGCTCGACAACCCGGGCGACCGGATGCTGGAGGTGGCCGACCTGCTGGGTCTGCCGGTGGTCAGCCGGGTCCGCTTCGACGGCCTGCGTGGCCGGTTCCCGTGGCTGGTGGAGCAGCCGGGACGGGTCGTCGCGCCGGTGCCCGGCGCGGGCGGCCCGGCCTTCGTCGCGCACGTCGGCGGCGGGCACACGCCGGTCGAGGGCGACCGTTCCCCGGTCGGCGGGCAGTTGCTGGCCCGGAAGTGGCGCTGCCCGGAGCCGGGATGCGCGCTGTTCGGCGGTGGCGGGGGCGGTGGGGCGTTCGCCGACCTGGCCCGGGTGGACCGGGCCCCGGCCGGTCAGCCGCCGCCCGCCCTGCGCCACGGCGTGCCGACCTGCCCCCGGCACGGCGCCCGGCTCTCCGACGCCGGGCCGCGCCCGCGCAGCGAGGTGCTGGCGATCCGGATCGGTGGCCTGATCCGCCGCCGGTTCGTCCTCACCGAGGACGAGCCGGTGACGGTCGGCCGGGCCCCCGACGAGACCGGGGGCGTGATGCTCGGGCAGTGGCTCAACGACGAGGCCCGGCGCTGGATCAGCCGGGCCCACGTCCGGTTCGAGCTGCGCGTCGGCGAGGTCATCGTCACCGACGTCAGCACCAACGGCTCCGGCATCCGGCCGAACGGCTCGATGGCCGAGGCCGACCGGGTCCCGCTGACCCCGAAGCAGTCCCGGGTGCTCGGCGGCGCGGACATGGTGGAGCTGTACCCCGGGGTGCAGGTCGGCCGGGCCCGGGAACTGCCCACCGGTGCGGCGTTCACCCCGACGTCGGTGATGGCCGAGGCACCCACCATGGCGATGCGGCTGCCGCGCGACTGACCCCTACCGGCCGCGGTCGGTAGGGGTAGCTCCACCCCGGACTGGGGGCCGACAAGGATTGTCCAGTCTCGTCTGTGACGCCAGGCTTGGTGACGCAAGGTCGCACATCGGGTGCGGCCCGCGACACCGGAGGGTGACATCAGATGAGTTCTTCGACGTTGGCAGCGTCGACCGCCCGGCGGGGCAGCGACTATGCGCGCCTGTCCCGCCGGGTCGCCGAGGCGGGGCTGTTACGCCGGCGTCCCGGCCGGTACACGGCCCGCATCGTCGGAACCCTGGGCACCTTCCTGGCCGGTTGGGCGCTGGTGGCGCTGGTCGGTGACTCCTGGTGGCAGTTGCCGCTGGCGGTCGTGATGGCGGTGGCCACCACCCAGGTGGCGTTCCTCGGGCACGACGCCGGGCACCGGCAGATGTTCCGCCGACGCGGCCCCAGCGAGGCGGCCGGCCTGATCGCCGGCAATCTCGCCGTGGGGCTCAGCTACGGCTGGTGGGTGGACAAGCACAACCGGCACCACGCCAACCCGAACCACGCCGACGAGGATCCCGACGTCGGCGCGGGCGCACTGGTGTGGACGCACGAGCAGGTGATGGCGACCCGGGGTTTCGGTCGGTGGATGGCCCGCCGGCAGGCGTGGCTGTTCTTCCCGTTGCTCCTGCTGGAGGGGCTGGCGCTGCACGTGGCGAGCATCCAGGCGGTGATCGGCCGGGAGCCGGACGGCCGGTGGCGGGTCCCGATGCGGCATCGGGCCGTGGAGGCGCTGCTGCTCGTGGTGCACACCGTCGGCTACGTCGGCCTGCTGCTGGCGGTGATGTCACCGGTGAAGGCGCTGCTCTTCGCCGCCGTCCACGAGGGGCTCTGGGGCTTGTACATGGGGTGCGCGTTCGCCCCCAACCACAAGGGCATGCTGATGCCGTCCGACGAGGACAACCTCGACTACCTGCGCAAGCAGGTGCTCACCTCGCGCAACGTGTCCGGCGGTTGGTTCGTCGACCAGGCGCTGGGTGGCCTGAACTACCAGATCGAGCACCACCTGTTCCCGAACATGCCCCGGGGCAACCTGCGCCGGGCCCAGCCGCTGGTCAAGGCGTACTGCGCCGAGCAGGGCATCCCGTACACGGAGACCGGGCTGATCGACTCGTACCGGCAGGGGCTGGCGCACCTGCACGAGGTGGGGCGACCGCTGCGCGAGGGCTGAGCCCGACGCACCGGCGGACAGGGCGGCGGCACCATCGTGGTACCGGTGCCCTGTCCGGCAGAACCTCAGCCGGCCAGTACGGCGGCGAGCTGCGCCACCGCGTGGTCGACCTCGTCATCGGTGATCACCAGCGGCGGGGCCAGCCGGATGGTCGAACCGTGCGTGTCCTTGGCCAGCACGCCCCGGTCCATCAGCCGCTCGCACGCCTGCCGCCCGGTCATCAGCGCCGGGTCGATGTCGACCCCGGCCCACAGCCCGCGCACCCGCACCGCCACCAGCCCGTTGCCGAGCAGCCCCTCCAGCCCGGCGCGCAGCCGCTCGCCCAGCTCGGCGGAGCGGCGCTGGAACTCCCCGGTGGCCAGCAGCCGGACCACCTCGGTGGCGACCGCGCAGGCGAGCGGGTTGCCGCCGAACGTGGAGCCGTGCTGGCCCGGCCGGAGCACACCGAGCACGTCGGCGTCCGCGGCGACGGCGGAGACCGGCACGATGCCGCCGCCCAGCGCCTTGCCCAGCAGGTACATGTCCGGTACGACGCCCTCGTGGTCGCAGGCGAAGGTGCGTCCGGTCCGGCCCAGGCCGGACTGGATCTCGTCGGCGATGAACAGCACGTTGCGGTCGGTGCACGCCCGGCGTACGCCCGGCAGGTAACCCTCGGGCGGCAGCACCACGCCCTGCTCGCCCTGGATCGGCTCCAGCAGCACGGCGACGGTGTTCTCGTCGATCGCCGCCTCCAACGCCGTCAGGTCGCCGTAGGGCACCACGGTGAACCCGGGCGTGTACGGCCCGAAGTCGGCGCGGGCGTCGGCGTCGGTGGAGAAGCTGACGATGGTGGTCGTCCGGCCGTGGAAGTTGCCGTCGGCGACGATGATGTTCGCCTGCCCCGGGGCGACCTTCTTGACCTGGTAGCCCCACTTGCGGGCCACCTTGATGCCGGTCTCCACCGCCTCCGCGCCGGTGTTCATCGGCAGCACCAGGTCCTTGCCGCAGAGCGCGGCCAACTCCCGGCAGAAGTCGGCGAACTGGTCGTGGATGAACGCCCGGCTGGTCAGGGTGAGCCGGTCGAGCTGCTCGTGGGCGGCCCGGACCAGGGTCGGGTGCCGGTGGCCGAAGTTCAGCGCCGAGTAGCCGGCCAGGCAGTCCAGGTAGCGCCGACCGTCCACGTCGGTGAGCCAGGCCCCCTCGGCGGAGGAGATCACCACCGGCAGCGGGTGGTAGTTGTGTGCAGTGTACCGCTCCGCGTCCCGGACGGCGGACGGGGTCCGCAGCATGTCCTCGATCACTGGCTCGCCTTTCCCTGACGGAGTCGCAACGTGCAGCACTTCGGTCCGCCGCCGGCCTTGCGCAGCTCGGACAGGTCGACACCGATGGTCTGGTAGCCCCTGTCGCGTAGCTGCGCGGCCAGCCCGGTGGCCTGCGCGGGCAGCACCACGTGCCGGCCGTCGCCCACCGCGTTGAGGCCGAGCACCTCCGCGTCGGCCATGCCGGCCCGGATCGCGTCCGGGTAGAGCCGGCGCAGCACCGCCCGGCTGCCGGGGGAGAACGCCTCCGGCAGGTACGCCACGGTCCGCTCGTCGAGCACGGTCAGCGCGGTGTCCAGGTGGTAGAAGCGCGGGTCGACCAGCTGCAGGGTGACCACCGGGTAGCCGAAGACCTCCTGCAACTGGGCGTGCGAGGCGTGCGCGGTGCGGAACCCGGTGCCGGCGAGCAGGTGGTCGCCGACCAGCAGCACGTCCCCCTCGCCCTCGTTGACGTGCTTCGGGTCGTACACCTCGAAGCCGGCGGCCTCGAACCAGGCCCGGTAGGCGGGGGCCTCGTCGGCGCGCTGCGGGTCGCGGAACTGCACCGCCATCGCCCGGTCGCCGATGACCGTGCCCCCGTTGGCGGCGAAGACCATGTCCGGCAGGCCGGCGACCGGATCGATCAGCTCGACGGTGTGGCCGAGGTCGAGGTAGGTGCGGCGGAGCTGCTCCCACTGCCGGATCGCCAGGTCGGCGTCGACCGGCGCGGTCGGGTCCATCCACGGGTTGATGGCGTAGTCGACGGCGAAGTACGTCGGCCGGCACATCAGGAAGCGCTGGCTGGTGGCGTCCATCGTCATTGTCCTGCTCCCGGGCTCGGGCGCGCCCGGCCTCGGTGGCCCACGGGCTGGCGCCGTGGCTCAACGGTATGCGGCCCGGCGGTACGACAACCACCGCCGAAACGTGCGTCAGGCGGTGGTTCGTTGCGTGTGGTCCGACTGAGGTGACGATCCGTTGCGTGGTGGCGTACGGCGAAGGGGCCGTCACCCCCGGCGGGAGGTGACGGCCCCTGTGCGCTTCGGTGGCGGCGAACCGCTGCCCCCGAGGTGGGGTGCCCGGCTGGTGAACCACCAGAGCTGGTCGGGCGGTGCCGGCGAGCCGGCTGGTCCAACGTCGCCGGCGAACCGCCGGCGGGGTCAAATGTGCCCTCAGAACCGGTCGACAAACTGTGAGTCGAGCCACTCCCGGAACCGGGCCACCCAGTCGCCGTCGGTGGTCGGCCAGTCGAACTGGCCGGTGAAGGCGAGCACGCCCAGCACCACCGCGGCCAGGCCGACCAGCACGCCGACCAGCGCGTCGGTGGTGCCGGCCACGTGCCGACGCCGGGTCGCGATCAGCCCCAGCACCGAGCAGACCGCGCCGAACGCGCCGAGGGCGATGCCGTACCCGGCCAGCGTGCCGGTGAGCACGAACCCCGCGCCCACCACCGAGACGATCAGGCCGAAGGTGGCGAGCAGGCTGCTCCTCGGCTTCGGTCCGGCCACCACCGGCGGCTGCGGGCCGGTTCCGTCGGTGTCCACCCCGTCGGCGGGGCGGGTGCCGGCGGGCGGAGGCGGAACCGGCGGCCGGTCCCGGTCGACCGGCCGGTCCGGCACCGGACGCGGCGCGGGGTCGGTGACCCGCATCGGGTCGGTCGGCGTGCGCGGCTCGTCGTCGACCGTCGTCGACCGGGCGGCGGCGGCGCTCCGCGTGCCGTCCACGGCGCTGCGGGCGGTCGCCGCCCGCGCCAGCGCGCCGCGTTCCGCCGCCCGCCGCTCGTCGTCGGCGGTCCGCCCGCCGTCGGTGGCCAGCGACCCGCTGCGGTACGTCGCCCGGTCGGTCACCACCGGCTGCCCGTCGCGCGCGTCGACCACCCCGTCGCCGTTGCTGTCCTGCGTCGCCGTCCGGCGGCGCAGGAGGGAAGGAACGTTCACCACCACACCTCCTCGTCGATGCGTGCAGCCCTCGGAAGGGTCGGTGGCCGGCACGCGGGAACACCCCGGATGTACCCCGTACGTCGATCGACCACACTCCGGCCACCCGGACGGCACCGTCGGCGGCGGGGCCGGGACGGCGGGCTACCCTTGGCACCCGTGCCAGAGGGACACACCATCCACCGCCTCGCGGCCCGCCACGCCGAGCTGTTCGGCGGCGACAAGGTCACCGCCAGCAGCCCGCAGGGCCGCTTCACCGAGGGCACCGCCCTGATCTCCGGCACCGTCCTCGACGGCACCGAGGCGTACGGCAAGCACCTGCTGCACCACTACGCCGACGAGCGCACCCTGCACGTCCACCTGGGCCTGTACGGCAGGTTCACCGACGGGGACGGCGAGCCGCCCGTACCGGTGGGGCAGGTCCGGCTGCGGCTGGCCAGCGACCGGCACTGGCTGGAACTGCGCGGACCCACCGCCTGCGAACTGCTCACCCCGCCCGAGGTGGCGGCGCTGCGCGACCGGCTCGGCCCGGACCCGCTGCGCGCCGACGCCGACCCCGAGCGCGCGTACGCCCGGATCGGGCGCAGCCCCACCCCGCTCGCCGCGCTGCTGCTCGACCAGTCGGTGGTGGCCGGCACCGGGCTGATCTTCGTGACCGAGGCGCTGTTCCGGTCCGGCCTGCGGCCGACGCTACCCGGCCGGCAGCTCACCCCGGCGGGCTGGACGGCGCTCTGGGCCGACCTGGTGGCGCTGATGACCGTGGCGGTGACCCGCGGTCGGATCGACACCGTCCGCGACGCCCACCTGCCCGAGGCGATGGGCCGCCCCGCCCGGGTCGACCGGCACGGCGGCGAGGTGTACGTCTACCGCCGTGCCGGCGCGCCCTGCCACGTCTGCGGCAGCCCGGTCAGCCGGGGCGAGCTGGCCGGACGCAACCTCTACTGGTGCCCCACCTGCCAACGCTGAGCGCGGGCGGGGGCACCTACGTGCCGTCGACGAGCCAGCGGGCCACCTCGACCTGGTTGGTGAAGACCGTGTCGCCGTCCAGGCTCCAGGCCAGGCAGTGCGCGATCGTCCAGCCGACCACTCGGTCCCGGTCGAGGCCGAGTGCCCCGGTGACCCGGTCCAGCCGACGCCGTACCGCCTCGGGGGAGTGCCCCAGCTCGACCCCGCGCACGATCGGCACCACCGCGAACTCCCGCTCGCCCAGCAGCGGCTTCGGGTCGATCACCAGCCACGACTCCCGGGTGGCCCGCAGCACGTTGCCGGCGTGCAGGTCCTGATTGACCAGCACCTGTTCACCCTGGGTGTCGACCAGCCGGTCGAGCTGGTCCAGCGCCGCGTCGACCAGCCGTCGCCCGTACGGCCGGCCGGCCCGGTCCCACTGCTCGGGCAGCCGGTGTCGCCAGCCCGTCGCCTCCTCCGCGAGCGGGGTGAACGGCCCGGCCGCCCGCCGCCACAGCCGGGGCAGCAGGCCGGACACCACGTCCACCGCCTCGTCGGCGGGCAACTCGTGCAGCGGCGAGCCGGGCCGGCACCGCTCCACCAGCAGCGCCCGCCGCTGCGGGTCGTGGGCGAGCAGCCGGACCGCCGCCTCGCCGTCCCAGTGCGCCAACGCGTCGGCCTCGTGCCGGCTGTCCGGGGCCGGATACTGCAACTTCAACACCGCCGGGGTGCCGTCGGGCAGGTCGGCGGGCATCGCCAGCGAGGCGAACGCGTACGGGAAGGGCGGCCCGAGCCGCAGCGACCACTGCTGCGCGCACTCGTCCCGCCACCGGGCCAGCGTGGCCAGCCACTCCCGCCCTTCCGGCACCTGCCGCACCCACGACAACCCCGCCGGAATCTCCACCGACCCATTGTGGCGACCGAGGACAGGTATCGCTGTCCTGGCGACTGTCCTGTCCCGGCGACGACAACTCCCCACGATCAAGCGAGGTCGGGGCACCAGCCGGCGGCGGTCAGCGCCGCGCGCAGTTGGGCCGCCACCTCGTCGGGGCGGTGGCGGACGTCGAACGCGGTGAACCGCAGGATCCGGTCCCCGGAGATCCACACGCCGTTCTGCCGGCGCAGGTCGGCCGCCCACTGCCGGACGTCCATGTGGTGTGCCCCGTCGACCTCGACGTGCAGCCCCCACTACCGCCAGTAGGCGTCCAGGTAACGCGTGCGCCCGGCCGCGTCGCGCCGGCGTTCCTGCAACTCCGGCCGGGGCAGGCGATGGCGGCGACAGAGCCGGACCAGATCGATCTCGGACAGCGCCTCAGCCCCGCCGGCCAGGTCGCCGACGGTGTGCCGGATCAGAGTCGACCGGCGCAGGCGCGGCAGCCGACGGGCCACCGCGTCGAGTTCGCCGGGGGTCACCCGCCGCTGCTGGCAGCCGGCCGCAAGCACCGCCCGGGCGTCGTCGTCGCTGTGCATCCACTGAGCCGCGTCGATCAGCGAGCGGGCCATCGTGGTGCGGTCCGGCCGCCCCCGCTGCCGGTCCTCGTCGCCGAGGTGCCGGGTCCGTCGTACCCGCACCGCCGGCATCCCGAGAGGCAGCCGGCGCAGCAGGTCGGGAGCCTGCCGTTGGTACGGGACCAGCACGTCCAGCGCCTCGTGCCGCCACCGCCCGCGTAGCCCACCCGCCTGGGCCGCCGCGAGACCGGCCAGGACGGCGTCGGCGCCGGCGGCCAGCACCGCCACCCAGCGCGACTGGTCGATGGTCACCGGGCCACCGCCGGCCCGCAGGATGCCCCGGCACACCCGCTCCCAGCGGCCGGTGGCCAGTAGGTGCCGTACCCGGGCGGGGGTGAGTTCGGTGGTGGCCTGCGCCCAGCTCACCACCCCGGCCTGGGTGAAGAGCAGCCAGTCGAGGGCGGCGGCATCGTCGCCAGGCATCCGCATCGGACGAGTAGATCATGCATTGTGGAGAGTTGTTGTCGCCCTGGCGACAACAACTCTCCACAATGTGCCGCGTCGCCGCAGCGCCGCGCGGCGGAGGGACGGGCGAGGCGGGGTGGTCGGCGTGAGGCGGTAGGTGGGGGCTTCAGCGGCCGAGGGCGTCGACGGCCTTGCGGGCGGCGATCAGCACCGGGTCCCAGACCGGCGCGTACGGCGGGGCGTAGCCGAGGTCGAGGGCGGTCATCTCGTCCACCGTCATCTCGTTCCACAGCGCCACGGCCAGCGCGTCGATCCGCTTCGCCGCCTCGGAACGGCCGACGATCTGCGCGCCGAGCAGCCGACCGGTGGGCCGTTCGGCGATCAGCTTGACCGCCATCGACTGGGCCCCCGGGTAGTAGCCGGCCCGGTTCGTCGACTCGGCGATCACCGAGACGAACTCGAACCCGGCTGCCGTGGCGTCCCGCTCCCGCAGCCCGGTACGCCCCACCTCCAGGTCGCAGACCTTCGTCACGGCGGTGCCGATCACCCCGGGGAAGGTGGCGTACCCGCCGCCGATGTTGATCCCGGCGACCCGGCCCTGCTTGTTGGCGTGGGTGCCGAGGGGGATGTGCACCGACATTCCGGTGACCCGGTGCAGGGTCTCCACGCAGTCGCCGGCCGCCCAGACGCCGGGCACCCCGGGCACCCGCATCCGGCGGTCGACGCGGACGCCGCCGGTCTGGCCGAGCGGGAGGCCGGCGGCGGCGGCGAGCGCGGTGTTGGGGCGTACGCCCAGGCCGAGGAGCACGACGTCGGCCGGCACCGGGCCGGTGGAGGTGACCACCGCGGACACCCGCCCGTCACGCTGCTCGACCCCGCTGACCGTGACACCGGTACGGATCTCGACGCCCAGCCCGCGCATCGCCTCGGCGACCAGGCCGGCCATGTCCTCGTCGACGGTGGCCATCGGCTGCTCGGCCCGCTCGACCAGGGTGACGGCGAGCCCGCGTTGGATCAGCGCCTCGGCCATCTCCACCCCGATGTAGCCGCCGCCGACCACCACCGCCCGGCGGGGCGTCGGCTCGGCGTCCAGCCAGGCCCGCAGCGCCGCCGCGTCGTCCAGGGTCTGGATGCCGAAGATGCCGTCGACGTCGCCGTCGGCCCAGTCGGGCTGGTTGGGTACCGAGCCGGTGGCGTACACCAGGGTGTCGAAGCGTTCGCGGACCTCGCCACCGTCGTCGAGCCGGCGGGCGGTGACCTCGTGGCGGTCGAGGTCGATGCCGGTGACCTCGGTGCGCAGCCGTACGTCGATGGCGAAGTCGTCCCGGAAGGTGGCCGGGTCGCGGGCGATCAACGCGTCCCGCTCCTCGACCAGCCCGCTGATCCAGTAGGGGATGCCGCACGCCGAGTAGGACGTGAAGTGTCCCCGCTCGAACGCCACGATCTCCAGGTCGTCGACGCCCCGGCGGCGTCGGGCCTGGGACGCCGCCGCCATGCCGGCGGCGTCCCCACCGACCACGACCAGCCGCTCTGTCACGACGCCCAGTCTTCCACGCGCGGGTCGCCCCCGGGCCGGTCAGCGGCACGTCGGCCGGCGACCGGCCGGCCGACGTCGTGCCGCCGGCCGGTGTCGGACCGGTCAGCCACGGGTCTGCCGGGCGACCTCGGCGACCACGTCCTCCAGCCGGCCCGAGCGGTCGAACACGGCCCGCTGCCGGGCGGCCCCGGTGCCGTGCCGGCGCAGCCCGGCCAGCAGTTCGGTCACCTCGGCCAGGTCGCCGTGCGCCTCCAGTGCCGGGCGGACCCGCTCGACCAGCCGGTCGACCAGCTCCCACGCCGGGCGCAGCTCGCCGTTGGCCAGGTCGACGCCGTCGCCCTCCAACCCGTCGTGGGCGGCCCGCCAGTGCGCGGCCACCAGCAGGTGGTGGTCGGTGTTCACCGGCGGCCGGCCCGCCGCGACGTCGTCCATCGCGGTGGCGACCAGCGCCCGCACCAGCCCCGCCACCAGCACCGCGTCGTCCACCGACGGGCAGACGTCACCGATGCGGACCTCCACCGTCGGGTACTTCGCCGACAGCCGGGCGTACCAGTAGAGCATCCCCTCGTCGAGCATCACCCCGCTGGCGATCAACTGCCTGATCAGCCGCTCGTAGTGCTCGTACGACTCCAGGTACGGGGTGGGCGCGACCGACGGCCAGCGTTCCCACTCCACGGAACGCCAGCTCGCGTAGCCGGTGTCGACGCCCTCCGAGAAGGGCGAGTTGGTGGTCATCGCGTGCAGCACCGGCAGCCACGGCCGGATGTGGTTGAGCACCTGCACGCCAGTGTCCGGGTCCGGTACGCCCACGTGCACGTGCATGCCGTTGTTGCCGGGGCCGGGCACCAGCAGCCGGAACCGGGCGATCATCCGGTCGAAGCGGGGCTTGTCCACCACCGGCGGCACCGGTCCCGCCACCGGCCCGGTGCCGATCGCCAGCACCCGGACGCCGGCCCGCTCGGCGGCGTCGGCCAACGCGCCGCGCAGCACGCCCAGCGAGTGCCGGATCGAGCCCAGGTCCAACCCCGGTGGGCTGCCGATCTCGATCTGGCTGGTCTGGAACTCCCGCTCCACCTGCCCGCGCAACTCGGCCGGCACCTGCGCCATGACCAGGTCGACGGCGGGCACCGCGGCACCGGTGTGCGGATCGACCAGGAGGAACTCCTCCTCCACGCCCACCGTCAGCCGGTCGGGCCCGGTCCGCTCCGGGGCCACCGCCCCGGCCGCCACCCCACTGGTCATCGCCATCACCGTCCGTCCCGTCCCGCCGCGGCGGGTCCGCCGCGATGCTGTCCGCCCATTACCCGCAGTGTCCGGCGGAGAAAACGCGACACGGCGTGCCGTCGCGCCTGATGCTTACCATGACCCGGTCCCGCCGACCGGTGCCGTGCCGCACCCCCGCCCCGACCTGGAGCGGGCCGGGGCGGGGACGTGAGGGAGGCCAGGTGACCCCGACGACGGCGCCCCGGGTGGCGCCCCCGACCACGGCGCGGCGGCCCGGCCGTCCGGCCCGGCCACCCGGGCGGGACTGGCGGCGGCAGGTGCCCCGGATGTTCGCGGCGCTGCTGTGGTTCATCGCCGCGATCTGCGCGCTGGCGGCGGTCAGCAGCGCGGCCAACGCCGAGTTCCAGCCGATCCGGACCACGATCGACACGCTGCTGGTGCCCGCGCCGGCCAACCTGGCGTACGCGGTGTTCCTCGGCACCCTCGCCGCGGCGGTGCTGCGCCGCAAGCGGCTGGCGTACTGGGTGCTGGTCGTCTACTTCATCCTCAGCCTGGTCGTCGGCGTGCTGACCGGCCTGCTGCTGGTGACCGTCGGCGCGGACCAGCTCACCGACGACGCCGGCCGGCGGCTGTTCACCCTGGTCGAGACCGTCGGCGTCTGGGTGGGCATCGGCTTCGCCGCCGCCGCCCTGACCCTGCTGCTGGCGGCCCGGCGGGAGTTCTACGCCCGGGTCCGCAGCGGCAGCACCCGGCGCGCCCTCGGCGTGTTCCTCGGTCTCGCCGCGGCGGCCGTCGGGCTGGGCTACCTGCTGCTGACCGCCGTGCCCGGCAGCCTGCACAGCTGGCTGGACCGGTTCGGGTACGCGATCGAGAAGGTCTTCGGCGGTGCGATCACCCTGGACGTCACCCGGCAGGGCCAGGCCCCCGGCTGGGTCAACCTGCTGCTCGGCGGGATGGGCGCGGTCGCCTTCCTGGCCGGCCTGTTCACTCTGCTGCGCTCCCAGCGCGCCGCCGCCGTGCTGCACCCCGACGAGGAGCAACGCATCAGGGAACTGCTGGCCCGCTACGGCGACCGGGACTCCCTCGGCTACTTCGCCACCCGGCGGGACAAGGCGGCGATCTTCTCGGCCAGCGGGAAGGCGGCGCTGACCTACCGGGTGGTCAACGGGGTGAGCCTGGCCAGCGGCGACCCGGTCGGCGACCCGGAGGCGTGGGGCCCGGCCATCACCGCGTGGCTGGACCAGGCCCGCGAGTACGCCTGGACCCCGGCGGTGATGGGGGCCAGCGAGGCCGGCGCGCGCGCCTACCACCGGCACGGGCTGAAGGTGCTGCAACTGGGCGACGAGGCGATCCTGCTGGCCCGGGAGTTCGACCTGGGCGGGCGGGACATGCGCCCGGTCCGGCAGGCGGTGCACCGGGTCGAGCGGGCCGGCTACACCGCAGGGGTCCGCCGGCACGCCGACATCCCGCCGGCCGAACTGGCCGATCTCGCCGCCCTGGCCACCCGCTGGCGGGACACCGAGCACGAACGCGGCTTCTCGATGGCGCTGGGCCGCCTCGGCGATCCGGCCGACGGTGACTGCGTGCTGGTCGAGGCCCGCGACGGCACCGGCCGGGTACGGGCGTTGCTGTCGTTGAGCCCGTGGGGCGGCAACGGGCTGTCGCTGGACCTGATGCGTCGGGACCGCACCGCCGAGAACGGGGTCACCGAGTTCATGGTGGCCGCGCTGCTCGGTACGGCCCCCCGGCTGGGCGTCGAGCGGGTGTCGCTGAACTTCGCCGTGTTCCGGTCGGTGTTCGAGCAGGGTGCCCGGATCGGCGCCGGCCCGGTGATCCGGCTGTGGCGGCGTACGCTGCTGTTCTTCTCCCGGTGGTGGCAGTTGGAGTCGCTGTACCTGTCCAACGCCAAGTACCAGCCGCACTGGACGCCCCGCTACCTGTGCTTCGGCGAGCGGCGGGAACTGGCCCGGGTCGGGTTGGCCGCCGCCGTCGCGGAGGGCTTCGTGGCGCTGCCCGGCGGTCGGCCGTCCCCGCTGTACGGTGCGCCCCCGGCCGGTGGCGGGGTGGGGTTCGTGCCACCGGACGCGGCCACCGTGCACGCGGTCAGCCCCGAGCCGGCGCACGGGCAGCAGCCCGAGCAGGTGCGGGTCCGGCGGGCGAAGCTGGACCGGCTGCGGGCGCAGGGCGTCGACCCGTACCCGGTGGGGTGGCCGCGTACCGACGGGTGCGCGGCGGTGCGGGCCCGGCACGTCGGGCTGGCCCCGGACACCGGCACCGGGGAGACCGTCTCGGTGGCTGGGCGGGTGCTGCTGGTCCGCGACCACGGCCGGGTCTGCTTCGTCACCGTCCGCGACGGCAGCGGTGACCTGCAACTGGTGCTGGAGAAGGAGCTGGACCGGTGGCGGGCCACCGTCGACATCGGTGACCACGTGGGCGCGACAGGCGAGGTGTACGCCACCAGGCGCGGCGAGGTGTCCGTCCGGGTGGCCGACTGGCGGCTCACCGCCAAGTGCCTGCGTCCGCTGCCCGACAAGCACCACGGCCTGGCCGACCCGGAGGCGCGGGTCCGCCGCCGTTACCTGGACCTGGCGACCAGCCCGCAGGCCCGGGAGCTGCTGCGGGCCCGCAGCGCCACCCTCACCAGCCTGCGGCGGACCCTGGTGGGCCGGGACTTCCTGGAGGTGGAGACGCCGATCCTGCAACGGGTGCACGGGGGCGCCAACGCCCGCCCGTTCGTCACCCACAGCAACGCCTACGACCTGCGGCTGACCCTGCGGATCGCCCCCGAGCTGTACCTCAAGCGGCTCGCCGTGGGCGGCGTCGAGCGGGTGTACGAGTTGGGCCGGGTGTTCCGCAACGAGGGCGTCGACTTCAGCCACAACCCGGAGTTCACCGTGCTGGAGGCGTACCAGGCGTACGCCGACTACCACGACATGCGGGAGCTGGCCCGGGAGCTGATCGTCGCGGCGGCGGTGGCGGTGCACGGGGCTCCGCTGGCCCGGCGGCCGGGCACCGGTGAGCTGGTGGACATCGGCGGTCCCTGGCCGGTGCGTACGGTGCACGAGGCGGTCTCCGAGGCGCTGGGCGAGGAGGTGACCGTCGACACCGACGCCGCCGCCCTGCGCCGTCGCGCCGACGCGGCCCGGGTGCCGTACGACCCGGGCTGGCAGCGCGCCGAGCTGCTGCTGGAGCTGTACGAGCGGCTGGTCGAGGCGCGTACCGACGGGCCCACCTTCTACCTGGACTTCCCCACCGACGTCTCCCCGTTGACCCGCCAGCACCGGGCCGACCCCCGGCTGGCCGAGCGGTGGGACCTGGTGGCGTTCGGGATGGAGCTGGGTACCGCGTACTCGGAGCTGGTGGACCCGACCGAGCAGCGGCGACGGCTGACCGCCCAGTCGCTGAAGGCCGCCGGCGGCGACCCGGAGGCGATGGAGCTGGACGAGGACTTCCTCACCGCGCTGGAGTACGCGATGCCGCCGACCGGTGGCCTGGGACTGGGCGTGGACCGGCTGGTGATGCTGCTGACCGGCCGGTCCATCCGGGAGACCCTGCCGTTCCCGATGGTCCGCGAGTCGTCGTGAACCGCCCCCGCCCGCGCTGCGACCCGGACCCGGCGTCCCCGCCGGCCGGCCGTGGGGGCGACGGGCACCGGGCCGCCCGGACCGGGGCGGCGCCGGCGCTGCTGCTGGCGGCGGCCTGTTACGCCTCCTGGCTGCTCGCCCCGGTGCTCAACCCGGGGCTGCGGCCGGTGCAGAGCTACCTGAGTGAGCTGGCCGCCCGGGACCAGCCGTACCACCTGGTCTTCCAGGCCGGCGACGTGACGACCGGGCTCTGCGCGACGGTGGCCGGGCTGCTGCTGGCCCGGGTGGCCCGGGAGGTGCCCCGGCCGGCCTGGTGGGGGCTGCTGGTGTTCGGTGTAGCCACCGCCGTGGACGGCGGGTACACCTCGATGGACTGCGCCCCCTCGATCGATGCCCGCTGCGCCCGGCTGGAGGAGCTGGGCGAGCTGTCCTGGCGGCACCAGGCGCACACGGTCACCTCCTCGGTGGCGGTGGCCGGCGCGCTGTTGAGCCTGGTGGCGGTCCTCGCCGTGCTGCGTGGCCCGGCCCGCCGCCGGGCGGGGCTGGCGGTGGCGGTGGTGCTGGCGGTCGGCACGGTCGGGACGCTTGTCGCCACGCTGCACCCCGAGTGGGGGCTGGGCCTGTGGCAGCGGGTCCAGCTCACCGGGCTGTCCGGCTGGCTGCTGCTCACCGCCGCCGTCGCCCGGTGGGGCCCCGGCCCGGGGCGTCCCCGGTGACCGGCCCGCCCACCGACGACCCGGCGGCGCGGGCCGGCGGGCCGGGGGTGCTGCTCTGCCCGGGGATGGGGGAGGGGGCGGAGACCTGGGACCGGCTGGTGCCGCCGCTGACCGCCGCCGGCTACCGGGTGCGCCGGCTGGACCGGCCGGACGATGCCGGGGTGCCCACCCTCACCGCCGAGCTGGCTCGCCTCGACGCGGCGGTGACCGGGCTGGACCGGCCGGTGCTGGTGGCGCACTCGGCGGCGGCGTTGCCCGCCGAGGGATACGCCCGGCGGTGTCCGGGGCGGCTCGCCGGGCTGGTGCTGGTGGACCCGAGCCTGGTGGACCCGGCGGGGGCGGCCCGGTGGCGGTGGTGGTCGACGTGGACGGCCGGCGCGGTGTCGGCCGGGGCACCGGTGCTGACCGGGGCGCTCGACCGGTCCGGTCTGGCCCGCCGGTACGGCCCGGGGGCGTGGCGTCGGGCGGTGCGCCGGATGAGCGTCCGGCCGCCCGACCCGGCCGCCGCGGCGGCGTACGGCTGCCCGGCGGTGCTGATCGGGGCGTTGGTGCAGTGGCTGGCGCACCCGGCGGTGGCGGCGGAGTTGGTGGCGTTGCGGGAGGTGACGGCGGCACCGACGCTGCCGGTGCGGGTGCTGACCGCGCTCGGCGACGTGCCCACTCCGGCCGGCCGGGCGGCGTGGCGGGCGGGACACGCCGCGTTGGCGGCGAGCTTCCCCGCCGGCCGGCAGGAGGTGTTCCGGGACGCCCGGCACCTGCTGCACGTGGACCGGCCGGAGACGGTGGTCGACGTCGTCGCGGCGGTCCGACGTGACAGCGGGTCCTAGGCTGGCGGGCGTGTCGGGGCTGCGGGTGGTGACGGGTCTGTGGGCGTACGCGCTCGTCGGGCTGACCCTGCTCGCGGACCGGCCGGGTGACCTGCTGGCCGGTGCGGCGGTGGCGGCCGCGTTGCTGCTCGTCATCCTGCTGGCGACCCGTCCCCGGACGGCGTCCGGCCCCGGCGTCGGGCGGCGACGGGCGGTCGGGCTGCGCGACCGGGCCCGGCGTCGAGGCGTACCCCGGCAGGTCGATCCGGACGCGGCGGGCCGACCCCGCCCCCGGGCGCCCGGAGGTCTCCTCCCGGTCGGCTGGTCCCCGGTCGCGGGCTGACCCCGCGCGCCGCCGACCCCGACCGGTCCGTCGTCACTGCGTCCCACGGTGAACCGCCGACCGCCCTGACGGGCGGCCGGTGACCGTCCCGTGCGGACCTCCGGAATCGGACCGAGGGGTTCCCCATGCTCGCCTTCTCACCCGTGCACGACGCGGCTGCCGCCGCGGGTTCCGTCGTCGGCTGGCTCGCCGGGTTGCTGACGCCGCTGGCCGGCGGGGTCGCCACCGCCGCCGCGATCGTGCTGTTCACCGTCGCCGTCAGGCTGTCGATCTCGCCGCTCACCGTCGCCCAGGTCCGTGCGGAGCGGCGTCGCGCGGCGCTCGCCCCGCAGCTACGCCAGCTCCAGCAGCGGTACGCCGACGACCCGGCGACGTTGCAGGCGGAGATGTTCGCGCTCTACCGCCGGGCCGGGGCGTCGCCGGTGGCGGGGTGCCTGCCGGCGCTGCTCCAGGCCCCGTTCTTCCTGGTCATGTACCGCCTGTTCGGCACCGGGGACGGTGCCGGCGGGCTGCTCGACGCGCGGCTGGCCGGGGTGCCGCTGGGCTGGCACCTGGGCGACGGGCTGACCCCGTCGGTGCTGCTGGTGTTCGGGGTGTTGCTGGCGGCGCTGGCCGGCCTGGCCACGGTGCTGTCCCGCCGGGCGGCGGCGTCGGCCGCCGTCCCGGCCGACCAGCCGGGGGCGGCGCTGCTGGCCCGGATGCTGCCGCTGTTGCCGTACGGCACGGTGCTGCTGGCGTTGGTGGTGCCGCTGGCGGCGGTGCTCTACCTGGTCACCACCACCGCGTGGACGGTGGCCGAGCACGTGCTGCTGCGTCGGCCGCGACCGGTGCCGGCCGAAGCCATCGACGAGCGTTGACAAATGGTGGGGCGGGAGCGTAGAAAACCGCTCAGAGAGCGCTCTCTTGCTCCCGTCCCCCCAGAGAGGCATCCCGATGAACGCTGTCCCGGCGGCTCCGGTCGCCCCCACCGCCCCGCGCCGGTCCCACCGCCGGCTCGCCCTGGCGGTCACGCTCGCCGCCGCCACCGCGCTGACAGGCGTCTCGGTCGCTGCGCAGGCCGCCGTCCCCACGCCGCCGTCGGGGTGGAGCCTGGTGTGGAGCGACGACTTCACCGGTGCGGCCGGCACCCTGCCGTCCTCGGCCAACTGGATCGTGGACACCGGCACCAGCTACCCGGGCGGCCCGGCCAACTGGGGCACCGGCGAGATCCAGACGTACACCGGCAGCACCGCCAACCTGGCCCACGACGGGTCCGGCAACCTGCGGATCACCCCGTTGCGCGACTCCGGTGGCCGGTGGACCTCGGCCCGGATCGAGACCGTGCGCACCGACTTCAAGCCCCCGTCGGGCGGGGTGCTGGCGATCGAGGGACGGATCCAGATGCCCAACGTCACGGGCGCCCAGGCGGCGGGCTACTGGCCGGCGTTCTGGGCGCTCGGCGCGCCGTACCGGGGCAACTACCAGAACTGGCCGGGCATCGGCGAGATCGACGTGATGGAGAACGTCAACGGGCTCAACCAGGTCTGGGGCGCGCTGCACTGCGGGGTCGCCCCCGGCGGCCCGTGCAACGAGTTCAGCGGGCTGGGCGCGACCCGGGTCTGCCCCGGCAGCGCCTGCCAGGCCGCCTTCCACACCTACCGCACCGAGTGGGACACCTCGGTCAGCCCGCAGCAACTGCGCTGGTACGTCGACGGTCAGCTGTTCCACACCGTCACCCAGACCCAGGTCGGCGCCACCTACTGGGCCCAGATGACCGGCCACGGTGGCTACTTCCTGCTGCTCAACGTGGCGATGGGCGGCTCCTTCCCGGACGGGGTGGCCGGTGCCGTCACGCCGACCGGCTCGACCGTCTCCGGCCGGCCGATGCTCGTCGACTACGTCGCGGTCTACCGTCGGGGTGGCGGCTCCACCCCGACGCCGACCCCCACCACGCCGGCCCCGACCACGCCGCCGCCGTCGGGCACCGTGGACGCGTACTCGACGATCCAGGCCGAGGCGTTCTCCGGGCAGAACGGGGTGGCCGTCGAGACGTGCGCCGAGGGCGGGCAGAACATCGCCGCCCTGCGCAACGGTGACTGGGCCCGCTACGACAACGTGGACTTCGGCAGCAGCGGACCGCGCGACTTCCTGGCCCGGGTGGCCTCCGGCGCGGCCGGCGGGGTGAGCGGCCTGGTCGAGGTGCGGGTGGACAGCCCGACCGCCACCCCGATCGGCAGTTTCGCCGTCGCCAACACCGGTGGCTGGCAGAGCTGGCGGTCGGTGCCGGGCAACGTGTCGGCGGTGACCGGCCGGCACACCGTCTACCTCACCTTCAGCAGCGGTCAGCCGTCCGACTTCGTCAACGTCAACTGGTTCACCTTCCGCCGCTGACCGGGCCGCGAGGGGTCCGTGCCGGTGTGGCGCGGACCCCTCGTCGATGGGCTCTGGACATTAACAGTTAAGAGTCTTAATAATAGGCGCGGACGTGGACGACCGTGGATGCATTCCCGGTCGTCCCGGCGGTCCCACCCCCGGACCGCGTCCACCGGCCCGCGCACCACGGGGCCGGTCACACCCCTGACGTCCCCCGCCCCGGTCCACTGGAGGCCACCCGTGAGACTCCGCACCCCCCGCGCGGCCACCCTCGCCGTCGCGCTCGCCGCCGCCCTGGTCACCGGCACGCTCGTGGCCCCGCCGGCCGCGTCCGCCGCCACCGCCGCCTTCGTCCGCACCGCCAGCTGGGGCAACGGGTACGAGGCCAGGTTCACCGTCACCAACGACACCTCGACCGCCATCAGCTCGTGGAACGTCCAGTTCGACCTGCCCTCGGGCAGCACCGTCGGCTCGTTCTGGGACGCCCGGCTGAGCAGCTCCGGCCAGCACGTCACCGCCCTCAACCAGAGCTGGAACGGCAGCCTCGCGCCGGGCGCCAGCACCACCTTCGGCTTCGTCGTCGCCGGCACCGGCGACCCGACCAACTGCACCGTCAACGGCGGGGCCTGCACCGGCGGCGGCCCCGGCAACCCGACTGGCCCGGCCACCCCGGGCGGGCTGCGGGTCACCGGCACCACCTCGTCGTCGGCCACGCTGGCCTGGAACGCCGTCTCCGGCACGGTCACCGGCTACCGGATCTACGAGGGCAGCACGGTGAAGGCCACCGTCACCGGCACCTCGACCACCGTCTCCGGGCTGGCCGCCTGCTCCGCGCACAGCTGGACCGTCACGGCGTACAACGCGGCAGGCGAGTCGGCGAAGTCGGCAGCGGTGTCGGCCACCACCACCGGCTGCACCGGCGGCACCGGCACGATGGCCGCCGCCCCCTACCTCTACCCGGGCTGGGGTGACCCGCCCGCACCGGCGACGGTGATGGGGGCGACCGGGGTGAAGTGGTTCACCATCGCGTTCGTGCTCTCCGGCGGTGGCTGCACCCCGGCCTGGGACGGCTCCGGACCGCTCGCCGGGGGCGCGCACGCCGGCACCATCGCCGCGATCCGGGCGGCAGGCGGCGACGTCATCCCGTCGTTCGGCGGCTGGAGCGGCAACAAGCTCGGCCCGAACTGCGCGTCGGCCAGCGCCCTCGCCGGGGCGTACCAGCAGGTGATCAACGCGTACGGGTTGAAGGCGATCGACATCGACATCGAGAACAGCGACGAGTTCGAGAACGAGGCGGTGCAGGACCGCATCCTCGGCGCGCTGAAGATCGTCAAGCAGAACAACCCGGGGATCAAGACGATCGTGACCTTCGGCACCTCGACCACCGGGCCGTCGTACTACGGAACCCGGCTGGTCAAGCAGGCCGCCGCGCTCGGTGCCAACATCGACACCTTCACCATCATGCCGTTCGACTTCGGCGGCGGGGCGGACATGTACCAGAGCACCGTCAGTGCCGCCGAGGGGCTGAAGACCACCCTGAAGTCGGCGTTCGGCTGGTCCGACGCCACCGCGTACGCGCACATGGGCATCAGCGGCATGAACGGCCTGTCCGACCAGCGGGAGCTGACCTCGCCTGCCACCTGGACGCAGATCCGGGACTGGGCCAAGGCCCGGGGGCTGTCCCGGTTCACCTTCTGGTCGGTCAACCGGGACCGCGCCTGCCCGGACGGGGGAGTGGTCGCCAACTGCTCCGGCATCAGCCAGGGCACCTGGGAGTTCACCTCGATCACCGCGAAGTTCTGAGCGCCAGCCCGGTGGGGCCGGCCGCTCCGGCGGTCCGGTTCCACCGGGCGGGGCGGTCTTCCGGCCTCGGGCCCCTCGGGCGGGGTGACCCGTACCGGCCGGGCGGCGCGGTGGGCCGGTCAGTGGTCGGTGGTCACCGACTGCCTGTCGTTCCGGTCGCGCCGGGAGCGGATCTTCCTGCCGGCCCAGCTCACGATCATGACGGCGAAGACCGCGAAGATGGCGTAGTTGAACCAGTCGCTGTACTTCTCCACGTCCTGCCAGCGCGAGCCCAGCGTGTAGCCGAGACCGACGACCAGCGCGTTCCACACCCCGCTGCCCAGCGTGGTGAGCAGCACGAACTCGCCCATCGGCATCCGGTTCGCGCCGGCCGGGACGGAGACCAGGCTGCGCACCACCGGCACCAGCCGGCCGATCAGCACCGCCCACCGGCCGTGCCGCTCGAACCAGCGGTCGGCCTTCTCCAGGTCGTCCCGGTCGACCAGCGGGATGTGGTCCAGCCAGCGCTTGAGCCGTTCCTCGCCGAGCGCCGCGCCGAGCCAGTAGAGCACCAGCGCGCCGACCAGCGAACCGACAGTCGCGGCGAGGACGATCACCACCAGGCTGAACCGGCCCTCGGCGGCGAGGTAGCCGGCCATCGCCAGCACGATCTCGCTCGGGATCGGCGGGATGATGCTCTCCAGCGCCACCAGGAAGGCGACCCCGACCGCGCCGAGGGAGTCGATGACACCCGCCACCCATCCGGTCAGCCCGGTGAACCTGTTCGGGTCGACGTTCTCGGCGAGGGCCATCGGCGTCCTTCCAGCGGGCCGGCGGGATCGGACAGTGGTACCCAGCCGGCCACCACTTACACCCCGTGGTGAGTGGTCCCACCCCGTCCGCCGCCGCCCACCGGGCCCGGCCGTGCGTTGCGACCTGCGTCGACGCAGCGGCCGATCGGCCGCAGCCGGCTGAGCCGGGGATCAGTCCGACGCGTGCAGTTCCCGGTCCGCCGGCCCCTGTCGCCAGCCGGTGAACCGGATGGTCAGCCCGCCCCGGGTGGGCGCGCAGCAGAACGGCCCGGCCAGCGCCACCGCGTCCGGGTCGAGCGGGGCGAGCCGGACCAGCCGCCACGGCTCGTCGGCGACCCGCGCCCGCACCGTCAACGCGTCGCCGCTACGGCTGGCCCGCACGGTCACCTGCCGACCGCTCCAGTGCGGCACCGGCGCCACCGACCAGTCGGAGAACTCCCGGGTCACCACCGCGCCGACCTGCGGCAGGCCGTCGCTGACCTCCACCCCGGCCTTGATCCAGTTCCGTTCGTCCACCCGGACCAGCACCCCGGCCTGGTCGAACTGCGCCGCGTAGTCGAGCAGGAAGTCCACCTCGACCGCACCGTCGGCCGGCAGCGGGGCGAGCAGCGCCGGCCCGTCGTCGTGGACGAAACCGTAGCTGGTGTGCCGCCACAGGTCGCTGTTGGCGGCCGGCTCCACCAGCAGCGCGCCGTCGCCGGCCCGGTCCACCCGTACCGGCTGGTGCAGCCACCGGCCCTCGTCCCAGTCGAGGGTGCGGGAGCCGTCCGTCGGATGTGCAGCCATGCCCGGACCGTACCCCGGCCCGTCCCGGGTCGGCGCGGCGGTCGCCGACGGACTGTGGAACGGGGCTCGCGTTTGCGGCGTCGGCGCACCGGAGACATTAGGCCGGCATGGGTGACAGGTGGTATTCCGAGGCCGTCGTCTACTGCCTCGACGTCGACACGTATGCGGACTCCGACGGTGACGGGGTCGGTGACTTCCGGGGCCTGATCGGCCGGCTCGACTACCTGGCGCGGCTGGGGGTGACCTGCCTCTGGCTCAACCCGATCCATCCCTCGCCCAACCAGGACGACGGATACGACGCGACCGACTTCTACAACGTCGACCCGCGCCTGGGGACCCTCGGTGACTTCGCCGAGCTGCTGCACCAGGCGCAGAACCGGGGCATCCGGGTCATCATCGACCTGGTGGTCAACCACACCTCCGACCAGCACCCGTGGTTCCAGTCAGCCAGGTCCTCGCCCGACTCGCCGTACCGCGACTGGTACGTCTGGGCCGACCACGAGCCGGCGGACCGGCACCAGGGCATGGTGTTCCCGGGCGAGCAGCACGAGACGTGGAGCTACGACCGGACCGCCAAGGCGTGGTACTACCACCGCTTCTACCGGTTCCAGCCGGACCTGAACATCGAGAACCCGAAGGTCCGTGCCGAGATCAAGAAGATCACCTCGTTCTGGCTCCAGCTCGGCGTCTCCGGGTTCCGGATGGACGCCGTGCCGTTCATCATCGAGCAGACCGAACCGGGCAACCCGGACGCACCCAAGGACTTCGACTTCCTCACCGACCTCCGTCAGCACGTGCAGTGGCGGCGCGGCGACGCGGTGCTGCTGGCCGAGGCGAACGTCGAACCCGACCAGCTTCCTGTCTACTTCGGCGACGGCAGCGGCTCGGGCAACCGCATCCACATGCTCTTCGACTTCATGCTCAACGGCCGGCTCATGCTCGCCCTCGCCCGGGAGGACCCGGAGGCGATCATCGACGCGCTGCGCGACACCCCGAAGCTGCCCACCGGCGGCCAGTGGGCGACCTTCCTGCGCAACCATGACGAGATCGACCTGTCCCGGCTCACCGCCGACCAGCGCAACGACGTGCTGGCGAAGTTCGGCCCGGACGAGAACATGCAGCTCTACGGACGCGGCATCAGGCGACGGCTCGCTCCGATGCTCGGCAACGACCGGCGGCACATCGAACTGGCGTACGCGCTCCAGTTCTCGCTGCGCGGCACGCCGGTGCTGCGCTACGGCGAGGAGATCGGGATGGGGGAGAACCTCGCGCTGGACGGGCGGGACGCGATCCGTACCCCGATGCAGTGGTCGTACAAGGAGAACGGCGGTTTCTCGACGGCGGACCCGGAGAAACTGATCCGCCCGGTGATCGACAAGGGTGACTTCGGCTACCAGAAGGTCAACGTCACCGCCCAACGGTGCGACCCGACGTCGCTGCTGGCCTGGTTCGAGCGGATGATCCGGACGCTGCGGGAGGCCCCGGAGATCGGCTCCGGCTCGACCACCCACATCGACGTGCCGATGCCGGCCGGGGTCCTCGCGCACCGCGCCGACGGCCCGACCGGCACCATGGTCTTTCTGCACAATCTCGGCACCGAGGACGTGGAGGTGGACCTGAGCAGCGTGGCCGCCGAGGCGGACCTGCCGATAGACGTGCTGACCGACCGGGGTTACGGCGACGTGGGCAAGCTGGACAGCCTGAAGCTGGGCGGGCACGGCTACCGCTGGATCCGGCTCCGCCGGTCCACCACCTACTGACCGGCCCGTCCGTCGACGTCCCTGCCCGGCAGGGACGTCGACGGACGTCGGGGCGGGTAGGCTCCTCGGTCGAGCCAGAAGTTACCGGGAGGTAGTCATGTCGGAGCAGTCCCGCGTCGCCATCGTCACCGGAGCCGCACGCGGTATCGGCGCGGCCACCGCCCGGCGGCTGGCCGCCGACGGGATGGCCGTCGCCGTGGTCGACATCGACGAGGCGGCGACCGGGCCGACCGTGGAGGCGATCGCCGCCGCCGGTGGCCGGGCCGTCGGCGTCGGCGCTGACGTGGCCGACCGGGACCAGGTCGAGGCCGCCGTCGAGCGGGTCGCCACCGAGTTGGGCGGGCCGACCGTGCTGGTCAACAACGCCGGGGTGCTGCGGGACAACCTGCTGTTCAAGATGACCGACGCCGACTGGGACACCGTGCTGGGGGTGCACCTGCGCGGCGCGTTCCTGTTCAGCCAGGCCGCCCAGCGGCACATGGTCGAGCAGAGGTACGGGCGGATCGTCAACCTGTCCAGCACCTCCGCGCTGGGCAACCGGGGCCAGGCCAACTACGCGGCGGCCAAGGCCGGCCTCCAGGGCTTCACCAAGACCCTCGCGATCGAGCTGGGGCCGTTCGGCGTGACGGTGAACGCGGTCGCCCCCGGCTTCATCGTCACCGACATGACCGCCGCCACCGCCGCCCGGATGAAGGTCGACTTCGACGACCTCCAGAAGCACGCCGCCGCGGAGATCCCGGTCCGTCGTCCGGGCCGCCCGGAGGACGTGGCGCACACCATCTCGTTCCTGGTCAGCGAGGGCGCGTCCTTCGTCTCCGGCCAGGTCATCTACGTCGCGGGCGGCCCGAAGGACTGACCGGGGCCGGGGTGCCCGCGCCGGGAGCCGGCGTCAGACGTCGGCCGCGTCGCGGGTACGCCACAGCCAGAGCAGCCCCAGCACCGGCAGCACCAGCGGGATGTAGCCGTACCCGCTGCCGAAACCGGACCAGACCGTCTCGTCGGGGAAGAGTTCGGCGTCGACCAGGCTGAGCACCCCGACGCCGACCACCCCGACCAACTCCACCGAGCAGCAGGCCAGCGCGACCCGCCGGCCGGCGTGCCCGGCGCGGGCCAGCCCGACCGCCGCCACGATGTAGACAAGCGCGGCCACCGCCGAGAGCAGGTACGCCACCGGCGCCTCGTCGAACTTCGTGGCGATCTGGAGCCCGGCCCGGGAGGTGGCGGCGATGGCGAACAGGATGTAGACGGCGATCAGCAGCCGCCCCGGCCCCGCGTTGGTGGCGCGCCGCGCCGTCCGGGTGTCAGCCACCGACGACCTCCCACGTCTGTTGCAGCCGGACCACGACCACCGGCAGGACCAGGCAGACCGCGCAGACGATCGCCGACCCCCAGCGGGTCGGTTCCATCCGGGCCAGCACCCAGGCCAGCGGGGGCAGGCAGACGAGCGTCACCAGGTAGCCGAAGAACGCGCCGGGCTCGCCCGGCCGCTCACCCCCGACGACGGCGACCAGGGCCAGCACGGTCAGCGCGAGCAGCGCCACCTCCAGCAGGCCCAGCCCGACGGACTGCGCCAGGTCCGGCGGCCGGTGCCGGACCGCCGCCACCAGCGCCCACAGCGCGAGTACGAGCGACAGCCCGATCGTCACGGTGGCGAGCACCCCGTCCACCGGCGAACCGGCCGACCCCGCGCCGGTCATCGCCGCCATCCGATAGGTGTCTCGGTCACCGGCACAGCCTACTAACCGGCGTAGTAATCAGCGTCGTCCCGGTCCCGGGTCGGCGGCCCCGGTTCCCGGGCGGCGGCCCGGTGGTGCGGGTCGGCGGCCGTCGGCTGCGGAAACAGGGGTGGGAGACTAGCGTGGATCACGGCCGCGACGGGCGTGGCCGACGACGAGACCGGGGGTACCTCGTGCTGCGGTTCGGCCTGTTCGGCACCGGCCACTGGGCGGCGCGCACCCACGGTGCCGGACTGGACGCCCATCCCCGCGCCGCGCTGGTGGGGGTCTGGGGGCGCGACCCCGACCGGGCCGCCGCGCTGGCCACCCGGCACGGCGTACCGGCGTACGACGACGTCGACGCGTTGCTCGACGCCTGCGACGCGGTGGCCGTGGCGCTGCCCCCGGACGTGCAGGCCGGGATCGCCGTCCGGGCCGCCACCGCCGGCCGGCACCTGCTGCTGGACAAGCCCCTCGCACTGAGCCTCGACGAGGCCGACCGGGTGGTCGCCGCCGCGCAGTCCGCCGGCGTGGCCTCGGTGGTCTTCTTCACCCAACGCTTCCACCCCAACGTCGACGGCTTCCTCACCGCCACCGCCGCGGCCGGCGGCTGGCAACACGCCCGGGTCACCCAGTTCGCCTCGATCTACGCCACCGGCAGCCCGTACGGCGGCTCCCGGTGGCGGCGGGAGCAGGGGGCGCTGTGGGACATCGGCCCGCACGCGCTGTCGATCGTGCTGCCGGTGCTCGGCCGGGTCACCCGGGTCGCCGCGACGGACGGCCCCGGCGGGCTGGTGCACCTGCTGCTCGCCCACGACGGGGGTGCCACCAGCGCGCTGTCGCTGACCCTGGACGCCCCGGCGGCGGCGGTCACCCGGGACGTCGTCTTCTTCGGCGAGAACGGCACCGCAGCCGTCCCGCCCGGCGACGGCGACGCGCTGACCGCGTTCGGCACCGCAGTCGACCAACTGCTCGCGGAGATCGACTCGGGGGGCCGGGACCACCGGTGCGACGTCCGTTTCGGCCGGGAGGTGGTGGCCGTCCTGGCGGCGGCGGAGACC
Organism: Micromonospora cynarisoli; assembly: GCF_030518815.1. Classification (NCBI taxonomy): domain Bacteria; kingdom Bacillati; phylum Actinomycetota; class Actinomycetes; order Micromonosporales; family Micromonosporaceae; genus Micromonospora; species Micromonospora cynarisoli. The sequence goes on along the minus strand of NZ_CP130426.1, from coordinate 3,457,207 downwards.
GCCCGCGCCGAGGCCCGCACCGTCGACCTCCGTCCCTGACCGCCCCGACCCGGCCGGCGTGCGTGCGGTGCTGCCCCGTCCGTGGTCGCCCACGGTGGTCAGAGTGGACGCTCGTCCGTCGGGTCCGAGGTCGTGGCAGACGGGAGCGGAAAAGCCGTTGCGCGAGGCGCGGGGTGCACTACCGTGGCCTCCATGTTCACGCACGCCCTGATCACCGTGGCCGTCGCGTCGGCCGCGCGGGGCCCCCTCCTGGTGGCCCGCCCGCGAGTCCGGCGTCCGGCCCTGGCCGGCCGGGACGCCCACCGCGCCTGACCCGAGCACCACCCCGGCCTGACCGCCATCGTCGTCTGACGGCCATCGTGGTCTGACCGCCACTGTGGTCTCACGGCCATCGTGGCCGGTCACGGTCTGCGTCGCCCGCCCGACCGACCCGGTCGAGCGGCGACGCCAGCCCCGACCGTGCCCGGTGACCGTCGGGCCCGGTCACCGGCTGCGCTCTCCGTGCGTCACGTCCCCGCCGATCTCCAGGGTCGTCCGAGTCCCGATCCACTCGGACAGGCCCGGCATCGTGCTGCGCCTGTCCGTACCGTCGCCGAGCGGCGACAGACAGGACGAGCCCCGTGGCGCCCCGCAGAACCGCACGCGACAGGTCACGTCGCGTACTGTCCCAGAACTTTCTCACCGACCCGGCCACCGTGACCCGGATGGTCCGGGCGGCCCGTACCGGCCCGGACGACCTGCTGCTGGAGGTGGGCGCCGGCCGTGGCCAGCTGACCCGGCCGCTGGCGCAACGGTGCGGCCGGCTGATCGCCTACGAGGTCGACCCGACCGTCGCCCCCGCCCTGGCGGCGGTGTGCGCGACGCTGCCGCACGTGCAGCACCGGCAGGCCGACTTCCTGACCGCCGCGCCACCCGACGAGCCGTTCGCCGTCGTCGGCAACATCCCCTGGTCGCTGACGGCGGCGGTGGTCCGCTGGTGCCTCGCCGCACCCCGGCTGCGCGCGGCCACCCTGCTCACCCAGTGGGAGTACGCCCGCAAGCGGACCGGTGACCTCGGCCGGTGGACCCGGCTGACCGTGCTGACCTGGCCGGAGTACCACTGGGGGCTGTCCGGCCGGGTGGCCCGCACGGCGTTCCGTCCGGTGCCCGCCGTCGACGGGGGCATCCTGCGGATCGAACGTCGGCCGGCGACGCTGCTGGACCCGGCCGGGCTGCCCGCGTACCGCAGGATGGTGGAGCTGGGGTTCGGCGGGGCGGGCGGGTCGCTCGCGGCCTCGCTGCGCACGGCCCATCCGGGCCGGCGGGTCGACGGCGCGCTGCGGGCGGCGCGGCTCGACCCCGCGACCCCGGTCGGGCTGGTCTGGCCGGAGCAGTGGCTGGTGCTGTTCCGGTTGCTGCACGCTCCCACGGGTCGCGCCGGTGGCCGGCGGTGGTGACCGGTCGGGGCGGCTCAGGTGGGGGCGGCTCAGGCGAGGGTGCCGAGGGCCTCGTGCAACTCGGCCGGGTCGTCGAACTGCCCGGCGGGCAGCGCCCGCAGCATCTGCAGCAGTTCGGTGCTGGCACCGTTCTCCTGACCCCAGCGGACCAGGTCCTCGCGGGAGACCGGGTAGTCGAGCCCGGCCAGATACTCCTGCAACTGCATCCCGGTGACGGTCATGCCGCCGGCTACCCGTTCCGCCCGCCGACACACCGCCCACACCGTGCCGACCGGCGGTTTGTCCGCCGACCCTGCCGGGTAGCCCCGCCCATGCTGGTACAGCGGCTCGGTACGCCGAGCGACTTCGACCCGCTGCTGGAGCGCGCCCGGGAGGCCCGGGTGGTGATGATCGGCGAGGCGACGCACGGCAGCTACGACTACTACCGGTTGCGTGAGCAGCTCACCCGGCGGCTCATCGCCGAGCAGGGGTTCGACTTCGTGGCGGTGGAGGGGGACTGGCCGGACTGCGACCGGGTGCACCGGTCGGTGGTGGGCGCGCCCGGCGGCGCGCAGGACCCGCGCACCGCGCTGGGACTGTTCACCCGCTGGCCCACCTGGATGTGGGCCAACGCCGAGGTGGACCGGTTCTGCCGCTGGCTGCGGGCGTGGAACCTGGAGCGCCCGGAGCGGGAACGGGCCGGTTTCCACGGGCTCGACGTCTACAGCCTGTGGGAGTCCATGCAGGCCATCTTCGACTACCTCGGCGAGGAGGACCCGAAGTCGATGGAGGCGGCGCAGGACGCGTACCGGTGCTTCGAGCCGTACGGGCGGCGGGTCGAGGAGTACGGCGCGGCCAGCCGGTTCGTCTCGGCGCGCTGCGAGGAGGAGGTGATCCGGCTGCTGGCGCGTACCCGGGCACACGTCGCCTCGGACGGCCCGGACGCCTTCGCGGCCTGGCAGAACGCGGAGGTGGTGGCCGGCGCGGAGCGGTACTACCGGGCGATGGTGCACGGCGGGCCGGACTCCTGGAACGTGCGTGACATCCACATGGCCGACACCCTGGACCGGCTGCTGACCCGGTACGGCCCGGGGTCACGCGGGATCGTCTGGGCGCACAACACCCACATCGGGGACGCCCGGGCCACCGACATGGCTGGCGACGGGATGGTCAACATCGGCCAGCTCGCCCGGGAACGCCTCGGCCGGGACGCGGTGACGCTGATCGGCTTCGGCGGCTACCGGGGCACCGTGGTCGCCGCCCCGCACTGGGGTTCACCGGCCGAGGTGATGACGGTGCCGCCGGCCCGGGAGGGCTCGGTGGAGTGGCGGCTGCACGAGTTGCTGCCGGAGCGGGCGGTGCTCGTGTTCGGCGGCCCCGACCAGCCCGCCTGGGTCACCGGCACCGCCGAGCACCGGGCGATCGGGGTGGTCTACGACCCGACCTTCGAACGCTGGGGCAACTACGTGCCGAGCCGGCTGGCCGACCGCTACGACGCCTTCGTCTGGTGCGACGAGTCGACCGCCCTGCACCCGTTGCCCACCCCGTCGACCACCAACGAACTGGAAACCTACCCCGCCGGCCTCTGACCCACCCTCCCCGCGCGGCCGTGCGGCGGTGGATCATGGAGTTGTGGTGCCCGTTTGGTGGGTTCATGCCACCTTCGTCCGGCACCACAACTCCATGATCGACAGGATCGGGCGGTCGGGTCAGACGGTGACCGGCTGCTTGTCGAGGTGGGCGCGGAGGCCCTCGCCCTCGATGTCGACGTTGGGCAGGGCCCGGTCGAGCCAGCGGGGCAGCCACCACGCCCTGGCGTTCAGCAGGGACATCACGGCGGGGACGATGGTCATCCGGACCACGAAGGCGTCGATGGCGACACCGATGGCGAGCGCGAAGCCCATCGACTTGATCACCGGGTCGTCGAGGAAGACGAAGCCGCCGAAGACCGAGATCATGATCAGCGCGGCGGCGGTGACCACCCGTGCCCCGTGCCCCATCCCGTTGATGGTGGCCTGCCGGGCCGTGTCGCCGTGCACGAAGTCCTCCCGCATCCGGGAGACCAGGAAGACCTCGTAGTCCATGGCCAGGCCGAACAGGATGCCGATCAGCAGGATCGGCAGGAAGCTGATCAGCGGGGCCGGGCTGTCCAGGCCGACCAGGCTGGCCAGGTGGCCCTGCTGGAACACCGCGACGGTGATGCCGAAGGTGGCGGCCACCGTGAGCAGGAAGCCCAGCGCGGCCTTCACCGGCACCAGGATCGACCGGAAGACCAGCATCAACAGCAGGATCGACAGCCCCACCACGAGCAGCAGGTAGACCGGCATCGCGTCGGACAGCTTCTCGGACACGTCGATGCCGATCGCCGTGACGCCGGTCAGCAGCACCTCGGCGTTACCGATCGAACCCACCCGGTCCCGGATGTCGTGCACCACCGTCTCGGTGGCCGCGTCGGTCGGCCCGCTCTTCGGGATCACCCCGATCAGCGCCGTCCGCCCGGACGGGTCGAGCTGCGGCGGGGCCACCGCCAACACCCCTTCCGTACGCTGGACCAGCGCGGCGACCTGCGGCACGGCCGCGGCGGTGTCCTGCGGGGAGTCCGAGGTGACCACCACGGCGAGCCGGCCGGTGAAGCCCGGACCGAAGCCCTCCCGGATCAGGTCGGCGCTGGTGCGGGCCGGGCTGCCGACCGCGGCGGTGCTGGCGTCCGGCAGGGCGAGCCGCATGTCCTGGGCCGGCAGGGCCAGCAGCCCGAGACCGAGCAGACCGACCAGGATCACCGGGATGCGCAGCCGGGTCACCCACCGCGCCCAGCGGAACCCGAAGCCGGAGCGGTCCTCGGCGGCCGGCACGGCGTCGGCGGCCTCGGCCGCCGGGGTGACGTTGCGCAGCTTGCGGGGCAGCACCCGGCGGCCGGCGAAGCCGAGCAGCGCCGGGGCGAGGGTGATCGCCACCAGCACCGCCACGCTGACCGTGCCGGCGGCGGCCAGACCCATCACGGTGAGGAACGGGATGCCGACCACGGCGAGGCCGGCGAGCGCGATGACCACGGTGGCACCGGCGAAGAGCACCGCGGAACCGGCGGTGCCGACGGCCCGGCCGACGGCCTCCTCCGGGGTGAGCCCTTCGAGCAGGTGCTGCCGGTGCCGCGAGGTGATGAACAGCGAGTAGTCGATGCCGACCGCCAGGCCGAGCATCAGGGCCAGGATGGGCGCGGTGCTGGTCAGCTCGACCACGCTGCTGAGCGCGAACAGGCCGGCCATGCCGACCCCGACGCCGATCAGCGCGTTCAGCATGGTCATCCCGGCCGCGACCAGCGAGCCGAACGTGATGATCAGGACGATCGCGGCGACGAGCACGCCCAGCGCCTCGGTCGAGCCGACCTCCGGCTCCGCGTTGAGCACCTCACCGCCGGGGGCGATCTGCCACCCCTGGGCCTCGGCCTGCGCGCCGACCTTCTCGTACGCCGCGCGCTGGTCGTCGGTGACGTCGTCCGCGCCGGTGGCGAACTGCACCTGGATCAGCGCGTAGCGGCCGTTGGGGGTGATCGCCTGGGACTGGTACGGGTCGACCGCGCCGATGACGCCGGGCAGGGTCGCCGCCTCCTGGACGACTCCCTTCACCACGGCCTGCCCGTCGGGGGTGGTCAACTGACCGTCGGCGGGCGCCTTCACCGCGATGGTGCCGGTGGCGCCGCTGGCTGCCGGGAACCGCTCGGCGAGCAGGTCCAACGCCTGCTGCGATTCGGTTCCGGGCATGGTGAAGTTGCCGGCCGTCGGGCCCTTCAGGGTGGCGGCGGCGATGCCGAGGCCGACGAGTACGACGAGCCAGACGGCGACGACGAGTCGCCGGCGGCGCAACGATGCCCGGCCTAGCCGGTACAGCAGGGTCGCCATCAGATCCTTGTCCTCAATCCTGGTGTTGGTGGTCGAGAGGTGGCCGTGGTGGCGGCGGTGTGGGGGTGACGAGCACCCGCTGGACGACGGCCAGCAGGGCGGGACGCAGTTCCTCGTCGGGGATGTCGGCGAACGCGCCGCACCCCTCGGCGATGCCGGCGAGCAGCACCAGCGCGGCGACCCGCCCGTCCTGCCCGCCGTCGGGGCCGGTCATCGCCTCGATCAGCCGTTCGGAGATGCGCTGGATGTGGGCGAAGGCCGGTTGGGCGAGCAGTTCCGGGAACTCCCCGCGCAGCAGCGCGATCTCGCCCCGGAACCGCACCGCGAGGTCGACGAAACCCTCCGCCGCCACGCGTTGCGCCGCCGCGCCGGTCAGCGCCGAGATCCGCTCGTCCAGCTCGCAGAGGACCGCGATCGGTCCTGCCATCAGCTCGGCGAGCAGGGACTCCTTGCCGGCGAAGTGGTAGAGCACCGCCGCCTTGGAGCAGCCCACCTCGCGGGCGATGTCCTGCAACGAGGTGCCCTTGTAGCCGGTCACCGCGAACCGCCGGGCCGCCGCGGCGAGGATCTCGCCGTGCGTGTGGGGGGTGCGTCGGATCATGCGTTCCAGCATGCCTGACCGATCGGTCAGACCCTGACCGATCGGTCAGAGAAAGACGGTGGCGTTCACCACAGCGCAGCGCCCCGGGCTCCCGTGACGCACCGTCACACCCGACCGTGCCTGCGGTCGTACGCGGCCCGCGCCTCGCCAATCGCCGTGCGGTGCCGCTGCGCCCAGGCGGTCAGCGCCAGCAACGGCTCGTACAGCTCCAACGCCATCGGGGTGGCCCGGTACTCGACCCTCGGCGGCACGGTCGGGTGTACCCGGCGGTGCAACAGGCCGTCCCGTTCCAGGTTGCGCAGGGTCAACGTGAGCATCCGGCGGCTGATCCCCTCCACCTGCCGGGTCAGCTCCGAGAAGCGGACCGGGCCGGGGGAGGCGGCCAGCAGGATGCCGATCGCCCACTTGCCGCCCACCCGGTCCAGCGCCTCCCGCAGGGTGCAGTCGTCGCCCCGCCCCCCGCCGGCACACCCGTCGTCGTCCCGCTCCCCGTCGTGCTGTTCCGTGCCGTGCCGCTCCCCGTCGTGCCGCTCCGTGCCGTGCTCGTCCCTGCCGTCCTGCCCAATGCTGCGATGATCCGTGCCATCCTGGTCCGTGCCGGCTTGCTCCGTGCCGTCCTGATCTGTGCCGTGGCGGTTCCCGGCGGTTGGGGTGCTCCGGTTCCCGTTGCCGCGCTGGTCCGGGCCGGCGTGGCTGTCGTCGTCCTGCTGCCCGCCGGTGCGGCCGTCGCTGTGTTCACGGGACACGAGGGTGCCTCCTTCCGCCGGTGCCATGGTCACAGACGGACACCTCGACGACGGGACCGGCGGCCCGAACCGTGTCGGGGTTGCGCCGGGCCGGTACGGCCGGGAGGGTGGGCGGATGGGTGGGGCGGAGGAGACGCGGGACGGGGTCGGCCTGACCAACCTGGGCCAGCCGCTGCTCGCCGGCAGCGACCTGACCAAGCGGGACCTGGTCGACTACCTCGACGCCGTACACGAGCGCATCCTGCCCGGCCTGCGCGACCGGCCGCTGTCGGTGGTCCGGTTGCTGCGTGGGCAGGAGCCGTTCATGCAGAAGAACCTGCCCAAATACACCCCCGACTGGGTACGCCGCACCCCGATCTGGGCCGAGACCTCGCACCGCCAGGTGTCGTACGCGCTCTGCGACGACCGGCGCACCCTGCTCTGGTTCGCCAACCAGCGGGCCATCGAGTACCACCCGGCCCTGGTCACCGCGACCCGCCCGGAGCAGCCCACCCACCTCGTGCTCGATCTCGACCCGCCCGAGGGGGACGCCTTCCCGACGGTGGCCCGGGTCGCCGGTGCGGTACGCCGGGCGCTGACCGACGTCGGGCTGGCCGGCGCGGTGAAGACCAGCGGCGCCAAGGGGCTGCACGTCTTCGTGCCGGTGCACCCGGACACCACCGCCGAGGAGGTGGCCGCCGCGACCCGGGCGCTCGCCGTGCACACCGAGCGTCTCGACCCGCAGACGGCGACCACCGCCTTCATCCGGGAGGACCGGGGCGGCCGGGTCTTCGTCGACCCCACCCGGGCCGGCGGGGCGACTGTGGTCGCCGCGTACAGCCCCCGGATGCGCCCCGGGCTGCCGGTCTCGTTCCCGGTGGACTGGGACGACCTCGACCGGGTCACCCCCGGCGACTTCACCGTGCGGACCGTCCCGGCGGCGCTCGGCGACCGGGACCCGTGGGCCGGGTCGATGCCTGCGCCGCAGCGCCTCCCCGCCGACCTGGTGGCCGAGGGGCGTACCATCCCGGTGCCCCGGGTGCAGGCCATGCACGAGGGAAAACGCCGCGCCAGAGCCCGCCGCGAAACCCCCTGACCCGCCGTCGCCCGCCCAACCCGCCGTCGCCAGCCCGGCCGGGTGGTGATCGACTCCTGTGGGCCGATAGAGCGGCATCGCCGAGCCGGGACAGCGCCACGGGGGCGATATTGCGTGGATCGTCGCGGTGACCCGGACGTCCGCCCCGGGTCGTTGACGGCCGGGCATACGACGAAGGCCGCTGATCGGGTTTCCCCTGGTCAGCGGCCTTCTCGTGCTGGTCGCGGCTTCCTTGGCAAGTGTGCCCCCGGCAGGATTCGAACCTGCGCCCCCGCCTCCGGAGGGCGGTGCTCTATCCCCTGAGCTACGGGGGCTCAGCGACCTGAGAAGAGTAGCAAACCCCCTCCGGGATCACCGAATCGCCACCCGGCCCCCACCGGCGCATCCCGCTGACCTGCGTGATCATGATGGCGGGCCGGTGTCGACCGCGACGGCCGTCGGCGGTGGAGCGTCACCGACGGCCGGGCCGGATCGGCCACCGCCACCAGCCGGGCGGATCGAGGCCGATGGCCGGTCAGGCGGTCAGGCGGTCAGACGGCGCCAGGGTGCGCCCGCAGCTCGGCAGCGGGTGCAGGACGATGCGTCGGGGCAGCCGGCGGGGCCACTCGTTGCGGGGCCAGGAGCCGTCCACGATCAGGTGCACCGGGTGCTGGTCGGCACCGCTGAGCCGGAGCACGAAGTCGCGGGGCAGCGGTGGGTCCACGCTCGGTGTGGTGACCATGAACCGGACCCGGCCCCGGGACGACACCGCCGAGATCACCTCGGCGGCGGGCATGGTGCCGCGCAGGCGTACCCGGCCGATCCAGTAGACCTCCGCGTCGTGTTCCTGGGCGGCCCGGGTGATGGCCGGGTACTCGCCGCGTACCCAGCGTTCGACCGCGCCGACGCAGAGCCCGCAGGCCCGCTCGTGCGGTTCCCGGGGCCCCAGCCCCCAGGCCCGCAGGTACGCCCCGACGGTGCCGGCCTCCATGGTGAGGTCGAAGCGGCGCTGGATCAGCGCGGCGAGGCTCTGGCGCGTCCAGAGTTCCTCGTCCAGCCCGAACTTGTCGGGGTAGACGCCGCGCAGTACGTCGATCAGTTCGAGTTCCTGTTGCCGGCTGAGCGCTCCCGACTCGCCCTGCCGGTGTCCGCGACGGGCGGCTGCCACCGCTCCGTCACCGCCGATGGTGTGGCGTCGGCACCAGCTGGTGACCGAGCGCCGCGCGTCTCTGAGTGCAACCCCCACGTCCTACGCAACGAGCACTAATCGCAACTGGTCACGATATGTAGGCAGAAACCTCTCGTAGAGCCTCAAAGGTGCGCAGCACGCTAAAGATGCAAATCGCCCATAACCTGTCGCCGGGGTCGGTGGATGCGCGGAGGCCCGCGTCCGCCGGGGCGGTACGCGGGCCTCCCAGGAGGTCGGGCGGGTCAGCCGCCCAGGCGCTTCAGCGCGTTCTGCAGGTTGGTCAGGTCGGTCTGCTGGGTGTTCTTCATGATCTGGGCCACCGCGAGCACGTCGTCGTCGCTGCCGGCGTCGAGGATGCCCTGGATCATGTGGATGCCGCCGAGGTGATGCTTGATCATCATCTGGAGGAAGAGGACGTCCAGCTCGCGCCCCTGGGCGACGCGCAGCCTGGCCATCTCCTCCGGCGTCGCCATGCCCGGCATCAGGCCGTTCTCGACCCTGGCCCCGTCGGGCATCCAGGCCATCCGGGGCGCGCTGCCTGTCGGGTCGAGCCCCCACGACCGCAGCCAGGTCTGCATGGTGCCGATCTCGCCCTGCTGGCCGGTGGCGATGTCGCCGCCGATCTGCCGCACCTCGGGGTCGGTGCCCCGATCGAAGACGATCAGCCCCATCTCGACCGCCTGGGCGTGGTGGGTGCTCATGTCCCGGGCGAAGCCGGCCTCCGGCGAGCTGTCGCCCGGCCGGGTCAACGTGGGGGTGAGCAGGCCGCCGGCGTACCCGAGGAGGAGGCCGACCACGACGGCGGCGGCCAGCGCGAGCACGCCGTAACGGGCGGCGGGCCGCCGGTCACCTGCGGGGGTGACCGGGGGCTCGACGGGCGGCGTGTCGGTCGTCGCGGGAGCGGTCATCGCCACGTCCTCACTGGGTGGGCTGCTGCTGTTGCTGCGGGAGGTTGTCGCGCGGGGCGGTGCCGGTGGCCGTGATGCCCTGGCCGCAGTTGGCGTTCGGGCCCTCGACCGAGGCGTTCACCCGCAGCGTCTTGATGAACTCGTCGATCCGGCTGTCGTCGGCGTTGTCGACCTTGAGCTGGTAGCCCCACGCCTGGAGCGAGATCGGCTTGTCCAGCCCCTCGAACGGGCTGAGCATGGCCTTCTCGACGCCCTGCACCTTGCTGCGGAGCTTGCTGACCTGGTCGGCCGGCAGGTCGGGACGGTAGGTGATCCACACCGTGCCGTGCTCCAGGCTGTGCACCGCGTGCTCGTTGGCGATCGGGGCGTCGTAGACGTCGCCCATGCAGTTCTGCCAGGCCGGGTTGTGCGGGCCGGCCACCGGCGGGAGCACGTCGTACTTGATCGCGCCCTGCTGGTGCTGGCCGCCCTGGACGAGCTTGGGGTCCTTCTCCCGGAAGTCGACGATGCCGTCGATCTCCGAGGCCCGCTGCTCCCACGACTTGGAACCCTGGAAGGCCGCGTACGCGCCGTAACCGACGATCGAGACGGCGAGCACGCCCACGGCCACGAACAGGGCGATCGGGCCCCAGGACCGGCCCTGGCTCACCTTCACCGGGGCGATCGGCTTGCGCGGGCCCTTGCCGCCCGAGGTCTGCCGGGGGGTGCCCGTGGACTTGGCGGCCCCGGGCTTGCTGGCGCCGGCGGCGGGCCGGCCCGCCGCCGGCTTCTTGCCGGTGCTGACCACGGTCGGACGGCGCTGCGGGCCGCCCGGGGTGCTGATGCTCATCGTGCCTCGTCAGGTCGGTCGGTCAGGGGATCTGGCGGGCCGGGTGACGCTCAGGGTCGCCGCCGAGTGCCCGAGTCTACCCCCGATAACATGGTTCGGTGACTCCCGCAGAACTCGCCGAGGTCGTCCTCTCCGCAGCCCACGCCGTCTTCCGCGAGCGTGGGCTCGACCCCGCCGCGCTCCCGGCGCACACGGCGGTGGAGCGACCGCGCAACCCCGACCACGGCGACTACGCCTCGACGCTGGCCCTCCAGCTCAGCAAGAAGGTCGGCGTCCCGCCCCGGGAGCTGGCCGCCGCGCTGGCCGACCAGCTCGGTCGGGCGGCCGGGATCAAGTCGGTGGAGATCGCCGGCCCCGGGTTCCTCAACATCCGGCTCGACGCCGCCGCCGCCGGCCAGCTCGCCCGGACGATCGTCGAGGCCGGCGAGGACTACGGCCGCAGCGACCGGCTCGCCGGCCAGCGGATCAACCTGGAGTTCGTCTCGGCGAACCCGACCGGCCCGGTGCACATCGGCGGGGTGCGCTGGGCGGCCGTCGGCGACGCGCTCAGCCGGCTGCTGCGGGCCACCGGCGCCGACGTCGGCACCGAGTACTACTTCAACGACGCCGGGTCGCAGATCGACCGGTTCGCCCGGTCGCTGCTCTGCGCCGCGAAGGGTGAGCCGGCCCCCGAGGACGGCTACGGCGGGGCGTACATCGCCGAGATCGCCGAGCAGGTCCGGGCGGTCCGGCCGGACGTGCTCGACCTGCCCGACGCGCAGGCCCAGGAGGTGTTCCGGGTCGAGGGCGTCACGCTGATGTTCGCCGAGATCAGGTCCTCGCTGCGCGGCTTCGGGGTGGAGTTCGACACCTACTTCAACGAGAAGGACCTGCACGACCGGGGCGAGCTGGACCTCGCCCTGGACCGGCTGCGCGCGCAGGGCCACCTGTACGAGGCCGACGGGGCGACCTGGCTGCGGACCACCGACTTCGGTGACGACAAGGACCGGGTGCTGCGCAAGTCCAACGGCGAGTGGACGTACTTCGCCGCCGACTGCGCCTACTACCTGGACAAGCGGGAGCGCGGCTTCGAGCGGGTCGTGATCATGCTGGGCGCGGACCACCACGGCTACATCGGGCGGATGAAGGCGATGTCCGCCTGCTTCGGCGACGACCCTGCGGTCAACCTGGAGATCCTCATCGGTCAGCTGGTCAACCTGGTCCGCGACGGCGTGCCGCTGCGGATGAGCAAGCGCGCCGGCACCGTGGTCACCCTGGAGGACCTGGTCGACGCGATCGGGGTGGACGCCTCCCGCTACGCGCTGGCCCGCTACTCCAGCGACTCGCCCATCGACATCGACGTCGAGCTGTGGACCCGGGCCACCCGCGACAACCCGGTCTACTACGTGCAGTACGTCGCCGCCCGGACGGCGAGCGTCGGCCGTAACGCCGTCGAGGTCGGCCTGAGCCGGGGCGACGGGACCGGGTTCCACCCCGAGCTGCTCGACCACGACAAGGAGAACGAGCTGCTCAAGGCGCTCGCCGAGTTCCCCGCCGTGGTCGCCGCCGCCGCCGAGCTCCGCGAGCCGCACCGGGTCGCCCGCTACCTGGAGGACCTGGCCGGGGCGTACCACCGGTTCTACGACAACTGCCGGGTCCTGCCGCGCGGCGACGAGGAGGTCACCGACCTGCACCGGGCCCGGCTCTGGCTCAACGACGCCACCCGCACGGTGATCGCCAACGGGCTGCGCCTGCTCGGCGTCTCCGCCCCGGAGCGGATGTAGCCGTGCGTACCCGGGAATCGGGCGGGCGGACCCGCCGGTCACGAAGCGGAGACGAGTAGATGCGTGCCCACGAAGCCGGTGCCCTGCACGGCGACATCGGCCACCGGGGGCCGGCCTGGCTGAGTCCGCCGGCCGACGTCAACGCCCTGGTGCCGCAGCTCTGGCCGCGCCAGGTCGAGCGCGGCGCGGGCGGCGCGCTGACCGTCGCCGGTCTCGACGTCCGCGAGCTGGCGGCCGAGTACGGCACCCCCGCGTACGTCCTCGACGAGGACGACCTGCGCTCGCGTGCCAGGGACTTCCGGGACGCCTTCCCCGACGTGGACGTCTACTACGCCGGCAAGGCGTTCCTCTGCCGGGCGGTGGTCCGGATGATCGCCGAGGAGGGCCTGCACCTGGACGTCTGCTCCGGCGGTGAGCTGGCCACCGCGCTGTCGGCCGGGATGCCGGCGGAGCGGATCGGCTTCCACGGCAACAACAAGTCCGTCGCCGAGCTGACCCGGGCGCTGGACGCCGGGGTGGGGCGGATCATCCTCGACTCGTTCACCGAGATCGACAGGCTCACCGCGCTGGCCCGGGAGCGCGGGGTCCGCCCCGGCGTGCTGGTCCGGGTCACCGTCGGGGTGGAGGCGCACACCCACGAGTTCATCGCCACCGCCCACGAGGACCAGAAGTTCGGTTTCTCGCTGGCCGGTGGGGCCGCCGCCGCAGCGGCCTTCCGGGTCATCGACGAGGGTGTGCTGGACCTGCGCGGGTTGCACTCGCACATCGGTTCGCAGATCTTCGACACCAGCGGTTTCGAGGTTTCCGCCCGCCGGGTGCTCGCCCTGCAGGCGCAGATCCGCGACGCCCGGGGGGTGGAACTGCCCGAGCTGGACCTGGGCGGCGGCTTCGGTATCGCGTACACCACCCAGGACGACCCGGCGACCCCGGCGGAGCTGGCCAAGCGGCTCCGCAGGATCGTCGACTCGGAGTGCGCGACGGAGAACCTGGCCGTCCCGCACCTGTCGATCGAGCCGGGCCGGGCCGTCGTCGGCCCCGCCGTGTTCACCCTCTACACGGTCGGCACCGTCAAGGACGTCGACGGGCTGCGCACGTACGTCAGCGTGGACGGCGGGATGAGCGACAACATCCGGACCGCCCTCTACGACGCGTCGTACTCGGCGACGCTCGCCGGCCGGGCCTCGACCGCCGAGCCGCTGCTGGCCCGCGTGGTGGGAAAGCATTGTGAGTCCGGGGACATCGTGGTGAAGGATGAATTCCTGCCCGCCGACGTGCAGCCCGGAGATCTTGTCGCGGTCCCCGGCACGGGGGCGTACTGCCGGAGCATGGCCAGCAACTACAACCATGTGCCCCGCCCCCCGGTGGTAGCGGTGCGTGACGGCCGAGCCCGGCTGATCGTACGGCGGGAGACCGAAGAAGACCTGCTCGCTTTGGATGTGGGATGACGTCACCTGTGCGCTTGGCCCTGCTCGGCTGCGGAACGGTCGGTAGCGAGGTGGTCCGGCTGCTGCACGAGCAGGCCGCCGACCTGGCCGCCCGGATCGGTGCTCCGCTGGAGATCGCCGGTATCGCCGTGCGCCGCCTCGGCCGGGACCGGGGTGACCTCCCCGTCGACCCGGCCCTGTTCACCACCGACGCGCTCGGCCTGATCAAACGCGACGACGTCGACGTCGTCGTCGAGGTGGTCGGCGGCATCGAGCCGGCGCGGAGCTGGCTGGTGGAGGCGCTGCGCGCCGGCAAGAGCGTGGTCACCGCCAACAAGGCGCTGCTCGCCGAGGACGGCGCGGCCCTGCACGACGCGGCGGCCGAGGGCGGGGCCGACCTCTACTACGAGGCGTCCGTCGCCGGGGCGATCCCGCTGCTGCGCCCGCTGCGTGAGTCGCTGCACGGCGACCGGATCAACCGGGTCACCGGCATCGTCAACGGCACCACCAACTTCATCCTCTCCGCGATGGACGCCACCGGCGCCGGCTTCGCCGAGGCGCTGGACGAGGCGACCGAGCTGGGATATGCCGAGGCCGACCCGACCGCCGACGTGGAGGGCTTCGACGCCGCCGCGAAGGCCGCCATCCTGGCCTCGCTCGCCTTCCACACCCGGGTCACCGCCGCCGACGTGCACCGCGAGGGCATCACCGAGGTCACCGTCGCCGACATGGCCAGCGCCAAGGCGATGGGCTGCACCATCAAGCTGCTCTGCATCGCCGCCCGGGGCACCGACGCCGCCGGCCGGGAGACGGTCAGCGTCCGGGTGCACCCCGCGATGATTCCGCTGACCCACCCGCTGGCCAGCGTCGGCGACGCGTTCAACGCGGTCTTCGTCGAGGCCGAGGCGGCCGGGCAGCTGATGTTCTACGGCCGGGGGGCCGGTGGCGCGCCGACGGCCAGCGCGGTCCTCGGCGACGTGGTCGCGGTGTCCCGCAACCGGCTCGCCGGCGCCCACGCGGCAAGCGAGTCCGCCTACGCCGACCTGGCGGTCCGGCCGATGGGCGAGGCGCTGACCCGCTACCACATCAGTCTCGACGTGGTCGACCGTCCGGGTGTGCTCCAGGCGGTGGCCGGGGTGTTCGCCAGGCACGACGTGTCCATCGCCACCGTCCGGCAGGGGCCGGCCGGCGGCGGTCCGGCCGGCCGTGGCGAGGACGCCGACCTGGTCATCGTCACCCACGTCGCCCCGGACGCCGCGCTCGCCGCGACGGTACGGGAGCTGCGCGGGCTGGACATCGTCCGGTCGGTGGCGAGCGTGCTGCGGGTCGAGGGCGGGGCGTGACCGGGCGTCTCGCCTGATGGTTATCGGCGGGTGTGCCGGAGGCCGGTCGACGAGGCTGGTCCAGGCTGGCAGGGGCCCCGGCACGACCGGGGCGGCAGAGGCGAGGAGAGCGACATGTGGCGGGGCCTGATCGAGACGTACCGGGACCGGCTGCCGGTCACCGACGCCACGCCCGTGGTCACCCTGCACGAGGGGAACACCCCGCTGCTGCCCGCGCCGGCGCTCTCCGCCCGGCTCGGCGCGGACGTCTACCTGAAGGTCGAGGGTGCCAATCCGACCGGCTCGTTCAAGGACCGGGGCATGACCGTCGCCGTCTCCAAGGCCGTCGAGGCCGGCGACAAGGCGATCATCTGCGCCTCCACCGGCAACACCAGCGCCTCCGCCGCCGCGTACGCGGCCCGGGCCGGGATCACCTGCGCGGTGCTGGTGCCGCAGGGCAAGATCGCGCTGGGCAAGCTGGCCCAGGCGCTGGTGCACGGGGCCAAGCTGCTCCAGGTGCAGGGCAACTTCGACGACTGCCTGGCGCTGGCCTCGAAGCTCGCCCAGGACTTCCCGGTGGCCCTGGTCAACTCGGTCAACCCGGACCGGCTGCACGGCCAGAAGACGGCGGCCTTCGAGATCGTCGAGGCGCTCGGTGACGCCCCCGACATCCACTGCCTGCCGGTCGGCAACGCCGGCAACATCTCCGCCTACTGGATGGGCTACTCGGAGGACCTGAGGGACGGCAACGCCACCCGCGCCCCGAGGATGTACGGCTTCCAGGCCGCCGGGGCGGCCCCGATCGTCAGCGGCCAGGTGGTGCCGGAGCCGTCGACGATCGCCACCGCCATCCGGATCGGCAACCCGGCGAGCTGGACCAAGGCGCTCGACGCCCGGGACGCCTCGCAGGGGCTGATCGCCGCGGTGACCGACCGGGAGATCCTTGCGGCGTACCGGCTGCTCGCCCGCGAGGTGGGGGTCTTCGTCGAGTTGGGCAGCGCGGCCAGCGTGGCGGGTCTGCTCCAGCAGGGGGCCGAGGGTCGGGTGCCGGCGGGGGCGACCGTGGTGTGCACGGTCACCGGCCACGGCCTGAAGGACCCGGAGTGGGCGATCTCCACCGCCCCCGCCCCGATCACCATCGCCAACGACGCCCTGACCGCCGCCCGCTCCCTCGACCTGGCCTGATCACCACCCCGCCCCGGGCGACGGCGTCGGCCCCGTGCCGTCCCCGTCGACCCGGCCGGCGGGCGGCCACCCCGTTACGGGTGGGGGAGACCGGGTCGGGCAGACTTTCCCCACGCCTGTCCCCTCTCCCAGGAGTGAGCCACGCCGATGTCGCTGCTCGCCAGATCCAGCCTCGCCAACCGGGGGCTCGTCGCCCTGATCGCGGTGGTGACCGCGGCGTTCGGGGCGTTCGCCGTCCCCTCGCTCAAGCAGCAGTTGCTGCCCTCGCTGGAGTTCCCCGGCGCGTTCGTCGTCGCGGTCTACCCGGGCGCCTCGCCGGAGATCGTCGAGGCGCAGGTCGCCGAGCCGATCGAGAACAGCCTCCAGAGCATCCCCGGGCTGGAGAAGGTCACCTCCACCTCGCGGGAGGGGTCGGCGACGATCGCGGTGGAGTTCGCCTTCGGCACCGACATCGACGACGTGGCCAACAAGATGCAGACCGCGCTGAGCCGGGTCGACGCGCAGTTGCCCGACGAGGTCGACCCGCAGGTCGTCACCGGCAGCACCGACGACCTGCCGGCCGTGGTGCTGGCCGCCACCGGCGGCGGTGACGAGCAGGCCCTCGCCGCCAGGCTGCGCGACACGGTGGTCCCCGAGCTGGAGGGGATCGACGGGGTCCGGACGGTCGCCGTCACCGGCACCCGCGAGCAGGTCGTGACGATCGTGCCGGACCCGGCGAAGTTCGCCGCCGCCAAGCTGACCCCGACCGCGATCGCCACCGCGCTGAAGTCCAACGGGGTGGCCGTCCCGGCCGGCGCGGTCGTCGACGGCAGCACCGCGTTGCCGGTGCAGGTGGGCGCCCCCGTCACCACCCTCGACCAGTTGCGTGGCATCGCGCTCACCCCGACCGCGCCGAAGGCCGCCCCGGTCCGGCTCGGTGACGTGGCGACCGTCGAGCAGCAGCTCGCCCCGGCCACCGCGATCACCCGCACCAACGGCAAGGAGAGCATCGGGGTCCAGATCACTGCCGCGCAGGACGGCAACGCCGTACGGATCTCGCACGACATCCGGGACCGGCTGGACGACCTGCGGTCCGCCTCGGGCGCCGAGCTGACCATCGTGTTCGACCAGGCCCCGTTCGTGGAGAAGTCGATCGAGAGCCTGACCACCGAGGGGCTGCTCGGCCTGCTGATGGCGGTCGTGGTGATCCTGGTCTTCCTGCTGTCGGTCCGGTCCACCCTGGTCACCGCGGTCTCCATTCCGCTGTCGGTGGTGGTGGCGCTGCTCGCCCTCTGGATCGGCGACTACTCGCTCAATCTGCTCACCCTGGGCGCGCTCACCATCGCGGTCGGGCGGGTGGTCGACGACTCGATCGTGGTGTTGGAGAACATCAAACGCCACCTGGAGTACGGCGAGCCCAAGCGGGACGCGATCGTCGCCGCGGTCCGCGAGGTGGCCGGGGCGGTGACCGCGTCGACGCTCACCACGGTCGCGGTGTTCGCGCCGATCGCGCTGGTGGGTGGTTTCGTCGGGCAGCTCTTCGCCCCGTTCGCGATCACCGTCACGGTGGCCCTGCTCGCCTCGCTGCTGGTGTCGCTGACGGTGATCCCGGTGCTCGCGTACTGGTTCCTCAAGCCGCCGCGCGACGGGGCGGACGAGGCGGTGCGCCGGGCCGCCGAGGTCAAGGAGCTGCGCAGCCCGTTGCAGCGGGCGTACCTGCCGGCGATCGGGTTCGCCACCCGGACCCGCCGGACCCGGTGGATCACCGTGGCGGTGGGCATCCTGCTGCTGTTCGGCACCTTCGGGCTGGCCCAGAAGCTGGAGACCAACTTCCTCGACGACTCCGGCCAGGACACCCTGAGCATCAGCCAGCAGCTGCCGGCGGGGTCCGGGCTGGCCGCCACCGACGAGGCAGCCCGCCTGGTCGAGGGGGTGCTGGCGCGCACCGACGGGGTCGAGACGTACCAGGTGAGCGCGGGCGGCAGTGACCAGCCGTGGCTGGGCGGCGGCGGCAACAACACCGCCCGCTGGTCGGTGGCGCTCGGTGGGGACACCGACGCCAGGGAGATGAAGGAGGTCCTGCGCCGGGAGTTCGACCGGCTCGGGTCCGGCGCGGGTGAGCTGAGCTTCGACAACGGGCAGGGCGGCACCTCGGGCAGCCAGTTGGAGGTGGTCGTCCAGGCCGCCGACACCGACACCCTGAACCGGGCCGCCGACCAGGTCCGGGCGGCGATGGCGGGCACCCCCGGCGTCGAGGACGTGGCCACCAGCCTGGCCGACCGGGTGCCCCGGGTCGACGTGACGGTCGACCGGCTGGCGGCGGCCCGGGTGGGGCTCAGCGAGGCGGCGGTCGGGCAGTTGGTGTCGCAGGCGTACCGGGGCAGCCCGCTGGGTCGGGTGACCCTCGACGGCGGGCAGCAGGACGTGGTGCTGCGGACGACGGCGGCCCCGCCGCTGACCGAGGAGCAGTTGCGGGCGCTGCCGGTGGGCCCGGTGAAGCTGGACGACATCGCCGACGTCACCCGGGGCGAGGGGCCGCAGCAGATCACCCGGATCGACGGTGAGCGCAGCGTCTCGGTGACCGGCACGGCCACCGGCTCCAACCTCGGTGCGACCACGACCGAGCTGAAGAAGCGGCTGGACGACGTGGACGTGCCGGGGGCGACGATCGCCGTGGGTGGTGCGAGCGCCCAGCAGGAGGACGCCTTCGGCGATCTGGGCCTGGCCGTGCTGGCCGCGATCGCGATCGTCTTCCTGATCATGGTGGCGACGTTCCGGAGCATCACCCAGGCGCTGATCCTGCTGATCTCCATCCCGTTCGCGGCGACCGGCGCGATCGCCCTGCTGCTGGTCACCGGGACCCCGCTGGGCGTGCCGGCGCTGATCGGCGTGCTCATGCTGGTCGGCATCGTGGTGACCAACGCGATCGTGCTGCTGGATCTGATCAACCAGTACCGGGCGCAGGGGATGGGTATCACCGAGGCGGTGGTCGAGGGCGGCAGGCGTCGGCTGCGGCCGATCCTGATGACGGCGGTGGCGACGATCTTCGCGCTGTTGCCGATGGCCCTCGGGCTGACCGGCGAGGGCGGCTTCATCTCCCAGCCGCTCGCGGTGGTGGTGATCGGTGGCCTGCTCAGCTCGACCCTGCTCACCCTGGTCCTGGTGCCGACCCTCTACACGATGGTGGAACGCACCAAGGAGTCGCTGCGCGAGCGGCGGACCGGCCGGCCGGGGCGGACCTCCGACGAGAGCGGCCCGTCCGGTGCGCCCGCCGAGCCGGACGCCGAGGTGCCGACGCCGGTGGGCGTCCCGGCGGCCGAGGCGTCGGGCGAACCGCCGGCCCGACCGGCCCCGTCGGCCGCGCTGGTGGACGGCACCGACCAGTTCGAGGTGCTGCGGCTGCCGAAGAGCCGGCGGTCGCCGCTGCCACCTACCGAGTAGCACTCCCGGCCGCGTCGCAACGGCCACCCCGACCCGACCCGACGCGACCGGGTCGGGGGCACGGTCGCCGTCGCGCCACGACACGCCCCCGGTGCGGGGTCACCGGCCCGGGGGCGCGTCGCGTCGCGCCCGGGACAGCCGGCCGGTCACCGGGTACGGTCACCCTGTGGTCCTCTACCGTCGGTCATCGACGATCCACCCTGGGTGATGGGCGTCGACGGGGCGCAGCCGGCCGGCCCGGCCGGCGGGCGGTGGGGCCGGCGACGGGTGCTGGGCGGTGGGGCGCTGCTGGCCGGGGGCGTCGCGCTGGGGGCCGCCGGCATGTCCCAGGGCGCCTGGCTGGCCGACCGGCACCTGCCGTTGTCCGGCGGTCCGGCCAGCGCCACCGTCGGCAACCGGCGGCAGGACGTCGGCTCGGGCGGGCTCCAGGTGGTGTGGCACGCCCCGACCACGCAACGGCTGGTCGCGCTGACCTTCGACGACGGTCCGCTGCCGCGGTGGACGCCGACCGTGCTGGACACTCTGGACACCCACGCGGTGCCGGCGACCTTCTTCCTGGTCGGAGAGCGGGTGCGCCGGCACGCCGGGCTGATCCGGGGGCGGCTGTCCCGGCACGAGGTGGGCAACCACAGTTGGCGGCACCGGGACCTGGCGAGGCTGGCCGCCGCCGCCGTGCACGACGACCTGCGCCGGTCGCACGAGGCCATCGCCGAGGTCACCGGCACGCCACCCCGGCTGCTCCGGCCCCCGTACGGGCACCTGGGTGGCGGGGTGCTGCACGCCGCCGTACGCCTGGACTACCGGGTCGTGCTCTGGTCGTTGCAGATGGTGGAGGGGGAGTACCCGGACGACCCGGCGGGGCACGCCCGGCGGATCGTGTCCGACGTCGTGCCGGGCACCATCCTGCTCGCCCACGACGCGGGCCCGGAGAACCGTCAGGTGGCGGTGCGGGGCCTGGCCGCGATGATCACCGGTCTGCGGGCCCGGGGCTACACCTTCGTCACGGTCTCCCAGCTGCTGGGCCACCCGACCGGCTCCCGAACCGGGGGGTAGGGTCCGGGCACGTGTCCTCTCCGCTCTCCGTTCTCGTCCGCAACCGGGACTTCCGCAATCTCTTCCTCGCCGAGCTGGTGGTCTTCGGTGCCGACTGGTTCGTCATGGTGCCGCTGCTGGTGCTGCTGCCGGAGTTGACCGGCAGCGGGGTGTGGGGCGCCCTGGTGCTGGCGCTGGACACCGGGGTGTTGGCGCTGCTGCTGCCGTACACCGGGACCATCGCCGACCGGTTCGACCGCCGGAAGATCATGATGGCCGCGAACGGCGTGACGCTGCTCGGTGTGCTGCTGCTGCTCGGCGTCCGCGACGCGGGCACGGCCTGGCTGGCCATGGTGGCGATCACGGCGGTGGCGGTCGGCAAGGCGTTCTACTCGCCGGCCGCGCAAGCCGCCCTGCCCAACGTGCTCGATCCGGCCGACCTGGCCGTCGGCAACGCCGTCGCCGGCTCCGCCTGGGGGACGATGACCGTGGTCGGGGCGTCCCTCGGTGGCGTGCTGACCGCGGCCGTCGGCCCGTACGCCTGCTTCTGGGTGGGGGTGGTCGGCCTGGTGGCGGCGGCGGGCCTGGCGGCGCTGATCCGCCGGCCGTTGCAGGCCGCCCGGGAGGCCGACCGGTCGACGCCGCGCACCTGGACGGCGATCCGGGAGGCGCTGGGGCACATCCGGCACCGGCCCAGGGTGCTGGCGCTGGTGACGGTGAAGTCGGCGGTGGGGCTGGGCAACGGCGTGCTGACCGTCTTCCCCCTGCTGGCCGCCGTGTACGGGGCCGGGCCGGTCGGCACCGGCCTGCTGTTCGCGGCGCGCGGGGCGGGGGCACTGGTGGGGCCGATCCTGATGAGCCGGGTGCTGACCAACCGGGCCTGGCTGCTGCCCGGCCTGGCCCTGTCGATGTCGCTGTACGGGCTGGCCTACCTGGGCGCGGCGGTGGCGAGCTGGTTCCCGCTGGTGCTGCTGCTGGTCTTCGTGGCCCACTTCGGTGGCGGCAGCAACTGGGTGCTGTCCAACTTCGCCCTCCAGGGCGAGGTGCCGGACCGGCTGCGCGGCCGGGTGTTCGCCACCGACATGATGCTGGCGACCCTGGCGATCTCGGTCAGCCAGCTGGTGGTGGCCGGCGTGGTCGACCTGGTCGACGAGCGGGTGGTGCTGGCCGGCTGCGGCCTGGTCACCGTCGTGTACGCGGTGGGCTGGCGGATCGCCACCCGCCGGCTCTCGCTCACCGATCCGGCCACCGGGGGCGACCCGCCGACCGCCCGCTGACGGCGGGGCCGACCTGCGGCGCGGTCGACCCCGGCGGGGCGGCTCAGTCGGCGTGGTCGACCTGTGGCGGGGCAGCCGGCGGGTGATCACTCCCGCCCCACGCGCCCCGACCCGGGTGCTCCGCGGCCTGACCGGCGGCGTGGCCGGGCGGCGGGCCACCGGGGTCCCCGGTCGGGGGGCCACCGGCCGGCGGCGTCCAGGTGCCCCACGGCTGACCGGGCACGGGGGACGGGGGCGCGGCGCGGCGGCCGACAAAGACGGCGGCGGCGACGAGGCCCAGGCCGATCGGGTAGCCGATCCAGCCGACCGCGCTGACGGCGAGGCTCCACATCTGGTACTGGCGTATCCCGCCGGAGCGGATCAGGTCCGGCAGGGCCGCGACCCAGGCGGTGGTGAGCAGTTCCAGCAGCAGCAGGACGACGGCCCCGGCGAGCAGGAACGACCGGGACCGGGCGGGCAGCCGGCGGCCGGCGGTGGCACCGAGCACCAGGACGGTGAGCAGGGTCAGCAGGATGGGCAGGTGCCCCAGCACCTGGGTGAGCCGGTAACCGAGCATTGCCACGTCGCCTCCCGACCGGTCGGTGGATCGGCGTCAGGCTAACCGAGCTGATCCAGTTCCACCGTGCGGGCGAGGCGGTGCGCCGTCGGTCCCGGGCCCTAGCATGATCCTGTGCCTACGACTTTCACCTCCGGCCCGGTCCGGGTGCGGGTGCCCGCCACCAGCGCCAACCTGGGCCCCGGGTTCGACGCCCTCGGGCTCGCCCTCGCCCTGCACGACGACGTGGCCGCCGAGGTGGCCCCGGACGGCGTCCGGGTGGCGGTGACCGGCGAGGGCGCCGGCGATCTGCCGCCGGACGACCGGCACCTGGTGGTCGTGGCCATGCGGGCCGCCTTCGACCTGCTCGGCGCGCAGCCGGCGGGGCTGGCCCTGGAGTGCGTGAACCGGATTCCGCAGGCCCGGGGCCTGGGTTCCTCCTCGGCGGCGATCGTGGCGGGGGTGCTCCTGGCCCGGGGGCTGGTCACCGACGGCGCGCAGGTGCTTGACGACGAGGCGGTGCTGCGGCTGGCCGCCGAGATCGAGGGACATCCGGACAACGTCGCGCCGTGCCTGCTCGGCGGGTTCACCGTCGCCTGGACGGAGCCGACCGGCGGCCGGGCGGTCTCGCTGCCGGTCGCGGCCGGGGTCCGGCCCACCGTCTTCGTGCCGGCCGAGCGGGGGCTGACGGCCACCGCACGGGCGGCGTTGCCGGCGACGGTGCCGCACGGGGACGCGGCGTCGAACGCGGGCCGGTCGGCGTTGCTGGTGCACGCGTTGACCGCCGCGCCGGAGCTGCTGCTGCCGGCCACCGTCGACCGACTGCACCAGGACTACCGCGCGGCGGGAATGCCACAGACCGCTGCCCTGGTCAGCGAGTTGCGTGCGGCAGGTGTGCCGGCTGTGGTCAGTGGGGCGGGCCCGACGGTGCTGGCGTTCACCGCGCCACCCGACGGGTTCGACCCGGGAACAGAATGGGAAGTCTGGCGGTTGCCGGTAGAGGTGCGCGGAGCGACGCTCGCACGGGGTAGACTGGGACACGCCGAGCGGGACCCTGTTGCCGCAGGTCGGAAGAGTTGATTACGCTCTAGACTCAGCACAGCCGCGAAGCACGCGATCTCTCTGCGGGTCGGCGCACCCCGAAGCTCTCGGCGGTCAGCCCGTCACCCCTGCCAAGGCCCACGCCGCACCGCAGTTTCCGCAGGTCGCCGCAGACGGCGAGACCTGCTCACCGACGTTGGTGAGTTGGGAAACGGCCCGGCTGCTGTGCCACAGACTCCCGCGACGCGTCATGCGAGGCGGGTGCACCGAGGCCGCCCGGCCACCTTGCTTGTCGATCCCGGGCAGTCCCGGCCTATCGAGGGAAGGAATCCATTGAGCGACACCACCGACGTGACGTCGGATGTTTCCAACGTCGCTGGCGATGCCACCACCGCCGCCCCCACCCGCCGTCGGCGCAGCGGTACCGGTCTGTCGGCGATGCTGCTGCCGGAGCTGCAGAGCCTGGCCGCGTCGCTCGGCATCTCCGGGACCGCTCGCATGCGCAAGGGCGAGCTGATCAGCGCGATCTCCGAGCGGCAGCAGGGCGGCGCAGCGACCGGCACCCCTCGACCGCGGGCCGAGGTGGCGGCTGCGGCTGCCCCCGTCCGGGAGGAGGTGCACGCCGAGGTGACCCCGGAGCGTGCCGCCGAGCCGGCGTCGGCCACCCCTGCCGCCACCACCGAGCCCGAGGGGCGGACCCGGACCCGGCGCAGCCGGGCCAGCACCGCCGAGTCGCGGCCGGCCGCCGAGCCCCGTACCGAGGAGCCGCCGGTCGAGGCCGGTGAGCGTCCGGAGCGGGCCGAGGGTCGTACCGGCCGGGACCGGGGCGAGCGGACCGGGACCGAGCGGACCGGCGGTGACCGGGCCGAGCGGGCCGGTAACGATCGGGCCGAGCGGACGGACAACGACCGGGCCGGCCGTAACGACCGGGCCGAGCGCGCGGGCAACGACCGGGGCGAGCGGGCCGAGCGGGTTGGTAACGACCGGGCTGAGCGGACCGAGCGCAACGACCGGGGCGACCGCAACGACCGGGGCGAGCGGGCCGACCGCAACGACCGGGGTGGCGACCGTGGTCAGCGCGACAACCGCGACAACCGGGACGACTCCGACGACGACGAGGGCGGCGGCCGGCGGGGCCGGCGCAGCCGGTTCCGGGACCGTCGCCGGGGCCGGGGTGACCGGGCCGAGGGCGGCAACGACACCGGCGGCCGTGAGCCGCAGGTCGGCGAGGACGAGGTGCTGGTCCCGGTGGCCGGCATCATCGACGTGCTCGACAACTACGCCTTCGTGCGGACCACCGGCTACCTGGCCGGCCCGAACGACGTCTACGTCTCCATGTCGCAGATCAAGAAGTACGGCCTGCGCCGGGGCGACGCGATCACCGGCGCGGTCCGGGCCGCCCGGGACAGCGGCGGCGGCGACCAGCGGCGGGACAAGTACAACCCGCTGGTGCGGCTGGACACCATCAACGGCATGGAGCCGGACGAGGCCCGCCGTCGTCCCGAGTTCTACAAGCTCACCCCGCTGTACCCGCAGGAGCGGTTGCGGCTGGAGACCGAGCCGCACATCCTGACCACCCGGGTGATCGACCTGGTGATGCCGTTGGGCAAGGGGCAGCGGGCGCTGATCGTGTCGCCGCCCAAGGCCGGCAAGACCATGGTGCTCCAGGCGATCGCGAACGCGATCACGCACAACAACCCGGAGTGCCACCTGATGGTGGTGCTGGTCGACGAGCGGCCCGAAGAGGTCACCGACATGCAGCGGTCGGTGAAGGGCGAGGTCATCGCGGCCACGTTCGACCGTCCGCCGCAGGACCACACCACCGTCGCCGAGCTGGCGATCGAGCGGGCCAAGCGCCTGGTCGAGCTGGGGCACGACGTGGTCGTGCTGCTCGACTCGGTGACCCGGCTCGGCCGGTCGTACAACCTGGCGGCACCGGCCTCCGGCCGGATCATGTCCGGCGGTATCGACTCGACGGCGCTCTACCCGCCGAAGCGGTTCCTGGGTGCGGCCCGCAACATCGAGAACGGCGGCTCGCTGACCATCCTCGCCACCGCGCTGGTGGAGACCGGGTCGATGGCGGACACGGTCATCTTCGAGGAGTTCAAGGGCACCGGCAACGCGGAGCTGAAGCTCGACCGGAAGATCGCCGACAAGCGCACCTTCCCGGCCGTGGACGTCAGCGCCTCGGGTACGCGCAAGGAGGAGATCCTGCTCGCGCCGGAGGAACTGGCCATCATCCACAAGCTCCGCAAGGTGCTGCACTCGCTGGACTCGCAGGCGGCGCTGGACCTGCTGCTCGACCGGCTCAAGCAGTCCCGCACCAACATCGAGTTCCTGATGCAGATCGCCAAGTCGACACCGGGGGAGTGACCCGCTCCGGGTGAGACCGCCACGAAGGGCACGGCCGCTGCGGCCGTGTCCTTCGTCGTACCCGGGAATTGCGTTTGTGGACTTTTCTTTCGATGGGCCTGGCAGCTCTTGAAAATTCTGTGCGTGGCCGGGTTGACTGGGGGCGGGCCGCTCCCGGCCGAGCGGGCCGGGGTCGGCCACCGACGGGCGGCGGGGGAACCTGGGGAGGCGTCCGCCGCCCGGCGGCCCGGCCGGGTGGGCTTCTGAACCTGGGGGAGGAGCCCACCCGGTCCGGTCCGCCCGCCGGGCGAGGAATGCGGGGCCGCAGCGGCGGGAATGCGGCTGGTGGGGCGGGCGTTACCACTGCCGGACCGATCGTGCGGCCCGCCCGTCGGGTCGGCTCACGCCCATGGCACACTGGTCAATCGGCCACCGGTTCCGGTTCACGCCCGAGTCCGTCGCGCACCAGGCGGCGGGGGATCAGCGGCGACCCGGCGACCACCTGACGAAAGGACCGAGGCGACATGAAGCCCAACATCCACCCGGAGTACACGACGACCGAGGTCAAGTGCTCCTGCGGCAACTCCTTCACGACCCGCAGTACCGCCAAGGGCGGCTCGATCAGCGTCGAGACCTGCAGCGCCTGCCACCCGTTCTACACCGGCAAGCAGCGCGTCCTCGACACCGCGGGCCGGGTCGCCAAGTTCCAGCAGAAGTACGCCAAGGTCCAGGCGAAGAAGGCCAAGTAGCTCCACCGACGACGCCCGTGTCCGGCCCCGTGCCGGACGCGGGCGTCGTCCGTTGCGCCCACCTCTGACCTCCGTGTCCCGTTCCACCGCCGCCGGACCCGTCGAAGGAGCATCCCCCGCATGAGCAGCGAGCGCCTGGCCGCCCTCCTCGACGAGTACGCCGAGCTGGAGAAGCGGCTGGCCGACCCGGCCATCCACGCCGACCAGCACACCGCCCGCCGGGTCGGTCGCCGCTACGCGGAGCTGGTCCCGCTGCACAGGGCCGCCGGTGAGCTGGAGCAGGCCCGCGCCGACCTGGTCGCGGCCCGGGAGTTGGCCGCCGAGGACCCGGCGTTCGGCGAGGAGGCGGACTCGATCGCGGCGACCCTGCCGGCGCTGGAGGAGCGGCTGGCCGAGCTGCTGATCCCCCGCGACCCGCACGACGCCAAGGACGTGATCATCGAGATCAAGGCCGGCGAGGGCGGCGAGGAGTCCGCGCTGTTCGCCGGGGACCTGCTGCGGATGTACACCAGGTACGCCGAGCGGCACGGCTGGCTGACCGAGGTGATCGACGCCCAGGACTCCGACCTCGGCGGGGTCAAGGACGTCTCGCTGGCCATCAAGACCAAGGGTGTCCCGGACGGCGGCAACGGCGTCTGGTCCCGGTTGAAGTGGGAGGGCGGGGTGCACCGGGTGCAGCGGGTCCCGGTCACCGAGTCGCAGGGCCGCATCCACACCAGCGCGGCAGGTGTCCTGGTGCTGCCCGAGGCCGAGGACGTCGACGTCACCATCGACCCGAACGAGCTGCGGATCGACGTGTTCCGCTCGTCGGGGCCGGGCGGCCAGTCGGTGAACACCACCGACTCGGCGGTCCGCATCACCCACCTGCCTACCGGCGTGGTGGTCTCCTGCCAGAACGAGAAGTCCCAGTTGCAGAACCGGGAACAGGCGATGCGCATCCTGCGGGCCCGGCTGCTGGCGGTGGCCCAGGAGCAGGCCGACGCCGCCGCCTCGGACGCCCGCAAGGCGCAGGTGCGCACCGTGGACCGTTCGGAGCGCATCCGCACCTACAACTTCCCGCAGAACCGGATCACCGACCACCGGATCGGCTACACCGCGTACAACCTCGACCTGGCGCTCGCCGGGGAGCTGGACGGCGTCCTGGACGCCCTCGCCGAGGCGGACCGGGCCGCCCGGCTCGCCGGCGACACCGAACTGACCCGCCGCTGACCCGGTCCGGGTCGGCCCGGCGCACAGCGGCCCGTCGCGGCCCGGCACAGCGCGCCTGACGGCGTCGTGGCGGGCGGGCGGTGAATCCCCGGGGGTACGGGTCAGGAGGCGCGGGAGCGGGCCTTGGCGCGCAGCATCTCCCGGTCGGCGATCTCGAACGCGAGCCCGAGCGCGTCGCGCAGCGCGGTGCCGGTACCGGCGACCTCGGCGAAACCGATGCTCACCCCGACCGGGGTGCCGGGCACCAGCGACTCCCAGTCCTCGGTGCGCACCGCCGCGTCGATCCGGCGGGCCACCTCGGCCGCCTCGGCCATGCCGGCGCCGGAGAGCACCACCACGAACTCGTCGCCGCCGTAGCGGGCCACGAAGTCGCCCCGCCGCATCACCCGGTTGATCACCCCGGCGATGCGTTGCAGCACCAGGTCGCCGGAGTGGTGGCCGTGGTGGGTGTTGACCGCCTTGAAACCGTCGAGGTCGCAGACGCCGATCACCACCCGCTCGCCCCGGGACACCACCGAACCGATGTAGCGCTCCAGCCGCCGCCTGTTGGGCAGCCCGGTCAACGGGTCGGTGAGCGCCTCACCCTCGTAGCGGGCGGCTTCCCGGCGCATCTCCTCGTGGTCGATGCGGGCCGCGATGCCGTCGATGTAGACGTCGCGTAGCCGGTCGTTGCGCTGGGCGGCCAGCCGGAACGCCATCCGGTCGGCGCGGTGCGCGGCGGCGTGGTCGCCGGCCCGGGAGAAGGCGATGCTGCGCAGCCGGGACGGCTCCGCCGCGCCGAGCGTCTCGGCCGACACCCGGGCCGAGTCCAGCCGGGTGATCGCCTCGATCGGGCGGCCGTCGGCGACCGCCAGGCAGACGTGGCCGAGCTGGCGCATGTCCCGGGCACGGGCGCTGTCCCCGCCGTGGTCGAGCAGCCGGGCCGGCTCCGGGCCGACCGGCGTCGCGTCACCGAGCGCCGCCCGGCGGACCGCCGCGTAGCCGTACGCGGCGAGGCTGCTCGGCCGCAGCCGGTCGGCCCGCCCGTCGTCGACGAACCGGGCCAGGTCGGCCGCGATGTCGCGGAGCACCCGCAGGCAGCCGTCGCTGTCGCCGTTGTGGTCCAGCGCGACGGCGTTGCGCAGCCGGATGCCGGGGGCGGCGAAGGTCTCCTCGGGGATGCCGGCGGCGGCGCCGTGCTGGCGGGCCCGCTCGATCGCACCCAGCGCGTAGCCGTGGAAGCTCAGGTAGGAGTAGGCCATCGCCAGGTCGTGCCAGCCCCAGGCGGTGTCCCGGTCCCGGTCCTCCGCCGCGCCCAGCGCCCGCGCCGCCCGCACCAGGTGGGTGACGCAGCGGTCCAGCGCGCCCTGGTGGTGTGCGGCGAGCGCGGCCAGCGCGTTGAGGTGCCCGTGCAGGTAGGGCTCGGGGAGGTCGCGCACCGCCCCGGAGGCATCCTCGATGGCCCTGGTGAACTCGGCCGTCCGACCCAGGTTGATCAACGCGCAGAGCCGCTGCACCAGCGCGTCCGCCCGGGTGTACGGGTCGGCGGTGGTGCGCAGCACCCGGTCGAGGACGCCCACCGCCTCGGCCGAGCGGCTCGCCTCCTGGAGGCTGCGGGCATGCGTCAGGGCGTCAACCTGGTCATCGACCCGGTCGAGCCACCCCACCTGGCGAACCTCCCGTCGGTGTGCGCCCGGCCGCACCCACTCGTGGCGGGACCGACGACGCCCCATGATTATGGCGTGACCTCACTCCCACGCCACCCGTCCGAAGGGACAGAACGCGAGCGGACCTCGCCCGTGGTGGCCCGCGCCGCCCGTACCCTCGCCGTCGCCGGGGTGGCGTCGGCCCGTTCCGAGGCGGAGCAGCTCGCCGCGTACGTGCTGGAGGTACCCCGGGGTCGGCTCGCCCTGACCGACGGCTTCACCCCCGCCGAGCGGGCCCGGTACGACGCGCTGGTGGCGAGGCGGGCCGACCGCGAGCCGTTGCAGCACCTGACCGGTCGGGCCGGGTTCCGGCACCTGGAACTGGCGGTCGGGCCGGGGGTCTTCGTGCCCCGCCCGGAGACGGAGCTGCTGGCCGGCTGGGGCATCGACCGGGCGCTGACCCGGCCGGACCCGGTGGTGGTCGACCTGTGCAGCGGTTCCGGGGCGATCGCGCTGGCGGTGGCGCAGGAGGTGCCGGCGGCCCGGGTGGTGGCGGTGGAACGGTCCCCGGCCGCGCTGGACTGGCTGCGGCGCAACGCCGCCGAGCGGGCCGCCGCCGGGGACCGGCCGGTCGAGGTGGTGGCCGCCGACGTCACCGACCCGGGGCTGCTGGCCGACCTGGTGGGCGTGGTGGACGTGCTGCTGTGCAACCCGCCGTACGTGCCACGGGCGGTGCCGGTCCCGCCGGAGGTGGCCGGGCACGACCCCGACGAGGCGGTGTTCGGCGGGGCGGACGGGCTGGTAGTGCTGCGGCCGGTGCTGTGCCGGGCGGCCGAGCTGCTGCGACCCGACGGCGAGCTGGGCGTCGAGCACGACGACACGCACGGCGCGGCGGTGCCGGCGCTGCTGACCGCCGACGGCCGGTACACGGCGGTACGGGCGCACCGGGACCTGGCCGGCCGACCCCGGTTCGCCACCGCGTCCCGCCGGTCGGACGGCCCGCACGCCGTCCGAGCGTCGGCGTGGCAGACTGGCTCCTCGTGATGCTCTACGACTGTCGGTCACCCGCCGACCGGGACCGCGGCATCGCCGCGGCGATCGAGGCGGTCAAGAACGGCGAGCTGGTCGTTCTCCCCACCGACACGGTCTACGGGATAGGCGCGGACGCGTTCACCCCGTACGCGGTCAAGGCCCTCTCCGACGCCCGGGGCGGCAGCCAGGCGGCGCCGCCGGTGCTGATCGGCTCCCGGCACACCCTCGACGGCCTGGTCTTCTCGCTGCCCCGGGCGGCCCGTGACCTGGTCGAGGCGTTCTGGCCCGGTGCGTTGACCATCGTGGTGGAGCACTCGCCGAGCCTCGCCTGGGACCTGGGCGGCGAGGCCGACGGGACGGTGGCGGTCCGGATGCCGCTGCACCCGGTGGCGCTGGAGGTGCTGCGGGAGACCGGCCCGATGGCGGTGGCCTCGGCCAACAAGGTGGGCCAGTCGCCGGCGTTGACCGCGGAGGAGGCCCGCGACCAGCTCAGCTACTCGGTGCGGGTCTACCTGGAGGCCGGGGCCTGCCCCGACCCGGTGCCGAGCACGATCGTCGACCTGACCGGGGAGACGCCCCGGCTGCTGCGGGCCGGCGCGATCACCCTCGACCAGCTCCGCGACGTCGCGCCGGACATCCTCGACGAGCGGGGAGCCTGAGTGCCGCCGTTCACCGTCCTGCACGTCTGCATGGGCAACATCTGCCGGTCCCCGATGGCCGAACGGCTGCTGGTGCTCGCCGTCCGCGAGCGGCTGGAGCGGCTCGGTGTCGATCCCACCGGGGCGGACGCGCTGCTGCACAGCCACAGCGCCGGCACCGGCGGGTGGCACGCGGGGGAGGAGATGAACCCGCCGGCCGCCCGGCAGGTGCTGGGCCGCGGGGGTGACGTCGAGGGTTTCGCCGCCCGCAAGCTGCGTTCCGACCTGATCGACGCCGCCGACCTGGTCCTCACCGCCACCGCCGACCAGCAGGAGTACGTGGTGGCGCTGCGCCCGGACGCCGCGTCGCGCACCTTCGTGCTGGGTGAGTTCGGCCGGCTGCTCGGCGCGCTGGACACCACCGCCCTGCCGCTGGCCGGGGCCACCCCGGACGCCGTGTACGCCCGGGGGGTGGCCCTGGTGGCGGCGGTCGACGCGGCCCGGCAGGGGGCGACCGCGCTGCACTCCGACGACCTGGACGATCCGTGGGGCCGGGGCGACCAGTGCTTCAGCCGGGTGGCCGACGAGATCGAGGAGACGGTGCACCCGCTCACCTCCGCCCTGCTGCCGTGACCGCCGCCGGACCAGGGCCGGCCCCGTCCGGGTGACCGGCGCGGCGTGTCCCGTCCCGCACGCCGTGTCCGTCCCGCGAACTTCCTCCGGTTTCGGGGAAAGATGAGAGTTCGGGCGGTTTTGCGGGTCATGCTGGACGGGTCCTGACGGCTCCTGCGGGGAGTACTGATGATCCGGGCCCTCCACAAGGCGTTCACCGTGCTGCTCGCCGGCGTCCTCGCCGGCCTGGTGCTGGCTGCGGCGGCCCTGCCGCTCGCCCTGGTGTTCGGCCTCGGTTTCGGCGGCATCGCCTCGTCCTACGCCGAACTGCCCAACACCCTGCGCACCCCACCCACCGCCCAGCGGTCCACCCTGTACGCCGCCGACGGCGTCACCCTGGTCACGTCCTTCTACACCGAGGACCGGGTGGACGTGCCGCTGGCCAAGGTGGCCCCGGTGATGCGCCAGGCCATCGTGGCCGCCGAGGACGCCCGGTTCTACCAGCACCGGGGCGTCGACCTGCGGGGCGTGGTCCGGGCGTTCACCGTCAACCAGCGCGACGGCCGGGCCCGGCAGGGCGCCTCCACGCTGACCATGCAGTACGTCCGCAACGTGCTCAGCAACGACCCCCGGTTGACCAAGGAGCAGCGGAAGAAGGCCACCGAGATCAGCACCGCCCGCAAGCTCCAGGAGATGCGGTACGCCCTGGCGTTGGAGCGCGAGCTGAGCAAGGACGAGATCCTCACCCGCTACCTGAACATCGCCTACTACGGCGCCGGGGCGTACGGGATCGCCGCCGCCGCCAAGCGCTACTTCTCCACCACCCCGGCCCGGCTGACCCTGGCCCAGGCGGCGCTGTTGGCCGGGCTGGTCCGCTCCCCGGACACCGACGACCCGATCAACGGCGACGCCGACGCGGCGCTGACCCGGCGGTCGTACGTGCTGGACCGGATGCTGGCGCTGGCCCAGGTCGGGCCGGTCGACGCGGCGCAGGCCCGCGAGGAGCCGCTCGCGCTGCGACCCAGCCGGACGCCTAACGACTGCACCGCCGTGCCCGAGCAGCGCAACGACTGGGGCTTCTTCTGCGACTGGTTCACCCAGTGGTGGAGCGACCAGCCCGCCTTCGGCGCGACCGCCGCCGAACGGCAGGACACCCTGCGCCGGGGCGGCTTCCGGATCGTCTCCTCGCTCGACCCGGCGGTGCAGCGGGCCGCCGTACGCCAGGTGACCGGCATCTACGACGTGGACGACCCCCGGGCGGCGCCGGCGGCGGTGGTCCAGCCCGGCACCGGGCGGGTGCTGGCCCTGGCGGTGAACCGCCACTACAGCGTCGCCCCCAACCCGACCGGGCAGCAGAACTACCCGAACACGGTCAACCAGCTCGTCGCCGGTGGCAACGGCATCGAGGGCTACCAGGCCGGCTCGACGTTCAAGCTGTTCACCCTGCTGGCCGCCCTGGAGTCCGGGCTGCCGCTGGAGACCGCCTTCGTCGCGCCGAGCCGGATCGTGACCCGGTTCCCGACCGACGACCCCCTGTCCAGCTGCGGCGGCCGGTGGTGCCCGGTCAACGCCACCCCCGAGTGGATGGACGGCTACCGCACCATGTGGACCGCCTTCGGCCGGTCGGTGAACACCTACTTCGCCTGGCTGACCGAGAAGGTCGGTGCGGACCGGGTGGTCGAGATGGCCGAGCGGCTGGGCATCCGGTTCCGCGCCCCCGACGACGCCGAGCTGGCCCGGTCCGGGGCACGCAACTGGGGGGCGTTCACCCTCGGCGTCTCCTCCACCACCCCGCTCGACCTGGCCAACGCGTACGCCACGGTGGCCGCCGAGGGGACCTGGTGCGCACCGTTGCCGGTCGTGTCGATCACCGACAGCGCCGGGAAGGAGGTGGCCGCCGGCCGGCCCGACTGCCGGCAGGTGATCGACACCGAGGTGGCCCGGGCCGCCGCCGACGCGGCCCGCTGCCCGGTCGGCGACCAGTCGATGTACCGCCGCTGCGACGGCGGCACGGCCGAGCAGCTCCGGGCGGGGCTGGGTCGCCCGGTGGCCGGCAAGACCGGCAGTTCGGAACGGAACGAGACCGAGTCGGTGGTGGCGTTCACCCCACAGCTCGCGGTGGCCCAGATCGCCGCCAACCCCGACGACCCGCGGGACGCCGTCGGGGCCGCCGTCCAGTCCCGGATGGTCGACGCGGTGGGCCGCATCCTCGCCGCCGCCCTGGCCGACAGCCCGGTCCGCGACTTCGTCCCGCCCGGTGAGTCGGTCACCTACCGGCTCGCCCCCGCTCCCCGCGACGGCAACTGAGCCGGCCCGGGGAGCGCGGACACGGGCTCAGCGGGTCGGGGTGTGCCGGGCGATGTTGCGGGCCATGCCGCCGAAGACGACCGTGTGGAAGGGCGCCACCGAAAGCCAGTAGAGGTGGCCGGGCAGGCCCCGGGGGAGGAAGACGGCGCGTTGCACGTACCGGCTCCGGCCGTCGCCGGTCGGCTCGGCGCGCAGCTCCAGCCAGGCCCGGCCGGGCAGCCGCATCTCGGCGCGCAGCCGCAGCAGCTTGCCGGGGACGATCTCCTCCACCCGCCAGAAGTCCAGCGCCTCGCCGACCTGGAGGCGGTGCGGATCGCGCCGGCCCCGGCGCAGCCCCACCCCGCCGACCAGCCGGTCCAGCCAGCCGCGTACCGACCAGGCGAGCGGGAACGAGTACCAGCCGTGCTCGCCGCCGACGCCCTCGATGACCCGCCAGAGCGCGGCCGGCGGGGCGGCCACCTCCTGCTCCCGGACGTCGGTGTAGGCGGTCCCGCCGGACCAGTCCGGGTCCGACGGCAGGGGTTCGGCCGGGGCGTCCGGGCCGCTCGCGTTCGACCACCGGGTCTCCACCTGGGCGTCACGCACCCTGGTCAGGGCCAGCGCGACGGCGTCGTCGAAGCCGGTCAGCCCGCCCGGCGGGTCGGGCAGCCACCGGGCGATGTCGTGCTCGTGCGCGACCGCCTCGTGGATCAGGCTCTCCACCAGCGGGCGGGCGATGGCGTTCGGCACCGGGGTGATCAGCCCCACCCAGTGCGAGGACAGCGCCGGGGTCAACGGCCGGACCGGCACGATGATGCGTCGGCGCAGCCCGGCGACCCGCGCGTACCGCTGCATCATCTCCCGGAAGGTGAGCACGTCAGGTCCGGCGATGTCGAACGCCCGGTCCACCTCCGGCGGCAGGCCGGCGCAGCCGGCCAGGTAGCGAAGCACGTCCCGGACGGCGATCGGCTGGATGCGGTTGCGGACCCAGCGGGGGGTGACCATGGCCGGCAGCCGCTCGGTGAGGTAGCGCAGCATCTCGAACGAGGCCGACCCGGAACCGATGATCACGGCGGCCCGCAGCACCACCGTGGGCACCTCGCCGGCCAGCAGGATCCGGGCCACCTCGGCCCGGGACCGCAGGTGCGGCGAGGCCGAGCCGCCGGCCGCCGGCTCCGGCCCGCCCAGGTAGACGATCCGGCGTACGCCGGCCGCGGCGGCGGCCTCGGCGAAGTGGGTGGCCGCCTCCCGGTCGGCCGCCTCGAAGTCGGCCTGCCCGAGCGAGTGCACCAGGTAGTACGCGACGTCGACGTCGGCGAAGGCGGCCGGGAGCGTCTCCGGCCGGCGCAGGTCCCCCTCGGTGATCTCGGCCCGCGCCGCCCAGGGCACGTCGCGCAGCCGACCGGCCGTGCGGGCCAGGCACCGCACCTGGTGGCCCTCGGCCAGCAGGCGGGGCGCGAGCCGCCCACCGATGTATCCGGTCGCGCCGGTGACGAGGCATCTCACGGACACCAGTGTGCGGCTCCGTACACTCTTTCGCTGTGGAGAACGTGAAGCGCACCTGGTGGGGGCCGGACCAGGGGCGGCCCGTCGTGGCCGCGCCGCACGGCGACGGCCCGGCGTACCCGCGTGGCTGAGCCCGGGGCGCGCGGGCCGGCGGTGGCCGACGACCAGGGGTGGCGGCTGCGCCACCTGCCGGTGCTGCTGGCCGCCTCGGCGCTGCTGGGGGTGGTGGCCGGGCTGGTCGGTGCGGTCACCGGGGGCGGCGTGGCGGCCCTCGGCGCGGCTGCCGGGGTGGCGGTGACGGTGGTCAGCTACAGCCTGACCACGGTGGTGCTGGCCCGGGCCGACGCGGTAAACCCGCAGCTGGTGCTACCGCTCGGGCTGGGCCTCTACGTCGCCAAGTTCACCCTGCTGGGGGTGGTCATGGTGGCGGTGGCATCGACCGGCTGGGGCGGCCTGGTTCCACTCTGTGTCGGCATCGCCGCCGGTGTGGTGGTCTGGACCGGGGTGCACATCTGGTGGCTGACCAGGGTGTATTCCCGTCGACAGGTATCCTGACCGTCCCACATGGTGGGCGGGCGGGCGACTGTCCGCGTGCGGTCGTTCTCTCGCTGGCGGAAGGGGAGTAGCGTGCCTCCAGACGATGGAGCCCGCCAGATGCCCACACAACGACGGTTGTGCGGGGGGTGAGGCACAGCCTCGTCTTCCCGGCTGATATCGTTCGCCCCGTCATGGCTGGTGACCAAACCCCCCGACCCACCGGTGGCCCGGACGACGTTCCGACCGGCGCCGGTCAGGGTTGGACCGCGCTCTCGTACCTCATCGGGGGCATGCTCGTCTGGGGTTTCATCGGCTGGCTGGTCGACCAGTGGCTCGACTCCGGCGGCATCGCCACCGGGATCGGTGTCGTGCTCGGCATGGCCGGGGGGATCATCCTGGTCGTCCGCCGGCTCGGCACGCCTACTTAGGAAGGGACGCGGTGTTCGGACAGGCGAACGTCCTGGCAGCGGGCCAGGCGGCATTCCCACCCAGCGTGGAGGACTTCTACCTGCCCAGCATCCTGCCCTGGGGTGCGCACGACTCGTACTGGTTCACCAAGATCACGGCGATGGTCTGGGTCGCCGTCGGCATCCTGATCATCTTCTTCCTGGCGACCTACCGGAAGCCGCAGCTGGTCCCGACCAAGAAGCAGTGGCTCGCCGAGTCGATCTACGGCTTCGTGCGGAACAACATCGCGGTCGACATGATCGGGCACCGGGGGGTGCGGTTCGCGCCGTACTTCACCACGCTGTTCTGCTTCGTGCTGCTGACCAACTTCTTCGCGATCGTGCCGTTCTTCCAGATCTCGCCGAACTCGCACATCGCCTTCCCGGCGATCCTCGCCGTGATCAGCTACCTGATGTTCAACTACGTCGGCATCCGGCACCACGGCTTCGTGAAGTACTTCAAGAACTCCCTGATCCCGCCGGCACCCTGGTACATCCTGCCGCTGCTGATCCCGATCGAGTTCTTCTCCACCTTCCTCGTGCGGCCGTTCTCGCTGGCCGTGCGTCTCTTCGCCAACATGTTCGCCGGGCACATGCTGCTGCTGGTCTTCACCCTCGGCGGCTTCGCGATGCTCAGCGCCAACACCTGGCTCGCGCCGGTCTCGGTGCTGTCCTGGGTGATGACCATCGCGCTCACCTTCCTCGAATTCCTGGTCATCTGCCTACAGGCCTACGTCTTCACCGTCCTCACCGCAAGCTACGTGCAGGGCGCGCTCGCCGACGAGCACTGATCCACCGGGCGGGGGCTCGAAAGCGAGCACTGGTCCACGGGCGGGGGCTCGCTCGCGAGCACTGGTCCACCGCATCAACCCGTTGTCGTCCCGCGTGAGAGTCACGCGAGATACCCAGGAGGAACCACACCCATGGACGCTAGCGTTCTCGCCGAGGTCACCGGCAGCACCGCCGCCATCGGCTACGGCCTCGCCGCCATCGGCCCGGGCATCGGCGTCGGCCTGGTCTTCGCCGCCTACATCCAGTCGACGGCCCGCCAGCCGGAGTCGTCCCGGATGACCCTGCCGTACGTCTGGATCGGCTTCGCCGTCATCGAGGCGCTCGCGCTGCTGGGCATCGCCTTCGGCTTCATCTGGGCCGGCTGACCCGGCCCCTGCAGACCGGGAGGTCATCCATGTACTTCCTCGCCGCTGAGGGTGGTGAGTCGACCCACAACCCGATCATCCCGCTCTGGCAGGAGATCGTGGTCGGCAGCGTCGCCTTCGCCGTGCTCTGCTTCGTGCTGATGAAGTTCGTCTTCCCCCGCATGGAACAGACGTTCCAGGCCCGGGTCGACGCGATCGAGGGCGGGATCAAGCGCGCCGAGGCCGCCCAGGCCGAGGCCAACCAGCTCCTCGAGCAGTACCGCGCGCAGCTCGCCGAGGCGCGTACCGACGCCGCCAAGATCCGGGACGACGCCCGGGCCGACGCGGAGGGCATCCGGCAGGACATCCTCGGCAAGGCGCGGGAGGAGTCCGACCGGATCATCGCGGCCGGCAAGGAGCAGCTCGCCGCCGAGCGGGCCACCATCGTGCGTGAGCTGCGGGCCGAGGTCGGCACCATCGCGGTGGACCTGGCCAGCAAGATCGTCGGCGAGTCGCTGGCCGACGAGGCACGCCGCAAGGGCACCGTCGACCGGTTCCTGAGCAACCTCGAGAGCACGGGGGCCCGCTGATGCAGGCCGCCAGCCGGGAGTCGTACGCGGTCGCGGCCGAGCGCCTCGACGCGTACGTCCGCGGGGCGGAGCCGTCGGCGGTGGCGACCACCGCCGACGACATCCTCTCCGTCGCCGCCCTGTTGCGGGGCGAACCGCGGCTGCGCCGGGCGCTGTCCGACCCGGCCCGCAGCGGTGCCGACCGTGCGGCGCTGCTCGACGGCATCCTGGCCGGCAAGATCGGCGCGGACGCGCTCGACCTGCTGTCCGGCCTGGTCGCCGGCCGCTGGTCGACGCCGTCGGAGCTGCTCGACGGCACCGAGCGGCTCGGGGTGGAGGCGCTGCTGGCCAGTGCCGACGCCGCGGGCGACCTCGGTGAGGTCGAGGACGAGCTGTTCCGGTTCGGCCAGGTGGTCGCCGGTCAGTCCGCGCTCTCCGCGGCGCTGGCCGACCCGATCGCCCCGGCCGGGCAGCGGGCCGGACTGGCCCGGGAACTGCTCGCCGGCAAGGCCCGGCCGGTCACCGTCCGCCTCGTCGAGGTGGCCCTCGGCGGGTTCGGGGGACGCTCCTTCACCGGGGCGCTCACCCGGCTGGTCGAGCTGGCCGCCGACCGGCGGGACCGTCAGGTCGCGTACGTGACCGTGGCGGCTCCGTTGAGTGAGTCCGACGAGCGACGGCTCGGTGCCCGCCTCTCCGCGATGTACGGTCGAGAGGTTTCCGTCAAGCAGACGGTCGACCCGGAGGTGCTCGGTGGGGTGAGCGTGCGGGTCGGCTCCGACCTGTACGACGGCACCGTCCTGCGCCGCCTCAACGAGACCCGCAACGCGCTCGTGCAGCGCTGACCAGCGGCCTCGCCGCCCTTTGATCGACGCCATTCGGACCGGTCGGTACTAGGTATCCCGGGCCCCTGATACTTAAGGAAGCAGAGGATGGCCGAGCTGACCATCTCGACGGAGGAGATCCGCGGCGCCCTGGAGCGCTACGTCTCCTCCTACTCGACCGACGTCTCCCGCGAGGAGGTCGGCACCGTCGCCGACACCGGTGACGGCATCGCCCACGTCGAGGGCCTGCCCTCGACCATGACCAACGAACTCCTGGAGTTCGAGGACGGCACGCTCGGCGTGGCGTTGAACCTCGACGTGCGGGAGATCGGTGTCGTCGTTCTCGGTGACTCCGCCAAGCTGGAGGAGGGGCAGCGCGTCAAGCGCACCGGCCGGGTGCTCTCCGTGCCGGTCGGCGACGCCTTCCTCGGCCGCGTGGTCAACGCGCTCGGCCAGCCGATCGACGGCCTCGGCGACATCGCCGACGAGGGCTACCGCGAGCTGGAGCTCCAGGCCCCCAACGTGATGTCCCGGCAGTCGGTCGACGAGCCGCTGCAGACCGGCATCAAGGCGATCGACGCGATGACCCCGATCGGTCGGGGCCAGCGGCAGCTGATCATCGGCGACCGGAAGACCGGCAAGACCACCGTCGCGCTGGACACCATCCTCAACCAGCGGGACAACTGGCGCTCCGGCGACCCGAAGAAGCAGGTCCGCTGCATCTACGTCGCCATCGGCCAGAAGGCCTCCACGATCGCCTCGATCAAGGGCATCCTGGAGGACGCGGGCGCGCTGGAGTACACCACCATCGTGGCCTCCCCGGCGTCCGACCCGGCGGGCTTCAAGTACCTCGCCCCCTACACCGGCTCGTCCATCGGGCAGCACTGGATGTACGGCGGCAAGCACGTCCTGATCGTCTTCGACGACCTGAGCAAGCAGGCCGAGGCGTACCGGGCCGTGTCGCTGCTGCTGCGCCGCCCGCCGGGCCGTGAGGCGTACCCGGGTGACGTCTTCTACCTGCACTCCCGCCTGCTGGAGCGCTGCGCGAAGCTCTCCGACGAGCTGGGTGGCGGCTCGATGACCGGTCTGCCGATCATCGAGACGAAGGCCAACGACATCTCGGCCTTCATCCCGACCAACGTCATCTCCATCACCGACGGCCAGATCTTCCTGGAGTCCGACCTGTTCAACCAGGGCGTCCGGCCGGCCATCAACGTCGGCACCTCGGTCTCCCGGGTCGGTGGCGCCGCGCAGATGAAGCCGATGAAGAAGGTCTCCGGCTCGCTGCGGCTCAACCTGGCCCAGTTCCGTGAGCTGGAGGCGTTCGCCGCCTTCGCCTCCGACCTGGACAAGGCCTCCCAGGCCCAGCTGAACCGGGGTTCCCGGCTGGTCGAGCTGCTCAAGCAGCCGAACTACTCGCCGTACCCGGTGCAGGAGCAGGTCGTCTCGGTCTGGGCGGGCGTCGAGGGCAAGCTGGACGACGTCCCGGTCGGCGAGATCCGTCGCTTCGAGTCGGAGTTCCTCCAGTACCTGCGGCACAAGCACGAGGGTGTGCTGGCCTCGATCGCGGACGGCAAGTGGGGCGACGACATCGCCGCCTCGCTCGACTCGGCCGTCGGCGAGTTCAAGCAGGTCTTCCTCGGCAAGGCCGACGAGCGCCGGGTCAACGACGCGCCGGCCAAGCCGCTGGAGGGCGAGTCCGACCGGGAGACGGTCACCCGCTACGCCGGCGGCGACGCCGAGAAGCAGTAGGGCTGACTCATGGCGGCCCAGGTACGCGTTCTTCGCCAGCGAATCCGTTCGGCGAAGGGGATGAAGAAGATCACCAAGGCGATGGAGCTCGTGGCGACGAGCCGCATCGCCAAGGCCCAGGCCCGGGTGACGGCGTCCCTGCCGTACGCCCAGGCGATCACCGGCGTGCTCACCGCGCTGGCCTCGAACGCCCGGATCGACCACCCGCTGCTCACTCCGCGCGAGCGGGTGCGGCGGGCGGGCGTCCTGCTGGTCACCTCCGACCGGGGCCTGGCCGGCGGGTACAGCTCCAACGCGATCAGGACCGCCGAGTCGCTGATCGCACGGCTCACCGCCGACGGCAAGGAGCCGGTGCTCTACGTCATCGGACGCAAGGGCCTGACGTTCTACCGGTTCCGCAACCGGCAGATCGCGGCGAACTGGACCGGGTTCTCGGAGCAGCCCACCTTCGCCGACGCCCGTGAGGTCGGCGAGACGCTGATCGCGGCGTTCACCGCCGGTGCCGACGACACCGACGGCGACGCCGGGCCGGACGGCGTGCTCGGCATCGACGAGTTGCACATCGTCTACACCGAGTTCCACAGCCTGATGACCCAGAACCCGGTCACGAAGATCATCGGCCCGATGCAGGTAGAGGACCGGCCACGGTCCGAGGGGCTGCTGCCGGCGTACGAGTTCGAGCCGGAGGCGGAGTCGCTGCTCGACGCGCTGTTGCCGAAGTACATCAACACGCGGATCTACGCGGCGTTGCTGGAGTCGGCGGCGAGCGAGTCGGCGGCCCGGCGGCGGGCGATGAAGAGCGCCACCGACAACGCCGAAGAGATGATCGAGAAGTACACGCGTGAGATGAACTCGGCCCGCCAGGCCGGGATCACCCAGGAGATCAGTGAGATCGTCGGCGGCGCGAACGCGCTGGCCGCGTCGGGAAGTGAAGTGTGATGACTGTATCCGCAGTTGCCGG
This sequence comes from Micromonospora cynarisoli, assembly GCF_030518815.1. Classification (NCBI taxonomy): domain Bacteria; kingdom Bacillati; phylum Actinomycetota; class Actinomycetes; order Micromonosporales; family Micromonosporaceae; genus Micromonospora; species Micromonospora cynarisoli. The sequence goes on along the minus strand of NZ_CP130426.1, from coordinate 3,415,339 downwards.
GGGACCGGCAGAGACCAGTACGGCCACCGGTCGCGTGGTTCGGGTCATCGGCCCGGTCGTCGACGCCGAGTTCCCGCGCGACGCCATGCCGACCCTGTTCAACGCCCTGCACGTGGAGGTGAACCTCTCCGGCGGCGCGAAGACGCTCACCCTGGAGGTCGCCCAGCACCTGGGTGACAACCTGGTCCGGGCCATCTCGATGCAGCCGACCGACGGTCTGGTCCGGGGCGCCGAGGTGACCGACTCCGGCTCGCCGATCACCGTCCCGGTGGGCGACGCGGTCAAGGGCCACGTCTTCAACGCCATCGGCGAGTGCCTCAACCTCACCGAGGGCGAGACGCTCGACGCGGACGACAGGTGGGGCATCCACCGCAAGGCCCCGGCCTTCGCGGACCTGGAGCCGAAGACCGAGATGCTGGAGACCGGCATCAAGGTCATCGACCTGCTCGCCCCGTACGTCAAGGGCGGCAAGATCGGCCTGTTCGGCGGCGCGGGCGTGGGCAAGACGGTGCTCATCCAGGAGATGATCACCCGGGTGGCCCGGAACTTCGGTGGTACGTCGGTCTTCGCCGGCGTGGGTGAGCGTACCCGTGAGGGCAACGACCTCATCGCCGAGATGACCGAGTCCGGCGTCATCGACAAGACCGCGCTGGTCTACGGCCAGATGGACGAACCGCCGGGCACCCGGCTGCGGGTGGCGCTGTCGGCGCTGACCATGGCCGAGTACTTCCGGGACGTCAAGAAGCAGGAGGTGCTGCTCTTCATCGACAACATCTTCCGCTTCACCCAGGCCGGTTCCGAGGTCTCCACCCTGCTCGGCCGGATGCCGAGCGCGGTGGGTTACCAGCCGACCCTGGCCGACGAGATGGGCGAGCTCCAGGAGCGGATCACCTCCGTCCGGGGCCAGGCCATCACCTCGCTCCAGGCGATCTACGTGCCCGCCGACGACTACACCGACCCGGCGCCGGCGACCACCTTCGCCCACCTGGACGCGACCACCAACCTGGAGCGGTCGATCTCCGACAAGGGCATCTACCCGGCCGTGGACCCGCTGGCGTCCTCGTCCCGGATCCTCGCCCCGGAGTTCGTCGGCGAGGCGCACTTCGCGGTGGCCACCGAGGTCAAGCGCATCCTCCAGCGCTACAAGGACCTCCAGGACATCATCGCCATCCTCGGTATCGAGGAGCTCTCGGAGGAGGACAAGCTCACCGTCGGCCGGGCCCGCCGGATCGAGCGCTTCCTCTCCCAGAACACCTACGCCGCCGAGCAGTTCACCGGCGTGCCGGGCTCGACGGTCCCGATCGAGGAGACCATCGACGCGTTCAAGAAGATCAGCGAGGGCGAGTACGACCACTTCCCCGAGCAGGCCTTCTTCATGTGCGGCGGTCTGGAGGACCTGGAGCGCAAGGCGAAGGAGCTGATGTCGGAGGGCTGAGCCTCCCGACAGTCGTTCTGCGAGGGCCACCCCGGTCGACCGGGGTGGCCCTCGGCCTTTCCTGCCTGGCGGGGGCCGCTGTCCGGTTGCCGGGCGAGCGGTCGCTCCGGGGGCGCGGTACCGTTTCGAGAACGACTCTCGGGTTCGGGGGTCGGTGGTGCAACTTTTCGACCGGGTACGCCCGTCTCCTCTTCGTGGGCGTGACGAATCCTCGTGACGAGTCCCCGTGCGCGACGAATGGAGCTGCTGGTGGGCAAGGCCGGCAAGGGCGGCAGGGACGGTAGGGCCGGCAAGGGCGGCAGGGACGGTAGGGCCGGCAAGGGCGGCAGGGACGGTAGGGCCGGCAAGGGCGGCAGGGACGGTAGGGCCGGCACGGTGGGCAAGGCCGTCGAGGTCGACAAGGCCGGCAGGAGCGGCAGGCGGTCGATCTGGTCCGGGGTGCCCCGCTGGGCCCGCGTGTGCACCATCTTCGGGGTCGTGCTGCTGATGCTCAGCGGCGCGGTCCTGGTGGGCTACGAGACGCTGCTGTCGCGCTACGAGGGTTCGGTGGGCAAGGCCGACCTCTTCGGCGACAAGGCGGCCGGGGCGCAGGAACGCAAGAGCAACGTCAGGGGCCCGTTGAACATCCTGCTGGTGGGTATCGACCCGCGGGACGCGAAGACCCCGCCGCTGGCCGACTCGATCATGGTGCTGCACGTGCCCGAGTCGCTGGACCGGGCGTACCTCTTCTCCGTGCCGCGTGACCTCTACGTCGACATCCCCAGGTTCGACAAGGCCGGCTACCGGGGCGGCTCCGGCAAGATCAACGGAGCGATGTCGCACGGCAGCATCGTCGAGGGCAAGAACCCCAGTGCGGCCCAGGGCTTCGAACTGCTCGCCAGGACCGTGCAGAAGGCGACCGGGATCAGCCGGTTCGACGCCGGGGCGATCATCAACTTCACCGGCTTCCAGAAGATCGTCGACGCGATGGGCGGCGTCGACATGTACATCGAGCGGGAGGTCAAGTCCGAGCACCGCGAGCCGAACGGCAAGCACCGCAAGGGCAACCCGTACGGCGAGGGGTACATCGGGCCGCAGGCGGTCTACAAGAAGGGCGACCAGCACCTCAGCGGCTGGCAGGCGCTGGACTACGTCCGGCAGCGCTACCCCAGGAACGGCGTCCCGGACGCCGACTACGGCCGGCAGCGGCACCAGCAGCAGTTCATCAAGGCGATGGTCAGCCAGGCGTTCAGCGCCGACGTGGTGACCAACCCGATCAAGCTGGACCGGGTGATCCGGGCCGCCGGCCAGTCGCTGACCTTCAACGGCCGGGGCAACAGCGTGGTCGACTTCGCCATCGCGCTCAAGGGCATCCGCTCGGAGAACGTCGAGCTGATCAAGCTGCCCGGGGAGGGGATCGGCACCGGCAACGGCTACCGGGGGGAGCGGTTGCTGCCCGCCGCCGACGACTTCTTCGCCGCCCTCAAGAACGAGCAGTTGGACGCCTTCCTGCTGGAGCACCCGGAGTTCCGTAACAAGGTCAAGTGACCCCTGCGGGGGTGCCGACACCGCCGTCCGGTCAGCCGACACGCCGGAGGGTGGTGCAGGTCTCGGCACCCGCGTTGGGGCGGCGACGGCGGTCCGACTAGACTTTCGACAATCCGTCGCCGCAGCAAGGAGACAGCGTGGCACAGCAGCTTCACGTCGACCTCGTAGCCGTCGAGGAGAAGGTCTGGTCCGGCGAGGCCGAAATGGTCGTCGCCCGCACGACCGAAGGCGAGCTGGGTGTGCTGCCGGGGCACGCGCCGCTGCTCGGCCAGCTCGCCGAGCCCAGCCAGGTCCGGATCAAGCAGGCCGGCGGCCAGCAGGTCGCCTACGACATCACCGGCGGGTTCCTGTCGGTCGGCGCGGAGAGCGTCACCGTGCTCGCCGAAAGCGCCACCCCGGCCACTCCGGCCCGCTGAGTTCACCCGCCGATGGAGATCGTCGAAGGGATCGGAGTCGGCATCGCGGTGATCCTCGCCGCGCTCCTGATCCTCTTCGTCCGGCGGGCCCTGGTCACCCGTAGCGGCGGCATCATCCGGCTGAGCGTCCGGGTCACCACCGTCCTGGACGGCCGGGGCTGGTCACCGGGCTTCGCGCGGTTCGTCGGCGACCAGCTCCGCTGGTACCGGATGTTCAGCTTCGCCCTGCGGCCCAAGCGGGTGCTCTCCCGCAAGGAGCTGGTGGTGGAGCGGCGGCGGCTGCCCGAGGGGCAGGAACGGCTCTCCATGCCGTCCGACTGGGTGATCCTCCGCTGTACCAGTCAACACGCTCCGGTCGAGATCGCCATGGCCCGCTCCACGGTGACCGGTTTCTCCTCCTGGCTCGAGGCCGCCCCGCCCGGGGCGGCCTCGCCACGTATGGCCTCCCAGGACTGGCCCGCCGCCTGACCCGGCACCGCCGCCGGTTCGCCCGGCCGGGCGCGGTCACCGTTCGGCGACGGCGGCCACCAGCTCGACCTCGTAGCCCTGCCGGTCGGTGAGGTAGGCGGCGTAGCTGTCCAGGCCACCCGCGTGCGGGTGGCGGTCGGCGAACAGCAGCGTCCAACCGTGGTCCGCGGCGGCGGCCACCAGCCGGTCCACCGCGTGCGGCGGACCGGCGTGGAAGGCCAGATGGTTGACGCCCGGGGCGAGCCGGTCGTGGACCCGCCCGGTCAGTGCCGGGGACTCCTCGACGACCAGGTACGTCGGGCCGTGCCGCCAGGAGCAGCCGGCCGGCCAGTCCTGGTACGGCGTCCAACCCAGTTCACCGAGCAGCCAGCCCCAGCTGCGCTTCGCGGCGGCCAGGTCGGGTACCCAGACCTCGACGTGGTGCAGCCCGCCCGTGCTCAGCGCTTGCCGCCGGGGACCCATAGCACATCGCCGCCCGGATTGGCCGTTCTTGACAGGATGAACAGCAGGTCGGAGAGGCGGTTGAGATACTTTGCCGGAAGGGAGCTGGTGCGATCCGGATCGTGGGCGACCAGGGCCCAGGCCGCCCGTTCGGCGCGCCGGGCGATCGTCCGTGCCACGTGCAGCAGCGCCGCGCCAGCGGTGCCGCCGGGGAGGATGAAGGAGTCGAGCTTGCCCAGTCGCCCGTTGTACTCGTCGCACCAGCCTTCGAGGCGTTCGACGTACTCCTCGGTCACCCGCAGCGGTGGGTACGCCGGGTCCGGCTCGACGGGGGTGGCCAGGTCGGCGCCGACGTCGAACATGTCGTTCTGGATCGACTCCAGCACGGCCCGCAGCTCGTCGTCGAGCTGCCCCAGCGCGAGTGCCACGCCGAGCGCGGCGTTGCACTCGTCGACGTCCGCGTACGCGGCGATCCGTGGATCGGTCTTCGGCACCTGCTCGTTGTTGCTCAGCCTGGTCATGCCGGCGTCGCCGGCCTTGGTGTAGATGCGCGTGAGGTGGACGGCCATGACGCACAGCCTACGGATACCGGACCTGACGATCCCGGCACGGCCCGCTGCGGCCGGTTGGCCGGTGGAGGTGGGACCGGGTGACGCCGGTGACCCGGCGGTCGACGCGGTCGACGTCATCCGGGTCGGCGGCGACGCCCGGCTGGCCGGCACCGTGCACGTCGTCGGGGCGAAGAACTCGGCGTTGAAACTGATGGCGGCGGCGCTGCTGGCCCCCGGGCGTACGGTGATCACGAACGTGCCCCGGATCACCGACATCGCCATCATGGGCGAGGTGCTGCGCCGGCTCGGCTGCGCGGTGCACTTCGCGGCGGACGACCCGGTGGACCCGATGGTCGGGCACGGCGGGCAGGCCCGGTCCCGGTCGGTCGTCATCGACGTGCCCGAGCAGCCCGGCGCGGACGCCGACTACGACCTGGTGCGTCGGCTGCGGGCGTCGATCTGCGTGCTCGGCCCGCTGCTGGCCCGCCGGGGGTACGTGCGGGTGGCCCACCCGGGCGGGGACGCGATCGGCTCCCGTGGCCTGGACATGCACATCGCCGGGCTGGCCCGGATGGGCGCGGAGGTCTCCGGCGAGCACGGCTTCGTCATCGCCGCCGCCCCGGACGGGCTGCGGGGGGCCGAGATCGTGCTGGACTTCCCCAGTGTGGGCGCCACCGAGAACCTGGTGATGGCGGCGGTGCTGGCCCGGGGCGTGACGACGATCGACAACGCGGCCCGGGAACCGGAGATCGTCGACCTCTGCACGATGCTCAACCGGATGGGCGCCCGGATCTCCGGCTGCGGCAGCTCGACGCTGCGTATCGCCGGGGTGCCCGTGCTGCGGCCGGTGCGGCACGCCACGGTGGGGGACCGGATCGTCGCCGGGACGTGGGCGTTCGGCGCGGCGATGACCCGGGGGGACGTGACGGTCACCGGCATCGACCCGGCCTACCTGGAGGTCGCGCTGGACAAGCTGGTGTCGGCCGGCGCGCTGGTGGAGACCCGGGGCGACGCCTTCCGGGTACGCGCCGACGACCGGCCGACCGCCGTCGACGTGGTGACCCTGCCGTACCCGGGGTTCGCCACCGATCTGCTGCCGATGGCGATCGGCCTGGCGGCGGTCAGCGACGGGGCCTCGCTGATCACCGAGAACATCTTCGACGGCCGGTTCATGTTCGCCAACGAGATGGTGCGTCTCGGTGCCGACATCAAGACCGACGGCCACCACGCCGTGGTCCGGGGCCGCGACCGGCTCTCCGGGGCGCCGGTCCGGGCCACCGACATCCGGGCCGGCGCCGGGCTGATCATCGCGGGACTCTGCGCGGACGGGGTCACCGAGGTATCGCACGTGCACCACGTGGACCGGGGCTACCCGGACTTCGTGGCCGACCTGCGGGCGCTCGGTGTGGAGGTGGAACGGGGCACCGTCCCGGAGACCCCCGAGCTGACCATCTGACCCGCCCCTCGCTCCCTCCGCCGGTCCGACCGTCCGGGGCTTAGCGGTCGTTCAGGCTCGCCGACTAGGGTGCTGGCAGACACTCAATCGCAGGCGAGGGAGAAGCAGATGGCGGGTCGACTCGCGGTCGTCGGGGCCGGGCTGATGGGTTCCGGCATCGCCCAGGTGGCGGCGCAGGCGGGCTGGCAGGTGACGCTGCGCGACATCGACGACGCGGCCACGACGCGCGGTGTGGACGGCATCCGGAAGTCGCTGACGAAGTTCGCCGAGAAGGGCAGGATCGAGGCGTCCGACGTCGAGGCCACGCTGGGCCGGATCACCCCGACCACCGAGTTGGAGGCCGCCGCCGACGCGGACATCGTGGTCGAGGCGGTCTTCGAGAAGATCGAGATCAAGCACGAGGTGTTCCGCGCGCTGGACAAGATCTGCAGGGCGGACGCGGTGCTCGCCACCAACACGTCGGCCATCCCGGTGACCCAGATCGCCACCGCCACGCAGCGGCCGGAGTCGGTCGTCGGCACCCACTTCTTCTCCCCGGTGCCGATGATGAAGCTGTGCGAGCTGGTGCGCGGCTACAAGACCAGCGACGCGACGCTGACCACCGCCAGGGCGTTCGCCGAGGAGATCGGCAAGACGGTGGTGGTGGTCAACCGGGACATCGCCGGTTTCGTCACCACCCGGCTGATCTGCGCGCTGGCCATGGAGGCGGTCAAGCTGGTCGAGTCCGGGGTGATGTCGGCCGAGGATCTGGACACCGCCTGCAAGCTGGGCTTCGGTCACGCGATGGGTCCGTTGGCCACTGTCGACCTGACCGGCGTGGACGTCCTGCTGAACGCCACGAGGAACATCTACACCGACACGGCCGACGAGAAGTTCTTCCCGCCGGAGCTGCTCCAGCGGATGGCCACCGCCGGTGACCTGGGCCGCAAGACCGGCCAGGGGTTCTACTCGTACTGAGCCCGGTGCGCTGGTGCGCCGATGTTGCGGTATCCCCACCGGTGGATACCGCAACATCGGCACCACTGCGTTGATCACGGCGGGCCCGGCACGCCCGACGGGTCAGCCGTCCCGCTTGGTGGTCCAGCGGAAGGTGGTCAGGCAGAGCGCCAGGCCGATCAGGCACCACAGCCCGAGGACCAGGGCGACCCGGCCCAGCTCGAAGGAGCCGGCGGGTTCCTGCGCGCCGAAGCTCTCCGGCAGGAACACCGCGCGCAGGCCCTGACACATCCACTTGAGCGGGAAGAACGCCGCCACCTGCTGCATCCAGGTGGGCAGGTCGGTGAAGACGAAGAACACCCCGGAGATGAACTGGAGCACCAGGGAGACCGGGGTGACCACGGCGGAGCCGCTGCGCGCCGTGCGGGCCAGCGACGAGATGGCGATCCCGCACAGGGTGCAGGCGGTCACCCCGAGCACGGCGACCCAGCCGAAGGTGAACCACTTCCCGGCGGTGGCCGGCAGGTCGAGGTCGAACAGGGCCACGGCGACCGCCAGCAGCAGCGCGGTCTCGGCGATGCCGACCACCACCACCATGATCACCTTGCCGGCGAACCAGACCCACTTCGGCATCGGGGTGCCCCGGTAGCGCTTGAGCACGCCCCGGTCCCGCTCGATCGGGATCCAGATGCCGAGGTTCTGGAAGCTCACCGTCATCAGTCCGGTCGCGATCATGCCGGTGATGAAGTACTGGGTGAACTTCACCCCGCCGCCGATCGTCCCGTCGAAGATCGACGCGAAGATCAGGATCATGATGATCGGGAAGCCCATCGTGAACACGACGGACTCCCGGCTGCGTAGGAACTGGGTGATCTCCAGCCGGCCCTGGCGCAGGGCGAGCGCGCCCGGCCCGACCCGCCGTCGGCCGGTGGTGCCGGGCGGGGTCGCCGGCTTCGTGGTGGTGGTCATCAGTGTCCGATCATGCTCAGGTAGACGTCTTCCAGGGTCGGCCGGGTCACCGTGAGACCGGGCACCTCGCCACCGAAGCGCGCGGCCAGCTCCGCCACCAGCGCCGTCGGCGTCGCGCTCTGCGCCGTCTCCGGCGTCCCGTCCGGGGTACGCCAGGAGACCGTCGCCAGGGCGTTCTGGCGGTTGCCGAGCAGGTTCGGCGGGGCCACCTCGATCACCCGGCCGGCGGCGATCACCCCGACCCGGTCGGCGAGCGACTCGGCCTCGTCCAGGTAGTGGGTGGTGAGCACGATGGTGGTGCCGGCGGCGGCGAGGTCCCGGATCAGCTCCCAGAACTCGCGCCGCGCCTCCGGGTCGAAGCCGGTGGTGGGCTCGTCGAGGAAGAGCAGCTCGGGGCGGCCGATGATGCCCAGCGCCACGTCGAGCCGGCGCTTCTGCCCGCCGGAGAGGGTGTGCGTACGGGCGTTGGCCTTGGCACCCAGCCCGACCCGTTCGACGACCTTGTCCGGGTCGTCCGCCTCGGGATAGAACCGGGAGAAGTGCCGGACGACCTCGGCGACGGTCAGCTCGTCGAACTCGCCGGTGCCCTGGAGCACGATGCCGACCCGGGAGCGCCAGTCGGCCGCCTGACCCCGGTGGCTGCCCGGTGCGCCCGCCCGTGGGCCGCGCGGGCGGGACCCGAGGACGAGACCGGGGTCGGTGCCGAGCACGCTGACCTGGCCTGCGTCGCGCTGCCGGTAGCCCTCCAGGATCTCCACCGTGGTCGTCTTGCCCGCGCCGTTCGGTCCGAGCAGGGCGAACACCTCGCCCCGGCGGACGTCGAGGTCCACCCCCGCCACCGCGACGTTGTCGCCGTACGCCTTGCGCAGTCCCCGTACGGAGATCGCGAGCTCGTCATCCATGCCGTCCAGTGTGCGACCAGGCCGTGAGGCGCGGCTGTCCGGGGTGGGCCGGTGTCGGCCGGGTCGCGTCGAGGCGGCCCACTCGTCCCCGACGGGGCCCTGTGAGGTGCTGCACACTGGGGGACGGCCGGTGGGCCGGAGCGTGTGCCCCCGGCCCCGTGGGTGGTCGGTCGGTCAGCGGCTCTGGTAGGTCATGCAGTCGGCCAGGTCGTTGTCGGGGCCGACGGTGATCGCCGGGGCGCGGCACTCCAGTTCGGCGTTGTGCCGACAGTCGGCCCGGCTGCATGCGCCGACCTGGGCGATGAGCCGGTCGAGGCCACCGCGCACCGGCAGCTCCACGAAGGTGTGGCAGTGTGCGTGGTCGGCGCTGCCGATGGTGATGGCGAACGCGTGGCAGTCGTTGGTGTGGTTGTAGGCGCAGGACGAGGCCGCGCACTCCTGGACCCGGGGCATTTCCATCGCTGCGGTCATGACAACCTCACTTTCGGTAGATATGCCACAAATGATAGGTGCCGGCCCGGTGGCCGCAGGCCGTTCCACCGCTGATCACCCCGTAGGACACCCGCCACCGCGGCGACCCCGCCCGGACGACCCCGCTCCCGGGGCGGGCCGGTGCCCGGCCGGGTGTCGGTGCGGCGACCCCCGCCTGGTCGGTGCGGGCATCACGTGTGCGCTGGATGTCCGGTTCGGCGCGGTCGGGACGTCACCGGTGTCCGGGGTGGGGTCGACCGGGCCGGGCGTCCCGTGACCGGCGGCACCCTGACGGCGGAATCCCGGCCGGCCCGCAGTCGTTACACCCTCTGTACGACCGCAGCAGCACCCCGCCCGGCCAGCCCGGAGGCGGGCAGCGCCCCGGAATGACGCGGGGCCCCGGTCGTTACATCTGGTTCCGGCGCGAGCGGCAGGGCCCGCCGGAGACCTGGGAACTTCCCCTCATGAGCGCCTCGTCGTGGTGCTTACGCCCCCACCGCCGGCTCGCGCCGGTGGCCCGGTCCCCCGACCGGTCGGGTGGCGTCGACCCCCTCGAAGGAGCATCCCCCATGAAGACCACCATTCTGCGTAAGAGTGTTCTCGGTATCGCCGGTCTGGCCGTCGCCGGTGGTCTGGCCGCCGGCCCGCTGAACCACGGCGCCGCCGAGTCGACCGCCGTCGACCACACCGTGGCCGTGGTGCAGGCCGACAAGCCGGCCGTGGACAAGGACAGGCTGATCCCGCACGGTGTGCAGGGTGAGCAGTCCCGGATCGAGCTGAACGACGAGCAGACCAGCAACGTCAAGGCGATCATCGCGGCGACGAAGAAGGCCGGCATGGACGAACGGGCCGCCGTGGTGTCCATCGCCACGAGCCTCCAGGAGTCGAAGCTGGAGAACCTGGGTCACCTGGGTGACCGCAACGACCACGACTCGCAGGGCCTGTTCCAGCAGCGTCCGTCCTCCGGTTGGGGCACGGTGGAACAGATCACCGACCCCGAGTACGCGACCCTGGCGTTCCTCAAGGGCCTCAAGCAGGTCGACGGCTGGCAGGACATGCCCCTGACCAAGGCCGCCCAGACGGTGCAGGTGTCGGCCTACCCCGACCACTACGCCCAGTGGGAACAGCAGGCCGCCGACCTCGTCGCCCACCACTGGAACAGCTGACCCGTACGACACGATGGCCGGCACCCCACCCGGGGCGCCGGCCATCGACGCGTGCGGCGTGGGTCAGACCCGGTAGCCGGCGGCGCGGGCCGCCTCGCGGTCCCGGCGGCGCTCCCGGCGTCGGCGCAGGAACCAGACCACGAACGCCACCATGCCCAGCAGGAACGCCAGCACCAGCACCGGCAGGATGATCGCCACCAGGGACATCAGCACGCTCGTCGCGTCCTCGGCGGTGCTGGCCACCGGTGCGCCGAAGCCCGCCGTGGTCGCGTTGACCACCGGTCGGGCCGCCGCCTTGAACAGGTGCACTCCGAGCGCGATGACGACACCGGCGGCCACCGGCACCCACTGGTGGGACGAGAAGAACCCGCCCGGGTCGCTCACCGTCACCGTCTCCGAGCCCGACCCCGCGCCGAACGCGAGCCCGCCGGCGGTGGGGCGGACCACTGTCTGCACGACGTCGTTGACGTGGTCGACGACGGGCACCTTGTCGGCGACGACCTCGACCGCGAGCAGCGCCGCGAGGATCGCCAGCACCCAGCCGTTGCCCAGCCACTGCCAGCCGCCGGGCAGGTCGATCAGGCTCGTATAGCGGGCGAGCAGACCCATGGTGAGCAGGGGAATGTAGGCGTTCAGGCCCGCCGAGGCGGCGAGCCCGGTGCCGGTGAGGACTTCGAACACCATCTCAGCATCGCACCGGCACGCCAGTGCCGCTCGACGGTGACCGGCCGGTCCTCCGCTACCCTCGTCGGGTGCGTCTGGTGATTGCGAAGTGCTCGGTGGACTACGTCGGACGGCTCTCGGCGCACCTGCCGCTGGCCACCCGCCTGCTCATGGTGAAGGCGGACGGGTCGGTGTCGATCCACGCCGACGACCGCGCGTACAAGCCGTTGAACTGGATGAGCCCGCCCTGTCGGCTGGAGGAGGCCCCCGGCGTGTGGCGGGTGGTCAACAAGGCCGGTGAGGAACTGCGGATCACCCTGGAGGAGGTCTTCCAGGACACCTCGTACGAGTTGGGCGTCGACCCGGGGCTGCGCAAGGACGGCGTCGAGGCGCACCTGCAGGAGCTGCTGGCCGCCAACCCGGAGACGCTGGGGGAGGGCTTCACCCTGGTCCGGCGGGAGTACATGACCGCGATCGGCCCGGTCGACCTGCTCTGCCGGGACGCCAACGCCGGCGCGGTCGCCGTCGAGGTGAAGCGGCGCGGCGAGATCGACGGCGTCGAGCAGCTCACCCGTTACCTCGAACTGATGAACCGGGACCCGCTGCTCGCCCCGGTGACAGGCGTCTTCGCCGCCCAGGAGATCAAGCCGCAGGCCCGGGTCCTCGCCACCGACCGGGGCATCCGCTGCGTGGTGGTCGACTACGACCGGCTGCGCGGCATCGTGCGCGACGAGCTGACCCTGTTCTGACCACCGGTCCGCGGGCCGCCCACCGGTCGGGGTCAACGGCGGCCGTACAGCGCCTTGGTGACCTTGACGATCCGGGCCACGTCGGTCGGGGTCCGCTCGAAGGTCATCGCGGGCAGCAGCGACCGGGCCCGCCGCCTGGTGACCGACTTGGCCCGGCCGAACTCCCGCAGCCCGTCCTCGCCGTGGATGCGGCCGAAGCCCGAGTCGCCCACCCCGCCGAACGGCAGCGTGGACATCCCGGCGAAGGTGAGCGCCGAGTTGACCGACGCCATCCCCGAGCGCAGCCGGCGGGCGATCGCCACCGCGTCGCGCCGACCGAACACCGAACCCCCCAGGCCGTACGGCAGGGCGTTGGCCCGGCGTACGGCCTCGTCGGCGTCGGCGACCCGGGTGATGGTCACGGTCGGGCCGAAGGTCTCCTCGCGGATCGCCGACGCGGACTCGGGAACGTCCACCAGCACGGTCGGGTGCACGTACGGTGGCTGCACGGCGGCGGGACCACCCAGCACGGCCCGCCCTCCGGCGGCGATGGCCTCGTCGATGTGCCGGCGGATCACGTCGAGCTGGCTCGGCATGGTGATCGGGCCGAGGTCGGCGGAGTCCGCGCCGACGGTCAGCCGTTCGGCGCGGGCGACCACCTTGCCGACGAAGGCGTCGTGCACGGCCGCGACCGCGTAGACCCGTTCGATGCCGATGCAGGTCTGCCCGGCGTTGGTCAGCGCGCCCCAGACGCACGCCTCGGCGGCGGCGTCCAGGTCGGCGTCGGCGTCCACGATCATCGCGTCCTTGCCGCCGGCCTCCAGCAGCACCGGGGTCAGCGACTCGGCGCAGGCGGCCATCACCCGGCGGGCGGTCGCCGTGGAACCGGTGAAGGCCACCTTGTCGACGCCCGAGCGGCACAGCGCCGCGCCGACGTCGCCGAGGCCGTGCACCGCCGTGAACACCGGCTGCTCCGGCACCACCTCGGCGAACGCGTCGACCAGCCACTGCCCGACGACCGGGGTGTACTCGCTGGGCTTGAGGACCACCGCGTTGCCGGCGGCCAGCGCGTAGGCGGCGGAACCGACAGGGGTGAAGACCGGGTAGTTCCACGGGCCGATCACCCCGACCACGCCGTGCGGCTGGTATTCGAGGTGACCGGAGAACTCGGCGAGGATCAGCCGGGAGCGGACCCGACGGGGCCCCAGCACCCGGCGGGCGTTGCGGGCCGCCCAGTCGATGTGTTCGATGGCGGTGAGCACCTCGACGACGGCGTCCCCGACCGGCTTGCCGCCCTCGACGTGGATCAGCTCGGCCAGCTCCTCGACCCGCCGGGCGAGCAGGGCCCGCCAGCGCAGCAGCCGGGTGCGGCGGCCGGTGAAGCCGAGCCCGGCCCACCACTGCCCGGCCGTGCGGGCGCGGGCGACCGCGCGGTGCACCTCCTCGGCGGTGGCGGCCGGCACGCTGCCGGCCTCGTCGCCGGTGGCCGGGCTCGTCGAGACCAGCCGACCGTCGGAGATGACCGGGGTACCCGGGACCTGCACAGCCGTCATGGCGGAAGTCTAGACCCGGAAGCTACCCGCTGGTAGTTGTGAATACCGCTCAGCTATCGCCCGTCGCCGCCTGTTCGGTGGACACCTGATGTCCGCCAGGGGTCGCGGAGATGGCCGGGCGGGTGGTGAGCTGGTCATGCGGAGCTGGCAGGCTGACCGCGGGGCGACGGTGGGTGGGGAGCTGACTGTCCATGCAGGATCATCCGGAACTGATGCCACTGCTGACGGTGGCCGCTGGCCCGATGCGCGGGGCGAGCTTCCGCGTCCGGCCCCGGCCGCAGGTGATCGGCCGGGCGCCGACCGCCGACATCGCGGTCGCCGACGCGCACCTGAGCCGGCGGCACGCCGAGCTGCGGCTGACCGACGACGGGGTGGTCCTGGTCGACCTGGGATCGACAAACGGCACCTGGCTCAACGACCGGCGGATCACCGACGCCGAACCCCTCACCGACGGCGACGTGATCCGGCTCGGCCGTACCGAACTGCGCTACTTCGACCCCGGGCTGGCCACCACCGACCCGGTCGGCCTGCGCTTCGCCGGGGGGTCCGTCGGCCGCCGGGACCACCGCCCCACGCTGCCGCTGCCGTCGCGCGCCCCCGGCCCCACCGACGCCCTGCCGGCCACCCCGGTCCCCGCCCCCAGCGCCGTCGACGCCTGAGGCGGACGGGGACCGACCTCCCCCGCGCCGGTCCCGGCGGATAGCCTTAGCGTTCGTTCATGTCGGCAACGGCGGAATCAACCAGGGGAGGCCGGTCGTGGCGCGGGAGTTCACCAGGGTGGGCGTGGTGGGTCTGGGCACCATGGGTGCCGGCATCGTCGAGGTGTTCGCCCGCAACGGTGTCGACGTCGTCGCGGTGGAGATCTCCCCGGACGCCCTGGCCCGCGGCCGGGCCACCCTCACCCGGTCGACCGACCGGGCGGTGGCGCGGGGCAAGCTGGCCGAGGCCGACCGGGACGCCCTGCACGCCCGGGTCGACTTCCAGGTCGGGCTGGATGCGCTGCACGCGGTGGACCTGGTGGTCGAGGCGGTCCCCGAGCGCCTCGACCTCAAGCGGCGGATCTTCGCCGAGCTGGACCGGATCTGCCGGCCCGACACCATCCTCGCCACCAACACCTCCTCGCTGGGCGTCACCGACATCGCCGTCGCCACCGACCGGCCCCAGCAGGTCGTCGGCCTGCACTTCTTCAACCCGGCACCGGTGATGAAACTGGTCGAGGTCGTCCGCACCGTGGTCACCGCCACCGACGTGGTCGATGACGTCGAGGCACTCTGCGCCCGGCTCGGCAAGGTCGGCGTGACGATCGGCGACCGGGCCGGATTCATCGCCAACGCCCTGCTGTTCGGCTACCTCAACCAGGCGGTGGGCCTGTTCGAGGCCCGCTACGTCACCCGTGAGGACCTGGACGCGGCGATGACGCTGGGCTGCGGCCTGCCGATGGGCCCGCTCGCCCTGCTGGACCTGATCGGTCTCGACACCGCGTACGAGATCCTGAACACCATGTACCGGCACGGCGGGCGCAACCGCCGGCACGCCCCGACGCCGCTGATCCGGCAGATGGTCACGGCGGGGCTGCTCGGCCGCAAGACCGGGCGTGGCTTCTACACCTACGACAAGCCGGGCTCCGCGAAGGTCGTACCCGACGGGTCGACCCCGACCGCCGACGACGTGTCGGGCACCACGGCCGTGACCACGGTCGGTGTCGTCGGCTCGGGGACGACGGCGGCCGATCTCGCCGCGGTGTTCGCCGCCGCCGGCCACCAGGTGGTCGCCGTCGGCGCGGACGGACCCGCCGGGACCACCGGGGCGGTCCGGGCCGCGCTCGACGAGGACGTCACCCGGGACCGCCGGGACGCGGCCGGCCGGGACGCCGCGCTGGCCCGGATCACCTGGGCGGACGCGCTGGAGCAACTCGCCGACGTCGACCTGGTGGTCGAGGCGACGGCGGGGGAGCTGCACGCCACGCGGGCGCTGTTCGCCCGCCTCGACGAGGTCTGCAAGCCGGGCGTGCTGCTCGCCACCACCACCTCCGCGCTGCCGGTGATCGACCTGGCGATGGCCACCAGCCGTCCCGCCGACGTGCTCGGCCTGCACTTCTGCGTCCCGGTGCGGGCACGCCCGCTGGTCGAGGTGGTGACCACCGTCCGGACCTCGACGGAGGCCGCCGCCACCGCCCGCGCGGTCTGCGCCGCCCTCGGCCGGACCACGCTGGTCTGCGGCGACCGGGCCGGCCTCGTGGTCGACGCGCTGCTCTTCCCGTACCTCAACGACGCGGTGCAGATGCTGGAGGCCGGCTACGCAGGCGTCGACGACATCGACCACGCGATGACGCTCGGCTGCGGCTACCCGACGGGCCCGTTCGCGCTGCTCGACGCGGTCGGCCTCGACGTGGCGCTGGCCGTGCAGCGGGCGCTGTACCGCCAGTCGCGCGAACCGGGCCTGGCCCCCGCGCCGCTGCTGCACCACATGGTCACCGCCGGTCACCTGGGCCGTGCCGCCGGCCGGGGGTTCCGCGAGCACGCCGGGCGCTGAACCGGGGCGACCGACCTCACCCCGCCGTCGACGCGGACCTGACCGTAACCTTGGCACGGTGAGCCCCCGTCGCAACCGTCCCCGCCGCGAGGACAGCACCCAACTGGACGCCGAGCGGGCCCGGCACGGCGTCGAATCGGTGCAGCAGTGGCGCGACGGCGAGTGGCAGGTACGCGGGATCAGCGGCGGGGCGTCGGTCAAGACGTACCGCTGCCCCGGGTGTGACCAGGAGATCCGACCCGGGGTGGCGCACCTGGTGGCCTGGCCGGCCGACGGCGCGGGTGACCTCACCGACCGGCGGCACTGGCACAACGGCTGCTGGCGGGCCCGGGACCGGCGGGGACCGAACCTGCTGCGCGGCCGGGGCGCTCCCCGCTACGGCTGACCGGTCCGGCCCACCCACCCGGCGCGAGCGATCTGGATCACCCCGGTTCCGCCCCGGGCGAGCGAGGGCGGCGCGTTCGGGTCAGACTGGGGCGGTGAGCACACCGATCCGCGCATCGTCGATCCTGCCCGGCCTCCGGGAGGACATCGAGCTGCACACCGCCGACGGCCTGCGGCTCGTCGGCGAGTTGGCCCGCCCGGTCGACCGGACCCCGGCGGGCACCCTGGTCTGCCTGCACCCGCTGCCCACCCACGGCGGGATGATGGACAGCCACGTCTTCCGCAAGGCGGCCTGGCGGCTGCCCGCCCTGGCCGACCTGGCGGTGCTCCGGTTCAACACCCGGGGCACCAGCAGCGTGCGGGGCACCAGCGAGGGCACCTTCGACAACGCGGTGGGCGAGCGGTTCGACGTCGCCGCCGCGATCGAGTACGCCGAGTTCCACGAGCTGCCGAACATCTGGCTGGTGGGCTGGTCGTTCGGCACCGACCTGACCCTGAAGTACGGCTGCGACCCGGCGGTGGCCGGGGCGATCCTGCTCTCCCCGCCGTTGCGTTTCTCGCAACCAGGGGACCTGGCCGTCTGGGCGGAGTCGGGTCGACCGCTGACCGCGCTGGTGCCCGAGTTCGACGACTACCTGCGCCCCGACGAGGCCCGGCAGCGCTTCGCGGCGGTGCCGCAGGCCGAGGTCGTCGGCGTGCCCGGGGCCAAGCACCTGTGGGTGGGCGACGCCGAGCGGGTGCTCGACGAGATCGTCAGGCGGGTGAACCCGGCGGTGCCGCTGCCGCTGCCGACGAGCTGGGACGGCCCGATGGAGACCGGCGACGTCAGCGCGTACGCCGACCGGACGGTGGCCGCCTTCGCCGACACCCCCGTACCCGGCCCCGCCGCCGGCTGAGACCCTCCGGGCCGCGCCTCAGCGGCGGTCCTGGCGGGGGAGCACCACCTCGCGCAGGATCAGCTGGAGGGCGGCGACCACCGGGATGGCGATCAGCGCGCCGACCACCCCCATGAGCGCCACCCCGAGCAGGGCGGCGAGCAACGCGGCCACCTCGTTGACCTCCACCGACCGCCGCATGATCTTCGGGTAGATGAGGTAGTTCTCCACCTGCTGGTAGAGCACGAAGAAGACCACGCAGGCGATGCCGACCGGCAGCGCGGTGGCGAAGCCGACCAGGCTGACGATCACCGCGCCGAGGGTGGCCCCGATCTGCGGGATCAGGTCGGTCACCGCCACCACCACGGCCAGCGCGAACGGGTAGGGCAGCTCGACGACCAGGGCGAAGACGAAGCTGGTAGCGCCGGCCAGCACCGCGATGCTCAACGCCCCCACCATGTACGCGCCGACCTTGGTGAGGATCTCGTCCCCGATCAGGCTGACCCGCTGCCGGCGCGACCTCGGCACCAACGCGTACCCGAGGTCGCGCAGCCTGTCGAAGTAGGCCAGAAAGTAGATCGTCAGCACCAGCACGGTGAGCACCCGGAAGATGGTTCCGAAGATCAACTGGGCGCCGCCGAGGACCCCGCCGAGCGCCCGGCCCACGGTGTCCGCGTTCGCCAGCGCCTGCACGCGCTGCATCACGTCGTAGCGGACCACCAGGTCGTTGACGGTACGGTTGCCGCGCAGCTCCTCGACGTAACTGGGCAGCTGGTCGATGAACTGCCCGGTCTGGGTCACCACCGGCGGCACCAGCGCCACCAGCCCGGCGACGATCAACAGCACCAGGGTCAGCGCCACCACCGTCACCGCCAGCCCGTGCGGCAACCCCCAGCGGCGTAGCCGGACCACCGCCGGGTTGAGCCCCACCGCCAGGAAGAGCGCGATCACCACCAGGACCAGGATGCCGCCGGCATTGCGGATCCCCAGGAACACGGTGTACGCCAGCAGCACGCCGAGCGCCCCGGTGAAACCGATCAGGAAACTGCTGCGGCGCAGTGGCCGCCCGGGTCGACCGAACCGCCCGGACCCGCTGGCGGCCGCGCCGGCGGCGTCGCGTCCCGGTGCGTTCCGCCCCAGGGCGTCCTGCGCCGGTGCGTCCTGGGCCCTGGCGTCGGCGGTGGCGGGGGTGTCGGTGTCCCGGCCGGTCGGTGCGGCACGCTCCCCGCCGGTGGTGTGCTCCCCGGCGGTGGTGGGCGGCGGCTCGGAGCGGGCCGTCACCGGTTCCGCCCCGGCCCGGGCCGTCGGTACGCCCGCAGGGGCGCTGTCCCGGGTCGCGTCGTCGCGTGCCGGGCCGTGCTGTGCCACCTGACCTCCCCAGTTCCGCCCCGGCGCGGCACCCCGGATGGATCGGCCGACCCACCCGGTGACCACCTACCGTACGGGCTCCTGCCCGCAGGGTAGTGGTGCGGGCTCCCGCCGGCCACCCCGGGGTCGCCCCCCGTCGCGGTCACTCCGACTCGACGGTCACCGTACTCGGCCTGGCGCTGCGCTCGTCGGTGGTCGGCTTGCTGGGCCGCTTGCCGTTCTCCCCGGTACTGGTGATCTTCGTCGGGGTGGCACCCCGGCCGGCGGTGCCGGGAACCGCGGCGACGGTCGGTTCACCGTCCACCCCGGCGCTTGCCGTCCCGCCGTCCACAGTGGTCACCGGCTCGGCCTTCGGCTTCGCGGCACCGTCCGTACCGCCTGTCGGTTTCGTGCCGTTGGCGGCCGGATCGCCGGCCGGCCTGGTGACGGCCACGACCGAGTCTGCGCCGGCCACGACCGGTTCCCTACCGGCGTCGCTGCCGGCGGGGGCCTTCCCGCCGCCGGCCGGGCCGGAGCCCACCGGCTGCGCTGCCGGGGCGTCGGCGGTGCGCGTCGGCTTCGGCTTCCTGCCGTTGCCGAGCGGGCCCGTCCCCGGCCGGTCGCCGTCCGGGGACGGCACCACCGCGTCGGCGCCCACCGGCGTCGCGGCGCGCGCCCGCAGGGCGGTGACGTCCCGCTGGAGCTCGTCGTGCTCCTGCCGCGCCTGCCAGGTTTCCTGACGCAGGTCGGCGAGCTGCTGCTGGGCCTGGGCGATCTCCAGCATCACCCGGGCGAGCTGCTGCCGGCCGGCCGCCGCCTCCTGCTGGGTGGCGGCGAGGTGCTGCTGGGTGGTGGCCAGGTGCTGCTGGGTGGTGGCCGCGTACTCGTCGAACTGCCGACGGGAGGCGGCGACGTGCTCGTCGGCCTGGCGACGCTTCTCGGTGGCCTCCCGCTCGACCCGGTCGAGCAGTTCGGTCGTCTCCTGCTCCACCCGCCGCCGTAGCTCGGCGGTCTCCTGCTCGGCCGTGCGGCGCAGCGTCGCCGCGTCCGCCTCGGCGGCCCGGCGGATCTCGGCCGCGCCCTGCTCGATCTCGTCCCGCCGGGCGGCCCACTCCCGCTCCAGCTCGGCCTGCCGCGTGCCGTGCTGCTGTTCCAGCTCGTCGTGCCGGGCCCGGTGCTTGCGGTCCAACTCGTCGCGGCGCTTGGCGAACTCCTGCTCGGCGACGGCCCGACGCTGGGCCAGCTCCCGGTCGGCGGCCTCCCGCCGACCGTTGACCTCCTGCTCCACCCCTGCGCGCCAGGCACCTAGCTCCTGCTGCGTCTGGGCGCGGGACTGCTGCACGTACGCCTCGGTCTCGGCGCGCATCCGCTGCACGTGCGCCTCGGCCTCGGCCCGGCTGCGCTGGGCCGCCTCGGTCGCCTCGGTGGTCAGCCGCTGCGCCTCCTGCCGGGCCCGTTCCCGGGTCGCCCTGGCCGCGCCGTCGGCGTCGTCGGTGACCTGCTTGGCCTGCTGGAGCGCCTTGGCGTGGGTGGCGCGGCTGGTCTCCGTCGCCGAATCGGTGAGCCGCCGGGCCTCCTGCTGCGCCTTGAGGTGCACCTCCTTGGCGGCCTCGCGCAGGTCGGTGGCCTCCTTCTGGGCCTTGGCCAGCGCCGCCTTCGCCATCTCGCGGAGCTTGGTGGCCTCCTGCTGGGCCCGGGTGTGGATCTCCTTGGCGGTGTCGCGGAGCTGGGTGGCCTCCTGCTGCGCCCGGTTCAGGGCGTCCTGGGCGGCGGCCCGCAACCGGTTGGACTCGTCCTCGGCGGTGGCGCGCAGCAGGGTCGCCTCGTCCTTGGCGGTGCTGCGCAGCCGGGCGGCCTCCTCCTTGGCGGTACGCACGGCGGCGTCCGCCTCGGCCCTGCGGGCAGTGGTGTGCCGTTCCTCCTCGGCACGCCGGGCGGCGAGCGCGATCTCGAAGTCCTTGAGCGCCCGGGCGGCCTGCTCGCGGGCCTCGTCGATGATGTGCTCGGCGGCGGCCCGACGGGCCTCGATCTCCTCGTTGGCGGCGACCAGGATGGCGTCCGCCTGCTCCTCGGCGAGGGCGAGGATCTGCTCGACCCGGGGGCCGAGGTGCTTGAAGGAGGCCCGGTCCACCACCCCGACCTGCTTGCGCACCTGGGCGAGATCCCGCTGCAGGTGCTCGACCTGACCGGCCAGCTTGTGGATCTGGGTGTACGCCTGTTCCCGCTCACCCGTCAGCGTGGTGATCTCGTGCTCCGCACGAGCGACGTACCGGTCGACCTGCCGTTTGTCGTATCCCCGCAGAGCGGACTCGAAGCTGGGCTCCGTGGTCACATCCCCGCCGAGAGCGAACAGTTCCTCGCCGTGCGACATGCCCCCATCCTCACACGCATCCGGCCCTCCGGGGGCGATACGGACGCCGCTGTGGGGAGCTGTTTCAGTGCTGTCCCGCGACAGGGTGTCACAGGGCGGGAACGGGCGCGGCGCGGGGGTGCACCGGTCATCCGGTGTCCCTCCGCGCCGCGACTCATGCCCCGTCGATGCGTTCGGTCAGCTGGCGGTCTCCGCGGTCGCCCGGGACTCGGCGTCGGCCTTCGCCGGCTCCGCCTTGGCCGGCGCGGCGGCCTGCTGCTGGGCCGGCACGCCCGGCACGATCCCGGCCAGGCCGGAGAGCATCTGGCCGAGCTGCGAGGTGACCGCGTCCTTCTGCCGGGTGAGGTCCTCCACCTCGCGGCGGGCCGCCTGGGTGGTCAGGTCCGCCTCGGTACGCGCCTCGGTGAGCAGCCGCTTCGCCTCGGCCTTCGCCTCGTTGAGGGTCTTCTCGGCCAACGCCTTGGCCTTGTCGACGGTGTCGTTGGCGGTGCGCTCGGACTCGACCCGGCGGGCCTCGGCGCGCTGCTCGATCTCCTTGGCCCGCTCCTGGGCGGCCCGCGCCCGCTGCTCGGCCTCGCCGACCAGCTTCTGCGTCTGCGCCACCTGGGCGGCGTGCCGCTCCGACTCCTCGCGCTCGGCCTTCTCCCGCCGCTCGGCGAGCTGGAGCTCCAGCGCCTGGAGGTCCTTGTCCCGCTTGTCGCGGGCGTCGGTGAGCAGCTTGGTCGCCTCGGCGCGCTTCTCCTCGGCCTCCCGCGCGGCCTTCGCCCGCTGCTGGGTGATCTCCCGCTCGGCGGTGGCGCGCAGGGTGGCGACCTCCCGCTCGACGGTGGACTTCAGTTCGGCCACCTCGTGCGCGGTGACCGTCCGCAGCTGCTTGGTCTCCCGGTCGGCGTCGGCGCGCAGCGTGTCGGCCTCCCGACGGGCCTGTACCCGGGCCTCGGCGGCCTCCCGCTCGGCGGCGGTGCGGACGGTGCCGGCCTCCCGCTCGGCGGTGGCCTTCATCGCGGCGGCCTCGGCGCGCGCCTTGTCGGTGATCTCCCGCGCCTCCAGCCGGGCAGCGGAGAGAATCCCTTCCGACTCGCGCTTGGCCTCGTTGCGGTGGTCGTTGGCCTGCTCCTCGGCCAGCCGGAGGATCTGCTCGACCCGGGTGCCGAGACCGGAGAGGGTCGGCCGGCTGTTCTCCTCGAGCTGCTTGTTGGTGTCGGTGAGCTTCTGCTCGAGCGCGGCCTGCCGCTGCTCGGCCTGGCGGAGCCGACGCTGGGCGTCGTTCATCCGCTGCTCGGCCTCGGCGCGGGCCTGCTCCGACTGGGTCAACGCGGCTGTCATCCGGCCGAGGAAGTCGTCGACCTGGTGGGTGTTGTATCCGCGCAGGCCGACCGTGAAGTCGGGCTGCGAGTTCGCGTTATCGAAGAACGCGAGAGGGGAGGACTGCTGCTGGGGCATTGGGACATACTTGCAGACCCCCCGGGGTCGTTCGCAAGAGCGGTGCCGAGCTTTCGTGTCCTCTTTACATGGTCCACCGGGTCGTACCGGCGGCCGGCACCAAACGGCGATCTTGGCAGGTCCGGGCGGCCCCGCCGCCGCCACCGCCCGCTATCCCGGCAGTCCCCCACCCCTTTCCCCCCACCCCCGGAATATCACCCCCGCACAATGCCCGCCCCGGTCCGCCCCCGCCCCGTCGATCAAGAGGTTCGCGTCAGATCTGGAGATCGAGATGACGCAAACCTCTTGATCGACACGGCGGGATTGGGCGGGGGGAGGGGAGGGTCAGTGGGGGGTGTCGGCGGGTTGGACGAGTTCGATGAGGACTCCGCCGGCGGCCTTGGGGTGGACGAAGTTGACCCGGGAGTTGGCGGTGCCGCGCTTCGGGGTGTCGTAGAGCAGCCGCACGCCGCGTTCGCGCAGGGTCGCGCAGGCCGCGTCGATGTCGGCGACCGTGTACGCCACCTGCTGCACGCCCGGGCCGTTGCGGTCGAGGAACCTGGCGATGGTCGACTCCGGGGACAGCGGGGCGAGCAGCTGCACGCAGCCCCCCTCGGCGGTCGGGCCGACGGCCATCATCGCCTCGCGTACCCCCTGCTCGGTGTTGGTCTCCTCGTGTATGCAGCGCATCCCGAAGGTGCGCTGATAGAAGTCGATCGCGGCGTCGAGGTCGGCGACCGCGACCCCGACGTGGTCGATACGGCGCAGTCCGATGTCTGTGACGTAGTCGGCAGCGGGCTCGACGGGGGAGTTCTCAGCCATGACGCTAGTCTGGCCGAACAGCCGTTAAGGCGTACAGCTTGGTACCCCCCCTCGGAGGCAGACAGTGGCATCGGTCATCGTCAGCGGCGCGCGGACCCCGATGGGCCGGCTGCTGGGCAACCTGAAGGACCTGCCGGCGACGAAGCTCGGCGGCATCGCGATCAAGGCGGCGCTGGAGCGCGCCGGGGTCGCCCCGGACCAGGTGCAGTACGTGATCATGGGCCAGGTGCTCCAGGCCGGCGCCGGGCAGATCCCGGCCCGGCAGGCGGCGGTGGAGGCGGGCATCCCGATGTCGGTGCCGGCGCTGAACGTCAACAAGGTGTGCCTCTCCGGCCTGGACGCGATCGCCCTGGCCGACCAGCTCATCCGGGCCGGCGAGTTCGACATCGTGGTCGCCGGTGGCATGGAGTCGATGACCAACGCCCCGCACCTGCTGCTCGGCCAGCGCGTTGGATACCGGTACGGCGACGTGACGATCAAGGACCACATGGCCCTCGACGGGCTCAGCGACGCCTGGGACTGCTGCTCGATGGGCGAGTCCACCGAGCGGCTCGGCGTACGGCACGGCATCACCCGCGAGGAGCAGGACGCGTTCGCGGCGGCCAGCCACCAGCGGGCCGCCGCCGCCCAGAAGAACGGCCACTTCGCCGACGAGATCACCCCGGTGGTCATCCCGCAGCGCAAGGGTGACCCGCTGGTGATCAGCGAGGACGAGGGCATCCGGCCGGACACCACCGCCGAGTCGCTGGCCAAGCTGCGTCCCGCGTTCACCAGGGACGGCACGATCACCGCCGGCTCCTCGTCGCCGATCTCGGACGGCGCGGCAGCCGTGGTCGTGATGAGCAAGGCCAAGGCGAACGAGCTGGGCCTGGCCTGGCTGGCCGAGGTCGGCGCGCACGGCAACGTGGCGGGCCCGGACAACTCCCTGCACTCGCAGCCGTCCAACGCCATCCAGCACGCCCTGAAGAAGGGTGGCCTGAGCATCGACGACCTCGACCTCATCGAGATCAACGAGGCGTTCGCCCAGGTCGGCATCCAGTCCGCGCGGGACCTCGGGGTCAGCGCCGACAAGATCAACGTCAACGGTGGGGCCATCGCACTGGGGCACCCGATCGGCATGTCCGGTGCCCGCCTGGTGCTCACCCTCGCGCTGGAACTGAAGCGGCGCGGTGGCGGCACCGGCGCGGCGGCGCTCTGCGGCGGTGGCGGCCAGGGCGACGCCCTGATCATCCACGTGCCGGCCGACGCCCAGGACTGACCCGCGCCCGGGTCGGCGAGCGTGGGGAGTGACTGGGGTTGGCGAGCCCGGCAGTCGTGAGCGAAGGTGGCCCGTGGCGAGCGCGAGGAGTGAGCGGGGTTGGCGAGCCCCGCAGTCGTGAGCGAAGGTGGCCCGTGGCGAGCGCGAGGAGTGAGCGGGGTTGGCGAGCCCCGCAGTCGTGAGCGAAGGTGACCCTGTGACTGTCGAGAACGCCCCCGCCCTGGCCGCTGTCCCGGTTCGTCGCAGTCGGGACGTACCGATGCTGGTGCGCCTGGCGCGCGAGGGTGACCCCCGGGCGGTGGCCCGGCTGATCACCCTGGTCGAGTCCGGCGACGAGGTGCTGCCGCAGGTGGCGGCGGCGCTCGCGCCGTACGCCGGGCAGGCCCAGGTGGTCGGGTTGACCGGCTCCCCGGGGGTGGGCAAGTCGACCACCACCAACGAGCTGGTGCGGGCGTTGCGGGCGGGCGGGCACCGGGTCGGCGTGCTGGCCATCGACCCGTCCAGCCCGTTCACGGGCGGGGCGATCCTCGGTGACCGGGTGCGGATGCAGGACCATGCCACCGACCCTGGCGTCTACATCCGGTCGATGTCCAGCCGGGGCCACCTCGGCGGGCTCTCCGCGGCGACCCCGCAGGCGGTCCGGGTGCTGGAGGGTGCCGGCTGCGACGTGGTGCTGGTGGAGACGGTCGGGGTCGGCCAGGCCGAGGTGGAGGTGGCCTCGCTGGCCGACACCACGCTGGTGCTGCTCGCCCCGGGGATGGGCGACGCGATCCAGGCGGTCAAGGCCGGCATCCTGGAGATCGCCGACGTCTTCGTGGTCAACAAGGCGGACCGGGACGGTGCCGACAACACCGTCCGCGACATCCAGGGCATGATCGCGCTGGGCGAGCGCGGGCCGGGGCAGTGGCGACCGCAGGTGGTCCGGTCGGTCGCCGCGCGCGGCGAGGGGATCGACGACATCGCCGCCGCGGTCGACAAGCACCGGGCCTGGCTGGAGCAGCACGACGAGCTGCGCCGCCGCCGGGAGAAGCGGGCCGCCGCCGAGATCGAGGCGATCGCGCTCGGCACCCTCCGCGCCCGGATCGGTTCCCTGAGCGACGGTACGGATCTGCCGACGCTCGCCGCGAAGGTCGCCGAGGGGGCCCTGGACCCGTACGCGGCGGCGGACGATTTGTTGGCGCAGATCAGCTCCTGACCGGACGACGGCACGGAATTCCCGCCCGTCCGATTACATATTGTCGCTCTTGAATGTCGTAATGTTCGCGTGTATACGGGAACGGCGAAACTGATCTCGGGCCCGGGTGCCTTCTGTCGCGCGGGGCGCGGTCTCCGAACCGAGGAAGGGAAGGAATACCGTGACCAGGATCGGAACAGTGGCCACCCGGCTCGGCGTTTCCGGGGCGCTCGTCGTCGGGGCCGTGTCGCTGACGTTGGCGACGACGGCGGCAGCCGCGAGCGCCGGCTCGGTGAGCGGCGACTGGTTCACCTCCAGCACCGCCTGCTACCAGGCCGGCAGCAATGCGGTCGACCGGCCGGATTCGCGGTACACCGACTATGCCTGCAATTATTCCGCCAGCCACACGCCGCACTGGCACCTGGTCCTCTACACCTGATCCGCGTCCCACCGTTCCGAACAGGGGCAAGCGGATGCCCGCCCGGCGGGGGCGTCTGGGAACGGCTGCGGCACCACGGTCAGCCGGTCGGTTGCCGCAGGTGCGGCTCCAGCAGCCCGCGCGCGAGCGAACGCGCCCCGGTCTCCCCGACACCGCTCTCGACCAGGTGGGAGGACCGCGGCCAGGCTCGGCGCTTCCGATCCGCCTTCGGCGAGGATCGACCTCGCGGCGTCCAGTATCGCCGCGCGTTGCCGGGCGCGGCGCTCGGCGACGGTGGCCGCCTGGATCTTCGGCGCCGGCGGATCCTTCGGTCAGGCTGGCGTGAGCCCAAGAACCCCACCCGCAGCCCACCCCCGACCTCCTTCCTTACCCCCGGTGATCAAGAGGTTTGCGTCAATCTGCCGCGGATCGTGACGCAAACCTCTTGATCACCGGGCGGAGCGGGGCGGGGCAGGGTGGGGTGGGGTGAGGGGGGTCGGGCGGGGCGAGTTCCCTTAGCGATCGTTCAGGTTGTCGTTCTACACTCGGGGTCCAGTCGAGGACTCGAGGAGGAGCCCCGCGGATGAACGCCGACGAGATCGCCGCCGGACGGGCGCGCTGGCAGGCCCGGTACGACGCCGCGCGCAAGCGGGACGCGGACTTCACCACCCTGTCCGGCGCCACCGTGCAACCGGTGTACGGGCCCCCCGAGGGCACCGCCTACCCCGGGTTCGAGCGGATCGGCTGGCCGGGCGAGTTTCCGTACACCCGGGGGTTGCATCCGACCGGCTACCGGGGTCGGGCCTGGACGATCCGGCAGTTCGCCGGATTCGGCAACGCCCGGCAGACCAACGAGCGGTACAAGATGATCCTCGGCGCGGGCGGCGGCGGGCTCTCCGTCGCCTTCGACATGCCGACCCTGATGGGGCGCGACTCCGACGACCCGCAGGCGCTGGGCGAGGTCGGGCACTGCGGG
Source organism: Micromonospora cynarisoli (assembly GCF_030518815.1). Lineage (NCBI taxonomy): Bacteria > Bacillati > Actinomycetota > Actinomycetes > Micromonosporales > Micromonosporaceae > Micromonospora > Micromonospora cynarisoli. Next base: position 3,388,078 of record NZ_CP130426.1, on the reverse strand, counting down.
GTCGCGGTGGACTCCGCCGCCGACATGGAGGTGCTCTTCGACGGCATCGACCTGGCCGGCGTCACCACCTCGATGACCATCTCCGGCCCGGCGGTGCCGGTGTTCTGCATGTACCTGGTCGCCGCCGAGCGGCAGGGCGTCGACCTGTCCCGGCTCGACGGCACGTTGCAGACCGACATCTTCAAGGAGTACATCGCGCAGAAGGAGTGGCTGTTCGACCCCGAGCCGCACCTGCGCCTGATCGGCGACCTGATGGAATACTGCGCCGCCGAGATCCCGCGCTACAAGCCGCTGTCGGTCTCCGGCTACCACATCCGCGAGGCCGGCTCCACCGCCGCGCAGGAGTTGGCGTACACCCTGGCCGACGGGTTCGGCTACGTCGAGCTGGGGCTCTCGCGCGGCCTGGACGTCAACGTCTTCGCCCCCGGACTGAGCTTCTTCTTCGACGCGCACCTGGACTTCTTCGAGGAGATCGCCAAGTTCCGCGCCGCCCGCCGGATCTGGGCCCGCTGGCTGCGCGACGTCTACGGCGCGACCAGCGAGAAGGCCCTCTGGCTACGGTTCCACACCCAGACCGCCGGGGTGTCGCTGACCGCGCAACAGCCGGTCAACAACGTGGTACGCACCGCCGTGGAGGCCCTCGCCGCCGTGCTCGGCGGCACCAACTCGTTGCACACCAACGCCCTGGACGAGACCCTCGCCCTGCCCACCGACGAGTCCGCCGAGATCGCCCTGCGCACCCAGCAGGTGCTGATGGAGGAGATCGGGGTGACCAACGTGGCCGACCCGCTCGGCGGCTCCTGGTACGTCGAGGCGCTCACCGACGCCATCGAGGCCGAGGCGGAGGAGATCTTCGCCCGGATCCGGCAGCTCGGCGGCGACGGCCCCCACCGGATCGGCCCGATGACCTCCGGCATCCTGCGCGGCATCGAGGACGGCTGGTTCACCGGCCACATCGCCGAGTCGGCCTTCGTCTACCAGCAGGCCCTGGAGAAGGGCGACAAGAAGATCGTCGGGGTCAACTGCCACACCGGCACGGTCGCCAAGGAGCTGGAGATCCTGCGCATCTCGCACGAGGTGGAGCTGGAGCAGCGCCGGGTGCTCGCCGAGCGCAAGGCCGCCCGGGACGACGCGGCGGCGACGGCGGCGGTGACCCGCATGATCGAGGTCAGCCGCACCGGCGGCAACATGATCCCGCCGATGCTCGACGCCGTCCGCGCCGAGGCCACCCTAGGCGAGATCTGCGACGCCCTACGCACCGAATGGGGCACCTACCGCGAACCCGCCCGCTTCTGACCCACCCCCACCCCCCCCCACCCACCCCCCCCGGTCGATCATGGAGTTGTGGTGGTGGCAGAGCCTCATAAAAGGGGCGCTACGCCCACCACAACTCCATGATCGACGGGGTGGGGGGTTGGGGGGAGAATGGGAGGTGAGAGTGGCAACTGTGGGCGTTGCGGCTGAGCCGACAACGGTGGGGATCGTGCGAGACTAGGTAACCATGAGCGACCCACGGATCACCTCGTCGATCTTCACCCGCGGCGCGGTCGACCTCAGCGCGCTGCGCGGCACCGCCCCGGCCAGTTCCCGTCCCGCCACACCGAGCCAGACCGGTGCACCCACCGGCGCACCGGGCGGTCCCGCCACAGGTGGCACCGCCGCCGTGCTCGACGTGACCGAGGCGAACATCCAGTCCGGGGTGCTCGAACAGTCGATGACCACACCAGTGGTGGTCTTCTTCGGGGCGGCAGGCTACCCGGACAGCGACCAGTTCGCCCCGGTGCTGGAGCGGTTGGCGGCCGAGGGCGCCGGCCAGTGGGTCCTGGCCCGGGTCGACGTCCAGGAGAATCCGCGGATCGCGCAGATGTTCCAGATCCAGGCGATCCCCACCGTCTACGCGGTGGTCGGCGGGCGGCCGATCGACGCCTTCCCCGGGGTGATCCCCGAGCCGCAGTTGCGCCAGTGGCTCGCCGCTGTGCTCAAGGCCGGTGGCGTCACCGTCGCCGAACCGGAGGACCCGCGCCTCGACCAGGCCGACGACGCGTTGATGAGCGGCGACCTCGACGCCGCCGAGCAGGCGTACCGCAAGATCCTCGCCGAGTCCCCGGCGGACGCCGCCGCCGAGGCCGGCCTGGCCCAGGTCGGGGTGGCCCGGCGGGTCGCCGGCGCCGACCCGCAGGCCGCCCTCGCCGCCGCGCAGGCCAACCCCGACGACGTCGAGGCCCAGCTCCTCGCCGCCGACATCGAGGTGCTCAGCGGCATGGCCGAGCAGGCGTACGAACGACTGGTCGGGCTGGTCCGGCGGACCGCCGGCGACGACCGGGACCGCGCCCGTCAACACCTGGTCTCGCTGTTCAGCATCGCCGGCCCGGACGACCCCGCCGTGGCCTCCGCCCGTCGCGCCCTGGCCAGCGCCCTGTTCTGATCCCCTGACACCCCGCGCGGGCCGGCCACCCGGCCGGCCCGCCGATCATCGAGGACGGGAGCCCGTGATGCGCCGAATCGCCGTCCTCGACGCGCCGACCAACCTGGGTCTGCGCCCACCCACCTCCACCTCCGTCCCCGGCTGCGGCAAGGCCCCCGGGGCGTTACGGGACCACGGCCTGCTGGCCCGGCTGGGGGCCCGTGACGCCGGCTGCCTCACCGCCCCCCGGTACGACCCGGGCGACTGGCGGCCCGGCGACGGGGTCTGCCACGCCCGGGAGATCTCCGGCTACTCGACGGCGCTGGCCGACCGGATCGGCGCGATCATCGACCGGGGCGAGTTCCCGCTGGTCCTCGGCGGGGACTGCTCGGTGCTGCTCGGCTCGGCGCTGGCCATGCACCGGCTCGGCGAGGCGGTCGGCGGGCGGATCGGGCTGGTCTTCGTCGACGGCCACTCCGACTTCCGGCACCCCGGCAACGCCTCCTACGTCGGTGCGGCGGCGGGGGAGGACCTCGCCCTGGTGACCGGGCGCGGGCAGGCCGACCTGGCCGCCATCGAGGGGCGTCGACCGTACTTCCGGGACATCGACGTGGTGGTGCTCGGCATCCGGGCGCAGGACGAGTACCGGCTCGACCTCCAGGCCGCCGGGATCATCACCCGGCCGGTGCCGGCCCTGCGCGCCGAGGGGGCCGCCCGCAGCGCCCAGTGGGCGCACGAGCAGCTCGCCGACTGCGCCGGCTACTGGGTGCACATCGACGTGGACGTGCTCGACCCGGCGGTGATGCCGGCCGTGGACGCCCCCGACCCCGGCGGGATCGCCTTCGCCGAGCTGGAGATCCTGCTCGCCGGTCTGGTGGACACCCCGCACTGCCTCGGCGTCGAGCTGACCGTCTTCGACCCCGACTACGACCCGGACGGTGCGTACGCCGCCGAGATCGTCAACACGGTCGTCGCCGGGCTGGCCCCGGTCGTCGCCCCGGACGCCGTCGCGCCCCGACTGCTGCCACCCCAGCCGCATCCCGCCGACCCCGACCCGGCCGACGTACCGGGCCGCGCCGAGGAGCCGGTCGCCTGACCCGGCACGCGTGACTCCGCAACGGGGCCGATGTGGTGTGCTGCGTCCCCGTCGAGCGCGAGACCTGGCGGGCCGGCGGCTGGGCGGGGGAGAGGCGTCAGCGGAGGGCGCGGAGGAAACGTCCGGCGATCGGGACGGCGCTGGCCGTACTTGATCCGCCCTGCTCGACGAAGACGGCGAACGCGACGTCGCCCCGCCACCCGACGAACCAGGCGTGGGTGTGCGTGGGGTCGTCGTCGTACTCGGCGGTGCCGGTCTTGCCGTACACCGGGCCACCCGGCACGTCGGCCAGCGCCCTGGCGGTGCCGGCGGTGACCACCTCGCGCATCATCGTCTTCAGCGCCGCCACCGACTCGGCCTTGAGCGGCGGGCCGGCCGCGGCGGGCGCGGCGGGAGCCGGGTCGAGCACCAGTTTCGGCTGCTCGAAGCGGCCCCGGGCGACGGCGGCGGTCACCCCCGCCATGGCCAGCGGGCTGACCACGGTGGTGCCCTGACCGATCGCGGCGGCGGCCCGCTCGGTCGGCCCGCCGCCGGTGGAGACCCTGCCGGTGAAGACGTCCGCGCCGAGGTCCCACGAGCCCTCCAACCCGAGGGTACGACCGGTGGCGGCCAGCCCGTCCGGGCCGAGTCGCGGGGCCAGCGCGACGAACGCGGTGTTGCAGGACTTCGCGAAGTCGGTACGGAACGGCACCTTGCCCAGCACGAAGTCGTCGGAGTTCTTGAACGGGCGGCCGTCCACCACGCTGGTCTTGGGACAGTCGACGATTGTCTGCGGGGTCACCGCCCCCCTGTCCAGCAGGGCCAGGGCGCTGACCGTCTTGAACGTGGAGCCCGGTGGCACCTGCGCGGTGAAGGCCAGGTTCTCCCCGGCCGCCCCGGGGCCGTTGGCGGCGGCGAGCACCGCGCCGTCGCTGACCCGCACCGCCACGAGGGCCGAGCGTCGCTTCTCGCCCCGTACCGCGCCGTCGGCGGCGTTCTGGGTGGTCACGTCGAGGCTGGTGCGGACCGGCCGGCCGGGGCCCGGTTCCTGCCGGAACGCCTCGGTGACGACGGTGCTGCCGCCCTCGGGGGTGGGCCGGCGGATCTCCACGGTGGTGCCGGGAGCGCCGCGCAGCCGCTCGTCGTAGCGGCCCTGGAGGCCGCCGTGACCGACCAGGTCGCCCTTGGCGTACCGGTCGGGGTGGGCGGCGAGGTCGTCGGCCTGCGCCGGGTCGACCGTGCCGAGCAGGGCGCGGGCGAACTCCCGGGTCGGTGCCAGGTCGAGCTTCTCGGCCCGGAACTTCGTCCCCGGCAGGTCGTAGATTCGGGAACGGATCTGCCGGTACGCCTCGTCCCGCAACGTCACCACCTCGACGAAGGCATCCGGATCGGCGTCGCGGAGCCGTTGCGGCAGGTCGGCCAGGTCGACCGGGGGGTCGATCGGCGGCCGGACCGCCCGGAACGCCGCGTCGAGCCGTCCCACCAGCGCCGGGACGTCCGGGATCTCGCCGGGTTGCAGTCCGATCCGGACCACCGGCCGGGGTGTCACGATCGGCTGTCCCGCGCCGTCGAGCAGCCCGGCCCGGGGCGCGGCGGTCCGCCGCAGTGTCAACCGGTCGCCCCTGTCCAGTTGCTCGTGCAGCACCTGCGGTTCCCAGATCACCTGCCACCTGTCGTCGCCGGAGTTCTGCCGCAACCGGACCGGCCGTTGGTAGGCCCAGTCCACTCCGCCCGGCAGCGTCCACCGGATGTCGACCGTGGTGGTGGCGAGGTTCCTGGTGACCGTGGCGTCCCCGACGCGCCGCAGGGCGGGCGGGGTGGTGGCGAGGTCGCCGGAGAGGGCCCTGATCTCCTCGACGACCGTGCCGGCCGGCACCCTCGCCCCGGTCGGGTCGACGAAGCCCACCCTGTCCAGGTTGCCGGAGCGCCAGCCGGCAAGGAACGCGTCCACGCTGCCCGTCAGCCCGTCGTCGGCGGAGCAGCCGACGAGGGCGCCGGCCGCCAGCACGGTGGCGGTCAGGGCCGCGAGCCCCCGCCGCAGGGGCGTGCCGGGGCGGCGGTAGGGGTACGACAGGGGCATGGAGCTGCACCTTCCGGACGGCGGGCTGCCCTGCACGCTAGTACGCCGTCGCCGCCCGTACCGACCCGCGCGGCCGGGGCGGGCCGACCGAAGTGGTGGGCGCGAAGGTGTGATGAACATCCCGAGGCGGGGTACTCGGCACCCGGCCGATCGTGCATCTGTCACGGATGCCAGGCCAGAGTCCCGAACCGGACGTCCCACCGGTGGTCCACCGACCAAGGCACGAAGCGGCAGGGCCTATGGTGGGGCGGCAGAGTGACCCACAACGCGGTGGGTCGTCGAGGGGAGTGGCACCGATGGACCGGCGTCCGGCGATCAAACCGGTACCCGACCTCCGGCAGAGCGACACCGGCCGGGACGACAGCGTCGATTCGGCGACCGACGGGGACAGCCCGCCGATCGACGGGGACGGCTACGGCCGACTCGACACAGGGGTGACCGGGGTGACCGGTTCGAGCATCGACACCCTCTACGACCTGGGCCTTCCGGTGGAGGCGCTCGGCGAGGACGTGGAGGACGCCGAACTCGACGAGCCGGTGCCCAACGCGGAGCGCCTGGTGGCGCAGGCGGTGGCGCTGGCCGGGGACGACCACGACGCGGCGACCCTGGTGGGCCGGTTCTGGCGGTTCGCGCCGGACGAGGAGCTGATCGGGTTCACCGCCGAGGAGATGCTCGACGCCGCGCGGGCGCACCGGGACCTGGCCCAGCAGCGGGTGCCGGGTGAGTTGAAGCTGCGCATCCTGCCCCCCGACGCCGACCAGCACCACACCGTCGTCGAGATCGTCACCGACGACATGCCGTTCCTGGTCGACTCGGTGACCGCCCTGCTCAACGCCCACCACCTCGACGTACACCTGCTGGTCCACCCGCTGGTGGTGGTCCGCCGGGAGCCGCTGGGCCGGCTGACCGAGGTCTCCGCCGACGTGGAGCCGGACGACGCGATCGCCGGTGACCTGGTGGAGAGCTGGATGCGGATCGAGATCGATCCGGTCCGCGACGCCGACCAGCGGGACCAGTTGCGCCGCGAGTTGCAGCGGGTGCTCACCGACGTGCGGGAGGCCGTCGAGGACTGGCCGAAGATGCGCCAGCGGGCGCTGGCCCTCGCCGACGAGCTGGCCTCGGCCCGGACGGCGGACGACCGCCCGCCGGTGCCGGAGAAGGACATCACCGACTCGGTGGAGCTGCTGCGCTGGCTGGCCCACGACCACTTCACCTTCCTCGGCTACCGGGAGTACCGGCTGGTCGACTCCGGTGGTCAGGGCGGCCCGGCGCTGGAGGCGGTGCTCGGCACCGGGCTGGGCATCCTGCGTTCGGATTCGCCGGAGGCGCGGGCGCTGTCGTCGATGACGCCCGAGGCGCACGAGAAGGTGATGGAGAAGCGGCTGCTGATCATCACCAAGGCGAACTCGCGGGCCACCGTGCACCGCTCGGCCTACCTGGACTACATCGGCTTCAAGATCTTCGACTCGGCCGGTGCGGTGGTCGGTGAACGGCGGTTCCTGGGCCTGTTCTCCACCGCGGCGTACCGGACCAGCGTGCGGGAGCTGCCGGTGGTCCGCCGCAAGGTCGCCGAGGTGCTGGACCGCTCCGGGTTGAGCCAGCGCAGCCACTCCGGCAAGGACCTGCTCCAGATCCTGGAGACCTACCCGCGCGACGAGCTGTTCCAGATCAAGACCGACGACCTGTACCACGCGGTGACCGGTGTGCTGCGGATGGCCGGCCGCCGGCAGCTTCGGGTGTTCCTGCGCCGCGACGCGTACGGGCGCTTCATCTCGTGCCTGATCTACCTGCCCCGGGACCGGTTCACCACCCAGAACCGGCTACGCATGCAGGACATCCTGCTGCGCGAGCTGAACGGCATCGGGGTCGACTACACCACCCGGGTCACCGAGTCGATGCTCGCCCGGGTGCACTTCATCGTCCGGACCGACCCGAACAACCCGCCCGGCGACATCGACGCCGACCTGCTCGCCGAGGAGCTGGCCGACGCCACCCGGCTCTGGGACGACGACTACCGGCTGGTGCTCGAACGCAAGCTCGGCGACGAGCAGTCCAAGCACCTGTTCACCAGGTACGCCGACGCGTTCCCGGAGGGCTACAAGGACACCCACACGCCGTACGAGGCGATGAAGGACCTGGCCAAGCTGGAACTGCTGGAGGAACCCGGCCAGCTGGAGATGCACCTGTTCCGCAGGCAGTGGGCGCCCCGGACCGGGCAGCGGGCCGACGAGGCGATGGACGTCCGGTTCAAGGTCTACCGGTACGGCGAGCCGATGATGCTCTCCGCCGTGCTGCCGGTGCTGCACTCGCTGGGCGTCCGGGTGGTCGACGAGCACCCGTACGAGGTGGACCGGATCGACGGGCGGGTCTTCCTGTACGACTTCGGGCTGCGCCTGCCCGAGGGGCACCGGGAACTGGCCGAGGTACGCCCGCACGTGGAGAACGCCTTCGCCGCCGCCTGGCGGGGCGAGGCCGAGGTGGACGGCTTCAACGAGCTGGTCCTGCGCGGCGGCCTCACCTGGCGGCAGGTGGTGGTGCTGCGGGCGTACGCGAAGTACCTGCGGCAGACCGGGGCGGTCTTCTCCCAGGAGTACATGGAGCAGACCTTCATCGCGTACCCGCAGATCGCGGCGCTGCTGGTGGAACTGTTCGAGGTGCGGTTCGCCCCGGACGGGCGCGACGCCGGGCAGCGCCGGGAACGCAGCGGCGAACTGGTCGACGCGATCGGCGTCGCGCTGGACGACGTGGCCAGCCTCGACCAGGACCGCATCCTGCGCGCCTACCTGACGCTGATCCAGGCCACCCTGCGGACCAGCTTCTACCAGAAGCGCGCCGACGGGCGGCCCAAGTCGTACGTGGCGTTCAAGCTGGACCCGCAGGCCATCCCGGACCTGCCGGCGCCCCGGCCCAAGTTCGAGATCTTCGTGTACTCGCCCCGCTTCGAGGGCGTGCACCTGCGCTACGGGCCGGTGGCCCGGGGCGGGCTGCGCTGGTCCGACCGGCGGGAGGACTTCCGGACCGAGGTGCTCGGCCTGGTCAAGGCGCAGATGGTGAAGAACGCGGTGATCGTGCCGGTCGGCGCCAAGGGCGGCTTCGTGCTCAAGCAGAAGCCGGGGGACCGGGACGAGGCCGTCGCCTGCTACCAGGAGTTCGTCGGCGCGATGCTCGACGTCACCGACAACATCGTCTCCGGTGACATCGTGCCGCCGGTGGACGTGGTGCGGCACGACCCCGACGACCCGTACCTGGTGGTGGCGGCGGACAAGGGCACCGCCACGTTCTCCGACATCGCCAACCAGATCTCGGCGGCGCACGGCTTCTGGCTGGGCGACGCGTTCGCCTCCGGCGGTTCCGCCGGCTACGACCACAAGAAGATGGGCATCACCGCCCGCGGCGCCTGGGAGTCGGTCAAGCGGCACTTCCGCGAGCTGGGCCACGACACCCAGACCCAGGACTTCACAGTGGTCGGCGTCGGTGACATGTCCGGCGACGTGTTCGGCAACGGGATGCTGCTCTCCGAGCACATCCGGCTGGTGGCCGCGTTCGACCACCGGCACATCTTCCTCGACCCGGACCCGGACGCCGCCACCTCGTTCCGGGAACGTCAGCGGCTGTTCGAGCTGCCCCGGTCGTCGTGGGAGGACTACGACCCGAAGCTGATCTCCGAAGGTGGCGGGATCTTCCCGCGCGGGGCCAAGTCGATCCCGATCACCCCGCAGGTGCGCTCGGCCATCGGCCTGGCCGACGACGTCACCCAGCTCAGCCCGGCGGAGCTGATGAAGGCGATCCTCACCGCGCCGGTGGACCTGTTCTGGAACGGCGGCATCGGCACCTACGTGAAGGCGTCCAGCCAGACCAACGCCGAGGTGGGCGACAAGTCCAACGACGCGATCCGGGTGGACGGCAAGAGCCTGCGCTGCCGGGTCGTCGGCGAGGGCGGCAACCTGGGCTGCACCCAGCTCGGCCGGATCGAGTACGCACTGACCGGCGGCCGGATCTACACCGACTTCATCGACAACGCGGCCGGGGTGGACTGCTCCGACCACGAGGTGAACATCAAGATCCTGCTCAACACGGCGGTCGCCGACGGCGCGCTGGACGTGCCCGCCCGCGACGAACTGCTCGCCCAGATGACCGACGAGGTCGCCGAACTGGTGCTGCGGGACAACTACGACCAGGCACGGGCGATCAACAACTCGCAGGCCCAGGCCGTCTCGCTGCTGCCGGTGCACCGCCGGATGATCAGCGAGCTGGAACGGGCCGGCCAGCTCGACCGGGCGCTGGAGGCGCTGCCCCCGGACGAGGAACTGGCGGTACGCACCGAGTCCGGGCTCACCGCGCCGGAGTTCGCGGTGCTGCTCGCGTACGTCAAAATCGTGCTGGAGCGGGAGATCCTGACCGAGGGGCTCGCGGACGAGGAGTGGACGACCGACGTCCTGGTCAACTACTTCCCGACGCCGATGCGCGAGCGGTTCGCCGACCGGATGGCCCAGCACCGGCTGCGTCGGGACATCGTCACCACGGTCCTGGTCAACGAGGCGATCAACCGGGGTGGCATCTCGTTCGTCTTCCGGGTCGTCGAGGAGACGGCCGCGTCGGCGGCCGACGTGATCCGGGCGTACGTGGTGGTCCGGGAGGTCTTCGGGCTGCGCGAGCTGTGGGACGCGGTCGAGGCGCTGGACAACCAGGTCCCGCCGGAGTTGCAGACCAGCGTCTACCTGGACACCCGGCGGCTGCTCGACCGGGCCGTCCGGTGGCTGGTGAGCAACCGGCGGTCGCCGATCGACGTGCCCGCCGAGATCGAGCGGCTCCGCGACGGCGTGGCCCGGCTCCTGCCGGACCTCCAGGACCGGTTCCACGGCAGCGAGCGGGAGTCGTTGCAGGCGCACATCGACGCGATGACCGCTCGGGGGCTGCCGGCCGACCTGGCCGGGCGGGCGACCCGGCTGATGTACAGCTTCGGTCTGCTGGACGTGGTGGAGACGGCACGGACCAGTGGCCGCGACGTCGGCGAGGTGGCCTCGGTCTACTTCGTGCTCTCCGACCGGTTCCGGGTCGACTCGCTGCTGTCGAAGATCTCCCTGCTGCCCCGCGAGGACCGCTGGCAGACGCTGGCCCGGATGGCGCTGCGCTACGACCTGTACGCCGCGCTGGCCGCGCTGACCGGGGAGGTGCTCGACTCCACACCGGGTGACCTGCCGCCGCAGGAGCGGGTGCTCCAGTGGGAGCAGTCGAACGCCACCTCGATCCACCGGGCGCACCGGGCGATGGGCGAGTTCGACGAGTCGCGGGCGGATCTCGCCTCGCTCTCGGTGCTGCTGCGGCAGATCCGTACCCTGGTGCGGACGTCCGCCGCCGCCTGACCGTACGCCGACCGCGCCCGTGGCGGGACGAGGGTCCCGCCACGGGCGCGGTCGTGTGGTGACCGGGCCGGCTCAGGACGTCAGCGTGGCGAAGACGATCACGTTGTCCTGGTAGCTGCCGGCAGCCTGGTCGAACTGGCCGCCGCAGGTCACCACCCGCAGCCCGGGACGGTCGTTCGGGCCGTACACCAGGTCGGTGGGGAACTGCGTCTTCGGGTAGGACCGCACCTCGTCGACGGTGAAGGTGGCGGTGCTGCCGTCGGCCCGCGTCACCGCGACGGTGTCGCCGGGCAGGAGCGAGCCGAGCTGGAAGAAGACCGCCGGCCCGAGCTGCGCCGAGTCGACGTGCCCGACGATCACCGCGTTGCCGGTCTCGCCGGGGCTGACGCCCGGCTCGTACCAGCCGGCCCGCTGGGCCTGGTCCAGCGGGGGCACCTGGACCGTGCCGTCCGGGTTGGTGCCCAGCGGCATGATCCCCGCGTTGACCCCGATCCTGGGGATCACGATCGTGGTGGGGGCGGAACGGGGCAGCGGGTCGGGGCCCGGTGGCACGCTCGCGTCGGCGGGGACCTGCGCGTCCGGGTCGTCGACCGGCCCGGTGTCCCCGGCCGGGGCGTCCGTCGGGGCGGTCTGCGGCGCGGCCTGGGCCGCCGGCTGCGGCGGACGGGGCGGGGGCGTGGTCCGGATCGACGCGCCGATCATGCCGGAGCCGGCCATGGCGAGGAGGACGACGACGGCCGCGCCGGCGGCGCGCCACGGTCTCCCGTGACGGCCGCCGGCCCGTGTCGCCGTCGGGTCAGCCGAGCTCATCGGCCCGACGCCGGCGCATCAGCACGATGCCGCCGAGGGCGGCCGCACCGATCATGCCGGCCCCGCCGGCGACCATGCCCCGGTCGGCGCTGGTGGCGGTCATCCCACCGTCACCGCCGTCGACGTGGCCCTTCGGCAGGACGACCAGTTCGCCCTCGCCGCACGAGCCGTTCAGCTCGTACCGGCCCGGGCGGGCGTCCTCGGAGACCTTGGCCTCGCCGTAGTAGACGAAGTCCTTCTTGTGCTCCCAGCCGCCCTCGTCCTTGCCGTAGCCGTACTCCTCGTCCTCGCCGTAGCCGTACTCGTCGTCCTGGCCGTAGCCCTCGTGGCCCTGCCAGTCGCCCTCGTCGGACTCCTCGTCCCAGCCGGGCTTGCCGTGCTCGCCGGACTCCTCGCCGGCCCCCGGCTTGCCGTGTTCCTCGCCCTTGCCTTCTTCGGGCTTGCCGTGCTCGTCGCCCTTGCCTTCTTCGGGCTTGCCGTGCTCGTCGCCCTTGCCCTCGTCGGGCTTGCCGTGCTCGTCGCCCTTGCCCTCGTCGGGCTTGCCGTGTTCCTTGCCCTTGCCCTCGTCGGGCTTGCCGCCGTGGTCCGGGCCCTGGTCGGCGGCCATGAAGCCACCGCCCTGGCCGTCCGCCGGGGGCTGACCGCCGTCCGCGGGGGGCTGTCCGCCGTCCGCCGGAGGCTGTCCGCCGTCCGCCGGGGGCTGACCACCCTCGGCCGGGGGCTGCGGCTTGGGGCCGTTGTCGTCGGGGGCCTGGCCGTCGGGACCCTTGCCGTGGTCCTCGCCCTTGCCCTCGTCGCCCTCCCAGCCGCCGTGTTCCTCGCCGCGGCCCTCGGCGGGCTTGAGTTTGACCTTGCCGGTGACCTTGGACCAGACGAAGGCGTGTTCCTGCGCCTCCGGGCAGATCTCGATGAGCTTGACCTCGTCGCCGGGCTTGACGACGTGCGGCTTGGCGATGACCTTGCCGTCCCGGCTCTCGCCGTCGTGGTGACCGTCCGCGAACGCGATCCCCGGCGTGAACACCAGAAGGGACGCGCCACCGAGAGCGGCACCCGCGACAACCTTCCCGAGCATCTTGTTAGCCATGACCTGCGTCACTCCATCCCCTGTTGTCCTGAGCCCGACGACAGTCGAGCTATGACCGACGTTAGACGGTTTCATGACTTATTCGGGGAAAGATTCGTGTTTTCGGCTTTACCGATGATCAGACCTTTAAGCACTTTGGGTCGCTTGTGTTGGTGTTGCTACCCGCCTGCGTGGTGGGAGCCCTCACGGCCGAGCTGGGCGGAGATAGGCTCGTAGCGGCCTGGGTGCCGGCCCGGGCGTTGCGGCCAGGTTGCCGCGAAGTATCGAGCCATTGCCATGGAAGCGCTCCCATGCAAGAATCGCTGCACGCGGTTCGGGGAGCCACACCGCGCACGGCAGAGGTCGAGGGCAACCGGTGCACCGGACGACATCGCCGCCGACCGGTCCGTGCGGGCCGGTGAAGCTCACCACCACCACGCCCGTCCTCCGGGTCGGGCACCCCCCGAGATGTCCCGTTGGCGCCGGGGTCGTCCGTACCCCAGGACGCTCACGCGCCACTTGCCGGTCCCCTCGTGGTGCCGGTCTCGCCCAAGGAGTGCAAAAGGCATGAATCTGTGGAGAAGTCTGTCCGCCCGACGCCGGGCGTTCGCCCTCACCGGGGCGAGCGTGCTGGTCGCGGGCGGGCTGGTGACCCTCCCGGTCACCGCGGCGCAGGCCGCCACCCAGTGCAGCATCGACTACACCACCAACGACTGGTCCGGTGGCTTCACCGCGAACGTCACCATCCGCAACGTGGGTGACCCGATCAGCAACTGGACCCTCGGCTTCACCTTCCCCAACAGCAGCCAGCGGGTGACCCAGGGCTGGTCGGCCAAGTGGTCGCAGAGCGGCCAGAACGTGACCGCCACCAACGAGTCCTACAACGGCTCGCTGGGTCGCGGCGGCAGCACCACCCTCGGCTTCAACGGCTCGTGGAGCGGCAGCAACCCCAAGCCGACCTCGTTCACCCTCAACGGGGTCGTCTGCGGCGGCACCACGCCCACCACCCCGCCGCCCACCACGCCTCCGCCCACCACCCCGCCGCCGACCACGCCCCCGCCGACCACGCCTCCGCCCACCACCCCGCCGCCCACGACGCCTCCGCCCACCACGCCCCCGCCGGGGCAGAAGGTGGACAACCCGTACGCCGGCGTCAAGGGCTACGTGAACCCGGAGTGGAAGGCCAAGGCGGACGCCGAGGCCGGTGGCAGCCGGGTCTCCAACAACCCGACCGCCGTGTGGCTGGACCGGATCGCCGCGATCAACGGCACCCCGGACAGCAGCTCCAACGGCGCGATGGGCGTCAAGGACCACCTGGACGCCGCCCTCGCCCAGGGTGCCGGCTACATCCAGTTCGTGATCTACAACCTGCCCGGCCGGGACTGCTCGGCGCTCGCCTCCAACGGTGAGCTGGCCGCCGACGAACTGCCGCGCTACAAGGCGGAGTACATCGACCCGATCGCCGCGATCCAGAGCCAGGCCAAGTACGCCAGCCTGCGGATCATCAACATCATCGAGATCGACTCGCTGCCGAACCTGGTCACCAACACCTCCGGCAACGCCGGTGGCACGGTGCAGTGTGACGTGGTCAAGGCCAACGGCGCGTACGTCAACGGTGTCGGCTACGCCCTGTCGAAGCTGGGCCCGATCGGCAACGTCTACAACTACATCGACGCCGGCCACCACGGCTGGCTGGGCTGGGACACCAACTTCGGCCCGACCGCCGACATCCTGAAGACCGCCGCCGTCGCCTCCGGCAGCAACGTGAACTACGTGCACGGCTTCATCACCAACACGGCGAACTACTCCGCCCTGAAGGAGCCGTACGTCAAGATCACCGACACGGTGAACGGCCAGACCGTCCGCCAGTCCAAGTGGATCGACTGGAACTACTACGTCGACGAGCTGTCGTTCGCCCAGGCGTTCCGCACCAAGCTGATCTCGGTCGGCTTCAACAGCAACATCGGCATGCTGATCGACACCTCCCGTAACGGCTGGGGCGGCACCGCCCGGCCCACCGGCCCGGGCGCGACGACCAGCGTCGACACCTACGTCAACGGTGGCCGCGTCGACCGTCGCCTCCACGCCGGCAACTGGTGCAACCAGGCCGGTGCGGGTCTCGGCGAGCGGCCGAAGGCCGACCCGGAGCCGGGCATCGACGCCTACGTCTGGGTGAAGCCCCCGGGTGAGTCCGACGGCTCCAGCTCCCTCATCCCGAACAACGAGGGCAAGGGCTTCGACCGGATGTGCGACCCGACCTACACCGGTAACGCCCGCAACGGCAACAGCATGAGCGGCGCGCTGCCCAACGCTCCGATCTCCGGCGCCTGGTTCTCCGCGCAGTTCCAGGAGCTCATGAAGAACGCCTACCCGGCGCTCTGACGAACCAGCCCGCTGCGGCTGGAGTGAGGCACTGACGCGGCGGGCGCACCCGGGCCCCCGGTCCGACCGAGAGGTCGGGCCGGGGGCCCACCCGTGTCCGCCGGTCGGGCCGGGTCCGCCCGGCCGGGCTCAGGGGACCGTACGTTCCACCGCGGCCCGGCCCATCTCGGCCAGGTCGCGCCGGGCCCGCTCCAGGTTCTCCGGGGTCAGGTCCTGCCCGCGCGCCATGACCAGGTCCTCCGGCTCCCAGGGCTGCTCCGCCCCGGTACGGATGTTGTCCCCACCGGCCCCGGTGCCGGTACCGGTGGCCCCGGTGCCGGCGGCGTACGGGTCACCGATCAGCTCCTCGGTCGCCCCACCCGGCTGGTCACCAGGCGCGACGAACGACGGATCGGCCGGACCGGCGCCGCCTTGGGAGAACTTCGGCACGGTGGAGTCGTCGTCCACCGCGGCGGCCACCTCCGGGCGCTCCTCCAACGGTCGGTTCGGGTCACGGTCGGTCATGGTGCCGCCCTCCTGTCCCAGACGCTTCCCGCGTCCCGGGTACCCCGTTCGGGCGACCCCATGCCGGGCGTCAGGTCGAATCGGTGGGCGAGCCTCGATGCCCCGGCCGGGAGTGGCCCGGCCGGGGCATCGACGGAGGGGACGCGCCGGCGGTGGGTCGTCCGGCGCGCGGTGCCGGCGGGCCGTCCGCGCGGCCCTGCGGTCGACGGGCCGGCGCGGGGGTGGCCGGCGGTTCAGCGGCCCAGCACGCGGTCCAGGAAGTCGCGGTACCGCCGCACGGCCACCCGGAGTTGCTCGGTGTCCGCCTCGTCGGCGCCCTGCCAGCCGCCCAGCTTCTCCTTCTGCGCGGCGAGCGCCTCGGAGAGGGCCGCGATCGCCTCCTCGACGAGCGACTGCGCCTCGCCGGCCGCGCCCCGGGGGTCGTCGACGAAGCGGAGCTGCACGTCGCGCCACCGGTCCCGGAAGCCCTGCGCGGCGTCCGCCTCGAACAGCGTCGCCGCGTCGCTGGGCACGTTCGCGCCCGTCGACCGGTCGGCGGTCGCCCCGACGGCACCGGCAGCGCCGGCCGCCCCGACGACGGCCGCCGTTGACCCGTCGTCGGTGGCCGTCGCGTCCGGGTCGACCATCGCCGGGGTGGCGCTGCCGTAGCCGGCGGCGTCGGTCACCGGGGCCGGCCGGTCGGCGTCCCGGTCCGGGTCGGCGTGGCCGGTGGCGTCGACGTTCCCGGTGGCGACGTCGCCGGTGGTGCGGTGGTCGGCGGTGCGGTGGCCGGCGGTGCGGTCGTCAGCGGTGCGGTCGGCCGACCAACGGTCCCGGTCGTGGATCCGGTCCGCCGCGGTCGGGTCGGCGCGCTCGTCGTCGAACGGTTCGGTCCGGCCCGGCGCCCCGTCACCGGGCACGGCGGTGTCCTCGTCCCGGGCGTCCCGCTCGTCCTGCGGTCGTCCGCCGGCCAGCGCCGACGCGGCCACCGCGTCGCCCACGCTGGCCGCCCCGAAGGCGGTGGGCAGCGGCGCGGGCTCGTGGAACTCCGGCCGCTGGTCGTCGTCGCGGTCCCGGCCGTCGCGGGCCGTGGCGTGCCGGCCGACGGGGTCGGCGTCCACCGCGTCCGGCGGCGGCACCGCCACCGGGGCGGACCGGACGACCTCGGGGTGGTCGGTGGGCAACTGCTGCTCGTCCTGGCGCATGGCGGTGTTCTCCTCAGCGGGTGGTGGCGTCAGCGGGTGGTGGCGTCCTGCGGGCTGTCCGGGTGCTGCTCCGGGAGGCGGTGCCCGACCGGTTCCTCGCCGAGCAGGTCGGCGACGAGCGCGCGGTAGTGGACGACGGCCTGACGGAGATCCTCGGTGCCGGCCTCACCACGCTCGTTGCGCAGCCGGATCTCGTGCGCCTCCCGGTAGTGGGTCAGGGTGCGGGCGTGCTCCACCGACAGGTGTGCGGCCTGCTCGGCGAACTCCCCGGTCGGGTAGCCCCGGTCCGCGATCAGACGGCTGACCAACTCGTCGGCGTCACCGACGGCCTCGGCCGGCGAGTCGACGAAGCGGACCTGGAGTTCCTCCCAGGCGGCGGCGTACCGGGCCCGGTCCTGCGGGCTGAGCGGGGTGAGCGTCAACTCCGCGTGGCGGCGCTCCCGCTCGCGCAGCTCCCGCTCGGCGGCACCGCGGCTGTCCTGCTCCGCGACCACCCGGTCGTACTCGGGGCCGAACCGGGACCGCAGGGCGCGTCGGCGGTTGGCCACCACGGCCACGGCGACCAGCGCCGCCACCACCAGTACGGCGAGAACCAGTAGGACTATCTGCGTGGGCGACATGGCTCCTCCTTCGCCCTGCGGTATTCCCTCCCCGCACTGATCACCAATCCCGATCCGGCGAATTTCCTCCGTCCACGCCGATCCCGACCGGGACGAAGCGGCCATGACGTACGTCCGGGGCCGCGCGGGCGGAAATCCGGTCACGTTTTCCCATCGGTCCGCGCCGGCCGGCACGGGGGCGGCGCAGGCGCCGCCGGCCGGCGCGGATGCCTGATCAACCCGGCTGTGGCCCGGTCGGGGCGTCGGTCGGCCGGGGCGGCCCGCCGGGTGGCGGGGCGGCGACGCAGCGGTGACGTCGGGAGACGCACGGTAGTGCTGAGCGTCAGGATTACGTATCCTGCCCAAGGTGCCGCGCCGGTGCCCGGCATCGATGCCGGAACCGCCCGGTCGGTGCCGGCGCCACCGCCGACACTCCCGCCCGGGCGAGGACTCATGGACACCCGCGACTGGCCGATCCGCGCCAAGCTGACCGCCCTGGTCGTCACCCCGGTGGCCGCCCTGCTGGCGCTCTGGATCTTCGCCACGACGTTGACCTTCGGACCGGCGCTCGACCTGCTCGCCGCCCGGACCCTGCTCGCGGACTTCGGCCGCCCCGGCGAACAGGTGGTGGCCGAGCTGCAACGGGAGCGGCGGGCCTCGGTGATCCAACTGGCCGGCACCGGCACCCTGCCCGCCCTCGCCGACCAGCGGCGACGCACCGACGAGGCGATCGTCGAGCTGCGGCGGAGGATGGCCGGCGACGCGCTGCGGGAGGCCGCCGGTGACCTGCTCAACGCCCGGCTCGACGCGCTCGGGGCCGCGCTGGAGGCGTTGCCGGCCGGCCGGGGGTTCATCGACCGCCGGCAGGTCGACCGGGCCGGCGCCATCGGCCTGTACAGCGGCATGATCTCCTCGGCCTTCCAGGCGTTCGCCGCGACGGCGGCGCTGCCCGACGTCGAGTTGAACAGGCAGGCGCTCGCCCTGACCGCGGTCGGCCGCTCCCGCGAACTGCTCGGCCAGACCGACGCGATGCTCGCCGGGGCGTTCGTCGCCGGCCGGTTCACCGAGGGCGAGCACCTGCGGCTGGTGCAGACCATCGCCAACGAACGGTTCCTCGCCGAGTCGGCGGTCGCCGACCTGCCGGCCGCCGACCGGGCCGCCTACCAGCGGCTGGTGGAGGGGGAGGCGTTCGTCCGGCTGCGCACCATGCAGGAGGAACTGCTCGGCGCCGGGCCGTCCGGCCTCCCGTCGATCGACGCGCGTGCCTGGCAGGCCAGCCAGGAGGCCGTCCAGCAGGAGTTGCGCGACTTCGAACTCAGCCAGGCCGACGGGCTGGCCGAACGGTCCGTGCCGGTCGCCGTCACGATCCTGCTGCGCCTCGGCGTCGCCGGGGTGCTGGGCCTCGTCGCGATCGGGGTGTCGCTGCTGGTCGCCGTCCGGGTCGGGCGGACGCTGGCCCGCCGGTTGTCCGCCGTCCGCAGCGCCGCGCTGGAGCTGGCCGGGCACCGGCTGCCCGACGTGGTGGCCCGGCTGCGCCGGGGCGAACAGGTCGACGTGGCCCGGGAGGCCCCGCCGCTGTCCTACGGTGCGGACGAGATCGGTGACGTGGGCCGGGCGTTCACCGAGGTCAGCCGGGTGGCGGTGCGGTCGGCGATCGACGAGGTGACGCTGCGTCGGGGGTTGAACGAGGTCTTCCTCAACCTGGCCCGGCGCAGCCAGGGGCTGGTGCACCGGCAGCTCGCCGTGCTCGACCGGATGGAGCGCCGTGCCGAGGACCCGGACGAGCTGGCCGAGCTGTTCCGCGTCGACCACCTGGCGACCCGGCTGCGCCGGCACGCGGAGGATCTGGTCATCCTCGCCGGGGCGGCACCGGGCCGGGGCTGGCGGCAGCCGGTCGCCCTGCTGGACGTGCTGCGCGGCGCGATCTCCGAGGTCGAGGCGTACGACCGGGTGGACATCGGCCGGGTCGAGCCGGCCGGGCTGCTCGGCCGGGCCGTAGCCGACGTCATCCACCTGCTCGCCGAGCTGATCGAGAACGCGACCGCCTTCTCCCCGCCCGAGCGTCGGGTCGAGGTGACCGGGGCGCCGGTCGTGGACGGCTACCTCGTCGAGATCACCGACCACGGGCTCGGGATGACGCCGCAGGCGGTCGAGGACGCCAACCGGCGGCTGGCCACCCCGCCCGAGTTCGACCCGGCCGACAGCGCCCGGCTCGGCCTGTTCGTGGTCTCACGGCTGGCCGCCCGGCACGGCGTCCGGGTCACCCTGCGGGCCGGCACGCCGGTCGGGCTCACCGCGCTGGTACGCCTCCCCGCCGACCTGATCACCGAGGAGCCACCGATCGCCCCGCCGACCCGGGACCGCCCGGCGGCGTCGGTGACCCGGCTGACCACCCTGCCCCGACCGCGTACCGCCCGGACCACCCGGGAGCGGCCGGACCAGACGGTGCTGCCGTTCGCTCCGGCCCGTACCTCGTCGGTGGAGGCCGCTGCCGACGGCGACGGCCTGCCCCGCCGGGTCCGCCGCCGGGGCCCGGTGGCCCGCCCCCCGCGCCCGCCGGCCGGCACCGACACGCCCACCACCCGCTCCCCCGAGGAGGTACGGCGGCAGATGTCGGCGCTGCAGGCCGGCACCGCCCGGGGACGGCTGGACAGCAGCGGCGTCCACCCCGTCCGACCCGCCCCGACCGCGGGCGGCGACCCGGGGCGGTCCGACGCCGGGGCATCCCCGCCGCCGGCCGGCCCGGGGGCGACGCCCGATTCGACCGCGACTGAGAGGGACGCCTAGTGGTGCACACGACACGGCAGAACGCCGATCTCGGCTGGTTGCTCGACGAACTGGTGGAGCGGGTGCCGGCGGCCCAACAGGCGGTGGTCCTCTCCGCCGACGGCCTGCTGCTCGGTGCCTCCGCCGGGCTGGACCGGGCCGACGCCGAACACCTCTGCGCACTGGCCTCGGGTTTCTCCAGCCTGGCCAAGGGGGCCAGCCGGCAGTTGGCCGCCGGTGGCGTCCGGCAGACGGTGGTGGAGATGGAGGAGGCGTACCTCTTCGTGACCGCCGCCGGGCAGGGCGCCTGCCTGGCGGTGGCCTGCGCGGCGGACGCCGACATCGGCCTGGTGGCCTACGAGATGGCGATGCTGGTCGTCCGGGTCGGCGAGAACCTGACCGCGCCGGCGCGGGCGGCGGGGCTCGCCGATGCGGGCTGAGCAGCCGGGTCACCAGCACGAGTGGCTGGACGGTGCGGCCGGTCCGGTGGTGCGTCCGTACACCCTCACCGGTGGTCGGGTGCGGCCCGCCGTCGGCGGCTTCGACCTGGTCGCCTTCGTGCTGGCCACGGCGGGTGTCGACCCGCACGGCCAGCCGGGACTGCAACCCGAGCACCGTCGGCTGGTGGAGTGCGCCCGGCAGCCGGTGGCGGTGGTGGATCTCGCTGCCGACCTGGATCTCGCCCTCGGGGTGGTCCAGGTACTCCTCGGTGACCTGCTCGCCCGTGGGCTGGTCACCGTGCACGAACCGCCGGCCGCCGCCGGCCTGCCCGACGACGACATTCTCAAGGCGGTGGTCAGTGGACTACGTGCGCTCTGATCGCGACTCCTCAGCGGACCGGCTGCCGCTGGCTCTCAAGATCCTCATTGCCGGTGGCTTCGGCGCCGGCAAGACGACGCTGGTGAGCGCGCTCAGCGAGGTCCGGCCGTTGCAGACCGAGGAGGTGTTGACCGACGCCGGCATCGGCACCGACGACCTGTCCGGGGTGGAGGGAAAGTCGACCACCACCGTGGCGATGGACTTCGGCCGGATCACCATCACCGACGATCTCCAGGTGTACCTGTTCGGCACCCCCGGGCAGGACCGGTTCTGGTTCCTCTGGGACGAGTTGGCCTTCGGTGCGCTCGGCGCGGTGGTGCTGGCCGACACCCGCCGGCTGGCCGACTGCTTCCCGTCGATCGACTACTTCGAGCAGCGCGGCATCCCGTTCGTGGTCGGGGTCAACTGTTTCGAGGACACCCGCCGGTTCGGCGTCGACGCGGTGCGGCAGGCGTTGGACATCGAACCGGAGGTGCCGGTGATGCTCTGCGACGCCCGGGACCGGCAGTCCGGCAAACTGGTGCTGATCTCGCTGGTCGAGCACGTGGCGCGGCAGCGCGGCGAACCCGTCCCGGTAGGCTGACCGGCCGCGCACCCCTGCCGGGTGAGGAAAAGCCGGGAAACCGGGGATGCCGGTGGGTGATTGCGGGAAGCCTGGAGAGCGACGGCGATATTCGGCAGAGGGGGTCCGGTGACGGGGACGATCGTCCACATCGGCGGTTACACGGCGGACACGGGTGGGCGTGGGGAGGGCATCGTCGCCGCCCGGCGGGACCCGGAGTCGGGGGAGCTGACCCTGCTCGGCACGGTCGCGGTGACCCCGGCGCCGTCCTTCCTCGTCCGGCACCCGTCCCGGCCGGTGCTCTACGCGGTCAACGAGCTGCCCGAGGGGCAGGTGAGCGCCTTCGCGGTCGACCCCGACGGCGGGCTGACCCCGCTGGGGGTGCGGTCGACAGGCGGTGCCGAGCCGGCCCACCTGGCGGTCGCCCCGGACGGCGGGCACCTCTTCGTCGCCAACTACGGCGGGGGCAGCGTCGCCGTCCTGCCGTTGGACGGGCAGGGGGTGCCCGGGGAACGTACCGACCTGGTGGTCCACCAGGGGCACGGTCCGGACCCGCAGCGGCAGGAGCAGGCACACTGCCACATGGTGTCGCCCGATCCCGGCGCCGGCCCGCTGCTCGCCGTCGACCTAGGCACCGACTCGGTCTACCGGTACGACCTGGACGCCGCCACCGGCCGGCTGACCCCGCGCGCACCCCGGGTGCACACGGTCGCGGGCACCGGCCCCCGGCACCTGGCCCGGCATCCCGACGGGCGGCGCTGCTGGCTCGCCGGTGAGCTGGACGCGACGGTGACCGCCTACGAGCTGACCGCCGACGGGGCGCTGCACCAGCGGGGCCGGATGGACGCCAGCGGGCGGGCCGGTCACGTCCAGCCGTCGGAGATCACGGTCGGCCCGGACGGCCGGTTCCTCTACCTGGGCAACCGGGGGGTCGGCACGGTGGCGGTCTTCGCCCTCGACGGGGAGCTGCCCCGGCTGGTCGACGAGGTCGACACCGGTGGGGAGTGGCCCCGGCACTTCGCGTTCTCCGGCCGGCACCTGTACGTCGCCGACGAGCGGGCCGACATGATCCGGGTGTTTTGGGTCGACCCCGAGTCGGGCGTGCCGTCGCCGCTGGGCGAGCCGGTGGCCACCGGCAGTCCGACCTGCGTACTGCCCTGACATACGTCCGTCCGGGGTGGATCGGTGCCACGTCACGAGACGATTTGATTACTCAGAGTGGCGAAATAGTGATCAACTGTTTCTCCTGCGTAACTTTCGTCCGAACGGTTGTGGCAGAAAGCGAACGAGATACGCAAGATGGTCAGCGTGTCTGGCCGCCATCGCATGCGTTCAAGTATCCGAGGAGCGGGCGTCGCCGCGGCGGCGACCGCGCTCGTCGTCGTGGTCGGCGGCTCCTGGGTCGGTTACCAGCAGTTGGCCGGACCGTCCTGCTCGGGGGAGATCCAGCTCGCCGTGGCCACCGCGCCCGAGGTCGCGCCGGCAGTCGAGGCGGCGGCGGCTCAGTGGACGACGGACGGGGCGGCGGTCGGTGGCACCTGCATCAAGGTGAACGTCACCGCCTCCGAACCGGTGGAGGTGGCCGCTGCGGTGGCCAGCAAGCACGGGGCCAGCCTCGCCGGGGTGGGGCAGGCCAGCGGCACCGCGGTCACCCCCGACGTGTGGATTCCGGACTCGTCGACCTGGCTGCTGCGCCTCAAGAGCGGCGGCGCCACCGCGTTCGCCCCCGGCAACGGCGCGTCGATCGCCCGTAGCCCGATCGTGGTGGCCATGCCGCAGCCGATCGCCAGCACCAAGTTCGGCTGGCCGGAGAAGAAGCTCACCTGGAACGACATGCTGCGCGCCGTACGCAGCGACAAGCCGCTGCGGGCCGGCATCGTCGAGCCGACCCAGGACGCCGCCGGGCTCTCCGGCCTGCTCTCCCTGACCGCCGCGGCCAGCGGCGGGGGCGGCGACGCCCAGCAGGCGACCACGGCCGCCCTGCGGGCGCTGGCCACCGGACGCTCGGCGCTGCGGCAGGACCTGCTGGCCCGGTTCCCGCGCTCCAACGACCCGACCTCCATCGCCAGCGCGCTCGGCGCCGCCGCGCTGTCGGAGGAGGACGTCATCGCCTACAACAACACCAAGCCGCCGATCCCGCTGGCCGCGCTCTACCTGGAGCCGTCGCCGATGCCACTTGACTACCCGTACGCGGTGCTCCCCGGGATCGACCAGGCCAAGGCGTCGGCCGCGAAGGTGCTCTTCGAACTGCTCACCACGCAGAGCTTCAAGAACCGGCTCGCCGTGCAGTCGCTGCGGGCCCCCGACGGCAACTGGGGCGAGGGCTTCAAGGCGCCGCAGGGTGCGCCGAGCCCGGCCGGCGGCGGTACGGCAGTGCCCCCGTCCGGCGGGACCGCCGCCGGTGGACTGGACCCGGTGGCCATAGACCGGGCGGTCTCCGGCTGGTCGATCGCCACCCAGTCGGGGCGGATGCTCTGCGTCATCGACGTCTCCGGCTCGATGAAGGCCCCCGTCCCGTCGGCCAACAACGCCAGCCGGGAGCAGGTGACCGTGGCGGCGGCCAGCCGGGGCCTGAACCTCTTCGACGACTCCTGGTCGATCGGGCTGTGGACCTTCTCCACCGAGCTGGTCGGCTCGCGGGACTGGCGGGAGATCGAGCCGATCAACCCGTTGTCCGGCAACCGGGGCAAGCTGGAGCAGGGGCTCGCCGGCATCCGCCCGTCCAGCGGCGACACCGGCCTGTACGACACCATGCTGGCGGCGTACAAGACCGTCCAGGACGGTTGGGAACCCGGCCGGGTCAACTCGGTGGTGCTGTTCACCGACGGCAAGAACGAGGACAAGAACGGCATCTCGCAGAGCGCGCTGATCAGCCGGCTCAAGCAGCTCAACGACCCGGAGCGCCCGGTGCAGGTGGTCATCATCGGCATCGGCAGCGAGGTCTCCAAGGCCGAACTCCAGTCCATCACCAACGTCACCGGTGGCGGCGCCTTCGTCACCGAGGACCCGTCCAAGATCGGTGACATCTTCCTGAAGGCCATCGCGTTGCGCCCGAACGCACCGCGCTGAGCCCTCGCACAGCGCAGGCGACCTGCCGCGCCGGGCAAACCGGTGCGGTAGTGCGCTTTCCGGCTCCGGCCGGATGACGAAAACTGACGGTAATGCGTCCGAGGCAATTGGTGAGCATCATTGTTGGGGCAGGATGTCGGGAGTGTTCCGGCGGGCGGCCCGCGGGGATGACCACCGGTCCCGGAGTCGACCAGTGTGATGTGGGGGAGGTTGGGTGACCTCGGCGACACTGTCCACGCCCGTCCGTACCCCGCCGACGGCACCAGGTGCCCGGCCGGCGGGTACCCGGTCACAGTCCAGCCAGCGGGGCTATGTGCGGACGCTCGTGGTGCTGGACACCGCCGTGCTGTCGCTGGCGGTCCTCGCCGGCTACGCCACCCGCTTCGGCGACGCCGTGCCGCGCGGCTCGGAGATCCCGTACGTGGTGGTGGCGCCGGCCCTGGTGCTGGTCTGGCTGGTCTCGCTCAAGGCGCTGCGCTGCTACGACGACCGGGTGCTCGGCTACGGCGCGGACGAGTACCGGCGGGTCAGCGGGGCGAGCCTGCGGCTGGCCGGCGGGGTCGCGATCGCCGGCTACATCTTCGACGTCGGGGTCTCCCGGGGCTTCCTCGGCATCTCCTTCGCCGTCGGCACCGTCGCGCTGGTCGCCGCCCGCTTCGCCGCCCGCAAGGCGCTGCACCGGGCCCGCTGCCGGGGCGACGGCTGGTCCCGCCGGGTCCTCGTCGTCGGGGACACCGCGCACGTGCTGGAGCTGGTGCACACCCTGCGCCGGGAGCCGTACGCCGGCTACCACGTGGTCGGCGCGTGCATCCCCGACGCGCTGCTCGCCCCGGTGCCGCAGCGGCTCAGCGACGTGCCTGTGGTGGGGTCCCTGCGGGGCATCCCCGAGGCCGCCGCCGCGATCGGCGCGGACACCGTCGCGGTCACCGCGTCCGGTGAGCTGACCGCGACCCGGCTGCGCCGGCTGGGCTGGCAGTTGGAGGGCACCGGGATCGACCTGGTCGTCGCGCCCGCCCTCACCGACGTCGCCGGCCCGCGTATCCACACCCGGCCGGTGGCTGGGCTGCCGCTGATCCACGTCGAGGCGCCCGAGTTCCGGGGGGCCCGCAAGCTGGTCAAGGAGTTCGTCGACCGGTCCGCCGCCGCCGTGGCGCTGGCGCTGCTGCTGCCCCTGGTGGCGCTGATCGCGCTGGCCGTCCGGTTGGACAGCCGGGGGCCGGTGCTGTTCCGGCAGACCCGGGTCGGGCAGGGGGGTCGGGAGTTCGGGGTGCTGAAGTTCCGCACCATGGTGGTCAACGCCGACGCGCTGCTGGCCGAGCTGGTGGCCCGCAACGAGACCAACGGGCTGATGTTCAAGATGCGCGACGACCCGCGGGTCACCCGGATCGGGCGGCTGCTGCGCAAGTGGTCGCTTGACGAGCTACCCCAGCTGGTCAACGTGCTGCTCGGCCAGATGAGCCTGGTCGGCCCCCGTCCGCCGTTACCCTCCGAGGTGGCCCGCTACGACGGCGACGTGGCCCGCCGCCTGCTGGTCAAACCGGGCATGACCGGCCTCTGGCAGGTCAGCGGCCGGTCCGACCTGAGCTGGGAGGACGGCATCCGGCTGGACCTCTACTACGTGGAGAACTGGTCGCTCGCCGCCGACCTGACCATCCTGTGGAAGACCTTCGGCGCGGTGCTGCGCGGGCGCGGGGCCTACTGACCGTCGGCCCGCACCGCCCGCCACCGGGACGCGTCGGGCCCGCCACCGGCCTTACTCCTGCGGGCCGGTCCAGTCGAGGCAGACGACCACCGCGTCGTCGACCAGGTCACCGGCGACGAAGGCGCGCAGGTCACCGATGAGCGAACGGACCGCGTCCAGCGGCGTCATCGGTCCGGTACGCCGCAGGAAACGGTCCAGCGCCGTCTCGCCGTACCGGACGTGCTGCCCGGT
Source organism: Micromonospora cynarisoli (assembly GCF_030518815.1). Classification (NCBI taxonomy): domain Bacteria; kingdom Bacillati; phylum Actinomycetota; class Actinomycetes; order Micromonosporales; family Micromonosporaceae; genus Micromonospora; species Micromonospora cynarisoli. Next base: position 3,361,465 of record NZ_CP130426.1, on the reverse strand, counting down.
CGCGTCGATCACGCCGTCGCTGAGCACGAACAGCCGGTCGCCACGGCGCAGCTCGAAGCTTTGGTGCTGGTAGTCGGTGCCCTCGAACATGCCCAGCGGAAACTGCTTGTCGAGCGCCTGCTCGCTGACCTCACCGTCGCGCAGCAGCACCAGCCGGGGCGACCCGGCGTCCACCGCCGTCAGCACCCCGGTGGCCAGATCCAGCTCCATCACCAGGGCGGACAGGTGCTGCTCGCCCCGGTGCAGGGCGTAGACCGCCTGGTCGGCGAGGGCGACCTGGTCGGCGAGGGCCAGCCCGCCCCGACGCGCGTTGCGCAACGCGTGGGTGGCCAGCGCGGTGAGCATCGAGGCGGCCACCCCCTCACCGGTGCCGTTGATGGCCGACAGCCACAGCCGGGTGCCGTCGTCGGACCAGTCGAAACTGTCCCCGCGCACCGCGTACGCCGGTTCGAGCTGGCCGGCGAGGCGGAACGAGGGCCGGTCCCGGCTGCGCCCCGGCAGCAGTTCCCACTGCATCTCGGCGGCGAGGGTGAGCCGGCGGGCCCGGCGGGAGGCCCGGTAGACGTCGGTGCCGGCGGTGACCGCGGCCAGCTCGTGCCCCAGGGCGGTGGCGATGCGGGTCAACTCCTCGGCCGCCGTCCGGTCCTCGGGCACCGGGGTCAACCGCAGCACCCCGCGCCGCTCGCCCCGCATGCCGACGGGGAACCAGCCGACCCCGTCGGCGAGCACCGGCTGCTGGTGGTCGTAGCAGCGCCAGGCCGGGTGACCGGGCCCGGTCAGCGGGTCGCCGCCACCCAGCGGCAGCAGCACCGACAGCCGGTAGTCGACCTGGAACAGCTCCACGTCGGTGATCGGGTAGGACCGCCCCAGCTCCTCGGCGAGCCGTTCCAGCAGCAGGTCCGCGGGCGACTCGGTCAGCACCCGTCGGGCCCGGCACTCGGGTCCGCTGGTCATTCACGCCTCCTGACAGCGCAGATCCCCTGGTACGGGGGGTAGTCTCGGGCCCACCATGGCCGAAGAAAGCGGTCCTAGCGGACCAGACGTGAGTATGGCCGCCGAGCTGGACGCCGCGACAGGGGCCCTGCTCTCCGTGTGGGAGGCGGCCCGGGAGAGCACCACCAGCCGACTGTCCAGCGCGCAGTTGCGTGCCGTCATGGTGGTCGAACGGCACGACGGGATCAACCTGCGCCGGCTCGCCACACTGCTCAACATGCTGCTCTCCTCGGCGAGCCGGCTCTGCGACCGGCTGGTCGCCGCCGGCATGCTGGAGCGGGAGCCGGGCCGGTCGGACCGGCGGGAGATCGCCCTGCACCTGACTTCGGAGGCGACCCGCCTCCTGGCCGAGCTGCGCCGGGACCGCCGGCAGCGGCTCGCCGCCGTGCTGGCCGGGATGAGCGGCGAGGGCCGGGGGGCGTTGCTGCGCGGTCTGGTGGAGTTCGACCGGGTGGCGCGGGCCCGGGAGGGGGAGGGCGGGCCGGTGGTCGAGTTGCCGTCCGCACCGCCCCCACCGGCCCAGGCCCGGCCCGGCAACGGCACCCCGGCGGCCCGGTCGGCCTGATCCGCCGACGGTCACGGGGTCGTGGTCAGCAGGCTTCGGGCCCGACGCAGGTAGTCCCCGGCGTGCGGGTGCTCGGTCAGCGCGGTGGCGCACACCCGGAGCGCGGTGTCCAGCAGTCCGGGACCGTCCCGGGTGTCGGGCATCTCCGTCTGCCAGCGGGCGAACTCGACGAGCAGACCCGGGTCGCCGATCCGGATCGCCGCGGCCAGCGCGTCGACCAGTTGGGCGACCGCACCGGCGACCTCCTCGACCCGGTCGGGCTCCGGGGCCACCTCGCGGAGCACGAGCTGTACGAGGTCGCGACGGTGGCGCAGCACCGCGACGTACTCGTCGGTGCCGGCCCCCGGGACGGGACCGGTGTGCGGTGCCGGGCACAGCGGGCCGGCCAGCAGCCGGGCCGCGTCCCGGGCGGTCGCACCCCAGGCGGCGGCGCCGACGGCGGCGGCCCAGCGGCCGTCCGGGCCGAAACCCGGGCCGCCTGCCACCACCGGCACCCCGGCCGCCCGGCACGCCTCGATCATCCGCCCGGCCCGGATCAACCGGCTCGGCTGCACACAGCTGAGCAGCACCGCGTCCGGGCCGGTCTGGTGCAGGTAGGAGACCAGCTGCCGAACCGGCACGCTCGCGCCGAGGAAGGTGACCCGCCAGCCGGCGGCGCGGACCGCCTCGACGACGATCCGGGCGGCCAGCGCGTGCCACTCGCCCTCGACGCAGGCCATCACCACGTGCCCCCGGTCGCCCGTCGGGCCGCCGCGGGCGGCGACCGCCTCGACGACCCGCTCGCTGACGTGGGTGGCGGCGTGTTCCTGGGCGACGCTCCACCGGCCGGTCAGCCAGCGCAGTCCCACCTCGCGCTGGGTCACGGCGACCAGGTCCACCAGGACGTCGGCCACCGACGAGCCGGCGTCCAGCAACCCGGTCGCGATCCGGGTGGCGGCCGGCAGGTCGGTCCGGTCCAGACAGTCGAGGTACGCCGCGACGACCTCCGGGCCCACCACCGGCGGTCCGGCTCCGGCCGGCGGGCCCGGGTCCGCGGCGGTCGGCCCGTCCGGCCGGCTCACGCCGGTTCCGCCGCGCGGACGGCCAGCATCGCGATGTCGTCGTGGCTCTCCCCGTCCAGCCACTCGTCGACGAGTTGGAGCAGCCAGTCGATCACGGCGGCGGGCGGCAGACCGGCCACGGTGGCGAGCGCCTGCCGCAGCCGCTGCTCGCCGAACATCTCGACGGCCGCCGCGCCGCCACGCGCCTCGGTCACCCCGTCGGTGTACGCCAGCAGCAGTTCACCCGGGGCGAGGCGTACCTCCACCTCGACGAAGGTCGCCGAGGCGAACGCGCCGATCGGCATCCCGCCCACCCGCGCCTCGACGATGCTGCCGTCGGCGCGTACCACCAGCGGGGACGGGTGCCCGCCGCCGGCGATACGGAGCCGCAGGCCGCCGTCGGCCTCCGGTTCGGTGGTGCCCAGCAGCAGGGTGGTGAACTGGCTGCGCCGGGCGGCGTCGGGGGAGTCGAACAGCGCCCGGTTGAGCAGCGCGACGAGTTCCCGGGGACGCTGTTCGACCAGCCGCAGGGTCTGCAACGACTGGCGTACCCGGCCGGTGAGCACGGCCGCGCCGACCCCCTTGCCGCAGACGTCGCCGAGGGCGAACAGGGCCCCGGTGGCGGTGCGGAAGACCTCGTAGAAGTCGCCGCCGATGCGCAGGCTGTCCCCGGCGGAGCGGTAACCGCCGGCCAGGGTGACGCCGGGCACCGGGGGCAGTTCCGGGGGGAGCAGGCTGTGCTGGAGCACCCGGGCCAGGTGGGCCTGCTCGCCGTAGAGTTCGGCGGCGGCGACCGCGGACCCGGCTCGGGCGGCGAACTCCCGGGCCAGCTCGATGTCGCGCTGGTCGAAGCCGGACCGACCGACCCGGCGGACCAGGACCAACGCGCCGGCCGGTCCGCCGGCGCTGGGCATCGGGCTGATCAGCACGGTGCCGGGACGGCCGAAGCCCGGCGGCAGCACGGCATCCAGGTCGGCCAGTTCGGCGTCGAGCCAGGGACTGGGGTCGGTGGTCGCGCCGCTGAGCGCCTCGACGAGCCCGGGGACCGCGCCGGTCAGCTCGGGGTCGGCGACCCCACCGACCGGGCCGGGGTCGCCGTCGGCGTACCGCAGCCAGTGCGGGACGTCCTCGCCGGGCTGCGGGGGCCGGTGCACGACCAGCGCCGCGTCGGCCAGGTAGGGCACGGGCAGGGTGACGGTGCTGCGGAGGGTCTGCTCGCGGTGCAGCGAGAGCCCGAGCCGACTGCCGGCCCGGGCCAGGAACGCGGTGCGGGAACGCTCGGCCAGCAGCGCGTCGGTGCGGGCCTGTTCGTCGGTGACGTCCCGCACGTACCAGGCGCAGCCCCCGCCGGCCAGGGGGCGGCAGACCCCGCGCAGCCGGCGTCCCCGGTGCTGGGCGTCGAACGTCGCGGCGTCGCCGGTGACCGCGCCGGCCAGCGCCGGCACGGTGCCCCGGGTCAGGTCGGTACCGGGGGTCAGCTCGGGCAGGAGCTGCCCGGCCATCGCGTTGACCAGGGTGACCCGCCCGGCGTGGTCGGTGGTGACCACCGCCTCGGCGAGGCCGTCGAGCAGTTCCCGGGCGAGCTGCGGGTCGGCCGGCAGCGGGCCGTCCGGCGACGGGTGGGCCGACGCGCGGGACACCTGTCCGCCGCCGCTCACCGGGCCGGCGTGCCCGTCCCGGTGGGTCGTCGTCACCGCCGGGTGCCGGGCGCGTCGGTCTGTCGACCTCTGCGCATGCTGGGAGTGCTCTCCTCGGTAGGAAAATTGGTTGCCGTAGGGAAAGCGTACCGAGGTGGGCCGGGGATCGGCCAGCGAGGAAGCGGGGTCACCCCGGGCGCGAGAGCCAGCCGGACGGGCGGGCGATGATCCGGCGGACCACCGCACCGGCCCCGCCGACGGCTGCGGACTCGGCCCCGAGCGCCGCCGGCCGGACCGTCACCGGGGACCACCCGCTGGTGAGCACCCGGGCGTCGAGTTCGGCCAGCACCGGCGGGCACAGCCACGGCGCGAGGGTCGCGTATCCGCCGCCGAGCACGACGGTGTCCAGGTCGAGCAGGTTCACCACCCCGGAGACGGCCACCCCGAGGGCGGTGCCGGCGGCGTGCAGCGCGTCGAGCGCGGCCGGGTCGCCGGAGCCGGCCAGGTCGGCCAGCCGGCGGGCGGCCGTGTCGGCCGGCAGGTCCACCCCGGCCAGCCCGGCCGCGACCAGCACGGCCTCCTGCCCGGCGTACGTCTCCAGGCAGCCCCGCGCCCCGCAGCGGCAGGTGGGACCGGCCGGATCGACGGGTACGTGACCCAGTTCGCCGCTCCAGCCCCGGGAACCCCGGAACAGCGCCCCGTCGAGCACGATCCCGGCACCGATGCCGATCTCGCCGGAGACGTGCAGGAAGCTCTGCGGGCCTCCGGGGCGGGCGTGCAGTTCGCCCAGCGCGGCGAGGTTCGCCTCGTTCTCCACCACCAGCGGCGGCACCCCGTCGACCGGGTCGGTGAGGGCGGGGTGGCCGGCGAGCAGGGCCGGCACGTCGACCTCCCGCCAGCCCAGGTTGGGGGCGAGCCGGACCAGGCCGCGCGCGTCGACCAGCCCCGGTACGGCCAGGGCCGCCCCGGCGAGGCCGAGCCCGGCGTCGTCGGCGGCGGCGCGGGCCCGCCGGGCCAGGCCGACCAGGTCGGTGAGCGCGTCGGCGGGGGAGAGCGGGCGCAGGTCGACCCGGCGCACCTCGTGGTGCCGGACGGCGCCGGTGAGGTCGACCACGCAGGCGGCGAGGTAGTCGACGTTGACCTCCAGGCCGAGCCCGGCCGGGCCGGTGTCGCCGAGCAGCAGCCCCCGGGCGGGCCGGCCGGCGCCGGTGCGGGGCGCGGGGTCGGCCTCGGTGACCAGCCGGCCGGCGATCAGGTCGTCGACGACGGCCGACACGGTGGCCCGGGTCAGGCCGGTGTCGGCGGCGATCTCGGCCCGGGAGGGCGGCCGGCCGGTCGTGGCGATCCGCCGCAGCACCACGGCGAGGTTGAGTTCGCGCAGGCTGCCCTGGCGGACCGCGCCGGCGGTCCGGGTGTCGGTCACCCCTTGACAGTGCCACAGCACGGCCATTTAATTCAACCACTGAACAAATTGCGGGTGACACACCCACCGCCACCATCATCCTCACCGGAGGTCTGCCATGGCACCCCGTCCCACCCCTGCCGACAAGTTCTCCTTCGGGCTCTGGACGGTGGGCTGGCAGGCCCGTGACCCGTTCGGCGACGCCACCCGCCCCGAGCTGGACGCCGTCGAGGCCGTGCACCGGCTCGCCGAGCTGGGCGCGTACGGCATCACCTTCCACGACGACGACCTGATCCCGTTCGGCGCCGACAACGCCGCCCGGGAGGCCCAGCTCGCCCGGTTCCGCAAGGCCCTCGACGAGACCGGCCTGGTCGTGCCGATGGTCACCACCAACCTCTTCACCCATCCGCTGTTCAAGGACGGCGGCTTCACCAGCAACGACCGCGACGTGCGCCGCTACGCGCTGCGCAAGGTGCTGCGCAACGTCGACCTCGCCGCCGACCTGGGCGCCAAGACCTTCGTCATGTGGGGCGGCCGGGAAGGCTCCGAGTACGACGTCGCCAAGGACATCCGGGCCGCGCTGGACCGCTACCGCGAGGCGGTCGACGTGCTCTGCCAGTACGTCGTCGACCAGGGCTACGACCTGCGGTTCGCCATCGAGCCCAAGCCGAACGAGCCGCGCGGCGACATCCTGCTCCCCACCGTCGGGCACGCGCTGGCGTTCATCTCCCAGCTGGCCCGCCCCGAGATGGTCGGCCTCAACCCCGAGGTCGGGCACGAGCAGATGGCCGGCCTCAACTACGCCCACGGCATCGCCCAGGCGCTCTGGCAGGGCAAGCTGTTCCACCTCGACCTCAACGGCCAGCGCGGCATCAAGTACGACCAGGATCTGGTCTTCGGCCACGGCGACCTGATGAACGCGTTCGCCCTGGTCGACCTGCTGGAGAACGGCGGCCCCAACGGCGGCCCGGCGTACGACGGCCCGCGCCACTTCGACTACAAGCCCTCCCGCACCGAGGACATCGCCGGGGTGTGGGCGTCGGCCGAGGCCAACATGCGCACCTACCTGCTGCTCAAGGAGCGGGCGGCGGCGTTCCGGGCCGACCCGGAGGTGGTCGAGGCGCTCGCCGCCAGCAAGGTCGGCGAGCTGGCCAGCCCGACGCTGGGTGACGGTGAGGGCTACGCCGGGCTGCTCGCCGACCGGTCCGCGTTCGAGGAGTTCGACGTGGACGCGACGGCCGCGAAGGGCTTCGCCTTCGTGCGGCTCAACCAGCTCGCCGTCGAGCACCTGCTCGGCGCGCGCTGAGGCGGCCCGGCATGCCGCTCGTCGCCGGGGTGGACTCGTCCACCCAGTCCTGCAAGGTGGTCGTCCGGGACGCGGAGACCGGCGCGCTGGTCCGCGAGGGCCGTGCGCCGCACCCGGACGGCACCGAGGTCGACCCACGGGCCTGGTGGGATGCCCTGCTGGCCGCCGTCGAGGCGGCCGGTGGGCTGGCCGACGTGGCGGCCGTGTCGGTCGCCGGTCAGCAGCACGGCATGGTCTGCCTCGACGAGACGGGCGAGGTCGTCCGGCCGGCGCTGCTGTGGAACGACACCCGGTCCGCCGACGCGGCCCGGGACCTGATCGCCGAGGCCGGTGGCGGGGAGACCGGCCGCCGGTTCTGGGCCGACGCGGTGGGGCTGGTCCCGGTGGCCAGCTTCACCGCCACCAAGCTGCGCTGGCTGGCCCGGCACGAGCCGGAGCGGGCCGCCCGGGTCGCCGCCGTCTGCCTGCCGCACGACTGGCTGACCTGGCGGTTGGCGGGTGCCCCCGGCCTGGCGGCGCTGCGCACCGACCGGGGTGACGCCAGCGGCACCGGCTACTGGTCGCCGGTGACCGGGCAGTACCGCCCCGACCTGCTGGAAAAGGCGTTCGGCCGGGTCGTCGAGGTGCCCACGGTGCTCGGTCCCGCCGCGCAGGCCGGCGTGCTCGACCCGGCCGTGCTCGGGGACGGCCGGGCGGTGCCGGGCGGGGACGTCCTGCTCGGTCCCGGCACCGGGGACAATGCCGCCGCCGCGCTGGGCGTGGGTGCCGGTCCGGGCGACGTGGTCGTCTCGATCGGCACCTCGGGCACGGTGTTCGCGGTGGCGGACACGCCGGCCGCCGACGCCGGTGGCGCGGTGGCCGGGTTCGCCGACGCGACCGGCCGGTTCCTGCCGCTGGTCTGCACGCTCAACGCGGCCCGGGTGCTCGACTCGGCGGCGACGCTGCTCGGCGTCGACCTCGACACGCTGTCCGAGCTGGCGTTGAGCGCCCCGCCCGGTGCCGACGGCCTGGTCATGGTGCCCTACCTGGAGGGGGAGCGGACCCCGGACCGCCCCACCGCCACCGGCTCGGTGCACGGCCTCACCCTGCGCACCGCCACCCCGGCGCACCTGGCCCGGGCGGCGGTGGAGGGGATGCTCTGCGCGCTGGCCGACGGCCTCGACGCGCTGGTCGCCCAGGGCGCGACGGTCGAGCGGGTGATCCTGGTCGGCGGCGGGGCGCGTTCGGCGGCCGTCCGCCGGATCGCGCCGCAGGTCTTCGGCCGTCCCGTGGTGGTGCCCCCGCCGGGGGAGTACGTCGCCGACGGTGCGGCCCGCCAGGCCGCCTGGGTCGCCCTGGGTGGCGCGACGCCGCCCACCTGGGAGCCGAAGGACACCGAGGAGTACGCGGCGGAGCCCGTCCCCGCCATCCGCCGGCGGTACGCCGAGGCCCGCGACCACACCCTCGACCGGGTGGCCGTGCCCGGGGAGTGACCCACCGGACCGGACGACGTCGACAGGTGACCGGCGCACGGGGGCCGGTCACCGGCCGACGACCGGTCCCGCCCTGCGTGGGCCGGTCCGGTGGGGGTGCCCGTCGGGCCGGGAGGCGTACCTGGTTGGCTGCCGGACATGACCGGCAGCAGGATCTCCCGGCGCGGGAACGCGGCGCACCGCCTCTACAGCGTCGTGGTGTTCGTGGTGCTCGCCTCCCTGGACAACGTGGCGATCGGCCTGGTGCCCCCGCTGTACGGGCCGATCTCCGGGGCGCTGGGCGTGCCGCAGCGGATGCTCGGCCTGGTCACGGCGGTGAGCTTCCTGGTCAGCGCGGTCGCGGCGGTGGTCTGGGCGTACGTCGGCGACCGGACCAACCGCAAGCCGCTGCTGATGGTCGGCACGCTGGTCTGGGCGGCCGGCACCGGTGGCAGCGCGTTCGCCACCGGCTTCCCGACGTTCCTCGCCGCACAGCTGGTCGCCGCGGTCGGGTTGGGTGCGGTCGGCTCGGTCGGGTTCTCCGTGGTCACCGACCTGATCTCCCCGCGCCGCCGGGGCCTGGTGATGAGCTTCTGGGGGTTGTCCCAGGGGGTCGGCACCCTGGCCGGCACGCTCACCGGCGGGCTGCTCGGCGCGACCGACTGGCGACGCCCGTTCCTGCTGCTCACCGTGGTCGGCCTGGCCGCCACGGTGGCCTACCTGCTGACCTACGACATCCGGCGCGGGCAGAGCGAACCGGAACTGGCCGCGGCGATCGACGCCGGCGTCGAGTACGACTACCGGATCACCCGTTCCGACCTGCCGCGCATTCTGGGCCGGCGGACCAACCGGTGGCTGATCCTGCAGGGCCTCACCGCGCAGGCGGCGTTCGGTTCGCTGGTGTGGCTGCCGGTGCTGTTCGCCGAGCGGGCGCAGGGGCAGGGCTACTCGACGGCGACGGCGGTCGTGGTGGGCAGTGTCTTCGCCACCCTGTTCCAGCTCGGCGGGGTGTTCTCCATCGTCGGCGGGCTGGCCGGGGACGCGCTGCAACGGCGTACCCCCCGGGGGCGGGCCCTGGTCGCGGCGGTCGGCGTGCTCGCGGCGCTGCCGTTCTACCTGGTGTTGTTCTTCGTGCCGATCCGGATCGACGTGCCCGACGGCGGCGGCACCGGCGCGGTGGTGGGTGCCGTGCTGGCCAGCGTGGTGACCGAGCCGACGGTCGGGCTGAGCCTGCTCACCGCCGTCGTCGCGTTGGCGTTGACCTCGGCGAACTCGCCGAACTGGTTCGCCCTGATCGCCGACGTCAACCCGCCGGAGCACCGGGGCACCGTCTACAGCCTGGGCAACCTGGTCAACGGGGTGGGCCGGGCCGCCGGCAACGGGCTGGTCGGCGCGGCCTTCCACGCGCTGCGGGCGGCCTTCCCGCCGCCGCTGAACTACGCCGTCGGGCTGGCCGCGTTCCAGCTCTTCTTCATCCCCACCGGGCTGATGTACTGGCTGGCCTCCCGTACGTCGCCGGGTGACATCGCCGCCGTGGGCGACCTGCTGCACGATCGCGCCGACCGCCGCTGACCTGCTGGTCCCGGCCGCGCCCCGGGCTGGCCGCGAAGTCCGGCCCCGGACCGGCTGAGCGCCGGGGCCGGGGCCGGAGGGAGGTCAGTGACGGACCCAGACCGTCACGTCGGTGGGGACCCGGCCGTCGGCGTCCAACGGCGCGCTGCTGTGCAGCAGTTCCCCGGCCGGCGGCGGCACGGCGGTCGCACCGAAGTTGGTCAGCACGGTCAGCCCGCCGTTGCGGAAGCTCAGCACCTCGTCGCCGGAGGAGAGCCACGCCAGCGTCCCCCGGCCGAGGGCGTGCTCGCGGCGCAGCCGCAACGCGGTCCGGTACGTCTCGTACGTCGAGCCGGGCACCCCCTGCTGCCGGTCCAGGGCGTACTCGGCCCACAGCGGCGGCTGCGGCAGCCAACTGGCGTCGGTCGGGCCGAAGCCGTACGACGGGGCGTCGGCCTCCCACGGGATCGGCACCCGGCAGCCGTCCCGACCGCGTTGGGTGTGGCCGCTGCGCTCCCAGGTCGGGTCCTGCCGGGACTCGTCGGGCAGCGTGGTGTGCTCCGGCAGCCCCAACTCCTCGCCCTGGTACAGGTAGGCCGAGCCGGGCAGGGCCAGCATCAGCAGGGTGGCCGCCCGACCCCGGCGCAGGCCCAGCGCGGCGTCCGGCTGGGGGTCGCCGATACCGATGCCGTTGGGTCGCCCGCCCGTGGCGGACAACCCCATCCGGGAGGCGTGCCGGATGACGTCGTGGTTGGACAGCACCCAGGTGGTGGGCGCCCCGACCGCGTCGGTGGCCTCCAGCGAACGGGTGATCACCGCGTACTGGGCGGGGGCCGTCCAGGCGGCGAGCAGGTACTCGAAGTTGAACGCCTGGTGCATCTCGTCGGGGCGGACGTAGCGGGCGATCCGTTCGGCCGGCTCCACCCACGCCTCGGCGACGAGGATCCGGTCGCCGTCGTAGGAGTCCAGCACCCGCCGCCACTCGCGGTAGATCTCGTGGACGCCGTCCTGGTCCCACATCGGCGGGCGCGGCTTGTCCGCCTCGTTGCCGGAGAGGATCTCCTGCGGTTCCTCCCAGTTGGCCAGGTCGGCCTGCTTGATCAGGCCGTGCGCCACGTCCACCCGGAAACCGTCGACGCCCCGGTCCAGCCAGAACCGGAGTACGTCGAGGAACTCGGCGCGGATCTCCGGGTTGTCCCAGTTGAGGTCCGGCTGGGCGGTGTCGAACAGGTGCAGGTACCACTGGCCGGGCCGGCCGTCGGGCTCGACGAGCCGGGTCCAGGCGGGGCCGCCGAAGACGCTCTGCCAGTCGTTGGGCGGCTCGGCACCGTCCGGGCCGAGGCCGTCGCGGAAGATGTACCGGGCCCGCTCGGGGCTGCCGGGGGCGGCGGCGACGGCGGCCCGGAACCACAGGTGCGCCGACGAGGTGTGGTTGGGCACCAGGTCGACGATGACCTTGAGGCCCTTCGCGCGGGCCTCGGCGATCAACCTGTCGGCGTCGGCCAGGCTGCCGAACAGGGGGTCGACGTCGCGGTAGTCGGCGACGTCGTAGCCCGCGTCGGCCTGCGGCGACGGGTAGAACGGGGACAGCCAGACGGCGTCGACACCCAACTCGGCCAGGTGCCCGAGTCGGGCGGTGATGCCGGGCAGGTCACCGATGCCGTCCCCGTCGGAGTCGGCGAAGGAACGCGGATAGATCTGGTAGATGACGGCCTCGGTCCACCATCCGGGTGCCACGCCCACGGACTGTTCCTGCTGCCTCGCGTCGGTGTTCAGAGCCTTCTCCCTGTGTCGAGCCGGTCGGGCCGTGCGGTCGAGTCCGTTCAGTTTGCCCGGGGCGGGGCTGTCGATTCCCGTACCACCAGGCGAGTGGGCAGGATCACCGGCGGGCGCGGCGCGGGGGCGTGCGCGCCGGGCCCGCGCGGGGCCGGCACCCGGTCGGCGTCCGCCTCGACGGCAGCGGCACCCAGCGGGTCGAGCAGCATCCGGGCGGCGAGCCGGCCCTGCTCGGCGGCGGGTTGGGCGATGGTGGTCAACCCGAGCACGGCGGACAGGTCGTGGTCGTCCACGCCGATCACGCTGACGTCCTGCGGGACCCGCAGCCCGGCGTCGCGCAGCGCGGTCATCGCGCCCATCGCGATCTCGTCGCAGGCGGCGAAGATCGCCGTCGGTGGTTCGCCCCGGGCCAGCAGTTCGACGGTGGCCCGGTTGCCGCCGTCGATGGTGAACTGCGACTCCATGTCGAGCCGGGGGTCGGGGTGCAGCCCGGCGCGGCGCAGCGCCTCCTGGTAGCCCCGGCGGCGGTCGGTGTGGGTGGTGAAGGCCAGCTCGTCGTCGGGGTCGCCGGAGATGTGGGCGATCCGCCGGTGGCCCAGGTCGAGCAGGTGCCGGGTGGCCGTCCGGGCCGCCGCCACGTCGTCGATCCGCACGCAGGGCCAGCCGGGGACGGTGCTGCCCGAGCTGATCGTGATGCCGGGCAGGTCCAGTTCGGCCAGGGCGGTCAGGTCGGCCGGTCGCAGCGGGGTGGCGACCAGCATGATCGCGTCCACCCGCTTGTGCAGGTTGGCGGTGCGCAGCACCCGTTGCCGCACCTGCTCGCGCCCGCCGAGGTTGTAGAGCAGCAGGTCGTAGCCGGCGTGGTGGAGGAACTCCTCGACCGCCTCGACGACGGTGCCGAAGAACCACCTGGTGATCCGGGGCACCACCACGGCGACGGTGCCGGTCCGGCCGCCGGCCAGCCGGGAGGCGCTCGGCGAGACCGCGTACTGGAGCTGTTCGGCGGCGGCGAGCACCCGGCGGCGGGTCGCGGCCGACACCGTCGGCAGGCCGCGTAACGCCCGGGAGACCGTGGCCGTCGAGACCCCGGCCAGCCGGGCCACGTCGTCGATCCTCGTCACGCTGTCGTTCCCCCGCTCCGCGCCGGCCCCCGTCGCCGCCCGGTGCTGCCGGGCGGCGACGGACGGCCGTCAACCCTTGACGCTCCCGGCGAGCAGGCCGCGCACGAAGAAGCGCTGCAACGACAGGAACACCACCAGCGGTACGACGATCGAGACGAACGCGCCGGCGGTGAGCCGCTGCCACTCGTTGCCCCGGGTGCCGGCCATCTCGGCCAGGCGCACGGTGAGCGGGGCGGTCTCGTTGCCGCCGCCGGCGAAGATCAGCGCGACCAGCAGGTCGTTCCAGACCCAGAGGAACTGGAAGATGCCGAACGCCGCCAGCGCCGGGGTGATCAGCGGCAGCACGATGGTGCGGAAGATCTTGGGGTGGGTGGCCCCGTCGACCCGCGCCGCCTCCATCAGGTCCCGGGGGAGCTGGGAGATGAAGTTGTGCAGCAGGAACACCGCGAAGGGCAGGGCGAAGCAGGTGTGCGCGAACCACACCTGGGCGAACTTCTGCTCGTCCACCAGGTCCCAGGCCGGCAGCAGTTGGATGCCGGCCACGGTGACCCCGGTGGAGAAGAACTTCAGCAGCGGCACCAGGGCCATCTGCAACGGCACGATCTGCATTGCGAAGATCGCGATGTAGAGCCAGTCCCGTCCCCGGAAGTTGATCCAGGCCAGCGCGTACGCGGCGAGCGAGGCGAACGCCAGCGGGAAGAGCACCGACGGGATGGTGATGGCCAGCGAGTTGATGAAGTAGCTGGCCAGCTGCCCCGACGAGGAGGAGGAGCCGAACAGGACGTCCTGGTAGTTCTCCAGAGTGAACTGCGGGTCGGTGAAGAACGTCCACCACCCGGTGGACTTGATTTCGGCCTCGGGCCGGAACGAGGAGACGAACAGGCCGAACGTCGGGATCGTCCAGAGCAGCGCGATGACGATCGAGACCAGGGTGGCCGTACGGCTGTTGAGCCGGCTACGGACCCGGCCGGCGGCGCTCGTCGGCTTCCCGGTGGCCTGGGCCCCGGCTCCGACGGTGGGCGTGGCGGTGGTCATCTCAGCCCTCCCGCTGTTGACGCAGGTTGCGGATCTGGTAGATCACGATCGGGATCACCAGGATGAAGAGGAAGACCGCCAGGGCGGAGCCCTGCCCGTTCTCGCCGTACCGGAACGCCTGGTTGTACATCTCGTTGGCGATCACGCTGGTGTCGTAGTTGCCGTTGGTGGCGGTCCGGACGATGTCGAAGACCTTCAGCGTGGCGATCGACAGGGTCACCACGACCACGATCAGCGCGGGCCGGATGCTCGGCATGGTGATCTGCCAGAACATCTGCCACGGGGTGACCCCGTCGAGGCGGGCCGCCTCGACGATGTCCGCCGGGATCGCCTTGATCGCCGCGGAGAGCACCACCATGGCGAAGCCGGCCTGGATCCACACCATGATCACGATGAGCAGGAAGGTGTTCAGCGGTGAGTCGAGCAGCCACTGCCGTGGTTCGCCGCCGAGGCTGACCACGATCTGGTTGAGCAGGCCGATCTGGTCCTGCTCCTCGCTGCGGTAGGCGTAGACGAACTTCCAGATGATGCTGGCCCCGACGAACGAGATCGCCATCGGCAGGAAGATCAGTGACTTGGCGATGGACTCGAACCGGGCCTTGTCCACCATCACGGCGTAGAGCAGGCCGAACGTGGTGGCCACCAGGGGCACCAGCAGCACCCAGATCAGGGTGTTGAGCAGCACCCGGACGATCGAGTCCTCGGAGAACATCCAGCCGTAGTTGCGCAGCCCCACCCAGTTGTCGCTGCCGGCGTCCATGAAGGAGAGCAGCACGGTCCGCAGCGCCGGCACCACCAGCCCGACGGAGAGCAGCAGCAGCGTCGGCAGCAGGAAGAAGAGCGCGAACAGGCCCTCCCTCGGCTTGCGTCGGCGGGGCAGGGGGCCGCCACCGGTCGAGGCGGCGATCAGCTGCGCCTCCCGACGGCGGGCGAACCAGGCCGGCACCACGTCGAGGAGCAGGAGCAGACCGCCCACCACCGCGACGAAAGCGATCAGCCCGTACATCAGCATGAGGAACTTCGGTTGCTCCTCAGCGAAGTCGAACTCCATCGACCCTCCCTCTCAAGGGTTCGTGTCCGACGGGTGGCCCGGTCCGCACCGTGCGGACCGGGCCACCCGTCTCAGATCACTTCCAGCTGTTCTCGATGCCGTTCAGCACCGTGGTGGTGTCCTTGCCGTTGATCCACTCGACCATGCCCTTCCAGAAGGTGCCGTTGCCGACCGCGGCCGGCATCAGGTCGGAGCCGTCGAAGCGGAAGACGGTCTTCGGGTCCTGGAGGATGCCCACGGAGAGCTTGTCGACCGGGTTCGGGACGTTGGCCAGGTCGAGCTTCTTGTTCGCCGACACCCAGTCACCGATCTTGGCGCGGCTGTTGGCGTACTCGCCGGAGGCGAGGTAGGTCTGCACCGCCTGGACCTCGGGGCGGTCGGTGAAGGCCGCGACGAACTCGCCGCCACCCAGCACCGGCTTGCCCTTGGCCGGGTCGATCGACGGGAAGTAGAACGCGAAGACGTCGCCGTCCTCGGCCACCTTGGTGCCCTCGGGCCACTGGTTGGCGTAGAAGGACGCCTGCCGGTGCAGGGCGCACTTGCCGGTGGTGATCGGCACGCCGGCCTCCTGGAAGGAGGTGGTGGCGATGCTCTTCACGCCGCCGAAGCCGCCGTTGACGTACTTGTCGTTCTTGAGGATGGTGCCGGCCCGGTTGAGGGCGTCGGCGACCTGCGGGTCGTTGAACGGGATGCCGTGGGTGGTCCACTGGTCGTAGACCTCGGGCCCGGCCGTACGCAGCAGCACGTCCTCGATCCAGTCGGTGGCCGGCCAGCCGGTGGCGTCACCGGACTCGATCCCGGCGCACCACGGCTTGGTGCCGCTGGCCGCGATCGTGTCGGAGAGCTTGATCAGCTCGTCCCAGGTGGTGGGGACCGTCCAGCCCTTCTCCTTGAAGGTCTTCGGCGAGTACCAGACGAACGACTTGACGTTCGAGCCCAGCGGGGCACCGTAGAACTGGCCGTTGATGGTGGTGTACTTCAGCCAGTCGGGGGAGAAGTTCGCCTCGGCCTCGGTCTTGGTGGCGGCGGAGACGGGCTTGAGGTTGCCGCCGTCGACGAACCGCTTGACCAGGCCCGGCTGCGGGATGAAGGCCAGGTCGGGCGCGTTGCCGCCCTGCACCCGGACGGGGAGCTGGGCCTCGAACTCGCCGGAGCCCTCGTGGTCGATCTCGATGCCGGTGCAGTCCTCGAACTGCTTCCAGGACTGGGCCAGCCGGTCGGCCTCGATGTCCCGGATCGACGAGTAGATCGTGACCTTCTTGCCGTCGTTGTCACCGTACTTCTCGTATGCGGCGCATTCGGCCGAACCCGCGTTGCTGCTCTTCTTGTCGTTGCCGGTGCCACAGGCGGCGGCGCCGAGCGCCAGCCCCAGCACGCCGGCGATCGCGAGAGCCTGGCGTGATCTGGCAAACGCCATGCCGTTCTCCTTCCTTGCCGGCGCGCCCACAGGTGGGGGAACCCGACGCCGGTCCGATGAGTCGTCCCCACATGTAAGCGCTTGCATCCCGATCGGTCCACCCCCTGCCGGACACGGCCCGGTAACAATCCCGAAACCCCCTCACCGCAGGTGGGTGCGCTCCCACCCGTGGTCACCGAATAGGGGTCGGCAGGGGTCGGGCCGGCTTGGAATCGATGGAGATATCTGCCACCCTCGGGGCAAGGTATTGAAGGATCTCGACATCGGAGGTGTGCGGTGCGCAGACGGTGGAGCCTGCTGGCGGCAGCCCTGCTGGTCACCGGGACCCTGGTCCCGGCCGGCCCGGCCTGGGCCGCGCCCACGTTCAAGGTGCCCTTCCCCTGCAACCAGTCCTGGTCCGGCCAGACCCGGTCGGACCACAGCCCGGCGAACGCGGTGGACTTCAACCGCACCGACGACCTCGGCGACCCGGTGGTCGCCAGCGCCCCGGGCACCGTCGACCGGGTCACCGACCTCGGCGGCACGAGCTACGGCAAGTACGTCCGGATCGACCACGGCGGCGGCTACACGACCTACTACGCCCACCTCAACGGCTTCAACGTCTCGGTCGGGCAGAAGGTCGGCTACGGCAAGGTCATCGGCTGGGTCGGCAGCACCGGCGGTTCCACCGGCCCGCACCTGCACTACGAGCAGCGCCTCAACGGCGACGACATCAAGGTCCGGTTCAACGGCACGCTGGCGCTGTACTGGGGCACCAAGACGTACACCAGCGGAAACGGCTGCTCCAGCAGCACCGGGTCGGGGACGGTCGACACGGCCGGCTCCCCGCTGACCGTGCGGTCCGGGCCGGGCACCGGCTACGCGTCGGTCGGCACGGTCGCCGACGGCACCAAGGTCACCATCGGCTGCCAGACCAGCGGCACCACGGTCACCGGCACCTTCGGCACCAGCGCGATCTGGGACCGGATCGGCTCCGGCCGCTTCGTCGCCGACGCCTACGTCTACACCGGCCACGACGGCTACATCCCCAACGTGCCCCGCTGCTGAGCCTGCGGGCACCGGGTCCGCACCGGGCCCGGTGCCCGGTCAGCCGTTGAGCTGCCAGATCGAGAAGTTCAGCGCGGCGGCGAAGGTGACCCAGGCCCAGTAGGGCAGCAGCAGGGCCGCCGCCGGCCGGGAGATCCGCCAGAAGGCGGCCACCGTCACCGCGATCGCCAGCCACATCAGCACGATCTCGGCGAAGGCCAGGCCGTAGCGTCCCGCGCCGAAGAACAGCGGGGTCCAGATCGCGTTGAGCACCAGCTGGACCGTCCACGCCGCGAGCGCCGGGCCGAAGCCGACCCGCCGCCAGACCAGCCAGCCGGCGACCGCGATCAGCGCGTACAGCAGGGTCCAGACCGGGCCGAACAACCACCCCGGCGGGGCCCACGCCGGCTGCTGGAGCGAGGCGTACTCGTCGCGGGTGCCGGACACCCCCAACCCGCCGATCGCGGCGGCGACCGCGACGGCCGCGCCGAAGCCGAGCAGCACCCACCAGGTCCGCGCCGTGCCGGCCCGCCTGTCGCTCCGGGTTGTCTCCATGGTCGAGATATTTCCCGGGTACGCCTGGCCAAACCCGCCCCGCCGCGCCGCCCCCCGGACAGCACAGCGCCGGGGTCGCCGGTGCCGGACGCTCCTGTCTGGGAGGACGGAGCTTCCGGGGGCGACGACCCCGGCGGGTCAGGTGCGGGTACCGGCGTCAATTGAAGATGCTGACACCACCCGGGCCGACCAGAAGGCCGACCACGATGAGGACGATGCCCCACAGGATCTGCCGGCGGAACAGCGCGAGGATGCCGGCGACCACGAGTACGACTGCGAGAATCCAGAGAATCAGCTCCATGGCTGCTGAGTACCCGGCGTCCCGATTCCGAAAACCTGGTTCTCAGTCGATCTGATCACCACCCAGGTGGAAGATGCTGTACGCCTGTTTGATCACCGGATGGGCGACGTTGCGTACGCGTACGCCGCCCGGGGTGACGCCGCGTTCGCTGCCGGCGTGCGCGTGCCCGTGCAGGGCGAGCGCCGTCGGCGCCGAGTCGATCGCCTGACCGAGCTGGTACGACCCGAGGAACGGGTAGATCTCCAGCGGCTCGCCGGCCAGGGTGTCCGGCACCGGTGCGTAGTGGGTCAGCGCGACGAGCAGGTCGCAGTCCAGCCCGCGCAGCGCCTCGCCCAACGCCGCCGCGCTCTCGTTGCTGGTCCGGACGAAGGACTTCATCTCCGGCTCGCCGAAGTCGCTGGCGCACCGGCCGGCGAACCCGCCGCCGAAGCCCTTCACGCCGGCCACCCCGAGCCGGCCGCCGGGGCACTCCAGCACCGTGCCGGTCCCCTCCAGCACGGTGATCCCGGCGTCCTGGAGCACCTTGACCACCTGCGGCACCTGGTCGCACTGGTGGTCGTGGTTGCCCAGCACGGTGACCACCGGCACCCCGAGCCCGCCGAACTCCTCGGCGACGCAGCGCGCCTCGGACTCGGTGCCGTGCCGGGTCAGGTCGCCGGCGAGCAGGAGCACGTCGGCGCAGTCGGGCAGTTCCTCCAGGGCCGGGCGGAACCGGCCCAGCACGTCGGCGTCCAGGTGCACGTCACCGACCGCGGCGATCCGGATCATCGGGTCCTCCTCACGGCAGCTCCTCGACCTGCACCGGCGCCTGGGTGCGGATCACCCCGATGTCGCTGGTGATCGCCTCGTCGGGGAACCGTTCGGCCACCCGGCGCAGGATCTCCGCCCGGCGCTGCGGGCTCTCCACCTCGCCGGTGAGGACCAGTCCCGTTTCCCGGTGGACCACGGTGATGCCCTGCTCGGCGACGTCCGGGTCCTCGGTCAGCAGCCGTTGGATCTCCGCCTCGACGTAGGCGTCCGGCGGGCCGGCGCTGTGCTCGGTCACGGGGTCTCCCTTCCCTCGGGGATGCGGGCGTACGGCACCGGCGTGCCCCCGTACGGGACGACGTCGAGCCGGTCCAGCAGCATCAGGAACGCTTCGGCGTACGGCGAGTGCCGCGTCTCCTTGCGTACCCGCTCCCAGTCGATCTGTTCGCGCAGCGACCGGGCCAGTGGCAGGCCCCGGGCGAAGTCGCAGTAGTGCTGGGAGAAGCTGAGCAGCTTGTGCACCATCAGCCGGGTCGCCGACAGCACCGGCATGTGGATGGCGTCGACCGGGCGGACCACGGTGTCGGCGAGGGTCTCGTGGGTCACCGGGGTCTCCACCGGCCGGTGGATCAGGTCGACCATGCGGCCGTCGTCGTAGACCTTGACCAGCCAGTCCTCCGGCGGGCGCTCGGCGGTGAAGCCCTCGTCGGTCAGCGCCTCCAGCGCCCGTTCGACGTGCTCCTCGGGGAGCAGGAAGTCCACGTCGTGCTCGCTGGAGTGGCCGCCGTGGGCGTAGACGGCGAAGCTGCCGCCGAGGGCGAAGGGGATCTCGTTCTGCTTGAGCACGGCGGCGACCCGCTTGAGGGTGTGCAGGAGGCT
Source organism: Micromonospora cynarisoli (assembly GCF_030518815.1). Taxonomy (NCBI): domain Bacteria; kingdom Bacillati; phylum Actinomycetota; class Actinomycetes; order Micromonosporales; family Micromonosporaceae; genus Micromonospora; species Micromonospora cynarisoli. Next base: position 3,341,612 of record NZ_CP130426.1, on the reverse strand, counting down.
GACGTCCCCGCGCTCGGCCATCTGGTCTCTCCCGTCGTGGATGGTCGGTGGGAAATGACGTTGCGTACCCGGCTGTCCGCCCGCCCACACCTGCCCGGCGTGCCGGTCCCGGTCATCGCGCCCCGGACGGGCAGCAACCGGACGGGGGGAGATGCGCCGGTCGGATATCCTGTGCAGGGTGGCCAGATCACGGCGCGCGATCGACGGTGGGACCCGACTGCGGCGCGTCGCGCTGATCGGCATCGACGGCTCGGGCAAGACCACCCAGGCGTACCGGCTCGCCGCCGCGCTCACCGCGGCCGGGCGACCCGCCACCTACCACCGCAACGCGGGCGGCCGGCGCTGGCTGGGGCGGCTCGCCGCCCGGTTCGGCCGGGCCGACGCGCAACTGCTGGTGGGCCGGGACGGGATGCTCGCGGTGGAGTCCGTGCTGCGCTGGCTGGCGATCGCCGCCGCGCTGCTCAGTTGCCTGGTGACCGGCCGTACCGCGGTGATGGACCGCTACTCCGCCTGCCAGTACGCCAGCATCCGGGCGCACGGGGGGCAGCGGTGGGAGCGGCTGGCCCGGGCCGGGTACCGCGTCTTCCCCGCACCGCAGGTCACCTTCCTGCTCGCCGTCGACCCGGTCGAGGCGTACCGGCGGATCGAGCGGAGGGGGGAGGACCACGAGACGATGGGCTGGCTGACCGCCGCCGACGCGGCCTACCGGTCGCTGCCCGAGTACCCGGGGTTCGTGGTGGTCGACGCCGGCGGCGGGCCCGACGAGGTCTCCCGTCGCATCCGGGCACACCTGGCGCGCTGGCTGCCGCCGGAGGAGGCGGGACCGGTCGTCGACGATCCCCCGGACGACACCGGGCCGTCCGCCCCGGAGGCCGCCGGTGGGCCCCGGGAGCCGGTCGCCGCACAGTCCCGCCCGTAGACGGAGGCGATTCCACCGGACCGGCCGAGGTGGGCCAGGCTGCGCAAATGGGAGTCTGTGCCGGTACGCCCCCGGGCCGGGGGGATACTTCCTGTCGGATCCGCGCGGTCGTGGTTGACGCTCGCGGCTCATGAAAGTAAGTTTCATCCGTGGCGAAAAGTCCGAAGATTTCCGCGAGTCACGAGCCGGGTGGACTGATCGTCCACATCAGTGGCCTGCTCCCGTCGCTGTCCCCCGCCGAGCAGCGGGTCGCCCGACTGGTCGTCGCCGACCCGGCCGATGCCGCCCGACGGACCATCACCGACCTCGCCACCGCTGCCGAGACCTCCGAGGCCACCGTCATCCGGTTCTGCCGGTCCGTCGGCATGGACGGCTACCCGCAGTTGCGGATCCGGCTCGCCGCCGAGGCCGCCCGCCGGATCGAGCCGCCGGACGCCCGGGTGGTCGGCGGGGACATCCCGCCCGGCGCCGACCTGGCCCAGATCATCGCCACCATCTCCTTCAACGACGCGCGGGCCGTCGAGGAGACCGCCGGGCAACTCGACCCGGCCGTCTGCGAGCAGGTCGTCGAGGCGATCGTCAGCGCCGGCCGGATCGAGGTCTACGGCGCCGGCGCGAGCGGGTTCGTCGCCTCGGACTTCCAGCAGAAGCTGCACCGCATCGGCCGGATCGCGTTCTCCTTCCCCGACGTGCACACCGCGCTGACCTCCGCCGCCCTGCTCGGCAGGGGTGACGTGGCGATCGGCATCTCGCACAGCGGCACCACCTCCGACGTGATCGAGGTGCTCGAACAGGCCCGCTCCCGGGGGGCGGTCACCGTCGCGCTGACCAACTTCCCCCGCTCGCCGATCACCGAACGGGCCGACTTCGTCCTCACCACCGCCGCCCGCGAGACGACGTACCGGTCCGGGGCGATGGCCAGCCGGCTCGCCCAGCTCACCGTGGTGGACTGCCTCTTCGTCGGGGTGGCGGCCCGGAACCGGACCCGGGCCCGGCGGGCGCTGGAGGTCACCGCCGAGGCGGTGCGAACACACCGGGTAGGCGGCAGTCGGAGGCGCTCGTGACCGCCGGCCGGGTCGGGCCGGACGACGTGGTGGGGAAGCGGGGCGGCGAGGGCATGGTCGACCTGCGGCCGGTGGTCCGGGTCGGTGCCCCGACCGAACGGCGCAACCCGCACAGCACCGACCTCGACCTGATGTCGACCCGGGACGTGCTCACCGTGATCAACGACGCCGATCGGCGGGTGCCGGCGGCGGTGGCCGCCGTCCTGGACGAGATCGCGATGACCGTCGACCTCGCGGTGACCGCGCTGCGCGCCGGGCACCGGGTGCACTACTTCGGTGCCGGCACCTCCGGCCGGCTCGGGGTGATCGACGCCGCCGAACTGGCCCCCACCTTCAACTCCCCGCGCGGCTGGTTCTGCGCCCACCTGGCCGGTGGGCCGGACGCGATGTGGCAGGCCGTGGAGGACGCCGAGGACGACTCGGCGGGGGGTGCCGGTGAGGCCGCCGGGTGTGTCACCGCCGGGGACGTGGTGGTCGGGCTGGCGGCCAGTGGACGCACCCCGTACGTCCTGGGCGCACTCGACGCGGCCCGGCAGCGGGGGGCCTCGACCGTGCTGCTCTGCGCCAATCCGGAGGTCCGGGCGGCGGCCGAGGTCGACGTGGTCATCGGGGTCGACACCGGCCCGGAGGTGGTGACCGGCTCGACCCGGATGAAGGCGGGCACCGCACAGAAGCTGGTGCTGAACACCTTCTCCACGGCGGTGATGGTGCGGCTGGGCCGGGTCTACTCCAACCTGATGATCGACATGGTGGCCACCAACGCCAAGCTGCGGGGTCGCATGATCTCCATCCTGATCGAGGCGACCGGCTGCTCCGAGGAGGTCTCCCGACGGGCCCTGCACGAGGCCGACGGCGACCTGAAGACGGCCCTCGTCGCACTGCTGTCCGGGGCCGAGGTCGACGCGGCCCGCGCCGCGCTGGCCCGGACCGCGCACCAGGTCCGGGGTGCCATCGCCCTGCTCGCCTCCTGACCTGTCCCGCCAGCGGGTGCGACGGGATGCCACACTGCGGGGTGACGCAGAACACCGTGTCGGGGGGACGTCGGCCACGCCACGGATTGTTGTTCCGGGCGTGGGGTAATCCAGGACCGCAGGTGAACCGACAGGTCCATCGGCCCGTATCTGGCAGTGACTGCGGTCGCCGCCGGGCGGTGACGAGGGTCGCGGTTCACCGGGGAACCGCAATGATGCGGGGCCCGGCGTACGGCCGTCGACACGCGTGCCGACCAGCGGCGATCGTGCGGCCGACGGGTGGCCCTCCGGGGTCGCTGACAGCAAACGTGGACCGGGCTTTCAGCTGGTACTCAGGCATTCGTGACACTTTCGACTCACGACATGGAATCCCCGACCCGTCTCGACTGTTGTGCAGGTGTCAGCACCGGCGGGCAGCAGGGGCGTTGCACGGGGGAGGGTTGATGGACGTGGGGATGGCAAGGAACCGGGCAACCGGCGCGAGCGAGGGGACCGTGGACACCGTGGACAAGAACATCGGCATGCGAACCGACGAGGTCGCCGAGGAGCGTGACCTGGTCGGCGTCTACCTTCACGAGATCTCCCGGACGCCGCTGCTGGACGCCGCCAAGGAGGTCGATCTCTCCAAGGCGATCGAGGCCGGCCTCTACGCCGAGCACCTGCTCGGCGAGGACCGCGTCCCCACCGGGGTCGACCGGGACGACCTGGAGCGGCTGGTCGCCGAGGGGGAACGGGCGAAGGATCTCTTCATCCGGGCCAACCTGCGGCTGGTCGTGTCGATCGCCCGCCGGTACGTGCGCTCCGGGATGCCCATGCTGGACCTGATCCAGGAGGGCAACACCGGTCTGGTGCGCGCGGTCGAGAAGTTCGACTACGAGCGGGGCTACAAGTTCTCCACCTACGCCACCTGGTGGATCCGGCAGGCGATCAGCCGGGCCATCGCGCAGCAGGAACGCACCGTCCGGCTGCCCGTGCACCTGGTCGAGGACGTCAACCGGATGCGCAACGTGGCCCGGCAGCTCACCCGTGAGCTGGGTGGCGACCCGGAGCCGGAGCAGATCGCAGCCGCCCTCGGCGTCACCGTCGAGCGGGTCAACGAGCTGGTCCGCTGGTCGCAGGACACGGTGTCGCTGGACACCCCGGTCGGCGACGACGGCGACACCAACCTCGGTGACCTGGTCGCCGACAGCGACGCCCCGTCCCCGGAGGACATCGTCCTCACCGGGCTGGAGCGGCAGCGCATCGAGGGCCTGCTCAACCACCTCGACGACCGGTCCGCCGGGATCATGCGGGCCCGGTACGGCCTGGAGGACGGGCGGGAGCACTCGCTGACCGAGGTCGCGTCCCGCTTCTCGCTGTCCCGGGAGCGCATCCGCCAGTTGGAGATCCAGGCGCTCGGCCGGCTGCGTGAGCTGGCCCGCGCGGAGGGCCTCCAGGCGGCCTGAGCTGGTAGTCGCGCAGGCGGCCTGAGCTGGTAGTAATGACGGCGAACGGCCGGCGTCCGATAGGGGGACGCCGGCCGTTCGCCGTTGTCGTGCCGGTCAGCGGACCCGGCCGTAGCCGGCGATGCTCATCATGTTCATCTTCCGCTTGAGCACGTTGCGCCCGGCGCTCGGCGCGTCGATCACCTGACCGCCACCGACGTAGAGCGCGACGTGCCCCAGCCCCGAATAGAAGACCAGGTCACCGGGGCGCAGCTCGCTACGGCTGACCCGGGAGGTGGCGTTCCACTGCATCGCCGCGTTGTGCGGCAGCCGCTTGCCCGCGGATCGCCAGGCGGCGAGCGTCAGGCCGGAGCAGTCGTACCCGCCGGGCCCCTCGGCCCCCCAGACGTACGGCTTGCCGATCGCCCCGTAGGCGTACCGGACGGCGGCCCCGGCGCTGCCGGGGACGGCCGGCGTGTCGGAGGTGTCGGGTGGCGCGGCGCTCTTCGGCTTCTTCACCGGCGCCTCGGTCGCCCGACCGTACGCCGCCCGCCGCATCTCGTAGAGCTCCGCCAGGTCCTGCTCGATCCGCTTCTTCGTCTTGGTGAGCGCCTTCGACTGGGCGGCCTGCCTGGCGAGCGTGGCGTCGAGCTTGGTCTTCTGGTCGAGCAGCGCCCGCTGGTCGGCGGTGTACCCGTCGATCTGCTGTTGCCGCTGCCGGGTGAGCTGGTCGAGGGTGCCCAGCCGGTCGACCAGTGAGCCGCCGGCCGGGTCGAGGATCGCCTCGGCCGTCCGCAGCCCACCGGTCTTGTACGCGGTGGCCGCGATCTCGCCCACCGCCGCCCGGCTCTGGGCGGCCTGGGCCTCCAGCGGGCCGATCCTCGCGTGCAGGCCGGCCGCGGTGGCCTGGTTCGTCTTGATCTCCTCGTTGAGCTTGTTGTACGACTCGACGATCCGTTCCAGCTCGGCCGAGGAGCGCTCGATCCGGGCGGTGAGGTCGGCGACGGAGGGCTCGGCCCGGACCGGCGCCGACGGGGCGATCAACGCGGCCGACAGGCCGGCGACCGCCAGGGTGCGCAGCAGCATCCGTAAGGACGACAAGAGCGGAAGACTCCTCTCCCACCGGTCACCGGAGGATGCTGAGCCCCCGGCGACACCGGCGCGGGCCCGTCCGGATGGACGGCCGTGTACCGAGCCGGCCCGATCAACCTAACCTGTGGCGGGAGTGACGCGCAGACAAAGCAGCGGCGAATGTTGGCCGAGCGCTCCGGCGGGTCGTTGTGGCAGGTGAAACCGGTGATGCGGAGCGGACGGCAGGCGACCGGGTTCTGCGCGGTAGGCGAGGAAGGTCTGATTCGTCGTTCCAGGCGGATACCGGTGGGGATCGCGCGGTAATAGCCGGATAAAACCGGAATGGTGGTCAGATGCCGGCGACGCTGGGACGTCGGGCTCGCCGGATGTGTCGGAAATCGGGGAGCGGCCCGGGCGGGTCGGCACCAGAATGGAGCCCCGGCCGGGAATCCCGCCGTACGCAGGTGGCGTGGTGGTGGGGCGACCGGCTCCCGTTGGCCCCCGGGAGGACGCCGTGCAGGCAGACCGCGCCAGCACCCGACCGCCACACTGGTCCCGACCGACCACCCTGCTCTACGCCCGGCCCGGCATCGTGGTGACCACCGAACGGTTCACCGCCGGCCGCAACAGCTACGCCGTCGCCGACCTCACCCACCTGCGTACCGGCCGTGGGCCGCACGACCGACTCGCCGCCCGGGTCGTCACCTGCGCCGCCGTCGGGGCGGGCGCCGTCGGCGTCCTGCTCGGCTTCACCGGAGGGTTGGCACGGCTCACCGCCGGGGCGTACCTGGCGCTGGGCGTGGTGTGCCTGCTGCCCGTGCTGCTGGTGCTGCTCGGCGACCGCTGGCGGCCACCGCCCCACGAGCTGTACGGCCACTGCCACGGCACCGAGCTGCTGCTGTTCAGCAGCGACGACCGGGAGCAGTTCGAGCAGGTGGTCGACGCCCTGCACCAGGCCCGCGAGCAGCACCGCTACCCCGACGCGGACGACCCGACACCCACGGCCACCTACTGGCGACCGGCCCGCTGAGGCAGCGCGGTGCCGCCCCCGGCGCGGACACCCCGGCCGTCAGTGACCGACCGGCTCCGGCGTACGGGTCGGCGCGTCGGTCGCCAGTTCGCGGGTCACCTTGCGCTCCGCGACGAACGACACGAACGGCACCGTGCCGGCGAGCATCACCAGCAGCATCCGCTTGAGCGGCCAGTCCACCCGACGGCCCAGGTCGAAGGTGGCCGCCAGATAGAGCAGGTAGAGCCAGCCGTGCGCGGTGCCCACGACGGCCACCACGATCGGCTCGTCGAACACGTACTTCAGTGGCATGCCGATCAGCACCAGCACAGCCAGCGCCACGCCCACGATCCAGGCGATCACGCGGTACCGGGTAAGGGCTCCGCCCACCGTCGTCCGTCCTTCCGACCGGCCTCAGCCGGGATAGTCGCCGGGCCTCGCGCCCGGATTGGCGTTCAACCAGGTCAGGTAGCGGTTGTACGCGGCCAGGTCGGCGTCGTCCGCGCCGTCGACAGGCGTCGCCGGCACCCGGGCGACCCGCACCGGACGCCGTACCGCCGGGGTGCCCGGCACGGGGGCGGCCGGCTCGGCCGGGGCCGTCCCGGCCGACGGAGGCGCGGCGGGGGCGCGCAGCGCGTGCCGGACCTCCCGCCACCAGACGAAGACCACGAAACCGGCGAAGATCGGCCACTCCACCGCGTACGCCCAGCTCAGGGTGTTACCGGAAGCGGCCCGGCTGATCTGCCACCAACCCAGCGCCAGGAATCCCGTGACCAGGACGACCAGGGCCACGTGGCGGACGATCCACGCCGGTGTCCAGAGCCGCTTCATGCCGTCGAGGGTACCGGCAGGACCCGCGGTCTCCGACGCGACGTCGTAGTCGCCGCGCCGCCCGGTGGTTCGAGGACGCCGCGCCGTTGGTTTGGTGCCAGCGCGGCTGGGCAACCGTCTAGACAGCCAGCCCAGTCGAACCCGAGGGGGGCGACATGACCGAATCAGTACACCGCTCCGGCGACTCCAGCAGCGAACAGCGGATGCCGGAGTGGGACGGTGACCACGTCCACCGGGCCGCCACCGTGGTCTCCGAGACCGACGGCGAGCTGCTCGGGGTGGACCCGGCCGACCTCGCCGACGACGATCTGATCCGCGAGTTGCAGAGCCTGCACCGCACCCGGCTCGACACGCTGCGGCACGCCGCCGACTCGGCGCTCGCCAACCACCTGCGCCGCACCGCCGAGCTGGAGACCGAGTACCTGGCCCGGCACCCCGGCCGCGAGGTGGACCCGCACCGGCTCCGGGACGCCTGATGGGCACCCGCGCCGAGCGCGGCATGTCCGCGCCGCCGGAGGTGGTGTTCAGCACCGCCACCGACCCCGAGCGGATCGACGCCTGGCTGCCCGGGGCGCTGCGGACCGACGGCCCGACCCCGAGCAGCCGCTCCGACGCCGACCTGCACGCCCGCTGGGAGGGCCCGGACGGCACGGCGGAACTGCGGGTCGCCCCGGCCGACGCTGGCGGGGCCCGGGTCCGGCTAGACCTGCCCGCCGGCGCGGACGCCGCACTGGCCGACGAATCGCTTGTCAACCTCGAACGTGAGGTCGCCGAGAACCTGACCGCGGGTTGACCCCACCCGTCCATCCCGACGAGACCGATGCGCCGCACCCGACGGTGCGACGACCAACGAGGAGACCCGGTGACCGACGGTGGTCTGAAGCAGAAGGTGGCGCGGCTGCGCCAGGCGTACGCGCCGCACGAGCACCGACCGCTGGGCGGCTACCTGGCGGCCATGGGCACGTACGCCGGGGTGACCGCCTCCATCGCGGCGCTGGTGAAGGCCACCGGCCGGCCGGTGCCCGAACGGCCCTCCCCGGGTGACGTGGTGCTGCTCGCCGTCGCCACCCACAAGCTGAGCCGACTGCTGTCCAAGGACGCGGTGACCAGCCCGCTGCGGGCCCCGTTCACCCGCTATGACCGCCCGATCGGCAGCGGCGAGGTGATGGAACAGGTCCGGGACCAGGGCAGCTCGACCCGGCACGCGATCGGTGAGCTGCTCAGCTGCCCGTTCTGCCTGGCCGTCTGGGTGGCCACCGGGCTCACCGGCGGCCTGGTGCTGGCCCCCCGGCTGACCCGGCTGGTGGCGACCGCGCTGACCGCCGTCGCCGCGTCCGACTTCCTCCAGATGGGGTACGCGGTGGCGCAGCAGGCCGCCGAGGGCGGGCGGCACGACGAACGGTGAGCACGCGGAAGGGGCCGGCGGATCGTGTCCGCCGGCCCCTTCCCGTCACCCGTCGACGCCCACTCAGGTGGGGGTGGTGCCGTGGTCCTCGCCCGCCCAGCCGCGCGACGCCTCCGGCTCCCGCTCGTCGGCGTCCGCGCCGGTGATCACGTCGCGGTCGACCGCGGTCCGGTCGTGCTCGTTGGCGAAGTCCGGTTCGGGCAGAGTGTCCCGCCCCTCGGGGGGTTGGCCGAGGGCCGGCATCCGCTCGTGGTGTTCGGTCTGGTCGGACATCTCGATCTCCTCTCGCCGGCGTCGCCGGTCAGCCCGCCGACCCGCCCAGCAGGTCGGCCACCTCGTCCACCGCGTACTCCCCCTCGGGGAGCGCGGCGACCCGGGTGAGCAGCTCCGCCGGCAGGTCCGCGCCGACCGCCGAGCGGTAGATGTCGGCCTGGCTGAGCCGTTCCTGGCCGTGGTAGATCTCGTCCAGCAGCTCGTCGAGCTGCCGGAGGTCCGGCTGGGCGGTCCCGGGCAGGTCGTCGGGCGCGGTTACGTCGTCGGTCACCCCGCCCTGCTACCCGGGGCCGAAACGGTCAAACCCGTCAGGCCGGGGTGGGCAGGGCGGCCCGGCGGGCCCGAACCGCGACGGCGAGCTGCTCCAGCACCTCGGCCGTGGTGTCCCAGCCGATGCAGGCGTCGGTGACCGACCGGCCGTAGGTCAGCTCCCGGGTCGGGTCCAGGTCCTGGCGGCCCTCCAGCAGGAAGCTCTCCAGCATGATGCCGACGATGCCGCGCTGCCCGGCGGCGAGCTGGGCGGCCACGTCGGCGGCCACCTTCGGCTGGTTGCGGTGGTCCTTGCCGCTGTTGGCGTGGCTGGCGTCGACCACCAGCCGCTCCGGCAGCCCGGCCGCCCGCAGCAGGTCCAGCGCCCCGGCCACCGAGGCGGCGTCGTAGTTGGGTCGGCCCCCGCCGCCGCGCAGCACCAGGTGCCCGTCGGCGTTGCCCCGGGTGTGCATGATCGCCGGGGTGCCCGAGACGTCGATGCCGGGGAAGACGTGCGGCACCTCGGCGGCCCGGATCGCGTCCACGGCGGTGCCGATGCTGCCGTCGGGGCGGTTCTTCATGCCGATCGGCATGGACAGGCCGGAGGCGAGCTGCCGGTGCACCTGGCTCTCCACCGTCCGGGCGCCGATCGCGCCCCAGGCCACCGTGTCGGCGATGTACTGCGGGGTGATCGGGTCGAGGAACTCGCAGCCCACCGGGAGCCCCAGCCGGACCACGTCACGCAGCAGCGCCCGCGCCGTGCGCAGGCCGGTGTTCACGTCGCCGGAACCGTCAAGCGCCGGATCGTTGATCAGGCCCTTCCAGCCGACCGTGGAACGCGGCTTCTCGAAGTAGACCCGCATCACCACCAGCAGGTCCTCGGCGTGCCGGTCGGCGGCCTCACGCAGCAGGTGCGCGTACTCCAGCGCCGCCGCCGGGTCGTGCACCGAGCACGGGCCGACCACCACCAGCAGACGGTCGTCGGCGCGGTCGAGGACCCGGCCGACGTCGCGCCGGCCGGCCAGCACGGCCGAGGCCAGCGGCGGGTCCAGGGGCAGCTCGTGCAGGAGCAGGGCGGGGGTGGTCAGCGGCACGACACGGTCGATCCGTTGGTCGATGACCGCGCCGTTGTCCGGGGTCGTCACGGTGGGAATCCTTCCGCCGACCGTGCCCGGGGCCGGTGCCCGGGTCGAGCCGGCTGCTCGTAAACAGAAGGGCAGGAAGCTCGAAGGCTCCTGCCCGGCCGGCTCGAAACGCGGTGACGTCAGCTCATGGTGAGGTCACCGGCTCCGCAGCCGGCTGCCTAAACCATGGATACGTACGCGTCACGCCGGTAAGCGTACCCGACGGGGGCAAGGACTCATCCGCTCGTCGGCCAACCCTCGCCTGACGTTCACCTCCGTCACTGCCACCGTCGGTAACTTCGGCGGCACCGTTCGCATCCCCCGGAGGTATCCGATGGACCGTCGTACCGTCCTGCGCGCCACCGTCGCCGGTGGGGCCGCCGCCTTCGCCGGCAGCCTCTGGTCCGGCCTCGCGTCGGCCGCACCCGCCCAACCCGGCACCGGTCCCTACGGCCCGCTCGGCGGCGCCGACGGCAACGGCATCCAGCTCCCCGCCGGCTTCACCAGCCGGGTGGTCGCCCGCTCCCGGCAGACGGTGCCGGGCACCTCGTACACCTGGCACGCCGCGCCCGACGGTGGGGCCTGCTTCGCCGCCGGCACCGGCTGGATCTACGTCTCCAACTCGGAGATCACCCCCGGCGGCGGCGCGTCGGCGGTGCGGTTCGCCGCCGACGGCACGGTCACCTCGGCGTACCGCATCCTGTCCGGGACCAACCAGAACTGCGCCGGTGGCGCGACCCCGTGGGGCACCTGGCTGTCCTGCGAGGAGATCAGCCGGGGCTTCGTCCACGAGACCTACCCGCAGGGCGGCACCAGCGCGGTGCAGCGCCCGGCGCTGGGCCGGTTCAAGCACGAGGCGGCGGCGGCCGACCCGGTCCGCCAGGTGGTCTACCTGACCGAGGACGAGACCGACGGCTGCTTCTACCGGTTCCGCCCCACCGTCTGGGGCGACCTCTCCGCCGGCACCCTGGAGGTGCTGGTCGCCGGCACCGCCACCAGCGGCGCGGTGAGCTGGGCCCGGGTGCCCGACCCGGACGGCTCGCCGACGGCGACCCGCAACCAGGTCTCCGGGGCGAAGCGGTTCACCGGCGGCGAGGGCTGCTGGTACGCCGACGGCACCTGCTGGTTCACCACCAAGGGCGACAACCGGGTCTGGGCGTACGACGCGGTCGGCCAGCGCATCGACCTGGCGTACGACGACTCGCTGGTGACCGGTGGCACCGCCCCGCTGACCGGGGTGGACAACATCACCGGCACCCGCTCCGGTGACCTCTACGTCGCCGAGGACGGCGGCAACATGGAGATCAACATGATCACCCCGACCGGGGTGGTGACGCCGTTCCTGCGGATCACCGGGCAGTCCTCGTCGGAGATCACCGGCCCGGCGTTCTCCCCGGACGGCAGCCGGCTCTACTTCTCCTCCCAGCGCGGCACGGCGGGCATCTCCGCCGGTGGCATCACCTACGAGGTGCGCGGCCCGTTCCGCTGACCCCCAGGCGGGCCGGTGCGCGGGCGGGGGCCGTGCACCGGCGGGGCGGGTGCACCGGCGTGGCGGACGTGGCGACTGGGTAACAGGGTGCGCATGACCCACTTGCAGAGCGATCAGGACCGGGTGGAGTCCCGGGCCCACCTGCTGCCCGAGGAGGCAGCGGTCGGCAGCGACGACCCGCAGGCCCAGGCAGCGGCGATCCTCGCCGAGTCGGACCTCCGCGAGGCCGACCAGGGGGCCGCCCCCGACACGGTGCTGGAGCACCGCACCTCCGAAGAGACCGTCAGCCCGATCGAACCCCCCGACTGACCCGTCCGGCGGCTGGCCCGCCTCCTCGATCGACCCGATGTGCCCGACCAGGCGGTGTCGACGCCGGCTGACACCGCACCGTCGGCACCGTCGGATCGATCAAGGGGCGGGCCTCCCCGTCCGGGCGCGGTCGACCCCCGGCGTGGTCGGGTGCTGACACGTCGCCACCGGGGCGTGGAGATCGGATAGCGTCGGGTCATGCCCGACAGCGGTTACCCCTGGCCCATCGAGACGACCCGACTGGACAACGGCCTGCGCGTGGTGGTGAGCGAGGACCGCACCGCCCCGGCGGTCGCGGTCAACCTCTGGTACGACGTGGGCTCCCGGCACGAGCCGACGGGACAGACCGGCTTCGCCCACCTCTTCGAGCACCTGATGTTCGAGGGCTCGGTCAACGTCGCCAAGACCGAACACATGAAACTGATCCAGGGCTCCGGTGGCTCGCTCAACGCCACCACCAACCCGGACCGGACGAACTACTTCGAGACCGTCCCGGCCGAACACCTGGAACTGGCCCTGTGGCTGGAAGCCGACCGGATGGGCGGGCTGGTCCCCGCGCTCACCCAGGAGACCCTGGACAACCAGCGGGACGTGGTCAAGAACGAGCGGCGGCAACGCTACGAGAACGTCCCGTACGGCGACGCCTGGCTGCGGCTGCTCCCGCTGCTCTACCCACCGGGGCACCCGTACCACCACGCGACGATCGGGTCGATGGCCGACCTGAACGCCGCCGACCTGGCCACCTTCCAGGCGTTCCACCAGACGTACTACGCGCCCGACAACGCCGTGCTGACCGTGGTCGGCGACGCCACCGCCGCCGAGGTGTTCACGCTGGCGCAGCGGTACTTCGGGGCCATCCCGGCCCGCGGTGACATCCCCGCCGCGCCGGACGGGCACACCGTCGCCGGCACCGGCCGACCCGCCGTCGAGACGGTCACCGCCGACGTGCCGGCCGCCCGGGTCTACGTCGCGCACCGCACCCACCCGTTCGGCAGCACCGGCTACGACGTGGCCACGGTGGCCGCCACCGTGCTCGGCAGCGGCCGGGGCAGCCGGCTCTACCAACGGCTCGCCGACGGCGAACGGCTCGCCCAACCCGACCTGGTCGGGGCGTACGGGGTGGACCTGGCGCACGCCCCGGCACCGGTGATCGCCACCGCCACCGCCCGCCCCGGGGTGAGCGCCGAACGGCTCGCCGCCGGGGTCGCCGAGGTGGTCGACGAACTCGCCACCGTGCCGGTCACCGCCACCGAACTGGACCGGGCCAAGGCGCTGCTCAGCACCGCCTGGTGGCGGCAGATGTCCACGGTGGACGGCCGGGCCGACGCGCTCGGCCGGTACGCCACCCAGTTCGGCGACCCGGCGAAGACCGCCGACCGGCTGCCCGGCTGGCTGTCGGTGACCGCCGGGCAGATCGCCGAGCTGGCCGCCGACGTGCTCACCCCGGCCGACCGGGTGACCCTGACCTACCTGCCGGAGGAGACCCGATGACTCTGATCACCACCCGGCCGGGTCCGGGCACCGCCCGCCCGTACCGGTTCCCCACCGTGGTCCGGCGGGACGTCGCCGGTGGCCGGGTGGTCGCCGCGCACCTGCCCGGCCAGAACCTCGCCGTCGCGCTGCTGCTGCTCGACGCGGGCGCCGGCCGGGAACCGGTCGGCAAGGAGGGCCTCGGCGCGGTGCTGGCCAAGGCGCTGGAGGAGGGCACCGCGCAGCGGGACGCCACCGGGTTCGCGCTGGCCGTCGAGGGCCTCGGCACCGAACTGGCCACCGGGCTGGACTGGGACAGCTTCCAGGTCAGCGTCCAGGTGCCGGTGGACCGCCTCGGCGCGGCGGTGGAACTGCTCGCCGAGGCGGTACGGACGCCCCGGCTCGACCCCGACGACGTGCGCCGGGTCCGCGACGACGAGGCGACCGCGTTGCGGATGGACTGGGCCAACCCCGGACCGCGCGCCGAGGCGGTGCTCCGGGCCGACCTGTTCGGCGCGCAGAACCGGTGGGGCCGCCCGCTCTACGGCGACCCCGCCTCGGTGGCCGGGCTGGACGTGGAGGACGTCACCGTCTTCCACTCCGAGTGGTTCCTGCGCCCCGGCACCCTGATCGTCGCCGGTGACCTGGACCGCCTCGACCTCGACGCGCTGGGCGCGGCGGCGTTCGCCGGCACCGGTGGCGGCCCCGCCGGGCAGGACGGTCCGATCGAGGTGCCGCTGCCCGCCGGCCGGCGGATCATCCTGGTGGACCGGCCCGGCTCGGTGCAGTCCACGCTGCGGCTGGGCCACCCGGCACCGCACCGCGCCCACCCCGACCACGTGCCGATGACGCTCGCCGGCACCGTGCTGGGCGGGGCGTTCACGTCCCGGCTCAACCACCTGATCCGCGAGGTACGCGGCTACACGTACGGCATCCGGGGCGACTTCGCCTCGTCCCGCCGGTTCGGCCGGTTCGCGGTCAGCGCCGGCGTGCAGACGGCGGTGACCGCGCCGGCCCTGGTCGAGGCGGTCGGCGAGATCAGCCGTACCCGGGCCGGCGGGGTGACCGAGGACGAGCTGGCGGTGGCCCGGTCCTGGCGGGCCGGGCAGCTCTCGGTCGAGTTGCAGAGCCCCCGGGCGATCGCCTCCGCGTTGACCACCCTGGTCGTGCACGACCTGCCCGACGACTACCACGCCCGGCTGCGGGAGGCGCTGCTCGCCGCCGACGTGGCACAGGTCTCGGCCGCTGCCGCCACCCACCTGCACCCGGAGGCGCTGACCCTGGTCATCGAGGGCGACGCGGCGGCGATCCGGGACGAACTGGTCGCCTCCGGGCTTGGCGAGGTGACCGACCACGCCGGCTGACCGGCGTCGGCGCGACCGGGACGGTGTGATTCCGGTCGCGCCGCCCCGGGAGCGCCGGGCCGGACCGGCGGTGCGGATGCTACGGCCGGACGGCCCGGCCACGGCCGATCTTCCGGGGCGTCGGGGCGTACCGCCCGGTGGTTTCCGGTACGGCGACCGGCACGGGCGGTGACCGGCCGGGGCGGCGGCGACCCGGGCGGTGGGAAAGGCTTCCCGGTGTGGGCCTGCGGCTGGGTAGCCTCGCGGGCATGAGGATCGGCATTGTGGGAGCCACCGGCCAGGTCGGTGGGGTCATGCGGCAGGTGCTGGCGGAACGCGAGTTCCCGGCGGAGCAGGTGCGGTTGTTCGCCTCGGCCCGGTCGGCCGGGCGTACCCTGCCCTGGCGGGGCGGCGAGGTCACCGTGGAGGACGCGGCCACGGCCGACTACTCCGGGCTGGACATCGTGCTGTTCTCCGCCGGCAAGGGCACCGCGAAGGAACTGGCCCCCCGGGTCGCCGGGACCGGCGCGGTGGTGATCGACAACTCGTCGGCGTTCCGCACCGACCCGCAGGTGCCGCTGGTCGTCGCCGAGGTCAACCCGCACGCCCTGGCCGACCGGCCGAAGGGCATCGTCGCCAACCCGAACTGCACCACGATGGCCGCGATGCCGGTGCTGCGCCCGCTGCACGACGAGGCCGGCCTGGTCAGCCTGGTCGTCGCCACCTACCAGGCGGTGTCCGGGGCCGGCCTGGCCGGTGTCGCCGAGCTGGACGAGCAGGTCCGCAAGGTCGTCGAGGGGGCCACCGCGCTGACCCACGACGGGTCGGCCGTCGAGTTCCCCGCGCCACGCTCGTTCGCCCGGCCGATCGCCTTCAACGTGCTCCCGCTGGCCGGGTCGATCGTCGACGACGGCTCGTTCGAGACCGACGAGGAGCAGAAGCTGCGCAACGAGAGCCGCAAGATCCTGGAGATCCCCGAGCTGAAGGTCTCCGGCACCTGCGTGCGGGTGCCCGTGTTCACCGGCCACTCGTTGCAGATCAACGCCCGGTTCGCCAGGCCGATCACCCCGCAGCGGGCCCGGGAACTGCTCGACGGCGCGCCGGGGGTGGCGCTGTCGGACGTCCCGACGCCGTTGCAGGCGGCCGGTCAGGACCCGACGTACGTCGGCCGGCTGCGTGCCGACGAGACCGTCGAGCACGGCCTCGCGCTGTTCTGCGCCAACGACAACCTGCGCAAGGGCGCCGCGCTGAACGCCGTGCAGCTCGCCGAGCTGGTCGCCGCCGAACTGCGCTGAGCAGGGTGTTACCTGCTCGGTGCCGGCGGGTAGACCGCCGTGCCGACACCGAGAGGGGAGCACCATGACAACGGTCGGAGAGTTCATGACGACCCGGTTGGTGACGATGGACGGCAACGACACCCTCGCCGCCGCCGCGCAGGAGATGCGGGACAGCGCGATCGGCGACGTGGTGGTCACCAACGGCGACGACGTCGTCGGAATCGTGACGGACCGGGACATCACCGTCCGGGGGGTCGCCGAGGATCTCGACCCGAACCGCACCCGGCTGCGGGAGATCACCAGCCGGGACGTGATCACGGTCAGCCAGTACGACGACGCGGTCGCCGCCGCCGACCTGATGCGCACCTACGCCGTACGGCGGCTGCCGGTGGTCGACGACGGTCGGCTGGTGGGCCTGGTGTCGGTGGGTGACCTCGCGGTGGAGCGGGAACCCCAGTCGGTGCTCGCCGACATCAGCGCCGACGACCCCAACAACTGACGTCCGCCCCACCCGACGCCGGCCCCCGGAACCGTCCGGGGGCCGGCGTCGTCGTGCGGGCCGGCCGGGTTCACCCGATCCGGGCGAGGTTGACCCCGGGCGGGGCGGGGACCCCGTGCGAGTACCGGCAGGTCGGTGCGACGACGGGGGGAGAGGGGCCGATGGTGGACGCGACCACGAGGTTCTTCGAGAGCCTGAACCGGCGGGATCACGAGCCGCTGCTGGACAAGGCGGCCGGGACGCTGCGTTTCGATCTGCACGAGGGGGCGCAGACCACCCACTGGCTGCTACGGGTCGACCGGGGGAAGCTCACGGTCAGCCAGGAGGACCGGGAGGCCGAAACGGTCATCGGCACCACGCCGGCGCTGTTCGAGGAGATGGCCGCCGGGCGGGAGAACGGCCTGGCGGCGGTGCTGCGCGGCGACATGACGGTGACCGGTGACGCCCGGCTGGTGGTGCAGGTCGAACGGATCTTCCCCGGTTCCCCGGACGCGCAGGGGCCGCGCCGGCTCCACCATCGGGAGGTGCGGTGATGGCACGGGGCAACACGATCCGGATCCTGGACGGCAACACGTTCGTCGTCTCGGAGGAGACAGGTGACATCGAGGCGACGCCGACCGAGCCGACCGGCCTGTTCTCCCTGGACATGCGGTTCCTGTCCCGCTGGGTGCTCACGGTCAACGGGGAACGGCTCAACGCGCTGTCCTACGACGACCTCCAGTACTACGAGGCGCGGTTCTTCCTGGTGCCCGGGATGGCCACCCACTACGTCGACGCCAAGCTGTCGATCATCCGGGAGCGCGCGGTCGGCGGCAGCTTCCGCGAGAAGCTGACCATCCTGAACCACGACGAGAAGGCGGTCGACCTGGAGATCCGGATGGACGCCGGGGCCGACTTCGCCGACCTCTTCCAGGTCAAGGACGAGATCCTCAACAAGAAGGGCGAGCTGTACGCCGAGGTCGAGTCCGACCGGCTGCGGCTGGGCTACCGGCGGGGCAACTTCGTGCGGGAGACGGTCATCTCGTCGTCCCGGCCGGCCCGCTACGACCGCAACGGGTTCGCGTACTCGGTGCACCTGGAGCCCAACGAGCAGTGGGACGCCGAGATCGACGTGCAGACCTTCGCGGTCGGCCCCGGGGGGCGTGACCTGCGGCTCGGGGTGACGGTGCACGGCCACGAACGGCTCGCCCTCCAGCACGACCTCCAGGAGTGGATCGCCAAGGCCCCGAAGGTCAACAGCGAGCACGACCGGCTGGCCGCCACCTACCGGCGCAGCCTGATCGACCTGGCGGCGCTGCGGTTCGCGCCGCTGTCGCTGGGCGGCCAGACCCTCCCCGCCGCCGGCCTGCCCTGGTTCATGACCATGTTCGGCCGGGACAGCATCCTGACCTGCCTACAGGTGTTGCCGTTCGCCCCCGAGCTGTCCAAGACCACGCTGCGCATCCTGGCGTCGTTGCAGGGCAGCCGGTTCGACGACTTCCGCGACGAGGACCCGGGCCGCATCCTGCACGAGATGCGCTACGGCGAGACGGCCGCCTTCGAGGAGCAGCCGCACTCGCCGTACTACGGTTCGGTGGACGCCACCCCGCTGTTCGTGGTCCTGCTCGACGAGTACGAGCGGTGGAGCGGTGACGTCGCCCTGGTCAAGGAGTTGGAACGGGAGTGCCGGGCGGCGCTGAAGTGGATCGACGACTACGCCGACCTGGCCGGCAACGGCTACATCTGGTACGAGCGGCGCAACACCGAGACCGGCCTGGAGAACCAGTGCTGGAAGGACTCCTGGGACTCCATCTCGTACGCCGACGGCAGCCTGCCGCCGTTCCCCCGGGCCACCTGCGAGGTGCAGGGCTACGCGTACGACGCCAAGCTGCGGGCGGCCCGGATGGCCCGGGAGTTCTGGGGTGACCCGGCGTTCGCCGACCGGCTGGAGCAGGAGGCCGCAGCCCTGAAGGAACGCTTCAACCGGGACTGGTGGGTGGCCGACGGGGAGTTCTACGCGCTGGCCCTGGACCCGGACGGCCGGCAGTGCGACGTGCTCAGCTCCAACATCGGTCACCTGCTGTGGAGCGGGATCGTCGACCACGACCGGGCCGAGAAGATCGCCCAGCACATGGTCGGGCCCCGCCTGTTCACCGGTTGGGGCGTGCGCACCCTCGCCGAGGGGGAGGTGCGGTACAACCCGATCGGCTACCACAACGGCACGATCTGGCCGTTCGACAACTCGTTCATCGCCTGGGGGCTGCGGCGGTACGGCTTCGCCGAGGAGGCCGCCACCATCGCCAACGGCATCCTCGACGCGGCGAGCTACTTCGACGGGCGGCTGCCGGAGGCGTTCGGCGGCTACCCCCGGGAGCAGACCAAGTTCCCGGTCGAGTACCCGACGGCATGCAGCCCGCAGGCCTGGTCGACGGGGGCGCCGCTGCTGCTGCTGCGTACCATGCTCGGCTTGGAGCCGCACGATGGGCACCTGGCGGTGGAGCCGGTGCTGCCGGTCGGGATGGGGCGGATCGAGGTGTTGGACATCCCGGGCCGCTGGGGACGGGTGGACGCCTTCGCCCGGGGCCGCCTCGATCTGCACAAACTTGCCGGCTGACGGTGCGTCGGGTGGTCGCCACGGTGAGTCGGCTCCGCCCTACGGTGGCGTAGGCTACGCGGGGTAAAGTGCCCGGATGCCGGAACTCGTGTACCCGCCCGTGATCGCCACCGCCAAGACGCTGTTCCGGGTCCTCGACCTGCGCCTGACCGTCGACGGGAACCACCACGTCCCGCGCACCGGCGGGGCGGTGCTGGCCAGCAACCACGTCAGCTACCTCGACTTCATCTTCTGCGGCTACGGGGCGCACGCGTCCCGGCGGCTGGTGCGGTTCATGGCCAAGCACGACGTCTTCGCGCACAAGGTGTCCGGCCCGCTGATGCGCGGCATGAAGCACATCCCGGTGAACCGCGCGGCGGGGGTCGGCTCGTACAACACGGCGGTGGACGCGCTGCGGCGCGGCGAGGTGGTGGGCGTCTTCCCCGAGGCGACGATCAGTCGCTCGTTCACGGTGAAGGAGCTGAAGAGCGGGGCGGCCCGGATGGCGCAGACGGCGGAGGTGCCGCTGGTGCCGGTGGCGCTGTGGGGGACGCAACGGCTCTGGACCAAGGGCCGGCCGAAGACGCTGACCCGGCGGCACACCCCGATCACGATCCTGCTGGGCGAGCCGATGGACCCGGCGGCGTACCCGGACGCCAACACGATGACGGCGGAGCTGAAGGTTCGGCTGACCGCGCTGGTCGACCGGGCCCAGCAGGAGTACCCCGACAAGCCGGCCGGCCCGGACGACTCCTGGTGGCAGCCGGCGCACCTGGGCGGCACCGCGCCCACCCCCCAGGAGGCCGCCGAACTGGACCGCCGGCCCCGCCGCTCGACGGCATCCTGACCGTTCGTGCTTCGCGCCCTGACCCGCGCCTCCGTGCCCCGGTCGGCGATCTGCCGGTCGGGGCGGGGTCAGCTGCCGACCGCGTCCTGACCGGCGGGCTCGGGGACGCGGTAGTAGTCGTCGCGGGAGAGGAACTCCACCGGCAGCGACCCCGGCAGGGTCACCCGCGCCTCACCGGTCAGCGGCGGGGCGGTCGCCCGGCGGATGAGCACGTCCCGCTCCGGCGGCGCCAGCTCCACCAGCTCGGGGTGGGTGACCCGGAAGCAGGCCACCGTCCGACGGACCAGCCGGGCCAGTTCGGTCACCGGGCCCACCGCGCCGCCCAGCGCCAGGGCCGGCTGCTGGATCGTCCGCAGCGCGTCGCAGACCACCAGCAGCTCCGCCTCGGCGGTGCCCTGTGCGGTGGGCCGGCCGGTGGCCCGCAGCTCCAACCGGGACGGCCACTGCCAGCGGATCTGCCCGCTGACCAGGCGCGGCAGCCGGACGTTGCGCCGGTGCCGGACCCCCGTCGCGTCGATCTTCCCGGCCACCAGGGCCAGGTCACCGGCGAGGCAGACGTAGGCGAGTCGGCGGTCGGTGACGGTGATCGAGGCGGGGGCGGGGAGCACCCAGTGCCGCCGGGCTCCGGTCGGGCTGATCAGGCAGCCGGCCACCGACGTCGGATACCGGCCGAGCACCCGTTCGTCGGGTTCCGGGACGAGTTCGTAACGCCTGTCGAGCACGGGAGCGGAATCGTTCTCCGGCGCATCGAACCGGTGCGGTGCGATGAAGAACGGGGACATGTTCTCGCGCATCGTCACGACCTCCCCCGCGCAGTGGTCTTCTGGCGTCCAGCCTCGCCGAGTCGTGACGGGCTGTCATGACAGCCGTTAGGGGGTCGGCCGGTCGTACGACGCCTGTGACCGGTAGATGCCGATCTCCTCCGGCCGGATGAGACCGTCCTCGATCGCCCGGGCCAGTAACGCCGCCTTCGTGGCGGCCGGTCTACCCGCCCGGGTGTACTTGATCCGGGCCCGGTCCACGTATTGTTTGACGGTGTGCTCGCTGATCTGCATCCGGCGGGCCACCGACGCCTTCGACATCGACTGGAACCACAGCAGCAGCGCTTCCCGCTCCTTGTCGGACAGGGCCGGACGGTCCGGGCGCGGATCGCCCACCATCGCCCCGGCCAGGGCCGGCGGCACGTACGGGCGGTCGCTGGCGGCGGCCAGCACCGTGGACACGCAGTGTTCCCGCCCCTCGTGTTTGGCCAGGAACGCGGTCGCCCCCGCGT
This sequence comes from Micromonospora cynarisoli, assembly GCF_030518815.1. NCBI lineage: Bacteria > Bacillati > Actinomycetota > Actinomycetes > Micromonosporales > Micromonosporaceae > Micromonospora > Micromonospora cynarisoli. Next base: position 3,320,193 of record NZ_CP130426.1, on the reverse strand, counting down.
CGAGCGCGGCGAGCATGGTCGCCGGGTCGGTGTGCTCGGAGTAGACCACCACCCGCCGGCCGTCGGCGCTCAACTCGGCCAGCTTGTCCAGCACCATCCGCCCGCGCAGCCGCAGGTCCAGCAGGATCACGTCGGCCTCCGGGGCGGCCCGCAGCACCAGATCCGGGTCGTCGCCGGTGGCGAGCACCCGCAGCCGGGGCTCGGTGGACAGCCAGGCCCGCACACCGTCGATCACCACCGGATGGTCGTCGACGATCGACACACCGACCTGGCGCTCCCCGCTCATGGCCTGCGCCACCGGGTCTGCGTCCACCTGATCTCCCCGTCCCGCTCATGTACGTGTTCCACCTGGTCGTCGCCGGCCCGGGCGGTCGGCGGATCGGCCGCCCCCGGGCCCTGTCGGTCCGGGGTGACCAGACTGACCGCCACCTCGTCGGGGCCGGCCACCACGGTCAGCCGGGCCCAACCGGTGGCATCGGCCAGGGCGGCGGCCAGCGGGTCGGCCAGCCGTCGTCGGATCTCCACCGGCAGCGGCGGCGGCGTGCCGATGGCGATCAGCTCGATCGGCAGCCCGTTGCGTTCGGCCAGGTCGGCGGCGGCCCGCAGCTCGTGCAACAGCGGGTCCGGCACGTCGTCGGACTCGGCGATCAGGCGACGCAGCCGGGTCGCGGCGAGCACGCACCGCCGTTGTACGAACGGGTCGCCCGGGTCGGCGCGACCGTCGGCAAGTTCCGCCAGCACCTGTTCGGCGGCACCGCTGACGAGCGCCAGCCGGGCCCGCCGGTCCGCCCAGGCCCGTTCGGCGGCGTCCCGTTCGGCGCGGACGGCGAGGGTCGCCTCGGCGGTGTCGGCGCGTTCCCGGGCGAGGGTGGCGATCACCGCCGCACCGGTGAAGACCGCCACCGGCAGCGACGAGGTGCCGTAGACGTACATCGCGTAGCGGGTCAGGTCGGCGGGGGCGGTCGCCCCGTCACCGACCAGCGCGGCGAGCGCGATCACCGCGTGCCCGGCCAGCAGGACGATCATCCAACGGATCGGGCGACCCCACAGCACCACCACGAAGAACCACGCCAGCCCCGTCCACGCCCAGTTCGCGGCGGCGAAGAGCTGCTCCCGGCCGGCCGCCGCGAAGACCACCGCGTCGACCGTCAGCAGGGCCGCCGCCAGCGGCAGCGCCGGTGGCGGCAGACCGTGCAGCAGCCGGTGTGCGGCGTACCCGCCGATGGCGCAGGCGGCCAACCAACCGGCCGCGACCACCGTGGGGGCGGCCAGCGTCGACCAGGCGCCGAGCACCGCCGGCAGCCCGATCGCGAGGTGCCACACCAGGGCGATGGCGACCGCCGCGATCCGGGCCCCCCGGTCCGAGGCCCGGCCCACGTCCGCCGCCGGGCTGTCGGCCGCCGCCACGGCGTCGGGCCCCGCCGGGCCCGTCGACCCCACGGTCGGCGGGGGTACGCGGGCCGGCGCGGTCACGCTCAGCTCAGTCGACATGCGGCCACTCCAGCCTGATCCGGGTGCCCACGCCAGGGGCGGAGGTCACCACCGCCCGACCGCCGACCTCGGTCATCCTGCCCCGGATCGACTCGCGTACCCCGTACCGGTGCAGGGGGATGGTGGCCGGGTCGAAACCGGGACCGTCGTCGACCACCTCGACCACGATGCCGCCGTGGTCGCGGCCCAGCCGCACGGTCACCGCGGCGTCCGGCGCGTGCCGGGCCACGTTGGCCAGCGCGGCGGCGGTGGCGTCGACCAGGGCGGCGGTCACCCCCGCCGGTGCCGCGCAGGGCGGCAGCGTGGCCGTCACCCGCAACTGCGGGTGGGTGGCGAGCAGCGCGCGCAGGCCGGCGTCGACGTCGACCGGGCCGGCGTCGCCCGGCTCGCCCGCCGGGGCGGACCTGGCGTGCGCGAGGCGGACCAGGGTACGCAGGTCGGCGGCGGCCCGGTCGCGTAACGCCGCCGAGCCGGCCGGCAGGGCGCCCAGCCCGACCATGGTGAGCGTGGCCAGGACGGTGTCGTGCAGGTCCCGGTTCTGCCCCCGTTCGACCTCGCGGGCCGTGCGGGCCAGCACCACGTCCCGACGTAGGCGCTGGAAGTCGGCGAAGGCGGTGTCGGCCCGGCCGATCCAGCGGCGCATCACCGCCGCCATCATCGCCGCGCAGGCCGTCTGCATGAGCAGGGTCGCCGCGTGCGCGCCGGCCTCGACGGTGTTGCCGGCGACCGAGGTGCCGACCGCGTAGCCGGCGGTGACCAGCAGGCCCGCCGGCACCGACCAGCGGGCCGGCGCGGTGGCCTGCGCGTTGATCACGGTGGTGCTGGCCAGCACGGCGAGCCAGCTACCCTCGCCGGGCAGCACCTCCGGGGCGACCAGCACCGGGGCCAGCAGGCTCGCCGCGACGGTGACCGCGACGTCCCCGGCGACGAGCCCCGGGCCGATGCCGACCCGCAGCGCCCGCGCCGCGTACCACAGCGACCAGCAGGTGAGCGCGGCCACGGCGGCCAGCAGCAGCGGCACCCGCACCGGTGGGGTACGCACCGCGAGCGCGGTCACCGCACCGAACAGCCCGCAGGTCAGCCGCAGCAGCGCCGGCAGGGTGGTGAAGATGAGCTGGAGCGCGCCACCGGCCGGCCGCTCCAGTAACGACGGTGACGAGGTCGGAGCGGGCAGGGCCGACATCGGGGGGAGTGCGTCCTTCGGGCGGTGACCCGTCCGGGTCTGCTCGGCGGTGCATCGAAGCCGGAGAATAGCATGAGCTGCCCTAACTGTTAACCTTTGGTGTACGGCGTGCCGCGTTGCGTTCGGTCAACGTGTCGGGCAGGACCCGGCGTCGGCACCCCGGGCGACGTCGGCGGCGGCGAACAGCGGGGCCGGTGGAGCGCCGACGTCGGGGGTGCCGTGGTGCCAGGCCACGTCACGCTCGCTCGGCCCGGCCGGGCGGCTCACTGGCCGACCCAGCCCGCCGGGTTGCTGAACGACTCGCGGGAGATGCCGGAGCAGGTGCGGGGCCAGTCGCCGAACCGCTTGTCGTGCAGGTGGGCGAAGAAGTAGCAGATGCCCTGGAGGTGGGCGTCGGGCACCGCCCGGGTCGGGTCGGCCCGGACCGCCTCGTAGAACTCCCGCCCCAGCGCCACCACGTGACCCCGGGCGTAGAGGAAACCGTCGTCGGAGCCGTCGACCACCGCGTGCACGTCGGCCCGGTCGATGTCGTACAGCTTGCGTTCGACGACCCGGTCGAGGGCGGTCAGTTCGGGGCTGGACAGGTCGGCGCAGAGCTGGCCCAACTGGTCGAGGAAGGCGTCCCGCCAGCCGTCGAACGCGTACGCGTCGTCGTCGGAGGCGGCCCGGTCGCGGGTGAGCAGCGCCCGGCGCAGCGCGGCCGGCTCGGGGCCGAGCCGCTCCCAGGCGGCCTCCACCAGAGTCCAGAACCGGGCCTCCTCCTCGGCCGTGGGCAGGCGGTTCGCAGTTTCCGTATCACTCATGGGCAGCACCGTAGCGGGACGCCCCGACGTTCTCCGGGCATCCCCGCGCCGTAGGTGCTGCGGACGCCGGGGCCGCCCACCCGGGCGGGCGGCCCCGCAGGGGTTCAGCGTGGTCCGCGGGGTACCGCGCGGACGGTCGATGCCTGCCCGAACGCCTGCGGGAAGTCCAGCAGGACGAAGTGCCCGTCTCGCTGGCCAGCGGTGGGCCGGCGGTGAACGGCAGGACACGCAGGCTCACGTTGGGCAGGGTGGCCATGTCGAGCAGGTGCCGTAGCTGCCCGGTCATCGCCTGCCGGCCGGGCAGGCGGGTGGACCTGGTGGACGTGGGCCGGGCGGCCGGTGTGCAGTTCGTCAGGCCGATCAGGTGCCGGGTGGTCCGGGTGCTCGACTGGATCACCTACGACGGATGGTGCTGGCTCGACGTCTACCAGCTCGACGCCAGGGAGGACGCGGCGGTCCGGCGCTCGATCTTCGTACGGCCGGCGGGGTTGGCGATGGTGCGGCCCGCGCCGGTGCCGCGCGCGCCGAGCCGGGCGGGGGTGACGCCGAACATGCGGCAGGGGTCCCGGCCGGCCGGGGTGCCGCCGGCGGTCGGTGGGCGGGGCGCGGCCGGTAGGGGCTGACGGGGGAGTCAGGGGGTGGTCGTGGCGGCGAAGTAGGGCTCGGCAGCCTCCAGCCGGGGGACCCGGATGCCCCGGCTGCGGGCCTCCGCCAGGGTGTCGCGGCAGACCGCGCGCAACTCCTCGGGGTTGGCGTGGGCCGTTGTCACCCGGCGCATCGGCGGGAGGTGGTTGAGCAGCCAGGACATCGCCGGTGCCGCCAGCCAGACGGGCGCGGTGAAGGGCAGCAGCTCGGCGCGGTGCCGCCGCAGGTCGACGCCCCGCGCCTCGACCAGCGGCAGCAGCTCACGGGTGGCGAGGATCGCCTCGCGGAGGTCGCCGGTGGTCAGGGTGGACAGTGCGCCCCGCCGCAGGCTCTGCGTGTGCAGACCGGCGTTCTGGACGAAGTGGACCGACAGCCAGCCACGGAAGTCGGCGTTCTCCCGGACCCGGAATCCGGCCGCCCGGAAGACCTGGCGCACGGCCTGTTCGCGGTCGGTCGGCGGTCGGTCGAGCGTGCCGAGGAAGACCACGGGCAGCAGGGACGCGCGCAGCACGCCGTCGTCGCCGAACCCGCCGCCGGCCCCGGGGAAGCCCCAGGTCACCTGGTCGGCGGGCAGGTGCGCGGTCGCGGTCAGCGGCTCCACCCACAGGTTGTTGAAGACGAGCACCGTGGCCCCGCCCACCCGGGGCCCGAGGAAGGCGGCAGCCTCGGCGAAGTTGTAGTGCTGCACGCTCAGCACGATCAGGTCGAAGTCGTGGTCCGGCTCCAACGACTCGCGGTAGCGCACCGGCCACGTCTCGGCGACCCGCCGGCCCCACGGCCGCCGCCGGGCGTCGAGCAGGTCGAGGTCGATCGCCTCCCCGTACGCCGCCGCCCGCCCCGGGCGGACGTAGAACTCCACGTGGTGCCCGGCCCGTTCCAGGGCCCATCCGTACGTCGCGCTGATCACGCCACGGCCGAACATCAAGATCTTCACGCGCACCTCAGAGGGTTATAATCGGAGACCATCTCCACTTACAAAATATGGAGACAATCTCCACTTGTCAACGCGAGGCCCCCAGATGACCGACGCCAAGCCCCTGCGCGCCGACGCCCGCCGCAACCGCGACGCCCTGCTCGCCAAGGCCCGCGAACTGTTCGCCGAAGGCCGCTACGACCTGCGCTTCGACGACTTCGCCAAGCTGGCCGGGGTCGGCACCGGCACGCTCTACCGCCACTTCCCCACCCGGGAAGCCCTGGCCGAGGCGGTCTACCGGGAGGAACTCGCCGCGATGTGCGACCGGGCCCGCGAGGCGCAGACCACCCTGTCCGCCGACGAGGCGCTGGAGTCGTTCCTGCGGGGATTCGTGACCCACCTGCACGACCACGAGGGCCTCGCCCGCACCCTGTCCACGCTGATGGCCGCCCGCTCGGGCGCGCTGGCCGAGGGTGCCGAGGCCCTCGGCCGGGCCGTCACCGACCTGCTGGCCGCCGCCGTCCGGGCCGGGAAGATCCGCGACGACGTGGGGGCCGGCGCGGTGATGATGGCCCTGCAGGGCATCTGCGCGGCGTACGGCCACCCGGCCTACCGACCCGACGCGGACGGAGTGATCACCCTGGTCCTCGCCGGCCTGCGCCGACCGGCACGCTGAACGGCCGGCGGGTGGCGTCGCCGGCCGGACGGGGGAGTGCGTGGGTCGGGCGTGGTGCGGGCGGACGGGAGCCGCCCGCACCATGCCGGTGACTCAGGTGTCGTAGCGGCAGGTGCCGCCGGTGTTCGCCGTACAGTCGTTGAGTTGGAGGCTGTCCAGGTTGATGGCCTGGTTGCCGGTGGTGGACTGCGCCGGCACGTTCACGGTGATCCGCACGCTTGCCGCGTTCGCCGGGGCGGTGGCCGTCGTCCGGTACTCCAGCCAGTTGCCGGCGAGCGTGTCGGTCGCTCCGGTGCTGGTCGACAACAGGGTGCCGCCCGAGTTGTACCAGGCGAGCTGGAGCTGCGTGTTCACCGCCGTGCCACTGCGCAACCGGGTGAACAGCTTGTACGTCCGCCCGGCGGTGACCGTTGCCCGGTTCGCCAGCGAGATCGACGACGTGTTGGACGGCCCGGTGTAGGTGTTGAACTGGACCGACCGGCGGCCGTCGAAGTAGGCACAGGAGTTTGTCGAGACGCCGCAGGCGGGCGTCACCTGGTGCCAGCCGCCCGACGAGGTGAACGTCGACGTGCTGCTGCTCGGGGTGGCCGCCTCGACCGTACGCTGCTCGGCGGTGAGCAGGTCGTTGTTCGCGCCCACGTCGCAACAGACCGGGGCGGTCAGCATCGGGTGGTTCGCGACGTTCACCTTCGCCGTCGACGGGCTCGGGTCGAGGTAGAAGCTGGCCGACAGCTCACTCGGGTCGTAGTAGCTGCGGAACCCCGGATCGGTGTTCCAGTTGTCCCACCAGCCGTACATGATGTCCGGCACGTAGGAGGCCCCCGTCTCGGCCATCCAGGCGTGCCCGGCGCCGAGCACGTGCAGCAACTCGTGGCCGGCGACGCCCGTCGTCCACGACTCGGTCACCGCCGAGCAGTGCACGCCGCTGGAGTTACCGCCGGACGGGCACTGGTAGGCGTCCGAGTTCGACGCGAAATCGGTGAACACCAGGTAGATCCGGTTGCTGTCCTGGTAGCCGGCGGAGACCAGGTCGCTGCGGACCGTGCTGGCGGGGGTGTTCGGGTTCGCCCCGGCGTCGATCTTCTCCGCCACGACCAGGGCGCGGGCGTAGCCGGCGTACGTGCTGGTGTCGTAGCCCGTACGGCAGCTGAAGTTGTAGTGCTGGTCGTAGTTGGTCGACTCGTCGAGCGCCCAGTCGATCCGGTCCACCACCTTGGCGATGTACTCGACGTTGGCCTCGTAGTTGTTGCCGACGCCGTCGTGCCAGGCGTAGATCACCTGAACGGCGGGCGTCGCGCCGGTCGGTGCGGCCGGGTCGGCGACGGTGGACTGGCAGCCGCGCTTGGGCACCGTGGGCATGCTCGGCTGCGCGTACGGCTGGGCCGGCTCGGTGCCGGGACCCCAGGCCAGGGCCGGAGTCGGGGCGGAGAGCACCGCGAGGGCGGTGGCCAGGGCGGCGGCGACGGCGGCGACGGCGGCGAGGGTACGCGGCCGTCGGGTCCGGAACGGGGACCGGGGCAATGATGCTCCTCGATTGGTAGTGGACACTGCCGGTGGACAGTGCGTGTCCATCCAAACGAGCTGCGTGACATGGATCAATGTGGATGGATGGTGAAGAAGGTCATTCCCAGGTCGTGGGTATGCGCTTGCCCGCCGGCCGGTAACCTGCCGTGATCGATCCGTCACGACTGGTGGGTGAGGTGGAGGGCTGGGGTGACGGTCTGCGTGGGTGCGCCCGGCAGGATTCGAACCTGCGGCCTTGGGATTAGAAGTTGAATCCCGCACGGGTTAGCGCGTTGTCATGAGTGGCTCGGGGTGTCTATCTGTCCTGGTAGACACCCCTATGCTTGCCGGTCCGCGTCAGCACGTGATGCCGGGTCCAACGGCGTCCGGGCTCACCGCGGGCACACCTGCACGACGGTCGGCGCGTGTGCAGGCGTGGGTAGGTGGCCTCTGCAGAGCTGAACCCAATCTAGCGTAAACCGAAGCTGCGGATGAGATGAGGCCGCTCATTCAGTAGAAACTCCAAGCGGGCGTCATTCCAAACTTCGATTATTGGGCGCTGCCCACGGGAATTGTGTCGTTCGATCCAGGCGATGGCGTCAGAGGTAAAGCGTCCACTAGTCGCCAGAACAAGCACATCGAATGGCGGATTGTCCCAGTGGCTGATGCTTACAACGGCTTGGCTTGCGTCAGTATCACGGATGGCGCGGGAGAGCCAATGCTTGCATTGAATTGCGACTCGCTGTGAACTATGCCCGCTCAATGGATCTTTGCGAAGGCGCACGGCACTCACATCACGCCCATGGTCGGCGGCGTTGGTGTGCATAAGCCAATCGACGTTTTCGTAACCTTCGGTCTCGACAACAAGCTGGAAGATAAGACGCTCAAAGGCGATGAAGTCAATCTTCTCCCACGCCAATTCTAAGCCCGCTCGCCTGACGGGAAGGTCAACCGGCGAATATGCCATAGCGTCTTCGAGTTGGAGTGCTCGGGAGAAAAGTATGTGCGAAATCGTCGACTGTGGTAAGCGTGAGTCGCGCCGATAAACGCTTACGTCCCAACCTTGGGCGTAGGCGCGATCGACGTCTCCCGAGATTCTAGTTATTGCGCTGTTCGCGGCCTGCTTTGCAGGCACCCGTTCCCTCGCCATGTAAGCGGCGCTATCTCTTGCTGCTCGCCAGATGAAGTAGTACATCTGACCGATTGAGTACCAACGCAGCGCGTGTCGGAAAACCTCTTCTGTCCGTTGCCCTGGCGTAAAGTCGAGCCCATGTCGTTTGAGCATGTGAACCAAATAGGCTTTGCACTCCGACACCGCGAGGTCGAACCAGAAGTCCGAGAACTGGTCCGTCCAACGGTCGGGCCAGTTGTCCCGAGAGATTATCTGGGAAAGTCCCTTGAGGTATTCTCGAAGTCGACTCTCCACATCGCCAGTGCCTGTCAGATAATAAGACGCAAGCATTGGGTAATGTTGGTTGTCAAGGGTGCCATCATCCTTCCATACGAAAGCATCGGATGACGAAGAGGGATGTATCTGTAGAATCCCTTGGTCGATGAGGGCTTTGAGCAGCTTCAGATCAAGGTCTGATGTAGGCGTTAAGGGGGTGCCTCGTTCTACGACTGGAACGGTAACTCCTTCGGAGACCTCTTCTCCGTCTTCGAATAATGCGGACACCGCTAGAGCCGATGGCAGATCGAGATCTTCGGCGCGAATCGGTGACCCGCTCTCCGCTACTTCGAAGTGCTCGGAGACCGCAGCCTGCATAGCTGCCACCGCCCTACGTCGGTCAGCTTCCAGTCGTTGCCTCTCTGATTCGACGCAGGTCCGGCAACGGGTGGGTGCGAAGCGGTGGCCGGAGGTCCATTCCGAACGAGTTCTGTATATGAATCCCTTGCCGCACTCAACGCAAGACTTGCTGGACGAGCGGGCATAGCAAGACCCTGAGACGGTCTTGCTGATCTTATGTGCGGGCTGTTCAAAGCGCTCTGATAATTCTTTTACTGTGAATGAGAAAGAGCCGTCGTCTTCAGTAGCCCAATACATCGAGCAGAGATCAGCAAGTGTCGCATCCTCAGCTTCGACCTCGACCTTGAACTCCGGCACGAGACCTCCCTGGCCGTTCGTTAACCCGCCCTGGGACTTGCAAATGCTCGGCAGGTAGGTTGCGTTTCCATTTCAATTCGACGGCTGCGAGTCATGTCGACAGCCAGTCTAGTGCTGGACCTAGCGATTAGTTTTCGGGTGAAGTGGCAGGTCGAAGTGGTCTGCCCACCCGAATATGTCGTCCTTCAGATGTTCGCTATTTCTGATTCTCGATCGGCGGCGAAAAGTAGAGTCCCAACATCTGAGTTGTCCAGTCGGCTTGGCGAACTTCGCCTCGCGGGCCGAATTCCGAGAACCAAGGCTTGATGTCAAAAACGGGGCTGCCGCTTACCGCGTCCAGATCCTCAACGTGAAGGTCAAGACCCTCAACTTTGATGAGGCGGCACCGGGATACGCCTAGCCAGTTGATGCGGCGCATGTTGCGGTGGCCGAAGATGCCTACCTCGGGCCACTCGGGGTTGTCTCTCGGGCGGCGAGCACCAAGATGCAGATCGGTAGGATCTGTGAGGTGGAAGCGGAAGACGATTTCTAGGTGAGAGAACTCATCAAGTCCTTTGGTGGCAGCCGGCGAGAAGCGTTCGCCATCGATTCGGACGATCGCTCGGCTGCCGCCCCAGTAGTCGTCGGTCGGCTCGGTTCGCCCGCCTACGACGTGCGCAATGGGTTCGACGGCGAATCTTTCGGCTGTCATCGCGGCCTCCGGTCTTCGGGGTTGCTGTTTAGGCGAACGTTGCCAGGTAGCTCTTCGCTCGCGTGTCGATGTCTCGGACTGCTCGGATGTTGCGGCGCGTGTAGGGGGCAAGGATGGCGCGCATGTCGGCGGCAACTTGGCGTGTACGGCCCGAGCGGACGCCGTCCATCGCGTCCAGCGCGCGGGACCACGTCCCGCAGGCTTCCTCGATCTCGCCCTGTCGTGCCTGCACTGCTCCCATGTATCCGAGGGTGACTGCGTGGGTGCGCGTGAAGGCCGAGGCTTTCCGGGTCCTCACGCTGCGGCGGAAGTGTCTCGCCGCGCCCGCCAAGTCGCCCGTATCGCGAAGTGCGCAGGCGGTCTCGTGAGCCAGGCTGGCTTCCGCGAAGAAGAAGACCCTCCCGGGTTCGTCGTCGCCTTGGGTGGCGGAGGAGAGGTCATCCTCGGCACGGAGTAGCGCGCGGGCGGAGCGTTGTTTCTCGCCGTTCACCGCAAGCGCGCGAGCGTAGACAACGCCGAGTAATGCGCGCTCTCTCGGGGAGGCGGACTCGTAGCGCTTACCGTCGACGGAAGCCGCCGCCAGGTCGAGTGCGTGCTTGTGGTGCCCGAGGTCGACTGCCTGGTGCGCCATAGCGCGTAGGACGTGGCCTGCCATCGCGGGATTGTCGGCTTCGGCGGCCAGCTTGACCGCCACGTTGAAATAGTGCTGGCCGACGTTGTGTTCGCCGTTGTCGAACGCCATCCAGCCCGCCAGGTAGGCCAGCTCACTGGCGGCGGTGAACATGTCACGTCTGAGGGTTTCGTCGGCGTACCGGGCGCGTAGGTGGGTCGCCACGTCGGAGGTGAGGTACTGGACGACTGCCGAGCGAGCGTGTCCGCCACCTCGCCGCTGGTCAACGCGTGAGAACAGCGAAACCATGTCGGTCACTGCCTCGACGTCGCCCTTGCTCACGTGCCGGCCAGCTCCTGCACCACGTGTCTGGCCACGCTCGGCCATGTGCGTCCACCAGCGATCGGATGGCAGCGTCAGCGCGGCGAGCGAGTAGGCGGCAGTGCTGAGAACGCGTCTGCGTTCAGCGTCCACGTCGACTCTCCCGAGTTCGGTTAGCGATGACAGCGTATCGACCTGCCAACCGAGCATGTCCGTTGAGGACAGCGGTCGGCCGGGCAACCCGATCTCGTCGAGAGTGACGACCCGACCGAGCCTACGAGACAGCGCCTCACAGAGCAGCAGAGGTGCCCGGCCGGAGGGTTTGGAGCCAGCGATCCAGTGGGAGACGTGGGAGCGGCCCACTCCGGCGAACTCGTTGGCGTTGCTCTCCTGGGCGACGCGGACCAGCGCTCGTGCAACCTCGGCGTGGGACATTCCCGCCTCCGCGATGACGGCTGCGAGCTTGGCATTTCCGGGTCCTGGTTGCGGCACAGCGCCCCGCCTTTAGTCGATCTTTCACCACGTTCACCGCTTCGACGTGCGTCACAGCGTACCTACGGGCTGTGGTTTGCGATTCGCTGTAGGTGCGCAAGACGGCGGCCAACCTGGTGCACATTAGGCCATATCCCCTCCGTCTTGCACACCGGAGACCGCAGTGGGCTCCCCATTGCTACGAGCGGTGCGCGCCGTGGTGTGGGCGATGGGCGGGGTGCGCCGTGTGACCAGCATGAATGGATTTACGCGGCGTGCCCCACCCCCTTGGAGGCAGATCACGTGACGACTTACCTCGGTGGTGGTCAGGTCGACATCGCGCAAGCCGAGCTGAACCGGCACGCGGTATCGAGTGCAGATGGACGGTGCATCGGCTGTGGGTCGCTTGGGTCGTGCTCCGTCCGTGACAGCGCCGTGCGGGTGTTCCGCATCGCGCTGCGTCTACCGCGACGGGTCCCGGGAGCGACGCGTCCGGAGTTGATCGGCGCACGACGGGTGGGCGGACCGCACTACTTCGGCGTAGCGCCACGGATCGCTGCCGAGTCGGCCCCTTCTCATGGATGACGAAGATGACCTGGTCCGTCCCAGGCACCGCCCGCACCGGTCGCGCCGCTTCCCCGGCGGTCGGCCATGTGCCTGCCCAACCTGCCGCACCTCGCGCAAGGGCCGCCGGCCTTCTCCTTCGCCAATGTGGCCTGGCAACTCGGTTTCCGGCCCTGGCTACCCGTCCTCGGAGGCCGAGTCGGTTAACGGGCCGGCGCAGATCAATTGGACCCACGCGGCCGAGGTGGTGACCCGGGGCCAGGTCGGCCGTGCGCGAGGAATCGCACGAGTGGAGGGAGGCGAACCGTTCCGTACGTCCGCTGATGGCAACAATCGCCCAGTTCTTCCGAAGGAGACACGACACCATGACTGACACGATCACTGGTAACCCGACGATCGAGGCGTACTCCGGTCCGATCGACCTGTCCCGCCCGCACTTCGTGGGCGTCGGCGGCTGCGCGATGTCCGGCCTGGCTCGGCTGCTGGCCGAGATGGGCCACCAGGTCACCGGCAGCGACCTGCACGACTCGGCCGCTCTCGCGGCGCTGCGTACGGCCGGCGTCCGGGTGCAGGTGGGCCACGACGCGGCGTACATCGAGGGCGCGTCGTGCGTCGTCTACACGACCGTTGCGCAGCACGCACCAGAGGTCGACGCGGCCCGTTCCGCCGGCATCCCGGTGGTGCACCGGGCGCAGGTTCTGGACAAGCTGGCCGCCGGGCGGCGGCTGGTGGCGGTGTCCGGGTCGCACGGCAAGTCCACGACGGCCGGCATGCTCGCGCACATCCTGCGCACCCTCGGGCAGGACCCGACGTACCTCATCGGGGCCGACCTGAACGGGCCAAGCTCGGGCGCCCACCTCGGCGCGTCCCGGCTGCTGGTGGCCGAGGCGGACGAGTCGGACCGGTCGTTTCACTTCCTGGCCGCGTCGATCGCGGTCATCACCAACGTGACCGACGACCACCCGGAGAACTTCACCGACCACGCCGACGTGCTACGCGCCTACGTCGCGTTCGGCGCGCGGATCGCACCGCACGGGTTCCTGATCGTCAACGCCGACTGCGTGGGCGCGACCGTGGCTGCCGACGTCATCGCCGCCGAGCGACCCGATCTGACGGTGCTGCGCTACGGCCGCGACCGGACGGCGGACGTGCGGCTGCTGGACGTGCACGCCGAGGGGTGGAGCACATCGGGGTCGGTGCGGATGCCCAACGGCGTCGAGGTCGGGGTGATCCTGCCGCGACCGGCCACGCATCACCTGGGCAACGCGGTGGCGGCCGTGGCGTGCGCGGTGGCGCTCGGGCTCGGCCCCGCCGACGTGGCCGGCGCGGCGTGCACCTTTCCCGGGGTGCGCCGCCGGTTCGAGCACATCGACACCCGCTCCGGGGTGACGGTGATCGACTCGTACGCCGACCACCCGAACGAGATCGCCGCCGACCTGGACGCCGCGCGCACCCTGGCGCGGGGTCGGGTGTTCGTGGTGTTCCAGCCGTCCGGACACGCCCGGGTCCTGGCCTTTGGCAACCGGATCGGTGGGGTCTTGGCGGACAAGGCCGACTACGTGCTGCTGCTCGACGTGCACGGCACCGTGCCGGCGGGTCGACCGGTCGCGGACGGCACGGCCATCCTGGGGCGGCTGCGTGACGGCGAGTACTGCCTGCCGCTCGGCCCCGACCACGCCGCCCGGATCGTCGGCCGGATGGCCGGCCGCGGTGACGTGGTGCTGACCATGGGCACCGGTGACGTCACCGGTTACGGCGCGGCGATCCTCGACGCCCTGAGCAGCCGGTCCGAGGTCGCGTTGTCTGCGTGACCTCTACGCCTGGGCGGTGACAGCGCCGGGTTCCTCGATCAGCTTGTCCGCGAGCGCGAGGAGCCCGGCGCTGTTGGCTGCCTTCACCAACACCACATCGCCCGGCCGCAACCCGTCGCGCAGCAACTCCCACGCCTCGGCCACGTTCGCCGCCCGGTCCACCGTCGTGCCGGTGCCGGCGGCTGCGTCCGCGTATTGCCCGGCGTCAGCTCCGCCAATGGCCACGAGCCACTCGGCCCCAACTTCGGCCACCTGCTGCCCGACCTCCCGGTGTACCTGCGCGGCGTGCTCGCCCAGCTCGGCCATCTCCCCGAGCACCGCGACCGCCCGACGACCGTCCCCGGCCATCGCCTTCAAGGCGCGCAACGCGGCCCGCATCGCGTCCGGCGCGGCGTTGTAGGCGTCGTTGATGACCGTCACCCCGTCCGCGCGGGTGCTGACCTGCATCCGTCCCGGCGACACCGCCTCGGCCTGTGACACCGCCTCGGCTACCGCCTCGATCGGGTGACCCAACCCGAGGGCGACGGTGGCGGCGGCCAGCGCGTTGGACGCCTGGTGCAGCCCGTAGAGACGCAACCGCACCTCGGCGGCCTGGCCGCCGTGCGCCAGCCGGAACCCGGCGCGGCCCAGCTCGTCCACGGTCACGTCTTCGGCGCGTACGTCCGCCGGGTTGTCGATGCCGTAGGTGAGCACTCGGGCGCGGGTGCGGCTGGCCATGGACGCGACGAGAAGATCGTCACCGTTGAGCACCGCCAACCCACCATCGCGGGCGTCGGGCAGCGCTTCCACGATCTCACCCTTGGCTAGAGCGATGTTCTCCACCGATCCGAACTCCCCAAGGTGCGCGTGACCGACGCGGGTCACGACACTGACTATGGGCGGGGCGATGCGAGTCAGGTAGGCCACGTGGCCAATGCCGCGTGCGCCCATCTCCAACACCAGATAGCGGGTGTCGGCGGTGGCGCGGGTGACCGTGTAAGGCAACCCAAGCTCGTTGTTGTTCGACGCCCGGTTGGCCACCGTGGCACCCCACGTCGGCAGCACCTGCGCGAGGATGTCCTTGGTCGAGGTCTTGCCGACCGACCCGGTCACACCGATCACCGTGGTCTGCGGCAGCCGGTCAACGACCGCGCGGGCAAGGCGGCCGTAGGCGGTGGGTACGTCCTCGACGACCACTGCTGGCACGCCGACCGGCCGTGACGCCAGTACCGCCGAGGCGCCGGCCTCGATCGCCTGAGCGGCAAAGTCGTGCCCGTCGACGCGTTCACCGGGCAGCGCCACGTACATGCCGCCGGTCTCTACGCGCCGGCTGTCGAACACGACTGGGGCGGTCACCGTGACGCCGTGGGGGGCGTCGTGGACGGTTCCGCCGACAACGGCCGTGATCTCTTGCAAGGTCATCGGAAGCACGTGATGAACCTACCGCGTGCGATCGGCGGATCGAGGGCTGTAGCCGGATCGTGCGCGTGAGGAAGCCGGGGCGGCTTGGGTAGATAGTGGCCGTCTCTTCACGCGACCCAACGGCACGTGGGTAGAGCCGACGTGGCTGTCGGACTACTTCGACCGGCTCGTCAAGCGCCTGGGTCTCCCGCCGATCCGCCTGCACGACCTTCGCCACGTAGCGGCCACGATGGCGCTCAAGGCCGGAGCCAAGATGAAGGTGGTACAGGAGATGCTTGGACACTCCTCGTGCGCGCTTAACTGCGGACATGTGCACCGCTGTCCTGCCCGAGCTGGCCATGGAGGCAGCCGAAGCTACTGCCCGCCTGATCTCTGGTCGGGGCACCAAGCGCACTCCCGGGCTCACCTCGGGCTCACACGGGGGTAGGGCATCGAAGGATGCCGCCAAGAAAGATCGCAAGAAGGGCAAGAAGCAGCAGTTCAAACCCGCTGCGTGAGTGTGCGCCCGGCAGGATTCGAACCTGCGGCCTTGGGATTAGAAGTCCCCTGCTCTATCCGCTGAGCTACGGGCGCGCGGCGTACGTGTCGCGCCAAGAGGGTACCGCCGACCCCCCGTCGTACGGCGGAACGGGTCGCATCCGGACACGCGTGATCAGCGTCCCACGGCACCCCCGATCCGGGCATCCCTCTTCCGTCTGGCGCGGCGGGCCGTACCCTCGGGTCCGTGCTGCTGGAACCCGACGCCGAAGACGAGGTCGCCTACGAGCTGTGCCAGCTTTTGGGCCGGGCCATCCTGCCGGTCGACACGGCCGGCGACCCGGGCACCGCCTTCCTCCTCGGCCATCCGGCCGGTGAGTTCCTGCTCACCGCGGACGTGGTCGCCGGGCGGGCACAGCGGCTCGGCCTGCGGCCCAGCGTCACCGAGCCGGCCGGCGTGGCGGGCGTGTCGCTGTCGCTGTCGGACCTTCCGGCGGGCTGGAGTCGGGACGCGCGGCTCGGCGTGGCGGCCCTGCCCACCGGTGAGCTGCACGGGTACGCCGCCGGGCAGGGCTGGCGGTGGCGGGTGCAGCCGGTGCCCGCTGCGGTCGCCGTGACGGCGGACGATCTCGCCGCGTTCGGTGCCGGGCCGGTCACCGCGATCGTGCTGGCTCTCGGCGTCGGCGGTGACGGCAGCCGACCGCTGGAGGTCGCCGTCGAGCGGGCCGTCCGCGACGGCGACCGGCTGCGGATCACCGCCGCGCTCCCCGCCGGGTACGTCGGCGCTCCCGTCTTCGGGGTACGTCCCGACGCGGCCGGGGAGGTCGGCCTGCGCTGCCTCGGCGTGCTCCTGCCCGGCGACGACGCGCCCAGCGACGACGCGCCCGGAGGCGGACATCCGGTGGCGACCCTCGACCGGGTGCTCGCCGCCCTGCCCGCCTCCTGATCGCGCCGCCGCTCCGCCTGCCGACCCGGGCGGCTTGATCGACTCAAGGGTGGCGATGTGGCGGTGTCCCCGCCTGCCGGTTACCGCTACGTCGGCTCCGATGAGTCGAGCCCGACGCCGTATGCCGCTACGTCGGCTCAGGTGAGTCGATCATGGCGAGTGGGCGGGACGTGGCTGGGGCACGGTCCCGGCCGCCGGCCCGGAGGAGACGGGAGGCGTCGGGCCGGCGCCGAGGAACGCTTCGGCCCACCGGCCGACCTCGGTGAAGATCCGCTCGCGTACGGCGGGGCCGGAGAGAACCAGGTCGTGCTTGCCGCCGTCGAAGCGGGCCACGGTCACGTGCCGGCCGAGCCGGGGTGCCCAGCGGACCATGTGCTCCACGTCCAGCACCGCGTCGGCCAGGGCCGCCGAGTCGTGCCAGCGGGTGCCCCGGAAACTCCTCGTCGAGCAGGCCACCAGCACGGGGACGGGAATGTCCAGTCCGGCGCGGAGCTGCCGCTGGGCGGTGCGGATCGCGGCCAGCCAGCCCGCCCGGACGGGGAATCCGGCGAGCGGCTTCCAGGCCAGGTCGTACGTCCACTCGCCGCGATGGTCGGCGTGCAGGCTCTCGCCGTACACCGTGCCGAGGCCGAAGGGGAGGATGCGGTGCGGCGCGCGACGGCCCAGCCGGGAGACGGCGGCCGCGAGGGGTCGACGGACCAGCCAGGGGGCGTTGAGGTCGAAGAAGGGGCTGTTCAGGACGAGCCCGTCAACCGCTGCGGCGTCGCGGCGGGCGTGTGCCCAGAGCGAGATGATCAGGCCGCCGGTGGAGTGGCCCATGGCGAGCAGGGTGTCGTGCCCGTCGTCGTCCCGGATGATCTTTGCGGCGGCGTCCAGTTCGGGGAAGTAGTCGCTCAGGTCGCGGCAGAAGTTCGGGGTCTGGTGGGGTAGCAGGCTGCGGCCGTACTTGCGCAGGTCGAGGGCGTAGAAGTCCCAGCCGCGCTCGGCGTAGAAGTCGGCCAGGTGGGTCTGGAAGAAGTAGTCGACGAAGCCGTGCACGTAGAGCACCGCCCGGCCGGTCGGGCGGTCGGCGCGTCGTCGGACCAGCGTCGCGACCACCGGCCCCTCGTCGTCGGTGCCCAGGTCGATCGTCTGCCGCTCGTACGGCGGCCCCAGCACGTCCTGTTCCACGACCGCGACGCTACGCCCGCAGGCTACCGGGCGGTAGCCCCCCCGGGTCGGCCGGCGTGGTGGACGGCGTCGGCGCGGGCCGTTCGGTGGCGGGCAGCCCCGCGCCGAGCCGTTCCCCTCCGGTGGGGAAGGGAACGGCCCGGTGGCCGGTCAGGCGGTCTCGGCGTCCACCCGGTCGAGGTTCCCGTCGGCGTCGAGATCCGGCGCGGGGGTGGGCTGGGCCATCTCCCGGATGTGCTTGTTGTGCCGGGGCTCCTGCTTGGTCTTGGCGTCGTTGAGCTTGCGGCGCAGGTCGTCCCGGGCGTCGTTGAGGGCGGCCCGCAGGTCCTCCTCGCTCGACGTGGTGACGATCTTCTGCCGGCCGGCGATCCAGCACTCCAGGGTGACCTTCTGCCCGCGTGCCTCCCGGTCCTTGACCGACACCTCCAGCTCGGTGGCGTCGGCGTGGAAGGCGGCCAGCCGGGCGTCCAGGGTGCCGAACTGCTCGACGATCCAGTTCCGGTCGCCCTGGGAGAAGCCCGCGCCCATCCGCAGGCACTCGGCCACGGTCGCCGGGTTCGCCACCGCGCTCATCGCCGCACCTCCCGCTCGGTGCGGACGGAGCCGGTCGTACGCAACGGGGTCCGAATCATCAGCGTTGCCTTTCTCGTCGGACGTCGTGCCTGGTGGTGCTGGGTGATCAACTCTTTACCCAACCGGGGTCGACCTCACTCCGGGTGACGCCACCTTCCGCCATGTCGTCGTGACGCGAGGGGTGGGGCCGGCCCTGTCCCCTGATCCTCGCGCCGGCCGGTCGGGCCACCCAGGGCCTGATGGCCTAGCACACCGGGACCTTGATCAGGTGGTCGTCCACAGGCGCTCCGGTCGTCCACAGGACGGGGTCGGAGCCTCGCGTCGCCGTGCCGTACCGGCCAGGCTCGGTCCCGAGTCGACTCGCCATCACATCCACAGGCCCCTGGGAGGGGACGATGTTCGATACCTACGTCACGATCGTGAGGCATCACAAAGTGCTATTAGCGGTGAGTTACCTGCTCAGGCGGCGGGCGATGCTTCGGAACGCGGCTGCGGTCTCCGGATCTACCCGGGTGGGCAGCGGGTAGACGTTGGGTCCGTACGTGCGGGGTTCGGCGGCCTCCCGCGTACCGCCGACCTCCCCGGCGCGGATGAGGTGGCTGGCGGTCATCCAGAGGACCAGGTCGCCGAGGGCGAGCACGATCAGTTCGGCGAGGGCTGGCCTGATGGCGGTGAAGGCGTAGACGGTGAGGGCGGCGAAGAGGAGCAGGGCGGTGGCGGCGATGGTGACGCCGAGGCGGTGCATGAGCATCTCCGATCGGTGGAGCAGGGGAGGGTGATCGGAGGTCGGGTGCGGTCCGGCCTCCTGGTAGGTGGGTGGCACCTCCTGGTGGTCCGATGGCCGGGACTGCGGGACGGGGGTTGCTGCAGGTCCGGCTGTGTGGATCGGACTACTGTACGAGATCAGCAGTTCGTATGTGAGATGTCTATGAGGGTGGTATGAACCGACGCGTCGTGCAATTTGCACGGCGTGTGCCCAGTCGCCTGCCGCCCGTAGCAACGCATAGACGTGCGCCTCTGGCATGTGGGGCCGTATGGGGCATGTCGGGCGGGTTGTGTCGGCTGGGCGACGGCGGGATCTGCGGATCGTGACACCGGGGACGGGTCGGACAGCCGTTGTCAAGATCGCCGATCTTGACGGCTACTTGGCGACCAACTCGACCCGGTCCGCACGGTAGGTGCCGCGCAGCCGGCCGCCGACCGTCACCACGATCACCGCCGTCATCGCCCCTGGTGCGATCTCCAACTCGCGCCGGTCCGCCTCAGTTGGCATGCGCACCCGGACCCGGCCACCCCGCGGCACCGACACGACCGTCGGCTGCTCCTGCTCCACCACGCGGGCACCGTAGCCGCGCTCCATGACAATCAGGCCCTCGTCGCGGAGTACCCGCAGCGCACGGCGAACGGTGCCCAGGCCGACCCCGGCCTCCTGGCTGATGCGCAGCATGGACGGCAGGAGGTCTCCTGGGCCGGGCTGGCCGGCGGCGATCTGCTCGCGGAGCAGGTCGGCGAGTTGCCGGTACGCGGCTCGCTCGGCCGCGAAGTTGATCACCTGGTAGACGGTATGTCCGGCGCGGGGCCTGGCCTCTCACGGCCTTAGGATCCTAAGCTCTTCTAGCTGCGGAGAGTTGCAGGTCCCACACCGGGAGGCATCATGCGCGAGCGGTCCAGCGACGGCCCCTGCCCACCGGCGCATCCGGTCGCCCACGGCCGGCCGCCCACCCCGGACGGCGACCGCGTCCCCCGCCCCCCGGCGCCGCCCGCCCCAGCCCGCTGGCCAGGCTGGGTGATCGCCGCCGTGGTCCTGGTCCTCACGGTGGCCGGCATCGCCGGGTGGTGGCAGCGGTGACCGGGATGGCGGACGACATCGGCCAGGGCGGCGACCCGGCCGTCGCATCGGTCATCGTCCAGGTGCACCAGCGGTGCCCGGCCTGCGCGGCGGGTCGGTGCGAGACCGGGCGGTGGGCGGCCGAACTGCTCGCCCGGGTGCGGGCCGACCGGACCTGAGCACACGACAGCCCCCGACCACGCCGGTCGGGGGCTGCGTCGCGTCAGGGGTCAGCGGCCGGCCTGGCGTACCCGGGCGAACCGGTTCCACACCCGCCGGCCCACCCGCAGCCGGGCGCCTGAGCCCTTGCAGCGGCGGCACGGCCGCCACACCTTCGAGTCGGCGCGGGTGAACCGGCCGCGGCCCTCGCATCGGCCGCATCGGGTGAACGGCCACCAGGCGCACGACGCGGCGTAGCCGACTGCGGCGAGCGCCAGAGCGGCCAGGAGCCAGCCCCACGGCATGGGGTGCTCCGGGGTGGCGGTAGCGGCGATCAGGGGTCTCACGGGGCCTCCAGGGCGGGTTTCGGCGGGTGCAGGCTGGGTGGTGCTACGTGCTACCTGCCGGGGTTTCCGCAGGTCGCGGCCCCCCGGCGGGTAGCGGCGGCCGGTAGCAGTCGTGCTACCGGTAACGCGGCGGCTGCTACCTGGCTTCGATCTCCCGGCGCTGGATTGCGGCATCGATTGACGCCCTGTCGCACCCCTGACCCTTGCCGGACTCGAAGTGCTCCGGGTCGTGGACGGTCTTCCCGGTGACGCCGAGCTTGCGGACCATGGCGCTGATCGCCTGGGGGGTGATGTCGGCGTACGCCTCCGGGTAGACCTCCCGCAGTCGGGCCGCCAGGGCCGGCCACGAGATGGTGGCCTTCCCGGCGTAGAAGACGTTCCGCACGTCGGCGAGCACGTCCCGGGCTTCCCTGGTCATCTCCTCGCCGGCCGCCTCACCGGACAGGGTGCCGAGGTGCTCGCGGTGGGCGCGAGCGGCGTGCAGGATCCGTTCGGCGTCGACGTGGGTGGCGAAGAACGTGCGCACCGTCGGGGTGTCGTCGGTGACCCCATACAGGTAGCCGACGCCCCGGTACTCGTCGCCCACCGGCAGGCTGGACGCGTCGAAGCCCTCGGCGTAGGCGTCACCGCCGAGGACCGCCTCGGACACGATCCGGTTGCCGCACTTGAGCGCGAACCGGGCGGCATGGTTGTCCCGGTACCGGTTGAACAGCCGACCCACGTCTCCGGCGCCGACCCCGGATGGCTTCTGGCTGGACGACAGCAGGATCACGCCGGCGGACGGGCCGGTCGCGAGGATCCGCGACAGCATCGCCGCGATCTCCTTGTTGGTGTCCTGGTCCTCGGTCTCGAAGTAGACCTGGAACTCCTCCATGACCAGCAGCCAGACCCGCAGGTCCGGGTAGCGCGGGTCGCGGGCCAGTTCCTCGGTGAGCTTTCCCTCGGGGCACACGTCGGCGGGCAGCTGCGACAGCACCTGGTTGACCCGGTCGATGTGCTTGAGGATCTCCCGCAGGGCGGCGAGCAGGTGCTCGACGGGGTCGTTGTCGCGGGGGTTCGGGTGGGTGCCGAAGATGATGCGGTGCGCGACCAGCCGGAACTTGTCCCAGTCGGGCGAGTTCTTGCCGTCGACGACGATGAGCTTCACCCACGGGTCGAGGGCGGCGTGCAGGGCGAGTAGGCGGGCGGAGAACGTCTTGCCCTTGCGGGGCTGGGCCCCGACCAGCACCGACGTCCACATCAGCGACAGCTCGACGAGACGGTCGCGTTCGTCCTTGCCGAACTTCACGGGCCGCCAGATGCTGCGCGGCTTGCAGTCCAGCAGCGGGGTCCGGCCGACGGGCACGGCCAGGGGGTCACGGTCGGCGACGAACAGCAGATGGCGGCGGTTCGACGACTTGTCGCGGGTGAGGAACACCTGGTTCTCGTGCACGTCCAGCCCTGATGCGAGCTTCTCCTTGGCGTTGACCACGTCGGACCAGCTCTTGCCGTACGGCAGGTCCACCAGCACCTGCGAGCCGGTTTCGCGCTGGTCGCGGGCCATGGGGCCGCCGAACTCGATCTGCTGGTCGCGCTTGTCGGGGTGGCCGAGGCCGGCGGCGTAGTAGGCGCGCAGCACGATGTCGGAGCTGAGCTTGCGGTACCTGTGCGCGACGACGGCTGGCTGCACGATCGGCCGGGTGTTCGGCCGGCCGTAGTGGGCGAGGACAGGCACCAGGGCGGTGCCGGTGGTGAGGACCACCCAGCCGGGGGCGGCGGCGAGCATGCCGAGCGCCACGAGCAGCAGCACGGCCTCGCCGGCCAGGACGGTGCCGCGGTAGAGGCGGGTGGCCTTGGCCTGCCGGTGCAGCTGCATGAAGGTGGCGGGGTCGTTGTTGGTGGCGGCGGCCTGCTCCAGCGGGTACTGGTCGGTGAACCACCACCAGCGGATCTGCCGTCCCGTGAGTCGGGCTACACCGACCACGGACCACAGCAGGGCGAGGGCGGCGTACCGGGGGGACCGGACCGCGTGGTAGGCGGCGATGTGGCCGGCGACCTCGGCCTTGCGGCGGATGGTGGCCTTGATGCTGTCGCGTCCTCGCCACTGCGCGGGGATGACCGGCCGCAGGGAGTCGTCGGTGGTGACGACGTCGACGTAGACGGGCTTGCGGGTGTCCGGCTCGTCGTCGAGGGCGATCTCGAAGTGGGTGTCGTGCGGTTCGGCCGGCGTGCGCTGGCCGGGGATCTGCGGCTCGTCGGCCACGGCTACTCCTTGCTGGTCGTGGGTGCGGTGCCCGGCCACATCGGGCCGGGCACCGCGGTGGGTCAGTTCTGCGGGTCGGTGGCGGCGATGCGGTCCAGTTCGGCCGCGAGGTGCGGCAGGCCGGCGTCCCGGATCTGGTCGCGGACCTCGGCGTGCCGCTGCGGGTCGCCCTTCGCGGCGGTCAGGTCCCGCTCCAGGTCACGGATGTCGGTGGGCTTCTTCACGGCCGGCCTCCCGTCCGCAGCGCCTTCTCGTGGCGGTACAGCTGGTCGACCAACGCGGTGGACGCCCGCCACCGGCGACCGGTCAGCGCCTCACGCATCCGTCGGCGGAACTCCCGCAGGCTCGGCGGGTCCTCGTCCACCTCGGCGGCGGCGTACACCTCGGCGGCCAGTAGTTGCAGGGCCTTGTCGTCGGGGGTGCCGTAGCCGTCGCTCCCCTGCGCCGTACCCGTGCCGTCAGGCGTGCCACCAGCGATAACAGCCGGAACGGTGAGCGAGTCAAGCAGCCCCCGAATGTCGTCGTCGGAGATCAGGCCGAACGACGGCAGCTCCCCGGCCGGCACGGTGTCGGCGCTGTCGGCGGCACGGTCCATCGACGCCGCCTCGTAGGCCCGGCGGGCGGCGTCGACCTCCGCGTGTGCCTTCACGCGGGAGCGGTACTCCCGGGCCGTGTGCTGTGCGCCGACCGC
This sequence comes from Micromonospora cynarisoli, assembly GCF_030518815.1. Lineage (NCBI taxonomy): Bacteria > Bacillati > Actinomycetota > Actinomycetes > Micromonosporales > Micromonosporaceae > Micromonospora > Micromonospora cynarisoli. The sequence continues at coordinate 3,296,573 of NZ_CP130426.1, read as the reverse complement.
CTCACCCATGGCCTTCACCTCGTCGACGGCCCGCGCTACCGCGACGGCGTCGCGGCCCCGGGACCGCACCAGGTCGACCTTCCGCTGGGCGTCGTCGGTGATCCGCACGGCGGCCGTGGACATGGCCATCTGCAAGGTCAGCTTGCCGAGCACGGGGATGACCGCGCCGATGACGGCGATGGGAACGGTCGTGGCGGTCAGGCCGTGGACGAGCACGGCGGCGACGGACACCACCAGCAGCACCCAGCCGAGGATCGTGGGGGTGCGGGAAGCGGACGCGGACCGGCGGTGCGCCCGCTCGTGCAGCATCGCGGACACCCACACGAGGTCGAACAGGGCTCCGGCGCTGTACGCCACCCACGCGGGGGCCTGGGTGGCGAGCAGACCGCCGACGGCCACGAGGGTCCAGGCGACGGCGAGCGTGATCAGGGCGGCCGGCAGACCCCACAGAATGCCGGTCTGGATCGTGTTGGCGCGACTGGTCATCGGGCCACCACCTTCGTGCGGGTCGCGGCCGGGCGCTGCACCGGTGCGGGCGCCGGCTCGGCGTGCTGGGTGCGGATCGCGGCGGCGGTGCGGTTGGCGTGGCCCTCGACCAGGCGGCGGGCCACCAGCGCCGGGCCACCGATGGCGACGGGACCGCCGAGCAGGATCAGCAGCAGGTGTTCCATCAGGACTCCAGGGAGATCGGGACGCACATGCCGCCCGCACCGACGTTCGGCGAGCAGGGGTGCGTCGTGTGGTTGGTGTAGGCGGCCAGGCCGGCCAGCAGCGCGCAGACGGCGACGGTGCGGTAGACCCAGCGGTCGATACGGGCACGCACGGGGGTGCTCCTCACGGGAGAGGTGGGCAGGCTGAGGGGGCCCGGCGGCGCGGGGAAGTCGCCGCCGGGCGGGGTGGGTCAGCGCTTGCGCTTGGTGGCGTCGCGGCGGCCGATGCCGGCCAACGTCGCGTCCCGCGTCTGGGTCGCCGTCGGGTACGTGGCGCGCGGGTCGTTGACCGGCCGGGCCTGGCCGTAGGCGGCCTCGCCGATCGCCGGGTCGTACTCGGGGGGCTGCGCCGGGGGGCGCGCACGGTGGAAGATGCTCATGGGTCGGACCTCCTGTGTCCGATCAAGGCCCCCGGTCGGCGTTGCAGTCGCCTCCCGGGGGCCGCCCCGTTTTCGGGGGTGGCTTGCCTGACAACCCGACTGTAGTGGGTGCCTTGTCAGGACGTCAAGGTACCCACTACAGTCGGGTTTGCAAGGGCACCCCTTACGATCACGAGGTGGAGAATCCGTTGGCCGACATCGACAACATCGAGCGCATCACCGACCCCGCCGAGCGGGCTAGACAGGCAGGTCAGCGGCTCGGCGAGATCCCCGCGTGGCAGGCCCGGCTACGGAAGATCCGCCAGGAGGCCGTGCAGGAGATGAAGGCCCGACCCATGAGCTACGCCGAGATCGGCAAGGAGTTGGGCGGCCTGCACCGCAACCGCATCCAGCAGATCCTGGAGGGCCGCCCGGGTGGCGGCAAGGGCGGCAAGGTCGCGCCCGAGGCGGACTCCGCCTGACCCGAGACACGACGAAGCGCCCCCATCGCCGCGAGGCAGTGGGGGCGCTGTCGTTGGCCCGGAGGTTGGTGTAGTGGGAGGGTTGTCAGATTGCCTAGGTACCCACTACACTATGAGTATCAGCAGGGAGCGACCAGGGGAGTCAGCCATGAAGGTCACCAGGAAGCCCGAAGCCACCGAGCGGGAGCAGCGCCTCATCGACCAGGCCGGACGCACCGCCGAACTGTTCAAGCAGGTGAGTCCCGAGAGCCCGCTCCGCCAGCGGATGCTCGACCGCTACGACCGGATCGTCGACGAGTTGGGCTACGACCCCATCAGCTGACCGGGACGGGGGCCAGTCACCCGGCCCCCACCACCCACCCGGCACGCGCTTTCCTGCCCGAACGCACTGCGGCCCCGCCCTCCACCAGGGAGAGCGGGGCCGCTGCCGTTTGGTCGGCACCACCCGGGACGTCACCGGGAGCGCCGCAGAGAGGATCTTACCGGTCGGTCTGGTCGGTCGGCGCGTTCGGGACCACGTACACCCCGAGCGCGCCGAGGACCGCCAGGGCGACGGTGATGCCCTCGGTGGCGGTCAGGACGTCGTCGCCCATCGCCACGGTGAGGGCGACCCCACCAGCAACGACGGCGGCCACGATGGTCTTGGCGTAGCGGGCGATCCGCATGGATACCTCCAGGTACGACGGAGCCCGGACCGGGGTGGTCCAGGCTGAGGGATTGCGCTTTCCTGCCCCGCGATCAGGGGCAGCCGAACTCGCGACGGAGCTGGGCGATCGAGTCGGCAATGCGCTGGCCCGCCGGCGTAACCGGCCGCGACTCCTGGTACGCGTCATCGAGGGCGACGACCACCCCGCACCAGCGCCGCTCAGACTCGCGCCGGGCATCCTCGGCCACCCCCGCCGACCGGGACGCCGACACCAGGGCCAGCCCCGCCGCCAGGACGGCCGTCACCAGCACCACGACCAGGACCTGCCAGCCGCGCCACGTCACCCCGGATCACCCGCCCCGGACGGCGCCGCTGACGGCGATGATGGCGACGGCGACGAGGACGGCGACGACGGAGAGGACGATCCGGCCGAGGTGTTCGCCTCCCGCCGCAGGCCGATCACCCCGCCCACGGCCGGCCCGGTCAGCAGGGTGACCGCGGCGACCAGCAGCGCCTCGGACGCCCGGCCGGGTGGCACCACCACGGTCTGATGGACGATCACCCCCAGGCCAACCGTGACGCAGCCGAGGTCCCGCAGCGCCCGGGTGAGTTGCTCCAGCCTCACTCACGTGCCTGCCCCAGGCGGGCGCTCAGCTCGTCGACGACCTGGTCGGCCGTCAGCTCACCTGTCTGCCAGCGGCCGATCAGGGCGAGGATCTCCGCCCGCTCGGCGGCGGCCTGGGCGTCGCGCTGCCGCTCGTCGGCCTCGACGGCGTTGATCCGGGCGATGATGGCCTGGGTGTCGAGGCCTTGGACCGCGCCGAGTAGCGCCGCCTGCATGGTGGCCATCTGGGTGGCGAGGCTCTTCAGCGTCGGGTGTGCCGGGGTGTAGGGCGTGCCGGCCTTGGCCAGGGCGTCGTCGGTGCCCATGGTGGCGCGGGTGTAGATCTGGCCGATGGGGTTACGGCCGTCGAGGACGGTCAGGTTCTTGTGGACCGTCTCCAGCCAGGCGTGCTCTTCGGGGGTCAAGTCCGGTCCCTTCAGTAGGCCGATCTCGGTGAGGTAGCGCCGGAACAGCGGGGTCTGATCCCGCCCAGCGCGGATCGCGTCACGGAAGAAGCTGAAGTGGGTGTGCCACAGGTGCGAGTCGTCGCCGGAGCTGCGCTTGCCCAGCCGGTCCCACCGCCTGACGACCTTGCCGTCGGGCGAATAGATGATCTCCCTGATGTCCCGGGTGTCCGGCGCGTTCGCCCGGCACTGGCCGACGCACCAGGTGGAGAACGTCCGCAGGTTGTGGGTGACACCCCCGACGCGGATGCTGAACGTGCCGACGTCCAGCCCGGCGGCGTAGAGGGTGAGGCCGGTCCGGTCCCGGGACGACTCCACCACCGAGTAGTCGTTGTTCACGACCCGGTCGGAGCCGCAGTGGTAGCCGCCCCGGTGGGCCGGATCACCGACGATCCCCACCGCCGCCGGGTCGAGGCCCTTGATGGTGTCGAGCAGGAGCCGGCGGACCGCCAGCAGGTTGGCCGGTGCGGTGGTCATGGCAGCTCCTACGGGTGCAGCAGGATCGACAGGCAGGTGTGCCGGGCGTTGAGGCGGACGTTGGACGTCGACGGGGTGATCGACGCGCGCAGGCCGAACGAGTGCGACCCGGCGGCCAGGGCGAACGGCCACGACGCACCAGGCGTCAGCCGCATGTCCGTGACGTTGCCCGGGTCGAACAGCGCCTGCGGGGCACCGGTCGGGATGGCCCCGTCGATGGTCAGGTCCAGGGTCGCCGCGGTGACCGTGGCCGACGTGGTGAGCTGAAAATCGCCCTGCCACACGGCCAGTCCAACCATGCCGCCCTCCGGCACCACGATGGACGTGGTGCCGGAGCTGTACCCCGGGGTGACGTTGGTCAGGGTGAGGTCCGTGGCCGTCGTCGTCAGGGTGTAGTTCGAGCCCAACTGGAGCTGGAACGCCACCGGGTTGAGCCTGCTCGGGGTGATGTAGTCCCCGGCGTCCGTCGTCATATCTCTCCTCAGAGGGGTGCTACAGCCGGCTGCCACACCTGCACCGGAGTGCCGGCCGGCCAGGACCTCTCGACGCCGTTGACGGCGCGGGCGGACACGGTCGCGGTCTGCGGGCTGGACGAGCCGGCAATCGCCGACACCGTCACCCGCTCGCCACCCACCGCCAGGTCCAGAGGCATCGCCGACGCCTTGGTGGTCCAGAGGCCCGCCGTCGACGCCAGGGACAGGGTCGTCGGGTCAAAGACCCGCACGTCATCCCAGGTGACGACCGGTGCGACGTTGGTGTTGCCGGTGCCGAGGATCGCCCGGCACGCCTGCCGGCCGGCGGTCAGCGCCGAATCCGTGCCGGTGCAGTCCCAGGTGGTCGGCTCCGGGTCGGTGGCCAGCCACACGCGCATCGCCAGCAGGGTGCCCCGGGCGCGGGCCCGCATCCGCAGGGCGGCGCCGGGGGCGAGGGCGGTCTGGGTCTTGCCGATGGTGCTCTGCACGCCCGCGACGCGCTTCTCGATACCGGCCCAGATGCTTTGGTCAGGCCGCAGCTCCACCACGTACAGGTACGTGTTGTTGTTGTCGGTCCACCTGAGCCCCAGCATGGGCTGGATGTCGCCGTCAACGGCGAGCGGTGCGGTGATCGTGGCGACCATGTCCGCGTCGGCGCGGCTGGTCCCGACGATGGCCCGGCGGGACACGAGCACGGTGCCCAGGGCCATGCGGCCGACCCCGCCGGAGGCGCTGTAGTCCGATGCGGTGCCCTCCACCGTCCAGGAGCCGCCAACGTCGGCGGTCGGCCAGGACGAGGCGGCGGTGGCCGCGAATCCGGCGGACACCACGGTCGCGCCGGCCAGGTCGGTGTCAGCCGCCAGCGTCGACCCGTCCGTCGCCGCCCGCCGCGCCCCGCCGGCCGTAGCGACCTGCCACGGAGCGGCCGGCACCACGGACATGCTCGCCCGCCACGACTGCCGCCCCCGGAACGTCTCGCTCGCGCCGACAACCAGCTGGTCGATGACGCCCGGGACCGCCTGAGGCGGCGGGTTGACCACCTGGATGCGCGACCCGGGCCGGCAGGCCACCCACGCGGCAGCCAGCTCCCGCGAGCTGCCCAGGTTGATGCCGACCGACGGGTATCGGGGCTCTGCGACCGTGGACTGCCGCAGCCGCCAGCCGGCCTGGTCCGCCAACGGGGCGTCGCTGGCCAGGTTGAGGTTGGCGCTGGCCTCGATCCGCCCCTGCACGGCGATCGACGCCGGGTCGTCGGCCGTCGCCGAACTGCCCTCGGTCCGCTCGACCGTCCAGGAGTTGCGCAGGAGCTGGTCGTCGTCAGTCGGCTCGAACGCGCCGGCCAACTGCCTGGCGTCGGCGTCGATCGTGAGCGTCACCGGCGCGTTGTACCGGGCCGCCCGAGGCAGGTACGCCAGCCCAAACCCGGACTCGTAGAGGAGCCCACCGTCGGCCGCCTCGCACTCCTCATACAGCGGCATCGGCGTCGACTGCGGCTGCCAGCCCATCCGCTGGTACGACCACAGCGGCACCGTCGGCATCGTCAGCGGCACGCCATCCTCGGCGGCCAGGCGCCGCAAGCGATCACCCGCCGACTCGTTCTGAAAGGAGCGCCTCGCCTCGCGCACGAACACCCCGGCAGCATCAACGCTGCTGGTAGGCACCGCTTCCACCGGCAGGGGCGCACGCGCCCACACGGCGACATGTCCGGCGAGCAGCTCGGCGGTGGCGGTCGCTGAGGCGGGATTGACCGCCACCGACAGGACGCCGCCAAGCTGGCCGGAGAACGTCGTCGATCCCGGGAGGTTGGTCGCCGGGCCGCCGTCCAGGCGCACGGTCACCGTGCCCGCCGACACCGATGCCGACACCCCGTAGCTGACGAAGGTCGATGTCGTCGACCCGTAGTCGATCAGGGTGGTCGGGGCTCCGGCGACGTTGTAGCCGATGACCTGGGTGCGGCTGAGGGTCGTCATCTTGAGCTGCCATCGCCGGTACGTGCCGCTGTCGCACGTCCACTCCATGAGGACCGTGTCGCTCGGCAGGGTGGAGTAGTCGGCCCTGATCGCCGCATGGACCGTCCATGCGCCAGCAGCGGTAGCGGTGACCGCGGCGGCCGGCAGGGCGGCGGCGAGCTGGCCGCCGCCGGAGAGGTCAGCCAGGGCGGCCGTGCCGTACCGGGTGACCGTGATTCCCTCGTACGAGTAGTCCGGGACCCGTTTGAACTCGACGATCCCGGACACCCTCAGCGGGCCCTGTCCGGCGATGGCTGCGGCGGCCTGCTGGGAGAGCACCCCGTCTTCGGCGGGCCAGTACGCGACCGGCCCGGTGGCGGAGAACGTCCGGAACATCGGCGACCTGGCGGGCGGGGAGCCGCGGTTGATGCGGCCGAGGATGCCGACGGCCTCGATGCGGGCCAGGGCCATCTCGGCGGACCGGCCGGGCCAGGTCAGCGGCCACCGCCGGATGTAGCCGGAGAAGCGGTTGCGCCAGGCGACGCCGTCGCCCAGGTCGATGTCGACCGAGATGGGCGTCCACTTACGCACGTTCGGCCAGTACGGCGACATCGGATGACCGCTGGTGAACCTGCCGTCCGTGTTCTTGAGGGTGAGGGCGAGGGTGGACGTCTCCGGCTGGTCCGCCCCCTGCGACCGGCCCCAACTGATCGCCACGTCCTCCGAGATGTGCCACCACTCGGTGACGTCCGTCCACGTCCAAGTCGCCGGGTCCGCCGCGATGGCCGCCCCGAACGCAATCCGGACCCGGACCTCCAGCGGGTCGCCGGTCAGATACGACACTCCCTCTCCCTCCTACGCCGTGGACCCGATGACGCGCTGCACGTTGCCGCCGCCGAGCGAGACCCGCTCCCGCAGCACCACGACCAGGTCGGAGCCGCGCGCGACCAGCTCTCCGGTGATGCGTAGTTCGCTGTGTCCGCCGAGGTTGCCGAGCTTGGACAGCGGGATGACCGCCTCGTCCTGGCCGCCCTCGCCGACGACCGCCAGCCGGCCGCCGGGGGTGGCCCGGACGATGCCGCCCTGCGCCAGGTACGGGATGTTCGGCGTGCTGAGGGTGACCGACGGGATCTGCTGGCCAAATGCCGTACCGCCGCCGATCGTGAACGAAAGGTTATTCCAGTGAGAGATGATGCGATTCGCGGTCGACTTGAAAGACGCCCAGAGCCCATTCCACATTCCCGACGTAGCCCGGGAGATGCGTTTCGGCAAGCCGCCGAAGAATGACACGACCGAATTGAACGCGCCGACCACGTCATTCTTGAATGCGACGATCCGGCCGCCCCACTCCTGAGCCTTGGTGACCCAGCCGCTGACCCTGCTGATCCACTTCGCCACGGTCGGAATGCCCTCAGTTGCCAGCCAGATCCCAAAGTCCTTGATCCGGTCGATCCACTCGCGGATCTTCTCCCGATTCTCGGGGTCTTTGAACCATTTGGCGACGCTGTCCAGGGACTCCCGCAGCCCCACCCAGGGCGACGTGCTGATGCTCTTCTCCTCGAAGAGGATGGACATGATCGACCCGAAGATGGAGCCGACGTCACGACCCATGTCGAAGATGTCGTGCAGGAAGTCGCCGGCCTGCTTGAAGAAGCCCTCCAGCTTCCCGCTCTTGTCGGCCGACTTGATCCACGCCGAGAAGTCGTCGATGAGCCCGCCCAGCTCATCACCAAGGACGTCCAAGAACGGCCCGGCGGCCTTGGACAGCCGGCCAAAAGCATCCATGAACGGCCCGGTCAAGGAGCGGCCGACCCGGTCGATCAGCTTCTGCACCGACTCGATCCCGGCGCTGATGTTGGCGATGAACTCGGGCTTCTTGGCCGACTGGGAGAAGTTCTTGAACAGGCCGTTGAACATGGTGGCCATGCCGCCGAGCCGGTCGTGCAGGGTGGGCAGCCACGCCGACGCGAGCGACTTGATTTCCCCACCGACGCCCGCGAACAGCCGCTGCTGCACGTCCAGACGCAGGCTCTCCCAGGCCGGCTTGAGGCTCTTGATCGCGGCCACGACCTCCCGGGCCGCCGGCGCGAGCTTGATCATCTCGGAGGCGGCACCACCGCCCCCGCCGGCCGGCTTGCGGGCCTCGGCCAGGGCGTGCTCGGCGTCCTCGACGGCCTCGACCGCGCGCCGCTGCCGCTCCAGGGCGGCCGACACCTGGTCCGACCCGTCGACCCCGAGGCGCTTGGCCCGCTCCTGCTCCCGGGTCAGGTCCTCGGTCGAGTCCTTGGCGGCCTCGGTGGCCAGCTTGGCCCGCTCGTACGCCAACTCCGCCCGCCTGATGGCCGCCGGCTGCTCCTTCTGCGCCTTGAGCAGGTCTTCGGTGGCCTCCTGGATGGCTCGGACGTCGCCGCTCATCTTGGCCCTGTTGAGCTTGTCCTCGGCGTCGCGGACCATGTTCTGCGCGTCGGCCAGCTCCTGCTGGGCCTCCTTCTCACGCTCGGCCGCCTCCAGCTCGGACAGCCTGGCCTCTCGCAGCTCCCGGTTGAGGTCGGACAGCCGCTCGACCTCGTCCGCGCGGGCGCGGTTGACGGCCTCCTGAGCAGCCACCACCTCCCGCTGAGCGTTAGCCAGGGCGCGCTGGGCCTGGTAGATCTGCCACGTCTTGTCGACTGCGGCCCCGCCCGAGCCGGCCGTCTCCTTGAAGGCATCCGACAGGCCGTGGAAACCCAACATCAACGTGCCGATGGCTGCCCCACCGCCGACGGCAAGAGCGGGCAGGCTGCCCAGTACTCCGCCGAGCAGGGACACGGCGGGCACGGCGACGCCCACTGCCGCCACCAGGCCCAAGATCGCGGGGATCAGGTTCCACACGTTCGTGAGGATGTTGGTGGCAGCGGTACCCACGTTGGACAGCGCCGACCGCAGCGAGTCGAGCCCGCCCCGGGCACCCCCGCTGGCCGCCTGGCCCAGCTCCGTGCCGGCCTTGACGAACTTTCCCCGCGCATCCCGCAGCCGGCCATCGGCCCCTCGGTAGACACCGTCACCCAGGGCCTCGCCGGCTTCCTCGCCGGCCTTGATGAACCGGCCCCGCGAGTCCCTCAGCTTGCCGGCGGCGTCGCGGCTGAACTTCTCCCCGCCGCCCGCACCGCCCGCGCCGATCGCGGTACCCATCGCCTGGCCGGTGGCGGTGGCGTCCCGCTCCATCCGCCGGCCGGCCTGGCGGACGTCCCGCTCACCCTCATCCAGGCCGCGCTTCAGCCTGGTGTTGTCGGTCTTGAGGATCGCGGCCAGCTCGCCGAGGATCAGGGCCACCGCGATCACCGCCAGCGGTCAGGCCGGGCTCACCCCGGCGTCGTGGATGGGGGTGGGGCGAGCGCCCGATGCAGCCGGGTATCGGCCGACAGGAGGCCGAGGATGCGGGCCTCCAGCCACCGCCAGGAGCGGCGACGCATGAGGCCGCGGTTGTCGACGTCGATCCCGTACTCGGAGTGCAGATCAGCCTCGACGATGAGCCAGTGGGTCAGGATCTCCGACCACGTGACCGTCTCGCCCGACCGTTCCCGCCGGACTTCGGCCGGGAACTCGTACCACTCGAAGAGCCCGGTGACCTCGTCGCGGAATCCGCGCCCGTACTGGTCTTCCGGTCGTTCGCCCGGCGCTCGGCCCGGTTCCCCGGGCCACGTGCTTCCGGGCGGCCTCCGGAGGTCCAATAGCGCTCCGCCTGGTCCTCGCCGCCCACGATCCACACGTACGCGGTCTGGGCGCAGAACTGGATGTACGGGTCCGGGATGCCGTCCCGCATCATCTCGGCGTGCATCTCGCCGAGTAAGAGCTGCTCGAATTCGAGCCGCTCGGCCCCCGGCAGGGGCGGCAGCTCCGCCGCCCGTACCCGCGCCCGCGTGGTCGCCTCGGCCAGCTCCTCGTCGGTGCTGGCTGCGCCGGCCTCGCCGGCCATGAGCGCGATCCGACGGCACCAGATGCCCAGCTCGGCCGACGGTAGCGGCAGGGTGTAGAGCTTGCCGCGTACCGTCAGCTTGAGTCCGGGATCGAGGTAGTCGTCGAGGTCCGAAAATTGGGCCATCAGGCGTACAGGAAGTTGTCGGCGGCGGTGTTCGCGCTGGTCCCGCCGGGGGTGGTGACCAGGACGTCGACCGAGCCGGCGGTCTTGGCCGGGCTGATCGCGATGATCAGCGTGTCGGACACGACGCGGAAGCTGGTGGCGGCGGTGCCGCCGAACGTGACCGCGGTCGCGCCGGTCAGCTTGCGGCCCCGGATCTCCACGATGGTGCCGCCGGCCGTACCGCCACCGGTCGGGGCCAGCGAGGCCACCACGGGCAGCGTGCTGGCGTTGGGGTTGGTGATCGCGACCCGGGCACCCTGCCCGCTGAGGCGAACGCTGACGGTGTCGCGGCCCTTGCCGCCGTCCGGGGTCCAGTCGACCAGGCAGCGGCCGTCCCAGGCCTCACCGACGCCGCTGCGGTCGTACCAGCGGACGTGGGCCTCGCCGGTCATGGCGTCGGCCGCCTCGGACTTGACCCGCAGGTGCTCCTGCACGGCGAGCATGGTCAAGCCGTCCGGGCCCGTCCGGTGGATGAGCTTGATCTCCAGCGCCCACTCGCTGCCGGTGACGGCCCGGCGCATCGCCCCGGCGTCGTCGTACGCCTCGTCGTCCTCTCGACGCGGCGTGAAGACGGTCTTGAGTTCCTCCATGCCCAACAGCGGCTGCCAGTCGGCGGTCCCCGACGGGTTGAGGTCGATCTCGACTGCGAACCGACGCGCGAGCGCGGTGAGACTGCTGACGGGGCTGGTCACGATGGCCTCCAGGCTCAGATGGTGCGGTTATTGGTCGGCCTCATGGCCTCGACGTAGTAGTTGTGCGACATCTCCCACCGGCTGTTGCCGTCCGCGCCCAGAGCGGCGTACGACTGCCGGTAGATGTCCACCACGGCAATCCCGCCGAGGGTCAGCCGGCCGGCGCTGTCGAGCAGCTCAAAGACGCTGTCGGCCAGGTCCTCGACGACCCTGGGGTCCGAGGTGCCACGGAGGCGGATCTGCACACCCTGGGTGATGTCGGCCAGGCCCGGCGTGCTGGACACCGGGTACGGGGCGAGCGTGATGATCCGGTCCGGGCTGGTCGGGATGCCCCGGATGACGATGCCCACCTCGCTGGCCTGGTAGCCGCCGGTGGGCCGCCAAATGGCGATGCCAGCGGCAGCGATGTGCTGCGCCAGGCCGGCCAGCAGGCGCGAGGTCCAGCCATCACCGGTCGCCACGGCCACCTCCCAGCGTGCCTTGGATGGGGCCGGCGATCAGGGCCAGCAGCGTGTCCCGCTCGTTGTTGAGCGGATCCTCGAGGTATTTCGCCTTTCGGCCCTCGTCGTGCCTGTACGACAGCTCCTCGTGCTGCCGCACGGCGTAAATCGTGTCGAAGCTGACGGCCGCTCGGAGGTCGTCCCGGTCGACCGAGGCGGTGCCGGACCGCTCCAGCGTCGCCTCCTCAATCGGGACCTCGGTCCGGGACACTTGGAGGAGGTGTTCGGCACCGAGGGTGAGCCCGGTGGCCTCGTCGCCCTCGATGAGGGCCAGGATCTCGTCGCCATTCCAGTGGACGTCCGCCACGGCTACTCCAGGGACAGCTCGACGTGCTCCGGCAGGTCCAGGCCGTGGTCCTCCATGACGCTGACCGCGAGCACCTTCGCGGTGCGGCCGGTCCACGGGAGGGTCACCAGCGACCCGGGCGGGGCGACCGTGCCCATCGGTGCGAACACCGTGGTGGAGCTGGCCGCCTCAGCGCCCTCGGCGTCCTGCGTTTGCACGACGACCCGGCGGGTGGTGTCGTCGACGACGCACGGGCCCACGTCGACGGGGGCGGCGTACTCGTCGCCGTACGCGCCGGAGCCCTCGTACGCCTGCATCTGCACGGTCCTCGGGGCAGGGATGAACAGCTCGCAGAACTCTTCCCAGGTCACAGGTCACCTGCTCTGCGGGCCGTGGCCGGTCAGACCGGCGGCCTGAAGGACCGTCCACGCCTGCTCCCAGAGGCTGCCGATCCGGACCGGCTTGTCGTCGCTGCTCGCGGCCTGGACGGTGAGGCGGCCGATGCTGAACCCGCCTTGCCGGCTGCCCCCGAGCCCGGTGGTGTTGCCGCTGCCGAGGTTGCCGGCGACCTGCTCCAGCGTGGCCTCGCGCAGTGCGGTGACCACCGCCGGATCGGTCGGGTCGTAGACCGCACACAGCAGCGCCCGGTCCACATCCCTCGACGCCCGGACGAGCAGCTGCACCGCGTTGGTCGGCGTCCGGCCGAGGTGCTCGGCCAGCTCCGCCACGGTGGCGTAGGAGCCTCCCACCGGCGGGGACTGCTCGACCACCGTCACGATGTCCGTGGCGGTGACCGTGTCCGCCTGGGCGTCGGTGCCCGACCAGATCACCGCGTAGTCGCTTGCGGCCAGGTCAGCGGGCACCGTCCACCGGTAGGTGTCCAGGCCCGTGGCGACGTGCACGACCCCGGTGGAGGTGGGCCCGACGACCGCCACCCCGCCGCCGGCCGGGCGGATCTCGATCGTCACCCCGCTCACCAGGGAAGCCGGGCCGCCCGGGTAGTCGAGCCACTCCACGGTCAGGGTGACCGTGCGGCCCTGGATCACGCTGTACGCCACGACCAGGCCGCCCTTCAGAAGCTCGTGACCACGTAGACGATGCCGCCCGCGCCGTCGCCACCCTTGCCGGAGGCGTTGCCGTTGAGGCTGGCCCCACCGCCCCCACCGCCGCCGCCGTAGTTGGCCCCGTTGGCACCGGCCTGGGCTGCTCCGGTGATGGACGCGGCACCACCACCGCCACCCGCTCCGCCGTTCGGCGTGCCCGCCGGTGCGGCATCACCCGTGGTGGGCAGCGCACCCCCGGCCACACCGGCAGTGCCGGCAGTCGAGGTGGTGGTGCCGCCGGCCGGGACACCACCGTTGCTGGCGACGTCGGCTGCGGTGATGCCCCCGCCCGCGCCGCCCGGGCCCGCGCCCGCGTTCAGAAACACTGCGGAAGGGACCGCCCCGGTGGCGGAGGCGGCACCGCCCGTCGCGCCGCCGTGGGGGGCGGAGAAGCCGCCGGTGCCGCCGGAACCGGAAGCCCCGCCCGCTCCACCGCCGGTCGAGCCGATCCGGGCGAACGTCCCGAACGCCGACGGGCCACCGCTGCCGCCGGCCGTGCCGCTGGTGTCGTTGGCCGTGACCGCCGCCCCGCCCGTACCGCCCGCGCCGACCGTCACGGCCACCGTGGACGGCAGCACCGAGGCGGGGATGGTGGCGATGAGGCGGCCACTGGAGCCGCCACCACCGCCACCGACCCGGGCCGTGCCGGCGGCACCGCGACGGCCGGAGCCGCCACCGCCACCGCCGGAGATCAGGACCACCGCGACGGCCCGCGCGCCGGCCGGCATCGTCCAGGTGCCGTTGCTCGTGAACGCCTGCACGTCGGTGGCGGCGGGTGCGGTGACGTTGAAACGCGGGTCGTCCCCGGCCGCCACCGTGCCCGCCGCCGATCCGACCGCGCGGGTCGCCGCCGAGCCCAGGCCCAGATTCGTGCGGGCATCTGCCGCGCTGGCCAGGTCGGCCAGGTTGGCCGCACGCTGTGCCGAGGCGGCGATGGCGGCAGCCTGGGCGGCGTCGGCCTTCGCCTGCGCCCCGGCCGGCGTCTCCTTGGTCGGGTCGCCGCCGGTGTAGCCGGTCGCCATCACACCCCCCGGCGCGTCAGGTGAGGACGACGTACGGCACGAACTGCTTCGCCGTCGGCGTCGCGATCGTGGCCGGTGCCGTCGTGGTCAGGCTCGACCCCGACGCCTGGCTCAGCGCCCGCTCCCCGGTCACGATCGCCGGAGCCGCCACGGTGCCCAGCAGCGTCGGCGTCGTGGACGCCGCGACCATGAGCCCCACGAAGTACAGCCCCGTCCGCTGGACGGTGTACGCCGACGCCAACGGCTTGGTGATCGTGGTGTTCGCCGCGAGTGCCGCCGACGTGCCGTCCGCCGACTGGCCGATCAGCGCGCCGGCCTCGTCGTACAGGGCGAACCACTGGTTGGTGATCGTGGCCCCCGCGGTCGCGCCGGTGCGGACCGCGATGTTCGTGATGACGTCGCCCTGGCGCAGCCAGATCGGGACGGAGGTCATCACCCCGCTCGCCAGGGCGGCCTGCCCGGTGTCACTGGCGGAGTCGTACAGGCCGGTTCGGGGCAGGTTGCGCCGGAAGAACGTGTCCGGGCTGGCCGGGTCCGCCGCGTTGACGTGCGTCAGGGCGTCGCGGACGTTGCCCCTGTAGCCGCCGAGCTGCATGGCTCAGCCCTCCTTCGGGCCGAGGAAGTGCTCGGCCAGCTCGTCGCGGGTCTTGGCATTGGCGTCGGCGTCGGTCATGCCGCCGGCCGGGCTGGTGGCGTGCTTGACCCAGTCGGCCTTCGACGACGAGCGGGACGGCATGGTCGGCCGGTCGTCCTGGCCGTCGTCGCCCTTCTCGGTGATCGGGTTGCCGGCCTGGTCGACCTCGGTGACGAGGTAGCCGGGCCGACGCTGGGCGAACAGCACGGCGCTGCGGCCGACCTGGACGCGGTGCTCGTCGGCGGTCGCCATGCCGGTGTCGTCGCGCTCGTCGTCGAAGGAGACGCGGGCGACGCCGTCGGCGAAGCTGACGGCACCGATGCGACCGGTGAAGTCGGGCCGCGGCGACCGGATCTCGAAGAATCGGATACCCATGGCCTGCCTCACTTGACCTTGATGTTGCGGAAGACGCCGCAGGAACGGCTGTTCTTCAGCACCATGGTTGCCGGGCCCATCTCGACCTCGCCGGTCTTGACGGCACCCGAGGTGCTGAAGTCGGGGTCCCACTGGTCCATCAGCGGCTTGCCGGCGACGCTCGCTCCGTGCAGGGCGTCGAGGCCGAACCGGACCGCGTACAGGTCGGTCAGGTTGGTGATGTTCCCGCCGCCGCCCGCGCCGTCCGGGTCGCGGGTCTCGACCGGGACCACGTACGACGTGTTGCCGGTCATGTCGGAGTTGACGGTGCCGAGGTCGACGAGGACGGCGTTGCCGTACTGCTCGATCGTCCGGCCCATGTCGTCCTGGGTGCGGGTGTACATCCCGGCGAGCTTGCCGATGGCCTTGATCCGGTTCATCAGGAGCCGATTGCCGAGCAGGGCGTCTGCGGGGCTGTTGAGCAGCGACAGGAACTCGTCGAGCTGGTCGGTGGCCTGGATGGCCAGGGTGGTGGTGTTGAGGGTGGTCGGGGACCAGTCGGCGTAGAAGGTGGTCGCGTTGGGGAAGAACTCGGTCACGCTGCCGGTGAGGGCTACGTCGAGGCCGTCGAAGCCGAGGACGTTGCTCGCGTGGTCACCGACGATGAGCTGCTCGGCGAACGTGTTCCGCACGCCCTTGATCAGATCGGACGTCTGGAACGCCATCTCGTCGGTCAGGCGCGGGCCCAGGTGCGCGAGCGCCCGGTCCAGGTTGTACGCCCCACCGAACGGGTAGAGCGAGCTGGTGATCTGGGTGCGCTTGGCCTCGGCCGGCACGTACTCCGTGTTGTAGGCACGGAACTGGCCGCCCCGGGTTTGGGTCAGCCGGCTGTAGGTGTACGACAGGGAGCCACCGCCCACGCCGGGGGTGGCGACGTCGTCGAAGATGAACTGGTCGAGCAGCCACGAGTTGCGGCGCGTCTCGTCGATCACCGCGTACTGGGTGTCCGACGCCGCGTTACGCATCGCGTCCGCGAGGGTGATGGTCACTGGGTCTCCCGAGTTACGTCGTCTGGTTCTGGCGGGCGAAGGCCTCGCGGAGGCTCTTCGGGCGTCCGGTGTTGGTTCCGCCGCCGGTGTGGTCGGCGCCCTGGCGGCCGGCACCTTGGCCGGCGTTGGCGGCGAGCCGCGAGTTGGCCTTGAGCGCCTTCTTCATGGCGGCGACGACCTGGTCGTCGTAGTCGGCCGCGTCCGGGTCGAGCTCGGCCGTGGCCGCGCGGAAGCTGGCGGAGTCCAGCAGGGCGGTGGGGTCGACGCCGGCCTTGTCGGCGTTCTCTCGTACCGCGAGCCGGAGGCTCTTGTCGCGGAGCTTCTGGGTGGCGCTGTCCCGCTCGGCGGCGGCTGCCTTGAGCTGCTCGGCGGGGTCGGTCTTGCCGTCCGGGGTGAGGCCGGCAGCCTGGAGGATCGCGGCGATCCGCTCGTCCTTCGCCTTCGACTCGGCCTTGGCCTTCCTCTCGCCATCGCGGGCGGCGGCCAGGGCGCGGGCGTGACGCTCCGGGTCGAATTCACCCTCGATCTTGGGCGTCTTGGTGGTGCTGGTGTCGTCCCCGCCCTCGCCGGTCGATCCGTCGCCGGATGATCCACCCTCTCCGCCGGAGCCGCCATCGCCGCCCTCGCCGGAGCCACCCGCGATGACATAGATGGGCCGGCCGTCGCGCCGGTAGCCCAGGACCGTGCCCGGGGTGACCGGCTCGCCGGTGAGGGGGTTGACGAAAGCGGGCAGGGTCGAGCGCACGGGGGCCTCCTTGAGGCTGTCGTGTGAGGTGGGTGCCGGGCCTTGCCGGCGGTCCGGCTACTGGGGCCGGGACGGAGAGGGCCGGTCGTCGTCCAGGCCAGGACCCACGCCGGGCGGCAGGGGCCGGGTCGGGTCGACCGGCGGGCGGTAGTCGTACTCCTGGACCTCGTCCGGGGCGGCCTGCCGCTCCCGGGCCGACGTCGGCTGCTCCGGCCGGTCACTGCGATCAGTCACGGAGCACCTCCACATCCACACGCCGCCACCCGTCGACGACTCCATGGTCGCGCACGACGCGGTACCGGCAGCCCCGCTCCAACAGGATCTCGGCCTCGGCCTCTGAGCCGCCGTTCTCGGAGCCGAGGTCGGATACCCGGACGGCACCGACGCCACGGGGGACGAGGATGCGCATGATGATGCCTCGGCTGCCGGCGAACTCCTCGGCGACGACCGAGTCGGCCGTGACGGAGCCGTACGCCAGGTCGGTCCAGATCCAGCCGGTGACGTCGGCGTTGGCCCAGTCGGCTCCGAAAGCCGGCGTGGGTCGGAAGCCGCGCTCAACGACGATGTCAGCGTCGAGCCGGGAGCGGCTGAGCGCGTCGTCCAGGCCGGCGACCAGCTCGGCGGCGCGCTCGGGCAGCGGCGAGACTCGCTGCCGGAGAGATCGGTTGACGATCTGGAAGCCGGACCCCTGGTAGCTGCGTACCGCGTCTCCGGCGGCCTGACGTCCGGGCCAGGTGTCCCCGCCGACCAGGCGGCCGGTGCGCGGGTCCAGGCGTAGCGGTGCCGCGTCGAGCGCGCCCTGACCGGTGCGTGCCCGGCCGGTGCGCTCGTCCCACGCACGGCGAGCTGCCTCGGCGGGGTCGACGGGCGGCGGGGGCGGAATGGGTGCCGGCGGTGGGCTGGTCGGGCGCGGCCGAGGCACAGGCGGGGCGAGTGGCTTCGGCGTCCCGGGCGGGATGTTGCCCGCGCCGATCTGCTCCCGGTAAGCCAGGCGCTTGAGGGCGTGGCAGGCGGCGAGGTGGTCGCGCATCTCCGCCTGCCACGCCCTGATCTTCTTGCGTGCGGCCTTCGCCGCGTCGGCGTCCAGGGCGCCGCCCTCACGCTCCTTCCACTTCCGGATCTGCCGCTCGATGGCCCGCTGTCGCTGGCGGGCCTTGTCGCCCTCCGGGTCGGCGGTCGGCCGGGCTGGCCGGCGGGTGACGCCGGGCAGGTACGCGCTCACGGAGTGCCGGCAGTTCGGGTGCTGGAAACCGGCAGCACGAGCGCGGTCGAGGGTGGTCAGCACCTGCACCTGGACGGTCCCGCCGGTGACCGGGTTCCGGGCCTGCACGCGCCCAGCAGCGCCGGACAGCGACAGCACCTTGCCCTCGAACGGCCGGCACAGTCGGCACTCCTGCACGGTGTCCGAGACGATGACCAGGCGAATCCCGGCCGACTGGAGCCGGTCCGTCTGGCCTTGGACCGCCGCGCGTTGGGTGACCGTGCGCGTGGCCATCTCGACGTAGCTGGACAGCCGCCAGCGCCGGCCAGCCCGGTCCGTGAAGCCGGTGATGCCCTGGTCGATCAGCCGGGCGTAGGCGTGCTGGGCGGCCTGCCGGCGGGTCTGCCCACCGGCCACCGACACCGCGGTCGCCTCGGCGATCACTCGGCGGTAGACGTCGAGGGTGTCGCGGACGACGTTGGAGTGCTGCTCGCCGACGTCCGCGACCAGCGCCGACGCCAGCGACTCCACCACGGCCGGCTGCCGCACCGCGCGGACCGCCTCCCGCGCGGCGAGCCGGACCGCCGCATCCTCCGGCAGGTCGGTCAGCGCCGAGCCGTGGCCAGCCCGGTACGCGGCTGCGACGGCCTGGCCGATGGCCCCGGGCGCATCCCGGTCGAGCCGGTCGACGACCGCCTGCGCGGCCCGGCGCAGGGCGGACACGGCGGCGAGGCGCTGCACGGCCCACATCGGCCCGTCGATGCCGGCCCCCAGGTAGCGGGCGACCAGGGCGACCAGGGCCGACTCGGCGGCCCGGTACATGTCAACGCTGGCACGGCTGATCGCGCCGATCTGGTCCGGGCTGACGGCCACGGGCTACTCCTCAGGCTGCCCGTCCTGACCTCCGGGCGGGTTGTTGCCGGCGAGCTGGCCGAACCGGCCGGCCGGGTCGATTTCGCGCCGGCCGCCGGTCTCCTCCTTGATCTTCTTCACCTCGTCGGCGACCTGCTTCTTGTCCCACTCGGGGTGGACCATCCGGACCTTCGTCTCGATGCTCACGGCCTCCGCTGCGTGCAGCAGCTGGGCGGTACGCGCCACCACCTCCGGGCTTTCGGTGACCGAGTCGCCGAACTCGACGTTCGGCCGCTCCTCGGCGGGCCCGCCGAAGTGCACGCGCTCCAGCGCCAGGTGCAGCTCGACGTAGCGGCCCAGTTCCGCCTTCCAGACGGTGGTCCGGTCGCCGCGGGTCACGAAACTCTGCCGCTCCCGCGCGGTCGCCTCCGTCGCGGTCATCGCGACGTCGCCCTCTTCGCCCATCGTCTGAGCCGACAGGCCGGCGTGCCGCATCGCGGCCTCCATCAGCGCGTCGGCGGTGGCCTTGTGCTCGACGTGGCGAATCGCGAACTGGCTGACGGTGAGGCCCACGCCAGCCCCCTGCGGGGTGGGCAGGGCGTTGATCGCCGAGTAGACCTCCCGGTCGGCGTCCCAGGTCGCGCCCTGCCCAGCCCCGTTCGACTGGAGCATGTACTCCGGGACCGTGATGCGGCCCTGCCCGATGCGGATGTCCCGCATCCACGCCGTCCACACCTCGTCGATGCGGTCGAAGAGCGGCTCATTGCCGTCCATGTCGCTGCGACCGAGGCTCTTCAGCGCGGCGAGCTTCCGCCAGCGTCGCTGAGGGCCGGCGTTGGGGATGCGGACGACGTCCAGGCGGTCCAGGCCGGTCGCCTGCGCGCTCGTCTCGTCGACCAGCTCGGCGAGGTACTCGGCGTTCGGGTGCTCGGTGAGCGGGATGACCCGGCCCAGGTCCGTCGCGTCGCCCTCGTACAGGGCGTAGGTGATCCGGCCGGCACCGTTGACGACGTCGTGGTGCTCCAGGAGGCGCACCACCGTGCCGGCGGACTCCTCCAGCGTCGACCAGAGCGTGACCTCGGTGAGGCGGCCCCACCGGATGACGGGGATCGCGGCGTCGGCCGGCACCGCGGTGACGATCGCGCCGGCCGGGGACACCTCCCGGTCGACGACGGGGCGGAGGTAGACGTCGCCGAGGACGGATGCGTGCTCGGCGGCGTGCCGGAGGGTGGTGTGCAGGCCGCCCTCGATGAGCCGCTCGATCGCCTCCTGGACGGCTGGGGTCTCGGAGGTGAGCGTCGGCGGCTCCGAGAACAGCAGCCCGGCGGAGGTGGCGGCGAGGTCGGCGGGCACCGGAACGTGCAGGCGGGTATCACGCTGGTCGGACCGGACCGGGTTGCCCCACATCCAGCGGGACAGCATCCCGACGACACCCCCGACGAGCTGGCTCGGGCGTACGCGGGGGCTGCTGACGCCGCGCCGGCTGTAGACGGCTTGCAGCTCGCCGGGGTCGCCGACGTACCAGGCGTCCCAGTCGCGGTAGGCGTCGTAGGCGGGGGCGTGGGTGGGGGGCGGCCAGGCGCCGCCGGTGGGGATCGGCACCAGGCTCTCCGTTCGTCAGGTCGTGTGTCGGTGGAGTCAGACGCGCGGCGGCCAGAAGCAGGCGTAACCGTTCTCGCGGGCCTGCTGCTCGGTGTCGAAGAGCCGGATCGAGGTGAGCCACTCGTCGACGTTGCCGTCCTTGATCGTCTTGAGATTGACGGTCCAGCCGCCGGCCGGGTGCTCACCCCAGACGCGGGTGATGACGGCCGGCGCGATGTCGCTGCCGTTGTTGCCGATCGGATCGACGATGACCAGGACCATCCTGGCGGGGCTGGGCTTCTGCACGGCGGTTCCTCTCGGGTCAGGCTGCGAGGGCGTGGGCGGACCGCAGCAGCGGCCTCCAGAGCACCTCGGTCGTCTTGATCGCGTAGCGAAGGCCAGCGTCGATGCTGTGGTCGTCGGCCTTGATGGGCTTGTCCTCGCCCTTCTTCGCCGCCTCGTCGTCCCAGGAGTAGCCGGGGATCTCGTCGAGGAGGCCGGTGCATGACCTGTGGATCTTCAATTGATCGTTGGCTAGCAGCGAGGACGCAAGCCGTAGACCGTCGAGCACAGAGTTGTCGGCGAGCATCGGCGTCATGCCGTCCTCGTGGAGCTGGAGCCGCAGCGACGCGGCGGCCGGGTCGACGACGGTCCACTCCGGCCGCAGCCCGGTCAGGCCGGTCGCGCCGGGGACCTGGAGGCGGCCGAGCCAGGCGCGCAGCTCCCGGGACAGGCCGGCGTCGGTGAGCTGCCGGCGGGCGACGGCCGGATCGTGCCGCCACTCGTGAGTGAGGTACAGCCGGCCGTCCGCGCCCACGGCGAGGATGAGCGCGGCGGTGGCGTTGCGGGTGCCGTAGTCGATGCCCAGGCTGATCCACCGCTGGATCTGCGGCAGCGTGCTGACCACGTGCCGGTCCTCGTCGAACATGTCGAAGACGGCACCCTCAGCCTGGACCCACGCGCCGAGGATGAACCGCTTGTACCAGAGGCCGACGTACTCCTTGGTCAGGTCGGCGACGTACTGCGGGTCCAGGTGCGGGTTGTCCCGCAGGGTGGAGTGCCACGTCCGGAGGTTCAGCTCGCCCTGCCTGAGCAGGTACTTCTTCCGCAGCCAGTGGGCTGGGCTGTCCGGGTTGGTGGTGCCGAAGAGCTGCGCACCAGAGACGCTGAGCCGGGCGAGCACCTGCGTGAAGAACGCCTCCGGGATGGTGGTCAGCTCGTCGCCGTACGCGATGCACAGCGTCATACCCCTGACCTTGGGCTCCGCCTTGGCGTCGTTCGCGCCCAGGACGTCGACCTCACGGCCGAGGATGCTGCCGGTGGGCGCCCCCGGGTTGTACTTGACCAGGCGGGCGAGCGGACCGAAGAGGGCCGGGTCGCCGAGCACCGAAAACACGTTCCGGTTGACGCTCTCCCTCGTCTTGCCGAACAGCAGCACCCGGCCGGAGCTGGGCGCGGCGGCGATGGCCATGAGCAGCCGCAGCAGCGACGCCACCGTCTTCCCCGACCGGACGCTGCCTTGCCAGATGTTCAGGCGGGCCGTCGACTCGACGATGGACCGGATGTGCACCGGGGCGAGCTGCCGGACGACCGCGTCGACGTCAATCGCCATCGGCTGCGGGTTGGGTGAGCTGGTCGTAGGCGGCACCGAGGCCTGCGGCGAGCGCGCCGAGCATGCTCTTCGCGGCGTCGACACCGGGGTCGGCGTCGTACTGGTCGAGTCGGACGGACCGGTCGACCGCGATGCCGGCCGCCTGCATGAGCTTCAGCTTGTCGGCGAAGGTCGGTTCCTTCATGGTCCAGTCGACGCGGAAGTATTCCTTGCCGCCGTGGTCGACGTAGTCCGCTGGCTGCCAGAGCTGCTGGCGGAGGCGTGCGGCGTCGTCGAGCAGGTCCAGGGCGAGAGCGGCCCGCTTCGCCTTGGCGTCCACCTTCCGGGCCTCGGTGGCGACCCGGGTGGGGCCGCGGTCGAAGCTCAGGCCGAGCTGGGCGGCGATCTCGGACACGGTCTTGCCGGACCGGCGGATGGCCTTGGCGATGGCGTTGCGGCCGAGGCCTTGGCCGTGCAGCTCGGCGACCTGGTCGTGGTCAGCTTGGGTTACGGGTCGGCCTCGCATGGGTCACCTCCGGGACCGGCGCCTTGTCCGGTCAGGGGGTCCGGTATCCGACTGCGTATCGGATACCGGCGTGGGGTGTGCACTGGGGACGATGGCCGGATGTCCTACGACCCGTACAACCAGCAGCACGATCCGAGGCAGCTCCCGCCGACACCGCCGCCGCAGGTGGTGTACGTGCAGTCGCCGACCAGCAAGGCGGCGACCGTCGGGATCTGGGTGATCGTGTTGTGGATCGTCGGCCCGCTGCTGCTGGTGTTGCTGTGCTGCGCCGGCTGCATCGGCACCGGCCTGATCGGTGGGATCACCGGTGGCGCGACGCCGTCGGCGACCAGCTCGCCGTGAGGGGGTGCGGGCCGGCCACCGCCGCAGTGACCGGCCCGCTCTCCCCGCGCCCCGCGTCCCGTCCCCGGACACGTCGTGGCTGGGGTGCCGTCGGGCCAGGGTGTGTACGCCTGGGCCGTCCGGACACTGCATCGGCGCTTCCCGCCGGCACCCTGGACACACAACAGCCCGGCGGACCCTGCTGGGTCAACGTCCGGGCTGTGGGCACACTCCGCCTGTAGCGGTGAGTGATCAAATCATGCGGCGGCGACCGCCTCAACGTCAAGCCGTCGCGGCCGACCTCGCCCGGTGACCCGCTTGTCGCGCTCGATCGTGGCCGCCTGGTCGAGCGGGTAGTAGACCGTCCGGCCGACCCGGATCGACTCCAGGCCGTCGCGGGCGGCCCAGTTGCGGACCATCGCCACGGTGACGTCACCACCGAGGCGGGTGGCGATCTGCTCCGCGGTGCCGTACTCCCGGCCGTGGACCAGGATCATCCGAGCACCAGCAGCCAGGCGGCCCCGACTATCAGGGTCAAGATCCACGGGTATCGGTCGAGCTGGTCGGCGACCCACTTGAAGCAGTCAGCCAGGGCATCCACGGTGGCCGTCGCGGAGCCGCAGAGTCGCGCGGTGATCACGGCGCTTCGTAGAGCGCATCGAGCCGGACGTTCAACTCGGCTAGGTCGGGATGCTCGGCGACATCGCGATCCATTGACCCCCGCACGGCGTCGGCCAGATCACTCAAGGCGGCACCTGCCGTCTCCGCTGCTGAGTGCAAGCGGAGCAGGGCGGCGGCGGGGCGCTGGCCAGGTGTGTTCACGGATCGATTCTCCCTCGTCGGTCAAGCTGCTGGGATTCCCACGGTGTACCCATAACCGTGATTATGATGTCGCCAGAATCGGGCACATCGGACAGGCACCCGATCATGACGGGTATCGGGTGCCGGACCGGCATGCCATCAGACCGACACTTATGAGGGCATCAACGTCCGGTGTGGCGCCCTACCCGTAGAGCCCGCCGAGTCTCGGCTGCGCCGACCTGGGCGGCGATTCGAGCGACCTGGGCGAGGCTGATCCGGATCTCGCCGCCCTCGTCGGCGAGTCCAGGTCCGGGTGTGACTTCGTGCGACTTGAGTAGCTCGGCGGTCAGGCGGTCGGCGATGTCGGCGGCGAGTCGGTCTTCAATGCTCATCGGTCGTCTCCTCGGGTCGGGTGGCCCGGGGCGCGCGTGCACCCCGGGCCGGACGGGTCAGCGGCCGAGCCAGATCCGCGCTCGCCAGATCAAGCCAACCCGGCGCGGCGACTGCGACGACCAAGCACACCCGGGCCGGCGGCAGGTGATCCACCGGGTACGGGCCCGGAACGGCTCACCGGTGGCGTCGGCCCGGGTGCGGCTACCGCACATGCCGCAGCGGACGGCGGGCGGGGCGGTGTTCAGGGCGGCGTGGTCCATGGCTCTCCTTCGGGTCGGGTCAGTTGATCGGGCTGGACGCGGCCCCCGCGACCGCGCCCGGGTCGGGTCCGTCGGCCGGCTCCGCCGTGGAGGTGGGCGAGGACGCCGATGCGGCGGATGGGGGTCCAGCCGAGGGCGAGGCGGATCACCGGGTCACCCCCGCGACCGCGCCGAGCACCAGGGCGCGGGGCCAGATGTGCGGGGCCCCCTCCACCGCGCCGGGCATCCCGCACGGGCACCCGGTCCCGGTGCAGGGTCGGCCGGTGGCGCAGATGACGGTCCAGGCGTCGGCGGGGCCGGCGGTCTGGACGACGAGCTGCCGCTCACCGCAGTGCGGGCAGGCAACACCGACCAGGGGCTCGTGGTAGGCCGGCAGGTCCAGCCAGCCCCGCACGAGCACGTCCTCGTCGACCAGGTGTTGCGCGAGGACGGCCGCCGTGGCGGGCAGCAACGTTGGGATGGCGTGGCGGATGCGCGCGAGGGTGTGGGTCGCCGGGATGCCGAACATGCGAGCGATCCCGTTGAGACGGCTGTCAGCGATCTCCCACCGGGTGGCCCAGGTGACGAGTCGGGCGGGTGGCTCTTCGACCGCTAGGCGACCGCTGACGGGGTCGGCGTGGCCGCCGGTGGCGTGGCGGGTGCCGTAGGTGGGGGCGTGGAGGATCGGGGCGGCGGGGAGCTGCTCGGCCCAGGCGTTGCGGGCGGCTTCCCTGCGGGCGAGCACGGCCAGGTGCTGGCGGGCCAGCCGGAGGGATTCCAGGGCGGCGCGGGCGTGGAGGTGGTGCGGGGTCAACGGGTCCTCCGGCGGAGCAGGTGCGGGATGGTGGAGCCGAGCCAGGCTGCGGCGACCGCGACGAGGACGGCGGCGGCCGGGTCGCCCCAGGCGCTGCGGGCTGCGGCGAGTGCGAGGGTGGCGGCCACCCCCGCCACCAGTGCGGCGGCGAGGATGGCCAGCAGACGGCGGCGGGTCACGCGGGTGCCCCGGCGATGTCGAGGGTGTCGAGCAGGGACGGCTGGATACCCAGCGGCCGGTTGGACCACAGCACCTCAGTGCGGTTGGCCCAGGTGCCGCCCTGGCCGGTGCTGGCGGCGATGGTGTGGCGGTCCCACCCGGCGTACAGCTCCCGGTCGTACAGGTCGGAGGCGTAGCCGGAGAGCACCACGGCGGCCTTGCAGGCGTGGAGGGCGTCGGCCAGGTCGCGGTGGTCGGCTTCGGCGCGCATCTCGTGGCGGTAGCCGTCCCAGGAACGGCAGCGGGTGGTGCCGAGGTACGGCGGGTCGACGTACAGCAGCACGTCCGGCTCCTGCCCGTACTTGGTGATGAGGTCGAGGGCGGGCAGCGACTCCAGGGTCACCCCGGCGATCCGCTCGGCGGCGTCGTAGATGCGGCCGATGTAGGTGTCGAGGTAGTCGGGCATCGAGGTGACCTCGGTGGGCTTGACGAAGTGCCTCCACCCGGTGCGGCGTCGCGCGCCGGCGCGGCCCTGGGTGAGTTGGACGAAGATGCGCCGGGCCACCTCGAGGTCGCCGATGTCGGCGGTCTCGTCGCGGGCCGCGTCCAGCTCGGCCCTGCTGTGCGGGGTGAGGGCGCAGACCCTGGCCAGCTCTTGCGGCTGGTCGCGGAGGACGCGCCACCAGGTCATGAGCTGGCTGTCGAGGTCGTTGACGGTCTCGTGGTGGCTGCGGGGCTTGGCGAGGAGCACGGCGAGGCTGCCGGCGTAGGGCTCGACGTAGTGGCGGTGGGTGGGGAACAGGGCGGTGATGGCGGGGCCGGTGGTGATCTTCCCGCCGAAGTACGGCACGGGCGGCTTCATGGCGCTCAGCCCTCCCGCGTGGTGTTGGCCGGCTCGTCGAGGCCGGTCTGGTCCTCGGTGGCGCACGTCCAGCAGCGGGCGTCCTCGCCCGGGGGCAGGGTGCGCGGGTAGGTGGAGCCGCAGCGGGGGCAGCGTCCGCCGGGCCCGGCGAGGCCGGCGTCGATGATGGCGCGGACCGCGATCTCGGAGGCGCGACCCGTGCCGAGGACCGACCAGGGGGCCTCCAGTGCCTCCCGGACCGCGTCGATGGCCCGCTGCTCCCAGTCGGCGGGGCGGAGCGGCTCAGGCGCGGAGGCCGGGACGACGACCGCCTCCACCGTGGGCCCATGCAGGCGCTCCAGGGTCTCCGCGCTGGTGCTGAGGTGGCAGGTGCCGGCACCGCGCCACCAGCCGTTCTCGGCGGAGAACCACACCCGGCCGGTGCGGTCGATCCGGGCGACGTGACGCGGGTCCGGCGAACCCTGCACGCGGGCCGGGCCGGAACCGGGGGACGGCGCGGGCGCCGGCTCGTCGTCCTGGGGTCCGTTGTCGATGATCAGGACGGGCCGGGTGGGGCCGTGGAGGTGCTCCAGCACGTCCTCGTCGAGCCGGACGGTCCGGTCGCCGGACAGGGTCCACTGTGCGTCTGGTGCGGGTCGCCAGAGGTCGCCGTCTACGTCGATGCGGGCGGTTTCGGCGTGCTCCAGCCGGGCGGCGAGGGTGTCCCGCTCCCGGCGGGCCTGGTTGCGCTCGTCGAGGGCGGCGTCGCGGTCGCGGACCATGGCGCGGGCCTCGCTCTCGGCGCGGCCGAGCCGGGTGTGGAGCTGCCGGTTGGCCTCCAGGGCCTGGGCGAGCTGGCCGGCGGTGGCCAGCTCGGTCCGGAGCGGGATGCGGTCGGTGGGAGTGGTCACGGCGGGCTCCTCAGGCGGGGATGTCGTTGGCGGGGAGGTGGACGTCGACCCCGTCGCGGTCGAGGGGCGGCTCGTCGCGGTGCGGCCGACCCGGGATGGTGTCGGCGGGGGTGGCGAGGACGGCCCGGCAGATGGCCTCCAGGTCGCGGGCGTACAGCGGGTGGCCGTCGGCGGTGTCGATGAGCCCGTCGCCCCAGGCGCTGATCCAGTCGCGGACCCGTCCGGCGGCCCGGTGCGGGTCGGGCAGGTCGTAGGAGTCGTCCTCGATGCCGTCGGGCTGCTCGGGCATCAGCTCGTCCTCGCTGATGGGCTGGATGTGGGTGAGGGCGATGCAGCCGGAGACGCCGTCGAGCCAGACGACGGCGGTGTGGCCGCTGAGGAGCTGCGCCTGGGTGCGGGTGCGGGCGGTGCGGCCGTCGCCGTCGCGGATGCCCTTCCAGTAGCGGACGGGCGTGCCGACGGGGAACTCGTCGTTGAAGGCGCGGGCGGCGGCGAACTGGGCGGTGGGGCTGACGGTCTTCGTCGTGGTGGTCATCGGGGTCGCGTCTCCTCGGTCTCGTGGCGGGTGTGTCGGGCGGTGGCGATGTGCTGGTCGACGGCGGCGGTGGTGCAGGCCCAGCAGTGCAGGCAGTCGGCCCAGGCGGCGGCGGTGCGGGGGTCGTCGAGCCGGTCGGTGCGGATTTGGATGCGGACGCCGGTGGTGGTGACGGCGGCGACGGCGGGCCGGCCGCAGCCGGGCGTCGCGCAGACGGGAGGCGTCACCATTCCGCGGTCACCCGCCGCACGGGCGGCCCGTCGAGCACCAGCAGCCCGCCGCCGTCGAGGAGCCGCTCGACCACCGGGTGTCCGTACCGCG
Source organism: Micromonospora cynarisoli (assembly GCF_030518815.1). Lineage (NCBI taxonomy): Bacteria > Bacillati > Actinomycetota > Actinomycetes > Micromonosporales > Micromonosporaceae > Micromonospora > Micromonospora cynarisoli. Next base: position 3,268,818 of record NZ_CP130426.1, on the reverse strand, counting down.
CGGACAGCTCGTCGTAGACGGCTGCGGCGTTGGCGCCGGTGTTGGTCGTGACGACCATGCGGCGCTCGTGCGCGCACCGGTGGTCGACGATGCGCTGGAGCTGCTCCAGCCACCAGTCGGTGACCCGCTCCCGGCCGAGGTCGTCGAGGATCAGGAGGCCGCAGGTGGTGGCGTAGTCGTAGGCGAGGGGCTCGGCGCTGTCGGGCTTGAGGGCGGCGGACAGGTCGGCGGCGGTCCACACCATCACCCACTGCTCGCGGCCGTGGACGTCATTGCCGATGGCGTAGGCGGCGGTGGTCTTGCCGGTGCGGGTGGGGCCGGCGAGGACGAGGGTGCGGGGGCCGGAGTCCCACCAGCGGGCGATCTTGCCGCCGGGGTTCTGGTCGGGCCGGAGCCGGTCGTAGCTGGCGGTGGCGTACCGGCTGGGCCGGCGGCGGGTGTAGACGACGGCCCGGTTGGCGGCCTGCCGGGAGCGGATGGCGTCCATCTCGGCGCGGTCGGCGTCGAGGCGGATCTGCTCCAGGGTGGGGCCGTCGGTGGCCGGGGCGTGGCCTTGGTGGTCGTGGGCGGTGAGGTTGAGGGCGTCGCGGATGGGGGCGGTCGTCATCGGGTGCTCCCGGTGCTCTGGCTGGCGTAGGTGGCGACGGCTTCGCCGGTGCGGAACGGGTTCTGGTCGGGGCGGTCGTCGTGGTGTCGGTTCGCCCCGGTGTTGCGGCTGGCGGGTCGCGCGGCTTCGCGCTGGGCGGCGAGGCGGAGCTGGTCGTACTTCTCGCGCAGCTTCGGCATCGACAGGACGTTGGCCCGCCAGAACGGGTCGTCCTGGCACCAGTCGATGCAGCGGAGGATCTGCTCGACGGTGCGGCCGTCGCGGTCGATGAGGAGTCGGGCGGCGTCGCGCCACGTCTTGCCGATCGTGGGGCGCTTGGAGCCGTTGGCTTCGATCCGGTCGGCGAGGTGTCGGCAGACCCTGTCGACGTCGAGTCGGGGCGGAGCCTCGACAGCATCAGCCGGGTCGGAAGCGGGACGAGAAGAGAGGTTCTTGTTGGTAGTGGTTGGGGAGATAGGAATGCGTCCCGCTGCGGGACTACCGGTGGTCCCGCTCTGGGACTGCCCGATGTCGGACACGTCCGGTTCGGGGTAGTCCCGCTCTGGGACTAGTCCCGCTCTGGGACTACCGGGTAGTCCCGCTACGGGACTACCGACGTGGACGGTGTACGCCGTGCGGGCACCCTCGGACCGGGCGGCCACGACGTCCGGTCGGTCCCGGGTGAGCCACGCGGTTTTCTCCAGGAGGTTCAGCGAGCGGGCGACCGTGGAGCGACCCAGTCCGGTGGCGACGGCCAGTTCGGTGAGGGACATCGCGTGCTCGGGCGGGACGACGCCGGTCCGGTAGTCGGCGATGCCGCAGATCGTGAGGACGATCAGGCGTGCCGGGGCTGGCAGGTCGGATCGCCGTACTGCCCGCTGGACGGCGACTGTCTGGGTCATCCCGTGCCTCTCATCGTGGTGCTCGTGTCTGTTCGGGTGCCGGTCCGGGCGGCGGGGAAGTGCCGCCCGGACCGGCCGTTCAGGCCGCCGCCGGCTGGCGGTAGCGGGTGAGGACCGACTGCACGGTCGAGTGCGGCAACCCGGTCGTCGCCGCGATCTGCCGCGCCGACCAGCGCAGCCCGGCCAGCCGCAGCACGTCACCCTCCAGGCGGGCCCGCCTGGCGTGCGCCGACTCCTCCAGGGCGGCCAGCGGCACGGCCGACGCCCGGCAGATCAGCCGGTCTCCGGCGATCACCCACCTGGGGGTGCCGACGATCCGGGCACCGCCGGTGGCGGCCATGACGTCGAGGGCGGCGGACGCCTCGGCGATGAGCGCGGCCGGGGGCCGGCTCGGGTTGGTGATGGGCCAGATGGCCAGGTAGGCGTGGGTGGTAGTCATCGGTCCTGGTCCTCTCCGATGCGGCGCAGGTGCTCGGCCTGCGCGTCCGTGGTGTCGGGTACCTGGTGCGACCGGTTGCCGTGCGGCAGCGGGCAGCGGCGGCAGGGGCAGCGGGGGCAGGGCTCCTCCCCGTGGTGGTCGGCGTGGCCGACCGGGTCCAGCTCGAACAGGTGGGTAGCCAGCGCCTGCGGCTTCACTGGCCACCCCCGTACACCTCGGTCGCTGTCTTGCGGCCCGTCCGCACGGCCGGCGGCAGGTGCCCGACGTGCCAGTGCCCGGCGACCAGGTCGCACCGGTACTCGCGCATGCCGCCGTGGTGGCGGTGGGCGCGGATCTGCTGGCGGGCCTTCTTGCGGTCGGAGTAGAGCCGCTTGCCGTGGGCGTCGCAGTAGCCGACGTGGCCGACGTAGCGCTGTTCAGGCATTGGTGGTCACCTCCGGCCCGGCCGGGGCCGGCGTGGTGCCGGCCCCGGGGGCGTAGCGGGGGCAGTTGCAGGTGCTGGCGGAGCAGGTGCCGCGACCGCGGGCGCCGAGGACGTGCAGCGGCTCCAGGTGCCGGCACTCGCATCGGCCGGGCTCGGTGGCCACCGTGCTGCCGGCGGCGCCCGGGTCGCGGCGGGTCACCGGTCGCCGTCCGGAACGTCAGCCGGCTCCAGGTGCCCCGGCACGTCCTCCTCCACCGACAGCAGTACGTCGAGCAGCTGCGCCCCGGCGGCGGCGAACACGGCCCGCGCGTCCCGGCTCGGCCGGATCGACAGGGACTGCGGCACCCCGCCGAGCCGGACGGCCATCCCCGGGACGACCTCCCCCGTGCCCGGGTCGACCACCACGTCCCCGTCGCACACCGTCCGGCTCAGCAGGGCCGTCTGGAAGCTCGCGCGGATCTGGTGGACGGTCTCGACCTCCCCCGGGTACCGGGCCAGGCACCACGCGGTCAGCGCCTCGATGTCGGCGACGACCGGGGCCTGCTTGCTGACGGCCAGGGCGACGGTGCCGATGTCGGGCAGTCGCCACGACGGCGCCGTGCCCTCGCGCTCCAGCTCGGCGCGGGCGTCCGCGTCCAGCGCGGCTCGGTGCTCGGCGGCGCGACGCTTCGCGGCGTCGGCGAGGCCCTCCAGGCGGAGCACCTCCTGAACCCTCTCCGTACGGTTCATCAGGCGGCCTGGCCTTCCTGGCTGGCCTTGCGCTGCCGCAGGGCGGCGATCACGCGGTCCGCCTCGGCGCGGGTCAGGTGCGCGCTGCTCTCCAGGTCTCGCAGGCCGAGGATCTTCGCGGTGATCTGGAGCCGCGTCTCGCGGTTCTCCTCACCCGAGTAGCCCAACTCTCGCCACAAGGCGTGCATGTGGCGGTGCTGGTCCTGGCTGACCATCTCCCGGTCGCCCTCGGTGCTCGCGGGCGGCTGGTCCTGCGCCTCGGCCGCCTCGGCGGGTGCCGGGGTGGCGGCCGGAGCCGGTCGCATCGGGACAGGGGCCTGCCGACCGAGCTGCGCGATCAGGTCGCCGAGCGAGACGGCCGCACCCGCCTGGTCGAACACCGGGGCAGCCAGCAGCCCGGCCGCCCGGACCTCGGAGTGCAGCGCGAGCAGCTCGGCCCGGCCCAGCCCCGGCGCGACCGCGCGGGCACGAAGTTCGGCCACCGTCGGCCCGCCGGCCTCACCCGCCTCCAGCCACTCCCGAACGGTGTGGCCGAACTCCAAGCCCGGCTTGGAGATGACCGCCCCCGCCAACTGCGGGCACCTGGACTTCGCCACCACCAGTTCGTTGTCGGCGTTGAGGGTGCCGACGATGTCGAACTCGTACTCCAGGCCCTCGCGCTGCTCCGCCTTGGTGCCGACCTTGACCATCTGCCGGCGACCGCGGACGTCCTGCTCGACCCAGTCGTTCTTGACCCGCATCGTCGCGATGATGTGCCCGGGGTAGGCGAGCATCGCCTCGATCATCTGGCGCTCGACCGGGCGCATCTCTTTCCACCCGGACATGCCGTGCCCGCCGGCCCGCTTGGCGGCGTGGTCGACGGCTTCCAGCATGCCGCCGCTGCCCATCCAGAAGTGGGAGAGGCTGTCGATGATGGTGACCTCGTACCCGGCGTCACCGGCGGCGGCGAGGGCACCGATGAGGATGCGCGGGTCGTAGGTGTCCAACGGCAGGGTGTCGAAGGTGAAGATGTCGGCGTACTTGCTGGCCGAGCGGTGCTCGGTGTCGATGACCGCGATGCGCTGGCCGAGCGCGGAGGCGACGGTGAGGGCGGTGTAGGTCTTGCCGCTGCCGGAGATGCCGTCGAGGGCGATGCGGGCCTTGGCGGCCTTCTTGGTGGCCTTGGTGAAGGTGAAGGCGGTGGTCACTTGCTGATCTCCTGGTGCTCGTCGGTGCGGGTGATGTCGGCGGCGGGGTTCCACGGCGGGGGCGGCGGGGCCGAGACGACCGGGAGGGCGGCGGTGTCGGCCACGGGCGGCGGGGTGGTCCATGCGCCGGTGGTGGTGATGTCGCGGACCCGGAGCAGCCCGGTGGCGTCGGCCGGGCCGGCGTGGACCGGGTCGGCGGTGCGGGTGACGAGCTGCTGCGCGGCGGGGCTCAGCCGGTAGTCGGGCCCGACCCGGTCGGCGATCTGCCTGCGGCCGGCGGCGTCACGTGCGCCGCTCGGGTCGGGCCAGTGCCGGCTCACCGGGCCGCCGCCTCGGCGCGGGCGGACGGGCGGCGAATCCGCAGCACCAGGTCGCCGTCCTCGTGAGCCTCGGCCCACGCCTGGACGGCGTCGATGACGGGCTGCTGGGCGAAGACCTGCTCGCGGAGCCGGTCCACGTCGGCGGTCAGCTCCGCGACCCGGCCCTTGAGCCAGTCGACGGTGCCGCTCGGGACCACCTCGTCGTGGTGCCGGGCGGCCAGGAATGCGAGCACCGCCCGGGAGTCCGCGTCCGCCGGGTTGCCGAGGACCCGGGTCACCCATTCGACGATCGCCCGGTCACGGTCGCCGTCGGCGGGCTGGCGCTCCTCGTAGTCCCGGTAGTCGGCGGTCGTGTCGGCGTACCAGCCGGCCAAGTCGATGTCGCCGCCGACGGTCGGGGCGTCGAGGTCCAGGGCGGTCGGGTCGGTGGTCGTCATCGGGCATCTCCCGGGGTGTCGAAGTCGGCGGGCGTGCAGGCCCAGACCTGGCGGAGGGTGGTCAGGTCCAGCGCCGGCAGCTCGGGGCCGGCGTCTGAGGTGGCGTCGGGGGTGAGGGCGGCCTGCGCGGTGAGCTGCCGGCGCAGCACGGCCGCCTTGTGGCGGGCGGTGGTCAGTTCGGCCAGCGCGATCCGTAGCTCCCGTCGGGCCGTGCGCAGCTCCTCGGCGATCTCGTCGCGGCGGGCCTCGGCGGCGTTCGCGGCCCGGTGCGCGGCGTAGGCGACCGCGCCGACCACGACGACCACGAGGGCCAGGACGGAGGCGAGGACGGCGGCCATCAGGCGGCCCGCCTGCTGCCGCCGGCCCGGGACCGGGACCGCTTGACGGGCACGGCTGGCTCGGTCAGGCCGAGGATCTCCGCCACGTCGTCCAGGCCCCGGGTGAGCAGGTAGCGGCGGGCGGCGTCCTCCCGCGCCTCCCGGTGGAGGCGGTCCTGCTCGGCGGCGGACACCCGGGCGGTGTGCGCGCCCGCGTCGAGGCGGTCGAGGCTGGCCATCTACGCCACCGCCCGCAGGTGCCGGGCCGGCTCGTACTGGTCCAGGTCCGCCCGCTGCTCGGCCGTCATGCCGGCGATCAGCGCGTCGGCCTCGGCGGCCAGCTCTTCGATCCGCTTCCGCAGGTCCACCACGAGGGCGACCCGGTCGTCGGCCAGCCCGAGGTCGGCCAGCGTGGGCGGCGGCGCGACACGGCCGGTGACCGCCCAGCCGTCGACACCCGCCGGCACCTCGGCCGGGGTGGTGTCCTCCAGGTCGGCGCGGTCGAAGCGCAGCCCGGTGTAGTCCGGGCCGGTCCGGCCGCCGGTGCCCGGGAACGGGCCCAGGGGGCGGGTCGGCGCGTGGTCCGGGCCCGGGTCCGGCGTCGGGTCGGCCGCGCTCACCGGGTGCCCCCGGCGGCCAGCTGCGCCTCCAGCTCGGCGACCTCGGCGTCGGACAGGTCGCAGAAGCTCGCCACCTGGACCCGCCGACGGTCCGGCATCGCCGGGTGCAACCACGTCTCGGTCGCGTAGCTGCGGAACGCGCGGCCCGGCTTGACGACGATGGGGTCACCGTCGGCCGGGGCCGGGAGGCCGAGGTACGCGGCCCACCGCTCGACGGCGTCTCGGTCACTGTCGGCCATCCGCAGGTCGAAGACCTGGTTGTCCGAGGGGATGCTGATGCTGTCGGGGATCGGCAGGCCGGTGGCGACACCCGCGAGCACCAGCTCGTAGGCGATGCGACGCGGGTCGGTGACCGGCTCGGCCCGAGGGGCGGGCGTCGGCCGCTCCGTGATCGTCAGCGTGCCGTAGCCGGACTCCGACCCGTCGTCGTTGACGACCCGGCCGAGCAGGCCGCCGTCCTCGGCATCGGTCAGCACGATCTCGAAGTCCCAGTTACCGCCCGGGTCGATCCGGTTGTGGATGTCGCCGGCCAGCCGGTCCGGGGTGGAGGTGATCTCAACCGAGCGGAAGTGCGGCATGTGGTCGCCGAACTGGACCAGGTAGGTTCGCTCGGCGGTGTCCGGCTCGGCCGTACCGACGCCGGGGCCGGTGATCGTGGTCTCGATCGGTCCGCCCTGCCACACGATCCGGACCACGCCCGCCGCCAGGTCGACGTCCACCGAGAGGTGCGCGTACCCGAACTCGGTCAGCTCGGCGTGGACCACCATGGCGATCTCGTCGGCGGTGTGCGGGGCGGGGATCGTCAGCTCACGCTCGGTGGCGTAGGCGAACGCGCCGGGGATGGCGACGGTGTAGTGCTCCGGCTCGGCCGGCGCGGTGGTCGGGGTACTCTGCGGGTGCATCGGGACTCCTCGTTTTGTCCGTTGCGTGGGGCCCCTGCCGTGGCTGCGGCGGGGGCTCTGTCGTGTCAGGGGCGGGGCGGGCCGGGCTGGATCGGCGCGGGCACGTGCGGCCCCGGGTGCGGCGACGTGGGCTGGGTCATGACGGACTCCTCAGTGGGTTGGGTGGGGTCAGGCCGCGTGCTGCTGGGCGGCTTCGCGCCGCCAGATGGCGACCTGGATTTCGGCGAGGACCTCGGAGAGCGCCTCGGCGGCGGCTCGGCCGCCGGGGCTGTCCGGGTCGATCGGTGCGACCTTCGGCACCCGGGGGCCGGATGGCGGGGTCGGGGTGTGCGGGCCGGAGGGCGGGTGCGTCATGAGGTCACCTCGAACAGCTCGTCGACGGTGGTGCCGCACACGGCGGCCATCCGCATCGCCACGTCGAGGGTCGGCGTGACGCGCCCCCGGCGGATGCGCCAGAGGGTGGCGCGGTCCATGCCGAGCAGCTGCGCTCGGTCCTGCTCGGTCTCCGCGAGGGAGGCGAGGAGCTGGTCGAAGCGGTCGGTCCGCAGCCGGATCGGCGACGGTGTTGCACTGTCGCATCGGGTCGGTGCTGCACTCATGCAACAGACCGTACGCCGCCCGGGGGTGATGTTGCAAGCGTGCAACACATCGGCCGTTCGGCTGATTTGAGAAGGGCCCGTTCGACACCTAACGTTGCACGCATGCAACGTGGAGAAAGTGACGTCCGTCTACTCCGGCGGCGGCGGCAACGACTGCGGCACGAACGCCACACCACCCACCCAGACCCCCCGCGACCTGCGGATATCCACGGCGGATTGCTCTACGGTGTGCACGTGGGCACCAATCCAGCACCCCAACGCGGCGCATGGGCCGCATACGTGCGGGCAACTCGCGAGCACGTCGGGATGAACAAGGCCGAGCTGGCCCGCCGCCTCGGAGTAGACCGCGGCACCATCGGCCGCTGGGAGGCCGGCGAAAGCCGCCCCGAGAAAGCCCCCGTCGTCGAGGCGTTCGCGGAGCTGTTCGGGCTCAACGCTGATGAGGCGCTCGTCGCGGCCGGGCTACGCACCAGCACTACGACACCGACCCGCTCTGCGCGCGACGTGCCCCTAGACCCCGACCTGAAAATCATCATGCGGCGCCTCACCAACCCCGACGTCAGCGAGGCCGAGAAGGCCAGCATCCGGGCCACACTGCGATACCTCGCCCAGGTGGCCGAGCAGCAGGAGCGCGCCGCCAGCTGATGGCCCGCCGCCGCGCCCTCGCCGCCGTACCCGACCGCCCCACCCGGGTGGTCCTGTACGTCAGGGTCAGCTCCCTCATGGGACGCGGCGGCGAGGACTTCCACTCGCCCGACGTCCAGACGGCAGCGATGCGCCGCGCCACCCACGGCATGACCGAGGTCGCCGTGATCGACGACATCGACGTCTCCGGCACCCACTTCTCCCGCGACGGCATCGACCGTGTTCGGACGCTCGCCCGCTCCGGCCAGCTCGACGCACTCGCCGTCTACGACGTCTCCCGCTTCGGCCGTGACGTGCTGGAGAGCCTGCTCTTCCTCCGTGAACTAGCGGACGCTGGCGTACGGATCATCTCCGCCACCGAGCACATCGACACGTCCACGCCGGCCGGCGAGATGATGCTGATCAACATGCTGAACGTGGCGCAGTACCGCGCCCGGGAGATCGGCCGGGGCTGGTCGGCCGCCATTGCCCGCCGGGCCGAACTGGGCCACCACCACGGCCGACCGCTCGGCTATATCAAGCAGGGCAAGCAGCTCGTCCCGGACCCGACGATCGGCCCGGCCGTGACCGAGGCGTTCCGCCGATACGCGGCCGGCGAACCGGCCGGTGAGGTCACCGCCTACCTGGCCGGGGTGCGCGGCATCGCCATGCACACCCCGAACGTCAAGGCACTGTTGCGCCGGCCCGTGTACCTCGGGCTCGTCGTCACCGATGACCAGGTCCTGCCCGGCGAGCACGACGCCCTAACCGATCCCGACACCTGGATACGAGTGCAGCGTCGGCTCGCCAGTGAGGCGGGCACCCCACCGCGAGCCCTGGCGCACACCTGGGCGCTCGTCGGCCTCGTTGATTGCCCCCAGGGCCACCGCCTCCAGCGGCAGGGCGACCGGCTCGTCTGCGGGCTTGGTCGAGGGGATGTGAAGGGCGGCGACTGCCCAGGTGTCGGCCGGCCGCTGCTCGCCCGGGTAGAGGACGAGGTGCTCACCCAGGTTGCCGACTACGCGCGGAAGCTGCGCACCGACGCCGGAGCACGGGCGGCCCGCAAGGCACGGGCGACTGCCGGCCGGGCGGACCGGGGCCGGCTGGAGCGCGAGTTGGCCGAGACCCGGGCCGCCATGGTCAAGCTCGCCACCCGCAACGCGCTCGACCAACTACCCGACGTCGTCTACCAGGAAGCACTGGCGGGGCTACGGCGCACCGAGCAGACTGCCGCCGCCGAGCTGGCCCGGCTGGCCCCGGCGGTGGAGGTGCCTGACCTGGAGCAGGAAGCGGCGACGGTGGAGACCCTGCTCGGTTTGTGGCCACGCATGACGATGGACGAGCGCGGCAGGGCGTTACGCGTGGTAGTTGACCGTGTGGAGGTGCGACCGGCTGAGCGGTGGCGGCAGCCTGAAAGCGACCGCGTGACGGTGCATTTCCGCTGGTAGGCGTCTTCACACTTTGTGATGCCCCACGATTGTCGGCAACGTGCTGACCGCGCCGGAGTGGCGTCGTACGGCACAGAGCAACACCCTGGTCGCCAACTTCAAGGTGGCCTCGACCGCCCGCCGCCTCAACCGCGACAGCGGCCGGTGGGTGGACGGCAACAGTCTGCGCGTCCGGGTCAACTGCTGGCGCAAGCTGGCCGAGGGGGTGGCCGCGTCGGTCATGGTCGGCGACCCGGTGGTGGTCGCGGGACGGCTCTACACCCGCGACTGGACCGACGACGCCGGCAACCACCGGGTGCTCTACGAGTTGGAGGCGGTCGCGGTCGGGCACGACCTGTCCCGGGGCCGGTCCCGGTTCCAACGCAACCGGCCGAGCATGGCCACCAGCACCGTGGAGGACACGGCGACCGCCCAGCGGGTGCACGGCGAGCCGACCGAGCCGGTGCCGGCCGACCAGGTCCCCGCCGGGCCGGACGACCGCCCGCTCGACGACGACTTCGACCTGTCCGGCTTCGGTCTCCCGCGCGCCGGCCACGACCTGTCCGGCAGCGGGTACGTCCCGCCGGCCGACCCGTTCGACGACGAACCCGACGACCTGCCCCCGCTGCCCGACGACGAACCGGCGGCGCAGTCGGGCGGTGGGGCGCAGTCGGGCGGCGGAGACCGGTCGGGCGACGAGGGCGGTCCGGGCGGCGGGAACCGGCCGGAGGAGAAGAACGGCGGGGGCGGCGACGGGCCGGCCGGTGCGGAGGGGGCGGTCGTCCCGACTCCGGGCGAGGTGGCGCTCGGTCCGGCGGGCCGGGGGCGGCGTGGCCGGGGGCGGGTACCGGTGCCGGCCTGAGATCGCCCGACGGCTGCCCGAGCCGGGTGTGAGCGCGCTCCGGAACCCGTGCCGGGGAAGGGACACGGGTGCCGGTTCGTACGGACGGGGGCGGGGTGGCGACGACGACGTGGTCACCCCGCCGTACGACTAGGCTGGCCGGCCGGAGGTGGTGACGGGTGGGGCGACGCACAGCGACGGCGGACACGGTCGGGCTGCTGGCCGGGTACGCGCTGGACAGCCTGCTCGGCGATCCTCGGCGCTGGCATCCGGTGGCCGGCTTCGGCCGGGCCGCCGGTGCCCTGGAACGGCGGGTCTACCGCGCCGACCGCCGGGCGGGAACGGTCTTCACCGCCGTCGCGGTGGGCGGGCCGGTGCTGCTCGGGGTGGCGGTCAGCCGGGCCACCCGGCGACACCCGGTGGCCCGGGCCCTGGCCGTGGCCGCCGGCACCTGGACGGTGCTCGGCGGGCGGACCCTGCGCCACGAGGCGACCGTGATGGGCGCGGCGCTGCGCGCCGGTGACCTGCCGGCGGCCCGGCACCGCCTCGGGCACCTCTGCGGTCGGGACCCGTCCCGACTCGACGAGGGCGAGTTGGCCCGCGCCACAGTCGAGTCGGTGGCCGAGAACACCTCCGACGCGGTCGTCGCGCCGCTGGTCTGGGGTGCTCTCGCCGGGCTGCCCGGCCTGCTCGGCTACCGGGCGGCCAACACCCTCGACGCGATGGTCGGCCACCGCTCACCGCGCTACGCCCGGTTCGGCACCCCGGCCGCCCGGCTCGACGACCTGCTCAACCTGCTGCCGGCCCGACTGACCGGGCTGCTCACCGTGGCCGCCGCGCCCACCGTGCACGGCGACCGGGCACGGGCCTGGCAGGTCTGGCGTCGGGACCGCAACGACCATCCCAGCCCCAACGCCGGGCAGTGCGAGGCGGCCATGGCCGGTGCGCTGGGCGTGCGGCTCGGCGGCCGGAACGTCTACTTCGGGCGGTCGGAGGTGCGGCCGTTCCTCGGCGACGGCCCACGCCCCGAGGCGCGGCACCTCAAGCGGGCCGCCCGGCTCTCCGGCACGGTCGGCCTGGCCGCCCTCGCGCTGGCCGCGGCCTGGCCGACGACCGGGGGTCGGCTGGTCGCCGCCGCCGGTAACGCGCTGTGGGGTCGCCCGCTGCGGCGGCTCACCGGTTGGTCGGCAGGGGTGGCCGGGCGCGGTCGAGCCGCCGGGGTGCGGCGGCCCGCGCGGGCGTCCGAACCCGCCGGGGCCGTCCAGGTACCGGCTGTGGCCGGGGCCGGTGACCGGGGGCGGGGTCGGTGAGCGGCGGGCTGCTCGTCGCGGGCACCACCTCCGACGCGGGCAAGAGCGTGCTCACCGCCGGCATCTGCCGTTGGCTGCACCGGGCCGGCGTCGCCGTGGCCCCGTTCAAGGCGCAGAACATGTCCAACAACTCCGCCGTCGTGGTCGGCCCGGACGGGCGGGGCGGCGAGATCGGGCGGGCCCAGGCGATGCAGGCCGCCGCCTGCGGGCTCGTCCCCGACCTGCGGTTCAACCCGGTGCTGCTCAAGCCCGGCAGCGATCTGGCCAGTCAGGTGGTGCTGCTCGGCGAGGCCGTCGACACGGTCACCGCCGGCAATTTCCGGGCCCTGCGTCCGAAGCTCGCCGAGACGGCGTACGCGGCCCTGGCCGAGCTGCGGGCGACGTACGACGTGGTGATCTGCGAGGGCGCGGGCAGCCCCGCCGAGATCAACCTGCGGGCCGGCGACTACGTCAACATGGGACTCGCCCGGCACTCCGGTCTCCCCACGATCGTGGTCGGCGACATCGACAGGGGTGGCGTGTTCGCCTCCATGTTCGGCACGGTGGCACTGCTCGACCCCGCCGACCAGGCGCTGATCGCCGGCTTCGTGATCAACAAGTTCCGGGGTGATCTCGGGCTGCTCCGCCCCGGGCTCGACATGCTGCACCGGGTGACCGGCCGGCCCACCTACGGAGTGCTGCCCTGGCACCTCGACCTGTGGCTCGACGCGGAGGACTCGCTCGCCTACGGCCGGGTGCTCGGCTGGCCCGCCGCCCCGCACGGCACCGACTGGCTCGACATCGCCGTGGTCCGGCTGCCCCGGATCAGCAACGCCACCGACGTGGAGGCCCTCGCCACCGAACCGGGGGTCCGGGTCCGGCTCACCGTCGAGCCCGCCGAACTGGCCGCCGCCGACCTGGTCGTCCTGCCCGGCTCGAAGTCCACCGTCGCCGACCTGGCCTGGCTGCGGGAGACCGGGCTCGCCGAGGCCGTCACCGCGCACGCCGCCGCCGGCCGGCCGCTGCTGGGCATCTGCGGCGGCTTCCAGATGCTGGCCACGGCCATCCACGATCCGGTGGAGAGCCGCCGGGGCAGCGTCCCCGGCCTGGGGCTGCTTCCCATCGAGATCACCTTCGATCCGGTCAAGACCGTCCGCCACGCCGTCGGCACCGCCGCGCCCGACGTCCCGGTACGCGGCTACGAGATCCACCACGGGTACGTCTCCACCGCCGACGCGGACCTGCCGCCGCTGCTGCACCACGCCGACGGCCGGCCGGAGGGCGCGCGGCTCGGCGCGGTGTACGGCACCCACTGGCACGGCGCGTTCGAGTCCGACGAGTTCCGCCGCCGGTTCCTGACCGAGGTGGCCCGGTCGGCCGGTCGGCACGGCTTCACCGTCGCGCCGGGCACCAGTTTCGACGCCGTCCGCGAACGCTCCCTCGATCTGCTCGGCGACCTGGTCGAGGAACACCTCGACACCGCCGCGCTGTGGCGGCTCATCGAGACCGGCACCCCCGCCGACCTGCCGTTCATCCCGCCCGGCGCACCGCCCACGACCTGACCACCCTGCCCGCCCGGGGTCGGGCGGTCGGGCCGTCGACGTGCCGGTCGTCAGCGGCGCACGTCGGCGGGCTGGTCGGACAGCGGCAACCCGGCCTCCAGCCACCCCTGCACGCCGCCGGTCATGTCGGTGGCGTTGCGCAGGCCCAACGCCTGCAGGCTCGCCGCCGCCAGACTGGAGCTGTAACCGTGCCGGCAGGCCACCACGATCTCCCGGTCGTAGCCGGTCGCCTCGGGGATACGCCACTCGCTGGCCGGGTCCAGCCGCCACTCCAGCACCGTCCGGTCGATGACGATCGCGCCGGGCAGTTCCCCCTGCTCCCGGCGTTGCCCCTCGGTACGCGTGTCGACCAGCAGCGCACCCGCCCGTACCGCCTCGACCGTCTGGTGAGGACTCAACCGTCGCAGCCCGGCCCGGGCCTGTTCCAGCAGGGCGTCCACGCCGGGACTCATCACGTCATTGAGCACGTCCAGATCATGCCCCGGCACCCACGGCCCCGCCCGACGAACCGCACTCCCCACGGCGGAACCAGGCTCACGGGGGACACCCACTAGCGTCACCGGTGTGACGGTGGCCCTGGTCGAGGCGTACGCGACGCTGGCCCGGCGGGTGCTCGCCGGGCCGGCGCGGTTGGGGCGTACCCGACTGGTGGCCGTCGACGGGCCCAGCGGCGCGGGCAAGAGCGTCTTCACCGCGCGCCTCGCGGACGCCCTGGCCGGCCTGCCCGACGGCGGAAGGCCACCGGTGGTGCACACCGACGACCTGCTCGACGGCTGGGACGACCAGTTCACCTTCTGGACCCGGCTGGAGGAACGGGTGCTCACCCCGCTGCGGGCCGGGCGACCGGGGTCCTACCGGCGGTACAGCTGGGTGCGCCGGGCGTTCCTGCCCCGCGAGGTGCCGGTGCCGGTCGCGCCGGTGCTGCTGCTGGAGGGGGTGAGCGCGGCGCGGGCGGCGATCCGCCCGGAGCTGACCCTGTCGGTGCAGGTCACCGCCCCGGACCCGGTGCGGTTGCGCCGCGCGCTGGACCGCGACGGTGCGCACCTGCTGGCGGAACTGCGGCGCTGGCACGCGGGTGAGGCGGCCCACTTCGCCACCGACCGGACCGCCGACGCGGTCGACCTGGTGGTCGACGGGGCGCCCACCCTGCCGCACGACCCGGACCACTACTACGTCCGCCGTCCGCCGCCCCGGCCTGACACCGGACCGGCCGCTGGAGCCGGTGGCGTTCCCGGTGCCGGTCACGGCTCGCCGGGTGGCTCGCGGTAAGGCCGGCATACGATGCCGGTCATGACCTCACCGATCATGTCCGAGTCCGAGGTACGGGCCGCCGTCGCGCGGGAACTGCCCGGGGTCCGTGCCGACCTGGAACGTCTCGTCCGCATCCCCGGTATCGCGTTCGAGGGGTTCGACCACTCGCACGTCGAGCGCTCCGCCGAGGCGGTCGCCGAGTTGCTGCGCGGCTGCGGCCTCGACGTGCGGATCGTGCGGTCGGGCGGTCAGCCCGCCGTGATCGGGACGAAGGCCGCCCCGCCCGGCGCGCCCACCGTGCTCATGTACGCCCACCACGACGTCCAGCCCGTCGGCGACCTGTCGCTGTGGGAGTCCGAGCCGTTCGAGCCGGTCGAGCGGGGCGGCCGTCTCTACGGGCGCGGCGCGGCCGACGACAAGGCCGGCATCATGGCGCACGTCGCCGCCCTGCGCGCCTTCGGCGACCGGCTCCCGGTCGGCGTGGTGCTGTTCATCGAGGGCGAGGAGGAGTACGGCTCGGACTCGCTGGAGCGGCTGCTCACCGAGCACCGGGAGGAGATCGCCTCGGACGTCATCGTGATCGCCGACTCCACCAACTGGGACGTGGGCGTGCCGGCCCTGACCACCTCGCTGCGCGGCGTGGTCAACCTGTTCGTCGAACTGCGCACCCTGGACCACGCGGTGCACAGCGGCATGTTCGGCGGTGCCGTGCCGGACGCGTTGACCGCGCTGGTCCGCCTGCTGGCGACCCTGCACGACGACGCCGGGGACGTGGCCGTCGAGGGCCTGACCGGCCGGGCTGGGGCCGCCGTCGACTACCCGGAGGACCGGTTCCGGGCCGAGGCCGGGCTGGTCGAGGGGGTCGCGCTGATCGGCACCGGCCGGATCACCGAGCGGCTCTGGACCCGACCGGCGGTGGCGGTGCTCGGCATCGACGCCCCGGCCACCGGCGAGGCGCCCAACGCGCTGGTCCCGGCGGCGAAGGCCAAGCTGAGCGTACGGCTGGCGCCGGGCGACGACCCCGGGCGGGCGTACGACGCGGTGCGTACCCACCTGGAGCGACACGCGCCGTGGGGTGCCCGGGTGACGGTGACCCTGGAGCACGACGGCGCCCCCTGTGTCATCGACGCGTCGGGGCCGGTGTTCGACGCCGCCCGCGCCGCCTTCCGGGCCGCCTGGGACGGCACCGAGCCGGTGGACGTCGGCGTCGGGGGGTCGATCCCGTTCATCGCCACCTTCCAGGAGATGTTCCCGCAGGCGGCGATCCTGGTGACCGGGGTGGAGGACCCGCACGCGCGGGCGCACGGCCCCAACGAGAGCCTGCACCTCGGCGAGTTCGCCCGGGTCTGCCTGGCCGAGGCGTTGCTGCTGGCGAACGTGGCCGGGCAGGGTCGACGCGACGGTTAGGTCGCGGAACCATAACGGCGGGGTCGCCGGCGGGGTTTGCGGCGTGTCGGACGGGTTCCTGGTATAGCCTTCGAACATGCGTACGAACGACGTGATGACGCGGCTGGAAGCCGCCGTGAGCGCTCTGGGGGACGTCGACGTCTCCGCGTGGCCCGAGGACACGCTCAAGGAACAGCTCGGCGAGCTCTCGGCCGTGCTGGTCGCCCTGGACGGCGTGCTGTCCCGGGTCGCCGACGGCGTCCGCGCCCGTGGGCTGCGCATCGAGGAGCCCGTCTCGGTCTGAGCCGTGGTCCGGGTGGTCACACCCGGCGCCGCCGGGGAGGACGGCCGGATCGGGACGGCCCGGGTACGGCAATACCCGGGTGATGTCGGGGGTGGCTGGCAGGATGAGGTGCGTGCGGTTCCTCGACCTGGCAGCCACCTCCGCGGCCGTCGCGGCCACCACCGGCCGGCGGGCCAAGGTGGAGTTGCTGGCCGACGCGCTGCGGGCGCTCGACGCGTCCGAGGTGTCGGTCGGCTCCGGCTACCTCGCCGGTGAGCTGCGCCAGCGGCAGACCGGCGTGGGCTGGGCCAGCCTGCGTGACCTGCCGCCGCCGGCCGCCGAGCCGACCCTGACCGTGACCGCCGTCGACGCGGCGATCGACGAGATCGCCGCCGTGCACGGGCCGGGTTCCCAGGCCCGCCGCCGGCACCTGCTCGCCGCCCTCTTCGGTGCCGCCACCGCCGACGAGCAGCGGCTGCTGGTCGACCTCTTCCGGGGCGAACTGCGCCAGGGCGCCCAGGCGGGCCTGCTCGCCGACGCCGTCGCCAAGGCCGCCGAGGTCCCGGTGACGGCGGTACGCCGCGCCCTGCTGCTCGCCGGTGACCTACGGGCCGTCGCGCTGGCCGCCCGCACCGGCGGGGCCGCCGCGCTGGCCGGGTTCGGGCTCCAGGTGGGCCGCCCGCTCGCGCCGATGCTGGCCCAGAGCGCGCCCTCGGTCGACGCCGCGCTCCAGGCCACCGGGGTCCCGGCCGTGGTCGACGTCAAACTCGACGGCATCCGCATCCAGGTGCACCGCTCCGGCGACGACGTCGCCGTCTTCACCCGCAGCCTCGACGAGATCACCGCCCGGCTGCCCGGGGTGGTCGCCGCCGTACGTGCCCTGCCGGTCCGCGACGTGGTGCTCGACGGCGAGGCGATCGGGCTGGACACCGCCGGCCGTCCGCTGCCGTTCCCGCAGACCTCCAGCCGGGCGGCCCGGCGGGCCAGCGCCGCCGCGACCGGGGTCACCTCCGCCGTCGGTGCGACCGCCGCGGCCGACGTGGCACCGCTGGCCGAGGCGACCGCGCTCACGCCGTACTTCTTCGACCTGCTGCACCTCGACGGCGACGACCTGATCGATCTGCCGGGCCGGGAGCGGTGGGCCCGGCTCGCCGACGTCGTCGACGGGTCGCTGCTGGTCGGCCGGGCCGAGGTGGAGGACCCCGAGCAGGCCGGTGCGGTGTTCGCCGCCGCGATCGACGCCGGCCAGGAGGGGGTGGTGGTCAAGTCGCCTGACGCACCCTACGACGCCGGTCGACGGGGCACCGCCTGGGTCAAGGTCAAGCCCCGACACACCCTCGACCTGGTCGTGCTGGCGGTCGAGTGGGGCAGCGGCCGGCGGGAGGGATGGCTGTCCAACCTCCACCTCGGCGCCCGGGACCCGCGTACCGGCGAGTTCGTCATGCTCGGCAAGACCTTCAAGGGCCTCACCGACGACCTGCTGCGCTGGCAGACCGAACGCTTCCTCGGGCTGGCCGTGGAGCGCGGCGACTGGGTGGTGCGGGTCCGCCCCGAGCAGGTGGTCGAGATCGCCTTCGACGGGGTGCTCGCCAGCACCCGCTACCCGGGCGGCGTGGCGCTCCGGTTCGCC
This sequence comes from Micromonospora cynarisoli, assembly GCF_030518815.1. Lineage (NCBI taxonomy): Bacteria > Bacillati > Actinomycetota > Actinomycetes > Micromonosporales > Micromonosporaceae > Micromonospora > Micromonospora cynarisoli. The sequence goes on along the minus strand of NZ_CP130426.1, from coordinate 3,251,063 downwards.
CGGGTGCTGCGCTACCGCGACGACAAGTCGGCCGCCGAGGCGGACACCATCGACACCGTCCGGGCGCTGCACGCCGGGCGGCCCACCGACTGAGCCGTACCCGGCGGGACGTCCGGTCAGACCGTGGACAGCGACCGGGCGTAGTTGACCTGGTTGTTGATCTGCTGCACCTGCCCCTGGTCGACGACCGGGATACGGGCCACGTACTGGTGGCCGCCGCTGGTCACCGTCACCTGCACCGTGCCGTGGTACCGGGTCTCCTTGATCAGCAGGAAGAGCAGGCTGAAGATGGTGAGGCAGAAGAAGCCGAGGATGGCGCAGACGATCGCCCAACTGGCGATCTTCTCCTCCCGCTGCCAGTGGTCGGTCACGTACCAGGTGGCGCCGGCCAGGGGCATCACCCCGGCCGGGGTACGGATCACCGGCGGACTCACCATGATCTCGCCGATCTGCACCGCCGCCGGCTGCTGACCACCCGCAGCCCCCGGAAGCTGCGGGGTGAACTGCGGCGGGTACGGCCCCGGCTGGCCCACCGGCGCGGCGTACGGGTCGACCCCGGTCGGTGCCGGGAAGGGTGCCGGCGGTGCGGAGAACTGGGCCGGCGGTGCGGAGAACTGCGCGGGCGGTGCGGAGAACTGGGCCGGTGGGGCCGAGTACGGGGCTGTGGGAGGCGTCTGCTGCGCCGGGGCCGCCGGGAAGGCCGGCCCGGGCGCGGGGAACGCCGCCGGGGCCTGGGGCACGTCCGGTGACGGTGCCCACGGGTCGGAGGCGGGGCTCGCCTGCGTGGGCGGATCGGACGGGCCGGGCGGATCGGATGGGCCGGGCGGATCGGATGGGGTGGGCGGATCGGACGGGTACGACGGGGCGGGGTCGGAGGTCACCGCGACACCTCACGCGCGTTGGACATCCTGCGGACCATACAGCGTCGGCCGTCGTCCCGCGTCCCGGCGTGGTTCCGACCCGGGGCACGGCGGCCCGGCGAGGTGGCGGTCAGGCGGACGTGGCCGGTTCGGCGGCCCGGTCGACGGGGGGCTTCGGCGCGTCCAGGCCGGCGGCCCGTCGGGCCTCCCGCCGGGCCACCCAGCCGTAGCCGAAGAGCGTCATCGCGGCGAACAACCACCACTGGACGACGTAGCCGAAGTTCTGCCAGTTGTTCGTGTGCCCGATCGGCACCGCCCGGAACGCCGGGTCGTTCGCCGGGGTCTGCTCGTCGAGCAGCAGGTATGCCCCGTGCAGCGGGTACGGAAGTTCCCGGGCCAGCTTGTCCACGGTGACCCGACGGGTCTCCAACCGGCCGTCGCGCCGGTCCACGCCGTTGCCGCCGCCCTCGGTGGGGTGCACCCGGCCGACGACGGTCACCTGACCGGTCGGCAGCGCCGGCACCTCGGGCATGGCCAGCGCGCCGCCGGGCGCCGGTGGGATCCATCCCCGGTCGACCAGCACGGCCGTCCCGTCGTCGAGCACCAGCGGGGCGAGCACCTCGAAGCCGACCCGGCTCTCCACCGTCCGGCCCCGGATCAGGATGATGTTCGTGGCGTCGTACCGGCCGGTGGCGGTGACCCGGCTCCACTCGGCCTGTGCGGCGGGGGCCGCGCCTACGGTGCCCGCGCCCCCGGTGGGGGCCGGCAGCGTCGACCGCAGCGGCGCGGGGGTGCCGGCGGTGCCGGCGTCGATGCGCTCGTTGACGGCGGTGCGTCCCCGGTAGCGGTCCAGCTGCCAGTTGCCGAGCAGCACCATGACGGCGGCGGCGACCAGGGTCAGCGCGAGGATGCCCAGCCAGCGTGGGGTCAGCAGGAACCGGTACACAGCATGAGGCTACCCGTATGACCGACGCCACCCTGCGCGACGGCCCGGGCACCGGCCCGTACGGCGTCGGATCGGCGGTCTCCGCCTGTCGCCGGGGGCGGGTATGGTCACGCCTGCGGATCACCGCCGGTGTTCCTCCCGGCCGTCCGCGAGCCACCGCCCGTCGCCACCGAGGAGTCGATGATGACCGCCGTGCCGCGCCTCGTGTTCAGCGCGCCGTCCTCCGGTCACGGCACCAACGCGCTGTCGGTCGGTCTGCTCGCCGCCCTCGCCGACCGGGGTCTCGACGTCGCCGGTTTCAAGGTCGGCCCGGACCACGTCGACGCCGCCTACCTCGGCCTGGCCGCAGGCCGTCCCGGCCGCACCCTCGACCCCCGGCTGATCGGCGGCGACCGGCTCGGGCCCCTCTTCGCGTACGGCGCGCAGGGTGCCGCGTTGGCCCTGGTCCAGGGCACCATGGGGCTGTACGACTCGGTCGCGGGCCGCCCCGAGGCGGAGTCCACTGCCGCCGTGGCGACCGCGCTGCGCAGCCCCGTCGTGCTGGTGATCGACGTGGCGGCGATGGGGCAGTCGGTGGCCGCCCTGGTGCACGGCTTCCGGTCGTACGACGAGCAGCTCTGGTTGGGTGGGGTGATCCTCACCCAGGTCGCCTCCGGCCGGCACGAGGCCATGCTCCGGGAGGCCCTCGACGACGTCGGGATGCCGATCTACGGCGCGCTGCGCCGGCACGAGCTGCCCCCGGTGCTGCCCGCCCGCCGGCACGGTGTGGTGCCGGTCCTCGGCCGCGACGCCGAGGCGTCCCGCGCGGTGCGCCGGCTCGGTGAGGCGGTCGCCGGGACGGTCGACCTGGAACGGCTGCTCGGGCTGGCCCGCTCGGCCCCGGCGCTCTCCGTCCCGTCCTGGTCACCGGTGTCCGGAACCCCGGTGGTGGACGCGCCGGTGGTGGCGCTCGCCGGCGGCCCCGGCGGCAGCTACAGCCACCCGGAGACCGCCGAGCTGCTGCGGGGCGTCGGGGCCCAGGTGGTCACCGTCGACCCGCTGCGCGACGAGGCGTTGCCCGCCGGCACCCGCGCGTTGGTCGTCGGGGGCGCGCTGCCCGAGTCGTACGCACGGGACCTGTCGGCCAACCGGCGGCTGTGCATCGCGGTGGCCGAGTTGGCCCGCACCGGCCGGCCGGTGATCGCCGAGGGCACCGGCCTGCTGTGGCTGGCCCGGGAGCTGGACGGGCTGCCGATGTGCGGGGTGCTGGACGCGATCGGCGCGAGCCGGGACGGGCTGGTGGTCGGTTACCGGGAGGCGACCGCCCTGTCCGACAGCGCGGTCGCCCGTACCGGTGCGACGGTGGTGGGCTACAAGCAGCACGGCGCGGTGCTCACCCCCCGGGCCGGGCAGCGGGCCGCCTGGAGTTGGGAGGGCGGCACGCCCGAGGGCTTCGTCTGGCGGGGGGTGCACGCCTCCCAGCTCGGCCTGCACTGGGCGGCGTACCCCGAGATCGCGACCCGGTTGGTGACGGCGGCGGCGCTGCCCTCGCCGGTGGAGGGCGTCGCCGCACCGGCCTGACCGCACCGGCCTGACCGCACCGGCCCGGCCTCGGCCGGCCGCCTCACCCGACGATGGCGTCCGACGGTGGGGTGAACTGGCGGGTCGGGGTGCCCTTGAGGCCGTCGCGCAGGGTCTGGGCGACCGCGTTGACCGGGACCTGGGACTGCCCGTCACCGACGGCGTTGAACGGGTTGTCCGGGTCGGCGATGAAGCTCGCCGCCGCCAGTTCCGGGGTGTAGCCGACGAACCAGGCCGACCGGGTGCTGTCCGTAGTGCCGGTCTTGCCCGCCACCGGGCGGCCCACCGTGCCCCGGACGCTGTCCGCCGTCGACCAGCCGCCGCAGCTGCCCTTGGCCGGGGTGTCGCCGGTGGGGCAGCGCGCCGCGTCGGTGGCGGCACGGGCGGCGTCGGCGTTGACCACCTGCCGGCAGCGGGGCTTGGCGACCTCCCGTTCGATGCCACCGGCGGTCTTGTAGGTGGCCGGGGTCCCGTCCCGGTTGGTGATCGAGTTGACAGGCATCGCCTCGCAGTAGCGCCCGTCGGCGGCGATCGCGGCGTAGGCGTTGGCCATCTCCAGCGGGGTGGCGTCGGAGACGCCCAGGGTGAACGCGCCCCACTTCTTGGCCTTGGCGGGTGACGCCTGCTCCTTGTCGACGTCGGTACGCCAGCGCAGGCCGAGCTGCTCGGCCAGATGCACCCCCCGGTCCGCGCCGATCTTCTCCTCCAGTTGGACGAAGTAGGTGTTCACCGACTTGCCGAACCCGGACCACATGGTCTGCCGGCCGGTCATCGCCCCGCTGGCGTTGGACGGGGACCACCCGTCGTAGACGGCCGACCGGTAGCGGTACGGCGAGTCGAACGCGGTGGACAGCGGCATCCCGGCGTCCAGGGCGGCCAGCATCGGGAACATCTTGAACGTCGAGCCGGCCTGGTATCCCGGGAGGGTGCCGCCGCCGAGCAGCGGGGCGACCGTGTTCGGGTAGTTCGCCTTCGCCTTCGGGTCGGCCTCGGGGTTCGAGCTGGGTCCGTTGTCGCCGACGTCGAGGGAGTAGGTGCGGTTCACCGCCATCGCCTTGATCCGGCCGGTGCCCGGTTCGGCGACCACGATCCCGTTGGCGAAGGGACTGTCGACGCGGTCCTTCGCGCCGACGTTCTTCTCGGCGGCGGCCTGGACCTTGGGGTCGAGGCTCAGCACGATCCGGTAGCCGCCCCGGCGCAGCTTGTCCATGCGTTCCAGCCGGTTCTCCCCGAACGCTGGCTGCGCGCTCCACCAGTTCTTCACGTAGTCGCAGGCGAAGCCCCAGGCGTTGTACGTGTCGGGGATCGCGGCGCAGTCGTTGGCCGGGGTGGTGGGCCGGGTCCGGATGGGTTCGCTCTTGGCGACCGCGGCGGCGTCCGGGGACAGGTAGCCGAGCTGGGACATCTTGTCGAGGACGTAGTTGCGCCGGCCGGTGGCCTCCTTCTGGTCCGAGCTGAGCGGGTCGTACTCGGAGGGGGACTTGACCAGGCCGGCGAGGGTGGCCGCCTCGACCGGGGTGAGCGTGGCCGGGGTCTTGGAGAAGAAGATCTGCGCCGCGGCGTAGATGCCGTACGCCCGGTGGCCGAAGTACGCCGAGTTGAGGTAGCGCTCCAGGATCTGCTCCTTGGGCAGCTCCTTCTCGATGTCCAGCGCCATCCGCATCTCCTTGACCTTGCGCAGGCTGGTCTGCTGGGTAGCCTCTTGGACCTCCTGCGGCGTCTGCGCACTGTCCCGCAGCGCCATCCGGACGTACTGCATGGTCAGGGTGGAGGCGCCCTGGGAGACGCCGCTGGATCGGGCGTTGGCCACGAAGGCGCGGGCGACGCCCTTGGGGTCGACGCCCCGGTGCTTGTAGAAGCGGTTGTCTTCGGCGGCGACGATGGCCTGCTGGATGTTCGGCGACATGTCCGACAACTTGGTGTACTGCCGGTACTCCTCGTAGAACATCGTCAGGATCGTCGTGCCGTCTGGCGCGTAGAGGTAGGACGTCTCGGCGGGCAGGGCGGTGCGCAGGATGTTCGTCTTCTGCTCCACGGCGTGCGCGGTGGCCTTGGCACCGAGGCCGGTCACGGCGGCCAGCGGGTACGCGACGGCGGCGAGCACGATGCCGGCGATCAGCCCGGCACGCAGGAGAGGAACGGAACGACCAGCGGCAGCAAGGGGTCGATTGCTCACCTGGTCAAGTTATGACATTTCCGATTCGTCCATGAGAAGAATTCATGAACGCCCGGGCGTTCCCGACCCGGACGGCGGCCGTGGGGGAAGCGTCCGGCATGCCCGTGATGTGGACCACCCCGGGATCGGCTGTCCCCTGCGCCGGCTTCCCGGCAGGATCGCGGACATGCATGGGCAACTGACCGGCGGCACGCCGTCGACCGGTCCGGACGTCGGCGGTGCCGTGCCGGCGACGGTGCGCGGGACGACCGCCAACTCCGGCCCGGATCTTGCCCACCACGGGGACGCCGAGGCCACCCCCGGACTGGTCGACCTGGCCGTCAACGTCCGCCGGGACCCGATGCCGGACTGGCTGGCCGGCCCGGTCACCGCCGCCCTCGCCGACCTGGCCGGCTACCCCGACCCCCGGCCGGCCCGCGCCGCCGTCGCCGCCCGGCACGGCCGCCCACCGGCGGAGGTGCTGCTCACCGCCGGTGCCGCCGAGGGCTTCGTGTTGCTCGCCCGCGCCCTGGCCGGGGTACGCCGCCCGGTGGTGGTGCACCCGCAGTTCACCGAGCCGGAGGCCGCGTTGCGGGCCGCCGGCCACCGGGTCGAACGGCTCCTGCTCGACCCGGGCGACGACTTCCGACTCGACCCGGCACGGGTGCCGGCCGACGCCGACCTGGTGATGATCGGCAACCCGACCAATCCGACCTCGGTGCTGCACCCCGCCGTCGACCTGGCCGCACTGGCCCGGCCCGGCCGGGTGCTCGTCGTCGACGAGGCGTTCGCCGACACCACCGACGCCCCCGGCGTCGACGGCGAACCCGAGTCCCTCGCCGCCCGCCGGGACCTGCCCGGCCTGGTGGTGGTGCGCAGCCTCACCAAGACCTGGGGACTGGCCGGGCTGCGGATCGGCTACCTGCTCGGCGAGGCCGCCCTGGTGGACCGGCTGGCCGCCGTCCAGCCGCTGTGGGCCGTGTCCACCCCGGCGCTGGCCGCCGCCACCGCCGTCGCGTCACCGACCGGCGTCGCCGCCGAGCGCGCCATCGCCGCCCGGCTCGCCGCCGACCGCGACCACCTGGTGCGCCGCCTCTCGACCCTGCCCGGGGTACGCGTCGCGGGCCGCCCGGCCAGCGCCTTCGTCCTGGTCCACCGCCCCGACGCCGACCGGGTACGCCTGGCGTTGCGCGACCGGGGCTGGGCCGTACGCCGTGGCGACACCTTCCCCGGCCTGGGGCCGGACTGGCTGCGGATAGCCGTCCGCGACCCGGCCACCACGGACGCGTTCATCGAGGTACTGGCGGAGATCCTGGAGGCATGATGCTGGAGACGACGATCGCGGAGATCGGTCCGCCCGACGGGGTGGCGATGACCGCCGCCCGGGACCTCCAGGCCCGGCTGACCAAGCCGGCCGGCTCGCTCGGCGCGTTGGAGGACCTGTCCGTACGCCTGGCCGGCCTGGCCGGGGTCTGCCCGCCGCCGCTGCCCGAACCGGCGGCGGTGGCGATCTTCGCCGGTGACCACGGCGTGCACGCCCAGCGGGTCACCCCGTGGCCGCAGGAGGTCACCGCCCAGATGATCGGGAACTTCCTGGCCGGCGGGGCGGTCGTCAACGCGTTCGCCCGGCAGGCCGGCGCCTCGGTCACCGTGGTCGACGTCGGCGTGGCCACTCCGCTGCCGTTCCCGTCCGCCGACGCCGCGCCCGTCCCGACCGGCACCACCCTGGCTCCGCCGCGCCTGCTCGACGCGAACGTGCGACGCGGCACCCGGGACATGACGGTCACCGCCGCGCTCACCCGGGACGAGACGCGGGCGGCGGTCGAGACCGGCATCCGGGTCGCCGGCGAACTGCTCGACGCCGGGGCGGGGGTGCTGCTCACCGGCGACATGGGGATCGCCAACACCACGCCGGCCGCCGCGCTGGTCGCCGCGTTCACCGGGGCCGACCCGGAGGCGGCCACCGGCCGGGGCACCGGGGTGGACGACGCGACGTACCGGCGCAAGGTCGACGTGGTGCGGGCGGCGCTGGAGCGGCACCGGCCCGACCCGGCCGACCCGCTGGGTGTGCTGGCCGCCGTCGGTGGCCTGGAGCACGCGGCCCTGGCCGGGCTGATCCTCGGCGCGGCGGCCCGCCGGGTGCCGGTGCTGCTCGACGGGGTGATCGCGGTCAGCGCCGCGCTGGCCGCCGCCGCCCTCGCCCCCGACGCGGTAGGTGCGATGGTCGCCGGGCACCGCTCCGCCGAGCCGGGCGCCACCGTGGCGCTGCGCCACCTCGGCCTCGACCCGCTTGTCGACCTCGGCCTTCGCCTCGGCGAGGGCACCGGCGCGCTGCTGGCCCTGCCGGTGGTCACCGGCGCGGTCCGGGTGCTGCACGAGGTGGCCACCTTCGACGCGGCGGGGGTCTCCGAGAAGTGAGCACCAACCCGTACCCCCTCGGCCTGCGGCTCGCCGGGCGGCGGGTGGTCGTGGTGGGCGGCGGCGCCGTGGCCAGCCGGCGGGTGCCCGCCCTGCTGGACGCCGGAGCCGACGTGCTGCTGGTCACCCCCGAGGTCACCCCCGCGTTACGCGCGCACGTCGACGCCGGACGGCTGCACTGGCGACCCCGCCGGTTCGCCCCCGACGACCTCGACGGGGCGTGGCTGGTCCAGGTCGCGGTGGACGATCCGATCGCCGCCGCCTCGGTCAGCGCCGCCGCGGCCGAACGGCGGATCTTCTGCGTCCGGGCCGACGACCGGACGGCGGCCACCGCGTGGACCCCGGCGGTGACCCGGCACGGGCCGGTGACGGTGGCCGTGCTGGGCGGGGGAGACCCGCACCGGGCGATGGGTGTCCGGGACGCCGTCCGGGAACTGCTCACCGCCCGGACGGGCCTGCTCGTCGACCCGGGGGTACCGGTGGCGGACGCGCCCGGCGGCGGCCCGCCGGAGCCGACGCCCGCCGCATCCGGCGACGCCGCGACCCGTACCGGTGGCCCGGTCGGTCGAGTGTCGCTGGTCGGCGCGGGGCCCGGTGACCCGGAGCTGATCACGGTGAAGGGGTGGCGGCTGCTCACCGAGGCGGACGTGGTGGTCGCCGACCGGCTGGTGCCCGGACTGCTCCTGGACGAACTGCGTCCCGACGTCGAACTGGTCGACGCCGCGAAGATCCCCTACGGGCCGTCCCGCGCCCAGGAGGAGATCAACCGCATCCTGGTCGACCGGGCGCTCGCCGGCAAGGTCGTGGTACGCCTCAAGGGCGGCGACCCGTACGTCTTCGGGCGCGGCGGGGAGGAACTGCTGGCCTGCGCGGCGGCCGGCGTGCCGGTGACGGTGGTGCCCGGGGTGACCAGCGCCGTGGCCGTGCCGGCGGTGGCCGGCGTCCCGGTCACCCACCGGGCGGTGGCGCACGAGTTCACGGTGGTCTCCGGACACGTCGCCCCGGATTCGCCGGTCTCCCTGGTGCGCTGGGAGGCCCTCGCCGGCCTGCGGGGCACCCTCGTGGTGCTGATGGGGCTCAAGAACCTGGCCGCCATCGCCGACACCCTGACCCGGCACGGCCGGGACGCGGGCACCCCGGTGGCGGTGATCCAGGAGGGCACCACGGGCGGGCAGCGCAGCCTGCGGTCGACGCTCGGCGCGGTGGCGGCCGACGTGGTCGCGGCGGGCCTGCGGCCCCCGGCCATCGTGGTGATCGGCGACGTGGTCGACGCCCTCCCCGCCTGAGCCAGCCCGCCGGGCCGCCGGGGGGTTCGGCGATGTAGCGGTGTCCCCGCCCGGGGACACCGCTACATCGGCCCACATGAGTCGATCGTGCGGGGCGACTACTGCTTGAGCATGTTGTCCAGCAGCAGGGCGCAGCGGATCAGTCCGAGGTGGCTGTACGCCTGCGGGTGGTTGCCCAGGCCGCGCTCGGCCAGCGGGTCGTACTGCTCGGGGAGCAGCCCGGTCGGGCCGGCGGTGTCGACCATCTGGGCGAACAGTTCCTCGGCGTCGGTACGCCGACCGGTGCGCAGGTACGCCTCGATCAGCCACGCCGTGCAGATGTGGAAGCCACCCTCCCGGCCCGGCAGCCCGTCGTCCCAGTGGTAGCGGTAGACGACCGGGCCGCTGCGCAGATCTGCCTCGATCTTGAGCACGGTGGAGAGGAAGCGCGGGTCGTCCCCCGGGAGCAGGCCGGACAGCCCGATCCAGAGCGAGGAGGCGTCCATGTCCTCGTCGCCGTACGCGACGCTGTACGCCTCGACCTCCTCGTGCCAGCCGTTCTCCAGCACGTTGGCGCCGATCCGGTCGCGCAGCTCCACCCACTCCGGCCGGTCCTCGCCGTCGTGCTGGCGCACCACGTGCAGGGCCCGGTCGACGGTCATCCAGCACATCACCTTGGAGAAGATGTGGTGCCGGGGTGGGAGGCGGGCCTCCCAGATGCCGTGGTCGGGCTCGTGCCAGCGGCGGCGGACCGCCTCGACCATGTTGTCCAGCACCCGCCACTCGTCGTCGCGGACCGAACCCCGGGCGTCGGCGACGGCCGCGATCAGGTCGGCGATCGGGCCGAAGACGTCAAGTTGGAGCTGGTGGTTGGCGAGGTTGCCGACCCGTACCGGCCGGGAGCCGGCGTACCCGGGCAGGGTGTCGATGACCGCCTCGGCACCCAACTCGTAGCCGTCGACGGTGTAGAGCGGGTGCAGCCGCTCGGGGTGCCCGCCGGTGCGCTCGATGCAGCCGTCCACCCAGCGCAGCAGCGCCTCGGCCTCCTCGATCGAGCCGAGGTCGACCAGGGCCCGCGCCGTCATCGCCGCGTCCCGCAGCCAGCAGTACCGGTAGTCCCAGTTGCGGACGCCGCCCAGTTCCTCGGGCAGCGAGGTGGTCGCCGCCGCCAGGATCGAGCCGGTCGCCTCGTGGCAGAGGCCGCGCAGGGTGAGCGCGCTGCGGGCGACCAGGTCGCGGGCGGTCGCGGGCAGCCGCAGCGAGGCCACCCAGTCCTTCCAGGGCTGCTCGGCCCGGGCCTGCCGTTCGTGGATGCCGACCGCGTGGTCCTCCAGGCTGTGCGTGCCGAAGCGCAGCTCCAGCACCACCTCGCCGCCGGCGGCGGAGAGGTCGACCACGGCGTGCGCGGTCTCGTAGCCGCCGTCGTTGCGGACCTGCCAGGTCACCCCGGGGGAGTAGAGCGCGACGGGCTCGTTGGAGCCGAGCACCAGCAGGCCGTCGTCCATCGGCTGGAGTTGGGTGGCGACCTGCCCGAACTCGGGACGCGGGGCGAACTCGACCCGGGCCCGCCCGGAGCCGGTGAGCACCCGGACCAGGGTGGAGTCGCCGGTGATGATCGCCGGGCCGTCCGGGGTGGTCTCCCGGGCCGGCAGGTCCAGCCAGTCGGTGACGGTGAGCCCCGACCACCGGGTCTCCACGGTCATCGTGCCGTTGCGGTAGCGCTGGCCGAGCGGGATGCCGCCCCGCTCCGGCCCGACCGTGAAGTGCCCGGCCGGGCTGCCGCCGACCAGGTCGGCGAAGATCGCCGCCGAGTCGGGCTTGGGGTGGCAGAGCCAGCTCACCTTTGCCTCGGGGGTGAGCAGCGCGACGGTACGGCCGTTGGCCAGCATCGAGTGCCGCTCGATCGGCACCGCCCGCTCGCCGAACAGCCAGTGCCGGCGGGTCTCCAGCAGCAGGCCCAGCGCGCGGGCCGCCTCGATCGGCTCGGCCACCCGGTAGTGCGCCTGGGTGTCCCCGGGGCCGATCTTGATGCCCAGGTCGGGGCCGCGCAGGGTGCCGAAGGCGTTCTCGTCGGTGACGTCGTCGCCGATGAACAGCACCGCGCTGGCCGAGAGCTGGGTGCGGAGCTGGTCGACCGCGGTGCCCTTGTGGGTGGCGACCACCGACAGCTCGATGACCTCCTTGCCCTGGGTGACGGTGACGTCGTCCCACTTCGCGGGCCCGTTGCGGACGGCCTCGACGGCGGCGGCGGCGACCTGTGGGTCGACTCCGCGGGTGTGCACCGCGACGCTGGCCGGCTTGCGTTCCAGCCGCACCCCCGGGTGGGCCAGGGCGATCTCGCGTAGCGCGTCGCGCAGCCGGGTGCGCACGGCGACCAGTTCGGGGGAGAGCCGCTCGACGAAGCCGATGTCGAACTCGGAGCCGTGGCTGCCGACGAGGTGGATCTCGTTGGGCAGCCGGGACAGCGCGGCCAGGTCGCGCAGCGCCCGCCCGGAGACCACCGCGACGGTGGTCTGCGGCAGCGAGGCCAGCGCCCGGACGGCGGCGACCGACTCGGGCAGCGGCACGGCCTTGCTCGGGTCCGCCACGATCGGCGCGAGGGTGCCGTCGTAGTCGCAGGCGACCAGGAGCTGCGGTACGCGGGCGATGCGTCCGATCGCGGCGAGCAGTTCCGGGTCCATCGTCCCGGCGGCGGGGGTGATGATCTCGGCGGTGGGGGCGTTCACTCGGCCTCCGTCCCCGGTGCGCCCAATTCGGTCAGAAAGGACTTCGCCCAGTGCCCCACATCGTGGGTGCGCAGGTGACGTTGCATGATCCGCATGCGTCGACGGGCCTCCGGCTTCTCTACGTGTACAGCCCGCAGGAGAGCGTCCTTGACGGCGTCGGGGTCGTGCGGATTGCACAGGAACGCCTGACGCAGCTCGGTGGCGGCGCCGGCGAACTCGCTGAGCACGAGCGCACCGCCCTGGTCGGCGCGCGATGCGACGTACTCCTTGGCCACCAGGTTCATTCCGTCTCGCAGCGGGGTCACCATCATCACGTCGGCCGCGACGTACATCGCGGCCAGTTCGCTGCGACTGTACGACTGATGCAGATAATGCACCGCCGGCACGCCGACCCTGCCGAATTCGCCGTTAATCCGACCAACCTCGCGTTCCACCTTGACCCGAAGTGCCTGGTAGTGCTCCACGCGCTCCCGGCTGGGGGTGGCTACCTGCACCATAACCGCGTCCGGAACTGTCAACTTTCCGTCAGCAAGGAGTTCCCGGAAAGCCTTGAGTCGGAGTTCGATGCCCTTCGTGTAGTCGAGCCGGTCGACGCCCAGGATGATGGTCTTCGGGTTGCCCAGTTCCTCGCGGATCTGCTTGGCGCGGGCCTGGATGGCCGGGTCCTCGGCCAGTCGCTCCATCTCCTTGGTCTCGATGGAGATCGGGAACGCGCCGGCCTTCACCTGCCGCCCGTCGACCTGGATCATCTGCCCCTCGTAGCGCAGCCCGAGCAGGTGCCGGGCCAGCCGGACGAAGTTCTGCGCGGCCAGCCGCTGCTGGAAGCCGACCAGGTCGCTGCCGAGCAGACCGCGCAGGATCTCGGTGCGGAACGGCATCTGCATGAACAGCTCGATCGGCGGGAACGGGATGTGCAGGAAGAAACCGATCTTCAGATCCGGCCGCAGCTCGCGCAGCATCGCCGGGACGAGCTGGAGCTGGTAGTCCTGCACCCAGACCGTCGCGCCCTCGGCCGCGACGTCCGCCGCCGCCTCCGCGAACCGGGCGTTGACCAGCCGGTACGCCTCCCGCCAGCGGCGCTTGTAGGCGGGTGTCTCGACCGCGTCGTGATAGAGCGGCCAGATGGTCGCGTTGGACTGGCCCTCGTAGTAGCGTTCCAACTCCTCGGCGCTTAACGGCACCGGGTGCAGCCTGATTCCCTCCAGGTCGAACGGCTCCGGGGCGGCGCCGGTGCCACCGGCCCAACCGACCCAGGTGCCCCGGTGCTCGGCGAGTACGGGGTGCAGCGCGGTGACCAGCCCGCCGGGGCTGCGCCGCCACTGTCGTCCCTCGGGTGTGCTCACCTCGTCGACCGGCAGTCGGTTGGCCACAACGACAAAGGAGCTACGGACGGTCACGATCGGCCACCTCCGGGTGCTGACGGGTCCACCGCGATGAGCGTACTGAGCGTAGCTGCGGCGTCTGGGACCCCGTGCCGGACTTACCTACCCGTCCCACGGCCACTGAACCCGTATCGTGATCTTGTCAACATCGCCAGCTCAGCGGTGGCGGACCGGGCGCGGACCGGACCGGGCGGGGTGATGTGGGCGCGGCCGGCCGTACCTGTCAGGATTGACGACGGCGTGTGCGTGGCCGGCCCCTGGCCGGCGGCGGGTGGAGGTCGGAGCCCGCGCCGGCGCACCCGCGAGCCCGCGACAGTAACCGACGGAGGTACCCCGCACCGTGGCCCAGTTCATCTACGTCCTGGAAAAGGCGCGCAAGGCGCACGGCGACAAGGTCGTGCTCGACAACGTGACGCTGAACTTCCTGCCGGGGGCCAAGATCGGTGTGGTCGGCCCGAACGGCGCCGGTAAGTCCAGCCTCCTCAAGATCATGGCAGGGCTGGACAAGCCGAGCAACGGCGAGGCCCGGCTGATGCCCGGCTACACCGTCGGGATGCTCGCCCAGGAGCCCCCGCTCAACGACAGCAAGACCGTGCTCGGCAACGTCGAGGAGGCGGTCGCCGAGACCAAGGCCAAGCTGGACCGGTTCAACGCCATCGCCGAACAGATGGCCACCGACTACTCCGACGAACTGATGGAGGAGATGGGCCGGCTCCAGGAGGAGCTGGACCACCTCGACGCCTGGGACATCGACTCCAAGCTCGAACTGGCCATGGACGCGCTGCGCTGCCCGCCGCCGGACGCCGACGTCACCCAGCTCTCCGGCGGGGAGCGCCGCCGGGTCGCGCTGTGCAAGCTGCTGCTGGAGGCGCCCGACCTGCTGCTGCTCGACGAGCCCACCAACCACCTCGACGCGGAGAGCGTCTCCTGGCTGGAGCAGCACCTGGCCAAGTACGCCGGCACCGTCATGGCGATCACCCACGACCGGTACTTCCTCGACAACGTGGCCAACTGGATCCTGGAGCTGGACCGGGGCCGGACGTACCCGTACGAGGGCAACTACTCCACCTACCTGGAGAAGAAGGCCGCCCGGCTGGCCGTCGAGGGTCGCCGTGACGCCAAGATGAAGAAGCGGCTCACCGAGGAACTGGAGTGGGTCCGCTCCAACGCCAAGGCCCGCCAGACCAAGTCCAAGGCCCGGCTGGACCGCTACGACGAGATGGCCGCCGAGGCGGAGAAGACCCGCAAGCTGGACTTCGAGGAGATCCAGATTCCGCCGGGCCCGCGCCTGGGCAACACCGTCATCGAGGCCAACCACCTCAGCAAGGGCTTCGGCGACCGGCTGCTCATCGACGACCTGTCGTTCTCGCTGCCGCGCAACGGCATCGTCGGCATCATCGGCCCGAACGGCGTCGGCAAGACCACCCTGTTCAAGACCATCGTCGGGCTGGAGCAGCCGACCGACGGCCAGGTCCGGGTCGGCGAGACCGTCTCCCTGTCGTACGTCGACCAGAACCGGGAGGGCCTCAACGGCGACAAGACGGTCTGGGAGGTCGTCTCCGACGGGCTGGACCACCTCATGGTCGGCAAGGTCGAGATGCCGTCCCGGGCGTACATCGCCGCGTTCGGCTTCAAGGGGCCCGACCAGCAGAAGCCGACCAAGGTGCTCTCCGGTGGCGAGCGCAACCGGCTCAACCTGGCGCTGACCCTCAAGATCGGCGGCAACGTGATCCTGCTCGACGAGCCCACCAACGACCTCGACGTCGAGACGCTGTCCAGCCTGGAGAACGCCCTGCTGGAGTTCCCCGGCTGCGCCGTGGTCATCTCGCACGACCGGATGTTCCTCGACCGGGTCGCCACCCACATCCTGGCCTGGGAGGGCGACGAGGAGAACCCGGCGAAGTGGTTCTGGTTCGAGGGCAACTTCGAGGCGTACGAGAAGAACAAGGTCGACCGGCTCGGGGCGGAGGCGGCCCGGCCGCACCGGGTGACCTACCGCAAGCTGACCCGCGACTGAGCATGGCGGACCGTTTCGTCTACCACTGCACCCTGCGCTGGTCCGACCTGGACGCGTACGGCCATGTCAACAACTCGCGCTTCCTCACCCTGTACGAGGAGGCGCGGGTGGCGTTGATGTTCGCCGGGGGCAAGGCGTGGGGGGTCGGCTCGTTCGCCGACGGGGTCGTCATCCGCCGCCACGAGGTCGACTACCTGCGTCCGGTCGACTACGCGCTCGGCCGGGCCACCGCCCAGGCCGCGCCGACCGTCCGGATCGAACTGTGGGTGGAGCGCATCCGGGCCGCCTCGTTCACCGTCGCCTACGAGCTGTACGACGGTGACGTGCTGGCCAGCACCGCCCGCTCGGTGCTGGTCCCGTTCGACCTGGTCGAGAAGCGGCCCCGGCGGATCAGCGACGACGAACGGGCCTTCCTGGAGTCGTGGGCCCTGACCGACGGGGCGGCGTGAACGGCGGCGCCACCGTCCGGCCGGAGCACGGGTTGGCCGGGGCGGACGACGCGGGGCCCTTCCTGGCCCGGCTGGTCCGCCTCGACCCGGCCGCGGTGGTCCGGCTACGCCCGCTGGCCGGCGTCGGCCGTACCGCCCTCTGGGCCCGGCTACCGTGGGACGTGCTGGTGGTCCGGACGGTGGTCGGGAGCGCCCCGGCCGACGTCACCGTGGACGCGGCCGAACTGCTGGCCCGGTTGGCCGACGCCGACACCGCGCTGCCGCCGGGCCGCGACGAGCGGTGGCGGTGGCCGCTGCCCCCGGTGGTGAGCCGCCCGGTCGAGGTGCTGCCCGCCGCCGAGCTGCGGCGCATCGCCGAGGCCGCGGCGGGCACCCTGCGCACCGCCGCCAGCGAGGGGGTGCACGGGCGCGCGGTGGGGCAGCGGATGCTGCGGGAGGCGCTGCTCGACCACGTGGCGGTGACCGTCACTCCCGACGCCGATCCGGCCGACCCGGTGGAGATCACCCAACGGCTGGTGCAGGGGTTGGTCCGGATGGGTTTCCTCGGCCCGGCCGAGGTCACCACGGCGGGGGAGGTCCAGGTCCGGGTGGCCGGCCGGTGGGTCGGTCTGGTGGGACCATACGGAGCCGTCTGGTCGCGGAAAGTTTCGGATCTCGCAATTCGTCCGGCGCGGGATCAGCCGAAAGTATGACCCTGGCTCATTCTTCCGGGCTGGGGCTGCCGTTGGGGGGGTGTCTCAACCCGGCTGTCCGGGTACCGTCCATCCTCGGATCCAACGCACCGTAGGCGATTGGATCCGCTGGGGAGTGAGGTGCGCGAGCGATGCCGTGGTGGTCATGGCGCCCTGGTCCCGCCGCTGGCGGCGACCCGGAAACTCGAAGCGGAGTCTCGGTGGACAGCATCCGGGTGGGGCCACCGCCGCCCCGGCAGCCGGCGGAGGACTGCCCCGGCACCGAGCGGCCCGTCGTGACCGACCGGCCGGCCTCAGTGGCACCGGTCACCCTGGCCCGGGTGTGCGACGCGCTCGACCTGCTCGACGTGCGTTACCTGGCCGACGGTGACGGCAACCTGCTGGCCATGTGGGAACGGCACGCGGTGCTGGTGACCCTCGAAGGCCCCGAGGACGAGATCCTGGTGATGCGGGCCCGCCCGCACGCCACCGTCCCGCCGGACTGGGCCGACCGGGCCTACCGGGTGGTCAACGAGTGGAACCACACCCGCCGGTTCTGCAAGGCGTACATCGGCGACCCGACCGAGCGCGGCCAGTTGCCCATCTACGCCGAGTTGCAGGTGCCGCTCGGCGCCGGGGCGCACGACGCGCTGCTGGTGGAGATGCTCGACTGCGGCGCGGCCGTGGCGACCACCTTCGTCGACTGGCTGCACGACGAGGGCGCCCTGCTCTGAGCCGGCCCGACGCCCGCCCGCGCCGTCGTGGCCGCCGGGTCAGCCGGCGGCCGGGTCCTCCATCACGTTGACCATGAAGTAGGCCGACCGCTCCAGGTAGTCCCAGAGGGTGGCGGCGAGTTCCGGCGGCAGGTCCAGTTCGTCCACCGCCCGGCGCATGTGGCGCAGCCAGGCGTCCCGCTCGGCCGGGCCGATCCGGAACGGCGCGTGCCGCATCCGCAGCCGGGGATGCCCCCGCTGGGCCGAGTAGGTGTTCGGGCCGCCCCAGTACTGCATCAGGAACAGCGTCATCCGCTCGGTGGCCGGCCCGAGGTCGTCCTCCGGGTACATCGGGCGCAGCAGCGGATCGGCGGCGATGCCGGCGTAGAACCGGTCGACCAGCCGCCGGAAGGTGGGCTCACCACCGACCGCGTCGAAGAAGGTCGTCGACGGAACGGGCCGGGGGTCGCCTGCGGAATCCACCGTTCCATCCTGCCAGGTACGGCGACGCCACGACCGCCGGCCTTGGGCCGATCACGTCACAGCGTGCCGCCGACGAGCCCGCTCCCCGGGGCGGGTCGCCGACCCGGGCCGGTCGCCCGCCGGTGGCCCGGTGTCGGCGTTGGCCAGGTCGGCGGCCTTCACGGCGGCGTCGACGGTTGCCCGGTCCGGCCAGCGCAGCGCGGTGACCAGCATCAGCAGCACCCCGGCGGCGCTCCACACCCCGACCACGACCGGCACCGAGAAGCGGTCGGCGAGCAGGCCGGTGACCAGCACCGCACCGCCCTGGATCACCTGGATGCCGGTGGCCATCACGCCGAAGGCGCGGGCCCGGTAGCCGTTGGGCAGGGCCCGGACGAACAGACCGTTCGCCGTCGGGATCAGGCCGGCGACCGCGAAGCCGCAGGCCGCCGCGAGCAGGGCCACCACCACCGGGGGCGGGTTCAGCAGCGCCGGCACCAGGGCCAGCGGGGCGAGCACCGCCAGCGGTCGCATCAGGGTGAGCCGGCCGGCGGGCGACACCAGCCGGCCGACCAGCAGGCCGCCGATGATGTACCCGACCGGGTTGGCCGCCATGATGACGGCCTGGGCGGCGCCCGAGTCCAGGCCGTTGCCGGAGCGTTCGCCGGCCCACGCGGCGGCCAGTCCCTCCGGGACGATCGAGAAGAGCATGGCGCTGAACACCAGCAGGCTGATCGCCCGCAGGACGGGCGTGCCGAAGACGATCCGGAACCCCTCGCCGGTCTCCCGCAGCAGGTGGGTCCGGTGTGCCGCGCTCAGCGTCGGCTCCCGGTCGTGCACGCCGAGCCGGACCAGCAGGGCGGACAGGCCGAAGGTGGCCGCGTTGAGCAGCAGCGCCGCCGTCGGGCTGACCGCGGCGACCGCCGCGCCGGCCAGGTAGCCGACCACCTGCGCGGCCTGGCTGGCGCTGGCGTTGAGCGACAGCCCGAGCACCAGCCGGTCGCCGGTGAGGATCGCCGGCAGCAACGCCGAGCGGGCCGCCTGGCTCGGCGGGTTGGCCAGGGTGGCGGCGAAGAGCAACGCGAGGATCGCCCAGACCGGCAGGCCGGGCAGCACGATCAGGACGGTCAGCAGCATCCGGATCACGTCGCAGGTCACCATCACCCGCCGGTGCCGGTACCGCTCGGCGAGCGCGGCGAGCAGCGGACCGCCGACCAGCCACGGCAGGTAGCTGACCGCGAACGCGGCGGCGGACAGGGCGACGGAGCGGCTCTCCTGGTAGACCAGCACGGTGACGGCGGCCTTGGCGACGTAGTCGCCGACCCAGGACAGGACACTGGCGGCGAAGACCGCCCGGAACTCCCCCTGCCCGAACACCTCGCGGAAGGTGGCCGGCCGGTCCGGGGCGGGTCGCTCGTCGGACACCGTCGCCTCCATCGTGCCCCGACACCGGCCACTTGTGATGGCCCGGCGGGGCCCCGTCGTCAGATTCGCGGATCAGCGATGACGTGATCACGCTCCCGGGAACGCGTGCACCGGATTCTGCCCGATCGTCTGACAACTGACTAGGGCGAACGGATTGATCGTCGCATCCCCGACTGAACGAACGGACGATACCCGAGGGGCCGGCCGGCGCGCGAGCCCGACCATCGGGCCGGGGTGGACGGGTGGTGAGCTGCGGTTTCAGCTACCCCCGGCCCGCCCGGTGCCCGTGCTGCCGGTGCCCGCCGTGCTGCTGCCGCCGCCCGTCGGGGCGCCCGGAGCCGTCGGATCGGTCGTGCCCGTCGGGGCAGCCGGGCCGGTCGGGCCGGAGGCGGCGGGGGTGCCGGCGGGCGTCGGGGCGGCCGGGTCCGACGGGCCGGCGGCGGGGGTGCCGGCGACCGCCGGCCCGGCGGTGCCGGTGGACATGGGCAGGCCGACCGGCGACAGCCCCGGATAGAGCCGGGCCGCCGCGATCCGCGCGGTGATGCCCGAGTTCTCCAACGCCTCGGCGAGCCGGCGGCGCAGCTCCCGGCCGACCGCGAACTGGCCGTCCGCCGTGGTCTTGACCACCGTACGGATCACCGCGCCGTCGACGGTCATCTGCTCCACCCCGAGCACCTCGGGCGGCTCGACGATGTCGGGGGACAGCTCCGGGTCCACCGCCACCGAGGCGGCGGCCGTCCGCAGCACCGCGTTGGCCTCCTCGGTGCCGGCGAACCCGATCGGCAGGTCGATCACGACCAGCGCCCAGCCCTGGCTCTTGTTGCCCACCCGGATGATCTCGCCGTTGCGGATGTACCAGAGCACCCCGCGACCGTCGCGGACCGTGGTGACCCGCAACCCCACCGACTCGACCACCCCGGTCGCCTCGCCCAGGTCGACCGTGTCACCGACGCCGTACTGGTCCTCGATCAGCATGAACAGCCCGGCGATCAGGTCCTTCACCAGACTCTGCGCGCCGAAACCGAGCGCCACTCCGGCGATGCCGGCGCTGGCCAGCAGCGGGGCCAGGTCGAAGCTGAACTCGCGCAGGATCATCAACAGCGCGATGCCGAAGACGAAGGCGGTGACCATGCTGCGCAGCACCGAGCCGATCGCCTCGGCGCGTTGGCGACGCCGCTCGGGGACGAACTCGGTGGGGTCGAGCGCGGCGGTGGGCACCCGCTCACGCAGCGGACGCAGCAGGGTGGGCACCGCACCGTCGGTGGTGGTACGGACCAGCCGGTTGATCGTCCGGTGCAGCGCCCAACGGGCCACGAACGCCAGCAGCAGGATCAGCACCACCCGCAGCGGCTTGAGCAGGATCCAGTAGCTGCCCTCGGCGAACCAGGCCGACCCGGTCACCCGGTACAGGTACTCGCAGGAGGTGCTGCCCAGACAGTCGGCACCCGAACCGCCCCCGGAACCGGGGCTGCCGCTCGGGGCCGGGCTCGGGGCGGCGGACAGGACGACGGACGACAGGCTGACGACGCTCACTCTGTCTTCGTACCGCAGGGGGCCGGACGGCCGACGGCCGACCCACCACGCCCGCCCGGGCCCGGGATCGTACGCCGCCGAACCGGACATCCTCCTACACCGCGCGGAGGGTTCTGCGGGTGCCCCGGATTAGTACGTGCATTACGGGGTCCGATCAGGGACGATTGGCGTCAACGGACGACGGTGATCCCGCCGGAGTCGGTCGTGGCCCGCCGCTGCCCGGGGGCCGACCGGCGCTGCCAGCGGTGGGAGCGGCTGGACCGGGAGGGTGAGCACGATGCCTGACATACGACCCACGGTGGGCTCCGGCGCGCTGGTCCTCAACGCCACCTACGAGCCGCTGTGTGTCGTGTCCGTGCGTCGCGCCGCGATCCTGGTGCTCTCCGCCAAGGCCGTCTGTGTCGCCGACGGCGACGGCATCCTGCACAGCGCCCACGACGCGCTCCCCGTCCCCTCGGTGGTGCGGCTGACCCGGTTCGTCCGGGTGCCCTACCGCACCCACGTCGGGCTCTCCCGCCGGGCGATCTTCGCCCGTGACGGCAACCGGTGCGCCTACTGCCGGGGCCCCGCCGAGACCATCGACCACGTCTTCCCGCGCAGCCGTGGGGGCCGGCACGCCTGGGAGAACGTGGTCGCGGCGTGCGCCCGGTGCAACCACACCAAGGGCGACAAGACCCCGGCCGAGCTGGGCTGGCGGCTGCACTGCCTGCCGGCGGCCCCGAAGGGCACCGCCTGGCGGGTGCTCGGCCACCGCGCGCCCGACCCCCGCTGGGCGGACTGGCTCGACCTGCGGGAACCGCTGCGCGAGGCCGAGGCCGCCTGACCGCTGCGCGAAGCGGAAGCCGCCTGACCGCTGCGCGGGTCAGCGGGCCCGGACCAGGGTGGCGTACACCACGACGTTGTCGGCGTAGCCGGTGCCGCCGCCGACCCAACGCCCGCCACAGGTGATCAGCCGCAGGTTGGGGCGGCTGAAGTCGCCGAAGATCTCGTCGACAGGCAACCGTTCCTTGCCGTACCGCCGCACCTCGTCGACGGTGAAGACGGCGACCCTACGATCGGCGCGGGTCACCTCGATCTCGTCGCCGTCGCGCAGTTCCCGCAGCCCGTGGAAGACCGCCGGCCCGGTGGTGGTGTCCACGTGCCCGACGATCACCGCCGGGCCGTACTGGCCGGGGGTGGGGCCCTGGTCGTACCAGCCGGCCTCCTGGGCGCGGGCGGCGGCCGGGACGTCGATGCTGCCGTCCGGGGCGATGCCGACCTGGTGCACCGGGGCCCGCACGTCGATCCGGGAGATGGCGATCTGGGTCGGCGGGCTGCCCGACAGCACCGGGAACCGCTTCGGCGGCGGGCGCAGGCCGGCGACGAACCGGTCCGGCAGGACGCTGAGCCCGGTGACCCGCTCCACCCCGAGCATCGCCACGATCAGCAGCATCACCGCGGCGATCGCCAGCACCGGCAGGCCCGGCCCGGACCCGGCGAACCGGCCGCCGAACGCCGGTCCCCGGGGCACCGGGCGTACCGGACGGGCCCGGGTGACCGGGTCGGCGGTGGTCACGCTGGCGGAGAACGCCTGGCCGGCGACCCGGCGGAAACGCCAGGCGGCGCGGCGGGTGCGGGCGGCGATCCGGTGGGCGGCACGCCGGCTGCCGGCGGCGACCCGGACGGTGCGCCGGGCCGCCGCCCGCAACCGGTGGCCGGCCGGCCGTGAACGGGTGCGGGCCATGACGGCAGGTGGTCAGGCACCCGGCCGGGTCCGTCGGCGGTTGCCGCCGAAGACGCCGAGCCCGGCCGCCACGGCCACCACGGCCAGGCCACCGACCAGCAGCAGCGAACCGCTACCCCGGTCGCCCGCCGTCCCGCCGCCGCCGGTCGCCGGGCCCTTGCTCGGCTGGGCCATGTTCAGCACGGTCAGCATGGTGGAGGCGGTGTTGCCGTTGGCGCACCGCAGGTCCACCGGATAGTCCCCGGGCTGCTTGTTGCCCGGGATGGTGACCGCGCCGGTGAGGAAGCCGTTGTCGGGCCGCAGCACCACCCGCCCGAAGGCGTCCGAGTGCACGGTGGCCTGCTGGTTGTTGGCGTTGTCGCAACTCGCCCGGACGGTGACCCGGGTGCCGGCCTGCGCGGTGTTCGGCGTGACCTCGACGAAGGTGTTCTCCCCGGCGCGCGCCGGGATGGCCGCCGCCAGGACGAACACCCCGACCAGGGTGAGCATCGCCAGCACGGCGTGGACGGCACTACGGTGCAGAGTGAGCCCCCGCATGATTCCCCCCTCCCGGCGACGGTTCGCCGGAATCCTGCGACGGGTGTGCGGGGCTGCATTCCCGCTGGCCCGGGGGCAAACCCGGACTCAGGCCCGCCCGGGGTCCGTGGCGGGCGGCAGGGGGGTGACCGGGTGCCACTCCAACGGGCTGGAGAGCACCATCGTGCTGGACGGCTGCCCGTACGGTGCGAGTCGGTCGATCACCGCCTCGAACTGCCCGATCGAGCCGGTGGCGACCTTGAGCATGCTGCACGCGTCCCCGGTGATCCGGTGGATCTCCTGGATCTCCGGCCAGTCGACGACGTTCGGGTCGTGCAGGATGCACCGTGGGCCGTAACAGGACATCCGGATCAGCGCCACCACCCCCCGGCCGGCGCGGGCCAGGTCGACGTGCGCGTGGTACCCGGTGACCACCCCGGACTCCTCCAGCCGGCGGACCCGTTCGGCGACCGCCGGTGGGGACAGGTGCACCCGCCGGGACAGCTCGCTGTACGACAGCCGCGCGTCGGCCTGCAACTCCCGCAGCAGGGCCCAGTCCATCTCGTCCACGCACCGACCTTATCTTCGGCAGGTCATGCCGCCGAAGTGCCTTCCGTTCGTGAAGTCAGAGCCGGTCAGCGCCATCGAAGCGGCATTCCGTCAGGGGCGCGTACCGGGAGATCATGTCGGGGACGGCCGAACCGGAGGAGGCGAGACGGTGGAACAGACGGACCTGCGGGCGCACGCCTCGAACCCGGCGGTGCGCCCGGCCACCCCGCAGCAGCGCCGGGCCCGCGCCGCCCGCAACGGCGGTGAGCCCACCCTGGAGTTCGCCGACCGGACGCCCTACGACGCGTACGTGCACGCCAGCACCCTGCACACCCTCCAGCAGCCGCTGAGCACCGACCCGGGCGAGATGTCCTTCCTGATGGTCAGCCAGATCATGGAGCTGTACTTCGGGCTGACCTGCCACGAGCTGCGCCAGGCCCAGCGTGACCTGCGGGCCGACCGGGTCTGGGCGGCGCTCGCCCCGCTGCGCCGGGCCGCCCTGCACCTGGAGGGGCTCAACGCCGCCTGGCGCGGGTTGCGCTGGATGACCCCGGCCGACTTCAACAGGTTCCGCGACCTGCTCGGCGAGGGCTCCGGTTTCCAGTCCGCGATGTACCGCCAACTGGAGTTCCTGCTCGGGCTGCGCGACCCGGCGCTGATCCGCCCCTTCCGCCGCCAACCCCGGGTGTACGACGACCTGCGCGCCGCGCTGGCCGCGCCGAGCCTCTGGGACGACGTGATCGCCCTGCTCGGCCGGCACGGGCACGAACTGCCCGCCGAGTTGCTCACCCGGGACGTCGCCGACGAGCACCTGCCGCATCCCCGGGTCGAGGCGGCCTGGGTGGCGGTCTACGACGACGACGGGCCGGACAACCACCTGCGACAGCTCGGCGACGCGCTGGCCGACGTGGCCGAGCAGTTCGGCGACTGGCGCTGGAACCACGTCAAGGCCGTGCAGCGCACCATGGGCGCCAAGGTGGGCAGCGGCGGGTCGGCCGGGCTGGCCTGGTTGCAGCGCAGCATGTCCCGGGTGGTCTTCCCCGAACTGTGGTCGGCCCGCACCGCGATGTGACCCCGGCGGCTCGCGGGTGACGCCCCGACGCGCCGTCCGGACCACGGACCGGTCCCGTCGCCCCGCAGGGCGAGGGACCGACCGGTACGTGGTCAGGAGTGCCACGGGT
Organism: Micromonospora cynarisoli; assembly: GCF_030518815.1. Classification (NCBI taxonomy): domain Bacteria; kingdom Bacillati; phylum Actinomycetota; class Actinomycetes; order Micromonosporales; family Micromonosporaceae; genus Micromonospora; species Micromonospora cynarisoli. The sequence goes on along the minus strand of NZ_CP130426.1, from coordinate 3,226,512 downwards.
CCCGGCACCGGGACTGGCAATCCCGGCCGGGTCATGTCAGCGGAACATGGGGCGGACGCCACACCCGAGCCGGTCGTGTCGCCCCGACGCGATCCGGTGCCGAACCGGCAGGATGGGACCGGGTGACCCGACTCGTCGCCGCCGTGGGGCCGCTGGAACACTGGAGTGACAGGTGGGATCGGCACCCCGCAGGCTCGCGGGACGTCGGCTCCGCTAACGTGAATGGCAGCGGAGTCGGGAGCCGGTGTCACGATCGTCCACCCGACCCGGAAGCTCTGGTCTCTCTTACCGCCTGGGGGCGTTGGGATTGTCTGTCACTGACACGTTGCTGATCTTCGTCGGCATCCCGGCGGCGGTGGTGCTGGTGATCGTCGGGCTGGTCTTCGCCGCCAACCACGGCAGCGGCGGCGGCGCCAAGCGCTACCGGCCGGGCCGACGCTTCGACTTCACGCCGGTCTGGTTCCTGGGTCGCCCCGAGCAGTTGGCCGACTCGGCCGGCACCACCCTGGCCGCCGGTGCCCAGGCGCCGGCGCTGACCAGCCACAAGCAGCAGCAGGCCGGCATCGAGGCGCCGGCCGGTGGAACCGGAGGCGCAAGTGACCGTTGGTGAGCAGGTCGACCAGGCCGGTACGGGCACCCCGCCCGAGGTGCTGGACGGGCCGTTCTCGACCCGGCAGCTGCTGCGCATCGACGAGGCGCTGCGCCTGGCCGACCAGGGCAGCGGCCTGATCTTCTCGGTCTACGTCGGCGGCCTCGACGAGCCCGTCCGGGAGCACGCCGAGCGGCTGCACCGCCAGCTCGCCGAGCCGGACAGGTCGGTGCTGATCGCCGTGTCGCCCAACCAGCGCCAGCTGGAGGTCGTCACCGGCCGGTACGCCCGCAAGCGCATCCCCGACACGTACGTCAAGCTGGCCGCGCTGTCCATGGTGGCGTCCTTCGGCGGCGGGGACCTGGCCGGCGGCATCATCCAGGGCCTCGACCAGCTCGCCAGCCACGCCGGCCGGGCCTGAGCCCGCCGCCCGTCCCGACCCGACCGGAGCCCGGCCCGCACCACGCGGACCGGGCTCCGTCGCGTCCACAGGTTTCCGTCACGGGTGGCGTGCACCGGCACCGCCCACGCCTGGCCGGCACCGCAGAGCGGCCCGGGGCCGGCGTGGGCTCGCACCCGCGCCGGCCCCGGGCCGTGCCACCTCGACGTCAGCCGCTGCGGGCGTCCCGCGCGCGGGCCTTCAGCGCCCGGACCACCCCGTCGCGTCCCTCCGCCACCAGGCGGCGCAGCGACGCCGGGTGGCCGTCGCCGGCCAGCCACGCGTCGGTGGCCGCCACCGTCTCCTCCTCGACCAGGTACGCCGGGTACGCCAGCTGCACGAACTCCTGCGCCGGCTCGCTGTCGCGCTGCGCCCACACCTGCGCCACCGTGGCGAAGTACCGCTCCCGGTACGGCGCGGTCAGCGCGACCTGCGTCGGGTGGGTCAGGCCCTGCAACAGCGCCCGGTTACGCCAGTTCGGCAGCGCGTCCGGCCCGGTCAGCAGGGACCACACCGTCGCCTTGTTCTCCGCGGTCGGCACCAGCGCGTGCGCGTAGGCGGCCTCCCGCTCGCCGGAGGCCGTCCGGTCGCCGGCCAGCTCCGCCTCGATCTCGGCGGGGCCGGCCGCCCCGTTGGCCACCAGCGACTGCAACACCGTCCACCGCAGCTCGGTGTCGATGGTCAGGCCCGCCGGCACGTCGGTGCCGGCCAGCCACCCGCGCAGCGTCGCCAGGTCGTCGTCGGCGCGGGCCGCCGAGGCGTACGCCCGGGCCCAGGCGAGCTGGAAGCCGCTGCCCGGCTCGGCCGCCGCCAGCGTCTCCCGGGCGGTGCGGGACAGCCCGGCCCAGCCGGTCGACGCCCAGGCCGGGTCGGCGTAGAAGACCAGCGCGGTGCTGGCCTGCCGCAGGGTGGCGGTGACCAGGTTGATGTCGGTCTCGGCGGGCAGCCCGGCCAGCACCAGCGCCACGTAGTCGCGGGCCGAGAGTTCGGCGTCGCGGACCATGTCCCAGGCGGCCGTCCAGCACAGCGCCCGGGCCAGCGACGAGTCGAAGCCGGCGATGTGCTGCACCACTGTCGCCATCGACCGCTCGTCGAGCCGCAGCTTGGTGTAGGTCAGGTCGTCGTCGTTGAGCAGCAGCACGTCGGCGGCCGGCCGCCCGTGCAGCACCGACAGCTCGGTCACCTCGCCGGTGACGTCCACCTCGACGCGTTCCCGGCGGACCAGCCGGCCGTCGGTCAGGTCGTACAGGCCGACGCCGATCCGGTGGGTACGCAGCGTCGGGTGACCGGCCGGGGCCTCCTGCCGGACCAGCACCCGCTCGTAGCCGCCGTCGGGGCCGATGGTCACCTCGGGGCGCAGGGTGTTGACCTGGGCGGTCTCCAGCCACTGGGCGGCGAACTTGCGCAGTTCCCGGCCGGAGGCCGTCTCCAGCTCCGACAGCAGGTCGTCGAAGGTGGCGTTGCCCCACGCGTGCTTGCCGAAGTACGCCCGCAGCCCGGCCAGGAACGGCTCCTCACCGACGTACGCCACGAGCTGCTTGAGCACGCTGGCGCCCTTGGCGTACGTGATGCCGTCGAAGTTGACCTCGACCGCCTCCAGGTCCGGCATCTCGCAGTAGACCGGGTGGGTGGAGGAGAGCTGGTCCTGCCGGTAGCCCCAGTTCTTGCGGATCGACAGGAAGGTCGTCCACGCCTCGGAGAACCGGGTGGCGTGGGTGTTGCACCAGTGGCTCGCCCACTCGGCGAACGACTCGTTGAGCCACAGGTCGTTCCACCAGCGCATGGTGACCAGGTCGCCGAACCACATGTGGGCCAGCTCGTGCAGGATCGTGTTGGCCCGCTGCTCGTACTCGAAGTCGGTGACCTGCGAGCGGAACAGATAGTGCGACTCGGCGTGGGTGACGCAGCCGAAGTTCTCCATCGCGCCGGCGTTGAAGTCGGGCACCCAGAGCTGGTCGTACTTGGGCAGCGGGTACCGCACCCCGAACTGCTCGTGGAAGAAGTCGAAGCCCTGCTTGGTGATCAGGAACAGGTCGTCGGAGTCCAGGTGGGGGGCCATCGACGCCCGGCAGAAGACGCCCAGGTCGATGCCGTCGTGACTGTCCCGCACCTCGTGGTACGGCCCGGCGCACAGCGCGGTGATGTAGGTGCTCATCTGCGCCGAGGTGGTGAAGTGGACGGTCTTGAGCCCCTCGCCTGCCGGTTCCTCCCGCTCGACGGGCATGTTGGACACCACCCGCCAGTGCGCCGGGACGGTGGCGTGCCAGGTGTAGACGCTCTTCAGGTCGGGCTGGTCGAAGCAGGCGAAGACCTTCTGCGCGTCGGCCGTCTCGAACTGGCTGTAGAGGTACGTCTCACCGTCGACCGGGTCGACGGTGCGGTGCAGGCCCTGCCCGCTGTTGGAGTAGCCGAAGTCGGCGTCCACCACGAGCACGTTGTCGACGGCCAGCCCGGTCAGCGCCAGGCCCTTCTCGGCCGACCAGCCGGTGAGGTCCACCGGCTCACCGTTGAGCGTCGCCGTGCGCACCGACTCGGCGGCCGTCTCGATGAAGGTGCCGGCACCGGGTTCGGCACAGCGGAACCTGACCTCGGTCACCGACCGGAACGTGCGGCCCTCGGCCTGCACCGCGGTTGACAGGTCGAGGTTGATGTCGTACCCGGTGACCTCCAGCAGGCGGGCCCGCTCGGTGGCCTCGACCTGGGTCAGGTTGCGCACTCCTGGCACTTTCGTCTCCATCCCACTCTCGCCGCCTTCCGGCTGCGCCAGCCCCTGCCGGCCGCTCGTGGCGGCGACCCGAGCCGAGTCTTCCATGCACCGACCCCGCGGTGGTCGACGTCACGCTCTCATTCCGCTACCGATCGATGCCGTTCGGGGTGAGGATCGACGGGTAACCGCGCCGGGGCCGCCGGCGTGCCTGACGTCACGAAGGGATTCCACCGTGACCGAACGTGTCGCCGTCGACATGTGGTTCGACCCGCTGTGCCCGTGGGCCTGGATCACCTCCCGTTGGCTCCTGGAGGTCGAGCAGGTCCGGGATGTGGACATCAGCTACCACGTGATGAGCCTCTCCGTCCTCAACGAGGGCCGGGAGCTGCCCGAGCAGTACCAGGAGATGATGAAGCTGGGCTGGGGACCGGTACGGGTCTGCATCGCCGTGGAGCAGGCGCACGGCGGTGCCACGCTGGCGCAGCTCTACACCGCCATGGGCACCCGCATCCACCTCGGCAAGGAGCCGCTGGGCCGGGAGATGATCACCGCGGCGCTGGCCGACGTCGGGCTGGACCCGTCGTTCGCCGACGCCGCCGACTCCACCGAGTACGACGAGGCGCTGCGGGCCAGCCACGAGGCCGGGATGCGGCCGGTCGGCACCGACGTCGGCACCCCCGTGGTGCACGCCCCCGGCCCGGACGGCGAGAAGATCGCCTTCTTCGGCCCGGTCATCACCCCGTCGCCCAAGGGTGAGGCCGCCGGCCGGCTCTGGGACGGCGTCCTGCTGGTCGCCGGCACCCCCGGCTTCTACGAGCTGAAGCGGTCCCGCGAGCTGGGCCCGATCTTCGACTGACCCCGACCCCGGCGGGGCCCGGCCGACCGGGCCCCGCCGGGCGACGGTTCATCTGGTGGACCCGGCGCGGGGTCGGCGTCGCGCAGGCCGTCGTCGCCGGTAGCGTCAACCCCCATGACGGTCGTGCATCCGATCGCCCGGGCCTGGATCACCACTGGCGGCACCGGCGCGCAGAACTACGACGAGTTCGCCGACGACGCGGAGATCACCGCGATCATCGAGGCGAACCCGCACAGTGCCCTCGGCATCGAGATGCCCCACCGGGCGCCGGAGAGCCTGGGGAAGTCCTTCTCCGACGCGCTCGGCGACGCGGTGGCCCGGCTCACCGAGGCCAAGGCCGACGGCAGCTACACCCCCGCCGAGCAGGTGGTGGTCCTCTACCGGATCAGCGCGCCGGGGGAGGAGCCGGCGTACGGGCTGTTCGCCATGGTCGACACCGACCAGATCTCCACCAGCGCCGACGAGCCCGGCCTGGTGATCCGCAACGAGGACGTCTTCATCGCCAAGGTGCGGGAGCGGGTCGCCCTGGCCGAGGCGCTCGGTCACCTGCTCTCCCCCGTACTCCTGCTCCAGACCGGGCGCGGTGACGAGCTGCACGCCGCGCTCGCGACGGCGACCGACACGGCGGGCGTGCCGGCCGCCACCGACACCGACCAGGCCGGCCGTACGCACGCCATCTGGCTGCTCGGCCCCGGCCCCGAGCAGGACGCGCTGACCGCGCTGGCCGGCGGCGGCGAACTGGTGGTCGCCGACGGCAACCACCGCAGCCTGGCCGCGCAGACCGGCGGCTTCCCGCGCTTCCTCGCGGTGGTCACCACCCCGGCGTCGGTGGCCATCCAGCCCTACAACCGGCTGGTCAGCGAGCTGCCCTGCACCCCCGAGGAGCTGCTCGACCGGCTGCGCGCCGCCGGCGCGCAGATCAGCCCGGTCGACGGCCCGGTCGAGGTCCCGGCGGCCGGCGGCACCGTGCACCTCCGGCTCGCCGGCCAGGGGTACGCGGTGACCCTGCCGCACGACGCGGCCGCCGCCCGGCTGGAGAAACTCGACCACGCCCTGGTGGAGCGGCTGCTGCTGCGTGACGCGCTCGGCCTCGACCCGGGCGACAAGCGGATCACCTACGTCGGCGGCGACTACCCGGCGAGCTGGCTCACCGGTGAGGTCGACGCCGGCCGGGCGGAGCTTGCCGTCCTGATCGCCCCGGTGACCGTGGACGACTTCGTCGCGGTGAACCTGGCCCGGGAGAAGATGCCCCGCAAGAGCACCTGGTTCACCCCGAAGGCGCGCGGCGGCCTGGTCGTCGCCGAGCTGCCCCGCTGAATCCTGTGACGAATCCGCCCCGGCACGCCGCCCCCACGGCGGGCCGGGGCGCGGCCCTGACAGACTGCCCGGTATGCGCGTCTACCTGGGATCCGATCACGCCGGTTTCGAGTTGAAGGTGCACCTGGCCAATCACCTGGCCAAGCAGGGCTACGAGTTGGTCGACGTGGGCCCGCACGCCTTCGACCCCGACGACGACTACCCGACCTTCTGCCTGCACACCGGCGACCGGGTGGTGGCCGACCCGGGCAGCCTGGGCGTGGTCATCGGCGGCTCCGGCAACGGCGAGCAGATCGCCGCCAACAAGGTCGCCGGTGTCCGGGCGGCGCTGGCCTGGAGCGTCGAGACCGCCCAGCTCGGCCGGCAGCACAACGACGCCAACGTGGTGGCCGTCGGCGCCCGCCAGCACACCCTCGACGAGGCCGCCGCCATCGTCGAGGCGTTCCTCACCACCCCGTTCTCCGGCAACGAGCGGCACGCCCGCCGGATCGCCCAGGTGGCCGAGTACGAACGCACCCGCGAGCTGCCCGAGCTGCCCGCCCCCGCCGACCTGTCCTGACCGCCGCCCGCCCCGATCCGTCGACCGGGCCGGTCACCGGCCGGCCCGGTCAGCGGCCCGAGCGGGGCAGATCCTCCCGGGGCACCCAGTTCCGCCTGATGATCACCAAGCGTTCCTCGGCCTCGGCCAGGTCCTGCTCGGTGGGACGGGCCGCGTCCCGGGCCCGTAGCGCGGCCTGCACGCTGACCTGCGACGAGCCGGAGCCGACCAGTCCGCGCAGACCCCGCTCGCCGTCCTCGCCACCGGGGACCCGCCGGGCCCGTGGCGGTGGGGTCCCGTCGTGCACCTCGGCCGTGGCCGCCGTCGGCGGCTCACCGCCCCCGTCCGCCGGCTCCGGCTGGTGCCGTAGCCGGCGTCGCCGCCGCTCCGCATCCACCATCTCCCGACCGTACCGTCCGGCGGCACCCGTCGGGCCGGGCCGGGCGCGGCAGTTTGTCCGCTCGCTACCCTCGAAGACGGTGGACCGGTCGACGGCCGGCACCGGTCATGGGGAGGAAACAAGATGGCAGACCAGACACAGCCGTGGGCCGAGCGGACCGTCGAGGTGCCGCCCCAGCCCGGTGTCGGGGTGCCGCCGCAGCGGGAACCGTTCCGCCGGGGCGTCGCCTCGGTGGGGCAGCCCCGGGCTCCGCGCACCGAGCCGTTCCCGGTGGTCGAGCACGACCAGACCGGCTGGTCCGAGCCCGCCGCCCCGCGCCGGCCGATGAGCTGGCACGTGGAGCAGCTGCGCCGGGGTGGCGAGTGGAGCGCGGCCGGCGCCCTCTTCGCCTTCGTCTGCTGGGGCATCTGGGCCATCTCCGGCCGGGGCGACCTGGGCACCCCGCTGCTGACCTTCCTGCTCAGCCTGCTGGTGGCGGCCGGCCTGTTCGCGCTGTCCCGGCTGCTCGGCCGGGTGATCCTCGAACGCCAGCTCGGCCGGGTACGCCGCAGCGCCCGGGGCGCGCACCTGGTGACCGGGGTCTTCCTGGCCGGGGTGGGCATCGCCTACCTCCAGCAGACCCAGTGGGTGATGGACGCCTGGAACTTCGTCACCGGCAACTGAGCCACCCGACGCCCCGACGTCCGGTACGGCGGGCGGGCCGGGTGGTGACCCGGTCCGCCCGCGTCCGGTCGCGGGGTTGCCCGCGACACCGGTCGACACTCCTCCAGGCCGGGCGCTGGCATACCCCGCCGCCCCGGCTTCATCCCCGCCCGGCCGGGTGATCCCGCGCGCCGCCCCGATCCGCCTGCCGCGATCGTATGACCCCAACAGGATGTTGATGCACATCGATTGATCGATCTAGGCTCCCGCCATCGAACCGGCGCCCCCACAAGGCGCGCCGCCGAGGGTTGGAGGCCCTGTGAACCGTTGGCGCAGTCTCATCGGCCGGATGGCCGCCACGATGGTGGCCATCACCGCCGGGTCGCTCGTCCTGACCGCCCCGGCCACCGCCGCGCCCACCCCCGACGCGGCCCCGTCCGTCGTCGGCGGCACCCGGGCGGCGCAGGGCGAGTTCCCGTTCATGGTCCGGCTCTCCATGGGCTGCGGCGGGGCGCTCTACAGCCCCCGGCTCGTGCTCACCGCTGCCCACTGCGTGAACCGGACCGGCACGAACACCAGCATCACCGCGACCCTCGGCGCGGTCGACCTCCAGTCGAGCAGCCGCATCCAGGTCAAGTCCAACTACGTCTACCAGGCCCCCGGCTACAACGGCAGCGGCAAGGACTGGGCGCTCATCCGACTCGCCACCCCGGTCACCTCGCAGGCCACCCTGCCCATCGCCACCACCACCGCCTACGACAACGGCACCTTCACCGTCGCCGGCTGGGGTGCCGCCCGGGAAGGCGGTGCGCAGCAGCGGTACCTGCTCAAGGCCACCGTGCCGTTCGTCAGCGACGCCAGCTGCTCGTCCTCCTACCCCGGCGAGCTGATCGCCGCCGAGGAGATCTGCGCCGGCTACGCAAGCGGTGGCACCGACACCTGCCAGGGTGACTCCGGCGGCCCGATGTTCCGCCGCGACGCCGCCAACGCCTGGATCCAGGTCGGCATCGTGAGCTGGGGCGACGGCTGCGCCCGGCCCAACGCCCCCGGCGTCTACACCCAGGTCAGCTCGTTCGCCGCGTCGATCGCCTCGGCTGCCGCCAGCCTCGGCGGCTGACCCACCGACCGCCCCCCCGGGCCGCTGCGCCACCGACCGCCCCCGCGGCAGCCGGTGGCGCAGTGGTGTCCGGCCACTCAGCGTCCCCGGCGGATCAGCCGTCCCCGGCGAACCGGTACAGCACGAAGTCCCGCTCCGCCCCGCAGACGATCACCGACGTGTTCCACGCGCACGACTCGCTGCGGACGCCTTGGAGCTGCCCCATCTCGGTCAGCCCGCCGGACTTCGACACCCCGGCCAGGCTCCGGTCGTCCTCGACGCTGCTCGGCGTCTCGGCGAAGACCAGCAGGTTGCCGGCGTCGACCCGGGCCGCCGTGCCCTTGCGGTCGGTCAGCACCGCCTTCCCCGCCGGGTCGAACAGGCTCACCGTGTTCTTCGGCGACTCCCGCCGGACGAGCAGGTGCTCGCCCACCGGCACCAGGTCGACGCCGCCCGGCGCCGCCCAGCGACGGCTGCCCTTGCCCTCGGTGGCGGCGACCACCTCGGTCCGGTCGGCGTCGCCCTCCGGCACCTCCAGCAGGCAGGCCCGGTGCTCGCCGCAGGCCACCAGCCCGGTGACCCGCCGCTGCCCACCAGCGCTGTAGAGCACCGTCGGCTCGGCGAAGCTGCCCAGGTCGTAGCCGAGCAGCTTGTATCCCCGGTCCTCCGCCACCACGTACAACCGGTCGCCGTGGGCGACCATCCGGTCGCTGACGTCGGCGACCCCGTCGCGGCGGCGCAGCACCTCACCGCTGTCCATGTCGACCAGCCGGACCGACCGGTCGGCCCCCACCTGCACCAGCCGGTCGGCGTCGCCGGGGCCGGGAGCGTCGTCGAAGCCGGTGGGGCCGACCGCGCCCTGCTCGGTGCCGACCGGCAGCACCGTGGTGCGGGTGTCGTCGTACTCGCTGCGGGGGTTGTCCAGGGCCCATTCCTGCCTGCCGTCGCGCAGCCGCAGCCCGACCAGGCGGCTGCCGGCACGGTCCACCCGGACCAGCGTCTCCCGGGTGACGTGCACCGCATCGTCGCCGTGCACCGGCAACCGCCACCGTTCCCTGCCACTGCCGGCGTCGAGCACCACCACGTCCCGGGGCGTGCTGTCACCTGCCTCGTCCGCGACGGCCAGCACCGCCCCCGGCACCGCCCGGACGCCCTTCCACCGCCCGCCACCCGCTGCGATCGTGTTCCGCCAGGCCTGCTTCCCGGTGCCGGCGTCGACCGCCACCACCGTCAGCCGGTCGTCGGGAAGCTGGTAGGCCAGGTAGGCGCGGTCATCGAGCACGGCGGTGAACATCGCCGTCGGCCGGTCCCCGTCGGCGGCGGGCCGGGCCACCTCGGTGAGGGTGTGGAACTCCAACGCCGGGTAGCGGTCCCGGGTGAACCAGAGCGCCGCAGCGCCGAGCACGCCGAGCAGCGCCAGTCCCGCACCGAGCCCGATCAACAGCCGGCGAGGCCCGCGCCGCGCCGGCGTCGTCGGGCCGGCACCGGTTCCCGGCGGCGACACCTGTGGTACGCCCGGCCAGCCCGCCGGATACCCGGCCTGGGTCGGCACGCCGCCCGGCACGGTCCCGTCCGGCGGCATCCCGCCCGGGGGCGGCACCGGCGTTCCGCCCGGTCCGGCCACCGGTGTCCCATGAAGCGGGGCCACCAGCGTCGCGCCGGGCCCCGCCGGCAGGGTGGCGCCCGGTCCGGGCAGGAGGGTGTGGCTCGTGCCGGCGGCCGGCGCTGCGCCCGCCGGCAGGGTGGCGGGTGGGCCGTCACCGGACCCGACCGGGGTGGACGAGGCGGCGGGTGCCTCCGGCGCGGCGTCGTGCGCCGCAGTGGACGACGGTTGCGCCGGGGCGGGCGAGGGCTGCGTCGCAGTGGACGACGGTTGCGCCGGGGCGGGCGAGGCTTGCACCGCAGCGGGTGACGGCTGCGCCGGGGCGGGGCCGGCCGGCCCGGGACGCCGGCCCGGCCGGGGCAGCGGCAGGTCGGTGAGCGCCCCCTCCGCCACCGGCAGCTCGGGCTGCTCCAGCACGGTCGGCGCGACCCCCAGCTCGGCGTGCAGCAGCCGGGCCACCAGCGGCACCCGGGACGAACCCCCGACGAGGAACAACCCGGCGAGCCGGTCCGGGGTGAGCCCCGCCTCGGCGACCACCTCCCGGGTCCGGTCGACCGCCCGGGTCAGCAGGGGAGTGGCGAGCTGTTCCAGCTCCGCGCGGGTGAGCGGGACGGCGGTCTCCAGGCCGGGCACCGCGACCGGGGCCACGGCGACCCGGGACAGCATCTCCTTCGCCCCACGAACGTTGTCCCAGAGCTGCTGCCGGTCCCGCCACTGCCCGGTCGTCTCCGGCTGGGTCAGCCGGGCCCAGAGCACCGCCTGATCGTCGCCGACCACCTCACCGACCCGGGTGAGCAGGGCCGCGTCGAGGTCCAGCCCGCCGAGGTCGGCCATCCCGCCGGTGGCGATCACCGTGAAACCCGAGTCGCCCCACGGGTCGGCACCCTCGTTACGGACGACCGCCACGTCCAGGGTGCCGCCGCCGAAGTCGAACACCGCGACCGACTCGCCCACCGGCACCGGCCGCCGCAGCACCTCCGTGTAGTAGCGGGCCGCCGCCACCGGTTCCCGCAGCAGCCGGGTGCCCACCGGCACCGGGCCGGACATGGTGTGCTCGGCGGCCGGCGGCCAACCGGCCAGCGCCAACGCGTCGTGCAGCACCTGCCGCCGGGGCGCCTCCCAGGCGGCGGGACAGGTGAGCACCGCCGGGGGCAGGAACCCCACCGTCGCCACCGCCTGCTCGGCGACCGCCCACAGGGTCGCGGCGAGCAGTTCCGCCGGGGCGTACGACCTGTCGCCGAGGAGGACCGTCGGCTCGTCCACCAGGCGTTTCGGGTTCGGCTCGTACCGGGCCGGGTCCGCCTGGGCCAGCCGCTGGGCGTCCCGGCCGACGTGCAACCGGCCCTCGGTGTCGGCGTAGACGCCGGACGGGAGGATCGGCTGCCCGTCGACGAGTAGCGGTCGGGTCCGCCCGTCCGGCCAGCGCAGCACGGCCACCGTGTTGGACGTGCCCAGGTCGACGCCGAGGGCGTATCCGTCCTGCTGGCCTGCCATCCGTCGCTACCTCCACCGGACGAGGGGATGCCCGGTCCCGCATGGTACGCAGCCCCCGCCGCCCCCGGCCGGTCCGGACGCTCGGCCCCGGCCGTCCGGCCGTCCGGCCGACCCCGTCGCCCCCGGCCCGGCGGCCGTCAGCCCCGGCGGCCCGGCTCGGGTGGGGGGATCCGGTCGGCGTACGCGCCGGGCGGCCCCGAGTAGCGCCTGCCGTCCCGGTACGGCGAGGCGTTGGCGGTGCACCCGTGCAGGCCCAGCGTCTGCTGCTGCATCACCGGGGCCGGCCGCCCCCGCCCCGGGCACCGCTCGTGGCCGTGGCCGAGCCGGTGCCCGACCTCGTGGTTGACCACGTACCGCCGGTAGACGGCCAGCTCCGCGCCGTACCCCGGCGCGCCCTTCACCCAACGGGCCACGTTGATCACCACCCGGTCGCCGTTGCGGCACGAGGTGTAGCCGTCCGCCGCGTCCCCGCACAGCTCGTCGCGGGTGCCCGGGGTGGCCAGGTGGACGGTGAAGTCGGCGGGCCCGCCGGGGCCGACCCGCCACAGCCGCAGCGTCCCGCCCGTGGTCCACCCCTGCGGGGCGGTCAACGTCGCGCTGACCTCGGCCGCGAACTCCGCCGCCGGCAGCCCCCGGATGTCACGTTCCACCGCCACCCGGTACCGCAGCAACCGGCCGGGCCCTTGGGGGGCCGCCGGTTCACCGGAGGCGACCTGCCAGCGGTTGGCCCCGTCCCCCGGATAGCTGACCGGGGCGGGCCCGGACCGGCCGGGCGTCACGGCGGCCGATCCGCCCGGCCGGGCGGACCCTGCCGGCTGTCCTGGCCCGCCCGCCCGGTCGGGCACCGCCGCCGCGGCCGGTGGGGGCGGCGTCGCCGCAGTTCGCCCCGCCGCCGGCAGCCCGCAGCCGGTCAGCCAGGCCGCCATCAGCAGCACCGTCACCGACCGTCCGCGCGGGCCGCCGCCGCAGCGGGGGCTAACCTTCGTCGCCATGGTGCCTCCTCCGCCCACCGCCGGGCGGCGTCGGGCAGCGGGAAGGACGGGCGGCCCACCGGAACAGTTGATCCCGCCGGGACTCAACCTTTCGGTGTCCCCGCCCGTCCTGTCCGGCGTGGCAAACGGGAAGAGCGGGCATGGCCCGGGGTGACGCGGAGTTCGTCGAGTTCGCCCGGTCCGCCTCCGGGCGGCTCCGACACGCCGCGTTCCTGATGACCGGCAACCACCACCAGGCCGAGGACGCCGCGCAGACCGCCCTGGTCCGCACGTACGCCTCCTGGTCCCGGATCCGCGACGAGGACGCCTACGGGTACGCCCGCACGGTGCTGGTCAACCACCTCGTCGACGGGTGGCGGCGGCCGATCCGGGAGTACCCCACCGACGACCTGCCCGAGCAGCGGCGCGGTGACGTCGCCGACGACGTGGCCACCCGCCGCTGGCTGCTCGACATCCTCGGCGCGCTCAGTGCCCGCGAGCGGGCCATCGTGGTGCTCCGCTACTACTTCGACCTACCGGAGGCACAGGTGGCCCGCGAACTGGGCGTATCGCTCGGCACGGTGAAGAGCACCGGTTCCCGGGCGTTGCAGAAGCTGCGCGCCACCGGGACCCCGGCGACCCAGGGGACCGGACGATGACCGAGCTGGAGCAGCTCCGCCGGGCCATGCGGGCGACCGAACGGCCGTACCACGAGGATCTCGACCTGACCGTGATCATGCGCGACGGCCGGCGGCTGCGCCGCCGACGCCGACTCGTCGGCGCGGGCGCGACGGCGCTGGTCACCGTGCTGGTGGCCGGTGGTGTCGGGCTCGGCGTGCAGTGGGCCCGGCCGCCGGCGGCGGACCGCCCACCCGCCCGCGCCGCCACCGTGCCCGGCGCGACGCCCCCGGCGACGTCGCCGCCGAACCCCGGACCCACCCGGTGGAGGCCCCCCCAGCAGCCGATCGGCGAGGTGATCGACACCGGCATCCGGTACGGCGTCGACCAGCGGGTGTACTACCTGGTGGCGGTCGACGTGCCCGAGGGGCCCAGGGTGCGGGTCGGGTTGATGGCCGGCCGCCGAACCCCCGCCGGCGAGCTGACCAACGACATCGTCATCAACGACGTGCAGGGCAGCGACCGGCGACCGGGCTTCCACGAGATCGGGTACGACGACGCGACCCCCTCGGACGCCCGCCCGCCGGTGCCGACCTTCGGATACTTCGTCGGGCCGGCGACCCGGATCGTCGGCACCGTCGGGGGTCGGCAGGTCGACGCCCGGCTGGCCCGCTGGAGCACCGACCCGGAACTGGTCGTCTTCTGGTTCGACCCGGTCGACCTCACCCCCGGCGTACGACTCGACGGCATCGTCGCCCGCGACCGGTCCGGTCGCCTGCTCTGACCCGGCGAGACCCGACTGCCATCGACGGGCTCCGCTGCCCCTTCTGCCGTGCTTGTATCGTGCCGGGCGTGACGCGCTCCGACTGGACAGACATCCGTGGACGGCTCGCGCGGCTGGCCGCGACGCCCGACGCAGGCGCGGTGTTCGGTGCCGGTGACCACGGGTGGGAGCTCGAACCACCACTGACCGCCGACGAGATGACCGAGCTGGAGGAGCAACTCCGGGTGGAGCTGCCCGCCGAGTACCGGTCGTTCCTGCGGGAGGCGGGTCGGGGCGGCGCGGGGCCGGCCTACGGGCTGTTCCCGGTGCGTCGGCGCGACGGACGGTGGCAGTGGGAGGGCGACGGCGCCGACCTCACCACGCTGGCGGCGCTCGGACGTCCCTTCGCCCACGTCGAGGCGTTCAACCCGGCCGACGGCCTACCCCCCGAACCCGACGAGGACGACTACGACTCGGAGGAGGCGTTCACCGCCGCGCAGGACGCCCACTGGGAGCGGTACGAGAAGGTCGTCTACACGCCGGAGAACGCGGTCGGTCTGCTGTACCTGTGCCATCTCGGCTGCGCGTTGCGGGAGGCGCTCGTCGTCAGCGGTCCGGCGCGGGGGCACATGTGGGCGGACGACATCGCCGAGGGCGGTGGTTTCCGGCCGCTGCATGACGACGACGGGACGCCGCTCGGCTTCGCCCGTTGGTACCGGCGCTGGCTGGCGGCAGCCGAGCACGAGGCGGCAGCCGGCTAGCTCTCTGGGGTGGGACGGGAGGAACGGGGCCGACCCGTGACCTGGGTCGAGAGGGTGTGGAGCGGGCGACGGGAATCGAACCCGCACCGTCAGTTTGGAAGACTGAAGCTCTGCCATTGAGCTACGCCCGCGTACGCCCGGAAACAGGACGCGCCGCAAGCCTACCCCCACCCCCACACCCCGGCATTCCCTCCCCCCGCCCCGTTTCCCCGGTGATCAAGAGGTATCCGTCACCCTCGACGCTCCCTCTGACGCAAACCTCTTGATCACCGAGGCCATGACAGGCGCGGCGCCGGGGCCACGCCGGGGGTGGCACCGAGGCCATGCCGAGCGCCCGCCGGGGCCATGCCGAACGTGAGTGGGGGACAGGCCGGTGGGGGACGCCCCGGCATCCCGGGCGGGGCGCGACGGCATACACTTCTTGCGCCACGGGGTGTGGCGCAGCTTGGTAGCGCACTCGCTTTGGGAGCGAGGGGCCGTGGGTTCAAATCCCGCCACCCCGACTGCGTGCGCCTCCCGGGATCACCCCCGGGAGGCGACGCCGATCCGTGCGGTTCGCCGGGCGCTGCCGGAGCAGCGTCCCGGCTCGCCTACACTCGATGCGCGCAATCACGCCCAGACCCAGACCCACCACTGAGATCCGTCAAGGAGTACGCCTGTGAAGAGCACCGTCGAGACTCTGAGCCCGACGCGCGTGCGGCTCGCCATCGAGGTGCCGTTCGTCGAGCTCGAGCCGAGCCTCAAGAAGGCGTACCGGGAGATCGGCCAGCAGGTCCAGGTTCCCGGCTTCCGTCGGGGCAAGATCCCGGCCGCCGTGATCGACCAGCGGGTGGGCCGGGGCACCGTGCTCAACGAGGCGGTGCAGGAGGCCATCCCGCAGAACATCCTCGCCGCGGTGCGCGAGCACGACCTCAAGACGCTCGGCCGCCCGGAGGTCGAGATCACCGAGTTCAACGACGGTGACTCGCTCAACTTCACCGCCGAGGTCGACGTCCGGCCCGAGCTGACCCTGCCGGACCCGGCCACCGTCGAGGTGACCGTCGACGAGCTGCAGATCGACGAGAGCGAGATCGACGAGCAGGTCAAGAACCTGCGCGAGCGGTTCGCCACGCTCAAGACCGTCGAGCGGGCCGCCGCCGAGGGCGACTACGTGCAGATCGACCTGAACGCGACAGTCGACGGCGAGGACGTGCCGGGCGGCTCGGCGAGCAACATCTCGCACGAGGTCGGCAGCAAGCAGCTCCTGCCGGGCCTGGACGAGGCCCTGGTCGGTCTCGCCGCCGGCGACGACACCACCTTCACCACCCAGCTCGTGGGTGGCGACTTCGCCGGCCGGGACGCCGAGGTGGCGGTGACCGTCCGCACGGTCAAGGAGAAGGAGCTGCCGGAGCTGGACGACGACTTCGCCCAGATGGCCAGCGAGTTCGACACCATCGACGAGCTGCGCGCCGACCTGCGGGAGAAGGTCACCCGGGGCAAGCGGGTCGAGCAGATCTACGCCGCCCGGGACAAGGCCCTGGAGCAGCTGGTGGCCGCCGCCGAGGTGCCGGCACCGGAGGGTGTCGTACGCGAGGAGGTCGAGAGCCGCAAGCAGGCGATGGTCGACCAGCTGGAGCGGATCGGCGCCTCGATGGAGGAGTACCTCGCCGCCGAGGAGAAGACCGAGGAGCAGATCGACGCCGAGCTGACCGAGGCGGCGACCGAGGGCGTCAAGATCCAGCTGCTGCTGGACACCCTGGCCGACGCCGAGGACACCCAGGTCTCCGACGACGAGTTCGGCCACGAGATCGTCCACCGGGCGCAGCGCGCCGGGATGGCCCCGCAGCAGTACTACGACCAGCTGGTCCGCTCCGGTGCCGCCGCCGCCGTCTTCGGTGACGTGCGGCGCGGCAAGGCGCTCGCCTCCGTGATGGAGAAGATCAAGATCAAGGACTCGGCCGGCAACGAGGTCACCCTCGACGCGCTGCGGGCCGAGAGCGAGCAGGCGCACGACCACGACCACGAGCACTGATCCGACCCGGTAGGCCGCCGTCCGCCCGTTGCGGCGCACGGCGGCCGAACCCCTTTCCGGGTACGTCCCGAGCCTGCTGCGCTGAGAGCGAACAGTGCCGCGAGCGGGAGTCGATCACCCGGTGGAGCGGTTAATGTCGGGTACGACGGTACGGAGAGCGAAGGGCTGCCATGACCGACATGCACATCCCAGCGAAGCCGCTCCGGGCGATCGAAGCCCGAGGTGGCGACACCATTGGCAACCTCGACGACTCGGTCTACAACCGGTTGCTCAAGGAGCGCATCATCTTCCTCGGCAGCGAGGTGAACGACCAGGTCGCCAACCGCATCTGCGCCCAGCTGCTGCTGCTCGCGGCGGAGGACCCGGACCGCGACATCTTCCTCTGGATCAACTCGCCGGGTGGCTCGGTCTACTCCGGCATGGCGATCTACGACACCATGCAGTACATCGACAACGACGTGTCGACCGTGGCGATGGGCATGGCCGCCTCGATGGGTCAGCTGCTGCTCTGCGCGGGCACCAAGGGCAAGCGGTACGCCCTGCCGCACGCGCGGATCATGATGCACCAGCCGTCCGGTGGCCTCGGCGGCACCGCGTCGGACATCGCGATCCAGGCCGAGCAGATGCTCTACACCAAGCGGATGTTCCAGGAGCGGGTCGCCCACCATACCGGGCAGAGCCAGGCGCAGATCGAGGCCGACTCGGACCGCGACCGCTGGTTCACCGCCCAGGAGGCCATGGACTACGGCTTCATCGACAAGGTGATCATCGGAGCCACCCAGGTTCCGGATGGCGCCGGGACCCTGAGCTGAGGAGCTGACGATGACCGATCTGAGCCTGCCGCCCCAGTTCGCGGCCGTGCACAACCGTTACGTCCTGCCGTCGTTCGTCGAGCGCACCTCGTACGGGGTCAAGGAGTCCAACCCGTACAACAAGCTCTTCGAGGACCGGATCATCTTCCTCGGCGTCCAGGTGGACGACGCGTCGGCCAACGACGTGATGGCGCAGCTGCTGACGCTTGAGGGCACCGACCCGGACCGCGACATCATCATGTACATCAACTCGCCAGGTGGTTCGTTCACCGCCATGACGGCGATCTACGACACCATGCAGTACGTCCGGCCGGACATCTCCACCGTCTGCCTGGGCCAGGCGGCCAGCGCGGCGGCGGTGCTGCTGTCGGCGGGCACCCCGGGCAAGCGGATGGCGCTGCCGAACTCGCGGATCATCATCCACCAGCCGGCCACCGAGGGTGGCTACGGGCAGGGCTCGGACATCGAGATCCAGGCCCGGGAGATCCTGCGGATGCGCACCCAGCTGGAGGACATGCTCTCCCGGCACTGCAACCGGCCGATCGAGCAGGTTCGCAAGGACATCGACCGCGACAAGATCATGACGGCCGAGGAGTCCAAGGAGTACGGGCTGGTCGACACGATCCTGACCAGCCGCAAGAAGGGCCTGCTGGCCGCCAACGCGGCCCGCTGAGCGCCACCGGTCGGAGGTCGGTCGGGTGAGCAGTTCCCGGCCGGCCTCTGACACACCCGTTTTGGGGGTCGGAGAAACCCTCGCCAGCGGGTAACGTCGGGTCCGTACGGCGTGGCCGGGTCGGACCGGCGGAACGGATTTCACCACGGACGGGCGCCCCGGCGTCCGCGGTTCAGGGCCGGTCTCCGGTCGACGAGTGCAGGGAGAACGTAGGTGGCACGGATCGGTGACGGCGGCGACCTACTGAAGTGCTCGTTCTGCGGCAAGTCGCAGAAGCAGGTCAAGAAACTCATCGCGGGTCCAGGTGTCTACATCTGCGACGAGTGCATCGACCTCTGTAACGAGATCATCGAGGAGGAGCTGGCCGAGTCCGGCGAGGTGAAGTGGGAAGAGCTTCCCAAGCCGATGGAGATCTGCCAGTTCCTCGACAACTACGTCGTCGGCCAGGACCAGGCCAAGAAGGCGCTCGCGGTGGCGGTCTACAACCACTACAAGCGCATCCAGGCCGAGGCCGCGAACGCCCCCGGTTCCGGCAGCGACGCCGTCGAGCTGGCCAAGTCCAACATCCTGCTGCTCGGCCCGACCGGGTGCGGCAAGACGCACCTCGCGCAGACCCTGGCCCGGATGCTCAACGTGCCCTTCGCGATCGCGGACGCCACCGCGCTGACCGAGGCGGGCTACGTCGGCGAGGACGTGGAGAACATCCTCCTCAAGCTGATCCAGGCCGCCGACTACGACATCAAGCGCGCCGAGACGGGCATCATCTACATCGACGAGGTCGACAAGATCGCCCGTAAGTCGGAGAACCCGTCGATCACCCGGGACGTCTCCGGCGAGGGGGTGCAGCAGGCCCTGCTCAAGATGCTCGAGGGCACGGTGTCGAACGTGCCGCCGCAGGGCGGGCGCAAACACCCCCACCAGGAGTTCATCCAGATCGACACCACCAACGTGCTCTTCATCTGCGGTGGTGCCTTCGCCGGCCTCGACCAGATCATCGAGGCCCGCACCGGCTCCGGCGGCACCGGCTTCGGTGCCCGGCTCCGGTCGGTCTCCGAGCGTTCCACCGACGACATCTTCAGCCAGGTGATGCCGGAGGACATGCTCAAGTTCGGGCTGATCCCCGAGTTCATCGGCCGGCTTCCGGTGATCACCAACGTGCGCAGCCTGGACCGTTCCGCCCTGGTACGCATCCTCACCGAGCCGCGCAACGCCCTGGTCCGGCAGTACCAGCGGCTCTTCGAGCTGGACGGCGTCGAGC
Source organism: Micromonospora cynarisoli (assembly GCF_030518815.1). Taxonomy (NCBI): domain Bacteria; kingdom Bacillati; phylum Actinomycetota; class Actinomycetes; order Micromonosporales; family Micromonosporaceae; genus Micromonospora; species Micromonospora cynarisoli. The sequence continues at coordinate 3,206,964 of NZ_CP130426.1, read as the reverse complement.
TGGAGTTCGAGCCGGCGGCGCTGGAGGCGATCGCCGACCAGGCGATGCTCCGGGGCACCGGTGCCCGTGGTCTGCGCGCCATCATGGAAGAGGTCCTCCTCTCCGTCATGTACGAGGTGCCGAGCAACCCGGACGCCGCCCGGGTGCTGATCACCCGCGAAGCCGTGCTGGAGAACGTCAACCCGACCATCGTGCCGCGTGAGTTCACCGGTCGCCGGGCCCGGCGCGACCGCGAGGAGAAGTCGGCCTGACCGACACCCCGACCACAGTCGGAAGCACGGCCCCCGCCCCGGGCCGTGCTTCCGCACGTACGGGCACTTCGCCCCTGACCGCCGCCTGACCGGTAGTCCACCCCGATCCCGCACGCTCGGCTCGCCGTCGCCCCTCCGTGGCGCTCCGGGCCGTCCGCGCGGGCCCCTGTGGTCGACCGTGGGGTGTCCGAGCGTCCGTCCCGGGCGGCGCCCCCCGGTCGGTGTCCACGTTCCGGCCTCGCCGGGTCGCGGGCTGTCCCGGGGCCGCCGTCCGCCCGTACCCTGAGCGGCATGCGCGTCGCCGTCTGCCAGCTCAACGCCCGCGACGACCGGTCGGCCAACCTGGCCGCCGCCGAGGCCCTGCTCGTGCGGGCTGCGGCGGCCGGTGCCGACCTGGCGGTCCTCCCGGAGTACGTCGACTATCTCGGCCCGGCGGAGGGGATGCCGCCGGCCGAGGGCGTGGACGGCACGGTGGGGACCTTCTTCGCCGGGGTGGCCCGCCGGTTGGGGATCTGGCTGGTCGCCGGCTCCTTCCACGAGGTCGGGCCGGACCCGGCGCACACCTGGAACACCTCGCTGGTCTTCGACCGTTCCGGCACCCTCGCCGCCAGCTACCGGAAGATCCACCTGTACGACGTGGAGATCCCCGGTCGGGTGTCCTACCGCGAGTCCGCCACGGTCTCCCCCGGAGCGGAACCCGTGGTGGTCGACGTGGAGGGTCTGCGGGTCGGGCTGACCATCTGCTACGACCTGCGCTTCCCGGAGCTGTACCGTCAGCTCGCCACGGACGGGGGAGCGCACCTGCTCGTCGTGCCGGCGGCGTTCATGATGCACACCGGCCGGGACCACTGGGAGGTCCTGCTACGGGCCCGGGCGATCGAGAACCAGTGTTTCGTGGCCGCCGCCGGACAGACCGGTGACCACGACCCGGGCCGGACGTGCTTCGGCCGCAGCATGGTGATCGACCCATGGGGTACGGTGCTCGGTCAGGTATCGGACGGACCGGGTCTCACCGTGGTCGACCTCGATCTGGACCGGCTGCGGACGATCCGGGCCGAGCTGCCCAGCCTGGCCAACCGCCGCCTCTGAGGGCGCCGCGGGGCGGGCCGGGCGTCGGTCAGCTCAGCAGCACCCCCACCACGGCCAGGGCGATGATCGCCGCCGCCGTCACCACCAGGGCCGTTCCCATCCTGGAGGGTCCGCGTCGGGCCAGTCGGACGACCGACAGTACGACGACGACGAGCACGACCGCCGCGATCACCAGTTGCCAGAAGGGCAGCAGGAGTCCCAGCAGTGCGTCGTCGGCGAGGGTGACCGTGGGGGAGCGGGACGCCTCATCCATGGCAGCCACTCTGGCACGGTTCGGCCACCTCGGCGTCGTTCCGGTACCCGGGCAGGACACCGGAAGGGGCGGACGTCGGCAGGTGAAGGCCGCCGACACAAGTAGTGACGATCATTGATTTGCCTTCCGTGGGGTGTCCGCGTAACTTTCTCTCTGCACGCGGGAGGCCGGACGAACCGGCCGAGAACGGGCACCAGGATCGTGGCGGTGACGCCGAGCGATGCTGAGGATCGGGCGGTGCGAGACTCCCCGGAAGTCGGGGTTGCGAACGCGAAGCCGACCGGGTAGAGTTCTGAAGCCGGCAGGGAGCCGGGCGGGCACCGTGAAAGCGGATGCCGGCCGGTCTGTCGATTCCCACGATCGGAACGAACGCCGGAAACGGTGCACGTTGCAGCGTGGATTGGCCGAACCGGGCTGACAGATCGCGACAGCGAATTTGACAGCGAAATTCGGCCCCAGTAACTTAGGGAAGTTACCCCGGTCGGGTTGCCGCTGTTGTGGTGGTCTGGTTGGTGTGTGGTTGTTCTTTGAGAACTCAACAGGGTGCTTGTAAAGCCAGTGCCAATTGTTTTATGCCCCGTGCTGGGCAGGCTTGTGAGTATTGGTCTGTTCGGTTGGGATTCCTTTGGCAACATTTGTTGTCGGGATTGCTGTTCGACAGGTTTTTGTTGGAGAGTTTGATCCTGGCTCAGGACGAACGCTGGCGGCGTGCTTAACACATGCAAGTCGAGCGGAAAGGCCCTTTGGGGTACTCGAGCGGCGAACGGGTGAGTAACACGTGAGTAACCTGCCCTAGGCTTTGGGATAACCCTCGGAAACGGGGGCTAATACCGGATATGACCTTGCCTCGCATGGGGTGGGGTGGAAAGTTTTTCGGCCTGGGATGGGCTCGCGGCCTATCAGCTTGTTGGTGGGGTGATGGCCTACCAAGGCGACGACGGGTAGCCGGCCTGAGAGGGCGACCGGCCACACTGGGACTGAGACACGGCCCAGACTCCTACGGGAGGCAGCAGTGGGGAATATTGCACAATGGGCGGAAGCCTGATGCAGCGACGCCGCGTGAGGGATGACGGCCTTCGGGTTGTAAACCTCTTTCAGCAGGGACGAAGCGTGAGTGACGGTACCTGCAGAAGAAGCGCCGGCCAACTACGTGCCAGCAGCCGCGGTAAGACGTAGGGCGCGAGCGTTGTCCGGATTTATTGGGCGTAAAGAGCTCGTAGGCGGCTTGTCGCGTCGACCGTGAAAACTTGGGGCTCAACTCCAAGCCTGCGGTCGATACGGGCAGGCTAGAGTTCGGTAGGGGAGACTGGAATTCCTGGTGTAGCGGTGAAATGCGCAGATATCAGGAGGAACACCGGTGGCGAAGGCGGGTCTCTGGGCCGATACTGACGCTGAGGAGCGAAAGCGTGGGGAGCGAACAGGATTAGATACCCTGGTAGTCCACGCTGTAAACGTTGGGCGCTAGGTGTGGGGGGCCTCTCCGGTTCTCTGTGCCGCAGCTAACGCATTAAGCGCCCCGCCTGGGGAGTACGGCCGCAAGGCTAAAACTCAAAGGAATTGACGGGGGCCCGCACAAGCGGCGGAGCATGCGGATTAATTCGATGCAACGCGAAGAACCTTACCTGGGTTTGACATGGCCGCAAAACTTCCAGAGATGGGAGGTCCTTCGGGGGCGGTCACAGGTGGTGCATGGCTGTCGTCAGCTCGTGTCGTGAGATGTTGGGTTAAGTCCCGCAACGAGCGCAACCCTCGTTCGATGTTGCCAGCGCGTTATGGCGGGGACTCATCGAAGACTGCCGGGGTCAACTCGGAGGAAGGTGGGGATGACGTCAAGTCATCATGCCCCTTATGTCCAGGGCTTCACGCATGCTACAATGGCCGGTACAATGGGTTGCGATGCCGTGAGGTGGAGCGAATCCCAAAAAGCCGGTCTCAGTTCGGATCGGGGTCTGCAACTCGACCCCGTGAAGTCGGAGTCGCTAGTAATCGCAGATCAGCAACGCTGCGGTGAATACGTTCCCGGGCCTTGTACACACCGCCCGTCACGTCACGAAAGTCGGCAACACCCGAAGCCGGTGGCCCAACCCTTGTGGAGGGAGCCGTCGAAGGTGGGGCTGGCGATTGGGACGAAGTCGTAACAAGGTAGCCGTACCGGAAGGTGCGGCTGGATCACCTCCTTTCTAAGGAGCACCATCCGGTGAAAGCCGGTATGGAGCCCGCGGCCTGCGGATGTCGGGTCGGGGTGCTCGGATGGCGGAGACACTGGCAAGTTTTTCCCTGGCAACGGCTGGGACGCCTAGTACAGCCACTTTGGTGGTGGGAGCGGGGTTCTGGTGCGGCTGGTGGAGGGATGTGGGCACCCTGTTGGGTCCTGAAGGAACAACCGGTGGGTTGTTTTTTCGGAGGACTGTTCTGGAGCGTTGGCTTCGGTGGTCTGCCAGGCATGGCCTGGTCTCGCATACCGGATTCTGTTCTGCCTGTGGGTGGGGTGGGGTTGCTGGTGTGGGGCTTTGGGGTTGTGGGTTGGTTGTTTGTTGAGAATTGCACAGTGGACGCGAGCATCTTTGTGGTCAAGTTGTCAAGGGCGGACGGTGGATGCCTTGGCACCAGGAGCCGATGAAGGACGTGGGAGGCCGCGATAGGCCTGGGGGAGCTGTCAACCGAGCTGTGATCCCAGGGTGTCCGAATGGGGAAACCTGGCACCAGTCATGTGGTGTCACCTGCACCTGAACACATAGGGTGTGTGGGGGGAACGCGGGGAAGTGAAACATCTCAGTACCCGTAGGAAGAGAAAACAATTTAGTGATTCCGTGAGTAGTGGCGAGCGAAAGCGGATTGAGGCTAAACCGGTTGCGTGTGATACCTGTCAGGGGTTGCGTGGTCGGGGTTGTGGGACCCTGCTGAACAGGCTGACACTTGTTCGAGGAGTTATAAAGTCAGTGGCTAGCCGAATGGTGTGGAAAAGCCAACCGTAGTCGGTGAGAGTCCGGTAGGTGAAAGTTGCTGATCTTCTGTGGGTGTTCCCGAGTAGCGGCGGACTCCTGTAATCTGCCGTGAATCTGCCAGGACCACCTGGTAAGCCTAAATACTTCCTGGTGACCGATAGCGGACGAGTACCGTGAGGGAATGGTGAAAAGTACCCCGGGAGGGGAGTGAAATAGTACCTGAAACCGTTCGCCTACAATCCGTCGGAGCCTTGCGGGGTGACGGCGTGCCTTTTGAAGAATGAGCCTGCGAGTTAGTGGCATGTGGCGAGGTTAACCCGTGTGGGGGAGCCGTAGCGAAAGCGAGTCTGAAGAGGGCGTTTGAGTCGCATGTTCTAGACCCGAAGCGGAGTGATCTAGCCATGGGCAGGCTGAAGCGTGGGTAAGACCGCGTGGAGGGCCGAACCCACCAACGTTGAAAAGTTGGGGGATGATCTGTGGTTAGGGGTGAAAGGCCAATCAAACTCCGTGATAGCTGGTTCTCCCCGAAATGCATTTAGGTGCAGCGTCGTGTGTTTCTTGCCGGAGGTAGAGCACTGGATGGTCTAGGGGGCCTACAAGCTTACCGAAATCAGCCAAACTCCGAATGCCGGTAAGTGAGAGCGCGGCAGTGAGACTGCGGGGGATAAGCTTCGTAGTCGAGAGGGAAACAGCCCAGATCACCAGCTAAGGCCCCTAAGCGTGTGCTAAGTGGAAAAGGATGTGGGGTCGCATAGACAACCAGGAGGTTGGCTTAGAAGCAGCCATCCTTTAAAGAGTGCGTAATAGCTCACTGGTCAAGTGGTTCCGCGCCGACAATGTAGCGGGGCTCAAGCACACCGCCGAAGCTGTGGCATTCACATTTTAACTTCGCGTGCCCTTGATGGTGCGTGCAGGTGTGTGGATGGGTAGGGGAGCGTCGTGCCGGGGGTGAAGCAGCGGGGTGACCTAGTTGTGGACGCGGCACGAGTGAGAATGCAGGCATGAGTAGCGAAAGAAGGGTGAGAAACCCTTCCGCCGGATGACCAAGGGTTCCAGGGCCAGGCTAATCCGCCCTGGGTGAGTCGGGACCTAAGGCGAGGCCGAGAGGCGTAGTCGATGGACAACGGGTTGATATTCCCGTACCCGCGAAGGAGCGTCCCTGATGAACCTCGTTGTGCTAACCACCCGAGCTGCCAAGGACTTTCGGGTCTGCGGTGGGGAGCGTGGGAACCTGGCGGGTAGTAGTCAAGCGATGGGGTGACGCAGGAAGGTAGCTGAGCCCGGCCGGTGGTTGTGCCGGGGTAAGCGTGTAGGCCGTGCCGTAGGCAAATCCGCGGTACATGAGGCTGAGACGTGATGCCGAGCCGATTCAGGTGAAGTCAGTGATCCTATGCTGCCGAGAAAAGCCTCTAGCGAGTTTCGAGCGGCCCGTACCCCAAACCGACACAGGTGGTCAGGTAGAGAATACCGAGGCGATCGGGCGAACTGTGGTTAAGGAACTCGGCAAATTGCCCCCGTAACTTAGGGAGAAGGGGGGCCGGAGACGTGAAGCCCCGTGCGGGTGGAGCGTTGTATGGCCGCAGAGAGCAGGGGGAAGCGACTGTTTACTAAAAACACAGGTCCATGCGAAGAAGTAATTCGATGTATATGGACTGACGCCTGCCCGGTGCTGGAACGTTAAGGGGACCTGTTAGCTCTTTGGGGCGAAGCGGAGAACTTAAGCGCCAGTAAACGGCGGTGGTAACTATAACCATCCTAAGGTAGCGAAATTCCTTGTCGGGTAAGTTCCGACCTGCACGAATGGCGTAACGACTTCCCCACTGTCTCAACCACAGGCCCGGCGAAATTGCAGTACGAGTAAAGATGCTCGTTACGCGCGGCAGGACGGAAAGACCCCGGGACCTTTACTATAGCTTGACATTGGTATCTGAATGGGCTTGTGTAGGATAGGTGGGAGCCGGTGAAGCCTGTACGCCAGTATGGGTGGAGGCAATCTTGAAATACCACTCTGGTTGATTTGGGTATCTAACTTCGGGCCGTTATCCGGTTCAGGGACAGTGTCTGGTGGGTAGTTTAACTGGGGCGGTTGCCTCCTAAAGGGTAACGGAGGCGCCCAAAGGTTCCCTCAGCCTGGTTGGCAATCAGGTGTTGAGTGCAAGTGCACAAGGGGGCTTGACTGTGAGACTGACAGGTCGAGCAGGGACGAAAGTCGGGACTAGTGATCCGGCACTTGCGTGTGGAAGCGGTGTCGCTCAACGGATAAAAGGTACCCCGGGGATAACAGGCTGATCTTCCCCAAGAGTCCATATCGACGGGATGGTTTGGCACCTCGATGTCGGCTCGTCGCATCCTGGGGCTGTAGCAGGTCCCAAGGGTTGGGCTGTTCGCCCATTAAAGCGGTACGCGAGCTGGGTTTAGAACGTCGTGAGACAGTTCGGTCCCTATCCGCCGTGCGCGTAGGATACTTGAGAAGGGCTGTCCCTAGTACGAGAGGACCGGGACGGACGAACCTCTGGTGTGCCAGTTGTCCCGCCAGGGGCACGGCTGGTTAGCTACGTTCGGAAGGGATAACCGCTGAAAGCATCTAAGCGGGAAGCCTGCTTCGAGATGAGGTATCCCACCCCACATTGTGGGGGTAAGGCCCCCAGCTAGACGACTGGGTTGATAGGCCGGAAATGTAAGCTCGGTAACGGGTTCAGTTGACCGGTACTAATAGGCCGAGGACTTGATAACAAGGCTGCTACGCGTCCACTGTGCAACTCTGAACAAACACCAAACAACCCCCCACGGGTAGAGGGTTTCTGTGGGTGTGTGTGTTGTTTGATATGTTCATAGTGTTACGGCGGTCATGGCGGAGGGGAAACGCCCGGTTACATTCCGAACCCGGAAGCTAAGCCCTCCAGCGCCGATGGTACTGCACTCGGGAGGGTGTGGGAGAGTAGGACACCGCCGGACAACCCTTTCAGATTGAGGCCGGCCCCGAACAGGGGCCGGCCTCAACTGCATTCCACACCATCCTCCCCCGGGAAATAGCACGGCCACCGGCGAGAGCACCCCAACCCTCGGGGACTCCTCACCCCCCGGCCGAGAGCCCCGGAGGTTGAGGCTGGTGAGCCGAAGAAGCGACTACCCCGGCACGGGACACCCCCAGATCCCCGATGTTGGGGCAACCGGCGGCGTCGCGACCACCATCTCCATGGCACGGTCAACGCAGCCACCGGGGCCGACGGAGGTCAGTCCCGGGTCTGGATGCCCTCGCGGAGCTGGCGGAAGAGGTCGGCTGACTCGTCGACGGACCGGTTGGCAAACATGCCCATCGCCACGCTGCCGTGGTCCGCCCAGCCGCAGATCGCGAAGTCTCCGCCGTCGCCGCTGGTCCGGCCGCACTTCATCACACCGCCGTACGTGCCGGCGGGCACCGTACGGACGTCGGTCACCCGGCCGGTCTCGTCGGCCATCAACCGGAACAGGCTGTCCAGGTCGCGTTCCGGCTGCCAGAGCAGGGTGGTGCCACCGAAGAACAGCACCACCCGCTTCTCGTCGGCCGGGTCGCGGTAGACCGTGCCGATGCTCCGGTCCAGGTCGATGTCGGCGGCGAATCCGCTACGCAGGTAGTCGGCGGTGCTACGGGCCCGGTCGGAGTCGTCGCGGGTGAGACCGGCGAGGTGGCCGGGCGCGTCCAGCCTGACGTCGTTCTCCTGCGCGATGCGCCAGCCTGCGGTGCCGAGCGCGGCGACGCCGACGAGGCCGACCACGAGAGCGACGGCCAGCGCGATCCGCCGACGGCGGGACACCGGGCCCCGCCCCTGCGGGTTCTGCTCCGGGTCGTGGGTGCTCAACCGGATCGGCTCGTCGGTCAGCTCGACCGGTTCGGGACCCTCGACGAGCTGACGCTCGGTGAGATGTGCGTCGGACATGTTGGCCACCGTACGCGAATGACAGGTGGCGCACGTCGGGTCCGTCGAAGCGCTCCGTAGACTTTCCGGGTGACCGAGAGACTGGATGCCCGACGCCCCGACGCCCCGACCCTTGCCGGCCAGTACCAGCCCGGCGAGGTAGAGCAGCGACGGTACGAGCAGTGGGTAGCCGCCGGCCACTTCCGGGCGTCGGCGCAGAGTGACAAGCCCCCGTTCACCATCGTGATCCCCCCGCCGAACGTCACCGGTGTGCTGCACATGGGCCACGCCCTGGACCACACCGTCCAGGACTCGCTGGTGCGCCGCAAGCGGATGCAGGGGTACGAGGCGCTCTGGCTGCCCGGCATGGACCACGCCGGCATCGCCACCCAGAACGTGGTGGAGCGGCAGCTCGCGGGTGAGGGGCTGTCCCGGCACGACCTCGGTCGGGACAAGTTCGTCGAGCGGGTCTGGCAGTGGAAGGCCGAGTCCGGTGGGGCGATCCTCGGCCAGATGCGCCGGCTCGGCGACTCGGTCGACTGGGACCGGGAACGCTTCACCATGGACGAGGGCCTGTCCCGGGCCGTGCAGACCATGTTCAAGAAGCTCTACGACGAGGGCCTGATCTACCGGGCCAACCGGATCATCAACTGGTGCCCGCGCTGCCTGACCGCCCTGTCGGACATCGAGGTGGAGCACACCGACGACGAGGGTGAGCTGGTCTCGATCCGGTACAGCGACGACGTGGTGGTCGCCACCACCCGGGCCGAGACCATGCTCGGGGACACCGCCGTGGCCGTGCACCCCGACGACGAGCGTTACCGGCACCTGGTCGGCACCGAGGTCGAGGTGCCGTTGACCGGCCGGCGGATCCCGATCGTCGCCGACGAGCACGTCGACCCGGCGTTCGGCACCGGCATGGTCAAGGTCACTCCGGCGCACGACCCCAACGACTTCGAGATCGGCCAGCGACACGACCTGCCCGCCCTGACGATCATGGACGAGCGGGGCGTCATCACCGCGCCCGGCCCGTTCCAGGGCCTGGACCGGTACGAGGCCCGTCCGGCGATCGTGGCGGCGCTGCGCGAGCAGGGCCGGGTCGTGGCCGAGAAGCGGCCGTACGTGCACGCGGTGGGGCACTGCTCGCGGTGTCGTACCACGGTCGAGCCCCGGCTGTCGTTGCAGTGGTTCGTCAACACCGCCCCGCTGGCGAAGGCGGCAGGCGACGCGGTGCGCGACGGCCGGGTGAGGATCGAGCCGGCCGAGCTGGCCAAGCGCTACTTCGCCTGGGTCGACAACATGCACGACTGGTGCATCTCCCGGCAGCTGTGGTGGGGCCACCGCATCCCGGTCTGGTACGGTCCGGCGGGCGAGATCGTCTGCGTCGGCCCGGACGAGACGCCCCCCACCGGCGAGGGCTGGGTCCAGGACGAGGACGTGCTGGACACCTGGTTCTCCAGCGGCCTGTGGCCGTTCTCCACCCTCGGCTGGCCGGAGCAGACCCCGGACCTGGCCAAGTTCTACCCGACGAGCGTGCTGGTCACCGGTTACGACATCCTCTTCTTCTGGGTCGCCCGGATGATGATGTTCGGCCTGTACGCGATGGACGGCAGGCAGCCGTTCGACACTGTCGCCCTGCACGGCATGGTGCGCGACCAGTACGGCAAGAAGATGTCGAAGTCGTTCGGCAACGTGGTCGACCCGTTGGACTGGGTCGACCGGTACGGGGCCGACGCGACCCGGTTCACCCTGGCCCGGGGTGCGAACCCCGGCGGGGACGTGCCGGTCAGCGAGGAGTGGTGCCAGGGCTCCCGCAACTTCTGCAACAAGCTGTGGAACGCCACCCGGTTCGCGCTGCTCAACGGCGCGCACACCGAGGGTCCGCTGCCGGCGGCCGACCAGCTCTCGACCGTCGACAGGTGGATCCTGTCCCGGCTGGCGCACGTCACCGCCGAGGTGGACGAGCAGTTCGAGGCGTACGAGTTCGCGAAGGTGTGCGACCTGCTCTACCACTTCGCCTGGGACGACGTCTGCGACTGGTACGTGGAGCTGGGCAAGCCGGTGCTCGCCGCCGGCGGGCCGGCCGCCGACGCCACCCGCCGGGTGCTCGGGCACGTGCTGGACCAGTTGCTGCGGCTGCTGCACCCGGTGATCCCGTTCGTCACCGAGGAGTTGTGGACGGCGCTGACCGGGGGCGAGACGGTGATGACGGCGGCGTGGCCGAGCGCCGACCGTACGCTGGTGGACGACGCCGCGGAGCGCGAGGTCGGCACCGTCCAGCGGGTGGTGACCGAGATCCGGCGGTTCCGCTCCGACCAGGGGCTGCGGCCCACCCAGCGGGTGGCCGCCCGGCTCGACGGGCTGGCCGGCGTCCAGATCGCGGCGCACGAGCCGTTGATCCGGTCGCTGGCCCGGTTGGACGCCCCGACCGACGACTTCCAGGCCAGCGCCACCCTCGCCATGCCCGGCGAGGTCAGCGTGGCGCTGGACACCCGGGGGTCGATCGACGTGGCCGCCGAGCGGGCCCGGCTCACCAAGGACCGGGCGGCCGCCGAGAAGGAGGTCGCGCAGGCCCGCGCGAAGCTCGACAACCCGGCGTTCCTCGGGAAGGCGCCCGAGCCGGTGGTTGCCAAGATCCGCGACCGGTTGGCGGTGGCCGAGGCCGACCTGGTCCGCATCGACGCCGCTCTGGAGGCGCTTCCGTCGTGACCGACCGTACCGACCACGCTAGCCGGTCCGGGACCGGGCAGGGGGAGTTCGCCGCCGTCGACGCGGAGTTGGCGGCGCGCGGGTTCACCCGGATGCACTTCTCGCTGGACCGCATCGAGTCGCTGCTCGACCTGCTGGGGAGCCCGCAGCGGGCGTACCCGTCGATCCACCTGACCGGGACGAACGGCAAGACGTCCACGGCCCGGATGATCGACTCGCTGCTGCGGGCCTTCGGCCTGCACACCGGCCGTTACACCAGCCCGCACCTGGAGACCGTCCGGGAACGGATCAGCCTGGACGGGGAACCGGTCGACTCCGAACGCTTCGTGGCCACGTACCGGGAGGTCAAGCCGCTGGCCGACCTGGTCGACCAGCGGTCGGCCGAGCCGCTGACCTACTTCGACCTGACCACCGCGCTGGCGTTCGCCACGTTCGCCGACGCGCCTGTCGACGTGGCCGTGGTGGAGGTGGGGCTGGGCGGCGCCGAGGACTCGACCAACGTGCTCCAGGCCGGGGTGGCGGTGCTCACCCCGATCGGGCTGGACCACACCGAGTGGCTCGGCGACACCCTGGAGGACATCGCCCTGCACAAGGCCGGAATCATCCACTCCGGCGCGACGGTGATCGCCGCCGCGCAGGAGGAGGAGGCGGCCCGGCCGATCCTGGAACGGTGCGCCGAGGTCGGCGCCACGGTCGCCCGGGAGGGTGCGGAGTTCGGGGTGCTGCGCCGGGCGGTCGCCGTCGGCGGGCAGGTGTTGACCCTCCAGGGCCTCGGCGGGGTGTACGACGAGGTGTTCCTTCCGCTGCACGGCGCGCACCAGGCGCAGAACGCGGCGGTGGCGCTGGCCGCCGTCGAGGCGTTCCTCGGGGCCGGGGCGAAGCGGCAGCTCGACGTCGAGGCCGTCCGGGAGGGTTTCGCGGCGACCAGCTCCCCGGGCCGGCTGGAGAAGGTGCGCAACGCCCCGACGGTGCTGCTGGACGGGGCGCACAACCCGCACGGGATGGCGGCCACGGTCACCGCGCTCCAGGAGGAGTTCGCGTTCAGCAAACTGGTCGGGGTGCTCGCCGTGCTCGGCGACAAGGACGCCACCGGGCTGCTGGAGCTGCTGGAACCGGTGCTCGACTCGCTCGTCGTCACCCGCAACAGCTCGCCCCGGGCGATGCCCGCCGACGAGTTGGCCGCGCTGGCCCGGGAGGTCTTCGGCCCGGACCGGGTGCAGGTGGCCGCCGCGATGCCGGACGCCATCGAGGCGGCCGTCGCCGAGGCCGAGTACGACGTCCCCGGGGAGTTGGCCGGGGTGGGGGTGCTGGTCACCGGCTCGGTGGTGACGGTGGCCGACGCCCGACGGCTGCTGAAGCGATGACCGGCCCGAACCCGGCCCCGGACTCGGCCGGTCCCGCCGACCACCCGGAGCCGCCCCCCACCGCCGCGCGCCGCGACGCCGGACCGGCCGGGGGCACCGGCCGGCGCGCAAGCACCGCACCGCCCGACCACGCCGGCCCGGCCGACCCCACCGGCACGCCCGGGCACGACGGACCGACCGAGGGCGGTGACCCGGCTGAGGGTGCCGGGGCGGCCGGGCGGCGTTCCGGGCTGCGTAACCCCGAGGCGGCCGTCCGGGGCCTCGGGGCCGGGACGCTCGGCCTGGAGGCGCTGGTGCTGCTGCTGGCGATCCAGCCGATCCGGCTGGTCGGTGGGCACTTCGGCGGGGCGGCGATCGCGGCCACCGTGGCGCTGGCCGTGGCGGCGGTGCTGCTGGCCGGCCTGATGCGCCGCCCGTGGGCCTGGTCGGCGGGCACCGTGTTGCAGGGGTTGCTGCTGCTCGCCGGCCTACTGCACTGGTCGCTGTTCGGGCTCGGGGTCATCTTCGCCCTGGTCTGGGCGTACGCGTTGCACGTGCGGCGGGTCATCCTCGGCTGAGCCGGGTCACGCCTCGGCGCGTTCCCGCCACTGGGTCAGCGCGATGCCGTGCCCGTCCGGGTCCCGGAAGGCGGCGGCCCACACCTCCAGCCTGGTGCCCCGGTTGACCACCCGGGGCGCGTAGGTGAACCGGACGCCGGTGTCCTTGAGCCGCCGGTACGCCGCCTCGATGTCGTCGACCTCCAGGTTGACGTGGACCAGCCGGCGGCTGATCGGGGCGGCCCCGGTCACCTCGCGCAGTACCAGCCGGGTCTGCCCGGAGGCGAGCACCGCGTTGCCGGAGCCCCGGTCGAACTCCTCGAAGCCGAGGTCCCGGTAGAAGTCCAGCGAGCGGGACAGGTCGGTGACCAGCAGGGTCAGCCCGACGCCACTGATCGGGCCGGCCGCATCGTCGGGTCCGGCGGCTGCGGCGGCCGGGTCGTACCCGAAGATCGCCTCGTCCAGGTCGGGGTCGAGCCGGCCGTCGCCGGTGGTGGGCGCGTCCAGCGGGACGTCGACCGGGTCGAGGATCGGTGCGTCGAACCGCTCCTCGGCGGGCGGCCGGAGGGCGGGCGGGGCCGTGGGCGCAGCGGTGGCAGCGGTGGCGGCCGTCGACGCGGTGCCGGCCGTCGACGCGGTGCCGGCGGCCGTGGGGGCGGTGGCCCGGCGGGGGAGTTGGCCGGTCGTCGGCTGCTCGACCAGGGTGCCCTCCAGCACCACCGGGCCGCCCGGCCGCTGGTGCACCACCACCGGTTCCCGCTCGTCGGTCAGCACCTCCACGTCGTCGCGCAGCGGCTCCGCCCGGACCGGGTCCGGGTGCGGCGGCTCCGGGCGTAGCGGGTCCGACCGGACCGGGTCGGCGGGGGGTGGGTCGCGCAGGTCGTCCCGGAACTCGTCGTGGAAGTCGTCGTCGGCCGTCCGGCCCGCCCACGGCGGAGCCTCCTGCTGGATCAGCAGGTCGTCGAGGGGCTCGGCGTCGGCGTACTCCGGGGGCAGGTCGGTCACGCCTCCGGCGGCCTCGGTGTGGGTCGGCACCTCGTCCCACAGGACGCGGACGTGCCGCTGGTCGTCCAGGGCCACCCGGATCGGCAGGGTCTGCCCCAGCGACGGCCACTTCGCCACCGGCACCCGGGGCTCGATGATCTTCTTGGACCGGGGCGGCAGGCCCGGCGCGTCGATCACCAGTTGGAGTTCGCACCGGCCGAAGGCGTACTGGGTGGGGGGTTCGGAGGCGCTGTGCACGTGACCGACGCCGACCACCCAGGTGCGTCCGCCGCCGCGCACGGTGCCCAGGGCGACGGCGAGCACGACCAGGGCCACCCCCAGCGCGACGATGGCCCAGCTGGTCATGCCCAGCCCGAACAGGACGACGAAGGCCGCCACGGTGCCGAGCACCGCGGCGACCAGCTTGCGTACCGGCGCGATGGTGCGGTTCCCGCCATTCGCCACAGTGGACCTCCCAGGGGTCAGAGCCAGGCTAGGCCGCGCGGCGACCGAGGGAAAGAGCAGCCGCCGCGCCGGTGCCGGGACCGGGTCGCTAGGCTGACCGTACCCAGCCGAACCGCCTTGTGCGCACAGGAGGAACCCAGCGTGTCCAGCAGCAGCCCGGATGAGCGCACCCTCGTACTGATCAAGCCCGACGCGGTGCGCCGTGGCCTGGTCGGCGAGATCATCTCCCGCTTCGAGCGCAAGGGCCTGCGGATCGACGCGCTGGAGATCCGGACGCTGGACGGCGGGTTCGCCGACCAGCACTACGCCGAGCACGTGGACAAGCCGTTCTACCCGCCGCTGAAGACGTTCATGACCAGCGGGCCGCTGGTGTCGCTGGTGCTCTCCGGCGACCAGGTGATCGAGGTGGTCCGGGCGATGATCGGCAGCACCGACGGGCGTAAGGCGGCCGCCGGCACGATCCGGGGCGACCTGTCGCTGTCCAACCGGGAGAACCTGGTGCACGCCTCGGACTCCACCGACAGCGCCAAGCGCGAGATCGCGCTCTGGTTCCCCACCCTGGGCTGACCCCGGGCCACCCCGGCGGCTGAGGGGCGTGCTAGGGGACGGGGCGGTCACGGAACGGGCGGCCCCGGCCGAGCGCGTCGGCGTACCCCCAGCGGCCCCTGAGGTCGAGCAGCTCGATCTGGCCCAGGTTCTCCGGGACCGCGGCGTCGACGGCGAGATGGTCCTCGTACGGTTCGAGTCCGAGCAGCGCCCGCAGCAGCATCAGGGGTGCTCCGGCCGACGGCGCGTACGGGCTGTCGGTGAACCCGTGCGGGACGGGGACGTGGGTGGTGGCCCGGTCGTAGCCGGTGAGGTACGCCGGCAGCCGGCCCTGGAAGTGCCGGGCGGCGTCGAGCAGCCCGGTGGCGACCCGGGCGGCCTGCGCCCGGAACCCGGCCCGGCGCAGGCCCCAGGCGATCAGCGAGTTCTCCCAGGGCCAGACCGCGCCGGTGTGGTGGCCCAGCGGGTTGTAGTCGGCCGCCGTGCTGGCCAGGGTGCGGATGCCCCAGCCGGAGTACAGCGCCGGGGACATCAGGTGCGCCACCATCTGCTCGGCGCGGTGCGGGGCGACGATGCCGGTGCACAGCAACTGCCCCATGTTGGACGTGAGGGAGTCCAGCGGAACGCCGTCGAGCTGCACCGCCACCGCGTAGTAGCCCCGGTCGGGCAGCCAGAAGTCCCTGTCGAACCGCTCCCGCAGCCGGGCGGCGTCGCGTTCGAGCCGGTCGGCCCAGGCGGGATCGTTCCAGAACCGGCGGGCCAGCCGGGCGGCCCGGCGGCGGGCCTCGAAGGCGTACCCCTGGATCTCGCAGATCGCCAGGGGATAGGTGGGCGGGCGGCCGTCGTCGAAGCAGATCGCGTCGGCGGAGTTGCGCCAGCTCTCGTTCTGCGGGCCGGTGCGGGTGGGGCGCTGGGTGGACCAGACGTAGCCGCTGCCGGCCCGGTCCGCGTCGTGGTCGAGCCAGCCGATGGCGGCCCGGGTCTCGAACTCGAACCGGCGGACCAGTTCCGCGTCGCCGGTCCAGCGTTCGTACTCGTCGAGCAGGATGACGAAGGCGGCGGTCGTGTCGGCCGCGCTGAAGTTGGCCGACTCCGGGGTGTCGTTGAACGCGCCGGAGTCGCCGTACCGGCTCTCCTGGACGATCTTGCCGGGTTGTTCGCCGCGGAACGGGTCGTGCCGGACGCCCTGGCTCAGCGCCAGGATGCGCAGCGTGTTGACCGCCCGTTCGGGCATGAAGGGCAGCGCCTGGAAGCTGCTGATCAGGCTCTCCCGGCCGAGCAGCGCCATCGACCAGGGCAGCCCGGTGGCGGGCAGCGCGGTCTCGAAGTTCAGCCCGGGGTAGTGCAGGGCGGCCAGGTCCCGGACACCGTACTCGTACGCCTGCTGGAGGGGTTTGTGGTCGGCGCGCAGCCGGGGCACCCCGGCGGTGCGGGCGGTGATGTCCCGGCCCCGCTGGTGCTGGCTGCGGCCCACCGAACTGGTCAGCTGTTCCCGCAGGTCACGACGGTGCAGATCGCGCAGGAGAGCCAGCACCCGCAGCCGGGTGGACCAGGTGCCGTGGGGTTGGACGGTGAACGTCCAGGTCAGGCCGTGCTCGTCGAGCGCGGCAGGTGTGCTGGCGGTGATCACCGTCTCCCGGTGCAGGCTGGCCCGCTTGTAGTGCAGCCGTAGCGTGTCGTCGGCGATGGTGGCGGTCACCGGCCGGGCCCGCCGGAAGCCGTCGCGGACCTCCAGCACCTCGGCGAAGTCCGCGCCGACGTCGAGCCGGACGACGTAGCGCACCGGTTCCGGCGCGAAGTTGAACAGGGTGATCTCTTCCTCGTACTCCGGACCGACCCAGCGGTGCCGCAGCACGGAGGTGGTGGCGTTGACGTAGTGGGTGGGTTCCCCGGGGACCAGGCCGAACTTCGCCTCGTAGGTGGCGACGTCGTCGACGGAGAGCACCGAGAGGGATTCGGTGTTGATGGTCAGCCGCCAGGTGGACAGGAACCGGGTGTCGAAGGAGAAGAGCCCGAGCGGGGAGGTCGGCGTGGCCAGCACGTCCCCGTTCTTCTCGCTGATCATGAACAGGTTGCCGGCGAAGACGCTGGTGACCTCGTGCAGCCCGACGACGCCGGGGGCGGTGTGGGGGACCAGTTCGGCGGCGGGTTCGGTGCCGACGCTGTCGGCGGTGCCCGGCAGCAGCCGTCGGAAGGTGAACAGCAGCGCCAGGTCGCCGGCGACCGAGACGTCGCCGCGCAGCAGCATCGACACCATGTTGTCCCGGCCGGCCAGCAGCCGGACGAACGCCTCCGGCCGGACCTCCACCACGCAGTCGGGGTGTTCACCGGTACGGGTGACCTGGGTCTGAGCGCCGGCGAGGTGGACGAACCAGGTGGCGGCCTCGCCGTCCTCGGCGACGACGTCGAAGCGGAGCAGTCCGGTGGGGGCGGCGGGCAACCGGCCCCGGCAGTCGGCGACCAGGGCGGCGAAGAACTCGTCGATCCGCCTGTCCACGGTCCGCTCCCGTCCCCACCGCGCTGTGCCCACCCGAAAAAGGTCCAGGCGTGCCAAAAGGAACAATACGCCGTGCCGGAACCGGTGGGGCGCGCTTAAGTGGAAGAACGCCACTACCTGCGAAAACGTCGGGGAGGGTTCGACGATGGACGGACAGACGGCCGCCGGGATGCGGTACTGGACGTACGGGCACGGCAGGCGGAGCACCTTCCTGCTGGTGCACGGCTGGTGCTGCGACCACGACTTCATGGCACCCCTGGCCCGGCACCTGGCCACCCGCCAGGCCCGGGTGATCGCCGTCGACATGCCGGGGCACGGGGCCAGCCCACCCCCGGCCGACGGCTACGGGGTCACCGCGATGGCCGGCCACCTGCGGGCCTTCGCTGGTGCGCTCGACCTGCGCCGGGTCTTCGTGCTCGGGCACAGCCTGGGCGGGGTCTGGTCGCTCGAGGCCGCCGCCGGGGACCGGGACCGGTTCACCGGGCTGGGGCTGCTCGACTCGGCGGTGGCCGGGCCACCCGGTTCCGCCGCCGCGATCGCCCAGGTGGCGGCGTCGCTGCGGGACGACACCTCGGGCGCGGTCCGGGAGTCCATCGTCCGGTCGTACTTCCCGCCGTACTCCGACCCGCGCCTGGTGGAGCGGGTGGTGGCGGCCACCGCCCGACCGTCGACCGAGGTGGCGTACGCGCCGATCGCCGGGCTGGCCGAGTGGATCGCCGCCGAGGGGGACGTGGCCGCACTACGCCGCTGGGACCGCCCGCTGCTCTTCGTGGGCAGCAACGCCCCGTTCGCCGACTACGCCCGGTTGGCCGAACTCGCCCCGCAGGCGTTCATCGGGCAGACCGTGGGTGCCGGGCACTTCGTGCAGCTCCAGGTGCCGGCGCAGGTCGACGCGATGCTCGACCGCTATCTGGAGGTCACCGACTAGCGCCGCCGCACCGCCGCACCGGGTGTCCAGCTCACCGGGTGTCCAGCTCACAGGGTGTCCAGCGAGGCGCGGCGACGGGACTCCGCCTCGAAGACCGTCAACAGTCCGGCCGCCAGCACGGCGTAACCGACCCCGACGGCCAGTTCGAGGCCGATCGTCGGCAGGACGTCGCCCAGTGGGGTTCCGCCGGCCAGCCGCCGGGCCGCATCGGCGGCGTGGGTGATCGGTAGCACCGCGCCGACCGCGCGGATGCCCGCCGGCAGGCTGTCGGCAGGCACGTTCACCCCGGTGAACAACAGCAGCAGCGCCACCGCCACGTTCGAGATCAGGAAGACGTCCCGGAAGCGCAACCCCAGCGCCCCCAGGGTCAGCCCGAAGAAACCGCAGGCCAGCGAGGCCGTGGACAGGGCCAGCAGCAGGCCGGGCAGGGCGGTGGCAGGGACCCGCAGGCCGAGCAGGAGCGCGGCCACGGTGAGCGTGCTCGCCGCGATCAGCAGGCCGTTGCCGGCGTACGGCAGCACCCGGCCGAGGAAGATGGCGGTGCGGCTGCGCGGGGAGAGCAGCACGTGCCCGAGGGTGCCGAAGCGCCGCTCGTTGGCCACCGCCATGGTGCCGCCGTAGACGCAGGCCAGCGAGGCGGTGAGCACCGCGTTGCCGACGACGTAGAAGCGGTCGTCGGCGACCCCGAACTCCCGCCCCAGGTAGGCGAAGAAGAACAGCTGGAACAGCGGACCCACCAGCAGGGTGCCCACGAAGATCGACGGGGTGGTCCAGTTGAACAGGGCCCGGTAGGCGATGACGCCGCCCACCCCGACCAGCCGCAGCAGCGCGCCCACCGGTGCCTCCTCAGGCCAGGGCCAGGGTCGCGGCGACCCGGGCCCGGCGCTCGACGTACGTCATCAGGGCCCAGCCGGCGGCCAGGCAGGCCAGGCTGATCGCCAGGCAGACGGCCAGCGCCGGCCAGACCGGCCCGCCGGAGGCGGCCTCGTGCACCGCGCGGGCACCCCAGGTGGTCGGCAGCACCGCGGCGACCGGCCCGGTCCAGCCGGGCAGCGCGGTGACCGGCACGAGCATCCCGGAGACCAGCCAG
Organism: Micromonospora cynarisoli; assembly: GCF_030518815.1. Lineage (NCBI taxonomy): Bacteria > Bacillati > Actinomycetota > Actinomycetes > Micromonosporales > Micromonosporaceae > Micromonospora > Micromonospora cynarisoli. The sequence goes on along the minus strand of NZ_CP130426.1, from coordinate 3,187,411 downwards.
ATCGGGTACTCCAGCATGTTCGCCAGCGCGTTGGCGTGCCGCAGCAGCACGAAGCTGGACGCCAGCAGCAGCCCGAACATGCCCAGCCCGGCGATGCAGCCGGCCACCGCCACCGGGAAGGCCACCGGGTGGGCGAAGTCGAGCGGGATGCCGTACAGCAGCCGGCCCCAGGCCAGCGTGGCGAGCATGGCGTACGTGCCGGTGACGCCGGTGGCCAGGGTGATCGGCAGCAGCACCAGCGCGGGCGGGCGGGGCGCCAACATGATCATTTCCAGGGTGCCCTGCCAGCGCTGCCCCTGGATCGCCCCGCCGGAGCCGAACAGCACCGTCGACCAGACCCCCATCAGGCCCGCGCCCACCGCCGCCTCCAGCAGCCGCTCCGGCTCACCGCCGGCCCGGAACAGGTAGACCGCCAGGGTCGCCTGCACCACCGGCACGAACAACGCGATGGCGATCTCGAACGGGGAACGGCTGAGCTGCTTGACGTGCAGCAGCGCGCCGACCGCGATCATCCGCAGGGTGCTCACGCCGGCACCCGCCCGAGCACAGGCGTCAGCTCCGCCGCCCGGTTGACGATCGCCACGTACGCGTCCTCCAGGGTGGGCTGCCGGGCGGTCACCCGGCCCAGCCGTACCCCGCTCAGCTCCCGCAGCACGTCGGACTGCACGTCCACCCCCGCGTCGGACTGCACCCCGAGCACCTGCGCCGCCCCGTGCACCGCCAGGCTCACCTCACGTACGCCCGGCCGGGCCCGGATGGCGGCCACCTGCCCGTCGGTCACCCCGTACGCCTCCACCTCCAGCACCCGCCGGCCGTCGGCGTGGTGACGCAGCTCGGCGGGGGTGCCCAGGGCCTGGATCCGGCCGCCCGCGATCACCGCGATCCGGCCGCACAACTCGTCGGCCTCGGCCATGTAGTGCGTCGTCAGCAGCACGGTGGTGCCGGTGGCGGCCAGGTCGGCGACGGTCTGCCGCAGTTCCCGGGCGGCCACCGGGTCGACCCCGATCGACGGCTCGTCGAGGAACAGCACCCGGGGCCGGTGCAGCAGCCCCCGGGCGATGTGCAGCCGCTGGCGCATCCCCCGGGAGTAGCCCTCGACCCGGTCGTCCTCCCGGCCGGTCAACCGGACCAGCTCGAACAGTTCGGCGATCCGGCGCTTCTGCTCCCGGCCCGGGACGCCGTACAACTCGGCGAAGTAGCGCAGGTTGTCCCGGGCGGAGAGCCGGTCGTAGAGGCCCCGGTCGCCGCCGAAGACGTACCCGATGCGCCGGCGCACCTCACGGGTCTGCCGGACCACGTCGAAGCCGCAGATCCTCCCCTCGCCCCCGGTCGGGACGAGCAGGGTGTTGAGCAGCTTGATGGTGGTGGTCTTGCCGGCGCCGTTCGGGCCGAGCAGGCCGAACAGCTCACCGTGGCCGACCGCGAGGTCGACCCCGGCGACGGCGTGCACCTCCCGGCGTTGCGGTCGTAGCCATCCGGTCCGGCTGCGGTAGCTGCGGTGCAGCCCCACCGCCTCGATCGCGTGCTCACCCATGGCGGCGAATCTATGGGTCGGCCCGGCCGTCCGCACCCCCGTTACTCGGCGGCGGCGACCCGCGGCGGTCGAGTATCCTTGCCGGTACAGGCGACGACCCGGCCATCACCGGTGAGCCTCCGGAAGAAAGGGCCCGGCGGGCCCGACTAGAACCGGACGGGGCGGCCCGTCACAGCCGGCCAACGAGCGGGCGGTCGACCCTTGACCGTCAAGCGGGGTGGTACCGCGGGCCCGGCCCGGGGCGTCGACCACGGCGTACCGGCGCGGGCTCGTCCTCGCAGACCACGAGACCAGTGAGCTGCCAGAGGAGACCGACCCCCGATGGGCTATCCGCTGCACGACCCGACCGCCGCCGGCGTCCCGGCGAGTCCGGACCTGCCCGACGTCGAGCGCCGCGTCCTGGAGCACTGGCGCACCGACCAGACCTTCGAGGCGTCGGTGACGGCCCGGCCGGCCGGCGACGACGGCAAGAACGAGTACGTCTTCTACGACGGCCCGCCGTTCGCCAACGGTCTGCCGCACTACGGCCACCTGTTCACCGGGTACGTCAAGGACGTGGTGCCGCGCTACCAGACCATGCGCGGACGGCACGTCGAGCGGCGCTTCGGCTGGGACTGCCACGGCCTGCCCGCCGAGGTGGTGGCCGAGAAGCAGCTCGGCATCACCAGCAAGGCGGAGATCCTCGACCTCGGAGTGGCCCGGTTCAACGAGGTGTGCCGGTCCTCGGTGCTGGAGTTCACCCAGGACTGGGAGCGGTACGTCACCCGGCAGGCCCGGTGGGTCGACTTCGCCAACGACTACAAGACCCTCGACCTGGACTACATGGAAAGCGTCATGTGGGCCTTCAAGACCCTGCACGACAAGGGCCTGGTCTACGAGGGCTTCCGGGTGCTGGCGTACTGCTGGCGGTGCGAGACGCCGCTGTCGAACACCGAGACCCGGATGGACGACGTCTACCGCGACCGGCACGACCCCACGCTGACCGTGTGGTTCGGGCTGACCGGCGACGAGTCCGCCCCGGAACTGCTGCGCGGTCCGGTCGAGCTCGGCGTGTGGACCACCACGCCGTGGACCCTGCCGTCGAACCTGGCGCTCGCCGTCGGCCCCGACATCGAGTACGCGGTCCTCGACCGCGACGGGGAACGGTTCGTCGTCGGCGCGGCCCGGCTCGGCGCGTACGCCAAGGAGCTGGAGGGCTACCAGCAGGTCGGCACCGTGTACGGGCGGGACCTGGTCGGCCGGCGGTACACCCCGCTCTACGACTTCCTCGTCGAGCAGGCCGGCGAGAACGCCTACCAGGTGCTCGGCGCGGAGTTCGTCACCACCGAGGACGGCACCGGGATCGTTCACCTCGCGCCGGCGTTCGGCGAGGACGACCAGAACGTCTGCAACGCCGCCGGCATCCCCACCATCGTCACCGTCGACGACCACACCCGGTTCACCGCACTGGTCCCGCCGTACTCCGGTGAGCAGGTCTTCGACGTCAACAAGCAGGTGATCCGGGAGCTGAAGGAGCGGGGGGTGGTGCTGCGGCAGGACACCTACACCCACTCGTACCCGCACTGCTGGCGCTGCGACACCCCACTGGTCTACAAGGCGGTGTCGTCGTGGTTCGTCGCGGTGACCCGGTTCAAGGACCGGATGGTCGAGCTGAACCAGCAGATCAACTGGACGCCCGGCCACATCAAGGACGGCTCGTTCGGCAAGTGGCTGGCCAACGCCCGGGACTGGTCGATCAGCCGCAACCGGTTCTGGGGCTCGCCGATCCCGGTGTGGAAGTCCGACGACCCGACCTACCCCCGGGTCGACGTCTACGGTTCGCTGGCGGAGATCGAGCGGGACTTCGGCGTACGCCTGACCGACCTGCACCGGCCGGCGGTGGACGACCTGACCCGCCCCAACCCGGACGACCCGACGGGCCGCTCGAGGATGCGTCGGGTGCCGGAGGTGCTGGACTGCTGGTTCGAGTCCGGGTCGATGCCGTTCGCCCAGGTGCACTACCCGTTCGAGAACGCGGACTGGTTCGAGCACCACTACCCGGGTGACTTCATCGTCGAGTACATCGGGCAGACCCGGGGCTGGTTCTACACCATGCACGTGTTGGCCACCGCGCTGTTCGACAGGCCGGCGTTCCGCAACTGCCTCAGCCACGGCATCCTGCTCGGCTCCGACGGGCGCAAGATGTCCAAGAGCCTGCGCAACTACCCGGACGTCTACCACGTCTTCGACGCGTACGGCTCGGACGCGATGCGCTGGATGCTGATGTCCTCGCCGGTGCTGCGCGGCGGCGACATGCCGGTCACCGAACCGGCGATCCGCGACGCCGTCCGGCAGGTGCTGCTGCCGCTGTGGAACGTCTGGTACTTCTTCTCGCTCTACGCCAACGCCGACGGGCACACCGCCCGGCGGCGGGTGGACAGCACGCACCTGCTCGACCGGTACGTGCTGGCCAAGACCCGGGAACTGGTGGAGACCGTCGGCGCGCAGATGGACGCGTACGACATCTCCGGGGCGTGCGGCACCGTCCGCTCCTACCTGGACGCGCTGACCAACTGGTACGTGCGCCGCTCCCGGGACCGGTTCTGGTCGGGTGACGCCGACGCGTTCGACACCCTGTGGACGGTGCTGGAGACGCTCTGCCGGGTGGTGGCGCCGCTGGCCCCGCTGACCGCCGAGGAGATCTGGCGCGGGCTGACCGGCGAGCGGTCGGTGCACCTGACCGGCTGGCCGTCGGCGCAGGACCTGCCCGCCGACCACGACCTGGTCGCGGCGATGGACGCCACCCGGGACGTCTGCTCGGCGGCGCTGTCGCTGCGCAAGGCCAAGGGGCTGCGGGTCCGGCTGCCGCTGCCGAAGCTGACCGTGGCCTCGCCGGTCGCCGACCAACTCCGGCCGTTCGCCGACCTGGTCGCCGACGAGGTCAACGTCAAGGAGGTGGCGTTCTCGACGGAGGTCGCCAGCTACTGCCAGCAGGTGTTGACGGTGGTGCCCCGGGCGCTCGGTCCCCGGGTCGGCAAGCAGGTGCAGCAGGTGATCAGGGCGGTCAAGGCGGGGGAGTGGGAGCTGCGCGACGGCGCCCCCGTCGCCGCTGGGGTCACCCTCGCCGAGGGCGAGTACGAGCTGCGCCTGGTCGCCGCCGACGCCGAGCACTCCGCGCCGCTGCCCGGTGGCGAGGGTGTGGTGGTGCTCGACACCGAGGTCACCCCGGAACTGGCCGCCGAGGGGCTGGCCCGGGACGTGGTCCGGGTGGTGCAGCAGGCCCGCCGGGACGCCGACCTGGACATCTCCGACCGGATCGTGGTGTCGGTGGCGGCCTCCGAGCAGGTCCGGGCGGCGGTGTCGGCGTACACCGGGTTCGTGGCCCGGGAGGTGCTCGCCGACACGGTGGACTTCGCCGACGGCGTCGACGGCTTCACCGGTGAGGTCGGCGACGGCGAGCGGGTGACGGTGACCGTCCGCCCGGTGTGAGGTCGTCCGCGGGGCCCCGACCCGGTGGGCCGGGGCCCCGCGGACGCCCGCGCCATCCGGCAGGCGGACGCGCGTGCACCCGTTGGGTCGTACGGGCGTCCGTCCGCTACCGTGACACCGCCTGTTTCACCGTACGATCGCCGGAGGACCCGTGCCGCTGCTCTACACCATCGGCAAGCTCACCGTGGGACCCGCGATGCGGCTGGCGTTCCGCCCGGTCGTGGAGGGGCTGGAGCACGTTCCGGCGAGCGGCGGTGCGATCTTCGCGGGCAACCACCTCTCCGTCGCCGACGAGCTGCTGCTCGGCACCGTCGTCCCCCGGCACCTCGCCTTCTGGGCCAAGTCGGAGTACTTCACCGGCACCGGTCCGAAGGGTGCGCTGTCCAGGTTCGTCCTCACCGGCCTGGGGGCCATCCCGGTCGAGCGGGCCGGTGGCCGGGCCGCGCTGTCCGCGTTCGACGCGGCCATCCCCGCGCTGCGCGGCGGTGACCTGGTCGCCGTCTATCCCGAGGGGACCCGGTCGCCCGACGGCCGGCTCTACCGGGGACGGACCGGCACCGCCCGGCTCGCGGTGGCGACCGGGGTGCCGGTGATCCCGGTCGGGGTGACCGGCACCGACAAGGTCCAGCCGATCGGCACCCGGATTCCCCGCCCGGGCAAGGCGAAGATCATCATCCGGTTCGGCAAGCCGCTGGACTTCTCCGGCCGCTCCGACGACCGCACCTCGCTGCGGGAGATGACCGACGAGCTGATGGCCGAGATCCAGAAGCTCACCGGCCAGGAGTACGTCCCCCGGTACGCCCCCCGCCGCGCCGAACCGACCTCGGGCGGTAAGCCCGCCACCGGCAGCGCCCCGGCCTGACCGCCGCGCCCGCGTCCGACCGGCGTGACCGGGCACCGCCTGACCCGCGCGACGGCTCGGGCCGAGTGACGGGGGGCCCGGCCGTGCGGTGGTCGGTCCTCCGCGGGGTGGACCGTGCGGCGGTCGGGCTCAGCCCTGCTTCGGGGTGACGATCTGGGCGCGCATCGTGGCGAGCAGCCGGGCGCTGTCGTCCACCGAGAGCCGGGTGAACACGCCGGTGGCGCTGCTGCCGTGGTCCACCGAGGTGCACACCACCACGTCGGTGCCGTCGGACGACCCGGTGGCGCAGCGCTCGTACCGGCCCCGGACGCCGCTGTCGACCGGTTGGGGCGTACCCAGGCCGAAGGTGTCCGTCAACCGCGCCATCGCGTCGTCCGCGTCGGACTCCGGCCGCAGCCGGAAGCCGGTGTCACCGAAGACGGTCACCCGTTTGCCGTCGGAGGTGCTGTAGATCCCGGCGTAGACGTCCTCGGCGAGCAGGTTCGCCTTGCGTACCTCGGTCTTGAGTTTCTCGACCTCGCTGCCGGAGTCCGACCGCAGGGTCAGGTCGGCCACCTCAACGGGCAGGGCGGCGTCGGCCGGGTACTGCTCCCAGGCCGGCTTGCCGAACCAAGCGGGGCAGCCGCAGCAGCAGGCCAGGCTGAGCAGCAGCACCCAGGGCCAGCGGCGGCGCTTGCGGCGGACGTACCCCTTCGGCGGCCGGTTGGGCGGTGGCTGCGGCGGCGGGACGGGCGGCTGCGGGCGGACCCGCCGCTGCTTCGGCGGGCGGGCCGGCGCGGGCGGCGGAGGCGGCGGTGACGCCGGGCGGGCCGGGGGCGGTGACACCGGGCGGGCCGGCGGCAGGGGCGTCGGTCGCGCGGCGGGCACCGGCGTGACCGGGTACGGCCGGGTCGGCGAGGGCGTGGCCGGGCCGGCCGGTGCCGCCGACGGGTACGGCGTCGCCGGGCTGTGCTGGCGTGGCGGGGTCGGGGTGTGCTGCTGCGGCGGGGTGGGGGTGTGCTGCTGGGGTGGGACCGCCGCCGCGGCGGGTGGCGGCGGGTCGCCGGCCGCCGGGTAGGGGCGGGTCGGTGGCGGCGGCGCGTACGGCAGCGGCGCCAGCTCCGGATGGTGCACGTCCCAGCCACCGGTGTCGGCACCCGCCCACGGGTCGACCGGGGTGCGGTGTTCGGGCAGCTCCGGCGGGGGTGGCGGAGGCGGTGGAAGCGGGACGAACTCGACCGACTCGCCCCACCCGGGTCGACGCGGCGGTGGTGCGGGCACGGCGGCGGAACCGCTCCACCGGGGTACCGCCGGCTCCTCCAGCGTCGGATCGGGACGCTGCCCGCCCGGGTACTGCTCCACCCGGGTGGCGTCCGGCCGCTGCGCCACCGGGGTGTCGTCGGGATGCCGCTCGATCCGCGTCGGGTCGGGCCCCTGCCCCCTCCGGACGGCGTCGGGCTGCTCGACCCGGGTGGGGTCGGGCCGGTGCGGTGCGCCGGGCGGGGTGATCCGGCCCGGAACGGCGGCCGACCCCCGGGCCGGGGTGACCGGGCCGGGCGCGACCCCCCGCGCCGGACCCGCCGGCTCCACCGGATCGGCGGACGCGACCGGCGGCGTGGGCGCGGCCGGGCTGACCTGGCCCGCTGGACTGAGCTGCTCCCCGGGGCCGGTCGGCTCCGGTGGGTCGACCGGTTCCGGCGGACCGGCCTGTGCGGTGGGGCCGGTGGGCGCCGGCGGGTCGGGGTGCCCGGCCCGGTCGGCCGGATCAACGGACTGCGGCTGCTCGGCCGGCTCGACCTGCTCGTCCTGTGGGTTCGGGTCGGCCTGCGCGGTGGGGTGGCCCGGTGCGGTCGCGTCGTCGTCCCGTTCGGCCGGGGTTTCCGGCGCGGCGGGGACGTCGACCGGGTCTGCGCTGGCGGTGGCGTCACCGGCCGGAGGGGCGGGGTCGGCCGCCGGAACCGGGGCGGGCTCCCCGGCCGGCGTCGCCGGGCCGGTGGGCCCGTGGGGCGGCGGTACGGGGAGGTCGGCCGGACCGGTGGCGACCACCGGACCCTGCTGCCGACCCGGGACGGGGACGTCCCCGTCGGCCGGCCGGTCTGCTCCCGGCTGCGGCTCCGGCATCGCGGCAATCTCCTCTCGCACCGGTTGCGAGGTTAGTACCGGGCTGCCACCTCGACCAATCGGCCGCCCCGCGGCCCCCGCCGGCGGGGAAGCCTCGCACAGCCAAACCGGTCCCCGCCGCCCGCCCGACAGGCGGCGGTGGGACGGGTGGGCGGGCGGGTGACGGGAACGGGCAGGTCGGCGGTGCGGCAAGCCGTCCGCCGGTGGACGCGTACCCTTGGGCTCCATGAGTGCTCCGTCCACGACCCCGCGCCCCGCCGCGGCCCCGACCGACGACGCGGCGGTCGCGTCGCCGCACCACGACCCCACGCTGTCGGTGTGGCCCCGGCTGGAGGCGCTGCTGCCCCAGGTGACCAAGCCCATCCAGTACGTCGGTGGCGAGCTGGGCGCGGTGGTCAAGGACTGGGACGCGGCGACCGTACGGTGGGCGCTGATGTACCCCGACGCGTACGAGGTGGGGCTGCCCAACCAGGGTGTGCAGATCCTCTACGAGGTGCTCAACGAGCTGCCCGACGTGCTGGCCGAGCGGACGTACGCCGTCTGGCCGGACCTGGAGCGGTTGATGCGCGAGCACGGCGTGCCGCAGTTCACCGTCGACGCGCACCGCTCGGTGCGCCGGTTCGACGTGTTCGGGGTCTCGTTCTCCACCGAGCTGGGCTACACCAACCTGCTCACCGCGATCGACCTGGCCGGCATCCCGATGCTGGCGGCCGACCGGACCGACGCCGACCCGGTGATCGTGGCCGGCGGGCACGCCGCGTTCAACCCGGAGCCGATCGCCGACTTCGTCGACGCCGCGGTGCTCGGCGACGGTGAGGAGGCGGTCCTGGAGATCACCGCCATCGTCCGGGAGTGGAAGGCGGAGGGCTCCCCGGGCGGCCGGGACGAGCTGCTGCTGCGGCTGGCCCGCACCGAGAGCGTCTACGTGCCGCGCTTCTACGACGTGGACTACCTGCCCGACGGCCGCATCCAGCGGGTGGTGCCGAACCGTCCGGACGTGCCGTTCCGGGTGCACAAGCGCACGACGATGGACCTGGACGCCTGGCCGTACCCGAAGAAGCCGCTGGTGCCGCTGGCCGAGACGGTGCACGAGCGGTACGCGGTGGAGATCTTCCGGGGCTGCACCCGGGGCTGCCGGTTCTGCCAGGCCGGCATGATCACCCGCCCGGTGCGGGAGCGGTCGATCACCACCGTGGGGCAGATGGTGCAGCAGGGGCTGGAGTTCTCCGGCTTCCACGAGGTGGGGCTGCTGTCGCTGTCGTCGGCCGACCACTCCGAGATCGGCGACATGTGTTCCGGCCTCGCCGAGCAGTACGCCGGCACGAACGTGTCGCTGTCGCTGCCGTCGACCCGGGTGGACGCGTTCAACATCGACCTGGCGCAGGAGCTGTCCCGCAACGGCCGGCGCACCGGGCTGACCTTCGCCCCGGAGGGCGGGTCGGAGCGGATCCGCAAGGTCATCAACAAGATGGTGTCGAAGGACGACCTGATCCGCACGGTGGTCACCGCGTACACCAACGGCTGGCGGCAGGTGAAGCTGTACTTCATGTGCGGCCTGCCCACCGAGACCGACGCCGACGTCCTGGAGATCGCCGACATGGCGCACGAGGTGATCCGGGCCGGGCGGGCGGCGACCGGCTCCAAGGACATCCGCTGCACCGTCTCGATCGGCGGGTTCGTGCCGAAGCCGCACACCCCGTTCCAGTGGGCGTCGATGGAGCGGCCCGAGGTCATCGACGGCCGGCTCAAGCTGCTCAAGCAGGCCATCAACAGCGACCGCTCGCTGGGCCGGGCGATCGGCTTCCGCTACCACGACGGTGAGCCGTCGCTGATCGAGGGCCTGCTCAGCCGGGGTGACCGCCGGGTCGGCGCGGTGATCCACGAGGTGTGGCGCAACGGTGGCCGGTTCGACGGCTGGAGCGAGCACTTCTCGTACCAGCGCTGGGTGGACGCCGCCGCGGCGGTGTTGCCGGGCTTCGGTGTCGACCTGGACTGGTACACCACCCGCGAGCGCGACGAGCTGGAGGTGCTCCCCTGGGACCACCTCGACTCGGGCCTGGACAAGGACTGGCTCTGGCAGGACTGGCAGGACTCCCTGGGCGAGTACGAGCAGGACGACTGCCGGTGGACCCCGTGCTTCGACTGCGGCGTCTGCCCGTCGATGGACACCGAGATCCAGATCGGGCCCACCGGCCGCAAGCTCCTGCCGCTCACCCCGGTGACCACGTTGAAGGTGCCCACCGGCGCCCAGCAGTGACCGCCGACGGGACGGGGCCGGCGTGCTGCGGCGGGCCGCCCGTCCCGTTGCGGCGGGTGTGCGGCTATCGTCACCGGCAGCCCGCGCCACGGGGGGCGGCGACCGGTGACCAGACCGAGGAGTACGACGATCAGCAGGAAACCACAGCCGGAGGGCGGGCAGGCGCCTGTCGTCCAGCGTGTCCGCATCAGGTACGCCAAGCGCGGGCCGTTGCGGTTCACCTCCCACCGGGACTTCGCCCGCGCCTTCGAGCGCGCCCTGCGCCGGGCCGCCGTGCCGGTGGCCTTCTCCCAGGGCTTCACCCCGCACCCGAAGATCTCCTACGCCAGCGCCGCCCCCACCGGCGTGGCCAGCGAGGCGGAGTACCTGGAGGTCGGCCTCCAGGCGGCGGTGGACCCGGAGCAACTGCGGGTGGCCCTCGACGCGGCGCTCTCACCCGGCCTCGACGTGCTGGACGTGGTGGTCGCGACCGGGGGGAGCCTGGCGGAGCGGATCGAGGCGTCGTACTGGCGCATCGAACTGCCCGGGGTCGAGCACGCGGTGGCGCAACGGGCGGTTTCCGCCTTCGTGGCCGCCGACGAGGTGCAGGTCGAGCGGATGACCAAGCAGGGCCGGCGGACGTTCGACGCCCGGGGCGCGGTGACCCGTATCGATGTACTGCCCCCGGTGCAGACGCCTTCCGGGGCAGCGGAGCCGTCATGTGCGATACTCGAACTGGTCGTACGGCAGGTCACCCCGTCCGTGCGACCCGATGACGTCCTTTCCGGCCTCCGCGTGGTGGCCGCCCTGGAGCCGCCGGTCTCCCCGAGGGTGATCCGGCTGGCGCAGGGCGTGTTGACCGCGCAGGGTGCGATCGTGGATCCGTTGGACGCGGACCGCGACGGGGCAGCCATCGGAGAACGCTGACCGTCGGTCGGCGTTCTGGCAGGCAGACTTCGGCGGTCGCGCACGTCGCGCGCCCGGCGGAAACACTTTTGCGGCGATCCTGCGTGGCAGCGCTCACCCGCGCCCGGGGCCGCCAGAACTGGAGAACGTCCATGCTCGAGAACGAGCCCGAGGGCGGCGAACGGACCGGTTCCCAGCCGGCCGGCGACACCGCCGACAGCACCATCGGCACCGGCGCGGGAACCGCCGCCACCGACGGCACGCCACCGCAGGAGGCGGCGTCCCCGGACGGCACGGCGGCACCGACCCGGCGGCGGACCACCAGGCGGCGGGCCGCGCCGCTGAGCCAGCCGGAGCTGACCGGGGGAGCGCCCGCCGAGGCGTCCGGCACCGCCCCGTCGGCCACCGACGAGTCACAGCAGGCCGAGGTGATCGTCCCGGTCGCCGGTGAGCTGGACTCCGCGCCGAAGACCACCCGCCGCCGTCGCAAGGCCACCCCGGCCAAGGCGGCCGAGGAGCCGGTGGTCGTCGACGGGGTCGAGGAGGGCAGTGCGGAACTCGTTCCGCCGGTGAAGGTGACCCGGACCCGGCGGAAGAAGGCCGTCGCCCCGGCGGCGACCGAGCCGCCCGCCGAGGCCCCGGCGTCGCCGCCGGCTGCCGACGTGACCACCGGCCAGGCGACCGTGGGTGAGACTCCCGCAGCTCAGGGGGTTGCTCCCGAGGAGGAGCCCGCCGTGGAGGCGGCCGCCCCGACCGAGCCGACCGTCGCCGACGAGGCCGCGGAGCCCGTGGCGGAGGAACCTGCTGCCGACCGGCCGGCCGCCGCGTCGACGCCGCCGGCCGCCGGCAACCGGACCGGGGACGTGTCGCCAGGCGTCGCCGTGCCGGCCGCCGACGAGCCGGTGGAGCCGGCCGAGCCGCAGCCGCGTACCCGTCGGCGGCGGGCCGCGATCGCCGCGCCGACCGTCCTGTTCATGGCCCCGCAGCCGGAGGAACTGCCCACCTTCCGGGTGGTCGAGCCCGGCCCGGTCGCCGAGGAGCCCGTCGAGGAACCGGTCGAGACCGGGCGGCGGCGTCGCCGTGGCCGCCGGGAGGCCGAGCCGGTCGAGGCCGTGGAGGTCGTCGAGGAGGAGCCGACCGGCGAGGTCGGAGAGGCCAGCGAGGACGAGAGCGACGAGGAGGACGACGACGAGTCGGCCGCCGCACGTCGCCGTCGCCGCCGGGGTCGCCGGGGCCGGGGCCGGGGCAAGGGCGGCGCGGACGAGACCGACGAGGACGAGACCGAGGAACCGGCCCAGGCCGAGACCGAGGGTGAGGGCGACGACGCCGAGGACGAGGGCGACGGGGACGGGCTGACCCGTCGGCGTCGTCGGCGGCGGCGTCGGGGTGCCGGGGACGCCGAGGGCGGTGCCGACGACGGCGTGCCCACGGTGGTCAAGATCCGGGAGCCCCGCAAGGCCGTCGACGAGGTACAGGGCGTCTCCGGTTCGACCCGACTGGAGGCCAAGCGCCAGCGTCGCCGGGACGGCCGGGAGCAGCGCCGGACCCGCCCGCCGATCCTGAGCGAGTCGGAGTTCCTGGCCCGCCGGGAGGCGGTCGACCGGGTGATGGCGGTCCGCCAGCGTGGCGACCGTACCCAGATCGCGGTCCTGGAGGACGGCGTCCTGGTCGAGCACTACGTCACCCGCAACTCGTCGGGCACCATGGCCGGCAACGTCTACCTGGGCAAGGTGCAGAACGTCCTGCCCAGCATGGAGGCGGCGTTCGTCGACGTCGGGCGGGGCCGCAACGCCGTCCTGTACGCCGGTGAGGTCAACTGGGACAGCACCGGCCTGGAGGGGCGCTCCCGCTCGATCGAGCAGGCGCTGCGCTCCGGCGACTCGGTGCTGGTCCAGGTCACCAAGGACCCGATCGGGCACAAGGGCGCCCGGCTGACCAGCCACGTCGCGCTCTCCGGCCGGCACCTGGTCTACGTGCCCAACGGCAACGCCTCCGGGATCAGCCGTAAGCTGCCCGACACCGAGCGCAAGCGGCTGCGGGACGTGCTCAAGAAGCTGGTCCCCGACGGCGCGGGCGTGATCGTCCGGACCGCCGCCGAGGGCGCCAGCGAGGACGAGCTGGCCCGGGACGTGAAGCGGTTGCAGGCCCAGTGGGAGGACATCCAGGCCAAGGCGACCGCCGGTGGCGCCCCGGTGCTGCTCTACGAGGAGCCCGACCTGGTCATCCGGGTGGTCCGGGACCTGTTCAACGAGGACTTCCGCGAGCTGGTCATCGAGGGCGAGCAGTCGTACGGCATGGTCGAGTCGTACCTGTCGCACGTCTCGCCGGACCTGGTCGACCGGGTGCGCCGGTACGTCGGCACCGCCGACGTGTTCGCCGAGTACCGGATCGACGAGCAGATCATCAAGGGGTTGGACCGCAAGGTCTTCCTGCCCTCCGGCGGCTCGCTGGTGATCGACCGCACCGAGGCGATGACCGTCATCGACGTCAACACCGGCAAGTACACCGGTTCCGGGGGCAACCTGGAGGAGACGGTCACCCGCAACAACCTGGAGGCCGCCGAGGAGATCGTCCGCCAGCTGCGGCTGCGCGACATCGGCGGCATCGTGGTGATCGACTTCATCGACATGGTGTTGGAGTCCAACCGGGAGCTGGTGCTGCGCCGGCTCACCGAGTGCCTGGGCCGGGACCGGACCAAGCACCAGGTGACCGAGATCACCTCGCTCGGCCTGGTGCAGATGACCCGCAAGCGGATCGGCGCCGGCCTGCTGGAGGCGTTCAGCGAGCCCTGCGAGTGCTGCAAGGGCCGGGGCCTGGTGATCCACACCGAGCCGGTGCCGGAGAAGCCGCGTACCGGTGGTGGCGCGGGCGAACGGGTCAAGGCGGTCGCCTCGGCGGTGACCGCCCCGGTGGCCGAGCCGCCCGCCACCGCCACCCCCTCCGCGCGGCGGCGTGCCCGCAAGGCGGCGACGACGGAGCGGGCCGTGGTGGAGACCACCGAGGCCCCCGAGGCCGAGGTCGCCGCTCCGGCGGCCGACAACGGCTACCACGACACCATGGGCTACGACCTGTCCCGGTACGAGACGCAGACCCCGGCCGCCCCGGCCGCGGCCGACGCTCAGACCGGCGAGTCGGCCCGGCTCGCCGGGGCGGACGACCCGGACGCGCTCGGTGACCCCGACGACGACGGCGAAGCCGGCGCGGGCCGGCGGCGCTCCCGCCGGGGCGGTGCCCGTCGCCGTACCCGGCCGTGATTGGCTGAGCCGTATCCGGCCGTGACCGGCTGAGCCGTATCCGGCTGTGACCGGCTGAGCCGTGTTCCGACGGCAGTGGACCCCTTCCCCGGCGTACCGCCGGTGGGAGGGGTCCTGCCGTGCCGGGGGTGCGGCGATACCATCGGTCACCCCCGGCTAGGAGAAGACCATGCGCCGCCTGCCCGCCGCCATCGTGGTGACCACCGTTCTGCTGGCCGGCGTCGGCTGTTCCGGTGACCGGGCCGACGCGCCGACGGCCTCCGGCCGGCCGTCCGGCGTCGCCACCCCCGCCTCGGTGGTCCCGTCGGCCGCGGTGAGCGGGTCCCCGGCCGGCGGCAACGGGCCGCAGGTGTGTGCCGACGCCGAGGCGGCGTCGACCACGGCGGTACGCACCTACGTCGAGGAACTGGGCAAGATGATCGCGGCGGTCGGCGCGAACGACAGCGCGGCGGCGGACACCGCCCGCAAGCGGGCCGAAACGGCGCTGACCACCTGGCGGACGGTGCTGCGGCAGCAGTCCGGCCGGGCCACCGATCCGCAGTTGAAGACCCTGCTCACCGATCTGGCCGCCGAGGTCGGTCGGCTCGGCGCCGACGTCGACTCGATCGACGAGACCGAGCTGGACCGGCTCCAGCAGCGGCTGGACCAGCTCTGCGCACGCTGACCGCGGGCCCGGCCGGCCGGGGGGTCGGTTTGGGTGGCGGGCAGGTGATGGCGTACCCTTTCCTGCGGCGCACTTTGGTGTGCCGAGTTCCCGCGTGCCCGCGCTGCCGGTGTCACAGCTACCCGGCGAGTTGCCATGGGAACGACCGCCAGCAGCCTCAACGACAGGGAGTCCGCCTCCGATGTACGCGATCGTCAAGACCGGCGGCAAGCAGTACAAGGTCGCCGAGGGCGACGTGATCGAGGTCGAGAAGCTCACCGGTGCCCCCGGTGACGCGGTGAAGCTCACCGCAGTGCTCCTCGTCGACGGTGACGACCTGGTGACCGACGCGGCGAAGCTTGCCAAGGTCGCGGTGTCCGGCGAGATCGCCGCGCACACCAAGGGCCCGAAGATCCGGATCCACAAGTTCAAGAACAAGACCGGCTACCACAAGCGCCAGGGTCACCGCCAGCCGCTGACCCAGGTCAAGGTGACCGGCATCTCCAGCGGGAAGTAGGTCGTCGGACAATGGCTCACAAAAAGGGTGCGTCCAGCTCGCGTAACGGTCGTGACTCCGCGGCCCAGCGACTCGGCGTGAAGCGCTTCGGTGGTCAGGTGGTCAGCGCGGGTGAGATCCTCATCCGTCAGCGCGGCACCAAGTTCCACCCCGGTGACCTGGTCGGCCGCGGTGGCGACGACACGCTCTTCGCGCTGGCCGCCGGCTCGGTCCTGTTCGGCACCAAGCGGGGTCGCAAGACCGTCAGCATCGTGCCGCAGTAACACGAAGGCGAAGCGGGCCGCGGACCTGGGGGTCCCGGCCCGCTTCGCCGTTTCAGGTGCGGGATGCGGGATGCCCCGACCGGCGGGTGTCCGTCCCCAACCGGGCGGGCCCCGGCTGGTGCTTTTCTCAGGTGCGGGGGCCGACCCCCGCTGGAAGGATTGGCGTCGTGACGACGTTCGTTGACCGGGTCGTCCTGCACATGCAGGCCGGCGACGGCGGGCACGGCTGTGTCTCCATCCACCGGGAGAAGTTCAAGCCCTTCGGCGGCCCGGACGGGGGCAACGGCGGACACGGCGGCAGCGTGTCGCTGGTGGTCGACCCGCAGGTGACCACCCTGCTCGACTTCCACTTCCGCCCGCACCTCAAGGCCGAGAACGGCAAGGGCGGCGCGGGGTCGAACCGGGACGGTGCCAACGGCCGGGACCTGCTGATCAAGGTGCCCAACGGCACGGTCGTGCAGACCCTCGACGGCACCGTGCTGGCCGACCTGGTCGGCGCGGGCACCACCTTCGAGGCGGCCCGCGGCGGGCGCGGCGGCCGGGGCAACGCCTCGCTGGCCAACGCCCGGCGCAAGGCCCCCGGCTTCGCCGAACTGGGCGAGCCCGGCGACCGGCTCGACGTGGTGCTGGAACTCAAGAGCGTCGCCGACGTCGGCCTGGTGGGCTTCCCGTCGGCGGGCAAGTCGTCGCTGATCTCGGTGATCTCCGCCGCCAAACCGAAGATCGCCGACTACCCGTTCACCACCCTGGTGCCCAACCTGGGCGTGGTCCGGGTGGACAACCACACCTTCACCGTCGCCGACGTGCCGGGGCTGATCCCCGGGGCGGCCACCGGCAAGGGGCTGGGCCTGGAGTTCCTGCGCCACGTCGAGCGGTGCGCCGTGCTGGTGCACGTGGTCGACACGGCGACCCTGGAGCCGGGGCGGGACCCGCTGGCCGACATCGACACCATCGAGGCGGAACTGGCCGAGTACGGCGGGCTGGCCGACCGGCCCCGGCTGGTGGCGCTCAACAAGGTCGACGTGCCGGACGGGCGGGACCTCGCCGACATCGTCCGCCCCGACCTGCAGGCGCGCGGGTTCCGGGTGTTCGACGTCTCCGCGGCGACCCGGGAGGGGCTCAAGGAGCTGACGTACGCGATGGCGGAGCTGGTGGACCAGGCCCGCCAGGCCGCCCCGCCGGCCGAGCCGACCCGGATCGTGATCCGGCCGAAGGCCGTCGACGACGCCGGTTTCACCATCGAGGCGCAGGCCGACGGCTCGTTCACCGTGCGGGGCGTACGACCCGAACGCTGGGTCCGGCAGACGAACTTCGACAACGACGAGGCGGTCGGTTTCCTCGCCGACCGGCTGGCCCGGCTGGGCGTGGAGGAGAAGCTGGCCAAGGCCGGCGCCAACCCCGGTGACCTGGTCCGCATCGGTGAGCGGGAGTTCGACTGGCAGCCGACCCTGTACGCGGGCGTCGACTTCATCCCCGGCAACCGGGGCACCGACGTCCGGCTGGAGGAGAAGTCGACGCGGGTCTCGGCGGCCGAGCGGCTGGCCGCCCGCAAGGCGCGTCGGCAGCGTCCGGAGGACGAGCTGGACCCGGCACCGGAGCCGGCGGACGACGACGAGGACAGCGACGGGGACGAGGAGTAGCCCGTTACCGGTCGGGCCCGGGTCGTTTCCTGGAAACCTTCGTGAAACGGACCCGTCCTACCGTGGGATGATGCTGATCGAGTCCCGTCCCGCCACCGACCCGGAGGTCGACGCGCTGGTCGCCGCCCAACAGCGGGAGCTGCGCGAGGCCGACGGCGGGCTGGACGGGCAGGTCACCGTGGTGCACGACGGCATCCGCTACCTGGTGGTGGTCGACGGTGGCCGGGTGGTCGCCTGTGGCGGCGTGCAGTCCCTCGACGCCGAGACCGGCGAGCTGAAGCGGATGTACGTCCGGCCGGCGTACCGGGGGCGGGGGATCGCCAGGCAGTTGCTCAGCGCGCTGGAGGAGTTGGCGTTCCAGCGGGGCCACTCGGTGCTCTGCCTGGAGACGGGCAGCTACCTGCCGGCCGCGATCGGCCTCTACACCTCCTGCGGCTACGAGCCGATCCCGGTCTACGGCGAGTACGTCGACAACCCGTACAGCGTGTGCTTCGCCAAGCGGCTGCCGGTGGCGGCCTGAGCCGGGCCGGCGGGCCGGTCAGGCACCGGTCTGGGCGTGGGCGGCGGTCACCGGCTTCGACTCCGGCGACGACGCCTGCCGCAGCACGATGCTCAGCAGGATCAGCGCCCCGACGGCGAGGAACTCGCTCTGCCAGTTCTGCATCGACTGGAACCAGAAGTCACTGGTGTGCAGGAACTGCCAGGCGGTGATCGGGGCCGCGCCGCTCTGGAGGGCCTGTTCCTCGTTGTAGGCGGCCACCCCGCCGAACAGGTGCCCGACGAAGGACCCCGCGAAGATCAGCAGCAGGACCAGCGGAAGGCTGTGCCGGTACACGGCGAGCGGGAACCCGCCGGCCCGCACCGGCCACGGCGCGTCCGGCCCGGCCTCCCGTTCGTCGTCGGCGGCCCGGTCGGTGGTGTCGTCGGTCTTCGACTCGGCCGACCCCTTCTGCACCAGGTACGCGGTGAGCAGGACGTAGCCGCCCATCTGGAGGAACTCCGACTCCCAGTTCTCGAAGACGGACTCGGCGAAGTGCCCGCTGCCGAGGTAGGCCCACCAGCTCAGCGCGGGAGCGCCGTACTCGGTCAGTTCCTCGTTGTGGGTCTGCCAGCCGGTGATGCTCTGCAACACCAGGAACACGGCGAACGCGCCCAGCATGGCCAGGCTCAGGGCGTTGTTCCGTATCCAGCGCGCCATGGTGACCTCCTCGTCCGTCGATCCCCTGCCCCGGGTTTGCGGCCGGCAAACGCCACGACGGCGTGCCGGGTCCGGCGACCACCCGACCGGGTGCCGGGAGGTCAGCCCCGGTCGAGGGGGACGTCCAGCCGGCCGCCCGTGCCGGCGTCGTTGGACAGCAGCAGGCCGACGGCGAGCATGCCGAGGCCGAGCCCCAGGTGCAGCCAGCTGTCCGCGCCGTTGACCGGGACGATGTTGGCCGGGGCGTCCCGGGAGACGGCGAAGCCGTACAGCCACAGCGCCAGGTAGAGCGCCCCGCCGACGGTGAGGTAGAGCCGGGCACCACCGAGCCGGCGGGCCAGCACCAGGCCGACCAACCCGAAGATCAGGTGCAGCAGGTTGTGCAGGACCGACACCTGGAACACCCCGAGCAGCTTCGCCCCGGAGTGGTGCCCGGCGAAGGTCAACGTGTCGTAGCCGGTGGTGACGCCGGGGACGAAGCCGAGGACGCCGAGCAGCAGGAAGACGGCCGCGACGACGGTCGCGACCGTCTGGACCCGGGGCTTCGGGGCGGCCGGGGCTGGCCGTCGTACGGCGTGGGCCATCGCTGTCACCTCCACGGGAGCCAACTGCGCGGCACAGTCGGACGATTTTCACATTCTGGGCTGACCGGCGACGTTCGGCGGGGAAAACGCGAATTGTGCATGGACCCGGGAGGTGGGGGTAGGTCGAAAGGCACCGGCCGACCAGATCGGCACATCCCCCGCAATCACCGCGACGAGTATCCGAGCGGAAGGACCACCATGACGCACGATCTTTCGTCCACCACGTCGTACGGCCAGCAGAGCAACGGCACCGGCGTCCGGGAGCAGGCCCGCCACGTCGGCACGGACGCCGCCCACGCCGGCGGGGCGGTCGCGCAGACAGCCCGGGAGCAGGGGCACGAGGTGGTCGGCGAGGCCCGCCGCCAGGCGCGCAACCTCTACGGCGAGGCCCGGGACCAGCTCACCGCCCAGGGCGGCGAGCAGCAGCGCAGGGCGGCCGGCGGACTGCGGTCGCTGGCCGAGGAGATGCGCTCGATGGCGCAGAACGGCGGGCAGGGTGGCCCGGTCACCGAACTCGCCCACCAGGCCGCCGACCGCGTCCACGGGGTGGCCGGCTGGCTGGAGGAGCGCGAGCCGGGCGACCTGATCAACGAGGTCAAGACGTACGCCCGCCGCAACCCCGGCACGTTCCTGATCGGCGCGGCGGTGCTCGGTGTGCTCGCCGGCCGGCTCGCCAGGGGCCTCACCGCCGACAGCGACGCCGGCCGGCACGGCGCGACGGGCGGCTACGACCCGGAGCGGACCGCCGTCATCCCGACCCAGGCCCCGCCGACCCCGCCCGGCGGCCACCTCGACCCGACCCCCGGCACCTACGCCGAGCCCGACCCGG
The DNA here is from genome assembly GCF_030518815.1 of Micromonospora cynarisoli. Lineage (NCBI taxonomy): Bacteria > Bacillati > Actinomycetota > Actinomycetes > Micromonosporales > Micromonosporaceae > Micromonospora > Micromonospora cynarisoli. The sequence continues at coordinate 3,167,377 of NZ_CP130426.1, read as the reverse complement.
GCTACCCGGGCCAGGACCCGGCCCGGCCCGACGGCGCGACCGGCCGCACCGCGTACCCCGACAACGGGACCGGCACCGGCTACGCCGACCCGGCCGGCGGCATCGGCCAGCCCCTGCCGCCGGTGACCCAGACCGACCCGCTACCCGGCGTGCCGGCCAGCGGCGTGACCCGCCCGTGAGCCGCGCGACCAGCCGAAGGGAGGCGACGGCATGACCGTGCCGACGCAGGGGTCCGGACTGGACTCCGGATACCACCCCGCGGGTGCGCCGCACTCCGCGGACGAGGTCAGGGGCAGCTCACTGGGCGACCTGATGAGGTCGGTCACCGCCGACCTGTCCACCCTGATGCGCCAGGAGGTGGAGCTGGCCAAGGCCGAGATCCGCCAGGAGGGCCGCAAGGCGGGCAAGGCCGCCGGGTTGTACGGCGGAGCCGGCTTCGGCGGCTACATGGTCGCCCTCTTCCTCTCCATCGCGCTCTGGGCCGGGCTGTCCAACGTACTGGACGCCGGGTGGGCGGGCCTGATCGTCGCCGTCGTCTGGGCCGGCATCGCCGCCGTCCTCTACTCGATGGCCAAGAAGAACGCCGCGCACGTGCGGGGCCTCAGGCAGACCAACGACAGCGTGCAGCGCATCCCCGACGCGCTGAAGCCGCACCCGGAGGGAGTCACCCGATGAGCACCGACCCCGACCAGATCCGCCGGGAGATCGAGGCCACCCGCAACAGCCTCAGCTCCGACGTGGACGCGCTGGCGTACAAGGTCAGCCCCGGCCGCATCGTCGACGACCGCAAGCAACGGGCGCGCAACGCGCTCCAGAATGTGAGGGACAGGGTGATGGGTACCGCTTCCGACCTGGGCCACGGCACCAGCCACGCCGCGCACTCCGTCGGTGACCGCGCCGCCGCGGCGGCCTCCGCCGTCGGCGAGGGCGCCCACGCGGCGGCCTCGTCAGTCGGGGACGCCGCCCAGCGGACCCCGCAGATGATCCGGCAGAAGTCCGAGGGCAACCCGATCGCCGCCGGCCTGATCGCCTTCGGGGTCGGCATGCTGGTCTCCTCGCTGATCCCGGCCAGCCGGCGCGAGCAGGACCTGGCCGCGCAGGTCAGGGAGAAGGCCGGCGAGCACAGCGGGGCCGTCAAGGAGAAGCTGGGCGCGGTGGCCGGCGAACTCACCGAGGAGTTGCGCGAGCCGGCCCGGCAGGCCACCGAGTCACTGCGCGGCACCGCCCAGGAGGCCGTGCACGCGGTCCGGGACGACACCCGGTCGGCCGCCCGGGACGTGAGGAACTCCGCACAGCAGTCCCGCGAACAGGTACGCCACTGAAGCAGCACCGGCACCGGCCCGCGGCCGGTCAGCGGCCCCGGGAGGCCGGGTCGGCCCGGACCCACCGGGTCAACTCGCCAGGCTCCACCGGGGTCATCCGGTGCCGTAGCGCCCGCACCGAGTGGGCAGGGCGGCGCACCCGCCGACCGGCGTACCGCACCCCGCCACGCCCCACCCGACGGGCCACCGCGAGCCACCCGCAGAGCCCGCGTTCGAGCAGCCAGAGCGGTGCGGCCAGCGGGGTGCCCGGCGGGAACACCGCCGTTCCGCCGGCCCGTCGCCGGCCGACCTCCGCCAGCGCCACCGCACCGGCCGCCGCGCCGACCAGCAGTCCCGGCCGGCGGGCCACCGACGCGGCCACCACCGCCGGCAGCACCGCCAGCGCCACCAGCAACCGCGCCGGTCGGGCCAGGTCGTCGTACGCCTGGCGGACCCGCTGGCCCCGGAAGTGCGCCGCGGTCGGCGGCAGCCGGCGTACGTGAAGCCAGGCGGGGCTGGCCTCGGTGCCGCCGTACGCGCGCACCGTGCGGACCAGTTCGAGGTTCTCGAAGAGCACGTCCGGGTCGTAGCCGCCCATCGCCCGGAACGTGCTGCGCCGCACCGCCAGGGTGCCCGGCCAGTCCACGCCGAACGCCCGGTTGAGCAGGGTCCGACCGGTGTCCCACCAGGCGTGCCAGGGCAGCGGGTCGAAGTAGTTCTGCGGGCGGACCAGGTCGACGGTGTCCAGCAACCGGTGCACCACCCGTAGTTCCGCCTCGGCGTACCGGACGTCGTCGTCGGCGATCACGACGTGTTCGTGCCGGGCCGCCGCCACCCCGGTCAGCACCCCGCGTACCTTGCCGTTGAGCCCGTGCACCGCCGGGTCGGGCGGCAGGTGCCGCAGCAGGCCCTGCCAGTGGGCGGCGTGCCGGGCGAACACCGGCGGCGGCGAGCCGTCGACCACTGTCACGTCGACCAGCCGGCACAGGGTGCGCAGGTAGCCGGTCAGTTCGTCCAGGCCGTCGTCGTCGGTCCGGCGCAGCGGCAGGACGTACTCGACGGGGAGCCGGGGCGGGCGCGGCGGGCCGCCCGGCGCGGCGGCCGGGCGGGACCCGACCGGGGCCGGACGCGCGGACCCGGCGGGGGCGCTCACCAGCGTTCCCCGCGACGCCGGGCGGCCGGCCCGTGGCCGGCGGTGGTGGCGGTACGCCGGCCGGTGCCGGCGCGGTGGTCGACGGTGTCGGGCACGGGTCCTCCCGGTGACGGTGGTGCCCGAACATCCCCCGCCCCCGGCCGGGCAAACCGCGTGGCGTCCGGCTTCCGCACCCGACCCGTGCCGGAGTGCCCGCCCGGCGGTCCGGTCCGCTGTCAGCCGCTGCGGCGGACGTCGGTGAGCACCAGGCCGCTGGGCGGCAGGGTCGGCACCTGGGACAGGTCCAGGGCCAGATCCTGCGGCGGCAGCCGGTAGTCCATCGCCCCGGTCAGCAGGCCGACCGCCTGCTTCATCAGCTCGATGGTGATCCACTCCCCGGCGCAGCGGTGGCCGCCCAGGTGGCTGCCCCCGCCCTGCGGCACGAAACCGTACGGGTCGTCCCGCCAGCCGGCGAACCGCTCCGGGCGGAACCGCTCCGGCTCGGACCAGAGCCGGGGATGGTGGTTGGTGCCGTACAGGTCGAGCAGCACCCGGCGGTCCTTCGGGAAGTGGTGCCCCTGCCACTCGAAGGGGTGCCGCACCCGGGCGAAGGCGACCGGGAAGAACGGGTAGAAGCGGCGGACCTCCTGGACGAACCACTCGGTCGGCTCGTCGCCGGTGCGCACCCGGTCCCGCCAGTCCGGATGGTCGTGCAGGGCGAGGGCGGCGAACAGGACGTACCGGTCGACGGCCACGGTGGGACGCAGCACGTTGATCAGTTCCACGGCGGCGACCCGGCGGGGAAGCAGCCGCCCCCCGGCGTCGCGGTGCTCGGCGATCACCGCGAGCGCGCTGCCCTCGGGCGCGGCCACGGTGCCGACCCGTACCCGCTCCACCAGGTCGGCGATCCAGCGTTCGGCCCGCAGCCGGCCGCGCAGCCCGCGCCAGTGCCGGGGGCCGAGCGCGGCCGGTCCGTCGATCATGGCCTGCATCTGGGCGTTGCGCCGGCCGACCTCGCTCTCCGGCAGCGGTACGCCGGCCCACGAGCAGACGGCCCGCAGCAGCATCGGACCGATCTCGTCGCGGAGCACCACCGGGCCGGCGTCGCCCCAGGCGGCCAGCCGGATGCGCCACTGGTCGGCGAAGAGCCTGCCGATCCGCTCGACCGCCGACGGCGTCATGATCGACATGAACATGGCCTTGCGGTCGGTGTGGGCCGCACCGTCCAACCCCTGCACCCCACCCTGCCCGGTCAGCGTCCGCTGACCCCGCTTGGGTGCCGCCCCGGCACGCCGGAACCGTTCGGTGTCGTAGAACAGTTCCGTCGCGGCCCGTCCGCGCAGGAAGATCGTCGGTTCCAGCAGCAGCCGGCCGGTGAAGATGTCCGTGTCGTAGCGCTCACACCGGTTGCTGATGAACCGGTAGCCCTCGCGGAAGAACGCCAGCGTGCTCTCCGGGCTGCGGTCGGCCGGTGTGGTGGCCATCGGGCTCTCCTGACGCGGTGACGGTGGGCGGACCCGGTTGGTCGGCCGTGGGTGGTCTACCCGGGTTTGGGGCCCTGAATCCCGCCGCGCCCGGCACGGTGACCGGACGCCCGCTGGCCCCTCCCGGGCCGCCGCCAACCGCTGCGCCGACGTCGCCGGCCATCCCGGGTTCCATCACGCCCCGGGGCGGGGCGGCGGTCGACCGACGGGCCGGTGCCCCCGGGCGCGGGGCGGATCGCCGCGTACCGCCCGGGGGCCGCCGTCCGGCGGTCAGTCCAGGTCGAACTCGCCGTCCTGGGCACCGGCGACGAACGCGTCCCACTCGGCCTGGGTGAACACCAGCACCGGGCCGTCCGGCTCGGCCGAGTTGCGCATCCCGATCAGGTCGTCCACGAAAGCGACCTCGACCGCGCTGTCGGAGGTGTCGCCCTCGGCTCGCTGCCAGACCGCCCGGGACAGGTCGAAGTCGCCCTTGGGGTGCTGACCCATTGTTGATCCTCCATTGCCGCGCGTACTGGGGAGCCCGGCCGGCTCCCCGTCGGGCAGGATAAGCGGATGCCGAGCCTGACCCGTGTAGAGGCGACCGCGCGTCGCGCACTGATCGATGTCGAGTCCTATCAGGTGGACCTCGACCTCACCGCTGGCGACGAGCGGTTCCGCTCGACGACCACCATCCGGTTCCGCGCCGCCACCGCCGACGCCGAAACGTTCGTCGAGGTCAAGCCCGCGACCCTGGAGACGGTCCGGCTCAACGACCGGGACCTGGACCCGGCGGCCCTCGCCGACGGCCGGTTCCCGCTCACCGGGTTGGCGGCGGAGAACACCCTCACGGTCACCGCCGAGATGGCCTACACCAACACCGGTGAGGGCATGCACCGCTTCGTCGACCCGGCCGACGGTGCGACCTACCTCTACGCGATGTCCTTCCTGGACGAGGCGCCGCGCATCTTCGCCGCATTCGACCAGCCCGACCTCAAGGCCCCGGTGACCCTCACGGTGACCGCCCCGCCACAGTGGACGGTCGCCGGCAACGGCCCGCTCGCCGCCAACCCGGCCCCGGGACGCTGGGAGTTCGCCCCCACCACGCCACTGGCCAGCTACTTCGTCACGCTGATCGCCGGCCCCTGGCACGTCCGGCGGGACAGCCACGGCGGCATCCCGCTGGGCGTCTACTGCCGCCAGTCGTTGGCCGCGCACCTCGACGCCGACCTCGACGAGATCCTCACCGTCACCAAGCAGTGCCTGGACCGGTTCCACCAGCTCTTCGCCGAGCCCTACCCGTTCGTCAAGTACGACCAGGCGTTCGTGCCGGAGTTCAACGCGGGCGCGATGGAGAACCCGGGCCTGGTCACCATCCGCGACGACGACGTCTTCCGCTCGGCGGTCACGGACAGCGAACGGGAGCAGCGGGCCACCACCATCGCCCACGAGATGGCCCACATGTGGTTCGGCGACCTGGTCACCATGCGTTGGTGGGACGACCTGTGGCTCAACGAGTCCTTCGCCGAGTACCTGGGCACCCGGGTCACCGCCGAGGCGACCCGGTTCGACCGGGCCTGGACGACCTTCGCGATCCGCCGCAAGGCGTGGGGGTACGCCGCCGACCAGCGCCCGTCCACCCATCCGGTCGCCCCGCCCGAGGTCGCCGACGCCGCCCAGGCGCTGCTCAACTTCGACGGCATCTCGTACGCCAAGGGTGCCAGCGTGCTCCGCCAGCTCGTCGCCTGGCTCGGTGACGACGCCTTCCTGGCCGGGCTCAACCAGCACTTCGCCGCCCACCGGTTCGGCAACGCCACCCTGGCCGACCTGCTCGCCAGCCTCAGCGCGGCCAGCGGGCGGGACCTCACCGACTGGGCCGCCCGCTGGCTGCGTCAACCGCAGGTCAACACGCTGCGGACGGAGACGTCGGTGGACGCCGACGGCCGGTGGTCCTCGGTGGCGGTGGTGCAGACCGCGCCGCAGGAGCACCCGGTGCTGCGCCCGCACCGGATCGCCGTCGGTCGGTACGCCCCCGACGGCGCGGTGGAACGGGTCGAGGTCGATCTCGACCCGGCCGCCGACGGCGGGCGCACCGCGCTTCCCGCGCTGACCGGCCGGGCCGCCGGGCTGCTCCTGCCCAACGACGGTGACCTCACCTTCGCCAAGATCCGGCTCGATCCGGCGTCGGTGGACGCGGTCGGCACGGTGCTGCCCGCGCTCACCGACCCGCTGGCCCGCGCCCTGCTCTGGGAGGAGTCGCTGGATGCCGCCACCGACGGCGAGCGGCCGGTGTCGGCGGTGGTGGCGCTGCTGACGGCCGCCCTGCCCACCGAGACCGAGGTGGCCGTCGCCGAGAGCGTGCTCGCCCGCAGCCGCAACCTGGTCGACCGCTATCTCGACCCGCTCGCCCGGGACGCCGCGCTGCTGCGTACCGCCGACGCCTGTGCCGCGCTGCTCGCCACCGCCCCGGCCGGCGGGTCGCTGCAACTGGCCGCCGCGCGGGGGCTGCTCTCCGCCACCGCCGACGCCGACCTGCTCGCCGGGTGGCTCGCCGGCCGGGGCGTGCCTGACGGGCTCGCCGTCGACGCCGAACTGCGCTGGGCGCTGCTGCGCCGGCTGGTGGTGCTGGGCGCGGCCGGCGAGACCGAGATCGCGGCCGAGGCGGCAACCGACCGCAGCGCCACCGGCGCGGAACGGGCGGCCCGGTGCCGGGCGGCCCTGCCGGAGGTGGCCGCGAAGGAGGCCGCCTGGGAGATTGTCACCCGGGACACCACCCGCTCCAATCGGCTGGTCGAGGCGGCGGCCGAGGGGTTCTGGCAGCCGGAGCAGGCCGAGTTGACCGGCACGTACGTCGACAGGTACTTCATCGAGATGCCGGCGGCGGCGCGGCGGCGTACCCCGTGGGTGGCCGAACGGGTCGCCCGGCTGGCCTTCCCCCGCTACGCCGTGGCGCAACCCACGCTGGATTCGGCCGCGACCCTGCTCACCCGGGACGACCTCACCCCGGGGCTGCGCCGCAGCGTCGTCGACGCCGCCGACGACCTGCGCCGGGCCCTGGTCGCCCGGACGGCGGTCGCCGTGGCCGCCGCCTGACCCTGGCCGTGTGCCGGGCCCCGGCGGGCCCGGCACACGGCGGCCTACGATCATGTGGTGGAGGACGACATCCGACGGATCGGCATCATGGGCGGCACCTTCGACCCGATCCATCACGGTCACCTGGTGGCGGCCAGCGAGGTGGCGGACCGGTTCGGCCTGGACGAGGTGGTCTTCGTGCCGACGGGGCAGCCGTGGCAGAAGGCGGACACCCCGGTCAGCCCGGCCGAGGACCGCTACCTGATGACGGTGATCGCCACCGCCTCCAACCCCCGGTTCCAGGTCAGCCGGGTCGACATCGACCGCGGCGGCCCCACCTACACCGTCGACACCCTGCGGGACCTGCACCGCGAGTACGGCCCGAAGGCGCAACTGCACTTCATCACCGGCGCCGACGCGCTGGAGCGGATCCTGTCCTGGAAGGATCTGGACGAGATCTTCGCGCTGGCCCACTTCGTCGGGGTGACCCGGCCCGGGTTCGAGCTGACCGACAAGCACCTGCCCGCCGACACCGTCAGCCTGGTGCAGGTGCCCGCGATGGCGATCTCCTCGACCAACTGCCGGGAGCGGGTCGGCCGGGGGGAGCCGGTCTGGTACCTGGTGCCCGACGGTGTGGTGCAGTACATCGCGAAACGGCGGCTCTACCAGCGGTGATTACGCCCGGTAGCTCCCACTTCGTACCGGTAAGCGGTCAGAACTGACAAGTCGTCTCCGCGCCGGGTGTGAGACGCTTGACGGGTCGCACTGTTGATCGAAGGAGAACGGTGACAGTTTCCGAACGCGCTCACGAGCTGGCGATGGCCGCCGCCCAGGCCGCGGCCGACAAGAAGGCGCAGGACATCGTCATCATCGACGTGGGTGACCAGCTCGCCATCACCGACGCGTTCCTGGTGGCCTCGGCGCCCAACGAGCGTCAGGTGATGGCCATCGTCGACGCCGTCGAGGAGCGTCTGCTGGAGCTGCCCGAGAAGGCCAAGCCGGTTCGCCGCGAGGGTGAGCGGGGTGGCCGCTGGGTGCTGCTCGACTACGTCGACATCGTGGTCCACGTCCAGCACACCGAGGAACGTGAGTTCTACGCCCTCGACCGGCTCTGGAAGGACTGCCCCCAGCTCCCGTTCGTCGACCGCGACCTGGTCGAGGCCGACGCCGCGGGTGCCGCCGCCGAATGACCCGCCTGATCATCTGGCGGCACGGCAACACCGACTGGAACGCCAGCGGTCGGGTGCAGGGGCAGATCGACGTACCCCTCAACGACCTCGGGCGGGAGCAGGCCAGCGCCGCCGCCCCGCTGCTCGCGGCGCTGCGCCCGGCCGTCGTCGTCGCCTCCGACCTGTGCCGCGCCGCCGACACCGCCGCCACGCTCGCCCGGCTCACCGGCCAGCCGGTACGCCCCGACGCCCGGCTGCGGGAACGGCACTTCGGCCAGTGGCAGGGCCTCGCCCTCACCGACGCCGCAACCCGGTTCCCCACCGAGCACGCCCGGTGGCGGGCCGGCGACCCGGACCCGGGAGCGGGCATCGAACCCCTCGACGACCTCGGCAAGCGGGTCGGTGAGGCGTTGCTGGCCGCCGCCGAGCTGGCCGACGGGGGCACCGTCGTGGTCGCCACCCACGGTGGCGCGGCCCGGCAGGGCGTCGGTCAGCTGCTCGGCTGGGACCACACCGTGCTGCGCAGCATCGGTTCGCTGGCCAACTGCCACTGGACCGAACTACGCCACAACGACCTGCGGGGCTGGCACCTGCGGGCGCACAACGTCGGCCCGATCGCCCCGCCGCCACCGGCCGAGCCGCTCTGAACCGACAGGTCCCGCAGAGCCCGGGCCGGCCGGTCCGCGACGTCCGTGCCGGCCGGTCGGGGCGACCGGCCCCGGCATCGGCTAGCGTGCCGGGCATGTCCGTCGCGGTCGTCACCGACTCCACCGCCTACCTTCCACCCGGGCCCGTGCGGGCGCACCGGTTGACCGTGGTGCCGCTCACCGTCGTGCTCAACGGCGCGGAAGGGCTGGAGGGGGTGGAAACCCTCCCTGCCGACGCCACCCGGGCCCTCAGCGGCCGGCGGGTCTCGGTGAGCACGTCCCGGCCGTCCCCGGCGCAGTTCGCCGCCACGTACCGGCGGCTGCTGGCCGACGGCGCGGACGGCGTGCTGTCGGTGCACCTGTCGGCCGACCTGTCCGGCACGGTCGACGCGGCCCGGCTCGCCGCCGTCGAGGTCGGCGACCGCGTCGAGGTGGTCGACAGCCGGTCCACCGGCATGGGGCTGGGCTTCCCGGCGCTGGCCGCCGCCACCGCCGCCGAGGCGGGCGTCGACCTGCCCGGGGTACGCGCGGCTGCGCTGGCCGCCGTCGGGCGGACCACCATCTTCTTCTACGTCGACACGCTGGAGTTCCTGCGCCGGGGCGGCCGGATCAACGCGGCGGAGGCGCTGCTCGGCACGGCCCTGTCGGTCAAGCCGATCATGCACATGCCGGACGGCGCGATCGTGGTACGCGACAAGGTGCGTACCGCCAGCCGGGGGGTGGCCCGCCTGATCGACCTCGCGGTCGAGGCCGCCGCCGACGCCGAGGTGGACCTCGCGGTGCACCACCTCGCCGCCCCGCACCGTGCCGAACACCTCGTCGAGGCGCTCACCGCCCGGCTCGGCGACCGCCTGCACGACACGTACGTCTCCGAGGTCGGCGCGGTGGTCGCCGCCCACGCCGGGCCGGGCCTGGCCGGAGTCGTGATCCACCGCCGGTCGGCCTGAACCGGATCGGCCGCAGTGCCCGCCGGACGGCCCGAACGGGGTGGGCCGCAGTGCCCGCCGGACGGTCTCCGCATAGCAGGTCCGGCCATGATCAGGCAGTTGTCCACAGCCGCCTTCGTCGTCCACAGCCGACCGCCGTCGGGCTGAACGGGTGCCGCCCACCGGCCTAACCTCGCGCCGTGTCGGAGGACGAGGAAACCAGGGTGCGGGGACGGCTGTACCGGCTGACCGCCGGGGTGTCAGCGGTGGCACGGTCGGCGGGCCCGCCGGAGCCGCCACCCCGCCCGTACGGGCCGGGCGCGTCCCGCGTACCGCCGGATGCGGGTGGGGCGTCGGCCCGCCGCCGCCCCGGGCCTGCCGCCGCCGGCGGCCCCCGCGACGCCGGCTCCCTCGACCTCGGCGACTACCTCGACGGCGCTCCGCGCGGTCCCGGGCCGTATGACGACGACCCGCCCGACGCCGGTCCACGTCGCCCCGACGACCCTACCGACATCGGTCCGCGCCCTCGCGACGTCGGTCCTCGTCGTCGGGACGGGGACGATCCGGCCGCGTTCCGCCCCGGCGACCTCGACCGGTATCCCGCTGACGGTGACGACCCGGCACCGGCCGGCCGGCTGCCCGGTCCCGGTGTCTTCGACCCCGGCCGGCGTGGCGTCCGGGCGCTGGCGGCCGTGGCGGTGGCCGTGGTGCTCGGCGCGGGGTTCTGGGCCTGGCGCTCCCGCCCACAGCCGGAACCGGTCCGCCCGGCGACGACGGTGGCCGGGCCGGAGTCCTCCGGTGGGCCCGCGTCGGGTCCGGCCGTCGCGCCGACCGGCGAGCTGGTGGTGGCGGTGGCCGGCCGGGTCCGCCGCCCCGGTCTCGTCCGGGTACCCGCCGGGGCGCGGGTCGCCGACGCGGTCGAGGCGGCCGGCGGTGCCCTGCCCGGCACCGACGTGGCACTGCTCAACCCGGCCCGGAAGGTGGCCGACGGGGAGCTGATCCTGGTCGGCGTCACCGCCCCACCCGGCGCGACCGGCTCCGGGGCGGCCCCGGCCGGGCCGGCGGCCGTACCCGGCGGGGCAGCGCCGGGTGGCCGGGTCAACCTCAACACCGCCACGTTGGCCCAGCTCGACGCGTTGCCCGGGGTCGGCCCGGTGCTCGCCCAACGCATCCTCACCCACCGCGACCAGCACGGTGGCTTCCGCAGCGTGGGCGACCTGCGTCAGGTCGACGGCATCGGCGACGCCCGGTACGAACAGCTCAAGGACCTGGTGACGGTGTGACCGCCGACCGGGCACCCGACCTGCGGCTGGCCGGGCTGGCGGTGGCGGCCTGGCTGGCGGCGCTGGCCTGCCTGCACCTCACCACCCGTACGGCGGTCCTGCTCGCCGCGAGCGCCGCCGTCCTCGCCGTCCTGCTCACCGCGCACCTGCTCGCGGTGCTGGGCGCCCCGGCCGCCCCGGTCCGCCGGTACGGCTGGATCGCCGTCGCCGTGCTGCTCGGCGTGGTCTGTGGCGGTGCCGCCACCGCGGCCCGACTGCACGTGCGGGACGCCGCACCGCTGCGCCTGCTGGTCGACGACCGGGCCCGGGTCACCGTCGACCTGGTGCTCCGCGACGATCCCCGGCCGGTACGCGGTGCGCCCGGCCGTCCGGCGACCCTGCTCGTCACCGCGCAGTCGAGCGTCCTCACCGACCCGCGGGGCCACCGCCTCCGGGTCCCGGTACGCCTGCTCGTGCTCGCCACCGACCCGGCCTGGCGGGGTCTTCTGCCAGGGCAGCGGCTGACCGTCCAGGGCAGGCTCGCCGCGCCCCGGGGCGGCGACCTCACCGCCGCCGTGCTGACCGTGTCCGGCCCACCGGTCCGGGACGGGCCACCGCCGTGGCTCCAGCGTGCCGCCGGCACCCTGCGGGCCGGTCTGCACCGGGCCTGCGCTCCGCTCCCGCCCGAGCAGGGTGGCCTGCTGCCCGGTCTGGTCGTCGGGGACACCAGCCGGTTGCCGGCCACCGTGGAGGAGGACTTCCGGGCCACCGGGATGACCCACCTCAACGCCGTGTCCGGGTCGAACGTGGCGATCGTGGTGGGCGCGGTGCTGCTGGTGGCCCGGTGGGCCCGCGCCGGCCCCCGGCTGGCGGCGGTCCTCTGCGGGCTCGCCCTGATCGGCTTCGTCGTCCTGGTCCGTCCCTCGCCCAGCGTGGTCCGGGCGGCCACCATGGGGGCGATCGGGCTGGCCGCGTTGGCGGTCGGGCGGCCCCGGGCCACGCTGCCGGCGTTGGCCGCGGCGGTGGCCGTGCTGGTGCTCGTCGATCCCGAGTTGGCCGGGGACGCCGGCTTCGCGCTGTCGGTCCTGGCGACCGGCGGGTTGCTGCTGCTCGCCCCGGGCTGGCGCGACAGGCTGCGGCGGCGGGGCGTACCGGCCGGGTTGGCGGAGGCGCTCGCCGTCCCGGCGGCGGCCCAACTCGCCTGCGGACCGGTGGTGGCCGGCATCTCCGGCACGGTGAGCCTGGTGGCGGTGCCGGCCAACCTGCTCGTGGTGCCGGCGATAGCCCCGGCCACGGTGCTGGGGGTGACGGCGGCGGTCGTCTCGCCGGGGTGGCCGGCCGGGGCGGAGTTCGCCGCCTGGCTGGCGAGCTGGCCGGCCTGGTGGCTGGTCACCGTGGCCCGGGTGGGAGCCCGGCTGCCCGCCGGCACCCTGCCCTGGCCGGGCGGACTGCCGGGCGCGTTGCTGCTGGCCGGGCTGACCCTGGGGCTGCTGCTTGCCGTCCGCCGCCCGCTGGTGCGTCGACTGGTGGCGGTCGGCGCGGCGGCGGTGGTGCTGGGCACCCTGCCGGTCCGGCTGCTGGCGAGCGGGTGGCCGCCGGACGGTTGGGTGGTGGTGGCGTGCGCGGTCGGGCAGGGGGACGCCGTCGTGCTGCCGGTGGCGGGCGGCCGGGCGGTCGTGGTGGACGCCGGTCCGGAGCCGTCGGCCGTGGACGGTTGCCTGCGGCGGCTCGGGGTACGCGAGGTCTCCCTGCTGGTGGTGAGCCACTTCCACGCCGACCATGTCGGTGGCGTGGCCGGGGTGACCCGGGGCCGGCGGGTGTCCATGGTGCTCACCCCGACCCTGGCCGAGCCGGTGGCGGGGCGGGATCTGGTGACGGCCGCCGTCGGGCCGGCACGCCGGGTGGTGCCGGCGGCCGGCTGGTCGTACCGGTCGCCAGGGGTGGAGGTGGTCGCTCTCGGGCCGCCCTACCCGCTGCGGGGCACCCGGTCCGATCCGAACAACAACTCGTTGGTGCTCCGGGCCACGGTGGCCGGCGTACGTGTCGTGCTGCCCGGGGACGCGGAGACGGAGGAGCAGCGGGCCCTGCTGGACCGGGTGCCGCCGCACGCGTTGCGGGCCGAGGTGCTCAAGGTGGCCCACCATGGTAGCGCGTACCAGGACCCGGCCTTCCTCGACGCGGTCCGGCCGGCGGTGGCGCTGGTGCCGGTGGGGGTCGACAACGACTACGGGCATCCGAGCCCGGTGATCCTCGACCGGCTCGCCCGGTCCGGGGTGCGGGTGCTGCGGACCGACACCGACGGGGACGTTGCGGTGGTGGTCCGGTCCGGCCGGCTCGCGGTGGTGAGCCGGGGCCTGCCGCCGGGCCGTCGGTGAGCCGGTCGACAGGCGTCCCGGTGGACCAGCCTCTCGCTGGGCCGGCGTCCCGGTGGGCTGGCGTCGCGGTGGGCCGATGGCGCGGTCCGTCGTCCCGGTTCGTGGTGGGAGCAGAGGCGAGAGGAAATCAGGAATGGAAGGGATATTGCGTACACTGGGCGGCAATCGAGGTATATGTCTATATTTGCGCTGAGTGCGGGGTGGGCCGTCGCCGCCGTCGATGAGCAGGCGCGATCCTCCGCCGAGCCGTGCCAAGATGAGCGACGTGACCGGCGTCGACCTTGCTCCTATTCTGCTCGTCCTCGGCGACGAGGAGCTGCTCGCCACGCGCGCGGTGACCGAAGCCGTGGCGAAAGCCCGCAGCGTCGACCCGCAGGTCGACGTCCGCGAGTACCAGGCCGGGGCGTTGGCCGTCGGCGAGATCGCCGAGATGCTCAGCCCTTCGCTGTTCGGCGGGCGTCGGGTGCTGGTGCTCCGATCCGCCCAGGACGCCCGCAAGGACCTGGTCACCGCGCTGCTCGACTACGCCCGGAATCCCGACCCGGACGTCCAACTGCTGGCCCTGCACCTGGGCGGCGGCAAGGGCAAGGCGTTCGCCGACGGGCTGCGGGCCGCCGGCGCCACGGTCGTCCCGGCCGCGAAGCTCAAGGGGCACCGCGAGCGGGTGGCGTTCGTCCGCGACGAGATCCGCCGGGGCGGTGGCAGGTGCACCGACGACGCGGCCGAGGCGCTGATCGCCGCCGTCGGCACCGACCTGCGGGAGCTGGCCGCCGCCTGCTCGCAACTGCTCGCCGACACCGACGGGCGGATCGGCGCGGACACGGTGGCCCGCTACTACCGGGGCCGGGTCGAGGTGAGCGGTTTCACCGTCGCCGACGCCACCATGATCGGCGACGTGCCGGCCGCCCTGGAGGCGTTGCGCTGGGCCCTGCACGTCGGGGTCGATCCGGTCCCGATCGCCGACGCACTCGCCGACGGGGTCCGTACGGTGGCCCGGGTCGCCGCCGCCGGCCGGGGCGATCCCTACCAGCTGGCGAGCACCCTCGGCATGCCGGCCTGGAAGATCAAGAATGCCCAGCAGCGGGCCCGGGGCTGGACCCCGGAGGGCCTGGTCGAGGCGATGCGGGCGGCGGCCGAGTGCAACGCGGCGGTCAAGGGCGGTGCCGACGACCGGGGATACGCCCTGGAGAAGGCGGTCTTCTCGGTTGCCGCCGCCCGCCGGGGCAGCGCCCGGTGACCGGCCCCTCCCGCCCGGTGGCGGGGCGCGGCGGGCGGGTGGCCGGCCCTGCCCGCCCGGTGGCGGGGCGCGGCCGGCCCGGGTGGTCGGTCGTGCCGGCGGACGACCGCCGCTACCGGCCGCTCTACGCCCGGCTGCTCGGTCTGCGCATCGTCAACCCCGGCGGGGTGCTCTGCTTCCTCTTCTTCGAGGGGGCGGTGGCGTTCGCGGTGCTCCTCGCCCTCGCCGAGCTGGTGAGCTGGTGGGCGGTGGCGGTGCTACCGCTGGCGGTGGCGGTCATGGTGAAACTCAACGACGAGGTCGCCGGGTGGGTGATCCACTCGGCGGCACTGGTGCCGGAGCAGGAACGTGACAGGTTCCGGCGGGAACTCGAACCGGTCGTCGGCCGGGCCCCGGTGCCGTACACGCTGCCCGGCACGGTGGTCACCGACGCGCCTGCGGCGGCGGAGCCGACCGGGCCGCCGCTGCGCTCCCGGCGCTACCACGGCTAGGCCCGCCCACGGTCGTCGTCCCGTGGCACACCCGGGGGCGGATAGGCGGTCGTCGCAGCCCACCGGCCCGGCAGGGCGATGAAGCGCTCCGCCACCAGGGGGAACGCAGCCGAGAGCCCCGGGACAACGCCCCGGGGCTCTCGGTCAGGTGTGGGTTGCTCGGTCAGGCCGAGAACGAGTCGACGCGCTTCGCGATGGCCGACTTCCGGTTGGCCGCCTGGTTGGCGTGGATGACGCCCTTGCTGGCGGCCTTATCGAGCTTGCGGGCGGCGTCACGCATCAGGGTGGTGGCCTTCTCGGTGTCACCAGCCTCCGCAGCCTCGTGGAACTTCCGGATGGCGGTCTTCAGCGACGACTTGACCGACTTGTTACGCAGCCGGCGCTTCTCGTTCTGCCGGTTGCGCTTGATCTGGGACTTGATGTTCGCCACGCGACAGCCTCGTCTTGATAGCTCGGTTTGGTCTGCAATCCGCGTGTGACGAGCATGCGTCATCGCCACGCGAAAAGCCAGGCTACCAGGTCGGCCGGGACGAGCCAAAACGCCCCGCCCCCGCCCGCACCGGCCTGGCCCGCCGCCGGGTAGCCGACCGGTTCGGGCCGGCCGGGTCAGTGCCAGCCCTGCCGGGCGGCGAGCCAGCGGAGTGCCTGCTCCCCGCTGAACCGCCGGTGCGCCCCGAGCAGCGCGGACGTGCCCGCCGGATTCATCTCGGCCGTGCCCGCACCCGGCGCGGGGGCGACCGGCGCGGGTGGGCCGGCGGCGGTGAGGTAGTAGCCGGCGAGCGCGGCCAGGGTCACGTCCAGGGCGTCGGGTGGGGCGTCGACCGCTGCCGGATGTGCGGCGAAGACGGCGTCCAGCCCGACCCCGTCGGCGTACCCGGTGATCAACAGGCCGGCCAGGTCGAACCACGCGGGGCCGTGGCAGAGCCAGTTCCAGTCGCAGAACCAGGCCCGGCCGGCGGGATCCAGCAGCACGTTGTCCACCCGCAGGTCGCCGTGGGCCAGACCGCGCGCGGCCGCCGCGTACCCGGGCAGGCGGGACTCCAGCGCGACGAGTTCGGGCAACCGGTCGCGGGCCGGCGGGATCAGCGGGGGCACCGGCTCCCGACCGGCGGCCACCTCGTCCCACCACAGGATGTCGGAGTGGGCCAGGTCGGCCAGCCGGGGCAGGCCGAGCGCGGTCAGCCCGGCGGGTGGGTCGGCCAGCGCGGCGGCGACCCCGGCGTACCCGGTGAGCACGGCGTCCAGCTCGGCCGGGTCCCAGGGCAGGCGGGGCGTCCGACCGTCGACGGCGTCCAGGCCGACCGCGTACCAGCCGGCCGCGTCGAGCGCCCAGTGCGGCCGGGGCACCGGCAGGCCGGCCGGCAACCGGGCGAGGACGGCCAGTTCCCGGGCGTACCAGTCGGCCAGGTGGCGCTGGCGGGCCAGGTCGGCGGCCTTGACGAAGACCCGCGCGCCGGTGGCCGTGGTGAGCACGGCGGCGAAACCGCCGGTGAAGCCCGCGGTCGCGGTCCGGGCCGCGACCACCGGCGCGCCGAGCCGGCCGCTGACCGCCTCCCGTAGGCCGTCGGGCAGGTCCCGCCAGTCGGGTCGCACGGCGGTCCGGTGGTACGGCGGCGGCGTCGCGGACACCCCACCATGGTGCCCGGTCCGGTCGGACCCGGTGACCGGCCGGGTGGGCGGGTGACCGGCCGGGTGGGCCGGGGGCCGGCGCGGGTCTGGGAGACTCCGGGCCATGAGGACCGACGACTTCTGGCAGTTGATCGACCAGGCCCGCGCCGGGGCCGGGGGAGAGGCCGAGGCGGTCGCCGCGCGGGCGGTCGCGCTGCTCGCCGGGCGCACCCCGGAGGACATCGTCGGGTACGCGCACCACCAGCAGCGGGTGCTGGCCGCCTCGTACCGGGTCGACCTGTGGGGTGCGGCGTACCTGATCAACGGGGGTGCCTCCGACGACGGGTTCGAGTACTTCCGGGGCTGGCTGATGACCCAGGGCCGGGCGGTCTTCGCCACCGCGGTGGCCGACCCGGATTCGTTGGCCGGGCTGCCCCGGGTGCGGTCGGCGGCGCTCAGCGGCGAGGAGTTCGAGTGCGAGGACATGCTGGCGGTGCCGTGGGACGCGTACCGGAAGGCGACCGCGAGCGACCTGCCGGCGCAGCGGGACCCGGTGCGGATGCCGGACCTGAACGACTTCTGGGACTTCGACGACGAGGCGGAGGCCCGCCGTCGGCTGCCGAAGCTCGCCGCCCTCTTCGTCGAGCCGCCCGAGGAGTGAGTCACCCGTGGGGCCGCCGCCGGGTACCCCAGGAGTGATCGGACCGGGTTCGGAGCGACGTGGGAGCATAGAGGGGGCCGGCGGCGTGTCGGCCCGCTCACGTCAGCCGACCAGAACGGACCGCTGTGCCACCGACGCTCGATCCCGGCGCGAACGCTCCTGGTGCCACCGACCCGGCGCGCATCCGGAACTTCTGCATCATCGCCCACATCGACCACGGGAAGTCGACCCTGGCCGACCGGATGTTGCAGCTCACCGGCGTGGTCGATCCCCGGCAGATGCGCGCGCAGTACCTCGACCGGATGGACATCGAGCGCGAGCGCGGCATCACCATCAAGAGCCAGGCCGTCCGGATGCCGTGGACCATCCGTGACGGCGAGCGGGCCGGTGAGCAGGCCGTCCTGAACATGATCGACACCCCGGGCCACGTGGACTTCACCTACGAGGTGTCCCGGTCGCTGGCCGCCTGCGAGGGGGCGCTGCTGCTGGTCGACGCCGCCCAGGGCATCGAGGCGCAGACGCTGGCGAACCTCTACCTGGCGCTGGAGAACGATCTCAAGATCATTCCGGTGCTCAACAAGATCGACCTGCCGGCTGCCCAGCCCGAGAAGTACGCCGAGGAGCTGGCCCATCTGATCGGCGGCGACCCGGCCGACTGCATCAGGGTGTCCGGCAAGACCGGCGACGGGGTGCCGTACCTGCTCGACGAGATCGTCAGGCAGTTCGTCCCGCCGGTCGGTGACGCCGACGCGCCCGCCCGCGCGATGATCTTCGACTCGGTGTACGACGTCTACCGGGGCGTGGTCACCTACGTCCGGGTCATCGACGGCCGGATCAGCGCCCGGGACCGGATCAAGATGATGTCCACCGCCGCCGTGCACGAGCTGCTGGAGATCGGCGTCATCTCACCCGAGATGGTCAAGGCCGACGCGCTCGGCGTCGGCGAGGTGGGCTACCTGATCACCGGTGTGAAGGACGTCCGCCAGTCCCGGGTCGGTGACACCGTCACCATCAACGCCCGGCCGGCCACCGAGGCGCTCGGCGGCTACAAGGACCCGAAGCCGATGGTCTACTCCGGCCTCTACCCGATCGACGGTTCGGACTACCCCAACCTGCGCGAGGCGCTGGACAAGCTCAAGCTCAACGACGCCGCGCTCGACTACGAGCCGGAGACGTCGGGCGCGCTCGGCTTCGGCTTCCGCTGCGGCTTCCTCGGCCTGCTGCACCTGGAGATCATCCGGGAGCGGCTGGAACGGGAGTACAACCTCGACCTGATCTCCACCGCGCCGAACGTGGTCTACCGGGCCATCACCGACGACGGCCAGGAGATCGTGGTGACCAACCCGAGCGAGTACCCCACCGGCAAGATCGCCGAGGTGTACGAGCCGGTGGTGCGGGCCACCGTGCTCACCCCGAACGACTACGTGGGCGCGGTGATGGAGCTGTGCCAGGGGCGGCGGGGCAGCCTGCTCGGCATGGACTACCTCTCCGCCGACCGGGTGGAGCTGCGCTACACCCTCCCGCTCGCCGAGATCATCTTCGACTTCTTCGACCAGCTCAAGAGCCGTACCAAGGGGTACGCCTCGCTCGACTACGAGCCCTCCGGCGAGCAGGCGTCCGACCTGGTCAAGGTGGACATCCTGCTGCACGGCGAGCCGGTGGACGCGTTCAGCGCGATCGTGCACAAGGACAAGGCGTACAACTACGGCACGACCATCGCGGCGAAGCTGCGTAACCTGATCCCGCGCCAGCAGTTCGAGGTGCCGATCCAGGCGGCCATCGGCAGCCGGGTGATCGCCCGGGAGACCATCCGCGCCATCCGCAAGGACGTCCTCGCCAAGTGCTACGGCGGTGACATCAGCCGCAAGCGCAAACTGCTGGAGAAGCAGAAGGAGGGCAAGAAGCGGATGAAGATGGTGGGCCGGGTCGAGGTCCCCCAGGAGGCCTTCATCGCCGCGCTCTCCTCGGACTCCGCCGACGCCAAGCCGGCCGGCAAGAAGTAGCCCGGGGCCGGCTCCGGGCCCCACGACGGCCGTCGGCCCGGTGTCCCGACCGGGCCGTCGGCCGTCGGCACGCCCGCCCCGGTGTCGTACGGACGAATTTTCCGCCCTCCGTGCCGCTGCCGGACGGGCCGGCGCGGGCGTCCTGAGCTGCGCGGACATCGAAGGTCGGCGAATCGACGCAACGGCGTCGGATCGACGTACGGCGACATGTGTGGTGGTGAGTCGGTTTGGTTTTCCGGCGGGTCGGGAACCTAGCTGCCACGACAGGAACCACACATACCGTGTGACTCAATCTTCAGGAGGAGGGCGACCGTGGAGTTCACCGTCTGGGGCATCATCACCGCGCTCGTTGTCGGTCTCATCGTCGGCGCGCTGGGTCGTCTGGTCGTGCCGGGCCGCCAGAACATGCCGATCTGGTTGCACATGCTGATCGGTGTCGGCGCGGCTCTGCTGGGCACCGTGCTGGCCCGGGCGATGGGCATCGCCACGGAGACCGCCGGCATCGACTGGACGGAGCTGCTGGTGCAGGTCGTCCTCGCCGCCATCGCCGTGGCCCTGGTGGCCGGCGTGGGTGGCCGCCGCGGCGTCACCCACCGGTAGGTCAAGCGGCACCGCTGAGCGGGCGTCCGACCCCACGGGGTCGGGCGCCCGCTCGCGTGCGGTGACCGGGCGGCGGGGGCCGTCGCCCGGTGGCGGGCGATCCAGACCAGATCGTTACCGGAGTCGGTTTGGAGATTCTCCGCTTCGGGAACCTATCGATCACCACAGCAACAAACACCTCACCAACGACATATCTACTGAAGGAGGACGGCCGTGGAGTTCACCGTCTGGGGCATCATCACCGCGCTCGTTGTCGGTCTCATCGTCGGCGCGCTGGGTCGTCTGGTCGTGCCGGGCCGCCAGAACATGCCGATCTGGTTGCACATGCTGATCGGTGTCGGCGCGGCTCTGCTGGGCACCGTGCTGGCCCGGGCGATGGGCATCGCCACGGAGACCGCCGGCATCGACTGGACGGAGCTGCTGGTGCAGGTCGTCCTCGCCGCCATCGCCGTGGCCCTGGTGGCCGGCGTGGGCCGGCGTCGGGGCGTCACCCACAGGTGACCAGCCCGCCGACCGTGACCGGTCGGCACGTACCACCGCAGCGGATGCCCGCCCCCGGACCGGGGGCGGGCATCCGCTCGTCCGGCTGCCGCCCGTCGATCCCGTCGGGTCGTCGCGGGGTCTGCCTGAGCGGCCCCCGCCTGCGATACGGTCGCCTCGCCGAAGGCCCTGCCGGCCGCCGCCGCACCGTCGACGGTCCGCCCGCGCGGGGCGGCACCCACCCCCTGTCGTAAAGGAAATTTTCCTACTAGGGTGCGGCTGAGAAGGTTAGTGCCGGACGGCGCGAGGGAGATGTGGCGTGAACAGGTGGAAGCGGCTGACCCCGGTCACCGCCGTCGTGGCCTCGGCCGTGATGGTGCTCGCCGGTTGCGGTGGTTCCGGTGGCGACGAAGCCGCCGACGACAGCAAGCTGACGGTCTGGATGATGGGCGAGGGGAGCGACGCCCAGACGGCGTTCCTCGACGGCGTCGAGACCGAGTTCCGGCAGCGGCACCCCGACACCGACGTGGTGGTCCAGTACATCCCCTGGCTGGAGGCGCCGAAGAAGTTCCAGGCGGCGCTCGCCGGCGGTGAGGGCCCGGACGTCACCGAGCTGGGCAACACCGAGACCCAGGGCTGGGCGGCCCAGGAGGCGCTCGCCGACATCTCCGGCCGCTTCGGCGGCTGGGCCGACGGCAAGGACGTCCTGCCCGACCTGGTGCGCAACGCCCAACTCGACGGCAAGCAGTACGGCGTCCCCTGGTACGCCGGGGTACGCGCCATCTACTACCGCACCGACTGGTTCGCCGAGGCCGGCGTGCAGCCGCCGAAGACCTGGGACGAGCTGGTCTCGGTCGCCAAGGCGGTGCAGGCCAAGAAGCCCGGCAGCTACGGCATCGCCCTGCCGGGCAACTCCGAACTGCCGTTCTACTCCTTCCTCTGGGGTGCCGGCGGCGAGATCGCCACCAACCAGGGCGGCACCTGGAAGTCCGGTTACACCAGCGCGCAGGCCCAGCGGGCGGTGAAGTTCTGGACCGACCTGGTGACCGTGCACAAGGTCGCCCCGCCCGCCGCCGCCGGGTGGAACGAGATCGACGCCCGTACCCAGTTCGCCACGGGCAAGGCGGCGATGGCCTTCGCCGGCAGTTGGCAGGCCGGCGCGATCAAGAAGGACAACCCCGACATCGAGAAGGTCTGGGGAACCTTCCCGATCCCCGGTCCGGACGGCGGCCCGGCCCCCGCCTTCGCCGGTGGCTCGGACGTCGCCCTCTGGCAGGACAGCAAGCGGCAGGATCTGGCCTGGGACTACCTGACCGTGCTGCTGAGCAAGAAGAACGCGAAGACCTTCGCCGGCAGCCTCGGCTTCTTCCCCGTCTACTCCGACCTGGTGCAGGGCGGCGACTACGCCGACGACAAGCTGATGGCGGCGTTCGCCAGCACCATGCAGCGCACCCGGCTGACCCCGCTGACCCCGAAGTGGGTGGAGGTCAGCCGGACGAAGACGGTCACCCAGGCGATGAACAGCTCGGTCATCAAGGGCCAGAAGTCGGTGCAGCAGGCCACCGCCGACGCCGCCGCCGAGATGGAAAGCATCCTCAACGCCAAGTGAGCACCCTGACCGAGCGCACTCCGACGGCCGCCGCCCGGGACACCCCCACGCGGCGGCGGCCCCGGGTGGACCGCCTGCCGTACCTGCTCCTGCTGCCCTGCCTGGTCGTCATCGGGGTGCTGCTGCTCTGGCCGCTGGGCCAGGTGGTGGCGATGTCGTTCTTCCGGCTGAACAGCGTCCGGCAGCTGCGCGGGGACCGGGAGTGGCCGTTCGTCGGCCTGGCCAACTACACCCAGATCCTCGGCGACCCGTTCTTCCGTACGGTGCTGCGCAACACCGTGCTCTTCGCGGCGGCGAACGTGCTGCTGACGATGGTGCTGGGCACCCTGGTCGGGTTGCTGCTGCACCGGCTCGGCCGTCGGATGGCCACCTTCGTGGCCAGCTGCGTGATGCTGGCCTGGGCCACCCCGGCGCTGACCGGCACGATCGTCTGGAAGTGGATCTTCGATGACACCTCCGGCCTGGTCACCTGGGCGTTCAACGCCCTGCCGGACAGGCTGTCGCAGGCGCTCTTCGGCCGCACCGACTGGTCGGGTTACGGCTGGTTCAACTCGCCGCTGCTGTTCTTCGCGATCCTGACCCTGGTGGTGGTCTGGCACTCGTTCCCGTTCATCGCGGTGAGCGTGCTCGCCGGGCTCAAGAGCGTCCCGAGCGAGCTGCACGAGGCGGCCCGGGTCGACGGGGCCGGCCCGTGGACGGTGTTCTGGAAGATCACCTTCCCGCTGCTGCGGCCGGTCTTCGGCATCCTGGTGGTGCTCTCCACCATCTGGGACTTCAAGGTCTTCACCCAGCAGTTCGTGCTGGCCGGCGGCACCCAGGACCGGCCGACGTTCATGCTGTCGATCTACTCGTACGCCGAGGCGTTCTCCCCGCCGCCCAAGTACGGCGTGGGCTCGGCCATCGCGGTCATCCTCACGCTGATCCTGCTTGTGGTGACCGGCCTGTACGTCCGGATGGTGCTCAGGCAGGAGGACGAGTCGTGAAGAAGGTCGCCCTCAACGGCGCGGGCCTGCTGGTGGCGCTCTTCGCCGCCTTCCCGGTCTACTGGATGATCGCCACCTCGCTGAAGCCGAACCGGGAGATCTTCTCGGCCACGCCCCGGCCGGTCCCGGCCCACCCCACCCTGGAGCACTACCGGGAGATCCTCACCGGCAACCTGATCCCGGGCGTGACCTTCGGCGACTTCCTGCTCAACAGCGTGCTGGTGGCCGTCAGCACGGTCGTGCTCAGCGGACTGGTGGCGCTGCTGGCCGCGACGGCGGTGGCCCGGTTCCGGTTCCGGCTCCGGACCACCTTCCTGATCATGCTGCTGGTGGTGCAGATGATCCCGCTGGAGGCGCTGGTCATCCCGCTGTTCCTGATGATCCAGCGGCTCGGCCTCTACAACACCCTGCCCAGCCTGATCCTCACCTACCTGGGCTTCTCGCTGCCGTTCGCGGTGTGGATGCTGCGTGGCTTCGTCGCGGCCGTGCCCAAGGAACTGGAGGAGGCCGCCGCCATCGACGGGGCCAGCCGCGCCCAGACGTTCCGCAAGGTCCTCTTCCCGCTGGTCGCGCCGGGTCTGGTGGCCACCAGCATCTTCTCCTTCATCACCGCCTGGAACGAGCTGATCTTCGCGTTGACCTTCGTCAACGACCAGAGCCGCTACACCCTGCCGGTGGCGATGACCTTCTTCTTCGGCCGCGACGACACCGCCTGGGGGTCGGTGATGGCCGCCTCCACCCTGTTCACCCTGCCCGTGATCGTCTTCTTCCTGCTGGTGCAGCGCCGGATGGTCTCCGGTCTGGTGGCGGGCGCCGTCAAGGGCTGAGCCGGGACGGCGACCGTCCGTGCCCGGCCGTACCCTGGGGCCATGACGGGCAGGGTGGCGGCGGTGAACCTCGGCGTGGTGACGCGGGCGCGGTGGGCGGGCGACGCGAGCGGGCGCAGCGGCATCGACAAGCGGCCGGTCGACGGCCCGGTGCTGCTGCGCGCCGACGGCGTGGCCGGTGACTTCATCGGCGAGCGGCCCCAGCACGGCGGCCCCGACCAGGCGGTCTACGCCTACGCGCAGGAGGACGCCGGCTGGTGGTCGGCCGAACTGGGCCGCGACATCAGCCCCGGCGGGTTCGGCGAGAACCTGACCACCTGGGCGGTGGAGGTGACTGGCGCGGTGATCGGCGAACGCTGGGCGGTCGGCTCGGCGCTGCTCCAGGTCACCAAACCGCGTACCCCGTGCACGACCTTCGCCGGCTTCTGGGGGGTGCCCGACCTGATCAAACGGTTCACCGTCCGGGCCGCGCCCGGGGCGTACCTGCGGGTGCTGCGCGACGGTGAGGTGAGCGCCGGCGACCCGGTGGAGGTGGTGGACCGGCCGGCGCACGGCGTCACCATCGGCGAGGTGTTCCGGGCCACCAGTCTGGAGCCGGAGCTGCTGCCCCGGCTGCTCGACGTCCCCGAGCTGCCCGCCTCGACCAGGGAGAAGGTGCGCCGCCGGTTGAACGTCGCCGGCTGACCGCACCGGCCCGCCGCCCCGTCAGGCGGGGTCGGCGAAGACCTCGGCCAGCACCCGGGGCTCGGTCGCCCGCCCGTCGGTGACCTTCGCCCACCGGCCGTTGTCGGCGTTCCACTCCAGCCCGTCGAAGCGCACCCGCTTCACCCCGTGGTCGGGGGCGTGCGAGACCAGCCAGTGCGCGTACCGCCAGCCGTCCCGGGCGTCCGCGGCGGGCACCGTCACGTCGGTCAGCTCGGCCACCGCACCCGCGTCGGGCAACCCCCAGTCGAGGGTCAGGCCGCGGGTCAGCTCGGCCACCGCCGCCTGCCCGCGCATCACCGGGGTACGCCCGACCGTGCAGGCCACCGCGCCGGTCGCCTCGCCGAGCAGGGCCCGCGCCAGCACCTGGGACTCGTCGGCCCACTTCTGGTACGCCTTCGGGTACGCCGAACGCTGCACCGCCTGGGCCGCGTCGGTGACCTCCATCCGCTCCCAGCCGCGTACCTTCTTCAGCGCCTTGTAGAACCGGTTCGCCGCGTACCGCTGGTCGCGGATCTGCTCCGGGGTGCCCCAACCCTGGCTGGGGCGCTGCTGGAACAGGCCGAGCGAGTCGCGGTCGCCGTGGGCGAGGTTGCGCAGCCCCGACTCCTGGTACGCGGTGGCCAGGGCGACCACCACGGCCTGCTCGGGCATCTGCCGCTGCATGCCGATCGCGGCGATGGTGGCCGCGTTGGCCATCTGGTCGGCGTCGAGCTTCACGGTGCCGTCGGCCTGCACGGTGCAGCTACGGCCGGCGACGGGAAGCCGGAACTCCCCGTCGAGTTGACGGACTCCCCAGCCCCCGACGACGGCGAACAACGCCACCACGACCCCGGCTGCCACGAATGTCCGCGTCCGCACCCGCACCTCCCGTTTCAACGTTCGCCAAGCGTACGTCGCCAACCGGCGGCCCCGGGTCGGTCGACCGGTTCACGTTCCCGCAGCCCGGCCCGGAGAACCCCACACCCTTACACGAGGTGCGCGGACCCTCACCCTGCGCCCCTCGCGCTCACCCCGCACCCTCACCGGGCCCACCCTCCAGGGTCACCACCCATCGAGCCGGTCGTTTCTCCCGGAACGCGGACACGCCCTCACGGCCCTCTTCGGACAGGAAGTAGCAGGTGGACCGGGCGGACAGGTCGGCGATCTCCGCGCGCAGGTCCGTGGCGGCCGGGCGGCGCAGCAACTCCTTCGTCCCGGCCAGCGCCCCGGGGGCACCCCGGACCAGCGACGCGCAGTACCGCGCCACCGCCGCGTCCAGCTCACCGGCCGGCACGGCGGCGGTCACCAGCCCCACCTCGGCGGCCCGCCGACCGTCGAAGGTGTCGCCGGTCAGGTACAGCTCGGCGGCGGCCCGGGGGTGCAGCCGGGGCAGCACGGTCGCCGAGATCACCGCCGGGATCACCCCGATCCGCACCTCGGTGAAGGCGAACGTCGCCTCCTGCGCGCAGACCGCCAGGTCGGCCGCCGCGATCAGGCCCAGCCCGCCGGCCCGCGCCGGCCCGGCCACCCTGGCCAGCACCGGCTTCGGGCACTCCCGCACCGCCACCAGCACGTCACCGAGCATCCCGGCCGGCACCGACCCGCTGGCGTACGCCGCCGCCGTCTCCTTCAGATCGGCCCCCGAGCAGAACACCGGGCCGGTGTGGTCCAGCACGACCACCCGCACCGCGTCGTCGGCGACCGCCGCGGCGATCCCGGCCAGCAGCTCGGTCATCAGCGGGGTGGACAGCGCGTTGCGGTTGTGCGGGCTGTCCAGGGTGAGGGTGGTCACCCCGCGGGCCGTGGCGACCCGCACGAGTCGGTCGGGAGACGTCATGCCGGGCACACTAGTGGCCATGCCCGGCGTCCTTCCAGATGGTGAGACCGTTCCCGTCGACGGCGCGCTGCCCGGCACCGCGCTGCGTGCCGTCGGCGCGCGCGGGTTCGGCGTCTACCTGCACGTGCCGTTCTGCGCCAGCCGGTGCGGCTACTGCGACTTCAACACCTACACCGCAGCCGAGCTGGGCGGGGGCGGCGGCCGGGAGTCGTACGCCGACACGGTGCTGGCCGAGTTGGCGCTCGCCGCCCGGGTGCTCGCCGACGCCCCACCGCCCCGGGTCGACACGGTCTTCGTCGGCGGTGGCACCCCCACCCTGCTGCCCGCCGACGACCTGGCCCGCCTGCTCGACGGCATCGACCGCACCTGGGGGCTGGCCGCCGACGCCGAGGTGACCACCGAGGCCAACCCCGAGTCGGTCACCCCCGGGTCGCTGAAGACCCTGCGCGCCGCCGGCTACACCCGGATCTCGCTGGGCATGCAGTCCGCCGCCGCCGGGGTGCTGGCGGTCCTCGACCGCACCCACCGCCCGGGACGGGCCGTCGAGGCCGCCCGGGAGGCCCGCGACGCCGGGTTCGACCACGTCAACCTCGACCTGATCTACGGCACGCCGGGGGAGCGTCCCGAGGACTTCGCCGTCTCGCTGGAGCAGGTGGTCGCCGCCGGGGTCGACCACGTCAGCGCGTACGCCCTGATCGTGGAGGACGGCACCCGGCTGGCGGCCCGGATGCGGCGCGGCGAGCTGCCGTACCCCTCCGACGACGTGGCGGCGGACCGCTACCTGGCTGCCGAGGCCGCCCTCGACGCGGCCGGTTTCTCCTGGTACGAGGTCTCCAACTGGGCCCGCAGCGAGGCGGCCCGGTGCCGGCACAACCTGCTCTACTGGACCGGCGGCGACTGGTGGGGCCTCGGCCCGGGGGCGCACAGCCACGTCGGCGGGGTGCGCTGGTGGAACGTCAAACACCCCACGACGTACGCGCAGCGGCTCGCCGCCGGGCACTCACCCGGCCTGGCCCGGGAGATCCTCACCCCGGCCGAGACGTACACGGAGGACGTGATGCTGCGCCTGCGGCTCGCCTGCGGGCTGCCGCTGGACGTGCTGGATGGCGCGGGGCGGGCCGCCGCCGCGCGGGCGCTCGCCGACGGGCTGCTGGACCCGGTGGCGTACCCGCAGGGGCGGGCGGTGCTCACCCTGCGCGGCCGGCTGCTGGCCGACGCGGTGGTCCGCGACCTGCTCCCCTGAACGTGGTCCCGCCGGCCCGCCGCGCGCCGGGGCCGGCGGTGGTGCCCGACCGGCCGGGGGAGCGGCCGGTCGGGACTCACTTGATGAAGCTGGTGGACATCGGGTAGCGGTAGGCCTGCCCCTCGTTGGCCTTCATGCCGGCGATGATCCCGAACAGGATCTGGATCACCACGACCGCGATGCTGGGCAGGAAGAGCAGGCACCAGCTCACGAACAGCAGCACGAACGCGATGATCGACCAGAGGATCTGGAAGTTCAGCGCGGCCAGCGCCTGCGCCCGGACGGCAGGAGACTGCTGCCCGCGCACCAGGTAGGCGATCAGCGGGGCGACGAAGCCGAGCGGGCCGAAGCTGATCAGCGCACCGGCGGCCCCGCCGAAGTGTGCGACCAGCGCCCAGGTCTTGTCCTCGCTGTTGGCGTAGCCGCCGCTCGGCGCGCCGTAGGTGCCGCCGGTCGGATATCCGCCACCGGGCGGGGGGTAACCACCCGGCGGGGGGTAACCGCCCGCAGGCGGCTGGTCACCGGTGGGCGGCGGATACCCGCCGGGCGGGGGATAGCCGCCCGCCCCCGGTGCGCCGGACAGTGGTGCGGTGGGCGGCTCGTATGGCGAGCCCTGGGGCGCGGTCGGGTCCGGCGGGACGCCGTCCCCCGCGCCGGGAGGGCGAGGTGGTTCAGTCATGCCGCCACGGTAGGGGCTGCCGGCAAGGGTGCACCAGAGCGACACTGGTGAGGTTGGCCTCGACGTTCGGTCAGCGACCGCGCCGGCATCCGCCGGGGCGGGCGCACCGACGGTCCGTCTTGATCATCGCGGCGGCGGCCCTGCCGACGTAGACTGGCACTCGCTACAGTCGAGTGCCAGAGCGCTTTGCCCGGGTGCGGCAGCGCCCGGGGCGACGTGCGTCAGGAGGTGGAGATGGGTCTCGACGACCGCAAACTCGCCGTGCTGCGGGCGATCGTCGAGGACTACGTCGCCACGCAGGAGCCCGTCGGCAGCAAGACGCTCGTCGAGCGGCACCAGCTCGGGGTCTCCCCGGCGACCGTCCGCAACGACATGGCGGTGCTGGAGGAGGAGGGCTACATCCGGCAGCCGCACACCAGCGCCGGTCGGGTCCCCACCGACCGGGGCTACCGCCTCTTCGTCGACCGGCTCTCCCGGGTCAAGCCGCTCAGCCCCGCCGAACGCCGGGCCATCGAGCGCTTCCTGGTCGGCGCGGTCGACCTCGACGACGTGGTGCACCGCACCGTACGCCTGCTGGCGCAGCTCACCCGGCAGGTCGCCGTGGTGCAGTACCCGTCACTGGCCCGCTCGTCGGTGCGCCACCTGGAACTGGTGCCGATCTCCACCACCCGGCTGATGCTGGTCATGATCGCCGACACCGGGCGGGTCGAGCAGCGGCTGGTCGAGCTGGCCGCGCCGGTCCCCGCCGACGACGTCCTCGACCTGCGCCGGCTGGTCAACGAGAAACTGGTCGGGAGTCGGTTGTCCGACACTCCGCCCCTGGTGCAGGCGCTTGTCGACGAGAGTGCTCCGCACCTGCGCGGCGCGATGACCACCCTGTCCACCGTGCTGCTGGAGACCCTGGTGGAACGCACCGAGGAGCGGCTCGCGCTGGCCGGCACCGCCAACCTCACCCGGGGTGGCCTGCTCGACTTCCAGGGCTCGCTGCGACCCATCCTGGAGGCGCTCGAAGAGGAGGTCGTGCTGCTCAAGCTGATCGGCGAGGCGGAACCGAGCACCACCCGGGTGCTGATCGGCGACGAGAACGAGATCGACAATCTCCGTGCCGCCTCGGTGGTCAGCACCGGGTACGGCCCGGGCTCCACCATCGTCGGCGGGCTGGGCGTGCTCGGCCCGACCCGGATGGACTACCCCGGCACCATCGCCACGGTGCGGGCCGTGGCACGCTACGTGGGCGAGCTGCTGGCCCAGAACTGACCAGTCAGGGCCGGCGGCCGGCTCCGGCCGCCGACCGGTGCAAACGCGAGACGAACATGAGGACACGGAACGCAGTGGCCAGGGACTACTACGGCATTCTCGGCGTGAGCCGGGAAGCCTCCGACGACGAGATCAAGCGCGCCTACCGCAAGCTGGCGCGGCAGTTCCACCCGGACGTGAATCCGGACCCGGAGGCACAGGAGAAGTTCAAGGACATCAACGCCGCGTACGAGGTCCTCTCGGACGACCGGAAGCGGCAGATCGTCGACCTGGGCGGCGACCCGCTCGCCCCGGGCGGCGGAGGCGCCGGCGGCCCGGGCGGCCCCGGCGGCGCCGGTCCGTTCGTCGGCTTCCAGGACATCATGGACGCCTTCTTCGGCGGCGCGGCCGGTGGCACCCGTGGCCCGCGGCCGCGTACCCGGCCCGGGGCCGACGCGATCCTGCGGCTGGAACTGGACCTGCACGAGACCGCCTTCGGCGTCGAGGCCCCGATCACGGTCGACACCGCAGTGCTCTGCACCACCTGCTCCGGGGCGGGCACCGCGGCCGGCACCCACCTGGCGACCTGCGAGGCGTGCGGTGGCCGGGGCGAGGTGCAGTCGGTCCAGCGGACCTTCCTCGGTCAGGTCGTCTCGGCCCGGCCGTGCACCGTCTGCCAGGGCTACGGCACCACCATCCCGCACCCCTGCCCGACCTGCGCCGGCGACGGCCGGGTGCGGACCCGCCGCTCGCTGACCGTCAAGATCCCGGCCGGCGTCGAGGACGGCATGCGCATCCGGCTCGCCCAGCAGGGCGAGGTCGGCCCGGGTGGGGGCACCGCCGGTGACCTCTACGTCGAGATCCACGAGCGCCCGCACGACGTCTACTCCCGCAAGGGCGACGACCTGCACTGCCGGGTCACCGTGCCGATGACCGCCGCCGCGCTGGGCACCCGGCTCACCATCAAGACGCTGGACAGCGAGGAGACCGTCGACGTCAAGGCCGGCACCCAGCCGGGCAGCACGCTCCGGCTGCGCGCTCGGGGCGTACCGCACCTGCGCGGCACCGGCCGGGGTGACCTCTACGTCCACCTCGACGTGCGTACCCCGACCAAGCTCGACGCCGACCAGGAGAAGATGCTGCGGGACTTCGCCAAGACCCGGGGTGAGGAGGTCGCCGAGCTGAGCAAGCAGGGCGGCTTCTTCTCCCGGATGCGCGACGCCTTCAACGGTCACGCCTGACCGGTCGGCCTGTCCCGGTCGCCCTGACCGGTCGGGCCGCACTGGTCGGCTTGTCCTGGCCGGTCTCGTTGCGGCCGGATTGTCCCGGTTGGGGCGTCCCGGCCGGACCGGAGTCCCGGGTGGCTCCTCGGCCGGCCCGGCCGGTTAGCCTGATCGGCGTGTCCGCGCCGCTGTTCCTGGTCGAGTCGCTGCCCCCTGCCGACCAGTTCACCCTGGACGGCCCCGAGGGGCACCACGCCGCCACCGTGCAACGGCTGCGCGTCGGCGAGGAACTGCTGCTCGCCGACGGGCGGGGCGGCACCGCCGCCGCCGTGGTCACCGCCGTAGGCCGGGGCACCCTCGACGTCACCGTCACCTCCCGGTGGTACGTCGACGCGGACGTCCCCCGGCTGGTCGTGGTGCAGGGCATCGCCAAGGGCGAGCGGGGCGAGTTGGCCGTGCAGGCGATGACCGAGGTGGGGGTGGACGAGATCGTGCCCTGGGCGGCGTCCCGCTCGGTGGCGCAGTGGCGCGGCGACCGGGGCGTACGGGCCCGGGAGAAGTGGGTGGCGACGGCCCGGGAAGCGGCCAAACAGGCCCGCCGGGCGTGGCTGCCGGTGGTGGCCGGTGCCCCGGACGAGTCCACCGCCACGGTGGCCCGCCGGATCGCCGGGGCGGGCACGGCCTTCGTCCTGCACGAGGAGGCCGACGACCGGCTCACCACGGTCGACCTGCCGACCACCGGCGAGATCGTCCTGGTCGTCGGGCCGGAGGGCGGCATCGCCCCGACCGAGCTGACCGCCTTCACCGACGCGGGTGCCCGCCCCGTACGCCTGGGCCCCTCGGTCCTGCGCACCTCCACCGCAGGCCCCGCCGCCCTGGCCGTCCTCTCCACCCGCCTATCCCGCTGGTAACCGACCCACCCCCGCCGAGCCCCGCCCCCGCGGTACGTCCGGTGATCAAGAGCTTTGCGTCATCCCCGGGCCCGATCCCCGCCCCAAACCTCTTGATCACCGCTCCGTCGGTGCCGTCTCCCGGCGGTGCCCCTGGTGATCAAGAAGTTTGCGTCGTCGCCCAGCCCGTCCCCGCCCCAAACCTCTTGATCACCCCGCCCCTCAACGCTGCTCCCGGCGGTGCGTCCGGTGATCAAGAGGTTTGCGTCGCCCGTCGGCTTGGGATTGACGTAAGGCTCTTGATCAACGCGGGCGGGGGGTGGGGCGGGGGAGGGGTGGGAGGGGGGAGGGGAATGGGGGTGGTCTTTAGAGTGGGGGGATGGGAGCCGACTGTCTGTTCTGCCGCATCGTCGCCGGGGAGATTCCGGCCACCATCGTCAAGGAGACCGCCACCACCCTGGCCTTCCGCGACATCGGGCCGAAGGCGCCGGTGCACGTGCTGGTCATCCCCAAGGAGCACTACGCCGACGTGGCGACGCTCGGCCAGGGTGACCCGGGGCTGGCGGGCGAGGTGCTGGCTACGGCGGCGGCGGTGGCCGAGGACGAGGGGCTGACCGGCGACGGCTTCCGGCTGATGTTCAACACCGGCCCGTACGGTGGCCAGGAGGTCTTCCACGTGCACGCCCACCTGCTCGGCGGCGCGCCCCTGGGCCCGATGCTGGCCCGGGACCTGGCGTGACGTCGACGGCCGGCGGGGAACCCGGCCCGGGCGGCGACGGGGCGCGGGTACGGCGTCGGCTGGAACGGATGGTCCGCGGGACGCAGGCGCAGGCTCGGGTGCCCGCCCTGGCGGTGGCGCTGCACCGGGCCGACAGCCCGCTCTGGAGCTTCCAGGTCGGCGGCACCGGCAACGACACCGCCCTCGGCCCGGCGAGCCGGTTCCGGATCGGCTCGGTCACCAAGACCTTCACCTCCGTGCTGGTGATGCAGTGCCGTGACGACGGGCTGCTCGACCTGGACGACCCGCTGGGCCGGCACCTGGCGCTGCCCGCGCACGGCGACCTGACCGTACGCCGGCTGCTCTCGCACACCGCCGGGCTGCAACGCGAGCCGTACGGCGACGTCTGGGACACGTTGCGCGCGCCCCGGGTCGACGAGCTTCTCGCCGACCTGGCCCGGGTCGAGCGGGTGCTGCCCACCGGCCGCCGCTACCACTACTCCAACCTGGGCATGGCGCTGCTCGGCCGGCTGGTCGGCGCGCTGCGCGGCGGCACCTGGGCCGAGGTGCTCGCCGACCGGGTGCTCACCCCGCTGGGGCTGGCCGACACCTCGGTCGACCCGGGGCCGCAGGCGGTGACCGGTTTCCTGGTCGACGCGTACTCCGACGAGGCGCATCCGGAGCCGCCGACCGACTTCGGTGCGGTCGGGCCGGCCGCCCAGCTGTGGAGCACCGCGACGGACATGGCCCGGTGGGCGGCGTTCCTGGCCGACCCGGCCGCGCTGGACCCGACCGGCGCGGTGCTCGCCGCGACGACGCTGGACGAGATGCGCTGGCCGGTGACCACCACCGACGAGACGGTCTGGAAGGCCGGCTTCGGGCTCGGGCTGATCCTGGTCCCGTTACCCGACCGGGTGGTGCACGTGGGGCACGACGGCGCGATGCCGGGCTTCCTGGCCGGGGTGTACGGCCGGCGCGGCGGGGACGGCACGGCCGGCGCGATGGGCTGCGCGGTGCTCGCCTCCTGCGGCACCGCCGCCGAGGTGCTGGAGCTGCCGCACCGGCTGCTCGCCGCCTCGGCCGAGCACGCCCCGGCGGAGATCGTGCCGTGGCAGCCGGGCCCGGGCGCGCCCGGCCCGCTGCGTGGGCTGCTGGGCCGCTGGTGGGGCGAGGGGTTCGAGTACGTCTTCTCCTGGCACGACGGGGCGCTGCGGGCCCGGGGCGCGGACGATCCGGCGGGGCGGCCCCCGGCGGTGTTCGCGCCGACGCCGCAGTCGCCGGACGTGTTCCGGACGGTCTCCGGGCGGGAGGTCGGGGAACTGCTGCGACTCACCCGCGACGCCGACGGGACGGTGGTCGCGATGCACTGGGCCACCTACCGCTTCACCCGCCATCAGGAGACCTTCGACAGGTACGACTTCCGGGCCTGAGCGGGCGGCCCCCGCTCCGACGTCGGCCGCCGGCACGGGGCCGGGAGGCCGGTACGACCTCCCGGTCCGAACCGGGCGGGGAAAAGTGACGCGGTGCCGCCGGGGCCGAGCGGATACGATGGGAGTATCGTCCGCACGCCGCGCCAGCAGGGCACGGCGCGAGATGGAAGCAGGTGGCGCAGGGCCCCACGGCCCGATTTATGACCGGCACCCCACCTCCCGGCCCGCCCCGGGTGCAGACCAGGATCACGGTTCCCGATGCCAAGATCATGGTCAACCTGCTCGGCGCGGGCGACGAGATCCTGCGACTCGTCGAACGTTCGGTCACCAGCGACGTGCACGTTCGCGGCAACGAGATCACCATCACCGGTGCGCCCGCGGACAACGCTCTCGCCGAGCGCCTCTTCAGCGAGCTGCTCGAACTGATCGAGAAAGGCGAGACCCTGACCACTGATGCTGTCCGGCGTACCGTCGGCATGCTCGAACAGGGCGGCACCGAGCGGCCCGCCGAGGTGCTCACCCTCAACATCCTCTCCCGGCGCGGGCGCACCATCCGCCCCAAGACGCTGGGGCAGAAGACGTACGTCGACTCGATCGACGCCAACACGATCGTGTTCGGCATCGGCCCGGCCGGCACCGGCAAGACCTACCTGGCGATGGCGAAGGCCGTCCAGGCGCTCCAGGCCAAGCAGGTCAACCGGATCATCCTCACCCGTCCGGCGGTCGAGGCGGGCGAGCGGCTGGGCTTCCTGCCGGGCACCCTGAACGAGAAGATCGACCCGTACCTGCGCCCGCTCTACGACGCGCTGCACGACATGCTCGACCCGGAGTCCATCCCGAAGCTGATGGCCGCCGGCACCATCGAGGTGGCTCCGCTGGCGTACATGCGGGGCAGGGCACAGCCCTACGACGCGACGGTGCTGACTCCGGAAGGCTTCCGGCCGTTCGGGTCGCTGCGGGTCGGTGACCTGGTCATCGGCTCGAATGGGACGCCCACCCCGGTGATCGGCATCTATCCGCAGGGCCCCAGGCAGGTCTACCGGGTCACGACCCAGGACGGTGCCTCCACCCTCTGCTGTGGTGAACATCTCTGGACTGTCGCCACCCCTGAGGACAGGCGGCGCGGCGGTCGGCGCACCCTCGAGACGCGCGAGATGATTGGCAAGGAGCGGCGGGGCAACATCCGCCGGTACGAACTTCCGGTCGTGGCACCCGTGCAGCTCGAGTCGCGGGAGGTACCGCTCGACCCGTACGCCCTCGGTCTGCTGCTCGGCGACGGGGCCATCTCGACGCGGACCACCCCGGCCTTCCGCACCGCCGACCCGGAGTTGGCCGACGCGCTCGCCGCGGCACTGCCCGGCATCGAGCTGGTACGCAAAAGCAGCTACGACTACGTGCTCCGGCACGTCGACGGTCACCGGGGCGGGGTGATCGTCGCCAACCCGGTGACGCTCGTCCTCCGTGAACTGGGTCTTGCCGGTGCGAAGTCGGCGACCACGTTCGTGCCCGACGTCTACCTGCAGAACAGCGTCGACGTCCGGTTGGCCGTCCTGCAAGGGCTGCTGGACACCGACGGGGGGCCGGTCGTCCAGGCGGGGCGCACCTGTCGGGTGCAGTATTCGACGACGTCGGTCCGGTTGCGCGACGACGTCGTCTATCTGGTCCGGTCACTCGGTGGGGTGGCGACCTGGCGGGTGCGGGAGGCCGAGGGGCGGACGCCCGGTCTGGCCAACGGGCATCCGGTTTCGCACCGCGCCGATGCCTACACCGTGGAGATCCGGCTGCCCTCGGGCGTCGCGCCGTTCCGGTTGGCCCGCAAGCGTCAGCGGTACGACGAGCACGGCGGCGGACGGCCGATGCGGTTCATCGACTCGATTCTCCCGGCCGGGGTACAGGAGACGATGTGCATCCAGGTCGCGGCCCAGGACTCGTTGTACGTGACCGACGACTTCCTGGTCACCCACAACACCCTCAACGACGCGTTCATCATCCTGGACGAGGCGCAGAACACCACGCCCGAGCAGATGAAGATGTTCCTCACCCGGCTCGGCTTCGGTTCCAAGATCGTGGTGACCGGTGACGTCACCCAGGTGGACCTTCCCGGCGGGACGGCCAGCGGGCTGCGGGTGGTCCGGGAGATCCTGGGTCACGTCGAGGACGTGCACTTCGCGCAGCTCTCCAGCGCGGACGTGGTCCGGCACCGGCTGGTCGGTGAGATCGTCGACGCGTACGCCCGCTGGGACGAGCGGGAGAACCAGCAGGCGCAGGGCGTGCACGCCGTGCCGGGGCGGACCGCCCAGGGCGGCCGGGCCGGCCGACGCCGCTAACCAAACGGGCCGGCCGACGCCGCCAACCAATCAGAGGAAGACAGTTGTCCATCGAGATCGCCAACGAGTCCGGTGCCGAGGTCGACACCGACGCGGTGCTCGCCGTGGCCCGGCACGCCCTCGACGAGATGGGGGTCAACCCGCTCGCCGAGCTGTCCGTGCTGCTTGTCGACATCGGCTACATGACCGAGCTGAACCATCGCTGGATGGGCGGCGACGGCCCCACCGACGTGCTCGCCTTCCCCATGGACGAGGGCAGCGTCGACCACGGGCCGGGGGAGAGCGCCCCGGCCGGCGGTGAACCGGCCCTGCTCGGCGACATCGTGCTCTGTCCGGAGGTGGCGGCCAAGCAGGCGGCCACCGCCGGGCACAGCGCCGCCGACGAGCTGCACCTGCTCACCGTGCACGGGGTGCTGCATCTGCTCGGCTACGACCATGCCGAGCCGGAGGAGGAGCGGGAGATGTTCGCTCTCCAGGCCCGGCTGCTGGCCAGCTGGCGGTCGACCCGGTCCCGGTGATGGACATAGTCGCGGCCGGTCCGACCGCCGGCCTTCCCGATCTTCAGCTGATCTTCTTCGCGGCCGGGCTGGTGGTGCTCGCCGGCCTGATCGCGATGACCGAGGCGGCGCTGGCCGCGATCTCCCCGGCGCGCGCCGCCGAGCTGGCCCGCGACGGGGCGCGCGGCGCGCGTACCCTCCAGGCCGTCGCCGGTGACGTGGTCCGCCACCTCAACCTGTTGCTGCTGCTCCGGCTGCTCGCCGAGCTGACCGCCACCACCCTGGTCGCCCTGGTCGCGGTGGACAGCTTCGGCGCGGGCTGGCGGGCGGCGCTGGTGACCGCCGGCGCGATGACGGTGGTCAGCTTCGTGGTGGTGGGCGTGGCCCCGCGCACCCTGGGCCGGCAGCACGCGTACGCGGTGGGTCGGGCGGTGGCGCCGCTGGTGCGCTGGCTGGGCCGGGCGCTGAACCCGCTGGCCTCGCTGCTGATCCTGATCGGCAACGCGGTCACCCCGGGGCGCGGCTTCCGGGAGGGGCCGTTCGCCACCCAGGTCGAGCTGCGGGAGCTGGTCGACCTGGCCGAGCAGCGGGGGGTGGTGGAGCACGGCGAACGCCAGATGATCCACTCGGTGTTCGCGCTCGGCGACACCATCGCCCGGGAGGTGATGGTGCCGCGTACCGAGATGGTGTGGATCGAGGAGGGCAAGACCCTCTCCCAGGCGCTGGCGCTGTTCCTGCGCTCCGGGTTCTCCCGCATCCCGGTGATCGGCGAGAGCGTCGACGACGTGCTCGGCGTGCTCTACCTCAAGGACCTCATCAGGCGTACCAGGGGTGGTGACCTGCGGGCCCACCAGACCCCGGTGGCCGAGCTGATGCGGCCGGCGACGTTCGTGCCGGAGTCCAAGCCGGTCGACGACCTGCTGTCGGAGATGCAGGCCGCCCGCAACCACCTGGTCATCGTCGTCGACGAGTACGGCGGCACCGGCGGCCTGGTCACCATCGAGGACATCCTGGAGGAGATCGTCGGCGAGATCACCGACGAGTACGATGTCGAGCGCCCGCCGGTGGAGCACCTGGCCGACGGCGCGGTGCGGGTCACCGCCCGGCTGCCGGTGGAGAACCTGGGCGAGTTGTTCGACACCGAGCTGCCCACCGACGAGGTGGAGACGGTCGGTGGCCTGCTGGCGCAGGCCCTGGGGCGGGTGCCGATCCCGGGTGCCGACGCCGAGGTGGCCGGCCTCAAACTGGTCGCCGAGGGCACCACCGGCCGACGTAACCGGATAGACACCGTGCTGGTCAGCCGGGTGCCGTCGGACGGTCCCGATTCCCGTGACAGTCAGCACAGCAGCGAGGAGAGGCAACCCGCCGATGCCTGAGACACCCGTCGAGCCGGCCGCCCGGCCCACCCCGTCCGATCCGGCCGAGTTGAGCGCCGAGGACGGCAAGTTGGTCGTGTTGGCCCGTGGTGCCCGTGCCCGGGTGTCTGCCGTGGAGGGCGCGGCGGTCCGCGACCAGGACGGCCGGACGTACGCGGCGGCGAGCGTCGCGCTGCCCTCGTTGACGGTCACGGCGCTGCAACTCGCGGTGGCGTCGGCGGTGGCGGCCGGGGCGAGCCGGCTGGAGGCGGCGGTGGTGGTGACGGAGGCGTCGACGTTGGACGGTGCGGGTCACGCCGCGGTGCGGGACCTGTCCGCCGACGCGCCGATCCACGTGGCCGCGCCGGACGGCACGGTCCTCGGCACGGTGATCGAGTGACAGGCGTGGAGCAGCGGCCGTACCGGGCGGGTTTCGGGTGTTTCGTCGGGCGGCCGAACGCCGGCAAGTCGACCCTGACCAACGCGATCGTCGGCACCAAGATCGCGATCACCTCCAACAAGCCGCAGACCACGCGGCACGTCATCCGGGCCGTGCTGCACCGGCCGGATTCGCAGCTGGTCCTGGTCGACACCCCGGGCCTGCACCGGCCGCGCACCCTGCTCGGCGAGCGCCTCAACGACCTGGTGCGCACCACCTGGACGGAGGTCGACGTGATCGGCCTCTGCATTCCGGCCGACGAGCCGGTGGGCCGGGGTGACCGGTTCATCAGCGGCGAGCTGAGCGAGTTGAAGGCCACCGTGCTCGCCGTGGTCACCAAGACCGACCTGGTGGACAAGCGGCGGTTGGCCGAGCAGTTGCTCGCGGTCAGCGAGCTGGGTGACTTCGCCGCGGTGGTGCCGGTCAGCGCGGTCTCCGGGCACCAGGTGGACACCCTGGTCGACGTGATGACGGGTCACCTGCCGCCGTCGCCGCAGCTCTACCCGGACGACATGCTCACCGACGAGCCGGAGCAGGTGCTGGTCGCCGAGCTGATCCGGGAGGCGGCGCTGGAGGGGGTCCGCGACGAGCTGCCGCACTCGATCGCCGTGGTGGTGGAGGAGATGATCCCGGAGGGTCAGCTCATGAAGATCTACGCCGACGTCTACGTGGAGCGGCCCAGCCAGAAGGCGATCGTGCTCGGTCACCGGGCCAGCCGGCTCAAGGAGGTCGGCACCACCGCCCGCAGGCAGATCGAGGAGCTGCTCGGCACCCGGGTCTATCTGGACCTGCACGTCCGGGTGGCCAAGGAGTGGCAGCGCGACCCGAAGCAGTTGCGCAAGCTGGGTTTCTGATCCGGCGTCGGGGTACGCCGGGGTGTAATTCGGACACTGCTATGGGAAGTTTCACGTCAGGTACCGATTAGCAGCGGTTTCACAGGTCGGGTGCGCAGGGTAGGGGACGTCCATCCGCCCTCGACATAGATGCAGCCTGATGCGTAACCGATATCTGGATCTGCTCCGTTTCCTGGCCATCGTCCGGGTCGTGGTCTACCACGTCACCGGGCTGGCCTCGCTGACGCTTGTCTTCCCGGCCATGTCGGTCATGTTCGCCCTGGCCGGGTCGCTGATGGCCGCGTCGCTGGACCGCTCCGGCGGGCCCGCGGTCGGCCGTCGGCTGCGTCGGCTGCTGCCCTCGCTGTGGGTGGTGGCGGTGGTCTTCGTCCCGGCGATGCTGCTGACCGGGCTGGTGTTCACCCCCCGGGTGGTGCTCTGGCTGTTCCCGGTCGCCGACCCGCCTGCCAACTACTGGGGTGCGCTTGCGCTCAGCCCGATCTGGTACCTGCGGGACTACCTGTGGTTCGTGCTCGCCTCCCCGGTGGCACTGTGGCTCTTCCGCCGCGCCCCGCTGCCCACCCTGGCCGTTCCCTACCTGCTGCTGGTCGCGATCGAGGCGGGTCTGCTGACCACCACCTCGGCGGTGCTGCGCGACTTCGGGCTGTACTTCGGCGCCTGGCTGCTCGGCTTCGCCCACCATGACGGGCTGCTGCGCCGGCTGGCCGGCCGGGTGCTGGTGCCGGTGGCGCTGTTGCTGGCCGGGGCCGGTGCCGGCTGGGTTCTCACCCACCCCGGGCCGCGCGGCTACGACCTCAACGACATCCCGCTGGGCAACGCCCTGTGGTCGGCGGCGTTCATCCTGGTGGTCATCGGCCGGGCCCCGGCCACCGCCGCCTGGGTGGACCGCAACCGGATCGTCGACCGGCTGGTGACGATCGTGAACCGGCGCGCGTTGACCATCTACCTGTGGCACATGCCCTTCGTGGTGGCGCTCACCCCGCTGGTCGGGCTGGTCGGCTGGTCACCCCGCGACCCGTGGGGGCTGGCGATCCGGGTGGTGCTGGTCTTCCTCCTGGTCGGCGTGGTGACCCTGCTGGTCGGCTGGGTCGAGGACGTGGCGGCCCGCCGCCGCCCCGAGCTGGTCCCCGGCCGGCGGCCGGCCCGACCGGTGCCGGCGACGCCCGTCGTCCCGGGCCCCCGGGCGGCCGGGGCCGACGCCGCCGGGATCAGGGCCCGGTGAGGTACGCCGGGACGCCTCACCGCTGCACGACCGTCACGTTCCCGCTGCCGGTCT
Organism: Micromonospora cynarisoli; assembly: GCF_030518815.1. Taxonomy (NCBI): domain Bacteria; kingdom Bacillati; phylum Actinomycetota; class Actinomycetes; order Micromonosporales; family Micromonosporaceae; genus Micromonospora; species Micromonospora cynarisoli. Next base: position 3,126,843 of record NZ_CP130426.1, on the reverse strand, counting down.
TGAGGTCCAGCACCAGCGACGCCCCCGGATCGTTGGTCACCCCGACGTCGGCGTCCCCCGAGCCGACGTCGGACTTCACCCGGTACCTGCCCGCCGGCACCGTCAGCTCGACGTCCCCGCTGCCGGCGTGGGCCCGCACCGAGGCCGCGGTGGTCAGGACGAGCGTGATGTTGCCGGAGCTGGTCTCGGCGGAGACGTCGCCGCCGAGCCGGGTCCCGGTGACGTCACCGGAGGACGCCCGCAGGTCGACCGGGCCGGTGACGTTCAGCACCTCGATGTTGCCCGAGCCGCTCTCGGCCCGCACCGGGCCGCTGGCGTCGGCGATCCGCAGGTTGCCCGAGCCCAGGGAGAGGTCGACCGACCCGATCTTCGCCAGCTCGACATCACCGGAGCCGGTCTTGCCCTGCACCCGCACCCCGGGCGGGGCGGTCACCTCGTACGACACCGAGCAGCGGGGTCCGCAGCCGGTGTCCAGCACCAGTTCGTCGCCGGTGATCTGGTACGTGGTGTCGGGCTGGTCGCCCTGGTAGCGGAGCACCCGCTTGACGCGTACCCCGGTGGCCGGGCCGGTGGCCCGCACCACGACGTCCCCGGAACCGGGCCGGACGGTGATCCGGGCGATCTTCGCCGCCTCGGTGGTGTCGAAGTCCAGCCGCCGGAACGCCATGGTGTCGCACCCGGTGGCGAGGATGAGGGCGACGGTCGCGCCCAGGGCGACCACGCTGCGGGGAAGTGCCATGACCAGCAACTTACGGCCGTCGCACCCCGGCGCACATCCGGGGCGCAGCACCGACCCACCCCGAGCCGACCCTGATTTCCCACCCCGAGAGAGAATGACCCGATGGCCGGGTACCGCCGACAGCTCTACCGCGACGACGCGGTGGTGCTGCGTGTGCAGAAGCTTGGCGAGTCCGACCGGATCATCACGCTGCTGACCCGCCGGCACGGCCGGCTGCGCGCGGTGGCCCGTGGGGTGCGCCGTACCACCAGCAAGTTCGGTGCCCGGCTGGAACCGTTCGGGCACGTCGACCTCCAGCTCGCCGGGGACCCGAAGGGCAACACCGGCAGTTCGCTGCACAGCGTCAGCCAGGTCGAGGGCATCGACCTGTACGGCAGGCGCTTCCTCGGTGACTACCCCCGGTACACGGCGGCGAGCGCGATCGCGGAGACGGCCGAACGCCTCACCCCCGTCGAGCGGGAACCGTCGCTGCGGCTGTTCCAGCTCACCCTCGGCGCGCTCAAGGCGCTGTCCCTGGGGGAGCACGCCACCACGCTGGTGCTCGACGCCTACCTGCTGCGCGGGATGAGCCTCGCCGGGTGGGCGCCGGCCCTGACCGCCTGCGCGGTCTGCGGCACCCCGGGGCGGCACCGGGCGTTCTCCGTACCGGCGGGTGGGGCGGTCTGCCCGGACTGCCGGCCGCCCGGCGCGGCCCACCCCGCGCCGGCCACCATCGACCTGATGTCCGCCCTCACCAGCGGTGACTGGCAGGTCGCCGACGCCACCGCCGCCGGGGTACGCCGGGAGTGCAGCGGCCTGGTCGCGGCGCACCTGCAGTGGCACCTGGAACGCGCGCTACGCTCGCTGCCGCTGGTCGACCGGGGTGGCCCGCCGACCGGTGCGCCGGACACCGGCCCGGTGGGCGGCGTGCCGGCCGGGGGCGACGGCGGTGCGCCGGGTGGCCGGGAGTTGCCGCCCCGGGTCGGTGTGGAGGGTGTGGACAGGGAGATGACCGAGTGATCCGATCGTTGAGGTCCGGCCGGCGGGAGCCGGTGCCGCCGACCCCGCACCCGTCGGGGGCACGTCCACCGGCGTTGCCCGCCGAGGCGCTGCCGAAACACGTCGCGGTGGTGATGGACGGCAACGGCCGCTGGGCCAAGGAGCGCGGCCTGCCCCGCACCAAGGGCCACGAGCAGGGGGAGTACAGCCTCTTCGACACCGTCGAGGGGGCGATCGAGCTGGGGGTGCCCTACCTGTCGGCGTACGCCTTCTCCACCGAGAACTGGCGGCGCTCGCCGGACGAGGTCCGGTTCCTGATGGGCTTCAACCGGGACGTCATCCGTCGCCGCCGCGACCAGCTCGTCGACCTGGGCGTACGGGTGGTGTGGTCGGGGCGGGCGGGCCGGCTGTGGAAGAGCGTCATCACCGAGTTGCAGACCGCGGAGGAGATGTCCCGGGGCAACTCGACGCTGACCCTCCAGTTCTGCGTCAACTACGGCGGCCAGGCCGAGATCGCCGACGCCGCCGCCGCGATCGCCCGGGAGGTGGCCGCCGGTCGGCTCGACCCGGACAAGGTCACCGAGAAGACGGTGGCGAAGTACCTCTACCACCCGGAGGTCCCCGAGGTGGACCTCTTCCTGCGCCCCTCCGGCGAGGAACGGATCTCGAACTTCATGCTCTGGCAGTCGGCGTACGCGGAGCTGGTGTTCCTGGACACGCTCTGGCCGGACTTCGACCGCCGCCACCTGTGGTACGCCTGTGAGCTGTACGCCCAGCGGGATCGCCGCTTCGGTGGCGCGCTGCCCAACCCGGTCGCCCCGCCGCGCTGACCCGGGCCACGATTGGCTATCTCACCGCCGGGGTATCCCCTGGTGAGCAGCTGATCGCGGAGGTGAGCACCCATGATTCAGAAGCGGATCGCACAGTGGGCGGTCATGGCGGTCGCCGTGCCGCTGGCCGCGGCGGGCGCCCGCCGGCTGAGCCACACCCTGAAGGCCCGTCGCGGCCCGAGCGGGGTGAGCCGGCTGCTGTCCCGGGGCGCCGACGTGCTGCGCCCGCGCAAGGCCCGCCGTCGCCGGTTCTGGTGACGACCGGCGGTCGGCCGCCCGCCGCCGACCACCCCCGGTAACGGGCCCGGCGGATGCCCCCGCCGGCCACCGGTCAGCCTGGACCGCCGTGGACCGGCACCGGGCCCATTCGTGCGAACGCCCCGCCGTTCCGGTGCGCACCGGAACGGCGGGGCGTTCGTCATGTCCTCGTGGCCCCCGGGCGGCCCCGGGCCGGTGCGGTGTGGACACCGCACCGGCGCTGAGCGGGTCCGGTCAGCCGGCCACTTCGGAGCGGTCGGCGGTCGCCCACAGGGTGTGGAACGCGCCCTCCCGGTCGGTCCGGTGGTAGGTGTGCGCGCCGAAGTTGTCCCGCAGGCCCTGGATCAGGGCCGCCGGCAGCCGCTCCGCGCGCAGCGCGTCGAAGTAGGCAAGCGAGGAGGAGAAGGCCGGGGTGGGTACGCCCGCCCGCGCCGAGTCGGCCACCACCCGACGCCAGCTCGGCACGCCGTCGCTCACCGCGTCGGCGAAGTACGGCGCGACCAGCAGCGTCGGCAGGTCCGGCTGCGAGTCGTACGCCTCGCGGATGCGGTCGAGGAAGCGCGCCCGGATGATGCAGCCGCCCCGCCAGATGGTGGCGGTGCCGCCCAGGTCGATGTCCCAGTGGTACTCGCGGCTGCCGGCCCGGATCTGGTCGAAGCCCTGCGCGTACGCGACGATCTTGCTGGCCAGCAGCGCCCGACGGACGTCCTCGACGAACGCGTCCCGGTCCTCGACCTGCCACTTCTCGCCCGCGTCGCCGAAGGTACGCCGGGCCGCCTCGCGCTGGCCGGCGTGCCCGGACAGCGACCGGGCGAAGGTCGCCTCGGCGATGCCGGTGATCGGGATGCCCAGGTCGAGGGCGATCTGCACCGTCCAGCGGCCGGTGCCCTTCTGCTCGGCCTGGTCGAGCACCACGTCGACGAACGCCTTGCCGGTGGCGGCGTCGGTGTGCGCCAGCACGTCGGCGGTGATCTCGATGAGGAACGACTCCAGCTCGCCGGTGTTCCACTCCCGGAAGATCTCCGCGATCTCCGCCGGGGTCGCCCCCAGCCCGGCCCGCAGCAGGTCGTACGCCTCGGCGATGAGCTGCATGTCGGCGTACTCGATGCCGTTGTGGACCATCTTGACGAAGTGGCCGGCGCCGTCGGGGCCGACGTGCTGGCAGCAGGGGACGCCGTCCACCTGCGCGGCGATCTTCTCGAACATCGGCCCGAGCTTCTGGTAGGACTCCGCCGAGCCGCCCGGCATGATGCTCGGCCCGAGCAGCGCGCCCTCCTCGCCACCGGACACGCCGGTGCCGACGAAGTGCAGCCCGTGCTCGCGCAGCGTCTCCTCCCGGCGGCGGGTGTCGGCGAAGTGGGCGTTGCCGGCGTCGACGACGATGTCGCCCTCCTCCAGCAGCGGCACCAGCTCGTCGATGACGGCGTCGGTGGGGGCGCCCGCCTTGACCATGACGATCACCGCGCGGGGCCGCTCCAGCGAGCCGACGAAGTCGGCCAGGGACTCCGACGGCACGAAGGTGCCCTCGTCGCCGTGCTCGGCGACCAGGCTGCGGGTGCGCTCCGGGGAACGGTTGTGCACCGCCACGGTGAACCCGTTCCGGGCCAGGTTGCGGGCCAGGTTGCGACCCATCACCGCCAGCCCGGTCACGCCGATCTGCGCCGTCGCCTGTTGCGTCATGTCGTACCCGCCACCTCTCACGTCACCTGTGTGCTGTGACCGTATCGCGAGCCCGCGAGGGCCGGCAGCCGCCGTCCACCCGGTGCCACAGGGTGGTCGCATGTCTCCGACCGGGGCCGTCGCTGTCGGCGGGAACGGTCGGCGGGAAATGCGGGTGCGCCGGGTGCGGGGGTCGGTTAGCGTGGCGGCATGCGCATCTGACGCCCTTCTCCAGAGCCGACCCGCCGCCGTGGCCGCGGGTCCGCGTGCTCGGGCGTCCGTGTCTCCCGCCCCCTGCCGACAGGGGATGACTCGTGGCCGGTCGTCCGGGGCCGATCCCGTCCGTCGACCGCCCGCGCCCGCCGCCCGCGTGGCCGGGTGGCCCTCCGCACCTCGTCAGGAGGCAGCGTATGCCCGCCAAGCGCAGTCCGAAGAAGTCCCGTCGTCCCGTACCGTCCCCGGTGGAGGTGGACGCGTCGGCGCTCGCGGCGCTCACCGTGTCGCCCGCGCACCCGGTTCCCCTCGCCGTCGCGTCGTCCCACCCGGACGTCGCCGCCCGGTCGACCCCGCCCCCACCGCCGTCGCGGTCGGGCCGGTCGGTCCGGGCCGGCTCCACCACCGCCCAGGGCCAGAACCGCCGGTACGCCTTCCGCCGCAGCTGACCCGCCGGGCGGAGTCCCGCCCGCCCGGGGCCCGTGCCGGGCGGAGGCCCGTCCCACCAGTGCGCCGAAACAGCGGTATCCGAGCCCTCGGATACCGCTGTTTCGGCTCAGTGCTGCCGACGGCCTGCCGCTCGGCGGGCCGGGCGGGTGGGTCAGCCGATCAGGGGGCGGAAGGTGCCCAGGGCGATGCTGACCGCGAGCGCGCCGCCGGCCAGGGCCGCCGCTCCGGCGATCAGCAGCCAGTCGGCGGGGCGGAACACCTGGCGGCGGGCCACCGTACGCGGGGTGCCGGCGTCGAAGCCCCGGGCGTCCATCGCCACCGCCAGCCGGGTGCCGCGCCGGATCGCCCCCACCAGCAGGGCGAACGCCGTGGCGGCGAAGAGCCGCAGCCGGGCCAGCGGGTCACGGCCGGCGTCCACGCCCCGGGCCCGGCGGGCCATGGTCAACATCTGCCACTCCTGGCCGAGTAGCGGCACCAGCCGGAACGCGGCCAGCGCGCCGATGGCGAAGCGGGCCGGGGCCTTCGCGTTCTGCACCAGCGCGTCGGCCAGGTCGGTCGGGTCGGTGGTGGCGAAGACGATCACCCCGGGCAGGGCGACCGCGAGCATCCGCAACACCAACCCCAGCGCCGTGACCAGCACCCCCGAGGTGACCAGCAGCGGCCCGGCCGCCCAGAGCACCCGGCCGGAGCGGTCGGCGGCGAACAGCATCAGGGTGACCAGGATGCCGACGGAACCGGCCAGCAGCGGCAGGGCCCGCCGGGCCAGCACCCGGTAGCGGATGCCGAACAGCGGCAGCAGCGCCAGTTCGACGGCGATGGCGACCGCCGGCGCGACCGGGTCGAGGCTGGCCACCAGCAGGAACGAGAAGACCAGCCCGGCTGCGAGCTTCGCCACCGGGTTGCGCCGGGCCAGCGGCGCACCGGGCGTCGCGACGGGTTCCAGCCCGATCACGACCGCCCCCACCCGCGGGCGCGTGGACCGGGAGCTGCCGGGGCCGTCGGCGTGGTGCGGGGGAGCGGGGCGGGGCCGGTCACGGCTGCTCCCGGGCGGGGCGCAGGGTGACCGTCCGGTCGGCGAGCGCGGCGACGAAGTCCCCGTCGTGGGTGACGGTGACCACCCCGTGTCCGGCGTCCCGCAGGTCGGCGAAGAGGCCGACCAGCTCACCCCAGGTGCGGCGGTCCTGGCCGAAGGTGGGTTCGTCGCAGATCAGCAGCCGGGGCGCGGTGGCCAGGGCGGTCGCCACGCTGAGCCGTCGGGCCTCCCCACCGGAGAGGGTGTACGGGTTGGCCCCGGCGAGCCGGGTCAGCCGCAGCCGGTCCAGCAGCTCGTCCACGGTGGCCCGGACTGCCGGTTCGGGGCGACCCGTCCGGCGCGGACCGAGGGCCAGTTCGTCGCGGACGGTACGGGTGACGAACTGGTGCTCCGGGTCCTGGAAGACCGAACCGATCCGGCCGGCCAGGGCGGGGGCCCGCCACCGGTGCGGGGGCGTGCGGGTGTCCCCGGCGGCCAGTGCGGCGGTGGCGGTCAGCTGGCCGTGCCCGGGGCGCAGCAGGCCACCGAGCAGCAGCGCGAGGGTGGACTTGCCGGCCCCGTTCGGGCCGAGGACGGCGAGCGCCTCGCCGGCGCGTACCGCCAGGTCGGTGGGGGCCAGCCGGGGCGGCAGGCCGAGCCGGTCGGCGGTGAGCAACGCCCCGCCGGGCGGTCCGGCGGCCGGCCGGGCCACGGTGGGGTGGCCGGGCACCCACACCCCCTCGGCGGCGAGCGCGGCACCGTGCGCGGCGAAGACCGCCTCCGGTGAGCCGTCGGCCCGGACCCCGCCGCCGGGGGTGAGCACCACCACCCGGTCGACCAGGGGCAGGGCGTCGGCGACCCGGTGTTCGACCAGGACGACGGTGGTGTCGGGGTCCAACGCGCCGGCCACCGCCGTGCGGACCAGGTCCGCGCCGACCGGGTCGAGGTTGGCCGTCGGCTCGTCGAGCAGCAGCAGCCCCGGCCGCAGCGCCAGCACGCCGGCCAGGGCGAGCCGCTGCTGCTCGCCGCCGGACAGCGCCGCGGTGGGCCGGTCCCGGTGGTACGGGAAACCGACCCGGCGCAGCGCCTCGTCCACCCGGGGCCAGATCTCGTCGCCGGGTACCCCCCGGTTCTCCAGGCCGAACGCGACGTCGTCCCCGCAGCGGGCCATCACGAGCTGGGACTGCGGGTCCTGGAAGACGGTGCCGACCCGCTCGCGGGCCTTGGCCGGGTCGAGGCCATCGATCTCGACGGTGCCCTCCTGCTCGCCGGAGTCCGCCGGCAGCAGCCCGGCAAGCGCGGCGAGCAGGGTGCTCTTGCCGGCCCCGGACGGCCCCAGCAGCAGCACCCGCTCCCCGTGGTCGATGCGCAGGTCGACCCCGCGTACCGCCCAGGCCCGCCGCCCCGCGTGCCGCCAGCCGAAGCCGACCAGCCTCACCCCGGCCACGCCACCGACCCTTCCCCGCTCGTCACGGCGGGGTCAGACGAGCGTACGGTCGCGGGCGGCGGGGAACCGGTCGAGCACCCCGGTCTCGGCGAGCGCCCGGGTCAGGTACCAGCCGCCGACCCCGGCGACGACGGCGGCGCTGAGCACGGTCAGCGCCGCGTACGGCAGGCGGTAGCTGACCAGGGCGTACTTGGAGTTCCAGACGAAGAAGTCGAACAGGGCGGCGCTCAGCCCGGTCATCGCCCCGGCGAGCACCGCCACCGGCAGCCGGTACGCCCGGTAGCGGAACGCGGCGAAGGCCAGTTCCGCGCCGAGACCCTGGATCAGGCCCTGGACGATGGTGATGCCGCCCCACTCCGCACCGAGCAGCGCGGAGACGGTGGCGGCGACGGCCTCGCAGAACAGGGCCGCCCCCGGCTTGCGGATGACCAGGCCGCCGAGCACGGCCGGGACGAGCCAGACGCCGTACATCACGGCCTGGCTGGCCGGTGCGGCGGCGAACGCCGGGTCGGCGGCCTTCCAGACCAGGCCCCAGGCCCAGAAGATGACGCCGAAGGCCACGGCGATCACGGCGGCGACCACGATGTCGATGGTGCGCCACCGGTTGGTGGTGGTGTGCTGCATGTCGGTGCTCCCAGTCCAGAGATCGAACCAGGAGAAGACGCACGCCGCGCCCGGCGGCAGCCGGACGGCGGCGCGGCTGGAGGTCGACCGAACTCCCTGCGCTGGCATTACCCAGATCAGGTTCGAGGGTCTGCGGGCGGTGCCCGCACTCTCAGCGCTGTGCGCTCCCCTGTCGGATGTGAAGTTGTCTCGGCAGACGCTAGCACCGACCTGCGGCAACGGCCCAGCAGGTCACACGGTTCCCGGCATTCGACGCCCGGGTGGGCTGGGTAGGGTGACGATCGTGCGGGTGACGGCGCGGGGCCTGACGTTCGACGTACGGGCCGGTGGCCCCGAGGGCGGCGACGTCGTCCTGCTGCTGCACGGCTTCCCGCAGCACGGTGGGGAGTGGGACGCGGTGACGCCCGCCCTGCACGCCGCCGGGCTGCGCACGTACGCCCCCGACCAGCGGGGTTACTCGCCCGGGGCCCGCCCGGCCGAGGTGGCCGACTACCGGCTGCCGGAGTTGGTCGCCGACGCGGTGGCGGTGCTGGACGCGGTGGGCGTCGACACCGCGCACGTGGTGGGGCACGACTGGGGCGCGGTCGTCGCCTGGGCGCTGGCCGCACGGCATCCGCAGCGGGTGCGTACCCTCACCGCGGTCTCGGTGCCGCACCCGGCCGCCTTCGGGTACGCGCTGGCCACCGACCGCCGGCAGCGGGCGCGCTCGGCGTACATGGCGCTGTTCCGCCGGGCGGGCCTGGCGGAGCGGGTGCTGCTGGCCGGGCGGGGGGCGGTGCTGCGCCGGCTGCTGTCCGGCGTCGGCGACCCGGCCCGGGTGGCCGGGTACGCCGGGCCGCTGCGGTCGCCCGGCGCGTTGACCGGGGCTCTGAACTGGTACCGGGCGATGTCGGGGCGGGATATGAAGGCGGTCGGTCCGGTGAGCGTGCCGACCAGTTACGTGTGGAGTGACCGGGACGTGGCGATCGGGCGGGCCGCCGCGCAGGCGTGCGCCCGGCACGTGTCGGGGGACTACCGGTTCGTGGTGCTCGACGGGGTGACCCACTGGATTCCCGACGAGGCGCCGGGCCCGCTGGCCGAGGTGATCCTGGCCCGGGTGCGCGGGTCGGTCTGAGGGATGCCGGCGGAGCACCCCGATCGGGGATCGTGAATCGGTTTCGGACGATCGTGGATCGGGCACAGGCGTTGCTGCCGACGGGGGGTGCCCCCCGTCGGTCGTACCGTCTGAACCGGAGGTAGCGCGTGTCGAAGGAATCCGACAAGCAGCGGTGGCAGCGCAATTTCGCCGATCTGCTCCAGGAGCTGCGGGTCGCCCAGACCGGCGTGCAGATCCTTTTCGCCTTCCTGCTGACCCTGCCGTTCAGTAATGGGTTCACCCGGACCAGCGAGTTCCAGCGGGACGTCTACATCCTCGCCCTGCTGTCCGCCGCCGCGGCCACCGCGATGATCATCTCGCCGGTCGCCTTCCACCGGGCGCTGTTCCGCCAGGGCCGCAAGCCGGAACTGGTCCGCTTCGCGCACCGGATGGCCTCCGGTGGCCTGGCCTTCATGCTGGTCGCGATGGTGAGCGCGGTCCTGCTGATCGCCGACTTCGTGCTCGACACCGGCATCGCCGTGGTGCTCACCGTGATCACCGGCCTGTGGTTCCTGACCTTCTGGGTGATCCTGCCGTTCGCCAGGCGCAACTGGGGCGACGACGACATCGACGACGACGATGACGATCCGGTGGTGTTGAACGGCGACTGATTCCGCCGTCGGGTGGTGGGATGCGGTGGGCCGGGGCCCGCCCGGGGTCGACGGCGGCCGGGGTGGCCCCGGCCCGTCCGCCCCGGCCGGCGGGTCAGCGGGCGATCGCCCAGGCCAGCACGGCGGCCAGGATGAGCCCGTTGAGCAGCGCCAGCACCAGGTACGCCTGCGGCGGGATCTTGCGTCCGCGCCGGACGAAGCTGACCAGCACGGCGGCGTACACCAGCAGCAGCACGGCGATGACGATCAGGAAGTAGAGCACCGCACCACCCTAGACGAGCCGGTCGTGGTGCCCGACGACCGAGCGACCGGCCACGGCTGGGTGTGGCGTCACCCCGGCGTGCCGGTCCGACCGGGCGGAGGTGGGAGAGCGACATAATATCGAGTAACATCGATTGTTGCCTCCTCCCGTCCCGGGGTGCGGCCATCGTCGCGGGGCTCGGGCGGCCGTCCAGTGGGGGCGGGCGACGCCGGCCCGGCACCGGCGACGAGGAGCGGACCATGAGAGCAGCACGGCGACGTCTCGCCGGACTGGGCGCGATCACGTTGGCGGTCCTCGCGGGCGGCGTGGCGGTCGCGTCCGGGAACGCCACCGCGGCGGCCACCGGCTGCCGGGTCGACTACAGGGTCACCAGCGAGTGGCAGGGCGGCTTCGGCGCGGACGTGACCATCACCAACCTCGGCGACCCGGTCACCGGCTGGACGCTCACCTGGGCGTTCGCCAGCGGACAGCGGGTCAGTCAGGCGTGGAACGCCACAGTCACCCAGGACGGGACGGCGGTCAGCGCCAAGGACGTCGGCTACAACGGCACCGTCGGGACCGGGGCCGGCGTCAGCTTCGGGTTCAACGGCGCGTGGACCACCGCCAACCCGGTGCCCACCACGTTCGCGCTCAACGGGGTCTCCTGCACCGGCGCAACCCCGACCGCCACGCCCTGCCCGCCACCGTCCACCCCGCCCACCCCGACCCCCACCCCCACGCCGACGCCCTCGACACAGCCACCGGTCACCGTGTGGCTGGCCGGGGACTCCACGGTCGCCAACCCGTCGTCCAGCGGGGCCTGCCCGGTGGGCTGGGGCAACCAGTTCGGCCAGTACCTCAACGGCAACGCCACCGTGGTCAACAGCGCGGTCGGCGGACGCAGCATCCAGACCTGGCTGTACGACCCGAACGTCACCACCACGATGAACGCGGCAGGCGAGTGCGTGATCAACCCGCAGACCTACTCGACCCGCTGGCAGGCGATGCTGAACGCCACCGGCGGGATGAAGGCCGGCGACTACCTGCTCATCCAGTTCGGCATCAACGACGGCAGCACCACCTGCAACCGGCACGTCGGCTCGGCCCGCTACAGGGAACTGCTCGGGGTGATGGCCCGCGCGGCCCAGCAGCGCGGCGCGTACCCGATCTTCCTCACCCCGGCCGCCGCGATCACCTGCTCGGGCAGCACCGCCGTGGGCAACCGGGGCTTCCTCACCGAGACCTTCGACGCGGGCCGGGCCAACAACGTCCCCGTCATCGACCTGCACAAGCTGAGCTACACGCTCTACAACACGCTCAGGCTCTGCCCGAACAACGGTGACTACAACTCGGGCGCGGTGGGCGCGTTCTTCTGCGCCGACCACACCCACTTCGAGACGGCCGGTGCCCGGCAGATCGCCGGCGTGGTCGCCACCGCCCTGCGTAACCAGCAGCTCGGCCTCGCGGCCTACCTCCGCTGACGGCGTACGGTCGGGCGGCCCGGACCGGGGCCGCCCGACCGGGGTCAGGACAGCGCGCAGGCGGTGCCGTTGAGGGTGAATCCGGCGGGCCGGTTGTTCGCGCCGGTGGCGTCGGCCAGGAAACCGAAGCTCACCGTCGCGCCGACCGCGACCGTGCCGTTCCAGCCGACGTCGGTCGCGCGGACGGTGCCGCCGCTCTGCGTGTAGCCCGCGTTCCAGGCCTGGCTGATCCGCTGGCCGTCGGCGAAGCTCCACTGGAGCGTCCAGCCGTCGACCGGGGCGGTGCCGGTGTTGCGGATCGTCACCTCACCCTGGAACCCGCCCTGCCACTGTCCGGTGACCGCGTACCCGACCGCACATCCGGTCCCGCCGGCCGGCGGCGCGGTGGTGGTGGGCGGTGCCGTGGTGGGCGCTGCGGTGGTCGGGGTGGGTGTCGGCGTGGTGGGCAGCTTCGCGGCGACGACCGGGGCGAGCCGGGCCGCGATCGCCCGGTGCCCGGCGTCGTTCGGGTGCACCGAGTCGCTCAGCCCGTCGGCCGGCAGCCAGCCGGTGGTGTCCACGTAGAACACGTTGCGGTCGCCGTCGCCGGTGACCGTGCTGACGGCGGCGGCGGTCTCCGCGGCGTACCGGCCGCTGAAGGTGCGCAGCGCGAAGATCGCCGCGCGCGGGTACTTGCCCCGCACGGTACGGATGAACGTGGCGTACTGGTTCTGGAAGTCCGCGCCGCTCACCCCGTGGCCGCGGTCGTTGGTGCCCAGGTTGATCACCACGGCGTCGGCCTGGTAGCGGCTGAAGTCCCAGGCCTGACTGTTCGCCGCGTACCCGGTGCGGAGGAACTGGCTGGCGACGCTGACGCAGCCGTCGGCGGTGGCGACCAGGCAGCCCCCGCCGTAACCGAGCTGGGTGTGTTCGGTGCCGAGCTGCTCGCCGGTCAGCCACCCGTACGCGGTCAGCGCCGTCCGCGACGAGGTGGTGCCGAGGGTGATGGAGTCGCCGACGAACTCGATCAGCCGGGGCCGGACTGCCGCCGGCAGGGTCCGCGCGCCCGTGTCGAGGGTCAGCCCCTGGAACACCGCGTCCCCGGTGTACGAGCCGCCGACCACCCGGTACGACACCACAAGCGTGTGGTTGCCGGCGGGCAGCGGGGTCGGGGTCAGGTTGACCGTGCCGCTGACGTTGGTCAGGTAGCGGAAGTCGGCCCCGTCGATGCTGTAGTAGAGGTCGATGGTGCGGCGCTGCCGCAGCTTGACCGTGGTGCCGGTGAACCCGGTCCGCAGGTAGGCACCCGCCCAGTTCGGCACGTACGCGCTGCTGTTGCTGCGGTCCCAGCGGCCGACGAAGGCGATGTTCGCGTCGGTGGGGGAGCCGTCCCCGGTGGCGGCGCGGGCCGGGGGCAGACCGGTGAGCGTGGCGGCCAGCACCGCCACCACACCGGCCGCCCCGGCAACGACGATCGACCGCATCTGGGACACGGGCATGGGACGGCCCCCTCTCCGGGCTGTGCGTCTCGACGGCCACCAGGCGCAAGACATTCACCATCATCTAAGCCTGTGAGGTGGGTCGGCACAACCGGCGCGGTGGCTAGCGGCCGGCGCGCAGGCCGAGTCGGCGCAGCTCCAGGGCGGCGAGCGCGTCGACGGTGGCGTCGTCGCCCCGCCGCCACGCCTGCGCCACGTCGGGGTCGATCCGGGTCAGCCGGCGCAGCGGCTGGCTGGTCAGCGCGCGCAGCGCCAGCAGGTCCCGACCGGCCGGCCCGGCGGCGAGGGCCTTCGCCGACGCGGCCCGGCGCATCCAGCGCAGCCGCAGCGGCAGCCAGCCGAACAGCACCAGCCCGAGCGGGAAGACCAGCACCGCGATGCTCAACGCCAACGCGAGCTGACCGACCAGGTCCTGCTGGTCGCGGCCGGCCTCGGCCACCGCGCGGGCAGCGTCGGCGGCCTTGGTGAACGGGCCGGTCAGCTCGTCGCCGACCAGCGGCACCCGGCCCACCTTGCCGCCGGCCTCGGCCAGGTTGTCGGCGAGGCCACCGCCGGCCCCCTCCAGCTTCCGCCCCGGTACGGCGAGCTTCTCCACCAGGTCGTACAGCCACATCGCGAAGCGGACCGCCGCGTAGACCCAGGCGACGACGAGCAGGTCGGTGAGGAACTGACGGAGGGCGACCGGAAAACGGTCAGCGTAGATCTTCACGGCCGACAGCGTGCCACGACGCGGGCTGCACGGCACCCCCCGTGCGCCCGACGGCCGGCTCCCCGACGGGCGACGGCCCCTCCCCGGCGTGGCTGACCGCGTCGGCGACGATGTGCGCGACGTGCTCGTCGACCAGGGCGTAGGCGATCTCCCGGCCGCGCCGGGACCCCCGCACCACCCCCGCGCCGCGCAGCACCCGCAGGTGCTGGGAGACCAGCGGCTGCGGTGCGCCGAGTTGCTCGACCAGCTCGTGCACGCACCGCTCACCCTGGGCCAGCTCGCTGACGATCGCCAGCCGGATCGGCGCGGACAGCGCCCGGAGCAGCTCGCCCGCGCCCTCGAAGGCGTCGTAGCCGTGGGTGCCGGTCACCCCGTAACGGTAACCAATACCGGTGACGGTACGCCGGTCGGCGTCACCGGAGCACCACCTCGTGCGGCTCCGGCGCGCCGACCACGGCCGGGGTGGCCCGGCGGCGCAGCACCCGCCGGGCGGCGGCGGCCAGCGCCACCACGAGGAACGAGGCGATCGCCAGCAGCACCACCGAGGCGCCGGGGGCGGTGTCGGCGGTGGCCGCCACCCACACCCCCGCCCCGGCGGCGAACAGGCCGAGCGCCATGGCCGCCGTCATGGTGCTGCGGAAGCCCCTGGTGACCTGCTGCGCGGTGGCCACCGGCACCACCATCAGCGCGCTGATCAGCAGGACGCCGACGGCCCGCATGGCGATGGTGACGGTGACCGCGGTGGCGACCGCCAGCAGCATGTTCAACGCCCGGACGGGCAGCCCGGCGACCCGGGCGTACTCCTCGTCGTGGCAGACCGCGAACAGCGCCGGGCGCAGCGCCAGCATGAGCACGGCGATGCTCGCGCCGAGCACCGCGATGGTGGTCAGGTCGGCGGGGGAGGTGGTGGTGAGCGACCCGAACAGGTAGGCGTTGAGGTTGGCGCTGCTGGCGTCGGAGAGCCCGACCAGCATCACCCCACCGGCGATGCCGCCATAGAACAGCAGCGCCAGCGCCAGGTCGCCGGAGGTGCGGCCCCGGGCCCGGACCAGTTCGATGGTGACCGCGCCGAGGATCGCCGCGACCACCGCCACCAGCACCGGGGACCGGTTGAGCAGCAGGCCCGCCCCGACGCCGGTGAGCGCGACGTGGCCGATGCCGTCACCGATCAGGGCCAGCCGCCGCTGCACCAGGTAGATGCCGAGGGCGGGGGCGGCCAGCCCGATCACCAGGGCGCCGACCAGGGCCCGCTGCATGAAGTCGTACTGGAAGAGGTCCATTGCTCAGCTGCTCCACAGCCCGGCGGGCTCCTCGGGACCGTGCGGGTGCACGTGGTCGTGGTCGGGCTCGGCGTGGTGGCCGGCCGGTTCCGGCACCGGGCCGTCGTGGCAGACGCCGCCCTGGTGCACCACCACCGCCCGGCTGATCAGCGGGCGCAGCGGCCCCAGCTCGTGGGCGACCAGCAGCACGGTGCCCCCGGTGCCGAGGAAGTCGTGCAGCGCCCCGGCGAACGCCTCCTGGCTGGCCGCGTCGACCCCGGCGGTCGGCTCGTCGAGCACCAGCAGCTCCGGCCCGCCGGCCAGGGCGCGGGCGATCAGGGTGCGCTGCTGCTGGCCGCCGGAGAGGGTGGCCACCGGGTCCCGGGCCCGGTCGGCGAGCCCTACCGCGCGCAGCGCCGCGTCCACCGCGGCCCGGTCGGCCCGGCCCGGCGGGCGCAGCACGCCCCGGCGGGCCAGCCGTCCCGAGGCCACCACCTCACGGACGGTGGCCGGCACGCCACTGCCGGCCCCGAGGCGCTGCGGGACGTACCCGATCCGGTGCCACTGCCGGAACCGGCGCTGCGGGACGCCGAACAGCTCGACGGTGCCGGCGCCCAGCGGGACCAGCCCGAGCACCGCCCGGATCAGGGTGGACTTGCCCGAGCCGTTGGCGCCGAGCACGGCCACCACCTCACCGGCGGTGACGGTCAGCGAGACGTCCCGCAGCACCGGCCGGCCGTCGTAGCCGGCGGTGGCGTGCGTGACCTGGATGACGGGAGCGGTCACGAACACCCCAGGGCGGTACGGAGTGTGGTCAGGTTGGTGCGCATCACCGAAAGGTAGTCCCCACCCCCGTCAGCGGAGAGCCCTTCGATCGGGTCGAGCACCGCGGTCTTCGCGCCGACCTCGGCGGCGATGGTCTCGGCGACCTTCGGGCTGACCAGCGTCTCGAAGAAGATCGTGGTGGCGTCGTGCTCGCGGGCCTCGCGGGCGACCTCGGCCAGCCGCTGCGGGGCGGGCTCGGTGTCCGGGGTGAGCCCGGTGAGGCCGATCTGCTCCAGCCGGTAACGCTCGGCGAGGTAGCCGAAGGCGGCGTGGCTGACCACGATCTCCCGGCGCTGGCAGGTCTTCAGGCCGGCGGTGTACTCGGCGTCGAGTTTTTGCAGCTCGCCGCTCAGCGTCCGGGCCCGGGCCGTGTAGTCGGCGGCCCGGTCGGGGTCGACGGTGCCGAGCCGTTCGGCGAGCTTGTCGGCGACGGTCGCCAGCCGGGTCGGGTCGAGCCACAGGTGCGGGTCCTTGCCGCCGTTCTCCTCCTCGGCGTGACCGTCCTCACCCTCGTGGTCGTGGTCGTGTCCGCCGGCTGTCGCGTCGCGCAGGGGTGCGACGGTCGTCACGTCGAAGGCCCGGTCGGCGGCGTTCTGCGCGACGGCCTCGTCCACCGCCGGTTGGAAGCCCTTGAGGTAGAAGACCAGCTCGGCCTCGCTGACCTGGCCGACCTGGCGCGGGTTGAGTTCCAGGTCGTGCGGCTCGGCACCCGGCTTGGCCAGGTTGGTGACGGTGACCGCGTCCCCGCCGACCCGCTCGGCGACGAACTGGAGGGGGTAGAAGGCGGCGACCACGTCCACCCGGTCCGGGTCGGCCCCGGTGCCCTCGGTCGAGCAGGCGGTGAGGCCGGTCAGGGCGAGCAGGGCGGTGGCGGCGGTCAGGGTGCGGAACCGGGTGCGGGTGGTCATGTCGGCAACTGTCCGTGAAAACGAGAATGATTGTCAAAAACGCATGAGTGCATGTCAGAAGAGCTTGACCAGGGCCACCGTGACCAGCAGCGTCAGCATCACCAACCGGATCAGCCGGGTCTGCGGCGCCTGCACCGGCCAGGTGACCGTCAGCAGGTAGGCCAGCCCGGCGGCCAGCGCCAGCAGCAGCAGCCCACCGACCGGGGCGGGCGCGAAGAGCGCCACCAGCACCAGCGCCAGGGTGGCGAGGAACACCGACGTCGGGTTCGCCCGGGCCAACCGGGCCAGCAGGGGGCGCTGCGTAGGCTGCATCCCACAGACTCTACGAGGAGGAACCCGGTGCTGGTCACCAACCGGTTCGTGGTCGCCGTCGAGGCGGCGGACGACTTCACCGCCCGGGCGCACGCCGCGCTGGCCGCCCTCGCCGCCCGCCCCGGCTACCGGCGCGGTGAGCTGCTGCGGGCCCTCGACGACCCCCGGCACTGGTGCCTGCTCACCGAGTGGGAGTCGGTCGGGACGTACCGGCGCGCGCTGGGCGGGTTCGACGTCAAGATCACCGCCGTGCCGCTGCTCGCCGAGTCGGTCGACGAACCCTCGGCGTACGAGACGCTGGCCGGCGCGGCCCCCGACGGCGAGGTGGTCGTCGTCGACAGTGACCGGGCCGCGCGTCCGCACCGCTGAACCCGATCGGGCCGCGTGTCCGCAGCGTTGAGCCGTGGGCACTACCCTGCTCCTATGACCGCTCCCGGCCCGGCAGCCCCACCGCCGTACCCCGTGACACCCGGCCCGGACGCCGCACCGCCGCCCGCCGCCCCGGGTGGCCCGGGGACGCCCACCCCGCCGGGTGCCCCGGGCGTGCCCACCCCGCCGTCGGACCCGGGGGTGCCCCCGCCGCCCCGGGGGCCCGGGGTGGCCCCGCCGTTCGCCGCCCCGCCCACCGAGGGCAGCCGCAAGCGGCTCTGGCTGGGCCTCGGCGTCGGCGCGCTGGCCCTGCTGATCTGCTGCGGCGGCGGCGGTGCGGCGGCCGTCGGGCTGGTGGTCAGCAACGTGCAGGCCATCGAGGAGCAGGGGCAGGCGGTCACCGACGACTACTACCGCGCCCTGGTCGCCAAGGAGTACGGCAAGGCGTACGACGCGCTCTGCGAGGACGCGCGGCGGCGGGAGTCGCGGGGCGAGTTCGCCCGGCGGGTCGCCGAGGAACCGGCCGTCGCCAGCTACCGGGTGGGCGACGTCGACCCGCAGACCCTGACCGTGCCGGTCGACGTGACCTTCAGCGGCGGCGGGCGGGACACCCAGCAGGTCACCCTCGCCGCCGACCAACAGACCGGCGGCATGGAGGTGTGCGGGGTCAGCTGAGCCGTCCCCGGTATTCTGCTGGGCCCGGGGCGCTGCTGGTCGTACCGTTGTCCCGGGCCGTCCGGTCCCACCCGTCTTCATGGCCACGCCGACCGCCAGCCGGCGTAGGAGGAAACATGCCAGCCGACCGTATCGACGCCGTCGTCAGCCTCGCCAAGCGCCGAGGCTTCGTCTTTCCCTCCAGCGAGATCTACGGAGGCACCCGGTCGGCGTGGGACTACGGTCCGCTCGGCGTGGAGCTGAAGGAGAACGTCCGCCGGCAGTGGTGGAAGGCGATGGTCCAGCAGCGCGACGACGTCGTCGGCCTCGACTCGGCGGTCATCCTCGCCCGCAAGGTCTGGGAGGCCAGCGGCCACCTCGCCGAGTTCGTCGACCCGCTGACCGAGTGCCAGTCCTGCCACAAGCGGTTCCGCGCCGACCACCTGGAGGAGGCGTACGCCGAGAAACACGGCAAGCCGCTGACCTCGTTGCAGGAGCTGAACTGCCCCAACTGCGGCAACAAGGGCACCTTCACCGAGCCGAAGATGTTCAACGGCCTGATGAAGACCTACCTCGGCCCGGTGGAGAGCGACGAGGGCCTGCACTACCTGCGCCCGGAGACCGCCCAGGGCATCTTCGTCAACTACAACAACGTGGCGACCGCCGCCCGCAAGAAGCCGCCGTTCGGCATCGCGCAGACCGGCAAGTCGTTCCGCAACGAGATCACCCCGGGCAACTTCATCTTCCGCACCCGCGAGTTCGAGCAGATGGAGATGGAGTTCTTCGTCGAGCCCGGCTCCGACGAGCAGTGGCACGAGTACTGGCTCTCCGAGCGCTGGAACTGGTACCTCGACCTCGGCCTGTCCGAGGAGAACCTGCGCTTCTACGAGCACCCCAAGGAGAAGCTCTCCCACTACTCGAAGCGCACCGTCGACATCGAGTACCGGTTCCGCTTCGGCGGCACCGAGTTCGCCGAGCTGGAGGGGGTCGCCAACCGCACCGACTTCGACCTCTCCACGCACAGCAAGCACTCCGGCGTGGACCTGTCGTACTTCGACCAGACCCGCAACGAGCGCTGGGTGCCGTACGTCATCGAGCCGGCCGCCGGCCTGACCCGCGCGGTGCTGGCCTTCCTGCTGGAGGCGTACGACGAGGACGAGGCCCCGAACACCAAGGGTGGCGTCGACAAGCGCACCGTGATGCGCTTCGACCCCCGGCTGGCCCCG
Organism: Micromonospora cynarisoli; assembly: GCF_030518815.1. Lineage (NCBI taxonomy): Bacteria > Bacillati > Actinomycetota > Actinomycetes > Micromonosporales > Micromonosporaceae > Micromonospora > Micromonospora cynarisoli. The sequence continues at coordinate 3,107,425 of NZ_CP130426.1, read as the reverse complement.
GTCAAGGTGGCGGTGCTGCCGCTGTCCCGCAACGAGGCGCTCTCGCCGAAGGCCAAGGGGCTCGCCGCCCAGCTCCGTAAGCGCTGGGTGGTCGAGTTCGACGACTCGCAGGCGATCGGCCGCCGCTACCGCCGGCAGGACGAGATCGGCACCCCGTTCTGCGTCACCGTCGACTTCGACACCCTCGACGACGACGCGGTGACCGTGCGGAACCGGGACACCATGGCCCAGGAGCGGGTCGCCCTGGACCAGGTCGAGCGCTACCTGATCGAGCGCCTGCCCGGCTGCTGACCACGACCGCCGTCGTACCGGCCCCGCCACACTGACCGGGTCGGGGCCGGCGTGGCCCGGTCATCGGTCGACATCTTCGACCGTCCGGTTGTTGAGCCCGCCCGGATCCCGTGCGAGCATTCCTCGCGTTGAATCTCTACACGGGGGTGTACATGACGCGTGCGTCGCAACCGGACCACGTGGCAGGCCAGGGTCAGGGCCACGACCCGGACCGGCGGCGGCTGCTGCGCCGGGCCGCCACGGTCGCCGCCACCACGGCCGGCGCGGGCGTCGCCGCCACCGTCGGCCTGCCCGGTGCCGCCCAGGCCGCCCCGGGCGACCAGCTCATCATGGGTACGACGAACGAAGCCGGCACGGCCACCACCACGCTGCACAGCTACAACGACCGAGCCACCCTGATCCTGGAGAACCCGGTCGGTGCCCCGCTACGGCTGATGCCCGGCACCGACCTCTACCCGCAGGTGCTGGACTCCGAGGTGGGCACGCTGGCAGTCGACCATGAGGGTGACCTGTTCGTCCGGGCCGGCGCGGACAGCGGCGCGAACGGTACCAACGGCTGGGCCTGGACCAGCGAGTGGGCCACCACCTCGGTCGCCGTCGCTCCCACCCGGGTGCTCGACACCCGTGACGTCGACCTTCGGCGGCACATCGTCTCCGGTGCCGGAACCCTCGACTCGAAGGGGCGGGTCGTGCCAGGCAAGCCCATCGTCGTCAGTCTGGACTCCTACGTCCGCGACGGCTACGCGATGAAGGGCAACGTCACCGTGGTCGGGATGACGGGCTCCGGCGTGCTCACCGTCTGGGGCACCGGGCCCAAGCCGGCGGTGTCGACCGTGAACTGGTCGACCGCCGGTACCATCCTGTCCAACTTCCTCTTCACGGAGCTGGGGGCGACCGGGGCGTACCGCAGCGTCATCACGATCCAGTCGACCACCTCGCCGACCCACGTGATCGTCGATCTGACCAGCCTGTTGGTCGGTCACCCGAGTCAGGTCCGACCCGGCGGTGGGGCGTAGAGACCGTCGCACGCCGCAATCGCCATCGTCACACCAGGTACGGGGGAATGAGATGACCACGTCCGAGTCAGACCGGTCCACGGCCCGGCGCACCCTGTTGCGGCGGGCCGCGGTAACCGGCAGCGCGGCGGTCGCCGGCACCGCAGTCACCGCGGCGAACGCCGCGCCGGCCGCGGCGGCCAACGGGGAACCACTCACCATCGGCCTGCCCAATCAGGGCTCTGCCGCCACGACGCTGCGAACCGCGGCACCCGACGGTGCCTGCGCGCTGACCCTGCAGAACCGCACCGGTGCCCCACTACAGGTGCAGCGCAAGAGCAACTATCAGGATGTGGCCGGTGGGGTGATCTCCACGGTCAAGGGCCTGGGCGTGCTGGCCACCGACGCCAACGGCAACGTCCGGACATACGAGGCGCACACCACGGCGAACTCGACCATGCTGGTGCCGATCCCGCCCACCCGCATCCTGGACACCCGTTCCTCGGCCGGCCGGGCCCGGCTACTGGAGGGGGCGCAGCGGATCGACTCGCAGGGCCGGGCCGCCGCAGAGACCCTGCTGGTCGTGCACCTGCGCGACATCGTGGAGTATGGCGACGGACTGTTCGGCAACGTCACCGTGGCCAAGACTGCGAAGGGCGGCTTCGCGACGGTCTTCGGCCGGGGCGACCTGCCCAACGCCTCCACGATCAACTGGTGGAGTGCCGGACAGTTGCTCTCCAACGGTGTGCTCACCCAACTGGGCGGCTACGAGACCGTCAACGGCGAGTACTACGAGGACGTCGTCGCGATCTACGTGCAGAAGAGCGCCGCCGCGGTGATCCTCGACGTGACCGGACTACTGGTCTGGCATCCGGATGCCGCCGTCATCAACGACCCGGAGGGGGACCGGACGGGACGCGCCGCCGGTTCGGGCACCGCCGACGTGCGGGCCCGTGAGATCAGGACGGCCGCCGAGCGGGCCGACCGGAAGGTGCGGACCGGTGTGTGACCGCGCAGCTGAGGGGAACACCAGCATGAGCGCCGACGGGAACTCGTCGCCGACCCGACGTCGGATCATCAAGGCGGGCGTGGTGGCCGGTGTGGGCGTCGGTGCGGCGACCGTCGTCTCCACCCCGGCAAACGCCGCCATGGGCGAAGCGGTGCGGATCGGGCAGGTCAATGATGCCGGCACCGCGGAGACCCTGCTCGTCGGCGGGTCCTCGGCCAACCCGGCCCTGGCGCTCACCCAGGCCGGGGGTAACCCGCCGCTGGTGCTCACGCCGACCCCGGAGGCCGCGATTCCGACCGACCTGCCCACCGGGTCGCTCGCGCTCACGCCGGCCGGCGACCTGGTGATCGGTGGCAAGGGTGGGACGAAGGCCTACGTCAACACGTCGCGCTGGGCCAACAGTACGGTGGCGGTTGCCCCGATGCGGATCCTCGACACCCGCTCGTTGATCAGCTACACCCACAACATCGTGAGCCCCACGTCGGTGGTGACGGCTGGCAAGCTCAACGCCGGCAAGACGATCCACCTCACCGTGCGTAATGTCCCGCCGGCGCTCGCCGAGCGGGCCACCGCCGCCTACGTCAACGTCACCGTGGCGGGCACGATCTCGTCTGGCGTGCTGATCACCCACAGCTCGTCGATCGCACGGCCGAAGACCTCGTCGGTGAACTGGTGGGGTCCGAACCAGATCCTGTCGAACCTGGTCGAGGTGCAGCTCGGCGCGTACAACGGCGAAGGGCTGAGCTTCGCGGTCTACGTCAACAGCAACGCTGCGGTGATCGTCGACGTGTCCGGGCTGATTCTCTCGGAGCCGGCCGGCTCCTGACCGGTCGCCGTCGGATGCGGGTTCGCTTACCGTCGCGGCGGCGACCGGCCACCGGCGGCCACCGGGCGGGGGCGGCATGGGATTCTTGGGTACGTGACCTCTCCCGCTGCGGTCCTGCGCCCGCTCACCATCGGCCCCCACCAGGTGTGGCCGCCTGTGGTGCTCGCCCCGATGGCCGGCATCACCAACGTCGGCTTCCGGCAGCTCTGCCGCGAGCAGGGCGGCGGCATCTACGTCTGCGAGATGATCACCACGGTTGCGCTGGTGCAGCGGAACCCGAAGACGCTGCGCATGATCGCCTTCGGCGTCGACGAGCGACCCCGCAGCCTCCAGCTTTACGGCACCGACCCGGAGATCACCGCCCAGGCGGTGCGGATCGTGGTGGAACGGGACCTCGCCGACCACATCGACCTGAACTTCGGCTGCCCGGTGCCCAAGGTGACCCGGCGGGGCGGCGGGTCGGCCCTGCCGTGGCGGCGGCGGCTGTTCGCCCGGCTGGTGCGGGCCGCGGTGGACGCCGCGTCACCCGCCGGGGTGCCGGTTACCGTGAAGATGCGCAAGGGCATCGACGACGACCACCTGACGTACGTCGAGGCGGGGCTGGCCGCTCAGGACGCCGGGGTGGCGGCGGTGGCCCTGCACGGGCGGACCGCCGCGCAGCGGTACTCCGGCACCGCCGACTGGGACGCCATCGCCACCCTCAAGCAGGCGCTCGACGTGCCGGTGCTCGGCAACGGCGACATCTGGGAGGCCGACGACGCGCTGCGGATGGTGGCCCACACCGGGGTGGACGGGGTGGTGGTCGGCCGGGGTTGCCTGGGTCGGCCGTGGCTCTTCGCCGACCTGCAGGCCGCGTTCGAGGGCCGGCCGGAGCGTCGGCTGCCGACCCTCGGCGAGGTGGCCGTGACCATGCGGCGGCACGCCGAACTGCTGGTGGACCAGTTCACCGCCGGCTCGCGTACCCCGGCCCGGGGCGAGCGGGACGGCTGCACCGACTTCCGCAAGCACGTCGCCTGGTATCTGAAGGGCTTCCCGGTCGGCAGCGAGCTGCGCCGGGAACTCGCCATGATCGAGAGCCTGGCCCAGCTCGACGACCTGCTCGGCAAGCTCGACGCGGGCGAACCGTTCCCGGTTGCCGCCCTCGGTCAGCCGCGCGGCCGGACGAACTCTCCCGGCAAGGTCTTCCTGCCCGAGGGCTGGCTGGACAGCCGGGACGACGACACCGTCCCCGAGGGCGCCGAGCTGGACGACTCGGGCGGCTGAGGCCCGGTCGCCGTCTGCCGGCCGGGAGCCGTCCGCCGTCCCGGGGTCGCCCGCCGGCTGGGGTCGTCCGCCGTCCGGCGGTGCCGACGGCGCAGGGCCGACCCCCGAGGGGGCGGCCCTGCGCATGACCGGTGGGACGGGTCAGGAGGCGTAGCCGCGGCTGGCGATCCAGTGGGCCAGCTCGCCGACGTCGACCCGGTAGGAGGCGGTGTCCGGGTTGGCGGAGTCCGCGATCGTCACGACCCGACCACCGTCGCGGTACCCGACGACGCTGATGTAGTGCCCGCCCTCGAAGGAGTGGGTGTTGCCGTCGGTGTCGGTGGCGGTGCCGGCGATGTTGGCGACCACGGCGCGGCCGTCGTCCACCGCCCGGACGATGTCGGCGCGCAGCCTGTCGATCCGCTTGCCGTCGACCTTGCCGGCCGGGATCTCGGTGCTGCGGTACGCGTCCTTGCGGCCGATCTCCTTGTTCAGGATCGGGGTGATGTCGTTGATGCTGTCGGTGCCGCTCTCGGTGGTGCCCATCTCCTTGGCCATGGCGTCCACGTCGATGTTCTTGCCCTGGACGCTCAGCGCGTTGCGGGTGGCGGCCGGGCCGCAGTAGTAGAAGTTGGGCTGCGCGGCGTAGTCGACCTTCAGCTCGCGCTCGCCGGCGGGCTTGCGGTCGGTCTGCACGACGGCGGCGGGCCGGGTGGTCTCGGCGGCCTGCGCGGCCAGCGCGGGGCCGGCGATGCCACCGGCGGTGACGGCCAGGCCGGCAGCGGTCAGCACGGTCCTACGCAGGATGTCGGTACGCATGATGGTGCTCCTCTGCATCTCGGGGGTGCCACGGCGCGTCCCGCAGGGGGTGCGGCGACGTGGTGGTGCCACTTCGGCAGGTGAAGAGGAAGATCGGACCGGCGATCGCGGGACGCCGGTCGGGGAGGCACAACCGGGTCGCCGGTTCAGGCATTCCACGGTCGTCGACCGGGTGGTGGGGGTGACGTGCGTCGCGGGTCACGTCCGGGAGCCGCGCCGGCCCGGGCGGACCGTGCCGGCCCGGGTGGCTCGGCTCTGCCGGCCGGGTGCCGGATGGCGCAACGCCGCCCTGCCGGACCGGACCGGACCGGGCCGGGCCGGGCTGGCGACCGGCCGGGGCGATCGCGGATACCAGGTGTAACGACCCCGGCCGGCCCACGATTCCGCCCCACGGGTGGCCCCCGTCACCCGCCGGTGGGCCGATCCGTCATCGCAACCCCGCTACCGACGACCCCCGTCGGCAACCCACCGCCCGGTCACTCAAAGTCACAATCCACCCTCCATGCCACGTACCCCTCCACACGCTTTGCTCTGCTGCCCTCTCCGCGACAGTCACTCCGTGTGCCCGGTGCGTATGGAGCAGCAGAGCAAAGCGTTCGCGGGAGGTATGTGGTGGGTGCCGGAAGGCGACGGGAATGCGCAGCTCAGGGTGGGTCGGGGTGAGTGGGGTGCAGATGGTCTCTGATCATGGTCCGGGGATGGTTACTCTGTGTGATTTGGGTGGCTGTTCGGGTCGGAAGGGACTGGCGGTGATCGGAGGTGGGGCGGCGGAGGGTCGGCGGGCGATCCTCCGGCAGGTCGGAGAATTCGTCGTGCCGGAAACGCCGATGCCCGAGATCTCTGCGCCGGAGCTTCCCGAGCAGGAGGTTCGCCGTGCCGGAGAGTCCGTTGGGCTGGGGTGCCGCTGTGCCGGGAGGTCGGGACGTTGAGCGGCGGGTTCGGGGTGACGTCTGGTCAAGGCGTGGCGGGTGTGGTGGTGTCCCGGCCCGGTGCGGGCTGGCCGGGGGTGGGATTCCGGTGCGTACCTGCGGCGTCGGGGAGATGCGGCCCGGCCGGCGCGGTCGGCCAGGGGATCTCCGGGGACGGGTGGAAGGCGATGCCGGCGGTGCGCCAGCGCTGGCCGTGGCCGGCCAGCCGCTCCCGGAAGCCGGTCCAGCTCCGGACCGACGGCGCGGACCACGCCACCTCGGCGAGGGCGGGCAGGCGCGGGAGGACCAGGAACTCGATCTCGGCCAGCGAGGTCACCGACTCCGTCCAGAGCGGGGCCTCCACGCCCAGCACCGCCTCGGCGGGTACCTCGGTCAGGTGGGTCGCCGGGTCCCAGTGGTACGCCCGGTGCACGTCGATCAGGCCGGCCCAGTCGTGCCCGATCGGGGTGTCCGGGGCGTACTTCATGTCCAGGTAGGCGTGGTTGCCGGGGGAGAGGATCACCCGGGCACCCCGGCGTACCGCCTCGGCCACCGTGGGCTCGTCGCCGTCGGTGCCCCACCACTGGAGCACCCGGCCGTCGACCTGCCCGGCGGGGGCGATCTGGTGCCAACCGACCACGGTGCGGCCCAGCCCGGCGACGATCCGTTGCGTCCGCTCCACGAAGCCGGTGTACGCCGCCCCCTTGACCTTGTACGCCTCGTCCCCGCCGATGTGCAGCCACGGACCGGGGGTCAGTGCGGCCACCTCGCCGAGCACGTCGGCGACGAAGTCGTACGTGCGTTCGTCGGCGGGGTCGAGGTGGCTGAAACCGACCTCGGTGCCGGTGTACGGCGGCGGCGCGACCTTGTCCGGGGCCAGCTCGGGGTACGCGACCAGGGCCGCGTTGGTGTGGCCGGGCAGGTCCACCTCGGGGACGACGGTGACGTGCCGCCGGGCGGCGTAGGCGACGATGCGCCGGTAGTCGGCGGCGGTGTACCAGCCCCCGTGGCCGCCGCCGACCGCGGTGCGCCCGCCGACGGTCGCCAGCCGGGGCCAGGAGTCGACGGCGATCCGCCAGCCCTGGTCGTCGGTGAGGTGCAGGTGCAAATGGTTGAGCTTGTAGCGGGCCAGGTGGTCGATCACCCGGCAGACGTCCTCGACGCCGAAGAAGTGCCGTGCCACGTCGAGCATCGCGCCCCGGTAGGGGAAGCGGGGCCGGTCGACGATCGTGCCGCCCGGCACCACCCAGCGCTGCGCCACCGGGGTCCGGCTCTCCACGGCCACCGGCAGCAGTTGCCGCAGCGTCTGCACGCCGTGGAACAGGCCGGTGGCGGTGCCGGCGGTGATCCGTACCGTGTCGGGGTCGACGTCGAGCCGGTAGCCCTCGGCGTCGCCGGACACCGTCGCTGCCGGGCCGTGCGGTGCGGCGGCGGAGAGGGTGAGCTGGAGCGGGCCCGGGGCGCCCGGCAGGTCGGCGACCGGGAGCGGGTAGCCGGTGGCCGGGCGGAGCAGTTCGGCGAGGTGCCCGGCGACCTCCCGGGCGCCCGCGTCGGCGCTGACCCGTACCGCCGCGTCGGCGGGGAGGACGAAGTCGGCGGCCGGCCGCGGCCGGACCGACGCGGGCGCCGGCACCACGTCACCCAGGCCGAGCGTCGGCGGGGTGAGCAGCCGCCCGGCGGCCTCTGCGGCGCTGCGCGCCAGCGTGCCCGCGGCCGGCGTGCCCGTGGGCGGGGCGGCCGGGGTCGGGTCGGCGTCGGGGCGCGGCGGCTGCCCGGGGACGGGGGCGACGCCGGAACGTGGGGTACGCGACACGGGGCGGCTCCGGGGGGTGTATTCGCGAGGGATATGGCAAAGGTCAGGTTTGACGCGACGGGTGATGTCAAGAGTACGAGGAGGAACCGGAATTGCGTGATCGTGCTCGTGGAAGCGTTCCCAGAAACCTGCGTGAACGCGGATAGTCGTGACGGCTGTGCCTATTGTCACCGAACGGTCCCAGCCCACCCGATGTTCGCTTAACCTTCGCCCACCGAACGCTGACCAGGCCGGATTGCCGGTGGTCGGCCCCGGGGTAAGTCAGAACTGAACCTTCGTTAAGTGTCAATTCCGGCGCGCGTGGGAGGCTTCTGGTGACAGCGCACGAGACGGACAAGTACGTCTACGACTTCGCCGAGGGCAACAAGGATCTCAAGGACCTGCTCGGTGGAAAGGGTGCCAATCTCGCCGAGATGACCAATCTCGGCCTGCCGGTGCCACCGGGTTTCACCATCACCACCGGGGCGTGCCAGGCGTACCTGGCGACCGGGCGGGAACCGGACGGGCTGGCCGGGCAGATCGAGGCCCACCTGGAGGCGCTGGAACGCGCGATGGGTCGACGCCTGGGCGATCCGCAGGACCCGCTGCTGGTCTCGGTACGCTCCGGCGCCCGGTTCTCGATGCCCGGCATGATGGAGACCGTCCTCAACGTCGGACTCAACGACCACAGCGTCGTAGGGCTCGCCCGCCAGGCGGGCGGCAGCGCGGATCCGACCGCCTCCGGCGGCAACGACAGGTTCGCCTGGGACTCCTACCGCCGGCTGATCCAGATGTTCGGCAAGACGGTCTGCGAGGTGCCGGGCGAGGAGTTCGAACACGCCCTCGACGAGGCCAAACGCGCCAAGGGCACCCACGACGACCTCGACCTCGACGCCGACGACCTGCGCGGGCTGGTCGAGACGTACAAGAAGATCTTCGCCAAGCACACCGGGCGGGAGTTCCCGCAGGAGCCGCGCGAACAGCTCGACCTGGCCATCCGGGCGGTCTTCGAGTCGTGGAACGCCGAGCGGGCGATCCTCTACCGCCGCCAGGAGCGCATCCCCGCCGACCTGGGCACCGCCGTCAACGTGGTGGCGATGGTCTTCGGCAACCTCGGCCCCGACTCGGGCACCGGCGTCGCCTTCACCCGCGACCCGGGCAGCGGCGCGCAGGGCATCTACGGCGACTACCTGGCCAACGCCCAGGGTGAGGACGTCGTCGCCGGCATCCGCAACACCGTGCCGTTGCAGGAACTGGAACGGCTCGACAAGACCTCCTACGACCAACTGCTCGCCATCATGGCCCGGCTGGAGGGGCACTACCAGGACCTCTGCGACATCGAGTTCACCATCGAGCGGGGCAAGCTCTGGATGCTCCAGACCCGGGTGGGCAAGCGCACCGCCGCCGCCGCGTTCGTCATCGCCGGTCAGCTCGTCGACGAGGGCCTGATCGACCTCGACGAGGCGCTGCACCGGGTCAACGGCGCGCAGCTCGCCCAGCTCATGTTCCCCCGCTTCCAGCTCGACCACGAGTTCGAGGCGGTCGCCCAGGGCATCGGGGCCTCCCCGGGGGCCGCCTCCGGCGCGGTGGTCTTCACCTCCGCCCGCGCGGTCGAGTTGGCCGCCGAGGGGAGGTCGGTGATCCTGGTCCGCCGGGAGACCAACCCCGACGACCTCAACGGCATGATCGCCGCCCAGGGCATCCTCACCTCGCGCGGCGGCAAGACCAGCCACGCCGCCGTGGTGGCCCGGGGAATGGGCAAGACCTGCGTCTCCGGGGCCGACGGGATCGAGGTCGACGTGCCGGCCAAGCGGTTCACCGTCGGCGGGCACACCGTCTCCGAAGGCGACGTCGTCTCCATCGACGGCACCACCGGCAAGGTCTACCTGGGCGAGGTGCCGGTCACGCCGTCCGAGGTGGTGCAGTACTTCGAGGGCGCCCTCGACCCGGAACGGACCGACGACGCGCTGGTCCGGGCCGTACACCGGATCATGACGCACGCCGACGCGCGGCGGCGGCTGGCCGTGCGGACGAACGCCGACACCGGGGCGGACGCGGCCCGCGCCCGGCGCTTCGGCGCCGAGGGCATCGGCCTGTGCCGCACCGAGCACATGTTCCTCGGCGACCGGCGGGAACTTGTCGAACGGCTGATCCTCGCCGCCACCGACGCCGAGCGCACCGACGCGCTCGCCGCACTGCTTCCCCTGCAGCGCCAGGACTTCGTGGAGATCCTCCGCGAGATGGCCGGGCTGCCCGTCACCGTCCGGCTGATCGACCCGCCGCTGCACGAGTTCCTGCCCCCGCTGGAACAGCTCGCGGTCAACGTCGCCGTCGCCCAGGAACGCGGCGAGGACGTCGCCAAGGAGGAGGCGCTGCTCGCCGCCGTCCGGCGGATGCACGAGGAGAACCCGATGCTCGGCCTGCGCGGCGTGCGCCTCGGCCTGGTCATCCCCGGCCTGTTCGCGATGCAGGTCCGGGCGATCGCCGAGGCCGCCGTCGCGGTCACCCGCGACGGCGGCACGGCCTGCCCGGAGATCATGGTCCCGCTGGTCGGCGCGGTCCAGGAGCTGGAGACGGTACGCGCCGAAGCCGAGAAGATCATCGCCGAGGTGGTCGGGGACAGCGGCGTCGAGGTGCTGATCGGCACCATGATCGAGGTACCCCGGGCGGCGCTGACCGCCGGCCAGATCGCCGAGGCGGCGCAGTTCTTCTCCTTCGGCACCAACGACCTCACCCAGATGGGCTGGGGCTTCTCCCGCGACGACGTCGAGGGCGCGTTCTTCTGGCGCTACCTCGAACTGGGCATCTTCGGCATCTCCCCGTTCGAGTCGATCGACCGCGACGGGGTCGGCCGGCTGGTCCGGATCGCCGCCGAGGAGGGCCGGGCCGCCTGCCCCGGGCTGAAGCTCGGCGTCTGCGGCGAACACGGCGGCGACCCCGACTCGGTGCACTTCTTCCACGAGGTCGGACTGGACTACGTCTCCTGCTCGCCGTTCCGGGTGCCGGTCGCCCGGCTGGAGGCCGGCCGGGCCGCCATTGAGACCACCGGCTCCGACAGCCGGTGACCGCCCGCGACGCCCACCGGCCCGCCGCCGGTGGGCGTCGACGCCCGGCCGGGCCGCAGGGGTCCCCGGTGCGCGCGCCTTCCGGCGCGGTGCGGCGTAACCTGGGCTCCCGCGACCATGGGGTACGACGTGAAGGGGAGGCCGGATGGTGGAACCGCCCGCCCGGCCACCCGGCGTCGACGGGAACCCGGCCGACGCGCAACGGTGGGTCGAGGAGACGCCCAAGGACACCGGCCACGGCCGGTCCCCGTACGAGCGGGACCGGGCCCGGGTGCTGCACTCGGCGGCGTTCCGCAGGCTCGCCGCGAAGACCCAGGTGCACGTGGCCGGCACCGACGACTTCCTGCGTACCCGGTTGACCCACTCGCTGGAGGTGGCCCAGATCGCCCGGGAGATGGGGGCCCGGCTCGGCTGCGACCCGGATCTGGTGGACACCGCCGGGCTGGCCCACGACCTCGGGCACCCGCCGTTCGGGCACAACGGCGAGGACACCCTCGACGGGCTCGCCGCCTCCTGCGGCGGCTTCGAGGGCAACGCGCAGACGCTGCGGGTGCTCACCCGGCTGGAGGCGAAGGTGCTCGCCCCGGACGGCAGCCCGGCCGGGCTCAACCTCACCCGGGCCGCCCTCGACGCGGTCAGCAAGTACCCGTGGCCCCGTCGCCCCGGGCTGCGCAAGTTCGGCGTGTACGGCGACGACCGCCCGGTCTTCGACTGGCTGCGCGCCGGCAGTCCCGCCCCCGCTGATCCCGACCCGTCCGGTGGTGCCCGCCGCTGCCTGGAGGCGCAGGTGATGGACTGGGCCGACGACGTGGCGTACTCGGTGCACGACGTCGAGGACGGCATCCACGGCGGCTACGTCTCGCTGCGTCCCCTCCTGCACGACCCGGACGAACGTGCCGCGCTCTGCGTCGACGTGGCCGCCGTCTACTCCGGGGAGTCCCCGGACGACCTCGGCGGGGTGCTCGTCGAGCTGCTCGCCGACCCGGCGCTCACCCCGCTGGCCGGGTACGACGGCAGCCACCGGGCACAGGTCGCCCTCAAGGCCACCACCAGTGTGCTCACCGGCCGGTTCGTGGCGACGGTGGTCGGGGCGACCCGGGACCGCTTCGGCTCCGGCCCGCACCGCCGTTACGCCGCCGACCTGGTCGTGCCGCGCCGGATCAGGGCGCAGTGTGCCCTGCTCAAGGGCATCGCCTGGCGGTACGTGATGTGCCGCCCGGAGGCCCGTGCCCGTTACGACCGTCAGCGGGAGGTGCTCACCGAACTGGTCACCGTGCTCGCCGACCGCGCCCCGGACGCCCTCGACCCGGTCTTCGCCCCCCTGTGGCGGCAGGCCGGGGACGACCCCGCCCGGCTGCGCGTCGTCATCGACCAGGTCGCCTCCCTCACCGACCCCGCCGCCCTGACCTGGCACACCCACCTCACCTGAACACCGGTCCCATCCCTCCGCCCGCCGGGTCTCGCCGCCCGCCCCGGCCGCCGGCCCCGGTGATCAAGAGGTTCGCGTCAAAGGATCAAGAGGTTTGCGTCAAAGTTGATCACTGGATTGACGCGAACCTCTTGGTCACCGGGTTGGTGGGGTGGGTGGGGGCGGGGTGGGCGGGGAGTTAGGGTAGCCTTAGTTCTATGGCGGAGCGCTCCAAGATGGTTACTGCGACGCGGGTGGTGCGGACCGGACGGCCCACCCCGCACCTGGTCCGGCTCGTTCTCGGTGGGGAGGAGTTGGCCGGGCTGCCGGTGGGGGAGTTCACCGACCACTACGTCAAGCTGGTCTTTCCGCCCGAGGGGGTGGACCTGCCGAGGCCGCTGGACCTGACGGCGGTCAAGCGGGAGCTGCCCCGGGAGCAGTGGCCCCGGCTGCGCGCGTACACGGTGCGGGCCTGGGACGCGGCGGCCGGCGAGCTGACCATCGACGTGGTGCACCACGGCGACGAGGGGTTGGCCGGCCCGTGGGCGGCCCGGCTGCGTCCCGGCGACGAGGTGCTGTTCGTCGGCCCCGGCGGGGCGTACGCGCCGGACCCGACGGCGGACTGGCACCTGCTGGTGGGCGACGAGAGCGCCCTGCCGGCGATCGGCGTGGCGCTGGAGCGGCTGCCCGAGGGCGCCCCGGCGGTCGTCCTGGTCGAGATCGCCGACCCGGCCGACGAGCAGTCGTTGCCCAGCCCCGGCGCGGTGGCGTTGACCTGGCTGCACCGGGCCGGCCGACCGGTCGGCGAGGCCCTGGTCGCGGCCGTGCGGGAGCTGGAGTTCCCACCCGGCCGGGTGCACGCCTTCGTGCACGGCGAGGCCACCTTCGTCAAGGAGCTGCGCCGGCTGCTGCGGGTCGAGCGGTCGGTGCCCCGGGAGGCGCTGTCGATCTCCGGCTACTGGCGGCAGGGCATGGACGACGAGGGCTGGCGCTCCACCAAGCCGGACTGGAACCGGCAGGTCGAGGCCGAGGAGGCCGCCGCCGTCGGCTGACCGGGCCCTGCCGTGCCGCGCGCCGCCACCATCGGCCGCGCCGACCCCGCCGTCGCGTCCGTTCCGTGGTCGGTGGCGGTGTGGGCCACACGGCGTCCCCCCGACGCCGGATCGTCGGTGCGGCAGGGCAGGATGTAGCCCTGAGGAGGTGGCGTCGGTGGCTGGGCGGATCAGGGACGAGGACATCGCGTTGGTCCGCGAGCGCACCTCCATCGCCGAGGTCATCTCGGACACGGTGACCCTGAAGTCGGCAGGTGGCGGCAACCTCAAGGGCCTGTGCCCGTTCCACGACGAGAAGAGCCCGTCGTTCAACGTCTCGCCGGCCCGCAACGTCTTCTACTGCTTCGGTTGCGGGGTCGGCGGCGACGCGATCAAGTTCCTGATGGACGCCGAGCATCTCAGCTTCGTCGAGTCCGTCGAGCGGCTCGCCGACCGCGCCGGCATCCAGCTGCGGTACGTCGAGAACGACCAGTCGGCCCCCCGGACCCGCCCTCAGCAGGGGCAGAAGCAGCGGCTGGTGGCCGCGCACACCGCCGCCGTGGAGTTCTACCAGGCGCAGCTCACCACGGCCGGCGCGCGTCCGGCGCGGGAGTTCCTGGCCCGGCGCGGTTTCGACCGGGCCGCCGCGCAGCGGTACGGCTGCGGCTTCGCCCCGGACGCCTGGGACCTGCTCACCAAGCACCTGCGCCAGCAGGGGTTCAGCCACGACGAGCTGGTCACCGGTGGGCTGTCCCGGCCGTCGCGCTCGGGCACCCTGATCGACAGGTTCCGCCGCCGGCTGATGTGGCCGATCCGGGACATCGCCGGTGACGTGATCGGCTTCGGCGCGCGGAAACTCTTCGACGAGGACGACGGCCCGAAGTACCTCAACACCCCCGAGACGCCGATCTACAAGAAGTCGCACGTCCTCTACGGCATCGACCAGGCCAAACGGGAGATCGCCAAGCAGGGCCGGGTGGTCGTCGTCGAGGGCTACACCGACGTGATGGCCTGCCACCTGGCCGGGGTGCCGACCGCCGTGGCGACCTGCGGCACCGCCTTCGGCACCGACCACATCGGCGTGCTGCGTCGGCTGCTGCTCGACACCGACGCGGTGGCCGGTGAGGTGATCTTCACGTTCGACGGGGACGCGGCCGGGCAGAAGGCCGCGCTGCGCGCCTTCGAGGACGACCAGCGCTTCGTCGGGCGTACCTTCATCGCGGTCAGCCCGGACAACATGGACCCGTGTGACCTGCGGTTGGCAAAGGGTGACCTGGCGATCCGTGACCTGGTGGCCCGCCGCGAGCCGCTCGTCGACTTCGCCCTGCGGCACGTCATCAACCGGTACGACCTGGACACGGTGGACGGCCGGGTGGAGGCGATGCGCCGGGCCGCCCCGCTGGTTGCCAAGATCAAGGACCTGGAGAAGCGTCCCGAGTACGTCCGCAAGCTCGCCGGTGACCTCGGCATGGAGATCGAGCCGGTGCAGCGGGCGGTGCTGGCCGCCGCCCATGCTCCCGGTGAGCGGGAGGCCCCCGCCCCGCCCCGGGGTCGGGCCCGGCCGGCCGGGCCCGCCGTGGACAGTCCGGAGTCGATGGTCGAGCGGGAGGCGTTGAAGCTCGCCCTCCAGGAGCCCGTCCTCGCCGGCCCGATGTTCGACGCGGTCGAGGCCGCCGAGTACCGGCACCCGGTGCACGTCGCGGTGCGTACCGCGATCGCGGCGGCGGGCGGGGTGGCCGTCGCGGCCGGTGGCGCGGTGTGGATCGAGGCGGTCCGGGACGCCTGCACCGACCTGGCCGCCCAGGCCCTGGTCGGCGAGCTGGCCGTGGAACCGCTGCGGCTCGACGGCGAGCCCGACCCGAGGTACGTCTCGATCACCATGGCGCGGTTGCAGTGGGGCTCGGTGACCGCCCGGATCAGGGACCTCAAGTCCAAGATCCAACGGATCAACCCGGTCACCCAGAAGGACGAGTACTTCGCCCTCTTCGGGGAACTGCTCTCGCTGGAGCAGCACGCGCGGGCCCTACGCGAGCAGGCCGCGGGAGGACTCTGATGGGACTGTTCGGCCGCAAACGCAGGGTGCCGTCCGCCGCCCGCCCGCCCCTGGCCGCCGGTGAGCGCGTCCTGGCCTGGGCCGCCACGGGCAACGGCGGCAGTAACGGCGCGCCGCCTACCAGCCGGGTGTCCGCCGCCGACGGTGCGCCGCCCACTGAGGGCGTGTCCGCCACTGACCGCGTGTCCGCCGTCGACGAGGGTTCCGTCGCTGACGGCACGTCCGTCGGTGCCGGGGCGTCGGCTGTCGCCGGGGCGTCGGCCGGCACCGGTGGTGGTGCTGCCGGTGACGGGGTGCTGGTGGCCACCAACCTCGGGCTCTGGCTGCCGGGCCGGGGGGAGCGGTTGGGCTGGCACGACATCCTCAAGGCCGTCTGGTCCGGGCGGGAGCTGACTGTCACCCCGGCCGCGACGGTTGCCGAGCGGGACGGCTACCTGGTGGTCGCCGACGGTCCCGCCGAGACGTACCTGCTGCTCGATCCGGGTGACCTGCCGCACCAGGTGCGGGCCCGGGTGACCCGCTCGGTGGCGTACACCCAGCAGCACCCGGTGCCCGGCGGCTCGGGGCGGATCGCGGCCCGGCGGGTGGCCGGGGCGGACGGTCTGACCTGGACGGTCCGCTACGACCCCGGCACCCCGGTCGACGCCGACGAGGTGTGCGCCGAAACCGACCGGCTCGTCGCCGCCGCCCGCGCCGCCACCGCCCCCGCCGACCTCTGAGCCCTCGGCCTGGTCGTGGAAGATTGCGGCCCTTCCGGGGGCCGTTCGCCACCAAGATCCCGCCACGTCAGGTCATGATCGACACAGTGGGGCCGATACAGCGGCATCAGGTCGCGGCGATACCGCTCTGTCGCCGACGTTGCGATCGATCTCCACCCAAGATGTCCGCGAACCGTGCGTCGCCGGTCGGCGGGCGAGGTGTGCCGGGGTGGTCGGGTTACCGGGACCGTGCCCAGGTGACGATGCGGTCGGTGAGGCCGGGTGGCGCGACGCCGTGCAGGCTGGCGAGGTCGTCCATGGCTTCGCCCAACAGGAGGCCCAGGTAGACCAGCAGGGCGGTGCGATCCTCGCGGTACTCGCCGAGCAGTGCCAGCCGGGCCGGGGAGCACGGCCAGGCCGCCCCGCACACCCGGCACCGCCAGGAGGGGCGGGCGGCCACGTGGGGACGGTATCGGGGCATCAGCGCCGACCCGCCCGCACGTTCCCACCCGGCCCGACCCGGTTGGAACGGACACCGCCCGACCTGCCCCGGCCGGGATCACCGCAGGTCGGGCGGCCGCGCCCCGACCCGCCGTGGCCCGGCTCGGGCCGACCCGGTCCGCCGGCACAGGGGCCGGGGTGCCCCGGGAATCCGCAGCGCGATCCGAGAAACTGTCGCATGGTCGAGCCTCCGTCGATGCTGGAGGGGAGCGCCCGCCGACGACACCGACGGACGCTCCCGGCCTGGTTCCGCCCACCGTCCGATCCCGGGAACGGTCCCGCTGGGTGACAGTCTGTTGATTGCGCCGCTACGGTGGGAGGTCCGCCGGGCCGACGACGCAGGCGTGGGCCGGTCGAGCCCGAGCGGTCCGACAATGTACGGAGGCTGTCTGGTGGAACGCTCGTCCATGCTGGACCACTTCGCGGAGGAACTGCGGCTCACCCGGACTGCCCACGGCATGTCCCAGGCGGCGCTGGCCGAGGCGCTGAGCTATTCGGGTGCCCTGGTCGCCAAGGTGGAGACCTGCGAACGTCGGCCCAGCCTGGACTTCGCCCGCCGCTGCGACACGGTGTTCACCACCGACGGCCGTTTCGAACGAATCCAACGCCGGATCAGCCGGGAAACCGTGGTGCCGTGGGCGCGGGACTGGGCCGGCATCGAGTACGAGGCGACCGCGCTGCGTTGGTTCGAACCGATCTGCGTGCCGGGCCTGTTGCAGACCGAGGCTTATGCCCATGCGCTGCTGTCCGGCGGTGGGCTGTTCGCACCTGACGAGATCGAGCAGCAGGTGACGGCTCGGCTGGATCGTCAGGCCGTCCTCTCCCGCGACCGGCCACCGCTGCTCACTGCAGTCATTGACGAGTATGTGCTGCGTCGCCGCATTGGAGAATCGGAGGTCATGCGTGAGCAACTGCATCACCTGGTGAAGCTTGGCTCGGCGCTTCCCCGGGTCCGCATCCAGGTCGTCCCGCAAACTGCCGGCGCGTACCCTGGCATCAACGGCCCCTTCGTGATCGCCACCTCTCCGCAGGGGGAGGATGTCGTCTACCAGGAAGGTCAGCTCCACGGGCAGGTAGTCGACCGTTCCGACTTTCTGCGGCAGATGGTCGAGGTGTGGGAGTCGATCCGGGGCGAGGCACTGTCGCAGCAGCAGTCTCTTGAGTTGATGGCGGAAATGGCGGAGACATGGAACTGAGTGGTGCCCGGTGGCGCAAGAGCAGCCGCAGCAACGGGCAGGGTGGGGCCTGCGTCGAGGTGGCCGACAACCTGTCCGGCGTGGTGGCCGTGCGTGATTCCAAGGATCCGGGTGGACCGGTGCTGGCCTTTGGCCCCGACACGTGGCGGGATTTTGTGGCGGGAGTCGTGAGGCACCATGGCAACGGCACCACCTCGAACTGACAGAGCGCGGCGGAAACATGGATCTGAACGGTGCCCGGTGGCGCAAGAGCACCCGTAGCAATGGCGGCGGTGGTGCCTGCGTCGAGGTGGCCGACGACCTTTCCGGCGTGGTGATGGTGCGGGATTCCAAGGACCCGGGTGGGCCGGTGCCGGCCTTCGACCCGTACGCTTGGCGGGCATTCGTCGCCGGAACGGCAAGGAAGGCTTAGCGGGACTGCGGGAAACGGCGGCCGGACATCAGGTCGATGCAGGCACGCCCGGCGGCGGGGGAGTGCCCGTCGTCACCTCTGCCGGCGGCCGGGGGTTAGGCGACGGCTGTGGCGGGGCATGTCGGAGGGCGACATCCGCAGATCCCCGAGGAGGGGCGATGGCCTCCGACGAGACCCACGCCGATCGCGACGACGCGGCCACCGTGACCGCAGCCCGGCACGACCGGGACCGGTCGGGTGACCGGCGGTCCGCTGACCGCCCGTCCGGTGAGCCCGTGTCCGGCGGGCCGGTGTCAGGTGACCGGCGGCGCGGCGGCCGGCGGGAGGCCGACATGGGCACCCGGCCTGTCGGTCCCGACGACGGCCCGGACAGCCCGACCGACCTGCACCGGGCGGACTGGAGGGCGGCGCTCAAGCGCACCGGTCGGGAGTTCCAGGAGGACAGCCTGACCGACTGGGCCGCCGCGCTGACCTACTACGGGGTGCTGTCGATCTTCCCCGGGATGCTGGTGCTGATCTCGATCCTCGGGCTGCTCGGCGAGCGGGCCACGAGCGGGGTCCGGGACACGGTCGGGCAGGTGGTGCCGGAGGAGAACATCCGCACCATCATCGAGACCGCGATCGACCAGGCCGGCCAGTCGGGTGGGCTGGCCAGCGTCGCCGCCGTCATCGGTCTGGTCGCGGCGTTCTGGTCGGCCTCCGGCTACGTGGGCGCGTTCATGCGGGCCTCGAACAGCATCTACGACGTGCCGGAGGGGCGGCCGGTCTGGAAGACGCTGCCCATCCGGCTCGGGGTGACCGCCCTGGTGGGGGTGCTGCTGCTCGCCGCCGCGGTGATCGTGGTCTTTACCGGTGGCCTCGCCGAGCAGGCCGGCAGCGCCATCGGGCTGGGCTCGACGGCGGTGACGGTGTGGAACATCGCCAAGTGGCCGGTGCTGCTGGTGCTGGTCAGCCTGATGTTCGCGATCCTCTACTGGGCGTCGCCGAACGCCAGGCACGGCGGGTTCCGCTGGGTCAGCCCGGGTGGCGTGCTGGCGGTGCTGCTCTGGCTGCTGGTCTCGGGCCTCTTCGCGCTGTACGTCAGCAACTTCGGGTCCTACAACAAGACCTACGGGGCGCTGGCCGGCGTGATCATCTTCCTGGTCTGGCTCTGGCTGAGCAACATCGCGATCCTGCTCGGTGCGGAGTTCGACGCCGAGTTGGAGCGGGGCCGGGCGATCTCCGCCGGCCACGACCCGGACGAGGAGCCGTACGTCGAACTGCGTGACGACCGCAAGCTGCGCAAGAAGCGCAACGCCGCCCCCGGCCGCTGACCCGCCTCACACGGGCCACCCCTCGGGAGGCCCGTCGGACCTGCCGACCCCGCCCTGCCGCGTCGACCGTGGCGGGGCGGGGTCTTGTCATGTCCGGGTGCGATCCGGTAATGCTTCCCCCGCCCGCTCCGGACCTGACGGGCGGCGGCTCCCCGGCGTCGGTAGCAGGTCGTTGCGGAGATTTCTCGGTCTGTCAACCTTTTCTTGATCGACTAGTAGCTTTTGTTCGTTCGGACGAAAGTTGTCGGAGGAACGACCGAAGCTATGGACACGTGCCACGGAAGTCTCCTACTGTGTCGACCACAACACAACGGCGTGACGTCAATGTGAACCCTGAGGCGGAGGTGAGTCCCGTGCGGACGGCAGATTCCCTGCACGTGCAGCTGTTACGGCTGCTCCGTGACGAGGGGCCAGCGTCCCGGGCCGAGCTGGGCGACCGGTTGCAGATGCCCCGGCCCCGGCTCCTCGCCGAGTTGGAACGGCTGGTCGGGTTGGGTCTGGTGGCCGAGGCCGGACTGGCCGCCTCCCGGGGCGGACGCCGGTCGACACTCGTCGAGTTGAACCCCCACCTGCGGTTCGCCGGCATCGACATGGGTGCCAGTTCGATCGACGTCGAGGTGGTCAACGGGCGGCTCGAACCGATCGCCGCGTACGCCGAGCCGGCCGACATCCGTTCCGGCCCGAAGGCCATCCTGCACCGGGTCAACGACCTGCTGCACAAGGCCCGGGTGGACGGGGCGTACGAGCGGCTCAACGGCGTCGGCATCGGCCTGCCCGGCCCGGTCAGCTTCCGCGACGGGGTGCCGGTCTCGCCACCGATCATGCCGGGCTGGGACCGCTACCCGGTACGCGAGCTGATCAGCCGGGAGCACGGGTGCCCGGCGGTGGTCGACAACGACGTGAACATCATGGCGATCGGCGAGCGGCACGGCGGGGTGGCCCACTCGGTCGACGACTTCCTCTTCGTCAAGATCGGCACCGGAATAGGGTGTGGGATCTACCTCAGCGGCGAGGTCTACCGGGGCACCGACGGCTGCGCCGGCGACATCGGGCACATTCAGGCCGAGGCCGGCGGACCGGCCTGCACCTGCGGAAACGCCGGTTGCCTGGAGGCCGTGTTCAGTGGGGCGGCACTGGCCCGCGAGGCCGCCGTCGCGGCGCGTACCGGTACCTCGCCGGCGCTGGCCGAGCGGCTCGCCGCCCGGGGCGCGGTCTCCGCCCGCGACGTCGCCGAGGCGGCGATCGAGGGCGACGTCACCTGCATCCAGCTCATCCGCGACGGGGGTCGCCGGGTCGGGCAGGTGCTGGCCGGGCTGGTCAGCTTCACCAACCCGTCGATGATCGTCATCGGTGGCGGGCTGGCCCACCTCGGGCACATCCTGCTCGCCGAGATCCGCAGCGTGGTCTACCGCCGTTCGCTGCCGCTGGCCACCGGCAACCTGCCGGTCGTCCTGTCCGAGCTGGGACCGCGCGCCGGAGTGGCCGGCGCGGCCGTCCTCGCCAGCGACGTCGCCTTCGGGGAGGCATCGTGAGCAAGGAACCGACCTCCCCCACCGGGGACAATGCCCCGCTGGTCGAGGCGCCCGCCGACACCGTCGCCGGTGAGGTGGTGCTCCGGCTGACCGACGTGGTCAAGACCTTCCCCGGCGTCCGCGCCCTCGACGGCGTGCAGCTGGAGGTACGGGCCGGTGAGGTGCACTGCCTGCTCGGGCAGAACGGCGCCGGCAAGTCCACCCTGATCAAGGTGCTCGCCGGGGTGCACCGCCCCGACTCCGGGCAGGTGGAATGGCGCGGCGAACCGGCGCACTTCGCCAACCCGCAGGCCGCCATGCGCGCCGGCATCGCCACCATCTACCAGGAACTCGATCTGGTCGAGGACCTGTCGGTCGCCGAGAACGCCTTCCTCGGTCACGAGCCGAAGGTCGCCGGTTTCGTCAGGCGCGGGCTGATGGCCCGGCGTACCCGGGAGATCCTGAGCCGGCTCGGCCACGGCGAGATCCCGCCCGGCCGGATGGTGCGCGCGCTGCCGGCCGCCGGCAAGCAGGTGGTCAGCATGGCCCGGGCGCTGTCCCACGAGGCCCGGTTGATCATCATGGACGAGCCGAGCGCGGTGCTGGCGCACGACGAGGTGGACAACCTCTTCCGGATCATCCGGGAACTCACCGCCCAGGGCATCGCGGTCATCTACATCTCGCACCGGATGGAGGAGATCCGCGAGATCGGCGACCGGGTCACCGTACTCAAGGACGGCCGGACCACCGCGGCGAACCTGCCGGCCCGCGACACCCCGACCCGCGACCTGGTCGCCCGGATGACCGGCCGGACCATCGAGTACGTCTTCCCGGACCGCCCGACCGCGCCGGCCACCGGCGACGAGCTGCTGCGGGTCGACGGGCTGAGCCGGACCGGCGAGTTCGCCGACGTCTCGCTCAGCGTCCGCCCCGGTGAGATCGTCGGCATCGCCGGGCTGGTCGGCTCCGGCCGCTCGGAACTGCTGGAGACGATCTACGGGGCCCGACGTGCCGAGTCCGGCACCATCCGGATGGGCGGTCGGACCCTGCGGCCGGGCAGCGTCGGCGCGGCGGTCCGGGCCGGCATGGGCATGGCCCCCGAGGAACGCAAGAGCCAGGCGTTGCTGCTCGGCGAGCCGATCCACCGCAACGTCACCCTGGCGACCTTCACCCGGTACGCCCGCCTCGGCTTCACCAACGCCGGGCGGGAGCGGGCCGAGGCGGAGCGGATCGCCGACGACCTCCAGCTCCGGCCCAACGACGTGCGCCGGGCGGTACGCACCCTCTCCGGCGGCAACCAGCAGAAGGTGGTGGTCGGACGCTGGCTGCTCGGCGACACCCGGTTGCTGCTGCTCGACGAGCCGACCCGGGGGGTGGACGTGGGGGCCCGTGCCGAGCTGTACCGGGTGATCCGCGGCCTGGCCGCCCAGGGGGTCGGCGTGCTGCTGGTCTCCAGCGAGGTGCCCGAGGTGCTCGGCCTGGCCGATCGGGTGCTGGTGATGCGGGAGGGCCGGATGGTGCGCGAGGCGCCCGCCGGCGAACTGGACGAGAACACCGTGCTCGACCTCGTCATGGCGGGGTCTCTGATGGAAGGCGCGCCGGCATGAGCGAGCGCAGTGGACATAACGAGGTGACGGCATGAGTGAGTCGACCGGGACCGCGACGCCGGACCGGCCGGCGGACCTGCCGGCGCAGTCGCCGCCGGTGGACCCGGCCGTGACGGCGTCGCTCAAGGAGAAGCCGAGGACGGGCGGGTTGTCCTTCTGGAGCGGCGACGGGGGCGAGGGCGCGAAGCGTAACCTCGGCCTGATCGGCGTGCTGGTGGTGCTGATCGTGATCGGTGCCGCGACCCGCTGGGATCTCTACTCCAACCCGGACTGGGTGTGGGGCAACACGCTGACCATCCTCAAGCTCGCCTCGGTGGTCGGGGTGGTCACCGTCGGGATGACCTTCGTGATCATCGGCGGCGGCATCGACCTGTCGGTCGGCGCGATCGTCGCCCTCGCCGGGGTGTGGGCGACCACGGTCGCGACCCAGAGCTACGGCGCGGGCGGCATGATCTTCACGGCGATCGTGGTAGGCGTGGCGGTCGGCCTGGTCAACGGGATTCTCATCTCGTACGGGCGGTTGGTGGCGTTCATCGCCACGCTGGCCATGATGGTCGCCGCCCGGGGTCTGGCCGCCCAGATCTCCGGCAAGCAGACCCAGGTGTCGAGCAACTCCTTCATCAACGGCATCGCCAGCACCGAGGTGCTCGGCATCCCGCTGCTGGTCTACATCCTCGCCGCCGTGGTCGCCGCCGGGTGGGTGCTGCTCAACCGCACCACCTTCGGCCGGCGTACGGTCGCCGTCGGCGGCAACCCGGAGGCGGCCCGACTCGCCGGGATCAACGTCCGGCGGCACACCCTGCTGCTCTACGCGCTGTCCGGGCTGTGCTGCGGCATCGCCGCGATCATGCTGACCGCGCAGGCCAACTCCGCCCAGGCGGCCATGGCCAACCTCTACGAGCTGGACGCGATCGCCGCCGCCATCATCGGCGGCACGCTGCTCAGCGGTGGCCGGGGCACGATCATCGGTTCCCTGCTCGGGGTGCTGATCTTCTCCACCATCACCAACCTCTTCGCCATCAACGGCCTGTCCACCGAGGCCCAGAACATGGTCAAGGGCGGCATCATCGTCGGCGCCGTCCTGATCCAGCAGGTGCAGTTCCGCAGCGTCACCCAGTTCCTCAGCCGTAACAGGCTGACCACCCCCGCCTGACCCCGGACGCGTCGCCCCACCGGGCGCGTCCCGACCCTCCGCATCACCGCATTCCGGCGGCCACCGACGGTGGCCGGGATCAGCACAACCTTTTTCACCCCCACCATCAGTCATTTCCTGGAGGTCGTCATGACCCAGCCCCGTGACCTGTCCCGTCGCCGGTTGCTCTTCGGCGGCGCGGCGGTCGGCGCCGGTGTGCTCCTCGCCGGTTGCACCAGCAACGAGTCCACACCGACCGCGGCGCAGACCAAGGCGGCCGACAACGCCGCGGGCGGCAACGCCGCCCCCGGCAAGAAGGTCACCATCGGCTTCTCCGCCCCCGCCGCCGACCACGGCTGGATCGCCGCCATCACCAACAACGCCAAGGCGCAGGCCGGCGCGTACTCGGACGTGGACTTCAAGACCGTCGAGGCCGGCGCGGACGCGGCGGCCCAGCGGGCGGCGCTGTCCACCCTGGTCGCGCAGAAGCCGGACGTCATCGTGGTGCTGCCGCACGACGGCAAGGAGCTCAACGCGTTCGGCCTGGAGTCGATGAAGGCCGGCATCCCGGTGGTCAACCTGGACCGGGCGTTCCCCGACGCGTTGGCCTACCGGCTGCAGATCATGGGCGACAACTACGGCATGGGCGTGGCCGCCGCGAACTTCATCGTGGCGCAGCTCAAGGCCAAGGGCGTCAGCAACCCGGTCATCGGTGAGATCCCCGGCATCGACTCGCTGGAGCTGACCCAGCAGCGGTCCAAGGGCTTCGCCGACACCCTGGCCACGGCCGGGTTCAAGGTGGCCAACCGGCGGCCGGCGGAGTTCACCGCCGACTCCGGCCAGCAGGCGGCCACCGGCCTGTTCCAGGCCCTGCCGAAGATCGACGCGGTCTGGAACCACGACGACGACCAGGGCATCGGTGTCCTGGCCGCGGTCAACCAGGCCAACCGCAAGGAGTTCTTCATGGTCGGCGGCGCCGGCTCGAAGAAGGCCATGGAGGACATCCAGGCCGACAACACGGTGCTCAAGGCGACCGTGACCTACAGCCCGTCGATGGCCTCCTCGGCCATCTCCCTGGCCCGCCTCATCGCCCAGGGCAAGGGCATGTCCGACCTGGTGGAACTCCAGGTGCCCAAGGAGATCGTGCTCGCCTCGGAGACGATCACCAAGGAGAACGCGAGCAACTACCTCAAGCTCGGGTTCTGATACACGGGGGGAGACCCACCTTGTCCACTCACGACAGCGAACTCCGGATCGGCATGATCGGGTACTCGTTCATGGGCGCCGCGCACTCACAGGCGTGGCGCACCGTGAACCGGGTGTACGACCTGCCCGCCCGGGTTCGGATGGCGAAGATCTGCGGCCGGGACGCCGCGAAGGTCGCCGAGGCAGCCGACCGGCTGGGCTGGGACGCGCACACCACCGACTGGCGTGCCCTGGTCAACTCGGACGACATCGACGTGGTCGACATCTGCACACCTGGTGACAGCCACGCCGAGATCGCCCTCGCCGCGCTCGCCGCCGGCAAGCACGTGATCTGCGAGAAACCGCTGGCCAACACGGTGGACGAGGCGCGGGCGATGACCGCCGCCGCGGCCACCGCGGCAGCCGCCGGGGTCCGGTCCATGTGCGGGTTCAACTACCGCCGGGTGCCCGCCGTCGCCCTGATGCGACAGCTCGTCGCCGAAGGACGGCTCGGGACGATCCGGCACGTCCGCGCGACGTACCTCCAGGACTGGATCGTCGATCCGCAGTTCCCCCTGGTCTGGAGGCTGGAGAAGGACAAGGCGGGCTCCGGTGCCCTCGGTGACATCGGGGCGCACATCATCGACCTGACCCAGTACGTGACCGGGCAACGGATCACCGGGGTCAGCGCCGTGACCGAGACGTTCGTCAAGGAGCGTCCGCTGCCGGGCGCGTCCAGTGGCCTGGCCGCCGAGGTCGACGGCGACGCCACGGCGACCGGCACGGTCACCGTCGACGACGCCGCGATCTTCGTGGCCCGGCTGGACGACGGGGCACTGGCCACGTACGAGGCGACCCGCTTCGCCACCGGCCGCAAGAACGCCCTCCGGGTGGAGATCAACGGTTCGCTCGGTTCGGTGGTGTTCGATCTGGAGCGCCTCAACGAACTGGAGTTCTACGACGCCACCCGGCCGACGGCCGAGCAGGGGTTCGCCCGCATCCTGGTCACCGAGGCCGAGCACCCGTACATGGCGGCGTGGTGGCCGCCGGGTCACATCATCGGCTACGAGCACTCCTTCACGCACGAGATGCGCGACTTCGTCGAGGCGGTCGCCGCCGGCGTCGACCCGACCCCGTCGTTCGCCGACGCGTTGCAGGTCCAGCTCGTGCTGGATGCGGTGACCCGCTCGGCGGAACTCGGTTCCCAGTGGACCGACGTCGAGCCGGCCCTGGCCGCGCTCGGCGTCTGACCAGCCACCTCCGCCGCCGACCGGCGAGGGACCGGCCGCGGTTGCGCCCCGCGGTCGGGCCGGGGTCGGTGACGGAGGGCGTGCGCCGGGCCGTCGGCCCGGGGCACGCGCACGTCGGCCGTCCGGTGCGGCCGGACCGGGATTCCCCGGTCGCACCGGAGGGCCGCCTGTATAAATATTGATGAACATGATTCTGTAAACCGGATCACCACCACATTCGTCCGGCCGGAGGCGCGCCGCCGCCGTCGGCCGGATGCGGGGAGGCAGGGCCGAGACGCCGAACCGGCCCTGCCTGCCAGCCCCGCCCGCACGCCGTACGGGAACCGGGTGCGGTGACGATGCCGCCGACGTCGTCGCCGTGCCACGGTGCCATCCCGGACGACCGGGCGGGCGGGGCCACCCGCGCCGCACCGTACGACTCGACCGACGCGACGTTTCCACCCGACGGAAGGAGCACCATGAGAACGGGTGTCTGGCTGGTGGGAGCGCGCGGCTCCGTCGCGACCACCGCCATCGTCGGGGGCCTCGCCCTGCGGGCGGGTCTCACCGGCCCCACCGGCTGTGTCACCGAACTTCCCGACCTGCGCGGGCCCGCCCTGCCCACCTTCGCCGACCTGGTCTTCGGCGGTCACGACGTGGCCACCACCCCGCTGACCAAGCGGGCCGAGGCGCTCGCCGCCGCCGGGGTGCTGCCCGGCCGGCTGGCCGCCGCGCTCGCCGCCGACCTGACCGCCGTCGAGGACGACCTGCGGCCCGCGCCCACCGGCGGCAGCCAGGCCGACCGGGCCGCCGCCATCGCCGCCGAGCTGACCGCGTTCCGCGACCGGCACCGGCTGGACCGGGTGGTGGTGGTCAACGTCTCCGCCACCGAACCGGCCCCCGCCACGCACCCCGGCCACGCCGACCCGGACGCCCTGCGGGCCGCCCTCGCCGGCACCGACGAGGTGCTGCCGCCCAGCTCGCTCTACGCGTACGCGGCCGTCGAGGCGGGCTGCCCGTACGTCGACTTCACCCCGTCCACCGGGCTGCGCCTGCCGGCGCTCGCGGCACTGGCCGCCCAGCGCGGCCTGCCGTACGCCGGGCACGACGGCAAGACCGGGGAGACCCTGGTCAAGTCGGTGCTCGCCCCGATGTTCGCGATGCGGAACCTCGCGGTCCGCTCCTGGTCCGGGGTCAACCTGCTCGGCGGCGGCGACGGGGCGACCCTGGCCGAGCCGGGCGCCAACGCCGCCAAGGTGGACAGCAAGCAGCGGGTCCTCGGCGAGACGCTCGGCTACCTGCCGCAGGGCGGCACCCGGATCGACTACGTCGAGGACCTCGGCGACTTCAAGACCGCCTGGGATCTGATCACCTTCGCCGGGTTCCTCGGCACCGGGATGCGGATGGAGTTCACCTGGCACGGCTGCGACTCTGCGCTGGCCGCCCCGCTGGTGCTCGACCTGGCCCGGCTCACCGCCGCAGCACACGCCGCCGGCCGGGTCGGGCCCCTGCCCGAGCTGGCGTTCTTCTTCAAGGACCCGATCGACTCGCCCACCCACTCGCTGAGCGCGCAGTGGCAGCGGCTTGTCGACTTCGCCCGGGAGCTGCACGTCGGCGGTGCCGGGTGACCAGTCTGGCCGACCTGGCCGAGTTGGTCCGGGCACCGGCCGCGCTGTCCGTACCGGGGGACCTGGTGGCCGGGGCGGCGGCGGCCGGGGTGCTCGGCCCCCGTACCGCCGGGCTGGCCGGCGCGTCGGTGCTGCTCTACTGGGCCGGGATGGCCGCCAACGACTGGGCCGACCGGGGGCTGGACGCCGAGGAACGCCCGGAACGGCCCATCCCGAGCGGCCGGATCACCCCGGCCGCCGCCGCCGGGGTCGCCGCCGGGCTCACCGCCGCCGGCCTGGGGCTGGCCGCCGCCGTGGGCGGTCGCCGGGCCGCCGCCGTGGCGCTCCCGCTCGCCGCCACCATCTGGGGGTACGACCTCGCGGCGAAGAACACCGCCGCCGGTCCCGCCGTGATGGCCGCCTGCCGGGGGCTGGACGTGCTGCTCGGCGCGTCTCCCGGGCGGCCGGTCCGGGCGCTGCCGGCGGCGCTCACCGTCGCCGCGCACACCTGGACGGTCACCGCCCTGTCCCGGCGCGAGGTCACCGGCACCGACGCGGCGCTGCCCCGGCGTACCCTCGCCGGCACCGCCCTGGTCGCGCTCGCCGCCACCACCCTGCCCCGCCGCACCGCCGCGTCCCCGCGTCCCCTGGCCGCCGCGCCGTCCCCGCGTCCCCTGGCCGCCACGGTCGCCGCCGCGCTGCCGGTCGGCCTGGCCGGCTGGTACGTCGCCCGGTACGGCGGCGCGCAGGCCCGGGTCGCCGCCGAGCCCACCGCCGGCCGGGTCCGGGCCGCCGTCGGGGCCGGCATCACCGGGCTGCCCTCGTTGCAGGGCGCACTCACCGCCCGGGCCGGCGCCGGGCTGGTCGGCACGCTGGTCGCACTCGCCGCGCCGCTGGGCGGCCGGTTGGCCCGGAAGCTCTCCCCGACATGACCACCCCACCGCCCACCACCCCCGCCGATCCGCCGGCCCCGGAGCGGCTCCGGTTCGGCTACGGCACCAACGGCTTCGCCAACCACCGGCTCGACGACGCCCTGACGGTGCTGGCCGACCTCGGCTACGAGGGGGTCGCGCTGACCCTCGACCACGACCACCTCGACCCGCACGCGCCGGGGCTGGCCCGTCGGGTCGACGCGGTGGCGCACCGGCTGGCCGCGCTGGGCCTCGGCGTGGTGGTCGAGACCGGCGCCCGCTACCTGCTCGACCCGTGGCGCAAGCACGCCCCGACGCTGCTGCACGACGACCCGGCCGGCCGGATCGACTTCCTGGAACGGGCGGTGCGGGTCGGTGCCGACCTCGGCGCGGAGGCGGTCTCGTTCTGGGCCGGCGTCCGGCCCGGCCACGTCCCTGCGGAGGTGGCCCGGGACCGGCTGGTCGCCGGCTGCGCCACCGTGGTGGCCGCCGCCGACCGGGCCGGGGTGACCCTGGGCTTCGAGCCGGAGCCGGGAATGCTGGTCGAGGACATCGCCGGCTGGTGGTGGCTGCACCGGGCCCTCGGCGAGCCGGCCCGCTTCGGCATCACCCTCGACATCGGACACTGCCGCTGCCTGGAGTCGGCGACCGTGCCGGACTGCGTGACCCAGGTGGCCGACCACCTGGTCAACGTGCAGATCGACGACATGCGCCGGGGCGTGCACGAACACCTGGAGTTCGGCACCGGCGAGATCGACTTCCCGCCGGTGCTGCGGGCGCTGGCCGACGGCGGCTACCGGGGACTCGTCGCCGTGGAGCTGCCCCGGCACTCGCACGCCGCGCCCACCGTGGCCGCCCGGTCGCTGGACTTCCTGCGCACCGCCGCCCGACAGGCCGGTCTCGCGGCGGGCGCGCCACCCGTGCCCGCCGGCACCACCGGGGCGGACTGACCACCGCCGACCGTACGCACCTGGGGAGGGAAGACGGATGACACCGGATCGACTGCGGGCCGCGCTCGAGGGCGCACCCGATCCCGACTGGCTGGACACCGCGCTGCGGCACGTCGCGGCCGAGCCCGACACGGTCGCGCGGTACTTCCCGGCAGCCGCCCGCCGGTGCGGCCGGCACGAGCTGCCCGGCGCACCAGGCTGGAGCGCCGACGAGGCGGCCCGTGCGCTGCTGCTGTCCGCCCTGCCCGCCGACCGGGCCGCCGGCCAGGTCGAGCAGGTCTACCGGCACGGCGACGCCGCCGAGAAGCGGGCCGTGCTCAAGGCCCTGCCGCTGCTGCCGATCGGCGACGCCGGGGTGCCGCTGCTGCACGACGCGATCCGCACCAACGACACCCGGCTGGTCGCCGCCGCCCTCGGCCCGTACGCCCGGCACCTGACCGGCGACGCCTGGCGGCAGGCGGTGCTCAAGTGCGTCTTCATCGGGGTGCCGCTGGCCGTCGTCGCCGACCTGGACCACCGCGCCGACGGGGAACTGGCCACCATGCTCGCCGCGCTCGCCGCGGAACGGCACGCCGCCGGTCGGCAGCTCCCCGCCGACGCCACCGCACTGCTCGACCGGCTCACCATCAGGGAGGCGTGAATGCGCATCTTCGACCCCCACATCCACATGACGTCGCGGACCACCGACGACTACGAGCGGATGGCCGCCGCCGGGGTCCGTGCCGTGGTCGAGCCGGCCTTCTGGCTGGGGCAGCCGCGCACCGGCGCCGCCTCCTTCGCCGACTACTTCGACTCGCTGATCGGCTGGGAGCCGTTCCGGGCCGGCCAGTTCGGCGTCCGGCACCACGCCACCGTGGCGCTGAACCCGAAGGAGGCCAACGACCCCCGCTGCCGCCCGGTGCTCGACCTGCTGCCCCGCTACCTGGAGAAGGACGCCGTGGTCGCGGTCGGCGAGATCGGCTACGACGACATGACCCCGGCGGAGGACGAGGCGTTCGCCACCCAGCTCGCCCTCGCCGTCGACCACGACCTGCCGGCCCTGGTGCACACCCCGCACCGGGACAAGGCGCGCGGCGTCGAACGCAGCCTGGCGGTGGTCGCCGAGAGCGGCATCGCGCCCGGCCGGGTGGCCCTGGACCACCTCAACGAGGTGACCGTGAAGCTGGCCCGGGACAGCGGCTGCTGGCTGGGCTTCTCGATCTATCCCGACACGAAGATGTCGCCGCCGCGGATGGTGGAGCTGCTGCGCACGTACGGCACCGAGCGGATGCTGGTCAACTCGGCCGCCGACTGGGGCCGTTCCGACCCGCTGCTGACCCGGGCCACCGGGGAGGCGATGCTCGCCGCCGGGTTCACCGACGACGACGTCGACCTGGTGCTCTGGCGCAACCCGGTGGAGTTCTACGGGCAGTCCGGCCGGCTCGACCTGACCGACCTGGACACCCCGACCAGCGGCACCTTCGCGGGCAACTCCATCCTGCGCGGCGGCGACTGATGCGGCTGCGGCACGCCGACGGCAGCACCGTCCATCTCGGCTACTGCACCAACGTGCACCCCGCCGAGGACACCGCCGGCATCCTCGCCCAACTCGACACGTACGCCCTGCCGGTGCGGGAGGCGCTCGGCACGGACCTGCTCGGCCTGGGGCTGTGGCTGGCCGCCCCGGTCGCCGCCGAGCTGGCCGCCGACCCGACCGCCCGCCGCCGGCTGCGCGCCGAGCTGACCCACCGGGGGCTGGAGGTGGTCACCCTCAACGGCTTCCCGTACGCGGCCTTCCAGGCCCCGGTGGTCAAGGGCGCGGTGTACCACCCGGACTGGACCACCGGGCAGCGGCTGCGCTACACCCTCGACCTGGCCCGGGTGCTGGCCGACCTGCTCCCCGACGACGCGGCCCGGGGCTCCGTCTCCACCCTGCCGCTGGCCTGGCGGCACCCCTGGGACGCGACCTACGCCGAGGCGTCCCGTCGCCGGCTCGACGCGCTCACCACCGGTCTGGCCGAGGTGGAACGCGACACCGGCCGGGTGGTGCGGGTCGGCTTCGAACCCGAACCGGGCTGCGTGGTGGAGAGCAGCGGGCAGGCCGCCACGCTCCTGGCCGACCTCGACCCGGAACGCCTCGGGATCTGTCTCGACCTGGCCCACCTCGCCTGCGCCTGGGAGGAACCCGTCGCGGCGCTGGCCCGGCTGCGCTCCGCCGGGCTGCCGGTGGTCAAGGTGCAGGTCTCCGCCGCGCTGGAGTCGGCCGACCCGGTCGCCGACGCCGAGGCGCTGGGCCGCTGGGTGGAACCGCGCTTTCTGCACCAGACCCGCACCGCCGGCTGCGCCCACGCCGCCGACCCGGCCGACCCGGCGTACGCGGCCGACGACCTGGACGCGGCGCTGGCCGCGCGGCTGCCCGGGGCGTGGCGGGTGCACTACCACGTGCCGCTGCACGCCCCGCCCGAGCCGCCGCTGACCTCCACCCTGCCGGTGTTGCGCGCCGCGTTGGCCGCGCTGCTCGCCGGCCCGACGGCCGGCTGTGACCACCTGGACGTCGAGACGTACACGTGGGGGGTGCTGCCGGCGGCGCGGCGTCCGCGCACCGACGCGGAGCTGGCCGTGGGCATCGCCGCCGAACTGGCCTTCGCCCGCGACGAACTGGTCACCCTCGGGCTCACCCCGGCCGGGCGAGCCGTCCCGACGACCCTGGGAGTACGACGATGAGCGAGCGCCACCGACCCGGCACGACGAGGTGCCACCGCCGCGCCGGACGCAGCGGGGTGTCGGCATGAGCCGCCGGCTGGTGGTGCTGGACGTGGTCGGCCTGACCCCCCGGCTGCTGGCCCACATGCCCCGGCTGCGCGCCGTCGCCGAGCAGGGGTTCTCCGCCGGACTGGGGACCGTGCTGCCGGCGGTGACCTGCTCGGCGCAGGCCACTCTGCTGACCGGTGAACAGCCGTCCGGGCACGGCATCGTCGGCAACGGCTGGTACTTCCGCGACCTCGGTGAGGTGCTGCTGTGGCGGCAGCACCACGCGCTGGTCGGCGGGGAGAAGGTGTGGCAGGCGGCCCGCCGGGTCGAGCCCGGCTACACGGTGGCCAACGTCTGCTGGTGGTACGCGATGGGCGCGGACGTCGACTGGACCGTCACGCCCCGCCCCATCTACTACGCCGACGGGCGCAAGGAACCGGACTGCTGGACCGACCCGCCGGAGCTGCACGACACGCTCACCGACGCGCTGGGCACCTTCCCGCTGTTCACCTACTGGGGGCCGGGCGCGGGGCTGCCGTCGTCCCGGTGGATCTGCCGGGCGGCCGAGCGTATCCTCGCCGACCACGCCCCCGACCTGACCCTGGTCTACGTCCCGCACCTCGACTACGACCTGCAACGCTTCGGCCCGTCCTCGCCCCGGGCCGCCGCCGCGGCGGCGGAGCTGGACGCGGTGCTCGCCCCGCTGCTGGACGCCGCGCGGGCTGCCGACGCGACGGTGGTGGCGCTGTCCGAGTACGGCATCACCGACGTCTCCCGCCCGGTGGACGTCAACCGGCTGCTGCGCGCCGAGGGGCTGCTGCGGGTCTACACCCAGGACGGCATGGAGTACCTGGACCCGTGGACGTCGCGGGCGTTCGCCGTCGCCGACCACCAGGTCGCCCACGTCTACGTGAAGGACCCGGCGGACGTGGCGGCGGTGGCGAAGCTCTGCGCCGGGCTGCCCGGGGTGGCCGAGGTGCTGGACGCCGAGGGCAAGGCGGCGGCCGGGCTGGACCACGAGCGGGCCGGTGAACTGGTGCTGGTGGCCGAGCCGGACTCCTGGTTCACCTACTACTACTGGCTCGACGACGACCGCGCCCCGGACTTCGCCCGCAACGTGGAGATCCACCGCAAGCCCGGGTACGACCCGGCGGAGCTGTTCTTCGACCCGGCCGCGCCGGGTGCGGCGAAACGGCGGGCGGGGGTGGCGCTGGCCCGTAAGAAGCTCGGTATGCGCTACCTGATGAGCGTGGTGGGTCTGGACGCCGGGGCGCGGGCGGTGCGCGGTTCGCACGGGCGGTTGCCGGCCGATCCGGCGGACGGTCCGGTGCTGCTCTGCTCCGACCCGTCGCCGGCCCGGGACACCTTCGCCGCGACCGAGGTCAAGGCGTTGTTGTTGGACCTGGCCGGGTTGGGAACGGGTGCCGGTGCCGACGGGGCGTCGACGGCTCCGACCGGCCCGCCGGGCGCGGGGGAGCGGCGGTGACGCTCACCGCCGCCCCGACCGACGCCAGTGAGCTGCGCACCCGCTTCGACGCGGAGCTGGTGGCGTTCCTCGACCGGCAGGGCCCGGACTGGCCGGACGGTGCCCCGCGCGGCATCTTCTCCGCCCTGCACCGGTTCGTGCTGGCCGGCGGGAAGCGACTGCGTCCGCTGTTCTGCTACTGGGGTTGGCGGGGGGCCGGCGGTGTGGACGACCGCCCGATCGTGGTGGCGGCGGCGGCGTTGGAGCTGTTCCACGCGTTCGCCCTGATCCACGACGACATCCTGGACGGCAGCGACCACCGCCGGGGCGCGCCGTCGGTGCACCGGGTCTTCGCCGAGCTGCACACCCGCTCGGCGTGGCGGGGTGACCCGGAGACGTACGGCCGCAACACCGCGCTGCTCTGTGGGGATCTGTGCGCCGCCTGGTCGGATCAGATGTTCCACGAGTGCGGGATGACCTCCGCGCAGATCTGGCAGGGGTACCGGGTCTTCGCCCGGATGCGCACCGAGGTGATCGCTGGGGAGTACCTGGACCTGGTGTCCGGGGTTGGGGACGGCTCGGTGGCCAGCGCGCTCACCGTGATCCGGATGAAGGCGGCCCGGTACACGGTGACCCGGCCGTTGCAGATCGGTGCGGCGTTGGCCGGGGCCCCGGCGGAGCTGATCGCCGCGCTTGTCGACTTCGGTGACCCGCTGGGCGACGCGTTCCAGCTCCGCGACGACGTGCTCGGGGTCTTCGGTGATCCGGCGGTGACCGGCAAGTCGATCCTGGACGACCTGCGGGAGGGCAAGCCGACGGTGATGATGGCGATGGCCCGCGACGCCGCCGACCGGGCCCAGGCCGCCCGGCTGCGGGACCTGTTCGGCAATCCCGAGCTGGACGCGGCGGGCGCCGCCGAGTTGCGGACGATCATCGAGGCGACCGGGGCGCGGGAGAAGATCGAGCGGTTGATCCGGGTCCGGGCCGACGCCGCCCGGGTCGCGCTCGCCCAGGTGCCGTTGGCGGAGCCGGCCCGCGCCGCGCTGGCCGCCCTGGCCGATCAGGCCGTGCACCGGCAGCACTGAGCCGCGTCGCCCCTGCCCCTGTGGCGGTCCGGGGCGTGGGGCGTTCTTTCATCAGATGAATGTGGCTTCGCATCCGGGGTGGGTCGTCCCGGTGCTGCCGGTCGGCGTCGCCGGGACGGGCTTCATCTGATGAAAACCCACAACGGTGGGCAGAGGGTATGGACATTGATATAGGTCGCCATTAATGTTTGTGGCATCACGGGCATGTTTCGTCAAGGTGAACCGGCGGCGCGGTAACCCCTCGGCGAGCAATCTTCCGCCGGGCGCTGCGCGCCCCGGCCGAGGGTTCGGACCGGCCGACCGGGGCACCCCCGGCCGCCCGGCCTGCCCTGCCACACCCCACCACTCCACCCCACCACCCGGCATCCGGCGCGGCGGCACGCGTCCCGCCCTGGCCGTGATCCGTCAGGAAGGGACAGCCCTCCAATGTCCACAAAGGACTCATTCGGTCACCGTTCCCGACGGTGGCTACCCTCGGCCGCCGCGTTGCTGCTGGCCGTCACCGCCGGCGCGGTCGCCGCCACCACCGGCCCGACCGCCCCGGCCGCCGCCCACACCATCAACGCCAGCGACTTCCAGCAGGTCGAGCTGGCCCGGGGGGTCAACGAGATGGGCGAGCCCATGTCGCTGGCCGTACTGCCGGACCGGTCCGTGCTGCACACCGCCCGCAACGGCACGGTGCGGCGCACCGACGCCTCCGGCGTGACCCGGGTGGTCGGCACGATCCCCGTCTACACCCACGACGAGGAGGGGTTGCAGAGCCTCGGGGTCGACCCGGACTTCGCCACCAACCGGTTCATCTACCTCTACTACGCGCCGCCGCTGTCCACCCCCGGCGGCGACGCGCCCGCCACCGGCACCAACTGGTCCGCCTGGCAGGGCGTCAACCGGTTGTCCCGGTTCACCCTGAACAGCGACTTCACCCTCAACCAGGCCAGCAAGGTCGACGTGCTCGACGTCGGCACCGACCGGGGCATCTGCTGCCACGTCGGCAGCGACATCGACTTCGACGCCGCCGGGAACCTCTACCTGTCCACCGGCGACGACTCCAACCCGTTCGACTCCGCCGGCTACTCGCCGCTGGACGAGCGCACCAACCGCAACCCCGCCTACGACGCCCAGCGCAGCGCCGGCAACACCAACGACCTGCGCGGCAAGCTCCTGCGGATCAAGATGAACCCCGACGGGACGTACTCGATCCCGAGCGGGAACCTGTTCCCTCCCGGCACCGCGAAGACCCGCCCCGAGATCTACGCGATGGGCTTCCGCAACCCGTTCCGGATCAGCGTCGACAAGGCCACCGGCGTCGTCTACGTCGGCGACTACGGCCCGGACGCCGGCAGCACCAACGCCAACCGGGGCCCCTCCGGCCAGGTCGAGTTCAACCGGGTCACCGGTCCCGGCAACTACGGCTGGCCGTACTGCACCGGCACCAACACCACGTCCGAGACGTACAACGAGTGGAACTTCGCCACCAACTCCACCGGCCCCAAGTTCAACTGCACCGGCGGGCCGACCAACAACTCGTTCCGCAACACCGGCCTGGGCACCCTCCCGCCGGCCAAACCCGCCTGGATCAGGTACGGCGGCGACGCCGGCAGCCCGGCCGCGTTCGGCAGCGGCTCCGAGTCACCGGCCGCCGGCCCGGTCTACCGGTACGACCCGAACAACCCCTCGGTGACGAAGTTCCCGCAGACCTTCGACGGGCAGTTCTTCGCCACCGAGTTCGGCCGGGGCTGGGTCAAGCCGATCCACCTCAACAGCGACGGGTCGCCCGGCACCATCGACAGCTTCCCCTGGACGGGCAAGCAGGTGATGGACTCCGCGTTCGGCCCCGACGGGGCGTACTACCTGCTCGACTACGGCACCGGCTACTACAACGGCGACGCCAACTCCGCCCTGTACCGCTTCGACTACGTCGGTGGCGGCAACCGGGCGCCGATCGCCCGCGCGACGGCCGACCGGACCTCCGGCCCCGCGCCGTTGACCGTGAACTTCTCCTCGGCCGGGTCCACCGACCCCGAGGGCGGGACGCTGACCTACTCGTGGGCGTTCGGCGACGGCACCACCTCCACCGCGGCCAACCCCGGCAAGACGTACGCCACCGACGGGGCGTACACCGCCACGCTCACCGTGCGGGACCCGCAGGGGGCGACCGGCACCAGCAGCGTGACCGTCAACGTCGGCAACACCGCCCCGACGGTACGGGTGAACAGCCCAGGCGACGGCTCGCTGTTCTCCTTCGGCGACACGGTGCCGTTCAGCATCACCGTCACCGACCCGGAGGACGGCACGATCGACTGCGCCAGGGTCAGGATGACCTACGTGCTCGGCCACGACCAGCACGGCCACCAGATCACCTCGGCCAACGGCTGCTCCGGCACGATCACCATCCCGGTCGACGGTGAGCACGACGAGGCGGCGAACATCTTCGCGATCTTCGACGCCGAGTACACCGACGCCGGCGGGCTCACCACGCACACCCAGCACACCCTCCAGCCCCGGCGGCGGCAGGCCGAGCACTTCAAGACCTCGTCCGGCATCGCCACCTTCGACAAGACCCCCGCCGAGGGCGGCAGGACCGTCGGCAACATCGAGAACGGGGACTGGATCGGGTTCTCCCCGTACCAGCTCGGCAACGTCACCTCGTTCACCGCCCGGGTCTCCTCGGCCGGTGCCGGCGGCACCGTCCAGATCCGCGCCGGCTCGCCCACCGGCACCGTGCTCGGGCAGGCCAGCGTGCCGGTCACCGGCGGCTGGGACGTCTTCACCACGGTCACCGGAACGGTCTCCGGTGCCCCCACCGGCACCACCACGCTCTACCTGACCTTCGCCGGCGGCAGCGGACTGCTCTACGACCTGGACGCGTTCACCCTGAACACCGGCACCACCCCGCCGCCGACAAACGGCACCGGGCCGATCAGGGGCCTGGCCGGCAAGTGCCTGGACGTGCGCAACGCGGCCACCGCCGACGGCACCCAGGTGCAGATCTACACCTGCAACGGTGGGGCCGGGCAGACCTGGACGGTCACCCCGAACGGCCCGATCAAGGCGCTCGGCAAGTGCCTGGACGTCAACGGCGGCGGCACCGCCGACGGCACGAAGATCCAGCTCTGGACCTGCACCGGTGGCAGCCCGCAGGTCTGGTCGGCACAGTCCGACGGGACCCTGCGCAACCCCGCCTCCGGCAAGTGCCTCGACGTGTCCGGCAACAACTCGGCTGACAGCACCGTGGTCCTGCTGTGGACCTGCAGCGCCGCCGCCAACCAGAAGTGGACCCTGCCCTGACCTGACGGGCGCGGGACCGGCGGTGTCCGGTCCCGCGCCCCCGGCGTACTGGAGCACGACATGAGACTCTTCCGACCCCTGCTCGGCGCGGCCACCGCCGTCCTCGCCGCCCTCGCCTGCACCGCCCCGGCCACCTCGGCGTCCGCCGCCGACGCCGCCTACGACGTGCTCGTCTTCTCCAAGACCGCAGGTTTCCGGCACGACTCCATCGCGGTCGGCACCCAGGCCATCCGCGACCTGGGGGCGGCGAACAACTTCACCGTCACCGCCACCGAGGACGGCGGCCAGTTCACCACCGCCAACCTCGCCCGGTTCGAGGCGGTGATCTTCCTCAACACCACGGGTGACGTGCTCAACGCCAGTCAGCAGAGCGCCTTCGAGTCGTACATCGCCGCCGGTGGCGGGTACGTCGGCGTGCACTCCGCCGCCGACACCGAGTACGACTG
This sequence comes from Micromonospora cynarisoli, assembly GCF_030518815.1. Lineage (NCBI taxonomy): Bacteria > Bacillati > Actinomycetota > Actinomycetes > Micromonosporales > Micromonosporaceae > Micromonospora > Micromonospora cynarisoli. The sequence continues at coordinate 3,068,720 of NZ_CP130426.1, read as the reverse complement.
GCCGTTCTACGGCAACCTGGTCGGGGCGTGGTTCGCCTCCCATCCGGCCATCCAGCAGGCCACCGTACGGGTGGAGGACCGCGCGCACGCGGCCACCGCCCACCTCGGCCCGACCTGGCAGCGCACCGACGAGTGGTACAACTACCGCACCAACGCCCGCTCCACGGCGCACGTGCTGGCGAACCTCGACGAGTCGTCGTACTCGGGGGGCGGGATGGGGGCCGACCACCCGCACGTGTGGTGCAAGACGTACAACGGCGGCCGGTCGTTCTACACCGGCGGCGGGCACAACCAGTCGGCGTACTCCGAGCCGGCCTTCCGGGCCCACCTGCTCGGCGGCATCCGGTACGCGGCCGGCCGGACGAAGGCCGACTGCCGGCCGGAGACCGGTTACACCGCGCTCTACAACGGCTCCACCAACGGCTGGTCGCAGGCCGGGCCGGGCAGCTTCACCAACTCCAACGCCACCCTCAGCTCGGTAGGCGGGCTGGGCATGCTCTGGTACAGCGCGAAGCAGTTCACCAACTACTCGCTCAAGCTGGACTGGAAGGTCGACGGGGACGACAACTCCGGCGTCCTGATCGGCTTCCCGCCGTCGAGCGACCCGAACTCGGCGATGGACAACGGCTACGAGGTGCAGATCGACGCCACCGACACCGCCGACCGGACCACCGGCTCGGTCTACTCGTTCCAGGCCGCCGACCAGGCCGCCCGGGACGCGGCGCTGAACCCGCCGGGGGAGTGGAACACCTACGAACTGCTGGTCGAGGGGGAACGGCTCCAGGTCTTCCTCAACGGGTCGAAGATCAACGACTTCACCAACACCGACCCGGTCCGCTCGCTCGCCGGCCACATCGGCATCCAGAACCACGGCACCGGTGACGACGCCTCGTTCCGCAACATCCGGATCAAGGAGCTGGGCGGCACCACGCCGACCAACGGCACCGGCCCGATCAAGGGCCTGGCCGGCAAGTGCCTGGACGTGCGCAACGGCGCCACCGCCGACGGCACCCAGATCCAGATCTTCACCTGCAACGGCAGCGCCCGGCAGACCTGGACGGTCACCCCGAACGGCCCGATCAAGGCGCTGGGCAAGTGCCTGGACGTCTCCGGTGGCGGCACCGCCAACGGCACCAAGATCCAGCTCTGGACCTGCACCGGTGGCAGTCCGCAGGTCTGGTCGTCGCAGTCCGACGGCACCCTGCGCAACCCGGCGTCGGGCAAGTGCCTGGACGTCTCCGGCAACAACTCCGCCGACAACACCGTGGTCCTCCTCTGGACGTGCAACTCCTCCGCCCCCAACCAGAAGTGGACCCTCCCCCAGTAACCCCACCCCGCCGGCCGCCGGGCCGGCCTGAGCATCGGTGATCAAGAGGTTTGCGTCACGCGGGTCGCCCCGTCGTGACGCAAACCTCTTGATCGTCGGGGGCAGGCGGGCGGGCGGGCGCGGGCCTGGGCGAGCGGGCGGGGGGAGGCGGGGCGCGGGTGGGTGGGGGAGAGGGGTTTCGTGGGGGGTGGGGTGGGCTTAGAGTGGTGGGCGGCGACCTGCGGGTGGCCGGTGACCCGACGGGAGGCGCAACCCGTTGGGCCCAGGTGCGTGTGCACCCACCGGTGACCCGGCACGGCCGTCGACGTACCGGCCCGGCCCGGCCCGGTCACCCTCGCCCCGGTCAGCTCAGGAATCCCCACCACAACAGGGGAGACAGACGATGGCGCGACCGATCACGCTCTTCACCGGCCAGTGGGCCGACCTGCCGTTCGACGAGGTCTGTCGACTCGCCTCCGAATGGGGCTACGACGGGCTGGAGATCGCCTGCTGGGGCGACCACTTCGAGGTCGACAAGGCGCTCGCCGACGACTCGTACGTCGAGCGCAAGCGGGAGACGCTGGCCAAGCACAACCTGAAGGTCTTCACGATCTCCAACCACCTGGTGGGTCAGGCCGTCTGCGACCATCCGATCGACGAGCGGCACCAGGACATCCTGCCCGCCCGGATCTGGGGCGACGGTGAACCCGAGGGGGTACGCCAGCGGGCCGCCGAGGAGATCAAGGACACCGCCCGTGCGGCGGCGAAGCTCGGCGTGGACACGGTGGTCGGCTTCACCGGATCGTCGATCTGGCACACGCTGGCGATGTTCCCGCCGGTGCCGCCGGCGATGATCGAGCGCGGCTACCAGGACTTCGCCGACCGATGGAACCCGATCCTCGACGTCTTCGACGAGGTGGGGGTCCGGTTCGCCCACGAGGTGCACCCCAGCGAGATCGCGTACGACTACTACACCACCAAGCGGACGCTGGAGGCGATCGACCACCGGCCCGCGTTCGGGCTCAATTGGGACCCGTCGCACTTCGTGTGGCAGGAGCTGGACCCGGTGAACTTCATCTTCGACTTCGCCGACCGGATCTACCACGTCGACTGCAAGGACGCGAAGGTGCGCACCGGGGACGGTCGGCGTGGCCGGCTCGCCTCCCACCTGCCCTGGGCCGACCTGCGACGCGGCTGGGACTTCGTCTCCACCGGCCACGGTGACGTGCCCTGGGAGGACTGCTTCCGGGCGTTGAACGCCATCGGATACACCGGGCCGATCTCGGTGGAGTGGGAGGACGCCGGGATGGACCGGCTGGTCGGCGCGCCGGAGGCGCTGGAGTTCGTCCGCCGGCTGGCGTTCGACGCCCCGACGGCGGCGTTCGACGCGGCGTTCAGCAGCGGCAAGGACTGAGACACCCGTCGGGCCGGTCGCCACGTGGCGACCGGCCCGACGACGTATGGACGATCAGAGGGTGCTGCCGTTGGCGCCGGTTCCCGGCGCCTTGGGCTTCGGGGTGGTGGTGGCCGAGCTGGTCGGGCTGACGCCCGACTTGGCGCCGACGCTGGCCGGGGTGCCGGCGAAGGCGTCGTCGGCCGGGGTCAGCTCCGGCTTGCCGCCGTTGCCGGTGTGCAGCTTCTCGCCGAGCTTGGACTGGCCGAGCTTGTCCTTGCCCTCGCTGTACAGGCGGGTGGCCTGGGCCTGGGCGACCCCGGCGGCCTCCTGGACGGTCGGGTGGTCGAGGACCTTGCGGCCCCGGACGACCAACTCCTCGTACTTCTCCCGGCCGGCACGGGCGCCCAGGACGAAGCCCGCAGCCAGCCCGCCAAGAAACATGATCTTTCCGCGCATGGCGGCTCCTTCCGTACCTGACGCTCCCGTCGCTCCCGCCGGTGGTGCCCGGTCGGGACCGACCATCGTCGCGCCCCACGTTTTCCTCGGTCGACAGCTAACTACCCATCCTGCTCCGCGGTCATACCTGGTTGGGCCGGGATGACGATTTGTCCGCGTTGCTGGGGTCGATCGTCCCACCCCGTGGCGCGGTGGTCGAATGCGGTAACCCCCTGGACCGAACCCCCCCGAAGTCCTGTACTCTTGTGCCGTCGCCGAGCGCCGGAGAGATCCGGTACGACGCGGCGAAGCAGTCCCCCGTAGCTCAATTGGCAGAGCAGCCGGCTGTTAACCGGCAGGTTTTTGGTTCGAGTCCAAACGGGGGAGCCCAGTATTCCACTCCCGCCCGTCGGCCCCCGCCGACGGGCCTTTCCGTATCCCGGCCCCCGCTGCCGACGATCCGCGCCGCCGTGAAGAGGGTGACCGGATGGGCGGTTTCGGTCCCGGAGGACGTACCCGGGCGGCAGGATGACGGATGTCGACCTGGACTCCCGCCGCGTCGACCGGTGTGTCGACTGAGGGGTGGATCGGGATGGCCGGTGGACGGTCCCGGGGCGCGGCCACGCTGATCGCCGTCGCGGTCGTCCTGGCCTGGCTGGTCGTCGGCGGCATCGCCGGGCCGTACGCCGGCAAGCTGGGCGACGTCGCCACCAACGACAACGCCGCCTTCCTGCCCGCCGACGCCGAGGCGACCCGCGCCCAGGATCTGGCCGCCGGTTTCGTCGCCCGCCCGACCACCCCCGCCCTGGTGGTGTACGCGCGCAGCACCGGCATCACCGGTGCCGACAAGCAGCGGGCGGTCGCCGACAGCGCCCGGTTCGCCCAGGTCAAAGGGGTGGTCGGGCCACTGCCCCCACCGATCGCCAGCCAGGACGGCCAGGCCCTGCAGGTGGTGGTGCCGATCGACGACGCGGAGGGGGAACAGATCGGCCAGGTGGTCGAGGAGTTGCGGAGCATCGCCGGGGGCGACCGCGACGGGCTCACCGTGGACGTCGCCGGCCCGGCCGGCCTGCTCGCCGACCTGATCGAGGTCTTCTCCGCCATCGACGGGCCACTGCTGCTGGTCACCCTGGTCGTGGTGCTGCTCATCCTGCTGGTCGTCTACCGCAGCCCGGTCCTGTGGATCTTCCCGCTGCTGGCGGCGGGGATGTCGTACGCGCTGGCGTCGGTCTTCGTCTACCAGCTGGCGAAGCACGACGTGATCAAGCTGAACGGGCAGGCGCAGGGCATCCTCACCGTGCTCGTCTTCGGTGCCGGCACCGACTACGCGCTGCTGCTGATCGCCCGCTACCGGGAGGAACTGCACAGGCACGAGCGCCCCTGGGACGCGATGCGTACCGCCTGGCGGGGTGCCGCCCCGGCCATCGCCGCCTCCGGGGCCACCGTCATCGTGAGCCTGCTCTGCCTGCTGCTGTCCAGCCTCAACTCCAACCGGGCGCTCGGTCCGGTGGCCGCCATCGGCATCGCCGCCACCCTGCTGGTGATGCTGACGTTCCTGCCCGCGCTGCTGGTGCTCGGCGGCAGGTGGGCGTTCTGGCCGCGTACCCCCGGGGTGGACCGGGCGGACCCGCAGGCCGAACACGGGGTGTGGGCCCGCATCGCCCGCTTCGTCGCCCGCCGGGCCCGGGTGGTGTGGCTGACCACCGCCGTGGTGCTGGCGCTGCTCACCCTCGGCCTCACCCAGCTCGGGGCCACCACCCTCGGCCAGTCCGAACTGTTCGCCAACCGCACCGACTCCGTGGCCGGGCAGGAGGTGATCGCCAGGCACTACCCGGGCGGCACCGGCAGCCCGGCGACCATCTTCACCCGGCAGCAGACCGCCGGGCAGGTCGCCCAGGTCGCACAGGGCGTGCCCGGGGTGGCCGCCGTACGCCCGGTGACCGGGCGGGACCAGGCCGGCCCGCCCGACCCGAACGCCCCACCCCTGGTGGTCGACGGACGCGTGCAGCTGGAGACGACCCTGACCGACCCGCCGGACAGCGACGCCGCCGCCCGGACCATCCGTAACCTGCGCGAGGCGGTGCACCGGGTGCCGGCCGCCGACGCCGTGGTCGGCGGGTTCACCGCCATCGACGTGGACACCTCCGACGCGTCCACCCGGGACCGCAACGTCATCATCCCGGTCGTCCTCGTGGTGATCACGGTGATCCTGGCGCTGCTGCTGCGGGCGCTGGTCGCGCCGGTGCTGCTGATCGCGACGGTGGTGCTGTCCTTCCTGGCCACCCTCGGGCTCTGCGCGCTGGTCTTCACCTACCTGCTGGACTTCCCCGGGGTCGACGCGTCGTTCCCGCTGTTCGCCTTCGTGTTCCTGGTCGCCCTGGGCATCGACTACAACATCTTTCTGATGAGCCGGGTACGCGAGGAGTCCGCCCGGCGGGGCACCCGGGCCGGGGTGCTGGCCGGGCTCACCGTCACCGGCGGGGTGATCACCTCGGCCGGCATCGTGCTCGCCGCCACCTTCTCGGCGCTGGCCGTGCTCCCGCTGGTGGTGCTCGTCGAGTTGGGTGTGGCGGTCGCCGTCGGGGTACTGCTGGACACCATCGTGGTCCGCTCACTGCTGGTGCCCGCCCTGTCGTACGACATCGGGCCCACGGTGTGGTGGCCGAGCCGACTGTCCCGGTCGGTGCGCGACGACGCGGAGGTGGCACATGGTCGCTGAGACGGACGTGGTGATCGTCGGCGGTGGTCTCGCCGGGCTGGCGGTCGCCCGCCGGCTGCACCGGGCCGGGGTGCCCTGGCGGCTGCTGGAGGCCGGCGACCGGATCGGCGGCCGGGTCGCCACCGACACCGTCGACGGCTACCTGCTCGACCGGGGCTTCCAGGTGCTCAACACCGCCTACCCGAGGCTCGGCACCCTGCTCGACCTGGGCACCCTCGACCTGGGCTGGTTCACCTCCGGGGTGCTGGTCCGCCGTGGCGACCGGCTCGACCGGCTGGTCCACCCGCTGCGCGAACCCGGCGGCGCACCCGCCACCGTGCTCGCCGGCGTCGGCTCGCTGCCCGACCGGCTCCGCTTCGCCGCCCTCGCCACCGGCTGCGCGACCCTGCCGGCGCACCGGCTGCTGACCGCGCCGGAGACCAGCAGCGGGACCGCCCTACGCCGGGCCGGGCTGTCCGACACCATCATCGAGGAGCTGATCCGGCCGTTCCTGTCCGGCGTGCTCGTCGACCGGGAACTGGAAACCTCCAGCCACGTGCTGGCGATGATCCTGCGGTCCTTCGTCCGGGGGCGGATCGGCCTGCCCGCCCGGGGGATGGCCGCGCTGCCGCAGGCCATCGCCGCCCCGCTGCCCGCCGACCTGGTCACCTGCGACACCCCGGTCACCTCGGTCGCCCCCGGCCGGGTCCGCACCCCGGCCGGTGAGATCGGCTGCCGCGCCGTCGTGGTCGCCGCCGACCCGACGGCCGCGACCACGCTGCTGCCCACCCTGCCCCGGGTACGCACCCACAGCTACACCACCTACTACCACAGCGCCCCCGAGCCGCCGCTCGACGAACCGATCCTGCTCGTCGACGGCGACCGCCGGGAACTCGTCGCCAACACGGTGGTGGTCAGCCGGGCCGCGCCGTCGTACGCCCCGCCCGGCCGGCACCTCGTGGCGACGTCGGTGGTCGGCCCCGCCGCCCCGCCCGAACCGACGATCCGGGCCGAACTGGACCGGCTCTACGGGCGCTCCACGGCGGACTGGGAACACCTGACCACGGTGTCGGTCCCCGAGGCGCTGCCCGCCGCACCACCCCCGCAGGGGCGGCTCCGCAAGCCGGTGGCGCTCGGCGGAGGGGTCTTCGTGGCCGGCGACCACCGGGACAGTCCGTCGATCCAGGGGGCACTGGCCAGCGGCTGGCGTACGGCCGGGGTAGTGCTCGCGGAACTGCGCGCGGCGGGCTGATTCGGGCGCTCGCGCAACGCCGGTTCGGGTGCATCCGGATCGACTGCTGACTGTTATTCTCGCGTAGCCCATCGTGCCGATCGGTATCGGTGGGCGGGCCGGTTCGGTGGTGGCCGGTGGCCAGTCGGGCGGGTTACGATCCGGCGCGGTATCGGGGGCGGTAGCTCAGCAGGTTAGAGCAGTGGACTCATAATCCATCGGCCACGGGTTCGAGTCCCGTCCGCCCCACGCACTCCTTCGACCTGCGGCTCTTGGCTGTACCACCATCGTCATGCGAACCATCTGGTCGAGGGTCGAGTCTTCTTGGCGCTTCGAGCGGTGCTGCCGGTGCTGCATGCATAATGAATGCATGGTTGCTCTTCAGATTCGTGACGTGCCGGAGGAAGTACGAGACGCCTTGGCGGCCCAAGCCAAGGCGCGCGGACAGTCCCTCCAGGCATACCTGCTGGAACTGGTGGAGACTCAGGCTCGCCGGCTGCGTAACACGGCGGTCCTTGATCGCTTCGCCGGCCGATCGGACGGTGCTCGTTCCCTGCCGGGGGAGAGCGCCGCCGAGTTGAACGACCAACGGGAGCAGCGCGGACCGTGGGGGAGCACCGCGTGATCGTCGTGGATGCGTCGGTTCTGGCCGACGCTCTGGTCGATGACGGGCCGGTCGGCGACGCGGCGCGGGCGGAGCTGACCGGAGACCCACACTGGGCCGCTCCGGGTCATCTTCTGGTCGAGGTCATGTCCGTGGTCAGAGGCAAGGTCCTCGGTGGGAAGCTCGGCCTCGCTCGGGCAGCGGAGGCGATCGACACCCTGCCCTCGTTGGTCATCGATGAGGTGGGTGTTCCTGGACTGCTCGACCGGATGTGGCAGTTGAGAGGCAATGTCACGGCCTACGACGCGGCTTACGTCGCGGCGGCGGAGATGATGGCCTGTCCACTCGTGACCAGTGACGGTCGGCTCGCCAAGGCCAGCGGTGTCCGCTGCGAGATTCGACTTCTCGCCGCGTCCTGACGGCGGGAGCCTCCCTGCCGCTTCTAACGTATATCGCACCCCGGGCCTTGCGGCAAGACCCCGGTGCCCGTGCAGAATCTCCACCCGACGCCAGATCCTGGCGGAATCCGAGATTCGCGAAGCATGCGTCGGTATCGACGCATCGGGCGACGCGAGCGGTCGAACGGGGAATCCATGATCGACGTGACCATCGTGGGCGGCGGGCCTACCGGCCTGCTGCTGGCCGCCGAGCTGCGGCTGCACGACGTACGGGTGGTGGTGCTGGAGCGCGACGCCGCGCCGACCAGTGTGGTGCGTTCGCTCGGCATGCACGTCCGCAGCATCGAACTGCTGGACCAGCGGGGCCTGCTGGACCGGTTCCTCGCACACGGCAGGAAGTTCCAGGTCGGCGGCTACTTCGCCGGCATCGCCAAGGAGTGGCCGGCGGGGATGGACACCGCGCACGGCTACGTCCTCGGCATCCCGCAGCCCGTCACCGAGCGGCTGCTGACCGAGCACGCCACCGCCGTCGGCGTCGAGATCCGGCGGGGCGGCGAACTGGTCGGGCTGGGCCAGGACGAGGAGGCGGTGACCGCCGAGCTGGCCGACGGCACCCGCCTGCGTACCCGCTATCTCGTCGGCTGCGACGGCGGCCGCAGCACGGTCCGCAAGCTGCTGGGTGTCGGGTTTCCCGGCGAGCCCACCAGGAACGAGACGCTGCTGGGCGTGATGGAGCTGACCGCGCCACAGGACGAGGTCGTCGCGGTGACGACCCGGGTACGTCGGACGCAGCTGCGGTTCGGGGTCGGCCCGGTCGGCGACGGCGAGGGGTTGTACCGCGTCGTCGTACCGGCCGCCGGGGTGAGTGAGGACCGGACGATCCCACCGACCATCGAGGACTTCCGGCAGCAGTTGCGGGCGACCGCCGGCACGGACCTCGGGGTGCACTCGCCCCGCTGGCTGTCCCGCTTCGGCGACGCCACCCGGCTGGCCGAGCGGTACCGGGTCGGCCGGGTGCTGCTGGCCGGCGACGCGGCGCACGTGCACCCGCCGCTGGGCGGGCAGGGGCTCAACCTCGGTCTCCAGGACGCGTTCAACCTGGGCTGGAAGCTGGCCGCGCAGGTCGCCGGGTGGGCGCCGGCGGACCTGCTGGACACCTACCAGGCGGAGCGCCGGCCGGTGGCGGCGGACGTGCTGGACAACACCCGCGCGCAGACGGAGCTGATGTCGCTGGCAGCGGGTCCGCAGGCGGTGCGTCGGCTGCTGACCGAGCTGATGGACTTCGAGCAGGTGAACCGGTACCTGATCGAGAAGATCACTGCGATCTCGGTCCGCTACGACCTCGGTGCCGAGAACGACCTGGTCGGCCGGCGGCTGCGGGACGTGGAGCTGAAGGGGGGACGCCTCTACGGGCTGATGCACCGGGGCCGGGGGCTGCTGCTGGACCAGACCGGGGAACTCTCGGTGGCGGGCTGGACCGACCGGGTCGACCGCGTCGTCGACGTCAGCGGGGAACTGGACGTGCCCGCGCTGCTGCTGCGCCCCGACGGGCACGTGGCGTGGGTCGGTGACGACCAGCGGGAGCTGCGCGACCGGCTGTCCCGGTGGTTCGGCGTCGCCGCCGCGTGACCGGGGCCGTGCCCCCGGCCCGAGGATGGGCCGGGGGCCGCCGTGTCCGGCCGCCCGGAACAGGGCGGCCGGGCACGGACGGTGGTCACACCCGGTGGTGGACCGGGTCGGTCAGGCGACCGTGCAGGCCGCGCCGTTGAGGGTGAACGAGGAGGGCTTGGCGGTGTTGCCGGTGTGGTTGGCCTGGAAGCCGATGTCGATCGAGCCGCCGGCCGGGATGGTGCCGTTGTAGCTGGCGTTGCGCGCCGTCACCTGTCCCGACGAGGGGGAGTAGGTGGCGTTCCAGCCGGAGGTGATGCTCTGCCCGCCGGGCAGCGTGAACACCAGGGACCAGCCGTTCACGGCGCTGGAACCGGTGTTGGTGATGGTCAGGTTCTCGGTCAGGCCGCTGTTCCAGGCGTTGACGCTGGCCGTGACCCGGCAGGCCCCGGAGCTGGGCGGCGTGGTCGGCGGCGGGGTGGTGGGGACGGGCGGGGTGGTCGGCGGCGGCGTGGTCACCGGCGGGGTGGTCGGCACCGGCGGAGTGGTCACCGGCGGCGTGGTCGGGGTCGGGTTGGTCAGGCCGAAGAACTGGAGGGCGACGGCGGCCATCCCGGCGGAGGGCAGGGTGTGCCCCGCCCCCTGGACGCTGTACGCCTCGACCAGGACGTTGCCGCTGGCGTCGGCGTAGCGGCGGCGGTTCCAGTTGGCCTGCGGGGTGTCGGTGGAGGTGGGCGTCTGGCTGAGCCCGAACACGTTCGTCCACTGCTCGATGGTCTCCTGGAGCAGCGAGTACGGCACCAGGGTGTCGGCGGTGCCGTGCCACAGCTGCACCTTCGGCCGGGGGCCGGTGTACCCGGGGTACGCCTGCTGGCGGACCGCGTCACCCCACTGCTGTGGGGTGCGGTTCATGTTCCCACCGGTGCACTGGCTGGCGCCGGGCGGGTAGTCGGCCGCGTTGGCGAAGCAGTTGTAGGGCACTCCCATGAAGGCGGCCCCGGCGGCGAACACGTCCGGGTAGACCGCCAGCATGTGGTTGGTCATCATGCCGCCGGACGAGCTGCCGGTGGCGAACACCCGGCGGGGGTCGCCGCCGTACTGCCGCTCGGTGTAGTTGATCATCGAGACGATCGACACGGGGTCGCTGCCGCCGCCCCGGCGCTTCGCGGCGTCCGACCAGGTATCGAAGCAGTTGCCGAAGCCGGCCTGCTGGGTCGCCGACGGGTAGATCACGATGTAGCCGTACCGGTCGGCAAGCGAGGCGAACTCGCTGCTGGAGTAGAAGCCGGGGCCGGTGCCGCCGCAGCCGTGCATGGCCACCACGATCGCCGGGTTGGTCGGGCGGGTGTTCGGCACGTAGATGTGCATCCGCATCCGACCGGGGTTGTCGCCGAAGTTGGTCACCTCGACCAGCGACGCGGCGTACGCCGGCTGGAGCGTCGGTACCACCAGGGCGGCTGCCGCCACGGTGGCCACCAGCGGTGCCGCCAGGGCGAGCAGCAGTTTGCGTCTGATTCTCATGGGCGTGACTCCCTCACAGGTTGAGATCGGCCGCGCGACCGTGCGACACGGGTACGCCCGGATGCCCGTGTCGTCCGCGCTGGCCCACTACGTCCGGCATGCCCTGCCCCGGCCCTAGGGCATTGCATGGCACTTAGTGTTCTCCTAGGTCCCACAAGTGTCAATCGAATGACCTCGATACACTTGGCGGTCACCGGTTCCGTGCCGGGGTCCACCCGGACCGTGTTCGGTAGGCGGGTACCGGTGCGCCGTCTACAGTCGGTGCCACCGTCGCCCAGCCGAGCCCGGAGCGTCCCAGTGCCACACCCGTTCGACATCGAGGAGATCTTCCCCGACGACGGGGACCACCCGGTGCGGCTGCCGCGCCGGCAGGCCGGCAACTCGCCCCAGGGCGTCGCGGTGACCCTGCTGGCCGACTACACCCTGCGTACCCGGGCGTGGCTGCCGTCCGCCGCCATCGTCGCGCTGCTCGCCGAGTCCGACGTCAGCCTCGCCGGCGCGCGGACCGTGATCAGCCGGCTGGCCCGCCGGGGCGTCCTGGAGGGGAGCCGGCAGGGGCGGCGCAGCTCGTACCGGCTCAGCCGGTCCGCCGCCGTCAGCCTCTCCGTCGGCGGCAGCTGGGTGATGGCCGCGACCACCACCAGCCAACCGTGGGACGAGTGCTGGACCCTCGTCGCGTTCTCCCTGCCCCAGGAGCGCAGCGCGCAACGACGCGCCCTGCGCGGCCAACTCCGGTGGCTGGGCTACGCGCCGCTGTACGACGGACTGTGGATCTCGCCGCACGAGCTGACCCCGAAGGCGCGGGCCCAGCTCACCCAGCTCCACCTCGGCGCGGTCACCGTGTTCCGGGGCCGTCGGGTCGACCTCGACGCGGTCGCCGGCCGCGACCCGCTCGACGCCTGGGACGTCGCGGCGGTCGCCGCCCAGTACGAGGGCTTCCTACGGCGCTGGCGACCCCTGCTGCCACGGATCGCCGCCGGCCGGGTCGACGGCGCCGAGGCGGTCCGGGCCCGGACCGAGGTGATGGACACCTTCCGGCGGTTCCCCACCCTCGACCCGCAGCTACCGCTGCGGTTGCTGCCCGCCGGCTGGCTGCGCGGCCCCGCCCGGGAGACCTTCGCCGCCGTCTACGACGGGCTCGCCGACACCGCCGAGCGGCACGTCCGGGCCGTCGTCGCCCGGTTCGCCGACGGTACGGAGGCCGACGTGCGGGCGCACACCACCGCTGACCTGCTGGCCGGAGTGTGCGCGATTGAAACCCGGCACGCCGCCCCACCCGGCCTGGCGCAGCCGTCCCCCGCGTACTGACCCGGCCACTGCCGGCTCCCGAGCCCGATCAGAGTTTCAGCCCCTCGACGGTGCCCAGGTCGTACCAGGTGAGGGAGAAGGGGCTGTCGCCGGACGGTACGACCGGGAACACGCCCCAGCTCTCCAGGACCGCACCGGGCCGCAGGGTGAAATCCGTGCCGGGCCGCTGCGACGCGCAGTACGTGTCGACCGGGAAGACCTGCCGCCCGTCGTCCAGCGTCAGATGCGACGACTGGAGATCCGCTGTCCGGGCCGGGCAGCTGAGCACCCAGCCGCCGGGGGACCGGGTTGTATAGCGCAGCTGCACCCGCAGCGTACCCGCCGTTGCCTCCAGACCCGTGACGGTCGCCGTGTTCTGCCCGTCGTCGTAGAGGAGGCGACTCATCCGCCGTGGGCCGGCCTCCGGCGACGCCGAGGCGGCCGTGTCGGGCGCGGTGGTCGACGGGGCGGGACTGCCGGACGGCGGCTGCGTGGGCCCGGGGGCGGTTGCCCCGGCCGGTGCCGCCGCGTCCGGACCCGGCCCGGTCGGCTCCGGCCCGTCGAGCGTGAGCCAGGCCAGGGCGGCGGCCCCCAGCACCGCGACGAGGACGACGCCGACGATCACCCCGACCAGATGCTTGCGCAACATTGATGATCCTTACTGCCGGTGGACAGGCTCCTTCCACGCTAGATCCCGGTGGCAAGATCCGCAGGGCGGCGGGGTCGTCGAGCTCACCGACGGCGGGCCCGGTCCAGCACCTCCTCGGCGGTGAGCGGGCTACGCGGATGATGGCTGAGCGACAGCGGGGTTCGGATCTTCACCGGTGCGGCACTCTCGGCGGCGAGATAGAACTCGCCGGTGCCGAGCCGGGCGACGTCGACGATGTCGCCCCCCTTCGCCTTCGCCATCTCCCGGGCGGCCTCGATCTGGATCGGGCTGTTCAGCCGGCCGTAGAGCTGGGTCGCCGCGTTGCCCGGAATCCGGTTGTGCAACCCCTTGGGCGCCTGGGTGGCGAAGACCAGCCCCAGGCCGTACTTACGGGCCTGCGCCGCCAGCGCCAGCGTGCTCTGGGTGCACGGCGTCATCGCGCCGGACGGGGCGAACGTCTGGGCCTCGTCCATCACGAGCAGCCCGAGCAGCGGGCGGTCGTTCGCCGGGTGTCTCCTGATCCAGGCGAACAGCGCCATCTGCAACTGGTTGACGAAGCCCTGCCGGGCCTCGTCGGACTGCAGCCCGACGAGGCTGACGACGGAGATCCGGGCCCGCGCACCGGGGGCGGGGGTGAGCAGCAGGCCCGGGTCCATCGGGCTGCCCTCCCCGCCGAACAGCGGATCGTTGACCATCGCCGCGGCCAGCGACTGCGCGATCCCCACCCCGATCTTGTCGGCCCCGTCGATGTCCAGCAGCCCGTCCGGCAGGTCGGCCAGGGTGTCGACCAAGCCCTGAACCCGGCTGCCGCCGCGCCGGCCGTAGTACTCGACGGCCTTACGCAGCACGGCGAGCCCCAGGTGGACCTTGTTGGTGCGACCGGTCAGCTGGGCGCGGGGCGCGAGCGACGCGACAGCCGCCTCCACGGCCTCGTGGAACTCGTCGGGGTCGTCGCGCACGCTGCGGAAGTCCGGCAGCGGCTGGAAGCTCAGCGGGCGACCCGACGACCGGCGTGGCGTCCACACCAGTACGTCGGTCCCGGCGAGGTAGTCCCGCGCCTTCTCCGCGTCCCCGACGCGCCACTGCGGCGGCGGTTCCGGCCACCCGTCACCGAGCCGGGCCAGGTCGTTGTTGGGGTCGAGGACGATGGCGGAGACCCCGGCGAGGGCACACTCCTCCAGGACGCGCCGGATCAGCACGGTCTTGCCGGACCCGGAGCCGGCGAAGATGGTGGTGTGCTTCCGGAGGGCTTCGAGCGGGAGGGACACGGGTTCGTCGGTGCGGTGGTCGTACCCCACGGTGAGCTGCGGACCGGACTCCGCAGGCCCGGCCGGCGGCGGATCGACCTGCCCCGGACCGGGTCGCCCACACCCGGTGTCGGTCCGCTCGGCCACGCCCGGTCCGGACGCTGCCACGCGTCCCGCCGCGTCGTCGCCGGGAGCGGCGGGGAGCCAGTCGGCGACGGAGGCGAGGGCCTGCCGCAACAGGGTGAGGTGCCGGGTCGGTCGACGGGCGGTGAGCCAGTCCCGGATGTCGACAGGTGACTCGGCGAGCATGACCCGCAGCGCCCCGAGGATACGGAGATCCTCGTGGTCCAGCGGTAGGACCGTCCCGCCGGCCCGGGTGAAGGCCGTGACCGCCTGCCGGGTCTTGGCGCCGCCGGACCAGGCGCCGTTGCGGAGCAGGAACAGCTTGCGGCGGGCCACCCGCGCGTCGAGCCCCGCCACCGTGCACGCCTTACGGAGCCGGGCCAGCGCGGCGATGGCGTGGTGCTCCTCGCTGATCGCCCGGAAACACCAGTGGACCTGGTCCTCGGTGGCCTCGTCGAGGGTGAGCCGGAGCCGGGCGTGCAGCGGCGGCTGGGCGCTCGGGGGCGGGTCCACGCTGAACGATCCGCCGCCCTCGCCGCGTTCCACCACCCAGGCGGTGAGGCCGGCCGCGAGCAGGGCGGGAACGATGCCGTCCTCGCCGTCGCGGGTCAGCGGCCCGGAAACGTCGGCCTCGTTCTTGAGCTGGGCGAACCTCTTGTCGAACGGCTCCAGGTCGACGACGGGAACGTCGCGCGGGCCGTGGGGCTGCGGCTGCGTCGGATCACCGAGCCGGGTCAGCTCCCGTACCTCGCCGGCCGCGAGGCAGTCCCGGATGTGCCGGTCGATGTCGATCAGCAGTTCCCGGGGGGTCATCCCCTCGGCGTGTGCGAAGGCGTCGGGCCGCACCGGCCACGAGGGATACGGGGGTACGAAGCCGACCTCGGCGAACCGGACGGCGAGCCGTCGTTCGACGATCCTCCGGGCCAGCGCGGGATCGTGGATGGTGGTGAGCCGGGGTGGCACCCGGAACCGGTCGCTCACCGTGTCCACCGTCCGACTCCTGATGATCGTCCACGACGTCGGCAGGCAGGCCACCAGGGTGAGCGTCCGGCGGGTGAGCTGGCGCAGCGACATCAGGCCGTCGGCGATCCGGGCGTGCACCGCAGCCTGCTCCGGGTCGTCCTGCGCGCCGGGTCGGGCGTGCAGGACGTCACCGGCGGCCACTGACTGCGCGATGAGCGTGTCGATCTGGTCGACGGCGATCACGGACGGGCCGGTGAGGGCCAGCAGCCAGGAGACCTCCTGGACGATCCGCTGTGGGCCGCGCGGCGTCCGCCGCATGCCCCAGGCGCTGCGCTCACCCGGCTCCCCCTCCTCGCCGGAGGTGAAGTAGTTCTCCGCGACGTCCCGGTGGGCGACGTCCTCCGAGGCGCTCAGCGCGAGCGCCCGCGCCGTCTCCCCGCAGACGCGGGCCACGTGCGGCGCGTACCCGACGAGCCCTTCGATGAACGCGTCCAGGGCCGGCCTGGTCAGTTCGGTGTCCCCCATCACCGCGCGGCGCGCCGACCGGGGTGCCCCGACCAGCGAGGAGAGCCGGCGCAGCAGCAGCCGGAGCTGGCTCTCGCGGCCGGGTACCGGCCGGGACAGCCCGTCGAGCACGGAGGCGAGCACGCTGTCCCAGAAGCCGTGCGCGTCGAGCAGACCAACCAGGAAGAAGTAGCCGTCCTGCTGCTGCACCTGCTGCCGGATCCAGCCCAGCAGGTGGGTCTTGCCCGAGCCGCGCTGCCCCTGGAGCACCAGCCCGATCGGGCTGCTGTCGGCGCTGCGCCGGGCGTCTGCCACCCCGTCGAGGATGTCGCGGACCACGGCGGTGTGCAGGCCCTCCACGTGGAACGGCGAGGGCCGCCAGACGTCGTCGGGCACCGGCGCCCAGTCGAACCTGAGTGCCGCCAGGGCGGCGTGCTCCGCCTCGGTCATCCCACCCCGATCGCCAGCAGGTGCTTGTCCTGGCCGCCCAACCGCAGGGCCGCCGCCACGTCGGCCGTGGTGAGCGCCTTCTGGTTGGATTCCGGGACGATGTCCACGTCCGGCTCGCGCTCCAGATCCCGCAGCGCCTCGTCGAGGTCGGCGGGGTCGACGTCGCCGAAGAACGGCCGCAACCGGGTCAGGCTGACCCAGGCCCCCGGCTCGGCGGCCAACGCCGCGTACGCGTGCCGGACGCGCAGACCGAGGGTGCGCCGCAGGTCCGGCTGGGGCGTACCGGCCCGCACGTCGGTGAGCGCGAACATCTCACCGAACGTGCGGTAGTCGCTGCGGGCCATCACCCGGTCCCGCAGGTTCACCTGCAACGCCGTCAGCGCCCCACCGAGGATCCGGCCGACCGGGGACTGGAAGGGCAGGTCCTCCTGCACCCGCACCCAGCCCTTGTCGGCGAGCTGGTGCAGGAAGGTGTTGCCCTCACGGCGGCTGTCCAGGTAGCCGAGCCGGTTGAGCTTGTCCCGGTACGACTTGCGGATGTCGACGCCGTAGCGCTTACGCAACTCGGTGTTGGGCACCTCCCGGGCCTCGGCCATCAACACGAACAGGATCGCGCTCTCGGAGGGGGTGAGGTCATCGCCGGGCATGGAACGTTCCTTCCGCCAGGTCGCGTCGCCGGGCCCGGATGACGGTGCCGATCTGGTGCACCACCGCGCCGACGTCGTGGTTGATTCGGGCATTGGTGAAGCGGAGGACGGCGTAACCGTCCATCTGCAGCCGCACGTCGCGCTGCCGGTCCGCCTCGAACCGGTCCGGCCGGCAGTGTTCCGGGCCGTCGACCTCGACGACACACCGCTCGGCGGGCCAGAGCAGGTCGAGGCAGACCGGGGGCGTGAGGGGATGCGGCTGGTGGTAGTGGTTCCAGACCCGGCCCGCCGCCCAGCTCTCGGCGGCCAGGGCGGCCTCCAGCGCCGCCTCGGTGGTGCTGCCGGGATGGGGACGCCCCAGCACCGCCGGGGCCGGCGGGGGCGGTGTGACCGCCGCCTGGGTGAGCGCGACGGCGGCCACCCGGTCCTCGTGCCGCAACGGCGTCCCGGCCAGCCACACGGCGACCCGGCCGTGGTGGCACAGCCACTCCGCGCCCGCCACGACGGCCCGTTCCCCGGCCGGGTCGAGACCGGCGGGAACCTCGACCAACAGGCTCACCCGGGGTCGGCCGAAGCCGTCCGCCACCACCCGGGTCAACCCGGGACAGCGGATCTCCGGGGGGAACGGGTCGGTCGGTGGACGCCGCCCGGACACCGCAACGCCGGCGAGGTACGCCAGGAACGGTGCGAAGTGCGCGGAGCCCCGCGCCCGCCGGGTGGCGGCGGCCCGAACGGCGGCCAGGCCGAACGGGTCGGCACGGGGGACGTGCGTGGCCTCGGGAAGCCAGCCGGGCAGCAGCGCCACCGCCACCTGTTCGAGGTCGTCCAGGACGGCACGGACGAAGGAACCGGGGGTACGGGCCGGGCCGGGCCGCAGCACGACGGCGACCGGGCCGACCGTCGCCCCGGTGGTGGCCGCCGCGACCGTGTCGGTGGGGACGCCGACGAGCTGCACGACGCGATCCACCGGCAACCCGGCGAGCTGCTGGACGAGACTCATGGCGGGTCACCGGCGTGGACCGCGACCGCCGTTTCCCGGGGGAGGTCGGATCGGGCGGAACTCAGCGGTCTTCATCCTCCCGTGCGGCCATCGGACGAACCCGAACACACTACGAAGCGGTTCGCCGGGAGCGCCAGAGCCCTCCCCGGTCAGTCGTGCTTCGGACAGCCGGGCGCACGGGCTACCCGGACCCGCCGGGTTTCCCGTCGGCGAGGGACTGGGCCCGGCGGCTCAGCGACTCGACGCGGGCGGTCAGCTCCCGTACGGCCGTCTCGTCGGCGTCGTCCAGGGTCGACAGCCGGTCGAGCAGGGCGGTGTGGTCGGCGGTCAACTGCCGGTAGCGTCGGACGAAGCTGCTGTCGTCGCCGTTGCGGCGGCTGCTCAGCAGGGCGTACTTCGGGTCGAGGTCGATGATCTGCTGGGCCAGGCCGGCGGTGGCGGCGCTGAGCGCGCTGCGGCCGTCGGTGCGTTCGTCGCGGCGGACCCGCCGGGCCGCCGCCAGCCGCCCGGCCCGCCGGCCGCCGAGGTAGAGCACCGACGCTCCGGCGACGACCCCGGTCACCGCCGCGGCGGCGAGCAGGAACCGGGGCAGCGACGGGCTGATCGTCCGCGCGCCGTCGGGTACGGTGCCGGCCTTGACCAGCCGGTCGTAGTTGACGGCGATGACCTTCACGGCCTCCAGTGGGCGGTCGACGAACGTGTCGATGCCCCGACCGATGATCATTTCGGCGGCGGCGGCCTTGCCGAGGTTCTTCTTCTCGTATCCGGGCACCAGGGCGCAGCCGTAGGTGTCGTAGTCGTCGCCGTCGCGGCTGAGCACCAGCACGACGGTCCCGTCGGCGGCCCGGTGCACCTGCTTGCAGGTGTCCCGCAGGTCGGTGCCGGGGGAGCGCAGGATCACCACCAGCCGGCGGTTGCCGATGATCCGTTCCGCCTCGGCCCGGTCCACGTCGAGGCCCGGGTCGGCGTAGAACGACGTGGTGCGGACGTGCCTGGCGATCGGGCCGTCCAGCGCCCCACCGCTCCACACCGCCCAGCCGGCCAGCACCAGGCAGGCCAGGACGGCCAGGCCGAACGGGGTGCCGAGCAGGCCGACGACGCGTCCCTGCCAGGAGCGGCCGGCACCGGTCTGCGGGGATACGGAACGTGTCATGACAGCCTGCCCCGCAGGTAGTTGTCCGGGCGGTAACCGGCGATGCCGACCTGGCGCGCGGTGTCGTCCAGCTCGGCCGCCGCCTCGTCGAGCAGCGTGCGGACGTGCCGGGCGGGCAGCTTCTCCTCCCACGCCGACCGGGCGGCCTGGAGTTTGACGATGCCCCGGGTCAGTGCCGGGTTGCTGCGGGCGTCGGTCAGCAGGGACACCTCGACGGCCAGCGCGGTCAACCCGGCCAGCCTGGTCGGCGCGGTGTCCCGCCGGCTGCCCGGCCGGCGGTCGGACCGGCGCAGCGACCGGGCCGACAGCACCATGAACGCCGCCACGCAGCCCGCGAAGAGCCACGGCAGCGCCGGCAGCGCCACCCGCAGCGGATCGGCCGGCCGGTACGGCAGGGGCCGCTCGAACAGGCCCGCGTAGCGGATGTCGGTGACCCGGTTGAGGTAGACGCCCAGCACGTTGCGCTGCGGGTAGTCGGTGCGGCTGAGCAGGTTGGCGAACTGGCCGTAGAAGCTGGCCCCGGCCAACTCCGCGAAGTCCGCCGCGCCGGGTCCGTGGTATTCGATCCAGAGCCCGTACATCACCACGATCGGCTGGTCGGGGAACCGGGCGCTCAGGGCGGGGCCGTACCGGGGAAGGGGTTCGCCGTACCGCTGCACGGGCAGCGCGACGTACCACGCGCCGTCGGGGAAGGCGTTGCGGGCGGCGGTCTCGGGCACGTCGGTGAGGGTCGCGCCGGGCGCGATGTGCCGCCCGGTCGCCCGCAGGTCGGTCAGGACGGTGCTCAGCTCCGGCCCGCTCGGCTCGCGCCAGCGCAACTCGTCCCGGTCGGCCGGGGTGGACTCCTTGCGGAGCGTGGTGATCAGGGCGATCAGCAGGTCGGTCACGTCCCCGGTGGCGAACTGCGCCCGCCAGGCGGGCAGCCGGTCGGAACTGGCCTGGTAGAAACCGCCGCTGACCTCGGTGCCGATCACCCGGATCGTGGCGTTCTTCACGTCCCGGACCCGCTCCCGTTCGTCGGAGTCGAGGCCGGGCGGGGCGACCAGGATCCGGGTGTCACCGGCCACCTCCCGGACCCGCTGCTCGTTCCAGTACGCCACCGAGCCCGGCAGGCGGACCACCGGCGCGGCGGCCACCAGCGCGGTCATCTCGTCCACCGACGGCACGGTGGCCCGGTCGGAGGTGCCGGCGCTGCCCGTGTCGACCCCGGCCGTCGACGCCGGCGACCGGCCGTAGCTGACGTCGATGCCCTGCTGCCGCTGGGCGAGCAGGAAGACCACCAGGACGAGCACGGCGATCCCGAGCAGCGTCCAGCGCACCGGCTCGGCCAGGCGGCGGTGTCCGCGGGCGGTCACCGGTGCTCCCGCCACAGCCGGTCGGCCTGCCGGGCGTGCTCGGCCGCCGCCCGCGCCGCGTCGACCCCGCCGCGCCGGCCCGCGAGCGACTCGGCGCGGGTCAGCAGCCGTTCGGCCTCCGGCACCCGGCCCGGGGTCGCGTCCCGGCTGACGGCCGCGCTGTCGATCGCCGCGCGCGCGGCCGACCAGGCGGTCCGTCGCTGCTCCGCGTGGGCCCGCCGGTGGGGCAGCAGGGTGGTCGCCACGCCTGCGGCCACCAGCAGCACCGCGCCGGCCAGCCAGAACAGGGAGGGGTCTGCCATGGGCTCCAACCGTTCGCCGGGGTCCGGGGGCGGCCCCCGGGGGTGGTCCGACCGAGTCTCGCCGATCGGGTCAACCCGCGCCACACGGCCCCCGACCAGGGCGGTTACCGCTGCGAAGGGTGGTGTGACGGTGATCGTGAGTACGGGTGCTCATCCGGTGGCCGTTCCCGCCGACGATGATCGGGGCGTGCAGATGACGCGTACCCGAACCCTCCTCGGCGGTGTGCTGCTCGCAGCCGCGACGATCGGCACCTGGGCGGCCTGGCTGGGGTGGGAGAGCGGCTACTCGACTGACCCCCGCACCGGCGCGACCTCCGGCCCGTACGCGGTCTGGCAGGTGGCCGGCGCGGTGCTCACCCTGGTCGCGGTTGCCGCCGTCGCCGGCTGGCTGCTGAGCCCGGTGCTGGTGGCACCGGTGATGACCGTGGCGTTCACGGCCGCCTGGTCGGGGCATGCGGCGGCGACCGACGACTCCGGGCTGTGGGCGGTGGGGGCGGTGCTGGTGCTTCTCGGCACCGGTTTCGGCAGCACCCTGGTCAGCCTCGGCACCCATCTGCTCCGCCGACGCCGCGCCCGGTGACCGCACCGCCGGCCCGGCTGGCGGATTGCCGACAGGACGCCCGGGGCCGGCAGGGGACACTGTTGACGCAGGTGGATGGGGGTGTGGCCGGGGAGGCGCGGCGCACCCCGGCCGGCCGGCGGTGACCGTGCCCGGTCGCCACCGCCCGGCCCGGACAACGACGTCACCATCTCCGGCCGGCGGGCGTCGCGTCCGTCGACCTGAACAGCAAGGAAGGAGGGGCCGGGATGGCCGCTCCCACCGTGACCGCCAGCCTCGACGCCTCGACCTACTCGCCGGGTGAGCCGATGACGCTCACCGTCGGCTACGCCGATCCGGACACCCGCCCGGTGACCGTCACGATCGTGCTGACCGACCCGGACGGCAACAGCAGCGCCCCGGTGCGGGTCACCGCGGTCATCGACCCGCTCGTCGTCGAGGTCGCCGACGACTCCGGCCGGGCCT
The DNA here is from genome assembly GCF_030518815.1 of Micromonospora cynarisoli. Taxonomy (NCBI): domain Bacteria; kingdom Bacillati; phylum Actinomycetota; class Actinomycetes; order Micromonosporales; family Micromonosporaceae; genus Micromonospora; species Micromonospora cynarisoli. Next base: position 3,046,819 of record NZ_CP130426.1, on the reverse strand, counting down.
GGACGATGGTCTCGGACACCGGGACGACCGCCGTCTACCGGGCGGTGGCCTGATGCCCCGGGTCACGGTGACCGTTCGTGACCAGGGGGGACGCGCTGCCAGCGCGGCGGCCGACTACGCCCTGGCGCCGCCGGTGTGGGGTGGCTACTACCTGGCCGGCAACGCCGACCCGACGACGGACCTGGTGGGCGGGAACTTCCGTTCGCTGACCCAGTACCGCAGCCTCGCCGACGGGTACGTCTTCCCCGGCTACGGCATGTCCTGGCTGCGCGATCTGGGGCGGGCCGGGGTCGCGCCGAACGTGGTGCTGGAGTTGAAGCACTACGGTGCCGGCAGCCCCGGCGCGCAGACGTTCGCCGTCGACGGGGTGACCTGGACCGTTCCCGCGCCGGCGATGACCATCCAGCAACGTCCGGGCACCACCTGGCCCCGGGCGTACGGGTACGGCCAAATGCTCGCCGGTCAGTGCGACGGGCTGCTCGCCCGCGCCCTGTCGCAGTACCGGACGATGGGGTTCCCGGTGAACCTGCAACTCGCCTCGGAGTTGGACACCGACCACGAGTTCGGCACCACCGAGTCGGGCGTGTCGTTCACCTGGGCCGAGTCGGACGCCCGCGCGGTGCAGGCGTTGACCTACGTGGTGAACTGGTTGCGGGCCCGGGGCCTGCCCGCCGGCACCACCTTCTCGGTCGGCGCGGGCGGTTTCGACCGGGCCTCCTTCCGGCGTACCCATCCGGAGGCGTTGATGTCCCGGGTGGATTTCCTCCAGTGGAACGTCTACGCGACCGACCCGGCCCACACCGCGCTGGGTCGGTTCCGCCGGACGAGGGACTGGGCGGTGGCCGACCTCGGGCCGGTGGCGCTCTCCCGACCGGTGATCATCGCCGAGTGGGGGGTGCAGGCGTCGGCCTTCCCCGACCAGGCGGCCTGGATCGCCACCGTGCCACCGGCCCTGGCCCGGCTGAACGCGGAGCGGGGACCCCGGATCGTGCGGGCGAACTACTTCAACTCCGGCTGGGGCACCCTGACGCCGAAACAGCCGGGCCTGGCCGCCCTGCGCGCCGCGTACGCGACCAGGCCGTTCGGCTGAGGCGGGGCGCGGGTCAGCCGTCACCGAGCTTGCGGGCGTACGCGTCGCGCAGTCGGGCCCAGCCGTGGTCGAGGGCGTCGCGGCCCCGGATCGCAGGGACCGGGTCGCCGGCGAGCAGCCGGTCGGCGACGTCGACGCAGAGGTGCCAGCCGGCGGCCACCATCAGCAGCGTCCCCCGGTCGGCGACGGTGTGCCACAGGGTGAGGCGGGTGCCGTCGGCGGTGGGGGTCAGCTCCCAGCGGAGCAGGTCCTCGCCCCAGGTGTGTTCCAGCAGGCGCGGCGCGTCGGCCCGGCGTACGGTGGCCGGCTGCGCGTCGGCCGCGTCACCGTCGACCAGGGTGAGCACGACGTCGCCGGGGGTGCCGAGGTCGCGGTCGGCCAGGAACGGCGCCCAGCCGGCCAGCTGGGCCGGATCGGTCAGCGCCGCCCAGACCCGCTCCGGCGGGTGGCGCAGCTCGCGGACGAACCGGAGGGTCCACCGGCCGTCGGCGGGGGTGGCGGTGACCTCGGCCGGTGGGCCGGGGCGGAACGGGGCAGGGTCCATGGTCACTCCTTGTCGAGGTGACGCTCCAGGGCGTCGAGGTGGGTCTCCCACATCCGCCGGTACGGGGCCAGCCAGTCGTCCACCGCCCGCAGCCGACGCAGGTCGAGGCGGTAGATGCGGTGCTGGGCGACCGTCCGGCAGGAGACGAAGCCGGCCTCGCGGAGCACCCGCAGGTGCTTGGAGACGGCCGGCTGGCTCAGCTCCAGCGTGTCGACCAGCTCGCCGACGCTGCACTCGGCCCGGCGGAGCGTGTCGAGGATGCGGCGGCGGCTCGGCTCGGCCAGGACGGCGAAGGCGTCAACGGGCACGCAGGAAATATGCTTTGCCCGGCATATTGCTGTCAAGGCATATGCGTCGTCGGTGGGGCCCGAGCGGGGGCCCACCCGGCTCCCTATGCTCGGGGCATGGAACTGCGGATCTTCACCGAGCCCCAGCAGGGCGCCAGCTACGACCAACTGCTCACGGTGGCCCGCGCCGCCGAGGACGCCGGCTACGGCGCGTTCTTCCGCTCCGACCACTACCTGGCGATGGGGTCGTCCACCGGCGAACCCGGCCCCACCGACGCCTGGACCACCCTGGCCGGGCTGGCCCGGGACACCTCCCGGATCCGGCTCGGCACGCTGGTCACGGCGGCCACCTTCCGGCTGCCCGGCCCGCTGGCGATCACCGTCGCCCAGGTCGACCAGATGAGCGGCGGCCGGGTCGAGCTGGGCATCGGCGCCGGCTGGTTCGCCGACGAACACACCGCCTACGGCATCCCGTTCCCGGCGGTGGGGGAGCGTTTCGACCGGCTGGAGGAGCAGCTCGCCGTCATCACCGGGCTGTGGGAGACCCCGGCCGGCGAGCGGTTCGACTTCGCCGGGAAGTACTACCCGGTCGGCAACTCCCCGGCACTGCCCAAGCCGGTGCAGCAGCCCCGCCCGCCGATCCTGCTCGGCGGCAAGGGCCCGAAACGCACCCCGCGCCTGGCCGCCCGCTACGCCGACGAGTTCAACCTGCCCTTCGTCTCGGTCGACGAGACGGTCGCCCAGTTCGGCCGGGTCCGCGCGGCCTGCGCCGAGGTGGGCCGCGACCCGGGCACCCTGCGCTGGTCCAACGCACTGGTGCTCTGCTGCGGCCGGGACGACGCCGAGGTGGCCCGCCGGGCCGCCGCGATCGGTCGGGAACCGGCCGAGCTGCGGCAGAACGGCGTCGCCGGCACCCCCGCCGAGGTGGTCGACACGATCGGCCGGTACGCCGAGGCCGGCAGCGAGCGGATCTACCTCCAGGTGCTCGACCTGGCCGACCTGGACCACCTGGAACTGGTCGCCGCCGAGGTGATGCCCCAGCTGTGACCCCGGCGGCACCCACCGGTAGGGGCGGCCGGGACGGTCAGCGGTGGTGGGCGCCCGGCTCGCGCAGCACCGTGTCCAACCGGCCGTCCCGGTCGCTGTCCAGGTAGGTGATGTCCGGTACGCCGTCACCGTCCAGGTCGAACTGGACCACGTCGGCGATCCCGTCCCCGTCCAGGTCGGTCACCACCTGCGTCGAGCCGTCCAGGTGGTGGGTGACGATCGAGTGCGCCCCGCCCTGCGCCACGCGGGCCGCCGACGCCGTCGCTTGTTCCGTCAGGTCCGGGTACGCCGACGGCGGGGCGCTCGCCGGCTCCAGGCCGACCCCGGTCGGGTCGATCTCCTCCTCGGACGGGTAGACGTCGCCGTGCAGGATCGGGTCGCGGTAGGTGCTCATCACGCCATGGTTCCCCGTGGACGCCGCCGACAACCGTGCCCGATGACGCACCGGACCGCGCTCGGGGGAGGCGTCGCGCCGGGCTGGGTCCGTTCCGCCGCCGACGTCACCGTCGGACGGCGCGGGTACAGTTCCGACGTGGTCGACACACTGGTGGGACGCGCCCGCGCGGCACTGGACCCGGCCGACCCGGCGCAGCGCCGGGCGGCCCGCGGCGAACCGGCCGCCGGGGCCGACAGGTGAGCGGGGCGCCCCGGCACAACTGGGCCGGCAACGTCCACTACGCCGCCCGGGCCTTCCACCAGCCGACCACCCTCGACGAGCTGCGCCGGCTGGTCGCCGGCAGTGACCGGGTGCGGGCGGTCGGCAGCGGCCACTCGTTCAACCGGATCGGCGACACCACCGGTGACCTGGTCTCGCTGGCCGGATTGCCGCCCACCGTCGAGGTCGACCGGGAACGCGGCACCGTCACCGTCGCCGCCGGCCTGCGCTACGGGGACGTGGCGACCCGGCTGCACGAGCAGGGTCTGGCCCTGGCCAACCTCGCCTCGCTGCCGCACATCTCGGTGGCCGGCGCGGTCGCCACCGGCACCCACGGCTCCGGTGACGGCAACCGCAACCTGGCCGCCGCCGTGGCCGGCCTCGAACTGGTCACCGCCGACGGGGACGTGCTCACGGTGGACCGGTCCGCCGGTGACCGGTTCGCCGGCATGGTGGTGTCGCTCGGCGCGCTGGGTGTGGTCACCCGGGTCACCCTGGACGTGCTGCCCACCTTCACCGTCCGCCAGTACGTCCGCGAGGGCCTGCCCGTCGGCGCGCTGGACGCGGCGCTCGCCTCGGCGTACAGCGTCAGCGGGTTCACCACCTGGCGCTCGACGGACATCGACCAGGTCTGGCGCAAGCAGCTCGCGGACGCCCCACCGCCGGCGTCGGACTGGCTCGGCACCACCCCGGCCGACCGGCCGGCGCACCCGGTGCCCGGGATGGACCCGGTCAGCTGCACCCCGCAGTTCGGCGAGCCCGGCCCGTGGCACGAGCGGCTGCCGCACTTCCGGCTCGGCTTCCTGCCGAGCAGCGGCGACGAACTCCAGTCCGAGTACCATCTGCCCCGGTCGGCCGGGGCCGGGGCGCTCGCCGCGCTGGCCGGGATGCGGGAGCGGATCGCGCCCGTGTTGCAGATCTGCGAGCTGCGCACCGTCGCCGCCGACGAGCTGTGGCTCAGCCCCAACCAGGGCCGCGACACGCTGGCCGTGCACTTCACCTGGGTCGACGACGCGGCGGCGGTGCAGCCGGTGCTGGCCGAGGTCGAGACCCGGCTCGCCCCGTTCGCCCCCCGGCCGCACTGGGGCAAGGTCTTCACCCTCGACCCGGCCGTGGTCGCCGCCGCCTTCCCCCGGTACGCCGACTTCGCCGCCCTGCTCGCCGAGCTGGACCCGGCCGGGGTGTTCCGCACCGACCTGCTCGACCACTACTTCCCCCGCGCCTGACCACCCGACCGCAGCGGGCACCGGAAGTCGGGTCCGGCCGCTTCCGGCTGCCTAGCGTCGATCATGCAAGCGGAAGGAGATCAGGTGCTGGAGCGGCTCAACGAGGCCCTGACGCACGTGGAACGGCACCTCGACGGACCGATCGAGGTGGCCGACCTGGCGCGGATCACCCTCACCTCGGAGTACCACTTCCGGCGGATGTTCTCGGCGCTGGCCGGGATGCCCCTGTCGGAGTACGTCCGCCGGCGGCGGCTCACCGTCGCGGCGGCCGAGGTGCTGGCGGGTGAGCGGACGCTGCTCGACGTCGCGGTCCGCCACGGGTACGGCTCGACCGAGGCGTTCACCCGGGCGTTCCGGGCGATGCACGGCATCGGGCCGGGTGAGGCACGGCGCACGGGGGCCGTGCTGCACTCCCAGCAGCGGTTGTCCTTCCGGCTCGTCGTCGAGGGGAGTGGCAGCATGCGGTACCGGGTGGTGGAGAAGCCGGCGTTCCGGCTGGCGGGTCGGCGGGTTCGGGTGCCCCTGGTGCACGAGGGGATGAACCCGGCGATCGTGGCGTTCGTCAGGAACATCCCGGCGGAGACGACGGCCCGGATCGGGGCCCTGTCCGACCAGGAGCCGACGGGCGTCGTCAACGCCAGCGACCTGCTCGGCGAGGACCGGTCCGAGGGCGTCGAACTGGACTACTGGTACGGCGCGGTGACCGGCGCGGACGTGCCGGACGACCTGGAGGCGCTCGACGTGCCGGCGGGCATCTGGGCGGTCTTCGCGGCCTCCGGGGAGTTCCCGGCGGCCGTGCAGCACCTGTGGCGGGACGTGTTCACCCAGTGGTTCCCGTCGAACCCGTACCGGAGCCGGCCGGGTCCGGAGATCTCCCGTGTCCGCATCGCGGCCGGCGGCACCCACGCCGACGCCGAGCTGTGGATCCCGGTGGAGCGGGCCGGCACTGCCTGACCGGACCCCAGCGGGGCCGCTGGTGCGGGGTCCGCGTGCTGCGGATGCCGCGACACCGCCCCACCTGCGCGCACCCGCCGTCGGTCACCCGGCGGGGTGGGGCCGCAGGGCGCTGCGTTGGACGGCACGGCTGATGTCGCTGGGGGAGACGATGCCGACGAGCTGGTCGCCGGTCACCACCAGGGCGCGGCCGTCGGAACACTCGCTGAGCCGGGGAAGCAGGTCGTTGAGCTGTTCCTCCGGCCGGGCCAGCACCAGGTCGTCGGCCCGGCAGGCGACCTCGGCCAGCGTGGTGGCGGCCCGCCGGTCGGGCGGGACGCCGCGTACCCGGTCCAGGGTGACCAGGCCGACGGGCCGGCCGTCCTCGATCAACGGCAGCGCCGTGTGCCGGTAGGCGAACAGGTAGTGGTCGACGAAGTCGGCGACGGTCATCTCCGCCGAGGCGGTCTGCGGCTGCGGGGTCATCACCTCACCGACCCGGACGCCGGTCAGCGCGCTGCCCAGCCGGGCCTGGCGCTGCTCCATCCCGGCCGCGCCGATCAGGAACCAGCCGATCAGCGCCAGCCAGAGCCCGCCCACCCCGTACCCGGCCAGGAACTGCCAGATGCCCAGGCCGATCAGCAGCACGCCGAGCACCCAACCGGCGCGGGCGGCCACCACCGACGCCCTGGCCCGGTCGCCGGTGGCCTTCCACACGGCGGCGCGCAGCAGCCGGCCCCCGTCGAGCGGGGCGGCCGGCAGGACGTTGAACACCGCCAGCAGCACGTTGATCCCGGCCAGCCAGGACACCGAGCCGAGCAGGAGCCCCTCCTGCCCGGCCAGCGCCAGCAGCACCGCGATCGCCCCGAAGAACACCCCGAGGATCAGGCTGACCAGCGGGCCGATCCCGGAGATGCGCAGTTCCGCGCCCGGGTCGGAGGGCTCGCCGCGCAGTTCGGCGACGCCGCCGAACAGCCACAGCGTGATCCCCTCCACCTGGAGGCCGTTGCGTTTCGCCACCACCGCGTGCGACACCTCGTGGGCCAGCAGGCCGACGAAGAAGACCACCGCCGCCGCCAGCCCGGCCAGCAGGTACGCCCAGCCGGGCCGGTCGGGGTACGAGCGGGGGAACTGGTTGGCCGACAGCACCCACGCGATCAGCACGAAGATGACCAGGACGCTCCAGTTGACCCCGACGGGTACCCCCGCGATCCGGCCAAGCCGGAAGCTCGCCCTCATGCCCCGCTCATACCCGGCGCTGCCGCGCCCATGCCAGGCCGCCGCGACGGGTCCCGGCGTCCGGGCCCGGTCAGGGGCCAGGGGCGGGGGCTGGTTGACCGGTCGGGAATAGTGGAAGGGGTGACGTTGATCGATGAGGGTGACGACCCGTACCGCTGGTTGGAGGAGCTGGACGCGGAGCCGGCCGCCGCCTGGGTCCGCGAGCGCAACGCGGCGACCGTCGCGGCGCTGACCGGCGACGACGCGTTCGCCGCGATGCAGGCCGAGATCCGGCAGGTGCTCGACGCCGACGACCGCATCCCGTACCCGGGCTGGCGCGGCGACGGGCACTACTACGACTACTGGCGGGACGCGGCGCACCCCCGGGGGCTGTGGCGGCGCACCACGCTGGCGGAGTACCGGCGGTCCGAACCGGCCTGGGACGTGCTGCTCGACCTGGACGCGCTGGCCGCCGCCGAGGACGAGAACTGGGTCTGGGGCGGCGTGACGGTGCTGCGGCCCGGTCACCGCCGCTGCCTGGTCAGCCTGTCGCGGGGCGGCAAGGACGCGGTGGTGGTCCGCGAGTACGACCTCGACACGCGCGCCTTCGTGCCCGACGGGTTCACCCTCGCCGAGGCCAAGAGTGACGTCACCTGGATCGACGCCGACCGGATCTACGTCGGCACCGACCTCGGCCCCGGCTCGCTGACCGTCTCCGGCTACCCGAGGGTGATCCGCCGGTGGCGGCGGGGCACCCCGTTGGGCGAGGCCGAGATCGTCTACGAGGGGCAGGCCGACGACGTCTCCGCGTACGCCTCGCACGATCCGACACCCGGGTACGAACGGGACTTCGTCGGCCGCAGCCTGGACTTCTACCGGACCCGCAGTTTCCTGCTGACCCCCGAGGGCGCAACGGTCCCGGTCCCGGTGCCCGAGGACGCCCAGTGGGACGTGCACCGGCAGTGGCTGCTGGTCCGGTTGCGTACGCCGTGGGAGGTCGCCGGGGTCACCCACCCGGCCGGGGTGCTGCTGGCGACCCGGTTCGACGACTTCCTCGCCGGGGGCCGGGACCTCACCGTGCTGTTCGAGCCCGACGAACGGACCGCGCTGAGCTACCACGTCTGGACCCGGCACCACCTGATCCTGGCCACCCTGGTCGACGTACGGCGGCGGTTGGCGGTGTTGACCCCCGACGGCGGGTCGGGCTGGCGGCGGACGCCGCTGGCCGGGGTGCCGGAGGGCGACGACACCTGGATCGTGGACACCGATCCGGACCTCGGCGACGACTACCTGATCGCCTCCACCGGCTATCTGCGGCCGGCGACGCTGCGGCTGGGCCGCGTCGGCGGACCGGTCGAGACCCTCAAGCGGGAACCGGCGTTCTTCGACGCCACCGGGCTGACCGTGCGCCAGTTCTTCGCCACCTCGGCCGACGGGACCCGGGTACCCTACTCGGTGGTCGGCGACCCGACGGCGTCCGCCGGGCCCACCCTGCTCACCGGGTACGGCGGCTACGAGATCTCGCTGACGCCGCACTACGACGGGGTGCTCGGCCGGAGCTGGCTGGCCCGGGGCGGCACCTACGTGGTGGCGAACATCCGGGGCGGCGGGGAGTACGGCCCGCGCTGGCACCGGGCGGCGCTGCGCGAGAACCGCCCCCGGGCGTACGAGGACTTCGCCGCCGTCGCCACCGACCTGGTGGCCCGGGGGATCACCACCGGGCGGCAGCTCGGCATCGAGGGCGGCAGCAACGGCGGGCTGCTGATGGGGGCGATGCTGACCCGCTACCCGACGCTGGTCGGCGCGGTGGTGGCGCACGTGCCACTGCTGGACATGCGGCGCTACCACCTGCTGCTCGCCGGGGCCTCCTGGATGGCCGAGTACGGCGACCCGGACGACCCGGACGACTGGGCGTTCCTGCGGGGGTACTCGCCGTACCACAACGTGCGGCCCGGGGTGACGTACCCGCCGGTCCTGTTCGTCACCTCGACCCGCGACGACCGGGTGCACCCGGGGCACGCCCGGAAGATGGCCGCCCTGCTGAGCGCGCACGGCCAGGACGTGTCGTACTACGAGAACGTCGAGGGCGGGCACGGTGCGGCGAGCAACAACGAGCAGCGGGCGTTCCTGTCGGCGTTGACGGTGCGCTTCCTGTGGCAGCGGTTGGGGAATCAGTGACCGCATGTCGGCCCGAGGCACCTTCCGGTTTCTCCCGGGAATGGTGGTCCCTGACATCGGCGGGAACGGGAATTCCGCAGTGGACGTGAGTATGTCATCGGAGACACTCGCTTTTTGTCGGTGAGGTGACTCAGCGCTGAATGTCCTTGAAGTCGCCGTACGCGAATGACTACTATCTGTAGTTATCGACTTCGGGGAGGGACCATGAAACTGCGCTTTCTCACCACATCCAGCAACTCCGGCTCGTGCCCGAGCCTGTACGAGACCGACAATGGTGACATCGTGGTGCAGGGCTACCGGTTGACCGACCCGGAGGCGCTCGCCCAACTGCGGGACGTGCTGCCCGAGGAGACGTTCGTCGTGGTGCCCCGCCGACTGATGTCCTGGTTCGAGCAGAAGGACTGACATGGGGGCGCTCGTCACCGACCCCGCCGCTTTCCAGCGCCTCTTCTCCGACTTCCACCACGCCGCCTTCAAATTGGAGGTCCGCCGGTCGTACGGCGTGCCCGCCGAGGACGAGCCGTTCCAGGTCTTTCTCGCCGGGAAAGACCCGGGCGTCGACTGGCTGCGGCCGTGGCTCGACCTGATGCGGGCCGAGACGGCGAAGGGCAAGCGGGTGGAGCGGGTCCGGGTCGTCGACGAGCCACCGAGCGACTACCTGCGGTTCGAGATGTCGGTGACGCCACACAACCTCGCGGCGGGCGAGGACATCCGCTACCTCGACCGCCGCCGGGCGACCGAGCTGACCCTGCCGCGGTACGACTTCTGGTTGTTCGACTCGCAGCTCGTCGCGTTCCTGCACTTCACCGACGACGACCGGTTCGTGGGTTTCAGCACCACCGACGACCCGGCGGAGGTGTTGGAGCACTGCCAGTGCCGGGACCGGGCCTGGACGAGGGCCACCCCCTTCTCGACGCCGCCCGGCACCGCCGCGGCAGCGGCCTGATCGGCACCACGATGTCGCCGGGTCGGCATGGACTGTCGGATGTCGATGCGTCAGGCGTCCTTCCGGCCCGCCGACAGGTGAACTGGCGGTGTCATGAGTGACGACCGGGGCCGGGTGGACAACGATTTCTCCGGCCGCAGCGCGGCGGTGGTCCAGGCCGGGCTCATTCAGGGCGACGTGAACCTGCGTACGATCACGGAAACGCCACTGCCGTCACCACGGCAGTTGCCTCCCGCGACCAAGGGGTTCATCGACCGCGAGGTGCACATCCAGCAACTCGACTCGCTGCTCGACGAGGTCGAACTGCTCACCGACAAGGCGCAACTGCCCGTCGTCACCATCTCCACGATCTCGGGCAGCGCCGGAGTGGGAAAGACGGCACTGGCCGTGCACTGGGCGCACCGGGTACGGCAACGCTTCCCCGACGGGGACCTCTACATCAACCTGCGCGGATACGACGCCGTCCCGCCACTGACCCCCCACGAGGCCCTCGACGGATTCCTCCGGGCGATGGACGTGCCCGCCGACAAGGTGCCCCGGGACCTGCACGACCGCACCGCGCTCTACCGGTCGCTGACCACCGGTAGGCGGATGCTGATCCTGCTCGACAACGCCGCCACCGCCGAGCAGGTGCGGCCCCTGCTCCCCGCCGCGCCGAGTTGCATGGTGATCATCACAAGCCGCAGCCGGCTCTCCGGGCTGACCGTCCGCGACGGTGCCATCAGGGCGGTGTTGGACGTGTTGTCGCGCCACGATGCGACCCGGCTGCTGAGGGTCACCATCGGTGCCGAGCGGGTGGACGGGCAACCCGAGTCGGTTGCCCGGCTGATCGCGCTCTGCTCGCACCTGCCACTCGCCCTGCGGATCGTCGCCGACCGGGCCCGGCTCGACGAGGAACGGCCGCTCGCGGAACTGGTGGAGGAGTTGGCCGCCGAGGAGAGCCGCCTCGACGCCCTGGCCGTCGAGGACGACGACCTGTCCGCCGTACGGACGGTCTTCTCCTGGTCGTACCAGGCGTTGGGGGCCGAGACGGCGCGGGTGTTCCGGCTGGTCGGCCTGCACCCCGGAGCCGACATCGCGGTCGACGCGGCGGCCCGGCTCACCGGGCTCGTCCCCTCGGTCGCGCGCCGCCACCTCGATTCGCTTGTCGGACTGCACCTGCTCACCCGCAGCGGACCGCACCGGTTCCGCCTGCACGATCTGCTGAGGCTGTACGCGATGGAACGAGCGACCCTCGACGAGAGCCCGGAGGCCGTCCACGCCGCCCGGGAGCGACTGCTGCGGTGGTACCTGCACCACACCTACGCGGCCTACCGGGCGATCCTCCCGCAGGGCCGGCCCCTGCCCGACGCCGACGTCCCACCCGACACGACGCTCGACGACGCCCTGCGGTGGTGCGAGCACGAACGGCTCAACCTGCTCGACGTGGTCCGCGCCGCACCCGGGTGGGGCCACCACCGGCTCGGCTGGCAGATCGCGCTCGCCAGCATGGCCTTCTTCGAGCGCAGGTCCTACTGGCAGGCGTGGATCGACAGCCACCTGGCGGGCCTGGACTGCGCCCGTCACCTGGGTGACCGCCGTGCCGAAGGGTGGCTGCTGCTCAGCCTCGGTGACGCCTGGTGGGACCGGGGAGACCTCGACGAGGCCCGACGCTGCTACGCCGGCTCCCTGCGCGCGGCGCGGGACGTCGGAGACTCCTGGACCACCGGCTACGCCCTGCGCGGATGCGGCCTGGTCGACGAGGACCGGGGGGACTTCGCCGAGGCGACCCGGTACGCCCGGGAGGCGCTGCGGACCTTCCGGGAGATGGGCGAGGAACGCGGGACCGGCCTGGCCCTGATGAGCCTCGGCAACGCGCAGCGCGGCGCCGGCCGTTACGCTGCGGCGCTCGTCGCGTACGACGACGCGACGCGGGTGTTCGAGCGGTTGCGGAACCGGTGGAGTCAGGGGCTGGTGGCACTCCACCGGGGTCAGACGCTGCTGCACGCCGGTGAGCCCGCCCCGGCGTTGGCGGCGGTGACCTCGGCCGCCACGCTGTTCCGCGAACTCGGTGACCGCCGGCACGCGGCCCTGGCCCGCTCGTACGAGGGTGACGCCCACCTCCGGCTCGACCAGCCGCACGCCGCCCGCGAAGCCCTGGCCGACGCGCTGCTGACGCTGCTGGAACTCGACGACCCTCTCGCGGCGGACGTGCGACGACGCCTGGCCGCCCTCGACCACGACGACGCCGCGCCGGAGCAGCAGGGGGACCAGGATGGATGACCCGATTCTCACGGCGGTCGCAGTGGCACTGTCGACCCGTGCCGTCGAGGGCCTGACCGACGCGGCGCGGGAAGCCCTCGCGTCGGTGATGCGCCTCGTCCGCCGGAAGGCGGCAGAGCACCGCGCGCTGCGGGCCGCGCTCGCCGCCGAGCCCGCGTCCGGCGGGGGCGACGACCGGGCCGTCGCGGTGCGCCGGGCACTGGCCGACGCCGCCGACCATGATCCGGACTTCGACCAGGAGCTACGCCGCCGCTGGGCGACCTTCCACCAGACGACTGTACGGGCCGACGCGGTGACCAACACGGTGACGGGTCAGGTCACCGGCCCGGTGGTGCAGGCGCGCGACATCTCCGGCGGGGTACACGTGGGCCTGCCCGCACAGCAACACCGCCGGTGACGGCGCGTCATGACGTGGTGGGCCTACCCGGCGGGTAGGCCGGCACGGTCGAAACGCTCAGGCTTGGCCTGTGCTTGTGCCGCAGTTCAGGCACGGGATGTACTCCTCTGCGATCTGCTGGATCAGTGGAGTGGAATTCGTTAAGCGCTCGGTCTGCCATATCGGCCCCTATGTTGTTGTGACCGTCTCCGCCGAGGACGACCAGAACGTCCGCCAGCTGGTGTTCTGCGACCGGTCGTTGTCCGGCGGCCGGCGCTGCCTGCTCCGCCCCGACCACGACGGCGAGTGCTCCCGGCGGCGGGCGTGGCGGTGAGGGCACGTCGTCCGGCGTAGCGGTCCCGGCTCAGCGGCGGGACGGGCCGCCCGCCGTCGCCGGCTCCTGCGCCATGCGTACCGCCCAGTCCAGGGCGTAGTCGGCGACCGCCTCCCAGCCCGGCTCACCCACCGTGAAGTGGGAGCGGCCGGGGAACTCGTGGTACGCGGTGACCGCCCGCGACTTCTGGTAGAGCCCGGCGTTCGCCTTGACCAGCGACGGCGGGGCCACGTGGTCCTCGCCGCCGGCGATCAGCAGCAGCGGCGGGCGGTCGTCGCGGCCGGTGTCGACGGTCGCGGCGGAGTGCGGGTCGAGGTTGGCAAACGCGCCCTCGAACAGTACGTGCCCGGCGGCCGGGACGGCGTAGCGCCGCCAGGCCCGGTCGGAGTCGTCCGGCTGGAGGGTGTTGCCGAAGGCGTAGCGGAACTCGTCCGGGCTGATCTGCACCCCCCGGTGCCGGTTGACCGGGCTGCGGAGCACCGGGTACGACGCCCGCAGCGTGCTGATCGGCAGCCGGAGCACTCCCTTGACCGGGGCGGACGCGACCGCCACGGTGGCCGCGCCGAGCCCCCGGTCGGCAAGCACCTGGGCGACCAGTCCGCCGAACGAGTGGCCGATCACGATCGGTGCGCCGGGCAGCTCGCGGATCACCGCCGCGTAGTGGTCGATGATCTGGCGCAGGGTGGTGCCGGCGACCGTGCCGGGGTCGGCGCGCAGCGCGGTCACCTCCCGGTCGAAGCCCGGCCAGGCGGGGGCGAGCACCCGGAATCCGCGTGCCTCGTACCGCTCCGCCCACCCCTCCCAACTGCGTGGTGTCATCCACAGCCCGTGCACGAGCACCACCGTGTCGACCCGCCGCTCGGCCCTGTCCGCCATGCCGTCCTCCCCACCTCACCCACCCCGATTCCGCCGCATACCCACCCCGCACGCCCCGATGCCCGCCCATGTGACCTGGGATGACGGGCCGCCGAGGGGCGTTATGGGCATTTGAAGGTCTTTGTCCACCACGATTCATGATCAAGTCGGCCGATAGTCGGATTTCCGCAGGTGAAGGGGGTTGTTATCGTCGCCGGACGCCGGAGATCCGCGGTGAGGGGGAGGACGAAGATGGGGTTGATGGACAAGCTCCGGGGCGAGCTGGTCGATATCGTCGAGTGGCTGGACGACAGCCGGGACACGATCGTCTGGCGCTTCCCCCGGTATCAGAACGAGATCAAGATGGGTGCCCGACTGATCGTCCGGGAATCCCAGACGGCGGTGTTCGTCAACGAGGGGAAGGTCGCCGACGTCTTCCCGCCCGGGACGTACACCCTGGAAACCCGGAACCTGCCGATCCTGGCCACCCTCAAGGGCTGGAAGTACGGCTTCAACTCGCCGTTCAAGGCCGAGGTGTACTTCGTCAACACCCGCCAGTTCACCGACCTGAAGTGGGGCACCCAGAACCCGGTGATCCTGCGGGACGCCGAGTTCGGTGTGGTCCGGGTACGGGCGTTCGGCGCGTACGCGGCACGGGTGGTGGACGCGTCGCGGCTCCTGCGGGAACTGGTCGGCACCGATCCGCAGTTCCGCACCGGGGAGGTGCAGGAGTACCTACGTCAGTTGATCGTCGGCCGGCTCGGCGGCGCGCTGGCCACGGCGGGCGTGCCGCTGCTGGACCTGGCGGCGCACCAGGACACGATCGGCAGACGGTTGGCGGCCGTGCTGACCGGCGAACTGGCCGAGGTCGGCATCGCGGTTCCCACGTTCATCATCGAGAACGTCTCCGTACCGCCGGAGGTGGAACAGGCGCTGGACAAGCGGACCGGCATGGGCGCGGTCGGGGATCTCGACCGGTTCACCCGCTACCAGGCCGCCAACGCGCTGGAGGCGGCGGCCAGGAACCCGGGGGGCGAGGCGGGCGCCGGCCTCGGGTTGGGCATGGGCATGGCGTTGGGCCAGCAGATGTCCCGGTCCATGGCGGGCGGCGCGGGGACGCAGCCGACGCCGTCCCCCGCGCCGCCGTCCGCCGCCGAGCCACCGCCGCTGCCCCACCAGGCGCAGTGGTACGTCGGCGTCGCCGGGCAGCGGCAGGGCCCGTACGACCTCGAAGGGCTGGCCGGGCAGGTGGGTGCGGGCACCCTGGGCCCGGACACCCTCGTCTGGCGGACCGGCATGGCGCAGTGGCAGCCCGCCGGGCAACTGTCCGAGCTGGCCCCGGTGCTGGCCAGCGTCCCGCCACCGCTGCCGCCGCAATGAGCCGGCCGCAGCGGGCCAGCCGTCGCGGCGGCACCCCGGCCCGGCGTGCCGGCACACCGGGAGAGGGAGTCCCGACATGAGCGACACGGCCGTCTCCCCGCCCTCGTACCGGTGCGGGGGCTGCGGGGCCCGGGTCGAGTACACGCCGGGCACGACTGTGCTGAGCTGCCCGTACTGCGGGCACCGGCAGGAGGTCGCGGGTGCCGGCCGGGAGGTGCGCGAGCACGCGTACGCGGAGCTGGTGGCGCTGCCCCGCAAACCGGCGGCCAGCGTCGGCGCGCACACGTTCGTCTGCCCGGGTTGCGGTGCCCGGACCGAGAGCGACGCGCTGGCCCAGCGCTGCCAGTTCTGCACCGCCCCGCTGGTGGCGGACGCCGAGGCGGGTGACCTGATCGCGCCGGAGGCGGTGCTGCCCTTCGCGGTGGACCGGGCCGGCGTGCGCACCGCACTGGGCCGGTGGTGCAGCAGCCGGTGGTTCGCCCCCAACACCCTGAAGCGGGTCAGCGAGGCGGAGACGCTGAAAGGCACCTACCTGCCGCACTGGACGTTCGACGCGCGGACCGTGTCGGCATACCGGGGCCAGCGCGGCGAGTACTACTGGGACACCGAGACGTACATGGTGACGGTCGAGGACCGGCAGGAGATGCGCACCCGGCAGGTACGACGGACCCGGTGGTACCCGGCGAGCGGCACGGTCCGCCGGGACTTCGACGACGTGCTGGTGCCCGCCACGACCCACCTGCCCCGCGGGCAGCTCGACCAACTGGACCCGTGGCCGCTGGCCGAGGCGGTCGCCTACCACGGGGACTACCTGGCCGGCTATCACGCGCTGCGGTACGACATCGAGCCCGAGCCGGGGCTGGTCGAGGCGAAGGCGCGGATGGCGCCGGTCATCGAGCGGGACTGCCGGTCGGACATCGGCGGCGACGAGCAACGGGTCGCCGCGGTGGACACCCGGTACTCGGAGGTGACGTACAAACTGGTCCTGCTGCCGGTGTGGATCGCCGCGTACCTGCACGCCGGCCGGTCGTACCAGGTGGTGGTCAACGGGCGGACCGCCGAGGTCGTCGGTGAACGTCCGTACAGCGCCGCGAAGATCACGGCGGCGGTGCTGGCCGCGGTGGCGCTGGTGGCGGCGCTCGTGGTGGCGTACCTGATGAGCCGCTAGCGCGCCGCCCACCCGGCGGGACGGGACCGCCGTCCGGCTCGCCGGACGGAACGGCCGGCTGCTCGGCGACTGAGCCCGCCGGGGCCGGGGGTGCGGTGGCGGCCGGCTCAGGAGGTGGTCAGGGCGTCGACGACGACCAGTTCGGTGCCGGGGCGTACCTCGTCGAGGAGGGTCTGCTGGGCGGTGCGGGTCAGCCGGATGCAGCCGTTGGTGACGTCCTCGCCGAGGGTGTCGTCGTCCTGCCAGGTGTGCAGGCCGATGTGCGCGCCCCGCAGCCCGGTGGGCACCGCCTCCGGGTCGTCGGGGACCGCGCCGAGGGCGAAGACGTCCACCCCGCCGTAGACCGGTTCGGGGGGTGGCGTGGTGCCGAGGATGAAGGTGCGGCCGAGGGGGGTCTCCTGGCCGGCCTGGCCGAGGCTGACCGGCCAGGTGTGCACCGGTTGGCCGTGCCGGTACCAGGTGAGCTGGTGGGTGCGCCGCTGCACCACGATCTGGTCGCGCAGGACGACCGGACTCCAGCCTCCCACGGGCAGCCAGGCCAGTCGACGGCTCGCGGAGGGCAGCAGGACCGCCGTCCAGCCGGTGCGCCGCTGCACCACCGGCATGGTCAGCTCCACCCCGCTGATGGTGGGGGCGAGCAGGGCGCGGGGACGCCCGCCCGGTGCGTCGTACGCGGCGATGTTCCGGGTCGGGGTGACGCCCTCGGTCAACGGGGTGACGTCGAGCGGGTGCGGGTCGGCCGGGAAACCGGCGGGGGCCGGGTCGTAGTCGATCACGGGCAGCCCGGGCGGGGCCGGCGCGGCGGGCGGCACGGTCTCGTCCTCGTGCGGGACGGCCACTGTCGGTGGCGGGGTCGCCGCCCGACGGGTCGGGGTGGGCGCGTCGTAGCGCAGCGCCGCTCCGACGAGCAGGGCCAGCACCAGCAGCGCCGACACGCCGACGAGGGCGACGAGCGGCCCCCGGCCCCATCGTTCGATCATCCGGTCAAAAGCCACGAAACTACTCTAAGGGGCAGGTAGCTCCACCCGGCGCGAATCGTCCCGACGGGCTCCCGACCCCGGCCGTCCACCCGCCGGACGCCGAGCCTTACACGCGTCCCGGACCGGGGTGGTTCGACGAACCGCCGAGAATTTTCGGCGGCGGCACTGATCCGTACGCGCCGGAGGTCCGTACTGGAGGTGGGAGCAGGGTCGGCCGGTGGTGGCGCCGCCGTTAGACGATCGAGGAGCAGATGGCCCGGGCACAGCAGAACGAGAAGGCGGCGACCGTCCGGACCTCCACCAGCAGCCGTGGTGTCCGGACAACGTCGAAGGGCACGATGGCGCTGATGGTGGCGTCCGCGCTGGGGCTGCTCTGGGCCGGGGTCGAGATGACCGGCAACGGCACGGCGATGTACGCGTACGGCTTCTTCTTCACCGAGTTCTTCGCCGGGGTGGTCGCCCTGGTGTCGCTCAGCCTCACCGTGATGATGGGCCTGCTCGCCACCGACCGGCTGGTCCTCATGATCCGGCACCGGGTGCTCCTGCAGTCCGCGCACCGCGCCACCGGCATCCTCGGCGTCGTCGGCCTGGTCTTCCACGTCATCACCAAGATCGCCATCGGGCGGGCCGGGCCCACCGACGCCGTGGTGCCGTTCGTCGGCGGCAGGGGGCTCTACGTCGGGCTCGGCACGGTGGCCGCCTTCCTCATGGTGAGCGTGCTGTGGACCGGCATCATCCGGGTCCGCTTCGCCGGGGTCGGACCCAAGTGGTTCTGGCGCAGCCTGCACTCCCTGGCGTACGTCTCCTGGCCGTTCGCCCTGTTCCACGGCCTCAACGCCGGCCGGGCCGCCAAGTCCTGGGTGGTGCTCAGCTACCTGGCCTGCGTCCTGCTGGTGGTGCTGGCGCTGCTGGTGCGGCTGTCGGTCTACCTCGGCAAGCGCAGCCGCGAGCAGCAGCAGGCCGCCGCGCTGAACAAGGCCATGACGGGCAAGGGCGTCGACGAGGGCAAGAGCCGGACGCTGCTCACCGGGCTCGGCCGCAAGAAGGAGGAGGAGAAGGAGAGCCGGAGCAGTTGGGCCGAGACCGCCCTCGCCCCGTCCTGGAACGCGCCGACCGGCAGCGCCCGGCGTCGGGACCCCGAACGGTTCACCGTCCCGGTCGTCCCCGAACCGGGCACCCTGCGCGAACCCGTCCGGGGTGGCCGGGGTCGTACCATCCAGGAGACCGCGCCGGCCTCCAGCCGCGAGCGCGACCTGGAACCGGCCGCCCGTCGCCGGACCGCCGAGCGGGACGACCGCGACGAGCGGCCGCGCCGCCGCGACGAGGACGTCGCCCCGGTCTCCGGTGCCCGGCGTTCCCGGTACGAGGAGGACGTGGCCCCCGTCTCGGGCGGTCGACGCGCCCGCTACGGGGAGGACGTCGCGCCGGTGTCCGGCAGCCGCCGCCGCGACCGTGACGAGGACGTGGCCCCCGTCTCCGGTGGCCGGCGTTCCCGGTACGAGGAGGACATCGCCCCCGTCTCCACAGGTCGCCGGGCCCGGCGGGACGACGACGACCTGGCCGCCCGCTACTCGGCCCCGCCCCGGCGGCGCAGCGAGGAGCCGGAGGAGCCGTGGGACAGCCCGCGCCGCTGGGAGGGGTCCGACCGGCCCGTCTCGGCCGAGCCGATCTCCGCCGCCCCGCGCAGCGGTTCCGGCCGGCACAGCGTCGAGGCGGACGTGCCGGAGGAGCCGGACTACTGGCGTCCGCCGGCCCGCTACGTCGCCGACGACATCCCCGTCGACGACACCCCGACCCTGGTCGACCTGGCCTCCCGGCGGGCCCGCAAGGCCACCGGCGACAGCCGTAGCCGGCGCAAGGGCAAGGCCAACGCGGACGCCGTCGACGGGGCGTACTGGGCCGGGCTGCGCGGTGAGGCCAAGTGATGCGCACGAAGGTCCCGCCGGTCGCCTGCATCGGCGAGCCCCGGCTGACCGCCGGCTTCGCCGAGTTCGGCCGGCTGGACCTGATGGCCCACGAGATGGAGCACGGGCCGATCGGCCCGATGGAACCGGCCAACCTGCTCCGGCTGGCCGAGGCCATCCAGCTCAAGGGCAAGGGCGGGGCGGGTTTCCCGTTCTACCGCAAGTTCAAGGCGGTGCTGGAGTCCTGCGAACGGCAGGACCTGCCCGCCGTGGTGGTGGTCAACGCCACCGAGGGGGAACCGGCGAGCTGGAAGGACAAGGTGCTGCTCACCCGGGCCCCGCACCTCATCCTCGACGGTGCCGCCCTGGCCGCGTACGCGTTGGACGCCGAGGAGATCGTGCTCTGCGTCGCCGACGACCTGATCGGCCGGGAGTCGCTCACCGACGCCCTCGCCGAACGCCGGATGCCGGTGCCCACCACCATCGTCACCGTGCCGCACCGGTTCATCTCCGGTGAGGGCGGCGCGCTGGTCAACGGCATCAACGGACTGCCGCACATCCCGCCCGGCACCAAGAAACGGTCCAGCGACTCGGGCGTACGCAACCTGCCCACCCTGCTGTCCAACGCCGAGACGTACGCCCAGGTGGCGATCGCCGCCCGGCTCGGCCCGTACGAGTACGCCGCGCTCGGCACCGACGACGAGCCCGGCACCGTGCTGCTCACCGTGACCGGCCAGGCCAAGCGTGCGGCCGTGGTGGAGTGCGCGGCCGGCACCCCGCTGCGGGACATCCTCGAACTGTGCGAGGTGCCGGAGGGGCCGGGCATCCTCATGGGCGGCTACCACGGCCGCTGGATCACCTGGGAGGCGGCGCAGCGGGCCGAGATCACCCGCAAGAGCCTCACCAGCGTCGGCGGCACCCTCGGCGCCGGCATCATCATCCCGCTGGGCCGGGACACCTGCCCGCTCGGCGAGGCCGCCCAGGTGGTCCGCTACCTGGCCGGGGAGTCCGCCGGCCAGTGCGGGCCGTGCAAGCGCGGCCTGCCCGACCTGGCCCGCGCCGTCGACCTGGCGGTCTCCGGCAGCGCCCCGGTGGAGGTGGTCCGGGCCGCCGCCGGTGACGTGAAGGGCCGGGGCGCGTGCAGCCACCCCGACGGCACGTCCCGCTTCGCCCTCTCCGCGATGGAGGTGTTCGCCGACGACCTGCGGCAACACACCACCGGAGAGGGGTGCGGCAAGCGGGTCAAGGGCGTGATGGGGCTCCCCGGCGCGCCCGACGCCAACCCCCGCAAGCTCACCCTGGACTGGTCCCGCTGTGACGGGCACGGGCTGTGCGCCCACGTCGTACCGGACTTCATCCGGCTCGACGGCAACGGTTACCCCGCCTTCCCGTCCACCCCTGTGCCGACCTGGCTGAAGGAAGGTGCGATGAAGGCGGTCAAGGTCTGCCCCGAACTCGCGCTGCGGCTGGTCGAGGCCGAGTAGCACCACCGAGAGGAGCACCGGATGCGGTCGTCGTCACCCAGCAACGGGCCGGAGGGTCGACCGGCCGCCCGGCTCGTCGTCGCCACCACCCTCGCCGGCACCCTGCTGGTCGCCTCGGCCTGCGCCGTCGGGCCGACGTCGCAGCCGGCCGCCGAGGTCGCCGTCCCGGTCGCCACCGCGTCGACCTCCGCCGCGCCCACCCCGACCGGCGCACCCGCCGCGGTGCCCGACGCGCTGCGCTTCACCGGCAGGACCCTCGACGGTACGGCGTTCTCCGCCGCCGCCCTGACCGGCCGGCCGGTGGTGCTGTGGTTCTGGGCGCCGTGGTGCGCCACCTGCGCCAGCCAGGCGTGGACGGTAGCGGAGATCGCCCCGAAGTACCGGGACACCGTGCCGATCGTCGGGGTCGCCGGTCTCGGCGAGCAGAAGGCGATGCGCAGCTTCGTCACCGAGTTCGAACTCGGCGGCACCACCCAGATCGACGACCGGGCCGGCGCGCTGTGGCGGCGCTTCGAGATCGTCGAACAGAGCACCTTCCTGATCATCGACCGGGAGGGGAAGGTCGTCCACCAGGGCTTCCTCGACGGCGAGGACCTCGCCCGCCGGGTCGCCGCCCTGGCCGGCTGATGACCGGCCCGCTGCTGCTCGCACTGACCGCCGGGATGCTCGGCGCGGTCAACCCGTGCGGCTTCGCGATGCTGCCGGCGTACCTGTCGCTGCTGGTCGCCGGCCCGGGGGACGGTCGGGGCGCGGTCGGCCGGGCACTGGCCGCGGCGGCTGGCCTGACCTGCGGGTACGTCGCGGTGTTCGGGGCCTTCGGGCTGGCCGTCGCGCCGCTGGCCGACTGGCTGCGCCCCCGGCTGCCGTGGCTGACCGTGACCCTCGGGCTGGGCCTGCTGGCGCTGGGCTGCTGGCTGCTCGCCGGTCGCCAGCTGCCCACCCCGCGCCCGTCGACCCGCGCCCCCCGGCTGACCAGGTCGCTGCCGTCCATGGCGCTGTTCGGCATGGCGTACGCGCTGGCGTCGCTGAGCTGCTCGATCGCCCCGTTCCTGGCGATCGTGGTGACCAGCCTCCAGGCCGGCTCGACGCTGCGCGGGCTGGCGCTGTTCGTGGCGTACGCGATCGGGATGGGCCTGGTGGTGGCGGTGGCGGCGCTCGGCGTGGCGCTGCTGCGCGGCCGGGTGGTGCGTGGGCTGCGCGGCGTCGGTGCGTGGGCGCCCCGGCTCAGCGGCCTGGTGCTGCTCGTCGCCGGCGGCTACGTCGCCTGGTACGGCTGGTACGAGGTCCGCCTCGCCCAGGGGAGGCACGACGCCTTCGGTGACCCGGTGGTGGTCGGCGCGGCAAGGGTTCAACGGACGCTGGTGACGGCGTTGGCCACGGCCGGCCCGGCGGTGCTCGCCGGGCTGCTGGTCGTGCTGCTCGGGGTGGCGGCGCTGCGGCACCGCACCCGCACCCGCGACGCCGGGCGGACGTGAGGGCGGTGGGTGCCCGTAGGATCCCACCGCCCACCGGACGCCTCAGCGCAGCGGGGTGAGCCGGTCGGTGCCGAGCCGGTCGCGGAGCACCTCGGGCACCAGCACCGAGCCGTCGGGCTGCTGGAACTGCTCCAGGATGGCCGGGAAGAGCCGGCTGGTGGCCAGCGCCGACCCGTTGAGCGTGTGCACGAAACGGGTCTGCTTGCCGCCCGGCTCGCGGTAGCGGATGGCGGCCCGGCGGGCCTGGTAGTCGCCGGCCCAGGAGACCGACGACACCTCCTTGTACTTGCCGGTGCTCGGCATCCACACCTCGATGTCGAGGGTCTTCTTCATCGAGGCGCTGGCGTCACCGGCCGACAGCAGGCTGCGCTGGTAGTGCAGGCCCAGCTTCTCGACCAGGCTCTCCGCGTGAGCGAGCATCTCCTCCAGCGCCGCGTCGGCCTGCTCGGGCAGGGTGAACTGGAAGATCTCCACCTTGTTGAACTGGTGCCCGCGTACGGTGCCGCGCTCGTCGGAGTGCGAACCGGCCGCCTCCCGCCGGTAGCAGGGGGTGTACGCGAACGCCTTCAGCGGCAGCTTCGACGTCTCCAGGATCTCGTCCTGGTAGGCGCCGAGGATCGCCGTCTCCGAGGTGGGCAGCAGGAACTGCCCGCGCGGGGCGGACTCCCGGTCCAGGTGGTAGACGTCGTCGTAGAACTTGGGGAACTGGCCGGCGGCGAAACCGGCGGTGTCGAGCAGCAGGTGCGGTGGGAGCAGGAACTCGTAGCCGGCCCGCACGTGCTCGTCGATGAACCAGTTGATCAGCGCCCACTCCAGCCGGGCGCCCAGGCCGGTGTACATCCAGAAGCCCGAACCGCCGAGCTTGACGCCCCGCTCGTGGTCGACCAGGCCGAGTGCCCGGCTCAGCTCCACGTGGTCGCGGATCTTCTCGATGACCGGTGGCGCACCGAAGGTCTTCACCACCCGGTTGGCCTCCTTGCCGCCGGGCACCACGTCGTCGGCGGGCAGGTTGGGCAGCTCGCTCATCGTGCCGCGCAGCCGGGACTGCACCTCGTCGAGCTGGGACTCCAGCTCGGCGAGCTGCTTGCGCTCGACCTCCGGCGCGACGGACTCCGGCGTGGTGCCGGCCCGCTTCGCCTGTGCGTACGCCCGGGCCTCGGCCTTGCGGCGCTGCCGCTCGGCGTCGATCTCCGTGATCAGGGCACGGCGTTCCTGGTCGAGTCGCTGGATGTCGTCCAGGACCCGGTTGACCTCGGCGGGATCCAGTCGCTTCGCGAGCGCGGTCGCCACCGCCTCGCGATCCTTCCGGATCAACTCCATGTCGAGCATGCTGCTCCGTACGCTCCGTCCAGGCGGTCAGGGTGGGACCCTCCGATGCTACCGTCGCGCCCGCCGCCCTCCGGCCCCGGTGCTGACGCGTGCCCCCACCCACCGGCCGCGACCGGACGGTGCTCGGGAGTCAGAGCCGGATCGGCATCAGGATCGAGAAGGTGTCCTCGTCGTCGGGGCGGCGTACGGCCAGCGGGGCGATCGGGCCGTCGAGTTCCAGCACCAGTTGCGGGCCACCGGCGGCGTCCAACGCGTCGAGCAGGAAGTCCCCGTTCACCCCGACCAGCAGGTCGGTCGGGTCCGGCCCGGCCAGTTCGGCGGCGTCGACCAGGCGCAGCCCGTCGCGGTCGTCGACCCCCAGCACCGTCACCGGCAGCGCCACCCCCTCGTGCTCCCGGGTCACCGGGGGAGTGGTGGACCGTAGCGCGCTGCGCAGCGCCGCCACGTCGACCGGGACCCGCCGGGCCGGTACGCCCGCCGGCCGGCGCAGCAGCCGCCGGTAGTCGGTGAACTCGTCAGGCAGCACCGCCGAGCGGGCCTCGACCCCGGCGACGGCGACCGCGACCTCCCCGTCGGCGACGGTCAGCCGTACCTGTCCGGTGGTGTCCAGCAGCGCCCGGAACTCGTCGACGGCCGCCGCCGGCAGCAGCGCCCGCACCGGCGGGCCGTCCACCCGGCCGTCGGCCCGGGCCAGCGCCATCCGGTACCGGTCGGTCGCCACCAGCCGGACGCCGTCGGACTCCACGTCCAGCAGCACACCGCCGAGCACCGGCAGGTCGGGATCGGTGCCGACGGCGAAGCGGACGGCGTCGACGGCGGCGGCCAGGGCGGCGGGGGACAGCACGATTCGGGTGGTCATCGGGTACTCCTCGGGATCGATCAGGGCACGGACCCGGGAGAGTTCGCGGCGGGCGTCGGCGAGACCGTCCTCCAACCGGCGCAGGTGCGCGTCGAGCAGCCGCCCGACCCGCTCCGGATCGTCACGCAGCCGCAGCGCGGCGGTGATCCCGGCCAGCGGCATGCCGACCCGGCGCAGGCCGGCCACCAGCCGGGCCGGCGTCACCTGCCCGGCGGTGTACCAGCGGTAACCGTTCACCGGGTCGACGAGCGTCGGGGTCAGCACCCCGCACCGGTCGTAGAACCGCAGCGCGCTGACCGTCAGGCCACTGGCCCGGGCCAGCTCGCCGATGCTCAGCAGCTCGCTCTCCACGCCCATGATGCTGTCGCCTCAACCAGGTCGAGGGTCAAGCCCGCACCGGCCGCCGCCGACCCCGCGACCCGCGGTCGTGCTCACTGCGGGAGCACCCGGAACGTGATCCCCGCCCGCACCAGCCGGTCCAGCA
The DNA here is from genome assembly GCF_030518815.1 of Micromonospora cynarisoli. Classification (NCBI taxonomy): domain Bacteria; kingdom Bacillati; phylum Actinomycetota; class Actinomycetes; order Micromonosporales; family Micromonosporaceae; genus Micromonospora; species Micromonospora cynarisoli. Next base: position 3,021,805 of record NZ_CP130426.1, on the reverse strand, counting down.
GCGCGTCCCCCATCGCCACCACCGGGGTGAGCTGCCCGGACGTGGCGGGCAGCTCGTCGTACGCCAGGCAGAGGGCCGACTCGGCGAGCATCTTGGCGGTCTCGTCGTAGCCGGGGTCGCCGCCGGCCACCTCGGTGCGGACGGTCCGGCCGCCGCCCTCGCCGACGAACCGCACCCGGAACCACGACCGGGCCCGCTGCTCCGCGCTCGGCCCCTGCCCGGAGGCGACCCGGCCGAGCAGCCAGCGCCGGGTCGGCGGCAGCTTCACCAGCCCGACCAGTCCGGCCATCCCCACCCCGGCCAGCAGCACCGTCGGCAGCCGCCTGACGGCGGCGAAGTGCCGGTAACGGAAGTCCGGGCCGTACTCCGGGCGGGCGGCGGCGGACCGGCGTACCACCTGCGGGTCGATGGTGGGCAGCGGCACCGCCCACATGCCGACCGCCGCCGACCGACCCAGCTTCCCGGCCACCGCACGGACCCGGCGTCCGTCCGGCCGGGGCTCGACCGCCCGTCGGGCCCGCGCCGCCCGCTGCGTCTGCGCGGTACGGGAGAACGCGGTGAGCGCCGAATGGTACGTCCCGGCGGAGAACCTCCCCCCGGCCCGGACGAACCCGTCGACGCTGACCGGCCCGTCCGTCGGCAACTGCCGGACGGTGTACCAGACGCCCAGGTCGTGCGGGACCGAGTCGAAACCGCAGGCGTGCACCAGCCGGGCCCCGGTGCGGACCGCCTCGGCGTGGTGCCGCACGTACATCAGGTCCACGAATTCCGGCTCGCCGGTGATGTCGAGATAGTCGGTGCCGGCGGCGGCACACGCGGCGACCAGCGGCTCCCCGTGGTGCACGTACGGGCCGACGGTGGTGGCGAGCACCCGGGTGCCCGTCACCACCGGGCGCAGCGACCCGGCGTCGGTGACGTCGGCGGTCAGCAGCGGCAGGGTGGCCAGGGCCGGGTCGATGGCGGCGAGCCGGTCCCGTACGGCGGACAGCTTCGCCGGGTTGCGGCCGGCCAGCGCCCAGCGCAGCCCCGCCGGGGCGTGCCGGGCCAGGTACTCGGCGGTCAGCCCGCCGGTGAAGCCGGTCGCGCCGAACAGGACGAGGTCGTACGGGCGGTCGGGGCGCATCCGCCGAGTGTGCCACCCGGGCCCGACCCGCACCGGCTGGGCGGGCCACCGGGCGGCTCAGCCGTGCGGGGTGAACACCGCCCGGACACAGCCGTCGGCCCGGTCCCGGAACAGCGCGTACCCGGTCGGGCCCTGGTCCAGGTCGAACCGGTGCGTCGCCAGGTGTTCGGTACGCAGCTCGTCGCGGGCCATCCGGTCCAGCAGCATCGGAATCCACCGTTGACCGTGCTGCCGGGCGCTGCGCAGGGTGAGCCCCTTGTGCATCACCGCGCCCAGCGGAAAGGCGTCCACGAAACCGGTGAAGGTACCCGAGACGAAGACCGTGCCGCCCTTACGGCAGGCGTGCACCGCCTCCCGCAGCGCCAACGGGTCCTCGACCGGGCCGGCCCGGCCGGTGAACCGGTCGGCCAGCGACAGCGGACGGCCACCGCCGTGGGCCACCCCGACCGCCTCCACGCAGACGTCGGGACCCCGGCCCCCACTGCGTTCCCGCAGCTCGGCGGGGACGTCGGTGTGTTCGTAGTGCAGCGTCTCGGCACCGGTGTGCCGTTCGGCCATCCGCAACCGCTCCGGGTACCTGTCGATCACGATCACCCGGTCCGCGCCGAGCACGGTCGCCGCCTGCGCGGTGAGCTGACCCACCGCGCCCGCCCCCCACACCGCCACCACGTCACCGGGGCGGACCGCACCCAGCTCGGCACCCATCCACCCGGCGGGGGCGGCGTCCGAGGCGAACACCGCCCGGTCGTCGCTGACCGGGTCGGGCACGGTGAACGCCCCCACGTCGGCGTACGGCACCCGGACGTACTCGGCGTGGCTGCCGGCGAACCCGCCCGCCGTGCGGGGATGGCCGAAGCAGCCGCCGGTGGGTTGCCCCCAGGCCGCCTCGGTGACCGTCGCGCCGGTCGCGCCGTTGTCACAGCAGGAGTACAGCCCCTGCCGGCAGAACCAGCAGTTCCCGCAGGCCACGGCGGCGCAGGCCACCACCCGGTCGCCGACGCGGTGCCGGCGTACCGCCGGGCCGACCTCGGCCACCTCGCCCAGGAACTCGTGCCCGAGCACGTCACCGGCGGCCAGGCCCGGTACCCGACCGGCGAGCAACGGCAGGTCGGTCCCGCAGGTGGCGCTGCGCCGTACCCGCACGATCATGTCGTGGGCGTTACGCAGCTCCGGGTCGGGCACCTGGCGTACCGCGAGCCGGTCGACGCCCTCCCAGCACAGCGCCCTCATCGGGGCAGCGCCGACCGGTCGGGCGCGGGCCGCTCGACGGCCGGCCGGTCGGCGCGCAGCACCTCACCGGTCTCGACGAGCTGCCGCACCGCGCGCAACACCTGCCGCAGGTAGCCGTCGGGGTCGTCACCGACCAGGTGGGCGGCCATCCCGGGCAGGGCGGCGAGCCCGCCGAGCGGCCGGACGGCCAACTCGGTGCCGCGCCCGCCGGGTGCGGGCCGCAGGTCCAACTCCACCGCACCGGCCAGGGGCCGCAGCGGCTCCGGCCACCGCCCGCCGGGCAGCAGTTCCGTCGCCGGGACCCCGACCGTCACCACCTGCCAACGCCCCGACCCGGCCGCGCCCCGGGTCAGCCGTCCCATCCGTACCACCCGCCTCTCCCGCCGGGACCGGTCCAGGCCGACCGCTCCGCCCATCGTCGGTGCGACCCGGGTGAACCGGGCTCGTCCCGAAGGGGTGAACCGGGCCGCGCCGGGTAACCGCCGCCGACCGGGGGAGGAACGCGCCGACTGGGGGTGGGGTGCAATGCCGCAGCAGCCCGTACGGGCGGTCGACCCGACACCCCACCCCGGCGACGCCGCGACCACCCGGGCGTCCGCCGGGCCGCCGCTGCTGGCCTCCCGGCTCACCCCGCCCGCCCCGCCCGAGCCGATGCTGCTGCGGCCCCGGCTGGTGGCCCGCCTCGACGACGGGGCCGCCGGCATCCTCACTGTGGTCCGCGCGCCCGCCGGCTGGGGCAAGACGACACTGCTCACCGCCGGTGCGCAGGCGGCGGAACCGACCGGGGACCCGGTGGCCTGGGTGCAGGTCGAGGCCGGCGACAGCGGACAACGCCTGTGGGCGTACCTCACCCGGGCCCTGCGTGGTGCGCTCCGGGCCGAACCGGACGACCTGACGCCGGCCCCGGCCGGTTCGCGGTCCGGTCCGCCCGACGGGCTGGAGGAACTGGCCGCCGCGCTGGCCGCCCGGGAACGCCCCGTCCGGCTGGTCCTCGACGACCTGCACCGGGTGACCGATCCGGGCGTCCTCACCGGGCTGGAGTTCCTGCTCCGGCACGCCGACGGGCGGCTGCGCCTCGTCGCCGCCGGCCGGACCGGCCTGCCACCGGCCTTGCACCGGCTGCGGCTGGCCGGCGAGCCGACCGAGATCGGCCCCGACGACCTGGCCTTCACCACGGACGAGGTGGCCGACCTGCTGGTGGCGCACGGGGTGCCGCTGCCGGCGGCGGCGGTCGCCCGGCTCCGGGAACGCACCGGCGGCTGGCCGGCGGGCCTGCGCTTCGCCGCGCTGGCCGCCCGGGGCCAGGCCGACCCGCAACGCTGGGTACGACGGTTCGGCGGCGACCACCCGGACGTCGCCGCCTACCTGCGCGCCGAGGTGCTCACCCCGTTGCCGGTGCCGGCCCGGGAGGTGCTGCGCCGCTGCGCCGTCGGCGGGGCGGTCCGCGCCGACCTGGCCGACGCGTTGACCGGACGCGTCGACGCCGGTCAGCTTCTGGCCGGACTGGCCCGCGACGGCGGATTCCTGCACCGCGACGACAGCGATCCACCCTGGTACCGGCCGCACCCCATGCTGGCCGACCTGCTGCGTGCGGAACTCGCCGGCCTCGACGGGCGGGAACGCGGCGAACTGCACCGGCGGGCCGCCGACTGGCACGCCGACCACGGCCGGCCGGCCGACGCGCTGCACCACGCCCTGACCGCGGGGCAGTGGGACCGCGCCACCGGACTGCTGCTGACCCACTGGCCGGAGCTGGTCCCGTACGAGCGGGAGCCGCACCTGCCGCCGCCCCCGCCGCCGCCCGCCGGGGCGGTGCGCCGGGACCCGGAGCTGGCGCTGGCCGTCGGCACCGAGCGGGCGTACGCGGGGGACGTGGCGGCGGCGACCGCCCGGCTGCGGGACGCGGTGCAGGCCGCCCGCACGCTGCCGGCCCCGCGCCGGGACCGGTTCCGGCGGCTGGCAGTGGCGCTGGAACTCACCCTGGCCCGGCTGTCCGGCGACCCCGCGACGGTACGCGCTGCCGCCGCCCGCCTGCTCGCCACCGGTCCGGCGCGGCCTGCGGATGCTGCACTGCCTGCCGATGCTGCACTGCCTGCCGGTTCGGCGGTGCCAACCGGTCCGGCGGTGCCTGCCGGTTCGGCTTCGGTCGCCCCGCTTCCTGCTGGCCCGCCGGCCGGTGCCGCTGCGTTCGACCCGCCGGCCGGTGCCGGCCTCTCCGCCGGCGACGGTGCGGTGCCCGGCGATGCCCCCGTGACCGGCGATGATCCCCGCACCGGCGACGACGACGCGGACGTCCGGGCGGTGGCCGGCACCGCGCTCGGCCTGACCGACCTGGCCGAAGGGGAGTTGGGTCGGGCCGGAGCATGGTTCCGGGCCGCGCTGGCGGCGGCCCGGCAGGTCGGCCGGCTCCGGACCGAGCTGGTCGGCGCGAGCCGGTCGGCCCTGCTGCTCGCCCTCGCCGGTGAGCTGTCGCCGGCCGAGGAGACCGCGCGGGCGGCCCTGGCCACGCCCGCCTGCCAGGGCTGGTCGGGTCGGGTCGACTGCGGCTACGCGCACCTGGCACTGGCGCTGGTGGCGGTGCAGCGGGACCAGCCCGCCGAGGCGACCGCCGAGCTGTCGGCGGCCGGCGCGGCGGCCGGGACGACCCTGGCCGGGGCGGTGGCGGCGCTGTGCCGGGCGGCCCTGCTCCGTGATGCCGGCGAGCCGGCGGCGGCCATGGCGGCGGTGCTCCGCGCCCGCGACGAACTGACCACCAGCGGTGCCGGGGAGTTGGCTGACCGGTTACTGGCCGTGGAGGCGGACCTGCGCGGCGAGCAGGGTGACGTGGACACGGCGCGGCGGCTGCTCGGCGAGCGGGCCCACGGGCCGGACCCGGTGCCGGTGCTGGCGTTGGCGTTGGCCCGGGTGGAGTTGCGGGTCGGTGACCTGCGGGCCGCCCGCCACGCCCTGCCCGACTGGGACGCCCCGGGCGCAGCCGACTGGCCGTTGTCGGTACGGCTCGCCGCCGGAGTCCTGGACGCGCTGCTGACCCGGCGGGCCGGTGACGAGCGCCGGGCCGGGCGGCTGCTGGAACGGGTGCTGGACCTGGCCGGGCGGCACGGCCACCGACGGGTCTTCACCCGGGCCGAACCGGAGGTCCGGGAACTGCTCGCGGCCCATCTGGACTCCGGTACGGCCTACTGGCCGCAGGTCAGTGACCTGGTGCGGGACGTCGCCCCGCCGCCCGGCCAGCCGGCGTACGGCACCCGGCGCGGGCCGGCCGATCCCCGGCGGGGCGACCCGGACCGTCCCCTGGACGAGCCGCTGACCGAGAGGGAACTGACCATCCTGCGGTACCTGCAGAGCATCCTGTCCAACGTGGAGATCGCCAGCGAACTGTCCCTGTCGGTCAACACCGTCAAGACCCACGTCCGCAACATCTACCGCAAGCTCGACGCCACCCGCCGCCGCGAAGCCGTCCGCCGAGCCCGCGACCTCCACCTCCTCTAACCCCACCCACCCCTGGTCCGCCCCGCCCAGCCCCGGTGATCAAGAGGTTTGCGTCACGTTGACGATCAGCCTTGACGCAAACCTCTTGATCACCTGACCTGAACCTCTTGATCACCGGGGCGGGCCGGGTGGGACCCGGGGGAGTCGGTGTGACGCCGAGGCGAGTCGGTGGTTTCCGGGGCGGGCCGGGTGGCCACGGGGTGGGCTGGGTGGACGCCGGGGTGGGTCGGTCACCGGGGGTGGGTTGGTCACCGGCAGGCCGAGGGGCGCACGGCGGGGAGGTCGTGTGGTCGGGGCTGTCAGGGGGTGGCGGCGTCCACGGCGGTGAGGAGGGTGGGGAGGTCGAGTGGGCCGTCGTGACGGTGGTCGCCGACGAACAGGGTGGGTGTGCCGTTGACACCGCTGCGGATACCGCCGGTGAAGTCGTGCCGTACCCGGTCGGCGTGCGCGTGCCTGTCGACCTCGGCGTCGATCTCGTCCGGCGGGAGCCCCACCTGTGCCACGCCGAGCGACAGGTGCACCGGGTCCAGTTGGTCCTGGTGTTCGTAGAGCCAGTCGTGCATCTCCCAGAACCGGTCCCGGCGGCCGGCCGCCTCGGCCGCCTCGGCCGCCCGTTCGGCGTACGGGTGCAGGTTGGTGATCGGGAAGTGCCGGTAGACCAGCCGGACGGTGTCCCGCCGCTGCCGCAGCACCTCGGCCAGGTTCGGGTACGCCGCCCCGCAGTACGGGCACTGGAAGTCGCCGTACTGCACGAGGGTGACCGGGGCGTCCAGGGGTCCACGGACATGGTCGGTCTCGGTCACCGGCACCCGGAGGCGGGCGGTGACCTGCAACGGGGTGCTCATCGGGTCGTCACCTGCCGTTCGGTGCCGAGTTGTTCCAATGCGTCGAGGATGCCGTCGGCACCCGGGTTGACCTCGGCGGGGGACAGGTAGCTCCAGGCCACCGCCCCGGCCTGGTCGAGCACCACCAGGGCGCGGCCGGCCCGCCCCTGCGGCGTGTACGCCCCGTAGCCCCGGGTCACCTCGCCCTTGGGTTCGAAGTCGGACAGCAGCGGAAACCGGACGCCCTTCGCCTCGGCGAAGGCGCGGTGCGACCAGAGGCTGTCCACCGAGACGCCCAGCACCACCGCGTCGTACCGCTCGAACTCCGGCATCGCGGCCTGGTAGAGCGCCATCTGGTCGCCGCAGACCGGGGACCAGTCGGCGGGGTAGAAGGCGAGCACCACCGGTCGGCCCCGAAACTGCGCGGGGCCGGTCCGTCGCCCGTCCGGGGTGGCCGGCAGGGTGAACTCGGGGGCCGGTGTCCCGGGTCGGATCAGTCCGTCGGGTCCAGTCATGTCTCCCATGGTCCCGCCGGACCGGGTGAGGGCGGCTCACCCGATCCGGGTGGTCCTGCCCACGGAACCGTCAGATCGGATTCGGACCGCCGGCGGGGACCCGGGGGCGAAATTCGGGCGGGTTCCGGTGTCGACAACCGGTTCGGACTCGGGCAGTCTGACGGACGGCGAAGGACGGGGTGGAAAGATGGACGTCGATCAGATGCGGGTCTTCGGTCGCCGGTTGGCGGGCGTGTCGTGGCGGGTGGCCCGGCACGAGTGGACCCTGGCGGCGCTCGGCGCGCTGCTGCTGGCCGTGGTGCTGACCTGGCCGACCCTGCGCGATCCGGCGAGCACCATCCCGCAGGACACCGGCGACCCGACGTTGCAGGCGTGGCAGGTGGCCTGGGGCGGGCACGCCCTGCTCACCAACCCGCTGCAGGTCTGGCACTCCAACACGTTCTATCCCGAGCCGTACACCTACGCCTACTCGGACACCCTGCTCGGGTACGCCCCGTTCGGCATGATCGGGGACGGTCCGGTGGCCGCCGTGATCCGCTACAACCTGCTCTACCTGCTGACCCACGCCCTCGCCCTGTTCGGGGCGTACGCGCTGGCCCGGCAGGTGGGGGCCGGCCGGGCCGGCGCGGCGGTGGCCGGGGTGTCCTTCGCGTACGCCCCGTGGAAGCTCGCCCAGGCCGGGCACCTGCACGTGCTCAGCATCGGCGGGATCGCCCTCGCGTTGGCGATGCTGGCCCGGGGGCACGGCTGGTCGCTGCGGCACGGCCACCGGCCCGACCGGGTCCGTCCGGGGTGGGTGGTCGCCGGGTGGGCGGTCGCCGCCTGGCAGGTCACCCTCGGCTTCGGCATCGGCCTGCCCTTCGCGTACGTGCTGGGGCTGCTCTGCCTCGGCGCGGTGGTGACGTACGGCGTGGTGTGGCTGCGGCGGCGGGCCCGGCCGGTGGTGCCGCGCCGGCTGCTCCTGGCCGACCTGGCCGGCGGGATCGGGTTCGCCGGGGTGACCCTGGCGATGGCCGCACCGTACTTCGAGGTGGTGGCCCGCAACCCGTCCGGCCGGCGGACGGTGGCCCAGATCGAGATGTTCTCCCCGCCGTGGCGGGGGTTCGTCACCGCGCCGCCGGAGTCCTGGCTGTGGGGGGAACGGCACGAGGCGGCCCGCGCCACGTTCGGTTTCCCGGGCGAGATGACCCTGCTGCCCGGGGTGGTGCTGCTGTCGCTGGCGGTGGCCGGGCTCTTCTTCTCCGCCTGGCGGCTGCGGCACCGGCTGATGCTGGCCGGCGCGGCGCTGGTCAGCGTGGCGCTCGCCGCGGGCACCACGTTCGGTGGCGACGGCGATCCCGGTTACGTGACGCTTGTCGAGCATGCCCCGGGCTGGGACGGGGTGCGTACCCCGGGCCGGCTGGTGCTGTGGACGACCCTGCTGCTCGGCCTGCTCGCCGCCGGGGCGTTGACGGTGCGGGAGACCGCCCCCGGCGCGGAGCCGGCCCCGGGGTCGGAGCCGGCCGGGGATCAGCCGCCGGGGCCGGACGCGGAGCGTGGGGCAGGGCCGGCCGGGGACCAGCCGTCGGGGCCGGACGCGGAACCCGGGTCGGAGCGGGCCGTGCCGGCGCTCCGACCGGCGGGAGCGCCCGTGCTGGTGGAGGCGTCCGCACCGGCGGAGGCGGCAGCGGGACCACGGCCGGCACTGCGGTCGGCGGCGTGGTCCGGGTCGGCGGCCGAGCAGGAGGTCACCCGGGAGTCGGCTCCGAAGGGGGCCGGCCGGCAGTGGCGGCTGACCCGGTTGGCGCTGCTGGTGCCGCTGCTGCTGGTCGGCGTGGAGGGGGTCAACCGGACCCCGCACGTGCCCGCGCCGGAGCAGCCGGCCGTGTTGCGTGGGCTGACCGGCCCGGCGCTGGTGCTGCCCAGCGACGGCATCCGGGAACTGCACGTGATGCTCTGGTCGACCGACGGGTTCCCCAAGGTGGTCAACGGGCTCGCCTCGTTCACCCCGCAGTCCCAGGAGCGGATCCGGGCGGTGAGCATGACCTTCCCGGACGCCACCTCGGTGGCGTACCTGCGGCAGGTCGGGGTGCGCACGGTGGTGCTGCTGCCCGGCTGGGCGGCCGGCACGCCGTGGGCGGACGTGGCCGCCCGACCGGTGGACGGACTGGGCATCAGTCGCGAGATCGTCGGCGAGGACGTCATCTACCGGCTCTGATGGCCGAGTTAGTTGGGAGCGCTTCCTAATTCGGCGGCGTACCGGTTACTGTTGGGTTCTTCTTCGGCAGCGGGAGCCAAGCGTGCCGGCGGGGAGCCAGGGCAGCTCTTCGCACCCGTCGACGTCCCCCACGGGGCCGTCGCACCCTGACCCTGGCATCCCGAGAGGAACCGCAGATGCGGAGAAGTCTCGTCGGCGCGGTCACCACCGTGCTGGCCGCCGCGACGGCCGTCGTGGCCGTACAGTTCACCGTCGCACCGTCCACACCGGCCGCCGCGGCGGCGGCCGAACCGTACAGCTGGAAGAACGTCCGGATCGACGGCGGTGGCTTCGTCCCCGGCATCATCTTCAACCAGACCGAGAAGAACCTGATCTACGCGCGCACCGACATCGGCGGCGCGTACCGATGGGAGCAGGCCAGCCAGTCCTGGACGCCGCTGCTCGACTGGGTCGGCGCGGACAAGTGGGGCTACAACGGCGTGGTCAGCCTGGCCACCGACCCGGTGCAGACCAACCGGGTGTACGCGGCCGTCGGCATGTACACAAACGACTGGGACCCGAACAACGGCGCGATCCTGCGCTCGTCGGACAAGGGCGCCACCTGGCAGGCCACCGCGCTGCCGTTCAAGAACGGCGGCAACATGCCCGGCCGGGGCATGGGGGAGCGGCTCGCCGTCGACCCCAACAAGAACAGCATCCTGTACTACGGCGCCGAGGGCGGCAACGGCCTGTGGCGCAGCACCGACTACGGGGTCACCTGGGCCAAGGTGGCGAACTTCCCCAACGTCGGCAACTACCGGGCCGACCCCAACGACACCACCGGCTACCAGAGCCAGAACCAGGGCCTGACCTGGGTCACCTTCGACAAGAGCACCGGTACGGCGGGCAACGCCACGCAGACCATCTACGTCGGCGTGGCGGACAAGGCGAACCCGGTGTACCGCTCGACGAACGGTGGCACGAGCTGGGAGCGGATCGCCGGTCAGCCCACCGGCTACCTGGCCCACAAGGGCGTGGTCGACCCGGTCGGCGGCTTCCTCTACATCGCCACCAGCGACACCGGCGGCCCGTACGACGGGGGCAAGGGTGACGTGTGGAAGTTCAACCGGGCCACCGGCGCGTGGACGCAGATCAGCCCGATCCCGTCGTCCAGCAGCGACGCCTACTTCGGCTACTCGGGGCTGACCATCGACAGGCAGAAGCCGAACACCCTGATGGTCGCCACCCAGATCTCCTGGTGGCCGGACGCGATCTTCTGGCGCAGCACCGACGGCGGCGCGACCTGGAGCCGGATCTGGGAGTTCGGCAGCTACCCGGAGCGCACCAAGAAGTTCACGATGGACATCAGCTCGGTGCCGTGGCTGACCTTCGGCGCCAACCCGGCCCCGCCGGAGGAGTCCCCGAAGCTGGGCTGGATGAACGAGTCGGTGGAGATCGACCCGTTCGACTCGAACCGCTTCATGTACGGCACCGGCGCGACCATCTACGGCAGCACCGACCTCACCAAGTGGGACACCGGCGGCAAGCTCACCATCAGGCCGATGGTCAAGGGCCTGGAGGAGACCGCCGTGCAGGATCTGATCAGCCCGCCCACCGGGGCGCCGCTGATCAGCGGGCTCGGTGACATCGGCGGGTTCCGGCACACCGACCTCGACGCGGTGCCGCCGATGCTGTTCACCCAGCCGGTCTTCACCACCACCACGAGCCTCGACTACGCCGAGGCGAACCCGGCGACGATGGTCCGGGCGGGCAACTTCACCGACGCCGACCGCCCCAACGACAGTCACGTCGCGTTCTCCACCGACGGCGGGGCGAACTGGTTCCAGGGCAGCGAGCCGGGCGGGATCAACAACGGCGGCACGGTCGCCGCCGCCGCCGACGGCAGCCAGTTCGTCTGGGCCCCGGGTGATGCCGGGCAGCAGGTGATCCGCTCGGTCGGGTTCGGCAACTCGTGGACCGCCGCCACCGGCATCCCGGCCAACGCCGTGGTCGAGTCCGACCGGGTCAACAAGAACAAGTTCTACGGTTTCAGTGGCGGCAAGTTCTACGTCAGCACCAACGGCGGGGCCAGCTTCACCGCGTCCGCCGCCACCGGCCTGCCGGCCACCGGCACCGTCAAGTTCAAGGCGGCGCCCGGCAGGGAGGGCGACATCTGGCTGGCCGGCGAGGGTGGGCTGTGGCGCTCCACCGACTCCGGGGCCAGCTTCACCAAGCTGGCCGGGGTGTCGGCGGCGGTGAACGTCGGCTTCGGCAAGGCGGCTCCCGGTCAGACGTACCCGGCGGTGTTCACCTTCGGCACCGTCGACGGCAAGAGCGGCGTCTACCGCTCCGACAACACCGGCGCGGCCTGGGTGCGGATCAACGACGACCAGCACCAGTACGGCAACGCGGGCGAGGCGCTGACCGGTGACCCCCGGGTCTACGGCCGCGTCTACCTGGGCACCAACGGCCGGGGCATCCTGGTCGCCGACCGGCTCGGCGGCACCCCCACCCCGACGCCGACCACCCCCAACCCGACCACGCCTCCGCCGACCACTGCGCCCCCCACGACGCCTCCACCGACCACGCCGCCGCCCACCACGCCTCCGCCGACGACGCCTCCGCCCACCGGCGGGTGCGCGGCGACGTACCAGGTGACCGGGTCGTGGCCTGGTGGCTTCCAGGGTGAGGTGACGGTCCGCAACGCCGGCACCAGCGCGATCGCCGGCTGGACGGTGAACTGGACGTTCGGCAACGGCCAGACGGTCAACTCGCTCTGGGGCGGCACCTACACCCAGACCGGGGCGAACGTCTCGGTGCGGGACGCCGGATGGAACGGTGCGCTCGGCGCGGGCGCGAGCACCAGTATCGGCTTCACCGCCAACGTCACCGGCACCAACGCCGTCCCGACGGTGACCTGCACCAGCCGCTGACAGCTGTCCGATACCCGCCGGCTCCCCATGCCCGACCGGGCAGGGGAGCCGGCGGCGGTCCGGCCCGGGACCTGCCTGTCCGTGGGTGATCGACTCATTGGTGGCGAAGTCGCGGCATCAACCCCGGGTCTTCACCGCAACATCGCCCCAACGGAGTGGATCAAGACGGCGAAGGCCCCGGTCGACGCTGAGGAGCGTGACCGGGGCCTGCGCGTGCCGTGGGACGGTCAGTCGTCCAGCCCGACGGGGGAGTTCGGCCGGTCCACGTCGACGAACTCGATGTCGTCGACGGCCCGGTCACCCCGGCTGCCGGCGGCCCGCGCGGCGGTGCCGGCGGCCCAGCCGATCGCCGCGCCGACCAGTGCCGCGCCGATCAGCAGGGTCCAGGGCAGGGCCGGACGCCGGCCGGCGAGCGCGTCGAAGGCGAGCGTCGCCCGACGGCGGGCCTCGTCGGCGGTCGAGCCGACCAGGTCGCCGGCGTCGGACAGCCCCGAGTCCCGGACCGACCGGGCGGCGTCGCGGACGCTGTCACCGGCGGAGTCCACCGCCGAGAGCAGGTGGTGCCAGGCCTGGTCGGCGATCCGCTCGGGCTTGCTGCGGCGCTCCAGAAGGTTGCTGCCGATCATCGTGTTACCTCCTCGAATGCCGAAGTCTGCGGCCACTTCGGACGTCGTCTCTGTGCCGCGGGACGGTCCCCACACCGACCGGTCGCCCGGCCGGTATCCGAGCAGTGCCCCGCCCGGCCGGGCCGCAAACCCGGTGCGCGCGGGTGACCACCAGGACTAGCGGACCACGACCACGGACGTCGCGCGGGCGAAATCGTCCCCGTCGTCGTCATCGTCGTCGTCCCCGCCGCCGAAGCCGCAGGCCAGTACGAGAGCGAGTAGCGCGCCGACCCCGGCCAGGCCGAGCAGTCTCTTGAGCATCGATCCGTCTCCTCGATCGTGGTGACCCATCTCTCGCCCACCGTAGGCACCTGTCACAACCTGCGCCGGGAGAGTCGACGGGCCGCACCGGGCAGCCGACGGGGCTCGCCCGGCCCACCGCATCCGGATTCCGGTGGACCGGGGCGGCTACTCTGGGACGGTTGGAACGGCCGAGCCGGGCCGTTCGTCGGAGAGAACAGGACCAGCAACGGTGTGGAGAGGGACGGTCCGGTCCGTCCGGATCCGCGAATTGCTCATCCCGAGGGGTGGCGACCGAGGCCATCGGAGGAATACTCTCGGTCGCGGCCCGCGTACTGATGAGGCGCCCGGGGACGGGCGAGTGGAGGTGCTCGCGTGAGCCTGTCGATCGTGAAGTCGGTCCTGCCGGCCGGTGTCATCGAGATCGCCCCCCGTGGTGAGATCGACGTCGACACCGCCTACGAGGTACGTGAGGCGATCGCCGAGGTGCTGGCCAAGGGCCGGCCCGCGCGGATCGAGCTGAACATGCGACTCGTCACCTTCATCGACTCCGTCGGGATCAGCGCCATGGTCGCCGGCTTCCAGACCGCCGAGGTCAGCGGCGTCAAACTCATCGTCACCGAACCGAGCCGGTTCGTGCACCGGCAGCTCTGGGTGACCGGCCTGCTCGGTCTCTTCGGTGCCCCGGAGCCGTACTTCGCCGGTGCCGCCACCCCGGAGGTGCTGCCCGGCGCCTGACCGGGCCGCCGTCGGCGTCGGTGCCGTCCGGCCAGGGACATTGCCAGTCCGTCTCCGGTACGGCACGATCGTGCGACCGACGACGGTCAGGAGGCCCGGTGGTCCGGCGGGAGAGCTTCAGCTACACGGTGCAGGCGCGCTGCTCACCGGCGGACGCGATGGCGCTGCTGAGCGACCTGTCCCGGCAGGAGGAGCTGCATCCGCTGATCGTCCGGGTGCGCCGGCTACCCGCCCGGCCGGGTGCCCTGGCCAGCTACGCGATCACCGACCGGCTGGAGCTGGGGCCGCTGCGGTTCCCCGTCACCTACCAGGCCGACGTGCTGCTGGCCGGCGACGACGAGATCGTGACGGTGGCCCGCCAGCAGCCCGGCACCACCGTACGCAACCACACCCGGCTGCGGATGGAGGGTGACCTGCTGCGGATCGACGTGGAGATCACCCTCGCCGCGCCGGCCCCGCTGTTCGGCTACGCCTTCCGGCAGGCCCGCGCCGCCCACCTGGGGCTGGCCAGCCGCCTCGGCGCGGTTCTGGACGGCCGGGCCGGCGACCCGCCGGCCGCCGGCTGACCACCGTCGGCATCCGCCCGGACGGTGGCCCGCCCGACGCGGACGGGCCACCGGGCCGGCTCAGATCATCGACAGGTGCACGTGGTTGGTGTGGTCGCTGGACGGGTCCCCGTTGCCCCCGCTGTACGCCTTCCACCCGCTGCTCGGCAGCCAGATCCGCTTGAACCAGATCACGTAGAGCACGCCGAGCCGGTCGGCGTTACGGATGAAGTACGCGGCGAGGTTGTTGCCGTACGTCCGGTCGCCGCCACTGGCCACCCCGCCGAAGCCGTTCTTCTGGGCGGCGAAGTCGCACGCCCGGCCCTTGGGGTGTTCCCCCGAGCCGCTGGGCCGGTAGCAGGAGACGTACCTGGTGAAACCGGCCGCCTTGGCCTGGTTCAGGGCGTTGAGCGTACGCGGGGTGATGCAGCCGTTGGCCGGGGTCGGGTCGTTGACGCTGCACGACTCGGACGGCCAGGAGCCGTCGGAGTTGCGGGGCGCCCCCTTGGCGTTGCTGGTGGACGTGCCGTCCGAGCTGCCGGAGTCGCGGGAGGTGGGGGCCGGCTTGTCGGCGGCGGCCACCGCCAACGCCCGCTCGGCCTGCTCCTTGCGCTTGCCCATGGTGGCGACCTGCTTGCGCTGTTCGGTGATCTCCCGGCTGACCGCGGCCCGGGTCCGGGTGGCCTGGTCCCGGGTTTCGATCATCGTGCGCAGTTCCTGGTCCTCCCGGGTGGCGACCGTCTCCAGCGCCGCCGCGCGGTCCAGGAAACCGCTCGGGGTGTTGCTGTTGAGCAGGGCGGACATCGGTCCGAGCCGGCCGGTGCGGTAGGCCGCGCCGGCGATCTCGCCGACCTTGGCCGTCTGCGCGACCAACTGCCCCTCGATGGTCTTGAGCTGCCCGTCGAGTTCCTGCTGGCGCTTGGTGGAGCGCTCCAGGGCGGCCTTGGCCTCCAGCCAGCCCTTGCTGGCCGCGTCGAGCTGGTCGCGCAGCGCCGGGGTGCCGCCCTCGTCGTCGTCGCCGGGGGCGGCGAGCCGGGTCGTGGGCGCGGCCACGGCCGGGGTGAACGGTGCGGCCGAGACGCCCAGGGCCAGCGCCGTGACGACTGCGGCCAGCAGCCGCGTGGTGGTGCGTACGTGCATGCGGATGTCCTTCCGTCAGCCGCCGACCGGGTTAGCTGACGGGTTCGGGACGGAAGATCCCTACCGCTGACGCGGATGCACCCCAGGAACGTGGTTCCCCGGTTCGCCCGGGCGGGCGATTGGGCGGCGGCCTCCGCCTGGCGGAGACCGGGGCCGAGCCTACCGGTACGCGTGTGACACCTGCCTACCTCGTGACTGAGGGTACGAGAGTGAATACCGTTAAAAGGGGCAAACGTTGCAAATATCCGCGATCTCTGTGCGGGAGTACCCGGCCGGGCTGACCGTCCGGCCCAGGGGTGGGGGTCACCAGTGGGCGGGACCGCAGGCGTCGGGGGCCGCCCCGGGCTCGACCTGGAGGGTGGCGTGCTCGATGTGGAAGTCCTCCCGCAGGGCGACCCGGGCGGCCGCCAGCACCGTGCCGACCTCGGCGTCACCGGCCAGGGTGAGGTGGGCCGAGGCGACGTCCATGCCCGAGGTGAGCGTCCAGACGTGCAGGTCGTGCACCTCGGCGACCCCGGGCACGGCGGTCAGCCGGTCGTGCACGGCGGTCACCGGCAGGTGCTCCGGGGCGGCCTGCACCAGGATGCGCACCGCCGCCCGGCCGAGCCGCCAGGTGCGGGGGAGGATGAACACGCCGATCGCCACGGCGACCAGCGGGTCCGCCCACCACCAGCCGGTGCCGGCGATCAGCAGTGCCGCCACGATCACGCCGATCGAGCCGAGCAGGTCGCCCAGCACCTCCAGGTACGCCCCGCGCAGGTTGATGCTCTCCCTGGCACCCTCCCGCAGCAGGCCGAACGCGACGATGTTGGCGAGCAGGCCGAGCACCGCCACCACCAGCATCGGACCGGCGAGCACCTCGGGTGGCTCGCCGAACCGGCGGACCGCCTCGATCAGCACGTAGACCGCGACCCCGCTGAGCAGCACGGCGTTGGCCAGGGCGGCGAGCACCTCCAGTCGGTAGAGGCCGAAGGTGCGCTGCGGGTCGCGTCCGGCCCGCCGGGTGGCGGTGATCGCGGCCAGGGCCATCCCGATGCCGAGTACGTCGGTGAACATGTGCCCGGCGTCGGAGAGCAGGGCCAGTGAACCGGTGCCGAAGGCGGCCGCCGCCTCGACCACCATGAGCACGGTGAGCAGCCCGAACGCCGCCCAGAGCCGACCCCGGTGCCGGTGCGCGGCGTTGCTCACCGTCGCGCTGTGGTCATGACCTGCGCCCACGTCCACACCTTCCGTCGCCGCTGCGGACCGGCTCCAATCTATGCTCACATCGCTATGTATGCAAGTGACTGTCGGACGTCCGGCCAGGTAGGCCGGGGTGCCAATCGGTCAGCCGGTCGGTTCGACGGTGGTGAGGCGCTGGGTCGCCCGGGACAACGCCACGTAGAGCGTCCGTACCCCGGACCCCGGATCGGCCCGGATCTCGCCGGGGCAGACCAGCACCACTCCGTCGTACTCCATGCCCTTGGCCTGGAGGCTGGTCACCACCTGCAGGCGCGCCCCGCCCCGGTCGCCCAACCAGCCGGCGACCTCGTCCCGGCGGGGCACCGGGGTGATCACGCCGACCGTCCCCGCCACCTCGGCCAGCAGCGTGTCCACCGCGTCGGCCGTCGCGCGGGCCAGCTCCGCCGCCGGCACGTGCAACGCCACCGGGTCCACCCCGGTGGAACGCACCGCGCTCGGCAACTCCAGGTCCGGATAGAGCCGGCGGATCTCCGCCGCCGCCACCGCGAAGATCTCCGCCGAGTTGCGGTAGTTGGTGGACAGCGTGAACCGGTGCCGACGCCGCCGGCCCAGCGCCTGGTCCCGGGCCCGGTCCAGCTCCGCCTGGTCACCCGTCCAGGCGGTCTGCGCCGGATCACCCACCACCGTCCAGGAGGCCAGCCGACCGCGCCGGCCGATCATCCGCCACTGCATCGGCGAGACGTCCTGCGACTCGTCGACCACCACGTGCGCGTAGTCCCGGTAGTCCTCAGGCCGCTCCCGTGCCGCCGCCCGCGCGGCACGCTGCCGTTCCCCGAAGGTGCTCAGCTCGCGGACCCCGCCGGCGAGCTGGAACGGGTCCCGGCGGGCCTTCTTCGGGCGGACCGGCTGACCCAGCAGCGCGTCGAGCTCGTCGAGGAGGGCGATGTCGGCCACCGTCAGCCCCTCGGTGTCCAGCGACCGGTACGCCCCGGCCAGCAAACCGATCTCCGCCCGGGACAGGACGCCTGCGGCGTACCGGTGCAGCCGCTCCGGCCGGGCCAGCCAGCCCAGCACGTGCCGGGGATGCAGCCGGGGCCACCACGCCTTGAGGAACTCCCGGAACTCCGGCCGCTCGATGATCTCGTCCTCGAAGGCGGGCTGCTCGGGCAGGCCGGTGACGGCCAACCGCCGGGCCTGCGCGTACAGCGCGGCGAGCACCCCGTCGAAGCCGACCCGGCGGACCTCGTTGCGGCGGGCCCCCCGGTGCAACGCGCGGTCCCGGACGCCGTCCAACTCGCGCCGCTCCAGACGCAGCAACGTACCCCGGTAGAGCAGCCGCAACTCCGTCGGGCCGTCCGGCACCGCGTCCCGGGCCGCCCGCTCCAGCACCCGACGCATCCGCAGCGAACCCTTCACCGCCGCCACCTCGGGCCCGTCCGTGCGGGTCGCCGACATGCCGGGGAAGAGCGAACCCAGCGAGTGCAGGGTGGCGGTCTCCTCACCCAGCGACGGCAGCACCGAGGCGATGTACTCCACGAAGACCGTCGACGGGCCCACCACCAGGATGCCGCCGCCGGCGTACCGGCTGCGGTCGGCATAGAGCAGGTACGCCGCCCGGTGCAGGGCCACCGCCGTCTTCCCGGTGCCCGGACCGCCGGAGACGATCGTGACCCCCGAACCGGGGGACCGGATCGCCTCGTCCTGCTCCCGCTGGATGGTGGCGATGATGTCCCGCATCCCCCGGCCGGTCGCCCGAGACAGGGTCGCCAGCAGCGCCCCGTCACCCACCACCGGCATGTCCGGCGGGGCGGCCTCCGGGTCGAGCAGGTCGTCCTCGATCCGGGTGACCTTCTCGTCCGACGAGCTGATCGTGCGCCGCCGCACCACCCCCAGCGGCTCCGCCGGGGTGGCCCGGTAGAAGGCGGCGGCGGCCGGGGCCCGCCAGTCGACCACCAGCGTCTCGGCGTCCTCGCCACGCACCCCGAGCCGACCGACGTGCAGCACCTGCCGGTCGCGCAGGTCGAGCCGGCCGAAGACCAGCCCCTCGTGCTCGGCGTCGAGCAGGTGCCGGCGCTGGGCGGCGTGGAAGACCATCGCGTCCCGCTCCACCAGCGCGCCGAAGTTGCCGACCCGGGCCAGCCGGTAGCCGTCCCGTTCGGCGCGGGCGGCCGAGCGGCGTAGTTCGGCGAGCCGGGCGTACACCCGGTCGAGATGCCGTTGTTCGGCGGCGATCTCCTGCTCCAGGGTGGTCTGGTCGGTCAACGTACCGGCTCCTGTGCGACGGCGACGCCGGGCGCGGGTGCACGCCAGGCGGAATGAGGGTACGGGCAGCCGCCCACCCGACGGCGGGCCGATACCCGTACCGCGACATCCACCACCTCCGCGCGACCTGCCCGGGGTGGTGGTCGCACGCCCCACACGCACGGGTCGACCGCGCGCCCGCAAATGCGCCGTCGGCTCAGCGCGTCGTCCGCCCGGCGGACGCCGGGTGGCCCGGTGAGAAGATTCCCGACCTGCCCGCACGGGGCCGGCCCGACGGTCAGTCTGGAGCCATGCCGAGTCCGCCCACCGGGGCCGCCCGGACCCCCGACCCGCCGCCCGTCGCCGCCGGGCCGGACCGCACCGCCCGGACACCCCGGGCCGCGCTGGCCGAGTTGCTCGCCGGCAACAGGCGCTTCGTCAGCGGCCGGCCGGTGCACGGGCACGACGTGACCGCCGCCGCGGCCGTGGCCTCCGGCGACCAGCAGCCGTACGCGGTGCTGCTCGGCTGTATCGACTCACGGGTGCCGCTGGAGGCGATCTTCGACCAGACCTTCGGTTCGATCTGCGTGATCCGCACCGGGGGACACGTGCTCGACCGGGCGGTGCGGGGCTCGATCGAGTACGTGGTGGCGCAGCTCGGGGTGACCCTGGTGATGGTGCTGGGGCACGAGCGGTGCGGCGCGGTCGCGTCGACGGTGCAGAGCGTGCGGACGGGCCGGCGTCCGGGCGGTGACCTGGGCTACCTGGTCGAGCGGATCACTCCGGCGGTGACCGAGGCGGGCCCGCACGACCCGGCCGTCCACCCCCTGGCGGTACGCCGGCACGTGCGCCGTACGGTGCTGGCGCTGCGTGCCGACGACATGCTGGCCGGCCCGGTCGCGGCGGGTGCGGTGGACGTCGTCGGCGCCCTGTACGACCTGGACACCGGCGAGGTCATCCTGCTCGACGACGGCACCTGACCCCGGCGGGTGGAGACGCGGAACCGCCCGCCGGGATGACCCGACGGGCGGTTGCCTGATGTGCTCGGGGGAGGGCTGCTCAGCCCTCGAAGACGCCGGCCTCGACGAGACGCTTCTCGGTCTTGTCCCACCCGTGGTCGGGGTGGGTGGCGGCGAGGTTGCTGATCTCGGCGCGGATCTTGGCGGCGTGACCGGCGGTGGCCAGCGTCCGGATCTCCTCGACGAAGGCGTCGGAGTCGGTACGCAGGTGGGCGGTCTTGCCGTTGGTCAGGTTCCGCACGTAGGCGTGCTTGCCGCCGTTGAGCGGGATGAGGTACTTGAACTCGCCCAGCACGCTGAGGGCGCCACCCTGGCCAGCCTGGCCGGCCCGGACTGACGCGCGCGCGGTCTTCGAGGTGTTGCTCGCCACGGAGATGCTCCTTGCAAGACGTACGGGAGGACGGGGAACGTCCGGGGGCTGTAGCGGGTGACGCCCGGTGGTCGTCTGACGCTCGGTGTTCGTCGAAACGCCCGGTGGGTCGTCGGCCCGCGAAGTGTTGCGACGGCACAGAACCGCCCAGAGAAATATACACGACCACGGTGCCTGGCAGCTCACCGTGCCCGTCGGAGTGCACAACCCGGGTCACCGGTCCGGGTATTTCCCGGCGGCGAATTTTCCGATTCCCTGGCGCACCATCCGTCACAGCAGTCATCATGTGTGGCAACAGCCACTCGGGTGTCGAGGTCGTAGGGGAAGACGCACCTCGCCCTCCGGGAGGTCACCGTGCCAACGCGTGGCGTCGTATACGTCCACTCGACCCCGCTCGCCGTGTGCTCGCACGTCGAGTGGGCGATCGCGCGCGTCCTCGCCGCGCCGGTCAACCTGCACTGGACGGCCCAGCCCGTCGATCCCGGCGCCCGCCGGGCCGAGTGCGGATGGACCGGTCGGCCGGGGACGGGCGCCGAGCTGGCTGCTGCCCTGAGGCAGTGGCCCATGATCCGTTTCGAGGTGACCGAGGAACCCAGTACCGGCGCGGACGGCGAACGCTTTATGCACGTGCCCGGCCGGGGCCTGTTCCGGGCCGCGGTGGGCGCGGCCGGCGACATCCAGCTCGGCGAGGACCGCCTGCGCAGCATCATGGCGTCGGTACGCCCGGAGGCCCTGGCGCACGCCCTGGACAAGGCGATGGGCACCGCCTGGGACGCCGAGTTGGAGCCCTACCGCTACGCCGGGGACGGCGCGCCGGTGACCCTGCTGACCCGGGTCGGCTGACCGAGCCCGCAGGTCTCGCCCTGCCGGCTCCCGCATCTCGCACTGCCGGGCACCTGCATCTCGCACTGCCGGCACCCGCGCCGAGGGCGATCCGGGTGCCCGCGTCGACGACGAGCTTCGCGCTGCCTGCTCCGCTCCCGGAGCGATGTCTTCGCGAGGAGCTCTATGCCTGTCCGTCATATTTATGACGGACAGGCATAGAGCTCTCCAGGAGGTTGTACTCACCCGAGTGCGCGCGCCAGCGACCGTGTCCGGTTCGGGTGGGATGACCGCCACGCGAGCGGCCGGACCCGAGTGGGCCACCCTGGCCTCCGAGCCGCGCGAGGGGCCGCCGCCCACCGGGCGGCCGGTCCGGGTGAATCCGCTCACCCGGACCGGCCGCGCCCCGACCGGCACCCGCCGGGGAGTCGGACACCCGGTCGGGGACGGGCACGCCGCGCCCACCGCCTGACCTGGCCGGGTTGCCGCTGATCTCCGGCGCGGGTTGGATGGGCCGGGTGCCGATCTCCCCGCGACGTGCCGGCGTCGCCGTCACCGCCCTGACCGCGCTGCTCGCCTCCGGATGTGCGGGGGAGGGGCAGGCGCCCGCGCCGGCCCGCCCCGAAGCCACCCCGACGGCCACTGCGACAGTCGCCGCGTCCGCCGCCGACGACCCGGCCGGCCGGGCCGCCGCGCTGGCCGGCACGCTCGGCGACGAGGACCTGGTGGGCCAGGTGCTGATGCCCTACGCCTACGGCAGCTCGGCGACGACGGTGACCCCCGGTTCGGCCGCCGGCAACCAGGCCCTCGCCGGGGTCGACACCCCGGCCGAGATGATCGCGAAGTACCGGCTCGGCGGGCTGATCCTGGTCGGGTTCAGCGCCGACGATCCCACCTCGGGCAACCAGTCGACCACCAACGTCGACAACCCGGCCCAGGTGAAGAAGCTGACCGCCGGGCTGCGCGAGGCCGCCGGGAAGCTGGCGGCCGGCCCGGCGCCGTTCCTGGTCGGCACCGACCAGGAGTACGGCGTGGTCACCCGGATCACCGACGGGGTGACCACGCTGCCCAGCGCGCTGGCCGCCGGGGCGGCCGACGACCCGGCCCGCACCGAGGCCGCCTGGAAGGCCGCCGGCACCGAACTGGCCGCGATGGGGGTGAACCTGGACTTCGCCCCGGTCGCCGACGTCCTGGCCACCCGCAGCACGGTCATCGGCTCGCGGTCCTTCGGTGCGGACCCGAAGCGGGCCGCCGCGCAGGTCGCGGGCGCGGTCCAGGGGTTGCAGAGCGCCGGGGTGGCGGCCAGCGTCAAGCACTTCCCCGGGCACGGCCTCAGCGCCGCCGACTCGCACCAGGAGGTCCCGGTGGTCGGCCAGCCCCGGGCCGAGCTGGACGCCACCGCCTTCCCGCCGTTCCGGGCCGGCATCGACGCCGGGGCGATGGCGGTGATGTCGGCGCACCTCGACGTCACCGCCGTGGACCCGGGCACCCCGGCCACCTTCTCCCGCAAGCTGCTCACCGACGTGCTGCGGGGCGAGCTGGGCTTCCAGGGGGTGGTGATCACCGACGGGATGAACATGCCGCCGGCCAAGCGCTACCCGCCGGGCGAGGCGGCGGTGAAGGCCCTGCTCGCCGGCAACGACCTGATCCTGATGACCCCGAACGTCGGCCAGGCGTACGACGGGCTGCTGGCCGCGCTGCGTGACGGCACGCTGCCCCGGGATCGGCTGGTGGCGTCGGTCACCCGGGTGCTGACCATGAAGTTCCGGCTCGCCGACCGGCCGACGCCGGCGATGTCCACGCTCGACAGCGCCCCGCACCGGGCCGCCGCCACCGCGCTGGCCGCCGCGGCGGTCACCCAGGTGCGGGGGAAGTGCGGCGCGGCGGTGTCCGGCCCGGTCACCGTCACCACCTCCGACGGGCGGGACCGGACCCGGGCGACGCTCACCGCGGCGTTGACCGACGCGGGCGTGCGGGTGGTGCCCAAGGGCGGCACCCGGGTGCACCTGGTCGGTTACGGCGACGGCCCGAAGGATCTCGCCGCCGACGCGGCGGTCACCGTGGCGATGGACACCCCGTACGTGCTGGAGAAGGCGACCTCGCCGACCCTGTTGGCGACCTATTCGTCCAGCCGGGCCTCGATGACCGCGCTCGCCGGGGTGCTGGCCGGCAAGGCCCGCCCGACCGGGCGTTCCCCGGTGCCGCTGACCGGGCTGCCTGCCACGAACTGCCCGGGCTGACCCCTGACACCGGCGTGGCCGGCCGCCGACGGAGGTCGACGGCCGGCCACGGTCGGCACGGTGGTGGGTCAGTTCAGCGGGACCTGCTGGGCCACGGCCGCGCCACCGGACTCGAAGGCGGCCAGCAGTGACGTCGGGGTGCCCCCGCTGACCGGGACCGTCACGGTGACCCGGTCACCGGCGGCCAGCCGTACGGTGTGCTCGCCCCGGGCCGTGTCGCCGTCCCAGGCGTACAGGTAGGCGGTTCCGGCCCGGTCGGCACGCAGGGTGACCTGCACGCCGGCGGTGACCCGGTGGGCCGAGGTCAGCCGCAGCGCCGAGTTCTTCAGCCTCGGCACGGCGGCCGGGGCCACCCCGTCCACGGCCGACTGGGCGATGGTCTGCGGGCTGTGCACGCTGCGCGCCGAGGTGTCCGGGAACACCGGCGTGCTGGGCTGCCGGGCCGCCGGCTGGTAGCCGGGCAGGGTGGCCAGACCATAGCGGTACGGGTCGGCCCGGACGCCGGTGAAGGTGGACCAGCCCAGCCGGGACTGCGAGCTGAGGTCCTGGGTGTCCGAGTCGTAGACCAGCACGTTGAAGCCCATCCGGGCCGGGTCCACCGCGTCGGGCAGCACCGCGAACGGGATCATCGTCTCGATGGTGTACCCGGTGTACGGGGAGCTGACCTTGCTGACCACGGTCATCCCGGGCGCGGTGGTCGCCCCCGGGCCCTGCCGGTTGTCGGCGTCGCGCTGCCAGCAGGGCGGGTTGCCGTTGGCCGGGTCGTCGGTGATCGGGAAGATGCCGGCCTTGAACACGGTGGAGGTGTCCGTCGAGTTCCCCTTCGGGTCGACGATGATCTCCACGCTGTCGGTGCGGCGCTGCCGCTTGCAGTCCTGCGGGACCACCTTCTTGCCGAGCACGTCGTCGGTGACCTGGACGATCACCTTCAGCCCGTCGGCGGTCCAGGCGATCCGACCGGTCGCCGAGGCGTCCTGCGGGGTGGTGGCCTGCCCCTCCCAAATGCGGGAGAAGTCCAGCTCCGGGCCGGGGTACTCGCCGGGCGAGGCCACCCCGTCGACGGTGCCGTCGCCGGCGCGCGGGACCTCGGTGGTCGGCACGATCTCCAGCGCGCCGGTCTCCACGGTGCTGCCGGCGGCGCTGGTGGTGGTGATGGTGATGCCGTAGTCGCCGTCCGTGCCGCCCTCGTTGGCGGTCGGCAGGGTGGCGTCGGTGTTGGTGACGGTGAAGGTGACCGCCCCGGTCGCGCCGGGGGCCAGCGCCGGGTAGCTCTTGGTGGCCGCGTCGGCGGTGAAACCGGCAGGCAGGCCGAGGGTGACGGTGCCGCTGCGGCTGACCCGGCCGTGGTTGCGCAGGTCGATCCGGACCGACCGCTGCTTTCCGGAGCCGATGGTGAGCACCGGCTTGATCAGGGTGTCCAGCTGCGGGTATCCGCCCTCACCGGCCCAGGTGCGGAACGTGCCGACCTCGGGCAGCGGCTCCAGGGTGCCGCGTACGTCGGCGACCACCCGGACGGCCCGGTCGGTGCGCCCGACACCCTGGCGGGTGGTCAGGGTGGCCCCGATGAGCTGCTGCTGGTTGGTGTCGGCGTCGGCCGGGACGGTGACGGTGAACTTCCGGGTCCGCTCCTTGCCCGAGGGCACGTCGTTGTTGAGCACGCCGGAGCCCTTGGCCTTCCAGCCCGCCGGCAGCCGCAGGTCGATCCGGGGCTTGACCAGGGCACGGTTGTGCGGGGCGCGCAGGTGCGCGGTGACCTCGACGGTCGCGCCGGGGGCCAGGTCGAACCGGTCGGTGGTGAGGTACAGCTCGGTGCCCTTGGGGAGGCCACCGGTCGCCGGCGGCAGCACCGAGCCGCGCAGGATCGCCTCCGGGGAGGAGTCCGCCGGGTCGTACGGGACGCGGCTGTCGATCAGGGTGTAGAAGTCGCACCGGATCTTCGTCGGGTCGGTGGGGGCGGCGGCGGTGCCGGCCCAGCCCTGGGTGACGTACTCCCGGCGGGCGTCGACCTCGATCTCGGCCCAGGTCTTCCCGCTGGCGCTGGGGGTGCCCTCCCAGACGCCGAAGACCTGGTCGGTCGGGACGGTCGGGGTGAAGCTGGTCGCGCACTGCGGGCCGGCGGCGGAACTGCCGGTGCCGCCGCTGCGCAGGAACTTCGCGGCCCGGAACGGGGTGAGGCCCTCGGCGCTGAGCTGCTCGGGGAAGGCGTTCGGGTCGGCGGCGGCGTGGAACGCCTCGGCGGCGAACCGGGCGGCCTGCTGGTGGTTGCCGTGGTTGCCCGGGGTCGGCGACGGGTTCATCGTCATGATGATCTCGGGCCGGGTCGTCCGGATCACCCGGACGATCTGGGCGAGGGTGTCGTCGTGGCCCCAGATCTGCTCGGACAGCGGGGCGGACGCGGTGTACCAGAAGTCGACCCGGTCGAGGTTGTAGAGGTTCTCCACGCCGGCCTTGCCGATCGCGGTGCGTTCCTCCCGCTCGCGGATGATGCCCAGCGGCGGGCCCTCCTCCAGGCCGACGGCGTTGCCGCCGCCCTCACCCCGGGTGATGGTGACGACGCCGGCCTTGGCGCCGTACTTCTCCTTCCACTGGCCCAGGGTGGCGAGGCTGCCGGCCTCGTCGTCGGGGTGGGCGCTGACGAAGAGCACGTCGAGGTCGACGGCCTTGGGGGGGCGCACGTCGGCCGGGGCGGCGACGGCGGTGGCGGGCGCCCCGGCCACGGCCAGGGCGAGTGCGGTGGGTAGCAGGAAACCCTTGATGCGCATGCAGATCCTTCCGGGACCACGATGTCCGGGCGGCGACCGTCCGTGTCGGACGCTGGGCGTCGGACGCGGGGTCGCCGGTGGACGGTGAGGCGGCGGGAACGGGAACGGTGGGCGTCGTCGGACGCGGTGCACCGGGTACGGCAGCGGTACGGGTTCCGTACACACTGGAAGGCCTTCGCCCGGTGACGCTAGGGACCAGCGCGGCGGCACGTCAATGCTTTGCAAGGTATTTCTTCCTTTGCAGAAGAAATAAAGAGGGTGGTGTCCGGGATGTCCTACGGTGCGCCGAAACGGTGAACGAACCCGCCCAACGCTTCCAATTGCGGACGTTGTTGCTGCTCCGACGGTCTGAGGTGACCCGGCTGAGACGGACTTGTTACTTGACTCTTTAATTCGTTCGCCGTAGGAAGGAAGTGTGACAGACGTGGTGACGCCACCAACGAGCCCGGTGAGCCGGGAGCGGTCGAAGGAGATCAAGCGGCTTTCCGTGATCTCCACCGCCCGCCAGGTCCGGGTGCTCTCCCGGGCCGAGCTGACCGAGCTCACCGGCCTGAGCCCTGCCACGCTCACCCCGCTGGTGCGGGACCTGATCGCCGAGGGATACCTGATCGAGCGCGGGCCCGGCACCTCCCGCGCCGGTCGGCCCCGGGCGATGCTGGAGTTCAACCCCCGCGCCGAACTGGTCGCCGCCGTCGCGCTGGAGCCGTCCCGGATCAGTTGCGAGATCGCCGACAGCGACGGCGCGGTGGTCGCCCACCGCGCGGTCCGGCTGACCGGCGACATCGTCGACACCATCTGCCGGTCGGTGCCCGAACTGGCAGGCGACGGGCTGCCGGCGCTGCGCGGGGTGGCCATCGCCGCGCCCGGCGTCATCTCCGGCGGCGCGGTCCGGCTCGCCCCCTCGGTCGGCCTGATCGAGGGCCGCCCGATAGGGGAGTCGGTCCAGCGGACGCTCGGCGTTCCCGTGGTGGTGGACAACGACGTCAACCTGATGGCGGCCGGCGAACACGCCGCCGGTGCCGGCACCGACGTCGCCGACCTGCTGCTGCTGCACGTCGCCGACGGCATCGGCGCGGGCCTGGTGCTCGACGGCCAGGTCCGGCGGGGCGCCCGGGGCGCGGCCGGCGAGGTCGGTTTCCTGCCGCTGGACCCGGCCGACCGGGGACACGACGGGATCGGCCCGTTCGAGGCACGCTGGTCGGAGAACGCGATCGCCGAGCGGGTGGTCGCGCTGGCCCCCGGCCGCCGCCCCGACTCGCCGGTGCGCGCGCTGGTCGAGCTGGCCGCCGCCGACCCGCGCGCCGCCGGATACCTCGACGAACTGCTGCACGCCTGGTCCCGGCTGATCGTCTCCTGCGTCTGCGTGATCGACCCGGGGCGGGTACTGCTCAGCGGTGCCGCCGCCGAACTCGACGACGCCGCCGTCGACCGGCTCCAGGACCTGGTCACCGCCGCCGCGCCCAGCACCACCGAGGTACGCCGGGCCGTGCTCGGCGACCGGGCGGTGCTGCACGGCGCGGTCAGCTACGCCCTCTCGGCTGCCGCCGCCGGGCTGCCCACCCTGTTACCGGCCCCTTGACCTGCTCGAACCGCTGATTCTCCAGCCCACACCCCTCGGAGGTACCCCATGAGACGTCGACTTCTGCTCGCCGGAGCGCTCGCCACCGTCCTCGCCGCCGGCACCGCCTGCGGCGGCGGCTCGGACGACACCGCAGCCGGTGAGACGGAGAAACTGACGATCTACACCGCCCGCGACAAGAAGGTCTCCACCTTCGTCGTGGACAAGTTCACCGCCAAGTACCCCGAGTACAAGGGGAAGGTGGAGATCCTCAACCTCGGCGCCCAGGAGATCCTGGAGCGGGTCCGGGCCGAGAAGGCCAACCCGCAGGCCGACGTCTGGTGGGGCGGCACCCAGCAGGGGCTGGCCGCCGGCGCCGGCGAGGACCTGCTCGCCGCCTGGCAGCCCGCGTTCGCCAGCAAGATGGACGCCAAGTACAAGGACGCCGAGGGCCGCTGGTTCGGGGAGATCCTGCTGCCCGAGGTCATCATGTACAACAACAAGGCGCTCACCCCGGAGCAGGCCCCGAAGGACTGGGACGACCTGCTGAAGCCGGAGTGGAAAGACAAGATCGTCATCCGCGACGTGGCCGCCTCGGGCACCATGCGGTCGATCTACGCCGCGATGATCATGCGGCAGTCGCCGGACGGCAGCAACCCGCAGCCCGGCTACGACTGGCTCAAGAAGCTCGACGCCAACACCGGCGCGTACGCCGCCAACCCGGCCGACCTCTACCTCAAGCTCTCCCGCCAGCAGGGCACGCTGAGCGCCTGGAACCTCCAGGACATCCTGCTCCAGGCCAACCAGTCCAACATGCCGTTCGGCTACGTGATGCCGGCCTCCGGCGCCCCGGTGCTCGTCGACGGGCTGGCCACGGTCAAGGGCGGCAACAGCGCCGGCGCGCAGAAGTTCATCGAGTTCCTCTTCGACGACGCGCTCCGCGCCGACCTGGCCAAGGACTACTACCAGATCCCGGCCATCGAGATCGCCCAGCAGCCGGAGTGGCTGGCCCAGCTCAACCTCAAGCCGCTCGACGTCAACTGGGACATCATCGGCAAGAACGAGACCGAGTGGATCAACCACTGGAACAGCCAGATCAAGAACAAGGGCTGACCGTACGGGTGCCGGGGGTCGTCCCGCCCCCGGCACCGCCCGTCCCGCCACACCGCCCGGCCAGGTCCGGTACCGCATGAAGGAGAAGACATCATGATCGATGTCACGCTGGAGTCGGTGAGCAAGCGCTTCGCGCGTGCCGGCGACACCGCTGCCGTCGACGACGTCGACATCAGCATCGCCGCGGGGGAGTTCTTCACCCTGCTCGGCCCGAGCGGCTGCGGCAAGACCACCACCCTGCGGATGGTGGCCGGGTTCTACTTTCCCACCTCGGGGCGGATCCGGTTCGGCACGGAGGACGTCACCCACCGGCCGCCGAACAAACGCGACACCGGCATGGTGTTCCAGAACTACGCCCTCTTCCCGCACATGTCCGTCGCGCAGAACGTCGCGTACGGGCTGAAGATCCGCAAGGTGGGGCGGGCCGAGTCCGCCCGGCGGATCGAGGAGGCGCTCGGCCAGGTCCACCTCGCCGGCTACGGCGACCGCCGGATCGACCAGCTCTCCGGCGGCCAGCAGCAGCGGGTCGCGCTGGCCCGCGCCCTGGTCATCCGGCCGCGTACCCTGCTGCTCGACGAGCCGCTGTCCAACCTCGACGCCAAGCTGCGCGAGGAGACCCGGGTGGAGATCCGGCGCATCCAGCAGGAGGCCGGCACCACCGCCATCTACGTCACCCACGACCAGTCCGAGGCGATGGCGATGTCCGACCGGATCGCCGTCATGGAGTCCGGCCGGGTCCGTCAGATCGGCGCCCCGCAGGAGATCTACCACCGGCCGGCGACCGCCTTCGTGGCCCGGTTCATCGGTCGCAGCAACGTGCTCAGCCTGCCGGTGGTCACCGCCGCGGCTGAGACGGTCACCGTGGGCCTGCCCGACGGCAGCGAGACCGCCGTCGCCGCCCCCGCCGACCACGGCCTGCGCGCCGGGGAAACCGCCCTGGTCTCGGTACGTCCCGAGCACCTCGGGCTCACCTCGGCCACCGAGGCCGGTGCGCTGCCCGGCCGGGTGACCGAGGTGGAGTTCACCGGTATGGCCACCAACCTCGTGGTCGAGGTGGCCGGCGAGCCGGTGCAGGTCGCCGCGATCGACGTCCCGGACGGCATCGCCGTCGGCGACCAGGTCGGCCTGCGGCTCAACCGCCAGCGGATGTGGGTGGTGACCCCGTGAGCGCGAGGAGTGAGCCGGTTTTGCGAGCCCCGCAGTCGCGAACTGAGGTGACCCCGTGAGCACCATTCCCGCCACGCCGAGCCCGGCCACCGTGCCGCCGGTCACCCAGGACCCCGCCCCGCCGCCCGCCGCCCGGCCCCGGCCCCGGCGCGGCCTCAACGCCAACTCGCCGTGGTTCCCGTACCTGCTGGTCTTCCCGCTGGCACTGATCCTCTTCGGCTACGTGGCGCAGCCGATGTTCGCCACGTTCGCCGAGAGCGTCGGGGTGGACGGGGTCGCCAACTACACCGAGTTCGTCACCGGCACCGGGGTCGCCCGGTCGGCGCTGCTCACCTCGCTGGGCATCTCGGCGGCCAGCGTGCTGCTCTGCGGGATCGTCGGGGTGGCGATGGCCTTCCTGCTCAAGCGTTTCTCGTTTCCCGGCCGGCGGCTGATCGAGGCGATCATCCTGGTGCCGGCGGCGCTGCCGCCGCTGATCGGGGCGATCTCGTTCCAGTTGCTCTACAGCGAGACCGGCATCCTGCCGCGCGGCCTGCAACACCTGTTCGGCACCGAGAACCCGGTGCTGCCGTTCACCGGCATCGGGGGGGTGCTGGTGGTGCACACCTTCACCATGTACCCGTTCTTCTACCTCGCCGCGTCGGCCGCCCTGGTGGGGATGGACCCGTCGGTGGAGGAGGCGGCCTACAACCTGGGCGCGAGCCGGGTCCGGGTGTGGCGCACCGTGCTGCTGCCGATGCTCACCCCGGCGCTGGTCTCGGCGTCGCTGCTGGTCTTCATGACGTCGCTGGCGTCGTACACGGCGCCGTTGCTGTTCGGGGTGGACCGGACGATGACCATGCAGATCTACATCAACCGCACCAACGGCGACCTGCCGATGGCCTCGACCTACGCGTCGGTGCTGGCGGTGGCGTCGGTGCTGTTCCTGCTCGGGATGCGCTGGTACGAGGGGCGGCGCAGCTACCGTTCCCAGTCCAAGGGCGTCGCCTCGCACCGCCGGGAGATCACCAACCCGTTCGGCAAGTGGTTGGCCCTGGTCGCCTCGGTGCTGGCCACCATGGTGCTGCTCGCCCCGGTGGCGACGATCGCCCTGGTCGCCTTCTCCCGGGACGGTTCGTGGACCACCGAGGTGATCCCGGCGGAGTACACCACCGCGAACTTCGTGACGATCTTCTCGGACCCGGGGGCGTACCGGCCGATCCTCAACTCGTTGCAGATGAGCCTGCTCGCCACTGTCGGCTGCGTGGTGGTCGGTGTGCTGATCGCGTACGCGGTGCGCCGGCTCGACTTCCGGGGCCGGGGGCTGCTCGACGTGGCGGTCATGCTGGCCTGGGCGCTGCCCGGCACGGTGGTGGCGATCAACCTGATTTCGGCGTTCAGCACGGGCAACGCGTTCAGCTTCGGCCAGGTGCTGATCGGCACCTTCTGGATCATGCCGTTGGCGTACTTCGTGCGGTTCCTGCCGCTGGTGTTCCGGTCGAGTTCGGCGACGCTGGCCCAGATCGACCCGTCGCTGGAGGAGGCCGCCCGTAACCTCGGCGCGCCCTGGTGGCGGGCGTTCGGCACGGTCACCCTGCGGCTGATGCTGCCCGGTGTGCTGGCCGGCGCGCTGCTGGCGTTCGTCAACGGGGTGGGCGAGTTCGTCGCCTCGGTGCTGATCTACACCTCGGAGACGGCACCCATCTCGGTCGAGATCAACAACCGGATGTACTCGTTCGAGGTCGGCACCGCCGCCGCGTACGGCATGCTCCAGGTGGTGTTGATCTTCGTGGTGATGGTGATCTCCGGCCGCCTGCAGAACGGCGGCCGGGCCACCCGGGAGGCGGCGAAGTGGACGGCGTGACCTGGCCGACCGGTGGCGGGCTGCTGCCCGCCACCCGGATTCCCGGCGGTGAGCTGGCCGCCGTCGCGGCGGCGGCCGACTACGCGGTGCTGCCCGTCGGCGCCGTCGAGTGGCACGGCCCGCACCTGCCGCTCGGCACCGACCTGATCCTCGCCGAGGGCTTCGCCGCCGAGGCCGGCGGTGCTGCCGGGCCGCGCGGGGTGCTCTTCCCGGCGGTGCCGTACGCGGCCTGCCCGGGGCAGACCCGGCCCTGGCCGGGCACGGTGTCGATCCGGCCGGAGATCGCCGTCGGCTACCTCGCCGACGTGATCGAGGGGATCGTCGCCGCCGGGTTCCCCCGGCTGCTGATCGTCAACGGCCACGACGCCAACATGTCCACCGTGCGGGCCGCGATGGAGTGGGTCTCCGGCCGACGTACCGCCAGCCTGCTGCTGGTCAACTGGTTCCAGCTGGTCACCCCGGCGGAGACCACCGAGCTGTACGGGCCGCTGACCGCCCGGGGGCACGGGGGCGCGTACGAGACCTCCGGGGTGCTCGGGTTCGATCCCGGCGCGGTCCGGCTCGACGCCGTGGCGGACCTGCCGCCGAAGCCGAAGCTGCCGGTGGGCCACCCGTACGTGCTGGTCGAGTCCCGGCCCGACCCGTGGCAGGGCTGGTCCGGGCACATCTCGCTGGCCTCCGAGGCGGCCGGCCGGCAGGTACGGGCCACGGCCGGCGCGCGGCTGCGGGAGATCGTCGCGGCCTGGGTGGCCGCCCCGCCGCCCGCTCCGCCCACCGCCGACCCGCTGCCTGACGCGGCGGCCGACAGCCCGGCCCCGACGGACGGGCCGACCACGACGGCCGGTGACCCGACGGCGACGGACGGGGCGACCGGGGGAGACCGATGAGCGTGGACCGGGGACTCGACATCGTCGACTTCCACCTGCACTTCCGCATCGGCACCGACGAGACGATCCACGCCTGCGAGGACGCCGCCGGGATGCACCCGGGCGGGGAACACGAGCGGGCCGTCCGGGCCGCCGGCTCCGCCCCGTACGCGAAGGCGTGGCGGCAGGCGTGGAGCTTCCCCGACCCGGAGCCGCCCGCGCCGCGCTGGCAGGACGAGGCGGACCGGTGGGCCGACGAGCTGCGTGCGGTGCGGGTACGCCGGGCCGTCTTCGTCACCGGCGGCGGCAACGACACCGTCGCCGACGTCGTCGACCGGCACCCGGACCTGCTGCTCGGCTTCGCCCACCACGACCCGTACTCGCCTGGGGCCGCCGCCGAGCTGGAGCGGGCGGTGACCGGACGGGGCCTGCGCGGGCTGAAGCTGTTCGCCCCGCTGCTGCGTGGCCCGCTGGACCACGCCGACCTGGACCCGCTCTGGTCGACCGCCCAGCGCCTCGGGGTGCCGGTGCTGATCCACATCGGCCACTACGGCAGCGCCGGTGGCCTCTCCTTCGGCCGGTACGGCGGCCCCGACGAACTGTCCCGGATGGCCCGCCGGTTCCCCGAGCTGAACGTGGTGGTGCCGCACTTCGGCGTCCAGCACGTGCAGGATCTGCTCTTCGCCGCCTGGGGCTGCCCCAACATCCACGTCGACACCTCCGGCTCCAACCAGTGGGTGCGCTGGATGCCGTACAGGCTGACGTTGGAGGACCTGTTCCGCCGCTGCTACGAGACGATCGGTCCGCAGCGCATCGTGTACGGCAGCGACTCGTCGTGGTTCCCCCGCGGCTACGTCACCCGCTACCTCGACGACCAGCTGCGGGTCTGCCGCGAGCTGGGGATGCCCGACGACCACCTCCGCGCGATCTTCGCCGGTAACGCCGAACGGCTGCTGGGCCTGACCGACCGACCAGCCGAGAACCCGGGAACCGGCCCCCGCGCCGCGTCCCGGCCCGGAAGGAAGTAAGGAACCGCCATGAGCGAGCTGACCACCTACCAGCGGCACCACCTGGCCCCGACCTACGACCACCACGTCGGCCACCTGTACCCGGCGATGGTGCGCGCCAGCCAGGCGCACGTGGTGATGCTGACCGAGCAGGGACTCGTCCCCGCCGAGCGGGGGGCCCGGCTGCTGCGCGGGCTGGCCGCGCTGCGCGCCGACGACAGCCCCGCCCCGGCGTTCGACGGCAGCTTCGAGGACACCTACTACCTGCTGGAGAAAAAGCTCGCGCAGGCGTGCGGCCTGCCCCCGTCCGAACTGGACGTGCAGATGGCGCGCAGCCGCAACGACCTGGACGCCGGGGTGTTCCGGATGCTCCTGCGCGACCAGCTGATCGGGGTGCTGGACCGGGTGCTGGTCACCGGCGTGACCGCGCTGGACGTCGCCGACCGCTACGCCGACGTGGTGATCACCGGTTACACCCACCGCCGGCCCGCCCAGCCCACCACCATCGGGCACGCGCTGGCCGGCTACGCCGAGGCGCTGGCCGGCGAGGCCGCCGCGTACGCCGACGTGATCGACCAGCTCAACGTCTCGCCGCTGGGCTCCTGCGCGTTCGCCGGCACCGACCTGGACATCGCCCCCGCCCGGGTGGCCGAGCTGCTCGGCTTCGACGGCCTGGT
This sequence comes from Micromonospora cynarisoli, assembly GCF_030518815.1. Lineage (NCBI taxonomy): Bacteria > Bacillati > Actinomycetota > Actinomycetes > Micromonosporales > Micromonosporaceae > Micromonospora > Micromonospora cynarisoli. The sequence goes on along the minus strand of NZ_CP130426.1, from coordinate 2,987,320 downwards.
GACCAACTCCTACGAGGCGGTCGCCGGCGCCGACCACCTGGTCCGGGTGGGCACCCTCAACGCGCAGGCCCTGGCCACCGGCGCCCGGCTGGCCCGCACCCTGATGGACTGGCTGACCTGGCAGTGGGTGGCCACCCCCGGGGACTTCACCCAGGGCAGCAGCATCATGCCGCAGAAGCGCAACCCGGTGGTGCTGGAGCACCTGGTGTCGATGGCCGGCGCGAGCGCCGCCGACGCGGCGTCGGTGCTCAACAACGTCGGGGCGGCCTGGTGGGAGGACTCCAACAACGCCACCACCGACGTTCAGGTCCGGCTCTGGGACAGCAACGACCGGGCGGAACGGTTCTTCGCCCTGGTCGGCGGCTTCCTCGCCGAGTTGGAGCCGCTGAACCCGCCCACCCGGGAGGAGATCGTCGCGTCCGGGGCCACCACCACCGCGGCGGCCGACGCGTTGACCCGGCACGGGGTGCCGTTCCGGGCCGCCCACTCGGTCGTCGGTCGGCTGGTCCGCGCCGGTGCGCCGGGCACCTGGACCGCCGAGGGGGTCCGGGCCGCCGCCGACGGGCTGGCCGGCGGGCTCACCGACGCCGCCGTCGCCGACCTGATCGCCGCCGCCGTCGACCCCGAACTGGTGCTCGACCGGGCACAGGTGGACGGGCCGGGCGCCGCCGCCGTCCGCGCCCAGGTGGCGACCCTGCGGGCCGCGTTCACCGGCGTCGCCGACCGGCTCGCCGTGACCCGGGACCGGCTGGCCCGCGCCGACGAGGCGCTGGACGCGGTCGCCGCCGAGGTGGCCGGCCGGTGAGCGCGCCGATCGGGCGAACCGGTGGCCGTCGGCCCGCGCGGCCAGGCGGCCCATCGTCGCGGAGACGATTGGCGGACACGGTGGTGACGGGGCGGTGGAGCAGGTGAGCGTACGGCTGGCCGGCCGGGCCGCCGCCGGCACCCGGACCGGGGAACTGCTGCTCGGCATCGACTTCGGTGGAACCAAGATGGCCGTCGGGGTGGCCGACGACACCGGTCGGCTGCTGGCCCACCGGCGGATCGCCACGCAGTCCGAGCAGGGTGCACCGCAGGCGTTGGACCGGGCCCTGGAGTTGGCCGCCGCGCTGCTCGCCGAGGTCGGCGGGCCGCTCGTGGCGGCCGGGGTGGCCTCGCCCGGGGTGGTCCGCCCCGACGGCATCGACCTCGCCCCCAACGTGCCCGGCTGGGAACGGCTGCGCCTGGCCGACGCCGTCTCCGACGCCCTCGGGGTGGCCCGGGTGGCGGTGGACAACGACCTGAACGCCGCCGCCCTGGCCGAGCTGCGGCTCGGTGCGCTGCGCGACGCCGACCCCGGCCTGGTGGTGGGGATCGGCACCGGCGTGGCGGCGGCGGTCACCGTCGGCGGCCGGGTCCTCGCCGGGTACCGGGGCGCGGCCGGTGAGATCGGCTACGCGGTGGCCGGTGGCCCGTGGCCCGGCACCATGCTGGAGCTGGACTTCTCCGGCCGGGCCCTGGACCGGTTGGCCGACGAGTTGGGGGTGGCCGGGCAGGCGGCCGGGCTGTCCGCCGCCGCCGAGCTGCCCGGTGTGGCCCGCGACGCGCTCACCGCCCGGGTCGACGAGCTGGCCCGGCACCTGGTCACCTGCTGCCTGCTGCTCGATCCGCAGCGGGTGGTGCTGGTGGGCGGGGTGGCCGGTAGCGCGCTGATCCGGGGGCTGCTCGTCGACCGGCTGGCCGAGGTGCTCCCGCACCGTCCCGACGTGGTGCTGTCCCGGTTCGCCGACGACGCGGCGCTGCTGGGTGCGGTGACCCTGGCCCGGGAAGCGGTGCCGGCACCCCGCTGACCGGGTCACCTGGGCGTCCGGGCCGCGAGGGGCGGACCGGTCGGACCGCGTGTCCGGCCCGCGAAAGGGGGCGGGCCGGACACCCGGTGCCTGGCGGGTCAGAACGTGGGCGGGGTGGGGCTGGTCGGAGTGAGCACGCCACCGGCCCGGGTGCGGACGGCGTGGGCCGCCCCCGCCGCGTTGCGGACCACCTTGGCGGTGTCGTGGCTGACCATGGCCCGGTTCTGCTTCACGATCCGGCCGTCGATGAGCACGGTGTCGATGTTGGCGGGGGTGGCCGAGCGGACCAGCGTCGACTCCAGGTCACCGATGGGGGCGATGTTCAGGTCGTCCGCCCGGATCAGGACGATGTCGGCCCGCTTGCCGGGGGTGATCGATCCGGTCACGTCGGCGAGGCCCAGCGCCTTCGCGCCGTTGATGGTGGCCATCTCGATCGCCTGCCGGAACACCACCGGAGGCAGCGTCGCGGTGTCCGTGCCCACCCACGGGATGCCCAGGTTCCAGGCGACGTTCATCGACTCGAACATGTTGATCGGGGCGAGCGAGCTGGCGTCGAAGGACAGCGAGACGGTGATCCCGGCGGCCAGCATCCGCAGGAGTTGGCCGTGGAAGCCGCCGGCCGTGCCGAGGCGCAGCTCGGAGTGGACCGAGAAGCTGACCGGGGCGTCGGTGCGGACCATCGCCTGCCGGTCCGCCTCGTCGAACGGCAGGGCGTGGCAGAGCAGGAAGTCGGGCCCGAGGAAGCCCATCCGTTCCAGGTCGGCGGCGTGCACGGCCGTCGTCGGGCCCTGCCCGGAGTGCACCGAGACCGGCAGCTTCCGCTTCCTGACCTCGGCCATCTCGGTCAGGAAGGTGGGCAGTTGGCCGGGCCCGCGCAGGTTCACCCCGAGGTGCACCAACCCGTCGAACGGCGACTTCTTGCCGAACCAGGTGGAGCTGACCCGGTCGATGTCGGCGAAGTCGATCGGCTGGGTGGCCGGCTGGCCGTCCCGGTGGCCGTACGAGTAGCGTGCCCGCACCAGGCCGTCGGCGTGCGCGTGCAGCTCCGCGTCGGCGTACTCGGGCCCGCGTACGTTGTGGGCCCAGTTGTTGACGGTGGTGATGCCGGCGCTCGCGCACTCGACCAGACCGAGCAGCACGCTGTGGTAGAAGTCGTCAGGTTGGTAGGCGGCGACCGTGGCCGACTTCGCCGCGAAGTACTCGAATCCGGTGGAGACGAAGTTGCGGCCCAGGGCGCTCCACATGTGGTAGTGCGTCTCCACGAAGCCGGGCATCGCGATCATCTTCGAGGCGTTGATGACCTGGGCACCCCGGGCCCGCAGACTCGGGCCGACCTGGACGATCCGTCCGTCGAGCACCTCGATGTCGGCGCGGGCCCGGTTGCCGATCACGGGGTCGACGGAGACCAGCGCCGCGTTCCTGATCAGGTAGTGTCCCCGCGCCGGACGCCAGCCCGGCGCGCGACCCGGCCGGTGCGGCCCGGGGGAGGCGGCGCGGGCCGGCGTGGGGAGCGCGAGCGGTGACACGGCGGCGGCTCCGGCGGCGGCCAGCAGGGCGCGTCGACCGAGCAGTGGGGCGGGAGCGGGCCTGCCGCAGTCGTCGAAGAGTGTCGTTGTGTGGTCGTCGCCGTGCTCCGGCGTCGAGGCTGTGTCCGGGGTGTGAGGCATGCGGGCAAGCTAGGAAGATGCGGTTTCCGCGAAATTTCCGACCGGCTAGTATCCGGTGAACGCGCTGGTCCCGGCCACATGCTGAGAAGATCATCGGCGGCCCGCCACCCGCCGACAGGCCCCGCTCGCCCACCGTCACCCCGACGGTGCCGGCCCTGCGGCGGAACTCCCCCTGACCGGATTGCCGTGGTGGGCCGGACGCCCGGTGCTCACGCCGGCAGGTCGGCGCTCGCCTTCACCAACTGGTACGCCGGCAGCATCGCCTCGAACTCCTCGGTGTCCAGCCCGCCGAGGGTGATCATCAGCTTGCCGTACAGGGTGGACACCAGGATCGCCCGCTGGCGTTCGCCGTCCTCGGTCCAGGTGGCCTCGAAGGCGTCCAGCGGGCCGGCCTTGGTCCGCCGGTACTGCTGCTCCTTCGGGCTGGTGAAAACGGCGAGGTACTTGTCCACCGTCTCCTGCGGGTTCAGCGGGGTGGCCCCGGTGATCCGCCAGACCCGCAGGAACCCGATGTGCCCGGCCGGCTTCGCGTCGATCTCGCAGACCGGAACGGCCGGGCCGATGGTGAACTCGGCACCTGACGTCACCGCCTCGACCTTCCACTGCGCCGGTACCGAGAAGGTCATCGACAGGGTGCAGGCGCTGTCTTTCGGGCCGACCGTGGTGGCGGCGGCGGCCGGGGCGACGTCGTCGTACCACGGTGGGCCGGCGGTGACCGGCGCGGTCGTCGGGCTGGCCGACGGCGCGGGCGTCGTCGCCCGCTCCGTGGCGGCCCCGGCGCAGCCGGCGGTAAGGGCGAGGGTGAGCGCCGCCAGTGCGGTCGTACGTCGGATCATCGTCCCGTTTCCCGTCGGATCTCCCGCCGTCCGTCGCGGCGGCCGACGGATGCTAGCCGACCGGTGGCGGGCTGCGCTGACCGTTACGGCGACCCGGCCCGTGATCACGTCGCGGTTCCGCGCACCCGACTCGACGTGTCGTCCCACCTGTCGCGATCCGACCACGCCTGACGCCGACGGCCCGGCTCCCCAGGGGTGCCGGGCCGTCGGGCTGCTGGCGCCGTCAGGGACGGGTGAAGACCAGGGCGACGTTGTGGCCGCCGAAGCCGAACGAGTTGTTCAGCGCGGCGGGCACGTCCAGGTGGCGGACCTTGTTCGCGGCCACGTCCATGTCGAGACCGTCGTCCGGATCGTCCAGGTTGATCGTCGGCGGGATGACGCCGTCGCGGATGGTCAGGATGGTGGCGATCGACTCCAACGCGCCGGCCGCGCCGAGCAGGTGCCCGGTCATCGACTTGGTGGCGGTCAGCACCGGGTGGTCGCCGAGTGCCCGGTGCAGCGCCTTGATCTCGGCGAGGTCGCCCACCGGGGTCGAGGTGGCGTGCGCGTTGACGTGCACGATGTCGGACTTGGCCACGTCGGCGTCGGCGATCGCCTTGGCGATGGCCCGGATCGCGCCGGCCCCCTCGGGGTGTGGCTGCACGATGTCGTACCCGTCGGAGGTGATGCCCGCGCCGGCGAGCCGGGCGTAGACGTGTGCCCCCCGGGCGGCGGCGTGGTCGGCCCGCTCCAGCACCAGGATGCCGGCCCCCTCACCGAGGACGAAGCCGTCGCGCCCCTTGTCCCACGGGCGGGAGGCCTGCTCCGGCTCGTCGTTGCGGGTCGACATGGCCCGCATGGAGCTGAACCCGGCGATCGGCAGCGGGTGGATGACCGCCTCGGTGCCGCCGGCCACGACCACGTCGGCCCGACCGGAGCGGATCATGTCCAGGCCGAGCGCGATCGCCTCCGCGCCGGTCGCACAGGCGCTCGCCACCGAGTGCACCCCGGCCTGCGCGCCCAGCTCCAGCCCCACCCAGGCGGCGGGGCCGTTGGGCATCAGCATCGGGATGGTGTGCGGGGAGACCCGGCGCGGGCCGGACGCCTCCAGGATGTCGTCCTGCGCGAGCAGGGTCAGGGCGCCACCGATGCCGGAGCCGACGCTGGCGCCCAACCGCTCCGGGTCCAGCCCGGAGTCGGCGAGACCCGAGTCCGCCCAGGCCTGCTGCGCCGCGATCAGCGCGATCGCCTCGGAACGGTCCAGCCGGCGCAGCTTGACCCGGTCCAGCACCTCGCTCGGCTCGACCGCGAGCTGGGCGGCGATCCGGACCGGGAGCTGGCCGGCCCACTCCTGGGTGAGCGGACCCACCCCGGAGCGGCCGGCGAGCATGGCGTCCCAGGTCGACGCGACGTCCCCGCCCAGCGGGGTGGTCGCGCCGAGCCCGGTGACGACGACGTCGACGTGACTCATCTCAGGACTGCGCCTCGATGAAGCTGACGGCGTCCCCGACGGTCTTCAGGTTCTGCACCTCGTTGTCCGGGATCTTGACGCCGAACTTCTCCTCGGCGGCGACCACGACCTCGACCATGGAGAGCGAGTCGACGTCGAGGTCGTCGGTGAAGGACTTCCCCTCGGCCACGTCGTCCGGGTTCACCCCGGCAACCTCTTCGAGGATCTCGGCGAGGCCGGAGGTGATCTCGTCACGGGTCATTACGGTGGGTTCCTCTCATCGGGGTTGGTTCTCCGCCGGATGGCGGCGCGCCGCGGTCGCCGACCGCGTCGGATCTCAGGGGCAGCGGACGACCTGACCGGCGTAGGTCAGCCCGCCGCCGAAGCCGAACAGCAGCACCGGCGCGCCCGAGGGCACCTCCCGCCGCTCGACCAGCTTGGACAGGGCCAGCGGCACGCTCGCCGCCGAGGTGTTGCCGGACTCGACGATGTCCTTGGCGATGATCGCCTGCGGGATGTTCAGCCGCTTGGCGATGCCGTCGATGATCCGCGAGTTGGCCTGGTGCGGCACGAACGCGGCCAGCTCGGACGGGTCGACGCCGGCCTTCTCGCACGCCTGTAGCGCCAGCGGGGCCAGCGCGGTGGTGGCCCAGCGGAACACCGACTGCCCCTCCTGCGCGATGTACGGCCGCCAGCCCTCGATGCGTACCGCGTCGCTCTTGTCCGGCGCGGAGCCCCACACGACCGGGCCGATCCCGCTCGGCTCGTCGCCGGTGGTGGCGGTGACCACCGCCGCGCCCGCGCCGTCGGCGAAGATGATGCAGGTCGAGCGGTCGGTCCAGTCGGTGAAGTCGGAGAGCTTCTCGGCACCGATGACCAGCGCGTTGCGGGACGCGCCGGCCCGGATGGCGTGGTCGACGGTGCCCAGCGCGTACGCGAAGCCGGAGCAGGCGGTGTTCAGGTCGAACGCGCCGGGGGCGGTGATGCCCAGCTTGGCGGCGACCCGGCAGGCCACGTTCGGGCTGCGGTCGATCGAGGTGCAGGTGGCGACGACGACCAGGTCGATGTCGGCGGCGGTGAGGCCCGAGTTGGCCAGCGCCTTGTCGGCGGCGGCGGTGGCCATGTCGGCGACCGTCTCGCCGTCGGCGATGCGCCGGCTGACGATGCCGACCCGGTCCCTGATCCACTCGTCGTTGGTGTCGACGAACTGGGCGATGTCGTTGTTGGTCACCACCCGGGACGGCTGGTAGTGCCCGAGGGCGACGATCCGACTGCCGCTCATGCCTGGCCTCCGATGCGGGCGATGGGTCGGCCCGGCGCGACCGGGTCGGCGGGGTGGGCGAGCCACTCGGTGAGCGGGCCGCTGTCGTGGGCGGTGACCTCGACCGGCCCCTGCCGGGTGGTCACCTGGCCGAGCACCTGTCCGGCGCTCAGTTCGGTGCCCTCGGTGAGACCCTCGGCCGGGGTGAAGGTGCCGACGGCGGGGGCGACGACCACCCGGGCACGGGGGGTCGGGCGGTGACCGGGCGGGCCGCCGTGCCGGGCGATGAGGTCCCGGGCGGCGGGCAGGTCGGCGGGGGTGTTCAGGGTGACGATCTCCGGCACGCCGGTGGCCTTGAGTTCCCGCTTGACCAGCCCGGCGAGCGTGCCGGCCGGGGGCAGTTCGAGGACGCCTGTGACGCCCAGTTCGACGAGCGACCGCATGCACAGGTCCCAGCGCACCGGCGCGGTGACCTGCCGGACCAGCCGGTGCACCAGTTCCCGGCCGTGTGTGACGGGAGCGCCGTCGAGGTCGGAGAGCAGGAGCCGGGCCGGGGTCGACGGGGTGATCCCGGCGGCGACGGCGGCCAGCGCCTGCTCGGCGGGGCCCATGTACGGGGTGTGGAACGCCCCGGCGACCTGGAGCCGGACGATCCGGGCCTTGGCCGGCGGCTCGGCGGCGAGCTTGTCCAGGGCGTCGAGCGTGCCGGCGGCGACCACCTGACCGCCGCCGTTGCGGTTGGCCGGGTGCAGCCCGTGCGTCTCCAGCGCGGCGAGCACCTCGTCCGGGTCGCCGCCGAGTACGGCGGCCATCCCGGTCGGGGTGAGGGCGCAGGCGGCGGCCATCTCCCGGCCGCGTACCCCGGCGAGGGTGACCGCCGTCTCGGCGGAGAACACCCCGGCCAGCGCGGCGGCGGCCAGCTCGCCGACGCTGTGCCCGGCGACCAGGTTCACGTCGTGCAGGGGGAGTTGCTCGGCCGCGAGCAGGGCCGAGGCCACCAGCAGCGGCTGGGTGCGGGCGGTGTCCCTGATCTCGTCGGCGTCGGCCTCGGTGCCGAGCCGGACCAGGTCGACCCCGGCCGGCACCGACCACCAGCGCAGCCGTGACTCGACGCCGCGCAGGGCGAGCCAGGGTGTCAGGAAGCCGGGCTTCTGGGAACCCTGGCCGGGAGAGAGGACGGCGAGCACGTCTATGACTCTTCCCGATACCCCGGGGTGAGCGCTGTGCGGGCTGACACCAAACCGCACTAGAACTCTTGGAGGGTTCCTACAAACATCGGCCGTGATCGTCGCCTGGTGGCCCTGCTCACCGGTCACCCGGCGTCATTTCTGGCTCGGACCGGGTGCGCCCGTCGGGACGATCGGGTCCAGCCGGCCGACCGTCAGCGCCACCTGGAGCGCGAACGCGTCCCGGGGGGTCAGGGGGGAGAATCCGGTCACCTCGGCGATCCGACGCAGTCGGTAACGCACCGTGTTGGGGTGGACGAACAGGGCGCGGGCGGCGCTCTCCAGCGTCCCGCCGGCGGCGAAGAAGGCGTCCAACGTCTCCAGCAGTTCCCCGCCCGCGCGGACCAGGGCGGCGTACACGTCGTGGCGCAGTCGGCGGCGGGCCTCGGCGTCACCGGCGAGGGCCCGCTCGGGCAGCAGGTCGGCCGCCGGCACCGGCCGGGGCGCGGTCGGCCAGGCCGGGGCCGCCCGGTAGCCGGCAAGCGCCGCCCGCGCCGAGTCCGTCGCCTCGTCCAGACTGGGTACGGCGGGACCGACCACCACCGGACCGTCGCCGAACCCGGGGAGCAGCTTCTCGGTGGCGGCCAACGGATCGGCCGCGCCGCCGAGCACGATGACCAGCCGGTCGCCGTGTACGCCGCCGATCACCTCCACCCCGATCCGGCGGGCGTACCGGTAGACGGTGTGCAGCACGGCGGACACCTCCCCGCCGGGGGACCGCCCCACCGCCACTGCCACCGGCGGGGCGTCCGCCCAGCCCAGCGCGGCGGCCCGGCTGGCCAGCACGTCGGGGGAGTCACCGCGCAGCAGGGCGTCGACCAGCAGCGCCTGCAACCGGGCGTCCCAGGAGCCCCGGGACTCGGCGGCGCGGGCGTAGACCCGGGCGGCGGCGAAGGCGATCTCCCGGGAGAACCGCAGCACCGCCTCGCGCAGCTGCTGCTCCTCGCCGGGCGCGGCCAGGTGCGACACCTGCTCCTCGACCACGTCGATGGTCACCTTGATCAACGCCACCGTCTGCTGGAGGCTGATCGACCGGGCCAGGGCCAGCGGCGCGGTGGCGAAGACCTCGTCGGACACCTCCTGGGTGCTGTCGGTGGTGCCGCCGCCGGAACCCAGCCACTCGACAAGCGACCGGGCGCCGGCCTGCGCCACCAGCATCACCCAGGAGCGCTGCTCGGCCGGCAGCTCACGGAACCAGGGCAGGCTCTCGTCCATGCGGACCACGCTGGCCGTGGCCAGCGCCCCCGCCGCCCGTTCGATCCGGCGCAGGGTGGCCGTCAGTCCCATCCCGTCCGGCTCGCTCACCGCTCCAGCGTGACATGCCCTGAGCAGGGACTCGACGCCGGCTCCGGGGCGACCCGCCGGGGGCGGGTCGCCGGGCGTCGGGGCGCAGGTCGGCGGCGTGCCGGTCAGTTGGTGACGGTGACGTGCACCACCCAGCGCACCTGGGGCGACGGGCAGGGGGTCGGCTGGTGCCGGCACAGGTTGTCGGTGATGGTGGAGACGTCGACCCGGCCGGGTGCGGTCGCCACGTAGCGGGCGACGAGCGGCTGGCCGCTCGGGTAGCCGCCGGTCACCGCGCCCGCCACGACGACCCCGGCGGGGGAGAGCGTCGGTGGCAGGTAGTTGCTGGGCAGGCTGACCACGAGCGTGTCGCCGACGCGCAGCGTGAGGTCGCGTTGGTTGTCGGGCGCGGAGACGACGACGGTCTGCCCGCCGTCGGTCGGCGGCAGCTCGATGACCGCGACGTGCACCGTCCACAGCACGGTCGGCAGGGCGCACGGCGCAGTGGCGTGCCGGCAGGCGTGGTCGGTGCTGGTGGTCAGCTCGGCGGTACCCGGGGCCACGGCCCGCAGCGTCGCCACGAGGGGCTGCCCGGTCGGGTAGCCGCCGCTGGTCGACACCGGGGTCAGCGCGTTGCCGGTGGTGGTGACCGGCAGGTGGTCGGCCGCCAGGGTCACGCCCAGCGTCTGCCCGACGAACAGGGTGACGGTGCGCTGGTTGTCGGCCTCGCGGACGGTGACGTCGGCCCCGGTCGGCGGGCTGGCGGTGGTCGGCGGGGCGGCGTCGTTGGCGCAGCTCGGCGTCGGTGCGGTGGTGGGGCCGGCGAGCTGGACGCCGAAGGTGGTCGACGCGCCCGGCGTGAGCACCCCGTTGTGCGGCGCGTTGGTCGCGGTCGCGGTGCCATCCGTCGCGCTGACCGAGGTGTTCCAGGACGACACGATCCGCTGGCCGTCGGCGAGCGGCCAGGTGACCGTCCACCGGTTGGCGGTCGACGACGCGGTGTTGGCGACGGTGAAGGTGACGATCTGGCCGCCGCCGGTGCCGCTGCCCCAGCGGGAGTCGACCCGGACGGTGGCGGTGCAGCCGCCGGCCGGGGTGGCCGTGGCGGGCGCGCCACCGGCGACCGTGGTCATGCCGAGGGCGACGACGGTGGTGCCGGCGAGGATGCCGGCCGCCGTCAGGACGGACCGCCTGGACGCGATCATGACGATTCCTCCGATCCCCGTCGGAGCTCCGGTCGGGCGCGGCGTCTGACCACGGTCGCCGGCCGGAAAGCCCATGGTTCCGCTCGCACCCTATGACCGCCGCGGACCGTCAGTCAATAGATATGAATCTATGTCATGGTGGGGGTGCGGGCAGCGCCAGCTCCTGCGCCAGGATCGCCGCCTGCACCCGGCTGCGCAGCGCCAACTTCGCCAGCACCCGGCTCACGTGGGTCTTCGCGGTGCTCTCCGCCACCGCCAGCCGGTCGGCGATCTCCCGGTTGGACAGGCCGACGCCCAGGCAGGCCAACACGTCACGCTCCCGGGGGGTCAACCCGGCCACCGCGGCGTGGTCCGCCCCGTCGACGCCCGGCGCGGTCGCCGCGAACGCCGAGATCAGCCGCCGGGTCAGCGCCGGGGCGATCACCCCCTCGCCCCGGGCCACCGTCCGCACCGCCGCCACCAGGCCGGCCGCGTCGGTGTCCTTGAGCAGGAAACCGGCAGCCCCGGCGCGCAGCGCGCCGAAGACGTACTCGTCGAGGTCGAAGGTGGTAAGCACCAGCACGTCGGCGGTGCCGGCGGCGACGATCTCCCGGGTCGCCGACACCCCGTCCAACCGGGGCATCCGGATGTCCAGCACCGCCACGTCGGGACGCAGCTCACGGCAGAGCCGCACCGCCGCCTCCCCGTCGGCCGCCTCGCCCACCACCTCGATCTCCGGCGCGCCGGCCAGGATCAGCACCAGACCGGCCCGGACCGCCGCCTGGTCGTCGGCCAGCACGACCCGGACCGGGGCGGTCACGGCCGCTCCCCGGCCGGCAGCGTCGCCCGCACCCGCCAGCAGCCGTCCCGGGGGCCGGCGGTGAACTCGCCGTCGAGCAGGGCGGCCCGCTCCCGCATCCCGATCAGGCCCGCACCCCCGGCCGGCAGCCCCGCGCCGGCACCGGGCCCGCCGGAGCGGACCGGATTCTCCACCGTCACCGCCACCTCCGTCGGCAGGTACGCCACGGTCAGCTCCGCGGTGCCCGTACCGTGGCGCAACGCGTTGGTCAACGACTCCTGCACGATCCGGTACGCCGCCAGGTCGACCCCGACCGGCAGCTCCCGGGGCGGCCCCTGCACCGTCGCCCGGACCCGCAGGCCGGCCCCGGCCATCCGGGCCAGCAGCCGGTCCAACTCGTCCAGCCGGACCCGGGTGGCCTCCTGCGCCGGGTCCACGGACGGCTCCCGCAGCAGCCCGATGAGCTGCCGCATCTCGGCCATGCCCTGCACGCTGCTCTCCCGGATCACCCGCAGCGCCGCGTCGATGCGGGGCCGGTCCAGCCCGGGGGCGGCGAGCACGGCGGTGGCGTGCAGGGCTACCGCGCTGAGCTGGTTCGCCACCACGTCGTGCAGCTCCCGGGCCATCCGGGCCCGTTCGGCCAGCACCGCCTGCCGCCGGTCCAACTCGACCAGCCGGGCGGTCTGCTCGGCGCGGGCCCGTTCGGTCGCCGCCTGGTCCCGGTACTGCCGCACGCTGATCCCGGTGACCACCGGCAGCACCCCGAGCAGCGCGAACGGCATCCCGATGGCGGCACCCCGCCAGCCCCAGCAGAGCATGCCCACCACCGTCCCGCCGACGCTGAGCCCGACGGTGACCCGCAGCAGCCAGCGCCACCACCGGGGCGGGCCGTACACGCACGTGTCGTACAACACCTGGGTGTAGATCACCGTGCTACCCACGGACACGCCGAGCGCGGCGTCGGCGAGCACCGCCACCGTGCCCACCGCCAGGCCGGTCCGGGTGGCCACCCGGCGCAGCCCGACCGCCACACTCACCGCGAGCAGCGGCACCAGGAAGGACGCCCGTGGCACGTCCGGCGCCCAGGGGAACTGGGGTTGCAGGCCGACGCCGTAGGCCGCCAGGCCGCCGACCAGGGACACCCCGGCCAGGGCCAGGTCACGTCCCGGCCGGCCGGAGCCGACCCAGCCCGGCATCCGCATGGTCCCGATCCCACCACACCCCGGGTCGACGCCCCTCCCACCTGCGGAGGAGACCGTCCGGTCGGCCGTCCGCCGAAGGGGGTACGGCGGGCCGCCACTCCGCCGAAGGAGGGACCCGGAACTCGTCCCCGCCGGTGAGGTGACCGCCGGCCCGCCCCGGCACGCTGGATCGGGACGGGGAGGTAAACATGCTGCTGGCGGTCATCGTCGGGTGTGAGATCGGGTTCTGGGTGCTGCTCGTGGCCGGGCTGGTCGCCCGGTACCCGCTGCGCCGGCCACGGCTGGGCGCGGCGCTGCTGGTCTGCGTCCCCCTGGTCGACCTGGTGCTCCTGGGCGCGGCGGCGGTGGACCTGCGCCGGGGGGCCACCGCGGACGCCACCCACGGGCTGGCCGCCGTCTACCTCGGGTTCTCGGTGGCGTTCGGGCACTCCCTGGTCCGGTGGGCCGACCAGCGCTTCGCCCACCGTTTCGCGGGCGGTCCGCCACCGGTGAAACCACCCAGGTACGGCTGGGCGCGGGCCCGTTACGAGTGGCGGGAGTGGGGTAAGGGACTGCTCGGCTGGGCGGTCTCCTGCGCCCTGCTGGCCGCCGCGATCGTCGTCGTCGGTGACGCCGAGCGCACCCGGGAACTGGCGAACTGGATCCGCACCCTCACCGTCGTGCTGCTGATCTGGCTGGTCGCGTTCCCGGTCTGGGAGACGATCTTCCCGCGTCGCCCGAAGTCCTGACACCGGGGTACGCGCTGCACGGCGCGTCGGTGCCGGCCAGTACGGTGGCACTGCCGCGCCGGGGTGTCGTCCCGGCGGGCGACGCGAGTGTGAGGAGACCGGGATGGCGCACGGGGAGGCCGACCACGGCTGCGCCCAGGGCGAGCCCTGCCGGCCGGGCCACCACGACCAGCCCGGGGCGGCCCGACCGCACCGCCGGCTGGCGACGGAGCAGGTCTGTCGGGCGGCCGAACGGGCCGACGACGAGCTGACACTGCCCCGCCAACGCGGCGTCGAGACCGCCGACGCCCCGACGTCCCGACCGGCGGCGGTGGAACCCGGCCCGACGGGTCAGCCGGACACCCCGGCCCGCGCCTGCCGCAGCGACCTGGCCGGATGGGCCGGCGCCCACCGGCACGGCCCGGTCCGCCCCGGCCGGCGTCGGCAGCGCGTCCAACGCCCGCCACACCGTTGGTGCTGATCACCTGACGGCCCCTCGGCCGTTAGCGTGGGTGACGTGCAGGCGATCGCGATCGACGGGTGGGGTCCGGCCGACCGGCTGACCCTGCGGGAACTGCCCGACCCCCCGGTGGGGCCGGACACGGTGCTGGTGCGGGTACGCGCCGCCGGGGTGAACCCGGTCGACGCGAAGGTCCGCGCCGGGCAGCTGGCCGGGGCGATCCCCGCGCACTTCCCCCTGGTGCCCGGCTGGGACGCGGCGGGCGTGGTGGTGGCGGCCGGCCCGGCGGTGACCGGGTTCGCCGTGGGCGACGAGGTGATCGGGTACGTCCGCCGCGACCACCTCCAGTACGGCAGCTACGCCGAACTGGTCCCCGCCCCGCAACGCTGCCTGGCGGTCAAACCGTCGCAGGCGTCCTGGGTCGAGGCGGCCGGCCTTCCGCTGGCCGGGCTGACCGCCTACCAGGCGTTGCGGATGGCCGGCACCGGCGCGGGGGACACCGTGCTGGTGCACGGCGCGTCGGGCGGGGTGGGGCACCTCGCGGTGCAGGTGGCGCGGGCGCTCGGGGCGACCCGGGTGATCGGCACGGCGGGCCCGCCCAACCACGACTTCGTCCGGTCGTTGGGTGCCGAACCGGTCGCTCACGGCGACGGCCTGGCCGACCGGCTCCGCGCGCTTGCGCCCGACGGGGTGGACGTGGCGCTCGACCTGTTCGGCGGGGCGGCGCTGGACGTCTCGGCGGCCCTGCTGTCCCGCCCGGCCCGGCTGGTCTCCGCCGCCGACCCGGAACACGTCACCCGGCTCGGCGGCAGCTACCTGTTCGTGCAGCCGTCCTCGACGGACCTGGGGCTGCTGGCCTCGCTTGTCGACGCGGGCCGGCTCACCGTCCACATCGAGCGGGTGCTCCCGCTGGCCCAGGCCGCGGACGCGCACCGGCTGGTCGAGGCCGGGCACGTCCGGGGCAAGGTGGTGCTGGCGGTGTGGTCGGCGGCGGGCACGGCGGCCGACCGGCCGGCCTGACCGCACCGGGCGTGGTGCACCGGGGCCGGCGGTGCCGTCCCGGACCGGTGTCGGCAGCCGGCCGGTGGTCAGCGGGTGCGGCGGCGGACCAGCAGGGCGATGCCCGCCAGGCCGAGCGTGATCACCAGCATCACGCCCACGTTGAGCAGCAGCAACCGCTGGAGTTCGGCGATCGCGTCGTCGATGTCCCGACCGGGGTTGAGGACGTCGTCCGAGAGGGTCCGTTCGCCGCCACCCACGCCGCCGCTGACCGTGTCGAGCTGCGGCTCCAGCGGCACCCCGGCGGCGCGCAGCGTCTCGGACATGGTGAGCCGGCCGAGGAACCAGCCGGCGGTGGTCTTGCGCTGGTCGGGCTGCTTGGCCGGGCGGAAGGCCCGGGGGCCGCCCTTGGCCAGCGGGTAGAGGTCGAACGTCTGCCTGGGTGCGTCCCCGGCGAGCACCACGATGGTGTACTTCGGACCGAGGTCGGCCGCCTTGGGTCCCTTGGCCTCACCGGTGCGGCCGAACCAGCTGACCTGGTCGATGACCGCGACCACATGGGTCGGGGCGGTGTCGGTGCGCAGGCGCAGGGGTTCGGTCAGCCCGACCCCGGTGATGTCCACTCCGGCGGGTGGCGTCTTCGGCGTCGCCCGGTGCGCCCCGGCCGCCTGCGCCGCCGGCCCGGTGCCGAGCAGCACCGCCGCCGCCACGCCCACGGCGACCGCTGCCAGCAGCCGCCTCACCCTGTCGACCATCGCCGCCTCCTCGCCCCGTTCGATGGATGGCTGTGCTGCGGGTCACGTGCGGGTCGGTCGG
This sequence comes from Micromonospora cynarisoli, assembly GCF_030518815.1. Classification (NCBI taxonomy): domain Bacteria; kingdom Bacillati; phylum Actinomycetota; class Actinomycetes; order Micromonosporales; family Micromonosporaceae; genus Micromonospora; species Micromonospora cynarisoli. Next base: position 2,971,621 of record NZ_CP130426.1, on the reverse strand, counting down.
CATCGGTGCGTGACCGGGCAGCGCCGGCCCCACCGCACAGACTTCCTGGAACATCGCTCGGATGCAGCTCTGGGAACAACATGTGGAACTATCTGCGATCCTGGAACGACCAATTCTCAGCCGCGTGATCAGCGGGCGGATCGTACCTTTGCGGAGGGCTTCATGGGGGGCAGGGTCCCACGGCTGGTGCGGGCGGTGCCAATGCTCGTCGGTGTGGCGCTCGGCGTGGCGCTGTTGCCGGCGTCGCCGGCGTTCGCACACAACTCGCTGACCGGGAGCAATCCGGCCAACGGGGCCAAGGTCGCCACCGCGCCGGCCGCGGTCGAGCTGCGTTTCCTGGCCAAACTCGATCCGGACAGGACGAAGGTCACAGTGACCGGGCCGGACAACATCCCGGCCGCCGGTGGCGAACCGACCTTCTCCGGCAGCCGGGTCAGGGTGCCGTTCGCTCCGGGCGCGGCCGGTCTCTACATCGTCGACTATCAATTGCCGTCCAGTGACGGCCACCCGGTCAAGGGGGAGGTGCGGTTCACCCTCACCGCCGGCACCGCCGCCGCGCCCCCGTCGCCGTCGGTCACCCCGTCGACCAGTCCCACCCCTTCGCCGACACCGAGCAGCGCGGCGTCCGACTCCCCGTCGGCCACCCCGGTCGCCGCCGCCGGCACCGACGACGCCGGCCGGGGCTGGCTCTGGGCGGCGGCCGGTGCCCTGGTGCTGCTCGCCGCGCTCGCCGCCGGCCTGTTCCTGCACCGACGCCGCTCCACCCGGACCTGACCGGACACGACGCGGGGCCCACCGGCAACCGGTGGGCCCCGCGTCGTGCCGTGGCGGCTAGACCAGACGGAGCCGGGCGGCGCGCAGCCGGGCCAGGGTGCGCTCCCGACCGAGCACCTCCAGCGACTCGAACAGCGGCAGACCGACGGTACGGCCGGTGACCGCCACCCGGACCGGGGCCTGCGCCTTGCCCAGCTTCAGGCCGCGTTGCGCGCCGACCGCCTCCAGCGTCGCCTTCAGCGACTCCGCGTCCCAGGACTCCAGCGCCGTGTAGCCGGCGACGGCCGCGTCGAGCAGCTCGGCCGCCCCCTCCTTCATCGCCTTCGCCCAGGCCGCCTCGTCGATGAGCGGGTCGGCGAGGAAGAGGAAGTCGACGTTGGGCACGATCTCGCTGAGCACCGCGATCCGGGTCTGCGCCAGCGGAGCCACCGCGGCGAACGCGGCGGCGTCGAACTCCGCCGGCTGCCACGGCGGCGGGGCGATGGTGCCGGTGCCGGTCAGCCACGGCTGGCAGGCGGCCACGAACTCGTCGACCGGCAGGGCCCGGATGTACTCGCCGTTGAACGCGCGCAGCTTCTTCTCGTCGAAGAAGGCGGGGGAGGGGTTGACCTCGGTCAACCGGAACTCCTCCTCGATCACCGACCAGGGCACGATCTCCCGGTCGCCCGAGGGCGCCCAGCCGAGCAGCATCAGGTAGTTGCGCATCGCGGCGGCGAGGTAACCCTCGTCCCGGTACGCCTCCAGAGCGACCTTGTCGCGGCGCTTGGAGAGCTTCTGCCGCTTCTCGTTGACCACCACCGGCACGTGCGCCCAGATCGGCGGCTTGACGCCCAGGGCGTCCCAGAGGAGCTGCTGCTTCGGGGTGTTCGGCAGGTGCTCCTCGGCCCGGATCACGTGGGTGATTCCCATCGTCATGTCGTCCACGACGTTGGCGAGCAGGAACACCGGGGAGCCGTCGCCCCGGGCGATGACGAAGTCCTCGATCAGCTTGTTCTCGAAGGTCGGCTCGCCCCGGATCAGGTCGACCACCACTGTCGCGCCCTCGTCGGGGGTACGGAAGCGCAGCGCCCGCCCCGCACCCGGCGGCAGGCCCCGGTCCCGGCAGAAGCCGTCGTAGCCCTGGTACTGCGAGCCGGTACGGGCCTGCACCGCCTCCCGGGTGCAGTCGCAGTAGTAGGCCCGGCCGGCGTCGTGCAGCCGCCGGGCGGCGGCCCGGTGCTCACCGGCGTACGCCGACTGGAAGTAGGGGCCCTCGTAGCTGCCCCGGGCGATGCCGATCCACTCCAGCGCGGACAGGATGCCCTCGGTCCACTCGGGCTTGTTGCGGGCGGCGTCGGTGTCCTCGACGCGCAGCACGAACACCCCGCCCTGCTGCTTGGCGAAGATCCAGTTCTGGAGCGCCGAGCGGGCGCCGCCGACGTGGAACATACCGGTCGGGGAAGGGGCGAAGCGCACACGTACCGTCACGCCGTCCAGCCTACGGGCGGGCGCGACCGCGTTCCGCCAGGGGGCCGGGACGCCGCCCGGTCCGCGCCCGGCCCGCCGTCGACGGGCGGCCCGACCCGCGGGCGGCGGCCCCGATCCGGCCGGGACCGGAAGCGGCCGGGTCGCGGACGGGGGTCAGCGGACGCCACGGATCTTGAGGACCAGGGCGCTGCCGAGCAGGGTCACCACGGCGGTCACCGCGTACAGCGTCGGGTAGCCGCCCAGGTGGACCACGATCGGGGCGGAGAGCGCCGGGCCGAGCACCTGCGGCGCGGAGTTCGCGATGTTGATCACGCCGAGGTCCTTGGCCCGGTCGGTGGCGCGCGGCAGCACCTCGGTGATCAGCGCCGCGTCGACCGACAGGTACACGCCGTAGCCGGCACCGAGCAGCACGGCCGCGACCAGCGCCATCGGCCAGGTCGGCGCGACCGCCAGCAGCAGCGCGGCCACCGCCATCACCACCCCGGAGACGATCACGTAGACCTTGCGCCGGCCGGACCGGTCGGACAGCATCCCGGCGACCACGGCGGTGAGCACCATGCCGAGGGTGTAGAGCAGGATCAGCACCAGCAGCCCGCCCTCGGGGTCGGGGTAGCGCACCCCGTCGGTGAGGAAGTACAGCAGGTAGAGGGTGCCGAGGGCGTTGCCGATCTGCACCAGGAACCGGGTGATCCAGGCCCAGGCGAAGTCCGGGTGCCGGCGCGGGTCGATCCACATCGAGGCGACCAACGCGCGCAGCCGCAGCGGCGGGCGGTGCTGCCGGGGCAGCGGGTCGTCGGGGGTGAGGAACGCGAACGGCAGCGACAGCAGCAGCACCGCCAACGCCATCGCCGTGTAGCCGGGCACGGTGCCGCTGACCAGGGCGGTGACCAGCACCGCGCCGAGCACCAGGCCGAGCGCCTGCGGGATGCCCACCCAGCCGGAGACGCCGCCGCGCTGCACGACCGGCACCCGGTCCGGGATGCCGGCGGTGAGGCTGGCCAGCATCGCGTTGAAGCAGACCTGGGCGGCGACCCAGCCCAGCGCCACTCCGGCGATGGTCTGCTGCCGGGCCAGCAGCACCAGCGCCAGCGCGCCGAGCACCGCGCCGCCGGCCGTCCAGACGTGCCGGCGGCCGAACTCCCGCCCGCCGACGCGCAGGCAGGTGCGGTCCGACAGCGCCCCGGCGAGCGGGTTGGCCAGCACCGCCGCGAGCGCGCCCAGCCCGGTGACGACGGCCAGCATCGCCTCCTTGTCGGCCGGGGCGATCCGCTCCACCTGCTGCGGCAGCAGCACCTGGATCGGGGTGAAGAAGGCCATCCAGACGCCGAGGTTGGCCGCGAAGATCAACGCGATCCAGCCGCGCCGGACCGGGACGACCGGGTCGGCGAGCGCCGCCGGCAGCGAGGCCGGCGTCGGGTCGACGGTGGTCACCCCCGGCCGACCTGGGCCCGGTACCAGGCGTACGAGGACTTGGGCGTGCGGGTCCCGGTGGCGAAGTCGACGTGCACCAGGCCGAAGCGCTTGGTGAAGCCCTCGGCCCACTCCCAGTTGTCCAGCAGCGACCAGACGAAGTACCCGGTCACGTCGACGCCTTCGTCGATGGCGGCCAGCAGGGCGCGCAGGTGCCCGTCGAGGTAGGCGATCCGGTCCGGGTCGGGCACCCGGCCGTCGGCGTCCGGGACGTCGTCGACGGCGCAGCCGCCCTCGGTGATCTGGATCGGGGGCAGCGCATCGCCGTACCGGTCGCGCAGGCCGACGAGCAGGGTACGCAGCCCGTCGGGGACCACCGGCCAGTCGAACGCGGTAAGCGGGTAGCCCTCCAGCGGGACGAGTTCGAACGGCAGCGGGGAGCCCTCCTCGGGGGCGCGTACCCCCGTCGGGTTGTAGTAGTTGACGCCGAGCACGTCCAGCGGCGCGGCGATCACCGCCAGGTCGCCGTCGCGTACCACGCCCGGGTCGAAGCCGTCGGGGTAGCCCCGGCCCAGCAGCGGGTCGGTGAACAGGTGGTTGTGCAGGGCGTCGTACGCCGCCGCGGCGGCCCGGTCGGCGTCGGTGTCGCCGTGGCGGACGACTGGCGAGTAGTTGTTGGCGATGGCCACCGGGGAACTGCTGCGGGCGCGCAGCGCGGCCACCGCCAGCCCGTGCCCGAGCAGTTGGTGGTGGGCGGCGGGGAAGGAGTCGAAGAGCAGGGTCTGGCCGGGGGCGTGTTCCCCGGTGCCGTGGCCGAGGCTCAGGTGGATGAACGGCTCGTTGAGGGTGATCCAGAGTTTCACCCGGTCGCCGAGGCGGGCGGCGGTCAGGTCGGCGTACTCGGCGAAGTGGGCGGCGGTGTCCCGGTTCAGCCAGCCGCCGGCGTCCTGGAGCGGTTGCGGCAGGTCCCAGTGGAACAGGGTGGCGACCGGGTCGATGCCGGCGGCCAGCAGGTCGTCGACGAGCCGGTCGTAGAAGTCGAGGCCGGCGGCGTTGACCGGGCCGGTGCCGCCGGGCCGCACCCGGGGCCAGGCGATCGAGAACCGGTACGCCGACACCCCGAGCCCGGCCAGCAGCGCGACGTCCTCGCGGTGCCGGTGGTAGTGGTCGCAGGCCACGTCGCCGGTGCTGCCGTCGATGATCCGGCCAGGGGTGTGCGCGAAAGTGTCCCAGATGGACGGTCCCCGGCCGTCGGCGTCGGCGCCCCCCTCGATCTGGTACGCCGAGGTGGACACCCCCCAACGGAAACCGGCGGGGAAACCGGGGATCGGTGCGGTCGTCATCCACCCTCCCAGAACGCGAAACGTGTTCGCACTCTAGGGCGCGAAGTCCGCGAGCGCCATAGGCACGAAGCGATGCGGGCGCAAGGGTTTTCGGCGTGTCTTTACCAAGCACGTCCTGGTAAGTCCGATTTAGCGCATAGAGTGCGGAATATCGCGGATGTCCTCACTGGGGGAAGAAGAGAATGATCCTCGTCGAACGCAGTGCGCAGGTGACGGCGCCGGTGGAAGCGGTCTGGGAAGTCGTACAGCGGGCCGAGCAGTTGCCCGCCTGGTTGGCCGGGGTACGGGCCGCCGAGGTCCTCTCGGGGGAGGGCTTCGGCCGACGACAACTCGTCCAGGCCGGGCGCGGCTCGGCGCACGAGGCCGAGGTGATCGCCTACCAGGAACCCACCCTGATCGGCTGGCGGGAACGCGCCCGGGGCGCCGGGGCCCGCGCCGAGGCGCGTACCGAGATCTACGTGCAGCTCACCGCCGACGAGGAGGAGGGCGGCACCGTCGTCCGGCTGATCGTGGTCCGCTGGCCGGCCGGCCCGGTCAAGGGCGCCCTGCTGCGCCTCGGGCTGCGCCGGGTCGGTGCCGACCTGGAGGAGTCGCTGGCCCGGCTCACCGACCTGGCCGCCGTCGGCTGACCCGACCCGGCGACGCGAAAGGGCCCGGCGCGCCGCGCCGGGCCCTGCGTCGTACCGGTGGGGGGCTAGCTGTCCCCGCCGGTCTCGCCGACCGGGGCGGCGTTGACGTCGTCGATCGCGTACTTCTTGGCGGCCTCGGCCGGGACGCCGGCCGGCACCGTGCCGCGCAGGGCGAGCTGCCGCAGCGTCGCCACCGCCACCGACTCGGCGTCGACGTGGAAGTGCCGCCGCAGCGCGTGCCGGGTGTCCGACATGCCGAAGCCGTCGGTGCCGAGCGAGGTGTAGTCGCCAGGTACCCAGCGGGCGATCAGGTCCGGCACCGCGCGCATCCAGTCGCTGACCGCGACCTTCGGCCCGTCGGCGTCGGCCAGCTTCTGCTGGATGTACGGCACCCGCTGCTCCGCGCCCGGGTTGAGCAGGTTGTGCTCCTCGCAGAGCACCGCGTCGCGGCGCAGCTCCGTCCAGGAGGTCACCGACCAGACGTCGGCGGCCACCCCCCAGTCCTGGGCGAGCAACTGCTGCGCCTTGAGCGCCCACTGCATGCCGGTGCCGGAGGCCAGGATGTTCGCCTTCGGACCGTCGACCTGCGGGGCCGGCGCGTAGCGGTAGATGCCCTTGAGCAGCCCGTCGACGTCCACCCCGGCCGGCTCCACCGGCTGGTGGATCGGCTCGTTGTAGATGGTGAGGTAGTAGAAGACGTTCTCCTGCGCCTCGCCGTACATCCGGTGCAGGCCGTTCTCCACGATGTGCGCCAGCTCGAAGGCGAACGCCGCGTCGTAGGCGACCACCGCCGGGTTGGTGGCGGCCAGCAGCAGCGAATGGCCGTCCTCGTGCTGGAGGCCCTCACCGTTGAGCGTGGTCCGCCCGGCGGTCGCGCCGAGGACGAAGCCCCGGGCCATCTGGTCGGCCGCCGCCCAGAAGCCGTCACCGGTCCGCTGGAACCCGAACATCGAGTAGAAGATGTACATCGGGATCATCGGCTCGTCGTGGGTGGCGTACGAGGTGCCGGCGGCGGTGAACGAGGCGACCGAGCCGGCCTCGTTGATCCCCTCGTGCAGGATCTGCCCGGTGGTCGACTCCTTGTAGGACAGGAACAGATCCCGGTCGACCGAGGTGTACCGCTGGCCGTGCGGCGAGTAGATCTTCGCGGTCGGGAAGATCGAGTCGAGGCCGAAGGTGCGCGCCTCGTCCGGGATGATCGGCACCCAGCGCTTGCCGAACTCCTTGTCCTTCATGATGTCCTTGAGCAGGCGGACGAAGGCCATCGTGGTGGCCACCTTCTGCTTGCCCGAGCCGCGCTTGACGTCGGCGAACCGCTCCGGCCCCGGGATCGCCAGCTTCTTGTGGCTGTTCCGCCGGGACGGCAGGTAACCGCCGAGCTGCTCGCGCCGCTCCCGCAGGTAGGCCAGCTCGTCCGAGGACTCGCCCGGGGTGTAGTACGGCGGCAGGTACGGGTTCTCCTCCAGCACCTTGTCCGGGATGTCCAGGTAGAGGCGGTCGCGGAACAGCTTGAGGTCGTCAAGCGTCAGCTTCTTCATCTGGTGCGTGGCGTTGCGGCCCTCGAAGTGCGAGCCCAGCGTCCAGCCCTTGATGGTCTTGGCCAGGATGACGGTCGGCTGCCCGGTGTGCTCGGTGGCCGCCTTGTAGGCCGCGTAGAGCTTGCGGTAGTCGTGCCCGCCCCGCTTGAGGTTCCAGATCTCGTCGTCCGACAGGTGCTCGACCATCCTGCGGGTCCGCTGGTCGCGGCCGAAGAAGTGCTCCCGCACGTATGCCCCGGACTCCGCCTTGTAGGTCTGGTAGTCGCCGTCGGGGGTGGTGTTCATCAGGTTGACCAGCGCGCCGTCGGTGTCCGCGGCGAGCAGCGGGTCCCACTCCCGGCCCCAGACCACCTTGATCACGTTCCAGCCGGCGCCCCGGAAGAACGCCTCCAACTCCTGCATCACCTTGCCGTTGCCCCGGACCGGGCCGTCCAGCCGCTGGAGGTTGCAGTTGATCACGAAGGTGAGGTTGTCCAGCTCCTCGCGGGCGGCCACGCCGATCGCGCCGAGCGACTCGACCTCGTCCATCTCACCGTCGCCGAGGAACGCCCAGACGTGCTGCTGGGAGGTGTCCTTGATGCCCCGGTGGTGCAGGTAGCGGTTGAACCGGGCCTGGTAGATCGCGTTCAGCGGACCCAGACCCATCGAGACCGTGGGGAACTCCCAGAAGTCCGGCATCAGCCGCGGGTGCGGGTACGACGGCAGCCCGCCGCCCGGGTGCGACAGCTCCTGCCGGAACCCGTCGAGCTGGTCCTCGGAGAGCCGGCCCTCCAGGAACGCCCGCCCGTACATGCCGGGGGAGGCGTGGCCCTGGTAGAAGATGTGGTCGCCGCCGCCCGGGTGGTTCTTGCCCCGGAAGAAGTGGTTGAAGCCCACCTCATAGAGGGAGGCGGAGCTGGCGAAGGTGGAGATGTGCCCGCCGACGCCGATCTCCGGCCGCTGCGCGCGGTGCACCAGCATCGCCGCGTTCCACCTGACGTACGCCCGGATCCGCCGCTCGATGTGCTCGTCACCCGGGAACCAGGGTTCCTGCTCCGGGGCGATGGTGTTGATGTAGTCGGTGGTGGTCAGGGACGGAACCCCGACCTGCCGCTCACGGGCCCGCTCCAGCAGGCTCAGCATGACGTACCGGGCGCGCTTGGTTCCGCGCTCGTCGATGACACCGTCGAGCGACTCGACCCATTCGCCGGTCTCTTCAGGGTCGATGTCCGGAAGCTGGCTCGGCAGACCAGCGGTGATCACCGGGCGCTTGCGTTCCGTAGCCACAGGCGTTCCCTCGGTTGTGTGTGGGATAGGTCTCTAGCGCCATCCTGCCCTCTGGTGGCACCCGTCGTCACCTCTTGCTCCCCCAGACGCGACGCTGAACACAGGTACCCGCCGGTAACCTTGCGTGGGCGACGGCCTCGGACGCTGGTGGTCGGCACCGCCCCGGCCGGCGGCGGCGACGTGACGGATGCGGCAGAATGCGCCCTATGCGCAGCGAGGTGATCACCGTCCGGACCGGTTCCCGTCCCACCGTCGCCGACATCACGGCCGAGGCCGAACGGTTCGTCGCCGGGCAGGGCGACGGCCTGCTGCACGTCTTCGTGCCGCACGCCACCGCCGGGGTGGCCATCATCGAGACCGGCGCCGGCTCCGACGACGACCTGCTGCGGGCCCTCGACGACCTGCTGCCCACCGACGACCGCTGGCGGCACCGGCACGGCTCGCCCGGCCACGGCCGCGACCACGTGCTGCCCGCCTTCGTCCCGCCGTACGCGACGCTGCCGGTGCTCGGCGGCCGGCTGCAACTCGGCACCTGGCAGTCGGTCTGCCTGGTCGACCCCAACGGCGACAACCCGTCGCGCCAGGTCCGCTTCTCCTTCCTCCCCGGCTGACCGAACCTGCCCGGCCGGACCCGGCCGGCCCGCTCGGCGCAGTCCGGTCTCCCGTCTCGACCGACGCCCGGTCGGATCGTGTCTGAGTGGGCGACCGTGGCCTCCGTCGGTAATGCTGATCGCGTGACCACCCCGCAAGATCTCGACGACCGGTTCCGGGAGACCCTGGGCGCGTTGCCCGAGCCCGAGCGGCGGCGTGACCCCGGGCAGCCCGTCCGGCCCGGTGCCGCGCTGACCGGGCGACAGTTGCTCGCCCTGTTCGACGCGCAGGTGACCAGCCGCCAGCTCGACCTGGCCGCGCGGTGGCTGCGCAGCTTCGACGAGGGCTTCTACACGATCGGCTCCGCCGGGCACGAGGCCAACGCGGCGGTGGCCGCCGCGCTGCGCCCCACCGACCCCGCCCTGCTGCACTACCGTTCCGGCGCCTTCTACTGCCTGCGCGCCGCCCAGGCGGCCGGTGACTTCCCCGGTGGCGACGCCGGTGCCGGCGGGGAGCCTGCGGCGGTGACCGGACACCCGGACGCCGACGGGGACGACCACCCCCCGGCCGACGCCCCCGACGACGGCGACCACCCGGCGGCCGGCGGCGTCCCCGCGCCCGCCGGGGCGCACCGGACCAGCCCGCCCGCCACAGGTCCGGACGCCGGCTCCCCGGCCGGTCACCCGGACGCCGCCGGCCCGTCGGACGCCGTGGCCGGGCCGCCAGGCGCCCCGGAGGCCGCCGGCCCGCCGGACGGGAGCGTGGACGCCGGTCCGCCTGACGGGTCGGACGCCGGTGCCGGGTGGGGCGGGAAGATCGGCCCCGACGCCCCGGTCCACGACCCGCACGCCGCGTCGGTGCGCCCGGCGGACACGGCCGACGGCGTCGCCGTGCCGCCGCCCCCGGCCGGCCCGGTCGCCTACCGGGTGGGTTCCGACGGCACCGCCGAACCGGTGCCCCGCCACCAGCTCGCCGCCCCCAACTCCGCCGCCGCCCCCTCCGGTCAGGCCGTCACGTCCGTCGGTTCCGCCGCCGCCGGCGAGCCCGGCCCGGCGGGAGATCCGGCCGACGCCGGACCCGGGACCGTCATCCCCACCGGCCCCCGCCCGGAGCAGGTGGTGGGCGGCCCGGACCTGGACGGATGGCAGGAGGCGTACGCCGAGGCGGCCCGGGACGTGCTGCGGGGCATGGTCGCCTCGACCCGGGACCCGATCGCCGGAGGCCGGCACAAGGTCTTCGGCCGCGCCGACCTGGCCGTGGTGCCGACCACCTCCACCGTCGCCTCGCACCTGCCCCGGGCGGTCGGGTTGGGGCTGGCCGTGGAGCGGCTGCGCCGGATGGAGACCGCCGGCCGGCGCGACGACCCGGACGGCCCGCCGCGCTCGCCGTGGCCCCGGGACGCCATCGTGGTCTGCTCGTTCGGTGACGCCTCGGTCAACCACGCCAGCGCCACCGCGGCCTTCAACACCGCCGGCTGGTACGACCACACCGGCCTGCGGATTCCGGTGCTCTTCGTCTGCGAGGACAACGGCCTGGGGATCAGTGTCCGGTCGCCGGAGGGCTGGGTGGAGCGGACCCTGCGGGCCCGGCCGGGGGTGCGGTACTTCACCGCCGACGGCACCGATCCGGTGGCCGTGCACGCGGTGACCGCCGAGGCCGCCGGCTGGGTGCGCCGGCACCGTCGCCCGGCGGTGCTGCACCTGCGTACCGTGCGGCTGCTGGGCCACGCCGGTGCCGACGCCGAGCGGGCGTACCGCAGCACCGCCGAGATCGCCGCCGACGAGGCGCGCGACCCGGTGCTGGCCACCGCCCGGCTGCTCGTCGAGTCCGGGGTGTCCACCGGGGAGGAACTGCTGGCCCGCTACGACGAGCGGGGCTGGCAGGTGCGGCGGACCGCCGAGGAGGTGCTCGACGAGCCGAAGCTCTCGGCAGCGGCCGAGGTGGTGGCCCCGCTGTCGCCCCGCCGGCCGTCGCGGGTCGCCGCCGCCGTGGCGCAGGCCGCCCAGCGGGCCGCCGGCCCGGACGCGGCCGGCCGGGCGGAGGCGTTCGGCGGTAAGCCGCCGGAACTGGCCGGCCCACTGACCCTCGCGCAGAGCATCAACGCGGCCCTCGCCGACGGGATGCTCAGCCACCCGCAGTTGGCCGTGTTCGGCGAGGACGTCGCCGCCAAGGGCGGGGTGTACGGGGTGACCAAGGGGCTGCGGGAGCGGTTCGGGGCGGCCCGGGTCTTCGACACCCTGCTGGACGAGACGTCGGTGCTGGGGCTGGGGCTGGGGGCCGGGCTGGCCGGGATGCTGCCGGTGCCGGAGATCCAGTACCTGGCGTACCTGCACAACGCCGAGGACCAGTTGCGGGGCGAGGCGGCCACCCTGCAGTTCTTCTCGCAGGGGGCGTTCCGCAACCCGATGGTGGTGCGGGTGCCGGGGCTGGCGTACCAGGAGGGGTTCGGGGGGCACTTCCACAACGACAACTCGGTGGCCGTACTGCGGGACGTGCCCGGTCTGGTGGTCGCGGTGCCGGCGCGGCCGGACGACGCCGGCCCGCTGCTGCGGACCTGCCTGGCTGCTGCGGTGGTGGACGGCACGGTCTCGGTCTTCCTGGAGCCGATCGCGCTCTACCACACCCGGGACCTGTACGAGCCGGGTGACGGTGAGTGGCTCGGGTCGTACCCGGAGCCGTCCGCCTGGGCAGCCGGCCACGCGCCGATCGGTCGGGCTCGGGTGTACGGCGTCGGCTCCGCCGAGGACGTCACCATCGTCACGTTCGGTAACGGGGTGCGGATGTCGCTGCGGGCGGCGTCGACCCTGGCCGACGAGGGGATCGGTTGCCGGGTGGTGGACCTGCGGTGGCTGGCCCCGCTGCCGGTCGCGGACCTGATCCGGGAGGCGTCGGTGACCGGGCGGGTGCTGGTGGTGGACGAGACGCGGCGCTCCGGCGGGGTGGGGGAGGGCATTCTCGCGGCGCTGGTCGACGCCGGATACGTGGGGGTGGCGCGGCGGGTGGCGGCAGTTGACTCGTTTGTACCATTAGGTCCGGCTGCCCGCCAGGTGCTGGTCTCCGAGGATGCCATTACCCAGGGTGCCCGTACGCTGCTGGCACGGTAAATTCCGTTCCACCCGGTGCGCCACTTGCGCGACGGACCACAACTGTGTGGACTCTGCCTGACGGCGTCACCGCGACGCCACCGGGCAGGGACGAGATGAGGAGGCACGCGACAGTGAGCGCGACCGCTGGTCAGGCCGCCGACGGGGTACGTCTCCTGGCGGACCGGTTCGGGATCGAACCGGGCATGGTCGTCATGGAGATGGGGTACGACGAGGACGTCGACCAGGATCTCCGGGACGCCCTGACCGACCGCTGTGGAGAACTGGTCGACGAGGACACCGACGAGGTGGTCGACGCGGTGCTCGTCTGGTACCGCGACGGTGACGGTGACCTCTTCGAGCTCCTCGTCGACGCCCTCGGTCCGCTGGCCGACGCCGGAGTCGTGTGGCTGTTGACCCCGAAGGCCGGCCGGGACGGGCACGTCGAGCCGAGCGAGGTCGCCGAGTCGGCGCAGACCGCCGGGCTCCAGCAGACCTCGACCCTCAACGCCGGCAAGGACTGGAGCGGCGCCCGGCTGGTGCTGCGCCGTGGGTCCAAGGGCCGCAAGTAGGCCGTACCCAACTGAGCAATCCCGCACCCGGGGCGTCGCCCCCGGGTGTGGCAGGCTGGACCCACCTCAGACTCGACCCAAGGAGTTCGCATGCCGATCGAGGTTGGTGCCGAGGCACCCGACTTCCTGCTGAAGGACCAGAACAACCAGGAGGTACGGCTCTCGGACTACCGGGGCAACCGCACCGTGCTGCTGGTCTTCTACCCGCTCGCCTTCACCGGCATCTGCCAGGGTGAGCTGTGCGAGGTGCGGGACAACCTCAACGACTACGTCAACGACGACGTGCAGGTGCTCACCGTCAGCGTCGACTCGATCTACGCCCACAAGATCTGGGCCGAGAAGGAGGGCTACCAGTTCCCGCTGCTTGCCGACTTCTGGCCGCATGGGGCGGTCGCCCAGGCGTACGGCGTCTTCAACGACCTCGCCGGCATCGCCAACCGGGGCACCTTCGTCATCGACAAGGCCGGCATCGTCCGGTTCGCCGAGATGAACATGCCGGGTGAGGCGCGCGACCAGCAGGGCTGGCGCAAGGCCCTCGCCGACGTGGTCGCCGCCTGACCCCCGCCCCGCCGCACCCGGTCCACCCGGCAGGGCGGGGCACCGTGATCCACCGGGCACACCGTTGCGACGGGCCGGCGGCCGGCAGGTAAGCTTGCCAGCCACCGGCCCGCTCGTACGGGCGTTCCGGGCGCGTAGCTCAGTGGGAGAGCACTCGCCTTACAAGCGAGGGGTCGCAGGTTCGAAACCTGCCGCGCCCACACCTCGACCAGCAACGACGCCGGCCGCCGATCATCGGCGGCCGGATCGTTGAGCCGATGGGACGCCTCCTGCAGGTCTGACGGAGGCGTGGCCGTGGCGGCTTCCCGGCGGCCCGCATCCCGACGCCGGCCGGAGGTGACATCGTGAGCTACGCCCACGTCAACGGGCTGCGGCTCTGGTACGAGGAACACGGCGACGGTCCACCCCTGGTGCTGCTGCACGGCGGCTACGGCGCGGCGGAGACGTTCGCCCCGATCCTGCCGGCGCTGGCCCGCCGCCGTCGGGTGATCGCGGTCGACCTGCAGGGCCACGGCCGCACCGCCGACGTGGACCGTCCACTGCGCTACGAGTCGATGGCCGACGACGTCGCCGCGCTGCTGCGGCACCTCGACCTGCCCGGGGCGCAGCTGCTGGGATACTCCCTCGGCGGCGGGGTGGCGCTGCGGACCGCCCTCCAGCATCCGGACCTGGTGCGCCGGCTGGTGCTGGTCTCCACCCCGTTCCGGCGGCAGGGCTGGTATCCCGAGGTGCTGGCTGCCATGTCCGGCCAGGACGAGCGGGCCGGCGAGCGGATGCGCGGCACGCCCCCGCACCAGCTCTACACACGGATCGCCCCCCGACCGCAGGACTGGCCGGTGCTGTGGGCCAAGACCGGTGACCTGCTACGCCGCGAGTACGACTGGACACCGCAGGTGGCGGCGCTGGCCGTACCGACCCTGCTGGTCTTCGCCGACGCGGACGCGATCCCGGTCGCCCACATGGCCGAGTTCTACGGGCTGCTCGGCGGCGGCCACCGCGACCCGGGCAGCGACGGCACCGCTCGCCCGACCTCCCGCCTCGCGGTCCTCCCCGGCCTCACCCACCAGGACATCCCCGCCACCCCCCTCCTGCCCCACGTGGCCCTCCCCTTCCTCACCCACCAACTCCACTGACCCGCACCCTCTTTTCCCTCGCGCCCTCCGCCCGCGTTGATCAAGAGGTTCGCGTCACGGAATTCGCCGCCGGTGACGCGAACCTCTTGGTCAACCGGCGGTCTGCGGGTGGGAGAGGCGGTGGCGCAGCCAGGGCAGGAGGGCGTCGGCCTGAGCCTGCTGGAAGGCGCGGACGGTGGGAATGTTGGGCGGCGGTGGACGGCGCGCGCTGTCGGTGAAGAAGCCGGCCAGCCCGGCGTAGAAGCCGGTCAGGGCGGCCGGGTCGGCCCCTGCGGTGAGCGGCAGCCGGCGCAGCAGCGCCTCGGTGTCGTGCCCGCCGTGCAACCGTACGTTGACCAGCAACAGCGCCGTGTCCAGCCAGGCGGGGCCCCGGCAGGCCCACGGCCAGTCCACCACGGTGACCGTGCCGTCCGGACCGATCAGCAGGTTGTCGGCCCGCACGTCCAGATGGCACAGGGTGTCCCCGGTCAGCCCGGTCAGCCCCCGCTCGGCCGCAGCGCACAGCTCGTCCAGGTGCCCGGCGACCCACGGGTCGAGCCGGGACGGCGGGTCGGTGGCGATCCGCCGCCAGCCGGCGAAATCGTGGGCCAGCCGTTCGGCGGCCGTCGGCGTGCCCGGCACCGGGTTCGGCGTGAGCATCCCGGCCAGGGCTTCCAGCGTACGCAGCGTCACGTCGAGTTCGGCGTCCCGCCAGGGGGTGTACGGGTGCCGTCCGTCGACGTCGGTCAGCACGAGCGCCACCCAGTCGCCGTCGTCGTGACAACCGAGCAGCCGGGGCGTCGGCGCGGACGGGGGCAGGGCGGCGGTGTGCCGGGCCTCGGCGCGGTGCATCCGGGGACTGTCCGGGTTCTGTGCCGGGCTGACCGCCTTGACGAACGCCCGTCGCCCACCGGCGGTCCGTACCCGGTCGGCGGTGCCCGGGGAGTACCCGCCGGGCTGGGAGACCGCCTCGACCACCCGGTCACCGATGATCCGCTCCACCGCCTGCCGGACATGCCCAGGCAACTCGTCCCACCCGATCCTGCCCCCATCCGCCATCCCCCCACCCTGGCGAGCACCCCTCACCCCAGGCAACCCGATTACCCCACCCAACCCTCCCACCCCCGCACCGGCTGTCCCTCCCCTCCCGCCCGTCCTTCCCCCCGCTCCCGCCCCGCCCCGGTGATCAAGAGGCTTACGTCCGGGGGAGGACGGGCAGGAGGGGCATGGGTGGGGTGGGAGGGGGAATGCGCGGGGGGACGGTCCTGGGGAGGAGTGACGGATGAGGGGTCCCACCGGCTTGACCATCGGTGTGCTCGGCTCGTACGGCGGTCGGAACCTGGGGGACGAGGCGATCCTCACCGGCCTGCTGGCCGACCTGCGCGAGCAGGAGCCGAACGCACGGATCATCGTGTTCTCCCGGAACCCGGCGCACACCGCGCTGGCCCATCCCGACGTCGAGGCGGTGCCCTGGGAGGGCGTCAGCCGGGTCGACTCGGCCGAGGTGCTCGGCCAGCTCGACCTGCTCATCCTCGGCGGCGGCGGCATCCTGTACGACAGGGAGGCCCGCCGCTACCTGCGGGTGGTCCGGGTCGCCCAGGAACGCGGCCTGCCCCTGCTGACGTACGCGGTGGGTGTCGGCCCGCTCAGCGACGGGGTGGACACCGGCATGGTGCGGGAGACGCTGGCCGGGGCGACCGAGGTGACCGTCCGCGACCAGGAGTCCCGGATGGTGCTGGAGGAGGCCGGGCTGATCAACCCCATCACCGTCACCGCCGATCCGGCGTTCCTGCTGGAGCCGGAGGATTTCCCCGCCCGGCTGCTGCGCGAGGAGGGGGTGCCCGCCGGCAAGCGGCTGGTCGGGCTGAGTGTCCGGGAGCCGGGGCGGGCGGCCGAGCGGCTCGACGTCGACGGGTACCACCGGTTGCTCGCCCAGATCGGCGACTTCCTGGTGCAGCGGATCGACGCGCACGTGCTGTTCGTGCCGATGGAACGCGACGACATCCGGCACTCGCACGGGGTGCTGTCCCACATGATCGCCGCCGACCGGGGGCGCATCCTGCACGGTGACTACTCGCCCCGGCAGGTGCTCGGTCTGATGAAGCACTTCGACCTGGCGGTCGGCATGCGGCTGCACTTCCTGATCTTCGCGGCGATGGTCGGTACCCCGTTCCTGCCCCTGCCGTACGCGGGAAAGGTCTTTGACCTGGCCCAGCGGCTCGGGGTGCCGGCGCTGCGCGGTGTGGAACGGGAGGTGGAGGGTCCGCTGCTGGCGGAGGTCGACCGGCTCTGGGACGAACGGGAGTCCCGCCGTGAGGCCACCGCCCTCCGGGTCGCCGAGGTGTGCGACCAGGCCCGGGGCACCTCCCAGGTCACCCGTGCCGTGCTGGACGGCCTGCGCTCGCGCACCCTGGCCCGGATGGCCGCCTGACCGGCGACCCCGGGGCCCGGACCGCCACGGTACCGACACCCGAAGGGCGGGCCCACCACGCCACCGGCGGACCACGACCCCACCGGCGGCCGACCACCGGCAGACCACCCGGCCCGGCAGACCACCCGGCCCGGCGGCCGGCCGGGACCGGGAACCGGCACGACCGGGGAGCGGTTGTGCCGGCCGGGTCAGACAGCCGGGCCGCGCCAGCGGTAGCGCCACTGGTCGCCGGCGGACTCCAACTCGTAGATCTGGGCGTCGACCAGACCCTGCGGGCCGAGGTGGTGGTGGGTCAGCGGGGGACGCTCGTTGCTGTCCAACTCGACGTCGACCGCCTCGCCGTCAGCCGGGCCGTCCGCCAGGGGAATCCGTACCGTCGCAGCCATGCGCCCATCCTGCCAAGCCGGCCGCCGGACCGCAGGATTTGCCGGGGACAGCGGGTTCACCGGGGGACAGCGGGACGGCACGTGCCGCCGCTATCGTCCGCTGATGGCGAAATTCGGATCGATCCGACGCTCGCCCCGGTGCCGGCCCGTACCGACGACGAGCGGGCGGTGCTCGACGCGTTCCTCGACTTCCACCGGGCCACCGCGCTGTGCCCGTTCCCGTGAGCTGGCCGCCCGGTTCCCGCTGGACCATGTCGTGGCGCAGCCGCAGCTCGGGAAGGTGTCGCTGCGCTGGATCATGGTGCATATGATCGAGGAGACCGCCGGGCACGCCGACAACCTCCGTGAGCTGACCGACGGCAGCACCGGCGCGGTCTGAGCGGCAGGGCCCCCTCATCGCCGCCTATCCTGACCCCCGGGTGTCGACGAGGGGGAACGAGTGCTGGTCGTCCACGGGGTGTGGCTGGTCGGGGCCGGTCTGGCGGTGTGGGCGGAGGATTCGACCCGGCCGACCCGGGTGCCGCGCCGCCCCGGCCGGGCCCCGCGCGAACGCCCCCACCCCTTCGCCGCCGAGCCGGGTGCCCTGGCCGCGCTGCTCGGTGACCGTCCGGCGGGCACCGTGCCGCTCACCCTTCCCACCCGGGCGGGCGCGCCGCTGCACTCACCGGAGCTGGTCCCGGCCACCGTCGCGGAACCGGCCCGTGGCCCGGTCACCCTCGCCGCCTGGCGGACCCCCGTCCTCAGGTACGCCCCGGACGACGCGTTCGACCTGCTGCGTACCCTCGACGGGCTCGACGCCGTGGTGGGGGCGGGCCTGCGGCACCTCGCCGAGTTGGCGGGTTTCGCGGTCGACCTGGTGGCCCGTGGCCGGCTGCTGCCCGGCGTGACCGACCGCCCGCCGGGGGACGTGCCGGTGGGCCGACGGTCGGCCGACCGGCCGACGGGGAAGGCGGTCGGGTGGGCGGTGTGGCGGCCCCTGCTCACCGGCGCGGACGCCGCCTGGGCCCGGTCGCTGGCCCTCGCCCTGCCCCCGGCGGTCCGGGCCGCAGTCGACCCCGCATCACCCCCCGCCCGTCCGCGTTCCGGGGCCGATGGGACGGCCGGGGAGCGGCCCGGTCCCCGGGGGACACCCGGCTGCGGGCAGCGCGAAGCAGACGCACCGCCCGCCGACGCCGGCCCGGCCGGTCGACCCGGCGTGCCCGCCGGTGCCGACGGGGTCGGCGGGCTGGTCGCCGACGTGCTGGACCTGCTCACCGACGCCGCCGCCCGCCGGGCGCTGACCGACGCCGACCTGCTCCGGGGCGGTCGACGCGACGGCGTGACGGCCGGGTGGCTGGCGGCGTTGACCGGCCAGCAGCGGCGGTTCACCGCCGAACCCGACGCGCTGGCCACCCTCCGCACCGAGCTGGACGCCTGGCAGCGCGACGCCGTCGGCGGCCCGGTCCGGGCGAGTTTCCGGCTGGTGGAGCCGGCCGACGACGAGATCGTCGACACCCTGACCGTGGTGCCGGCCGACCCGTCGACAGTCGTCGGGCAGGGTGGACGGTGGCGCATCGAGTTCGGTCTCCAGGCCGCCGACGAGCCGGGCCTGCACGTCGCCGCCGGTGACGTCTGGCGGCACCCGGAGCGGCTGCCGGCGCTGGCCGACCGCTACGGCGACCCGCAGGAGACCCTGCTGGCCGAGTTGGGCCGGGCCGGCCGGCTCTGGCCGGAGCTGGACGGGGCCCTGCGCATCCCTGCCCCGGAACAGCTGGAACTGGACGTCGAGGGGGCGCACCGGTTCCTGCGCGAGGGCGCGCCGGTGCTGCACGCCGCCGGGTTCGGGGTGCTGCTGCCGTCCTGGTGGCGGCGGCCGGCGGCGCGGCTCGGCGCCCGGTTGCAGGCCCGCAGCCGGACCGCCCCGGGGACGGTCGCCGCAGCCGGGGCGCTCGGCCTGGATGCGCTCGTCGACTACCGCTGGGAGGTGGCGCTCGGGGACGAGACGGTCGACGCCGACGAGCTGGCGGCGCTGGCCGCGCTGAAGACCCCGCTGGTGCGGCTGCGTGGCCGGTGGGTGGAGCTGGACCCGAAACGGCTGGCCGCCGGCCTGCGGCTGCTGCGCTCCTCCGGCGAGCTGACCGTCGCCGACCTGCTGCGGATGGGGCTGGCCGGGGCGGAGACCCCGGACGCCCTGCCGGTGCTTCAGGTGACCGCCGACGGCCCGCTCGGTGACCTGCTGGCCGGGCAGGCCGAACGGCGGCTCGTCCCGCTGGACCCGCCGCCGGCCTTCAAGGGCACCCTGCGGCCGTACCAGCGGCGCGGCCTGGCCTGGCTGGCGTTCCTCCAGTCGCTCGGGCTCGGCGGGGTGCTCGCCGACGACATGGGGTTGGGCAAGACCGTGCAGTTGCTGGCCCTGCTCGCCGGGGACCCGCCGGACACCGGGCCGACCCTGCTGGTCTGTCCGATGTCGCTGGTCGGCAACTGGCAGCGGGAGGCGGCCCGGTTCACCCCCGGGCTGCGGGTGCACGTGCACCACGGCGCGGACCGGGCCCGGGACGACACGTTCGAACAGGCGGTGCACGCCGCCGACCTGGTGCTCACCACCTACGCGGTGGCCGCGCGGGACGCGGTCGCGCTGGCCTCGGTCGGCTGGCACCGGGTGGTGGTCGACGAGGCCCAGGCGATCAAGAACGCGGCCACCCGGCAGGCCGAGGCGGTCCGGGCGCTGCCCGCCCGGCACCGGATCGCCGTCACCGGCACGCCTGTGGAGAACCGGCTGGCGGACCTGTGGTCGATCATGCAGTTCGCCAATCCCGGCCTGCTCGGCCCGGCCAGCAGTTTCCGGCAGTCGTACGCGGTGCCGATCGAGCGGCACGGCGACGCCGAGGCGGCGGCCCGGCTGCGTCGGGTCACCGGCCCGTTCGTGCTGCGGCGGCTCAAGACCGACGCCTCGATCATCAGCGACCTGCCGGAGAAGCTGGAGATGGAGGTGGTCTGCAACCTCACCGCCGAGCAGGCGTCGCTCTACCGGGCGATCGTCGACGAGATGCTGGCGAAGATCGAGTCGAGCGACGGGATGGAACGCCGGGGCCTGGTGCTGGCCACCATGACCCGGCTCAAGCAGGTCTGCAACCACCCCGCCCAACTGCTGCACGACGGCTCGCCGTTGGCCGGCCGTTCCGGCAAGCTGCAACGGTTGGAGGAGATCGTCGACGAGGTGCTCGCGGCCGGCGAGAAGGCCCTGCTGTTCACCCAGTACGCCGAGTTCGGCGCGCTGCTGCGCGGCCACCTGTCGGCGCGCTTCGGCCGGGAGGTGCTCTACCTGCACGGCGGGGTCGGCAAGGCCGACCGGGACGACCTGGTCACCCGGTTCCAGTCCCCGGACGGCCCGGCCCTGTTCGTGCTCTCCCTCAAGGCCGGCGGCACCGGGCTGACCCTGACCGCCGCCAACCACGTCGTGCACGTCGACAGGTGGTGGAACCCGGCGGTGGAGGACCAGGCCACCGACCGGGCGTTCCGGATCGGCCAACGACGGCGGGTGCAGGTCCGCAAGTTCGTCTGCGCCGGCACCGTCGAGGAGAAGGTGGCCGCGATGATCGCCGACAAGCGGGGGCTGGCCGCGTCGGTGGTGGGCAGCGGCGAGCAGTGGGTCACCGAGCTGTCCACCGGGCAGCTGCGGGAGCTGTTCTCCCTGGACGCCGGGGCGGTGGTCGAGTGAGCCCCCGGGGCGTCGGGGCGCAGGGGCCGTTCGCCGGGTTCGGCCCGCCGCGCCGGGTCGACGGTGGACTGAAGGCACGCAGCACCCGGGGAGCGATCGGGGTCTCCTGGTGGTCCCGGCGCTTCCTGGAGGTGCTGGAGTCGTTCGCGTTGGGCACCCGGCTCACCCGGGGCCGGGCGTACGCACGCCGGGGGCAGGTGCTCCGGCTCGACGTGTCACCCGGGCGGGTCGAGGCGAGCGTGCAGGGCTCCCGGCCCCGGCCCTACCCGGTGACCATCGCCCTGCCGCCGTTCCCGGACGCGCTCTGGGACCGGGTCGAACGCGAGCTGGCCGGGCAGGCGTTCTTCAGCGCCCGGCTGCTCGCCGGCGACCTGCCGGCCGAGCTGGAGGAGTTGTTCGCCGTCGCGGGGGCGCCCCTGTTCCCCCGGTCGGTGGGGGAGCTGACCCAGCGGTGCGGCTGCCCCGACGTCGCGGTGCCGTGCAAGCACCTCGCGGCGACGTTCTACCTGCTCGCCGAGGCGTTCGACGCCGACCCGTTCCAGCTGCTGCACTGGCGGGGCCGCAGCCGCGACGCGTTGCTGGGCCGGCTGCGTGCCCTCCGGGCCGACGCGGTCGGGTCGTCCCACGACACCGACGCCGCGCCGGTCGGCGGGTCCGCCGACGCCGGGCGGGTCACCGGCCCGTCCGACCGGACGCCGGCCCGCGTACCGTCGGTCGTGGACGGTGCGCGGGCCGCCGCGGCGGGGTCGGCCCGGGTGCTCGCCGACCTGCCCGACGTGCCGCCGGCGGTGGACCGGTTCTGGGTGTCGCCGGTGCCGCTGCCGGACCGGCCGCCCATCCTGGCCACCGGCCCGGAACTGCTGCTGCGGCAGCTCGGCTCACCCGCTGCGGCGATCGGCGGCCCCGGCCTGCTGGAGCGCCTGCGCCGGGCCTACCGGGCGTTCGACCCGGGCTGACCCGGGGCGCGGCCGTGATCGACACCAGTGGGGCGATGCCGGGGTGTCCCGTCGCTGCGATGCCACACCATCGCGCCCCTGGTGTCGATCATGGCGCGGGTCAGCGCCAGCGGTGCCGGAAGTGCCACATCAGGCCGGTGTTGGCCGCCAGGACGACGACGCACGCCGCGCCCGCCGTCCGTCCGGCCAGGACGGTCATCGCGGGCAGCGACGCCCACAGGATGACGGTCAGCAGCATCAGCCAGCGCCCGCGTCGGGCCCGGGCCCGATGGTCGAGTCGCGCGAAGAACTTCGGATCGCTCTCCCGGAGCTGCCGGGTGATCTGTTCGAACCTGCGCTGATCCTCTTTGCTGAGCATGGCGGTGCCTTCCCCTCAGGCTTCAGCGGTTCGGCGGCTTACCCGCTGCGGCGGCCGGTCACGCCCTCCTCCTGCTGCTACTTTCGGCTCCGGGCGTCGCCGCCGGTGTGCGGGCCGGGGTCGCCGGGGACGGGCCGCCCGAAACCGGGTCGGCGGGCGCGGAGCACCTCAGCACCGGCTTACCGGGGGCTTAAGTTTCGCTGTGCCGGTGAACGCCACGCCCGGTGACGCGTACCGCCAAAACGTTACGGCGGGGGCGCGGCCGGACACGTCGTCCCTGCTGGGGACGGTGCGGCCCGGTCGGGGCGGAACCACCCGGCCGGTGACGTCGCACAGCGGCACCTTAAGTGCCCCCGCCGACGGCCGTGACCAGCCTTGTCGGCAGCTCAGCCCTTGGCTACCTTCCCGTGGCAACTCCTCCGGCAGCCGCCGCCGCACCCTCCGCCCCGCCCCCGGTCGCAGCGGTACGGCGCATCGAAAGAAAACGGGACCGGTACATGGCCGACCAGAATGTGCCACCGCATCGACCGCACACCCCCGGCGGGCCCACCCCGTCGTACGAGGTCCCGGCCGCGCCGTACGGGACGCCGCCGGTGTCCCGGGGCCCGCAGTGGGTGGGGCCCGAGGGGTTGGGTAGGCAGGCGTTCCACCAGCCGGCCGGCTCCGGACTGCCCCACCTGGACGACGACGGCGACGACCGTGACCGGGTCGGCCGGCGGCGTGCCCTGGTCGCGTTGGGCGGCACCGCCGCCGTGGTGGCAGGCGGTGCGGCGCTGGCGATGAGCCCCCAGGTACGCGGCCTGTTCGGCGACGCCGCCGCCGGGGATGCCACAGGCGTCACCGCCACCGACGGCACGCCGGCCCGCCCCGGCGGCCAGCAGCCCAGCACGGTACGCACCTACACCGAGCAGAACGAGAGCTACATGGGCTCCCGGGCCGGTGCGGCGCTGAAGAAGAACTCGCCCAGCGGTGGCCGGACCTTCTCCGGGCCGGCCGACGCGGCGGCGCGGACCCCGGTGACGGTGCGGACGGTGCTGGCCAAGGACCCCGTCCGGCACCTGGCCAGCCGGGCCACCTTCGGGGCCACCCCGAAGGTGCTCGCCGACATCAGGCGGATGGGCATCGACGCCTGGGTGCGCCGGCAGCTCGACCCGGAGAAGATCGCGCCGAGCGCCGCCGAGCTGAAGCTCGCCGAACTGCCCACCCTCGCCCTGAGCAGCCAGCAGGTACGCGACCAGCGGGAGCAGCTCAACGAGCGAGGCGCGCAGCCGGAGAAGGAGACGGTCGACGGCACGCTGGCCCGGCAGATCTGGTCGGAGCGGCAGCTCTACGAGGTGATGGTCGACTTCTGGAACGACTTCCTGCACGTCGCGGCGGACTTCGACGGCGGTGAGGCGTACCGGAACTCGTTCGACAGGGACGTGGTGCGCAAGCACGCCATGGGCAGCTACCCGGACATGCTGGTGGCGGCGAACAAGCATCCGGCGCTGCTGCTCTACCTCAACCAGAACGACTCCCGGGCCGACGCGGTCAACGAGAACCTGGCCCGGGAGAACCTGGAGCTGTACTCGGTCGGGGTCGACGGCGGCTACACCGAGAAGGACGTCCGGCAGGCCGCCCTGCTCCAGACCGGCCGGGGCGTCGACGACGGGAAGTACGTCTTCCGTCACGACCGGCACTACCGGGGCAAGGTGAAGATCCTCGGCTTCAGCCACCCCAACGACTCGACCGACCCGAAGAAGACCGACCAGGTCATCGACGCCTACATCACCTACCTCGCGCTGCACCCGTCGACCGCCCGGTACGTGGCCCGCAGCCTGGCCACCCGGTTCGTCTCGGACACCCCGCCGAAGTCCCTGGTGGACCGGCTCGCCAAGATCTACACGGTCAACAAGGGCTCGGTGAAGCCGCTGCTGATGTCGCTGTTCAGCTCCTCGGAGTTCTGGGCGGCGGTGGGGCAGAAGGTGCGCCGGCCGATGGAGTACCTGGTCGTCACCTACCGGACGCTTGGCGTCGGGCCGCAGGCCGGGCCGGGTTTCCGGCAGGGCGACAGCAAACGCACCGCGTTCGCCCAGGGGCTGCGCCAGATCCACGACAAGCTGCGCGAGCTGGGCCAGTACCCGATGGGCCAGCCCACCCCCGACGGCTACCCCGACGTCTACGTCGCCTGGACGTCGGCCGGCACGATGGTCAACGGCTGGAACGAGGCAGCCGACCTGATCGCCGGCAACCGCACCCAGTTCACCTACACCAGGCCGGAGCGGTTGGTGGCCAAGCCGCCGACCACCGCCGGGGCGTACGTGGACGCGTTGGCGCAACGGCTGGTGCACCAGAAGCTGTCCACGCGGGAGAAAAACCTGATCCTCGGTGTGGCCGGCGTGTCCGCCACCGCCAGGGTCGACGCCACGTTCAACGGGGCGATCGCCGCCGTCGCGCGGGCGATCCTCGCGTCCCCCCAGCACCACCTGCGGTGAGGCAGACGATGGAGAAGCCGGTGACGCACCCGATGGAGAAGACCGTGCCCGCGTTCCCCCTGCACCCCGAGTGCCCCGACCTGCGCCGGCTCGCCGACGACCCGGCGCAGGCGCTGCTGCGCGCCGAGGCCGACCTCGTCGCCGCCGAGGCCGACCGCTACCGCCGGCTGGAGGACCTGGAGGAGGCCCAGCAGGACGGGCGCGGGGTGACCCGGCGGACGTTCGTCGCCGGTGCCGCCGCCGCCACCGCGCTGGCCACCGCCCAGTTCGTCACCACCTCCGCGTCGTTCGCGGCGACGAAGACCGGCACCCTGATCCACGTCTTCCTCTACGGCGGGCTGGACGGGCTGAGCCTGGTCGCCCCCGCCGACGACCCGGTGCTCGCCAAGGCCCGCCCCGACCTGCTGCTCGGCGGCGACTCGCTGGCCCTGGGCCGGGGATTCAAGCTGACCAGCGCGTTCGCCCCGCTGGAGAGGTGGCTGAAGGCCGGTCAGCTCGGGTTCGTCCCGGCGGTCTCCGACGAGCGACTGTCCCGCAGCCACTTCCAGGCCGCCGATGCCTGCAACCTCGGCGGCCTGCCCAGCGAGACAGGCGGCCGGGGCTGGCTGGACAGCCTGGTCGACGCCCTCGGCAAGGGCACCGCGTTCCGCAGCGTCGGCATCGGCAGCACGCTGCCCCGCTCGCTGGTCGGCACCAACGGCGCGTTGTCGCTCAACAGCGTCGGCTCGCTGCGGCTCAACGGCGACGACCGCTACCGGGCGGCCACCGAGAAGGCGATCCGGGGCCTGTTCACCGGGATCAACCACCCGGTCGAGGAGGCGGTGATCGAGGGGATGGGCGCGCTGTCCACCGCCCAGCAGCTCGCCGCCAAGCCGTACCAGCCGGCCGAGGGTGTGACGTACGAGGGCGTCGGGTACGCCTTCCAGCAGCTCGCCCAGCTCATCAAGGGCGGGGCGAACGTCCGGGTCGCCACGGTCGGGATGGGCGGCTACGACACCCACGAGAACCAGGGCACCCGCTCCGGCGGTCAGCTCCACCGCCGGCTCGGGGAGCTGGCGAAGGCGATGGCGGCGTTCCTCACCGACCTGGGCGAGCGGGCCGCCGACGTCACCATCATGGTGTCCAGCGAGTTCGGCCGCCGGGTCGCCTCCAACGGCGGCGGCACCGACCACGGCCACGGCGGGGTGGTCACCATCCTGTCCGGCCGTAAGCTCGCCGGCTCGCTGCTGGGCCGCTGGGACGGACTGGGCGATCTGGACTCGGGGGACGTACCCGAGTACAACAACATGTTCGACGTCTACGGCGCGGTGGCGCAGGGCCGGTTCGGGCTGACCACCGCCCAGGTCGACCGGATCTTCCCGCGGCGCAAGTACACCCCGATGAAGCTCTACGCGTGACCCACCAGGACATGCACGCCGCCGGCCGGCGTACCCGGAACCCGTCGGGGTACGCCGGCCGGCCGGCTGCGTCCGTACCCCCGCCGCCGGCCCGGCCCCGGCGCGGCTCCGCCGGCCGACGGGCGCTGTCCGCGCTGTTCTGGGTCGGTCTGGTGGCCGCGGTGCTGCCGTGGTGGCTCGACACCCCGGCCGGCTCGTTGACCGGCACCGCCGACGTGCTCACCGCCGCCGGCCGGGTCACCGGCCTGGTCGCCGGCTACCTGCTGCTGGTGCAGGTGCTGATGATGAGCCGTCTCGGCCTGCTGGAACGCGGGGTCGGCGGCGAGCGGTTGTCCCGGGTGCACCGGGACCTCGGCGCGACGCTGCTGGTGGCGGTGCTGGCGCACCTGTCGCTGCTGGTGGTCGGCTACGCGCGGACCCAGGGCAACCCGGTCGGCGCCCAGGTGGGGGTGCTGCTGCGCGACTTCGACGACATGGTGTCCGCCTTCGCCGCGGCCGGCATCCTGGTGCTCGTCGGCGGCACCGGCATCCGGGCGGTCCGCCGGGCGGTGCCCTACGAACTCTGGTACCACCTGCACCTGACCAGCTACCTGGCGCTGCTGCTCGGCTTCGGCCACCAGTTCAGCAACGGCGCGCAGCTCTTCCCGCCCGGCCCGGTCCGCACCGGCTGGATCGCCGGCTACCTGCTGGTCGCCGCCGCCCTGGTGTGGGGCCGGCTGGTCGCGCCGCTGCTGCTCAACCTGCGGCACCGGCTGCGGGTGGCCGACGTGGTGGCGGAGAGCCCCGACACCGTCTCGATCTACCTCACCGGCCGCCGGCTGCACCAGCTCGACCCGCTCGGCGGGCAGTACCTGCGCTGGCGGTTCCTGGCCCGGGGCTGCTGGTGGCAGTCGCACCCGTTCTCGCTCTCCGCCGCCGCGAACGGCCGCTGGCTGCGGCTGACCGTGAAGGTGGTCGGCGGGCACACCCGGGACCTGCGTGACCTCGACCCGGGCACCCGGGTCTGGGCGGAGGGGCCCTCCGGCACGTTCACCGCCGCGCACCGCACCCGGGACCGGGCGCTGCTGATCGCCGGTGGCAGCGGCATCGGCCCGCTGCGGGCGATGCTGGAGGAACTGCCCGTCGGCGCGGCCCTGATCTACCGGGCCCGCACCCCGGCCGACGTGCTGTTGCAGCACGAGCTGGACTGGCTGGCCCAGGCCCGGCAGACCGCCGTCTGGTACGTCGTCGGCTCCCGCGACGACGCCGGCCCCCGCCAGGTGATGAACCCGGACGGGCTGCGCCGGCTGGTGCCCGACCTGACCCGCCGCGACGTCTACCTGTGCGGCCCGCAGGGGCTGGTCGACTCCTCGGTGCGGGTGCTCCGGCAGGCCGGCGTGCCCCGCCGGCAGATCCACCTCGCCCCGTTCGAGCTGTAGGAGGGCACCTGACATGCGTCGCGCGCTGCTCGCCATCACCGGGTTGGCCGCCGGCACCACCGCGCTGGTGGTGCTCAAGGGCGCACCGGAGGACCGCCAGGTCGCCCGGGACCTGCCGGCCGGCGCATTGGTCGGCTCGCCGGACCGCACCGACCCCACCATCCCCGGCGCGACGCCGCAGCGGACCGCCGCGACGCCCCGGCCGACCGGCCGGCCCGACGCCACCGCCGGCCGCACCCCGGCCGCGCGGCGGACCACCCCCGGCGGGGACGCCGGCACGCGCCGCACCCCGGCCGCCGGCCGGAGCACCGGCACCGCGCCGAAGCCCACCACCCGCACGGTCACCGGCCCGGTGGTGTCCACCGAGTTCGGCAACGTGCAGGTGCGGATCACCGTCTCCGGCACGCGGATCGTCGACGCGGTGGCCCTGGAACTGCCCCAGGGCGGCCAGTCCGACCTGCGCAGCGACCGGGTCGACGCCGCCTACAGCGGCACCAGCGGCGACGTGGTGCGCCAGCAGGGCGCCAACCTGGACACGGTGTCCCAGGCGACCGCCACCAGCGACGGCTACCGGCGGTCGTTGCAGGCCGCGCTCGACCAGGCCCGCTAGGTGGGCGCGCCGTCGACCCGACCCGGCCTGCGCCGGGTCGAGCAGGTCATGGGTACGGCGATCAGCCTGGACCTCGCCACCGACCTGCCCGCCGCCGTCCTGCGTACGCTCGCCGACGACACGTTCCGCTGGCTGCGGGAGGTCGACGCCCGGTTCACCACCTACCGCGAGGACAGCGAGGTGCGCCGCCTCGACCGGGGGGAACTGCCGCCGGCCGGGGCGTCGGCGGACCTGCGCACCGTGCTGGCCCGCTGCGCCGACCTGTGGGCCGACACCGACGGCTTCTTCGACGCGTACGCCACCGGCCGGCTGGACCCCTCCGGTTACGTGAAGGGCTGGGCCGCCCAGGTCGCCTCGGACCGGCTGGTGGCCGCCGGGGCGGTCGACCACTGCCTCAACGCCGGCGGTGACGTCCGGGTGCGCGGGCACTCGTCGTCCGGGCTGCCGTGGCGGATCGGCGTCCGGCACCCGTGGGACGCGGACGCCACCTGCCTGGTGCTCACCGGCACCGACCTGGCCGTCGCCACCTCGGGCGTCTACGAACGGGGGCACCATGTGCTCGACCCGCGCCGGGGCGTACCGGCCCGGGGGCTGCGCTCGGTCACCGTGGTCGGCCCGGACCTGGGCGTCGCCGACGCGTACGCCACGGCGGCGGTGGCGATGGGCGTGGCCGGCGTCGGGTGGCTCGACCGGCTGCCCGGCCACCTGCACGCGGTGGTCACCGACGACGGTCGGCTGCTGCGCTCCACCGCCCTGCCGCTGGCCGACTGAGGCGTCGGCGGGGTCACCTGCCGCTGGGGGCGCTCACCGGGTCGTGCGGTGGGTGCCGGCCGGGCGGGAGCCGGTCGGCCGGGGGCGACCCGGGCGGGAGCCGGCCGGGCGGGTGTCCGACCAGTGGCGGGACCGTCGCCGGTACGGCGGTTCGGTGCCGTCGGTGTGCCGCATCTCGTCCCTGGCCATGTCGTACCCCCGCTCCGGTGGCGCGTGCGCGCCGTCGTGGTGTGCAACGAGTCCGGCGTCGGCGGGGACGCTGGCGGGAACCCGACCCGCTGCGGCCGGGTCGGCCGGTGGCGGCCGGTCAGTGGCCGCGCCGGGGCAGCGGGAGCTGGCCGGGCAGCAGCTCCGGGGTCAGCGTCACCCCGTCGGCCCGCAACGTCTCGATCAGGGTGTTCTGCAACAGGTACGAGTCGGGCAGCCGCCAGCGGGCCTGCTCCGGAGCGACCGCCCAGCGCACCGGACCCTCGGGCAGCCGGGTGGGGGGTGCCGGAATCCACGAGCCGGTGCCGTGCCGGACGACGTGGAAGCAGTGTTCCAGCTCGGGGCGCAGCGGGTCGCCGGAGCGGACCAGGAACATCCACCGCCCGGTCGGGGTCACCACCACCGGGCCCCGGGCACCCGGCCCGGCGGGGTGGCCGGGTACGGCGTCGAGCAGCCGCCGGCCCAGGTGCGCCGACACCTCCAGCACGTCGAACGCCCGGCCGGTGGGCAGCAGCACCCCGTGCGGGCGGCTGCGCCACCAGGTGGCCACCCGGGCCGGGTCG
The DNA here is from genome assembly GCF_030518815.1 of Micromonospora cynarisoli. Classification (NCBI taxonomy): domain Bacteria; kingdom Bacillati; phylum Actinomycetota; class Actinomycetes; order Micromonosporales; family Micromonosporaceae; genus Micromonospora; species Micromonospora cynarisoli. Next base: position 2,942,010 of record NZ_CP130426.1, on the reverse strand, counting down.
GCGCTCGCCCCCCGCTCCCAGTTCTCCAGCGCGGGGTGGCAGCCGACGGTGGGACAACCGGCCCGGCCGCACACGAAACGGCTGCGTGCCAGGCAGGCACCGGGGGTCACCTCCCAGCCGTGCACCGCGTACCGGACGGCGATCCGGCGCAGCCGGACGCGTTCGATCGGTGCCAGCTGGGCGACCCGTGGCCCGACGTTCCCCCACATGTCCAGTGCTCTCCTCTGGCTCCGACCGGTCACCGCCACCCCTCACGTCGAGCGCCGTCACTGTCGCGATCCGGGATCGTTGACACCTGACGAACGCCTCATGCAACTTGCACGAAGCTATGAGAACTGGCTGTACGTGTGACGTACACGCTGTGCGACCAGCGACAACCTGGGCGGACGGATCGGCGACGCCCAACGTGGGTCGTCCGGAGCCCGACCGGACGACCCACGAGGGGGAGGAACGGGAGAAGATGGACGAGCTTCCGATCGGGCGACGGGTGGCCTACTGGCGCGGGCGACGGAAGATGTCCCAGCAGGTCTTCGCCGACCGGCTCGGCAAGTCCAAGAGCTGGGTCGACAAGGTCGAACGCGGGGTCCGCCGGCTGGACAAGTTCTCCGTGCTGTACGAGATCGCCGTGATCCTCCGGATCGACGTGCAACTGCTGCTCGGCAAGGACCCGGAGCGGCGTACCGACGCGTTGAGCTGCATCGACCAGTTCGAGGTGCAGGAGATCCGGGCCGCCCTGGAGCAGTACTCCTCGATGACCGCGTACTTCGACGGGGTGTCGTACCCGCCGCCCCTGGCCGACCTGCGCAAGGCCGTCACCCACGCCTGGCTCACCTACCAGTACGGCCGGTACGCGATGCTCACCCGGGCGCTGCCGAAACTGCTGCGCGACGCCCAGGCCGCCGACGCCGGCTACGGCGGCGAGCAGGGCCGGGAGGCCGCCCACCTGCTCGGGCAGGTCTACCAGATCGCCTCCTCGGTGCTGCGCAAGCTGGGCGAGTGCGAGCTGGCCTGGCTGGCCGCCGACCGGTCGATGGCGGTCGCCCAGCGGGCCGACGACCAACTGCTGGCCGGTGTCGCCACGGCCCGGGTCTGCAACGCGCTGGTGGCGATGGGCCGGGCCCGGCCCGCGCTGGAGTTGAACCTCAGCATCGCCAACCAGCTCGCCCCCGGCGGCATGAACGACAGCGCGCCGGACCGGCTCTCCGTCTACGGCATGCTGCTGTTGCAGGGCGCGATGGCCGCCGCCCGGTTCGGCGACTCCGACGCCGTCGAGGACCTGCTGTACGGGGCCAACGAGGCGGCGCTGATGCTCGGCAGCGACCAGAACCACTACTGGACCTCGTTCGGCCCGACCAACCTGGAACTGCACCGGGCCGCCGCCGCCGTGGAACTGGGCGACGGCGGGCGGGCGGTGGAGATCCACCAGCGCATCCCCGAGCCGAGCTTCAACGGGCTGCTGCCCGAGCGGCGGGCCCACCACCTGCTCGACCTGGCCCGGGGCTACAGCCAGCTCGGTGACGTCGCGATGGCGGGGGAGATGCTGCTGCGCGGCGACCGGCTCGCCCCGTCCGAGATCCGCTGCCGACCCATCGCCCACGAAGTGATGACCGACGTGCTGCGTCGCACACGTGGTGCGTTGCCCGCGCCGATTGCGGAGTTGGCTGAGCAGATGGGAGTCGGAGTATGAACACGGCGGCGGCCGGATGAGCGGCAGCCCCCACCAGAGCAGTGAGCACCGCGGAGTGCTCTACGTCATCGCCTGCGGTTCGCCGCTGGCCCGTCACCTCGACCGACTCGTCGGCCTGGCCCAGGACGACGGCTGGGAGGTCTGCGTCGTCACCACGCCCGACGGGGCGAAGTTCGTCGACCGGGCCGCGCTGGCCCGGCAGACCGGACACCCGGTGCGCACCCACTACAAGAACCCGGGCGACCCGGACCTGCTGCCCCCGGCCGACGCGATGCTGGTCTGCCCGGCCACCGTCAACACGGTCAACAAGTGGGCGGCCGGGATCACCGACACGTTGGCGCTGGGCCTGCTCGTCGAGGGGCAGGGCCGGGGCGTGCCGGTGGTGGTGGTGCCGTTCACCAACGCGGCGATGGCCGCGCACCCGGCGTTCCAGACCGGCCTGCGCCGGCTGGCCGAGTGGGGTGCCACGGTGCTCTTCGGCGACGACGTCTACCCGTTGCACCCACCCGGCACGGGGGAACGGCACCTGCACGCCTTCCCGTGGGAGGCGGCGGTCGCGGCCCTGCCGGGCCGCTTCCGGGCCACCTCGGCGGCCTGACCCGTCGACGGGCGTGGGCGTGGCCGCCACCGTGCGCCGGTAAGCTGACCGGCCGTGAGCACAACCGCGTCCCCGCCGTCCGTCGCCGATGTGGTCGCCGAGTTGGATCGGCGTTACCCGCCCGCCTGGGCCGAGGAGTGGGACCGGGTCGGTCTGGTGCTCGGTGAGCCCACCGACCCGGTCCGCCGCGTCTACGGCACGGTCGACGTCGTCCCGGAGACGGTCGCCGAGGCGCTCGCCGCCGGTGCCGACCTGATCGTCGCGCACCACCCGCTGCTGCTGCGCGGCGTCTCCTCGGTCGCCCCGACCACCTGGAAGGGGCGGATCGTGCACGACCTGATCCGCGCCGGGGTGGCCCTGTACGTGGCGCACACCAACGCCGACGTCGCCGCGCCGGGCGTCTCCGACGCGCTGGCCGCCCGGTTCGGGCTGACCGGCCTGCGCCCGCTGCACCCCTCCGCGCCGGGTTCGGCGTCGGCCGGCGGCGGGCGGGGCATCGGCCGGGTCGGTGAGCTGCCCACCCCGCTGACGCTCGCCGAGTTGACCGAGCGCGCCGCCGCCGTCCTGCCGGCCACCGTCTGGGGGGTTCGCGCCGGGGGCGATCCCACGCGTATCGTGCGTACCCTCGCGGTCAGCGGCGGCTCCGGCGACGGCTTCCTGGCCGCGGCGACCGCCGCCGGTGCGGACGCGTTCCTCACCTCCGACCTGCGGCACCATCCCGCCGGTGAGCACCTCGCCGCCGGTGGGCCCGCCCTGCTGGACGCCGCACACTGGGCGACCGAACGACCCTGGCTGGACGACGTGGCCGCCCACCTGCGGGCCGGCTTCGGCGTCGAGGCCGTGGTGTCCGACCTGGACACCGACCCGTGGACCGTGCACGCCGCCGCACCCGCGATGGACGACAAGGAGCCCCGACCGTGAAGGCTGAACCCCAGGTCCAGCGCCGCCTGCTCGACCTCCAGGCGATCGACACCACCCTCGCCCAACTCGCCCACCGCCGCCGGTCGCTGCCGGAGCGGGCCGAGCTGGAGGGCCTGGCCCGGGAGCTGTCCGCCCTGGAGGACGAGCGGGTCCGCGCCCAGGTCGCCGTGGACGACCTGGACCGGGACATCGCCCGGCTGGAGAAGGACATCGACCAGGTGCGGGCCCGCAAGAGCAAGGACGAGGCCCGGCTGGCCAGCGGCAGCGGACCGGCCCGGGAACTGGAGGCGCTCCAGCACGAACTGGTCTCGCTCAACCGCCGCCAGGGTGACCTGGAGGACGCCGAGCTGGAACTGATGGAGCAGCGGGAGACGGCACAGGCCACCCTCGACGGGATCGAGGCCCGCATCGCCGAGGCCCGGGACCGGCGGGCCGCCGTCGAGCAGCGCCGCGACGAGAGCCTGGCCGCGATCGCCAAGGAGGAGGAGTTCAAGCAGGGCGCGCGCAAGCCGCTCGCCGCCGACCTCCCCGCCGACCTGGTCACCCTCTACGACAAGATCCGCGAGGACACCGGCCTCGGCGCGGCGCTGCTCACCGCCGGTCGCTGCGGCGGCTGCCGGTTGGAGCTGTCCGGCGCGGACCTGGCCCGGATCCGCCGCTCGGCCCCGGACGAGGTGGTCCGCTGCGAGGACTGCCGCCGGATCATGGTGCGTACCAACGAGTCGGGGCTGTAGCCCGGTGGCGGTGCGCGCGGTCGTCGTCGAGGCCGACGGCGGGTCCCGGGGCAACCCCGGGCCGGCCGGTTACGGTGCCGTGGTCCGCGACCCGGCCACCGGCGAGGTGCTGGCCGAACGGGCCGAGTCGATCGGCACGGCCACCAACAACGTCGCCGAGTACCGGGGTCTGATCGCCGGGCTGGAGGCCGCCGCCGAGCTGGGCGCGGCCGACGTCGACGCCCGGATGGACTCGAAGCTGGTGGTCGAGCAGATGTGCGGCCGGTGGCAGATCAAGCACCCGGGGCTGCGTCCGCTCGCCGCGCGGGCCGCCGCGCTTGTCGACCGCTTCGAGTCGGTCCGGTTCAGTTGGATCCCCCGGGACCGCAACCGGCACGCCGACGCCCTGGCGAACGCCGCGATGGACACCGCCGCCGGCAAGCCGTCCCGGTCGGTGGCGGGTTCGGCCGGCGGTGAGCCGCCCCGGTCGGTGGCGGGTGCCGACTCGCCCGGCCGGGCGCAGGCCCGCGAGGTGGCCGCCCGGGCCGCCACCCGGTCCACCGGCACGGACCCGGCGACCGCCAAGGCGTCCTGGGAGCCGAGGCCGAGCTTCACCGCCACCCGGCTGATCCTGGTCCGGCACGGGGAGACCGAGTGGACCGTGCAGCACCGCTACGCCGGCCGCGCCGACGTGCCGCTGTCCGGGTCCGGTCAGGCCCAGGCACGGGCCACGGCCACCCGGGTGGCGGCGCTGGCCCCGTCCGTCGCGGCCGTGCTCAGCTCCCCGCTGTCCCGGTGTACGGCCACCGCCGAAGCGATCGCCGCCGCGCTCGGTGATCTGCCGGTCCGCCCGCAGGACGACTGGATCGAGTGCGACTTCGGGGACTGGGACGGGCACACCTTCGCCGAGGTCCGCGACAGGTGGCCGGGTGAATTGGACGCCTGGCTCGCCTCGACCCGGGTCGCGCCGCCGGGCGGTGAGTCGTTCACCGAGGTCGGGCAGCGGGTCGACCGGGCGATGGCGGCGCTGCGGGAGGCGTACCCCGGGGAGACCGTGGTGGTCGTCTCGCACGTCTCGCCGATCAAGCTGGCCCTGCGCGACGCCCTGGCCGCCGAGGACGCCCTCCTGCACCGGCTCTACCTGGACGCGGCCGGCATCTCGGTGCTCGACATGTGGCCCGACGGGGGCGTCGCGGTCCGTTCCGTCAACGACACCGCCCACCTCCCGGTCCGCTGATCCCGGATCGTCCCCGAACCGGCCCGGGATTCCCGGGCCGGTTCGTCATCGGTCGATGCGCCACGCCGTCCGTCGTGCCGTTCGGCGCAGCCGGAACGCCGTTGGGCGCATCGTCAAGCGCCAATTGATCGTGACCGGCCACACCGGGTCGTAGCGTCCGGCCGTTACTGGCCGGAACGACTACCGGAGGTAGGTCAGATGACCGCTGGCGAACCGGAGACGCCGCGTACGACGTCGTCCAGGGCGACGGACCACAGCCCCTGGAACTGGTTGCTCCTCATACCGATCGTGGTGCCGCTGATACCGGCGCTGTTCAACGCGGACTCGCCCCGGATCTTCGGCTTCCCGCGCTTCTACTGGCTGCAACTGGCCTGGATCCTGCTCGGGGTGGCCACCACCACGCTGGTCTACCAGACGACCAAGAAGCGGGGAGCCCGGTGAGCGCGAGGAGTGAGCCGGTTTTGCGAGCCCCGCAGTCGCGAACGGAGGTGATCAACTGATGTGGCGCGATCACTTGACCGAGATCATCGTGTTCTCGGCGTTGTTCCTGCTGGTCAGCGCGATGGGTTTCGTGGCGGCCCGGTGGCGGGCGCCGAAGGACATGGCGCACCTCGACGAGTGGGGGCTGGGCGGGCGCAGCTTCGGCGGCTGGATCACCTGGTTCCTGGTCGGCGGTGATCTCTACACGGCGTACACGTTCGTGGCGGTGCCGGCGCTGATGTTCGGGGCGGGCGCGGCCGGGTTCTTCGCCGTGCCGTACACGATCGTCGTCTATCCGCTGGTGTTCCTGGTGCTCTGCCGGCTCTGGTCGGTGTCGCACCGGCACGGTTTCGTCACCCCGGCCGACTTCGTCCGCCGCCGGTTCGACTCGCCGGTGCTGGCGCTGCTGATCGCGATCACCGGCATCGTGGCGACCATGCCGTACATCGCGTTGCAGTTGGTGGGCATCGAGGCGGTGCTCAAGACGATGGGGGTCACCGGGGACAGCGCGCTGGCGCGGCACCTGCCGATCATCATCGCCTTCGCGATCCTGGCCGCCTACACCTACCAGTCCGGGCTGCGCGCGCCGGCGCTCATCGCGTTCGTCAAGGACAGCCTGATCTACATCGTGATCCTGGTGGCGGTGATCTACCTGCCGTACAAGCTGGGGGGTTGGGGTTCGATCTTCGACGCGGCGGACGCGAAGTTCGCCGCCTCGCCGAATCCGAACGACGGCATCCTGCTCAACGCCAACAACCAGCTCCAGTACGTCACCCTGGCGTTCGGGTCGGCGCTGGCGCTGTTCCTCTACCCGCACAGCATCACCGGCGTGCTGGCCAGCCGGAACCGGGACGTGATCAAGCGGAACATGTCGGCGCTGCCGGCGTACAGTCTGCTGCTCGGCCTGATCGCCCTGCTCGGCTTCATGGCGATCGCGGCCGGGGTGAAGCCGCTGCCCGGGGCGAAGGAGGGCACCGTCGACAGCAACACGGTGGTGCCGGTGCTGTTCGACCAGCAGTTCCCGGACTGGTTCGCCGGGGTGGCGTACGCGGCGATCGGCATCGGCGCGCTGGTGCCGGCGGCGATCATGTCGATCGCGGCGGCGAACCTGTTCACCCGCAATATCTACAAGGAGTACCTGAAGCGGGACGCCAGCCCGGCGCAGGAGGCGAACGTCTCGAAGATCACCTCGCTGGTGGTCAAGGTCGGCGCGGTGGCCTGCATCGTCTTCCTCGATCCGCAGTTCTCCATCGACCTCCAGCTCATCGGCGGTGTGATCATCCTCCAGACGCTGCCGGCGGTGGCGCTGGGCCTCTACACCCGCTGGTTCCACCGGGGCGCGCTGATCGCCGGCTGGGCGGCCGGCATGGGGCTGGGCATGTGGATGCTCTACCAGATCCCCAACCCGGCGTCGAAGCGCGCGCACTTCGGCGGGTCGGCGTTCCCGCTGTCCGACTTCGGCTTCGACACCACGAAGACGATCTACGTCGGCATCGTGGCCGTGCTGGTGAACCTGGTGGTGGCGGCGCTGGTCACGCTGGCGTTGCGGGCGGCGAAGGTGGCCGACGGCGTGGACGGCACCACCCCCGACGACTACTTCGCCGACGAGGGCGACCCCCGCGTCACCCCCGGCCCCGACCGCGACGCCGACTCGGCCCGCGAGCCGGTCGCCTGACCCCGCCGCCCCTCCCTGCCCGCGCGCCTTCCCCGGTCCCCCTCCCGCCTTCCCTCGCCCGCCCCGTCCGACCCCGTGATCAAGAGGTTTGCGTCAACTAGCGGTGTAGAGGTGACCTAAACCTTCTGATCGACGGGGTCGGACGGGGCGGGAGGGGGTCAGCGGCGGCGGGTGCGGGAGTCGAGGGCCTGGTTGAGCCGGCCCAGCAGGGTGGCCAGGGTGTCCCTGTCGGTGGGAGGCCAGTCGGCCAGGATGTCGCCGTAGAGCCGGGTCCGGGCGGCCCGGACGGCGGCCATCCGGTGCAGGCCGGCGGGGGTGGGGGAGATCACCGTGCCCCGGCCGTCCGCCGGGTCGGGGGCGCGGGCGATCAGGCCGTCGCGTTGCAGCGCCGAGACCTGCCGGGTGACCGTGGAGCCGTCCAGGTTGAGCCGGGCGGCCAGCGCCGAGACGTTCTGCGGGCCGGTGGCGTCGAGGTGGCGCAGGATCACGTACGCCGCCCGGTCGAGGACCCGGTGCTCGGCGCTGCCGGTGGCCCGGCGGGTGGCCTCGCCCAGCCGCATCAACAGGGCGACCTCGGTCTCGATCCGGCCGAGGGTGGCCTCGTCCGACTCCGTTCGCTTCGCCTGGTCGTCGCTCATAGCTGTATGATACAACCGAATTACCTGTACGATACAGCTATCTGTGGCTTCGGCCCGACAGGAGGCGGAGTGGACCGGCGAACCGAGCCCCACCGCAGTGCCATCTACGCCACCACGCTGGTGGCCTTCCTCGCCATCGCCGGCATCGCCGTGGTGGACCCCATCCTGCCCGCCATCGGCACCGCGATCGGCGTCACCGCCTGGCAGGTCGAACTGCTGTTCACCGCGTACATCGCGGTGATGGCCGTCGGGATGATCCCGGCCACCCTGGCCAGCGGACGCTTCGGCTTCAAGCCGGTGCTCGTCGCCGGCGTCTCCGTGGTCGGCCTGGCCGCCATCGCCGCCTCGTTCAGCAACGACATCGTGCAGCTGTCGGTGCTGCGCGGCGTCTGGGGACTGGGCAACGCGATGTTCTTCGCCACCGCCATGGTGGTCCTGGTCAACCTCGCCAACGACCGGGAATGGGTGGTCGGCCTCTTCGAGACCGCGCTCGGCCTCGGCTTCGCCGTCGGCCCGCTGATCGGCGGCCTGCTCGGGGAGATCAGCTGGCGACTGCCGTTCTTCGTCTGCGGCATGTTCATGGTGCTCGCCCTGCTGGTGGCCGCCCGCCGGCTCCGCGAGCCGACCCACCGGCAGCCGCCCGTCCGGCTGGGGCAGATCGCCGCCACCTACCGCCGGCCGGCGTTCATCACCCTCTGCGTGGTCACCGCCGCCTACAACTTCGTCTTCTTCGTGGTGCTCGGCTACACGCCGCTCTTCCTCGGCCTCGACGTCATCCCCCTCGGCCTCGCGTTCACCGGCTGGGGTCTCGGCCTGGCCGCCGGCATCCTGCTCATCGGCCACCGGCTCGCCCACCGGATCGGTGCGGTGCAGACCGTCGGGGTGGCGCTGGTCGGCCTGCTGGCCTGCATGGTCCTCTTCGCCACCTCGGCCGGCACCGTCGAGTCGCTGGTGGTGCTCGTCGTCGCCGGCCTGTGCATGGGCCTGGCCAACGCCAACCTCACCGACCTGGCCCTCGGCCTCGGCTCCGCCGACCGTCGGGTCGCCACCGGCGCGTTCAACCTGGTCCGCTGGGGCGCCGCCGCACCCGCGCCGATCCTCGCCGGCAAACTCGCCGAACACGGGCTGGCGTTGCCGTTCTGGGTCGGCGCCGGGGTACTCGCCGTCGGCCTGCTGGTCTACCTGACCTGCGCGCACCTGATGGCCGCCGGGTACGGCGAACGGCTGCTCTGGTCCCGCTGGAACCGGGCCGCCCGGCAGGCCGAGCACACCCCCGAGGAACCCGTCGGCGAGGCGTACTGAGCGGACCGGGGCCGCTCAGCCGAGCGCCCGCCAGAGCAGGTAGAGGCCGATCGCCGTACCGAAGCAGACGATCAGCGTCCGGAGCACCACCGGCGGCAGCCGGCGGGTCACCCGCGCCCCCACGTACCCGCCGAGCATCGTGGCCGGCGCGACCACCGCGACCGCCGCCCAGTTGACCGGCCCGAACAGGGCGAACACCACCAGGGTGGTCAACCCCACCACGGCCGACAGCAGGTTCTTCACCGCCGACACCCGGGCCAGCGTCGCGTCCAGCACCAGGGCCAGGCCGGCCACCAGCATCACCCCGAGCGCCGCGCCGAAATAGCCGCCGTACACCGTGCCGACCGCGACCATCGCCTGCACCGTGAGGGTACGGCGGCGCGGGCCCAGGTCGGCCGGGTGCCCGACCAGCCGGCGCAGCGGCCCCTGGAAGGCCAGCACCGCCGTGGCCCCGAGCACCAGGAACGGCACCATCAGGTCGAACGCCCGCGCCGGGGTGGCCAGCAGGAGCAGACAACCGACCCCCGTGCCGAGCACCGCCGTCGGCAGCAACGGCCACAGCGTCCGGCGGGGCGGCAGATCCATCCGGCTGCCCGCCACACTCGCCGCGTAGCCGGGGAAGACCGACACCGAGTTGCTGACGTTCGCCGCCACGGGCGGAATGCCCACCGCGATCATCGCCGGGAAGGTGATCAGCGAACCACCGCCTGCCGCCGCGTTCACCGTGCCCGCGGCGAGACCGGCGATGACCAGCAGTACGGCATCGGAGAGGTCCATGGTGCCCAGAGGCTAGTAGGCCCTGATCAAAGCCCCTCCACCGGCTCAGCCGCGTACCAGATTCGCCTTCCGGCCGGTGCGGGCGGAGGTGGGGTGGAATCGGGGCGGGCCGCCGCGTCGTTAGGATGGGGGCGCGACGGACGAGTCGACCGGGCGGTCGCGTCGGCGGGCTGCGGCCCGCCGCCGAGGAACGTCCGGACTCCACAGGGCAGGGTGGTTGCTAACGGCAACCCGGGGCGACCCGCGGGACAGTGCCACAGAAAACAGACCGCCGGCCCCGTTCGGGGACGGTAAGGGTGAAACGGTGGGGTAAGAGCCCACCAGCACCCCGGGTGACCGGGGTGGCTCGGTAAACCCCACCCGGAGCAAGGCCAAGCAAGGGCCGTCACCGCACGTTGACGACCCGGCGCAGACGCTTGAGGGCTGCCCGCCCGATGTCTGCGGGTAGGCCGCAGGAGCCTGTCGGCGACGGCAGGCCGAGATGGATGGCCGCCGCCGGTGCGGACCCCGCGAGGGGTACGCGCCGCGCACAGAATCCGGCGTACAGGTCGACTCGTCCGTCGCCCACCAGCTCAGAGCCGTGATCATGGCTCTGAGCTGGTTCTATGTTCGGGCGTCGATGGTCGTTCTTGGTCAACATTGGCCGGCGTTTGACGCCCTGTAGACGCCCTGTAGCCGCCCTGACGCCCTGGAGACGCCCTGAGTGCTGGCTCAGTCGACCTTGGCTCGGGTCCGCCCTGCTGCGCCGTCGTGGGGCCTTTGCGGGGTCGGCGCGTGGGGGCTCCGGGCAGGGGCCGGCGGCTGCGGGGGAGGGTCGGGCACGTCTTGGCCGTGGAGTTGGGTGCTGGGATGGGATGAGCCAGTGGCAAGCCAGTCCCGGGGTTGGACTGGCGCGGCAGCCGGAAGCCCCGACCACGCGACCAGGCCGGCCCCGCCGGCTTCCGTCACGGCCTCGCCGGGTCTGGTCCCTCTGGTTGGCGGGGCGGTGTCCCGGCGGCTGTCGGCGGCTTACCGCCCCGGTGCCGTAGGCGTCCGGGGCGGCTTGCCGCCGGCCGGGTTTGCCGCCCCGCACCGCGCGGAGCGCGGTGCCTTGATCCAATACAGAACAATTCAGCAGTCGACAGAGGGCTCACTCAAGGGGCCGCTCACCAGGCAGCCTGCCGCCAGGCGTGCTGTATCGCAACCGAACGCTCTGAGGCCTCCGTGGCTGTCGGTGGAATGTTCGTCCGGTAGTAAGTACAGTGTCCGGATGGACAAGCGAACCATTTCCTATGAGGAAGCGCTAGCTCTTATAGAGCGCGATGAATCACCCTTCTGGGATTGCAAAAGCGCAAAGAGTGGCGGTTCGGCCATTCAGAAGGTAGGCGCGGCTCTTGCTAATACTGACGGCGGCGACTTCGTGGTCGGTATTGAGGATCGAGCAAAGGGGGTTGGTATCGATCGGTGGCAGGGATTTCTTGCGATCGAGGATGCGACGCCTGTTCTGGAAGCCCTTAGTAGAGACGTAAGTCCACCGGTACCCTATGGCGTCGATTTCTTAGAGGTTCAGGGATACGAGTCTTCCGGTGTGGTTTGTCTAATCCAGGTCGCAAAAAGTGGCAGCGTGCATTACGCGGCAGACAAGAAAGTCTATACCCGACGAGGCGCGTCGTCGGTTGCGATTTCGGGCAACGCGATCACTGATCTAAGCTTGTCCAAGGGGGCTCGTTCTTACGAGGATCAACTCTTGGAAGACTACTTTCTCGACGATCTGGTGGAAGAGCCTGAAGTAGGAACTTTCTTGCAAGGCTACAGCCCTGCTACAAGCCCGGCTAGTCTGGCTCGATCTCGAAGATTGGTTGATCGCCAGAGTGGTCGTGCGCGCGTTTGTGCTGCGATCTTGTATGCGACGATCCCTTCCGCTGTTGTGCCGAAGAGATGTGCGGTTAAGGTGGCCAGATACAACACCAAGGAGCAAGAACCGCTCCGCAAGCATTTGGTGGGTGTGCCAAAGACCATCGAGGGGCCTGCGCGCGTGCTCATCGATGAAACCCTGAAGGAGGTGTCGGAACTGATCGAGTCAGTTTCCACGCTGACGCCTGACGGTAAAATGGAGCCGCTGCGGTACCCGCCGGAAGTGCTCAAGGAAATTGTTGTGAATGCGGTTATCCACCGCGACTACAACATATCTGACGACATCCGCGTGTATGTCTTCAATAATCGGGTAGAGGTTCGTAGTCCTGGTGGACTTCCGGGTCACATGACGCTCGACAACCTCTTTTCAGACGAGCGGGCTTCCAGAAACCCTAAGATTGTTCAACTTCTGAACAAGTATCCAGATCCTCCTAACAAGGATATTGGGGAGGGGCTTCGGACGGTCTTAAGCAAGATGAAGGAGGCCCAGCTTCAGCCACCTAAGTTCTCGGTGATCAATAATCAGTTTGTGGTTGAGATTGGGCACACACCTCTGGCGCGACCTCAAGAGATTGTTCTGGAATACCTTGAGATCCACGAGGAGATCACTAACGCCATAGGTAGGGAACTTACGGGCATCGCCTCTGAAAACTCTATGAAGGACGTCTTTTACTCTCTTCGGCAATCTGGGATTCTAGAGATGGTGCCTGGCAAGAGGGGTAGTCGGTCCGCATGGCGAAAAGTGGTAAGTAGCGAGGAGGTTGTTGAAGTGGCGTCGGAGGCTCCCGTATTGTTAGCGAAGACTGATGTGGAATTGCCCGCTTCGGCTGGCAATGCTGCACTTAGCAATAGTGTTGAGACTCCTGCCGTAGCCCCGACCTTGGTCAACGCGTATTCTAGGGCCAGAAAGAAATTCAACTACCGAGGTGGCCGGCAGGGCAGGAACGATCTCTGCGGCTGCGGGAGTGGCATCAAGTTCAAGCGTTGTTGTGGAAAGCGGGAATAGGCTAATTTCCTGGTCCGCATATTCCTGTATGGTTGGCACGGTATGCACATCTTTCTTGACCTGAGATGCGTTTATCGCAAAGGATGCGGATGTGATTTTGCTGGTCGCCCTCCCGCGTAATTGTTGTTTCGCCGGCGTCGATTTCTGGTGCGAAGCCAAGTATGTGCGTTATTCGTGCTGCATAGTCGATTGCGGCACTTAGTGTCGGAACGGCAAAAGGCATGTGGATTACAAATCTCCGCTCGTTTTCCGTGTCTGTAATGGTTACTCCGGTCATTTTTGCATCACTTCCTTCTGATTGCGGTGGACGTTATTTCTCTGCTTTTCGGTGGGTTGGCATTTCTTTTTTCTGCGATGGCGCAGTCGGGGTGCGTAGATCAGGCATCTACGCACCCCGACCGGTGCCGCGTCCTCACCTGCTATCGCGGCCCTTGTGGCGAGCACGAAACCAGGGGGATTGGGTTGCGGCGATAGAAGAGTCAACCGATTTAACTCGCACGGGTCATCCACCTGGTTGGACTGTCGTTAGACGTCTTGGTCCCTCGTGAAACGTCCCGGGACGGGGTTGAAAAGTCCCGTCCTGAAAAGGTCCAATAGAAGAATGAACGAACGTCTTCGGACTGTCATGGTGCGTCGAGGAATCCGGGTCGACGACTTGGCCGATGAATGTGGCGTCGACCCGAAAACCGTCGAACGGTGGATCAGCCTCGGTCGTGTGCCCCATCGTCGGCATAGGTGGACGGCAGCTCGGCGGTTGGGAGCGGAAGAGGCGTATCTCTGGCCGGAAGTCCTGGCGACCGTCGACGGCCGGCGCGGTGAGGCGAGTCGGGCTGAACTGATCGAGGTCTACCCCGACCGGGCGTCGGTGCCGCGTGAGGTGTGGTTACGGCTGCTGTCTGAGGCCCAGGAACGGATGGATCTGCTCGTCTACTCGGGGACCTTCTTTGCGCAGACGCAACCTCGGGTGGCGCGAATGCTGGCTGACCGGCTGTCGGCGGGCGTGCAGGTGCGGCTGTGCTTCGGTGATCCGTCGAGTGACGCGGTGGCGGTGCGGGATCGGGAGGAACAGCTCGGCGGCACGCTGGGGGCGAAGATCCGCGCTTCGTTGACGTACTACCGGGAGCTTGCCGGGGTCGATGGCTGCGAGATCCGGCTACACCCGACGACGCTGTACAACAGCGTCTTTCGCTATGACGACGAGGTGTTGGTCAATCCGCACGCTTATGGTGAGGCGGCCAGTGCCAATCCGACGTTCCACTTCCGTAGGGTCGACGGGGGCGGGCTGTTCGAGCACTACACGACGAGCTTTGACCGGGTATGGTCCACGGCGGTGCCGTGGCAGGGAGCGGAGGTCTGACGGTGGGACGTGTGGAGCATTGGAACGACCCGAACGCGCCGAAGGCGAACACGCTCGTCCCGGCCTGCGGCGTCCTGGCGGTCGACGACCAGGGCGCGATCCTCCTACAGCGTCGGCGTGACACCGGCCAGTGGGCGTTGCCGATGGGCAAGATGGAGATCGGCGAGACTCCGACCGAGTGCGCCGTACGGGAAACGCTGGAAGAGACGGGGATCGAGGTCGAGGTGACCGGCGTCCTTGGCGTCTACTCCGATCCGGGCCACATCATCGCGTACTCGGACGGTGAGGTTCGTCAGGAGTACGAGGTGACGTTGCTGGCGCGGCCGATCGGCGGGGCGTGCGCACCGAACGACGAGGCGAGTCACGTCGGCTGGTTCCGGCCTGACGAGCTGGCGGCGCTCGACATCCATCCGACGATGCGGCGGCAGATCGCGGACTACCTCACGCGGCGGATGCCGCACGTCGACTGATGACACGAGAAACGCCCCGGTGATGATCTCCCGGGGCGCTCGTGTGCGGTGTGTCGGTGTCACAGCTCGTCGACGGCGAAGGCGGCCACCAGCTCGGCCATGCTGTCGATGACGGCGTCTGCGGCGGCGAACCGTTCGCGCTTGCCGGGCTTGTTCGCGTACCCGATGGCTGCGACTCCGGCGGCGTGGGCGGCCTCGATATCGCTGACCGAGTCGCCGACCAGGACGCATTCCGCCGGATCGGCACGGAGTTCCCGCACGGCGTCCAGCACCGGGAACGGGTCCGGCTTCATCCGCTCGGGGGCGGCCTCGGGTCGGCCGATGACCGGGTGTACGTAGCCGATAAGCCGGCGGGCGGTCAGGTATGCGTGCACCGAGTCGGCCGAGTTGTTCGACACCACGGCGACCCTGCGGCCGGTCTGATGGGCGGCGACGATGACTTCCCGGCCGTACGAGGTCGGTTCGGCGGTGCGGGCCGCGGTGACTTCCTGGTGGGTCAGAGCCTCGTCGACCAGGCGGACGACGGCAGGGCGCCCGACGGTGGCGGTAAAGCGGAGCACGGCGAGCGGGTCACGTTCGGCCAGGATCTCGGGCGGCAGGGTCACCGCCTGGTCGACGAGCAGCCGGCGCAACTCGTGAGCGACGGTCGACGCCGGGTGCTGGGCGAAGATGCTGCACACGGGGCCGTCGAAGTCGAGCAGGATCACGCGGGCGCGGTCGATCACCTTCGCCAGGTCGGCGGCGGTCACGAGGCGTACTCACGGGCGATGGTGCCCCACAGGCTGTCGAACCAGGCGCGGGCCTGCTCGACGTAAAGGGCGTCGTTGCTGTCGTCCTCGTCGCTGGGCGTGAACGGGAACAGGATCGCGTCCTTGCCCATCGCGTCGTAGATCGCCATCGGCTTGCCGTCCACGGAGACGGTGTGTTCGACAACGGGGTAGAACCCGAAGAACGCTTCCTGTTCGTTAATGATGAACAGCTTGAACAGGGGCGCGGCGTTGTGAACGCGTACCTCGATGGTGGCGGTCTTGACCAACCCGAGGTCGGCCAACTCCTGTACGGCGTCGGTGAGGGCGTGGATCGACCGGTCGGTGATGCGTAGGGCTCGGGCACGGATGCCGGGGTCGTCGGCCTGGTCCTCGGCACGGCAGGGGATCGCCATCGGGGCAGTCATGTCGGAGATCAGCACACGTACCCGGATCGACTCCGGGGTGAGGCGACCGATGCGGACCTTGTCCAGGGTCTCTTGGATCGCGTTGTACAGCGTCTCTCCGGAGAAGCCGGCGAAGTCGATCGTGACGTTCGTGGCCTCGAACGCGCGCTCGATGTGCGGCCGTAGTCCGACCGGGCGCTCCGTGTTGGCGCGGACGAAGGTGCCGCTGCCCTGACGGGTCACGATCAGGCGTTCCTCTTGCAGCTTCCGCAAGGCGGCCTTGATCGTCTCGCGGGCGACGCTGAACCGCTCGACGAGATCGTGTTGCGACGGCAACTTCTCGCCGGGCGCGAACTTCCCGGTCTTGATCTCGGCTCGGAGGGTGGCCGCGATCTGTTGCGACGGCGTACGGGGGTCATCGGGGTCAAGAGCCATGCACGGACGGTACCGCTGACTAGCCAGGCTAGGAAAGTTCCCACACTGTCATTGACATGACTAGCCAAGCCGGCCTACCTTTGATCCACGGCACCTGGCTAGTCAGGTTAGTCAGGTGGGATCAGGAGGTCGAGCAATGGCTCTGCGTGGCGGTACGAGGTTCGCCGTGCGTTGTGAGGACGTGTTCCCGGCGGGGTGCGCGTTGGTGCCCGAGTCGCTGGGTGAGGTGGAGGACTACGACGAGAAGACGGGCCGGCGCTCTCCGGCGAAGGACAAGCTGACCGGCCAGCGGGTGTGGCAGGTGCGGGTGATGGACCTTGACCCGGAACTCGGGAAGCGGTCCCGGGAGACGACGGTCAAGATCTCCGCCGACTACCAGCCGGTGCCGCCGTCGGGTGCGCCGTTCGAGGCGGTGGAGTTCGAGGGCATGACGGTGACGCCGTACGTGGCGAGCAACGGCGGGATGGCGTACTCGCTGCGGGCTACCGCGATGCGTGCCCCGGCGGGTGTTGCCGGCAACAAGAAGGCGGCGGCGTAGCCGCTTTGAGTGTGGGCGGGGCTGTCTGATCTTGGCGGACGGCAGCCCCGCCCTTCTCTGTCTCTTCCCCCTGCTCTGTCGAGAGAGGTAGTGACGTGTCCAAGGGTATGCGTCCGGCTGGCCGTGGCTGGCCTCGGTGTGGTGTGTGTCAGTCCCGGTTCGATCCGGCCACGGGTGCCGACGGTCGGTGTGACGGCTGCGTCGGGCAGCTCGTTCTCCCGTTTCCTCCGGTCCGGGATGCGTCGGGCCGGTTCGTGTCGCTGCGGGGTGCCAAGTGATCGGGCGTCCTCGCGGTGAAGTGGTGATGACGTCCGCCGGTGACCTGCTGGTGGTCCGGCCGAAGCGGTTCGAGCTTCCGGTTTGGGCGGTGCTGCTCGGCCTGGTGCTGCGCTGGTCTGGGCGGCTGCTCTGGTGGTGCCTGCGTCATCCGGTGGCTACCGCCTCAGTGGTGCTGGCGTGCTGGCTGTACGCCGAGTTCGGTTGGTCCGGTCTGGTGGTGCCGCTCGTGCTGGCGTCGGCGGCCTCGGCGGTGTGGCGCTGGCGGGATGAGTCGTCCTGGTGGGCGTGGTTGGCGGGTCCACTGCTCGGCTCGTTCCGGCGGGTGTTCGTCTACCGGCGGGTGTGGCGTGAGGCCATGACGCTCTGCGGGCTCGCCGAGACATACGACCGTCGGGGCGTTCTGCCGGAACTGCTGCGGGTCCGCTCGGATCAGGCGCTCGACGTGCTGAGGGTCCGGATGGTCCGGGGGCAGACGCCGGAGCAGTTCCAGCGGGTGAGTGCGAACCTGGCCTACGCCTTCGGCCGGCGGTACGCCCGGGTCTACGCGGAACGTCCCGACGACGCGCCGACACGTACCGGTCGGGGTGCCTGGGTGCTGCGGCTGGTCGACCGGGTGCGGTACCGGGATCGGCCGACGGTGGTCTACCTGGCGCTGGTGCGTACCGATGCGCTGCGCACGGTGGTGCCGCCGTTCCCGGTGCCGGCGGTGCCGGACTTCACCGCGCTGCCGCTGGCCCGGCGGGAAGACCTGCGTACCTGGTCGCTGCATCTGCTCGCTACTCACGTCCTGGTGGGCGGGGCGACCCGGTCGGGGAAGGGCTCGGTGCTCTGGTCGGTCGTTCGGGTCGTCGGCGGAGGTGTCGCCTCCGGGCTGGTGCGGCTCTGGGTGATCGACCCAAAGGGCGGGATGGAGTTCGCGCTCGGTCGTCCGATGTTCGCCCGGTTCGCCTGCAAGTCGTTCGAGGCCATGGCGGATCTGCTCGACGAGGCCGTGACCGTGCTGCGGGAGCGCCAGACCCGGTTGGCCGGCACGGTTCGGGTGCACACGCCGACCGAGGCTGACCCCCTGGTCGTGGTCGTCATCGACGAGATGGCCGCACTGACCGCGTACCTGCAAGACGTCGACCTGCGTAAGCGCATCGCGTCATCGCTGGGGTTGCTGCTGTCGCAGGGTGCCGGGGTCGGCGTGCTGGTGGTGGCCGCGTTGCAGGACCCACGTAAGGAGGTGCTGCCGTTCCGGGACCTGTTCCCGACCCGGATCGCGCTGGGGCTGACCGAGGCGTCACAGGTCGACATGGTCCTTGGTGACGGTGCCCGCAACCGGGGCGCTCTCGCGGATCAGATGCCCCGTTGGGCGAAGGGCGTCGGGTACGTGATCCTCGATGGCACCCCCGACCCGATGCGGGTCCGGTTCTCCTACGTCAGCGATGACGACATCCGCGACATGGCGCGGCAGTACCCGGCCCCGGCTGACGCGGCGGACATCCTCGCCCAGGTCGGCCGGGAAACCGCCGTCGAACCGGTCCGCCTTCCGCTGCCGCGTAAGCCGTCCGGGCCGTTGCTGCCTGATGCGCTGCGCAACCTGCTCGACTCCGACGGCGGGGGTGAGGCGCGATGACCGCTGCCCCGACCGGGTGCCGCTTCTACCGGCTGCGAACCCCCGAACCGGTGACCGCCGTCTCTGTCCGGGTCGACCCCGAGCGGCCTGACCCGTACCCGGTCTATCTGGCGGTCGGTGCGGGCCGGCGGCGGATGTCCCTGACCCCTGACGAGGCGTGGGCGCTGTGGCGGTGCCTGTCCGAAGCGGTCGCCACGCTCGGTACCCCTCCCGACTACATCCGCACTGACATCCGACCGGCCCGGAGGTAACTGCCGTGAACCCCCTCACCCGTCTGACCAACCGCCTCCGCCGCCCGCTGTACGTCCGACTCGTCGGCCCGGCTGACCAAAGCGCCGCCGCCCTGCATGGCCTCGCCCACCTCATCAACCGTCGCCCCGACATGGAGGGCCGGCGCATCCGCATCGACCTGATCATCCGCGAGAAGCCGAAGGGGGCGGAGTGATGACCGAACGCTCCGAATCGGCTGTACGCCTGGTGATCCTGCTCGCCATTGGCACCATGGCCGGCGCTGCCGCCTTCACCCACGTCCACGACCTGTCCGTAGCCCACGGTCAACCCGACTGGATCGGCTGGGCCAACGCCGTAGCCGTCGAGCTGATGGCGATCTACCTCGGCCTGGAACTCCGCGCCCGCCGCCGTGCCGGTCGGCCTATCGGCCTGGTCGGCTCGCTCCTGGTCGCGTTCGCGCTGCTGTCCCTCGCCGCCCAAGTGGCGGAAGCCGAACCGTCGGTCTGGGGCTGGACCGTGGCCGCGGTGCCCTCGCTGGCGTTCCTCGCCCTGGTCAAAGTCGTCCTGTCCAACGCCCCAGCCGTGCCGCCGGCTCCCGCACCGGACCAACCCCCGGGCGACTGGTACGAGGTGCCCGAGCAGGCCACCACCGAACCCGAGCGCCCGGCTGACCCCGTGCCGCCGGCTGTCCCGGCTCCGGCTGCCATCTCTGCCCCGGCAGCCGTGCTGCCCCCGCGTGTCGTCCCCTCGAACCGGCCGCACGTCGTCGGGATCATCCGATGACCGCCACCCTCACCGCCGGCCGGCGGCTACCGGAACTCGTGCACGACCTCGATCAACCCGACGATGTGCGCATTGAACTCGTCCAGTTCCTCAGCCGGAACCCACAGCTCCAGGATGGTCTTCCCACCGGCCTGCTGGACCGGGTACCGGCGCAGAAACTCCGACTCCACCCGGAACCGGGTGACGTAGCCGACGCCGGACGCGGGCACGTTCCAATCCCGGGCGATCATCACCGCGTAGTCCTCGTTCAGGACCGGGTAGAAGATCGGCTGATCCGGCAGACGCGGCGGCCACGCCCGCCATCCGGCCTCGCGGACGAGATCCAGCTCTTTCGGTCCGGTCGGACGCCACAGCACCGTCGTACCGTCATCGCCGCTCATGTCGACCTCGCCACTCGGGTTCCTGGTGAGCCCGGACAGTACCGGCGCACCCGCACCCAGAACCACCGCATTCCATTCACGGCGGGGGTGGGCCGATGACCGCCCCCACCCTGCCGGGCCTCGAACCGGCCGCCCCGACCCCGGTCGCTGTTCCTCGGCCGGGGTCGCGGGCGGCCCGCATGGCGCTACCCCGCTCGGTTGACGTCCTCAAGGAGATCGCCGCCGAGTACGGCGTCTGCGTGCGTCCCCTCGCCATGCGCCGCACCGACCTCGACACCGGCCTGACCGAAGTCATCGACCTGCCCTGCGGGGCCACCCGGGAAGACAAGTGCGCCCCGTGCGCCAAGAAGAACCGCCGGCTGCGGCAGGCCCAGATCCGCGAGGGCTGGCACCGCGACGACGAACCACTACCGCCACCGGAACCCGCGACCGAGGAACAGAAGGCGCTGATCCTGCTGCGCGGGCATCTGGAGTTCTCCCGTGACGAGGCATCCCGGGCGTGCCAGTGGGACCAGGTCGAAGACCTCGACGACGCTATCCGCGAGGTGGAAGAGGCCATTGCGGCCGAAGGACTCCGGGGAAGGGTCGCCCCGCCGCACGCGACCGGCGACGACGACCAGGGCGACGACGACACCGGCCCGCGTCGGAAGCGCTCGACCCGACGTCGGCAGGATGCTCCCGAGCTGCCTCGGCGCAAGGTGGAGCGGCGCACGGTCGGCAGGACGTTCACCGCTGCGGACGGCACCACCTACCGGCCGTCGATGTGGCTGACCCTCACCCTCGACTCCTACGGCCCGGTCCGCCCCGACGGCACCCCGGTCAATCCCGACCGGTACGACTACCGCCGTGCCGCCTGGGACGCCGTGCACTTCCCCCGACTCCTGGATCGCTTCTGGCAGAACCTACGGCGGTGTGAGGGCTGGAATGTCCAGTACTCCGGCTGCGTCGAGCCACAACGCCGCCTCGCCCCACACGCACACTTCGCCATCCGGGGCACCATCCCCCGCGAAACCCTCCGCACGGTGGCAGCGGCCACCTATCACCAGGTGTGGTGGCCGGCCGTCGACGTCCAGCAGTACACCGCCGACCGGCCTCCCGTGTGGGACGAGGACGCTTCGGCGTGGGTCGACCCGGACACCCGCGAGCCGTTGACCACCTGGACGGAAGCCCTCGACGCCATCGACGACAACCCGCACGCGGAACCGGTGCACGTCGTCCGCTTCGGTACCCAGGTCGACGCGCGGGGCGTCATGCCCGGCACCACCGACGCCGAACGGACCATCCGGTACGTCACGAAGTACATCACCAAACACACCGGCGACGTGCACAAGGCCACCACCGACCGGCAACGCAAACACCTCGACCGGCTCTGGCGGGAACTGCGCATCACGCCCTGCACCGACCGGTGCGCCAACTGGCTGCTCTACGGCATCCAACCCAAGAAGGCGAACGCCAAGCTCAAGCCGGGCCGGTGCAAGGGCAAGGTCCACCAACGGGACACCCTCGGCATCGGCGGCCGGCGCATCCTCATCTCCCGCGACTGGTCCGGCAAGACGCTCAGCGACCACAAGCACGACGTCCGGGCCTGGGTGCGATCACTGCTCGGCGTCACCGTCGGCCTCGATGGGGTCGACGACCAGGGCGCCACCGTCGAACCGGTCCGGCACGCCTGGGAACTGGCCCGACCCGATGACCCGGACGTGCCGGCCATGGCTCACCGGCTGCTGCGGTCGATCAGCGAGCGTGCCCGCTGGCGCTCCGAACTGCTCGCCGCCAAGGACCGGGCCGCTCAGCTCCCCGACGACGGATCAGCAACAGGAACGGGCGACACAACGGGGGAGGGGCTATGACGGTGGTGAACGATGGGCTCTGGACGGTGCGGGAGGTGGCGGCCTACCTGCGGGTGCCGCAGGAAACGCTGTACCGCTGGCGCAAGGTCAAGTACGGTCCGCCGGCGGCCCGGGTCGGTCGACACCTGCGGTACGAACCGGAGACGGTCCGGGCGTGGGTACGCGCGCAGGCGGCGGCCTGATGGGACACGTGGAGGATCGCTGGTACAAGGTGATCCGGCACCCCGGCGGCCGGAAGGAGCGGATCAAGTCGAGTCTGTTCGGCAAGGGAATGCGCTACCGGGTGCGGTACATCGGCCCGGACGGGCGGGAACGTAGCCAGTCCTTCCCCGACCGGGCCAAGCGTGACGCTGACGCCTTCCTCGTCTCCACCGAGACGGACAAGCTCCGGGGCTCCTACGTCGACCCGTCCGCCGGTCGGATTACCTTCGCTGAGTACGCCGAGAGCTGGTTGCGTACGCGCTCGTTCGACGAGTCGACGCGGGAGAGCACAGAGTTCCGGGTACGGAAGCACCTGCTGCCGTTCTTCGGCTCTCGGCAACTTGCCTCGATCAAGCCGGGTCACATCCGAGAGTGGGATGCCGGCATGGTCGGCAAGCTGGCCCCGGCGACCCGGGCCGTCGTCTTCGCTCATCTCCGGACCATCCTCGGCGCGGCCGTCGACGACGAGCGCATCGCCAAGAACCCGTGTTCGGCAAAATCGGTCAAGCCCCCGCGACCCGTACAGCGTCGGGTGGTGCCCTGGCGGTACGACCAGGTTTCGGCAGTCCGCAGTGGCCTCGCCCAGCGGTACCGCCCGATGGTCGACCTGGGGGCCGGCTGCGGTCTGCGGCAGGGGGAGATCCTCGGTCTCGCGGTCGACGACATCGACTTCGACGCGGGCTGGGTGCACGTCTGCCGCCAGGTCAAACTCGTCCGCTCTCGGCTCGTCTTCGGGCTGCCCAAGAACGACCGGGACCGCCGGATACCGCTGCCCGACTCCGTCGCCCGAGAGCTGCGGCAGCACGTCGACGACTTCGCCCCGCTGTCGCTCACCTTGCCGTGGGAAGATCCGGCCACCGACGAGCGGGTCACGGTGCCATTGCTGTTCACCACTACCCGGCGGGGCGCGATCAACCGGCGCACCTTCGACAACAAGAGCTGGCGACCCGCTGTCGTGGCGGCTGGCATCACGCCAACCCGGGCCACCGGCATGCACGCGCTACGCCACTTCTACGCCTCGTCGCTGCTCGACGCGGGGGAGAGCATCAAGGCCCTCGCCTCGTATCTCGGCCACGCCGATCCCGGCTTCACCCTCCGCGTCTACACCCACCTGATGCCTGCCAGCGAGGAGCGAACCCGGCGATCGACCGATGATCTATTTGGGTCGCTTCCAGGTCAGGAGTGGGGTACGAATCGGTAATCAAGAGAGCCACGCGTGACGGGCAGCCCGTACCCCCTGACCCGTCCCGCAGGGCTCGTTAGCAGCATGCCTACTGCGCTCTAGTGCGGACGAAGGGGAGGAGAGAGGTCCGCCACTACCGGTGAATCAATGAAGCATTTGTGCAGCAAAGCGGCAAAGCCTACTGGAAGTGAGTCATGGGAAGCCAGGCGGTCGGCAACGCTCTGCCGCAGCGCTGCGGCCACGTAGTTCTAGCCAGACGTGGAACTTGTGGCTGTCGAGTGTTTGCCAGCGACGTTAGCATCGAAAGCTGATCAGCTTAGATATGGTTCTGGTTGTCCGGTACGGTAGCCAGACGGACTGGGAGGTTAGAGATGGACCCGGTGTCTCTGGTGGTCGGCGCGTTGGCGGCGGGGTTATCGGACACGATAAGTGTCGCAGTCAAGGATGCTTACTCGGAGTTGCGAGACGCTTTGTTGCGGCGGCTGCGGAAAACTGGAAGTCCAGAGGCAGACCCCGAGCAGATCGTAGAAGCGCTTGAGGCGCGTGTCGCTGATCCCAACATTTTGAAGTCTTTGGTTATTTCCGTTGACGTCGCAAATGATGAAGATGTTCTTGCTGCGGCGCGGCAGGTTCTTCGTGCGAGCGATCCTGCGCAGGCGAAAGTTGGCAAGTATGTGATCGACATGCACGATGCGAAGGGCGTCCAAATTGGAGATAATTCGAATATGAACATCAAATTTTAACCCTTGGACTGATGACTTCCATGACAGAGCCGATTGAAGCTGATCTTGTCAGGGCGGTGGACCTGCGGAACGCAATCGGGGTGCAAGTAGGAGACAGTTCGCAGATGCACTTGCATCTCCATGGCGGTCGGCCCCGATGGTGGACAAGGTCCGGTTATATCGAGCAGGTCCGTGATATCGCGCCGGGTAGCGGACTGCCTGGGATGCTAAAAGATCGGGACGCTGAACTCAAGGAACTTGCGGACTTTTGTGGAAGTGACGAACAGTACCTTTGGTTGCGGGCCGGCCCGTGGGCGGGCAAGTCTGCCTTACTGTCAACCTTCGTCCTTAGCCCGCCACAAGGGGTTGAGGTGGTGTCGTTTTTTGTGACGGCGCGACTTGCCGCCCAAGCTGATAGCAACGCCTTCACGGATGCTCTACTCGATCAACTCTCGGCAATCGTTGACGAAACTCTGCCGCCAACTTTAACCGCGACTGCACGCGACGCTCACCGTAGAGCTTTGTTGCGAACTGCCAGCGAAAAGGTCCACGCTGAGGGTAGGCGACTGGTGCTGGTTGTCGACGGTTTGGACGAGGACATAGGTACCGGCGCGGACTCGAAGTTGGCTAGCGTTGCATCAATGCTTCCGAAAGCCCCCGGCGAGCATCTTCGGGTCATAGTCGCCAGTCGCCCTCACCCGCAGCTGCCAGGTGACGTATCTCGTGACCATCCACTGCGAAGATGCCGGGTGCGCGACCTCGACGTCTCGCAACACGCTACCGAGATCGCCCTTGCTGCCCGGGCTGAGCTTGACCAGATTCTGCATGGTGGCCAGTCGAAACAAGAGGTCATCGGACTAATCACGGCGAGTGGCGGCGGCCTCACCCTAGACGATCTAGAGGAGCTAACCACCATTCCTCGGTATAGTCTCGATAGCATGCTCGGCGGCCAATTTGGTCGCACTGTTACCGGGCGGGTTGATGCAATTGGAGTCGATGGCCAACACACTTTCATTTTCGCCCATGAGACCCTGCGTGAAAGTGCTATACATCGGCTTGGGCGGGCTTTAGAGGGGTACCGGGAGCGGCTCCACTGCTGGGCGGACCGGCATTCTAAAAGCGGCTGGAGTGGCGATACGCCCCAGTATTTACTGCGAGGTTATCCGCGCATGCTCCGTGCGCAGGAGGACTATGGTCGCCTCGTCAAGCTTGCGGTGGATTCAAATCGACACAACCGGCTCTTGGCAACTACTGGTGGTGACGCTGCTGCTTTCGCGGAGATAGCGTCTGCACATGACATCGTCATCACTAGAGATGAGGCTGATGTACTTGCGATGACGCGGTTGGCTATTCATCGCGACGCGCTTACTTCGCGTAACGCCAATTTGCCAAGTGGGCTACCGTCCGTGTGGGCGAAGATTGGACAGACGGCTCGCGCAGAGGCTCTTGCGCGTGGCATTGCGGATCCTGACGGGCAGGCTCAGGCATTGGCGGCGCTGGCCACCGTAATATCGGCATCTGGCGATGTGGGATACGCCCAAGCTCTGGCACGCGATATTGCTACATCTGACCGACGTTCCCAGGCACTTGCTGCGGTTGCACAAACGGCGGCCCGAGTCGGCGACCTCGAACGCGTCGAGGTGATCGCTCGTTCTATCGCCGACCCGTATTGGCAGACGCAGGCATTAATAGCTCTTGCTGAAGCGTTGCCGGCTCTGGGCAGAGTCGATGAGGCTGAATCAATCATTACGGCCATTGCAGACCCGTCCTGGCGTGCCCAGGCGCTGACACGAGTGGCTGCCGCCGAGGCGGCCTCTGGGGATCATGATCAAGCAAGCCGTCTAATGACTAGGGCAGAGAGTATCGCTGAGGCCCTTGTGGACCCCTACCGGCGAGCGCAAACGTTAGCCGTTGTAAGCAAAGCCGCGGCAACGACTGGCGAGATCGAATTGGCTGAGAGGTTATGTAGCGGCATCTCTGACCCAGGATGGCGAGCGGAAGCGCTGATAGAAGTAGTCGGGGCATGCGCTGGAAATGGCGAAATCAGCCGGGCTTGCGCCATCGTAAAGGGAATCTCTGACTGGTATCGTCGGGCCCGTGGCCTGATTGCTATCGCCAAAGCGGCCGCCGTTGCCGGAGACGTAAAACGTGTCGACGCTATCGTCGCCTCTATTGACGTTCCCGAACTGCGGGCGGCGGCTCTTGCGTCCGTAGCGGAGACGGTAGCAACGGCTGGAAACACTGTTCGGGCAGTGAAATTTATTGCCGATGCCGAGTTCGATGTGGAGGCAATCGCGAATCTTGGTTTACGGGTGGAGGCTCTAACGGGACTGGCCAAGGCGGCAATGGTGAGCGGCGACATCTTCCGCAGCGCTCGCCTAATCACGGATGCTGAAATCATCATTCGGGCGATCGGCGATCCTGCCCGGCGGGCGCGGGAACTTACTGCCTTAGCAAACTCGCTAGCGGCATCTGGTGACCTTGTCCGAGCGGCGCAACTAGCTACCGATGCAGAGGGAATCGCTCGCGCCATTATCGACCAGGATAAGGAGGCGCGTGCCCTCGCGGCGCTTGTGGAAGCGGTAGCCGTTGCCGGCGATGTTGATCGGGCGGAAACGATTGCTGCTACCATTAAGAACAAGTATCTACAAGGGCAAGCGCTTGGTACTATTGCGCAGGCTGTAGCTGTGGCGGGGGATATGGGGCGGGCGGAGAGCCTGGCGCGCACCATTAGAGACCCTGGTCTTCGGGACCAAGTGCTGATGGTTATGTTCGATGCAACGATAGCAGCGGGCGAGCTGGATCGGGCTGAGTTGGTAGCTCGGGCAGTTGGGGAAACGATTCGACGAAACCAGGCTTTGAGGAGTGTCGCAGTTGCCTTGGCGGAGACAGGCAACGCTTCTCGAGCTAAGACGATCGCAAGCGCCATCTCAGACCCCTACTCGCAACAATGGGCGGTAGAAGAGATGGCAACAGCATCTGTCAAGGCCGTGGCGGTAGCCGGGAAGATCGATCTTGCCAGCTGGTCGGCGGGGCAGATTGAAGATCCTTATTCGCGAATGCGAGCCCTGGTTGGCGTAGTTGAGGTTGTTGCGGCGAGGGGTGATGTTGATAGAGCTGAGGCGATCGCCAAGACCATAACTGCTTCCTATTACCTGGGTCAGGCTCTCCTTGCGGTGTCGCATGCGGCGGGCATGGCGGGTGATATTGACAGGGCTGAGGCTATAGCGAAGGTCATTAACCCTCATTATCAGGCGCGAGCCCTTGTCGCGGTGTCGCGAGCGGCAGGAATGGTTGGCGATGTCGACCGAGCCGAAGCTATCGCCAAAGCGATCTCCGAGCCCTATCGGCGGGCAGAAGCGTTGGCTGGCGTGGTTGATGCCGTAGCGAAGGGCGGTGATGTCGACCGAGCCGAAGCGATTGCTGCCTCTATTACTGACTTGTTTCGGCGGTCGGAGGCTATGATCGCAGTGGCAGAGGCGGCAGGTGTTGCGGGGGACGTCGACCGGGCTGACGCGATTGTGCAAGCCATGAGTAGTCAGGAATTGACTCGTCAAGCGCTCGCCGCTGTTGCGACAGCCGTAGAGCCTCGCGATTCGCGCCGCCTCCTTATTGCTGCACTTTCTCGTGATTGGACGACGGCACTACATGCGCTCGCGAAACTGCATCCTGACGTTATCTTGGACGTTGCGGCAGAAAGGATAGCGGCTATCTGAGTAGCGCCGAAAGAGCTGGCGTGAACTGGGTATCGGACTTACTTCAGCGGCCGGCCGGGGTTTCCGCTGGGTCGGCAGAAGATCCCGCCTGGCATATGAGCGCAGCTCCGACGGCCTAGCGACGGCCTACGGTGGCAGTAGCCGGGCTCTTGCCCAGGTCGGCAGGCTTCTCACCCTCATAATCCGGCGTACAGGTCGACTCGTCCGTCGCCCACCGGATGGGCATCGGCTCCGGGCGTCGTCGACGCCCGGACGCCCCGTCCGTTCAGTTCAGGCGGTGCACACGCGACCCCCGTCAGCGGCCAGGCTGGCCAGGGAGCAGACCTTCAACAGCGGATAGTGCGGCCCCATCACGGCGGCGGCGGTCTCCGCCGAGCTGTCCACCGGCACGTTCTGGGTGGCGTGCGGGAAAGCGGGCACCGGCAGCAGGTTCCGCAGCAGCACCATGTGCGGAGCCGCCGGATACGAGACGGAGAACGGCAGGAAGGTCGCGTCGTCCACCGCCTCGATTGCCGTCCGCTGCTGCTCCCTGCCGAGCACGTACGTGTAGTAGCCGTGTCGGTCGAGCCGGGTGTCGTCGTCGTAGCGGCACCCGAGGCTCGCCGGCGCGTCGGTGAACCGGTTGATCACGACGGGCTTGACCTGGCCGCCGAGGTTGGTGCACATCGAGAAGTAGCGCAGGTCGGCGTGTCGGCGCGGCCAGACGCCCGGATGGTTGCCGGTGACCGCCCGGGGTGCCCGACCCCGGATCACCAGCACCTGGTCCGCCGCTGGCGGGCTGACCCAGGTCCCGAGGTAGGCGTTGTCCGGGTTGGGGGCGAGGTTCTCCACCTCCGACGTCCGGGTGAAGAGCTTCTGCCCGGTCTCCTCCGGCAACCCCGGCCCCCCGGGATGCCCCGGCCCACCGGGCCCGCCCGGCCCACCGGGATGACCGGGCCCGCCCGGCCCACCTGGATGACCGGGGCCGCCGGGGCCAGGACCGCCGGGGTGGCCGGGTCCGCCCGGTCCGCCGGGGTGGTGGCCGGGTCCGCCCGGTCCGCCCCCGGGATGCCCCGGCCCGTCACCGGGACCGCCCGCGCCGGACAGCCCCGCCTCCCGGGCGTCCGCCTTCGCCGGGGTGGTGGAGGTGCTGCTGCCCGACGAGCAGGGCGGCAGGGTCTGCGACACCCCGTCGAGGGTGAGGGTCATGGTGGGTAGGGCGACTGTCGTGTCACCACCGGCCGGCAAATAGACCCGGAAGATGACCGATGCCTTCGCGCCGGGCAGGGCGTCCTCCCGGGCCAGGGGCAGCCGGTTGGTCTGTCCGAAGGCCACCTCGGGGGTGATGGTGAGGGTGAACCGCCCACCCGGCGCGACACCGGTCTGCCACGGATTCTGGCTGCCCGCGTCCGGTGCGATGAGGTAATCCGGCATGCTGGAGCTGACGCCATTACGGGTGAAGTACGTGGGCTTGTCGTCGTACACGTTGAAGGACGCGTACCTGGCGTCGGGAAAGACCCCGGAGAGGGTGATTTCCAGGCCCGGCGTGACCGGATAGATGGTCGACCAGTAGGTGGCGGCGGTGTCCGGCCAGTAGGCGTTCAGGCTTGTCGCCCCATACTTCGACGACCAGGCGCAGGTGGGCATGGTGACGCCGGAGCCGACGGCGCGCTCTGCCTCGGCGGGGGTGGCTACCAGGGGAGCGGTCAGCGCGATCAGCCCTGACAGCAACAGAAGTCGCCGACGCGTGGCCTGCGTCGCCTGTGCGAGTACGGATGGTGGCATGCGTCGACTTGATCAGAAACATGTGTCGACGTAGTTACTCTCACCGTCAATTAACGTTGCTGTGTCGCGCGTTTTTGGCCTATCTGTGAACAATTTTCCGGCAGTGACGATTATTTCGGAAAAGCCACTTCCAGGGGTCCTGGTCGGCTGGTGCGGTGGAGTGTGGACAGAGGTCGGGACTCATCCGTCACCGCGGGGCTCCGTCCCGGCCGGGCGGGGGTACGGCGTGCCCGGCCGCACCCCGCCGTACGGGTCAGGCCTGGGCCGGGACCCGGGTGAGCAGCGCCGCGATCCGGCTCGCCACCCCCGGGGCGCGCAGGTGCAGCCGGGCGACGTTGACGGTGTCCGTGCCGATGACGGCGAGCAGGGCCTGCTCGCTGACCGCGTAGACGCTCAGGTAGCCGCCCTGGTTGCGTACCGTGGACTGTTGGAAGTCGCCCTGGCCGAGCCGCATGCCGACCTGCCGCCCGAGGCCGAAGGTGGTCGCGGCGAGCGCGGCCAGGTCGTTCGGGTCCACCTCGTTCTGCAGGTTGTGCGTGATGAGCAGGCCGTCGACGCCCCCCAGAACGCAGCCGTGCACCCCGGGGATCTCGTGCCGCAGTGCCGCCAGCTCACGACTGATCGCCGGGTACGGCAACGAGCGGTCCCCGGCCAGCGACGGCGGGAGCGGCCGGGCGGCGGGCAGGGTGGCGGCGCGGGCGGAACGGCGGGGCAGGATGGTCTCGGTCTTGTCCGCGGTCACAGTTCCAGGCTCTCCTCGATGATGCGCAGCTGGTGCCGGGCCATGGCCAGGTTGGCCCGGCTCTTGCTCACCATCAGGTAGAGGAAGAGGCCCTTGCCGGTGCGGCCGGTCAGCGGGCGGATCAGGTGGTACTGGCTGCCGAGCGTGATCAGGATGTCCTCGATCTCGTCCTCGATCTTGAGCATCTCCAGGGTGCGCATCTTGGCGCGGACGACGTCGGTGTTGCCGGCGGCGGCGACGGTCAGATCGATCTCGCCGGTGCCGCCGGCCACGCCGAGGGTCATGCCGCTGTTGTAGTCGACGAGCGCCACCCCGATCGCTCCGTCGATGTTCATCGCGTTCTTCAGGGCGACGTCCAGGCTAGCCACGGTGGTGTTCTCCCGCTTCGACAGGGCGGCGCCGTCGACATCGTCGTCGTCCCGCCCAGGTGGCGGGCGGTGGGCAGCGCCGCAAGAGGTCTGACGAGGCTCGCACACACCCGGGTCGGTCGCACTCGGTGCCGCCGCATCGGGGCTGTCCGGCCGACCCGGACCGCCCGGCGGTCCCGCCAAGAGGACCAGGCCGAGGGATGGTTCATCGCGGGGCGAACTGATACCAAGTGCCTGGTCGGGACGGTAGGGCCGAAAGTCTCTGATCCGGGGGCCACCGCGTGCCACGACCGTCCCGGCCGTGGACACCACGGACGACGGCTCAGCCGGACCAGGCGACGGTCCGGGCCGTCCGGTCGAAGTGCCTGGTCAACTCCGCGTCGAGGCGCTCCATCCGGCTGCCGTCCAGCGTCACCGTCGGCTCCTGCGGGGTGCGGGCGGTGAGCATCCGGTGGCGCAGCCCGGCCGGCGGGTGCGCGGCGAACAGCGACGCCTCGTCGCGGACCGACAGTTGGCGGACCAACGGCATCCGGCCGGCAGCCGCCGTCCGGGCCAGCGCCACCCCCGACCGCCACGCCGCCGGCCCGTCCCCGGCGCGCGAGGCCTGCCGCACCACCCGGGCCACCGCGTCCCCGCTGAGCAGGACGTCGAGCAGGTTACGCGCGCCGTCGGTGCCCGCCACCCGGGCGGCCAACTCGTCGGCGAGGTACTCGGCCCGCTGGCCGTCCCGCAACGCCGTCCAGACCAGCAGCAGGTGGACGCCGAAGAGCACCCGGGACAGCGCCCACGACATCGCCCGGCCCGCTGCCTCGCCGAGCAGCTCCAGCAACCCGACGTCCCGGCGGGCGGGGGACGGCCGGAACAGGTCGGCGGCGTCACCGAGCATCGTCAGCGCGGGCTGGGTGACCAGCAGCCGGCGTACGTCACCGTTGACGAAGTGCGCCAGTTCGTGACCGATCAACGCGACCCGCTGCGCCCCGTCGAGGGCACCCCACAGCGGCAGACCGAGACAGAGCACCCGCTGCCGCCGCAACCCCACCGACGTCGAGTAGGCGTTGAAGCTGCCGTCCACCCCGACCACCTGCGGCACAGGCGCGCCGATCGCCGCCGCGACCTCCGCGACCAGCGCGTGCAACTCCGGCGTCTGGGAACGGTCGAGCACCTCCAGATCGGCGTCCAGCCGCCCCAGCCGGGGCCGCAGCACCACCGCCAGCGCGATCAGCGCCACCCCGAGGAGGACCGCGACATTCGGAAAGGGGTACGCGACGAGCAGCCAGCAGCCGAGCCCGGCCAGCGTCGGCACCCCGACCGTCAGCAGCAGCGAGACGGTCGCCGTCACCACTCCCGCGGTCCCCGGCCCGGTCGACTCCAACGGACGGTCGACGAGCGCGGCGTACTGCCGACGGTTCAGCCGGGCGGCGATCCGGTGGGTACGCCTGTCGACCCGTCCCCAGCCGAACTCCGGTGCCCGCCGCCCCGGGTCGTAGCCGTCCAGGTTCCACTCGCAGTCCGGGCACCAGGGCATCGCCGCACGGATGGACACGGTCGCCGTGGTGCAGCGCGGACACGTCCCCGTCATGATCACGACGTTCGATTCTGCCTGGGCGTGCGGCGTCGTACCACCGGCTTTCCGGCTCCTCCCGGACGCGTCGCGGCGGCCCCGCGACCCGGGCCGACGCGGTGTCGCCGGGGGTTTTTCCGGCGGCGTCCGGGCAGGTCAGGACCGATTTTGCGATTTCGCCCCGGAGCCCGCCGAGCACGTCTACTGTGGATGTGGTCGCGACCAATTGCGGCGATCCGGTGGCGGTCGGGCTGCGCCCGGTGCACAGTGATCTCATGAACGACAGCGGAAGTGGTGGGCACTACTACTGGTGCACCCGACACCACCGGGTCGAGACCGATGCCGACGTGTGCCCTGCCAAGCACGTTCTCGGACCGTATCCCTCGGCTGCCGACGCGGAGAACGCCCTGCAGAAGGTGCAGGAGCGCAACGAAGCGTGGGAGGCCGAAGATGCCCGCTGGGCCGGGGAGGGCAACTGAACGGCGCGGGACGGCCCGCGTCGAGGACTCCGTGCCTCCGTGAGGAGGCACGCGGGAGCATGTCCCCAAGGAGGGAACCGAGATGGCCGAAGCAGCAAAGGCCACCACCCGCCCGGCCGCGACGAAGACCGCCGCCGCGCAACGGACCGCAGGCGCGACCCGGAGCACCGCGGCCCGCCGCTCGACCACGACCACGGCCGCGGCCCGCAAGGCGTCGGCCGGCCGGGCGACGGCGAGCGCGGCGGGCGCCGGCTCGGGCCGGACCCCGTCCACCGGCACCGCCCGGAAGACGGCGACCGGCACGGCGAAGAAGGCCCCGGCCGCCAGGAAGGCCCCCGCCTCGAAGTCGACGGCGAAGAGGGCCCCGGCGGCCCGGAGCACCGCGTCGAAGTCGACCGCGAGAAAGGCCCCGGCGAAGAAGGCCGCCAGCAGGACCACCGCCGCCGCCCGCACCACCGCCGGGGCGGCCAGGAAGACCACGGCCGCCGCCCGGAGCACGGCGGCGAAGAAGACCACCGCGGCGAAGCGGACGACCGCGGCGGCGGCGAAGAAGACCACCGCGACCGCCCGGACCGCCGCCAGTAAGACGACGGCCGCGACAAAGACCACCGCCGCGAAGAAGGCGATGCCCGCCAAGAAGGCGATGCCCGGCACGAGGAGCACGGCCGCCAGGAAGACCACGGCCGCCAGGAAGACCACGCCGGCGAAGACGACGGCGGCGAGGACCACGGCCGCGAAGAAGAGCACGCCCGCGAAGAGGACCACCGCGGCCACGAAGGCACCGGCCCGTAAGTCGAGCGCGAAGACCGCACCCGCGTCGAAGTCGACCGCGAAGGCGGCGCCGGCCCGCAGGACCAGCGCGACGGCCACCCGCAAGGCGGCGGCGAAGAAGACCACGGCCACGACCGCCCGCAAGGCCACCGCCCGTAAAGCCACCGCCCGCAAGGCGCCCGCACGGACGGCGGCGGCGCGGGCCACCGCACCGACGCGCGCCCGCAAGGCCACCGGCTGACCGTACGGAGCCTGCGGCCCGCCCGCCGGAGAGCGGATCACGCGGCACGCTGCCAGGATTGACCCGTGGTCATCCGACGTGTGCTCGCGCCCCGCATCGACTTCGGCGCGCTGCGCCGTGAGCTGGGACTGCCTGACGGCTTCCCGGCCGCGGCGCAGCGCGAGGCGGACGAGGCGGCCGACGCCCCACCGCCCGCCGTGGCCGACCGGACCGACGTCCCGTTCGTCACCGTCGACCCGGCCACCTCCCGCGACCTGGACCAGGCGATGCACCTCAGCCGTCGACCCGGCGGCTACCGGGTGCGGTACGCCATCGCCGACGTCGCCGCCCACGTACGCCCCGGCGGGCCGCTGGAGGAGGAGACCTGGCGGCGCGGGCAGACCGTCTACCTGCCCGACGGCAACGTGCCGCTGCATCCGCACACCCTCAGTGAGGGTGCCGCCAGTCTGCTGCCCGACGTCGACCGGGCAGCCGTGCTATGGACCATCGACCTCGACGCCGACGGGGCCACCGTCGCCGTCGGACTGGAACGCGCCCTGGTACGCAGCCGCGCCAAGCTGGACTACCCGGGCGTGCAGGTGGCCGCCGACGCCGGCCGGCTACCCGACCCGATCGCGCTGCTGCCCGAGATAGGTGCCCTGCTCACCGCCCGTGGCCTGCGCCGGGGCGCGGTCAACCTGCCCCTGCCCGAGCAGGACGTCGAACCCGACGGGGACGGGTGGCGGCTGGTGCTGCGCGGCCCCGGCCCGATGGAGGACCACAACGCCCAGATCTCGCTGCTCACCGGGATGGCGGCGGCGGACATCATGCTGGCCGGCCGGATCGGGCTGCTGCGCACCATGCCCGCCCCGAAACCGGAGGCGGTGGCCCGGCTGCGCGCGGCGGCGGCCCCGCTGGGCGTGCACTGGCCGGACGGGGTACGGGTCGGCGAGGTGCTGGCCGGGTTGGATGCCTCCCGGCCCCGGGCCGCCGCCTTCGTCGACCAGGCGGCCGAGCTGATGCGCGGTGCGGCGTACACGGCGTTCGACGGTGAGCTGCCGGAGCAGCCGGAACACGGCGGGGTGGCCGCCGCGTACGCCCATGTCACCGCCCCGCTGCGCCGGTTGGCCGACAGGTACGCCACGGAGGTGTGCCTGGCCCTGCACGAGGGGCGCGAGGTGCCCGGATGGGCCCGGTCGGCGCTGCCCCGGCTGCCGGAGGTGATGGCCTCGACCGACCGGACGGCGGGGGCGGCCACCCGGGGCGCCATCGATCTGGCCGAAGCGGTGCTGCTGGAACACCGGGTGGGGGAGACGTTCTCGGCGGCGGTGCTGGACGCCGACGTGCCCCCGAACGGCCAGGCGAAGCCCGGCCGGGTCCCCGGCGGGACGGTGGCGTTGGACGATCCGCCGGTACGGGCCCGCTGTACCGGGGACCTGCCGCGGGGTGAGCGGGTCACCGTACGCCTGGTCACCGCCGACCCGGTCGGCCGCAAGGTGCTCTTCGAGCGGGCCTGAACCCGGCCCCGGCCCCGGCGGCCCGGCCCGACAGCGCCCTACGCCGCTGGTGGCGTGGCGGTTTGCGAGGATGACGCCATGGCATACGACGCGAGCACCCTCCCCGACGTGTCCGGGCTGACCGTCGGCATCATCGGCGGCACCGGCGACCAGGGACGGGGGCTGGCCTACCGGTTCGCCCGTGCCGGCCAGCGGGTGCTGATCGGGTCCCGTTCCGCCGACCGGGCCGCCGAGGCGGCGGCGGAGATCGCCGCGCTGCCCCGGCTGCCCGCCGGGGCCGACGTGACCGGCGCGGACAACGACGAGGTGGCCCGCCGCAGCGACGTGGTGGTGGTCGCGGTGCCGTGGGACGGGCACGCGGCCACCGTCGGCGCGCTGGCCGGTCCACTGGCCGGCAAGATCGTCGTGGACTGCGTGAACCCGCTCGGCTTCGACAGGCAGGGCCCGTACGCGCTGCCGGTCGCCGAGGGCAGCGCGGTGCAGCAGGCGGCGGCCCTGCTGCCCGACTCCCGGGTCTGCGCGGCGTTCAACCACGTCAGCGCGCCGCTGCTGGCCGACCCGGAGATCGACCGGATCGACCTCGACGTGCTGATCTGCACCGAGGAACGGGAACTGGTCGACATCGTCGGCGCGTTGGCCGCCCGGATTCCCGGCATGCGCGGCATCTACGCCGGCCGGCTGCGCAACGCCCACCAGATCGAGGCGTTCACCGCGAACCTGATCGCCATCAACAAGCGCTACAAGGCCCACGCCGGCATCCGGGTCACCGACCTCTGACCCACCGTGCCTCCCCGCCTCCGTTCCCGTCTTCCGCTGCGATCCTGGAGGGAAACTGCCCCGCAGGGGGCCGGTTCCCTCCAGGATTCTCTGGCGGGTGGGGTCGTGCGGTGGGGTGGTGGTCAGAAGTTGGTGTCGACGCCTGCCTTTTTGCAGGCGGCGTTCGCCATCGCGCTGGTCTTCTGGAACTCGGGGGCGTCGGCGGCGGTGTCCAGGTTTGCCGCGGTCGCCGCCCGGCCGGACGCGGCCCCGAACGCGGCCAGCGCGGTGACCGCCTCACTGGTGGGGACGCCGGTGGTGGCCTTCGCCAACTTCTGCGCCATCTCCGTGTAGGCCTTGCGGATGGTCGGCGTGGGGTCGCCACCGGACGTCGCGGCCTTCATCACGTCGGCCTTCGTCGTGTCGGCGATCTTCTTGGCCGCCGTGCAGAGCTTCTTGTCGGCTGTCGGGTCGGCGGCGGCGGTCGGGCCGCCGGTGCTCGGGTCGATGGTGGTCGGGTCGGTGGCGGCCGACGGGGCCGCAGCGGTGGCCGACGCCGACGGTGCGGTAGTGGTCGACGGCTCCGCCTCGCTGCACGCCGTGAGGGCCAGCACGGAGACACAGGTCAGGACGACTGTTGACAAGCGAACATGATCCACGGGCGGAACCCTAGCCGCTCCCGCCGTACCACGGTCACCCCCCGGGCCTGCGGCGATCATCCCGGGCCGGGCCCTCGCCCGACCCGGCGCGGCGCGTACCGTGAGGCGCCCGAACCGGGCGGTTGATCGTTGCGGGGCGGTGGGGCGGGGGTGCCGCCCCACCGCCAGTGCTCAGAAGGTGTGCTCGGTGGCGGGGAAGTCGCCGCCGCGTACCTCGTCGGCGAACCGGCGGGTCGCCTCGGTCAGCGCCCCGGCCAGGTCGGCGTAGCGCTTGACGAACCGGGGGGCCTTCCCGGTCCGTAGTCCGGCCATGTCCTGCCAGACCAGCACCTGGGCGTCGGTGTCCGGGCCCGCGCCGATGCCGACGGTGGGGATCGCCAGTTCGGCGGTGACCCGCTTCGCGACCTCACCGGGCACCATCTCCAGCACCACCGCGAACGCGCCCGCCCCGGCCACCGCCCGCGCGTCGGCGAGCACCTCGTCGGCGGTGTCGCCGCGCCCCTGCACCCGGTAGCCGCCCAGGGTGTGTTCGCTCTGCGGGGTGAAGCCGATGTGCGCCATCACCGGGATGCCCGCCCCGGTGACGGCCGCGATCTGGTCGGCGCAGCGCCGGCCGCCCTCCAGCTTCACCGCGTGGCAGCCGCCCTCCTTCATGAACCGCACCGCCGTACGCAACGCCTGCGTCGGTCCCTCCTCGTACGAGCCGAAGGGCAGGTCGCCGACGACGAGGGTGTGCCGGGTCGCCCGCACCACGGCACGCACCAGCGGCAGCAACTCGTCGACCGTCACCGGCAGGGTGGTCTCGTAGCCGAACACGTTGTTCGCCGCCGAGTCGCCGACCAGCAGCGCCGGAATTCCCGCCTGGTCGAAGATCCCGGCGGTGTACTGGTCATACGAGGTGAGCATCGCCCACCGGTCGCCGCGCTCCTTGGCGGCGATCAGGTCGCGGGTGCGGACCCGGCGGGTGGCCGGCCCGCCGTACAGGGCGGTCACCTCGGTCGGGGTGGACTCCACCATGACTGTCTCCTTTCCTCGAGGCCGCTGTCGCGGTCCCCGGGTTCTGCCGCGATCGTCGCACCGCGCGACCTGTCGACGGCAGGGAACAGTGCAGGATTTCACTCCGCCGGGGCGACGCCGGCCGGGGCCGGCCGGCGTCGGGTTGCCCAGCCGGCCGGGTTGCCCAGCCGGCCGGGTTGCCCAGCCGGCCGGGTTGCCCAGCCGGCCGGGTTGCCCAGCCGGCCGGGTTGCTCAGCCGGCCGGGTTGCCCAGCCGGCCGGGTTGCTCAGCCGTCCTCGCGCCAGCGGTTGGTGATCGGCAGCCGACGGTCGCGGCCGAACGCCTTCATCGAGATCTTGGTGCCGGGCGCGGACTGCCGACGCTTGTACTCGGCGGTGTCCACCATCCGCAGCACCCGGTCGACGATCGCCGGGTCGTGGCCGGACTCGATCAGACCGGCCCGGCCCAGGTCGCCGTCGACGTAGCCGATCAGGATCGGGTCCAGCACGTCGTAGTCGGGCAGGCTGTCGCTGTCGAGCTGACCGGGGCTCAGCTCGGCCGACGGGGGCTTGCCGATGGAGTTCTCCGGGATCGGCGGGGTCTCGCCCCGGCGGGCCGCGTCGGCGTTGCGCCACTTCGCCAGCCGCCAGATCAGCGTCTTCCAGACGTCCTTGACCGGGTTGAACCCGCCGACCGAGTCGCCGTAGAGGGTCGAGTAGCCGACCGCCAGCTCACTCTTGTTGCCGGTGGTGAGGACCAGGTGGCCCTCCTGGTTCGACAGTGCCATCAGGATCACCCCGCGCACCCGGGCCTGAAGGTTCTCCACCGCCACCCCGGACAACGAGATGTTCGCCAGGAAGGTGTCCACCATCGGCTGGATCGGCTCGATCCGGTAGTCCAGGCCGGTGCGCTTGGCGAGGTCCTCCGCGTCGGCCCGGGAGTGCTCCGAGGAGTGCTGGCTGGGCAGCGACACGCCGACCACCCGCTGTGGCCCGAGCGCGTCGACGGCCAGCGCGGCCACCACCGCCGAGTCGATGCCGCCGGACAGGCCCAGCACCACCGAGGGGAACCGGTTCTTGTTGACGTAGTCACGCAGGCCCAGCACCAGCGCCTGCCACACCTCGGCCTCGTCGGCCACCGGGGCCATCAGGCTGCCGTCGGCCGCCGGCCCGGTCGGGGCCGCCGGCACCCCCTCGACGGTACGGCGTAGCACCCGCATCCCGTCGGCGAGATCCTCGGTGTCGGCGGCGTGCGGGCCCGCCCCGGCCAGCTCCACGTCGTGCACGAGCAGGTGCTCGACGAACTGCGGCGCGCGGGTGAGCAGGTCGCCGTCGGACGTGACGATCATCGAGTCGCCCTCGAAGACCAGCTCGTCCTGGCCGCCGACCATGTTGACGTACGCGATCGGGGCACCGGCCTCGGCGGCCCGGCGGCGCACCAGCGGCAGCCGGACGTCGTCCTTGTTCAGCTCGTACGGCGAGCCGTTGATGTTGACCACCAGACCGACGCCGGCCTGCCGGGCCACCGCGAACGGGCCGCCGGCCTGCCACAGGTCCTCGCAGATGGTCAGCGCCACGTCCACCCCGCCCACCCGGACCACGGTCAGGGTGTCGCCCGGCACGAAGTAGCGGTCCTCGTCGAAGACGCCGTAGTTGGGCAGGTGGTGCTTGAAGTAGTGGGCGACCACCCCGCCCCGGTGCAGCAGTGCGGCGGCGTTACGGGCCCCCCGGCCCGGCTGGGCGTCCCCGCTGACCTGCGGTGGCCCGTCGGCGTCCAGGTAGCCGACGACGACCGGCAGGTCGCCGAGGCCGTCGGCGGCCAGGTCGGCGGCGAGCTGCCGCAGCGCGGCCTGCGAGGCGGCGACGAAGGAACGACGGAAGACCAGGTCCTCGACCGGGTAGCCGGTGAGCACCAGCTCCGGGAAGGCGACCAGCTGGGCGCCGGCGTCGGCGGCCCGACGGGTCCAGGCGCGGATCAGCTCGGCGTTGCCGGCCGTGTCGCCGACGGTCGGGTTGACCTGGCACAGGGCCAGACGCAGGGTGGGCATGCCCTCATCTTGCCCCAGCGGCAGCCGGTCAATCCGGCGGCTCCGACGAGACGACCGCCACCCTTTCCCCGCCCCCGGGCCACCCGGCGTCGGCGGGCGGAGGCCGCCCGTCGATCCGGCCGTCGGGACACCGCAGGACGGGCGAGGGCAGGTCGCGTAACGTCTGCTTAACCAGGCCGGTGAAGACTGGGCGGTCAGGACGGACCGGCCGACCGGTGCCGGACGTACGTGGCGAGGGGTTGGGGAAGTGGACCGTCAGCAGGAGTTCGTCCTCCGTACGCTGGAAGAGCGGGACATCCGGTTCGTCCGGCTGTGGTTCACCGATGTGCTGGGCACGCTCAAGAGCGTCTCAGTGGCCCCGGCGGAGCTGGAGGCGGCCTTCGAGGAGGGCATCGGGTTCGACGGCTCGGCCATCGAGGGTTTCGCCCGGGTCTTCGAGTCCGACATGGTCGCCATGCCGGACCCGACGACCTTCCAGGTGTTCCCGTTCGAGGGAGGGGTCAGCGGCGAGAGCGCCCGGATGTTCTGCGACATCCTGCTGCCCGACGGCGGCCCGTCCTGGGCCGACCCGCGCCACGTGCTGCGCCGGATGCTGTCCAAGGCGGCCGAAAAGGGCTTCACCTTCTACACCCACCCGGAGATCGAGTTCTTCCTGCTGGAGAACGGCCCGCAGGACGGCTCGGTGCCCACCGCCGTGGACACCGGCGGCTACTTCGAGCACACCACGCACGCCGTGGCGCGGGACTTCCGCCGCCAGGCCGTGCTGGCGCTGGAGCGGATCGGCATCTCGGTGGAGTTCAGCCACCACGAGGTCGCCCCCGGCCAGCAGGAGATCGACCTGCGGTACGCCGACGCGCTGACCACCGCCGACAACATCATGACCTTCCGGCACGTGGTCAAGGAGGTGGCGCTCTCCACCGGCGTGCAGGCCAGCTTCATGCCGAAGCCGTTCACCGACCAGCCGGGCAGCGGCATGCACACCCACCTGTCGCTGTTCGAGGGGGAGCGCAACGCGTTCCACGACTCCGGTGACCCGATGAAGCTGTCGAAGGTGGCGAAGTCGTTCATCGCCGGCCTGCTGATGCACGCCCGGGAGTACACCGCCGTCACCAACCAGTGGGTCAACTCGTACAAGCGGCTGTTCCCGCAGGCGTTGCCGGACCGGATCACCGAGAGCCCGGCGTACGTCTGCTGGGGGCACCTGAACCGGTCCGCGCTGGTCCGGGTGCCGGCGTACGGCAAGCCGAACTCGGCCCGGGTGGAGGTCCGGTCGCTGGACTCGGCGACCAACCCGTACCTGGCGTTCGCCGTCATGCTCGGTGCCGGCCTCAAGGGCATCGAGGAGGGCTATGAGCTGCCGCCGGGTGCCGAGGACGACGTCTGGTCGCTGAGCAGCGCCGAACGGCGGGCGATGGGCTACGAGGCGCTGCCGGAGAACCTGTCCGAGGCGATCGACGTGATGGCCGGCTCCGAGCTGGTCGCCGAGGTGCTCGGCGAGCACGTGTTCGACTTCTTCCTGCGCAACAAGCGGGCCGAGTGGGAGCAGTACCGCCGCGAGGTCACCCCGTACGAGCGGCAGCGGTACCTGTCGCTGTAGTGCGTACCGCCGCCGGCCGGGGCCGTCGTGCCCGGGCCGGTGGCGGCCCGGCTGCCCCGGCGGCCCGCGTCTGCGCCGTTGCGGGGGTGTCGGAGGTGGCGCGGTGCCGCTATCGTCTCGATCACCGTGCCGGCACCTCCGCCGGGCGCAGGAGGTCGGGAGGCCGTCGGTGCTGGAAGATCTGCTCACCGGAGCATGGCAGAGCGTCGTGTTCGGTGTCGTCGGGGTGGCGCTGATGGCGGCCGGCTTCGTGGTGGTCGACGTGCTCACCCCGGGCAAACTGCGCGAGCTGATCTGGGTACGCCGCAACGGCAACGCGGGGCTGCTGCTGGCCGCCAACCAGCTCGGCGTGGCCGGCATCGTCTTCACCGCGATCGTCACCAGCTACGACGACTTCGCCAAGGGGCTCGCCTCGACCGTGGTCTTCGGCCTCATCGGGCTGGCCGTCATGGCGCTCGCCTTCGGCGTCCTGGACCTGCTCACCCCGGGTCGGCTCGGTGAGGTCATCTGCTCGGACGAGCCGCACCCGGCGGCCCGGGTCAGCGCCGCCACCCACTTCGGCGCGGCCCTGATCGTCTGCGCCTGCATCGCCTGACCCCGGCCGCCCGCGCGGCCCGTACCGGCTGGGTCACAGGGCCGACGTTGCGGTGTCCCAGTGCGCCGGACACCGCAACGTCGGCCCTGTCGTGTCGATCCTCGGCCCGCCGGGTGGGGCGGGCCGCAGGTGGGTCACCTGCCGGGCGTACCCTCCGGGCCGCCGTGGTGGCCGCGGCCGGCCGGACCCGGGAAGACCCCGGCCTCGACGGCCTTGGTGATCGCGTCGGCCTGCTCCTGGGTGAGCTTGCCGTCCTTGACCGCCTGGGCCAGCCGCTCCGCCAGCTTCTCCTGCCGGTCCTCCGGTGACGGGCGCTCCGGCCGGTCACCCTTGGGCCGGTGCTGCTCGCGCACCTTCTCCAGGGCGGCGGTCACCTTGTCGGTGTCCACCCCCAGCTCCTTGGCGAGCGCGTCGGCGAACTCGTTCTGCCTGTCGGCGCGCTGCTGCTGCCGGTCGGTGCCCTGGTCGGCTTCACTGCTGACGCCGGCGGTCGGGGTCGCCGACTCCTCGGCGAAGGCCACCGTCGGAGCGGCGATCCCCACCCCGAGCAGGCCGGCGGCAGCGAGGCCGACCAGCAGCTGCTTCCTCGACATCGTGCGGGACATCGGTCCTCCATGGGTCGGTGGTGCTGTTGACGTCACCGACAGTGACCATCGAACCTGAAAAACCCCCGTCCCCGTCCTGTCCGCCAGCTGAAAGTTCCACCCCCTGACTCCGGTGATCAAGAGGTTTCGGTCAGGAACACGCTTTCCCCTGCCGCGAACCTCTTGATCACCGCAGCGGGCGGCGGGACGGCGGGCGGCGGGGTGGGAAGAGGGCGGACGGCGGTGGGGGTGGGTTACCGGACGGCGGCGGTGACGGTGAGGGTGCCGGCGGTGGCGTCGAGGGTGGCGCTGGTGCCCACGGGGACGGTGAGTTGGCCGGGGCCGTGGCCGATCGGCAGACCGCCGAGGACCGGCACGCCGAGGTCGCCCAGCCGGTCGGTGAGCACGTCCACGACGGTGGTGTCCCAGCCGTCCGCGCAGTCGGTGAACTGGCCCACCGCCACCCCGGCCAGGCCGTCGAGCACCCCGGCGCGGCGCAGGTGGGTGAGCATCCGGTCGACCTTGTACGGCGGCTCCTGCACCTCCTCGACCAGCAGCACCGCCCCGGTCAGGTCCGGCATGTCCGGGGTGCCGAGGGTGGCGGTGAGCAGACAGAGGTTCCCGCCGAGCAGCCGGCCCACCGCCCGGCCGGGGACCCGGACCGGATACGTCTCCTCCCCGGGCACCGCCGCCACCGTCACCGGCGTGGTGGTCATCAACGCGGCGTGCAACGACTCGGCGGAGCGCAGCGGGGTCCGCTCGTCCACCCAGGCCGCCCCGGGGCCGTGCACGCCGGTCAACCGGGCGCCCCGCCAGAGCGCGAACTGCAGGGCGGTGATGTCGGAGAAGCCGGCCACCACCTTCGGGTCCCGCCGGACGGCGGCCATGTCGATCAGGTCCACCACGCGTTGTGCGCCGTACCCGCCCCGGGTGCAGATCACCCCGCGTACCTGCGGGTCGGTGAAGGCGGCGTTCAGGTCCGCGGCGCGTAGCGCGTCGTCACCGGCGAGGTAACCCCGCCGGGCGTACGCGTTCGGCGCCACCTGCGGGCGCAGCCCCCAGCCGGTCAGCAGCTCGATGCCCCGGGCCACCCGCTCCGGCCGGGTCGGCCCGGACGGCGAGACCAGCAGCACCGTGTCACCCTCCCGCAGCACGGGCGGGCGCAGGACGGACGGGTCGTCGGCGGTCACAGCGGCCGAGCATAGCCGCCCCGCCGGGCGGGCCGAGGCGTTCCCGGTGGCGGTCGACGCACCCGATAGCCTCGACGGCGTGGGAACCGCACTGGTGATCGAGAACGACCCGACCGACGACCCCCGACGGCTGGGGGAGTGGCTGGTGGAGGGGGGCCTTGAGCTGCGGGTACTGCGTCCGCACGCCGGTGACGAGATACCCGACGACCTCACCGGATACGTGGCGCTGGTGGTGCTCGGCGGTGACCAGCACGCCTACCCGGCCCCCGACGGCACCCCCGGCGCACCCTGGTTCCCGAAGCTCGAAGGGTTGCTGCGCAAGGCGGTCCGGCACCGGGTGCCGACCCTCGGCGTCTGCCTCGGCGCGCAACTGCTCGCCACCGCGCACGCCGGCCTG
This sequence comes from Micromonospora cynarisoli, assembly GCF_030518815.1. Lineage (NCBI taxonomy): Bacteria > Bacillati > Actinomycetota > Actinomycetes > Micromonosporales > Micromonosporaceae > Micromonospora > Micromonospora cynarisoli. The sequence goes on along the minus strand of NZ_CP130426.1, from coordinate 2,897,924 downwards.
GTCGAGCGCAGCCCGTCCGGCCCCGAGGTCGGACCGGGGGTGGTCGGCCGGCGCGACGCCGCCGAGAGTGACCTGCTGTTCCGGTACGTGCCGCTGATCCCGGACGTGCTCCAGTGGCACTCCGACGAGATCACCGAGCTGCCCCGGGCCGCCACCCTGCTGGCCGCCTCGACCCGCTACCCGCACCAGGCGTTCCGGCTCGGCGACCGGGCCTGGGGCCTGCAGTTCCACATCGAGTGCGACACCGCCATGATCGCCGAGTGGGCGCACGGCTCCGAACTGCTCGCCGAGCTGGGTTACGACGAGGATCTGGTGGTGGCCGCCTGCGACCGGGTGATGGCCGACGTCGAGGAGGTGTGGCAGCCGTTCGCCGTCCGGTTCGCCGCTCTCGCCCTCGGCGAGCTGGACGACGACACCCGCCGCAGCCTGCCCCTGCTCGGGCACTGAGATGAGCAGACCGACCAGGGGACGGTTGGCCCGCTACGGGTTCGCCGAGGGCGACGGTGGCGTCCGCGCCGCCGACCTGCTCGGGGCGGACGGCCTTGGGCTGTGGCAGGCCGACGAGCAGGAACCCACCGACAGGGCGGCGGCCGACCTGCTGGCCGCGCTCTCCCGGGCCGCCGACCCGGATCTGGCGCTGCGTCAACTGCACCGGATGGTGGAGACCGAACGCCGCACCGCCGCCGACGACGCGACCGGGTCGGAGCTGCTGGCCGCGATCGCCGCCGACCCGGGGCTGCGCCGCCGGCTGGTCGCCGTGCTCGGCGCCTCCGCCGCCCTGGGCGACCACCTGGTCGCCAACCCCGGACAGTGGACGGTGCTCCGCACCGCCCCGGACGGGCTGGCCCCCACCGCCGACGGGCGGCTCGACCTGGCGCTCGCCGGCCGGCTGACCACCGCCACCGCGCCGGTGGCGGTGCTGCGGCAGGCGTACCGGCTGGCGTTGCTGCGGATCGCGGCGGCCGACCTGACCGGCGGACGCGGCCTGGAGCAGGTGATGGCGGCGCTGTCCGCGCTGGCCGACGCCACCCTCGCGGCGGCGTACGAGATCGCGGTGGGTGAGCTGCCGGCAGGCACGCCCCGGCCCCGGCTGGCCGTGGTGGCGATGGGCAAGTGCGGCGGCGACGAGCTGAACTACGTCTCCGACGTCGACGTGATCTTCGTGGCCGCGACCGACGAGGACCTGCCCGCCGCGACCACCGTCGCCGCCCGGCTGATCCACGTCTGCGGGCTGGTCGCCTGGCCGGTGGACGCCGCGCTGCGCCCCGAGGGCAACCGGGGGCCGCTGGTGCGCACCCTCGCCAGTCACCTCGCCTACTACCAGCGGTGGGCCCGCACCTGGGAGTTCCAGGCGCTGCTCAAGGCGAGGCCGGCCGCCGGTGACCTGGCGCTGGCCGGCGAGTGGATCGCCGCCCTCGCCCCGCTGGTCTGGCGGGCGTCCGAGCGTCCCGAGGCGGTCTCCGACGTGCGCGCCATGCGCCGTCGGATCATCGACAACATTCCGCCGAAGGAGTTGGACCGCGAGATCAAACGGGGTCCCGGCGGGCTGCGGGACATCGAGTTCGCCGTCCAACTGCTGCAACTGGTGCACGGCCGAGGCGACGAGTCGCTGCGGGTGCCGGGCACCGTGCCGGCGCTGCGCGCGCTGGTGGCCGGCGGCTACGTCGGGCGGGCCGACGGCGAGGCGCTGCTGCGCGGGTACCGCTTCCTGCGCGGCGTCGAGCACCGGCTCCAGCTCCAGGCGCTGCGGCGGACCCACACCGTGCCGACCGAGCCGGCCGCGCTGCGCTGGCTGGCCGCCGCGCTCGGCTACGCCGCCACCCCGGGCCGCAGCGCCGTGGAGAGCTTCCGGGCCGACTGGGTCGCCCACGCCACCGAGGTACGCCGGCTGCACGCCAAGCTGCTCTACCGGCCACTGCTGGAATCGGTGGCCCGGGTGCCCGCCGACGGCCTGCGGCTCACCCCGGAGGCGGCCCGGCACCGGCTGGAGATCCTCGGCTTCGCCGACCCGGCCGGGGCGCTGCGGCACCTCCAGGCCCTCACCGGCGGGGTGAGCCGGACGGCGGCCATCCAGCGCACCCTGCTGCCGGTGCTGCTCAGCGAGTTCGCCGACGCGCCCGAACCGGACCGGGGGCTGCTCAACTACCGCCAGGTCTCCGACAAGCTCGGCAGCACCCCGTGGTACCTGCGGCTGCTGCGCGACTCCGGCCCGGTGGCCCGCCGGCTGGCCCGGGTGCTCTCCTCGTCCCGGTACGCGGCCGACCTGCTGGCCCGGGAACCGGAGGCGCTGCGGCTGCTGGCCGAGGAGAACGAGCTGACGCCCCGGCCCCGGGAGGTGCTCTGCGACGGGTTCGCCGCCGCCGCGGCCCGGCACGCCGACCCGGTCGAGGCGACCCGGGCGGTACGCGCGCTGCGCCGCCGGGAACTCGTCCGGATCGCCTGTGCCGACGTGCTCAGCCGGGCCGGCGGGTTGGCCCCGCGACCCGAGCGTGGCGCACCCGCCGGCCCGCTGGCCGACGTCACCCGGGTCGGCACCGGCCTGTCCTACGTCACCGACGCGACCCTGTCCGCCGCGCTGCGCGCCGTCCGGGCCGCCCAGCCGGAGCTGCCCGGCCTGCGGTTCGCGGTGATCGGCCTCGGCCGCCTCGGCGGGTACGAGTCGAACTACCTCTCCGACGCCGACGTGCTCTTCGTCTACGACCCGCCAGCCGGGACGGCGGAGAGCACGGCCAGCGCCGCCGCGCACGCGATCGCCGAGGAACTGCGCCGGCTGCTCGGCGCGCCCGCCCCCGACCCGGCGCTCGGGGTCGACGCCGACCTGCGCCCCGAGGGACGGCAGGGTCCGCTGGTCCGCAGCCTCGCCGCGTACGCCCAGTACTACGCCCGCTGGTCGCGGGTGTGGGAGGCGCAGGCGCTGCTGCGGGCCCGGTTCGTCTGCGGCGACGCCGACCTGGGCACCGAGTTCGAGAAGATGGTCGACCCGGTCCGCTACCCGGCCGACGGGTTGACCAGGGAACAGGTGGTCGAGATCCGCCGGATCAAGGCCCGGGTGGAGAACGAACGGCTGCCCCGGGGCGCCGATCCGGCCACCCACACCAAGCTCGGCCGGGGTGGCCTCGCCGACGTCGAGTGGGCTGTGCAACTGCTCCAGCTCCGGCACGCCGGGGCGTACCCGCAGCTGCGCGGCACGCGTACCCTCGACGCGCTCGCGGCGGCCCGGGACGCCAAGCTGGTCGACCCGGCGGACGCCGTCGCGATGACCGCCGGGTGGACCCTCGCCGCGCAGGTCCGCAACGCGTTGATGCTGGTCCGGGGGCGTGCCGGTGACCAGTTGCCCCGGCACGGGGTGGAGTTGGCCGGCGTGGTGCGGCTGCTCGGCGCGGACGACCCGGGTGAGTTCCTCGACGACTACCTGCGTACCGCCAGGCGGTCCCGGGCCGCGATGCAACGCGTCCTCGACGCCGGGGTCTGAGCCCCGGCGTCGAGGACGGCTGAGGGTGCGCCGAATGAGCGCGTCACCCGATGGTGACCGCCTGGTAAATGGTCGTGGAACGCTTTTCCCGCACTATTTCCAGGTGTCGGAAAATGGTGTTCCGATTGGTGTGGGGGTCAGCACCAGATCTGCGCGTAGCTGATGGAGTCGTTCCACTGCAGACCCCAGAACGTCCCGAGGTTGGAGATCTCGGTGCGCGGGCCGACGGTGATGGGGCTGTCGGAACGGTCGCCGTTGCGGTAGAGCTTGTAGGCGCAGGTGCCCCGGTTGCGGACCGAGGTGACCGCGTTGTCGGCGTTGGTGTTGACCAGGCTGGCGCTGCCGTTGAGCACGTCCAGGATGTTGAGGAAGCCGGCGTCCTTGTAGAGGCAGAGCGCGCCGGTGGAGGGGCAGCTCAGGGCCAGTGCGTCCGTCGTGGCGGGTGCTGCGGCCTGGGCTGGGGCACCGGCGAGGACGGTGGTGCCGACGAGGGCGAGGCCCGCGAGTGTGGTCCCGATGTGTCGCATGGTTTCCTCCCGTGAAGTGGTGGCGGGGGGCATGGCACGACGCGGCACATGGCCGGCCAGCGAGCGACCTTCGACCGAGACGTCGACTGTCAATGCTGAGAATTGCGGATACCCGCATGTGCGGCGGCAGGGCGTGCCTGCGCCGTCGTCCAACAGTTCTCCCAGAGGCCCCCGTGGCCTGTTGTCGGTCCTTAACCTACGTGAAGGAAAATGGGGCGTCAATACTTCTCGATTTCTTTGGTGGTAGTCCGGTGATTCCTGCAACCGTGGGGATCTCCGGTCGGCTCACCCCATCGTGGACGGAGATCGGGCCCGCCCTACCGGCGGCGAACCAGCACCAGATGGTCGACCAGGGTGCCGGTCTGGCCGTCGGGGCCGGTCGCCTGCCGCTGCGGCGCGTCCAGCCGTTCGACGTCCCAGCCGTCCGGGTCGAGGTCGAGGTCGGCCAGGGTCTCCTGCGGGGTGGGGAACCGGATGTGGTGGTGCGCGGCGTTACCCCACGGCGGCACCGCCCCGTGCTCGACCACCAGCAGCCGGCCGCCCGGGGCGACCGCCCGCGCCGCCGCCCGCAGCACCTCGGCCCGGGGGAACTCCAGCGGCGACTGGAGGAACTGCGCGGAGACCAGGTCGAACACGCCGGTCGGGAAGGTCCGGGCCAGGTCGTGCCGCTGGAAGTCGACCAGGGCCGCCACCCCGGCGGCGGTCACCGCGGCGGCCGACCGCTCCAGGGCGGCGGTGGAGACGTCGACGGCCGTCACCCGCCAGCCCTGCCGGGCCAGCCACACCGCGTCGCCGCCCTCGCCGCACCCCAGGTCCAGCGCGGTGCCCGGCGGCAGCGCCCCGGCCACGTCGACCAGGTGCGGGTTGGGCCGCCCGCTCCAGTACCGCTCCCGGCCCCGGTACAACTCGTCCCAGTGCCGGGCGGTCGCCTCGTCTACCGCGTCGGCCCGCTCGCCGTTCGCCCCGGCCTGCTCGTCGCTGTTGTCGTCGGCCCCGGTTCGGTCGCCCGCGGCCCCGGGCGGGTCGACCATGGTCCCGGGCGGGTCGACCATGGTCCCGGTCCGGTCGTCGACCGCCCCCGTCTGCTCGTGCCCGGCCCCGGTCTGCTCGGCTGCGGCCGTGCGTCGGGCGGCGACGGCCCGGTCGGTGTCCTCGGCGATCAGGTCGGCGTTGAGGGCGGCGGCGGCCTTCAGGCCCGCCGCCGCGGCGGCGATGACGGTGGCCTGCGGATCGGTGACGTTGCCGGCCACCCAGACCCCGGGCAGCCCGGTCGCGCCGGTGGCGTCGGCGGCGATCCGGTCGCCGAAGGCGTGCCCGCCGACGACGAAGTCCTCCGGGGTCAACCCGAGCCCGGCGAGGAAGGCGGCCCGTGCGCCGAAGCGGGGCGCCACCACCAGCGCCTCCCGGGGGACCACCCGCCCTGACCGCAGCCGTACGCCGGTGAGCCGGTCGGCGGTGACCTCCAGCTCCGCCACCTCACCGTCGACCACGGTGACGCCCCGGGCGGCCAGCCGCTCCGCCTCGTCGGCGGGCAACGGTCCGGCGGTGTGGGTGAAGACCACCACGTCGTCGGTGAGTTGCCGGAACAGCAGCGCCTGGTGGGCGGCCATCGGGCCGGTGGCGAGCACCCCGACGGCCTGGTCGCGTACCTCCCACCCGTGGCAGTACGGGCAGTGCAGCACGTCGCGGCCCCACCGCCCGGCCAGCCCCGGAATGTCGGGCAGGTCGTCGACCAGGCCGGTGGTGACCAGCAACCGCCGGGCGTGCAGCACCCGACCGTCGGCCAGCGTCACCGCGAACCGCGCCGGCCCTGCGCCGTCGGCCGGGCGGGTGCTCTCGGGTGCGCCGTCGGCCAGGCCCGCCCCGGTGGTCGCGGGTCCGTCGTCGAGCGGGTGGGCGGCGGTGACGGTGGCGTCGAGCAGGGCCACGCCGTACCTGGCCACCTCGGCCCGGCCCGTCGCGTACAGGGTGGCGGGTGGGACACCCTCGTTGGTCAGGAAGTTGTGCACGTGGTCGGCCGGGGCATTGCGCGGGGCGCCGCCGTCGACCACCACCACGTCGCGGCGGAACCGGCCCAGGGCGAGCGCGCCGCTGAGCCCGGCCGCGCCGCCGCCGACCACCACCACGTCGTGCACCACCGGGTACGTCATGCTCGATGCCTTTCGCCGGGCGGGCCCGTCCCGCCGATGCTCCGGATCGTCCGCCCGAATCACCGTACCGCCAAATGTTGTTGCCGGAATGGCAAACTGGTGCGGTGACCGACGACCACAGGGACCGGACGGCAGCACCCCGGCGGGACGACCCACCCCCGGCGGACGACGCACACGGGCGGGCCGGAGCCGGACCGCGACAGGGGCCCCGACCAGGGCAGAGTGATGATCGACCTGAGTCCCGCCACGGTGGTGGTCGACCGGGCGTCGAGGGCCGGGGCCCGGGTCGGACACGTGATCCGGGTCAGGCGGGTGATTCCGGTCCGGGGCCGGGTCCGGGCCGTGATTCCGGTCCGGGGCCGGGTCGTGATCCGGGGCAGTGGGTGGTCCCGGGCGACACCGCCGCCACCACCTCGGAGGAGGTGCTCACCACCGTCGGGCCGCGACTGCGGGCGCTACGGCAGCAGCGCGGCGTGACGCTGAGTCAACTCGGTGCGGCGACCGGGATCTCGGTCAGCACCCTGTCCCGGCTGGAGTCCGGCGGCCGGCGGCCCACCCTGGAACTCCTGCTCGCCCTGGCCCGCTTCCACCGGGTACCGCTGGACGATCTGGTCGGTACGCCGACGGTCCGGGACCCCCGGGTCCACCGCCGGCCGGTCGTCCGGCACGGCGTCACCATCGTGCCGTTGACCCGCCGCCCGGGTGGCGTCCAGGCGTACAAGATGATGTATCCGGCGCGGACGCCGGTGGGGGAGCCGACCCCGCAGGTGCACGAGGGGTACGAGTGGCTCTACGTGCTCTCCGGCCGGGTTCGGCTGCTGCTCGGCGGGCACGACCTCACCCTCGACGCCGGTGAGGTCGCCGAGTTCGACACCCGCACCCCGCACTGGTTCGGCAACCCGTTCGACGTGCCGGCCGAGATCCTCAGCCTCTTCGGCCCCCAGGGCGAGCGCCTACACGTCCGCGCCCGCCCCGCCCTCACTCCCCCCACCCCCGCCCCTGCCCCCGCCCCGTCGAGTTGATCAAGAGGTTTGCGTCATTCCCACCCACGGCGGATGACGCAAACCTCTTGATCACCGGCCCGGACGGGGGTGGTCTGCGGTGATCAAGAGGTTTGGGGCAGGGATTGCGGGGCGGGATGACGTAAACCTCTTGATCAACCCGAGCAGGCGCGGGACGGGGCTAGGGACGGGGGCGGGGCTGGGGCGGGAGGGGTGTGGGTGGGTCAGGTGTGGAGGGTCCAGGTGCCGGCGTGGGGGACGGTGACCAGGGTCCAGGGGCCGTCGGAGGTGACGGTGGCGTCGGGTGAGACGGTCAGCCAGGGGGAGTGGCGGATGCGGACCGGGACCCGGCCGGCGGCGGTGGTCCGGAACGTCAGCGTGGCGGCGTCCTGCCGGACCAGCACCCCCGGCGCGGCGACCAGGGGCGTCGGGTCGGTCACCGCGTACAACCGCCAGTGCCGGTCCGACCAGACCTCGGTCAGGTACGGCAACCCCGCCCCGACCAGTTCCGCCTCGGCCCGGCCCACCCAGGACAGCGGCGCGTCGGCGACGGCGACGTACTGCACGGCGTACTCGTCCAGCCAGGTCCGGTAGCTGTCGGCGGTCAACGGCACACCGGTGCCACCGGCTCCCGGGACGGTGGTGAAGAACAGCGGGTTGCGGCCGATGTCGACCTGGCGCAGCCAGCCCCGGGCCAGCGGCACCCCACCGAGTTGTGCGGCCTCCCAGTAGTTGCGGGTCGGCGGCACCTCCACCCGCCCGGTGAGCCCGCGCCGGCCCAGCTCGGCGGCGAGCGGGGCGAAGTAGCTCCGGTCGGCGGTCGGATCGTCGGCGCTACGCACGTCGGCGGCCACCACCGGCGGCAGCCACCAGCACACCACCGCCAGCACCACGGCCAACGCCGCACCGCCGATCCGGGCGACGGTACGGGGTGCCGCCGACAACCGGGCGGTGAGCCGGCCGGGTGGCCTGGCGGCGGCCAGTACCGGCAGCGCGAACATCGTCACCAGCCGGGTCGCGTTCAGCCCGACCGGGGTGTGCACCAGCGCCGCCGCCAGCACCCCGCCCGCCGACAGCAACGCCCCCACCCGCACCGGCCGGTACGCCACCACAGCGGCCACCAGCAGGCTAACCGTGACCGACCGGAGGGTGTCGGTGCCGCTGATGTTCATCCAGCCGCCCTCACCGAACAGCAGGCCGGTGACCGCCAGCGGCACCGCCGCCGCGACCCCGAGCAGCAGGCCGTCGACCCACCGGCGGGTGACCAGCAGCGCCACCCCGACCAGACCGACGAACAGACCCGCCACCGGGCTGGTCGCCGACGCCAGCGTCGCGCCGGCCACCACCAGGACCGGTCGGCCCCAGCGCCCGCCCCGTGTCCAGCGCCCACCCCGGCCGGCCGCCCGACTCGGCTCGGCTCGACCGCCCGCCCCACCCCGGCTGTCAGTCTCGCCCCGGCGGGCCGGCCCGCGCCGGTCGGTCGGCAGGGTCAGGGCGAGCAGGGCGGCCAGCCCGAACGCCACCCCGAGGGCGTAGGTGACCCGGCCGGAGACCAGGTTCCCGGTGATCGTCAGCACCCCGACCAGGCTGCCCAGCAGCGGCCGGGGCACCCGGGTCCGCACCAGCAGGGCGGCGAACGCGGCGGCCGAGCCGACCAGCGCCAACGCCCCGGTCAGGCGGACCCCGAGGGTCGCCATCAGCGGCGGTGAGACCAGGCTGTAGCCGAGCGGCTGGATGCCGGCGTACCAGCGCAGGTCGGCCAGGGCCCAGCCGTGCGCGGCGAAGAAGTCGGCGCGGGCCACCTGGGCCGACAGGTCCGACCCGAGCGGGGGCAACGCCAGCCACACCCCGGCGAGCACGACGGCGACCACGGTGGCAGACCCCACCACCCTGCTGCCCCGCATGCCCACCTCCGGTCCGCGCCCACGCTACTGGCAGCATGACGGACGTGCCTCACCACCTGTCCCGCTGGCTCGGTCTGTCCGGTTCGGTGCTGCTCGCCATCGCCGCGTACCTCGGCGGCGCGCTGCCGGGGTCGGAGCTGCGGCCCACCCCGGTCAGCATCTGGCAGAGCCGGCACGGGCCACTGATCATCGCCCTCTGGCTGGTCGGCACCGGGCTGCTGGCCTGGGCGTGGTGGACCCGGCGCGACCGGGTGCCGTCGGCCCGGTGGGCGCTGGTCACCGCCGGGCTGTGGGTGCTGCCGCTGCTCGTCGCGCCGCCGCTGGCCAGCCGGGATGTGTACGCGTACTCCTGCCAGGGCGCGAGTTACGCGGCCGGGATCAACCCGTACGAGCAGGGGGTGTCGGCGCTGCCCTGCCCGTGGATCGACACCATCTCCTACATCTGGCGGGACACCCCCGCCCCGTACGGGCCGCTGTTCGTGATGGTCGCCGGGGCGGTGGTACGGCTCACCGGGGGCCTCGACCCGGACACCGCGCTGACCGCCAACATCGCCCTGTTCCGGCTGCTCGCCGTGGCCGGGGTGGCGCTGACCGCCGCCTGCCTGCCGGTGCTGGCCCGGCGCTGCGGCGTACCGGTGGAGCGGGCGGTGTGGCTGGCACTGGCCTCGCCGCTGGTCGGCGTACACCTGGTCTCGGGGGCGCACAACGACGCGCTGATGATCGGCCTGCTGGTCGCCGGCCTGGCCGTGGTGGCGGCCAACCCGGGCCGGCGCTGGCCGCTGCTGGCCGGCGGGATGCTGCTCGGGCTGGCCGGCGCGGTGAAGGTGACCGCGCTGGTGGTGGTGCCGTTCGCGGTGCTGGCCGCGCTGGTCGGGCCGTACCGGATCAGGGCGCTGCTGCGCGACGGCCTGCCGGTCGCCGTCGGCACGCTGGTCGCGGTGGCCGGCGCGACCCTGGCGGCGGGCCTGGACTTCGGATGGATCGCCGGCCTGGAACAGGGCGGCCTGGTGATCGCCTGGACGTCACCGCCGACCGCCGTCGGGCAGACCGCCGGGTACGTCGCGGCCCTGTTCGGCGCGGACGTCGACGCGCTGCCGGTGGCCCGGACGATCGGCATGCTGGTGCTGGCGGTGCTGCTGGTCTGGTTGTGGTGGCGGGCCCGCACCCGCGACCCGCTGTGGCACGCCGGCCTGGCGCTGGCCGCGACGGTGGCCCTCGCGCCGCTGTTCCATCCCTGGTACTGGCTGTGGCCGGTGGCCGTGCTCGCCGCGACGACCCACCGGTCGACCCGGTGGTTCGCGCTGGTGGCGTTGGTCTCCTCCTTCCTGGTGCTGCCGGACGGCACCGGGCTGCCCCGGTTCACCAAGATGCCCGGTGCCCCGCTGATGACGCTGTTGGTGATCGTGGTGGCCGTCCGGTTGGTACGGTCGGCTCGGGCGGGCCGGCGACCCGCCACCGTGGACGCGCCCGCCGACTGAGGAGAGGTGGCCGGTGACCGAGGCCGGCGCACCGACCGGGGGGCGGGCCCGCGCGGCACGCCACCTCGGGACGAGCGGCGCGGTGCTGCTCGCCGTCGCCGGCTGGCTGGGCGGGGTGCTGCCCGAGGTGCCGCCGACCGGCCCGTGGCGCGCGCCGCACGGCCCGGCCGCCGTGAGCTGCTGGATGCTCGGGACGGCGCTGATGGTGGGAGCCTGGTGGGCGTTGCGCGCCGGTGCCCCGTCGACGGGGTGGGCGTACCGCACCGCCGGGCTGTGGTCGCTGCCGCTGCTGCTCACCCCGCCCCTGGCCAGCCGGGACGTCTACTCGTACGCCTGCCAGGGCTGGTCGTACGCGGCCGGGCACGACCCGTACCGGGTGGGGGTGGCGGTGGCCGGCTGCCCGTGGGTGGACGCGGTGGCGCCGATCTGGCGGGACACCCCGGCCCCGTATGGCCCGGTCTTCGTGCTGCTGGCCGCCCTGGCCGCCGGGACCGGCGGTTCCCTGCTCGGTGCCCTGGTGGTGCTGCGGCTGTACGCGGTGGCCGGGGTGCTGCTGGTGGCGCTCTGCCTGCCCGGCCTGGCCCGCGCCGCCGGGGTGCCCACCCGCCGGGCGGCCTGGCTGGGGCTGGCCTGCCCGCTGGTCGGGGTGCACCTGGTGGCCGGCGCGCACAACGACGCGGTGCTGCTCGGGCTGCTCGTGCTGGGCCTGCTGGTGCTGGTGCGGTCGCCCGGCCGGACCCGGGGGCTGCTCGTCGCCGGGGTGCTGTTCGGGTTGGCGGTGGGGGTGAAGGCGACCGCGCTTGTGGTGTTGCCGTTCGCGGCGTTGACGGCGGTGCACGGCCGGTACACCCTGCGGGCCCTGCTGCGCGACGGCGGCCGGCTCGCCGGTGCGGTCCTGGTCACCCTGGCGGCGGTCTCGGCGCTGTCCGGCCTGGGGCTGGGCTGGGTCGCCGGGCTGGCGCGCAGCGGTGACTCGCAGCAGTGGACGTCGCCGCCGACGGCGGTGGGCTTCGTCGTCGACTATGTCGGCGAGCTGGCCGGTCGGCGACCGGACGCGGTGCCGGTGACCCGGGCGGTGGGCCTGCTGGCGCTGGTGGCGCTGCTGGTGGTGCTGTGGTGGCGGGCGTGGACGGCGCTGCGCCGGCTCAACGACGTCCGGCGGCGGGTGCACCGGCTGGCGGCGGCCCGGCCCCGGGTCACCCTGGGCGCGGCGGGCACGGCGCTGGCCGCGACGGTGCTGCTCGCCCCGGTCCTGCACCCGTGGTACGTGACCGGGCCGCTGCTGCTGCTCGCGGTGTCGGCGACCCGGACGACCTGGTTCGTGCTGCCCGCGGCGGTGGCGTCCTTCCTCACCCTGCCGGACGGCACCACTGTCGCCCGGTACACCAAGGCGCCCGGCGCGATCGCGGTGACCGCCCTGGTGCTCGCGGGCGCGCTCGGGGCGCTCCGCCGCCGGTACCCGACCCGCCGTGACGTGCCCTGACCCGCCCTGACGTGCCCCGGGTCCGGGGTGGGCGCGGGCCGCCCGGGTGGGCGGTTTCGAGTAGGGTGACGGCAACGCCGCGTGCCGGTGGCAGACCGTGTCAGGCATGGAGGCGTCGAACCACGAAGGAGCCGACGATGATGCCGTCGTTCCCTTCGCCCTCGCGTGTCTGAGGGCGAGCAGACCAGGCTGATCGCCTGGAGTCAGGAAATGCGCACCGTCCACCACCGCCTGCGCGAGGCCCTACGGGTGACCCGGGACGCGGTGCGGGACGGCGCGGACGCCGAGCCGGCGACCCGGGATCTGCTGATGTTCTGCCACGGGTTCTGTGCCGCGCTGACCGGCCACCACGAGGGCGAGGACGAGCAGCTGTTCCCCGCTGTCGCGGCGGCGTACCCCGAGCTGGGCGACACCCTGCGGCACCTGAGACAGGACCACTCGATGATCGGGCATCTGCTCTCCGGCCTGCGGGCCGCCGTGGAACGGGCCGCCACCCCCGCCGAGATCAGCCGACATCTGGAGGGCGTGGCCGCGATCATGGAGAGCCACTTCCGGTACGAGGAGCGGCAGCTCCTGTCGGTGCTGGAGACGCTCGCCCTGGACGCGGACCCGCGCGTGGTCTTCGGGCCGCTGTGAGCGCGCCACACCCGCGGGCCGGTTGACACACGTCCGCACCCGCAGACGGAGCAGGCCCCCGAAGATCCGGGGGCCTGCTCCGTCTGCGTGACCGCTCAGCAGTCGAAGTACATCGCGAACTCGTGCGGGGTCGGGCGCAGGCGCACCGGGTCGACCTCGTTGGCCCGCTTCCACCCGATCCAGGTGGAGATCAGGTCGGGGGTGAAGACGCCACCGTCGAGCAGGTAGTCGTGGTCGGCCTCCAGGGCGTCGAGCACCTCCGGCAGCGAGCCCGGCACCTGCTTGACGTCGCCCCACTCCTCCGGCGGGAGGTCGTAGAGGTCCTTGTCGATCGGCGCCGGCGGCTCCATCTTGCTCTTGATGCCGTCCAGGCCGGCCATCATCATCGCCGAGAACGCGAGGTACGGGTTGCTGGACGGGTCCGGCACCCGGAACTCGACCCGCTTGGCCTTGGCGTTGCTGCCGGTGACCGGGATGCGGGTGCAGGCGGAGCGGTTGCGCTGCGAGTAGACCAGGTTGACCGGGGCCTCGTAGCCGGGCACCAGTCGACGGTACGAGTTGACCGTCGGGTTGGTGAACGCCAGCAGCGACGGGGCGTGGTGCAGCAGACCACCGATGTACCAGCGGGCGGTGTCCGACAGGCCGGCGTAGCCGGTCTCGTCGTAGAACAGCGGCTCGCCGTTGAGCCAGAGGCTCTGGTGGGTGTGCATGCCGGAGCCGTTGTCGCCGAAGAGCGGCTTGGGCATGAAGGTGGCCGTCTTACCGTTGGCCCACGCCTCGTTCTTCACGATGTACTTGAAGAGCTGGAGCTGGTCACCGGCGTGCAGCAGGGTGGAGAACTTGTAGTTGATCTCCGACTGGCCGGCGGTGCCGACCTCGTGGTGCGAACGCTCGACGGTGAAACCGCCGTCGACCAGCCGACGCACGATCGAGTCCCGCAGGTCGGCGTAGTGGTCCACGGGCGGCACCGGGAAGTAGCCGCCCTTGTACGCGGTCTTGTAGCCGCGGTTGCCGCCGGCCTCCTCACGCCCCGTGTTCCACGCGCCCTCGACCGAGTCGATGTAGTAGAACGACTGGTGCGCCGAGGTCTCGTGGCGGATCGAGTCGAAGATGTAGAACTCCGCCTCGGCGCCGAAGTACGCGGTGTCGGCGATACCGCTGGCGGCGAGGTAGGCCTCGGCCTTCTTGGCCACGTTGCGCGGGTCCCGGGAGTAGGCCTCACGGGTGAACGGGTCGTGGATGAAGAAGTTGAGCGCGAGGGTCTTCTGCGCGCGGAACGGGTCGATGAAGGCGGTCGCGACGTCCGGGAGCAGGAGCATGTCCGACTCGTGGATCGCCTGGAAACCGCGGATCGACGAACCGTCGAACGCGAGACCGTCGGTGAAGACGCTGTCGTCGAAGGACTCCACCGGCAGATTGAAGTGCTGCATCACGCCGGGCAGGTCACAAAAACGTACGTCGACGAACTTTACGTCCTCGTTCTTGAGGTATCGCAGGAGTTCCTCGGGATTGGCAAACACACGTCCTCCTGGCACGTCCACTCCGGTGGCTGGGCTCTGGCGACGCTATGACCGTGGGGTTGCTCGCCCGTGTCTCCAATGTTTCTGCCGTGTTACGCCGCTCGCGGAGCGTCATCTGCGCCGCTCAGTACCCGCCGGGTTGTCCGTTCGGACGATACCGGCTGAAGCACTGTATCGCTTTTCCGGGTGATACGACCGAATTTGCACAGACTGCGGGAACGCCCCCGGAGTCCACCTGCTGGTCCGCCCCGGAGCCGTCCCGGGACCCGACGGTGGGCTGCGGGGAGGTCCCGGGACGGTGCTGACTACCCTTGACCACCGTGACGAGTCCGCCCGCCCCGGCACCGGTGCCGCCCGCCACCGACCCCACCTTCGACCCGCCGGGCCTCGGCCGACGGTTCGGTGCCCTGGTGATCGACTGGGTGCTCTGCCTGCTGGTGTCGAACTTCTTCGCCGACCCGGTCCGCGACGGCTGGGCCCCGGTGCTGGTGCTCATCGTCGAGTACGGCTTCTTCCTCGGCCTCTTCGCCCAGACCCCCGGCATGTGGATCACCCGGCTGCGCTGCCTCGACTGGTCCGACGGCGGGCGGCTCGGGATACCCCGGGCGCTCCTGCGCGGTCTGCTCCTGGCCCTGGTGGTACCGCCCCTGATCATGGACGGGCAGCGTCGCGGCCTGCACGACCGGCTCAGCGGAGCGGTCGTCGCCGACGCCCCCCGCCCCGCCCGCTGAACCAGTTCTGCCCGCTGAACCAGTTCTGCCCGGCTGACCCTGGACACGACGCGAGCCGGGCCCGACGGACGGACCCGGCTCGCGGGGCGTGACTGAGGGTCAGCGGCCCCGGGTCTGGCGGAACGCGCGGCCCGGCGGCCGCATGTTCTTGGGAATCGCGCCCTTGGGCATCTGCGGCCGGGCGGTGAGCGCCTTGAGCCGCTTGTCGAGCGAGTTGACGTCCTTGCCGTTGAGGGTGCGCGGCAGCCGCATCAGGGTCATCCGCAGCTTGCGGATCGGCAGCTCACCCTCGCCCTGGCCGATCACGTAGTCGTGCAGCGGCGCGGAGCCGATCACCTTGGCCAGCCGGCGCTTCTCCTGACCCAGCAGGCCCCGGACCCGCTGCGGGTTCCCCTCGGCCAGCAGGATCACGCCGGGCCGGCCGATCACCAGGTGCACCATGTCCATCTGGGTGGTGGAGCTGACCGCCGGGGTGACCCGCCAGTCACCACGCATGCTCTCCATGATCTGCGCCGCCGCGCCGGGCTGCCCCTCGGCGGCGTTCATCATCGCCTTGTTGGACCGCAGGTTGAGCACGATCAGCAGGGCGAGCAGGGCGAACAGGATGCCGATCGGCAACCATAGCCAGCCCCAGAGGATCACCGCGACCACGGTCAGCGCGAGCGGGATCAGCACCGCCCCGGCGGCCAGCGGCGCGAACCACCTGTCCTGCTTGGCGGTGAACCGGAACACCATCCCGATCTGCTTCAGCCGTTGGCCGAACGACACCTTCTCCTGGGGCTTTGCCATGCCGCCGAGTCTAGTGGTCGCCGCCGGGACGGATGATCCCCGGCCGGTGGTCGGCCGGGCCCGTCCGTCAGCCGGTGGGCGAACGGTCCCCGACCGGCGCGGTACGGGGACGGGGCACCACCGGGGCGGCGCGGCCGGTGCCGCCCTCGCCGCGACCGGCGTCGGCGCTGCCGCCGGTGCCGCCCTCCTCGTGGTAGTCCTCCTCGACGTTGACCGCCCAGACGTCGTGGTCGGCGTCGTCGAGGATGTTCTCCGCGGCCAGCATCGCGGTGAGCATGGAGTGGTCCTGGTTGTTGTACCGGTGCATGCCGTTGCGACCCACCGGGTGCACGTTCGGCACCGCCTCGGCCAGCCAGCGGCGGATCACCTCGACCGCCTCGGCGTAGCCCTCGTCGTAGACCGGGTAGGCCTTCGGCATCCGCACCACGTACCCGGTGGTGACCGAGCCGGGGCGGACCAGGCCGAGCCGCTCCAGCTCGGCGGTGCCGAACGCGACCAGCTCCGGGTCGGGGGTCGACCACAGCTCGTCGCCCTCGTTGACGAAGTACTCCAGGCCCAGGCAGGTGCCGCCGGCCCGGACCATCTCCGGCGACCAGGCGCCGTAGTTCTGGATCCGCCCGACCTGCACCCCGGGGGTGTGCACGTAGATCCAGTTGTCGGGGAATCCGGCCTCGGCCGGCACCACCAGCGCCACGGTCAGGAAGTCCCGGTGCCGCAGCGCGTCGGCGGCCTCGCGGACCTCCGCCGGGGCGGGCGGGTCCATCGCCCGGACCAGGGCCGAGATCGGCATGCTGGAGACCACGTGGTCGGCGGCGATCCGCCGCTCACCGGACGGGCCGTCGACGGTCACCGCGACCGCCCGGCCGTCCGCCCGGTGCACCGTGCGTACCGCCGTCTCCAGCTCGACCGTCCCGCCGCCCTTGACCACCAGTTCGGCGCAGCGTTCCCACATCATCCCCGGGCCGAGGCGGGGGTAGCGGAACTCCTCGATCAGGCTGGTCACCTCGGTGCCGCCCCGCTGGGGCAGCAGCGCGCCCCGGATCGCCGCGCCGAGGGAGAGGTTGCGGATGCGCTGGGCCGCCCAGTCCGCCTGCAGCTCCGTCGCGGGGATGCCCCAGACCTTCTCGGTGTACGTCTTGAAGAACATCCGGTACAGCCGGGCCCCGAACCGGGCCGACACCCAGCCCTCGAAGTGGCTCTGGTCGGCCGGCGGACGCACCCGCGCCCACAGGTACGACCCGACGCACCGGCACGCCTCCCACACCCCGAGGTTGCGCAGCGCGTTGCCGGCCCGCAGCGGGTAGTCGAAGAGCCGACCCTGGTAGTGGATGCGGCTCATCCGGGGGCGCAGCAGGAAGTCGTCGTCGGAGAGCAGCTCGTGCCAGAACGCCTCGACCCGGGACACCTTGGTGAAGAACCGGTGCCCGCCGATGTCGAACCGCCAGCCCTCCCGCTCCACGGTACGGCTGATCCCGCCCACCACGTCGTCGGCCTCCACCACGTCGACCGGGGCGTGCCGCCGGGTCAACTCGTACGCGGCTGTGAGGCCGGCAGGGCCGGCGCCGATGACAACCGTGTGCGGCTGCGCCATCAAAGACACCACCATCGATGAGTTGCGGGTCAGGGCTGGCGGAATCTAACACGATCCCGGCCTGCCCGGACAGCGCCGTCGAATCGACGCCGAGCTGCGGCCGGACACCTCTTGCGGGTGCCGCCGAGGTCTGGGAAGATCGACACACTCGAATGCCCGGCGATCGTCGCCGGGGCCGGTGGTCTTCCGCAGGCGTGCCCGGTGGCGTCCGGGGGTCAGCCGACGGTGACCGAGGCGTCCCGACGGGCCGTCAGCGCCTGCTGGTAGAGCCGCCCCGCCCGGTACGACGAACGCACCAGCGGCCCGCTCATCACCCCGGCGAAGCCGATCTCCTCGGCCTCCTCGCGCAGCTCGACGAACTCCTCCGGCTTGACCCAGCGGGTCACCGGGTGGTGCCGGGGGGTCGGACGCAGGTACTGGGTGATGGTGATCAGCTCGCAGCCGGCGGAGTGCAGGTCGCGCAGCGCCTGGGAGACCTCGGCCCGTTCCTCGCCCATGCCCAGGATCAGGTTGCTCTTGGTGACCAGCCCGGCGGCGCGCGCCTGCCGGATCACGTCGAGCGAACGCTCGTAGCGGAACGCCGGACGGATTCGCTTGAAGATCCGCGGCACCGTCTCGACGTTGTGCGCCAGCACCTCGGGCCGGGCCCCGAACACCTCGGCGAGCTGCTCGGGGACGGCGTTGAAGTCGGGGATCAACAGCTCGACACCGCAGCCGGAACGCAGCGCGTGGATCTGCCGGACCGTCTCGGCGTAGAGCCACGCGCCGCCGTCGGGCAGGTCGTCGCGGGCCACCCCGGTGACGGTGGCGTAGCGCAGGCCCATCGTGGCCACCGACTCGGCCACCCGACGCGGCTCGTCGGCGTCGAACTCGGCCGGCTTGCCGGTGTCGATCTGACAGAAGTCGCAGCGCCGGGTGCACTGGTCGCCGCCGATGAGGAAGGTGGCCTCCCGGTCCTCCCAGCACTCGTAGATGTTGGGGCAGCCGGCCTCCTGGCAGACGGTGTGCAACCCCTCGCGGGAGACCAGCCCACGCAGCTCGGTGTACTCCGGCCCCATCTTGGCCTTGACCTTGATCCACGGCGGTTTGCGCTCGATCGGCGTCTCGGCGTTGCGCGCCTCGATCCGCAGCATCCGTCGCCCCTCGGGGGCGACCGTCGCGGAGCGCGCTGCCTGCTGGGTCGTCGGCGCGGAGTGCTCGATCGTCACAAAACCGAGCCTACGCCCGACGGCGGCGATCGATGCACGTCGGGCGACAGGAGTCACGTCACCGGTCTTGTGACACCGGCCACCCGGCGACCGGAAAAGCCCGTTACAGACCGACGGATCGGGTGCTAGCGTGCCGGCAGAGCTGTGACGGAGCCGAGTAACGCCCCGATCCGCCAGTGCAGAGAGCCGCCGGTTGCTGGAAGGCGGTCTGACGCCGGGGCGCGAAGACCCTCCCGAGCCGCGGGAAGAACGGCGTGTCCGCGCGCCCAGTAGAGCCCGCCCGGCTGGCCCCGGTGAAAAGGCGACGAATGAGGCCCCGCCACGGCGGGGGCGAAGGTGTGGTGGCACCGCGAGGTTCCCGCTCGCCCACACCTCCCGGGGATCGCGTTGCGATTGATCGAGGAGGTAACCGCCGTGCAACGCATCCTTTCCACCCACCTGCCCACCCGTACCGGCACGACCGTGCGGATCGCCGGCTGGGTGCACCGCCGCCGACTGCTCAAGTCGGTGGCCTTCCTGATCGTCCGGGACGCCACCGGCCTGACCCAGGTGGTGGTCACCGACCCGGACGTGCGGGCCGTCGTGACGGCGCTGCCCGAGGAGACGGTGGTCGAGGTGGTCGGCACGGTCACCGCGAACGGCACCGCGCCCGCCGGGGTCGAGCTGACCCACCCGACCGTACGACCGCTCGGCCCGCCCGCCGTGCCGCCCCCGTTCGACCTCTACCGGCCGGCGCTCACCGCGACCCTGCCCACCCAGCTCGACCACGCGCCGGTGGCGCTGCGGCACCCGACCCGCGCGGCGGCCCTGCGGATCGCGGCGGCGGCGGTGGCCGGCTTCCGGGCCACCCTGGACGCCCGCGACTTCGTGGAGGTGCACACCCCGAAGGTGGTCGCCACGTCCACCGAGAGCGGGGCGAACGTCTTCGCCCTCGACTGGTTCGGCCGGCCCGCGTACCTGGCCCAGTCGCCGCAGTTCTACAAGCAGCTCATGGTGGGCGTCTTCGAACGGGTCTACGAGGTGGGGCCGGTGTTCCGGGCCGAACCGCACGACACCGTCCGGCACCTGGCCCAGTACACCTCGCTCGACGTCGAGCTGGGCTTCGTCGACGACCACCGGGACGTGATGGCGGTGCTGCGGGACACCCTCGCCGGGATGCTCGCCGAGGTGGCGCGCCGGGCCGGGGGCGCGGTGGCCACCCTGGGCCTGACCCTGCCCGGGGTGCCGGCCGAGATCCCGGCCGTGCACTTCACCGAGGCGCTGCGGATCGCCGGCGCACCCGCCGACGAACCCGACCTGGCCCCCGCCCACGAGCGGACGCTGGGGGAGTGGGCCCGCGACAGCCACGGGTCGGACTTCCTCTTCGTCACCGGGTACCCGATGGCGAAGCGACCCTTCTACACCCACCCCGACCCGGCCCGGCCGGCGTACTCGAACGGGTTCGACCTGCTCTTCCGGGGCCTGGAACTGGTCACCGGCGGGCAGCGGCTGCACCGCCACGCCGACTACCTGGCGGCGCTCGCGGCCCGCGACGAGCCGGTCGAGCCGTACGCCGGGTACGTCGACGCGTTCCGGCACGGGATGCCGCCGCACGGCGGTTTCGCGATCGGTCTGGAGCGGTTCGTGGCCCGGCTGGTCGGCGCGGCCAACGTCCGGGAGGCGACCGCCTTCCCGCGCGACCTGCACCGGTTGACCCCCTGAGTCACCCGGCGTGCCCGACCGGACGGTTCGGTGCGCGGCGGCGTCACGAACTCCACGCCGGCTCTAGCCGAGCAGGGTGGGCAGGTGCCGTTCCACCACGGGCAGCACCTCGGCCACCGTCACGGGGCGGCCCAGTTCGGCGGTGAGCGAGGTGGTGCCGGCGTCGGCGATGCCGCAGGGCACGATCCGGTCGTAGTACGACAGGTCGCAGTCGCAGTTGATCGCGAAGCCGTGCTGGGTGACGCCCCGGGCGACCCGGATGCCGATGGCGGCCACCTTGCGGGCCGGGCCCCGGTCGTCGTCGGGCACCCAGACGCCGCTGCGCCCCTCGACCCGGCCGGCGGTCAGCCCGAACTCGGCGCAGACGTCGATCAACAGCTGCTCGGTGCGGCGGACGTAGGCGACCACGTCGACCGGATCGGGCAGCCGGACGATCGGGTAGCCGACGAGCTGCCCCGGGCCGTGCCAGGTGATCTTGCCGCCCCGGTCGACGTCGACGACTGGGGTACCGTCCATCGGCCGGTCCCAGGGCTCGGTGCGCTTGCCGGCGGTGTAGACGCTCGGGTGTTCCAGCAACAGCACGGTGTCGCCGCGCTCGCCGGCCACCACCGCCTCGTGCAGCCGACGCTGCTCGTCCCACGCGGCCGAGTAGTCGACCACACCCGCCCGGACGGCGGTCACCCCGGAAGTCGTCACGCTCACCCTGCCACCCTAGCCCCGCCCGCCTCCGCCGCGCCCCGTGAGCCTCGTCGCGCCACCCTGCGTGACCCCCGCCGACGACCCACCGGCAGGACCGGTCGGGCGGATGGACCCGTCAGGCGGCGGGGACCGTCCAGAGCCACACGTCGTCCACCCGGCGGGGCTCGCCGAGCAGGGCGGTGGCGGTGCGGCGCAGGGCGTCCTCGTCGAGGTCGTACTTGGCCCCGTGCACCTCGTCGGGGAGGACCACCGCCTCGACCCCCCAGTACCGCAGGTCCGCCCGGGACAGGCGGATGCTGCCCTCGGTGACGATCGGCACCAGCCCGGTCCGCCCGGCCTGGTCCATCAGCGTGTCGAAGGTGCGCGGCGGCGGCCCGATCCGACCCCGCCCGTCCGGGCCGCCGGGGCCGAGGAAGAAGCCGGCGGGCAACCGGAACTCGCCCTGCCGGTGGGACAGGGCGTACGCCTGCCAGCGCTGCCCGTCCGGGGTCACGTCCAGGGTCAGCGGGATGGGGGTGAGCACCCCGCCCGGTGAGACGTACTCCCGCCAGGTGCCGGCGGTGACGAACTCCGGCACCGGCGGGCGGACGCTGGTCAGCAGCGGGGTCGGCAGCAGCGGCAGCAGCGCCGCCACGAACCCGACCCGCCACGCCCAGGCCGCCGTGCGGCCCGGTGGCGTCGCCCGCAGCCGGTCGACGGTGTACGCGAGCAGCACCCCGATCACCGGCGCCACCACCAGCGCCAGCCGGGACGGCAGGGCGGCGTTGACCACCGGCAGGTTGTCCAGCACCCCGAAGGGCAGCAGTTGACCGGTACGCCTCCCGTTCCACTTCGCCAGCGGCCCCCAGGACAGCACCGCGAAGACCACGGCGGTCAGCCCGAGCGCGGTCAGCGTGGCCCGCCGGCCGGGGCTGGCCCGTCGCCACAGCCACCCGAAGCAGGCCACGGTGAGCAGCAGCAGCGGCAGCCCGAAGAAGCTGTTCTCCTCGGTCGGGTTGGGTGCCAGCGTGGTGTCCCCACCCAGCGCCCCGGCCAGCGAGCGGCTCGGGTACGCCCCGAACGCGGCGATGTCCTCAGCGTGGATGACCGAGTCGAAGCCGGTGCCGTGGAACCGCTGCGGCCCGGCGAAGTGCAACCACAGCGGGTACGCCAGCAGCACCCCGGCGACCAGCGCGGTCACCGCCAACCCGCGCAGGAAGTCCGGCAGCGCGGCGCGGGCCTGCGCCCGGCGGGCCGGGTGCAGCGCCCAGACGGCGAGGAAGACGGCGACCGCCAGCGCGGTGAAGAACAACCCCTCGGCGGCGATCGAGAAGGCCACCGCGACCAGCACCCCGAGCACCAGCCCGCCCCGCAACCAGCGGCCCGGCCGGCGCAGCGCGAACACCCCGGCCACCAGCAGCGGCACCAACCAGCCCGCGGTCCAGTTCAGGTGGGCGTTGGCGTGCGCGACCATGCCGGGGGAGAAGGCGATGAACAGCGCCCCGACGCCCGCCGCGAGCCGACTGGCGACCAGGTGCCGGGAGAACAGCCAGTACCAGGCCAGCGCGGTGGCGGCGAGGTTGAGGGTGAGGATCACCAGGAACGTCGCCGGCGGACCGACCAGGTACGTCAGCGGCGCGAAGACCACCGCGTACACGGTGATCGAGGTGTTGACGGCGAGGTTCACCCCGTCCGGCACGTTGAGCAGGTGGGTGAAGAGCGGGTTCTCCCCGTGCGTGACCGCGTGCCCGCCGAAGGCGAGCAGCCACTCGAAGAGCGCCTGGTCGCTGGAGTTGACGGTGATCGCCCGCTGGTTCGGGTCGCGCCACAGCCCGCTGGTCACCCAGACCGCCAGCGCCACCGCGACGACCAGCACGATCAGGTCGGCCCGCCGGCCCCGGGCGGCGTCCGGGACGGCGGTGGGCGGCTGGTCGGCGGCCAGGGTCGGGGAAGTCGGCACGGAGCGGACGTTACCAACCGGAACTGGACCGACCGGTCGGACCCGCTACCCCGACCCTGGCGGGTCAGTCGTGCAGGGCGGCGTGCAGCGCGGCGGGCAGCCCGGGGTGGGTCCAGGTGAAACCGGCCCGGGTGAGCACGGCGGGCAGGACCCTCGCGCTGGTCAGCGCCTCCTGGGCGAAGCCGCCCAGGGCGAGCTTCAGGGCGACCGCCGGGATCGGGACGACCGCCGGCCGGTGCAGTTGGCGGGCGAACTCCCGGGTGAACTCGGCGTTGGTGACCGGATTCGGGCCGACCACGTTGACCGCGCCGGCGACCTCCCCGGCGGTCAACAGGAACACCGTCGCGTCCAGCCAGTCCCGCAGCGAGATCCACGGCAGCCACTGCCGTCCGCTGCCGAGCCGGCCGGCGATGCCCAGCCTGAACGGCAGCAGCTGCGGCTTGAGCAGCCCCCCGTCGCGGTGCAGCGGCAGACCTGTGCGCAGCCGCACCACCCGGGCCCCGGCGTCCTCGGCGGGCCGGGTCGCCGCCTCCCAGACCCGGCACACGTCGGCGAGGAACCCCTCACCCGCCGGGGCGTCCTCCTCGACCACCCGGTCGCCGGTGTTGCCGTACCAGCCGACCGCCGAGGAGTTGAGCAGCACCGGGGGCCGGTCCGCCGCCGGCATCCCGGCGATCGTGACGGCCAGCGTGGTGGTGGTGTCCACCCGGCTGGACCGGATCACCCGGCGGTACCCGTCGGTCCACCGCTTGTCACCCACCCCGGCCCCGGCCAGATTCACCACCGCGTCGACCCCGGCCACCACGGCCGGGTCGAGCTGCCCGGCGGTCGGGTCCCACCGCTGCTCGTCGGGGGTACGCGGCGACCGCCGGACCAGCCGGGTGACCTGGTGCCCGTCGTCGGTGAGGCGGTCGACCAGCCGGGTGCCGAGGAAGCCGGACGCGCCGGCCATCAGGATCCGCATACCTCCATCTTCGGGTACGGAGGCGGTGGTGGATGCGTGGAGCGTTACGAGTCACTCGATTGTCGTGGCGGCGGACCTGGTTTGTGCTACTCGAGATTCACTTCCGGTGTGGCTCCCACTGTGTGGCTATCTCGTTGATGTCTTCAAGTAGCCGCTTCCAGCTATCGAGCCGAGCGACCGGCCCCGATGGATCGAGTAGCTGAAGTAGTTGACGCCGATGTTGGCTGAATCGCTTACGGACCGCCTCCCTGCGGCGGCCGGTCTCTCCCGCAGCGGCCAGGAGGCAGGTCTGGAGAACCCCCTTTGGATCGGCGAGTGCCTCCACCTCGTGTCTTTTTGGCAAGGCGAGGTTCATACGTCCCATCGGATTGCCGGCCACCAGCCGGATGGTCGCCTCATCGAGCAGCAGCCACGCCTCCGTCATGCGCACTGGAATCACCGGAATGAGTAGACTGTCCAGATGGAGTGAGTCGATCGCACTGGTGATCTCTCTCAAACGGGCGCTGCGCCCGGCATTATCTGCGTCTCGGTGTACCACAATCAGATCGACGGGTGCTCCGACCAGCCTCAGGCCGGCAGCTACCCGGGACCGCACGTCCTTGTCGACCTTTCCGAGCAACGAAAAGTCCGGTTGACTCAGCCGGACCTCGATGCCTCGCTCGAGAAACAGGGACTCGATGAGTTCCGCAAGGGGTGCATCGGAACTGCCCTCCGCCACGAACAAGCCGGAGTAGGAACGTTGCCTCATCCCGCCATGTCCAACGGCAGTCGCAGTTGAGCCCCGGGAGGCGCGGCGAGATAGGCCACGACATCCGCCTCGGAGAAGCTCGGCTGTCCTGGCAGGGCCCGCCACGAGTCGCGGTAGGGCAACAGGGCCAATGCCCTGGTGACCGTCCCGTCCGGTGCCAGTTTGGGTCTGATGTCGGCCAACAGGAGATCAGACGTGCCGCAGAGTGCCATCACTCCCGGTGAATGCGTGTTCACGATGACCTGTCGGAACGGGTTGGTATCCGCAGGGGCGACGGTGGGGTCAACAGCAAGGTCTTGAACGAGTTGTACCATCGCGGGCAGGTTTGCGGGGTGGATGCCGTTTTCCGGCTCCTCCATGCAGATGAGCCCGGTGAACCCTGGATCCTCCAGCAGGACGCAGAGCGCCAGGAATCGGAGAGTGCCTTCTGAAAGAGCGCGAGCGGGTAGCCGGAGGTTACCCTTCTCCTGTAGGAAGAGTGTGAAGACCTCCCGAACCTGGTCCAACTCCACGGTGATTCCCCTGACGCCGAGCCCGATGAGATCGGACAGGCGACCGGCAACGCGGGCATAGAGGGCGGCCGGGTCGGCCTCGGGTTCGTCCCCGGCGGGTTCGTTGGCGATGCGGTACAGCGCTGCGGCCAGGTGACGGCCGTCGGGCGCGAGTGAGCGCGGATCGGCGAAACTGTCAGGGGCGCGTAGTGCGGAGGGCTCAAGAGCCAATCTGCGCCAGCTCTGCATCTCTCGTCGGGCCGCCAGAATCGTCGGGTAGTCGTTGGTGGTGACCGTGCTGAGCACAGTGCGACCGGCCCGAGCCGCTGCTCGCGGTTGGGGCTTGCCTCTGCTTCCGCCGTCGCCGTGGACGTTGATGACCGTGCCGGTGTCCCGCTGCTCAGTGGAGAGGAACGGGCCGCCCCGTCGCTCACCGCGTACCACGCCATTGCGGAAACGTGCGACGTTGTGACGGAACTTGAGGTGTTGCCCCGCTTCGCCCCGCCGGATGTGCCGTAGCTCTTCACCGAGCAGGCTCAGCCGGCCAATGCTGCCTTCTCGCGTAGGTGTCTCGAAGCCGAGCGTCACTTCATAGCGGAGGAAGGTGGTGGTGGCGTCGGCGGTCGTCCCGAGGTCGTCCTCCACCTCGGCCGGAACGATCATTTCGGCGGCGAGCTTGATTCGATGTTCATGGTCCCGATAGCCGTCCCAGAACAGGTCCCGAGGATCGCCACCCCGCACACCGGATGAGCCGCGGACGCGTTGCGAAGCCTCTACAAGGCTGTCACTGGCAAGGTAGGACATGAACTCGATGGCGTCGAAGATGTTCGACTTTCCGACCCCGTTGGCACCGGCGATGCAGGTGAAGGGGCCAAAGTCTACCGCGATATCGAGCAGGTTCTTGAAACCCTGCACCTCGAGCCGCGTCAGCATGGCACGAGCCTAGTCGTCGAGAGACTTCCCATCCGTACCCCCTCTGCTGCCGGCGCGGCGGCGGCCCGGTCGGGCAAACTCTGTGGTCGACTCCTGAACGGGCGGAAGAAGAACGAGACCTGCCCGGCTCGGCATCGGTACGCGGCACGACAACGGTGTGGTCAGGCTTTCGGTAGAACCGACCGCAGGTCGGCCAGGAGGCGCTCCACCTCGGCGAACGCGTCCGCCGGGAGCGCGCCGAGGGTGAGGGCGGCAAAGTTCTCCCGGGCCTGCGCCACCGTCCGGCACCCCGGGATCGGCAGCGTACGGGGGCTGCGGGCCAACAGCCAGCCCAGCGCCCCCTGGGCGAGGGTACGGCCGTCGGCGGTCAACCCCGCCCGGATCGCCGCCACCCGGGCCGACCACTCGGGGGTGGGTCGGCCGTCGCGGAACCAGACCAGCCACTCCGGGGCCCGGCCCCGCACGTCGTCCGCGCCCGGCGTACGGGTGGCCCCGGTGAGCAGGCCCATCGCCAGCGGCCCCCGGTTGAGGCTGGCCAGGTCGAAGGTGTCGCAGACGGCGAGCACCTCCGGGTTGTCGTTCAGCACCGACTCGTCGTGTTCGACGGCGATGCAGTGCGGGCCCGCCCCGGCGAACGCCCGCGCCGAGTCCGGGTTGTCGGTGCTCCAGCCGTACCCCCGGATCTTGCCCTGGGTGACCAGGCCCTCCAGGGTGTCGACCAGGTCGAGCGCGGCGGACGCCGGCAGGTCGTTGAGGTGCAGCAGGTAGAGGTCCACGTGGTCGGTGCCGAGCCGGCGCAGCGACCCCTCCAGGCTGGCGACCGCGTACGCCGGGCTGGCGTCCACGCCCAGCGCCCGCCGGGTCGCCTCGTCGCTGCGGTTGCCGAACTTGGTGACGATCACCGCCTTGTCGCGCCGGCCGGCGAGCGCCCGGCCGAGCACCCGCTCGCTGTGCCCGGCCCCGTAGTTGCTGGCCGTGTCGAAGAGGGTGACGCCCAGGTCGAGGGCCTGGTGGATGGCGGCGACCGACTCGTCGTCGTCCACCTCACCCCAGCCGTACGGCTGACCGTCGTCGCCCCACAGCGGGCCACCGATCGCCCAGCACCCCATGCCGATCGCGCCGACCTCGATTCCGCTGCGGCCCAGAGTCCGTGTCGTCGTCATGCCGACCAGTTTTCAACCTGGAGTGCGCTCCAGGTCAAGCGGTAACATCCGGCCCATGTACCCGCCCTCGGAGGCCGCCCGACGCAGTGGGTTCAGCCTCGACACTCTCCGCTACTACGAGAAGATCGGCCTGCTCAGCTGCATCGGACGCACCTCGGGCGGCCGTCGGGTCTTCACCGATGACGACCTGAGCTGGCTGGTGGTCTTCCGCTGCCTGCGCGACACCGGCATGCCGATCGCCGAGATGTGCCGCTACGCCGAGCTGTCCCGCGAGGGGGAGCACACCGTCGCCGCCCGGCAGGAACTGCTGGAGCAGCACGCCGCCCGGGTCGAGGAACAGTTGACCCTGCTCCAGCGCCAGTACGCCCACCTGCGCGAGAAGATCCGCTTCTACCAGGGCATCACCGGGGCGACCCCCGCCCCCTGAGCGCCCGGCCCCGCCGGTCACGGTCGGGTGGACCCCGACCCGTCCGGGGCCGGTGGGGCACCGGGCAGCCGGCCCAGCACCGGGACGAGCGGTTCGAGAGCGTCCCGGCGTACCACGAAGCGGGTGACACCCCAGCGACGCCGGTGGGCCGCGACCGCCGCGACGATCTCGTCCACCGTGCCGATCAGCACGAACGGGGTGGCCAGCAGCTCGGCGACGGTCAGCCCGACCCGCTCGGCCTGCTCGGCGGCGGCGGCCCCGGCGTCGTCGGTGACCACCACCGTCTGCACCAGCGCCTCCAGCGCGGGCGGGGTGTCCCGCCCGGCCGCACCGGCGGCCACGTGCGCGAGCTGCGCCTCGATCTGGTCGACCCGCCAACGCGCCTCGTGCCGGTGGCCGTCGGCGAGGGTACGCCCGAAACCGGTCAACCCGACCACGTCGGCGTGCGCGCCGGCCCAACGCAGCAGCGTCGAGTTGGCGGTGCCCATGGTCAACGGGATGCGCTCCTGCACCGGCCGGGGCGAGGTCAGCCGGGCCTCCCGCGCCGCCAGGTCGGGGGAGTCGACCGTCACCGGGGAACCGTCGAGCAGGGCACGGACCGCCTCGGCGACGGCCACGCAGCGGCGTACCCGACCGGCCACGCCGGGGCGTACCCGGCCGACGGCGGCCCACTCGGCGGGGGTGTGGCCGGCACCGACACCGAGCCGGGCCCGCCCGCCGGAGACCAGGTCGAGGGTGGCCACGTCGGCGGCGAGCAGGATCGGTTCCCGCACCCCCAGGTTCGACACGTACGAGCCGAGACCGATCGTGGTGGTCACCGATGCGGCGGCGGCGAGCGCGACGAACGGGGACGTCACGTCGCCCGGGTGGTCGGCGGCGAGCAGGGCGGCGAAACCGGCCGACTCCGCCCGGCGGGCGAGATCGACCCAGCTCGCCGCGTCGGTCGGGGTGGCCTGGAGCGAGAAGACGGTCACCGGGTCAGCTTCGCCGTCGTGGACCGTCCCGGCCATCCCGCAGGCCCGGATTCTGCCAACCGGAGAATCCCGGCACGCTCCGCCGGCCGGGAGGCTGCTGCCGCCGGGCTACTGCGGGTTCGGCCGCCTCTCCTCCGGGTTCGCCTCGTGCCAGCGGGCCCGCCAGGCGGCCGCGTGTGCCTCGTGGTCGGCCCGCTCGTCGTGTACGGCCCGACGCAGGGCCTGCCGGGAGCCGCTCATGATCACCACCTCTGTCGTGACCAGCCCGACGCAGATGGCGGTCAGCAGCGCGAGCGCGACCAGCGCCGAGAGCCCCGCCGCGACCGGCACGGCGGCGGCGAGCACCACCAGCGTGCCGAGCCGGGTCCAACTCAGCGTGTGCAGGGTGCGCAGTTGGAACAGCATGTTGCTGGCCAAATAGCAGATCACCCCGCCGAAGAACAGCGGCACGGCCGGCCCGTGGGCCCGCTCGCCGAGCCCGCCGGCCGGGTCGGTGACCGCGCGGACCAGTTCCTCGCTGCCGATCGCGAACAGGATGATGCCCGCGATCATCGGCAGGTAGAGATAGGCGTAGGCGTCCCGGGCCATGGTCGTGCGACGGCGGCCGGTCGCCGCATGCAGGGCGATCCGGGCAGCCGGGCCGATCAGGTCGAAGTGTGCCCACCACAGGGCGGCGGTGAAGATGATGCCGAGCGCGGAGGCGATGACCCCGGGCCAGGTCACCGGCTTGCCGAGGACGTTGCCGCCGACGCCGACCGAGATGATCGACTCGCCGAGCGCGATGATCAGGATGAGGTCGTACCGTTCGGTCCAGTGCTCGGCGGAGGTCACCGCCCAGCTCCAGGTGTCGGCGACCAGCCCGGTGCCGTACTGGACCAGCACCACCAGAACCCAGAGCACGTCGCGGACGAGGCCGGCCCGGTCGGAGTCGCCGATCGCCACCGGCACCAGGGCCGCCGCCAGCAGCAGCACGGTGCTGGTGAGCAGTTCGGGCAGGAAGTGGAACAGGGGCCGCCGGCCGGTCGGGTCGTTCTGCGCGGTGAGCAGGAACAGCACCACGTGTACGCCCCGGACCGCCACGTAGCTGACCGCCACCACCAGCGGCCCGGCAAGCTCCCCCTGCGGCGGGCTGAACGCCTGCGGCAGGGCCAGCGCGAACGCGAACAGGGAGGCCATCGCGACCACCATCAGCACCGGGACGAAACCCTCACCGAGCCGTAGCCGGGTGGCGGCCATGCTGTGCACCACCCAACACCACCAGAGCACGGCGAGCACCAGGCCGGCGTGCAGCAGTTGCCGGCCGCTGATCTCGGCGGCGGTGGCCCGGGTGATGATGAAGAACGAGACGACGAAGACCAGGTCGAAGAAGACCTCGAACTTGTCGACCCGGGCACCGGGTGCGACGGCCACCGCCGGGCCGAGCCCGCCGCTCCGTCGTTCACCGTTCACCGGTCCACTCTGGCAGCGCGCCGGGGGGCCGGGGCGGGAATCCCGCAGCCGGTCCCTCGTCGTCAGTGCCGGCTCAGCCCGGCCATGAGCAGGTCGAGCAGGCGGCCGGCGAGCTCCCGTTGCTCCGGCCCCTGCGCCGCCAGCGACATCCCGCCCAGCCCGGCCAGCACGTCGCCCGGGTCGACGTCCGGGCGGATCGTGCCGGCGGCGACACCGGCCGCCAGCAGCCGGGTCAGCGCCGCGACCAGCAGGTCCCGGCTCTGTGCGTACGGGTTGGCGCCGGCGGCGATCACCAGGCGCAGGGCGTCGGCCATGCCCCGTTTGGTGGCCAGGTAGTCGACGAAGCGGTCCATCCAGGCCCGGGTCGCCTCGGCGGGTGGCAGCCGGGCCAGCAGGTCGTCGGCGGCGGCGCAGAGCTTGGCCAACTCGCTGCGGTAGGCGGCCTCCACCAGCGCCTCCCGGGTGGGGAAGTGCCGGTAGAGGGTGCCGATGCCGACCCGGGCGTCCCGGGCGATCGACTCCAGGGTCACCTCGGGCCCCTGCCGGGAGAACGCCCGTACGGCGGTGTCGAGCAGCCGCTGACGGTTGCGCTGCGCATCGGCGCGCAGCGGCCGGGGCCCGGCCGGCGGCACGCCGACGCTCGGGCCGGTCGGCCCCGGGTCGTGGTCCGGGTCGGTCTGCCGCGCGTCGTGGTCCGGGTCGGTCTGCCGCGCGTCGCGGGCCGGGCTGGTGGGCGGCACGTCGCCTCCTGATGTCCGGTGCGGTGGCGTCACCGCACCGGTGCGTGTCGGGGGCCCCCGACGGGCCGGTTGCGGGGTGACGACGGCCACCCGGACCGGCCCGGCGCGGCGACCGGTTGGCAAACGGAGGAACCTCCGGTTACGCTCGGAGGCGTAACGGAGGGCCCTCCATTTCTCATCGTACCGGTCGGGCCGCCCGGCCCACGCCGCACCGACAAGGACGGATCATGACCACCGACACCCCGGTCCACACCCCCTTCGACGCCCGCACCACCGCCCTGGAGGTGGTCCGCGACGTCGACCTCACCGGCCGACGCGCCGTGGTCACCGGCGGCGCCTCCGGCATCGGCGTGGAGACCGCCCGCGCCCTCGCCGCCGCCGGAGCGGACGTCACCCTGGCCGTACGCGACCTCGAGGCCGGTCGGCGCGCCGCGAAGGACATCACCGACAGCACCGGCAACGACCGGCTGCTGGTCGCTCCGCTCGACCTCGCCGACCAGGCGTCGGTGGCCGCCTTCGTGGCCACCTGGGACAGGCCGCTGCACATGCTGGTGAACAATGCCGGCATCATGGCCTCGCCCGAACGGCGTACCCCCGAGGGCTGGGAGTTGCAGTTCGCCACCAACCACCTCGGGCACTTCGCCCTCGCCACCGGGCTGCACCGCGCCCTCGCCGCCGCCGAGGGAGCCCGTGTCGTCGCGGTCAGCTCGGCGGCGCACCTGCGCTCCCCGGTGGTCTTCGACGACATCCACTTCCGGCAGCGCCCGTACGACCCGTGGGAGGCGTACGGGCAGTCGAAGACCGCGAACGTACTGTTCGCCGTCGAGGCGACCCGGCGCTGGGCCGACGACGGCATCGTCAGCAACGCGCTGATGCCCGGCGCGATCCCGACCAACCTCCAGCGGTACGTCAGCGCCGAGGAGCTGGCGCGGATGCGGGCCGCCAGCGGGGGCGGGTCGGCCACCTGGAAGACCGTCGAGCAGGGTGCCGCCACCTCGGTGCTGGTCGCCGCCTCGCCGCTGCTCGACGGGATCGGCGGCCGGTACTTCGAGGACTGCCAGCAGGCCGGCCCGCACCAGCCCGGCACCCGCACCGGCGTCGCCGCGTACGCCCTCGACCCGGCCGCCGCCGAGCGGCTCTGGACGGTCTCCGCGCAGACCCTGCGCGGCTGACCCGCCGGGGTGTCGTGCCCGGCACCCCGGTGACGACGGAGGGCGCCCCGGTCGACCGACCGGGGCGCCCTCGCGCAGGCGGGTGTTACAGGCCCAGCTCGGCCTCGAAGTTGCCGCCCTCCAGCCGTTCCTTGACCGCGACCAGGAAGCGGGCCGCGTCGGCGCCGTCGATCAGCCGGTGGTCGTAGGACAGGGCCAGGTAGACCATCGACCGGATCGCGACGACCTCGCCCAGGTCCGGGTCGTTGACCACGACCGGACGCTTCACCACGGCACCCGTGCCGAGCATCGCCGACTGGGGCGACGGCACGATCGGGGTGTCGAACAGCGCGCCCCGGCTGCCGGTGTTGGTCAGCGTGAAGGTCGCCCCGGCGATCTCGTCCGGGCTGATCTTGTTGGTCCGGGTGCGCTCGGCCAGGTCGGCGACCCGCTTGGCGATGCCGCCCAGGTTGAGGTCACCGGCGTTGTGGATGACCGGCGTCAGCAGGCCCCGCTCGGTGTCCACCGCGATGCCGAGGTTCTCGGCGTCCGGGTAGGTGATGGTGCCCGCGTCGAGGTCCATCCGGGCGTTCACGATCGGGTACGTCTGCAGGGCCTCGATGGCGGCCAGTGCGAAGAACGGCAGGAACGACAGCTTCACGCCGTGCCGCTGCTGGAACGAGTCCTTCGCCTGCGCCCGCAGCCTGGCGACCCGGGTGACGTCCACCTCGATCACCGTGGTGAGCTGCGCCATCTCGTGCAGCGACTCCTGCAGGCGGTTGGCGATGGCCTTGCGGATGCGGGTCAGCTTCTCGGTGGTGCCCCGCTTGCCGCTCGGCTGCGGCTTCGCCGCCGGTGCGGCCGGGGTCGCCGCGGCGGCCGGCTGCGCGGCGGGGGCCGGAGCTGCCTTGGCCGCCTTCGCCTTCTCCGCCGCCTCCAGCACGTCCTGCTTGCGGATCCGGCCACCCACGCCGGTGCCGTTGACCGAGGCCAGATCGACACCGTGCTCGCCGGCCAGCTTGCGGACCAGCGGGGTCACGTAACCGGGAGCGTCGCCGCCACCCTGGGCGGGCGCGGCCGGTGCCGCCGGCTGGGCGGCCCGCTCGGCCTGCGCCGGCTGGGCGGCCGACTCGGTCTCGGCGGCCGGCTCGCTGTAGCCCGCGCCCGGGGTCGGCTCGGTGACCTCAGGCTTAGCCTCGGCCCTGGGCTGCTCCGCCTTCGGGGCCTCCGCCTTCGGGGCCGGCTCCGGCTCCGGCTTCGCCTCGGCCGGGGCCGCCCCCGCCGCACCGATGATCGCCAGGTCCGCGCCGACGGCGGCGGTCTCGTCCTCGGGGACCTTGATCTCCAGGACGGTGCCGGCGACCGGCGACGGGATCTCGGTGTCGACCTTGTCGGTGGAGACCTCCAGCAGCGGCTCGTCGACCTCGACGGTCTCGCCTACCTGCTTGAGCCAGCGGGTGACCGTACCCTCGGTGACGCTCTCGCCCAGGGCCGGCATCTTCACCGGGGTGCCCTCGCCCGACGCCGGGGCGGCCTGCGCCGCCGGCTGCTCCCGGGCCGGCTGCTCCTGCTCCGGCTCCGGGCCGGTGCCCTCGGCGGCGGCCGTCGGCTCGGCGGCCGGCGCGGCCTGCTCCTGCCCGTCGGCCTGCGGGGCGTCCCCGCCTGCCGACTCGCCCTCACCCGAGATGACGGCCAGCTCGCTGCCCACCTCGGCGGTCTCGTCCTCGCCGACCACGATCCGGCTCAACACCCCCGCGGCGGGGGAGGGGATCTCGGTGTCGACCTTGTCGGTGGAGACCTCCAGCAGCGGCTCGTCGACCTCGACGGTCTCGCCCTCCTGCTTGAGCCAGCGGGTGACGGTGCCCTCGGTGACGCTCTCGCCGAGCCGAGGCATGGTGACCGATACCGGCATGTTCTGAAACTCCTTCGTGGCCTGGTGCGATCCTCGCCCGCTTGCCGCCGGCGTCGCGGAATGAGTGTGGGTCAGGCGTGCGCGTGCAGCGGCTTGCCGGCCAGGGCCAGGTGCGCCTCACCCAGTGCCTCGTTCTGGGTCGGGTGGGCGTGCACGAGCTGCGCCACCTCAGCCGGGTAGGCCTCCCAGTTGTAGATGAGCTGCGCCTCGCCGATCAGCTCACCGACCCGGGCACCGACCATGTGGACGCCGACCACCGGGCCGTCCTCGACCCGGACCAGCTTCACGAAACCGGCGGTCTTGAGGATCTGGCTCTTGCCGTTGCCGCCGAGGTTGTAGTTGTAGGTCCTGACCTTGTCGCCGTACTGCTCCTTGGCCTTCGCCTCGGTCAGGCCCACCGACGCCAGCTCCGGGTCGGAGTAGGTGACGCGCGGGATGCCGACCTCGTCGATCACGGCCGGGTTCAGGCCGGCGATCTCCTCGGCGACGAAGATGCCCTGGGCGAAGCCCCGGTGGGCGAGCTGGAGGCCGGGCACGATGTCGCCGACCGCGTAGACGTTCGGCACGCCGGTGCGCAGCCGTTCGTCGGTGAGCACGTACCCCCGGTCGAGCTTGACGCCCTGCTCCTCGTAGCCGAGGTCGGCGGTGTTCGGACCCCGGCCGACGGCGACCAGCAGCAGCTCGGCCTCGACCGTCTCGCCGCCGGCGATGGTCAGCCTGACGCCGTTCTCGGTCTTCTCGACCTTCTCGAACGGCTTGCCGACCTTGAAGTTGATCTTCCGCTTGCGGAACGCCCGCTCCAGCGCCTTGGACGACTCCTCGTCCTCGGCGGCCACCAGCCGGGGCAGCGCCTCGACGATGGTCACGTCCACCCCGAAGGACTTCCACACGCTGGCGAACTCGACGCCGATCACGCCGCCACCCAGCACGATCGCCGACGCCGGCACCCGGTCCAGGGTCAGCGCGTGGTCGCTGGTGATGATCCGCTCGCCGTCGACCTCCAGGCCCGGCAGGCTCCTGGCGTACGAGCCGGAGGCCAGGATCACGTTGCGGCCGGTGTACCGCTTGCCGTCCACCTCGACGACGTTCCTGCCGACCAGCTTGCCGGCGCCCGCCACGAAGGTGATGTTCTTGCTGCTGCCGACCAGCCCCTGCAGGCCCTTGTAGAGGCGGGAGATCACCCCGTCCTTGTACGAGTTGACCCCGGCCATGTCGATGCCGACCAGCTCGGCCTTGACCCCGAACTGCGCCGACTCCCGGGTCTGGTCGGCGATCTCCGCCGCGTGCAGCAGCGCCTTGGTCGGGATGCAGCCGTTGTGCAGGCAGGTGCCGCCGAGCTTGCCCTTCTCGACCAGCGCGACGGAGAGATCAAGCTGGGCGGCACGCAGCGCCGCCGCGTAGCCGCCGCTGCCACCTCCGAGAATGACGATGTCGAAGGTTGCGTCGTTCGGCTCGCTCACGTCCAACTCCCTGGTCGCTTCGCTGCATCGGGGGGTCACGGCGGGGCGCCACGGGCAGACCCCACCTCGGTCATCTTGTCACTTGCCCGTCCGGGGCGCGTACCGAGGTGCCCAACGACACGTCCCCGACACGTACTCTTGGCACCGTCCGCGACGACGGACGGGGGAGAGGAGTAGCCCGGTGGCGCTGTTCCGGCGACGCAAACCGCCGACCCCGGCCAACCGTGACCGGCCGGCCGACCGGGCCGACCTGGATCACCTGGCCAACTTCGCCCGCACCCGCCGGGGGGTCGAGGCGTACCTCGAACCCCGGACCACGATGACCGAGACCACCGTCATCATGATCGCCGACGACGGCGAGTGGACCCGGCGGCGCATCGACGGCCCGGACGGCGCCCGCCGCTTCGCGCACGCCCTGGGCATCCCGATCTACGACGTCCGGCTGATGGGCTACCCGCAGCGGATGCGCGACTACAACGAACGCCGCAAGCGCCGCCCCGAGCTGTACTGAGCAGCCCCGCCCCGGCCGGCGACGTCACACCGACCGGCGACGCGACCGGCCCGGAAACGCGGACGGGACGCCCACAGGCGTCCCGTCGTCGCGTCGTACCTCAGTCAGCCGTTGGCGGCGACGTCCTCGACCAGCTGCACCAGGGTGCGCACCGGCACGCCGGTGCCGCCCTTGGTCCAGTAGCCGGTCGGCTCGCCCGAGTGGTAGCCGGGGCCGGCGATGTCGATGTGCGCCCAGGCCACGTCGTCGGTGACGAACTCGCGCAGGAACACCCCGCCCTGGAGCATGTGGCCGGCCCGGTCCATGCCCGCGTTGACCTGCGAGATGTCCGCGACGTCGGAGTCCATGCCCTTGCGGACGTCATCCGGCAGCGGCATCGGCCAGGCCGGCTCGCCGACCGTGTCACCTGCCACCTTCACCCGCTCGCACAGCTCGGGGGTGCCCATCACCCCGGCGATCCGCTTGCCCAACGCGATCACCTGCCCGCCGGTGAGGGTGGACGTCTCGAACAGGTAGTCGGTGCCGTCGGCGCAGGCGCGGGCCATCGCGTCACCGAGGATCATCCGGCCCTCGGCGTCGGTGTTGAGCACCTCGACCCGCTTGCCGTTGAACATGGTGACCACGTCACCCGGCCGGTAGCTGGTGCCCGACGGCATGTTCTCCGCCATCGGCAGGTAACCGGTCACCGTCACGGCCGGCTTGAGCGCCGCGATCGCCAGCATCGCCGCGCCGACCGCCGCCGCGCCCGCCATGTCGGACTTCATCTCCCACATGCCCTGGGCCGGCTTGATCGAGATGCCGCCGGTGTCGAAGGTGATGCCCTTGCCCACCAGCGCCACCCGCTTGCCGTTCGTCTGGCCCTGCGGGGTCCAGGTCAGCTTGACCAGCCGCGGCGGGGCCTCCGAGCCCTGCCCGACGGCAGTGATGCCGCCGTACCCGCCGGCCCGCAGCTGCTCCTCGTCGAGCACCTCGACGTCGAGCCCGGCGGCCCGGGCGGCGGTGGCGACGGCCTCGGCGAAGGCCGGCGGGCGCAGCTCGTTCGGCGCGGTGTTGACCCAGTCGCGGCTGGTGCGCACCGCGCCGGCCACGGCGGTGGCCCGGTCGACCTCGGCCCGCGCGGTCGCGTCGGCGGCGTCCGGCACGGCGATCAGCACCTCGGCCACCGGCTCCCGCCGGGACGGCTGCGGCTTGGTCTTGTAACCGGCGAACCGGTAGCCGCCGAGCAGCGCCCCCTCGGCGACCGCGCGCAGCGCGGCCGGAGCGTCGGCGTCGTCGGGCAGCGGCAGGCTCAGCGCCACCCGGGGCGCCCCGGCCAGCGCCCGGACCGCCGCGCCGGCGGCCCGGCGCAGCGTCTCCGGGGCGGGGGCGGCACCGGTCGGCTCCGGACCCAACCCGACCGCCACGACCAGTGGGGCGGTGACGGTGCCCAGCGTGGCCAGCTTGATCACCTCACCGGGGCCGCCGGTCGCGCCGAGCAGGGCCAGCGTCGCGGTCAGCTTGCCGTCGAAGGCGGCGGCGATGCTCTCCGCGCCGTCGGCGAGCAGCAGGGTGCCGGCCGCCGGACCGCTCGTGGCGTCCGGACCGGTGGTCTGGCTGTGCACGCCGATCACGATCGCGTCGACCGCGAGTTCGGCGGGGTCGGTGTCGACCAGGCTGAGGGTGGTGCTGGACGATGTCACTGAAGCTACTCCGGGCGGGCCGGGCCGGCCGCGTCGTCGCGTACCGGCGGTGATGGTCTCCGGCGGCAACCTACCCGCCGGAGCGCGGGTGCGTCCCGCCGAAGTGCCGACGGGTCCCGCCGATGCTAACCAGCGGGACACCCGGCGGTAAGTTGCCACCCATGACGGACGTGACCTCCGACGCCGCCGCGACCCGGCTGCGCCGTTC
The DNA here is from genome assembly GCF_030518815.1 of Micromonospora cynarisoli. Taxonomy (NCBI): domain Bacteria; kingdom Bacillati; phylum Actinomycetota; class Actinomycetes; order Micromonosporales; family Micromonosporaceae; genus Micromonospora; species Micromonospora cynarisoli. Next base: position 2,860,285 of record NZ_CP130426.1, on the reverse strand, counting down.
CCCGCTGCACGCGCGACACACCGCGCTCGGTGCCAAGTTCGCCCCCTTCGGGGGGTGGGAGATGCCCCTGGAGTACGCCGGCGGCGGCGTGCTCAGGGAACACGCGGCGGTCCGGACGGCGGTCGGCGTCTTCGACGTCTCGCACCTGGGCAAGGCGCGGGTCACCGGCCCCGGGGCGGCCCGGTTCGTCAACTCCTGCCTGACCAACGACCTGGACCGGATCGGGGCGGGCCGGGCGCAGTACACGCTCTGCTGCGACGACGCCACCGGTGGCGTGGTCGACGACATCATCGCCTACCGGTACGCCGACGACCACGTCTTCCTCATCCCCAACGCGGCGAACACCGCCGAGGTGGTCCGCCGGCTGCGCGCCGCCGCCCCGGCCGACGTCGAGGTCACCGACGAACACGACCGGTACGCCGTGCTGGCCGTGCAGGGGCCCCGTTCGGCCGAGCTGCTCGACGCGCTGGGCCTGCCCACCGGACACGACTACATGAGCTTCTCCCAGGCGACGCTGGCCGGTGCCGAACTGACCGTCTGCCGTACCGGCTACACCGGTGAGCTGGGCTACGAGCTGGTGGTGCCGGCCGACCACGCCGTCGCCGTCTGGGACGCGCTGTTCGCCGCCGGGGCGCAGGTCGAGCTGCGGGCCTGTGGGCTGGGCGCCCGGGACACCCTGCGTACCGAGATGGGCTACCCGCTGCACGGGCAGGACCTCTCCCTGGACATCACCCCCGTGCAGGGGCGCTCCGGCTGGGCCGTGGGCTGGGACAAGCCGGCCTTCTGGGGCCGCGACGCGCTGCGCGCCGAGAAGGCCGCCGGCCCCCGCCGTACGCTGCGCGGCCTGGCGGCCGTCGACCGGGCCATCCCGCGCGCCGGGATGACCGTGTACGCCGGTGACGCCCCGGTCGGCACCGTCACCAGCGGCACCTTCAGCCCCACCCGTAAGCAGGGCATCGCCCTCGCCCTGCTGGACACCGACCCGAAACTCGCCGACGGCGACCTCGTCGAGGTCGACATCCGGGGCCGCCGCGCCCAGATGCGGGTCACCCGACCCCCCTTCGTCACCCCCTCCGTCCGCTGACCCCGCCCCCGGTCCCCCGGCCCCGGCCCCTGCCCCCGGGAGAGTGTGCAGGGGGCAGGGGGCGCGGGGGAGCGCCGGGGGAGGGCGGCGGGGTCAGTGGGTGGGGTGGGGGCGTTCGCCGGCGTCGAGGACGGCCTGGGTCCAGCCGCCCTCGATGACGCCGGTGCCGTCCAGGACCGCCCAGTCGACGACCTCGGCGACCGCCACCACGACCGGGGAGCCGATCCGCACGGTGGGGTCGGTGTTGGCGTCGCTGGCGCTGGCACCGACGATCCGCTCCGGGGCGTCCCACGAGCTGACCCCGGCCCACACGTACTCGGGGCCGTCGTCGCCGGGCAGGCCGTACTTGACCACCAGTTGCGCCTCCGGCGGCAGCCCGTCGGCGAGGAACCGGGCCCGGATGTCGTCCAGCCCGGCGCGGGCGGTGGCGACGGCCCGGCTCATCGCGTCGCCGGCCCGGGCGTACCGGACGTCCGGCTCGATGCCGGAGAAGAGGGTCGCGCAGGCCGCCGCGTAGTAGCGGCCGTCCGGGCCGGGATGACCGGGCGGCGGGCGCAGGCTCAGGAACGAGTCGGCGTCCGGGTCGGTCGCCGGGTCCAGCTCCAGCCGCAGCAGCACCGGTGCCGTCGCGCCGTGCTGCTCCGGATTGCCGTACGCCACCGCGATGTCGTGCCCGGTCACCGTGGCCAGCACCGGCAGCTGCACGAACGCCGGCACCTCCTCGCCGGCCAGCCCGTCGGTCCAGTCCCGCAGCAGTCGGCGGGCGGCACCGGTCAGCACCGCGCCCCAGGCCCGGGTGAGATGGTCGGGCACCCCCTGGGTCTGCAACTCCAGCAGCCCGAAGCGGCGCAGCCCCTTGGTGGTGAACCACAGCCCCTCGGTGTCCGAGGAGTACGGCACGAGCACCCAGTCGACCAGCCGGATGCGGCCCTGCGCGTCGGGCAGCGACCTCAACGCCGTCGCCGGGTCGAGGAACTGCAACCCGAACACGTCCACCACGTCACCGTCGACGGATTCGGCGACGGCGGCGGCCACCGCACGGGCCGCCCACTCGTGCGCCGGTGGCCAGCCCGGCCGGTACTCGGCCTGCACCACCACCAGGTGACTGGCGGCGGCGAGCCGGCCCAGCTGGGCCTCGGTGGCGCCGAACGCGGTGAGCAGGTCCGGCGGCAGTTGCGGGAACTCGTCGATCGACCGGGTGTCCACCGACATCAGCGGGCTGTCCAGCATCTGCGTGGCCAGGCCGTACACCGGGTCGGCGAGGCGGCCGGCGAGACCCCGTACCGCCGTCTTCGGGCTCACCGGTGGCAACCCCGCCACCGGCACCAGGTAGGTCGCGCTGAGCGACTCCGGGACCGGTACGGGCAGGAAGTCGTCCGTGATGAGCAAGTCGTCCCCCGGAAGGCCGTGCCGGTGCTGTCGGGGCAAACGCTACCCGGCGCGCCGTGTCGTCCTCAGGCGGACAGCACCAAGCCCAGGTAGACCAGCGTGGTCACCACCTCCACGACGGCCCCCAGCACGTCGCCGGTGATCCCGCCGAACCGGCGTACCAGATGGCGGAGCAGGCAGGTGGCGACGGCGAGGGCGGCCAGCACGGCCAGCGGCCCCTGCCACGGCCGGCCCGGCACGGCCGGCACCGCCACCAGCGCGACGGCGACCGTCCCGACGACCGGCGCGACCGGCCCGACCGTTCCGGCGACCAGCGCGCCCAGCCCGTCGGGGCGGGCCGCCGGCACCCCCCGGCGGCAGGCCAGGGTCACTCCGAGCCGGCCGGCGGCGGTGCCGGCCAGCACCGCCGCGAGCACCGCCGGCCAGGACCGCCCGGCCAGCTCGGCCAGCGTCGCCGTCTGCAGCAGCAGGACGACCACCAGCGCGACCACGCCGAACGGGCCGACGTCCGGCTTCTTCATGATCTCCAGCGCCGCCGTGCCCCGCCGGTAGGAGCCCAGCGCGTCCACGGTGTCGGCCAGCCCGTCCAGGTGCAGTCCCCGGGTGAGCAGGGTCGCCGCCGCGACTGTCACCCCGGCGGCGACCAGGGGCGGGGCGAGCGCGGCCAGGCCGAGCAGCACCGCGGCCAGCACCGCCCCGAGCAGCAGCCCGACCAGGGGCGCGAGCGTCATCGCGGTGCCCGCCGTCGCCCGGTCGATCCGCCCGGCCCGGACCGGGACGGTGGTGAGGGTGGTCAGCGCCAGCCGGAGCCCGTCGCCGCGCCCCGAATCAGCCGGCACGCCGGCCGGACGGGTCGGGCTCCGGCCCGGCGTCGGCGGGGGCGGTGGTGGTCGGCCCCGGGCCGGCCGGCGTCGGCTCGGCGAACTCCGGGGTGGCGTCGGGCTGCCCCGCCTCGCTCCCGGCGGTCGCCGGCGCGGGGGGCTCCGGCTCGCCCTCGGGGGCGGTCGCGGCGGCGTCGGCCGGCAGGTCGGAGTCCCCGTCGTCGTCGGGGCCGCCGTGGTGCGGGTGCACCGGCAGCGACCCGGCCAGCGCCAGCACCGAGCGCAGCAGCGGCAGGGCGGCCAGCGCGTTCGCGCCCTCGCCCAGGTCGAGCCGCAGGTCCAGCAGCGGGGTCAGACCGAGCACGTCGGCGGCGAGCCGGACCGCCGGGTGACCGCCGTGGTCGACCAGCAGGCACCAGTGCCGGGCCTGGCCGGCCAGATCCCGGGCGACCATGCCGGCGGCCAGCCCGACCGGCCCGTCGAGCAGCACAGGCACCCGGCGGGCGGTCGCCCCGAGCAGCACGCCGCAGGCCACCGCCACGTCACCGCCGCCCAGCTCGGCCAGGATGTCCTTGGCGTCGCGGGGGGAGCGGCGGGTGCGGTGCAGCGCGTCCCGGACCGTCGCGCACCGCACCATCCAGGCCGCGTCGTCGATCTCGCCGTCGGCGGTGTGCACCCGGCCGAGCACGGTCGGGGCCTCCGCGCCGGCGGTCGCGACCAGCACCGCCGCGGCGGCGGCCTCCGCGCCCGCGCCGCACGCCCCGAGCACCAGCAGCCGTACGCCCGCCTCGGCGGCCTCCTCGGCCAACCGCCAGCCGTAGCGCAGCGCCGACTCGACGGTGTCGGCGTCCAGCGCCGGCCCGTGCTCGATCGGCGCGGCCGGCGGGGCGTCCACCACCTGCAGGCCGGCCCCGTTCTCGGCGGCCAGCCGGGCCAGCGCCCCCCGGCCGGCGCGGGCCTGCCGGGCCAGCCGGGTCGACTCGCCGACCGGTGCCCCGGCCGCCACGCCACCGGTGTGGTCGCCGTGCAGCAGCAGCACCCGGACGTCCGTCCACGGCATCGGGGTGGGGGTGCCCTGGGTGGCGGCGGCGAACTCGACCACCCGTTCCAGCACGCCCAGGCCGGCGCCCGGCAGGTCCAGGGTGCCGAGCCGCTGCACCGCCTGCGGGCCGGCGTACTCGTCGGGCATCGGCAGTTCCATGCCCGGCTGGATGACCAGGCCGGTGGCGACCACCGGCAGCGCCATGGTCGGCGTGGTCCAGGTCGTGCCGGCCGGGGTCCGTGGGGCCGGCGGCACGGTGGGGGTGAGCACCTCCGGCAGCGGCCCGGCGGCCGGGAGCGTCGCGGCGGCGGCCGGGCCGGCACCGTCCGTCCCGTCGACCGGGACGGCCCGGGCGGGTACGCCGACCGGCGGGACCGACGCGGACGGCTTCAGCCAGGCCGGCTGGCCGGCGACCACCAGCGCGACCGCGTCGCAGGCGTCCGCGACGGCCCGGTTGGCGGCGCCCAGCGCGTCGGCGAACGCCCGCCCCAGCGGGGTGGTCGGCACCAGCGACAGCCCCACCTCCGGGCTGACCAGGACGATCCGGGCCTCGCTGGCGCGTACCGCGTCGGCCAGTTCGGTGATGGTGGCGACGTCGTCGGCCGGCTGGTGCGCCGGGTCGAGCAGCACGGTCACCCAACCGCCCAGGTCGTCCACGAGCAGCGTCTCGTTCGGCCCGGCGGAGGCGAGCACATCCGCCAGCCGGCGCGGGTCGTCGGCGGTCTCCTCGGTGGTCCAGCTCCCCGGCCGGCGGGCCCGGTGGGCGGCCAACCGGGTGGCCCACTCGGTGTCGTCCGGGTCGGCGGCGGCCGAGGTCGCCACGTAGCGCACCGTGGGCGCGTCGGCCACCAGGGACTCGGCGAACTCCGACTTGCCCGAACGGATACCGCCGAGCACCAGGACCGTGTTCCACCCCTCAACCGACATGCCCGTACCTTAAGGCCGCCCGACCCGGCCCCGCCCGCCGGCCCGGACCCGTCACGCTGCGCGGAACCCCGGCGTCGGGGGCGTGCGTCCCGTGCGCGCCGGTGACGGCCGACTACGCTTGCGGGGGTCCGTCCCCCGGGGACGGTTGAGCGGCGAGGGGAGACGCGGCATGGCGTGGAGCTGGCGGTACGAGGGCACGGACGGCGCACCGCTCGACGGGCCGGCGGAGACGTTCAGCAGCCAGGCGGACGCCGAGTCCTGGATCGGCCAGACCTGGCGGGAGCTCGCGTCGTCCGGCGTCACCGCGGTCACGCTCGTCGAGGACGACCGGGTGGACTACCGGATGAGCCTGCTGCCGACGGCGGAGTGATGGCGGGCGACCGCCCGGGGGGCGAGCCGCTGGTGCTCGGTGTGCCCCGGGCGGCGTTCCGGCCCAGCCCGGTCTTCCTGGCCCTGGTCGCGCTCTTCGTGACCAGCGGCGTGCTGACCTGGAACGGCGTCGGCAACGTCCGGTTCGACGTGTTCCTCTTCGTCGTCTCCGGCTGGCTGGTCTCGCTCTGCCTGCACGAGTACGCGCACGCCGTGGTCGCCTACCGGGCGGGCGACCGGGACATCGCCCACCGGGGCTACCTGACGTTGAACCCGCTGAAGTACACCCACCCGCTGCTGTCGATCGTGCTGCCGGTGGTGGTGGTGCTGCTCGGCGGCATCGGCCTGCCCGGCGGGGCGGTCTGGGTGGACCGGCACGCCATCCCGGGCCGGCTGCGGCACACCCTGGTCAGTCTCGCCGGCCCGGCTACCAACGTGCTGTTCACCCTGCTGTTGGTGGTGGTGCTGCGGGTGGGCATCGACGCCGGCGGCCCGATCGAGTTCTGGGCCGGGGTGGCGCTGCTGGCGTTCCTCCAGCTCACCGCGAGTGTGCTGAACCTGCTGCCGGTGCCCGGCCTGGACGGCGGCAACATGATCCAGCCGTGGCTCAGCCCGCAGTACCGCCGGATGTACGACATCTTCGCGCCGTTCGGGTTCATCCTGCTGTTCGCCCTGCTGTGGAACCCGCGTATCGGCGGCTGGTTCTTCAGCGCCGTCTTCTGGCTCAGCGACCTGCTGGGGCTGCCACCGTGGCTCTACGGCACCGCACTGTCCCTGATCCGCTTCTGGCAGAGCTGACCGCACCCCACCCCGCGACCGGCCGGGGGTGGGGTGCGGCCGGAGCCGGTCAGGGCCGCTGGGCCGGGCTCTCCGTCTTGCCCGGGTCCCGCTCGGTGACCGGGGCGACGATGTCGTCGATGGCCTTGAGCAGGTCGGCCTCCAGGGTCACCCCGGCGGCCTTGACGTTGTCGTGCACCTGGTCGGGGCGGGACGCGCCGATGATCGCCGAGGCGACGTTGGGGTTCTGGAGCACCCAGGCGACGGCGAGCTGCGGCATGGTCAGCCCGGCCTGCTCGGCGAGCGGCTTGAGCTGCTGCACCCGGGTCAGCACCTCGTCGCCCAGCCACTGGGCGATGAAGTTCGCGCCGGACTTCTCGTCGGTGGCCCGGGACCCGGCCGGCGGCGGCTGGCCCGGCAGGTACTTGCCGGACAGCACCCCCTGCGCCATCGGCGACCAGACGATCTGGGAGATGCCCAGCTCCTCGCTGGCGGGCACCACCTCGGACTCGATGACCCGCCACAGCATCGAGTACTGCGGCTGGTTGGACACCAGCGGGACGCGCAGCTCCCGGGCGAGGGCGTGCGCCTCGCGCAGCTGCGACGCCTTCCACTCCGAGACGCCGATGTAGTGCGCCTTGCCGGCGTGCACGACGTCGGCGAACGCCTCCATCGTCTCCTCCAGCGGCGTGCTGTAGTCGTACCGGTGGGCCTGGTAGAGGTCCACGTGGTCGGTCTGGAGGCGACGCAGCGAGCCGTCGATCGACTCCATGATGTGCTTGCGGGACAGGCCCCGGTCGTTGCGGCCCGGACCGGTCGGCCAGTAGACCTTCGTGAAGATCTCCAGCCCCTCCCGGCGCTCCCCGGCCAACGCCTTGCCGAGGACCGTCTCGGCCCGCGTACCGGCATAGACGTCGGCGGTGTCGAAGGTGGTGATGCCGGTGTCCAGGGCGGCCCGGACACACGCCAGGGCCGCCTCCTCCTCGACCTGCGAACCGTGGGTGATCCAGTTGCCGTACGAGATCTCACTGACCATGAGGCCCGAGCGGCCAAGGTGTCGGAATTCCATGCCCCGACCCTAGCCCCGTCAGGTGCCGGGCACCCGTCGGCGCAGCCGGCGTCAGAGCACGGGGTGGGTGTCGGCGAGCAACCTGTCGATCTCCGCCACCACCGTGTCCCAGTCGGGGTGCACCGGCGGGATCAACGGTTCGCCCCGCCGGTCCAGCGCCCCCCAGTGATTCATCCCGTCGCCGACCAGGAACGCCACCGGGTGGATCACCAGCGCCGGGTGCACCGGCCGGACCAGCAGGGTGCCGGTGCGGTCGAGCACCCCCCGCCGCCCGGCCAGCTCCACCACGGCCAGCCCCTCGTCGGTGAACCCGTCGAGCCGGCGACCGTCGGACAGCGTCGTGTCGATCCCGTGGTAGCGCGGCGGGACGACCAGCCGACCGTGCCGGTCCACTGCCCCCCAGCCGCCCCGGCGTACCGCCGCCACCCCGGCCCGGAACGGTCTGACCTCCTCGAACCCCGCCGGCACCACCACCGTCCCGTCGGGCTCGATCGCCGACCAGTCCGCGTCGCCGCCCTGCGAGACCCAGGCCAGGCCGTCGGAGAAGGCCAGCACCCGGGCGTACGCGGGACCGAGCAGGGTGCCGCCGGTCTCGTCGATCAGCTCCCACCCGGCCTGGTCGGGGCGGCGCACCCAGGCCATCCGCTCGTGGAACGGCTGCGCCTCGACGTACCGGTAGTCGACGACGAGGTCACCGTCGGTGTCGGCGTACCCCCAGCGACCCCGGCCGTCGTGGGTGGGGCGCGGGGACCGGCGGCCGTGCCGCACCTCGTCCCGGCTGCGCGGGTACGGCCCGAAGCCGCCCCGGGCCGCCGCGCGGGCGTGCACCGCGTCCAGGCACACCGCGATCCGGTCGGTCAGCTCCGGGTCCTCGGCCCGGTGCAGGTCCAGGGCCCGTTCGAAGTGTCCACACGCCTCGATCAACCGGCCCTGGTCGTAGCAGGACCGGCCGGCGTGCTCGTGCAGCGCCGAGCGCAGCCGGTCCGGCAGCTCCGTCGAGTTGGCCTCGGTGAACAGCCTGTCGGCCTCGGTGAACTCACCCTTCCACCGCAGCGCCTCGGCCAGCCGCGCCCGGGCCAGCGCGGTACGCCGCAGCTCACCTGTCGCCTCCGCGTAGGTCAACGCGAGCCGGCCGTCGGCCACCGCGTCGTCCAGGTCGTCGACCAGCCGGGACAGCACCGCCCGCAGGCTGAGCAGCCGGGCGCGGGCCCGGTTGTCCAGGGCCGAGGCGAGCTTCTCGGTCAACCGGCGGCGGGTGGTCCGTAGCTCCGCCGGGTCGTCGACCACCTCGCGCAGGGTTTCCGGGTCCAGCCGCCACCGGTAGCCGGCGAGCACCTGCTCCGGGTCGGCCTGCCGCACCGCCGTCCCGGCGGCCCCGGATCCGGTCGGGGTGCCTGCGGTCGGGCCCGCAGCGGTGGCCCAGTCCCCGGTGGCCCCCCGCTCCGGGGTGCCCGCCCGGTCCGCGTTTACCGGCTGGTCCGCGTTCGTCTGCCGGTCCGTGCCCGTCGGCTGGTCCGTGCCCGTCGGCTCCGTGACGGTGGCCCGGTCCTCGGGCGTGGCCCGGGCCGGGGTGGGGGTCCGGTCGGTGGTTGCCGGCCGGTCGATGGTGCCGGCCCGGTCCTCGGTCGCCGGCGGCTCGGTGGCGTCGGCCCGGTCCGGGGGCGCCGGCCGGTCCGCCGTCGCGGTCGGGCGCGCGGGGACGGCCCGGGCGGGCGGTCCAGGCGGGTCACCGGCCGTCGCCGTGGCCGCCGGGCCGGTGTCGTGGCGGGTCCCGCCGCCGCCGAGCCCCGCCGTGCTGTCAGCCGGTCTCGCCGTGCTGTCGGCCGCCCCCGTCGTGCTGTCGGCGGGTCCAGGAGCCTTCGTGACCAGCCCCGGCATGTCGCCCGCCGCCACCGCACCGGTCGCGCCGAAGGCGGGGGTGGCGGCCGCCGGATCGTCGCCGGCCTCCACGGTGCCGCTCGGTCCGGTGCCGACGGTCACGGTGCTGTCCGGCCCCGTGCCGATCGGATCGGTTGGGTTCGGGCCGGTGCGGGTCGGTCCATCGGCTCCCGTGCGGCTGTCCGCCGGACCGGTGTCGGTCGATGCGGTGTCGGCCGGGCCGGTGTCGGTCGATGCGGTGTCGGCCGGATCGGTGCGGGCCGCGCCGTCGTCCTCCGTGCTGGTGCCGGCCTGACCGGGCTTCGTGGGTCTGGTGCTGACCGGACCGGTGTGGGCCGGGTCGTCGCGTCGTACGGCGGTGCCGTCCGGGCCGGTCGTGGCCGTGGCGGTCGGTGGGGCCGTGGCGGTGCCGGGCAGGGCGGTGTCGACCGGATCGGTGACGGTGCTGCCGGTGACGGGCGCGGGGGACACCGGGACGGTGCGGTCGGGGACGGCGGCCGGGACGGTGTGGCCGGCGACCGGAACGGGTCCGGCGGGGGTGACCGGAGTGGCCTCCCGCGTCGGGCCGGCGTCGACGTCCACCGCGCCGGACCGGTCCTCCGGGCCGTCCTCGCCCGGCCCGTCCAGGGACACGGCCGGGTCCGTCGTCGCGGGAAGACCACTCCCGGCGGTTCGGTAGCGTCCACCGGCCGGAGCGGGGGCGGCGGGGGTCGCCGGGACGGGACGCCCGGCAGCGGCTCCGACGTCGGCCGGGCCGTCCACTGTGTGCGCCTCGGCTCCGGCGGTGGGCCGCCCACCGGGGTCGGCGGGGCCGCCGGCCGGGGTGGTCGACCGGCCGGGGTCGCCTGTGGTGGCTGGCTGGTCCGGGGCGGTGGCGTGCGGCGGGGGTGCCGGCGGGCGGGGCACGGGAAGGTCCGTGCCACCGGTCGGTGCCCCGTCGGGGGCGGCCGGGCGGCCGGCCGGGTACGGGTCCGGCGTGGTGCTGCCCGTCGTGCGGACGGCCGCCGTCGTGCCGTCCGTCGAGGCGGCCGACCGGCCGGGCCGGAACCAGGCCGCCGAGCCTCCCGACGGGGTCGGGGCGGCGCTCGCGGGCCGGTCGGTGCCACCGGACTCCGGTGCCGGCGGGACGTACCGGCGGGGCCGGTCCGGGGTGATCTCCAGGGCGGGTCGGTCGGTGGCGGGTGCCGCCGGGGGGTGCCCTGCGGTGCCCGGGTTGCTGGGCCGGTCGGCCCCGGGGCCGGTGATGGGCGCAGCCGAGGGCAGCCCTGCGGTGTCCAGGTCGGTCCCGGGTGCGGCCGAGGGCAGCCCTGCGGTGTCCGGGTCGCTGGGTCGGTCGGTCCCGGGGCCGGTGGGTGCGGCGGGGGTGCGGCCGGCGGGCCGGTCGACCGGTGGCGTGTTCTCCGGGGGCCGGCGGAACTCGATGTGCAACCGGGCGGCCGGCGGCGTGGAGACCGGGGTGGCCCGGTCCGGGGCGGGGACGGGCGGCCGGGCGGCGGCGTGGCGCTTGCGGGTGGGCAGCTCGGTGGGGGACGCGGGAACGTCCGGCGGCAGGGGGGTCTGCCGACCGGCCGTCGGGGCCGGCGCGTCGGAGCCACCCGGCCGGGCGCTGGCCGGCGGTGGGGGAGGACCGGGGCGGGGCCCCCACGGACCGGTCGCGGGCGGGCCCGCCGCAGTCGTGCCGGGCGGCGACGACACCGGGGCCGGTGACACCGGCAGCCCGGAGACCGGCGCCCCGGACACCGGGTGGCCGGGCGGCGGGTCGAGAGGCGGCGTACCGACGCCCGGACGTACCGGGGACGACGCCAGGCCGGGGCGACGGTCGCCGGGGTGCCCCGGGGCACCCCGGGTCGCCGGACGGTCCTCGCGGCGGGCGGGTGGCTCGGCGGGGTGCCGTGGAGGGTACGCCGGCCGCCCGTCGCGGCCGTGGTCCGGTTCCCGCGTCGGGCGGGGGTCGGTGCCGGTACGACCCCACGGCTCGCGGTACGGCTCGCCCTGCGGACGCAGGTCGGGGTACGCCACATGGCGGGCCGCCGGCTCGTACGGCTGCGCCGGCCGGCGCTCGTCGTGGCCACGCGGGTGCTGCCACCGCTCCTCGGGGATGGCGGACGTCGTCGACCGGCTGTCGTGGCGCGGCGGGTGGCCGGGCGGGGTGTCGTCGCGCGGGCGGACCGGCGGGACGTCCTGGGGCGGGCGCTGCCACCGGTCCGCGTGTCCGTGGGCGGCGGGCCGCCGGTCGGTGTCCCGACGGGGCGGCTCGTCCTCCCGGAACCGGGCCGGCAGGTCCCCGCCTCGTGCGGGGCCCGTCGGGTACGGGTCGTACCTGTCGGCGGCGCGGTGGTGCGGCTCGTCGTCGACACGGTGGCCGGGGCCGGCGGCGCGGCGGGCCTGCCCTGCGGGCTCGGTGGGGCGCCGGTCGGAACTGCCGCCGTCCACGGGCCGGCGGTCCTCGACCAGGCGGTGGTCGGTGGGCAGGCGGTCGGCGGTCAGGCGGTGGTCGGCGGTGGGGCGTTCGCTGGTGCTACGCCGTCGGGGCACGCCCTCGTCGGGTTCGCGCTGCCGGTCCGGTTCGGTGAACCGGTCGGGGCGGGCGCGGGGCGGCTCGTGGCGGGGCGCGGGGGACACGGGTGGGCGGCCGGGGGAGACCGGCGTGGTCCCGGGTGCGCTCCGCTCCTGCCGGGGCGGGCCGTCGTACCTGTCGGTGTCGGCCCGGTCGCGGTGCCAACCGGTCGGTGCCGGTTCGGTGCCGCCCCGCCGACGGTCCGACCAGCTGATCCGGTCGGCCGGTCGGTCGTCGTACCGCTCGGGTGCGGGCTGACGGCGTTCCCGCTGCCAGATCGGCTCGTCCGCCGGCCGCCGGTACGCCTCGTCGGCGGGTCGCCGGTACGCGTCGTCCGCAGGCCCCCGGTACGTCTCGTCGGCCAGCCGGCGGTACGGGTCGTGGTCGCCGTGCCGCTCGTCGCGGAGGTCGTCCCGGCGGGGCGGCCCGTCGTCCAGGTCGGACCAGGACCGGCCGAGGTACGTGCCGTCGGAGCGGGTCGGGGCGAGCGGGGGCACCTCGGCGCGGCCCGAGGCGGTGACCCGCCCCCGGGGGTCGGCGTACTGCGAGCCGATGTCGCCGGGATAGCGCTGGCCGGGAAACTGCGGATGCCACTCGCTCGTCGGTTCGATCACCCAGGACGGTTCCGCCGGGGCGTCCCAACGGTCGGACCAGCCCGTCACCGGGGGGCTCCGGGTCCACGCGTGCGGCGCGGCCCGATGCCCGGCTCGCGTCGCTCGCTCACGGCGGTGTCACCTCGTTGCAAATTGTCGTGCAGGGCGCCCCGGGATGCCGGTAGAGTCCCCCGTCCGGCACGGCGGGGCTGCGGAAGGAGGGTAACGGCGTGGGCTCGGTCACCGCCACTACGGCACCGTCCACGAGCGCAAACGTTACCCGATGGTTCCGGACATTCGGGGCCATATCCCGGGCCGGTTTCCGCCGCTACTCCACCTACCGCCAAGCGGCCCTGGCCGGGGCCGTGACCAACACCGTGTTCGGCTTTCTGCGCTGCGCGGTGCTGCTGGCCGCGGCCGGTGCCGGGACCGTCGGCGGGTACGACCGGGCCCAGCTCGCCACCTTCGTCTGGACGGGTCAGGGGCTGATCGCCGTCGTGCTGCTCTGGGGCTGGACGGACCTGGCCGACCGGATCCGTACCGGCGACGTGGCCGCCGACCTGCTCCGCCCGGTGCACCCGGTGACCAGCTACCTCGCCACCGACCTGGGCCGGGCCGGGTACGCCGCACTGGCCCGGCTGCTGCCGCCGGTCCTGGTGGGGCCGCTGTTCTTCGACGTCTACCTGCCGTCGCGGTGGTCGACGCTCGGGCTCTTCGTGGTCTCCGTGGTGACCGCCGTGGTGCTCTGTTTCGGCTGCCGTTTCCTGGTCAACGCCACCGCCTACTGGTGGCAGGACGCGCGGGGCCCGGTGCTGCTGTGGACCCTCGGTTCGGGGGTGCTGGCCGGGCTCTACTTCCCGTTGCGCTTCCTGCCCGACTGGCTGCAACTGGCGCTGTGGTTCGGCACCCCGTTCCCGAGCCTGCTGCAGACCCCGCTCGACGTGCTGGTGGAGCGGGACCCGCCGGCCGTCCAGGTCGGCCTGGTCGCGCTCCAGCTCGGCTGGGCGGCGCTGGTGCTGGCGGTCTGCCGGCTGGTGCAGCGGCGGGCCGAACGTCACCTGGTGGTGCAGGGTGGTTGAGCACCGGACGGCGGTGACCGCGGCGGACCGTCCCGCCCGGCCGGGCGGGACGGTCGGGGCATACAAGGCGTTGCTCGGGGCGCAGGCCCGGGCGCAGACCACCTACCGGGCGTCGTTCCTGCTGGACCTGGTGGGCAACCTCGGTGCCACGGTGTTCGACGTGGTCACCGTCCTGGTGATCTATGGGGTGACCCGGGAACTGGGCGGTTTCACGCTGCGCGAGACGGCGGTGATGGTGGGGCTGTCGGCCAGTGCCTTCGCCGTGGCGGACCTGCTGGTAGGCAACATCGAACGGCTGTCCGCGCACGTGCGGACCGGCCTGTTCGACGCGGTGCTGCTGCGTCCGCTCGGCGCGCTGCCCCAACTGCTGCTGATGAACCTGCCGCTGCGCAAGGTGTCCCGGGGTCTGTTCGGGGTGGGCGTGCTGGTGGTGGCGCTGACCTCGGCCGGGATCGACTGGACCCCGGCCCGGGTGGCGTTGGCGGTGGTCGCCCCGCTGGCCGGGGTGGTCTTCTTCGGCTCGGTCTTCGTGGTCACCGCCACCGTGTCGTTCTGGTGGGTCGACTCAGGCGAGCTGGCCAACGCGGTCACCTACGGCGGGCGGGACTTCACCACGTACCCGGCGACCGTCTTCGACGGGTGGTTCCGGGCCGCCTTCGCGTACGGCCTGGGCTTCGCCTTCGTCAGTTACCAGCCGGCGCTGGCGCTGCTGGGCCGCGCCGATCCGCTGGGCCTGCCGTCGTGGGCCGGCTGGGTCGCGCCGGGGGTGGCGCTGGTCGCCGTCGCCGGCGCGGCGGCGGCCTGGCGCACCGGCATCCGCCACTACCGGAGTACGGGGTCATGAGCGTCATCGAACTGGACGGGCTGCGCAAGGAGTTCACGGTACGGGTCAAGGCGGGCCGGCTGCGTCGGGAGAAGCGGACGGTCACCGCCGTGGACGGCATCGACCTGCGGGTGGAGCGTGGCGAACTGCTCGGCTACATCGGCCCGAACGGGGCGGGCAAGTCGACCACCCTGAAGATGCTCACCGGCGTGCTGAGCCCGTCGGCGGGGCGGGTCCGGGTGTGCGGGCTGCGCCCGGTCGCCGACCGGACCCGGCTGGCGCTGCGGATCGGGGTGGTCTTCGGCCAGCGTTCCCAACTGTGGTGGGACCTGCCGCTGGCGGACTCGTTCGACCTGCTGCGGCACCTCTACCGGGTGCCGGCCGCCGCGCACGCCGCCCGGCTGCGCCGCTGCCGTGACCTGCTCGACCTGGACGACTTCCTGACCACCCCGGTCCGTCAGCTCTCGCTGGGGCAGCGGATGCGGGGCGAGTTGACCGCCGCGCTGCTGCACGACCCGCAGGTGCTCTTCCTCGACGAACCGACCATCGGGCTGGACGTGGTGAGCCGGCAGGCGGTCCGGGGGTTCCTCGCCGAGTTGGGCCGCACCGGCGACACCACGCTGGTGCTCACCACCCACGACCTGGCCGACATCGAACGGCTCTGCGCCCGGCTGGTGGTGGTGGACCACGGCCGGGTGGTGCACGACGGGACGATCGCCGCCCTGCACGCCCGGTACGGCTCCCGCCGGCTCGTCGTCGCCGACCTGGACGCCCCGCTGGCGGTCCCGCCGCGACCGGCGGGGGCGACGCTGCACCGGGTCGAGGCGGACGGCCACCGGCTGGTCTACGCGTTGGAGTCGGCGGGGGTGGGCGAGGTGGTCTCCGCGCTGGCCGGGCTGGCCGCGCTGCGTGACCTCTCGATCGTCGAACCGGACATCGAGGACGTGGTGGCCCGGCTCTACCGGAGCCCGGCCCCCGACCCGCGCCGCCCGGCCTGACCGCCCCGCTCCCGCCCCGCCGTCCGGGCCCGCCGGACACGACGACGGCCCCGCCACCGGGCGGGGCCGTCGGGAGACGTCGGTCAGATCGGGTCGCCGATGTTCACCCGGGGGGCCGGGGCGCGCATCCGGCGGAAGGTGATCGACCGCATGATCGCGTAGAGGTAGAGCGACCCCATCCGCTCGCCGCTGTTGGGGTGGCGTTCCCGCACCAGCTTCTTGATCCGCCGGGAGATCAGCACCGAGTCGATCACCACGCCGAGCGCGAGCGCACCCCACACCACGTTGGAGGCGAGCCGGATCGCCTGCGGCATCGCCGCGTTCGACCCGATCAGCACGATCAACGCGCCGCCGAAGAACCAGGTGCCGATGGTCCGCCGGGAGTCGACCACGTTGCGGGCGAGCAGCCGTTCCGGCCCCCGGTCCCGGGGGCCGCCCTCGCGGCGGAACTCGGCGGCGGCCTCGGTACGCGCCTTGCGACGCTGTTCCCGGGCCTCCTCCTTGGTCAGCGGCCGGGTCGGGCCGGCCGGCCGGCGGCCGGCGACCGGCCGCTTCGGGGTCTCGACGCCCAGTTCCTTCTTGCTCGGGGTGTACCCCCGGGGGCGCGCGGCGGGTGGCTCCTCGGTCACCACCGGGGCGGTGGCGGAGGAGTCGGAGTCGGCGGACTTGCGGCGAAACAGCGACGGCACGAGGTGAAGGGTAGCCATACGACGGCGCCCGGTGCACATCACGGGTGCACCGGGCGCTCGGTGGAGCGGGTCGGCCGGGCCGACGGCAGGGGCCGGCTGCGGGACGCGGGTGGTTACGGCCGCTCGACGTGCGCGCCGAGGCTGGCCAGCTTGGCCTCGAAGTCCTCGTAGCCCCGGTTGATCAGGTCGACGCCGTACACCCGGGAGGTGCCCTCGGCGGCGAGCGCCGCGATCAGGTGGCTGAACCCGGCCCGCAGGTCCGGGATGACCAGGTCGGCGGCGTGCAGCTTGCTCGGCCCGGCGATCACCGCGGAGTGCTTGAAGTTGCGCCGGCCGAACCGGCACGGGGTGCCGCCGAGGCAGTCCCGGTAGACCTGGATGTTGGCGCCCATCGTGTTCAGCGCCTCGGTGTAGCCGAGCCGCTGCTCGTAGACCGTCTCGTGGACGATCGACAGCCCCCGGGCCTGGGTCAGCGCCACCACGAGGGGCTGCTGCCAGTCGGTCATGAAACCGGGGTGCACGTCGGTCTCCAGCGCCACCGCGTTCAGCTCGCCGCCCGGGTGCCAGAACCGGATGCCGCCCTCCTGGCCCGGGTCGCCGAGCTTCGGCGGGCGGGCGTCGGTGACCTCGTACTCGCCGCCGACGGAGCGGAAGATGTTCAGGAAGGTCATCATGTCGGCCTGCTGCGCGCCGAGCACCTCGACGTGGCCCCGGGTGGCCAGCGCCGCCGCCGCCCAGCTCGCCGCCTCGATCCGGTCGGGGATCGGCCGGTGGGTGTAGCCGTGCAGCTTCTTGACGCCCTGGATCTCGATCACCCGGTCGGTGTGCACCTTGATGATCGCGCCCATCTTCTGCAGGATGCAGATCAGGTCGATGATCTCGGGCTCGACGGCGGCGTTGCGCAGCTCGGTGACGCCCTCGGCCATCACCGCGGTCAGCAGCACCTGCTCGGTCGCGCCGACGCTCGGGTACGGCAGGGCGAACTTGGTGCCGTGCAGCCCGTTCGGCGCGGACAGGTGCAGACCCTCGGGGGTCTTGTCGACAGTCGCGCCGAACTCGCGCAGGGCCTGGAGGTGGAAGTCGATCGGGCGCGGGCCGATGTGGCAGCCGCCCAGGTCGGGGATGAAGGCGTGGCCGAGGCGGTGCAGCAGCGGCCCGCAGAACAGGATCGGGATCCGGCTGGAACCGGCGTGCACGTTGATCTGGTCGGTGCTGGCGCTCTCGACGTTGGACGGGTCGAAGACCAGCTCGCCGTCCTCGGTGCCGTCGGTCACCTTCACGCCGTGCAGGCCGAGCAGCCCGCGGACCACCTCGACGTCACGGATCTTGGGGACGTCGAACAGCCGGCTGGGCGAGTCGCCCAGCAGGGCCGCGACCATCGCCTTGGAGACCAGGTTCTTCGCGCCGCGCACGCGGATCCGCCCTTCGAGCGGGGTACCTCCGTGTACGACCAGGACGTCGTCCGTCAACGCAAACCTCCAGCGCGCGTCGGGTGGTGCGGGGTGAGTCGATGATGGGGCATGCTGTCCAGCTGTCCGGTACGAGCTGTCCAGCTACCCGGAACGGGGCCGGCCCAAAACGGTCCCCGTGGTACGTCGCCCCGGCAGCATAGCCCTCCGTGACGAAATGGGAATTGGTCACCGCGCCGGTACGGGAACGAACCGGGAATCCGGTACGTTTCCGTACCTCGATGGTGACTTTGGGTGATCAGGTGGTGGCGGGTGGCGGGGTGTCGACGCCCGGCAGCGCGAGCATCTGGTCCAGCGCCACCCGGGCATGGTGCGCGGTGTCCGCGTCGACCGTGATCTGGTTGACCACCCGGCCGGCGACCAGCTCCTCCAGCGCCCAGACCAGGTGCGGCAGGTCGATCCGGTTCATCGTGGAGCAGTAGCAGACCGCCTTGTCCAGGAACATGATCTGCTTGTCCGGATGGGCCAGCGCCAGCCGGCGCACCAGGTTCAGTTCGGTGCCGACCGCCCACGCCGAGCCGGCCGGGGCCGCCTCGATCGCCTTGATGATGTACTCCGTCGAACCGACCTGGTCGGCGGCGGTGACCACCTCGTGCCGGCACTCCGGGTGCACCAGTACGGTGACCCCGGGCACCCGGGCCCGGACGTCCTGCACGCTGTCCAGGGTGAACCGGCCGTGCACCGAGCAGTGCCCCCGCCAGAGGATCATCTTCGCGTCGCGCACCTGCTCGGCGGTGAGCCCGCCGTTCGGCTTGTGCGGGTCGTAGAGCACGCAGTCGTCGAGCGAGTAGCCCAGCTCCAGCACGGCGGTGTTACGGCCGAGGTGCTGGTCGGGCAGGAACAGTACCTTCGAACCCTGCGCGTACGCCCAGTCCAGCGCCCGCTTCGCGTTCGACGAGGTGCAGACCACGCCGCCGTTGCGGCCGACGAAACCCTTGATGTCGGCCGAGGAGTTCATGTACGTCACCGGGACGGTGTCCGCCGCGACGCCCAGGTCGGTCAGCACCTCCCAGGCCCGCTCGACCTGCGACAGCACCGCCATGTCGGCCATCGAGCAGCCGGCCGCCAGGTCGGGCAGGATGACCCGCTGCGCGTCGGTGGTGAGGATGTCGGCACTCTCGGCCATGAAGTGCACGCCGCAGAAGACGATGTACTCCGCGTCGGGCCGGGCCGCGGCCTCCCGGGCCAGCTTGAACGAGTCGCCTGTGACGTCGGCGAACTGGATCACCTCGTCGCGCTGGTAGTGGTGGCCGAGGACGAACACCTTCGTGCCCAGCGCGGCCTTCGCCGCCGTCGCCCGGGCCACCAGGTCCGGGTCGCTCGGCGCCGGCAGGTCTCCCGGACACTCCACGCCACGCTCGGTGGCGGGGTCGCTGCCACGGCCGAGGAGCAGCAGCGCCGTCGCCGTGTTGGAGGGTTCCACCCAGGTCGAAGTCACGTCCTCATGGTCCCACAGCGGGCCGCCCGCACGACCGCTGCCGATGTGGGCTCCCACACTGCCCCGTGCCGATGTGTCCTGCCACACTCGGGACATGCGCGTGCTGCTCTGTCCGGACAAGTTCGCCGGCACCCTTCAGGCCCCGGAGGTGGCCGCCGCCGTCGCCGCCGGCTGGCGCGAGGTCGACGACGCCGACGAGCTGCTCATCCGTCCCCTCGCCGACGGCGGGCCGGGCTTCGTCACGGTGCTCGCGGGCGCGCTCGACGGCCGCCGGGTCACGGTGCCGACGGTCGACCCGCTGGGCCGGCCCGTCACCGGTGAGATCCTGCTCACCGCCGACGGCGTCGGCTACCTGGAGAGTGCCCAGGCGTGCGGGCTGCACCTGCTGACCGCCGCCGAACGCGATCCGACGGCCACCACCTCGTACGGCCTCGGCGCGCTGGTCACCGCCGCCGTCGAGCACGGTGCCCGGACGGTGGTGGTCGGGCTGGGCGGTTCCGGCACCAACGACGGCGGGGCCGGCCTGTTCGCCGCCCTCGGCGCGACCCCGCTCGACGACGCCGGCCGGGCCCTGCCGTACGGCGGGGCGGCGCTGACCGCCGTCGCCGCCCTCGACGGGACGCCCCGGCTGCGCGACGCCACCCTGGTAGCCGCCACCGACGTGGACAACCCACTGCTCGGCCTGCACGGCGCGAGCAGCGTCTACGGCCCGCAGAAGGGTGCCGACCGGGCCGACGTGCTGCTGCTCGACGCCGCGTTGGAGCGCTGGGCGGCGGTGCTGGAACGGGACCTGCCCGGCTGCCCGCCCGGCCTGGGCACGCTGCCCGGCGGTGGCGCGGCCGGCGGGCTCGGCGCGGCCATCCTCGCCCTCGGCGGGCGCTGCGAATCCGGCATCGACCTGGTGAGCCGGGCCATCGACCTGGACGCCGCCCTCGACGACTGTGATCTGGTGGTCACCGGGGAGGGGTCGTTCGACCACCAGTCGCTGCGCGGCAAGGTGGTCGCCGGGGTGGCCGGCGCGGCCCGCGACCGGGGGGTGCCCTGCGTGGTGCTGGCGGGCCGGGTCAGCACCGGCCGGCGGGAGGCCGCCTCCGCCGGGGTGACCGAGGCGTACAGCCTGGTGGAGCACTTCGGCGGCGAGGAACGCGGCGGGGTGGCGGCGGCGATGGGCCGGCCCGCCGAGGGGTTGCGGGCGCTCGGCGCGCGGCTGGCCCGGCAGTGGAGCCGCTGAGCTGCCGGGGCGGGCCCGCCGACGGCCCGGCGGGCGGGCCGCCGGGGACGGCCTGCGGCGGCGATCGCGCCGGCCGGGTGGGCTCCGCCGGGGCGGCGTACCATCGGAGGTGGACCGCACCGGGAATCACTGGCCGCGACGTGCTGTTGGCCAGGGTGTCCGGACCCATACCG
The DNA here is from genome assembly GCF_030518815.1 of Micromonospora cynarisoli. Taxonomy (NCBI): domain Bacteria; kingdom Bacillati; phylum Actinomycetota; class Actinomycetes; order Micromonosporales; family Micromonosporaceae; genus Micromonospora; species Micromonospora cynarisoli. The sequence continues at coordinate 2,839,879 of NZ_CP130426.1, read as the reverse complement.
CGCAGGGAGATTTCCACGTGACCACGCCAGCGCAGACCGACCCGACCGAGGCCCAGGCCCCCACTTCCGTCGTCCTCACCGACGTCGCGGCGCAGAAGGTCAAGGCCCTGATCGAGCAGGAGGGCCGCGACGACCTGCGGCTGCGGGTCGCGGTGCAGCCGGGTGGCTGCTCCGGCCTGCGGTACCAGCTCTTCTTCGACGAGCGTTCGCTCGACGGTGACGTCGTCACCGACTTCGGCGGGGTCGAGGTCGTCGTCGACCGGATGAGCGCCCCCTACCTGGCCGGGGCGACCATCGACTTCGCCGACCGGATCGACGCCCAGGGTTTCACCATCGACAACCCGAACGCGGGCAGCTCCTGCGCCTGCGGCGACTCGTTCAGCTGAGTCCCGGTCCGTCCGAGGGGGCCGTCCCACGCCGGGACGGCCCCCTCGTCGTCCCGCCCGGACCGGTAGGCTGACCCGCGCCGTGCTCCCGACCCCGAGGGTTGACATGAAGATCGCCGTGACCGGCTCGATCGCGACCGACCACCTGATGAGCTTCCCGGGTCGCTTCGCCGACCAGCTCATCGCCGACCAGCTGCACAAGGTGTCGCTCTCCTTCCTGGTGGACGATCTGGTGCTGCGCCGGGGCGGGGTGGCCGCCAACATCGCCTTCGGCATGGGGCAGCTTGGGCTGCGTCCGATCCTGCTCGGCGCGGTCGGCGCCGACTTCGCCGACTACCGCTCCTGGCTGGAGCGGCACGGCGTGGACTGCGACTCGGTGCACGTCAGTGAGGTGGCGCACACCGCCCGCTTCGTCTGCACCACCGACACCGACATGTGCCAGATCGCCTCGTTCTACGCCGGCGCGATGAGCGAGGCCCGCAACATCGAGCTGGGCCCCGTCGCGGATCGGCTCGGTGGCCTCGACCTGGTCCTGGTCAGCGCGAACGACCCGGAGGCGATGATCCGGCACTCGGCCGAGTGCCGGGACCGGGGCTACGCCTTCGTCGCCGACCCGTCCCAGCAGCTCGCCCGGATGGACGGCGCGGACGTGGTCTCGCTGATCGACGGTGCCGAATACCTGATGACCAACGACTACGAGAAGTCGCTGCTGCAGAGCAAGGCCGGCCTGACCGACGCCCAGCTCCTGGAGCGGGTGAAGGTCCGGGTCACCACCCTCGGCAAGGACGGCGTCGAGGTCGCCACCCGGGGCGCGGAGCCGTTCCGGGTGCCGATCGCCAGGGAGATCCGGGCCGTCGACCCGACCGGGGTCGGCGACGGCTTCCGGGCCGGTTTCTTCGCCGCCCTGTCCTGGGGTCTCGGCCTGGAACGCGCCGCCCAGGTCGGCTCGCTGCTGGCCACCCTGGTGCTGGAGACCGTAGGCACCCAGGAGTACGACGTACGCCGCGACCTGTTCGTCAAGCGGCTGGCCGAGTCGTACGGTGACGCCGCCGCCGAGGACGTTCGGCCGCACCTGGTGCCATGACGCAGCTCCTGGTCGTGTTCGCCGGCCTGCCGGGGGTGGGCAAGAGCACCCTCGCCGGGCAGGTCGGCGTGGCGTTGGGCGCGGCGGTGCTGCCGGTCGACCCGATCGAGCGGGCGCTGGCCCGGCACGGGCTGACCGGCCCCGGGTCCGGCCCGGCCGGCTACGACGCGCTGGCCGGGCTGGCCGAGGTGCAGCTGGGGTTGGGCACCAGCGTGGTGGTCGACGCGGCCAACCCGGCAGCCGGCACCCGGGGGCTCTGGTTCGAGCTGGCCGAACGGGCCGGGGTGCCGCTGCGGCTGATCGAGGTGTACTGCGGCGACGAGGCGGAACTGCGCCGCCGGGTCGAGGCCCGGCACGTCGCCGACCCGCTCGCCCCTACCTGGGAGCAGACCCGGCAGCGCGGCGCGGGGTACGAACCGCTGATCGGCCCCCGGCTGGTGGTCGACACCACCATCCCGATCGACCCGCTCCCGGCGATCCTGCGGTACCTCGCCTGACTGTCAGCGGCCGGCTGCCCTGATCCCGGGGCCGGTTCCCCCGCGTCCGGCGAGGTCAGCCGGCCTGACCGGGAAGCGGGTCGGGGTGGTGCGGCGGCGAACGCCCACCGCTGGCACGCCGGGAAGGCCGGCACCGCGCCGGAGGGGCCCCTCGCCGTGGGCGATCGGGCTGACGCCGGCGAAGTCCAGCAGGACGAACCTGCCCAACGGGGTCGCGGCGTGCGGCCCGCCCTCGGGCGGACCCCCCGAACGGTGACGTTCGGCAGCCCCGACATGGCGGTCAGGTGAGCGCCGCGCCCGCCGGATCTCGTCGCCGCTGACCGGTACCCGTGACGCCGCCTCGCCGATCACCGGTGCAGGACGAGCGGATCACGTCGGTGAGCCGCCGGCCCCGGACCCGCCGGACGGAGCCGTCAACCGGCCACCCCACCACCGCCGAGCGCGCGACATCCCGCCCCCCACCCGCCGCCCAACTTGGCCCCACCCCCACCCCCGTCGATCATGGAGTTGTGGTGCCTCGGAGACGGCAGTAATGCCGCATAACGACCACCATAACTCCATGATCGACGGCGGGAGGGGCGGGACGGGGCCGGGCGGAGTGGGGTGGGGATGGGGTGGGGTGGGGTGGGTCAGTGGGTGCGGCGGATGTCGTAGGCGGGGCCGTCGGGGGTGGTGGTGACGAACTCCTGGGCGCGCATCCGGCACCAGGCGGGGATGTCGACGGCGGCGGCCGGGTCGTCGGCGAGGACCCGCAGGATCGTGCCGACGGGCAGTTCGGGCAGCCGACGGGCCAGCGCGATCACCGGCAGCGGGCAGCGCTGCCCCCGACAGTCCAGCACCTCCACCGGCCCGGCCCCGTCGCCGCTGGTCCGGGTCGGTTGGCCCACCGTCCCGACCCGGTCGTCGTCCGTCCCGGGCGGGAGGTCGTCCGTCCCGGCTGGGGGGTCATCCGGCGCGGTGGTCACAGGCCCACCACGCCGGCGTCGGCGCGCAGCTCGGCGACGATCCCGGGCAGTTCGGCGAGGAACCGCTCGACGTCCGCCCCGGTGGTCTCCCGGTGCAGCGAAACCCGGACGTTGCCGTGCGACAGCACCCCCATCGCCTCGAGCACGTGTGACGGGCGCAGCGTGGAGGAGGTGCAGGAGGAACCGGAGGAGACGGCGAAGCCGCGCCGGTCCAGCGCGTGCAGCAGCACCTCGCCGTCGACGTACAGGCAGGAGAACGTCACCAGGTGGGGGAGCCGGTCCACCGGGTCGCCGACGACCTCGACGTCCGGCACCTCGGCGGCGACCCGGGACCGGATCAGGTCCACCAGGGGCGTCAGCCGGGCCGCCTCGGCCGCCGCGTCGGCCGCCACCGCGCGCAGGCTCGCCGCCGCCGCCACCACCGCCGGCAGGTTCACCACCCCGGGGGTACGCCCGAACTCCCGCTCGTCGGCCGGCCACGGCGACTCCCAGCGGGTGCCCTTGCGGACCACGAGCAGCCCGACCCCGGGCGGACCGCCCCACTTGTGCGCGCTGGCGGTCAGCACCGACCAGCCGGCGGGCACCGGTATCCGGCCGACGAGCTGGGCCGCGTCGACGTGCAGCGGCACCCCGACGGCGGCGCAGGCGTCGGCCGCCCCGGCGACCGGTTGCACGGTGCCCACCTCGTGACTCGCCCCGATCAGCGTCGCCAGCGCCACCCCGGGGGAGCGCACCGCCGCCGACCAGGCGGCCAGGTCGAGCCGTCCGAGCCGGTCCACCGGTACGGACGTGGCGGCCCCACCGGCCGCCACGTGCCGCTGCGCGGCGTGCAGCACCGCCGAGTGCTCGATCGCCGAGTGCACCAGCGTCGCCCCGACCCGCTGCCGGCCGACCAGGCCGCCGAGCACGGCGGAGTGCGCGGCGTGCGTACCGCTGGGGGTGAAGGAGACCTCGTCGGGGCGGACGCCGAGGGTGTCGGCGGTGGCCTCGCGGGCGGCGTCGAGGAGCTGCCCGGCGCGGCGGGCCCGGGTGTAGAGGCGGGCGGGGTCGGCCCAGCCGTCGTCGAGGGCGGCCAGCAGCGCCTGCCGGGCGACCGGGTGCAGCGGCGCGGCGGTGGCCGCGTCCAGGTAGACCGGGTGGGCACTCACGACCGCAGACGCTATCGCGTCGGGGGCGGACGGCACCCCCCGATGGGGGCGGACACTGACCCCAAGACCGTCGAGCCCGCCATGGTCGAGTAATCTGCGACCGTCGGTGACGCCTTTGCCGTCGGTGCTGATGGAATACCCCACCGCGGCGCGCTAGGGAGGCAGGACCAGGTGGTCGCAAGGAGTTCGGAGGTACGGCCGTCGGCCGTACGGCACGGTGCTTCCCCCGGAGCCGGTGTGCGTCGGCGGCGTGGTGCTGGCCGGCTCGCCGGGCTCGGTCTCGGCGGAGCTGCGCTGCTGGTTCTGCTCACCGGGTGTGACGTCGGCCGCTCGGTCGACGGCTTCGGCTGGCCGCAGGGCGGCATCACCCCCGAGTCGCACCGGATGTACGACCTGTGGATCGCCTCCTGCATCGCCGCCCTGGCGGTCGGTGTCTTCGTCTGGGGCCTGATCTTCTGGTGCGTCGTGCGCTACCGCAAGCGCGGCAACGAGCTGCCGGTGCAGACCCGCTACAACCTGCCGATGGAGTTCCTCTACACCATCGCGCCGATCCTGATCGTCTCCGTGCTCTTCTACTACACGGCGGTGGTCCAGACCGACGTGGTGCGGACGACGAAGAACCCCGACGTCACCGTCGAGGTCGTCGCCTTCAAGTGGAACTGGCAGTTCAACTACCGCGACGGCCAGGGCGCCGAGGCCAACACCGTGGCGTCGGTGCTCGGCACCAGCGAGGTCATCCCGGTGCTGGTGCTGCCGACCAACCGGTCCATCCGGTTCGAGGAGACCAGCCGCGACGTCATCCACTCCTTCTGGGTGCCGGAACTGCTGTTCAAGCGCGACGTGATGCCCGGCAAGATCCGTAACGTGTTCGAGGTCTCCAAGCTGGAGTCCGAGGGCGCGTACGTGGGCCGCTGCGCCGAGCTGTGCGGCAGCTACCACGCCTTCATGAACTTCGAGCTGCGGGTGGTCTCCCCGGAGGCGTACGACCGGTTCCTCGCCGCGAAGCGGGACGGCAGGTCGACGCAGGAGGCGCTGACCGCCATCGGCCAGGACCCGTACGCGAAGACCACGCAGCCCTTCGACACCCGTCGTACGAAGGACAACTTCAACCCGGACGACGCGTCCGCGAGCGCGGGAAACTGAGGTATCCGGCATGAAGACCGAGTGGCGTATCTTCCTGATCATCGCCGTGTTCCTGCTCGGCGCGACGGCCCTCTACGGCGCGTGGACGTACGGCGACTCCGGTGGCCACGTCGAGTGGGTCGGTACGGTGGCCCTGCTGCTCTCCTTCCTGCTCTGCGCGATGTGCGGCGGCTTCTTCTGGTTCGTCTCCCGCCGCATCGACCTGCGCCCGGAGGACCGTCCGGACGGCGAGATCGCCGACGGCGCGGGCGAGATCGGCTTCTTCAGCCCTGGCAGCTACTGGCCGTTCGGGCTGGCGCTGGCCGCCGCGATCGCCGGCCTCGGCCTGGTGTTCTGGCAGTTCTGGCTGCTCGGCCTGGGCCTGGTGCTGGTCATCTTCGCCGCCTGCGGCCTGCTCTTCGAGTACTACTCCGGCACCCGCCGCACCGCCGAGCACTGATCCGGACCGACAGGCCCGCCTTCCCGACCCGGGAGAGGCGGGCCTGTCGCCGTTCGGTGACCGGCTCCGGGGCGGGCGAAGTGGCGGTGTTCCCAGCGATCTGACACCGCTGTTCCGCCTCGGTCGAGCAGGTCAGGCAGGCCGGGTGGGGATCAGGCGGGTTAGGGCCAGACGGGTCCCTGGTCGGTCCAGGTGACACCCTTGTTGCGGCAGAGGCAGAAGGGGTGGCCGACGGGGTCGGTGTAGACCCGCCATCCGTAGCCGTCGGGGCCGACGAAGTCCTGCTCCAGGGTCGCGCCGAGGGTCAGCACGCGGCGCTGTTCGGCCTCGATGTCGTCGACTTCGAAGTCGAGGTGGAACTGTTTGGGGTGCTCGCCGTCGGGCCACCGCGGGGCGCGGTAGTCCGCCACCCTGATGAAGGCCAGCTCGATCTCGCCGAACCGGATGCCGGCCCACTCCTCGTCGCTGCCCTCCCTGACCGGGCGACCCGTCACCGCGGCGTAGAAGGCCGAGAGCTTCATCGTGTCCGGGCAGTCGATGATGAAATCGGTGAGTCGGAGCATCAGGTGATCCTGCCATCCGGCTCGGCAGGCCGGAGCCCGGGACGGGACCGGGGAGCCGACGACGCCCTGCCCGGGTCAGGCGGCGTGCCGACCGGTCGACGGCCTACGCTGGCGGTCAGCGAGGCGGGCGGGCTGGAAGGCGAAGGTCGCGATCAGCACTGCCGCGCCGCAGCCGGTGCAGAGCAGCTCGGGGCAGTCGACGCCGTGGCCGTCGGCGCACGGCGGTGTCTCGAACGGCTGAACGCCCCCGCAGGTGTCGCAGTAGAGCTCGCGGTCCGACACGGGCGTCTCCTCTCGCTCCGGAACCCGCCGATGGGCATCGCCGCCATCGTCGGAGACGGAAAAACTACTCCCGTGTAGTTTCCCACGCCCCTCCGACACTTCCCCGTCAGCCCCACCGGGGCGGCCGGGCAGAACGGCGGGTCAGAGGGAGCGGGCGACGTCGACCCAGCGTTCCAGGACGGTCGCCGCCGCGCCCGAGTCGACGGATTCGGCGGCCCGGGCCATGCCGGCGCGGACCGCCTCGGTGAGGTCACCGTCCAGCGGGGCCTGGGTGGCCAGCGCGACGGCCGAGTTGACCAGGACGGCGTCGCGGACCGGACCGGTCTCGCCGGCCAGCAGCCGTCGGGCCACGGCGGCGTTGTGGGCCGCGTCGCCGCCCCGCAGGTCGGCCAGGGTGGACCGGGGTACCCCGAGATCGGCCGCGTCCAGCAGCGCCTCCCGTACGGTGCCCTGCTGGGCCACCCAGACCCGGGTCGGCGCGGCGGTGGTGAACTCGTCCAGGCCGTCCTCGCCGCGCATCACGATCACCGAGTCGCCCCGGCGGGCGAACACCTCGGCCATCACGGGGGCCATCCGGGCGTCGAAGCAGCCGACCGCCCCGGCGTGCGGCCGGGCCGGGTTGGTCAGCGGGCCAAGGAAGTTGAACGCGGTCGGCACGCCGATCTCCCGGCGGACCGGGCCGGCGTGGCGCATCCCGGGATGGAACCGGGCCGCGAAGCAGAAGCCGATCCCCGCCTCGGCCACGCACCGGGTCACCTGCTCCGGACCCAGGTCCAGCGGTACGCCGAAGAACTCCAGCAGGTCGGCGGTGCCGCACAGCGACGACGCGGCCCGGTTGCCGTGCTTGACCACCCGGACGCCGGCACCGGCCACCACCAGCGCGGTCATCGTCGAGATGTTGACCGTGTGGGCGAGGTCACCGCCGGTGCCCACCACGTCGACCGAGGTGCGCCGCAGCTCCTCCGGCAGGGTCACCGGCACCGCGTTGCCGAGCATCGCCTCGACCAGGCCGGCCAGTTCGGCAGGGGTCTCGCCCTTGGCCCGCAGCGCGATCGCGAACCCGGCGATCTGCGCTGGTACGGCGGCACCCGCCATGATCTCGTTCATCGCCCAGGCGGTGTCGGCGGTGGACAGCTCGTCGCCGCGCAGTAGCGCGTTGAGCAGGTGCGGCCAGGTCCGTTCGCCCATCGTGGGCCTCCCGAGCGGGCGTGGGGTGCGGGTGGACGGGTGCGCCCGTCACCCCGGGCGCCTGGGCGCCGCCGAGTGTCTGCGACTCAGGCGGCGGCGTGCGTACGCAGCAGCTCGGCGACCGTGGTGCCGGTGGTCACCGGGTCGAGCGGGTGCATCAGCACGCCGTCGACCTGCGCGTACGAGGCGAGCCATCGGTCGGCGGCCCGGGCGATGATTACGCACGTCGGCGGGGCGTCGTCCCGGTCGTCCTTGATCTGGCGGGCGATGCCGAGGCCGCCGCCGGGGCTGGCCTCGCCGTCGAGCAGCATCAGGTCGATCTCGTAGTCGTCGACCAGCCGGACGCAGCCGGCGTAGTCGGACGCCTCGACGAACTCGATCTGGATGCCCGGCGCGGGACGGGTGCCGACGGCCAACCGCATCCGGTCCCGGACCTGCTGGTCGTCGCTGTAGAGCAGGACGGTGCAAAGACGCTCGCTCATGCCGGCACTCCGCTTCGCTCCGTGCCGTGATGAGGCACCGTCGCACTGAGCCTGACTCGCTCGCTGCGCTCACTCATGGGCTGTACTCCTCGTTGCTGCCCGTTGATCGTACCGGGCGGTGTGGCGTACCCGACATCCCGCCTGCCGGCCCCCGGCGGACCGGGTGTCGCGGCAGCTCAGGACGGGTTTGCGGGGGCTGCGGCCGGGGTGGCGGCGGCCTCGGCGGCGCGGTCGCGGGCCTCCTGCCGGTCCAGCTCGCGGTCCACCCGGCGGGCCTCCCGCTCGGACTGCTTGATCCACTGCACCACCAGCACCGCGATCATCGTCACGCTGACGAACTCGCCACCGGCCCACAGGATGCCGCCGGCGACCACCTGGTCGTTCCATGGGTCGGACCAGGCCAGGTTGAGCGAGGGGTACCAGTCGCCGCCGAACAGGGTGGTGCTCTGCATGATGGTGAGCCCGAGCACGGTGTGGAACGGCACCGACAGCAGCATCAGCAGCGCCCGCGCCGGGTACGGCCAGCGGCCGGGCAGCGGGTCGAGCCCGAGCAGCGGCCAGAAGAACACGCAGCCGGTCATGATGAAGTGCGCGTGCACCAGCTCGTGCGCCCAGGCGTGTTCGAGGGTGTAGCGGTACAGGTCGGTGAAGTAGAGCGCGAACGGGTTGACCACGAAGATGGCGAACGCCACCAGCGGGAAGCCGTAGATCCGGGCGATCCGGCTGTGCACGACGGCCAGCAGCCGCTTGCGCGGGCCGACCGGCAGGGTGCGCAACGCCAGGGTGACGGGCGCGCCCAGGGCCAGGAAGATCGGGGAGATCATCGACAGCACCATGTGCTGCACCATGTGCACCGAGAGCAGCGCGGTGTCGTAGGCGTGCAGGCCGCTGACGGTGACCGCGGCGATGCCGCCCAGGCCGGGCCCGAGGAAGCAGACGGTACGGATCACGGGCCAGCGGTCGCCGCGCAGCCGCAGCCGGTGGACCCCGTAGAGGTAGAGGCCGGCGGCGAGGACCAGGCCCAGGGCGAGCCAGCTGTCCAGCCGGGTCTCGGTGAAGACCCGGGTGATGTCGAACGGCGGCGGTACCTCGACGCCGCCGGCCGCGAGGCTGGTGGGCGGGGTCGCCGAGGTGGCGGCGAAGATCGAATCGACGTGCAGCACGCTTTTCAGGCTAGGCCAGGCGAACCGGACCGCCACGATCGGGCCATCCCCTCCCCGGGTTTGGCCCCCCGCTGATCGCCCGCCCCGGTCAAGGGCAATAATGACCGCGTGACTGCGGCCCCAGCCATTGACAAGAGCCGGATCCACTCTCTGACGCGGCCCAACATGGTCAGCGTCGGGACGATCGTGTGGCTCTCCAGCGAACTCATGTTCTTCGCGGCGCTGTTCGCGATGTACTTCTCGATCCGCGCGGCGGCGCCGGAGCAGTGGGAGAAGCACACCGAGGTTCTCAACATCCCCTATGCGACCACCTTCACGGTGATCCTGGTGCTGTCCTCGGTGACCTGCCAGCTCGGTGTGTTCGCGGCCGAGAAGGGTGACGTCCACGCCCTGCGGCGCTGGTTCACGATCACCTTCGTGATGGGCCTGATCTTCGTGCTCGGCCAGGCGAACGAGTACCTGACCCTGGTGCACGAGGGCGTGAAGATCAACGAAGACGGTTACGGGTCGATGTTCTACCTGACCACCGGCTTCCACGGCCTGCACGTGACCGGCGGTCTCATCGCCTTCATCATCTTCATGATCCGCACCACCATGGGTCGGTTCACCCCGGCCCAGGCCACGTCGGCGATCGTCGTGTCGTACTACTGGCACTTCGTCGACGTCGTGTGGATCGGGCTGTACGGCATGATCTACTGGCTTCAGTGATCTTGGCGTGTCACGTTCCGCGCCGCTGCTCCGTCCCCTGAGACAAGGTCCAACCGGTTAAGGACACAGGTCATGACTTCTGACAACGACCGCCGACGCGGTCTGCTCGCGCGCCTGCGCGGGCGGCCCGCGGCGCGCAGCAGGGGCCGCCGCCGGCTGGGCGCGGCGTTCCGGCTGATCGCCGCGTTGACGCTGGCCGGCGGCGCCTACACCGTCTTCGCCCCCGGCGTGCAGGCGCAGGAAAACCCGCCGCTCACCGGCGCCGCGGCCGAGGGCAAGGCGCTGTTCGACGTGAGCTGCGTGACCTGCCACGGCCGCAACGCCCAGGGTGTCGAGGGTCGTGGCCCGAGCCTGATCGGGGTCGGCTCCGCGTCGGTCGAGTTCCAGGTCGGCAGCGGTCGGATGCCGATGGCCCGGCAGGAGGCGCAGGCCATGCGCAAGCCGCCGGTCTTCACCGACGAGCAGGTGCGCCAGCTCGGCCAGTACATCCAGGAGCTCGGCGGGGGCCCGCAGGTCCCGCAGGGCAACCTCCGCGAGGGCGCCAACCTGGCCACCGGTGGCGAGCTGTTCCGGATCAACTGCTCGCAGTGCCACGCCTTCGGCGGCGGCGGCGGCGCGCTCTCCTCAGGCAAGTACGCCCCGAGCCTGAACCCGGCCAGCGACGCGCAGATCTACGCCGCGATGCTCAGCGGCCCGCAGAACATGCCGGTGTTCGGCGACAACCAGATCACCCCGGAGCAGAAGGCGGACATCATCGCCTACATCCAGGAGACCCTGAAGGCCGACCAGGACCAGGGCGGCTTCAACCTCGGCCGGTACGGCCCGTCCACCGAGGGCCTGGCGATCTTCCTGGTGGGCATCGTCGCGCTGGTCTTCGCGAGCCTGTGGATTGCGGGCAAGTCGTGACCGAGCGGATCGTCAACACCATTGCCGTGGTGCCGTGCGCCGGCACCGCCCGTAGCGAGGTGACGGCATGAGCGCCAAGACCGAGCAGCACGCCCCGCAGGACCGGGAGCCGCTCGACGTCCACGACCCCCGGCTCTCCCGGTTCGACATCGTCACCGAGGGCGCCCGCCGGGACGACATCGAGATCGTCCACTACGAGGAGCAGGTCGTCCCGGGCAGCAAGGCCGAGCGCCGGCTGACCCGTACGGTCGCGGCGATGTTCCTGCTCACCGGCCTGGCCGCCACCGCGTTCCTGGTCGTCTACATCTGGTGGCCCTGGGAGTACGAGCCGGGTCGCGGCGGCGACAAGTGGTACACCCCGCTGCTCGGCCTCACCCTGGGCGTCGCCCTGCTCGGCATCGGCTTCGGTATCCTCACCTGGGGCAAGAAGCTGCTGCCCAAGGAGGTCTCGATCCAGGACCGGCACGACGGTCCCGGCTCGGCGGAGGACCGGAAGATCACCGGCGAGACCATGCTCTACCTCGCCGACGAGATGGGGGTGCGGCGTCGTCCGCTGCTCGGCGTCTCGCTGGTCGCCGGCCTGCTGCCGGTCGGCGCGGTCGCCGCAGCCCCGCTGGTCGGCGGGCTGATCTCCAACCCGCACAAGAACAACCAGATGTTCACCACCGGCTTCGCCCCGCAGGACGGTAAGAAGATCCGGCTGGTCCGCGAGGACGGCCGGCCGATCCGCCCGGCCGACGTCAGCGCCGGTGGCCAGCTCACCGTGTTTCCCGGCATCGAGCACGGGGTGAGCAACAAGCACGCCGACTCGCCGACCCTGCTGATCCACCTGCGGGAGACCGACGCGGAGAAGTCCCGGCAGGCCAACTCGCGGGTCGGCCACGGTGACTACATGTGGGGCAACTACGCGGCGTACTCCAAGATCTGCACCCACGCCGGCTGCCCGGCGAGCCTGTACGAGCAGCAGACCAACCGGCTGCTCTGCCCGTGTCACCAGAGCCAGTTCCTGATCACCGACAACGCCCGGCCGGTCTTCGGCCCGGCGAGCCGGCGGCTGCCCCAGCTGCCGATCGAGGTGGACGAGGACGGCTTCTTCGTGGCGAAGTCCGACTACACCGAAACCGTCGGCCCCGACTTCTGGGAGCGGCCATGAAGCGCCGAAAGTTTGACGTAGCAGCGGTGCCGGGCAAGGCCGCCGGCGGAGTGGACGACCGCTTCCAGGTCGCCACCCCGCTGCGCAAGCTGCTCAACAAGGTCTTCCCGGACCACTGGTCGTTCCTGCTCGGCGAGATCGCACTCTTCTCGTTCGTCGTGCTGCTGCTCACCGGGGTCTTCCTGACCTTCTTCTACGAGCCGGCGATGACCGAGGTGGTCTACAACGGCAGCTACGCCCCGCTGCGGGGCACCCCGATGTCCGCCGCGTACGCCTCCAGCCTGGACATCTCGTTCGATGTCCGGGGTGGCCTGATCATGCGCCAGATGCACCACTGGTCCGCGCTGCTGTTCATGGCCGCGATCGTGGTGCACATGATGCGGGTCTTCTTCACCGGCGCGTTCCGCAAGCCGCGGGAGACCAACTGGATCATCGGCTCGCTGCTGTTCTGGGTCGGCTTCCTGGCCGGCTTCACCGGCTACTCGCTGCCGGACGACGGCCTGTCCGGCACCGGTCTGCGGATCGCCTCCGGCATCATGCTGTCGATCCCGGTGATCGGCTCCTGGGTCACCTCGTCGATCTTCGGCGGCGAGTTCCCCGGCGAGATCATCATCAGCCGGTTCTTCATCGCCCACGTGCTGCTGATCCCGGGTCTGCTGGTCGCGCTGATCAGCGCCCACCTGGGTCTGGTATTCAAGCAGAAGCACACCCAGTGGCCCGGCCCCGGTCGGACCAACGAGAACGTGGTCGGCGAGCGGATGTTCCCGCGTTACGCGCTCAAGCAGGGCGGCTTCTTCATGGTCGTCTTCGGCGTGATCGCGCTGATGGGCGGCCTGTTCCAGATCAACCCGATCTGGTATTTCGGCCCGTACGAGGCGTGGGTGGTCTCGGCCGCCAGCCAGCCCGACTGGTACGTCATGTTCCTCGACGGCTCGACCCGCCTGATGCCCGCCTGGGAGATCAACATCCCGATCGGCAACGGGTACGTCATCCCGCCGCTGTTCTGGCCGACGGTCGTGCTGCCCGGCATCCTGGTCGGCCTCTCCACGCTCTACCCGTTCGTGGAGGCACGGCAGCTCAAGGACTACCGGCACCACAACCTGCTGCAACGCCCCCGGGACGTGCCGGCCCGGACCGCGGTGGGCGCGATGGCCGTCGCCTTCTACATCGTGCTGACCCTCTCCGGGGCCAACGACGTGATCGCCGACAAGTTCCACATCAGCCTGAACGCGATGACCTGGGCGGGCCGGATCGGCCTGCTGTTCATCCCGCCGCTGGCGTACTACGTCACGTACCGGATCTGCCTCGGTCTCCAGCAGCACGACCGGGAGGTGCTGGCCCACGGCGTGGAGACCGGCATCATCCGGCGGCTGCCCGACGGCCGGTTCGAGGAGGTCCACCAGCCGCTCAGCGCCGGTGACGGCCACGGGCACGGCGAACTGGACTACGTCGGCTGGGTGGTGCCGAAGAAGATGAACCGGCTCGGGGCGCTCGGCCCGGCGATCCGGGGCTTCTTCTACCCGATCGAGAAGCCGGTCGAGGCACCTGTCTCGCCGGGGCACCCGCCGGTGGAACCCCGCCCCGAGCGGGAGGAGATCGGCAGCGGGGATTCCCGCCGCTGACCTGCCCGTACCACTGCACCGAAGCGCCCGCCGGAGAACTCCGGCGGGCGCTTCGTCCGTTGCGGTGGCCGCCCCGCCGGGCGGGCGGTGGGGGCGTGACCGGCCACCAACGGGTGGAAAGCACAGGAATAACCCGCGCCAGCCGGGTATCCGTGCGGTCCAACGAAAAACGGGGAGGGAACATGTTGGGTATCAAACGCCTGGGACTGCTGGCCACGCTGGTGGTGGTCGGCCTGGCCCCCGCGGCTGCCGCGCAGGCCGCCGCGCAGCCGTCGGCGCAGGACACCCAGTACCTGCAGGCGGTGCACCAGGTCAACCTGGCGGAGATCGTCACCGGGAACCTGGCCCAGAAGAAGGGGCAGAACGAGCAGGTCAAGCAGTTGGGGCAGCAGTTCGTCACCGATCACACCCAGCTCGACCAGACGGTGAAGAGCACCGCCCAGCAGCTGAACGTGACCCTGCCGAACGCGCCGACGGCCGACCAGCAGAAGGTGATCGACAAGCTCAACGGCCTCAACGGCGCCGCGTTCGACAAGGCGTGGGTGACCGCTGAGCTGGCCGGTCACGTGCAGGCCATCCAGGCGACCCAGACCGAGATCTCGCAGGGCTCCGAGCAGTCGGTGGTCCAGCTCGCGCAGGACGCGCTGCCGGTGTTGCAGGCGCACTACGACGCGCTGGTCGCCCTGGCCCAGGAGCTGGGCGTTCCGGTCCCGCAGACCAGCGCCAGCGGCACCGCGAGCCCGGGTGGCAGCGGTACGCCGGCTCCGGGCGGCACGACCGAGTCCCCGGCCCCGGGCGGCACCACGGAGTCGCCGGAGCCGGGTGGCACCACCGAGACGCCGGCTCCGGGCAACAGCTGACGTCCCGTACCACCTGACGGTGGCCGGTCCCCAGCGGGCCGGCCACCGTCACCTGTGCGCGGCTGTCAGTCGGCGCCGGCCAGGCCGATCGCGAACGCCTCCTCCAGGTCGTGCTGGGAGTAGGCGCGGAAGGCGATGTGCGACTCGGTGTTGAGCACGCCGGGGACCTTGGAGATGCTGCCGGCGATGACCTTGGCGATCTGCTCGAACTCCCGGACCCGGACGATGGCGATCAGGTCGACGTGCCCGGCCACCGAGTAGACCTCGCTGACACCGGGCAGGTTGGCCAGGTTCTCGGCCACCTCGGGGATCGAGTCGGTGGCGCAGTCGATCAGGACGATCGCGGTGATCACTTGACGATTCTCCGTTCGTCGTGCCCGGCGCGACGCCGGCCTGCCGTCGCTGACCATGCTAGTGCCGTACGGCGTGGGTCAGAGCAGCATGGTGCGGGGGTCGGCGGCCATGGCGCGCAGCCAGGCGGACGCCTCCGGCGCCCCCGGGCAGCGGGCGGTGTCCAGCGCGGCGGCCAGGGCGTACATCTCGGGCGGCGGGATGAGCAGGCTCTCCTTGCTGCGCAGCCCCAGCTTGACCGTGCCGGTGTCGGCGGTGACGGTGAGCACCGGGGTCCGGGTGACCGCGCCGGTGGCGATCAGCGAACCGTCGCTGGAGACACCGGTGTGCGCGACGGCCGCCGCCTGCAGCGACACCGACCGGGCCGACCGCAGGTCGACGCTCTTCGTGGTGAGCCCGACCACGGTGAGCCGGCTGCCCTCCAGCCACGCGCTGCTCCGCACGATGGAGGTCACCAGCAGGCCGACGAAGATGACGACCAGCCCGGCCGACAGCAGCGCGACGACGGCCGGCACCGCCGCGCTGCCCGAGGTGCCCGCGCCGACCGCCGCGTTCAGCACGGTCCCGAGGACGGCACCGACACAGCCGCAGGTCACCGTCAGGAGGACACCCAGCACCAGCAACGAGACGACCCGACCGGTACGGCTCGACCGGTGACCGACCGACAGGGTGATCCGGGGCGCGGAGGGCTGCATGCCGGTGATTCTGACACCGGTGATCAACCTCCGCCTGGTGAGGCGGCCACGGTGAGCCCATCGGCGGCCCGGATCGCGTCGCGGAGCCGTTCGTCCGGGCCGACCGTCGCGCCGGGCCAGACCACCACGCGTTCCACGTCGCCGCGTACCACCGCGCCTGCGCCGACCACCGCGTGCCGGGCCCGACCGGTGACGGTGGCGTCCGGGGCGACCAGCGCGTCGTCGCCGGCCGCGTGCAGGTTGGCCGCCAGGTAGTCGGCGGGCGTGCCGGTGTCGAAGAACGTGCCCGGGTACGGCACCACGGTCAGCTCGCCGGCCGCCTCCGCCGGCCGCCACACCGTGCGGACCAGGTCACCGAAGCTCGCCGGCAGCTCCCGCACCCGGTGCCAGGGCAGCAGCGAGAAGCCGGTGAAGACGTGCCCGTCGAAGGTGCCGGGGGCGCGCGGGTCGGGTGCCGGCCGGCCCAGCAGGCGTACGGACCGGAAGTCCCACCCGGCCAGCAGCGCCGCGACGTCCGGGCCGGGGGCCGCACCGGGATCGGCCAGGTACGCGTCGGCGTTGCCGACCAGCACCCCCCGGCCGGCGATCCAGTCCCGCAGGTTGCCCAGGCCACCGGCGGTGCCCAACGGGTCACCCGGCTCCACCGACAGGTGCGCCCGGTCGCCGACGTGCCTCACCACCTGGTCGGCCAGGTAGCAGGCGTTCACCGCCACCCGCTGCGGCCCGGTCAGGCCCAGCCCGGCGAGCCGGTGCAGGGCCCGGTCCAGCAGCGGCACGTTGCCGACCGGGCAGAGCGCCTTGGGCACCTCGGCGGTCAGCGGACGCAGCCGGGTGCCCTCACCGGCGGCGAGCACCACCGCGCACAGCCCGTCCGGGGCGGTCACGTCGTCGGCTGGCCGGCCTGCGGCCCGATGCCGTAGTGGCCGAGCAGGTTGGCGGTGGCCCGGCTCAGTCGGGGCAGGTCGTCCAGCGGGTGCCAGGCCGCCTCGAAGACCTCCGCGCCGTCCACGGCCAGCTCCGTCGTGGCGGCGGGCACCTCCGCCTCGAAGACCATGTCCACCCAGCCCCGGGTGTGCACCACGGCGTTCGGCACGGCCGGCCGGAGCTGTTCCGGGGCGAGCCGGA
Organism: Micromonospora cynarisoli; assembly: GCF_030518815.1. Taxonomy (NCBI): domain Bacteria; kingdom Bacillati; phylum Actinomycetota; class Actinomycetes; order Micromonosporales; family Micromonosporaceae; genus Micromonospora; species Micromonospora cynarisoli. The sequence continues at coordinate 2,823,119 of NZ_CP130426.1, read as the reverse complement.
CGCCGGACTCCTCGTACAGCTCGCGGGCGGCGCCGACGACCGGGGCCTCCCCGCGCCGGAGCAGGCCGGCGGGCAGCGTCCAACTGTGCCCGGGGGGCTGACGCAGCAGCAGGAGCCGGCCGGCCCCGGCGGCCCCGCTGTCCCGGACCAGGGCCACCGCGCCGACGACGTACTTCGGCCCGGCGAGCCGGACCAGGCGGCGACGTACCGAGACCGGCAGCCGGTAGAAGACCTTGTACGCGACGGCCCGGCCGGTGGCGCGGGAACGGAGGATCATGGTCTCCAGGCTAGGCCGTCGGTGCGTTGCCGTGGGGTGCGGGGCGACCGGTCACCCGGCCAGGGCGTCACTGTCGATGGTCGACCAGGTCGATGAGCTGGCGGACCACGGTGTCCGGTTCGACGGCCCGGTCGAAGACCGCCACCAGCAGGGTCTCCAGGTCGGGGTAGCCGAGTTCCTCCGACAGCCGCAGCAGCGGCAGGTCGCTGGCCAGGCCGCGGTCGTGCTTGCGCAGCGCCAGGCCGATGGTGGCCCGACCCAGGCGTACCTTGTCGGCGATGGAGATGCCGGGCTCGACGTGTTCGGTGAACCAGCGGCTGATCTGCATCTGCGCGTGCGGCGACTTGACGAAGTCGAGCCACTCGCGGCGGGGCCCCCGGGGGGCCGCGGTCGCCTCGAAGCCGCTCTCCGCGTCGCTCTCGGTGTAGATCTCCACCACGTCGCCCTCGTCCAGTTCGGAGGCCAACGGGGCGAGCCGGCCGTTGATTCGCGCCGCGAGGCAGTGGTCGCCCCGCTCGGTGCCCAACTCGTAGGCCAGGTCGACAGGGGTGGCCCCGGCCGGGAGCACCACCTGCCGGCCGTCGGCGACCACCTGGATCTGCGCCTCGGCCAGGTCGCACCGCAGCGACTGGAGGAACTGGGCCGGGTCGGGCGCCTCCTGCTCCCAGTCGAGGACCCGGCGCAGCCAGGAGAGCTGGTCGGTGTTGCTGGCCCCGGTGGCGGCCCGGGGGAAGCGGAAGTCGGCGGCCACGCCGTACTCGGCGCAGCGGTGCATCTCCCGGGTGCGGATCAGCACCTCGACGGTGCGGTCCTGCGGGCCGCAGACGCTGGTGTGCAGGGAACGGTAGAGGTTGTTCTTGGGGGAGGCGATGAAGTCCTTGAACCGGCCGGGGACCGGTCGCCAGCGGCCGTGCACCGCGCCGAGGGCGGCGTAACAGTCGGTGGCCGGGCCGTCCACCACGATCACGATCCGGGGCAGGTCGTACGGCACGGTGTGCCCGCCGGCCACGGTGTCCTTCCAGATCGAGTAGAGGTGCCGGGGCCGGACGCTCACCTCGGCGTCGACCCGGCTACGGCGCAGCGCCACCTTGGCCTGGGCCACCACGTCGTCGAGGTAGGCGTCCCAGCCGGGCCGGTCGTGCACGTGCCGGGCCAGCCGGGCGTGCTCGTCGGGTTCCAGGTGCAGCAGCACCACGTCGTCCAGGTCGCGCTTGAGGGTCTGGATGCCGAGCCGGTCGCAGAGCGGGACCAGCACCTCCTGGGTCTTGCGGGCGATCCGCTCCCGCGAGGCGGCCGAGCGGACCCCGAGGGTACGCATGTTGTGCAGCCGGTCGGCCAGCTTGATGATCAGCACCCGGACGTCCTTGCCGGCTGCGATGATCATCTTACGGATCGTCTCCGCCTCGGCGGCCTTGCCGTAGAACGCCTTGTCGAACTTCGTCACCCCGTCGACCAGGTGCGCCACCTCGTGGCCGAAATCCTCACTGAGCGCCTGGAGGGTGTAGCGGGTGTCCTCCACCGTGTCGTGCAGCAGGGCCGCGACCAGAGTGGTGGTGTCCATCCCGAGGTCGGCGCAGATCTGGGCGACCGCCAGCGGATGGGTGATGTACGGCTCGCCGCTCTTGCGGAACTGCCCGCGGTGCATGTTCTCGGCGATCGTGTACGCCCGGCGCAGCACCGAGGCGTCGGCGCTCGAATGGATGCCCCGGTGGGTGCGGACCAGCTGGGTCACCGGGTCACCGTCACCGGCCGGCCAGCTCAGCAGGGACCGTAGCCGGCGGGCCAGGGGAAGCTCACCCGGCTGGGCCGGGAGCGCACCCCCCAGGGCGGCGCCGTGTCCGGCGTCGACGTCCACGAGGGACACCTCCTCACCCCGGCTCCACGGTCACCGTCGCCGGCGACCGGAAGCAGGCCCACGAAACGGGCAGGACTGCACTCCCTTAACAGACTAAGCGAGGCGAGGTCGTCCGATCGGACACTTGCTCATGAGCGTTCGGTCGAGAGTTGGCGGGACCCGCCGCCCTCGGCCTTCGCCAGCAGGTCGCGGAACCGTCCCGCGCCGGCCACCGGGGACGACCATTCGGAGGTCATCTCCACCAGCCGGGTCTCCGGCCGTTCCAACCAGGACAGGATGCGTTCGGTCTCCTCGGCGGTGGCCCGGGGCACCGGCCCGTGCCCGCCCGGCTCCACCGTCTCGGCGGTCGCCCGGATCGCGGTGATCGTCGGTCGGGGGTGGACGCCCGGCGGGGACACCCCGGCCCCGGCGAGCCGCCCGTGCCGGACCAGCGCCAGCTCCCAGCCACCCCCGGCGGCGGGCCGGGCGGCGGCCAGCTCGGCTATCCGGGTCAGCCCGGCCAGCCGCTGCATCCGGACGGTGGCCCGCAGCACCGCCGCCAGTCGGGAGCGCACCACCGCCGCCTCCTCGTAGCGCTGCGCGGCGGCCAGCGCCTCGATCCGGGCCAGCAGGGCCTCCACCACCACCTGCGGGTCGCTGGTGGTGGCGGTGCGGAACGGGGCGACCGCGCGGTCGTCGTACTCCTGCGGGGTGATCCGGTGCTCGCAGGGTGCCGGGCAGCGGCCCAGCTCGGCCAGCGCGCAGGCAGGCGTGACCGTGCGCAGCGACAGCCGGTGGGTGCACTGGCGCAGCGGCACCGCGTCGTGGAACCCGGCGGCGGCCAGCTCGGCGGCCCGGGTGGAACGGAACGGGCCGAGGTAGGCGGTGTCGCCCGGGGCCAGGCCGCGCACCACCGACAACCGGGGGTACGGCCCACCGGTCAGCTTGAGCCACACCATCCGTTCCGGGTACTTCGACCGCCGGTTGTACGGCGGCGCGTGCGCGGCGATCAGTCGCAGCTCCCGGACCTCCGCCTCCAGCGGGTGGGCGCACTGCACCGCCTCCACCCGCTCGGCGGCGGCCAGCATCTCCGACATCCGCGCCCGCTTCTCGGCGGCGGTGAAGTAGCTGCGGACCCGGGTGGCGATGTCGCCGGAGGTGCCGACGTAGAGCGGCCGGTCGTCGGCGGCCCGGAAGATGTAGACCCCGGGGCCCCGGGGCAGCCCGTCGGCGAGGTGCCGCTTGCGCCGCTGGGTGGGGCTGACCGCGCGGGAGAACTCGATCGCCTCGCCGACGGTGTCGACCCGGTGCCCACCGAGCCGGGCGATCAGGCCGTGCAGCACGTCCACGGTGGCCTTGGCGTCGTCGAGCGCCCGGTGGGTGGGCTGGGTGGCGGTGCGGAAGTAGGCGGCCAGGGTGCCCAGCTTGCGGTTGGGCACCTCGTCGCGGCTGAGCACCCGCCGGGCCAGCGCCGCCGTGTCCAGCACCCGCGGGTTGGGCCAGCGGTAGCCGTGCTTCGCGCAGGCGGCCTTGAGGAAACCCACGTCGTACGGGGCGTTGTGGGCGACCAGCACGGCGTCGGCGACGAACTCCAGGAAGCTCGGCAGCACCTGCTCGATCGGCGGGGCGGGCACCAGCATGGCCTGGGTGATGCCGGTCAGCACGGTGATGAACGGCGGGATCGGCACCCCCGGGTTGACCAGGGTGGCGAGCACTCCCAGCTCCTCACCGCCGCGCACCTTCACCGCGCCGATCTCGGTGATGCCCCCGCCGTCGGGCGCGCCGCCGGTGGTCTCCAGGTCGACCACCACGAACGTCGTCGCGTACAGCGGCAGGGCCGGATCGACGCCATCGGCCGACCGGTCCAGACCGGCCAGCGTCTGCTGGACGTACTCCCCAGGTGCCACGGGCGGCAGGCTAACCGTTCGGTGCGACACTCCCGTCACCGCAGCCCCAGGGGCCCCTGGCGGCATAGGATGAGAGATCGGCTCACTCATCCGGCGGTGGGCCCGGTCGCGGTGGGAGACTTGCCCCATGCCCCTCACCGACCCGCACGACGGCCACCTCCCGCTGGAGGGGTCGTCCACCGCCGCGCCCGGGGCCGGCGGGGACCTGGGTGCGGGGGCGCCCGAGTCTGAGGCCACCCCTCCCACGAGCGACGGATCCGACGCCGGTGAGCAGGTGGACGGGCTGCCGGAACCGGAACCCGTCCTGCCCGAGCCGGTCCGGCAACGGATCGTGGCGCTCACCGCGGCGGTCCTGCCCGGTCTGCCCGCCGACGAGGTGCCGGTGCCGCTGCGCCGGGTGGCCAAGTTCGCCCCCAACCGGCGGGCCCGACTCGGCGGCTCGGTGATCGCCGCCCAGCTCACCGCCGACCCGCTGTTCCGGCAGCGGGTCACCGCCCGGGTGCTGACCGACGCCGGTGACCTGGGCGCGGCCGTGGTCGAGGGCACCGCACCGGCCGCCGCCGACCCGGTCGAGGTGGCCGCCCTGGCCTACCTGGTCCGCCCCCGGGGCTGGCGGGAGCTGATCGACGCCAGTGGCGCGGCGGTCCGGGCCGAGGCGGACAGCGCGGTCGTCGCCGAGCTGGTCCGCGAGGCCGAGCAGCGGGCCACCCGGGCCGAGCACGACCGGGCGGTGGCCCGGGTCGAGGCGGACAAGCTCCGCGACGAGGTGGCCCGGGTCCGCGAGGAACTCGGCCAGCTCCGGGAGGAGAACCGCCAGCTCCAGCGCGGCCTGCGGGAGACACAGGCCCGGGAACGCCGGGCCACCGAGCTGCTCGCCACCGAGCGTGGCCGGGCCGCCCGCGTCGCCGCCGACAGCGACGCCGAGCTGCGCCGGGCGCGGGCCCGGCTGGCCGAGGCCGAGGCGGCGGCGGGCGTGGCCAAGGCCAGCGCCAAGGAGGCCCGTTCGGTCGACGACGCCCGGCTGTGGCTGCTGCTGGAGACGATCGGCCAGGCCGCCGTGGGGCTGCGTCGCGAACTGGCCCTGGACCCGGTGGACAAGCTCCCCGCCGACTTCGTGGCCGACGCCTTCACCGACGCTCCGGCCGTCGCGCAGGGCGGGCCGGCCGCCCGCGCCCGGGACACCGACGACCCGGCCCGGCTGGACCAACTGCTCGCCCTGCCCCGGGCGCACCTGGTGGTGGACGGCTACAACGTCACCAAGCGCGGGTTCGGCGAGATGTCCCTGGAACAGCAGCGCAAACGGCTGATCACCGGGCTGGGCGGGATCGCCGCGCAGACCGGCGACGAGGTGACGGTGGTCTTCGACGGGGCGGAGCGGATGCACGGCCTGCCGCCCACCCCGCGCGGGGTGCGGGTGCTCTTCTCCCGCAAGGGGGAGACCGCCGACGAGCTGATCCGCCGGCTGGTCCGGGCCGAGCCGCCAGGCCGTCCGGTGGTGGTGGTCTCCTCCGACCGGGAGGTCGCCGACGGGGTGCGCCGGCACGGGGCGTACCCGCTGGGGGCCGACTCACTGCTGCGCCGACTGGCCCGCTCCTGAGCGGTGTGGGCGGACTGCCAGTCGCGGAGGGCGTTCTTGAGGCGTCGGTTCTGGGCGTACGCCTCATCACGTCCGTGTCCTCGCCGGGTGGGGTGGTCCGGGCAGGCGGGGGCGGGGTCGCGTCGTTCGGGTCGACACCACCCCGGAGCCCAGCACCCGCCCCGGGCCGGGTATCTCGGCGTCGAGGTGAGCGGGAGCAGCGACCACAGCGTCAGAGGAGCCGAAGTCACGCATCGGTGTGGCATCTGCGTACCCGCGACATCGACAGATGGTTACTAGGGTGCTGGTAGGTGAAGGGAGTGTGAGTGACATGCCCGTACTGGCCCTCGTCGTCGCGGCGGCACCGCCCGTCCTGCGGGTTGCCGAACTCATCGACCTACTGATCAGCGGCGGGTGGACCGTGTGCGTCACCGCCACACCCACCGCCGCCACGTGGATCGACCGCAATGCCCTGGCGCGCCGGACCGGGTACCCCGTCCGGGTCGAGTGGCGGCAGCCCGGAGACCCAGAGCCTCATCCCACGGCCGACGTGGTCGTGGTCGCGCCAGCCACGTTCAACGTCATCAACAAGTGGGCACTCGGAATCAACGACAGTGTCGCCCTCGGCATTCTCAATCAGGCGCTCGGCGCAGGGATACCGATCCACGCCTTTCCGAACGTCAAACCCGAACTCGCCGCACACCCGGCCTACGCTGCGAGTCTCCAACGACTCGCGGACGTCGGCGTGCACGTCACGGCGCTGATTCACGACGCAGGCTGGCCGTCCGTTGTCGCCGACATCGTGAGTCGAGAGGGTGCCGGGCCCTCCGCCTGAAGCCAGGGGAGGCGGGCGAGTCATCCCGTGTGCGCCGTTTTCCACCACCGCGGCCCGTGTTGATCACTGGTTGTCCGGTTGTGTCGTACCCGATGGGTAGTGTCCGACCTGACCGACGGTGCTCGGGTGGTGACGAGGGTCTGCCGCCAGACGCCGCACTGCGTCAGGAGGCACGATGCTCATCGACTGCGACGGCTGCCGGGTCCGGGGTGCGGGCTGCGCCGGCTGCCTGGTGACGGCCCTGCTCGACACCGACTCCCCGGTGGCCGGCCTGGGTGCCGCCGAGCACCGGGCGATCGAGGTGCTCACCCGCTCCGGCTTCGAGGTGGAGGTGTTGGCCCACGAGACCCGCCGGGCCCGGTCGACCCGCCGCCGGGTCGCCTGACCGCCCCGCCGGAGCGGCGGCTGGTGGACACCACGGCGGGGCCGCGCCGGCGGGCCATAGGATGGGCGCTCACGGCGGGAGGAGCGGCGGCATGACACGGGTACGACGCCACGCCCGCAGATCCGGTCCCGGGGTGCCCCGGTGACCCCGCGCGGCTGGGCGGTGCTCACCCTGGCGGCACTGGTGCTGGCCCTGGTCGTGGTCGGTGCCCTGCTGGTCCCGTGGAACCGCCCCCCGGCCCCCCGCGTCGACCAACTCGCCGCGCTGCGCGACCTGCCCGCCGACCAGGTCGCCCGGGGGCGCGCGTTGCAGGCGGCCCTGCGCCCCGGCCGCTACACCGGGATGGCCGTCGGCCTGCTGGTGGCCCTGCTGCTCGGGCTGACCCCGCTCGGCGCGCGGCTGGTCGAGCTGGCCGGCCGGCCGTTCGGCGACCACTGGATCGCCCGCGCGGTGCTCGGCGGGATCGCCGTGGTGCTCGTCGCCGACCTGCTCACCCTCCCGTTCGCCGCCTGGCGGCAGTCGGTGCTGACCCGGTACGGGCTGAGCACTCAGGGCTGGGGCGGCTGGACGGTCGACCTGCTCAAGTCGTACGCGCTCAGCGCGGTGCTCGCCGCGACCGTGCTGCTCGGCTTCTACACCGTCACCCGGCTCGCCCCGCGCTGGTGGTGGGCGTTCGGGGCGGCCGGCGCGGCCGGGCTGGTGGTGCTGCTGTCCTTCGTGCTGCCGGTGCTGGTGGAGCCGGTGTTCAACCGGTTCACCCCGATGGAGCAGGGGCCGCTGCGCACCGAGTTGACCGCACTGGCCGCCCGCGACGGCGTACCGGTGCGGGACGTGCTGGTCGCCGACGCCTCCCGCCGCACCCGGGCGGTCAACGCGTACGTCTCCGGTCTGGGGCCGACCCGGCGGGTGGTGGTCTACGACACCCTGCTGCGCGAGGCCACCCCGGCCGAGGTGACCAGCGTCGTGGCGCACGAGCTGGGCCACGCCAGGGACCGCGACGTCTGGACCGGCACGCTGACCGGTGCGCTCGGGGCCGCCGCCGCGGTCGTCGCGCTCTACCTGGTCGGCTCCTGGACGCCGCTGCTGCGCCGGGCCGGCGTCGACTCGATCGCCGAGCCCCGGGCGTTCGCGCTGCTGATCGCCCTGGTGACAGTCGTCGGGCTGGTCGCCGGCCCGGTGCAGGCGATGGTGTCGCGCCGGGTCGAGGCGCGGGCCGACGCGCACGCCCTGGCGCTCACCGGTGACCCGGCCACCTTCGAGGCGATGCAACGCCGGCTCGCCGGGGTCAACCTGGCCGACCCCGACCCGCCCCGGGCGGAGTACCTCTGGTTCGCCTCGCACCCGTCCACGGTGGAGCGGATGGCCGCCGCCCGCGCGTACGCCCGGGAGGCCGGCCGGTGACCCGGACCCTGCTGGTCACCAACGACTTCCCGCCCCGCCCCGGCGGCATCCAGTCGTTCGTGCACCACCTGGCGGTCCGCCAGCCGCCCGGCTCGGTGGTGGTCTACGCCTCCAGTTGGCGCGACAGCGCCGGGTTCGACGCCGAGCAGCCCTTTCCGGTGGTCCGGGACGCGACCCGGGTGCTGCTGCCCACCCCCCGGGTCGCCCGCCGGGCCGCCCGGCTGGCCCGGGAGCACGGCTGCGACACGGTGTGGTTCGGTGCCGCCGCCCCGCTGGGTCTGCTCGCCGGGGGGCTGCGCCGCCGGGCCGGCATCCGCCGCGCGGTGGCGCTGACCCACGGCCACGAGGCCGGCTGGGCGACCCTGCCGGGGGCCCGCGCCGCGCTGCGCCGGATCGGCCGGGACACCGACGTGGTCACCTACCTCGGCGACTACACCCGGGTACGGCTGGACCGCGCCCTGCGCGGCGTCACCGAGCTGCACCGGCTCGCCCCCGGGGTCGACGTGGACACCTACCACCCAGGGGTGGACGGCGCACCGGTGCGGGCCCGGCTCGGGCTGGCCGACCGGCCGGTGGTGGTCTGCGTCTCCCGGCTGGTCGCGCGCAAGGGCCAGGACACGCTGATCCGGGCTCTGCCGGCGATCCGCCGCCGGGTGCCCGACGCGGCGCTGCTGGTGGTCGGGGGCGGGCCGTACCGGGCCACGCTGGAGAAGCTGGCCCGGTCCACCGGTGTGGAACGTGACGTGGTGTTCACCGGCTCGGTGCCGTGGGAGGCGCTGCCCGCCCACTACGCGGCCGGTGACGTCTACGCGATGCCCTGCCGTACCCGCAACCGGGGGCTGGACGTCGAGGGGCTCGGCATCGTCTACCTGGAGGCGTCGGCGACCGGGCTGCCGGTGGTGGCAGGTGACTCCGGCGGCGCACCGGACGCGGTCCGCGAGGGCGAGACCGGGTACGTCGTCCCGGGGCGTGACGTCGCCGTGCTCGCCGACCGGGTGGCCACCCTGCTCGCCGACCGGGACCTGGCCCGGCAGCTCGGTGCGGCCGGGCGGGCCTGGGTGGAGAAGGAGTGGCGCTGGGAGACCCAGGCCCGTCGCCTGACGGACCTGCTCACCGGCACCGTCGCCCCCCGCTGAGCCGTCGGCCGGCCCGTGCCGGACAGGCCGGCGGGGCGCAGGCCCCGGCGGTGGGTCAGCGGATCTGTTCGAGGATGCGGGCGGCGGGGGCGGGCTTGCCGAAGTGCCAGCCCTGGCCGGCGTCGCAGCCGATGGCGCGCAGCAGGTCGGCCTGGTCGGCGGTCTCCACCCCCTCGGCGGTGACGGTCAGGTCCAGCGCGTGGGCCAGCGACACCAGCGAGGCCAGGATCTGCTCGTCGTTGCGGCTGGCCGGGTCGACCTGCGGGCTGCGCAGCCTGGTCACGAACTCGCCGGCCACCTTCAGCTCGGTCACCGGCAGGTCCCGTAGGTAGACCAGGTTGCTGTAGCCGGTGCCGAAGTCGTCGATGGCGATCCGGACACCCAGGTCGTTGAGCGTCCGCAGGGCCCGGACCGGGTCCTCCGCGCCGGTGCTCATCATGGTGCTCTCGGTGATCTCCAACTGGAGCCGTTGCGGCGGCAGCCCGGTCTGCGCCAGCAGTCCGCGCACCTCCTGCACCAGGTCGGGCCGGTGGACCTGCCGGACGGCGAGGTTGACGCTGACGAACGGGGCCGGTCCGCCGCCGGCCGCCCAGCTCTCCGCCTCCCGGCACGCCTCGGCGAGCACCCAGCCGCCGAGCCGGACGATCAGCCCGGTCTCCTCGGCCAGGCCGATGAAGCTGTCCGGGCCGAGCACCCCCAGCTCGGGGTGCCGCCAGCGGACCAGCGCCTCCACCCCGACCACGGTGCCGTCCCGCAGCGACGTCAGCGGCTGGTAGTCGAGGAAGAACTCGCCCCGGTCGAGGGCGGCGGGGATGGCCGCCGACAGGGCGTACCGGGCCAGCTCGGTGCGGTGCCGGGCCGGGTCGAACAGCGCCCAGCGGGCACCGCCGGCTGCCTTGGCCCAGTGCAGGGTGCTGTCGGCGGCCCGCATCAGCTCACCCGGGGTGGTGCCGGCCACCGGCCGTTCCACGATGCCCGCGCTGGCGGTGACGGTCAGCTCGTGCCCCTCGACCAGGGCCGGCTCGGCGACCGCGGCGAGCGCCGCCTCCGCCACCTTCACCACGTCGTCGGTGCCGTCGGTGCGCTCGACGAGGATGACGAACTCGTCGCCGCCGAGGCGGGCCACCAGGTGTTCGCCGAGCGCCCGGCTCAGCCGCTGCGCCACCTGCACGAGCAGGGCGTCGCCGAGCTGGTGGCCGAGGGAGTCGTTGACCACCTTGAACCGGTCGAGGTCGAGGAAACACACCCCCACCCGGGCGGAACCCCGCCCCGGGCCGGCGAGGGCGGTGGCGAGCCGCTCGGTGAACAGGGTGCGGTTGGGTAGATCGGTGAGCGGGTCGTGGGTCGCCTGGTGGCGGAAGCGGGACTCGCTGTCGCGTAGCGCCCGTTCGGCCTGGGCGCGGGCCACCATCGCCGCCCGCCGGATGGACTCCTGCTCGTCGAGGGTCCGGTCGCGTAACGCGCGGGCGTACCCGGTGGTGATGGTGGCGAGCAACCGGGCCAGCCGGTCGGAGATGTCGTCGCCGACCAGGCCGAGGTCGCGCAGCAGGCGGAGCTGGACGACCTCGACGGTACGCCCCAGCCCCTCCGCCGAGGCGATGTGCGCGGCGACCAGCTCCGCACCCACCTGGTGACCGATGCGCGGGTCGAACGGCTCGGCCCGCAGCGCGGCGGCCAGCCGCTCGGTGAGCCGTTGCAGCAGTTCCTCCAGCTGGACCTGGGTCATCGGCAGGTAGCTGGTGCCGGAGACCGCCTTGGCCCAGGCGCGGGCGAACGTGCCCGGGCAGGATGTCCGGGGGCCCGCCGGCTCACCCATCGAGACGCCCGACGCCGCCGAGGAAGACGGCCTGCTCGGCGTTCTCGGCGTTCTCCGGCGTGTCGGGCCGCCACTGCGGCACCCAGACCACCCCCGGATCGACGATCGTGAAGCCGTCGAAGAACGCGGTCAGCTCGGCGCGGCTGCGGATGCACAGCGGGTTGTCGGTGCGCCGGTAGACCCGTTCCGCATCGGCCCGTTCGGTCCCGCCGCGGGTGTCGTCGCTGGCCTGGGAGAGGACCAGGTAGCTGCCCGGGGCCAGCGCGGTGCGCAGCGTCCGCAGGGTGTCCTCGGGATGGTCGGAGTGCGGGATGAAGTGCAGCACCGCCACGATCATCACGGCCACCGGCTGGGAGAAGTCGATCAGCCGGGTCACCTCGGGGTGCGCCAGGATCGCCTCCGGCCGGCGCAGGTCCTCCTGCACGACGGTGGCGTTCGGGTTGCCGGCGAGGATCTCCTGGCTGTGCGCGACGGCGACCGGGTCGACGTCGACGTAGACCACCCGGGCCCGCGGGTCGGCCCGCTGGGCGATCTCGTGCACGTTGCCGACGGTGGGGATGCCGGAGCCGATGTCGAGGAACTGGCGGATGCCGGAGTCGACCAGGTGCTGCACCACCCGGCGCAGGAAGGCCCGGTTGGCCTGGGCCATCAGCGGCGCGTCGGGCACCGCCTCCACCATCGCCCGGGCGGCGACCCGGTCGGCGGCGAAGTTGTGTGAGCCGCCGAGGTAGTAGTCGTACATGCGGGCGACACTGGGGCGTTCGATGTCGATGTCGTCGGGTGCCCAGTTCGGTCGCTGCATCCCCAACCCCTTTGTCGAGTACCACCGCGAACATCGTCGACCGTGCGGTTCACCCGGGTATTCTGCCCGTCCGCCGCCCGGGTGCAAAGACCGTGATCAGCGCGCGACCGGTCCCTCACGGGACGCAGTCGAACCGGTGGTGTGCCGACGGCAGGCCCGGGTCCGGGGCGGACCCGGGCCTGCCGGCCCGGCGGGGGTGGCCCCCGCCTCAGAACTTCGGGGCGTCCGGCGCCTCGAGCAGGCCCAGCCGCAGGGCGGTCATCAGCGCCTGCGCCCGGTTGGCCGCGCCCAGCTTCTCGTAGAGCTTCGAGATGTGGGTCTTGGCGGTGGACTCGCTGACGAAGAGCTGCTTGGCGATGCCGGCCACGCTCATGCCGTCGGCGAGCAGCCGCAGCACCTGCCCCTCGCGGGGGGAGAGCTGCGGGCCGGACGGGGCCAGCCGGCGCTTCATCGCCTCGGCCAGGTCGGCGGCGGTGAACGCGCTGGGCGAGGAGGCGGCGTGCCGGGCGGCGGCCACCACCTCGTCGGCGGGCGCGGTCTTCGGCACGAAGGCACTCGCCCCCGCCTCCAACGCGCCGAAGAGCTGGTCGTCACCGGCGTACATGGTGAGCACCACGATGCCCATCGACGCGCTGGACTTGCGCAGCGCCCGGGTGGCCTCCAGGCCGCTGCCGTCGGGAAGCCGCAGATCCATGATCACGACGTCCGGTTGCAGCGCGCCGGCCTGGCGCACGCCCTCCGCCGCCGTGGCGGCCTCGCCGACGACCTCGAACTGACGGTCCCGCTCGAAGGCGTGCCGCAGCCCCTTGCGGATCAGATCGTGATCGTCGACAAGGAGGACCTTGGTACGGGTGGCCGGTGTCGGGCTTGTGGTCATCCTCGAATTACTCCACTTCTGCTGCTGCGCTGCCACGCACGTTATCGCGCCGGGGCGACGAACCCACCACCACCGCCACGGTCGTACCACTGGGTTGCCGGGGACTGATCTCCAACCGGCCCCGGATACGTTCCGCCCTCTCCGCCATGATCGCAAGGCCGTAGTGACCGTCGGTACGCTGGTCACCGATGCCGTGACCGTCATCCGACACTTCAATTTGTGCGTACGGGGGGTCCACCTCGCAGGTGACCCAGAGATTCGACGCCCCGGCGTGCTTGCGGGCGTTGGTCACCGCCTCCTGGGCGATGCGCAGCAACTCGGCCTCGGTGGCGGCCGGCAGCCGGGCGGTCGACTCGTCCAGCGACAGGTGCACCCGCAACCCGCCCGACGCGCCGACGGTACGGGCGTACTCGGCGATCGCCGCCGCCAGGCCGCCGTGCCGGTCCACCTCGCTGCGCAGCTCGAACAGGCTCAGCCGCAGCTCGGTGATCACCCGGGTCACCTCGGCGCGCAGGGTGCGCAGCGCCTCCGCGGTCTCCTTCGGGTCCTCGTCGACGTAGGCGAGCGCGTTGTCGATGCCGTAGCCGACCATCACCAGTTCCTGCGCCACCCCGTCGTGGATCTCCCGGGCCAGCCGCTGCCGTTCCTCGTTGGTGGCCAGCGACCGCACCTCGTCGAAGAGCAGCGCCGCCTCCAGGCGCAGCGCCGCCGGGCCGGTCAGCGCGGTCACCCGGGACACCACCGGCGGCGGGTAGGCGTGCGCCGCGTCCGCCTCCAGCACCACCAGCCCGACCGTACGGACCCCGGCGACCAGCGGCACGATCAGCGCCGAGACGTCCCCGCCGGTGTGCGAGCGGGCCTGCGACCGGGCCGAGGTCTGCGGCTGTTGGCTGGCCCAGGCATCGGCGATCGCCGAGTCGGCGTCCAGCGTCGTCTCCCAGTCGACCCGGTCCACCCCGACCTGGGCGAGCACCACCAGCCGCCCGCCGCCGCTGGCCGACAGCACCGCGCCCCGGTTGCCGGGGGCGACGGTACGCAGCTCCTCCAGCAGGTGTTCGGAGATGCCGCCCGGGTCGAGGGTGGCCCCGGGCAGTTGCCGGGCGACCGTGCGCAACTGGGTCAGCAGCCGGGTCGCCTCGGCGTACGGCTGGGGCTTGCCCTCGGCCCGGACCCGCATCACCTGGTGCAGCGTGCCGGCGGCGTAGAGGCCGAGCCCGGCGAGGATCAGCCACTGCGCGCAGACCGCCAGGTAGCCGGGCTGGCCGAGCTGCCGCCCACCGTCGACCTCGGTGAAGGCACCCGCCACCAGCAGGGTGGCCGCGGTGACCCCGAGCAGCACCGCCCCCTCGCGGAACTGCCGGCGCAGCGCGGTGACGGTCACCGGCACCGCCAGGTACGGCAGCACCGCCGAGGCGCCCAGCCCGCCGACCGACGCGCCGAGGGCGGCCTCGACGGCGACCTGGCTGGCGGCCAGCCCGATCACCACCGCCTCGGCGAGCCGGCTCAACGGGCCGAGCAGCCGGTGCTCGGGGGCGAGCAGGGCGGGCGTTCCGGCGACCGCCAGCAGGGCGATCCACCAGAGCTGGGCGGGATCGCGGGTGGCGATCAGGGTCAGTGCGCCGACCAGCGCGAGCATCACCGCACGCGCGGCGGCGGCGACGGGACGCGTCTGGGGGCGGACGGCTGTGGAGGCGGGCACGTGACGGATCGTAGTCAGCCTTGGTAGATCTCCGCGATCTCGGCCGCGTACGTCTTGTGGACGACCTGCCGCTTGACCTTGAGCGAGGGGGTCAACTCGCCTGTCGCCTCGGTGAAGTCACGGGGCAGGATGCGGAACACCTTGATCGCTTCGGCCTTGGAGACGGCCAGGTTGGCGGTGTCCACCGCGCCCTGGATCTCGGCCCGCAGCGCGTCGTGCTCCACGAGCTGCCCGACCGGGGTGTCCTCGGGCAGGCCGTGCGCGGCCAGCCACTTCGGCAGCGCTTCCTCGTCGACGGTGACCAGGGCGGCGATGAACGGCTGCCGGTCGCCGACCACCAGGCACTGGCTGACCAGCGGATGCGCCCGGACCTGGTCCTCCAGCACCGCCGGGGCGACGTTCTTGCCGGCGGCCGTCACGATGATCTCCTTCTTGCGGCCGGTGATGCTGAGGAAGCCGTCGTCGTCGAGGTGCCCCAGGTCGCCGGTGCGGAACCAGCCGTCGGCGAGCGCCTCGGCGGTGGCCGCCTCGTTCTTCCAGTAGCCCTGGAAGATCAGGTCGCCGGCGATCAGGATCTCGCCGTCGTCGGCGATCCGGATCGTCACGCCGGGCAGCGGCCGGCCGACCGTGCCGATCTTCGTGCCGGTGGGCAGGTTGGCCGCGGCGGCGGGGGAGGTCTCGGTGAGGCCGTACCCCTCGCAGATGGTCACCCCGATGCCCCGGAAGAAGTGCCCGAGCCGGGCGCCGAGCGGGGCGCCACCGGAGATCGCGTCCCGGCAGCGGCCACCGAGGGCGGCCCGCAGCTTGCGGTAGACCAGCCGGTCGAAGACGGCGTGCTGGGCGCGCAGCGCGAACCCGGGACCGCCCGGGGTCTCCTGCGCCTCGCTCCAGGCGATGGCGACCTTCTCCGCCCGGTCGAAGATCGCGCCCTTGCCGTCGGCCTCGGCCTTCTGCCGGGCGCCGTTGTAGACCTTCTCGAAGACCCGCGGCACCGAGAGCACGAACGTCGGCCGGAACTCCTGGAGTTCGGCGACCAGGTTGCGGGTGTCGGCGCAGTGCGCCATCGTGGCCCGCGCCTGCACCACACCGATCTGGATGAGCCGGGCGAAGGCGTGCGCCAGCGGCAGGAACAGCAGGGTCGAGGCCCCCGGCCGGAACAGGTTCGGCAGCACCGGCACCGCGTTGGCGATGTCGGCGTACATGTTGCGGTGGGTCAGCACGCAGCCCTTGGGGCGGCCGGTGGTGCCGCTGGTGTAGATGATCGTGGCAACGTCGCCGGCGCGGACCGAGGTACGGCGGCGCTCGATCTCGTCCGGGTCGACCGACGTGCCGGCGGCGACGATCTCGTCGACCCCGCCCAGCTCGATCTGCCAGACCGCGCGCAGCTCGGGCAACCGGTCGCGGACCCCGGCGACCAGGGTGGCGTGGCTGTTGGTCTCGACCACTACCGCGACCGCGCCGGAGTCGGCGAGGATCCAGGCCGCCTGTTCGGCGCTGGAGGTCTCATAGATCGGCACGGTGACCGCCCCGGCGGCCCAGATGGCGTAGTCGAGCAGGGTCCACTCGTAGCGGGTGCGACTCATCAGGGCGACCCGGTCGCCGGGGGAGATCCCCGCGCCGGCCAGCCCCCGGGCCACCGCCACCACCTCGTCGCGGAACTGCCGGCAGGTGACGTCGACCCGGGCGCGACCCTCGACGGTGGGCCTGACGAACTGCACCGCGTCGGGTGCGGCCGCGGCGTTGTCCCAGACCGGGTCGGTCAGGTTTGCCGCGTCGCCGATGGTGACGATCGGCGGGACGGAGAACTCGCGCACCTGCACTCCCTCGTGCTCGCACTGGCCGGACCGACCACGGGCCGGCATGGTCGAAACCTACCCGGCCGGCCGGGCGGATGCCCCAGCCAGGTTGCCCGTCCACCGGCCCGACCCCGGCCCGGGGGTGGAGCGGGGCATCCGTCCGCCGCGCCGGGTAGCCTCCCCCCATGGCGGACTCCTCCACCCAGTCGATCGTCATCGGCGCGTCACCGGACCGGGTCGCGGCGGTCATCTGCGACTTCGCGCGCTACCCCGAGTGGACCGAGGCGGTGCGCCGGACCGAGGTCGTCGAGGAGTACGAGGACGGCTACGCCAGCCAGGTCCGGTTCACCATCGACGCCGGGGTGATGGCCGACGAGTACGTGCTGGCCTACGAGTACGCCGAGGACCTGTCCCGCATCGAGTGGCACCTGGTGACGCCGTCGAAGATGCAAAAGTCCCAGCGTGGGTCGTACGACCTGGTCGGCAACCCGGACGGCACCTGCACGGTGACCTACACGCTGGAGGTCGAGTTGTCGGTGGGCATGCTCGGCATGTTTCGCCGCAAGGCCGAGAAAATGATCATGGATGCGGCGTTGAAGCAGCTCAAGCGCCGGGTAGAAGCAACCGGTGCGGCGTAGCGACGCGACGGCCGGCGACACGACGGAGGAGCCGACCATGGGCGCAACGGAACCGGGCTCGGCCCGGGAGGAAGCGGAACGGCTGGTCGCCACGCTGCTCGCGACGGCCCGGCTGGCGTCCGCCGGCGGCGGCCCGGGTGCGGGACCGTGGGGTCCGCTCGGTGGGATCGTCTCGGGTGTCCTCGGTCACAGTGCCGGCGCGTCCCGGTCGACCGGCGGCAACCACCGGGCGGAGGGTTTCGCCACCGGATCGCCCGAGTGCTGCATCTGTCCGATCTGCCGGGCGGTCGCCGCCCTGCGCGATCCCAGTCCCGAATTCGCCGAGCGGCTCGCCACCGGGGCGGGGGATCTGGCGGCCGGCGTCGCCAGCCTGATGCGCGCGTTCGGCCCGCCCGGAGCGGGGGAAGCGACCCCCGGGGCGTCAGGTGACGCCGCCGCGCCGACCGGCCCTTCCAATTCCGGAGCCGATCATGTGTGGCGCGAGGCCACCCGCACCGGGCATGATTCTGCGTCGGCGCCGGAGCGGGACGTCTGGTCCGCCGCCACCCGGGCGGAGGACGCGGTCGAACCGGCCGCCGCCGCACCGCCCGTCGACGACGCCGGGCCGGCCGCGCCGGCCCAGCAGGTCCGGCCCGTGGCCGACGGTCCCGTGGTGCCCACCTCGCGCGCGCCGGCCGGCGCGGACGGGGACGCACCAGGCGACGGGGCCTGACCACCGGACATCCCGGCAGCGTACGGCCGGTTTCGGCCGATGCCGGGCAGCACAGCAGAGGGGAGTGGCCGCGGTGACGCTGACCATCGGAGTCGACGTCGGTGGCACGAAGGTGGCCGGCGGTGTCGTGGACGACACCGGCAGGGTGCTCGTGCAGGCCCGGCGGGACACCCCCGCGGACGACGTCGGCAAGACCCGCGACGTCATCATCGAACTGGTCACCGAGCTGTCCACCGGCCACCGGGTCGACGCTGTCGGGATCGGCGCGGCCGGCTGGATCGACGCGTCCCGCTCCACCGTGCTGTTCGCCCCCAACCTGGCCTGGCGCGACGAACCGCTGCGCGACTACGTCGGCGCCGCCACCGGGCTCCCGGTGATCGTCGAGAACGACGGCAACGTGGCGGCCTGGGCCGAGTTCCGGCACGGCGCGGCCCGCGACGCCGACGACTCCATGGTCATGTTCACCATCGGCACCGGCGTCGGCGGCGGCATCGTCCTCGGCGGCGAACTGGTCCGCGGCGCCCACGGCATCGCCGCCGAGCTGGGGCACATGCTCACCGTCCCCGACGGCCACCAGTGCGGCTGCGGCCGGCTCGGCTGCATCGAGCAGTACGCCAGCGGCAGCGCCCTGGTCCGGTTCGCCCGCGCCGGCGCCCGGCAGGAGCCGCAGCGCGCCACCGCCCTGCTGGAGCTGGCCGGCGGCGAAGCCGAGGCGATCACCGGCCCGATGGTCACCACCGCCGCCCAGGCCGGCGACCCGATCTCGGCCGAGGCGTTCGCCCAGATCGGCCGCTGGCTCGGCACCAGCCTCGCCGACATGGCGCAGATCCTCGACCCGCAGGTGCTGGTGGTCGGCGGCGGCGTGGTCGACGCCGGTGACCTGCTGCTCGGCCCGACCCGGCGGTCCTTCACCGACGCCCTGGCCCAGCGCAGCCGGCTCCCGGTGGCCGAGGTACGCCCCGCCGAGCTGGGCAACAGCGCCGGCGTCATCGGCGCCGCCGACCTGGCCCGCCGCCGATGAGCGCCGCGCCGACCGGGCCGGAGCCCACCGCCGTCCCCGAGCCGACGGCCGGCACCGACCCCGTGGCCGGCCGGGTGCCGCTGCGGGTGGTGTCGTACAACATCCACAGCCAGCGCGACGACACGGCGGCGCTGGCCAGCGTGGTCCGCGAGGCCGCCCCGGACGTGGTGATCGTGCAGGAGGCACCGCGCCGGTTCCGGTGGCGGCAGAAGTCCGCCGCGCTGGCCGACTCGTTCGGCCTGGTGGTGGCCGCCGGTGGGCTGCCCTCGCTGGGCAACCTGCTGCTGACCAGCCTGCGGGTCCGGGTGACCGGGACGCACTGCCAACGGTTCCCGCTCACCCCGGGCCGGCACCTGCGCGGCGCGGCGTACGCCCGCTGCCAGGTCGGCGGGGCCCGGTTCCTGCTGGCCGGCTCGCACCTGTCCACCGACCCGGCCGAGCGGCCCGGCCAGGCGGCGCTGCTGCGGCGGGAACTGTCCGCGAGCGACCTGCCGGTGGTCTTCGGGGCCGACCTCAACGAGGGGCCCGACGGCCCGGCCTGGGCCACCGTGGCGGCCGGCCTGACCGATGCCGCGATCGCCGCCGACGCGGCCGACCGGCACACCTACTCGTGCGCCAACCCGCGTCGCCGTATCGACGCCCTCTTCGTCGACCCCCGGGTCGAGGTGGTCGGCTACGACGTGGTGGACACCCCGACGACCCGCCGGGCCAGCGACCACTTCCCGGTCCTGGTCGACCTGCTGCTGCCGGTCGGCGACTGACCGGCCGGCAGCGTCCCCGGGCCGGCCCTCGCGGCCGCCCGGGGGCGGGTTCGCGTCGCGTCGCGACACCCCCGCGAGCCGGGCTGGACAACGGGTCGGGGGCCCGGAAGGATGCCGGTCGAACCGGCGTACCTGGCCGCACATAAGGAGATTCCCGGTGTCCCCCTCCACCGAGCACGGCCGGCCCGAACCGGAGCCCACGACGCTCCCCGCGAACCGGGACGGCCGCCCGGTCTCCGACCGGGGCGACACGGTCTGCGTGATCGGGGCCGGGGCCAGCGGCCTCACCGCCGTCAAGAACCTCACCGAACACGGCTTCGGCGTCGACTGCTACGAACGCGAGACCGGCGTCGGCGGCGGCTGGAACTGGCGGCACGACCGCAGCCCGGTGTACGCCAGCACCCACCTCATCTCATCGCGGCCGTTCACCCAGTTCCCCGACTTTCCGATGCCGGACTCCTGGCCGGACTACCCGCACCACAGCCAGCTGCTGTCCTACTTCGAGCGGTACGCCGACCACTTCGACCTGCGCCGGCACATCTGGTTCGGCACCGAGGTGGTGCGGGTGGAACCGGTCCACGGCGACCGGTGGGACGTCACCACCCGCAGCACCGGCGGGTACGGCCCGGAACGCACCTCCCGGTACGCCGCCGTGCTGGTCGCCAACGGGCACAACTGGTCGCCGAAGCTGCCCCGCTACGAGGGGCTGGAAGAGTTCCGGGGCGAGGTCATGCACGCCTCGTCCTACAAGGACCCCGCCCAGCTGCGCGGCAAACGGGTGTTGGTGGTCGGGGCCGGCAACACCGGCTGCGACCTGGCGGTCGAGGCGGCCCAGCAGGCGTCCCGCTGCTGGCACTCCACCCGCCGCGGCTACTGGTACGCCCCGAAGTACGTCCTCGGCCGCCCCGCCGACCAGGTCAACGACGCGCTGCTGGCGCTGCGGGTGCCGCTGCGGCTGCGACAGTTGCTCTACCACTGGACGCTGCGGCTGACCGTCGGCGACCTGACCCGGTTCGGGCTGCCGAAGCCTGACCACCGGGTCTACGAGACGCACCCGATCGCCAACAGCCAGCTGGTCTACTACGTCGGCCACGGCGAGATCACCCCGGTGCCGGAGCTGGCCCGGTTCCACCCCGGCGGGGTGACCCTCACCGACGGTCGGGAGATCGACCCCGAGCTGGTCGTCTTCGCCACCGGCTACCTGCCCCGCTTCGAGTTCCTCGACCCGGGCGTCCTCGGCGACGCCGACGGTTCGGGTCGCCCCCGGCTGTGGCTGCACGCGTTCCCGCCGGGCCACCCGACGCTGGCGGTGGCCGGGCTGTTGCAGCCCGACTCGGGGGTGTTCACCCTGGTGCACTGGCAGACCGTGCTGTTCGCCAGGTCGCTGCGGCTGCGCCGGGAGCAGCCGCAACGGGCCGCCGCGTTCGCCTCCCGGGCGGCGGCCGGCGCGGGGGAGCGGTACGCGGGGAAGGTCAAGGACAGCAGCCGGCACTGGTTCGAGGTGGGCCACGTCGACTACCTGCGCGCGGTGCAGCGCGCCCTCGACGAGCTGGAGGGCAAGTGACCGGCACGACCGATCGGCGGGTCCGGATCATGCGGGGCCGGGAGTGGGCCCACCCGGTCCGTCCGGCCCGCCGCGAGGTGCTCGGCGTCGACCCGGAGCTGGAGGAGGGGCGTCCGCCGCTGTTGTTCGTCCCCGGGTTCGGGCACGGGGCGTGGGCGTTCGCCGAACACTGGCTGGAGCACGCCGCCTCGCGCGGTTTCCCCGCGTACGCGATGAGCCTGCGCGGGCACGGCGGCAGCGAACCGGCGCCGGGGGCGACGCTGCGGGCGTACACCCACGACGTGGTCCAGGTGGCGGCGGGGCTGCCCCGGCAGGCGGTGCTGGTGGGGCACGGCGCGGGCGCCCTGGTGGTGTCGCACGCGTTGGCGCGGTACCCGGCCCGGGCGGCGGTGCTGGTCGCGCCGGTGCTCGGCGGCGCGGCCACGGCCGGCGCGGCGCTGCGGGCCAACCCGCTCGGCACGCTGCCCGCCCTGTTCGGTGGCGCGCTGCGGCTGCACCGTCGGCAACTGTTCAGCCGGGAACTGCCCGAGGCGGACGCCCGCCGGCACCTTGCCCGGCTGGGTCGGGCCGGCCGGCGGGCGCAGTGGCAGTTGCTCGCCGGCCGGGCGGCGGAGCCGGCGGTGGGTCGCCCGCCGGTGCTGGTGCTGGGCAGCCCGGACGACCGGGTCGTCCCGCCGGCCGCGCTGACCCGGGCGGCCCGCCGGTACGGCGCGGCCCCGCTGCTCTTCCCCGGCATGGGGCACGACCTGATGCTCGACACCCGTTGGCGGGAGCCGCTGGACGCGCTCCTGGACTGGCTGGTCAAGGAGCCGGCACGGAGCTGACCGTCGGCATCGCACCGGGCGGCGACCCGCCACCCGGTGCGGTGCCTGTCGGCGGTGTGGTCAGCCGCTGCTGCTGAGCCGGGTGAGCAGCGAGCCGGTGTCGTCCAGGGCGCTGAGGTAGGAGCGGGCCCAGGCCCGGATGTCGTGCCGGTGCAGGTGGTTGCGCATCGCCCGCATCCGGTCGCCGAGATCGGCGGGTCCGGCCCGCAGCGCCGACAACAGTCCCTGCTTGAGCCCCTCCAGGTCGTGCGGGTTCACCAGGTACGCCCGGTCCAACTCGGCCGCCGCCCCGGCGAACTCGCTGAGCAGCAACGCGCCGGTGTCGTCGACCCGGGCGGCCACGTACTCCTTGGCGACCAGGTTCATCCCGTCGCGCAGGGGGGTGACCGCCATGACGTCGGCGACCCGGTAGAGCGCCGCCAGCTCGGCCCGGTCGAAGGGCTGGGTGAGGTAGTGGATGGCCGGTTCGCCGACCCGGCCGAACTCGCCGTTGATCCGGCCGACCTCGCGTTCGATCCGGTCCCGCAGGATCTGGTACTGGCCGACGCGTTCCCGGCTCGGCATGGCGACCTGCACCAGCACCGTGTCCCGGACCTTGACGTCACCGCTGGCGAGCAGTTCGCTGTAGGCCTTCAGCCGCTGTTCGATGCCCTTGGTGTAGTCCATCCGGTCCAGGCTGAGGACGACCCGCTCGGGATCACCGAGGTCGTGCCGGAGGCGGCGGGCCCGCGCGGTGACGTCCGGCCGCGCGGCCAGCGCCGCCATCTCGGCGGTGTCGATCGAGACGGGGTACGCCCCGATCCGCACCACCCGGTCCTGCACGCCGATCCGCCGGTCGGTCGCCGGCAGGCCGAGGACCTTGGTGGCGAGTTGGGCGAAGTTGTGCGCCGCCTGGGCCCGCTGGAACCCGATCAGGTCGGCGCCGAGCATCCCGCGCAGCAGTTCCGCCCGGCGGGGGAGCTGCATGAACAGCTCCGGCGGCGGGAACGGCACGTGCAGGAAGAAGCCGATCCGCAGGTCGGGTCGCAGCTCGCGGAGCAGGCCGGGGACCAGTTGCAGGTGGTAGTCCTGCACCCAGACCACCGCGCCCGGGTCGGCCGCCTCGGCGGTCGCCTCGGCGAACCGCTGGTTGACCCGCTGGTACGCCTCCCACCAGCGGCGGTGGTACTCGGGCTGCTCCACCGCATCGTGATAGAGCGGCCAGAGCGTCGCGTTGGCGAAGCCCTCGTAGTGGTCGCGCAGGTCGTCGGCGCTGAGCGGGACGGTGCGCATGTGCACACCGTCCACGTCGGGCAGCACGGGTGCGGGTCCGGTGCCGCCGGCCCAGCCGACCCAGGTTGCCGGGGTCTGCCGGAGCAGGGGGTGCAGGGCGCTGACCAGCCCGCCGGGGCTGCGCCGCCACTCACAGGCGCCGTCGGGCGCCACGCTGTCGTCGATGGGGAGCCGGTTGGCCACCACCACCAGTGAACTCTGTCGCATCTCGGGCATTCCGATCGGCAGGGGACCGACCACGCGAGCAAGGAACAACCGGGCAGTCGGTGGGTGAAGTGACCTACAGCGGTATTCCTACTGACCGTAAGTTACACCACTGTTACGTCAGGCGTGAGGGCTGTGGTGTCCCGGGATGCGGGCGGGCGACGGCGGCCCCGGCGGGTGCCGCAGCGAGTCAGACGACCGCGCCGTCGTCGGGGTCGTGATCGTCCTCGTCGCCGGGGCGCAGCCGCCAGATCAGCGTGACGAACCCGGCGAGGATGCCGGTGAAACCGAGCAGGGTGACCACCGAGGCGTCCACCGGCAGCAACGACGGGTTGAGGAAGAGCACGAAACCGAGCACGATCCCCAGCACCCCGACCACCGCGTACTTCGAGATCCGGGGCAGCGGCGGAGGCGGCGGCGGGGTGTAGCCCTCCTCCGGGTCGTCCGGCAGGTCGGCCCCGAAGGTGTCCAGGCCGTCCAGCAGCGACGGCTCGTCCTGCTGCCGGCCCCGGGGGGTCACCGAGATGCCGGAGATGTCGGCCGCGTACGGCAACCGGCGTACGTCGGTGGCGGTCGGCCCCGTCGGCTCGTCCGCCCTGGTCGTCGGGCCACCCGCGCGGGCGGCCGGGTCGGCCCCGTCGTCGATGTCCTCGGACGCCGGCCAGGGGTGGCTGCCGGCGGCGGGCGCGGTGTGAAAGGCGGCGACGAGGCGTTCCCACTCGGCGTCGACGTCCGGCTCGGCGCGGGCCGGCTCCGGCGTCGCCTCCTCGGCGAGCTGGGTGAGATAGTCCCGGGCGGTGGTCAGGTGCGAACGGTCCACGTAGAGCCGGTCGACCGGCCGGGACGGCACGGTGGTGGTGCGGGTGATCGGGTTCAGGTCGGCGGAGGGCTGGAGGTAGGCGGCGATCCCGCCCGCGGCGAGCACGTCGAGCAGGTGCTCACCGACCCGCGGGTCGACGTCGCCCGCGACGGCGTACTCGCTCGCGTCGAGCCCGTTGTCCCGCCGTCCCCGGCGGGCGCCACCCGCTGACACCGGACATCCTCCTCCGCGCACCTGCCGGTGCGGTCGTGTCGGCGCCCCGTACGCCGTGCTCTGAATCGTGACACGTCGGCACCCCGTTCCGGGAGTGCGTTGTGGCGTGCCGCTCGTGGTTCGTCGGCTGCGCCGTCGGCGGCGGGGCCCGACGGCGGCCCTCCGGCCGGCCCCGCCGCCACCCCCGCGACCTGCCCGGACGTCCCCCTTCCGGGGCCGCCGGCGGTGGGCGGGGCGGGAATCCGGTGCCGTACCGGCTGGTAGTGCCGCTGACCGCCGGTCCACCGCATCCGCCGGGCGCACCGGTTCCGGCGCGCGGGGGCCGGAGCTGCCCGCCGACGGGCCGGTGCCCCGGGCCGGTGGTCGGCCCGGTCGCCGCCGCCCACCTAGCACCCGCCCCTCACCCGCAAGAAGTCACATTCCACGCGAAAGCGGAATACCCCTCGGGCGGTCCCGGGGGCGGGCCGCCGGCCCGGGTGGCGCGTCGCGAGCGGGTGATCGACTCCTGTGGGCCCGAACAGCGCTGTCGGGTCTGCGGGACACCGCATTGTCGGCCCAGGTGAGTCGATCACCGGCTCGGTCGGCTCCGGTCGGGCGTCGCGCGGGTGGCCAGCCGGAGCAGACCGGGCATGCCGTTACGGTCGGCGAAGTCACGTACCCGGTCGAGGGTGGCCGCCGCCTGCGCGGGCTCGGCCACGGTCAGGGCCGGCACCGACAGCGCGGTGGTCAGCACGTGGTCGGTGGTGTCGGGCATCCGGGCGTAGCCCTGCGCCGCCGCCGCGAACAACCGGGCGGCCCGCCGGGCGTCCCCGTCGCCGAGGGCCAGGGTGGCGTCGGCGGCCCGCCCGGCCGCCTCCACCCAGGGGGTGATCCGGGGCGACCGGGCGAGCATGTCGTGCACCAGCCGGGCGGCGTCCGGGCCGAGCACCGCGGCGACGTGACCCACCGCCGGCACCCACTCGGCGAACGGGATCATCCGGGTCCGGCTCCAGTCCTCATCCAGCTCCACCAGCAGTTGCATCGCCTCCTCCCGGCGGCCCCCGACGGCCCGGCAGAGCGCCGCGTGCGCCAGCGTCGACTGCAGCACCCGGTGGAAGCCACTGCGCCGCGCGGCGACCAGCGCGTGCGCCACCAGATCCTGCCCCACCGCCCCGCCGACGGCATCCGCCCCGCCGGTCGCGCCCGCGCCGGCCACTCCTGTCCCCGCGTCGGCCGCCCCTGGGTCCGTCGCGCCCGGGTCCGGTCCGTCCGGTGCCGTCGCGCCCGGCGTCGGCGTGCCCGGGTCCGACCCGTCCGTCGTCGGTGCGGAGTCGGCCCGCAGGGCGCGCATCCAGCCGGAGACCGCCACGATGTGCAGGTCCCACTCGGCGGTCGGCAGCCGGGTCGACTCGGTGCCCAGCTCCAGCGCCGCCACCCAGTCCCCGGCGTAGTACGCCCGCGCCCACTTGTCGGCGAAGCTGGTCGCCAGGCTGTGCCCGCCACCCGGATCCAGCGAACGCCCCTCGTCGACCAGGCGGGCCGACCGGGCCAGGTCACCCTCCTCCTGCGCCGCCCAGGCGAGGTTGTGCACCGCCCGGCGTCGGCTGACCAGCCGGTCCACCCGGCACTGTTCGGCGACCTCGGCCAGTTCCGCGTACGCCTGCTCCTCGCCGGCCATGTAGCGGGCCACGGCCAGGGTGATCCGGGCGTTGGCCCGTACCTCGGGCAGCCGCAGCCGCTCGGCCAGCTCGGCCGCCGCGGAGGCGGCGACGCAGGCCGGATCGGTCTCGGCGTTGAGCATCCGGACCCGGGCCAGTTCCAGCAGCGCCTCCGCCTTCTCCTCGGACTCCGGCAGCTCGGCGTAGATCGCGTTGGCCCGGTCCAGGCAGCGCAGCGTCTCGGACCGGTCGGCCCGGCTCCAGGCGGCGGTGGCGAGCAAAGTCCAGGCGCGGGCCGCGCCGGAACGGTCCCCGACGGCGGCCAACCGTTCGGTGAGCCCGGTCAACGCCTCGGTCCCCCCGTCGACCAGGAACGC
Source organism: Micromonospora cynarisoli (assembly GCF_030518815.1). Taxonomy (NCBI): domain Bacteria; kingdom Bacillati; phylum Actinomycetota; class Actinomycetes; order Micromonosporales; family Micromonosporaceae; genus Micromonospora; species Micromonospora cynarisoli. The sequence continues at coordinate 2,796,735 of NZ_CP130426.1, read as the reverse complement.
GTCCCCGTCCCGGAAGAGGGCCAGCTGGGCGGCGAACAGCTCCAGCCCCGGGTCGGGGGCCCCGCCGACCTGCAACGCCCGGTCGACCAGCGTGGCCGCGTTCTCCAGCGCGTGCAACTCGTACGCCCGGCGGGCGGCCCGGTGCAGCGCGGTGCGGGCCGCCACCGCGTACGGCGTGGGGTCGAGGCCGACCGTCCGGGCGATCTCGTGGGCGGTCCAGCGGTGGTTGGCCAGCACCTCGGCCAGGTCCTGCTGCCCGGCCTGGGTGAGCTGGGCCAGCCAGTCGGCGGTGCGCTGGTGGCGCAGCACCCGTTCGGCCCGGGGTAGCCGCTGGTAGCACACGTCGCGGACCAGGATGTGCCGGAAGCGGTACTCCGGCTGCCCGGTCATGGTGGAGGTGGGCAGCTCGACGACCATGTCCCGGCGCTGCAACCGGTCCAGTGCCCGCTCCACCCACTCGACCGTACGGCCGAGGGCAGCCGCCACGGGCGCCGGCCAGAACTGGACCCCGACCACGGCGGCGGCCTGGAGCACCGCCCGGTCGGCCGGGTCGAGCAGGTCGAGCCGGTTGGCGATGACCGCCTGGACGGTGCGCGGCATGTCGGTGGTGCCGGCCGGATCGAAGGCGACGCTCGGCTCCAGCAGCCCGCCGTCCATCAGCATCCGGGCGTACTCCTGGGCGTAGAGCGGGTTGCCGTCGGCGAACTCGATGAGCGGTGCCCGCGACGCCGCCGGCAGGGTGGCCTGGCCGAGCAGCAGGGAGTAGAGGGTGTCGATGTCCGCGTCGTGCATCGGTGGCACCGAGATGGACATCGCGCCGCTGATCGTGCCCGTCCAGGCCGGCTGCCGCTCCCGCAGCTCAGGCCGCGCGGTCGCCACCACCAGCAGCGGTACGCCCCGGGCCGCCGCCCCGAGCTGCTCGACGAAGGTGAGCATCGCCTGGTCGGCCCAGTGCATGTCCTCGAAGACCAGCACCGTCGGGCCCCGCCCGGCGAGGGTGAGCAGGAACCGTCGCCAGGCCGCCTCGGTCTCACCCGGGTTGAGCCGTTCCCCGGTCATCCCCAGCAGCGGCCCGAGCGCGCCGGCCAACCGCATGGCGTGCGGGTCGTCGAGCTGGCGCAGCCGGTCGCGGAGCCGGTCGCGCAGCGGTTCCGGGTCGTCGGTGTCCGGTGCGCCCAGCCACCCCTTGACGATGTCCGCCAGCGCAGCGTAGGTGACGTTCTCGCCGAACGGCGGGCACTGCCCGACCAGCCAGGTGACCCGCTGACCCGGCAGGTTGGCGGCGTGCCGGGACAGCTCACGCAGCAACCGGCTCTTGCCCACCCCGGCCGGCCCGAAGACGGTCACCAGCTGGGAGGTGCGTTCGGTGACCGTCCGGTGCAGGGCGCTGACCAGCAGGCCCCGTTCGTGTTCCCGGTCGACCATCGGGGTCAGCTCGGCGGCCTGCGGGTCGGTCCGGGGCCGGGCCCGCACGGCGAGCCAGATCCGGCTCACCGTGGAACGTCCCCGCAGGGTGACCGGCGGCCGGTCGACGTAGTCCAACTCGTGCCGGGTGGCCGACCAGGTGCTCTCGTCGACGACCACCCCGCCGGTGGGGGCCAGCGCCTGCAACCGGGAGGCGGTGTTCACCACGTCGCCGGTGACGAACGCCTGACCGCCGTCGCGGGTGGCGGAGAGGTCGACCAGCGCCTCGCCGGTGGCCACGCCGACCCGGAAACCCAGCGGCGGGTGCGGGCCGGCGGCCTGCCGGGCCAGGTTCCGTTGCAGCTCCAGCCCGGCCCGTACGCAGCGCAGCGCGTCGTTGTCGGTGGCGACCGGGGCACCGAACAGCGCCATCACCGCGTCGCCGATGTACTTTTCCACCACCCCGCCGTACTGGTGGACCAGCTTGCGGACGGTGGCGAAGTACGCCTGCTGGAGGCTGCGTGCCTGCTCCGGGTCGGCCCGTTCGGCGTACGTGGTGAAGTCGACGATGTCGATGAACAGCACGCTGACCTGGCGGCGGTCCTCCTGCACGGTGACCGCGTGGTCGCGCAGCGGCTGCCCGCAGTTGGTGCAGAAATTGGCCTCGGGACTGTTGCCGTGCCCGCAGGAGGCACAGGTGAGCGTCAGCGCCTGTCCGCAGCCGCCGCAGAAGCGGTCGTCCGGGCCTGCCGCCCGAGAGCAGTGTCCACACTTGAGGTCGATGACGAACTCCGTACGTGAGGAGATCCCATTATCCCGCCGCGGAGGGCCAGTCGGGTACCCGACGTGCGGGCGGACCCTGCGGCTGGTCGGCCGCCACTAGTGTTCCTCACGAGGAAAACTCACTGTCAGGAGAGTGCCGTGCAGGTGCGATTGTCCGCCTACTGGACCGATCCGGACGGTACCGTCCGGTCCCCCGGGGAGACGGTCGACGTCGACGCGGTCACTCTCGCCAGAATGGAGGAGCAGGGCATGGTGGAGAATCCCGACAGCAAGACGACTTCGGACGCCGGCACGACCACGACCACCACGTCGAAGCCACAGAAGATCGGGCCCGGGCCGGGTACACCGCCGGACCAGATCGGGCCGGGGCCGGGCGCCCCGCCTGCGGACGACAGCGGCAAGTGAACGACCGGCGCGGCCGGCGGACCGAGGTCCGCCGGCCGCGCCGCTGTCCGTCCCCGTTCACCCGCCGGGGCGTCGCCGCCCGGGGAAACCCCTGGTCAGCGGTCGCTCATGCCGGCGCGTCGGCGCAGCGCCGCCACGTCGGTGACCACGATCCGACGACCTTCGGTACGCAGCCAGCCGCGGCTGGCGAAGGAACCGATCGCCTGGTTGACGCTCTGCCGGGAACCGCCTGCCATCTCGGCCAGCTGGCTCTGGTTCAGCTCGATGGTGATCATCGGGGCCTGGCTCTCACCGGCCAGCCGGACCAGCGTCTTGGCCACCCGACCGGGCAGGTCGAGGAAGACGTGGTCGGCGTTCTGCTCGGTGAGCCGCCGGATCAGGCCACCCAGCGAGCGCATCACCGCGTCCAGGATGCGCGGGTTGGAGTGCACCAGCTCCATGAAGGCCGGGCGGGACAGGGCGAGCGCCGCGCAGTCCTCGATCGCCTCGGCCGAGGCGGAACGGGTGGAGGCGTCCAGCAGGGACACCTCGCCCAGCACGTCCGGTGGTCGGACGACCGACAGCACCGCGCGTTCCCCGGTCGGCGCGGTGCGGAACACCGCCACCGCCCCCCGGCGGAGCACGATCAGCGACTCACCGGGATCGTTCTCGACGAAGAGCAACTGGCCTTTGCGATAGGTGCGCGGCACGGCCGCGGCGATCACCCGCTGGCGCACCTCCGGCTCCAGCCCGGCGAACATCTCCACCCCCGTGAGGGCGTCACCCGGCTCCGGCAGGCGCATGTCCACGGCCCCACCCCTCCCCGGTCACGGACCACAATTTTCGCTCACCGGGTGAACCCTGACGGCCACTGAAGAGGTGAACTGACACCGCTTCGGCGTCCGGTAGCGGTACACATCAGATCATGACGGCCCGGTCGCTTGCTGTACACCCCTCTAGACCTTTCCGTGACCCTGCGCAAGCTGCGGCGGACCACCGGGTCGGGGGTCGGCGGGGTGCCGTGCGGGCGGTGCCGTCGGTGCCCGCCCCGCCCGCCGACGGTCACCGGGGGTGGGCGAGGATGGACGGCGATGGTCTACCGCTATTTCTACGACTGCGAATTCATCGAGGACGGCCGGCTGGTCGACCTCGTGTCGATCGGCGTCGTCGACGAGTACGGCCGCGAGTTCTACGCGGTCTCCACCGAGTTCGACGACTCCCGCGCGGTGCCCTGGGTCCGCCGCAACGTGCTGGACAAGCTCCCCTCGCCGGCCGACCGGGCCTGGCGTTCCCGAGCCCGGATCCGGGACGACCTGCACGAGTTCCTGCTGGAGCCGATCCGGGACCGGCCGGGCGAGCAGCTGGAGCTGTGGGCCTGGTACGCCGCGTACGACCACGTGGTGCTGGCCCAGCTCTGGGGGGCGATGCCGGCGCTGCCCCGGGAGATCCCCCGGTTCACCAAGGAGCTGCGGCAGCTCTGGGACGACCTCGGCCGGCCCCGGCTGCCCGAGGCGGCGGCCGACCGGCACGACGCGTTGGTCGACGCCCGGCACAACCTGGCCCGCTGGCAGGCGATGACGGCCCGTCCGGGGTGATCCCGGCGTCGTCGGTCCGGTGCCTGTGGGTCCGGCCGTCGGTGCTGACAGCCCGTGACGATCGGCAGGTTTGACAGGTGCCGTCCGGGGCACCGGATCCGGGCGAGCCGATCAGAGGGAGTGCGCCATGGCCGACGACGCGACCACCATCACCGACGCCCGGCGGCGGGTGACCGAGCTGATCCGGGACGCCCGGATCTGCATGTTGACCACCATCGGGGTCGACGGCCGGATGCTCAGCCGGCCGATGGGGCTCCAGGCGGCCGAGTTCGACGGGGACCTGTGGTTCTTCGCCCACGCCGACTCGGCCAAGATGCGTCAGGTCCGGGTCAACCCGGAGGTCAACGTCGCCTTCTCCGACCAGCGTCACCACGCCTGGGTGTCGATCTCCGGCACCGCCCAGGAGGCGTACGACCGGGCGCGCGCCGAGCAGCTGTGGAACCCGGTGCTCACGGCGTGGTTCCCGGACGGGCTGGACACCCCCGGGCTGACCCTGCTCAAGGTGCACGCCAGCTCGGCCGAGTACTGGGACTCCCCGGGCGGCACGGTGGTCAATCTGCTCGGGTTCGCCAAGGCGGCGGTGACCGGGACGCCGCCGAAGCTGGGGGAGAACCACGAGATCACCTACTGACCGGTAGCCGCCCGGGCGGGCGGGACCGGCCGGGGCGCGGTGTCGGCGTACACCTGAGCCGACTACAGTGCGCACTGACGGCCCGCCCCGGGCCGGCAACGACGCCGATGGTCTGAGCGGACACATATCCTGGGGCTTATCCGGGCTTCACCTGACGTTCCAGGAGGATGAGCAGATCATGCGTATCGGCGTGCTCACCGGCGGCGGCGACTGCCCAGGTCTCAACGCGGTCATTCGGGCGGTGGTCCGTAAGGGCGTCGCTACTTACGGTCACGAGTTCGTGGGCTTCCGGGACGGGTGGAAGGGCCCGCTGGAGGGCCTGTCCAAGCCGCTCGGCATCCCCGAGGTGCGGGGCATCCTGCCGCGCGGCGGCACCATCCTCGGCTCGTCCCGCACCAACCCGTTCAAGATCGAGAACGGTGTGGAGCGGATCAAGGAGAACCTCGCCGCGCAGGGCGTGGACGCGCTGATCGCGATCGGCGGCGAGGACACCCTGGGCGTCGCCACCAAGCTGCACGAGCTGGGCGTCAACGTGGTCGGCGTGCCGAAGACGATCGACAACGACCTGGGTGCCACCGACTACACGTTCGGCTTCGACACCGCCGTGAACATCGCGATGGAGGCGATCGACCGGCTGCACACCACCGCGGAGAGCCACCACCGCACCCTCGTCGTCGAGGTGATGGGCCGGCACGCCGGCTGGATCGCCCTGCACGCCGGCCTCGCCGGTGGCGCCAACGTGATCCTGCTGCCCGAGCGCAAGTTCGACGTCGACCAGGTCGCCGGCTACGTCGAGAAGCGCTTCCAGCACCAGTACGCCCCGATCGTCGTGGTCGCCGAGGGCGCCCAGCCGCTGGACGGCCAGATGGTCCTGCACAACCAGGAGCTGGACGCCTTCGGGCACGTCCGGCTCGGCGGCATCGGCCAGTGGCTGGCCGAGCAGCTGGAGGCGAAGACCGGCAAGGAGGCCCGCACCGTCGTGCTCGGGCACATCCAGCGCGGTGGCACCCCGACCGCGTTCGACCGGGTGCTCGCCACCCGGCTCGGCCTGCAGGCCATCGACGCCGCCCACGAGGGCGACTGGGGCAAGATGGTCGCGATGCAGAGCACGGACATCGTCCGGGTGCCGCTGGCCGAGGCCACCCGCGAGCTGAAGACCGTCCCGATCGAGCGCTACGACGAGGCCGAGGTCTTCTTCGGCAGCTGATCGCACCCCACCCCCTTCCCCTCCGCCCTGCCGGAGGGGAAGGGGCACGGGACCGGACCAACGGGACGGAAGGGTGACATGGGGTCGGCGAAGCACACCGTCGCGGTGATCGGGGCGGGAAAGATCGGCGAGCTGATGCTCTCCGGGCTGTTGCGGTCCGGCTGGCCGGCGCAGCGGCTGCTGGCGACCGCCCGCCGACCCGTCCGGGCCGAGGAAATCGCCACCCGGTACGGCGTTCGGGTGGTCGACAACCTGACCGCCGTCGACGAGGCGGCGGTGCTGGCGATCGCGGTGAAGCCGCAGGACGCGGGCGTCCTGCTCGACGAGATCGGCCCGAAGGTGCCGGCCGACAAGCTGGTCGTCTCGCTCTGCGCCGGGCTGCCCACCAGCTTCTTCAGCCGTCGGCTGCCCGAGGGCACCCCGGTGGTCCGGGTGATGACCAACACCCCGGCCCTGGTCGACCAGGCGATGAGCGCCATCTCGGCCGGCGCGCACGCCACCGGCGAACACCTGGCCCTGGCCGAGGAGATGTTCGCCCCGCTCGGGGCGACCCTGCGGGTGCCCGAGTCACAGCAGGACGCGGTCACCGCGCTCTCCGGCTCCGGCCCGGCCTACTTCTACCTGCTGGTCGAGGCCATGATCGACGCCGGCATCCTGCTCGGCCTGCCCCGGCAGGTGGCGCACGAGCTGATCGTGCAGACCGCGATCGGCTCGGCCATGATGCTGCGCGACTCCGGCGAACACCCGGTCAAGCTCCGCGAGGCCGTCACCTCCCCGGCCGGCACCACCATCTCCGCCGTCCGCGAGCTGGAGAAGCACGGGGTACGCGCCGCGCTGCTGGCGGCGCTGGAAGCCGCCCGCGACCGCGCCCGCGAACTCGCCGCCCAGGCCGACTGAGCCGACCTGCCGTGTCAGAGGCGGGGGCCGACGGCATCCCCGATCTCGGCCCGCCGCCCGAACGCGTCGTCGTCGACGTGGAGCAGGTGCGCCGGCTCGTCGCCACCCAGTTCCCGCACTGGGCACATCTGCCAGTCGAGCCGGTCGCCGACGGCGGCTGGGACAACTGGACCTTCCACCTGGGTGTCGGCATGTCGGTACGCCTGCCGAGCGCAGCCGAGTACGTCGAGGCGGTCGACAAGGAACACCGGTGGCTCCCCCTGCTCGCCCGCCGTCTCCCGCTGCCCGTCCCCACCCCGCTGGCGAAGGGCGGGCCCGGCGAGGGCTACCCGTACACGTGGTCGGTCTACCGGTGGCTCGACGGCGAGACGGCGCGGGTGGACCGCATCGCCGACCAGGTTCGGTTCGCGGTCGACCTGGCCGAGTTCCTCGCGGCCCTGTGGGACGTCGACACTGCTGACGGCCCCCGCCCGGGCCGGCACAACTGGTACCGGGGCGGCACCCTGCGCACCTACGACGGGCAGGCCAACCGAGCGCTCACGGCTCTCGACGGCCGGATCGACGTCGGCCTGGCGGGCGAGATCTGGAGACGCGCCTTGAATGCGCGCTGGGACGGTGTGGAGCGCTGGTTCCACGGTGACCTCGTACAGGGGAACCTTCTACTCGACGACGGGCAGCTCGCGGCGATCATCGACTTCGGGACCTGCGGCGTCGGCGACCCGTCCTGTGACCTGGCCGCCGCCTGGACGCTGCTGACCGCCGACGGCCGGCGGGCGTTCCGACAGCGGCTGGCCGTCGACGACGCGATGTGGGCGCGCGGGCGCGGCTGGGCGCTCTGGAAGACCCTGGCCGGCTACGCTCACACGCCCGAGGACGGCGAGGCGGCGGCGAGCTTACGGAGGACCCTCGACGAGATCTTCGCCGAGCACACCGAGGACGACACATCAAAGGGGCCGCCTCCCGGATAGCCGTGGGAGCGGGTGGCGGCGCGGGTGACATAGCTCGCCGACCCACCCGCCGTACCGCCGTCATCGGCTTGCTGCCGTCGTGTCTTTGAGGTGCGACAGCACCTGACCAACCAGCCCGGGGGCGATGGCGAGGGTGGTCGTCGACGCGCTGGTGTACTCGTTCCCGCTGCTGTCGACGACCACGGCACCGGCCTCGCGGGCGATGGCGACCCCGGCCGTCATGTCCCACGAGTGATTGGACAGGGTGATGGCGGCGTCGATCTTTCCCGCTGCCAACCAGACGAGGTCCACCGCAGCCGACCCGCTCATCCGCACCCGTTGCACCTTCTCGGCGAGCCGTGCCATCAGCGCCAGCCGAAGCCGGTTCCTGTTCGCGGCATCCGCGCCGACGGCGAAGTCGCCCATCCCGACGACGGCCTCGCTCAGACTCGTGGTGGCGCTCACCGTGATCGGCCGGCCGTTCATGTGCGCGCCACAGCCCTCGGCGGCCCAGTATCGAGTGCCGAGGAAAGGCAGATCCACGACGCCGAGGACCGGACGTACGCCGTGGAGCAGGCCGAGGGAGATGCCGCACAGGGGAAGACCACGGACGAAATTGACCGTGCCGTCGACCGGGTCGAGCGTCCATTGCCACTCGCCGCTGCCGCTGGCCCCCTCCTCTTCCCCGAGGAAGGCGATGCCTGGTGTCACCTCGCGCAGGAAAGAGCGAAGGTCTCTCTCGATCGCGTAGTCGACCTCCGAGACGAGGTCACGATCGCCCTTGCGGGTTGAGGTGACCGGCGTCTGGCGACGCATGAGGGCGGCTGCCCGGTCGACAGCATCGAGGGCGATCGGCAGCAGGTCGCGGTGCGGGATCACAGTTGTCGGCCCCATTCCCACTGAGAGTCGAAGACCTGCTCGTCAGCCGACACCCACGTTCACCTCGCTGGCCCTGATGAGCTGTCCTGCGCCGATGAAGCGGCGGGCAACCAGCAGGCCCGCGTCGTGGGCGGCCGGACCGCCATGGCTCGCCGAGGCGTCTGTGACGAGCCAGGGGGTGAGATCGCGCTCGAAAGCGTCCACCGCTGACTTGAGCACGCAACTCTCGGTGGCGACACCGCAGAACACGAGGTCGGTCCAGCCCTCCCGGGTGGCGATGTCGGCTCCCTCGGTGGTGAAGTACGAGTAGATGCGCTTGTCGATCACGGCCCGTGCCCGGGCAGCGTGTGGCTGTAACTCGGGCACGATCTCCGTCTCCGGTGCGTGCTGCACCTTCGACCAGTGGATCAGCCGCTCGAAGGGGCTGCCCGGGTAGTTGTGGTATCGGGTGAAGACGATCGGGCGGCCCGTGGCCTCCCACCGCTCGACCAGCCTCACGACCGTGGGGATGACGTGCCGGCTCTGATCGTTGACGAAGCCGTTCTGCATGTCGATGACGATCAACGCCGCCCGAGTGCCGTTCATGCGCTGCCTCGGTCCCTCATCAACTCGGCCTCGCGCAGCGCCGCCTGGGCTTGTGCCAGGCGTTCCGGTAGGCCGCTGGTCGTGACGGCTGCCTGACGCATCAGGCAGTGCTGTGCCGTCTCCTGCGCTCGTGCGGTGGTGAGCCGGGAGTGGGCGCCCCTCAGAAAGCGCCAGCCGAACCGCTCCGACATGACGGGGTCTCGTCCTTCCTCTACTGCCCGCTGGATGTGCCGGCAGTAGGTCCACAGCATCTGTACGTCGATCTCAAGCGAGAGCAGTTCGTCAGCGGTGAGGGCCCGCTCCGGCGAGATCGCGTGGTAGGCCAGACCTGACCAGGCCGCGAAGCCGACGGACACGCCGGGGATTCCGAAGGGCTCGGCGGGGAACTGGTCGAATCCGTCAGCTAACAGACCCCGCTCCACCTGCTCGGAGACGGGCTGAGGTCGAGGCGTCGCGTGGCGGTCGACCAGGACCGACGGCAGGCTCAACAACCGAATCGCGTTGTCCAGATCCTCGCGACGACATCCCGGCTCGCGTAGGAGATACATCGACATCACGTATTCTGGCACCGCCACTTGTCCCTCAAGCTGATCCGACAATAGCTGTTCGATCTGGCGAGCCGCCCACGGCAGATCCTCTTTGTAACTGGCGTACCGCCAGACCGCGAGTTCCGCCAGGTTCGTGGGGGCGACTTCCTGTTCCAGGTGGAAGACCAGCACGCCACAGGCGAAGACGTGAGCCGTGCACCGACCGGTCGGATGCGGCACCGCCGTAGCGGACACAGGTAGCCAATCGTGCCGGCGCGAATCCACCTGCGGTAACCTGGCCAGATTCTCCGCTGCCTCTACCCCGATGAACGCCGGGATGAACTTGTGGGACTGGACACGGTAGCCGCCGGGGACTGCAGGAGCGGTACTCCCGCCCGCCGAAGCGCTGAACCGGCTCACCGCCTCATCACTGGCCCTACGTAGTGCGGTGTCGAGGGCGGCCTGCATCTCCGGTCGGGGCTGCGCCGCTTTCCGACCGACCTCCCACTTGCACACCGTGCGCCTGCTGACGCCGAGGTGCCCGGCGAAGTCGTCGACCGTCATTCGCAGGGCGTGGCGCAGCGCTCGGGTTTCCTGGCCGGTCCACTTCTGCACGATCGTCATCCACTCGCCCCCGATCGCGCCGAGGTCGGCCGTTTCGCACCTCGGCGGCTCGATGTCAGATCCGGCACAGCGTAGGCGCAGAGCGTAGTCGTTCCGGACGGCGGGTGACATCGTCCCCCGGTGGCCGGGGCGTGGCGCGGACGCGGATCCATCTGCCGACCGGGTCCGCCGGCTGACCGGCCCGTCGGGCCTTCGGACCGGCATCCGCGCGGCCCACCGTCCTATCGGCGTCGCCTGGTCTCCAGCGGCCATTCGAGGCTGACCGTCTCGGCGATGCCCTGCCGGTCGAAGTACTCCTGGAGCTTGCGCTTCTGCGCGGCGTACCAGGTGACCTGCGCCCGGTGGAGGTCGTCGGGGAGCATCCGGGCGATGCGTTCGTGCCGGGCCGCGATCGACACCGCCATCTCGACGGCGGCGCGGGCGTCGCTCGTGGCGTCGTGGGCGGAGCCGAGGGTCACCTCGTAGTACCTGCACAGCTCACCGAGCTGCCGGCCGACGTACCGGTACGGTTCGACCTCCTGGTGCAGGATCGAGGGGTCGATGATGACGGCGCGGTCCCAGTCCAGCGACGGCAGGGCGTGCCGGGCCAGCTCGGCGTGCAACGTCGTGACGTCGAAGTGGGCGCAGAAGGCGACGAGCGGCGTACCGTCGGCGATCACCTTCCCGACGGCCGTGCCCAGCTCGGCCAGCGCCGTCCCGGCCGGCATTCCGGCGCTGCGGACCAGTTCGTCGGTGATCCCGTGGATCTCGGTCGTGCGGGGCGGGATCGGCACCCCCGGGTTGACCAGCCACCGCCTGGTCGTGCCGTCGGAGTGCACCAGCGCGGCGGAGACGATGCGGGCGTCCAACGGTTCGTTGCCGGTGGTCTCGATGTCGAAGCCCACCACCGGCAGGTCGTGCCACCCACGGTGGGCGCCCGGCGGCGGCGCCGCTTCCACCGGCGCGCAGTCGTCGTGGTACGTGGTCCAGCGGGCGCCGAGCTTGAGCGCCTGTCCGGCCCCGGCCTCCACCCGGCCTCGGCAGGCGCCACAGGTGCCGGGGTACTTGTTGATCACGATGGGACTCCTGGTTCGGTCTCGCGGATGCGTTGGCGCGTGCGGTGACGGGACGACGAGGCGGCGGACCGCGCGCCTGAAGGTCATGATCCATCGGCCGTGTCGTCGACACCCGCCGGCCGGGCCCCCCTATGACCTATGTGGACGGTCGACGCTGGCCCTTCATCCACCGGCCCGGCCCGGCACCCCGGTTCGACCGAAGCTGGCGGACGGGTCGGTACGGATCACGCGGGTGCCCCATACTGGCCCCGTGTTCACTCTCGCCCAGGCGCGGTACCTGGTCGCCACCCTGCACCCCCGCATCGACGAGCTGATCGGCATCCGGGCCGACCTGGCCGAGCTGCGGGCCGACCTGGCCGGCCCGGGGATGTCGGCGCTGGGCGGCCGGGCCGAGGTCAAGGCCCTGGAGGCCCGGCTGCACGGTGTGCTGGAGGAGTTGAACTCGCACGACATCCAGGTCAAGGGGATCGCCCCGGTGCTGCTGGACTTCCCCGGCGAACACGAGGGTCGGGCGGTGCTCTGGTGCTGGCTGGAGGGCGACCCCGACGTGCGCTGGTACCACCGCGTCGAGTGCGGCTTCGCCGGCCGCCGCCCCCTCCGCTAACCCCACCCCGCCCACCCCACCCCACCCCACCCCACCCCACCCCACCCCCGTCTCCCCCCTCCCATCCCTCCCACCCCTCCCACCCCTCCCTCCGCGTCGATCATGGAGTTGTGGTGGGCGTCAAAAGGCGTATATCCCCGCGAATTCGGCACCACAACTCCAAGATCGCGCGCGATGCTCGGGGCGAGGCCAGGTCTGGGGCTGGGCGGACCAGGGCGAGGGCGGGGCCAGGCCATGGCGAGCCGGGCCGGGGGCTCGGCGGGCCGGGGCCGGCAGGCGGGCGGCTGGGGGCTGGCGGGGTGGGGGTCAGGGCAGGGTGGTCAGCATGGTGGGGGAGACGTTGCCGCCGCTGAGGACCAGGATCGTCCGGGTGCCCGGGGTGGCGGTCACCCGGCCGGTGCGCAGTGCGGCGAGGGTGACCGCCGCCGCCGGTTCGAGCAGCAGCCGGGTGGCCGCCATGAGGTCCCACCAGGCTGCCCGGATGTCCGCCTCCGTGACCTCCACCAGGTCGTCCACCAGGTTGCGGACGTGGGCCAGGGTGAGTCGGCCGGCGAACGGGGCGGCCAGCCCGTCGGCCATCGAGACCGGTCGGGTCGCCGGGGCGTCGCCGCCGGTACGCAGCGCGTGGCCGACGACGTTGGCGGTGGCCGGCTCGACACCGACGATCCGGGCGGTCGGGACGGCCCGGCGGACGGCGGCGGCCACCCCGCTGATCAGTCCGCCGCCGCCTACCGGAACGAGCACCAGGCCCGGCGGCGGGCCGTCGGCCAGCAGTTCCCGTCCCAGGGTGGCCTGGCCGGCGATGACGTCCGGGTCGTCGAACGGCGGCAGCAGGTGGTAGCCACGTTCGGCGGTGATCTCCTCGCAGGTGGCGAGCAGGTCGTCGGTGAGCACGACCTCTCCACCCCACCGGCGGACCGCTTCGATCTTGGTGGGTACCGCGTGCGGGGGCATGCAGACGACGGTGGGCAGGCCGAAGGCACGCCCGGCGAAGGCCACCGCCATGGCGTGGTTGCCGGCCGAGAAGGCGGTCAGCCCGGTGGGCGTCGCCTGCCGTTCGGCCAGGGCGATCAGCGCGTTCAGCGCGCCCCGGATCTTGAAGCTGCCGGTGTGCTGGAGGTTCTCCGCCTTCACCGCGACGTCGAGCGCGAACTCGTCGCCGAGCTGCGGGCAGGGCAGGAGCGGGGTCCGGACGATCCGTCCGGCGAGTCGGCGTTCGGCGGCCAGGATGTCGTCCACGCTGGTCAGTCGCACCGCCGGAGCCTAGCGGGCGGGGTGTGCGGGGCGGTGCCGGTGGGCGGGTCAGCCGGCCGCGGAGCGGGGGAGGGGGTCGACCGGCGGGTCGGCGACGGCGAAGACCACCACGTTGTCCCGGTAGTGGCCGACGCGCCTGTCGAAGTCGCCCCCGCAGGTGATCAGCCGCAGCTCCGGGCCGGGCGTCGGGCCGTACACGGTGGCGGTGGGGAAGGCGTCCTTGGGCGTACGTAGCGTGCCGGTGACCCGGAACGTCACCCGGCGGTCGCCCCGCCACACCTCGATCCGGTCGCCGGGGCGCAACTCGCGGAGGCGGGCGAAGACGGCCGGGCCGCGCCGTGAGTCCAGGTGACCGACGATCACCGCCGGCCCCGGGTCGCCCGGCGACGGGCCGCCGCCGTACCAGCCGGCCCGGGTGAAGTCAGCCGGTGGCACCAGGGTGCCGGCCCGGTCCAGCCCGAGGGTGGTGAGCGGGGAGTCGACGCCGATCCGCGCCACGCGTACCCGGGTGGGGGGTGCCAGGGTGGCGCGGGGGGTGCCGGCCCCGGTGGCGCAACCGGTCACGCAGCCGGGCTGCCAGGCCCCGGCCGCCGCGACCGGCCGGGGTGCTCCGGCCGGCCCGCCGAGGCCGGTCGCGGCGGCGACCACGACGCCGGCGCCGGCGGCGAGGCAGCACGCCGCGCCGGCCGCGACCAGGACGGTGGCCGGTGCGGGCCGGGCCCGGTGACGGCGGATCGCGAAGCCGGGCCGGGTCACCAGACCGGTCGCCGCCGACGCCGCACCAGCAGCGTCGTGCCGACCACCACGGCCCCGGCGAGCACCCCGCCGGCCATCATCGGGTACGCCCCGAGCCCGCCCGTGGCCAGGCCGCCGGCCCCCGCCGGCACCCCGCCCGCCGGTGCGGTCCCGCCACCTCGGGCGTCCTCGCGCAGCTCGACGGTCAACCCGCCCCGCTTGCCGTCGAGCACCAGCAGCGAGTAGACCCGTCCCCCGGTGAGGGTCACCCCGGCGTCGGTGCTCGGCCCGCTGCCGCCACCGAGGCGCAGCCGCCAGCGTCCCGGCTCGACCTGGCGGTAGTCGGTGGTGGTGGCGAACCGGACGGCGTCGGCGATGGCCGGTCCGTCCTCGGCGGCCACGTCGACCACCGGGGCCCGCACGGACGCCTGGACGACCCGCACCTTCGCCCGGCCGGTCGCTGGGGCGCTGAGGTCGTCGGCGAGCACCCGCAGGCCGAGGTCGGCGTAGCGGCCCACCCCGGCCACCGTGTACGCCTCGCCGGCACGCAGGGCCACCTCGGTGGTGAGCACCGGCGGCTCGCTGGCAGGGGCGCCGGCCTGCCGCATTGCCACCGCGTACCGACCGACGACCAGTGGCAGGTAACGGGAGACGACGCCGTAGCCGACGCCGGGGAAGACCTGCGGCGTCGTCGCGCCCGGGCCGGAGAGGTAGACGTCCACGGCCGGGGTGTCGGGGGAGAGGTGGGCGAGCCGGACGTAGCCGACGTCGCCGGCCGCCGCCCCGGCCGGCGTGCCGCCGACGGTGGCCAGTGTGGTGCCGAGCAGGAGCGTGCCGGCGGCGGCGAGCAGCCGGCGCGGCGTGGTACGGAGCTGGTGCATCTCGCCTCCGAGGGTGGTGTCGGTGCCGACCCCCAGCGTCCCGTGGACGGGACCCGATCGCAAGTTGGTCGGCCACCGTGTCCCGTCGTTTCCGATCAGCGTGGTGCGGTCCGGCGGCCCGTCCCCGCCATCCGGTACCGTCCGTTCGTGATCAACGTTCGACGGGCCGTGGTCGCCGACGCCGGTGAGATCGTTCGCCTGCGTGGGGTGATGCTGGCCGACATCGACCAGATGACGCCCGCGCCGGGGCCCTGGCAGCAGGCGGCCCGGGAGGTGCTGCACCGGCGGCTGGCCGAGCCGGCCGACCTGATGGCGGTCTTCGTCGTCGACGACCCCGACCGGCCGGGCGTCCTGGCGGCCTGCGCGACCGGGACCATCGAGCAGCGCCTCGGCGGCCCCGGCAACCCCGACGGCCTGACCGGGTACGTGTTCAACGTGGTCACCGAGCCGGTGCACCGTCGGCGCGGCTACTCCCGGGCCTGCCTGGAGGCGCTGCTCGACTGGTACCGGCAGCGCGGGGTCGGCAAGATCGACCTGCGGGCGTCGCCCCAGGGGGAACCGCTCTACCGGTCGCTGGGATTCGTGCCCACCGTCGGGCCGACGCTGCGGCTGAGCCTGCCCGTCGCGTCCGGGAGGCACTGACCGGTGTTCGCGCTGCCGTTGACCGACACCGCCGAGCTGCGTCCGCTCCCACCGTGGCACGCCGGGGAGTTCCTCACCCACCTGGACCGGGCCCGGGCACACATCGCCCCCTGGGTGGGCGCGTCCTTCGTGGCCACCGACCTGGATTCGGCCCGTACGGTGCTGCGCCGCTACGCCGACAGGTGGGCGGACGACGCCGGAGGTATCTGGGGGATCTGGGCCGACGGCACCCTGGTCGGCGGGGTGATGTTCGTGTCCTTCAGCACCGCGACCGGGGTGGCCGAGGCCGGCTGCTGGCTGGAGCCGGCCGCCGAGGGCCGGGGACTGGTGACCCGGGCGGCGACCCGGATCGTGGACTGGGCGATCCGGGAACGCGGCATCCACCGGGTCGAGTGGCGGACCAGCGCCGGCAACGTCCGCAGCATCGCGGTGGCCCGGCGGCTCGGCATGCGGCACGAGGGCACCCTGCGTCGGGTCGCCCCGGGGCCGGCGGGCCGGGTCGACGTCGAGGTCTGGGCGGTGCTGGCCGACGAGTGGCCGCCCGCCCGCTGACCACGGCGGGCCGCCCGCCGACCGGGTGGGCGGGACGGGCCTCGCGGCTGCCGTCCCGCCCGGTGCGGTGGGGCGTCGGTCAGGCGTCGGCGTAACGGCGGGCGGCGGCCAGGGCGTCCCGCAGCCGCTGCGCGTCGGTCGGCAGGCCCGGCTGCTCGAAGCCTGCCGCCGGATCGGCCGTGTAGAAGACGCCGTACGCGGCGGTGTCCCGCTGGAACCGCCAGCCCTCGGCCAGCGGGCCCACGTCGACCGTGTCGTACCCGACGGAGTCGATGAACGCGGTGGCCTCGGCCTTGGCCGCGTCGTCGTCCCCGGCGACCGGCAGCGAGGTGCGGTCGGCGGCCCCCGCCGGGCGGGCCAGGGCGAGCAGGTGCTTGAAGTAGATGTTGTTGAAGGCCTTGACCACCCGTGACTCCGGCAGGTGCCGCTGGAGCAGCTCGCTGGTGGTGGTCGACTCGTCGTCCAGCTCCGGGTAGCTGCCGTCGCGCTCCGGGTAGTAGTTGTTGGTGTCGATGACGGTCTTGCCGGCGAGCGGCGCGGCCGGCACGTCCCGGTAGGCGCGCAGCGGGATGGTGACCACCACCAGGTCACCCGCTGCCGCCGCCTCGTCCGGGGTGGCCGCCCGGGCCCGTATGCCCAGCTCCTCGACCAGGTCCTTGAGCGTCTCCGGACCGCGCGAATTGCTGAGCACCACGTCGTGGCCGGCGGTGACCGCCAACCGGGCCAGGGTGCTGCCGATGTTGCCGCTGCCGATGAGTCCCACAGTTGTCATGCCGGTGACCAACCGGGCCGCTCGGGTGCGTATTCCCGACCTGATCGACGGGTCAAGCGGTGGATGCCGACCGTCCACGTCGGCCGGACGGGTCGGCCGCGCGTCGTGGACGTCGCGCGTCGGTGAACCCCTAGTCACCCCTGTTGCCCATCGATAATCTTCCCTAAACAGCTGATCGAGTGATATCTATCTCACACCACCACTTCCCCACCCCCAGGAGTGCGACGTGCGGAGATCCCGACTCGTGACCCTCGCCGTGAGTCTCGCGGCATCCATCGGCGTTACCCTCGGCGCGGCGGTGCCCGTCCAGGCTGCCCCCGGCGACCGGTACGTGGCCCTCGGTGACTCGTACGCCTCGGGCGTCGGCGCCGACAGCTACACCTCCGAGAGCGGTTCCTGCCAGCGCAGCACCAACGCGTACCCGGCGCTGTACAACGCCAACATCAAGCCCGCCTCGTACAGGTCGGTGGCCTGCTCCGGCGCGACCACCACCGACGTGGTCAACAGTCAGCTCTCCGCGCTCAGCTCCACCACCACCCTGGTCAGCGTCACCATCGGCGGCAACGACGTCGGATTCACCTCGATCATGTCGACCTGTGTGCTCCAGGGGGAGACTCAGTGCGTCGCGGCGGTGCAGGCCGCCGAGAACAAGGCCCGCGCGGAACTGCCCGCCAAGCTCGCCACCGTCTACAACGGGATCAAGTCGCGTGCGCCGTCGGCCCGCGTGGTGGTCGTCGGCTACCCGGTCTTCTACCAGCTCGGCACGGTCTGCGTGGGGCTCAGCGCGAACTCCCGTGCGAAGATCAACGAAGGCATCAACCTGGTCGACGACATCACCCGTACCGCCGCCACCTCGGCCGGCTTCACGTTCGCCGACGTACGGTCCATCTTCGTTGGTCACCAACTGTGCAGCTACGGCGAGAAGTGGCTGCACGCGTTGAACTTCGTCAACCTCGGCGTCTCCTACCACCCGACGGCGGCCGGCCAGTCCGGCGGCTACTACCCGGTCTTCCGGTCCGCCGCCGGCTGACCTGAACCCGCGTCCCGCCGGCTCCACCGTGACCGTGTCGCCCCGCTCGGGTCGGCGCGGTCACGGCCGTCGGCCCCAACCGTCCCGGTCGGACCGGTGGGCGTCCCGGAACGGCCCGGCCCGGGCGACGCGACCCGGAAGGAGGGACGGATCTTCAGGCGGGGAGGACCTTCTCGATGGCGGCGCGCAGTTCGGCCGAGTCCGGGGCGACCGTCGGCGCGAACCGGGCGGCGGCCGTGCCGTCCGGGGCGACCAGGAACTTCTCGAAGTTCCACCGGACGTCGCCGGTGTGCCCCTCGGCGTCGGGGGTGTCGACCAGCGCCGCGTAAAGCGGGTGGCGGGCCGGGCCGTTGACGTCGACCTTCCCGGTCAGCGGAAAGGTGACCCCGTAGTTGACCTGGCAGAACTCGCCGATCTCGGCGGGCGTGCCGGGTTCCTGCCCGGCGAACTGGTTGCACGGCACGCCGAGCACCACCAGGCCCCGGTCGGCGTACTCGGTGGCCAGCGCCTGGAGGCCGGCGTACTGCGGGGTGAGGCCGCAGCGGGAGGCCACGTTCACGACCAGCAGCGCCCGGCCCCGGTAGCCGGCCAGGTCGGCCGGGCCGCCGGCCAGGGCGTCGATCTCGATGTCGAAGACGGTCATGCCGCGAGGTTAGCGTCCGGCCCCGTCACCCGGCTCACCGCCGCCGCGCCGCCCGACGTCACCTCGTGTTCGCCGCGACCACGCCGCGTGGCCGGATCGGCCCGCGCCGACGCCGGGTCGTCCCGTCGGTCGGCCCGGGTGCGGTCGCGTCGTGGTGTCGCAGGTCGGGGTGACTCCGGCCGGCGGTGATGAATCGACGGATGCGCATCTTGACGAAGTGATGACGGTGTGAGTAGCGTCTCCCCATCGATTTGGAAAGTTTCCTAACTGTTTGAGGAGGCGCCTCATGAAGAGATCGCTCCGCCGCGCCCTCTGGGCCGGCGCCGTCGTGGCGCTGACCGTGGCGGCGGTACCGGTGACCTCGGCGTTCGGCGCCGGAAGCGTCACCGCGACATTCGCCTCGGCCCAGGACTGGGGGACCGGCCACGAAGGGCGGGTCACCGTCGCCAACGGCTCCAGCGCCAGCATCAGCACCTGGCGTATCGAGTTCGACCTGCCGTCCGGCACCACCATCAGCAGCTTCTGGGACGCCGACGTCACCAGCAGCGGCAACCACTACGTGGCGGTCAAGAAGAGCTGGGCCGGGCCGCTCGCCCCGGGGGCCAGCTTCAGCTGGGGCTACAACGGCACCGGGCCGTACAAGGCGCCGCTGAACTGCACGATCAACGGCGCGTCGTGCGGCGGGGGCACCCCGCCCACCACCACGAAGCCGCCGACGACCGCCCCGCCCACCACCGCCCCGCCGACGACCGCGCCCCCGACGACCCCGCCGCCCACCACCACCCCGCCCAGCGGGGACAAGAAGGTCGTCGGCTACTTCGCCGAGTGGGGCGTCTACGGGCGCAACTACCACGTCAAGAACATCGCCACCAGCGGCTCCGCCGCCAAGCTCACCCACATCCTGTACGCCTTCGGCAACACCACGGGCGGCCGGTGCACGATCGGGGACAGCTACGCCGACTACGACAAGGCGTACACCGCGGCCGACAGCGTGGACGGCGTCGCCGACACCTGGGACCAGCCGCTGCGCGGCAGCTTCAACCAGCTGCGCAAGCTCAAGAAGATGTATCCGCACCTCAAGGTGATCTGGTCCTTCGGCGGCTGGACCTGGTCGGGTGGCTTCACCCAGGCCGCGCAGAACCCGGCCGCGTTCGCCGAGAGCTGCTACAACCTGGTCGAGGACCCGCGCTGGGCGGACGTCTTCGACGGCATCGACGTCGACTGGGAGTACCCCAACGCCTGCGGTCTGAGCTGTGACAGCAGCGGCCCGAACGCGTTCAAGAACGTGATCTCCGCGCTGCGGTCCAAGTTCGGCTCGTCGGCCCTGGTCACCGCCGCGATCACCGCCGACGGCAGCAACGGCGGCAAGATCGACGCCACCGACTACGCCGGTGCGGTGGGCAACCTCAACTGGCTGATGCCGATGACGTACGACTACTTCGGCGCGTTCAACGCCCAGGGCCCCACCGCCCCGCACTCGCCGCTCACCTCGTACACCGGGATTCCGCAGCAGGGCTTCAACTCCGACGCGGCGATCCAGAAGCTCAAGTCCAAGGGCGTACCGGCCAACAAGCTGCTGCTCGGCATCGGCTTCTACGGTCGCGGCTGGACCGGGGTGACCCAGGCCGCCCCGGGCGGCACGGCCACCGGCGCGGCCCCCGGCACCTACGAGGCGGGCATCGAGGACTACAAGGTCCTGAAGAACACCTGCCCGGCCACCGGCACGATCGCCGGCACGGCGTACGCCAAGTGCGGCAGCAACTGGTGGAGCTACGACACGCCGGCCACCATCGGCGGCAAGATGACCTACGCGAAGAACCAGGGCCTCGGCGGAGCGTTCTTCTGGGAACTCTCCGGCGACACCGGCAACGGTGAGCTGATCGGCGCTATCAAGGGCGGCCTCGGCTGAGCCGAGCGCCCGACGCACCACCGCGCGGGGAGGGACCGGCCACCGGTCCCTCCCCGCCCGGCTGTCCGGCCCGGTCGGCGGCGGTTCCGCCTGGCGAAACGCCGACCGGCCGGGCCGGCGCGGCCGTGACGGGTTGCCACCGGACGGGTGCGGTGTGGCAGACTCGCCGCTCGACATACGCACCGTCGACATCCGTACCCGGGGAGGACGCATGGGACGCAGGCTCCGCACCGCCGGCGTCGTACCGCTGGCCCTGCTGCCGTTCGCCCTGCTCGGCTGCGGCCTCGGCGGGGACGACGCGGCCGACGGCGGGCCCACCAGGGTGCCCGTCCAGGAGGCGTCGGCCAAGGCCCGCGAGCGGGTCCAGGCGTACCTCGACGCGATGGCCGCCAAGGACCCGGCGGCCGGTCGCAACCAGCTCTGCGCGACGATGCAGGCGGGTTTCGACGCCGCCGCGACCGGGCCGAACGGTGATTTCGCCGACCACTTCCAGGTGCCCGGGGCGACGATCACCGACATCCGCACCGGTGCCCGGGGGCAGGAGGTCAGCACCACGGTGACCGTTTCGGCGGGGTCGAAGAAGGTCACCCGACCGCTGCTGTTCACCGTCACCCGCGACGGCGCGGACTGGTGCATCGCGGGCGAGGAACCCGGCGGGCACAGCCCCGCGCCGTCGCCGACCCCCTGACTCCCACCTTCCGGAACCCCGCCCCTCGGGGGCGCGGCGTCCGGACCGTCGCCGTACGCTTTCTCCCATGCGCCATGAGTGGCATCAGCTGAGCTACCCCGCCGTGAGCAGCCCCGGGCTGCAGACCAGCCGCCCCACCGTCGACTCGGCCGAGGACGCCGCCCTCGGCCTCGACCGGTGGCGTGACCTGCCCCGTCAGCAGATCCCGCCGTGGTCCGACCCGGCCCAGGTCGCCGAGGTGTGCAAGGTGCTCGACACCGTGCCGTCGGTGGTCGCCCCCTACGAGGTCGACCAGCTGCGCCGCAAGCTGGCGCTGGTCTGCGAGGGCAAGGCGTTCCTGCTCCAGGGCGGCGACTGCGCCGAGACCTTCGCCGACAACACCGAGAGCCACCTGCTGGCCAACGCCCGCACCCTGCTCCAGATGGCGATCGTGCTCACCTACGGCGCGTCCCTGCCGGTGGTGAAGGTGGCCCGGGTCGCCGGCCAGTACACCAAGCCCCGGTCGTTGCCGACCGACGCCCGGGGGCTGCCCGCCTACCGCGGCGACATGATCAACTCGCTGGAGGCCGACCCGGCCGCCCGGGTCGCCGACCCGCAGCGCATGATCCGGGCGTACGCGAACTCGGCCGCCGCCATGAACATGCTGCGCGCCTACCTGGCCGGCGGCCTGGCCGACCTGCACGCGGTGCACGACTGGAACAAGGGCTTCGTCAAGAACTCCCCGGCGGGGGAGCGCTACGAGGCGATCGCCCGGGAGATCGACCGGGCCATCGCGTTCATCCGGGCCTGCGGGATGACCGAGGACGAGGCGCTGCGTACCGTCACCCTCTACTGCTCCCACGAGGCGTTGGCCCTGGAGTACGACCGGGCGCTCACCCGGGTCTCCGACCGCCGGGCGTACGGGCTGTCCGGGCACTTCCTCTGGGTCGGCGAGCGGACCCGGCAGCTCGACGGCGCGCACATCGACTTCATCTCCCGCATCGCCAACCCGATCGGCGTGAAGCTCGGCCCGACCACCCGGCCGGACGAGGCGATCGAGCTGTGCGAGAAGCTCAACCCGGACAACATCCCCGGTCGGCTCACCCTGATCAGCCGGATGGGCAACCACAAGGTCCGCGACGCGTTGCCGCCGATCGTGGCCAAGGTCACCGCCGCGGGGGCGAAGGTGGTGTGGCAGTGCGACCCGATGCACGGCAACACCCACGAGTCCTCCAACGGCTACAAGACCCGGCACTTCGACCGGATCGTTGACGAGGTGCTCGGCTACTTCGAGGTGCACCGAGGGCTGGACACCCACCCGGGCGGCATCCACGTCGAGCTGACCGGCGAGGACGTCACCGAGTGCCTCGGCGGCGCCCAGGGCATCGAGGACCTCGACCTGCCCGGCCGGTACGAGACGGCCTGCGACCCCCGGCTGAACACCCAGCAGTCGCTGGAGCTGGCCTTCCTGGTGGCGGAGATGCTCCGTGGCTGACCCCACGGGCGTCGGCTCGGTGGCCGACCTGCGTTCCGACACGGTGACCCGACCGACCGCCGGGATGCGGGAGGCGATGGCCGCCGCCGAGGTCGGCGACGACGTCTACGCCGAGGACCCGACTGTCAACGCGCTGGAGGCCGAGGTCGCCGCGCTCTTCGGGCACGAGGCGGCGCTCTTCGCCCCGACCGGGACGATGGCCAACCAGATCGCCCTGCAACTGGTCGTCCCGCCCGGTGACGAGCTGCTCTGCGACGCCGACGCGCACGTGGTGACGTACGAGGTCGGCGCGGCGGCGGCGTACGGTGCGATCTCCACGCGGACCTGGCCCACCCTCGGCGCGGGCCTGGACCCCGGCGTGGTGGAGGCGATGATCCGGCCGGACGGCTACTTCGCGGTGCCGACCCGGGCGATCGCCGTGGAGCAGACCCACAACCGGGGCGGTGGCGGGGTGATCCCGCTGGCGACCCTGCGGGAGCTGCGCCGGGTCGCCGACGCCGCAGGCCTCGCCCTGCACTGCGACGGTGCCCGGATCTGGCACGCGCACGTCGCCGACGGGGTGCCGCTGCACGAGTACGGCGCGCTCTTCGACACCCTGTCGGTCTGCCTCTCCAAGGGGCTCGGCGCACCGGTCGGCTCGCTGGTCGTGGGCAGCGCCGCGCAGATCGACCGGGCCCGGTTCCTGCGCAAGCGGATGGGGGGCGGGATGCGGCAGGTCGGGGTGCTCGCCGCTGCCGGCCGGTACGCCCTGGCCCACCACCTCGACCGGCTCGCCGACGACCACGCCCGGGCCGCCCGGCTCGCCGAGGCGCTCGCTCCGTGCGGGGTGCTCGCCGGTCCGGTACGCACCAACATCGTGCCGCTGGACCTGACCGGGCACCGGCTCGACGCGCGGGCCCTGGCCGTCGCCGCCCGTGCGGAGGGGGTGCTGCTGTCGGTGCTCGGCCCCCGCACCGCCCGCCTGGTCACCCATCTCGACGTCGACGACGCCGCCATCGACCACGCCGCCAAGATCCTCCCCCACCTCCTCACCCCCTGACCCGCCCCTCCACCTCCACCCCCGCACGCGGCCCGCGACTTCCGCGCCTTCCGGTGTTGATCAAGAGGTTTGCGTCGGCCTGAAGATCGAAGTTGACGTGAACCTCTTGATCACCAGGGGCATCGAGCCGGGGCGTCGGCCGAGGGCATCGGGCCGGAGGGCGTCGGGCCGGAGGCGTCGAGCGGGGAGGGCGTGCGGGGGAGGAAGCGGGGTTCAGGGGTGGAGGCGGGTCAGGGTGGCTATGTCGGTGGCGTGGCCCTCGTGCTTCTCCGTGGGGGTTTCCACGACGACGGGGACGCCGGCGGTCGCCGGGTGGGCCATCAACTCGGCGAAGGCCGGTTCGCCGATGTTGCCCTTGCCGATGTTCTCGTGCCGGTCCCGGGTCGAGCCGCACAGGTCCTTGGAGTCGTTGGCGTGGATCAGCTTCAGCCGGTCCGCCCCGACCGTGGCGACCAGGGTGTCCAGGGTTGCCGTCATGCCGCCCGCCACGGCCAGGTCGTGCCCGGCCGCCCAGGCGTGGCAGGTGTCGAAACAGACGCCCAGCCCCGGATGCCTGTCGACCGCGTCCAGGTAGGGGCCGAGGTGCTCCACCCGGGAGGCCAGTGACCGGCCGCCACCGGCGCTCGGCTCCACCAGCAGCAGCGGACCGCCGGCAGCCGTGGTCTCGTCGAGCAGCGGCAGCAGCGACTCGCGTACCTGCCGCAGGGCGGTCTCGGCGTAGCCGGCGTCGACCGCGCTGCCGGCGTGGAACACCACGCCCTGCGCCCCGATCGCCCGCCCCCGGCGCAGCGCGTGTGCCAGCGTCTGCGCCGACTTCTCCACCGTCGCCGCCGTGGGCGAACCGAGGTTGACCAGCAGCGACGCGTGGATGTAGACAGGTACGCCCCGACTGGCGCAGCCCTCGGCGAACAGCGCGTCCTGGGCCGGGTCGCCGGGCGGCAGCGCCCAGCCCCGCGAGTTGGAGACGTAGACCTGCACCACCCGGGAGCCGGTCGCG
Source organism: Micromonospora cynarisoli (assembly GCF_030518815.1). NCBI lineage: Bacteria > Bacillati > Actinomycetota > Actinomycetes > Micromonosporales > Micromonosporaceae > Micromonospora > Micromonospora cynarisoli. The sequence goes on along the minus strand of NZ_CP130426.1, from coordinate 2,771,997 downwards.
TCCACGTACGGCAGGGCCGCCCTGGCCAGCCCACCCGACGTCGGGGTGTGCGAGCCGACCGGCCGGTGGGCGCTCACAGGCAGCCCAGGGTGACCGGGGTGCCCGGGGGCACCTGCGAGTTCTCGCCCGGGTTCTGGAACCGGACGATGCCGTTGGGGTTGAACTGCGTGCTCACCGTGAACCCCGCGCCCTCCAACTGCTGCTTGGCCTGCTGGCAGGGCAGGTCGACCACCCGGGGGACGGTCACCTGCGGCGGGCCCTTGCTGACGTCCAGCTTGACCTTGGTGCCCTTCTCCACGCCCGCGCCGTCGGCCGGGCTCTGCCCGAGGACCTCGTCGCGCGGCTTGTCGGATTCCTTGTACGTCTCGACCGGTTCCAGGCCGAGTCGGGACAGGGCGGCGCGGGCGTCGTTGAGGCTCTTGCCGACCAGGTCGGGCACCGTGATCGGGGCGCGGCCCCGGCTGAGGATGACGGTCACCTTGGTGCCCGGCTTCACCTCGGTGCCCACCTTCGGATTGGTGTCCACCACCACCCCGGCCGGCAGGTTGTCGTCGTAGCGGGGGGTGCCCTTGGCGACCACCAGTTTCGCGCTGGTCAGGTCGGCCTCGGCCAGGTCGAACTCCTTGCCGACGACGTCCGGCAACGGGAAGCGTTCCGGGCCCAGGGAGAGGGTCAGCGTGATGGTGCCACCCTTGAGGATCTTGGCAGCCGAGCCCGGGTCCTGGGCGATCACCCCGTCGCGGGGGACCTTCTCGTCGTAGCGGGGCGTGGCGAAGGCGAGTTGGAAGCCGGCCCGGTCCGCCTGCGCCTGCGCGTCGGCGCGGCTCAGGTTCACCAGCTGCGGCGCGACCGTGTACCGGCCCACCCCCACCCACCAGCCGCCCATCGCGGCGAGCAGGCCGACCACCACCACGGCCGCCGCGACCGACAGCCGCCCACGCGGGGTGCCCATCACCCGGGTACGCAGCTCCGCCAGCCGGGACCCCAGACCGGTGTCCTCGGTGGCCCGCCGCCGGTGCGGGCGCTGCGGGGCGGCCGGCTCGGGCAACCGGGCCCAGGTCGGCCGGGCCACCGGGCTGACCGCCGCGACCACCATCGTCGGCTCGGCCACCGCGGGCAACTCCCCGGCCACCCGGCCCAGCACGGCGGTGTGCGCGTTCGGGTTGCCCAGGTCGTCCCGGGCCACCTGCACCTCGGCCAGCAGGGCGCCCGCGTCGGCCGGCCGGGCGCCCGGGTCCCGCCGGGTCGACCGCGCGACCAACTCGTCGAGCACCCGGGACAGGCCGGGCACCAGGACCGATGGGGCCGGTACGTCCCTGTCGACGTGCTGCCAGGCCACGTCGACCGGGCGGTCCCCGTCGTACGGCACCCGGCCGGTGAGCATCTCGAACAGCACGATGCCGGCCGAGTAGACGTCGGTACGGGGGTCGGCGCGCCCGTCGGTGACCAGCTCCGGCGCCACGTACGCGACGGTCGCCATCAGCTGGTTGCCGTCGCCCTCCTCGGCGCTGGCCTCCACCGCGCGGGCCAGGCCGAAGTCGGCGACCTTGACCACGCTGTCGACCAGGTTGGCCACCCCGCCGGTGGGCGCCTCGGCCACCAGCACGTTCTCCGGCTTGACGTCGCGGTGGACCAGTCCGGCCCGGTGCGCGGCGGCGATCGCGGCGAGCATCTGCTCCATGATCGCCAGTGCCTCGTCGGGGTTGAGTCGGCGGCGTTCGGCCAGCACCTCGCGCAGGGTGCGACCCCGGACGTACTCCATCACCAGGTAGGGCAGCCCCTGGTGGGTGCCCTGGTCGTAGACGGCGACCACGTTGGGGTGGGTCAGCCGGGCGATGGTCTTGGCCTCGTCGGTGAACCGGTCCGGGAAACCCGCCATCCGGGACCGCGCCTCCGCGGCCTGGGACGGGTGGATGATCTTCACCGCGACGGTACGCTCCAGGCGCTCGTCGGTGGCGGTGTACACGGTCGCCATGCCGCCACGGGCCACGCGACCGCGAATGCGGTAGCGCCCGTCGAGCAGCGAGCCCAGCAACGTGTCGGCGACCTGTATGTCCATCGGCAGGGAGTCTATGTGTCCTGAGGGTGAAGGTTGAACAGGATGCTACAGCCGGGGCCGGCACCGGTCGGTCCCGCCGCGCTCGCCCCCGGTCCGACGGGGTGCCGCTGCACGGGTGGCCGGGCGACGTGGCAGGGTGGTCCGGTGACCGAACCCGTACCCGCCGACCAGTCCGCCGGCAGCGACCTCGGCGGCCCCAGCGACCCGGCCGCCTGGCTCACCCTTCCGGACGTCGCCGAGCGGCTCGACCTGTCGATCAGCAAGGTCCACCAGATGATCCGGGACCGTGAGCTGCTCGCCGTCCGCCGCGACGGGGTGCGCCGGGTCCCCGCCGACCTGGTCGCCAACAAGACGGTGCTCAAGCACCTGCCCGGCGTGCTCACCCTGCTCGCCGACGCCGGCTACGACGACGAGGCCGCCCTGCGCTGGCTCTACGAGCCCGACGACACCCTCTCCGGTGGCACGGGCGCGGCCACCCTCGGCGGCGACCACGCCCGCGAGGTCAAACGCCGCGCCCAAGCCCTGGGCTTCTGACAGCCCCCGCTCCTTCCGGCCCCACCCCACCCGCCGCTGCACCGTGTTGATCAAGAGGTTTCGGTCATCCTCGGGAACGTCGGTGACGCAAACCTCTTGATCAACGCGCTCCTGCGGGGCCGGGCGGGGTGCGGGGCGGGTGGGATCAGTCGGCGCGGCGGGTGGCGGCGATGGCGAGGTCCACCAGGGCCTGGCGGGCCTCGGTGTCGAGGTCGACGCCGGCCAGGGCGGCCAGCGCGGTGTCGGTCAGGGTGACGATGCGCTGTTCGGTACGGGCCAGCGCGCCGGTGCCGCTGATCAGCTCGCGGAGCCGGGTCACCCCCTCCTCGTCCAGCTCCGGATCGCCGAGCCGACCGAGCAGCAGTTCCCGGCCGGCCTCGTCGGCGGCCTCCACCGCCGCCGCGACCAGGTAGGTGCGCTTGCCCTCGCGCAGGTCGTCCCCGGCCGGCTTGCCGGTCTGCGCCGGGTCGCCGAACACCCCGAGCACGTCGTCGCGGAGCTGGAACGCCTCACCGAGCGGCAACCCGTACGCCGAGTAGGCGGTGCGCACGTCGGCGGACGCGGCGGCGAGCGCGCCACCGAGCAGCAACGGCCGCTCGACGGTGTACTTGGCCGACTTGTACCGGGCCACCTTGCCCGCCCGGTCCAGCGAGACCTCCCCGGTCGCCTGGGTCAGCACGTCCAGGTACTGCCCGACGGTGACCTCGCCGCGCATCTCGTCGAAGACCGGCCGGGCCCGGGCCACCACGTGCGGGTCCAGCCCGGCGGAGTGCAGCAGTTCGTCGGACCAGACCAGGCAGAGGTCACCGAGCAGGATCGCCGCCGCGTCGCCGAAGGCGTCCGGGTCACCGCCCCACCCGTGGGCGCGGTGCCGGGTGGCGAACCGCCGGTGCACCGCAGGCTCGCCGCGCCGGGTGTCGGAGCGGTCCATCAGGTCGTCGTGGATCAGGGCGCTGGCCTGGAAGAACTCCAGCGCCGCCAGGGCGGTCACCACTTGGTCGGCGTCCACCCCGCCGGCCCCCCGGAACCCCCAGTACGCGAACGCCGGCCGCAGCCGCTTGCCGCCCCCGAGCACGAACCCCTCGATGGTCTCGGCGATCGGCGTCAGGGCGTCGTCGATGCCTGCCATCCAGCTGCGCCTACCGGCCAGGAACTCGGTCAGCGCCTTGTCGACACGCTGCCGCAGGCCGGCACGGTCGACGGGGGAGACGGGAGCAGCGTGGGTCACGCCACGACGCTAGCCGGTCCCCGCCGCCACCGCCTCACCAGCGCCTCGGCGCGTCACCCCGGTCTGCGCCCCGGCCGGGGCCGACCGGACGGTCGGGGTGTCCAGCCGGACGGGACGCCGACGGTGCCCGACACCGCGCCGGCCCACCGTCGCTCCGGTGACGGACCGGCCCGTGCGGACGCCGTTCGGCTCGTCCACGGGGCGCTCGGCCCGTCGGCCCCGGTGCGGCGTTCCCGGCCCGGCGCGCCGGACCCGGTGCGGCCCGCCGGCCGATCGGGGCGTCGCGTCCCCTCGTTCTACCCCCGGGGTACGACGTCGCCAGGCGAGGCAGCCCACGCCGAGTTTCGGCGGGTGTCGATGCTCCGGTGAGAAGTGCGTGGGGTCGGGCGGTGACGCCCGCTAGAGTCGTCACGTGGCGCTCGGTCTTCCCTCCGTCCTTCCCAATCCGCAGCCGGCGATCGGGGAGCTGATCCGCGACCGCCAGCCGACGTTCTCCTTCGAGTTCTTCCCGCCCAAGACGGCGCAGGGGGAGCGGCTGCTCTGGCAGGCGATCCGGGAGCTGGAGCCGCTGCGCCCGTCGTTCGTGTCGATCACCTACGGGGCCGGCGGCTCGACCCGGGACACCACGGTCGCGGTGACCGAACGGATCGCCACCGAGACCACGCTGCTGCCGATGGCGCACCTGACCGCCGTCAACCACTCCGTCGCCGAGCTGCGCAACGTGATCGGGCGGCTGGCCGGCGTGGGGGTGCGCAACGTGCTCGCCGTCCGGGGCGACCCGCCCGGCGACCCGGGCGGTGAGTGGGTCCGCCACCCCGAGGGCGTCGACTACGCCGAGGACCTGGTCCGGCTGGTGCGCGAGGCCGGCGACTTCAGTGTCGGGGTGGCCGCCTTCCCCTACAAGCACCCCCGCTCGGCCGACGTGGCCAGCGACACCGCGCACTTCGTCCGCAAGTGCCGGGCGGGCGCGGAGTTCGCCATCACCCAGATGTTCTTCGACGCCGACGACTACCTGCGGCTGCGCGACCGGGTGGCGGCGGCCGGCTGCGACACCCCGATCCTGGCCGGGGTGATGCCGGTGACCCAGATCGGTACCATCGAACGCTCGGTGCAGCTGTCCGGCGCGCCGTTCCCGCCCGCGCTGGCCGCGCGGTTCGAGCGGGTCGCCGACGATCCGGAGGCGGTCCGCCGGCTCGGCATCGAACAGGCCAGCGAGATGTGCGCCCGGCTGCTCGACGAGGGGGTGCCCGGCATCCACTTCATCACCCTCAACCGTTCGCCCGCGACCCGGGAGGTGTGGCGCAGCCTGCGGGCCGACGCCCGGGTGTGAACGCGCCGGCCCCGACACCTCGACCGCGCCGCGACGGTTGACCGATGGTGGGCACACAGCTGAAGTGGGACGAGTACGCGACCGCGTGGGCGCGGTTGCACGGGGGCTTCGACCCCCGGGTCGCCGCGCCGGTGGTCCGTGCCTGGCTGCGCTTCGCGTACCACGTCGGTTACGTGCTGGGTCGGCTGCGGGTGACCCCGACCGCGGTGACCGTCGGTGGGGTGCTGCTCTGCCTGTGCGTGCCGCTGTTCAGCGCCCGGTCGGGGCAGGGGCCGATCGTCGGCGCGTTGTTCGTGCTGCTCGCCTCGGTCGCCGACAGCGTCGACGGGGCGGTAGCGGTCGCCACCGGCCGGACCACCCGGCTCGGCTACGTCTACGACTCGGTCGCCGACCGGCTCGGTGAGATCGCCTGGCTGGCGGCGTTCTGGCTGGTCGGAGCGCCGGGCGCGCTGGTGGTCGCGGCCGGCGCGCTGTCCTGGCTGCACGAGTACGTGCGGGCCCGCGCGGTCGCCGCCGGGATGCGGGAGATCGGCGCGGTCACCGTGGGGGAGCGGCCCACCCGGGTCTGCGTCGCCCTGGTCGGGCTGCTGCTGGCCGGGCTGACCGGGCTGATCGACCTCGACCTGGCCGCCGGCACCATCACCATGGCCACCGCCGTCTGGGTGCTGCTGGCCGGCTTCGGCCTGGGCCAGTTGCTGTCCACCGTCCGCCGCGCCCTGATCGACGTCGACTGACCCGCCGGCTCCTGGCACCGTCCGGCGATGATCGACTCAATGGCGGCGAGGTAGCGGTATCCCGAGCGCCGGATACCGCTCTTCCGCCCCACCGGCGACGCGGCCCACCCGGGGGTTACCAGGCGGGGCCGATCTCGTCGGCGACGATCTGCGCCGACAGGGTGACCATCGGCAGGCCGCCGCCGGGGTGGGTGGAGCCGCCGACCAGCCACAGCCCGTGCGCCGGGCCCCGGTTGGCCGGGCGGAGCAGCCCACCGGCCGTGCCGTAGATCGACCCGCCGGGCGCGGCGGTCGCGGCGTCCAGGTCGGCGGGGGTACGGATCTCGCGGAACACCAGCCGGTCCCGGACGTCGACCCCGCGCGCGGCGAGCACGTCGAGTATCCGGTCGGCGTACGCGTCGGCGAGCCCCGGCCGACGCCAGTCCACGGCGTCCGGGGCGGTGCCGTGGCGGGCGGCGTTGACCAGCACGAACCACGCCTCGTGCCCGGCCGGGCGGACCATCGGGTCGTCGGCCACGGTGACGAAGACCGTCGGGTCGGCCGCCGGTCGGGCCCGGACCCCCCGCCCGGGTGCGCCGAAGACGGCGTCGAACTCGGTGTCGTAGTCGGTGGGGAAGAAGACGGTGTGGTGGGCCAGCCCGGAGTCGCCGCGTACCCCGAGTAGCAGCACGAAACCGGCGAGGCTGCGGTCGGTGAGCGCGGCCAGCCGGCCCGGGTGCGGCAGCAGGTCCCGGTAGACGGTGAGCGCGTCGGCGTTGGCGACCACCACGTCGGCGGGGACGGGCGCGTGGACGCCGGCGAGGCGTACCCCGTGCACCCGACCCCCGGCGGCGTCGATGCGGGTGACGGTCTCCCCGGTGCGGACCGTCACGCCCAGGTCCAGGCAGCGGGAGAGCAGCGCGTCGGCCAGGGTGCCCAGCCCGCCGCGCAGGTACCAGCCACCGAAGGTCAGCTCGGCGTAGGGGACGGCGACCAGCGCGGCCGGGGCGCGGCGCGGGTCCGCGCCGGTGTAGGTGGCGTACCGGTCGAGCAGCATCCGCAGCCGGGGGTCGGACAGGTGACTGCGGCCCAGCCCGCGCAGGGTACGGCCGGGCCCGATCGCGGCCAGGTCACCCAACCGCCAGGCCAGCGCCGCCAGGTCGCGCGGCGGGTCGACGGTACGCCGCAGGATGTCCCGGTGCGACGCGGTCCACACCCGGGCGGCCCGCCGCCACAGCCGCCGCCAGTCGGCGGCGGCCCGGTCGCCGAGGGCGGCACCGATGCGGGCGGCGAACTCGTCCGGGTCGGCGCACGAGTCGAGGGTCGGCCCGCCGCCGGGGAAGACGTGCCGCACGATCGGGTCCAGCGGGGTCAGGTCGAGGTACTCGTCGAGCTTCGCGCCGGTGGCCTCGAACAGGTCGTGGAAGACCTGCGGCAGGGTGAGCAGGCTCGGCCCGGTGTCGAAGTGGAAGCTGCCGGCCGGGGTGTCGTGGACGTACCGGCCGAGCTTGCCGCCGACGGTGTCGGACCGTTCGAAGACGGTCACCTCGTGCCCGCTGACGGCCAGCCGGGCGGCGGTGGCCAGCCCGCCCACGCCGGCGCCGATGACCACGATCCGTGCCATGCCGCGCCTCCTAGCTGACCGGGCGGCCACGCCAGGACAGGCGACGCCGCTTCCGCAGATGGTACGACCGCAGGGTCAGCCAGCCGAGCACCACGACCGAGCCGGGGTGGGCCAGCGCGTCGGGCCAGGCCCGGCCGGCGGTGGCGCGGGCGCTGGCCACCCGCCCGGCGACTCCCGCCGCGTACCCGGACAGGGCCAGCCCGGCGGCCGGCGGTGAACCCGCCACCAGCGCCGCCACCGCCAGCAGCGGCGGCGCGGTGTAGAGCAGGAGCAGCGCGGCGACCACGGCCGCGGCGGCCACCGGGTGACCGAAGGTGGCCCAGAGCGACTTGGTGTAGCCGTCACGCAGCTGCGGCCAGGTCTCGTACATCCGGCAGGCGGCCAGCCGGGAACCGTCGGCCAGCGCGATCCGGCCGCCTGCGCGTTTCACCGCCCGGGCCAGCTCGATGTCCTCCAGCACCCGGTCGGCGACCGCGGCGTGCCCGCCGGCCCGGTCGTAGCCGGCCCGGTCCACCAGCAGGAACTGCCCACCGGCGGCGGCCAGCGACGGCCGCGGCGAGCGTTCCATCGCGCGCAGCGGCAGGAAGGTCAGCCACAACCACTGCAACAGCGGCTGCACCAGCCGGTCACCCACCGTCCGCACCAGGATCCTCGGGTACGCCGACAGCAGCGTCGCCCGCGCCGCCCGCAGCCCGGTCACCGCCGCCGCCACCGCGTACGGGGTGAGCACCACGTCCGCGTCGACGAAGGCGTACACGGTGGCGGCCGGCCCGGCGTGCCCGGCGAGCTGGTGGCAGGCGTACGGCTTGCCCAGCCAGCCCGGTGGCGGGGCGACCCCGGTGCGCAGGGTGACCCGGGGGTCGTCGCCGACGACCGCGCGGACCACGTCGGCGGTGCCGTCGGTCGAGCCGTCGTCGAGCACCACGATCCGCAGCCCCGGCACTCCCTGCTGGGCGAGCAGCGCGCGCAGGCACGGGGTGACCCGGTCGGCCTCGTCGCGCAGCGGCAGCAGCACCGCCACGGTCTCGTCGACCCCGACCGGCCCGTCGACGGGCCGGCGCAGGAAGTACCGGGCGTTGACCCAGGTGTGCGCGGTCAGCGCGGTCACCGCGACGGCCAGCACGAACGCGACGACGGTCACCGCCGCGCCCCCACCGACCCGGCCGGGTGCGGTCGTCGTCGTCCCGGCATCGGGCGCCGGTGCGGGGCGGGTCGACCGGCCCGGATGCCGCTCATGCCGGGGTGTCGACGCCGGTGCGGGCCGGTGCCGGCCGGCCGGCGGGCCGCCGGCGGGCGCGCAGCAGGGTCACCGCCAGCGGCACCGCCACCACCGCCATGCCGGCCGCGCCCCAGAGCGCCGAGGCGGGCAGCCGCAGGAAGACCGCGTGCGCCAGGACACTGGAGAGGTACGTCCACAGGTAGAGCGCGAACATCGGGTCGTCGCGGGAGCCGGTGACCGCGACGGCCGGCCCGGCCAGCGGGCGCAGCGCGCTCATCAGCAGCACCGCGAACAGCAGCCAGCCCAGGTAGTTGCTGACCGGGATGCCGGGCAGCCCGGGCAGCGCCGGGGTGGCGTCGCGCCACACCCAGTAGCCCTCGGCCACCATCTGCGGGTCGAGGAAGAGGTCCCAGCCGGCCAGCCCGACGGTGGCCAACGCCACCCGCCCGACGTGTCCCGCCGCAGTGGGGACGCCGGGCGTCCGGCCGGCGGGCGTGGTCAGCCGGACGGCGGCCAGCCAGGCGGGCCAGGCCATCCAGGTCCAGGCCAGCGGGATGATCAACGGCACCCCGGCCAGCTTCGGCCCCAGCTCGCCTGAGTAGTCGTAGCTGCCGAACGGGAAGCCCGTCGCCACCCCCAGCGCCTCGATGGCGAACCCGCCGCCGGTGGCCACCGCGACCAGCGCCGCCGCCGTACGGGGGCCCCGGGTGAGCAGCGCGTGCCCCACCGCGAGCAGGTAACCCAGCACGACCGTGGCGACGGTGAGCCGGGCCCGGGTGACCCCGGTGCTGAGCGGGTAGCAGATCTGGATCAGCACCAGCAGGGCCAGCAGCAGCCACGGGACGTGCCGGCGGGTCACGACGCGGCCGGCCCGGACGTGTCGGGACGGGGCAGCGGCAGGTCCCGGCCGAGCACCCCGAACGGTCGTTCGTCGCCGGGGAAGCGGAAGTGCCGCAGCACGTCGACGAAGCCGAACCGCCGGTACAGCCGCCAGGCCCGCGACGTCCGCTCGTCGGCCTCCGGGGTGGACAGCAGGGTGGTGCCGCCCTCGGCGAGGCTGAGCAGGGCGGTGAGCTGCCGGGCACCCAGGCCGTGCCCCTGCGCGGGCGGTCGGACGTGCAGCTCGACCACCTCGAAGCAGTGGGTCAGCCAACGCCGTCGGGCGTCCGGGTCCAGCGCCCGGTAGACCTGGTCGTGCCACCACTGTCCACCCGCGCCGAGGTAGCCGTACCCGAAGCCGGCCAGGTGGCCCTCGGTGGTGAGGCTGGCGACGGCGCGGAACCCGGGCCGGCGGGCGTGGGTGGCGATGTAGCCGCGTCGGGCCTCCAGCAGGTCGCTGCGGTAGCCCATCGCCTCCCCGTACACCGCGACCACGTCGTCGAGCCGCCGGACGAGATCCTCCGGCGTCCACCGCACCAACCTCATGCGCGTCCTCTCACGGTTGCGGACCACCGTCGGCGACCCATCCCAGCACCGACCGGTCACCGACCACTGCGCGCACCTCGAAGCGCGCGAACAACTCCTCCGCGTACCACCCCTCGGTGGGGGTGCGGGTGATCGCCGCGCGGTGCTCGGGGTGACGGTACGCGAACGCCACGAGGTCCGTCGGGTCGCGCCACACGCTGACCGTGCCCTGCCAGCCCAGCGGCGCCTCACCGACACCGAACCGGGCGAGCAGCCCCGGCGCGGCGTGCAGCGCGGCGGCGACCGGCGGGACGGCCTTCCAGAAGGTGAGCGCGCGGCGGGGCCGCAACCGGGCCCGGGTCAGCGCCAGCACCGGCCCGTCGGCCCGGCCGCCCGCCGGCTCGCCGAACGGCCGCCGGCCCGACCACTCGCCCCGGCTGGTCACCGGGCGCAGCTCCAGCCGGGCCGACGCGCGGGCGATCCGGGCCCAGGAACGGCCGACCGGGGAGGTGTCGAAGCCGGCCGCCGCGGCGGGGGAGCCCCACACCACCAGCGCCGCCCACCGGGTCAGGTCGGCGTCCCCCGGGCCGAAGCCGGTGCCGGTCCCGGTGCCGAGCAGCTTGCCGAACCGTACGCCGGGGGTGCGCCGCAGTTGCCACGGATGCCGGGCCATCCGGGCCAACGCCCGCCCCACGGCGACCCGGGGCACCCGCCACACGTGCAGGGTGACCAGTTCCGGGGTGGTGTTCACGCCACCTCGGCGGGGGTGCCGCCGGTGATCCGCAGCAGCTCCGGGTAGGTGGTGGGGAAGACCGCCTGCGGTACGCCACCGGCGGCCCACACCTGCGGGTACCCGGCCAGGGCGGTGTCGACCAGGGTGCGCAGCGGCCCGGGGTGGCCGACCGGGGCGACCCCGCCGATCACCTGTCCGGTGTGCGTCCGGACGAAGTCGGGGGTGGCCCGGCGCAGGTGGGTCACCCCGAGCCCGGCGGCCAGGCCGGCGGTGTCCACCCGGTGCGCGCCGGAGGTGAGCACCAGCAGCGGCGTGCCGTCGGCGTCGAAGACCAGCGAGTTGGCGATGGCGCCGACGGCGACGCCGAGCGCCTCGGCCGCCGCGGCGGCGGTGTGTGCCGCCTCGGGCAGCAGGCGGACCCGGCTGGCCGCGCCGGAACCGTCCCGTGCGCCCGCGTCGTCGAGCGTCCGCTGCACCGCCTGCACGTTCGGGTGTGACTGCATGCGGCCCATTCTCCCCGGCCCGCCCCGACGCCCCGCACCCGGCCGGCCGCCGGGTGGGGCGAACCCGGTGGCAGGTCGTACGCCACACGTTGCGTTTTCGTCGGGGGCAGGGTGTACTGTCAGAGCAGTTAGAACGAGTGTTCGATTCACTCGCACACCCGTTCCAACGCCCCCGGGGCGGTGTTTCGCGGCGTCGGCCCGGGCAGGTGCGGTTTCGCGGACCGCACCGGGTTCCGGGCAGTCGCGAGCCCGGTCCCGTCAAGGCAGGTCGTCGCCCGCCGCCCTCGACCCCCGGGCGGCGGGCGACGAACCCGCCGGTTCGCCGGCCGGGTGTGGTGTGGGGAAGCATCCACACCCGGCCGGCCCCCAGCGGTGCGTCTTCCTCCGCACCACCCGCCCCGGGCGTCGCGCCGGTGGAGCTCCTCCACCGGGCGTCCCGCCCGACCCGGTCACGCGGAGGAGACAGTCATGCCGACCAACCCGGCCCAGGCGCCGACGGTGCCCGCGCACGTGCTGCCGCACCGCACCCCGACCCAACTCCTCACGGTGGCCCGACGCGGGCTGGCCGAGGCCGCCCAGACCCGCCCCGACGGGCTGCGCTACGCCGCCGCCCACCTGGCCGCGCTCCGCGCCGCCGCCGCCCTGCTGGCCGCCCGGGCCCGGCCCGCGCCCGCCCGCCGCCGCCGGATCACCAGCGTCTGGGTGCTGCTCGCCGGTGTCGCCCCCGAACTGGACGAGTGGTCCCGCTACTTCGCCGCCGCCGCCGGCAAGCGGGCCGCCGCCGAGGCCGGCATACCCCGGGTGGTGAGCGCCCGGGAGGCCGACGACCTGCTCAGGGCCGCCGAACAGTTCGTGGCGGTGGTGGAGCAGGCGCTCGGAGTGACCCACCAGCCCGCCCTCGACGGTCTCGCCGCCTGATCCGGCCGTGCCCGGGTCCCCGCCGGGCACCTGATCCGGCCGGTACCGGCCCCCGCTGAGCACCTGATCCACGCAACGACATGACGGGGGGTTGGTCCGATGGCGGGCCGCATGGTGGTCGGTTCCGCCGCACTGGCCGATCTGGTCCGCCCGGCGAGCGCCCCGGACCCGGCCGGCAGCCACCTGGTACTCCCGGTGGCACCCGAGTTGACCGGCCTGCTGCCGCACCGGGGGCTGCGCCGGGGCAGCACGGTCGCCGTCACCGTCGGCCAACCCCGGCGCAGCGGCGGCACCTCTCTGGTGCTGGCGTTGCTCGCCGAGGCGTCCCGGGCCGGGTCGTGGTGCGCGGTGGTCGGGGTGCCCACCTTCGGGGCCGGCGCCGCCGCCGAGGTCGGCATCGCCCTGGACCGGCTGGCCCTCGTCCCGCATCCCGGTCCGGAGTGGCCCACCGTGGTCGCCGCCCTGATCGACGGGGTCGACGTGGTGGTGACCGCCGTCCCGCACACCGTCTCCGCCCCGGTGGCCGACCGGCTGGCCGCCCGGGCCCGGCAACGCGGCTGCGTGCTCGTCCCGTACGGGCGGTGGGCCGGTGCGGACGTCACGCTCCAGGTGGTCCGGGGGGTCTGGGAGGGGCTCGGACCGGGGCGGGGCCGGCTGCGCCGACGCGAGGTCACCGTGTCGGCACGTGGACGCGGAGCGGCGGCCCGCCCGAAGGAGATCACGATGTGGCTGCCCGGCGACGGGCTCACCCGGGTGGTGCCCCGCGCCGCGCCGACCGTTCCCGCCGCACCCGTCGGGCCCCGGCCGGGCGGATTCACCGTGGTCGGGTCGGGGTGACCGGCGCGTCCGTCCGTACCCTGCTGCTCTGGTGCCCGGACTGGCCGGTGCTCGCCGCCGAGATCGTCGACGGGGTGCCCGCCACCGGCCCGGTGGCCGTGCTGCACGCCAACCGGGTGGTGGCCTGCTCCGCGCCGGCCCGCAGCGCCGGGGTACGCCGGGGACTACGCCGCCGGGAGGCACAGGGGCGCTGCCCCGCGTTGACCGTCGTCGACCACGACCCCGGCCGGGACGCCCGTGCCTTCGAACCGGTCGTCGCCGCCGTGGAGGAGGTCGCCGCCGGGGTGGAGGTGGTCCGCCCCGGCGTCTGCGCGCTCGCCGCCCGGGGGCCCGCCCGTTACCTCGGCGGTGAGGAGGCCGCCGCCGAGCGGATCGTCGAACAGGTCGCCGAGTCCTGCGCGGTGGAGAGCCAGGTCGGGATCGCCGACGGGGTCTTCGCCGCCGGCCTCGCCGCGCGTACCGGTCAGGTGGTGCCGCCGGGCGGGACGCCGGGCTTCCTGGCCGGGCTGCCCGTCGAGGCGGTCGGCCGGCCGGCCCTGGCCGACCTGCTGCGCCGGCTCGGCGTACGCACGCTCGGCGAATTCGCGGCGCTGCCCGCCGGTGACGTGCTGGCCCGGTTCGGCTTCGACGGGGCCCTCGCCCACCGGCTCGCCGCCGGGCACGACCACCGCCCGCTCGCCGTCCGGCAGCCCCCGGTCGACCTGACCGTCACCGCCCACCACGACGAGCCCCTCGACCGGGTCGACGCGGCGGCCTTCGCCGCCCGGATGCTCGCCGAACGGTTGCACGACCGGTTGGCCGGGCACGGGCTGGCCTGTACCCGGCTCGGCATCGAGGCGGTCACCGCGCACGGCCAGGAACTGCACCGGGTGTGGCGGCACGACGGGTTGCTCACCGCCGCCGCCATCGCCGACCGGGTGCGCTGGCAGCTCGACGGCTGGCTCTCCGGCAGCACCGGTCGGGCGGGTGCCCGGCCGGCCCGACCGACCGCCGGGATCGTCCGGCTGCGGCTGGTGCCCGACGGGTTGGTGGCCGGGGGCGGGCTGCAACCCGGCCTGTGGGGGGAGGTCGGCGAGGAACGGGACCGGGCGCACCGGGCGTTGAGCCGGGTGCAGGGCATCCTCGGCCCGGAGGCGGTGGTCACCGCCGTGCTGGGCGGTGGTCGGTCCCCGGCCGACCAGACCCGCCTGGTGCCCTGGGGGGACGAACGCCTCCCCGCCCGTCCCGGCCCGCCCCCACCGCCGGGTGTCGCTGAGGCGTTGCCGGGCGTCACCGGGCCGGTCGTGACGCAGCCCGGTGGCGCGGAAAGGGCGCTCACGCCGCCTCGTGATGCCGGGCGGACGGGGGCGCGGTCCGGTGGTGCCGGGCGGGGCGGGCCACGGCGGTCGGGTCCCGTACCGCCGTGGCCGGGGCGACTACCGCCACCCGCGCCGGCCGTGGTGCTGCCCGTCCCGCTCACCGCCACCGTGCACGACGCCACCGGGGAACCGGTGCTGGTCAGCGCCCGGCTGGCGGTCAGCGCCGCGCCCGCCCGGCTGGCCGTCGACGGCATCGCCCCCACGGAGATCGTCGGCTGGACCGGCCCGTGGCCGGTGGACGAGCGGTGGTGGGCCCCTGCCGAGGCCCGTCGTCGGGCCCGGTTCCAGGTCTGTCTGGCCGACGGTGCCGCCCTGCTGCTGGCCGTCGAGGCGGGCCGGTGGCTGGTGGAGGCGATCTATGACTGACCGGTGCTCCGTGCCGGGGCTGGTCCCGTTTGCGCTGGCCTCGTCCGCCTCGGTGGGACCTCTCCGGGCTGGACCCGGGTCGGTCGGCTGTGTGTCGGCCGGGTCCGGTCGGTGGCGCTTCCGCTGCCGGTCGGTGCGGCGTTCCGTCCGGGGTCGCCCCGTGTCCCGACGATGTTTCCGGGTGAGCGGTATGCCGCCGAGGCATAAATATGACTCAGCGGCATACCGCTCTCCGGGAGAACCATCCCTGTCGGCGTCGACCCTGCCCCGCCACGCGACCGGCTGTGGGAAAGCGACAGGCACCGCCGGGGTAACCGGCACCGCTGGAGCGATCCGCACCGTGGGGGCGACCGGATGAGCTTCCACAATCCGAAGCTGCCCTGGTCGGAGCTGGAGCGGGTGCTGTCCGGCCGGTCCACCGCCGGCGGCGGCGCAGGCCACCGTCCCTGTGACGACCACTCCCGTGACGACCGCCGCCAGGACAACGCGCCCCGGGGTGACGGAGGCAGCAGCGGAGCGCCTCATGGTGGCGGAGCCGGCGGGGGGCGGGGCGGGCGGCGGCGCGGGGAACGGCACCTGCACGTGGTGGACCCGCTCGCCGAGGCCGACGGCGGCGACTCGCCGGCCTGGACCCGGCACCGCGAGCGGTACGCACCGCCGCAGCTGACCCGCCCGGACGACCCGGTGCCCTACGCCGAGCTGCACGCGCACACCAACTTCAGTTTCCTCGACGGGGCGAGCCACCCGGAGGAACTGGCCGAGGAGGCCGTCCGGCTGGGGTTGACCGCACTCGCGGTGACCGACCACGACGGGTTCTACGGGGTGGTCCGGTTCGCCGAGGCGGCCCGTACGCTGCACCTGCCCACGGTCTTCGGCGCGGAGCTGTCGTTGGGGCTGCCCGGCCCGCAGCAGGGCGAACCCGACCCGCAGGGCCGGCACCTGCTGGTGCTCGCCCACGGCCACGAGGGGTACGCCCGGCTCGCGTCGGTCATCTCCCGGGCGCAGCTGCGCGGCGGCGAGAAGGGGCGGCCGGTCTACGGCGAACTGGAGGAGGTCGCCGCCGAGCTGCGCGACCACGTGCTGGTGCTGACCGGCTGCCGCAAGGGGCACGTGCCGGCGGCGCTGCTCACCGAGGGGGTCGACGCGGCGGCCCGGGAGCTGGACCGGCTCACCGCGCTGTTCGGCGCGGAGACGGTGGCGGTGGAGCTGACCGACCACGGGCACCCGGTCGACGCCGACCGCAACGACGCGCTCGCCGAGCTGGCCGCCGCCGCCGGGCTGCCCACGGTGGCCAGCAACAACGTGCACTACGCCAGCCCGGGGCGACGGCGGTTGGCGACCACCCTGGCCGCCGTACGGGCCCGCCGCAGCCTGGACGAGATCGACGGTTGGCTGCCCGCCGCCGCCACCGCCCACCTGCGCAGTGGCGCGGAGATGGCGGCCCGGTTCGCCGCGTACCCGGGTGCGGTGTCCCGGGCCGCCGAGTTCGGCACGGAACTCGCCTTCGACCTGCACCTGGTCGCGCCCCGGCTGCCGGCGTACCCGGTGCCGGCGGGGCACACCGAGATGAGCTGGCTGCGCCACCTGACGCTGACCGGGGCGCACGAGCGCTACGGCCCGCCCGGGGCGCACCCGGAGGCGTACGCGCAACTGGAACACGAGCTGCGGATGATCGACGAGCTGGGCTTCCCCGGCTACTTCCTGGTGGTCTACGACATCGTGGCGTTCTGCCGCGCGCAGGACATCTACTGCCAGGGCCGGGGGTCGGCGGCGAACTCGGCGGTCTGTTACGCGCTGCGGATCACCAACGTGGACGCGGTGCGGCACCGGCTGCTCTTCGAACGGTTCCTCGCCCCGGAACGCGACGGGCCGCCCGACATCGACGTGGACATCGAGTCCGACCGGCGGGAGGAGGTGATCCAGCACGTCTACGCCCGCTACGGCCGGGAGCACACCGCCCAGGTCGCCAACGTCATCTCCTACCGGCCCCGCTCGGCGGTGCGGGACGTGGCGAAGGCGTTCGGCTACTCGCCCGGCCAGCAGGACGCCTGGAGCAAGCAGATCGACCGTTGGGGTTCCGTCGCGGCGGTCGACGTCGAGGACATCCCCGAGCAGGTGGTGGCGTACGCCAACGAGTTGCAGACCTTCCCCCGGCACCTGGGCATCCACTCCGGAGGGATGGTGATCTGCGACCGGCCGGTGATCGAGGTGTGCCCGGTGGAGTGGGGGCGGATGCCCGGCCGCAGCGTGCTCCAGTGGGACAAGGACGACTGCGCGGCCGTCGGGCTGGTCAAGTTCGACCTGCTCGGCCTGGGCATGCTCTCCGCCCTGCACCACGGCTACGACCTGATCGGGTCCAGGCTGGACCTGGGTGACATGACGTTGGACGACCCCGAGGTCTACGACATGCTCTGCCGGGCCGACTCGGTGGGCGTGTTCCAGGTGGAGAGCCGCGCCCAGATGGCCACCCTGCCCCGGCTGAAACCGCGCGAGTTCTACGACCTGGTGGTGGAGGTGGCGCTGATCCGGCCCGGCCCGATCCAGGGCGGCTCGGTGCACCCGTACATCAGGCGCAAGAACGGCCAGGAGCCGGTGACGTACCCGCACCCGCTGATGCATAACGCGTTGGAGAAGACCCTCGGGGTGCCGCTGTTCCAGGAGCAGCTCATGCAGCTCGCCATCGACCTGGCCGGCTTCGACGCGGCCGGGGCCGACCAGCTGCGCCGGGCGATGGGGGCGAAACGGTCGGTGCAGCGGATGGCGCAGCTTGCCGACCGGCTCTACGCCGGGATGGCCGAGCGGGGCATCACCGGCGAACTGGCCGACGACGTCTACCGCAAGCTCACCGCGTTCGCCAGCTACGGCTTCCCGGAGAGCCACGCGATGAGCTTCGCCTACCTGGTGTACGCCAGTTCCTGGCTCAAGCGGCACCATCCGGCGGCGTTCCTGGCGGCCCTGCTCAACGCCCAACCGATGGGGTTCTACGCGCCGCAGACCCTGGTCGACGACGCCCGGCGGCACGGGGTCGAGGTCCGCCGGCCGGACGTCAACGCCAGCGGGACGGGGGCGGTGCTGGAGTCCACCCCGGAAACCCGCTGGGGGAGCGTGCCGGGGGAACCGCCGCACGCCTGGGGGCTGGGCGGTCCGGCGGTGCGGCTCGGGCTGGGCGGTGTCCGTACCCTCGGCGACGACGTGGCGAGGCGGATCGTGGCGGAGCGGACGGCGCACGGGGCGTACCGGGACATGCCGGATCTGGCCCGGCGGGTCGGTCTCACCGCAGGCCAGCTGGAGGCGCTGGCCACCGCGGACGCCTTCGCCTGTTTCGGGCTGACCCGGCGGCAGGCGCTCTGGGCGGCCGGCGCGGCGGCCCAGGACCGGCCGGGCCGGCTGCCCGGCACGGTGACCGGCGCGGCCGCGCCCACCCTGCCCGGGATGGAGGCGGTGGACCGGCTCGTCGCCGACGTCTGGGCCACCGGGCTGTCCCCGGAGACCCACCCGGCCCGGTTCGTCAGGGACCGCCTCGACGCGCTGGGTGCGGTGCCGATCGCCCGGCTGGGGCGGGTGGCGCCGGGTCGGCGGGTCCGGGTCGGCGGGATCGTCACCCACCGGCAACGGCCGGCGACGGCCGGCGGGGTCACCTTCCTCAACCTGGAGGACGAGACCGGAATGTTGAATGTCACGTGTTCGCCGGGGCTCTGGCAGCGCTATCGTCGAATCGCCCGCACCAGCAGCGCCCTCGTGGTCCGTGGTCGGTTGCAGCGGCACGAGGGGGTCACCACCCTCACCGCCGACCGGCTGGACCCGATCACGCCGCCGGTGGAACCCGCCTCCCGTGACTTCCGGTGAAGTGATCCACATTACGGTTTTCCGGGCCGGGAGACAGGAGAATTCCGGCACGCGCGGGCAGAGCGGCCCGCGCGCGGCAAGGGGGAAGACCAGTGACGATGGACAGTACGTACACCGGTGGACTGGCGAACGCCCGGCGCACCCGGCTGGGTGCCGGCTGGACGCCCGCCCAGGACGCCGAGCCGCGCGAGTACCAGGTGACCGAGGGTCCGGTGGCGAACATCCGCCGGTCCCGTGCCGAGGAGGACCCGGCCGGCGGCGGGGAGATCTGAGCCGGCGACGGCACCGCCGACGGGGGGTCGGGTGGCGTGGGTGACTAGGCTCGACCGGGTGGAACAGAGCACCCGCAGCCGGTTCGCCGAGCCGCCGTTGACCCCCCGTACCGCCGTCATCTGGTCGGTGCTCGCCGCCGAGTTGCAGCGGCGGGCCGACGACACGCTGACCGTGCTCGACGTGGGCGGCGGCACCGGCGGGTTCGCCGTGCCGCTCGCCCAGGCCGGCCACCGGGTGACCGTGGTCGACGCCAGCCCCGACGCGCTCGCCGCGCTCACCCGTCGGGCCGCCGAGGCCGGCGTCGCCGACCGGGTCCGTGCCGTGCAGGGCGACGGCGACGCGTTGACCGGCCTGGTCGAACCGGCCACCGTCGACCTGGTGCTGTGCCACGCCGTGCTGGAGGTCGTCGACGATCCGACGCCTGTGGTGGCCGCGCTGGCCGCCGCGCTACGTCCCGGTGGCGCGGCGAGTGTGCTGGTCGCCGGGCGGGCCGCCGCTGTGCTGGGGCGGGCCATGAACGGCCACCTGGACGTCGCCGCCGTGCTGGCCGCCGCCCCCGACGGCGCCGCCGGGCCCCGGGACACCCTGCGCCGCCGCTTCGACGCCGAGGAGGCCACCGTCCTGTTGCGCGCCGCCGGCCTCGCCGTCGAGGAGATCCACGGGGTACGCGTCCTCGCCGACCTGCTGCCCGCCACCGTCGCCGACGGTCAGCCGGGTGCCCTGGTCGAGCTGGAGAAGGCGCTGGCCGGGCGTCCGCCCTACCGGGACCTCGCCGCCCAACTGCACCTGTTCGCCCGTCGCCCGGCATGACCGACCTGCCCCCGGTCGAGACGACCGTGCCCCCGGCCGCTGAGCCGGTGGACCGGGCGGCGGGACCCGTGCCTCCGGCGGACCCGCTCGCGGTGGTGCCGCCGCGCTACGGCGGGGGCAGCCTGGCCGACGTGCTGCCCAGCGTGCTGGCCGTGCTCGGCGTGCCGGGCGCGGTCGACCTGCTCGGGCTCGTCCCCGGCCTGGCCGGGGTACGCCGGGTCGCCGTCCTGCTCGTCGACGGCCTCGGCTGGTACCAGCTTCCCACCGCCGCCCGGTACGCCCCGACCCTGACCGGGCTGGCCGCGACGGTGGGCCGCCCGTTGACCTCCGGCTTCCCGTCCACCACCCCGACCAGCCTGGTGACCCTGGGGGCGGGCGCGGCCCCCGGCGCGCACGGCGTGCTCGGCTTCACCGTCCGGGTGCCCGGCACCGACCGGGTGCTCAACCACATCGACTGGCCCGGCGATCCGGACCCGCTGCACTGGCAGCCGGTGCGCACCCAGTGGCAGCGGGCCCGTGCCGCCGGGGTCGCGGTGAGCGTGGTGAGCCGCCCCGAGTACGCCGGCAGCGGGCTCACCCTGGCCGCGAACCGGGGCGGCGACTACCGGGGCGCCGCCGGGGCGGACGCGCTGGCCCGGACGATGCTGGCGGCGCTGTCCGCCGGGGCCGGCCCCACCCTGGTCTCCGGCTACCACCCCGACCTGGACCGGCACGGTCACCTCAGCGGGGTCGACTCGGCCCCGTGGCGGATCGCCGCCGCCGAGGTCGACGCCCTGCTCGCCCGCCTCGTCGACGGGTTGCCGGCCGACGCCGCGCTGCTGGTCACCGCCGACCACGGTCAGCTCGACGTGCCGGCGGAGCACCGGTTCGACCTGGACACCGACCCACGGCTGCGGGCCGGCATCCGGGTGGTCGCCGGTGAGCCCCGGGTGCGGTACCTGCACGTCGCCCCGGGGGCGGTCGACGACGTGGTGGCCGCCTGGTCGACGGTGCTCGGGCCGGCCGCCCGGGTCGGCACCCGGGAGGAGATCGTGGCCGAGGGGTGGTTCGGCCCGGTCGCCGAGGAGCACCTGTCCCGGGTCGGTGACGTGGTGGTGACCTGCCGCGAGACGTACGCGGTGCTGGCCACCCGGTCGGAGCCGCCGGCGGTGTCCCGGCTGGTGGCGTACCACGGGGCGGACACCGCGGCGGAGATGACCGTGCCGCTGCTGGTGGTCCGGGGCTGACCGCGGCCACCGCCCGCGGGGCGGGCGGGCGGACTGTCGTACCGGGCGGTTAGCCTGCCGGAATGGGTCGGAGCCAGTCGTTGCCGCGCGGTGGTGACCCGCGCTTCGGGCCCGACGCCGACGACTCGGCCAGCCCGATCCTGCACGTCGACATGGACGCCTTCTTCGCCTCGGTCGAGGTGCGCCACCGGCCCGAACTGCGCGGCCGGCCGGTGGTGGTCGGCGGGGTCGGGCCGCGCGGCGTGGTCAGCTCCGCCAGCTACGAGGCCCGCCGCTACGGCGTGCGCAGCGCCATGCCCACCGCGCGGGCCCGCGCGCTCTGCCCCGGCGCGGTCTACCTGCCCCCCGACTTCGCCCGCTACCGGGCGGCCTCCGACGCGGTGATGCGGATCTTCCGGGACGTCACCCCGCTGGTCGAGCCGCTCTCCCTCGACGAGGCGTTCCTCGACGTGGCGGGTGCCCGCAGGCTGTTCGGCCCGCCCGCCGCCATCGCCCGGCGGATCCGGGCCCGGGTGACGGCCGAGCAGGGGCTGACCTGTTCGGTCGGGGTGGGCCCGAGCAAGTTCGTGGCCAAGCTCGGCTCGACCCGGGCCAAGCCGGACGGCCTGCTCGTGGTGCCGGCCGGCCGGGTGCTGGAGTTCCTCCACCCGTTGCCCGTCGACGCGTTGTGGGGGGTGGGGGAGCGGTCCGCCGAGACGCTGCGCCGGCTCGGCCTGCGGACCATCGGCGATCTGGCCGAGGCACCTGCCGGGATGCTGCGCAAGGCGCTCGGCGCGGCGTCCGCGACCCACCTGCACGAGTTGGCCTGGGGGCGGGACCCGCGCCCGGTCAGCCCGGAGCACGTGGAGAAGTCGATCGGGGCCGAGGTGACCTTCGACGTCGACGTCGTCGACCCGCAGCAGATCCGACGGTCGTTGCTGGCCCTCAGCGAGAAGGTGGGCAGCCGGCTGCGTGGGGCCGGTCAGGTGGGCCGGACGGTCTCGCTCAAGGTGCGGCTGTCGGATTTCCGCACCGTCAACCGGTCCCGGACGCTCGGCGTGGCCACCGACGTGGCCCGGGAGATCTTCGACACGTCCTGGGGCCTCTGGACGGCTCTCGAACCGGGTGAGCCGGTCCGGCTGGTGGGTGTGCGGGTGGAGGGTCTGGCCGGCGCGGTCGACACGCCACGACAGCTTGCCCTCGGCGCACCCGAGCGGGGATGGCGGGAGGCGGAAACCGCCGCCGACGCTGCGGCTGCCCGTTTCGGGCGGTCCGTCATAGGTCCGGCCAGTCTGCTCGGCAAACGTGATCCCCGCTCCGGCGAAAATAGCAGTCGGCCATAGGTCGTCCCGCTTTCCGACGCGCGACCCCCCTCGTAGACTTGGCGGCAAGCAGCCGGTTGGCTGCCACGGTCTGTCGGCCCGACCGGGCCGACCAACGTGACCGGGGAGGAGTGCCGTGCCGCTCTCGGAGCACGAGCAGCGGCTGTTCGAGCAGATCGAGCGGTCGCTTGCCGAGGACCCCAAATTCGCCTCGGCCGTGCGCGCCAGCGACCCGCGTTTCCACACGCGGCGTCGCCTGCTCGTCGCTGCCGGCGTGGTGGTCGTCGGCCTGGCCCTGTTGGTCTACGGCGCGGTGATCAAGACGCCGCCACTGGCAGTGGCGGGGTTCGTCGTCATGCTGGCCGCGCTGGGCTATGCGGTGCAGTCGCACCGCCGTGGGCAGTCACCGGACCTGCACGTGGTGGGCGGCACGACGAGTCGTCGTCGCCCGCGTGGCCGCGGCGGCCGACGGCCGTCGTTGCTGGACCGCATGGAGGACCGGTGGCGGCAGCGCCCGGAGGGACATCGTTGAACCCCGTCCATCCCTGAGGTGGGCGGGCGACACCGACGACGGTAGGTGCCGGACGTGGTCCGGCCACCTCCGTCACATCACCATGTCCGCACCCCACCCCTTATCCACTCCTGTGGGGCGAGGTAGCGGCATCCACAGCAGTTGATACCGCTACCTCGCCCCACGAGCGACCCGACCCACCCGTCCTCACCGTCCCAACCCGGCCGGGGGCGCGGGTCAGACGCGGCGGGTGGCCAGCAGGCGGCGGGGGTTCCAGCGCAGCAGCATTCGGCGCAGCCGCCCGGAGGCCGTCACCAGCCGCGCCGAGCTGTCGCCGAGCGAGGTACGCCAGCGGAGCAGCACCGACGGTGGCAGCACGGCGGCGACCAGCCGGGTACGCCTGTCGGCCCGTGCGGCGAGGGCGTCGCGTACCGTCCGCAGCGCCGGGTGCAGGGGCTCGCCGGTGAGCGGGTCCCGGGCGTACCTGGCGCGTTCCTCGGCCCGGCCGAGCAGCCGTACCGCCGTGGCGGAGCCGGCGTCCTCGCCGACCGCCTCCCGGGCCAGGCGTTCGGCGGTCGCCCGGGGGGTCTCCGTCCGGTCGATCCGGACCCGGTAGTCGACCAGGGTGTCCAGCAGCTCGTCCCAGGCGGCGTGGGCGTCCGCGCGGGCCCGTTCGGCGTCCGCGCCCAGCACCGTCATCGGGATGCTCGCGCCCGCCCCGTCGTCGGGGGCCACGCCGGCCGCCACCGGAACTCCCCGACGGTGGCGCTGCCGGCGCAGCGCGCGCCGCCGCAGCGCCGGCAGGGCCAGCAGCACCGCCAACGCGAGCAGCGCGCCCACCGTCCACCAGGGCCAGGTCGGGGCCCGCTCGACGGGGCCGCCGGTGGTCGGGTCGAACCCGGCGTCGGTGTCCTTGTCGGCGGCCTCGTCGCGCTGCGGTCCGGTCGTGGCGCCCGGGTCCTCCGGTGCGGCGGGCGCGGCCGTGTCCGACGGCTCCGGGTCCGGGGCGTCGGAGTCCGGTGCCCACGCCGACCGGGTCGACCCCTGGACGCCGTACGCCGGGGTGGCGTCGAACGGCACCCAGCCGAACCGGTCGAAGTAGACCTCCGTCCAGGCGTGCAGGTTGCGGTTGGTCAGGACGGCGGTGTCCCCGTCGACGCTGCTGCCGTTGGTGAAGCCGAACGCCACCCGGGCCGGGATGCCCGCCTCCCGCACCAGCCAGGCCAGCGCCGCCGCGTACTGCTGGCAGTAGCCGACCTTGTTGGTGAGGAAGTCGACGATCTCCTGGCCGCTGGTGCCGCCCTTGGTGCTCAGCGAGTAGCTGAAGCCGTTCTCCCGGGAGAAGTAGTCGTAGAGCGCCCGGACCCGGTCGTAGTCGGTGGACTTTCCCTCCACCAGCCTGTTGACCAGCAGGCTGACCTCGCGTACCTCGGGGGTGCGGGTCTGTTGCAGCCGGATCGGGTGCTCGGCCGGCAGCGGGCGGGCCCGGCGC
Organism: Micromonospora cynarisoli; assembly: GCF_030518815.1. Classification (NCBI taxonomy): domain Bacteria; kingdom Bacillati; phylum Actinomycetota; class Actinomycetes; order Micromonosporales; family Micromonosporaceae; genus Micromonospora; species Micromonospora cynarisoli. Next base: position 2,747,712 of record NZ_CP130426.1, on the reverse strand, counting down.
AGCGCCGCCGGGGTGTACGTCGAGCGCACGTACTCGAAGGAGTAGCGCTTGCCCCGGGAGTTGTCCCGGTTGGAGAAGACCACCCCGAGGTTCTGGTCGTACGACCAGTTGCCGTTGAGCCCGTCGAAGCTGACCGGGTCGGCGTAGACCGGCACGAAGGGCATGTTCAGCGACCGGTTCACCTCGACGGTCGCCCGGTAGGTCTGCTGCTCCACCCCCGCCTGGGCCCGGTCGGCCGGGTCGGGCAGGTCCCGGTTCACCGGCCGGCCGTTGGGCGGGCGCACCCGGAAGCCGTCCGGACGCAGCTCGTCGGCGACGCCGAAGCGCAGGTAGAACGGGTTCCGCTCGGTGGTGGTGACGGTGACCATGTCGGCCACCTCGGACTGGTTGAGCTGCCCGCTGAGCGCTGCGAAGAGGTCGATCCGGCCGGGGCCGCCGCCCTGCCCGAGGCGTCCGTTGCCGGTGCCGTTGCCGGCGGTGTTGAACTGGTCCAGCAGCCCGCCGGACATCCCCGGCACGGCCAGCGGCAGCACCACGGCCAGCACCACCCCGACCACCGCCAGCCGGCGACCGGCGGCGGCCAGCGGGGACGACTCCCAGACGTCCACGTCCCGGCCCTCGCCGGTGAACCGGCGACCGAACCGGCGGACCCGGTCGACGTTGTCGGTCACCAGCAACCAGAGGTAGCCGGCGGCGCCGACCACGAACGGCAGCGCGGGGACGCTGTCGACGTAGACCGCCACCGGCACCGAGTAGATGGCCAGCATGGGCAGCCCGGCCAGGGCCGGACGGCGCAGCCCGACGGCGAGCACGTCGACCACGATCGCCACCGAACCCACCCCGAGCACGCTGATGAACAGCAGCGGGGTGGTGTCCGGCACCTTCACCCCGTAGGAGCGCATGTCCTGCAACGAACTCTGCGCCAGCTCACCGAAGTGGGCAAGCGTCGCCGGGGTGGGCAGGAAGGCGACCAGTTCGCCACCGCCGGGGAAGAGCCAGGTCAGGGCGAGCAGCAGACCGGCGAGCATGCCCAGCACCTGACCCCACAGCGGGGCCCGGACCAGCCGGGTGAGCGCCGCCGCGCCGGCCACCACGGCGACCGCGATGGCCGACTGGATCAGCCAGGTCCACTGTTGGAAGATCGACGACAGCGGGGCCGCGGCGAGCAGGGTCGCCGCGGCGGCCACGAAGCCGATGTTCCGGGACGCGATCACGACGTCACCCTCTCTGTCGTCGGGCGTCGGTGGCGGGGCCGACCGCACGGCGGCCGGCGACGGCGGTACGCCCGTCGGCGACGCGGCGGACCGGCCGGTGGTGCCGGTGCGGGGCCGGCCGACGGCTCACCGGACGGCCCCGGCGACCGTCTCGGCGAGCGCCGCACGCAGCGCGAATCCCTGTGAACCGCGCCCGGCCTGTGGCCAGAGCGCCGGCAGTTGGCCGTCGTGGTCGACCCCGATGACCCGCCAGCCGCCCTGCAACAGGGACAGCGCGGCGGCGGCGTGGGCCTGTTCGGACTCGAACCGGGCCCGCTCGGGCAGGCTGAGCCAGGTGGAGCTGTGCAGCACGAAACCGACGCAGGTCGCCCCGTTGCCACGCAGCCCGCCGAGTAGTTCCGCCTCGCTGGTGGTCAGCGACCCGAACAGCGCGATGATCAGGCCCCCGTCGGCGCGCTGGCGGACCCGCTGCACCAGCGTCGCCACGTCGCCACGCTGGTCGAGCCGGACGTCGGCGAGGTGGTCGAGGAGCAGGCCGTCCCCGGTGGCCTCGGTGGCGTCGACGTCGACCCCGTCCCCGGTGACCAGGCGCAGCCTGTACCCGGCCTGGCGCAGGTGCACGGCGATGCTGGCGGCGGCGGAGACCGCCCACTCGAAACTGGCCGTCGGGCCGTCGCCCCGGTGCCCGTGCGCCCGGGTGTCCAGCACCACCGTGGCCCGGCTCTCCCACGGCTGCTCCTCGCGGCGCACCATCAGCTCACCGGTGCGGGCGGTCGACTTCCAGTGCACCCGGCGCAGGTCGTCGCCCCTGCGGTACTCCCGGGTGGCGGCGTCGTCCTCGCCGTGCACCGCCACCGACCGGGCCCGGCTGTCGCCGCTGCCGGCGTACTCACCCGGCAGCCGCACCGAGGGCAGCGGGGTGACCTGCGGGATCACGGTGAGCTGTTCGGTGCTGGGGAACGCCCGGCTCAGCTCGCACAACCCGAACGGGTCGGTCATCCGGATCACCAGCGGGCCCACCTCGTACCGGCCGCGCACGTCGGCGCGCACCGTGTACGCCACCGAGCTGGCCTGGTGCGCGCCGAGCCGTTCCAGCACCACCCGGGGCCGGCTGCCCAGCGCGTACGGCAGCCGGTCCTCCAGCAGCAGGGTGCCGGTGGGCAGCCGGGACATGTTCTGCAACCGCAGCACCACCCGGGAGCTGGCCCCGACGGGCACCCGGTGCGGGTCCAGCGAGCGGTTGCAGGCCAGCTTGTACCGGGTCCGGCCGACGTAGAGCGCGGCGAGCAGCGGCAGGACGGCGAGCAGCACCGCCACCCGGAGCAGGTCCCGTTCGCCGAGGATGCCGGCCGAGATCGCGGCGGCGATGGCCGCAGCCAGGAACGAACGGCCCCGGGTGGTCAGGCCACGCAGCCCGTCCCGCACGTCACGGCCTCCGCGGCTCGAACGGCGGGCGGCCGTTGCCGGCGGCGGGACGGGGCGAGTCGTAGCCGGTGGGGCACTTGCGGTCAGGCGGCAGGGCCAGCCGGTGCACCAGCTCGGCGACGATCGCGTCGGTGGTGCGGCGGGCCAACTGGGCGTCGGCCGTGGGGATGATCCGGTGGGCCAGCACCGGCACCGCGAGCGCCTGGAGATCGTCGGGGAGCACGTAGTCGCGGCCCTCCAGGGCGGCCACCGCGCGGGCGGTGCGCAGCAGTTGGAGGGTGGCCCGGGGGGACGCGCCCAACCGCAGGTCGGGGGCCTCCCGGGTGGCGGTGACCAGGTCGACGGCGTACTGCTTGACGGCGTCGGCGACGTGCACGTTGCGCACGGTGGCGATCAGGCGGCGTACCGTGTCGGCGTCGGAGACCGGGCGCAGCTCCTGGAGCGGGTCGGCGGCGCCGTGCCCGTCCAGCATGGCCAGCTCGGCGTCCGGGCCGGGGTAGCCCATCGCGATCCGGGCGGTGAACCGGTCGCGCTGCGCCTCCGGCAGGGGGTACGTCCCCTCCATCTCGATCGGGTTCTGGGTGGCGATCACCATGAACGGGGTCTGCAGCTGGTAGGTGACGCCGTCGACGGTGACCTGGCGTTCCTCCATGCACTCCAGCAGCGCGGACTGGGTCTTCGGCGAGGCCCGGTTGATCTCGTCGCCGACCACCAGGTTGGCGAAGACCGCACCGGGGCGGAACTCGAAGTCGTGCGTCTCCTGGTTGTAGACGCTGACCCCGGTGACGTCGCTGGGCAGCAGGTCGGGGGTGAACTGGATGCGCCGCACCGAACAGTCGATGGACCGGGCGAGGGCCTTGGCCAGCTTGGTCTTGCCGACGCCCGGGACGTCCTCGATCAGCAGGTGCCCCTCGGCCAGCAGGACGGCCAGGGCGAGCCGGACGGTCGCTGTCTTGCCCTCGATGACCTGCTCGATGTTGGCCACGATGGCCTCGCTGGCGGCGCGGAACTCGTCGTGCGGCAGCACGCCGCCCACCTCGTCCCAGGTCTGTTGTGTCACGGGCCTTCTCCTCGTCGCGACGGCAGCTCGGTAAAGAGCACCTGGACCCGTCGTTCGGTTCGCAACGGGAAGCCTCGTCTGCCGCAGGAATCGCACTGGTCTCTCAGGCTAACCATGTTTACGGTGAACGCCGAACCCTGCCGGAAGTCGGCCGGTCACGCAGCGGATATTCGTCAGGTCGGGGGACCGGACGCGGCCGGGTGGCCACGGAAGGTGACCGTGGTGCGGTGGATGTGCCGGGCGGTCGACAGACGCCACGGGGTACACTGCGGAACATGGCCGGAGTCTTCCTGCTTCTTACCGGGCCGTGCTGATGCGCTGACGCGCGACAGCACGGCGGCCCCTCCTGCGCGAGGGGCTTTTTCGTGCCTGCGGCAGGGTCTCCCCGGGCCCGATGCTTCCCCGACCCGCCCCGACCGCGCCGGTCCCGCCCGAGGGCACCGGTCCCCGACGACCGCGTCAGTGCGACACGACCGCGACGACCGCCAAGGAGAAGGCATGAGTGAGGCAGCCGCACCGGCGGGCGACATCCCCCCGTACCGGTACACCGCGGCCATGGCCGACGAGATCGAGCGTCGGTGGCAGGACACCTGGGAGCGGGAGGGCACCTTCCACGCGCCGAACCCGACAGGTCCGCTGGCCGACCCGGGCCACCCCCGGGCGGGCGCGGAGAAGCTGTACGTGTTGGACATGTTCCCGTACCCGTCCGGTGCGGGGCTGCACGTCGGGCACCCGCTGGGCTATATCGGCACCGACTGCTTCGCCCGCTACCAGCGGATGGCCGGGCGCAACGTGCTGCACGCGATGGGCTTCGACGCGTTCGGCCTGCCCGCCGAGCAGTACGCGGTGCAGACCGGCACCCACCCCCGGACGACGACGGTGGCCAACATCGAGCGGTACAGGGCGCAGCTGCGCCGGCTGGGGCTGGCCCACGACGAGCGGCGTTCGGTGGCCACCATCGACACCGACTTCTACAGGTGGACCCAGTGGATCTTCCTGCAGGTCTACAACTCCTGGTACGACCCGCAGGCGCGGCGCGCCCGCCCGGTCGCCGAGCTGACCGCCGAGTTCGCCGCGGGCGACCGGCCCACCCCCGACGGCCGGGCCTGGGCCGAGCTGAGCCCGGCCGAGCAGCGGCGGATCGTCGACGACCACCGGCTGGCGTACGTCTCGGAGGCACCGGTGAACTGGTGCCCGGGGCTGGGCACCGTGCTGGCCAACGAGGAGGTCACCCCGGACGGTCGCTCCGACCGGGGCAACTTCCCGGTGTTCAAGCGCAACCTGAAGCAGTGGATGATGCGGATCACCGCTTACGGTGACCGGCTGCTGGACGATCTGGACACGCTGGACTGGCCCGAGTCGATCAAGCTGCAACAGCGCAACTGGATCGGCCGATCGACGGGTGCGCACATCGACTTCCCGGCCGGGACCGCTGACTCCGGTGTCGCGGGCGAGGCCCGCATCAGGGTGTTCACCACCCGGCCGGACACCATCTTCGGCGCCACCTACCTGGTGCTGGCGCCCGAGCACGAGCTGGTCGACGCGCTGACGCCAACCACCTGGCCGGCCGGGACGCGGGATGCCTGGACCGGTGGGCACGCCGGCCCCCGGGAGGCCGTCGAGGCGTACCGGAAGGCGGCGGCGGCCAAGACCGACGTGGAGCGGCAGGCCGACACGAAGGAGAAGACCGGCGTCTTCGTCGGCGCGTACGCCACCCACCCGGTCACCGGCGGGCAGATCCCGATCTTCATCGCCGACTACGTGCTGGCCGGGTACGGCACCGGCGCGATCATGGCGGTGCCCGCCCAGGACGAGCGGGACTGGGCCTTCGCCGAGGTGTTCGACCTGCCGATCGTGCGGACCGTGCAGCCGGCCGACGGGTTCGACGGGAAGGCGTACACCGGGGACGGGCCGGCGATCAACAGCGCCGCGCCCGAGCGCGGCCTGGACCTGAACGGGCTGGGGGTGGCCGACGCCAAGGCGGCGATCATCGCGTGGCTGGAGGCCAACGGCCACGGCGTCGGCGCGGTCACCTGGCGGCTGCGGGACTGGCTGTTCTCCAGGCAGCGCTACTGGGGCGAGCCGTTCCCGATCGTCTACGACGCCACCGGCGCGGCGATCGCGCTGCCCGAGGAGATGCTGCCTGTCGAACTGCCCGAGGTGGACGACTTCTCCCCGAAGACGTTCGACCCGGACGACGCCGCGAGCAACCCGGAGACCCCGCTGTCGCGGCGGCGCGACTGGGTCGAGGTGGAGCTGGACCTGGGCGACGGGCCGCAGCGGTACACCCGGGAGACCAACGTGATGCCGCAGTGGGCCGGCTCCTGCTGGTACGAGCTGCGCTACCTGGACCCGACCAACTCCGAGCGGTTCGTCGACCCGGAGAACGAGGCGTACTGGATGGGCCCGCGCGCCGAGGGCGACTGCGGGGGAACCGACCTGTACGTCGGCGGCGCCGAGCACGCCGTGCTGCACCTGCTGTACGCCCGCTTCTGGCACAAGGTGCTGTACGACCTGGGGCACGTGTCGTCGTTCGAGCCGTTCCGCAAGCTGTTCAACCAGGGCATGATCCAGGCGTACGCGTTCCGCGACTCCCGGGGCACGCCGGTGCCGGCCGAGGAGGTCGTCGAGGTCGACGGCCGCTGGTTCCACGGCGAGCACGAGGTGACCCGCGAGTACGGCAAGATGGGCAAGTCGCTGCGCAACGTGGTCACCCCCGACGACATGTGCGCGGCCTACGGCGCGGACACCTTCCGGGTGTACGAGATGTCGATGGGCCCGCTGGAGGTGTCCCGCCCCTGGGAGACCCGGGCCGTGGTCGGGTCGTACCGGTTCCTGCAACGGGTGTGGCGGGCCGTGGTCGACGAGCAGACCGGAGCGCCCCGGGTCACCGACGCGCCGGCCGACGAGGCCACCCGACGGCTGCTGCACAAGGTGATCGACGGGGTCCGTGGCGACATGGAGGGCATCCGGTTCAACACCGCGATCGCCAAGCTGATCGAGCTGACCAACGCGGTGACCCGGCTGGAGCAGACCCCGCGCGAGGTGGCCGAGCCGCTGGTGCTGATGCTGGCCCCGTTCGCCCCGCACGTGGCCGAGGAGCTGTGGCGGATGCTGGGCCACGACACCTCGCTGGCGTACGCCGACTTCCCGGCCGCCGACCCGGCCCTGCTGGTCGCCGACACCGTCACCTACCCGGTGCAGGTCAACGGCAAGGTCCGGGGCCGGATCGAGGTGCCAGCCGACGCCGCGCAGGTGTCCGTCCGGGCGGCGGCCCTGGAGGCGGTCGCATCCGCGCTGGCCGGCAGGGAGCCGCGCAAGGTCATCGTGGTGCCGGGCCGGTTGGTCTCGGTGGTCGTCTGACGCTGCCGTCCGCCCGTGGCGGGCGGCTCGCGTGGCCGGCCCGGCCGGTCGGCTTGTGGGGCCGCGGTAATGTGCGGTGACGGCGGGCCGGGACAAACTGTCGACGTGGAGCGGTATGCCTGAGAGTCATAAATATGACTCTCAGGCATACCGCTCACCCGACCCGACCATTCCGACGGGACCGTCCCGGGCTGCCGCCGGCCACCTGGCTGTCGCCCGGGGCGCCGCCCACCTTCGGGCCGGTTCCGCCCGGTCAGGGACGCGGATCGGCGACCACGGCCCGGCGGGCGCGTTCGGCCCGCCACCACTGGCACGCCAGCACCCCGCTGGCGATCAGCCCCAGTCCCGCCGGGGCGGCGGCGTACCAGTTGATGCTGCCGGGGGAGCTGGCCGCCGCGCCGATCGCGGCGTAGCCGAAGGCGGTCGGGGCGGAGGCCAGCACGCTGCCGACCAGGAACGGCAGCACCCGCGCCCCGGTGGTGCCGTAGCCGTAGCTGACCAGGCCGAACCCGGCGATCGGCAGCATCCGCACGGTGATCACGCCGAACACGCTCTGCCGGGCGAACCAGCCGTCGAGCCGGGCCAGCCTGCCGCGTACCCGCTCGGCGACGAACTCCCGCCCCAGCACCCGCCCGACGGCGAAGCCGAGCGCGGCGGCCAGCAGCGCCGCGCCGAGCGCGTACGCCGCACCCTCCAGCGGGCCGAACACCGCCCCCGCCGCCAGCGTGACGAAGGTCCGGGGGACCAGCGCCACCAGCAGCAGCGCCCCGACCACCACGCCCACGACCGGGGCGTACCCGCCGAGCGGGTCGGCCAGCCGGGGCAGCTCGCCGACGTCCGGGCGGGGCGTCACCAGCAGCAGCGTCACGAACCCGGCCAGCATGACCACCAGCAGGGCGAACCGACGTGCCGACGGCTGGCGCAGCAGCCGCCGGACGGCGGGGGTCACGGGCGGGCGGCGGACATCACGGGCGGGCGGCGGCGGCCACGGCGGCACGGCGTTCGGTGCGCAGCCGCTCGGCCCAGGTGTCGTCGAGCGGCGGGAGCTGGTGCGCGCCGGTGGCCCAGCGCAGCAGCAGGTCGGCCAGGGCGGGGTTGCGGGCCAGCGCCGGCCCGTGCGAATAGGTGCCCAGCAGCTTGCCCCGCCACGCGCCCTCGGTGACGCCGTCGTTGCCGACCCCGGCACTGACCCGGGCCAGCGGCGACACGCCGGGGCCGAGGTGGGTGCGACCCCCGTGGTTCTCGAACCCGGACAGCGGCGGCACGCCCAGCCGGGGGTCGATCTCGCCGGCCAGCTCGCCGACCGCCCGGGTGGGACCCCGGTCGGAGGACAGGTCGAGCAGCTCCAGCCCGGCGCACCGGGTGCCCTTGGCGAAGAAGGAGGTGCCGAGCAGCTGGTAGCCGGCGCAGACGCCGAAGACCACCGAGCCCTGGGCGACCGCCCGGTGCAGGCCGCCGTCGGCGAGCAGCCGCTGCGCGCCGAGCGCCTGCGGGCCGTCCTCTCCGCCGCCGAGCAGGTAGATGTCGGCGGTGGCGGGCAGCCGCTGGTCGGAGCGGACCTCCAGCACCTCGACAGGCATCCCGCGCTGCTGCGCCCGGCGGGCCAGGATCAGCAGGTTGCCCCGGTCGCCGTAGGTGGAGAGCAGGTCGGGGTAGATCCAGACGATACGCAGGCTCTCAGTTGACACGGTCCAACTCCGCTCGGATGTCCTGGAAGGCGGTGTAGTTCGCGATGACCTCCAGCCGGCCCGGCGGGACCGCCCGGACCGCCTCGCCGAACGCCCGGACGTGCTGGAACGGCACCCCGTTGACGTCGAGCCGGACCGCCAGGTCGTACGCGCGGTCGCCGGTGATCAGCACCTGCCGGCCGCGCAGCGGGGCGAAGTCGACGTCGAACAGCCAGGAGGTGTCCAGCCCGTCGGGGTCACGGGCGTTGATGGAGAGCAGGGTGGGGGCCTCGTCGGCCATGTCGAACGCCTCCAGCCAACTGGCCGGGTTCTTGGCCAGCAGCAGCCGGATGTTGCGCCCGTCCCGGTCGACCTGGGCGTACCGGCCGGCGACCGAGGTGACCGTGTGCAGCCGGGAGACGGCGTCGACGGGGCGTACCCCGAACTCGGCGGCGACGGCCAGCGCGGTGGCGGCGTTGCCGAGGTTGACCTTGCCGGGGAGCTGGAGGGTCACCTTGTGCCAGGCCCCGGTGGGGTCGAGCACGCCGTCGTCCTCCACCGTCCACTGCGCCTCCGGGCGGCGCAGTGGGCAGCCGGTGCACCACCACTGCTCGCCGGAGCGCTGGATGGTGGAGCCGCACTCCGGGCAGACCCAGGAGTCGTCGTGCCAGCGCTGGCCGGCGCTGAACCAGGTGACGTGCGGCGGGCGGACGCCCTGCGCGGGGTCGGCCGGCGGGGTGGCCGCCCAGACCACCATCGGGTCGTCGGCGTTGGCCACCACCCGCACGTCGGTGTGCCGGACCAGTGCCGCGCGCCAGAGCTGCGCCATCATGGCGACCTCCTTGGCCCGGTCGAGCTGGTCGCGGGAGAGGTTGAGCAGGGCCACCACGTGCGGCTCGGTGGCCTCCAGCACCTGCGCGAGGTAGTGCTCGTCGACCTCCAGCACCGCGTACGGGGTGCTGCCGGCCTTGGCCAGCGCCGAGGTGTGCCCGGTGGGCATGTTGGCGCCGAACGAGTTGGTCGCGACCCGGCCGAGCACGCCGACGGCGGCGGCGCTGAGCCGGGTGGTGGTGGTCTTGCCGTTGGTGCCGGAGATCAGCGCGATGGCGCGTCCGGCCGAGAGGTGGGCCAGCAGGTCCGGATCGATCTTCAGCCCGATCCATCCGCCGATCACCGAGCCGTCGCCCCGGCCGGCGGCGCGCGACAGCGCCGCGGCGGTCCTCGACACGGAGCTGGCCACCTTCGCCCGCAGGGGCATCTTCGCGTCCGTCACGCGAGCGAGGTTACCGGACCTCCGCGCCCGCCAGATCGCCGCCGAGGGCGAACCGTTCGGTCGGGGCACGCCGGGCGTCCGGGCGGCGGGCGCTCCACCGGATGGAGTCGATCTATGTCGGGTAGCGGACGCGGCTGCGGCCCGGCCCGCCCCTCCACTCCGCTCCACCGGCTCTGACGTGCGGTTTTAGCCGCGACGGCGACGCGCCGGGGCGGCGTTTCTGGTTGCAGGTGGAGGGAAGTGGAGTAGAGTGGGGCGCAATGGTGAGGCCGGGAGGGCCCACCGGCCCAGGGGGTCAGCGGCGCCGCGAACGCCGCTCAGGGCAAGGGGGTTGGGCCGATGTTTCTCGGCACCCACACTCCGCGCCTGGACGAAAAGGGCCGTTTGATCCTTCCGGCCAAGTTCCGGGACGAGCTGGCGGGGGGTGTAGTGATCACCAAAGGGCAGGATCGCTGCCTCTACGTCTTCCCCACGCCCGAGTTCCAACGGATCGCCGACCAGTTGCGCGCGCAGCCGATGACGAACAAGGCGGCCCGGGCCTACAGCCGGGTCTTCTTCGCCAGCGCGCACGATGAGGTCCCCGACAAGCAGGGCCGGGTCACCATCCCGTCCCACCTGCGGTCGTACGCCGCGCTCGACCGGGACCTGGTGGTGATCGGGGCGTCCACCCGGGTGGAGATCTGGGACCGGACGGCCTGGGAGAGCTACCTCGCCGACAGCGAAGACGACTTCGCCGACATCGAGGAGGGGGTGCTGCCCGGCGGTCTGTAGGGCGCGGCGACGCCCGACGTACTGCGAGATCTCCAGCCGCTTTCGAGTTCCTGGCGCCCCTTCCCCGGTGCCAGGGGCACGATCTCCACTCCGGGTCGTCGGCCCGGAGCCGGGGCGGGAGCGGATGGGGATCTGGCGGTACGACGGCACGGCGTCGTCCGACGAGCAGAACGCGACACGACGAGACGTATTCCACAGTGGGGGTCGACATGGGGGAGCTACGCGGCACGCACGTGCCGGTGCTGCTTGAGCGGTGTCTCGAGCTGCTCGCCCCCGCGCTGGACCGGGGCGGCCGGACGGTCCACGTCGATGCCACGCTGGGGTTGGCCGGTCACGCCGAGGCGGTGCTGCAACGGCATCCGCACACGGTGCTGATCGGCCTGGACCGGGACACCGAGGCCCTGGCGCACGCCCGGGTCCGGCTGGCCCGGTTCGCCGACCGGATCCACCTGGAGCACGCCGTCTACGACGAGCTGCCCGAGGTGGTGGCCCGGTTGGGCTATCCGGGCGTCGACGGGGTGCTGTTCGACCTGGGCGTCTCGTCGTTGCAACTCGACGCGCCCGACCGCGGGTTCGCCTACGCCCAGGACGCGCCGCTGGACATGCGGATGGACCAGACCCGGGGGGTGACCGCCGAGGAGGTGGTCAACAGCTACTCCCACCCGGAGCTGGCCCGGGTGCTGCGGGTCTACGGCGAGGAGAAGTTCGCCGGCCGGATCGCCTCGGCGATCCTGCGGGAGCGGGAGCGGGGTCGGATCACCTCCTCGGCCCGGCTGGCGGAGCTGGTCAGGGAGAGCATTCCGGCACCAGCGCGACGAACCGGGGGACACCCGGCCAAGAGAACGTTTCAGGCTTTACGGATCGAGGTAAACAGGGAACTGGCGGTGCTGGAGACGGCGCTGCCGGCTGCCCTCGACAAGCTCCACGTGGGCGGTCGCCTGGTGGTCCTGTCCTACCACTCGCTGGAGGACCGGCTCACCAAGCAGGCGCTCGCCGACCGGGTCCGCAGCAAGGGCCCGGTCGACCTTCCGGTGGAACTCCCCGGGTCGGGCCCGACGTTCCGGCTGCTCAGCCGGGGTGCCGAACTCGCCGGGGAGGCCGAGGTCGCCGCCAACCCGCGGGCCGCATCCGTGCGGCTGCGGGCGGCGGAGCGACTCGACCCGGCCACCGGGCAGCACGGCCGGACCGACCGCGAACGGTCCGGCCGACGGGTCAGGGCGATGCACCAACCGGGCGCGGGGTCGACGCGGGGTTCCACAGTGGACCCGGAGGCGACCCCGGAGGACGGCAGGACGGACGAACAGGGGGAGGGGACATGAACGTCAACAAGCGTGACGACCGCGACGCGGTCGTCGGGCAGCGCGCACCGCGGTCGGGGGGCCGGACCACGGCGCAGCGCACGGCCCGTGGCACGACGCCGGCGGACCTCGCCGGTCGAGCGGGGGAGGCGCGCCGGGGGGCGCGCGAGTTCCCCACCCAGGGCAGCGCCGCGTTGCGGCCGGCGGAGCAGCCGGCCACCCGTACCGCCACCGCCACCGGGGCGCCCCGGCTGCGGGTGGCGCCGCCGCCGCCGGTCCGGGTGCCCCGGGCGCCGTTCGCGGCACTGATCGTGGTGCTGGTGGTCGGCGGGGTGCTGGGCATCCTCGCGGTCAACACCAAGATCAATGAGAACGCGTTCAAGCTCCAGCAGCTCCAGCAGCAGCAGGCCCGCCTCGACGTCGACCAGCAGCAGCTGGAGAAGGAGATCGAGGAGGCCAAGGAGCCGGGCAACCTGACCGCCGAGGCCCGCAAGCTGGGCCTGGTCGAGGCGGGCGAACCGGCGTACATCCGGCTGCCGGACGGTCGGCTGATCGGCGTGCCGCAGCCGGCCGACGGGCAGCCGGCGATCACCAGCCAGCAGGGCAACGGGGGGTAACGCCCGTGCCACCGAGATCCGACGATCCGCGCCGGGATCCCACGGGCTCCCGGCGCGGATCGGTTCGTGGCGGGGCCGCCCGGGGCGGCGGGCCACGGACGCCGGAGCCACGCACCCCGGAGCCGCGCAGCGGGGAACCCCCGGCCGGCGGACCCCGCGCCGGTGAGCCCCGGGGACAGGGCCGCGCCGGTGAACCCCGTACCGGACAGCCCCGGGCCGGGGACGTCGGGGGAATCTCCGACGCGCGGGCGTACACCCCCCGGGGCCGGACCATCCGGGAGAGCAGCGAGGACCGGGGCGGGCAGCGGCGAACCCCCCGGGCCGGCCGCTCCGGCGACCCGTTCCGCCCCGCCCTGCAGGTGCTCGACGGCGGCCGGGCCGCCCCCGCTCGGGCCGCCGCCAACCGGGCCGGCCGGCGGGAGGCCGCCCCGACCGGGCGCACCGGCGTCATCCGGACCGTGCCGCCCAGGGCCGCCCCCGACGACGACGAGTTCGCCGAGCCGCCCGCGCCCCGTCGCCGTCCCGGCCGCCGTACCGACACCCCCGGCCGGGGCGCCGCGCGCCGGACCGAGGCGCCCCGGCGCACCGACCGGCCCGCCGGGCGACGGCCGGTGCGCAAGCCGCGCCGCCCGCCGAAGCTCGCCGAGCCGCGTCGCCGGCTGCGGCTGGGCACCATGCTGGTGCTCGCGGCCTTCGCCGTGATCGGCATCCGGCTGGTCGTCCTGCAGGCCGTGGACACCCCGGCGTACGCCGGCGGTGGCGTGGACAACCGGCTGACCCGGGTCGACCTGCCCGCCCCGCGTGGCTCGATCCAGGACCGCACCGGCGCACCGCTGGCCCGCAGCGTCGAGGCGCGGTACGTCTTCGCCGACCCCACCATGGTCAAGGACCGCACGGAGACCGCGAAGCTGCTGTCCCCGCTGCTCGGTGTCCCGGCCTCCGAACTGGCCGAGAAGATGAAGCGGAAGGGCGGCCTCCAGTTCCGGTACCTGGCCCGGGGCGTCGACATCGCCCGGGCCAAGCAGATCGAGGCGCTCGACCTGGCCGGCATCGGCACCCACCGCGACGAACGCCGCGAGGTGCCCGGCGGCGACCTGGCCGCCAACCTGGTCGGCTTCACCAGCCAGGACATGGACGGCCTGGAAGGGCTGGAGGCCCGCTACGACGACGTGCTGCGTGGGCAGGACGGCCGCCGGGTGTACGAGGCCGGCCTCGGCGACCTCAACGCGCCCATCCCCGGCGGCTACAGCCAGACCACCGAACCCAAGCCGGGCAGCTCGCTGGTGCTCACCATCGACCGGGACCTCCAGTTCCAGACGCAGCAGATCCTCAGCCGGCAGATGGCGCAGACCCGGGGCGCGATCGGCGCGGCGGTGGTGCTCGACGCCAAGACCGGCGACGTGCTGGCCCAGGCCAGCAACCCGACCTACAACGCGGCGTCACCGGAGCAGAGCCGCCCCACCGACCGGGAGGACGCGGCCACCAGCTTCGTGGTCGACCCCGGCTCGGTGCACAAGGCGATCACCTACGGCGCGGCCCTGCAGGAGGGGGTCATCACGCCGGACAGCGCCTGGCCGGTCGCGAACACCGTCACCCGGGGCGGGGTGACCTTCCGGGACACCCACCCCGCCGACGGCAAGAAGCTCAGCGTGGCCGGGATGCTGGCCTACTCGTCCAACGTCGGCACCATCGAGATCGGCGACCGGCTCGGCCCCGACCGGCTGATCGACTACCAGAAGCGGTTCGGGCTGGGGCAGCCCACCGGCGAGGGGATGCCCGGCGAGGCGTCCGGCCGGCTGCTCCCGGCTGACCAGTGGAGCGGGTCGTCGTACGGGTCGGTGCCGATCGGGCACAGCGTCGACGCCACCCCGCTGCAGATGGCCGCCGCGTACGCCACCATCGCCAACGGCGGCACCTACGTCCAGCCCCACCTGATCAAGGAGGTGGTCGGGGCGGACGGCAAACGCACCCCGGCCGCCGCCCCGGTGACCCGCTCGGTGCTCAGCCCGCAGAATGCCGCCGCGCTGCGTACCCTGCTGGAGGCCGTGACCACGGTCGACGGCGCGACCGGCCTGGCCGCCGCGGTGCCCGGCTACCGGATCGCCGGCAAGACCGGCACCGGGCTGCGCTACGTCGACGGCAAGCAGCAACCGGGCGAGGTGGGGTCGTTCATCGGGATGGCGCCCGCCGAGGCGCCCCGGTACGTGGTGGCGGTCTTCGTCTGGAACCCCGAGGGCGGTGGCGGCGCGGTCGTCGCCCCGGCGTTCCGCGAGATGATGGGCTTCACGCTGCGGCACTACCGGGTCCCGCCGTCGCGCGGGAAATCCCCCAACTTCGAGGTCTTTCCGCGCTGACCGGGAACGGCGGGACATCATCGGTGAGTGCCGACGAACCATCGGGGCGGCTGTGCGGCCGGAACCGGACGACCGGGTAGGGTCTGACGCCGTGCCCGGCAATCCACGCCCCCGTACCGTGCCCGGAGTCCGGCTCGGCGACCTCGCCGACCGGCTCGCTGTGACGCCGCCGGCCGACGCCGCCGCGCTGGTCGTGACCGGGGTGACCCACGCCAGCCAGGAGGTCCGCCCCGGCGACCTGTACGCCGCGCTGCCCGGCGCCCGCCGGCACGGCGCGGAGTTCGCCGCCGCCGCCGCCTCGGCCGGCGCGGTGGCAGTGCTGACCGACCCGGCCGGCGCCGTGGCGGCCGGCGCGACCGGGCTGCCCGTCCTGGTGACGCCCGACCCCCGGGCGGTGCTGGGCGAGCTGGCCGCCGCCGTCTACGGCGACCCGACCGACGGGCTGACCGTGATCGGGGTGACCGGCACCGCCGGCAAGACCTCGACGGCCTACCTGATCGAGTCCGGCTTGCGTGCCGCAGGCCACGTCACCGGCCTGATCGGCACCGTGGAGACCCGGCTGGGCGACCTGGTGACCGACAGCGTCCGGACCACCCCGGAGGCCACCGACCTGCACGCCCTGCTCGCCGCCGCGCGGGAGCGCGGGGTGACCGCGGTGGTCATGGAGGTGTCCAGCCACGCCCTGGCGATGGGGCGGGTCGGCGGGGTCCGGTTCACCGTCGGCGGCTACACCAACTTCGGCTCCGACCACCTCGACTTCCACGCCGACCCGGCCGACTACTTCGCGGCGAAGGCGAAGCTGTTCGACGGGCGCTGCCGGGTCGAGGTGCTCAACCACGACGACCCGGCCCTGCGCCCGCTGTACCGGCCGGCCACGGTCAGCTACTCGGCGGCCGGCGACCCGACCGCCACCTGGTGGGCCGACCGGGTCGGCGGCGAGGGCTACGCCCAGCGGTTCACCGCGCACGGCCCGGACGACCTGGTCCTGCCCGCCGGGGTGGCGCTGCCCGGCCGGCACAACGTGGCGAACGCGCTGCTCGCGATCGCCTGCCTGGTCGCCGCCGGGGTCGACCCGACGACCGCCGCCGCCGGGGTGGCCGCGTGCGGCGGGGTGCCCGGCCGGCTGGAACTGGTCAGCGGGGACGCCCCGGTGCGCGGCGTGGTCGACTACGCGCACAAGACCGACGCCGTGGTGGCCGCCCTGGCCGCGCTGCGTGACTCGGGCACCGGCCGGCTGATCTGCGTCATCGGCGCGGGGGGCGACCGGGACCGGGGCAAGCGCCCGGCGATGGGTGCCGCCGCCGCCCGGGGCGCCGACGTGGTGCTGGTGACCGACGACAACCCGCGTACCGAGGACCCGGCGACGATCCGGGCCGAGGTGCTGGCCGGGGCGTACGGGGCGGACGCGGCCGCCCGGATCGTCGAGGTGCCGGGCCGGCGGGAGGCGATCGCCGAGGCGGTCCGGCTGGCCGGGCCGGGTGACGTGGTGGCGCTGCTCGGCAAGGGGCACGAACGCGGTCAGGAGATCGCCGGCGAGGTGCACCCGTTCGACGACCGGACCGAGCTGGCGGAGGCGCTGCGCGTCCGCTTCGGCGACCTGGCGGGTCAGCGGTGATCCCGCTGAGCCTGGCCGAGGTGGCCTCGGCGGTGGGCGGCCGGCTGCACGCCGCCGACCCGGACACCCGGGTCACCGGCCCGGTCGAGTTCGACTCCCGCAAGGTCGTCGCCGGTGCGCTGTTCGTCGCGTTCCCCGGCGAGCGGGTCGACGGGCACGACTACGCCGCCGGTGCCGTCGCCGCCGGCGCGGTGGCGGTGCTCGGCACCCGGGAGCTGCCCGGGGTGCCGATGGTGCTGGTGGACGACGCGCTGGCCGCGTTGGGCCGGCTGGCCCGGGCCGTGGTGGACCGGCTGCCGGGGCTCACCGTGATCGGGTTGACCGGGTCGTCGGGCAAGACCACCACCAAGGACCTGATCGCGCAGCTCGCCGGCCGGCTCGGCCCGACGGTGGCCCCGCCCGGATCGTTCAACAACGAGCTGGGCCACCCGTACACGGCGTTGCAGGCCACCGGGCAGACCCGGTACCTGGTGATGGAGAAGGGCGCGCGGGGCGTCGGGCACGTCCGCTACCTCTGCGACGTGGTGCCGCCGCGGATCTCGGTGGTGCTCAACGTCGGGGTGGCGCACCTGGGCGAGTTCGGCTCGGTGGAGAACATCGCCCTGGCCAAGGGGGAGCTGGTGGAGGCGCTGCCGGCCGACGGGCTGGCGGTGCTCAACGCCGACGACCCGCTGGTCGCCGCGATGGCGTCCCGGACCGCCGCCCGGGTGGTCCGCTACGGCGAGTCGGCCGACGCCGACGTGCGCGCGGTGGACGTCACCCTGGACGGGCGGGGCCGGCCGGCATACACCCTGGTCACCCCGGAGGGGACGGCCCCGGTGCGGCTCGGCCTGACCGGCCGGCACCAGGTCTCCAACTCGCTCGCCGCGGCGGCGGTGGCCCGGGAGCTGGGCATGCCGCTGGCCGAGTTGGCGGCGGCCCTGGGCGACCTGGGGTTGGTCTCCACCCGCCGGATGGACGTCTTCACCCGTCCCGACGGGGTGACCGTCATCGACGACTCGTACAACGCCAACCCGGCCTCGACGGCGGTGGCGCTGCGCGCGCTGGCCGGGATGCACCGGGGCGGGCGGACGTTCGCCGCACTGGGCTACATGGCCGAGTTGGGCGCGTACGAGGACGAGGGGCACCGGGAGGTCGGCCGGCTCGCGGCCGAACTCGGTGTCGACCGGCTGCTCGTGGTGGGTGAGCCGGCCGCGCCGATCCATGAGGGCGCGACAGCGGTAAGTGACTGGGGAGGAGAGTCGGTGCTGCTCACCGATCAGGCGGCGGCCGTCGAGGTGCTGCGCAGGGAGCTACGACCGGGCGACGTCGTCCTGGTGAAGGGCTCCCGGTACCGGACCTGGGAGGTCGCCGACGCGCTGCGGGCCGACGCCTCCGGTGACGGGGCCGGCGCGGGGGGTGCCGCGTGAGGGCGGTCATCGTCGCCATCGGCGTGGCGTTCCTGGTGTCGTTGCTGGCGACCCCGCTGGCGATCAGGGTGTTCGCCCGGCTCAAGGCCGGCCAGCCGATCCGATCGAACCTCGGGCTCGCCAGCAACGAGGGCAAGAAGGGCACGCCGACGATGGGCGGCGTGGTGTTCATCCTGGCCACGGTGATCGCGTACGTCGCCGGCCACCTCGCCCTGACCACCCTGCCGGACGCGCAGATCGCCCAGGTCGAGCCGACCATCACCGCCCTGGTGCTGCTGGGGCTGATGGTCTTCTCCGGCGCGGTCGGCTTCATCGACGATTTCCTCAAGGTGCGCAAGCGGCACAGCGGCGGGCTCAACAAGCGCGGCAAGCTGTTCGGGCAGATCCTGGTGGGCGCGGTCTTCGGGGTGGTAGCGCTGTACTTCCCGAGCAGCATGACCGACGCCAGCGGCGCGACGACCAACACCGAGACCGTGGGCAGCACCACGCTGAGCTTCATCCGGGACATCCCGGCGCTGGAGATCGGCAAGGTGGCCTCGGTGATCGTGATCATCATGGTGGTGATGGCGGCGACCAACGGGGTCAACCTCACCGACGGGCTGGACGGGCTGGCCACCGGCGCCTCGGTGATGGTGCTGGCCGCGTACGCGCTGATCGCGTTCTGGCAGTACCGGCACTGGTGCGCCGACCCGACGTACACCGCCAATCCGGACAACTACTGCTACGCCGTCCGGGACCCGCTGGAGATCGCGCTGATCGCCGGGGCGGCGGCCGGGGCCTGCGTGGGCTTCCTGTGGTGGAACACCTCCCCGGCCCGGATCTTCATGGGCGACACCGGTGCGCTGGGCCTCGGCGGGCTGATCGCCGGGATGGCGATGTCCACCCGGACGGTGCTGCTGCTGCCGATCCTCGGCGGCCTCTTCGTGATCATCACGATGTCCGTGGTGATCCAGATCATCTCGTTCCGGACCACCGGCAAGCGGGTGTTCCGGATGTCCCCGCTCCAGCACCACTTCGAGTTGGCCGGCTGGAGTGAGGTCAACATCGTGGTCAGGTTCTGGATCATCGCGGGCATCGGGGTGGCCATCGCGCTGGGCCTGTTCTACAGCGACTTCCTGGCCAGCATGGGCTGACCGGCCGGGCGTGCCGGACGGGGGCTCCTCTCTACCGGAGGGGCCCCCGTTTCGTATTTCGACACGCCGACCGGGGGGAACGGCCGGAACGGGCCGCCCGCAGCGGCGATGATGGGCGGGTGGGGGAGGACCGAGGCACGAGCACCGGGACGACGACGGAGACCCAGCCGCGGCGGGCCGCGGGCACGGGACGTACCGCCGACCCGCCCGGCGGGCTGTCCGGGCTGGGCCCGGCCGGCGGCCTGGCGGCGCTGCGCGGCCTGCTGGCCCGCCCGCTGGCCTCCTACTACCTGCTGCTGTCCAGCGCCGGCCTGCTGCTGCTGATCGGTCTGACCATGGTCTTCTCGGCCACCAGCGTGCGCGACTACGCCGAGGCCGGCGACGCCGCCGCCTCGGTGACCAAGCAGGCCATCTTCGCGGTGATCGGCATCGTCGCGTTCTGGGCCTGCCAGCGGCTGCCGGCCACCACCTTCCGCTCGCTGGGCCGGCCGCTGCTCGGTGCCGCGGTGGTGCTGCTGCTGGTGCTCAACCTGCTGGTCGCCCTGAACGCCCTGTTCGGGCTGGAGTCGCTCGGGCCGCTGCGGGCCAACCTGCTCTGGCTCTATCTCGGGCCGATCCAGTTGCAGCCCGCCGAACTGGCCAAGCTGGCGCTGGTGCTGTGGGGGGCGCACGTGATCGCCCGCAAGGGCGCCGCGCTGGGCTGGTGGCGGGAGTTGGCCACCCCGCTGTTTCCGGTGGTCGGCCTGCTGTTCGTGCTGGTCGGCTACAACGACCTGGGCAGCATGCTCTGCCTGCTGGCCATCGTGGTCGGGCTGCTCTGGGCGGCCGGGGTGCGGCTGCGGGTCTTCGCCGCCCTGTCCGCGGTCGGCCTGGTCGGCATCGGCCTGCTGGTCGCGGTCGCCTCGCTCGGGGCCGGCTCCGGGGCGCGCGGCCAGGAGAACTACCGGCTGGCCCGGCTCACCTCGTTCCTCGACACGCCCGACCCGGCCAAGTGCGTCGAGGACGCCTGCTGGCAGATGGTCCAGGCCCGCAACGCCATCGAGCACGGCGGCTGGTTCGGCGTCGGCCTCGGCAAGAGCAGCGTCAAGTTCGGCTGGCTGCCGGCCGCCCACAACGACTTCATCTTCGCCGTCATCGCCGAGGAACTGGGCGTGGTCGGCTGCACCGTCATCCTGGTGCTGTTCGCCGTGCTGGCCTACACGGGGCTGCGGATCGCCCGCCGGGTCGCCGATCCGTTCCGCCGGCTCGCCGCCACCGCCGTCACCGCCTGGCTGGTCGGCCAGGCCGTGATCAACATCGGTGGGGTGACCAAGCTGCTGCCGCTGACCGGCGTGCCGCTGCCGTTCATCTCCGACGGAGGCAGCGCCCTGGTCGTCACCCTGGCGGCGGTGGGCATGCTCGCCTCCTTCGCCCGGGCCGAGCCCGACGCGGCCCGAGCCCTGCACGCCCGTCCGCCCGCCCGATGGGTCCGACTAGTCTGGGCCCCGTTGCCGCCGCTTCCCGGTGCGCGGAGCCGACCGGCGTCGCCACCGGCTGCCCCGGGGTCCGTACCCCGGGCGCGCGGGCGGCGACCCGACGATCAGGCCGTACCGCGCGGCGTCCGGCAGGACCGGACCCGGGGCGGGCCGGCGAGCGAGAGGAGACGCTGATGGGTCCGCTGCGTTCGGTGGTGCTCTGTGGAGGGGGCACCGGTGGGCACATCTACCCGCTGCTCGCCTTCGCCGACTGCCTGCGCCGACACGACCCGGGCGTCCGGATCACCTGCCTGGGCACCCCCAAGGGCCTGGAGAACGAGCTGATCCCGCCGGCCGGCTACGACCTGCGGCAGATCCCCGCCTACCAGCTGCCCCGCTCGGTCAACATGGGCCTGGTCCGCACCCCGGACCGGATGTGGAAGGCGGCCCGCGCCGCCGGCAAGGTGATCGACGAGGTCGCCGCCGACGTGGTCGTCGGCTTCGGCGGGTACGTCTCCGTCCCCGGCTACCTGGCCGCCTGGCGGCGCGAGATGCCGATCGTCATCCACGAGGTGAACGTCCCGCCGGGGGTGGCCAACCGGCTCGGGATGAAGTTCACCAAGAACATCGCCGTCGGTTTCCCGCACCAGCCGGCCCAGGCCGAGGCGCTGCGCGACGCCCGGGTGGTCGGGGTGCCGCTGCGCCGGGGCATCGCCGGGTTGGACCGCAACGCGATGCGGGCCGCCGCCCGCGCCCACTTCGGACTCCGTCCCGACCTGCCGGTGCTCTTCGTCGCCGGTGGCTCGCAGGGCGCCCGGTCGATCAACCTGGCGGTCTCCGGCGCGGCCAAGGAACTGGCCCGCAACGGCGTGCAGGTGCTGCACGTGATGGGCGCCCGCAACGAGCCGGTGCCGATCCCCACCGACCTGCCGGTGCCGTACGTGGCGCTGCCCTACCTGTCCGAGATGGAGCTGGGCTACGCCGCCGCCGACCTGATGCTGGCCCGGGGCGGGGCGATGACCTGCGCCGAGGTGGCCGCCATCGGGCTGCCCACCATCTACGTGCCGTACCCGCACTCCAACCAGGAGCAGAAGCGCAACGCGCTGCCCGTGGTGGAGGCCGGCGGCGGGCTGCTCGTCGACGACGCCGAGCTGACCCCGGCCTGGCTGGAGCGCACCGTGCTGCCCCTGCTGCGCGACCCGCAGCGGCTGTACGCGATGGGTGCCGCCGCCGCCGCGTACGGGCGACGCGACGGCGACGTGGCCCTGCTCAACTTCGTCTACGAGGCGGTGGCCCGGTGAGCCGGTCCAGCGCGACGGGAAGGTACCTGGCATGAACACCGCGCAGTTCACCCCGGCCGGCACGCTCACCGCGGAGGACCTGGGCCGGATCCACCTGATCGGGGTGGGCGGGGTCGGCATGAGCGGCCTGGCCCGGCTCTTCCTCACCCGGGGCCTGCCGGTCTCCGGCAGCGAGCTGCGCGAGTGGCCGTCGCTGGCAGGGATGCGGGCGCTGGGCGGCACCATCCACATGAGCCACGAGGCGGCCAACCTCGACGGGGTGGACACAGTCGTCTACTCCTCGGCCATCGGGCAGGACCACCTGGAGATGGTGGAGGCACGGCGGCGCGGGCTGCGGGTGCTGCACCGCTCCGAGGCGCTGGCGGCGGCGATGACCGGGCGGCGGACGGTGGCGGTGGCCGGCACCCACGGCAAGACGACCACCACCTCGATGGTGACGATGGTGCTCCAGCAGGCCGGGGTCGACCCGTCCTTCGTCATCGGCGGGGAGATCTCCGAGGTGGGCTCCGGGGCGCACCACGGCACCGGCGAGCACTTCGTGGTCGAGGCGGACGAGAGCGACAGGTCGTTCCTGATCTACCGCCCGTTCGTCTCGATCATCACCAACATCGAGGCCGACCACCTGAACACCTACGGCGACCTGGCGACCCTGGAGGCGACCTTCGCCGAGTTCGCCCGGCTCACCGACCCGGCCGGGTACGTCATCACCTGCGCCGACGACCCGGGCGGGCGGCGGCTGGCCGAGACGTTGCGCGCCGAGGGCCGGCGGGTCTGGACGTACGGCGAGGCGGCCGACGCCGACCTGCGGCTGTCCGAGATGGCCTCGTCCGCCCAGGGGGTGCGGTACCTCGCGGCGCTCGACGGCCGGTCGCTGGGCGAGATCCGGTTGCCGGTGCCGGGGCGGCACATGGGGCTCAACAGCGCCTCGGCGGTGCTCGCCGCCCACCTGCTCGGCCTGCCGGTGGCGGCGGCGGAGGCGGCGCTGGCCGCGTTCCCCGGGGTGCGTCGGCGCTTCGAGCGCAAGGGCGTCGCCGACGGGGTGCTGGTTTACGACGAGTACGCCTACCACCCGACCTCGATGACGCTGGCCCTGCGGACGCTGCGGGAGGTGGCCGGCGACGGCCGGCTGATCGTGGTGTTCCAGCCGTACCGGCTCTACCGCACCCGCGATCTCCAGGCGGAGATCGCCGCCGCCCTGGGCATCGCCGACGAACTGGTGCTGCTGGAGGTCTTCGGCCCCGGTGAGCTGCGCCAGCCGGGCGAGGGGTCGGCGGCGTTGCTGGCGGCGGTGCCGCTGGACCCGGCGCACAAGGTCTTCGTGGACTCGCTCGACGACGCGCCGGTGGAGGTGGCCCGGCGGGCCCGTCCCGGCGACGTGGTGGTGACCATGGGGGCTCCGCCGATCTCGCTGCTGGGCGACCAGCTGCTCGACGCGCTGACCGCCCGGGTGACCGGGCCGGCGGCCGCGTCGGGTCGGGACGGCACGGCCTTCACCACCGGATGAGTCCGGGCCCGGCCCGGGGCCGGGCCGGCCGTGCCGCGGGCGCGGACGGCGGCCCCCGACGTGGCCCGGCGCGGCGCTGGCAGCTCGTGCGGGCCGGCAGCGACGCCGTTCCGCCGTCCACCCGACGGTTCATGGCGCGGGCCCGGCAGCGGCGGATGCGGGCCGCCCTGCCCTGGGCGGTGCTGGCCGGGGTGCTGGTCCTGGCCGCCCTGGTGGCCTGGACGGTGCTCGGCTCGGGCCTGTTCGGGGTGCGCGAGGTCCGGGTGGAGGGGGCCCGGCTGGTCACCCCGGTCGAGGTGCGCGACGCGGCGGCGGTGCCGGACGGGGTGCCGCTGGCCCGGGTGGACCTGGCGGCGACGGCCCGGCGGATCGGCGGGCTTGCCCCGGTGGAGCGGGCCACGGTCCGCCGCGACTGGCCGGACACGCTCGTGGTGACGGTGGTGGAGCGCACCGGGGTGGCGGCGGTGCCGCGCGACGACCGGTTCGTGGTGCTCGACCGCACCGGGGTGGTGTTCCGCGAGCTGCCCCGCGCCCCGCAGGGACTGCCGGTGGTGCGGCTGGCCACGCCGGGGCCGGACGACCCGGGCACCCGCGCGGCGTTGCAGGTGCTGGCCGTCCTCACCCCGCAGTTGCGGGCCGTACTGGTCGAGGTGGGGGTCGAGGGGCTGGCCCGGATCGGGCTGAGGCTGCGCGACGGGCGGACGGTGGTGTGGGGCGACGCGACCCGGGGCGAGGACAAGGCGCGGGTGGCGACGGCGCTGCTCGGTCGGAAGGCCGACACGATCGACGTGAGCGCGCCGGACGTGGTGACCTTCCGGTGAGGTCCGCAGCGAACGTGAGTCGTCACGCTCCCGGCGGCGACACGCCGGTGGGGTCCTTGGCTCTCGGCGTGGGGGCGCTTACGTTGCCCCGAAGAGGACCAGTGGTTGACATAACTGTAAGCCTCTAGTAGAGGGTTAGGGTTCACCTCTGATCCTCGCTGGTGACAGCTCGTCGACCACCGGTCTGGGCCACGCCGTACCGGGGCGGTGCGAGCCAATCTCGAAGGGAAAGGACCGGAGATGACACCTCCGCACAACTACCTGGCGGTCATCAAGGTCGTCGGCATCGGCGGCGGCGGCGTCAACGCCGTCAACCGCATGATCGAGGTTGGGCTCAAGGGCGTCGAGTTCATCGCGATCAACACCGACGCGCAGGCGCTGTTGATGAGTGACGCCGACGTCAAGCTCGACGTCGGCCGGGAACTGACCCGGGGGCTCGGCGCGGGCGCCAACCCCGACGTCGGCAAGAACGCTGCCGAGGACCACCGCGACGAGATCGAGGAGGTGCTCAAGGGCGCCGACATGGTCTTCGTCACCTGCGGCGAGGGCGGCGGCACGGGCACCGGCGGCGCGCCGGTGGTGGCCAACATCGCCCGCAAGCTCGGCGCGCTGACCATCGGCGTGGTGACCCGGCCGTTCTCCTTCGAGGGCAAGCGCCGCCAGGTGCAGGCCGAGGCGGGGATAGACGAGCTGCGCAACCAGTGCGACACGCTGATCGTCATCCCGAACGACCGGCTGCTCGCGCTGGGCGACCGGGGGATCAGCATGATGGACGCCTTCCGCACCGCCGACCAGGTGCTGCTCTCCGGTGTCCAGGGCATCACCGACCTGATCACCACGCCCGGTCTGATCAACCTGGACTTCGCCGACGTCAAGAGCGTGATGAGCGGGGCGGGCAGCGCGCTGATGGGCATCGGCAGCGCCCGGGGCGAGAACCGGGCGGTCGAGGCGGCCGAGGCGGCCATCTCCAGCCCGCTGCTGGAGCAGAGCATGGACGGCGCGCGAGGCGTGCTGCTGTCCATCGCGGGCGGCTCCGACCTGGGCCTGTTCGAGATCAACGACGCCGCGCAGCTGGTCACCGACGCGGCCCACCCGGACGCGAACATCATCTTCGGTGCGGTCATCGACGACGCGCTCGGCGACGAGGTGCGGGTCACCGTGATCGCCGCCGGCTTCGACGGGGGCACGCCCGCGTACAAGGCGTCCGAGTCGCCGCGCAAGAGCAACCAGAACCAGCCGACGCCGCAGGCCCCGGCGGTCACCGCGCCGGCGTCCATGCCGCCGCCGCAGCAGTCGCCGCGCCGGGTGCTCTTCGACGACGTCGACGTGCCCGACTTCCTCAAGAACGGTTCCTGATCCCGCCGATGACGGACAACCACGCGGGCGACCACGCCGCCCCGCCCCCGTCGGGCGGGTTCCCGGCTGGTCGCGCCACCGCGTCGCCGACCGGGCGGGCCGGCCGGTGACCGCTGCGCCCGATCCGGTGGGTGCGGACCGTCGCGCCGCGCTCGCGGCCGGGCTGGCCGCGGTGCGGGCCCGGATCGCCGACGCCTGCGCCGCCGCCGGCCGGGACCCGTCCGGGGTGACGATGATCGCGGTGACCAAGACGTACCCGGCCGGCGACGCGGTAGCGCTGGCCGGGCTCGGGGTCACCGACCTGGGGGAGAACCGGGACCAGGAGGCCGCGCCGAAGGCGGCGGAGGTGGCGGCGGCCGGCGTGGCCGTCCGCTGGCACTTCATCGGTCAGCTGCAACGCAACAAGGCCCGCTCGGTGGTGCGCTACGCCGACGTGGTGCACTCGGTGGACAGTGTCCGGTTGGCCCGCGCGCTGGGCACCGCCGCCGACGCCGGACGGGACCGTCCGTTGCAGACGTTGGTGCAGGTCAGCCTCGACGGGGACCCGGCGCGCGGCGGTGCCCTGCCGGACGCGGCCGACCCCGAGCGGGGGCTCGGCCCGGTGGCCGAGGCGCTGGCCGGCGCGGGGGCGCTGCGGCTGGCCGGGCTGATGGCGGTGGCGCCGCTGGGCTGGGAACCGGAGCGGGCGTTCGCCCGGTTGGCCGAGGTGGCGGCGGCGTTCCGGGTCGGGTATCCGACGGCCACCGTGCTCTCCGCCGGGATGAGCGGCGACCTGGAAGCGGCCATCGGGTACGGCGCGACACATGTCCGCGTCGGCAGCGCGTTGCTCGGAATGCGCTCCACGCTGCGGTAGCCTGACCGCGATAGAAGCAAATTACATCAGTGTTGTTCAGGGGTGGCGCCCCCGGTCGGGGGCCACGACGGGCGAGCCGCGAATCGCACGTCGGGGATTGCCGCTCTGATCCGGTGGGCATGGAGTCCACTCGCGATCATGGCGACACGGCACGGGGGTGCGTGCCGCACGGCGGACGGAAGGGCGCGGGATGGGTGCACTGCGCAAGGCGGGGGTCTGGCTCGGTCTCGTCGAGGAGGACGACGAGCGGGGCTACGACGAGGGCTACGACAAGCCCGGCTACCGCGAGTCGCGGTACCGGTCGAGCCGGTACGCCGAGGAGTTCGCCGACGACGACGAGGACGACGCGGAGGAGCCGCCGGCGCCGCGTCCGCGCCTCGGCGACCGGGGCCGGCTGGCCGAGCGGTCGAGCCGGCTCGCCGAGGCCGACCGGGCCGACGACGAGCGTCCGGAGCGCGCCGAGCGGCCGGAGCGCCCGGAGCGGGCCAGCGTCAGGTCGATCACCCGGTCCGGTGGCACGGACACCTCGGGCGCGCTGAGCTACCACACCCGGGACAATCTCGCGCTGGCGCCGCAGGCGTCGCCCCGGGAGCGGCCGGTGGTGGCCGAGGAGGAGCAGCGCTACCAGATCACCACCCTGCACCCGACCACCTACCGCGAGGCGCGGACCATCGGCGAGCACTTCCGCGACGGCGTCCCGGTGATCATCAACCTCACCGAGATGGACGAGGCCGACGCCCGCCGGCTGGTGGACTTCGCCGCCGGGCTGGCGTTCGGGCTGCGCGGTACGATCGAGCGCGTGACCAACCGGGTGTTCCTGCTCTCACCGGCCAACGTCCAGGTCACCGCGGAGGACAAAGCCAAGATCGCTGAGGGCGGCTTTTTCTCGCTGAGCTAAGTCCACCCGACCGAGGGACGTCGCTGCCGTGTTGTCGATCATGTTCCAGCTGCTTTACCTGATCTTGTATGTCTTCCTTATCGTGCTGTTGGCCCGATTCGTTCTCGGTGCCGTCCTCCAGTACGGTCGGCGGTGGCAACCGGGGCGTGGCGCGTCCGCCGGACTTGAGTCCGTGTGGAGCGTCACTGATCCGCCTCTCAAGGCGTTGAGGCGGGTGATCCCCCCACTGCGAATTGGTACCGTGAGCATCGACCTGGCCTCCCTTGTGCTCCTGGTTATCCTGTTCGTGCTGATGAGGTTTGTGTTAGATCCGCTGATCAGGAACTTCTCCTGACCAGCGCGCGCTTTCGCGGCCGCAACTGACCCGAGGAGTTTCGATGCCGCTGACACCGGCCGACGTGCACAACGTCGCCTTCAAAAAGCCGCCGATCGGCAAGCGGGGGTACGACGAGGAGGAGGTCGACGCCTTCCTGGACGAGGTCGAGCGTGAGCTTGCCCGTCTGATCGAGGAGAACAACGAGCTGCGCGCCCAGGTGGAGCGCGGCGGTCGTGGTGGGGCCCCTGCCGGCCCCGGTGGCGATGCCCGGCTGGCGGCGGAGCTCAACGACGTCAAGGCCCAGCTCGACCGGGTGCAGCGCGACAAGGCCGCCGCCGAGCAGGCCGCCCGCGCCATGCAGGCCGAGCTGGAGCAGGTCCGCGCCACCGGTGGCCCGGCCGTCGGCGGCGACGGCGAGCAGCAGGCGCTGCGGGTGCTGATGATGGCCCAGCGCACCGCCGACGACCACGTCTCCGACGCCCGTCGGGAGGCCGACCAGCTGCTCTCCGAGGCGCGTTCCAAGGCCGAGGAGGTCACCCGCGAGGCGCGGGCCAAGGCCGACGCGCTGGAGCGCGACGCCCGTCAGCGGCACCAGGAGGCCATGGGTGGCCTGGACGCCAAGCGGACCGCGTTGCAGAAGCACATCGAGGAGCTCAAGCAGTTCGAGCGCGAGTACCGCACCCGGCTCAAGGCGTACCTGGAGAGCCAGCTGCGGGACCTCGACGGTCGGGGCCAGGGCCTCGAAGCCGAGATGACCCGCGCCGAGGGCACCCGTGCCGTCGGTGGCAACGGCCTCGCCGCGGCCGGCCTCGCCGGCTCGTACGGCGGCGGTCGCTCCGGCGCCCTCGAAGCAGGTCGCTGATCCACGGTCGGCGGCCGTCCCCCGACGGTCGCCGACCCAGCCACGACCCACGACGCGGCGGGGGTGAGCCGTGCTAGTCGCCAGTCTGCTGCTCATCCTCGTCGCGGTCGTCCTGCTGGCGTTCGGTCTCGTCGACGGCTCCAGCACGTTGTTGACCAGTTCCATCGCGGCCAGTCTGCTGGCCGCCGTCGCGTTGGTGGCCGGTGCCCGCCAGGCAGCCGTCACCCGGGCGAGGGCGGCGGACCGGCCGCAGGGGCGGGGCCCGACGGAGTCCGGCCCGACCACCCCGCCGGCCGCGACCACGCCGTCGGATGAACCGACGACGTACCCCGCGACGACGTTCGGTGCCGGTGACGCCGGGTGGCGGCAACCACCCGGCGTGCCGGTGACCGGCGACCCCGGCGGCGTTTCCACCCGCCCCGACGCCGGTGCCTGGGAGCCCGATGCGGAGCCCCCCTGGGAGCCCGTCGTCGTGTCCTCCGCGCCCGACCAGACGAGCCCCGACCCGGCGGCGGCCGAGCACGCCCCGGACCCGGCCGAGCACGCCCCGGAACCGGCCACCGACCCTCACCGGCCCGACCCGGACGGCCCGCGCCTGGACCCGGCGGACGACCCGGCCTGGGCGGCCGGCGACGATCTCGCGCCGCCGTGGGAGCACTCGGACGACGCGGCGTCGCCGTGGGACCCGCCGGCCCAGCGGGTCCCGCCCGCCGACGCCGCCCGGGTGGCCCAGCTCGACGCCGAGGTGCGGGTGGTCGACGGGCACCCCCGCTACCACCTGCTCTCCTGCGCCCACCTGATCGAACGGGACCACGAGCCGCTGCCGGTGCACGAGGCGGTCTCCCTCGGGTTCACCCCGTGCGGTCTGTGCAACCCGGACACCGCCCTGCTCGCCGACACCTACCCCCGCTGAGGCCGGTGTCGATGCCCACAAACGACACGGTGACCGTCGCGGTGCGGGTCAAGCCCGGCGTGTCCCGGCCCCGGGTCGGCGGCTGCTTCGCCGGCCCGCACGGGCCCGCCCTGGTGATCGCCGTGACCGCACCCGCCGTGGACGGCCGGGCCACCGAGGCGGCCCGCCGGGCGTTGGCCGGGGCGCTCGGGGTCCGCCCGGCGGCGGTGGCGCTGCGCACCGGCGCGGCCAGCCGGGACAAGCTCTTCCTGGTGGACGGGGCGACGCCGGAGGTGACCGCGCTGCTGCGGCGGCTGCGCGACGGATCGGCCGGGTGACGACGCCCCGGGCGGGGCGCCCGTGACGCCGGGACTGGATCTGGCCCTGCTCCTCGGGGCGGCCGTGCTGCTGGTGGCGATCGGCGCGGTGCGGTTCTCCACCCGGCTGGGTGTGCCGAGTCTGCTGGTCTATCTCGCGCTCGGGGTGGCGATCGGCGAGGCGGGGCTGGGCATCCGGTTCGACGACGCCGAGCTGACCCGGGTGCTGGGGTTCTGCGCGCTGATCGTGATCATCGCCGAGGGTGGGCTGACCGCCCGGTGGAGCACCCTGCGTCCGGTGCTCGGGCTGGCCGGCGCGTTGTCCACCGTCGGGGTGCTGGTCAGCATCGTCGTCGTCGGTCTGGTGGTGCATCTGCTGCTCGGGCTGGACTGGCGGTTGGCGCTGCTCTACGGCGCGGTGCTCTCCTCCACCGACGCGGCGGCGGTCTTCGCCACGCTGCGCCGGCTGCGGCTGCCACCCCGGCTGGTGGCCGCCCTGGAGGCCGAGTCGGGCATGAACGACGCCCCGGTGGTGATCCTGGTGGTGCTGCTGTCGCGCACCGGGCCGGTGGAGCACCCGTGGTGGTTCGAGATCTTCCTGGTCGGCTACGAGCTGGGGGTGGGCGCCGCGGTGGGGTTGGCCGCCGGGCTGGCCGGCCGGTTCGCGCTGCGCCGGGCGGCGCTGCCGTCGTCCGGGTTGTACCCGATCGCCGCGGTCGGGTTCACCGTGCTGGCGTACGCGGCGGGTGCGGTGCTGCACGCCTCCGGGTTCCTCGCCGTCTACGTGGCCGGGGTGCTGCTCGGCAACGCCCGGCTGCCGCACCGGCAGGCCATCCTGGGGTTCGCCGACGGGCTGGCCTGGCTGGCCCAGATCGGGCTGTTCGTGCTGCTGGGGCTGTTGGCCACGCCGGAGCGGCTGCACACCGCGCTGGTCCCGGCGGTGGTCACCGGGCTGGCCCTGCTGCTGCTGGCCCGGCCGCTGTCGGTGCTGGTGTCGGCGTTGCCGTTCCGGGTGGGCCTGCGCGAGCAGCTCTTCCTGTCCTGGGCGGGGCTGCGCGGCGCCGTGCCGATCGTGCTGGCCACCATCCCGTTGTCGGCCCGGGTGCCCGGGGCGGACCGGCTGTTCGACGCGGTCTTCGTCCTGGTGGTGATCTTCACGGTGCTCCAGGCGGGCACGCTCGCGCCGGCCGCCCGCCGGTTGCGGGTGACCGCCCCGGCCGAGCCGGCCGAGATCCGGGTGGAGACCGCCCCGCTGGAGCGGATGCGGGCGGACCTGCTCCAGTTGGAGGTGCCGGCGGGCTCCCGGCTGGCCGGGGTGCACGTGGACGAGCTGCGGTTGCCGGTGGGCGCGTCGGTGACCCTGGTGCTGCGCGACGGGGTGGGGTTCGTGCCGGGCGCGGACACCCGGCTCAAGACCGGGGACAGCATGTTGATCGTGGCGACCGCCGGGGTGCGGGACGAGGCGGAGCGGCGGCTGCGGGCGATCAGCCGACGGGGTCGCCTGGCGAGGTGGTTCGGCGAGTACGGCGAGGATCGGGAAGGCTGATCTGCTAGTCTTCGTTTTGCCCCAATTAGCGGTTATTAGGGGCTGAATAGCGGTACGACAGTGCGGCACGTTGTCGGACGCCTGTACGTTCCGTATTCTTGCCAACCTCCGGAGTGCGCGGCCACCGTTGCCGTGCGCCCGTTTTGTTACCCGGGGACGCCACGTCGGCGGACCCTGTCCGGGCACCGCCGAGCGCCGCGTCCCGCGGCTGAGGGAGCTGACGATGGCGAAGCCAGCCGACACCAGGACCGCCGGTCGCAAACCGACGGCGAAGGCCACCCGCAGCACGGCGGAGACCGAGAAGATCCGGGCTGCCCTGGCGGCCCGACGGGACGAGCTGCGCGCCGAGTACGATCAGACGCTGAGCGAGATCACCGAGCTGCAGCGCGACCGGCTGACCGACTCGGCCGGGGACGACCAGGCCGACACCGGCACCAAGACGTTCGAGCGCGAGCAGGAGATCTCCCTCGCCAACAGCATCCGGGAACGGATCACCCAGGTCGAGCGTGCCCTGGAGCGGCTCGACGAGGGCGGCTACGGATGGTGCGAGCGGTGCGGGAACCCGATCCCGGTGGAGCGGCTCGCCGCCTTCCCGTCGGCGACCCTCTGCGTGACCTGCAAGCAGCTGGAGGAACGGCGCTGACGTCCGCTCCCCGGTGACCTCGCGAGACGGCGGACCTGCGTCGTCGGGACAGTCGATGGGGAGTCGATGACCACAGCACCGACCGCCGGACCCGGCACCACCGAGCCGGCCGGCCGTACGCCCCGCCGCAGGGCGGTCGTGCTCCTCGTCGGCATCGCGCTGTTCGCGCTGCTGACGGATCTGCTCACCAAGCACCTCGCCCTGCAACTGCTCGACGACCGCCCGCCGGTCCGCCTGCTCGGCGGGGCGGTCTACCTCACCCTGACCCGCAACAGCGGCGCGGCGTGGAGCATCGGCGCCGACCACACCTGGGTGTTCCCGCTGATCACCATCGGGGTGGTCGGCTGGATCACCTGGATGGCGCTGCGGCTGCGCTCGCTGCCCTGGGCGGTCTCGCTGGGGCTGGTGCTGGGCGGGGCGCTGGGCAACCTCACCGACCGGATCTTCCGCGCGCCAGGCCACTTCGTCGGGCACGTGGTGGACATGGTCAGCCTCTTCGACCCGTACGGCCAGGTCTGGCCGGTGTTCAACCTGGCCGACAGCTGCCTGGTCTCCGGGGTGCTGCTGGCCGTGCTGCTGGAGCTGACCGGCAGGCAGCGCGACGGGCGGCGGATCGGGGCCAAGGGCGACGACGCCGCCCCGGCGACGACCGGGCCGCCCGCCGGGCCGGTGCCCGCCGAGACCGCGCCGACCGACGCCGAACCCCGGGAGCGGGCATGACCTCCACCGCCACCGGTGGCGACCACCGGTCCCTGCCCGTCCCGGACGGCCTCGACGGCATGCGGCTCGACCAGGCGGTGTCCCGACTGTTCGGGCTCTCCCGCACCGCCGCCGCCGCGCTCGTCGACGCCGGGGACGCGCTGGTCGACGGCGCGGCCCGGCAGAACTCGCACAAGGTACGGGCCGGCTCCTGGCTGGAGGTGACGCTGCCCGCCCCGGTCGCGCCGCCGACCGTGGTCCCGCAGGCGGTCCCCGGGCTGACCGTGGTCTACGCCGACGACGACATCGTCGTGGTGGACAAGCCGGTCGGGGTGGCCGCCCACCCCAGCCCCGGCTGGACCGGCCCGACCGTCATCGGCGGCCTGGCCGCGATCGGACACCGCATCTCCACCAGCGGGGCCGCCGAGCGGCAGGGCGTGGTGCACCGCCTGGACGTGGGCACCACCGGGATCATGGCGGTGGCCAAGAGCGAGCAGGCGTACACCGCGCTCAAGCGGGCGTTCAAGTACCGCGAGGTGGAGAAGCGCTACCACGCGGTGGTCCAGGGGCACCCCGACCCGTCGCGCGGCACCATCGACGCCCCGATCGACAGGCACCCGCACCACGACTACCGCTGGGCGGTGGTCTCCGACGGCAAGCCGAGCATCACCCACTACGACACGATCGAGGCGTTCCCGGCGGCCAGCCTGCTCGACGTCCGGCTGGAGACGGGGCGTACCCACCAGATCCGGGTGCACTTCTCGACCCTGCGGCACCCCTGCGTCGGCGACCTCACCTACGGTGCCGACCCGACCCTGTCGGCCCGGCTCGAACTGCGCCGGCAGTGGCTGCACGCCAGGTCGTTGACCTTCGCCCACCCGCGCACCGGCGACGACGTGACCTTCGTCAGCGAGTACCCGGACGACCTGGCCCGCGCGCTGACGATCCTGCGCGACTGACCGTGCGGCACGATCCGTCGGGTGGCCCCGGGCCGGACGGCGGCGACGCGCCGGCGACCGGCGAACCGGCCGCCGTGGCGTCCCGGCCGGCCCGGTGGCTGGTCACCGCAGCGGTGTTCGCCGTCGGCGCGGTGCTGCTCGCCGCCGGTTGGTCGGCCCGCCGGCCGGCACCCGTCGGTGACCGTACGGTCGGGCAGGTGACCCGGGTCGGGGTGCTGCCCGGGGACTCGCTGCCCGGCTACGCCACCGCCAGCCGGGCCGAACTCGCCGCGCTGGCCGCCGGGGCGTACGCGCTGGTGAGCTTCGACAGGTACGTCCCGCCGGACCGGCTGCCGGCGCTGCTGGCCGGCGTCGAGGTCACGGCGGTGGTGGTCCGGGTGCCGCTGCCCGACCGGCAGACCGAGGTGGTCCGGCTGCCGGCGCAGCGGCTGCCGCAGGACGTCACCGCCGGCATGGCCGGCCTCGCCGACCGCAAGGACCGGGAGGCCGCCGACCAGCGCGCCCGGGCCGCCGCCAGCACCGACCCGCCGACCCGCCGGGGGTACGAGACCGGGGCGCAGGTCGCCGCGCGGGAGGCGGCCGGCTACCGGTCGGCGTGCGCCTGCGTCTACGCGGCGGTGGTCCGGGCCGAGCCGCCCGCCCTGCGCGCCACGGCCGGACGGGACGGGGTCCGGGCGGTCGACCCGGCTCCGGAGGTGACCCGGCTGGACCGGACGGTGTTCCTGCCGCCGCTGCCGGAGCAGCGGGACGTGGCCCGGCCCCCCGCCGACACCGCCCAACCACCCGCCTGACCGGCTCCCGCCGGCCCGGTGGGGACGGCGACCGGACCCGCCCGGGACGTCCCGCCGGGGCGGGTGGACGTCCCGTTGATCGGTCCGGACGTCCGGTGGCGGGTCCCGGCGGCGGGCGCGGCGATGGGCGATTCGTCGGAAGGAGCACCCGGTGTGATCGCCCCGGCACGGTCGCCGACCGGGGTGGGGCCGGGCCGGCCGGTGCCGACCCCCGCTCCCACCTCCCCGGACTCCCGTCGCGGTGAGTCGCCCGTCCGATCGCGGTAAGTATTGTCCCCGGGAGATGTGTGCAGACCGGTGTGGTCCGAATAGGGTTTCGTTCGTAGCCTGTCAGGCGGAGATCGACGGCGCGGGAGGGCGAGCCTTGGACGGCACCGAGACCGGCTGGGGCCGGTCGGCCGAACCGGCACCGCGATGGCGGACGCTCTTCGAGCGCGCCCGCCTCGGTGGGCGCGCCGCCGAACCGGCGGAGCCGGACCGCCGTGGCGAGGACGCGTCCCGGGAGCCGCTGCCCGGCCGGGTGCCAGGTGGTGGCTGGTCCGGCCGGGGGTCGGCCGCCGTGCCGCCACCGCCCGAGCCGGGCTACGGCCCCGATCCCGGTTACGGCCCCGATCCGGGCTACCGCGTCGGGGCCAGCTACCGGGTGGACCCGGGCCACCGGGCCGATCCGGGCTATCCCGTCGACCAGGGTTACCGGGCCGGCCAGGGCTATCCGGCCGATCCCGGCCACCGCGCCCCCGGCGGCTACCCGGCCGACCCCGGATACCTGCCGGAGCCGGCCCGGCCGCCGGAACCGCCTGTCGTCCCGTCCCGCTACGCGCTGCTCGACAACGGCTACCGTTCCGAGCCGCCACCCCCCGAGTCCCGGTACGCGCTGCTGGACAACGGCTACCGCACGCCCGGCTACGCGCCTCCAGAGCCGACGTACCAGCCGCCGCAACCCGCCTATCCCGAGCCGGCGGCGTATCCCGAGCCCGGCTACCAGGCGACGCCGACGTACCAGCCGGAGCCGGTCTACCAACCCGAGCCGACGTACCAGCCCGAGCCGACCTACCAGCCCGAGCCGGCGGGGTACCCGCCGGCGGTGACCGCCGACCGGGGCTACCCGGCCCGGATCGAGCCGGCCCGTATCGAGTGGCGTCAGCAGGGCCCCCAGGACGAGCAGGAGCGGGCCGCCGGCATCCTCCGCCGCGACCTCGGCACCCCCCGGGTGCTCGCGTTCGCCAACCCCAAGGGCGGGGTGCACAAGACCACCGCCACGGTGCTCGCCGCCGCCACCGTCGGCAGCGTCCGGGGCCGGGGCGTGCTCGCCTGGGACGACAACGAGCTGCGCGGCACCCTCGGCCTGCGCGCCGGCAGCGCCCGGCACGCCCGGACGATCCGGCACCTGATCAGCGACCTGGCGCACATCGAGATCCGGGACGGCGCGGAGCTGCTGGAGTCCCTCGACGACTACCTGCGGCACGCCTCCGACGGCTCGTACGACGTGCTGGCCGGGGAGGAGAGCCCCCGGTTCGCCCAGCGGCTCGACCAGTTCACCGTCAAGCGGGTGCTGGAGCTGCTGCGCCGTACCCACGACGTGGTCTGCGTGGACACCGGCAACAACGTGGAGAGCCCCAACTGGCGGACCGTCATGCACGCCGCCGACCAGCTCGTGGTGACCACCGTTCCCCGCGAGGACGCCGCGTTCAGCGCCGACTGGATGCTCGACCTGCTGCACGAGGAGGGCATGGGCGAGCTGGCCGACAACGCGGTCACCCTGATCTCCTGCCCCACCCCCGGCCGGTCGACGCTCCAGGACGACCTGGAGCGGCACTTCGCCACCCGCACGCGGGCCGTCGCCGTCGTGCCGTACGACCCGGTGCTGGAGACCGGCTCGTCGATCGAGTACCACCAGCTCCAGGCGGAGACCCGGGCCGCGTGGCTGCGGGCCGCCTCGGTGATGCTGGAACCGTTCGCCCGGTGAGGGGTGGTACGGGCTCCGCCGCCCCGCCGTACCGCCCCGCCTGAGAGGATCATCGGGTGAGCCCGGACACCCCCGATCCGCACCGCCCCGCCGACACCCCGGCGGGTGCCGCGCCCACCCCGCACGCCGTCCCGACCGGGACACCGGCCGACGGGCCGCCCACCGAGGGGCCACCGACCGGGCCCGGGTACGCCCCGACCGTGCCCGAACCCGAACCGACCGTGCCCGGCCACGACCCGGGCGGGTCGTACCTGCCGTGGCCGCCGTCCGGCTGGCCGGCGCAGCCGGGGGAGCAGCGGCCCCGGCACACCGGGGCGGTGGCGGCCGGCCTCGTGCTGGGCCTGACCGCGCTGGGGGTGCCGCTGGGGCTGCTCTGGGCCGCGCTCGCCCCGGACACCCCGGTGCTCAAGACCGCCGAGGGTGCCGTCTACGCCCAACCCCAGCCGGAGCAGCCGATCGCCGCCGACGGCTGGTTCAGCCTGCTCGGGCTCGGTTTCGGGCTGCTCGCCGCGATCGCGGTGTGGACGCTGCTACGCCGCCGCCGGGGCCCGGTGACCCTGGTCGCGCTGACCGTCGGCGCGCTCGGCACCGCCCTCGTCGCCTGGCAGGTGGGTCGCCGGATCGGGCTGGACGGCTACCAGCGGCTGCTCGCCACCGCCCCCGCCGGCACGTCGTTCGACAAGCCGGCCGACCTGCGGGCCGGGGGCATCGACCGGCTCTTCGGGGTGCTGCCCGTGCCGTACGGCAACCTGCTGCTGGCCGGGTTCGCCGCCGCCGTCACGTACACCCTGCTGGCCGGCTGGTCGCGGTGGCCGTCGCTGCGCCCGGAGCCGGAGCCCGACGGGCCCGGCTGGCCGGGAGCGCCGGGTGCGGTCGGTGCGCCCGGTGGGGTCGGTGCGCCGGACGCCGTCGGCCCGGCCGGCGGGGTCAGTTGGGGGCCGGCGGGGACGCCAGCTCCGACAGCGGCACCGGAACCGCCCGCACCTGGCGCAGCAGGGCCGACTCGCGGTTGAGCAGCCGCAGCTCGGCGCGGAGCCGGGCGGCGGTGTCGTCGATGGCGAGCAGCCGTTGCCGGTCGGCCAGGGTCAGCACGGCGGTGGCCGCCACCAGGTGCGACAGCACCGTCGGGTCCTCCGGGAGCTGCTCGGACAGCTCCTGCGGGTCGTCCCGGATCAGGCCCAGGTACTGCCGGAACACCGCGATCACCCGGGCCGCCAGCAGCTCGGCGGCCTCGTCCGGGCCGGTCGGCTCGGGCAGCCACTCGACGTCGGCGGTCAGGTAGGGGGCGGCCTCCCGGTCGACCCCGGCGACCCGGAACCGCCGCCGGCCCACCGTGACGATGTCGAAGCCACCGTCGTCCAGCTCGGTGACCTGACGCAGCTCGGCGGTGCAGCCGACCTCGTGCAGGGTCACGTCGCCGCCGCCCGGGGTGGCCCGACCCGCGCCCGGGGCGACCTCCCAGCCGGAGCGGATGGCCAGCACACCGAACTCGCGGGGCACCCCCTCGGGGCGCCCGACCAGGTCCCGCACCAGGTGGCGGTACCGCTCCTCGAAGATGTGCAACGGCAGCACCAGACCCGGGAAGAGCACCGTTGCGAGGGGAAACACCGGCAGCCTTGCGGTCACGCGTCCGAGCGTAGCCCGATCCGGCGCGGTCGGCGTGTCCCGGCTCACCGTCCCGCGGTACGGGCGGCGGGGGCCGCCCCCCGGGCCGCCGCCTAGACTCGGGGGCGTGTTGAAACGGATCGACCTGCGCGGCGGGGTTTCCGACCCGCGTCGTCTGCTGCCCCGTGCCCAGCTCGACGTCTCCGTGGCGGTCGAGCGGATCCGCCCGCTCGTCGAGGCGGTCCGGGACCATGGGTACCCGGCGATCCGGGAGGCCAGCGAACGGTTCGACGGCATCTGCCTGCCGGTGCTGCGGGTCCCGACCGAGGCGATCACCGACGCCGAGGGGGTGCTCGACCCCGACGTGCGGGCCGCGCTGCTGGAGTCGATCGCCCGCGCCCGCCGGGTGCACGACGACCAGCGGCGCACCGACCACACCACCCAGGTCGTGCCGGGTGGCACGGTCACCGAGCGCTGGGTGCCTGTCGACCGGGTCGGCCTCTACGTCCCCGGCGGGCTGGCGATGTACCCGTCGACCGTGGTGATGAACGTGGTGCCGGCCCAGGCGGCCGGGGTCCGCTCGCTGGTGGTGGTCAGCCCGCCGCAGCAGGACAACGGCGGTCTGCCGGACGCCCGGGTCCTGGCCGCCTGCGCGCTGCTCGGCGTCGACGAGGTGTACGCCGTCGGCGGCGCCCAGGCGGTCGCCATGCTGGCGTACGGGTCGACCGTCGACGCCGCGGGCACCCGACGCTGCGCGCCGGTCGACATGATCACCGGGCCGGGCAACATCTGGGTGACCGCCGCCAAGCGGCTGCTGCGCGGCGTGGTCGGCATCGACGCCGAGGCCGGCCCGACCGAGATCGCCGTGCTGGCCGACGACACCGCCGACCCGGCGCACGTCGCCGCCGACCTGATCAGCCAGGCCGAGCACGATCCGTTGGCGGCCAGCGTGCTGGTCACCCCGTCGGTCGAGCTGGCCGACGCGGTCGACCGGGAGCTGGCCCGGCAGGTGCCGGCGACCAAGCACGCCGAGCGGGTCGGCACCGCGCTCGGCGGGGAGCAGAGCGGCGTCGTGCTGGTCGACGACCTGGCCGACGGGCTGCGGGTGGTCGACGCGTACGCCGCCGAGCACCTGGAGATCCAGACCCGCGACGCCCGCGACTGGGCGCTGCGGGTCCGCAACGCCGGGGCGATCTTCATCGGGCCGTGGGCGCCGGTGTCGCTCGGCGACTACTGCGCCGGCTCCAACCACGTGCTGCCCACCGGGGGCTGCGCCCGGCACTCGTCGGGGCTGTCCGTGCAGTCCTTCCTGCGCGGGGTGCACCTGGTGGAGTACACCCGCGAGGCGCTGCGCGACGTTGCGCCGCACGTGGTGACCCTGGCCACCGTGGAGGACCTGCCGGCGCACGGGCAGGCGGTCGCGGTGCGGTTCGCCGGGGAGGCGTCGTGACCACCCTGGACGACCTGCCGATCCGCGACGACCTGCGGGGCCGGTCGCCGTACGGGGCGCCGCAGCTCGACGTGGCGGTCCGGTTGAACACCAACGAGAACTCCTACGCCGTGCCCGAGCCGGTGGTGGAGGCGATCGGCAAGGCGCTCGCCGCCGAGCTGCGCGACCTCAACCGCTACCCGGACCGCGAGGCGGTGGCGCTGCGCGCCGACCTGGCCGGCTACCTCGGGCACGGGATCACCGCCGACCAGGTGTGGGCGGCCAACGGCTCCAACGAGATCCAGCAGCAGCTGCTCCAGGCGTTCGGCGGGCCGGGGCGCAGCGCGTTGGGCTTCGTGCCGGCGTACTCGATGCACCCGTTGCTGGCCCTGGGCACCGGCACCCGGTGGGTGCCGGTGCAGCGGGGGGTGGACTTCGGGCTGACCGCCGACGAGGCGGTCGCCGAGGTCCGGGCGCACCGCCCCGACGTGGTCTTCCTCTGCTCGCCGAACAACCCGACCGGCACCGCGCTCGACCCGGCGGTGGTCGCCGCCGTGCTCGACGTCGCCCCCGGCATGGTGGTCCTCGACGAGGCGTACGCCGAGTTCGCCCGGCCCGGCTCGGCCAGCGCCCTGACCCTGCTCCCCGGGCACCCCCGGCTGGTGGTGACCCGGACGATGAGCAAGGCGTTCGGGTTCGCCGGCGGTCGGCTGGGCTACCTGGCCGCCGACCCGGCGGTGGTGGCGGCGGTGCAGCTCGTCCGGCTGCCGTACCATCTCTCGGCGCTCACCCAGGCCGCCGCCCGCGCGGCGCTGGCCCACCGCGACGTCCTGCTGGGCACCGTCGACGCGATCAAGGAGCAGCGGGACCGGATCGTGGCGACCCTGCGGGCCCGGGGGCACCGGGTGGCCGACAGCGACGCCAACTTCGTGCTGTTCGCCGTCGGCGACGACCAGTCGGCGGCCTGGCGGACCCTGCTCGACGCCGGGGTGCTGGTGCGCGACGTCGGCCTGCCCGGCTGGCTGCGGGTCACCGCCGGCACCCCCGCCGAGACCGACGCCTTCCTCACCGCGATGGAGAAACTGTCATGAGTCGCACCGCTCGGGTGGAGCGGATCACCAAGGAGACCAAGGTCCTCGTCGAGATCGACCTCGACGGCACCGGCCGGGCCGAGATCAGCACCGGGGTCGGCTTCTACGACCACATGCTCCACCAGATCGCCCGGCACGGCGGCTTCGACCTGACCGTGCGCACCGTCGGCGACCTGGAGATCGACGCCCACCACACGATGGAGGACACCGCGCTGGCCCTGGGCGCCGCGTTCGACCAGGCGCTGGGGGACAAGGCCGGCATCCGGCGGTACGGCTCCGCCACCGTCCCGATGGACGAGGTGCTCGTCCGGGCCGCCGTCGACCTGTCCGGCCGCCCGTACGTGGTGCACGACGAGCCGGCGCTGTCGCCGTACATCGGGCCGGTCTACCCGACCAGCATGACCCGGCACATCTGGGAGTCCTTCGGCCAGGCGGCCCGGGTCACCCTGCACGTGGACGTGCTGCGGGCGGCCCGGCCGGGCGGCCACCCGGACGCGCACCACGTGGTGGAGGCCCAGTTCAAGGCGGTCTCCCGCGCGCTGCGGGAGGCCACCGCGCTCGACCCGCGCACCGCCGGTGTGGTGCCCAGCACCAAGGGCGCGCTGTGAGCGGCCCGGTCCGGGCCGGAGGGCGGCGCTGATGGGTCCGGTGCTGCCGACCCTGCTGCTCATCCTCGCCGGCATCCTGGTCGGTGGGGCCTGGTCGTTGTACCGGCAGGACGCGCCGCGCGGTGCGATCGTGGTCACCGGGCTGCTCGCCGTGCTGGCCACCGTCGGCGGGGTGCTCTGGCTGCTACCCGGGGAGGGCTGATGGGCGCGCACGGCACGGGCAGGCGGATCGTGGTGCTCGACTACGGCTCGGGCAACCTGCGTTCGGCCGAGCGGGCGTTGGCCCACGCCGGGGCGGACGTGACGGTCACCGCCGACCTGTCCGCCGCCGCCCGGGCCGACGGCCTGGTGGTGCCGGGTGTCGGCGCGTACGCGGCCTGTATGGCCGGGATCGAGGCGCTGGGCGCCGGCCCGGTGATCGCCGAACGGGTCGCCGCAGGCCGCCCGGTGCTCGGCATCTGCGTCGGCATGCAGGTGCTCTTCGCGCACGGCGACGAGCACGGCGTGGTGACCAAGGGATTGGGGCTGCTGCCGGGCGGGGTGACCCGGCTGCCCGCCGACCGGCTGCCGCACATGGGCTGGAACACGGTGACCCCGCCGGACGGGTCGGTGCTCTTCGCCGGGCTGCCCGCCGACAGCCGGTTCTACTTCGTGCACTCCTACGGGGTGCTCGACCGGGCGGCGCTGGACGAGGTGGGCGCCCGGGTGACCACCGCCCGCCACGGTGCCGACTTCGTCGCGGCGGTGGAGCGGGGCCCGCTGTCGGCGGCCCAGTTCCACCCGGAGAAGTCGGCCGAGACGGGTGCGGTGCTGCTGCGCAACTGGCTGGCCACGGTTGACTGAGCGCCGGGGCGGGGCCGGCCGGCGCGGGCCGGGTGTGCGGTGAGCAAGGAGCGGGCCCGGCGGCGGGCCGCGCGGGAGGCGCAGGCCGCCCGCGAGCGGGTGGTGCGGGAGCGCCGGCTGGCCCGGCGTCGTCGGCGGCGCGCCCTGGTCCGCCGGGTCACCCCGCAGTGGCGGCGGGGCCGGACGGGTCGGCTGGCCCGGCGCACCCGGGGCGAGCGGGCCGCCATCGTCGGGTTGACCGCGGCGGCGCTGGCGCTGATCTGGGTGTTCGTCGACGATCTCGCGCTGCGGGTGGCGCTTGTCGTGCTGTTGCTTCTGGTCCTGCCGGCGATCGTGGTGATCGCCCTGGACCGTCGGATCTGAACGAGGAGTAGGAAACGTGAGCCTGACCCTGTTGCCCGCCGTGGACGTCGCCGACGGCCAGGCCGTCCGGCTGGTGCAGGGCGCCGCCGGCAGCGAGACCGCCTACGGCGACCCGCTCGACGCGGCGTTGGCCTGGCAGAACGACGGCGCGGAGTGGATCCACCTGGTCGACCTGGACGCCGCGTTCGGCCGGGGCTCCAACGCCGCCCTGCTGGCCGAGGTGGTCGGCAAGCTGGACGTGCGGGTGGAACTCTCCGGTGGCATCCGCGACGACGCGTCGCTGCGCGCCGCGCTGGGCACCGGGGCGGCGCGGGTGAACATCGGCACCGCCGCGTTGGAGGACCCGCAGTGGTGCGACCGGATCTGCGCCGAGTACGGCGACCGGGTGGCGATCGGCCTGGACGTGCGGGGTCGTACCCTCTCGGCGCGGGGCTGGACCCGCGACGGCGGTGATCTGTGGGAGGTGCTGGCCCGGCTGGACGCGGCCGGCGCGTCCCGGTACGTGGTGACCGACATCACCAAGGACGGCACGATGCGCGGGCCGAACCTGGACCTGCTGCGTGAGGTCTGTGCCCGTACCGACGCCCCGGTGATCGCCTCGGGTGGCGTGTCGACCCTGGAGGACCTGCGGGCGCTGGCGACCCTGGAGGAGGCCGGTGTGGAGGGTGTGATCGCCGGCAAGGCGCTGTACGCGGGCGCGTTCACGGTGGCCGAGGCGTTGGCGACGCTGCGGGCCGCGGGGTGACCGACGCGGCGGACCCGGACGACGGGACCGTCACCCGGCTCGGCTCGGGCGGCCCGTGGGAGGCCCGGTACGGCTACTCCCGGGTGGTCCGGGCCGGCCGCTCGGCTTGGACGTCGGGCTGCACGTCGACGGTCGACGGGGTGGTGACGCACGTGGGCGACGCGGCGGCGCAGACCGCCCAGGCGTTGCGGATCGGCCTGTCCGCGCTGGCCGAGGTGGGTGCGGGCCCCACCGACGTGGTGCGGACCCGGATGTACGTGACCGACCGGCTCTTCGTCGACGAGGTGGGCCGGGCGCACCAGGCGGTCTTCGGCGCGGTCCGGCCGGCCGCCACGATGGTGGTCGTGGCCGGCCTGCTCGATCCGGACCATCTGGTCGAGATCGAGTTGGAGGCTCACCTCCCGCCGTCCTGACCGGCCCGGACGGTCAGGACGGGCCCGGAGACGGCTGTCACTCCCGGCCCAGATAAGTTGTGCACAATTGAATTGCGAGCTATCTTTTCCGGGTGAGTGACCATCTGGTGTTGCGCGACCAGGTCTGCTTCGCGCTCTACGCGGCGTCCCGGGCGCTCACCGACGTCTACCGCCCCCTCCTCGACGAGTTCGGGCTCACCTACCCGCAGTACCTGGTGCTGCTGGTGCTCTGGGAGCGCGGCGACGACCCGCCCACGGTCTCCGAGCTGGGCGCCGCGCTCCGGCTCGACTCCGGCACCCTCTCCCCGCTGCTCAAGCGGCTGGCGGCGGCGGGCCTGGTGGTCCGCACCCGCTCCGCGCACGACGAGCGCCGGGTGGAGGTGGGGCTGACCGCCGACGGCGCGGCCCTGCGCCAGCGGATGACCGACGTGCCGCTGCGGGTGGCCTGCTCCACCGGCCTCGACGAGACCGAGCTGGTCGCGTTGCGCGACACCCTCACCCGGGTCACCGAGACGATCCACCGACAGAAGGAGTAGTGATCCCCATGCAGGTGCTCTACACCGCCTCCGCGACGGCCACCGGCGACGGGCGCGACGGCCACGTCCGTACCTCCGACTCCACCCTGGACCTGGACC
This sequence comes from Micromonospora cynarisoli, assembly GCF_030518815.1. Classification (NCBI taxonomy): domain Bacteria; kingdom Bacillati; phylum Actinomycetota; class Actinomycetes; order Micromonosporales; family Micromonosporaceae; genus Micromonospora; species Micromonospora cynarisoli. The sequence continues at coordinate 2,703,603 of NZ_CP130426.1, read as the reverse complement.
TGGCCGTGCCGAAGGAGATGGGCGGCACCGGTGGCGCGGCCAACCCCGAGCAGCTCTTCGCCGCCGGCTACGCGGCCTGCTTCCACTCCGCGCTGCGGGTGGTCGCCCGCCGGGCCAAGGCCGACGTCACCGGCTCGGTCGTCGAGGCCGAGGTCGGCATCGGCGCGAACGGCAGCGGCGGCTTCGGCCTGGCCGTCACCCTGGTGGTGGACCTGCCGGCCGTCGAGCGCGCCGCCGCCGGGCAGCTCGTCGAGGCGGCCCACCAGGTCTGCCCCTACTCCAACGCCACCCGGGGCAACATCGAGGTGACCCTCACCGTGCGCGGGGCCGCCGCGGCCTGACCGCCGCACCGGACCAACGACCATCGGGTACGAGAGGACGACACCGCATGAGCAGCAACCGTGAGATCCACCTGGCCTCCCGCCCGCAGGGCTGGCCGACCGCCGACAACTTCCGCCTCGTCGAGACCGGGGTGCCCACCCCGGGACCGGGGCAGATCGTGGTCCGCAACCAGTTCATCTCGGTCGACCCGTACATGCGGGGCCGGATGAACGACGTGAAGTCCTACGTGCCGCCGTTCGCCCTCGACGCGCCGCTCGACGGTGGCGCGGTCGGCGAGGTGGTGGCCGGCGGCGGCGACGGGATGAGCGTCGGCGACACCGTGCTGCACGGGCTCGGGTGGCGGGAGTACGCGCTGCTCGACGCCGGGTCCGCCCGCCGGGTCGACCCGGACCTCGCCCCGGTCACCGCCTACCTGGGCGTGCTCGGGATGACCGGGCTGACCGCGTACGCCGGGCTGCTCGACGTGGCGGCGATGCGGCCGGGGGAGACGGTGTTCGTCTCCGGCGCGGCCGGCGCGGTGGGCAGCATGGTCGGCCAGATCGCCAAGCTGCGGGGCGCCGGCCGGGTGGTCGGCAGCGCCGGCTCGCCGGCCAAGGTGGCCCGGTTGACGGAGCTGGGCTTCGACGCCGCCTTCGACTACCACGACGGCCCGGTACGCGACGCGCTGAAGGCCGCCGCCCCGGACGGGATCGACGTCTACTTCGACAACGTGGGTGGCGAGCACCTGGAGGCGGCGATCGGCGCGATGAACCTGCACGGCCGGGCCGCCATCTGCGGGATGATCGCGCAGTACAACGCGGCCGAGCCGCCGGCCGCGCCGCGCAACCTGGCGCTGGTCATCGGCAAGCGGCTCACCCTGCGCGGCTTCCTGGTCGGCGACCACGGCGGCCTGCGCGAGCAGTTCGTCACCGAGGTCGGCGGCTGGCTGCGCGAGGGGCGGCTCTGCTACGACGAGACGATCGTCGACGGCATCGAGAACGCCCCCGAGGCGTTCCTCGGCCTCCTGCGCGGCGAGAACCTCGGCAAAATGCTCGTCCGCCTCTGACCCCCCGCTGCCCCTGCCCGCCCGCCGCCGCTGACAGTGGTGATCAAGAGGTTTGCGTCATCCTTCGAGATCGAACTGACGCGAACCTCTTGATCACCGGCGCGGTGGCGGGGCGCGGGGCGCGGGCGGCGTGGGGCGGGGCGTACGGGGCGGTCGTCGGGGTGGGGGCGTTGGATAGGCTCGGCACATGACGGTGGCGGTACGGGTGATCCCGTGTCTGGACGTGGACGCCGGTCGGGTGGTCAAGGGGGTCAACTTCCTCGACCTGCGCGACGCCGGTGACCCGGTGGAACTGGCGGCGGCATACGACCGGGCCGGCGCGGACGAGTTGACCTTCCTGGACGTCACCGCCTCCTCCAGCGACCGGGGCACCATGCTCGACGTGGTGCGCCGTACCGCCGAGTCGGTCTTCATCCCGCTCACCGTCGGCGGCGGGGTACGCCAGGTCGCCGACGTGGACACCCTGCTGCGTGCCGGGGCCGACAAGGTGGGGGTGAACACCGCCGCCATCGCCCGCCCCGAGCTGATCGCCGAGATCGCCGACCGGTTCGGCCGGCAGGTGCTGGTGCTCTCGCTGGACGTCCGGCGGGCACCCGCCGGCACCACCCCCAGCGGTTTCGAGGTGACCACCCACGGTGGCCGCCGGGGCACCGGGCTCGACGCGGTCGAGTGGGCGGCGCGCGGGGCCGAGCTGGGCGCGGGGGAGATCCTGCTCAACTCGATGGACGCCGACGGCACCAAGGCCGGCTTCGACCTGACCCTGATCGAGGCGGTCCGCGCGGTGGTCGACGTGCCGGTGATCGCCAGCGGTGGCGCCGGCCGGGTGGCGCACTTCCCGCCCGCGATCGGCGCGGGTGCCGACGCGGTGCTGGCCGCCAGCGTCTTCCACTTCGGCGAGCTGACCGTCGGCGAGGTCAAGGACGCCCTGCGCGACGCGGGCCACCCCGTCCGCTGACCCGCGCCACGCGGGCACCCCACGTGCGTCGACCCGTGTCCACGCGGGCGGTCAGCGCCCGCTCTGCCCCTCGGGCGAGCGGCGGGGGGCCGGGATCGAGCGGACCACGTACTCCTGGACGGCGGCGGCGTGCTCCTCCTCCGCCAGTTGCCAGTCCGCGCTGCCCGGGGCGTGCCGCCGGACGAGCACCCCCTGCATGCTGTCGACCGTGCCACCCACCCCGGCCCGGGGCCGGGTACGCCAGAGCTGCTCACCGTCCGGGGTGATCCGGAACCAGCCGTCGGAGACGGTGACCAGCCCCGCGCCGACCAGCCGCCGGACCGCTGTCTCCACGTCCTGCCGTTCGGGTATCGCCTGGTTGAGGTGGTCGGCGGTGGACAGCACGTCGGCGAGCCGTACCCCCTCCGGGCGGCGGGAATCCGCCGCCCGCCGGTGCCGTCCCGCCCCGCTGGCGATCACCAGTGACACGAAGATCCAGGCGTCCGTCCAGCGCCACGCGTTCTCCCCCATGCACGAATGATGCCCGTAGGTGTCCGTCGAGGAAACACCTACTTTCCCCCTGTCGTGTCAGTGCAGCTCAGCGTGCTCACTTCCGGACGCAGCGCCGCGCGGCGGGGCGGACACCGGTGCCGGGGCACCGGATCGTGGGTCGGCGGGGGTCGCCGGCCCGTCGGGGAGGGCGAAACGGGGGATGAAGAAGTGGGCCAGCGGGCCGATGCCGAGCGCGTACGCGACGGTGCCGACGCCGACCGTGCCGCCGAGCAGCCATCCCAGGGCCAGCACGGTGATCTCGATCATGGTGCGGACGAGCCGGACCGAGCGGCCCGGCCGGCGGGCGACGTAGCCGGTCATCAGGCCGTCGCGGGGGCCGGGGCCGAGCCGGGCGCCGAGGTAGAGCCCGGTGGCGACGCCGTTGGCGACGATGCCGCCGAGCAGCAGGGCGATCCGGGCGGGCAGCGGCCACCCGGCCGGCAGCAGGGCCACCGTGGCGTCGACCACCAGCCCGATCACCACGACGTTGCTCACCGTGCCGAGGCCGGGGCGTTGCCGCAGCGGAATCCAGAGCAGCAGCACCAGCGCGCCGACCGCGATGGTCACGGTGCCGAACGACAGGCCGGTCTGCCGGGACAACCCCTGGTGGAAGACGTCCCACGGGTCCAGACCGAGCCCGGAACGGATCATCATGGCCATGCTGACCCCGTAGAGGACCAGCCCGGCGTAGAGCTGGGTGAGCCGGCGGCCGGGCCGGTGCCGGAGATTGCCAAGTGGAGCCATGCATGCCACCCTAGGGTCCAATATCGCCCACTGAAGAGCCAATTCCGAAGGGGTGGCCGTGACCAGCCAGGTGCGAGGAGTCCAATTGGCGCGGTTGCTCGGGCAGTGGCACGCCCTGCCCGGTCGCCGCCGCAGCCCCGACTACGCCGCGCTCGCCGCCGCCGTCCGGGGCCTGCTCGCCGACGGCCGGCTCCCCCTGGGGGTACGCCTACCGGCCGAACGGGAACTGGCCGAGGCGCTGCGGATCAGCCGTACCACGGTCACCGCCGCGTACCGGCAGCTGCGGGAGACCGGCCACCTGGCCAGCCGGCGCGGCGCGGGGAGCTGGACCATGCTGCCCGGCACCCACCGGGTCGCCAGCACCGGCCTGTGGACCCCGCTGGACGACCGCGACATGATCGACCTCGGGGTGGCCGCGCTGGCCGCCCCGCCCGAACTGGTCCCGGCCGCCCGCGCCGCCGTGGAGGACCTGCCCCGGTACCTGTCCGGCGCGGGCTACCACCCGACAGGCATCATCGAGCTGCGCGAGGCGGTCGCCCGGGCGTACACCGAGCGGGGGCTGCCCACCAGCGCCGAGCAGATCATGGTGACCAGCGGCACCCAGCACGCGTTGGACCTGGTGCTGCGGCTGGCCCTGGTGCCCGGCGGGAACGTCCTGGTCGAATCGCCCACCTATCCGAACGCGCTCGCCGCGCTGGCCGCCCGGCGGGCCCGGATCACCACCCACGGCCTCGCCGTCGACGGGATCGGGTGGGACGCCGACCTGCTGCTGGGCAGCGTCCGGCAGACCCGGCCCAAACTGGCCTACCTGATCCCCGAGTTCCACAACCCGACCGGGCACCTGATGGCCGCCGAGCTGCGCGAGCGGCTGGTCGCCACCGCCCATGCCGCCGGCACCGACCTGGTCGTCGACGAGTCCTTCGTGGACCTGCCGCTGGACGGCACGCCGCTGCCCCCGCCGATGGCCGTGTTCGACAGGCACTCCCGGGTGATCTCGATCGGTGGGATGAGCAAGCCGTACTGGGGTGGCCTGCGGATCGGCTGGGTCCGCGCCTCCGCCCCGCAGGTGCAGCGGCTCGCCGCCGCCCGGGTCGGGGTGGACATGGCCAGCCCGGTGCTCGACCAACTGGTGGCGGTGCACCTGCTCGCCCAGGCCCCGGCCATCGTCGCGGCCCGCCGGGCGCAACTGGTCACCCAGCGCGACGCGCTGCTCGCCGTGCTCGCCGAACGGCTGCCGGACTGGCGCTTCGACGTGCCCCGGGGCGGTGTCACCCTCTGGGTCGAGCTGGACGGCCCGATCTCCAGCGCACTGGCCCGCGCGGCCGAGGAGGTCGGCGTACGGCTGGCGCCCGGTCCCCGGTTCGGCCTGGACGGCACCCTGGAACGGTTCCTGCGGCTGCCGTTCACGCTGCCCGTCGCCGATCTGGTGGAGGCGGTCGGCCGGCTGGCCGCGATCCGCTACGACCTCGACCGGGGCGCGGGCCGCCCGCGCTGGCGGGAACCGGCAGTCATCGCCTGAGCCGGTCGGGGCGAACCGGCCTGACCGGGCGGCCCCGGCTGGGAGACTGCCGGTGTGGGTGGCCCGGGACGGTGGTACGGGATCCGGCCCGGTGCGCCCGGCTCCCGGACCACCCGGCTGGAACTCTTCTACGACCTGGTCTTCGTCTTCGCGTTCTTCACCGTCACCGCGCTGACCTCGCAGGAGCCCACCGTGGCCAACCTGCTGCGCTGCCTGCTGGTGCTGGGCCTGCTGTGGTGGTGCTGGACCGGTTTCGCGGGCCTGGGCAACGCGGTCCGCGCCGACCAGGGGTCGCTGCCGCTGCTCGGCTTCCTCACCGTCACCGGCACCTTCCTGCTGGCGCTGAGCATGCCTGGGGCGTTCATCGACGAGCCGGGCGGATTGGACGGCCCGCTGGTCTTCGCCGGCTGCTACTTCCTCGTCCGGGCCTGCCAGTTGGCGGTCTTCGGCGTGCTGGCCCGGGGCGACCCGGCCCGGTGGCGGCAGTGGATCCGGCTCGCGCTGCTGCCGGTGGTCGCCACGGCGCTGCTGGTCGCCTCCGCGTTGCTGTCCCACCGGGTCGCCGCCGAGGGCACCGCGACCGTCCTGCAACTCACCCTCTGGACGATGGCCCTGCTGCTGGAGTACGTGGCCGGGGTACGCGTCGGCGGGGCCTACTGGGCGGTGCTCTCCGCCGGGCACTGGGCCGAACGGCACGCCCTGATGGTGCTGATCGCGCTGGGCGAATCGATCATCGCGCTCGGCGTCGGCCCGAAGTTCGTCACCGGCCTGCCGTTGACCTGGCCGGTGGTGATCGCCGCGGTGCTCGGCATCGCCATCGCGTCGGTGCTGTGGTGGGCCTACTTCGACACCCTGGCGCTCGCCCTGGAACAGGCGTTGCACCGCAGCCGCGATCCGGCGCACCGGGCGCGGTTGGCCCGCGACGCCTACACCTACCTGCACCTGCCGATCATCGCCGGCGTCATCTTCTTCGCCCTCGGCCTGAAGGATCTGCTCGCCGAGGTGGCCGACCCGGGCACCCCGCACTGGGGGGTGCCGTTGGGGGGATTCTGGGTCCTGGTGCTCTACGGCGGGGTGGGCCTCTACCTGCTCAGCCTCGTCGCCTGCGAGCTGCGGGCGACCCGGGTGCTGCGCTGGCCGCCGGTGCTGGCGGTGCTGGCCCTGGCCGCGCTCGCCCCGGCCGGGGCCCGAGTGCCCGAGGTGGGCGCGCTGGCCCTGCTGGCGTTGGTCTGCGTCGCGCTGGTCGCGGTGCAGACCCGCAGCCAGGTCCGGCATCGGCGGCGGGTGCGCCGGCTGGCCCTGGCGCAGGAGGAGGCCGTCGAGGAGGCGCAGAGCCGGTGGCGTCAGGACCACCTGTGACCGGCCGGCGGCCGTGTCCCGGGACGGGGGGACACGGACACCGGCCGGTCGGCGGGGATCAGATCTCGGCCAGGCTGCCCTCGTACATCCGGTCGATCTCGGCGGCGAAGTTGCTCTCCACGCCACGCCGCTTGATCTTCAGCGAGGGGGTCATCTCGCCGTCCTCGATGGTCAGGTCGCGGGGCAGGACGGTCACCTTCTTGATCGTCTCCCAGCGGTTGAGCTTGGTGTTGAGCTGGGCGACGTGCTCCTCGACCATCGCGCGGGCCTCGGGCGAGGCGACGATCTCGGCGTAGTCGCGCCCCTCCAGCGGGCCGCCCGCCGCCCAGCCCCGGATCGCGTCCGGGTCCAGGCTGACCAGCATCGTGCAGTAGTTACGGGCCTGGCCGATGACGATTGCCTGCGAGGTGTACGGGCAGATGGCCTTGAACATGCCCTCGATGTGCGACGGCGCGACGTACTTGCCGCCGGAGGTCTTGACCAGGTCCTTCTTGCGGTCGGTGATGCGCAGGTAGCCGTCGTCGTCGAGGCTGCCGATGTCACCGGTACGGAAGAAGCCGTCCTCGGTGAACGCGGCGGCCGTCTCCTCGGGCAGGTTGTGGTAGCCGCGCATCACCGGCCGGCCGCGTACCAGGATCTCCCCGTCGGTGTCGATCCGGCACTCCAGGTCGCCCATCGCCCGGCCGACCGTGCCGATCCGCAGCCCGTCGGGCGGGTTGACGAAGTTGCCGGCGCTGGTCTCGGTCAGGCCGTACCCCTCGGAGATCGGCAGGTTGGCCGCGGCGAAGAAGGTGGCGATCTCGGCGCTCAGCGGGGCCGCGCCCGAGACGAGCACCCGGACCCGGCCGCCGAGGCGGGCCTGGAGCTTGCTGAACACCAGCTTCTCGGCCACCGCGTATCTGGCCTTCAGCATGCCCGGCACCGGCCGGCCGGCCTGCTCCAGGGCGACCTTCCGCTTGCCGACCTCGACCCCCCAGGCGAAGATTCTCGCCTTCGCGCCCCCGGCGTCCTGCGCGGTGGTGACCGCCTTGTTGTAGACCTTCTCGTAGACCCGGGGCGCCCCGCACATCAGCGTCGGCCGGATCACCCCGAGCATGTCGACGAGCTTGTCCACCCGGCCGTCGACGTAGGTGGGCAGGCCGACGTGCGTCGAGCCGCAGAGCAGCGTCTTGCCGAACGAGTGCGACAGCGGCAACCACAGGTACTGCACGTCGTCGTCGCGCAGCAGGCCCGTCTCGGCCTGCACCACCCCCTCCCAGCACCAGCCACCGTGCAGCAGCTCGACCCCCTTCGGCCGGCCGGTGGTGCCCGAGGTGTAGATCAGCGTGGCCAGGTGGTCGGGGCCGACCGGGGCGATCAGCCGGTCCACCAGGCCCGGGTCGGCGGCGAGCGCCCGCGCGCCCTGCTCCTCCAGCTCGGCCAGGGTGAGCTGGGGAACGGCGGCGGCCGGGTCGGGGGTGCCGTCGAAGAGCACCACGTGGGTCAGCGCCGGCAGCTGCGCGCCGGCCACCTTCGCCGCCTGGGTCGGGTTCTCGGCGAACAGCACCCGGGACCCGGAGTCGGCGATGATGTACGTGGCGTCCTGCGGCTCGGTGGTGGGGTAGACGGTGGTGGTCGCGCCCCCCGCGCACATGATGCCGAAGTCGGCGATGATCCAGTCCAGCCGGGTGTTGGCCAGGATCGCCACCGGGTCCTCCAGCCCGACCCCGAGCCCGTGCAGGCCGGCGGCGACCGCGTCGGCCCGCTGGCCGACCTGCGCCCAGGTCAACCAGACCGGCCCCGAGTCGTCCGCCGCCGGGTGGGCGAAGGCGCGCTGGTCGGGGGTGGCGGCCACCCGCTTGCGGAACATGTCGGGGATGGAACGGTACGGGACATCGAGAGCCATCGAGGTTGCCGCCTTCGGGGGTGGGTGACGTGACGGGGGTCACGTCGCTCTGCGGTTACCGAAGGGTATTGCCTGCACCCGGGCATCGGCTAGCCCTGCGACCTGTGAGGCGGCTGAGTCCCGCCGGGCGCACCGGCCGGGCCGGCGTACCGGTCCGCCCGCAGCGACCAGTCGTAGGTGGCGCGCAGCCAGGCACGGCGGGCCGCCAGGTAGGGCGTCACCGTCGGCCCGGCGTTCGCGACCAGCGCCGCCTCCCGCGCCAGGTAGCCGGCCAGCCCGTCGTTGAACCACCCGACGGCCAGTTGGAACGCCGCCGCCTCACCCCGCCCGTGCTGCGCGGCGAGGACGGTCACCAGGTTGTGCGGGTCGGCCACCGTGTCCCGTTCCTTGCGGTAGGAGAACAGGTCGTTGCACCAGCAGACCAGGTCGACGGCGAGGTCGTCCAACGCGACCAGCTCCGGATCGACCCGCCGGGCCGGGCCGGGCGGCCGGCCGTACGCCAGGTCGGTGAGGGTGAGACTGGGGCGTACGCCGCCGGTGTGCCGGCGCATCTGGCGGTACTCGGCGAGCCCGGGGACCCGCCGGCGCTCCCGGTTGGCGGCCTCCCACAGCAGTGCCAGCAGGTACTCCCGCAGCTGGCTCACCAGGCGCAGCAGCAGCGTGGGCCGGCGCTGGTCGAGCACCCGCCGGCACAGGTCGGCCAGCGCGACACCGAGCGCCCCGGCCGGCGCGTCCCGGTCGGCCGGGGGGACACCGTCGCCGGCTTGCCCGCCCCGGCCGGCCCACGCCCCGGCCGGGGCGCCCCGGCCGGCCCAACCCCCGGCGTCGGTCGGCCCGCCGTGCCGGTCGAGCACGTCCAGCAGCGCGGCGACCGTCGGCGCGAGGGTGGCCGGCGCGCTGCCCAGCCCGTCGTCGTCGCAGACGTCGTCCATCACGAACAGCCAGGAGAACAGGTCGGTGAGCAGACGCAGCCGGGCCACCGGGGCCTGTGGGCAGGCGCGTCCGGCCAGTTCGGCCGCGCCGGCCCGGTGCAGCCGGGAGGTCGACGGTCCGACCCCGATCAGGCCCTGCGTGCGGGCCCACTCCAGGCTCTCCGCCGCCACCCGGTCGGTGGCGACGTGCCGGCGGCTGACGAACGGTGGCTCGTGCAGCGCCGAGACGTCGAAGCTTCGCATGGCGTCCTTAGTCGGCCACCCCCCACGAGCGGCGTCGCCGGAGAGTACGGCATGGAGATCGACAACAGTCATTGCTGGGGTGGTCGGGGTGACCGATTCCACCCCTGTCGCGAACAGCGACGTGCCTCACTGCGCCACGTGATCACCGGGCTGCGTAGGGTGTCCGCCATGGCGGGGACCCGTCGGCGGTGCCGCCGCGCGGCGGCGTTGCGGGAGGCGATGCCGGCGCACCGGAGCTCACAACCCCAGCGCGGCGGTCCGCAGTCGTTCGGTAAGCGCCGGCGGGCCGTCGAGCTGGACCCGGGCCACCCGTTGCCGGCCGGACAGGAAGAGCACCAGCTCACCGGGGGGACCGACGAGCCGTACCCGGTCACCGCCCCGGCCGGCGGTCAGCTCGCCGTGCCCGGGGGCCTGCACCAGCAGGTGCGCCGGAAAACGCTGGGCCCGGGTCCGGGTCAGCAGGGACACCGGCTTCCACAGCCGGGCGGCCAGCCCCGCTGGGACGTCCCGGGGGTGCCAGCCCGGGCGGGCCCGCCGGACGTCCTCGTGGTGGATGAAGAACTCCATCGTGTTGGCCAGCTCGTCGGTCAACGGGTTGCTGACCGGGCTCCACACCGGGGGCCGGCGCACCTGCCCGACCAGGTCCGGCCAGGGGCGGGCGGCCACCCGCAGCCGCACCCGCTCGGCGTACCCGTGCAGGGGCGGCAGCAGGATGCCACCGGCGGCGTCGGGCCGGCGCTCCCGCACCACCAGGTGGGCGGCGAGGTCCCGGGTGGTCCACCCCTCGTTGAGCGTGAGGGCGTCCGGGCCCACTTCCAGCATCAGGTCGGCGAGCGCCTCGCGCTCCGCTCGGGCGTACCGCGGCATGCAGCGATCGTAGGTCGGCGGGCCGCCGTCGGCGCGGCGGACGACCCGCCGGGTCCGGTGGCGGGCGCGACGTGACGGTGGACATAGACGGCCGGGCGGCGGCGGTGGCCGGGAACGGTAAGGATAGGGGAGATAATTGCGGCTTACGGCGGGGGAGAGCGTGGCGAGCGGTACGAGTCGGGACGTGATCCGCCGGGGGTTGTGGGTCCTCGGCCGGGCGATCCGGGAACAACCGCGCATCTTTGCGGTGGCGGTCGCCGGCAGCGTGCTCTTCGGTGGACTGGTGATCGCCAGCGCGTACGTGGTCGGCGCGGTCGTCGGCGACGTGGTGGTGCCGGCCGTCGAGGCCGGCGAGGTCGGCACCGGCACGGTGGCCCTGGCCGCCGTGGCGCTGTTCGGGATCAGCGTGCTGCGGGTGGTGGGCGTCTTCGGCCGGCGGCTCGGGGCCGGGTACATGCAGTTCCGCCTCCAGGCCGCCTACCGTCGCCGGGTCACCCGCCGCTACCTGGACCTGCCGCTGGCCTGGCACCACCGCAACGCGACAGGCACGTTGCTGTCCAACGCCAACTCCGACGTCGAGGCGACCTGGTACCCGATCGCGCCGCTGCCGTTCGCGGTCGGCACGCTGGTGATGCTGGTCGGCGCGGTCGGCTCGCTGTTCGTCACCGACTGGGCGCTCGCCCTGGTCGGGCTGGCCGTGTTCCCCGCCCTGTTCGCGCTCAACGTGGTCTACTCCCGCCGGATGGCCCCCCGCCAGGCCCGCGCCCAGCGGCTGCGGGCCGAGGTCAGCGGCATCGCCCACGAGAGCTTCGACGGCGCGCTGGTGGTCAAGACCATGGGCCGGGAGGCCCAGGAGACCGCCCGGTTCGCCGGCCGGGCCCGGGAACTGCGGGACTCGCTGATCGCGGTCGGCCGGCTGCGCGGCGTCTTCGACCCGCTGTTGGAGACGCTGCCCAGCCTCGGCACCCTGGCCGTGCTGGTGGTCGGCACGATCCGGCTGCGGCAGGGCGCGATCACCGTCACCGAACTGGTCAGCGTCGCCTTCCTCTTCACCGTGCTGGCCTTCCCGGTGCGGGCGATCGGCTGGGTGCTCGCCGAGCTGCCGCGCAGCGTGGCCGGGTGGGACCGGGTCAGCCGGGTGCTCGACGCCACCGGCGAGATGCCCTACGGCGAGCTCACCCTCGACGACGACGCCGGGCCGGCGACCCTCGCCTTCGACGGCGTCCACTTCGGCTACGAGCCCGCCGAGGCGCACCTGCCCGGGACGTCTGTGCTCGGCGAGGTCGCCTTCACCGTGCCCGCCGGGCGGACGGTGGCGCTGGTCGGGCCGACCGGGGCCGGCAAGTCCACCATCGCCTCGCTGGCCGTCCGGCTGGTCGACCCGGACGCCGGCACGGTCACCGTCGACGGGGTGGACGTGCGCCGGCTCACCGCCGCGTCGCTCGCCTCGACCGCCGCCCTGGTCGCCCAGGTGCCGTTCGTCTTCGACGACACCGTCCGGGCCAACATCAGCCTGGACCGGCCGGGTATCGACGACGAGGACGTCTGGGCGGCGCTGCGGCTGGCCGAGGCGGACGGTTTCGTCGCCGCCCTCCCCGACGGGTTGGACACCATGGTCGGTGAGCGGGGGACCTCGCTCTCCGGCGGTCAGCGGCAGCGGCTCACCCTGGCCCGCGCCCTGGCCGGCCAGCCCCGGCTGCTGGTGCTCGACGACGCCACCAGCGCGGTCGACCCCCGGGTCGAGGCCGCCATCCTGGCCGGGCTGCGCGCCCCGGCACCCGGACAGCCGGCCGCCGCGTCGATCCTGGTGGTGGCGTACCGGCGGGCCACCATCGCGCTCGCCGACGAGGTGATCTACCTGGAGCAGGGCCGGGTGCTGGCCCGGGGCACCCACGCCGAGCTGCTGGCCACCGTGCCCGGCTACGTCGACCTGGTCACCGCCTACGAGCAGGCCGAACAGGAACGCGCGGAGAACCGGACGTACGACGAGGTCGCCCCGCTGCCGTCGGGCCTGGAGATCGAGGTGGACCGGTGAGCGCGAGGAGTGCAGCGCAGCGGAGCCCCGCAGTCGCGAGCGGAGAGGTGGACCGGTGAGCGCGAGGAGTGCGGCGCAGCGGGGTCGTGTGGGCGGGAACGGAAGGTCGACGTCGGTGGGCGAGGGTGGCGGGGACGGGCCGGTCGAGCGGACGGAGGGGACCTGGCAGACGTTGCGGCGGGGGTTGGCGCTCTCGCCGGAGCTGCGTACCGGGTTGGCCGGCACGTTGGCCCTGGCGCTGGTCTACATGGTCGGCCGGGTGGCCGTACCGGTGGCCGTGCAGCGCGGCATCGACCAGGGGATCGCCGTACCCGACGGGCCGGATCTCGGGGTGATCGTCACGGTGGTCACCGCCACGGCGGCGGTGCTGGTGCTCACCACCGTCTGCGGTTACCTGATGATGCGGCGGCTGTTCACCGTCAGCGAGACCGCGCTGGCCAACGTCCGGACCAGGGCGTTCCGGCACGTGCACGACCTGTCGATGCTGCACCAGCAGTCGGAGCGGCGCGGGTCGCTGGTCTCCCGGGTGACGAGCGACGTCGACCAGATCACCCAGTTCCTCCAGTGGGGCGGGGTCATCCTCGTCGTCAACCTGGGCCAGCTCGCGGTCACCACGGCGGTGATGCTGGCGTACTCCTGGCAGTTGACGCTGGTGGTGCTGGTCGCCTTCGCGCCGGCGGTGCTGATCATCAGGTTGTTGCAGCGCCGGCTGGCCGGGGCGTACGGGGTGGTCCGGCAGCGGACGGGCACCCTGCTCGGCACGATCGCCGAGAGCGTGGTGGGTGCGCCGGTGATCCGGGCGTACGGCGTGTCGGGACGCACGGCCCGACGGCTGGACGCGGCGATCGAGGGGCAGCGGTTGGCCCAGCAGCGGGCCATCCGGATCAGCATCATGGGCAGCTCGGTGGGGGAGTTGGCGGCCGGGGTGGCGCTGGCCGGGGTGGTGGTGGTCGGGGTGTCGCTGGGGGTCGACAGGACGCTGTCGGTCGGTCAGCTCACCGCGTTCCTGTTCCTGGTCACCCTGTTCATCCAGCCGGTGCAGATCGCCACCGAGGTGCTCAACGAGGCACAGAACGCGATCGCCGGCTGGCGGCGGGTGCTCGACGTGCTCGACATCGCGCCGGACGTGGCCGATCCGGGGGAGCAGGGCCGGGACCTGCCGGCCGGTCCGTTGGACATCCGCTTCGCCGACGTGACGTTCGCCTATCCCGGGGGCCCTCCGGTGCTGCACGGCGTCACCCTGGACATCGCGGCGAAGAGCCGGGTGGCGGTGGTCGGTGAGACCGGCAGTGGCAAGACCACCTTCGCCAAGCTGCTCACCCGGCTGATGGATCCGACGCAGGGGCGGGTGCTGCTGTCCGGGGTGCCGCTGCACGAGGTGCGGTTCGACTCGCTGCGGTCCCGGGTGGTGATGGTGCCGCAGGACGGGTTCCTGTTCGACGCCACGGTCGGGGAGAACGTCCGCTTCGCCCGTCCCGAGCTGACCGACGCGGAGTTGACGGCCGCCTTCACCGAGCTGGGCCTGGCCGACTGGCTGGACGGTCTGCCGGCCGGACTGGCCACCCCGGTGGGGGAGCGGGGGGAGGCGTTGAGCGTCGGGGAGCGGCAGCTGGTGGCGCTGGCCCGGGCGTACGTGGCCGATCCGGACCTGCTGGTGCTGGACGAGGCGACCAGCGCGGTCGACCCGGCCACCGAGGTACGTCTGCAACGCACCCTGGACGCGGTGACCCGGGGCCGTACGACGCTGGCCATCGCGCACCGGTTGTCCACCGCGCAGGCCGCCGACGAGGTGGTGGTGGTGGACCGGGGCCGCATCGTCCAGCGCGGCCCGCACGAGGAGCTGCTGCGTGATCCGGACTCGGTGTACGCCCTGCTCTACGCCTCGTGGTTGGAGCAGACCCGCTGATCCACCTGCTGCTCCCCGGTGGCGGTGGCATCCGGTGGACGTGGTCGCCCGGGTGCTCTACTCTGCGGGTTAGGTAAGGCTAACCTTTTTCGGAGGTGCCCGTGGCTCCGACCCCTGCTGAGCTGATCCGTACCCTGGTGGCCGGTCGGTTACCCGGCCTGGTGCACCTCGCCCACCGCCCCGGCCCGTTCCACGTGCGGCACGCCACCGACGCGGAGGGACGCGTGCTGCTGCTCGTCCCGGTGTTCAGCGACCTCGCCGCCGAGCTGGACCCGGCCGCCGCGCGGGACGTCGCCGTGGTGCTCGACGTGCTCGACCTGCCCCCGGCCGCCGGTGCGCCGTCGGCCGGCCGGGCCTGGGTGTCCGGCTGGGCGGCGCCGCTGACCGGCGACCCGGCCCGCCGGGCGGCCGTGGAGTTCGCCGCCGTGGACCCGACCGGCGACCTGCTCGACGTCGGCAGCCGGTTCCGGCTGCACCGCTTCGAGGTGGCCGAGGCCCGGCTGGAGACCGCAGGCGTGGTGCACCGGGTCGATCCGGGCGAGTACGCCGCCGCCGAACCGGACCCGGTGCACGCCGACGAGGCCGCCCTGCTGGCCGACCTCGCCGACCACCACGGGCCGCAGGTGACGGCGTACCTGCGCCGCCGGCTCGACCTGGCCGGCGGTGAGCCCCGGGTGGTCCGTCTCGACCGGTACGGACTGGTCGTGGCGCTCGGCGGCCCCGGCGACCGCCGTCGCGCCCGCCTGCCGTTCCCGCACCCGGTGACCGACCTGTCGGAGCTGCCCCGGCTGCTGCACCCGCTGCTCTGCACCCGTTCCACCGCTCACCCCCGCCCGCACCGCCACCCCGCCAACACCCGAACCGACCGCGACTAGCCCGCCCCACCCCCCGGCGTCCCACCCTGCCCCGGTGATCAAGAGGTTCGCGTCAGGACAGCCGCCCGGCACGCGAACCTCTTGATCACCGAGGCGGAGCGGTGGGGGAGTGGGGGAGGGGGGCGGTGAGGTAGCGGTGGATGGTGGGGCCCAGGGTGGCGGCCAGGGCGTCGGCGCTGGCGGAGGCGACCGGCTCCAGCCGGATGACGTAGCGCATCATGGCCAGCCCGATCATCTGGGTGGCGACCAGCCCGCCGCGCAGCGGCAGCTCCGCCGGGTCCACGTCGAGCTGGTCGAGGACCCGGCGCAGCACCTGGGTGGTCAGGAACTCGCGCATCAGCCGGGCCGTCCACTCGTTGTCGGTCGCCGAGCGCAGCAGCGCCACCGCCGCCCCACCGGCCGGCGAGTCCCACACCCCGAGGAACGTGCGGACGAGCCGCTCCCCGATCCCGTCCGGGTCGCCGGCCAGCACGGCGGGCAGCAGCGCGGCCGGGTCGACCGGGATGTCGACGGTGGCCCGGAACAGCTCCTCCTTGCTGCCGAAGTAGTGGTGCACCAGGGCCGGATCGACCCCGGCGGCGGTGGCGATCTGCCGGATCGAGGCCGCGTCGAAGCCGCGCTCGGCGAACGCCGACCGGGCGGCGGCGAGGATCGCCTGCCGGGTGTCCTGGTTGCCGGGGCGGCGGCCGGTGCGTCGGGCCACCGGGCTCACCCGCTGCGCCGACGCAGGGTCGCCGCCGCCAGCACCAGGGCCAGCACCGCCGCGCCGGCCACGATCGACACGTCCCGCCACATCAGGCCGGTCGGTGCGGAGTGCGCGCCGACCTCCTGGAGCGCCTCCACCGCGTACGACAGGGGCAGCGCGTCGCTGACCGCCTGGAGCCAGCCGGCCATCTGGTCGCGCGGCACGAACAGCCCGCACAGCAGCAGTTGCGGGGCGACCACGACCGGCATGAACTGCACCGCCTGGAACTCGGTGCGGGCGAAGGCGCTGCAGAACAGCCCCAGCGCGACGGCCAGCACCGCGTTGACCGCGGCGATCAGCACGACCAGCCCGGCGGACCCGGCGGTGGTCAACCCGAGCAGCCGGTACGCCGCCGCGGCGGCGACGGTCGACTGCACCGCCCCGGCCAGCCCGAACGCGATGCCGTAGCCGAACAGCAGGTCGAGCTTGCCCAGCGGGGTGGTGAGCAGCCGCTCCAGCGTCCCGCTGGTGCGTTCCCGC
Source organism: Micromonospora cynarisoli (assembly GCF_030518815.1). NCBI lineage: Bacteria > Bacillati > Actinomycetota > Actinomycetes > Micromonosporales > Micromonosporaceae > Micromonospora > Micromonospora cynarisoli. The sequence goes on along the minus strand of NZ_CP130426.1, from coordinate 2,687,140 downwards.
AGCATCGCGATGCTGGTCACCAGGAACATGATGATGAACGGGAAGAAGCCCAGCATCACCAGGGCGACCCGGTCGAAGGGGGACGGCTGGCCGGGCGGGGCCGGCTGGTCGGCGTACATGAAGTAGACCAGGGTGAGCAGCACCGTCGGCACCACCACCAGCAGCGCCACCGTACGCCGGTCGTGCCGCAGCTGACGCAGGATGCGCGCGGTGGTGGCGGCCAGGATCGTCGGGTTCACGCCGCCTCCCCGGTGCCCGTCGGGCCCGCCCCGGCGGCCCGGATCAGCCGCAGGAACGCCTCCTCCAGGTCGTCCACCCCGGTGGCGGCACGGACCGCGTCCGGGGTGTCGTCGGCGATCAGCCGGCCGTGGCGGATCAGCAGCAGCCGGTCGCAGCGGGCCGCCTCGTCCATCACGTGGCTGGACACCAGCAGGGTGGTGCCGGCGGCGGCCAGGGCGTGGAACCGGGCCCACAGGTCGGCCCGCAGCACCGGGTCCTGCCCGACGGTGGGCTCGTCGAGGACGACGAGTTCCGGCTCGCCGACCAGCGCGCAGGCCAGCGAGGCCCGGCTGCGTTGCCCGCCGGAGAGGGTGCCGACCAGTTGGCCGGCGGCGGCGGCCAGGCCGACGTCGGTGACCGCCGCGTCGGCGTCGGCGGTGCTGCGCCCCTGGAGGGTGGCGAAGTAGCGGGCGTTCTCCCGGACCGTCAGGTCGGCGTAGACGCTGGGGGCCTGGGTCAGGTAGCCGACCCGGCGGCGCAACTCGGCCGCGCCGGCCGGGTGCCCGAGCACGGTGACCGTGCCGGAGCTGATCGTCTGCACCCCGACGACGGCCCGCATCAGGGTGGTCTTGCCGCTGCCGCTCGGGCCGAGCAGCCCGGTGACCGAGCCGCGCGGCACCGTGCACCCGATGCCGTCCAGCACTCGTCGTCGACCCCTGTCGACGACGAGGTCGCGGACGGCGACGGCGTCGTCCATGGCACCTCCTGACGAACTCATCGCTTGTTGAAATCAACAGTAGTTGAATTCCTCGACGCCGCGCAACACTCCCGCCGGCCGGCGCTGCTCGAGGCGTACCGGGCGGGGTGCTGACCCGGACGACCCCACCCGCAGGAGGACTCGCAGCAGGCGCGGCTGCGGGAGGCGGTCCCCGTCGACGCGGTGGCCGGCGAGCGGTGTCCGGCTGCCGCGATGCGGACGGCCGGGCACTGGTCCATCGACCGACCGCTTCGCACACTAGCCTTCGGACCGGGCGCTAGCTTCCGGACCGGACAGGGAGTCCGCCTTCGGGCATTGCGCCCCGATCGGACCTACGGCACGATGGCGCGGTGGATCACGCTCCGTTGCCGGAGGCCGCCTTCCTGGCCGACTGGACCGACCGGCTGCGCGGGTCCGCCGAGCGCCCGGTGGTCGGGATCCTGCTGCGTGGCAGCCACGCCCGGCGGGCCGCCACCGCGTACAGCGACGTCGACCTCGACGTCCTGGTGAGCACGACCGGGCCCACCCCGGCGACGCCGCCGGGCGGGCCCGGCCCGTGCTGCGCACCCGAACAGGCCCGGGCGGCGGGCCGGTCCGCGCCGCCGGGGCCGCCGGGCCGGGCGGGCGGCGCGCGGCGCGGCCCGGTCGACCCACCGGGCGGGTCCACGCGCGGCCGGTGGCCGACCGGGACGCCGTACGACGCCCGCCGGGCCTACCTGGCCGAGGTCGACGGGCGGATCGTGCACGTGTCGGTGGCCGCCCGGGACGTCCGCACCTGGGTCGACCGGCTCGGCGAACCGGCCGACTGGGCGTTCGGGCTGCCGGTGACCACCCCCACCCGGCTGCTCTGGGCCGACCCGACCTGGCGTCGCCGGATCGACCTGCCGGTGCTCTGCCAGCCCGCCGACCAGCCCCGCCTGGAGGAACTGGTGGCCACCCTCGGCAAGGTGGCCGGGGCGCTGGCCGCCGACGACCCGCTCGGCGTCCGGCTGGCCGCCGCCGACCTGGCCCGGCTCTGCCCGTCCGTGCTGCGCCCGGCCAACCCGGGGGTGCGGGTGGCGTCCCGCCGGGCCGCCTTCACCGCCGCCCTGGACCTGCCGGTCGCGCCGCCGGGCTACCGCGACGACATGCTGCTCTGCCTGGGGGTACGCCCGGGCGGCACCGGCGAGGTCGGCGTGGCCGCCGCCCGCCTGGTCAGCGGGGTGCTCCCGCTGGTGCGCCCGTACGCCGACCGGGTCGCCGAGACCGCCGGCCCGGACCTCGCCCGCGCCCTGTGCGACGGCCGGCTGGAGCGGTACGTCGCCCAACTGTCCCGGGCGGTCGGGGACGGCTCGCAGGTGCCCGCGCCGCGTGCGGGACAATCGGTAACTGTGCCCGTACCTGACTCTTCCCCCCGCGACGGCGGACCCGGCGGCGCGGTCCGCCCCTCCCGTCTCGACCCGGCCGTCGCCGCCCGGCTGCGTCGCACCCCGGACGGCCTGGTCGCCGCCGTCGTGCGCCAGCACGACACCGGCGAGGTGCTGATGGTCGCCTGGATGGACGACGAGGCGCTGCACCGCACCCTCACCACCGGCCGGGCCACCTACTGGTCGCGTAGCCGGCAGGAGTACTGGGTCAAGGGCGCCACCTCCGGCCACCACCAGTACGTCCGCTCGGTGGCGCTGGACTGCGACGGCGACGCGCTGCTGGTCGGCGTGGACCAGGTCGGCGCGGCCTGCCACACCGGTGAGCGCACCTGCTTCTTCACCGAACTCCCGGTCACCTCCCCGGGGGGAGCGTCCTCATGACCGACGGTGCGCTCAGCCCCGATCTGGCGGGCTTCGTCGAGGCGGCGGCCCAGTGGCGGGTGGTGCCGGTGACCCGTCGGCTGCTGGCCGACGCGGAGACCCCGGTGGGGGTCTACCGCAAGCTGGCCGGCGGGCCGGGCACCTTCCTGCTGGAGTCCGCCGAGCAGGGCGTCGGCTCGGCCGGCATGGCCTGGTCGCGTTACTCGTTCATCGGGGTGCGCAGCAGCGCCACCCTGGTCGAACGGGACGGCGTCGCCCAGTGGACCGGCACCCCGCCGGCCGGGGTGCCGGTCTCCGGCGACCCGGTGCACGTGCTGCGGGAGACCGTCGCGGCGCTCGCCGGGGGGACGCCGGACCCGGCCGCCGGCCTGCCGCCGCTGACCGGCGGCATGGTGGGCTACCTGGGGTACGACCTGATCCGCCGGTTCGAGCGGCTGCCCGAGCTGACCGAGGACGACCTGGGGCTGCCGGAGCTGGGCATGATGCTCGCCACCGACCTGGTGGTGCTTGACCACTACGACGGGTCGGCGATCCTGGTCGCCAACGCGGTGCTGCCGCCGCTGACCGACCCGGACCGGGCCGAGCGGGTCACCGCCGCGTACCACCACGCGGTGGGACGGCTCGACGCGATGACCACCGCGTTGTCCCGACCGATTCCGCCCATGATCTCGACGGTGGGCCGGCCACCGGCCGGTGACGTGGTCAGCCGGACCCCGGACGGCGGCTACCCGAAGGCGGTCGAGGCGGCGAAGGAGGCGATCCGGGCCGGCGAGTGCTTCCAGATCGTGCTGGCCCAGCGGTTCGAGCGGGCCACCGACGCCGATCCGCTGGACGTCTACCGGGTGCTGCGGACGACCAACCCGAGCCCGTACATGTACCTGCTCCGCTTCGACGGGTTCGACATCGTCGGCTCGTCCCCGGAGGCGCACCTCAAGGTCAACGCCGACACCGACGGGCAGCGCCGGGCCATGCTGCACCCGATCGCCGGCACCCGGCCGCGCGGGGCCACCCCGGTGGCCGACGCGCGGCTCGCCACCGAGCTGCTGGCCGACCCGAAGGAACGCGCCGAGCACGTGATGCTCGTCGACCTGGGCCGCAACGACCTGGGTCGGGTGTGCCGGCCGGGCACCGTGCAGGTGCCGGAGTTCGCCACCATCGAGCGGTACAGCCACGTGATGCACATCGTCTCCACGGTGGTGGGCACCCTGCGCGACGACCGGACGGCGTTCGACGCGCTGGCCGCCACCTTCCCCGCCGGCACCCTGTCCGGGGCGCCGAAGGTGCGGGCCATGGAGATCATCGAAGGGCTGGAGCCGGTGCGCCGGGGTCTCTACGGCGGCACCGTGGGCTACTTCGGGTTCGGCGGCGACCTCGACATGGCGATCGCGATCCGCACCGCGCTGATCCGCGACGGCCGGGCGTACGTGCAGGCCGGGGCGGGTGTGGTGGCCGATTCCGATCCGGCCGCCGAGGACCAGGAGACCCGGAACAAGGCCGCCGCCGTGCTGGCCGCCATCGCCGCCGCCGAGACCCTGCGGCCGGCGCGGTGAGCGGCACCGGGGCCACCACGACGACGGCGACCGACGGCCCGTCGACCGGCCGGCGCGAGCTGACGTACGCGGTGCTGCTCTGCCTGGCCGGCGCTGGCCTGGCGGCGTGGGCGGCGACCCGGACCTGGTCGGTCGAGGTGCTCGCCCGGGGTGCGCTGCCGCCGAGCCGGCAGGAGCGTTCCGGGGCGGACCTGCTGCCGTGGCTGTCGGCGTTGGCGTTCGTCGCGTTGGCCGGCGGCGGCGCGGTGCTGGCCACCCGGGGACGGGTCCGGCGGCTGCTGGGTGGCCTGGTCACCCTGCTCGGCCTGGCGGTGGCGGCCGGTGGCGGCTACGGGCTGGTCGCCACCGGCGGCGGCGAGGCGCACCGGCAGTGGCCGGCGCTCTGCCTGCTCGGCGGGCTGGTGGCCGCCGGCGGGGGGCTGCTCACCGCACGGCGCGGCGCGGCCTGGCCGGCGATGGGCGCCCGCTACGAGCGGACGGTCCGCGCCGACGGCCCGGCCCGACCGGGCGGCCGGCCGATCGCCGGGGGGAGCAACCGGGAGGCGTGGGACGCGCTCGACCGGGGTGAGGACCCGACGGTCAGCTGACCGGGTGCGGCGCGCGGGCGGCCTGCCGGTCCCGGGTCGTGGCCCGGGTGGCGGCCAGCTCGGCGACCAGCCGGTCCAGGGCGGCGCGCTGGTCGGCGCGGGCCCGGTCGGCGCAGACCGCCTCCCAGGCGTTGCCCCGCGCGGTACGCACCCGGCCCTCGCCCACCACGACGCGTTCGACGGTGTGCACCACCTCGACGGCCAGCGAGGCGACGGTCCGGGAGATGGTGGTGAGTCCGATGCCGGCGTTCGGCCCCGCAGTGCTCATAGGTCACCCCGCACGATGAGATCCGATGGTGGGCAGGCGCATCGTCGAGTCTGCCCGACACCGATGCTGCCGGGTTCACGTTTCGCCCTGGTGACGGCCCGGTCAACGGCCCCCACCTGGGTGGCGGCGTCCTTCTTGAGCTTGGTCACAGCCGCCGGGTCCGACCGGTCGAGCTGCGCGCCGGGCCCGGACGTGATCTCATAGCGTATGGGCATCGATCGATGGTCCGGGGCGTTCCGGACGACGGGTGTCGATGACACCCACCGACGGGCCCGGTGGCGCTGCGTGACATTCCGTTCACCGGAGGTCCGGCATCATGCCACAGCCCATCTCGTGAGGAGCGCCATACCCCCGGCGTCTGTCGCCAGGTGGCGCCCCCTAGCATCGGCCCATGACACCCGGAGAGGGGAGTCCGTTGGTGACTGCTGAGCATGCGCACGCAGAGGGGGACGGGGCCGGTTCGGCGGCGTCCGGAAGCGTGCTCGACGAGATCCTGGCCGGCGTCCGTGAGGACGTGGCCCGGCGGCAGGAGCAGCTTCCGCTGGAGCGGCTGCGGGAACTGGCCGCCGCCGCGCCACCACCGCTGGACGCGTACGCGGCCCTGCGCAAGCCCGGCGTGGCCGTGATCGCCGAGGTGAAGCGTTCCTCGCCGAGCCGCGGCCGGCTGGCTGAGATCGCCGACCCGGCCGAGTTGGCCGGCGAGTACGCCTCCGGCGGCGCGCGGGTGATCAGTGTGCTGACCGAGGGACGCTGGTTCGGCGGTTCCCTCGACGACCTGGCGGCCGTGCGGGCCGCCGTGCAGGTGCCGGTCCTGCGCAAGGACTTCGTGGTCTCCAGCTACCAGGTGCACGAGGCGCGGGCGCACGGTGCCGACCTGGTGCTGCTGATCGTCGCCGCGCTGGAGCAGAACGCCCTGGTCGGGCTGCTGGAGCGGATCGAGTCGCTGGGCATGTGCGCGCTGGTCGAGGTGCACACCGAGGAGGAGGCCGACCGGGCCCTGGAGGCCGGCGCGCAGGTGATCGGGGTCAACGCCCGTGACCTGCGTACCCTGGAGGTCGACCGGTCGGTGTTCGAGCGGATCGCCCCCGGCCTGCCCAGCAGCGTCGTCAAGATCGCCGAGTCGGGCGTGCGGGGCCCGCACGACCTGATCCGGTACGCCTCGGCCGGCGCCGACGCCGTCCTGGTGGGCGAGGGGCTGGTCACCCAGAAGAGCCCCCGCGAGGCGGTCGCCGAGCTGGTCAACGCCGGGAACCACCCGGCCACGCCCCGCCCGACGCGCTGACCCGACGGGCAGATCCGCGCAGCGAGAGGACATCGCGATGAGCGAGCGATTCGTCACCGGCGACGCGACGGTGCGTCGGCGCGCGACCGGCCGGGGAGCGACGGCATGAGCGCCGGCGAGGCGGCCGAGCGGTTCCCCGACTCCGCCGGTCACTTCGGCCGCTTCGGCGGCCGGTTCGTCCCCGAGGCGCTGGTCGCGGCGCTCGACGAGCTGGACGCCGCGTACCGCAAGGCGATGACCGACGAGGAGTTCCTCGCCGAGTTCGACGCCCTGCTGCGCGACTACGCCGGCACCCCCTCGCTGCTGTACCCCGCCGAGCGGTTCTCCGCCAGGATCGGTGCCCGGGTGCTGCTCAAGCGGGAGGACCTCAACCACACCGGCGCGCACAAGGTGCGCAACGTGCTGGGCCAGGCGTTGCTCACCCGGCGGATGGGCAAGCGCCGGGTGATCGCCGAGACCGGCGCCGGCCAGCACGGGGTGGCCACCGCCACCGCCGCCGCCCTGTTCGATCTCGAGTGCGTGGTCTACATGGGCGAGGTCGACACCGAACGGCAGGCGCTCAACGTGGCCCGGATGCGGATGCTCGGCGCCACCGTCGTACCGGTGACCACCGGCTCGCGCACCCTCAAGGACGCGATGAACGAGGCGATGCGGGACTGGGTCGCCAACGTCGACGACACCCACTACCTGATCGGCACCGCCGCCGGCCCGCACCCGTTCCCGGAGCTGGTCCGGGACTTCGTGCGGGGCATCGGCGACGAGGCCCGCCGGCAGTGTCTCGACCTGACCGGCGCGCTGCCCGACGCGGTGCTGGCCTGCGTCGGCGGTGGCTCCAACGCGCTGGGCATCTTCCACGCGTTCGTCCCCGACACCGACGTGCGGCTGTACGGCTTCGAGGCCGGCGGCGAGGGCGTGGAGACCGGCCGGCACGCGGCCAGCATCACCGGCGGCAGCTCCGGAGTGCTGCACGGCACCCGCACCTACGTGCTCCAGAACGCCGACGGCCAGACCATCGAGTCGCACTCCATCTCCGCCGGTCTGGACTACCCCGGGGTCGGCCCGGAGCACGCCTGGCTGCACGACACCGGCCGGGCCCGCTACCGGCCGGTGACCGACGCCGAGGCGATGGCCGCGTTCGAGCTGCTCTGCCGTACCGAGGGGATCATCCCGGCGATCGAGAGCGCGCACGCCCTGGCCGGCGCGGTGCAGATCGCCCCGCAACTCGCCGCCGAACTGGGCCGGGAACCGGTCCTGGTGGTCAACCTCTCCGGTCGGGGCGACAAGGACGTGCACACCGCCGGCGAGTACTTCGGCATCCTCGACAAGGAGCAGTGAGACCGTGAGCCGGATCGGGGTGGCCTTCGACAAGGCCCGCGCCGACGGGCGGGCCGTCCTGGTCGGCTGCATGCCGGCCGGGTTCCCCACCGTCGACGGCAGCATCGCCGCGATGACCACGATGGTCGAGGCCGGGGTGGACGTCATCGAGGTGGAGATCCCCTACTCCGACCCGGTGATGGACGGCCCGGTGATCCAGAAGGCCAGCGACATCGCCCTGGCCGGCGGCGTCCGCACCGCCGACGCCCTGCGCATCGTCGAGGCGGTCGCGGCCACCGGCGCGCCGGTGGTCACCATGACCTACTGGAACCCGATCGAGCAGTACGGGGTGGACGCGTTCGCCAGGGACCTGGCGGCCGCCGGGGGCACCGGCCTGATCACCCCGGACCTGATCCCCGAGGAGGCCGGCGAGTGGCTGGCCGCCTCGGACGCGTACGGGCTGGACCGGACGTTCCTGGTCTCCCCGTCGTCGACCGACGCCCGGCTGCGGATGACAGTCGAGCACTGCCGGGGCTTCGTCTACGCCACCGCCATCATGGGGGTCACCGGGGCCCGGTCGCAGACCTCCGACGCCGCACCGGTGCTGGTGTCCCGGGTGCGGGAGGTCACCGAGTTGCCCGTCGGGGTGGGGCTCGGTGTCGGCACCGGCGCGCAGGCGGCCACCGTCGCCGGGTACGCCGACGGGGTGATCGTGGGCAGCGCGCTGATCCGCCGGCTGCTGGACGCGCCGGACCTCGACGCGGGGCTGGCCGCCCTGCGTACCCTCTCCGCCGAACTCGCCGAGGGCGTCCGCCACCCGGCCCGCTGACCTGCCCGCCCCGGCCACGGGCGATCGAACTCCAGGCCGGCGACGCTCGGGTTCCCCGACGGTGGGGTGCCGGCGTGCCGCCGACCGGGGTGGTGCGCGCGGATCACCGGGCCGGACCGGGGCGCGGCCGTTCGGACCGGGGCTCCGACCGGACCGGGGTGCCACGGCGGGCGTCCGCAGCGGTAGCCTGTGCACCCGTGACCCTCGTCTCGATGACGCCCCTGGCGGCGCTGCCCAGCCCGACCACCGCCGTCTGGCAGCTCGGGCCGGTCCCGCTGCGGGCGTACGCCCTCTGCATCGTCGCCGGCATCGTGGTCGCCTGCCTGGTGACCGAGCATCGGCTGCGCCAGCGGGGCGTCGCCCCCGGCGCGGTGCTCGACATCGCGGTGTGGGCGGTCCCGACCGGCATCATCGGCGCCCGGATCTACCACGTCGTCACCTCACCCGAGAAGTACTTCGGCACCGGCGGCGACCCGTGGAAGGCGTTCGCCATCTGGGAGGGCGGTCTCGGCATCTGGGGGGCCGTGGCCGGTGGCGCGGTCGGCGCCTGGATCGCCGCCCGGCAGCTCGGCATCCCGCTGACGGTGGTGGCCGACGCCCTGGCCCCGGGCCTGCCGCTGGCCCAAGCGGTGGGTCGGCTGGGCAACTGGTTCAACAACGAGCTGTACGGCGGGCGGACCACCCTGCCGTGGGGCCTGGAGATCCACCGGATGGACCCGGACAATCCCGGGCACGCGCTGCGCGACGACGCCAACCAGCCGATCCTGGAGCCCGGCCTCTACCATCCGACGTTCGCCTACGAGGCGCTGTGGAACCTCGGCGTCGCCGGCCTGGTGTTCGCCCTGGACCGGCGGTTCAAGCTGGGACGTGGCCGGGCCTTCGCGCTGTACGTGATGGGCTACACCGCCGGCCGGTTCTGGATCGAGCTGATGCGCACCGACGAGGCGAACCACATTCTCGGTCTGCGGCTCAACGTGTGGACCGCCGGCCTGGTCTTCCTCGGCGCGTTGGTCTACTTCCTGCGGGCGCGGGGCCCCCGCGAGTTCCTGATCCCGCTCGACGCCCCCGCTGCCGTTCCCGCCACCGACGCCGCCGGTGGCGACGTCTCCCAGGTCGACCTCGCCGCCACCGGGAAGGGGTCCCCGACGGCCGTCCCGGCGGGGTACCGGGTGGTCGACGAGGAGCAGTTCACCGCGTACCGGGAGAGCGGGGTGCTGCCCGACGCGGCCGACGGTCCGGCGGCCGACGACGGGGTCGACCGGCCGGAACCCGGTGACCCCCCTGCCGACACCGACGCCCGGTCCACCGGGGCCGACAGCGGCGACGAGCCCGCCGGAGCCGACCGGTCCGCCGGTGCCGCCGGCCGGTCCGCCGACCGGGACAGCTGAGCGGGCGCGGCATGCGCAGCGCGGTGGTGGTCGGGGCCGGCCTCGGCGGTCTGGCGGTGGCCGGCGCGCTGGCCCGCTCCGGGTGGCGGGTCACCCTGCTGGAACGGGCCGACCGGGTACGCCCCGAACCCACCGCCGTGGTGCTGTGGCCCAACGGGGTACGCGCGTTGCAGGTGCTCGGCATCGGTGCCGGCCTGGACGCCATCGCGACCCCGTTGCCCGACGGGGGTATCCGCCGCCCCGACGGTCACTGGCTGGTGCAGCCCCGGCCCACCCCGACCGACCGGATGCCGGTGGTCGTGCACCGGGAGGACCTGCACGACGCGCTGTTCGCCGGCCTCGGCGACCGGGTCGAGCTGCGCACCGGGGTCGCCGTGGACCGGGTCCGGGCGGACGCCGCCGAGCGGCCCGGGGTCGGCTGGAACGGCCAGTTCGTCGAGGCGGACCTGGTGGTCGCCGCCGACGGCACGGACAGCGTGCTGCGCCGCCAGCTCGCCCCCGAGGCCGCCGTGGTCAGCTCCGGCTGTGCCGCCTGGCGGGCGGTGATCCCCTGGTACCGGGCCCCCCTGCCGGCCGACCAGCCGGTCGGGGGCGAGGTGCTGGGCGCTGGCTACCGGTTCGTGGCCGCCTCGCTGGGGGAGCGCGGCTCCTCCGGGGCGTCCCGCCGGGGCGGCGTCTACTGGGTGGCGACCGCCGCCGGCGCGCCCCGGCCGGAGCCCCCGCAGACCCAGCTCGCCCTGCTGCAACGCTGGTACGCCGGCTGGCCCGCGCCGATCGGTGAGCTGCTGGCCGCCACCGAACCCGCCGACCTGGTGCAGCAGGAGATCCGTGAGCTGCGTCCGCTGCCCCGGGCGTACGGCTTCCCGGCCGGGCCGGGCGGGGTGGTGCTGCTCGGTGACGCCGCCCACGCCATGCCGCCGCACCTCGGGCAGGGCGCGTGCCTGGCGTTCGAGGACGCGGCCACCCTGTCGTCGCTGCTGCGCGAGTCCCGGCTCCCCGACGCCGTGCTGGCGTACGACCGGGTGCGGCGGCCCCGCGCGGCCACCGTGGTCCGGCAGACCCGGCGGATGTCGGCGGTGCTCCAGACCCGGGGCCGGCTGGCCCTGCGCGCCCGCGACGCGGCCCTCGGCACGATCACCCCCCGGCTGCTCTCCGGCGCTGCCGCCACCGCCGCCACCTGGCGTCCCCCCACCCCCTGACCCACCCACCCCGCTCTCTGCCTCCCGCCCTCGCCGCCTGCCTCGCCCTGCCGCCATCGGGCGGTGATCAAGAGGTTTGCGTCACGGTGAGCGCCCGAGGTGACGCAAACCTCTTGATCAACCCGCGAACCTCTTGATCACCTGAACGCCGGGTCGGGTCACGGCCGTGGCAGGGCAGCGCGGGGCCAGGGCGCGCCGGGCCGGGGTCAGATGAGGGCGGTGGGTTCGGCGATGCAGGCGGTGCCGATGCGGCGGAAGCCGACGCGCAGGTAGATCCGGGCGACGTCCTCGCTGCCGGCGGAGAGGAAGACCAGGTCGGTGCCGGCGGCGCGCAGGGTGCGGGCCAGGGTGGCGGTGACCGCGGCGGCGAGCCCCCGGCGGCGGGCGGCGGGCAGGGTGGCCACCCCGGCGATCTCGGCGACGTCGTCGACCCGCATCGCCATTCCGCTGGCGAGCACGCCGTCCTCCGGCGTCCAGGCGACCGCGGACAGCCGGCGGCCGGCGGCGATGGCGGCCCGCTCCTCGTCCAGCGCGGCCACGTCCAGCTCGGTCATCGCGGCGTCCCGGTCGGCCGGTCCGGCGTCGCCGGGGACGGTGCCGGCGGCGGAGAACCCGACCGCGGCGACCGCGCGCCGGGCCGCCACGTCGAGCGCGAAGCCGGGCGCGTCCGGGTCCAGCACCCGCACCGGTACGTCGGTGAGCGTCGCCGGGTCGGGCGGGGCAGCCTGCGGGTCGAGCACCATCAGCGGGGCCTCCAGCACGGCCAGGCCGGCGGCGCGGGCGGTGGCGAGCAGGTCCGGGGTGGTCTCGTGCACCCACTCGAACGCCTCGGGCAGGCCCAGCTCACGCTGCCGTTCCCGGACGGTGTGCAGGTCGGCCAGCGACGGGGGCGTGTCGGCGTCGAGGCGGGGGCGGGCATAGAACGGCCAGCCTGCCCCCTCCCGGGCGAACAGCACCAGACCGCCGTGTTCCTCGGCGCGGGCGGCGTCTCGGGGCACCGCGTCGTAGAAGCGTTCCAACCGGTCGAACAGGTCGCGGTGTGCAGGATCCACCGCGCGAGACTACACGTCCCAGAGTCTGGAAGGTGTGATCAATCTGCACTGGCCCTGCCCGGGTCGCCCTAACGTAGACTCAACAGACCGCCCAGGGCCGACGTCGTCCCGACCATGAAACAACCTGAGTGACGACAGGAGACCCGGTGGCCCTTCCGTACCCGCACAGCCCGCAGCCGGTCCCTTCCGCGACCGGTCTGTACGACCCGGCGCACGAGCACGACGCGTGCGGGGTGGCCTTCGTGGCCGACCTCTACGGGCGGCGCTCCCACGCGGTGGTGGCGAACGGCCTCGGCGCGCTCTGCCGGCTCGACCATCGTGGCGCCCGGGGCGCCGAGCAGAACACCGGCGACGGCGCGGGCATCATGATCCAGGTGCCGGACGCGTTCCTGCGCGCGGTGGTGGACTTCCCGCTGCCCCCGGCCGGCCAGTACGCCACCGGCCTGGTCTTCCTGCCCGACGACGACGGCGGTGAGGCCCGCGCCCGTCAGGTGGTGGAGAAGTACGCCCTCGTCGAGGGGGCCGAGGTGCTGGGCTGGCGCGAGGTGCCGACCGACCCGAGCGGCCTGGGCGAGACCGCGCTGGCGGCGATGCCCCGCATCCGCCAGCTCTTCCTGGCGGCGCACCGGCTCACCGACACCCCGGCCGGCCCGGCGGGCTCCCCGCTGTCCGGCATCGACCTGGACCGGGTGGCGTTCTGCGTCCGCAAGCAGGCCGAGCGGGAGACCGCCGAGCGGGGCGTGACCGCCTACTTCCCGTCGTTGTCGGCGCGGACGATGACCTGGAAGGGCATGCTCACCCCCGACCAGCTGCCGGAGTACTTCCCGGAGCTGACCGACGAGCGGGTCGACAGCGCGATCGCGCTGGTGCACTCCCGGTTCTCCACCAACACCTTCCCGTCCTGGCCGCTGGCCCACCCGTACCGGTTCATCGCGCACAACGGCGAGATCAACACGATCCGGGGCAACCGGAACTGGATGCAGGCCCGCGAGGCGCTGCTGCGCAGCCCGCACCTGCCCGGCAACATCCGCCGGGTGTTCCCGGTCTGCACCCCGGCCGCCTCCGACTCGGCCAACTTCGACGAGGTGCTGGAGCTGCTGCACCTGGCCGGCCGGAGCCTGCCGCACGCGGTGTTGATGATGATCCCGGAGGCGTGGGAGAACGATCCGGCGATGCGTCCGGACAAGCGGGCCTTCTACCGGTTCCACGCCAGCCTGATGGAGCCGTGGGACGGGCCGGCATCGGTCGCCTTCACCGACGGTGAGATCGTCGGGGCGGTGCTGGACCGTAACGGCCTGCGGCCGGGCCGCTGGTGGCGGACCACCGACGGGCTGGTGGTGCTGGGCAGCGAGGCGGGTGTGCTCGACCTCGACCCGGCCACGGTGGTCGCCAAGGGCCGCCTCCAGCCGGGCCGGATGTTCCTGGTCGACACGGTCAACGGCCGGATCGTCTCGGACGACGAGATCAAGACCGAGCTGGCCGCCGCCCAGCCGTACGACGAGTGGCTGCACGCCGGCCTGATCGACCTCGGTGACCTGCCCGCCCGGGAGCACGTGGTCTACACCCACGACTCGGTGCGCCGCCGGCAGCAGACCTTCGGCTACACCGAGGAGGAGCTGAAGATCCTGCTCGCCCCGATGGCCCGTACCGGGGCGGAGCCGCTCGGCTCGATGGGCACCGACACCCCGATCGCGCCGCTGTCGACCCGGCCCCGGTTGCTCTACGACTACTTCCACCAGCTTTTCGCCCAGGTCACCAACCCGCCGCTGGACGCGATCCGGGAGGAGTTGGTGACCAGCCTGGCGTCGACCATCGGTCCGGAGGGCAACCTGCTGGACCCGGGTGCGGCGAGCTGCCGGCAGATCGTGCTGCCCTACCCGGTGATCGACAACGACGAGCTGGCGAAGCTGCTCGACGTCGACGAGGACGGTGACCTGCCCGGCTTCAAGGCGGTCCGGGTCTCCGGGCTCTACCGTGTCCGTGACGGCGGGGCCGGCATCAAGGCCCGGCTGACCGAGATCTGCCGGCACGTCTCCGAGGCGATCGAGGACGGCGTGCGCATCCTGGTGCTGTCCGACCGGGACTCCAACGCCGACCTGGCGCCGATCCCATCGCTGCTGCTGACCGCGGCGGTGCACCAGCACCTGGTGCGGGAGCAGACCCGGACCCAGGTGGCGCTGATCGTGGAGTCCGGCGACTGCCGCGAGGTGCACCACGCGGCGGTGCTGATCGGGTACGGCGCGGCGGCGGTCAACCCCTACCTGGCGTTCGAGTCGGTGGAGGACATGATCGCCACCGGGGCGCTGGTCGGGGTGGAGCCGGGTAAGGCGGTCCGCAACTACGTCAAGGCGCTCGGCAAGGGCGTCCTCAAGATCATGTCCAAGATGGGCATCTCGACGGTGTCGTCGTACTGCGGGGCGCAGGTCTTCGAGGCCGTCGGCCTGGACACCCGCCTGGTCCACAGGTACTTCCGGGGGACGCCCAGCACCATCGGCGGGATCGGGCTGGCCGAGATCCACGCCGAGGTCGCGGCCCGGCACGGGCAGGCGTGGCCGACGCCCGGCACCACCGGCTCCGCCCGGCTGGAGGTGGGCGGCGAGTACCAGTGGCGGCGCGAGGGTGAGCTGCACCTGTTCAACCCGGAGACGGTCTTCCTGCTCCAGCACGCCACCCGCAGCCGCCAGTACGACGTGTTCCGCCGGTACACCGCCAGGGTCGACGAGTTGGCCGCGCAGGCCGGTTCGCTGCGCGGGCTGTTCACCCTGCGGACCGGGCTGCGCCCGGCGGTGCCGATCGAGGAGGTCGAGCCGGCCACCGAGATCGTCAAGCGGTTCGCCACCGGCGCCATGTCGTACGGGTCGATCTCGGCGGAGGCGCACGAGACCCTCGCCATCGCGATGAACCGCCTCGGCGGCAAGTCCAACACCGGTGAGGGCGGCGAGGACGTCGACCGGCTGCACGACCCGGCCCGCCGCTCGGCGGTCAAGCAGATCGCCAGCGGACGCTTCGGGGTGACGAGCGAATACCTGGTCAACGCCGACGACCTCCAGATCAAGATGGCGCAGGGGGCGAAGCCCGGCGAGGGTGGGCAGCTGCCCGGCAACAAGGTGTGGCCGTGGATCGCCCGCACCCGGCACGCCACCCCCGGCGTCGGCCTGATCTCCCCGCCGCCGCACCACGACATCTACTCCATCGAGGACCTCGCCCAGCTCGTGCACGACCTCAAGTGCGTCAACCCGGCCGCCCGGGTGCACGTCAAGCTGGTCAGCGAGGTCGGCGTGGGCACCGTCGCGGCCGGGGTCGCCAAGCTCAAGGCCGACGTCATCCTGATCTCCGGGCACGACGGCGGCACCGGCGCGTCCCCGCTCAACTCGCTCAAGCACGCCGGCACCCCCTGGGAGCTGGGCCTGGCCGAGGCGCAGCAGACGCTGCTGCTCAACAAGCTGCGCGACCGGGTCACCGTGCAGGTCGACGGGCAACTCAAGACCGGCCGGGACGTGCTGGTCGCGGCGCTGCTCGGTGCGGAGGAGTTCGGCTTCGCCACCGCCCCGCTGATCGTCGAGGGCTGCGTGATGATGCGGGTCTGCCACCTCGACACCTGCCCGGTCGGCATCGCCACCCAGAACCCGGTGCTGCGGGAACGCTTCACCGGCCGGCCGGAGTTCGTGGAGAACTTCTTCCTCTTCCTCGCCGAGGAGGTCCGGGGATACCTGGCCGAGCTGGGCTTCCGCAGCATCGAAGAGGCGATCGGGCGGACCGAGGTGCTCGACGTCGTACCGGCGATCGACCACTGGAAGGGCCACGGCCTCGACCTGACCCGCGTGCTGCACACCCCGGAACTGCCGGAGGGCACCGCCCGGCGGGGCATCCGCGCCCAGGACCACGGCCTGGAGCAGGCCCTGGACAACGAGCTGATCGCGCTGGCCGAGCCGGCGCTGCGCGACGGCAGCCCGGTCCGGGTGGAGGTGGCGGTGCGCAACGAGCACCGCAGCGTCGGCGCGATGCTCGGCGGCGAGGTGACCCGCCGGCACGGCGGCGCGGGCCTGCCCGACGACACCGTCGAGTTCGTGTTGCGCGGCACCGCCGGGCAGTCCTTCGGCGCGTTCCTGCCGCGCGGGGTGACCCTGCGGTTGCACGGCGACGCCAACGACTACGTCGGCAAGGGGCTCTCCGGCGGCCGGATCGTGGTCCGCCCGGACGCCGCCGCGCCGTTCGTCGACCCCGAGGCCACCGCCGGGCAGCGCGCCGAGGACCAGATCATCGCCGGCAACACCATCCTGTACGGGGCCACCGGCGGCGAGCTGTTCCTGCGCGGCCGGGTGGGGGAGCGGTTCGCGGTCCGCAACTCCGGCGCGGTGGCCGTCGTGGAGGGTGTCGGCGACCACGGCTGCGAGTACATGACCGGCGGCACTGTGGTGGTGCTCGGTGAGACCGGCCGCAACTTCGCCGCCGGCATGTCCGGCGGTACGGCGTACGTGCACCGGCTCGACACCGGCCGGGTCAACGCGGAGCTGGTCGACCTGTCCCCGCTGCGTGACGCCGAGCGGGAACTGCTGCACGACCTCGTGCAGCGGCACGTCGCCGAGACCGACTCGGCGGTCGGCGCGGAACTGCTCAAGCGCTGGCCGGAGGCGGTCGGGGAGTTCACGGCCGTGGTCCCGAGGGACTACCGCCGGGTGATGGAGATCATGAAGGCCGCCGAAGCCGCCGGCCGCGACGTCGACGACGCGGTCATGTCTGCGCTGACCGCGTCGGTGCCGCCCGTCCCGCGGGTGGTCGCCCAGGAGGTGGCTCGTGCCTGACCCGAACGGTTTCCTGCGCTACGAGCGGCGGTTGCCGGCCCGTCGACCGGTGGCGGTACGGATCACCGACTGGCGGGAGGTCTACCCGCCCGCCGGGGAGGAGCTGATCCGCGAGCAGGCCACCCGCTGCATGGACTGCGGCATCCCGTTCTGCCACGACGGCTGCCCGCTGGGCAACCGCATCCCGGACTGGAACGACCTGGTCCGCACCGGCAGTTGGGACGCCGCGGTCGACTCGCTGCACGCCACCAACAACTTCCCCGAGTTCACCGGCCGGCTCTGCCCGGCTCCGTGCGAGGCGGCCTGCGTGCTGGGCCTGGGCGGGCAGCAGCCGGTCACCATCAAGCAGGTCGAGGTGGAGATCGCCGACGCGGCGGTGGCCCGGGGCGGGCTGAACCCCCGCCCGGCGTCGGCGTCGACCGGGCGCTCCGTCGCGGTGGTCGGCTCCGGGCCCGCCGGGCTCGCCGCTGCCCAGCAGCTCGCCCGCGCCGGTCACGCCGTCACCGTGTACGAGCGGGACGACGCGATCGGCGGTCTGCTCCGCTACGGCATCCCCGACTTCAAGCTGGAGAAGCAGCACATCGACCGCCGGCTGGACCAGCTCGCCGCCGAGGGCGTGCAGTTCCGTACCGGGGTGAACGTCGGCGTCGACGTGACCGCCGAGGAGCTGCGGGCCCGGCACGACGCGGTGCTGCTGGCGTGTGGGGCGCTCCAGGGGCGGGACACCCCGGAGACGCCCGGTCGGCCGCTGCGCGGCGTCCACCAGGCGATGACCCACCTGGTCGCGGCGAACCGGGTGGTGGCGGCGGCCGGGGACGGCCGGCCCGCGCCGGCGGTGCTGCCCGACGGTACGCCGATCGACGCGGCAGGCAAGCACGTGGTGATCATCGGTGGTGGCGACACCGCCGCCGACTGCCTGGGCGTGGCCCACCGGCAGGGCGCGGCCGGCGTCCACCAGCTCGACCTCTACCCGGAGCCGCCGCACGGCCGCGACGCCGAGCGGGACCCGTGGCCGACCTGGCCGTGGGTGCTGCGCAACTACCCGGCGCACGAGGAGGGCGGGGAGCGGGTCTTCGCGGTGGCCGTGCAGGAGTTCGTGGACGACGGCACCGGTCAGGTCAGGGCCGTCCGGATCGCCGAGGTGACGGTGGAGCGGCGCGACGGTCGACGGATCGTCACCGCGCTGCCCGGCTCCGAGCGGGAACTCCCGGCCGACCTGGTGCTGCTGGCCATCGGCTTCGAGGGCACCGAGGAGCAGCCGCTGCTGGCCCAGTTCGGGGTGACCCGCAACGCCCGGGGCGCGGTCGACGCCCGCCCCGACTGGCAGACCGACGCCGACGGGGTGTTCGTGGCCGGGGACATGCACCGGGGGGCGTCGCTGATCGTCTGGGCGATCGCCGAGGGGCGGGCCGCCGCTGCCGCGATCCACTCCTACCTCGGAGGGGTGGGTGACCTGCCGGCCCCTGTCGACCCGGCCCGCCAACCCCTCGCCGCCCGCTGACCCTCGCCCGCCGCGCCCGGCCGGCTCACAGCCGCTTCTGCCGCGACCACCTGACCCGGCTCTGCCGTTGTGGTGTCCCGGGGCGTCGGAGCCAGCCCGCCGAGAGTGCATGTCATCACGGAGAGCGATATGCCTGACAGGCATAAATATGACTGTCAGGCATATCGCTCTCCGGAACCATCGTTCCGGGACGGCCCGACCCTGCCCCGACCAGAGCCGGCCCGACCGGCCCCGGACCCGGCCGGACCCCGAGCGGACCGGACCCGACCTCGGGCCGAAACCGGGCCGCGCCGAAACCGAGGCGCGCCGATACCCGCCCGGGTGTAGGAAGATGACTGCCGGTCCGGGCTGCCCGCGCCGGTGCCGGGGGCGGGCAGCCCGAACCGGGGTCGGTCAGCGCGCCAGTAGCTGGTGCGCCGCCCGGATCTGGGTCCACGACCTCGGCTGGGCCGGTGCGGTCGTGGTGCGGGTGGCGGCGGCCGGAGCGGGCCGGCCGGGGGTGAACAGCCAGGTGGTGAAGACCGGGTCCAGATCGAGGCCGGAGATCTGCTCGGCGAGGGCCTGGAACTGGCCGATGGTGCCGTTGCCGTACTGGTGGGCGGCGGTCCAGGCGGGCAGGATGCGGAAGAACGCGTCGTCGCCGACGGCCAGCCGGAGCTGGTGCAGGGCCATCGCGCCCCGGTCGTAGACCGCGTCGTCGAAGACCGCGCCGGCACCCGGGTCACCCGGCAGCACCTGCCAGAAGCCGTCGTCGGCGGGGTAGTTGGCGTAGGTGAAGTCGAACAGTTCCTGCGCGGTGCCCTCGCCCTGCGCCTCCGACCAGAGCCACTCGGCGTACGAGGCGAAGCCCTCGTTCAGCCAGATGTTGCTCCAGTTCGCCACCGAGACCGAGTCGCCGAACCACTGGTGGGCGTTCTCGTGCACCACCACGTACGGGTTGCTGCCGCGTCGCCAGAAGCCGGGCCCGTACACCGGGCGGGTCTGGGTCTCCAGGGCGAAGCTGAGGCTGTCGAGCGGCGCGGCCACGCCCCCCTGCGCCTCGAACGGGTACGGCCCGAAGATGCCGCTCTCCCAGTCGACGACCTCGGCGGTGCGTTCGATGCTGGCCCGGGCGGCCGGCTTCCGGTCGCCCAGCGTAGTGCTGTAGGCGTTGATGACCGGCTGCCCGTTCGGGGCGGTGTCGGTGACGATGTCGTACTGGCCGATCGCCAGGAACGCCAGGTAGGTGGCGCCGGGCTTGGTGCTGCGCCAACCCCACCGCATTCGGTTGCCGGCCTCGGCCAGCGGGGGCCGGGGCTGCACGCCGTTGCTGATCACCTCGACGCCGTCGGGCACCGACACCGAGATGTCCCAGGTGGCCTTGTCCAGCGGGTGGTCGTTGGAGGGGAACCACCACCAGGCCGACTCGGGCTCGTTGACGGCGAGCGCGCCGTCGACGGTGCGGGTCCACCCGGAGTAACCGTCGACCAGGGTCTCCGACGGCACGCCGGAATAGGTGACCACGACGGTCATCGCCTGACCGGTGGTGATGCCGCGCGGCGCGGTCACCACCAGCTCGTGGACGCCCTCCCGGGCGAACCGGGCGGTCCATCCGTTGACCCGTACCGACTCCACGTCGAGCAGGAAGTCGAGGTTGAACCGGGAGAGGTCCTGGGTGGCGGTGGCCAGGATGGTGGTGGTGCCGCTGAGCCGGTCGGTGGCCGGCTCGTAGCGCAGCCGGACGTCGTAGTGGTCGACGTCGTAGCCACCGTTGCCGTAGTCGGGGAAGTAGGGGTCGCCGAGGCCGGGGCTGCCGGGTTTCGGGGCGGCCGAGACCGCGACCGACCGGCTCTTGCCCGGTCGGGCGTCGGCCTGGCCGGGGGCACCGGTCACCAGGGTGCCGGCGGTGGTGACGGTCAGGGCGGCGATGGCCGCCGTGAAAACACGTCGCACGGGGTGGACTCCCTCCATCGGGGTGTTCGCACCGACAACCTAATCGACGGCGGTGGAATAGTCCGCCCCGGATGGTGGCCGCGCCGACCGGGCCGGCCGGGTGACCGGCGGCATCCCACCGGACACCCCCGGTTGCCCCCGTCGTCGACAATGGGAGCCCTCTCTGGACCCTGTCGGCGGCGGAGGTGCCCGCATGCGCGAACCGGTGACCCCGCCGCCGCCCCGGCCCCCCACCGTGGACGGCCCCCCGGCCGGTGGCACCGAACTGCTCGCCCTGCTCACCCGGCTGCTGCGCCGGCCGCGTCGGGGCGACCGCCGGCTGCCCGTGCTCTGGCTGGTCCGGGCCGCCACCGGCGGTGACCCGGGGGGCCTGCTGCGCCGCTTCGTCGGGCGGGGCGCAGGCCGCCGGGTCCCGCACGCCGTCCTCGACCTGGCCGCCCGCCCCGACCTCGCCGACGTCCCGGCGGTGCTGCGGGAACTGCACAGGCAGTTGTCGCTGGAGGCGTTCGGGGCGGCCCGGCTGCGGTTCCGGCACCACCCGCTGGCCGACTGGCTGATGCAGCAGACGCTCGACGTGGGCGTCGACGCCGCCGACAGCGGCCGGGCCACCCTGGTCCGCCGGCTGCGCGACTGGCGTGGCCGGCGTCCCGTCGAGGAGCCGCAGGTCAGCGGGGAGTCGGGGGTCGGCACGGCGCTCCAGGTGCTGCTCTGGCTGCTGCGCCGGGCGGTGCCCAGCGCGGTGTTCCGGATCGCCGTCTCCGGCCGGGTGCCTGTCGTCGGCGGCCACTACCGGTGGTTCATGCGGCAGCAGTACCTCGCCCCCCGCCAGTCGGTGACGTTCCTCGGGTTCGCCGAACGGCTCACCGCCGGCTGGCGCGACGGCGAACAACCCGCCCAGGTGGACAAGCTGCTGCTGCACGCGTTCCTGGAGGACCTGCGGCAGGCGTACCGGCGACGGGTGTGGCGGCCCGGGGACTGGCGGCGCACCGCGTACCCGGTGCTGCTGCTCGACGGGGTGGACGCCGACGGCGTCGGGCACACCCTGGTCCGGCTGCTCACCGACGTGCGCAACGAGACCGGACGCAACGACCCGCTGCTGGTGGTGGCCCTGGCCACCGCGCCGCCGCCGGAACTACCCGGCACCCGCCCGCTGCGCGAGGCGGACGACGCCTACGACGAGTGGGCCGAGGCGCTGCCCGAGACGCGGCGGCTGCGGCGTTCCGCCGCCTGGCTGGTGGCGCTGCGCCCGGACGACGAGGACCCCGTCCCGCCACCGGGTGCCGTCCCGCCCGCGCTCGTCGCCCCCGACCCGCCGTGGTGGGCGCGGCGGTTCCTGCCGGCGGCGGTGGCCGTGGCCCTGCTGGCCGGGGTGGGCGTGTGGGCGGACAGCCGGTGGACGCTGGACTGTCATCCGACGCCCACCGGCCAGGTGCGGGTGCAGGTGACCGCCGGGGAGTGCGTCGGCTACAGCGACACCGCCGCCCAGGTGTTCAACGGCGAACCCGGCCAGGAACGGCTGCGCGCGGTGCAGCGGCGGATTTTCGCGCAGAACCGGGCCGCCGAGGAGGTGTGGCGGCGCAGCGACCGGCGGCGGCCCTACCTCACCCTGGTCTACCTGGGCACCCTCACCGGCAACCGGACCCGGGCCGACGAGGAGTCCTACGTCTCCGAACGCGAGGAGTTGGAGGGCCTGGCCACCGCCCAGTACGCCCTGCTCAAGGAGTCCGCGGCGGCCGACGGGGCGGCCCTGCTGCACGTGGTGGTCGCCAACGGGGGCCGGCAGATGCGTCACGCCGGGCCGGCGGTGGCGATGCTGGAACGGCTGGCCCACGACGACCCGACCGTGCTCGGGGTGGTCGGGCTGGTGGAGAGCCGCACCAGCACCGCCGCGGCGGTGCGCGAACTCAACCGGGTCGGCCTGCCGGTGCTCGCCCCCACCCTGTCGGCCGACCGGATGGACGGGAACTCCAGCCTCTACCTCCAGATCTCCGCGCCCAACTCGGCGCAGGCCGCGATGATCGAGACGTACGCCCGGCAGGTGCTGCGGGTGACCGAGGCACACGCCTACTACACCACCGGCGAGGACAGCTCCCTCACCGAGGACCTCTACGTCGGCACCCTGGTCGACGGGCTGCGCCAGCGGTTCGGCAGCCGGCTCACCCGGCTCGACGAGTGGCGTACCGGGCGTCGGTTGACCGCCGAGTGCGGCTACCGGGGGGTGCTGCTGTTCGCCGGGCGCTGGTCGGAGTTCGACGGGTTCCTGCGGGCGTTGAAGGAGTGCGGCAACGACCCGCCCCGGCACCTCGTCGCCGACGACTCGGTCAACCGCTACATGGCCAACCCGGGGCTGCGGGCCAGTGCCCCGGGCAACCTGCCGGTGACGTACGTGTCGAAGGCGGCGCTGGCCACCTGTGCCGCGCTGCGGGCCGCGCAGGCCGCCCGGGACGACGCCCGGGGCAGCTTCCTGACCTGGGTCGGCGCCGACGACCTGCTCGACCCGCCGCGCTGCCGCGACGGTGCCGGCGCATCCGTCGGCGAGCGGGTCAGCCTCGCCTACGACGCGGCGATGATGATGGTGCGGGCGCTGGAGAGCCTCGCCGCCCGGCTGCGGCACGCCGACACCGGCCGGCGCTGGGAGCCGCGCTCGGTCAACCCGGTCGGCGTGCACGCCGAGGTGCTGCGGCAGAACGCCGCCGCCGGCTACCCGGGGGTCGCCGGGGTGATCCGGTACGCTCCCGACTCGGGCGAGCCGGTCGCCAAGCGGCTGGCGTTGCTGCGGGTGGTCCGGGTGCCGGACGTGGCCGCCGAACCGGTCGAGGTGTTCCACTGTGGCGCCGCCGACAGTGGACCCGACCCGGGCTGCCGACCGGTCTGACCCGTGGGCGGGTCGTGCGTCCGGGTGCGCCGGGGCGCTAGGGTTCCCTCGATTCGTCCGCACGTGGGTGGGGAGCAGTGGGTGGGCAGGCTCGCATCGGCGTACGGGCAGGCGGTCGCCGCGCACCGGCAGGCCCGGCAGCGGTGGACGGCGGCCCGTGCTTTGCTGGACCGGCTGGCCGGGCAGCCCGTCCCGGAGCGCACCGCCGACCTGGTCGCCCGACTGGCCCGGCTGGCCGACGCGCTGGCCGCCCCGCCGCCCGGCAGCACCGACCGGGCCGACCCGGCCGCACCCGCCGGCCCGCCCCCCGGCCCCGTCGCCGGGGCACCCGGTGGCCCGCCGCCGGGGCACGTCGTCGTGTCGCCTGGCGGTCCGGCCCGTGGCCACCGTGCAGCGTTCTGCGGGGACGGGCCGGCGGCGGTGCGCATCGGTGAGGCGTCCACGGCGGACGGCCGGTTCCCGCTGCTGCTGCCGTTGGGCGCCGGCCGGCACCTGGCGGTCGACGGCGACGCCCGTGATCCCCGGGTGGCGGTGCTGCTGCGGGTGCTGGTGCTGCGGCTGCTCACCACGGCCGCCCCGGGCAGCGTCCGGGTGGTCGGCATCGACCCGGCCGCCTGGGGGGCCACCTTCATCCCGCTGCGTCCGCTGCGTGACGCCGGGGTGCTCGGCGGGGTCGCCACCACCGAGGCCGAGATCGGCGCGCTGCTGGACGCCGCCGAGGCGCACGCCCGCGCGGGGGAGGCCGAACTGCTGCTGGTGGTGGCCGCGTCCGCACCCGGCCCGCGCGAGCTGGGCCGGCTCGCCGCGCTCACCCACGCCGGACCGTCCGCCGGGGTGTGCGTGCTGTTCGCCGGGCGCGCGGTGACCACGCCCGGCCAGGCCCCACCCGCACTGGGCGGCACCACCGAGGTACGTCTCGACGAACGGTACGCCCGCGTCGGCGACCCGCCGGGGTACCCGTTCAGCGCCGACGGCACCGGCCTGCCCGTGCCGGTGCTGCTCGACGGTGACCCGCCCGCCGCCGCCGTCCAGGCGCTGGCCGACCGGCTGGGCGCGCAGGTGCGCCGGGACACCGCCCTGCACCTGGCCGACCTGCTGCCCGAGCGGCGCTGGACCGGCTCCGCCCGGGCCGGCCTGTCGACGGTGGTCGGCCGCTCCGGGCGTACCCCGGTCAGTCTGGCCTTCGACGACGCGACGCCGCACTGGCTGGTCGGTGGCCGCACCGGAGCGGGCAAGACGGTCTTCCTGCTCGACGTGCTCTACGGCCTGGCGGCCCGCTACTCCCCGGCCGAGCTGCACCTGTGGCTGCTCGACTTCAAGGAGGGGGTGAGCTTCACCGAGTTCGTCCCCACCGACCGGGACCCGTCGTTCCTGCCGCACGCGCGCGCCGTCGGCGTCGAGTCCGACCGGGAGTACGGCCTGGCCGTGCTCCGCGAACTGCGCCGGGAGCTGGGCCGGCGGGCCGGGCTGTTCAAGCGACACGGGGTGACCAAGCTCGCCGACCTGCCGGACACCGAACCGGTGCCCCGCACGGTGGCCGTGATCGACGAGTTCCACGTGCTGTTCGCCGGCAACGACCGGCTGGCCCGGGAGGCCGTCGACCTGCTGGAGGAACTGGCCCGCAAGGGCCGCTCGTACGGCGTGCACCTGGTGCTGGCCAGCCAGAGCACCAGCGGCGTGGAGGCCCTGTACGGCCGGGCCGAGTCGCTGTTCGGGCAGTTCGCGCTGCGGGTGGCGCTGCCCGGCGGGGAGGCGGTGCTCGGCCCCCGGGCGACCGTCGCCGGCCCGACCTCGATCGGCACGGCGCTGGTCAACACCGCCGCCGGGGCGGCCGGCGCGGACACCCTGCTGCGGTTCCCCGACGCGCACGCCGACACCCGCCAGCTGGCCCGGCTGCGCTACGAGCTGTGGGACGCGCGCCCCGACGACACCGGCCCCCCCGAGGTCTTCCGGGGCTACGCCACCGCCCACCTGGAGGACGAGCCGTCCCCCGCCGCCACCCGCCGCCCGGCGGTGCTGGTGGGTCGTACGGTCGACGTGGCCGGCAGCACCGCCCGGTTCGACCTGGACGCCTCCCCCGGCCGGCACCTGGCCGTGGTGGGCACCTCGGCCACCGGCGCGCACGTGTTGCGGGCCGCCGCGCTGAGCCTGGCCGGCCAGCACCGGCCCGGGGAGGCCGAGTTCGTGCTGGCCGCGCTGGTGGCCGCCGCCGACGAACTGGCCGACGACACGGCCGCCGGGCTGAAGGCCGCCGGGCACCCGGTGACCCAGGTCGACGCGGCCGGGCTGCGCGCCCGCATCGGTGAGCTGGCCGCCGGCGGCGGGGAGCGCGGCCGGACGTACCTGGTGGCCTTCGGGGTGGACGCGGCCCACGCGGTGCTCGCCGCCACCGACCCCGACAGCTACCGCACCGGCCACGACGACCTGCGGGCGCTGCTGCGGGCGGGGCCGGGGCGCGGGGTGCACCTGCTCGGCTGGTGGCGGGGCCTGCGCCGGCTCGCCGACGACCTCGGCGGCAGCCAGAACCGCGACGACGTGGCCTGCCTGGTGGCGCTGAACGTGCCCGCCGACGACCTGGGGCTGCACCTCGGGGTGACCGACCTGGTGTGGACCCCCCGCCCCAACCGGGCCCTGCTCGTCGACCGGCACGCCCCGGGTACCGCGCTGATCGTGCCGTTCGTCCGCCCCGGGTATCACCCCGAAGAGGAGCACTGAGTGGCCGGCTACGACGAGTACGCGGCGGCCGTCCGGCAGCTCTCCGCCCGGATCAGGGAGGGGGAGCGCGGCGCCGTCGCCGAGGCGGAACGCCGCCGTACCCTGCACGCCGGGGTGACCCAGCTCGGTCAGCGGCTGGCCGCCCAGGAACAGCGCCTCGCGCAGCTCGCCGCAGCCGCCGGCCTGCCCGCCGTGCCCGACCCGGCTCCCGGGCCGGACTCCGCGCCCGGGGCCGGTACGGGTCCCGGCGCGGGTGCCGGCTCCGGTTCGGCCCCGGGTTCCGCTGTGTCCCCCGGTTCCGCTGTGTCCTCCGGGTCCGCTGTGTCCCCCGGTTCCGTGGTGTCCCCCGGGTCCGCTACCGCTACCGGGGCGGTCGCCGGGTTCGGTGTGGCCGGCGGGTCCGGGGTGGACGGCGATCCGGCGGTGGTGCTGGCGGAGGCCGGGCGGCTGGTCGACGAGGCCGACCGGCTGGGCCAGCAGGCCGAGGCGCTGGCCCAGCGGCCCGCTCTGCTGCCCACCTGGTCGCCGACCGCCCGCGCGGTCGCCGTCTACGTCGGCTGCGCCACCGTCGGGGCGCTGGTGATGCTGGTGCTGGTGGTCGCCAACGGCATCGGCGTGGTCGACGGCGTCACCCTGGGCGCGCTGACCTGCGCCGGGCTGCCGCTGATCTCCTTCGTGGCCGGTTGGCTGATCCTCGGCCGGTGGGGGCGGCCGGCCCTGGCCACCACCGACCCGCCCCGGTACGCCCCGCTCGGCTTCTTCATCTGCGCCCTGCTGGTGCCGCTGGCGTACTGCGTCACCCTGGTGCTGTTCCGCCTTGCCCGCTGACCGTGATCGCCTCGTCCGGGTGATCCCCTCACGTGGGTCGATGGTGCGGGGTCCGGCGCGTCCCGATGCCGCTACCTCGGCCCCCATGGGGCGGACGCGGGGTGGCCGCGTCCGGTGGTCGCCTCGTAGGCTCGCGGTGACCGTGGCAGGGCGGCAAGGGGCGGGGGGAGTGCGGGTGAGTGCGGCGGAGATGATCGCGAAGCTGGCCGTGGCCGCGCAGAAGCTGGACGAGGCGCGGGCGAAGACGGCCTCGGCCGCCCAGGACGCCGCCGAGGCGCGGGCCCTGGTCGCCGGGGCGTTGCAGGGCGTCGCCGCCGGCCCGCTGATCGGCATGATCGACAACTACCGGCAGGCGCTCGACCGGGCCGTCCAGGGTGGCCAGCCGGCCCGGCAGCAGGTCGAGGAGACCATCACGAAGGTACGCACGCTGGGCAACTGAGCGGGGAACCGGTGACCCGGCATTCCGGGCGGACGCGTGGTGGCGGCCCATCGCACATCGGTCCGGCCCGAGCCGGCGTCGCCTGTCGGCCGGAGGGACAGGATGGACGTGACGATCGGAGTGGCACAGTGACGGTGGTGGGTGGGCGCGACGGCGGCGAGCTGGACGGGTTCCACGTCGGGCGGGTGCCGGCGGGCACCGGGGAACTGGTGTCGGACTTCGCCACCGAGTGGGAGGACGTCGGCTTCGCCACCCGCGTCTGGGAACGGGCGGTGGACGACGGCTACCGGGTGGACCTGCGGGTGCACGTCCTGCGCGGCGAACGGCTGACCACGCTGGTGCGCCTGCGCGAGTTCCTGGCCGGATACCACGAGCGGGACTCCGCCGAGTGGCCGCTGGCGGAGTTCGCCCGTGGCGGGGACGTCGGACTGGCCGGCGGGGGTGAGGCGTTCTGGCTCGTCCGGCCGGGCCTCGCGGTCGACGTGCTGGTGGACGTCGACCGGTTCGACGCGGAAGCCGCGATCGAGGTGGCCGGCTCCGTGACGGAGTTGCCCGCCGCCTGACCACGGGAAAAGCCGGTAAGAGCTATCAGGTCATCGTGCGCGGCAGGTTCGCACCACTCGCTGACGAGCAGCGGGCCGCGCTGCTCGCCAGGGTGGACGAGCATGGCGCCCACCAGGCGAAGTTCACCGAGGAAGGCATCGTGACCTACGAGCGGTCCCTGCTCGGGTTCACCTTCCGCTGTCTCGTCCCGGCCACCGAGGCGGACGGGGCGGCGGTGGTGACCGGCAGGGCGGAAGCGTTGGCCGCTGCCGCCGTCGCGGAACTCGGTGCGGGCCACCGTGACCTCACGTCGGTGTCGACCGACCTCGCCGACATCAAGATCCGCCAACGCGCACGCTCCTGAGGCCAGCCACCTGTCACTGACGTTTCGGGTGAGCAGCGATACTGGTCGCGCGGGTGTGCAGCTTTCGCACCGGTATTGCCATGTATACCGAATGCTATACTGCGTGAGTGGTGGGAGAGTGGGACGTCTACCTCGTCGACGAGATGCGTGACTGGATCGGAAGCCCCGATCCCGTCACCTATGCGCCCGTCGTGCAGGCCATCCGACCTTCTCGCTGAAGTCGGTCCTGGGCTGGGGGGCGCTGGTTGACACCATCCACGGCTCGACGATCGCGAACCTGAAGGAGTTGCGGCCCGGCAGCGTGCGCATCCTGTTCGCCTTCGACCCGTGGCGTTCGAGCGTTCTCCTGGTTGCGGGCGACAAGTCCGGACAATGGCAGCAGTGGTACGTCGAAGCTGTTCCACTGGCCGAACACCGCTACGAGGTTTACCTGAAGGAACGCGCCGAGGAGAGGGGTAATCGGTCGTGAGCAGCAACTACGTGCGGTGGAATGACATCCGCGCCGAGCATGTGGAGCGGGCCGGTGGTGAGGGAGCTGTCGAAGCCGGCAAGCGGGAACTGCTCGCCGAGGTGCTCGGGCACCGTCTTGCCGAGGTGCGCCGTGCCCGCAACCTGACCCAGCAGCAGGTCGCCGACCGTATGGGTGTCACCAAGGGGCGTGTCTCGCAGATCGAGCAGGGCAAGGTCTCCGGGCAGGAGGTCCTCGCCCGCTACGCCGCCGCGCTCGGCGGACGCCTCCATCAGGCGATCTACTTCGACGACGGAGATATCGCCGCCATCGCCTAGCCCGTACAACTCCGAGATTTGGTTTGCTCTCGCGTGCGTGGTGAGCGCCAACCACGATCGAACGTGTGCTGTGGCGTTCCGGCTTACTCCGGGCAGGCGTGAGACCGCCGCTCCGGGAGGACAGATGAGGCTCGTACACCGGCGGGTTCGGGGCCACCGTCGCCGTCACCAACCTCGGTGACCCCGTCACCGGCTGGCAGCTCACCTGGTCGTTCACCGCAGGTCGGCGTGAGCATCACCTTCTACGAACGCCGCTAGCGCGGGGGAGGGTGCCCGCCCTCCGCCCCGGCACCCGGCCCCGCCCACGGTCCCGGTGGGTCGGGGCCGGGGCGCGTCCGGCCCCGGCCGGTCAGCCGTCCAGCGCCAGCCGGGCCACCTCGTCGGCGCAGCCCCAGGACAGGGTCACCCCGGCACCCCCGTGGCCGTACGCGTGCACCAGCCGTTGCCCCGGGGCCGGCCCGGCCTGCACCGCGACCCGCGGCCCACCGTGCCGGGCCGGCCGCAACCCGACCCGCACCCCGAGCACGGGGGCGTCGGCCAACTCCGGCACCAGCGCCACACACCGGGCCCGGATCGCCGCCGAGGTGGCCGGGTCGGGGCCGGTGTCCCACGCGTCCGGTTCGGCGGTGCCGCCGAGCACCACGTCGTGCCGGCGCGGGTGCACGTAGGTGATCCCTGCCGGGTTCTCCTCGTCGCGCACCGAGGTGGTCAGGCCCGGGTTCGCCACCAGCACCAACCGCCCGCGTACCGGGTGTACCGCGGGGTCGTCGGCGAGCCGGCCGGCGGCCAGCCCGGTGGCGTTGACCACCGTCGGGGCCAGCGCGAAGCCGTCGTCGAGCCGCTCCAGCCGGCCGGTCACGACCCGCCCGCCGGTGGCCGTGAACCGGTCGGCCAGCCAGCCCAGGTACGGCGACATCTCCACCGCCGGCGCGGTGAACCGCAACCGGGTGGCGTACGGCCCGGAGCCGGGGTGGGCGACCAGGTCACCGGCCGCCGCCGCCCACCACGGCGGGCCGGTCCACGGGCGACGCAGCAGCATCCGGGTCGGCCGGGCCACCACCCCGGGCACCCCGGCGTCGGCCTGTCGGCCCAGTTCCGCGTACGTCCCGATGGCCCAGCGCAGCACCCGGGGGTCGGCGTCGGTGTGGCTGGGGTACCAGACGGCGGCGGCGACCGCCGACACCGTGTCGCCGGGCGGGTCGGCGGTCAGCAGGGTCACCCGCGCGCCGTGCTCGCGTAGCCGCACCGCCGCCGTCAGGCCGATGATCCCGCCCCCGACCACCAGCACGTCCGTGTCCATCGTCGACCTCCCCGCCGGTGCCGCCCGTGGACACGGGCCGCCGGACCTGGATCGTCTCCCCGACCGGCCCGCCGGGTCCACGACAGAAATGGTGCCGGGAACCGTCGACGGACAGATATCCGACAGTTGTTCGGAAAGCCGATCTCCGCTGGGAAATGGGATCGCGGACGGCATTCGTCATCGGTAATGTCCAGCGGCGTCGAATTCCGCCAATCGCGGAGTCGGCCGACAGCATTGGTGTCATTCGTCGCCGGTGGCGACCGGTCAGGCGATCCGTTTCGGTCCGCCGACCCGTCCGGTTTCGCGGCCGTCGGGTCCGCCGACCGACCGGTCCGCAGGCGGTCCGGTCCGCCGGGCCCCGGTCACGGCCGGCGACATCCGTAGTCGAGGAGCCTCCCGTGCCCGACCTGGACCCCGAGCCGCAGCCCGAACCCCGCGCGGCCCAGCCCGGCCCGCCCGCCGACGGGCAACCCGCCCCGCCGGCCGGGACACCCCTGCGCCCGGCAGGCGACCCGGCGTCACCCGGCGGCGAACCGCCGGCCGGACCGACGGCGTCGGCAGGTGCCGCCCACGCGCAGGAGTCCCCGGCCGCCGGGGACCGGTTCGCCCACCGCCCGCCCGGCTACCCGAGCGCCCTGGTCTGGCTGCGCGCCGGCATCGTGCGGGACTGGCGGGGCGTGCTCGGCGCCTTCCTCGCCACCTGGTTCTACGTACCGTTGGCGCTGGTCGCGGCGGTCTGGGGTGGCCTCGCCCTCGGCCTGTACGGGCTGGTCGCCGGGGGCACCCAGTCCGACGAGGCGGTGCCGGCGCTGTTGCGGGACGCGCCGCTGGTCGGGCCGCTGCTGGACGCTTTCGTGACGCGTTCCGGCGGGGTGGTCGGCGGGTTCGCCGGATTCGCGCTCGGTGCCCTGGTCGGCTTCCTGGCCATCCTCGTGCTGCCCTGGCGCAACGCCTTCGACGAACCGGCGAACCTGTTCACCGGCCTGGCCGGGATGGTGGTCGCCGCGGGCCTCGTCGGGCTGCTCTACACCGTCGGGCGGGTGCTGCTCGAACCCTGGCTGCTCGGCGTCTCGGGGGCGCGTCAGCTCAGCCGTCGGGAGGCCGAACGGCTGCGTCCACTGCTGAGCGACTGCGCGGCCCGGCTCGGCCTGCCCGGTGAACCCCGGCTGCTGATCGAGGACGACCCGGTGCTCACCAACGCCCGCGCGTACGCCCGGCACGTCGTGGTGAGCACCGCCGTGCTCGATCGCACCGACGAGGAGATCGCCGCGCTGCTCAGCCACGAACTGGTGCACTGGCGCACCGGCGACGAGGTGACCAGCGCGTTCATCCGGGGCGTCGGCCTGCCGTTGGTGCTGGTGCACGCCGTACCGGCCTGGCTGATGCGGCGGTTCCCGCACCCGGCCACCGACTTCGTGGTGTTCCTGTTCTTCTGGCCGGTGCTGCTCACCATGCGTTACCTGGTCCTGCCCTGCCACCGCCGGGACGTCCGGGCCGCCGAGTACCGGGCCGACGCCGGCGCGGTGCTCGCCGGGCATCGGGAGGGGATGCGGTCCATGCTGGAGCGGCGACGCTCCTTCGAGACCGGACGCAGCGGCTGGGACGAGGCCGTCTGTGCCACCCACCCCCCGTCCGAGCTGCGCCTGGACCGGCTGGACCGGCCCGTCCCCGACCCGACCGCCGACCGTGCCGCCACCGCGCGCGGCCTCGACGAGCTGTTCGGCGGTACGACGACGACTGTCGGCTCCCGTCGCGCCCTGCTGGTCGTCGGCGCGCTGGTGCTGGTGAGCTGCCTGGGCGGGGGGCTGACCACGGCCCAGTGGGCGTTCTTCCGCCCCCAGGCGGCCGTCGGCGACTACTTCGCGGCCCTGGCCGACCACGACGGCCCGGAGGCGCTCGAACGGCTCACCCCCGACGTGCGGGCGGCGCTGGGCGACAGCGGGCAACTCGCCCGGATGGTGGCGGCGAAGGACTACCGCCCGCCCACCGACGTGTCCGTGACGGGGGTGGAACGCGACGGCGACGAGGCGGTCGCCACGGTCGGCTACACCCTCGGCGGGCAGAAGCTGACCGCCGAGCTGCCGTTGCGCCGCGACGAGCAGGCCGTGCTCGGGCTGTTCCACCGCTGGCACATCGACGCCGCCCCGGCGACCCTGACCCTGCCCGGCGGCCCGGCCCCGCTGACCGTCAACGGGGTGCCCGCACCCACCGGTGCGGAGGGGGTGGCGGTGCCGCTGCTGCCCGGGGCGTACACGGTCGCGGGGGAGAACAACGCGCTCAGCGAGACGGCGTCCCGGGTGGTCTACGTCGTACCCGGGCAGCAGAGCGTGAGCGGCGCGGAGCTGACGCCCACCCTGCGGCCCGAGGCGCAGGCGGCGGCGGAACAGAGCGTGCGATCCTACCTGGACGGCTGCGCGGCGCAGGCGGTGGCCGCCCCGCAGGGGTGCCCGTTCCGCTACTACACCGGCGGCTCGACGGTGAAGAAGATCGCCTGGAAGATCACCCGGTACCCGACGATCGAGCTGACCCTGACCGGCCCGACCACCGCCCGGGTCTCCACCTCGTACGAGGCACAGGGGTCGGCGCAGGCCACCGGCAGCACCGTCGGCTACTTCGGGACCACCCCGTTCACCGAGAACGAGACGTTCGGGGTCAGCGGCGTGCTGTCGGTGGTCGACGGCACGCTGACCTTCCAACCCGGTGACGACTGAGCCGCCCGCCGGACCGCACCGTGGGCGACGACCGAGAGGGAAACCGAGATGACCGCGCCCCGCTCCACCGCACCGGTCCGGCTGGTGCTGGCCCCCCGTGTCGCCGGCCCGCAGCTGACGACGCTGCTGGCCTGGCTGCACCGCGAGCCGCGCTACCGGGCACTGGTCCGTGACGCCGGGCCGGGGAGCGGGCCCGGTGGCCGGGCCGGCTTCAGCGACGCGGTGATCATCGCGGTGGTCGCCCAGGGGCTGCTGCCCGGCCTGTTCAACCTGGTGCAGAGCTGGGTGGACCAGCAGCGGACCGAGGTGAGCATCCGGCTCCAGGTCGGCGACTCCGAGGTGGAGATCCAGGTCAACGGCCGCACCGACGCGGCGAAGCTGCTCGACGAGGCACAGCGGGCCCTGCGCCCGACGGACCCCGGCGACGAGATCACCCCCGCCGGCTGACCCACGCCCCGCCCGGTCCCGCATCGGCCGCGCCGGCGGGTCCCGCTCCCGGGCGGGCCGCTCTACCGCCGTCGGCGCTCGGCCAGGGGGCGATGTAGCGGTATCCCGAGCCAGGGATGCGGCTACATCGCCCCAGTCGGACACCCGGGTGCGGGGTGGGCCGGTCAGGCGGCCTTGGCCAGGGCGTCGTACTCCTCGTCGGTGAGCTGCACCTCGGCGGCGGCGACGTTCTCCTCCAGGTGACCGACCGAGGACGTGCCAGGGATGGGCAACATGACCGGCGAGCGGCGCAGCAGCCAGGCGAGCGCGAGCTGGGCGGGCGTCGCGTCGTGGCCGGTGGAGATGGCGTCCAGCGGGCCGCCCGGCTTGGCCAGGTTGCCGGTGGCGATCGGGAACCACGGGATGAACGCCAGGTCGTTGCGCTCGCAGTGGACCAGGACGTCCTCGGCGCTGCGGTCGGCCAGGTTGTAGAGGTTCTGCACCGACACGATCGGGGTGATCTTCTGGGCCGCCTCGATCTGCGCGACGGTCACCTCGGACAGCCCGATGTGCCGGATCTTGCCCTCCTGCCTGAGCAGGGCCAGCTCGCCGAGCTGGTCTTCCAGCGGCACCTTCGCGTCGATCCGGTGCAGCTGGTAGAGACCGATCGACTCCAGACCCAGGTGCCGCAGGCTCAGCTCGCACTGCTGGCGCAGGTACTCCGGCCGTCCCACCGGCCGCCAGTCACCCGGCCCGGAGCGGGTCAGGCCGGCCTTCGTCGCGATGACCAGGTCGTCGGCGTACGGGTGCAGCGCCTGCCTGATCAGCAGCTCGGAGACGAACGGCCCGTACGAGTCGGCGGTGTCGATGAACGTGACGCCCAGCTCGTACGCCCGACGCAGCACCCGGACCGCCTCGGCCGGGTCCTTCGGGTCGCCCCACACCCCCGGCCCGGTGATCTGCATGGCCCCGTAGCCGAGCCGGTCGACCTGGAGGTCGCCGCCGATCCGGTAGGTGCCTGACGCCTTCGCGGGCTGACTGCTGGACCCCATGTGCCGTACCCCGATCCTGTTCGTTGTCGTCGGTGGCAAATCTAGCCACCCACCCCGACGGCTTTCCCGAGGATCGCGGCCGGCAACACCCACGGACCGGATGTGGGCACCGACACTCAACCGGCGTGCCGGATGATCACCAGCGCCTGGTCGTCGTCGGAGCCGGAGAGCTTGGTCAGCAGGGTGTCCGCGATGACCTCCACGGGCTGGTCCCGCACCGGCACGAGCACCTCGTGCAGGGCCGTCACCCCGGCGTCGTACGCCTGGTCGCGCCGCTCCACCAGCCCGTCGGTGTACGCCACCAGCAGGTCACCCGGGCCGAACGCCACGGTGGTCACCGGCACCGGGTCACGGACCAGCCCGAGCGGCAGCGAATGCCCCGTCCAGACCGTCTCCGGCGGTCGCCCCGGCCGCAGCAGCACCGGATGCGGATGCCCCACCCGGGCGACCTGCGCCTCGCCGGCCAGCGGGTCGACCACCATCGCCAGGCAGGTGCCGAGGAACCCGACCCCGAGCAGCCCGGTCAGCCGGGGGAACACCTCGGCCAGCGGCACCCCGGAGCGGATCAGCGTGTTCACCACCGTCCGCAGCTGCGCCATGTCGGCCGCCGCCTCGACCTGGTGGCCCACCACGTCCCCGACGACCACGGCCAGCCGACCGTCGTCCAGGTCGACCAGGTCGTACCAGTCGCCGCCCAGGTGCAGGCCGCTCATCGCCGGCTGGTAGCGGGTCGCCAGCTCCAGGCCGGGCGGCCCGATCGTGGCCGAGGTGCGTAGTCGGCCCGCCAGCCGGGTCACCAGGTTGTGTTCGGCGGCGGCCAACCGGACCCGTTCCAGGGTCTGTTCGCACAGGTCGGCGACGGTGTCCAGCAGGGCCAGGTCGTCGTCGTGCAGCGCCCGTTCCCGGGGCCAGCCGAAACCCAGCGCGGCGATGGGCCGCCGGGAGGCGTCCAGCAGCGGCAGTACGACGGTGGTCACCATCCCGTACTCGCCCGCCGGGTCCGGCAGGCCGGGGTGCCGGGCGGCGAACTCGGCCCGGTTACCCAGGATGATCCGTTCCCCGGTGCGCAGCGCGTGGGCGATCGGTCGGGGGTCGTCGATGGTCAGGTCGTCGAAGGTGGCGACCAGCCCGCTCGGCAGCTCCGCGTGCCACAGCCGGACCCGTCGTCCCTCGTCGCGCATCGCCAGGCCGGGCAGCGCCGCGCCGAGCGCCGACGGGGCGGCGTCCAGGATCACCTCGATCGCCTCGCCGGTGGAGCGGGTGACGCTGAGCCGGGCGGCGAACTCCGCCATCGCCCGCGCCGACGCGGTCAGTTCGGCCCGTCGCAGCGCCTGGCTGCACAGGCCCGCCACCGCGTCGAGCAGGATGCGGCGGGCCTCCTCGTCGGCGGCCGGCCCGTCCCAGCGCACCTCCAACGCCCCGAGCACGGTGCCGGTGCCGTCGCGCAGCGGCAGGCAGAGCCCGTCCGGCAGCGGCACGCTCGTCTCCTCGCGTACCGCGCGGGCCAGCGGTTCGTCGTCGGTGATCCGCAGTCCGGCGGTGCCGGCGTCGTCGGTCACCGTCAGCTCCCAGGCACCCGCCGTGGCCGCCGCGACCCGGACCCCGTCCGCGCCGACCAGCCCCGGGGTGACGGCGCCGACCACGTCCATCACCGCCTGCCGGCTGCCGGCGGCGCTGAGCGCCCCGGCGAGCCGGGCCAGCCCCTCGGCCTGCCGCAGCGCCCGCCGCCGGTCCCCGTCGGCGACGCCGACCGGGCCGCCCGACGCGGCGGCGTCGGTGGTGCCGCCGGGCACGACGGTGACGGTGGTGAGGACGCCCTGCGGGTGGCCGGCGGCGTCGACCACCGGACCCGAGGAGAAGACCGGCCCCGCCCCGTCGTCGCCGTGCCGGCAGGTGACCCGGGCGGCGGTCAGCACCCCGGTCAGCGCGGGCACCGCGTCGGGCCAGACCGCCGAGGCGGGCCGGCCCAGCGCCCGCGTGCCGCCCGGGCCCAGCAGGGCCAGGTAGCCGTCGTTGGCGAGCAGCACCAGGCCCGGCCCCCACCAGAGCGCGGCCGGCGTCGGGCTGTGCAGGCAGACGACCAGGGCGGTACGCAGGCTGGGCGGCCAGTCCGCCAGCGGCCCGAGCGGGGTGCCGGTCCAGTCGTGGTCGACGATCCGCCGGCCGGCCCGGCCGGCGCGGGTGAGCAGATCGCGCCAGCGGGAGTCGTCCGGCGGCCGGGGGGCGTCGGCGGAGCGAGTCATCTCGGGACCTCCGCTCTGCGGATCGAGCGCCTTCCCCATCAGTCGGACCGTACCAGCGTCGGCTGAGGGGCACGTCTGCCGATCTGCCGGCGTGGGCGGGCCGAAAGGCCGTCGGTGCCGCCCGCCGCACCCGGTGTCCGCCCCGGGAGCCCCGTCCGACCCGGAGTTGTCCCGACCGGCGGTCAGCGGCGTCCTCACCGTGGGACGCTGGCCGGGTCGGGGGACACCGGCGCGGTGTGGCGCCGACGCGGGGGAGGGGACGCGATGACGGGTACGCCGCAGCTGGACTTCGCACTCGACACGTACGAGTGCATCGTGCTCTATCCGGGCCCGGCCGGTCGGGTGCTGCCGAAGGAGACCGTGCAGCGCCTCCAGGCCGAGCACACCGCGCACATGCGGGCCCTGCAACGGCGGGGTGTGGTGCTGGTGGCCGGCTCGATCGACGGTCCGGCCCGGGAGCCCGCCCCGCCGATCGGCATCGGGCTGGCCCGTACCGGTTCGGTCGAGGACGTACGCAGCGTGATGGAGGCGGACCCGGCCGTGCAGGCCGGGCTCTACATGGTCGACGTGCTGACCTTCCTCTGCCCGGCGGGCTCGCTGGAGTTCCCGCTGGTCAAGACCGACAGCTGACCGTCGGGGCGGCGGGCGCGGCGCGGCGGTGACCGACGGTGGCGGCGTCGGCGCACGAGAGCACGGGAGCGCGCAGACGGCGATTGTCGTCGGGCGGTACGATTCCCGGCGCGCGGTCGCCGATGCCCGCCACTTTCCGACGTGCCCCCGGCGTGGCCCGCGTCCCGCCGGCAATGCGCCCACCCCGCGCGTCGTCGGACCCTGTTCCTCAGTCCGCAAGGGGTCGGCCCGCAGGTCGACCCGGAGGAGAGACTAGCCTGATGGGCGTGAACCGCCGCGCGAAGATCGTCTGCACTCTTGGCCCCGCCACCTCGTCCCCGGAGCGGATCCGGGGGCTCGTCGAGGCGGGCATGAACGTGGCCAGGCTGAACTTCAGCCACGGCAGTCACGCCGACCACGAGTCGGTGTACCGCCTGGTCCGCGAGGCCTCCGAGGTGGTCGGCATCCCGGTCGCCGTCCTGGCCGACCTCCAGGGCCCCAAGATCCGGCTCGGCCGGTTCGCCGACGGGCCGCACGAGTGGCGTACCGGCGACTCGGTGGTGATCACCGGGGACGACATCCTCGGCACCAAGGACCGGGTCTCCTGCACCTACCGCAAGCTGCCCCAGGAGGTGAAGCCGGGCGACCGGCTGCTGATCGACGACGGCCGGGTCGCCGTCGAGGTCAGCGACGTCACCGGCAACGACATCAGGTGCCTGGTCACCGAGGGCGGCCCGGTGTCCAACAACAAGGGCGTCTCGCTGCCGAACGTGGCGGTCAGCGTCCCGGCCCTGTCGGACAAGGACGCCGAGGACCTGCGTTTCGCCCTCGGCCTGGGTGTCGACATGATCGCGTTGTCCTTCGTCCGCTCGGCCGAGGACATCAAGCTCGTCCACTCGATCATGGACGAGGAGGGCGTCCGTCGCCCGGTGCTGGCCAAGGTCGAGAAGCCCGAGGCGGTCGACCACCTGGAGGCGATCGTGCTCGCCTTCGACGGCGTCATGGTGGCCCGGGGCGACCTCGGCGTGGAGCTGCCGCTCGACCAGGTGCCGCTGGTGCAGAAGCGGGCCGTGCAGCTGTGTCGGGAGAACGCCAAGCCGGTCATCGTGGCCACCCAGATGCTCGACTCCATGATCGAGAATTCCCGGCCTACCCGCGCCGAGGCCTCCGACGTGGCCAACGCGGTGCTCGACGGCGCGGACGCGGTGATGCTGTCCGGCGAGACCAGCGTCGGCAAGTACCCGGTGCTCACCGTCAGCACCATGGCGAAGATCATCACCACCACCGAGGCCGGTTCGATCGGGGTGCCCCGGCTCCAGCACGACCCGCGTACCCACGGCGGCGCGCTGACCGTGGCCGCGTCCTCGATCGCCCGCGCCATCGGGGCGAAGGCCCTGGTCGCCTTCTCGCAGACCGGTGACACCGTCAAGCGGCTCAGCCGGCTGCACTGCGACCTGCCGCTGCTGGCGTTCACCCCGGTCCCCGAGGTCCGCAGCCAGCTCGCCCTCTGCTGGGGCGTGGAGACCTTCCTGATGCCGTTCGTGCAGCACACCGACGACATGTTCCGCCAGGTCGACCAGGCGTTGCTGGGCCTCAACCAGGCCACCCCCGGCGACTACGTGGTGATCGTCGCGGGCAGCCCGCCCGGCACCCCCGGCTCCACCAACACCCTGCGCGTGCACCAGCTCGGCTCCCTGGTCGACGCCGCCTCCGCCCGGGCGCTCCAGTGAACACAGCGACAGTCCCGGTGAGCGCGAGGAGCGCGCCGGGGTTGCGCGCCCCGCAGTCGCGAACAGCGCAGGTCCGGGTGAGCGCGAGGAGCGCGCCGGGGTTGCGCGCCCCGCAGTCGCGAACAGCGCAGGTCCGGGTGAGCGCGAGGAGCGCGCCGGGGTTGCGCGCCCCGCAGTCGCGATCTGAGCAAGCTCGGTGACCGGGCGTCCGGCGGCGACCGGCCAGGCCGCGGTCGACCAGCTCCTTGAGGTCCTCGACCTCGACCACACCGGCGCGACGACCTTCCGTGGGGTCAGCCCCTCGGTCGGCCCGCAGCGGGTGTTCGGGGGGCAGGTCGCCGGCCAGGCACTGGTCGCCGCCGGGCGCACGGTCGACCCGGAGCGGTTCGTGCACTCGCTGCACGGCTACTTCGTCCGCCCCGGTGATCCGGCCGAGCCGATCGACTACCAGGTGGAGAACGTCCGGGACGGGCGGTCCTTCTCGGTCCGCCGTTCGGTGGCGTTGCAGCACGACGAGCCGATCTTCTTCATGTCGGCGTCCTTCCAGCGGCAGGAACAGGCCCTGGAACACCAGGCGCCGACCCCGCCGGACGTGCCCGGCCCGGACGACGTCCCGACGATGTCCGACCGGTTGGCCCGCTATCCGGAGCGGCTCGGCATCTGGGGTCAGATCCCCCGACCGATCGACGTCCGCTACGTCGGCGAGCCCGGCTGGGTACGCCCCGGTGACCGTCCCGCCGACCCGTACCAGCGGGTCTGGATGCGCATCGACGGCAAGCTGCCCGACGATCCGCTGCTGCACGCCTGCGCCCTGACGTACGCCTCGGACCTGACCCTGCTGGACTCGGTCCTGTCGGTGCACGGCGAGGTCTGGGGTCCGGGCGGCCTGGTCGGGGCGAGCCTGGACCACGCCCTGTGGTTCCACAGGTCGTTCCGGGCCGACGAGTGGTTCCTCTACGACTGCTGGAGCCCGTCGGCCTCCGGCGCGCGGGGCCTGGCCACCGGCCGGATGTTCACCCTCGACGGCCGGCACATCGCCAGCGCCGTCCAGGAGGGACTGCTGCGCCGCGTCGGCGCCTGAGCGCACCGGCGGAGCGTACGGACGTACGGCGCGGGGCCGGCGGTCAGAAGCTGCTGACCACCTTCACCAACGCCTCGTCGATGGTGGCCGGGTTCTTGGCGTCGAACGCCTTGCCGGCCGACGCCTTGGCGATCCGGTCCAGCGCGGCCAGGTCGGAATCCTGGTCGAAGGCCACGCAGAAGACCTTCACCGGCTTGTTCGGGTCCAGCGCGATGTCCCGCAGCAGCCGGTTCAGGTCGCTGTCCTTCTGGTACTCGTTCTTGCCGTCGGTGAGCACCACCACCGCGTTGATCCGGTTGGGGTCGTACTTGTCGAGCAGGGTGCGGTGCGCCGCGCGGACCGTGGCGTACAGGGCGGTGTTGCCGCCGATGCGCAGCCCGGCGAGTTTCCGGTTGAACGCGTCCCGGTTCAGCGGCGCGAGCCGTACCTCCTCGCTGTACGGCTTCGTCGGCCGTTGCGGGGTCTCGCTGGAGAACGACCAGAGCGCCACCTGGTCGGCGGCGTTGAGTAGCCTGATCGCCTTGGTGGCGGCGTCGGTGGCCACCTGGAACCGGGTCCGGTCGCCGACGCCGGCCTTCATCGAGCCGGAGGTGTCCACGGCGAGCAGGATGTTGGCCTTCTTGCGCAGGGTGTCCCAGTTGCCGAGGATCGCGCCCACCACCTCGGGGGTGGGCGGGTCGAAGTAGGTGAGCTTGTCGCCGCCCGGCCCGGCCACCGTGGCCAGCAGCGTGTCGGCGGGCCGGCGCTGGTCGTCCCGGAAGCCGAGGGCGGCGAAGCTGCGTTGCTGCGGGCCGTCGCGGAGGAAGGTGAGGAAGTCCTCGGCGGCCTCGCGTTGCGCCGGGTCGGCCGACGGCAGCACCACGTACGGGTGGTCGAGGTTGAAGGTGCCCTCCTTGGGGTGCACCGCCACCAGCGGTACCCGGGGCTTGCTGCCGGTGGGGCTGAGCTGGCCCTGGTTGTAGAGGTAGACCAGCTCCTCCTGGAGGACGATCGCGCTCATGTCGGTCGCCGGGGCGTCCCCGGTGGCGGCGGCGTCGGCCTCGGCGAGACCGCGCAGCAGGTCCACCGAGTCGTCGCTGTAGTGCGAGACGTTGGCCTCGATCCGCCTGACGAACTGGGTCACCGCCGGCTGGGCGAGGTCCTCGCTGGTCAGGTCGCTGGCCCGGTTGACCGCCGCGTAGTAGGTGGCGATGGTGGCGGCCAGGCCGGAGGTGGACAGGTGCGGGTTGTCCTTGCCGAAGGTGAACCGGCCCCACTCGGGCCGCCCGAACGCCGCCCAGCCGGTGTCGCCGGAGAGGCCGAGCACGTCGGCCCAGCCGAGCGGCCCGCCCTGCTGCACCAGTTCGCCCCGGTCCTTGGGCATGGCGATGACCAGGGGGCTGTTGGCGATCGACGGGTACTGGCCGGGGGTCTGCGCGGGCCGGCCCGCCGCCTTGTCGAGCAGGCGCAGCTGCCCGGTCCACAGTGACGAGGTGGGCAGCCACACCTGCGGCTCGGCGACCTTGGGCTGGGTGAGCGCCCACCCGCCGGCCAGCGCCTCCATCGCCTCGCCCGAGTTGAGGCCGTGCACGGTCACCTGCGCGCACCGCCCACCGAAGCGCCGGTCGGCGGTGTTGTACCGGTCGGCGAGCTGGGCTACCAGCTCGCTCTTCTCGGTGGAGGAGCTGACCTCCAGCGGTACGCAGTCCGCCCGGTCGGTGCCGGGCGTCGGCCGGACGTACAGGTACGCCCCGGCGATCACCGCGAGCCCCGCGACGACGGCCACCGCGTGCGGCAGCCACGGTCGGGTGGGACGCTGACCGGCGGCCATCGGCTCCTCCAGGGGTTCGTTAGGCGGGTCAGACGTCGGTGCGGGGTGCCGGCACGGGCGGCGCGCCGGGCTGCTCGATCGAACCGTCCGGCGGGCCGGACGGGGTCAGCGCGGCGGCGACGAGCAGACGGACACCGTAGACCACGACGAGGGCGAGCACCCCGACGGCGGCGGCGGTGCCCACGTCGGTGCTGGCGACGTACCCGGCGGCGAAGCCGACCGCGCCGAGGAAGATCGCGAGGGACATCCCCCACGGGTCGGCCCACTGTCGACGCAGCCGCCGACCGAAGCCGTCCCTGCCGACGGGCGGGGTGGCCGGCGGGTCCGTGGTGGCGTCCGGGGTGGGCCAGGCCGTGGCCGGTGTGGCGGCCGGGGTGGGCCAGGCCGTGGCCGGTGGGGCGGTCGGGGTGGGCCAGGCCGTGGCCGGTGGGGCGGTCGGCGTCTGCGGCGCGGGGTGCGCGGTCGACGTGGTGGGCCACGGCGTCGCCACCGGGTCGCCGGTCACCTGGGGGGCCGGGTGGGCGGTCGGGGTGGCCGGCCAGGCCTGCGCCACCCCGGCGGTCGGCCAGGGGTCCACCGCCGCCGCCGTCGTCGGCCACGGGTCGGCCGCCGCGACGGCCGGCGTGGCCGGCGGGGCGGTGGCCACGGTACGGGGGACGTGCTGGGTGGCCGCGGCGTCGGTGCCGGCCCGCAGCACGGTCTGCAATGGCACCTCGCCGCTCGGGTGGGCGTCCCGCCCGAGCAGCCGCAGCAGCACCTCCTGGGCGGTCGGCCGGGCCCGGTGGTCCTTGTCCAGGCACTGTCCGATCAGGGTGGCCAGCGGGCCGGTGAGCCCGGTCAGGTCCGGCGGCTCGTGCAGGACCCGGTGCATCACCGCGGCGACCGGACCGGTGCCGAACGGCGGCTGTCCGCCCGCTGCGTAGGCGATCGTCGCGGCCCAGGCGAACACGTCGCTGGCCGGCCCGACCTCGTCGTCGCGGAACCGCTCCGGGGCCATGTACGGGGCGGTGCCCATGATCCGGCTGGTCATCGTCTCGGTGACGTCCAGCGCCCGGGCGATACCGAAGTCGATCACCCGGGGGCCGTCCGCCGCGAGGATCACGTTGTCCGGCTTCAGGTCGCAGTGCACCACGTCGGACTGGTGGATCGCGGCGAGCGCGGTGGCGGTGCCCACGGCCAGCCGGTGCAGCGCGTTGCCGGCGACCGGGCCCTGCTCGCGGACGTGCCGTTGCAGGGTGACGCCCTCGATGAACTCGCTGACCACGTAGGGCAGGTCACCGTCGACGTCGGCGAAGAGGATCTGGGCGGTGCAGAACGGCGCGACCCGGCGGGCGGCGGCGATCTCCTTGACGAACTGGGCCTTCGCGCGGGGATGCTGGTGCAGGTCTACGTTGATCACTTTGACCGCGACCCACCGGCCCTGTTCGTCACGGCCCAGGTAGACCACGCCCTGGCCGCCCGCGCCGAGCCGACCGATCAGCTCGTACGGCCCGGCCTGGCGCGGGTCCCGCGGGTTCAGCGGCGTCACGTCCGGCATCGCTGTCGCTGCCCCTATCGACCTGTGCTCCGGTGCGCTGGTTTCCGTCACCGGCGACCCTGCCGGCGACAGGGGTATGGTGCCATGCCCACGCCACCGGGGCAGCCCACCCTGGCCGTTCGGTGGAGGGTGGCGGCCCGGCCGGCGGGGGCGGCGACTAACCTTGCGGCCATGCGCCTCTCCGCCCGGGTCGACTACGCACTGCGTGCGGCGGCCGAACTCGCGTCGGTCGCCGACGGCGCGGACTCCGGCCGGTCCCGTCCGGTCACCGCCGAGCAGATCGCCCGGTCGCAGGACATTCCGCCGAAGTTCCTGGAGAGCATCCTGCTCCAGCTGCGCCGGGGCGGCATCGTGCACGCCCAGCGGGGGCCGGAGGGCGGCTACTGGCTGGCCCGGCCGGCGGCGGAGATCTCCCTCGCCGAGGTGATCCGGGTGATCGACGGGCCGCTGGCCCACGTCCGGGGGCAGCGGCCCGAGCAGCTCGGCTACCACGGCGCGGCCCGCGCGTTGCAGGAGGTCTGGATCGCGCTGCGGGCCAGCGAGCGGGAGATCCTGGAGCAGGTCACCATCGCCGACGTGGCGGCCGGGGTGCTGCCGGGCCGGATCAACGAGCTGGCCGCCGACCCCCGCGCCTGGAGCTGACAACCCTTCGGGCTGAGCCGGCCCGCCGCATCTGGCGCGGGGTTCCGTCCGCGTGTTCCGCTCCGCCGGGCCCGTCCCACCCACCGATCCGGGGGTTGACCGGGGAGCGTCCGTGCCGCATTCTCGACCAAGTCGATAGGAGATGCCGAAAAGTTCGGAGGGCTCGTGCGCAAGCTTCTGATCCTCGCTCTGGTCGGGCTGGCCGCCCAACTGGTCGACGGCGCGCTCGGCATGGCGTACGGGCTGACCTCGTCGACCCTGCTGCTCTTCGTCGGGGTCGCCCCGGCCGCCGCCTCGGCGTCGGTGCACCTCGCCGAGATCGGCACCACGCTCGCCGCCGGTGTCGCGCACTGGCGGTTCGGCAACGTCGACTGGCGGGTGGTGACCCGGATCGCCCTGCCCGGTGCGGTCGGCGCGTTCGTCGGGGCGACCTTCCTCAGCTCCATCTCCACCGAGAACGCCGCCCCGTGGATGGCCGGCATCCTGTTCACCCTCGGTGCGTACCTGCTGGTGCGCTTCTCCCGCCCGCTGCGCCAGCGCTCCGGTGCCGGGCGGCTGCGCGGCCGGTTCCTCGGCCCGCTGG
This sequence comes from Micromonospora cynarisoli, assembly GCF_030518815.1. NCBI lineage: Bacteria > Bacillati > Actinomycetota > Actinomycetes > Micromonosporales > Micromonosporaceae > Micromonospora > Micromonospora cynarisoli. Next base: position 2,642,399 of record NZ_CP130426.1, on the reverse strand, counting down.
GTCTGGTCGCCGGGTTCGTCGACGCCACCGGCGGCGGGGGATGGGGTCCGGTGGCCACGCCGGCGCTGCTGGTCTCCGGCCGGATGGAGCCCCGCAAGGTGATCGGCTCGGTGGACACCGCCGAGTTCGTGGTGGCCGGGGCGGCCAGCATCGGCTTCCTGATCGGCCTGGGCAGCGAGGGCTTCCTGCTGCCGACCGTGGCGGCGCTGCTGGTCGGTGGCCTGATCGCCGCGCCGGTGGCCGCCTGGCTGGTGCGGATCGTCCCCGCCCAGATGCTGGGCGCCACCATCGGCGGGGTGATCGTGTTGACCAACGCCCGCACCCTGCTCAACGCCGGTGACGCCGGCTCGACCGTCCGTCCCGTGGTCTACGCGCTGCTCGCCGTGGGGTGGGTGGTCGCCCTGACGTTCGCCGTCCGGGCGTTGCGCCGGACCCGCCGTGCCCGCGCCGTCGTCGACGCCGCCGCCGCCGCCACCGCCGCCGCCGACGCCACCGTCGTCGTGCCGCCGTCGGCGGACACCACGGCTGCGGCCGTCGCGGCGGCGGCCGTCGCCGGCCCCGCGCCGGCCGGCACCGACCCGGCCGGGGCCGACGACCGGCTGGCCGTCGTCGAGCGCTGACACCGACGGGGTACGCCACAGGCGTCCCCACCGCCGCGCCCGTCGTCAGCGCCGGGCGACCCGGAACGGGGCGGCGACGGTCACCCCGGGAAGCGCCGCCCGGAGCAGCTCAGACCGGAGCAGCTCAGACCGGAGCGGGTCCGCCCGGAGCAGGTCGGCCCGGTGCGGCCGGGGCGGGGTTCCCGGCGAGGAGGTCCGTCGCGGCCGCCGACAGCAGCGCCCAGGCCCGGTCCACGTGCTCCGGCCCGGTCAGCGGCGAGCCGACGGCCAGCCGCAGGGTGTACCGGCCGTTGACCCGGGTGTGGGTCAGGTAGGCCTGACCGCTGGCGTTGACCCGGGCCAGCAGCGCCGCGCCGGCCTCGTCGCCTGCCCGCAGCCGGAACGTGACCAGGGAGAACGGGTGCGGGGCGGCGAGGGCGAACCGGTCGTCGGCGCGGACCAGGTCGGCGAACCGGTCGGCCAGGGCGATCCCTGCGCGCAGGTGTGCGCGGAGCCCCTCGACGCCGTACCAGCGCAGGACGAACCAGAGTTTCAGCGCCCGGAACCGGCGGCCCAGCGGGACCTGCCAGTCCCGGTAGTCGATCACCGCACCGGACTCGCTGGCGGCGTTGCGCAGGAACTCCGGCATGACGGTCAGCGCCTCGATCAACTCGCCCCGGTCGGCCACCCAGAAGGCGTCGCAGTCGAAGCCGGTGAGCAGCCACTTGTGCGGGTCGAAGCAGTACGAGTCGGCATGCTCCACCCCGGCGTGCGTCCAGCGCAGCTCGGGGCAGACCGCCGCCGCCCCGGCGTACGCGGCGTCGACGTGCAGCCACACGCCGTACCTGGCGCAGATCGCGCCGATCTCCGGCAGCGGGTCGACGGCGGTGGTGGAGGTGGTCCCGATGGTCGCCACCACGATGGCCGGCACCTCGCCGGCGGCCAGGTCCGCCTCGATCGCCGCGCGCAGCGCCGCCGGGCGCATCGCCTGGGTCGTCGGGTCCACCGCGATGGTCCGGACGCCCGCCTCGCCGAGGCCGGCGATGCGGGCCGCCTTCTCGATCGAGGAGTGCCCGTGCGTCGAGGTGTACGCCCGGTAGCGGCGGTCGACGCCGACCTCCCGCCAGCGTCCGCCGCTGGCCCGGTGCAGGGCGGCCAGGGTGGCGACCAGGGTCGCCGAGGAGGCCGAGTCCTGGATGACGCCGCCGCCGGTGCCGGTGGAGCGGAACCGCGCGGGCAGGTCCATCAGGTCGGCCAGCCAGTCCAGCACGACCGTCTCCAGCTCGGTGCCGGCCGGGTTGGTGGCCCAGAGCATGCCCTGGCTGCCCAGGCCCGAGCTGACCAGGTCGGCCAGCACGCTGGGGCCGCTGGTGTTGGCCGGGAAGTAGCCGAAGAAGCCGGGGTGCTGCCAGTGGGTGACCCGGGGCGCGATGATCGCGTCCAGGTCGGCCAGCATCGCCGCGACCGGCTCACCGTGCGCGGGCGGGCCGGTCGGCAGGGCGGCGGTGACCGTGCCGGGCGGGTCCTGCGGGGTGACCGGGCGTCGGTCCAGCGTCCGCCAGTAGTCGGCGACCCAGTCGACCACCGCGTACCCGGCGCGGCGGAACTCCTCGGGGTCCATGTGCTCAGCCATCCGCCGAGTCGATCAGGTGGGCCGGCCGGGAGCAAGAGCGGGTACGGCTTGTGCGGGCGGAAAGCGTTGTCCTACGATCCGACTGCGCGGAGTCGAACTATGGATGTCGATGCAAAGGCATCCGTCACCACCGTCAGCGTGGCGTCATCCCGCCGGTCCGGGCAGACCGGCGTCGCCACCGTGCGCTGACCTCCGCGAAAGGCGTTTCCGTGCACCCGAGCCCCACCCGTCGTCGCGCCGCGCTGCTCGCCGCCGCCGCGGCCACCACCCTCACCGCCGGCACCCTCACCGCCGTGACGGCCTCGGCCGCCGCCGCCGGCTGCCGGGTCGACTACACGATCAGTAGCCAGTGGGGCGGCGGCTTCGGCGCCGACGTCCTCGTCACCAACCTCGGCGACCCGATCAACGGCTGGACGTTGACCTGGTCCTACACCGCCGGCCAGCAGGTCACCCAGGCGTGGAACGCCACGGTCACCCAGTCCGGGGCGCAGGTCAGCGCCAAGGACGCCGGGTACAACGCCACCCTCGCCACCAACGGCACGGCGAACTTCGGCTTCAACGCGTCGTGGAACAACGCCAGCAACCCGCCGCCTGACAGCTTCGCCCTCAACGGCACGACCTGCACCGGCGGCACCGCGCCGACCACCGCGCCGCCGACCACGCCACCGCCCACCACCGCGCCCCCGACCACACCACCTCCGACGACACCGCCCCCGACCACGCCCCCGCCGACCGACCCGCCCGCCGGGGCGAAGCAGCTGGAGGATCTCGACCGGGGGCTGATCAGCGTCCGCTCCGGCAGCGGGAACCTGGTCTCCTGGCGGCTGCTCGGCACCGAGACCTCCGGGGTGTCGTTCAACCTCTACCGGGGCTCCACCAGGGTCAACGCCTCACCGATCACCGGTGCCACCAACTATCTCGACAGCGGGGCGGCGGCCGGCTCGGCGTACACCGTGCGGGCCGTGGTCAACGGTGCCGAGCAGGCGGCGTCCGCGCCCGCCCTCCAGTTCGCCAACGGCTACCTGGACGTGCCGATCCAGCCGCCGGCCGGCGGCACCACCCCGAGCGGGGAGGCGTACAGCTACTCCGCCAACGACGCCAGCGTCGGTGACCTCGACGGCGACGGTGACTACGAGATCGTGCTCAAGTGGGACCCGTCCAACGCCAAGGACAACAGCCAGTCCGGCTACACCGGCAACGTCTTCGTCGACGCGTACACCCTCACCGGCAGCCGGTTGTGGCGCATCGACCTGGGTCGCAACATCCGCGCCGGCGCCCACTACACCCAGTTCCAGGTGTACGACTACGACGGCGACGGGAAGGCCGAGGTGGCCATGAAGACCGCCGACGGCACCCGCTCCGGCACCGGCCAGCTGATCGGCTCGTCGTCGGCGGACTACCGTAACTCCAGCGGCTACGTGCTGTCCGGCCCCGAGTACCTGACCATGTTCAACGGGCAGACCGGCGCGATCGCCTCCACCGTCAACTACGACCCGCCGCGCGGCACCGTCTCCTCCTGGGGCGACTCGTACGGCAACCGGGTCGACCGGTTCCTCGCCGGCACCGCCTACCTGGACGGTCAGCGGCCCTCCCTGATCATGGCGCGTGGCTACTACACCCGCGCGGTCATCGCGGCCTGGGACTTCCGCAACGGCGCGCTGACCAAGCGGTGGACGTTCGACTCCAACGCCTCCGGCAACTCCGCCGCCGCCGGCCAGGGCAACCACCAGCTCTCCATCGCCGACGTCGACGCCGACGGCCGCCAGGAGATCGTGTACGGCGCGGCCACCATCGACGACAACGGCCGGCTGCTCTACTCCACCGGCAACGGCCACGGCGACGCCCTGCACGTCGGTGACCTGGACCCGAGCCGCTCCGGCCTGGAGGTCTTCAAGGTCGACGAGGACGCCAGCAAACCCAGCTCGTACTTCGCCGACGCGCGGACCGGCCAGATCATCTGGAAGACCGCGGCCAACGGCGACAACGGCAGGGGCGTCTCGGCCGACATCTGGGCCGGCAGCCCCGGTGCCGAGTCGTGGTCGTCGGCGGTCGACGGGCTGGCCAACACCCGGGGGCAGAACATCGGCCGCAAGCCGTCGTCGGCGAACTTCCTCGCCTGGTGGGACGGCGACCCGGTGCGTGAGCTGCTCGACGCCACCAAGATCGACAAGTACGGCACCGGCGGCGAGACCCGGCTGCTCACCGGTAGCGACGTGGCCTCCAACAACGGCACCAAGTCGACCCCGGCGCTGTCCGGCGACATCCTCGGCGACTGGCGCGAGGAGGTGATCTGGCGCACCAGCGACAGCCGGGCGCTGCGGATCTACAGCACGCCCACGCCGACCAGCACCCGGATCTACACGCTGATGCACGACGCCCAGTACCGCGTGGCGATCGCCTGGCAGAACACCGCCTACAACCAGCCGCCGCACCCGGGCTTCTTCATCGGTGACGGCATGTCCACCCCGCCCACGCCCAACATCTACCTGCGCTGACGGTGCGGGCCCGGCGCTTGCCGGGCCCTACACAAGCAGGCACCGGGTCGCCAGCCGCGGAATCCGCTCAGCTGGCGACCCGGTGCACCACACCGCAGCACCCCCGACCCGTCCCGACCGGGAGTGCCGTACCACCACCGGTAATAAAGTTAGAGGTCGTCCGCAACGGTGGGGTGACGTGGCTATGAAGAGCGTGTTTCAGACGCTCCGGGAGAGCCCGCCGACCACCTTCTCGGCCACCAGCTCGAACGAGCGCACCCGGTCGGCCACGTCGTACACCATGGTGGTGAGCATCAGCTCGTTCGCGCCGGTGCGGGCCAGCAGCTCGGTGAGCTGCCGGCGGACCGTCTCCGGCGAACCCATCGCCTGACCGTCGCGGCGCTGTTGCACGAACTCCCGCTCCAGCTCGGTGTACGGGTACCGGGCGGCGTCGTCGGGGCTGGCCAGCGGCTCCGGCCGCCCCGAGCGCAGTTTGAGGAACGACAGCCCGGCCGGCCCGGACAGCCACTCGGCCCGCTCGTCGGTGTCGGCGCAGACCACGTTCACCGCCACCATCGCGTACGGCTCGGTCAGCCAGCGCGACGGCCGGAAGCTCTGCCGGTAGAGCTGGAGCGCGGGCAGGGTGTGCTGGGAGCTGAAGTGGTGCGCGAACGAGAACGGCAACCCCAGCAGCCCGGCGAGCTGGGCGCTGAACCCGCTGGAGCCGAGCAGCCAGACGGCGGGCGACTGGCCGAGCCCCGGGCTGGCGGTGATCGCGCCCGGGTCGTCGCCGCTGAAGTAGTTCATCAGGTCGGCCAGCTCCCGGGGGAAGCCCTCCGCCGACAGGCCCTCCATGGTCCGCCGCAGGGCCAGCGCGGTCCGCTGGTCGGTGCCGGGGGCGCGGCCGATGCCCAGGTCGATGCGGCCCGGGTGCAGCGCCTCCAGGGTGCCGAACTGCTCGGCGACCACCAGTGGCGCGTGGTTGGGCAGCATCACCCCGCCCGAGCCCAGCCGGATCGTGGTGGTGTGCGCCGCCAGGTGGGCGAGCAGCACCGCCGGTGCGGAGCTGGCGATCGCCGGCATGTTGTGGTGCTCGGCCACCCAGAACCGGCGGTAGCCCAGCTGCTCGGTCCGGCGGGCCAGCTCGGTGGTGTGCCCGAGCGCCTCGGAGGCGGTGGCCCCGGCGGCGACCGGAGCAAGATCAAGAACAGACAACGGTACGTCGATCACACCTGTCCCCAACCCGTCCCGGCCCGGACTTGTTCCCTGGTCGGGCCCTGCCCGGCCCGGGGTTCGGGGCGGTCCGTGGATACCGCGACATCAGCGGTGTTGCGGTATCCGGCTCTGCGGATACCGCAACACCGCCGCCGTTGAGTCGATCTCGGCGGCCGGCCGGCGGGTCAGCCCCGGCCGCGGGCCTGTTCGAAGATCAGGCTGGTCTGGGTGTGCTGCACCGCCGGGTCCACCGCCAACTGGTCCAGGACGAAGTCACGCAGCGCGTCACCCGACGCCGCCCGCACGTGCAGCACGTAGTCCTCCGCGCCCGCCACGTGGAACACCGACACCACCCCGGGCAGCCGTACCGAACGGGCCCGGAAGGCGTCCACCGCCGCCCGCTCGTGCGCGGTCAGCCGCACCGACACCAGCGCCTGCAACGGCAGCCCCACCGCCGCCGGGTCCACCTCGGCGTGGAACCCCCGGATCGCTCCGCAGTCCCGCAGCGCCCGGGTACGGGTCAGACAGGTCGACGGGGCCACCCCCACCCGTTCGGCGAGGGCGTTGTTCGGCAACCGGCCGTCGGCGGCCAGTTCGGTCAGGATCGCGCGGTCGACGTCGTCCAGGGTGGCGAAGGGCCGTACATCGTTCGGTGCGGAGGGCATCCCGGCATCCTCCCGCGAATCCGAGCGTAGGAAAAGCCGTACCGCCAGAATATCGTTCGAAAGTATTGCCCGTCGTCAGGCTGATGTTCGAGGCTTCCGACATGACGGCGGCTACGGCACCCCCCACCTCCAGCGTCGGGACGACCCTCGACGACACGTCAGTGGACACCCGGGCCGTGCACGCCGGCCGGGAGGACCTCGCGGCCCTCGGGGTGCACGTGCCGCCGATCGACCTGTCCACCACCAACCCGCTGCCGTCGGTCGAGGCCGGCGGCGCGGCCTACGAACTGCTCGCCACCGGCGGCACCCTCCCGCCCGGCGACAGCGCCGTCTACCAGCGGCTGTGGAATCCCACCGTGGCCCGCTTCGAGACCGCGCTGGCCACCCTCGAAGGCACCCCGGCGGCGGTCGCCTTCGCCAGCGGCATGGCCGCGCTCACCGCGGCCCTGCTCGCGGCCACCCGGGACGGTCGCCGGCACGTCGTCGCCGTCCGTCCCCTCTACGGCGGAACCGACCACGTGCTCGCCACCGGCCTGCTCGGCACCGAGGCCAGCTGGGCCCGTCCCGACGAGGTCGCCGACGCCGTACGGGCCGACACCTGCCTGGTCGTCGTGGAGACCCCGGCCAACCCCACCCTCGACCTCGTCGACATCGCCGCCCTGGCCGCCGCCGTGGGTGACGTCCCGCTGCTGGTCGACAACACCGTCGCCACCCCCGTGCTCCAACAGCCGGCCCGGCACGGTGCCGCGCTCGTCCTGCACAGCGCCACCAAGAGCATCGGAGGACACGGCGACGTGCTCGCCGGCGTGGTGGCCTGCGACGCCGACTGGGCCGCCCGGTTGCGCCAGGTGCGCGCGGTCACCGGCGCGGTGTTGCACCCGCTTGGCGCGTACCTGCTGCACCGAGGGCTCCAGACGCTGCCGCTGCGGGTCCGCGCGCAGCAGGCCGGCGCGGAGAAGCTCGCGCTGCGGCTCGCCGGGCACCCCGTCGTCGCCCGGGTCCACCACCCCTCGGTGCACGACCCGGCCGGGCTGGTCGGCCGGCAACTCGCCGGCACCGGAAGCCTGCTCGCCTTCGAGGTGCGCGGCGGCGCTCCGGCCGCCGCCCGGGTCGCCGGTGCCTGCCGGCTGATCAACTACGCGGTGTCGCTGGGCGGGGTGGACACCCTGATCCAGCACCCGGCCTCGCTGACCCACCGGCCGGTGGCCGGGGAGGCGAGACCGGGCGACGGGCTGCTGCGGATCTCGGTCGGCCTGGAGGACCCCGAGGACCTGTGGACCGACCTGGCCCGCGCGCTCGCGGCGGGATGAGCGTCCGGCCGCTCCGACGGGTTGGCTGCCCCGTAGCAGGGGCAGTGGTCGCGTGCTTCGGTGCCGGGAGCGGGATTCGAACCCGCAAGCCCTTTCGGGCAGAAGTGTTTGAGACTTCCGTGTATGCCGTTCCACCACCCCGGCGTCACCCCGAGGGGCGCGTGGCTCACTGTACCCGACTAGGCTCATGCGGGAGCATGGGTGGTAGCCGGTGTGGGATCGATGGTGGGGGTAGGGCTGGTGGCCGAGACGCAGACGGATGCCGAGCGCAGGCGGGTGCTGATCGCCGAGGACGAGGCGCTCATCCGACTGGACCTGGCCGAGATGCTGGTCGAGGAGGGCTACGAGGTCGTCGGCGAGGCCGGTGACGGCGAGACCGCCGTCCGGTTGGCCGAGGAGCTCAAGCCCGACCTCGTCATCCTCGACATCAAGATGCCGATCATGGACGGGCTGGCCGCCGCCGAGCGGATCGCCGGTGCCCGGATCGCCCCCGTGATCATCCTGACCGCGTTCAGCCAGCGTGACCTGGTGGAGCGGGCGCGGGCCGCCGGTGCGATGGCCTACCTGGTCAAGCCGTTCCAGAAGAGCGATCTGGTGCCGGCGGTGGAGATCGCCCTCTCCCGCTACTCCGAGATCGCCGCGCTGGAGTCCGAGGTGGCCGGCCTCACCGACCGGCTGGAGATCCGCAAGACGGTCGAACGCGCCAAGGGCGCGCTGATGACGACGTACGGGATGACCGAGCCGCAGGCGTTCAAGTGGATCCAGCGCACCGCGATGGACCACCGGATGACCATGAAGGAGGTCGCCGAGCGTATCCTCGCCGAGACCGCCGGTGGCGAGATCGCCGAGCAGCCCACCTCCTGAGCTGTCGGCGCACCGGCCGCCGATCGGTCCGTCTTTCCTCCCCGCTCGACTGCCCACCCCGTCCGGTCGGCGAGGTGACCCGCTCCGAACAGGCGGACGAATCCGCCCCGACGGCCGTCCGGTTCCGTCCTGACGTCGACCCGTTCCGTTCTGACGTCGACCCGTGCGGCGCGGTCCGTCCCGCGCCGGCGGCGACACCACGACGTACCGGTCGGCCGGTGGGCCCCTGCCCCCGATCACCCGGCTCCCGTCTGCGCAATGGTCGATCAGTTCGCCGGCCGGGCGGCCCGACCCGCCCCCCACGGCGGGGTTCCGCTGCCTAGCATCGACGCATGTCTGCCCGGCGCGTACTCGTGGTGTGCGCTCTGTTGGTCCTGGTGGTCGCCGGCTGCGACCGGCCCGGACCCGGAAACGACGAGGCCGGGCGGGGTGACGGCCGGTCGGCGTCGGTCGAGCCGGCCTGGCAGGAGGCGACCCTGCCCGTGCCGCCCGGCCCGGCCGGACGGCTGGTGCTGCGCGACGCGGTCTCCTGCGCCGGGGTCCGGTTCCTGGTCGGGGGGGTCGTCGACGCCGCCGGTGGGAGCCGCCCGGCGGCCTGGTCCAGCGCGGACGGTTCCACCTGGGTGCCGGTGCCGGTCGCGGCCAGCACGTTCTACGGCCGACAGCACGTGCTCTACGCGGCGGCCTGCGCCGGGGGTCGGGTGGCGGCGCTGGGCGCCAAGAACGGTGGGGTGCACGGCAACCCGCGTACCGGGACCTGGGTCCGCGACGGCGACGGCCCGTTGCGGGAGGTTCCGGCGGCGTTCGAGCTGTTCGGCGGCCCCCGCGCGGTCAGCGTGGCCCGGTTGGCGGCCGGTGCCGGGGGCTGGTTGATCGCCGGTGCCCGGGCCGACGGCGCGGCGGTCTGGACGTCGTCGGACGCGGGCGGGTTCACCCTGGCCGAAGGGCTGCCGGAGCTGGCCGGCGACGCCCGGGGGCGGACGGCGGCGTACGACGCGGTGGCGCTGCCGGCGGGTTGGCTGGTGGTCGGGTCGCTGCTGCCGGCGGGTGGATCGGCGCTGCGGCCGATGGCCTGGACCTCGGTCGACGGGCGTTCCTGGCGGCGGGTGGAGCTGCCGGTGGAGGACGGCCGGGGGCGGGCGGAGCGGGTGGTGCTGCGTGACGGCGTGCCGGTGGTGGTGGGGGCGGTTTCTGGCGGTTTCGCCGTGTGGCGGGCCGACGACGGGTCGCGGTGGCGGCGGGTCGGCGGGTTCGGGGCGGCCGGTCCGGGCGTGCTGTCGGTGGTGGGGCTGGCCGTGGTGGGTGGCGCGCTGGTGGCCGTGACCGGTGACGGTGTCGGTCGTGCGGTGTGGATGTCGACGGACAGTGGGGTGTCGTGGCGCTCCGTGCGGGTGCCGTTGACGGTCGTCGATGGCGGTGACACCGCCCTGACGGTGGCCGGCGGCGACGATCGACTGCTCCTGCTGGCTGACGACGGCAGGGGCTCCCATGCCTGGTGGGGGCGGGTTTGAGTGGCTATAGGCGGGGGCGGCGGCCGGCGGCGTCCCGCGCCTTCGAAGAGAAAGTGAAAATCTCTCAGAACTGACGGTTCTTACAGCGATCGTTTCGAATCCGCCACGGCGTGTAACGGTTCGATCAACCCCGCTTGCTGGGGCTTACGTCGCAGCTTCCCGGTGGGATAACGTCCCGGCCCAGACCGGCGACGACGGTCTGGTTCGTCCGCCCCCGCAAGGGCCAATAGGCAGCGGGTGGTTCGGACCATGCGACGGAGGAGGGTTCCGGCCTTGAGGCAGAAGCTCGCACGCGTGATCGGTGGAGTCGCCATGCTGGCGCTCGTCGCCGGCGGCACCGCTTGCTCCAGCGGCAGCGACGACGAGGCGTCCGGAGGCGACGGCTGCGGTAGCAAGATCGCGTTCTTCGGCGCGCTGACCGGCAGCTCGGCGGCGCTGGGCATCAACGAGAAGAACGGCGTGAAGCTCGCCGTCGAGAAATACAACAAGGAAAACGCCGACTGCAAGGTCGAGCTGGCCGAGCTGGACTCGCAGGGCAGCCCGGACCAGGCGCCCGGTCTGGCCCAGAAGGCCATCGACGACAGCAAGCTCCTGGGCATCGTCGGCCCGGCCTACTCGGGTGAGTCCGAGGCCGCCGGCCCGCTGTTCAACGAGGCCGGCCTGGTCACCATCACCCCCTCCGCCACCCGCCCCAGCCTCGCCCAGCAGGGCTGGAAGACCTTCTTCCGCGCGGTCGGCAACGACCTGAGCCAGGGTCCCGCCGCCGGCACCTACATCAAGAACGTGATGAAGGCCGACAAGGTCTACGTCATCGACGACCAGTCCGCCTACGGCGCCGGCCTGGCCGACGAGGTCAAGAAGGTCCTCGGCAGCGCGGTCGTCGGCTCGGACAAGGTCCAGGGCGAGGGCAAGCAGACCGAGTTCTCCGGCGTGGTGACCAAGGTCAAGGCGGCCGGCGTCAAGGCCGTCTTCTTCGGCGGTTACTACCAGGAGGCCGGCCTGATCCGCAAGCAGCTCACCGCTGCCGGGGTCACCGCTCCGCTGATCGTCGGTGACGGCTCCAACGACCCGGCGTACATCACCACCGCGGGTGCCGCCGCCGCCGAGGGCACCATCCTCACCTGCCCGTGCGCGCCGGCCGCCGAGGCCCGTGGCACCTTCGTCGAGGAGTTCAAGGCCCTCAACGGCGCCGACCCGGGCACCTACAGCGACACCGCCTACGACGCCGCGAACATCCTGCTCGCCGGCATCAAGGCCAAGAAGACCACCCGCGCCGACCTGCTGGAGTTCGTGAAGAACTACAACGGCGAGGGCGTCGCGTCGAGCTACAAGTTCGTCGAGGGTGGCGAGCTGGACCCGGCGCAGGTCAAGGTCTGGGCGTTCAAGGTCCAGGGCGGCAAGGTCGTCCCCGACCAGGAGATCCCGAAGGCCTGACCACGGTCGCTGCGAGCGATTGACGACAGATCGCGGGTGCGGCCGGGAGCTCGCTCCCGGCCGCACCACCTGTTTCTCCACACCTGACGGAGCGGCCCTCCCGTGAACTTCGACGGACTGTTCTCCAACTTCGGGGAACTCACCACGACCGGCCTGACACAGGGTGCGATCTACGCCCTGGTCGCGCTCGGCTACACGCTGGTCTACGGCGTACTCAGACTCATCAACTTCGCTCACTCCGAGGTCTTCATCGCCGGCGCGTTCGCCGCCATCTGGACCTGGAACGGCTTCGGCCTCGACCAGGACTCCCAGGTCAGCGGGGTCGGCTCGATCCTGTTCTACCTGCTCGTCGCGATGATCGTCGCGGCCATCGCGTCCGCCGGCACGGCGACCGTGATCGAGCGGGTGGCGTACCGGCCGCTGCGCAAGCGCAACGCGCCGCCGCTGGCCTTCCTGATCACCGCGATCGGCGCGTCGATCGCGATCTCGGAGGCGTTCGGCATCTGGACCCGTCGGCGGCCCGAGGGCGCACCGATCCTGATCAGCCAGAAGCCGCTGTTCCACCTCTTCGGGGTGCCGATCGACGGGGTGCAGTTGCTCACCCTCGGCGCCGCGCTGGCGATGATGGTCGCACTGGACCAGTTCATCAACCGCAGCCGGGTCGGCCGGGGCATCCGGGCGGTCGCCCAGGACGCCAACACCGCCGCGCTGATGGGCGTGAACAAGGACCGGATCATCCTGATGGTCTTCATCGCCGGCGGCACCATGGCCGGCGTCGCCGGCCTGCTCTACGACGTGCGGATCCAGAGCCTGACCTACAGCGTCGGCTTCCTGCTCGGCCTCAAGGCGTTCACCGCCGCGGTGCTCGGCGGCATCGGCAACCTGCGGGGCGCCCTGGTCGGCGGCCTGCTGCTGGGCGTGGTGGAGAACTACGCGTCGGGGTTGTTCGGCAGCGAGTGGAAGGACTTCGCCGCCTTCGCCGTCCTGGTGGTGCTGCTGATGTTCCGGCCGACCGGTCTGCTGGGCGAATCGCTGGGAAGGGCACGGGCATGACGACGACGGTTAATCCGCCGACCCCCGAGCAGCAGCAGGGGATCGGGACACGGCTGCGGCACGGCCGCGAGGCCATCGCCCAGCGGTGGCACGACGCCCCGCGCTGGGTGCGCTGGGCGGCACTGGTGGCGCTGATCGCGTTCTTCTACGCGCTGCCCAACAAGGAGTTCTACCAGTACCTGGGGCCGATCCCGACCACGGGCTCCAACTTCACCCAGGTGCTGTTCACCGTCTCGATCTACGTGCTGCTGGCGGTCGGGTTGAACATCGTGGTCGGCTTCGCCGGCCTGCTCGACCTCGGCTACTTCGGCTTCTTCGCCGTCGGCGCGTACACCGTGGCGGTGTTGACCTCGCCGAGCAGCAACCTCAAGACGCTCTGGCCGTGGCTGCTGGTGGTGCCGATCGCGATCGCCCTCACCATGGTCTCCGGCGTCATGCTCGGCACCCCGACCCTGCGGCTGCGCGGGGACTACCTGGCGCTGGTGACGCTCGGCTTCGCCGAGATGATCCGGATCGCGGCGGTCAGCTCCGACTTCCTCAAGGGCCAGCGGGGCTTCAACCAGATCCCGCACCCGCCCGGCACGTACGCCGACGGCAAGCCGTTCTTCGGGGTGCTCGACGCCCGCCCGTACTACTGGCTGGTGCTCACGCTGATCATCCTGGTGGTGATCGGGGTGCGGAACCTGACCCACAGCCGGGTCGGCCGGGCCTGGATCTCGATCCGGGAGGACGAGGACGCCGCCCAGTTGATGGGCGTGCCGACGTTCAAGTTCAAGCTCTGGGCGTTCGCCTCGGGCGCGGCGATCGCCGGCCTGGCCGGTGCGCTCTTCGCCGGCAAGCAGAACTTCGTCAACTCGCAGAACTTCGAGCTGCTCAACTCGATCATCATCCTGGCCGCGGTCATCCTGGGCGGCTCGGGCAACATCGTCGGCGCGATCGTCGGCGGTGGCCTGGTGGCGTACATGATCGAGCGGTTCCGCGGCATCGAGCTGTTCGGCGTGGAGCTGTACGAGTACCGGTTCCTCTTCTTCGGCCTGGTGCTCGTGGTGATGATGATCTTCCGGCCGCAGGGCCTCATCCCGAACCGGCGACGGGCGGCGGAGTTCAAGGACCGTCGCAAGGAGGTGATCGTCGGTGAGTGACACCGAACAGACCCCGGCCGTTCCGGCCCAGGCGGGCGCGCCCGCCGTCGAGACCATCCCCGGGCGGGAACCGCTGCTGGAGGTCGACCACGTCACGCTGCGCTTCGGCGGCGTGGTGGCGCTCAACGACGTCGACTTCACCCTCTACAAGGGGGAGATCCTCGGGCTGATCGGCCCGAACGGCGCCGGCAAGACCACCTGCTTCAACGCGATGACCGGCATCTACCAGCCCAGCGAGGGGCAGATCCGGTTCCGCGGCGAGAAGATCAGCGGCAAGAAGCGGCACCAGATCACCAAGATGGGCATGGCGCGGACGTTCCAGAACATCCGCCTCTTCCCGGAGATGACCGCGCTGGAGAACGTGCAGGTCGGTGCCGACGCGCACCACAAGACCAGTGTGGTCTCGGCGCTGTTCCGGCTGCCCCGGCACTGGCGCGAGGAGCGTGAGGGCCGGGAGAAGGCCGAACGGCTGCTGGAGTTCGTCGGCATCCGGTCCCGGATGCACGAGTTCGCCCGCAACCTCTCCTACGGCGAGCAGCGCCGGCTGGAGATCGCCCGGGCCCTGGCCACCGACCCGGTGCTGCTCTGCCTGGACGAGCCGGCCGCCGGCTTCAACCCGGCGGAGAAGGAGGAGCTGCTCCAGCTCATCCGGCAGATCCGCGACACCGGCGTGACCGTGCTGCTGATCGAGCACGACATGCGCCTGGTCATGGGCGTCACCGACCGGATCGTGGTGCTGGAGTTCGGGAAGAAGATCGCCGAGGGGCTGCCCGCCGAGGTGCGGGACAACCCGAAGGTGGTCGCGGCGTACCTGGGGGTACCGGACGATGCTGCTTGAGATTGACGACGTCAGCCTGCTGTACGGGCGCATCCAGGCGCTGCACGGGATCAGCCTGACCGTGGGGGAGGGCGAGATCGTCGCCCTGATCGGCGCGAACGGCGCCGGCAAGTCCACCACCATGCGGGCGATCTCCGGTATCCGGCCGATCGCCTCCGGGGCGATCCGTTTCGAGGGCGAGGACATCTCCAAGCTCCGGGCGGACCTGCGGGTCCGGCGGGGGCTGTGCCAGGCCCCGGAGGGTCGCGGCATCTTCCCCGGCATGACCGTGCTGGAGAACCTCGACATGGGCGCCTACACCCGGCGGGACCGGGCGGGCATCGCCCAGGACCTCAACCGGGTGCTGGAGCTGTTCCCCCGGCTGGCCGAGCGGCGCAAGCAGGCCGGCGGCACCCTCTCCGGCGGCGAGCAGCAGATGCTGGCCGTCGGCCGGGCGCTGATGAGCCGGCCCAAGCTGCTGCTGCTCGACGAGCCGTCGATGGGTCTGGCCCCGATGCTGATCCAGCAGATCTTCTCCATCATCACCGAGATCAACGAGCAGGGCACCACCATCCTGCTGGTGGAGCAGAACGCGCAGCAGGCGCTCGCCCGGGCCCACCGGGCGTACGTGCTGGAGACCGGCCGCATCGTCAAGAGCGGCACCGGCGCGGAACTGCTGCACGACCCGTCGGTCAAAGAGGCGTACCTCGGCGTGGCCTGACCGTCGCCCCCCTCGCAAAGGAGTACTGCCATGTTCCACCTCACCCCTGGTCGGCGGGCGGCGTTCGGCGTCGTCGGCGCGACCGCCCTGCTGCTCTCCCTCGCCGCCTGTGGCGAGGAGGAGAGCACCGAGCAGCCCGGCGGCGGCCCCTCGGTCAGCGCGTCGGCCGACACCTCGCTGGCCGACAAGGTCCCGGCGGCCATCAAGGCCGACGGCAAGATCGTCGTGGGCACCGACTCGACGTACGCCCCGGCGGAGTTCCTCGACAACGACGGCAAGACGGTCATCGGCTTCGACGTCGAGCTGTTCACCGCCGTGGCGGCCAAGCTCGGCCTCAAGGCGGAGTTCGTCTCCGCGCCGTTCGGCGACATCATCTCCGGCGTGAGCACCGGCAAGTACGAGGTCGGCGTCTCGTCGTTCACCATCAACGACGAGCGCAAGCAGCAGGCCAACATGGTCAGCTACTTCCAGGTCGGCACCCAGTGGGTGACCAAGAAGGGCAACCCCTCCGGCGTCAAGATCGACGACGCCTGCGGCAAGAAGATCGCCGTGCAGAAGGACACCGTCCAGGTCGAGGACATCCAGAAGCGCTCCAAGACCTGCACCGAGGCCGGCAAGCCGGCGATCACCGTCGAGCAGTTCCCCGGCCAGGACGCCGCCACCGCCGCGGTGGTCTCCGGCAAGGACGACGCGATGCTCGCCGACTACCCGGTCGGGGTGTACGCGGTGACCCAGTCCAACGACGCCCTCGAACTGCTCGACAAGCAGTACGAGGCGGCCCCGTACGGCTACGTGGTCGGCAAGGACCAGGCGGCGTTCGCCGAGGCGGTGCGGGACGCGACCAAGGCGCTGATCGCCGACGGGTCGTACAAGTCGGTGCTGGACAAGTGGAAGGTGGCGGACGGCGCGATCACGGACCCCGCGATCAACCCGTAACAGGTCATGGAATCCCACGACACTTCCACCGTACGGGCGCGGCCGGAGCCTCTCCGCGCCGTGCCCGTACGGCACCCGGGGCGGTGGGTCGCGGTCGCCGTGCTGGCCGTGCTGGTCGCCATGTTCGTCCACCTGCTGGTCACCAACGACGCCTTCAACTGGTCGTTCATGGTGGACAAGATGTTCCGCCCGCCGATCATCGAGGGCCTGCTGCGCGGCACGGTGCTGATGACGGTGAGCGCGATGCTCATCGGCGTCACGCTGGGCGTGGTGGTGGCGGTGATGCGGCTGTCGGACAATCCGATCCTGCGCGGGGTCGCCTGGCTCTACACCTGGTTCTTCCGGGCGGTGCCCCGGCTGGTGCTGCTGGCGGTCTTCGGCAACATCGGCATCCTGTGGAGCCGGATCGAGTTCGGGGTGCCGTTCGACACCCAGCTCGGTCAGCTCTTCGGCATCGACAACCTGCAACTGCGGCTGTTCGGCTTCTCCTCCCGGGACATCCTCACCGGCTTCATGGCCGGCCTGCTGGGGCTGGCGCTGTCCGAGGCGGCCTACATGGCCGAGATCGTCCGGGCCGGCATCCAGTCGGTCGACGAGGGGCAGACCGAGGCGGCCCAGGCGTTGGGCATGAGCCGGGGTCAGCTGCTGCGCCGGGTGGTGCTGCCGCAGGCGATGCGGGTGATCATCCCGCCGACCGGCAACGAGACCATCGCGATGCTCAAGGACACCTCGCTGCTGCTCTACGTGCCGGTGAGCGTGGAGCTGTTCTTCCAGCTCGACGCGGTCGGCAAGCGGACCTTCCAGATCTTCCCGATGTACGTGGCCGCCTGCCTGTGGTACCTCTTCCTGACCAGCATCCTGCTGGTCGGGCAGTACTTCCTGGAGCGGCACTTCGGCAGGGGCTACGGTCCGGCCGGCCGGGCCCGGCTGCGGTTGCGGGGGATGACGGCGGAGACCGGTGGCGGCGGCAACGCGGGGACGGTGGGTCCGGCATGAGTGAGCTGATTCCCGGCCAGCCGGGCGCGCCGGCCGCCGAGTCACCTGCCGGTGCCCCGGCCGACGGTGCCGGGCTGATGGTGCGGGCCGAGCAGGTGCACAAGTCGTTCGGGTCGCTGGAGGTGCTCAAGGGCATCGACCTTGCGGTCCGTGCCGGCGAGGTGTGCTGCCTGCTGGGGCCGTCCGGCTCCGGCAAGTCGACCTTCCTGCGCTGCATCAACCACCTGGAGAAGATCAACGCCGGGTCGATCCGGGTGGACGGCGAGCTGATCGGCTACCGGGAACGCGGCGGCCGGCTGCACGAGATGCGGGAGAAGGAGGTGGCCGCGCAGCGCCGTTCGATAGGCATGGTGTTCCAGCGGTTCAACCTCTTCCCGCACATGACGGTGCTGGGCAACGTGACCGAGGCCCCGGTGCTGCTGGGCCGGGAGAAGAAGGCGGCGGCCCGGGAGCGGGCCGCGCAGCTGCTGGAGCGGGTGGGGCTGGGCGACAAGCTCGGCGCGTACCCCGGTCAGCTCTCCGGCGGGCAGCAGCAGCGGGTGGCGATCGCCCGCGCGTTGGCGATGCGGCCGAAGCTGATGCTCTTCGACGAGCCGACCAGCGCGCTCGACCCGGAACTGGTCGGCGAGGTCCTGGACGTGATGAAGGACCTGGCCCGGGACGGGATGACCATGATCGTGGTGACCCACGAGATCGGTTTCGCCCGGGAGGTCGGCGACACGCTGGTCTTCATGGACGGCGGCGTGGTCGTCGAGTCCGGCGACCCGCGCGAGGTGATCGCCGACCCGCGGCACGAGCGGACCAGGACATTCCTCGCCAAGGTGCTCTGAGCTCCGGGCGACCCCCGGCGTCGGCCGTGCCGCCGCCGGGGGTTGTCGGGGGTACGGACTAGAGTCGCTGCCGTGACAGCTACGACGCCGCGCCTGCTTCTCGTCGACGGACACTCCCTGGCATACCGGGCTTTCTTCGCCCTGCCGGTGGAGAACTTCTCCACCACGACCGGGCAGCCGACCAACGCGGTCTACGGCTTCACCTCGATGCTGATCAACGTGCTCCGCGACGAGCAGCCCACCCACATCGTGGTCGCCTTCGACGTCTCCCGCCGCTCCTTCCGCACCGAGAAGTACGCGGAGTACAAGGCCGGCCGCAGCGAGACCCCGGCCGACTTCAAGGGCCAGGTCAGCCTGGTCAAGGAGGTCCTCGACGCGCTGCGCGTCCCGGTCGTCGAGCGGGAGGGCTACGAGGCCGACGACGTCATCGCCACCCTCGCCTGCCAGGCCCGCGACCAGGGCATGCAGGTGCTGATCAGCACCGGCGACCGGGACGCCTTCCAGCTCGTCGGCGACGACGTCACCGTGCTCTACCCGCGCAAGGGCGTCTCCGACCTGGCCCGGATGGACCCGGCGGCGATCGAGGCCAAGTACGGCGTCGGCCCGCAGCGCTACCGCGACCTGGCCGCCCTGGTCGGCGAGACCAGCGACAACCTGCCCGGCATCCCCGGCGTCGGCCCGAAGACGGCCGCCAAGTGGATCAACACCTACGGCGGGGTCGAGGGCGTGATCGCCCACGCCGACGAGATCAAGGGCAAGGCCGGCGACAGCCTGCGCGAGCGGCTCGCCGACGTGATCCGCAACTACGAGATCAACTGCCTGGTCTCCGACCTGGAGCTGCCGATCCGTCCCGAGGACGCCCGCTGGCAGGGCTGGGACCGCGAGGCCGTGCACCAGGTCTTCGACACCCTCCAGTTCCGCATCCTGCGCGACCGGCTGTACCAATACCTGGAGGCGGTGGAGCCGGAGGCCGAGGCCGGCTTCGACCTGGCCGGCGAGCGACTCACCGCACCCGGTGCGCTTGTCGACTGGCTGGCCGTGCACGTCCCCACCGGCACCCAGGTCGGCGTCGCGGTCAAGACGCCGGCCAAGCCGAAGGACCCCCGCGAGCGCTACGAGCCGCAGCTCGACGCGCTGGCCCTCGCGCTGGCCAGCGGCCCGGCCGCCTGGATCGACCCGGCGACGCTGGCCGAGGCCGACGAACGCGCCCTGGCCGACTGGCTGGCCGACCCCCGGCAGCCCAAGGTGCTGCACGACAGCAAGCACGCCCGGCTGGCGTTCGCCGCCCGGGGCTGGACCCTGGCCGGCGTCGCCCGGGACACCGAGCTGGCCGCCTACCTGGCCCGCCCCGACCAGCGCTCCTACGACCTGACCGACCTGGCGCTGCGCTACCTGCACCGCGAGCTGCGGGTCGACGCGCCGGAGACCGGTCAGCTCACCTTCGACGGGCTCGGCGACGACGGCGAGGCCGAGCAGAACCTGATGCTCCAGGCGCGGGCCACCCTCGACCTGGCCGACGCGATCGACGCCGAGCTGTCCCGCGACGGCGAGCAGTCCGCCCGGCTGATGGCCGAGGTGGAGCTGCCCCTGTCCGAGGTGCTGGCCGGGATGCAACGCGTCGGCATCGGTGCCGACCTGGACTACCTCCACGAGTTGGAGGCCCACTTCGCGGGCGAGGTGAAGTCCGCCGCCCAGGGCGCTTACGCCGCCGTGGGGCGGGAGTTCAACCTCGGCTCGCCGAAGCAGCTCCAGGAGCTGCTCTTCGGGGAACTGGGGCTGCCCAAGACCAAGAAGATCAAGACCGGGTACACCACCGACGCCGACGCGCTCCAGTGGCTCTACGCCCAGAACCCGCACCCGGTGCTGGAGCACCTGCTGCGCCACCGGGACGTGGCGAAGCTCAAGACCACAGTCGACGGCCTGCTCAAGTCGGTCGCCGACGACGGGCGCATCCACACCACGTTCAAGCAGACCGTGGCGGCCACCGGCCGGCTCTCCTCCACCGACCCCAACCTCCAGAACATCCCGATCCGCACCGAGGAGGGCCGGCGCATCCGCCGGGCCTTCGTGGTGGGCGACGACTACCAGACCCTGCTCACCGCCGACTACAGCCAGATCGAGATGCGGATCATGGCGCACCTGTCGCTGGACGAGGCGCTGATCGAGGCGTTCAACTCCGGCCACGACTTCCACGCCGCCACCGCGTCGTCGGTCTTCACCGTCCCGGTCGGCGAGGTCACCGCCGACCAGCGCCGCAAGATCAAGGCCATGAACTACGGCCTGGCGTACGGGTTGAGCGCCTTCGGCCTGTCCCAGCAGCTCGGCATCACCGCCGAGGAGGCCCGGGGGCTGATGGAGAACTACTTCGCCGGCTTCGGCGGGGTGCGCGACTACCTGCACGAGGTGGTGGCCCGCGCCCGCCAGGACGGCTACACCTCCACCGTCCTGGGCCGCCGCCGCTACCTGCCCGACCTGGTCAGCGACAACCGGCAGCGCCGGGACATGGCCGAGCGGATGGCGCTCAACGCTCCCATCCAGGGCTCGGCGGCCGACATCATCAAGGTCGCCATGCTGCGCGTCGACACCGCCCTGCGTGACGCCGGACTGCGGTCCCGGATGCTGCTCCAGGTGCACGACGAGTTGGTCTTCGAGGTCGCGCCCGACGAGCGGGAGGCGTTGGAGACGCTGGTCCGGCAGGAGATGGGGGCGGCGTACCCGCTGTCGGTGCCGCTGGAGGTCTCCGTCGGCGCGGGCCGGGACTGGAACAGCGCCGACCACTAGCCTTCGCACCACCGCCGCACCAGCCAGACCAGGGGGAGAGATGAGCACACTCACCGACCGACCGCACACCGCCCTGCTCGTCGTCGACGTGCAGAACGGGGTCGTCGCCGGGGCGTACCGGCGTGACGACGTCGTCGCCAACGTGGCCGCCCTGGTGCGGCGGGCCCGCCAGGAGGGGGTGCCCGTCGTCTGGGTGCAGCACTCCGACTCCCGGCTCGTCCGGGGCGGGGACGACTGGCGGATCGTCCCCGAACTGGTCCCGGCCGACGCCGAGCCGCTTGTCGAGAAGCTCTACGGCGACTCCTTCGAGGACACCGAGCTGGAGTCGGTGCTGGCCGGGCTGCGCGTCGGGCGGCTCGTGGTGGTCGGTGCGCAGACCGACGCGTGCGTCCGGTCGACCCTGCACGGCGCGCTGGTGCGGGGCTACGACACCACGCTGGTCGGCGACGCCCACACCACGCAGGACCGCACGCAGTGGGGCGCGCCACCGCCCGAGCAGGTCGTCACGCACACCAACCTCTACTGGTCGTACCAGAAGGCCCCGGGGCGCACGGCGGGCACGGTCGGGACGAAGGACGTCGACTTCGCCACGACGGACTGACCCACCCCGCGGGTCAACGCAGCGGGTCGTGGCCCCAGTTCATCAGCGACCAGCGCCACTTCGTGTCCCGGACGTCGCCGGCCGGTCGCTGCGCCAGGTGCCGGTGCACGTAGCCGATCACCTTGCGCATGTGCTGGTAGTCGGCGGCGGACAGTTCGGCCCGCTTGCGGCGCAGCAGGTCGACGATCCGCCGGCCCGACGAGTGCCCCACCGACTCGCCGCCACCGGCCCGGCCACCCTTGTGCCAGCCGACCTGTTTGGACTCGGGCGTCTGCAACCAGGAGGACAGCTCCCCGGGTTTCATGTTCACCGCCTCGGTGAACTCCCGGTAGGTCTGCTGCGGGTCGTCAGCTCGGCTCATGGCGCAACGCCTCCGGCCGGTGGGCGACGTCCCGTCCCGAGTCGTCGTTGCGGATGCGGTACCGCGGGTCGTCCGGGGCGGCGTTCACCGCGCGCCCCCGGACGTGCGTGCGCTCGGTCAGCTCCTCCTGCACCACGCCGTGGGCGCGACCGCTGTGGCTGGCCCAGGAGACATGGTCACCCCGTCGAAACCGCTGCTCGGCCATGGTCGCCGGGTACCCGACGGCACTGCCCCGAAACAACGCGCCCGGCCGGCCCGCCGCCGACGGACCGGTCGGCGGGGCGCGGTGCCGGCCGGTCCAGTGCTTGCCGGTCCAGCGCTTGCCGGTCCAGGGCCTGCTGGTCCGGTACCGGGCCGGTCAGGTACCGGGCCGGTCAGGTGGTGGCCGGCTTCTCCGTGACGAAGATGGCGGTGCCGGGAAAGAGCCGCCCGCGCAGCGGGCTCCACTGCCCCCAGGTCTCCCGATGGCCGGCCGGCCACTCCGGTTCCACCAGGTCGAGCAGGCGGAAGCCGGCACCGACCAGTTCGCGGATCCGGTCGCCGAGGGTCCGGTGCTGCTCCACGTAGCTGGCCATCCCCCGCTCGTCCTGCTCGACGTAGGGGGAGCGGTCGAAGTACGAGTGCACGGCGGTCAGCCCGCCCTCGCCGGGGTCGTCCAGGAAGACCCAGCGCATCGAGTGGGTATGATCTTGCTAGTATCTACTCATGACGCTGTTGAGCAGCCAGGACCGACGCGCCGCGATCTGCCTCCGTCTCTCTGACGATCCGCACAAGGGCACCAGCCGCGAGGGTGAAGGCATCGCGCGCCAGGGGGAAGACTGTGATGCCCACGCGGAGTACAACAGGTGGCCCGTGGCGCATCGGCTCGTTGACAACGACAAAACCGCGCTCCGCCGTCGGCCCGGCTTCGAGGGGCTGTTGAGGCTCATCGCGTCCGGTGAGATCAGCGTGGTCATCGCGTGGTCGAGTGAGCGACTGTTGAAGACAAAGACGGACGAGTATCGGTTCTACGAGACGTGTCTTGCCGCGCCTCACCCGGTGATCGTCTCCTACGCTCGCGGGATGACGTTCGACCTCTCGACGCCGCAGGGGCGCAAGTTCTTCGACAACGCGGCGAGTGACGCCCGGTACGAGACGGAGTTGAAGTCCGAGCGCCAGAAGCGGGCCAACCGGCAGCACGCCGAGAAGGGACGCCCGGCCCCCGGCCCCCGGCCGTTCGGGTACGAGCCTGACCGCGTGACGTTGCGGGAGAAAGAGGCCGAGGCGGCGAAGGACGTCTACCGGGCGATCCTTGCCAAGGGCAACCTCGCGTCCCAGGTCCGAGCGCTGAACGATGCCGGACTACGTACCGGGCAGGGGAACCTGTGGCGAACGGAGACGCTACGCAAGTGGCTTACCAGCCCGCGCAATGCCGGCTTGCGTTCGCACCGGGGCGAGGTGGTGACCAAGGCAGCCTGGCCGGGCCTGGTGGATGAGGCCACGTGGCGGGCGGTCAAGAGCATCCTGGAGAACCCGGCGCGTAGGAGAACCGGCAAGTCCGCCAAGGGGCTGAACACCGGGCTTGCGCGCTGTGGCGTCTGTGACGACACCGTCAACATGAGCGGCCAGTCGAAGACCGGAGCCAAGAACTACACCTGTCGCACCGGGAAGCACGTCAGTCGAGCAGTGGAGCCGGTGGACGAGTTGGTGAGCGATGTTGTCATCGCCCTCATCGAGCGAGACGGCGCTGACTTGCTCGTCGACCACGAGCGGCCCGACGTGGACGCGCTCCGTGAAGAGTTGGAGGCAACCCGGGTCCTGCTCAAGCAACTCGGCATCGACTACGCCAAGAAGCGCATTCCAAGGGCAACAATGCTTGCCGGGACCGAGGCTGCCGAGGCGGACATTGCCGAGATCGAGGCGAAGATGGCAGACGCTGGCCGGGTTGACGTTCTTGGCCCGGCCATTGCCGCCCCGGACGTACGGGCGTGGTGGCACTCCGACGAGGTTACCAACGACCAGCGCCGCCAGATCATCGCAACGCTCATGGACGTCGCCATCCTGCCAGCAGTCCGGGGGCGGAAAGGGTTCGACCCCACGACTGTTCGGATCACGCCGAAGAAGTCGACGAGGCCGACGAGCTCAGCTTGCCGCTGAGGGTCTAACTTTGGTCGGCCACCGAGAGGCATCGATCGGGGCAAGCCACGCGGGATCGTCGCCCCGTCAGGGAGCCGCGACTTTTGCTGCGTTGTCCACTCGGAGTCGGAAAGCCGACAATCGATGAAGCATCGTTGCAAGGTGCTTCTATATCACTTCTAATTGCTGTATTCATGCTAGATGGATTTCGATGTTGCCGAGACCGCTGCTTCCGTGATGCCTTACGTGACCGCTGCCGTGACAGCATATGGAGTCAGCACCCTTGACAAGGTTCGAAGCACGGTGATCGAGGGTGCTTCTGACGCTACGATTGGTGTTGGGCACCACATTCTCAATCGCCTACTCCGCAGAGAGCAGTCCCGGCAGGTAATCGAAGGGGCCGTAACCGACATTGCGGCGGGGGAAGAGGGCGGAGACATCGCGCTGCAATTGCAGATCAGAAAAGCAATGGCGGCCGATCCCGATCTTGCACGAGAGATTGCGCACTTGCTGCCACAGGGCAACAACTTTCAGCGATACGCCATCCAGCAGCAGACCAATTCCGGCTCGGGTAGCATTATCAATGGAAACAACTTCGGGAGCATCAATCCAACCTCCGGGGCGGCGGTCCAATGGTAGCCTCTAACCCGGAATGGGAATTGCCTTCGAGTCAGACAGTTTCCGGCTCCGGCTCCATTGTTAATGGTCACAACTTCGGCCGCATAGAGATGGTGGACAGTAAGACTAAGGCCGTCCTGGACAAGATCTCGCATGATGCACCCAAGCTAGGTACGCTTCTAACGAAAGCGCTGCGAGACGGGGTAATTTCGCCTGACACCGCCCTAGCCCTCAGTGCGGCGGCGCATAACATTAACGCCGATGTTGCGGAAGCCCTCTGGGCGGCCAGCCGTAGCATTAACGTCGACGTTGCCGAGATGCTCATCGTCTCATCAAACAGCATTAACATGGAGGTTGCCTCAACCATCTCCAGGGCTGCTGGCGACCTCGAAAGAATCCCCGAAGGGCTCCGGAATATTGCTGCGGAGATGCGCGAGATCACTGCCGAGATGCACACGGCGGCTCAGGAAATCAGGGAGCTACTCGGCGCTGTTCAGGCGCACGGAGATTTTGATAGCAGCATCTCGGCCATTCTTGGCGCATCCGAGAATCTCGCCATGGCTGCTAGTCGCGTCGCTCCACAGCCTAAGCCCGGACGCTTCTTATTGGGCATATTCGTAGGTGTTCTATTGGTCGTTGTTGCCCTCGGCTTCTACGCCCACGGCGGTAAAGTCGCATAGTGTGTGATCTGGTAGCGAAGATTGTGGCTTTCGAATGATGAGCGCAAGTGTGGAGCGTTGTTCCTCAGTCAATGGAGGCCACCTATCGAGCAGTTTTCGCACATGCTCGACGTAGCGCTGCTGTCGTCTACCCGCAGAATCACCAGGCAACCCGTAAACGCGGCGCGTTGTACGGGTGGGGGTGGTTTCAAGGCCCATCAGGCTCACCCCCCATGCGCGCGTCGTGCGCCGCCTCCCGAGCGGCTTGCAGGTCATCAGCGATGGCATCGGCGAACATGGCTTGTCCAGGCGTGTGACCGTTGCCGGTATAGGTCCACTGCTTGTCGGTGATGGTGTTCGGAGAGTCGGGCAAACGTTCCTCGGTCTGGTCGCGGCGGTGTTCCTCCCTCGCGGCGCGTAGTGCGGTGTAGGTGGTGGAGTAGGCCCGGCTTTTGCTGGCGATGTGGCCTCGGTAGCCGAGCTGATGCGCCCACCGCCGCAGGTTGAGGGCCTTGTATTCCTGCCGTCTGCCAAGCCTCCAGCAGTTGCGGATGAGCGTGCGTGCGTGCTCGGTGAGGGGAAGAACTGAGATCGTGATGGCGTCGCGGATGGGGCGGTCCACGGTGATGCCGGCGACATCGGGTTTGGTGACGTACTTGGCGATGTAGGAGGCCACGGCTCGTTCGGTGAGGTCGTCGCCGTGGTGGCCGGGGAGGATGGGTCGGACATCGAGTTGTGCGCCGAACCGGAGGATGGTGTCCAGGCCGGGCACGGTCAGGTGGACGCGGCGGGTGGCGGTGCGGATGGTCTGGATCAGCAGTGGCAGTGTTGCCCAGGCTGGCGGTGGGGTGGCAGGTGTGGGGCCGTCGAAGCGCATGACGGCGTGGAAGTGGACCGACCCGCGTCGCTGGTACTCGGCCACTTTGGCGTAGGCGATGCGGACTGTCTTGCGTGCGACGGTGCGGGAGATGCCCCGCGACGATGCGATGGCTTCGTACAGGTTGCGGTGCAGGCGTTGCCAGAGTTCGCGGGTGTGCGCGTTCCAGAGCACGGCGGCCGGGTAGTCGTAACAGTCGCCGCAGATCGGGGAACCGGTGAGCGGATCGTCAGTTGCGTGGCGGTCGAGGCACCACAGGGGTCGGCCGTGGGTGCAGACGAGGCCGCGATGTGGGCGGGGCGGCCGGCAGGGCTTGTCGGTGGTGTGCCGGTGGACGGGGCCGAAGCTGGGCGCGGTGAAGGTGACGAAGACGCGCGGGTGCGTCCGTACGGTGTCGGGGACGGACTTGCCTCCGGCGAGCCCGGACACGACGAGTTGGTACGTGTCGCCCTGGTGCAGGCGGGCGCAGGGTTCGCAGCGGGATTGGCGGCGGTTGCCGCAGGCGATGGTGAGTCGGCCGTGTGGTTGTTCGGCGCTGGTGAAGGCGTCCACCAGGCGGCCGGTGGTGGCGTCCACGGTCAGGGTGTGGCCGACGAGGTGGACGGGGTGTTGGCAGCCGCCGATGTGGCGGATGCGGGCGAGCCATGCCCGGAAGTCGGGGTGGGTGGCGGTGGCCAGGATTTCTCGGTCGGTGAAGGTCAACCGTTGCAAATCTCCATTTGAGTCACTTTCGCGCATGGGAATCCTCATTCGAAAAATCTCGGGTGGCAGATTTCGCCGAAATTGTCGGAGTCAAACTCCGACAATCGACCACCTTTCATGTTGAACGGGTTCGCCAATAACCTTCATTCAAGGCGCGGGGACGTCTTTCGATTAAGGGCCCAGATTTCCCGCGCGCCCATCCCTGATGTCAAGGTGAACGGCGATCGGCTGCACGGCTGTTGTCGAACACCGTCGAAGGAAGAAGAGGCGATGGTCAAACGGTTCGTAAGACTGCTACTCGCCGCAATGCTGGTGGCTGCCGGTGGGCTCACCGTGAGCGCCGCTCCCGCAGTCGCAGGCTCCCGACCGAGCACGACTACGAAGGCGTACACCGAAGCCGAGACCGCAACCGGGACGGACCAGTGCTCCAGTCCGGTGAGCGCACGGAAGGGTGCGTGGATCTGCCCGGACACGTCGAAGGTCCGAGCCAATGGCGGAACGTGCTCGGTGCTCGGGTGCTGGTACTACGTCGCGAACTACTGGGCCGAGTTCAGCGGCGATGGCATCTACGGCTACAACGGCACCACGTTGGGCAGTACCGAGTTCTTCATCGAGGTGAAGTTCAGCGGAGGCACCACTACGTCGAAGCCATTCCAGTTCGAGTCGACACGCGGCACGAAGCAGGTCCGGGCGTCGGGTGAGCGGCTGTACTTCAGCAGCGCCCACCCCGAGGGCTACCCCGTGAGCGGGGGTTCGACGTTGCAGACCTGGAGCGGTGGCCCGTATGGGGCCGGGGCCTTGGTGAGCTGCTTCGGATCAGGCGGCTACATCGCCTATGAGAGCACCGTCGCTCATGCCGGAGTGGCCCACCAGTTCGACTGGACGGACCCGTCCAGCTCGTACCCGGGCCGCTGGTACACCTTCGTCAACAGCCCGAAGTTCCACCGCAACTCCGCCGGGGCGTACAACCTGGACGACCCGCCGCAGATGGGCAGCGCCTGGTACGGCTCGGGGTGGAGTCCGTCCTGACGCACCCGAGACAAGCGGTACATGAATAACACCAGAGGGTCGAGCCCCGCGTGACCAAGAAAATGATCACGCGGGGCTCGATCCGCTTCGCGGTTCGGATCTCAGTCAGTCCGGTAGTATCCGCCACATGGAGCAACCTCGCCGCCGCACGAATGCCTATTATCTTCCACCCGAGATTCGTGACGAAGAAATCGCGCCCGCGCAGGTAATAACCGATCCCCGCCCCGGGCACGGCACGGTCTACATACATAAAGGCCGCAACCTGGAACGGGAAATAGTCTGGGCTGCCACTTGGGTGGACGAGATGCCAGGTGGCCAGACGGCCGGGGTGGCGGGAATCGAAGGCACTCGCGACGAGGTTCTGAGGTGGGCGAGGTCGCGTCCGGCGGCGGCGCTCGTGGTACCGGTTGAACGGGAACCGTACTGGATTCCGGCACCCGACAATGACGACGATATTGATATTTAGGCTGGGTCAGCCTCGTTGGCATTTCTCCCTTCACGGATTCGGCGGGGTCAGCCCTGATAGTCGCGGTGCCAGGTGTGCTGTCGCGTTGATGACGGTGTCCAGGGTTTCTGGTGGCAGGTAGACCGAGCGGGCACGAATCCACCCGGCCTCACTGGCGGTGGTGACCGCGATGCCCTTCGCGGCGGGGTCGATCTGCTGGGCGGCTTCCACCGCATCGGGGTAGAGGTCACCTAGCGTCATGTCGACGGTTTCCTCGTCGTTGACGCGTAGGCAGATCCGTCCGGCGAGTTGGGCGCGTAGTGCGGTCACGCCGGGGCCGAGGTCGGAGCCGACCCGTTGCCCGGCCACGACCAGGTGCACGCCGAGGGCCGCGCCGAGTTGCGCCAGCCGGAGAAGGTTCGTCGTGGCCCGGAGGGCTTCGTCCTTGTCGGCCCGTGAAGCGACAAGGTACAGCTCGGCCAACTCGTCGACCACGACGATCACCGGAACGGGTCGCAGGGCCGGCGGGAGTTGCCAGATGTTGCGTGCCCCGTGCTGGCGGCACAGACGCATCCGTTGTTGTGTCTCCGTGACGAGTTGGGCCAGGACATCGGCCGCTTCCGCCCGGTCCGTGGCGAGCGCGGACAGGCGGGGTGCGTGGGGTGCGAGTTCCATGCCGCCTTTGCAGTCGATGCCGACCAGCGCGATCGGTCGGGTCGCCCACCGGGCCACGGCCGCGTTGATGAGCGTGCTCTTGCCCGACTGGGTCGCCCCGGTGATGAGCCAGTGCGGGAAGGTGACCAGGTCGATCACCCAGGGTCGGCCGTCTTCCCGGTGACCGACGTTCGCCGCCAGGTCGCCCGGAACAGCCGTCGTACCGGCCCCGGTGACGACAGTCGGGGCGGTGCTGGCCGCTTCCTCGATGGCGGCTTCTCTGCCGGAGTGGGGCGTCCCCGCAGCCGATGCCGGGGTGGGACCGGTGGCCCAGTCGGCGGGATCGTCGCGATGGTTGGTGGTGAGGGGGTCGGCGGTGAGGATGGTCAACCGGACCCGGCCGCGTTGCCTCGGGTCGACCCGGACGGCGTGGACGCGCCATGCGTGGGACATCGCCTCCGCCGCGTTGACGAACGGCTCGGGGATCTGCCCGGGGTGCAGCAGGATCACCGCCGTCGCGCCGAACGTTCGGGGTCGGATGCGGGTCAGGAGCGGCAGGACCGGCATGATCGGTCGGCCCTTGACGACCAACGGCCCGAGTTGTCCGGTGGTCGGCCGGTCGGTGCCGGTCAGATCGGCGTTGAGGCAGAGGTGCCGCCAGGAGAGCCGCATCCGTATCCGCATCAGCGGGAACCCGACCACGTACCAGTGCACGCGGGGTGCCAGCCGGTGGAGCAGCCGCGACATGACGGCCAGCAGCACGAGGGCGGCGACCACGGCCAACACGGCGGTGATGATGGTGGGTAGCCATGCCTGGAGCCGTTCCAGGGTGACCCCCGGGAAACGCGGCGTGAAGCCGGGAATCCCGGGGGTCATCGATGGTGACGGCGCAGGCATCGGCGGTGGTGCCAATGCCGGCGGCATCAGTCAGTCCTCCGTTCGGATCATCGGGTGGTGGGTGGCGTAGTCGGACTCGTCGGCGTAGGTGCCGTTCAGGTCCAACCCGTGGGCCAGGACGCCGGCCAGCCAGCGGCACCGCGCCGCCATCTCACCGAGGTAGCCGGCCAGTTCCGCGACCAGGCGGGACCGGTCAGCCGGCGGCGCGGACTCGATCGCGTCGGTCAGGCCGCCGACGTCGGAGGCCATGAGCCGGATCACGTCCAGTTCGCTGGTGCCGGGCCGGTCATCGGCCCAGGTCGCTTCGGCGGCGGTCATGCGGTGCCCTTAGCGCCGCGCTCCCGCTGGGGCGGACCCGGCACCACACCGGGCGAGGAAGCACCGCCGGCCGCGTTGCCGGGTCGCTTCGGGTAGATCGATGCGGCCTTGTAGGACAGGCCGTGTCGGCCCTCGATCTCCCACGGCGACACGTCCAGCTCGGTCACACCGACCGGGCTTCCCTCCGTGACGCCTTCGGGCTGGGCGGAGGTCTGCACGTCGATGACCGACGCCTTACGGGTGCCTGCTCGGCGTACCGCGATCCCGGTCACCCACAGGTGGTTACCGTCGCGGTCCTTGCGTTGTTCGCCGTCGAGGTCAGTCTTCGGTTCGGGTGCGGCCACGCAGAGCAGGCCGGACAGACGAGAAAGATCAACAGGAATGCTGTTCACGAAAAGCTCCAAAGACAAGGGGTTTGGTTAAGTGGTGCAGGTTGTGCGGTGGTACAGGTGGTGCCCGATCGGGACAGTGGCAGCGGAGCGGGCCATCAGGGCGGGCCGCGACTCCGGCAAGTCGGCACGAGGCACGACCGGATCGGTGCGGTGACGGTGGCGCAGGCGTGACGGGGCATGACGAACCTCCAGACAGACAGGCGAGAACGGATGACGCCGCCCGAGGACCGGACGACTTCGACGCGACCCGCACGAGCGGACGGCCGAGCGGGATCGGCGTAGACGCTCGCGCACCCGGGTTCCGGCGATCAGGGCCAGAACGACGGAGGCGCGAGGGCAGCAGGGTCAACACCCGGGAAGCCGGGGTGCGTACGAGTTTCCCTACTTGGTCAAGATGCGGGATCGGCAGGGCCGATCCCGCGAAGAAGGAAGGGAGGAAAGGGCGTGGGCGGGGTCGGGGGCTGCGGCCTTCGGCCGGTCCCCCGCCCCGCCCCAGAAGGAAGCAGAGCGCACAGGACACCGGCGATGACCAGCAGACACAGCGATCCGACGTCGGGACCCAGACGGCGAACCCTGAGCACGGACACACGCCACCCCGCCACCGACCACAGCGGCGACGGCGCAAGCCGACAGCGACCACACCCGGCGGGACTGGGCACGAGCCGAATGGCAGCCGTCGTCAGGACGCCAGGCACCACGTCGCCACCCCACCTCACCGAAGCGGCCAACATAGGCCAGAACCCGCAGGCCGCGATACCCCGACGCCACCGACGCCGCCGGGCACAGCAGCGGTCCGGCTTTGAGGTGCTGCCGCGCCGGCAAGCCGGCTTGCCCCCGAATACCGGGCTGAGCAACGCAGACACCAAGCCGGCAGGCCAGGGGGCTACCGCCGGTTACGCGCCGTCTGGCATCGCTAGCCTTCCCTCCCTCCCGAGTGACGCCGCCCCACACGGGTGCTCTCACTTATAAGAGGGGACCGTTCCGGGGCCTAATATTCCAAGATCAACAATTGCCTCGATGCTTGGCGAAGATTTTTTCTGGCCTCCGCGTACGCTCGTGAGATCAAGGTCAGGCCGGTGAGGGTGCCGGTCCGGCTGTCGGTGTGGAGTCGGGCGACGGCGAGCGCTCGCGGTGGGGGCCACGCAAACGGCATGGCAGCCGCACGCGATCCTTCGTACGCTTGTGCGACTCCCGGCTGTCCGCAGCACGCCGGGGGCCGCACAGGGGTCAGTGTCGATCCCGGCCCCACCGCCGACAGGCGGCCCGGCGTGTCCCACCCAGCCCACGGCGACGTTGGGAGGACACGAACCCGTGCCCGAACACCGAGTGCCCACAAGGCACCTTTACGGCATCGTTCTGCCCGGCCACCTCAAGTTCCGGACGCCACCTGCCACCGACGAGCCGCCCGACCTGGTGACGGCGCTCGCCAAGGAAAAGAAGCTGCCCGCCGGGCGGGTCCTGGCCGCAGCTATGACCGTCCACCGGGTCGGCGTGCCGATGGGATTGATTACCGGCACCGACGACAGCCGCTCGGCCCGCGCGGACGAGGTGCTCCGCCACATGTTGTCAGAGGGCACCGCCCCAGAGACGAAAGACCAGGTGTGGCGGCACATCATCACCCAGGTCCGCGACGACCCCGACAACCGCGAGGACTGGAACCTCTACGCCCTCGGCGTCGCCGCCCCCGGAATCCTCACCCGCGCTGTCCGGCTCGCGCTACCAGACGAACACGACCCCGACGAACGCTTCGGCAAAGCGCAGTTCGTGCTGATCGTCGCTCTTCTCGAACGGATTCAGGCCACCGTGACCACCGCGGCCGGTCACACCCGATGGCGGCTGGACATCGACCGACCCAACGTGTTCTCCCGGCTTCTCGGCGGCGCGTACGACCACGCCAGCGGACGCACCGAACACCGACGCAAGCAACGCACCCGCCGCCACGACGAAACCGCAGCAGAGCACCAAGCCCGCATCGCGCGCCTCAAAGAGGAACAGCCCCGCGAGGTGCCCATGGGGGACAGCGAGATCAACGCCCGTGCCGCCGAGCGTCAGCCCGACCCCGACCCCCGAGGCATTGACGCTGTCATAGCCCGCCTACAGGAGTACGTCGCGCAGTCCGCGCGGATGCCGGCCGCGTATCGCATCGACGCCACCAACGCCGAACTACTCGCCCGCACCTACCTCGGAGGCGAACCGCTCGGCCAGGTCGCCGCCGAGCTGAACCTGTCGCAGAGCAACGCGTCCAAACGCCGCGCGACCGCCGTTCGGCAGCTCCGACGCGTCATCGCCGCCAACAAGAGCGATCCCCGCCAACAGCCGCACAGCTAGGCGCCGGAGTCCGGCCGTCCGTGGGTGCGGGACCTCATCCACGGACGGCCGGGGTCACCCTCACCCGACCGGAGTAACCGGCGAAGCGTGCTTGTCCCCGCCCCAGCCGTAGCGGGCTGCCTCCGCTACCACCCGCGTCACTGCCCCTTCGATCAACTCCCGCGACTCCGCGTCGTCTTCGATCCGCCACCCGTAGCGGGAAGCCGAATCCAGGAAGACCACGATCGCGTCCACCACCGGACTGATCCGGACCACCAGCGACCACGACGGCCCATGAACCCGCAGCACCACCCCACCGGAGCCGGAGTCGACCCGCAGCACCCCAGGCCCGCCGCGCTCCACCACACCGGGAGCATCCGACAGGGGTTGCCGCATCGCGGGATCATCGCCCACCCGCGACGGCATCACCCGTTGCGCGATCACGTCCGCCTCACCGTGCCACACCCCGCGCGGCAGCGGGTTCACCAACGCGTCGCACACCTGCTCCGCCAGCGCCCGACGCCGCCGCGCCGCCTCCGACAGCCCTTCCGGCTCCGCTGCCAGCTCGGCGAACGGCATCGCCGGATCACCCACCGGCAGCACCATCATCGGCGTGTCCTCGCCGGCCGCTTGAGCCCGCCACACCTCATCGTGGATGGCCGCAATCCGCGCGTTGTAGAGATCATCAGCCCACGTCGCCCAGGCCGCCCGAGCGCGCGGCTTCGGCAGCGCCCAGCGCGAGGAACGCAAGCGCCGACGCGCTGCCAGCCGAGCCCAGGCGGTCCGGCGGACGGGCGAAATGCGGTACATAAAATACAGCTTGGCACAGTCGCAGTTGGCCCAGCGACAGTTGACCTTCCGCGAGTAGCTGTCGACGGTCAAGGCCCCACAATTCGGGCTACACCCGTCGGTGACCCACCCCACCCCGCTCATCCCCGCACGGTAGGTTCACCTTGTGCTTCCGATGACCTTGCAGGAGATCGCGGCCGTTGTCGGCGGAGCCGTCTACGATGCTCCCGGAGTGGTGACGGTGACGGCCCCGGTGGTGTTCGACAGCCGGCGCGTGGAGCCCGGCGGGATGTACGTGGCGTTGCCCGGTGAGCGCGTCGACGGGCACGACTTCGCCGCCCAGGCGATCGGGGCTGGTGCGGCGGGAGTGCTGGCGTCGCGGCCGGTCGGGGTGCCGACGGTGGTCGTCGAGGATGTTCCGGCCGCGTATGGGCGGCTGGCCCGCGCGGTGGTGGACCGGTTGCCGCAGACCACGGTGATCGGGGTGACCGGATCGGTGGGCAAGACCTCGACCAAGGACATCCTTGCCCAGGTTCTCCCCACCTGGGGTGAGACGGTGGCCAACCGGGCGTCGAACAACAACGAACTGGGGTTGCCGTACACGGTCACCCGCGCCACCGCCGACACGCGGTATCTCGTGTTGGAGATGGGAGCGCGCGGCATCGGTCACGTGGCCTACCTGACCCGTATCGCCCCGCCCACGATCAGCGTCGTGACCCGCGTTGGGCACGCGCACCTTGGCGAGTTCGGGTCGGTGGAGAACATCGCCCAGGCCAAGGGCGAGATCGTGGAAGCCCTGCCCGACGCCCACGACGGCGGGTTGGCGGTGCTCAACGCCGACGACGCGTTGGTGGCGGCCATGGCGAGCCGCACCAGCGCCCGCGTGCTGACCTACGGCATCGACAACCCGGCCGACGTGCGTGCCGAGAACCTGACCATGGACGAGCTGGGCCGCGCCGGCTTCCGGCTGACCTATGACGGCCAGGCCGCCGAGGTGCGGTTGCGTCTCTACGGGCTGCACCAGGCATCCAATGCCTTGGCCGCCGCCACCGTCGCGCTCGGGCTCGGCCACCCCATCGAGGCGGTAGCCGACGCGGTATCGCACGCCGAGGCGGTGTCGCCGGGCCGGATGCAGGTCACCACCCGGGACGACGGCGTGACGATCATCAACGACGCCTACAACGCCGCCCCCGACGCCATGCGCGCCGCGTTGTGCGCCCTTCAGGCGATGACCGGGGACGGTCGGCGGGCGGTCGCGGTGCTGGGTGAGATGGCGGAGCTGGGCGAGCACGCCGCCCACGTGCACCGGGAGATCGGGCAGCAGGTAGCCGAGATCGGGGCCGGATGGCTGGTGGCGATCGGCGGAGCCGACGCCGCCCAGTACGCGGACGGAGCTGCCAGCAACGGCACGACGGTGGATCGGGCAGCGACCGTGGCCGAGGCGTGGGAGTTGCTCCGTGACGGGCTACGGCCCGGGGATGTCGTGTTGGTCAAGGCAGCCAACAGCGCCGGGCTCCTCGCGCTCGCGGACAAGCTGATCGAGGAACCCGGCGCTGTCACCGCCTGACAGGGGAAGGACTCAGGCGGACAGAGCCACCTCGGATCTGCTGCTCAGGGCGTCCAGGATCGCGGCAGCGTAGCCGGACACGTCACCGGTCCCCATCGTGAGCACCACGTCACCCCGCCCGGCCTTGGAGGCGATCACCCGGGCCGCATGGTCGGGTCCGAGGGGCATGCAGCAGTCACCCTCGCACAGCCGGGCCAGAATTGCCGTGGTGTCCGCCAGAGGTCCGCCGTCCGGCACCGTGCCGTGCACGTCGAGCAGCAGGACGTGATCGGCCTTGTCCGCGAGAATCCCGCCGATCCGATCTCCGAACGCCAGGACGCGGGCATGTCCGGACGGCTGGAACACCACGAACACCCGCCCCCGGGCCAGGGTCCGCGCGCCCTCCAGGTCGGCGGCGATCTCGTTCGGGTGATCGGCGTACGAGTCGATCAACGTCACCCCGGCCCGGGTGTCGATGTGCTCGAACCGGCGGCGCACCCCGCCGAAGGTGCACACCGCCCCGGCCACCTCGGCGGGGTCCAGACCCAAGGCCACCGCACACGCCATGACCGCCGCCGCATTGTCCAGGTGGTGCGCCGCCGGGGTCGGCAGAGTCAGCCGCACCTCCGTACCGTCCGGCATCCGCACCGTCGCCGACGCGCTCCACCCCTCGGCGTGCACGTCCAGGAGCCGCACGTCCGCCGCCCGGTCCCGGCCGTACCGCAACACCGTCAGGTCGGGACGCTCGTCCGCGATGACCTCGGCGGCCACGGTCGCACCGACGCAGTCGGCGTTGACGATCAGGAACCCGTCCGGCGCGATCCGGCAGCCGAACCCGACGTAGGCCCGCAGCACGTCGGCGTGGCTGACGAAGTTCTCCGGGTGGTCGTCGGTCACGTTCGTGATGACCGCCAACGACGGGGAGAGGAAGTGGAACGACCGGTCCGACTCGTCGGCCTCCGCGACCAGCAGCCGGGACCGACCGAGGTGCGCGCCGGAGCCCGCCCCGGTCAGGTCAGCACCGATCAGGTACGTCGGGTCCTCCCCGAGGGTGCGCAGGACGTGAGCGAGCATGGCGGCCGTGGTGGACTTGCCGTGCGACCCGGACACCGCCACCAACCGGCGCGCGGCGGCCAACATGTCGAGCACCTGCGCCCGGTGCACCACCGGGATACCGGCGACGCGGGCCGCGCGAACCTCCGGCGTGCACTTCGCAACCGTGGTGTACACCACGCAGCTTGCGCCCTCGATCTGCGCCGCGTCGTGGCCCACGTACACCCGCACACCGGCCGTACGCAACGCCGCGACGGTGGCCGAGTCGCGGACGTCGCTGCCGCTGACCTGGTGGCCCAGCTCGGCCAGCAGCCGGGCCAGGCCGGACATCGCGGACCCGCCCACGCCCACGAAGTACGGACGAGACAGGTCGATAGGGCCGGAGTACGCCTCGATGGTCGGGTTACCAGTGATCGTGTCGGTCATGATGCCGTGACTCCTTCGATAGAGCTGACGGATTGGTGCCACAAGCTGACGTGCGAGGGGGTCCACTCCTTTCCATCGGTGATTCGTTGCGCGCGGCCGAGCCGGCCACGGTCCCGGGGTGGCTCGCCCGGGGGTCCGCGTCGCCGTCATCCGTGACCCCGTTTGTCCGCTCGGCCGGATGCAGCGGACGGGGCATCAAGGAACGACATCGCGGCCAGCTCCCTCAGCAGGCGGTGAAGATCCCGACACACGCACACATCCGGCGACTGAAACGGAATCTCCCGAATCCGCTCCGCCGTCCTCTGATCACGCAACCGACGCGACAGCTCCGCCGCCGCAGCAGACCTCGCCACCAGCACTCCACCCGCGCCCAACGCGTTATCGCACGCCACCCAGAACTCCCGGGGAGCCGGCTGCCGCCCGACCTCCACATTCGCGACCGTGCTCCGCGACCACCGCACCTCCGAAGCGAGCCGCGACTGAGTGACGCCCAGACCCCTACGCGCCGCCCTCAACTGAGCCCCCAGCAGCCGACGAGCATCCGCCAGCGCCTCCGGCGTCACGTACCGGGGTGCCGGATCAGCAGTCACACGCTCCGCAGCGGCGAGCGACAACATCACGGCGTCGACACTCATCTACCGAACCGGGAACAGCGCGGGCGCACCAACACGGCGCGCGTTGACCAACTCCGGACGCGTCGCGCCGGGCCGTCGACTCGGAAGGCGAAGCGTCCGAGAGAACACCGTCACCGCCCCCTCCCTCTTGTAGCAGGGGCCGTGTGTGCCGCATGCCAGGCATCGGCCAGTGGCGCTGGAGGTGATATGCGTGTCGAGCGTGCGCTGGGCATCGGAAAGCTGTTCCTCGGCGGAGTTCGCGTAGTAGGTGGTGGCCCTCATCCCGTCCCCCTCAGGTGAGCCGGCACGCGGATCGTTCTTTCGGGGGTGGTCTGGCCTCGTCAGCAGCCGGGGCGCACCCATCCGCGTACCTACTCATGATCGACAGTCGCTAATCTGGGGTCGCGGCGGCCGACACGTGTCGGGTTCGTCGGTCGCCGCGCCTGGACATAGCGTTGCGAGACGAGCACGCTTGTTGAAGTACCGCGCCGTCTACAAGCGTCGACAGTTGGGGCGTTCCTGTGGTCGATACCTTCGGGCAAGTGCTGAGATCGATACGTGAGGCAGCGGGCCTCAGTCTCTCGGCACTGGCAACCCGTACCCGGTACCACAAATCAGAGATCGGCCACGTCGAGACCGGTCGCAGACGAGCGAGCTTTGCTCTTGCCGCTGCTTGCGATCGGGAACTAGGAACCTCCCCGCTGCTCTCCGTCCTTCTGGAACTTAGCGACGGACAGGGAGACAACGTGAAGCGACGAGCGATGTTGGCAAGCATCGGTGCGGCCACAACGATGGGTGGCCTCGGGTTGACCGTCCTTGCCGATCTAGTGCGGGATGGCCTACTCGACGCCGCCGAGGGGGGCGAGGACTGGGATGCCACGATTGCGTCGTACAACCGGCGCTTCGTAACTGAGCCCTCCGCCGAGTTCGGCCGCTCACTGCTGAGCCAGCTCATGCTCGCCCGGCACCAGATCGCGGACCAGGGCAAGACGCCCGAGCGGTTGAGAGCCGTTGCCGAGTTGGGGCAGTTGTACGGACTGTGGCTCGGTAATCAGGGTGACGTGTCGGCGGCTCGCAACTGGTACCGGACCGCTGCCCACCTCGCGGACCGCAGTGAGCACACCCCGACACGCGTCTACGTGCGTGGGCGGGCACTCTCACGCGGGATCTATGAGGGCTACACGGTGAGGGAGACCATCAACGGGGTGGACGAAACCCTCAGTCTTTCCAATGTTCCCACGCTCGGCGCTCTTGAGGCGTATTCCGCCCTCGTGCACGTGCATGCCCTGACCGGCAACCTGGCGGAGGGTCGGCAGGCAGTGATCGGCATGCGTAGGGTCGCGGATGGGCTGCCCGAGACTGACGTGTTGAAGGTTGCCGGCCCGATTCAGCGGACGGCGTCCTTCAACAGCTACCTAGAGTGCCGAATCGGGTCTATGAAGGAAGCAGAACGAGCCTTCTCCGAGGCCGAGCCCGTGTTGCGCCCCGTGCCGGTATGGCTGGCCGACGCCCGGATCTACTACGGACGGGCGAGGGTGAGTCACGGCGACACGGCCGGCGGCGTGGCGTTCGCGCTGGACGCGATCAGGCGTCTCCGTCATGACGTCCGGGTTGTTGGCCTCGGCGTGAGCGACCTGCTCACCGCCGTCCCCGCCGGCTACCGCTCAGACGAGTTGGACGAGTTGAGAACCTTCGCCGCTGTTGGCTCGGGTCCATGGGAGAACCTGTCATAACCTGGCAGGCCGATCACGGGACGGTCCCGCCCGGGACCGTCCCGGTTCAGTTGGGCGCGCTATGAGCCCTGCCAGGTGCTGCGGACCGTAACGTTACCGGGATGACCCAGCATCCGGAGCCGACTGAACCCCTCGTCATCCGTCGAACTGTGTCGGACAGGGAGACGAGGGCGGCAAACCGACGTTGGTGGGACAGGGACGCCGACAACTACCAGGAGGCGCACCGCGCATTCCTAGGCGATGTTGACCTGGTGTGGTGCCCCGAAGGTCTTCGCGAAGCCGACGCCCGGTTGCTCGGCGACGTCAAGGGAACCCGAGTCCTGGAGATCGGCTGTGGTGCGGCGGCCGGTTCCCGATGGCTCGACGGCCAGGGAGCCGACGTGATCGCCTTGGACCTGTCCGATGGCATGTTGCGCCATGCCAGGCTTGCCGCCGAACGCTCGGGCGTATCCGTGCCGCTGGTGCAAGCTGACGCTCTGACGATGCCGTTTCCCGCTGGCACCTTCGACACCGTCCATACGGCTTTTGGTGCCGTTCCCTTCGTCACCGATACCGAAGCGCTCATGCACGAGGTGTTCCGGGTCTTGCGTCCCGGCGGTACGTGGGTCTTTGCCACCTATCACCCGATGCGATGGGTTTTCCTGGACGAACCAGGCGAGGCCGGTCTGATGGCGGTCAACTCCTACTTTGATCGCCGCCCGTACGTCGAGCAGGACCCGTCGGGAGCGCCCACCTACGTCGAGCAGCACCGCACCTTCGGTGATCACATCCGCGAACTTAACGCCGCAGGCTTCTACCTTCTTGACGTCATCGAACCCGAGTGGCCGGCAGGCCACGAAGAGACATGGGGGCAGTGGAGCCCCATGCGTGGCCGACTCTTTCCCGGCACCGCGATCTTCAAGGCGCTTCGGCCGGATGCCTCGTGACGCACGCTGAGAACGGGTCGCGTCGACGGCGCGTTGAGCACGTCTGGACATTTGAGCAGGCGCTTCTGATATTGCAAGATCATACCCACTTGATCGGGTGGGTCACCGAGAAGACCCAGCGCCCGCCGGGGCGCAGCACCCGGTGCACCTCGGCCATCAGGGCGGCCGAGTCGGCGACGAACGGGATCGCCCCGAACGCCGTGCAGGCGATGTCGAACGACGCCCCGGCGAACGGCAGGGCCAGCGCGTCGGCCTGCACCAGCGGTACACGTACCCCGCTGCTGCCGGCGGCGCGGGTGGCGTGCCGCAGCATGCCGGCGGAGAGGTCGAAGGCGACCGGCTCGGCCCCCTGGGTGGCCAGCCAGCGGGCGCAGGACGCCGCGCCGCAGCCGACCTCCAGCACCCGCCTCCCGGCCAGTTCGCCGAGCAGCCGCGCCTCGGATTCGCGCAGCCCCTCCGGGCACCAGCGGAAGTCCACCTCGCCCAGGAAGGCGCCGTGCTCGGCCTGGTAGTCGTCGGCATCGGCGTCCCACCAGCCGCGGTTGGCCCGTCGTGCCTCGGTGTCGCCCACCCGGCGTCGGATCACCCGCTCGTCGTCGTCCACGCGTCCACGCTAGGCCCTGCGGTGGCGTCGTCCGCCGGACCCCGGCGTGCGCGGCGCGGCGGACGGTCGTACGCTGTCGGTCCCGTGGGGTGGATGTGACGGATGAGACAGCGGAGGTGTTTTCCCACCGAAATCTCCGCTTTCGCAGCAGACGAGGTCGTGAGGACCCGGGAGGGCTTGCACGCTGTGGTAATGCAGCGGGTAGGCTAGACGATGCGCTCGTGGATCGTGTACCTCGGCAGGGAGCAGGTGCGCGGTCACCGGAGCACCGATGATCCTCTCTTGGCGATCGTCAGGTGGGGTCGGTGGCGGATCCGCTGGCGCGAACGGGTCACTGCGACACCACGCCTGCTGTGACAACCCATCCGACCGGAGCAACCGCCCACATGACGAGCAGCATCGAGGCCCCCTCGAGCGCCACCCGGGTCACCCACGACGATCTCGGTTCCGAGGAGGCTTTCCTCGCCGCGATCGACGAGACCATCAAGTACTTCAACGACGGCGACATTGTCGAAGGCACCGTCGTCAAGGTCGATCGGGACGAGGTCCTGCTCGACATCGGCTACAAGACCGAGGGCGTCATCCCCTCGCGGGAGTTGTCGATCAAGCACGACGTGGACCCCGCCGAGGTCGTTTCGGTCGGTGACCACATCGAGGCCCTGGTTCTCCAGAAGGAGGACAAGGAGGGGCGGCTGATCCTCTCCAAGAAGCGGGCGCAGTACGAGCGGGCCTGGGGCACGATCGAGAAGATCAAGGACGAGGACGGTGTCGTCCGCGGCTCGGTCATCGAGGTCGTCAAGGGTGGTCTCATCCTCGACATCGGCCTGCGCGGCTTCCTGCCCGCGTCGCTGGTCGAGATGCGGCGGGTGCGTGACCTGCAGCCGTACGTCGGCCGCGAGCTCGAAGCCAAGATCATCGAGCTGGACAAGAACCGCAACAACGTGGTCCTGTCCCGCCGGGCCTGGCTGGAGCAGACGCAGTCCGAGGTGCGCACCGAGTTCCTCAACAAGCTCCAGAAGGGGCAGGTCCGCAAGGGCGTCGTCTCGTCGATCGTCAACTTCGGCGCGTTCGTCGACCTGGGCGGCGTGGACGGCCTGGTGCACGTCTCCGAGCTGTCCTGGAAGCACATCGACCACCCGTCCGAGGTCGTCGAGGTGGGCCAGGAGGTCGAGGTCGAGGTCCTGGACGTCGACCTGGACCGCGAGCGGGTCTCGCTGTCGCTGAAGGCGACCCAGGAGGACCCGTGGCGGCAGTTCGCCCGCACCCACGCGATCCAGCAGATCGTGCCGGGTAAGGTCACCAAGCTGGTGCCGTTCGGTGCGTTCGTCCGGGTCGACGACGGCATCGAGGGCCTGGTGCACATCTCCGAGCTGGCCGAGCGCCACGTGGAGATCCCGGAGCAGGTCGTCCAGGTCGGCTCCGAGGTCATGGTCAAGGTCATCGACATCGACCTGGAGCGTCGCCGGATCTCGCTGTCGCTCAAGCAGGCCAACGAGGGCTTCGTCGAGGGCGAGGAGCACTTCGACCCGACCCTCTACGGCATGGCCGCGACGTACGACAACGAGGGCAACTACATCTACCCGGAGGGCTTCGACCCGGAGACGGGCGAGTGGCTCGAGGGGTACGACAAGCAGCGCGAGACCTGGGAGAACCAGTACGCCGAGGCGCGTCAGCGCTGGGAGGCCCACACCAAGCAGGTGCAGACCTCCCGGGCCGCCGACGCCGAGGCCGCTGCCAACCCGGCCCCGCCGGTCGCCACCGGTGGCACCACCACCTCGACCAGCTCGTCGGCCCCCAGCCGGCAGGCCGAGGAGCCGGCCGGCACCCTGGCCACCGACGAGGCGCTCGCCGCGCTGCGGGAGAAGCTCGCCGGCGGCAAGTGAGCCGGAGGCTGGCCCCCACCGGGTACGACGGCTGACGTCGCACCCGGGTCCGGGTAGCCGCTGACACAGGAGCCCCGCCCCCGATCCGCCACGCGGACCGGGGGCGGGGCTCCTGTGCGTCCCCGGGTGCTCCGCTCCCGCCCTACCCCGCCTTCTTCACCCCGCCCTGCCGTGCCCTGTCTCGTCTCCCCGCCCTGCCGTGCCCTGTCTCGCCTCCCCGCCCTGCCGTGCCCTGTCTCGCCTCCCCGCCCCGCCTGCCTCGTCTCGTCTCGCCTCTTCCTGCCCCGCACCGTTCCGCCTTGATCTCGCTCGGTTGGCCTGGCCCAGGCTCGTTTCGGCCTGGCCCGGTCGTCCGGCCTGCCCTGTCGCCGCCGCCGTCCGAGTCGGCCCACCCCGCGACGGAGATCGACTCAACTGCCGCGACATTGCGGTCTCGCGCAGCGCGGATACCGCTACATCGCCGATATTGCGGGCTTGCCGGCCTGGGATGCCGCCATACCGGCGACATTGCGCCAGCGACGCGGGTGGGGCGACGCGGGTGCGGGGTCGAGTCGGTGGGGTGGGGGGTGGGTGGGGTGGGGGCGGTGTGGTGGGGTGGGGGCCGATCCGGTTGACTGGGTCGGTGCTGAGGGTGGGGTTGACCGGTGGCATCGGGTCCGGAAAGAGCGCCGTGGCGGCCCGGCTGGCCGAGCGGGGTGCGGTGATCGTCGACTCCGACCGGATCGCCCGGGAGGTGGTGGCACCGGGCACCGAGGGGCTGGCTGCGATCGTCGCCGCCTTCTCCGACCGGGTGCTGACCGCCGACGGGGCACTGGACCGGGCGGCGCTGGGTGCGCTGGTCTTCGCCGACGCGACCGCCCGTCGCCGGCTTGAGGAGATCACCCACCCCCGGGTGCGCGCCCGGTCCGCCGAGCTGTTCGCCACCGCACCCGCCGACGCGGTGGTGGTCAACGACGTACCGCTGCTGGTGGAGGTGGGGCTCGCGCCGACGTACCACCTGGTGGTGGTGGTGCGGACGGCCCTGGCCACCCGGCTGGAGCGGTTGACGCGGACCCGGGGGATGAGCCGCGCGGAGGCCGAGCGGCGGATCGCCGCGCAGGCAGACGACGCCCGTCGCCGCGCGGTGGCCGACGTGGTGCTCGACAACGACGGCGACCTCGACGAGCTGCACGCCGCAGTGGACGCCCTCTGGTCGGCGCGCCTGGTCACCTACGAGCGCAACGTGCGGGAACAGCGGGTGGTCCCGGGGTCGGCGGTGCCGACCGCGCCGGACCCGACCTGGCCGCAGCAGTACGCCCGGATCGCCGCCCGGATCCGGCACGCGCTGGCCCCCGACGATCTGCGGATCGACCATGTCGGCTCGACCGCCGTCCCCGGGCTGGCCGGGCGGGACGTCATCGACGTGCAGGTGACAGTGCCGTCGTTGGCCGAGGCGGACGGTCCGTTGGCCCACCGGCTCGCCGACGCCGGCTTTCCGAGGGTGCCCGGCGTGCGGGGCGACCGTCCCCGCTGGGTGGGCCGCGACGCCGGGGCGGGCGGGGACGGTGACGAGGGCTGGGAGCAGCGGCTGCACGGCAGCGCCGACCCGGGCCGGCCGGCCGCCGTCCACCTGCGGGTGGCGGGCTCGGCCGGCTGGCGGCACGCCCTGCTGATGCGTGACCACCTGCGCGCCGACCCCGATCGGCGGGCGGCGTACCTGCTGGTGAAGCGGGAGTTGGCCGCCGCGGCACCTGACGACGCCGGGTCCGGCACCGCCGACGACCCGTGGTTCGCCGAGGAGTACCTGCGGGCGCAGGAGTGGGCGGCGCAGACCGGCTGGCGACCCTGACCGTGCTGCCGGCTCTGACCGTGCTGCCGGCTCTGACCGTCCTGCCGGGTCAACGGGGCCGGGTGGGCGGGGGTGGTTTCCGGTGGGCGGGGACGATCCCCGCCGGCAGCGGGCCGGGGGTCAGCTCCAGTTGCGCCCACAGTCCACCGGTGGTGCGCAGCTCCAACCGGCACAGGAAGCCGGAACGGTCCAGCCAGTACCGCAGCCGCTGGCCCTGGCGGCGTACCTCGAACACGTCCACCGGGCGGTCGGCCCGTCGGTCGCTGCGGACGTGGACCGTCGTGGTCGCACCCCCGGTCGGCGCTACGGCCCGCACCGCCGCGTCGACCAGCGCGTCCAACTCGTCGGCCGGCTGGCCCGCGAGCCGCCAGCCGGCCCCCGTCGGCAGCGGCAGCGGCGGCACCGCCGACGGGCCGGAGGCGGCGGTGTCCGGCCCGACCGGGACGTCCGCCCGGGCGAAGCCGGCCCGGTCCCGACGCCGCAGCGTCCGGCGGCCGAGGGTGTCCAGTTCGGCGACGGACAGGTAGGCGACGCCGGCCGTCCAGCTCAGCCAGCCGCCGCCCCGCAGGTT
This sequence comes from Micromonospora cynarisoli, assembly GCF_030518815.1. NCBI lineage: Bacteria > Bacillati > Actinomycetota > Actinomycetes > Micromonosporales > Micromonosporaceae > Micromonospora > Micromonospora cynarisoli. The sequence goes on along the minus strand of NZ_CP130426.1, from coordinate 2,597,470 downwards.
GGCGGCGCTGCCGAGGGGCGCGGTCACGGTGACCGTGGCGCTCCCGGCGCCGGCACGCAACCGGGTGGCGAGCCGGCCGAGCCGAGCCGTCTCCTCGTCGGTGGCGGCGCGGGGCAGTCCGGGCCGGCCGCCGAGCGCGTCGACGGGCCACGGCGTCGGCCGGTCGACCCGGTCCAGGTCCACCGTGATCGGGGTGCCGTCGGGGAGCCGACCCGCCCAGCGGCGCAGCCGCGCGTCCCGGTCGACCCACCAGCGGGGGTCGGCGTCGTCGGCCCGACGACCACCCGGTGCGGTGGCGGCCGGTGCGGTGGTAACGGGTGCGGTAGTAACGGGTGCGGCGCTGGGAAGTGTGGTGGTGGGAAGTGCGGTGGCCGGCCACAGCGCCGCCTGGAGGACGTCGACCGGGTCGCCGCCGAGGGTTTCCCGGCCGAGCCACCGGCCGGCACCGGCGCGCAGCGGTGCGGCGGGCGCGGCCCGGTCGGCGGCGAGCGCGAAGAGCACCGTGAGCGCCCCGGCCACGCCCCGCCCGGGTGGCGGGTTCCGCAGCCGCCAGCGGTCACCGGGCGGCACCAGCGGTGGCCGGGCCGGGGTCACGATCGCGGCGGGGTCGGGGCGCTGCACCACCGCCGACGGGGTGGCCTGCACCAGCCCCCGGTCCTGCCCGGCCCCGGGGCCGCCGACGTCGAGGTAGGCCAGCGGGCGGGACCAGTCGACCCAGCCGACCAGGTCGGTGCGGCCGGCCCCGGTGCCGACGGCCACCCGTACCCCGGCCCGGACGTCCCGGTAGGTGCCGACCCGGACGGCGGCGAGCCGCTCGGCCTCGTCGTCGGTGAGCGCCCGCGCCGCCGGGGTCGGGGCGGGTGTGCCGCCGAGCAGGCCGGCCACGAGGGCGGCTGCGGCCGTGACGGCGACCACGACCAGGGCGACCAGGGTGGTCCGCCGCCGGCCCGGGGTGCTCTCCTCTGCGACGTCACGGTGGTGGCGGCCGGCGCGGCGACGGCCCGGACCGGCTCCCGGTGGGCGTGGTGGCTGGTCGGGCGAGGTGTCCACGTGTGGTTGAACGGGCCGGCCGGGGCGGAGTGACGCCGTCGGGGGCAGGTGGGGTGGCCCGGGTGCCGGGTGGGGCGGCAGGGGCGCTGACCGTGGTGGGAGACACGTGCAGGGGCGCTCGCGGCGGCCGGTCTGCGCCAGGGGCGCGACCACGCGGGATGCGCACGCCGGTGATGTCCGGGTGCTGCGACCCCAGGTGCCGGGCGGTGGGAGCCTGTCGAGGGCCCGGCCACCGCCGCGGTCGGCCGCCGCGAGCGGCCTACGGTGTCCAGGCTAGCCCCCTGCGATGTGGGCCACAATGGCAATATCGAAGCTGATCACCGGGCTGTCCGGCGATCGCGGCGCGGTGTCGGACCCCCGGCGTACCGTGGAGACCATGGCGCTCGACATTCCCCGGCTCGACGGTCGCTTCCAGGTCGTCAGCGAGTTCCAGCCGGCCGGCGACCAACCGGCCGCCATCGATGATCTTGAGCGTCGGATCCGGCGCGGTGATCGTAACACCGTGCTGCTCGGCGCCACCGGCACCGGCAAGAGCGCCACCACGGCGTGGCTGGTCGAGCGGCTGCAACGGCCGACCCTGGTGCTCGCCCCCAACAAGACCCTCGCCGCCCAGCTCGCCAAGGAGTTCAGCGAGCTGCTCCCGCACAACTCGGTCGAGTACTTCGTCTCCTACTACGACTACTACCAGCCCGAGGCGTACATCCCGCAGACCGACACCTACATCGAGAAGGACTCCTCGATCAACGAGGAGGTCGAGCGGCTGCGGCACAAGGCGACCATGTCGCTGCTCACCAGGCGGGACACGATCGTGGTGGCGACCGTCTCGGCCATCTACGGCCTGGGCACCCCGGAGGAGTACCTCGACCGCGCCGTCCGGGTCGTCGTCGGGCAGGAACTCGACCGCGACCAGTTGCTGCGCCGTCTGGTCGACATCCAGTACACCCGCAACGACATGGCCTTCCAGCGGGGCACGTTCCGGGTCCGGGGTGACACCCTGGAGATCATTCCGGCGTACGAGGAGCTGGCCGTCCGGATCGAGCTGTTCGGCGACGAGGTGGAGAAGCTCTACTACCTCAACCCGCTCACCGGTGACGTGGTCAAGGAGGTCGACAATCTGTTGATCTTCCCGGCCACCCACTACGCGGCCGGCCCGCAGCGGATGGAGCGGGCCACCCGGGACATCGAGGCCGAGCTGGCGGAGCGGCTGGCCGAGCTGGAACGGCAGGGCAAGCTGCTGGAGGCGCAGCGGCTGCGGATGCGCACCACCTACGACCTGGAGATGATGCGTCAGGTCGGCTTCTGCTCCGGCATCGAGAACTACTCGATGCACATCGACGGCCGGTTGCCCGGCAGCCCGCCGCACTGCCTGCTCGACTACTTCCCCGACGACTTCCTCACCGTGGTCGACGAGTCGCACGTCACCATCCCGCAGATCGGCGGCATGTTCGAGGGCGACGCCTCGCGCAAGCGGATGCTCATCGACCACGGGTTCCGGCTGCCCAGCGCCGCCGACAACCGGCCGCTGCGCTTCGACGAGTTCCTGGAGCGGGTCGGCCAGATGGTCTTCCTCTCCGCCACCCCCGGCCCCTGGGAGCTGGAGCAGGCCCAGGGCGAGTTCGTCGAGCAGGTGATCCGCCCCACCGGTCTGATCGACCCGGAGGTCGTGATCAAACCGACCAGGGGGCAGATCGACGACCTGATGCACGAGATCAAGCTGCGCACCGAGCGCGACGAACGGGTGCTGGTCACCACGCTGACCAAGAAGATGGCCGAGGACCTGTCCGACTACCTGCTGGAGAACGGCATCCGGGTGCGTTACCTGCACTCCGAGGTCGACACCCTGCGCCGGGTGGAGCTGCTGCGCGAGCTGCGCAAGGGCGACTACGACGTGCTGGTCGGCATCAACCTGCTCCGGGAGGGTCTCGACCTGCCCGAGGTCTCCCTGGTGGCGATCCTCGACGCCGACAAGGAGGGCTTCCTGCGCAGCGGCCGGTCGCTGATCCAGACCATCGGCCGGGCCGCCCGTAACGTCTCGGGCCAGGTCCACATGTACGCCGACAAGATCACGCCCTCGATGGCGTCGGCGATCGACGAGACCAACCGTCGCCGGGCCAAGCAGATCGCGCACAACGAGGCGCACGGGATCAGCCCCGAGCCGCTGCGCAAGAAGATCCACGACATCCTCGACGACATCTACCGGGAGGCGGAGGACACCGAGAGCGCCCGGGTCGGCGGGGCCGCCCGGCAGCTGTCCCGGGGCAAGGCCCCGGTCAAGGAGACCCGCAGTCGCGGTCGGGCCGCCGCCGGCGCGCCCTCCCGGGAGGGGATGGCCCGCGCCGACCTGGCACAGCTCATCCAGGAGCTCAACGACCAGATGCTCGCCGCCGCCCGGGAGTTGCAGTTCGAGTTGGCCGCGCGGATCCGCGACGAGGTCGCCGACCTCAAGAAGGAGCTGCGGGGGATGGACGCCGCCGGGGTGAAGTGACGGGCGGGCCGGTGCTGGACGAGGTCCGTGTCGGCGTACCGGCGGCACGGCTGCGTCCCGTCGTGGGCCGGTACCTGGGCTACCGGGTCTCCACCCCGGCGCTGCCGCCGGGGTGGAGATCACCAGGGTCCGTTCGACACCGACTACGGTTCCCGGGACCACGCGGCCCGGGACCTCCCCGGCAACGTCTGGTCGTTCGGCACCTACCGGCCCTGACCGGGGTGTCCCGAACGGCAGCCGCAGGGACGGGGGCTGCCGTTCGGGGGCCCTCCGACGACGGCGTGATCCGAGGGCGACTCAGATAGGCGTTGCGGTGTGCAAGCAAACTGTTGCCCTGGGTGATGATCCTGCGTACCCTCCCTCGTGGGGAGGCCGGGATGCCATTGTCATCGAGTCCTGTCATTCGACGTGCGAGGCTCGGCGCCGAGCTGCGCCAGTTGCGCAGGCGGGAGGCGCTGACGCTGGAACAGGTCTGCGCCCGGCTGGGCTGGGCCTCCACCTCCAAGCTGTCCCGCATCGAGCTGGGGCAGAGCCGGCCCGACCTGGCCGACGTGCTCGACCTGCTCGACATCTACGAGGTTCCGTCGCCGCAGCGCGAGGCGCTGATCGTCATCGCCCGCGACGCGGCGACCGGTCGTGGCTGGTGGAAGGCGCTCGGCGAGATGAGCGAGCGGCAGCGCACCTACGCCGAACTGGAGGCGGGGGCGGCGACCATCGTCGAGTACCAGCCGACGGTGCTGCCCGGCCTGCTCCAGGCGCCCGGCTACGCCAGGCTGCGGATCACGGCCGGCCGGCTGCTGCACCCGGACGTCGACGTCGAGGCCGACCTGCGGGCCCGGCTCACCCGGCAGGGGGTGTTGCGTCGTCCCGACCCGCCGCGCTACACGGCTTTGCTCGACGAGCGGGTCTGCGATCCCGCCGGCCTGCCCGCCGACGTCTGGCACGAGCAGTTGGAGCACCTGCTGGCCCTGGCCGAGTTGCCGCACGTCACGATCCGGGTGGTGCCGGGGACGGCGGCCCCGCGCGGTGGGGCGTACCCGTTGACCGCCTTCTCGTGTTACTCCTTTCCCGACCCGGCCGACCCGCGCACCGTGATGCTGGAGGCGTTGACCACCGACGTGCGGCTGGCCTCCGACGCCGACGTCGGGCGCTACGACCGGATGACCGGCTGGCTGTCCGCCGCCGCGCTCGGCGCGGCGGAGACGGCGGAGCTGCTCCGCCGCCGGGTCACCGCACTCGCCGCCGGCACGGCCGATCCGGCGGCGGACGACGCGGCGGGATGGGACGGTCGGGAGACCGCCGGGACGGCGTCCCGGACCCCTGAGGGCGTCGGCCGGGTGGCCGGTCCGGGCTCACCGGTAGCGGTTGAAGCCCCCCTCGGAGTCGATGACCTGGCCGCTGATCCAGTCCGCCTCCCGTGAGCAGAGGAACCGCACCAGCCGGGCGGCCTCCTGCGGGGTGCCCCAGCGGCCGGACGGGAAGAGTGCCGCCACTGCGGCGTGCGCCTCGGGTGGGGCGTAGCCGGTGTCGGTCGGCCCCGGGTTGAGACAGTTGACGGTGATCCCCCGGGGCATCAGCACCGGGGCGAGCTGGGCGGCGAGGTTCTCCACCCCGGCCTTGCTGGCCGCGTAGGCCAACTCGTAGGGCATCGGGCCGAGTCGCTGGCCGCTGGAGAAGAGCACCAACCGGCCGCCCGACCCGGCGGTGAAGGCGGTGGCGAACGCGTCGGCCAGGAGCAGAGTGGCCCGGACGTTCACCAGCAGGTGCCGGTCGATCTCGGTGGCGTCCAGTCCGCCCAGGCTGGTGGGGGTGGAGTAGGCGTGCGTCGCCACCACACCGTCGAGCCGGCCGTGCCGGCGTACCGCCTCGGCGACCAGCGCGGCCGGGGTGGCCGGGTCGAGCAGGTCGGCGGCGGTGTGGGCGGCGGCCCCGCCCAGCTCGGCCAGCAGCGTCGGTACGCCCTGCGGATCGCCGCCGTGGGGCTGCGCCTCGTCGTAGCCGGGCAGCCCGGTCAGCAGCAGCCGGTGCCCGTCGGCGGCGAGGGTACGGGCGACCGCCGCGCCGATGCCGGTCCGTCGGCTCACCCCGGTCACCAGGAACACCCGTGCGGTCATCCGGGCAGTCAACCGGACCGCCATTGCGCACGCCACGGATTTACCCCGCCCGACGGCCCCCGTCGGCGCGCCACCGGCGCGCACGGAGGGGGCCGGTGGCGGGACCGGGCCGGTCGGCCACCGGGTGCGGGCCCGGCGGCCGGCGGCCACGGTGGTTCGCCGCGCGACCACCGGCCCCGGCACCCCCGAACGTGCCGGGACCGGTCGCCGCGCGTGCGCCGCACGGTAGTCCGGGGGTACGACAGAATCGGATCGACCGGGGTGGTTTTTTTCGGGACGCCGCCGGGTCGCGGTCCCGGCCCGGCTCAGGCCGGTACGTCGACGAAGTGTTCGACCCGGGGCGGGCCGGCGAAGTGCGGGCCGATCAGCGCCCGCCACCTGCCGAACGCCTCGGTGGCCCGGAAGTTGTCCTCGTGGGCCTGCACCGAGTCCCACTCGACCAGCAGCACGAACCGGGAGGGGGACTCGATGCCCCGGGTCATCCGGACCGAGCGGCATCCCTCGGCGGCGACGATGATGGCGTGCGCCTGCGCGTAGGCGGCGGCGAAATCGTCCTCGTGTCCGGGCAGTACGTCGATGAGCGCGACCTCAAGCACCATGCCGACAGCCTGCCACGCGGCGGCGTGCCCGTGGCGGGCCGGGGCGACCCCCGTCACCTCCGCTCCTCCTGCCGCGACCCGCTCCGCAGGTCAGCGGCGTGATGCGGCGGGACACCGACCACGGCCACCGCCGTCGATCCGCCGCGCCCCGCTACACCTAGCCTCCTAGGATGCCCTGGGCGGTGTGGCGCGGCACGGAACCGTGCGGCAGGGAGACGACGTGCCGGGCGGCCCGACACGCGGGCGTCGGAACGTGATGCTGCCGGCAATGCGCGCCGCAGGAGATGCGCCCGTAGCCCTCGATGGTGAACAATGGCGGCCGAGGAGGGGAGTATTCCCCCGCGACGGAGTCGTCAGCACGGTCGAGCGTCCCCCGACAACTCGACCCGGCTCCGCCGGTCAGCGCCCCGCCCGCGGGTCGCTGGCGGAAGAGACCTCCGACAGTCACCAGTGTGTGCGTCGTCGCCCACCTCGCCGTCACGCGGCGTACGGTGTGCCCGACGCCGCGTGTCTGCCGGAGGAATGGATTGAACGTGTCCGGAATGGTGTGGGCGGGAACCCTCGTCGCACTGACGGCGGTGCTCCTCGCCGATCTCTTCATCATCGGCCGTCGGCCGCACGAGCCCAGCGTCCGCGAGTCGAGCCTCTGGGTCAGCTTCTACGTCGGCCTGGCGCTGCTGTTCGGCGTGGGGCTGTGGGTCACCGCCGGCGGCGACGTGGCCGGCCAGTTCTACACCGGTTGGCTCACCGAGTACAGCCTCTCGGTGGACAACCTCTTCGTCTTCGTGATCATCATGGCCCGGTTCCGGGTGCCCCGGAAGTACCAGCAGAAGGTGCTGCTCATCGGCATCGTGCTGGCCCTGGTCATGCGGGGTGGTTTCATCGCCGCCGGTGCGGCGCTGATCTCCCAGTTCTCCTGGGTGTTCTACATCTTCGGCGCGTTCCTGATCTACACGGCCGTCAACCTGGCCCGGCAGGGCGAGCCGGAGGAGGACGAGTTCAAGGAGAACATCCTGATCCGGTGGAGCCGCAAGGCGCTGCCGCTGTCGCGGGACTACGACGGCGCGAAGCTCACCACCCACGAGGCCGGCCGGCGGCTGTTCACCCCGATGCTGGTGGTGATGATCGCGATCGGCACCACCGACCTGATCTTCGCGCTGGACTCGATCCCGGCGATCTTCGGGATCACCAAGGAGCCGTACCTGGTCTTCACCGCGAACGTCTTCGCGCTGATGGGCCTGCGGCAGCTCTACTTCCTGGTCGGCGGGCTGCTCGACCGGCTGGTCTACCTCAGCTACGGCCTGGCGGTGGTGCTCGGCTTCATCGGCGTCAAGCTGGTGCTGGAGGCGTTGGCCGACAACAACCTGCCGTTCCTCAACGACGGCGAGCCGATCGGCTGGGCCCCGCACATCCCGATCTGGCTGTCGTTGTCGGTCATCCTCGGCTGTCTCGCCGTGGCGACGGTGGCCAGCCTGGTCAAGTCGTCCCGGGACCGGCGGCGCGAACTGGTCGAGGCACGTCGCTGACCGTAGCGCCACCGATGGGCGTCACCGCACTGCCGGTGACGCCCATTGCCGGTCATACCCGGTGTGCGCCGACGAGGGTGGCGACCCGGTCGGGCGGCAGCGGCTCGGTCAGCACCCGCCGCTGCCGGTAGCAGGCGTGCAGCATCCGTGGCCCCCGGCCGGCGGTCACCAGGCCGACGTGGTGGATGCCCCGGCCGGGTCGGGCGAAGAAGTACAGGTCGCCGGGGCGTTCCTCGCCGGCCGGCACGGGCGTGGTGGCCGCCGCCTGGTCGTCGGCGTCGCGGGGCAGCGTCACGCCGAGCCGTCGCCACACCAGGTGGACCAGGCCGGAACAGTCGATCCCGTGTCCGGAGAGGCCACCCCAGACGTACGCGACGTCGCGCAGCCGGGTGGCGACGGTGAGCACGTCGTCGGCCGTCGGCGGGGTGGCCGGCAGGCCGGTGACGTCCGCCTCGGGGACCCACAGTGGATCGGGCCGCCCGGGTACCCGGACCGGTAGCCACCCGTCGACGGCGGGACCGGCCGGGTGCAGCCGGGTGCCGAGCACGACCCCGGGCAGCGCCACCGGGCCGGCGGGGGCGGCCCGCAGGCCGGTGCTGACGGCGTCGACGACGAGTGGGCCGGCCGGGCCGCCGTCGGGGGTGGCCGGGGTGAGTTGGGCGGCGGGCAGCCAGCCGGGGTAGCCGCGCGGGTCGCGTCGGGGTGCGGCCTGCTGCACCGCGACCACCCGGGCCCAGCCGTCGGGGTGCAGCGCGGTCACCAGCACCCGTTCGCCGAGTAGCAGTTGACTGAGCACACAGTCACCGACCCGCTGGCTGGCGTCCATCCCGGTGATCCAGCCGTCGGTGTCCGAGGGCACCGCCAGGGCGGGCCGGTCGACCGGGCGGGTCGCGTCGGGGTCGGTCCAGAGGGTGGCCACGGCCACCCGGACGAGGGCCTCCCGGCCCGGCTCCAACTCCACGTCGACCTCCGGCTCACGTTCGGTGCCCCACCCGGACCATAGGAAGAAAAGCTGCGATCATCAACCTTGGTGCTGAATCTTTGTTTCGGTCACCGCGGTGATGCCGAGTCCCGGCGCGTCGGGCAGCACCACCGTGGCGCCCTCGTAGCGCAGCCCTCCGCGCACCGGGGACCAGGCCAGCCACCAGGCGGCGTCCAGGTCGGACACGGCGCTGGTCCGGTAGGCGGCGGCCAGGCTGGCCGCCGCGCCGACCCCGACCTGAGTCTCCATCATGGACCCGACGAGGGTGCCCATGCCGTGCTCCCGGGCCAACTCCAGCAGGGTCCGCGCCGGGCGCAGACCACCGCACTTGGCGAGCTTGACGTTGACCAGGTCGGCCGCCCGTCGCCTGATCACCGCGATCAGGTCCCGTACCCCGAACACCGCCTCGTCGGCGAGGACCGGCACGTCCACCCGGTCGGCGACCCAGGCCATGCCGTCGAGGTCCCACCGGGCCACCGGCTGTTCGACCAACTCCACGTCGAGCCCGGCGTCCTCGACGCCCCGGATCACCCGGACCGCCTCCCGGGGCGTCCACCCCTGGTTGGCGTCCAACCGCAGGCGCACCTGCGGGCCGACGGCCGCCCGGACGGCGCGGACCCGTTCCAGGTCGCCCGCCGGGTCGGTGCCGACCTTCAGCTTCAGCACGTCGAAGCCCTCGTCGCGCCGCTGCCGGGCGGCCGCCGCCAGGTCCGCGCCGGCCCCGGCGGCCAGCGTGACGTCCGTCGGCACCCGCAGCGCCGTCCCACCGAGCAACCGCACCAGGGGTACGCCGAGCCGCCGTGCCGCCAGGTCGTGCAGCGCCACGTCCAGCGCGGCCCGGGCCGCCTCGTTGCCGGCCACCGCCGCCGCGATCTCGGCGCAGCGGGCCAGCACGTCGTCGGCGTCCCTCCCGACGACCGCCGGGGCGAGCACGTCGCGGACGCAGGACTCCGCGCCGGCCACCGACGCCCCGGTGACCTGCCACACCTGCGGGGCCTCGCCGTAGCCGGACCGCCCGTCGGTGTCGGTCACCTCCACCACCAGGGTCTCCACCGTGGTGGTGCGCCGCAGCGCGGTGACGAACGGGGTGTGCAGCGGCGCGGACAGCCGGTGGGTGCGTACCACGGCGATCGTCATGTGCGGCACCCTATACGCACGTCGTCACCGAAGGAGCGCGCCGATGACCGTGGGAAGCTGGACGCTGGCGGGTGCGCCGAACGCCCGTGACCTGGGTGGACTGCCCACCCGTGACGGCCGGCGGGTACGCCCCGGCCGGTTGATCCGCACCCCGGCGCTGGGCCGGTTGACCGAGGCCGACCTGACGGTGCTGGGCCGGCTCGCCCCGGCCTGCGTGGTGGACCTGCGGGACGCCACCGAGACGGCGCTCGCCCCGCCGAACCGGCTGGTGGGTGACCCGTACCTGGTGCGGCTGCCGGTGCTCGACCCGGCGCACTCCGGGTTCGGCTACCTGTCGGCGGTGCTGCTCGGTCACGACCTCACCGGCCACGACGAGGCGGCCCGGCGGGGTGCGGCGGCGGCGATGGCGGAGCTCTACCGGTGGTTCGTCAGCGGTGCGGCGGCCCGGGAGGGGTTCGCCCGTGCGGTGCGGCTGGCGGCCGACCCGGTCAACCTGCCGCTGCTGTTCCACTGTTCGGCGGGCAAGGACCGCACCGGGTGGCTGGCGGTGGTGCTGCTCACCGCGCTCGGCGTCGACGAGGAGACGGTCCGGGCCGACTACCTGCGGCACAACGCGTTGACGGTGGAGCTGCGCGGGGAGGCGTCGGCGGCGATGCTGCGGCGGCGGCCGGAACTGGACCCGGAGACGGCCCGGGCGGTGCTTGAGGTGCGCCCCGAGTACCTGGACGCCGGCTTCGACGAGGTGCGCCGGCGGCACGGGTCGTTCGACGCCTACCTGGCCGACGGGTTGGGGGTGACCCCGCAGATCCGGGCCGCCCTGCGCACCCATCTGCTGGACTGACTGTGCCGGTCAGCAGGTGAGGTCGTGCCGGGCGGCCCAGGCCGTCGCCGAGACCTCCGCCAGCAGCCGGCAGGCGTCGAGGTCGTCGGGTGCGGTGGCGGGGTCGGTGGTGGTGCAGACGGCGATCACGTAGGCGGGGGCGTCGCCGGGCAGGACCACGCCGGCGCTGTGCCGTATGCCGCGTACCCAGCCGTTCTTGTGGGCGATCCGGGTGCCGTCGGGCAACCCGGCGGCGAGATCGTCGCGGTGCCGCTGGTCCAGCAGCACGTCGACCATGGCGGCGCAGGCCGCCGGGGAGGCCAGCGGGCCGGGCCGGTGCGCGCCGACGGCCAGCCCGCCGAGCAGAGCCGCCAGGTCGGCGGCGGTGACCAGGTTGGTGATGCCGGCCTCCCGGGCGGCGGCGTCCTCGATGCCCCGGCCGGTGACGCTGTGCCGGGCCCCGGCGAGCCGCCACGCCTCGGCGACGGCGGGCAGGCCGAGGAGTTCGATGATCAGGTTGGTGGCGAGGTTGCCGGACCGGGTGATCATCCGGTCGGCCAGCCAGCGCGGGGTGGCCTGGCCGCCGAGCCGCTGCCAGACGGCGTCGTCGTTGTCGTAGGGCCGGGCGCAGGTGAACCGGGGTGCGTCGGGCCGGGCCGAGGTGAAGTCGTTGACCACCGGCACCGGGGTGTCCAGGCCGAGGGTGCCGGCTTCGGCGGCCCGGTGCAGGGCCAGCAGCACCGCCACCTTCATGGTGCTGGCCGCGTAGTGGGTGGCCTCGGGGGTGCGGGTCCAGGTGGGTGGGGCGTCGAGTCGGCCCAGGTACGCCGAGACGGTGCCGGGCACCCGGTCCAGCCGGGCATCGAGGTCATCCCAGGTCATGCCCGTGACGCTAGCCGAATCCGGCCCGCCGGGAGGGCCCGGCGGCTTCCCGCCGCAGAGAGCGCCGGGACGGCCCGGTGGCACTCGGGGGAGGGTGCCGGGCGGGCCGGCGGCCCCCGGGGCGGGGCCGGTTGCGCCTCGGCGGTGGGGGACGGGCGGAGCCCCGGTCCGGGTGAGGCGGACCGGGGCTCCGGGTGAGGCGGGGTGTGGCTGCGGGTGGGTCAGCCGGCGTGCTTGCGGCGGGCGGCCATCCGGCCGCGCTGGGTCTGGTCCAGCACCACCTTGCGGATGCGTACGGCGACCGGGGTCACCTCGACGCACTCGTCCTCGCGGCAGAACTCCAGCGCCTGCTCAAGGGAGAGCTTGCGCGGGGGGATCAGCTTCTCGGTCTCGTCGGAGGTCGAGGCCCGCATGTTGGTGAGCTTCTTCTCCTTGGTGATGTTGACGTCCATGTCGTCGGAGCGGGAGTTCTCCCCGACGATCATGCCCTCGTACACCTCGGTGGTGGGCTCGACGAAGAGCTGGCCGCGCTCCTGGAGGTTGATCATCGCGAACGGGGTGACCACGCCTGAGCGGTCGGCCACCAGCGACCCGTTGTTGCGGGTACGCAGCTCACCGAACCACGGCTCGTAGGACTCGAACACGTGGTGCAGGATGCCGGTGCCCCGGGTGTCGGTGAGGAACTCGGTACGGAAGCCGATCAGGCCCCGCGCCGGCACCAGCCACTCCATCCGGATCCAGCCGGTGCCGTGGTTGACCAGCTGCTCCATCCGGCCCTTGCGGGTGGCCAGGAGCTGGGTGATCGCGCCGAGGTACTCCTCCGGCGCGTCGATGGTCAGCCGCTCGACGGGCTCGCAGGTCTTGCCGTCGATCTCCTTGGTGACCACCTGCGGCTTGCCGACGGTCAGCTCGTAGGACTCGCGGCGCATCTGCTCGACCAGGATGGCCAGGGCCAGCTCGCCACGGCCCTGCACCTCCCAGGCGTCCGGCCGCTCGGTGGGCAGGACCCGCAGCGACACGTTGCCGATCAGCTCCTTGTCGAGCCGGTCCTTGACCATCCGGGCGGTGACCTTGGCGCCCTTGACCCGGCCGACCAGCGGCGAGGTGTTGGTGCCGATGGTCATCGAGATGGCCGGCTCGTCCACGGTGATCAGCGGCAGCGGGATCGGGTTCTCGGCGTCGGCCAGGGTCTCCCCGATCATGATCTCGGGGATGCCGGCGACGGCGATGATGTCGCCGGGCCCGGCCGAATCGGCCGGCTTGCGCTCCAGGCCCTCGGTCATCAGCAGCTCGGAGATGCGGACCCGCTGGGTGCTGCCGTCGGTGCGGCACCAGGCCACGGTCTGGCCCTTGGCGATGGTGCCCTGGCGCACCCGGCACAGCGCCAGCCGGCCGAGGAACGGCGAGGCGTCCAGGTTGGTGACGTGCGCCTGGAGCGGGGCGTCCTCGTCGTAGGCGGGCGGCGGGATGGTGTCGAGCAGGGTCCGGAACAGCGGCTCCAGGCTGGTGCTGTCGGCAGGCACCGCGCCGTCGGCGGGCTGGGTCAGCGAGGCGATGCCGTCGCGGGCGCAGGCGTAGACGATCGGGAAGTCGATCTGCTCCTCGTCGGCGTCCAGGTCGAGGAAGAGTTCGTAGGTGTCGTCCACGACCTCCTTGATCCGGGCGTCGGGCCGGTCCACCTTGTTGATCACCAGGATGATCGGCATCCGGGCCCGCAGCGCCTTGCGGAGCACGAACCGGGTCTGCGGCAGCGGGCCCTCGCTGGCGTCGACCAGCAGCACCACCCCGTCGACCATGGTCAGGCCCCGCTCGACCTCGCCGCCGAAGTCGGCGTGGCCGGGGGTGTCGATGATGTTGATGGTGACCGGGTCGGAGCCGTCCGCCGGGAGGTAGCGCACGCCGGTGTTCTTGGCCAGGATGGTGATGCCCTTTTCCCGTTCGAGATCCATCGAGTCCATGACGCGCTCGGTGTTCTCACCACGGGCCCCGTAGGCGCCGGCCTGCCGCAACATGGCGTCGACCAGGGTCGTCTTGCCGTGGTCGACGTGGGCGATGATGGCGACATTGCGGAGGTCGGTGCGAAGCTGCATACCCTCCATACTCCTGTCTGCGGTTGCCGGGGCAGGTGTCGGGGTCGTCCCTTCACCGCCCGGATCTGTGCCGGAACTGCTGTTCCGGCCGTGCCAGCGGCGGGTCTGCCGAGCCCACCGGCGGGCCGACCGGCCCACCGGCCGGCCGGGCACCTGGTCGTCGCGACGGTCACCGCGGACGAGGCCGCAGTGATCTTCGGTCTGTCGGTGCCGGGGGAGTCGACCCTGCTGGTCGGTCTCCTAGCGTACGCGGGCCCGTGCCGGCCCGTCCGGGCACTGCTCCCGGTGACCGGACGGGCCGTGACGGGCGACACACCCATCCGGGTGCGCCGCCGGCCGGGGACCACCATCGGTGCAGGTGGGGACCCCCGGCCCGGGAGTGAAGCGGGTGGGCGGGTCAGTCCCGGGCGGCGACGGCCGCAGCGGGCGCGGTCGGCACCTCGTCGTCGGCCTCCCGGTCGATCCGCCCCGGCCACCAGAACCGGTCGCCGAGCAGGAACGCCAGCGCCGGCACCAGCACGGTGCGTACCAGCAGCGTGTCGAGCAGCACGCCGATGCACACGATGATGCCGATCTGGGTGAGCAGGACCAGCGGCAGTACGCCGAGGACGGCGAAGACCGCGGCGAGCAGGATGCCGGCGCTGGTGATCACCCCGCCGGTGACCCGCAGGGCGGAGAGCATGCCGTCGCGGGTGCCGGCCCGGCGGGCGTCCTCGCGGGCCCGGGTGACCAGGAAGATGTTGTAGTCCACGCCGAGCGCCACGAGGAACACGAAGGCCAGCAGGAGCACCCCGCTGTCGAGCGCGGGGAAGCCCAGCACGTGGTCGAAGAGCAGCCACGCCGCGCCGAGGCTGGCGAAGAAGGACGCGATCACGGTGAGCACCAGCAGCAGCGGGGCGAGCAGGCCGCGCAGCAGCAGCGCCAGCACGGCGAAGACGAGCACCAGGATGATCGGCAGGATCAGCCGCAGGTCCCGGGTGTTGGCCTCGTCGGAGTCGTAGGTGGCCGCGACGGTGCCGCCGACGAGCGCCCCCTCGGCCGGTTCGGCACCGGCGACGGTCGGCGGCGCGGAGCCGGGCACGGCGGCCACCGCGTCGCGCAGCGCCTCGACGGCGCGGTCGGCGGCCGGGCTGCCCGGTTCGTCGGTGAGCACCACGTCGACCTGGGCGACGGCGGCGCCGGCCACGCCGGGCCGGGCGGAGGCGACCCCGGGCACGGCGGCGGCGGTCCGGGTGACCTCGGCGGCGGCGGCCGGGTTGGTGAGCACCGCCACCGGCTGGGTGGTGCCGGCGGGGAAGGCGCGGGCCAGCGTCTCGGCTCCGGCGACCGCCTCGGGCTCCACCCGGAACTGGTGGGTTTCGGACAGCCCGGTGCGCAGGGTGAGCCCGCCGAGGGCGAGGCCGGCGAGCAGCAGGGTGGACAGCACGGCGACCGGCAGCGGCCGGCGGACCACGGCGGCACCGAGCCGGCCCCACAGCCGGCCCTCCCGGGCCGGGCCGCCGACCGTCGGCACGAACGGCCAGAACAGTCCCCGGCCGAAGATGACCAGCACGGCGGGCAGCACGAACAGCGCGGAGAGCATGGCGAACACGACGCCGGTGGCGCAGGCCACGGCGAGCGCCCGGTTGGTCTCCTGTTCGGACAGCAGCAGGGTGAGCACGCCGAGCACGACGGTGCCGCCGCTGGCGAGGATCGGTTCGGCGGTCCGGCGTACGGCGGCGCGCATGGCGGCGAACCGGTCCTCGGTGCGGCGCAACTCCTCCCGGTAGCGGGCGATGAGCAGCAGGGCGTAGTCGGTGGCGGCGCCGAAGACCAGCACGCTGGCGATGCCGGTGACCGCGCCCTCCTGGAGGTTGATGCCGACGGCCGGGACGATGGTGTCGACGGCCCGCAGGGTGAGCTGTTCGGTGGCGGCGACGACGATCAGCGGCACGATCCACAGGAACGGGCTGCGGTAGGTGACCAGCAGCAGCAGGGCGACCACGCCGGCGGTGACGGCGAGCAGGGTGAGGTCGGCGCCCTCGAAGACCTTGGTCAGGTCGGCGGTGAACGCGGGTGCGCCGGTGACCGCGACGGTGAGCCCGTCGGGCAGGCCGCCGAGGGCGTCGCGGACCTGCGCCACCTCGTCGGCGACGGCCTGCTGGCCGCCGGCGGTGTCCAGCGGGACGGCGAGCAGCGCGACGGTGCCGTCGGGGGAGACCTGGGGAGGGCTGACCCGGCCGCCGACGGCGAGCCGGCCCAGCGCGCCGGAGCGGTCGGTGACGGCGGCCCGGTCGGCGTCGGTCAGCGGGCTGCCGTCGTCCCTGCTGACCACGACGATCGCCGGTTGGACGTCGTTGTCGGGCAGCTGGTCCTGGAGGCGTTCCACCTGGGTCGACTGCCACTGCACGGACAGGCCGGTGGCCGAGACGGGGGCGGGGTTGTCGGGCTTGGGGAGCCCGAAGACGACCGCGCCGACGACGATCGCGGCGGCCACGGTGAGCCAGGCGGCGAGCCGGCTGCGGGCGACGCGGGTGAACAGAGACATCGGAGGCCCTCGTGGTCTGTCGGCGGGAACGCGGACGGCAAGATAGCCCGTCCTTCGAGTATCTTGATGGACGAGATTATCGGCCGTTGTTCTATGCTGCAACCGGACACAGCGACAGGGGGCAGCGGCGGGCGTGGCAACGCACGGGATGTATCGGCGGCGGGACGACCCGCGTGGGCGGATGGTGGCCGACATCACCAACGACCTGCGGCGCTACTCGGTCGACGCGCAGCACATCGGGCACGCGTTCGCCAACCTGCACGGGCTCAACCCGACCGACCTGCACGCCCTGATCGCGGTCATGGACGCCGAACTGCTCGGCGACCCGATCACCCCCGGCCGGCTCGGCGAGCAGCTCAACCTCTCCTCCGGGTCGGTGACCGCGCTGGTCGACCGGCTGGAACGCGCCGGGCACATCCGCCGTGACCGCGACACCGCCGACCGGCGCAAGGTGTTCCTGCACTACGCCGACCAGGGGGCCGCCCTGGCGATGAGCTTCTTCGGCCCGCTCGGCCGGCGTACCGACGAGGTGATGGCCCGGTTCACCGACGACGAACTGGCGGTCGTGCACCGGTTCCTGGCCACCATGGTCGCCTCGATGCGGGAGCACCGCGACGCGATGCGGGCCGCCCGCGCCGAACCGTCCCGCCGGCCGGTGGACTGAGCGCCGTGCCGGACCTGTCGCTCGCCCGCCTCGCCGCCGCCGTGCTGCGCCTGCCGGCCGTCGCCACCCACCGGGTCGACGTCACCCGGGGCATCGTGGTCCGGGCCCGCGACGGGGCACGGCTGCGTACCGACCACTACGCCCCCCGGCTGCCCGGCGCGCCGACCGTGCTGATCCGTACGCCGTACGGGCGGGGCGGGCCGATGCGGCTGCTCGGCCGGCTCGTCGCCGGTCGCGGCTTCCACCTGGTGATCCAGTCCTGCCGGGGCACCGACGGCTCCGACGGGCTGTTCGAACCGCTGGTGCACGAGCGCGACGACGGCCTGGACACCGTCGACTGGCTGCGCCGGCAACCCTGGTACACCGGCCGGTTCGGCATGTTCGGGGCCAGCTACCAGGGTTTCGTCCAGTGGGCACTGGCCGCCGACGCGGGGGAGGAACTGGCCGCGATGGTCGCCGTGGTCACCGCCTCGGCCACCCGCGACTCGACGTACGCGGGGGAGTCCTTCGCCCTGGACACGGTGCTCACCTGGGCCGAGCTGCTCCAGGCGCAGACCGTGCCGTGGCTGGCCCGGCAGTGGGAACTCAAGCGCGGGCAGCCCCGGCTGGCCGCCGCCCTGGCCCACCTGCCGCTGGCCGAGGCCGACCGGGTGGCGACCGGGGTGACCGTGCCGTTCTTCCAGGAGTGGCTGCGCCACCACACCCCGGACGCCGACTACTGGCGGACCCGGGTCTTCGGCGCGCGGATCGCCGAGGTGCGCGCCCCGGTGACGATGGTCAGCGGCTGGCAGGACATCTTCCTCCCCGCCCAGCTGGCCGACCACGCCGCGCTGCGGGCGGCGGGCGTGCCCACCCGGCTCACCGTCGGCCCGTGGACGCACGGCAGCCCCGGCCAGCTGGCCGAGGCGTTGCGGGAGGGGTTGGGCTGGCTCGACGCCCACCTGCACGGCCGGTCGCCGTCGCCGCGCGCCCCGGTGCGGGTGCACGTCGGCGGGGACGGCGGTGGCTGGCGGGACCTGCCCGAGTGGCCGCCGTCGGCCACCGGCGTCCCCTGGCACCTGCACGCCGGGGGCCGGCTCGACCCGCAGCCGCCGGCCGCGTCGGCCCCGGACACCATCCGGTACGACCCGGCCGACCCCACCCCGTCGCTGGGCGGCCCGCTGCTGGTGGCGCAGCGGGCCGGCCCGGTCGACAACCGTCCCGTCGAGGCCCGGCCCGACGTGCTGGTCTACACCGGCGCGGTGCTGACCGAGCCGGTCGAGGTGGTCGGCCCGGTGCACGCCGAGATCCACGTCCGCAGCGAACTGTCGTACCTGGACGTCTTCGTGCGGTTGTGTGACGTGGACCGGCGCGGCCGGTCCTGGAACGTCTGCGACGGCCTGGTCCGGGTCGCCCCCGGCCGGTTCCCGGTCGACCCGGGCGGGGTGACCCGGGTGCCGGTGCCGCTGTGGCCGGTGGCGCACCGCTTCGCCGCCGGGCACCGGCTACGGGTGCAGGTGTCCGGAGGTGCCCATCCCCGCTACGCGCGCAATCCCGGCACCGGGGAACCGCTCGGCGCGGCGATCACGCTCCGCGCTGGGGTGCGGGAGATCCTGCATGATCCATCGCATCCGTCGCGGCTCGTGCTGCCGGTGGTCCCAGCTGGCTCCCAGCTTCTACCTATCTGAAGACAACCCATTTCATCTGGGGTTTTCCCGGCAGTTGGGACTATCGTCGTCCGCAACGCTCGATGACGTGCACCAGTGGCCGGGCCCCGTCCTCCCCACCGACGTCGCCTACGTGGAGTCACGGCGGTTCCCGACCCTGGGTTGATGCCGAAGCAGCCGGCACCCGTTGGGCCGGCCGCGGAGAGGGGGCGTCATGACGACGGCTCCGGCCAATCTGCTGGCGGTCCGCCGGCTCCTACTCGACACCATCAAGGGGCTCGATCCCGCTGCGGTCGGGATCGTCGGTGATCCGGCCCACCGGGGCGGCTACCACTGCGGCTCCGACCGGGTGGTCACCAACGACTACTCCGTCGTGGAGTCGCCCCGGGACTCAGGCGGCCTCACCCTCTACGCCTCCGGGCTGGACGTGGGCACGTTCAGCGTCCGCGTCGGGGGTACCACCCACAACCTCCAGACGTTCTCCACCTGGTGCGTCGCCCAGTGCCGGGCGAACACGCCGGACAGCCGCGACCTACGGGAGATCATCTACTCGCCCGACGGCAAGGTCGTCCGGCGCTGGGACCGACTCGGCCGGCGCACTTCCGGCGACGATTCGCACCTGTGGCACACCCACCTCAGTTTCTTCCGCGACTCGACCAAGGCCGGACGGGACCAGACCCCGCTGTTCCGGCGCTACCTGACAGGCATCGGACTACTGAAGGACACGGACATGACACCCGAAGAGCACGCCTGGCTGGAAACCGTCCACAAGAACCTGACAGTCCTCGACGGCCGCAACCCGGTAGGTCAGATCTACACCCGGCTGGCGATGGGGGAGGACCACACCAACCCCGACTTCGTTGTCACGCACCCGACCCTTAAGTCGCTCGGCGCGCAACTGACCTCGTTGCAGACCGCGCTGACCGCCCTGGCCAACAAGGACTTCACCGACGAGCAGGCGATCGTCGCCGGGGTCCTGGCCGGGCTCACCCCGGAGAAGATCGCCGCCGCCATCCCACCCACCATCGCCAAGCAGGTCGCCGACGAGTTGGCCAAGCGCCTGGTGGCCTGACGGTGGACCCCGTGGGCGCCCCTTCCGCTCCGCCTCCTGCGGAAGGGGCGCCCACGGCTGCCGGCGGTCAGCCCGGGTCGGTCAGCCCCGGGCCCTGGCCCAGGTGAGGAAGCGGTCGGTCAGCTCCGGGCGTCGCCCGGGGTGGAGCTGGCCGAGCTGGTGATCGGCCTCGGTCATCAGGGCGGCGAGATAGACGAGCAGGGCGGTCCGGTCGTCCCGGTACTCGACCAGCAGCCCCAGCCGGGCCGGCTGGCAGGGCCACTCCGCGCCGCAGTTGCGGCAGCGCCAGAGGGGACGCATGGCGACGTGCGGGACCACCCGACGGGCCGTCATCGGGATCGCGCGACGCCGTGGGGTGTCGTCGTCCACACCGGTCACCGGTGACCCCCGCTCGGCCGGCGGGTTCGGTACCACCTGGTCCTGGCGGGCACGGGCTACCTCCTCGGGACTGGAGGGGCCGCCCCCAGGGAGAGGGGGCGGCCCGGCGGAGTCGGCCCGAGCCCCTCCGGCGTCGGGCAGGTCCGCCACAGGTGACAGTCTGGTGAGGGTGCCGTTACCGTCGGAAGGCATTCACGCTGCACCGCAGCGGGCGTGCAGCACCGTCGTCCTTCACGTACAGGAGTTGTGCAGATGGAGCCGCTGCCCATGCTGGAGCTGTTCGCCGGGGAGTTGCGTCGACTGCGGACGCGCGCGGGGTTGTCCCAGGAGGGGCTGGGCGAGTTGGTCAACTACTCGGCCTCGCTGGTCGCCGCCGTCGAACAGTGCCGTCGGCCGCCGCGCAAGGAGTTCGCCGAGCGCTGCGACACCGTGCTGGCAAGCGACGGCCTGTTGGCCCGGATCAGGGACGCCCAGGTGCGCGAGAGCCTGATGCCCTGGTTCCGTGAGTGGGTCACCATCGAGCAGCAGGCGACCGCGCTGTGCTCGTTCCAGCCGTTGGTGGTGCCCGGCCTGTTCCAGACCGAGGACTACGCCCGCGCGCTGCACGAGGGGGCGAGCCAACTCATCGGTGACGAGATGGAGCAGCAGGTCGCGGCGCGACTGGCCCGGCAGGAGATCCTGCACCGGGCGTCCCCGCCGCTGTTCGTGGCGGTGCTCGACCACACCGTGCTGGAACGCCCGGTCGGCGGGCCGAAGGTGATGCGGGAGCAGTTGCTGCACCTGCGGGAGATCGGCGGCCGGCCGCGGGTGCACCTGCACCTGGTGCCGAGGGACACCGGCGCCTACCCCGGGCTCAACGGCGCCTTCGTGATCGCCACGCCGCCGGAGGGCGAGGACGTCGCCTACCTCGACAACCAGCTACAGGGAACACTCGTCGAACGGACGGCGGACGTACAATCGCTGCGACGATGCTGGGAGTCGGTGCGCGCGGAGGCGCTGTCCCACGGGGCCACCGTCAAGCTGATCTCGGAGGCGGCAGACTCATGGACCTGACCGGCGCGATCTGGCACAAGAGCACCCGCAGCAGCGGCAACTCCGGTGACTGCGTGGAGGTGGCCGCCAACCTGCCAGGCGTCGTCGGCGTCCGCGACAGCAAGGACCGGTCCGGCCCGGTGCTCACCTTCGCGCCGACCGCCTGGCGGTCGTTCCTGCGCTACGCCAAGCGGCCCTGACCGGGGGCCACGCGCCCACCGGCGACGCGGCACCAACCGCAGCACGGTCGGCCGACGGGAGGTAACCCGGTCCGGGAACACCCGGCCGGGTTTCAGTGGATCCGGCAGCGGAGTCGACGGCTGCCGGAAGCGCTCGGTGGCGGCGGCCCCGGGCCGCCGCCACCGGCACGGAGACTTACAGCGGGCGGACGTTCTCCGCCTGCGGACCCTTCTGCCCCTGGGTCACATCGAACTCGACCTTCTGGGCCTCCTGCAGTTCCCGGTAGCCGCTGGTGGCGATCGCCGAGTAGTGAACGAAGACGTCGGGGCCCCCGCCGTCCTGCTCGATGAAGCCGAAGCCCTTTTCCGAGTTGAACCACTTGACCGTGCCGGTTGCCATGCATCTCTCCCTGTTTACAACGGGTGATCCCGCCGCTTCGGCGGACGATCGCCCTGTACTGCCCCGACAGTAGCCGGCCGAGGCGGTTTTTGCCGGCTGAAAAGCCGCAGGATGCGGACGGAAACTCGCAGGTCGCCGGAATGCCGCCCCGGCGGGAGGCCCGCTGCGGCACACTCGACCGGTGAACCGACCGTGCGTCGACGCGTTGACCGAGCTGGAACGCGAGATCGACGCGCCGGGCGGCGGGCTGGACCGGCTGCGGCTGGTACCCACCCCCTTCGTGCCCGAGGTGCGGCTGCACCTCGCCGAGGACGCGATCGTCTGGTGGGCCCGGATGGAGGCCAGCGCCGGGCACACCCTGCCCCCGCCGTTCTGGGCGTCGGCCTGGGCCGGTGGGCAGGCCCTCGCCCGCCACCTGCTCGACCATCCCGACCTCGCCGCCGGCCGCCGGGTGCTCGACCTGGCCGCCGGCTCCGGACTCGTCGCCATCGCCGCCGCCCTGGCCGGTGCCAGCCAGGTCGTCGCCAACGACGTCGATCCCTACGCGGTGGCGGCGGTGACCGTCAACGCGCGGGCCAACCGGGTCCACGTGCAGGCCAGCCACCAGGACCTGCTCGACGACGACGGCACCCAGGCCGACCTGCTGCTCGCCGGGGACGTCCTCTACGACCGGGACCTGGCCGTACGGGTGCTGCCGTACCTGCGGCGGGCCGCCGACGGCGGGGCGCAGGTGCTGGTCGGCGATCCGGACCGGGGACACCTGCCGCCGGACGTGCTGGAGGTGGTGGCCAGCTATCCGGTGCCGACCACCGAGCCCTCCGTCGACTCCCCGGTCCGCCGGGTCCAGGTGCTCCGACCCCGGTGAACCACTCCGCCGGAAAGCCCCGGGCCGCGCCGGCGCGCCACTCCCGGGGGGCCCACCGGAAAACTCGGGGAGTGATCAGGGTCGCGACCCGATGCGCCGGGACGCCCGAGGGTCGTAGCGTCATCCCGTGCCCGACGAACTGGCCCAGCTCGCAGACCTGCCGACCGCACTGTTGATGGCGGCGCTCGGGCTGGTGATGCTCGCCGACGCCGTACCCCTGCTCGGGGTGCTCGTCCCCGGCGACGTGGCGATCCTCGCGGCGGTGGGGGTGGGTCGGCCGGTCGCCGGCGTGGCCACCGTCGTCGCCGTGGTCGCCGGCTGCCTCACCGGCTGGTCCCTGAGCTTCCTCGCCGGGCGGATCTTCGGCGAGCGGCTGCGGCACAGCCGGGTCGGCGACTGGATCGGCGAGGGCCGCTGGTCGGCCGCCGAGCAACTGCTGCGCTCCGGCGGTGGGCGGATGGTGCTCGTCGCGCCCTTCCTGCCGGTGTTCAACACGCTGCTGCCGCTGGCGGCCGGCAGCCTGCGGATGTCGTACCGCCGGTTCGTCGTCTGCGCCGCGCTCGGCGCGGCGGCGTGGGCCGGCCTCTACCTGGCCCTGGGCACGGCGTCGCGGGCCCTGGCCGGGCTGCTGCCCGGCAATCCGCTGCTGGTCACCATGGCCGTCGGGCTGGTGCTGGCCGGCCTGGTGCTGCTCGGCACCCGGCGTCGGCTGCGCGCGGTGACAGGCGTCGGCCAGCCGGGCTGACCGACGCCTGACGGTCACCGACGGCGCGTCACCGGCTCACCAGCCGCGCGCCCGCCACTGGGGCAGCGACGCCCGTTCCGCGCCGAGGGTGCTGTCGGCGCCGTGCCCCGGGTAGAACCAGGTCTCGTCGGGCAGCCGGTCGAACAGCTTGTGCTCGACGTCGTCGATGAGCTGGCCGAACCGCTCCGGGTCCCGGTCGGTGTTGCCCACCCCGCCGGGGAACAGCGAATCGCCTGTGAACAGGTGCGGGGTGCCGGCCGGGTCGCGGTAGAGCAGCGCGATCGACCCCGGGGTGTGCCCCTTGACGTGGATCACCTCCAGCGTCTGGTCGCCGACCGCGACGGTGTCGCCGTCGGTCAGGGTCTGTGCCGCGATCGGCAGCCCCTCGGCGTCGTCGGCGTGCACCAGGGCGGACGCGCCGGTCGTGGCCACGACCTCCTCCAGGGCGACCCAGTGGTCCATGTGCCGGTGGGTGGTGACCACCGAGGTCAGCCCGGCGTCGCCGATCAGGTCGAGCAGCCGGGGCGCCTCGTTCGCGGCGTCGAGGAGCACCTGCGCGCCGGTGTCGCGGCAGCGCAGCAGGTAGGCGTTGTTGTCCATCGGGCCGACCGACACCTTGGTGACGGTGAGCCGGTCCAGTTCCCGCACGGCGGGTGGGCCGCCGGGGGTGACGTCTCCGGTGTAGCTCATGCGTGGTCTATATCCATTCCGGTGGGGTCGGCAGGGCACCGTCCGGGGTGACGGTCAGCCCGTCGCCGCTGCTGCGGCCGATCAACCAGGCGGCCAGCGCGGCGGAGGTGCCGGTGACCTGCGGGGCGTCCTGCGCGTCACCCAGCACCAGCTCCGGCCGGTTGCCGTCGGTGGGCCGCAGCACCAGCGCGGGCGCGTCGGGCCGTCCGGTGAGCCCACCGGCCACCTCGTGCAGCAGGTGCGGGGCGAACGCCGTCGGCCAGTCGGCCGGCCGATAGCCGGTGGCCAGGTCGACGTGGTGCACCTCCACCTCGCGCCACCGGGCCCAGACGACCAGGGCGGCCTGCCACGGGCCGCGTCGGGTCTGCACGGTGGCGCTCCACGCCGACGCCGGCATCGCGGCCACCGCCTCGGCGAACCGGTCGGTGCCGCGGCGCAGGTCGGCCAGCAGCTCGGCGGGCGGGCGGCCGGCGCCGGCGGCGATGTCGGCGTCGCGGGCGGCGGCGCTGGCGTACATCGGGATGTCCTCGCCGGTGCGGGCGGAGGTGAGCAGGTTGACGAGCCCGTCGGCGTTGCGGGCCAGGTGGGTCAGCACGTGGCCCCGGGACCAGCCGGGCAGCAGGCTGGGGGCGGCGACGGCCGCCGCGTCGAGCCCGGCCGCGGTGTCCAGTAGGCGGGCGGCCGAATCGGCCACCTCGCCTGTCAACAGCAGTGGATCCGTCGTCACGCCACGACCCTAACGGTCCGGGGGGCGTTGCGCCGCCGGGGAATTCGCTTTCGGCGCGTCGGTCGGCGGCCTACCGTCGGCCTGACACGGTACCGGGACGACGGACGGGGGTGGTGATCATGCCGGTCGCAGTACGCGTGTTGCGCCACGACCAGTTCCGACCCCGGTGAGGATGACATGACCATCGATCTGACCGCCCTCGGTCTCGACGCCGAACGGGCGGCGTACGCGCGGCGGCGTCCGGACCGTCGGCCCGGGCGGGTGGCCCGGGTCGACCGGGGGGTGTGCACCGTGCTCGGCGCGGACGGACCGGTCCGGGCCAGCCTGGGCCCGGCGGTGCTGGCCGCTGCCGCCCGTGACCTGACCGCTCTGCCGTGCGCCGGCGACTGGGTGCTGCTGGCCCGCTGGCCGGACGGCCCGGTGACAGTCGACGCGGTGCTGCCCCGGCGGACCGCGCTGGTCCGCCGTACCGTAGGCAAGGACGCCAGCGGCCAGGTGCTCGCCGCCAACCTCGACACCGCCGCGGTGATCGAGCCGGTGCACCCGGAACCGGACGCGGCCCGGATCGAACGGCTGCTCGCCCTGGCCCACGAGTCGGGGGCCACCCCGCTGGTGGTGCTCACCAAGGCCGACCTGGCCGCCGACCCGCAGGCGGTGGCCCGGCAGCTCGCCGCGGTCGCCCCCGGGGTGCCGGTGCTGCCGGTCAGCGCCGAGCGGGGCACCGGCCTGGCACCGTTGCGTCCGCTGGTCGCGGCGGGGCGCACGCTGGCCCTGCTCGGCCCGTCCGGGGCGGGCAAGTCGAGCCTGGTCAACGCCCTGGTCGGGGCGGAGGTCATGCCGACCCAGGCGATCCGGCGGGTCGACGGCAAGGGCCGGCACACCACCACCTGGCGGGCGCTGGTCCCGGTGCCCGGCGGCGGTGCGGTGCTGGACACCCCCGGGGTCCGGGCGGTCGGCCTGCTCGACGGGCACGCCGGGCTGGACCGGGCGTTCACCGACATCGCCGAGCTGGCCACCGGCTGCCGGTACGCCGACTGCGGGCACACTGCCGAGCCGGCGTGTGCGGTGCGCGAGGCGGTGGAGACCGGGGAACTGCCGGGCCGGCGCTTCGAGAGCTGGCGTCGGCTCCAGCGGGAGCTGGCGTACGAGAGCGGTCGCCGGCAGAGCCGGCTGGCGGCCGAGCGGCGGGGCGGCTGGCGGGGTGGCCGCCGGCGGCCGGCCCGGCCGACGACGCCGCCCCTGCCCGGCGGGTTCTGACCGTCCCGGTCCGGCCGGCCACGGCCGGTCGGACCGGGACGCGGGGCGCGTACGGCGGGTCGGCCGACCGGTGTGAGCTGGGGGAATGTTGGCGTGCGGGAAGTTGTCGTACCCCGGGGCTAGAGTTGCGCAGGCGTTCCTTCTGCGCCCGTAAAACCGCTCAGATCCCACTCGGAGCGGACAGATCCGCCTCATATTCTTCTTCCGGGAGCACCCGCACCGTGGCCGACCGTCTGATCATCCGTGGCGCGCGCGAGCACAACCTGCGTGACGTCAGTCTCGACCTGCCCCGGGACGCCCTCATCGTCTTCACCGGGCTGTCCGGCTCCGGCAAGTCGAGCCTGGCCTTCGACACCATCTTCGCCGAGGGGCAGCGCCGCTACGTCGAGTCACTGTCGTCGTACGCGCGGCAGTTCCTCGGCCAGATGGACAAACCCGACGTCGACTTCATCGAGGGCCTGAGCCCCGCCGTCTCCATCGACCAGAAGTCCACCTCGCGCAACCCGCGTTCCACCGTCGGCACCATCACCGAGGTCTACGACTACCTGCGGCTGCTCTTCGCCCGCATCGGCGAGCCGCACTGCCCGGTCTGTGGCGAGCGGATCTCCCGGCAGAGCCCGCAGCAGATCGTCGACCGGGTCCTCGCGATGGCCGAGGGCACCCGGTTCATGGTGCTCGCCCCGGTGGTCCGGGGCCGCAAGGGCGAGTACGTCGACCTCTTCGCCGAACTCCAGGCCAAGGGCTACGCCCGCGCCCGGGTCGACGGGGTGGTGCACCCGCTGACCGAGCCGCCGAAGCTCAAGAAGCAGGAGAAGCACACCATCGAGGTGGTGATCGACCGGCTCAGCGTCAAGCCCACCGCCAAGCAGCGGCTGACCGACTCGGTCGAGGCCGCGCTCGGCCTCTCCGACGGCCTGGTGCTGCTCGACTTCGTCGACCTGCCGGAGAACGACCCGGCCCGGGAGCGCCGCTACTCCGAGCACCTGGCCTGCCCCAACGACCACCCGTTGGCGATCGAGGACCTGGAACCCCGGGTGTTCTCGTTCAACGCGCCCTACGGAGCCTGCCCGGAGTGCACCGGCCTGGGCACCAAGAAGGAGGTCGACCCGGAGTTGGTCGTCCCCGACCCGGAGCGCACCCTGCGTGAGGGCGCGCTGCAACCCTGGGCCACCGGGCACAACCTGGAATACTTCCTGCGCCTGCTGGAGGCGCTGGGCGAGAGCCAGCACTTCGACGTCGACACCCCGTGGCGGGCGCTGCCGGCCCGGGCCCAGAAGATCATTCTGCACGGCTCCGACGACCAGGTGCACGTGCGCTACCGCAACAAGTACGGCCGTGAGCGTTCCTACTACACCGGCTTCGAGGGCGTGGTGCAGTGGATCGAGCGCCGGCACACCGACACCGAGAGCGAGTGGTCGCGCGACAAGTACGAGGGCTACATGCGCGACGTGCCCTGCGCGGCCTGCGGCGGCACCCGGCTCAAGCCCGAGGTGCTGGCGGTCACCATCGCCGGCAAGAGCATCGCCGAGGTGTGCAACCTGTCGGTGGGCGAGGCGGCCGAGCTGCTGGCCGGCATCGCGCTGACCGACAGGCAGAAGATGATCGCCGAGCGGGTGCTCAAGGAGATCAACGCCCGGCTGCGGTTCCTGCTCGACGTCGGCCTGGACTACCTCTCCCTGGACCGGCCGGCAGGCACCCTGTCCGGTGGCGAGGCGCAGCGCATCCGGCTGGCCACCCAGATCGGCTCCGGCCTGGTCGGCGTGCTCTACGTGCTCGACGAGCCGTCGATCGGCCTGCACCAGCGGGACAACCACCGGCTGATCGAGACCCTGTTGCGGCTGCGCGGCCTGGGCAACACACTGATCGTCGTCGAGCACGACGAGGACACCATCCGGGTGGCCGACTGGATCGTCGACATCGGCCCCGGCGCGGGCGAGCACGGCGGCCGGATCGTGCACAGCGGTTCGGTGCCGGCGCTGCTGGACAATCCCGAGTCGGTGACCGGGGCGTACCTGTCGGGCCGGCGGGAGATCCCGACGCCGCAGCAGCGTCGGCCGCAGACGCCGGGGCGGGAACTGGTGGTGCACGGGGCGCGCGAGCACAACCTGCGCAACCTCACCGTGCCGTTCCCGCTGGGCCAGCTCATCGCGGTCACCGGGGTCTCCGGCTCGGGCAAGTCGACGCTTGTCAACGACATCCTGTACGCGGTGCTGGCCAACCAGATCAACGGCGCGCGGCTGGTGCCCGGTCGGCACACCCGGGTCTCCGGGCTGGAGCACGTCGACAAGGTGGTCGGCGTCGACCAGTCGCCGATCGGCCGTACCCCGCGCTCCAACCCGGCCACCTACACCGGGGTCTGGGACCACGTCCGCAAGCTGTTCGCCGAGACCACCGAGGCCAAGGTCCGGGGGTACGGCCCGGGCCGGTTCTCGTTCAACGTCAAGGGCGGCCGCTGCGAGGCGTGCTCCGGCGACGGCACCATCAAGATCGAGATGAACTTCCTGCCGGACGTCTACGTCCCGTGCGAGGTGTGCAAGGGCGCCCGGTACAACCGGGAGACCCTGGAGGTGCACTACAAGGGCAAGACCGTCTCCGACGTGCTGGAGATGCCGATCGAGGAGGCGGCCGAGTTCTTCTCCGCCATCCCGGCCATCCACCGGCACCTGCGTACGCTGAACGACGTGGGCCTGGGCTACGTCCGGCTGGGCCAGCCCGCGCCGACGCTGTCCGGCGGTGAGGCGCAGCGGGTCAAGCTGGCCTCCGAGTTGCAGAAGCGCTCCACCGGCCGCACGGTCTACGTGCTCGACGAGCCCACCACCGGCCTGCACTTCGAGGACATCCGCAAGCTGCTGATGGTGCTGGAGGGGTTGGTCGACAAGGGCAACACGGTGATCACCATCGAGCACAACCTCGACGTGATCAAGACGGCCGACTGGCTGATCGACATGGGCCCCGAGGGCGGGCACCGGGGCGGCACCGTGCTCGCCACCGGCACCCCGGAAGAGGTCGCCGAGGTCGCCGAGAGCCACACCGGCCAGTTCCTGCGTTCGGTGCTCAAGCTCGACGGGCAGGCCCGGGGCGCGAAGGCGGCGGTGACCCGGGCGGCCCGGGCCAACGGCTCGACGCCGAAGGCGCGTACCCGCAAGGTGCCGGCCGGGGCCCGCTGACCCGGCGGGGCCGGCCCACGCCGGGCGTCGCCGGGCCCGCCCGGGTGCCGGCGACGTGTGGTGGGCCCGGTCGGTGGCGGGTGGGCCGCTCCGCAGGGGCGTCACCGGGTGGCCGGGGTGAACCGTCGGGCACAGTGGTGCGTGTGCTCCAGTGAGCCGCGCGGGTCGACGACCGGCGGCAGCAGTCGAGAGAAAGGCCGGAGATGACAGACGACCAGGTGCCGACCGGGCCCGGTACGCAGACCCGACGTGCCCTGCTGGCCGGGGCCGGCGCGGTGGGGGCGGCGGTCCTCCTGACCGCCTGCGGCGACGACTCCGGTGACGAACCGGCCAGCCCGGCCACCGGCGGACCGGCCGCGACCACCGGCGGGTCCGGTGCCGCCGCGATCGCCAGGACCGGCGACATCCCGGTCGGCGGCGGGCAGGTCTACGCCGCGCAGGGCGTGGTGATCACCCAGCCGACGGCGGGGCAGTTCAAGGGGTTCGACCCGATCTGCACCCACCAGGGCTGCCCGGTGTCGAACGTCGACGGCGGGACGATCAACTGCACCTGCCACAACAGCAAGTTCGCCATCACCGACGGCGCGGTCAAGCAGGGTCCGGCGACCCAGCCGCTCGCCGCCAAGGAACTCAAGGTCGACGGCGACCAGATTTCGCTGGCCTGACCGCTGCCGGCCGGCCCGGAGGTCACCCTCCGGGCCGGCCGGGCGGGTTCACTGCGCGTAGACCGCCAGCTCCCAGATCGAGTAGCCGTACGTGGTGGCTCGGGTCACCCCGTGCATCCGGACGTACCGGGCGGTCGTGGTGGGGAAGGCGGCCACGTCGGTGCCGCCGTCGCCGGCCGTGGTCGACCAGACCGTCCGCCACGTCGACCCGTCGGTCGACACCTCGATCCGGTACGACCGGGCGTACGCCGACTCCCAGGCCAGCGTCACCCGGCCCACCTGGCGGGCCGACCCGAGGTCGACGCTCAGCCACTGGTCGTCGGCCCAACTGCTCGCCCAGCGGGTGCCGAGGTCGGAGTCGACGGCCTTGGCCGCCCCGAAGAACAGCTCGCTGCCGGACGCGGTCGCCGTCCGCCCGGCGGCCAGGTTGGTCAGGTCGTCACCCCGCCGCGACGGGAACGACACCACCTGCTGGAAGGTGGGCCGGTTCTGCCAGGCGATGGTGGCGTGCTTGATCCCGCCCAGCGGCGACTGGACGATCGCGTCCGCGCACCACTGGTCACCGGCGGCGCAGCTCGCGTCGCCGGGGTACACCTGGGCCGCCGGGGTGGCCGCCGCCGTCCGCAACGTGTCCAGCAGCACCTGCCGGCAGCCGGCCAGGTTCCCCGCGCCGCAGAAGCCCCGGCCCAGCCCGCCGCGCACCGGGTCGCCGAGCACCGCGCGCAGGTCCTTGTCGACGTAGCCCCACCAGCCGTACTGGAAGGACGAGCCCTTGTGCGCCTGGGCCTCGTTGGCCGAGGTCGGCAGGTTGGACCTGTCGCCCTGCTGGTGCCCGGACGGGGACTCGTTGATCTGGATCGCGTTGATCAGCGACTGGTAGAGGTCCGGGCCGAGCTGGTCGCGGAACATCCCCCGGACCAGCAGCGGCCACCAGGCGTCGAAGGTGCGGATCGCGTCGGCGTGCCGGTAGACCTTCGACCCCTTCGCCGTCTCCACCCGCAGCGCGCCGTCCTGCCGCCACGCCCTGAGCCGGCTGATCTCGCTGGCCAGCGTGGCGTCGGCGACGGGCTGGCTCTCCAGCACCCGGATCAGCTCGTCGAGCACCTCGGCCCCGCGCAGGTCGGTCACGCCGGCCTGCTCCACCAGCGCGGTCAGCGAGCCCCGGTCGAACTTCCGGCCGGCGGCCAGGCCCGCCTTGAGCGGGCGGTCCAGCAGGTCGGCCCGGTGCACCGCGCCGAAGCTGTAGTTGCCGTCCGCGCCGCCGAAGTCCTTGGCCTGCTTGTTGTTCCAGCTGACGTAGTAGTCCTGGTTGACCGACCGGGGATGGGCGGCCAGCGGGGCGTAGCCTGCGGTGTTCGTCGCCGGGTCGAAGCCCTGCCACTCGTAGGCCGGCTCGGCCTTCATCGGCAGATTCGGGTTGGACCCGGCGGCTCGCACCGGGTTCAGCCCGGAGTTGAAGTACGCCGACTCGGTGGAGTTGACGTAGAACCAGTTGAACGCGTACTCGACGTTGTTGGCCGAGGCGACGAAGGCGTCCGCCGAACCCATCTGGGTCGGGTCGTTGAACATCTGGAAGCCGATCGCCGAGTCGGCCTCGTGCCGGTAGGTGGAGCGCAGCTGGGTGAACGCGTGCGGTTTGCCGCCGACGGTGCCCCGCCAGGAGACCAGGCCGAGCTTCGTCCGCCAGGCCACCAGCTTGTACGAGCCCTTGGCGGTGCCGTCGGCGAGGGTCGGGCTCCACTTGTTGACGTGCGCAAGTTGCTCCATCGCCACGCACTGCCCCCGGTAGAGGTAGTGGTCGGCGGCGAGGGTGGGGGCGCTGCCGTCGGTGGTGCACAGCGGCACCGCGTAGGTGTCGGTGATGTCGTGGATCGACGAGGTGGCGCTCCACGCGTAGTCCTGGCCCCGCCCGAGCAGCACGTAGAGGTTGAGACCGGCGAACGCCGCGCCCCGGGCGCTGATCCCCGGGCCCTGCAACTCCTGCACCATCAGCAGTTGCGGGGAGAAGTAGCCGGTCTGCGGGCCGAAGACCGCGACCGGGTGCCCGGTGGCCGAGTTCGCCGCCGAGACCACCGCCGCGTTGGACATGCCCCGGTGCGCCGGGCTGATGGTCAGCCCGGACAGCGCGGCGGCCAGCTCACCGGACGCGCCGACGCCTGTGGTACGGGCCGGGGCGGCGGTGCTGCCGGCGGAGCCGGTCGGGTCGGTGAAGATCGGCTCGACCCGGGCCGAGCCGGCGTCGGGCAGCGCCACGCTCGCCGCGTCCGGGGAGGCGTCGCCGTACGGGAAGCTCTGCCCGTCGTGCAGGGTCAGCACGGTCTCCGGGTCGTTCTGGTTGCGGAACGCCGTCCACACCCTGTCGCCCTCGGTGGTGCCGTACTTGGCGCGGGCGGCGATGCGGACCAGCGCGGACTGCATCTCGGTCCCGCCCCCGCCACCGAACAGTCCGCCCACCACGCCGGCGATGGCGATCAGGTCGGTGAGCTGGAACGGCTCCGGGCCGCCGGCGTTGGTGACCGCGTCCAGGTGGCCGGTGAGCACGTACTCGCCGGGGCAGTTGCGGGCACCCATGCAGACGCCGATGTAGGCGTTGATGCCGGCGATGTACTCCTGCACGTCGGCGTAGAGTTGCTGGCCGCGCGGCCCCTTCGTGCGCAGCGCCTCGACCTGCGCCTGGAGGTCCGCCTCGGTGTACGGCGAGTTGCGCCAGACGCTCTGCTCCAGCGCCCGGTTGCCGGGTGCGCCCCCGGCGAACGAGGTGAGGGTGCCCCGGCCCACGTGCCGCAGCAGGTCCATGGTGAACAGTCGGTCCTCGGCCCCGGCGTAGCCCGCGCCGTACATGGTGCCGCCCCGGGTGGTGCCGGTGACGTGCGGCACCCCGGTGGCCTTGTCCCGCAGGATGCGCACGTCGGAGCGGGGCGAGTAGTCGCGTTCGACCTGCCCCTGCGGCACCCCGAAGGAGGCGTCGTCGAAGAACGAGCCGATCTGTTCCTCGCGTAGCCCGGCGTAGCCGTAGACCAGGTCGGCGTACCGGTCGAGCTGGTCGGCGGAGTGCCGGGGCAGGGTGCCGAGGGTCTGGTTGCCCAGCACCTCGACGAGGGTGGCGTTGCCGTTCTGGCCGGGCGGCAGGATGTCGCCGCACTCGCCGAGGCAGTAGTCATCGGGGGCGAACGCGGCACGCGGCGGGGCGGCTCCGGCGGGTGCGGCGGGTGTCGCGGTGAGCAGGGCGGCGACGCTGATGCCGGCGGTCAGACCGGCGAGCAGGCGGCGGACGGTGGGGGGACGGGGCATGGCGATCCTCCGATGAGGATGGGGGTCTTTTACGTGAATAACATTCGGTTACCGGATGGTAATCTCCGTTCGTCGATATCGGAAGACGTCCATCGACCGGCGCGTCCGCCGGTCCCGCCGCTCCAGATTGGACCGCTCGATGAAGGTCGTCCGTCTGCTCGCGTCCGCGACGCTGCTCGCGGTCGCGCTCACCCCGTCCGGGCCGGCCGCCGCCTCGGCCGCCCCCGCCGGGACCGCCGCCGCCCCCACCTCGGGCGCGTTCTCCGTGCTCACCTACAACGTCGCCGGCCTGCCCGACATCCTGTCCAGCGGCGACCCGGCGACGAACACCCGGCCGATCGGCGAACGGCTCGGCGGGTACGACATCGTGCACGTGCAGGAGGACTTCAACTACCACGCCGACCTGTACGCCACCGACCGGCACCCGTACCGGACGCCGACCAGTGGGGGCGTGCCGTTCGGCAGCGGCCTCAACACGCTGTCGAACCACCCGTACAGCGACTTCGCCCGGGTGAAGTGGAACTCCTGCAACGGCACCGACTGCCTCACCCCGAAGGGCTTCACCGCCAGCCGCATCCGGCTCGCCGAGGGCGTCTTCGTCGACTTCTACAACGCCCACCCGAACGCCGGCACCACCGACGCCGACCTGGCCGCCCGGCGGTCCAACCTCAACCAGCTCTCCGCGTACGTGGCCGCCAACTCGGCCGGCAACGCGGTGGTGTTGATGGGCGACCTGAACGTCCGCTACACCCGTACCGGTGACAACATCCGCGACCTGGTGGCGGCCAACGGGCTCACCGACGTCTGGGTGCAGCAGGAACGGGCCGGCCAGCCGCCGGCCGCCGGTGACCCGGCCCTGGTCTGCGACGAGGCGAACGTGACCGACTCCTGCGAGGTGGTCGACAAGATCCTCTACCGGGGCAACCGGCTGGTCCGGCTCGCCCTGAACCGCTACCACAACGAGCACGCCCGGTTCCTCACCCCGGCCGGCGGACCGCTGTCCGACCACTACCCGCACGCCGCCTGGTTCGACTGGACCCTCGCCCCCGACCTGCGGGCCAGCGACACCTGGGGCGGCCCGCACGGCACGCCGTTCACCGACGCCGACCGGGCCGGCCCGGCGGTGACCCGGGTCACCCTGCGCGGCGGCTCCCGGCTCGACGCCGTCGGCGTCGACCTCGCCGACGGCAGCCAACTGCGCCACGGCGGCACCGGCGGGACCGAGACCGGCCTCACCCTGGCCCCCGGCGAGCGGATCACCCGGGTCACCCTGAGCCAGGGGCAGAAGGACGGCCGGACCCGGATCTTCTCGGCCCGACTCGACACCGACCAGGGGCGCACCCTCACCGCCGGCACGCCCACCTCCGCGGCGGTCACCTTCACCGCGCCGGAGGGCGGTCGGCTGGCCGGATTCTTCGGCCGCAGCGGCAGCGAGGTCGACCAGCTCGGCGTGATCTGGACTGTCGGGGGCAACGGATAGTCTCGGTGCCGTGGCTGATCCCTCGACCTACCGCCCCGCGACCGGCACGATCCCCGAGTCCCCCGGGGTCTACCGGTTCCGCGACGGCACCGGCCGGGTGATCTACGTCGGCAAGGCCAAGAACCTGCGCAGCAGGCTCAACTCCTACTTCGCCGACCCCTGGGGGCTACACGACCGCACCCGGCAGATGGTCACCACGGCCGAGTCGGTCGACTGGGTCACCGTCGGCACCGAGGTCGAGGCGCTCCAGCTCGAATACACCTGGATCAAGCAGTACGACCCCCGGTTCAACGTCAGGTACCGCGACGACAAGTCGTATCCCTACCTGGCGGTCACCCTCGACGAGGAATACCCGCGGCTGCAGGTCATGCGGGGCGCGAAGCGTAAGGGCGTGCGGTACTTCGGGCCGTACTCGCACGCCTGGGCGATTCGCGAGACGCTCGACCTGCTGCTGCGGGTCTTCCCCGCCCGCACCTGCTCCGCCGGGGTGTTCAAGCGGGCCGGGCAGGTCGGCCGCCCCTGCCTGCTCGGCTACATCGGCAAGTGCTCCGCGCCCTGCGTCGGCACCGTCTCCGCCGAGGCGCACCGGGGGATCGTCGACAACTTCTGCGAGTTCATGGCCGGCCGCACCGACACCATGGTGCGTCGCCTCGAACGCGAGATGGCCGAGGCCAGCGAGCAGTTGGAGTTCGAGCGGGCGGCCCGGCTGCGCGACGACGTGGCCGCCCTGCGCCGGGCCATGGAGAAGCAGACCGTGGTGCTCGGCGACGGCACCGACGCCGACGTGGTCGCCTTCGCCGACGACCCCCTCGAAGCCGCCGTGCAGGTCTTCCACGTCCGCGACGGCCGGGTACGCGGCCAGCGCGGCTGGGTGGTGGAGAAGACCGAGGAGCTGACCACAGGCGACCTGGTGCACCACTTCTGCACCCAGGTCTACGGCGGCGAGCAGGGCGAGGCGGACGTCCCCCGGGAACTGCTCGTCCCCGAGCTGCCCGCCGACGCCGAGGCGCTCGCCGACTGGCTCAGCACCCGGCGGGGCAGCCGGGTGTCGCTGCGGGTGCCCCAGCGCGGTGACAAGAAGACCCTGCTGGAAACGGTGGGCCGCAACGCGAAGGACGCGCTGGCCCGGCACAAGCTCAAGCGGGCCGGCGACCTGACCACCCGGGGCAAGGCGCTCGACGAGATCAGCGAGGCGCTCGGCATGCGGACCTCGCCGCTGCGCATCGAGTGCTTCGACGTCTCCCAGATCCAGGGCACCGACGTGGTGGCCAGCATGGTCGTCTTCGAGGACGGGCTGCCCCGCAAGAGCGAGTACCGCCGGTTCATCGTCCGGGGCGCCACCGACGACCTGTCGGCGATGTCCGAGGTGCTGCGTCGCCGCTTCGCCCGCTACCTCGACGCCCGCGCCGAGACCGGCGAACTGGGCGAGGAGACCGCGTCCGACCCCGACCGCCCGGGCATCGACCCGAACACCGGCCGACCGCGTAGGTTCGCGTACCCGCCGCAGCTCGTGGTCGTCGACGGCGGTGCCCCGCAGGTGGCGGCGGCGGCCCAGGCGCTGGCCGAGCTAGGCATCGACGACGTGGCACTGTGCGGGCTGGCCAAGCGGCTGGAGGAGGTCTGGCTCCCCGACGACGACTACCCGGTCATCCTGCCGCGCACCTCCGAGGGGCTCTATCTGCTGCAACGCGTCCGGGACGAGGCGCACCGGTTCGCCATCACCTTCCACCGGCAGCGGCGTTCCAAGCGGATGACCGAATCGGCCCTGGACACCGTCCCCGGGCTGGGCGAGGTACGCCGCAAGGCGCTGCTGCGGCACTTCGGCTCGCTCAAACGGCTCTCCGCCGCCACCGTGGAGGAGATCGTCGAGGTGCCCGGGGTGGGCCGGCGCACCGCCGAGGCGATCCTCGCCGCCCTCGACGGCGACACCGCCCCCACCCCGACCGACTGACCCCGTCGCCCCGGCCCCGGCCTGACCGGGCCCGTTGAGACTGGCGTGATCAACTCGACTGGGGCGAAGTTGCGGTATCCGGGGGTGGGGATGGTCCAACATCGGCCCACGCGAGTGGATCAACGGGGGTGGGGCCGCGAGCGGGCCGGTCAGGGGTGGGCCGGGGGGTGATGTTGCGGCATCCGGGGACGGGGAAAGCGCAACATCGGCCCACGGGAGTGGATCACGGAGGGCCGGGTCAGGGCTGGTCGGCGAGGACGGCGAGGATGGACTCGCCGTACTTGGCCAGCTTGTTCTCGCCCACACCGCTGATCCTCGACAGCTCGGCCAGCGACGTGGGGGCGTCGGTGGCGATCTGCCGCAGCGTCGCGTCGTGGAAGATCACGTACGCGGGCACGCCCTGTTCCTTGGCGGTGGCTGCCCGCCAGGCCCGCAGCCGCTCGAACAGCGACCCGGCCGCCGGGGACAGCTCGGCGACCACGGTGGCCGCGCCGCGTGGCTTCGCCGACCGGGTCGAGGCGACCTTCTCCGGCTCCCGGCGCATGGTCACCGTGCGGCGGCGGCCCAGCACCTCCGCGCTGGCCTCGGTCAGCGCCAGGGTGCCGTAGTCGCCCTCGACCGCCAACAGCCCCTCGGCGAGCAGCTGCCGGACCACCCCGCGCCACTCCGCCTCGCGCAGCTCGGTGCCGATGCCGAAGGTGCTCAGCGCGTCGTGGCCGTACTGGCTGATCTTGTCGTTCTGCTTGCCGAGCAGGATGTCGACGCAGTGCCCGGCCCCGAAGCGCTGGTTGCGTTCCCGGTCGAGCCGGTAGACGGTGGACAGCAGCTTCTGTGCGGCCACCGTGCCGTCCCAGGTCTCCGGCGGGGTCAGGCAGGTGTCGCAGTTGCCGCAGTCGGCCGTACCGGACTGGCCGAAGTATTCGAGCAGCTGCACCCGGCGGCATCGGACCGTCTCGCAGAGCGCCAGCATGGCGTCCAGGTGGGTGGCGAGGTTACGCCGGTGGGGGAGGTCGCCGTCCGACGTCTCGATCATCTTGCGTTGCTGCACCACGTCCTGGAGGCCATAGGCGAGCCAGGCGGTCGACGGCAACCCGTCCCGGCCGGCGCGACCGGTCTCCTGGTAGTAGCCCTCCACCGACTTGGGCAGGTCGAGGTGGGCCACGAACCGGACGTCCGGCTTGTCGATGCCCATCCCGAAGGCGATCGTGGCGACCATGACCAGGCCGTCCTCGCGCAGGAAACGCTGCTGGTTGGCGGCGCGGGTGCCCGCGTCGAGGCCGGCGTGGTAGGGCAGCGCGGCGATCCCGTTGGCGACCAGGAACTCGGCGGTCTTGTCCACCGAGGCGCGGGACAGGCAGTAGACGATGCCGGCGTCGCCCGGGTGCTCGTCGCGCAGCAGGGCCAGCAGCTGCTTGCGCGGCTCCTTCTTGGGCACGATCCGGTACTGGATGTTGGGCCGGTCGAAGCTCGCCACGAAGTGCTTCGCCCCGGTGAGCTGGAGCCGGGTGGCGATCTCGGCCCGGGTGGCGCTGGTGGCGGTCGCGGTCAGCGCGATCCGGGGCACCGCCGGCCAGCGTTCGTGCAGCATCGACAGGGCCAGGTAGTCGGGGCGGAAGTCGTGCCCCCACTGGGACACGCAGTGCGCCTCGTCGATGGCGAACAGGCCGATCCGCCCCCGGTCGAGCAGGTGCTGCACGCCCCGGGTGCCCAACGCCTCCGGGGCGAGGTAGAGCAGGTCCAGTTCCCCTGCGACGAACGCCTGCTCGACCGCGCGCCGGGCCGCGTAGTCCTGGGTGGAGTTGAGGAAGCCGGCGCGGACGCCGACCGCCGTCAGCGCGTCGACCTGGTCCTGCATGAGGGCGATCAGCGGGGAGACGACCACCGCGACGCCGTCGCGGACCAGCGCCGGGACCTGGTAGCACAGTGACTTGCCGCCACCTGTGGGCATCAGCACCAGCGCGTCCCCGCCGGCCACCACGTGGTCGATGACCTCCTGCTGGAAGCCCCGGAAGGCGTCGTAGCCGAAGACCCGGCGGAGCACGTCGAGGGCGTCGGAGGCACGCAGCCCGGTGGGGGAGACCATCCGGGGAGTCTACGGACCCGCCCCGACACCGCCGTCCACGACGCCCCCGTCGCCGATCCTTCCCCGGACGGCGGCAGGTACCGCCCCGACGTCACCGGCGTCGATCCGCTGCGGTTGGATGGCCCGATGGCGGTACGCATCGACATCGACGCGCTCCGGGACGCGGCCGGAACCGACGTCTGCGCAGCGGCGGACGAACTGACGGTCGCCGGCCAGCCGGCGGAGATCGACCCGGTCGGCGGCGGGGTGGCCGGGGTGATCCGCGAGGCGGGACAGCCGCCGTACGAGGTCTGGGTGGGGGTCACGGCGGACGGCTTCACCGCCGAGTGCGACTGCGCCGCCGGCACCGACCTGTGCGCGCACGCGGTGGCCCTGACCGCCGCCGCCCTGGCCGACGGCTTCGCGTGGTCCTCGACGGCCACCCCGCAGTCGGGCGCACCGGTCGACCCCCGGGTCGCGGAGCTGACCGTGCTCGCGCGTGCCCTGCCCGCACGCCGGCTGGCGGCGCTGGTCGCCGAGTGGGCGGCCACGGACCCGGTGTGGGAGAGCACGCTGCGGGCGCAGGCCGGCCACTCCGCCACCGCCGTGCACGACGACAGCTAGGCGACCGGGCCGCCCACCGCCGGGGCATGGAGGTGGCGACATGCGTCTGCCGTGCGCCGGGTGGTGCTCCGGACGCTCGTCACATGCCGGGCCGGACCCGGCGGTCAACCCGCCGCCGGGCGTGCCGGGATCGACGTCGCCCGCCGGGATAGAGTCGTCGACTGACCCTGTGCGGTACGCGGCCCCCCGGGGGCCCGCCGCCACGAAGCGGGAGTGGTGGGATGGTCGAGGCGCGGACAACCGGCGGGTACGTCGAGGGCGGCACGGCGGAGTCGGACACCACGCTGGTGGTCGTCACCGGTCTGTCCGGCGGTGGCCGCAGCACCGTCGCCCGCGCCCTGGAGAACGTCGGCTACTACGTGGTGGACAACCTGCCACAGGCGCTGATGCTGGACATGGCCGAGCTGGCGATGAAGGCCGGCGGGGCGGCCCGGCGTACCGCGATGGTGCTCGACGTCCGGTCGCGGGCCTTCTCCACCGACCTGGCCGGGGCGATCCGGGAGCTGAAGGAGCGCGGCTTCTCGCCCCGGGTGGTCTTCGTCGACGCCGACGACGAGGTGCTGATCCGGCGGTTCGAGAGCGTCCGCCGGTCGCACCCGTTGCAGGGTGAGGGGCGGCTGGCCGACGGGATCGCCGTCGAGCGGGCGCTGCTGGAGGAGGCCCGGGACCAGGCCGATGTGATCATCGACACCAGCCACCTCAACGTCAACCAGCTCCGTCGCCGGGTCGAGGAGCTGTTCGGCGGGGAGGACGCCCGTCGGCTGCGGCTCACCGTGCTCTCCTTCGGCTTCAAGTACGGCCTGCCGCCGGACGCCGATTTCGTGCTCGACGCCCGGTTCCTGCCGAATCCGTACTGGGTGCCCGAGCTGCGGGAGCACACCGGGCGGGAGGCGGCGGTCAGCGCGTACGTGCTCGGCCAGGAGGGCGCGGACGCCTTCGTCGCCTCGTACGCCGAGCTGGTCAACGCCACCACCGCCGGGTTCGAGCGGGAGGGCAAGCGGTACCTGACGGTCGCCGTCGGCTGCACCGGCGGCAAGCACCGCAGCGTGGCGATCGCCGAGGAGTTGGCCGAGCGGCTGCGCCAGTCGGGGCTGGCCGCCAACGCGCAACACCGGGACCTGGGGCGAGAATGACGGCGACGTCGGTGGTCGCCTTCGGCGGGGGACACGGCCTGTCCGCCTCGTTGCGGGCGCTGCGGCACTGCGCCGGGGAACTCGAACTGGACATCACCGCCGTGGTGACCGTCGGCGACGACGGCGGCTCCAGCGGCCGGCTGCGCGCCGAACGCGGCGGTCTGCCCCCGGGGGACCTGCGGCAGGCCCTGGTGGCGCTGGCCGGGGACCATCCGGCCACCCGCCGCAGCGCCGGGCTGTTCCAGCACCGGTTCGCCGGCGGCCCCCGTGACGGGCTGGCCGGTCACGCCGTGGGCAACCTGGTGCTCTGCGGCCTGATGGAGCAGCTCGGCGACCCGGTGGCCGCGCTCGCGCACGCCGGGGCGATGCTCGGCGCGGTTGGTCGGGTGCTGCCGATGTCCGCCCAGCCGGTGGACATCGAGGCCCGGGTCCGCGGGACGGACCCGACCCGGCCCGACGAGGTACGCACCGTGCGCGGCCAGCACCAGGTGGCGGTGACCATCGGCACGGTGGAGTCGCTGCGGATCACCCCGGACGCCCCGGTGGCCTGCGCGGAGGCGGTGGCCGCGGTCGGCGGGGCGGACTGGCTGATCTTCGGGCCGGGGAGCTGGTACACCAGCGTCCTGCCGCACCTGCTGGTGCCGGGGCTGGCCGAGGCGATCGTGACCAGCCCGGCCCGGCGGCTGGTCACCCTCAACCTGGCCGCCGAGCAGGAGACCCTGGGGCTCTCGGTGGCCGACCACCTGACCGCCCTGCGCTGGTACCTTCCGCAGCTCACGGTGGACTACGTGGTGGCCGACTCCAAGGCGGTGGGTGATCCCGAGCCGGTCGGGCGTGCGGCAGAATCGCTTGGTGCCCGGTTGGTCCTCGCCCCGGTCGCCGTCGACGACGGCACACCCCGTCACGATCCGGCCGCCCTGGCTGCGGCACTGGTGCCTGTCCTGGGCGCCGATCGTTAAGCACGTACGTAATCACCGGCGACACGCCGGTACCGGTCCGTGAGGGGGCGCACAATGGCGATGACGGCTGCGGTCAAGGACGAGCTGAGCCGGGTCGACGTGCCCAAGCCCTGCTGCCGGCGGGCGGAGATGGCCGCGCTGCTGCGGTTCGCCGGTGGGCTGCACATCGTCTCCGGTCGGGTGGTGGTGGAGGCCGAGTTGGACACCGGGGCGGTGGCCCGTCGGCTGCGCCGGGAGATCGCCGAGGTGTACGGCTATCCCAGCGAGATCCACGTCCTCGCCTCGGGTGGGCTGCGCAAGGGTAGCCACTTCATCGTCCGGGTGGTCAAGGACGGCGAGGCGCTGGCCCGGCAGACCGGCCTGCTCGACGTCCGGGGCCGCCCGGTACGCGGGCTGCCGCCGCACGTGGTGGCGGCGAACGTCTGCTGCGCGGTGTCGGCCTGGCGGGGCGCGTTCATGGCGCACGGCTCGCTGACCGAGCCGGGCCGCTCCAGCGCGTTGGAGATCACCTGCCCGGGTCCGGAGTCGGCGCTGGCCCTGGTCGGCGCGGCCCGCCGGATCGGCATCACCGCGAAGAACCGCGAGGTGCGCGGGGTGGACCGGGTGGTGGTCAAGGACGGTGACGCGATCGCCGCGCTGCTCACCCGGATCGGCGCCCACTCCAGCGTGCTGGCCTGGGAGGAGCGTCGGGTCCGCCGCGAGGTGCGGGCCACCGCCAACCGGCTGGCGAACTTCGACGACGCCAACCTGCGCCGTTCGGCGCGGGCCGCGGTGGCCGCCGCCGCCCGGGTCACCAGGGCGCTGGAGATCCTCGCCGACGACGCCCCGAACCACCTCACCTCGGCCGGTCAGCTCCGGTTGGAGCACCGGCAGGCGTCGCTGGAGGAGTTGGGCGCGCTGGCCGACCCGCCGTTGACCAAGGACGCGATCGCCGGGCGGATCCGCCGGCTGCTGGCGCTGGCCGACAAGCGGGCCCGTGACCTGGGCATCCCGGATACCGAAGCGGCAGTCACGCCGGACATGCTCGTGGTCTGATAGGACGGTGGGCCGCCATCCCGCGGGCGCGTGCGAGGCACGGGCCGGCGGGCGTGACGTGCCCCGGGTCGGGTGGGTGGGGCGTGCCGTGCCGTCGACCCGACGGGGTCACCACCCGCCGCATCGCGGCGGGGCACGCTCGGATAGGGTCGATGGGTACGGCAAGGGGGCCGGCACAGGCACTCCTCGCCGTGCACGCCGCCTCGGGCGGTCAGGTCCTCCCAGACCGTGGCGGGGTGGCCGAGACGAATCGTCAACGGCCGGCTCACCGGCCGGCGCACACACCTCCGCCGGCCCGGTTCTGACGTCGGCGGACCAGAACGCGAGGAGATGGGACCTGTGACCATCCGGGTTGGCATCAACGGCTTCGGCCGCATCGGCCGTAACTTCTTCCGGGCCGTGCTGGCGTCCGGCGCCGACATCGAGGTCGTCGCCGTGAACGACCTGACCGACAACGCGACGCTCGCCCACCTGCTCAAGTACGACAGCATCCTCGGTCGCCTGCCGCACGAGGTCAAGGCCACCGCCGACGAGATCACCGTCGGTGGCAAGACCATCAAGGCGTACGCCGAGAAGGACCCGGCGAAGCTGCCGTGGGGCGACGCCGGCGTGGACGTCGTCATCGAGTCCACCGGTTTCTTCACCGACGCCACCAAGGCCAAGGCGCACGTTGACGGCGGGGCCAAGAAGGTCATCATCTCCGCCCCGGCGAAGAACGAGGACGTCACGGTCGTCATGGGCGTCAACCACGACCAGTACGACCCGGCCAAGCACACCATCATCTCGAACGCGTCGTGCACCACGAACTGCCTGGCCCCGATGGCGAAGGTCCTGCAGGACACCTTCGGCATCGAGAAGGGCCTGATGACCACGATCCACGCGTACACCCAGGACCAGAACCTCCAGGACGCGCCGCACAAGGACCTGCGTCGGGCCCGCGCCGCCGCGCTGAACATCGTCCCCACCTCGACCGGTGCCGCCAAGGCGATCGGGCTGGTGCTGCCGGTGCTCAAGGGCAAGCTGGACGGTTACGCGCTGCGGGTGCCGATCCCGACCGGCTCGGCCACCGACCTGACCGTCGAGGTCGGCCGGGAGACCAGCGTGGACGAGGTCAACGCCGCGCTCAAGGCCGCCGCGGACGGCCCGCTCAAGGGCATCCTGGTCTACAACGAGGACCCGATCGTGTCCGCCGACATCGTCACCGACCCGGCGTCGTGCATCTTCGACGCGCCGCTGACCAAGGTCATCGGCAACCAGGTCAAGGTCGTCGGCTGGTACGACAACGAGTGGGGCTACTCCAACCGGCTCGTCGACCTGGTCAAGCTGGTGGGTTCCTCGCTGTGAGTGCGAGGAGTGAGCTTGCGAGCCCCGCAGTCACGAACGGAGAGTTAGCTCTGTGAGCATCCGCAACCTCGACGACCTGCTCGCCGAGGGGGTGTCGGGTCGGCGCGTGCTGGTGCGCGCCGACCTGAACGTCCCGCTCGACAAGCAGACCGGGGAGATCACCGACGACGGCCGCATCCGGGCCGTGCTGCCCACCCTGGGCGCGCTCGTGCAGGCCGGGGCGAAGGTCGTGGTCTGCTCGCACCTGGGTCGCCCGAAGGGCGCCCCGGACCCGCAGTACAGCCTCCGCCCGGTCGCCGGGCGGCTCGGTGAGTTGCTCGACGCGCCTGTGCACTTCGCCACCGACACCGTCGGCGAGTCCGCCCGCGCCACGGTGGACGCGCTGGCCGACGGCCAGGTGGCCCTGCTGGAGAACCTCCGCTTCAACAAGGGGGAGACCAGCAAGGACGACACCGAGCGGGGGGCCTTCGCCGACCAGCTCGCCGCGTTCGGCGAGGCGTACGTGGACGACGCGTTCGGCGCGGTGCACCGCAAGCACGCCAGTGTCCACGACGTACCGGCCCGGCTGCCGCACGTGGCGGGCCGGCTGGTGCTGCGTGAGGTGGAGGTGTTGTCCCGGCTGACCGGTGAGCCGGAGCGCCCGTACGTGGTGGTGCTCGGCGGTTCCAAGGTCTCCGACAAGCTGGCGGTCATCGAGGCGCTGCTGCCGAAGGTCGACCGGCTGCTCATCGGCGGCGGGATGTGCTTCACCTTCCTCAAGGCCCAGGGCCACGAGGTGGGCAC
This sequence comes from Micromonospora cynarisoli, assembly GCF_030518815.1. NCBI lineage: Bacteria > Bacillati > Actinomycetota > Actinomycetes > Micromonosporales > Micromonosporaceae > Micromonospora > Micromonospora cynarisoli. The sequence goes on along the minus strand of NZ_CP130426.1, from coordinate 2,553,109 downwards.
CTCGCTGCTGGAGGAGGAGATGGTCGAGACCTGCGGCAACCTCCTGGCCCGCGCCGAGGGCAAGATCCTGCTCCCGGTCGACGTGGTGGCGGCCGACGCCTTCGCCCCGGACGCCGCGCACGACACGGTGCCCGCCGACGGCATCCCCAGCCACCGGCTCGGCCTGGACATCGGCCCGGAGACGGTGGCCGGCTTCACCGCCGCGCTCTCCCAGGCGAAGACGGTCTTCTGGAACGGCCCGATGGGCGTGTTCGAGATGCCGGCCTTTGCCAACGGCACCCGGGGTGTCGCCGAGGCGATCACCAAGACCGACGCGTTCACCGTGGTCGGTGGCGGTGACTCGGCGGCTGCCGTGCGGGCCCTCGGCCTGGACGAGTCGTCGTTCGGGCACATCTCGACAGGTGGCGGCGCGTCCCTGGAGTACCTGGAGGGCAAGACCCTCCCCGGCATCGCGGCCCTGGAGAACTGATGGCGAGCGTCACCCGCCGGCCGCTGATGGCCGGCAACTGGAAGATGAACCTCAACCACCTCGAGGCCAACCTGCTGGTGCAGAAGCTGGCCGCGAGCCTCACCGAGCAACAGCTCACCGCCGTCGAGACGGTCGTGCTGCCGCCCTTCACCGACCTGCGCACCGTGCAGACGGCGGTGGACGGCGACAAGCTGCTGATCGGCTACGGCGGGCAGGACCTGTCGCCGTACCAGTCCGGCGCGTACACCGGCGACATCTCCGGGGCGATGCTGGCCAAGCTGGGCTGCACGTACGTGGCGGTCGGGCACTCGGAGCGGCGGCAGTACCACTACGAGGACGACGCGATCGTCAACGCGAAGGTCGCCGCCGCGCTGGCCAACGGGCTCACCCCGATCCTCTGCATCGGTGAGGGCCTGGAGATCCGTGAGCAGCTGCGGCACGTCCCGCACTGCTGCGACCAGCTCGACGGCGCCCTGAAGGGGCTCACCGCCGAGCAGGTCACCAAGGTCGTGGTCGCCTACGAGCCGGTCTGGGCGATCGGCACCGGCAAGACGGCCACCCCCGAGGACGCCCAGGAGGTCTGCGGGGAGGTCCGCAAGCGGCTGGTCGAGACCTACGACCAGGGCACCGCCGACCAGGTCCGGATCCTCTACGGCGGCTCGGTGAAGTCGTCCAACGTCGCGTCGATCATGTCCCAGCCGGACGTGGACGGGGCGCTGGTGGGCGGGGCCAGCCTCGACGCCGAGGAGTTCGCGAAGATCTGCCGGTTCCCGGAGCACACGGTCGCCTGATCGCTCGCTATTCTTGACTCCGCCCGTCCACCGGTCGGTGCCGCCGTGCCCGATCTGTCCGGGCGAGGATCGTAACGAGAGGACTGACCCCAGCCATGCCGATCTGGTTCGCATACACGTTGATCGTGTTGCTGGTCATCACGAGCGTTCTGCTCACCATGCTCATTCTGCTGCACCGGGGTAAGGGCGGCGGGCTGTCGAGCATGTTCGGCGGTGGGGTCAGCTCCAGCCTGGCCGGCTCGTCGGTGGCCGAGAAGAACCTGGACCGCTACACCGTCCTGGTGAGCATCGTCTGGTTCGCCTGCATCATCGGGCTCGGCCTCTGGCTCCGGCTCCAGCTCAACAGCGGGTCCTGAGCGACTCGATCAGGTCGTACAATCTGCGCGCGGTCCGTCACGGACCGCGCGCAGTTCTTTTCTCCGCCACGTCGTCCACCGCCCGCCTCAGGCGGTGGTCCCCTCCGACGACAGGAGCGAACGTGCCCAGTGGCAACGTCATCCGCGGTTCACGAATCGGTTCGGGGCCGGAGCGCCCCACCGAACGGTACGAGCCGGCCCCCCGTCGCGCGGTCACCTACTGGTGCCGCAACGACCACGCCACCGAGATCCGGTTGGCGTTGGACGCCGAGGAGCCGGCCGTCTGGGACTGTCCGCGCTGCGGCCTGCCCGCCGGCCAGGACGCCCAGAACCCGCCCGGACGTACCCGTCCCGAGCCCTACAAGACCCACCTGGCGTACGTGAAGGAACGGCGTACCCCGGAGGAGGGGGAGGCGCTGCTGGCCGAGGCGCTGGCCGCGCTGCGCCGCCGACGCGGCCGGGAGTGACCGCCCCGGCGGCGTGAGCTGACCGGGCGGGTGGACCGCCCCGCGCTCAGCGCAGGCTGCGCAACCGGGCCGGCACGTCGGCCGCCGCCGCCCGGTCGAGCAGCCACAGGGTCCGCGAGACGCCCTGCACCCCGGCCGCCGGGAGCTGCTTCGGGCCGGCCCCGGCCAGCGCCATGCCCACCGCCCGCGCCTTGTCGGCCCCGCTGGCGACCAGCCAGACCTCCTCGGCGGTGTTGATCGCCGGCAGGGTGAGGGTGGTCCGCACCGGCGGCGGCTTCGGGCTGCCCCGCACCGCGCTGACCGGCCGGGTGTCGTGGTGCACCGGGTGCTCGGGGAAGACCGACGCCACGTGCCCGTCCTCACCGACGCCCAGCATCAGCACGTCGAAGTGGGGCAGCGCGGCGTGGCCGGGCCGGGCGGCCCGCGCCAGCTCCTCGGCGTACGCGGCGGCACCGGCCTCCGGGTCGTCGCCGGTCGGGCCGTCGGTGGCCGGCATCGGGTGCACCCGGGCCGGGTCCAGCGGCATCGCGTCCAGCAGCGCGGCGCGGGCCTGCGTCTCGTTGCGCTCCGGGTCGCCGGCCGGCAGGAACCGCTCGTCGCCCCACCAGACGTCCACCCGGGACCAGTCGACGGCGTCGTGGGCGGGCAGCGCGCCCACCGCCCGGTAGACCGCCGCGGCGATCCGACCCCCGGTCAGCACGATCGACGCCGCACCCCGCTCCGCCTGCGCGTCGAGCAACTTCACCACCAGCCGGGCCGCCACCGCCTGCGCCAGCAGGTCGGCGTCGGCGTGCACGGCGACACTCGCCTCACTCATGTTGGCCTCTCCTGACCGCGCGACGCGGTCCTGCTCGTCGTGGCGGAACCGGTAGGCCCGCCGGGTGCCGGTGTCACCGGGGATCTCGTCGTGCCGGCCGCCCGCCGTGGGCGGGCAGGCGCCGTACGCCGGTGGGCGGCCCCGCAGGACCGCCCACCGGCGTACGGTCAGGATGCCGTTCTGGTGCCGGCGTGCGCGCTGACGCCCGCCTCCGCCCGCCGTGCGGTGGCCGGGTCCTTCCAGACGTGCACCCGCTGCGACGGGCGCTGCTCCAGCCCGGACAGGCCGGCCGCCGCGCCCAACGCCTCGGCGTACACCTGGTCGGTGTCGAGGCGGCGCAGCTCCTCGGCCAGTTCGTCGCCGAGCGGCCGCCGCACCAGCGGCAGCACCCGGTCGTCCTGGCCGGTACGCCGGAACACCGCCAGGCTGTCGTCCCGGGTCAGCGTCAGCTCGTCGCCGTTGGCGCAGCGCAGCTGCACCTGACGCATCCTCGGGTGGTCGTCGGTGTGCTGCCACTGCGGGTCGATGCCGAGCCGGGCGGCCAGCCAACCCCGCATCAGCGCCGCCGTCGGGTCGGTACGCGGGGCCACCACGGTCGCCTCGGTCACCCGCGCCTCGGTGGTGTCGAACGCCCCGGCGACCAGGGTGCGCCACGGGGTGATCCGGGTCCACGCCAGGTCGGTGTCGCCTGGGGCGTAGTCCCGGGCCCGTTCCCGCAACGCCTCGATCGGGTCGATGGCCTGCGCGCAGTCGGTGATCCGCCGGTCGGCGACCACGCCGAGGAAGTCGGTGGCGATCTCCGCCGGCGGTTCGCCGTGCCACCAGGTGACCACCGGCACGTCCGGCACCAGCAGCGGCATCACCACCGACTCGGCGTGCAGGGCGAGCCGGCCGTACATGCGGGTCACCACCGCCTCGCACGGGCCCAACCGGCCGCCGACGACGATCTCCGCGTCCAACCTGTTGCGTTCCCGCTCCACGTCGGCGCGGACGACGACGAGCAGCCGGCACGGGTGGGCGGCGGCGGCGATGGTGGCCGCCGCCTCCGCGTCCCGGACCCGCTTCTCGTCGACCACGACGATCAGGGTGAGCGCCATTCCGCTGGCCACCCCGCCCGCGCTGCGCCGTTCGGCGGCGAGCGCCTTGACCACCTCGTTGCCGGTGGTGTCCCACAGCCCGATCACTGGTGCCTCCCGGTCCGCCCGCTGTGCCTGCTACCTGCCTGCCCGTTCACGCCCGCCGCCAGGCGCGGCCCTCGCGGGCCAGCATCTCGTCGGCGGCCCGGGGGCCCCACTCGCCGGCCCGGTACGGCTCCGGCCTGGTGCCCTCCCAGGCGTGCTCCAGCGGGTCCACCACCGCCCAGCTCTGCTCCACCTCGGCGGCGTCCGGGAAGAGTGTCCGGTCGCCGATCAGCACGTCCAGCACCAGCCGTTCGTACGCCTCGGGGCTGGACTCGGTGAACGCCTCGCCGTACTGGAAGTCCATCGCGATGTCGCGGACCTCCATCGTGGTGCCCGGCACCTTGGAGCCGAACTTGAGCACCACACCCTCGTCCGGCTGCACCCGGATGACGAGCTGGTTGGGGCCGAGGGACTCCATGTCGGCGGCGTTGAACGGCAGGTGCGGCGCCTTCTTGAACATGATGGCCACCTCGGTGACCCGCCGGGGCAGCCGCTTGCCCGCCCGGATGTAGAACGGCACCCCGGCCCAGCGCCGGTTCTGGATGCCCAGCTCCACGGCGACGTACGTCTCGGTGGTGGAGTCGGCGGGGACGCCCTCCTCGTCGAGGTAGCCGACGGCCCGCTGGCCGCCCACCCAGCCGGGCAGGTACTGGCCGCGTACGGTGCCCCGGGCCACGTCCTTCGGCAGGGTGATCGCCTTGAGCACCTTCAGCTTCTCGGCCCGGATCTCGTCGGCGTCGAAGCTGGTGGGCTCCTCCATGGCGACCAGGGCGAGCAGCTGGAGCAGGTGGTTCTGGAGGACGTCCCGGGCGGTGCCGACCGAGTCGTAGAAGCCGGCCCGGGTGCCGATGCCGACGTCCTCGGCCATGGTGATCTGCACCGAGTCGACGTACTTGGAGTTCCACAGCGGCTCGAACAGGTTGTTGGCGAACCGCAGGGCGAGGATGTTCTGGACCGTCTCCTTGCCGAGGTAGTGGTCGATCCGGAAGACGTCCTGCCTGGTGAACACGTCGTCGACCAGGTCGTTGAGTTCCTTCGCCGACGGCAGGTCGTTGCCGAACGGCTTCTCCACCACCACCCGCCGCCAGCCGCCGCACTTCTCGTTGTCGGCCATCCCGGTGCGGGCCAGTTGCTTGAGCACCACCGGGAAGGCCGTCGGGGGGATGGAGAAGTAGAACGCGGCGTTGCCGTGGATGCCGTGGCTGTCGCGCAGCTGGTTCAGCGTCGCGGAGAGCTTGTCGAAGGCGGCGTCGTCGTCGAACGAGCCACCGACGAACTTGATGTTGCCGGCCAGCCGGCCCCACACCTCCTCGCGCCAGGGTGTCCGGGCGTGCTGCTTGGCCGACTCGTGGGCCAGCGCCTCGAAGTCACCGTCGCCCCAGTCGCGGCGGGCGAACCCCAGCACCACGAAACCGGGGGGCAGCAGTCCCCGGTTGGCCAGGTCGTAAACCGCAGGCAGCAGCTTCTTGCGCGCCAGGTCGCCGGTCACCCCGAAGATCACCAGGGCGCACGGCTCCGGGATCCGGGGGAGTCGCCGGTCCTGCGCGTCGCGCAGCGGATTCACGCCGCCTCCTCGCTCCGTGTGGTCCATGTCGTCCATCGTCACGCCCGCCATCGTCCGATCGCATCCAGCAGCCGGGCCGGCCCGGCCGGCCTGTCGGTCAGGTGCGGCGGTGGCACCGGCCCGGGTCGGCCGGCAGGTGCCACCGGGCCGCCCCGCGTGCGCGGGACGGCCCGTACGGCGGCGGGCGCGGTCGATGCGACCGCGTCCGCCCCGTGCACCGCGAGACCGGCGGCGGCGTCGGCCGGGCCGGTCAACAGGTCACTCACATCGCCACCCCGTCGGGGTGCCGGCGGCGTGGGGCGTCGCGGGGACCGGCCCCGCGACGCGTCCGACGCCGTTGGTCACGCGTTCCCGCCGGCCCGCTGGGCCGCCTCGGCGTTGCCCTTGGCGGCCTCGTTCGGGGCGCCGGCGCCCTGCGCGGCGGCGGCCAGCGACGTGCGGACGCCGTCGAGCAGCTCGCCCCAGCTCGCCTCGAACTTCTCCACGCCCTCCCGCTCCAGGGTGGCGATCACGTCGTCCATGTCGATGCCGACGGCGGCCAGGTCGGCGAAGACCTGCCGGGCCGCGTCGTACGCGCCGGTGATGGTGTCGCCCCGGGTCTCCCCGTGCTCGGCGTACGCCGTCACGACCGACTCCGGCATGGTGTTGACGGTGCCCGGCGCGATCAGCTCCTCGACGTAGATCACGTCGCGGTAGTCCGGGTTCTTGGTCGAGGTCGACGCCCACAGCGGGCGCTGCGGGTGGGCGCCGGCGTCGGCCAGGGCCTGCCACCTGTCGGAGGAGAAGACCTCGGTGTAGCGCTCGTAGGCGAGCTGGGCGTTGGCCACGGCAGCGCGCCCCTTCAGTCCCAGCGCGCGCTCTTTGCCCGCCCCGTCGGAAGCCTCACCGGCCATCCGATCCAGTCGCTTGTCGATCTCGGAGTCGACCCGGGAGACGAAGAACGAGGCCACCGAGCCGATGGTGGACAGGTCGTGGCCGTTGGCCTTCGCCTGCTCCAGGCCGGCGAGGAACGCCTCCATCACCGCCGAGTAGCGGTCCAGCCCGAAGATCAGCGTGACGTTGACGCTGATCCCCTCGGCCAGGGTCGCGGTGATCGCCGCCAGCCCCGCCTCGGTCGCCGGGATCTTGATGAACAGGTTCGGCCGGTCCACCAGCCACCACAGCGCCTTGGCCTCGGCGACCGTCTTGTCGGTGTCGTGGGCGACCCGCGGGTCGACCTCGATGGAGACCCGTCCGTCGACACCGGCGCTGCCGTCGTACGACGGGCGCATCACGTCGCACGCCCAGCGCACGTCGTAGGTGGTGAGCATCCGGACGGCCTCTTCGACCTCGATGCCCCGGGTGGCGAGGTCCTTGAGCTGCCAGTTGTACTCGTCGGCGTCGCTGAGCGCCTTGGCGAAGATGGTCGGGTTGGTGGTCACCCCGGCCACGTGCTGCTCGCGGCGGAGCCGGTCCAGCCCGCCGGAGCTCAGTCGTACCCGGGAAAGGTCGTCGAGCCAGACCGCCACTCCGGCGGCGGTGAGGTCACCCAGTCTGTCCGTCATGTCGTCCACGCTCCCCTCAGTTGCCGGTCGTGAAACCGGTGATGTCGCCCACCCGGGTCAGCGCCGCGTGCGCGGCGGCGACGATCCGGTCGGGGGTGAAGCCGAACTGCTCGAACAGCACGGTGTGCGGGGCGCTGGCCCCGTAGTGCTCCAGGCTGACGCTCTCGCCCAGGTCGCCGACGATGCCCCGCCAGGACATCCCGATCCCGGCCTCGACGCTCACCCGGGCCTGCACCCCGCGCGGCAGCACCGACTCGCGGTACGCCTCGTCCTGCTCGTAGAACCACTCCTGGCAGGGCATCGAGACGACCCGGGTGGGGGTGCCGTCGGCCTCCAGCCGCTCCCGGGCGGTGAGGCAGAGCTGCACCTCGGAACCGGTGCCCACGATGATCACCTGCGGCTTGCCGTTGGACGCCTCGGCCAGCACGTAGCCGCCCTTGGCGGTGCCCTCGGCGCCGGCGTACCGCTCCCGGTCCAGGGTCGGCAGCGGCTGCCGGCTCAGCGCCAGCGCGGTCGGCCGGTCGGTGTGCTCCAGCGCCTGCCGCCACGCCCAGGCGGTCTCGTTGGCGTCGGCGGGCCGGACCACGTCCAGGCCGGGGATGGCGCGCAGCGCGGTCAGATGCTCCACCGGCTGGTGGGTCGGGCCGTCCTCGCCGAGACCGATCGAGTCGTGCGTCCAGACGTACGTCACCGGCAGCTTCATCAGGGCCGCGAGTCGCACCGAGGGGCGCATGTAGTCGCTGAACACCAGGAAGGTGCCGCCGTACGGGCGGGTGCCGCCGTGCAGGGCGATGCCGTTGAGGATCGCGCCCATGGCGTGCTCACGGATGCCGAAGTGCAGCGTGCGGCCGTACTCGTGGCCGGGGAAGTCCTTGGTGGCGTGGGCGGCCGGGATGAACGACGGCTCGCCCTTCATGGTGGTGTTGTTGCTCTCCGCCAGGTCGGCCGAGCCACCCCACAGCTCCGGCAGCACCGGGGCGAGCGCCTCCAGCACCTTGCCGGAGGCGGCCCGGGTGGCCACGCCCTTGGCGTCGGCGGGGAAGACCGGCAGCGCGTCCGTCCAGCCCTGCGGCAGGACCCGGCCGGCGATCCGGTCGTAGAGCGCCCTGCGCTCCGGGTTGGCCTGCGCCCAGGCGTCGAACTCGCCGGTCCACGCCTGCTCGGCCTCGGTGCCGCGGGTCAGCACCCCCCGGGCGTGCGCGAGCACCTCCTCGTCGACCTGGAAGCTCTGCTGCGGGTCGAAGCCGAGGATCTCCTTGGTGGCCTTCACCTCGTCGACGCCGAGCGCCGAGCCGTGGATCTTGCCGGTGTTCTTCTTGTTGGGCGCGGGCCAGCCGATGATGGTGCGCAGCGCGATGAACGAGGGGCGGCCGGTCTCGGCCTTCGCCGCCAGCAGCGCCTGGTGGAGCGCCTCCACGTCCTCGTGGTAGTCGCCCTGGTCGGCGTCACCGGCCCGCCAGTCGACGGTCTGCACGTGCCAGCCGTACGCCGCGTAGCGGGCCGCCACGTCCTCGCTCTTGGCGATGCGGGTGTCGTCCTCGATGGAGATCTCGTTGTCGTCGTAGATCAGCGTGAGGTTGCCCAGTTGCTGGTGGCCGGCCAGGGCGCTCGCCTCGTGGCTGATGCCCTCCTCGATGTCGCCGTCGGAGGCGATGCACCAGATCTGGTGGTCGAAGACCGACTGCCCCGGCTCGCTCTCCGGGTCGAACAGGCCCCGCTCGCGGCGGGCCGCCATCGCCATGCCCACCGCGTTGCCCAGGCCCTGACCGAGCGGGCCGGTGGTGGTCTCGACCCCGGGGGTGTGGCCGTGCTCCGGGTGGCCCGGGGTGAGCGAGCCCCACTGCCGCAGCGACTTCAGGTCGTCCAGGCTCAGCGGGTAGCCGGAGAGGAAGAGCTGGATGTAGAGCGTGAGGCTGGAGTGCCCGGCGGACAGGACGAACCGGTCCCGGCCGGGCCAGTTCGGGTCGGCCGGATTGTGCCGCATCACCCGGTTGAACAGCAGGTACGCCGCGGGCGCGAGGCTCATCGCGGTGCCGGGGTGGCCGTTGCCGGATTTCTCTACGGCATCCATGGCCAGGACGCGGACGGTGTCGACGGCCCGGCGGTCGAGGTCGGTCCAGTTGAGTGCGGGTCGGTTGGCAGCCACTATGGTTGTGCTCCTCGGCAGATGGGCGGAACCCTCACTGGTGACCCTATCGAGCGGGTCTAAACGTCCGCCCGGGGATCTCAGCAGGCAGTTACGTACGGGCCGACCGGATCGTTCGGTCACCCGTCAGGTGTGACGGCCCGCACCGTTGTCGGGTCGCCCGGGCAGCGAAAACGACGACGCGTAGTGTGTGGTCCGGCGTGTGGACCCCGACGGGGTCCCGCCGAACCGACTTCCCCTGCCGACGCCGGAAGGTGGCAATCCGTGAGCATGATCACCGAGCGCCCCGTCAGCAACTCTGCCGGGCAGCCGCCGGTGCGCACGGTGGGCGGGCGGCCGACGGCCCGCCGGCGGGACGTCCGGGCGGTGGTGTCGGCGTACGTGACGCTCACCAAGCCGCGCATCGTGGAGCTGCTGCTGGTGACCACGGTGCCGGCGATGATGCTCGCCGAGGGCGGCCTGCCGTCGCTGTGGCTGATGGCCGTGGTGCTGGTCGGCGGCTCCCTGGCCGCCGGTGCGGCGAGCGTGCTGAACTGCTACATCGACCGGGACATCGACCAGTTGATGCGGCGCACCAAGCGGCGTCCGCTGCCGGCGCACACCGTGTCGCCCCGCAGCGCCCTGGTCTTCGGGCTGGTGCTGGCGGCGGTGTCGCTCGCATTGATGGCGACGTTCACCAACCTGCTGGCCACCGCGCTGACGCTGGCCGCGATCGTCTACTACGACCTGGTCTACACGCTCTGGCTCAAGCGCACCACGACGGCGAACACCTTCTGGGGTGGGGCCTGCGGGGCGGCGCCGGTGCTGATCGGCTGGGCGGCGGTGACGGGGTCGCTGGCCCCGGCGGCGTGGGTGCTGTTCGCGGTGGTCTTCTTCTGGCAGATGCCGCACTTCTACCCGCTGGCCATGAAATACAAGGACGACTATGCCCGGGCGGGCATCCCGATGCTGCCGGTGGTGGCCTCGCCGCGGCGGGTCAACGCCGAGATCCTGATCTTCGCCTGGCTGACGGTGGCGACCTCGCTGGCGCTGTGGCCGCTGGGCATGAGCGCGGTCTACGGAGTGCCGACCGCCGTGGTGGGGGCCGTCTTCCTGGTCGAGGCGCACCGGCTCTGCCGGCGGGTGACCCGGGGCGGGCCGGTCAAGCCGATGCGGCTGTTCCACTGGTCGACGACCTACCTGACCATCGTGTTCGTCGCGGTGGCCCTCGACGCCCTGCTCTGACCTCCGCCGTGCCCGCCGGGCGGTGCCCCGGGGTGTCGCGGGGCCCGGTGGGGGTGCCCGGGCGGGCCGCGACACGCCGGGGACGGTTCGGATCTCCGCCCGGATGATGGGATTTTCTTCGGGTCCGGCGAGTGCCACAAGCTGGACACATCAGGACGATCGCGCCCGGTTGTTATGCCCGCACTTATCCGACATGCCCGGACAATGCGCTCGCGCTTTCCGATAAACCCTCGGGTAATTGGTATCACAAATACTTCATGATTCTCGCGCGTAGGGGTGGAAGTCTGCTTAGGCTTCGCGTCATGGCAGAAGGTTCCGATACGACGCTGACGGCCGAGCAGACCGCCGGAGCGGCCCCCACCGGGGTGGTCGCGGGCATCAGGTCCTTCGCCGCCGCCCACGGCGGCGCGAAGGCGGTCATCGAGTACGTCGGCAAGCGTGGTGCCCGGATCGTCCTGGTCGGCACCGACGGTGCCTGGGGCGACCAGTTCGCCGAGGACACCGTGACCGCCCGGGAGGCGTGCGCGCAGGCGGGAGTCGCCGTCGAGAACGCCTGGGAGCGTGAGCTGATGGACCAGATGCGGCCGAGCAACGACCTGTGGCGGTCGATGGCCCGGCGCACCATGTCCCGTTGACCGACAACCCCACCCACCACCAGTCGACCCGGGGGGAACCCCGGGTCGCTCTCGTCACCTGCTCCCGTTTCGCCGACCTCTACCCCGACGACAGGCTCGTGCTCGCCCCGCTGGCGGCCCGGGGCGTCACCGCCGAGGCGGCCGTCTGGGACGACCCCCGGGTCGACTGGGCCGGCTACGACCTGGTGGTGCTCCGCTCACCCTGGGACTACGCCCCGCACCGCGACGAGTTCGTCGCCTGGGCCGGCACCGTGCCCACCCTGGTCAACCCCGCCGACGTGGTGCGGTGGAACACCGACAAGCGCTATCTCGGCGACCTCGCCGCCGCCGGGGTGCCCACCGTGCCGACCTCCTGGGTCGCGCCGGGCGACGACTGGGTGCCGCCCCCGACCCCCGGCCGGTACGTGGTGAAGCCGTCGGTCAGCGTCGGCAGCCTCGACACCGGCCGGTACGACCCCGCCGACCCGACCCACCGGGACCTGGCCGTGGCGCACGTTCGCCGGCTGACGGCCGCCGGCCGGACCGCCATGGTCCAGCCGTACCTGGACGCGGTGGACGTTGCCGGGGAGACCGCGCTGCTCTTCGTGGCCGGCCCGGACGGCCTGGCGTTCAGCCACGCCATCCGTAAGGGGGCCATGCTCGACGGCCCGGACCGGGGAGTCGAGGGGCTGTACCGGCCGGAGCGGATCGACGCGCGCACCGCCACCGGGGAGCAGTTGGCCGTTGCCGGACGGGTGTTGGCCGAGGTCCCCGGCGGCCCGCAGCGGCTGCTCTACGCCCGGGTGGACCTGATCCCCGGCCCGGACGGCGCACCCGTGCTGATCGAGCTGGAGCTGACCGAGCCGTCGCTGTTCCTCGGTCACGCCGACGGCGCCGCCGAGCGGCTCGCCGACGCGGTGCTGGTCCACCTCGCCCGCCGCGGGGCCGGGCCCGGCGGTCGCACCGCTTCGCCCCGACGCGCACGGCCGATCCCGGCCGGTCCGCCCCGGTGATGCTCAGACGGTGGCCGGCACCCGCTGCTGCCCGGCCGGCGGCGACGCCGGGTCGCCGGTGGCCGGCCGGCGCTGCCGGGTCGACCAGAGCATCGCCAGGGTGGCCAGCAGCACCAGGCAGGAGCCGAGCATGTGCGCGGCGACCAGCACGGCCGGCAGGTGGGTGAAGTACTGCACGAAACCGATCAGGCCCTGCCCCAGCTCCACCGCGACCAGCACCAGGGCGGCGCGGGCCGGTCCGGTCGCGCCGACCGCCCGCAACGCCAGGACCAGCGCGACGGAGAGGCCGATCAGCAGGAACACCCCGTCGGCGTGCACCTGGGAGATCGTCTCCGGGGCCAGCCCGTTACGGGCGGCCCCGTGGTCGCCGGCGTGCGGGCCGCTGCCGGTCACCCAGGTCCCGACCACCAGCACCGCGACGCTGACGGCGGTGGTGAGCCGGGCGAGGGTACGCAGCGGCCCGGGCACCACCGGCACCGCCGGCCCGTCCGGGTCGACGATCCGCCGCCAGAGGGCGTACGCGGCGGCGATGACCGCCATCGAGGCGAGGAAGTGCAGCCCGACCACCCACGGGTTGAGGTCGGTCAGCACGGTGATCCCGCCGATCACGGCCTGCGCGGGGATGCCGAGGAACACCGCCACCGCCAGTCCCGTCAGCCCGGGGCGTCGGGGCCGGTGGGCCAGCACGGCCAGCAGGGTGGCCAGCGCGATCGCCCCGACGGCGAAGGTGAGCAGCCGGTTGCCGAACTCGATCACCCCGTGCACGCCCATCTCGGCGGTCGTGGTGTAGGACGCGTCGGTGCACCGGGGCCAGGTCGGGCAGCCGAGCCCCGACGCGGTGAGCCGGACGGCCCCGCCGGTCACCACGATGGCCACGTTGGCCACGATCGAGGCGTACGCGAGGCGGCGCAGCAGGGTGGTCGAGACCGGGAACCGGACGGATCGCTTCACGGAGCGAATCCTACGCACCGTAGTTGATCCCGATCGGGTGACTCCGTGACCCCGGTGGGCCGGATCACCGGGGTCGGGTTTGCGGGCCCCCGGCGAATTACGTAACGTTGGCGTTGTGAAAAAAGCGGCGGCGCTCTCCGGGCACCCGCCGACGGCCGCTCCGGCCGTCGGCGTCGGCGCGCGGTCCCGCCGTGCCGTGCGGCGCGGTACGGACGCCGTGCGGCGTGCCACGCCGCCCCCGACGCCTGACGCCCCCACCGACCTGTCGACCCGTGACCGGGTGACCCGGCTCCTGCTGGAGCAGGGGGCGGCCACCGCCGGCCAACTCGGCTCGGCGCTCGGTCTCAGTCCGGCCGCGATCCGCCGGCACCTCGACGCGATGCTCGCCGACGGCGACGTGGTCGCCCGGGAGCAGACCGTGCGGGGCAGCCGGGGGCGGGGCCGACCGGCGAAGGTCTTCCTGCTCACCGACGCGGCCCGGCGGCGCTGCGGCACCCACCACTACGACAACATGGCCACCGCCGCGCTGCGCTGGATCGCCCGCAACGGCGGCCCGGACGCGGTCGAGGCGTTCGCCGCCGACCAGGTCGCCGCGTTGGAGGCCCGCTGCCGGGCCGCCATGGAGGACGCCGGCGACGATCCGCTGGCCCGGTCCGAGGCACTCGCCGGTGCGCTCACCGCCGAGGGTTACGCTGCCAACGCGTCGACGATCGCCTCGGGCGGGCAGCTCTGCCAGCACCACTGTCCGGTGGCGCACGTGGCCGCCGAGTTCCCCCAGCTGTGCGAGGCCGAGACGGCGGTCATCTCCCGTCTGGTCGGCACCCACGTGCAGCGTCTGGCCACCATCGCGCACGGCGACGGGGTGTGCACCACGCACATTCCGGCCCAGCCGCGCGCCCAGTCCGGTAACACCGTCACCACTGTGAGGACAGATAGATGACCGAGCAGATCGTCCAGCCCCTGACCCAGGAAGAGCAGCTCGCCGCCCTCGGTCGCTACGAGTACGGCTGGGCCGACCCCGACGTCGCCGGGGCGGCCGCCCAGCGCGGTCTCAACGAGGCGGTGGTGCGGGACATCTCGGCGAAGAAGAACGAGCCGGCCTGGATGCTCGACCTGCGGCTCAAGGGCCTGCGGCTGTTCGGCCGCAAGCCGATGCCGTCCTGGGGCGCCGACCTCACCGGGATCGACTTCGACAACATCAAGTACTTCGTGCGCTCCACCGAGAAGCAGGCCACCAGCTGGGAGGACCTGCCGGAGGACATCAAGAACACCTACGACCGGCTGGGCATCCCGGAGGCCGAGAAGCAGCGGCTGGTCGCCGGCGTCGCGGCGCAGTACGAGTCCGAGGTGGTCTACCACAAGATCCGCGAGGACCTGGAGGAGCAGGGTGTCGTCTTCCTGGACACCGACACCGCCCTCAAGGAGCACGAGGACATCTTCAAGGAGTACTTCGGCACGGTGATCCCGGTCGGCGACAACAAGTTCGCCGCGCTGAACACCTCCGTGTGGTCCGGTGGCTCGTTCATCTACGTGCCGAAGGGCGTGCACGTGGAGATCCCGCTCCAGGCGTACTTCCGGATCAACACCGAGAACATGGGCCAGTTCGAGCGGACGCTGATCATCGTCGACGAGGGCGCGTACGTGCACTACGTCGAGGGCTGCACCGCGCCGCTCTACTCGTCCGACTCGCTGCACAGCGCGGTCGTCGAGATCGTCGTCAAGAAGAACGCGCGCTGCCGCTACACGACCATCCAGAACTGGTCGAACAACGTCTACAACCTGGTCACCAAGCGGGCCGTCTGCCACGAGGGCGCCACCATGGAGTGGGTCGACGGCAACATCGGCTCCAAGGTGACCATGAAGTACCCGGCGGTCTACATGACCGGCGAGCACGCCAAGGGCGAGGTGCTCTCGGTGGCGATGGCCGGTGAGGGCCAGCACCAGGACGCCGGGGCCAAGATGGTGCACGCCGCGCCGCACACCAGCAGCACCATCGTGTCGAAGTCGATCGCCCGGGGCGGCGGCCGTACCTCGTACCGGGGGCTGGTGCAGGTGCTGGAGGGCTCGCACCACAGCCGCAGCACGGTCAAGTGCGACGCGCTGCTGGTCGACACCGTCTCCCGCTCGGACACCTACCCGTACGTCGACATCCGTGAGGACGACGTGTCGATGGGGCACGAGGCGACCGTCTCCAAGATCAGCGACGACCAGCTCTTCTACCTGATGAGCCGGGGGCTGAGCGAGGACGAGGCGATGGCGATGATCGTGCGCGGCTTCATCGAGCCGATCGCCAAGGAACTCCCGATGGAGTACGCCCTGGAGCTCAACCGCCTGATCGAACTCCAGATGGAGGGCGCGGTCGGCTGACGCCGCCCGCCGCCCCACGACACCGTCGTCCCGGACAGACAGACCAAGGAAGAGATGACTACCCAGGCTTCCGCGCCGCCCAGCACCAAGTCGCAGGCGCTCCGCTCGTACGACGTCGCCGACTTCCCGGCCCTGACCGGCCTGGAGGAGGAGTGGCGCTTCACCCCGCTCAAGCGGCTCCGTGGGCTGACCGACGGGGCGCAGGCCGCCACCGGCACGGTCCGCCACGAGTACGCCGACCTGCCGGCGGGCGTCACCGTCGGGCGGATCGGCCGGGACGACCCCCGGGTGGGCAGCGTGCTCACCCCGGTCGACCGGATCAGCGCGCTCGCCTACGGCGGTGCCGGTGAGGCGCTGCTGGTCGAGGTCGCGGCCGAGGCCGTGCTCGACGCGCCGGTGAGCCTGCGGGTGGTCGGGGACGACGCCGCCGGGCTGGCCTTCGGGCACACGTTCGTCGACGTGGGCCGGTTCGCCGAGGCGGTGCTGGTGCTGGAGCACGTCGGTGCGGCGACGCTGGCCGACAACGTCGAGGTGGCGGTGGCCGACGGGGCGAAGCTGACCCTGGTCACGGTCGCCGACTGGGCCGCCGACGCGGTGCAGGCCCAGCACCTGAAGATCCGCCTCGGGCGCGACGCCAAGGTCTCGCACGTCCAGGTCAGCCTGGGCGGCGACCTGGTCCGCCAGTTCACCACGGTCGAGTACACCGGCCGGGGCGGCGAGGCCGAACTGTACGGCGTCTACTTCGCCGACGGCGGCCAGCACCTGGAGCACCGGCAGCTCGTCGACCACAACGTGCCTGACTGCCGCAGCCACGTCGGCTACCGGGGCGCGTTGCAGGGCGACGAGGCGCACACCGTCTGGGTGGGCGACGTGCTGATCCGGGCCGAGGCGACCGGCACCGACACGTACGAGATCAACCGGAACCTGCTGCTCTCCGACGGCGCGCGGGCGGACTCCGTACCCAATCTGGAGATCGAGACCGGCGAGATCGCCGGCGCAGGCCACGCCAGCGCGACCGGCCGGTTCGACGACGAGCAGCTGTTCTACCTGATGGCCCGGGGCATCCCGGCGGACGAGGCGCGTCGCCTGGTGGTCCGGGGCTTCTTCGCCGAGGTGATCAACAAGATCCCGGTCGAGCCGCTGCGTGAGCGGCTCGGCGACGCGATCGAGGCCCGGCTCACGAAGGCCGGGGCCTGACATGATCCGGATCTGCGCGACCGGGGACGTGCCGCAGGGCACCGTGATCAGCGCCGACGTGGACGGCGTCCCGATCGCCGTCGTGCACGGCACCGACGGCGGGTTCTACGCCGTGTACGACGAGTGCTCGCACGCCTCGGTCGCCCTCTCCGAGGGTGAGGTCGAGGGCTGCACGCTGGAGTGCTGGCTGCACGGTTCCCGCTTCGACCTGCGCACGGGTGAGCCCACCGGGCTGCCCGCCACCGAACCCGTTCCCGTCTACGCCGTCGAGGTCCGCGACGGCGACATCTACCTTCCCGTGGGCGCCGACGGCCGCCCGACGCCGAGCAATGGAGTGACCCGATAATGAGCACCCTGGAGATCCGCGACCTGAAGGTGTCGGTCAAGCTGCCCGAGGGTGAGCTCAAGCCGATCCTGTCCGGTGTCGACCTGACCGTGCGGTCGGGGGAGACCCACGCGATCATGGGCCCGAACGGCTCCGGCAAGTCGACCCTGGCGTACTCGGTCGCCGGCCACCCCAAGTACGAGATCACCGGCGGCTCGGTGACCCTCGACGGTGCCGACGTGCTGGAGATGACCGTCGACGAGCGGGCCCGCGCCGGCCTCTTCCTGGCCATGCAGTACCCGGTCGAGGTGCCCGGCGTCTCGGTGGCGAACTTCCTGCGCACGGCCAAGACCGCCATCGACGGCGCGGCCCCGAAGCTGCGTACCTGGGGCGGCGAGCTGCGCGGCGCGATGGAGAAGCTCCAGATGGACCCGGCGTTCGCCCAGCGCAACGTCAACGAGGGCTTCTCCGGTGGTGAGAAGAAGCGGCACGAGATCGTGCAGCTGGAGCTGCTCAAGCCCAAGATCGCCATCCTCGACGAGACCGACTCCGGGCTCGACGTGGACGCGCTGCGGGTGGTCAGCGAAGGGGTCAACCGGGTCCGCGACACCGGCGACACCGGCCTGCTGCTGATCACCCACTACACCCGCATCCTGCGCTACATCAAGCCCGACTTCGTGCACGTCTTCGTGGCCGGCCGGATCGTCGAGCAGGGCGGCCCGGAGCTGGCCGACAAGCTTGAGGACGAGGGCTACGAGCGGTACGTCGCCGGAGCCGGCGCGGCGCGGGCCTGAACACACACGGACGGGGACCGCTGAGATGACCACCATCGCCATCCCGGACGGGATGCCGCAGTACGACGACGTGCCGCGCTTCGACGTGGCCGCGGTGCGGGCCGACTTCCCGATCCTCGACCGGGAGGTCAACGGGCACCGGCTGGTCTACCTCGACAGCGCCAACACCTCGCACAAGCCCCGGCAGGTGCTCGACGTGCTCGCCGGGCACTACGCGATGCACAACGCCAACGTGTCGCGCTCGGTGCACACCCTGGGCACCGAGGCGACCGAGGCGTACGAGGGGGCGCGGGCCAAGATCGCCGCGTTCGTCAACGCGCCGAGCGTGGACGAGGTGGTGTTCACCAAGAACTCCACCGAGGCGATCAACGTGGTGGCGTACGCCTTCTCCAACGCCTCGCTGCGCGCCGACGCCGACGAGCGGTTCCGGCTCGGCCCCGGCGACGAGATCGTGATCTCCGAGATGGAGCACCACTCGAACATCGTCCCGTGGCAGCTGCTGGCCGAGCGGACGGGCGCGACGCTGCGCTGGTTCCCGGTCACCGACACCGGCCGGCTGGACGAGTCGGGGTTGGCGGACCTGGTCACCGAGCGGACGAAGATCGTCGCGCTGGTGCACACCTCCAACATCCTCGGCACGGTCAACGCCACCGCCCGGATCACCGAACGGGTCCGCCAGGTGGGTGCGCTGCTGCTGCTCGACTGCTCGCAGTCGGTGCCGCACCAGCCGATCGACGTGGTCGACCTGGACGCCGACTTCATCGTGTTCACCGGGCACAAGATGTGCGGGCCGACAGGCATCGGCGTGCTGTGGGGGCGGGGCGAACTGCTCGCCGCGATGCCCCCGGTCATGGGCGGCGGCTCGATGATCGAGACGGTGTCGATGGCCCGGTCCACGTTCGCCGCGCCGCCGGCCCGGTTCGAGGCGGGCACCCCGCCGATCGCCGAGGCCGTCGCGCTCGGCGCGGCGGTCGACTACCTCACCGGCGTCGGGATGCGGGCGATCCAGTGGCACGAGAAGGAGCTGACCGCGTACGCGCTGGACGCCCTCGCGACCGTGCCGGGGCTGCGGATCTTCGGCCCGACGGTGCCGGTCGGCCGGGGCGGCACGATCTCGTTCGCGCTCGGCGACGTGCACCCGCACGACGTCGGGCAGGTCCTCGACTCGCTCGGCGTGCAGGTGCGGGTGGGCCACCACTGCGCCAAGCCGGTCTGCACCCGGTTCGGGGTGCCGGCGATGACCCGGGCGTCGTTCTACCTGTACACCACCACTGAGGAGATCGACGCCCTGGTGGCGGGTCTCGAACAGGTGCGGAGGATCTTCGACTGATGCAGCTGGACCAGCTCTACCAGGACATCATCCTGGACCACTACAAGCGCCCGCAGGGGCGTGGGCTGCGCGACGCCGACGACCCCGACGCCGAGGTGGGCGAGGCGCACCACGTCAACCCGACCTGCGGCGACGAGGTCACCGTACGGGTGGCCGCCGTCGACGACATCGTGGTGGACATCTCGTACGACGGGGCCGGCTGTTCGATCAGCCAGGCGTCGGCGAGCGTGCTGTACGACCGGCTCTCCGGCCGGTGCGCGGAGGAGATCGCCGCCGTGCACGCGGGGTTCGTGGCGTTGATGTCCGGCCGTGGCCAGGTCACGCCGGACGAGGAACTACTCGGTGACGGGGTGGCGTTCGCGGGTGTCGCCCGCTACCCGGCCCGGGTCAAGTGCGCGCTGCTGCCGTGGATGGCGTTCAAGGACGCCGCGGCACGCGCGGGGGTGGGCGTGAGCCCGACGGAGGTGGAGGCATGAGCGAGAACACCGCTACCGCGGCGACGCCGGAGACCGGCGACGCCAGTACGACGACCGACGCGGTGACGCCGCCGGCCACCAACGGTGCCGCCGGCCCGGCGGACGCCGCCGCGACCCCGGCCGCCGACGGCGTCACCGGCACCCCGGCCGCCGCCGGCCCGGCGGAGGCCGCCGCGTCGACCGGCAACCGGGCGGCCCTCGCCGACATCGAGGAGGCGATGAAGGACGTCGTCGACCCCGAACTCGGCATCAACGTGGTCGACCTCGGCCTGGTGTACGGCGTCCACGTGGACGACCAGAACGTCGCCACCCTGGACATGACGCTGACCTCGGCGGCCTGCCCGCTCACCGACGTGATCGAGGACCAGGCCCGGCAGGCGTTGACCACCGGCCCCGGCGGGGGACTGGTCGACGACATCCGGATCAACTGGGTCTGGCTGCCGCCGTGGGGGCCGGACAAGATCACTGACGAGGGGCGGGACCAGCTCCGCTCCCTCGGCTTCAACGTCTGACCTCCGGTCCGACCTCGCGGGCGCGGCACCCCCACCGGGTGCCGCGCCCGCAGTCGTCCACCCGCCCTGCCCTGCCGGCCCAGTGGCGGCGGACAATCCGGGCTCAGCGCCCGTACCTCGTTGCGGGTCGGCGCGGCCGCCGCGTCGTCCCCGCCCGCCCCGGCGGCGTCCGACCGTCGGGCTGCCGACGTGCGGTGAGCCGTCCGCCGTGCCGCCGTCCGCCGTGCCGTACGGTCGGGTGATGAGCAGCCGACCTGCGGCCGGTGGCGGCCGGTGGATCGAGGTCGATCCGACCCGCGTCGCCCGCTGGGTGGAGGGCTTCACCGACCGGCACGGCCCACCTGCCGTCTCCCCGCAGGGGTACGGCCTGCTGCTCACCGCCGCCGACGGGGCGACCGCCGAGCTGCACCTCCCGCCGGGCGGCGGCACCGGGGCGGCGGCCCGGCCGGTCGACGACGTGCCGGGGTTCGTCGACGCCGCCGTCGCGCCCCGCCGGCTCGGGCTGCTGCTGGCCCGCAAGGGCGCGGTGGCGGTCGGTGTGGCGCTCGGCACCGAACTGCTGGTCTCCAAGGTGGACACCCGGTACGTACAGGGCCGCACCGCCGCCGGGGGCTGGTCGCAGCAACGGTTCGCCAGGCGGCGGGACAACCAGGCCAGGGCGGCCCTGGGCGACGCGGCGGAACTGGCCGTACGACTGCTGCTGCCGGAGGCGGCGACGCTGGCGGCGCTGGTCTGCGGCGGTGACCGGCGGGCCGTCGACACGGTCCTGGCCGACCGGCGGCTGGCCCCGCTCGCCGGACTGCGGGCCGAGCGGCTGCTCGACGTGCCCGAACCCCGGCACGCGGTGCTGGTCGGCGCGATCGCCGCCGCCCGCGCGGTGCACGTCCTGGTCCGCGACCCGGCCTGAACCCGGCCGACACCCCGCTGCGGCGGGGGACGCCGGCCGCAGCCCGGGACGGCACCAGCCAGGGCCGCAGCCGGGGAGCGCACCGGGCCGGGACGACGGCACGGCCGGGCCGACGATCGCAGCCGGCACGGCACCGGCGGTCACACCGTCCGGTACGGCGACGTCCCCGGGAACGGCGGCAGCCGCCGCGATGGCGACGACTGCCCGGGATGACGACACCGCCGGGAACGGCGACGGCGGCCGGGGGCGTGCGCCCCGCCGACCGCCGCGACCTGCCGACCGGTGCCGGTCAGAGGCTGCCGCCGAAGGTGTCGCAGGACTTCGGGTCACCGGTGGTGTAGCCCTTGGTGAACCACTGCTTGCGCTGCTCGGAGGAGCCGTGGGTGAACTCGTCCGGGTTGACCGGGCGGTTGGCCCGCTTGGAGATGGCGTCGTCGCCGATCTTCTCGGCGGTGTCGATCGCCTGCGCGATGTCCTGCTCGGTGATGCTCTTGAAGATCTTCTGGCCCTGCTCGTCGGCGGTGCCGGTGGCGTTCTTGGCCCACGCGCCGGCGTAGCAGTCGGCCTGGAGTTCCAGCTTGACCGAGAGCGCGTTGGCGCTGCCCGGGTCCCGCTGCTGCTGGCGGCGCATCTGCGCCTCGGTGCCGAGCAGATCCTGCACGTGGTGGCCGTACTCGTGGGCCAGCACGTACGGCTGGGCGAACTCACCCTCGGCGCCGAGCTGGTCGGCGAGGGTCTGGTAGAAGGTCAGGTCGATGTAGACCAGGTCGTCGGCGGGGCAGTAGAACGGTCCGACGCCGGAGTCGGCCTGGCCGCAGCCGGTGTTGACGCCCTGGCTGAAGAAGACCGTCTTGGACGGCTGGTACTGCTGGCCGAACCGCTCGGGCAGGGCGGTGCGCCAGTACGCCTGGATCGAGTTGACGTAGAGGGTGTTGCGGCAGTCCAGTTGCTTGAGCGCGTCGTCGGCGGAGCACTTCTGCTCCAGGGCCGTGTTGTCGCCCGTTTCGGACCCGCCGCCGGTCATGGCGTTCAGTCCGAAACCGCCGCCCACCAGGGCCACCAGCACGGCGATGATCAGGCCGACGATGCCGCCGCGCCCGCCGCCGCCCGGGAGCGGGATCGGGATGCCCCCGCCACCCCCACCGGACCCCCGCCGATCGTCCACCTGGCCGGTGTCGATCCGCGCGTTCTCGTTCAGCTCCATGTTGACCCCGATCACCGATTCGTCACGTCTGAGGGTTGCGCTACCGGACCGGGTCCGGACGGCGTTTTCGGTACCCGATGATCTTGTACGGTAATCCGGGCGGTGTGCGTCGGGCCGCCCGGTACACTTGTCGGGTGCTGCGCTGCGAAGGCTGAACCGCCCCGCGCCGACGGGAACCACTGACCCGCCGGCGCTTTCGCGTGCCCTGAGCCAGCCCTTCCAGACCCCCGAGAGCGAGTACCGGAAATGATCAGTGTCACCGGCCTGGAACTGCGTGCCGGCTCCCGGATCCTCCTGTCCGACACCACCCTGCGGGTGCAGCCCGGTGACCGGATCGGACTGGTCGGTCGTAACGGCGCGGGCAAGACCACGACCCTCAAGGTACTGGCCGGCGAGGGGCAGCCGTACGCCGGGCAGATCGACAGGCGCAGCGCCATCGGGTACCTGCCGCAGGACCCGCGTACCGGCGACCTGGAGGTCACCGGCCGGGACCGGGTGCTCTCCGCCCGGGGGCTGGACGTGCTGATGGCCCAGATGAACGAGATCGAGCAGCAGCTCGCCGACGGCGCCGACGACAAGCTGGTCCGCCGCTACGGTGCGCTGGAGGACCAGTTCGCCTCGCTGGGCGGGTACGCCGCCGAGGCCGAGGCCGCCCGGATCTGCGCCAACCTGGGGCTGCCCGACCGGGCGCTCGCCCAGACCATCGGCACCCTCTCCGGCGGTCAGCGCCGCCGTATCGAACTGGCCCGCATCCTGTTCCGCGACGCGGGGGAGAACGGCGGCGGCATCCTGCTGCTCGACGAGCCCACCAACCACCTCGACGCCGACTCGATCACCTGGCTGCGCGGTTTCCTCGCCAACCACAAGGGCGGGTTGATCGTGATCTCCCACGACGGCTCGCTGCTGGAGGCGGTGGTCAACAAGGTCTGGTTCCTCGACGCCACCCGCTCCGTGGTCGACGTCTACAACCTGGGCTGGAAGGCGTACCTGGCGGCGCGGGAGACCGACGAGCGTCGCCGCCGCCGGGAGCGGGCCAACGCCGAGAAGAAGGCAGGCGCCCTGATGGCGCAGGCCGACAAGATGCGGGCCAAGGCCACCAAGACCGTCGCCGCGCAGAATATGGCCCGCCGGGCCGAGAAGCTGATCTCCGGTCTGGAGGAGGTGCGCCAGGCCGACAAGGTGGCCAAGGTGCGCTTCCCGACCCCGGCGGCGTGCGGGAAGACGCCGCTGACCGCGTCCGGCCTGTCGAAGTCGTACGGGTCGCTGGAGATCTTCGCCGACGTGGACGTGGCGGTGGACCGGGGTTCCCGGGTGGCGATCCTGGGGCTCAACGGTGCCGGCAAGACGACGCTGCTGCGGATGCTCGGCGGCCTGCTCCCGCCGGACACCGGCGAGGTGCGGGCCGGGCACGGGCTGCGGCTGGGCTACTACGCCCAGGAGCACGAGACCCTCGACGTCGACCGGACGGTGCTGGAGCACATGCGCAGCGCCGCGTTCGAGCAGTCCGACACCGACCTGCGCAAGATCCTCGGCGCGTTCCTCTTCTCCGGCGAGGACGTCGACAAGCCGGCGGGGGTGCTCTCCGGCGGGGAGAAGACCCGGTTGGCCCTGGCCACCCTGGTCTGCTCCGGCGCGAACGTGCTGCTGCTCGACGAGCCGACGAACAACCTGGACCCGGTCAGCCGGGAGCAGGTGCTCGACGCCATCGCCCGTTACCCGGGGGCGATCGTCCTGGTCACCCACGACCCGGGCGCGGTGCTCGCGCTCAAGCCGGACCGGGCGATCCTGCTTCCCGACGGCGACGAGGACGCCTGGAGCGACGACCTCCTCGAACTGGTCGAACTGGCCTGACCGACCCCGCCCGCGACGGTTGGCGGGGCCGGCGGCCCGTGGTGACGGCCCGGTCGGTGGTCGGTCGGGCGACGTCGCCGGACAGGTGGTCGTGGACGAGGGCGTCCGGTGGTCAGCGGGCGAGGTCGGCCAACCGGCCGAGGACGCCCGAGCCGACCAGGATCACCAGGCCGATGGCGACGAAGACGACCGGGACCAGCCAGTGTCCGGCCCGGCCGACCAGGCGCACCACCCGGGGGTGCCCGCCGAGCAGCGCGGCGGCACCGCACCAGACGGCGACCAGGAGCGCGAAGACCAGCAGGTAGACCAGTCCGGTGGCCGGGTCGAGGGAGCGGAACACCGGCACGTAGACGGCGATGTTGTCCGCGCCGTTGGCGACCGTCACCCCGGCGACCCCGAGCAGGCCGCCGACCACGGCCGGCGGGGTGTCGTCGTCGGTGCGGGCCAGCAACGCCCGGACCCCGAGCGCGATCGGCAGCAGCCCGAGCAGGCCGGTCCACGGGTCGGGCACCACCAGCAGGCCGGCGGCGACCACCAGGGCCGCCGCGACGAGGGCGGCGATGCCCAGGTACTGACCGGTGACGATCTGCCACGGCCGGGGTCGTCCGGTGCTGCGGGCGGCCACGAAGAGTACGGTCAGCACCACGATGTCGTCGAGGTTGGTGGCGGCGAAGACGGCCGTCGCCCCGCTCACGTCGCCCAGCAGGTCGGTCACGACCGGCAGGCTACGGGCCGTCCACCAGGACCGTCACGGCGCGGTGCCAGCCGCTGACCGGGCGGAGGGTCACTCTATCGGGTTGACGACACTGCATAGCGTGTCGGTTGGCGAAGAGTTGATATCTGGCGCATGATCGTTCGAGACGGTCTAATAGGTGGGACCGTATCGAACCGCACAGTCTGGGACGTGAGGAATCAGCATGGCAGCCACTGGCACAGCCACCAGCACTGAGAAGGGTCGCCGGATCGTCGGAGCCGAGCGTCAGACGCTCGCCAAGGACCTGGTAAAGCGGTACACCGGCGGGGAGAGCATCCGCGCGCTCGCCGCCTCGACCGGGCGATCCTACGGGTTCATCCACCGCGTGCTCACCGAGTCCGGTGTACAGCTGCGACAGCGCGGCGGCGCCCGGCGTCGCAAGAAGGCGTGACCCGCCCACCAGCGTCGTCCGTCAGCACGCCCCGGGTGGTCCGGTGACCGCCGAGACGACCGGGGTGCTACTGCACTGCGACGGGCCGGTCGCGACGGTCACGTTGTGCCGGCCCGACGTGCTCAACGCCCAGACTCCGGCGATGTGGCGCGCGATGAGCGACTTCTCCCGGGACCTGCCCGGTGACGTGCGCGTCGTGGTGGTACGCGGCGAGGGGCGGTCGTTCTCCGCCGGCCTCGACCTGTCGGTGGCCGGTGCCCAGGGGCCGGGTTCCTTCGCCGAGCTGTCCACCCTGCCCGAGCAGGAGTGCGCCGACCGGATCGCCGGTTACCAGCAGGGCTTCACCTGGCTGCACCGCCCCGACGTGATCTCCGTGGCGGCCGTGCAGGGTCACGCGATCGGCGCGGGCTTCCAGCTCGCGCTCGCCTGCGACCTGCGGGTCCTCGCCGAGGACGCCACGCTGTCGATGGCCGAGGTCACTCTCGGTCTGGTCCCCGACCTGGCCGGCACCAAGCGGCTGGTCGAGCTGGTCGGCTACGCCCGCGCCCTGGAACTGTGCGCCACCGGCCGGCGGATGGACGCCGCCGAGGCCGACCGGATCGGCCTGGCCAACCTGGTGGTGCCGAACGCCGAGCTGGACGCGGCGGTCCGTGACCTCGCCGCCGGCCTGCTCGCCGGCGACCGGGACGCGGTGGTGGAGATCAAGGCGCTGCTCGCCGGTGCCGCCGGCCGCTCCCACACCGAGCAGCAGCGGGCCGAGCGTGAGGCGCAGACCCGCCGGCTGCGTGACCTCGCGGGCCGGGGCGAGTAGCCGGCCGACGGTCGGTAAGGACTGCCCGGGAAGAGCCGGGTTACCACCGGGGTTGTCGTAGGCGTCGGGAGAATTGACCCGACGGCGCGTGCTGCCACGACACGGAGGTGACCGATGTCCAACCCGATGACGGGCGGCAACATGGTCGGCTGGAGCATGCTCCGGTCGATCCGCCACGGCGACGACGTCTCCACCCACCGGCTCAAGCGCGGCACCGCCAAGCGGATCATGGCGTTCGCCCACCCCTACCGGCGGGACATCGTCATCTTCCTGGTGACCGTGGTGATCGCCGCCGTGATCGGGGTGGCCACCCCGGTGCTCGCCGGCCACGTGATCAACGCGATCAGCGGCGGCGGTCCGGAGGCCGGTGCCACGGTCGTGCGGTTCGCCCTCGTCATCGGCGGGCTGGCCGTCGCCGACGCGGTCTTCTCCCTCGTCCAACGCTGGTACTCGGCCCGCATCGGCGAGGGCATCATCCTCGACCTGCGGACCAAGGTCTACGACCACGTGCAGCGGATGCCGTTGCAGTTCTTCACCCGCACCCAGACCGGGGCCCTGGTCAGCCGGCTCAACAACGACGTGATGGGTGCCCAGCGGGCGTTCACCTCCACCCTGTCCGGGGTGGTCAGCAACGTCATCCAACTGGTGCTCACCGCCGGGGTGATGTTCACCCTCTCCTGGCAGATCACCACGCTCTCGCTGATCCTGCTGCCGATCTTCGTGATCCCCGCGCGGCGGGTGGGCAGGCGGCTGGCCGAGATCACCCGGGAGTCGTACAACCTCGACGCCAAGATGAACGCCACCATGACCGAGCGGTTCGGGGTTGCCGGGGCGCTGCTGGTCAAGCTGTTCGGCTCGCCCGACGTGGAGGCGGGTCGGTTCGCCGCCCGGGCCGAGCGGGTCCGCGACATCGGCATCCAGTCGGCGATGTACTCACGCACCTTCTTCGTGGCGATGCTGCTGGTCGCCTCGCTGGCCCAGGCGCTCACCTACGGGCTCGGTGGCTGGCTGGCGGTCACCGGTGCGGTCAGCGCCGGCACCGTGGTCACCCTCGCCCTGCTGCTCACCCGCCTCTACGGCCCGCTGACCGCGCTGTCCAACGTCCGGGTCGACGTGATGAGCGCGCTGGTCTCGTTCGACCGGGTCTTCGAGGTGCTCGACCTGCGCCCCGGCATCGAGGAGAAGCCCGACGCGGTGCCGGTGCCCCGGGGTGCCGGGCGGGTCGAGTTCCGCGACGTCCGGTTCCGCTACCCGGCCGCCGCCGATGTCTCGCTGGCCTCGCTGGAGGAGGTCGCCACCCTCGACCGGACGGCCGGCGAGCCGGTGCTCAAGGGGGTGTCGTTCCGGGTCGAGCCGGGGCAGATGGTGGCCCTGGTCGGGCCGTCCGGAGCCGGCAAGTCGACCCTGTCCATGCTGATCTCCCGGATCTACGACGTCACCGACGGCGAGGTGCGGGTCGGCGGGGTCGACGTGCGGGACGCCACCCTCGCCTCGCTGCGCGACGAGATCGGCGTGGTCACCCAGGACTCCCACCTGTTCCACGAGACGATCGCCGAGAACCTGCGGTACGCCAAGCCGGACGCCACCGACGACGAGATCTGGGCGGCGTTGGCCGGTGCCCAGGTGGCCGATCTGGTACGTGCCCTGCCCGACGGGTTGGAGACGACCGTCGGCGAGCGCGGCTACCGCTTCTCCGGCGGAGAGAAGCAACGCATCGCCATCGCCCGGCTGCTGCTCAAGGCCCCGTCGATCGTGATCCTCGACGAGGCCACCGCCCACCTCGACTCGGAGAGCGAGGCGGCGGTGCAGCGGGCGCTGGCCGTGGCGCTGACCGGGCGGACGGCGCTGGTGATCGCGCACCGGCTCTCCACGGTCCGCGACGCCGACCAGATCCTCGTCCTCGACGACGGCCGGATCGTCGAGCGGGGCCGGCACGACGAGCTGGTCGCGGTGGGTGGGCTCTACGCCGAGCTGTACCGCACCCAGTTCGCGGTCGCCGACTCGCCCACCCCGTACCCGGACGCCGTCGAGCCGTCCGAGCCGATCGTCACCACCGTGCCGATGGGCACCTACGTCGCCCAGGAGGCGCGGCCTCCGGCCGTGGCCAACTGACGGCCCGTCCCGGGGCGACGGGCGGTGTCGACGCGGGCCGCCTGGTGGTGGATGCGTCCGGTCGACGGCGTGCTGTCGCCGGCGGTACGAGACCAGGCCCGGGGGAGCGGGCCCCGGCCTGGTCTGCGGTGGCGACGGCGATCCCCACGCCGGGCACCGGGACGACTCACCGACTGGCCGGGCCGACGGTCGTCAATTCGGTGCCTGTTCCGTCATGCGGTGCGGTGCAACTCAGAAGTACACCGTGCGGGACTTCGTGTACGTCGTGTACTGGCTGCCCGGATAGAAGGTGGAACCGGATACGGTGACATCGATGTTGGTAAATCCGTAGGCGGAGACGAGGCCGCCGGTGAAGGTCTCGCAGTTCTGGTAGTAAACGGTGTGGCTGGCGCTGGCGGTGCCGCCCTTGATGGTCACCTGGGAACTCGGGTAGGTGCTCTGTCCGCACAGCGTCACCGAGTAACTCGCCTGGTTGCCGCCAGTCGTCCCGGAGACGGTTCCGGTGGCGGTGCCGAGTGGCAGGGTGTTGTTGTAGCCACCCGTGACCGAGACGGTGAACGATGAGGTGCCCGCCTGGGCGCTGACCGCGGGCAACAAGGCCACGGCGGCGGCCCCGGCGGCGCCCGCCGCCAGCAGGCGGACGAAGCGGGAAGAACGGACTTGTGGCATGACTGCTCCCGACGTGATGGGGAATTGCGTTAACGGCGCGTTGCCGATTGCGGACCCAATGTTAGACCAACGTGAACTCGAAAGCACGCTCGAAATAAATCTCTGCCAATGGGAACGCGATCCGTCGTTCGCAATTTCTTGCCTCAATGTCGGCATTTACACGACACATCGTGAACGCGCGACGCGACGTACCGTGAGTGTCCGGACGGTGGTCGTGGCCGGCGCGGCGGAGGTCAGCCGGCGGGGGACGGCGGGTGGCCGGCCACCGCCGCGCGCAGCTCGCCGAAGGCGGCCCCCAGGGTCTGCGGGGTGAAGTGGGCGTTCAGGCCACTCGGGTTGGGCAGCACCCACAGCCGCGCGCCGGCCAGCGGTTCCGGCTGCGGGCCGAAGCCGGCCCGGGGCCGGGCGAACCCGATCCGGTACGCGGTCACCCCGACCACGGCCACCCAGGCCGGCCGGTACCGGGTCACCTTGTCGGTGAGCGTCCGTGCGCCCGCCACCAGTTCCGCCGGGGTCAGCTCGTCGGCCCGGGCGCTGGCCCGCGCCACCATGTTGGTGATGCCCAGGCCGTACCCGGGCAGCGTGTCCTGCTCGCTCGGGTGCAGTTGACGCGGGGTGAAGCCGCCCCGGTGCAGGGCCGGCCAGAACCGGTTGCCCGGCCGGGCGAAGTGCCATCCGGTGGCCGCCGACCAGAGGCCCGGGTTGATCCCGACGAAGAGCACCGTCAGCCCGGGGCCGATCACGTCGGGGATGGTGCGGTCCGCCGCAGCGGCCAGCTCCGCCCGGTCCGGCCGTCGTGCCGGTCCGGGGGCGGGGCGGGGCGGTCCGGGGACGGCGGCGGGGCCCGTCGCCCGCTGCGGGGTCACAGGCTGCGCAGCGCGCCGCCGTCGACCGGCACGCTGACCCCGGTGACGTAGCCGGCGGCGGGGGAGAGCAGGAACGCGGCGCAGCGGGATGCCGGCCTCCGCGGCGGCGCGGGCCGTCTCGTCGTCGCCGAGCAACTCCCGGTTGCGGTCGGTCAGGAAGCGCCCGGGCAACAGGCCCAGTACCCGGACGCCGCGCGGGCCGTGCTCGTCGGCCAGGTCCTTGGCCACCCCGGCGAGGCCGGGCCGCAGGCCGTTGGAGATGCCGAGGCCGGTGATCGGGGTGCGGGCCGAGGTGGACAGCACCAGCCCGATCGCGCCGCCGTCGGTGAGCGCGGCGGCCACCGTCCGGGCCGTCCGTACGGTGCCCAGGAAGACCGTCTCGAAGGACTCCCGCCACTGCGCGTCGCTGACCTGGGCGGCGGTGCCGGCGGGCGGCCCACCCACCGAGACGAGCGCCCCGTCGAGCTGGCCGAAGTGTTCCCGGGCGGCGATCACCAGCCGCTCGGGCAGGCTGGGGTCGGCCAGGTCGGCGACGAGGCCGATGGCGTGGTCGGGCCCGCCCAGCAGCTCGACCGCCCCGGCGACCCGCTCCGGCGTCCGGGCCGACAGGACCACCCGCGCCCCGTCGGCGACCAGGCACCGCGCGGTCGCGAAGCCGAGCCCCCGGGAGGCGCCGGTCAACACGTACACCCGATCGGTGAGTCCGAGATCCATGCCCCGATCCTGCCGTACCCGGCGGTGGTCGGCGCGGCGGGCCGGCGGTCAGCGGCGGGTGGGGCGGAGCAGGCGTACCCGGCCGGCGAACTGGAGGGCGACGGCGTCGCCGCTGCGGGCCAGGGCCGGCAACCGACGGCGGCGGGGCGGGTGCCGCCCGTCGTAGCGGTGGGCGGCCTCGCGGGCGGCCAGCTCCTCCGCGCCGAGCGGGGGAAGGACGCCCCGGTCGCGCAACGCGCGGGCGAGGTCCCAGCCGTCGCGCAGCGATCCGGCGGTGGGCCGGCCGGCCGCCCAGTCGGCGAAGGTGGCAGGCCAGGCGTCGCCGAGGCCGGCGGCGAGCAGCGGCCAGTGGCGGGCGACCTCCCCCGCCCGCTTGCGCAGCAGCGCCCGCCGGGCGGCGTCGACCCGGTCGGTGGCGAAGCCGGCCGGCAGCGGGGCCCCCGCGACCAGGGCGGCGACGAGCGCTGCCTGCCGGGCGGCCAGCCCCACCGGCCCGGTGGCACCGGGCGGCGGGCCCGGCTCCACGGGGTGGGTCGTGCTCACGTGACGACCGGGTGCCCGGCGGCGGTGGCGAGGGCGTCCAGCTCGGCCCGCAGCACGTCGGCGGGCGGGTAGTGGCCGTCGCGTTCCAGCAGCAGCGCGGGCGGACGGCGGCCGGCACACAGCGCGCCGACCAGCTCCAGCACCTCGGTGGGCACCGGATCGGTGTGCGTGTCGTGGTAGAGCCCGCCGTGCTCGGCCCCGCCGGCCACGTGCACGTAGGCGATCCGTTCCAGCGGCAGCCGGTCCAGCAGGGCCTGCGGGTCCTGGCCCCGGTTGCGGGCGTTGGCATAGACGTTGGCCACGTCGAGCAGCAGTTCCGCGTCGGTGGCGTCGAGGATCTCGGTGAGGAAGTCCGCCTCGTCCAGCTCGTCGTCGGGCCAGTCGAACAGCGCGGCGATCGGCTCCAACGCCAGCGGCACCGGCAGCTCCGCCCGCGCCCGCCGGACGTTCGCCGTCACCGCAGCCACCGCCTCCCGGGTCCGGGGCAGCGGCAGCAGGTGCCCGGCCTCCAGCCCACCGGCCCGGACGAACGCGATGTGCTCGCTGACCAGTGGCGCGTCGACCAACTCGGCGACCCCGGCCAGGTGCGTCACCCGGGCCGGGTCGACCGGCTCCGCGCCGCCGAGGGAGAGCCGCACCCCGTGCGGTACGACGGTGACACCGCGCTCCCGCAGCGCGGCAAGCCCCGGTGGCAGGGGGCCGCCGGGGGCGAGCGACTCCGCCACCACCTCGACGAAGCGCAGGCCGGGCAGCGCGGCGACGAAACCGGCGATCTCCGGCCGCCAGCCGATGCCCACCCCCTGCGGCCGGGTCATCCGCCGCACCCGCCGCCACCGCCGCATCCTCCGCCGCCGCCGCAGGAGCTGCCGCCACCGCACGACGAGCCGCTGTCGCCCGACGAGGTGCTGCCGCCGCACGTGACACCCGAGGAACCGGTGTAGCCGCTGCCGCTGCTGGCGTTCAACGCCTGCCGCTGGATCTCCGCCTGCGCGGCGAATCCGGGGTCGAGGGCGTAGAGGGAGACGGTGCCGAACAGGGCCACCCCCATCGCCGCGCCGACCGGACCGTAGGTCGCGTAGGCCGGGGCGGAGTCGGGGGCGAGGTGGTGGTTGCTGCTGCGCAGGCGCCGCATCATCACGTTCGCCGTCCTGGTCCGTCGGGGCGTACGGGCCACCAGGGCGAACGCCACCCCGAGCCCGGCCAGGGCGAGCAGCAGCCAGCCGACCGGCCGGCCGTTGACCAGGCCGGAGACCAGCCGCACGACGCCCAGGGCCAGCAGCACCAGCAGCAGGTTCCGTCCGCGCCGCAGGGCCCGTACCCCGTCGGCGTCGATCAGCAGGCCGCGCTGCTCCAACCCCTGCCGCAGCTGCTCCAGGGCGCGGGCCACCCCGGCGTCGCGGCGTAGCTCGCGGGCGGCGACCGGCTGGCGGGCGGCGTGCCGGATCGCGTGGTCGAGCGGGGTGACCCCGCTGGGCGTCGGCCCGACGGCGATCAACCGGCGGTCCGGTTGGACGTCGATCGCGCCGGCGCCGCGCAGGCCACCCAGCGCCGCCCAGACGGCGAGCTGGTCGCCGCCGTTGAGGTAGGCCACCTGCTGCGGGCCGAGCTGTTCGGCACCTACCGTGTCGGGGCCGGCGGCCGTGCGCCGTCGGTGCACCAGCACACCCACCACGGCGACGACTGCCACCAGGAGGTAGAGCTTCAGGAAGAGCGGGCCGGGGATGCCCCAGGTGTCGCCCGTTGCGGCAAGGGTGTTCATGGGCTGCTCCTGTCGCGCGAGGGGGATCGCGGCCCCATTGTGGGGCAGCTCCGCCACGCCGGCACGGCGGCGGTGGGCGAGTTACCGAGCCGAGACCTGTCCCGCCCCGGGTGGGGTCAGCGGCGGCGGACGGCCTCCTCGACCAGGTCCAGCACCGGCCCGAGGTCGCCGGCGGGCCGGCCCATCGCCAGGTGCAGCACCAGCCCGTCGTACGCCAGCTCCAGGAACTGGGCCAGCACGTCGATGTCGATGTCCTCGCGGAGCACCCCGGCCTCGCGTTGCCGGACGAGCCGGTCCCGGGTCGCCTCGGCGATGGCGGCCGACCGTTGCGCCCAGCGGCGGGCGAAGGCCGGGTCGGTACGCAGCCGGCGGGACACCTCCAGTTGGCTGCCGAGCCAGCCGGTGGTGTCCGGGGAGACCGCGCGGGCGAGCAGGTCCCGCATCACCTGGACGAGGCCGTTGCGGGCCACCGTGGAGACCATGACGGCGGCGTCGTCCTCGGCGACGGCGAGGAAGAGGGAGTCCTTGTCGCGGAAGTGGTGGAAGATGGCGCCCCGGGACAGCCCGGTGGCCTCCTCCAGCCGGCGCACGGTGGCTCCCTCGTAGCCGTGCCTGGCGAAACAGGCCCGGGCCGCGCCGAGGATCTCCTGGCGGCGCGCGTCGAGCTGGTCCTGACTTACTCTGGGCACGGGTCGATCGTCGCAGGTGACCCTGCGCAAGGCAAACCGTACGTACGGCTTGCTATTGGCCGTCGCCTCGGCCTGCCGGACGCGCGTCCGGTTAGGATCGGCAGGTGGCGACATCCCCGGTCACCTCCCCCCACCCGCGCACCGCCCCCGCCCGACCCCGGCTGCCCGACGGTCGACGACGGGCGGCTCGACCCTGTCGGCGGCGGTCCCCTCTCCCGTAAGGTGCCTCAGTGCCGTTGCTCCTGCTCGACCTGGACAACACCCTGCTCGACCGGGCCGGGCCGTTCCGCGCCTGGGCCGAGGGGTTCCTGGCCGAGATCGGCGCGCCGGCCACCGACATCGACTGGCTGCTGTCCATCGACGCCGACGGCCTGACCGACAGGTGGGACATCGCCGACGCCATCCGGGACCGGTACGCGCTGCGCATCCCCTCCATCGACCTGGTCGAGGAGCTGCACGACGGGGTGGTCGGCTACACCCGGCTGGACCCGCTGGTCGCCTGCGCGCTGCGGATCGCCGACGACGCCGGGTGGCTGCCGGTGGTGGTCACCAACGGTTCCGTCCGGCTGGAGGACGCCAAGATCCGGCAGACCGGCCTGGACCGCTACGTCGCCGACTGGGTGATCTCCGAGGAGGCCGGCGTCAGCAAGCCCAATCCCCGGATCTTCGCGCTGGCCGCCCAGCGGGCCCGGTTGCCGCTGCGCGGCGCGTGGGTGGTGGGGGACAGCCCGGAGGCGGACATCGGCGGAGCCGCCGCGGTCGGCCTGCCCAGCGTGTGGCTGCACCGGGGCCGGAGCTGGACCGACGGGCGGTTCGCCCCCACCCGTACCGTCGACTCGTTGATCGCGGCGGTCTCGGTGGTGCTCGCCGGCGGATAAATCGCTTGTGCCCCGTGCGGGGCGTCGGCCAGCATGGGCCGGCGCGCACGCGCAACCGGGCGGGGCCCGGTCGAGGAAGGGGGGTCGGTCATGGCCGTCTTCGCAGGGTCGTACCACCTGCCTCCATCAGCCTCGATCAAGGGATCACCAGCACCGTGCGCGAACACGACCTCCCGGCGCCGCAGCGCCGTGGCCGCGGCAAGAGCCGCTTCGACGACGACGAGACACCCTTCCTGACGTACGGCCGGCAGCCGGCCCGTACCGCACCCGAGGACGAACCCGACCCCGAGCCGGAGGAACACTGGTCCTCCTGGGACCAGGCCGTGCACGGGCCCGAACCGCACCCGCGGTGGCTGGTCACCGAACTGGCCGCCCGGGACACCGACCTCGGCGTGCTCAAGACCGGTAAGGAGGCGGACGTCCACCTCGTCCGCCGGGCGGTGCCCGACACCGACCGGTCCTGCCTGCTGGCGGTCAAGCGGTACCGCGACGCCCAGCACCGGCTCTTCCACCGCGACGCCGGCTACCTGGAGGGACGCCGGGTGCGTCGGTCCCGGGAGAACCGGGCGATGGCCGGCCGGACGGCGTTCGGCCGACAGATGATCGCCGGTCAGTGGGCGGCGGCCGAGTTCGCCGCGCTGTCCCGGCTCTGGGAGATCGGGGCGGAGTCCGGGCGGATCGCCGTGCCGTACCCGGTGCAACTGCTCGGCACCGAGCTGATGCTGGAGTTCGTAGGCGACCCCGACGAGGGGACGGCCGCACCCCGGCTGGCCCAGGTCCGCCCCGAGCCGGCGGAGCTGCGTTCCCTCTGGGAGCAACTGGTGGACGCCCTGGTGGTGCTGGCCCGGGCCGGCTACGCCCACGGCGACCTGTCGCCGTACAACCTGCTGGTGCACGCGGGGCGGCTCGTCATGATCGACCTGCCGCAGGTGGTCGACGTGGTGGCCAATCCGCAGGGGCCCGAGTTCCTGGCCCGCGACGTGCGGGTGGTGGCCACCTGGTTCACCGCCCGGGGCCTGCCCGCCGTCGACGCCGACCCGGCCGCCGTCACCGGGCTGCTGCTGCGGGAGGCGGGGGTGCGCTGACGCGGCGACGCCCCGGACGGCCGCCGACCGTCCGGGGCGTCGGACGTTCACTGGAGGTAACGCTCGACCTCCGACACCGGTCGGGCGCCCTGTGCCTCCGGGTCGCCGTGCGCCTCCCGGGCCGCCCGGCGGCGGCGCAGCAGGTCCCAACACTGGTCCAGGGACTCCTCCAGCGCGCGCAGTTGTTCCTTGGCCTCGTCGTCGGTGCCGGATTCGTGGGCCTGGGCCGCCGACCGGAGCCGGTGCTCCTCGTCGACCAGTTCCGAGATCCGGTGCAGGATGCTCTTGTCGTCCATGCCCTGAGCCTGGCACAGCGGGGTCGAGCGCGCCCGCGATCGGCGTCGGCCGGCCCGGCGACGGTCCCGTTCCCGTCCCGCCGTCGCGCCCGTCGCCACCGTCGGGCCGGTACCATCCATGGTGGTCACCATCGCCTCCGACCTGCGGCACCGGCCCGCCTCCATGATCAGCATGGCTTGAGTGATGATGGTGCCGACTGCTAGCGTGCGCCGGGTTCAGGTGTGCCGTGACGCGTCGGGCGTCCGGCGGCCACGGTCCGGCCCGGGGGCGGTGTGATGGGTTCCGGCAGCACGCGTCTGCGTACCAAAATCGTCGCCCTGCTCACCTCGCTCGTCGCGCTCTGGTCCTTCGCGGCCTGGGTGACCGTCCGGGACGGTTTCACCCTGCTGTTCGTCCAGACGCTCAACAGTCGGGTGGCCGCACCGGGCCAGTCGCTGCTCACCGCGTTGCAGGACGAGCGTCGCCTCGCCAACGCCTACCTCGGCGAACGTGGCCAGCCGCAACTCGACGCGCTGACCGCCCAGTGGCAGCGCACCGACCTGGTGGCCGACGAGTTCGGCACGTCGGTGGGCAGCTGGCAGGCCGAACTGGCCACCGGGGAGGACACCCGCCGCCGGGTGGACGAGGTGCTGACCGGGCTCAGTGGTCTCACCGGCGTCCGGGAGTCGGTGCGTGACGCCGGGGTGAACCGGACCGAGGCGTCGGCCGCGTACACCGCAATCCTCGCCGCGGTGCTGCGGATGTACGGCTCGCTCGGGCAGCTCGACGACCCCCGGATCGCCGCGGAGAGCGAGACCCTGGTCGACCTCTACCAGGTGCGCGAGCTGATCTCCCAGCAGGACGCCCTGATCACCGGGGTGCTCGCGGCGGGCCGGATGACCGGCGACGAGTACGCCCGCTTCGCCCAACTGGTCGGCGCCCAGCGCTACCAGACCGCGGAGGCGGCGGCCGAGCTGTCCCCGGCCGACCGGGTCCGCTACGACCAACTCGCCGGCTCCGCCGCGGTGGCCCGGTTCCGGGTGCTGGAGGACCGGGTGATCCAGCAGGCCCGGTCGGGGGCCACCCTGCCGCTGACGGCCGAGGAGTGGCAGTCGACCGTCGGGCCGGCGATGCAGGCCCAGGTGGACTTCGGGGTGACCATCGGCGACGCGCTGATCGACCGGGCCACCCCGGTCGCGGTGGGCGTCATCGTCCGACTGGTGCTCGCCGCCGGTCTCGGCCTGATCGCCGTGGTGGCCTCCATCGTGGTGTCGATCAGCACCGCCCGGCACCTGGTCCGCCAGTTGGCCCGGCTGCGGGACGCCGCGCTGCGGCTGGCCCACGAGCGGCTGCCCGGTG
This sequence comes from Micromonospora cynarisoli, assembly GCF_030518815.1. Classification (NCBI taxonomy): domain Bacteria; kingdom Bacillati; phylum Actinomycetota; class Actinomycetes; order Micromonosporales; family Micromonosporaceae; genus Micromonospora; species Micromonospora cynarisoli. The sequence continues at coordinate 2,516,103 of NZ_CP130426.1, read as the reverse complement.
TGGTGGACCGGCTGGGCCGGGGCGAGGACGTCGACGTGGCCCGCGAGGCCCCGCCCCTGGACTTCGGCGACGACGAGATCGGCCAGCTCGGACGGGCGTTCAACGCCGTGCAGGAGACCGCCGTCCGCACGGCGGTGGAGCAGGCCGAGCTGCGCCGCAACGTGCGGGGGGTGTTCCTCAGCCTGGCCCGGCGGACCCAGGCGCTGGTGCACCGCCAGCTCACCCTGCTCGACGCGATGGAACGGCGCGAACACGACGCCGAGGAGCTGGAGGACCTGTTCCGGGTGGACCACCTCGCCACCCGGATGCGGCGCAACGCGGAGAACCTGATCGTGCTCTCCGGCGCCACCCCGGGCCGGGCCTGGCGGCGCAACGTGCCCATGGTGGACGTGGTGCGCGGCGCGGTCGCCGAGGTCGAGGACTACACCCGGGTGGACGTGCTGCCGCTCGGGCCTGTCGCGCTCGCCGGCCGGGCGGTCGGTGACGTGATCCACCTGCTCGCCGAGCTGATCGAGAACGGACTGTCCTTCTCACCGCCGACCACCACCGTGGAGGTCCGGGGTCGACTGGTGAGCGCCGGGTACGCCATCGAGATCGAGGACCGTGGCCTGGGGCTGACCGGGGAGGAACTGGCCGCGGCCAACCGCCGGATCGGCGACCGCTCCGAGTTGAACCTGGCCGACGCCGCCCGCCTCGGCCTGTACGTGGTGAGCCGGCTGACCGAGCGGCACGGGGTGAAGGTGCAGCTCAAGGAGTCCTCCTACGGGGGCACGACCGCCGTGGTGCTGATCCCGTCGGAGCTGGTCGTGCCCGGTGACCCGAGCCCGTCCGGCGCCCAGCCGATCCTCGCCGCCGGCCCGGCCACCCCCGCCGCCCCGCCGGCCGGTGAGGTCCCGCCGCCCAGCGTGCCGTCGCCCACCGCGACAGCGCTGTCGGGCGCGGTGACCCCGGCCGGCCTGCCCGCCCGCTCCCGCAAGCGTCCCCCGCGCGAGCCGGCCCCGGCCGCCGCCCCGCCGCCGGTCAGTGACGCGCTGCACGGGCCGACCCTCCCGACCGGCCTGCCGATCACCGGTGTCCGACCGTCCACCCCGGACCCTGCGGCCACCGACCCACCCCCGCCCGGCGACCGGCGGACGGCCGCGCCGGCCGGCCCCGGACCCGCCCCGGCGGCTGCCGGACCGGTCGCCACCGGACCGGCCACGGACCGGCGGGGCAGCCCCGACCCGGCCGACCGGGCGACCGGGGACGAGCGGACGGCGGACGACGGCGTCGACCCGCCGTCGCCTACTGTGGAAGGGCCGGTGACCGACGCGGGCCTGCCGGTGCGGGTGCGCCAGGCGAACCTGGCACCCGAGCTGCGGGCCTCCCCGAGCGCCGGGGAGACCGGGGCCGCAGGCACCCCGCGGCGCGCCCCCGAACAGGTGCGCCAACTGATGAGCGCCTACCAGTCGGGCACCCGACGCGGTCGCAGCGACGCGGCCCGGCTGCTGGAGGGCACCCGCGCCGGCGAGCGGCCGGACGACGCGGACAACCCGGCGGGCTGACGGCGTCGCGACGGATGCGACGCCGCCGACGGGACGGCAACGAGCACGGCGCACGCGCCGGGGAAGAAGAGGACGACGAGTGGGGCAGACGACGGCATCCGGTGCCGACCTGACGTGGTTGCTCGACGATCTGGTCAGCCGGGTCAAGCAGGCCGAGCACGCCGTCGCGCTCTCCACGGACGGCCTGCTGATGGCCGCGTCCGAGGGGATGGGGCGGGACGACGGCGAGCACCTCGCCGCGATGGCCGCCGGCATCCAGAGCCTGGCCCGGGGCGCCGGGAAACGGTTCGGCGGCGGGCAGGTCCAGCAGACCATCATCGAGATGGAGTCCTCGTTCCTGTTCGTCACCGCGGCCGGGCCGAACGCGTGCCTGGCGGTGCTGGCCGGCACGGACGCCGACGTCGGTCTGATCGCGTACGAGATGGCGATGCTCGTCGCCCGGGTCGGCAAGTACGTGGCGTCCCCGGCCCGGGGTGCCGACCAGCCGTCCGGCGGGAACTGACCGCGATGGCCGGTGACGGCGACCCCGCGGACGAACAGTGGGTCGACGAGCACGCTGGTCCGGTGGTCCGCCCGTACGCGGTCACCCGGGGTCGGGCCCGCCCGGTGACCGGCTCGTTCGACCTGATCTCGCTGGTCACGGCGACCCGGACGAACGTGGTCGAGGAGGCCGGGCTCGGGCCGGAACATGTGGCGATCGTGGCGCTGACCCAACGCATGCAGTCGGTGGCCGAGATCGCCGCCCGACTGGACCTGCCGGTGGGCACCGTACGGGTGCTCCTCGGTGACCTGGTGGCGCGGGACCTGGTCCGGGTACAGGAACCCCGGGAGCCGGCCGGTGTCAACGACGAGAGCATCTACGAGGCGGTGATCAATGGACTACGGGCACTCTGAACGTCCGGCGGGGGCGCGGGTGCTGCCCACCGCGCTCAAGGTTCTGGTGGCGGGCGGTTTCGGGGCCGGCAAGACGACCCTGGTCGGGGCGGTCAGCGAGAGCCGTCCGTTGCGGACCGAGGAGGTGCTGACCGAGACCGGCATCGGCGTCGACGACCTGTCCGGGGTGGAACGCAAGAGCACCACCACGGTGGCGATGGATTTCGGTCGGATCACCATCAGCAACGACCTGGTGCTCTACGTCTTCGGCACCCCGGGGCAGGACCGGTTCTGGTTCCTGTGGGACGAGTTGGCGGTGGGGGCGCTCGGTGCGGTGGTGCTGGCCGACACTCGGCGGTTGGCCGACTGCTTCCCGTCCATCGACTACTTCGAGGGTCGGGGCACCCCGTTCGTGGTGGCGGTCAACTGCTTCGAGGGTGCCCGTCGGTTCGGCCTCGACGAGATCCGCGCGGCGCTGGACCTGGACCCGGAGGTGCCGTTGCTGCTCTGCGACGCCCGGCAGCGGGAGTCCGGCCGCAGCGTGCTGATCACCCTGCTGGAGCACGCGATGAAGACCCGCGAGGCGCGCCGCCGGGCGGCCGGCGGCTGACCGCGCCCGCACCGCGCCGACGCGGACGAGCCCCCTCCGCGAGCGGAGGGGGCTCGTGCCGTCCGTGACGGGACGTCAGCTGGCGATCATGCGGCGCAGCACGTACTGGAGGATGCCGCCGTGGCGGTAGTAGTCCGCCTCGCCCGGGGTGTCGATCCGGACCACCGCGTCGAACTCCACGCCGGTGTCGGTGCTGACCCGCACCGTACGCGGGGTGTCGCCGTCGTTGAGCGCGGTCACGCCGGTGATGGAGAAGGTCTCCGCGCCGGTGAGGCCGAGCGACTCGGCGGTGGTGTCCACCGGGAACTGCAACGGCAGCACACCCATCCCGATCAGGTTGGACCGGTGGATGCGCTCGTAGGACTCGGCGATGACCGCCCGGACGCCGAGCAGCATGGTGCCCTTGGCCGCCCAGTCCCGCGACGAGCCGGAGCCGTACTCCTTGCCGGCCAGGATGACCAGCGGCACGCCGGCGTCCTGGTAGGCGGTGGAGGCGTCGTAGATGGTGGTCTGCTCGCCGGTGAGGTGGTTGACCGTGAAGCCGCCCTCCACACCGGGGACGAGCTGGTTACGCAGCCGGATGTTGGCGAAGGTGCCCCGGATCATCACCTCGTGGTTGCCCCGGCGGGAGCCGTACGAGTTGAACTCGTGGCGCGGCACGCCGTGCTCGGCGAGGTACCGGCCGGCGGGGGAGTCGGCCTTGATCGCGCCGGCCGGGGAGATGTGGTCGGTGGTGACCGAGTCGCCGAGCTTGGCCAGCACCCGGGCGTCGGTGATGTCGACGACCGGGCTCGGCTCCTGCTGCATCCCCTCGAAGTACGGGGGCTTGCGCACGTAGGTGGAGTCGTCGGCCCAGGCGAAGGTGTCGCCGGTCGGGGTGGGCAGCGACTGCCAGCGCTCGTCACCGGCGAACACGTCGGCGTACGCGGCGCTGAACCCGGTCGCGCCGATCGCCTGGGCGATGACGTCCTGGATCTCGGCGGTGTTGGGCCAGATGTCGCGCAGGAACACCGGGTTGCCCTCGGTGTCCTCGCCGAGCGGCTCGTTGGCCAGGTCGATGTCCATCGTGCCGGCCAGCGCGTACGCCACCACCAGCGGCGGGGAGGCCAGGTAGTTCATCTTGACGTCCGGGTTGATCCGGCCCTCGAAGTTCCGGTTGCCGGACAGCACCGACACGACGGCCAGGTCACCGTCGTTGACAGCGGCGGAGACCTCCTCGGGCAGCGGGCCGGAGTTGCCGATGCAGGTGGTGCAGCCGTAGCCGACCAGGTTGAAGCCGAGCTTGTCGAGGTAGGGCGTCAGACCGGCCCGCTCGTAGTAGTCCATGACGACCTTGGAGCCGGGCGCCAGGGTGGTCTTGACCCACGGCTTGCGGGACAGGCCCTTGTCGACGGCGTTGCGGGCCAGCAGGGCGGCGCCGATCATCACCTGCGGGTTGGAGGTGTTGGTGCAGGAGGTGATCGCGGCGATCACCACCGCGCCGTGGTCCAGCTCGTACTCCACCCCGTCGCTGCCGGTGACCCGGACCGGGTTGCTGGCCCGGCCACCGGCGCCGACGGCGGCGGTCTCCAGGTCGCGTGGCTCGTCGGCCGGGTCGCTGAAGTCGTTGGCCGGCGGGTCGCTGGCCGGGAACGACTCGGCGCTGGCCTCGTCGGCCGGGCCGTTCGCGCCCCGGGGGAGCTGCTCGCGGGCCACGCCGGGCTTGAGGTCACGCTCACCGGCGGAGTCGTCGGCGACGTAGTCGGTCAGCGCCGAGCGGAACAGCGTCTTGGCGGCCCCGAGTGGCACCCGGTCCTGCGGGCGCTTCGGCCCCGCCAGGGACGGCTCGATGGTGCCCAGGTCCAGCTCCAGGCGCTCGGAGTACGCCGGCTCACGCTCCGGGTCGTGCCAGAGGCCCTGCTCCTTGGCGTACGCCTCGACCAGCGCCACCTGGGCCGCGTCGCGGCCGGTCAGCTCCAGGTAGCGGACGGTCTCGGCGTCGATCGGGAAGATCGCGACGGTGGAGCCGTACTCGGGGGACATGTTGCCGATGGTGGCCCGGTTGGCCAGCGGCACGGCGCTGACGCCGGGGCCGTAGAACTCGACGAACTTGCCGACCACACCGTGCTTGCGCAGCATCTCGGTGATGGTGAGTACCAGGTCGGTGGCGGTGGTGCCGGCCGGCATCTCGCCTGCGAGCTTGAAGCCGACGACCCGGGGGATCAGCATGCTGACCGGCTGGCCGAGCATCGCGGCCTCGGCCTCGATGCCGCCGACGCCCCAGCCGAGAACGCCCAGGCCGTTGACCATGGTGGTGTGCGAGTCGGTGCCGACGACGGTGTCCGGGTACGCCTGCATGACTCCCGACGCCTCTGCGCGCGCCATGATCGTCCGGGCGAGGTACTCGATGTTGACCTGGTGCACGATGCCGGTGCCGGGCGGGACGACCTTGAACTCGTTGAACGCGGTCTGGCCCCAGCGCAGGAACTGGTAGCGCTCCTTGTTGCGCTCGTACTCCAGCTCGACGTTGCGGGCGAAGGCGTCCTCGCGGCCGAACAGGTCGGCGATGACCGAGTGGTCGATGACCAGCTCGGCCGGGGCCAACGGGTTGACCTTGGTGGCGTCGCCGCCGAGGTCGCGGACCGCCTCGCGCATGGTGGCCAGGTCGACCACGCAGGGTACGCCGGTGAAGTCCTGCATCAGCACCCGCGCCGGGGTGAACTGGATCTCCACGCTCGGGTCGGCGGTGGGGTCCCAGGAGCCGAGCTGGGAGATGTGGTCGGCGGTGATGTTCGCGCCGTCCTCGGTCCGCAGCAGGTTCTCCAGCAGGATCTTCAAGCTGTAGGGCAGTCTGTCGTGCCCCGGCACCTGGCTGATCCTGAAAATCTCGTAGCTCGCGTCTCCGACGCGTAGCTGGGTCTTCGCACCGAAGGTGTCGAGGCTCGCCACGTCGTACTCCTTCATACCAGCGACCGTGAGTAGTCCTGAGCAGTCTGTCGCACCGGGTGGAACGCCGCCCAGGTTAGGTGACACTTACTGCCGATTCGTCGTCTTCCAACAAAACCGTACGTCCGTCTTGCTATCGACGCAACCTCGTGCCAGGGTTCGGGACGAGGAGGTGCCACCATGATCCATCATGTGCTGCTCGCCTGCCCGCCCGGTGCCGAGGGCTCCTCCCGGGCCTTCTACGTGGGCATCCTCGGCCTGACCGAGAAACCCAAACCCCCGGCCCTCGCCGCCCGTGGCGGCTGCTGGTTCACCGGGTACGACGCCGAACTGCACCTCGGCGTCGAGGCCGACTTCCGACCCGCCCGCAAGGCGCACCCCGCCCTGCTGCGCCCCGACCTCGACGCCCTCGCCGACCGGCTGGCCCGCGCCGGCCACCCGGTCACCTGGGGTGACGACGACGAGTTGCCCGGGATGCGCCGCTTCCACACCGCCGACCCGCACGGCAACCGGCTGGAGTTCGTCGCCCCGCTGCCCGACCGGACGGCACGGCCGGCCCCCGATCGCTGACCGCCGCCGTGTCGGACCCGGCCGCTACGGTGTGCCGATGGCATCGGTCCGGCAGTTCCAGGTCACCGTCGACTGCGCGGAGCCCGAACGGGTCGCCCGCTTCTGGTGCGAGGTGCTCGGTTACGTCGTGCCGCCACCGCCGCCGGGGTTCGCCGACTGGGGCGCGTTCGACAGTGCGCTGCCGCCCGAGCGGCAGGGCTCCGCGTTCGCCTGCGTCGACCCCTCGGGTGTGGGGCCGCGCCTGTTCTTCCAGCGGGTGCCCGAGGGCAAGGTGGTCAAGAACCGGCTGCACCTCGACGTACGGGTCGGCACCGGGCTGGTCGGCGAGCAGCGGGTGGCCGCGCTGGAGGCGGAGTGCGCCCGGCTGGTCGCCCTCGGCGCGACCCGGGTACGCCTGCTGACCGCCGACGGTTTCCACGAGTCGTGCCTGGTGATGCAGGACGTCGAGGGCAACGAGTTCTGCCTCGACTGAACGCCTGGCAGCGCGCCGCACTATCGTTTCCGCGTGCACATCCGTTTCGACGTCCCCGCCGACCCCGCCTACCCGGGCCGGGTGGCCGCCGCGCTCAGCAGCGTCCGGCTGCGCCGGTTCAGCCTCATCGGCGTGGCGCTGGCGGCGGCCGGGGCGGTCGGTCTGCTCGTCTCCCGGGGCGGCCGGCTCTCGTCGCTGTGGCTGGTGCTGCTCGTGGGCGGGCTGCTGTCGATGCTCTACGCGCCCTGGGTGCGCTGGCGGGCCCGACGCCGCTCCGACGACTACGCGGTCGAGGGTGGCTACGACATCACCGACGACAACATCATGATGCGCAGCGGCTCGGAGTCCGGCGGTATCGCCTGGGACGGGGTGGCCCGGGTGCGGGAGGCCGGCGACTTCTGGATCGTGTACGTCGGCCGGATGCCGGCGACGGTGATCCCCCGCTGGCTGATGTCCCCCGGGGACGCCGCGACGTTGCACGCCTTCATGACCGACCGGGGCCTGCTCGCACCCCGCTGACCGCACGGCGTTGCCGGGGGCCGGCCCGGCCGGCGCGGGTAGGGTTCGAGGTCGGGTCGGAAGGGGTGCCGCGGTGGTCGACGTTCAGCACTGGCTCTCCGCGCTTCCCCCGGGGGTGGTCTACCTGATCGTCGCCGGGGTGATCGGCGTCGAGAGCATGGGTGTCCCGTTGCCGGGTGAGATCGTGCTGGTCAGCTCCGCCCTGCTGGCCGCCACCGGGGTGGTCGAGCCGCACTGGGTCGCCACCGCGGCGGCGTTCGGCGCGATCGTCGGCGACTCCGTCGGCTACGCGGTCGGTCGCCGGGGCGGTCGTCCGTTGTTGGCCAGGCTGGGCCGGCGCTTCCCGAAACACCTGGGGCCCGCACAGCTCGCCCGCGCCGAGCAGAGCTTCGCCCGGCATGGCGTCTGGGCGGTGTTCTTCGGCCGGTTCGTCGCCCTGCTGCGCATCCTGGCCGGGCCGTTGGCCGGCGCGCTGCACGTGCCCTACCGGCGGTTCCTGGTGGCGAACGCGGCCGGCGGGCTGGTCTGGGCCTTCGGCACGACCTATCTGCTCTACACCCTGGGCCGGGCGGCCGAGCACTGGCTCAAGGACCTCTCCTGGGCCGGCCTGGTCCTGGCCGTGCTCGGCGGGGTGGCCAGCACCTGGTGGCTGCGCCGCCGCGCCCGCCGGCTGGAGTCGACGACCACCGACGAGGCCGAGCCGGTGGCGGCCGGCACCGACCGCTGAACCACACCCGGGTACCGACGACGAACGGGCCGCCCCCGGGGTGGGGACGGCCCGATCGGTGTCCGGGTCAGGACGAGTAGCCGCGGGTGGCGATCCAGTCGGCGAGGTTGTCCACGCTCATCCGGTAGGACGCGGTGTTCGGGTTGGCCGAGTCGGCGATGGTCACGGTCTTCCCACCGTCGCGGTAGCCGATGACGCTGATGTAGTGGCCACCCTCGAAGGAGTGGGCGTTGCCGTCGGTGTCCACGGCGGTGCCGGCGATGTTGGCCACCACGGCCCGGCCGTCGTCGACGGCACGCACGATGTCGGCGCGCAGCTCGTCGGTCTGCTTGTCGTCGGCCTTGGCGCTGCGGATCTCGGTGCTCTCGTACGCCTTGCGGCCGGTCTCCTTGTTCAGGACGGGGGTGATGTCGTTGATGCTGTCGGTGCCGGCCTCGGTGGTGCGCATCTCCTTGGCCATGGCGTCGACGTCGATCTTCTTGCCCTGGACGGACAGGGCGTTACGGGTCGCGGCCGGGCCGCAGTAGTAGAAGTTCGGCTGCGCCTGGTAGTCGACCTTCAGCTCACGCTCGCCTGCGGGCCGGCGCTCGGCCTGCACGGAGGCGGCTGCGCCGGTCCGGGCCTCGGCGGCGTAGGCGGCGGTCAGCGGGCCGGCGATGACGCCGGTGGTGAAGGCGAGGCCGGCAGCGGTCAGGGCGGTCTTGCGGATCAGATCGGTACGCATGGTGGCGTGCTCCTCTGCGTCGGGGGTGTGGCGGACGCCCACAGGGGGGTGGGGCGTCGCCGGAAGGTCAGGGGGATCGCCCGGCGATCGGGGGGACCTGCTCGGGCGTCCAGGGGAGGTGTAACCGACCCGGTGGCGACCGCATTCCACGATCGGGGTTCCGGGGCCGTCCCCCGTGGGCGGGGGAGTGGCGGTGGTATGCCGGGTACAACGCCCCGCCCCCGGCGGCGATTCCGCCGTGCAGGTGGCCCCGGCCACGGGACGATCGGGCACGAACGGACCCGTCAGGTGGGGGTAACCCCCGCGACGAACCGGACATCCGGCCCGTGACCGGACCCGGTGCGATCGGGGGTCGATCCCTCAGTCGGCGCGGATCAGGTCGACAACCGGATGCCGGGAGCGGTCAGGCCGGGTCGTCGCCGGACTTCGCGGCCTCGGCGTGCCGCTCCCGCAGCCGGTCCCGGATCTCCTCCGGGGTGTACGCGCGCCGCCGCCGCTCGGCGCGGGCGACGACCACCCCGGTCGCGGCGACACCCGCGAGACCGGCCAGCCCGAGCACCTTCCACCACTGCATCCGTTGCCGCATCGGCCTAGGGTAGACGCCCATGAGCATCAGCCTGGACGAGGCCGTCGACCTGACCCGTACCGGTGACGTCTGGGTGTTCCGGGGGCGCAGCGTGCCGGACCGGGCCATCCAGTTCACCACCAACAGTCCCGTCAACCACGTCGGCATGGCGGTGGTGCTGGACGACATGCCCCCGCTGATGTGGCACGCCGAGCTGGGCCGGTCGCTGCGGGACATGTGGACCGGCACCCACCAGCGGGGCGTACAGCTGCACGACCTGCGCGACGCGGTCTGCGTCTGGGCCAACCGGTACGGCCAGCGGGCCTGGCTGCGTCAGCTCGAACCGTCGGCCGATCCGATGATGGAGCAGGCGGTGCTGCGGACGGTGGCCCGGCTCGACGGCACCCCGTTCCCGTCCACCGCCCAGTTGGCCTGGCGGTGGGCTCGGGGCCGGGTGCCGCAGCTACGCCTGCCGCTGCCGTTGCCGGGGCGACGGGACCGGGGCGACGGGCGGGCCGACCTGCCGACCGGTGACCGTGCGCTGGAGACCGCGTACTGCGCCGAGGTGGTGGCGGTGACCTACGAGGCGATGGGGCTGCTGTCGCCCGGCCGGCGGCCCAACTGGTACGACCCGGGCCGGTTCTGGAGCGGCGACGACCTGGACCTGGCGGGCGACGCGCGGCTCGGCGCGGAGATCGAGGTACGTGTCCCGCCCCGGTGAGGTTTGCCGACGGCCGGCGACGGCAATTGGTGACGCCGTGAGAGCTTCCACCGACCTCGACACGTTGAGCGACTTCTTCGACCGGTACGGGGTGGCGCTCACCACCGGCGACGTGCCCACCATCGCCGGCTGCTACGCCCTGCCGGGCCTGGTGGTCGCCGACACCTACAGCTTCTCGTTCAGCACGATGGCGGCGGTGGCGCTCTCCTTCGTCGGTGCCGCGCCCGACTACCAGGAACGGGAACTGGTCGCGGCGCACGCGCTGATCGAGGAGGTGGAGCCGGTGTCCGCCCTGCTGACCATGGTCGCGGTGCGCTGGGAGTTCCTGGACAGCCAGGGTCGGGCGGTGCCCGGGGAACGCTACCGCTACCTGCTGCGCGGCACCGAGGACGGCCCGGCGATCTGCACCGTCGTCCGGGCCGGCTGACCGTCGGGTCGGGCCCGGTCACGCCCCCGCTGACCATCCCTACCGGACGGTCGCTAATCTCTGCGTACAGGGTCGACCGAGGAGGGCCATGCCGGGCACGCGTGGGACGCGATGGGCGTCCCGACTGCCCCAGGTGGTCGCCGCGACGCCCTGGCTGCTCGCCTCGATCGGGGTGGTCGTGCTGCTCCTGCTGCTGGTCAAGGCGTCGGTGGCGGTGTTGGGTCACGATCGTTACGCGGAGCACGGTGCCGGGTCACGCAGCGAGGCCGTGATGGTGCCGGGGGTGCCGGTGGCGACCGAGCCGGGGTCGGCGACGCCGTCGCCGTCGCCCACCAGCATCCGGCGGGCCACCGGCGGCGGGACCGGCGCGACCCCGTCGGCGACCGGTCGGACGCCTGTCGCGTCCCGGTCGGCCAGCCCGTCCGCGTCCGTGTCGCCGTCGACCGTGGCCCTCTCGCCGACGCCAGCCACCCTGCTCAACGACGACGCCTCGGGCATCACCTACCGGGGGCGGTGGGCGGTCTCGCGGAACCGGCCGTTCGGCGACCACCGCGACGACGTGCACTACACCGTCCACGACGGGGACTCGTTCAGCTTCACCTTCACCGGCACCGGCCTGGACTACATCACGTCGCGCGACCCCGAGTACGGGGACGCCGACGTGTGGGTCGTCGACTCCGGTGGGCGACCGGTGAAGCAGCAGCGGGTGAGCGCGCGGGCGCACCGTTACCAGCCGCAGCAGACCGTTTTCAGCGTGCAGGGGCTGCCGGTCGGGCGGTACACCATCTGGGCGGTCAAGCGCGGCGGGGTCTACTTCCAGGTGGACGCGCTGCGGGTGCGCGGCTGACGGGGACGAACGAACTGTCCGGTTAGGACAAAGTCCGGACGTTGGGTACTTTCCGACAATCGCCTGAATCGTTACTCTTCTCGGACGGGGCCGACCAGGGAGGGTCATGTCCGGCATGCGTCGCGCGCAACCGCGGGCACACGGAGCGGGTGCGCTGGCGTCGTCGCCATGGGTCGTGGTCGCCACCGGCGTGCTGGTGATGGTGGTGCTCCTGATCGTCGCGTTGGCGTCGTACCGCAGTCGGGGGCCGGCGTTCGAGGCCCGGCCGGCCGATCCGCTGCCGACCTACTCGCTGCCCGGATCGGGGGCGACCAACCCGGCCCGGGTGGCGGCGAACCTCCCCGAACCTGTCGTCCCCGGGCTGACGCCCCGCCGCACCGATCCGCCTCCGGTCGAGGTGCCCGTGGTGGTCGTACCGGACGAGCCGTCGGCCGGGGACGACGTGCCCGCCCCGCCGGCCGGTGGGGTCGTGCCGCCGCCCGGCGACCCGGTCGGTGAGCAGCCCCGGCCCACCACGCCCGCGCCGCCGCCGGCCGCGCCGTCGTCGTCGGTGACCGGCCGGTTCAGCGTGCGGGACAGTTGGAACAACGAGGCGTTCATCGGTGAGGTGCTGCTCTACAACCGCGACCGGGTGTCCCGGCCCTGGACTGTCCGGTTGGTCCCGCCGCCGGGCAGCCGACTGGTCACCTCGTGGGTCGAGGGCGCCCCGCAGGGCAACCCCCGGATGTCCGGCGGGGTGTTCACGTACACCAGCGGGGTGAACGTCGGGCCCGGTGCCGCGGTGCCGTTGCGGTTCCACTTCGAGAACACCGGCGGCAGCATCAGGCCGTCGCGGTGCACGGTCGACGGGGTGCCCTGCTCCGGTCTCTGACCCGCCGTCCGGACCCCCTGCCGGTCCCGCGTTCTGCAAGGTTGCTGCCGTATTGCAGCCCTGTTTGCAAGGTATTGCAGAATGTTTCGGCAAGGGCTAGCGTGCGGGCGAATCAGCGACCATAGGAAGGCCGTCGATGAAACCCCCGCTGCCGCGCAAGGCGCTGCTCGCTCTGGTCTCCACCCTCACCCTCGCTCTCGTCGGCGTCCCGGTCGCCGTCCGTCAACTCGGTGCCGACGTCACGGACGGGCCGTCCACCGTCGACGCCCTCGCCGCGGCCGGCGCCGCCCAGTGGGGCGCCGAACCCTCCACCGAGGCGCTGCTCGCCGCCGGCACCGGCCGGGGACGCGCCGAACAGTTCTACTTCGTCCTGCCGGACCGGTTCGCCAACGGCGACCGCCGCAACGACACCGGCGGCCTGACCGGGGACCGGCTGCGCACCGGCCTCGACCCCACCGACAAGGGCTTCTACCACGGCGGCGACCTCAAGGGCATCATCGACAAGCTCGACTACATCCAGGGGCTCGGCACCACCGCCATCTGGCTGGCCCCGGTGTTCAAGAACCGGCCCGTGCAGGGCAGCGGCGCGGACGTCTCCGCCGGCTACCACGGCTACTGGATCACCGACTTCACCCAGGTCGACCCGCACTTCGGCACCAACGAGGAGATGAAGCGGCTGGTGAAGCTGGCCCACCAGCGGGGGATCAAGGTCTACCTCGACGTCATCGTCAACCACACCGCCGACGTCATCACCTACGCCGAGGACAGGTACGCGTACATCGACAAGAAGACCGCGCCGTACACCGACGCGCAGGGGCGGGAGTTCGAGGACCGCAACTACGCCGACGGCACCCGGGACTTCCCCACGGTGAACCGGGACTCCGGCGCGTACACGCCGACCTTCGCCACCCCCGCCGACGCGGGCGTCAAGGTGCCGGCCTGGCTGAACGACCCGACGATGTACCACAACCGGGGCGACTCCACCTTCTCCGGCGAGAACAGCGAGTACGGCGACTTCTACGGCCTCGACGACCTGTGGACCGAGCGGCCCGAGGTGGTCCGGGGCCTGACCAAGGCGTACGGCGACTGGATCGCCAGCACCGACGTCGACGGGTTCCGGCTGGACACCGTCAAGCACGTCAACCTCGACTTCTGGCCGCAGTTCAGCCAGGGCATCAAGCGCGCCGCCGACAAGGCCGGCAAGAAGGACTTCTTCATGTTCGGCGAGGTCTACAGCGCCGACCAGGAGGTCACCTCCACCTACGTGCGGCGCGGCGGGCTGCCGGCCACCCTCGACTTCTCCTTCCAGGAGGCGGCGCGCGGCTACGTCACCGCCGACGGATCGGCGAAGGCGCTCGCCGACGTCTACGCCAAGGACCCGCTGTACGCCGCCCGGGACACCGACGCCGGCCGGCTGACCACCTTCCTCGGCAACCACGACATGGGCCGGATCGGCTCGTTCATCGCCGCCGCCGGTGGGGACGACGCCCACCAACTCGGCCGGGACCGGCTCGCCCACCAGCTGATGTTCCTCACCCGGGGGCAGCCGGTCGTCTACTCCGGCGACGAGCAGGGCTTCACCGGGCCGGGCGGGGACAAGGACGCCCGGCAGGACATGTTCGCCACCCGCACGGCGGACTACCTCGACGACGACCTGATCGGCACCACCCGCACCCACGCCAGCGACCGGTACGACACCACCCACCCGCTGTACCGCACCATCGCCGAGCTGGGCCGGCTGCGGGCCGCCCACCCCGGCCTGCGCGACGGCGTGCAGGTCACCCGGTACGCCGCCGACGGGCCGGGCGTCTTCGCCTTCTCCCGGATCTCCCCGGCCGACCGCACCGAGTACCTCGTCGCGGTGAACAACGCCGGCACCCCGCAGACTGTCACCGTGCAGACCTGGTCACCCGGCACCACCTTCACCGGCATCTACGGCGGCACGGCCACCCCGGCCGCCGGCACCGACGGAAAGCTGAGCCTGACCGTGCCCGCCGGGTCAGCCGTGGTGCTCAAGGCCGGCCGGCCCGTGCCCCAGGCCACGGCGAAGCCGGCCGTCACCCTCACCGAGCCGGGCACCGACCCGGTCGCCACCCGGGCCGCCGTCACCGCGCAGGTGACAGGTGACCCGCTGGCCACCGTCACCGTCGCCGCTCGGATCGCGGGTGGCAGGTGGACGCTGCTGGGCAGCGCGCACACCGCGCCGTACACCGTGCACCACGACCTGACCGGGCTCGCCGCGGGCACCCGGGTGGAGTACAAGGCGGTGGTCCGCGACGGAAAGGGACGCACCGCCGCCACCCGGTCGACCGGGGTGGTCGGCACCCCGGCGCAGGGCGCGTCCCGGGACTGGGTGGTGGTGCACTACCAGCGCCCCGCCGGCGACTATGCCGACTGGGGGCTCTACGCCTGGGGTGACCTCGACCCGGCGTACGTCACGCAGTGGCCCGCCGGGCAGCCGTTCGCCGGGGAGGACTCGTACGGCCGGTTCGCCTGGGTGAAGCTCAAGCCCGGCGCGACGTCCGTCGGGTTCCTCGTGGTCGACAAGGCGGGCACCAAGGACGTCGCCGACGACCGCACCATCGACGTGACCACCACCGGCGAGGTCTGGGTCAAGCAGGGCGACCCGGCGCTGTATCCCACCCGGCAGGCCGCCACCGGCGAACCCGACCCGCCCGTCGACCCGGGCACCGCGGTCATCCACTGGCGCAAGGCCGACAACGACTACGCCGGCTGGGGCCTGCACCTGTGGGACGGGGCGGCCACCCCGACCGACTGGTCGAGCCCGCTCCTGCCCGAGAAGATCGACTCGTTCGGCGCGCTGTTCCGGGTGCCGCTGGCGGCCGGGGCGACCGGGTTGAACTACATCATCCACCGGGGTGACACCAAGGACCAGCCCGACGACCAGCGACTCGACCTGACCGGGGTCGGCCACGAGGTCTGGCTGTTGGGCGGGGTGCCCGGCCGGCTGCTGCCCGCCACCAGCACCGGGACGGCGAAGGACCTGGACATCACGAAACAGCAGGCGCAGTGGATCGACCGGTCCACGGTCACCTGGGCCGTCGGCCCGACCGACGGCAGGGCGTACGCCCTGGTGGCCGCCCCGAAGGGTGGGCTGGGCGTGGTCGACGGCGAGCTGTCCGGGACGTACACCTCGCTGCCGTTGCGGGCGCAGCGCAACGGGCTCACCGAGGCCCAGCGGACGGCCTTCCCGCACCTGTGGGCCCACCAGGCGTTCCGGCTCGACCGGGCCGACCTGGCGAAGGTGCCGGCGGCGTTGCGCGGGCAACTCGTGGTGACCGAGCGGGACGCCCGGGGCGTGCTGCTGCGCGCGACCGGGATGCAGATCCCCGGCGTGCTCGACGACGTCTACCGCGCCGCCACCGACGCCACGCTCGGGGTCAGCTTCGCCGGTGAGGTGCCCACCCTCGCGGTCTGGGCGCCCACCGCCCGCACCGTCACCCTCGAACTGTCCGACACGCCGTCGGCTTCGCCGCGCACGGTGGCGATGCGCCGCGACGACCGCACCGGCGTCTGGTCGGCACGCGGCAGCCGCGACTGGACCGGCAGGTACTACCGCTACCGGGTCGAAGCCTGGCAGCCGGCCGCCCAGAAGATCGTCACCGCGTCGGTCACCGACCCCTACTCGGTGGCGCTCGCGGCGGACTCCACGCACAGCCAGATCGTCGACCTGACCGATCCGGCGCTCGCCCCGCCCGGCTGGTCGGGGCTGCGCAAGCCGGCCGCGCCGCCCGCGTCGAAGGCGCAGATCTCCGAACTGTCGGTGCGGGACTTCTCCATCGCCGACGACACCGTCCCGGCCGACCGGCGGGGCACCTACCTGGCCTTCACCGACCCGGACACGGCCGGGATGAGACACCTGAAGGCGCTCGGCGACGCCGGGGTCAACTACCTGCACCTGCTGCCGGTGTTCGACTTCGCCACCATCCCCGAGAAGCGGGCCGACCAGCGGCAGCCCGACTGCGACCTGGCGGCGCTGCCCCCGGACTCCGACCGGCAGCAGGCATGCGTCGCGGCGGTCGCCGACACCGACGGCTACAACTGGGGGTACGACCCGCTGCACTACACCGTCCCCGAGGGCGGCTACGCCGTCGACCCGGACGGGGCGCGGCGGACCGCCGAGTTCCGCCGGATGGTCGCCGGGATCAACGGCGCCGGCCTGCGGGTGGTGCTGGACGTGGTCTACAACCACACCTCCGCCGCCGGCACCGACGGAAAGTCGGTGCTCGACCAGGTGGTGCCCGGCTACTACCACCGGCTGCTCGACGACGGCACCGTCGCCAACTCGACCTGCTGCGCCAACACCGCCCCCGAGCACGCCATGATGGGCAAGCTGGTGGTCGACTCGCTGGTGGTCTGGGCCAAGCAGTACAGGGTGGACGGCTTCCGGTTCGACCTGATGGGCCACCACCCGAAGGCGAACATCCTGGCCGTCCGGGCCGCGCTGGACCGGCTGACCCCGGCCCGCGACGGCGTCGACGGGAAGAAGATCCTGCTCTACGGCGAGGGCTGGAACTTCGGCGAGGTCGCCGACGACGCCAGGTTCGTGCAGGCCACCCAGGCCAACATGGCCGGCACCGGGATCGGCACCTTCAACGACCGGCTCCGCGACGCGGTACGCGGCGGTGGCCCGTTCGACGCCAACCCGCGCGTGCAGGGCTTCGCCTCCGGCCTGTACACCGATCCCAACGGCGACGACGCCAACGGCACCGCCGCCGAGCAGAAGGCCCGGCTGCTGCACCAGCAGGACCTGATCAAGGTGGGGTTGACCGGGAACCTGCGCGGCTACCGGTTCACCGACTCGGCCGGCCGGCAGGTCACCGGGGCGCAGGTGGACTACAACGGCTCCCCGGCCGGCTACACCGCCGCCCCCGGCGAGGCGGTCAGCTACGTCGACGCGCACGACAACGAGATCCTGTACGACGCGCTGGCGTACAAGCTGCCGACCGGTACCTCGGCGACCGACCGGGCCCGGATGCAGGTGCTGGCCCTGGCCACCACCGCCCTCGGGCAGGGCACCGGGTTCGTGGCGGCCGGCTCGGAGCGGCTGCGCTCGAAGTCGCTGGACCGCAACTCCTACAACTCCGGTGACTGGTTCAACCAGATCCGCTGGGACTGCGCCCGGGGCAACGGGTTCGGTGCCGGGCTGCCCCCGGCCGCCGACAACCAGGACAAGTGGCCGTACGCCAAACCGCTGCTGGCCGACCCGGCCCTGGTGCCGGGCTGCGCCGCGATCGACCTGACCGACGCCCGGTACGCGGAACTGCTGGAGATCCGGCGGTCCTCGCCGGTGTTCGGGCTGACCACCGCCGCGCAGGTGCAGCAGCGGGTCGCGTTTCCGCTGTCCGGGGCGAAGGAGACCCCGGGGGTGCTCACCATGACCCTCGACGCCCGGGGGCTCGGTGGCCGGTGGACGTCGGTGACCGTGGTCTTCAACGCCACCCCGTCGGCGGCGAAGCAGACGGTGGCCGGGCTGCGGGGCACGGACACCATCCTGCACCCGGTGCTGGCCGGCTCGGCCGACCCGGTGCTGCGGACCGCCTCGTTCGACCGTACGGCGGGCACCTTCACGGTGCCGGCGCGCAGCGTGGCGGTCTTCGTGCAACGCTGACGCGGACGACGACCGGCCCCCCTCCGCGTGTCGCGGAGGGGGGCCGGTGCGCGTCCTGCCCGGTGTGCCGCCGTCACCGGCCGCACGTCACCCGAGGGTGCTCAGCCGAAGCAGTTCGGGATGGTGTCGCCCGGGATGGCCAGGCAGTTGGTCGGACGGTTCGCGACGATCGCGGACCTGTCGTCCACGTTCACCACGCCCTCGAAGGTGAAGACACCGCCGGGGGCGAGGGTGGCGAAGTTGTTGGCGACCTTCGTCCGGCTGAGGTTGACCTCGCCGAAGATGTTGAAGATGCCGCCGCCGACGCCGATCGGACCGAGGGCCCGGTTGGCGACGACCTCGGACTCGCGCACCGTGGTGACGCTGTCCGCGTTGAACAGCCCACCGCCGAAGAAGCCGGCGGTGTTCTCCCTGAGGTGGCTCTTCTCGATGGTGACCGCGCTGTCGAACGCGACGGCCACGCCGCCGCCGACGCCCGCGGTGCTGTTCTTGGCAATCGTCGATTGGTCCACGTTGACCTGGGCGTCCGCCACCGCGAGACCGCCACCGGCGAGCACCGCGGTGTTCGACAGCAGTTCGGTGTAGCGCACGGTGGTGTTGCCGCCGATGTCAAGCACGCCACCGCCGAAGCCGAGCGTCTCGTTTTCGGTGATCTTGGACTTCTCGATCAGGACGGTGCCGCCGTCGACGTCCTCGGTGAAGATCTCCGCGGCGCCGTTGGAGACACCGCCACCACCGACGATGGCGGTGTTGTCGGTGATCGTCGACTCGTCGACCTGGAGCAGGCCGGCGTTGAAGATGCCCCCGCCGAAGAAGAAGGCGGTGTTGTGGGCGACCTCGGTGTGCCGCAGCGACGTGGTGCCGAAGTTGGCCAGCCCGCCGCCGTTGCCGCCGGACTGGTTCAGCACGACCGAGGTGTCGAACAGGTTGGCGGTGCCACCCGGCTGCACCAGGATGCCGGCGCCGTCGTTGACGCCCGGCTCCTCGACCAGCGTGGTGGCCTTGCCCGGCTTGGCCTTCGCGTTGGGCGCGGCCTTCACCGTGGCCTTACGGGCGGCCTTCGGCGCGGCCTTCAGGCCGGCCTTCGGGTTCGCCTTGCGGGCGGCGAGCGCCTGGGCCAGCGGGGTGCCGGCCTTGACCTGCGCGGCGATCGCCTGGGAGTCCGAGTAGGCCCCCCACACCGCTGCCGGGGAGACCGGCTGCAACGCCTCGATGGTCTGCCCACCCTTGATGGTCAGGCCCTTGAGGCTCAGGTGACCGCCGGGACCCACGTTGAGGATCCGGAAGTAGTCGGCGGTGGCGTCCCGGGTGATCGTGGTGTGCTCACCCCGCAGGGTGATGTCCTGGGTGATCACCGGCAGGCCGTTGCCGTCCTGGTTGCGGGTCAGGTTGTAGGTGCAGCCCTTGGCCAGGTCCAGCACACCGCCGTCGCGGCTGTTGGCGAAGACGATGGCCTGGATGAGCCGGTCGGTGTCGCAGGGCACCTCCTTCCCACGCTCGCGGTCCTTGCCGTCGCGGTCGTCCTTGCCGCCACGGTCCGGGCCCTCGTCGCCGCGGCCCTGGCCGCCGTCCTTGGTGACCTGCTGAGTGGTGTTCCACTTCAGTCCGCTCACCCCGACCGCCCCGGCGCTGCCGGCGACGCCCACCGCGGCGAGACTGACCACACCTGTCAACCCGGCGACGCCACTGGCGAGCCAGAGCTTGCGACGGCTCCTGCTCCCCGTCGCCCGCGCGGAGGCTTCGTTGTTCGTTAGGTAGTTGGACATCGGAGCTCTCTGCCCTCTCCTCGTACCAGACAGGGTCGCCGCGCCTGAGCGGACGTCCCCTGCTACAAATCGGTTGTAGCTCCCGAAACCCACGGTATGAGAAGGTTCCTCGCTATGAGGTCAAACCCGAGGAAAGCCCGCCTTATTTACACGTTCCGGCGGTCCGTGACCCCGGGGACGAGCAGGCCCTAGGTGGTGTGATCCGCGCGGGAGCGCCCGTGTGGTCGGGCAGGGAACGACGACGGCCCCGCCGCCGGAGGCGTCCGCCGGTGGCGGGACGCGTCCGACGGCGGGGCCGTCGCGGTGGGTGCGGGGGGTCAGCCGGGCAGGCGGGGACCCGCCTCACGCTGCTCGGCCAGCCAGGTCTCCACCTCGTCCGAGCGGCGGGGCAGACCCGCCGACAGGTTCACCGAGCCGGTCGCGGTGACCAGGATGTCGTCCTCGATCCGGACACCGATGCCACGCAGCTCCTCGGGGACCAGCTCGTCCTCCGGCTGGAAGTACAGGCCCGGCTCGACGGTGAGCACGTACCCCTCACCGAGCCGGCCGTCGCGGTACTTCTCCTTGCGGGCGTTGGCGCAGTCGTGCACGTCGATGCCGAGCATGTGGCTGGTGCCGTGCAGGGTCCACCGCCGGTAGACCGTGGAGGCCGGGTCCATCGCCTCGTCGACGCTCACCG
This sequence comes from Micromonospora cynarisoli, assembly GCF_030518815.1. NCBI lineage: Bacteria > Bacillati > Actinomycetota > Actinomycetes > Micromonosporales > Micromonosporaceae > Micromonospora > Micromonospora cynarisoli. The sequence continues at coordinate 2,495,631 of NZ_CP130426.1, read as the reverse complement.
GGAGCAGGCCGAGATCCTTCAGCGCCTCGGCGAGCACCCGCATCGAGGTCAGGTGCACGTCACGGAAGCCGACACCCGGGCGGATCGCGTCGATGCCGGCCTGCTGCGCGGCGTACACCGCGTCGTAGACCTGACGTTGCAGCGGGGTGAACCGGCCGTCGACCGGCAGCACCCGGGTCACGTCGGCGGTGTAGAGGTTGCGGTTCTCCACGCCCATGTCCATCAGCAGCAGCTCACCCGGGCGGGTCGCGCCGTGGTTGTGCACCCAGTGCAGGATCGTCGCGTGCTCGCCCGCGCCGACGATCGAGCCGTAGCCGACGTCGTTGCCGTCGTGCCGGGCCCGCAGCGCGAAGATCCCCTCCAACAGCCGCTCCGAGACGCCCCGGTCGGCCGGCAGCGCCCGGGCCACGTCCTCGAAACCGCGGACGGTGGCGTCGACCGCCTCCTGGAGCTGGGCGACCTCCCACTCGTCCTTGACCAGCTTCAGCTCGGCGATCGCGATCGCCAGCTCCCGGTCCCGGCCCGGCTGCCCCTCCTCACGGGGGCCGTCCCACGGGCGCACCGCCGCGTCGACCCGCTGGTCGAAGCCACGCAGCACCCGGGTCCGCCCCGGCGCCATCCGGGCCAGCGCCCCGTCCAGCGCGGACAGGTCCTCGGTGGCCAGGCCCAGCTCGGTGGACTTCTCGGCCAGGGTGTGCCGGCGGCCCACCCACAGCTCGCCGTGCCGGCTGCGGAAGAACTCGTCGGTCTCCCGCGAGGACCGGGGACGCATGTACAGCGTCGCGTCGTGCCCCGAGCCGTTGGGCCGCAGCACCAGGACGCTGTCCGGTTCGTGGTCGCCGGTCAGGTAGGCGAAGTCGCTGCCCGGCCGGAACGGGTGGTCGGTGTCGTTGGCGCGTACCTTCTCGGTGCCGGTGGGGATGACCAGCGTCTCGCCCGGGAAGGCCGCGGACAGGTCGGCCCGCCGCTTGGCGTGGTGCGGGACCTCCGGCCGGGGACCGACCGGCAGACCGGTGTCCCGCCAACCCTGCCGCATGAACGACAGGAACGCCTCCGGATAGTCCGGATCGTGCGATTCGGTGCCGTCCGCCGGCTTGCCGTCCGTCCGTTCCTCGGCCATGTCGGCTCCCTTCGCCTCGTCGCTGGTCCAGACGGTACTCCGGCTCCGCCCCGGCGGGGTGCCTGCGGTCCCGCACCCGACGCCCGCCCGGCCCGACCCTGTCCGGGACGGCCGCGGGGGCGGGCCGGAGGCGGCGGATCGTGCCGTGGGGAGGGGGACAGAGCCTGCGGTGCCGCGCGGGCGGATTGCGCCGCGTGGAAAGATGTCGGCCATGTGCGGACTCCTGGCCTTCTTCAGCGCGAACGGCAACGCCGCCGCCCACCGCGACAACATCGCGGGGGCGTTGGAATGCCTGCACCACCGCGGACCGGACGAGACAGGGGTCGAGGTGGTCGGTGACGCCACCGGCCACTACGCCGACGGGGTGTTCGCCCACAAGCGGCTGGCGATCATCGACGTGGCGTCCAGCCACGAGCCGCTGCCCTACGCCAACGGTCGCTACCTGCTGACCTTCAACGGCGAGATCTACAACTACATCGAGCTGCGCGAGGAGCTGATCCGCACCTTCGGCGCCCAGTTCGCCACCGCCGGGGACGGCGAGGTGATCGTCGCCGGCTACCACTACTGGGGCGAGCAGGTGCTCACCCGGCTGCGCGGCATGTTCGCCTTCGTCATCTGGGACCGGCAGGAGCGCCGGGCGTTCGGCGCGCGGGACTACTTCGGCATCAAGCCGCTGCACTACCTGGAGACCGCCGACGGGCTCTACCTCGCCTCCGAGAAGAAGGCGCTGCTGCCCTTCGCGCACTCCTACTACCAGGGCGACGCCGGCATCGACACCGCCAACCTGAGCCACTACCTGACCCTCCAGTACGTCCCCGAGCCCGGCACCCTGCACCAGGGCATCAGCCGGATCGGCTCCGGGGAGTACCTGACCTGGTCGCCGGGGGGGCGGCTGGACGTGCGGCGCTGGTACCGGCCGGTGTTCCGGCCCGCCCCGGTCGCCGACGAGCAGCGGCTCTACCACGAGATCCGGGAGACGCTGCGGGAGAGCGTCCGGATGCACATGCGCTCCGACGTGCCCGTCGGCTCGTTCCTGTCCAGCGGCATCGACTCCACCGCCGTGGTGGCCCTGGCCCGCGAGTTCAACCCCAACATCCTCACCTTCACCGTCGGCTACGACGTGCCCGGCTACTCCGAGATCGACGTGGCCCAGGACTCGGCCCGGCACCTCGACGTGACCACGATGGCCACCAAGATCGGGCCGCAGGACATGATCGAGGCGCTGCCGAAGATCGTCTGGCACCTGGACGACCCGGTGGCCGACCCGGCGCTGGTCCCGCTCTACTTCGTGGCCAAGAAGGCCGCCGAGCACGTCACGGTGGTGCTCTCCGGCGAGGGGGCCGACGAGTTCTTCGGCGGCTACACCATCTACCGCGAGCCGCTCTCCCTCGGCACCGTCAACGGCCTGCCCGGCGGGGTGCAGAAGGGCCTGCGGGCGGTTTCCAAGGCGATCCCGCAGGGCGTCAAGGGCAAGAGCTTCCTGGAGCGCGGCACCACCCCGATCGAGCAGCGCTACTACGGCAACGCCCGGATGTTCACCGAGGAGGAGAAGCGGCACCTGCTGCGCCGCTACGACCCGTCGGTGCGCTACACCGACGTCACCGCCCCGATCTACGCCGAGTGCACCGAACTCGACGACGTCACCAAGATGCAGTACGTCGACCTCTACACCTGGCTGCGCGGCGACATCCTGGTCAAGGCGGACCGGATCTCGATGTCGCACTCGCTGGAGGTCCGGGTGCCGTTCCTGGACCGGATGGTCTTCGACGTGGCGTCTACCATCCCGGTCGACCTGAAGCTGCCGCCCCGCTCCGACGCCACCAAGTACGCCATGCGCCAGGCGTTGCAGGGCGTCGTGCCGCCGGCCATCGTCAACCGCAGGAAGCTGGGCTTTCCCACCCCGACCCGGGTCTGGCTGCGCGGCGAGATGTACGAGTGGGCCCGGCACGTGCTGGCCACCTCCGGTGCCGGCGACCTGATCGACCTGTCGTACGCGATGCGGCTGCTGGAGGAGCACAAGCGCGAGGAGGCGGACAACTCCCGCAAGGTGTGGACGGTGCTGATCTTCTGCATCTGGCACGCCATCTTCGTGGCCAAGACCCTCGACCCGGGCATCCAGCGCAACCAGTCGGCGCTGCTCACCAAGCCGGTGGTCGGCAGCATGGTCCGCTGACCCCGGCCCGGTCCCCGTCGGTACGTCGCGGCGGACACCGGGCCCCGGACGGACCGGAGGCCCCCACCCGACGGGTGGGGGCCTCCGGTGTGCGTTCAGCGTCGGGTCACCGGCCGGAGCAGGAGACCGTAGGCAGTCCGTTGGTGCCGGTGCTGCTGGCCGTGAAGCCGAACGTGGTCGTCTTCTCCGGCGCGATCGAGCCGTTGTACGCGGCGTTGGTGACGGTCACCGTCGACCCGCTGGTGCTCAGCGAGCCGTTCCAGACCTGCGAGATCACCTGCCCGTTGGGCCAGGTCCAGCTCGCCGTCCAGCCCCCGTAGGTGCGGGTGCTGTGGTTCATGATGGTGACCTCACCCTGGAACCCACCGGACCAGGCGCTGACCACCTTGTAGACCGCCATGCAGTCACTGCTGCCCGGCGGGGTGGTGGTCGGCGGCGTGGTGGTGGGCGGCGTGGTGGTCGGCGGGGTCGTGGTCGGCGGGGTGGTGGTGGGCGGCGTGGTGGTCGGCGGGGGCGTGGTCGGGTTGTTGCCGCTGCCGACCCCGGTCACCTGACCGTTGCCACCGTCGAAGGTGACGTCCGAGCAGCCGAAGAAGTTCTCCTGGCTGTCCGAGCGCACCCAGCGGGAGTAGATGATGTGCCGGCCGGACTTGCCCGACGGCAGGTTCCCGCTGAAGTAGTAGTGCCCCTCGTTGGTGCCCGACGCGCCCTGCTGGGGCGGGTTGGTCACCGTGAGGAAGGGCTCCTCCAGGTCGCTCCAGGCCAGCGGCCGGGTCGGGCTCCAGCTGTCCTTCGTCACATAGAAGTAGAAGGTGCCCGGGTGGTGGGCCCAGTTGCTGTACTTGAAGTCCAGCCGCGCGCCGGACGTCAGGTGGGTCAGCGGCCAGTCGGTACGGGCCAGGTCGTACCCGGCGAAACCGGTGTTGCCGCCGCTGCACAGCTTGCCGTCGGGGATGTACCCGACGGTGCGGCCACCGGCGTCCGAGCGGAGCACGCTGAACCAGTTGTAGAGGGAGTTGGTGCCGCTCTGGGCGACCGCGGCGGAGCAGGCCGGGTTGTTCGGCCTGATCTCGCCGGTGGTGGTCAGACCGTCCTGCCAGCACAGGTACGTCCGGCTGCCGGGAACGATCGGCGTGCCGTGTGCGGCGGCCGGTTCGGCCTGCACCGTCAGGGCCACGGCCCCGAAGGCGAGGGTGGCGACCGCGGTGAACAACGCGGCCGTACGGGAACGGAGCACGAGCTTCTCCTGATCTGCGGGGTGGCGCGAGCGCGCCCGCCCGCACGAGGGGTGGGGGATGCGTCGATCGCGGCTCCGGCCGGTGGCCCCGCAGGGCCGACAGGCGCGTGCCGCCGACGGTCCGTGCCCACGGACCGGTGCCTCTCGCGTCGAGCCCCAGCTGATCACCGGACGGGTGCGGCAGCCCTCCGCGCCGGCCCGGCACCCCCATACCATCACGTCCGGACGAACCCTGCAATAGCCGCTGCTCGATGGAAGTGGTCGGGGTGCCCGGCCGGCCCCGATCGGCGTGGGCCGTTGTGCCAGCCTGGTAGCCGGACGACGAGGTGCCGGGAGGCGACATGGGATACGCGGTGGTGCTCGGCGAGGCGCTGATCGACCTGCTGGACGCCGAGTGCGGGGGCGGGCCGGTGTTCCGGCAGGCGGTCGGCGGCGGCCCGCTCAACGTCGCCGTCGGGGTGGCCCGGCTCGGCGGCGACGCCGAGTTCGTCGGCTCCCTCGGCGACGACGTGCTCGCCGGCCGCATCCGCGACTTCCTGGCCGACGCCGGGGTCGGGCTGACCGGCGCGGTCACCGTGCCCGCACCCACCACGCTGGCGGTCACCACCCACACCGGGGCGGAGCCGGACTTCCGGTTCTACGGTGAACCGCCGTCGTACGGCCTGCTCGCCGCCGACGACCTGGACGTGGCGCTGGTCGAGGGCGCGGACGTGCTCTACTGCGGTTCGATCGTGCTGCTGTGCCCACCGACGCTCGCCGCCGCCCGGCGGGCCTGGTCGCTCGCGCCCGGGCTGCGGGTCTTCGACCCCAACGTCCGGCCGCGACTGCTGGCCGGTCCGGCGGAACTGGCAGGCCTGCGGGAGGTGGTGGTGGAGTTCGCCGCCGGAGCGCACCTGGTGAAGCTCAGCGGGGCCGACGCCGCGCTGCTCTGGCCCGACGAGCCGGTCGAGGGGGTCGCGGCGTACCTGCGGGAGGTGGGCGCGGGCACGGTGGTGGTGACCCTCGGCGCGGACGGCGCACTGGTCGCCGCCGGCCCCGACCCGGCCCGGGTGCCCGCCCCGACGGTGCGCCCGGTGGACGCCACCGGCGCGGGCGACTCGGTGATGGCCGCGCTCGTCGCCGAACTGCTTGCCGACGGCGAGCCGAGCACGCCTGCCGACTGGCACCGGCGGGTCGCGTTCGCGCTGCGGGTCGCCGGCCTGGTCTGCGAGTCGCCCGGCGGCGCGGTCGCCATGCCCACCCGGGACGCGGTACGCCGCCGCTTCGCCGACTGAGCGCACCCGGTCGACGGGGCCGCCCGGGGCGACGGGTCGTGCGCGGCGCGGTGCCGGCCCGTCCGCGACGGCCGGCGGCCTCAGGGCGTGCCGTCGAGTTCCCGGTAGCCCCGGCGGGCGGCGACGAGACCGGGACGGGCACCGAACGGGGAGTCGGCGGCCACCCGCTCCGGCGGGGCCCCGCCGGTGTGCGCGGCCCGGATCAGCCAGGCCAGCTCCACCAGCCGGGCGTGCTGGGCCCGGACGAACCCCACGTCCACCGGCGTGCCGTGACCCGGCACGACCACCGTGTCGGGCGTGGTCATCCGCAGCAGGTCGGCAACCGCGTCCGGCCACTGCAACGGGTACGACTCCTCGAAGGCCGGCGGCCCGGACTGCTCCACCAGGTCCCCGGCGACCAGCACGTCGGCGTCCGGCACGTGCACCACCAGATCCGCGTCGGTGTGCCCGTGCCCCGGGTGCCGCAGCACCACCCGCCGGCCCCCGACGTCAAGCACCGTCTCGGTGTGCACGGTGTGTGTCGGGGCCAGCAGGGTCGTGCCGGCCAGTTCGGCGGCCAGCTCCGGCTGTGCCGCCCGCATCTCCTCGTACGCCGCCCGACGCAGCCCGTCGGGCCGGTCACGCAGGGCGGCGGCGGCCACCTCGTGGGCGTACACCGGGCGGGGCGGGTCGGCGGCGAGCGTCGCGTTGCCGAAGCAGTGGTCGAAGTGGTGGTGGGTGTTGACCAGCGTCCACGGGTACGGGGTGACCGCCCGCGCGGCGTCCGCCAGCGCGGCGGCCTGCCCGGCGGTGGACAGCGTGTCCACCAGCAGCGCCGCGCCGTCACCGACCACCAGCGTGACGTTGACGTCGAGCAGCGGCTCGCGCAGCACGTGGACCCCGTCGGCGACCGCCGTGAACCGGAACGTCACGACGCCCGCACCGCCCGGGCGACGAAGCGTTGCCTGTCGACCAGCGCCCGTTCCACCCGGCCGGATGCCACGGTGGTGTCGCCGTCGGTCACCGTCACCTCGAACAGCAGCCGCCGGCCGTCGACCCCGACCAGCCGCGCGTCGGCCACCACGGTCCGCCCGACGGGGGTGGCGGCCAGGTGCGCCAGCTCGACCCGGACCCCGACCGTGGTGCTCCCGGCGGGCATCCCGGGCGCCGTCGCGGCCACCGTGGCCGCCTCGGCGAGGGCGAGCACCCGGGGGGTGGCCAGCACCGGCACGTCACCGGAGCCGACGGCCGCCGCGGTGTCGGCGTCGGTGACGGTCAGCTCGACCCGGGCGGTCAGCCCCGGCGGGAACGGGTCGTCCGGTTGTTCCTGCATGCGCTCAGCCTAATGGGGGGTCACCCGGGCCGACCGGACGACGGGCCGGCCGGGACACCCGCCCGTCGGCGTACCGGTGGTCGGCGGTGGTCGATGCGTCGCCCACCGTTAACCTTGACCGCGATGGCCGTTGTGACTGAGACCCCGCCCCCCGTCCCGACCGACACCCCCGACGCGTCCGTCGGTGGGCGACGGCGGGTGACAGCGATGTCCGTCTGGGCCGTCGCCTTCGTCGTGACCTGGCTGGTCATCGGCCTGCCGACCGACCCGGCGTACGCCTTCCTGTGGATCTGGGCGGGCACCGTCGCCTGGAACTGGGGCCGGCCGTGGCGCAGCCACCTGCGGTTCGCCCGGGACTGGATTCCGGTGGTGCTGCTGCTCGCCGCCTACAACCTGTCCCGGGGCTTCGCCGACAACGGCCGCACCCCGCACGCCTACGAGCTGATCGTCGCCGACCGGGTGATGTTCGGCTGGGCGACCGGGGGTGAGGTGCCGACGGTCTGGCTCCAGCAGCACCTCTACCAGCCCGACGTGCGCTGGTGGGACGTGCTGGTGAGCTGGGTCTACTTCTCCCACTTCGTGGTGACGCTGGCCGCCGCCGCCGTGCTCTGGCTGCGCAGCCGCGAGCGCTGGGGGGCGTACATGCGGCGCTGGGGTTTCCTGTGCGCGGCGGGCCTGGTCACCTACTTCGCCTATCCGGCCGCGCCGCCGTGGTGGGCGGCGCAGAACGGCCTGCTGAGCGAGGTCGCCCGGATCTCCACCCGGGGGTGGAAGGAGTTCGGCATGCACGGCGCGGGCAACCTGCTCAACGCCGGGCAGATCGCCTCCAACCCGGTCGCCGCGATGCCGTCGCTGCACACCGCCTGGGCGCTGTTCGTGGTGCTGTTCTTCCTGCGTTCGACCCGTCGCCGCTGGTGGCCGCTGCTGCTCGCCTATCCGCTGGCGATGACCTTCACGCTGGTCTACAGCGGCGAGCACTACGTCATCGACGTCCTGGTCGGCTGGGCGTACGTGGGGATGACCTTCCTGGTCGTCGGGCTGGCCGAGCGGGCCTGGCGGGCCCGCCGCGGCCGGCGCGGTGTCCCCGCCGACGGTCCGCCGTCCGGGGGATCCGCCCCCGCCCCGACCACCGTCAGCGGGAGCGCCGGACGCTGATCAGCGGGCGCGGCGGGCGGCGTGCGCCCGCGCGGTCAGTTCCGCCGCGAGCGCCCACGCCTGCGCCAGGTCACGGTCGTGCGCGGCGGCCCCCGACCCGCCGGCCGTGTCGACGTGCACGGTGGCCAGCCGCAACCGGCGCTGCGCCGGCCCCTGCACGACCCGTACGCTCTGCATCCGGGCGTACGGCACCAGCGTCAACTGCCTGGTGAGCAGGCCGGAGCGGACGGCGAAGACCCGCTCGTGCAGTCCCGCGCCGAGCGCCCGGGCGCTGAGCGGGCGCAACCAGCGGGCCCGGTTCGGCGGGGGCGTCAGCGGCAGCGCGGTCAGCGTCACCCCCGGCAGCACCTCGTCGACGATCGCCGCCCCGACGGTCAGGTCACCGACGGGCAGCAGCCGGTCGGGCCGGTTGCGGTCGTCGGCCTCGCCGCCGGAGTAGCCGGCGACCTCCAGCCGCAGCCGCAGCCACCCCTTCATCCGCCAGAGCAGCGGCCAGGTCACCCCGACGGTCTGCACCCGCTCCAGCGGCACGGTCTGCACCCGGGTCTCCAGCAGGCCGTTGTGGATGCGCAGCCGGTCGGACTCGCGGGCCAGCCGGAAGTTCCAGTCGTCGAGGACCCGGCGGACCGGTTGCAGCAGCACGCCGGCCATCGCGGTCAGGGTGCTGGCCACCGCGATGAACGACCAGGAGCCCTCGGAGAGGAACTGCACCACCACGAAGGCCACCCCGAACGGCAGCAGGAACGCCTGCGGGGTGAGCAACTGGCTGACCAGCAGGTCGGTGTTCGTCACCGCGTGCAGCGGCCGGCCGGCCGGCTCCCGGTCGGCCGGCGCGGCGTCCCCGCCCGGCGGCGCGACGCCCGTCGACTGTGGGGCGGGGCCGGTGGTCGCGCCGTCGGGCAGGCCGGCGGCCACGGCGAGCAGCCGTTGCCGCAGCCGGGCCGCGTCGGCAACCGACAGGTACGCCAGCGGCGCCTCGGTCTTGCCGCCGCCGACCACCTCCAGGCGCAGCTCGGCCAGGCCGGTGAGCTGCGCCAGCAGGGGGCGGACCACCTCCACGGCCTGCAACCGCTCCAGCGGGATCGCCCGGGTCCGCCGCCACAGCAGCCCCTCGTGCACCCGCAGTTCCCGCCCGACGATGTGGTAGCCGGTGTTGTACCAGCTCACCACCGCCAGCACCGTCGCGCCGAGGGCGAGCACCGCCACCAGCACCGCGAACCAGCCGAAGCCGACCCGGGACAGCGTCGACCAGGAGAGCCCGGCGATCACCACGACCAGGGACTTCGCCCCCTGTAGCACCGGACTCAGCGGGTGCAGCCGCTGCCGTGGCTCGGCACCGGCCGGTCCGGCCGTCCCCACCGCCGGGGCGGCCGGGACGTCCGTGGCCACCGCCGGATGCGGTGGCCGCGGCGCGCCCGGAACCGTCGGAGCCGCCGGGACGCCCAGGGCCGGGACGTCGGGAGCCGCCGGGACGCCCGGGGCCGGGACGTCGGGAGCCGCCGGGACGCCCGGGGCCGGGACGTCGGGAGCCGCCGGGACGCCCGGGGCCGGGACGTCGGGAGCCGCCGGGACGGCCGGGGGCGTCGGGCGGGCCGCGTCGGGGTGCCCGTCGGTCACAGCCCCTCCGCCCGGTCCTCACCGAGGGCGGTGAGCCGGTCGCGGAGCCGGGCCGCCTCGGCCGGCCGCAGGCCGGGCACCCGGGCGTCGGTGGCCGCCGCGGCGGTGTGCAGCTGCACGGTGGCGAGGTCGAAGGCGCGTTCCAGCGGGCCCGCGCTGACGTCGACGAACTGCATCCGCGAGTACGGCACGATGGACAACCGCCGGACCAGCAGCCCGTGCCGGACCAGCAGGTCGTCGGCGCGTTCGGCGTACCCCCAGGCGCGCACGGCGCGGACGATCGTCACCACCCGCCACCCGCCGCCGAGCAGCACCACGGCGCAGCCGGCACCGAACAGCCAGTGCCCGGTGAACGCCCAGCCCAGCGCCAGCCCGACCAGCAGCACCGCCAGGCCCATCGCCAGGCGGAGCAGTTCGACCCAGATCAGGTCGGTGGAGATGGGCTGCCAGTGGACCGTGTCCGGCCAGGGTTCCAGGGCGCTCACCGGGGACTGGGGTGGCTCGGCAGCGTTCACGCTTCGAGGGTATGCGATCCGGGGAGCGCGGTGACCTCACGGAGGAACCCGCGGGCGTCGAGGAAGTCGCCGAGGCTACCCCGGTGGGCCGGGCAGGCGAGCCAGGTCTTGCGTCGCTCGGGGTCGTGCAACCGGGGATTGTTCCAGCGCAGCGCCCACACGGCGGGCGCGCGGCAGCCCCGGGACGAACAGACGGGTGCCTCGCCTGCGGGGGTGGGATCGGTCACCAGGGGAGTGTAGGCGTGCGCCGGGACCGGAGACGAGGTGAGCGCCGGGCGGCCACGGGGGGAGCCGCCCGGCGACGGGGTGAATCGTACACGTGGCAGACCCCTTCGTGTCCAGCCTCGTTCAGCGATTCGGCGATCCGGACGGCGTACCCGAAATCGGGTTCTCCCCACCTCGGCTCCCAGCCGGGCATGCGAGTCTTGTTACCGCACCACGCCACGACGACCGATCATGCTGTGGAGGACCGGTGGCCCAGCCGACCACGCCCGACGCCCCTGCCCCGAACGGGACGGCCCCCGAGACACCCGCGGCGGTGACCACCCCCGCCCAGGACGCCACCCTGCTGGAGCGGGCCCTGTTCGAGATCAAACGGGTGATCGTCGGTCAGGACCGGATGGTGGAGCGGATGTTCGTGGCGCTCCTGGCCCGGGGGCACTGCCTGCTGGAGGGGGTGCCCGGGGTGGCGAAGACCCTCGCGGTGGAGACGATGGCCCGGGTGGTGGGCGGGCAGTTCGCCCGGGTGCAGTTCACCCCCGACCTGGTGCCGGCCGACATCATGGGTACCCGGATCTACCGGCAGTCGAGTGAGAAGTTCGACGTCGAGCTGGGCCCGGTCTTCGTGAACTTCCTGCTCGCCGACGAGATCAACCGGGCCCCGGCCAAGGTGCAGTCGGCGCTGCTGGAGGTGATGAGCGAGCGGCAGGTCTCGATCGGCGGCCAGAGCCACCGGGTGCCCGACCCGTTCCTGGTGATGGCGACCCAGAACCCGATCGAGCAGGAGGGCGTCTATCCGCTGCCCGAGGCGCAGCGGGACCGCTTCCTGATGAAGATCGTCGTCGGGTACCCCACCGACGCCGAGGAGCGCGAGATCGTCTACCGGATGGGGGTCGCCGCGCCCGAGCCGGCGCAGGTGTTCTCCACCGACGACCTGCTCGCCCTGCAACGCAGGGCCGACCAGGTCTTCGTGCACAACGCCCTGGTCGACTACGCGGTACGGCTGGTGCTGGCCACCCGCAGCCCCGCCGAGCACGGGATGCCCGACGTGGCCCGGCTGATCCAGTACGGTGCCAGCCCGCGCGCCTCGCTCGGCCTGGTCCGGGCCACCCGGGCGCTGGCCCTGCTGCGCGGCCGGGACTACGCGCTGCCGCAGGACGTCCAGGACATCGCGCCGGACATCCTGCGGCACCGGTTGGTGCTCAGCTACGACGCGCTCGCCGACGACGTGCCCGCCGACCACGTGGTGCACCGGGTGATGTCGACCATCCCGCCGCCCTCGGTCGCACCCCGGCAGCAGGCGTCCCCACCACCGGTCAGCGGCCCGCCGGCCGGCGGCTGGCCCGGGCAGCACCCGTGACCGCACCGGTACGCCCGGCCGACGCCGGTGGGGAGCGGACCGAGGCGGTGCTGTCCCGCCTGCAACTGCTGGTGACCCGCAAACTCGACGGCCTGCTCCAGGGCGACTACGCGGGGCTGCTGCCCGGTCCGGGCAGCGAGGCGGGGGAGTCGCGCGAGTACCGTCCCGGCGACGACGTACGCCGGATGGACTGGCCGGTGACCGCCCGCACCACCACCCCGCACGTGCGGCGTACGGTGGCCGACCGGGAGCTGGAGACCTGGCTGGCGGTGGACCTGTCGGCGAGCCTGGACTTCGGCACCGGCCGGTGGCTCAAGCGGGACGTGGTGGTCGCCGCGACCGCCGCGCTGACCCACCTGACGGTGCGCGGCGGCAACCGGATCGGCGCGGTGATCGGCACCGGGGCCCCGCCGCCGGCCGCGCCCGCCCGCCGGTGGCGGTCCGCGCCGCCGGCGTCGCCCGGCGGGCCGGGGGTGCTGACCCGGGTGCCGGCCCGGTCCGGCCGGCGGGAGGCGCAGGCGCTGTTGCGCGCGGTGGCGCACACCCCGCTGCGGCCCGGGCGCGGCGACCTGGGCGCGCTTGTCGACCTGCTCAACCGGCCGCCGCGCCGACGGGGCCTGGCGGTGGTGATCTCGGACTTCCTCGCACCGCCCGCGCAGTGGGGCCGGCCGCTGCGTAAGCTGCGGGTCCGGCACGACGTGCTGGCCATCGAGGTGGTCGACCCGCGTGAGCTGGAGCTGCCCGACGTGGGGGTGCTGCCGGTGGTGGACCCGGAGACCGGGGAGCTGCACGAGGTGCAGACCGCCGACCCTCGGCTGCGCCGCCGCTACGCCGAGGCGGCCGCCGCCCAGCGTGGCGCGATCGCCGCCGAGCTGCGGGCCGCCGGCGCCGGACACCTGATGTTGCGTACCGACCGAGACTGGCTGCTGGACATGGTGCGATTCGTGGCCGCCCAGCGGCATGCCCGCACCCGGGGGACGACGCGATGATCCGTTTCATGCAACCGTGGTGGCTGCTGGCCCTGCTGCCGGTGCTGGCCCTGGCCGCCGCCTACGTCTGGCGGCAGCGCCACCGCCGGGCGTACGCGATGCGGTTCACCAACGTGGACCTGCTGCGTACCCTCGCGCCGAAGGGGCTGGGGTGGCGGCGGCACGCGGCGGCGACCGCGCTGCTGCTGGCGATGGTGGCGCTGGCCACCGGGATGGCCCGGCCGGCGATCGACACCCAGGAGCCGCTGGAGCGGGCCACCGTGATGCTCGCCATCGACGTGTCGCTGTCGATGCAGGCCGACGACGTGTCGCCGAACCGGTTGGAGGCGGCCCAGGAGGCGGCGAAGCAGTTCGTCGGTGAGCTGCCGGCCAGCTACAACCTGGGCCTGGTCTCCTTCGCGAAGGCGGCGAACGTGCTGGTGGCGCCCACCAAGGACCGGGCCGCGGTGACGGCGGCGATCGACGGGCTGACCCTGGCCGAGGCGACCGCCACCGGTGAGGCGGTCTTCACCTGCCTGGAGGCGATCCGGTCGGTGCCGGCCGACGGCGCGGCCGGTATCCCGCCGGCCCGGATCGTGCTGCTCTCCGACGGGTTCCGCACCTCGGGCCGGTCGGTGGAGGAGGCCGCGGCGGCGGCGCAGGCGGCGAACGTGCCGGTCTCGACCATCGCGTTCGGCACCGACTCGGGGCAGGTCGACATCGGTGGTCAGTTGCAGCGGGTGCCGGTGGACCGGCTGGCGCTGGCCCAGCTCGCCGAGACCACCGAGGGTTACTTCTACGAGGCGGCCTCGGTGGCCGAGCTGAAGCAGGTCTACCAGGACATGGGCTCGTCGATCGGGTTCCGCACCGAGCCCCGCGAGATCACCCAGTGGTACGCGGGGGTGGCGCTGCTGCTGGCGCTCTGCGCGGGCGGGCTGAGTCTGCTCTGGACGTCCCGGATGCTCTGAGGCCGGCCCGGACGTCCCGGGTGCGGTGGCCCGTACCCCGGACGTCCCGGGTGCGGTGCTCCGGGTCCGGGCGTCCCGGCGGTGGCCGCCGGTGCGGGGCGGCGCGGTGGCCGGTGGCGGTCTCAGTGACCGCCGCTGGCCAGCACGAACACGACGGCCACCCAGACGGCGGCGAGGGTGAAGCCCAGCGGGGCGACGTAACGGCTCATGAACGGCTCCGGTGGCGACTGGACGGTCCGCGGGCGGGCGGGACCGCAGGGATTGGTCAGGGCGCGCACACGAAGTCGTGACCGGGCTGCTCCACCGGGGACGTCCCGGCGCGGGACGGCGTCACCGACCGGTCCGCCGGCCGGGGGCCGGAAGCGGGCGGTGCGGGGGAGCGGGAGCTGGGTCAGCTCGACCGACTGAGTCGTGGCTCAGCGGGGCTGACGGACGGCCCGGCCACGACTGGGAGGATCGCTATCTCGCACAGCGATCACCTCCTGCGGTCGGCGGGGCCAGAGACACGAGTCGCATTCGGCTCGCGGACGCCGATCATCGTACAACGGGGACACCCGCAACGCGTATTCGGCCGTCCCGCCCCGGACGGTGGCCGGCCGCTCCCGGAGGGTCGTCGCGCCGACCCCTCAGCCGGGCCGGCCCGGCCGCCGCGCCGGGGTTCGGTGGCGCACCGTTAGCGGTTACCTGTCGGTAGCGCCTAGGCTCCGACCGGAATGATCAGCGGAACCGAAGGGGGACCCGTGGCCCGTACCGTGCTGGTGACCGGCGGCAACCGGGGGATCGGACTGGCCATCGCGCAGGCGTTCGCCAAGCAGGGCGACCGGGTCGCGGTCACGCACCGCAGCGGCGACGCGCCGGAGGGCCTGTTCGGGGTCCGGTGCGACGTCACCGACACCGCCTCCGTCGACGCCGCCTTCACCACCGTCGAGGCCGAGCTGGGCCCGATCGAGGTGCTGGTCGCCAACGCCGGCATCACCGACGACACGCTGCTGATGCGGATGTCCGAGGAGCAGTTCACCGGGGTGCTCGACACGAACCTCACAGGCGCCTTCCGCTGCGCCAAGCGGGCCTCGTCCAAGATGCTCCGCGCCAAGTTCGGCCGGATGATCTTCATCTCGTCGGTGATCGGGCTCTACGGCGGCGCCGGCCAGGTCAACTACGCGGCCAGCAAGGCCGGCCTGGTGGGGGTGGCCCGCTCGATCACCCGGGAGCTGGGCAGCCGCAACATCACCGCGAACGTGGTCGCCCCGGGCTTCATCGACACCGAGATGACCGCCGCGCTGCCCGAGGAACGCCGCACCGAGTACCGCAAGGTCATCCCGGCCGGGCGGTTCGCCGCGCCGGACGAGGTCGCCGGGGTGGTCACCTGGCTCGCCTCGGACGCCGCGGGCTACATCTCCGGCGCCGTCATCCCGGTCGACGGCGGCCTCGGCATGGGTCACTGAGAACGTACGGAGGAAGCCAACACATGTCAGGACTGCTCGCCGGTAAGCGGCTGCTCGTCACCGGCGTCATCACCGACGCCTCGATCGCCTTCTCGGTGGCGAAGCTCGCCCAGGACAACGGCGCCCAGGTCGTGCTCACCGGCTACGGCCGGCTCTCGCTGGTCGAGCGGATCGCCAGGCGGCTGCCCCAGCCGGCACCGATCATCGAGCTGGACGTCACCAGCCCGGAGCAGCTCGCCGGCCTGGCCGACAAGGTACGCGAGCACGTCGACGGCCTCGACGGGGTGGTCCACTCGATCGGCTTCGCGCCGCAGAGCTGCCTCGGTGGCGGCTTCCTCGACGCCTCCTGGGAGGACGTGGCGACCGCGCTGCACGTCTCCACGTACTCCTACAAGTCGCTGGCCATGGCGGCGCTGCCGCTGATGTCGCCGGGTGGCTCGGTGGTCGGGCTCACCTTCGACGCGACCAAGGCGTGGCCGGTCTACGACTGGATGGGGGTGGCCAAGGCCGGGCTGGAGTCCGCCTCCCGCTACCTCGCCCTGCACCTGGGCAAGCAGGGCATCCGCAGCAACCTGGTCGCCGCCGGGCCGCTGCGCACGATGGCCGCGAAGTCCATCCCCGGCTTCGAGCAGTTCGAGCAGGCGTGGACCGAGCGGGCCCCGCTCGGCTGGAGCCTCACCGACCAGGAACCGGCCGCCCGTGCCTGCCTGGCCCTGATGTCGGACTGGTTCCCGGCCACCACCGGCGAGATCGTCCACGTCGACGGCGGTTACCACGCCCTGGGCGCCTGAGCCGCACGCCGGGGCTCCGCACCGGGGCCCCGGCGTAACCTGCGTGACCAGGGGCCGTCGTCGGGCCGTCGCCGACCCCGGGGGAGAATGACCCCATGTCGTACGACGCATTGGTGCTGGTCTCCTTCGGTGGCCCGGAACGGCCCGAGGACGTGCTGCCCTTCCTGGAGAACGTGACCCGGGGGCGGGGGGTGCCGCCCGAGCGGCTGGCCGAGGTCGCCGAGCACTACCTGCACTTCGGCGGGGTCTCCCCGATCAACCAGCAGTGCCGCGAGCTGCTCGCCGCGATCCGGGCGGACCTCGCCGCCCACGGGGTCGACCTGCCCGTCTACTGGGGCAACCGGAACTGGGACCCGATGCTCGCCGACACCGTGGCGCAGCTGCGCGACGACGGGATCACCCGGGCGCTGGCGTTCGTCACCAGCGCGTACGGCGGCTACTCGTCGTGCCGGCAGTACCAGGAGGACATCGCCGCCGCGCGGGCCGCCGTCGGCCCGGACGCGCCGGTGATCGACAAGCTGCGCCAGTTCTGGGACCACCCGGGCTTCGTCGAGCCGCACGCCGACGCGGTGCGCTCGGCGCTGGCCCAGCTCGACCCGGCCCGGCGGGACACCACCCGGCTGGTCTTCACCGCGCACTCCATCCCCACCTCGGCGGCGGCCACCGCCGGCCCGCACGGCGGCCGGTACACCGCGCAGCTGGCGGAGACCGCCCGCCTGGTGCACGCCGCCGCCGCGCCCGACCTGCCCTACGACCTGGTCTGGCAGAGCCGTTCCGGCCCGCCCCAGGTGCCGTGGTTGGAGCCGGACGTCAACGACCACCTGACCGCCCTCGCCGGGCAGGGGGTGACCGGGGTGGTGGTCAGCCCGATCGGGTTCGTCTCGGACCACCTGGAGGTCGTCTGGGACCTCGACACCGAGGCGTCCGAGACGGCCAAGCAGCTCGGCCTGGACTTCGTCCGGGCGGGCACCCCCGGCACCGATCCGAGGTTCGTGGCGATGGTGCGCGAACTGGTGGCCGAACGCACCACGCCCGACGGGCCGGGCCCCCGCCGCCTCGGCGAGCTGCCGATGTGGGACACCTGCCCCACCCCGTGCTGCGTGCCGGCCGCCCGCCGCCCCTGATGCCGACGACCCGCCCTCCCCGACACCCCCTTGGGACGACAGATGCTTGACCGCAAGCCGGTGCAGAGCTGGCTCACCGACATGGACGGCGTGCTGGTGCACGAGGGCCAGCCGGTGCCCGGCGCACCGGAGTTCGTCAACCGGCTCCGGGCCTCCGGCAAGCCCTTCCTGGTGCTCACCAACAACTCGATCTACACCCCGCGCGACCTTCAGGCCCGGCTGACCCGGATGGGGTTCGAGGTGCCGGAGGAGGCGATCTGGACGGCGGCGCTGGCCACCGCCCAGTTCCTCGCCGACCAGCGGCCGGGTGGCACCGCGTACGTGATCGGGGAGGCGGGGCTGACCACCGCGCTGCACGCCGTCGGTTACGTGCTGACCGACTTCGCCCCGGACTACGTGGTGCTGGGCGAGACCCGCACCTACAGCTTCGAGGCGATCACCAAGGCGGTCCGGCTGATCAACGACGGGGCACGGTTCATCTGCACCAACCCGGACGTCACCGGTCCGTCGGTGGAGGGCGCGCTGCCCGCCGCCGGGTCGGTCGCCGCGATGATCTCGAAGGCGACCGGGGTGGAGCCGTACTTCGTCGGCAAGCCGAACCCGATGATGATGCGTTCGGCGCTGAACACCATCAACGCCCACTCGGAGAGCACCGCGATGATCGGTGACCGGATGGACACCGACATCCTGTGCGGCCTGGAGGCGGGGCTGGAGACGATCCTGGTGCTCACCGGGATCAGCACCCGGGCCGAGACGGAACGCTACCCGTACCGGCCGTCGCGGATCGTCGACTCGGTGCTCGACCTGATCGACGAGATCTAGGCCGTACCGGTGCCGGGCCGGGTGCGGTCAGGGGCGCAGCGGGGCGTTGCAGGCGGCGACCAGCGCCTGCCGGCAGGCGGTGGTGAGCGGGCGCAGCGCCGCGTCGCGTTGCTGCGCCTCGTGGTTGTTGACCGCCCCGCCGGGCGCGCTCTCCCCGGCCAGCGCGAGCACCCGGTCGAGCACGGCGGCGCGGGCGAACAGCCGCCGGGAACGCGGGTCGAACCCGGGCGGCAGGTCGGTCGCGCCGTCCGGGCGACGCAGCGCGGCCAGCGCCCCGGCCAGCTCGGGCCGCCACTGGGCCACGTCGAGCCGGGTCAGCGCGGCGGTGGACTCGGCCAGCGCGGTGGCGAGTTCCGCCTCCGCCTCGGCGGCCCCCGGCGCGGTCAGCGACGCCCGGGCTGCGTCGGCCGGCAGCGGGTAGACCCGCCACAGCACCGTCTCCCACGTCATTCCGGAGCCGGAGGTGTGGGTGCGCACCTCGGGGATCAGCCCGAGCGCACCGGCCACCACGGCCTCCCCGGCCAGCAGCGCCGCCCCGGCGAAGTCGCCCGGACCGGGCAGCCCCCGGGGGTCGCCCGGCGCGGGCAGCACCAACCGGATCTCGTCGGGGGAGAGCTTCGCCAGCGCCGGCAGGGCCTCGCGCAGGGGCACGTCCCGCCAGGTGCCCGGCGCGTCGGCGACCAGGTGCTCCTCGTCGCCGGCGACCGACTCGGCGACCTCGTCGAAGGGCACGAGGCCGGCCCGCCAGGCGCGTACCCAGGCCACGAAACGGCTCGACCGGCGCGCGGCCAGGGTGGCCGCGCCCGTTGCGGGGGAGGACATGCCGAAAAGGGTACGTGCTCCCCGCCGCCCGTGTCTCGACTGCCGGATCGTCGACTGTCCGGTCCGCCCACCGCCGCAGGTGGCGGGCACGTGGGCACGTGGTCACGGCCCGCTGCGGCGCGGTCACGCACCCGGCGCGTCGCCCGGTCGGTGTGTCGCGCCGTCCGGGCGCGTCGGGAGGTGCCGGGGCGCGGCGGAGGTTAGCGTGACCGGCATGGCGGGGCGATACGGCGAGGACGTGCTGGCGGGCGACTGGCGGCGGCGCAGGGTCACCCCCGAGGTCGACGCCGCGCCGGACCTGGTGGTGGAGGACGCCGACTCCGGGTTCTGCGGCGCGGTGGTCGGGTTCGAGGCGTCGGCGGTGGTGCTGGAGGACAGGCACGGCCGGCGGCGGGTCTTCCCGCTGCTGCCCGCCGCATTCCTGCTCGACGGGGAACCGGTGACCCTGCGTCGGCCGGCCCGCGCCCCGGTGCCCGCCGCCCGTCGCCGGACCGCCTCCGGGTCGGTCGCGGTTGCCGACGTGCGGGCGCGGGTGGCCAAGGCCAGCCGGATCTGGGTCGAGGGCGTGCACGACGCCGCCCTCGTGGAGCGGATCTGGGGCGACGACCTGCGGATCGAGGGCGTGGTGGTGGAGCCGCTGGACGGCATCGACGCCCTCGACGCCGAGGTGCGCGGGTTCGGCCCAGGCCCCGGCCGCCGGCTCGGGGTGCTCGTCGACCACCTGGTGCCAGGCTCCAAGGAGAGCCGGATCGTGGCCCGGGTGGACTCCCCGTACGTGCTGGTCACCGGCCACCCGTACGTGGACGTGTGGCAGGCGGTCAAGCCGGCCGCGCTGGGCATCCGGGCCTGGCCGGTGGTGCCGCCGGGCCGGCCGTGGAAGGAGGGCGTCTGCGCGGCCCTCGGGGTGGCCGAGCCGGCCGAGATGTGGCGGCGCATCCTGTCCCGGGTGGACAGCTTCGCCGACGTGGAGACCCCGCTGATCAACGCGATGGAACGCCTGATCGACTTCGTCACCGAACCGGACTGACACCCACCGCCGCGCCCGGCCCGGTCAGGGTTCCTGGTCGGGGGTGCGGGTGAAGACGAAGGTGCCGATGTCCAGGCCCACCGCCCGCCCGGCCGGGTCGCGCAGGACGGCGAGGGTCTCGCCGTCCTGCTCGCCGGAGCGGCCCCGCCAGCGGTCCGGGCCCTCCGGGGTGAACCGCAGCGTCGGGTTGCCGACCCGGCCGGCCCACAGCTCGCCGGCCGGGTCGGCCCGGACCTCGTACTCGATGCCCATCCACCACCAGCGGCCGGTCAGCTCGGCCAGTTCCGCCGCCGGTGGCGCGGACGCCGGCCGCCAGGCGACGACCGGGGTCGGCTCGGCGTCCAGGACGAGGGTGAGCAGTTGCCGGGACAGCCCGCCGATGTGCCCGGTGCGCAAGCCGTACGAGTTGGCGAAGCCGACCACGGCGGTCCGGCTGGGCCGGTGCACGGTGAGGGCGGCCACGTAGCCGGGCATCGAGCCGCCGTGGCCCACGTACACCCGGTCGCCGTCGCGGTACAGCTCCAGCCCCAGGCCGTGCCCGCCGCGCCAGGAGTCCAGGTCGTTGAGCATCACCGGGGTGCACATCTCGGTGAGGGTGTCGGCGGCCAGCACCTCGTCGGTGGGGTCGGCGAGGAACGCCGCCCAGCGGGCGAGGTCGGTCACCGTCGACCAGAGCTGCCCGGCGGGGGCCATCGCCCCGGTGTCGGTACGCGGTTCCTCCCGCAGCGTGTCGTGCCACGGGTGCACCACGTAGCCCGGGGCGTACGGCTCGGTCTCCCGGTAGGTGGTGCGTCGCAGGCCCAGCGGGTCGAGGATCCGCTCGGTGAGCAGCCGCGCCCAGGGGGTCCCGGTGACCCGCTCCAGCACCCCGCCGAGCAGCCCGTACGCCAGGTTGGAGTAGTGGTAGCCGCGCCAGGCGGGGTAGCCGACCTTGTCCGTGGTCACGCCGGCGACGAGGGTGGCCAGGTCGGTGCCCTCGGTGCGTTCCCACCAGGGGCCGTCGGGCTCGCGGTGCAGGCCGCTGGCGTGGCCGAGGAGCTGGCGCAGGGTGAGCCCGCCGACGGCAGTGCCCGGCAGGTGCCGCTCCAGCGGGTCGTCCAGGGTGAGCCGGCCGGCGTCGCGTTCCCGCATGACCAGCGTGGCGGTCATGGTCTTGGTGATCGAGCCGAGCCGGTACTGCAGGTCGGCGTCGGGGCGCGGGTGGTCACCGGCGGTGGACAGGTGGACCAGCGTGCCGTCCCGGACGATCCCGAGCGCCAGCGACGGGGCGCGCCCGGCGGCCTGCGCCTGCGCCACGAGGGCGTCGATCCGGCGGGCGGTCTCGGCGAGCAGGGTCACCAGCAGCTCCTTCGTGGCGGTCGTTCGGGTCTGGACCGAGCTTACTGATCATCAGAAGTGGGTGGATTCGCGTGGACGTGTCACGATCGAGGGGTGGACGCCGTGGTGTGGATCGTGCTGGGTGTGCTGTTGGCCGTCGCCGAGATCTTCACGACGACGCTGTTTCTGATCATGTTCGCGGTCGGCGCGTTCGCCGCCGCCGGGGCCGCCGCGCTGGGTGCGCCCGTCGCCGTGCAGGCGGTGGTCTTCGCCGTGGTGTCGGCGCTGACGGTGGCGCTCGCCCGGCCGACCATCCGCCGGCACATGCGGCCGTCGGTGGACAGCGGCGAGCAGCCGTTCGGGGTGCAGGCGCTGGAGGGCGCCACCGCCCTGGTGATCGAGCAGGTCGACGCCGAGCAGGGCATGGTGAAGATCGACGGCGAGTTGTGGACGGCACGTCCGTACGACGCGACGCAGACCTTCGCGCCCGGTGCCCGGGTGCAGGTGATAAAGGTCCAGGGCGCCACCGCCCTGGTGTGGCAGGACGACATTTCCTCCCCCGGCGAGTTGCCGGAAGCGAAAAGGTGACGGTATGGAATTTGTAGCGGTCCTGTTGGTGGCCGTAGCGTTGATCATAGTGGTGACGCTGGCGAAGGCGGTGCGGATCGTGCCGCAGCAGCGTCAGGACGTGGTGGAGCGGCTCGGCAAGTACAAGAGCACCCTGAACCCGGGCCTCAACCTGCTGGTCCCGTTCGTCGACGCGGTGCGTACCAAGGTCGACATGCGGGAGCAGGTGGTCAGTTTCCCGCCGCAGCCGGTGATCACCTCCGACAACCTGGTGGTGTCGATCGACACCGTCCTCTACTACAAGGTGGTCGACTCGGTCCGGGCGACCTACGAGATCGCCAACTTCATCCAGGCGATCGAGCAGCTGACCGTCACGACGTTGCGTAACGTGATCGGCTCGCTCGACCTGGAGCGGGCGCTGACCAGCCGGGAGGAGATCAACCGGCACCTCTCCGGCGTGCTCGACGAGACCACCGGCCGGTGGGGCATCAAGGTGACCCGGGTGGAGATCAAGGCGATCGAGCCGCCGCCGAGCATCCGCGACTCGATGGAGAAGCAGATGCGCGCCGAGCGGGACCGCCGGGCCGCCATCCTCAACGCCGAGGGTCACAAGCAGTCGCAGATCCTCACCGCCGAGGGTG
The DNA here is from genome assembly GCF_030518815.1 of Micromonospora cynarisoli. Taxonomy (NCBI): domain Bacteria; kingdom Bacillati; phylum Actinomycetota; class Actinomycetes; order Micromonosporales; family Micromonosporaceae; genus Micromonospora; species Micromonospora cynarisoli. The sequence goes on along the minus strand of NZ_CP130426.1, from coordinate 2,473,157 downwards.
AGAAGCAGGCGGCGGTGCTGCGCGCCGACGGTGACCGGCAGGCCCGCATCCTCCAGGCCGAGGGCCAGGCGAAGGCGATCCGGACGGTCTTCGACGCGATCCACACCGCGAACCCGAGCCAGAAGGTGCTGGCCTACCAGTACCTCCAGGCGCTGCCGCAGATCGCCAACGGCACGGCCAACAAGGTCTGGATCGTCCCGGCCGAGCTGACCAAGGCGCTGGAGGGCATGGGCGGCGCGCTGGGCGGGCTGAGCCGGATGGTCGGCGACGAGCCGGCCCCCGAGGCGAAGCGCACCGCCAGCGAGGTCGAGCGGGAGGCCGCCGAGGCGGCCGAGGCGGCGGCGAGCGCCGCCCAGCAGATCCACGACGAGGTCCGGGTCGCCGAGGCGCAGGCCACCGGCGGCAACGTGCCGAAGGGGCTGCCGGCCCCCGAGCCGGTCTCCCCGGCCAGCCTGGTCACCGACCCGGCCGACCAGCGCGAACGGGCCTGACCCGCCGCCGTCCGGGCCGGGCGGCAAATGTGAGAAACGCTCATCCGGCGCCCCGGCGCCTGCCACGATCGGTCCTGAGGGACGGGTGGTGGTCAGGCCCGGGGCGTCGACGCGTTCCGTGCCACCCGTCGCCGCAGACGGGTCGGGGCCCTGCGGGCCGCCCGTGCAGGCAGCCGGCGTCGCCCGGCGGAGCGGACGAGGTGAGGCATGAAGGACCCGGCGCAGCGGCTGTTCTCCCGTACCCCCGTTCCCGGCGCACACGACCCGGCCGGGCCGCTGGGCACCCGGCGGACCGGCGGCGGCTTCGGGGTGCTGCCCTTCGTCGGCGACCCCGGGCCGGCCGCGCCAGCCACCGACGCCAGTTGGGCCTGGTCGCTGCGCCGGCTGGCCCGCGCCGCGGTCTGGCTGCTGCCCGCCTACGCGGTGCTCTCCGGCACGGTGGCGATGGCCAGCGACGGCGGGGTCGGCAACGACCCCTACCCGGCCGACGGCCAGCCGCTCTACCTGCTCGGCTGGGTGGCGGCGATCTGGCTGGGCCTGCTCGCCCTGCTCGCGCTCACCGGCCTGCTCGCCGCCACCCGCAGCCGGCGGGGCGCGGTGGCCGGCCTGCTGACCAGCATCGGCGGTACGGTGCTGATGCTGCCCTTCGCCGGCCTGGCCGCGCAGACCCCCGTCTTCGGCACCACCGCCCGGATGCTGGTGCTGCTCGGCGCCACCTGCTACACCGCCGGCTGGCTGCTCACCGGCTGGGCGGTGGCCCGGTCCGGGGCGTTCGCGATCGGCGACGGGGTGATGCTGATGATCGCCGCCCCCCTGCTCGGCCTCGGCGGCGCGCTGGTCGGCCCGTTGCAGACCTTCGGGGCGATCTTCGTGCTGGTCGCCGGCATCGGCATCGGCTACCGCTCCGGCCGTCTCGTGCCGGCCACCGTCGCCCGCGACGCCGCCACCGCCAGCGTCACCACCCCCTGACCCCGCCCCGCCCGCCCCGCGCCCGCCCGGCCCGCCGTGGTGATCAAGAGCTTCGGGTCAGGAATCCGGACGGGACGCGCCCAAACCTCTTGATGGCCGAGCCGGGGGGAGAGACGGGATGGACCGGACGGACGGGGATGGCAGGGCAGCGGGACGGGGAAGTCGCTGGCAGGTCACGGTGAGTTACCTGACAATCGGGTGCCGGAGTGGGCTGCTGTCCCGCGCGGTGGCAATGCTTACCCGCATGTCCTCACCCCGGACGCCGCTGGCGCGGCTGCTCACCGTGCTGCTCGCCGGCCTGCTGGCCGGCCTGGTCCTCGCGGTCGCCGCGCTGCCGGGCAACCTGCTCGCGGGGTTCGCCACCAGGGCGGTGCTCGGGGGGTTCGACGACCTGCCGGCGGCACTGCGCACCCCGGCCACCCCGCAGCGTTCCTACCTCTACGCCAACGACGGTAAGACGCTGCTCACCACGTTCTACGACGTCAACCGCACGGACGTGCCGCTGGCCGAGATCGCCCCGACGCTGCGGGCGGCGATCGTCGCCGCCGAGGACCGCCGCTTCTACTCCCACGGCGGGGCCGACCTGCGCGGCATGGCCCGCGCCCTGGTCGCCAACGTCACCGGCGGCGGCACCGCCCAGGGCGGCTCCACGCTCACCATGCAGTACGTGCGCAACGTGCTCAAGAGCGACCCCAGCCGGAGCGCCGAGGAGCGGCAGGCGGCCACCGAGCAGACCGTCGGGCGCAAGCTCCAGGAGATCCGGTACGCCACCGAACTGGAGAAGACGCTCAGCAAGGACGAGATCCTCAACCGCTACCTCAACATCGCCTACTTCGGCTCCGGCGCGTACGGGGTCGCCGCCGCCAGCCAGCGCTACTTCGGCAAGTCGCCGGCCGACCTGACGCTCGCCGAGTCGGCGCTGCTCGCCGGACTGGTCCAGTCGCCCGACGCGTACAGCCCGATCGACGGGGACCGGGAGGCGGCCCTTCAGCGGCGCGGCTACGTGCTCGACTCGATGGTCGCCACCGGCGCGATCACCGCCGCCGCGGCCGACGAGGCCCGCGCCGAGCAGTTGACCCTGCACGCCACCGTCCAGCCCAACGGCTGCACCGCCACGGTCACCGCCGACGCCGGCTTCTTCTGCGACTACCTGCGCCGCTGGTGGCTGGAGCAGCCCGCCTTCGGGGCGACCGCGCAGGAGCGGGAGCAGGCGTTGCGCCGGGGCGGCTACACGGTGGTCACCTCCCTCGACCCGGACGTCCAGGCCACCGCCGCCGCCGAGGCCCGCAAGGTCTATTCCGCCGACGAGGCCCGCGCGCTGCCGATCGCCGCCGTCGAGCCCGGCACCGGCCGGGTGCTCGCCCTGGCCGTCAACCGCGAGTACGGGGTGGGCGACGGGCAGACCGTCAACCCGCTGGTCTCCGGCGGCGGCAGCATCGCCGGCTACCAGGCCGGCTCGACGTTCAAGCTGTTCACCATGCTGGCCGCGCTGGAGAACGGCCGTACCCTGTCCACCGGATTCGACTCGCCGAGCCGGCTGACCACCCGGTTCCCCGCCGAGGGCGAGGCATCCTGTGGTGGCAGGTGGTGCCCGGCGAACGCCAACCCGGCGCGGATGGACGGCTACCGGATGATGTGGGACGGCTTCGGCCGCTCGGTGAACACCTACTTCGTCTGGCTGGAGGAGCAGGTCGGCCCGGCCAAGGTGGTGGAGATGGCGCAGCGCCTCGGGATCACCTTCCGGGCCCGCACCGACGCCGACCTCGCCGCGCACGACGCCGACAACTGGGGGGCGTTCACCCTGGGGGTGTCCGCCACCACCCCGCTCGACCTGGCCAACGCCTACGCGACGGTGGCCGCCGAGGGGACGTACTGCGCGCCGACGCCTGTGGTGTCGGTGACCGGCCCGGATGGCTCGACCGTGCCGGTCGGCCAGCCGGCCTGCCGGCAGGTGCTGTCGGCGGACGTGGCGCGGGCCGCCACCGACGCGGCCCGCTGCCCGGTCGGCCAGCAGTCGGCGTACGGGCAGTGCAACGGCAGCACCGCCGGCGGGGTGGACCGGATCGTCGGCCGCCCGGTGGCCGGCAAGACCGGCAGCTCGGAGAAGAACGCCACCGAGACCTTCGTCGGGTTCACCCCGCAGGTGGCGGTCGCCGGCATCGCCGCCAACCCCGACGACCCGAGCGACGCGGTCGGCGCGGCCGTGCAGGGTGAGGTGATCACCGCGGTCGCCCGGACCATCCGTACCGCCGTGGACGGCCAGCCGGTCCGTGACTTCACCGCCCCCAGCCGCGAACTCGCCGGCAACCCGCAACGCCCCGCGCCCCGCCCGTCCCCCCGCGCCCCGGGGCAGGAGGACCAGAACTTCCCCTCGGACCTGCTCCGCTGGCTCCAGAACCGCCGGGGCTGACCCGCTGTCGCCCCGGTGCCGGCTCGACCCGGGCGGGCCCTGATCGATCGACGCCAGGTCGGCGGAACGGCGGTGTCCGCCCCGCGCGATGCCGCTGTTGCCCCGGCATCGCGCCCAACGACCGGGCGGGGCGGGCGGGTCAGCGGCGACGGGGGCGGTAGGTGGCCAGAGTGGCGGGGATGCCCCGGCGGACGATGCCGGCCCGGTCGGTGTCGCCGCGCAGCAGGGCCGCCGCCGTCTTGCGGGCCTGGTCGAGGGTGAAGTGCGGGGGCAGCATCAGCTCCGCCGGGTCGACCACCGCGTTCACCACCACCGGACGGTCGGCGGTCAGCACCCGCCGCCACAGGCCGTCGACCTGGTCGGGGGAGTCGACCAGCACGCCGTCGAGGCCCAACACCTCGGCCCACCGGTGGTACGCCACGTCCGGCAGGTCCTGGCTGGTCGGATAGCGCGGGGTGCCCTCGGTGGACCGCTGTTCCCAGCTGACGAACGCCAGATCCCGGTTGTTGAGCACCAGCACCACGAAACGCGGGTCGGCCCAGCGCCGCCAGTTCTTCGCCACGGTGATCAACTCGTTGACCCCGTTCATCTGCATCGCCCCGTCGCCGATCAACGCGACCACCGGACGGTCCGGGTGGGCGAACTTCGCCGCCAGGGCGTACGGCATGGCCCCGCCCATCGACAGCAGGGTGCCGGAGAGGCTGGCCAGCATGCCGGGGCGAACCTGGAGGTGGCGGGCGTACCAGGCGGTGGCGGTGCCGCAGTCCACCGCGATCATCGCGTCGTCGGGCAGCGCGTCGTCGAGGGTGTGGAACAGCAGCTGCGGGTTCACCGGGTGCGCGGGCTGCCCGGCCAGCTCCGCCTGGGCCTGCCGCCACCCCGAGGTGGCGTCGGCGATCGTCGCCCGCCAGGCCGTCGGCGCGGGCCCGTCGCCCAGCTCCCGCAGCAGCGCCCGCAGGGTCGGGCCGGCGTCGCCTGTCAGGTTGACCTCCGTCGGGTAGCGCAGCCCCATCCGGGTGCCGTCCAGGTCGATCTGCACCGCGCGGGCCTGCCCCTGGGGCGGATAGAACTCCGAGTACGGCATGTTGCTGCCGACGATCAGCAGTCGGTCGCACTCCTGCATGAGCTGCCAGCTCGGCCGGGTGCCGAGCAGCCCGATCGCCCCGGTCACCCACGGTTCGCGGTGGTCGACGGCGGTGAAGCCGAGCAGCGCGGCGGCCACCCCGGCGCCCAGCCGGTCGGCGATCAGGCGTACCTCCGCCTCGGCGCCCAGCGCACCCTGGCCGACCAGCATCGCCACCCGCTCGCCGCCGCGCAGCACGTCGGCGGCGCGGCGCAGCTCCGCCTCCGGCGGCACCGTCGGCATGCTGCTGGGGGTCGCACTGGTGTGGTAGTAGCCGTGTGCGTGCGGCGGGTCCGGCACCGCCGGCTCATCCTGCACGTCCAGCGGGAGCACGAGCGCGGTCACCGTACGGCGGGACAGCGCGGTGCGGCAGGCCCGGTCCACCAGGTGCCGCACCTGGGACGGGTCGTCGAGCTGGGCCAGGAAGTCCCCGGCCACGTCCTTGTAGAGGGCGAGCAGGTCGACCTCCTGGTAGTAGCCGCCGCCCTCGGCGGTGAGCGCGGTGTTGCCGACCAGGGCCACCACCGGCTGGTGGTCGAGCTTGGCGTCGTAGAGGCCGTTGAGCAGGTGGATCGCGCCGGGGCCGCTGGTCGCCAGGGCGCAGCCGAGCGGGCCGCCGCCGTACTTGACGTGCGCGCTGGCGGCGAAGCCGGCGGTCTCCTCGTGGCGTACCTGGACGAACTCCACCCGGTCGCCGGCCCGTTGCAGGGCGGAGGTCATCCCGTTGATGCCGTCGCCCGGGTAGCCGAAGTAGCGGTGCACCCCCCACTCGGCGAGGCGGGCCACGATGTGGTCGGCGACTGTGGCGTTCCTCGGCAACCGGCCGTCGGTGGTGCCCGCTGCGCTCATCGTGGTGGTCCCTCCGGTCGAGTCCGCTTCCCGCCCCCCTTCCCGCGTCACGCCGGGGGAAACCCGGTCGCCCGGGTATGACCCGACCGGGTCGGGCGCGCGCCGGGGGAACCGGCAGAATCGGGCGGTGCCCGTTCACGAGATCACCGACCCCGACGACGTCCGGATCGCCGACTACCGGGCGTTGACCGACGTCGAGCTGCGTACCCGCTGGGAACCCCCGCACGGGCTGTTCATCGCCGAGGGGGAGCTGGTGCTGCGCCGGGCGTTGCGGGCCGGCTATCCCGCCCGGTCCTACCTGGTCGACGCCAAGCGGGTCGACCAGCTCGCCGACCTGGACACCGGGGCCGCCCCGGTCTACGCGGCCACCCCCGACGTGCTGGAGAAGGCGACCGGCTTCCACGTCCACCGGGGCGTGCTCGCCTCGTTCCACCGCAAGCCCCTGCCCACCGCCGCCGAGGTGCTGGCCGCCGCCCGCCGGGTGGTGATCCTGGAGGACATCAACAACCACACCAACCTCGGGGCGATCTTCCGGGGGGCCGCCGCGCTCGGTATCGACGCGGTGCTGCTCTCGCCGTCCTGCGCCGATCCGCTCTACCGGCGCAGCGTGCGGGTCAGCATGGGGGAGGTGTTCGCCGTGCCGTACGCGAAGCTGGAACGTTGGCCGGCCGGCTTGGACGAGGTACGCGCGGCGGGTTTCACGGTGCTCGCGATGACGCCGGCGGCGGACGCCGTACCGGTGCAGCGGTTGACCCCGGCGCAGCGGGGGCGGGCGGCGCTGCTGCTGGGCGCGGAGGGCCCCGGGCTGACCGGGGCGGCGCAGGCGGCCAGCGACGTGCGGGTGGTGATCCCGATGCGGCGCGGCGTGGACTCGTTGAACGTGGCCGCCGCGGCGGCGGTGGCGTTCTGGGAGCTGGGTCGGGACGACCCGGTCGACGGGTAGCCACCGACCACCGGCTATTTGCATGAGAATGCGGGCAGGTGCATAATCTTCCCTGTGTCCAAGGTTCTCACCTCCCTGCCCATCGGCGAACGTGTCGGCATCGCCTTCTCCGGCGGCCTCGACACCTCGGTCGCGGTCGCGTGGATGCGCGACAAGGGCGCCGTCCCGTGCGCCTACACCGCCGACATCGGCCAGTACGACGAGCCCGACATCGACTCGGTGCCCGGTCGTGCGCTCAGCTACGGTGCCGAGGTCGCCCGCCTGGTCGACTGCCGCGCCGCCCTGGTCGAGGAGGGCCTCGCCGCGCTGACCTGCGGTGCCTTCCACATCCGTTCCGGCGGCCGGGCCTACTTCAACACCACGCCGCTGGGCCGGGCGGTGACCGGGACCCTGCTCGTCCGGGCGATGATCTCCGACGACGTGCAGATCTGGGGCGACGGCTCGACCTTCAAGGGCAACGACATCGAGCGGTTCTACCGCTACGGCCTGTTGGCCAACCCGCAACTGCGGATCTACAAGCCGTGGCTGGACACCGACTTCGTCACCGAACTCGGTGGCCGCAAGGAGATGTCGGAGTGGCTGCTGGAACGCGGCCTGCCCTACCGGGACAGCACCGAGAAGGCGTACTCCACCGACGCCAACATCTGGGGCGCCACCCACGAGGCGAAGACCCTGGAGCACCTCGACACCGGCATCGAGACGGTCAGCCCGATCATGGGGGTCCGGTTCTGGGACCCGTCCGTGGAGATCCCCACCGAGGACGTCACCATCGGCTTCGACCAGGGCCGGCCGGTGACGATCAACGGCAAGGAGTTCGGCAGCCCCGTCGACCTGGTGCTGGAGGCCAACGCCATCGGCGGCCGGCACGGCCTGGGCATGTCCGACCAGATCGAGAACCGGATCATCGAGGCCAAGAGCCGGGGCATCTACGAGGCCCCCGGCATGGCGCTGCTGCACGCCGCGTACGAGCGGCTGGTCAACGCCATCCACAACGAGGACACCCTGGCGAACTACCACCACGAGGGCCGCCGCCTCGGCCGGCTGATGTACGAGGGCCGCTGGCTCGACCCGCAGGCGCTGATGCTGCGCGAGTCGTTGCAGCGCTGGGTGGGCACCGCCGTCACCGGTGAGGTGACCCTGCGGCTGCGCCGGGGCGAGGACTACTCGATCCTGGACACCACCGGCCCCGCGTTCAGCTACCACCCGGACAAGCTGTCGATGGAGCGTACCGAGGACTCGGCCTTCGGCCCGTCCGACCGGATCGGCCAGCTGACCATGCGTAACCTCGACATCGCCGACTCGCGGGCCAAGCTGGAGCAGTACGCCACCCTCGGCCTGGTCGGCGGGGCAGCCCCGCAGCGGGCGGTCGGCGCGGCCCAGGCCGCCTCGACCGGGCTGATCGGGGCGATGCCGCAGGGCGGCGCGGAAGCCATCGCCTCCCGGGGCGTCGCCACCCCCGACGAGGAGGCCCTCGACCGGGCCGCGATGGAGTTCGGCGTCGACTGACAGTCGCGTCGCCGGCCGGGACGGGGGTCACCGCCCCGGCCGGCGGGGCCGCCCTCGTCGTCCGGGCGGCGACGGACGGTGGATGGCGGGACCCGGGATCACCGAGGGTAGCGTGTCGCCCGTGTTCCCTACCGTCCGTGAGGTGCTCGCGCTGGACCCGGTCCGCCACGGCGCCCCCCGGCTGGTCGCCGGGGAGACCGGCCTGGACCGCCCGGTGCGCTGGGTGCACGTGGCGGAGGTGCCCGACATCGCCACCCTCCTCGGCGGGGGCGAACTCGTGCTCACCACCGGCATCGGACTGCCCGCCGACGACGTCGGGCTGCGCGCCTTCATCGGCGACCTCGCCGCGGTGGGTGTCTCCGGACTCGTGGTCGAACTGGGCCGCCGCTACCCGACCGAGGTGCCCCGGGTGATGGCCGTGGCCGCCGCCCGGCGCGGGCTGCCCCTGGTCGAGCTGCGCCGGGCCACCCCGTTCGTGCGGATCACCGAGGCGGTGCACGCCCTGATCGTCGACGCCCAACTGCACGAGCTGCGGGCCGCCGAGGAGATCCACCAACGCTTCACCGAACTGTCCGTCGAAGGTGCCGGGGCCGCCGAGGTGGTCCGGCAGGCCGCCACGCTGGCCGGCTGCCCGGTGGTGCTGGAGAACCTGTCCCGGCAGGTGCTCGCCTACGACCCGGCGGGGGAGAACGCCGCACTGCTGCTGGACGGCTGGGAGCAGCACTCCCGACGGCTGCGTCCCGCCGGGCGCACCGCGTACGACAGCGACAGCGGCTGGCTGGTCACGACCGTCGGCGCACGCGGACAGGACTGGGGTCGGCTGCTGCTGCGCTGGCCGGCGCGGGCGGGCCTCGGCGACGGCCGGCCCGTCGGCACGCCACCCACCCGGCTGACCATCCTGGTGGAGCGGGCCGCCTCGACCCTGGCGCTCGGTCGGCTGATCCGCCGCGACGCCGAAGGGCTGGAACGGCAACTGCACCACACCCTGCTCACCGCCCTGCTCGACCACTCCCGACCGGTGGACGAGATCGCGTTGCGGGCGCGGGCGCTGGGAGTGCCCCTGGAGCGTCGGCACCTGATCGGCGTCATGGTCCGGCTCCGCCGCGACACCCCGGCCGAACACTGCGGACCGGGCGAGAGCGGCCCGGCCGACGCCGCCGAGGCCGGCCCGGCCCGGCTGCGTGACCTCGCCGAGGCGGTCGGCCAGGCGCTACGGGAGGCGAAACTGGCCGGCCTGACCAGCCCCGTCGACGACCAGGCGGTGGGGGTCCTGCTCGCCCTGCCGGACGCCGCCGCCGAGGACCGCGCGCTCGCCGCGTTCGCCGCCGCGCTGCGCCGCCGACACGGCGACCAGCCGGCCCGCGTGCTCATCGCCGCCGGATCCGGGGTGGCGAGCCTGCGGGAGGTACGCCGGTCGCTGGTCGAGGCCCGCCAGGTCGCCGAGGCCGCCCGCCGGGACAGCCGTGACCTGCCGGTCTTCCGGCTGCCGCACGTCGGGCTGGCCGGCCTGCTGCACCTGCTGCGCGACGAGCCCCGGTTGCAGACCTTCGTCGAACGGGAACTCGGCGCGCTGCTGGCCCACGACGCCCAGCACCCCCGGGAGCAGCTGCTCGGCACCCTGCGCGCCTACCTGGAGCAGGGCCGCAACAAGTCGGCCGGCGCGGTCGCCGCGCACCTGTCCCGCCCCGCCTTCTACGAACGGCTGGCCCGGATCGGCCGCATCCTCGGCGTCGACCTCGACTCGGTCGAAGCCTGCCTCTCCCTGCACGTCGCCCTCCTGGCCCTCGACGCCATCCGCACCCCCTGACGCGCCCCCCGCCCCGCCACCCCTCCGGCCTGTGCCCGCCCGACCCACGCCCGCCTGGCCTGTGCCCGGTGATCAAGAGAAATGCGTCAGATTTCGTAGCCCGGGTGACGCCAACCTCTTGATCACCGTCCGGTCGGCCGGCAGGTTCACCGTGATCAAGAAGAATGCGTCAGATGTCGCCGCCCCAGTGACGCGAACCTCTTGATCACCGGGGAGATGGGGGCCGGGTGAGGTGGCGGGAGACGGGTGGTGCCGGCGGGGGGCGGGTCAGGTCAGGGTGTCCAGGGTTTTGGCGTAGGCGGCGGGGACGTGGTGGGGGCCGGCCGGGGTGAAGACGTCGGAGGTGGCCGCCGTCGACCAGGCGGCGGCGGGGACCGCGTCGACCAGGGCACGGACCACCGGGGCGTCGCGCCACTGGTCCTGGGCGGCCAGCAGGCTCAACGCCACCACCGACTCCTCCACCTCGCCGACGCACTCGAACGGCTTGTGCCCGTCCACGCCGAGCAGTTCCCGGTAGCCGGGGATCTGCGTCTCGTCGGCCAGCAGGTCACCGCCGAAGATGCCGACCACCCGCTCGCGGGTCATGAACGGGGCCATGGCGAGGAAGACGAACCGGCACTTCGGGCAGTCGCGGCACCAGCGGGCGCTGGCGTCACGCAGCTTGAACGCGGCGTTGCAACTGGTCACCACCGCGTCGTACCGGTCGATGGTGGCGAACAGCCGGGCGATGTGCAGCTCCGACAGCGGGCGCAGCAACGAGAAGTACGGTTCGGTGAGCCCCGCGTGCCCGGCCAGCGCCGCCCGCAGCAGCCCCTCGGCCTCGACCCCCTTGGACCACTGGTGGTTGATCTCGTGACCGTTCCAGATCAGGTTCGGGTCGGACGCGGAGCGCTCGTTGGACATCACCACCGGCCCGAGCCCGTGCAGCACGGCGGTGGCGACCGCGATCAGCGAGTTGATCGCGGTGACCGGGATGTGCCCGTTGCGCGCCCCGGCGGCGTTCAGGTCGAACAGCACCGGGTCGAGCCGTCGCCGGGCGGCCAGCGCCGGCAGCCCGGACGCCTCGTTCACCGCGACGATCACGTGGTTGGGGTTGACCGAGAACGGCACCGGGTCGAAGCCGCCCCGGCGCAGCGCCTCCAGGCTGACGATGGAGTCCTTGCCCCCGCCGACGGCCGACAGCGGTCGCCGGTCGGAGTCGTCGTACACCCGGGGTGGCGGGACCTCGCCGGCCGGCACCTCGGGACGCAGTTCCAGCACGTGCGGGAGTTGGTTGCGGTAGGCGTACTCGGCGAGGCCCTTGGTGTAGACGGCGGTGACCAGCGCGGTGGCGGCCCCGCCCAGCGGCGTCGGCAGCACCAGGCGCGGCGGGGCGGCGGCCTTGTAGTAGCTGACCCCGGCCACCACGTGCAGCAGTTCCAGGACCCGGCCCAGGGTGGCCAGCGTCTGCGCCGACGGCGGCGCGGCCGGCACCGGCAGCGTGATCACCTCGGTGAACCGCTGCTCGCCGTCGGGGCCGGTCAGGAGGTAGTCGAACGACGCCGCGCCGGTGGCGGGGTCGAACGAGTACGACGGGAAGGTGAAGGCGTCCATCCGCCGGAGCTGCTCGTTGGGCACACGCCATACTAGGCCCTGGTTCGTCCGGCCGGGTCCGCTGTGCCGGGAGCGGACCGGCCCGACCGTCGACATCCGAGGGAGAGTTCGTGCGCCTGTCCGATCTGCGCGGCCGTACCGTCGCCGTCTGGGGGGCCGGCCGGGAGGGCCGCGCCGCCGTGACCGCCATCGCCGCGCACGGCCCGGCCGACCTGGTCGCCGTCGACGACAGCGCGAACTTCCTCAGCGTGGCCTGGGAGGGTCCGCTCGCCGAGGCCGCGCCGCTGGTCACCGGGGAGGAGGGGTTCGCCCTGCTGGCCGCCGCCGAGATCGTCGTCCGGTCGCCGGGGGTGCCCAACACCCACCCGTGGCTGGTCGAGCTGCGGGCGCGGGGGGTGACCGTGACCCAGGGCACCGCCCTGTGGATGGCCGACCACGCCGACCGGACGATCGGGGTCACCGGCAGCAAGGGCAAGTCGACCACGTCCAGCCTGATCAGCCACCTGCTCGCGGCGGTGGACCGGCCCAACGTGCTGGGTGGCAACATCGGCGTGCCCACCCTCGACCTGCCCGAGGCCGAGTTGTACGTGCTGGAGCTGTCCAGCTACCAGTGCAGCGACCTGGCCGACTCGCCCCGGGTGGCGGTGGTCACCGCGCTGTTCCCGGAGCACCTGGACGCGCACGGCGGTGAGGCCGAGTACTACCGCGACAAGCTGAACCTGATCGCGTACGGCCCGCGCACGGTGGTGGTCAACGGCAACGATCCCCGCCTCGCCCTGGAGTTGGGCGACCGGGCGGCGGTACGCGCCGGCCTGCCCGACAGTGTGCACGTCGCCACCGGCCCGGACGGCACCGACTGGTTCCACCTCGGCGACCAGCCGCTGTTCGCCAGGGGGGTGCTGCCGCTCGTCGGCCGGCACAACGCGGGCAACCTCTGCGTGGCGCTCGCCGTACTCGACGCGGTCGGCGTGGACGTCGTCGCCCACAAGGACACCCTGGCGGTGGCGGTCGCCGGGTTCCACGGGCTGGCCCACCGGCTCACCGAGATCGTCGACCCGTCCGGCCTGACCTTCGTCGACGACACGCTCGCCACCAGCCCGTACGCGGCGATGCACGCGATCGACGCGTACGACGGGCGGCCGTTGACGGTGATCGTCGGGGGCACCGACAGGGGGTTGGACTACACGCCGCTGGCCACCCATCTGGCCGAGCGGGAGCTGACCGTGATCGGAATCCCGGACAGCGGCCCCCGGATCGTGGCGGCGCTGGCCGGGCTGCCGGCGGTGCGTACCGAGGTGGTGGACGACCTGGCGGACGCGGTCCGGTTGGCGCGGGTGGTGACCCCGCCCGACGGGGTGGTGCTGTTGTCCCCGGCGGCGCCCAGCTACGGCCGGTTCCGCAACTTCGAGCACCGTTCCGAGGTGTTCGCCGAGGCGATCCGGGCCACCGCCGCAGGCTGACCCCGCCCGCCCGCGCCGCCCGGTTGCGCCGGCCGGACCCGGCCGGGGCACGCTGCCTGACCGACAACGATCAGGGGGCAGGTCGACCGGTGGGGGGTCGGTCGGCCGACGGGACGAGGAGGGTGTGCAGGGCCACCGGGTCGGTGACCTCGGGCAGGGTGCGGGCGGCCAGCCAGGCGGCGCCCGCCGCGCCGTCCCCGGCCGGCTGGACCGGGGCGTCCGGCCAGCGGCGGCCGGCCTCGGTGCGGACCGCCGCGCCGAGCGGGGTGTGGCCGGTGAGCAGCCCGCCGCCGAGCACCACCGGGGTCGCCGCGTCGGCCGGGCGGACCCGGGCGGCGCTGTCGACCAGGTGGGCGGCGGCCCGGTGGAGCAGCCCGGTCGCCACCGGCTCACCGGCGACGGCGGCGTCGACGACCAGTGGCGCGAGCCGGGCCAGGGCGACCGGCGGCCGGCGGGTGACCGCCTGGACCACCGCGTCGACGGTGTCCCGGGGGCGGGCGGCCACCCCGGTCGCGCCGATCAGGTCGCCGAGCAGCCGCCGGCCGAGCGGGCCGGGTGCGGTGCCGGCGTCCAGGTCGGCCAGGAGCGTCCGGACCGCCTCGCGGCCCAGCCAGAAGCCGGAGCCGGCGTCGCCGAGCAGCCAGCCGTGCCCGTCGGCGATCCGGTCCAGCCGCAGGTCGCGCACCTGGGCGGCGATCGCGCCGGTGCCGGCGATCAGGATGGTGCCGTCGGTGGCGGCGGTGCCGGAGGCGTAGGCGACGAGGGCGTCGCCGTGCACCGCGTACGGGCAGCGTAGGCCGGCCTCCGTCCAGGCCCGGTCGAAGGTGGCCCGGCCGGCCGGGTCGGCGCGCAGCCGGCCGGCCCCGGCGAGCCCGATCGCCCCGGCGTGGACCCGGGCCGGGTCGACGCCGTGCAGCGCGCCGCGGAGCGCCGTCAGCAGTTCGGCGGCGGCCTGTTCCGCGCCGTGGCTGGTGGGGTTGCCGCCGCCGCCCCGGCCGGTGCCGAGGCGTTCGCCGGTGAGGGTCAGGGCGGTGGCCCGGGTGGACGTACCCCCGACGTCGAGGCCGACCACGACGGTGGCGGACATCCTGGCGGGCCTCCCCGGGGTGCGCTGGTGTGGGGGTGTCCATGCTGGTGGGTGCGGTGCCGCAGGGCAAGACCGGGGGTCGGCGGCGGGCCGTGCGGCAGGTAACAGTTTGAAAACTTCGCCCATGGTCTTGACAGGAAGGGGCCTTCAGTAAGAACTTTTACCACTAACAGTTAACACTCTTTTCCGAAAGGCGTGTCGATGGCCGAGCTCGAGACGGACACCACCGCGGCGACCGCGGTGGTCGATGCCGAGCCCGTCGACCGGCGCGGCGCGGACGGGGTGCTGGCCAGGGTCCGGGCCGGCGTCGGCGAGTTGACGGGAGCGTTGCGCCGGGTCGCCGAGCAGGTGCTCAGCGATCCGGAGGCAGCAGCCCGCGCCACCATCGTCGAGCTGGCCGAGCGCAGCGGCACCTCACCGGCGACCATCACCCGGTTCTGCCGGGCGATGGGCTTCGACGGCTACGCCGACCTGCGCCTGGGCATCGCCTCCGAGACCGGCCGGGCCCGGTCGGCCGGCTGGACCGTCGACATCGGCCGGGAGATCCAGCCCGGCGACCCGCTGGAGCGGGTGCTCGACCAGATCATGGCCGCCGACACCCGGGCCATGCACGACACCGCCAGCCTGCTCGATCTCGCCGAGGTCGAACGGGCCGCCGTCGCCATCGCCGGTGCCGCCCGGGTCAACATCTTCGGGGCCAGCGGCAGCGCGCTGGTCGGCGAGGAGATGCAGTTCAGCCTGCACCGCATCGGGGTCGCCGCCTGGGCCTGGAGCGACGTGCACGAGGGGCTGGCCAGCGCCGCGCTACTCGGCCCCGGCGACGTGGCGCTGGGCATCTCGCACACCGGGCAGACCCGGGAGACCATCGAGATGCTCGCCGAGGCGGGCAGCCGGGGTGCCGCCACCGTGGCGTTGACCGGGTTCCCGCGCTCGCCGCTTGCCGAACTGGCCGACATCGTCCTGCTCACCGCCAGCCAGGCCACCACCTTCCGGCCGGACGCGCTGTCCGCCCGGCACCCCCAACTCGTCGTGCTCGACCTGCTCTACATCGCCGTGGCGCAGCGCACCCACGACCGCGCCCACGCGGCCTTCCGGCGTACCGCCCAGGCCGTGCAGGGGCACAAGGCCGCGAAGGGGACCACCTCATGATCAGTGCCCAGGGGTACGCGCGGGCCGTCCGGCCCGTCCTCGACCGGCTGCTCGACACCCAGGCCGAGGCGATCGGCCGGGCCGCCGACCTGATCGCCACCAGCCTGCGGGCCGGCGGTGTGCTCCAGGCGTTCGGGGCCGGCCACTCCGAGGCGTTCGCCGCCGAACTGGTGGCCCGCGCCGGCGGCCTGGTCCCCACCAACCGGATCGGCCTGCACGACCTGGTGCTGCACGGCGACGCCCCGCGCGACGTGCTCACCGACCCCAAGCTGGAACGCGACCCGGCCGTGGCCCACCAGCTCTACCCGCTGGCCCGGCCCCAGCCGGCCGACGTCTTCCTGATCGCCTCGCAGTCCGGCATCAACGGCTCGGTGGTCGAGCTGGCGACGCTGGTCACCGGGCACGGCCATCCGCTGATCGCGGTCACCTCGGTCGCGCACACCGCACGGGTCGCGCCACGCCACCCGTCCGGGCGTCGACTCGCCGAACTCGCCGACGTCGTGCTGGACAACGGCGCACCGTACGGCGACGCACTGCTGCCGCTGGAGGGCGGCGGCGCGGTCTGTGCGGTCTCCTCGGTCACCTCCGCGCTGCTGGCGCAACTGGTGACCGCGGAGGTCGTCCGACGGTTCCACCAGGCCGGAGAGGTACCCCCTATCTACCTCTCCGCCAACGTCCCCGGTGGGGACGCGCACAACCTCGCCCTCGAGTCGCGGTACGCCGGGCGTCTCCGGCGGACCGCCTGACCCGGACACCCAAGGAGAGACGACGATGTCGAATACCCCCGAGACCCCCGCCGCGCTGAGCCGGCGCACCCTGCTGGGCCGGACCGCCGCGGCGGGCCTGCTCGCCACGCCGGTGGTCAGCCTGCTGGGCGCCTGCGCCACCAGCGGCTCCGACGAGACCCCCACCAAGGCCGAGGAGGGCGCCAAGAGCGCCGCCAACCCGCTGGGTGTCGCCGAGGACGCCCCGCTGGAGGTGGTCATCTTCAACGGCGGCTACGGCGAGAAGTACGCCACCGACGTGCACGAGCCGCTGTACAAGAAGGCGTTCCCCAAGGCGGAGATCAAGCACCAGTCCACCCAGGCGGTCTCCACCATCCTCCAGCCCCGGTTCGCCTCGGGCAACCCGCCGGAGTTCGTCAACAACTCCGGCGAGAAGCTGATCGACTTCGGGTCGCTGGTGGCCGACGGGCAGCTGATGGACCTCACCGAGCTGTGGGACGCCCCGTCGGTCGACGACCCGAACAAGAAGGTCCGCGACACCGTCGTGCCCGGCACGGTCGAGGCGGGCTCGTTCAACGGCAAGCCGTACGTGCTGTACTACGTCTCCACAGTCTTCGGCATCTGGTACTCGGGCAAGCTGTTCAAGGAGAACGGCTGGGCGCCGGCGAAGACCTGGTCGGAGTTCACCGCCCTGCTCGACGGCATCAAGGCCAAGGGCATCACCCCGTACGGCTACGCCGGGGCGAACGCGGCCTACTACCAGTGGAACGTGATCCTGACCCACGCCGCGAAGATCGGCGGCACCGACGTGCTCAAGAACATCGACAACCTGGAGGACGGCGCCTGGCAACAGGACGCCGTCAAGCAGGCGGCGCAGGCGTGGGAGGAGATCGGCGCGAAGTACGTCGACAAGAGCTTCGAGGGGCTCAAGCACACCGACGTGCAGCTCCGGCAGAACCAGTACAAGCTGGCCCTCTACCCCAGCGGCGACTGGCTGGAGGGCGAGCAGAAGAAGGACACCCCGGCCGGCTTCGAGTACCAGCTCATGCCGGTGCCGAGCCTGTCCGGTTCGGACAAGCTGCCGGCCACCGCCGTGCGGGCCACCGCCGGTGAGGGCTACTTCGTCTCGGCCAAGAGCAGGAACCCGCGCGGTGGCCTGGAGTACATGCGCCAGATGCTCTCGGTCGCCGGGGCGAAGGGCTTCACCGAGGTGGTCAAGGCCCCGACCGTGGTCACCGCCGGCAGCGCCGGCTTCGCCTTCCCGCCCGGCGTTGCCAGTTCCCAGGCCGCCCTCGCCGCCGCCGGCAAGGACGTGTTCAACCTGTACTTCGACGGCTGGTACAAGGAGTTGGACACCGAGGCGCGGACCGCCACCAACGAGCTGATGTTCGGCCGGATCAAGGCCGACGCCTTCGTGGAGCGGATCCAGAAGCGGGCCGACGCCATCAAGAAGGACAGCTCCGTCGCCAAGTTCACGCGCTGACCGATCGGAGAAGCGGGATCATGCGGCACGGCAAGTATCCATTCGTGATCGGGTTCCTGTTCGCCCCGGTCACGCTGTACGTGGTCTTCGTCATCGCACCGTACGCGCAGGCGTTCCAGATCTCGATGACCAACTGGCGGGGGTTGTCCGCCCCGCAGTGGGTGGGCTTCGACAACTACCGGCGGCTGCTCGACGACGGGCGCTTCTGGCAGGCGGTCCAGCACCACGGCGTACTGCTGCTTGCCCTGCCGCTGATCACGATCGCCATCGCGTTGTTCTTCGCCTTCCTGCTCAACGTGGGTGGGCGCAGCGTGGGTGGCCAGCGGCAGGGGGTCCGGGGGTCGAAGTTCTACCGGGTGGTGTTCTTCTTCCCCCAGGTCCTGGCGGTGGCCATCATCGCGGTGCTGTTCCAGATGGTGTACCGGCCCAACGAGTCCGGCCTGATCAACGGTGTGCTGATGAAGCTCGGGCTGGACCCGGTGCTGTTCCTGATCCGGCCGAACCTGGCCCTGTGGTCGATCATCGCGGTGCTGGTCTGGCAGGCCGTCGGCTTCTACGTGGTGCTCTTCTCGGCCGGGATGGCCTCCATCCCGGGGGAGATCTACGAGGCGGCCGAGATGGACGGGGCGAGCAAGGTGATGCTGTTCTTCCGGGTCACCCTGCCGCTGCTCTGGGACACCCTCCAGGTGGCCTGGGTCTACCTCGGCATCGCCGCGTTCGACGCGTTCGCCATCGTCGCGGTGCTCTCGGTGGACAGCGGCGGCCCGGACGGCGCGACGACGGTGCTGGCGGTGGAGATCTACCGCAACGCGTTCGTCTACTCGAAGTACGGCTACGCCTCGGCGATGGGTGTGGCGCTGTTCTTCCTCACCCTCACGTTCGCGGCGCTGACGCTGCGGTTGACCAAGCGGGAAAGCGTGGAGTACTGAGATGGCCACACAGACGACGCTGCCGCCGGCCGCGGCGGACACCCCGCCCGGCCGGCCCGCCCCCCGCACCCGCAAGGGCCGGGGCGAGCACCACGAGGTACGACTGTTCAGCGGGCTCGGTCAGGTGGCGCTCGCCGTCTGGGCGGTGATCGTCATCGTGCCGATCCTCTGGACGTTCCTGGCCGCGTTCAAGAACACCAGCGAGATCTTCAGCAGCCCGTGGACGTTGCCTGCGGAGCTGCGCTGGGAGAACTTCGGCCGGGCCTGGACCAAGGCGCACGTCGGCCGCTACTTCCTCAACAGCGTCTTCGTGGTGTCGTGCAGCACCTTCGGCACCATGCTGTTCGGTTCCATGGCCGCGTACGTGCTGGCCCGGTACAAGTTCCGGGGCAACCGGGCGATCTACTACCTGTTCGTCTCCGGGTTGGCCTTCCCGGTCTTCCTGGCGCTGGTGCCGCTGTTCTTCGTGGTCCGCAACCTGGGGCTGCTGGACACCCACACCGGCGTGATCCTGGTCTACATCGCCTACTCGCTGCCGTTCACCGTCTTCTTCCTGGCCGCGTTCTTCCGCACGTTGCCGAACTCGGTGGCCGAGGCCGGCATGATCGACGGCTGCTCGCACACCAGGCTGTTCTTCCAGGTGATGCTGCCGATGGCGAAGCCGGGCCTGATCAGCGTCGCGATCTTCAACATCATCGGGCAGTGGGCGCAGTACCAGTTGCCCCTGGTGCTGCTCTCCAACGCCAAGGACAAGTGGGTGCTCACCCAGGGCATCGCCGACATCTCGGTCAACGCCGGCTACGAGGCCGACTGGTCCGGCCTGTTCGCCGCCCTGACCATCGCCATCCTCCCGATGATCATCGTGTACGCGATCTTCCAGCGGCAGATCCAGTCCGGCCTGACCTCCGGCGCGGTCAAGTGACAGGTCGGGGTGGCGGGGTCACCGCACCCCGCCACCCCGCCGGTGGCCCGGAGCGCCCCGACGGGTGATCCGGGCCGGGTGTGTCACAGGGGCGGGGCACAATCGGGCCGTGGCGGTGCTGGCGGTGGCGGCGGGGGAGCGGGGCGGAGGTGTTCTCCAGCCCCTCGACGCCGCCGGTCACCCGGCCGGGCCCGGCGAGCCGGTCGACGACCTGCCCACCGCCGTGGCCGCCCGCGAGGCGGCCGAGCACCCCCGCTGGGTGTGGGCATCCGGTGCGACGCTCTACCCGGCCCTGCTGCGCGCCGGGGTGCGGGTCGAGCGCTGCCACGACATCGAGCTGACCGAGGGGCTGCTGCTGGGCCATGCTGGCCGGTGGGGTGAGCCCCGCTCGTTGGCCGCCGCGTACGCCCGGCTCACCGGGGCCGCCGTCCCACCCGACCCGCCGCCCCGGCCGGCCGCCCCGCCCGGCCACGGGCAGGCCGCGCTCTTCGAGGCCGTCGCCGGCCCGCCGGCCCCCGGCATCGACGCCCTGACCAGGGTGTACGCCGACCAGCTCGCCCGGGTCGCCGCCACCGCCCATCCCGGCCGGTTCCGGCTGCTGGTGGCCGCCGAGTCGGCAGGTGCGCTGATCGCGGTGGAGATGGCCGCCGTCGGGCTGCCCTGGCGCGCCGACGTGCACGACGAGATCCTCGCCGAGCTGCTGGGCGAGGCGTCCCCGATGGGTGGGCCGCCCCGGCGGCTGGCCGAGTTGGCCGCCCGGGTCGCCGAGGCGTTCGGCGTCCGGCAGCTGCACGTCGACTCCTCGGCGGAGCTGCTGCGCGCCTTCGCCCGGGTCGGTGTGCAGCTGCCCAACACCCGGGCCTGGGTGTTGCGCGGCGTCGACCATCCGGCCGTCCCGTTGGTGCTCGAATACAAGGAGCTGTACCGGATCTGGACGGCGCACGGCTGGGCCTGGCGGGACGCGTGGGTCTCCGGCGGCCGGTTCCGCCCGGAGTACGTCCCCGCCGGGGTGGTCTCCGGCAGGTGGGCCACCCGGGGCGGCGGCGCGTTGCAGATCCCCAAGGTGATCCGGCGGGCGGTGGTGGCCGATCCGGGCTGGCGGCTGGTGGTGGCCGACGCCGGTCAGTTGGAGCCCCGGGTGCTCGCCGCGGTCTCCGGTGACGCCCGGCTGGCCACCGCCGGGGCGGCCGGGGACCTCTACGCGGCGCTGGCCCAGGACTCCTTCGGCGGCGACCGGGCCCGCGCCAAGCTCGCCCTGCTCGGCGCGATGTACGGGCAGACCGGGGGTGGGGCGCTGCCGGCCCTGGCGGTGCTCAAGCGCAGCTATCCGACCGCCTTCGGCTACCTGGAGGCGGCGGCGCGTACCGGGGAGGCGGGCGGCCTGGTCCGGTCCTGGCTGGGCCGGACCTGCCCGCCGGGGACGGTCGGGTCCGGCGACGGTGACGACGCCCCGGTGGACCCGGACGCCGGGGCGGACCCGCGCTCGCCCCGGGCCCGGGCGGCCCGCTCCCGGGGCCGGTTCACCCGCAACTTCGTCATCCAGGCCACCGCCGCCGAGTGGGCCTCGACGCTGCTCGCCTCCCTGCGGGGGGAGCTGGCCGGGGTCGGTGGGGAGCTGGTCTTCTTCCAGCACGACGAGGTGATCGTGCACTGCCCGGCCGAGCTGGCCGACCCGGTGGCCGAGGCGATCCGCCGCGCCGGAGCACGCGCCTCGGCACTGCTGTTCGGCCCCACCCCCGTGCGCTTCCCCCTCGACCTCGCCACCGTGACCACCTACGCCCAGGCCTGACCCATCCCACCCCCTCAGCCGGCCCCGTTGCGACGCCCGCCCCCGGTGATCAAGAGGTTTGCGTCAACGCGAACGGCACATCTGACGCGAACCTCGTGATCACCGGGGCGAAACGGGGCGGGGCGAAACGGGGCGGGGCGAAACGGGGGGCGGGACGGATCGGGGAGGTGCGGGTGGTTGAGGGCATACGAGTGAAATATCCGTTTCGTGCCGACACTCATCTCTCGGGGGCTCGTTGCACCCGGTGTGCGTATCGCAGGAATGATCATCGCGGCGGGTGGGGGGCGTCGGCTCGGCGGCCCCGAGGCGTTGCTGCGCCAGGGGGGCCGGCTGCTGGTCAGCTGCATGATCGACACGATGGTCGCGGCCGGCTGTGAGCAACTGGTGGTGGTGCTGGGGGCGGCGGCCGACGAGGTTCGGGCGGCGGCCGACCTGAGTCCCGCCACGGTGGTGGTCAACCGGGCGTCGGGGGCCGGGGTCGGGTCGTCCATCCGGGCCGGCCTTGCCGCGTTGGCCGACGAACGGGTCGAGGCGGTGGTGGTGGTGCCCGTCGACATGCCCGGTCTCACCCCGGAGGCGGTCCGGCGGGTGGCCGCACTGCCGTACCCGGACGTGCTGGCCTGCGCCACCTACGACGGGCTGCGCGGGTACCCGATGCTGTTCGGCCGTCGGCACTGGGCCGGCATCGCGACCCTGGCCGGCGCCGACATCGGCGCCCGACCGTACCTGCTGGCGCACAAGGACCAGATCGTCGACATCGCCTGCGACTCGGTGGCCGACGGCAACCGGGTGGACACCCCGGAACTGATGGCGCTCTACGGCCTCACCGTGCCACCCCAGCGGGTCGGTGCCTGAGCGCTACCCCGCCCGGCAGCGCCACCCCGCCCGGCTGCGCCGGGTCGGGCGGTGGGCTGCCGCGCCGTCGACGGTCAGCCGTCGGGTGGGCGGCAGATGTCGACGGTGTGCCGGGGGCGCAGCTGCCCGTCGAACGCGACGGTGACCGCCGGCCGGTCGACCAGCGTGACCCGGACCGTCCGTTCGCCGACGAACTCGGCGTCGATCCGCCCCCGGGGGCGCTCGTAGCGGCAGGTGACCAGTTCCCGGTCGGCGTCGTGGCTGAGCAGCCCGGCCCGGGTGCGTACCCGCAGTTCGGTGTGTGGCAGGTCCTTCCAGTCGCGGGTGTCCAGCCGGACCACCGCGTACCGGCCGTCGGGGGAGACGGCCAGGGTGGAGTCCCGCTCGACGGTCGAGGCGAAGCCGGTGCGGGACATGCCCCACGCGCCGGTGCCCACGCCGAGCAGCACCGCGCAGCCGAGCGCGCCCGACCGTAGCGCCGTCGCGGCGGGCGGTTGCCGGGCGGCCAGCCAGCCGGCGAGCACCAGCGTCAGCGCGGCCAGGGCGGCGAGCCCGAGCAGGGGCAGCGGGCGGTGCAGGAAGCGTGCCGCCGGATAGAGCCGGGCGTACCCGGCGTCCCAGAGCACGCCCGCGAAGAGGGCCAACGACAGCAGCGTCAGCAGGCCGGCGAGGAGCCGTCCGCGACCGGACCCGGCGAGGGGGCGGGTCCCGGGGCCGGCGGACATGCTACGCATCGTAGGCGTGCGTGGCACTCCCGGTCCGTCCCACGTTCGGCTGGTCCCGGCGTTTCGTGCCCGCCGGGGACGACGTCCGCGCGCCGCCGGGGCGACATCCGCCGCGCCCGCGACGTCCGGAACGTCCCGGGCGGACAGTCGGGCCCGACGCCACAGCAGGCGAGATAGCGTCCGGAGGGGAAGGACGCCCGGAGGCGGAACGCCTGACGGTCAGACCTCGATGTTGAACCGTTGCAGCACCGAGGGGGCGACCAGGCCGACGGCGGCGAGCACGGAGAGCACCGTCAGCGCGGTCCGCAGCACCACCACCTCGGCCTTGCTGCCGGTACGCAACGCGATGCTGTTGGGTAGCCCGATCATCGTCCACATCCGGCGCTTGATCGGGATCGGCCAGAGGATCGGGACCCCGGCCTTGGTGATCATGTCGCCGAGGATGTGCACGAAACAGCCCACCCCGACGGCCAGCCCGATCATCGGATAGCCGCGGTCACCGGGCAGGTTGGCGAAGGTGAACCAGGCGGCGGCGGCCGAGACGAGGGTGACGATCACCCAGCCGGCCCGCTCGGCCCACTTGTCGAAGAGCCCGCGCAGGGCCAGCCCGATCATGAAGAACAGGATGCTGACCACCGCCCACTTGCCGTACGCGGTGCACAGCGTGGTGGTGCCCCACCCGACCAGCACGGTGAACGGGATGGTGTGGGTCAGGGTGCGGTGACCGTTGTTGCGGCGCGGGTCGCGGCTGAGCTTGGTGGCGTAGTAGACGCCGAGCGAGATCTTCTCCATCACCTCGGCGACGAACAGCGAGAACACCCCGAAGGTGCGGGCCACCGTCGCGCCGCCCTGGTTGCGGGTCACCTTGCCGGAGAGGTCGAGGTCGGGAAACAGTGCCCCACCGGCGCAGACGGCGGTGCCGACGGCCAGGGCCAGCGGTGACTGGTGGTAGTCGGCGAACTGGTCCAGCGCCCACGACCCGGTCAGCCACACCGCCGCGCCCGACAGCGCGTGGGACGGTCCCATCATGTCGCCTCGCCCCTCCCCGTTTTCTTGATCGACAACGCTACGCCACTGTGTCAGAACCGCCGCCGACAGGGCAACAACCCGATCGGTCCACAGGGGAGGGTGTCAGGCGGCGGCAGGGCGGAAACTCTGCCTGATCATCAGGAAGTATGTCGCGTTGACCTGCCAGTCGAACTGGTCTGTCAGCCATGAGACGGTGTAGGCCCGCTGCGGGGCGACCCGCACCAGCAGCCGGGCGGTGTGCAGCCGGGCCCCGGTCGGGCCGGTCCACTCGCACTCCCACAGCGCGCCGCCACGGAACATGTCCAGCGCGGAGATCTCCACCCGCCGGTAGCCGGTGAGCCGGCCGTCGTCGGTGAGCCGGCGTTCCTCGGCCCGCCAGTGCGCGACCGGGTCGGCCGGGGCGACGCCGGGGGCGATGCTGAGCGCCCGGGGGCCACCGGGCTCGCGCAGGCAGGTCGCCGGGCCGTCGGTGTAGCGCAGCCAACCGGTCGGCGCGGCGATCCGGAAGCCGTCCGGGTCGGTGTACCAGGTCCAGCCCGCGACCAGGCCGAACCGCTCACCCGGCGGCGGCGGTGCGGACCGGACCGGGGTGGCGTCGGCCGGCGCGGGCGCGGCGCACGGGAAGGCCGCCGGCCGGGACGCCCCGGTGCCGGCGCCACCGCCCGGCGTCGACGGCGGGCCGGGGCCGTTGCGCAGCGCGACCGTCGTCCCGGCCCAGGCCAGCAGCGTGCCCACGACGGCCACCGCGACCAGGGCGATCCGCCGCCGTCGGGGGCGCGGTCCGGCGACCGGCAACGGCGGGGTGTCCCCGCCGGCCGGCACCACCGTGGGGGGAGGCACGGCCGGGGCGGAGGGCTGCGGCGTGGCGGGCGTCGCCGCGAGTGCCACGCTCAGCCAGGCCTGCGTCTCGGCGGCGGTGAGCCGTCGTTCCGGTTCGCGGCGCAGCAGGCCCTCCAGCACCGGACGCAGCGCCCCGGCCCGACGCGCCGGGTCGGGCGGCTCGGTGGCCAACGCGCTCAGCGTCGCCATCGCGCTGCCCCGGGCGTACGGCGACCGCCCCTCCACCGCGGCGTAGAGGGTGGCCCCCAGCGACCACAGGTCGGTACGCGGGCTGGAGACCCCGTCGCGGGCGCGTTCGGGGGCGACGAACTGCGGTGAACCGAGCACCATCCCCGGCCCGGTCATCGCCCCGTCACCGCCGTCGAAGGTGGCCAGCCCGAAGTCGGTGAGCACCACCCGCCCGTCGTCGGCGACCAGGACGTTGTGCGGTTTGACGTCGCGGTGCAGCACCCCGGCGGCGTGGGCGGCGCGCAGGGCGGCCAGCACCGCCAACCCGATCCGGGCGACCCGGTGCGGGTCCAGCGGCCCCTCCGTGGTGAGCAGTTGTTGCAGCGAGCGGGACGGGACGTACTCCATCACGATCCAGGGGTTGTCCCCGTCGTGCACCACGTCGTAGATCCGGACCACGTTGGGGTGGCTGAGCCGGGCCGCGGTGCGGGCCTCGCGCAACGTGCGCAGCCGTAGCTCCTCGCGTTCGTGCGCGGCGAGCCAGTGGGGCGGCACGACCTCCTTGACCGCGACGTCCCGGTGCAGCATCTCGTCGCGGGCCAACCAGACCCGGCCCATCCCGCCGGTGCCGACCAGACCGAGCAGCCGGTACCGCCCGGCGACCCGCTGCTCGTGCACGACGTTTCCCCCTCGCTGCGCCCGCTACCAGGATATCCACGGTGACCGAGGTGTCTCGTGGCGGCGGATCGGGTGGGCCCAGGCGGGGCGGGCGGCCCGAGGGGGCCGGCAGCCGACGGCGGCGGAGACCGACGGTGGAGCGGGGCGGGTCAGGTCGGCGAGGTCAGCTCGGTCGACCGGCTCCGGAAACTCTCCCGGACCACCGCCAGCTCGTCGGTCGCGTCGTCCCAGTCCTCGTCCGCCGACGACCAGCTCAGCATGTATCCGGACAGGTCCCGGCCGGGGATCAGCCGGACCCCGTGCTCCCGGCCGCCGAACGGGGTGTCCCAACGGCACTCCCACTGGGCGCCGTCGCCGTCGGACGCCGCCAGCTTGATCTTGTCGTACCCGGGCAGGGCGCCGAAGCCGAGCTGCGTGCGTTCCTCGGCCCGGAGCCGCTCCAGCGCCCCGCCGCCACCGGCCAGGGGTTCCACGCTCAGCGTCCGCCGGCTGCCCGGGTCGCGGAAGCAGTCCACCTGCCCCTCCTGGCTACGCAGCCAGCCGATCGGGACGGCGAGCCGGTAGCCGGCACCGTCGTACCAGGTCCAGCCGGACGGGGGACGGAAACCGTCGTCCACGGTCGCCGGTCGGCCGGTGACCTTCGTACCGACCGGGTCGGGACGCAGGCACGGCAGCGGCGGCGGGGCGAGGCCCGACGCGCCGGGTGCCGGGCCCGGCCGGCCCGGATCACCGGCCGGCGGGCCGTACGGGCGGGTCGAGGGGGTGCTGTCGACGGCCACGTCGGTGTGCCGTGGCGCGGCCCCGTGCTCGTCGTCGTTGATCGCGACGGTGGTGCCGATGCCGGCCGTCGCCCCCACGGCGAGGGTCACCCCGGCCAGGATCCAGCCCCGGGCGCTCCTGGGCAGCCGGGCGAGCATTCCGGCCGGCCCGCCCGTGCCGGTCGCCCGCCGTGACCCCGTACCCGCGCCGGGGCGTCCCGGCCCGCGTCCGCCCGGCGCGGCTGCGCCCGGTCCTTGGCCGGTCACCTGCGGTCCGGTCGGCCCCGGGGCGGAACCTGCCGGGGCGTCGGCCGCAGCGCTGCCGCATCCGTCGGTGTCGCCAGGCCCCCGCAGGCAGCCTCCCGGCTCACCCGACCCGGCGGCGACCCGGCCGGGCGGTCCCCACTCCCGCTCGGCGTCGAGGTCCGCGCGGGTACGCGGTGGTGTCGGCCGGCCGGCCGGCGGGTCGTCCGCGCCGGGCGGCGGGGTCGGCCGGGCCACGCCCATCGGGCGGGCGACCGGCAGCACCACCGTGGGCGGCTCGGGCCGGGGCGTCGCCCGGGTCACCTCCTCCAGCCGGCGGGCGGCCTCGTCGTGGCGGATGCGGTGCCGGGGGTCGCGGGTCAGCAGCCCGTCGAGCACGGGGCGCAGCGGCCCGGCGTGCGGGGCCGGGTCCGGCGGGGAGGTGGCCAGGGCGGCCAGGGTGGCCATCGCGGTGCTGCGGGCGTACGGGGAGCGGCCCTCGACGGCGGCGTGCAGGGTGGCACCGAGCGACCACAGGTCGGCCTCCACGCTGGACACCCCGTCGGCGGCGCGTTCGGGGGCCACGAACTGCGGGGAACCGAGCACCATCCCGGGGCGGGTCATCAGCCCGTCACCGCCGTCGAAGGTGGCCAGCCCGAAGTCGGTGAGCATCACCCGGCCGTCGTCGGCGACCAGGACGTTCTGCGGTTTCACGTCGCGGTGCAGCACCCCGGCGGAGTGCGCGGCGCGCAACGCGGACAGCAGCGCCAGCCCGATCTCGGCGGCGCGGACCGGTTCGACCGGGCCGGTGGTGTCCAGCACCGTCTGCAACGACCGGGACAGGACGTACTCCATCACGATCCAGGGGCGTTCCTCGACCTGCACCACGTCGTAGACCCGGACCACGTTGGGGTGGTTGAGCCGGGCCGCGGTGCGCGCCTCGCGCAGTGTCCGCAGCTGCACCTCGTCGCGTTCGTCGTCGGCCAGCCAGGCGGGGGGCACCACCTCCTTGATCGCGACCTCGCGGTGCAACACCTCGTCGCGGGCCAGCCAGACCCGGCCCATGCCACCCCGGCCCACCAAGTTCAACAGGCGGTACCGGCCGGCGATCACTACCTGCTGCACCGTTCTCCTCACCATCGGCCGAGGTACACCGTAGCCAATGGATCGGGGCGGACCTATCGGTTGTCAGGTCTCGATCCGGTCAGCAGGCGGCACCGTCCCATGCCAGCAGGTTGCCCTCGGGGATGGTGATCGGTTGCCGCCCGCCGGCCAGCAGGCCCGCCGCCCGTCGGGCCTGGAAACCGCCGTGGTCGCGGCGGGCGGTGGCGTAGCTGCCCGCGGTACGCGCGGCGATGGCCGCCCAGCCGTACCGCTCGCCGACCATGGTGCGGGCCCGCCTGGCCACCCGGCGGGCGAAGACCTCGTCGCCGACGAGCCGGTCGACCGCGCCGGCCAGCGCACCCGGGTCGCTGTGCGGGAAGGTCACCCCGGTGACCCCGGGTTCGACGATCTCGGCGAGCCCGCCGGTGCTCGCCACGGCCAGCGGCGCGCCGGCCGCCGCCGCCTCCAGGGCGATCATGCCGAACGGTTCGTAGAGGCTCGGTACGACGGTCGCGTCGGTGGCGGCGAGCATCGCCGGGAGCTGGCCGGCGTCGAGGAAGCCGGTGAACCGGACGCTGTCGCCGACGTGCAGACGGCGTACCTGGTCGACCAGTTCGTCCTTGTACGGGCCGTCCCCGGCGATCACCACCCGGAGCCCCGGGTGCCGGTCGCGCAGGTGGGGTACGGCGTCGACG
The DNA here is from genome assembly GCF_030518815.1 of Micromonospora cynarisoli. Lineage (NCBI taxonomy): Bacteria > Bacillati > Actinomycetota > Actinomycetes > Micromonosporales > Micromonosporaceae > Micromonospora > Micromonospora cynarisoli. The sequence goes on along the minus strand of NZ_CP130426.1, from coordinate 2,444,827 downwards.
AGGTGCTGGACGCCCTTCTCGTAGACCAGCCGACCGGCGTAGCCGACCAGCGGACCGTCCCCGGCGAACCGGGCGCGGGCCGAGGCGACCGCCCGGGGCCGGGCCCGGAAGGCCCGGTCGTCGACCCCGTTGGGCACCACGTCGACCCGCCCGGCCGGTACGTCGAACAGCCGGCTGACCTGGGCGCGCATGTAGCCGGAGCAGGCGATCACGCGGGCCGAGGCGTTGCTGAGCCAGTGTTCGACGCCGTGGATGGTGCGGTTGAGTTCCCCGGGCAGCCAGCCCTGGTGCCGGCCGGCCTCGGTGGCGTGGATGGTGGTGACCAGCGGCAGGTCGAGATGCTCGGCCAGGGTGACGGCGGTGTGTCCGACCAGCCAGTCGTGGGCGTGGACGACGTCGTAGCCGCCGGTGTCGGCGGCCCGCAGGGCGGTGCGGGTCAGGGTGTGGTTGAACGCCATCGTCCAGGCCAGCAGGGAGCCGGTGGCCAGCGGGAAGGTCACCGGGTCCTCGGGGGCGCGCAGGACGCGTACGCCGTCGGCGTACTCCTCCAGCGGCGCCCCCTCGGCGTGCCGGGTGACCACGGTGACCTCGTGCCCGGCGGTGGCCAGGGCGGTGGCCAGGGCGTGCACGTGCCGGCCGAGGCCGCCGACCAGCACCGGCGGGTACTCCCAGGACAGCATGAGCACCCGCTGGTGTCGGGCGGGGTGGATGTCGATCACGTCGGCGTCTGGTGACATGCGGCCCCCTTCGGGTGTGTCCTGGGCGCGCGCCGGTGGGACACCATGAGGGTGTCCTGCGCTGGCCCGGGGTCGGGGCCAATCCTGCCGAGTGCTGGATAACCAGCGGAGACGCCACCGTTGCCGGTGTGTAACGCGTGCCTATCGGGCCCGTCGGACGCGGAGCAGCTCGGCCACCGACCACGCCTGGAACGGGCATCCGGTGGCGGCGTGCGGGGCGGTGGCGTCCGCCGTCTCACTCACCGACCCCAGGCCATGTTCCCCCAGATGTCCGACCAGCCCGACCAGCAAGTCGTCGGTGGGTAGCCCGGCCTTCCGGTACGCCTCGACGAACGGCCCGACCAGCCACGGCCAGACCGTCCCCTGGTGGTAGGCGCCGTCCCGCTCGGCCGGCCCGCCCCGGTGCCGGGGCGCGAACTCCGGCGCGTCGGGGGCGAGGCTGCGCGGCCCCAGCGGGGTGAACAGCCCGGCCGCCACCCGCCGCAGCGCCACCGGGTCCGGCTCCAACGGCGCGTACGGCAGCGACCAGGCGAGCAGTTGGTTGGGGCGCAGCAGGTCGTCGTCGTGGTGCGCCGCCCCACCCAGCGGGTACGCCGGGGCGGGCGCGTCCACCACGTCGTGCAGCCAGCCCGCCGGGGTGGGGAACCGCTTGCCGAACGCCTCCCGGGCCCGGTCGTGCAGCCGCCACAGCTCGTCCGGGTCCTGCCCGGCCAGCTCGGTCAGCTCCGCCAACCCGGCCAACCCGTTGATCCACAACGCGTTCACCTCGACCGGCTTGCCGACCCGGGGGGTCACCGGCACCCCGTACACCCGGGCGTCCATCCAGGTCAGCGCGGTGCCCGGGGTGCCACCCTGGGTGATCAGCCCGTCGGCCGGGTCGACCGCGATGCCGTACCGGGTGCCGGCCAGGTGCGCCCGCACCACCCCGTGCAGCGCCGGCAGCAGCTCGTCGCCCAGGTCGGTGTCGCCGGTGACGGTGACGTGCCGGCCGACCGCGTGCAGGAACCACAGCGTCGCGTCGACCGTGTTGTACTCCACCCGACCGGTGTCGGCGGTGTTCGCCAGCATCCCCTCCGACAGCGTCGCCGCGTACGCCCGCAGCAGCTCCCGCCCCTCGTCGGCCCGCCCGGTGCACAGGAACAACCCCTCGTACGAGGTCATCGTGTCCCGCGACCAGGCGCCGAACCAGGGGTACCCGGCCACCACGTCGGGCCCGGCGGGGGTACGCACCACGAACGCGTCGGCGGCCAGTGCCAGGGTCGCGTCCACCGCGTCGGCGGGCTTCGCCGCCGCCAGCACCGCCCGGTGCCGCTGCCGGGCCGCCGCCACCACCTGCGTCGCCGGGGGCGGCTCCTCGGTCAGGTCGCCGGCCCAGGCCAGCACCGACACGGTGTCCCCGGGGTGCTCCAGCGCGCCGGAGAACCGACCGGCGCACCACAGGTCCTCGTCGGGGTGCAGCCCTCGGGCGGCCTCCTCGCGGTGGTGCACGCCCAGCCACCACTGCCCCTCGGGCGTCCAGTCCGGGCCGGCGAGGCGGAACGCGCCCTCGACCACCGCGCCGCCGTCGGCCGGCTCCACCCGCGGCGTCGGCCCGTCGGCCCGCCGCTCGCCGTGCGCGTCGCGCCAGGTGCAGGCGGCCGAGAGGTCCAGCCGGACCGGGCCGCCGGCCACCAGCCGGTGCACCACCGCCACGGCGGACCGGCCGTACGTCATGGCCAGCTCCCGCTCGATCACCACGTCGCCGATCCGCCACCGCCAGCGGGGCAGCCCGTCGACCAGGTCGAACCGTTCGAGGTACTCGAAGCCGCGCGGGTCGACCACCCCGGAGTTCCACTCGTGCGCGCCGAGCCGGACCCGGGCCCCGGACGGCAGGACCACCGCCGGGTCGAGGCTGACCAGACCCACCCGGCGAGCGGCCGGGGTCTCCCCGGCGACCACCAGCAGACCGTGGTAGCGGCGGGTCCGCAGCCCGCTCACCGTGCCCATGGCGTACCCGCCGAGACCGTCGGTGACCAGCCATTCCCGGGTCGCCCCGTCGGCCAGTTCACCGCAGACCCCCGGCCCGAAACCGAACTCGATCAACTTCTTTCCTCCTGTGGCGGCGAGGTGTAACACGCCACGACGACAATGGCCGCTGTGGTCAAGTACCCCGGCGGCGTCGAAAATGTGCAGGTGTTCACCGACAGATCGCCCTCCGACGCCCCGTCCCCCGACGCCGAGCGGCTCCGGCTCGCCCAGGCCGACGCCGGGGAGCAGGACTGGCGCGCATGGGGTCCCTATCTGTCCGAGCGGGCGTGGGGGACGGTACGGGAGGACTACAGCGAGCACGGCACGGCGTGGGACTACTTCCCCCACGACCACGCGCGGTCCAGAGCCTACCGCTGGAACGAGGACGGCATGGCGGGCGTCTGCGACGACCGGCAGACGTTCTGCTTCGCGCTGGCGCTGTGGAACGGGGTCGACCCGATCCTCAAGGAGCGGATGTTCGGTCTCGGCGGCGACGGCGGCAACCACGGCGAGGACGCCAAGGAATACTGGTGGTACCTCGACAGCACCCCCACCCACTCGTGGATGCGCTGGCGCTACCACTACCCGCAGACCGCCTTCCCGTACGACGAGCTGGTCGCCGTCAACGCCCTGCGCGGCCGGGACGAGACCGAGTACGAGCTGGTCGACACCGGCATCTTCGACGACGACAGGTACTGGGCGGTCACCGTCGACTACGCCAAGGCGTCCCCGACCGACCTGTGCATCCTGATCACGGTTGCCAACCGGGCCGACGAGGCGGCCACCCTGCACGTGCTGCCGACGCTGTGGTTCCGCAACACCTGGGCCTGGGGGCCGCCCGGCGCGGACCGGGTGCCCCGGCTGGCCGGCGAGGGTGCCCGGCTCGTCGGCGAGCACTGGGTGCTGGGGCAGCTCCTGCTGGAGGGGGACGGCGAGCCGACCCCGCTGCTGTGCGACAACGACACCAACGCCGAGCGGCTGTGGGGGCTGCCGGGCCGTTCGCCGTACCCGAAGGACGGGATCAACGACCACGTGGTGGCCGGCGCGGCCACCGTCAACCCGGACCGGGAGGGGACCAAGGGCGCCCTGCACTACGTCCTGGAGGTGCCGGCCGGCGGGCAGCGGCAGATCCGGCTGCGGCTGACCCGCACCGCGCCGCCGCCCGGCTCCGCCGTGCCGCCCCCGGCGGAGCTGGGGGCCGGCTTCGACGCCGTGGTGTGGGCCCGGCGGGCCGAGGCGAACCGCTTCTTCGCCGGGGTGATCCCGACGGCGGCCAGCGCCGACGAGGCCCTGGTGGCCCGGCAGGCGATCGCCGGGCTGATGTGGGGCAAGCAGTTCTACCACTTCGACGTCAAACGGTGGCTGGAGGGCGACCCGGGCTCGACGCCGCCGGCCGGCCGCCGGCACGGGCGCAACAGCGCCTGGTGGCACATGACCAGCTTCGACGTGATCTCCATGCCGGACCCGTGGGAATACCCCTGGTACGCCGCCTGGGACCTGGCCTTCCACTGCGTCACCCTCGCCCGGGTCGACCCGGGCTTCGCCAAGGAGCAGGTGCTGCTCCTGCTCCGCGAGTGGTACCTGCACCCCAACGGCCAGATCCCGGCGTACGAGTGGGCGTTCGGTGACGTGAACCCGCCGGTGCACGCCTGGGCGGCGTTGAAGGTGTTCGAGATCGACGGCGGGCGCGACCACGAGTTCCTCGCCCGGGTGATGCACAAGCTGCTGCTCAACTTCACCTGGTGGGTCAACCGCAAGGACACCGGCGGCAACAACCTGTTCGAGGGTGGTTTCCTCGGGCTGGACAACGTCGGCCCGTTCGACCGGTCGGCCGCGCTGCCGGTGGCCGGGGTGCTGGAGCAGTCCGACGGCACCGGCTGGATGGCGATGTACGCCCTCAACCTGCTGGACATGGCGATCGTGTTGGCCGAGCACGACCGGGCGTACGTGGACACGGCGACGAAGTTCTTCGAGCACTTCGCCTACATCGCCGCCGCCGGCTACTCGCAGGGGTTGTGGGACGCCGAGGACGCGTTCTTCTACGACGTGCTGCGCCTCGCCGACGGCAGTCAGGTGCCGTTGAAGGTCCGTTCGGTGGTGGGGCTGCTGCCGTTGGCGGCCACCACCCGGCTGTCCGCGCGGACCCTGCAACGCCTGCCCGAGTTGGGGGCCCGGCTGCGCTGGTTCCTCAGCCAGCGTCCCGAGTACGCCGACGTGATCGGGGCCCGCCGGCTGGGCCCGGACGGCCGCCAGCAGCGGCTGCTGTCCATGGTCGGCCCGGAGCAAGTGGTCCGGCTGCTGGCCCGGATGCTCGACCCCGACGAGTTCCTCTCCGACTACGGCCTGCGGACGCTGAGCCGGGCCCACCTGGACAAGCCGTTCGCGGTCGACCTGGGCGGGCAGGAGTTCTGCGTCGGCTACGAGCCGGCCGAGTCGACGAGCGGGTTGTTCGGCGGCAACTCCAACTGGCGCGGTCCGATCTGGATGCCGACGAACTTCCTGCTGATCAGCGCGTTGCGTGACTACGCGGCGTTCTTCGGCGACGACCTGCAGGTGGAGTACCCGACCCGGTCGGCGCGCAAGTGCACCCTGGACGAGATCGCCGACGACCTGTCCGTCCGGTTGATCTCCCTGTTCACCCGGGACGGCTGGGGCCGCCGGCCGATCTACGGCGCGTGTCAGCTCTTCCAGACCCATCCCGACTGGCGGGACCTGATCGCGTTCCCCGAGTACTTCCACGGCGACAACGGCGCGGGCCTCGGGGCCTGGCACCAGACCGGGTGGACGGCGCTGGTGGCCGACCTGATCCTGACCCTGCGCCGGAACAACCCGGATGTGCCGGGCGGGCCGGGCCGCTAGCGTGTCCGTCGGCCGCCCGGCCGGGCGGCCGACGGATCGGGGAAGGGGCCGGGATGGGTGCGGATGAGACCGGGACGACGTCGGGTGGTGCCGGGACGGTTGCGGGTGGGCGCGCGACGACGTTGATCTTCGACGCCGACGACACGCTGTGGGAGAACAACGTCCTGTTCGAGCGGGTGATCGACGACTTCCTGGACTGGCTCGACCACCCCACCCTCGACCGGGCCCAGATCCGTACCGTGCTCGACGACATCGAGCGGGCCAACGCGGTGGCCCACGGCTACGGCAGCAAGGTGTTCCTGCGCAGCCTCGGCGAGTGCCTGGAGCGGCTGCGGGAGCGGCCGGCCACCGATCGGGAACGCACGGACATCGACCGGTTGGCCGCCGCGCTGGTCAACCACCGGGTCGAGCTGATGCCCGGGGTAGCCGACACCCTCGACGCCCTGGCCACCCGCTACGACCTGCTGCTGCTGACCAAGGGGGACCGGGAGGAGCAGCAACGCAAGCTGGACGCCTGCGGCCTGCTGCACCACTTCGGCGCGGCCCACATCGTGCCCGAGAAGGACGCCGGCACCTACCGGTGGCTGGCCCGGGAGCACGGCTTCGCCCCGGCCGACGCCTGGATGATCGGCAACTCCCCGAAGTCGGACATCCTGCCGGCGCGGGCGGCCGGGATGCGGGCGGTGTTCATCCCCAACGAGAACACCTGGGTGCTGGAGAACGACGACCTCGATCCGGCCGACACCGGGGTGATCCGGCTGGCCGCCTTTCCGGACCTGCTTGCCCACTTCTGAGGGTGTCGAGCCGGTAACGTACGGTGCGTGCCGCTCACCTTTCCCTCGCATCTGGCTCCGGTACTGCCGCTGAAACTGTGGCGACCGCACTGGTTCGACGGGGTGGCGCTCTGCACCGGGGCCGTGGCACCTGACGTCGCCTACCTGGCCAGCGGCACCCGCTTCGAGTTGGGCGCGCAAGTGCACACCCTGGGTGGTGCGCTGTGGTGGGGCCTGCCGGTGGCGTTGGCCTACGCCTGGCTGGTCCGCCGGGTGGTGGCCGGGATCGCCGGGCACCTGCCCGGCGGTCGGCTCTTCGGCTGGCCCGGGTACGCGGTGCTCGGCGGAGTCCGGCACCCCTGGCAGGTCACCGTCTGCTCGGCGCTGATCGGCGCGGTCAGCCACGTCGTGCTGGACCGGGTCACCCACAGCACGCGGTGGGCGTACGCCCTGGGAGTGGAGCCGGTCACGTTCGCCGGGCTGGGCTGGCCGCTCGTGTCCAACCTGATCAGCAGCCTGGTCTGCGGGGCGGTGGTGTGCGCCCTGGCGGTCCGGGCCGCCCGCCGGGGGCAGCTCCTCCCCGGCGTACCGCCGCCCGCGCCGCCGGTCCGGCCGGTGGTGTTCCGGACGGTGGCGCTGGCGGTCGTGGCGCTCGGGGTGCCGGTGCTGCCGGTGCTCCCCGCCGCCACCGCGCCCGCCCCGTCCGGCGTACGACTGCTGCACCTGCTGGCGCTGGGGGCGATCCTCGGCGGCTGGGCGGCGACCCGCCTTCCGGCCGGGGGCCCGGCCACTCCACCGGCCCCCCGCCTCGATGCCGAACAGCGTCAGCCCGGCTGAGCGTGTCACGCCGGGATGCCGCATTTCCACCCCGGCGTGAAACGCCTTCACGGCACCGCCGCACCGCTTGCCGGGCGACCCGGCCGCTGCCTAACCTGGCCCGACGTCGTCGACCGTTCGGGGTGGTCGGGGACGCGCCGAAGTCCGGCGCCGGGGCACCGGGGAGCTGAGTGCAGGCGGCCTGGTCCGCGTGCCGGGCCCGACACGGGCGGCCTGCGTCGCCCGTCGGGCCCGTACCGGCGAACACCGCTGCCGGGCCGGACGGCCGGCGGTCGGGGTCGGGGAGTTGCGGACCCGGCCCTGACCCGCCGGCTGTGGGACGTCGGGGAGCCGTCGGTGATGCGATCATGGCAGCGATGGAGACGACACCTGCCCTGGCGGTACCGGCACCGGCGACGGGCCGGGGGCGGCCGGTCCCACCCGCGAACCGAGCCTCCCGGCTGACCACCCTGCCCGCCGCGACCCGACAGGTCGTCCTCGTCACCGGCACCGGCTACGCCACCACGTACGCCACGCTGGAGACGTTCCACCAGGCCGGCGGCCACTGGGTGCCGGTGTCGGCCCCGCTGCCCGCCCGGGTGGGCGCGAAGGGCTTCAGCGACCAGCACACCGAGGGGGTGCCGACCACCCCCACCGGGGTCTACTCGTTCGGCTCCACCATGTACGGCATCGCCGCCGATCCCGGCGTGCGCTTCCCCTACCACCGGGTGGTCGCCGACGACTGGTGGAACGAGAACCCGAACTCGGCCGCCTACAACACCTTCCAGCACACCGCCACCAACCCGGGCGGGTACAGCGAGGCGCTGTGGCGGGAGGTGCCGGCGTACACCCACTTCGCGGTGATCACCTACAACATGCCGCCGAACGTGCCGAAGCCGGTGCCGAACGCCGGCAGCGGCATCTTCCTGCACGAGTTCAGCACCGCGACGGGTGGGCCGACCGCCGGCTGCGTCAGCCTGTCGCACGCCGACCTGGTGGCCGTGCTGCGCTGGTTGGACCCGAAGCACTCGCCGCGCATCGTGATCTGCCCGGCGCAGAACCTCGGCCGGTACTGAACCGGCCGGGTCAGGAGACCTCGTTGCGGACGATCGCCACCGCCACCCGGCAGAACTCGTCCATGTCGGGCTGGAACCCGGCGGCGATGTCCGGGTGCAGCCCCGACCGGGTCTCCTCGAGCAGCCGCTGGCAGACCTGCTCGACCGGTTCGCCCGCGTAGCCGGCCCGGACCCGGTCGGTGGCCGCCTGGAGGGCCGAGGTGAGCTGGTCCTCCAGTGGGCCGCGCAGCTTCTGCTGCACCGGGTCGAGCCCTCTCGGGTCGAGCGTGACATGTGGCTCCGACATCGGTGCTCCCTTCGTCGGCGTCCGCGGTACCCCACCGCGGACGTCGGTCAAACCACGGCTGGGGCGGCGGCCACCCGGACCTGGTACGAGAGGTTCTCCGCCGGCTCCTCCCGGTACGACAGCCGGCGGATCTGCCGGTCGTCGGTGTAGAGCGCGACGTCGACCAGGACCCCGAGGTGGGCCAGCCCGATGTTGGCCGCCCGCTTCTTGTCCTGGAGCACCGCGCACACCCCACCGAGCAGGGTGCTGGCGTCGGAGGTGCGGTGCCCGGGTGGGCACCGCAGGATCAGGTCGACCTCGACCGGCCCGGCCAACGGCGTCCAGCCGGTCTGCTGGGCCGCGGCGCAGGCCGCCTCGAGCAGGGCGCGTACCCTCGTCGCCTGCCGATGTCCGGCGGCGAAGATGGACAGCGCCTCGGTTTTCACCGGTGGCAGGCCGCTCACCTCGAACGTCAGGGCGAGAGCGCGGGTGTCCTGCACCACGGGGCACCTCCTCGTTGAGGACGATCCTGCCCGCGCCGGTGGGTGCGCAGTGGGAGTTCGCGGGAGAACCCACCGAACGGGCAGGCTGATGTCGGCCGGAGGCGTATCGACTACGACGGCGACGCGCTGGCTTGGTGGAGTGAGTGCGTCAACGCTAGTGCACGCGGCACTCCCGGGGACAGCCCACCGCGCCCGCCATCCGGACAGTCCGTGGTCGCCCGACGGGCGCGCGGGCGGGGCGGTTGACGATCGACTCCTTGGGGTCGATGTCGCGGTGTCCGCCGCACCTTGATACCGCTGTACTGCCCCAACTGGGGTCGATGTCCGGCGCGGAAGCGACCCGGACCCCGGCCCCGTCCGCCCCGGCTCCGGTTACCGGCAGGTTTCACGCCTTCGCAGGTCGGGCAGTGTAGGCCCACGGAACACCCTGGGGCGGTGTGTTTCCGCACTTCACCGGCCCGGTTCCAGCCTTCCGTGCACCGGGGCACGGGTGACCTCCCCGGTTCTTGCCGAAGAGAGGGGGAGGGGCGATGACGGACCCCGGAACGGCCCGACACGGGCGTCGGCCGGTGCTCCGGGCCGGTGCTGCCGCCGCCGCGCTGGCGCTGGTCGCGCCGCTTGCCGCGTGCGGTGCCGACGACGGTGGCGGTGGTACGCCCACGATCAACCTGTACTACCCGCCCGAGCAGAACCTGCAGAAGGTGGTCGACGACTGCAACGCCCGCGCCGAGGGGCGCTACACGATCGCCTACCGGGTGCTGCCCCGGCAGGCCGACGACCAGCGGGTGCAGCTCGTCCGCCGGCTGGCCGCCGAGGACAGCGGGATGGACGTGCTCGGTCTCGACGTCACCTGGACCCAGGAGTTCGCCAGCGCCAAGTGGATCCGCGAGTGGACCGGCCAGGACAGGGCCGAGGTCGAACAGGGCACCCTCGCCGGCCCGCTGGACACCGCCCGGTACGAGGACAGGCTCTACGGGGCGCCGAAGAACACCAACGTGCAACTGCTCTGGTACCGCAGCGACCTCGTCCCGCAGGCCCCGACGACCTGGGACGACATGATCACCGCCGCCAAGGACCTCAAGGGGCAGGGCAAGCCGTACCGGGTGCTCACCATGGGCGCGCAGTACGAGGGCCTGGTGGTGCTCTACAACACCCTGGCCGAGAGCGCCGGCGGCAAGATCCTCAGCGACGACGGCAAGAAGGCCGTGATGGACTCCGGCACCGTCAAGGCCCTCGACCAGCTCCAGCGGTTCGCCACGTCGGGCGTGACGTCGCCGTCGTTCAGCAACTCCACCGAGGATCCCGTCCGGCTCGACTTCCAGTCCGGCAACGGCGCGTTCCAGGTCAACTGGCCGTTCGTCTACCCGGCGTTGCAGGAGGCCGACCCGGAGCTGGCCAAGAAGGTCAGGTGGGCCCGGGTGCCAGGCATCGACGCGAACACCCCCAGCAAGGTCACCATCGGCGGGGTCAACATGGCGGTCAGCGCCTACTCCAGGCACCCGACGGAGTCCTTCGAGGCGGCCAGGTGCATCCGGGACGCCAAGAACCAGAAGTTCTCCGCGATCAACGACGGGGTGCCCCCGACCATCGAGGCGGTCTACGACGACCCGGAGATGGACGAGGCGTACCCGATGAAGGAGACCATCCTGGAGGAGCTGAAGGAGCCGGCGGTCCGCCCGCTGACCCCCGCGTACCAGAGCATCTCCACGGTGATGTCGGCGATCCTGTCGCCGCCGTCGGCGATCCGGCCGGAGCAGACCGCCAGGGAGCTGCGCGAGGCGATCTCCGACGCCCTCCAGTCCAAGGGGGTCCTGCCGTGAGCCGGCGCGCCCCGTTGAGCGAGAACAAGAAGGCCGAACGGAAGCTGGGCTGGCTGCTCTGCGCCCCGGCCGCGCTGGTCATGGTGCTGGTCACCGCGTACCCGATCATCTATTCGGTCTGGCTGTCGTTGCAGCGCTTCGACCTGCGCTTCCCCGACCAGCGCGAGTTCATCGGGCTGGAGAACTACGTCACCGTGCTCACCAACGAGTTCTGGTGGACCGCGTTCGGGGTGACCGTGCTGATCACGGTGGTCACCGTCGCGGTGGAACTGGTGCTCGGCATGGGGCTGGCCCTGGTCATGCACCGCACCCTGGTCGGCCGGGGCATCGTGCGGACCGCCGCGCTCATCCCCTACGGCATCGTCACCGTCGTCGCCGCGTTCTCCTGGCGGTACGCCTGGACGCCCGGCACCGGCTACCTGGCCAACCTGTTCGACGGCAGCGCCCCGCTGACCGAACGGGCCAGCTCGCTGGCGATCATCATGCTGGCCGAGATCTGGAAGACCACCCCGTTCATGGCCCTGCTGCTGATGGCCGGGCTGGCGCTGGTGCCGGAGGACCTGCTCAAGGCGGCCTCCACCGACGGGGCGACGGCCTGGCAGCGGTTCACCAGGGTGATGCTGCCGGTGATGAAGCCGGCAATCCTCGTCGCGCTGCTGTTCCGCACCCTCGACGCGTTCCGGGTCTTCGACAACATCTTCGTGCTCACCAACGGCGGCAACGAGACCTCGTCGGTGTCGATGCTCGCCTACAACAACCTGATCCGGGGGCTCAACCTCGGCATCGGCTCCACGATGTCCGTGCTGATCTTCATCACGGTGGCGATCATCGCGTTCGTCTTCGTGAAGCTGTTCGGCACCGCTGCCCCGGGCAGCGACGACGGGGAGAGGCGCTGACATGGCCGACACCACCACCCGGGCGAAGCTGCGCTGGGGCCTGATCGACGTCATCGTCGTCGTCTTCGCCCTGGTCCCCGTGCTCTGGATCGCCTCACTGTCGTTCAAGACCCCGGCCACCCTCACCGACGGCAAGTTCTGGCCCCGGGAGTGGACGCTGGACAACTACAAGACCATCTTCGACACCGACCAGTTCGTCCGCGCCCTGGTCAACTCGATAGGCATCGCCCTGATCGCCACCGGAGTCGCGGTGGTCCTCGGCGCGATGGCCGCGTACGCGATCAGCCGGCTGGACTTCCCCGGCAAGCGTCTGCTGGTCGGGGTGTCCCTGCTGATCGCGATGTTCCCGCAGGTGTCGCTGGTGTCGCCGCTGTTCGAGATCGAACGGCAGCTCGGCCTCTTCGACACCTGGCCGGGGCTGATCCTGCCGTACATCACGTTCGCCCTGCCGCTGGCGATCTACACGCTGTCGGCGTTCTTCAAGCAGATCCCGTGGGACCTGGAGAAGGCGGCGAAGATGGACGGCGCCACCCAGGGGCAGGCGTTCCGCCGGGTCATCGCCCCGCTGGCCGCGCCGGGGCTGTTCACCACGGCGATCCTGGTCTTCATCTTCTGCTGGAACGACTTCCTGTTCGCCATCACGCTCACCTCCACCGAGCGGGCCCGGACGGTGCCGGTGGCGCTGTCGTTCTTCACCGGCGAGTCGCAGTTCGAGGACCCCACCGGGGCGATCTGCGCCGCCGCCGTGGTGATCACCATTCCGATCATCGCGTTCGTGCTGTTCTTCCAGCGCCGCATCGTCTCCGGTCTGACCTCCGGCGCCGTCAAGGGATAGGTGACAACAATGGCTGACATCGTGCTGGACAAGGTGAGCAAGAGTTTCCCCGACGGCACCGTGGCGGTGCAGGACGTCGACCTGGAGATCGCCGACGGTGAGTTCGTCATCCTGGTCGGCCCGTCCGGCTGCGGGAAGTCCACCACCCTCAACATGATCGCCGGGCTGGAGGACATCAGCTCCGGGGAACTGCGGATCGGCGGGGAACGGGTCAACGACAAGGCGCCCCGCGACCGGGACATCGCGATGGTGTTCCAGTCGTACGCGCTCTACCCGAACATGACCGTCCGGGAGAACATGGCGTTCCCGCTGCGGCTGGCGAAGCTCGACAAGGAGACCATCACCGCCAAGGTCGAGGAGGCGGCGAAGGTGCTGGAGCTGACCCCGCTGCTGGACCGCAAGCCGGCCAACCTCTCCGGTGGGCAGCGGCAGCGGGTGGCGATGGGCCGGGCCATCGTCCGGCAGCCCAAGGCGTTCCTGATGGACGAGCCGCTGTCCAACCTGGACGCCAAGCTGCGGGTGCAGATGCGCACAGTGGTGTCCCGGTTGCAGAAGAAGCTCGGCACCACCACCGTCTACGTGACCCACGACCAGACCGAGGCGATGACTCTCGGCGACCGCGTGGTGATCATGCGGGGTGGCGCGATCCAGCAGGTCGGCCCGCCCCAGGAGCTGTACGACCACCCCCGCAACCTGTTCGTCGCCGGGTTCATCGGCTCGCCGTCGATGAACTTCCTGCACGCCGCCGTCGAGGACGGAAAGCTGCGGACCGCCCTGGGTGACGTGCCGATCGGCGAGCGCATCCGCCGTGAGCTGGAGGGGGCCGACGCGCCCCGGGAGCTGATCCTCGGCATCCGACCGGAGCACTTCGAGGACGCCGAGCTGATCGACGACGAGGCGCGGGCCCGGGGCATGGAGTTCACCGCCCCCGCCGAGATCGTCGAGTCGATGGGCTCCGACAAGTACGTCTACTTCACCGTCGAGGGGCAGCGGGCCAGCGCCGCCGAGCTGGAGGAGCTGGCCGCCGACGCCGGCGCGGACTTCAGCGGCGGCGGCGGCAACCTGGTGACCCGGCTGTCGGCCGAGTCGCCGGTGCAGGAGGGCGAGGACCGGCGGGTCTGGTTCAACCTGGAGAAGATCCACCTGTTCGACCCGTCGACCGGCCGGAACCTGACCCTGCACGAGGGCCGGTCGGGCGGCGCGCTCGGCGACTGAACCGCCACCCTCACCCGCCCCGGGGTCACGTGCAGCCCGGGAGCGTCGGCGGCCGGGCAGAGTGGGCGGGACCTACCAGCTGAGGTGCAGCGGCAGGCCGAGGAAGCGGGCGTAACCCGCCAGCGCCGCCTCGACCCGCTGCCGGGTCGAGACGTCCAGCGGGACCAGCGGCTGCACCGTCACGGTGACCCTGGTCCGGGCGAGGCGGCGCTTCCAGGTGCCCACCACCCGGCCGCCGCGCACCACGGTGGACTGGAAGACGCCGTTGCCGCCGGGGATCACCGCCTTCAGGTGCGCCGGCTCGACCATCAGGGCGCGGTCCTTGAAGCCGAGCAGGTACTCGTCGAAGCCGGGCAGCACGTGCACGTCGTCCACCGGCAGCCGGGGCGCGTCCAGCAGCGCCGGGTCGAGGTGCGACTCCACCCCGTCGACCCGGACGGTGGTCAGCGTCCCGGCGTCGGTGGCGACCGCGACGGCCCGTTTCGTGTCGGCGGCGGTCAGCCCCGTCCACCCGGTGAAGTCGCGCCGGGTCGTCGGCCCGTGGCTGCGGAAGTAACGCCCGGCCAGGATGCCCAGCGCCTCGTCCCGCTCGGGCCGGTGCGGGTCGGGGACCCACTCGTCGAGCAGCGCGAAGGTCTGTTCGGTGCCCACGTGCGGGGCGATGCAGGTGACGCCCCGCTGGCTGGCGTACCAGAGCAGGTGGTAGCCGCGTTGACCGGAGACGTCGACCCCGGCGGCGGCGAGGGTGTCCAGGCACTGCGCGCGGGTCAGCCGGCCGCCGCCGGCCAGCGCCGCGCCGAGCACGTCGGCGGCCCGATCGGCCTCGGCCTCGGTCAGCCCGAGCACGGCCCGCCGGGCCGGCGCGCCGGCCAGCGCCCGTACGCCGGTGAGGTCGAGCATCCAGCGGGCGTCGCGGCCGGGCACCAGGTGCACGGTGCCGCGCATCGGCCAGGTGCGCAGCGCCTCGCGGCGTTCCAGGGCGGCCCGCACGTCGGCCTCGGTGTGGCCGGGCAGCCGCAACCCCAGCGACCACAGGCCGCTCGCCGCGTCCTGCGCCTGCATCGCCCCGAACCACTCCACCACGCCCGCGACACCGGCCGGGCGGCCGGCCGGATGCTCCCGCAGGGCCAGCGCGGTCATCCGCAACGTCAACGCCTCGTCGCCGGTCAACTCCACCACGGGGGTCAGCATAGGAGCAGGTACCGACACCGGACGGACACCCCTGACCGCGCTACGCCGGTTGCCGAACCGGCGAAGCGCGGTCCCCCCGTGCGGGCCCCCCGGGGTCACCGGTGGTGGCCTCTACCCCCGGCATCCGTGCCCATCAGGATCGCCTTCCGGCCCACCCGTGGGAGCGTTCCCGGCTGGAACTTGCGCAAATCTTGAGCCGCGCCGGGATCGTCAGGTGCGACGGCCGGTCGGGGACCCGCCGCCCCGCACCGCCGCAGGTCAGCCGAGTCGGCGGTGCATCACCAACAGGTCGACCGGGCCGAGACCGGGGTGGCGGAAACCCTCAGGCACCCGGCCGACCACCGTGAACCCCAGCGACCGCCACAGCGCCACCGCCCGGGTGTTGCTGGCCACCACCGCGTTGAACTGCATCGCCCGGTAGCCGTCCCGCCGGGCCAGCTCCAGCACGTACGCCCCGAGCGCCCGACCGACGCCGCGACCCGACGCCGCCGGCGCTACCATGAAACTCGCGTTCGCCACGTGGTCGCCCGGACCCTCCTGGTTGGCGACCAGCTTCGCCGTCCCCAGCACCGACGCGTCGTCGTGCACCGCGACCACCGTGCGGCCGGGCGGGGCGACCATCCAGCGTCGGCGGGCGTCGTCCTCACCCACGTCGCGCGGCCAGGTGTACGTCTCTCCGGCCGCCACGATCTCCCGCAGGAACGGCCAGATCGCCGGCCAGTCCCCGGGGGTCGCCGCGCGTAGCTCCATGTCCGGATCATGCCACGGGCGGACGTTTGACCCGGCAAGCACCGGGTAGTCGCCGGAGCTGACCCGAACCGAGGAGGACACAGACGATGGACGGCCAGGTCAAGGTAGCGGTCATCTACTACAGCGCGACCGGGATCACCTACCAGATGGCGCAGGCGGCGGTCGAGGCCGCCGGCGAGGCGGGGGCCGAGGTGCGCCTGCGCAAGGTACGGGAGTTGGCGCCCGACGAGGCGATCCGCTCCAACGCGGGCTGGCAGGCGCACCGCCTGGAGACCCAGGACGTGATGGAGGCCGAGATCGACGACCTGGCCTGGGCCGACGTGGTCATCTTCGGTTCCCCCACCCGGTACGGCATGATCGCCGCCCAGCTCAAGCAGTTCATCGACACGACCGGCCCGCTGTGGGCCAACGGCGCGCTGGCCGACAAGGTCTACAGCGGCTTCACCTCCACCGCCACCTCGCACGGCGGCCAGGAGTCCACCCTGCTGTCGCTGTTCACGATCTTCTACCACTGGGGTGGCGTGGTGGTGACCCCCGGCTACACCGACCCGAGCCAGTTCGTCGCCGGCAACCCGTACGGCGCCTCGCACACCAGCAACAACGGAGAGGTCGCCCCGGACCACGTGGCGCTCGCGGCCACCGCGCTGACCGCCAAGCGGGCCGTACGGATCGGTGCCGCCGTCAAGCGCGGCCTCGCCGGCTGAAACGGCTGGCCGGGCCGCCGGGAGGCGGGGCCGCCGGCCGACCGGCGGACCGGGCGGCGGCTCTCGACCCGCCCGGCCCACCGGAGGCCCGCCGCTACCCGCCCACCGGTCCGCCACCCGCCGTGAGCGCCGGCCGGGCCAGCAACTGCCCCAGCAGCTCGGCCAGCACCGCCAGGCCGTCGCGGCTGAGCACCGACTCCGGGTGGAACTGCACCCCGGCGAAGGTCGCCCCGCGCAGCGCGTGCACCGACCCGTCGGCCGGGTCCCGGGCCAGCTCCACCGGCCCGTACGGCGACCCGACCCGGTCGGTGCCCGCCCGCGCGGTGAACGTCGAGTAGAAACCCACCCGGCGCGGCACCCCGAACAGCGACACCTCCCGTTGCAGGCCCTGGTAGGGCGCGGCGCGGCGGTGCAGCGTCAACCCCAGCAGCCCGCTGAGCAGTTGGTGCCCCAGGCACACCGCCAGGGTGGGCAGCCGCGCGTCGAGCCGCCCGGTCAGCAGCCCGCGCAGGGCGGCCATCTTCGGATCGTCGACCGCGCCCGGGTCGCCCGGCCCGGGGCCGACCACCACCAGGTCGTACCCGGCGTCGGGGCCGGGGGCGTGCCAGGGCCGCACGTCCACCGCCAAGCCCAGGGCACGCAACTGGTGGGCGAGCATCCCGGTGAAGGTGTCCTCACCGTCGACCACCAGCGCCCGCCGGCCGGCCGCCCCGGGCAGCACCGTCGCGCCGGGGCCGCGCTGGTCGAGCCAGAACCGGGCCAGCGGGGTGTTGCGGGCGGCGAGCACCGCCCGTACCTCCGGGTCGTCGGCCCACCGCACCGGCGGGTGCGGCCCGTCGGTCGACGCCTGCGGGCCCAGCCCCAGCGCGGCGAGCACCCCGGCGGCCTTGGCGTGCGTCTCGGCGACCTCACCGGCGGCGGTGGAGTGCCGCACCAGGGTCGCCCCGACGGGCACCCGCAGCCGCCCGGTGGGGGAGATCTCGGCGGTCCGGATCAGGATCGGCGCGTCCAGCGTCTGCCGGCCCTCGGCGTCGCGGCCCAGCAGCGCCAGCACCCCCGAGTAGTACCGCCGGCCGGTACGTTCGTGCCGGGCGATCACCCGGCAGGCGTTCTGCATCGGGCTGCCGGTCACCGTGGGGGCGAACATGGTCTCCCGCAGCACCTCCCGGACGTCGCGGGTGCCCCGGCCGGCCAGCAGGTACTCGGTGTGCGCCAGGTGCGCCATCTCCTTGAGGTACGGCCCGACGACCTGCCCGCCGTGCTCGGCGACGCCGGCCATCATCTTCAGCTCCTCGTCGAGGACCATGTACAGCTCCTCGACCTCCTTCGGGTCGTGCAGGAACCGCAGCAGCGCGTCCCGCCCGGCGGTGGCCCCGGTGTGCCGGAAGGTGCCGCTGATCGGGTTCATCATGACCAGCCCGTCGTCGACGCTGACGTGCCGTTCCGGGCTCGCGCCGACAAGCGTCCGGGTGCCGGTGTGCACCAGGAACGTCCAGTACGCGCCCCGCTCGTCGCGCAGCAACCGGCCCAGCGCCGCCAGCGCGGCGCCCAACGGGGCACCCTGCACGGTGGCGTGCAGGGTGCGGTGGATGACGAAGTTCGCCCCCGCACCCCGACCGATCTCCTCGGCCAGCACCCGGTCGACGATCCGGGCGTACTCGTCGTCGTCGACGTCGAAGGCGGCGTCGGCGCAGACCACCGGCCCGTCCGGCAGGGCGGCGAGCAGGTCGGCCAGGGGCAGCGTGGCGTGCCCGGTGATGGTCAGGTACTCCAGCGGGACGCCGTCGTCCACGCAGGCGAAGCCCCGTTCGGCGATCTGCCGGTAGGGCACCAGCGCCAGCGTGCGGGGACCCGGACCGCCCTCGGGCAGCGGCAGGTCGGCCAGCCGCCCGGCGACGTCGACCGGGCCGGTGAACAGGTCGACGTGGTCGACGCCGTCGCGGCGCAGCAGGGCGAACGGGCCCGGGTCCACGCCGTCGGCGACGGCGGCGAGCAGGTCGTAGAGGTGGTTCATCGGGTTTCTCCTCCGGGTCGGGTCGCCTCGTCGGGGCGGCCCCGGGTGCCGGGGGAGGACCGTCGGCCGCCTCGTCGGGCGGCCGCGTGGAACAGCTACGCGCGGGGGACGGCCGCCGGGTCGGCGGGCCACCAGCAGGTCAGGTGCGCGGGCATACCGACACCCTAGGCGGTGCACCCCCGACGGGGAAGGGCGTTCCCACCCGTACCGCCGGGTACCGTGACCCGCGATGAACATTCTCGCTCTCGACCTGGGCACCTCCTCGGTCCGCGGCCTGGTGCTCGACGCCGACGCCGATCCGCTGCCGGGAGCGTTGGCCCGCCGCCGGGTGCACCTGACCGTGGCCGGGGACGGCACCGGCACCCTGGACACCGCCGGCTACCTCGCCGGCCTCACCGAGTGCCTCGACGAGCTGGCCGCCGCCGGTCACCTGCGCGACGTCGGGCTGGTCGCGGTCTGCGCGCAGTGGCACTCGGTGCTGCCCCTGGACCGGTCCGGTGACCCGCTCGGCCCGGTGCTGACCTGGTTGGACACCCGGCCCACGCCGCCGCCCGGGGCGTCCGGCCCGGCCGACCCGGAGGACTTCCACGCGCGTACCGGGGCGTGGTGGCACCGCTGCTACTGGTCGGTGCGGCTGCCCTGGCTGCGGGACTCCACGGCCGGGGTGACCCGGTTCGCCGGCCTGGTCGAGTACGTCCTCGGTCGACTGCTCGACGACGCGCCCATGTCGGTGTCCATGGCCTCGGGCACCGGCCTGCTCGACCTGAGCCGGTTGGCCTGGGACGACGAGGCCGTCGCGGTGGCCGGGGCGCGGCCGGGTGAGCTGCCGGAGCTGGCCCCGATGGACTGGCAGGGCCGGCTGCGGGCCGAGCACGCCCGCAGGTGGCCGCAGCTGGCCGGGGCGCGTTGGGCCGCCCCGGTCGGTGACGGGGCCGCCTCCAACGTCGGCTCGGGCTGCGTCGACCCCCGCCGGGCGGCGGTCACCGTCGGCACCTCGGCCGCGGTACGCCTGGTCCAGCGGGTTCCGGCCGGGTCGCCGCTGCCACCCCTGCCGGCGTCGCTGTGGCGCTACCGGGTGGACCACGAGCACGTGGTGACCGGGGCGGCGTACTCCAGCGGCGGGAACCTGTTCGCCTGGGCCGACCGGGAGCTGCGGCTACCGCAGGGGCCCGACCTCGACGCCGCGTTGGCCCGGATCGCGCCGGACGGCGTGCTCCCGGCCAACCCCCGCCTCGGCGGGGACCGACCCCCCGGTCTGGCCCCGGCCGGCTCGGGTGAGCTGCGTGGGCTCAGCTTCTCCAGCACCGGGGTGGACATCCTCGCCGGGCTGATGACGGGGCTGTGCCGGATGGTCGCCGACGACCTCGCCGTGCTGGAGTCCGGTGTCGACGCACCCGTCGAGGTGGTGCTCGGTGGGGGAGCGGTGACCGCCTCCGCGTGGTGGCGTACGGCGTTCGCCACCGCGCTCGCGCCCCGGTCGGTCCGGCACCGCGCCGAGCGGGAGATCGGGGCGACCGGGGCCGCGCTGGTCGCGCTGGGTCGGGTGGCCGACGCGGACCGGCTCGCCGGCACCGGCCGTACGGAGGAGGACCCCTCACCGACCTCGGCGCTTCCAGCAGGCGGCTCTGCCCGCCCGGATGCGCCGTCGACCCGTTGACACCGCTGTCTGGCCTGGTTGGATGGACCCGGCCCCCCGTCGTGGGGACGGGAGCCGAGGAGGCGAGACGTGGACGCAGGTCCCGACCCGACACCGAGCGCGGAGTCGCCGGGTCGGAACCGGTTCGACGAACGGGTCGTGCCGCACCGGCGGCGTTCGCCGTTGCGGCTGCGGGACTGGCGGATGCGCACGAAACTCGCCACCGTCCTGGTCATCCCGTCGGTGGCGTTCCTGGTGCTGGCCGGGGTGCAGACCGCGGGGCTGGTGGGGCGGACCACCGCGCTCAACGACTTCGCCAGGCAGGTCGGCATCGGGCAGCAGATCACCACGGCGGTGGACCGGCTCCAGCAGGAACGCGACCGCACCGCCGGTGAGCTGGCCGCGCTGCGCCGGGCGGGCGGTGCCGCCGACCGGGACGCGGCGTTGGTCGCGCTCCGGCCGCTGCACGCCGCCACCGACACGGCCTTCGGGGCGTTGCGCGAGGCGGCCGGGCCGCTGGCCGACTCCGACGCCGCCTGGCAGGTCGCCTACGCCGAGGCGGTGGAGGCGTACGACCAGGTGGTCTACATCCGCTCGGCGGTGCCGCCGGCGGTGTTGAGCAGCGACACCATCCTGGGCAACTACCACCGGGCGGTGGAGGCGCTGCTCGGCCTGCTCGCCGAGCCGAGCCCGGGGCCGGACCGTCCGGAGTTGACCGACGCGGTGCTGCGTTACGTGCAGCTGGCCCGGGTCAAGGAGTTGTCCGCGCGGATCAGGGGCCAGTTGTACGCCGCCGCCCGAGCCGGCCGGTACGGCCTGGAGGACCAGGTCAACCTCACCGACCTGCGGGCGCAGCAGCTCGCCGCGTTGGGCGCGTTCCGGGTGGCCGCGACGACCGCCCAGATCCAGGCGTACGACCGGATCTCGCGTGCCGGGGCGTTCGTGGACGCCACCCGGCTGGAGGAGAAGAGCATCAGCACCGGCAGCAGCGCCCTGCCCGCGGTGCTGCCCGCCAACCAGTGGTGGACGGCCAGCGAGCAGCGGCAGGAGCTGCTGCGGCAGCTGGAGGAGCGGGTGCTCGACGACGCGGTGGTCCGGGCCGACGAGGTCAGCGGCGACCAGTTGCGCACCACCCTGCTGGTGCTGGGCGGCATCGTGGTGGTGCTGGCCCTGGCGGTGCTGCTGGCCGTCCTGGTCGGCCGGTCGATCGCGAACTCGATGCAGCGGCTGCGTGACCAGGCGTTGCGGATCGCCCAGGTGGAGCTGCCGCACGCCCTGAAGCGGCTGCGGACCGTCGACGGTGGGGTGCCGACGATCGACGTGCCGCCCGCCGTGGTCCGCTCGCAGGACGAGATCGGCGAGCTGGCCGAGGCGTTCGTGGCGGTGCACCGCAGCGCGGTCAGTGTCGCGGTGGAGCAGGCGGAGACCCGCCGTACGGTCAACGCGATGTTCGTCAACCTGGCCCGGCGCAGCCAGGTGCTGGTGGAGCGGCAGCTGGAGCTGTTGGACGACCTGGAACGGGAGGAGGCCGACCCGGACCAGTTGGAGAACCTGTTCAAGCTGGACCATCTGGCCGCCCGGATGCGCCGTAACGACGAGAGCCTGCTGGTGCTCGCCGGCACCGAGTCGACCCGCCGGTGGAACCGGCCGGTGCGGTTGGGTGCGGTGCTGCTCGCGGCCAGCGCCGAGATCGAGCAGTACCAGCGGGTCCGTCACGAGTCGGTGGCCGACCTGTACGTGGTGGGGCACGCCGTCGGGGAACTGGTGCACATGGTGGCGGAGCTGCTGGAGAACGCGACCGCCTTCTCCCGGCCTGACACCCTGGTCCGGGTGACGGCGCGGGCCGAGGGCGGTGGTGCGGTGGTGGAGATCGCCGACGCCGGTCTCGGCATGAGCCCGACCGCGTTGGCACAGGCCAACGCGGTGTTGGCGGAGCCGCCGGTGGCCGACGTGGCGGCGGTCGAGCGGATGGGTCACTTCGTGGTCAGCCACCTGGCCGCCCGGCACGGCGTCGGCGTGCGGCTGTCCGCGCAGGGGCAGGGGTTGGTCGCCCGGCTGACCCTGCCGGCGGCCCTGCTCGCCCCGGCGCCGGAGCTGGACGGGGCACCACCGACCGGGTCACCCGGGTCGCGGGCGCTGGCTCCCGTCGCTCCCGCAGCCCTGACGCCCCGGCCCGTGGGGCGGCCGTCCGGTCCGGTCGGGCCGTCCTCGGGGCCGGCCGCGTGGCCCGGTCCGGGCGTGGTGGGCCCGGCGGAGCTGCCGGTGGCCGGTCGTCGCCCGGTCCCGTCGTCGCCGAACCAGCTCCCGGCCCGCGCCGCGCCGGTGCGGACACCGGCTTCCCCGGCCGACGGCGGCTGGTGGTCCCGGCAGGGCCCCGCTCCGTCGTCGCCTGCCACCCTGGGCGGGAGCACCCCGGCGCCGCCGCTGGTCCCGGTCACCGGTGGCACCAACGAACGGGGGCTGCCGGTGCGGGTGCCGATGGCCCAGCTGACCTCGGTGACCGAGCCGGCCCGGTCGCCGTCGGCCCGGCTCCGCGAGGACCCGGACCCGGAGGCGGTGGGCGGGATGCTGTCCCGGCTCTACAGCGGAGTGCGCCGTGCCGAGGCCGAGGAGACCACCGAGTTAATCTTGCCGCCGGGTGTGCGCAGTGAGGGAGGACGACAGTGATGACACTGAGCCAGGAGGCGCGTGACCTGAACTGGTTGGTCAACGCGTTCGCCGAGCGGGTGCCCGGGGTGGCGCACGCGGTGGTGGTCTCCTCGGACGGTCTGCTGGTGGCGATCTCGGCGCAGTTGCCCCGCGACCACGCGGACAAGCTGGCCGCCGTGACCTCGGGGCTGATGAGCATCACCGCGGGCGCGGCCCAGATGTTCGACGGGGACGTGGTCAAGCAGACCGTGGTCGAGATGGGCCGGGGCTACTTCCTGGTGATGCAGATCCGGGACGGTTCGATCCTGGCGACCCTGGCCGGTGCGGACGCGGACATCGGCGTGGTGGGCTACGAGATGGCCCGGCTGGCCAAGCAGGCCGGCGAGATGCTGACCCCGGCGCTGCGCGCGGAACTCCAGCAGGCGTTGCCCCGCTGACGGTCGGTCGGCTGCCGGGCCGGACCGCCCCCACGCGGTCCGGCCGTGCCTGTGGTGTTCCGGCTTTGCGACGGCCTACAGGCCGTTGTCGCGGATGACCTGGCGGTACCAGTGGGCGCTGCGCTTCAGCACGCGCCGCTGGGTCGGGTAGTCCACGTAGACCAGTCCCCAGCGCTGGTCGTAGCCCTCGGCCCACTCGAAGTTGTCGAGCAGCGACCAGACGTGGTAGCTCTCCAGCGGCACCCCGTCGGCGATGGCCCGGTGGACGGCGGTGAGGTGGTCGCGCAGGAAGGCGATCCGGCCGGCGTCGTCGACGGTGCCGTCCGGGCCGAGGGTGTCCGGGCAGGGCAGGCCGTTCTCGGTGACGGTGATCGGGACCGGCCCGTAGTCGCGGGTGACCCGGGTCAGGATGTCGTACATGCCCTGCGGGTAGATCTGCTGCCAGTCCGCCTCGCTGGTGGGCCAGCGGGTGACGGTGTTGCCGTTGCCGGTCAGGTAGAGCGGGGTGTAGTACTGCACGGCGAGCAGGTCCACCGGGCTGGCGATGGTCGCCAGGTCGCCGTCGCGGATGCCCTTGGCCATCCGGCTGTCCGGGCCGAGGTCGGCCAGCACGTCGGCCGGGTAGGCGCCGGTGAGGATGGAGTCCAGGTACAGCCGGTTCTCGTACCCGTCGTGCAGGGTGGCGGCTGCGGCGGCGGCCGGGCTGTCGTCGGCCGGGTAGCAGGGGTGCAGGTTCAGCGCCGGGCCGATCCGGGTGTCGTAGCCGGTGGCCCGCAGTGCGCGCACGGCGAGGCCGTGGGCGAGCTGGAGGTGGTGGGCGACCAGGTAGGCGGCGTCGGCGTCCTGCCGGCCGGGGGCGTGGTGGCCCCAGAGGTAGCCGTTCTGCACCACGGTCTTCGGCTCGTTGATGGTCAACCACACCGGCACCTGGTCGCCGATGCCCCGGAAGACCGCGTCGGCGTAGTCGGCGAACCGGTGGGCGGTGTCCCGGTTCTCCCAGCCGCCGGCGTCCTGCAACGCCTGCGGCAGGTCCCAGTGGAACAGGGTGACCATGGGGGCGATGCCGCGTTCGTGCAGGCCGCCGATGATCCGCTTGTAGAAGTCGAGCCCGCGCTGGTTGGGCTTGCCGGTGCCGTCGGCCTGGATGCGGGGCCAGGCGACGGAGAACCGGTAGCTGCGCAGCCCGAGGTCGCGCATCAGGTCCAGGTCGTCGGCCCAGCGGTGGTAGTGGTCGGCGGCCACGTCCCCGGTGTCGCCGTTGCGGGTGCGGCCGGGGGTGTGGCTGAAGGTGTCCCAGACCGATTCGCCCCGGCCGTCCTCCTTGGCGGCGCCCTCGATCTGGTACGCCGAGGTGGCGGCGCCCCAGCCGAAGCCGTGCGGGAAACGCACCCGCTCCGCGGCGGGGTCGGCGGTCGGGTCGCCACCCTTCGGCGCGTCGCAGCCGGCGGCGAGGACGCCGGTGGCCGCGGTCAGTCCGGCGCCAGCGGCGGCGGCGGAGAGCCCGGCGCCGGCGGTGGCGGTGGCGGAGAGCGCGGCGCGGCGCAGCAGGCGTCGCCGGGTGAGTATCGACATGGATGTTTCTCCTCAGGGTGCGGGCCACCCCGACGGCCGGGAGCGCTCCCAGCGCGGGCGTGCGACGGCCCGGCCGCCTCGGGGGCGGACCGCCAGCCTAGAGGGCCGCGCGTGGGCGGCCGGGATGGGGAATGGCGAGTGTGACGGGCGTCGTCAGGGACGGTCGGCCGTCTGCCGAGGGGCAGATAGCGATCGAGGCCGGCCGGGTGGCGCGCACGCCTGACCCGTCGGCCTCTTTTCCCGTCGAGTACGGGGGTTTAGTGTGGGGACGGGGGAGGGCAACCCCCGTCCCCACCTGTGTTGCACACACGCACGCTCGAATTGGCGTCCGGCCGTGCGTGTCGCGCGGGAGCCGGGCCACGCGAGTGGCTCTGGTTCCACCTCCCTCCGTGATGGTGGGTGTTGGCTGGCGACGGTGTCCGGGCTGGCCCGTCGTCAGCCGTTCGGGCTGAACCCCGTGGTCGGGCGACCACGGTTGTGACCTTCACTTGTTGCATCTCCGTCGATGGAAGCGCTCCCATCGGCGATGCTGCGACTGTAACGCCCGTCACGGCTTTGTGAAAGCCCCTAAACGAGATCGAAACATCGACCTGCGTTTCGACAGAGGTAGTTGTTGTGGGAGCGCTTCCATGGCACACTGTCGAATCAACGCAGCGGAGCCAGACACGCGCGAGTGGGTCGCCGAGGGCATCCGGGTCTCCCGGACGGCACCCGAAGGAACGGCACGACGGCCGCAGCGGCCGTAGCCCGTCCCTGCCCCGGCCCACCGGCCGGACCGACCACCATTCCGGCACCTCCGTCCCCCCGCGCACCCCTGTGGCGGCGCGTGGAGGTGCCTCCGCCGGGGCCCGCAGCCCCGGCCCGGTCCGAGGAGACACCGCGCACATGAGACTCATGGCAAGACGTCGCCGCACGGCGATGCTCGCCGCCACCGCACTCGCCATCGGCGGGGTGGGCCTGCCGGCCAGCGCGGCCCAGGCCGCGCCGGCCTGCGACGTGGTCTACGCCACCAACGACTGGGGCAGTGGCTTCACCGCGAACGTCACCATCAAGAACCTGGGCGACGCGGTCAGCAGCTGGTCGCTCAAGTGGACCTTCCCGAACAGCAGCCAGCGGGTCACCCAGGGCTGGTCGGCGAAGTGGAGCCAGAGCGGCAGCGAGGTCACCGCGACCAACGAGTCCTACAACGGCAGCCTCGGCACCGGGGCCTCCACCACCATCGGCTTCAACGGCTCCTACTCGGGCAGCAACCCGAAGCCGACGTCGTTCACCCTCAACGGCACCCCGTGCAACGGCACCCCGGCCAACCAGCCGCCGACGGTCACCCTCGGCGTGCCCACCGGGCCGTTCACCGCGCCCGCCGACGTGCCGCTGACCGCCACCGCCAGCGACCCGGACGGGACGATCAGCAAGGTCGAGTTCTACCGCAACGGCCTGCTGGTCAACACCGACACCTCCGCGCCGTACGCGTACACGCTGACCTCGCTGCCGGCCGGCAGCTACACGGTCCAGGCGAAGGCGTACGACAACGCCAACGGCATCGGCGTGTCGGAGAAGTCGTTCACCGTCAACCCGGCCACCGGCCCGGTGCTGGTCGCCACGCCCTCCTCGGTGAGCGTCAACGAGGGTGGCAGCAGCACCTTCAACCTCAAGCTCAGCGCCGCGCCGTCGGGCAACGTGCCGGTCACCCTCACCCGCACCGGTGACAGTGACATCACGGTCTCGCCGACCAGCGTCACGCTGACCCCGAGCAACTGGAACACCGGGGTCACCGTCACGGTCGCCGCGGCGGAGGACGCCGACACCGCCGGTGGCACCGCCACCATCACCGCGGCCGGCACCGGAGTCGGCTCGGTGGTGGTCACCGCCACCGAGATCGACAACGACACCCCCGGTGGGGACAACGCCTACGTGGCGAAGTTCCTGGACCAGTACGGCAAGATCAAGAACTCGGGCTACTTCAGCCCCGAGGGCGTGCCGTACCACTCGATCGAGACGCTGATCGTCGAGGCCCCCGACCACGGTCACGAGACCACCTCCGAGGCGTTCAGCTACTGGCTGTGGCTGGAGGCCTACTACGGCCGGGTGACCCAGAACTGGTCGCCGTTCAACAACGCCTGGACGGTGATGGAGAAGTACATCATCCCGTCGCACGCCGACCAGCCCACCGCGGGCGTCGCCGGCACCCCGCAGTACGCCGCCGAGTACAACCTGCCCAGCCAGTACCCGTCGGCGCTGAACGCCAGCGTCCCGGTCGGCCAGGACCCGCTGCGCTCGGAGCTGCAGTCCACCTACGGCACCGGCGACATCTACGGCATGCACTGGCTGATGGACGTCGACAACACCTACGGCTTCGGCCGCTGCGGTGACGGCACCACCAAGCCGGCGTACATCAACACCTTCCAGCGCGGCACCCAGGAGTCGGTCTGGGAGACCATCCCGCAGCCGTCCTGCGACACCTTCAAGCACGGCGGCCAGTACGGCTACCTCGACCTGTTCGTCAAGGACTCGGGCGCCCCCGCCAAGCAGTGGAAGTACACCAACGCCCCGGACGCCGACGCCCGCGCCGTGCAGGCCGCGTACTGGGCGCTGACCTGGGCCAAGGCGCAGGGCAAGCAGGCCGACGTCGCCGCCACCGTGGCCAAGGCCGCCAAGATGGGCGACTACCTGCGGTACGCGATGTACGACAAGTACTTCAAGAAGATCGGCAACTGCGTCGGGGCCAGCACCTGCCCCGCCGGCACCGGCAAGGACTCGGCGCACTACCTGCTGTCCTGGTACTACGCCTGGGGTGGCGCGTACGACGCCAGCGCGGGCTGGTCCTGGCGGATCGGTTCCAGCCACAGCCACTTCGGTTACCAGAACCCGTTCGCGGCCTGGGCGATGACCAACGTGAACGAGCTGAAGCCGAAGTCCCCGACCGCGGTCGGCGACTGGCAGAAGAGCCTCGACCGGCAGCTGGAGTTCTACACCTGGCTCCAGTCCGCCGAGGGCGGCATCGCCGGTGGCGCCACCAACAGCTGGGACGGTAGCTACGCCCAGCCGCCGGCCGGCACCGCCACCTTCTACGGCATGTACTACGACGTCGACCCGGTCTACAACGACCCGCCGTCGAACCAGTGGTTCGGCATGCAGGTCTGGTCGATGCAGCGCATCGCCGAGCTGTACCTGGAGACCGGCAACACCAAGGCCAAGGCCCTGCTCGACAAGTGGGTGCCGTGGGCGATCGCCAACACGACGCTGGGCACCAACTGGTCGGTCCCGTCCGAGCTGAAGTGGACGGGCCAGCCCGCCAACTGGAACCCGAGCAGCCCGGCGGCCAACACCGGCCTGCACGTGGAGGTCAGCTCCACGGGTCAGGACGTCGGTGTCACCGGCTCCCTCGCCCGGACCCTGATCGCCTACGCGGCCAAGTCCGGCAACACCCAGGCGAAGACCACCGCCAAGGGCCTGCTGGACGCGCTCTCGGCGGCCAGCGACAGCAAGGGTGTGTCGACGACCGAGACCCGTGGCGACTACAAGCGCTTCGACGACGTGTACAACGCCGCCGACGGCCAGGGTCTCTACGTGCCGCCGGGCTGGACCGGGAAGATGCCCAACGGTGACACCATCGCCGCCGGCAAGAGCTTCCTGGACATCCGGTCGTTCTACAAGAACGACCCGGACTGGCCGAAGGTCGACGCGTACCTCAAGGGCGGCCCCGAGCCGACCTTCAACTACCACCGCTTCTGGGCCCAGTCCGACATCGCCATGGCGTACGCGGACTACGGGATGCTCTTCCCGAACGGGTGAGTTGACCCTGCCGGGTGGGTGGCGCGGCGCCGCCCACCCGGAGGCCGACCGGGCCCGGGGGAGCGGACAGCCCGGTCGGCGGGCGGCCTGATTCCCACGGTCAGGCCGGGGGTGGGTCGACCGTCCGGCCGACGCAGCGGAGCGGCCGGCCCACCCCACCATCCGCTTTCCCGCCCCGGCGGGAAAGCGGCGAAAAAAGAGCGGGCGCGGGATAACGCGACGCCCTGTGACGGAGTACCGTGTTGATCGGAGAGGCCGCTCCCCCCGTGGCGGCCTCTCCGTTAACGTCTGTGCCCCCGGCACCCCGCGCCGCATGTCGGCACCGGGCAGGCCCGGCTCACCCGGGTTCCACGGGGTGTCGCAGCCCCGGATGGCCGGCCGGCAGCGACCGACGGATCACCACCCAGCTCACCGTCAGCGCCGCCGCCACCAGCGGCCAGGTCAACGCCAACCGGGCCACGGTCAACGCGACCACCTGCCCGCCCAGCCACAGCGGCAGGAACACCGCCACCCGCAGCACGTAGGTGGCCGCCCACACCCAGCTGCCCCGCGCGTACGCCCGCAGCAGCGCCGGGTCGCGCCGCCACCGCCCCCGCTGCCGCAGCGCCGCCCCGACGACCACGCCGAGCAGCGGCCGGCGGACCACGATGCTCACCACCCAGACCAGCGTGCTGGCGAGGTTCGAGAAGACCTGCACCGCGAAGAAGTCGGCTGCCCGGCCGGTGCGCAGCGCCACCACGGCTGCCAGGCACACGGCCAGCAGCCCGATCAGCACCGCCCGGGGGCGGTCCCCGCGCCGCCACCGCCACAGCGCCACCGCCGTGCCGGCCAGCACCGCAACCGCCACCCCGCCGACGACCGACCGTCCGGTCGCCAGCCAGCCGACGGTGAACGCCACCGGCGGCAGGGTCGCGTCGACCGCGCCACCGCGCCCGCCGAGCAGACCGGCCAACGACTCCACCTGATCCGGCGTCCCCGCCGGACCCTGCCCTACCCCCGGTCCCTGCCCCGCCGCCGGTCCCTGCCCCGCCGGCTGCGCGTCGGCCGGTCCTCCGGCCGGCGGCACGGCATCGGCCGGTTGTGTGTCGGCCGGCGGCAGGGCGTCGGCCGGTGGCCGCGGGGCCGGCCCGTGTGGTGTCGCCGGGTCACCGGCCGGCGGCTGCCGGGGCGGTCGTCCGTGTTGTGGTGTGCCGGTCACCGTCACCTCCCGTGGTCCCGTGTCAAGGTATCCGGACCGCCCCGGTGGGCCCACGCGCGACGTGCCGCGCGTGCCGCTACGGTGTGCGGGTGCGTGCGACGGCAAGGGGTTGGACCGCGGTCTGGTTGGTCGTGCTGGGGTTGGCCCAGACGGCGGCCTTTCTGCTGGTGTGGCGGTTCGCCGTGCACACCGGGACCGGGCAGTGGCTCGACACGGTCGCGTTGACCGGCAACCGGATCGGCCAGGACCGCATCGACGGTCTGGTCAACCGGATCCTCAATGCCATGTCGGTGGTCTCCC
Organism: Micromonospora cynarisoli; assembly: GCF_030518815.1. Taxonomy (NCBI): domain Bacteria; kingdom Bacillati; phylum Actinomycetota; class Actinomycetes; order Micromonosporales; family Micromonosporaceae; genus Micromonospora; species Micromonospora cynarisoli. Next base: position 2,414,782 of record NZ_CP130426.1, on the reverse strand, counting down.
TGCTGGCGGCCATGGTGGTGATCTTCTTCATCGCCCTGATCCGGGGCCGCAAGGCGCTCGCCATCTCGGCCACCCTGCTGATCGCCGGGGCGAACGTCACCACCCAGGTGCTCAAGTACGTCATCGACCGGCCCGCGCTCGGCATCGACCCGCAACGCGACGCGGTCGGCAACAGCCTGCCCAGTGGACACACCACCATCGCCGCCTCGGTGGCGCTGGCGCTGATCCTGGTGCTGCCGGCCAAGGTGCGCGTCCTCGGGGCGTTCCTCGGCACCGCGTACGCGGCCGTCGCCGGGGTGGCCACCCTCTCCGCCGGCTGGCACCGGCCCAGCGACGCGGTCGCCGCCTTCCTGGTCGTCGGGGTCTGGGCGGCGCTTGCCGGCCTGCTGCTGCTGGTGTTCCAGCACGAACAGGCGCAGGTCGCCCCCGACGACGCGCACCGGGTGGCCGCGAGCGTGCTCGGCATCGGTGGCCTACTCGCCGTCCTCGGCTGCGGACTGGCCCTGTCCGGCCTGCTCGACCAGCAGCAGGTGCCGGTGGCCGAGCTGACCCGCCGCACCCTGTTCATCGGGTACGCCGGCAGCGCCGCCGGGATCGCCGGCACGATGGGGGTGGTGGCGGCGCTGGTGCTGCTGTCCGTGCACCGCCTGGTGCCCCGCTGGAAGGGCTGACCGGACGCTAGCGCCGGTACGTCCCGACCATGGTGCCGCTGGCCAGTTGCCGACCGGCGAGGGCCGCGTGCACGTCGGCCGCCTGCGGCGCGTCCGCCAGGTCCAGGGGACGCTCCAACGCGTACAGTCGGAAGAAGTACCTGTGCGCCTCCTCGCCCTGCGGCGGGTGCGGCCCGCCCCAGCCGGTGCCGCCGAAACCGTTGGGCCACGCCCGGCCGCCCGGCGGCAGGGCACCCTCGGCGACCCCGTCCGAGGTGGGGGAGATGCCGGTGACCAGCCAGTGCAGGAACGGACTGCGCCCGGCGTCCGGGTCCTCCACCAGCAGGAGCAGTTCGGTGGCCGCCGGTGGCACGTCGGACCACTGCAACGGCGGCGACACGTTGCCCCCGTCGCGGGCGAATCGTCCCGGCAGCAGGTCGTGATCGGTGAACGCGGTGCTGCGTAGCATCAACCCGGGCATCTGGCGACCGCCCCCTCTCCTCGGCCCGCCGCGGCTACCCGGCCACGCCGCAGGCGAAACCAGCTGCGAGGCTGGAACCATGGACGCGGCGTACCCCGGTGACGGCGGCAGGCGGGCCGACCCGTCCGCACCCGCCCCCGGGCCGGCCCGCGCCCCGACGCCTGTGGGTACGGCGTTCCGTGCCGAGTGCGCCCGGCTGGCGGCGGTCCTGTCCACGCTGACCGACGCGCCCGGCCCACCAGGGGTTCGGGACGTGCCGGGCGGCTGGGGCGGCGGGCATCGCCGAATCCACCCCCGGTCCGGCCTTGTTCCGGCCGGGGCGAGCGGGCACGATCGACCGGATGACGAACCGATGGGGCTTCACCGTGCCGCTGACCGGTGTCCCGCTCGCCGAGCACGCCGCCGGTTACGCGGCCCTGGCGGAGGCCGGTTTCACCGACCTGTGGTCGTCGGAGGTCAACGGCACCGACGCGTTCACCCCGCTGGCGCTGGCCGCCGCCTGGCAACCCGGGCTGCGGCTGGGCACCGCGATCACCCCCGTCTTCACCCGGGGGCCGGGTCTGCTGGCGATGAGTGCGGCGGCGCTGGCCGAGGCCGCCCCGGGCCGGTTCGCCCTCGGCATCGGCGCGTCCTCCCCGGTGGTGGTGGGGGACTGGAACGGGGTGCCGTACACCGAGCCGTTCCGGCGTACCCGAGACCTGCTGCGGTTCCTCAGGCCGGCGCTGCGGGGCGAAACGGTCGACGGGGCGTTCGACACGTTCCGGGTGCGCCGGTTCACCCTGGAACGCCCGCCGGTCAGCCCGCCGCCGCTGCTGCTGGCCGCCCTGCGCCCGGGGATGCTGCGGCTGGCCGCCGCCGAGGCCGACGGGGTGATCCTCAACTGGCTGGCCGCCGACGACGTCGCGCAGGCCCTCGCCGAGCTGACCGGGCGCGGCCCCGGGTTCGAGGTGGTCGCCCGGATCTTCGTCTGTCCCACCGAGGACGCCGGCTACGCCCGCACCCTCGGCCGGCGGCTGATCACCAGCTACCTCACCGTGCCCGCGTACGCGGAGTTCCACCGCTGGCTGGGGCGGGAGGCGGTGCTCGGTCCGGTCTGGGCGGCCTGGGCGGCAGGTGACCGGCGGGCCGCCGCCGCGGCCGTGCCCGACGAGGTGGTCGACGCGCTGATCCTGCACGGTTCGCCCGAGCACTGCCGCGACCAGGTCCGCCGCTACGCCGACGCCGGGGTGGACGTGCCGGTGCTGGCCCTGCTGCCCACCCCGGAGGTGGCCGCCGGTGGGGCCGCCGCCCTGGGTGAGCTGATCAGCCGGCTGGGCCCACCGTCGGCGGTGGACGCCGGGCGGCCGGTGGAGCGGGGCTGAGATGAACCTGACCGACCGGGTCGTGGTGATCACCGGGGGAGCAGGGGGCATCGGCGCGGCGCTGGCCCGTCGCTTCGCCGCCGAGGGGGCCGCCGCCGTCGTCCTGGCCGATCTCGACGCCCGGGCGACCGCCGCCGTCGCCGAGGCGATCGGCCCGGTCGCCCGGGGGGTCGCCGTCGACGCCGCCGACGAGGGCCAGGTCCGCGACCTGGTCGCCGACACCGAGCGACGGTACGGCCGGATCGACCTGTTCTGCGCCAACGCGGGCGTGGCCACCGGCGTCGGCATCGAGGCCCCCGACGCCGACTGGGACCGCGCCTGGCGGGTCAACGTGCTCGCCCACGTGTACGCCGCCCGCGCCGTGCTGCCCGGCATGCTGGCCCGGGGCGGCGGCCACCTGATGCACACCTGCTCGGCGGCCGGGGTGCTGACCGCCGTCGGTGACGCCCCGTACACCGCCACCAAGCACGCGGCGGTCGGGCTGGCCGAGTGGCTGGCGGTCACCTACCGGGACCAGGGCATCCGGGTCAGCGCGCTGTGCCCGCAGGGGGTGGACACCCCGATGCTCGCCGACGGGCTGGCCACCGGCCACCTTGCCGCCCGGGTGATCGCCGCCTCGGGCCCGGTGCTCACCCCCGACCAGGTCGCCGACGCGGCGGTCGCCGGGCTGGCCGAGGAACGTTTCCTCATCCTGCCCCACCCCGAGGTCGCCGGGTACGCGCTGCGCCGCGCCGAGGACCCGGACGGCTGGCAGGCCGGCCTGCGCAAACTGGTCCGCCGGCTGCGCGCCACCGACCCACCCCCGGCGTAGCCGGTCCCGGCCCACCACCGTCCGGTCCGGAGCCACCGTGGCCCGGTTCCACGCCGCCGGGGTCCGGCCCACGGTCGGGTGGTCCCGGCCCGCCACCGTCCGGTCCGGCGGGCCTTACCGTGTGCCGGTGCCGGTGCCGGTGCCGGTGCCGGTGCCGGTGCTGCGGCTGGGGGCTGGGGGCGGGTCAGCGGGGCCAGCGCAGGGGGCCTGGGTGTGCCGACCAGAGCAGTCGCCGCCAGCGGGGCCGGGCGGCCCGCAGCGCCGTCGCGTAACCCACGGCGACGTCCCGGGCCCGGTCGGCCTGGGCGTCGGTCAGCGTGCCCGGCGCGAAGGCCGCCTGGTTGAGCAGCCCGGCCAGTTCCGCCAGCCCCACCGGGTCCGCGCCGGCGGGGTCCACGACGCCTGCGGTTTCCCCGCCGGAACCCCCGGCGGGGTGGGAACCGCGGGCCCGGCCGGTGTCCTCGGCGAGGGCGCGACGGGCCCGCTCGGCGACCTCGGTGGCGGAGAGGTCCCCGCCCACCGGTCGTCCCGACAGCCGCAGCGCGTCGGTGGTGTGCCGCCACGCGCCGCCCACCCGGGCCCCCGGGTCGCCCCGGCCAAGCCGGGCCCGGGTCTGCGCCCGGCGGCACCCGACCAGCCCGGCGAGGACCAGCCCCACCAGCAGCAACCCGCCGGCACCGAAGCCCACCAGCAGCGGTGCCGGCCCGCCGCGCTCCCCGGCGGTCCGGCCCGGCGCGGCCTCCGCCGGTGGGGTGGCCGGCGGGGTCCCCGTCGGCTCGGGTACCTCCGACGGCGGCGGGCTCGGCGGGGCCGGCCGGAAGTCGTCCTCCACCGGCCGGGGCGCGGTGTCCGGGCGGGGCCGGGGGTCGAACGGCACCCACCCCACCCCGGCGAAGAGCACCTCCGGCCAGGCGTACGCGTCGGCGGCCCGTACCGGCCCGTCACCCCGGGCGGTGAACCCGACCACCACCCGGGTCGGCAGGCCGGTCAACCGGCCCAGCACCGCGAAGGCGGCGGCGAACTGTTCCGAGGTGCCCCGCTGGCCGCCGCCACCGCGCGGCCCGAACAGGAAGAACTCCAGATTCGGGTACGCGTGGCCGCTCGGCGCGTCCGCCACCAGCCGGTAGTGCTCGGCGAGGAACTGCTCCACCGCCGCCGCCCGCGCGTACGGGGCGCCGTTCTCCTCGGCCAGGTGGGTGGCGAGCCGGCGCAGCCGTTCCGGCGTCCCGTCGGGTACCCGCAGCACCCGGGCGACCTGTGCCCCGGCCGGTACGTCGGCGGTGGCGAGCAGGTTCACGTCCGGCCGTTCCCGCGCCGAGGTGACCGTGTACGTCAACCCGGGGGTCAGCCCCTCCGGCCGGATCAACGTGCCGCTCTGCGGGTCGTACGCCACCCGGGCCCCGTCGACCGTGCGGGGGGTGGCCACCGCGGGCAGTAGCCGGCCGGTCAACCCGGCCACGGTGATCTCCTGCCGGACGGTGTCCGACGCGACCGGGTCGCCACCGGGCAGGACCCGACCGGCGGTGCGGTAGGTCGCCCCGACCCGCCAGGTCACCCCGTCGTAGTCGCTGAGCACGGCCAGCCGGATCGTGGTCGGCCCGTCGCCAGGCGTCCGGGTCGACACGTCCAGCAGCTTCTGCTGCGGCTCCAACGCCCAGCCGGAGATCCGGATCAGCGGGTTCTCGTCCAGCGACTCCACCCGGGGCGGTGGCACGTAGCGGCGCGGGTCCACCGGCCGGTCGTCGATCCGGCCGGCGAGGGCCGGCCCGAGCAGCGCGGCCGACCCGACCACCACCGCCACCCCGGCGGCGGAGACCACCGTCGCCCGGACCCGCACCGGGCCGCGTACGGCCGGTGGCAGCCCGGCGGCCGGGTCGCCGCCCGCCGGGCGGCCGGCGGCCAGGGCGAGCGCGACCAGCCCGGCGAAGACCACCGACGGCCCGACCGCCGGCTCCGCGTTCGGGCCGACGACGTAGACGGCCCCGGCGTACAACGCGGTGGCCGGGAGGAAACCGAGCAGCACCCGGCCGGCCCGCAGCGCCACCTCGGCACCGGCCAGCCCGGCCAACCAGGCGGCGACCACCGGCACCAGCACCGTGTCCGGGGCCGGTTCGACAGGGATCATCGCGGTGAGCAGTCGGGGCACCGCGTTGGCGGCGGCGTCGGCGGTCACGTCGAGGAATCCGCCAGGCAGGTCGGCGTGTGCGGCGGCGAGCCGCACCGACCAGGCCGTCGCGCCGAGCATGGCGGCCACCGACAGCGGCGCCACCTGCCAGGACGGCAACCGGCGGGCGGCCACGCTGACCAGCACTGCCGCCAGGGCCGCGCCGCACACCAGCCGGGTCAGCAGGTCACCTGCGTACACCCGGTCGAGCGCCACGCCGGCCAGGCCGATGGCGGCGACGAGCGTCACCGGCACCACGGCCGCCCGCAGCAGCCGGGCGACGAACCGGCCCGGCCCACCGCCGGTCGGGCCGCCCTCCCGCGCCCGGTCCGGTCGGGTGGCGTCGGGCCGGTCGGTCACCGTCACCATCGGCCGGTCGCGTCCCACGCGGCGGCGAACGCCGCGCCGTCGACCGCGTCGAGCACCACCGGCCCGGCCGCCGTCGGCGTCGGCCCGGCTGCCCCCAACACCCCCACCAGCACCGACGGGTACGCCCCGCGCAGCGCGCCCACCCGGCCGACGTCGTCGCGGCCACCGGGGCCGGTCAGGAAGACCAGGGTGTCGCCGGGCCGGTCGGCGCGCAGCCGGGTCAGGGTGGCGTCCAGCGCCGCGCCGTCGCGGTCACCGGCCGTCGTCGCGCCGTCGGGCCGCCGACCCGGGGAGTCGACCAGGGTCACCGCGGCCAGCCGGTCCAGCGGCGGGTCGGCCGTCAGGTCGTCGGCCGGGCACACCAGCAGCAGCACCACCGGCAGATCCTGCCGGAATGCGGCCACCACCAGCGACGCCGCCGCCTCGCAGGCCGCCTCGAACGACGCGGCCACCCCGCCGGACCGGCCCGGGTGGGCGGCGGCCCGGTTGTCCATCAGCACCACGATCCGGGGCAGGCTGGTGTCCACGTTCTCCCGCACCATCAGCTCACCCACCCGGGCGCTGGTGCGCCAGTGCACCCGGCGCAGCTCGTCGCCGACCACGTACTCCCGCAGCGAGTCGAAGGTGATCGAGCCGTGCGGCACCCCGTCCACCCGCCCGTCGAGGCTGCGCCCCGCCCCGGCCGGCACCGCCGTCAACGGGTACACCCGGGGATGCACCCGGACCACCGCCGTCGGCCCGTACGCGCGGGTCGCGGCGTACAGGCCCAGCGGGTCGCGGCGGGTCACCCGCAGCGGCCCCACCGGCAGCACCCCGCGTCGACGGGTCGGCACGTCGTACCCGAGGCCGGTGTCCCGGCCGGGACGCAGCCGCAGCACCGGCACCGGCACCGGCCGGCCCGCGCACCGGTCCTCGGCCAGCAGGCCGCCCACCCGCAGCCGCCCGGCGTTGCGGACGGTCAGCGCCATCCGGGCCGGCTCGCCCACCGCCACCCGGTCCGGGTCGGCCGTGCGGGACACCACCAGCCGGGGGGTACGGGCCGCCGCCAGCACCGCCTGCCCGACCGCCACCGCGCCCGCCGCCCCCAGCACGGCCAGCTCCGGGTAGGCGAACCGCAACCCCGCGCCGAGCAACGCGGTCGCGGCGACGAGCAGCCCGGTGCCCCGGGCGGTGAGCCCCACGCCCGGCCCGCTCAGCCGTGCGTCGGGGTCGACTGGCCCGAGGGCAGCGGCACCGGCACCGACGCCACCGCCTGACGCAGCACGTCGGCGGCGGTCACCCCGCGCACCTGCGCGTCGGCGGTGAGCAGCAGCCGGTGGGCGAAGACCGGTTCGACGAGCGCCTTCAGGTCCTCGGGCATGATCCAGCCCCGGCCGTCGATCAACGCGTACGCGCACGCCGCCCGGGTCAAGGCGATCACCCCACGGGGGCTGACCCCCACCCGGACCTGCGGATGCTGCCGGGTGGCCGTGGCCAGCCGGACGGCGTACCCGTAGAGGGGTTCGGCGATGTGCACCCGGCGGGCCATCCGGACCATCTCCCCGACGGTGGCCGTGTCGGTGACCGGTTGCAGCGAGTCGGGGGAGCGGACCGTCGCCCCGCGCAGCACCTCCACCTCGACCGCCTCGTCCGGGTACCCCACCGACAGCTTCACCAGGAACCGGTCCAGCTGCGCCTCGGGCAGCCGGTACGTGCCGTCCATCTCCACCGGGTTCTGGGTGGCGACCACCAGGAACGGCTGCGGCACCGGGTGCCGGACCCCGTCCACCGTGACCGTCCGCTCCTCCATCACCTCCAGCAGCGCCGACTGGGTCTTCGGCGAGGCCCGGTTGATCTCGTCGGCGATGACGATGTTGGCGAACACCGGCCCCGGGTGGAACTCGAACCCCCGGCTGGCCTGGTTGAAGATCGTCACGCCGGAGACGTCGGAGGGGAGCAGGTCCGGGGTGAACTGGATGCGCCGCCACTGGCCCTGCACGGTCGCCGCCACCGCCCGCGCCAGGGTGGTCTTGCCCACCCCCGGCACGTCCTCCAGCAGCACGTGCCCCTGGGCGAACAGGGCGGTCAACGCCAACCGCACCACCTCCGGCTTGCCCAGCACGACCGCGTTGACGTTCTCGGCGAGCCGGGCGGCCAGCGCGGCGAAACCCTGGACCTCCGGCTGGCTCAGCGGTGCGGGGGTGTCGTTCACGACGGCGGGATGCTCCTCGGCTACGGCGGCGCTGGTCAGCAGGTGGGCAGCACGGCGATGTCGTCACCACCGGCCAGGTTGAGCCAGGCCCAGGGGATGTAGTTGCGCCCCTTGTAGTCGACGCGCACCCACCAGGTGGACTGCTTCTGGTCGTTGTAGATCCAGGAGTCGACGTTCTCGCCCTGCCGCCGACAGTACGCCCGCAGCCGGGTGCCCGGCTTCGCCCAACCGACCTGTCTGTCGTTGTCCTGCCGGGGCACCGAGAAGACCTCGTTGCCGTTGCGACCGTCCACATCGGCGTCACAATAGGTGCGCTGGTCGCCGTCCGGCCCGTTGACGCAGGTCGCCACCCCGTACAGCGGGTCGGTGCCCTGCGCCCGGGTGGCGGTGCCCCGACCTGCGGCGTTGGCTGCCGTCACCGTCACCGTGTAGGCGGTGCCCGGGGTCAGGCCGGTCACCCGCAGGCTCGCGCAGCTGCCCGTGGCGCTTTTCCCGCCGGTGGCGGCGGTGCAGGTCGACTCCCCGCCCCCGGCGTCCACGGTGAACGTCACCGTCACCGACGTCGCGTCCGCCGACGAGCCGGTCACCGTCACCCGGGGCGCGGCCACCGTCCGGGCGGTGACGCTCGCCTCCGGCCCCGACCCGGCCTCGTTGACCGCCCGCACCCGCACCAGCACGTTCTGCCCGTCGCCCAGCCCGGTGACGGTCGTGTCGGTGCCGGTCACCTCACTGGTCCGCCCGCCCACGTCCACCTGGTAGCGGGTCACCGGGCGGCCGTTCGCCGCCGCCGCCGACCACTGCACCGCGACCGTGCCCGCCCGGTCGGCCACCGTCGCCGCCCGCAGGCCCGCCGGCTGCCCGGGGGCGGTGAACGGCACCACCGGGTCACTCAGCGGGGAGGCCACCGAGGCGGCACCCCGGTCACTGACCGCGATCACCGTGAACGCGTACTGGGTGCCGTAGGTCAGCTCACCGGCCGGCACCACCAGTTCGGTGCGACGCGACTCGCCGACCGGGGCGTTCGCGCCGGCCGAGGTGGCGGTCACCGCGTACCGGGCGATCCGGTTGCCCTGGCCGTCGGCGGCAGGCCACCGCACCAGCACGGTGCCGTCGGGGCGGGCCTGCGCGCTGACCCCGGCCGGTGGGGCCGGCACCGCCGAGGTCGGGGTCACCGGGTTGCTGCGCCGGGCCGGGCCGTCGCCCCTGCCGTTCACCGCGTACACCGTGAACGTGTACGTCGAACCGTTGGTCAACCCGGTGACCTCCAGCGAACGCTGGTTCGCCCCCACCTCGTGCCGACGCCCGGCACCCTGCACCACGTACCGCAGCACGGCAGAGCCGTTCGCGGCGGCCGGCCGCCAGGCGATCCGGGCCCGCGCGTCCCCGGCGGTGGCGGTGACCTGACCCGGCGCGCCGGGCTTGCCCCCCCGGGGCTTCGGCGGCGGAGGCGGCGGGGGTGGGTCCGGCGGCGGGTCCCCGCCCAGCACGTCGTTGGCGTACTTGTCGACGGTGCGCACCCGGTGCGCGTCGTCGACCACCCGGGCGGTGGCCGAACCCGGGGCGTTGATGAACAGGTGGTTCTCCCGCACCTCCAACTCCAGCGGGCCGGTCGCCCGGCCCGGCCGGATCGTCTCCACCAACCGCCCGGCCCCGTCGAACGCGTAGATCGTGCCGGTGACCCCGTCGGCGCAGTAGAACCGGCCGGCCCAGGCCACGGCCGGCCCGACCCGGTCGCCGCTGCCGGGCACGACGAACCGGGTGACCACCCGGCCGTCACCGACGGCGAGCACCCGCCGCTCCCCGCCGATCGTCACCGGCACCACCGGGCCGCTGGTCCGTGCCGGCACCGCGCCACCCGCGGCGGCCTCCAGCACCGTACGCCGGGTCTGCCCGCCCTGGACGGTCACCAGCGTGCCCGTGGTGCGGTCCAGCACCGCCACCCCGTCGTCCAGGGTGGACAGGGTCAACTCGTGGCTCGGCTCGGCCACCTGATGCGTCTGGACCCGCCGGGGCCCCCGGGTGTCGGCCGCCCCCGACGCCGGCCCGGCGGGCAGCGCGGCGGCGGTCACCGCGGCGACGGTGCCCTCCGACGGCACCGCGATCCACAACCGGCCCCGACCGTCGAACGCGCCGGCGGTGATGCCCGGCGGGAACAGCACCGGGTCACCCACCGGCACCAGCGAACGGGGATCGAGCTGACGCACCGCGCCGCGCACCGCGTCCACCACGAAGGCAGCGTCGTCGTGCAGCACCACGTTGACCCCGAGACCGGGCGTGGTGGGGGTGGTCGCGGTGATCTGGAGGGTGGCCAGGTCCAGTGCGCTCACCTGGCCGGTCTCCAGGTCGCGCAGGATGAGCAGCCGGTCGGTCTGGGTGACCTGCACCGGATGCTGCCGGGCCCCGGGAACCTCCTTGCGGGTGTCCACCCTGGCGGTGATCCCGTTGACCCGGGCCAACTCGCCACGGGTGCTGCTCCACAGCCAACTGCTGGCGTCGAAGCTGGCCAACGCCTCCTCGGCGGCACCCCGACCGAGCAGGGTGAGGCCCAGCGCCGCCACCAGCGCGGTCACCGTGCCGACCGTGACCAGCCCACCCCGCCACCGGGACCGTCGGCGGGACGCGCCGTCCCCGGCGCTCGTGGCATCGTCGATGCTGGCCACAGCGGGTCGCCCTCCGTCCGGTGGCCTCAGGCGGCGTGCCGGGTGCCGAACGCCCTCGCCTGAACCGTGGGACATCATAGGGGTCGATCCGGGACGAGGAAACCCGTACCGTTCCGCTTCGGACACCCAGCGTGCCGGCTCGGTGGGGTGTCCTGCCGTCGCGGCGCAGGCCGGAGCCGCCCGGTCAGCCGCTCGGCGATGGCCGGACCCGGTCGGTGCAGACCTGACCGGAGGTGGCGAACGAGTCCGTCGAGTAGACCGCCAGCACCGTGAAGCAGTAGTCCACGTCGGCGTTCAGACCGTTGACGGTGAAACTCGTCTGTCCCGGGTCGACGGTCGCCATCACCCCGAGCGCCCGCCCCGTCCGTCCACCCGCGACCATGAACGGCACCGAGCCGTCGCTCGGGTCGGACCAGGTGACCGTGATGGTGGCCGCGTCGTCCCGCAACTTCAGGTCGGTCGGGGGCGGGCCGGCCGTCTCCCGGGGCGCGGTGCCGGTCGACCGCTGCGGCCCGTCCGTGTCCTGGCCCAGGGTCAGCGCCCCGACCGTGCCCCCGGCGGTCAACACCAGGACCACCCCCGCCACCACGGCCACCGTCCGGCCCCGGCGGCGCGCCCGCCCGTCGCGCACCGGGTACGACGGCGTCAGCTCCGGATATCCCGTCCCCTCCGGCACCGGCGGTCCGTCCCGGTCGGTGGCACGCTCCCCGGCTGCCCCGGTCGACGGCCCGGTCGGCTCCGCCGCTGCCTGTGGCCCGGGCGCCGGGGTGTGCGGCGTGGGCCCATGGGCGGCGGGTGGCCCGAACCCGTGCGTGCCGTCCGGTGCCGGTGATCCGAAGCCCGGTTCCGCCCCGATCGGTTGCGTCGCTCTGGTCGGCTCTGGTCCCGCTCCCGTGGGGGGTGGTGGTGCCGGCGGAGTGGTCACCGCCGGTTGCTCGTTCCGCAGGTCGAAACCGCTGGTGGCTACGGGTGCAGGTGGGGGGACGGCTGCTTGCACTGCCGGCGGTGCTGCTGGTGGGATCGCCGTAGCCGGTGGCGGTGTGGCTGCCGGCGGGGCGTACGTCGTCGGCGGCGGGATGGCTGACGGCGGGGTCATCGCCGGTGCCGGTGCCGTGTGCGGTGGTGCCGGTGGCGAGGAATGCGCCTGCGACGCCGCGGAGGCCGGCGGGCGACCCGCAGGTGCGGTCAGGCTGGGCGGTGGATCGGATGCGGCCGTGGACGCCGGAGCACTTGTGTCGCCGGATGCTGAGCTGGGAACCGGGCCGGCCGTACCGCCGGGTGCCGCGCCGGCGGTGGAGTCGCCGGAGGTCGCGCTGGGTGATGCGCCGGCCGGGTCGGCGGATGACCCCGTGGGTGCCGGGCCGGTGGGTGCGGTTGTCGCCGGGGCCTGGGCGGGGTCGCGGTGCTGCTCCTCCAGCAGGGGGCCGATCTGCTGGACGCGTACCGTCGGCCGGTCCCAGCCCGGCGCGGGTGGGGTCGCAGCAGGGCCCGCCACGGGAGGGGGCGCCGGAGTCGCCGTCGATGCGGGTGCGGCCGGCGGTGCGGATGCCGGCGCGTCGGCGGGTGCAGTGCCCGGTGCGGCACGGTCGCCGGTCGGGGTTGACGTGGCGGTCGGAGGGTATCCCGGCCCGCCCCGGTGCGCGGCATGTTCGACGGCTGGCGGGCTTGCCTTCTCCCCGGTAGGGCGGGCGTCAGGAACCTGCGCCGATCCGGCCTGCTGCTCCGTGGACACCTGGGCGGGGCCGGTCGGCTGCTGCGGGAGGCCGGCCGGTGGGGCGCTGACCGGCCCGGCGAAGGGGCCGGCCGGGGCGGGCGGGGCGGCGGTGGGGAGGGGGCGCACCGGGTCGGCCCCACCCGGCGGGGGAGGGAGGGCCGTCGGCTGGCCGTGCCGGATGGGTGCGCCGGCCGGTGGCAGCCCCGGCTCGCCGGGGCCGGCGGGCGGCCCAGTAGGGATCGGGACCGGCCGCCCGTGCTGGGCCGCCGGCCCGGACAGCGCCGCAGCCGGCGGCCCGGAGTGCGGTGCGGTCGGGGGGACAGCCGACCGGTCGGGTCCTCCCGGCGGCACGGGTCCTCCCGGCGGGACCGGCGACGGAGGAGAAGGCTGCTGGAGGTGTGGAGGTGCCCAGGGAGACGTGGGCGGTGCGCCACCGGAGACCGGAGCGGGTGGCATGGGATGCCGCTGCGGCGGGGCAGCCGCCGGGACGGCGTCCGGCTCCGGGGGAACGGCGGGTGGCGGTGACGCGGGTGGCCCGGACTGCGGTGCGGCGGAGGGTGGATAGGACCCGGGTGCGGCGGACCGGTGGGTGGGCTGGACGCCGTACATCTGCCGGGGTAGTGGCACCCGGGGCTCGACGTCCGGAGCGGGGCCGGCCGGTGCGGGGCCCGGCCGTGGTGCCGACGGGCGTACCGGCCGGCCCGGAGAGGCCGTGTGGCCGGCGGGGGCCGGTGGGCCGGGTGCGGTGGGGGCGGGAGGCGCGGACACCGGGTGGGGCGACGGCGGTACCGACCCGGGCCGGGGCGTCGGGAGGGGCCGGTAACCCTGGTGGGGGGCCGGCGGAGCGTAGCCGGGAGCGGCCGACGGGGGAGTCGGCGGTGGGGCGGTCACAGGTGCGGCACCGGAGGCCGGGGACGGCGGCTGACCGTCGGGGATGCCGAGGTACTGACGGGCGGCGCGTACGGCGGGATGCTGCTCGCCGAGCGCGACGGGCCCGGCGGTGGCCACGCGGGTGTAGTTGCGGCGGGCCTCGTGCCGGTTGCCCAGTTCCTCGGCGACCCCCGCCAGGTCGAAGGCCAGGGCGAGCATCAGCGGGTCGGCGGGGTTCCACCGCCGCTCGCCGGCCGCGTACGCCTCCTCCAGCACCCGCCGGGCGGCGGCCGGTTCGTCGGCCTCCCGGTGCAGCCTCGCGAGCAGGTGCGCGGTGCCCATGATCTCCGGGTGGTCCTCACCGTACGCGGGACGGGCCGAGGCGATCGTGTCGGTGAGCAGCCGGCGGGCCGCCGACAGGTCACCGGCGGAACGCAGGGCGAGAGCCCGGTGCTGGACTGCGGCGAGGGGTGAGGGTACGGACACGCAAGCAATGCTGCCGTCTGAGCGGGTCCGGACGCTACCCGCCCGATCCAGCCGCGTCCTGACCTGCGGTGATTCAGTTCCCGCCGGTGGGTCGGGCGGCGATGTGCATGATCCATACGGGCCGTGTACAGTAATGCCCCGTGCGGCCCGCCAGGGCGGCTGACCGGGGTGAGAGCCGCCGGAGCCGACACGGTAGGCTGGACGGGCAGGTCCGGGTGGCGGAATGGCAGACGCGCTAGCTTGAGGTGCTAGTGCCCGTATAGGGCGTGGGGGTTCAAGTCCCCCCTCGGACACGTACAGTTACCCAACAGTAATCAGCGTCAGGCGTAGCCTCGACGCTGATTTTGTTTTGGCCGGGGTTGTAGGTGAGGGCGAGTCGTAGCTCCCGGTAGACGGTGCTCTTGTCTTCGCTGTGGGCGTCTCGCAGGGTGTTGCGGATGTCGTCGAAGCTGCCGACGAGGTGTCGGATGTTGTCCTCGGTGAGGCGGTGGGGAGCGGGTGGTTGGGCTGCCGTTGCTGTGTCGCGTTGGGCGAGGGCGGCGGCGCGTTGGGCGTTGACCTCGGCCATCCAAGCGGCGACGGTGGCGGGGTCGCCTCCGGCGTCGGCGATGGCGCGGTACTGGGGGAGTTTGGCGTCGCAGGCGGCAATGGTCTTGTTCGCGGCGGTGATCTCTGGCGCGACGTTGCCGGGTCCGGTGGTGTCGGTGATGATGCCCCGTTTGCGGCCGACGATTCTCTTCCCGGCGTCGGTGCCCTGTGTCGACAGTGGGACGTTGGTGGAGGTTTTCACGCTCTGGCTGTCCATGATGGATGCGGTGGGTGTGGTGGTGCGGCCGTGGTGGTCGCGGACGAGGCCGGTGAGTTGGTGATTGAGTGCGGTGAGGATGCCTTCTTTGTTCCAGGCGGCGAAGTAGCCGTAGACCGTCGGGTGGGGTGGGAAGTCGTGGGGTAGGTAGCGCCAGGCGATGCCGGTGCGGTTGACGTAGAGGATGGCGTTGAAGATCTCGCGGAGGTCGTGGGTGTGGGTGCGGCCGCTGCCAACCGGACTCAACGCATAGATCAGATCAAGCTACTGCGGACTGCCCTCTCACGTTTAGACAGAACGGTCCTCACGTCCGTCCAGTTATGCCCAGCCTCATTTAGTTAGGAGCAGTTAGTCATGCCGACGCACCCCGGTAGCTGGCCCAGGAGCGGGCAGCAACCGCGAGCGGCCCGCGATGTGGTGCCGTCGGGTTTTCCTGCTGGCGTTGCTCCCACAGGTCAGCGAGGGCTGCGGCGAAGGCGTCGATCGCGTCGGGTGCGGCCTGCTTCCACGCTGGGATCTGGTCGGCCCACTCTTCGGAGTCCGCCGGGCTGTGTCCGGCTCGGACGAGTCGGACGATCATCAGGGCGGTGTCGATCCACGCCGCGCCCCGGCACGGCATGGACCAGTCGACGACGTGCACCCGGGTGTCGACCAGGAAGTTGAACGGCGTGACGTCGGTATGCAGGAGGGTTTCCCCGTCGACCAGCTCAGGGGCGATGCGGCCCTCCCAGCGCTTGGTCGCCGCCTGAACTCGGACCGGCGGGCACGGGGTCAGCCCTTGTGTGAGCGCGGTCAGGGTGTCGGCGATGACGGGCAGGTCGGTGGACCCGGGGGTCAGGTCAGCGTGCCGGCCGGGCACGTGATCGAAGCCGAGAGCCAGCCAGTCGCTCTCCTCGATCGTCCATCGCAGCCTGGGTGCGATGTCGGGTAGCCACGGATTGACTCGGGCCTCGGTGCGGTGCATTCGGGCCAAGGGGTTGCTCGTCTGGATGGCCTTGCAGAAGATGCGCCCGCCGTCGGTGTCCAGGGTCGCGGCGAGGCTTGACACGGAACCGGTGGACGCCGACCGGGCTGCCCGGACCGGGCCGGTGTGGGACTCGATGGCAAGCCGAACGGTAGCTGGCAGGTCCTCCCAGTGGTGGTCGGGCATCCCACTCCCTCGCTGACTGCGGCGACCGTAGACGCATGCAGCCTACGGTCGCCGCAGCGGCGGGGTGCGGTTCAGCTCAGCGTGTCGGGCTGTCGTAGCACCCGGCGTGGCACTGCGTGCAGTCTGCCTTGCCGTGCCACAGCGGCCGGTCGATTTCGAAGCCGGCGCTGGCGATGGCGTCGATGGCCCGGGTCAGCGGGACGGCCTCGGTGGTGGGTGCGGTCGGCCACTCGCTGCCGTCCTCCGGCTCGTGGTGGATGAACCGGCCGGCGATCCGGTCGCAGAACTCGGCGTAGTCGCGGGTGTGGAGGATGAAGGTGTGCCAGCCGATGTCGACCAGGTTGGACGGGCCGATCGGCATGGTCGTCACCGCCGCAGCGGCGAGGAACGCCAGAGCCTGGTCGAGGATGCGCGCCGGCATGCCGTCGGGCAGCTCCGGGTGGTCCTTGGCGATGCGGTCGGTGAGCCGCGCGAACAGCTCGGGGGACACCACCGAGGTTCCTCGCCTCAGGGGGGTCGTCGGTTTGAGCGCGGTTGCGGTCATGTCCGCTCCTCTGTTCCGCCTTGGCTCTCTGCCAGGTCTTCACTCAGAGTGGTTGTTAGGAGACCCCTTGTGAATGAGGTGGGTGTTGCGGCAACATCGGCCAGAGTGGATGGAATTTCGCTTCCTGACCCGGCCGATGTGCCGGCCGTGCAAACCGTGTTCGGCCTTGCCTTGCGGCAGCTCCGCACCGAGGCCGGGCTGTCGCTGCGGGCCCTCGGCAAAGCCGCCCACTATGACTTCAGCCGCCTGTCCCGCGCCGAACGCGGCGAACACCTCGTCGACCCTGAGGTGGTCAAGGCCCTTGACGAGGCGCTGCACACCGGCGGGCTGCTGGCCCGGCTCCGCGCCCTGGCCCCGCCTGACCCCGCCCACAGGCAGCGGAATCGGGCAACGCGAGGGGTCGGCATTGCCGCCGGCTCCGGCGATACGGTGAGGCTGGAGCTGCGGACGGCGGACGGGAGGAGCGTGCGGGTGGCCCTGACGCGACGCGAGTTCTCTCACCTGCTGGCCACCGGCGCGCTGCGGGCCGTGCTACCGGCCGGCGTGACCGACCTCAACCAGGCCGACCGGGTGCGACGGATGCTCGACGGCCCACGCCGACCTGACCCGCAGGTTCTCGACTACTTCCGCCGGCTGCTCGCTGAGCACTACACCGCCGACAAGATGCTCGGCCCCCGGCAACTCCTCGGGCCGGTGATGGCGCAACTTGACGTCCTCGACAGCCTGCGCCGGCACATCGCGCCGGGCGCCGACCGGCCGGTGCTGCGGCTGCTGACCCAGTACGCCGAGTTCGCCGGGTGGCTGCACCAGGACGCCGGGGAACTGCCCGCCGCCTGGCACTGGTCCGACCGGGCCTCGCAGTGGGCACAGGCCGCCGGCGATGACGAGATGGTGGCGTACCTGCTCGTGCGAAAGAGCAACATCGCCACCCTTGACAATGACCCAGCAGCCGTCGTCGGCTTAGCCGCCGCCGCCCAGCGCGTACGGGGCGACGTGAGCCCGAAGTTGATCGCGCTGGCCAACCAGCAGGAAGCCCGAGGCTGGGCCCAACTCGGTGACGTCGACCGCTTCCGTAACTGCCTCGACACCGCGGCGGCCCTGCTGCGGGAGCATCCCGACGACGTGCGCCCGACAGCGCCGGTCTACTTGCACGGATACGACCTGGCCACTCTCGAAGAGCAGAGCGCCAGCGCGTACCGCAGCGCGGGCGACCCGACAACAGCGGCGGCGATCCTGGAGCGCAAGATCCAGGAGACGCCGGCTCACCTGGCCCGCGACCTAGCGCATCTGCAGGCGAAACTGGCCAACGTCGTTGTTGCCGGTGCCGATCCTGATCCGGTGCGGGCTGCCGAGTTGGGTCTTGTCTGCGTCGAGGTGTGCCGGCAGTCGGGGTCGGGACGGATCGCCGGAGAGTTGCGGGCGCTGGACAGGGCGTTGGCGCGGCGGTGGCCCGAACTGCCGGCCGCCCGGTCGCTCCGTGAAGCGTTGGCGGCTTGACCCGACGAGCTAGTCCGCAAGACGGACCAGCCGGGGCGGGTCACGGAGACGCGGCCCGCCCCTTCGCGTCGCAGTCGCCGCCCACCGGCGGGTCCGCCAGCACGTCCGGGCAGCGGCGGCACCGCAGCACCAGGTGGCCGCCGCAGCGGCACGGCCACCAGTCTCGGACCGGCCGGGTGGCCGACCCGCCGGCGTAGGCGTGCCCGGTGCGGCGGTGCGTCGGCTCGTCGCCGACCAACTCGCGGACGCGGCGATAGGGGAAGGCAACCGCGTGCGGGTCGGCGCGGGCCAGCACGACCAGGTGTCGTGGCTGGGCCGGGGTGCCGACCGTGCGCTCGACGGCCGTCGTCCCGGCCGGCGAGTTACCGGCGGAGTCCCAGCGGATGATGATGCGCCACTCCACGGTCAGCACCGCACTCGCACGTATGTTCGATTGGTTGCGGTCGTGGTCGAGCTGCTCGACATCGGTGCCGACGAGATCCCCCACGCGCAGCCCGGTGTACAGCAGCGGGGCAACAATCGCCGCGGTACGGGCGGCCTGGGAGCCGGTGTCGGCGTCGTCGGCGGCGAGCAGCGCCTCGGCCTGCGTACGCGACAGGCCGGCGGTGCTCGCCGGGTCGGGTCGGTCTTCGGCTTCTGCTTGGGTAAGGCCACCTTGCTCGACCGCTCACGACTGCTTCGACCAACCGTTCGGCAAGACGAACCGCGCGACTCTGGGCTGGTTTGGCTGCAGGTCAGCTACATCAGCGTAGATGATCCGCCGGCCGGGCGGTGGTGGTCAGGTGGCCGGGGCGAGGGTGAGTAGGCCGCATCCGTACGCCTTGGCGTGCCCGATTCCGCTGGTCATGGCGCGGCGGACGGCGTCGGCGTCGGTGACCTGGAGGATACCGTCGTACGTCACTGTGGTGAGCGTGACCGTTCCCATGCCCCGTTTGAAGGTCTGCGCCTGGCGGCGGTGCAGCCGTAGGTTGGGTAGGCCGTCGTGTTGTGGTGCGATGGCGAAGCCGTGGCGGTCGGCGCGGCTGGTCAGCCATCCGATCTGTTCCTCTTCCCGCAGGTAGCCGAAGCGTTGGGTTTCCTTCGCGTCGGCGGTCTTCCGGCCGCTGTGCGTCGGGTTGGCGGTGAGTCGGAATGCCCATTGCTGGCCGGGGCGGAGGGAGTGGAGCAGTCCGTCGTAGTCGCGGGTCACCCAGGCTTCAGTGGTGGGCCAGCCGGCCTGTTCCACGAGGTGGGTGAGGTCGGGTCGGCCGGGGCTGACGATGTAGAGGTGCACGGTCGTGGGGGCCGGGGTGTCGAGTCGCCAGAGGGTGCGGCTGCCGGCGTGCTCGTGGTCTTCGGGTGCGGCGAAGGCTGCGCGGACGGCGCCGTGCATGGCGTGGGGTGAGGAGAGTAGCTTTCGCGCGCCCCGGCGGGCGACGTTGATTCGGAACCGGGTGAGGTACATGGTCAGCCTCCCAGCAGGCTCATCGGGTCGTGGTCGGTGACGTGGGCCCGTTCCGCGAGGTCGTTGGTGACGTCCACGTGTCGGCGTAGCACCGAGCGCCAGGTGTGTTGCCGGTGGGCGGGGTCGAAGCTGACCGGTTCGTCGGGCACGGTCTCGGTGACCGGTTCGTCTGGCCGCGCATCCCGGATGATCTCCAACCGGATGGTGCTGGCCGCTTTGCGGCGGTACCAGTCCGCTGCGAGCCAGGGCCATGTCGTCAGTGCGCCGTCGAGGGTCAGGTCGTGGACGCCGAGGTTGACTGGGCCGGCGGGTGGGCAGGAGCGACGCCCGAGGTAGAGGGGGAACTGTGGGCGGCTCAGGGCTTCGGCCAGGCCGTGCAGCAGTTCCCGTTCGCCGCTGAGGACGGCGAGGAAGGCGGCGTCGGTCAGGTAGTAGCGATAGGTGAGCGGTGCGCTGGTGCGTCCGTCGAGGGAGTGGGCGGTCTGGAAGTCCCGTAGGAGCTGTCCGGGTTGGTCCAGGCGTACCCCGAACTCCAAGCCGAGTAGTTCGGTGAGCGGCTCAGTGCGGCGGATGCCTCTGGCGGCGGCGAGCAGGCCGATCACGCCACTCTTGGTGGGTGCTATCTCGGTGCCGCGGCGGGTGAAACGACTGGACGAGCCCCACGACTGCAGCGGGCCGGCGAGCCTGAGCACCAGCACGCTCATGCGGGCTGCCCGAGGGCCAGGGCGACGTGTTCCCCCACGCCGTTGACCAGTTCGCCGAGGCTGACCGCCTTGCCGAGGTCGGCCAGTACGGCGGTCTTCTCGCCGACCTGGGTGACCCAGCTGGCGGTCGGTCGCTCGCCGAAGGCGTACTCGACCGCGACGGTGTGCTTCGCCAGGGCAGCGGCGGCCAGTTCCACCCGGCCGGCGGTGTGGGTTTCCCGGATGGGCGTCTCGAACGCGCCGACCAGGTTGATCGGCTGGGAGTCACGTATCCGCACCAGCACCGCGTCGGGCAGGGTGCGGTGGGCGAAGGTGTTCTGCTTGCCGGTGGGCATGCTGCGGACGAAAGCCGTGAGGAACGCCTCGACGGCGGCCCGGGTGGCGTCTCCGTCGCCCAGGGTGCGGTGCAGGGCGTCCACGTCGAGGGTGGCATAGCGGTACAGGGTGGACGAGTTGAACTCGACCGTGCCGATCATGCCTGCGCCGGTCTCGCTGGCGTCGGCCTTGCGGTCGTCGACGGCGGTGAAGTAGTCGAACTCGTTGTCGACGGCGTGCACGCTGATGGCGTGCGCGACCTGGCAGGCGGCGTCGACGTTGATGTCGGCCATGTCGGCGACCATCCGCCCGAACAGGGCGATGTCGATCGAGTGGTCCGCATTGGCCAGCGCCTTGAACCGGCTCTTGTCCAGGGCCTCACCGGCGCGGTGGGCTTCCAGGGTGGCAGCGGCGATGTTGTCCAGTTGCCGGCGGCTGAGGAACAGCAGGTAACCGGATTCGACGTCCTTGACGTCGCCCTTCTTCTTCTCCGCCTTGGCGAGGCCGGACGCGGCGAAGGCGTCGGCTGCCAAGACGGAGGCCGCCTCGTCGGACAGGCTCGGGTCGAGGGCCTTGAGCCGGGCAGCAAGGGATTCGCCCACCCGCTTGGTGCGCTCCCCGAGCTGGGAACGGTCGACCAGGGTGGGGAAGGCCAACCGGACGGCCCGCTTCCATGCCTGGCTGGACACCCGGGCACGGCGGACACCACCATAGATGGCGGTCTTCGGCGAGCCGGTGTCGTCCCGGTTGAGGTTGCTCGGCGGTACGGACTGCAGCACGTAGACGTCGATGATGGTGCGGCTCATGACGCTTTCTCCTCAGGGTCGGGGGTGACACCGTCGGTGTCGGTGGCATCGTTGGGGTTGCTGCGGAAGAACTCCCGGCCCCACACGGCCTGCACCCGGGGCCGACCGCCGGGTTGGCGCAGGGTCTGCAGGTCGTCGGCGAGCAGGCCGTAGTCGAGCGGAATTTGGTGCTCCCGCAGCATCACGATCAGGCTGCGGAGGTGGTAGACGCTTTCGGGGTAGGAGCTGGCGGTGCCCAGTGCGGCGAAGCGACGCCGCACCCCCTCCGGTGACCTGGAGGCGCGGACGAGTGCGGCGAGGGCCTGGCCGAGGCCGTGTCCGGGGCTGTGCATGCGTTCCCGGCGCGACTGTTGGTGCAGCGCGTACAGGGTCACCGCGTCGTGGGCGGCGTACTCGGCGTCGGCCGCCTCGGCATCGTCGGCGGGCCGGTGGCCCAACAGGTGCGGGGGAACCTGAAGATAGCGCTCCAGGGTGTAGTCGAAGCCGGGCACCCGCCCGATGCCGCGGCGGAGTCGGGCCAGCGCGCTCACCGCCTCCGGGTCAGGCGCGTCGCGCAGCAGCCGCGACTGTAGGACGCCCACCGTCCGGGAGACGTGCTTGCCCAGTTCGCCGCAGGAGCGCACCCACGGCTTACGTCTCGGGGTGCCCGCCTGCTCCAGGTCGACCACAGTCATACCGTCTCCTCCTGCCGCTGCTGCGTGCGCTCGGCCGCCATGGGCAGCGCCCTGGCCAGGCCGGTCCGGAACCATGCCTCGGCCTGCGAACTTGAGTAGTGCATCGCCCTGCCGGCGCGGTCGACGCCGGGCCGGCCGACCCAGGCTGCCGGGCCGGCGGCGGCGACCAACTCGCGGCCGAGTCGGTCCACCGCCCGCCACACCTGGCGCTGCCACCAGGCCCGCTCGGCTACGGGATCACTGTCCGGGCCGAGCGTCGCCAGCCAGTCGCGGAAGGCGCGGTCGAGTACGGCATAGGCGCGCTCCGCCGCACGGTCGGCCTCACCACTATCGGTGTCGCGCCCGCCTGCGGCGCGTACCAGATTGGTGGCGAGGCGGCGCAGCACCTGGACTGCGGCTTCGGCTTCGGCGCTGGCGTCGATGACCGTCGCGCGCAGCGCGGAGTGTTCGACCAGCAGCAGCACGTTCATGGTCAGTGCGTCGCTGAACACCTCGTCAATGACCGACTGTTTCGATCCGTAGGCGACGCTGACGGCGCGGGGCCGGACCTGCATGTGGTGACTGATGACGCCGGTGACGGTCAGCCGGGCCAGCCACTGGATGACCATCGGTGACAGCCGCTCCGCTGCGTCGTCGCCGCCGCGCGGTGGCGGGGGCGGCAGCAGGGTCTGGAGTCCTCGCCACAACGCGCGGGTGTGGTCGTGGGGGCGGGGGAGGTAGATCGGGGTTCGTTTCTGTTCGCGTTCGCGTGGGCTGCTGCGTCCCCAGACGCTCATCGGTTCCAGCAGGTGCCGGTCCTGCCATTCGAGGCGGTCACCGTTGGCGATCATGGCACCGGTGATGCCGTCGGCATCGCCGAACAGTCGGATTCGCCGGGACTGCCAGGTGTATAGACTGAGCAGGCCCCAGGGGCCGCGGGTCACCTCAGCTTCCTCGGCGGCCGTCTGCGGGTGGCGTTCCCACACCGGCAGGTCTCGCTGATCGGCCCGCTGCCAGCCGGGGGCGATCGGCACCAGGTTGAGCAGCAGAGTCTCCAGCAGGGTGTCGCCCTCCACGTAGATGCCGCCGAGCCAGCCGAGCAGGCTGGCGCCGATCGGGTAGCCCTTGCCCTTCTTGGCCCGAGGGTCGCCGACCGCTCCGGTCTTGATGCCCGAGGTGTCGTACGCCTGGCAGTGCACCAGCCACCGGGCGGCCTCCGCCGGGGTGATCGACTTCAGGCCGGAGCCCGCCCGAGACGTCAGGAACGGCATGCCGTTGGGGACGTCCGCGATGAGGCGTTCCAGACCGTAGGTGTTGTCCTTCTCCGCCCGCAGCGTGGCGACCTGGTAGAAGGGGTGCTCCCGGTGCAGGAGGTCGAACCGGCCGCGGAAGGCATCGAGGTAGTCGGCGATGTCCGACAGTGGTAGTTGGCGGTCCCGCCAGAGCGACTGCCAAGCGGCCTCGCCGGGCGGGCCGTCGGTGGCCCGGTGCAGGATCGCCAGCACCAGCCGCAGGATCGCGAAGGTCTGCGAGGGCAACTCACAGGCGATCATGCGTACGGCACCGGCCTGCGCGAACAGGTCCGACAGCGACAACTCGCGGCGCTGGCCTGCGACATCCAGCACCGGGATCCACGGCTTGTCCACCAGGGAGAAGCCGGGTGGAGATGGTGAGCTGGTCATCGGCGTCACCTCCTTTGCCTTCGAAGTGAGCTCAGCGGGCTACCTGGAGCCCGTCGGTGGGGGAGTAGTGCAGGTCGAAGCCGGCCACCGTGGCCCGCCCGTCCGTGTCGAGGTCGAGGACGCGTTCTCCGGCGAGCCACTGGTTGCTCTGCCAGGCGGTGACGTCGACGCGTCGCTCAAGGTCGGCGATGACCCCGTCGATCACGTCGGCGTGAGTCATGGCGAGTGGCAGTGGCAGGGTGCAGCGGGCGATCTGCCGGGGCAGTGGCCAGTGGGGGACGCTTCCGGTCGGTATCGGTGTCCCACCGCCGTCGATCCATGGCGGTATGACCAGGCCGGCCGCTGTGCGTACCAGCAGTAGGACCTCGAGTGACTCGCTGTCGCTGTCGCGGACGTGACCCAGTGCCGTGTGGTCGTCGGCCTTGCCGACGCCGCCGGTGAGCCACCCGATGAGCGGCACCCCGTGTTCGGCGACCTCGGCCAGCCGGTAGCCGTCGGCCTGCAACTCCTTCGCGGCGACGTCGTCGCGCTGCTTCGCCTCTGCCTCGACCATCGTGGGCTGCCACGATTGCGGACCGACGGCCACGTCGCCGTAGGCGTCCTGGGTGAGGGTTGGAATGTCCGCCGGGAGGCGTAGTGGCGCGCCGTCGAGGTGCGGCAGGAGGACGGCGGCGCTGCGTAGCAGGGTCGCCGGGTGATAGACGCGGCGTGAGCCGCTGACCGGTTGCGGCGGTTCGCAGGTCCAGTCGGCGCCGGTGATCCAGCAGCGTGGCGTCGTGAGCCTGCCGGGGCGTGGGCGGGGGTGGCGGTGCAGCCGGCCGATGCGCTGCAGCACCAGGTCGACCGGGGCCAGGTCGGTGATGAGCAGGTCGAAGTCGATGTCGAGGGACTGTTCTGCGACCTGGCTGGCCACCACGATGTGCCGGTGGGGGCGGTTGCCTGCGCCTGGCGGTCCGAACGTGTCGCGCAACCAGCTGTCCTTCGCCGCACGGTCGACGGCCATGAACCGGGAGTGCGCCACCGACACCGGGAAGTCCGATCCGAGGGCCGCCCGCAGCGCCGCCGCCGTGTCGTGGACCCGGGCGACCGTGTTCCGGACGACGAGCGCGCAGCCGCCGGTCGTGAGTTGGTCGCGGAGCAGCTCGGCCAAGGTGGGTAGGTCGTCGTCCAGGGGTCTGACCTGCACCTCGGTGCTGCGGCCGGAGTCGGCGCAGCTGATGGCCCTACCGCCCCGTTCGGCTACTGATGCGGTCACCAGCGGGTAGCGCAGGTCGCTGCGTACCGCCGCGTAGTGGTCGACGACCGGCTTACCGCGATCGCGCCAGGAGGGTCGCGGTGGGGGCCCGAGCCTTCCCCGGTCGTAGGCCGCCATCAGGTCGGCGCGCCGCTGTGCCGGCAACGTCGCGGAGAGCGCCACCACCGGCACCCCGTAGGCGGCGAGCCACTCCAACGCGCGGTCGAGGAACCGACTCATGTAGACGTCGTAGGCGTGCGCCTCGTCGATGACCACGACCTTGCCGGCGAGGCCGAGGTGGCGTAGCACCAGGTGTCTGCCGCGCAGCGCTGCGAACAGTAGTTGGTCGATCGTGCCGACGACGAAGCTGGACAGCAGGGTCCGTTTCGGTCCGGCCAGCCAGGCGTGTACGCCGATGTCGGCGCCTCCGGCGTCCTGGGCGATGCCGGTCGGTAGCGTCGTGGTGCGCAGCTGGTCGTACTCGGGGTTGAGGGCTGCCTTGCCGTGGGCGAGCCGTACGTCGCGGTCTCCTCGGCCGACCTGCGCGTCTGGCAGGCGGAGCAGCCAGGACAGCATGCGGCCGAACATGGCGTCGCTGGTGGCCCGGGTGGGTAGTGCCAGGTAGCAGCCAGCGGCTCCGGTGCGGCGGGCCAGGATCTCCACGGCCGCCAGCGCCGCCTCCGTCTTGCCTTCGCCCATCGCTGCTTCGACGATCATCATGCCGGGTGTGGGCATGGTGGTGGCCTGGTCGGCGACTGTCCGCTGCACCGGTCGCGGCACGGCACCGGCGGGTAGTTCGAACCGTGCGCCGAACAGGTCGTCCACGCTGGCGGGTGGTGCGACCGGCAGCCATGGCGTGGGGAGGCCCAGCTTCTCCCAGCCGACGGTCAGCCGGTCGGTCTCGACGTCGTCGAGGGTGTAGGGGAAGAAGTCTTCGTTGCTGGCGATCCAGTCGACGACGATGACGAGGCCGGTGAGTGCGGCCTGCACCGGTTGGGACAGTGGGGCGTCGCTCCAGGCGGTGAGTCGTTCGGTGGCCCCTGCCCGGTCGGTCATCCAGGTCAGCAGTTCCTGTTGCACCTGCCGCCAGGCATGCTCGCCGAGCAAGTGAGAGCGGAAATTCACGTCGCGGAGGTTCTCATCGGTCGGTGGTATCCCGTGGTGTCCACCGACCACGATCGCGTACGGGTGCGGGTCGGTCCAGCCCTGCTCCTGCATCCAGTCGACCAGCACGATGTGCCCGGCGGTGGCGTGCGAGGCGTATCGGCGGTCGGCGCGGATCAGTTCCGGGTCGTAGCGGAGGCCCTGGTGGCGCATCTGCTCGGCCAAGTGGGGGGCCTGGCAGGCGAAGGCGGGTGTGGCCTTGCCGATGTCGTGTACTCCGGCCAGCCACACCGCGAGGGTCCGGGCGTCCGGGTCACCGCCGGGTAGCTCGTCGGCGATGCGTCGGCGTACGGCGGGGCTGAGCCAGTGGTCCCACAGCCTGCCGGCGACGTCGGCGGCGTCGGCCAGGTGTCGCCACAGCGGTAGCCAACCGACGGGGGAGGTGCCCTTGCGGTCGGTCTTGCCCCAGACGGACCGTGCCGCCTCGCCGAGCTGCGGGGCACCGGTGGCGAGCTGCGTGCTCACTGCGCGACCGCCGGCAGCAGCGGGCTGGGCGTTCCGCTGTGCGAAAGGTAGAGCATGTCGCGGGCCCGGGTCAGTGCCACGAACAGTAGGCAGCGTTCACGTTGCAGGTCCTGTTTGTGGGCGTGGGGGTCCTCCGCGGCCGAGGTGATCGCGTGGGGGGCGGGTAGCACCCCGGCGTCGAGGCCGACGATCGCGATGCACTGGAACTCCAGCCCTTTCATCCGGTGCATCGTGGCGACCCGTACGCCATCGATGCCCCGCTTGTCGTCGGCGACGGGGATGTGAGCTTCACTCAGGGTCCTGCTGATGGTCTTGACCAGTTGCCCGGTGCGGGCGGCGACGCCGATCGCGTGGGGCTCGACGTCCTGCTCCAGCCACGTTCCGACCCGTTCGATGAGCGCTTCGAACTCGTTGTCCCGGCTGCCGTGCGGTGACAGAACGGGCGGCTGGCCACGGGTGATGGACCGGTAGCCGCGCAGGCTGTCGCCGCCATCGTCCAGGCCGGTGGCGGCTTCGCCGCTGAGGACCCGGACCGACAGAGCCAGGATCTCGTGGGTGGTGCGGTAGTTGACGGTGAGCCGCCGAGTCCGCCCCCGCACCTCGATGCCGAGTTGGGCGAGTGACACCTGGCTGTCGTAGATGCGCTGGTAGGAGTCGGCGAGCAGGAACATGTCGTTCGGTCCGGGCGTGACGAGAGCCCGGAGCAGCCGCCACTGCGCCGGGTGGAGATCCTGCCCCTCGTCGACGACGACGTGTCGGTATCGCGCGGGGGACTGGCGCGCGATCACGGCCGCGTCGTCGGCGAGCTGGGTGTGCGTCCGTAGGCGGCGCTTCGCCAGGTCACGTTCGGCGGCGACGATCGTCGCCCACACCTGCTCGCGTTGAGCCGCCCGCAGGCCTTCGCCTCGTCCCTTGCGGGGGGCGTCGCGGTACGCCTCCAGCGTGGTCAGCCGCTGGGCCAGGACCACCTGCTCCCATTCCCGCCGGAGGAAGGCGCTGCTGAAGGTCGTGACCCGGCCAGCGCGGTTGACATAAGTCGGCCCGTTCTTCGCCGCCATGTCCCAGAGTTGGTCCAGCACCTCGGCTTCGGCGACCGCCACCTTCCGGCCGCTGCGGGTGACGATCTCGTACGCCAGCTTGTCGACGCTGACCACGTCGATGCGGGCCCGGACCATGGGATCGTCGGTGAGTCGGTAGAGCTGTCTGTCGAGTGCCTCGGCGAGCGCACGGGTGAACGTGGTCAGGAGCACCTTGGACCCGTCCTGCGGTAACCGTTGGGCGAGGAAGACCGCCCGGTGCAGTCCGGTGACGGTCTTGCCGGTGCCGGCGCTGCCGGTGACCAGCGCGGGGCCGTTGTAGGTCTCCCGGTAGGCGACATCGCGTTGCGTGGGGTGCAGGAAGGTGCGCCACACGTCGAAGGGATGGGCGAGGATCGCGGCCAGCTCCACCGGACCGGAGACGAAGGCGATCCGTTCCGGGGTACGGCGGGCCGCCGCCACGAGGTCCTCGGTGTCGACGCCCGACACGATACGGTCGGCCACCTCCGCCCAGACCTCCTCGACGGCCATGCCGCTGGCCAGCCCGTTGAGGACGTCCAGTTGAACCTCGGGCAGGCGTCGACCGAGGCTTTCCAGCTGCCGGTCCGTGCTGATGAGGCGCAGCAGGGGCAGCAGGTCGGCGTCCACGCCGAGGCGGAGGAGGTCGGCGGTGGAGATGCCGTCGAAGAGCCCGTCGGTGGGCGGGCGGGACGGTGTCGTCGAGGCGAACTCTTCGATGCCGGCCTGGTCGCGCATCTCCAGGACGCCGAGGACCTGGTTGACGGTGAACCGCCGGCTCACCGCGAAGGCGATGGCGTCGTCGTGGGGGAGGACGTCGAGGAGCACGTACTTCTGCTCACCGAGCGCGAACACCACGCCCTGGTATGCCTGGTCGATGGGAATGAGGTGAATCTTGGGGTCCCGGGCTCCGGAGAGCTTCTCCAGGTGCAGGCTGGAATGGGTGTGTTCGGCGAACTTCCGGATGGCCGCGTCGACGGCACGTTGCACCCGGCGTTGCAGCCGGGCATAGGCGGGAAGAAACCCCCGATCGACGGCCAACTCGGCCATGCGTCCCTCCGTCGTTCATCGCCTGGGACACGCCAGGGCGCCAGTTCCCGGCGCGATACAGGTAAGGCGGCTGCGGCCGGCCTTGACCCGCGCGAGACGCGGAAGAAGGGTCGTCAGGTGGGCCGCTGACGCCGACGCACAGTGAAGCAGCTTGTGAAGCGTGTTTGCAACGTTTATCTTAGTGTTGTCGGTTCACCGACACTCCCGTGGTCTCGAAGGCGGTCACCATGGCTAAGCTCAGCGCCGTGCTGACGGCGAAACGTCTCAGGAATCGGTATGTGTTGGGCCGCTATCCCCTGCCGGGCAGCGGGATGGGTGAGGTCTGGGTGGCGCGGGACACCCGACTTGAGCGCGACGTCATCGTGAAGTTCGTCCAACCCGCGCAGCTCGACGTGGAGCTGATCCGTCGGTTCCGGCGGGAGGCACTCCTGACCGCCCGACTCGACCACCCCGGCGTGCCCGCCGTCTACGACCTCGACGAGCACGACGGCCGGCCGTACGTCGTCCTGGAGAAGATCGACGGGATCACGCTGTCGACCCTGGTCGACGAGCAGCATCCGGTGCCGATCGGCTGGGTCGCCGCCATCGGTGCACAGATCAGCAGCGTTCTGATCGCCGCCCAGCAGATCGGCCTGGTGCACCGGGACATCAAGCCGAGCAACATCATGCTGGACCCGAGAGGTGCCGTGAAGGTGCTGGACTTCGGCCTGGCCGTCATGCGCGACGACGACCGCTACTCGCGGATCACCGAGACGGGGCAGAGCCTCGGTACCGTCGGCTACATGGCCCCCGAGCAGATCCTCGGCGAGCCCGTCGACCACCGCACCGACCTGTACGGCCTGGGCGGCACCCTGTTCCACCTCCTCACCGCCCAGGTGCCCTTCGACGGCGACACGACCACCACCACGCTGCGACACCAGCTCGACGACCCGCCGCCCCGCGCGGCTGAGCTGCGTCCCGAGATCCCGGCCGTCCTCGGCGACCTCGTCGACTCGCTGCTCGCCCATCGACGTGAGGACCGGCCGGCCGATGCCAGCGAGGTGTACGCCGCGCTGGCGTCGTTGGCCCTGGACCGGCCGGCGCTGCCGGGGGTGGTCACCGACAGCGTCGGTGCCGTACAGGGTTACGCCGCGGTCGTCGGCGGGACACCGCAGCCCGCCCACCGCGCCGTGAGTCCGGTCCCACCATCAGTGCTCGACCCGGAGCAGGTGGCGCGGCAGGCGGAGCAACTGTTCGCCGCCGGCGAGTTCCGGGCTGCGGCACGCCTGTGGCGGAGCCTCGTCGAGCACCATGTGCAACGCCATGGCGACAACCACCCCGCGGTGTTCGGCTTCCGCCTGAACACCGCCCGTGCTCATGACTTACTCGGTGAGCACGGGCGGGCACTACGTCAGCTCAACGACCTACTGCATGACCAGACCCGGTTGGTCGGTGCCGGACACCCGAGCGTGCAGCAGCTACGTCAGGAGATCGAAGCCCTGGAGGAAAAGTCGGCGTCCTCTCCCCGCCCTCGATCCGTACCGAGCGCGGGTCGCTGAACTCCCGGGGCAGCAGTGCCGCCTTCTGCTCCGGGAACCGGCCGCTGCCGTAGTGGAAGATCAACGCGCAGTTCTGCCCACGGGTCTCCGTGGTCAGCGCGCGCCGGGCGAGTGGTGAGTACATCAGGCTGTGTTTCCACCAGGCGGCCTCCTCGCCGTGGCGGTCGAAACCACGGCCACTGGCGGCATGTCCGAACGCGTCGTGCACCGCGCGGAACATGTCGTTCTCACCGTCGCTGAGATAGGGGTGCGCGTTGCCGCTGGCGGCGCTGGCCCACACCTTCAGCCGGCGCTCCCGCATGTCGTCGACCATGGACTCGACGCTCTGGTACGGGTCCTCGTCGACGATGCGTACCGCCACGCCCAGGCCGCCGAACTCGACGCGGCCGATCAGGAAGTGGTACTGCCGCACGGTCTCCTGGCAGAACCTGGCGTACGAGGGGTAGGCCCGCTCGTCCCGGCTCGGCGCTGCCACGTACGCCGCCGCGATGGCGGCACCCAGGGCGGGGTCAAGGCGTACTGCGGCGTACACATCCGCCGGGACGGCGCGGACGCTGGGCCGGTACCGCAACGCGCCGTCGTGCAGGTATCCGACCGGCGGGAACGTCGTGGGCGTGGCTGCGAGCAAGGGTGTTCATGGTCCTCCTTTGGTTGTGGTGGATGGGGCGGATCAGTCAGCGGGTGATCTCGGCCTGACGTACGTCGAGCATGTTCAGGTCCTGAATGGCCGTCGACCGCTGCTCCGCCCGGAGCAGTTCCCCGAACATGCGGATCTCGGAGACCCGACGGTCCCGGTGGATCTTGGCGAACTTGCCGATGGTGGTGCTGTGTCCACGGCGCGGCATGGAGTCCTCCTCGGAGGTCGATGGAACGGAGACGCCGAAACAGTAGCGCCTGTGAACCGAGTACACAACATGAGATCTCATGCTAGTGTTCACGTGTGACAGCGGAGCGGAGCACGGCACACGGAGCGGCGACCCTGACTGCCAGCGGCATCGCGCGACTGGCCAACGTCGGCAGAGCCGCGGTGAGCAACTGGCGTCGGCGATACACCGACTTCCCCATGCCGGTGGGTGGCACCCCGAGCAGCCCGTTCTTCGACGCGCACGAAACCGAGCAGTGGCTGCGTCGCCACGGCAAGCTGCACCAGGCGGCCACCGAGCAGTGGGCCTGGCGACACATCGAGAGCTACCAGCCAGCGGCGCAGATGACCGAAGCGCTCGGCATCGCCGGCGCCTACCTGCTCGCTAATGTGGATCAGGCTCCCGCCGCCAGCGAGGACCTGTTGACCCCGAAGCAGCTCGTGACCCGCCTGGGTGCCCTCGACGCCCGGCTGGCCGACATGGTCGGCCGCGTGCTGCCGAAGCAGTGGACCCCGCAGCTGACCGCAGTGCTGCGTACCGTCGACGAACTCGGTCGCGAGCAGAACGCGGAGACCGCCTTCGAATACCTGCACCACCAGTACGTCACGTCGGCGCACTCGATGTCCGGCCTCGCCGGCACCCCAGACACCGTCGCTGAGGTGATGCTGGCGCTCGCCGGCTCCGGCGCGTGCACGTTCGACTTCACCAGCGGCACCGGCTCGATCCTGCGCATGGCCGCCGACCAGGCACTGCAGCGGGGCACCGTGACGCACTGCTACGCCCAAGAGATCAACCCCAAGTACGCATTGATCACCCTGCTGCGTCTGTGGTTCGTGCACCTGCGGGCCCGACGTGCCGGGCAGGAGGCGGCTCCGCCGGTCGTGCACGTGGGCGACAGCCTCCTCGCCGACGCTCTGCCCGACCTGCGGGCCGACGTCGTCGTGGCGAACTTCCCGTTCGGTATCCACGACTGGGGCCACGACCGCCTCACCTACGACCCGCGCTGGACCTTCGGCCTACCCCCGCGTACCGAACCCGAACTCGCCTGGGTGCAGCACGCCCTTGCCCATCTCTCTCTCGGGGGCACCGCCGTCGTCCTGATGCCCCCGGCCACCGCCCTGCGTCCGGCCGGGCGGCGTATCCGTGCCGAACTCGTCCGCCGGGGCGCCCTGCGCGCGGTCATCGCCCTGCCTGTCGGCCTCATGCCACCGACCGGCATCGGCCTGCACGTCTGGGTGCTGCACCAGCCCGACCCGCGACAGGCACCCGCCACCCCGGGGCTGTTGGTCGTCGATGCCACCGCCATGACGAAGGACCACACCCTCGCCGAGACCATCGGCGGGGTGTGGCGAAGCCATCTGGCCGGCGACCTCACCGAAGCGCCCGGGGTGCACCGTGTCGTGGACGCCATCGACGTGCTCAACGACCAGGTGGACCTGACGCCGCAGCGCTACCTGCCGCACGCCGCCGAGGACTCCCTCGACCCGGTCCGCATCCTCGCCACGATCGACGACTTCGGTCGGCTCATCGACGACGTCCGCCGCAGCCTCCCGCTGGTGCGGGAGTCAGCAGCCGAAGCCCTCCACGCCGCGTCCCACGCCGAAGTCGCCGACCTGATCCGGGCGGGCAGCGTCGCCGTGCACCGGGCGGTGACCCGTAGCCGGGCGAAGGGCACGGGCACCGACCGTCCCGTTCTCACTTCCAGCGATGTCCTGGCCGGCCGGCCGGCGACCGGTACGGCTACCCACTCCGCGACCGAGGACACCGGCCCGCGGGTGGAGGACAGCGACATCCTCATCCCGGTCATCGGTCGCGAGATCGTCGCTCAGGTGGCTACCCCGGAGCAGGTCGGTGCCGAACTCGCGCCGGGTGTGCAGCTGCTGCGCGTGGACAGGGATTTGTTCGACCCGTGGTTCGTCGCGGGGGTCCTCTCCCGCACCGACAATGTGAGGGTTGCCGGCCGGGCGTCCAGCAGCGGCAGCGGGGCGCTGCGCATCGACATCCGACGGCTTGCCATCCCCGTGGTGCCGCTGGAGGAGCAGCGAGCGTACGGGGAGGCCTTCCAGCGGCTTGCCGAGTTCCGTACCGGACTCGGTCGGATCGCTGCGGCGGGGAACGCCCTGGCCCGCGACATCAGCGACGCACTCACGTCGGGGGCTCTGACCATCACGCCTTGACCACAGGGGTGAAACTGAGGACCGCGATCGTGATCTGAATCGAGCGGACCTACCACCGCCGTCGACGCCAACGGTCCCTGTCCCGGTTGACCCCCATCGAGTACGAGACCATCATGACCCCACCGGCCAGCCAGGCCGCGTGACTGAAACTGCCACCTATCGGTGCAGCAGACCCATCCGGCCGGCCGGTCCGTTGGCTACAGGTCATTCACAGCCTGCTCAATTTTCGTTGAGGCAGATGGCTTCACCTTCCCCGACACCCGCACCAGCACTCGCCCCTCGTCCGCCCGATAGTGGTACTCGGTGCCGAGGATTGGCATCGACTTCAACGACTCCTGAATGAACTTCGACCGCCGGTCGGCGTCGTCCTTCGTCGGGAAGACCTCAATGACCAGGCCCCTATCGATGCCGTACTTCTCACCTTCACGGTTGCCGCCCGGCAGATCGGCGGAGGCGCGGGAAATGTAGCCGTTGGGCCGACCGAGCAGGTCGTTAGGGTCGGTGTCCTCGTTCTGCACAGCGCCACCGGTGAGGCCAATGCTTGCCTCGATCAGCTTGTCGAGGACGACCTTGGCGTCCTTCGGGGTGGCTGGTGCCGGAGGACTCGTT
Source organism: Micromonospora cynarisoli (assembly GCF_030518815.1). NCBI lineage: Bacteria > Bacillati > Actinomycetota > Actinomycetes > Micromonosporales > Micromonosporaceae > Micromonospora > Micromonospora cynarisoli. The sequence goes on along the minus strand of NZ_CP130426.1, from coordinate 2,381,270 downwards.
GACACGGTGGACTGGGGCGCGGGTGCACTGGCGGGCGCGTTGTCGCTGCTGCTACCGCTGCAGCCGGCGATGGCAAGGGTTGCGGCGGTGGCGGCCAACATGAGAACGCTGGTTCGGGTACGCATCCGAAAGATGATGCATGCACGCGTAAGCGCAGGGCTGCAGCCGTTGCCGAGAGGCGGTGTCGCATGAATGACACACCCGCCTCCGATCTACCGGTTCGCGTGGTCTGGCGCGGCGGCGATCGGCCCGGTCATGGCCGCGTGATAGCCGCACCAGTACGCAGAACTGAGATCTTGATTATCCAGCTTCGACGTTGTCGTGGCAGGTCAGCAGGATGGAACGATCGATAACGAAATGCGGGGCCCCTGGGGTAGGCGTGTTGGACGGTCGGTCGATTTGTCTGCATGGGTTGCCTTGCCTGGGCCGGTGTCTGCCCTCACAAACTTACGGCCGGTGGGATCTACCTTCGGAAGCTCTTCCGAGCAGAACGGAGAACGATCATGGGTCCGACCACGAATGTCCCGCCTCCTGCGCCAGCCTCTTCGACGGCACCGTGCCCACCGCCGCGCTCGGTCTGGATCGTCTTGATCCTGCTCGCCGCAGTGATCGTCGGCGCGGGTGCTGCTCTGGTCGCATACGTCGGAGGCGCTAGCATTTCCACAGCGGTGCTCACTGGTGGTGGGGCGTTCGGGGGCGCGGCACTGCTGCTGCTTGCTCTGCTGAACTTCGGCTTGAGTAAGCCAGCGTAGCTGGAGCGCCGAGTCAGCCAGCGTCGGAACAGACGTCACTGCTGGTGGGAGGCATGCCCCCGCCTACCTTCTCGTGTTCAGGGTCGCGTCGTCGCGATCGGGAAGGTAGACGGCTTAAAGAATCTTGGCTGGCTTGCTCACATCCGTCGGCTCTGCGGGATCTATGAGTAGAGCCGGCAGCAGGGGTCTTCCGGCAACCCTAGACGGATCGGAGGTGGCGCCCGAGTGGACGCCGACAATCCCCCATCACAACCGAGGGGCACTGCGCCGCCAGAGCTGGTCGCATTTCTCAAAGGGAGTTACCGTCCGCTGATGAAGGCTGCGATGTATGCCGGTGCTAGCAAGGACGAGGCGCACGACGCGGTGCAGGACGCGTTTCTCAAGCTCGTGAAGCGCTGGGGCGCGATCAGTGAACCTTTGCCCTACGTGCGAAGGGTAATGATCAACAACGTAAAAAAGGCTTGGCTGTCGAGGCAACGCTGTGCGGATCGGCAGAAGAAGTATCAGGCGATGAACTTCGAACGCCCGCAGGACACTCCGAGCATCTGGGACAATCGCGCAGCGGTCGAGAAGATATTGAGCGAGCTCACCCCCAGTCAGCGGGACATTGCGTGCTGTCTGATGGAAGGCCTTAGCCAGACCGAGATCGCCGCCCAGCTCGGACGTTCGTACGACGCTGTACGCACCGCGTTGACCGAGATGCGAAAACGCCTGAGAGTGGCCGGGCTGGGACCCATACCAACAGCCGAGAATCCCGATGACGCCGGTAGGTGCGGCAGCGAACCCTCAGAGAGGGAGGAGGACCGATGACCACCAACCAACCCGATCCGCAGCGAGACAAGCCCGATTTGCTCAGTAGCCTTCTCCGGGAGACGTTCGACCTGGTCGACGAGGTCGTCGCCGACATCACCGACGAGGAGATCGACGACCGGCTGCGGGCCATGCTCCGTAGCGCGGGCTACACCGACATGGACGACTCCGACGCTGACCAGCCACTGTCCGCACCCGCGCGGCCACAGGATCAACCTGCGGATCAGAGGGACGTTAGCGCCGGGAATGGCGGCATAACTGAGCTGACCCTTGACGGGGTTGCGGCATTGGCGACCAAGGCCCACGCTGGTGAGTTGGAGATGTACGGGGGGCCGTACGAAGGGCACCTTCGGACAGTAGCGAGGGCAATGAGACCGTTCGGCCGCAACATGGAGATGGCCGGCTGGTTGCACGACATTCTGGAGATGACCGACTGGACCGCCGATAAACTGCGTAGGGCCGGTGTCCCTGAGCCGGTGGTGAGTATCGTCGAGCGGGTGACTCCGATGCGTGGCAGTGACTACCTGGACTCGATCCGCCGCATCGCTCAGGACCCAGAAGCCACTCTGGTGAAGATAGCCGACAACGCCGACAGTATCTATCCAGACCGCACCGCCATTGTCCCGGACGCGGACAAAAAGCTTGCGGAGTTCGAAGAGGCCCGCCCCATCCTCTGGTCGGCCGCGTCACGAGAGAACGTCATCGTAATCGTCAGCCAGGTCAATCCCCCTCTGCTTAGACACTTGCCTACGGTGTGAGGACGAGCATGGTGACCAGGGCGAACTTCGAGCGGCCGAAAGCCGGGCGGCACGTCACTCAACGTCCGGCTCGACGTCGCGATTGGTGGTGATGCGCTGCCACGCGTCGTGCGCATGCTGACGGAGATACTCCGGCACGGGCTTGCTGCGGGGCGTTGGGCGGGTTTCGTGGACGGCCTGGACGCGGGCCGTGGTGGTAGATACCGCATCGGCGAGGCGAGTGTTGCGACTGACGGCACGCCGGGCTTGCTCAGCGGCGGCAGCAAGCCCGGCGTACCGCGCGGGGAGAGCCCCGTCGTACCAGCGCTTCCATACAGCGTGGTCAGCCTCGACGATGGTTACCCGTTGCCTGAGGCCCAGAATCTGACGATCGGCGGTGTCGAGCTCCCCTTGCAGGTGACCTACTTGGGTTGCGACCGTGGTGGCGTAGGCGCTCAGACTGCGCTGCGCCGCAACTCTTCGAGCACGTGGCGCGCCACGATGCCACCAGCGCGGCTGCAACCGCTGGACGTGGCTGCCGGCAGCGCGGTGGTTCTCTTCGACGGTGACGAGGTGCTGCGCGAGGTCGTAGCGGTGGCGTTGGGCATCGGTGAGCGCCCGGTGACTGACACGCAGTTCATCCCCGACGTACGCGGGTGCTGCGCGATCAGCGGCGTGCAGTGCCCTGACGAGACGGGTGAGTTCGGCGTCGGGTGCGGTGGTGAGTCGTCCGGCGAGGGTGGCGGCACCGAGGACGAGCCGGGCGCGGTGCCAGGCGTTCCACCGGGTGATGTCGTTGCTGGGTGGTTCGGGGCCGATGGAATAGTCGCTGCTGAGTCGGTAGGTGTCGCGGTAGGAGGCGACGACGCCCGCCCGGGTAAGCCATTGGCATCGGCCGGCGTCGTCGGCGGGGATCTCGCCGAGGGCGAGACTCCAGGCGGGCCGGGTCTCGGCGGTGAGGTGGGCGCGCTTCAGCGCGGCGATCGCAGACTGCGGCTACCTGGCGTAGTGCATCACCGACCTCACCGGTGAGACCGTCAGGAAGCCGTTCGGTGTAGGTACGCCACTGTCGGCGCGCTCGGCGATGGTGGGGTCGGCGGTGGTGTGCCGCATGAGCTGGTCGAGCCGCCAGCACAGGACGGCGGCGATGTCGTCGGCGGTGTCCAGCTCGCGCACACGCAGGATACGGCGGAGCAGTTCGTGAGGTTCGTGGCCGGCGGTGGCGTAGGTGGTGAGCTTGCTGATGAGTGCCGGCAGCGCGAGGTCGCGGCTGAGTCGTTCGGCGAGCGCGGGGCCGTGGAGCTGCCGGACGGTGGCGAGGTACGCGGGCATGTGGGCCCGTGCGAGCAGGTCGTCATAGATCGGGGTCCAGCTGTGCAGCGCGTCGGCGTCGGCCCAGAGTTGTTGTTCGGTTTCGGTGGCGGAGCGGTCCGGCAGCACCCGGCGCATGATGTCGGCGAGCACGGCGACTCGGGCGGTCGGTGGGGCGGGTGGTGTTCCTTCGCGCGGTTCGTCGTCGGTGACGACGTACGCCTCGTTGAGCGTGCGGGCGCGGGTGAGCATGACGTAGACCCGGGCCAGGTGCGCCCAGTCGTCACCGGAGTCGAAGACGTACGCGAACTGCTCGCCGTGACCCAGCCGACTCAGCTTGGGGTCTTGGTGCTGTCGACGCTGTGCTCCGGGGCCTCGCCGTCCCACAGCTCAGGGGGAATGATGGAGGTCTTGTTAGCCAGAGTGAACATGTGCAGGTGGGCGAGGTCCCAGCGGGCGAACGCCAAGTCGATCGCCTCGGCGAACTGAGCGAAGGTGCGCGACCGGCTCACCGCGAAAACCCTGCCGGATCGGCTGGCCGCCCAGGTGCGCCGGGGGATCACCCCCGCATGCGCGGGGAGCAGACTTCTTGACCTGGGGCGCTAAAGATCAACTACTCGGTTTTCATTCACCTTGGCTGACGGCCCGTTCATGCGGTCGGTCCTGCCTCCGCTGGTTGAGGTTCCCGCTGACGTACAGCATGGTAGTCAATATGGATCCGCTGATGGCGTCGGTGCGGCGGGGGCCAGCCGGGCCGAAGCCTGGCTGACCCCGACCGACAGGATCAGACGACGGGAGCCGAACCGACAAGCGCATCCGCTTCGACCCCAGGCGAGCCGTCGACGGCCGCGCTGCGTTCGACGGTGTCCGTCTTGGGCGTGCCCGGACGCGGCGCGGACTGCGATACGGCGGCCGTGACGTCAACATGCTGCTTTGCGCGCCCGTCGACGGTGTCGAGGATGAGCTGTTCGACCTCGCTGAGTTGGAAGCCGTTGGTGACGCACCACCGCAGCCAGTTCGCGACTCCTGGGTCGGCCACCCGCCACGAGCTTCTGCTGATGCCGCTCTCGTTCGCGGCGGCGATGGCGGCGAGGGAGATCACCGCGTACCGCCCGTCGTTGCCTCGGGCGGGAACCCGCTTCATGCCGGCCCGCTTGGCCTTGCCCGGGTAGAGGAGTTCGTCGAGCATCTTCCGGCCGCCGTTGATCCACGTGGAGAGGATGTATCCGGAGTCGGCGAGGGCTTCGGCGAGCAGCTTCGCGGTGCCCTTGGGTGGGATCTTGGCCGTCAGGAACGTGGTCAGCCACTCGCGACGTGCCGTGTTGGCGATGTCTATGGCCTTCTTGTTCTCGATCACGCGGCGGCGTTCTGCCTTCTCCTGTTCGATCATGGGTCCGCTGCGGGCCGATGGCGCGAGGTAGGCGGGCAGGGTGTGGCCGTTGGCGTGCCAGTTGGTGCAGTAGGCGGTCTCGGTCAGCTCGTCGTGCTGGATCGACAGGAAGACGGCGTGGCCGGGACACGTGAGGTGCGCTTCGGCGTCGATGCGCTGCCCATCGGCATCGCGTAGATCGACGACCTCCTTGACCGTGCTGTCGGTGTAGGCGGGTCGGGCGCGGCGAGGATGCTGATCCCGGCTTCGGTGAGTGCGGTGTGGCGGCTGGTCTGAGCATCGAGGGCGGCGCGGGCACGCCGGGTGCGTTCCAGCGCGCGGGCGAAGGCGAAGGGGCCTTCTTCGGCTTGCTCCAGGAGGTGCTCGATCCAGTCGGGCCGGTCGGTGAACTGGGCGAGGGCTGCCACCTGGGTCAGGTCGAGGCCGAGGGCATGGGTGCGGTCGGTGGTGTTCTTGTCCAGGGTGGCGACTTTCCGTCCGGCCCGTACCTCTTCGCGGTCGTAGCCGGTGCGGCGGGCGATGTCGTTGTCGTCCATGCCGGTGAGGGCGAGTTGTTGGATGCCCCGGGCCTGCTGAGTTGCCGTGGGGTCCTTGCGGTGGACCTGCCGCAGCATGCTGATGGGGGAGGTCTTGAGTCGCACGGTCTGCTGCGACCTGCCAGTCAGCTCTGCTGCCCCCGCGATGTCGGTGTGGGGGCGGCCGTCGATGTCGTGGATCTCCACGCCAACCCCCGCCTGCTGGTCACGGTTGACGGTTGAGGCGGCCGGGACATCGTCGGCAAGCCGGCGATGCGGCAACCCCGGCCGCCGTTCTTCAACCAACACCTCACTCGCGCTGTACACCCCGAAATGGCTTCGGGCGCGACCGAAGTTTCGGCGATCTCACCAGCGCAGGAGCGATGGGCCGTTCTCCGCTCACGGGAAGTCGCTGTTGGGTTGATCTCGACACGGTCCTCAGGGGTGGCGGTGCAGAGTCATGGGCTCGACGGTGTGTTGAGCTTGTCGAAGTGGAGATCAGCGGTGAGGAGGCGGCAACGACCTCATCGCCCCTCCGATGGCACCCGGCCCCCAACCCTCTCCGGGCTTGTCATGCCCGACATTCAGTGGCAGACCTGACCAAGGTCGGGGAGGAAACAGTCTGCTGGTGCCGCAGACGGTCGAGGTGGTCGGTCATGCGGGTGGTGGCGGGGTGCCCGGGGTGGGCGTGGCGGTGACGATTGATGACGTCAGCGAGCAGCGTCCGGGCCGCGTCGTGGTGGCCGAGGTCGTGCAGGACGAGGGCGCTGGTGGCCCGCACGGCGAGAGTCCGGTGGGCGTCGGCTCCGACGGTGTCGGCCAGCTGCTCGGCGAGTTGCCGGAAGAGGCGGTACGCCCGCTGGTGGTGGCCGGCCTGGCGGTGGGCGGTGGCGAGGGTGTGCGCGGCGGTCAGCGTGGGCGGGGCGGTGGGGCCGTGGAGGTGGGTGAGGCTGCGGTGGGCGTAGTCCGCCCAACGGATCGCCGCGATGCCGTGCAGGAGTGTGGCGAGCAGATGGGCGGCTTCGGCGTGGAAGGTGCTGATGGGCGTGGCGGCCGGATCGACGCCGGCGAGGATGGTCTGCAGGAGGCGGTGAGCGCGCGCCGGGTCGGTGGTGGCGAGTTGGTGGGCGAGGCGAAGCTGCTCGGTCAGGGCATGGCGGGGGCGGGCGGTGGCAGGCCAGGTGACACGCAGGTCGGCGGGGTGCCTGCCGGCGGTGATCCGGGCGATGAGTCGGTGGGCGTGTACAGCGGCGATAACCGCGCGCTTGGGGTGGGTGGGGGTGGGCACGAGGTGCGCGGCGTGACGGAGCACCACTTGTCCGACGGCCTCGGCGACGGCCACCGCGTTCAGTGGGGGACGGCGGCAGGGTGGCGGGCAGTCGTAGACGAGCCCGACGGCGGTGAAGGTTGCGGTCATGGGCTGCTGGCAGAACAGGCAGTGGAGCAGGCCGTCGGGCAGCACGACCAGGTCATCATCGGCACGCGGCGTGGCGGACGGTACTGCGATGGCTGCTCGGGCGCGGGCTTTGGTGACCCAGTTTTGGAGTAGTCGACGGTCGAGGTGGAGTTCCCGGGCGACGGTGCTGATCGGGCCGCGTCGTCCCGTCGCGCGGGCGGCTTCGACCTGGCGTACTGCGTCGGCGATGATGTCGGAGGTGTACTTGCGGGGCTTGGCCACAGGAGGTTGGTCCTCGACAGGCTGGGGATCCGGGGGGCGATGAGGTGTTGGCTGGCCAGAGCAATCGTCGGGGCGGTCGGAGGGGCTGCGGCGTCTCAGATGTCGATCTCGGCGGTGACGGGGTGACGGTCCGAGGTGTGCGGTGGCCCGTCGGGGATGCGAGGAGTCGCCGGTGGCTGAGGATCGGTGTGGCGCCTGTTATCGCTCATGGCGGCGAGGTGTTGCTCTGCGTCGGCCGTGCGGGTGGGCTGTTGGCAGCCGGCTGCTGGTGTGTGGGTGTTCGGGGTGCGGCGGCTGTCGACGTAGAGCCGGTAGGTGGCTGCCTCGGCGACGATCAGCGTCGGGTAGTCGGGTCCCAGGCGCGGATCCTGGGGCGGGATGGGGCCGGTGATGACGCTGCGGGCGGCGAGCAGGACGCCGCTGTGTGCGTCGATGGTGAGGATGTCGCGTCGCGGCACACCGGAGCGGTCGGTGTAGGGGAGGATGAGGTCCGTGCCGGGCCGCTGGATGCGGTCGGTGACGCCGGCTTGCGCCAGGAGGCCGGGCTGCTGCGCGAGGAGCTGCAGGACCGCGGCCCGGACCGGACGGGTGAGCGCGTGGCGTTCGTAGAGCATCGCGACGCCGCCGACGATGTCCTGCGGACGGTTTTCCCCAGGGCCGCCCGCGATGAGCAGGTGGCTGCGCAGGGCGTCGGGTTGTCTCGGTGGGGGTTGGTCGAACCGGTTCCCGGTCCGGCCAGCCCAGCTGCCGCTTTCGTCGTCGTCGGGGGTGCAGCCGTGGGTTTCGAGGTGCACGCTGACCAGCCGGCCCTTGGCGGCATCGTCGGTGCGCCACAGGTGGTCGACGCGAATCCGTTCGGGCCACCCGGTGGGGCCGGGCGGACCGATGAGCTCCCGGTGCCAGGTGCGGCGCTCGACGTACTGGTAACCGCCACGGGTGGTGTCGGCGGGTGCGTCGGTGAGGGTGGCGGCCAGGCGGGTCAGGACCGGTCCGGCTGGCACCGGCGGCGCGCTACTCGCAGACGCCGTCGGCGGCGGTGGGCCGGGGTTCTCGTCGGCGGACGGTCCGGCGCAGGCTGCGAGGAGAAGCGACGTGGCGAGCAGCGTCGCGCCGGTGCGGGTTCGGATCATCGTCGCCGGCGGTGAGCTGGGGCAGTTGGTGTCGCGGGTGAGGAACCGGACCGCAGTAGCGGTGGGGATGAGGGGCATGGGTTGTCCAAGGGTCGTGGCACGTGTGGGCGGGAAGGAGGGATGAGGTGGTCGTGGAGCAGCGTCAGGGGGAGGCCTGACCTTCGTTTGGTGTCGTGGTGGCAGGCAGCAGCCACTGGGTCGATCAGGTGGGGAGGCTCAGGATGGTGGGGTGGGTTCGGGTTTCTGGGCGTGCACGGTGGTGAACTGGTAGCTGGAGACGACGACGTAGGGGTCGGCCATCAGTTCGGTGAACCGGGCGAGGTCTTCGACGGTGAGGCCGGTGTCGGTGAGGTGGTCGTGGAGTTGGTGGGTGTTGTTGGCGTAGAGGGCGCAGCCCGGTCCGCCGCCGGTCCAGGTTTCGGTGTGGCTGCGGGCGTGGACGTGGTTCATGCCGGCGGCGAGCAGTAGCGCGGGGGTGGTTTCGCCCCAGTGCAGGTCGACGCCGTGGTCGGCGAGGGTGTCGAGGACGCCGTGTATGACGCGGGTGATGAGGCTTGCGTCGGGTTCGGTGGGGGCACGGTGGACGATGATGCGGGAGTAGATGATCTCTCCGAGGACGAGCCATCCGCCGGGGCGCAGCAGGTCGATCGCCTGTCGGAGCAGGTCCATCCGGTTCGGCAGGTGTTCGAGTAGGCAGCGGGCGTGGATGACGTGATAGCCGTCGGGGGTGGTGGGGATGGGCTGGGTGCGTAGGTCGCGCTGGTAGACGTCGATGCTGCTGGTGGGGTTGAGGAGTTGGGTGTCGAGGTCGACGGCGGTGACGTTGCCGTCGGGTCCGACGAGGCCGGCGAGGTGGCGGGTGATGGAGCCGGCGCCGGCGCCGATGTCGAGGGCCCGCATACCGGCTTTCACCCCGACCCGGGCGAGTTCTCGGATGGTGTGGGGGTCGAGGACGTCCTGGAGGGGGTGGAGCTGGTGGGGGCTGTTGCGGAACTGGTAGTGCTGGCCGGTGGTGGTCATCGTGGGCTCGCTTTCACAAGTGGGCAGGGTTGTGGGGTGGGGGCGGTCCACCGGTTGCGGGGGCGTGGTGTCTGCGCGGCTGGGCTGGCCGGTGGCTCAGTCGTGGTGGTGGGTGCCTCCCACCAGCGGCGGTCGGTGCGGGTGCGGGTGGCTACTTCGGGTGGGCGGGGGTGAGGGTGAGGGTGGTCGTCCACCAGCAGGTCGACCTGCCGGCGGGTCACCGAGCTGTCCGGCGTTCAGCGTGTGGACGCGGTCGGTGACGGCGGTCGCGGGGTGGGCTTGTGGGAGTGCGACGAGCACGGTGACGCCCCGGTCGGGTAGGTCCCGGAGTACGGCGGTGACCTGGCCGGCGGTGTGGGGGGAGAGTCCTTCGGTGGGTTCGTCGGCCAGCAGCAGCCGTGGGTTGGTGCGGAGGGCGCGGGCGATGGTGAGCATCTGTTGTTCGCCACCGGAGAGTTGGTGGCCGTGGTGCCGCCGTCGGGCTGCCAGTGGTGGGAACAGGTCGAGCAGCTCCTCCACCCCGAAGCCGGCACTGTTGACCGGGCGGGTGATGGTGAGGTGGTCGAGGACGGTCAGTGACGGCCATAGCCGTCGGCCCTGTGGGGCGAGCGCGATGCCGGCGCGGGCCATGTGGTGGGGGCGGATGCCGGTGATGTCCCGCCCGTGGAGGACGACCCGGCCGCTGGTCGGGCGGAGGTGGCCGGCGAGGGTGTGCAGCAGGGTGGTTTTCCCTGCGCCGTTGGGGCCGACGATCGTGTAGACGCCGGGGGTGGGCAGGTGGAACGACACCGATCGGACGACCGGGGTGTCCGGGTGGTGGCCGGCGGTCAGGTCACGGACGTGCAGCATGGCCGGCCTGCGCGCTGTCGAGGTGGAGGGCGCGCAGGGTGGGGTCGGCGCGGATGTGGTGGGCGGGTCCGTCGAGGTGTCGGCGGCCGTGGTGCAGCACGGTGATCCAGTTGGCGAGGGCGGCGACGAGGTCCATGTGGTGTTCGACGAGGATCACCGCCATCCATCCGGGCAGGGTGCCGAGGATGTCGAGGAGTCGGGTGAGGTCGGTGTCGGTGAGTCCGGCGGCGGGCTCGTCGAGCAGAAGCACCCGGGGTTGTCCGGCCAGGGTGACCGCGAGGTCGAGCATCCGGCGGTGCCCGTGCGACAGGGTGGTGGCCGGATCGTCGGCCCGGCTGGCGAGGCCGACCAGTTCGAGGAGTTCCAGAGGAGTCCGTTCCGGGTGGTGGCGGTGGTGCCAGCCGCCCATGCGTACGCAGTCGTGGGCGGTCAGGTCGGGGTAGACGGTGGGGTGTTGGAAGGTGCGGCCGATGCCGGCGCGGGCTCGCCAGGCGCTGCCTCGGCGGGTGATGGTGTGCCCCTGGTAGGTGATGGTGCCGGTCTGTGCCCGGGTGCTGCCGGCGAGGAGGTTGAGCAGGGTGGATTTGCCGGCGCCGTTGGGGCCGATGACCGCGTGCCGGTCGCCTGGTGCGATGGCGAAGGAGTCGAGGTCGAGGACGGTCAGCTGTTGGTGGGCGTGGCGCAGGCCGGTGGCGACCAGGCCTGCACCGTGGGCGCGGTCGATGTCGGCGGGGTCCCGCAGGGAGGGAAGGTGGTCGACGGCGTCGACGTGTTGAGTGGTCACGGGGACCTCCGGGAAGCAGATGGCAGCGGTGCGGGTCTCTCGGCCTCCTGGACCCGCCGCACCCCCTTGTGAAGACGGGCGGGGACGGCGGTCAGGCCACCGGGGAGCAGGTAGACCGCGGCGACGAACAGGGCGCCGAGGAGGAGCGGGGCGTGGCCGGGCCAGTCGGCGGCGGCCACGTCTCGCACGCCGAGGACGAGCACTGCGGCGATGGCGGCTCCGGGTGGGGAGTGTGTGCCGCCGATGACGGCGGCGAGCAGGGCCAGGGCGGCGGTGTCGAAGCCGATGTCGGCGGGGGTGATCCACTGGTGGGTGTGGATGAGCAGTGCCCCGGCGGTTCCGGCGATGGCTCCCGCGCCGGTGTGCACGAGCCACAGGTAGGTGGTGACGGGGTGGCCGCTGGCGGCGGCGCGGGTTTCGTTGCCGCGTACGGCGGTGAGGAGCAGGTGGTGTCGGTGCAGTAGCAGCATCGTGGCGGCGGTAGTGGCGACGGTGACGGCGGTGGCGTAGAGCAGCACGGGTCGGTCGGCGGTCAATGCTGGTGTGCTGGGTAGCAGGTGTGGGGCGGGGATGCCGGCGAGGCCGTCGGTGCCGCCGCTGAGTGTGCGCCACTGGGTGGCGGTGATTGTGGTCAGTTCCGCCACGGCGAGGCTGAGCATCAACACCACGGTGCCCCGGTGCCGGACCAGCAGCATGCCGAGTAGTCCGGCGGTGGCCGCGCCGGCCAGTGCGGCGGCGGTGAGGTGCACGGGGGCGAGGGTGTGGCCGGCCAGGGCGAGGCGGGCGGTGGTGTAGGCGCCGGCGGCGTAGGGGGCGACCTGCCCGAGGGTGGGCAGCCCGGCCGCGCCGGTGACGGTGGCGACGCTGACCGCGAGCAGTGCCAGGGGCAGCATCCGGGCGACGGTGGCAGGCCAGTAGCCGTCCGACGCCGCCGCCAGCACGGTGAGGGGGAGCAGCCAGGGCACCCATCGCCGTAGGTCGTCCCAGCTGTGGGGGAGCGGGAGGCGGGCGGTCATCCGGGCATCCCGGGCAGGGTCCGGCGGCGGGTGAGCAGGAGCAGGGCCATCGCGCCGAGCAGCAGGTACGGGGCGAGGGCGGGGATGGTGATCACGCCGATGGTCTGGACCAGGCCGACGCCGATCGCGGCGACCACCGCGCCGGGCACCGATCCGAGGCCACCGCAGACGACGATGACCAACGACAGCAGCAGCGTTGTCGGCGCGGTCCCGGGTCCGACCCCGAGGATCGGCGTGCACAGCGCCCCGGCGAGGCCGGCGAGCGCCCCGGATGCGACCAGGACCACGACATTGACGACGCGGGGGTCGACACCGATACCGGCCACCATGTGGCGGTCGTCGACGGTGGCGCGGATGAGCCGCCCGGCGCGGGTGCGGTGCAGCACTCCGTACCCGATGGCGGCGATAGCCACGGCGGCGGTGAGGGCCGCGAGCCGGTCGGCAGGGTAGGGGTGGCCGGCGATGGTCAGGGTGGTGTCCAGGGCGGCGGGTAGCCGGGGGCGTCGGATGTCCGCGCCGAAGACGGTGGTGAGCAGGTCTGCGCCGATGAGGGCGATACCGAAGGTGAGCAGCGCCTGGTCGAGGTGGCCTCGTCCGGCGAGGGCTGCGGTCAGAGCGGCGAGCACACCACCGCCGACGGCGCCGACTACCGATGCCGCCAGGATCGCCCAGATCAGACTCGGCCAGCTGCCCGTGCTGGTGGTGGCGGCGACGTAGCCGCCGGCGGCGATGAGGGTGCCGTGGGCGAGGTTGAGTACGCCGCCTGCGCCGAAGGCGAGGGTCAGTCCGGCGGCGGCGATGGCCAGGAGCAGCCCGTAGGCGATGCCGTCGAGGCCGGGGATCAGGTAGGTGCCCATGCGAACCACTCCCCTCAGGTGGCGGGCAGAGTGGTGAGGTCCTGTACGAGCACGTTGGACAGCACCGGGCCGTCGGCGCGGACCTCGCGCAGGTACCAGCGCTGCACCGGTCGGTGTTCGGTTGGTTCGAACTGCCAGTCCCCGCGCGGGCTGGTGACCCGCCCGACCTTCCCGATCGCCTCGTTGAGTTTCGGGCCGGTCACGTTCCCGGCGACTGCGGCGAGGGCGCGGTCGAGGACGGCGGCGGCGTCGTAGGAGGCCATCGCGAAGGTGGTCGGTGGGCTGGAGTTCCCGGCGGCGGACCAGGCGGCGATGAACGCCTGGTTGGCGGCGTTGGACAGGGTGGGGCTGTAGTTGAGGACGTTGCGGATGCCGGTGGCGGCCGGGCCCTGGGCGGTGAGGACTGATCCTTCGGTGAGGAACCCGGCGGCGTAGAGCGGCACGTCCTTGAGGTCGGACTGGGCGTACTGCTTGACGAAGGCCACCGCCGCCGCCCCGGCGTAGAAGGTGTAGACGGCTTTCGGGTTCGTTGCGGCGGCCTTGTTGAGGTAGGGCAGGAAGTTCTCCGTGGCCGGGAACGGCGTGAACAGCGCCTTCCCGTCGGGGTTCGCGAGCTTCCCACCGAGGCGGGTGAACGTGTCGGTGAAACCGCGCAGCTCGTCCCAGCCCCCCTGGTAATCGGGGCCGATCGCATACACCGCACCGTCACCGACCTGGGATCTGACGTGCTCGGCGATGGCGATGCCCGGCTCGTCGGAGTTGTAGGAGGTGTGCCACGTGTAGGTCAGATCCCGGGGCTTGCTGCCTTCGGCGGTGAAGGCGGGGCGGGCGTTCGCGCCGAGCAGGGGGATCTTCCGGGCGGTGGTGAGGGTCTGCACCTTGTCGACGGTCGCCCCGCCGACGAGGCCGGTCAGGGCGACCACCCGATCGCGTTCGAGGAGTTTCTGCGCGGCCGGGACGGCGGTGGCCGGGCCGTCACCCTCGTCTCCCACCACCAGGTCGACCTTCCGGCCGCCGAGCCGACCACCGTGGGAGTCGAGGTAGAGGCGGAAACCGGCCTGCATGTCCTGCCCGACGGTGGCGTACGTGCCGGACAGCGACACCAGCAGTCCGATGCGCACGGCGTCCGGGTCGGCAGGGGCGCTGGCACAGGCGGCGGCGGTCAGCAGAGCGGCGGTGGCGGTCGCCGAGGCGAGTCCGCGTCGCAGCCGGCTACGGAGACGGGTCATCGTGATGCTCCTTCAAGGGGCTGGGTGGGCCGGGTGCGGGTGAGGACGTGTTCGATGAGGGTGATGAGCAGCCGGCGGACGCTGTCGCGGTCCCGGGCGTCGATGTCGACGATCGGCACGTCCGGCCCGAGGGTCAGCGCCTCGCGGATGGCCGAGAGCGGGTAGGTGTCGGCGTCGGTGAAGTCGTTGACGGCCACCACGAACGGCAGCCGGGCATGTTCGACGTAGTCGAGGTGCCGGAACGCCTCGGCCAGCCGCCGGGTGTCGACCAGCACCACCGACCCGGCCGCACCCCGGACGATGGCGTCCCACATGAACCAGAACCGTTCCTGGCCCGGGGTGCCGTAGACGTAGACGGTCACCCCGTTGACGTCGAGGCGGCCGAAGTCCATCGCCACCGTCGTGGTGGTCTTGGCCGGGGTGTGGGAGACGTCCTCGGCGGCGGCTGCCGACATGCGGACCTCGGTGGTGACCGGGGCGATGTCGGACACCGCGCCGACCAGCGTCGTCTTGCCTACTCCGAACGGGCCGGTCAGCACGATCTTCACCCCCTGCGGCGGTGCCGCCGTAGGGGCAGGGCGGGGGAGGGTGGGCGCTGGTGTCATCGGCGTCCCGCCCCGACCAGGGTGGTGTGGAAGCCGGGGGTGAGCTGGTCGCCGACCTGGTCGGCGAACCGGTGCAGTTCCTCGGTCACGAACGCCAGGTCCGCCTCGCGGGTGACCAGGGTCAGCAGCGACGCTCCGCCGCTAAGCGCGGTCAACAGCAGGTAGCCGCTGGCCAGGTCGACGATGGTGCCCTGCACCCCGCCCGCGCCGAAGTCTCGGGCCGCCCCGTTGAGCAGGCTGCGTAGCCCGGCGGCCACGGCCGCGAGCCGTTCGGCGGCGGCCCGGTTGAGGCCCTCGGTGCGGGCCAGCAACAACCCGTCGACGGACACCGCCACGGCTTGGCTGACGCCGGGCACCCGGGTCAGGTTGTTCGACAGCAGATAGCTCAGATCACTCATCACTGGCCTTCCTTCGGCTGGGGAGATCGGTGGCCCAGGCCCCGCTGGTACGCCCGCGCGGTGCCCACCAACCCGTCGGGGCGGCGACCCGGCGGCCCGGCGGACACCGGCGGCGGGGCGAAGGGGGTGCCCATCGGCTGCCGCTTGGGCAGGCCGTTCACGGTCGTCGCGGCACCGCCGTAGGGGGTCGGCCCGGCGGGAGGCAGATGGACGGTGGCCCCCTCGACGAACCACGGCGACACGGGCGACTGCCGGGTCGTCTCCTCGTAGACCGGGGTCGACTGCCGATCCAGCGGCGGGCGGGGTGCCGGGATCAGCGGCAGCGCCTGCGTCGGAGCGTCCACGCTGTGGCCGCGCGGGCGGCGGGCCGGCAACGCCGGCACCACCGGTGGTGGTGCGGCGATCAAAACCGCGCTGACAGGGATCTCCACCACCGCGACCGTCCCCTGCGGTTGACCCGCCACCAGCCGCACCCGCAGCCCGTGTACGGCGGCCAGCATCGCCACCGTCGCCACACCCTGCCGGCGAATGTGCTCCACGGCGATCATCGGGGCCGGCGCGGCCAGCTCCGCGTTCAACCGGGCCATCAGGTCGGGGGTGATGCCCGCACCGGTGTCGATGACCTGCACGACCACCTGGTCACCGAGCAGATGCCCACTGATGACCGTCTCGCCGGGGCTGTAGCGGGTGGCGTTGTCCAACAGCGACGCCAGCAGGTGCACCAGGTCATCGATCAACGCCGGCGGCACCGACACCCGCCCGTCGACCGACCCCACCACCACCCGCCGGTACTCCCGAATCCGGCTCAACGCCGCCTGCGCCACCGTCACCAACGCCACCGGCTCCGCACGCACCGAGCCGAGGGCACGACCCGACAACACCAGCAGACTCTGCGTCGCGTGCAGCAACTGCGCGGCCAGATTGTCCACCGCGAACAACGTCGCCAACGTCTTCTCATCGGCCTCGTCGCGTTCCGCCCGGTCCAACTCCCGCATCAGCAGATGCGCCATCCCCTGACACCGCCGACCCACCGCCTCCACCGCACCCGCAGCGACCAACCGCTGCCGCGCCAGATCAGCGGCCGTCTCGTACACGGTCAGGGCGAGCGCGTCGAACGCGGCGGTCACCTCGTCGATCTCGTCCCGGCCACGGCCGGTCGGGGCGAGTGCGGGTGGAGCCGCCGGCATCGCCGACGGATCACCCGGATCGGTGGCGGAGACCCGCCGCACCAGGTCGGGCAGGTCACGCGACGCCACCCGGGTCACCGCGTCGCGGACCCGCCGCAACCGCCGCGCCAACGCCCGCCCCTGCCACACCGTCAACACCCCCGCCACGACCACCAACGCCAGCGCCGCACCGGTCAGCACCGCCGTCGTCGCCCACTGCGCGGCCCGCCGCCGGCCCACCTCGGCGACGATGTCGGCATCCACCCGGGTCTGCACACCATGCAACCGATCCCGCCGCTCCCCAGTGGCCCGCACCCAGTCGGCAGCGTCGACCCGCAACCGCGACCCCACCCGCGCCCGGGAAACCACGTCGTCAAGACGCTGTGCCGTGAGTACGCCCGGCCCGGTCAACGCCTGGTCCAACCACGACCGCCACCGCCCCGACGACCCGTCGGCCACCGTCAGCAACGATTCCTCGTAACCGGCACGGGCGGCGGCAAGCTCCCGCTGCGCCGCCTGGGTCACCACCACGCCATCGCCGGCCAGGACCGCCGTCTGCTGGACACCCGCGTACTCCGACGCCCGCGACAACGCCGCCGCCACCCGCAACTGCTCGGCGATCTGCGCGTCCGCGCCACCGACCTGCCCCACGGCCTCCCGTACGGCCAACCCCTGCGAGACCGCCACCCGGTAGCGCACCAGCATCGTCGTCAACGACACCGACCGGCCCCGCACCTGATCCCGCAACGCCGACAACTGCCCGAGCTGCCCATCGAAGGCCGCGAACAACCGCCCCGCCTCGACATCCCCGGCACCGAACCGGCCACGCCGCAGCCGGTAGTCGGCGACCACCCGATCCGTACGGGCCACCTGCGCCAACAACGGATCGACGCTCGCGGACGAACCCGCCAGGAACTGCGCCGCCACCAGACGCTCCCGGCTCAGCTCATCGACCACCTCACCCGACACGGCCGACACCGCCACCAGCGCCTGAAGCCGATCAGCGGCACGCGCCCGCTGCCCCGTCGACGCCACCCCCCACGCCGCAAACAGGACGGTCGCCACCAGCGGCACCACCAACAGCAACGCAAGCCGCCTGACAACAGGCACAGCAGTTCACTCCAATCGTCTTTGCGAAGCGCCTTCGCCTTCAGTCGACTCGGGGGCACATCCACGGGAGCCGGCGACCGCTATTGACCCAGCGCGCCAGACACGTACGTCGACCTTGAGCGCCCGAGCAGATACCGCAGGCGTCGCTTCCAAGAGAAGACTGCCCGGATGGGCCAAGAGGACGCACCTGCCATCACGGCCGTAGACGGCCGGGCCGGTGGGCAGGCTTGAACAGGCAAAACGTGTCGCGGTGTCACCGATGCCCATTCGAATGGGTATGGTGTTCCGATCGCCGTCCATCACAGCGTCTAGCGCCCGACCCGCCGAGGGGGCATCATGGGCATCTCAACATCCGCTGGCCAGAGCATGAGTCCGCAGGCGCGTGGCCGGGAGTTGACTCGGCAGGGCAAGCAGCTGTGGCAGCAGTTGGCATCAGTCAAGGCCGTGGCAGCCGAGTTGATCAGCCGGAATCCGGACGTCCCCAGCATTCAGGCGTTCCGCTATGCAGCGGGACTCTCGCAGGACCAGGCGGCCATGCGATACAACGAAGTGACCGAGCATCAGACCAGCCTCGGGGGAACCACCATCAACGCATGGGAAACCTGGGCGCGTAGTCGAGGAGCAGGTTCGCCGCCACCATTCTCCAGCCTGCTCATCCTTGCTGAAGCCTACGGGCGAGGGCCGCTCGGAGTCACAGTCGAAGATGTTTCACCAGGCGATTTAGTCGCGGAGGCATATGAGCGACTACCCGCGGAAGATCAACTCTCGCTCAGGAGATGGTCAGGTAAGTCGGGTCCTCGCTCGAACCGATCTTTCCTCAGCTCAATCGGGATACCGGATCAACAAGAAGCCGATCAACTCGAAATAGGGCCGGACTTTAATCTGACGGTGCCGACGATTGGTTACGCAAATCCCGAGATATGCGCTTTCTCGCTGCCTAACCCTCGGCCAGGAAATCTGCTCCATCTCAACTGGGAAACCTTTGGCTTTGGAATCGAGCGCTTGATTCGTCAGATCAAAAATATGGGCTGGCGTCTTGACATCGATATCTGCTTCGGCGTAAATGAGGCTGGTCTTACTATGGCCACCTTCTTGGCGTCCGCCCAGTTCTCCCGGTGTGCTATCGGGTACCTCCGCTGCAACAAGGTAAGGGACAGTGTCACTCTTGCGCCGACATCCTTCTTCCCGCAGGTCGGCGAGGCCCCCTCGATCCTCATCTGCGACTTCGAGGTCAAGCAGGCGGACGTCGTCGGGTTCCTTGCTGGCGAAATCCGGCGTAGATACCCTCAAGCCCTCCTATACTTCGCCGTTTTCGGAGCAATGACCAAGGAAATGGACTTGGAGGTTGACGGCTTCGATGATCTGACCGGAGCCCAAATTATGCGTGCCGCAGACTTCTCGGCAGTATTTATAGCTGCGACAATGGGTCCGCCCGGTATCGAACCACCCCTCGAACTACGGTAGCACTCGGAGGTCCAATGATTGGCGTAAATCGTTTGCCCGAGCTTGCTAGTAAGACGGCGGAAATAGTTGACACCCTCATGCTGGAAGTCCGCCCCAAGCTCATGGAAGCTGCCTTTACGGGCAGGGTGGGTGAAAGTGAGAACCTTCGACATTCCGATAACTTCTTGTCGGTTCACGACCTGTGGATGCATGAGCGCTACCGCGAATTGATGAGTCGTCACCTCGACTCCTTCGTGTATGCCTCAGAGGAGGGTGAACCGCAGATTGTCGGTACGGACGAAGATCCGGATCTCTGCGTGCTCGTTGATCCACTCGATACCAGTGAACTAGCAGTACGCGGACTGCTCGGGTATACGCACGTCATGATCTATTCGCGTGCACTCGCCCGCCCAATCGTTTCGGTGGTGGGCGACATCTACCACCATGTTCGGCTCTATGTAGCGGCACGGCACGACGACGGGAAGGACTGGGCTTACGCATTCACCGCCGATGGCCAGTCTCGTACGCTCAGTCAACGGCCGCACAAACGCCTATCGGAGTCGCTTCTCACGAACTTTCTCATGAAGCCGGGTGAGCGACTGGTTCCCTTGGCTTCCCAAGAGCGGCTGATGAGCGGCCTTGATGAGCCAGACGAGCACGGCAAGAGTCGCGGAAGAATCGGGGTCGACTTTGGCTCAGTGAGTCTATGTCATGTGGCCGCAGGGTTCACCGAAGGTGTTCTGGAGTTCGCCAAGGGTTTCGCTATTTGGGACCTGGCACCGGGCCACTACATTCTCCATGCAGCCGGCGGAGCTGTCATCGACCTGGATGGCCAGCCGGTTTCCCTCGACTACCACCTGCAATCCCTCCCAGACATCGCCAAGGCAATGGATCGAAGGCAGCAGTTCATCGCCGCCGGAAATTATGCGCTGGCGCAAGAGGTGTTGCGTCATCTCGACATACCTCGGTGAGCTCCAACCTTGAAGAGCATGCGCGGGGAGCAGTCCATGGACGCCTTGATCGGGGCGTAGTAGGCGGGATCACCCGGGGAGCAGTTCGGGCTGGGCATGACGAACCCGGTCCCTCGCGCTGCGCGACGTCGAGCAGCCCCGGCTGCTGGAAAACCGACTCGCGTGGCACCTCGCTGGGGTCGACTGGAGCCGGCCCCATCGGGCGCTCACCTTCACCACCGGCACGTACTTCGGTGGTGTCGACGTCTCGGAAGCGCTCGCGCACGAGATGGCGATGTACCACGTTGCCGGCGATGGGAGCGGCATCCTGCCGGCGTCCTGGCGCAACCTCGGCTTCCGGCGACTCGTCGGCGATCCGTTCACGCCCAGCCGCCGGGCCACGGCACCGTCAACCGACACGCTCACACTGCGAGTGGACGACGATGGAGTCTCCTTCGTGCTGCACAACCGAGCGGCCGGCAACGTGGCCGTAGCCGGAGGAATGCTGCACATTATGCCGGCGGGAGTCTTCCAACCGTCGAGCGTTCTACCGGCCGCCCAAGCGGCCGACTTCGACCTGTGGCGCAACATGATGCGCGAGTACAGCGAGGAATTCCTCGGCAGCGCGGAGCACGGCGGCGACGGCGAGCCAGCCGACTACACCGCCGAGCCGTTGGCGTCCTACGACCGCGCCCTGACCGTCGGTGGGGTACGGGTCTTCTGCCTCGGTATCGCACTCGACGCGCTCACCCTGTGGAGCGAGATCCTGACCGTGGCCGTGTTCGACGGCCCCACCTATGACCGCCTGTTCGCCAACATGGTCAGCGCCAACGCCGAGGGGACCGTAGTCAAGACCGGGCGGATACGGCCCACCTCGGCGCTGCCGTTCACCCGCCACACCATCGACGAACTGACCGCCAGCGGGCGGCTGGCCCCGGCGGCGGCCGGCTGCATCCAACTCGCGTGGGAACACCGCCGCACCATCCTGGGGAGAGGCTGACGTGCACGTACTAGTAACCGGTGGCCTGGGATTCCTCGGCCACGCCGTCACCCGCGAACTACTCGCCACCGGCCACCGGGTCACCGTCATGACCCGGGGCCGCAGTGACCGCACCCCGCCCCCTGGTGCCGAGCTGGTGACGGGAGACATCCGCGACCGTGACCGCGTCGCCGACATCGTCCAGCAAGGTAGGTATGGCGGAGTCGTGCACCTCGCCGCACTCACCAGCGGCCGGGACTCGTTCGCCGACCCACTCGGCTACTTCGACGTCAACGCAACCGGCACCCTGAACCTACTCATGGCCCTGGACGCCGCACGAACGACCACCGGGCCGGCCGCGTTGGTCTTCGCCTCCACCAACATCGTCTACGGATCACAGCACCACGGGGCACTCTCCGAAGACCTCGACCCACACCCCGAAAGTCCCTACGCGGCGTCGAAAGTCGCCGCCGAGCAGATGGTTGCGGCTTACGCGGCAACCGGGGCAATCGGCGCGATCACCGTACGGCCCTTCAACATCGCCGGAGCCGTCGACGGCGTCACCGACACCGACCACGCCCGGATCATTCCTAACGTCTTCCGCGCGATCACTGGCCAACTCGACCACATCACTCTCAACGGCGACGGATCAGCGGTGCGGGATTTCGTACACGTCGGTGACCTGGCCACCGCCGTCCAACTCGCCTTGGCCGCCTGCACCCCCGGGACTTGTCAAACCATCAACCTCGGCTCCGGAGTGGGAACGAGCATGGCTACCGTAGTAGCGACCGCCGAGCAGATTACCGGCCGTCCTGTTAAGATCCTGCGCCAGCCGCCCAAGCCGGAGCCACCAAAGCTGATCGCGGACATCAGCCGCGCCCACGCCATACTCGACTGGGCTCCGAAGAGGGCAGAACTTGGAACCATCCTCATGGACGCGTGGGAGGCATGGCTCAATTTTCAAGTTGGTCGAGACTGGGCTGCCTCGTCGAGAGCTGTTGTACCTCTATCATCCGAGCCTTCATCGGGTGGCACCTTGGGTTTTCGCCATCCGAAACGGGCTCGGGAGGGCAGCCTGGATAGAGATTTACGAACCTGATATTGAGCGATGGTCTGCAATAATGCGGTGGTGAACTGAGGAAGGAAGCGACCCGTTGCGGCAAGCATCTTGGGGGTCGGGCTTGCTCCGTGCGTGGGCTCGCAGTCAAGTACAGAGAATGGTAGCCAACGCGGCACCTGGCAACGGCCAGCCGGTTTGTCAGCATACAAAATATCGAAGCACTTAATTATAGGCTGGTCCGTACAGTCTGGATGACGTGCCAGATCGCAATACCTGCAAGCGTGGATGCTGTGGCAACTGGCAGGAAGGTCGGCAGGAGGGCGGCTCGGCGGAGTCGTAGTACGGCGATTGCGAAGAATAGAGCGAATGCCAACTGCATCGAGGCGGATTGAAGGCGATCCCAAGTAAATGAGCTCATGGGGCCAACCCAGATAAAGAACGCATGAAAAATAGTGTACGATGCCTCCCCGGCAAGCATTCCGAACGCCAGTCCGCATGCGACACCAGCAGTACGGGTCGAGCCTGTTCGGGTGATGTGCGCTAGAACTCCCAGCGCCATGCCTCCCAACAACGCACCAACCAACCAGAACCCTGCAGCGCGAGCCACCGGAAATAGACTTTCCGCCTGTTCCCACCCTAGGTCCGAAGCGCTATCCTGATGACGCCACCGATCGCTGAATAGAACAACAAGTCCGTAGTATGTTGAAGCCGCGAAAGCTAGGGCGCTAATTGCCCCGACGACGGCGGACCTAGCCGTTGGAGCAACGTACGCGACCGCAAAGGCTGCCACCCCCCAACCGAACCCTGAGCTAACTACCGGGGTGATAAACCTATTCGCTGGGTCAGATAGAAGGTCGCTGCCGTATGCTGCAACCCCGAAGCTGATTCCCGCGGCTGGGGACAAGAGCCATTGAGCAGGCAAGGTGCGACTGGGCAAAGTTGATAATTCCAGGCGGTTCATTTAGAGGACACCGGGCAATTCAACTTGATGGTTTGCTCGAAAAATTCAGTATTTCCCGTCTTTACATCACTTAGCATTTGGTCATTTCGCCGACGCTCCACGTCGTCCGAGCCCCATCTATAGAATGCGGATTCACGGATTTCGAGCACATTCATGAGTGCGGCCTTCCGTTGTGTTGGATTGGTCTCCGACAGAAACGTTCGCGCCCAAGAGCAATGCCAGTACCATGCCGCCTCAACTCGGCCGGTGTTGACCTCATATAGCTGGTTGTTTCCGTCTTCGTCCTTGTCGGGGTAGTTCAGTTCGGTAGGCCATGACCAGCCAGGTGCTAGTCGTAAGACTTTTGCTTCATCACGATACTCTGCAGCAACTTGAGCGCCGTGAATCCAATGCTGAGGCACTGGGTCCGAGTTGCAGGCTATCAAGAGGGGGGACATGATCAAGGTTGAAACGCCGAGCAATCTGGCGAGGAACCCAACCGGAGTCTTGCAGAGTTCGATACGCGACACGCCATCCAAGTGAGAAACTATCCGATCTTATCGGGCTCGCCCGGCGTGCAGCCAAATAGCTGCACGCCGGGCGAGCTACCAAAGTGCCGGCCTCTGGATCATCGAATTAGTAATCCATGTTCCCGGAGAAGTTGTGGTTGCAGTTATTGCAGGTGGTGCCACGAGCGAATTTGTTTCGAAAGTAGGTTCCAGGGGGGCCGAAGTACCCCATGTCGGTCCACGCGGAGGGATCCTGGTTAATGACCTTGACCGGGGAGTCGTTAGGGGTAATGTAGATGATCCACTTCATGTAGTCCGCTGAGCCATTGCTGAGCTTGGGGGCACTGTCCAGGTTTACGTATACGTTGCCGTTCCTGTCGAGTGTCACCTTCCGGAACTCGGAGGACAGGTAATACGTTGTTGAGCTGCTGTAGGTGCTGCCGCTAATGGGGGTGTTAAGTGTCAGCACGCCAGCCTGGGCGGGTGATGGAATTGCAATAATCGCCAAAGATGAAGCTGTAAGTGACGCAACAGCGCGCATCTTCCCTTTGGTGGTCAGTTTCAACACTGCAGTTCCTCCCGCTTGGGCTTTGTGGCCGTGAGAAAGATTTTTGGACTTTATCATGGTCAATACTCTGAGTCAACCTAGCAACTACCCAGCGTGACTGTCGCGCTTGCTGACCTGCTGAGGCGACACAAGACCCCCGCAGCCGTTCTGCGGACCGAGCGACCTCGCGGGAGATGATTCCCGGCTGGCAGCCGTGTAGGCCGCCATTAAGGGTCCGGAGTTTCACCGCACTCCGCCACGGTGCAAACCGGACAAACCGATGCAGTTGATCAGCATCCGATCATGGAGGGCTTCCGCCGCCGTACGAATGCCTTCTACCTGCCTGCGAAGATGCGCGACAGCGGAATTGCGCCTCAATAGCTTATGCCTGCCCCCCGCCCTGGGTTCGGCACTGTCTTCATTCACAAGGGTCGTGACCTGGATCGGCGGATTGTGTGTGGGCTGCGAAGTGGGTAGACGAAATGCCTGACGGTCAATCGGCGGGCGTCGAGGAATTCGAGGGAACCCGGGACGAGGCTCTGAGGTGGGCGAGGTTGCGTCCGGCGGCGGGTCTCGTTGTGCCGGTAGAGAGAGAACCATACTGGATTCCGGCACCCGAGAATGACGACGAGATTGATCTCTGAGTTCGGCCAGACTGTGTACGGGGATCGATGCAGGTCCGGCGCGGGATAGCCCCGCAGGCGCGGGAGCAGCCGTACGCGAGACCGACCTCGCCGTATAGCTGGGGATCACCCCCGCATGCGCGGGGAGCAGGCGCCCTGGTCGGGCTGGAACCGCCTGTAGCGGGGATCACCCCCGCATGCGCGGGACCGTCCGCCGACATCCACCGCATTACGGGATCACCCCCGCATGCGCGGGGAGCAGTTTCGGGATCAGCTCTTGGCCGGTCGGCCCGGCGGATCACCCCCGCATGCGCGGGGAGCAGGACCCGCCGGACGACCGGGTGACGGTGACGTCGGGATCACCCCCGCGTGCTCGGGGAGCAGCACGGCACCGCTTCGCTGGCCCTGTCGCGGGAGGGATCACCCCCGCGTGCGCGGGGAGCAGGTCATCGGCCGGGACTCGTCCGGCTCCAAGGCGGGATCACCCCCGCGTGCGCGGGGAGCAGGTCATCGGCCGGGACTC
Organism: Micromonospora cynarisoli; assembly: GCF_030518815.1. Classification (NCBI taxonomy): domain Bacteria; kingdom Bacillati; phylum Actinomycetota; class Actinomycetes; order Micromonosporales; family Micromonosporaceae; genus Micromonospora; species Micromonospora cynarisoli. The sequence goes on along the minus strand of NZ_CP130426.1, from coordinate 2,356,339 downwards.
GTCCGGCTCCAAGGCGGGATCACCCCCGCGTGCGCGGGGAGCAGACTTCTTGACCTGGGGCGCTAAAGATCAATTACGTCGTTTTCGTTCACTTTGGCTGACAGCTCGTTCATGTGGTCGGTCCTGTTTCGCTGGTGGGGGTCCGCAGTTGTGTATGGAGGATGATAGCCAACGCGGAGCCTACCGATGGCGTCGTGAGCGGCATCTTGGTCGTGATGGTTGCAGGCTCGTCTCGGTCTGCTCGTCGAAGTGCCGTCCCGTGTCCTCGGCGTCGGTCAGCTCGGTGGGGTGACCATGGTTGTTGCGCAGGCGGCAGTGTCCACGGGAGACCCTCTCCCGATCACATGGGGCCTGTGCGACGTGGCGTACGTGACTGGGTGTGTCATCGGCTGGCCGCCCTACGATTCGCGCCCGCGCTACTTCTTACGCGTGGTCGCGTCGTCTGCCCATCGGACGAGCGATGGGCGTTGACCGGTGGCGATGTACTCAATGACTGCCCGGTGGGCGGTTTCCACCGACAGCACTGCCAACTCGGCGGGGATGGTGACCAGAGGGGAGTCAGACGACTCCAGCACCACGATCGGTTCGGCCGGTGGCTGTTCCACCGCGTGACCGCCATCGGGCAGCCAGCGCAGCGCTGCCCTTTCGTTGTCGTAGTCGATGTCGAGGCGCAGGACGTCGTCAGCCCCGCTCGGTGCGAACCAGAATGCGTACGCCCGGGTGCCGTGCGGTTCGATCATCACTGCTCAAGCCTGCCTCGATCTTGCGGCTTTCAACGCAACGGAGCCGTGAGGTGTGGTTCGATGCCCTGTGATCCGGGTCCTCGCCTTGGTCGCCGTGGCCGTACCCCTACCATTTCTCGCCTGCTCATCAGCAGTCTGAGACGCTGAGATCCGGCGGCAACTTTGTCGTGGCGTCAACCGTGACGCACGGCGTCTGCTGCAGGAAATTGTGCTTCGCGCCCGTCAGGTCAGCGGCCCGTAGATCGGTGTGTTCAAGCTTGGCGCTGGTGAGGTTTGCTCGGGTGAGCCTCGCGTGACTCAGGTTGGCGCTACCAAGATTGGCGAGGGCCAGATTCGCCTCGGTGAGATCGGCACCAGCCAGATCCGCCCCGTACAGGTTCGTCAGTCCAAAGTTCGAGCCAGCGAGCTTTGCCGTACCGAAGTTAATTCCCAACAGGTTCGATCCGGAGAAGTCCGCGCCAGCAAAGTTGCTTCCCTGCAGGCTCACACCTCTGAGGAACACTTGACGAAGATCGATCCGCACATGACCGTCCCGTCCGGGTTGGCGACGGCCGAGAACTGTCAGGGCAGCCTTCACGTCCACGGCCGTACCCACATTCTCGTCGAATCCGACCGGGGGCCCCACTGGCGCCGGCAGGCCGCCTTCTCCGCCGGCGTGTGTCCGCACATGGGTGCTGATAATCTCGACGATGTTCGGCTGGTCATCGGCCGAGTCGCGCATAATTCGTTCGAGGGCGTAGATCGCGCCGAGTCGTACATCAAGCTTCTCCGACCCGAGTTGCTCGATGGCCTTGCTGAACCGGTCAGTTATCAACTGCTGTCGGGCAAGTGCCAACTCGTCGCGGGTCGCCGCGTTCTGTTCGCGGCTGGCCATTGTCTCGGCCCGATTAGCTGCATTCGTGAAGAAAAGGCCGATTGCCACCAAAAGCACGGAGACGATCCCGCCTAGGGTGGTGAGGGTCTGCCGCCAGTCCGCCTGCACCTCCAGGTTGACAGGCTCGCTGAGGCTCAGGCTGACGCGCCTGCCGTGAGGACGCAGGCGGGTGATCATTGTCCGATCACCGCTGACGCGGCGCGCGCCGGAACTGCCCGGCCTCGGGGACCCGACCTCGGAAAGCCGCTCATTCGACGGTGGCATGCCACTCATTCCAGCGGACCCTGTCAAAGTCGACCTGCGCGGCCTGTCGTCGCCCGACGGGGCGGTGCCCCGTGTTCACCTCTCGGTATTGAAATCGCTGATCAGGGCGGCTTCCCTCGCGGTCGCCCTGGTCGGGCTCACGGGGGGTGACGCCCTGTTCCGCGACGATACCCAGCCCCCGCATGCGCGGGGAGCAGCCCGAGAACTTGGCACCACCGAAGACCGGGTCGGGATCACCCGCATGCGCGGGGAGTAGACGGTCGCCCTGCCCATGGTCGGGATGACCATGGGATCACCCCCGCGTGCGCGGGGAGCAGCAGACCTCGCGTGGCAGCACGGTGGAGACCCAGGATCACCCCCGCGTGCGGGGAGCAGGGCAGGCTGGTCTCCGGGCGGAAGAGCAGCACGGGATCACCCCCGCGTGCGCGGGGAGCAGAGCGGCTACCGCTCTGGTGCCACGTAGCTTCCCGGATCACCCCCGCGTGCGCGGGGAGCAGCCCAAGATCAGGCACGGCTCACCGAAGATATAGGGATCACCCCCGCGTGCGCGGGGAGCAGGTCGACAACGGGGCCGGCCAGTGCGTGATCACCGGATCACCCCCGCGTGCGCGGGGAGCAGAGCAGGTCGCGGGCGGTGCTCTGAACGACGTAGGGATCACCCCCGCGTGCGCGGGGAGCAGAGCAGGTCGCGGGCGGTGCTCTGAACGACGTAGGGATCACCCCCGCGTGCGCGGGGAGCAGAACGGGTTCGGGTTCCGCCCGGGGCATGGCACGGGATCACTCCCGCGTGCGCGGGGAGCAGGTGCTCACCACCGGTGGGACACGGCAGGCCACCGGATCACCCCCGCGTGCGCGGGGAGCAGACTTCTTGACCTGGGGCTCTAAAGATCAACTGTGATGTTTTCGTTCACTTTGACTAGCGGTTCGTTCATGGGGTCGGTCCTGCTTCCGCTGGTTGGGGCCGACGGTTGACGTACTGCGGATGGTAGTCAATGCGGACCCGGCATTGGCGTCTCACAGGCCAGCGGGTTTCCAGGCCGGCCGGCCCGTGGGCGAGCCTTTTGCTTCGTGGCGTTTGAGAGCGGCCCAGCGGCCGCCGTGGCCAGCACACATCGGAGGAGGCGGTGGGCAGCTTCGTCTGGCTTGCCGTACTGCCGACCGTCGGCCCCGCCGTGTCGTGGTGGTCGCTCAGCGGCCTCAACGGGTGGGTCCTTCGCGGGTGCTGGTGTGGCACGGTGCCGCCGCGTGGGGTCACCGAGGGTGCTTCATAGGAGGTCATCGAGGTCGTAGTTGTTCCACCAGGAGGGTCGGTGTTTGTGGAGTGTTCCGGCTTTGCGGGTGAGTAGTAGCCAGTTGCCGTCCAGGGTCAGCGCGGCGTCTTCTGGGCGGTCGGCGAGGAGGTGGGTCACGGCGGTGACCATGTGAGGTGTGGCTGTGCGGGATAGGGCGTCCTTCGGTAGGTGGAAGACGATGTTGACGAACGTGTCGGGTTCCCACTCCCACTGTGAGCCGTCGTCGTCTTCGGCATCGAAGTAGCCGTTGCTGCCGCCGTAGATGCTCAGCGTGTACCCGCGCCTGTCTCGTAGGTCCGCGCTGAGCAGCCGGGGGTATCCGGGCAGTGCCGACTCCTGGACGCCTTCCGGCGCGACGAGTTCGGCGACCTGCTCCAGCGGGATGTCGCCGGCCAGAGTCAATCGGTACTCGATAGCCACCTGCTGCCTGCCCTCTCAGTCTCTCCGTACGATCTGAATGATCTCACCGCTGCGGGTCACCGCCGCGAGTTCTTTGAGCTGGTGGATCGGCCAGTCATCGAACTGCTTCTGCAGGGCACCGAGATCACCGCGCCAGTCCTGCAGGTTCAGTACCACTCGTTGAGTTTGCTGACTGGCCACTTTCCCCGACACCTCTGTCCAGACTCCACGCACGGCCTTGCCGGCCGTGGGCGAGTAGCAGTCGAAGACGTGACGCTCGATAAGGTAGTCCGGTTCCTTGTCCGGGTTCCCGACGTCACCGGTGGTCCGCCGCGCCTCGGCGATTTCCTGCTTCGTCGGGTTCTGATGGACCCGATAGCCCCTGCTGGCGACCGTGTCGGCACACGCGTTCTCCAACTGCAGTGACCGCTGCACGCCGTCGTCCTCGCTCGCTGGAATCCGGGTTCGCCGGCCGGTCGGAGACCCGCCGAGAACACCGGACGGCTCTCTGGACCACGGGGTGAGGCCATGTCCCCCTGCGATGTCACCTTCGTAGACAGGAGTTGGTGTGGTTGAATCGCCGGCTTCGGAACGGGTCGGGCTGGCCGGCACATGACCGCCAGCCCCGATCAGTTTCCCGACGGCCCCAATTGTCGAGCCTCGATGACCGCCGCTTCGATCTGCTGCCGGGTGGCGCCGGTACGCTGAATCATCAGCACCACAACCTGCTTGATGCTCTCCAGTGCCTGCAACAGCGGTCCGGGCTGCCCACCGTGCAGGACCACGGTGACCAGTTGCTGTGCCTCGCCGACCTGACTGGCAATCCCGGTCGCTGCATCGCGGATGGTGTCAACGGCAGCTTGTACGGGTGCCAGCCCGGAGGTCGTCTCCTGTGGGGTCGCTCGGTCCGGGACGGCCGCGGTGGCCTTCTTCGCCTCACCGATCGAGCCGGAAAGGCTACCGAGACCGCCCTGAACGCCCGTGATAGCGCTGCGGACCCGGACCATTCCGGCTGACACTGCGGCAAAGCCAGCCCCAGCAGCGCGTAGGGCCACCTCCTGCGCCTGGCGGTCCGCAGCGCCGGCCAGTCCCTGAGCGCGTTCGACCCCCGCCATCAGCGCACTCAGTTCACCGGTGATCCTCTCGATGTACGACATCTGGCCGACCTCCCGATCGAAGGACGCGAACTAAAGGTTGTGACGTGACTGCTGGACAAGCTGTCAGCAGGCCCTAATGGACACACCTCGGGAATCGCCTGCGTACCTGTCTGCTGGCAATCGAGCGGCAGGTCGGCAACGATGCCGATGGCATTGGAGGGCCCGAGAAGATGTCTCGACTGTCGTGGATGATACTCGCGCTCAGCACGATTGACCTGTCCGCGCCCGAGCCGCATCAGTTCCATGTGTGCTGGCTCCGCCGCGATCAGCAGGACCAGTGCGTGGCCGAGAAGCAGGTAGGACGGGCTCACCCCCGCGTGCGCGGGGAGCAGGCCGAGGAGGGCGGGACGCACCTCACGATCGGCGGATCACCCCCGCGTGCGCGGGGAGAAGGTGTGGACGCAGGAGCGGCCGTCGTCGGCGGAGGGATCCCCCCTGCATGCGCGGGGAACAGGGCGGTGCGGTGCCGAGCGGCTTGGGCGCGGCCGGATCACCCCGCGTGCGCGGGGAGCAGGCGGCGACGATCGCCTCCAACGCCTTGTTTCGGGATCACCCCCCGCGTGCTCGGGGAGCAGCTGATGGCGACCAACGCCGGGGACACACGTACGTAGGACCACCCCCGCGTGCGCGGGGAGCAGCGACGACGATTGACCCATCGGGGGCCGAATACAGGATCACCCCTGCGTGCGCGGGAAGCAGGGTCCGGTGATGCTGGCCAGCAGCAGCGGCCAAGGATCACCCCTGCGTGCGCGGGGAGCAGCGGGCGGACCCGCGCGGCCGGAGGCGGTTCCGCGGATCACCCCCGCGTGCGCGGGGAGCAGACGAACACATCAGGCGCCCGCCACACGGTCACGGGATCACCCCCGCGTGCGCGGGGAGCAGTAGCTGCTCCCGGGCAGCCTTCGCGGCGAGGCGGGATCACCCCCGCGTGCGCGGGAAGCAGCGGTCGTACCACGCGCTGAAACGAGCCGTCGACGGATCACCCCCGCGTGCGCGGGAAGCAGACTTCTTGACCTGGAGCGTTAAAGATCAACTCCGCTGTTTCTGTTCACTTTGGTTGGTGACCTGTTCTTGTGGTCGGTCTGGTTGTTGCTGGTTGTGGCCGGCGGTTGACGTACGGGGGCATGGTAGTCAATGCGGGTCCGGTGATGTCAGCGTCATGCGGGTCGGTCGTACCGGCGTTGTCCAAGCGGCCTGGGCCGTCGACATCACGGGCGGCGGGTGCGTTGGCTGCTTGACGGTAGCTGCGCCGCCGAGCGGCAACGCGACACACCATCACCGTGTACGGGTCACCCAGATACCGGTCTGGTGGAGCTCTCTGCCGATATCGCGCGAGTGGCCCCAGCCGCCGCCGGACCGCCGTCGTCGAATACGTCATCACCGGCCAGCGCCCCACCAGCATGCGCTGGCAGCACGAGGAGCAGTGTCAAGCCCGTGTCGGGGACCACCCCCGCGTGCGCGGGGGAGCAGCGGTATCGGTACGGACTCGGCCACACTCACCCGGGATCACCCCCGCGTGCGCGGGGAGCAGGGCCTCACCTATGGGATTCCCGGCGGAGGCGTGGGATCACCCCCGCGTGCGCGGGGAGCAGACTTCTTGACCTGGGGCGCTAAAGATCAATTACACCGTTTTCCTTCACTTTGACTGACAGTTCGTTCATGTGGTCGGTCCTGCTTCGCTGGTGGGGTCCGCAGTTGTGTGAAGGATGGTAGCGAACGCGGAGCCTGCCGTTGGCGTCGTGAGCGGCTTCTTGGTCGTGATGGTTGCAGGCTCGTCTCGGTCTGCTCGTCGAAGTGCCGTCCCGCGTCCTGGGCGTCGGTCGGCTCGGTAGGGTGACCGTGGGTCTGCGCAGGCGGCAGTGCCCACGGGTGATCCTCTCTCGATCACCTGGAGCCGTTGCAATCTGCCCCATACGTGACGGGGTGTTGGGCTTGACCCGTTTCGACGGACAGGGTCGATGTGTTGATTCTACTACTCCTAACTCAATGAGGTTGGGCGTTTCCAGGCGGACGTGAGAATCGTTCTGTCTGAACGTGAGGAGGGGGGCGCAGCCGCCGTGGATCGTCTCGGACGACCTGTGGGCCGAGGTCGAACCGCTGCTGCCGCCCCGTCCGCCTCGCCGGTACCGCTATCCCGGGCGTAAGCCCCTGGATGACCGCAAGGTGCTCTGCGGGATCCTGTTCGTGCTCCACACCGCGATCCCCTGGGAGTACCTGCCCCAGGAACTCGGCTTCGGCTCGGGAATGACGTGTTGGCGCAGGTTACGGGACTGGAACGACGCCGGTGTCTGGCAGCGGTTGCACGAGGTCCTGCTCGGTAAGCTCCGCGCCAGCGGGCAACTCGACCTCTCCCGGGCGGTGATCGACGGCTCCCACGTCCGGGCGCTCAAGGGCGGCCTAAAAGCGGTCCGAGGCCGGTCGACCGCCGTAAACCAGGCTCGAAACACCACGTCATCACCGACGCGGGCGGCATCCCCCTCGCCGCGAGCCTGACCGGCGGCAACCGCCACGACGTCACCCAGCTCATGCCCCTGGTCGACAAGGTCCCCCGCATCAGGGGCATCCGCGGCCGGCCACGGCAGCGACCACAGTGGCTGCACGCCGACCGTGGCTACGACTACGACTGCTACCGCCGCCAGCTTCGGGCGAGGGGCATCACCCCTGTGATCGCCCGACGCGGCTCCGGCCACGGCTCCGGCCTCGGCACCCGACGATGGGTCGTCGAACGCACCATCGCTCTGCTGCACTGGTTTCGCCGCCTCCGCATCCGCTGGGAGATCCGTGACGACATCCACGAAGCCTTCCTCACCCTCGCCTGCGCCATCATCTGCTGGCGCCGACTCCAACACTCAAAGAGTTAGGAGCAGTAAGAAAGCCGACACCGCGGCGCGTACGACAAGTCGATCGGCAGGTACGACCCTGGAAGCCGAAGCAGGAGAGGTAGTCATACATCACCGTGCGTCATCATCAACGATGAACGCCCCTCGCGGAGCGGCATATGAGTGCGGCGCACACCGCTGCAGCATGAACTAGCCGTGTCGGTACAGTAGGTCTGTGCAGATTGGACTCTTCCGGACGTGGTGCCGCGAAAATCGCCTCTTGTCGGAATACTTGGAACGGCGATTCAGTGGTCCGCTCCTGGGGCGCGTAGGGGCGCTTTCCGCCGCCGAGTTGGAACAGGAAGACGAGGAGATAGTCGAACGATTTATCGCTGATAAGCGCATTGATCCACCTCGGCTTCTCGGGCAAGGCAAGGCTGCCGTAAGAGATGGCGATGGCAGTCGACGGCCGACTCCGGGTGGGATGCGAGCTCAAACATCGAGGCATTACATTGCAATCCAACTAGAAGGTGAGGAGGAGCTTTTGGAGTGCTGGCCGGATGCCGCAACTTCGAGCTTGCAGCCTATCGATCACGCCTTCTTGGACGACCATGGGAATCGAGATGGCTTCGAGGAGCGCATGCGCCAATACGAGTATGGCTTGGCGCAGGAGCGTTGGTCCATCGGCCGTCGCTCCGAGGAAGGACCCGTCGCCCTTTACACATTCGTAGACCTTACTCAGGAAGACGAGAATGCCGTTCTGCAGGGCACCCTCGACATCCGGTCGACAGTTGATGCGATGCGAGCTGAAATCGCGCCGATTGTCTCTGCAATCGCGGAGCAGACGCGGACGTTCTTTGAGAACGACTTGCCGTCGCGTCTGCTCAGTGCCCTGCAGACGCGACGGCAACAGGTAGCTTCGCGTCGTGCAGTGGAGGAGAGCCTGTCCTGGCCAGACGGTTGGAAGTACCCAGAACCGCAGGTAGAAGTTGTAGTCGACTTGCCTCCGCCACAGCCACCGGTGTCGAGTAATTCTGCCGAAGAGATTCATTTTGAACCTCGCTCTCGGCTTGCACCTGCGACCTTCGGCGACGTAATGCGCACAATGCGCGTCTGGGCAGACGCCGTCGAGCGACACCCGAAGGCCTATGCCAATCTGGTAGAGGACCGGATCAGTGACCTCCTGACGGCCACCCTTAACGCCGCATTGCCTGGCGCGCATCGCGAAGTATACAGCCGCGGCGGCAAGTCGGACATTTACATCCGAGCTGAGGCCATCAATACGGGATCGGGGCCTGCGAAGATCTTCATTTGCGAATGCAAATGGTGGAAGGGTGCGGCAAAAGCGTCGGAGGCGCTGGATCAACTCCTCGGATACTTGGAGTCAAAGGACACGTCAGCCGTTCTTATGTTTTTCGTACCACTCGCCAAGCCGCAAGTCGCAAGAACTGAAGCGCATACTACCCTCGCAGATCGCGAAGAGTGTCTCAGGGTCGAGGACGGTCCGACTGGGTGGCCGATCATGCATTTCAGCGTAGAGGGCAGGGAGGTGGCAATCTGCCTCGCTTTCGTTGACTTGCCGAGAAGTGGCACATCGGAGGGCTGATCGCGGCTGTCGAATGGGAGGCTATCCGAGAGCCCGATGGCGCTTCGGGCCGACACTCGGATTCACTCCGCTCGGCAGTTCAGGATGCCCGCTGGACTCAGAGGCAAGCTACCCGCGGTGCCGCCCTTGATCGGTCAACCCGCGGACGGCGGCATGTGAGTTGAACCGATCATGGGGTTTGCTAAAGCGCTGCGAGTCACTAGCGGCATTGGGCGAATTCGCGATCAGCAAGGTCAATGGACGGCTGCCTACAGACACGTCTGCCCCTGCAAGATCAGGCGGAAATGCTCAATCATCGACATCCGCGATGGTCACCGCACCATCGAGAACGGCCTTGACCTCTGCCTCCAGTTGAAGGTTCCCCTTCGCGCCGAGATCGTTCATATACGCCTCCGCAGCCGACTTCAGAGCAGGGTCTCCAGCCGTCATAGCGCTCGCAATTACCACTGGCACCGCATTCCGTGTGAGGTCGTAGGAAACCATGCCGCCCTCGTCACGCCTGTCTAGGAGAAGTTTGAGCACCGCGAGAGCAGTCGCCGGGTCGACCGTAGAGGCTTGTGCCAGGTCCTTGCCGATCATGTAACGCTCCGTCGCAATCGCGGGCTCCAGCTCCAGCGCCTCCCTCAGCCGTGGCAACCACCATTGCACCGGAAACTTGTCGCTCTTCGCGATCCAGTAGAAGCCCATCAGCTCTTCATGGTCCTTCGGATGATCCCTGACGTGCTGGAAGCGCTCGTCCCAGAGGTCTCCGAACCGATCGCGGATCTCATCGTCAACACGGCTAGCGTCGAAGAAGGACCAAGCGATAGCGCCGAGTGCCTGGCCGCGGATCTTGGCATCGGCCGTGGTAAAGAACGCTTGGACAACCGGATCGTCGACCGACTTATGGCCGTATACCAGTGCATCGACGACCCATTCGCCAACCCGTTGTACCGGATTGGACTCACTACGCCATCCAGGGACGATCGCATCGCCGACGTCAATCGCAGCAATCATCGGACCGCTTAGCAGATCGTACAAATCGCGGTGGTAGTAATGCGTTGCAAGAGCCGTGGTCAAAACAACCTGCTGCTGAACGGATAGGCCATGTTCAGAACCGAAGAACTCTTCGAGGTGACCCTTCAGCCAATCCAGCGAGTCAGCAAGGAAGCGGCCCATGCTCTCGCCAAGCACTGCGCGACCAGCACCGTGTCTGTCATCTCGCGCGAGCTCTCGTTCGATCGCCGCCATCGCGCCCGGCTTCCAGGGCGCTTGCTTGGCCCGGGTCGCCAGGTAGATCAATGCCCGCAGCCGGGTAGGCCACTGCCAGTTGAGCGACATGGTGAGTGGATCCCAGCTGTTCTCGCCCACCTCATACGCGTCGTACTCCGCCCAAGCTTCGTCGTCCTCGGCGCCCTCGATCAGCAACTTCGCAAACTGAGCTACTGAGTAGTCCGGAATCGTCACGCCGTCGCGCTTCTTGACGAGTTCCTCCAAAAGCCCAACTGCGGCTCTTTTGACCCCACGGAAGTCTTTGTCGTCATCCATCGTCCCGCCCTCGACAGGGAAGGGCGACTCGTCCTCGTGCGCTAGCACGTCGCGAATCAGCCCGGCGACCTGTGACCAATCGAGTTCAATGTCCGCCTTGAGGGCCGCCTCCCACCCCTGAAGGATGGCGCGCAGGTAGGTCGGCCGGAGCTGCTCGATGAGATCCGTGACTCCGGTAATGGCGTTCGGGTTCGTGGTCAAGAGCCCGGCGAGCTCTCGTCCTTGACCTTCATGAGAGGGCTCAGGTCCCCAGCCGTCCCCCGTGTCCCTCCAGCTCGTAAGGTGAGCGACAAGCTCGGTGGGACTCATTGCCGCCATCTCATCTTGGGTGCTGTACGGGTTTGGCCCAGTCCAGCCGGTGATCATGCCCGAGGGAGTGAGCGCTCCCTCAACCGTGCCGTTGCGCGCATCCAACTCGGCCAACTCAGTGCGCAGCTGGGGCGGCAGAGCGTCAGCGCCAATCGCAGACAGCCAGCGATGCTTGTAGCGGTCAGCGCGCTCCTGAACCTGAACCACGGCCTCTTTCTCGGGCTTGTCCGGATCGACGAGGTGTTCCCGCATCCACTTCAGATCTTCGGCGTGTGCGTAGGCGATGAACCTGTTGATGACGTTCAGAGCGCTCGAATCGACCGTCGCAACCGCCTGTGCAAGCTCGGCGTACTCGACCCGCAAGTAGTCGTCGTCGGACGCCTCGTCGCCGAGGAGCCGTTCGGCGACGCCAAGCAGGTACCCTGCGTCGGCGCCTGCATCCATGCGTTGGCGGATCGCCTCGGCAACAGCGAACATCGCTATCTTGCGGAGCAGTTGCACCCCCGAGCGGAGGAGCACCTCTAGAGTCGGATCCGGGTCTTCCAGCACAGCCGGTATCGCCAGGTCTCTGACCGCATCGATCAGAGCGTGCTCGGGACTGGGGTAGGAATTTTCGCGTGCCCGAATTGACGGCCGAATCATGCCGCTGAAATCGTGCTTGCCCCCGGTGTGGCCAGAGAACCTCTCCAAGTTGGAGAGCCAGCCGGCAACTGCCTTGAGTGCGTCCGCACCGAGCGCTGGCACCAGGCGCGGCAACTCCTCCTGGTACCAGTAGTCGTCCAGCGCAAGAACTGGCTTCCGTTTGAAGGGGGCGTCAGAGACAGAGGGTTTCGGTGCGAAAAGGTTGTTTGCCAACCAGCGACCCGTCTTGTTCTCACCGCCTTCAAGAAGCGTGATCGCAAACGACACAAGCTCCCTCGGGTCCGTTCGCCACCCGAACCCTCCGGGCGTCGTCGTCCACGCTTGAAGGAGCGGCTTGAGGCAGGCTCCCTCCGCAGCGGGAACCTTCGACCCGATCTCAAAGGCCGCGCGCCGCACCCACGCATTGTTGCTGTTGGTGAGAGAGAGCAAAACATCGACCACGTCGGTCGGGGCCTCTGGCGCCACCCGAGTCAGGTATGAAATCTCGGGCCAATAGATGTCGCGGATATATCCGTCGTCGGTGTTCTCTGGCTCAGGGGGGTTCCCGAACGCTTTAGCCTCGAACAACGGCCGGACCCACCGAGGATTCTTGAGACCTTCGTAGAACACCCTGCGCAGTTGGAACGTCGGTATCTTCAGGAGCACCGCTTGGACGTCGGCCTTGCTCGGCGTCTTGTAACTATCATTGCCGACCTCCTTCAGGGAGTTGATCTCGGCTAGCAGATCGTCTATCGAATGGCGAAGTGTGAAGAATGCAGCAATGACTGCGTCGAAGAGCTCATCGAAAACTGCCATATGCTTACGCATAAGGTTGTCGCTCGGCAGCTTCGACAACTCGGGTTCGTCATCATTAAGGTGGGCCCATCTTACGAAGAAGTCGCGGGACTCTACCCAGCGCTTGACGACGAGGTGCTCACTGTTGCCGTCGTCAGTGAGCAGAGAGGCGACATCGTCTCGGCTGCGCCGCTTCTCTTGCACTGCCGTTTTGATCAGATTTTCGAAGATTTCTGCAACGGCGCGTGGAACGGGGATGGACTCGCCGTCGGCGTCAAGAGCCAAGCCCGGAAACCTCGCCAGCAAGTCCGGTAGCTCCTGGACCTGCTTTCCGCTTGACGGTTTGATGCGAGGGCTCGCCGTGGTCCCCATGGCGCCCATGACCCGGTTCATGACTTCGCGCATTGAATGACAGATGTGCGAGATTCGCGTTCGCTCGTCGCCGACCTCAGGTGGCCTCGATAGCAGGATCAAGGCCGCCCGATACATGCTGGCGATGTCAGAACGTTTCTCGGCTAGTGCAGTGTAGATTCGCTGCTGCCGCTGATCCATGAATGCGAGGTCGGGAACCACTAAGGCGTCACTCCCTTGCGCTGCTATGACGTCTGGGGTGGGCGTAACTGTTCGAATATCGGCTGGCGGGTGAGTCATTCGGCGCCGCAGGTACTCAGTCCGAAGGACATACCGAGGCGGGTGAGCGTACGTTGCTTCTGCTCGCCGTGGTTACCGGCTGCGGAAAGCGCGAGGATCTTGGTGCCGGCGGTGGGGACGGCACCGTTGCGGAATGCGTGGTCAATGGAGGTTCTGGTCGCTTCGGGTTGGGAGTTCTTAACGACGATGATGGCGTCGAGTTTGGCGGGACGCTGGGCATCGACGTAGGCGCGCCGCTCCTCGTTGATCTCGCCAGACGCGGAGACGCGGTCATGAATTCCAAGATTACGTCCTTCTTGTTGCGCAACGTCGGACTGGAGTCGACGGCTGCGGAGTTGGAGCGCGACGCGCAGGAATTTTGCATCGGCTAGTGGGGAGCCCTTTCGCAGAAGAGCGAACCGCCACGAGCCAACGGGCCCGCTACATCCCGCTCGTTGGGCAGCTCGGGGCAGATGAGTCTGATATTGGCCGTGTGGAGAGCTCTAACAACACGATCCGCCAGCGCACGACGTTCGGCTTCCTCGTCGTGTCCATCCAAGCTCAGCGACAGCCGGAGCCTGTTGTCACTTCCCACGATCAACCTTGGAAATGACGATACTTCGTCCGTCGATACTCCCTCTGCGGTCAGGACATTCTTGGCGTCGGCACCCAGATCGACCGCGTTGCGACGGTCGACCGCGCGGGCAGCGGTATACACGGCATCCGTGAGTCGAGCGACAGCGCCGGCAACGGCAGTTACCGAGATGGTGTACGGGCCGAGAGAGATCGTCTCTACGGCGGGGTCGTATGCGAAACCCCAGAACTCGCTGGCGACTTCACGGGCTGGAGCGCCGCCGGCGACGCGCCGCTTCTGCGGGCCATGGCCAGTGCCGAGCGCCCACGCCTCGAAGTGCGTCAGAGCGTTTCGCACCTCGGTCAACCCCGGCAGGGCTCGCTCGTACTCTTGCTTTGCCTGCCTGAGAGCGTTCAGAGCCTGATCGAGCTCGAGCTCCTGCAACCGGCCATCTACAAGCGAGACTGCGGCAAGAAGCTGCCGGAGAGCAAGGATGAGCTGGCGAGCGTCGATCTGACGCGAGCTGAACCACGAGATGCGGTGGTCGTCGGAATCGTGCATGCGCAACAAGGCAAGCTCTGCAGTACGCTCCCACCACTGGATCTCGGAGACCGCGATGGCCTCTGGATGGTCTGCGGGCGACCAGTCGACAACCGGATTCGTCACGGTCGGATTATCCTCGTATCTACCTTCGACATGCCACCCGAAAAGGTTGCATGGGGAGTCGGCCAGTCCGACGGCATCCGCTCATCGGCTAGATCCGGGCACCGGGCGGCGCGGCGCTCGGCGTCCGATCGCTACGTAACGTCACCTACTTCGAACATCGCCAGGCTGGAGATCCAGTCATCGGAGGCAAATCGAACTTGGCGCGGGTGTGCACGTTGCAGCCGTACCTCCCTCGGCAATCAGACCTGTACGCCAACAGGGATCTCGTGGTGGCTGATCACCAGGGCTGACGGATCACCCCTGCATGCGCGGGGAGCAGCATCGGTCGCGCGGCTGGCGCTGTCGCCCCTGGGGATCACTCCCACATGCGCGGCGAGCAGGGTTGGTTGCGCAGCTGGTCCGTGTTGAGCCCGGGGTCACCCCCGGATGCGCGGGGAGCAGGACCGCCAGCCGAGCTGGCCGTAGTTGGCCGCGGGATCACCCCCGCATGCGCGGGGAGCAGTGCCGGTCGAGGAAGCCGTCGAGGCCGGGACCGGGAACACCCCCCGCATGCGCGGGGAGCAGGACGAACAGATCGGCCGCAGCGTCCTAGCGCACGGAACACCCCCGCATGCGCGGGGAGCAGACTACTTGACCTGGTGCGCTAAAGATCAACTGCGCGGTCTTCATTCACTTTCGCTGACAGCCCGTTCTGCTTCTGCTGGTGGAGGCCGTAGCTGGTGCCACACAGCATGGTAGCCAACACTCACGCCGGCGGTTGCGTCGTGAGCCGCCGCTTCGTCCATGGAGCTCGATCATGTTCTGTTGGGCGAAGAGATGGAACTGCGCGATTTGTTGCTGAGGAGTTCGAGGGCGGTGGCGGCCTGGAGTTGGATCGCGTCGAGCGTCTCGGTGCTGGGGTTGTCGGTGGTGAGGGTGGCTTGGTGGAGCAGGGTTTCCGCTGCCCAGATTCGGTGCCAGGCGAGTGCCCAGGTTTCGGCGGGTAGGCCGGCGCGGTCGAGGAGGGCGTGTGGGTGGCCGCCGGCGTGGACGTAGTGGTTGAGGAGGCGGCGTAGTCGGGGTGGGTCGGGTGGGTTGCGGGTGCCGTGCCAGGTGGCGAGGTCGAGGATGCCGGGGCCGTTGAAGGCTTTGGCGACGTCGAGGAGGTGCCAGCCGTGGCGGGTGATGTGCAGCGACGTGGGATGTAGTTCGGAGTGGCAGATGCCGAACGGTGGGATTTCAGCGCCTGCTGTGCGCTGTGCGGTGGCGTGGTCGAGGGCCTGGAATAGCGGGGCGAGATCGTGCTCGCCGGTGAGTCGGCCGGTGTCGGTGAGGCGTTCTACGTACGCCAGGCTTCGGGCGGGCAGGGCGCATAGGGCGGTGTCGTCGAGGGTCGCGAGCCGTGGTGCGAGATCGAGGGCGTGCAGCCTGGCGACGGCGACGGCGGCGTCGTTCTCGCTGGCGTCACGGGTGGCCGGGCCAAGGTCCTCGATGAGCATGCCGAGGGTGCCGTCGATGGTGACGGAGCTGTGGACCTGCGGCACGGGGATGCCGTGAGCGGCAAGGTGTCGCAGTGTGCGGTCTTCGTTGGTGAACGGGCTGGTGGCGTACTTGAAGACGATGGTGGTGTCGTCGGCCAGGTGGAGGCGTTCGACGCCGCTGAGCTGCCAGATCCGTATCGGCTCACGGCGGACGACCTCCATGCCGGCGGCATGGGTTAGCGCGGCCAGGAGTGCGTGGGTGACCTGTTCGGTGATCACGGGCCGGGCTCCTGGAGCCGGGTCCGGGTGGTGGCCGTGTCTCGGTGAAGCAGGTCCAGGACGTGTCCGAGTTGGCCGGTCATCCTGGCGGGCACGCGTCCGGTTGCGGCCCGGTGAAAGTCCTGGAAGTGCGGCAGGAGTCGGAGGAGACCGAGTCGGGCGGTGAAGAAGGCGTCCGGGTCGCTGCTGGAGTGGGCGCGTCGTCGTAGCGAGGCGAGGGCGACGATCTTGTCAGCGGTGGAGGCGAGCAGGACGGGTCGGTCGTCGGTGGCGATCGGTGGGTCGGGCTGGTCGAGGGCGTGGTGTTCGACCTGTAACGCGCGGATGATTCGTGGCACTTCTGGGCCGTAGCGGGCGGTGAGGAGAGTGTCGAGGTCCACGTCGGGTGGGGCGAACTCCGGGGCGTCGTGCAGGAGCGCGGCGGCGGTCAGCTCGGGGAATACGTCGGGTAGGTGTCGGGTGAGGGTGACCGCGACCTGGACGGCGTGGACGAGGGCCGGTCGTTCGTCGATTGAAGTGACCCCTATTGGCCGGACACCTCGATGTGTGTCAGGGACTCTCGGTGGATCTTCTCGTAGGTGTCGGGGCTGACGTTACCCAGACGGCTGTGTCGGCGGCGAGGGTTGTAGAAGCCTTCGATGTAGGAGAAGACCTCCATCTCCAGTTCGTGACGGCTGGGCCAGGCGCGGGTGTAGACCAGTTCGGTTTTGAGGGTGGCGAAGAACGTCTCGGCCATGGCGTTGTCGTAGCAGTCGGCGACCGAGCCCATCGAGGCCAGGACGCCGCAGGAACGCAGGGTCCGGCCGAACTCGAACGACGTGTACTGGGTCCCGCGGTCTGAGTGGTGGATGACCTGGTCACGGGCAGGTCGGCGGTGTTGGATGGCCATGCCGACGGCGTCGAGGATCAACTCGGTGCGTAAGTGGTCGGCCATAGCCCAGCCGACGACGCGGCGGGAGTAGGCGTCGACCACGACGGCGAGGTAGAGGAAGCCTTCCCAGGTGCGCAGGTAGGAGATGTCGGCGACCCACAACCGGTTCGGGGCGGTGGCGGTGAACTGCCGCTGGACAAGGTCCGGTGCGGTCGCGGTCGACGCCGCTTTCCGGCGGGGCTTGCCGCGCCTCCGACGGTGGGCGCCTTCGATCCCGGCCAGGCGCATCAGCCTGGCCACCGCCTTGCGGTTCCACCGGTGCCCGCGCTCGTTCAGCTCGGCGGTGAGCCGGCGGGCGCCATAGACGCCGCGGTGTTCTGACCACGCCTGCCGGGTGACCTCGACACGTGCCAGGTCGTGGCGTTCCCGCTCAGCGGCGCGTTGCCGGCCGGCGCGCAGCCAGTCGTAGAAGGCGCTGTGGCCGACGCCAAGGAGCCGGCAGAGCAGACGGACCGGGTAGGTGGTCTTCTCCGCGTCGATGAACCGGTACACGTCGGTCCGGTTCACCGCTCCGTCTCGCGTGCGAAGAAGACCGCGGCTTTTTTCAAGATTTCCTTCTCCAACTCCAGCTGCGCGACCTGCCGCCGCAACCGGATCAGTTCGGCCCGCTCGTCAGCGGCCAGGTCGCTGGGCCGACCGCCGTCGCGTTCCTGCCGCATCCGGTCGACCCAGTTCCGCAGCGTCTCGTGGTTGACGCCCAACTCCCGGCCCACGTCCCGGATCGTGCGACCGGAGTCGAGCACCAAGGCCGCGGCCTGGCGTCGGAACTCCTCGGGGTACTTGCTCTGTCGAACCACAGCGGTTTCCTCCTCCTCGGCAGGATGCCAAGTCAAGAGGTGTCCAGCCTCAAGGGGTCACTTCAGCGGGGAACGGCACGGGGCCGCCGATGGAATGCCCATGCCCGGATCACCCCCGCGTGCGTGGGAAGCAGCCCGTCTCGATCGGCGCACGCACGACAGCCTGAGGATCACCCCCGCATGCGCGGGGAGCAGTGGGGCGGCGGCGCAGCAGACGCTCTACCTCGGGGGATCACCCCCGCATGCGCGGGGAGCAGGCACAGCGCCTCCGTCGTGCCGTCGTCGCCGAGGGATCACCCCCGCATGCGCGGGGAGCAGTACGCGCCCCGCGACCGCACCGGCATCGCCCGGGGATCACCCCCGCATGCGCGGGGAGCAGGACAGGTGCCCGGCATCCCCGCGGGGGGTGTTGGGATCACCCCCGCATGCGCGGGGAGCAGACTTCTTGACCTGGGGCGCTAGAGATCAACTGTGTCGTTTTGCTTCACTTTGGCTGACAGTTCGTTCATGTGGTCGGTCCTGCTTCGCTGGTGGGGGTCCGCAGTTGTGTATGGAGGATGGTAGCCAACGCGGAGCCTACCGATGGCGTCATGAGCGGCCCCTGGGGTCATGGTTGCAGGCTCGTCTCGGTCTGCTCGTCTGTCGAAGCGCCGTCCCGTGTCCCCCGGCGTCGGTTAGCTCAGCGGGTTGACCGTGGTCGTTGCACAGGCGGCAGTGTCCACCGGTGATCCTCCCGATCACATGGGCTGTGACTCTGCCGTACGTGACTGGGTGTGTCATCGGCTGTCCGCCCGCGATCTGCGCCCGCGCTACTTGTTACGCGATGCCGTGTGGTCTGCCCATCGGACGAGCGATGGGCGTTGACCGGTGGCGATGTACTCAATGACTGCCCGGTGGGCGGTTTCCACCGACAGCACTGCCAACTCGGCGGGGATGGTGACCAAGGGGGAGTCAGACGACTCCAGCACCACGATCGGTTCGGCCGGTGGCTGTTCCACCGCGTGACCGCCATCGGGCAGCCAGCGCAGCGCTGCCCTTGCGTTGTCGTAGTCGATGTCGAGGCGCAGGACGTCGTCAGCCCCGCTCGGTGCGAACCAGAATGCGTGCGCCCGGGTGCCGTGTGGTCCGATCATCAGCGTCTGCTTGTCGAGGAACACCCGGGTGGCCTCCGCGTCAGGTAGCTCCTGCTCACAGATGTCGAACACCACGCGGTATGTCATGGCCTGATCCTCTCACCCGTGCCTGTGTAGGTTTTGGTCCACCAGGTTCGTCCGCCGTCCTGTGTCGCCCACACGGTCAGGCGGGCACCGGCGGGCAGGACCGGGGGGAGGAGTTTGT
Source organism: Micromonospora cynarisoli (assembly GCF_030518815.1). Taxonomy (NCBI): domain Bacteria; kingdom Bacillati; phylum Actinomycetota; class Actinomycetes; order Micromonosporales; family Micromonosporaceae; genus Micromonospora; species Micromonospora cynarisoli. The sequence continues at coordinate 2,337,258 of NZ_CP130426.1, read as the reverse complement.
CGCAGGTCAGCGGCCAGTCCCGGTCGAAATCCCGAGTTCCGCATGTGGTGTTGTTCAGTACCAGCTCACCCTTGCCGAGTGCGTCGCGGCGCATCCGCGCCGCGACGTGGCTTTCGACGTGGCTGACCAGGACGCGTGGCCATCCGCCTCCCCGATACGGGTGCAGGTCCGCGACAGAGGCGTCATCGTCCCGGCTGACAATGGTTTCGCCGTTGAATACCCCAGTGGTCGGGTCCGTCCGCTTGTTGCGGACCGGCAGATTTCGACCGGTTTCTTCGACGTGTACGGGTGGCTGGGGTGACGGCGATCCCTGCCCGGGTACGCCGCCACCCGCGGTCGTTTTCCCGCGTCACCGGCTGCCCGCGCCTCGCCCAACGCGCCCTCGACGAGGTGCTTCGCAGCATGGCCACGCTGCCCTACGCGTTCGAGGACCTGCTTGATCGCCGCCAGTTGGGACAGCATCGGACCCTGCTGCCCGCCCTGCAGCACGGCGGCGGTGAGATGCTGAACCTCGCCGAGCGTGGCGATGGCGGCCGCGACTGCGACGTTGGCCGCGTCCAGTGTGGCCACGGCCCGACCCAACACCGCAATCGTCTGCTGCGGCGACTCCTGGCTCGCGGCGGCACCAACCGCGCTTCGCGCCTGCGCGATGTGGCCGCCGACCGACGCCACGCGTGCCCGGATCTCCTGAGTCCCGGTCTGAACCGCGCGCATACGCTGAGCGATCACGGTGAAGCCGGCGGCGGCTGAACGGGCGGCGACCTGCTCGGCCGCTGTCGCAGCCGCCGCTGCGGTCTCGACGGCTCGTGCGGTCCCCTCCGCCATCGACTGCAGCTCGCCGCTGATGCTGTCGGTAAGTGGCATGTCCTGCCCTTCCCGCGACCGACGATCGGCACCTGCCGATTCATCGAAGCGTATGGACGCCAGGTCAGCCGCACAACCGTCCTACGCTCTCGGTACCGCGCCGCGCTTCGGCCGACACGCAGCCCAGTCCGACACTGCATCTCTCTCGCTTCCCCCGGCCCCGTTGAGGCCGCCCGCATGCCCATGCTGTGGGCGCTGTACGCCCCGGCACGACGCGAGCTGCACGACCTAGTCCCGCAGCCGATCCAGCAGGACGAGTACCGCATCGAGGAGCCCCGTTGGGCCGCTCCCAGCCGGGGTGCTCCCGCATCGCGTCCGGGATCTGTGCCGCCCGTCGCCCGACTGCCTCCGGAGCCGGCATCCGCTTCGTCGTCACCGTCGTGGCCTTCCCTTCCCGTACGTTGGGCGTGGGACACGGGGGCCGAGCACCGCTTTGCGTCGACCACTCCCCCCCCCCGCATGCGCGGGCAGCAGAGCGCCGCACCACCAGTGCAGGCAGGTCCGGGGATCGCCCCCGCATGCGCGGGGAGCAGTTGGCGGCCCCGTCGTACCCGACGGTCAACGAGGGATCATCCCCCGCATGCGCGGGGAGCAGACGATCTCCGCCTGCAACGCTTCGGCCGCGCCGGGATCACCCCCGCATGCGCGGGGAGCAGGCGGCCCCCCGGTCCCGAGTGGTGGCGACGGATCACCCCCGCATGCGCGGGGAGCAGCTGATCAAGCGGGCCGAGCGGAAGCAGACCCGGGATTACCCCCGCATGCGCGGGGAGCAGTTCGTCGGCTACGACGCCGAGCCGGGCCAGACGGGATCACCCCCGCATGCGCGGGGAGCAGAAGACCGCCGGAACCTCCGGCGCGCCGGACACGGGATCACCCCCCGCATGCGCGGGAGCAGTCCGCCAACGGGGCGTCCGACGCGAGGTTGAGGGGATCACTCCCGCATGCGCGGGGAGCAGTTCCCGGCGGTCGTCGTTTCCATGGTGGGTCCCGGATCACCCCCGCATGCGCGGGGAGCAGCACGTCGACCATGTCGTCTACGGGTCGTCCGTCGGATCACCCCCGCATGCGCGGGGAGCAGGTTGCGCACGATGTTCGATGTCCTCTCCGCTGGGGATCACCCCCGCATGCGCGGGGAGCAGACAAGAGGGGTTACTTCAGAGGGGTTACACAGAGGATCACCCCCGCATGCGCGGCGAGCAGGCGTTGACGTGGTGGGAGTGGTCGAGTCGGAACGGATCACCCCCGCATGCGCGGGGAGCAGACTTCTTGACCTGGGGCGTTATAGATCAACTACGTCGATCTTATTCACTTTGGCTGACGGACCGTTCATGTGGGTGAGTCCTGCTTCGGCTGATTCGAGCGCGCAGTCTGATGCACAGAGCATGGTAGCCAACCTGGACCCGGACGGTCGCGTCGTGAGTCACTCCCGCAGTCATGGTGTGGACCGATGGGTCGGTCGGTGATGAGCTTCCCCCGCTTTGATGGAGCGGAATTCCATAAAAACGGGGGAAGCTCACCCGTGAATACGTCGAGATTCTCACCATCGCATCAGCCAGGACGCTCAAGCGGCTCTCCGCTGAGCACAGCGTCGTCGTCTAACAGTAACGAAACACACGAGTGTGCTTCCGAGTACTTGTTGCCATCGTTGTGTTGTGTAGACAGCTTGGCTGATGCTGATCCCCCGGTGAAGAACCGCTCTTCACCACAGTCAATCGTGCACGAGGTCATCAAAAAGGGCGAAACGGCGGGGCCCCTTTCTCGCCGTACTGCTAGCCTGGATGGGGCCTGGCTCGGGTGGCTCTGTCACTCAGCATGTGATCGGCGATGGCCTCGACAGCCGCCGGGCAGACCAGGGCGAGTAGGTCGAGAATCTCGGACAGGCGCCCTTGGCGGATGGGTGATACAAGGAATGGCTTGGCCCGCGCGGGCTCGATCTTGCGTGCGACCGCGATCGACGCCCGAGCCCGGGTGAACCCGTCCTCTATGCTTTGGAGGGCCCGCTCGGCCGCGTCGGTGGCTTCCTGCTCGACGAAGATCTCGGCGAGTTCCTGTAGGCACTGGCCCCGTTGATAGGAAGTACCGCCGGTCCGGGCAAGCATGTCAGCGCGGTCACCGTGGCCGGCTCGAGCCAGGGCCACAACGAGCCGCGTTCGTCCTTCTGCCTGACGATGCGGGTCCACAATCGAATTGACCAGCGCCTCCGCGCGCGTGAAGTTTCCGGCCCGGGCCACGGCATCGACCGCTTCGGTCAGAGCTTGGTCACGTGCCTGAGCCGCCTGCGAGGTCTTCCGCTCAGTAGTGCTACTGAACGCCGGCCAGTTGGCCGGCGTGGTGACCGAAGACGAGGGCTTGCTGGTGTATCCGTTGCCGACCATCCAGTTCGCCAGTGATTCCGCACGTTCGTCCTCGCCGAGTACCCACCACGCGGTCAAGATCTTCTGCATCGCGTGGTGGGGGAGGACCTGTTCGTTCTTGGCGGTCTCTTCGGCGGCGGCCAGTGGTCCGATGGCGAGCCGGAGTCTGTCGGTTCCTTTGGTGGATGACGCCAGTTCGATCAACATTGCCGCTTGGCGCTGCGGTTCGCTGATCAGTCCAGCGGCTTCCAGGGCCGTCTCGAGATCTTCTGCCAGGGCTGCCCCGCGGGCGAGTTTCTCGAGGTCTAAGTTGCTTGGACTCGTCTTGTCACCCATCCGGAAGAGTGAGGTGGCGCGCCGAGCAGTCTTGCGGGCGAACTCGAAGAGGCCCAAGGTAACGAGTGCCGAGACCAAGGGCACGAGAAGCTCGAGTTCGGTTCGGGAGTCGTTGATGGAACGGCTGATCGCCTCGGCACGTTCGGCAAGATCGGTCGCGGGTTGCATGTCGCCACGCCTCGCTACGCGAAAACCCCAACTAGTCAGCGCGGCCGCCCGCTTTCGGCGGTCGGTGATCGCGTCTATCAATCCGGTCAGATCTTTGTCGTCGACTTCCTCGGCTGCTCGGATGATGATCCTGCCGTACGCCTGGTCTTTGACGTCGGCGTCGGGAAGGGCGTCAGCGAGCCGTCTGGCGTAATCAAGATCGCCCGCCTCGGCAGCGGATCCGATCAACTCAAGCATGGCCTTTGCCTGATCAGAGTTCTCCGCGATGGAACTGACCACCGCTGAAGCACGTTCGGGGTCGCCCGCTCTGTACCAAGCCGATCCGATGGCGGCGACGAGCCCCCTCACTACGTGATCTGGAGGGGGTTCCCTCTTGTCTCGGACGTCGGTCAGTGCCGCCTCGGCAAGGCTGGCAAGGCTCGCCAACTCGGCGCGGTCAACGATGGTCGCCAGATGCGGACCGATCTTCGTCAGCGTGTCGATGCGCTGCTGCGGTTCGTGCACACGTGCGGCTTCCCGAATGGCGCGGTCCGCGAGTCGGCGAGCCCGGTCCGGCCGACCCGAGCGGATGAGTCTGTCCGCCAGGTAGCCGTAAACGAGGGCCTTGTCGCCGATGTCTGTCAATGCGTCAACTTCAGCCACAGCGCTGTCGGCCAGACGGTCCGCGAGGCCGGGTTCGCCACGGCGGGCAGCCTCCTGTCCCAGAGTGCCCAGCGCCTGGGCTCGCCAGTATGGCATCGGAGTCTGCCAGACCAGTTCTTCCGCCTCGGCCAGGCTTGCGCCGGCGCGGGCAACACCGATGGCGACTCCGGCGAGTGCCCGCGATTGCCAGAAAGGCGCCGGTGCGCTGAGCGCCACCCGGAGCGCTCGCTCACGTTCACCGCCTTCGGCGATGCGGCGGGCGACTTCGCCGATCGCCTTGCCAGGCTCATCCTCGGCTACAAGGAGACGAGACGGTACTAGGCCGACGAGCCGTTCGGCATGGGCGTGGTGGCCTGCCGCCGCCGCTTCGGGCGCGAGAAGCGAGAGCGCGCCACCGCGCATCCCACCGTCTTCGGATATCGACCGAACCAGTGCCTCGGCACGCGTGACGTTGCCGACGGCGGCCCACAGGCGTGGCAGGTCAAGGGGTATGTGGCTGTTGCGCCTCTCAAGGTCGGCGCGGCGCAACGCCAGCCGGCACAGCGAAACCAGGTCACCGTCGTCGGCCGCCGACAACGCCTCCTCAGCGAGCGCGACCTCGTCCAAGGCAACGGCATCACCGCCGGTATGGTCCAGCATCCGGTCGTGCCGCCCTGCGTCGGTGGCCTGCTGCACCATCCGCGTGTGGTCGCCCTGGTCGGAGAGCATCCGGAAGTAGCCGAGCAGGAGGTACTCCGGGGTGTCGACGGGCCAGCCTTGCTCGCGATAACGGTCAGCCCACTCGTGCAGCCGTTGCCGGTAGTCGCGTAGGCGCGACGGGCCGAGGAGCTTCATCGCCGTGGACTGCAACTCCTCGTGGGCAAGCACGTAGGAATCACCCGCCCGGCTGAAGGTACGTCCAGTGAAACTGGTCAGACAATCTTCCACCACCCACTGGTCCTCGTCGGCCAGTTCCGCAAGGTCCGCCACGGACAGACCACTGGACGCAGCGGTGATCAACCCGAGGATGGCCCGTTCGGTGCCGTTGGTGTACATGATCCTCTTCAGTTCCCGTTCGGCGTCGGCCCGTACCACATCTGCGTAGGTCGACTGCCCGAGCTCATGGACTACGCATCGAACCCGCAACGGATGGTCGGACGACACATCGGGGGGCAGCGGCGGGTCCGGCCGACTGGACACGACGACACGCAGACCGCTCGGTGGGTGTCGAGGAAGGGTCGCGGCGATGCTGTAGGAATCAGGCCCGCCCGTGACCCCCCGATCCTCGTCCAGCCCGTCGACCAGGAGGATCAGCCGCTCATCCGCCGCTTGGCAGGCGGCCGCAGCTGAACTGAGCATGTTCAACAGGTGCGCCTCCTGCGTCGATTCGGTCAGGCCGACGGGAAGTCCTCGATGTTCGAGCAGGTCAGCGAGCTGTTCGAGGGCGTTGTCGAGGAACGCCCTACGGTCGTTCTGCTGGTGATGGCGTGCGGTTACGAAGAAGGAGACGATTCGGACTCCGACCGGCGGGTGTAGCACGAACCACGACATCAGCGCAGACTTGCCGGCCCAAGCCGGGGCCCGCCACCACGCATAGCGGTAGTCGGATTCGCCTGTGCAGAAGGCCCCGAGCTCGGCCAGTTCGGCGTCCCGGCCCTTCAGATCGGGCGGGACGATCCGGCGTACCTGCTCGACGTAGGCGGAGCGGACGACCGGCGGCACGTAGCCGTACGAGTTGTATTGCGTGTTGTTCGCGCCAACCTGCACGCCGTAGGCGTGGTCCGCGTCCAACCCGACGACCGTGCCGTTCCGCCAACCGGGTGTCGTGTCCGTCATTGTGTTGGAGGTGGCTGCCGAGGCGGTGGCTCAGTTGAATGTGTTGGTCTGGGTGTTGTGGCTGCCAAACTGAACACCCTTGGCATAGTCGGCTGACACCTGGTAGCTTGCCGCCGCTACTCCGTCTGGCTCTGCCAGGCTCAACAAGCGGCGCGCTGCGGTGATCACTTGCTCGTCGGCGGCAGCGCCGGATTCTGCTAGGTCTGCACTGAGCAGCGCCTGCCATTGATCGGATTCGACTTCCGCTGCGTCGAGTGCTTCCTGCGCCCGATCCCGACCCAACAGGCGTCGTCGCAGCAGGTTCTTCAATCCGGTGTAAGAATCCGAGATTGCGGATTTCGTCACGTCCGTCGAGCCCGCCGCCGCACCGGCAGCAAGCGCTGCGACAATTAATTCCACACCCGTCACAGCACCCATCCTATGACAGCAGAGCCTCACGGGCGTACACCTGATCAAGCGCAACTCGTGGTCAAGCACAGTCAAGTCTCGGACTACGAGCAGGAGCTTCAAGATCTTGAGCGGGATGATCGCTCGTTCACCGCGGAGGTGGACCTTCGCCTGAACCCGGGTGACCGCCTTCTGCCGGCGTGACAGCTTCGGCCGGAAGCGGTGCGCCTGCACAGCGGCGTGGAGGCAACGGCAGGACCCTTGCGGCCAGCGGTGGTTCTGTCTGTCGGCTGCAGGGGTGACTGTCTAGTCCATCCTGGACGGCCCTGCAGGGTCACTTCGTGCCCCGCTGGCTCCGTTCGGTGCTCCCGAAGGCGGGCGGTCTCGATCTTCGCTCCCGAAGGATGTTGCGTTGCGTGGTGGTCTGCGTGCATCCTGTTGGGCTGCGCTAGCCCCGAGGAGGCAGTGTGTCGGAGCCTGTGTCATTGATGAGTCCGGACGTGAAGCGACTGACCCGTAGCCTTGTGGCCTACCTGTTGGAGCAGGTCAAGACCTACCGCCAGCAAGATCGGAATCCGCTCGACGATGGTGTCGTCTACTGGTTGGGTGCCTTGCAAGAGCCCAGAGTGCAATCAAGCGGGCCCGTGCTTGTGGAGATTGACTCCCCATCGCCGTCCGACCCTCCCGTCCTGCCGACGGCCCTGCGGGGTCTGATCGATGAGACGCAGTGGATCAACCCTGAAGGCCCCGCGCCCCAGTTGAGCGATGGGTTCAGCGGTACGGTATCCGCTGAGTCTGTCCAGTCTGACTCCGTGAAGCGAGCCTACGACAGCGTGCTCCTCCGCTGGATGAGGTGGGCTGAGCATGAGCGTGGCACGCGTGCGAAGCGTGCGAGGTACGACCTGCTGGAGCGGCTCGAACGCGAAGCTCTGCAGCGAATTGACACCGAGGAGTTGGTTCTGGGTGTCGGCCTTCTCAGCTCTTGCTTCGAGGGGCGGTGGGTTATTCGTCGCCATCTGCTCATCTGGAACGTAAGGATTGCCCGCAATCCGGAAACCGACGCACTGCAAGTTGTTCTTTCCGTCGACCAACGGGTGAAGGTTGAGCACCAGGATTTCCTCACCGCCGATGACGGCTACAAGGCGAGCCGGGGCCGCCTGCCCTGGTCCGACACCGAAGCCGGCGGGCTGCAACCGTTTTCGCCACAATTGTCTCAGTGGTTGGCGGGGTGGAAACGGCGATTCTGGGACCGACCGCTTCAACTCGCCGCAGATCAGTGGGAGCCGCCGCCCCTCGCCGAGGGCGACGAAACCCGGTTGACAGTGGCTCCTGCACTGTTCCTGCGCCCTCGCGACCGCAGCGGACTGGAGAGGTTCTACAGTGCGATCGCGGACAGCCTCGATCGGCAGGACAGTCCGGCACCGCTCGGACTGGCGCAACTGGTCACCTCCATTGAGCCGGAACATCGTCTGACCATGCTGAAACATGCAGGCAGCGGTGACCGTCCGAGCGTCAGCGGTGATCCGTTGTTCCCCCTCGCCAGCAACCGCGAGCAGCGTAGGGTGCTCGAGAAGCTAAGTGCTGACACCACCGTCGTCGTGCAGGGCCCGCCAGGAACGGGCAAGACGCACACGATCGCGAATTTGATCTGTGCCCTGCTGGCCGACGGTCAACGTCTGCTGATCACAAGTCAGAAGGATCAGGCACTTCGGGTGCTGCGAGACCAGCTCCCACCAGCCGTGAGGCAACTCTGTGTCCTCATGACGGGAATGCAGCGCGCCGGTGCCAGCGAACTCGAGCGCAGCATCACCGCTTTGTCGGAACTAGCCGCAACTGTCAGTCCAGATGAACTCCGCCGAGACATCGCACAACTGCGCGACCGACGCGACGACCTCACCGTCGCGCTCACCCAGGCAGTCCGAGACCTACGGTTCGTCCGCGAGCAGGAGTACCTGACGCATCCTTCGGTAGCCCCGGGATACACCGGCACCTTGGCGACACTCGTCGAACTGATCGCCGCAGGACGCGATCGGCATAGTTGGATCGACCCGTTGCCTGCCAGCGCTGGAGGGGATGCGCCCCTATCGGACGGCGAGGCCCGAGAGTTATGGGACCTGTTGACCTCGGCTACGCAGGAGCGCATCGCACGGGCCCGCCAACGTGTTCCTGGAGCCAACCTGGTCCCGCCTGCGGCTGAGATCATCGCGTTGACTTCGAAGATCGAACAGGCGGAGCGGATTCTCGGCCCCGACCATGCCGGCACCGCTTGGGTCATGGCGACCCTCGATGACGCCGCCCTAGCCGATATCGAGAGACATGTCGACACCGCAGCCGACGCCCTGGCAATCTGCGGCTTGCCCGACTCTATCTCGGACTGGGAGCAGTCGGACTGGCGGCGCAGCGCCGCAGACGCGCTCCTCGCGCGCCGCAGTCCTGCATATTGGGACGCACTGTTCACGGAACTGCGAGATGCTGAGCCACACGTCCGTGCACTCGCCGCACTCAACGGCAGCGACATCGACCTGGGCGCCACGCCGCTGACCGCAGCGAACCTCAACCGTCTCGCTGGTCAAGCCAAACGCCTGCGTAGCCACTTCTCCAGGGGAGGTCGACTCCGCCGGTACCTACCTGCCCGCGCGCAACTCAACGCGACGGACCTGCTGGAGGTGTGCACCATCGACGGCGCTGCACCGTCGACGGCCAGTGAGCTCGCCGCACTGATCACCTTCTTGAAGGCCGAGGCTGCCGTTACCGCCGCGCTGGAGGCATGGGTGCCGGTCGGTGTGCCCGTCGTACACGGGCCGCTTCGCCGACGGGTAGCGCACCTCGATGACGTCTCGCACAACGCCTCCGCCCTGCGGTCACTCGTCGTCGCCCGCGACGCGATCGAGCAAGTACTGCGCCGCCACCACATCAGGTACGCAGTCCGCACCCCTGAAGACTGGGACCTTCTGGTCCGCATCGCTCGAGGCCGATCGGTCATCGCTGGGGCACGGCACGCTACCGAAACCCTGACCCGCACCAGCGAAACAGTGCGGACCTGGTCTCTGCAGGCTGATTCAGCCCCTGAGGTAACCGAGATCGCTGCAGCGCTGCGCCACCGGGATGTCGACCGTTATTCCGTCGCTCGAGCGGCCCTCGACCGCGCCAGGGACGACAAGGAAGCCCAAGATCGCAGCGACAGCCTCTACCAACGGCTCGCCGACGCCCATCCGGCCTTAGCTCAGGAGTTGACCGACAATCTCGACGACCCGATCTGGGGCCAACGGCTCGATGAGATCGAGGCGGCGTGGGCCTGGGGCGCGGCGGCCACCTACCATCGGCTCGTCCGGCAACCCGACGCCGACCGCACCCACGAGCAACGCATAGACGATATAGAAGTCCAACTCAGCACTGCGACCGCGGAACTGGCGGGCAAGCAAGCCCTCCTTCAATGTTTGACTCGTATGACGGAGCGGCAGCGGCAAGCGCTGCAGGCGTACAAGACCAACATGAGTGGCCTCGGTCGCGGCCAAGGAAAGAGCAAAGATCGCTATCTCGCGGCAGCTCGAGAAGCGATGCAGGACGCCCAGCAGGCCGTCCCCGCATGGGTCATGCCCCTGGCGACCGTCACCGACACCATCACGCCGCGCCCGGATATCTTCGACGTGGTCATCGTCGACGAAGCCAGCCAAGCCAGCATCGATGACCTCTTCCTCCTGTGGCTGGCGCCACGAGTCATCGTTGTCGGGGATGACAAACAATGTGCCCCCGGCCTCAAGGGAGCAACCGAACTGAAGGTCAGGGAAGAGAACCTGGACCGTCACCTCGCCGACATGCCTCTGAGTCTGCGCAACGGCTTCAGCCCCACCTCGAACCTTTACGAGCTGCTGTCTACGCGTTTCCCTGACGTGGTCCGGCTATCCGAACACTTCCGATGCATGCCCGAAATCATCGGATGGTCCTCCGCGCAGTTCTACGACAACCGCCTGATCCCCCTTCGCCAGTTCGGCGCCGATCGACTTGACCCCCTCAGGGTGGTTCATGTCGAAGATGGTGTGGAGATAGGACGCGACTTCGCCCTACGAAACCAAGTTGAAGCTGAAATGGTGATCGACTACGTCGCTAAGATCATCGAAGATCCCAGGTACCGTAACAAGAGCATCGGAATCATCGCGCTGCAAGGTGGCAAACAGACACAAATTCTGGACCAGCTGCTCAACGAGCGCATCGATTCCACAGAGATCCGACGGCGAAAGATCCGTGTGGGCCAACCACCGGAGTTCCAAGGAGACGAACGCGACATCGTCATGCTCTCGATGGTCGTCACCAAAGCCAAACGCGCCCTGACCAGCCGAACAGAGCAACGCCGGTACAACGTCGCCGTGACCCGCGCCCGGGATCAGCTGTGGCTTTTCACCTCCGTGCATGCCAGCAGCCTCAACCCCGCCGACCTACGCCACTCCCTGCTGACCTACATGCTGCACCCGCCAGCCACCCTCACCATCGACCCTAACCTCGACGACATCACCGCCGACACCCGCGCGGAACCCTTTGACTCGCTACTGCAGCAGCGAGTCTTCCTCGAACTGCGCCGTCGCGGCTACGCCGTCGTGCCCCAGTACCCGGTCGACCACCGCACCATCGACCTCGTCGTCGTCGGCGACAACGGACGACTCGCCGTCGAATGTGACACACCCAGCCGACCCCTACAGCCTGACGAGGTCGAGCAGGAACTCCACCGCGAACGCGAGCTACGCCGAGCCGGCTGGCAGTTCATCCGCCTCCGCGACAGCGAGTACCTGCTCGACCCGACCGCGGCGCTCGAACCCCTGTGGCAACAGCTGCAACAACGAGGAATCGAACCGCGTTCACTGCCCGCAGCTCCCCGTCAGGAAGCACGGTGGAGACCGACCCTCCTGTCCAGCGATGAAGACGACTTCTAGGAGACGCTGTGCTTGAAGGCATTGACGACAACACCCTCGACGAGGTCGCCCGCGTCGCCTGCGGGGGAGACGACTACCCGGTCTACCGGCGCGGCGGAGAACTCCCCAAGCTGCTGCAGCAAGCTGGCTGGGACAACGTAGCCCGCTACAACAACGAACCACGCCGCGCCTGGCTCACCAACCAACTCCGTGCTCGCCGGCACGTGCCCGGGGCGATCGACGCCTTCGTGTGCCGCCTCGCCGACCGGCGAGAGTACGTTCACCGCAACGAACCTCTCGCCGCAGCGGAAGTCACCCAACTACTCAACACGATCCTCGCCACTGAAGGCTTCGAGATCGCGCACAGCCAAGGACGACCCATCATCCGGCCCTACAAGCCGCCAACCGACCAGGAACAGCAAACCCCAGACGTGATACTGCACGTCGCCATGGCCGACCTCGTCCGCGACGCCGACCTTGCCACCGTGCTCGAAAGTCGGCTCAACGAAGCCCGCATCTGCGACCGCAACGGCGCCTACGCCAGCGCCGTCATCATGCTCGGCAGCCTCCTCGAAGGCGTGCTGCTCGACGCGGTAAAAGCCCGCATGCCGGACTCCGAAAAACCGCTTGAGCGGTGGACGCTGCATGACCTCATTGAAACGGCCCACCGAGAAAAATGGATTCAAGCCGACGTCCGCGGCTTCGCCGGCAAATTGCGGGAGTATCGCAACCTCGTCCATCCGAACGCGCAGGTAAAGATTGGCCACGCTCCAGATCGGGATACGGTAAGCATGTGCTGGCCCGTGATCAATGCAGCCTTGAACGACCTCGCGGCAACCGCCACATGATCGATGCGCAACCGAAGGGTGCCGGGGCCGGCTGAGCGGACATCGGCGGGGGAGAGGTGTGTTACAGCCGAGTACGGTAGCCGACGCTGTGGACCCTATTGGCCTACGGCCGCCCGGTCACCGCGCGCAGGCCGGAAGCCTGATCAGCGTGCAAGGTGGCCGGGCCAGGTATTCGGCGAGCCTGCGCACGCTCCACCGGGTGAACGGCTGGTCGCGGGCGGGCGGGTGGTGGCCGACGTGACGATGAACGCTTGGTCGCCCTCGCTGGTCCGGTGGGCACAGCCACCCACCCAGCTGCCACCCCAACACCCTGACCCTCGACCACCACCAGACCGCGAACGCCGACCGGCGTGTCACCCAACCCGGCCGACCTCCCCCAGCACTCTGAAGGTGTCGAGGCTGGAGCGTCTCGCTCAGGTACGCCGCTAGATCAACGGGATTGCCGTCGACAGCATCGGGACCTGTTGGGTTTTGGTTTGTGTTGCCCCTCGGACACGTACAGTTACCCAACAGTAATCAGCGTCAGGCGTAGCCTCGACGCTGATTTTGTTTTTACCGGGGTTGTAGGTGAGGGCGAGTCGTAGCTCCCGGTAGACGGTGCTCTTGTCCCTGCTGTCGGCGTCTCGCAGGGTGTTGCGGATGTCGTCGAAGCTGCCGACGAGGTGTCGGATGTTGTCCTCGGTGAGGCGGTGGGGAGCGGGTGGTTGGGCTGCCGCTGCTGTGTCGCGTTGGGCGAGGGCGGCGGCGCGTTGGGCGTTGACCTCGGCCATCCAAGCGGCGACGGTGGCGGGGTCGCCTCCGGCGTCCGTGCTGGGCAGCGGTCTGCGCCGTGGTCGCCCACCGTGCCAACCGTCGGGATCTGGTGCTGCCGATCCTGTCGAACAACCGATTCGAACACCACCTGACGGGCTGTGTCGGCTCCCTGGTCCAGAGCACGCTCGCCACCGTCGAGGTCGGCGACAGGGACTTCGACGAGCTGGTAGGCCACACCTGGGCTGCAGTGATGGAGGCCAGCCGCCACGCCAGGTACGACGCGGCCAAGCGATCCGCCGTGGACGAACTGGTCGAGCACGAACGCGGCCTGCGCATCAACTACGATCCCTTGTTCAACAGCCTCGTGCCCGAATCATGGTCCGGGCTCACCGGGGGCGTTGGCTTCCAGGCCGGGCGGATCGACGCCGCGCTCGCCCAGACCCGGCTGCTGCGGCGCCCGATGCCGCGTGCCGGTACACCGATCCGGTTCAGCCTCAATCAGCTCGACGGATGCCTGCGGCTCGACGCGTGGAGCTCCGACTTCGGCCTGATGCCGCGGGCCGAACTCGAATCGGTGCTACTGGCGACCGAACGCGTGCTGGTCGCCGCCGCACCCGGTGACCTGCCCCGCGCTCGGACGCCTGAAGTCATCGGGCTGGAGTCCATCACGGGCATGCCGGACCGGATTCTGGCCGACTCCTGCTGGGTCGACGTGGCCGACGTGCAACGCCTCGTGGGGGCGGCGGTCGCGCCCGCCGTGGCACACGTCTTCGCCGAGGTCGGCGGCCGCCCGCTGGTCGCTCACCTCACCGCCACCGCTACCGTCCGTACGCCGGAACAGGCGCACGCCCGCTGCATGGCCATCCTCGCCGACCACCCCACAGCCATCACCCCACGCCAGTACGTCATCTGCGACGCCGCGCCGTCCGATCCGGCCGATCCCGCGGGCTGGCCGGCGCCTTCGGCCACCGGCTCCGGTCGCCGTTGACGGTCGCGGATCAGGGCCGCCTATGTCCTACCCGCATTGATCCGTCACGCCGATCGCCGTCGAGATGACCATCGACGAGACCGTTCGCGCCCAGCAGCGGCATGCGACCCTGGGTCCGTCGCGCCCGCCCGGCTTCTCGCACGGCAGGAGACGGTAGGGCGTCACCGGCCGTGGGAAGGTGAAGACGCATCCAGGGGCGGCGGTCGATGGCCGGACCGGTCGTCGCCGTGCGCCACGGTGCCGCAGCCGTTCCGGGAGCGGTCCTGCGTGTCGACCATCTGCAACCTCAGGAGAGACCATGGTCCGTTCCGCGCTCCGCCGCGGCCTGCCCGCCGTCGTCGCGGCCGTGGCTGTCGTCCTGTCGGTGGGAGCCGCCGCCCCCGCCGCCCAGGCCCGGCCGGCGTCGCTGCCCTCGACGACCCGGTTCTACACGCCGCCGCCCCCGCCGGCCGCGATCAGCCAGATCGCCGACCTGGCCCGGTCCGGCCACGGACGGGACGCCCTGCTGTTGACGCGGATGGTCACCACCCCGCAGGCGGTCTGGTTCACCGGTGGCACCCCCGCGCAGGTGCGGTCGAAGGTGCGGCAGACCGTGACGGCGGCGGCCCGGCAGAACAGCGTCCCGGTGCTGGTCGCCTACAACATCCCCTTCCGGGACTGCGTCCAGTACGCCGCGGGCGGCGCCCGGAACACCGCCGAGTACTTGGCGTGGATCGACGCCTTCGCCGCCGGCATCGGCGGTCGACGTGCCGTCGTCCTGCTGGAGCCGGACAGCCTCGGCATCATCCCCTTCCACACCGACCTGTGGGGCGAGCAGGAGTGGTGCCGGCCGACGGACGCCGCCGGGAACCCGCCGCCGGGCGCCTCCTCCGCCGAGCACTTCGCCGCGCTCACCGGCGCGGTGGACCGGCTGACCCGCCAACCCCACGTCAGCCTCTACCTCGACGGCACGCACAGCGACTGGCTGGGCGTGGACGAGAGCGCGTACCGCCTGGTGAAGGCCGGCGTCCAGCGGACGCAGGGCTTCTTCCTCAACTCGGAGAACTTCCAACCCACCGAACACGAACGCAAATACGGCACCTGGATCTCGCAGTGTGTGGCGTTCGCGAACAACCCGGACGACGGCGGCTGGCGACTGGGCCGTTACGACCGCTGCGGCAGCCAGTACAGCCCCGCCGACCACACCGACTTCAGCACCTGGGTGCTGACCGACAAGTGGTACGCCGAGAACCTCGGCCGGGCGGTGCCGACGACGAGGTTCGTCATCGACACCAGCCGCAACGGCAACGGCCCCAACATGATGGGCGAGTACGCCGGTGCGCCCTACCACCAGCCGCCCGCCGTGGTCGACGCGCTGGCCGAGGGGAACTGGTGCAACCCACCCGGTCGGGGCCTCGGCCTGCGCCCGACCGCGAACACCGGCGTGCCGCTGCTGGACGCGTACCTGTGGGTGAAGCCTCCCGGCACGTCCGACGGGACCTGCGACATCGCCGGTGGCGCGCGGGCCTGGGACTTCAGCCGGTACAACCCGTGGCGGGTGACGCCGGAGCAGCAACGCCGCTTCGACCCGCTGTGGGGCGTGGTGGACCCGCCCTTCGGGCAGTGGTTCGGAGTCTCCGCCCTGGAGGTGGCCCGGCGGGCCGACCCGCCGCTGACGCACTGAGCCCGGCCCAGGCCCGGGCCGCCCGCGACACACCGCCGACCGCGCCCGTCACGTCCGGTAACGACGTGGCGGGCATGGTCGTTTCCGTGGGTTGGGTGGCCGGCGGGCAGGCCCGGTGCGAAAAGTACGGGCGGGTGTGTCCATCACCGGGTATCCCGTTCGTCGTATGCAGGAGAGGGCCGACCGGGACCGGTCACCGGCCCCGGCTGAGGCCGCGGTGGTGGCACGATCACGACTGGAGGAATGACCATGAGGTACATGATGCTGATCTGTGAGGACGAGTCCGTCGCCTTCACCGAGGAGGAGGACCGGGCGACGATGGCGGCCATCGACGTCTGGGTGCGGGAGATGAACGACCGTAACGTCCGGGTGCAGGGCAACCGCCTGCGGCCGGTCAGCGACGCGACCGCCGTTCGGGTACGCGGCGGCGAGGTGCTCCTCGCCGACGGGCCGTTCGCCGAGGCGAAGGAGCAGATCGCCGGATACGACATCATCGACTGCGCCAACCTCGACGAGGCGATCGAGGTGGCGGCCAAGCATCCGGTGGCGGCCTTCGGCACGATCGAGGTGCGGCCGTTGCTGCCGGAGTGACGGCGCAGCCCTGCGCGACAGCACAGACCAGAGGCTCGGTGTGACGGCAGAGACGATCGGCGAAGCGGTCCGGGTGGCCGTGCAGGACACCTACCGCGAGCAGTGGGGGCGCATCGTCGCCACGGTGATCCGCCTGACCGGGGACTGGGACCTGGCCGAGGAGTGCGCCCAGGACGCCTTCGCGCAGGCCCTGGAGCGTTGGCCGCGGGACGGCGTGCCCCACCGCCCCGCGGCCTGGCTCACCACCACCGCCCGCAACCGGGCCCTGGACCGGCTGCGCCGCTCGGCGGTCGAGGCGGCCAGGCTGCGGGAGGTGGCGGTGCTCACCGAGGAGAACCTCGACGGGATCGGTGCGACAGCGGACGCCAGCGGCATCACCGACGACCGGCTACGGCTGATCTTCACCTGTTGCCATCCGGCGTTGGCGCTGGAGGCCAGGGTCGCGTTGACCCTGCGCACCCTCGCCGGGCTCACCACCGCCGAGATCGCCCGCGCCTTCCTGACCAGCGAGGCGACCATGGCCAAGCGCCTGGTCCGGGCCAAACGCAAGATCCGGCACGCCGGCATCCCGTACCGGGTGCCCCCGGCGCACCTGCTGCCCGAGCGGGTCCACGGCGTGCTCGGCGTGCTGTACCTGATGTTCAACGAGGGCCACACGGCCAGCGCCGGGCCGAACCTGGTCCGGCAGGGGCTCTGCGACGAGGCGATCCGGCTGGCCCGTACCCTCGCCGGGTTGATGCCCGACGAGCCCGAGGCGCTCGGGGTGCTCGCGTTGATGCTGCTGCACCACGCCCGACGCGGGGCGCGGCTCGACGGCGCCGGTGAGCTGGTCACGCTGGAGGAGCAGGATCGCTCCCGCTGGGACCGCGCCGCGATCGCCGAAGGGCTGGCCCTGCTGGACGAGGCGATGCGGCGGGCCCGGCCCGGCCCGTACCAGATCCAGGCGGCGATCGCCGCCTGCCACGCCTCCGCGCCCCGCGCGCAGGACACCGACTGGACCCGGATCGCCGCGCTCTACCAGCGGCTGGCCGGGCTGGTGCCGTCGGCGGTGGTGCAGGTCAACCGGGCGGTGGCGGTGGCGATGGCCGAGGGACCGGCGGCCGGCCTGCGCCTGGTGGACGAGCTGACCGCCGACGCCGCCACCTATCGACTGCTGCCCGCCGTCCGGGCCGACCTGCTGCGCCGCCTGGGCCGGCACCGGGAGGCGGCGACCAGCTACCGGGAGGCGCTGGCGTTGCCGGCCAGCGAGCCGGAACGCCGCTACCTTACCCGGCGGCTGGCCGAGCTGGGGGAGGAAGCGGCCGGCCCGCCGCCCGGCGTCGTCGAGCGTGGCTGAGCCTCGGTTCAGTACGGCAGGGCGCGGACCTGCCGGGCCAGCGCCTCGGTGAGGCGTACCGAGCGGCCGATCCGGTGCGCCTCCGTGAGCAGGTCCGGGCCCCAGCGGGGCCAGAGCCCGGCGAGCCGGGAGGTGAGCAACACGGTCTCCACCGCGTCGTCGGCCAACGACGTGCGCAGGCCGATCGCGTGGTGTGCCGTGTGCGGGCTGCCGGAAGCGGCCTTCGCCAGCAGGTCGGCGTCGAAGTCCACCAACGCCGCGCGGCGCAACCCCGCCGGCAGGCGGCCGCCCGCGCCGAGGATGGCCGTCCCGCCCGCCGGGTCGAGGTGGGACAGTTCCCGCTCCACCTCGGCTGTCACATCGACCGCCCGCACCCGCTCGGCATGGGCGAGCAGGAACCGGTAGTTGTCCTCCAGATCCAGCAGATTGGTCCGCTGCATCAGCTTCCAGATGATCTCCACGGGGGGCTCGGGATGCTTGGTGAGGAACGGCTGCACGTTGGCCTTGCCGTCGACCATGTTCGCGTCCCGGTCCCGGCCCTGGGGCGCGTGCAGCCCCCATGCCGTCCGGGTCAGGCGGAAGCCGACACCGTCCTTGAACAGTCGGTAGCCGAGTTCCAGATCCTCCACGCCCCAGCGGCGGAACTCCTCGTCGAAGCCGCCGACCCGCCAGAAGTCCTCGGCGCGCACGGAGCAGTTCAGCGACCAGAACAGCACCCACGGCGTGGCCAGCAACCCCAGGTCGAAGTCACCGGCGGCGAACTGTCGGTGCCTCGGGTCGGCGAAACTCGGCACGTCGCGGTACCGGGCGACGACGTCCTCGGGCAGCACCCCGTCCATCGCCTCCGCCAGGCCGGGCATCGTGCCGTCGATGTCGTAGCCCCAGGAGTAGCCGATCAGCGCGGTGCGCCCGGCCCCGGCGTGCTCGGCGAGGAGGAGTTCCAGGAAGTCCGGGGCGACGAAGGTGCCGGTGTCCAGGAAGACCAGGATCGGCGCGCGGGCCATCCGGGCGCCGGCGTTGCGCGCGGCCCCGGCCCGGAAGCCGTCGTCCGGCTGGAAGTGGTAGCGGATGGGCAGCGTGGCCGCGGCGTCGTTCACCACGGCGCGGGTGTCGTCGAACGAACCGTCGTCGGAGACGATGACCTCGAACATCTCGGTCGGCATCCGTTGCCGCGCCAGGTGCTCCAGCGTCTGGCGCAGCGTCTCGGCGCGGTTGTAGGTCGGGATGACGACCGACAGGTGCGGCTCGGTCGAGATGGGACGTGACATGGGCACCCTTCCGGTTTGGGCCACCGACGACAGTCTGACGACCGGCGGTGGCCGGCACATCTCCCAGCTTGCCGTCCTGTGCCGAAGGGCGGCGACGGCGGCGAGCGCATGTACGAAGATGCGCCCCGGGCGGCCGCGCCGGCACGCTGGGGCGGAGCTTCGTCGCCCGCCTGCCGCTCGGCGCGGGCCCGGACACCGGCACTGTGGCCACCGTGTCGCCGGGCGCGTCACCCGGTCGGACTGGCGTGCCGAGCCTCCCCCACCGCCGTCGAGCAGCGCCGGGGTGGGTCCGTTGCGCGTGATCGTCCCGAGGCCACCGTTGCGGTGCCGCCGACCCGCTGTCACCGGAGCCGACGAAAGGGTGACCCATGCCTGGCCCGATCGATCTGGTCGTACCGAACAACGGCGAGTTCAACGTCCGTAATCCGCGCGTGGACCTCGGCCCGCGGGCCACCGGCGGCTACCTCGATTTCGGCGCCTACCTCGCCGACCAGGCCGTCTTCTGGAGCACGGCGGACCGCGTGCTCCTGCTGCCGGCCGGCTACGACCCGCTGTGGTTCGCCGACGTGCACGAGGCGCTCGGGTCGGCGCCGCCGCCGGTGGTGTCGCCGCAGCCGCGTACCGGCCGGCTGTTGAGCGACCTGATGCACGACGCGGCCGCGCTGGCCACCCTGCGCCAGGCGCTCGGCGGACGCCCGGTCCGGCTGCTGTCCTGGGGCGCGACACCGGAGTTGTTCCTGCTGGTGGAGACCATCCGGAGCTGGGGACAGCGGGTGGACGTCGACGGTGTGACCCGCGAGAACGAGTGGGCCAGCCGCTACCTCGACTCGAAGCTCAGCTGCCTGGACCTGGCCCGGGACCTCAGGATCCCGACGGCACGGTCGGTCATCGTGGCCGACCGCGACGAGTTGCGCGGCGCGCTGGCCGCGACCCTGCGCCGGCACCCGCGGGCCATCGTCAAGAGCCCGTACGGGGTGGGCGGGCAGGGATCGGCCGTGGTGGACTCCGACGACGACAGCGTCGCCGGCTTCTGGGACCGGATGCACGACGACCCCTACTTCCGTACCTACCCGTTGATCGTGCAGGAGTTCGTCGCCCACGCCCCGGGCCTGGGCTGCCCCGCGCTCGACTTCCGGGTCGTCGACGGTGGCGTCGCCGACCTCGTGCTCAGCGCGGTGACCACCACGCGGGGGCACCTCTTCCAGAGCGTCAACGTCGGGGTGGGATCGCTGCCGACCGAGGTGGCCGATCGGATCGTCCCCCTCGGCCACCGGCTCGGCGCGGCGGCCGGGGAACTGGGGTTCCGGGGCTGGCTCTGCGTGGACCTGATCGCCGGCGCGGACGGGGAGATCTACCTGAGTGAGATCAACGCCCGCCGCAGCGGCGCCATGCACTCGATCGGCCTGCTCACCGCCTGGCGGGCGGAACGGGACCTGACCCTGTCGTCGCACGACCTGAGCAGCGTCCGCGGGCCGGGCCCGGTCTCCTACCGCGACCGGGTACGACCGGCCTTCCTGCGGGCCTGGGCGGCCGGGTTGCGGGTGTACCCGACGGCGGTGCGGGGGCTCGCCTTCCCGGAACCGATGATGGCGCTGGTCGCGGCCGGCTCCAGCGCCGCCGAGGCCGAGGCCGTCGTCCGGGACGTGCTGGCGCAGATCGACTCGCCCCCGACGCGCGCCGGGACCGGGCCGGGGGCGCCCACCCCGACGAGCTGCCCGACGCCCGCAGCCGGCTCGTCCGACGAGCCGCGCGACGCCGGCGGACCGCCCGGTCAGATGGCCGCGGCCGCCCGATGAGGACCGTCACGACCACCGGAGAATCTGTTAACCTCGATCGATTGCCGCGCATGTCGCCCGCGCGGATTCCGGTTCCCGGCACTGCTGCCCACCCACACGTGGTGACACGTGTGGGCGGGGCGGGCACCGCCGGGGCCGGGCGTCGGTCGAGCCGCTGACCACCAGGAGACAAGATGGCCAACTCGCGGCGCTGTAGCGTGGTGATCCCGACCTACGACCGGGCCGACCTGCTCGCCTACACACTGGAGTCGTTGAGCCGGCAGAGCCTGCCGACCGACCGGTTCGAGGTCCTGATCGGCGACGACGGGTCCACCGACCACACCGCGTCGGTGATCGACCGGTACCGGGACCGGCTCGACCTGCACCACCTCTTCCAGGAGCACGACGGCGTCGGGGTCACCCGGGCCCGCAACCGGTGCATCCGGCGCGCGACGGGTGAGATCTGCGTGCTGCTCGACTCCGGCGTCATGGCGCACTCCGGCCTGCTCGCCGCGCACCTGGCCCGCCACGAGTCGACGCCCGACCCGCTCGCGGTCATCGGCTACGTCTACGGCTTCACCCTCGACGGCGACGACAGCGAGCTGGAGCGGATGATCGACCCGTGGGACGCCGACGCGACGATCGCCGGGTTCGCCGCCCGGGGTGAGCATCCCGACGTGCGTGACGAGTTCTACCGTCGCTACCACGACGACTTCGCCGACCTGCCGGCCCCCTGGATCATGTACTGGACATGCAACGTCTCGGCGCGTACCAGCCAACTCCGCGACGTGGGGATGTTCGACGAGAGCTTCCGCAACACCGGTGGCGACGACCTGGACCTGGCCTACCGGTTGCACTGCGACGACGCCCGCTTCGTGCTCGACCGGGCCGCCAGCGCCGTGCACTACCCGCATCCCAAGGACTTCGCGCAGAACCTGAAGAGCATGATGGTCAACTACCACTGCATGATCGAGAAGTATCGCTCCCCGGTGATGCCGTTGCTGCTGGCTGCCCCGACGATCCACCCGTTCAACATCAACGACGTGATCGCCGCGCTCCGCCTGCCGCCTGCCGCCACCCGGATGGACGGGAAGCACGCCCGGTGACGACCTGGTGGAACACCGCGCTGGCGGAGCTCGCCAAGCGGTGGAGCATCGTGAAGATCCTGCCGCGCGCCGGGATGGGGCTGGTCGTCGGCCTCGCCACGATCAACGTGCTGCTGGGTGTCCTGCCGGTGGTCTTCGTGGTCGCCACGAGCGAACTGCTCGGCCGGGTGCCCGAGGCGGTCGCCGGCGGCACGGGCTCGGCGGTCTGGCGCACCGTGCTGGCCATCTTCGCGGTGGCCGCGGCGGCCTTCGTCGGCCAGCAGATCGTCGCGCCCTTCCAGGGCTCGCTCGGCGAACTGGTGGCCCGCCGGATCGACGGGCAGATGTTCGACGAGCTGATGGCCGCCGCCCTGCGCTCCCGGGGCATCGCACCGCTGGAGGACCAGGCGGCGCTGCAGGACCTCAGGGCGGCCGTCGCCGAGGTGCAGTACGGCTTCCAGAGCCCCGGCCAGGCCTGCGCCGGCCTGCTCGGCCTCGGCGCTCGGTACGTGCAGTTGATCGGCTACGCGGCGGTCATCGCGCTCGCGTTCGCCTGGTGGGCGGCCCTGGCCCTGGTCGTGGTGGTGCTGCTGTTCCGCTACGGCCAGCGCAACGGCATCCGCCACTACTCCCGGCTGCGCTACGCCCTCGACGGGCCCGAACGCAGGATCGACTACCTGCGTGACCTCGGCATCCAGCCGGCGGCCGGCAAGGAGATCCGCGTCTTCGGGCTCGCCGGCTGGCTGACCTCGACGCTCGAAGAGGCGTACCGGTCCTGGCTGGCTCCCCTCTGGGTAGCCCGCCGACGGCTCTATCTCTGGCCCTTCTTCCGGTACGCGGTGGTCGGGCTGGTGCTCACCGGCATGGTCTTCGCCTTCACCGGGACGGCCGCGGCCGAGCAGCTCACCCTCACCGGGTTCGCGCTGGTCATGCAGGCCAGCCTCGGTGCGCTGCGGCTGTCGGAGTTCTATCCCGAGGCGGACAACCAGATCGCCGTGGGAATGACCGCCTACGATGCCGTCGGGCGGTTCGCGGAGCGGGTCGACGCGTACCCGGCCGAGGTGCGCGACGGGGATCCGGCCCAGCCGGCCGCGGTCGCGCCGGCCGCCGTACCCGACCCGGTCGCCACAATCCACTTCGACCAGGTCTCCTTCTCCTACCCCCGGCAGGACCGGCTCGTCTTCGACCAGCTCGACCTGACGATCCCGGTGGGCCGCTGCACGGCGATCGTCGGCCTCAACGGGGCCGGCAAGACCACCCTGGTCAAGCTGCTCGCCCGGCTCTACGAGCCGACCGGCGGCGCGATCCGGGTCGACGGGGTCGACATCCGCACGTACCCGGTCGTGCAGTGGCGTCGCAAGCTCGGCGTCATCTTCCAGGACTTCGCCCGCTACGAGATCTCGGCCGCGGTGAACATCGGCTACGGCGCGATCGAGGCGGCCGACGACCGCGAGGGCATCGAGCACGCGGCCCGGGCCGCCGGCATAGCCGACGACCTGGGCCGGCTGCCCCGGGGGCTGGACACGCCGTTGACCAAGCAGACCGCCGGCGGCACCGACCTGTCCGGCGGGCAGTGGCAGCGGGTGGCGCTGGCCCGTGCCCTGTTCGCGCTGCGCCACGGCTCACCCGTCGTGGTCCTCGACGAGCCCACCGCGAGTCTCGACGTCCGCGCCGAGGCCCGGTTCTTCGACGAGTTCGCCGAACTGACCCAGGGCGCCACCACCCTGCTGATCTCACACCGCTTCTCCACCGTGCGGCAGGCCGACCACATCGTCGTGCTGACCGACGGCAAGGTCGCCGAGCAGGGCAGCCACGACGAACTGGTCGCTCTCGACGGCCGGTACGCCCGGCTGTTCCGGTTGCAGGCCGACAGGTTCACCGGCACCGCGCAGCCCGAGGAGGTGGCGACGTGATCAACGTACTCGCCGGTTGTCGGCAGCTCCTGGGCACCGCCTGGCGGATGGACCGCGCCCGCACGATCGCCTCGATCGTCCTGATGGCCTGCGGCGCGGTCGCGGCGCCCCTGCTCGCCGTCGGCCTCGGCGCGATGACCGACGCCGTGGTGGCGGGGCGCTGGCGCGACGGGGCGCTGTACGGCGTCCTGGTCGCCGTCGCGGCCATCGTCTCGCTCACCTTCAGCCACTTCGCCCACGTGCTCTACTTCGAACTGTCCGAACTCGCCGAGATCGACTTCGACCGCAAACTGATCGCCCTCTCCAACGGGGCTGTCGGCATCGCCCACCACGAGCAGGCCGAGCAGGCCGACTCGCTGACCGTCCTGCAACACGAGGGCCGCCGCTTCCGCACCGGGCTGGAGGCGCTGTTCGGCGGGGTGAGCCTGGTGCTCGCCATGGTGGTGACCGCCGTGTTGCTGGCCCGGCTGCACCCGCTGCTCCTGCTGCTGCCGCTGGCGGCGATCCCCCCGCTGTACACCGGGCGGCTGGCCGAGCGGCGGCTCGACGCGGCCAAGACCGCCAACGCCGAGTCCGTCCGCCTCTCGCTCAACCTGTTCGGCCTGGCCACCTCCTCCCGCCATGCCGGCGAGGTACGGGTCTTCCGGCTGGAGGAGCAGCTGCGCCACCGGCGTGCCGAGTTGTGGGCGAACGCCACCGCCGGGCTGCACCGGGCGCGGACCGCGGCCGCCGTCACCCAGGTGGCCGGGCAGCTGGTCTTCGCCGCCGCGTACGTGGGCGGCGTCCTGCTGATCCTGCGCGACGCCACCACCGGGCGGCACAGCGTCGGCGCGGTGGTGCTCGCCGTGGCCCTCGCCGCCCAGGTCAACCAGCAGGTCACCACGGCGGTCGCGCTGATGCAGGACCTCTACCGGATGGCCAGCACCTACCGCCGGCTGGAACAGATCAGCGCCACGGTCGCCGGGCCCGACCCGACGTCCGCCGGTCACCCCCCGCCGGAGCGGCTACGGGCCGGCATCGTCTTCGACGACGTCGAGTTCAGCTACCCCGCCAGCGACGCGGTCGCGCTGCGCGGCGTCGACCTCGCCCTGCCCGCCGGGTCCGTCGTCGCGGTCGTCGGCGAGAACGGAGCCGGCAAGACCACCCTGGTCAAGCTGCTGTGCGGCTTCTACCAGCCGACCCGGGGCCGGCTGCTGGTCGACGGCGTGGACCTGCGCGAGCTGCCCATCGAGGCCTGGCGGCAGCGGATCGCCGCCGGCTTCCAGGACTTCGTCCGCTACGAGCTGCTCGCCCGGCAGGCGGTGGGCGTGGGCGACCTGGCCCAGATCGACGACGCCGCTGCGGTGCGGGCGGCGCTGGACCGCGCCCGGGGCGCCGACCTGCTCGACCACCTGCCGGACGGGCTGGAGACCCCGCTCGGCAAGAGGTACGCCGACGGCGCGGAACTCTCCGGTGGACAGTGGCAGAAGCTGGCGCTCGGCCGGGCGCTGATGCGCCAGACCCCGCTGCTGCTGGTGCTCGACGAGCCTACCTCGGCGCTGGATCCGGAGGCCGAGCACGGCCTGTTCGAACGGTACGCCGAACAGTCCCGCCGGGTCGCCGCGGTGACCGGTGCGATCACCGTGCTCGTCTCGCACCGGTTCTCCACCGTCCGGATGGCGGACCGGATCATCGTCGTGCGCGACGGCCGGATCGCCGAGGTGGGCAGCCACGCCGAGCTGGTCCGCGCCGGCGGCCAGTACGCCGAGCTGTACGCGCTCCAGGCCAGGGCCTACCAGTGACGGTCCGGCGCGTGCCGGCCCGGCACCCGGTGGGCGTCGCCGCCCGCCGCCGCGCCGCGGTCGGGGTTCTCCGCCGCCGCGGGTCGGCGCAGGACGGCAAGCTGCGAGATGTGCCGGCGGAGCCCGGTCGACAGACTGGTGACCGGTGAGCCAACTCGGAGGGTGACATGTCGACCTCAATCCGCAACGGCGCGCACCTGTCGGTGGTCATCCCCACCTTCAACCGCAGCCGGATGCTCCGGCAGACCCTGGGAAACCTGGCGCGTCAGCGGCTGCCGACGGACTCGTTCGAAGTCATCGTCGCCGACGACGGGTCGTCCGACGACACCCGTGCGGTGGTGCGGGAGGCGGCGCGGACGCTGCGCATCCGGTACCACTTCCAGCCGGACGAGGGCTACCGGGTGGGTGCGGCGCGTAACGCCGGCGCCGGGTTGGCCACGGCCCCGATCCTGCTGTTCCTGGACACCGGCGCCTTCGTCGGACCGGACTACCTGGCGGGTCACCTCGCCGCGCACGTCGGCGGGGAGCGCACGGCGGTGGCCGGCTACGTCTACGGGTACGACATCGGCGGGGTCACCACGCCCGGCCTGTCGTCGGCTGCCGCCGAGCTGCCGCCCGAGCAGGTCGTCGCCCGGTTTACCGGCGACCCGAGCTTCGCCGACACCCGTCAACCGCAGTTCGTCGACTGTGACTTCGACCTCGGGCGGCTGGCCGCGCCGTGGGTGCTCTTCTGGGGGATGAACTGCTCCCTGCGCGCCGACGACTTCCGGCGGCTGGGCGGCTTCGACGAGGACTTCCGCGGCTGGGGCCTGGAGGATCTGGAGTTCGCCTACCGGATGTTCAAGGACGGCGTCGGCATCCGCCTCAGCCGGCAGGCGTGGGCGCTGCACGCCCCGCACGAGCGGGACATGGACGCGCTCATGGCCGACTGCATGGTCAACCTGCGTCGGCTGACGGCGAAGCACCCCGAGCCGCCCATCGAGATCGTCTGGCGGCTGATGCAGCGCGCCAGCCCGCTGGACCTGGAGCTCAGCTACCAGGTCCTGCTCTCCTGGACGGATCGCGCGCGCCTGATCGACGTCGCCGACGAGCTGGCAACCGAGCTGCCCCGTCTGGACCTGACCGGCCGGCCGGTCGTCGTCGGCGCGGGTGGCCGGGTGCCGGCGGCCCTGCCCGCCGCGACCCTGCTGGACTTCGACGCGGGCCTGCTGGCCGAGGCGACCGCCGGCACCCCGCACGTGGGGCACCACACGATCGGCCTGCGTACCCCGTTGGACGACGACGCGGCGGACACCGTGGTCCTCACCTCCCGGCTGGCCGGGCTCTGGCCCCGCTGGGGTGAGGCCCTGCTGGCGGAGGCGCACCGCATCGGCCGGTCCGTCCACCTGACCGACGCGCTCGCCCGGCGGACCGGTGCCGCCGCACCGGGTTGAGCTGAGCCGTCCCGGCCCGCCCCCGCGCAGCGTGGTGCGGCGAGAACCTTCCGCGTTCGTGTTATAGACGCAGCAGAGGACCACAGGGAACGTCACGAGGAGGAGCACATGGCACGACTTCGGCTCGGCAGCATCCTGCTTGGCACCACCGATCCCGAACGCCTGCGCGCCTGGTACGTCGCCGCCTTCTCCCCGACGGTGACGCCGTCGGGGTTTCTCGACTTCGGCGGGTTCGACATGCTGGTGGACGGTCGTGACGACATCGCCGGCAAGAACGCCGAACCGGGTCGCATGATCCTCAACTTCGAGGTCGACGACGCCCGTGCGGTCGCCGCCCACCTCGACACCATGGGGGTGGTGTGGCTCGCGCCCCTGGAGGAACGCGAGGACGGGCTGTTCGGCACGCTGCTCGACCCGGACGGCAACTACGTCCAGGTCATCCAGCTCAGCGAGGAGTACCTCGCGGCACAGCAGGGTGACCGGCCGCCGGCGGATGAGGCGTTGGCGCTCTCGCCGGCGTTCAACGGATTCTCCGTCGACGACATCCCGGCGGCGAGGAGGTTCTACGGCGAGACGTTGGGCCTCGATGTCTACGAGGAGTACGGCATGCTCCACCTGCGGCTGGCCGGCGGTCGGGAGGTGCTCGTCTACCCCAAGCCCGAGCACCAGCCCGCCACCTACACGATACTCAACTTCCCGGTCGACGACATCGAGCAGGCGGTGGACATGCTGGTCGGCCGGGGCGTGCGGTTCGAGGCGTACGACCACGTCGACGCCAAGGGGATCTACCGGGGCGAGGGCCCTCCGATCGCCTGGTTCCGCGACCCGGCCGGCAACATCCTGTCCGTGTTGCAGGAGTGACCCGGCGTGACCATCCGCCCCGGTCGGGACGGGCGCGACGCGCACCCGCCCCGACCGGGGTGCCGTCACTCCGCCAGGGCCTTGATGCCGTGCAGGCAGCTCCATGTTGGTGCGTGGCTCGCCGAGACGGGACGCGACGATCGTCTCCTCGTGCTCTGGAGCCTCGTCGATGACCAGGCTCAGCCCGGAGCGGCCGGGGTCGATCCGCACCGAATGGCCCAGCCGGGTGCCGGTCGACTCGGGCGTGAGCGCGAAGAGCTTCCACCCGATGCAACTCGGGGCTCAGCCGGGGTGGGAGGTGGCTGTCGGTCACCAGCCCCAGAGCTGTGCCGGGCTCGTCTCGACGTAGACCTCGCAGGTCAGGCTCGGTCCATCGGGATACCGCACTGTCGCTGCCACCTGTCCGCCCCCGACCCGTCCTGGTCGGCCTGACCCGGTGGTAGAGGTCGAGCCGGTTCGGCACCACCGGGTGCGGCGCGGATGGTCGCTCGGGTGTCGACCTGGCACGGCGCCGGGCGCTAGTCGCACTGCACCAGGCCGGCCCGGATGGCGTTGATCGCGGCGGTGGTCCGGTTGGGCGAGTCAAGCTTGAGCATGATGCTCGCCACCAGCCGCTTCGCGCCGTGACTGGAGATGGACAACCGGCGGGCGATCTGCTTGTTGCTCAACCCCTTCACCAGCAGGGTGAGGGCTTCGGTCTCTCGGGCGGTCAGGTTCACCGTCCGGGTACGGGTGCCCGGCCCTGGCTCGTCGGCCCGGGCGAGCAGGGCACGGGTCAGCGCGGGCGGCATCGGCAGCTCTCCGCGACGACTGCGCCGCAGGGTGTCGCTGAGCAGGTCGGCGGTGAGACGTTGCTGGGACACGAAGCCGTCCACCGGCATCGAGGCGAGCTGGGTGACGTTGGTGGTGGTCGCCTCGTCGACCAGCAGAATGACGTGGGTGCTGCCGCGAACCGCCCGGCCTTCGTTCTCCAGCCAGTGCGCCTCCGGCGGCGCGACGATGAGGAAGTCGATCCCACCGAACCGCGACAGCGTCTCGTAGTCCGCCCGCGACCCGCACCGGTGCACGGTCGACACCTCCGGCACACTGCCGAGCACCGCCTCGATGCCCCTGCCGAAAACCTCGTTGTCCACCAGTACCGCGACGGTCATCGTGTCGTGGTCGACCTCCAGCATGCCGTGCATGTCATTACCTCCACTGTGTCGCCAGAGATGTGCTGAGGCCGGCGGCGGACGTCGTACCCTCGCCGATCGGCTAGGCCCGATCGGCGAGGCGGCGGCGCGGGGACGCCTGGACTAGGGTGGTAGTCGCGTCGCCGAACGCGCCCGCCCCGGCCCGTGCGAGCCGCGGCGGCGGACGAGCCGGGCGTCCGCCGGCCCTCGTGCGTCCGGGTCGCCCCCGCACGTCGACCCCCGCCGGATGGCGTGAGTCGTCTCCGCCGACCTCCATCGGCTACAGACCCATCGTGCTATCGGCAGGCGGGGACGCTCATCTCCTGACTTGCGCAGTGACCGACCAGCGCCCTGCCGCGTACGCGCCGGTGGGCCGCCATCCGTCACGGATGGCGGCCCACCGGCGCGTACGCGGTCCGGATCAGACGGGGTCGACCAGCGCGTACGCCCGGACCGGGAAGGTGCCCATGCCGGCCACGGCGACCGGCGCGGCGTGGAAGCGGAAACCCTCCGCCGGCAGCGCCGCCAACCCGCACAGGTGCTCGACGATCGGGATGCCGGTGGCCAGCAGGCCGGTGTGCGCCGGCCGGTGCAGGTCGGCCATGTCGTCGATGTTCACCGAGTCGATGCCGACCACCGCCGGCCCCTGCGACACGAGCCAGGAGACCGCCTCGGCGGTCAGGAACGGATGACCGGGCGCACCGTACGCCTCGGTGCCCCAGTGCCGGTCCCAGCCGGTGCGGATCAGCACGGCCCGGCCGCTGACGGCGCAGCCGGCGAACGCGTCCGCGCCGATGCCCGGCGTCGGCGCGGACCCGACGTCGACGAGCACGCCCGGCACGTCCACCAGCCGCGACAGCGGCACCTGGGACAGGTCGCCGCCGTCGGCGAAGCGATGGAACGGCGCGTCCAGGTACGTCCCGGTGTTCGCCACCAGGGTCACCCGACCGATCTGGAACTCGGTGCCCGGCGCGTACCGGGCCCGGGACTCCTCCCGCGACAGGTGGTCCTCGATGTGCGGGCCGGGCAGACCCGGGTAGGTCGTCATGCCGTGCCGCACCACGTGCGACAGGTCGACCAGCCGGGCGGCGGACCCGGCTGCGGTCGGGGACGGCTGCGGTGCCGGTGTGTTCATCGACGTTCGCTCCGATCGGGTGCGGTGCCGTCGACCGCGGTGCGGGCGGTGTCGGCGAGGGTCATCAGCTGGTGCCAGGAGCCGTACCCGTAGTCGTCCATCCAGTGGTGGAAGTCGACGCCGAGCCGGGCGTAGTGCAACCCGTGCGGCGTGGCCAGCTTCAGCACCGTCACCGCACCCCGGTACAGCCGCAGCTGCACGGTGCCGGTCAACGGCTCGTCCAGCTCGGTCAGGCACCGCCGCAGCGTACGCCCGAGGTGGCTGAACCAGCCGCCCTGCACCGCCGTGGTGGTCCACTCGGTGGAGAGCTGCGCCCGTACCGCGTGTTCGCGCGGGCCGAGGACGGCGTTGGCCAGCGCCCGGTGCGCGGTCGTGATGACCGTCGCCGCCGGTGACTCCCGGACTTCGTGGTTCTTCACCCCGAACGCGGTGTCCTCCAGCCCGGAGTACCGGCCGACGCCGTGCCGGCCGGCCAGCTCGGTGAGCCGGGGCACCAGATCGTGCAACGGCAGCGGGGCCCCGTTCAGGGCCACCGGCAGCCCAGCCGCGAAGGCCAGGGTCAGCTCGGCCGGCTCCGCGGGGCAGTCGACCGCGTCCCGGGTGAGGGTGAACACCGACTCGTCGAGCCGGTTCTCCGGGGTCTCCAGGCTGCCGTTCTCGATGACCCGGGCCCACGGGTTGACGTCGACGCTGTGCACGGCGTCGGGCAGGGTGACGCCTGCCTCCGCCAGCCGGGCCTGCTTCTGCGCCCGGGTCACGTTCGAGCCCAGGAACGGCGCGACGACGTGCAGCTCCGGGTCCAGCGCGGCGACCGAGCGCCCGATCCGGGCCGTGCTGTTCTGCATGTAGGTCGCGGTGTGCCCGACGGCGTCGCCGCCGACCGTCCGGGCCACCCGGACCGCCGCCCGCGCCATCAGCGGTCGGCTCAACGTGGACCCGACCGGAAACTGGCCCTGGTAGTAGGCGTCGGCGTGGATCGCGGCGGGCAGCGCCTCGGTGAAGAACTCGTCGGTCACGTCGGCTTCCTGGTATGCCGCGCCGAACCGGGCGGCCAGCTCCCGGGCCCGGCCGTCGCCGTCCGGCGCACCGATGCGGACGTTCAGCGCGGTCGTGTCGACCGGCGCGTCCCGGAGCAGGTGCAGCAGGTAGGTGCCGTCCAGACCACCGGAGTACAGCAGCACCAGGTGCCGGGGCGGTCGGGCGGTCAACTCGTCCAGCGTGGTGATGAAACGACGCATCGTGGACCCTTCATGCCGAGATGGTCGAGCCGGTGCCGCCGGACAGCGGCGCCGGCGACTGCACGGGCGACCGGTCAGCCAGGATGGCGGTCAGCGGCGCGAACACCCGCGAGCCGGCTGCCCGGACCGCCCGGGAACGCCGCAGGTCGGCCACCGCGAAGCACCGGCGCAGCCAGCGGTCCGTGCCGTCGTAGCGGGCGGTGAATCCGGTACGTCCGTGCACGGCCCGCCAGTTGTCGACCACCAGCAGGCTGCCGACGTCCAGCGCCACCGAGGTCAGCGACGCGGTCAGCACGGCGTCCAACTCGTCGAGGGCATGGCGGGCCGTCCGGGTCATCGGTTCCATGGCGTGGAAGTCGGCGGTCAGCTCCAGGTCGTCCGCCGGGCCGGACAGCACCGCCACCGGCTCGGAGTAGCCGGTGGAACCGAGCTGGGCGAAGGAACTGCTGAACTGGATCCGGAACAACGGCTGGCGCAGCACGGCCACACAGGACTCGGAGAGCCGGGACCGCACCCGCGTCGCCGCTCCGGTAAGCGTCTGACCGCTGCGGTCGTGGTCGGGGCGCAGGCACAGCAGGCTCAGGAAGTCCGGCTTGAACGGGTGGAAACCGTTCTCGGTGTGCAGCTCCAGGTAGGCCGAGCCGCTGTTCTCCTGCTGGTGTTCCGCCCCGGCGATCGGGGCGACGTCCTGCACGACCCGGCCGCGCTTCTCGTCGGCGTACCCGATGATGTTGCCCAGGTGGGACATGACCATCAGCTGGGCGGCCGTCGCGATGCCGGCCGCACGCCAGTCCGGCAGGTAGCCGTCGGTGGGTGTGGTGGGCAGCCGATCGTCGACCGGCACGTTGCGCACCAGCAGCGCGCCACCCGGGCTGCCGACGCAGCGGAAGGTCACCAGGGCTGCGACCAGGCGTTCGGGCAGCCGGCAACCGAGCAACTCCACGGTGGTCATGGTCGCCTGGGTGCCCAGGTCCGCGTTGCCGATGGCTTCGACGGCCTCGGCGCACAGGCCGCGCATCAGGGCGGCCTCGTCGTCGGTCAGGGTGACCTCGTCGAGGTCGCCGGCTTCGAACTCGGTGCTGCTCATCGGACTCACTCTCCCGGCGAGATCGTTCAGGCATCGGCGGACCGGCAGGCCCCGACGCGGCACGTTTCCACCCTGTGCGTGCCGGCCGCCCAGCGGAAGCGCAGGAGGCGCGCGCAGTCGACCTGCCCAGCTGACCAGGTCGCAATGAGGAGCAGACCCGCCGCGACGATGGAGGTTGACTAGCGGGGATACCGGGGCCCGCCACGCGGTGGCCGGGCCCCGACCAGCCGGACACCGCCGGACACCGGCGGGGTTCCGTTCGCATACGAGAAGGGAGCGCAGATGGCCGGGATCGATGCCGCGCGGCCCAGTGCAGAGCCCACGGCGCTGACCGCCGAGATGGTGGCGGACTATCAGCGCGACGGGTTCCTCCTGCTGCCCGCGCACCACCTGCCCGCCGATCTGCTGGCCGAACTGGTCGAGGCCACCCCCCGGATCCTGGCCCAGGAAGGGCCGCAGCGGGTCCTGGAGCGCGACGGGGTCACCGTCCGATCGGTGTACGGACCGCACCGCACCGATCCGGTGGTGGCCCGGGTCAGCCAGTCGGCGCAGCTGGCCGGGGCGGCCCGGCAGTTGCTCGGCGACGAAGTGTACGTGCACCAGTCGAAGGTCAACCTGAAGGCGGCCTTCGCCGGCGACCAGTGGGAGTGGCACCAGGACTACATCAACTGGCGGGACCGTGACGGGATCCCCACGCCGGACCTGGTCAACGTCACGGTGTTCCTGGACGAGGTCAACGAGTTCAACGGCCCGCTGACGTTCATCCCCGGCTCGCACCGGCACGGGCTGCTGGCCGGCACCGACACCGAGGGCATGCCGGCGGGTTACGAGGACGGACCGAACTGGCTGGCGACCCTCACCGCCACCGAGAAGTTCCAGGTCGACCGGGCCGTCATCCGCCGGTTGGCCAACCAGGGCGGGCTGGTCAGCCCGAAGGGGCCGGCGGGGTCCGTGCTGATGTTCCACCCGAACGTGCTGCACGCCTCGTCGCCGAACCTGTCACCGTTCGACCGGGCGATGCTGCTGATGGTCTACAACGGCGTCCGCAACGCGCCCCGGCCGGTGGCGAGCCCGCGGCCGGACTTCCTCGCCGAGCGGGAGGTCGTCCCCATCCCCCTTGCCGCCTGAGGACGGACCGCTGATGGCCGCCACCCGCCCGTGCCCGAGCGCGGTGCGGGCGGCGGCCCCGGCTGGTGCATCGCCTGCGCCTCACCCGGAAGACCCCGGTGCCGTCCCGCCCGCCGGCCCCCGCCCGGTCCGGCCCGAGCCGGTGGGGGTCAGGCCGGCGGGGTCGGCGGGTCGACGCAGAGCACCACCTTGAACGCCTCCTGCCGGTCGAACAGCCGGTAAGCCGACCCGGCGTCGGTCAGCGGCAGCCGGTGTGTGACGATCCGGCTGGGATCCAGCCGACCGGACCGGATCAGCGCCAGCACCGGTGCCCGCATCCGGATCGGATCCCCGACGGCGAAGCGCACCGTCAGCTCCCGGGCGAAGGCGAGCCCGGTGGGGAAGGGCATGGCGGTGGAATGGTGCGCGCCCACCGCGCAGACGGTGGCGTGCGCGGCGGCGGCCCGTACCGCGCAGTCGAGCGCCCCATCGGTGCCCACCGCCTCGATGACCGCGTCCGCGCCGCGGCCACCGCCGGCGCGTACCGCCTCGTCGAGCTGCTCCGGGGCGACCGCGGTGAACCCGAAGTCGGCCGCCCGGTCTCGCCGGGCCGGCGTCGGGTCGGCGACCACCACCCGGGCGGCGCCGGCGGTCACCGCGCAGAGCCCGGCGAGCAGCCCGACCGGGCCCGCGCCGACCACGGCGACCAGGTCACCGGGGGCCACCCGCGCGCCGTGCACCGCCGCCAGCCCGGTCGTCAGCACGTCACCGACGAAGAGGGCCTGCTCGTCGGTGACGTCGTCGGGGGTGGCGGCGAGCACCACGTCGGCGAAGGGCACCCGGACGAACTCGGCCTGCCCGCCGGCCAGCGGCGTGCCCACCACGTCGGCGTACCCGAACAGGGTCACTGCCGGGCACTGGTAGTGCCAACCACGGGCGCACGCCGCGCAGCGCCCGCAGGCCACCACGTCCGAGGCGAAGACCCGGGTGCCGACGGCGAAGGGGGCCTGCGCCCCGGCCTCGTGGACGGTGCCGGCGAACTCGTGCCCGAGCACCGTGCCGGGCGCGAACCCCGGCAGCTCCCCCCGGTACGGGTGCAGGTCGGTGCCGCACACGGCGGTGCGGGTGACCCGGACGATCACGTCGCGCGGGTGCTGCAGCCGCGGCAGTTCCACCTCGTCGACACGTACCGCTCCCGGGCCGTGGTAGACGACCGCCCGCATGGTCGGGCGGCCGGGCTCCGGGGCCCGCGTTCCTGGCATGGTCATCGGCGCACCTTCGCGACTGGGCCGGGACGGGGTGCCGCGCCGGCGCTGGTGGGGTCGCTGCGATCCTGGGCCAGCCGGGCCGTCGCCGACCAACCGCCGACGGCCGCCGTTGCGCCCTGCCCCGACGGGCGGCCCACCGACCCTGCCCCGACGGGCGGCCCACCGACCCTGCCCCGACGGGCGGCCCACCGACCCTGCCCCGACGGGCGGCCCACCGACCCTGCCCCGACGGGCGGCCCGGGTTCCGGTCCGGCGGGCAGCCGGTCGTCCGCCGTCCGGCCCCGCTTGGCCATGGCCGATCGGGGGCTGAAGAGAGGGGTGCGCGCGCCCACGACCGGCGCGAAGACTGGGCGGGCGACGACCTGACGACGACAGCGGAACGAGGTGGCGTACGGTGCCCGATGCTGGACAGGCTGGCCCGGATCCGTGCTGGTGGTCGGCGCGGCAGGTGGCCGACGCGATCGCCGCGCGTCGCATCTCGGCCCGGGAGTGCCTCGACGCCCAGCTTGCCCGGATCGACCGGCACAACGCCGGGCTGGGGTTGGTCGTCACCATCGACGAGCGGGCGCGGGAACGCGCCCGACAGGCCGACGAGGCGACCGCCCGGGGGGAGCGGTGGGGCCCCCTGCACGGGGTGGCCGTGACGATCAAGGACTGTCTCGCCACCGCCGGCCTGCGTACCACCGGGGGCCTGGCCGACCTGCGTACCTATCAGCCCCGCGAGGACGCCACGGCGGTGGCCGCGCTGCGGGCCGCCGGGGTGGTCGTGTTCGGCAAGACCAACGTGCCGACCGGCTCGGGTGACCTGCAGTCCTACAACGAGCTGTTCGGCGTGGCCCGCAATCCGTGGCATCCGGGGTACACCACCAGCGGGTCCTCCGGTGGCGCGGCCGGTGCCGTCGCGGCCGGATTCACCCCGCTGGAGCTCGGCTCCGACGTGGCCGGCTCGATCCGGGTGCCGGCCGGCGTCTGCGGCGTGTTCGGCCACAAGCCCAGCTACCGGGCGGTGCCGATGGTCGGCCACGTGCCGCCCTACCCGTTCAAGCCCCGGGAGGCCGACATCGCCGTGGTCGGCCCGATCGCCCGCACCGTGGAGGATCTGGAGACCGCCCTGACGGCGATCGCCGTGGCGCATCCCTGGGACGCCGCGGCGTGGCGGCTGTCGCTGCCGCCGCCGCGTCCGGTGCGCCGGGTCGCGGCCTGGTTCGACGACCCGTACTGCCCGGTGGACACCGAGGTCCGGGCCGCGCTGCGGGACGCCGCCGACCGGCTCGCCGACAGCGGCGTCGTCGTCGAGGAGGCCCGCCCCTCCGGGGTACGGCTCGCCGGCAGCGACGGTGTCTTCCGGCGGTTGCTGGCGTCGGTGGCGATGCCCGAGCACTCCGCCGAGGACGTCGACGAGATCGCCGCCGGGCGGCGTTCGCCCAGCGCGGTCCTCGGCGGCGAGCACGTCGCCCAGCGGTACCGCGACTGGGTGGAGGCCGACGACCAGCGGAACCGGCTGCGGGCCCGGTGGCGGCAGTTCTTCGCCGGCTACGACGCGATCCTGCTGCCGGTGGCGCCGAACCTGGCCGCCCGGCACGACCACCGGCCGTTCGGGGAGCGCACCGTCACCGTCGACGGGGTGATCCGCCCCTACTGGGACCAGATCGTCTGGGCCGGCCTGACCGGGGTCAGCTACCTGCCGTCCACAGTGGTGCCGGTCCGCCGCGACTCGCGGGGCCTGCCGATCGGCATCGCGGTGGCCGGTGACTACCTGCAGGACCGCACGACGCTGGCGGTGGCCCGCCGGCTCGCCGCCGTCCTGCCGCCCATCGGCCACCCCGAACTGACCGCGGTGACCGCCGACGACCTGCCGGTACGGCAGCCCTGACGGGAAGGTGCGCATGACAGAGCCGATCGACGTCGTCGTGCCCAACGTGGCCGAGTTCAACACCCGCAACCCGACCGTACGGCTGGGCCCGGCCGTCACCGACGTGGTCACCCGGGTCGCCGGTCACCTCGGCGACTACGCGGTCTACTGGAGCAGCGGCCGGCGGGTGCTGGTGCTGCCGCAGGGCCACGACCCGCACTGGTACGCCGACGTGCACCGGCTGCTGGACGAGCCGACGCCGCCGGTCGTCTCGCCGGTCCCCGCCAGCGGGATGGTGGCGAGGGACCTGCTGCGCGACGGCGCGGCGCTGGCCCGGCTGCGCGCCCTGTTGACCGGCCACGACGAGGTACGGCTGGTCACCTGGGGGGCGACGCCGGAGGTCTTCCTGCTCGCGGCGGCCCTGCGCGGCTGGGGCCTGACGGTGCGCCTGGACGGGGTGCCGGAGCGGGACTACTGGGTCAGCCGGCACCTGGATTCGAAGCTGAGCTGTCTCGACCTGGCCCGGGACGTGCCCGGGGTGCGGGTGCCGTCCGGGCTGCTGGTGGTCGACGACGTCGAGCTGCGCGGCGCGGTCGAGCACCTGTTGACCCTGCACGACCAGGTCATCGTGCGCAGCCCGTACGGCGTCGGCGGCGACGGCTCGGTGGTGCTGCGCCGCGACGCCCCGGGCGTCGGGGCGCTGTGGACCGCCGTGGAGCGGGACCCCTTCCTGCGCACCTTCCCGCTGCTGGTGCAGCGGTTCGTGCCGCACCGCCCGGGAATCGGCTGCCCGGCGGTGGACCTGCGCATCGACGACGAGGGGGTCCGGGAGATCGTGCCCACCGCGATGGCGGTGGACGTCGCCCGGGTGCAGGGGGTGCACGTCGGACCCGGCTCGGTGCCCCGGGCGGAGGCGGACCGGATGACCCGGATCGGCCGGAGCATCGGGGTCGCCGCGCACGCCCGGGGCTTCCGCGGCTGGATGTGCGTGGACTTCGTCCTGGCCGACGACGGCGCCTACCACGTCACCGAGATCAACGCCCGGCGCAGCGGCGCCATGCCGGCGATCGCCCTGCTGGACCGCTGGGGGCCGGCGGAGCGCGTGGTCTTCTCCCACGACGCGGTCACCCTCGGCACCCGGGGGCCGCTGTCCTACCTCGACGACGTGCGGCCGGTGCTCGCCCGGCTCTGGGCCGACGGGGTGCGGATCTACCCGACGTCGGTACGCGGGCTGGGGTTCCGCCAGCCGGTGCTGTCGTTGCTGGCCCCGGGGGCCGACGCGGCGCACGCGCAGCAGGTCGTGGCGGACGCCGCCCGGGACCTGGCCGCCGCCGTCGGCGGTGGTGGCCGGCCCCGCCGGTCGAAGACCGCCGCCGTGCCGACGACCGGCTGAGCCGCCCGCTCGTCCGCTGGCCGGTGGCTCGCTGCTCGGTCCACCGGTCCACCGGTCCTGCTGCTCTGCGGTCCACCGGCTCTGCGGTCTGTCGGTGGGCGGCGTCGTGGGCCGGGGAGCGGTGTCCCCGGCCCACGACGCCGCCGGGTCAGCGACCGATCACCCCACCGTCGCGGCGACGGATCGCCACGGTCGCCGAGCGGGGCCGCCCGTCCGGGTCGGCGTCGGGCCAGTTGCTCACCGCCCGTGGGTTCTGCGGGGTGGGCCGGTCCATGGTGGCCACCGCCTCACCCGGGTGCTGGACGTTGACGAACATGGTCCGGTGGTCCGGGGTGAAGGAGATCCCGGACATCTCGCAACCGCGCGGCCCGACCGCGAAGCGGCGTACCTCCCCGGTGACCGGGTCCGCCGCCAGCACCGCGTTGTTGCCCAGATTGACGTAGTACGTCCGGGGGTTGTTCAGCGACGAGTTGGAGATGTCGCTCTGGATCCACAACCGTCCGTCGCCGTCGAAGGCGAGCCCGTCCGGTGAACCGAACATCCCCGCCGCGTCGAGCGGCACGCTCGGGTCGAAGGCGGGGTCACCGGCCAGCAGGAAGATGTCCCACTCGAAGGTGGTGGCGGTGGCGTCGCCGTGCCGCTCGCGCCACCGCACGATGTGCCCGAACGGGTTGGGCTGCCGGGGATTGGCCGCGTTCGGGAAACCGGGGCCGTTGCTCAGCGTGGCGTACACCTCGTTGGTGTGCGGGTGCACCGCGATCCACTCCGGTCGGTCCATCGGCGTGGCGCCGACCGCGTCGGCGGCCTGCCGGGTCCGGAGCAGCACGTCGGCCTGGTCGCGCCAGCCGTTGGCCACGGTCAGCGGGCCGGTGCCGTGGGCCAGCGCCAGCCAGCGACCGGTGCCGTCGTCGTCGAACCGGGCGACGTAGAGGGTGCCGTGGTCCAGCGGGTGCCGGCCGGTGGCCCGCATCGTCCGCCAGCGGCCGGCGCTGACGAACTTGTAGATGTACTCGCCGACCTGGTCGTCGCCGGTGTAGACGACCACCCGTCCCCGGGACTCGGTCACCGTGGCGGTCTCGTGCTTGATCCGGCCCAGCGCGGTGCGCTTCACCGGCTTCGCCGTGGGGTCACGCGGGTCGATCTCCACCACCCACCCGAACCGGTTGACCTCGTGCGGGGTGGCGGCGAGGTCGAAGCGCGGATCCCCCTGGTGCCACCGGTAGCCGTAGCCTTCCCGGGTCACGCCGTAGCGGGCCTGCTCCGGCGTGGGTACCCAGCTCGGGTCGTCGGTGGCGAAGTACTCGTTCCAGTTCTCCTCGCAGGTGAGGTAGGTGCCCCACGGGGTGGCGCCGCACGAGCAGTTGTTCAGCGTCCCGCGCGGCTCGGCCCCGGTACGCAACGAGGGGTGGTCGCCGGCGACCGGGCCGGCGAAGCGTACCGGGGTGGCCATGGTGACGCGCCGGTTGAGCCGGGAGTCCACCAGCTCCCACCGCCCCCGGCGCAGCGCCACCTCCACCACGCTGACCCCGTGCGCCGCCAACGACTTGGCGACCTTCTCCGCCGTCATCACCGCGTCCCCGTCGGGGAAGAGCAGCAGCTGGTCGGCGTACTCGTGGTTGAGGACCAGCAGGCCACGGTCGGGGCCCAGGGGGAAGAACCGCATGCCGTCGTGGCTCATGCCGATCTGCTGGGCCTGCTCGGCCGCGGTGTTGGCGGCGTCCCGACGCCAGGCCGGCCCGTTCGCGCGGATCGGGGTGCCCCAGGGGATGAGCACCTGCGCGGTGTAGCCGTCGGGAACGGTGAGGGTGTCCGCCGAGCTGATCTCGACCGGCTGGAAACCCAGTAGCCGCCGACGCTGCCGCGCCCCGCCGGCGGCTGCCGCCTCGCCGCCGGCCGCGCCAGCGCCCAGGAAGCCGGCCGCCGCCACCACGCCGCCGGTGAGCGCGGTCCGGCGGGAGAGCCGGACGGTGAGGACGTCGGCGAAGAGCCGGTTGCCCGACGGGTTGGCGCTGATGTCGTCCGGTTCCGGCAGCGGGCCGGGGGACGGGGTGACGGGGCGGGACATGGCTGACCTCCAGGAGGATAGGCCGGCGGCGGCACCCGTCGGTTCAGGGCCGCCGCACGGTGTGGGTGATCTTGATCTGGGTGTACTCCAACAGCCCCCAGTGGCCGTACTCGACGCCGACGCCGGAGTCGCGCAGGCCACCGAAGGGGACGTCGTGGCGCAGGTCGCCGTGGGTGTTGACCCAGGCGGTGCCACAGTCGAGGCGGGCGGCGACGTCCCGGGCGACCGCCGGCTCGCCCCAGACCGAACCGCCCAGGGCGAAGCGGGTGCCGTTGGCGCGGGCCACCGCCTCGTCGAGGTCGTCGTAGCCGATGACCGGTACCACCGGCCCGAACTGCTCGTCCTGTTCCAGGTCGGTGCCGGGCGGCAGGTCGGTGACCACGGTCGGTGGGTAGAAGTGTCCGGGCCGGGGCAGGGCCGCCCCGCCGGTCACCACCCGGCCACCGGCCCGCGCCGCGGCGTCCACCAGCCGGTGGACGTGCTCCAGTTGGGCCCGGCTGACCAGCGGGCCGAGGTCGGTCCCGGGGTCGCGCCCGTCGCCGACGGTCACCGCCGCCGCCTCGGCGCGCAGCGCCTCGGTCAGCTCGGCGACCTGGCCCGACGGCGCGTACACCCGCTTGATGGCCGCGCAGAACTGTCCGCTGTTGACGGTCGCCCGGCGGAAGATGTCCCCGACGACCCGGCCGACCTCCGTGCCGGGCAGCAGGATGCACGGATCGTTGCCGCCGAGCTCCAGGACCACCCGCTTGAAC
Source organism: Micromonospora cynarisoli (assembly GCF_030518815.1). NCBI lineage: Bacteria > Bacillati > Actinomycetota > Actinomycetes > Micromonosporales > Micromonosporaceae > Micromonospora > Micromonospora cynarisoli. The sequence continues at coordinate 2,296,424 of NZ_CP130426.1, read as the reverse complement.
GAGTCCGCCGCGCAGCGCGCGATGGCCCGGCCGGAGCGGATCGACCCGGTGAAGGAGACCATCCGGATCGCCGGGTGCGCCACCAGCGCCGACCCGAGGTCACCGTCGCCGCTGACCGTGCTGAACACCCCCGGCGGCAGCACCTCGGCCAGCAGCTGACCCATCCGCAGACTGGCCAGCGGCGTGACCGGCGACGGTTTGAGCACGACGGTGTTACCGGCCAGCAGCGCCGGCGCGATCTTCGTGACGGCCAGGATGACCGGGTAGTTGCTGGGGGCGATCGCGGCCACCGGGCCCACCGGCGTCCGGTCCAGGGTGACCTCGGTGGCCTCCTCGGCGACCAGCCGCTGCCGGGACAGCGACAGCTCGGCAGTGTGGCCGAACCAGTCGGCGGCGAGCGCCACCTCCGCCCGGGCCTGACGCAACGGCTTGCCCTGCTCGGCGGTGAGTAGTTCGGCCAACTCGTCACCCGCCTGCGCCAGCACCGAACCGCAGGCCAGCAGCGCCGCCCGCCGCCGGTCCGCACCCGACCGGGACCAGGCGTCGAAGGCGTCGACCGCGCCCACGACGGCGTCGTCGAGCTGCGCGGACGTGCAGCGCGGCGCTTCGGCGAAGACGTCGGCCGTGGCCGGATCCTCCACCGGTATCCGCCCGGGGGAGCGCGTGGAACGTCCCGCGATGGTCATCGGCATGAACACGGACCCTCTCCCCACTGACCTGGCCCATCCGGTTGACGGACCAGGTCAGTCTTCGCGCCGACGCCAGGGCCCAGAACCCCCGCTTGCGGGCATGCTCGTCCGGCCAGGGTCTTGGTGCGCCCGTCGGCGGCTCCCGGGTGCGGCCGGGGCGCGGGAGGGTCGTTGGCGCAGGGCGGTCCCGACCCGGGACCGTCGGATCGTCGGACGACCGGTGACGGCGGGAGGGGGCCGAGGTGACCTCGATCGAGGCGGTGCACACCTACCTGCCACCGAACCGGGTGTCGGCGGGTGACTGCCTCGCCGCCTACGGTTTCTCGCCGGCCCAGATCCGGATGCACGAGCGCTTCTACGGCTTCCGTGAGGTCCGGCTCGACCCGCAGGGCAGCCTGGCCGATCTGCTGGTCGGCGGGGGTGCCGGGCTGGCCGCGCTGCGGGGCCGCGAGCAACTGGTCCGCTACGTCCTGCACGCCCGGACCATGCCGGTGGTGGCCCCCTACCCGGTCAACCCGGTGCGGGAGGCGGCCCGCCGGCTGGGCCTGGCCCACGCCACGACGTTCACCGTCAGCCAGCATGCCTGCGCCTCCGGTCTGCTCGCCGTGGACCTGGCCGGCACACTGCTGGCCGACGATCCCGACCCCGCCGCGTTGGCGCTGGTGCTCACCGGTGAGAAGGCGTTCACCGCCTCCGCGCAGGTCATCTCCGGCACCGGGGTGATGGGGGAGGGCTGTTCGGCGCTGCTGGTCAACGCGCACGGCCAGCGCGACCGGGTGCTCTCCTACGCGGCCGGCACCTACGGCCGGTTCTCCGCCGGGCCGTGGATGTCGGAGCAGGACGCGGCGGCCTTCCGTGACGACTACCCGGTCATGGTTGCCGAGGTGGTCCGGGCGGCTGTCGACGAGGCCGGGCTGGACCTGGACCGGATCGTGGCGATCCTGCCGCACAACGTCAACCGGGTGTCCTGGCTGCGGGTACTGCGACTGCTGAACATCCGCAGCGCCGAGCGGCTGGTCCTGGACAACCTTCCCCGTACCGGGCACTGCTTCGCCGCGGACTCCTTCGCCGCCTACGAGCTGGCCCGCGCGCAGGGCCGGCTGAAACCCGGCGACCCGTACCTGATGACGTCGGTGGGGCTCGGCGCCACTGTCTCCGCGATGGTCCTCGTCCATTGATCCCCGAGCCTGGAGCGACACGTGCACCCGCACACACTCACCGGTGACGTCCTGGCGTCGCTGCGTACCGCGCTGACCGGCGCGGCCGACCGCCCCCTCGTCCTGCTCGGCAACTTCGAGGTCGAGGAGCACTGGGCGCGGGGCGAGCCGGGCCTGCCGGGAATCGTCATGCCGGCCAGCCGGGCCATCGTCAACCGGATGGACGAGTGCGCGCTGCTGCTGGCCGGCCCGGACGACCACGTCGTGCTCAAGTCGCCCCCCGACGAGGAGTACCTGCGCTACCTCGGTGACCTGGGCGTGGCCCTGCCCCGGGTGCTGACCGTCCGGGACCAGCAGCCGCAGCGCACGGTCAGCGAGGACGCGGTGGCCGATCCGCAGCTGGTCGCCGCGCTGGGCCGGTTGGCCGGCCTCGGCGCGCGGCTGTGGCCGCACGGCGTGTCGGCGGTCGAGGAACGGCTGGCGGAGCTGGCCGGCCTGCCCCTGGCCGCACCGGCGGCTGCCGTCTGCAAGCAGGTCAACAGCAAAATCTACAGTCGGTTGCTCGCCGACGAGGTGGGGCTGCCGCAGGCCGAGGGCATGGTCTGCCGCGACGTCGACGAACTGGACCGGGCCGTCCGCCGGGCCGGCGGCTGGCTCGACACCGGACGCCCGATCGTGCTCAAGGACGCCTACGGTGTCTCCGGCCGGGGCATCATGGTCGTCCGCGACCGGCGACGCCTCGCCCAGTTGCATACCCTGATCGCGCGCCGGGCCCGGCGCAGCGGTGGCCGGGTCGGCGTGATCATGGAGGAGTGGCTGCCCAAACGCCACGACCTCAACTACCAGATGACCGTCGACCGCACCGGCGACGTGCACTTCGACGTGGTCAAAGAGGCGATCACCAGCGACGGCGTGCACCAGGGCCACCGGATGCCGGCGCGTCTGACGCCGGGGCAGCACCGGCAGGTGCGCTCCGCCGCCGAGGCGATCGGCCGCCGGCTCGCCACCGATGGGTACTTCGGGGTGGTCGGGGTGGATGCCCTGACCACCACCGACGACCGGCTCTACCCGATCGTCGAGATCAACGCGCGCAACAACATGTCCACGTACCAGGAGCGGCTGCGCCGGACCTGGTACGGCCCCGGGACGGTCGCGCTCGCCCGGCAGTACCCGCTGCGGCTGACCAGGCCGCTGCCCTTCGGTGAGCTGCGGGCGCTGCTGGACGGCGTGCTCGCCGACCGGCCGGACCGACCAGGCCTGGTGATCAACAACTTTGCCACCGTGAACGCCGCCGGGACCGCCGGCGGCGAGGGCGGCAGCTTCGGCGGCCGGCTCTACGCCATGGTGGCCGCCGAGTCGGACCGGCAGGTCGTCGCCATCGACCGGGAGGTCACCGCCCGGCTGCGGGACTGCCCCGCGACCGTCGGGCAGCCCTAGCCGCGACCCCGGCCGGCCCGCCCCGGGCCGGCCGCGCACCGCCCGGCCGGTGCCCCCCGCACCGGCCCACGCCACCGGCCCCACCCGCCCGGGGGGACCGTGACCAGACAGGGAGACGACATGAGCGACACGACCGTCGGCGGTGCCCCGCCGGCCGCCACCAGCGACATCACCGGTGTGGTGGTCGGCGCCCTCGGGCAGATGCTGGGCCGCGACCCGGCGGGCATCTCGCCGCAGCTACGCCTCTTCGAGGACCTCTCCTTCGACTCGACCAGCGTGCTGGAACTGCTCATCCAACTGGAGGCGGAGCTGGGCGTCGAGTTCGACACCGACACCCTGGAGCCGACCGACTTCGAGACCGTCGGCGCGCTCGTCACCTACGTCACCGGCCAGGTCGAGGAGAACGCCTGATGTACGTCACCGCCCCGGGGCGTCGGTCGGCGACCGACGCCCCGGCGGGGAACCCGCGCCGCTCGGCCTGGCTCGGGCGGTGCACCAGGTGTTCGGCCCCGGCCGGCCGTTCGGCAACGACGACCACGTCTACTACCCGGACCTGATGCGCTCCTACGGCACGACCTGCCCACCCGGCGCGTTCGAGGGGCGACGCAACTCCTTCACCGACATGGTCGTCGCGGTGCTGCCCCAGTTGCGCCCCCACGCCGACCGGTTCGACCTGGCGGTGCTCGCCGCCGCCACCCCCGACTCGCAGCCGGGGTTCCCGATGTGCCACCTGAGCACCCTGGTGCCCGACGCCGGGCTCGCCTTCGCCGTGCTCGACCAGGGCCTGATCACCGCGTTCACCGCCCTGCAGGTGCTGGCGAACCGGGCCCGCCGGGACGCCGCCGGCCGGCTGCTGCTCATCGCGGTCGACCAGTCGGCGCTGTTGCACGAGCTGCCGGTGCCGCAGCGGCTGCGGGTGGCGCGCGACGCGGTGGCGGCGCTGGCGTTCGACCCGGCCGCCGACGGCGGCCGGCTGTACCCGCCGCGCAGCGTCCCGACCGTCTCCCGGCCACCGGAGGCGGCCCTCGTCGAGGCGCTGGCCGAGTACGGCCCGCAGGTGCTGGTGACCGGCGCGGGTCTGGCCGGGCGGGTGCCCCCGGTACCGGCCGGCACGCGGGTGCTGGCGGCGCAGCCCGGCCAGCCGGTCACCGGAGTGTGGCGGGAGGTGGCCGCCCGGCTACCCCGGTGGCAGGTCGACGGGGCCCGGGTGCTGATCGCCGACCACGACCAGCAACGACTCGCTACCTGCCTGCTCGACGTCCCGGCGGCGGGGCAGCGGTGACCACCGCCACCGACGGCTGGACCCGGCCGTACGACACCGCCCGGTCCGGGGGCGTCGAGGCCGCCCTCACCGCCCTGTACGACCAGGTCGCCGCAGGGGCGCTGGTCGCCGGTCCCGCCGGGCAGGCGCTGGCGCCCGGCGACGTCGGCCGCGCCGCCGACCGGGTGTGGCCCGGCGGGACGCCCCTGCGGCAACTCACCGGGGTCACCGCCGTGACCCTGCCCGCGCCGGTACGCGACGCCGACCTGCTGGCCGTACGCGGCCTGCCTGGCCCGGACGGATCCGGGTGGGAGCCGTACCGGACCTGGCTGCTCGGCCTGGCCTGGCTGCGGTTGGGCAGCTCGGCGGGGCTGCTGGACCGGGCCCGCTCCCAGCTGGCCGGCCGGCGGGCCGCCGGTGGACCGCTACTGCGCCAGCAACTCGTCCAGGCCACCCTCGCCGAGGCGGTCACCGACCAGCTGACCGTCCGGGCGCTGCTGACCGACCCGGACCCGGCCGTCGACCTGGTGCAGGCACACCACCAGCTGACCGCCTCGGATCACGTGCTGCTGCCGGTGCTCGGCGCCGCCGGTTACACCGAGGACGGCCCCGGGCGGGCGGTGTACCTGTCCCACCTGCTCGCCGACGTCTACCTGCCGGCCCGCCACGAGGTGCGGCGCTCCGGCGTGCGGAGGTGACCGGCCGTGCCCGAACTCGACGACCGGCTGCGGCTGCTCCGCCGGCAGGCCCGTGGCTGGGCCGCCGAGCTGCGCCCGTACGCCCTCGACCTGGACCGCGACCCCGACGTGGTGCTAAGGCTGCTGGACGCCCCGGCGGTGACCTGCGCGGCGCACCTGCAGATCCCCGCCGCGTTCAACCCGACGCCGCTGGTGCTGGCCGGTGAGCGTTTCCACCTCACCGCCGCGCGGGAACGGGTGGTGTTCTGCGAGGAGATCGCCCGCGGTGACCTGGGCATGATGCTGGCGCTGCCCGGCGCGTCGATGTCCGGGGTGCTGGTGGCCGCCATCGGTGACCGTGCCCAGCAGGAGTGGTTCTACGGCCGGCTCCTGGAGCGGCCCACCTGGACGTTCTTCGCCCTCACCGAACCCGGCGGCGGGACCGACGCCGCCGGCCTGCGCACCCGCGCCACCGAGTCGGCCGACGGCTCCGGGTGGCGCCTGACCGGTCGCAAGCGCTACATCAGCAACGCCCTGCGCGCCTCCGTCGGGGTGGTGTTCCACCGCACCGGCGACGGGCCGCTCGGCCTCGGCGCGGCGCTTGTCGACACGTCCAGCGCCGGTTTCACCGCCGTCGCGGTGCCGACCCTCGGCGTACGCGGCGCGCAGCTCGGCGCGCTCACCCTCGACGCGGTGCCGATCACCGACGGGCAACTCCTCGGTCGACACCTCTCCCCGATGCGCCGGGGCAGTTGGGGTTGGCAGCGGACGTTCAACCTGCTGCGCCCCACGGTGGCGGCGATGGCCGTGGGTCTCGCCCAGGCCGCCTGCGATTACGTCCGGGAGCACCGCCGCGCGCTGCGCCCGGCCGAGCGCGACGCGCTGGCCCGCACCCAGGGGGAGATCGAGGGGGTACGCCGGCTGACCCGACTGGCGGCCGTCGCGGTCGACTCCGACAGCGGCAGCGGGCACCTCGCCTCGGCCGCGAAGCTGCGGGCCACCCGGCTGGCCGCCGACGTCTCCCGCTGGGCGCTGCGCTGCTTCGGGCCGGGCGCCCGCCTGGACCAGCCGCTGCTGGACAAGTTCGCCCGCGACGCCGCGGCGTTGGAGTTCATGGAGGGCACCGGCAACGTCCAGCGGCTGGCGGTGGCCGCCGCGCTGGACCGGGGCGCCTTCGCCGGATATCCCCCCGGCGTCGACGGGCCGGCGGTCGACCGGTGATCGGCCCCGGGGTGGTCCACGTCTGGCGGCTGGGGCTGGCCCTGCCGCCGCCGCTGGCCCGGGTCCTCGACGAGGTCCTGACCCCGGCGGAACGCGCCCGCCGGGACAGCTACGCCGAACTGGCCGTACGGCGTCGGTTCCTGGCCGTGTACGGGTCGCTGCGGGTGATCCTCGGCAGCTACCGGGGGGAGCCGCCCGCGCGGGTGCCGCTGCGTACCGGTCGCTGGGGCAAGCCGCTGCTCGGCGACGGCACGCTGCGTTTCAACATCTCGCACTCCGGCCGGTGCGCGCTGCTGGCGGTGAGCGCCGGACGTGACGTGGGCGTCGACGTCGAACAGGCCCCCGCCGGCCGGTCGGTCGAGGTGTTCTCCCGACGCTACTTCCCGCCGGCCGAGGCGCGGCTGGTCGCCACCGCGCCGCCCGCCGACCGGGCCGCCGTCCACCTGACGCTCTGGACCCGCAAGGAGGCCTGCGTCAAGGCGGCGGGGGACCGGCTGCTCAACGGGCTCGACCTGCCGGTGGCCGGCCCGGACGGGCTGCTCGTGCACCGGCCCGGCGGCCGGATTCCGGGCCCGTGGCGGGTACGTGACCTGCGGGTTCCGCCCGGCTACCGGGGTGCTGTGGCGCTGGCCGGCACCGAGGCGTTCGACGTCGGGTACCACGTTTGCCGCCCGGTGGACCTCGCCCGCGCGGCGGCCGGTTCCCGGCCGCTGTCACCCGGCCGCCCGTTCGACCCGGGCGGACCGGTCGCTGGCTGATGCCGCCGGCGCCACCGTGGTCGGTGGCGTCCGGCGGCGTCGACCCGGTCGACCGGGGCCCGCCCTCAGCGGGCCGGCACGGACGTCCGGGCCCGCAGCGCGCCCGGCAGGTGCTGGCGGCGCATCATGTCCTCGGGCCGGTCGCGTTCGCGCACCAGGTACGGCCGGCCGTCGTGGACGAGCACCTCCGCCGGGTAGCCGTGGCTGAGGAACTGCACGGGGGAGGCGGTCGGCCCGTACGCCCCGGACCGCAGCACACCGAGCAGATCGCCGGTACGCAGCGGTGGGAGCAGGACGTTCTTGCCCAGCGTGTCGTTCGGGGTGCAGAGCGGGCCGGTCACGTGCCACGGCTCCACCGCTCCGGTCGCCGCGCGCAGTAGCCGCATCGGGAAGTTGCGTTTGACGTAGGAGCCGATGCCGACGGCCGCCATGTGGTGGTGGGTGCCGCCGTCGGTGACCGCGAACCGTTGACCGAGGGAGGTCTTGAGGTAGCGGACCCGGACCACGTAGATGCCGCCCGGGGCGGTCAGGTAGCGCCCCAGCTCCATCACCAGCCGGGTGCGCGGGTGCCGGGCCCGGAACTCGCCGAGGATCGGGTTGAGCAGCCCGGCGAGGGCGTCGACGTCGAGGTCCTGCTCGTTGTCGAAGTACGCCACGCCCAGCCCACCGCCGACGTCGACCAGCTCCAGCGGGAACCCGAGCCGGGTGGAGACCCGCTCGGCCAGGTCCAGGACGCGCCGGCTGTTGTCGGCGACCACCCGGGCGTCGAGGATGCGGGTGCCCAGGTAGACGTGCACCCCCATCAGCCGGACCCCGGGGTGGCGGCTGCCCAACCCGGTCTGGCTCATCAGCTCGTCCTCGTCGATGCCGAACTGCCGGGGCCGGCCCCCCATCGTCAGGCCCGAACCCTTGACCGTGAAGTTCGGGTTGACCCGCAGCGCCACCGGTGCGACGGTGCCCGCCGCGCGGGCCAGGCTGTCGATGAGCCGCAGCTCGCCCAGGGACTCGCAGACGATCGCGTAGATCCGTTGGGCCAGGCAGGCCTGCAACTCCTCGGCGCTCTTTCCCGGGCCGAGGAAGATGATGTCCTCCGGGCGTACCCCGGCCCGGCGGGCGGTGAGCAGCTCCGTCAGGGACGACACCTCGGCGCGGGCGCCGAGGCCGGCGAGCCGGGCGCAGACCGCCACGTTGGGGTTCGCCTTCAGCGAGAAGAAGAACTCGAGCCGCCGATCCAGTGCCTCCCGGAGCCGGTCGAACTGGGCGCCCAGCACCGCCGAGTCGTACACGTACAGCGGGGTGCCGTACCGCGCCGCGAGTTCCTCGAACCGCACTCCCTGCACGCCGACGTCGTCTGTCATGCCATCGCCTCCCGGTTCTGCCGTCCCTGGTCAGTCTGGGCGCTGCACGGCGCGGGACAAGCCGCCAACGGGCGCTCCGACGGTCAGGGCGGGCAGCTACCGGAACACCGGTCGACGCACTGCGCCATACCCGTTCGCGCAGGGCACTGGGGCGCTCGGTCGCGCCTTCTGCCCGGGGCCGGCACCGGGTGAACCTTGGTGGCACGGCGGCCGGGGTGAGTCCGGCACCCGCCCGGCGGCGCGGCGTGCCCGCCCGGCCAGCGGCGTCAGCCGCATCCACCCGCCACGAGCTGATCGGGGACGACATGGGCAACGGGCTTTCCGACGTCAGCGCCACGATCGGTGAGCTGATGGGCACGGCGCTGATGCGCGGCCCGCTCGCACCGGACGAGGACTTCTTCGACTGCGGCGGCGACTCGGTCCGCGCCGTCGACGTGCTCCAGCGACTCATCGACGTCTACCGGCCAGCCGGGGGGCAGAGCGCCGAGGCGCTGCGGTCCACCCTGCTGGAGACCATCTTCGAGGACGCGACCCCGGCCGGGTTGGCGGCGGTCTGCGCCGCGCACGCGGCGGTGCCGGCCGTGATCGACGGAGGGCCGCGTCATTGACGGGACCGGCCCGGTGCCCGGCGGGCTGCTGACCGAGCTGCGCCGCCGCCGCGACGAGCGCCCCGACGCGGCGGCGCTGCGGACCGCGACGTCGACCGGCGGACACCTGGCCACCTGGGCGCAGCTGCACGACACCGCCCGCGCCGTGGCGGCCGGCGCGGCGGCCCTGCCCCGGGGTGCCCCGGTGCTGGTGATCGTGGACAACACCCCGGACAGTGTCGCGGCGCTGATCGGGTTGACCGGCGCGGGTGTGGACGTGCTGCCGGTCGAGCAGGGCAGTTCAGCGCTGACCGACCTGCTCGCGCCGGCCCGTAACCCGGGGGTGCGGACCGTCGTCGGCCCGGCCCGCGCCGCCCGCGCCGCGCCGGCGGGAGTCGACTTCCTCAGCTACGAGCGTTGCCGCGTCCATCCCGTCGGGGCCGCCGGAACCCCCGCGCACCGGGCCGGCGAGGTGCTCCAACTGACCTCCGGCTCGGCCGGCGAACCCAAGATCGTCCGCCACTCGTCGGCGAACGTGTGGCACGGCGGACACACCTACCGCCAGCTGCTCGGGCTGACCCCGGCCGACGTGGTCGTCGCCGCGGTGCCGCTGGCGCACTCGTTCGGCTTGGTCGGTGCGCTCACCGCTGCGGTCGTCTCCGGCGCCGAACTCCGTACGACGCGGCGGTTCCAGCCGGGCCGCGTCGCCGACGCGCTCGTCGCCGACGGGACCGTCCTGTTCGGCACCCCGCTGGTGTACCGGCTGCTCACCCCGGTGCTGCGCAACCGCGCGACGCCGGCCCGGCTGCGGGCCGCCGTGTCGTCGGGTGGGCCGCTGCCGGCCGAACTCGGCCACCAGGCGCGCGCCGTGCTCGGGGTGTCGGTGCGCCAGTTCTACGGCAGCACCGAAACCGGACTGATCAGCTACCAGCCCGACCCCGGCGACGAGCCCGACACGTCGGTGGGGGTGCCGGCACCCGGGGTGCACCTGCGGCTGACCCGCGCCGACCCGGACGACCCCGCCGGAACCGGCCACCTGTCGGTGCGCACGCCGACGCTGTTCCACGGCTACCTGGGCGCGTCCGGCCCGGTGAGCACCCCGGACGGCTTCTACGACACCGGCGACCTGGCCCGCGTCGACGAGGCCGGCCGGCTGCACCTGCTCGGCCGCAAGGACACCTTCGTCAACGTCGGCGGTCGCAAGGTCAACCCGACCCGGGTGGCCCGGGTCCTCGACGAGCACCCCGGGGTTCGGGAGGTCTTCGTCTTCGGCGCGACCGACGCCGACGGCGAGCAGCGGGTGCACGCGGCGGTGGTGCTCGCGCCCGGTACCGGGCCGGCGGAACTCGCCGCGCACTGCCGGGCGCGGGGTCTCGCGCCGTACGAGGTGCCACACGAACTGCACCCGCTGGCCCGGCTGCCCCGTACCGCGATGGGCAAGGTCGACCGGCAGGCCGTCATCGCCACCGTGACCACCGTTCCGATCGGAAGCGAGGCTTGAGATGACCGACCCCACACCCCCGCCGACGCGGGCTCCCGCCGACGGACCGGGCGGTCCCGTCGCCGTCATCGGGCTCGGGTACGTGGGCCTGACGCTGGCGGTGAGCCTGGCGCAGGCCGGTGTGCCCGTCGTCGGGGTGGAAGCCGACGCGGGCACCCGGGCGGCGCTGCGGGCCGGCACCCCGACCCTGTTCGAACCCGGTGTCGACGAGCTGCTCCGCAGCCTGCCGGCGGATCGGCTGACCATCACCGACACGTTGGACGGCGTCACGCCGGCCGCGGTCGTGATCTGTGTCGGCACCCCGCTCGACGACGGCACCGGCCGGCCGGACCTGCGCCACTTCACGCTGGCCGCGCAGACCGCGGCGGCCGCCGCCACCGCGGACACCCTCGTGGTGGTGCGCAGCACCGTCCCGGTCGGGACGACCCGGCGGACCCTGCTGCCCCTGCTGCGCGAGCGGGTCGACGAGCCGTTGCTGGCCTGCTGCCCCGAACGCACCATCCAGGGCCGCGCGCTGGCCGAGCTCGCCAGCCTCCCGCAGGTCGTCGGCGGGCTGGACGACCGCTCCGCCGACCGGGCCCGGCGACTGTTCGCCCGGCTCACCCCCGAGCAGGTCGTCACCGCCGACCTGGAGACGGCCGAGCTGGTGAAGCTGGCCTGCAACGCCCACACCGACCTGCTGTACGGCTTCGGCAACGAGCTGGCGATGATCGCCGAAGCGGTCGGCGTGGACGCCACGGAGGTCATCGCCGCCGCGAACCGGGGCTACCCTCGGCCCGACCTGGCCCGACCGGGATTCGTCGGCGGGAGCTGCCTGACCAAGGACCCGTACCTGTTGGTGTACTCGGCGGGGACGGCCGGATACCATCCACCGCTGGTGGCTGCCGCCCGCGCCGTCAACGAGCAGATCCCGCACCTGGTGACCGAACGGGTGCTCAAGGCGCTGGCCGCCACCGGTCGGGCCCCGGCCGACGCGAAGGTCCTGGTCTGCGGGATGGCCTACAAGGGCCGGCCGGAGACCGACGACGTGCGGGGTTCCGCCGCCACCGTCGTCGCCGACGTCCTGCGCGAGCGGGTCCGGCTGTTGGCCGGCCACGACTACCTGGTCCCCGACGACGTCACCGCCCGGCTCGGGTACGCCCCGGCGTCCCTCGCCGACGGTCTGGCCGACGCCGACGTGCTGGTGCTGCTGGTGGACCATCCGCGTTACCGCGCCGACCTCGACGCCGCGCTGCTGCGCCGCAGCATGAACCGCCCCGCCCTGGTCGTCGACGTCTGGGGCGACCTGGCGTCGGCGCTGTCCGGGGCGGCCGACGTGGACTACCGGAGGCTGGGCCGTGGCTGACCGGATCCTGATCACCGGTGGCGCCGGGTTCGTGGGCCTGCACCTGGCCCGCCGGCTGCTGCGCGACGGCGCGGACGTGACCCTGCTCGACGACCTGTCCCGTGGCCGGGCCGACCGGGACCTCGACGAGGTTCGTGCCGAGGCCCGGCTGGTACGCCACGACCTGACCACCCCGCTTCCGGTGGACCTGCTCGCGGGGGACTTCGACGAGGTCTACCACCTGGCCGCGGTCGTCGGGGTGCGGCAGAACAACGAGAACCCGTCCCGGGCGCTCAACGTGAACCTGCGTGCGGTGCTGAACCTGCTGGACTGGTGCCGACGCCGCCCGCCGGGGCGGGTCTACCTGAGTTCCACCAGCGAGGTCGCCGACGGTGCCACCCGCCTGGGTCTGGCGCCGTTCCCGGTGCCGGAGGACGTGCCCTTCGTGCTGCCCGACCCGACGCTGCCCCGGGCGTCCTACGGGCTCAGCAAGATCGTCGCCGAGACGCTGCTGCGCCAGTGCGCCGACCTGTTCCCGGTGCGCATCGGCCGCTACCACAACATCTACGGCCCGCGGATGGGCCACGACCACGTGATACCCCACTTCGTGGCCCGGGCGCTGGTCCGCCAGGACCCCTTCCCCATCTACGGGGCCACCCAGACCCGCGCGTTCTGCCACATCGACGACGCCGTCGACGCGACAGTCGGGCTGACCCGGCTGCCCGGCGTCGAACCGGTCGTGGCCAACATCGGCAACGACACCGAGGAGATCGTGATCCGGGAACTTGCCGAGCGGGTCTGCCGGCTGGCCGGCTACACCCCCACCTTCGAGGTCTTCGACCCCCCACCCGGTTCACCGGACCGCCGGCTGCCCGACCTCGGCCGGCTGCGGCGCACGATCGGGTACGCACCCCGCGTCGACCTGCTCCGGGGGCTGCGACAGACCTTCGACTGGTACGCCGCAGACCAGGCGGCCGCCCCGCCCGCGACCACCGGGGACCGGGCATGACGTTCGAGATCCGCGACGGCGCACTGTGCCGCGACGGGACGCCGTTCGTCGTCGCCGGAGTGGACTACCACCCGTCGGCGGCCGGCTGCCGGATCTGGACCGACTGGGATCCGCAAGCGCTGCGCCGCGACTTCCGGGCGATGGCCGACGCGGGCCTGAACACCGTCCGGATCTTTATGTTCTGGCGGGACTTCGAGCCGACACCCGGGCACCACGACCCGGTCGTGTTCGACCGGCTGCGTACCGCCGTGGACCTGGCCGACGCCGCGGGGCTGGCCTGCGTGCTGTCCCTGCTGACGATCTGGATGAACGGGCAGCGGCTGGATCTGCCCTGGCGACGGGGGCGCAGCCTCATCGACGACCCGGAGCTGCTCGACCGGCAGCGGGCCTACGCCCGACGGGCGGCGATCGCGCTCCACGGCGCCGGCAACGTGCTCGCCGTCGACCTCGGTGACGAGATCGCCAACGTCGACCCGACCGCCGCCCGGCTGCCCCCCGAGACCGTGGCGGCCTGGCAGACCAGCCTGGCCGAGACGTTGCGCGCGCACCTCCCCGGGCTGTTGGTGACCCAGGCCAACGACCCCTCCGGGGTGCTCGGCGCCGCGCCGTTCGGCCCGGACAACGCCGCCGGGCTGGACCTGATCGCGCTGCACGGCTTCCCCACCTGGGCGCCGGTGTCGATCGAGTCGACCAGTTCCTACAAGGCGAGCAACCTGGTGCCGTTCCTGGTCCGCTACGCGCGGGCATTCGGGGTGCCGCTGGTCGACGAGTTGACCAGCTACGGCACCGACGAGGCCACCACGGCGGCCTACCTGCGGGCCGCCACCGCCGCGGCCCTGGGCAACGGCGCCGCCGGTGTGCTGGCCTGGTGCTGGCAGGACATCGCCTCCGCCGAGGAGCCCTACCAGCAGCGCCCCGGCGAGCGTTTCGTGGGCCTGCACCGTCTCGACGGGACACCCCGTCCGGCGCTGGCCGGGCTGCGGGAGACGTTGCGCGCCGCCCCCCGGATGCGGCCCGGCCCCGGTCGGGCCCCGGTCGCGCTCTACCTGCCGCAACGCGTCCGGGCCGACGGCGGTTCCTACCTCGACACCGGGGTCGGCACGGCGGCCACGTTCTACGCCTACCTGCTGCTCAAGCGCGCGCACCTGGACGTCGACATCGTCGCCGGCGACCCGACCGGCTACCGGCTGGTGGTCTGTCCCTCGGTCGGCCACGTCACCCTGACCGACCTGACGCGGCTGGGTCGCGCGGCCCGCCACGGCGCGACGGTCTACTACTCGATGGCCGACCACCTGCACGGATTTCCGGGGCCGGAGCTGGCCGGCGTGGAGCTGGTCGACTACACCCTGCTCACCGCCGGGCACGATGGGGTCGAGTGGGACACCGACCGGTGGCCGCTGGACTGGGCGGGCGCCGGGGTCCGCCCGTCGGTGCTGGCGGCGACCACCGGGCAGGTCCTCGGCCGGTACCCGAACGGCACCCCGGCCCTGGTACGCAACCCGCTCGGCCTCGGCCAGGTGGTGTTCTGCGCGGCCCCGTTCGAGCGTCAGCTCGACGTGCCCGGACGGCTCACCGCCGCCGCCTGGGAGCGCCTCTACCGGCGGGTCGCCGCCCTGGCAGGGCTGTTTCCCGAGGTGGACTGCGCCGACCCGGACGTGGAGATCCTGCCGGGCCGGGCCGCCGGCCCGCACGAGGTACTGCTGGTCAACCACGCGCCGACTGCGCGCCGCGTCCACCTGCGCTGGCGTACGCCCGACGGCGCGCACCTGCGGTGCCAGGTGGCCCTGGACGGCAAGGACTGGCGGCTGGTCACCCGCCCGAGCCCCGCCGGGGTGCGCCACCGCGCCGTCCCGAGCACCCGCGCCCTGCCCTGACCCCCGCCCAGCCTCGCCGAACGGCGGGGCACATCGATTGGAGAGCAGTATGCCCATCACGCTTCCGGGTGCCGAGCGGTCCCTGAGCGGAGCCGACAACGCGGTGCCGGCCTTCATGTTCGACATGCTCTCGGCCTGGGGGTTCCGGGCCGTCACCCTGGCCTTCCGCACCGGCGTGCTGGCGGCCCTGGCCGAGGAGGAACTGACCAGCGAGCAGGTGGCCGAGAAGACGGAGCTGGATCCCCGTGGCATCGCGTTCCTGCTCGACTGCCTGGACTGCGTCGGCTACGTCCGCCGCGCCGGGGACCGGTACGGGGTCACCGACACCACCCGGGAACTGCTGCCGATGATCTCGATGGGCATCCCGTACTTCGAGAAGATCGTCTTCACCGACTGGGCGAACCTGGAAGGCCGGCTGCGCGGCGAGCTGCCCCTGCCGTTCGGGCCGGACCAACCGCGTACCCCGCGCTGGCTGGCCCGGCAGTGGCGGGTGTTCCAGGACGGCATGGTCGCCCTCACCAACATGAACATCGACGAGGTGCTGGAGCGGGTGCCGGTGCCCGACCCGGCCGGGCACCTGCTGGACCTCGGCGGCGGCTACGGCCTCTACAGCATCGCGCTGTGCCGCCGGCACCCGCAGCTGCGGGCGACCATCTTCGAGATCCCGGAGATGCAGCGGCTCGCCGACCGGGCCATCGCCGAGAACGGCATGGCCGACCGGGTCGACTTCCGGGCCGGCGACTTCTTCACCGACGAGCTGGGCAGCCCGTCGATGGCGCTGCTGTTCAACGTCATCCACTCCAAGAGCGCGGTCCAGAACCGGGAACTGGTCGCCCGGACCGCCGCCGCCCTGCGGCCCGGCGGCTCGCTGGTGATCCTCGACCAGTTCCCCGCCCCCGAACTGGGTCCGATCGGCCGCAGCTTCGGCGCCATGATGGCGCTGAGCATGTTCAACAGCGTCGGTCAGCAGACGTACCCGCTCGACGAGGTGCGCGACTGGCTGACCGACGCCGGGCTGGTCGACGTGGACTTCCAGCCGGTGCGCAGCGCTCCGGGCAACGGGTTGTTCCTGGCCCGTAAGCCGGGCCGGTAGGCCGGCGGTGTCCACACCCGTGCCGGCGTCCGCGCCGGCGACCCCCGAGGCGGTGGTCGGCCAGGTCCGCCTGGTACCCGACGGCCACCGCGACTTCGACACGTCGCTGGAGCACGCGACCCGGTTCCACCGGCTGTCCCGGGCCTGCCTGGAGCGACTGGTGGAGCAGGGTCTGCCGCACTCCTCGGACGCCACCGGCCTGCTGTTCGACCGCTACGACCTGCGCAACGTGGCGCTGCTGCTGGGCGTACGGTCACCCCAGCGGGCGACGTACGAGGCGATGGCGGCTGCCCTGCGCGCCGGCGGGGCCGGGGCGGCGGTCCGGCGCACCGTGGTCGTGCGCGCGTACTGCCCGGACCGGGAGCACTGCGCCGGCTGCGCCTTCGTCCTCGACCCGGTGGTGACCTCCGCGCCGGAGGTCGTGGCGGTCCGTCGCCCCGGGGCGTCCCGGTTCGAGGTGGACGTCCTGCTCGCCGCAGCCGCCGCCACCCCGCCGCCGACCCCCGAGCAGCGGCGTCTCCTCGACGAGGCCGCGGGACTGCGGTTCCACCTGCTGCCGCCGGGCCTCACCGCGGACCTCGGCTTCCTGCGGGAGACCGGCCTGGCCGACTGCACCCTGGCCGTACGCCATCTGGTGGCGCGCGCTGGTGAGCTCGGCGTGCCGGCCCGACCGGCCACCGGCCTGTGCCTGTCGCGCCCCTTCGCCAACCGGCACCACTGGCTGGAGCTGCGTGACGTCGAGGGCCGGTGGTGGCCGGCCGATCCGTTCTTCCTCCGGACGCTGGCCGGTTGGGGGCTGCTCGCCGACGGCGACTGGCCGGCGCACCGCCGCCCCGTCGGCGCGTACTGGCGGGTCGACCTGGACCTGGACGTGCCGATGCTGCGCCACCGGGGCGCGGGTGGGGCCGCCGGCGGGTCGCCGCCGGAGCGGCTGGGGCCGGCGTACTTCCTCGTCCAATGAGCCCGCCGCCCGAACCCGTCGCCCCCGCACCCGCGCCAGGAGAGGTCGGCATGGTCGTCGTCGGTACCGAGGTCGAGCCCCTGCGCGCACTGGTGGGGCAGCACCTCGGCTTCAGCGACTGGATGCTGATCAGTCAGGAGCAGGTGGACTGCTTCGCCGCGGCGATCGGTGACCACCAGTGGATCCACGTGGACCCGAAGCGGGCAGCCGACGGCCCGTTCGGTGGCACGGTCGTCCACGGCTTCCTCGTCCTCGCGCTGACCTCCCGGGTCCTGGAGCAGGTGCTCGTCGCCGATGGCGTTCGCCTCAAGGTGAACTACGGTTGCGACCGGGTCCGCTTTCTGGCCCCGGTGCCGGTCGGGTCCCGCATCCGGGCCGGGGTGGTGTTGCGCGGGGTCCAGCCGTTACGCCGCGGCGTCCAGCTCGCCCTGAGCCTGCGGTACCAGGTGGAGGGGAGTCTGATGCCGGTCTGCGTCGCTCAGGTGCTGGTGCACAACTACGCGTGAGTGGCGTCGGCCCCGGCAGACGACGCTGCCGGGGTCGACGCCGCGGGCGGCGCTCAGGACCGGGGCGCGAGCCCGGCCGACCGGTCGGCGACGGCCACCGCGAGGTCGTCGACGGTCTCCATGTGCAACCAGTCCACGTGACCGACGATCCGCAGGTCGAACTCGTCCTCCAGCCGCATCAACAGCTCCAGGATCCGGGACGAGGTCAGACCCAGCTCCATGAAGATCCTGGTGTCGCCGGTCAGCGACGCCGGTTCGTGGCCGGTCATCTCGGCCAGCAGTCGGACGATGGTCGCAGTGGCCGTGGCGGCGGATGGTGGGGAGGTCATGACGTGCTCCGTCCAGTCGGTGCGGGGATGGTGGGGTCGGGCGACGGCGGTGGCGTTCGCCGTGGGCCCCGACATTCAGCGCTGCCGCAGGCAGCGCAGGAGCGCCGCGGCGGCAAGCGCGGCGTCGTCGTCGGACATGCGGCTGTGCAGCGGCAGGGAGAGCAGGCGTGCAGCCACCGCGTTGGTGACGGTCAGCGCCGAACGGCCCGCGCCCGGGCTGCTCCGGTAGGCCGACAGGTGGTGCACCGGGGGATAGTGCACCGAGGTCTGCACGCCGGCGGCGGCGAGGCCCTCGCGCACCGCGCCCCGGTCGGTCCCCGTCGGCAGCACGACCGGCATCAGGTGCAGCGCGGAGTCGCCGGTCCGCCCGGCGAACGGCAGCACCAGCTCGGGCGCGGCGGCGAGCACCTCCCGGTACGTGGCGACCAGCGACCGGCGTCGCTCCCGGTCCAGCGGGAGCTTGCCCAGCTGGACCCGACCCAACGCGGCGGCCACCTCCGTCGGCCGGTAGTTCAAGCCGAAGCCCGCGACGTCGTAGCTGGCGTCACCCGAGCGGAGCCGGTCCCAGGTGGACGTGGTCAGGTGGTGCGAGCGGGCCAGCCGGATCCGGTGGCGCACCGCGTCGTCGCGGGCGACCACCATGCCGCCCTCACCGGCGGTGACGTTCTTGGTCGCGAAGAAGCTGAAGCAGCCGATGTCGCCGTGCGTGCCGAGCATCCGCCCGTCGTGCTCGACCATCGGCGCGTGCGCGGCGTCCTCGATGAGGACCGCGCCGTGCCGGTCGGTGACCGCACGCAGCGCGGCCAGGTCCGCCGGGTATCCGGCGTAGTGCATCGCGACCACCGCCCGGGTCTGTCCGGTTACCAACCGCGCCACGTCCACCGGATCCACGGTGAGGTCGTCCGGGGCGCGCACATCGGCCAGGACCGGGATGGCGCCGGCCAACGCCACCACCGCGGCACCGGCCACGAAGGTCAGCGCCGGCATGATCACCTCGTCGCCGGGCCGCAGGTCGAGCGCCATCATCGCCAGGTGCAGCGCGGCCGTGCCGCTGCTGACCGCGACCGCGTCGTCGGTGCCGATCCGGTCGGCGAACTCCCGCTCGAAGGCGGCGGTCTGCGCGCCGGCCGAGAGCCAGCGCGAGCGCAGCACCTCGGTGACCGCGGCGATCTCGTGCTCGTCGACGGTGTTGTCGGCCAGGGTGATCCGCCAGTGCCGGGCGGGCGGTGCGCTCATCGGTGTGTCCTTCCTCGATCTGGGCAGGGTCGGTGGGCCGCTCACCGTGCCGGCGCGGGCGGCGGGGCCAGGCCTGGCGAGGAGGCGTAACCGGACTCGTAGGCGTCGACGACCCGTTCCCAGCCGAACGACCGCTCGGCCCGCCGCCGCCCCGCCGCACCGAGTTGCCCCCGGCGGACGTCATCGCTGAGCAGCTCGATCAGCGCGGCGGCCAGGGGCGCTGGACCGGGCGGGACGACCAGCCCGTCCACGCCCTGCCGCACCACCTCGTACGCGCCGGCGAACGCCCCGCTGACCACCGGCTTCCCGCACGTCCACGCCTCGACGAAGACCAGCGGGAACACGTCCGCGACACTGGGCAGGCAGAGCAGCTCGCAGGCAGCCAGGGCGTCGTGTTTGGTCTGTTCGTCGACCGTGCCCAGGTCGTGCAGGCGCGGGTCGGCCCGGGCGGTGAGGTGCCCGGCGACCTCCGGGTCGACGTCCGGGCCGACGAAGACGAACCGGGTGTCGGGCAGTTGCCGCCACACCGGGTCCATCGCCGCCAGCAGCGTCTGGTACCCCTTGCTGACCGTGCGACGCCCGACGAAGAGCACGAACGGCCCGTGGATGCCGTACCGGCGTCGGAAACCTGGGGTGTCGACCGGGCCGGTGAGGTCCGAGGCGGACGGGAGACGCCGGATTCGGGTGGCCGGCACGCCCACGTTGCGCAGCGCGGCCACCTCCGCGGCGGACAGGGCGAAGACCACCTCGGCGGCGCGGCAGACCTCGCCGGCCCGAACCGGGTCGGGCCACACCTGCGGCGACGAGCAGGGGGTCAGCACCAGGCGGGCGCCGTAGCGGCGGGCCAGCCGTACCGCCTCGACCGGTGCGTCGGGGCGGGCCAGGTCGAAGGTGTGCACCACTGACGGGGCGAAGTCCGGGCGGGCCCGGTGCAGCTGCCCGACGTCGGTGAAGAGCGGCACGCCGGCCGTGCGCAGGCCCGCGACGGTGTCCGGATGTGCGGCGGTGACCAGCGCGGTCACCCGCCGGGACCGGGCCGCCAGGCCCTGCGTCGCGCGCAGCGCCATCCGCTCCGCCCCTGCCTGTGTTTCCCCGTAGCCGGCGAAGACCACCAGGACGTCGCCCACCTCGCCCCTCACGTCCACATCTCGATCGTGGCACCGCCCGGTACGGGCTCGTCGAGGAAGAAGACGTCGAGTTCCGGGCGGCAGCGCTGCGCCTCGTGCGGGGACGGCGTCAACCGCAGGTACCGGTCCGGATCCGCCAGGAAGTCGGCCCGCGCCTGCTCGTAGTGGGCCGGTGTGCCCACGTCGTGCCAGGACTCGGTGAAGGCGTAGCCGTTCACCGGTCTGCCGGCATCGGTCAGCGCATTGATGAGGGTCGGCATATCGGTCGGTGTGCTACGCGGGATGTGCGCGCGGACGTCCGGGTCCGCGACGTAGATCCCGCAGCAGACGTTCCACTCGAAGGTCGGCTTCTCGTGCACCCGCCGGATCCGGTCGCCGTCGGCGCGCAGCAGCCCGACCCCGGTGGAGACCCAGTGACGCTGGAACGCCACGGTCAACCCGGCGTCGCCGGCCACGTGCCGGCGGTGCAGG
The DNA here is from genome assembly GCF_030518815.1 of Micromonospora cynarisoli. Classification (NCBI taxonomy): domain Bacteria; kingdom Bacillati; phylum Actinomycetota; class Actinomycetes; order Micromonosporales; family Micromonosporaceae; genus Micromonospora; species Micromonospora cynarisoli. The sequence continues at coordinate 2,275,848 of NZ_CP130426.1, read as the reverse complement.
TCGCCGAAGTCGATTGAGGTGAGCAGGTCGCCGTTCATCACCACGGCGGGTTCGGTCCAGTCCGGGACGAGCAGCAGCGGCGCGGCGGTCCCCATCGGACGCTCGTCGACGCAGTAGTCGACCTGCAGACCGAGCTGGGATCCGTCGCCGAACGCGGACCGGATCATCGAGCCCAGGTGCGAGACGCACAGCGTCGCCCGGGTGAAGCCGCAGGCCCGCAGCCGACGCAGGCTGATCTCCAGCAAGGAGTGCTCACCCATCGGCACCAGCGCCTTCGGGCGGTTGCTGGTGTGCGGCATCAGGCGGGTGCCCCGGCCCCCCACCAGCAGGATCGCGTGCATCGGATCAGTCTCCCGTCCCTCGGACGACGACCGCGCCCGCCCGCGGACGCGGCCCTGCCGTACCGCCGTTTCTCACGACCGGACCGCCGCCCGCAGTTCGGCCTCCAACCGGGCGAACGTCGGGGCGAGCTGGCGCATCGTCGCCGCCGCGGCGGCGTAGTCCCCGGCCACCAGCGGGTACTCCATCGATCCGATCAACCGGGCCTGCTGATCCAGCACCTCCGCCACCCCGGTGTAGCCGTGCCGGGCCAGCACCACGGCCGCGTCGTTGCGGCGTCGTGCCCCCACGCACACCATGAAGTCGGCGAGGTGGAAGAAGAGGAAGGTGGTCAGTCCGCCGTCGAGCACCTTCGCCGCGCCCTCGGCCGCCGCCGCGGACGCCTCCGGGGCCACCATGTCGGCGGCGATCGGCAGCAGCCGGCGCACCGCCTCGGCGGTGTCCACCGCGCGGACCCGCTGGAAACCGGTCCGCAGGTTGAAGTCCGGCACCCGGTAGGACAGCGTCTCGGTACGCCAGGCGGCCAGCAGCTTCTCCAGCGGCAGCACGGTGTACGGGTGGGCGCGCGGGTCGTGGATCACCACGTTCCCCCCGTCGAAGCCGACGACCACCAGGTAGTGGTCGGCGCCGATGGGCTGACCCAGCCCGGGGTGGTGCGGCAACAGTCCCATCTCCACCGGGCCGGCCACCGCGCGGTGCTGGTCGTCCACCTTCTCCAGCGCGGCGGCCACCTCGTCCGGGGAGCCGCCGGTCTGCTCGCACGTCCAGCCGAGCAGGTCCAGCATCATGTTGATGCCCTTCTCGGGGTTCCAGCCGGCCGGGGCGAAGAACGGGCGGCCGTCATGGTGCAGGTACATGCCGAAGGCCGAGCCGGTCAGCACCTCGACCACGGTCTCACCGGGGCCCTCGTCGCCGAAGGCCATCTGGAGGGAGTCGGAGAAACAGCCATGCGTCTCTCCGGAGAACTGAACGGGCATCGGGGCCAACTCCTGTCTCAGCGATGGTCGCCCGACGCCGCGGGGGCGTCGTCGGGCGGTGGTCCGGGCCGGCCGGTGGGCAGGCCGGCGGTGGCGAGATAGCTGCGGGGCAGGTTCGGGAAGTCCGCCGGCACCCCGCCCTGCGGCCAGCGGCCGTAGTTGGCCCCGGCCGCGCCGGGCTCGGTGATCCGCTCGACCGCCCAGCCGGCCTGCCGGAGGAACTCCGCCGGGGTGTCCGTGCCGAACCGCCACGGGCTGCCGGCCCGCGCCAGTTTGTCGAGGAAGGGTCGCATGTAGCGCAGCCGGAAGATCCCCGTGCCGATGAGGTCCACCGCGATCCGGCTACCCGCCGCGGAGAGCCGGGCGGCCTGGCGTACCGCGGCGGCGGCCCGCGCCGCAGGCAGGTAGAACAGCAGCCCCTCGGCGAACCACACGGTCCGCGCCGCCGGGTCGAAACCGGCGTCGAGCAGGGCCGGTTCCCACTCACCGGTCAGGTCGGTGGCGACCGTCCGGCACTCGCAACGGGGCACGGTGCCGACCCGGGCGAGCCGCCGCCGCTTGAACGTCAGCACGCTGGCCTGGTCCACCTCGAACAGCACGGTGCCCGCCGGCCAGTCCAGCCGGTACGCCCGGGTGTCCAGTCCGGCGCCGAGCCCGACCACCTGGCATCCCTCGGTCACGCTGTCGCGCAGGACGTCGTCGAACCAGCGGGTGCGGATGGGCAGCACCGGGTTGCCGTCGGCGGCGGCCCGTCCGGTGTGGAAGTGCCGCAGCAGCGCCTCGCCGTCCGCGCCGGCCAGCAGGGCGGCGTACGGGTCGTCGAAGAGCCGGTCCGGTCGTGCCGTCTCCCGTGCCCGCGCCGCCGCTGTCCAGCGGGCGGTCCGGGCGACGCCGGACAGGTCGTCGTCCGTGGCAGCCACCTCAACCCTCATGCCCCTCAGTGTTTCCATCGACGCGGGTCGGGGACAGCTCACCGTGCGGGCGTACCCATGCGGCCAGCACCAGCGTCGCCCCAACCGGTGGGGTCGCGTCCGGACCTCCCGTCGGTCCGGCCGGTTAGCCTGGGTTGGTACGGCCGGCGACGACGGGGGTGGCGGTGTGGACGAACCAGCTCGCGGCGACGGGTGGGCCGCGCTCGCGGCGTGGGCCGGGGTGAAGCTGGTCCGTCCGTTGCCCGGCGGGCACCGCAACGAGGTGCTGCTGGCCGAGCGGGCGGGGGTGCCGCTGGTGGTCCGCCGGTCGGTGCGCCCCCGTGCCGCCCTGGAGTGGGAGCTGGACCTGCTGGACCATCTGCGCGGCTGCGGGGTGGCGGTGCCCGAGCCGGTGCCCGCCGACGACGGCCGCCGGCACGTGGACGGGGTGCTGGTCACCGGCTTCGTCCCCGGCCGGTATCCGGCCGACGCCACCGACTGGCGGCGGGTGGCCGACCAGCTCGCGGTGCTGCACGCGGCGACGACCGGCTGGCCGCAGCGCCCCGGCTTCGCCGCCAGCGGGGCGCTGCTCGCCGCGGACCGGGGCGGGGACGTGCGGCTGGACGCGATGCCCGCCCCGGTGGCCCGGATGGTGCGCGCCGCCTGGCTGCCGGTGCAGCACGGGCCGCGCTGCGTGGTGCACGGCGATGTCGGCCCCACCAACGTGCTCGTCGACGGATCCCGGGTCACGCTGCTGGACTGGGACGAGGCGCGGGTGGACGTGCCCTGGTTCGACTACGCCTTCCTGCCCGACGGGGTGCCCACGCCGTGGCCGGGTGGGCGGGCGTCGTTGCACGCCGCCGGCCTGGCCTGGGAGACGGCGACCTGCTGGCGGGCCGAGCCGGTGTACGCGCGCCGCCGGCTGGCCGAGCTGCGCCGCCACCGGCGGGACACCGGAGCCTGACGTCGGGTCGCCTGGGTCAGGCACGCTGGGAGATGCGCCCCTGGTCCCCCGCGTCCAGCATGGACGGGGAGCCCGCCGCGACCCGCTCCGAGCGCCCCCGGCGGCCGACATCGTCGGCGGGGCTGGGCGATCGGCGTGGTCGGGGTGGTCGGGCTCGTGTCGAGGCCGACCCGGTGACGACGGCCGGGGCGGGCCCGGGTTCGGCCGGCCCCGCCCCGGCGTGGTCCGGCGCATGAGGGCGGCAGGTGGAGCGGCGTGCCGTAGTCCGGCGCATGACGCACGTGCCGCCGGAGCGCGGGTGGACCAGGACCGACGCGGGAGGTGTGGTGGGCGATCACCGGATGGATCTTCCGGTCGAGGTGCCGTTGGACGAGAGCGCCGACACGATGGCCAGCAGCCCGGCCAATCTGCTGCGCGCCCGATGGCAGACCGTGCGGCTGCTGCGCCGGGGCGGGGCCGGCCTGGTCACCGCGCTGGTGGTGGCCAACCTGCTGCTGGGCCTACTGCCGGTGCTGTTCGTCGTGGCGACCAGCATCCTGCTCGGCCGGGTGCCGGCGGCGGTCGCCGGGGGCCTGAGCTCCCCGGCCTGGGACTCGCTGGTGAGCGCCTTCGTCGCGGCGGCGCTGGCGTTCGTCGCACCACAGGTGATCGCGCCCCTGCGGGCGTCGCTCGGGGACCTGGCGGGCCGCCGCATCGACCAGCAGGTGCACGACGAGTTGATGGCCGCGTCCCTGTCCCCGGTCGGTGTCGCGCCGCTGGAGGACGAGGAGAACCAGGACCGGCTGCGGGTGGCGGCGCTGAAGTTGCAGTTCGCCGTCCAGACCCCGGGCGACGCCTGCGGCGGCCTGCTCGCCCTGCTGGCCCGCTACACCCAGCTCCTGGCGTATGCCGTGCTGATCGGGGTGGCGTTCTCCTGGCTCGCGGCGGCCGGTCTGGTCCTGTCGGTGCTGCTGGTGCGGCACAGCACCCGGGGCGGCCTGAGCCGGTACGCCGAGGCGCGGCAGCGGTTGAGCCGGGCCGAGCGGCGGGTGCACTACCTGCGGGCGCTCGCGGTGGAACCCGCCGCCGGCAAGGAGATCCGGGTGTTCGGGCTCGCCGGCTGGCTGACCGCCACGTACCGCCGGGTGCACCTGATGTGGCTGCGACCGTTGTGGGCCTACCGTCGGCGGATCCTGCTCTGGCGGTACCTGGTCTTCGCCGGGCCGAGCCTGGTGATGGCCGTCGCGGTGTTCGCGGCGGTGGGCGTGGCCGCCCCGGCGACGTTGACGCTGACGGAGTTCGCCCTGGTGGTGCAGGCGACCCTGGGCGCGATCGCGCTGGGTGGCTACTACGCCGAGGCCGACATGCAGACCGCCGTCGGCATCTCCGCGTACGACGACGTACGCCGGTTCGTCAGCCGCCTGGCGGCGACCGCGCCCACGTCCGGGCCGGTGCCGCCGCGCCCGCTGCCGCCGCTGCGCGAGGAGCTGCACTTCGACCGGGTGAGCTTCCACTACCCCGGCCAGGACCGCACCGTCCTCGACGAGCTCGACCTGCGGATTCCGGTCGGCAAGTGCACGGCGATCGTCGGCGTCAACGGTGCCGGCAAGACCACCCTGGTCAAGCTCCTGGCCCGGCTCTACGAGCCGACCGGCGGCGTGGTCCGGGCCGACGGGGTGGACATCCGCGCGTTCCCCGTCGCCGAGTGGCGGGCCGCGATCGGCATCATCTTCCAGGACTTCCTGCGGTACGAGACCTCGGTCGCCGACAACATCGCCTTCGGCGCGGTCGACCACCGCGCCGACCGGGCCGGGTTGCGGACGGCCGTCGCGTCCGTGGGGCTGACCGAGCCCCTGGACCGGTTGCCCGCCGGCCTCGACACCCCGCTGGCCCGTCACCTCACCGGTGGCGCGGAACTCTCCGGTGGCCAGTGGCAGCGGGTGGCGCTGGCGCGGGCGCTGTTCGCGGTGCAGCACGGCGCGCCGATAGTGGTCCTGGACGAGCCCACCGCGAATCTCGATGTGCGCGCCGAGGCCCGCTTCTTCGACCAGTTCGCCGAGCTGACCAGGGGCGTCACCAGCCTGCTGATCTCCCACCGGTTCTCCACCGTCCGGCATGCCGACGTGATCGTCGTCCTGGAGCAGGGCCGGGTGGTCGAGCGGGGCAGCCACGAGGAGCTGATGGCGACCGGCGGCCGGTACGCGCGATTGTTCCGGATGCAGGCCGACCGGGTGCTGGGCCCGCAGGACAACCCGTCGGACGACGTCGACCCCCAGGAGGTGCTCAGGTGAGTGCGACGTTCGCCGGCTGCGGGAAGATGCTCGTCACGGCGTGGCGGGTGAACCGCGGCAGGACGGTCACCGCGATCTTCTTCGTCGTGGCGGGCGCGGCGGCGGCCCCGCTGCTCGCACTGTCGCTGGGCCTGATGACGGACGCGGTGGTCGCCGGGCACCGGGGTGTGGTGCTGCTGACCGGACTGTTCGTCGGGGTCCTCGCGTTCGCCACCGTCACCTTCGGCCACTTCGGTCACCTCGCCTACTTCGAGCTGGCCGAACTGGCCGAACTCGACTTCGACGAGCAGCTCATCGGGCTCTCCAACGGCTCGGTCGGCATCGCCCACCACGAGCAGGCGGCGACCAGCGACACGGTGACCGTGCTGCAGCGCGAGATCCGGCAGTTCGGTCGGGGGCTGGAGGCGCTGCTCAACGGTCTCGGTCTGCTGATCGCGGTGGGCATCACCGTGGTGCTGCTGGTACGGCTGCACCCGCTGTTGCTGTTGCTGCCGTTGGCGGCGGTGCCGTCGTTGTATCTCAGCCGGCGGGCCGAGCACCTGGTGGACGCCGCCAAGACGGACACCGCGGAGACCACCCGCACGGCGCTGCACCTGTTCGACCTGACCACCCGACTGCCCGCCGCGGCCGAGTTGCGGGTGTTCGGGCTCGCCGACGAGCTGCGCCGCCGGCACGCCGGGCTGTGGTCGGACGTGACGGCCCGACTCCTGCGGGCCGACCTGCGAGCGGCCGCGCTGCGTACCGCCGGTCAGGTGACGTTCGCCCTGGCCTACGTCGGCTCGGTGCTGCTGCTGGTCCGGGCGGCCGTCGACGGCCGGCGCGGGGTCGGCGACGTGATCCTGGTCGTGGTCCTCGCCGCGCAGATCAGCGCGCAGGTGACCGCCACCGTCACCCTGCTGCGCGACCTGCAACGGATGGCCGCGCTGTATGGGCGGATGGCGCAGTTGCGCGCCGCCGTCGTGGACGACGACCCCGGCGACCTGGACCCGCCGGACCGGCTGCGACACGGGATCACCCTGCGGGACGTGTCGTTCTGCTATCCCGGCACCGACACCCCGGCGCTGCGTGACGTCACCGTGACGCTGCCGGCCGGCAGCACGGTGGCCGTGGTGGGGGAGAACGGCGCCGGCAAGTCGACGCTGGTGAAGTTGCTCTGCGGGCTGTACCGCCCGAGCAGTGGCCGCATCCTGCTCGACCACCTCGACCTGCACCGGCTCCGGCCGGATAGCTGGCGCGCACGCATCTCCGTCGCCTTCCAGGACGCGGTGCGCTACGAGTTCCGGACCCGGCACGCCGTCGGGATGGGCGACCTGGACAGCGGCTTCGCCGACCAGCCGGTGCGTGACGCGCTGCGCCTGGCGCGGGCCGACGACGTGCTGCGCCAACTGCCCGACGGCCTGGAAACGGTGCTCGGCAAGGGTGGCAGCGGCGCGGAGCTGTCCGGTGGGCAGTGGCAGAAGGTGGCCCTCGCCCGCGGGCTGGTGCGCCCGGCGCCGATGCTGTTGGTGCTCGACGAGCCGACGACGGCCCTGGATCCGGAGGCAGAGCTGGCCATGTTCGAGCACTACGCGGAGCAGGCGGCCCGGGTGGGCCGGCAGACCGGGGCGATCACCGTGCTGGTCTCCCACCGGTTCTCCACCGTCCGCACGGCCGACCTCATCGTCGTGGTCCGCGACGGGAGGGTTGTCGAGGCCGGCGACCACGCGACGCTCAGCGCCGGTTCCGGCCCGTACGCCGAACTGGTCGCCATCAACACCCGGGCGTACCGGTGACCGGGCACCGCGGCGGTTTCGGGTCAGCCGCTCAGCTCGCCGCGGTGGCCAGCTCGTTGAAGTCGAGGAACCGCTTGGGCGGCAGTTCGGCCAGGAGCCGCATCAGCGCCGTGCCGTACTTCTCGGCCATGTAGCGGTAGTTCTGCGTGGCGCTTTTCATCAACTCATCGAAGGGCTTCGCGTGCGGCACGTGCAGGGCCTTGGCCTGTCGGTTGAGGACGAAGCGCGCGCCGGCGCGGTGCAGTCGGTAGCCGAGGTCGATGTCCTCGCCGCCCCAGGTGCGGAACTTCTCGTCGAAGCTGCCGACGGCGCGGAGCTGGCGGGTGTCGGCGGAGACGTTGGCGGTCCAGAAGATCTGCCAGGGGGCGGGGACGCGGGTGAGGTCCTCGCCGTAGCGGTCGTAGAAGAGTTCGCGGATGTCGCGGCACTCCCGTTTGGCCTGCATCCGTTCGATGCTGGCGTCGATGTCGTCGAGGTCGAGGCGTTCGGTGACCACCTCGATGTTCGTGTCGTCGCCGGAGAAGCCGTACAGGTACGGCAGCACGGCGGTCGGACCGGGTGTCGCCTCGTGGCTGGCGACGTGCTGGATCAGGTTGTCGGCGTGCAGCATGACGCCGTCGTCGGCGAAGACGCAGATGGGGGCGCGGGCGTCGGCGATGCCGATGTTGCGGGCGGCGGCGGCGCGGAATCCCTCGTCGGACTGGTAGTGGTAGCGCAGGTTCAGCCGGCTCTGGAAGCTTGCGGCGACGTCGGCGGTGTCGTCACAGGAGCCGTCGTCGACGACGACCACCTCGAACTCGTCGGCGGGCATCCGTTGCCGGGTCAGTGACTCCAGGCTGTGCCGCAGCAGGTCCGATCGGTTGTAGGTCGGTATGACGACGGTGCATCTCGGCACGTCGGGCACGATGCCTCCCTGTGGGGTCGGGGCGCGGTTCGCGTCACGACGCGCGACGCGTGGGACGGGCCGCGGCGGGGGCCGGGTGCACGACGGGGCCGGCCCCGCTGAAGGCATCGTGGCACCGGCTCGGCGACCCGGCATCTCGGTGATTGCGCTTCCTGACGCGCGCTCCGACCGGATCTTCCACCGAATCCGAAGCAATTGAACCTAGACTATGATTGTCGATTTGACGACGGCCTGGTGAGGCATGTGCCGGCGATCTCGTACCACAGCAGCGGAGGTTCGGATGTTTCTGATTGAGCGGCGTGAGGTGGCGGATCAGGTGGTGCTCTGCGAACGCCATGAGCAGGTGCGCCAGGGTGATCTGGCCGATCATCTGCGCGCGGCGATGGGCCGGTTGACGCAATTGGCCGAACAGCACGGTGGGGTGGCCGGCCCGACGTTCACGATCTACCGGGGTGAGGATTTCGACCCGGAGAACATCACGGTGGAGACCTGCGTGCCGATTCATCAGGAGCCGGCGGGGCCGGTGGCCGCGCTGGTGCGCCGGGAGCCGGCGCACCACGAGGTCTTCGTGCGGGTGACGAAGTCGCAGTCGGTGCCGCCGCAGGTGGGCGAGGCGTTCGCGGCGGTGGCCGCCCACCTGGAGCAGCACGGTCTGGTCGAAGCGGACGCGGCACGCGAGGTGTACTTCACCGACTTCACCACCGCCGGGCCGGACGACCCGGTGATGGACGTCGCGTTCGTTGTGAAGTAGGTGGCCGGACCGGTGGCGCCGGATCCGGTCCGGCGCCACCGGTCCGGCCCCGGAAACCGCCGCGCGGCTGACGACGTCGGCCGCGCGGCGCAGGAACCGTCGGCGCGTCTCGGCGCGCCGGACACGACCTCTCCCTCGTAGACGCACGGTGCGGCCCCCCGGTAGCGCGGCCCCCGCGGCGCGGCCGTCGTTGGTGCGGCCCCGTTGGTACGGACCGGTGGTGTGCCCCGTGCCGCGGTCCCCTGCGGCATCTCCCCGATCACGCGCGCCGGCACCGCAACATGAGAGGTGCGACCGGTGCGAGGCACGGCCAAGGATGGACCTGCCGGCACGCGCACTCCGCCCACGCCCCGGCCGACGGCGGTGTACCGCGACATCCCAGGTGGTCCGCGCCGCGTCGTTCGGCGAACCCCCGTGCCGATGGCTGCCCCGTCCCGAAGGAGAGCTCTATGCCGATCGTCAACGATGTCCCGGCGGTGACCCGGTCCGCCGGTGACCTGGAGGAGCTGGACCGCCGGGTGCTCCTGCACCCGCATCAGAGCGGGGCCCGCGGGGAACGCTGCGTCATCGTGCGGGGATCCGGCTGCACGGTGTGGGACGCGTACGGCACGGAACTGCTCGACCTCATGGGTGGCGGCAACTGGGTGGCGCAGGTGGGGCACGGCCGCAGCGAGTTGGCCGACGCGGCGGCCCGGCAGCTCGGCAGGCTGGAGTTCTTCACCGGCTTCGACATCTTCTCCAACGACCGGTCGCTGGAGCTGGCCGAGCGCCTCGTCCGGCGCTCGGCCGACGGACTGGACCGGGTGTTCTTCACCAACGGCGGCTCCGAGGGGGTGGAGAGCGCTATCAAGTTCGCCCGGCTCTTCCACCACCACCGGGGCGAGCCCGACCGCACCTGGATCCTCTCCCGACACGCCGCCTACCACGGCAGCACGTACGGCAGCGGCACCACGACCGGCATCCCGGGCATGCACGCCGGCATCGGACCGGGGCTGCCGCACGTGGAGAAGGTCTCGCCGCCGTACCCCTACCGGGCCGCCGAGCTGTACGGCGGGGCGGAGATCACCGACTTCCTGCTGCGGGAACTCGCCGAGACGATCGACCGGATCGGCGCGGGCAACATCGCGGCGATGATCGGTGAGCCGGTGATGGGCGGAGCCGGCATCCTCATCCCGCCGGACGACTACTGGCCCCGGGTACGCGAACTGCTGACCCGGCACGGCATCCTGCTGATCGCCGACGAGGTGGTGACCGCGTTCGGCCGTACCGGCGCGTGGTTCGACTCGGCGGCGCGGGGGATGGGGGCCGACCTGGTGGTCGTGGCGAAGGGACTCACCAGCGGGTACGCGCCGCTGGGCGCGGTGCTGCTGCGGGACGAGATCGGCGAGACGGTCGCCGGCGGCAGCAGCTACCTCTTCCACGGGCACACCTACTCGGGTCATCCCACCGCGTGCGCGATCGCGCTGGCCAACCTGGACCTGCTGGAACAGGAGGAACTGGTGGCCCGCGCCGGCACCGTCGGCCAGTGGTTCCGGGCCGCCCTGGCCCCGCTGTCCGGGCTGCCCCGGGTCGGTGAGGTGCGGGTGGCGGGCGCCACCGTCGGCGTGGAACTGGTCACCGACCGGGACACCCGGGCGCCGCTGCTGGCCGGGGCGGTCGCCACCGAGCTCCGCGAGGCGCACCGGATGGTGGCCCGGGACTACGGCAACACCCTGGTGATGGCCCCGCCCCTGGTCATCGCCGAGGAGCAGGTGGGCCGGGCCGCCGAGGCGCTGTACGAGGTGGTCTCCCGGCTCGACGCGGACGGTGGGCTGGCCGGGCGGCCCCGGTGAACCCGCCGACGGACGAGTCGATCCGCCCGTTCCGCGTCGAGATTCCCCAGCGGAGCCTCGACGACCTGCACCGCCGGATCGCGGCCACCCGCTGGCCGGCGGAGCCGTACGGGGGCGGGTGGGCGCGCGGCGTGCCGGGGGCGTACCTGCGGGAACTGGCCGACTACTGGCGTACCGGCTTCGACTGGCGGGCGGCCGAGGCCCGGCTCAACCGGTACCCGCAGTTCACCACAACCATCGACGGGGCGACCCTGCACTTCCTGCACGTACGCTCGCCGGAGCCGGACGCGCTGCCGCTGGTGCTGACGCACGGCTGGCCCGGCTCGGTGGCGGAGTTCCTTCAGGTGATCGGCCCGCTGACCGATCCCTGCGCGCACGGCGGCGACCCGGCCGACGCCTTCCACCTGGTCATTCCGTCACTGCCCGGGTACGGGTTCTCCACCCCGCTGCCCGGGACCGGCTGGGACATCACGCGCATCGCGCGGGCCTGGGCCGAGCTGATGCGCCGCCTCGGCTACGACCGGTACGTCGCGCAGGGCGGCGACTTCGGCTCCGCAGTCTCCCTCGACCTCGGTGAGGTCGACCCGGAGCACGTGCTGGGGGTGCACGTCAACATGCTGCTCACCGGCCCGTCCGAGCCGGGTGAGGTGGCCGAGTTGGACGAGGCGGACCAGGCCCGGATGGCGCTGGTGCCGCGGTTCAACGCCGACCTCGTCGGCTACATGGCGGTCCAGGCCACCCGGCCGCAGACCCTGGCGTACGCGTTGACCGACTCGCCGGTCGGGCAACTGGCCTGGATCGTCGAGAAGTACCGGGAGTGGACCGACTCGACCGACGTGCCCGAGGACGCGGTCGACCGTGACCAGATGCTGACCACGGTGACCATCTACTGGTTCACCGCGACGGCGGGCTCCTCCGCCCAGCTCTACCGGGAGGTGGTCGAGCTGCTGCCCTGCACGGTGGTCGGTGCCCGGCCGTACCCGAACCCGGTGCCGTTGGCGGTCGCGGCGTTCGGGCGTGACATGTTCCTGCCGGTACGCCGCTTCGCCGACCGGGACTTCCCGAACATCCAGCAGTGGACCGAGTACGACCGCGGCGGTCACTTCGCCGCGATGGAACAGCCGGACCTGCTGGTGGCCGACATCCGCCGGTTCTGTCGGGGCAGCCGGGTCCGGCCGGCGACCGTTCGGACCCCGGACGCCGCCGGCCGGCGCTGAGGGTCACCCACCCGCCGGCCACCGGCACGTCCCGCCAGAAAGGAAACGAGATGGACGGCGACGAGCGCCTGCCTTCACCGGGGCCCGACGGCCCCGATCGGGCGACCTACGACTACGTCATCGTCGGCGCCGGTACGGCGGGTTGCGTCCTCGCGGCGCGGCTCACCGAGGATCCTGACGTCACGGTCTGCCTGGTCGAGGCCGGCCCCACCGACGACGTGGAGAACATCCGGGTCCCGGCCTTGGGCGGCAAGTTGTGCCGCACCCGGTACGACTGGGACTACGACAGCCACGACGAGCCGCAGCTCAACGGCCGGCGGCTCTACCTGCCGCGGGGCCGGGTGCTCGGTGGCACCAGCGCGATGAACGGCATGGTGCACATCCGGGGCCACCGGACCGACTTCGACGACTGGAACCAGCCGGGCTGGACCGGTCCGGAGCTGCTGCCGTACTTCCTGCGGTGCGAGGACAACGAGCGCGGCGCGTCGCCGTACCACGGGGCCGGCGGTCCGCTGCCGGTGTCGGAGAACCGGTCGCGTAACCCGATGTCGACCGCGTTCGTCCAGGCCGCGATCGAGGCGGGCTTCGCCGCCAACGACGACTTCAACGGCGCCGAGCAGGACGGCTTCGGCTACTACCAGGTCAACCAGCGTGACGGCCGGCGGTGCAGCTCCGCGGCGGCGTACCTGCATCCGGTACGCGGGCGGGCGAACCTGACCGTGCGGACCCACCTGCAGGTCCACCGGGTCCTGGTGGAGCGCAGGGTGGCCACCGGGGTGCTCTGCCAGCAACTGGACCGACGGGTCGAGCTGCGCGCCGCACGGGAGGTGATCGTCGCGGCCGGGGCGTACAACTCCCCGCAGTTGCTGATGCTCTCCGGTATCGGACCGGCCGACCAGCTCACCGGCCTCGGTATCCCGGTGCTGGTCGACCAGCCCGAGGTCGGGCGCAACCTGCAGGACCACCCGTCGACCTACCTGGTGTTCACCCACGACCAGCCGGTGAGCCTGCTCAGCGCCAACGAGGAACGGTACGTGCGGCAGTTCGAGCAGGAGGGCACCGGGCCGCTCAGCTCGAACGTCCCCGAGGTGGGCGGCTTCGTCCGGACCCGGGACGGGTTGGCCGCGCCGGACGTGCAGTTCCACGCGCTGCCGGTGACGTTCGTCGACTGCGCGCTCGGCGTGCCACCCGGGCACGGCATCTCCTTCGGGCCGTGCGTGCTGCGGCCGGCCAGCCGGGGTGAGGTCAGCCTGGCCTCCGACGACCCCACCGCCAAGCCCAGGATCCGGCACCGCTACTACGACGACCCCGACGACGTCCGGGTGATGCTGGCCGGGCTGCGGATCGCGCTGGCCATCGCCAGGCAGGCCGCCCTGCGCCCGTACACCCAGGGGCGGTTCACCCACCCGGCGTCGGACTCCGACGCCGACCTGCGCGCCTTCGTCCGGGCGACCACGCAGTCGATCTTCCATCCGGCGGGCACCTGCGCGATCGGTACGGTGCTCGACCCGGAGTTGCGGGTGCGGGGGGTCGACGGCCTGCGGGTGGTGGACGCCTCGGTGCTGCCGCTCATCCCCCGGGGCAACACGAACGCGCCGACCGTCGCCGTCGCGGAGCGGGCGGCCGACCTGATCCGGGGCCGCAGCGTCGGGTCGGAACCGGCCACGGCGGCCGGGGTCCGGTAGGTCGGCGTCCGCACCCCCGGCGGGGAGCGACCCCGGGCCCGCGCGGGGTGCGCGGCTCCGGCCCCGCCCGGCGTAGTGGGCCGTCCCGGTGGAGTGGGCCGTCCCGGTGGAGTGGGCCGTCCCGGTGGAGCCGCCCGCCCGTGGCCGGGTCGGCTCTGTCCGGTGGCCGGGTCGGCTCCCGTCCCGTCCCCGGAGGTCGGCGGCACGGCCACCGCCGCGATGTCGAGCTGCGGCGCGGAACGCACGACAGGAGGTGCGGTGCCCGGAGCCGCTGCCGACCATAGGAGACACACGCCGGGCCCGCCGATCGAGCGGTTTCTCGCCCGTGACGTCGTTGGTGCCCTGTCCGATCGGACAGGAGTTCCCGTTGCACAGTGGAGGTAACCCCGGATGCGTGAACACCTTGGCGCGCGAGCCGTCGTGCTCGGCGGTGGAATGGCCGGGCTGCTCGCGGCTCGGGTACTGGCCGACCGGTACGGCGAGGTCGTGCTGGTCGAACGAGACGCGATCGTCGACGTCACCGAGGCCCGGCGGGGGGTGCCGCAGGCCCATCACGCCCACGCGTTGCTGGCCCGGGGACACGAGGTGATCGAAGGGCTCCTACCCGGTCTGCAGGCCGAGCTGACCGCGCACGGGGTGCAGACCTGCGACCTGTCCGGGAACCTGCGGTGGTACTTCAACGGGCGACCGTTGCAGCAGGCCTACTCCGGCCTGCTCAGCGTCAACGCGAACCGGCCGACGCTGGAGGCGCACGTGCGGGCCCGGGTCCTGGGCCTGCCCAACGTGCGGCTGCGCGAACGCACCAGCGTGCAGGGCCTGACCGCCACCCCGGACCGCAGCCGGGTCACCGGCGTGCAGCTCAGCGGTGAGCCGGGGCAGCCGCAACCGGATCCGCTCACCGCCGACCTGGTCGTCGACGCGACCGGGCGCGGGAGCCGTACCCCGCTCTGGTTGGCGGAGCTGGGATACCAGCGGCCGGAGGAGGAGAAGGTCAAGATCGACCTGGCGTACGTGTCGCGTTACTTCCGGCTCGATAGCGACCCGTTCGGCACCGACCTGGCGATCAACTCGGTCGCCTCGCCGGCCAACCCCCGGGGGGCGTTCTTCGGCAGGTTCCCGGACAACGTCGCCCTGCTCTCGCTGACCGGGATGCTCGGCGACCACCCCCCACGGGACCCGGAGGGTTTCCTCGAGTACGCCCGGAGCCTGGACGCGCCGGAGATCTACCAGGCGGTGCGTACCGCCGAACCGTTGGGCGAGATCGCCGGTTTCAAGATCCCTGCCAGCGTCCGTCGCCGCTACGACAAGCTGGCCCGGTTCCCGCAGGGGCTCCTGGTCATCGGCGACGGCGTCTGCGCGTTCAACCCGGTCTACGGCCAGGGCATGACGGTGGCCGCGATGGAGGCCGCCGCCCTCGGCGAGCACCTGGACGCCGGCCAGGTACGACCGATCGAGTACTTCAAGGCGATCCGTCCCGTCATCGACGGCCCCTGGGAGACGTCGGTCGGCGCCGACCTGGCCTTTCCCGGCGTCGAGGGGCCGCGCACGGTCAAGGACAAGCTCGGGGGCGCGTTCATGGGACGCCTGCACACCGCGGCTCAGCGCGACGGACGGTTCACCAGCGCGTTCTTCCGGGTCGCCGGCCTGGTCGACCCGCCGACGGCACTCATGAAGCCCGGTCTCGTTCTCGGCGCGCTGCGTACCGCCCGCAAGGCCGACGCCGACGCGGTGCCCGCGACCGGTGACGGTCCGCTGGTCGGCCAGCGTGCGGTGGTGCTCGGCGGCAGCATGGCGGGCACCCTCGCGGCCCGGGTCCTCGCCGACCACTACCGCGAGGTCGTCGTGGTGGAGCGCGACGAGGTGCTCGGCGTCGCCGTGCCACGGCGCGGTGCCCCGCACACCGGGCACGCCCACGGCCTGCACGGTCGCGGCTACCTGATCCTGGCCGAACTCTTCCCCGGGCTGCGGGGTGACCTCCAGGCCCGGGGGTTCCCGGTGGGTGACATGGGGGAGATGCGCTGGTTCTTCGACGGCCGTCGACTCCAACCGGCCCGTACCGGCCTGCTCTCGATCACCTCGCCCCGCCCGGTGCTGGAGGACTACCTGCGGACCCGGGTCGAGGCACTGCCCAACGTCACCTACCGGCAGCTCACCGAGCTGACCGGGCTGCGCGCCGCTCCCGACAACAGCCGGGTCACCGGGGTCTCGCTGCGGGACGTGACATCGGGTCAGGAGAGCATCCTCGACGCGGACCTCGTGGTGGACGCCACTGGGCGCGGCTCCCGTACTCCGGTCTGGCTGCAACAGCTGGGCTACGACCGGCCGGTCGAGGAGAAGATGAAGATCGGCCTGACGTACACCACCCGGATGTACCGCAGCCGGCCGGAGATGTTCGACGGTGCGCAGTCGATCAACCCGGTGGCCTCGCCCGCGCACCCCCGGGGCGCGTTCTTCGGGCAGGTCGGCCCCGACGAGTGTATCGTGTCGCTGACCGGCATCCTGGGTGACCAGCCGCCGACCGACCCGGACGGCTTCGTCGACTTCGTCCGCTCGCTGCCGGTGCCGGACGTCTACGACGGCATCCGCGACGCCGAGCCGCTCACCGACCCGGTGAGCTTCACCTTCCCCGCCAGCGTGCGTCGCCACTACGAACGGTTGACCCGGTTCCCGGAACGGCTGCTCGTGCTCGGGGACGCGGTGTGCAGCTTCAACCCGGTCTACGGCCAGGGCATGTCGGTCGCGGCGATCGAGGTGATGGCGCTGCGGCGGCTGCTGCTGCGCGGTACCCCGCCGGACGCCCGGGTCTTCCTGCGTGACATCGCGCGGGTCGTCGACACGCCCTGGCAGATCTCCACCAGCGGCGACCTCGACTTCCCCGAGGTGCCCGGTGACCGGCCGGCGAAGGTCCGGCTGGGCAACGCCTACCTCAACCGGGTGCAGTACGCGGCCACCAAGGACGCGGCGGTGACCACGGCGTTCATGCGGGTGGCCGGTCTCATCGAACCGCCGACCGCGCTGATGCGTCCGAGCATGGTGCGCCGGGTGCTGCGGCTCTCCCGCGACCGGCGCGCGGCCCGCCCGCCGGC
Organism: Micromonospora cynarisoli; assembly: GCF_030518815.1. Classification (NCBI taxonomy): domain Bacteria; kingdom Bacillati; phylum Actinomycetota; class Actinomycetes; order Micromonosporales; family Micromonosporaceae; genus Micromonospora; species Micromonospora cynarisoli. The sequence goes on along the minus strand of NZ_CP130426.1, from coordinate 2,259,140 downwards.
CCAGCCCGCCACCCCGACCGACCCGCCCGCCACCCCGGCGACCCCCGCCCCGACCTCGGCGGCCACCACTGCGGGAAACCTGACGCCGGCGACGCCGGCCGCCGGCCGCCGGCCGCGGCGCAGGGCCCCCGGCCGCGACGGCGTCTGAGTCCACGTCGGCGGCCCGGCATCGTGGGCGGGCCGCCGGCGTCGGGACGTGCCACGACGCGCCGCTGAGCGCGGAGCCGCTGATCGGTCCCGCCCCGACCGCCGCCACCTCGGGCGGGGTGCGCCGCGCTGCCCGCCGCCGGTCGGGCGGCCCCGGACCGGGTGCCCGCGCGACGGCGTCGAGTCCGACCTGCCAACCCCAGAAAGGGCCAGCCCATGCGACCGTACCGAATCGACATCCCCCAGGCCGACCTCGACGACCTGCAGCACCGGCTGGCCGAGACCCGCTGGCCGGCCCCGCTCGCCGACGACGGGTGGGACCGCGGCGTACCGGTGGGGTACCTGCGCGAGCTGGCCGAGTACTGGCGTACGACGTACGACTGGCGGGCCGCCGAGGCCCACCTCAACCGGTACCCGCAGTTCGTCACCGAGATCGACGGCGCGACCGTGCACTTCCTGCACGTGCGTTCGCCCGAGCCGGACGCCCGTCCCATGATCATTTCCCACGGCTGGCCCGGTTCGGTCGTCGAGTTCCTGGACGTCATCGGCCCGCTGACCGATCCCCGCTCGCACGGTGGCGATCCGGCCGATGCCTTCCACCTGGTCATTCCCAGCCTGCCCGGCTTCGGTTTCTCCGGGCCCGCAGCCCCCGGCTGGCGGCCCGCCCGGATCGCCCGGGCCTGGGCGGAGCTGATGCGCCAGCTGGGCTACGACCGCTACCTGGCCCAGGGCGGCGACGCCGGTGCCGTCATCTCGATGGAGCTGGGCCGGGTCGACCCGGAACACGTCGCCGGCGTGCACGTCAACATGCTCATGACGTTCCCCTCCGGCGACCCGGCCGAGCTGGTCGACCTCACCGCCTCCGACCAGGAGCGGCTGGGCCGGATGGCGCGCTTCGACGCCGAGCTCTCCGGCTACATGAAGTTGCAGGCGACCAGGCCACAGACGCTCGCGTACGGGCTCACCGACTCCCCGGTCGGGCAGCTCGCCTGGATCGTGGAGAAGTTCAAGGAATGGACCGACGCCGCCAAGGTGCCCGAGGATGCCGTGGCGCGGGACCGGCTGCTGACCCTGGTCTCAATCTACTGGCTGACCGCCACGGCCGGCACCTCGGCCGCGCTGTACTACGAGGACGCCGCCGGGCTGCGTGACATGACCGCCGGCGTCGCACCGGCCCCGGTGACGGTGCCGATAGGGGTGGCGGTCTTCCCGCAGGACATCTTCCTGCCGCTGCGCCGCCTGGCCGACCGGGACCTGCCGACCATCGTGCACTGGAAGGAGTTCGACCGGGGCGGGCACTTCGCGGCACTGGAGGAGCCGGACCTCTACACCGCCGCCGTACGGGCGTTCGCCCGCGTCGTCGGCTGACCGCGCCGACCCGTCGGTCCCGCGCCGGCGCCGCAATCCCGAAGGTGCGCCGCCGTGGGGGCGGCTGCGATCGTCGGTGGGGCGCGGTGACCGCCCGCCCCCTGGTGCCCCGTCCGATCACCCCGACCACCGCCGGCGTCGCCGGCGTCCGTGCCCATCGGCTCCGACCCGGGCCGCGGCTGCGGTCCCGGTCGATCCCCCGAGGAGACCATCGTGTTGCAGACCGCCGTTCCCACCCGGGAACAACTCGTCCAGCGGGCAGCCGATCTGTTGCCGGTGCTGCGCCGCAACGCGGAGTGGGCCGAGCAGCACCGGCGGCTGCCCGACGAGACGATCGAGGCGCTGGCCGCGGCCGGCTTCTTCAAGCTCCGGACGCCGCTGCGCTACCGCGGATACGAGGCCGACACCCGGACCCTGGTGGAGGTGGCCGCCGAGCTGGGGCGCGGCGACGGCGCCAGTTCCTGGACCACCTCGGTGTACTGGATTCCCACCTGGATGGCCTGCCAGTTCCCCGACGAGGTGCAGGACGAGGTCTTCGCCACCCCCGACGTGCGGATCTGCGGCACGCTGAGCCCGACCGCGATGGCCACCCCCACCGCCGGTGGGATCGTCGTCAACGGCAAGTGGGGTTTCATCAGCGGCGCCCTGCACAGCCACTGGCAGGAGATCATCGCCGTGCTGGTCGACGGCGACAACGAACCGATGCCGATCATGGCCCTGGTGCCGATGGCGGACCTGCACGTGGTCGACGACTGGCACACCTCCGGCCTGCGGGGCACCGGCAGCGTCAGCACCGTCGCGGAGGAGCTCTTCGTCCCCGCCGCGCGGGTGCTGCCCCTCGGTGCCGTCCTGCAGGGCCAGTCCGCGTCCCACCACAACGCCGACTCGGCCATCTACCGGCCGCCGCTGCTACCGGTGGCGTCGGCCTCGTCGGTGGGCACCGTGCTCGGCCTGGCCCGAGCAGCCCAGGAGACCTTCCTGGAGCGGTTGCCGGACCGGAAGATCACCTACACCGACTACGCCAGCCAGGGCGAGGCCCCGTTGACCCACCTGCAACTGGCCGATGCCACCATGCGCGCCGACGAGGCGGAGTTCCACGCCCTGCGGCTGGCCGACCTGGTCGACGCCAAGGCGGTCGACGGCAGCGACTGGAGCCTGCTGGAGCGGACCCGGGCCCGAGCCGACCTCGGCGCGGCCGGCCGCCGGGCCCGGGAGTCGGTGGAGATCCTGGCCGCCGCCTCCGGTGGATCCTCCATCTACAGCTCGGTGCCGATGCGGCGAATCCTGCACGACGTGCAGGCGGTCGGCCTGCACGCGCTGATGAACCCGGACACCAACGCCGAGCTGCACGGGCGGGTGCTGGCCGGGCTCGCCCCCAACACGCTCTACCTCTGACCCACCCGGACCGTCGGGCCGCCTGCCCGGGTGGCCCGCCCGCCATCGCAGAAGGAGCACTCGAATGACCCCGCCCCGCACGTCGGCCGCTGTCGCGCCCACCGCCGAGGAGCAGGCGGCCGTCGCCGCCGTCCCCCTCCAGATCGTCGCTGCCTGGCAGCGGCACGACGCCGACGCCTTCGCCGACGTGTTCACCCCGGACGGCACCATGATCCTGCCCGGCCTCTACCGCAGCGGGCGCGACGAGATCCGGGATTTCATGGCCACCGCGTTCGCCGGGCCCTACCAGGGCACTCAGGTCACCGGTGAACCCTTCCACCTGACCTTCCTCGGTGCGGACACCGCCCTGCTGCTGACCAAGGGCGGTGTGCTGGCGCCCGGTGCGGAGACCGTCGCCGAGGATCAGCAGATCCGGGCCTCCTGGCTGCTCACCAAGCGGGACGGTCGTTGGCTGCTCGCGGCGTACCAGAACACCCCCGCGCACTGACGCAGTCGGTGGCCGGACGCCCGCGCCCGGCCACCGACTGCCAGAACATCCAGTTCATGCAGACCATTCATTGGCGGGGGCTGCCGTGGACAACACGGTCTGTCATGAGGTTCGAGACGCCGACATCTCACGCGTCTTCCATTCGACAACCAGCTACCTGGACCGGACTCCCTGCTCGACCAGGCTGCGGCTCGTCTCGTCCCGCTCTGAAGTGACCCCTTGAGGCTGGACACCTCTTGACTTGGCATCCTGCCGAGGAGGAGGAAACCGCTGTGGTTCGACAGAGCAAGTACCCCGAGGAGTTCCGACGCCAGGCCGCGGCCTTGGTGCTCGACTCCGGTCGCACGATCCGGGACGTGGGCCGGGAGTTGGGCGTCAACCACGAGACGCTGCGGAACTGGGTCGACCGGATGCGGCAGGAACGCGACGGCGGTCGGCCCAGCGACCTGGCCGCTGACGAGCGGGCCGAACTGATCCGGTTGCGGCGGCAGGTCGCGCAGCTGGAGTTGGAGAAGGAAATCTTGAAAAAGCCGCGGTCTTCTTCGCACGCGAGACGGAGCGGTGAACCGGACCGACGTGTACCGGTTCATCGACGCGGAGAAGACCACCTACCCGGTCCGTCTGCTCTGCCGGCTCCTTGGCGTCGGCCACAGCGCCTTCTACGACTGGCTGCGCGCCGGCCGGCAACGCGCCGCTGAGCGGGAACGCCACGACCTGGCACGTGTCGAGGTCACCCGGCAGGCGTGGTCAGAACACCGCGGCGTCTATGGCGCCCGCCGGCTCACCGCCGAGCTGAACGAGCGCGGGCACCGGTGGAACCGCAAGGCGGTGGCCAGGCTGATGCGCCTGGCCGGGATCGAAGGCGCCCACCGTCGGAGGCGCGGCAAGCCCCGCCGGAAAGCGGCGTCGACCGCGACCGCACCGGACCTTGTCCAGCGGCAGTTCACCGCCACCGCCCCGAACCGGTTGTGGGTCGCCGACATCTCCTACCTGCGCACCTGGGAAGGCTTCCTCTACCTCGCCGTCGTGGTCGACGCCTACTCCCGCCGCGTCGTCGGCTGGGCTATGGCCGACCACTTACGCACCGAGTTGATCCTCGACGCCGTCGGCATGGCCATCCAACACCGCCGACCTGCCCGTGACCAGGTCATCCACCACTCAGACCGCGGGACCCAGTACACGTCGTTCGAGTTCGGCCGGACCCTGCGTTCCTGCGGCGTCCTGGCCTCGATGGGCTCGGTCGCCGACTGCTACGACAACGCCATGGCCGAGACGTTCTTCGCCACCCTCAAAACCGAACTGGTCTACACCCGCGCCTGGCCCAGCCGTCACGAACTGGAGATGGAGGTCTTCTCCTACATCGAGACATCTCACCAACGGTGGCTGTCAAGCAGTTGAGGTTGCGGGTTCGGCGAAAGCCTTGCCGGAGTCGTAGAGGGTGTTGTGTCGTAGGCAGTGGTGCAGCTTGCCGAGCATGAGGTGGAACAGCCGACGCAGGGCGGCGACGTGCCTGTCGCCGGCGGCACGGCGGGATCGGTAGCGGGTGTTCCACTGGGAGTCATGCCGGACCGCGGCCAGCGCCCACACGTATCCGGTAGCGGCGATTCGGTCATTCTTGGCGCGGCGAGCGTGCACGAAACTGCTCTTGCCCGAGGAACGGGTCACCGGCGCGGCACCGGCGAAAGCACGTAACGCGCGGGCGTCGGCGAAGCGGCCGCGGTCGTCGCCGATCTCGGCCAACAGCCGAGCGCCGAGCTGCACGCCGAGACCGGGGATGCTGGTGACGATCTTCGCGTCGGGGTGGGCGGTGAACACCTCGTCGATGCGCTGCTCCAGCTGCTGCAACGTCTGGCAGACCGCGTCGAGTTGCCGCACCAGTCCTTGAAGATGCAGGCCCATGGCCTGCTCGACGGCTGCTGGTTGACGCATCTGCTCGCCGCGGAGGATGCCGTGCAGCTTGTCCGCCTCGGCGGCGATGCCGCGTTGGCGGCCAGCGCAGCGCAGCAACGCCGCGAGCTCGGTGGAAGCCAGCGCCGCCGCGGCCGCGGGCGTCGGCGCTGCGGCGAGGATCACCCGGGCGGCCGGCGAGTCGAGCCGGTGCCGTCCGCCGCGCTCGAACGCCGCCAGGGCGGCGGGGAAGAACATCCGCAGCAGCGTCCGGATCCGGTTGGTGAGCGTGACCTGGTCCCAGGCGGCGTCCTGCTGCGCCCGGGTCAGAACCCGCAGCGACTGCAGCAACTCACTGTCGGCGGGCAGTGGCCGATGCGCGGTCGCATCGGTGCGCAGGATGTTCGCCAGCACCATCGCGTCGAACGCGTCCGACTTGCCGCGCGAGGCCCGATACCGGTCCCGATACCGCGACACCGCCAAAGGATTGATCGCGAACACCTGTCGACCCGCGGCCCGGAGACCAGCCACCAGCAGTCCCTGACTCGTCTCGATCGCTACAGGCAGTTTCCCGCCGGTCGGATCATGCTCGGCCAGCAGCGCAAGGACCTGACTGAGGCCGGCAGCATCGTCGTTGATCCTGACCGATGCCACCACGACGCCCGTCTCGCCGACGACAGCTACATCATGGTGATCCTGGGCCCAGTCGATGCCACACGCCACCGCTACCACCGTTGCTCCTCCCTGTCATGGACCACAGCGAGGCGCGACGCCCTAATGGACAGTGCTTGCCGCACGACATCTCACGAGCCGTTCGCCTCGCCACCGGCGGCGCCCGAACTCGCGCAAGGCTCCAGGCCTGCGACTGACCAAGGCTCAGCCCGCCGGCGAACCACGAAACGATCATCCCCGTCGATCGCCGTGACCGCCACGCGCCCCTCTCGATACCCAGGGTCAACGCCCCGCCACTTCTACAGGCGTCAGCAGCGGCCACGATCCTCAACGAGGCGCCGCTCTCGATTCCCCGACTCGACGGCCATCGGCTGGTACGGGCGTCCTCGGTTGCCATTAAGGCTTCTACAACCCTCGCCGCCGACACAGCCGTCTGGGTAACGTCAGCCCCGACACCTACGAGAAGATCCACCGAGAGTCCCTGACACACATCGAGGTGTCCGGCCAATAGGGGTCACTTCACTCGAACGAATGAAGCAGGCCACGCCCCGGCCCATCCGGCTACCGAAACCCCATCGATGAACCCCGCTCAGCCTTGGGGTGGGGCCGGGATTGACCACCCAATGCCGAGGTGAGACCGGGTTCGACGCAAGGGCACAGACGGCTATGCCGAGGGTTCAAAATCTACGAATATCGCTGCTTCGGAAACCGCCCCACGTGGGGCTGTGGTATCGATCCCCCCTCGGACACAAGTACGTTTCATCTGTGCACCGTATGACGTAGCGGTGGTCAAGTATGCTTGACCACCGCCTAAGCTCCCACGACACCGCCGCTGGCGCTGCCCCTCGTGGTAGGCCCTTTGAGGCGAGAGCTGCGACAACACACGCCAGCTCGGCTGTCATCCCCGCTGTGGCCTTGCCTGGTCAGCAGATCAGCGCACGTGGTGCTCCTGGTCCTCCTGCCGCAGCGATGAGGCGACCTCCGCTGCCGCTTCCAGCCCTCGCCGCCACTGGGTCTGTCAAACGAACGGTGTAACTCGGGTTGTTGAGGGTTACTTGCGGTTTGCGGTCAGGCGTCCTTCGAAGGCCATCTCGAAGGCGTTCAGGGCGGGTTTCCAGCGCATGGTCCATCGTCGGCGGCCCTGCCCAGTCGGGTCCAGGCTCATCACCGCGAGGTAGACGCACTTGAGTGCGGCGCCCTCGTTCGGGAAGTGGCCGCGGGCTCGGACGGCTCGGCGGATCCGGGCGTTGACGGACTCGATGGCGTTGGTGGAGCAGATGACGGTGCGGATCTCGGCGTCGAAGGCCAGGAACGGGACGAACTCGGCCCACGCCTGTTCCCACAGTCGGATGGTGGCCGGATACTTCGTGCCCCACGCCTGCGTGAACTCGGCGAAGCGTTCTCGGGCGGCGGCCTCGGTCGACGCCGTGTAGACAGGCTTCAACGCCTTGGCGATGGCGTCCCAGTGCTGCCGGCCGGCGTAGCGGAACGACGCCCGCAGCAGGTGGATGACGCAGGTCTGCACGACCGCTTCGGGCCAGGTCTGCCCGATCGCGTCCGGCAAGCCCTTGCGTCCGTCGCAGACCACCATGCACGCGTCCGCGACACCCCGGTTCTTCAGCTCGGTCAGCACGCCGAGCCAGAACTTCGCGCCCTCACCGCCGTCACCGGCCCACAGCCCGAGGATGTCCCGGTTGCCGTCGACCGTGACGGCCAGGGCCACATAGATCGGCCTGTTCGCGACCTTCCCGTCGCGGATCTTCACGTGCACCGCGTCGAGGAAGATCACCGGGTAGACCGAGTCCAGGGGCCGGTTCTGCCACTCGGTCATCCCGTCGACGACCCTGTCGGTGATCGTGGAGATCGTCTGCCGGGACACGTCCGCGCCATACACCTCGGACAGGTGGGCCTGAATCTCCCCGGTGGTCAATCCCTTGGCCGACAACGAGATCACCATGTCCTCGACCCCAGAGAGCCGGCGTTGACGCTTGCGCACGATCGGCGGCTCGAAGCTGCCGTCGCGGTCACGGGGCACCGCGATCTACACCGGGCCGACCTCGGTCAGCACCGTCTTGCCCCGCACCCCGTTGCGGGAATTCTGACCGTTGTTCCCGGCCGGGTCGCCCTTCTCGTAGCCCAGGTGGTCAGTGATCTCACCGTCCAGAGCGGCCTCCAGGACCCGCTTGGTCAGCTGCTGCAGCAGCCCGCCCTCGCCGGTGAGCTGCAGACCCGCCGCCCGGGCCTGCTCCACCACCTGAGCGACGAACTGATCGTCGACCCCGTCTCCCACCGGCCCCGCCGGCCCACGCTTCCCCACCTGGCCAGTATCGACCTCGGTGATCACGACATCCATCATCAGGTGCTGCTCCTTGATCAGGAGTTACACCGTTCGTTTTACAGTCCCTCGGTACGTGATGATGCAGGTGGCGAGGGCGAGGAAGGCTTCGTGGATGTCGTCACGGCGTTCCCACCGGATGCGTAGGCGTTTCATGCCGTGGTACCAGGCGATGGTTCTCTCGACCACTGACCTGGATACGCCCAGACCGGAGCCGTGGGGTTGACCGCGGCAGGCGATCCGCGGCCGGATGCCCTTGGCGCGTACGGCCCGGCGGTACGTGTCGTGGTCGTACGCACGATCGGCGAAGAGCTGGTCGGGACGCTGGCGGGGTCGGCCACGGCGACCCCGGACCGGCGGGATCTTGTCGACCAGCGGGAGCAGTTGAGTGACGTCGTGGCGGTTGCCGCCGGTCAACGCGACGGCCAGGGGGATGCCGGCGCCCTCGGTCAGGACGTGATGCTTCGAGCCCGGGCGGGCGCGGTCGACCGGGCTCGGGCCGCTTGTGGGCCACGCCGGGCGGCCCGCACACGCGAGGAGTCGATCACGGCGCGAGACCAGTCGAGTTTCCCGGCCGCCTGCAGCTCGGCCAGCAGCAGCTCGTGCAGCCGCTGCCACACTCCGGCCCGGTTCCACTCCTCCAGGCGCCGCCAGCAGGTCATCCCCGAGCCGAATCCCAGCTCCTGGGGCAAGAACTCCCACTGGATGCCCGTGTGCAGCACGAACAAGATCCCGCACAGCACCTGCCGATCCGGGATGCGCCTGCGCCCCGGGTGCCGAGGATTGCGCTCAGGCTTGGGCAGCAACGGCTCGATGCGCTGCCACAGCCCGTCCGGCAGAATCCACGGCGGCTGCTCACCACGCCTCACGGCCCGACATCGCCGATCGTCCTCTACAGAGGACGAAATACCCAGAGATCATTTTGTTAGGACCTCTAAGTGTCCGTTGGGACGCCCTCCGCAGGGTGGCCACGCTGCGCCTACAGGAACTCATGGGCGATCATTCCATCGTGCCGAGTCGCGTGATGGAGTACTCGAGCAACGAGCTTGAGCAGGGCAGCCTCTACATCATGGACGCGAGTGGCAGACTACATGCGCTCCGCCCTTTTCTCATCTGGAGAAGCTGCACTGCATGTACACAGTGGTCGACGTTCCACGTCGACCTGAAACCTCGCGAGAACGACGTCGTTCTGAAGAGCCTCGAACACGGCCACACGATGAACGACGATAGCATCCGCGAGCCCCTGCGGCAGGTAGGACTGCTCCCGCCGGAGTGACTCCCTGATCATTTCATCGGTCTTCTAGCCAAGGGGCGGCGACTGCCATGATACCGTTTCTGCTGAGTCTGCAGATGGTGGTCAGCGCGATGGCCGCACCGACCAGTCTGTGTGAATTCGGGATCCTCCGCATCACGGAAGCGCGTTCCGCTTCGGTGGCATCAGCTGTCAATCGCGGCGCGCACCGCGATCCCCACGGCGAGCGCCACCAGCGCCATCGAACGGCGATTCCCCACGAGGCGGCGCTGCGCGCCCATGGTCCGCCGAATCCTCTGCTACTTAAGGCAGAGCGGGCGTCTACAGGGCTGGTCCCACTTGGCGGTGCGCTTCCGGTGCAGCTGCAACTGGAGCATTAGGAGTTGTTGGCCCTGCAGGTGGCGATGGCGCTGGTGAGGGCTTCGCGGTTCTTGACGACAAAGACCCCGGTCTGCCCTGGGGCGAGGTCGACAGTGATTTGAGGTCGTGCGCCAGCCGGGCCGTATCGTCGCACGCCCTCCTTGCCACCTGGCGTCTCGGTCACCTTGCGGATCGCTTGGGCGTCGGTCTGCCAGGTCCGACCGCCGGTGAGGCGGTCGAGACGATTGGGTTCGAAGACGACGCGGCTGTCGGTGACGACCAACCTGCCGCCGAGGGTGCGGCTCGGTCCCAGTAGCTGGTTGGCGATGGTCTGGTGCAGGCGTTGTTCACCCGGGTTCAACTGCGGGTCGACGAACCAGATGCCCATGAATTCCCTTTCGGGGCGCGATCGTGGATGTGGTGACAGGTGATGGTAGCGATGCCGCCGCCCAGCGGTGCGCCCGCACTCGATGCGAATTGCGGTCGAACGTATGAGGCTGGATCGATCAACTAGAGCGGCTTTGCGCATGATTTGAGGGGTTTCGTTAAAAAGTCTGGCGCTTAGCTTGTATTCGATGAGATTTCAGTCTGGTCTTTCGGCGTTCATCGCCAGAGTTCTTGACAGATCGATCTTCTGTAGCTGAATGTATCGATCAGATTGCTGAGCGTCAGACGGAGGAGCTGTGGCCGAGCAAAATCTGTGGGGCTGGGTCCGCCTCCGAGCGAAGGTGACGGAACGGCTCCATCCCTCCATGAGGGTGGTCGGTGTGCATGCTCCAGCAGGACGACCGACCTCACCTCGTTCCGCGGCTGCCTCAACCGTCGTAGCAGTGACTCTGCTCCTGGGAGCGGCGGTCGTGCTCGGGCCGATCGGCCAGGACTCGGCGAGTGCAGCTACCAGCTGTGCGGTAGAGGCTCCGGACGAGTCGGCAGCTGCCGAGATGGCAGCAAGGTGTGGTGCTGCAGTAGAGGCCTTATCGGGCAGGACGGACCGGTCTCAGGTCTTTGTGGAGCCCTCCGGCGAGCGGCGGTTGCGAACTTCCGTCGCCCCGCAGCGTGTCCGCAGGTCCGATGGTTCATGGACGCCGATCCTGACCCGGCTGACTCCACGAGCAGATGGCTTGTACCACCCAGAGGCGACCCTCGCGGATGTCGCCCTTTCCAGTGGCGGCACGGGACCGCTGGTGACGTGGCGGGAAGACGGTTCCACTTTCACCCTGTCGTGGCCCACCCCGCTGCCTCCGCCCACGATCGATGGCGCGACTGCCACCTACGAGTCCGTCCTGCCGGACGTGGACTTGCATGTGATCGCGACGGCCGATGGATACCAGCATGCGGTAGAGGTCAAGAGTGCGGCTGCGGCTGCCACCGCCGAGGTGCAGACGTTGCGGTACAAGAGCGGTGGAGACATGCGCATCGTCACGGCCGACGATGGTTCGGTACGCATGTTGACCCGGACCGGACGTATGGTGGCGCTGAGCCGTTCAGCGTCGATGTGGGACTCCTCGGTACTGCCGATCACCGGTCAGGCGAATGCCATGCCCAGCAGGGAAGAAGGCGCTGCCGAGCCGGCTACCGCCGCTGAACCGGCAGTCACCTCGCGAGTCGGGCAAGCGGCAGTCACGCTTGTCGACGGCGAGATGCGGGTGTCTGCCAACCAGGCAATGCTGGCGGACCCGGGGCTGACATATCCCTTGTTCATCGACCCGCCCTTCGAGAAGCTGCGCAACAAGTGGTCGTATTCGACCAGCAACGGTGAGAACAACGACGCCACGGCGGCGCGGGTGGGCAAGCAGCCACCGGACCAGTACAGCAGCAACGGTCAGCTGTATCGGTCGTACTACGGGTTCGACGTGAACGGCCTGAACGGCAAGCACATTCTGACCAGCAACATTCGGATCACCCTGGACCACTCGGAGTCGTGTACCCCGACCTGGGTGCACCTCTTCCGCACCTCCGCGATCACCGTGGCGTCTGGGTCGAGAATGGCATGGACCACGCGACCGCTGCCCAGCAGCGTGTGGTTGGACTCCTGGGAAGGCAACGCGAACGAGTCCGGTGGATGCGGCAGCGTCCAACCGGACAAGGACGCCGAGTTCACCAGTAGTCAGCTGACCTCGGACCTCCAGCTGTACGCCAACTCGAACTGGGATGTGTACACCGTCGGCCTGTGCGCCTGCAACGAGTCGGGCGGCTACGAGACGGCCTCCGACCGGTGGAAGAAGTTCTACACCAACAAGGCATGGCTCGAGGTCACCTACAACACGGTGCCGGGCAAGCCCGCCAACCTCACGGCTGCGGGCAAGCCGTGCGGGTCCACGATCGGAACCACCGTGGTCAAACTCAAGGCCCAGTACATCGATGCCGACGGCGCCGCGAACACGATCAGGGGCTGGTTCGCCTACAAGGAGGCATCCGCCGCGACGCACGTGTCGGTGGCCGACCCGGTCGCCCGTCCGGCCAACAACTACGGCGAGGTCACCATCGACCTGGGGGCGGCGGCGAACGGGAAGACCTACACCTTCCACGTCCAAACCAAGGACTCCTACAACGACTCATCTCCGTTGTCGGGGTGGTGCAACTTCACGATCAACACGACTGCCGGAGCAGTGAAGGTCACCTCCACGACCTATCCCAGTGACGACGCCGCGCACGGCGGCCCCGGCGTACCAGGCACGTTCACCTTCCAACCCGAACCCGGCGACGCAGGCGCTGCCAACATCGTCAGCTACACCTTCGGATGGGTCGGCTCGACGCAGAAGACCGTCTACGTAACAGCCGGGGAGTCGCATTCGGTGCAGTTGACCCCACCAAGGCACGGGCTCAACGCGTTGACGGTGGTGGGCCGAAACGCCGCCGGGGTGCCGGGGGCGTTGGAGACCTACCAGTTCCTCGTCGGATCACCGTCGGCGCCGATCGCCCACTGGCCGTTGACGAGCGTGGGCGGAAGCGGCCTCACCGATCAGATCGGCGCTGCCGACCTGGCCATCGACGCTGCGGCTACCGACGTCGCTTGGACGCCTGACACCTGGCTCCTGGGCGAAAGCACGCTGCGACTGGACGCGACAGCGGGAGGCACCCGGGGATCGGCCAGCGCTGCGGGCACCGGTCTGGACACCTCCGGTTCCTTCAGCGTGGCGGCCTGGGTGAAGCGGCCCGCTGTCACCTGTTCCGGCAACGAGACGGTGGTGTCGGTCGACGGGGCCAACACCAGCGGTTTCCGACTCAACTACGACTGCACCACTGGAAAGTGGCGGATGCGGATACCCCAGCTCGACACGGGCAGCCCGGTGTTCGCCGATGCGTGGGCGAGCGCGGTCCTTCCTGTGGACCGATGGGTGCATCTGGCGGGAGTGTGGGACGAGACCGAGCAACGGGTCCGGCTGTTCGTCAACGGCCAGCAAGCCGCGGACAGCACCCCCGATGCGTCCTGGCTGTCCTCCCGGGGTGCCGGTTGGAAGGCAACGGGCAAGGTGGTGCTCGGACGAGACCGCACCTCGACGACCGACACCGATCCGTTCACCGGTGAGGTCCGCGACGTGCGGCTGTGGAACCGTGCGATCGCCGCTGACGACATCCTCGGCACCGACAAAGACACCGGCAACGGCACCGAGGACTATCCGGGACTGCTCTCCGCGCAGCAGGTCGCCCGGTGGACGCTCAACGACGGCCTGGGCATGTGCCCCGACCCGATGAGCGACGGCACCTACTGGTCACCCATGCCCGAACTCCGTCTGCAGGGCTGCACCGACCCCTACACGTCCGGGCAGACCATCGGCTACACCGAGGAGGCGCACGACGGGGACGGCGCTCTGTGGTTCAACTACCCGCAGACCGAGGGATACGGCAGCTCGGGCAACGGCACCGGCCACGCCGTCACCGACGGCCCTGTCGTACCCACAGAGCAGTCGTTGACCGTCAGTGCCTGGGTCCTCCCCAATACCGTGAGCACCCAGGAGCAGGTCATCGTCCGACAGGCAGACGGCGCCGTCAAACTCAGCATCGGCCCCTCGGGCAGGTGGCAGTTCGCGGTCAAGTCACCGACCGGTACCTGGTACACCGCAGTCTCCGACGGCTTCGCCACCGCCGGCGGATGGGCACACCTGACCGGGGTCTTCGACGGCGCGACCGGCACCGTGCGGATCTACGTCAACGGCTGCAAGCAGGCCAGCGAGGGGAGCGGCGCGACCGGCAGTGCGTCGTCCACCGTCATGTATGTCGGCGCCGGCAGCGCCACCACAGCACATTTCAAGGGTGCGCTCGACGACATCAGTGTCTACGCAGGCGCAATGACCGAGCGAGAAGCCAGCCGTACCTGCCAGAACTTCTGATCCCGCGACACCGCTTGAGGGTCTGAGCCCTCACTGGCCGACCCGAAGCTCACACTCCGATCCCACCCATCCTGAGCAAGCGTGTCTGCACGACGGAGGTTGTGTCATGCTCGTTTTGTCCCCGCGAGGTCGAGGCCGCTCACCTCGTTACTGGCGACTCCACCGCATGATCACCACCGGCTGCGGCAGGGCACGCGCCGGCCTGGCGGCGACACTCAGCCTTGCCCTCACTGCCACGCTGTTGACCGCCGTTCCCGCTCGTGCCGCACAACCTGCTTCCGTCCGCCTCGGGGTGCAACGGCCGGATCCGGTCCGTGCCAGACCGGTCAAGGCGCAACCCCGGCCGAAGGATCTCACCCAGGGTGCGAAGAGCAAGCCGGAGCCGGCACCGGTATGGCCGGCCGGTGGTTCCGCTCAGGTCACCATGGGTGCCGTCAATGCGGGGCAGGAACAGACCCGCCGCACGGGCGAATCGGTGACGGCGAGCATTCGAGCGGGCTCGCTTCCGGTATGGGTCGGCAGTCCAGGAGCCGCAGCTCCGCAGGCATCAACCGCGAAGGCATCCTCGGTGGAAGTGTCCTCAGCACGGGTGCAGGTGTTCAGCCGAGCCGCCACACCCCGCAGATGGCAGGACGGACTTCTGCTCCGCCTGGACCAGGTCAAGGCCACGACCAGCCGCGGCCGGGTCAGCGTCGCCGTCGACTACTCGTCGTTCGCCAATGCCTTCGGTGCGGACTGGTCAACCCGCCTCCGGCTCCTCCAGCTACCGAACTGCGCACTCGACGACGAGCCTGTCGCCGAGTGTCGACCCCGCCCACTGCCCTCGCGTAATGACGTGACCCGGCAGCGTGTGTCGGCCGACGTCGATCTCGGTGCCACCGCCACCTCCGCGACCGCCGAAGCCCCTGGAGTGCTGCTCGCGTTGACGTCCGCGCCGTCGGGCAGCACCGGCGACTACTCAGCAAGCTCGCTGCAAGCCTCGTCGAGCTGGTCGGCCGGCGGATCCTCCGGAGACTTCTCCTGGTCGTATCCGATGCGCACGCCGCCATCGCTCGGTGGCCCAGCCCCTGACATCACACTGGCCTATTCTTCGTCGGCCGTCGACGGTCGTAGTGACGCGTCGAACAACCAACCCTCCTGGATCGGCGAGGGTTTCGACTACTGGCCTGGATACATCGAGCGCCAGTACAAGCAGTGCGACGAGGACAAGGGCGGCTCCGCCAACAACACCAGTGACACGTACGACCTGTGCTGGGGGACCGACAACGCGGTGATGTCCCTCAACGGCTCGTCGGTGGAGCTGGTCCGCGACGGTACCAGTGGTACGTGGAAGCCCAAGGTCGACGACGGCTCCCGCATCCAGCGGCTCACCGACACCGACAACGGGGACAACGACAACGAGTACTGGAAGATCACCGACGCAGAGGGCGTGCAGTACTTCTTCGGCCTCAACAGGTTGAAGGGCTGGACCTCGAGCAAGCCCACCACGAACTCCACCTGGACCGTTCCCGTGGCGGGCAACAACACCGGGGAACCCTGTCGTAAGTCCGCCTACCTCGACTCGTTCTGCGATCAGGCGTGGAGGTGGAACCTCGACTACGTCGTGGACCTGCACGGCAACACCATGTCGATGTGGTACACGCCTCAGAGCAACAAGTACGCCCGCAACATCACCGACACCGACGACGTGAGCTACATCCGCGGCGGCACCCTGAACCACATCGACTACGGCACGGACAACCGCACCGGCACCGACACGGTGTACACGACCACCCGACCGCCGATGCGGGTCGTCTTCACCGAGGGCGACCGCTGCCTGAGCGCCTGCGACCAGAAAGCCAACTGGAAGGACACCCCCAAGGACCAGGAGTGCACCGGCACCAGTTGCGCGGGCAAGTACAGCCCCACCTTCTGGACCACGAGCCGACTGGCGAAGGTCACCACCCAGGTGTGGGACGCGACGAAGTCCCCTGCCGACTACAAGGACGTCGACTCCTGGACACTGACCCACACCTTCCCGCCCAACGGCGACTCCAGCCGCGACGGCATGTGGCTCGACAGCATCGTCAAGTCCGGTCACGTCGGCCTTCCCGCCGGCACGGGAGACGCGCTCCCTGAGGTCAACTTCGACTTCGTGCAGAAGCCCAACCGGGTCGACGTGCTCGGCGACGACACCCCGCCGATGAACTGGATGCGCATGGGCGACATCTGGACCGAGTCCGGCGGCAAGATCTCTGTCACCTACTCCGACCCGCAGTGCGTCAAGAACGTCACCATGCCCACGTCCCCGGAGACGAACACGCTGCGCTGCTACCCGGTCCTCACCGAGGACCCCTACACGCACCAGACCAAGACGGAGTACTTCCACAAGTACGTCGTCACCCAGGTAACCGAGGCGGATCGCACCGGCGGCGCCACCGACAAGATAACCCGCTACGAGTACCTCGACGGGGCGGCATGGCGGCACACCGACGACGACGGGCTGACCAAGGACAAGTACCGCACCTGGGCCGACTATCGCGGCTACGCCCGGGTCCGCGTACGCCAGGGAACGCCCGGCCAAGACACCCTCACGGAAACCCGCTACTTCCGGGGCATGCACGGCGACAAAAGCTCACCCACCGGTGGCACGCGCACCGTCACCCTGCCGGCCGTAGACCTGAACGGCGACGGTGACACCCTCGATGCCGCCGATGCGCCGCAGAGCAACGACGAGGATGCCTGGGCCGGAATGGTCCGACAGCAAACCGTCTACAACGGAGTCGATACCGACGCGATCTCCACCGCCGTCACCAAGCCTTGGCAGTCGAACCCCACTGCCGCCCGCGACATGGGCCAGACGACCACCTATGCCCGCTTCTCGGGGGCCGACACCGACTGGTCGGCGGTCAAACTCGACGCAGGCCGCGGCTGGCGGGTAACCCGGGCATCCACGACCTACGACCCCTACGGTGCCCCCAGCAAGGTCGACAACCAGGGCGACCTTGCGGTCAGCGGCGACGAATCCTGCATCACGACCACGTACGCGCGCAACACCAACCTCAACCTCCTGGCGTTGACAGCCCGCGTACAGACCGTCGCCCTGCCATGCGCCCAGAGCCCCACCACCGCGGACGACATCATCGGCGACGCCCGAAGCAGCTACGACGGAAACGCCTACTACGCCGACGGACAGAGTGGCGGCACCGCACCCACCACCGGCAACCTCACCACCGCCGAGGAGATGAAGGGCTGGAGCCCGTCGAACGGCGGCACCACCACCTGGCTGACCACCAGCCAAACCACCTATGACCCCTACGGCCGCCTCTTCGAAGCCACCGACGTCCGCGGCAACAAGACCACCACCACATACACCCCCACCGCCGGTGGACCCGTCACCAAGGTCGACACCGTGCAAACCTTCGGCACCCAGACATGGACCACCACCGCCGAGATCGAAGGTGCCTGGGGCAGCACCACCGGCAACATCGACATCAACCTCAAGCGCACCGACCTCACCTACGACGCCCACGGCCGACTGACCAAGGTGTGGCTTCCCAACCGGCCGAAAGCAAACAACCCGAACTCACCGTCATCCGAGTTCAGCTACACCCTCCGCAACGCCAACGGGGTCAACGCCGTCACCACCAGAGCCCTCAACCCCGCCGGCAACTACGTCAGCACCTTCTCCCTCTACGACGGGTTGCTCCGCGAACGTCAGACCCAAACCGCGGCGAAGGCCGGCAGCGGCACGATCTTCACCGAGAAGACCTACGATGCCGCTGGCCGAGTCAGCACGACCACCGACCAGCACTACGACAACTACCTGACCCCCGGCATCAACCTCCACACGATCGACGAGTGGCGCATCAAGGGCCAGACCGTCACCCAATATGACCGCGCAGGACGCGTCACCGAGACCATCCTCCGCTCCTCGGTGAACAATGCGCTCACCGAAAAGTGGCGTGCCCAAACCCGCCACGGCGGCGACCGAACCTACGTCACCCCACCGGCGGGTGGCACCCCCACCACCACGATCGTCGACGCCCGCGGCAACACCACCGAACTACGCCAGCACCTCACCAGCGGCACCTCATCGGCCTACGACGCCACGTTCTACACCTACAACCGGAAGAACCAGCTGGTTCAGGTCAAGGACAGCGCCGACAACCCCTGGAGCTACGAGTACGACATCCGGGGCCGGCAAACCTCCGCCACCGACCCCGACAAGGGCCTGACCACCACCAGCTACAACGACTACGGCGACATCACCGAGGTCACCGACGCCCGTTCCCGCGCCCTCAACGAAAAGCTCGTCTACCAGTACGACCTGCTCGGCCGACGTACCGGCCTCTACGACAACACCATCGCCAGCAACACCAAGCGCGCCACCTGGGTATACGACCCGAGCGGCGCCAAGGGTCAACTCGCCTCGACCAGCCGGTGGACCGGCACCAGCCGCACCGACGAGTACAAGATCCGCATCCGCGGATACACCGCCCTCTACCAGCCCACCGGCGAGGACTACGTCATCCCCACCGCCGAGACCGGGCTGTCCGGCACCTACATCTTCACCCGCCAGTACAAGCCCGACGGCAGTCTGGACACCGAGACCTTCCCCAACGCCGGCGGACTCGGCGGCGAGACGCTCACCCACACCTACGACCCCGTCACCGGCCTCCCCGAACAACTCACCACCAACTACCCCAGCGCTGGCCAGTACGTCCTCGACGCCACCTACACCGAATTCGGTGAACTCGGACTGATCCGCTACCAGCAGACCGGCCAGAACTACGTCGACCGATCCTTCGAGTACGAAGACGCCACCAGACGACTCAAGCGCGCCACCACGGCCCGCCAAATAGCCCCCCAGTACGTCTCGGACGTCCACTACGACTACGAGGACGCCGGCAACATCAAACGGATCGCCGACACACCCGCCGGCGGCACCACCGACGTCCAGTGCTTCAACCACGACCACCTGAGACGCCTCACCCAGGCATGGACCCCCACCTCCGGCGACTGCACCGTCACCCCCCAGGCCAACCAACTCGCCGGGCCAGCGCCCTACTGGTCCACCTGGACCTTTGACACGGCAGGCACACCCACCGCAGGCAACCTCCGCAGCGACCGCACCATCACCCCCGCCGGAACCACGGACCGCAGCTACACCTACCCCTCGGGGACGGCCCGCCCGCACGCCGTCAGCGCCATCACCATCACCGGGCTCGGCGCGGGCACCAAGAACTACCGGTATGACGAGAACGGCAGCACCACCTGCCGCCCAAACGCCACCGCCGCCGCGAACACCTGCCCACCAGGTGCCGGCAGTGAAACCCTCACCTGGGACATCGAGGGCAACCTCACCGGAGTCACCGACAGCGGAAAGAACCACAGCTACCTGTACGACGGCGACGGCGACAGACTGATCGCCCGCGACCCCACCGGCGCCACCCTCTACCTGCCCGGCACCGAAATTCGCTACACCACTGCCACCCAGCAGAAGACCGCCACCCGCTACTACAGCTACGCCGGCCAAACCTGCGCCATGCGGCAGAACACTGGCGTCACGTGGATCATCGGCGACCACCAGGGAACCCAAGAGACCGCCATCAGCGCCGGCAACCAGACTGTCACCAAACGCCGGCAGAACCCTTACGGTGCACCGCGCGGCACAAGCCCCGCCTGGCCCAACGACAAGGGCTTCGTCGGCGGCGACATCGACGGTGAGAGCGATCCCACCGGACTGACCCACATCGGAGCACGGTCCTACGACCCCGCCATCGGCCAGTTCATCAGCGTCGACCCACTCATCGACTTCACCAACCCCCAGCAAATGCAGGGGTACTCCTACGCCTCCTACAGCCCGGTCACCTTCGCCGACCCCACCGGCGAGATGATCATGAACGACCTCCCCGGCGTCCACACCGGCGACGGCGCGCCCCCGGCGACACCGCCGAAGGAGAAAAAGAAGAAGAAGAGCAAGTGCGGCATCTTCTCCAGCCTTTGCAACAAAGCGAAGAAGAGCGTCGACAACAGCGTCAAATGGGCCCGCGACAACGCCAAGATCGTGGGAACGGTAGCAGGGGTCGCCGCTGGAGCACTCGCGACCGGCGTCTGCCTCGGCGCGACCGCCGGCATCGGCTCAGTCGGATGCGCCGCGATCGGCGGAGCTGTCGGAGGCGCAGTTGCCTCACTGGTCGAAGACGCCGTCGACCGAGAAGACGACACCTGGCAAGGCATGCTCGGCGGAGCGCTACTAGGCGCCGCCGCAGGAGCCGTCATCGGTGCGGGCGTAGCGGCGGTCGGTGCAGCAGCCTTCGGCGCCTCCGTCGCGCTGAGTAGCGGGATGGGAGTCAAATCAGCTGTCCAGTTCGGCGGAGGGGCAATCAAATCAGCCCTGTCCCGCACCGCCGGCAGCGCGGCCACCGCCGCTCCCAAACCCAAGATCCCAAGCCCGGGGAAGGGCTGCCACAGCTTCGACCCCGCAACCCCTGTCCTACTGGCCAACGGCACCTCTCGCCCGATCGGTGAGATCCAGTTGGGGGACGAGGTCCTCGCCCACGATCCCGAAACCGGCGTCACGGCAAGCAAGGCCGTCGAGCAACTTCACCTCAACCAGGACACCGAGCTCACTGATCTCACCGTCCAGACCGCTGATCGCGGCGAAGTCGTCCTGAAAACCACTCAGAACCACCCCTTCTGGAGCCAGGACCGTGCAGCCTGGGTCGAGGCCAAGGATCTCCAGCCAGCCGAGAAGCTGCTATCCGACGAGGACACCACCGTCGTTGTCGGCACTGTGAACTACCTCGGGTCGCGCCCCATGCGAGACCTCACCATCGCAGACATTCACACGTATTATGTCATCGCCGGTAGCAGCCCGGTGCTCGTGCATAACTGTAGTGGTAAGGCAACCGTGCGTTGGGATGTCGACATGGAACACGCCACGATTAAGGTGGAGGGTGGCGGCAGGTCACTGGAGACCGAACAGGTAATCCTGGGGTCGAATGGGCCAGGAGGTTTGAATGGTCTCCCGACAACGGGAGCGCGAGCGGAGCCGCTTGGTCCGAATGTAATTGAGCGAACCTTCGATGTTCCTGACGCGGGGGCGGCCATGCGGGCCCAGCAAGGCTCAATTGGGGCGGACCTCGGCGGTTATGATGGTATTCATAATAGTTGTGTAACCTATTGCGTGTCGATTCTGCGGGCTGGCGGCGTGGATATACCAGCAGGGGCGCGAGGGATGATCGCACTCAAAAAGACTCTAGGTTAGGGGTTGAATTGCTGGGTCAAGAGGGGCATCACGATGCGGTTCTTGCGGATATTCTCTTAAGTAAGAGGGTTGGTCTGACGCATGTCTACCTTGTTGGAAACATTATTTCGATCAGGGCTCAGCTAAGCATGCTCCTGCAGGGCAGGCTCGGTCTTTCATTCGACCAGCGAGTAGAGATTGTTGAAGAAGTTCTTGGTCTGGAGGATGCCTACAAGAATGCGTGGGAAAAGGTTTCCTCCGACTCTTATGATCAGAATCGAGTGGAGTATCTTGCGGATCTTGACCGTGCCTTAAAGGCTGCCCTGGAGGGTATTTCTGACATTATCGGACGGATTGGTGGAGGTCGATAGTGTGGCATCGAGGTGTTCGGAATGAACTCTTCGGGGCATCTCAGGCGGGTATCGCAACTCTTTTTACGGGGGACGGCCAAGAGGTGACAGCGGCGGTGGTGCGGCCTCCGACTTGGGCGAGCAGCCTTGGCAGACCGCGGAAGCCGACGTGCTATTGGTCTGTGGTCGTGGTCCAGTGGATGGGCCTGGTCGGTCCCAAATTTAGCGGGGCTTGCCGCTGAGGGCCTCGTCGATTCCGAGTACCGTGACGGGCTCTGGCTCGGCCGACAGGTTTCGTCAACATGCGTGGTGAACGTGGCCGAAGCGATCGGTCGGGAGATCCCGTGGTCGTCGGCCGCCCGCACCCTCGTGCGCTCGCCGTCGGCTATAGCCGCCCCGGCTGTCTGCCCCGCGGCTCACATGGACAATTGGAGTAGGCAGGAACCTGGGTGACCTGCTCTGTAAACGACCGGCGCGCGTTAGTGGCTGAGAGCTTCGATATTTGATGAACAGGGCGTAGCAGGGAGTATTAAGCACGTCCTGGAGTTGAGGGGTTCCGCCGCGAGGTGTACGGGCGTAGCCTTACTGAATGCACACCTTTTGTGTGCAGGGATGCTTCGCGTGGGGGTTCAAGTCCCCCCTCGGACTCGTACAGTTACCCAACAGTAATCAGCGTCAGGCGTAGCCTCGACGCTGATTTTGTTTTGGCCGGGGTTGTAGGTGAGGGCGAGTCGTAGCTCCCGGTAGACGGTGCTCTTGTCTTCGCTGTGGGCGTCTCGCAGGGTGTTGCGGATGTCGTCGAAGCTGCCGACGAGGTGTCGGATGTTGTCCTCGGTGAGGCGGTGGGGAGCGGGTGGTTGGGCTGCCGTTGCTGTGTCGCGTTGGGCGAGGGCGGCGGCGCGTTGGGCGTTGACCTCGGCCATCCAAGCGGCGACGGTGGCGGGGTCGCCTCCGGCGTCGGCGATGGCGCGGTACTGGGGGAGTTTGGCGTCGCAGGCGGCAATGGTCTTGTTCGCGGCGGTGATCTCTGGCGCGACGTTGCCGGGTCCGGTGGTGTCGGTGATGATGCCCCGTTTGCGGCCGACGATTCTCTTCCCGGCGTCGGTGCCCTGTGTCGACAGTGGGACGTTGGTGGAGGTTTTCACGCTCTGGCTGTCCATGATGGATGCGGTGGGTGTGGTGGTGTGGCCGTGGTGGTCGCGGACGAGGCCGGTGAGTTGGTGATTGAGTGCGGTGAGGATGCCTTCTTTGTTCCAGGCGGCGAAGTAGCCGTAGACCGTCGGGTGGGGTGGGAAGTCGTGGGGTAGGTAGCGCCAGGCGATGCCGGTGCGGTTGACGTAGAGGATCGCGTTGAAGATGTCGCGGAGGTTGTGGGTGGGGGTGCGGCCGCTGACGCCGGCGTCGGTGCGGGCCTGTCGCCAGGCGGTGAGGCGGGGTGCGATCAGGGCTCATCGGGCGTCGGAGAGATCGGACGGATAGGGTCGCCGTTCGGTCATGCAGCAGGCGTACGGTGTTGGTGCCCGGGTTCGACGGACGTCATGTCCGTCGATGTGTGGGCGAAAGCGAACCAGACACGATCCCGGGGCGAAATCTGCTGAACTCGGTCCGGTCCACGTCCGCTGATATGGTCTTTTTCTGGGTCAGGTCGGACATCTAGCGCTACCGAAGTCGGGGGCGCGAATCGGCCATTACCAGCCCGAAGGCGAAGCAAACGTCCAGTTAGAGGGTGGTTCGGAGGTTTTTGACCGTTTCGAGGTAGGGGTGGAATTCGAGGGCTCATCCCGACAAGGGGCTGACGGTGACTGCCCGCTTCAACCTCGGCCGCAGCTCTCCCGACCCACCCCCGGCGAGGGCGTCGCAGGGCGACGGCCTGGTCGACTCCAGCCCGTCCGTCCCTGATCCGCGGCAAATCGGTCGTCTGGCGAAATCGCGTCAATAGTCTCGATAGAGTATTTTGGTGAGCTATCGAGGACTTGGGCGTCATCCGTCCGGAGCACGCCTGCCGGTGCTGATGTACCACTCCGTCTCCGAGCTTGCGATAGGCCCGCTGCGTACCCTGGCGGTACCACCCCGGCGCCTGGCTGAGCAGCTCGGTGCCCTGGTCGGGGCGGGGTACCGGTTGGTCGGGCTGACCGAGGCACTCGACCTGTTCGAGGCGGCTGGCGAGA
This sequence comes from Micromonospora cynarisoli, assembly GCF_030518815.1. Taxonomy (NCBI): domain Bacteria; kingdom Bacillati; phylum Actinomycetota; class Actinomycetes; order Micromonosporales; family Micromonosporaceae; genus Micromonospora; species Micromonospora cynarisoli. Next base: position 2,235,157 of record NZ_CP130426.1, on the reverse strand, counting down.
GCCCGTTGGTGGCGTTGACCTTCGACGACGGCTACGCGAACTTCCTGACCGAGGCGGTGCCGCTGCTGGCCGAGGCGGGCGCCTCAGCGACCCTCTACCCCTCGGTGGGGCATCTGGGCAACGGTCCGGCCTCCTGGCTGGGGCGCTGGGCGGCTTCCTTCGGGCCGTTGCTCACCTGGTCGCAACTGCGCGAGGTGGCCGCCAGCGGCCGGGTCGAGATCGGCAACCACGGCCTGCACCACCACCCGCTCGATGTCTTGCCGACCGGGTCGCTGGCCCACGAGGTCGCCGCCAGCCGCGACCGGCTCGAGCAGGAACTGGGCACCGAGACCCGCTCCTTCTGCTATCCGCACGGCTACCACGACCGGCACGTCCGCACGCTGGTACGGCGAGCCGGATACCAGAACGCCTGCGAGGTCGGCCGGCGCAGCTACCAGCCGACGGTCGACAACCGCCTGGCCGTCCCCCGCCTACAGCCCACCCCCGACCATTCCGGAGCGGATCTCCTGACTCTGGTTCGGGGCGGCGGTCCGCGACTCATGCCGCAGGTCAAACGGCTGGCCCAGCCGGCCTGGCGGATCACCCGTCGGGTCGCCCGCCGATACGGGCGGCAACTGACCTGATCAGCGGCACCGACGAGAACGGGAGACGCCACTGACCCCGCACCGGCCTACCGGCACCGGTCGGCGCGCTCGACGATGGGGCCGGGCCGCTGCCGTACTGCTCGCCATGACGCTGGTCGGGACGGTCGCCTGGCTGGCGGTGGGTCGGCCGCTGGCACGCTTCGACAGCGGCGCCAACCGGCACGAGTCGCACCGGATCCCGGCACCCGGGCCGGCCACGCCGACGCTGAGCGCCCCGCCCGCGCCCGCCGCCGGCCCTCCCTCAGGAGTACGTCTGCCCCAGGGCGACCTGCCCGGATGGCGGCAGATCTTCACCGACGACTTCACCGGCCCGGTCCTCGATCACCGGTGGTTCGCCTACCAGGGCCAACCCGATGGGGATCCGGGCGGGTACTTCGATCCCACCCACGTCTCGGTGAGCGGCGGCGCCCTGATCATCGGCGGTTGGCCCGAGCCCAGCCGTGGTGGCCTGTATGTCACCGGTGGCGTCTCCAACCGGCACGTGGTCAGCCGGACGTACGGCCGGTTCGACATCCGGTTCCGGATGGATCGCGGCACCGGGATCGCCTATGCGCTACTGCTCTGGCCGGCCTCGAACGACTACCCGCCCGAGATCGACATCGCCGAGGACAACGGCCGGGACCGAAGCCGGATGTACGGCGTGCTGCACCCGGTCCAGGGTCGGCCGGTGGAGCGGAACGTGCCGGGCGACTTCACCCGGTGGCACACCGCCGGCCTGGAATGGACACCGGACCGGTTGGTCTTCACCCTCGACGGGCGCCCCTGGGCCACCCTCACCGGTGACCAGGTGCCGGACGAACCGATGGCGCTCGCCCTGCAGAGCCAGGCGTGGTACTGCGGGCACACCTGGGAGGCCTGCCCGGACGAGACGACCCCACCCCGGGTCGACCTTCAGATCGACTGGGTGACCATCTACGAGCCGGCCTGACCTCGACCGACCCCGGGCCGTGCTCATCCGGTGAGCTGGTAGACGCTCACCCCGTCCCCGCCCTGGAACAGCACCACCCATCGGCTACTGGCCCGCAGCGCCGCCTCCAGTCGGTCGAGTGCCCCGTCGGGCAGGTGGCCGAAGTAGGCCGCCTGCCGACGCATTCCGTCGCCGATCACCAGATAGGTCGCTGTCCCCCCGAAGCTGCGCAGATAGCTCTCGATCGCCGGTAGGTGCTCGGGACCGAGCGCGACGCCACGCAACCCCGCCCCCTCGACCAGGTCCGGTTCGCCGACGGGGACGCTCCGGTTGAAGTCGGGATAGGCGGCGGTCAGCCGGCTGGGGAAGTTCGCAGTGGCGAGCGCGATGGTCGACCCGGGCGCCGCCTCGGCATACAGCTGCCGTGCCGCAGCGACCTCGGCGGAGTCCTGCCGATCCACCACGAGTTGGCCGTGCCGGCCCTGCACCGTGCCGAGCACCGCCACGGTGAGCGCCAGCCCGAGCAGCACCGGCCGAACCCGGGACCGTCGGCCGGTGGTGCCGGTGCTGCGGCCGGCTGAGGACGGGTCACCGTCGAGGGTGTCGGATGCGGTGTCGACCTCACCGGCCGGACGTGGAGCGAAGACGGCGATCGCGATCAGCAGGACGCACCAGGGAGCGGAGAAGAGGAAGACCCGGTAGATCGCCTCACCGCCGTAGCTCTGCCCGACCAGGAGCAGGAACGGGGTACCGGCCAGGACCATCGGCACGAGGACCGTCGACAGCCGGCGCCGGGACCGTAGCACCGCCAGGGCGGCCAGCCCCCAGACGCTCAGCGCGAGGCACCGGACCACGATGGCGGAGACGGCCTGCCCGGTCGATCCCCAGCCGTCGGCGTTACCGGACGCGTTGGCGAAGATGTTGATCCCCTCGAAGACGCCGAACGAGCCGGCGACGAGGTCGTAGCGGGGCAGCAGGTAGGCCACCAGAATGGCGCCCATCGCCACGACGGTCCACCAGGGCCGGATCTGGCGCAGCAGCGTAAGGGCCCCGACCTGGGCCAGGACGAGATACGGCGAGAGCTGGTGGGTCGCGGTGAGCACCGCGAAGACCACCAGCAGGGCGGCGACGGCCAGCGCCCGCCCCCGGCGGGTGCTCCGGTCGGCGCCCTCGGCGGCATCGGGTCGACGCAGCCGGTGCAGCAGCACCAGGAGGACACCGAGACTGAGCAGGAAGGCCAGCGCCTGGGGTGCCAGGTAGTCCTCCTCCACCCAGTTGACGGCGACGAAGCCGAAGACGGTCAGCTCGGCGACCCGCCGGTCCGGTGAGAGGGTCCGGACGACGGCGGCGAGCAGCAGCGCACCGGCCAGGTTGAAGAAGACCGCCGACCAGTCGGCCAGTACGGCGGCCGGCTGGCCGGAGAGGTCGGCGAGCTGCGCGGCGCTGGCGAAGAGGGTGGGCCACTGCTGGTAGATGTCGGTCGGATCGCCGACCGAGCCGGTGGACTGGATCAGCTCGACGACCCCGAGGTGCTTGTAGGTCCAGGCGTACTGCGGCTCATCCAGCAGGAGCGGCACCGTGCCGTGCACGATCAGCACGAGCAGCACCAGGTACAGCGGCTGCACACCGGAGGTCCGGCCGGCCCGGGTGAGACCGAGGACGAAGCCACCCGTGCACAGGGCCACCGCGGCGAAGAAGGTGGGATGGACGCTGGCCAGCAGCCCGTACCCGGTCAACCCGCCGAGATCGGAGCGGGCCACCGCGATCAGCCAGAGCAGGGTCGCCGCGACCAGGACCACCGCATGACCGACGAGCCGACCGCGACCGGACAACCGGGGCCGGGCTGGCGCGGGCCCCCAGCCCAGCCGGCGCAGCGCCAGCCCACAGGAGAGGGCGACCAGCACCGCCACGGTCAGCACGACCGCTCGCGGCTGCCACCAGCCGAGCCAGACCTGGACGGTCGCGGTCGCCGCATAGCCGGTGACGCTGACCAGCAGTGCCGCCGCCCAGCCCAGTACCGGCTGCCGGACCCGCAGATGCGCCAGCACCGCCAGGCCGGGGCCGAGACAGGCGAAGGCGAGCGCGACCGGGGCGGCCACCGGTCCGTCGGTGGCCAGGGTGAGCAGCGTGGCCAGCGCGGTGCCGAGCCCGCTCCAGGCCATTAGCCGCTGGGTCGCGGCCCCGGTCGAGACTCCATCGACCGACGCGGTGCCTGGGGGCGTGAGGTCGTCGGACGACCGGTCGACGAGATCAGACACCGGTCACCTCCCCTTCGAGTCGATCTCCCGCTGCGCACCGGCGACCGGACCGAGGGCGGTGGCTCGGTAGCGCCGGACCAGGCCGGGCAGGAGCACCGTGGCGGTGACCGCCTGGCCGACCAGGAGCGCAAGCGCGGGAGCGGCAATGCCGAAGCGGGGCAACCCGAGCACGGCACCGCCGAGGCAGATCACCGCACCGGCCGACTGGACCAGGACCACGCGCCACATCCGCTTCTCCATCATCGCGAAGGCCGCGTAGAGCAGCACCACACCGGTGAACGGCAGCGACAGGCCGATGAGGCGCAACGCGTCCGCGCCGTTGGCGGCGTAGTCCGGTCCGAGCAGCCCGAGCAGCGGCCTGGCCGCGGTGACCAGCGTCAGCATCGCCAGGCCGGTCACCAGAGCGACCAGGAGCACGGCCCGGTCGATGTGCGTCCGCATCCGCCCCCCGTCGTCGCTGCTGGCCTGCACCACGAAGGAGGTGACCACGTTCCAGAGCACCGTCGTACCGGCGACGCCGATTACCCAGGGCAGGTGGAAGTAGGCGCTCGGCGTCGGACCGAGCAGGCTGACCACCAGCACCGGTGGCAGGAAGGCGAGGGTGTTGTTGATGGTGCCGTTGACGTATTCGGCGGAGGCGAAGCTGAACACCTCCCGGTGGGCCGGGCGGGCGGTCGTCGCGGTCCGCCGCCGGGTGGGCGCCAGCCGGGTCAGGATCCACCAGTTCACGGCCAGCATCGTGACCAGCATCGGCACCGTCCAGGCCAGCAGCAGCCCGTAGCCGGCGGCGGTACCGGCCAACAGCGGCAGCAGCGCCAGCTTCCCGGCGGAGGCGAGCACGTTCTTGACCGGTACCAGACCCGGCCGGCGCAGCGCGGCGAGCACGCCGTCCTGGATGAAGAAGATCGACGAGGCGACCACGGCGGCGATGAACGCCAGCACGCCGACCGGCTGCGACCCGACCACCCCGGAGAGCAGCCCAAGGCCGAGGAAACCGACGGTGAGCAGCACCGCCATCGTGGCCGACGCTGCGTAGCCGGCGAGGATCAGCGGTCGGGACCGGGCTCCGGCGGTGGGCAGGAACCGGGCGAAGAGGCTGGTCAGGTTGAGCTGGGCCAGGCCGGCCAGCAACGACATCGAGGAGATCGCCGCCGATGCCCAACCGACCCGCTCCGGTGGGAACCAGCGGGCCGCCACCAACCAGAACACGAAGCCGAGGGCGGCGCTGGCGACCGTCGAGGACATCAGCGCGAACGCGGTCCGGAGCAGCAGCGACGGCTGTGCCGTACCACCGGACCGCCCGCTGGTCGCGGTCGGGGCGTACCGGCCCATCGTGCTGGACTCGGCGGCGGGGCCGGCGGTCATGCCGTCACCTGCTGCGGTCGACGGGCCCGACGCCGCCCTCGCAGGTAGGCCGCCGGACCACGGAGCATGCCGCGCCGGTTGGCGGCGAGGAGTTCGCGCGGGAACTCGGTGCCGATCCCGGCGAGCCGGGGCCCTTCCGGCCGGTGCAGGTCGCGCAGCGCGGTCGGCGCGAGCCGCAGCAGTGGCAGCAGCGTCGCCGGATCGGTCAGCACCAGACCGGTGTACGCGGCGGTCAGCCCGGTGCCGTAGCCGACGAGCTGTTTACGCAGGCCGTCCAGATCGCGGCGGTGGTAGTGCCGGACCACGGCGGCGGGGTGGTACACCACCGTGCCGCCGGTCAGCAGCACCCGTGTGAAGGCGAGGGTGTCCTCCGAACCCATCGCCGGGGTGCCGGCACCGAGAGCGGTGTCGAACCCACCGATCCGCTCGATCACGCCGGGCCGGAAGGTCATGTTCGCGCCGGTGCCGAAGGGCGGCAGCGGATAGAGCGGACTCTGCCGTGCGGCCGTGGCCGGGGAGAAGACGTCCGGGGTGTACCCGCGTCCCTTGCTGTGCCCGCCGAAGCTCTCGAACCACAGCTGCGGGTCGGTCTCCAGTTCGGCCGGCACGATCACACCCGACACCACGTCGGCCTCGGGGTGGTCGGCGAGCGCCCGCGCCACCTCGCTGAGCCAGTGCGGGTCGGCCACCTCGTCGTCGTCGATCCAGGCGAGGATCTCTCCGGGCGCCGCCGTCACGGCCCGGTTGCGGGCGAACGACAGGCCGGGGCGGGGCTCCACGATCCGTTCCACCGGGCCACGGCTCGCTGCCCGGGCGACCACCGCCCGGGTCGCGTCGGTGGTCGGCGCATTGTCCACGACCAGGACTCGGAAGTTCGGGTACGGCTGCGCCAGGAGGCTGTCCAGGCACCGGGCCAACTCCTCGGGGCGTTCCCTGGTGCAGACCACCACGGTGATGGGCGGCGGGTCACGCAGCACCTCCGCCCGACGCCGTAGCTGTGCCGAGCCGCCGGCGGGTGGCAGTCCGGCCGACAGGTCGTCAGGTGGTGGGACGGGCCAGCCGGCCGGTAGCCGGCGCCGCAGCTCGGTACCGAGGTTGGTGTCGATCGCGGCGGAGAGTTCGGCCGGGGCGAGTCCGGCTTCGGGCACGTCCAGCAGGACCGAGCCGATCGGCTCGGTGTGCAGGCGGACCAGCAGCCAGGCCCGCTGGATTCGGCGCCCGTCGGCGGCGACGGACGGGAGGTGTGGCAGCGGCTCGGTGAGCTCGATGTCGCGGACCAGGGCCGGCAACCGGGGCCGGGTCGGGTTCGACCGGATCCCGGCCGGATCGGCGGGACGAACCTCGGACGGCGAATCGGCAGGGTGGCGGCTGAGTAGTTCCAGGATCGCACCGAGCGCGGCAGCGAGCAGGCCGGCGAGCACCGCACCGGCTCGCAGAGCCGGACGCGGGCCGGCACCGCGCAGCGGGCCGGTGATGCCGCGCAGCACCGCTCGGGGCAGGACCGAGCGCAGGTAGCGTTGCTCGGCGGCGAGTGCGCCATCGGTGCCCAGCAGCCGGGCCATCAGGATCTTGCCGCGTCCCTCGTTGAGGCAGCGGACGAGGAAGTAGCGGAAGGTGGCCCGGTCGGCCTGTACCGGGTGTGAGATGACGGCGTCCGGGACGTGCACCCAGTGGCCGCCGCTGTGCCGGGCCAGCCGCAGGCACAGTTCGGTGTCCTCGGGCCGGGAACGGTCGCCGACCTTGCCGAAGTCGGTGCGGAAGCCACCGGCGGCCAGGAACGGACCCCGCCGGACGGCCATGCTCCCCGACCAGACGTTACGGACCCGCGCGGTGCTGGTCGGCAGTCCTCGGTAGGAGGCACCGACCGCCCAGAGGAACTCGTCCGGCAGCCACCGGGGTTGGCGGGTCTCCCAGCGGGCGACGATACCGGCGCCGGCGCCCACCACGGTGGGGTCGGCGAGGGGCGCGATCAGGCGCGACAGCCAGTCGGGGGCGGGCCGCACGTCGTCGTCGAGGAAGACGAGCAGTGGACCGGTGGCGTGCGTGGCACCGGTGTTGCGGGTGCCGGAGACTCCGGGCGGAAAGCGGTTCTCCAACACGGTCACGCCGGTCAGCTCCCGGCTGGCCCGCTCGAACAGGGCCGGGTTGTGATCCACCACGACGATGATCTCGGCCGGGGCGGGCGACTGGGCACGCAGTACGGCGATCGCCTCGACGAGGTATCCGAAGCGACTCTCGACATGGCTGGGGATGACGACGCTGATCTGCGGCGTGGGCGTGGTCATGCTGTCTCCAATCGGTGCTCGTCGAGGCGGGTTCCGATGGGGGTCCGGCCCAGTTGGCTGAACGGCAGGACCGGGACGACCACCACGGGCCCGGCGCGACGGCCTGCCCGCAAGTGGCGCCGGCCGAACTCGCTGACGATGGTGCGCAGCACCCGCAGGCCGTCCCGCACGGCGTCGAGGTTGCTCTCGCCGTGGATGCGGGGGTACTCGGTGCTGGGCACCTCCTTGATCCGGCGGTCGTCGGCGGCGATCCGAATGTTGATCAGAGTCTCGATCTCGAAGCCGTCGCCCCAGAGCTTGCGACCGTCAGCCGGCCGGGGCAGCGCCGGATCGGGCAGCTCCAGCACCGGCAACAGTCGGCGCCAGAAGGCGTTGTAGCCGTAGCAGAGGTCGGTGAAGCGGGTACCGAAGAGCAGGTTGACGATGCCGTTGAGGCCTCCGTTGCCCAGTCGACGCAGTGGGGTGATGTCGAAGCTGGCGCCGCCCGCGCGGAACCGCGATCCTTTGGCGAAGTCGCCGTCGTCGAGCAGCGCCTCGACGAACCGGGGAATCTCCGCCGGGTCGGTCGAGCCGTCGGCATCGATCATGGCGATGATGTCGCCGGTGGCGGCCGCGAATCCGCAGGCCAGGGCATTTCCCTTACCGGTACGGGTCTGCTGCACGACCCGGACGGTGGGCCACAGTTCGCGGGCGACCTCGACGGTGCCGTCCACTGAACCACCGTCGACCAGGATCACCTCGTCGATGTCGCGAGGCAGCCGCGCGAAGACGTACGGCAGGTTGGGGGCCTCGTTACGGGCCGGGATGACCACAGTGAGCGAGGGGCGTCGGTGCGCGCGGTTGGCGTCCGCTGGACGCGCCAGGATGTCGGTGGGCATGCGGAGTCGTCCCTTCTCGGGCAGGTCACTGTCGGGGGGTTCAGGCAGGCGCCACAACGCTGTCCCGCCGCCGTAGAAGGCGTACGAATCGCCACCGCATACCAACAACCTGGCGGGCCGGATATTTCCCGACTTAGCAGAGGAAAGAGCGGGCACCCGCGCGGCCCCGCGCCGCGCCCAAAATAGGATCCGCTGTCCGAATCGGTGTGGGTCACACGGGGATGAACCGGGCACGGGCGCTGCCGAACCGGCTCCGCGGCGCGCCGGGCCCAACCCGGACACGGGTCTGTCAAACGAACGGCTCTGTCTCAACACACCTGACTGACAGACATGCGAAACGCTCACTCAGACCGGAACTAAGGGTGGGCCAGCCGCCGGGGTGCTCAACGTCAACGGCGATGCGCCCCACCCAGCCCGGGTGGGGCGCATCGCTGCGCACGCCGGGTTGCATCGATCCGATGGATCACGTGCCCCACTCCTTGCGAAGCGCCCGCGAATTGATCCCGTTCGGCGTCGCCATGTCGGCTAACCGACACGGCCGGGTGGCGGCCGTGGACCGGGCGGCAGGATGCGCGTATGACCACAAGCTTCGACGTAATGATCTGGATCAATCAGGTCGACGCTGGTCTGCCTTCCTGGTCGGCCAACTCCTACGCCGCAGCGCCCAAGTCGTCGAAACCGGCCTAACAAACCAGATCGACACACGGAGGGGGCCTGGGATGGCTAGTGGAAGCTATTGCCGTATCGCTGTAACGACCGTCACCAACCCGCATGGCTTGGCGTGCAATTTCGACAGCGGTTCGGGGCTGCTGCCGAACAGTGAGTATTGGAGCGAGATCCGTCCGGAAGGAACACCGGTGGCGCTGCTGACCAGTCAACCGTTGCTCGACCGTTTCCAGCACGTGCGGCACGCGCTGGGCGGGCCACCGGTCATCATCGTGCCGGACGGCGAGCAAGGTAAGTCACTGCACATCGTCACGAGCGTATACGAACGCCTGGCGGCCATCCGATTCCCGCGTACCGGCATCATCGTCGGTATGGGTGGCGGCAGCATCACCGATCTCGCCGGCTTCGTGGCGGCGACCTGGAAGCGCGGTGCACGACTCGTCCTGATCCCGACGACGCTGACCGGTCAGGTCGACGCGGCGATTGGCGGCAAGAACGGCGTCAATCTCACGGACGGAAAAAACCTCGTCGGAACCATCTATCAACCTGAACGTGTCATCGCCGATCGCGCCGTGCTCGGGAGCCTGCCGGAGCGTGAATTCCGCAGCGGCCTGGCCGAGATCATCAAGTGCGGCTTCGTCGGCGACCCGGCGATCCTCGATCTCGTCGACAGCATGCCCACCGGCGGTCCCATCGGTGACGACCTGCTCCGTGAGCTGATCGACCGCAGCGCGCGGGTCAAGGTGGAGTTGGTCCAGCAGGACGAGCATGACTTCGGCCCGCGCCGTCACCTCAACTACGGCCACACCCTCGGCCAGGCGGTAGAGGCAGCCACCGGCTACCGAGAGTACAACCACGGTGAGGCCGTCGGCATTGGCATGCTGTTCGCCGCTTCGGTGGCCGCCATCGTCCATGGCGCGCGTGAGCTGCCTGAACGCACCCGCCACTACCTGGCCCGGGTCGGCCTGCCGACAGGGCTCTCCGCCACAGTCGACTTCGAGCGTATCTGGTCGCTGATGGGGCAGGACAAGAAGGGCGGGTCGGTGGGCCGCGAGTTCGTTCTGTGCCTCGGCCCTGGCATCGTCCGGCTCACCTCGATGCCCGATCGCGCCGTCGCGCGCGAGGCGTTCCGATTCGTCGCCGGCGGCGATCGGGAGGCCGGACGTGATTGACGGGCGCGGCGTAACTTTTTGACCAGCTCCCGGAACCGCCCCGGACTGCTGGCCGACGCGGTGACGTGCCCCGGCAGGGCACCAACCTGCGTTTTCGGGGCGACCGGCGTGCGCGTGGCCACGCCGGCATGACATTCACATCAGCCACGAGCGGATTTGGGAGTTTGGTTCGTGTTGGACCTCGGGCACGAACCAATTCCCAACGGTGTGCGCCAAGATCTACCATGGCGCGCACCGTTGGTGTTGGGTGTTGTAGGTCAGCTTGAGCCGGAGGAACCGGTACAGGTCGAGCTTGTGTGCAGGCTCAGCCTCGTGAGGGCTCCGACGACGTCGCCCAACTCGGCGACCAGCGAGGCGATGTCGTCAACGGTCATCGCTTCGACGGCCCGGGTGCTGGCTGCTGCTGCGGTGCCCCGGTCATGGCGACGGGTGCACTGCCGCGTACTGACCCTTGTGGTAGAGCAGGGGCGCACCGTCGCCGGTGTGCTGCCCCCGCAGCGCCTCGACGAGCACGATCACGTGGTCGCCGGCCGGGATCCGCTCGGCCACCCGCCCGACCAGCCAGGCGATCGGTGAATTCAGCAGCGGCACCTCGTACGGTCCGGGCCGCCAGTCGGCGTGCGCCGCGAACCGGTCGATGCCGCTGGTGGCGAAGGTACGGGCGGCCTCGTGCTGACCCTCGCCCAGCAGATGCACCCCGACGTGTTCCGCCTGCGCCATGGTCGGCCAACTGGACGAGCTGCGGTTCAGGCAGAACGAGACCAGTAACGGCCGCAGCGACACCGACGTGAACGACGTCGCGGTGAACCCGACCGGAGGCGCGCCGGGTGCGGTCACCACCGCGACGGTGGCGGCCTGCTGGCGGAGCAGGGCACGGAAGGTCTCCGGGTTCAACGGCATGGTCATGGTCACCAGCTGCTCGCCTCCACCGCGACGACCGGCACCAGGGGCGGCGCCCCCCGGACCGCCTCCAGAAACGACACGATCTCCGCCGCCACGGCCCGATGCTGGAGGTCGTTGAGGACGTCGTGGTGGGCGCCGCGAACGATCGACAGCCGTGCCGACGGCAGGGACTTGGCCAGGCGGGCCAGTTCGGCCTGACCGGCCAGCGGGTCAGTGTCACCGACCAACAGCAGGTGCGGCAGGTCACTCGTGTTGCCGTACGCCGCGTCCAGCAGTTCGGCGGGCACGCTCGCGGCCAGCGAGCCGGGCTGGACCGTCGGATCGTCGGTGAGCACCCCCCGATGCACCGGGCAGTGGGTGCGGGCGTCCAACTCGTCGTCCCAGCCGCCGAGCTGCCGCGCCTCGTAGCCGGGTGGTGCGGCGAGTACGACTGCCTGTGGCCACCAGGCGGCCTTCGTCGGGTCCGGCCGGGCCACCAGCGCACCGAGCGCGGCGGCCCCGATGTCGGCACCCACCAGCACCAGCGGCCGGACCATGTCCGCGATCCCGGCTACCGCCTCGGTCAACGACCCGGCGAGCCGGTCGAGGGCGCCTGACACGTCGTCGCGGTCGATCTCGGGTGGCGGCAGAACGCGTACCCGGTACGCGTCGGCGGCCAGTCGTGCACCGAACCGGCCGTAGCTCGCCGGCACCTCGCCCCGGCCGGGTACCACGACAACCGTGCCCCGGGTGCGTAGCCCACTCGGGGCGGAATGGTCAGCGTACTGCGTGGACATGAGGGACGCCCTTCGTTGCGACGGTAGTGGTCGGTGCGGCGTGGCCGAGGACGCGGTCGAGGACCGCGCCGGCACCGGCCGGGGGAAGCTGCCCGCCTCGCCAGGCCACGTGCTGGTCGGGCCGGACGAGAACGTGATCGGCGCCGTAGAGGCGGCGGGCCGGCTCGTCGGTCAGGTGCACGACGGTGAACGGCAGTCCTCGGCCGCCGGCCTCCGCCACGAACGCCCGCTCCACCTCCCGGCCACCGCCGAACACCAACAGTCCGAAGGCGTTGCCGATCCGGTCGTAGAGCGTGTCGCCCCAGGGGTCGACGTAGCCGTCCGGGGCCCGGTGGCCGGGACGGGGATCGTCCTCGTACCGGTCGGGGTGCCAGGGTGTCTCCTCGGTGAGCTGGTTCTGGTCGTACCAGAGCACGCCAGAGGCGTCGTAGCGTTCGTCGAACAGCACGCCCGGCGCTTCGCCGTGCTCCGCGGCGAGCAGCGCTCGGATCTCGTCCCGCCGGGCCTGGGCCGCCGGGCTGTGGTCCAGGTCGTCAGGTACGCCGATGCGGCGGATCTCGGCGAGTCGCTCCTTTCCTCGACGGGCCCGGTCGAGGGCATGGTCGGCGACCCGCCAGTTGTGCGGTCGCCGCTCCTGGTCGTACGAGTCGAGCAGTGCGTCCGGGCCGTGCCCGGCGAGCACGGCGGCAAGCTTCCAACCCAGGTTGACCACGTCCCCGAAGCCTTCGCCCAGGTTCCCGCCCGGGGTCCGCACGTGTGCCGCGTCGCCGGCCAGCAGCACCCGGCCACGCCGGAACGTCTCGGCGATCCTGGTGGCGTGATAGAACGTGGTCGACGAGCTGAGTTCCAGGTCGAGGTCGAGCCCGAACGCGGCCCGCGCCGTGGCCAGCAGTTCTTCCTCCGGTGGCTCGGCGTCCAACGGGTAGGGCCCGGCGTAGACCCGCCACTGCCGGCTGCTGATCGCGGCGAGAAAACCGTAGGCCCGCTGGTTGACCACGATGTTGGTGCCGCTGGGTGCGGCCCCGGCAGCGTCGAAGCCGGCTGCGGTACGCACCACGAGCCTCACCATCTTCTCGTCGGCGTACTCGCCCTGCCGGGCAATGCCGGCGAGCCGGCGCACGGTACTGCTCCCACCGTCCGCACCGATGACGTACGCCGATCGGATGACCCGGGTTTCGCCGGTGGCGACGGAGACGACTGTGGTGAGCACCGCATCGTCGACCTCCCGCAGCTCGGTCACCCGCCAGCCACCGGCAACGGGCACGCCGCGCACCGCCAGATGGTCCAGGAACACCTGCTGCAGCACGGTCTGTGGTCGCCGGATCGGGGCGGCCAGCGAGTGCCGGAGCACTCCCGGCTCGGTGAATCCGCGCCGCTGGCGGTCCACCAGTTCGTGCCCGACCAGGGAGGTCACCACCCGGATGCCCCGGTTCCACTCCGGCGGGAAGGTCCATGCCTGCCGGATCGGTTGCAGCACCCCCCAGCGGCGGAAGTGCTCCACGGTCCGAGGCGTGTGCCCCATCGCGCCGGCCCGCACCAGGGTCGCCGACGTCGCAGCGTCCACCACGGTGACCGCGACCTCCCGGCCGGCCAGTTCGACGGCGGCGGCAAGGCCGACCGGGCCCGCACCGACCACCAGGACGGCAACCTCGTCCGGCGGAGTGGTGTGCGGAAAGCGGACGGTCTGCCCGTCACGGGCACCAGCCGACTCCGGACCGGTCGCTGCCCCGCTGGTCGCTGTACGGGGCGCCGCCACGCCGGTCATCGGACGGCCCCCGCGACGAGCGGGCGGCGGGCGGCGGTCCAGCGGTTCTCCGGGATCGGCAGGCCGAGGTTTCCGCGTAGTGTGTCCGCTTCGTACTCGGTGCGGAACAGGCCTCGGGTCTGCAGCAGCGGCACCACGTCGGCCACGAACCGCGCCAGGTCGTCGGAGGTACGGAAGCCCAGGTTCAGGCCGTCGAAAGCACCCGCCGCGAACCAGCTTTCGATGGTGTCGGCCACCGTGACCGGATCACCGGTGAATGGCGACGGCCGGTACGTGGTGAAGGCGAGCACCGTCTCGCGCAGGGTCAGCCCCTCTGCCCGGGCCCGCTCGACGATCGCGGTACCCCAGGTTCGGTTGCCCCGCTCGGCGAGCGCTGCCACGTCCGGGAAGGGTGCGTCGAGGTCGTGTTGGGTGAAGTCGTAGGCCCCGAAGGCCCGGCCGAACGCGGCGAGTTTGCGCGCGAAGTCGTTGTCCGCGTCGAAGATCTCCCGGGAGAGCCGGTGCGCCTCGGCGTCGGTGCCGGCGATCACCGGTTGCGCGCCGAGGAAGATGAGCAGGTGATCGGGGTTGCGCCCGGCCGCCGCCGTACGTCGCTTGAGGTCGGCGTAGTAGTCCCGTGCCGACTCCAGCGAGCCGCCCGGTGCGTAGATGCCCTCGGCGACCTGTGCCGCCAGGTTGCGCCCTTCCTCGGAGACCCCGGCCTGGAAGATCACCGGCTGGCCCTGTGGTGAGCGGGAGATGTTCAGCGGCCCGGCGACCGTGAAGTGTTCCCCTTCATGGTTGAGCGGATGCAGCCGCGTCGGGTCGAGGAAGACGTCGCGCGTCACGTCGGCGACGAAGGCGTCGTCCTCGTACGAGTCCCACAGTCCACGGACCACACGGACGTGTTCGAGCGCCCGGCCGTACCGGGTGGTGTAGTCGAGGTGCTGGTCGAGGCCGTAGTTGCGGGAGGTGCCCGGGTCCATGCTGGTGACCACGTTCCAGCCGGCCCGGCCCCGGCTGATGTGGTCCAGTGAGGCGAATCGGCGGGCCACGTTGAACGGCGCGTTGTAGGTGGAGCTGAGGGTGCCGACGAGTCCGATGTGCCGGGTGTGTACGGCGACTGCGGACAGCAGGGTCAACGGCTCCAGGCGGTTGAGGTAGTGCGGTGGATAGCTCGCATCGATGAACTGGCTGTCGACGATGAAGAGTGCGTCGAAGGTGGCATGCTCGGCGGCCTTGGCCTGGGCGATGTACCAGTCGATGTCGATGCTGGCGTTGTTCGGGACGCGTGGGTCCTTCCAGAGGCCGTGTTGGCCGGGGCCACCGACCCCGTACGCGCGCAGGGCGAGTCTGATCTGTCGGGTCATGGTGCTGTTCCTCCGGTGGTCTGTAGCAGCTCACGTAGCGCCTCGCGGTCGGCGCGGCCAACCGCTACGGAGCGCAGGGCCCCTGCGGAGCGCAACGTCGGCGCGGAGCGGATGAGCAGCCGGGTGTAGGGATGCTGTGGGGCGTTCACCACGGCGCGGACGGGACCGTCCTCGACGATCTCGCCCCGATAGAGCACGGCGATGCGGTCGGCGATCCCGGCGACCGAGCCGAGGTCGTGAGAGATGAACACGAGCGCGGTGCCGCTGTCGCGTAACTGTCTGAGCAACTCCAGCGCCCGGACCCGGTTGGCCGCGTCGAGGGCGCTGACCGGTTCGTCGAGGATGACGACCCGGGGGTCGGTGACGAGGGCCCGGGCGACGGTGATCCGTTGACGTTGGCCTCCGGAGAGTTCGCCGGGCAGGCGGGACAGCAGCGCCTCGTCGAGGTGCACCCGCGCGACGTACTCGCGGGCCCGGTCGAGGGCCTCCCGTCGGGGCCGGCCCTGGATCAGCAGCGGCTCGATCAGCGAATCCGCCACGGTCAGGTCGGGGTCGAGGCTGCGTAGCGGGTCCTGGAAGACGTACTGCACGATCCCCCGCCGGCGCATTGCCCGCCACTGCCGGGCGTGGTACCTGGTCACCTCCTCGCCCGCGACGAGGATCCGGCCGCCGGCCGGGCGGACCAGGCCGACGATCGCGCGAGCCAGCGTCGACTTGCCCGAACCGGTTTCGCCGATGACGCCTACCGTTTCGCCGGGTGCCACCGACAGCGACACGCCGCGCAGGGCGTACTGCCATCCGGCGGCACGCCGGTACCGCACCTTCAGGTCGGCAACCTCGATCACGGGCGGGCTGTCGACGGTCCCCGCCCGTTCTGCCGCTTCGGAGGCCGGGTTGACCGTGGGCTCAGCCGACATGGTCCAGCTCCCGGTCCATGACCCGGTCCAGCCCGTACTGCTCGTGTTCGGTGATGAGTAGCCGGGTGTATTCGTGGCGGGGTGCGAAGAGGATCTGTTCCGTCGGCCCCTGCTCGACCGTCTCGCCGGCCCGCAGCACCAGCACCTCGTCGCAGAGCTGCGCGACGACGGCGAGGTCGTGCGAGACGACGACGAGCGCCAGTCCGGTACGTTCGCGCAGGTCGGCGAGGAGGTCCAGGATCTCTGCCTGCACCGTGACATCGAGGGCCGTGGTGGCTTCGTCCGCGATCAGCACCTGCGGGTCGGCCGCGATCGCCGCCGCGATCAGCACCCGCTGGAGCATGCCGCCGGAGAGTTCGTGCGGGTACTGCCGGTAGCTCAGCTCGGGGTCGTGCAGCCGGACTGCGGAGAGCAGTTCGACGGCCCGCCGTTTCGCCTCGCGACGGCCCGCGCCCTTCTTGACCCGGACCACCTCGGCGATCTGGCTGCCCACCGTCAGCGACGGGTTGAGGTAGGAGGCCGGGTCCTGAAAGACGGCGCTGATGGTGGCGCCGCGCAGCGCCGTCCACTCCCGCTGGGTCAGCGTCGCCGTGTCGCGTCCGGCGAGTTCGATCGTCCCGCCCGCCACGGTGAAGTGTTCCGGCAGGATTCCGAGTACGGCACGGCAGGTCAGCGTCTTACCGCTGCCGGACTCTCCGACGATGCCGACGACCCGGCCGGGGGCGAGGTCGAACGACACCCCGTTCACCACGTCACGTTCACCGACTCCGTCGCGGATCCGAACATCCCGCAGCGACAGCAGCGCCATCACTCTTCCCTTCCCGCGCCGGTCTGGGCGGCGCGAACCTTTCTGGTGTTCAGCAGCGCCCGGCCGGCCTCGCCGGTGACGTCTCGGATCGCGTCGGCGAGCAGGTTGCAGGCCCACACCGTCGCCATGATCAGTGCCGTCGGCAGCAGCGGTGCCCACGGCTGGAAGCTGAGGTAGCCGAGGTCGGCGGCGAGAACACCGCCCCAGGTCGGTGCCGGTGGCCGCACACCGATGCCGAGGAACGTCAGGCTTGAGACGATGACGAAGCCGACGCCTGTGGTGTTCGCCAGGGCGACCGCGATCGGTGGCAGCACCTTGACCCAGACGTGCCGGCGGATCACCCAACCGACCGAGGCGCCGGCCACGATCGCCGCCTCCACGTACGGCGAGTGCGCCACCGAGAGGGTGGCGGCCCGGGACACCCGGTAGAACAGTGGGGAAACCATCACGCCGACCACGAACATGGCCTGCGGGATGCCGTTGCCCAGCAGGGCGGTCACTGCGACGGCGAAGACCAGGAACGGCAGCGCGATGAGCGTGTCGGCCAGCCGCAGCGTCACCCACTCGAAGCTCCGTCCCAGGTAGACCGACGCGATGCCGGGTATCGCCCCGGCGATCAGGGCGATCAGGGCCACCTGCACGGCGCCGAGCACGCTCACCCGGGAGCCGTCGAGCAGGCGGCTGAGGACGTCCCGCCCGAGGTAGTCGGTGCCGAGCAGATGGGCCCGCGACGGCGATGCCAGGATGTCGGCGGTGCCGACCAGGGGGTCGTGCGGGGCGAGCACCGGGCCGAGGATCGCGAGCGACGCCACCACGGTGAGGATGCCCACGGCGATGCGTCCCGAGGTCAGGGTGAGGATTCGCCGGAACACGTCACACCCCTCTCGCCGAGGCCGGCGCCACCCGGGCGAGGACGATGTTGACCAGCAGGTTGAAGACCACGACCAGCACGATCGAGACGACCAACACCCCCTGTACGGCGGGCACGTCGCCGCGCTGGGCCGAGCCGGCGGCGAACTGACCGAACCCGGGCATCCCGAAGATCGCCTCGGTGACCACCGCGCCGCCGAGCAGGTTGGGGAACTTCAGGCCCAGCACCGCCAGCGACGGTCCGATGCCGTTGCGCAGGACGTGCCGGAAGAAGATCCGCCGTGGGCTCAGCCCGCGGACGACCGCGCCGGTCACGTAGTTCTCCCGGTAGGCGGCGACGAGCCCGGCCCGCAACTGCCGGGCCATGTCGGAGATGGTGTCGAAGCTCAGCGCGATGGCCGGCAGGGTGATGTGGGCCAGCCAGAGCCCGGCCCCCCGTTCCGCCGGCACGTAGCCGGCGGAGGGGAGCCAGCCGAGCCCGACGGCGAAGACGCCGACGAGCGCGATGCCGACCACGAAGGAGGGCATCACCGAGATGAACGTCATGAACCCGGTGATCGCGCGGTCGACCCAGGTGGTCCGGCGCAGTGCCGCCAGCACACCGAAGCCGAAGCCGAACACCACTCCGATCAGCAGCGCCAACCCGGCCACGGAGAGGCTGATCGTCGCTCCTTCGATCAGCAGCCGGGAGATGTCCGCGCCGTTGTACCAGCTCGTGCCGAGATCCCCGGCGAGCAGGTCACCGAACCAGTCGAAATACTGGGTCAGAAACGGGCGGTCCAGCCCCCACTGCCGTTCGATCTGGGCGATCGCCTCCGGGGTGGCCGACTCGCCGAGCTGTAGGTTGGCCGGGCTCAGCCCGCTCAGTGCCCGCAGCGCGAAGGTCACGAATGTCGCCACCAGGAATACCGGTACGAAGATCGCAGTCGAGCGGGCGAACACCGCCAGAACCCGGCCGGCAGCCCGGCGAACCGACGTGGTCACGGCGAGACTCGCAGGCCTGTCCAGTGGATCTGACCGGGAATCGGCAGCAGGTCGGAGAGCTTGGGGCTCTTCACGAAGATGTTCGGCTGCGAGTACGTGAACACCAGGGCCCGGCTGTGCAGCCCGGCGCGGGTCGCCGCCTGGAGGTTCTTCTCGTAGTCGGGCGAGTCCAGTGGTGTACGCCGGGCCAGCGAGATCGCTTCTTCGAAGCCTTCCGGCTGGTAGGGCGAGCTGAGGTTCAGCGGTCCGTTGGGGCCGAAGTGGGCCGTGAGGGTCTGCACCGGTGACTCCCGGCCGGTGGTGCCGTAGAGGGAGAGGGTGAGTTCCTTGGCGAAGAAGGGCTTCTCCCAGTTGGGGTCGGACCTGATGGTCACGGTGATGCCGACGGCGGCCAGCTGGGACTGGACGACCTCGGCGGCGGTTGCGAAGGTCTGAGCGATGACCAGGTCGAGCTTGATCTGGCCGGGCGGGTAGCCGGCCTCCGCCAGTAGCTGCTTCGCCCTGGCCGGGTCGTACGGGTAACGCTGCGCCGACTCCTTGTCGTAGGCGAGGTACTTGGTCGGGAAGGGCTGGTCGGTGGGTTCCCCGTACCCGAAGGTGAGCTTGTCGACGAACTCCTGCCGGTTGACCGCGTACCGGACCGCGTCGACGACCAGCGGGTTGGTGAACGGTGCCTTGTTGACGTTGATGCTGATGTTCGAGGCGTTGAAGCCCGGCTGGAACACCACGTCGAGTCCGGCGCCTTCGGCCTCCTTGACCTGGTTGGCGTTGATGTTGGCAAAGTCGTACACGCCGGTCTTGAGGCCGGAGACGATGGTGGCGGCCTCGGGCGCGGGTAGCAACTCCACCCGGTCGAGGTGGATGTTCGCGGCGTCCCAGTACTTCGGGTTCTTCTTCAGGTACACGTGTGAGCCCGGCACCAGCTCGCTGACGACGAACGGGCCGGCGCCCACCGGCGACTTGTCGAGCGCGGCCGGATCCCGGGCCGCCGTCGGGCTGGTGATCTGGGCGACCCGCTGGCCGAGCAGCAGCGGAATCTGATAATCCACCTGAGTCAAGGCGATGACGACGTCCCGGTCACCCTGGGCGGTCACCGACTTGATCGACGTGAGGTCGCCGAAGAGCGCCGAGTTCTGCTGCGTCTTGGCCCGTTCCAGGTACGCCTTGACCGCAGCGGCGTCGAGCGGCGTGCCGTCGCTGAAAGTGAGGCCTGGCCGTAGGTGGAAGGTGACCTTGTCGCCCGTGCCGTTGTAGTCCCAGCTCTCGGCGAGGCCCGGCGCGGCCTTGCCCTGCTCGTCGATCTCGGTCAACGACGCGTACGCCAGGGAGAGGATGCGGAACTGCGCACCGCTGCCGCTGACCACCGGGTCCCAGTGCGCCGGCAGGGTGACCGCCCAGCGTAGGGTCGCCTCGCCGGTTGCTGCCGTGTCGCCACCCACGCAGCCGGAGAGTCCCAGAACGGCGGCGGTGAGGGCGGCAGCCAGTCGTGTCAGTCTCATCGTCGTGCCTTCCTGGGTGGTCACGTGACGGGGGTGGGCCGTTCGGCCCGGCGGGCCGCGGTGTGGATGTTCTCCGGGATGGGCAGGCCGAGGTTGCCGCGCAGCGTCGTCGACTCGTACTCGCTGCGCACGACGCCGCGTTCCCGCAGAATCGGCAGGACGTCGTCGGTGAACCGGGCGAACTCGCTCGGTACGTTCACCGAGATGTTGATCCCGTCGAAGGCACCGGCCTCATACCACCGCTGGATCTCGTTCGCGACTGTGAGTGGGGAGCCGACGAACGGTGAGCGCCAGGAGTCCAGGGCGTGCAGCACGGTCTGGCGGAGCGTGAACCCGTTGTCGCGGGCCACCTTCTTGATCCGTTCCGCCTGGGTGCGGAAGCTGCGCTCGCCCAGGTCACCGACGTCGGGGAAGGGGGCGTCCAGGTCGTACTGGGAGAAGTCGTGCCAGCCGAACGGGCGGCCCAGTTCCTTCAGCGCGCGGTCGAAGCTCCTGCTGTCGAGAAGGTGGCGTTCCTTCTCCCGGGCCTGCTCGTCGGTGTCGGCGATGATCGGGCTGATCCCGGGCAGGATCAGGATGTGGTCGGGGTTGCGCCCCTTCGCCGTTGCCCGCGCCCGGATGTCCCGGGCGAACGCGAGGCCCTGCTCGATCGTCTGGGCATGCGTGAAGATCGCCTCGGCGATGCCGGCGCCCAGGTCGCGACCCTCGTCGGAGTCGCCGGCTTGGAAGATGACAGGTTGTCCCTGCGGCGACCGCTGGATGTTCAGCGGCCCGACGACCGAGAAGTGCTCCCCGACGTGGTTCAGCGGATGCTGCCGGGACCTGTCGAAGAACACCCCGCGTTCCTTGTCACGCGGGAAGGCGTCGTCCTCGTACGAGTCCCAGAGGCCCTGGACGACCCGTACGTGCTCCAGTGCCCTGCCGTACCGGTTGGGGTAGTCGTAGTGTTCCGTGCGGCTGTAGTTTCCGGCGGTGCCGCCGTCGCCGGTGGCCACCACGTTCCATCCGGCCCGGCCGCCGCTGATCAGGTCGAGTGAGGCGAGCCGCCGAGCCACGTTGAACGGTTCGTTGTACGACGTGGTGAGTGTGCCGACCAGCCCGATCGAGGTGGTGTGCACGGCGATCGCCGACAGCAGGGTGAGCGGTTCCAGCCGGTTGAGGTAGTGGTGCGGCGAGTCCGGGGTGATGAACTGGCTGTCGACGATGAAGACGTGGTCGAACTTGGCCGCCTCGGCCTGCTGGGCGCGGGCGATGTACCAGCGGATGTCGACGCTGGCGTCACCCGGTATCTCCGGGTTCAGCCAGGTACTGTGCTGACCTGGCCCGCCCACTCCGAGGAGGACGGCGCCGAGTTTCAGCGTGTTACGGGTCACGATGATGTCCTTCGTTCGCGGCGGAAGGGGTATTCCGGGCGCGCTGAGCCTCCCCGTGGCGGTCGTGGTCGACCACCAGGGCTGTCAGGCGCGGGATACGCGGATGCGCGGCCGGGTTCGGTGATCCAGGGGGCAGCGGGAAGCGCCGGATCACGTACGGTCGCGGGACGGAAGGGCCAGCTGCACTGCCGGCCCGAGACGGGGCTGCGGCGGGGTCAGCGCTCGCAGCGGGTCAGCAACAGAGCGCCGCCGCGCTCCGACCGTAGTCGAGCCAGCGGCGACACGTCAGTATCACTGCAGGTCGCCGACTCATGTCCCCGAGTATGGTGCGCTCCGGGTGGGCATGTCCAACGAAAGATCGTGATGAGGACCCATTACCACCGCTAAACTATTTCCTAGTAAGCTGGTAGGTATGGCCAGGAACCTCGGCATCATTCCGCTCCGCAGCTTCGTTGCCGTCGCCGACTGCGGCAGCTTCCAGCGCGCGGCGACCTCGCTGCACCTCAGCCAGGGTGCCGTCAGCCAGCACGTGCGCCGGCTGGAGGAAACACTCGGCCGGACCCTCATCGAGCGGGAGGGGCGCGGCTCCCGGTTCACCGCCGCCGGCGAAGCGTTGTTGGGCCACGCCCGTCGGATCCTGGCCCTACACGACGAGACGCTGCGTGAACTGGGCGTGGAGTCGGAACTGAGCCAGACCCTGGTCATCGGCTCGACCGAACACGCCGCAGCCCAACTCCTGCCGGGGCTGGCCAGCTCACTCAAGGCGACCTTCCCGCACTGCCGGGTCCAGTTCCGGATCGACCGCGGCACCCAGCTGCGTTCCCGGCTGGCGGACGGCCGGATCGATCTGGCGCTCCTGCTCGGTCCGGCCGAGGAGCCCGCCGCACGCACTGTCGGGGAACTCGAACTGACCTGGTACTCGGCCCCGCAGTGGGGACCTCCGGCGCGCGGAGAGCCGGTCCCGCTGGTGGCTTTCGACCCTCCGTGCGCGCTGCGTACCCGGGCACTGGAGACGCTGGCCGCGAACCGTGTCTCGGTCGAGCTGGGCTGCGAGGCCGCGAATCTGGCCGGGTTCCAGGCGGCGGTCCGCGCCGGCCTCGGCGTCGGACTGATGGCCACACTCGGCAGGAGCCCCGACGGCTTGGTCGCTCGTGACGAACTACCCGCGGCGCCACCACTGGCCCTGTCGGTGACGCCCCGCCGCGGCCTACCCGACCACCTCGTCGATGCGGCGGTGCGGGCGCTGACCCACCTGCTCGACCGACGCGGACCCGCACCGATCCCGATCCGATCCGTGACCCCCCTACTGGGAGCAGCCTGATGTCCGCCGTTCACCTCCCGGCTGGTTCCGCCGGAGACGCCGTCCGCACCCCCAGCGGCGTCCTGCTACCCGCCGACATCGATCCGTTTCACCGACAGTTGCACCGGATCGCGCCCACGTCGTTGGTCGAGCAGACCACGCAGACCTCCGGCATGCGGCGCGTCGAAGCGATAAGCGGCAAGACGGTCGGCGCCCGCCACCTCTGGATGGGCCAGACCCACGTGCCCGGTGCCACCAGTTCCGGCAACCACCACCACGGCAGGTCCGAGACGGCGATCTTCGTCGTGTCCGGCACCCCCGTCTTCGTTTTCCTCGATCTGGAGGGTGACGAGCCGGTGGAGACGCGGATCCAGACCGCTCCCGGCGACTACGTCTTCGTGCCGCCGTACGTGCCGCACCGCGAGGAGAATCCCGACCCGGACACCGAGGCGGTCGTCGTCATCGCCCGGACCACCCAGGAGGCGATCGTGGTGAACCTCGACGGACTCTCCTGGTCCGAGGTCACCATCGCTTAGCAGATGTCGCATCCGGGTGTCGCTGACTGCTGCATCCCATCTGCCGCGTCGCATCGGATGGTCGGTGCGGGTTCCGGCGCAGCGCGACGCGTGGATCTGCGGCGGAAGCTACACTCTGATGGGACCTATCCGGTTGGGGGCTGCGTGTCACGTAAAGCGCACCGCAGCCGACGAGTAGCACCGGATTCAACCAAGAAACAGCCTGTTCCCTGGCATCGCAGAACTGTGGTCTGGTTGGCCGGCATTCTGGTCGTCGCGTTGACGGGCGCAATGACGACGCTGATCACCGAGGCCATCGGCACCGGGGCGAAGAAGGTCAGGTACGCCGTTGTCGGCTCGCCGTCGGCGACGCCCGACGAGGGACCGGTGGTGTCCGTCTCGTACGGTTCACCGACGAACGACGCCTGCTCCACTGGCCTGAACTGGGCGTTCCCCAAGGCTGCCGACCAACTGGCACCGCTGCCCGGCAGCCGGGACGAGCAACTCCGGTTCGCGGCGGCCAACGGCGGGGTGCCGACCGCCGGGACGGTACTGACCCTGACGGTTCAGGGGCGCGACGACCGCACCGTCGTCCTCACCGGTCTACGCGCCAAGGCACTGACGCGCCGGCCGGCGGTCACCGGTACCGCGATGGCCGCCCTCGGCTGCGGCGGCGTCTCGCCACGCTGGTTCGCCGTCGACAACCTGGACGCCGACCCGATCCGGGTGATCCCACAAGACGGCCAGGACGCCGCGGGAAACGAGATCCCGGCGGTCTCGTTCCCGTACCAGGTGTCCGCCAGCGACGTGGAAGTCTTCGAGCTCGCTCCGCTCGGACACCTGCACGACGTCGATTGGATCGTCGAGATCGACTGGGCCTCCGCCGGCCGGACCGGCGAACTCGTCGTCAACGACCACGGCAAGCCGTTCCGTTTCACCGGGGGCTCGGCAGCCAAGCCGTACTACTTCGATCCACGTACCCGGAAGTGGACCAGCGCCAGTCAACCCCGGTGAGGTGCTCTATGGACGATGTTCGCCGCAGTTGGCCGGTGGTCGCGATCGTCGCGGTGCTCCTTGCGGGTGCGGTGCTGCTCCTGAGCCAGCACCTCGATGATCGGGAAGGCCCGACGGGCAACCGGGCGGTCGATCCGGGCCCCCCGGGCACGGCCAGTGACACGGCGGCCGACGAATCCGCATTTCTGCCCTTCGTCGGCAGGTGGGCCGTTCACGGCGCGACGCTGCTCATCAACAGCGACGGTAGCGGCGTCGAAACCTGGAATGCCGGCCCATGCACTGATTCGATGACCGATCCGGAGCCGGAGATGTGTTCCGGCCATGCCGACCTCCATTTCGCTCCGGCGAACGCGGGCCTCACCGGGACCTATACGAAGGTCTGGTACACGGACCAGCGCAACCGGGAGGTGCCGGGGTTCGATCCCGGCAGCTCAGCCATCGAGGCGACCGACACGTTCGAACTGACCACTGCAGCTGACGGCGTGCTCGCCCGGAAACCCCTGAAGACCCATCTGAGCGCCGAGGACGTCGCGGCCAGCAACTCCTACCTCTGCGCCACCCGGGCCAGCGCGGACTGGCACGCCCGATGCAACGCCTAGCTGCAGTAGCCGGCGGTAGAGGGATTCGCCACAGGAACGGCCAGGTGCACATCCGCACGCTGCGGGGACGAGCCCTCGACGGGGCGTCCAGCGACGCGCTGTAGACGCGCGTTGAGGTTCCCCGGTTTGCCAGAGGGTTTGGTCAACCCGGGGCAGCCAGGTTGGTTACCTGGCGTCGGTGGGCTTCGTACTCGTCTGGGACCGCCAGCCGAGGTCTTGCTGATGCGCGGGTGTCGTACCAGCCATGACCGTCACGATGAGAAGGGCACGCTGGGTGGCGTTGGACTGCCCAGCGGTGCTACCAAAGGTCACGACCCTTACTGTGGGCATGCGCCAGAGTCGCTATCCGCGAGCACAACTCACAATATGCGTTCCTGAACCATCCGGCGTCACGCGGGGCCAGTCGTGGCCGGGGGCCCGCTGCTGGGTCATGGTTGGTAGGTGAGTGCTTTTCATGCAATTGTTTACGACTTCCGGGTTGCGATCAAACAATTGAGGTGCAATCATGAATTTTGGGCGCCTTAATGATCCCTCTAATGTGAAATCCCTCGCGCCGCCGCTGCTGTGGCGTCGGTGGGTCAAGTCCGTAGGCGTGTTGCCCTTGTTGACCGCAACGGTGCGGCGGAGGTCATTCCTCATCCCGTATGAGGCCCATGTGTGTGACTGCACGTGAACGCTGCGAGGTCAGCGTGACGAATCGTTTCGTCCTGCCCAGAACCGTAGAGGTGTATGCGGGGGACGCAACAAAGGCCGACCGGTGACGGCGCGACCGCCGACCGAGACGCTCCGGTGCAGGTGACCAGCGGCATCGGATTCAACGGCTCGTGGAACAACGTCAGCAACCCGGCACCATCACCATCGGTGTCACTGTCGGCCGATTCCACGGCCTTGCCCGGCTCATCCACCCAGCCCTCTGCCCAATCCCGTTCGACGGGTGAGGGAAGAAGCCCCTTCACCGCAGGTGAGGCGAGAGAACTAGGAGAAACAGCATGGGACACAAGGAACCTGCCGAGCGCGCTGACGATTCCGCGGCCATCACCTACGCGATTCCTGGATTCTATTCGGAGCCGTATGTTGTGCCGGCGGGTGTCGACGTCGTGTCGCTCAGTGTGGCTGGCGGCGGTGGTTGGGGCGGCGGCGGCTACCCGGGTGGTCGTGGCGGTTTGGTGGAGGGTGACTTCCCCGTGGTGGCCGGTGACCTGCTGTTCGTGTTCGTCGGTGCCCGTCCCGAGGGGCCGAGTGGTGGTATCGGCGGTGGGGGCGGCGGTGGACCTACCGGAAACGGTGGCGGCGGTGCCAGCGCGGTGTACAAGACGCCCGCCGGCGGCGGGCCCGATGTCCTCCTGGCTGTCGCCGGCGGCGGCGGAGCACGCGGCAACGGCGTAGGTAGTGCCCCGCCAGGGGCTGGCGGCAACGGCGGACCCGCCGGTGGCAGCGGCACTGGCGGCAGCTATCCAGGCCATGGTGGAAGCGCCGATGGGGCCGGCGGTCGCAGCGGTGCTGCCGGTCCGGCTGGTGGAGGCGGGGGCACCGGCGCGGGCGGCGGCGGCGGAGGCGCCGGCGGCGGCTACCGCAGCAATCCTGGCGGCGCGGTCGGTCATGGTGGAGGGGGCAGCTACGGTGGCCGGCCCGGGGGTGACAGCGGCACCGGGACCGGCGCTGGCGGGGCTGGCGCCTGGCCGGGCGGTGTCGGCGGCGGCACCGGCGGCGCCGGCGGCGATTCCACGGTAGAGGGAGGTGGCGGCGGTGGCGGCTTCACCACACCGGGCGGGCTTGCCGTGTTCGGCGGCGGCGGCGGCGCCAGCGACTACTTGGGCACGGGTGCCGGCGGTGGCGGTGGCGGTTACGGCGGCGGTGCCGGCGGCGGCGCATATGGCAGTTCGGGTGGTGGTGGTTCCAACTTTGTGGCCGTCGATGCGCAGAATGTCGTGAACTCCACCGCGTTGGCGTTGGCCGGTGGTTCGGTCATGCTCACGCCGCAGCTCAAGGTGACCTCGGAGCCTGCGTTCGGGTGGGGGTTCAATGCTTCCGGGCAGGTCGGGAACGGGACGCACACGAACCAGTCGTCGCCGGCGGATATCGCGTTGCCCGCGGGTGTGATTCTGGACAGTATCGAGGCCGGCTATTCGCACAGCATCGCGGTTGATCAGAACGGGGTCGTCTACACGTGGGGTGACAATGCCTACGGCCAGTTGGGCACCGGGGACACGGTCCAGCACGACACCGCGCAGGCGGTCACCCTGCCCGGCGGCGTCAAGGCGGTTGCGGTCGCCGGGGGGCAGTGGCACAGCATCGCCCTGACCGCCACCGGTGAGGTCTACGCCTGGGGACGCAACAACAGCGGCCAGCTCGGCACCGGCGACGCCATCTCTCACCTGACCCCGGTCAAGGCCACCGTCCCTGCTGGTGTCGTGGTGACAGCGATCGCGACCCACAACGCGCACAACATCGCCGTGGACGAGAACGGCGACCTCTACCTGTGGGGCGACAACACCTACGGGCAGATCGGCATCGGCACGACCACCGTACAACGCAGCCCGGTCAAGGTCACGCTCCCCGCCGGCGACAGGGCCCAGGCCGTCGCTGCGGGCGCGTTCCACAGCCTCGCCATGACCACCACCGGCACCGCCTACGGCGCCGGCTACAACGCCTACGGACAACTCGGCAACGCCAGCAACACCAACAGCACCGTCTTCGTCCCGGTCAGCCTCGGCAGCGCCAAGATCCGCGACATCGACGCCGGCCTGTCCCACAGCCTCGCCGTCACCGCAAACGGCACGGTGCTGACCTGGGGCGCCGGCACCGCCGGACAACTCGGCAACGGCGGCGGCAGCAACAGCAACACCCCCGTCATCGTCCGCCTGCCCGCCGGCGTCACCATCGAAGGACTCGGCGCCGGACAGTCACACAGCCTCGCTGTCATCAACACCAGCACCGACCCCAACTACCTCCCCGGCCAAATCCTCGCCTGGGGCCTGAACAACTACGGCCAACTCGGCGACGGCACCCTCACCGTCCGCACCACCCCCGTCAAGACCAACCAAATCCCCGGCACCATCGCCGTCGAAGTCACCGGCGGACAATTCCACAGCCTCGCCCGATTCGCCGCCATCTGACCCAACCCAACCCCCGGGTGGGTGGGTGTGGTGGAACAGCCCAACAGCCCCTCCACCACACCCACCCAACCCCACATCACCAACCACAACCGACGAGGGGAAGCGCCGTCGAGCCCGCTACCAGGAGATGTATCGGCGGGTCGGCGGAGTACCGGTCAAGGCCCGCGTCGTGGCCACCCTCACCGCGCAGGCCGCACCGTTGCTGCGCGCGTCCTACGACGACGCCCGGGGGCGCGAGCTGTACCAGGCTGTGGGCGGACTCGCCGCCCTGGCCGGAGTCTGCGCCTACGACGCCGACCAGCAACCCCTGGCACAACGGCACCTGCTGACCGCGCTGCGGGCTGGCCAAAGCCTCCGGCGACCGGGCGTTCGCCGCCTACATCGTCGCACTGATGGCCAACCAGGCGCTCTACCTGGTGATGTTGGAGATGACCTGGCTGATGCTGTTCGCCGCCAACGGTGGCCTGCGGCGGTGAGGTCGGACAGGACAGCGAGAGCGGTGTGCATCGCGACCTTCCCCAAGACTGTGCGGCCGCTGCGGTGGGGACCGGGGGCGGGGGACGTGGTCCGGTGGGGGCGCTCCTCCCTTACCAGTGGTGAAGGGATTGCGGTGTCAGCACGCCGCGCCAGTCGTGCCGGACCGCGGGCCCCGCCGAAAGGAGTGGAGGGCTGCCCACGTGTCTTTTGCTGGCCTGCCCGCTCCGCAGCAATACTCGCTCTTGTCCGGAACCGGACTGAACTCCTCGTTTGGGTATTCGTGGCCGTCTGGACGGGCTGAACTGCCGGTCTGAGTCGTCGATGTCCGCTCGTGGGCTGCGGCGCTAGTTTCGTCGGGCCGTTGTGACGCCTGGGGAGAGCAATGGGATACCGCTTCAACGCACCGCCGAACTGGCCGACGCCTCCTGCCGGATGGGTGCCACCGTCGGGCTGGACACCGGATCCCACCTGGGGCCCTCCTCCGCCGGGCTGGCAGTTGTGGCTTCCGGATTCTCCGGCTCCGGCTCCGGTGGCGCCCATGACGGCAGCCACGCAGGCTGCCAGTGCTCCTGCCGTCGTCCCGCACCAGCGCACCCTCAGTGATCCGGACATCCCCTTGTTCGGTGCCCGGGGCAAGGCGCGTGAGCTGGCCGCGGAGAGTACGCGACTGCGCAGCGAGCTGGAGCAGGCGCACGCCGAGCTGGCGGGGCTGCGGGCGGCGATGTCGCGCCTGGGCATGTTGTCGGTGATGGAGTTGGAACAGCAGCGGGGCAGGCTCAGTCATGAGCTCGCCGACTTGACGGCGAAGGGCGAAGCGCAGAAGGCTGAGCTCGATCGACGCCTTCGTGGGCTTCGGCAGCAGATCGTGGTCACCGAGGAGACCGCGCTGCTACAGGAGGCTGGCGTCTACCAGTACCGGCACCCTCTGTCGGACGCGGTTGCCTACCAAAGCCAGCTCAGCCGGATCCAGGACCAGATCAAGGCCATGGCCAGGAAGGACGGGGGCGCGGTCAAGGCCGCCACCGGATGGACGGTCAACGGCTCGGTCACGGAGGGCCGGGCGATGGTGCGGGACTTCTCCAAGCTGATGCTCCGCGCCTACAACGCCGAGGCGGACAATCTCGTACGCGGGCTGAGGCCGTACAAGCTCGACTCGGCCGTCGACCGGCTGGGGAAGGTAGCAGCCACGATCGTCAAACTCGGCAAGACGATGCAGATCCGGATCGCCGAGGACTACCACCGGCTGCGGATCAAGGAGTTGGAGCTCACCGCCGACTACCAGGAGAAGCTGGCTGAGGAGAAGGAGCGGGAGCGGGAGGAGAAGGCTCGACTGCGCGAGGAGCGGCGCGCGCAGCAGGAGATCGAACGCGAACGCGCCCGGCTCGACAAGGAACGCCAGCACTACGCCAACGCCCTGGCCGCCCTCCAGGCCAAGGGTGATGCCGACGGTGCCGCTCGGATGCAGGACCGGCTGGCCCAGATCGACACCGCGATCCAGGACGTCGACCACCGGGCTGCGAACGTGCGGGCCGGATACGTGTACGTGATCTCCAACCTCGGCTCTTTCGGCGAGAAGATGGTCAAGGTCGGCATGACCCGTCGGCTGGACCCGCTGGACCGGGTGCGGGAACTCAGCGACGCCTCGGTGCCCTTCAACTTCGACGTCCACGCCCTGTTCTTCTCCGAAGACGCCGTCGGCATCGAGGCGCAGATGCACGCACGGCTGGCCGACCGGCGGGTCAACCTGGTCAACCACCGCCGCGAGTTCTTCTATGCCACCCCGGAAGAGGCCAAGGAGCATCTGCTGGCGTTGACCGGCAGCCTGCTGCAGTACGAGGAGGTCCCGGAGGCCCTGGAGTACCGGCAGAGCCTCACCCAGGCGCAGGAGCATGCGGACGCGAGCGCCTGACGTTGTCGGGCCAGCGGACAGCCGGGGCCGGTGCGGGCCGGTCGGGCCAGCGGAATCGTCGAGTTGGAGAGGTGCGTATGTCGTCGGTCGGATTGTTCGCCTTCGGGTCAGCAGGCGGAAGCGGAGGTGTCGACCTGGGCAAGGCGCCGTTCGTGGTGGTGGACGTGGAGACGACCGGGCTGTCGTCGAGGTCCGACCGGATTGTGGAGATCGCCCTGGTCCGCGTCGAGGGAGGCCGGGTGGTCGACGAGTGGGCCACACTCATCGACGCCGGCCGCGACCCCGGCCCGACCTTCGTTCACCACATCACGGCCGACATGTTGTCCGGAGCGCCGACCTTCGCCGACGTGGCGGGCGACATCCTGTCCAGACTCGACGGTGCTGTCGCGGTGGCGCACAACGCCCGCTTCGAGGAGGGCTTCATCGCGCAGGAGTTCGCCCGCGCCGGCATCGACACCGCGCCCCTGCCGGCGGTGTGCACCCTGCGGTTGGCCCGACAGGTCCTGGCCGCGCCGAACTTCCAGCTCGTGTCCTGCTGCGCCGCGTACGGCATCGAGCTGCACGACGCCCACACCGCTCTCGGTGACACCCGGGCGACCGCCCAACTCCTCACCCGGCTCCTGGCGGATGCGCCCGCCCTACGGTTCCCATCCGCTCCGGTACCACTGCCTCGGTACCCCGGCCACGCCCGGCCCCGCACCCGGGTCACCGGCCTACGCAAGGGCACGGACGGGTGGATCCAGTCGCTGCTCGGGAAGCTGCCCTACTCCACCAGCGACGCCGACCCGGCGTCCGCCGAGGCGTACCTCGACGCCGTAGGGGGTGCCCTCAGCGACGGCAAGCTGACCGGCGTCGAGGCCAGGGCACTGGCCCGACTGGCCGGGCAGTCCGGCATGGGCGCCCAACAGGTACGCGACCTGCACCACCGCTACCTCGACGGACTACGGGACGCAGCGCTCGCCGATGACATCCTGACCAGCACCGAGTACCAGCAACTCGTCACGGCCGCCCGACTTCTCGGGGAACCGGACTACTTCGCGGACCTCACCGCGCCCGAGGCGGAAACCACGAGCCGCACCCGGACGGTCAAGCCGAAGGGGCAACGCGTCTGGTGCAGCCCGTCGGTGTCCGCCGACGCCCGGGACCGTCTCACCCAGGCCGGTTTCGTCCTGGCGTCGAACCTGACCCGCAACGTCCTCGCCGCCGTCGTCGCCGCTGCAGACCAGGACGACACGAAGGTCGCGCGGGCACGCGAACTCGCCATACCGATCCGCTCCGACCTAGCCCTCGACGACATGCTGGGGACCACCGCCACGCCTCCCCGGCACCCCACCAGCCGGGAGCCGCCGCGGTGGGCGTGGAGCAGCACGAGTCCCGCGCCGAGCCGACACCGGCCGCCGCGGTGCCCGTGCCCGCCCCACGCAGACCACAGGTCGTCGCCGGCTGGTACCTGGACCCGTCCGGGCGGTGGACCTACCGCTTCTGGGACGGCAGGGGCTGGACCGAGAGGGCCAGCGCCGGAGACGGCCGCACCTGGTCGGACAGCACCGGCCTGCCGCTGTGGTGTGCGCCCACGACGGACGGACTGGTCGACGGCCAGCAGCCGCATACCCTCACCGACCGGATCATGACCATGCAGAAGACCGACCTCCACGCGGCGCTGCTCCTGACCGTCCGGTGCATCGACGCGGTGGAGAACGACGCACGCATCAGCGGGCACGGGGTGGCTCCCTGGTACTACGAGAGGGCCGCCATCATCTTCGCCGGCCTGGGCGACCCCGCCGCCGAAGTCGCCGTGCTCGAACGATTCGCCCGCCAGAGACATGCTCCCGGGGCCACACCGGCTCGGCTCCTTGAGCGACTCAGACAGCGCCAGGCTGCGGCGCACGCGTAGCGGCCACCACCGTCCAGGATCCGTGATGTGCCCCGGGGCCCGCCTTCACGTCCCCGCGCTGTCACCGGCTGTGGCAGTGGCGGCGACGAAGTCGTGCTCGCTGAACAGCGACGGATGCGCGATGTCCCGGGAAGTCAATCGCTGCTGCATCAGGTCATCCCGGTCGGGGACGTCACACCACACACCACGGCGCTGGAATGGCTGCGTGGACAGGGCCTGACCGGCTGCAAGGAGGGCTGCGGGGAGGGTGAGTGCGGGGCATGCGCGGTGCTCGTCGCCCGACCCGGCGTTGAATCGCCCACGGAATGGGTCGCGATCAACGCATGTCTGGTGCCCATAGCTGCCCTCGACGCCCAGGAGATCGTCACGGCTGAGGGGCTGGGCGACCGGGACCGTCTGCACCCGGTCCAACACCAGATGGCCGTTCGTGGCGGATCCCAGTGCGGGTTCTGCACGCCGGGCTTCGTCTGCAGTATGGCTGCCGAATACTACCGCCCCGGCAGAGAGGCGTCCCCGGACAGCGCGGCGACCGGCCACGACCATGGTCCCAACGGCTTCGACCTGCACGCTCTCGGCGGTAACCTGTGCCGCTGCACCGGATACCGGCCGATCCGCGACGCCGCGTACGCACTCGGTGCGCCGACGCCCGACGACCAGCTTGCGCAGCGTCGGCAGGCACCCACGGCGCCGCTCCGGCCAGTCCGGCTGAAGCTCGGGGGCCGAGAGTTCATCCGGCCAGCCTCGCTGCCCGACGCCCTGCGGCTGCTCCGCGAGCGTCCCACCGCCACCGTGGTGGCTGGTTCGACTGACTGGGGCGTGGCGGTGAACCTGCGGGGCACGCGGGCCGAGTCGGTCATCGCGATCGACCGGCTCGCCGGGCTGCGGGAGCTGACGATCGGGCCCGAGTGCATCGAGATCGGTGCCGGGCTCACCCTCAGCGAGATCGAGCGCGGCCTCGCGGGCCGGGTGCCGCTGCTCGGGCGGATGTTCCCGCTGTTCGGCTCCCGACTCATTCGCAACAGCGCCACCATCGGCGGCAACCTGGGAACCGGATCGCCGGTGGGGGACACCCCACCGGTGTTGCTCGCGCTTGCCGCCGACGTCGTCCTGACCAGCGCCGACGCCGAACGTCTGGTGCCCTTGGCGGACTACTTCACCGGATATCGGCGCAGCGTCCGGCACCCCGACGAACTGATCCGGGCAGTGCGGATCCCACTGCCGCTCGCCGGGCTCGTCGCCTTCCACAAGGTGACGAAACGGCGGTTCGACGACATTGCCAGCGTCGCCGTCGGCTTCGCCCTCGATCTCGTCGGCGAGACGGTCGTCTGGGCGCGTATCGGCCTGGGTGGGTGGCCGCCATGCCCGTCCGGGCCCAGGCCACCGAGGCGGCACTGGAGGGTCGCTCCTGGTCGGCGGCCACCGTGGCGACCGCCGCACAGGTGCTGCAGGGTGGAGGCACGGACCGTGGACGCCGACTACGCCCGCGCGGTGGCCACCGAGTTGGTCTCCGCGTTGGTCGGGGCGGGCACGACCACAGCCCTGGTTTTCGGCTCGCACTTCGCGCCGGCGGTGGACACGCTGTTCCAGGCTGCCGCCGGGTGCGGCCTGCGGATCACCAGCGGCCTCGTCGTCGGTGACCGGATGCTGCGTCCGGAGCTGCACACGTCCGGTCCGCGCAGCTACGGCGAGGGCCGCGCGCTGGCCCGGCGCTGGCACGGCGTCGGACGCAGTCGGTACGCGGTGATCCCCCGGTTCGCGCTGTCGTGCAGCGACGACCTGCTCGCGTCGTGCGGGGAACTGCACCGGGACGTGGCGGGCAGCTGGTTCACGTCGCACCTCAACGAGAACCTCGACGAGATCGCCGCGGTCCGACGACTGTCCGGCGCGGACAACGACCTCGACTGCTACGACCAGCACGGACTGGTCGGCCGCCGCAGCGTCTTCGCCCACAACGTGCATCCGACCGACGACGAGCTCCACCGGCTGGCCGAGGCCCAGGCCAGCGTGGCGCACTGCCCGACGAGCAACGCGGCGCTGGGCAGCGGCATGTTCCCGCTCGACCGTCACCTCGCCCACGGCGTGCACGTGGCGCTGGGCTGCGACGTCGGTGCGGGCACCGGATTCTCACTCTTCAAGGAGGCGTTGCAGGCGTACCTCCTGCAACGCCTGCGCGGCGAGGAGGGCGTGCCGCTCACCGCGGCGCACCTGTTGCACCTGGCGACCGCAGCGGGGGCGCAGGCGCTCGGCCTGCGTGACCAGCTCGGGGACCTGAGCGTCGGCAAACGGTTCGACGCGATATGGGTACGGCCCCGTCCGGGAACGACCCTGGAGATCGGCATACGCCACGCGAACGGACCTGAGGACGCCCTTGCGCGGGTGTTCGCGCTGGCCACGTCGGACGACCTGGCGCAGGTGTGGATCGACGGGATGCCGACGGAGAGCCGACGGCGGACAGCGCCGCAGGCACTCGACCTTTCCAGCCCCGACCTCGTCGGCAACCTGGGTACGCCCGCCCCAGGGCCCCTCCCACGCCCCCAGCGTAGGCAAAGCAGTACGGCAACCATCAGGCATTGCGGCCGTACTGCTTATTCCTAGATCAGCTGGTCCGCAGCGGCCTGGCCTTCCGGTTCGCGCGCACTCCCGATCTCGCACACGTCAACGGAGGCTGCACGTCTCGGTGGAGAGCTCGCTCGGGCTCTCCCGGAACGGCGCGCGGCGGGACCATGCGGACCCGGCATGGACCCGGATCTGAACTTCACGCGGCTCGACGAGCTGGTGATGGACCTCGCGGCGCAGTTGCGCCGGGAGGGTGATGACGACCGAGCGGAGATGGTCGCCGCGTCGATGGCCTCGGTGCGCGAGACGCTGCGCAACCCCGGCGACCTCGCCGAGGCGCTACAGGAGATCACCGACGCCACCGAGAGCCTGTTGCGGGTTGCCCTGGAGCACTCCGGCCGGATCAACCCCGGCGACCCCGTACGGTAGAGACAGCGACAAGAAGGCCCGGCCCCCTGGAGACAGGGAGCCGGGCCTTTTTGCGTTTCCGGTCAGCCGACCGGGCCGATGGCCTTCGCCAGGTCGACGAAGCCCTGCCACTGCGCCGGGCCGAAGGTCAGGGTGCCGCCCTCGCGGTCCTTCGTGTCTCGAACGAGGACGACGCCGGGCAGGTTGTCGGCGACCTCGACGCACGCGCCTCCGTTGTCCCCGCTTCTCGTGCTCTTGCGCCACTGCGCGCCGGTCATGTCCATGCCGCTACCGCTTTCCTGATCAGGTCGAGAGACTGCGCCCGAGGTAGGGCCTCTCCAACAATGCGAGACCATCTGCGCTCAAGGCTAGCAATTTCTGTCGCGTCCTCGGTGATGTGTGCTCGCGCAGGGCCGTCCTGATGTGCTACCCGCGTACCGTCCGGCATTTCGGCCAGGATGAACGGGCCGCCCATGCCCACGTAGATCGGGGTGTCGGCCGGCACGATATGCACCTGCACGGCCGGCAACTCGGCGCACGCGGCGAGGTGTTCGCACTGCTCGCGCATGATCGATCCGTCGCGGCCGGCGCGGCGGCGTAGGGCGGCCTCATCGATCACAGCGACGACGAGCGGCGGCTGTGCCCGGTGGAGGATCGACTGTCGCTGCACGCGCGCCGTCACCAGCTCGTCAACCTCGGCGGGGTCGAGCGTCGCCAGTGCCAGCGTTGCCCGCGCGTACGCCTCGGTCTGGAGTAGGCCAGGCACCCAGGCCAGCTCGAACCACCGCAGGGCGGCGGCCCCCTGTAGAACATCGGCCCATCGTCGGAACCAGGCCGGCTCGCGTCGCCTCAGGACATCGGGCCATAGGTCCCCGACGTCCCGGCCAAGGATAGATGCCAGCGCGACGCGGCGACGCGGTTGCGGCACACGTCCCGGAGAGATCCACCGCGCTGCGGTTTTCGGATCAACCCCCGTCTGAGCTGCAAGACTCTCGGCCGTCTCACCAGCTTGGGCCATGGCCTCTTGAAGTGCGTGGTTCATCCCGCCTCCAGCATGGACGTCCTTTCCATCCGGCAGCATAGATGAACGTCGTGTACTGATCCCGTCGCATTGGGCAAGGTTTGTTTCAGGCGGGCTCACCCAGGCATACGACGGTGTCGGGGCGGGCTACGCGGAGGGGTCGCCCTTGCTCCGGGAGGGCGAGGGCGACCCCTCTCCAGTTGCCGAGGAGGTTGAGATGCTGAACCCGATCAGGTGGTGGCGGATCAGGCGGACCCGGCGCTACCGGGCTGTCGGGTCAGCCTCCCCGCTCTGGGCTCTCCAGCACACCGTGCTACTCCCGAAGGTCGAGAAGCCTGCCGAGCGACCCCTGATGACCGTGGTCGGGGAGTTGCGTGGCAACGGGGGTCGCCGGTGAGCGGAAGGGGCGGCAGCTCCTAGATTCCCGCTGGTCGTCGCCCTGGCCAAGCATCGACTGACGGGCGCACAAGGAACCACCGGCGCGGGGACCGAATCCCCGCACAGCAGTGCACCTGAAGGGAGACTGTCCCATGATCAAGAAGGATCTGTACGCGGTCGATGCCTCCGGCGTGAACCTCCGCAAGCTCTGCGGCGGTGGCATCACGAACACGATGGAGAGCTGCGTCGCCGCCGCCATCCTGCCGGGCAACCCCGACGCCGTCATCATCGGCGACTCGAAGCTCGGTGCCAACTCGCCGACCCTGCGCTTCGACCGCAAGGAGCTGGACAACTTCTTCGCGGCGTACCAGGCCGGCGAGATCGTCTGAACCATCAAGGGCTGGCCGTGCGGAGTGCACGGCCAGCCTGCCCTCGGAGGGAATAATGGCGTCGGTGAGGCACCACTGGCACGGTTACGGTCCGTGGATAGGTCAGCACCAGCTCTTTGGGCGTGAGCACGACCACGAGCGGAGACCCGGCCCGCAGCCCGGTGACGTCGCGACGGCTGCATTCATCCGGGCAACCTCGCCACCCCTTGAGACTGGCCACTACCTCCTGCGCCGCGACCAGACAGCCCGCGAGCGGACGTGGGTGAACGTGCAGGACGCGCTGGCCTGGCTGGCTGAGACCTACGCCCAGCACCCGCCCGACGCCGCGCTCAGCTACATAGAGTTGGCTGATCGCCTCAGATGGACGCGCGAAGGGCTGGAGGGCGGGGCCGACGCGATGTGGCACATGACCGCGAGTCTAGGTGCCAACAGGGTCGTGTGCTACTCGGTGATCTGCTGCCCGCACCGTCACCACACGCGGACGCCATGCCCCCTCCCCCCGAACTGACCTTCGATACCGGGAGATCCCATGTCTCTAGGCATGATCCTGGGGCCTGAACTCGCCGCCGCCGTTCTCGGCGAGTGGCCCGAGAGCCCCCGCAAGGTGCGCCTTCCGAACGCCAGCCCGATCGGGCGGGCCATCAACGCCCGGACAATCCGAGGCTTCCTCGACGCCGGCTGCGCGCCGAGTAACTATGTGAACGTCTTCCACCACGGCGAAGGGCTGCACCCGGCCCGCTTCACCGCCGACGATCGGGTAGCGCCGGCTTCGGTGCAACTCCTGCTCGACCAGGGCTGCACCATCCAGCTCCGCGAGCTGAATCGGTGGTTCCCACCCCTGAGTGCCATCTGCGCCAGCATCCAGGCAGAGACCGGCTACTCGGGATACGTCACGGCCTTCATCACCCCGCCCAGCGCCCAGGGCCTCGACTACCACTGGGACCAATACCTCGGGATCGTGGTCCAGTTGGACGGGGCGAAGACCTGGGAGCTATTCGCCCCCAAGGTCGACGCGCCGTACCGCGACCACTCCATGTCAACGAACCTCTGGCGGGACGAGTGGGTCGAGCAGTGGCGACAAGCCGGCCCTGACCAGACCGTCAAGCTGGCGGCCGGGGACGTCCTCGTGCTTCCGCGAGGATGGGTTCACAACCCGCACTCGCTCGACGCAACGAAGACCAGCGTGCACCTGACCTTCGTACTGAAGGAGCGGGTGCCGCTGTGGATCGCCGAACGGCTGATCGGCAGCGCGATCAGAGACCCCCGCTTCCGCGCCGTCATCCCGCCACGCGAGCTTGGCCCCGAGGAGATGCCAGGGACGGTCGAGAACGTGCGGTCACTGATGATCGACTACCTCACCGGGCTGGATGTGGAGGAGCTGTCGGGGGCGCTGCTGCGCGCCGCCCAGCAGGAAACTAGCCACGCCATGCTGTGAGGGCTCCGCACCGCGTGCCGCTCGACCTTTGACCTTCCTCCACCCGAGGGAATGGCCTCCGGCTACGGTCGGGGCCATTCCCTGCACGGGGGTGGGTGCAGTTTGGAGTTGCGCACCCAAGGTGAGGGCGTTGACCCGTGCCAAGTGGTTCGTTCCTCGGGATGGACCACCGTCGCGCCGCTGACCGCCACGCTGACGCTCGCCGCGATCCTCACCGTGACCATCCGCGAGTTCGACACCCTCCTCGGCGTCGACCCACACTCCCCGCTGCGCTGGATCTTCCCTGCGGCCTACGCCGCCGCCGCGCTCCTCGGCATCGTCTGGGCACTGACCCTGCGCACCACCAACCCGCCCGTCTACGCCGCCATCGGCTTGGGCGCGGACAGCCACACCCTGCCCGCACGCACCCCCGACACCGCCCACCAACCGGCCTGACCCCCACCGGAGCAACCATGACCAACACCACTACCAACACCGATAGCGTCACCGTCGCCGTGCGCCGCGCGACCAGCTCAGACGCCGGACCGCTGATCGCCGTCCTCGCCGAGGCCTTCCACGACGGACCCGTCGCCGAATGGCTGATCCCCGACCCCACCGACCGCCGCGTGGTCCTCTACCGCTACTTCAGAAACGCCTTCCACCACGGCCTCACGCACGGCCACATCGACACCACCACCGACCTGTCCGCCGTCGCGATCTGGTACCCCCGACTCGACCCACCGCCCCAGGGCCACACCCGGGAACGCCAGGAAGCCCTGGAACACGCCACCGGCCCCTACGCACCGAAGTTCACCCTCATGGAAGCCATGTTCGACGCCTTCCACCCCGACGAACCACACCACCACCTCGCGTACCTCGCCGTCGACCCGGAACACCAGAACCAGGGCATCGGCGCGGCCCTGCTCCACGAGCACCACCGGCACCTCGACCAGGTGGGCCTACCGGCGTACCTGGAAGCCACCAACACCCGCAACCGGCAGCTCTACCACCGACTCGGCTACACCGCCGGCCCACCGCTGATCCTGCCCACCGACGGCCTACCGATCTGGCGCATGTGGCGCGGCCAACACACCCCCACCGGCCGGGCACCCTTCCCACCCAACCCACAGCCCCAACGGCGCACCCGGTGAACCCGACGATCGCTGTCCGACCCGCGCTGCCCGGCGACGTCGCCGCCATCGCCGCCCTACTCGCCGAAGCCATCACCGACGACCCCGTCGCCACCTGGCTGGTCCCCGACCCCAGCGAACGGCAAGCCGTGTTCCACGGCCGGCTGGCCATGGAGGTCGACCACGCCGTCGAGTGGGGCCACGTCGACGTCACGCTCGACCTGACCGCAGCCGCAGTGTGGCGGCACCACCCCGCCTCCAACGCCGCACTGCTCGCCGAACGCCACATGAACACGTTCACCGGCCACGCCCTGCCCAGATTCCGACAACTCCACCACGTGATCGACCGATACCGATCCGACGCACCCCACCACTGGCTGTCCTGGCTCTATGTCACCCCCCACAGCCGAGGCCAGGGCATCGGCAGCGACCTGCTCGCCCACCACCACCGCCGCATCGACCAACTCACCAACCCGGTCGACACCGTCGTAACGACCGAAGCCGCCCGAGACTTCCTCCGCAGCCACGGCTACCGCCCCGGCCTGCCCCTACACCTCCCGAACGGACCCCGGCTCTGGCCGCTCACCCACAACGGCCACCCATCCAGCGCCCGTCGGACCACACCCCACACCGCCGGCCAATCGGACACCTGACCACCCACGACGGTGGCCGCCACCAACGATGCGGCCACCGTCGCCGGATTCCTACGACCTCCGCAGAGGAAGCGAGAGAACCGTGAGCACCAGTGCCGTAGTCAGACCCGGCAGCACCATCTGGATCGCGCCGGCCGACCATCTCGGCGGCACCGACGGCCTGACCGTCGTCGTCGACGAGATCCCCGAGGATCTCGACAAACTGGAATGGGTCGAGGTGTCGGTCCGCAGCCCCGGGGACGAGGCTTCCACCTCCCGCAGGGTGCTCGTCCGCAGCGACGCCCTCCGCTCACCCCGTTCCCCCAACACCCCCACCGACCTACCCCAGCGCCAGCAGGACTTCACCCACGGCATCGCCTCCTACCCACCCCCGGCGCAACAGCGAGACCAGGGGTCGGTGGCCGAACGACTGACCCGCATCCCCCGACACCCCGGACGTCAGCGAGGGCATCCCGCTTCCACGTCGAGCCAGTGACAGCACCGCAGCCTGCACGATCCAACAAAAGGCATAAACCATGACCGGAGCCCAACCCCCCGCCGGATGGCAGCGGACCACCCACGCCCTGATCATCGCTCTCATCCTCACCATCACCATGCCCACCGCCTGCGCCGCCGTCCGACCTCCCACGCCGCCCACCGACATCGCCGCACGGCCCCCCGCCCCGCCAGGGCCGACGACCGAACCACGCACATCGCGGGATCGGCTGCGTCTCTTGGCCGACGCGATCACACCGGTCGCAGCCGACGCCGAGCACAGCCCGCACACCTACCTGCACCTTCAGTCGTGGTCCCGAGCGACGACGGTTGTCAGCCGACGGGACATCCGCCGCTGGAGCCAGCCCGACGGGTCCGGTCGGGTCATCGAGCGCCAGCTACCCGACCGGGGCGACCTCACCCGGCTACCGGACGGCACCGACCGCGACGCCCTCGCGGCGGCACCCGTGGTCTCCGACAGAACGTACGGACACGGCGGCCTCGTGCGCCCCGGCTCCGAGCCGGTTCCCGGGGACCGTGCCGGCCTCCAACAGCACCTCGGCACCATATCCCCACCCGAGAACGGCCCCGGCTCGACCATCACCGCCGTGGTCAGCCTCAACAACGAGCACTACCTCGGCCACCACCAACGCCAAACCATCCTGCTCATCCTCGCCGACCTACCCGGCATCACCACCACCACCACCGCCACCGACATCGCCGGCCGCACCGGGACCGCCGTGAGCCTCAACCACGACGGGTCCACCAAGCGCCTGATCATCCACCCCACGAGCGGGGAACTCCTCGCCTTCCAGGAAACCTTCAACACCTGCCGCCCGGCCCGAGGCAAGCCATGCCCCCGGCCCGGACTGTTCGACTACCGGCTCTACCTCGAACGCAGCCACACCACACCGCTGAACCCGCACCGGGAAGCCGTCGACACCACCTCACCGTGATGCGCGTCCCGGTACCCCTCAGCCTTGCCGCGTTCGTCACGGCGATCCGCTCCGGGACGATGCCGGGGGGAAACCGGCAGCTTGGCAGCCGGCCTGACCAGCGGCGGCGACGTTCGCAGCGCCTGACCCCACGTGGTGCACAGCCCGGGGCCGGCGGTGGACGTGAGTCTGCCGCCGGCCCCGGGGTGGTGTTATCGGACGAGGCTGTGGAACTGTCCCGCGGCGACATCGTCGGCGACGGTGCCGGGTGTCTGGTCGACGTAGGTGGGGGTGGTACGGGCGGGAACGGAGTTGTTCTCGCCGAGTTGGCCGTAGTTGTTCAAACCCCAGGCGAGGACCTGCCCGCCCGTGGTGACCGCGAGGCTGTGCGACTGGCCGCCGGCGATGCCGACCAGCTCCACACCCGCGGGCAGATGGACCGACACGGGGACGTTGAGTCCGGCGGCGTTGGTGGTGCCGTTACCGAGTTGGCCGACGGAGTTCGCGCCCCAGGCCAGCGCCCGCCCGGCGGTGGTGATGGCCAGGCTGTGTGACAGGCCGGCGTCGATGTCCCGCAGGAGGGTGCCCGACGGCAGACTCACCGCGACCGGCACCGACGAGTTGGTGTTGGTGCCGTTGCCGAGCTGGCCATAGTTGTTGTAGCCCCAGGCGTAGGCGGCGCCGGTGGAGGTCACGACCAGGGTGTGGAACGCGCCCACGGCGATGCTCGTCGCCGTCGCCCCGCCGGGCAGGCTGATCTTCACCGGGCTGGTCTGTCGGGTGGTGGTGCCGTTGCCGATCTGCCCGTAGGTGTTGTCACCCCACGTGTACACCTCGCCGGTGGAGGTGAGCGCCGCGCTGTGGAAGTTGTGCGAGGCGATCTGGGTGACCGTGCCCGTCAACGAGCCGGGGAACGTGACCAGGGTCGGCGTGAGGACGGTGGCGGGTGTGGTCGAACCGATACCCAACTGGCCGACATTGTTGCCACCCCACGCGAAGACCTTCCCGGCGTCGGTCAACGCCAGAGTGTGCCGCTGGCCCGCGGTGACCTTCACGGCATTGGTACCCGCAGGCATCAACGACTGCACCGGAGCGCTACGCGAGGTCTGCGTGCCGTCGCCCAGTTGCCCGTAGGCGTTGTCACCCCACGCCCACACCTCTCCCACGTTGGTCACCGCCACGCTGTGCAGGTAACCACCCTCCATGTCGATCATGTCCATGTTCCCCGGCAACGCCACCGACACCGGCACGAAACTGTTGTCGTGACTGTAGTTACCCAACTGACCACTACCATTCGCCCCGAACGCCAAATCCAACGTGGTCCGCACCATCACGGCGCTGAAGTACGCCCCAGCGGCGACGACGGTGGCTTCGGCACCCTCCGGCAACGGCACCCGCACCGCGCTGGCCCGGTCGGTGGTCGTACCGTCACCCAGTTGCCCCCGATTGTTGGTGCCCCAGGCGTACACCTGCTGGTTCGCGGCCACCGCGAGATTGTGGCTGAGGCCGGCGGACATGCCGGTGAAGACGACCCCCTTCGGCAGGGCCGCCACCCGCACCGGCCTGGTGGAGGATGCGCTGCCGGTGCTGGCCTGGTTGTAGTTTCCCCAGCCCCACACCTGTCCCTCGCTGGTCAGGCCGAGACTGGAGTCCAGCTTGGCGGCGATGGCGGTGAAGACGGTCCCGGCGGGTGCCAGCGCCGGCACGGGCGTGGTGCGGTCGGTCGTGGTGCCGTCGCCGAGCTGGCCGACCTCGTTGGTTCCGGTGCCGTACACCTGTCCGGACGTGGTGAGGACAAGGGTGTAGAACAGGCCGGCGGCGACCTTGGCCGCCTGGACACCGGGGGGCAGTGTCATCAGCGTCGGCAGGTCCGAGTCGTCGGTGCCGCCGGTGCCCAATTCGCCGTCCGCGTTGTCGCCCCAGGCGTAGACCTGCCCGGTGGAGGTGACGACTGCGGCGTGCGTCGTGCCGGCGCTGATGGCGGTGGCGACGGTGCCCGGCGGCAGCTCCACCCGCCCGGGGGTCGTGTTCGTGCTCGTGTCCGAGCGGCCCAGGGTGCTGGGATCTCCCCAGGAGTAGACGTCCCCGGTGGAGGTCAACGCCAGGCTCAACTGCGGGCCCGCGGCGACGGCCCGCACCGTGACGCCGGCCGGCATGCTCACCGGCACCGGGCTGCGCTGTTCGGTGGTGGTGCCGTTGCCCACCTGTCCAAGGTTGTTGTAGCCCCAGGCGTAGACCGTTCCGGTCGAGGTGGCGGCGAGGACGTGGCCCACCCCGACCGCCAGGTCGGTGAGCAGCGTTCCCGCCGGCAACGGCAACGACACCGCACCGGGCGTCGCGCTGCCGAGGGCGGGGGTCGTCCGGCCCAACTGGCCCTGGTCGTTGGATCCCCAGGTGAAGACCTGGCTGCCGGCGATGGCGGCTGCGGCCGGCGTCGCTGCGACCACCACCCCGGCCAGCGTCATGAGCGCGGCGACCATCAGCGCGATGGCACCCCGCCCGGTCTGCCGCAGGCGTCGTCGTCGATCGTGACGCCACCACCGCCCCTGGTGGCCCCGCCACCATTCGCCGACGGAGGGGTGGGCCACGCTGGCCTCCACCGTGGACGGCCGTGCGGATCGGAATCGCGATGTACGAGCTTCAGACATGAAGCATGCTCCTTGCACGAAGGCGGACCGATCACACGCGGCCCGTGCGTCCTGAGGCGCGGAAAGGGAGAACGACCGACAAAGGCAAGTAG
Organism: Micromonospora cynarisoli; assembly: GCF_030518815.1. Taxonomy (NCBI): domain Bacteria; kingdom Bacillati; phylum Actinomycetota; class Actinomycetes; order Micromonosporales; family Micromonosporaceae; genus Micromonospora; species Micromonospora cynarisoli. Next base: position 2,190,816 of record NZ_CP130426.1, on the reverse strand, counting down.
TTCTCATATGAGGCATCGGCGCCTATTTGTGGCTACCGTACTGTCCGCCCGATCCGATCGGACCGTGCAGGGTTTGTCCGATCATGGACAGTGCAGGCTCAGGGGCCCGTCCATGCCGACGCCGAGCGTCACCCGGCCCGCCCTCCCCTGGTTACGGGAGTTTTTGGATCCAAATCTCGCCGCGACGGCACCGCCCACGGAAAGGGGCAGCGGCGGAGCAGGCTGGCCGAGGATGGGTCGGTCCACGGCAGTCAGGCCGCGTCGGATAGGTCTCGTCGACGCCCTCCCCTGCCGGCCCGTGGGCCGGTGACGCTAGTCGATCACCGCCGGATCCCGGAGAGCAACGATCGCGCGGATGGGGATCGAAGTCGTGAGGATGATCGACATCAGCCAGGGTTGGCACGAGGGAATGCCCTCCTACGACGCACCCTGGTATCCACGCTTCGAGATCTGTCGGGCCATGACTCCATGGACGGATCCGACCGGTGGCGGCCGGACCTTCTCGGATCTGCGGCTGTTCCCCCACAACGGCACCCACGTGGAGTCGGGCTTCCACTTCTTCGAGGACCGGGAGAAGATCGACGAGGTTCCGCTGGACACCTTCGTCGGCCGGGCCTGCATCGCCGACCTCTCCCGTCTCGGGGACCTCGAACCGGTCAGCGGCGACGACCTGGAGCGGGTGCTGCGTGACATCTGGCAGCGCGGTGACCGTCTGCTGATCCGTACCGATCATCCGAACCGTCACCTCGGCCGTGACGACTACTGGGACAGCCCGCCGTACCTCACCCCGTCCTCCGCCGACTGGATGGTCGACAACGATGCCGTTCTGGTCGGGCTGGACTGCATCACCGAGCGCCCCGACGACCGTAGTGGTCAGGTGCACAGGCGTCTGCTCGCCGCCGGAATCCCCATCCTGGAGAACATTCAGAACCTCGACCAGGTCAGCGGGTCGGTCGTGCAGTTGATGGCCCTGCCGGTCAAGATCGCCGGAGTGGAGGCCGCTCCGGCGCGTGCCGTCGTCTTCGACGGATGGCCGTTCTCGTCACCGTCTGACGGCACGTCCACGCCACGTCTTCCGTGATCGACGGGGCTCGCGGCCCGACGCCGGGCGTCGCTCCGGTCGAGGAACGCGGGGCCGTCGCGTCCGCCCCGATGGTCTCGGGCCCGGGCATCCGGTGCCGGACGCAGAGGTCCTGCCGGCCGTCGTCGTGAAGGCCGACGAAGCCGCACTTCGAGAAGCTCGCCATCGCTGCCCGCCGAGGGCACCGCACTCCACGCTGGACACCGAGAGAATGGCACCAGGAATGAGAACCAGTTCAGATACCGCCGACGACATCGTCGCCGAAGGGTGGGGGGTCGACGCCGACACCGCCAGCCCGGAGGTCGACGTCCGCACCGCCCACCCCGCGCCAGCCGCCGGAGCATGCGCCTCGTATCCGTGGCGGCGGCTGCGGGCCACCCAACAGCCCAGCTGGTCCGACCAGGGTGTCCTGCGTGCGGTGGTCCAGGAGTTGGGCACCCGCACCCCGCTGGTGGAGCCGCAGGAGTGCGAACGACTCCGCAGCCGGCTGGCGAGGGTCGCCCAGGGGGAGGCGTTCCTGTTGCAGGCCGGGGACTGCGCGGAGGACCTCTCCCAGGTCGGGCCGGCAGCCGTACGAGCGAAACTGAGCACGATGGCCCAGATGGCTGCGATCCTGCGCGCGGCGCTGGGCGTCGAGGTGGTGACGGTGGGGCGGATGGCCGGCCAGTACGCCAAGCCCCGCACGGAGACACGGGAACAGCGCGGGGAGCTGAGCCTGCCGGCCTACCGGGGCGACGCGGTCAACGGCGTCGAGTTCCACCCCGCCACCCGGGCTCCGGACGCCAGTCGGCTGCTACGCGCGTACGAGGCGTCCGCGGTGACGCTGGCGCACATGCGACAGTTCGCCGAGGAAGCAGGCACCGGGGAGGTGTTCAGCAGCCACGAGGCTCTCCTGCTCGACTACGAGACCGCGCTGCTGCGCCCGGGGCCGGCCGCCGGTCGTCGGTACGCCAGCTCGGCGTCCATGATCTGGATCGGCCACCGGACCCGGGAGCTGGACGGCGCCCACGTCGAGTTCGCCCGGCACGTGGACAATCCGATCGGGGTGAAGGTCGGCCCCGACGCCACCGCCGAGGAACTGCTCGCCCTGGCCAGGCTGGTGGACCCGGACCGGGTGCCCGGGCGGTTGACGTTCATCGTCCGGATGGGTGCCGCCCACGTGCGCCGGCTGCTGCCACCACTGGTGGACGCGTTCGCCACGGCCGGTGTCGGGGTGGGTTGGGTCTGCGACCCGATGCACGGGAACACCGTGCGCGCCGACGGTGGCCGCAAGACCCGCCGCCTCGCCGACATCATCGCCGAGGTGCACGGGTTCTTCGAGGTGCACCGGTCACTCGGGACCTGGCCGGGCGGGTTGCACCTCGAACTCACCGGCGAGGACGTCACCGAGTGTCTCGGCGGCAGCGACGAGGTGCGGACAGAGCACCTGCACCAGCGGTACACCACGCTGTGCGACCCCCGGCTGAACCGGTCGCAGTCCGTCGACCTGGCCCTGGCGCTCCTGGCGTCGTTCGGATAGGGGCGGCGGGGCGACCTGCGGACCCGCCCCGGGACCGACGCCCGGGGCGGGGGAGCGGTCACCACCGGCAGCGGCTCAGCGGTCGCCGCCGGGCGGTTGCCCGGCCCGCGCCGCGGCCTCGGCCCGCCGCCGCCACGGGCCCGGGTCCGTCTCGAACCGGGCCAGCGCCCGCTCGTCGACCACCGGGCGGCGCACCTCGATCCGCCCGTCCACGACCACCAGCGGATCGGCGACCACGTCACCGTCGAGAAGCGACAACGTCGCCAGCCCGCAGGCATGGGGCAGCTCCGGCAGCGCCGCCGCCAGGGCCAGTCCCGCGGCGAGCCCTATCGACGTCTCCACCGCGCTCGACACGACCACCGGCAGCCCGATCGCCTGCGCGACCCGCAACGCGCCCGCCACGCCCCCGAGCGGCTGCACCTTGAGCACCGCGATGTCCGCAGCGCGGGCGTCGCGGATCCGGAGCGGGTCCGCCGCCCGGCGGATCGACTCGTCCGCCGCCACCGGCACCGACACCCGGCGTCGCACCCGGGCCAACTCCTCCACCGAGGCGCAGGGCTGCTCGACGTACTCCAGGTCGAACCGGTCCAGCAGGCGGATCATCCGGACGGCGCGGTCGACGTCCCAGCCGCCGTTGGCGTCGATGCGCACCCGCCCCGAAGGCCCGAGCGCGTCCCGAACCGCCTCCACCCGCGCCACGTCCTCGGCGTCGGTCTGGCCACGCTCGGCGACCTTGACCTTCGCCGTCCGGCAGCCACCGCTCGCCAGCACGACCTGCCGCGCCCGGTCGGGTTCCAGCGCCGCCACCGTGACGTTCACCGGGATCCACTTGCGCAGCGGCGGCGGCCAGGACTCGAAGGCGGCCTCCCGCGCGGCGGCCAGCCACCGGGCCGCCTCGGCGGGGCCGTACTCGGCGAACGGCGAGAACTCCCCCCAGCCGGCCGGCCCCTGGACCAACGCGCCGTCACGCCGGGACAGGCCCCGGAACCGGGTCCGCATCGGAATCGAGAACGCCCGCACGGCTCAGCCGTGCCAGGGGTACGGCGACCAGTCCGGGTCGCGCTTGTCCAGGAACTGGTCGCGCCCCTCGGCGGCCTCGGCGGTGCCGTAGGCCAGCCGGGTCGCCTCTCCGGCGAACACCTGCTGCCCGACCAGCCCATCGTCGACCAGGTTGAATGCGAACTTGAGCATCCGTTGGGCCGTCGGCGACTTGCCGTTGACCCGCCCCGCCCACTCCACCGCCACCCGCTCCAGGTCGGCATGGGGCACGACGGCGTTCACCATGCCCATCCGGTGGGCGTCCTCGGCGGAGTGGGTGTCACCCAGGAAGAAGATCTCCCGGGCGAACTTCTGCCCGACCTGGCGGGCCAGGTACGCCGAACCGAACCCGCCGTCGAAGCTGGCCACGTCCGCGTCGGTCTGTTTGAACCGGGCATGCTCCCGCGAGGCGATCGTGAGATCGGCGACCACGTGCAGGCTGTGCCCGCCACCGGCGGCCCAGCCCGGCACCACCGCGATGACGATCTTGCCCATGAAACGGATCAACCGCTGCACCTCCAGGATGTGCAGCCGCCCGACCCGGCTCGGGTCGATGCCGGCGGAGGTCTGCGACTGGGAGTACCGGTAGCCGTCCCGGCCACGGACCCGCTGGTCTCCGCCGGAGCAGAAGGCCCACGTGCCGTCCTTCGGTGAGGGGCCGTTGCCGGTCAGCAGGATGCAGCCCACGTCCGTGCAGAGGCGGGCATGGTCCAGCGCCCGGTAGAGCTCGTCGACCGTGTGTGGACGGAACGCGTTGAGGACCTCGGGCCGGTTGAAGGCGATCCGTACCGTGCCCTGTTCCCGGGCCCGGTGATAGGTGATGTCGGTGAAGTCGAAACCCTCGACCTCACGCCAGACGGCAGGGTCGAAAAGCTCGGAGAACATGGTCGGCCTCCATTCCAAGGGGTTCTTCGGTTGACGCAATCGGTGGTTTTTCTGCGCGTGAGAGGGCGCTCGGCCGGGCCGTGGCCGCCGCGCCGGTCAGCGATGAGTCTCCTTTTCCGAAAGGTGAATCCGCCGCCCGCGACAGTTACCTCCTTTTGTGTTCGTCGATAGGTTGAGCGGATGGACCGTCCCGTGCACGCAGTGGTGCTCCGCCCCGGGCCGCGCATTCGACAATCGTTGTCCGCAGCCTTGGACGGCAGCGGTCCGGCGCTCTTTCCACTCTCGCCCGACCTGCCCGAGCCCGCCCTGTGGCGGCTGCTGCACGCGGTGGCGCCGGCGACCGTGGAGACGGCTGGTGGCACCCACCGGTTCGTGCCGCGCGATCCCGCCGTACCTGTCGGTGGTGTTCCGGTCGCGGCGGACACCGCCGTGCTCGTCGCCACCGCCGGCTCCACCGGCCGGCCCAAGATCGTTGAGCTGTCCGCGCGTGCCCTGCGCTTCTCGGCCGCGGCCACCCTGGCGAGGATCGAGGCCGCTGCGGGCGACCCCTGGCTCTGCTCCCTGCCGACCAGCCACATCGCCGGCATCCAGGTGATCGTCCGGGCGCTGCTGGCCGGGTCCGAGCTGATCGTCCATCCCCGGTTCGACGTCGCGGCCATCGCCCGTGCCGCCACGGACGCCCCCCACCTCGCCGTGGTCCCCACCCAACTGCGGCGTCTCGTCGAAGCCGGCGTGGACCTGTCGCGGTTCCGTTCCCTGCTCCTCGGCGGCGCGCCGCCGCCGGTAGACCTGCTGGAGACGGCGCGGACGGCGGGTGCCCGCCTGTTCACCACCTACGGGTCGAGCGAGACGTCCGGCGGATGCGTGTACGACGGCGTTCCCCTGACCGGGGTACGCGCCGACGTCGGCCAGGACGGGCGGATCCGGCTCGCCGGTCCGCAGCTCTTCGAGCGTTACCACGGCGACCCGGCGCGCACCGCCGCGGCACGTGATGGCGACTGGTTCGTGACCGAAGACCTCGGCGTGATCGAGAGTGGACGGCTGCGCGTGCTCGGCCGGACCGACGATGTGATCAACACCGGCGGGGAGAAGGTCAACGCGACCGAGGTGGCCGCCAGGCTCTCCTGCCATCCCCTCGTGCGGGAGGTGGTGGTGGTCGGCCGGCCCGACCCCGAGTGGGGGGAGCGGGTGACCGCGGTCGTCGTACCCGCCGGCCCGGTTCCGCAGCTTGACGACCTGCGCGCCTGGGTCAGAGCGACCCTGCCGGCGCACGCGGCGCCCAGGGAACTGGAACTGGTCGCCGCGATCCCGCTGCTGCCCTCCGGGAAGCCCGACCGGCGGCGTCTGCAGCGGGGGGAGCTGCCCTGACACGGGGGCGAGGGCCCTCATGGCAGCGCCGGCGGCGGATCCGTCGACGCCGGGCGGTGTCCCACCCGGACGATCCAGTCGTCGAGGGCGTCGGCGACAGCCGCGTCGAGGCTGCGCCGCAGCCCGACGTTCGCGGCGCGTTCGGTCCGGACCTCGATGATGGCCGGACCCGGCAGGCGGAGCAGCCCGGGTAGGTCGGCGGCCCCGGACGCCAGGGCGTACCGCCAGCCGGTGGCGATGGCCAGGTGTTCGATGGCGACGGTGTGCGGGGTGCCGAAGAGTTCCTCGAAGGCGTCAGCGTTGCGGGTGCTGTCGACCAGCGAGAAGATGCCGCCGCCGCGGTTGTTGACCACGATGATGGTCAGGTCGGGATGCTCCCGGCGGGAGACGCCGACGAGCCCGGTGAGGTCGTGCAGGAGGGTCAGGTCGCCCAGGAGCGCGAAGGCCCGGCCACCACCGGCCGCCCGATGGGCCAGCGCCGCGCCGACCGCCGTGGAGACCGTCCCGTCGATGCCGGCGAGCCCTCGGTTGGCGACCAGGCGGGGGCCTCGCCGGGCCCGCATGGTGGCCTCGACGTCGCGGATCGGCATGCTGGAACCGAGCACGCAGACCGCGTCGTCGGGAAGGGCCGCCAGCAGGTCACGGGCCAGCCTCGGCTCGGTCAGCGGCGAGGCGTCGAGTGCCCGGTCGAGCGCCGCGCCGGCGACCCGGTCGGCAGCCGTCCAGAGCCCGAGCCACGCCGGATCGGGGCGACGCCGGACCGGGCGCGGGACGCAACGGAGGCGTCTGCTGGCGCTCCGGCTCGGATCCGCCCAGGGCAGATGGGCGTCCACGACGGTCAGCGGAACCCCTGAGCGCAGCAGCGCGAGGAGCTGACGGGACAGGCCGGGCCGGCCGACGCAGACGATCTCCTCGGGCTGGAGCAGGGACCGGGTCGCCGGATGCGCCATCAGGTGGGTGTAGCAGGAGATCGCGCTGGAGCCGTACCGGGCGTTGCTCTGCGGCTCTGCCAGCAACGGCCATCCCATGCCCTCGGCGAGGGCCACCGCCGCCGCGCTGTCCGCTGGCCCGTCGCCGACCACCACCACGCCGCGCGCCGCGCCGGGAAACGCCACCTCAGGCGTGTCCGGTCCCACCGGCGACGACGCCCCGGCCGGTCTGTCCCCGGTGTGGACCCAGGGCAGCCGGCCGGGCCGGCCGGGAAACACCTGCGGCCAGTTCTCCGGCGGGTCGAAGGTCAGGGGCTCCCGGAGCGCGAGGTTGAGATGGACGGGTCCGGATGCGGCGGCCGCGACGGCCTGGCAGGCCAGCGACCGCCAGTAGGCGTTCGAGTCCGCCCGGATCTCCGGCGTGCCGACCTCGGCGAAGAGGCGGACGGCGGAGCCGTAGATCTTGATCTGGTCGGTGGTCTGGCTCGCCCCGGTGTCGCGCAGCTCCGGTGGCCGGTCGGCGGTGAGCACGATGAGCGGCAGACGCGCGTGGTGGGCTTCCAGGACTGCGGGGTGCAGGTTCGCCACCGCCGTCCCCGAGGTGCAGAGCGTGACCACCGGACGGGCGGTGACCCGGGCGATGCCCAGCGCCATGAACCCCGCCGCGCGCTCGTCGACGTGGACGTGCAGACGCGGCGGCTGATCGGGTCCCCGCGACAGGGCGCGGAACGCCTGGGCCAGCGGCGCCGAGCGGGATCCCGGGGCCAGAACCAGGTCGCGTACGCCGCAGCGGTCGAGCTCGTCGGCCAGGACGAGGGCGAGCGCGGTGGCGGGATTCACGCCGTCGTCCCGGTGTGGCCGGTGCGGATGGGCACGCCCAGGGCGGCGAGCATGGTGCGCATCTTCAGGCTCGACTCCGCGTACTCCTCGTCCGGGTCGGAGCCGCTGACGATGCCGCAGCCGGCGTAGACGGCGGCCCGGTGGCCGGACACCGCCGCCGAGCGGATCGCCACGGCCAGTTCGCCCTCGCTGCGGGAGTCCATCCAGCCGACCGGGCCGGCGTACCAGCCCCGGTCGAAGGGCTCGTGGCGGGCCAACCAGTCCAGGGCGAGGTGGCCGGGGTGACCGCCGACCGCCGGGGTCGGGTGCAGCAGCCGGGCCAGTTCCAGCAGGCCGCCCTGCGGTGGCTGGCGGACGACGGCCCGGATGTCGGTCTGTCGGTGTTGGACGTGGGGGAGCTTCAACACCGGGTTTCCGCCGCCGGTCTGCACGTCGGTGCAGACGTCGCGCAGCTTTCGTTCCACGTGCGCGGTGACGACGGCGTGCTCCCGGTGGATCTTCGGATCCGTCCGCAGCCAGTCGGCGTACCGTTCGTCGTCGACCGGGTCGGCGTGCCGGGGAGCCGATCCGGCGAGACCGTGCGTGCGGACCTCACCGGCCCGGAGCCGGACCAGGCACTCGGGGGTGGCCCCGAGGAACCACCGCTGGGCCAGCCGGACGCCGAAGACCGCGCCGGTGTCCTGGCTCGCCAGGAGATGACGCAGCGCGTGCCCGGCGACCTGCGGCCCATGGGTACGCAGGAGCAACTGCCGGCTCAGCACGACCTTGGTGAGCGGGCCGGCCTCGATGGCCTTCCGGGCGTCCAGCACGAGCGCGCGCCACTCCCGCGCGGAGGGCAGCTCCTGCACCAGCTCCGCCAAGGGATCCGGGCCGGCCGCGGGCTGCGGCCGGCCGGCGAGCACCCGCGCCGACGTGCGGGCCCGCTCGGCGACCGCGACCGGGTCGTCGGACTCGGCGACCTGGGCGTTGAGGGTCAGCAGCGGGCTCTGCGGCGAGGTCCAGGTGAGCTGTGCCTCCGGAACCCACATCAGGCCGTCCGGGAAAGCGCCGAGCGGATGCCCGGCGTCGGCCTGGAAGGCGAAGCCCCCCACCAGCAGCGGGCGTGCGGGGTGCTCGGGGCTGTGCGGCGACGGGGCGTTGCTCATGGAGGTCGTCAGGTGTCGCCGCCAGCTCCGGCCGACCTGGGTGAACCGGTCGACGCCGTGCCCGTGCAGGTCCAGTGCGGTTCCCACGCCCAGGATGGTCAGGCCGCTCCACCGCGACGACCAGACGAACGCCCGACGCCGGTCGTCGGCGACCGCGGCGAGCAGCGCCGGAACGTCGATGGCGCACCGCGCCGGATCCTCGTGCCAGCTCACCATGACCGGCCGGCGTCGCCGCCGGGCCTCCTCGTGGGCGCGCAGGCAGAGGTCCTCGAAGCTGCCGGCGGAGCCGGGAGCGGCCGTCACGCGACCACCACGGCGGCGTGTCGATCGGCAGGCGGTGCCGGCGGGGAGGCCCCCGCAGGAATGGTGGTGGGTTTCACCGTTCCATCGTCACGGTCCGTGACCGGCCAGACGCAACGGCTGTTGGTGCCCACTCCGGGTGCATGGCTCCGCCCTGCCGCAACGGATGCCGAGGTCACGTCCACGGCGGCGGTCGCGCCACCCGGCGCAGCGTCGCTCCGAGCGGACGCGGTTCGGCGAAGTCGTCAGCGGACCGCCACCGGAACGATCGATTCCCAGCGTTATTTGGCTGCAATTCGTGGTGCCGACTGGATTCCCGACGGTGTTGCGGTCGGCCGCTTCGGAATCGCTAACGTCGCTGACGACAGCTCGGCTGACGGCATGCTCAGGATTCGTCGTCGTCGGTGGCGGGAGGCGGGCGCTCCGGGCAGGAGGCCGACGCCGGACGGCAGCCCGTCACGTCGACCATCGCCGTGCCCGGACCCGCAACGGCCCGCCGCCGGCAGGTCCGCGCCGACATGCCGCCGGATCGCGGCATCCGACAACGGGAGGAAGCTGCTCGGTGGGGACGACGACGTCTGGACGGCTGAGCGTTGACGTGGCCGCGCACACCTTCCTCAACTCCCTGCTCCGGGGCATGCCGGACTGCGCCAGATTCGTGTCCGCCCCGGCCGGGGGAGTGGGGGAGGTGGTCATAGCGATCGACGGCGACCAGGAGATCCGGGTTCCGGTGAGCTACTTCTCCCCGACCCAGCATCACCGGTTCAGCTTCCCGGCATGGCGGGTCACCGAGTGGGGCCGCGAGCCGGTCGACTTCGCCGCCATGGTCGACCTGATCGTGGCCACCGTGCTGCGGCGGCAGGGAGCGCCGGAGGCGACGGGTGAGACGTTCCGGCACCGTGTCCTACAGAGTCACGCGCACACCCATCAGGCGATCGAGGCACGGCACCACGACTGGGCGACCCTGCGGGAGGCGCAATTCTCGTTCGCTCGGGCGGAGCAGGCCCTTCTCGTCGGCCACGCCTTCCACCCCGCGCCCCGGTCGCACGAGCCGTTCACTCCCGGCGAGGCGCGCCGCTACCTGCCCGACTTCGCCGCCCACTTCCCGCTCCGGTGGTTCCTGGTGGACCGCGAGCTGGTCGCCGGTGAGAGCCTGGGCATCCGGCTACCGCAGCGCCTGCGCCGCTTTGTCGCGGAGAACGCCCCACAGTTGGCGCAGGCGGCCGGTGACGAGCGGTGGCTCTTTCCGCTTCACCCCTGGCAGGCCGACCACCTGCTGCGGCAGGCGTGGTGCCGACGCCTGCGCGACGACGGCCGGATCGTCGATCTCGGTGAGGCTGGCGCGTCGTGGCTGCCGACCACGTCCTGCCGTTCGCTCTACTGCGCCACCAGCCCCGAGATGATCAAGTTCTCGCTCAGCGTGCGGCTGACCAACTCCCTGCGCACCATGTCGACGAAGGAGGTCGAGCGGGGGATCCGGTTGGCGCGGCTCGCGCGCACGTCGCGGTGGCAGGAGTTCCAGGCCCGGTTCCCGACCTTCCGGGTGATGCAGGAGGACTGCTGGGCAGGGCTGCGCGACCAGGACGGCATCCTGCGCGAGGAGAGCCTCTTCGCCCTCCGCGCCAACCTGCTCCACGGCCGTGCCGGAACCCAGACCAACGTGCTCGCCACCCTCACCCAGAACGCGCCCGACGGCGGAGACAGCCTGCTGGCGGCGGTGGTGAAACGCCTGGCCACCCGTCTGCTGCTCGACCCGCGTCAGGCGGCGCACGTGTGGTTGCGGGACTACTGCGAGCTGGTGCTGACGCCGTTGTTCGTGGCGGAGGCCGACCACGGCCTGGTGTTGCTGGCCCACCAGCAGAACCTCCTGGTGGAGATGGAGAACGACCTGCCGGTCGGGGCGATCTACCGCGACTGCCAGGGAAGCGCCTTCACCGCGCAGGCCGCAGACTGGCTGCGCGAGATCGGCGACACCGAGGTCGAGAACACCCTCACCCCGGAACAGGTGCGGCGCTATCTCCCCTACTACCTGCTGGTCAACTCGACCTTCGCCGTCACCGCGGCGTTGGCCAGCGCCGGGCTGGCAAGCGAGCGGGAGCTCCTGCGGCGCGTGCGCCGCTTCCTGGAGACGCTGCGCGACACCGTGACCCGCCGGGCCTGCCTCGACCACGTGCTCGACAGCCCTCACTGGGAGGTCAAGTCGAACTTCCTCTGCTACCTGCTCGACCGCGACGAGAACACCATCGCCGATCCGGCGGTCATCTACCGGGACGTCGCCAACCCCCTGCTCGGGGTGGAGGAGCCGTGACGCCGCCGGCGAAGATCGTGCTCGCCCCGGGTGGGCTGTGCTGCGAGGAACTGGCCAGACCCCTGCCGCTGGCCTGGGGAGTCGACGGAAGCGCACTGCTGCACGGGCTCGGCCCGCTGCCGTCGGGTTGGCTGGTGGCCGGCCTGGACCAGATGTTCGTCGCGGATCCGGCGCTGACCGCCGTCACCCTGCCCTACCGGCAGTGGCGGGACGAGCCGCAGGCGATGGCGCTGTTCGAGCGGATCGGGAGCGACGTCGTGCCCCGAGCCGAGTTCTGGCAACTGCCGATCTGGCTGCCGGGCGCGCGTCCACCGCCGGCCGAGGGCCTCGTGTTCCACGCCGAGCACGAGCTGTGCCTGCCACGGCGCGCGGCCCGCCCGGACGGCACGGTCTACCGTCGTTACGACCCACGGGTACGGCACACCCTCGCCTTCCGGCTCGCCGACCCGGAGCGGGACGGCGAGCGGTTCACGCGGTGGATGAACGACCCGCGCGTGGCGTACTTCTGGGAACAGGCCGGCCCACGGGCGGTCCAGGAGTCCTACCTGCGGCGTCAGTTGGACGACGGCCATCTCTATCCGCTGGTCGGCTCCTTCGACGACGAGCCCTTCGGCTACTTCGAGGTCTACTGGGCCCCGGAGGACCGCATCGGCCGGCACTACCGCTGGTGGCCCCACGATCGTGGCCTGCACGTGCTCGTCGGCGAGGCGCGCTGGCGGGGCGCGCACCTCGTCCGAAGCTGGCTGCGCGGACTGAGCCACTACCTGTGGTTGGACGAGCCCCGCACCGGGCGGCTGGTGATGGAACCGCGCGCCGACAACCAGCGGCTGTTCCGCCACCTGCCGGCGGCCGGTTTCCGGACCGTGAAGGAGTTCGACTTCCCCCACAGGCGGTCGCGGCTGGTCATGAGCGAGCGGTCCGCCTTCTTCGCGGGGGAGGGGCTGTGAGGGCGGACCGGGAGGAGTGGGCGAACGTCAACCGTGCCCTCGTGGCGAAGATGCTCGCGGAGTTGGAGTACGAGCAGGTCCTCGTCGCTGAGCCGGCCGACGGCGGCGGGTTCCGCATCGCCGTGTCGGGTCACGAGTGGCGTTTCGCGGCCGAGCGTGGCATCTGGGGCTGGCTCTGGATAGCACCCGAGACCCTGCGCGACGGAGACCAGCCGGTCCTCGCCGCGGCGCTGCTGCGCCAGCTCCAACCGGTGCTGGGCATGAGCGACGCGACGACCGCGGAGCACCTCCAGGACCTCTACGCGACGCTGCGGGCCGATCTGACGCTGCGCGCGGCACGCCGTGGGATGACCGCCGAGGACCTGGTCGCCCTCGACCCGGACCGGTTGCAGGGCCTGCTCAGCGGCCACCCGAAGTTCGTGTTCAACAAGGGACGCCGAGGTTGGGGGCTGACCGCGCTTGAGCGCTACGCCCCGGAACACGGCGGCACCTTCCGGTTGCACTGGCTGGCGGTGCGCCGCTCGCGGATGGTGTGGCACTGCGACGAGGCAGTCGACCCCGACACCCTGCTGCGCAGCGCGCTCGACGAGGCCGAGCACCACCGGTTCCGCCGCCGGTGGCAGGCGGCGGGGCTGGACGACGACTTCCTGCCGCTGCCGGTCCATCCCTGGCAGTGGCAGCAGCGGATCGCGCTCGACTTCGTGTCGGAGCTCGCCACCGGCGAGATCGTCTCGCTCGGTGAGTTCGGCGACCGCTGGCTCGCCCAACAGTCCCTGCGCACGCTCACCAACGCCAGCCGCCGGAGCGGCCTGGACGTCAAGCTGCCGCTCACCATCTACAACACGTCCTGCTATCGGGGCATCCCGGGCAGGTACATCGCGGCCGGACCGCCGGCTTCCCGCTGGCTTCGCGACGTCTTCGCCCAGGACCCTACCCTGCGGGACAGTGGGGCGGTCGTGCTCGGCGAGCCCGCCGCGGGCTACGTCGAGCACACCGGGTACGCCGCCCTGCCGGAGGCTCCGTACCGATACCACGAGATGCTCGGAGTCATCTGGCGCGAAAGCCCACGCCGGCACCTGGCCCCGGACGAGGACGCGATCCTCATGGCCACCCTGATGGAGTGCGACGACCAGCACAACCCGCTGATCGGCGCCTATATCGCCCGCTCGGGCATGTCTGCCGAGGACTGGCTGGTCCAGCTCTTCCGGGTGGTGGTCGTGCCCCTCTACCATCTGCTCTGCCGGTACGGGGTGACGCTCATCGCCCACGGGCAGAACATCTCCCTCGCGATGCGCGACGGCGTGCCACAGCGCGCCCTCCTCAAGGACTTCCAGGGTGACCTGCGCCTGACGACCGACGACTTTCCTGAGCTGGACAGCCTGCCGGCCAGCGTCCGTGCCGTCACGGCCCGGCTCAGCGCCGACTACCTCATCCACGACCTGCAGACCGGCAACTTCGTGACGGTGCTGCGCTTCGTCTCGCCACTCATGGCGCGCCTCGGCGTCAGCGAACGCCGCTTCTACCGCCTGCTCGCCGACGTTCTCCGGGCCTACATGCGGGACCACCCCACGCTCGCCGACCGCTTCGCCCTCTTCGACCTGTTCAAGCCGACGATCATCCGGGTGGTGCTCAACCCGGTCAAGCTCACCTGGCCGGACCAGGACCGGGGCGAGCGCATGCTGCCGGCCTACCTGTGGAACCTGCCGAACCCGCTCTGGCTAGTGGAGGAGGAGTGAGTTGACCAGCACGGTGGACTTCATCGGGGTCGGCGTCGGGCCGTTCAACCTCAGCATCGCGGCACTCAGCCAGCAGGCAGCCGGGTTCACCAGCCTGTTCCTCGACAGCAGGCCCCGTTTCGCCTGGCACCCCGGCATGCTGGTGCCGGACTGCGCCATGCAGACCATGTTCCTCAAGGATCTGGTGACCGCGGTGGCGCCGTGCAGCCCCTACAGCTTCGTCAACTACCTCGTGCAACGACGGAAGTTCTACCGCTTCCTGACCACGGGGATGCGCGTCGTCTCCCGCCACGAGTTCTCCGACTACCTGAGCTGGGCCGCCGAAGGGATGGAGAACCTGCGTTTCGGCCAGACGGTGCAGGAGATCACCTTCGACGACGACCGCCGGCTCTTCGCGGTGCGGACGCAGGACGACCTCTACCACTCGCGCCACGTCTGCCTGGGCGTCGGCAAGGAGCCGTTCCTTCCCTCCTGCGTGCCCGATCAGGACGATCGCTGCTTCCACGCGAGCGAGATGAACGCCCGGAATCCGGACCTGGGCGCTCGACGGGTCACCATCGTCGGCGGTGGCCAGAGCGGCGCGGACCTGTTCCTGAACGTTCTCCGGGGGGAGTGGGGCGACCCCACGCACATCCACTGGGTGTCCCGGCGCAACAACTTCAACGCCCTCGACGAGACGCCGTTCGCCAACGAGTACTTCACGCCGGAATACGTGCAGAGCTTCGGGAGCCTGAGTGGGCCGGCACGCCAGCAGATGCTCACCGAACAGAAGATGACATCGGACGGGATCACGACCGACACCCTCTCCACCATCTACCGCACCCTGTACCACCGTTTCGAGGTGCAGGGCCGCCCGCTCGACGTCGGCCTGCTGCCCAGTCGCTCCGTCACCAGCGTGACCCGGCACGGCGAGGGGATCCGGCTCCACCTGGACCATCAGCTCGACCAGGGCCACGACCTGATCGACACCGACGTCGTCATCCTCGCGACCGGCTACCGCTGGGCCGTGCCCGCCTTCCTCTCGCCCCTGCTGCCCCGCCTGTCGGCAGGCCACGGCAGGAACCTCCACGTCCGCGACGACTTCACCCTGGGCTGGGACGGACCGCCGGACAACCTCCTCTTCGCCGTCAACGCCAGCATCGACACACACGGCATCGCCGAGCCGCAGCTCAGCCTGATGGCCTGGCGTTCCGCCCGGATCCTCAACCGGGCACTCGGTCGCGACCTGTTCGACCTGAGCACCACGCCGTCGTTCATCCGCTGGCGCAGCGCGCGTCAGGACTCCCTCTCCTGAAGACGGGCGTGGCGGCCCGCGTCCCGCGCCGAGAGCCCGGCGGGGCGTCCTGCTGGCCGCTCGCGGTAAGCGCCGGACTGCTGGGCCTCGGGCAGAACGGGCTGCTGGTGGCCCTTCCGGTGTTGATCAACGAGACCCGCCTCTCCCTCTCGGTCTGGGCCGGCCTGCTGACCCTCGGCTCGACGCTCTTCCTGCCCGCGTCGCCCCGGTGGGGTCGGGTGATCTCCCGACGCGGCGGGAAGCCGGTCGTGCACGTCGCCCTGGGCGGATTCACCGCGAGCTTCGCCCTGCTCGGGCTCACCTGCCTCCTGCTGGCGGCAGCGGCGATCGACGTCCCCGCCGGGCTGGCCCTGCTGGTGCTCGCCCGCATCGGCTACGGCCTGACCGTCTCCGGCATGGTGCCCGCCTGCCAGACCTGGGCGCTGCAACGCGCCGGCGAGGAGCGACGGATGGCGGCCCTGGCCGCCATCAGCTCCGGGCTCAGCGGTGGCCGCCTGTTCGGGCCGTTGGCGGCCGCCGGGATGCTGGCCTGGCACCCGCTGGCCCCGCTGGGGCTGCTGGTGATCGCCCCGCTGGCGGCCTGGCTGCTCATCCTGCCACTGGCCGGGGACCCTCCCCGGCCACGCGGCGACCGGCCGGCAACCAGACCCACGCTCGCCTGCCTGCCCTACCTGGCCTGCGCACTGCTGCTGGCGGCGGGGCTCAGCCTGATGCAGTTGGGGCTGGCACCGACGGTGCGCCCGCTGCTCGGCGGGGACGACGCGCAGGTCGGCCGGCACGTCGCCGGCCTGCTGAGCCTTGCGGCGCTGGCCTCGCTCACCGCCCAGTTCGCCATCCTGCGGCCGCAGCGGCTGACGCCACGTCCACTGCTGACCCTCGCCGGCCTGCTGCTGGTGACGGGGCTGACGCTGATGGTGAGCCGGCACGTCCCCCTGGTCTATCTGGGCTGCGGGGTGCTCTCGTTCGGCGCCGCACTGGCCACTCCGGCCTACCAACTCCTGGTCAACGACCGGATGGACGACGGCGCCGGGGCGGGATGGGTCGCCGCGAGCCACACCCTGGGATACGCGCTGAGCGCCCTGCTGGTGCCGACGGTCGCCACGGTGAGCGGCGACTCGGCCCTGATGCCCGTCGCCCTGGCAACGGCGGTGGCCTTCCTCGTGGTGTCGGTCTGGATACGGTTCGAGCGCGCCCGGCCGGTGGGCGACTCCGGAGGTGGCGCTCGCCCCATTCGCGGGTGACGGCCGAAGACGACGAAGCCGGGATCCGACGACACACGAACTGTCGCATGCGCTCCGGGTCCCTGCGGGTCCTGCGCCATCGCCCCAGGGGGCGGCCGGGCCGGCCAGCTTTCCGGCCGTGCCCGCTGGCGGGTCCAGCGGTGACACCTGCTGGGCCGGGGGCTCGGCCGCCCCGATCACACCGCCGTGCTCAGGGGTGAGGAGTAGCTGAGCTGTCGCGAGTCGGCCGGCCAGGCGTGCGGCGTCGCAGGGAGTTGCCGAACGTGGGCGGGGGCCGCGGCGGCACCGGACGCTGGCGCGGGCCGGTGTAGGCGCTCAGCGGCCGGACGAGCACATTGGCACTGGCCTGCTCGACGATGTGCGCGGTCCAGCCGGTGATCCGGCTCATCACGAAGATCGGAGTGAAGGCGGCGGCGTCGAAGCCCATCAGGTGGTAGGCCAGCGCGGACGGATAGTCGAGATTGGGGTGGATCCCCGTGCGGTCGAGCATCGCGGTCCGGAGCCGGGTGTAGACCTCGGCAAGTTGGCGGGCCGGGCCGTCGGCGTGGGCGGCGACCAGCGTCCCCAGGGCATCCTCCATGATCGGCACGCGAGAGTCGCCGTTGCGGTAGACGCGATGCCCGAACCCCATGATCCTCCGCTTGTCCGCGAGAGCCCTGTCCAGCCACGCCGGCACCCGGGCCGGGTCGGCGATCTCCAGGAGCATGTCCATGACCGCCTCGTTCGCTCCGCCGTGCAGGGACCCCTTGAGCGCCCCGATCGCGCCGGTCACCGCGCTGTAGAGGTCCGACAGGGTCGAGGTGATGACCCGGGCGGTGAAGGTGGAGGTGTTGAAGCTGTGCTCGGCGTACAGGGTCATCGTGGTGTCGAAGGCGCGGACCACGTCGGCCGAGGGCACGTCACCGAAGGACATCCGGAAAAAGTTCTCGGCGTAGCCGAGGGACGGGTCAGGCCAGATGGCGTCCCGTCCGCGGCGACGGCGCAGGTCGAGGGCGACGATCGTGGGCAGCTTGGCGAACAGCGACAGCGCCTTGGCGCGGTTGGCCGCTGGGTCGGGCCGGTCCCCGGTCGGGTCCTGGGCACCGAGGTAGGACACCGCGGTCCGGAGCACGTCCATGGGGTGACAGGTCGCGGAGAGGGTGCGCAGCAGTTCCTGCCCGTCACGGTCCAGCGGTCGCCGGACGGCCTCGGCGGCGCGGAAGTCGGCCAGTTGGCCGGCGTCGGGCAGATCGCCGTGCCACAGCAGGTAGGCGACCTCCTCCCAGGACCGCAGGGCCGCCAGGTCCCGCACCGGGTAGCCGCGATAGGTCAGCGGGTCGGTCGCGCTGGGCAGTGCCGAGATTGCGGTGGTGTCGACGACGACGTCGACCAGGCCACGATGCACGTCGGTGCTCACGGGAGTCGCCCTTTCTCAGGCGGAGTTCGGGGTGGGGTTGCGCTGCTCAGGACGCGGTGCAGCTGAGTCTCCCCGTCAGGATGGCCGCCGCCACGAGTGCGACGAGCGCGCCGGCGGCGGCCGGCGCGGCGGGTCCGAGGACGGCGGCGAGGGAGGCCGCCAGCCCGGCGCAGACCGCGCCGGTCTTGACCCACGCCTCGACGGTGCCGAACAGCCGGCCGGCCGGGCGGCTGCCGGCCAGGGCCGCGGCCAGCAGGTTCAACGAGACCAGGCCGGCGGTGAGGCCGACGCCGAACACGACCTGCCCGGCGATGAGGACTCCCGCGGAGCCCAGGCCGACCGCCAGCGGATGGGCGCCAGCGCCGATCGCCACCAGGGCCAGCCCGGCGAGAAGCCCGGTCTTCGGCCGGTCCCGCAGGATGCGCAGGGCCATGCCGGAGGAGACCACCACGACGATGTGCGGAAGGGCGAACAGCAGGCCGGTGGCGGCGGCCGTGGCCGTGGGCAGCACCCTGGCGACGACGGGAAGGAAGTACGGGTAGGTCGCCACGGTGGCGAACACGAACGCCGCCTGCGCGGCGCAGAGGACGCCGAGGGTCACCACGGGCCGGGCCGCGCCCTGCGCCCGGGAGCGGACACGGTCACCGTGCGGCTCCGGCAGGAGCAGGGTGACCAGGGCCGCGACCAGCGGCAGCAGGGCGGCGTACCCGTAGAGCCGCTGCGGGGGGACGTGCCCGGCGAGGAGTCCGGCCGTGGCGGGCCCGCCGACGAGTGCGAGCCGAGCCCCGACCTGCGCCAGGGTCAACGCTGCGGCCAGGTCGCGGCCGGTCAGTCCCGTGGCCAGGTAGGCGCCGGTGGCCGCGAAGGTGCCGCCGAGCACGCCCTGCAGGACCAGGGCGACGGCCAGCACGAGGGTGGAGTCGGCCTGTCCCGCCAGCCAGAACGCGACCGCGAGGCCGAGTTGGGCGCGCACCAGCATCAGACGGCAGCCGTACCGGTCGGCCAGGCGGCCCCACCACGGTACCGACAGGGCGGTGGCGATGGTGGGCAGGACGTAGAGGACGCCCGCCCACCGGGCCGTCGGGTCGCCCAGCCCGGCGAGGATCACGGGTAGGTAGGGGGGTAGCCCGAGGGCCGCGCTGGAGGCGGCGACCTGCGCGCCGACCACGATCCGCACGTCCGCCCGGGTCAGGGCGCGCGCGGGGGCGGCTCCCGGCCCGGTGACGGTCACGGCGGGTCGGCACGCAGGTAGTTCGGTCCGGTGCGCAGGTAGTACTTGTTGACGTCCGCGCAGCCCAACCGTGACTTGGGCAGGAGCGTGCCGCTGGTGACCATGGCCTTGATCGGCAGCCGGTCGGCGTCCAGGACCCGTGCGCCGAGCAGCCGGGCCGCGGCGACGCTGCCGGCGTCGGTGGCGTCGGTCCAGCGGTCCCGGGCGGCGAGCAGGCGGGGGCGTAGTTCAGCGGCCGGGTCGCCGACCGCCAGCCCGGCCTCCCGCGCGGCGAGCAGCGGGGCCGTGGCGCACAGGTGCAGGGTGATGGTGGTGAAAAGGTCGGCGAGGTGGTCCGGGCCCGCACCGGCGATCCGTGGGTCGGCGAAGGCCGCAGGAGCGGCGGCACCGAGGGCGCGGCGCAGTCTCGGCAGGTCCACCCGGGCGCTGTCGTCGTCCTTGTAGAGCAGACCCGGTGGCCCGGCGTTCGGCAGCACCAGGGAGAGGTTCTGCTGGTGGGCCTCCAGCACCACCCCGTAGCGGAGCCAGAGCGCCACGTGCCACTCGATCAGCAGGTCGAGATAGGACGCCAGGACTCCGGGCGGCAGCCGGGCGATCAGTGACCCGTCCGGCCCACGGGCTGCCAGCGCGGCCACGGGCAGCACCACGGCGTCGTCGAGGTCCGTGGGGTACCGGCGGACCAACCAGGTCAGGTACTCCGACCCGGTGATCCCGTAGCTGGACTCGTCCGTGTGCCGGATCCGGCCGGTGAAGGCCGGTTCACGATCGGCGATGGTGCGTAGCACGGTGGCCATCGTCGCCCCGTCGGCCAGGGTGCTGGGTTTGACCGTCCTGCGGTTGCGGGCGCCCAGCGTCGACATGGGCAGTGGGATCTTCAGGTGGACGGCAGGATCGTCCACCACCGCGACCGTACGCATGGAGAGGGTGGGCTCCACCTGGAGATACGTCTGGGGGGCCAGGTGTGCCGCCAACTCCGGCACGCTGGCGGCGGTGAGTGGATGCACCGGCACCAGCGGGCCGGCGGCGCTGCGGAGGCCGACCTGCGCCGGCGTCGGCCACCAGGGCGGCAGGGTGCCCACCACCCGGACCCCGGTGGCCGACGCCCAGCGCAACGGGAAACGAGGAGCCAGCTCGGGGACGTAGGCGCGCAGGTCCGCGCCGTCGAGGCCGAACCGGCACCGCGCGGTCGGATAGACCGGGTGGTCGACGTGCGCCGCGACCCGCTCCGCGCGCAGCGCGCCGGCGAGGCCCCTCGGCAGGCCGCTGCCGAGTTCGTGCCACCTGTCCGCCTGCGCCGGGGCGGTCAGCCGCCGGGAGAGGAGATCCTGGTGACACTCGTCGACGAACGTCGCCCACCCCGCCTCGGCGGCCGGGTCGCCACGGGGCGCGAGCGCGGCGAGGATCGCGTCCAGGCGATCGAGGGTGACCGTTCGGCCGCCATCGGTGACCGTCATCCGGGGGGCGGCGAGCCGTCGGTCGGCCTGGAAGCCGTCCGGTCGTACCCGCAGGGTGAGGTCGCCGCCGGCAGGTAGGCCGGGCACGTACCACCGATCGTCACCGAGCTGCCGGCCCCGGCTGGTCAGTCCTAGGTGATCCTCCCGCAGCAGGGTGTCGACCACCCGGTGGATCAGCGTCCGTTCGTGCCGATCGATCATCGGATCACCCATTGGTTACCGGCGAGGAACTCCGTCAGCGCCGTCTCCACCCGCTCCCGGTCGGGCCCGACCGCGGACACCACCGCGAGGTGATCACGGTTGGTGCCCCGCAGGGGGGCGTGGGTGCCGGTGTCGCGGATCGGCCGACAGGTGAGATGGACCCCGCCGGTCGTGCTGTCCTCCCAGCCAGGGGCGGAGCGCAGCCGCCCGCCGCGCTCGGCGCGGACGTGGTGCAGGACGGCGTGCCCGGCAACCCTGGTCGAGACCGGCAGCGACAGCGCCTCCAGCTTCTCGCCGAGATGCAGCCGGATCACGTACTCGAACAGCGGAACGCCCAGCAACTCCGCGAGGACGAGGTCGACCCGGTCGCCGATCAGCCGGTAGTTCACCTCGATCAGCCGGGGTCCGCCCGGGGTGAGCACGAACTCGGCGTGGCAGGCGCCCAGCCCCACGCCGAGCGCCGTCAGCGCCGTCAGCAGCGCGCCGGTGACGGCCGGGTCCAGGTCGGGTGCCCAGGTGTGCCGTTCCTCGATGAACACCGGCGGCGGGCTCAGTGTGGTACGCCACGAGCCGACGACCGCCAGCCGCTCGGCGTCGCCCAGGGTCTCGAAGGTGCGCAGTTCCCCGGGGAGGTACTCCTCAAGCACGAGGGGGAGCTGCGGGTGACGGCGACGGATCTCATCCACCCGCCGCACGAGGTCGCCACGATCGGCGACCAGGTAGCAGTCCTCACTCGCCACGCCCGTGCGGGGCTTGACCACCGCCGGGAAGGCGGCCCACGCCGGGGGTACCTCCGCGCCGGGCACGATGGCGGCGTGCCGGACGCTCTCCAGTCCGACGTCGGTCAGGTGCTGCCGCATGAACGCCTTGTCCTTGCACCGCAGCGCCGCGCGCCAGTTCTTGCCCGGCAGGCCGAGGAAGTCGGCGGCCAGCGCGGTCGACATCTGGAGGCCGTCACCGTTGCTCAGCACGCCGACGGCGGGTCCGATCCGCCGCACCGCGTCGATGATGTCGTCGGGTCGGTGCACCGCGCACTGCTCGACGCGCCCCGGCGGGTGCGCGACGTCCGCGTACGCCGCCACATGTGGCTCCGGTGTGTCGGTGAGCAGCACCGTGTCCAGGCCCAGCCGGGCTGCGGCGGGAAGGAATCCTGCGGTGATCGAATCGGTCGGCAGACCCGCAACTAGATAGAGAATCATCGACAAGCCTAGGGGGTTGGGAGCGAGGAGCGTGCGGTGGCGCAGGGTTGGCCGTCGCCCGACAGCCCCGGTGGCAGCCGACGGAGCGCCGCGGCACGCCGTCGGGGTCGGTGCCGTGCCGTCGTCATCCTCACAGCTGACGGGTCCGCCCAGCCAACTTCGCTTGCTGCCGTGGATCCGGCTGGTCTGGGGGTCCACCCGAAGTGGCCTCGCCGGTCGCACCGCCGTCGAGGCGCTGATCGGGACGGTGGGCGGTCCTGTTGGCCTGCGCCGATGTGACACCAGGGCGGTAGCCCCTGTCGGGGCAACGAAAGTTGGCGTCGGGTCCGGTGCGGCCATCTAGCCTTTGCACGCCGTTGTCGAGGGAGCAGCGAACGCTCCTCGCCGTTCTTCTCCCGCCCCGGCCAACGGCTCGGTGTGTGAGGTGTCGGTGCGGCGACGGTGGCCCGACCGCACGGCCCGCCGGACGGTCCGGGGTTCTGGTCGGTGGCATCCGAGAGAGGCGGCACGGTGACCGTGGTGGCGGTGGGAACAGCGGACGAGCGGGGCGAGACGGCCGGCGGGCAACGGCGACGCCAGCTCGTGGAACGGCAGGCGGCCCGGGAGTCGGCAGCACGCACGTACGCCCGTCACCTGCCGGTGGCGCCGAGCCACGCCGAGGGCGCGGTGATCACCGGGGTGGACGGACGACGGTACCTGGACTGCCTGTCCGGAGCCGGCACGCTGGCACTCGGACACAACCACCAGGCGGTCGTCGCCGCGCTGCGCGCCACCCTCGATCGGGGAGCACCGCTGCACACACTCGACATGATCACGCCGGAGAAGGACGCCTTCACCAGCGAACTGCTCGGCGTGTTGCCTGGTGACCTCCGCAATGCGGCCCGGGTCCACTTCTGCGGCCCGAGCGGTGCCGACGCGGTGGAGGCGGCGCTGAAGCTGGCTCGACTGGCCACGGGACGTCGCGGGGTGGTCGCCTTCTCCGGCGCCTACCACGGTATGACCATGGGTGCGACCGCGGTCAGCGGCGGGGACCGGATGCGGACGGTCGGCACGACGGACGGGGTGGCGGTGTCCCGCCTGCCGTTCCCCTACGAGTACCGGTGCCCGTTCGGCGTCGGCAGCGGGCTGAGTGGACGGCTCTCCGCGCAGTTGACCGAGAACCTGTTGGACGACCCCTACGGCGGTGTCGGTCACCCCGCCGCCATGATCCTGGAGGTCGTGCAGGGCGAGGGGGGCGTGATCCCCGCCGACGACGACTGGCTGCGTGCGATGCGCAGGATCACCGAGGCACGGGGGATCCTGCTGGTGATCGACGAGGTGCAGACCGGGGTGGGTCGTACCGGTGGGTTCTGGGCCTGCGAACAGGCCGGGGTCACCCCCGACGTGCTGGTGATGTCCAAGGCGATCGGCGGTGGCCTGCCGTTGGCGGTGATCGGCTACCGGCCCGACCTGGACGTGTGGTCCGCCGGCGACCACACCGGGACCTTCCGCGGCAACACCCTCGCGATGGTTGCCGGGCAGGTGACCCTGCGGACCGTCGTCGAGGAGGAACTCCCGCAGCGTGCCACCCGGATGGGGGAGCGGCTGCGCGCGGGCCTGGACGAGCTGGTGGCCGCCCACCCGTTCCTCGGTGACGCCCGCGGCCGGGGACTGATGCTCGGCGTGGAGGTGGTCGACCCCCATGCGGAACTGGACCGGGTCGGCGCCCGGCCGGCCGATCCCGTCCGGGCGCGGGCACTGCGGGCGGCCTGCCTCGACGCCGGACTGATCGTGGAGCTGGGCGGACGTCGGGACGCGGTGCTGCGGTTGCTGCCTCCCCTGGTCATCACCGAGAGGGAGTGCGACCAGGTTCTGGAGCGACTCGGCGACGCCTGTGCGAGCTGCTCGACCAGCAGCGGCCCGGGGGCCTGACCTGACCCGACGGCGGGCGGGACGCGACGACGTCGGGTGGTGCAGGATCGCTCCTACCCGGCGTCGCTGCCGGCAGGCCCGCCGGCGGTGTCGGCTTCCACCCTGAGCAGACCCAGCAGCTCGATGGTGGTGGCACCGGCGACCAGGCCACGCAGGAGGCGCTGCTCGCGCGCGGCGCGGGCGGTGGCGGCGTCCAGCACCTCGTCGATCCGGGCGGCCGGGACCACCACCACACCGTCGTCGTCCGCGATGACGAAGTCACCCGGATGCACCACGACACCTCCGGCCAGTACCGGCTCGTTCACCAGTCCGGGGAGGACGTGGACGGTGCCGGCCACGGTGACCCCGGCGGCCCAGACCGGGAAGCCGCGCCGCCGCAGAGCCGCGGTGTCGCGGCACCCGCCGTCGAGTACCAGGCCCGCGATCCCGCGCGCCTGCGCGGCCACCGTGAGCACCTCACCCCAGTAGCCCGCGAGGTCGCCGTCGGCCGTCACCACCAGCACGTCCCCGTCGTTGGCGGCAGCCACCGCACGGTGCGCGGCGAGGTTGTCGCCGGGGCGGCAGGCGGCGGTGGTGACGCGCCCCGCCAGGGTGACCCCGGGCAGCACCGGGCGTATCCGGGGGGCGAGCTGGCCGGTACGCCCGGCGGCGTCGTGCACCGTGGCGGCGTCGAGCCCGCGCAGCCTGTCGACAGTGGTCGGTCCGGGACCGGATTCGGACATCGTGGGCTCTCCTCGGGTCGCTGTCGGATGCGTCGGTGGTGCCGTCTCGTCGGGCACGGTCTCAGTCGTCCAGGTGACGGAAGGGGTTCTGCGTCACCGCCTTGCCCGACGGCATGCTGCCCGAGAAGCCCTCCTGTTCGAGCAGCGGTTTCACGAGCAGCTTGAGCGGCCACGTGGTGGAGGTCAGGAGGGTCTCCGTCGTCTGCGTGCGCACGTCCGTGTCGAACGGCACGGTCTCCACCGCCTCCCGGAGACTGTCGCGCATGGCGATCCACAGCGTCCGCTCGGCGACGGAGTAGGTCGCGGCCAGCGTCTCGATCACGGAGCGCAGGTTGACCTGGATGCCCAGTGTCTGCAAATAGAAGAGCAGGCTGGCCGGCGTCTCGTTGTACAGGGTGTTGGAGTGGCCGGGTCGGATCCGGTAGTGGGGGTCGCCGATTCCGTGCCGTTCGAGCCACGGCAGGTGGAGACGGACGGAGTCGTGGTCGCGCAGGAGCATCCCCGCCACCCGCCCGTGCTTCCAGACCAGTACGCAGTTCTGCCCGTGGATCTCCGGCAGGAGACCGATCCGGTACAACCGCAGGCTGATGTCGAAGAACGTGTCACACACCTCCGTGAACAGTGCGATGGCGCCGGCCGCCGAGACCGCGGTTCCGCGGGCTCTCATCCCGGCGTCGAACAGGTGCCGGTCCGGCCCGGTGATCTCCGTACTCAGGGCGGACATCGGCACCAGGCGCACCCCGGTGTCCGCGACCAACTCCTGCGGGTAGGTGCGGACCATCGCCGCGAGATGTCGGGGCGGGGCGTCGAACAGGCTTCCGCCGTCGGGCAGGTATCCCCACCACGTGGTCTCTTCGCAGAGGAACAACCGTTGCTCCAGCACCTCGTCGCGCACCCTCGCCTGGCAGAGCAGCGCCTGTCCCCGTTCGCCGTTCATCAACTTGACGGCGGGGAGGTTGCGCAGGGCGCCCAGGGAGGCGATGCCCAGCGGGAGCTTCACGTGGTTCCGGTCATCGTCACTCGGCGCGAGCGACCTCACCGAGGAGGTGACCTGGAACGTGCCGGCCACCGTCCTCAACGGCACGCAGGCACCCGACGCGAAGGCCAGCGGAAGGTGCGCCAGGACGACATCCACCTGCCACGGATGGACCGGCAGGGCCAGGAACCTGTCAGTCGACAGGCCCCTGTCGGTCATCTCGCGCATCAGTGCGCCGCGCTCCTCCCCGGACAGGAGCAACTCGGCCGGAGTGGAACCCCGATCCGCCGCCCCGGCTGCCGAGCCGGCGATGACGCGGGCCCGTTCCACGGCCACCCAGCGCAGTTCGACGTCGTGCCCGAACTCCCCGAGGTACCGCCGGTACTCCGGCTCGCGCAGCCCCGTCTTCGCCTTCGCCACCGGGTGGAAGGGGCGGTCTCGCACGCTGGCGTACTGCTCGACCTTCCGGAAGAAGGCCGCCGGAGAGAGGCTCAGCACGTCCTGCCCCGGGATGTCGTTGTCCAGCGACCACGAGAGTTGGCGAACGGTCTCGTCGAGTAGCGCCAGGAACTGCCGCACCCCTGGATGGTCCCGCTTGTCGCTCGCCAGGCAGGACGCCACGACCAGCTCCATCAACCGTACGGGGTCCAGGGTGTCGACGACCGCGCCGGAGCCTGCCCCGACATCCCGTCGGATCGCGTGGACACCGCCGTTCGTCAGGTAACGAAAAGGCTGCACGAAGGCTGGCCGGACCGGAAAGCACACCTGGCTGTTAGTGCTCTCGCTCCACCAGGAGCAGACCGCGAGAACATCCCGGGCTGTCCCCTCCAGCGCGCGGGCCTGCGCCTCCCACGTCCGGGTCAGAGCCGTCAGGGTGGCATCCTCGCCGGCGAAGGCCGTCCACTGGGTCAGGCTGTCCAGTCGTAGCTCCGAGGGGACCCAGAACTCCTCGGCCAGCAGCGTGTCGACCAGGTCGGTCAGCACCCGCTCCGTTGCCTCGCCGGCCGGCGTCACGCGCTCCACCGCCCTCCCCGCCGCCGACCCGCTCGCCCGGGGCGGGTCGTCCGCGCCCGCACGGGGACCGATGGTCGCCGACAGGTCAGATCCCGCGCTCGTACGCTTCATTCGTTCCTTCCCCTCTCGATGGCCCTTCGTAGGAAGACGTCGCCTCGCGGATGGACAAGCCCTGAAGGCGCGGCTGACCGGGAACGACGGCACGCTGCTCTGGCAGGCCGCTCACCACCGCGCCCGGGGCCTCGGTCGTCATCCCCGGTCGTGCTCCTGGCTCTTCAGGCCGGCCAACCGCGCCTGTAGAGCGCGGAAGGCAATGCCCCGGTCGTTGCCCAGCACGAAGGCCGACGCCCCGTTCTCCCGCCAGTAGGCGTGATCGTCCTCGGCCCGAGGAATGGCGCAGTAGGGTACGCCCT
Source organism: Micromonospora cynarisoli (assembly GCF_030518815.1). NCBI lineage: Bacteria > Bacillati > Actinomycetota > Actinomycetes > Micromonosporales > Micromonosporaceae > Micromonospora > Micromonospora cynarisoli. The sequence goes on along the minus strand of NZ_CP130426.1, from coordinate 2,163,668 downwards.
GCCTCTGTGCGGCGCGCAGGACGTGGCGCAACTGTTCCCGCACCACAGGTGCTCCGGCCTGCCAGGGAACCCCGCAGGACTGAGACAGGTCCGCAGCCCCCTCCAACACCATGTCCATGCCGGGAACGGCCAGGATCTCCTCGACGTTCGCCACGCCGGCCCGGCTCTCGATCATCGGAACGAGCATGATCTCGGCATTCGCCCGAGCCAGGTAGTCGACCAGGTCCACCTTCCCGAACGCGCCGGGCCGGCCCGCGTTCAGGCTGCGGGCTCCCACCGGTCCGTACCTGGCGGCCCGGACAAGCTGCCGCGCCTGCTCCGCGCTCTCCACGTGCGGCACGACGATGCCCTGCGCGCCGCCGTCCAGAACCTGGAGGATCAGCTTGGGATTGACGTCGGGGACGCGCACCAGGGCGACGATGTCCGCTGCCTCCGCAGCCCTGATCATGTTCTCCAGCGACTCCGGATTGACCATGACGTGCTCCAGGTCGATGATGACGAAGTCGTATCCGGCGTACGCGGCCATCTCCACCACGATCGGGTTGGGGATGGAGACGAGCAGGCCGTACTGGGGCTCGCCGCTGCGCAGTTTCGCCTTCAGCCGGTTGGTCCTCAACATGGCGAGACCGACCGGTGCGGGTGCAGGGGATTGCGCACCGTCCGGACATGGGGCGAGTCGTCCCCGAACAGCCGCCGTCTGGTCATCTCCTCGATCCGGACGGTCTCCGCGAACAGGTCGAACAAGCGGTACCGTTCCTGGTGCTGAGGGCGTTCTCGCTGATATCGCAGGATGATGCCGGCGGTCGTCGACCAGAAGTACTCCTCCGGCAGCCCGAAGTGCTCGTTCAGGAACATGGCCAACTCGGTCAGGCAGATGAAGAAGAAGGAGTCGTGGGAAAAGTCCCGGACGTCGGTCGGGTCGTCGGTGATGAGGAACGAATGCGGGTTGACCAGCGCGTGCTCGGTCGACTCGGGAACGAGCCTCGGGCAGCGGTCCGGCTCGGCCAGGTGAGCCGGCGAGAACCGCACCCCGTCGTGGAGGTCCTTCAGCGCCGCCCGCTGCGGCAGCCCCTGTCGGTGCAGCAGCACGATGTTCTGGGAGTGTGACTCCATGCCGATCCCGTGCGCGTAGAGCAGGTGAATGACGGGGAACACGGTCGCCTCAAGCACCTGCGTCGTCCAGGCCTTCAGCCCGTACCGTCGGATCCACGGGTCGATCAGGGGCACGCCCGAGGGCCACACGTGACAGAGCCCGTTGAAGGGCATGCCGTCCTCGCCTGGTCGCAGGTGAGGGTGAAGGCTCTCCCGCCACACCGCGCCGAGCGTGCCGTGGACCCTGCGTCTGCGGTGCTCGGGAAGGCCCGCATAGTCGTAGGTGACACCCACGAACTCGCCCAGCAGGACGAACGCCGGCTCGCGGACGTCGTGGTCGTCCCGGACCAGACCGTGCAGCCAGTCGGTGATCAGGGGCCCGTTCAGCACGGTGTGACTCGCCATGATGCGGCTCGTCGAGGTGTTGGTGATGCTCAACGAGAGCTTGAGATAGGGCTTCTCGGCTGCCGTGACGTTCGCGAGCGTCCGGATCGACTGCTGTGGACGATAGCGGTCGTCGCCCGCTCCCAACAGGATGATCTCCCGCTCGGTCAGGGCCTGATGGAAGCGTGGCACGATGGTGTTCTCCCACTGCCAGGGGTGGACCGGCATGATGCGATACCGTGTCCCGGGTTCCCCCTGTGCGGCGATGACGGCGTCGAACCTCTCGTATTGCCGTTCACCCAGTTCCCGGCGGATGTGATCCTCGTAGGCGATGCCCCGCGACTCGGCGACGCTGCTGCTTCGCGCGGCGACCGCGATCCACACCGGTCTGATCGGTCGTTTGAATTCCGGCCCGTAGCGGGCGTTGTCGGCGAGGGTGAAACCGATTCTGGACTTGTAGCAGGGGTGATAGGTGTGGCCGCTCCTGAGGTCACCTTCGAGTTCGTCGTATCCGGCCAACTCCCGGGCCGGCTCAAGGGCCTGCGCCTGCGCGTCCTTCAACAACGTCTGTTCCAACTCGTCCACGAAGCGGTCCAGGCGTTCGCCCTGCTGGACCTGCGCCAGGACCTCGGTCACGAAGAGGTCGAGGTGGGCGGCCGTGCTCGCTCCCCGCGCCGGCACCCGCATGACCGGTGCCGCATCCAGCCGAACGCGACCGAAGCTCGCCATGCGCCTGCCGCGCGCCTCGTACACGACGGCCCCGTCGTCCTGGGTTCTTCCGGGTAGGCGGAACAGGACGCCGGCATCGTCGGCGAGCGGTGTGCTGCTGTCGCAGGCCGTGATCTCCTCGAATATCAGGGCTTCGACCAACTGTCGGAGGAGCCGGCTCTCGACCCGGGTCAGGTGGGCCGAGGAGATCGCCCGGGTGATGCCTTCCGCCGCCGTTTCGGCGGGCTCGAACGCGGTTTCGTTTCTCATCGTGTCCACCCTCTCGGAGCGGGGATCGAGGCGGATGTCAGGCTGACGGGCCGGGCGGCGGCCCGCTGCTCACGTTTTCGGTCGCGGACACCACCGGCTTCTGCTTCGTCGCGGTGGGCGGCCTGCTCATGAAATAGGCCACCGGCAGGGTCAGGAACACCACTGCGCCGATCGCGAGGAACCCCTCGTTGATGGCCTGCAGAGCGCCCTCGGCGGGCGACTGGCCGCTCCGCAGCAGATGATCGCTGCGCGCCTGGAAGAAGATGGAGATCAGGACTACTCCGAGGGCCGACACCATTCGCTTGGAGATGTTGTTGATCGCGGAACCCTGCCCGGCGAGATGGTCCGGAAGGGCCCCCAGGCCGGCGGCGGTGATCGGCATGTTGGCCAGGCCGAGGCCGGCGCCACGGAGCATCATCAGCGCCAGCACGGCCGACAGCGGAGCACCGATCGGCAACGTGCCGAGGAGCAGCGCCGCCGCGCAGGTGATGCCCAGCCCGGCGAGCGCGATGCCCCGGGGGCCGCGGCGATCCAACCGCTTGCCGCCGACGTTCACGAACAACGCGACGGACACTGCCGATGGCAGGAACACCAGCGCGGTCACGACCGGGCCATAGCCGTACACGTTCTGCACCAGCAGTGGAATCAGGAAGATCGTCGCGAACATCGCGAGCGCCTGGACGCTGGTCACGACGACGCTGAGGGCGTACACGGGGGTCTGGAACGCCCGCAGGTGAACCAGCGGCCGGGGTTGGCCGAGTTCTATCCGAACGAACAGGGCCAGGAGCGCCAGTCCCGCGATCAGCGGCACCAGCTTGAGCGGCTCCGTGGCGTCGTGCAGGCTGGACATCTGCCCCAGCGACAGCAGCACGGCGCCCACACCGACGGTGCCCGTGGTGAACCCCCGAGCGTCGAAGGTGCGCGACGGATCCGGGGCGGTCGCGGCCAGGTGTCGCCGACCCAGCAGCAGGCCGAGCAGGCCGATCGGCACGTTCATCAGAAAGAGCCATTGCCAACCACCCAGGGTGAGCGCCGCGCTTCCTGCCAACGGGCCGACCGCCGGTGCCGTCATCACGGCGGCGCCCCAGATGCCGGTCGTCCTTCCGCGCTGCTCCCGGGGGCTGGACTCGAAGACCAGCGCAAGCGACAGGGGGATCGTCAGCCCTCCGGCGACTCCCTGCACACCCCTGGCCGCCACGACGGCAGCGAGGTTCCACGACAGCGCCCCGAGGACGGACCCGGCGACGAACAGGAGCAGGCCGAGCAGGTAGATGCGCTTGTTGCCGAACCGTTCACCCAGATAGCCCGTCAGCGGCATCGTGACGCCCATGGCGATGAGGAACGCCGTGATGATCCAACCGACCGGGGCCACGCCGGCCTGGAAGGCGTCCATGAACACGGGGATCGCCGGATAGAGGGAGCTGTTGTTCAGGATGACCGCGGCGGCTCCCGGCACGACGGCCAACAGGACCTTGCCCTGTTCGGACAGGAGCCCGTGCCTCGTCACGAGGTGCTTCCGCCCGGGGCGTGCGGGCGGTCGGCAACGGCAACCGACGCCGGCGCGGCGACCACCCGATCGCGGGTCTGCTGCGTGCTCGCCACCCTCCGCCGGATGACGTGGGCCGGGGGACCGGTCTCGGCGAGCGACGAGCCGGGGAACGTCTGGACCATGGGAGTCGGCACCGGGGTTTCTCGTGAGTCACGCTGCGGACAGGGCGGGCACTGGGCTCGGGGTCGGTGCGGGGCCGCGACGCTGCCGCTCCCCGCGCCGACACCCGCCTCCGCGACCCGCACCGGTGGGCGGGGCACGCTACGTCGGTGACGGCCCGCCGGGCAGCGCGTCTGCTCGGCCGGGGCCGGGCACGGCTTCGGGGACGTTGAGGTACCGCATCGCGGGCGGAGGATGCATGAGGAAGTCGTGATGGCTGATGTTCCAGGCGTAGGCGCCGGCCATGCAGAACACCACGACGTCGCCGATCGAGAGGCGGACCGGAGCCGCACGGGACAGCACGTCCCGGGGTGTGCACAACTGGCCGACGACCGTGATCGGCGGGTGGTCGTTCCCGGGTCCGGCACCCACCGGCAGCACGGTGAAGGGATGGTTGTGTCCCTTGGCGGCCGGGGTGCGCAGATGGTGGGTGCCGCCGCGCACCACGGCGAACCACCGGCCGTGGCTGCGCTTCACGTCGAGCACCTCGGTCGCGTACCAGCCGCAGTAGACGGTGAGCGACCGGCCGGGCTCGATCCGCAGGGTCAGCCCGGGGTGGGTGTCGAGGACCCGACGCAGTCTCCCGCCGTACGCCGCCCAGTCGAAGCGGCGCTGCGGGTCGACGTAGTCCACGGCCATGCCGCCCCCGACGTTGACCTCGCCGATCGGCACGCCGTGGCGGGCGCCGAAGCGCATCGCCCAGTCGACGACGTCGGAAGCGACCGCCGCCGCGGCCACGGCATCGAGGCCGCTGGCCAGATGGGCGTGTATGCCGCGGAACCGCACCCAGGGCAGGTCCGCCAGTGCGGGGATGCAGGCGTCCGCCTCCGGCGGGTCCATGCCGAACGGCGACGGAGCGCCCCCCATCACCAGCGCGGCCCCGGCACGGGGCGGGGTGGGGATGTTGACCCGCAGGAGAACGCCGAGGACGCGACCGACGGCCCGGGCCGCCTGGTTGACGGCGAGCAGTTCCCGCAGGCTCTCGACGTGGAAGCGTTGCACGCCGCCGCCGATTCCGGCCGCGATCTCCTCGGGGGTCTTGCCGGGGCCGCCGAAGGCGGCGACCGGAGAGGTCGCGCCCGAGGCTGCGTGATGGGCGAGCTCGCCTCCACTGGCGACCTCCAGACCGGTGACGTACGGCGCCAGGGCGGCCAGGAGCGCCGGGTCGGGATTGGCCTTCATGGCGTAGAGCAGCTCCACCCCGGCCGGCAGCGCCCGGCGCACGGTGGCGGCGTGGTCGGCGAGCGAGGCCAGGTCGTAGAGGTACGCGGGATGCCCGGATCGGGCCGCCGCCTGCACCGCTGGCGGGATCATGGCGCGGGGACCGTCGCGCCGAGCGGGTTGGTCATCCCCACGTACTCCACCTGTCGGTCGGCCTGGCGGGACCACCGCAGCAGCATGCTGGTCTTCATCGGGAGCGGGGCTCCGGCGAGCACCCTGTCGACGAACGGCGAACCACCAAGCTCGTGGGCGGTCTCCGTGACGACGCCGCGCACGACCTGCCACAGCTCGGGTTCGATTCCCGGCACGGCGTCGGCGATGGCCCCGGCGAGAGTGGCCAGGTGGTTGACGAACAGACAGTAGCTGAGCCGGTCCCAGGCACGCTCGGCCTGATAGCCGAGGTTCACCGCGATGTCGGGAGGCAGCGAGTCGAGATAGCCCGCGTGCCGCTCGGCGAGCAGCTTGACACCCTCCATGTCCCGGATGAGTTGCCGCACCGGCAGTCCGGTGGGGTCCACGACGGTCACGACGTTCTGGAGGTGGGGCTCGACCACCACGCCGTGTTCGTGCCACAGCCGCAGCACGCCCGGCACGAGGAGGCGCACGTACCGCGTCCACCAGTGCACCGGGTCGTGACCCGGCAGCAGCGCCGCCACGCCGTGTTCGCCGTCGCCGCTGGCGAGGGCGCCGGCCAGCAGCGGGGTCTCACCCGGGCCGAGATGTGGGCGTACCCCGCTGCGCACGATGACGCCGAGTGCCTCAGCGGCCTCCACACCCCACCGGGCCGGGTCGACCGTCCGGTAGGCCGGCTCGGGCATCAGCGCGAAGCCACCGCCCAGCTCCGCGGCGTACCGGGCCGCGATGGGCGCCAACTTCCGGGTCAGCAGCACCGCCCCGCGCAGCTCGTACCAGGCGTTCTTCCGCACACAGTTGGTGATCCGCACGTGCAGGCTGGGCTTGACGAACAGGTCGACGCTGGGCACGTACAGGGTCCGCACGCTGGCGGTCGGCAGGGTGACGGGGCCGCCCGGCCCCAGGTCCACGAAGGTGCCGTCGGCCACTGCGGCGGCGACCCGGGGGGCGACCAGACCGCTGGTGATCAGCTTCCACTGCCCCGGGTGGACCGGCAGCGCGGAGTATCCTTCCGGAACGTCCGCGACGTGCGGCGGCCCGGATGCCACCGCGTGGGCGTCGAATCCACGCCCGTCGACCGAGTCCTGCGCGGTCTGCTCGTTCGGCACCGCCAGCCAGTGCAGCCGGACCGTCCGGTGCAGTTCCGGGGCGTAGGCCGACCAGGAGTCCAGGTCGTCGCCCTGCCACTTCGGCGTCGGGTGCAGGGGATGGCCGTACACCAGCGACTGCTCGGAGGCGACGTACCGGTTGATCGGCGGATCGGCCAGCCGTGGCGCGCTGGTGGTCGGGCGGCACAACAGCAGGAACCCGACGGTGTCACGGCTGCGCGCGACCTGGCCGACGAACTCCGGATTGGCCGCCCCGCCCCGCCCTTCCAGTTCCGCGCCGACCATTCCGGCGAGGGTGACGGAGTCCACCTGACGCCATCCCTGGGGCGTCCGCTGCTGCACGAGCCCGCTGAACCGGTGCAGGCCGGCCTGCGAAACCCGGGCGACCTGCGCCCGCAACAGCACACCCAGGTGGGCCAACGGCAGGACGAGCCAGCCGTCCTCGGTCACGACCGGTCGATCCTTCGGCTCGACGAGTTCCCGGCTCAGGCAACCGAACAGACTCTGGCTGGCGGCAAGCTCAGCCGTCTGGAGCGCCGCCAGGACGGCTGTCTGCTCCGATCGGCTCCGGAGGTCGGCGGCCCGCGGAGCCGTACTGGTGAAGGGTTGGGCGTCTCTCACGTCGTATGCGCTTCCCATGAGGATCCCTGGTGGCTGGGGAAACTGGTTCCGGAATCACCAGGAGGTGTGGTCTGGGTGACTGCCGGTGTCACGAACGGCGCGACCTCCAGGACGGCCGACGCGGCACGAGTGGGTGCCAGCCGATTGATGGATCGCATGGTCACTTCCATCTTCAGGTGGGCTCAACTCGTCGGACGCTACCGATGCTCTCGGAGGCGGGCCCCACAATGCTGGCCTCCCATCGAGGCCGAAGAATGGCACCCCACCGGTGTCGGCGGTCGATGCTGTTTCGTCGCGGCCCGCGAGACGGTCGGTGCCGCCGAGCTGACGGTCGCCGACTGCGATCCGAACCGCGTCGCGGTGGTCATCGACCTCGGCGTGTCGAGCACGCCATGCGGACCGCGCTGGCCGACGCCGGACTCGGCGGAGACGGCAGGCCGAGATGAGGGCGGCGTCGTATCCGGCATGCAGAAGCGGACATAATTGGTCAAATCCACATCTAAGGTTTGCGGCTGGATTAGAGTCCCTGACCAGAGGATGTCCCGCAAGCAGGCGATGGCGTTGCGGAGACGGGCGGCTCCGGAAGTGCTGTCGGTCGATGTTCTGGCGGCGCTTCGGTGGTCCCGGAGGGGCGTGAACCGCCGTGCACCCGCCATCGAGCTGCGAGGCATCCATCAGTCAAGGGCACTTGACCATATCCGAGGGGTGTCAGTCAGTTGAAGATCACCGTTATCGGCTCCGGGCACCTGGGTGCCACCCATGCCGCAGGCATGGCTGAGATCGGCCACGACGTCATCGGGGTCGACATCGACCCGGCGAAGATCGAGACCCTGAACGCCGGGCGTGGATGGTTCCACGAGCCCGAACTCGATGAGCTTCTCGCCCGCAACATCGGTGCCGGAAGACTGCGTTTCACCACCGACTTCGCTGTGGCGGCCGAGTTCGGCGACGTGCACTTCCTGGCTGTCGGCACCCCGTCGGGAACGGACGGCGCCTATGACCTGGCCCAGTTGACCGGAGCGATCGAGCGGCTTGCTCCGCTGCTGACCCGCCCTTGCCTGATCGTGGGAAAGTCCACCGTTTCGCCGGGGACAGCACAGCGGGTCGAGGCTCTGGCCCGCTCGCTCGCCCCCGCCGGCGACGGCGTGGAGGTGGCGTGGAACCCGGAGTTCCTGCGCGAGGGGACCGCGGTCGCGGACACGCTGACCCCGGACCGGATCGTGCTCGGGGTGGCCTCCACCGAGGCGGAGAAGATCCTGCGTCTTGTCTACGAGCCGATCACCGGTGGCCACGACTGTCCACTTGTGGTCACCGACCGGATCACCGCCGAGATGGTCAAGGCGACGGCGAACGCCTATCTCGCCACCCGCATCTCCTTCGTCAACGCCGTTGCCGAGATGTGCGCGGCGTCCGGAGCGAATGTCGCTGAGTTGACCGAGGCCATCGGCTACGACGCCCGCATCGGGCACCACTACTTCCAGCCGGGCCTCGGCTTCGGCGGCGGCTGCCTGCCCAAGGACCTACACGCCTTCACCCACCAGGCCGAGACAGCCGGCGTCGTGCCTGCCGCGCGCCTGTTGCGCGGTGTGGACGAGGTCAACCTCCACATGCGCTCACGGGCGGTCGAACTGGCGACCGGGGCGCTGGACGGGAGCGTGTCCGGTCGTCGGATCGCGATGTGGGGGGCATCTTTCAAGCCCGGCATCGACGATGTGCGTGACTCCCCGGCGCTGGATGTCGCCCTGCGTCTGCACCAGGCAGGCGCCCGGGTCACCGTCTACGACCCGCAGGGGCTGGCGATGGCCCGGCAGTTCGCGCCGCAGCTCGACTACGCCGGAACCGCCGCCGACGCCGCCGACCACGCCGAGCTGGTGGTCGTCGGCACGGGCTGGGCGGAGTTCAAGGCCCTGGACCCGTACGCCATCGCCGACCGGGTCAGCCGGCGTGCGCTCCTGGACACGCGGGGGGTGCTTTCCGTGCAGCGGTGGCGTGCCGCCGGATGGAACGTCCTGGGGCTCGGTTACCAGTCCTGACCAGCCCAGAGGGGGATGGAGCCGGGGCGCCTCCGGAATCGGGGCGTCGCCGGCTTCGTCGTTGACGGGTACGGCTCACGGCAGGTGGGGGAGACCTCCGCTGGCGGGGACCGAACCCAGGCCGGCAGGCCCTACTCGCCCTGGCCCGGCAGCGCGAACGGCGGCACCCACACCACCACACCGCTGCCCTGGTCGATGGGCTCGGCGGTCGTGCCGGCCCAGACCGGGATCACCGCCGATCCGGACGGTCGCGCTCGCCTTCCGGCCCGGGCCTGCCGGCACCTTCCGCTGGACGCCGGGCTTTCTGGGCCGTCGGCCGCGACTGCCTGCGAGCGCTCCACACGAAGTGGGTCAGAGCTTCCTCAGCACACCATCCACGGCAGACAGCGCCGGTCCCAGGACTGTTGGAGCCAAGATAGCGGGAAGCAGGACACCCAAACGAACGTTGGAGCGGGTTCACCATCCTGTTGAAACAGTTTGGCAATGGAGACGCCTCATACGAAGGCGTCCCGGACCTGTGCCCGAACAGGTCTCGGGTCAGGCTCGTGCGCATTGGAGTGGCGGCAGACCAGGTCGCGGCGACGACGAACTGTTGATGGGAGTCAGGCTGGCGCATCGGTTCGGCCTCCGGTCGGTACGACGCCGACCTGGACGGGGGTGCAGTCTCCCAGTTCGGGTGCCAAGGCACGCCATCCGCCGTGCGGAACGCGGTCGGCATGCCCATGGCATTGCCGAGGTGGAGGAGACGCTTCCCGTCGCGTGCCGCCGCATCTGAGAACGAGGGCACTCGGCTCTCGTTCGGCGCAGGATCGTGGCACCGCGATGACGGTCGGAACCGAGTGGCCGCCAGTGGGATCGTCCGTGACGACGACAGGGAAGAACGGTGGACGGGCAATGATGGAGGATCATCCGGTTCGGTTGGCCGTGGGGCCTGATTCGGGGCCGAACAACCAGGCCGTTGGTGCCGGGTGATCGCCGATGCTCTCTCGGTTGACGGAGAACCTGTTCCGTCTCGGTGACGCTGCGGCTGACGACGCCGCCGCATCCCGGCTTGTCTGCTTCCCGTACGCGGGAGGCTCGGCGCGGATCTTCCGGAGCTGGCCGGCGGTGGCAGGTAGGGACGTCTCCGTCCTGTCAGTGGTGTTGCCGGGACGCGGCGTACGGCTGCGCGACCGTCTCGAAGAGGACATCCGCACGCTGGCGCGGGGGATAGTCGACGACCTGTTGCGGGTGGCGACGGATCGGCCGTTCGGATTCTTCGGGCACAGCATGGGCGGGCTGGTCGCCTACGAGTGCGTGCTCGAACTGGTGCGACGTGGCGCAACAACGCCCGACGTGCTCGCGATGGCCTCCACGCCCGCCCCTGACGTGGTGCCGGTGCTGGCGTCCGACGCGGGAGGGACGGACTCCGACGGACAGATCCAGGCGCGCATGCAAGCGTTGGGCACGGACTCGGCGGAGATTCTCGACCACGGCGCAGCGATGGCGATGCTGTTACCCGGGATTCGGGCCGACTTCCGTGCGTTCGACACCTACCGCCACGGGCAGGAGCCGCCGGTCAGCGTTCCCATCCTCGCCTGGGCCGGCACCAGGGACCACTTCGTCCCCCCGGCCTACGTCGCCGCATGGGCCGCCTACACGACCGGCACGTTCCGGATGACGACCGTGCCCGAGGGCCACTCCTACATCGAAGAGCAGGCTTGGCAGATAGTGCCACGAGTCGTACGAGTGCTGGGGAAATCTCCCCAAGCAATGGAGAACGGAAGTCCTGATGCCTGACACGACCCTCAGCGATCACGCGGCTGAGATCGACTTCACCGACGACCGCTTTCTGGCGGATCCCTGGCCGGTCTACCGGAGGCTGCGTCAGACGCGCCCGGTGCATTTCGCGCCCGGTGCCGGCGCATTCATGGTTCTGCGGCACCAGGACGTCGCCAAAGCCCTGACGGATCCGCGGCTGACCAGTGACTACCCGCAGCGGCCCACCCGCCGCCTGTTCGGTCCCAGCGTCGCGGACACCGAAGGCGCCCAGCACCGTGCCCTGCGCCGGATGCTCGTCCCGCTGTTCAACGGACAGGCACTGGAACAGGTGGCCCGCCCGGTGATCCGGGAGGTGGTCGAGGACGTGGTCGATCGGGTCGTCGACGCGACCCGCGTGGACGTCCAACGCGACCTGACGATCCCGGTGTTGTACGGGGTCGCCCTGCGGTTGCTCGGCCTGCCGCCGGCGGACGTCGACTGGCTCCACGAGCGGGTGTCGGCGATGACGCGGGTCATGGACTACCCCGCAGCACCGCTCAGCACCGGACTCGCGGCCCGAGCCGACCTGGACGAATACGTACGCTCCGGCGGAATACAACGGCGGCTGCCCGGGGGACAGCCGACCGTGCTGGGCGCGATACAGGACCGATTCGAGCTGGACGGTCCGGCGACGAGTGGTTCTGCCCTGTTCTTCCTCCTGGCCATCACCGGGACGAGCATCGCCTCGATCGGAAGCATGGTCGAGGCGCTGCTGTCCTTCACGCCGGGGTCGTGGCCGATGCCGGAGACCACGCCGGAGCTGTTCACCGAGACGCTGCGGTGGCAACCGCCGATACATCACCTGATCCGTTTCGCCGCCGAGGACATCGAACTGCACGGCGTACACATCGGCCGGCGTCAGCCGGTGCTGCTGTCTCTGGCATCCGCCAACCGAGACGAGTCGGTGTTCACCGCCCCCGACCGGTGGTGGCCGCAGCGTCCGGCCGAGGCACGGTCACTGACCTTCGGCGCCGGGTGGCACTCCTGCGTGGGCACCGGACTGATCACGGCGGAAGTTCAGGAACTGCTTGCCGTGCTGGGCTCCCGGTTCACCAACATTCGTTTGGATGCTCCCCCAAGCCCATCACGATCCCTGGGCTTCCGTGGCCCCGAGCACCTGTGGGTGCGCTGGGAGCCGGCCCGGACGACCGCAACATCGACTCAGACGAGCGAGGAAGGCTCCAATGGTCCAGGAAACCTCTAAGCTGGCCGAGCTGATCAGCTGGCTGCGCGTGCGTGACCCCGAGATCGGTGACGACAGCGACCTGACCGAGACGGTACTCGAAGACTCGCTGAGATTCATCGAGCTGCTGGTGTACGTCGAGACGTTGCGTGACGCGCCGATCGCCGCAGAGATGATCGACCTGGAGAACTTCAGGACGCCCCACCAGATCCACCGGTTGTTCCTCAGCACCTGATCCTCAGCGCCACGGCGCCATTCCCCGTCCACATCGGACAGATGCTCCCGATTGACCAACGCTGCGCGACACCACCCGGAAGCTCCCGTAAGGGCGAAAGAGGGGATCACCGCACGATGAACGAAGCAGACGGGGAGCTCGCCACATCGCCGGCACAGCCCGAGCGCCCTTCCGCGCAACCGCCGTCGACGGGTCTTCCTGCCGGGTCGATCAGCGAGTACCTCCTGCGTGAGGGATTGCGTCGACCGGATCACGTCGCGGTGGAAAGGGGGGACGAGTCGTACACCTACCGGCAGTTGGCAGATCGGGTGCGGACCGTCGCGGCGGATCTTTCCCATCGCGGGCTTCGACGCGGCGATGTCACGATCGTGGCGGCTGACCCCACGCCCGCGGCTCTGGTCGTCGCCCTGGCCTGTTGGGCCATTGGCGCGATCTATGTGCCGGTCGCACCGCACACCCCGGCCCGGCGACGCGACACCATCATCGCGATGACCGACCCGGCCGCATTCGCTACGGAACGCCTGGCAGAAGCCACGGTCGCCGTACCGGTGATGATCGACCTCGCGGCAGGCGAGATCACGATCACCGGTGCCGTCGACCGCCCGGCACGGCGGGCGGCATCGAAGGAAGCGCCCCCGGATGCCGCCTACATCATCTTCACCTCGGGCACGACAGGCGTACCCAAGGGCATCACGATGACCCACCGCGCCGCAATAGCGTTCTTTCGTGGGATGACCCAGGAGGTGCCACTGCCACCCGACACCCGAGTCGGATCGATCGCTCCGCTGAGCTTCGACTTCTCCCTGCTCGACTGGGGCCTCGCCGGCGGAGCCGGTGCCACGCTCGTGCAGATACCGCGCGAGATGCTGCTTCCCCCGCGCCGATTCGTCGACCATCTGCGGCGGCACGACGTCACCATGGTGAGTGGGGTGCCCTCGGTGTGGCGCCCGGTCCTCCGACACGCAGCTGATCAGCTCGCCGAGTGCGCGTCGCTGTCCACGGTCCTCCTCGGCGGGGAACCGTACCCGATGGATCTCGTTCGGGCCCTACGCCAGGCACGCCCCGGCCTCAGGGTGATCAACTGCTTCGGCCAGTCCGAGTCGATCGCCTGTTCCTTTCTCGAACTGGCCGACCCGGTTCCGCCCAACCTCACCCGGGTGCCGATCGGGCCGGCTCATCCGGGCGCGGAAATGATCCTCCTCGACGACCGGGGACAACCGACCGTCACCGGAGAAGCCGGGGAGGTCTTCCTCCGCAGCCCCGCACTCTTTTCCGGCTACTGGCAGGACCCCGAAGCGACCGCCCGTGCGCTGGTGCCACCACCGGACGCACCCGACAGCGCGGAGCGGATCCTGCGAACAGGCGACCTGCTGCGCAGCGAAGCGGACGGCACCTTCAGCTTCGTCGGACGTGCCGACCATCAGGTCAAGGTGAACGGCAACAGGGTGGAGCTGGAGGAGGTGGAACGGGTCCTCGCCTCCCACGCCACGGTCGCGGACGTCGCGGTGACGGTCGTCGGCGGCGCGGTGTCCGACCAACTCGTCGCGCTGGTCGTCCCACGGATGGCGAACGAGGACGACACGCGGCAACTGCGCGGCGTCTGTCGAAGCCTTCTCCCCCCGTACATGGTGCCTACCGACATCGTTCTGGTTCCGTCCCTGCCCCACAACGACAACGACAAGATCGACAGGCGTCGTGTTCGTGAAATGGCCGCCGACGCGGTCCATGCTCTCAGTCGGCCCACGACCGAGAGCCCGGAACAACAGTGATCCGCCGATCGGGCCAGCCCGTGCGCGTCCGCCATCCAGGGTCACTGTGGCGTTGCTGCCCTGTCGCCCCCCGCACGAGTACGACGTCGACGCCGGGGGCGTGAGGGCGTACCGCAGATCCACGGTCAGGGTGCAGCCTGGTCAGGATCTATTAGGTCGTGAGCGTGCCGATCGCGCGTTCGAACGCGAGCGCGGATCTTCGCGTGCGCCCCGATGAACGGCTGGGGCCGCGGCGCGCCGGCGTCGGACCCTCCATCGTTACGCCTGCTCATCCGCCTGCCCACCGTCCCGTTCGGCACCGACGGCAGGAGTTGGGGAGGGCGGGGCGCCGGCCGGGGAGGTGTCCTAGATCGTACAGACCTCACCCGATGTAATCGGTCGGTGGCTCCAGTAGGGTCGGCCACAAATAGGTCCTTACCACAGACAAGGGCTATCCCGCCCTCATCGGCCATATCCCGTAAAGGCCTCATGTTATCTCGACCGGACCTTCGTCCGGCCCTTCCCCCGGCCCTCCATCGCAAGGAGCATGGTCAATGTCTGAGACCAGCACGGCACGACATCTCACGACAGGAACATCCGCTACCTCGGCCAGCGCCTCCCCGCCCGGAGGTGTCCGGCGGCCGCATCCGGGGCGGCGATGGAGGGGGCGAGGCTGGTGGCAGCGTGCAACGGGCCCCCGTCGCTTCGTCGCGGCGCTGGCGGCAACCGTCGCCTGCGCCGCAGCGGGTGTGCTGGCAACCGCAGTGCCCGCTGCGGCCGCCGACCCCGGCGCCCAGGTTCTGGCCTGGGGACGTAATGACGACTACCAGCTGGGCAACGGCAGCAACGTCAAGGCCATCCGGCCCGAGCGCGTGCTGTTGCCCGCAGGCGTCGTCATCACCGACATCGCCGTCAGCCCTGACCACGGGCTCGCCCTCACCACCACCGGGTCAGTCTATGCGTGGGGCTCCAACTACAACGGACAGTTGGGCGATGGCACCTTCACGGACCGGAACCGACCCGTGCCGGTGCTCCTGTCGCTGCCGGCCGGGGTCGCCGTCACCGACCTCGTCGCGGGCATATCCGTCAGCCTGGCGATGACCTCCGACGGAGGCCTCTACGGCTGGGGAGACGGCTTCATGCTGGCCACGGGCTCCTCCAGCGACAGGAACCTTCCGGTGCGGGTGTCACTGCCGGGTAACCCCCGGGTCGTCTCGGTCAGCGCGAGCGAGACCCACGTCTTGGCCGCCACCTCCACCGGCCAGGTGTACGGGTGGGGAAGCAACTACTACGGGCAGTTCGGCACCGGCTCCACCTCCAGCGGCTTTGGGCAGCCGCCGACGCTGATGTCGTTGCCCAGTGGAGTGCGGGCGACCCAGGTCGCCGCCGGCAACGGCTTCAGCCTGGTCCTGACCTCTACCGGGCAGGTGTACGGCGCGGGAAACAACAACTCCGGCTCGTTGGGCGACGGCACCAACAACAACAGCGCGTCGCCAGTGCTCGCGGACACCCCGGCCGGGACCACGTTCACCAAGATCACCGCCAGCCGGGACTCCGCTCTCGGCCTGACCTCTGACGGGCGGGTGCTCGGCTGGGGCTACTTCCAGAGAACAAGCAACGTTTATTCATACTCCACCAGGCCCATCCGGGTGGCGGGGCTGCCCACCGATCTCACCTACACCGACATCGCCGCCGGCTACCGGCACAACCTCGTACGCGCCTCCACCGGGCGACTCTACGCCTGGGGCGTCAACGGCTCGGGTCAGTTGGGCATCGGGAACACCGACGATCAGCTCATTCCGGTGCCGCTGTCCCTGCCCGGTGGTGCGCGGCCCATCGCCATCGCCGCAGCGGGAGACGTCAGTCTGGCGTTGGCCACGGCAGCGCCAAATCTGGCGTGGGGAGCGAACGACTCGGGCCAGTTGGGCAACAACACCACGACCGACAGCCGGGTGCCGGTGCCGGTCTCCCTGCCCGCCACCGCCGAGCCGAGCGACATCGAGGGCGGTTACCTGCATAGCCTCGCCGCCACCACCGATGGTGACGTCCTGGCCTGGGGTTCCAACGCCTACGGCCAGCTCGGCGACGGCACCCAGACCAACCGCACCGCCCCCGTGCCGGTCACCCTGCCCGGATCACCCGACGCCGTCGAGGTCGCCGGCGGCCAGTACCACAGCCTCGCCTTGACCAAAGACGGCCGGGTGTTCGCCTGGGGTCGCAACAATCGGGGTCAGATCGGTGACGGCACCACCACCGACCGGCTCACCCCCGTGCAGGTGTCCTTCCCCGCCGGCACGAGCGTCACCGCCATCGCCTCGCACAACATGCACAACATCGCGGTGACCTCCACCGGCCAGGTCTACACCTGGGGCGACAACACCTTCGGCCAGATCGGCGACAACACCACCACCACCCGCCCCACTCCCACCCTCATCCCCCTGCCGGGCGGCGCCACCGCCACCAGGGTCGCCGTCGGTGCCTTCCACTCCCTGGCGATGACCTCCACCGGCACCGCCTTCGCCTGGGGCTACAACAACTACGGTCAACTCGGCAACGCCACCAACACCAACTCCTCCGTCCCCGTACCCGTGTCACTACCCGCCGGCACGACCCTGCGTGACATCGACGCCGGCCTGTCCCACAGCCTGGGCATCACCTCCACCGGCCGCGCCCTGGCCTGGGGAGTCAACAGCGTCGGACAACTGGGCAACGGCACCACCACCAACAGCAACATCCCCGTGTCGGTACACCTGCCCGGCGGGGTGACGCTGGCCGGGCTCGCCGGCGGCGAGTCCCACAGCCTCGCCGTCACCGACACCGGCCAGATCATGGCCTGGGGCCTGAACAACCGCGGCCAACTCGGCGACAACACCACCACCGCCCGCCTCACCCCGATCTACGTCAACCAACCCACCGGAACCACCGCCACCGGCGTCGCCGCCGGCCAGTTCCACAGCCTCGCCCGCTGACCCGACCCACGGACCGACCAGCAGACCGGTGGGGTGCCACGGTCGACGAGGACCGCGACATCCCACCGCCTGTCAGGCCGGCTCGGCATCGGTCGCAGCATCCCCAGTAGCGGCCACTTACGTGACCTGGCCATCGACAGGAAGACGAGATCGACGCCTTCCCGTTTCTGGAGGGTGAGCCCTCGGCCGTGAGCCGCTGGTGTCACGGATCGTGGATCGGCGGCTGTCATGCAGAACCCACGCCAAGCAAAGGAGCCCGTCATGTGCAGGACCACGAGAAGACGTGCGACGAACGAGTCGCCGCCCCATGCCCGGACTGCCGCCGCCGGCGGCTGGCGTCGAGGGGGACCGGGCACTCTGGCCGCGGTGCTGGCCGTCGCGCTCTTCGCGGCGGTGGTCGGGTTGGTGACGCCCCCGGCCTCCGCCGCAGCCCGCCCTGCCGCAGCGGTCGCCGCGGGTAGCCAGGTGCTGGGCTGGGGTTACAACCAGCAGTTCAACCTGGGCGACGGCACGAGCGACAACCGACTCTCTCCGGTGCAGACGCTGCTGCCGGCGGGCACGGTGGTCACCGACGTGGCTGCCGGCCGAGGACACGGCCTGGCGCTCACCTCGACCGGTTGGGTCTACGCCTGGGGCTACAACAACTACGGCCAGGTGGGTGACGGCACCACGACCAACCGGGCCCTACCGGTACGGGTTCTGATGCCGGCCGGTGTGGTGGTGACCAAGATCGCCGCCAGCGGCTGGGACAGCCTGGCGCTCACCTCGACCGGCCAGGTGTACTCCTGGGGAGACAACAGGTACGCGCAACTGGGCAACGGCACCCTGACCGCCAGCAGCGTGCCGGTGCCGGTGGCCCTGCCCGCCGGCACCACGGTCACCGACATCGCCATGGGCGTCTACCACAGCCTGGTATTGACCTCCACAGGCCAGATCCTCGCCTGGGGCCTGAACCAGCTCGGCGAGGTGGGCGACGGCACCACCACCACCCGTACCCGACCCGTGCAGGTGCTGATGCCCGACGGCTACACCGTTACCAAGATCGCCGCCGGCGGGTCCAGCAGCATGGCGGCGGTCTCCAGCGGAGGGGCGTTCGCGTGGGGCAACAACGCCTCCGGGCAGTTGGGTTTCGGCTCGGCCGGCCCCTACTACACGCGGCCACTGAGGGTGCAGCTACCGGTCGTCGCCCCGCTGATCGACATTGCCATGGGATCAGGTGGCTTGGCCGTGACTATCACCGGGGAGGTCTACGGGTGGGGCGACAACGCCAACGGGCAAGTCGGCGACGGCACCACCACGCAGCGCAACGCCCCTGTTCGGGTGCTGCTCCCCGAGGGCGTGAAAGCCACCTCGGTCTCCGCCGGCAACTGGCACAGCGTCGCCACGACCTCCCTGGGTTGGGTCTACACGTGGGGAGGCAACTTCAACGGGGAACTCGGCGACGGCACCACCACGCAGCGCAACACTCCGGTGCGGGCCTTGCTTCCCGAGGGCTTCAACGGGGCCGTCGTGGCTGCTGGTGGCCAGGGTGCGCTCGACGGCGGCGACTTCACCCTCGCGGTGGCCGCCCCCGAGACGGCGTTGGGTTGGGGAGCGGACACGTCGGGCCAACTCGGCAACGGCTCGACCACCGACACCCCCACTCCCGTGCAGGTGACCCTGCCAGCGGGCGTCGCGCTGACCTCGGTCGAGGCCGGCTACAGCCACACCGTGGCCGCTACCCGCACCGGCGCCGTCTACGCCTGGGGCTCCAACACCGCCGGCCAACTCGGCACCGGTGACACCACCGACCACACCACACCCACCCTGGTGCTCATGCCCGCGGGCACCACCGCCACGGCCGTGGCCGGCGGCCAGTTCCACAGCCTCGCCCTCACCGACGACGGCCGGGTCTTCGCCTGGGGACGCAACACCTCCGGCCAACTCGGCGACGGCACCACCACCAACCGGCTCACCCCCGTGCAGGTGTCCTTCCCCGCCGGCACCGTCATCACCGCCATCGCCACGCACAACGTCCACAACATCGCGCTGACCTCTACCGGCCAGGTCTACACCTGGGGCGACAACACCTACGGCCAGATCGGCGACGGCACCACCGGCAACACCCGCAAAACCCCCACGCTCATCGCCCTGCCCGGCACAGCGACCGCCACCAGCGTCGCCGCCGGCGCCTTCCACACCCTGGCTGTTACCAGCACCGGCACCGCCTACGCCTGGGGCTACAACGCATACGGCCAACTCGGCACCGGCAACTACGACAACAGCAGCACCCCCGTCCCGGTGTGGCTGCCCTCCGGCACCACCCTCATCGAGGTCGACGCCGGCCTTTCCTTCAGCCTGGCCATCACCACCACCGGACGCGCCCTCTCCTGGGGGGCCGGCACCACCGGCCAACTCGGCATCAACACCCTCGCCAACAACAGCTTCCCCGTCTGGGTACTGCTCCCCGCCGGGGTCCTCCTGACCGCCATCGCCGGCGGCCAGTCGCACGCCCTCGCCCTCACCACCGACCACCGGATCCTGGTCTGGGGCCTCAACAACCGCGGCCAACTCGGCGACGGCACCACCACCACCCGCCTCGCACCCCGCTACATCAGTCCACCAGCCGGCATCACCATCAACTCCCTCGCCGCCGGTCAGTTCTTCAGCATCGTCCGTTAACGACGACGGCGGAGACGGTGTGGGGGCGCGGTTGTCCGCTCTCCCACACCGCCGCCCCCGATTACTGTCAAGAAGGGGACTGTGTAAGCGCGCCGGGCGGACAGTCCTCCGACGGAGCCGCTGACGATGCCGCATCCGGCGTAGACGACCGCCCGGCGGCCGGAGAAGCTGGTCAGGCCCACCGACGGCGACGAGCTGCCCCCGCGCCGTCCGGAGGCAGGTGGAACACGCCCTGGCCCGCTTGAGGACCCTTCCTGGAACCCGACCGAACGACAGAAGCCCTGACCTCAGTGGCCCGCATCGCGGCCCATCCCTCGCCGACGGGCCACAACGCGGGCACATGTTGCGGCCAACAATCGTTGGTAATAGAACACCCATCGATGTGGACTTCTCGCTGGAACCGGGTGGCACACTCGCTGGGTCAGCGCGAGCGTCGGCGTCGTCCGTCCCCACCACCGACCCGGCTTGAGAACTGTGGCCGCCCGGCCTTCGGCGAGGCAAACCTCTGTCGGCACCGTTCCACATCCTGCGTGACGCAGGCTGCAACGACCTCGGCTCGCCCTGACACTTCACCGTGAGCGTCTCTAGTGAGTCGAGCCCCAACGTGTCCACTTGTAGCCAGCATTTCAGGCCCGAGTCCTTCAGGCTGAGCAACCCTGAGCTTTTCCGTGATCCCTATCCGGCCTACCGGATGCTCCGCGAGCAAGCACCCGTGCACTATTCGAGCATGTACGGCGGGTCATGGGTGCTGTCCGCCTACGACGACGTGGCGGCGCTGCTTCAAGACCCACGACTGACCAACGACAGGGCGACGCTGCCCCTCATGGCGTTGCCCGCCGGGCAGCGCGGTGAATTCTCCGACATTGTCGCCGCGCTCAAGGACTGGGTGGCGTTCTTCGACGGCGAGCCGCACGCCGTGCAACGCCAGCACATGGACCAGGTCTTCCGCATCCTCGCGCCGTCCCGGATGCTTCCCGTCATTCAGGAGGTGGTCGATCACCTCATCGACGCGTGGGGCACCAGGAACCGGGTGGACCTGGTCGCCGACTTCGCCCGACCGCTGCCTGCGATGGTGATCACCCGACTGCTGGGCGCCCCCGCGGCCGACCACGAACTGCTGGCCCGGTGGTCCGACGACATCGCCTACCTGTTCGGGGCCAGCGACCTGACACTGACGGACGTGCGGCGGGGGCAGGCCAGCATCCACGCCTTCGCGGGCTACCTGGAGGACCTGGCAACCCAGGTCGCCGGGTCGAAGCCGGGCAGCCTGCTCGGCAGGCTCCTCAGTTCCGAGACCGCGGGGTTCAGGTTCACCGAGGCGCAGGCCCGCGCGCAGTGCATGCTCCTCATGTTCGCGGGCCTGGAGCCGACCCGGTACCTGGTCGCCAACGCGGTCTGGTCCCTGGACGAACACCCCGACCAGAAGGCCATGCTGCTGTCCGATCCTCGGCTGTGGACCGCCGCCGTCGAGGAGTTCCTCCGCCACGACACACCGGTGCAGTACATCGGGCGGATGGCAGCAGAGTCGTTCGAGTATCGCGGCCACCACATAGAGAAGGGGCAGGTCGTGATGCTCCTCGCCGGATCGGCGAACCGTGATCCGAAGCGCTTCCCGGAGCCGGACCGCCTCGACATCCGCCGCGCGCCCAACCCGCACCTGGCGTTCGGTCGGGGCCCGCATCACTGCATCGGCGCCGGTCTGGTGCGGCTACAGACCAAGGTGGCGCTCCGCGCCCTGTTCGACCGGGTCCCCGACCTGCGGATCTGCCAGGTTCCCACACCGGTGTGGAACACCAACCTGGGATTCCACGGTTTCCACTCCCTGACCGTCTCGGTCAACCCCACAACCTCCTGAGAGGGGATCGCCCCATGGGTTCGAGAAGGACGACTGTGAAGGGCTCCGGCGGCACCCGCCTGGCCGTCATCGACTACGGCGGAGAAGGCCCCGGCATCCTGCTCGTGCACGGCATGATGGGCAGGGCCACCACCTGGGACTCCACCGCAGCATGGCTGACCGGCCACGGCAGGGTGATCGGCTACGACGCCCGGGGCCACGGACTCAGCGAATCCCCGGACGGGCCCTACGACCGGAAGGCGCACCTCGACGATGCCGCCGCCGTCATCGATGCCTTCGACCTCGGCCCGGCCATCGTGATCGGACACTCCATGGGTGGACTGACCGCCTGGCAACTCGCTGGGACCCGCCCCGAACTCGTCCGTGCGATCGTCATCGGGGACATGGCGGCCGTCGTTCCCGACGTGCAGGACCGGTGGCACGCCTGGCTGGCCGACTGGCCCGCGCCGTTCAACAGCCTGGCCGCGGTGCGCGAGTACTTCGCCGGCGACCACTTCGGCAAGTACCTCGTCGGAGCTCACCCCGAACGAAGCCACCCCCACGAGGGCGACTACTTCATCGAGGTGTTCACGGAGCGGCCCGACGGTTACCACCCCCTCGCCCGCACCGAACACGTCCTCGAATGCCGCGAGCACTGGAACGACCGCGACCACAGCGGCGAACTCGACGCCGTCACCTGTCCTGCACTGGTGGTCGCCGGCCAGCACAGCTACTTCCCGGTGGAGGGGTCACGCGAAATGGCCGACCGGCTGCCCGACGGCCGGTTCGTCATGATCCCCAACGCCGGCCACGTGCTGCACTACGACGATCCCGCCGCCTGGCGTCGGGCGGTGGAACCCTTCGTCGCCGAGGTCGCGCGACGATGAGCCCTCAGCACGCGGCGGCCACCCGGATGCGGTCCTGGCAGACCGCCCTCGACGAACTCCGCACGGCCGTGCAGGCCCTGCTGCGCGGAGACGGCGCCCACTACAAGTCGTTGTGGTCACACGGCGAGGACGTCACGATGATGGGCGCCTACGGCGGTCTCGCCTCGGGCTGGGGCCAGGTCAGCGAGACCATCGACCTCTCCGCCGCCCGCTACCGGGACTGGAGCCCGCGCTACCGCGAGGAGATCGTCACCGCGCAGGCCACAGCGGACGTCGCCTACCTCGTGCTCAGGGAGACGGTCCAGAACGGCGATGACGACAGCAGCGCCCGGGCCCGGCGCATCACCCTCCTCTTCCGCAGGGACGACGGCAGGTGGCGGATCTTCCATCATCACTCGGACCCGCTCCACGATCCCGTGAGTGGCCGGCGGAACGAACGATGACCGGCCGGCGCGAGTCGACCTGACCAGCTGAGGGCCTCGACCTGTGGACGTCGAGCGAGGTGTTCCGGGCGAAGCGGTCAGCGGCGACGATCGACCTCGCCGGTTCAGGCTCATTCTCCAGGTACGCCTGCCCGATCGGCATGGAACGAACGACAGGGTAGACGCGCCGCCGTTGCGCCGCTTGTGGCGGGCACCGAGCCGGCACGGACTCGGTGCCCGCCATGGGTCGGGAAGCCGGTCAACCGACGCCGGCAAGGTCTGCGAGACGGGTCAGGTCTCGCCGTATCGTGAGATTGTTCCGACGCAGTAGCTGGTGCAGGATCTGGTGACACCTCTCGTCGTAGCGGAGGTCCTCCGGCGAGATGTCGACGACCTTGTTCAGAGCGAACACGGCGGCGGCGTCCTCCCTGCGCCGTGCGTGCAGGAAGGCCAACGTCATGTAGTGCCGCGCCTGACGGTCTGGCAGGTACGAGTCCGGGACGTCGACCTCGGCGGCCAGTTGGACCGCCTCGCCGATCCGCCCGAGCCGGATGGCGACCTGTACGACACTGATGCCGACCTCGGTCCTGCCGAACGGGATCATGTGCGGCTGGAGGTCGCCCGGCAGCTCCCGGGCGAGGCGGTGGGCCTCCTGGAGCAGTTGGTGGGATTTTCCGGCATCGAGAATTCCTGCGGCGGCCTCGGCCGCAATCAGTCGCAGGGCCCCGCGCAGGGCGGTGACGACGGTCGACGAAGCGCTGTCGGGCTGGTCAGCGGCCACGGCAGCGAGGGCCAGCCGGTACGCTTCGATGAAGCAGCCCACCCGTAGGTAACAGACCGCCCCGTGCCACGCACTGGCGAGCAACAGACTCCCGCCCCTGCCCCCTGCGGCGACCAGGGCCCGGTCGGCCATGACCCAGGCCAGTTGCTCCTCGCCGATCCGGGACAACACCGTTCGGGTCAGGTGGTATACGGACACGGCGGCTTCAACGGAATCAGTGCTGCTGGCCTCACGAAGGTGCGCGGACGCATCGTGAATGAGCGGGGGCAGCAGGCGGAGGGTCCTCCTGTACCGGTTCGCCCGACCAGACCAGGAACGCCACGCCTCGGCGACGTCCTGTTCCGCGAACCCGGCTTCGAGCACGTGGCCTTCTCGCCGGCTTTCGAGTACGTCGGTGCCGACCGAGCTCATGATCGCGTCACGCAGGGGGCCGACGGTGTTCGCGAGCGCCACTGCTCCGGGTGCCTGTCGACCCTGTAGACCGAGCGTCGACATCAGGTCGGCCAAGTGCAGGACCTCACTGATGCGAAGTGCGTACTTGATGCTGTCCAGCTGCCGCTGTCCGTTCTCGATCTGCCGTAGCCACTCCTCGCTGCGACCGATGAGGTCCGCTACGACCTTGCGTGACATCCCGCGTCGACGTCGAGCCGCCGCGATGCGGCTTCCCACATACGCCGCAGGGACCTCGGACACGCCTCCCCGTCTCATAGCTCTCCTATCACGATCTTGGAATGCCTGTTCTGTCAGGTGCCACCCGCAGGGTCGAGAGCGTGCGAGGAATTCATGGCGATGGGGTTCCCATCTGTTCGCCGGGTCGGCGGAACCCGCGCAGGAGGGTGATGCCCCGTTCTGCGAATAGCGCCCCCGTCGAATCCGTCGGTGTGCCTGTATTCCCATTGCGGGACGACCGGGTCGGCCCGTCGGTGCCGGTCGCCGTCAGCAGGCCATTGGGCCATGGGTGACCAGGTGATGTCCGCCCCACGCTCGACCGGGCGGGCAGGACGTTCGGGTGCCGGCAGCGGCCCGGCTCTTCCCGGCGGCCAAGGCGAAAATGCTGGGTCGATCGAAGCCGCACACGTCGGCTCCGGCGATCCGCGGCTCGCTCACACCGCGCGCAACAGGTCGACTCTATCGCCACCATGATTGCCACCATTTGATCAGCAGATTGCATTCGGTAAATCTAAGGACCGATGCTAGCACCGGAGGCGGCCAACGGCTGGTCGGGTTTTTCTTGGAAGTTGCAACATCAAATGCACGGCGGCTCTCGCCGCATCGCGGCAATGGATACCGAGATGTGTCCCGGAGGCCGTGTCAGTTCGTTCCCGCACCCGGTGGATGGCGTCATCCATTGTCAGTAAAGGGTTTCCGGCCGGATGCGGTCACCCCGTCGACGGCGAGCACCCACCGTCGCCCCGCACCGCGGAGCCCGGAAACGTGGATGAGTATTTGCTCGGTGACACTGCGTTCATGTGTGTTATGCCCTGGGCAAAGGTTGGTCGATCCGTATTCCGACAGTTCGACCAGTCGCAAAACGGGGACGACTGATTTCCCGCAGCCGGGCGAGAGCGCTCGCTGGCGAGCCGCCACGAATCGCCCGGAAGGCATCGGGGCCGGCAGCGGCGCGGCTGGTGATCGTCTACGGGCCGCCCGTCTCGTTGCCACCACCGCCGAGGGGCACGTCACGGCCGCGTGGTGTGCGGCGGTGGCGGGCCGTGCGCCCCGTCGGTCAGGCAGGGGGTCGGGCAGGACGTCGCGCGGAGTCGCCGCGAGACGGTGGTGGCAGCGACCACCCGTCGAAGCCGACGGCACGCACCGGAGCGGCCTCCACCCCGGCGATCCTGATCGGCCGGGCCATCAGCTGTACGACCGGCCCGCCGGTCCGGTCGAGGCTGCGCAGGTTCTCCGGGATCCCGGTGCCGAGCAGACGGTCGCCCGGTTGCCGGACGTCCCGCAGCACCCTGTCCAGATTCTCACCACGCACCGGTTCGAGGTCCCCCGGCCCGGACAGGTCGGCGATACCGGCCCGACCGGGGAAGGCCTCCAACACCAGGACGCGCCGTAGGAGGGCATCCCCTCGTGCCAGCCCTGACTGATGTCGACCATCTTTACGACTTCGAGCCCCATCCACGCGACTCCGGGATCCCACGGCGATCGACAAGCGTTACCAACCCACAGGCCAGCAGAGCCAGGAACGACAGGAGACCCCCTCCGACGCCTCGGCTCCTGTGGGGCAGGCTCATCCTCGACCCGCGTCGGCCACCCGACGCCACTTCCGTGGGCGGCTCCGTCCCCGCGAGGTTTGGACACAAAATTTCGAGTGCCCCTCGTGCGGCCGTGGACAGACGGCGGGGCACGGCAACCGGAACCCGTCCGGACGGGACAGCGGGTCGTCGGGCCGTTGCCCGCCAGAGCGTCCCGCCGGGTGGACCTCTGCCGCGGCACCGC
Organism: Micromonospora cynarisoli; assembly: GCF_030518815.1. NCBI lineage: Bacteria > Bacillati > Actinomycetota > Actinomycetes > Micromonosporales > Micromonosporaceae > Micromonospora > Micromonospora cynarisoli. The sequence goes on along the minus strand of NZ_CP130426.1, from coordinate 2,137,425 downwards.
CCCATGCCCGGCCCGCCCCGCCGCGGACGACCGGACAGGTCGCTGACCGCTGTCGCTCTACCGAAAAGCTAATAAATAAGCCAGCGGAGTTGTTTGAGGCATAAACTCCATAAGGTCCAGTTTTACCTGTCGCGGGCCAGGCGTGCGCCTGCCCGGTGCCTCGATGCCAACTCCACAGCAACCTGGCGCTGCCGTCGCCGAGCCCAGCGCTTTACGGCGCGGCACTCTTCCTGTCGTCACGGCACCTGCCCGAACCACCATCACCGTAGACCGGGGTGAAGCGATGATCGTCATAATTATCGAGTGTCCTAGTCCCTATCACACTCCGGCGCTGAACCGCCTCCACGAGGAACTCGGCGATCGAGTGTGCGTCTTCTATCTGGAGAAGGCGGACACCGTTCGTGGCTGGGGGGAGGTCGCTGCCACCCACCGGTATGTCGTGCTCGGCGACGCTGCCGGCTGGATGACGCTACTGAGGGCGTTGTCGTCGCCGAAACTGGCGGCGGTCTGTGTTTACGGCTACCGTGGGCTGGCGCGGCTGGTGGCCGCGAATGTCGCCCGGCTCCGACGGATCCCGCTGCTGCTCCGCGGAGCGGCAAACGTGCGCGACGAATGGTCACGTTCTGCGATGAGGCAGCGGCTGAAGCGTCGATACCTGCGGACGGTGCTCGGGCAGCCGGAGGTGTGGACGAACGGGGCGGCGAACACAGCCTACTGGCACATGGTGGGTCTGCACCGTCACTACACGATCCCTTACGCGCTGCACCAGCTTCCCGGAAACGAATCCGGGGCAGCCGCGCTCCGCGCCGAACTGGGTGTCGGAAATCGATTCACCTTCGCTTTCGTGGGGCGCCTGGAACCGATCAAGGGAATAGCCGACCTGCTGCGTGCGTACGATCTGGTTCGGGCCCAGACCCCTGCCGGTTCCACCGCTTTGGTGATTGTCGGAAGCGGCTCGTTGGAGCCCGACATACGCCGATACGCCGAAGCGGTCGACGACTGCCACTACCTGGGACCGATTCCGCAGGAACGCCTGGGAGCCGTGTATGCCGCAGCCGATCTCTTCGTCGCGCCGTCGCATCGGGAGCCGTGGGGATGGGTGATCAACGAGGCGCTGGGATTCGGTACCCGGGTCATCGCCTCGGTCGAGATGGCGGCGGCGGACGATCTCTGCACCGAGGAGAACGGCCGTCGCTGCCCGGTTGCAGACCCGGAGGCGCTCGCCAGGGAGATGCTCGCCGAATACCATGCCGGTCCTCGGCGGGCGCCCCGCCTTGAGTGCATCGACACCGGGCGGATCATGGCAGACCGGTTGCGGGTGCTCGCTCGCATCGAGGTGCCACCGCAGCCGGGACCGGAAGACGCGCCCCGCACCTCAGGCGCGACATCCCGCCCGGACATGGCGCAGCCGCACGGCGGCTGAGCCCGTGGGGGACCGGCGGCGCGCAGGGCCACGAGCCGGCCTGCGCGCCCGCCCGTCTCGGCAGGGGTCAGCGCAGTCCACGAATGCGGTCGACGGCGCAGCGGGCCCGCACCGTGCTCGCACGTCGACCCGTCAGCTCGTCGGTCATCGGTAGCTCGGCAGCACGGCGAACATGTCCCGCGAACTGACCGTCGACACGTCCGTGTCCTGGAATGCGCCCAGGCGGTCGGGCCGGACGAGCTGATAGCCGTACTTGCCGAGGATGGCCGCGACCGGGCCGCGGTCCTCGCCGAGCACGCCGAAGCTCCTGGCGTTCCACTCCACCTGCAGGACGCCGATACGTTGGTCTTCGAGAGCCCGGAGGCCACCGTCGAGGACAAGTCGTTCCGCGCCCTCGACGTCGATCTTCACCCCGGCGGCGAACCGGTCCCCGAGAATCCTGTCCAGGGTGTCCACCTCGATCACGTCGCCCACCGCCTCGGGGCCGAGCAGGAGATGGTTCGTGCAGTCCTCGCCTGTGCTCAACGTCATCCGCCCAGGACGGTCCGCCAGACCACACTGAAGGACGGTGATGGGGAAGTCGTTGAGGTCGACGTTGTCACGCAACCGTTGCGCCGCGTCCGGGGAGGGTTCGATTGCGATGACCTCCGCTCCGAGGTCGCCGGCCCACAACGCGTAGGCGCCGACGTTGCTGCCGACGTCGACGAACAAGTCGCCGGGTGTGAGGACGCGACGCCACGCCTGCATCTCGTTCCAGTCCGGTGGGTTGGCATACACCACCTTCGACGCGGCTGCGCAGTGCAGGTGCGCCCACATTCGGCCGCATTCACCCACCGCTGTCGACGTTTGCAGCCCGAGGCGGCCCCGGACCTGGAAACGAGCCGCCCGGACGAGGCTGCTCAGCTGCCGGCCGCGATTGGCCGGGTGTGACCACGTGTAGGTGAGCACCTGCCGCGTCTGCCGGATGGCGGTCATGCCTGACCAGGTCATTCTATCCTCCTGTTGGTGATGAGGACCGACACCACGACGAGGACCGCGAGGCGCATTCCGACGCGTACCGCGAAGGTGAACGTGCCCCAGGTCAGGTCCGGCAGGCTCGCCACGATGACGACCGCGGAGCCGTATCCCAGCAGCGCCCATCGGCTGCCGGGCGACAGCACTGCGGCCCGCATCAGGAAGCGGTCGGCGGCCCACACGCCGATGCCCACGACGGGCATCATGAGTGCCAGTCCAAGAATTCCGAAGTTGTAGAGCCACTCGCCTTGGAACAACGCAGCGTCGGAGTGACCGCTGTTGGCCAACTCAGGGTGCAGCATCAACATCAGTTCTGCACCGAAGCCGGGAGGTTTCGAGGGCCACAACGCTCGCGGGACCAGCGAGACCACCGCGACCGCGAACGTGTCACCCCAGGCGTACGCGAGGTCGCGGGCGGCATCCAGGTGCAACAGCTTGACGAAGGACTCCAGTGGGCTCACCACGGATTCGAGCCCTGTGGCATTGATCAGGGTGCCGGGCCGCTGGGCCTGCACCGCCTCCTTGCGCATGTCGCCCAACGCCCACAGCAGCGGTGCCGCGGAGAGAATGGTCGCGGCCTTGACCACCCGGGTTCCCAACCGCCGCGAGACCACCACCACCAGGGCGAAGGCGAGTGAGACGAGCGTCATGCGGGCGTAGCTGTTGGAGGTGGCCACCGAGAGTGCGAAACCTCCCGCCCCCAGGAGGCAGCCCCACAGCGGTGGTCGACGTTTGTCACTCAGGAGACCGATCGCGATCAGGACGGTGCCGACGAAGCCCGCGGCCTGGCCCAGTTGGCGCATCGAGCCGACGAGTGCGAGGGAGACCGGCGCGGCGCCGCAGGTGACGACGAGGCCCCACCAGGTGATCCGACGAAGGTACCCGACATCCGGGGCCTTGACTCGGGCTGGCTGCGGCGGCGGACCCTGCGTCCAGAACAGCAGCCAGGTCGTCACCTGCCCGAAGTAGCACCAGGCCAGGGCGGGAATGAGGTCATCCCGCGGAAGGTCCGAGAACAGCAGGTACAGGCCGGCGAAGCCGACAAAGATCGCGAAGGCGAAATTGTAGATGCCCACGCCGGTCACCAGGGGCCCGCCGTGACGCCAGTAGACCCACAGTCCGAAGAGCAGGGACGCGCTCGAGAGCACGAAGACGGCGCAGGCGTCACCAATTGTGGGAAGACGGGAGCCAGAAATCAATCCGGCGATGCCGATGGCGTACCAGTTCGCTGCCGGCCAGCAGACCCCGACAAGGCGTCGCGGTGGCCCCGACAGCCTTGCCGGGAGTGCTCTGCCGTTCGCCGCCTGATGTCCGGGCGTCGGCGGGACCCGGTGCCGGGCCTGATAGTCGACCGTCATCATCCGGGAACTCCCGCCACGACGACCTCCAGTGTTGTCGAGCTCGGCCGGGACCGGACCACGGCGCTCGGCCGAATCTGCACAGAGAATTGATCAGCGCCGTTCATGTGGGTGGCCATGTCGCCCCGTCCGTCCTTGCCCAGGTAGATGTAGGAAGCAGTTGGCTGCTCCGACGGGTCGCGCCTTACCGCAGCGCAGTCGCGGCCCTGTCGGCGGCCCCTCGTCACGACCCGGACCCGTTCGGCGGACAAGCGGGCGAGGGACGGTTCAGTGCCCGCAGCAGCAGCAGGAACGACGCGCCCGTCGAGGCGCTGGAGGCGATCGCGGCACCTGCCGCACCGAACAGCGGCATGAGCGTGCCGAGCAGGACGACCATCAGCCCGCCGGCGACCCACTGGGCCCGGGCGACGGCGAAGGGCCGGCCGTGCCCCCGCAGCAGGTCGGCGCAGACCTGCTGACAGGCCAGAAAGACACCCCCCGGAGCCAGGAGGAACACCAGCCCGACGGCATCGCGGAAGCCGGCTCCGAAGACCATCGGGATGAACTGGGGTGCGAACAGGGCCACGGGGAGCATCAGCGCGGTGGAGACACCCGCGCTCACCAGTACGGCCCACCGGTTGAACGTCCCCGTCATGGACTGCGGGACGCGCCGTGCCGCGATCCGGGGGAACGCGACGTATCCCAGACCTGCCGCGACCGGGACCGCGAGCGTGGTGATCGAGGCGGCCACGGCGTAGTTGCCGAGCACCGCCGGGGTGACAGTGAACGAGAGGGCCAGTTGGTCGAGCCGGACGATGATCGCGACCGGGATCATGGCCGCGAACTGGCCTGCGCCGTAGCGGGCCAGGTCACGGGTCAGGGTGAGGGTGGACCTCCCCCCGGCGAGGCCGGCGCGGTCGCAGAGCCAGTAGGCCACTGCTGTCTGGAGCAGCACGGTGGCGGCGAACGCTGCCAACGCTGTCGTCAGGTCGAGTGAGCCGGTGACGTGCAGAGCGAGGACGGCGACCAGGAAGCCGACCGGTTGAGTTATCCGTGTGACGTTCCACCACGTCATCCGCGAGGCCTGTAGTGCGACCGTGTAGCTGACACCCACGAAGGCGACGAGGCAGGTGGCGAACATGGCACGGTAGCCCCAGAGGAGGGTGGCGCTACCCGAGGCGAACAACGGCGCTGCGAGCATCCCGATGACGAGGACCACCGCCCCCGAGACGGCCATGATGTTCCGTGATCCGGCGAGATAGCCGGGAGCCCGACCGGGGTCGCGGGCGACGAAGAATGTCGTCGCCGCCGACTGCCCGAGTCCACCGACCACGAGCAGGATCGCGAACCAGGCCATGATGGCCGCGTACTCGCCCCGGACGCTCGGCCCGACCGAGCGCGCTATGACGATTCCGGCGATTCCGGCAGTTGCGGTCGACACGACGTTGAACGTCGATGCGGCAACAGCACTGCGTCCCAGGCCACGGGGAGCCCTCGCCCGCAGTGTCGCGCGGGTCAGCGTTGTCACCGGTCACCTGCTCTGGGCAGCAGGGGCCAGCCAGCCTGTCTGCCGTACGTGGTCCAGGAGGTTGTCGTTTCGGATCGTCCGTCGCCATGCCCGGTACGCGTCCGCCGCCCGCAGTCGCTCCGCAAGCCGCTCCTGCGGCGTCAGGACGGAAATCCGCTCAAGCTCCTTCGCCAGATCGGCGGCGGTGAGTGCCTCAAGCACCTGCCCTCCGCCGCTGTGCAGGACAGCGTTCCAGGGTGTCTCGCTCGAACAGATCACAGGGCAGGACGCGGAGAGGCTCTCCGCGACGACGTACCCGAAGTTCTCCCCGAGGGTGGGAAAGACGAACGTGTCGTACTGGGCGAACACCTGCCGGACCTCTCCCGGCCCGGTCTCGCCCCGGTAACGCACCTTGACGTGCGCGGGGAGCCGGGCGATGAGAGCCTGGCACCGTGACCAGTAGCCGGTGTCCTCCAACGGCCCGTAGATGTCGAACTCGACCGGCGACGACACTCGACACAGCGCTTCGAGGACCAGGTCGAGGTTCTTCTTTGGTGAGATCCGACCGAGGAAGACCAGCCGTGCCGGTTCCTGGTCGGTGCCGACGGGAGGCAGGGGCTCGTCGGGCAACGGCACCTGGTAGTGGTGGACCACGACCCGGGCCCAGGGGCAGGCCGCCAGGATCTCTGCCTTCTCCCGCTCCGTCACCGCGTGCCACGTCACGTCGGCCCGTCGAAGGAACGGCGCCCACACCAGGAAGAGCAGGCGCTTCTTGCGGGCCTTCTGGGCCAGCGCCCCGGGCGAGAGTTCCCCGTGCGGGGACACGAGAATCCGGCGGGCGTGGATGAATCCCAGCCGGGCGGCGACGATGGGCAGGATGGCGAACGTCGGTTGCCACAGTCCGTTGGTGTAGAGCAGGTCGAATCGGGCCCTGCGCAACTCGCGCCACAGGCGTAGCCACTGCCGCCCCCGGCGCACGTCGAGGTAGAAGACCCGCGATCGGTGCCGGTCGGTCCAGCGTCCGGACAGCCCGGCGTACGGTGCCGGTGATCCGAGATCGCGGTCTCGCGTGACGATGGTCAGGTCGACGTGTTCGGAGACCGTGTCGAAGGTCTGGACGATCGCCCGCACAAGCCCTCCGCCGCGAAAGCCTGGCTCGAAGACGCCAGACGTCGTCAGCACCGAGATCTGGTTGTGGGTCATCGCGAAATGCTCCGTTCAGGCGGTTGGGCAGCGGATGCCGGCCCGGTCGTGACGTCGGCGGGGTTCCTGGACGGGCCGATGGGTCCCGGCCGCGTGCGTGCGGCTGTCGTCACACGCGTCATCGGGTCCGCTCCTGCGCCGCCGACAGCAGAATCTTCTCGATCTGGTCGATGCCGGCCCGCTGCGACATGTCGCGCTCATAGGTCTGTCGGGCGCGACGACCCATGTCCGCCAGGGCCGTCGGCGAGACTGAGGCGGCTTGGGCGAACCTGTCGGCGAGAGCCTGCCAGTCACCGGGTGGGCACGCGATCCCCACGCCGTCACGCTGGACCAGCCGGGCACAGTCCCCGGGCACCGACGCCAGGACGGGAGAGCCACAGGCGAGCGCCGCCTGCAACTTCGACGGGATGGTGCCGCGTGCGGTTGGCACGTCACGAAGACTGATGAGTTGGAAGTCCGCGGCGGCGTACAGCGCCGCCATGTCGGCCGGGGTGCGGCGTCCCAGAAAACGGACGTTCTGCACGCCGAGTTGGGAGGCGAGCGCACGTGCCGGCTCCTCGTCGAGGCCCGAGCCCACGAGCACCAGGTCGACCCGGTCGTCCACGGCGGCGGCTGCCCGAACGGCTCCGGGGATGTCCTGGAACAGGCCCATGTTCCCGGCGTACATCACCGTGCAGCGATCGCGATATCCGATCGCGCGACGGGACTCGTCGGTGGCCGGCACCGGATAGAAGAGGGACTCGTCGGCCCAGTTCAGCACGACGTGGGTCTTGTCTGCGGCGGCGCCACGTTGCAGGACGAGTTCCCGCATCGATGGAGCGATCACGACAACGGCCGACGACGCCCGGTAGATGCGGTGCATCACGGATGCCAGCGAACGGTGCAACAGCTCCCTCGTGCGGCCCTGCCGCACCATCGACGAGGCGGTGACGGACTCCGGCCACACGTCCTGGACGTGGAGCACCACCGGTGTCCGGTGCAGCAACCGACCAACGGCCGCCGCAGCGAAGGCCGTCGCCGGCGGGTGATAGACGTACAGGACGTCCACGTCGGCCAGGAATCTGACGGCGGCGAGGGAGCTCGTCGCCCCGAACGACAGGTAGTTCGCGCTGCGCCGCACGGGCGACAGGTCGTGGCTGGGATACAGCGGAACTCGGCGCACCGTGACGCCTCCCGACGTCGTGCGCCCAGTCCAACGCTGCCTGAAACCCGGATAGATCCTGCCCTCCGGATAGTTGGGGAAGCCGGTCAGCACCCGTACCGCATGTCCCCGGGCGGCGAGCCCCTCCGCCAGGCTTGCCGGAATGAACGTGCCAGGTTCCGGTGGATACCACTGCGAGACGATCCCGATCTTCATGCCGGCGACGCCCAGCCTCCGGGGCCGCCGGTCGCCGGCGGGGCGGACGCCAACCGACCCGCTCCGTGGGTGACGACCCGCGTGCGCCATCCGAGAAGGCCCTCGGCACCGGTGGAGATTGAGGAAAGCACGGTGTCTCCCGCTCTGGGTGGATTCGCTGCGCGAGCAGATGATCGGTGATGTGTTGCGCCCCGACGTCCCTGACCTTAACAGCGGATTCGAGGCATATGTCCGGAATGAGATATATGCGATGTGCTGACCGGATCGTCAGCGCCGGGCGACCGCGGCGAGAGGGTCGACTGCTCAGGCTCGGGCATCCGTCGGCCCGATCCCACGCGGGCGGCAGACCGCAGACCGCTGGCCTCCGACCCGCCACGGACGCGGGCGAGCGTCACGACCGCCACCGGCGAGATGACCGAGGAACAGCGGCGACTGCGCGACGCGTCACGGAGTGCGGCGGGCGGACGAGATCAAACAGGCATTCGCCGTTGCCGATGTAGATCAGCTTTAGTGCACCGACATTGCCGGTGCGAAGGAGCGCGCGGAGACTGGATCGGCGCGGGGTGAGCGATCGGCGGCGGCAGCACCGCTGGGCCGGACCCACGGCCAGCGCCGGTGCCGGTGCCGGCAGGCGGCGCACCGGTGATCCACCCGCCCATGATCTTCGATCGGACGAGGCACGGTGCGACCGTCCGATGTGTATCTCCGCCCCGGCGACATCGAGACCTACCGGCAGATCAGCGAGGTGCCGGCCACCGGCCAACCCCCGGCCCTGGCCGGGTGCTCTACCGCTGAGCTACAACGGATCCCCACGGGCCCCGTCGGCTGGGCTCGAACCAGCGTCCACCCGGTCCAGAGCCGGGCGCTCTACCACTGAGCTACGACGAGCGTGATCATGCTGCCCGATCACGGCTTGGCATGTCCATCCCGTTCCGGCAGGTCGCTGACCACGACGTCACCCGGGATCGGCGTGTGCGCCAGGCCGCCCTTGGTCAGCTTTCCGGAGAACGCCCCACCGGCACGCAGCATCGACGCCCACATCGGGTCCACGATCGACACCCCGTGCACCAGTTCGGGCGTGGGCCGGAACACCCCGGTGGCTGCGGGTGTCTTGGGGCCTGTCCAACCGGACGTGACCGGGTCGACTCCGGCATCGGCGCATGCTGCCTCGACATCCGTACGGGTGCAGGCGGTGGTGCCGTCGAGGACGTCCCACGGCAGTGGTAGCCGAGCCCACACGCCCACGTCGGGGTGCAGGCCGCCGCCGGTCGACCGGTGCCACGCCGCCAGGTCCGCCGCGATCAGCAGCATCGCCTTGCCCGGGCAGGACGCCTGCAGCAGGCCGAGGCTGCCGGCGGCGTCGAGCGTCGCGATCCAGGCCGCCCGCGCGGCGTTGTACGCGCCGCACAGGAGGTTCCACGTCGACGAGTCGTTACCCCGCCGCACGATCATGGTGGCCCGGTCGAAGTCGCTGGCCGTCCATACCCGCTTGAGCAACGCCGCGACCTGGCGCATCGTTGTCCACCACCGGCCCAGCAGCTCACCGCGCTGTGCCTCGGTCAGCCGGGCGAGCACAGTCGGCGTCGGATGGGCCTGGGCGATCATCCACCAGTCCGTCGCCGGGTTGGCGGTGCAGTGCTCGAACAACAGGTCGGCGATGTCGTCGTACGGGTTGTCCCGCCCCGACAGGGTGAACTCCCGCCGCAGCTTCCGCTTGGCGGTCAGATACGCCACGGAGCACCCCGCCCACGGATCGGCGAGGAAGGCGTCTCGCTCGATGCTCGCGGCGAATCCTGCCCGCGCGACCAAGGTCAACTGCCGCTTGGTCTGCTCGACGGCCAACCTGTCGGCTTTCGCCGACAGTCGCTGGGTCACCCGGAACCGCCGGTTGTACTGCCGCTTCGACAGCTCGATCCCGGCCGTTGCCCGGCCCTCCCGGTTCAACCGGTCACGCAGGAAGTCCAGCCGGGCCGGATCGACGGCACCCAGGGATTCGCTCAGGCGGGCCGAGAAGTCAAGCAGCGAAACGGGATCGTCCGGGTCGACGCCGCCGGGCGGCAGCTCGAACAGCCGCACTGCGGCGTCGATCTGACGGGCACCGCCGACCGGTCGGGCGAAGTCCGCCGACATCGAACTCGACCCGTTCCACCGTGCTGCCGCACGAGCCGCCCGCCCCACCGTCGTCCGCTCTCGCAGCCCCAACTGGCCGCCCACCACCCGCAGCACGAGATGCGCGACCTCCTCCGGTCGGCGCCGCTCATCGAGCGACGTGTGCAGCGCGACCAGGGCCTCCTCAGCAGAGGTCTCGGCGATCGACATGGCGGCATCCTGACAGGCACGACGAGACCGAGCAACGCCTATCGGCAGCGTGGGTGTGACCCGGCCACCGGTGCGGCGGTAAGCGGTCCCACGGCAACCGAAGGCCACCCCGTCGTTGCAGGTCGATCAGCTGGCGTCGAACGGGGGCTGTCAGGCCGCGACGAACGCGACGCCGGTCAGCCGTTCGGAGACCTGCCAGACGCGCTGGGCCTCCCCGGTGTCGCGCAGCGGCGGGTACATCCGCTGCTCGGCGGGTGGGCCGCCGAGGTTGCCGGGCCCGCTGGGTCCGTAGAGGACGGCGGGACGGGCGTCGGTGTCGGTCGCGGCCATCAGCGCGGGCAGGGCCGCGGTCTGGACGGTGCCGGCCAGGATGCCGCGGGCGGACATGGCCCGGATCAGGCGGACCGCGGGGGTGTCCCGGCTGCGGCCGAGTTCGGGGCGGGCGGCCAGGAGACTGGTGGGGGCCACCCCGGGATGGGAGAGGTTGCTGGTGATGCCCCACCCGTGGGCTCTGGCATGCCGGTCCAGCTCCAGACCGAACAGCCCGAACGCGACCTTCGACTGGCGGTAGGCGCGCATCCCGTGGTACGAGCGTTCCCAGTTGAGGTCGTCCCAGTTGATGCGACCACTGCGGGCGGCGACGCTGACCTGGGAGGTGACCCGGGCCCGGCCGGCGCGCAGCAGGGGGAGGAGCCGGGCGACCAGGGCGAAGTGGCCGAGGTGGTTGGTGCCGAACTGCAACTCGAACCCGTCGGCCGTGGTCTGCCGGGTCGGTGGCCGCATCACGCCGGCGTTGTTGATCAGGAGGTGGATCGGGCGGCCCTCCGCGCCCAGGGTGTCGCCCAGCGTGGCGACCGACTCCAGCGAGGACAGGTCCAGGCTGCGTAGTGAGACCTTCGCGTCCGGGTGGGCCCGCCGGATGGTGGTGATCGCGGCCTCGCCCTTGCCTGGGTTGCGGACGGGCAGGATCACCTCTGCGCCGGCCGCGGCCAGCCGGGCGGCCATGCCCAGGCCCATGCCGTCGCTCGCGCCGGTGATCACGGCCAGCTTTCCGGTCAGGTCGGGGACGCTGATGTCGACAGGTGTACGTGGCATCGGCTCTGCTTTCGTCGTCGGTGCTCCGGTCATCGGGTCACGCCGTCGATCGTCGGTCGGAAGCGGGGCGGTAACCACGGCCTACCGATCCCACCCTCGGCGGACCCGCAGCCGGAAAGGGGGATCGGCGGGGCGTGGCTACGTCCTCCCCTGGCCGGTAGAAACATGGCGGTACCCGGAGGGAGGCGTCGTGATCGATCGCAGTGGGCTGGCGGAGTTCCTCCGTAACCGGCGTGAGGCCCTGCAACCGGAGGACGTCGGACTGCCCCGTGGGCAGCGCCGCCGGACGAACGGGCTACGCCGCGAGGAGGTCGCCGGGTTGTGCCACATGTCGACCGACTACTACTCCCGGCTGGAGCGGGAACGCGGCCCGCAACCGTCGCAGCGGATGCTCGCCTCGATCGCCCAGGGCCTGCACCTGTCGATCGACGAGCGCGACCACCTGTTCCGCCTCGCCGGCCACCAACCGCCCCCCAGGGGCACCTCCAACGACCACATCAGTCCCGGTCTGCTGCGGGTGCTGGACCGGCTGGACGACACCCCCGCCGAGATCGTCACCGAGCTGGGCGAGACCCTGCGGCAGTCCCCGATGGGCGTCGCGCTCACCGGTGACACCACCCGCTACACCGGGCCGGCCCGCAGCGCGGGCTACCGGTGGTTCACCGACCCCGCCGTCCGTCGCTTCTACGCGCCCACCGAGCACGCCTTCCTGACCCGCATGTACGTCTCCGGGCTACGTCAGCTGGTCACCCTCCGGGGCCCGGAGTCGCGGGCGGCGTACCTGGCCGGACTGCTGCTGGCCGCCAGCGAGGAGTTCCGCCGGGTGTGGGACGACCACGAGATCGGGGTACGTCCGCACGGGGTCAAGCACTTCGTCCACCCTGAGGTCGGCGCGCTGGAGTTGAACTGCCAGCGGCTGGTCGACCCGGACCAGGCCCACTCGCTGATGGTCTACACCGCCGTTCCCGGCAGCGAGAGCTACGAGAAGCTCCAGATGCTGTCCGTCATCGGTGCCCAGCCGCTCCGCTGAGGCGCCTCCCGCCGGCCCCGCTCTCGCCGCTGTGGTTGAAGGCCCTGGCCACACCGGCGGCGGCATCCGCCAGCGGGGCCAGGTGCCCGTGGTCGCCGTACTCGGCGGCGGTGTCGAGCATGGCCAGCAGGTGCTGGCTGAGCGGCCGGTACTCCGGCCAGCATGCCGGCCGGTCGTAGCGCAGGTGTCAGGACACCCGGTGGGCGAGGGTGAGTTGCGTGAGGTACCGCTTGGTGACGACACCCTCGTGCGCACGGTCGATGAGGCCACCGATGCAGGCCAGCAGGCGGTCGCGGTCGGGCTGCGGAAGCGAGCGGGTGCCGGAGTAGGTCATCAGCAGGTCCAGGTAGGTTGCGGTGGTGTACGACTGCTCCCACTCGTACCGGAGGAACTCGACCGGACCGAAACGTCCGGACTGGTCGATCTCCGCCGAGTCGCGAGGATGGTCGGCGGCCGGCGTGAGGCGTAGGCCCGGCGGCGTTCTCGGGTCGAACCGCTCGTAGCAGCCCTGCACGTCGACGAAGAACCGTTCGGTGCCGCCCGCCACATGCTCGGTGTGGATGACGGCCAGGGTGCCGCCCGGCCGCAGCACGTCCGCCGCCCTGCCCACCCGGATGTCCGGGTCGATCCAGTGGAACGCGGTAGCCGCGAGGACCAGGTCGAACGGCGTCACCGGGGCCACCCACTCCTCGAACGCGGCCACCTCGACCGTGACGTTCGGGAGGCCACGCAGATTGTGGACCGCGACGGCCGCCATCTCCGCGCTCAGCTCGACGGCGTGGACGGCGTAACCGCGTTCCGCGAGCACCCGCGTGGCCTGGCCGGTGCCGCTGCCGATCTCCAGCACCCGCGCGCCGGCGTCGAGGCCGGCGATTCGCGCCAGATCGTCGAACAGCCGGTCCGGATAGCCGGGCCGGGCGCGGTCGTAGCGGGCGGCGTCCTGCCCGAAGACGGTACGGAGAGTCTCCCGGTCGGTGTCGCTCACGAACACAGACTACGGCTGACCGGAGGCAGTCCACCCTGTTCCGTGGGCCGCGCGGGGAGAATCCGGACCAGAGACCTGCGACGCAGGCCGGGCAGTGGGCTCCCTGCTCAACCTGGCCGGCCCGCGTCAGCGGCTGGGGTGCCACCCGAGCGCGGGGCCGAGCCGGGTCGCCATGTCGGTGAGGATCTGCGCGTAGTCGGCAGGCGTGAAGGTGAAGGGCAGGGCGAACGCAACCTCGTCGACCTCGCGGAACGCGACGTTGTCGAGCAGTCGTTCGGCGATCAGCTCCGACGGGCCGACGAGGTCGGGGGCGAACATCATCCGGGCCGGACCCTGGGGTGACGCGGTTCGGGGCGTGCGTTGCCGGGCGTACTCCTCGTAGCGGGCACGTTGGGTCGGGGTGGCGGTGTCGGTGGGGATGACGACGAGTCCCTGTGAGACACGAGCCCGTCCGCCGTCGGGGTGGTGGGCGCGGAACGTCCGGATGTGTGAGAGCTGGATCTCGGTGAAGTCGGTGGACTCCTCGGCCTTGACCACGCTGCTGGTGAGCAGGTTCATGCCCTGCTCGCCGGCCCAGCGGGCGGAGTGGAGGCTGCCGGCGCCGTACCACATCCGGGCGGCCAGGCCGGGGGAGTGCGGTTGCACCCGGCGGGAGAACTGTTCGAAACCCTCGAAGCCCTCGACGTCGCTGGCCGGCTCACCGCGAACGAGGTCGAGCAGCCGTCGTACCCGCGTGTAGCTGAAGTCCTCCGCCTCGGCGGTGTCCGGGTAGAGCGATCGGCGGACCCGGTCGTAGTGCATCGGTGGGCCGACGCTCACCCCGGGGTTCAGGCGCTCGCCGGAGAGGATGTCGACCGTGGCCAGGTCCTCGGCCAGCCGCAGCGGGTTCTCCCAGCCGAGCGGGATGACCGCGGTGCCGAGCTCGATGTGCCGGGTCCGCTGTGAGGCCGCCGCCAGGACGGCGATCGGTGAGGAGATGCCGTACTGGAGGTGGCGGTGGCGTACCCAGGTGCTGTCGAAGCCGAGTTGCTCGCCCAACTCGATGAGCTGGAGTGTCGCCTCGTGGCCGGTGCGGGGGTCGGCCTCGTCGAACAGGCCGATGGTCAGGAAGCCGAGCTTTCGCAGCGGTGCCGACTGCTTCGACGCGGGTGTTCCACTCACCGTTAGCCTCCAAGGATGCCCACCCAGGGACCTGAAACCCTACCTGGTCGGTAGGGAAATCGATCGTATGCTGCCTGGTCGGCCCACCTCCCGCCGGGTCGCCGACCTTGTGCGGTCCGCAGGAAGGCCGGTGCTGCTGCTCATGGCTGGCCGGTTCGGCGGGCCGGCCGGTGCCCGACGCGCAGGGCCGGAGACCGGCCCGAGATCCGCACGCCGGCTCAGCCGAGTGTCGCGGTCACCGCGCGCAGCTCGCTCAGGGCGGCCAGCGTGTAGCGGGCCAGCCCGTGGTCGGCGTCGGTGTCGGCCCACTCGGCGTAGCCCCGCTTGAACGCGAGCAAGCCCAGCTCCCCGGCCAGTGCCGCGGCCGCGTCGGGGACACCGCGGGCGGTCAGGGCGGCGGTCATCGCGGCGGCCATGCTCACGCTCTTGAGGGCGTCGCGCTCCTGCAGTTCGGTGCTCGCCGCGACTGCCGCTTTGAGTCGGGGTCCGATCTCGCGGTTGAGCGGGCCCATCGCGTCGGACGCCCGCTGCAGGCCGGCCGCGACCGCCTCAAGCGGGGTAGCGTCGGCCGGCGCCTCGGTGATGCCCTCCGCCAGCAGCCGGCTCAGCGTCTCCTGCCCGGCTGCCAGCAGCTCGCGCTTGTCGGGGAAGTGCCGGAAGAACGTGCTCTTGGTGACGCCGGCCCGCTCGGCGATCTGCGCGACCGTGGTGGCGTCGTAGCCCCGCTCGGCGAACAGGTCGACGGCGGCGACGATCAGCCGCTCGCGTGCTCCCGGTTCCCAACGTGCCATGTCGTCCATCATAAGTGATGGGACTCTTGTCCCGTCACGTGCTACGGTGACGGGACAAGAGTCCCATCACTTTCGGGAGCGTCCATGCAGGTCTTCATCACCGGCGGCACCGGGCTGATCGGTTCGGCGGTCGTCGCCGAACTGCTCGCACACGGGCACCGGGTGCTCGCGCTCACCCGCTCCGACACCTCGGCCAAGGCTGCCGAGGCAGCCGGCGCCGAGACGCTCCGGGGCGGCCTGGCCGACCTCGACGTCGTGCGAGCCGGCGCGGCCCGCTCCGACGGCGTGATCCACCTCGCCTTCAGCAATGACTTCAGCAGCCCCGAGGCGGTGGCCGCGGCGGTCGCCGAGGAGACCGCGGCGCTCACCGCTCTGGGCGAGGAACTGATCGGCAGTGACCGTCCGCTCGTGACGGTTTCCGGCACGCCCTGGGTGGCCGGCCGGCTCTCGACCGAGGACGACCCGCTGCCGCTCGAGGGCCCGGTCGGGGGCCGCGGGCGTACCGTAAATTCGATCTTGGCGTTGGCCTCTCAGGGTGTCCGCAGCTCATCGATCCGGCTGCCCCGCACGGTGCACAACCACGGCGAGGGCGGCTTCGCCGGGCTGCTCACCCAGCTTGCCCGGCAGTCGGGCGTCTCCGGCTACCCGGGCGACGGCACCCAGCGCTGGCCGGCCGTGCACGCGGTCGACGCCGCCGTGCTGTTCCGGCTCGCCCTGGAGAACGCGCCGGCCGGCACCGCCTGGCACGCGGTGGACGACGAGGGCGACGCGGTGCGGGATATCGCCGAGGTCATCGGGCGGCGGCTCGGCCTGCCGGTGCAGCAGATGCCCGAGGAGACGTTCGGCCCGCTTGGCGAAATCTTCGCCGCCGATCAGCCGTCGTCGAGCGCACACACCCGGGCGACCCTCGGCTGGACGCCGACCCACCCGAAGCTGCTCACCGACCTGGAGAACCTCCAGCCCTGACCGGTTGCCTTCCGAACGTCGCGAGGACGCTGGTGGAACCGGCTGCCCACAGTGTGTCGTGACCGCCGTTGATCCTCAGGTGGGCGGAGCCGGATGAGCGAGGGTCCGCCACCCGCGACGCCGACGTCGGCTGCTCCTGGCCGTGCCGGTGCGGTGCTGACCACTCGCCTGGTCGCCTGTCAGAGCTTGTCAGAGGCGTCGTGGGGGCGTTCGTGCTCTGGGGGCTGTTGGAGATGAGCCGGGTCAGGTCGGCGGTTCTGCTCGGCACGGCTGCGACGTGGCCGACGTTCCTGCTCGTGGCGGCGGCCATCCTTGTCCCCGGGTGGTGAGGGGTGTCGCCGGCGGGGTGGTGATGGTCAGATGACCGGGGCGAGGGGTGAGCAGGCTACAGGCGTGGGCCTTGGCGTTCAACGCCCCGCGCAAGAAGACAGCGACCAGGCCCGGCGACGCGGGTTAGCATCGGCGGCGGCATGATCGTGCGAGGTGCCCCGCGGTGCGGGGAGAATCGGGAAGCCGGTGTGAATCCGGCACGGGCCCGCCGCGGTGACCGGGGAGCGACCGTCCAGGCGCGAGGAGCGCAGCCACTGGCCGTACGGCTGGGAAGGCGGACGGGTCGGCGTTGATCCGGGAGTCCGAAGACCGGCCTCGCGTCGACCGCCCATCCGTCGAGGGTGGGCCGAGCGCAGCGGGAGCCTGCCTGTGGAACTCTACGACGCCATCCACCGCCGCCGGGACGTCCGGGCCCAGTTCACCGGGGAGCCGGTGCCTGCCGACACCCTGCACCGGATCCTCGACGCCGCGCACGCCGCGCCCAGCGTCGGCCACTCCCAGCCGTGGGACTTCGTCCTGGTGCGGGACCCTGCCGTCCGCCGCCGGTTCCACCGGCACGTGCAGACCGAGCGGGCCACGTTCGCCGCCACCCTGGACGGTGCGGCGGCCGAACGGTTCGCGCGCATCAAGATCGACGGGGTGCTGGAGTCGACGCTGTCGATCGTCGTCACGTACGACCCGCAGCGCGGGGGCCCAGCGGTGCTCGGGCGGCACGCCATCGCCGACGCCGGCCTCTACTCGGTCTGCCTGGCCATCCAGAACCTGTGGCTCGCCGCCACAGTCGAGGGGCTGGGCGTCGGATGGGTCTCCTTCTACCGGGAGTCGTTCCTGGCCGAACTGCTGGGTGTGCCGGCCGGCATCCGGCCGGTGGCCTGGCTCTGCGTCGGGCCGGTCACCCACCTGGAGGCCGTACCCGACCTGGAACGGCACGGCTGGCGACGACGCCGGCCCCTCGCCGAGGCGGTGCACCACGACCGGTGGCTACGACGGGTGACCGACCAACCGAACAGCTAATTCGGGTACGTCGATGCAACGGTCAGGGCGGGCAGGTATGGGTTTGTATGGGGTTCCCCCGTACGGCCCGACGGCGCGCGACGCTCGTCGGCGAGGCCCGCCCCGAGGACGGGCGCCGAGCTATTCCACCTGCGGTGGGAGGGAACGATGATGAGATTGCTACCGCGAGAACGCCGGTCACCGTCCGGGCTGGTGGGCATCGCGATCGCGGCGGTCCTGCTGGGGATGGGGGTGCATGCCAGCGGGGAGGAGAGGCCACCGGCGGCCCAGGGGGATCTTCAGGGCTGGCATGCGAGGATGGTGAGGGTGCCGCGACCGTCGGCGCAGGGCTGTTTCACCGCAACGTATCCCGAGCTGGTGTGGCAGGAGACCGGGTGTGTGGCCCCGCCGTCGGCCCCGATGGCCCCGAACCTCGAACAGGCTCCACGGCGGGACGTCGGTGGCGGGATCGGGATCGTGACGGGAAGACCGGCGGGTGCCGGTCCGATCACCCGCGCGTCCGGCAGTTTCGAGAAGGTGAACCAGCAGAACCTGAGCGTGACCAGCGTCCCGACCGACGGGCCGACCATGCCGGGCAGCTACTCGTTTCAGCTCAACACCAACCACCTCAGGGTCCAGGAGTGCAACGGCTCACCGACCGCCGGCCTGTGCCGGGGCTGGAAGCAGTTCGTGTTCGCCAACGACGGCACCAGGGGCGGCAATCCCAATCCGGATCCCAGTCCCAGCCGCCTCTACGTCGAGTACTGGCTGCTGCACTACAACCCGGACCCGGGCCAGCCGTGCCCACCGGGGTGGACCGAGGCCCCGGACGACTCCGAAACTCACTGCTCGCGCAAGACCGAGGCGATCCAGCTTCCCTACCTGCCGATCCAGAGCATGGCGAGGCCGGCGCTGCGACTGGACGGCGCGGTCACGAAGACGGCCGATGGGCAGGAGACCGACACCGTCACCTTCAACGACGGGTCGGGACGGATCTACTCGTCCACGGGGGCGGGCATCCTCCACCTTTCACCAGCGGATCCCCAGGAACCCGCCTCGGAGTGGACGCAGGTCGAGTTCAACGTGTTCGGCTACGGCCACGGCTCCACGGCGAGGTTCAATCCCGAGGCGAGCTTCAACGTCCGGACGACCGTCGAGGACGGCAGCCCGGTCAAGCCCGACTGTCAGAACTTCGGCTTCAGCAGTGAGCGGAACAACCTCAACTTCGGCCCCCCGGGTCCGGTCCCGTCGAGCCCGGCGCCGGCCGTCGTCATCAACGAGTCGGTCCAGGGGCCGGCGGCGGCGTCGGCCTGCCGCATCGCCGCGGTCGTCGGCGACACCCACCAGTACACGTTCGGTGGCCTGTTCTACGACTTCCAGGCCACGGGCGACTTCGTCGAGGCCCAGGCCGGTTCGACGTTCGAGGTGCAGACCCGCAAGGCGTCCGGTGGCGCGACCTGGCCCAACACCTCGGTCAACCGGTCGGTCGCGCTGAGGATGGGCAACGCGAGGCTGGCGCTGTGCGACGGGACGCGGCTGGTGGTGAACGGCACCACCACCAGTCTGCCGACCGGCGGGTCACTGCTGCTGCCCAACGGGGTGGCGATCGACCGCGTCAACAACGTGTACACGTTCAAGGACCCGTCGGGTAACAGCGTCCGCGCCACCGCCAACACCGGGTACCTCGACCTGGGCGTCGGCGTCGGACCCGGGGCGCCGACGGTGCGCGGCCTCCTGGGCAACCCCAACGACGACCCCCACTACCTGCAGATCAGGGACGGCGACGCCCTGCGCGTTCCGCTCTCCCATTCCGACCTCTACGACAGGTTCGGCAACAGTTGGCGGGTCAGCCCCTCCGCCACCCTGCTGCAACCCTGCACCACCGTCGCCGTGGGCAACCCGACGGCACCGTTCTACGCCGGCAACCTCAACCAGAACACCAGGCTGTGGGCGCAGGAGGTCTGCCGCACCCGGCAGGTCGCCACGCTGTGGCTGGACACGTGCGCCCTGGACGTCGGTGTGCTCGGCGTGTCCGCCTCCACCGTCTACCTCGGACTCCAACGACCGGACGTCGACGCCAACCCCGTGCAACCACCGGTCTGCGTACCCGGCAACACCCATCCGACCTGCCCCACACCGACGTGTTCCCCAGCGGGATGTCGACGGGCCGGCGGGTGATCCCAGCCGCCAGGAACGTGCGGTCTCCGGAGAACAGGGCGGCTCTGGAGACCGCGCGGTCAGCTGTGGGGGCCCACGTCGTCGAGGGCGGCGAGGCAGGCGCGGATCTGGTCGGCTTCGGGAGTGCCGAGGTCCGTGTAGATGGCCAGGGCATGCTGGTAGTGGTCACGGGCCCGGTCGCGCCGGTCGAGGGCGCGGTGGGCGCCGGCGAGCCCGGCCTGGGCGCGGGCCCGCTGGTCCCGGGCGCCGATCTCGGCGGCGATGGTGTGGGCGGCAGTGTGGTGGGTGAGCGCGTCGGAGGCGTGGCCGGCGGCGAGCGTGGCCTCGCCGAGCCCGTTGAGCGCCCACGCCGCGCCGTGCCTGTCGCCGGTCATCTCCAGGATCGTCAGGGCCTGCCGGTGATGCCGGGCGGCCTCGGTGGGCTGTCCGAGGTGCCGGTGGAGGGTGCCCAGCCCGTCCAGCGCCCAGGCCTCACCGTTGCGGTGACCGGCCTGACGGAACAGGACGAGCGCCCGGTCGAGGTTCTCCGCAGCCGCCCCGTACCGGCCCGATCGGGTGTCGACCTCCGCGAGGTTGGCCAGCGACACCGCCTCACCGGCGTGGTCTCCGCTGCGTCGGTACAGGGCGAGTGCCTGTCGGAGGTGCCGGGCGGCCCTGCGGTAGTGGCCCAGCCGCTGTTCGACGTCGCCGAGGTTGCTCAACGCGCGGGCCTGGCCGGTCTGGTCGCCGGCCCGCAGGTGCGCGGTCCGGGCCTGCGCGAAGTGGGCGGCGGCCTTGCGGTAGTGGCCGAGCCGCTGTTCGGCGACGCCGAGGTTGGTGTGGGTCCGGGCCTGCCCGAACCCGTGCCCGGTCTGGCCGAACAGGTGCAGGGCCGTGGTGAGGTGCTCGACGGCGGACTCGTACCGGGCGACCCAGAGATAGGCCACGCCGAGATCGGTCAGGGCGTGGGCCTGCTCGGTGACGTCGTCGGTGTGCGTGGCCGCGTGGTGTGCGTGGCTGTGGACGGTGACGGCGTCGCTGCCGTGACCGCCGGCGAAGTAGCGGTACAGGATGCGGGAGAGGCGTGTCGTGTGGGTGGGCCAGCCGTGGTTGGCGGTGTGGGCTGCGACGGTGACCAGGGTGGGCCGTTCGGTGTCGAGCCAGGCCAGAGCGTTGTCCGGGTCGGTCAGGTCAGGGGCGGGTGTGCCGGTCGGCGGAATCTGGGGGCGGAGGTGCGCCTGGGCGGGGTGCAGGGCGTTCATCGCGCTGGCCGCCGTGGCGAGATAGTGGTCGAACAGGCGGGTCAGAGCCTCCCGGCGGTCGGCGGGGCGGACCTCGTCGTGTGCGCGGGTGATGGCGAAGGCCCGGACGAGGTCGTGCAACGTGTAGCGGCCCGAGGCGGACTGCTGGAGGAGATGGTCGCGGCGCAGGTGGTCCAGGTGCGTGCGGGTGGTGTCCAGGTCGGTGCCGGTCAGGGCGGCGGCGGCGTAGGCGTCAGTGTCCTGCCCGGGGTGCAGCGCCAGCAGCCGCAGCAGCCGCCGCTGGTCGGTGGGCAGATGATGGTAGGAGAGGTCGAGGGCGAGTTCGACGCCGGTCTCCAGGCGTCGCTGGCGGTGGCGTTCGTCGAGCCGGTCGGCGTGGTCGGTGAGGGTCCAGCCGGGGGTGGCCCGCATGTGTCCGGTGGTCAGGTCGAGCGCCAGGGGGAGACGACCGCAGCGCCGGGTGATGCGCGCCGCCGCGTCCGGGTCGTCGCCCATCGGGATCTGGCCGACGACCCGGGCGAGATAGTCGACGGCCTCGTCCTCGGCGAACACGTCGACCATCAGGCGCGTGGCCGGCCGCAGGTCGGACAGGATCCGCCGGCTGGTGATCAGGGTGAGACAGCCGGGGACCTCGGGGAGGAGCGGCCGGACCTGGTCGACGTCGGCGGCGTTGTCCAGCACGATCAGGGTACGGGTGCCGGTGAGCCGGTCGCGGTACGCCGCCGTGCGGGCGGGCAGATCGTGGGGGATCTGGTGGGCCGGTACGCCGAGCATGCGCAGGAAGCCGTCCAGGACGGCGGCCGGGTCGGCGGGAGGTCGGGCGGGGTCGGGGAAGAACCCGCGCAGATTGACGAAGAGTGTCCGATCGAAGCGGGACTCCCGGATCAGGAGGTGTCCGGCGTGGATGGCGAGCTGGGTCTTGCCGACCCCGGCCATCCCCTCGATCGCCGCGACCGCCATCGCGCCGGTGGTGTGGTGGTTCAGGGCGTGCCGGAGTTGGTCGAGTTCGGTGGCGCGCCCGGTGAAGCCGGCGAGGTCGGGCGGCAGCCGGTCCTGGACCCGTACCACCGTGGCGGCCCGGGCCTCCCCGCCGACCACCCGTAGTGCCTGACGCCACTGGTGCACGTATCCCTCGTCCGGGTGCAGTGCCTGCACGATGGCGGTGACGAGGTCGGTGTTCAGCCGTCGCCGACCGGGCTTGAAACAGTCCACGACCGTGGGCCGTTTGGTCCACTCGCTGGGCGGGCGACCGGCGGCCCGCCAGGCGTGGTTGACCTGGTTGGTGATCCGTTCGTAGGACGGGTTTCCGGCCCAGAGCTTCAGGGACCTCAACGCCGCGGTGAGCTCGTCGAGTGTGCGGGCCCGACCCGGGTCCGGCATCAGGGCGGACGCGCCGTCCGCTCGGGTAGCGGTCATCGGTCGATCCCAGGCATTCATAGATGGGGACGGATGTAGCTCATCGTATCGGAAGGAGTGCTTCACGTGTCCCTGGTCGATGGTGCTCACCGCGGCGGTGGCGGGGTTTTCGGGGGCTCGTCGGGGTTCGCACCGCGGCAGGGTCCGCCGCCGAGGTGCCGCGGCGACGACCTCGGTGGGTCATCCCGTCGGTGGTGTCCTTCGTCGTGCTCGCTCTGGGTGGCGGTGGCGCGGTGGCGTACCGCCAGTTCGCCGACCGGGGGATGAGGACCCGGGGGTGACGGCCTGCCGGTCGGCCGGATTCGTGGTGCGGGCCGGGCAGGGTGAGGTCACCCCTGATGACGAGGTGCGGCGGGTGGGGGAGTCGTCCCAGCGCTCCGCGCACGAGGACCTGGCGGCGACGCCCCGACCCGACGAGCGGCACCCGGACCGGACCGGTCCCGCTCGTGCCGGCCTCATCCTTCCGAGGCAACCTGACCGTTCGAGGTCGGCAGCCCGTCCAGTTCGGCCCGCAAGGTGGCGAGTGCGGCGTCGATGATGTCGCCCAGCCGGCGACCGTCGTCGGTGTCGAGCCATTCGGCGACGGACACGTACATCAGGGTTCCCGCTGTCTCGGCGAGCAGGTCGGCCCGGAGCGGGTCGAGGCCGCAGGCGCGGAAGCCGTCCCGCATCACCTGGGCCAGCATCGCGCGCTTGTGCTGGTCGCGTTCGCGCAGCCCCGGGTCGGACGCCACGATGGCGCGCCGTTGCCGCAGGTCGTCCTTGCGCCCTTCGAAGTGGGTCTCGGCGAGCGTGTGCAGGCCTGCGACGATGAACGTCAGCGGTTCGTCGGCGGGCACCGTGGTCATGAGCTCAGTGGCGAAGGCGCCGATCTCGGCCTCGTCCGCGAAGAGCACCTCGCGCTTGTCGGCGAAGTGCCGGAAGAACGTGCGTGTCGTCAGACCGGCCCGCGTGGTGATCGCCGGCACCGTGGTCGCGGCGAAGCCCTGCTCGGCGAAGAGTTCGAGCGCCGCCTGCCGCAGCCGCTCGCGGGCATCCGGTCGCCATCGGGCCATGATCCCAGTGTAGTCGTGATGACATGGCATGTCGTCATCGGTATGGTGATGACACGGCGTGTCGTCACTGGGGCGGATGCCGCACCAGGGCGGAGCTGTGCCATGACCGACGTATGGATCCTCGGCGGCACCGGCCGCAGCGGGCGCGCTGTCGCGGCCGAACTGCGCCGACGGAGCATCGAGCCGGTGCTGGTCGGCCGGGACGCCGAACGGCTCAAGGCCGCCGCCGGTGGGCTGCCCACGATAGTGGCCCGTTCGGTCCGCGAGATCGTGGCCGCGATCCGCCGGGAGCGGCCGGCCGTGGTGGTCAACACCGTCGGACCGTTCATCGAGACGGCCCTGCCCCTGCTGGACGCGTGCCTCCCGACCGGCCACTACCTCGACCTCGCCAACGATCTGGCCTCGGTGTCGGCGGTCCTCGGCCGGCACGGCGAGCTGACGGCAGCGGGACGCACAGCCGTCACGGGAGCCGGGTTCGGCGTGACCGCCACCGAGAGCGTCGTGGTGAAGCTCTGCGAGGGGCGGCCGACACCCCGACGGGTCCGGGTCGACATGGTGCCCTCGTTGGCCGCCGAGGACGGCGTAGTCGGCGACGCCCTGGCCGCCACCCTCGTGGAGGGCATCCCCGGGGTCGAGGGCGGTGGGCGGTTCCAGGGCCGCCGGTACCGCGACGGACGACTCACCCCCGCCCCTCTCGCCGGCGACCCGATGAGACTGGTCCTGCCCGACGGGTCCACGGTGACCACCGCCGGCATGCCGCTGGGCGAGCTGATGGCCGCCCAGCGGGCCAGCGGCGCAGCGGACGTGCTCGCCGCATCGAGCGAGGCTCCGTCCTCCCCGGTCATCCGCGCGGCGCTGCCCGTGGCGACCGCCCTGCTCGCGATCGGCCCGGTGCGCGCCCTCCTCCGGCGACGGCTCGCCACGGTACCGACCAGGGCCCGCCCGAAGCCCCGCGAGCACTCCTGGGGCCACGCGGTCGTCCAGTGGCCGGACGGCAGCATCCGCGAGGGCTGGCTGCGGGTCGGCGAGGCCCAGTCCTGGACGGCGACGGTGCCCGCCGAGGTGGTCCGGCGGCTGCTGGACGGGCAGGGAGAACCGGGTGCGTACACGCCCGCGGCGCTGTTCGGGTCGACTCTCGCCGAGGCGTGCGGCGGCACGTACCAGATCCCGTGAACCGCTGACGGTCCCCGTGACCGGCCAGCCCCGACCATTGTCAGTCCCACGGCGGTGCGGGGTCAGGGTCGGTCGGAGAGCGGGGCAGGTCCATGCGGCGGGTCGGCCTGACCGGATGCGGCCGGAAGGCGAAGGGTGAACACCGCTCCCGTTCCGGCGGCGCCGGAGACCGCTGCGCTGCCGCCGTGTGATTCGGCGATCTTGCGGACGATGGCGAGCCCCAGACCGCTGCCGCCCGTCCGCCGGTTGCGGGATTTCTCGGCCCGCCAGAACCGTTCGAAGACGAGGTCACGCTGTTCCTCCGGAATCCCCGGCCCGGTGTCGGCCACGACGATCTCGGCGTACGCGGCCCGGTGTCGGGCGGAGAGCGTGACCTGGCCGTCGGCGGGGGTGTGCCGGATCGCGTTGGTGATCAGGTTGCCGATGGCCTGCCGGAGCCGGATCGGATCGGCGTCGAGCGTGCCGGGTGCGGCGTCGACGACCAGCGCGACCCCGGCGGACTCGGCGGCGGGAGCGAAGGCGTCCGCGACCTCGCGCAGCAG
The DNA here is from genome assembly GCF_030518815.1 of Micromonospora cynarisoli. Classification (NCBI taxonomy): domain Bacteria; kingdom Bacillati; phylum Actinomycetota; class Actinomycetes; order Micromonosporales; family Micromonosporaceae; genus Micromonospora; species Micromonospora cynarisoli. The sequence continues at coordinate 2,112,309 of NZ_CP130426.1, read as the reverse complement.
TCTGGGCACCTCGACCTGTTGCCGGTGCAGTTTCAGCTCGCCCGCGTCGGCTGCGGCGAGATCCTGAAGGTCGTCGATGACGTGCTGGAGTAGCAGCGCCTCGTCCAGCAGCGAACTGGCCAGGTCCACATCGAGTTCGACCACCCCGTCCTCGGCTGCCTCCAACCAGCCGCGGATGTTCGTCACCGGCGTACGCATCTCGTGGGCGATGTCGCCGACCATGTCGCGGCGCAGTTGCTCGACCCGGCACCGCTGCTCGGCCATCTCGTTGAACGCGTTGCCGAGCCGGGCGATCTCATCGCGTCCGGCGACCCGCACGCGTGCCGCGGTGTCGCCGTTGCGCATCCGCCCGGCCGCGGCGGTCAACGCGTGTAGTGGTCGGACCAGGCGTACCCCCACCAGCACCGTGACGCCGACCGCGACCAGCAGCACCACCCCGGCCACCCCGAAGATCCGCAACCGGTTGGCCGGGGTGAGGTCGAAGGCACCGACCGGCACCGGGGTACCCGGGTCGGTGACGAACAGCAACACGGGTGGCGCGACGTGGTCGGCGATCTGGGTGCGTCGGGCCGCGGCGACACAGCCGTCGACGTCGTCGCGTCGTTCGGTGGTGACCAGGCCGGACCCGGCCGGGGTCCACTGTCCGTCGAGGTCGGTTCGCACCGCCGGAATCCGCTGGCGGGCCAGGCAGGTGTTGACCAGGTCGTCGAGCTGGTCGAGCGCCTGTCGCTCGGTGGCGGTCGGCTCAGCCAACGCGTCGAACTCCCCGGCGCACCGGATGTCACTGGTGACGGTGGTGCCTCGGGACGCGATGCGGGGCCGGCCGCTGGCGGCGACGACGATCTCCGCATCATCGGCACGGACCGGAAGCAACCCTTCCGCCGCGGTCATCGGGGCCGGGTCGACCGGACCGTGCAGACAGTCCAGCGCTCTCACCGCCAATCTGCGTAGCGCGGTCCGTTCGGCCTCCGGTAGCTGGTACGGGCCGGTGGCCCGGGCGTCGATGCCGCCGGTTCCCGCCGTCCCCGCCAGCTCGGTGTCGACGTCGAGCGGGTCGACGGTGGCGGAGGCCCGTTGCGGCAGGGCCCCCGCACCGGACGCGGCGAGCGGGGTGCGGTCGCGGTCGGTCAGGACGATCCGTCGCTCGGTGTCGGCCGCGAGGGACCGCACCAGTGGCGACACGCCCGTCCAGTCGTGGTGCGTCGCGGCGTACCCGAGCAGGGCACTGTAGATCCGCGCGTCGTCGGCGAGCGCCCGGCCGCGCTCCTGTTGCAGTGCCCGGGTCGTGTCGCGTACGGCGAGCCAGGCGGTCGCCGAGATCGAGAGTATGGAGATGACCACGCTGAGGGCGAGCAGCCGGACCAGGAGGCTGCCGCGTCCGCACCACTCAGCCATCGGCGAGTTTGTACCCGATGCCGTACACGGTGAGCAGCCGTGCCGGGCGTCGCGGATTCGTCTCGATCTTTCGGCGCAGGTTCATCACGTGCACGTCGACCGTGCGGGCGGTGACGTACGAGTCGAGCCCGTGCAGCCGGCGGAGCAGCTGGTCGCGGCTGAACGCTCTACCCGGCTCCGCAGCGAACGCGCTCAACAGGGCGAACTCGCCCGGGGTGCACACCACCGGGGTGCCCGCGACGGTGACCTCGTGGCGTACCGGATCAAGGAGAAGGTCGCCCACCCGCAGGGGCGGCGCGACGGGCCGCGCAGCCGCGGACCGGGCCCGGCGGAGCAGGGTGCGCACCCGCGCCGCCAGTTCCCGCGGGCTGTACGGTTTCGTCAGGTAGTCGTCGGCGCCCAGGTCCAGGCCCAGCAGAAGGTCGTCCTCGGTGCTGCGGGCGGTGACCATCAGCACCGGCACCTCGGAGTCCCGACGCAGGATGCGGCACACGTCGAGGCCGTCGACGCGCGGCATCATGACGTCCAGCACCAGCAGGTCCGGCGGGCGGTGGCGGATCTCGTCCAGCGCGGCCCGGCCGTCGTGGACCACCGACACCCGGTGGCCCTCGTGCTCCAGATACCGCCGGAGCAGTTCGGCCTGCTTGGGGTCGTCCTCGGCGACGAGCACGTTCGCGTTCACGGCGGCGAGTCTAGGAGGCGTCAGGACACCGAAACAGGCAGAGAACGGGACCACTACCGGATCACCACAGGTTCCTGACAACGGTTCGCCAGGATGTGGCACGTAACAGCCCCCGGTCGCCGCGCTGCTCGGCTCGCCGCCGGACCGGCGGCGTCCGTCCCGTCGGCCCGCTCCGTCGAAAGACCCGGTCCCCGCGAAGGAGAAAAGGTTGTCATTGCTGAAGGGCCTGGCCGCAGTGGCCCTGGTCGCCGCCGGCCTCGTGCCTACGTCACCCGCCCAGGCCAAGGACCGTACCTATCCGGTCAGGTCGCTCGACTACACCCTCGGCGACCGCGCGTTCACCGTCGCCGGTTTCCACACCGACGGCCCGGACTCGCCGACCCTGGCACCGATCGAGCTGACCGGCAACGTGCACTACCCGGCCACCGGCAACGGGCCGTTTCCGCTGGTGGTGCTCTCGCACGGCTACTGGTCCACCTGCGCCGACCGGGCTGCCGACGCCGAGGCGGCTCGGATCGAGAAGGAGTCGCCGGCCGACTACTACGACGACCCGCGCTGGTTGGACGCCATCCACCGGCTCTGGCAGTGGCCCTGCGCGCCCGGTGTCGCAGCACTGCCCAGCTACCGAGGCTACGACTACCTCGCCCGACAGCTCGCCGCCCAGGGAATGGTCGTCGTCTCGATCAGCGCCAACGGAATCAACGCCGGTCAGATCGGCACCGAGGCCGACAACGCCCGCGCGAAGCTCATCAACAAGCATCTCGCGCTCTGGACCGAACTGGCCCGCACGGGCCGTGGCGCCCTGGCCGGCCACTTCAACGGCCCGACCCCGAACGTCAAAGGCAAGATCGACTTTTCTCGTACGGGGACGCTCGGCCACTCACGTGGCGGCCGTGCGGTGGCCTGGCACGCCGCGGACGTCCACCGCGTCGACCTGCCGACAGGCGTACGCGTGGCCGGCGTCCTCGCCCTCGCCGCCGCCGGCTCGGGCACCGCCACGAACCCCGGTTCCCCGGAGGCCAAGCTCTACCGGGTGACCTCGGCACCGCTCGCGGTCTGGGTCGGCGGCTGCGACAGCGAGCAGGGTCTCGACTATGCGAAGTTGGCAACCGGTCACACGAGTAAGCCGATCTACACCTGGCATGTCCGGGGCGCGAACCACAACTTCCTCAACACCCAGTGGTCTCCCGGCAGCGGGCAGGTCGGCGCCATCGACGACCAGGGCTTCGGTCCGGCACCGGGCTGGTGTGGCACCCCGACGTTCCCGGACTGGGACCCGGACAGCGGCACCCCCGAACCACCGATCGAGTGGTCGCACGTGACCCGCAAACTGACCGAGACCGAACAGCGCCAGGTCAGCGCCGGATACGTCACCGCGTTCTTCCGTTCGGTGCTCCTGGGCGACCGGCAGGCCGAGGCGGTCGTCAGCGGCGACGTCCACCCGTACGCCTCGTTCACCGTGGTCGACGCCGAGAAGATCGTTCCCCGACCCCGGCGGGGCCTACGGTAGCGCCGCACGGCGGTGCAGCCCTCGTCGTCCACGGTCGGGGCGGGGCCGGCCGGTAGGAGGGCCGGGGCCTCCGTCGCCGATCGGGCGGGCTGCCGCATCGGCCGCCCGCCCTCGGCGGGGCGGCACACTCCGCCGGCCTCATCGGTCATGGGTCCATCCTCGCCCACGACCGGTCGCCGCACCGTGGGGTCGGTGCGGCGTCCGCCCCGCCAATCGGTCACACCCGTTTGGCTAGGTGGCTCAGGTATTCCTTGCGGTTGAGGGGGTTGCCGTCGGTGCGTGGTCGGGTGGGTGGGGTGCCGGTGGTGCGGCGGTGGTCGATGGTCGCGCGGGCGGCGGCGAGTCGGGAGATGACGGCGTGGACGGTGTCGTCGGGGACCTCCGCCTCGAACTGGTTCACGGGTTCGTGGACGGTGGTTCCGGCGGCGCGTAGGGCGGTCATCAGGACCAGTGGGGTGAGTTTGCGGAAGTCTCCGGCGGAGGTGACGGGGCTGAAGTAGGCGGTGTCGGTCAGGGTGACGACGCAGTCGACGACCTGCCAGCCGTACAGGCCCTGCTGCAACGTGTGGCGGACGGTTTCCTCGATCGCCTTGTGGAAGGCGGCGGGTAGTCCGCCGGGTTCGACTTCGATGCGGTACCGCACTCCGGTGCCGGCGGGGCCCGGTTCGATCCGCAGGCCGACGGTGGCGGCGAACTCGTTCTGCCAGATCACCTCCAGCCCGTGACCGACGCCCTCCACCTTCTCGACGTACACCGTGGTGGTTTCCTCGAAGACCATGTCGATGCCGTGCCGGTCCAGCATGAGGCCCTTGATGACCTCGCGTTGGACCTCGCCGTAGAGGGCTACCGAGATGCTCCGGTCCGCCTCGTTGCGGCGTACGTTGATCAGTGGGTCTTCCTCGGCGAGGCGGAGCAGGTGCTGGTAGAACTGTGCGTTCTGGTCGGGTTCGGTGGCTCGGACTACGGTTTCCAGGCTGGGTGGGGCGAAGAAGCCGCCGGAGGGGAGTCCGTCGGGTGAGCCGAGTTGGTCACCGACCCGCACGTGCGCCGGCCCGTACACCTTGGCGATGTCGCCGGGCCCGGCCGTCGTCTCTTCGGTGGTGGTGCCGTGGGTGAAGACCCGCACGGACGTCACCTTGCCGTTTGCCTCGATCACCTCGCCGGTGCGGCCACGGCGGTAGGTGTCGGTCGGCTCCCGGGCCGTGAGCCGACCGGAGTACACCCGCGCGTAGGCGACCTTCTCGCCACTGGGTGCCCAGTCGATCGGGGCGGCGCGTTCCCCAACGGACAGTGGCAGCGGCAGGGACCGTGCTGTCGTGGTGCCAGGGTCGGTCACCGTGCTCATCGCCAGCCGGTGGGGGGTCAGTTTTTCCCCGATGCTGTCCAGTAGGTCGTGGTATCGGTGTGCCGTCCCCGCCCGGTTCAGGGCCGCGATCACCCGCTCCTGAGTGGGTCGAGCGCCGGCACCGGAAGTGCCGACCCCGATCGGCAGTCTCGTCCTCGGCGGCCGTCGTCAGCCGCGTTCGCCGCGCCCATTGCGGCTCGCACGAAGATCGTATCAATTGATCAACGACAATTGATCAAGATGTGTGCCGGCGGTCGCTGTACTGCTCGGTCGGGCTTTCGCTGTGGTCCCATTGACGCTTGCGGTCCCGCTGCGCGTTGTTATACATTCCAAACGGTCCGTGAGGGCCGGTGTTACGTCAGACGTGCGTCCACCGCAACGGCGCGACCGGCGCAGGCAGCGAGGATGGGACACAGTTACGGGGGGCAATAAGGGTCCATCGTCGACGGCGACCGCGGGATAACCTCCCGAGCGGCGACCTGCGCGTGTGCGGTCGGGCCGTCAGGCGTGCGGCACAGGGAATGGCAGACGTTCACATCTATGGCGACCATCCTGAAATAGTCGTCGCCAGGTCCGTCGCCGGGAACGTGATCTGCGGTTACCGCGCCGCCCCGGCGGCCGGGAAAGTACCGATCTCCAATTGCTCGGACGTTGTGACGCGCATTGTCGGCGCGCGGGCGGCCCACCGTATTCCGATGGGTGCCCCGCAAATGCTGGTGCGCGTCACCATCTGCATGAACAGCTGGTACGCGGCTGCCCGCATTGTGGACACGAGGAGACGACATGAGGCCACCCCCTGCCGGGCCCACGGCCGACACGGAAGCCTTGACCGACACGGACGCCCCGGCGGGAGCGCTGGACCTGGACGGCGACCCGCAGCGGCAGATCGCGGCGCTGGCCGCACGGCTCGGCGGCAGCGGGACCGACGTGCTGGTGGCGGCCGTCGGCACGCTGCTGATGCGGTACACCCGCCGTACCGAGGTGACGGTGGCGCTGCTGGAACCGGACACCGGCGCGACGTCGGCCCACCCGGTGACGTTCCCGGTCGACCCGCAGGAGCGGTTCGGCGCTCTGGTGAAGACGATCGAGTCGACCAGACGCTCCGCCGGACCGGTCGCGGAACCCCCGGGTCCCGGTGCCCCGGAACCGGTCGCGGTCGTCGCCGGCCCGGGCCGACCGGTCGGGGCCGGAGCCCGCGTCGTACTGGTCGGAGCGCAGTGGCCCCGGGTGCCGGCCGGGCAACTCGCCCGGCACCTGGCCGCCCTCCTGCGGGATGCCACCGCCGACCCGGACCGGCAGGTGGTCGACCTGACCCTCCTCGACGCCGACGAGCTGCGGGCGGTGATCGGGGACGCCAACCGCACCGCGGTGCCCCGTCCCGACCGCAGCACCGTGGCCGAGCGGGTCCGCCGGTGGGCCGACCACCAGCCCGAGCAGCCGGCCCTCATCGCCGGTGACCGCCGGCTGACCTACGCCGAACTGATGGCCGCCGCCACCCGGGTCGCCGCCACCCTGCGGGGGTACGGGGTGGGCCGTGGTGACCTGGTGGGGCTGCTCCTGGACCGGTCGCCGGAACTGGTGGTCTGCGCCCTGGGTGTGCTGCTCGCCGGCGGCGGGTACGTCGGTCTGGACCGGGACGAACCGACCGCACGTCTGGCCACGATGCTGGCCGACGCCGACTGCCGGGTGCTGGTCACCGGACCCGGGGCGGCGCTGCCCGACGGCGGCGTCCCACCGGCCACCCGGGTGGTCACCGTCGAGACGCTGCTGACGCCGACCGCCGATGCCGGCACGTCGAGCCCCGACCCCGGGACGACGCCGGTCGCCTCCGCCGAGGACGTCTGCTACGTCACCTTCACCTCCGGGTCCACCGGCCGGCCCAAGGCGGTGCTGGTGCCGCACGACGGGGTGGCCAACCTGGTCGACTGGTACCGGGAGACCTTCGAGGTCCGTCCCGGGGACCGGATGCCGCAACTGGCCCGGCCCTCCTTCGACGGCTGGGGTCTGGAGGTGTGGCCCTGCCTCGCCAACGGCGGCACCCTGCACCTGGTGGACCGCCGGCGACTGGACTCGCCGACGGAGTTCGGCGACTGGCTCGTGGAGCGGGGCATCACGGTCTGCTTCCTGACCACCGTGCTGGCCCGGGAGCTGTTCACCTACCCCTGGCCGGCCGACCGGACCCGGCTGCGGCACCTGCTGCTCGGCGGCGAGAAGCTGCACCGTTACCCGCCGGCCGGGCTGCCGTTCCGGCTGCACAACGTCTACGGCCCGACCGAGACCACGATGCTCGCCACCTGCGGGGAGATGGACCCGGCCGATCCGCACGACGTGGCACCGCCGATCGGTCGTCCGCTGGCCAACGTCCGCGCGTACGTGCTGGACGAGCGGGAGTGTCCCGTGCCGGCCGGTGCCGTGGGCGAGCTGTACCTGGGCGGCACCGGCGTGGCCCGCGGCTACCTCGGCCGGCCGGAGCTGACCCGGCAACGGTTCCGGCCCGACCCGTTCACCGGGCCGCCGGGCCGGATGTACGCCACCGGGGACCTGGTCCGCCGGCTGCCCGGCGGCGACCTGGCCTTCGTCGGCCGGGCCGACGACCAGGTCAAGGTGCGGGGCTTCCGGATCGAGCTGGGCGAGGTCGAGGTGGCGCTGCGGGCGTTGCCCGAGGTCCGCGACGCCGCCGTGGTCGTCCGGCCCGGTTCGCCGCAGGACGCCACGGCCGACCGGCTGATCGGGTACGTCGTACCCGCCGATCCGGCGCGACCGCCCCGGGCCGACCGGCTCCGCGAGGAACTCGGCCGGGTCCTTCCGCCGTTCATGGTGCCGCACCTGTTCGGGTGCCTCGACGCCGTCCCGCTGACCCCGCACGGCAAGGTGGCCCGGGGGGAGCTGAGCCGGTTACCGCTGCCCGTCCCGGCTGCGGAACCGCCCGGGACCGTGCCGGCCGGCGGGTCCGCGCTCAGCCCGGTGGAGCAGCTGCTGGCCGAGCTGTGGCGGGAGACGCTCGACATCGACGCGGTGGACCGCGAGGACAGCTTCTTCGACCTGGGTGGCGACTCGTTGCAGGCGATGCGGGTCGCCGCGCGGGCCCGGGAACGCGGCCTGCACTTCGGGGCCGAGGACCTGTTCGAACACGAGATCCTGCACGAGTTGGCGGACGCGCTCCAGCAGCGCGGCGGACCGGACCGGAGGACGCGGTGACCGCGAACGGTGTGACCACGACGGATGTCCCGACCCGGGCCGGGGTGCGTACGGTGGCCCTGGTGGAGCTGCCGCTCTACCCGAACAGCCTGCCACTGACGTCGGGCTACCTGCAGGCGTACGCGCAGCAGGACCCGGCGGTCGCCGCCGGCTACACGTTCCGCATCCACGCCCGGCCGGTCACCGATCCCCTCGACGAGCTGGCCGCCGACCTGCTGGCGCAGCGGGCCGACGTGTACGCGCTGAGCTGCTACCTGTGGAACATGCGCCGGATGCGGGACCTGCTCGACCGGTTGCTGGCCGAACGCCCCGACGCGCAGTACATCCTCGGCGGGCCCCAGGTGATGAACCACGCCCCGGAGTACGTGCCGGCGCACCGGGAGAACGTGCTGGTCTGCAACGGGGAGGGGGAGCGGACGTTCGCCGCGTACCTGCGGGAGCTGCTGCGCGACCGGCCCGACTTCGACGCCGTGCCCGGGGTCAGCTTCTGGCGGGACGGCGAGCTGGTCACCACGGACAAGCCGCCCCGGTTCACCGACCTCAACGAGATCCCCTCGCCCTACGAGGCGGGCATCTTCGACGGCGGCGAGTACACCTTCGCGGTGGTGGAGACGAACCGGGGCTGCCCGTTCCGCTGCACGTACTGCTACTGGGGCGCCGCCACCAACGACAAGGTGCACCGCTGGGACCTCGACCGGGTGCTGCGGGACCTGAGCTGGGTCAGCCGCAACGGCGTGGAGAGCATCTTCATCGCGGACGCCAACTGGGGCGCGCTGCCCCGCGACGTCGAGCTGACCCGGCACCTGGTGCGGGGCAAGCAGGAGCACGGCTACCCGCTGATGATCTCGATGCAGGCGGCGAAGAACCGGCCGGACCGGGTCACCGAGATCACCGAGATCCTGGTCGAGGGCGGGCTGCTGGCCAGCCAGCCGGTCTCGTTGCAGACCGTCAGCCAGGACACCCTGCGGATCGTGGAGCGGGCCAACATCAAGGAGTCCACCTACGTGGAACTCCAGCAGAAGCTGCACGACAAGGGGATCAGCTCGTACACCGAGCTGATCTGGCCGCTGCCCGGGGAGACGCTGGACTCCTTCCGGGACGGCATCGCCCGGCTCTGCCGCTCGGGCGCGGACGCGATCGTGACGTACCCCCAGCTGCTGCTGCACAACACCCCGATGTACCAGCGCCGCGACGAGCTGGGCGTCGTCACCGTCCGGGTGGACGACGAGGTGGCCGAGGCCGACGTGGTGGTCGGGACCCGGTGGGTGACCCCGGAGGAGTTTCGCGAGGGCGCCTGGTTCTACTACGCGGTGGTGAGCCTCTACAACGGCCGGGCCGCCTTCCACCTGGCCCGGGAGCTGGACCGCACCGGCCGGTGCGGCTACCGGGACTTCCTCGCCGCCGCGGCCGCCTACTACCAGCGGCGCGTCGACAACCCGGTGTGCGCGTTCTTCGCCGAGTCGGTGGCGGGGCTGGGCAACTACGACATCAACAACATCGGCAAGGCGCTGCACCTGGTGCTGCACGAGCACCGTGCCGAGATGGACGAGCTGCTCGCCGACTTCGCCGGTGCACAGGGCTGGCTCGACGAGCCGACCCTGCGCGCGGCCTTCGAGCTGGACCTCGTCGGCCGGCCCTACGTCTACCGGGAGCCGGTGGTGGCCCCCTCGGTGCCGTTGGAGCACCTGCGCATCCTCGGGCAGGGCCGCTACCACCTGGACGTGGAGCTGCCGGCCTGGGCGGCGGCCGGGTTGGCGCTGGAGACCGGCGACGCCGACCCGGTGCGGCTGCGGGTCGACCACGTCGGACGCCGCAAGATGCCCTACCCCCGGCACCGCAGCATCGACCACAACGCCGCGTACTGCCAGGCCATGATGAACCGGCTGCGGGACCTGCTGCCGGCCTGGACCGTGCCGGCCGCTGCGGTCTCGTCGTGATCACCTCGGCGCCACCCCGGGACATCTTCGACGACGACCACCGCGCCTACCGCGACCTGGTCCGCACCTTCATCGACAAGGAGATCCTGCCGAACTACCCGCGCTGGGAGGCGGACGGGCTGACCGACCGCGAGGTGTGGCTGCGCGCGGGCCGGCATGGGCTGCTCGGCATCGACGTCGACCCGCAGTACGGCGGCGGCGGCAACCCCGACTACCGGTTCCACGTGGTGCTCTCCGAGGAGCTGGCCCGGGCCGGCGTGCACGCCCCCGCCCTGCCGTTGCACAACGAGATCGTCGGGCCGTACCTGCGCACCCTCTGCACGGCCGAGCAGCGTCGACGCTGGCTGCCCGGCTTCTGCGCGGGCGAGCTGATCGGGGCGATCGCCATCACCGAGCCGGAGGCCGGCAGCGACCTGGGCAACATCCGCAGCACCGCGGTCCGGCGGGAGGACCACTACCTGCTCAACGGGCAGAAGACGTTCATCTCCAACGGCCACCTCGCCGACCTGCTGCTGGTCGTGGCCCGCACCGGCGACGCCGGGCTCAGCATGCTGGTGGTGGAACGGGACATGCCGGGCTTCGAGCGGGGCCGCCGGATCGGCAAGCTCGGCATGAAGGCGCTGGACACCGTGGAGCTGTACTTCCACGACGTGCCGGTGCCGGTGGCGAACCTGCTCGGCCGGGAGGGCCGGGCCACCGGATACCTGCTGCGCCACCTGCGTCAGGAACGCATGTGGATCGCGGTGGCGGCGCTGGCCGCCGCCGAGCGGGTGTTCGAGGAGACGCTGGGCTACACCCGCCAGCGGCAGGTCTTCGGCCAGAGCGTCGGGCGGCACCAGCACAACCGGTTCCTGCTCGCCGAGCTGGCGACCGCGCTGGCCGTGGCCCGGTCGTTCACCGACAGGTGCGTCACCGAGTTCGCCGCCGGCCGGTTGACCACCGAGTCGGCGGCCATGGCGAAGTGGTGGAACACCGAACTGTGCCAGCGGGTGGTGGACCGCTGCCTGCAACTGCACGGCGGCTACGGCTTCACCACCGAGTTCCCGGTGGCGCGGGCGTTCGTCGACACCCGGGTGCAGACGATCTACGGCGGCACCACCGAGGTGATGAAGGAAATGATCGGCAACTCGCTGTGCTGACCGTCCTGTCGTCGGACCGCACCGAGCGGAAGGGATCTCCGGCATGCCCGGCTCCACCTGGTACCTGACCTACCAACCCCGCCCGACGGCGGCGGTACGGCTGTACTGCCTGCCCTGCGCCGGCGGCGGCGCCTCGATGTTCCGCCGCTGGGCGACCCTGCTGCCGGACTGGGTGGAACTGCGCGCCGTACGCCTGCCGGGCCGGCAGGGGCGGCACCGGGAGCCGTCGTTCACCGACTGCCACCGGGGGGCCGAGGCGTTGGCCGACGCGCTGGCCGGGCCGCTCGCCGCCGAACCGCCCGGCGGGTACGCCATCTTCGGCCACAGCATGGGCGCGATGCTCGGCTACCTGCTGATCCGGCTGCGGCAGCGTGCCGGGCTGCCGCCCCCGGCGTTGTTCGCGGCGGCCTCCTGGCCGGTGGCCGGCGCCGCGCCCGGGGTGATGCCCGATCCGGCGGACACCGACGAGGACTTCTGCGCCACGCTGCGCACCCTGGGCGGCGTACCGCCGGAGATGCTCGACGATCCGCAGATGCTCCGGTTGACGCTGCCCATCCTGCGGGCCGACTTCCAGCTCTGCCGCTCCTACCGGTGGCGGCCGGACGGGCCGCTGCCGTGCCCGGTGGCGGCCTTCGGCGGCATCGACGACCGGGTCACCCCGCCCGAGGGGCTGGCCGAGTGGAAGCAGCACAGCGCCGACTTCCGGGGCCTGCGGCTCTTCGACGGCGGCCACTTCTTCTTCCAGGACCGGCCGGAGGACCTGGTGACGGCGGTGACCTCGGAACTGGCGGCGACCACGGCGACGGGCGGACCGAACCGATGATCGTGATCGACGGCGAGACGGTGCGGCGGCTGCTGCCGATGGCCGACGCGGTGGAGCTGATGCGGGACACGTTCCGCAGGTACAGCGGCGGGCGGGTGGTGCAACCCGTGCGGCACATGGTGCGCAGCCCCGGCGGGGAGGTGCTCGCGGTCATGCCGGCGCACGTCGCCGCCCCCGAAGCCACGGCGCAGCCGGATGCCGGGTACGGGCTGAAGACCGTGCTGATCAAACCGGACAACGCCGCCCGCGGTCTGCCCGTACACGTGGGTCTGGTCCTGGTCTTCGACCCGGACACCGGGCTGCCGGCGGCGCTGATCGACGCCGCCGCGCTGACCGCGATCCGCACCGCGGCGGCGTCCGCCGCGGCCACCGACGCCCTGGCCCGCCCCGACGCCACCGTGCTGGCGGTGCTCGGCGCCGGGGTGCAGGCCCGCAGCCACCTGCGGGCGATGGGTGCCGTGCGCCCGGTGAAGGAGGTGCGGGTCTGGAACCACCGCCCGGCGTCGGCGCACGCCCTCGCCGACTGGGCCCGCGACCAGCTGGACCTGGACGTCACGGTCGCCGACACCGTACCGGCGGCGGTGGCCGACGCCGACGTGATCTGCACGGTGACCGCCGCCGACGAACCGGTGCTGTCGGCCGCGCCGGTGGCCGAGGGGGCGCACATCAACGCCGTGGGCTCCTCCTTCGCCCACCGTCGTGAACTCGCCGGTGACCTGGTGGGGCGCTGCGCGGTCTTCGTCGACAGCCGCGAGTCGGCCCGCGCCGAGGCCGGTGACCTGCTGCTCGCGGCGCGGGAGGGCCACTTCCGGATCGAGGCGGTCCGGGCCGAGGTCGGTGAGGTCCTCGGCGGCCACCACCCCGGCCGGTCCAGCACCGGGGAGATCACCCTGTTCAAGTCGCTCGGCCTGGCGGCGCAGGACGTCGTCTCCGGATTCGCGGTCTACCAGCGGGCGGCGGCCGCCGGCGCGGGCCAGCGGGTGGAGCTGCGCGGGGACGGTTCGTGACGGCCCTGGACCCCTCCTGGGTGCCGTCAGCCCGCCGTGCCACCGCCGCCCGGTCCGCCGGCGGTGACCGCGGGCGTCGGGGCGGCCGGCACGGTCGGGTCGGACCTGCGCCGTCGGGACCGCCCGCCGAGCAGGTATCCGGCGAAGCCGACGGCCAGCCAGGCCGACGCGCCGAGGATTCCGGTGGGGCCGCTGGCGACCAGGAAGACCGCGCAGATGAGGAAGGCCAGGGGGATGACCACCCGGGCCAGCGGGGTCCGGAAGCCGGGGACGGTGTGCGTCCGGCGGCGCAGCACCACCAGCGCGACCAGCGGCAGCATGAAGTGAACCACGTAGAGGAAGCCGCCGATCGCGGCGGCCACCGGCACCGACACGGCCAGGGCGACCACCGCGAGCACCCCGCTGCTGAACAGCACGGCCGCCCAGGGCGTGCCGGTCCGGCCACCGACCTTGCTGAGCTGGCGGGGCAGCAGGCCGTCGCGGGCCATCGCGAAGGCGATCCGGGACATCACCACCAGCACCGCGTTGCTCGTCGCCGCCGTGGTGAAGACCGCCGCCACGGCGACCAGCCGCTGCCCGGTCGGGCCGGCGAACGCCTCGGCCGCGGTGGCCAGCGGCGCGGGCGAGTGGCCGAGGGTGCCGGCCGAGACCACCCCGACCGAGACGACGGAGATCAGCAGGTACACGCCGAGCACGGCGAGCAGGGTGAGCAGGATGGCCTTGGGCAGCGTCCGTTCCGGGTCCTTGATCTCCTCACCGGCCGCGGCGATCATGTCGAACCCCGCGTACGCGAGGAAGGCGAACAGCGCCGCCGTCACCACGCCGCCGACGCCGTGCGGGGCGAACGGGGTGAACCGGTCCAGGTCGACGTGCGGGAGCCCGACCGCGCCGAAGCCCAGCAGGGCGACCGCGGTCAGCCCCACCACGAGGCTCTGGGCCAGCCCGGCCAGGCGCATGCCGGCGACGTTCACGGCGGTGCTCGCGGCGATCGCCACCAGCGCGCCGATGGGTTGTGACAGGCCGGTCAGGCTGTGCAGGTAGCCACCGAAGCCGAGGGTGATGAAGCCGCTCATGAAGACGTAGGAGCCCCAGAACCCCCAGCCCATCAGGAAGGACAGGTGCGGGCCGAGGGCGGCCCGGACGAAGGCGTAGCCGCCGCCGGCGCGCGGGAACCGGCTGGCCAGTTCGGCGTAGGGCAGCGCGATGAGCACGGCGGCGGCGAACGCGAGGACGAAGGCGAGCGGCGCGGCCGGGCCGGCCTCACCCACTGTGGTGCCGACCAGGACGAAGATTCCTCCGCCGATGGTGCCGCCGACCCCGAGGGCGACGGCTTCTCTCAGCCCGAGTTCCCGTCGAAGCTGCAAATTCTCCGCCATACCGTCATTCTTTATGCATATAGGTGCAAGAGGCAAGGTAAATTACTTTACGGACGAACCCGATCTTCCACAGAGGATGGTAGCGGTGCTCGGCGCGGCCATGGGGGCGCGACCGGTGACCGCGCCGCCGGTGCCGCGTCCGGGATCGTCGCGCACGTCCGTCGACCAGCGCCCGGGTCGCCGGTCCGTGCGCAGCGGGGTGGGTCGGCGGGTTTTCCGCTCGAGGGCCGGGTCTCGTGCCGGCCGGGAGTCTGCTTTCTGGCCGCGCCGACCGGCCGCCATTGACGGCACCCCGGACTTTCGACGACCGGGCATATTCGACGAGGATTCACCGCCCTATTCTGGCCCGGCGGCGAGTGTGTCGTTCCCGGCTTTGTCGCGCATTCGACACGCTCCCGCCGGCGCTCGACGATCCTCCGGCACGGCCCCCGCCGGTGGCGCGTCGGTGTCGTCGCCACCGACGCGGTCGGGCGCACGCCGATGCACCCGCATGGTGGGAAGCGGTTCACGGAGGCGGCTCACCGTATGTGCGTGAACAGGGCAAAGGGGCGGTTTCCTGACCTGCGGTATCCGGGTTCGGGTCAGTCGGACCCGGGTCGGGCCGATGACATTGAGTAATCCGATGCTGACCTTCCGCTGAGAACGGCCTTGCCATCCTTCGGGTGCCGCTCCTAGGCTGGGCTGCGGCGTCGGGCGTATTCGTCGGGCCGGTGCGGGCCCGCCTTCCCTTTTCCTGAACCCCGCCCGGGTGCTTCCTTCCGGTGATCGGGCGTGACGGGCCCGGTCGATGTCCGGCAGGAGCAACGAGTTGAAACCGGCACAGCCAGAAATCCGATCCCGCCGGAGGTCGCGTTCATGACATTCACCATTCCCGATCTCTCGGTACCCTTCCCCGAGCGGCAGAACCCGCACGTGGACGAGGCCGAGGTGCACGTACGCGAGTACCTGCGGGAGTTCGGCCTGCTCCGGTCGGAGGAAGCGAAGTTCCATTACGACCGGACCAGGTTCGGGGAACTGGTGGCCCGCGCCTATCCGTTCGCTCCGCCGGAGGAACTGTGCATCATCACCGACTGGATGGCGGTCTGGGCGATCTTCGACGACTACCTGGAGCGGATCCCCGACGCCCAGGGCGACGAGCGCTTCGTCGCCCTGATCCACGAGACGATCAGCTGGTTCCCGCTCACCCCGCCCGGGACCGTGGTCCGGTCGGCCAACCCCATCGAGATGGCCATTCGTGACATCTGGGACCGGCTCACCGCCCGCAGTTCGCTCACCTGGCGTCGACGCTTCGTACGCCACCTGACCGACTATCTCGAAGGATGCCACTGGGAATCCCACAACCGCCGTCGCGGCATCGCCCCGGACCTGGCGACGTACATCCGGACCCGGCGACGGTTCGGGGGCATGCGACCGAGCATGGACCTGTCGGAGATCGGGCTGGGCATCGAACTCACCGACGACGTCCACGCCCACCCGAGGATCCAGCAACTACTGGACAACACGGCGGACCTGGTGCTGTGGGCCAACGACGTCTTCTCCGTCGAGGCCGAGAGGCGGGAGGGCAACGTGAACAACATCGTGCTGGTGGTCCAGCGGACGCGCGGCGGCGGCCTGCGGGAGGCGGCGGACGAGGTGGCCGGCATGCTCCGTGGACGGTGCGCCGACTTCGTCGCCGCCAGCAGGTCGGCCGTGGAGTTCTTCGCCTCGTCCGACGAGTTCACCGCCGAGCAGGCCCACCAGGTGTCGCGCTACATCGCGGCGATGGAGTCCTGGATCCGCGGGAACATCGACTGGTCGTGCGGCAACGAGCGGTACCGCAGCGAGCACCTGCGTACCGGCGAGGACCAACCCAACTTCCTGGAGAGGGCCGGCCAGCCGTGACACCGGCGGATCAGCTGCCCGCGACCTTCCACTGGCGCGGCGGCACCTACGACACGGAGTACGGGCACGTCGTCAGCTCCGGCGAGAGCCTCGTCGACCTCCTCGCCCCGCGCACCGGGGAACACGTCCTCGACCTGGGCTGTGGGACGGGGACCGTCACGGCCCAGATCGCCCACCGGGGCGCGACCGTCCACGGCCTCGACAGCTCCGAGTCGATGATCGCCGAGGCCCGCCGCCGGCATCCCGGTATCCGTTTCGACCTGGGCGACGCCGAGGCGCTGACGCCGGACACGCCGTACGACGCCGTGTTCTGCAACTCGGCCCTGCACTGGATGGCGGCACCGACCCGGGTGTTCGGCGCGGTGTCCGCAGCCCTCGCCCCGGGCGGACGGTTCGTGGCCGAGGTACCGGTCGTGGGCAGCCTCGTGGAGCTTCGGGAACTGCTGCTGCGGGCGTGGGAGCAGGCGGAGATCCCCGGCCCGCCGACGCCGACCCGGTGGCGGCTACGCCCCCCGCAGACCTACCTGACGGGCCTGGCCGAGACGGGGTTCACCGTCACCTCGGCGCGGACCTCGCGGCGCGAGCGGACCCTGGACGGGCTGCCTCCCAGCCGGTGGTGGTCGCGGTACGGCCCCGAGGTCTTCCACGGCCTGAGCGACGCCCAGCGCGCCCGGCTGCACGCCGCCCTGGACGACCTGGCGCCCCCGGACGTCGGGTGCGGCAGCACCCTGCTGCGTTTTCGTGCCCACCGGTCGCGCGACAGCGGACCGACGGCTGCCCACCGCCCGAGGAGACCCGAAGTGCCATGATCGATGACCGTAACGTGAAGCGCGGTCCGACCCCGGCGGACGAGGCGATCGGGGCGCCGCTGCCGTATCCCGAGGGCTGGTTCTGCGTCGGCACCGCCACGCAGCTCCGCAGGACCCCGGTGGTCACCCGCCGGATCGCCGGCCGCGACGTCGTCGTCCACCGCACGCAACGCGGCGTCGTACGCGCCACCAACCCCTACTGCCCGCACCTGGGCGCCCACCTGGGGACCGCCGGGCGGGTGGCCGGGGAGGCGCTCGTCTGCGGCTTCCACGGCTTCGAGTTCGGCGCCGACGGGGCGTGCGTCCGCACCGGCTATGCCGACCGCACGCCGCCCGCCGCCCGCCTGGCGCAGTGGCCCGTGTGCGAGCGGGGAGGGCTGGTCTTCGTCTGGTTCTCACCGCAGGGGCGCCCGCCGTCGTGGGAACCGCCGGACCTGAGCCAGCAGGGCTTCCCACTGACCGCCATCCGGTGCCAGGTCCTGCCCGGACACCCGCAGGACGTCGTGGAGAACGCCGTCGACATCGGACACCTGGCGGTCTTCCACAGGTTCTACGGGATCGAGATCGCCGAGCCGATCAGCTTCGAGGGGCCGCACTTCCACGCCCGGTACCGCTGGAAGCAGCGGTTCCCGGTCATCGGCACCAGGAGCGTCGAGTACCAGACAAGCGTCTCGGGCCTCGGCTACATCCTGGTGAACGCCGAGGTCCCCCCACTGGGCCTGCGCGCCCGAATGTGGGCCATGGCCACCCCGATAGCGCCGTGGCGCATCGAGTTCCGCTTCGCCACCAGCATCTCCGCCGCGCGGAGCGGCCGGGGCTCGGCGGTCGCCGGCCTGGCGTCCGCGACCCTGTCCCGGGCGCTCACGCGTGCGGCGCTGCTCATCGTCTCGCCCGAGGCGACCCGCGACGTGCCGATCTGGGCCACGAAGAACTACCTGGAACACCCCCGACTGGTCAAGGGCGACGGCCCGATCGGCAGGTTCCGGCACTGGGCCGGCCAGTTCTACGCCGACAACTGAACCCGGTGCTCGGGGCACCGACCGCCACAGCAAGGAGGAATGGACGCGATGGTGAACGCCGCTCCGCCCGATCTTCTGTCACCGGAGTTCGCGAGGGACCCGTACCCGATCTACCGGACGATGCGCAACGACTTCCCGATCCACCACGACCCGAGGCTGGGCTGGATCATCAGTCGCGCCGCCGACGTGCGGGAGGCCCTGACCCACGAGGACTCCTCCACCGCCACCTACGCCGCCGTCCGGGAACTCGTGGGCCGCAGCATCCTGGAGATGGACGGCGCCGAGCACGGGCGGCACCGCCGGCTGGTCTCGCCGTCCTTCCGGGGCCGGCCACTGGCCTCGTACGGCGAGGTCATCACGCAGGCGGCCGACGAGCTGCTCGACGACCTCGCCGCCCGACCCGATCCGGACCTGGTGCGGGACTACTGCG
Source organism: Micromonospora cynarisoli (assembly GCF_030518815.1). Lineage (NCBI taxonomy): Bacteria > Bacillati > Actinomycetota > Actinomycetes > Micromonosporales > Micromonosporaceae > Micromonospora > Micromonospora cynarisoli. Next base: position 2,093,758 of record NZ_CP130426.1, on the reverse strand, counting down.
CCCTGCTCCCGATCCGGGTGATCATGGGGATCATGGACCTGCCCCGGCAGGACTACACCATGTTCCAGGTGTGGTACCGGGCGGCCGCGGACTACGTCGGCAACTACACGCAGGACCCCGACGTCGCCGAAGCCGGACTGCGGGCCAAACGCGAGCTGGACAAGTATCTCCAGGAGGTCATCGACCAGCGGCGGGCGGCACCGGGCGTCGACCTGATCTCGTCGATGTGCACGGCCACCATCAACGACGCGACCCTCACCGACCGCGAGATCCTGGACTTCTGCAGCCTCCTGCTCGCCGCCGGCGGTGAGACCACCGAACGGGGCCTGGCCTCCACCTTCCGGAACCTGCTCGACCACCCCGACCAGATGGACGACGTCCGGGCGGATCCCGACCTGTCGCTGCGGGCCTTCGCGGAGTCCCTGCGCCTCAACCCGCCCACCCACATCCTGCTGCGCCGACTGCTCACCACGCGCGAGATCTCCGGGGTCAGCGTCCCCGAGGGGGCGACGATGTTCTGCCTGATCGGCGCGGCCAACCGGGACGAGGACGAGTTCGTCGACTCCGAGCGGTTCGACCTGCACCGCACCGAGATCGACGTGAACACGGCGTTCAACGCGGGAAGCAGTCACCTCTCGTTCGGCGCCGGACGGCACTTCTGCGTCGGGGCGATGCTGGCGCGGGCGGAGGCGGCGATCGGCATCCCCGCCGTGCTGCGACGCTTCCCCGTGATCCGCTACCGGGACGGTTTCGTGCCCGTCGAGGAGGGGATGCTCACCCGTGCCCCACGCTCCCTGCGGGTGACCCTGGACCCGGCCCGATGACGACGTCCACCTCCCGGGCGTCCGACGGGGTACGGGGGAGCAGGGCATGACCGTCACCCAGACCACCGGGGCCGTGGACGTGGCCGCCATCGACGCCACCCTCGGCGACTTCTTCGCCTGCCGCCGGGGCGAGGCCGAGGCGTTCGGTCCGGACTTCGCGGCGACCGTCGCCGAACTGGAGAGCTTCGTGCTGCGCGGCGGCAAGCGGGTCCGGCCGGCCTTCGTCTGGCTGGGTTGGCTGGGCGCCGGCGGCGATCCGGGCGGTCCACGGGCGCACGCGGTGCTGCGGGCCGGCGCGGCGTTCGAGCTGCTGCACGCCGCCGGGCTGATCCACGACGACATCATCGACGCCTCCCTGACGCGTCGCGGCCACCCCTCGGCGCACGTGGCGTTCGCCGAGCGGCACCGCGCCCGCCGCTTCTCCGGCGATCCCGCCGCGTTCGGCGTGGGCACCGCGATCGTGATCGGGGACCTGGCCCTGATCTGGGCCGACGCGCTGCTGGGTGACTCCGGGCTGCCGACGGACGCGCAGACCCGGGTCGCGCCGGTGTGGTCGGCGGTGCGTGCCGAGGTGATGTACGGCCAACTGCTCGACCTGATCAACCAGGCCGGCGACAACGAGGACGTCGAGTCGGCGCTGCGGGTCGACCGGTACAAGACGGCGTCGTACACGGTGCAGCGCCCGCTGCAGTTCGGCGGTGCCGTCGCGGGTGCCGACCCCGCACTCACCACGGCCTACGGCTCGTACGGCACCGACATCGGCATCGCGTTCCAGCTCCGCGACGATCTGCTCGGGGTCTTCGGCGACCCGACGGTGACGGGCAAACCGTCGGGTGACGACCTCCGCGAGGGCAAGCGGACCGTGCTGTTGGCCACCGCCCTCACCCTCGCCGACGCCCACGACGCCGCGTCGGCGGACTACCTGCGGACGAAGATCGGCACCGACCTCACCGCCGACGAACTCGACCGGGTGCGCACCATCCTCGTCGACGTCGGCGCGGTGGCCCGGATCGAGACGCAGATATCGATGCGCGGGGAACGCGCGTTGGCGGTGCTCGACGCCAGCGACGCCACCGACCTGGCCAAACGGCACCTCGCGGAGCTGGCGGTCACGGTGTTGCAGAGGTCCCGGTGACGATCCCCGCCACCGCGGCGGAGGTGCCGGTCTACCTCCGCCGCGACGGCTTCACCCCGACGCCCGACCTCGGCCGGCTCCGCGACGCCGGGGTCGTCGAACGGGTCACCACCCCGTTCGGCCTGACCGCCTGGTTGCTGACCCGGCACGACGACGTGCGCACCGTGTTGGCCGACTCGGCGCGGTTCAGCAACGACCCGTCGGACATGCCACCGCTGCCCGGGTTGGACGACCTCACCGACGACGAACGCGCACCGCTGCGCTTCGGCAACCTGCTCGGCGTGGACCCGCCCGAGCACACCCGGCTCCGCCGGACCCTGACGGCGGAGTTCACGCTCCGCCGGATGCGCGCCCTGGAGCCCCGGGTGCGGCGCATCGTCGACCGGCAACTGGCCGAGCTGGCGGGCAGGGGGTCACCGGTGGATCTCGTCACCGGGTACGCCCTGCCCGTGCCCTCCCTGGTGATCTGCGAACTGCTCGGTGTGCCGACCGCCGACCGGGCCGAGTTCAACGCGCAGACGAGCCGCCTCATCGACGTCTCGGTGCCGGTGCGGGAGCGGTTACGGGTGGGCCGCGGGCTGCGCGACTACATGTCGGACCTGGTGCGGCGCGCCCGGCTCGCGCCCGGCGACGACATGATCGGCATGCTGATCCGCGAGCACGGCTGCGACCTCACCCACGCCGACCTCACCCACGCCGACCTCACCCACGCCGAACTCGCCGGCCTGGCCAACTTCCTGCTGCTCGCCGGCCACGAGACGACCGCCAACATGCTCGCCCTCGGCACCCTGGCCCTGCTGCGCCACCCGGCGCAACTAGCCCGGGTACGCGACGACCCGGCCGCGGTCACGCCGGCCGTCGAGGAGCTGCTGCGGTGGCTGAGCGTGGTGCAGGCCGGGGTGCCCCGGCTGGTCCGCGCGGACACCGAGTTCGGGGGCGTGCGCATCCCCGCCGGTGACCTGGTGCTGCTGTCGCTGCCGGCCGCCAACCGGGACCCGGCCGCCGTCGAGCGCCCCGACGAGCTGGACATCGGGCGCGGCGCCGTGGGGCACCTCGCGTTCGGCCACGGCGTGCACCACTGCATCGGCGCGCCGCTGGCCCGGATGGAACTCCGGGTCGGGCTGCCCGCGCTGCTGCGCCGCTTCCCCGACCTGCGGATGGAGCCGGGCGGGGTGGTCTTCCGCCCGTCGCACGTCTTCTACGGCCTCAGCCGGCTGGTGGTGAGCTGGTAGCCGGCCCTCCTACTGCCGGTAGGTGGCCAGGAAGGTGCGGATGCGGCCGATCGCGTCGTCGAGGACGTCGGTCGGGGCCAGGAAGACGATGCGCAGGTGGTCCGGGGTGTCGATGTTGAAGCCGGTGCCGTGCGAGATCAACAGATGCTGCTGCTCCAACAGGTCGATCACGAGCTTCTCGTCGTCGTGGATCTTGTGGACGGCCGGGTCGAGGCGGGCGAAGAGGTAGAGCGCGCCCTCCGGCTTGACGCAGTCGACGCCGGGGATCGAGACGATCTCGCGCCAGGCGTGGTCGCGCTGTTCCAGCAGCCGCCCGCCCGGCCGGATCAGCTCGTCGATGCTCTGGTAGCCACCGAGCGCGGTCTGGATGGCGTGCTGGGCCGGCACGTTCGGGCAGACCCGGAGGTTGGCCAGCAGTTGCAGCCCGTTCACGTAGTCCGTGTCGGTGCCGGTGAACCCGCTGGTGGCGAGCCAGCCGGAGCGGAAGCCGGCGGCCCGGTAGACCTTCGACAGGCCGCCCATGCTGACCACCGGCACGTCCGGGGCGAGCGCCGCGAGCGTGTGGTGGGTGGCGTCGTCGTACACGATCCGGTCGTAGATCTCGTCGGCGAAGATCACCAGTCCGTGCCGGCGGGCGAGTTCGATCATGCCGAGCAGGGTCTGCTCCGAGTACACCGCGCCTGTCGGGTTGTTCGGGTTGATCACCACGAGGGCGCGGGTGCGTTCGGTGATCCGCGAGGCCAGGTGCTCCAGGTCGGGCTGCCAGCCGGCGCTCTCGTCGCACCGGTAGTGCACGGCCTGCCCGCCGCACAGGTTCACCGCGGCGGTCCAGAGCGGGTAGTCCGGGCTGGGCACGAGCACCTCGTCGCCGGAGTCGAGCAGCGCCTGCAACACCATCATGATCAGTTCGGAGACCCCGTTGCCGAGCAGCACGTCGTCCGGCTGGACGCCGGTCACGCCGAGGTTCTGGTACCGCTGGGCGACGGCGACCCGCGCCGAGTAGATGCCCCGGGCGTCGCTGTACCCCTGCGCCTCGACGAGGTTCTGCACCACGTCGGCGACGATCGGGCCGGGCGTGGCCAGTCCCCAGGGCGCCGGGTTGCCCAGGTTCAGTTTGAGGATCCGGTGGCCGGCGGCCTCCATCTCCTGTGCCCGCCGCAGCACCGGCCCCCGGATGTCGTACCGGACACTCTTCAGCCGTTTGGCCTGCCGCATCGGACCTCCTTGACCACCCGGACGCTTTGTCCCGGAAAGCACCCTAGTACGGCACCGGAAGGGCGGTGGCTCCGGTCCACCGCCGCAGCACGGTGACCGGTCCGATAGTCATGTACGATCATCTATCTCGGTCGGGTGAGGATGGGGATGCCTGTGCTGCTTCGTTCGTCATCGGGTTCGACCCGTCCGGCGCACGGCCGACGGTACGGGACAGGCGGTACACACCTGCCGGGCCCGGCCCTGATCTCCGTGATCTCCCGCGACCCGGGCGGCGTCGCGTCGATCGGCACCACCCCCTGATCCCGGCGGCGGCCCGGTGGCGGCCGTGGAACGCGCATCGTCGGTGCGCCCATCCCTCCGTGGCTACGGCCAGAACGGCAAGGTGGCAGAGACATGAAGGTCCTCGTGATCGGTGGTGGCCCGGCCGGAAGCACCGCGGCGACGGCGATGGCCCAGGCCGGACTCGACGTGCGGCTCATCGAGAGCGCCCACTTCCCGCGATACCACGTGGGTGAGTCGCTCACCCCGTCGTGCCGGGTGGTGCTGGACGCCATAGGCATGTCGAAGACCCTCGACGACCACGGCTTCGTGAAGAAGAACGGCGGCGTCATCCACTGGGACGACGACCAGTGGACGTTCGACTGGCAGGCGCAGTCCGGGGTGCAGTCGTGGCAGGTCGACCGGAGCGAGTTCGACGCGCTGCTGCTGGAGCACGCCCGCCAGAACGGGGTGGCCGTCACCACCGGTGTCACCGGTCGGTCGGTGCGCTTCGCCGACGGCCGGCCGGTGGCCGTGGAGTGCTCCCCGGACGACGGCGAACCGTTCACCATCGACGACTTCGACTTCCTGGTCGACGCCACCGGGCGTAACGGACTGCTCAGCGCCAGGCACTTCGGCAACCGCGAGCCGCTGAACAACCTGCGCAACGTCGGCATCTGGGGCTACTGGACCGGCGCCACACTGCTGCCCGAGACGCCGTCCGGAGGGATCAACATCATCTCTTCGCCGGAGGGCTGGTACTGGGTGATCCCGATGGCCGGCGGGCGGATGAGCATCGGCTACGTCACCACCAAGGACGCCTTCGCCCGGGACCGTCACGAGCACCCGTCGTCGGACGACCTGTACCAGCACCTCATCGCGGCCTCACCGACCATCGCGGGCCTGACCGCGGGGGCGCAGTTCCTCGGCGTGACGAGGGTCGAGACCGACTACTCGTACATCGCGGACCAGTTCTGCGGGCCGGGTTACGCGATCGTGGGCGACGCGGCGTGCTTCCTGGACCCGCTGCTGTCCACCGGCGTGCACCTCGCGCTCTACAGCGCGTTGACCGCAGCCGCATGCGTCGCGTCGATGGACCGGGGCGAGGTCGACGAGACGGACGCCCTGCGGTTCTTCGAATTCGCCTACCGGCGCGCGTACATGCGTCTCTTCGCGCTGGTGACCATCATGTACGAACGCTACCTGGGCAAGGACGGCTTCTTCCTCACCTCGGACCGGTTGGTCGGCGACGAGCAGTCCGCGCAGCCGGACGCCGAGGTCTCCTCCCGGTCCTTCGCCGAGATCATCGGTGGTCTGTCCGACCTGCGTGAGGCGGCCGACTCGTCCACCCGCGTCATCACCGACCAACTGCGGGCGGAAGCGGTGCGGGCGCAGCTGCAGGCGGTGCGTGCACCGGACTCCGTCGGGCCCGACTTCACCCCGGTCCGCGGCAACCCCCTGTCCGACGCGGAGTCGGCCGACTACCGCCTCGTCACCAGTCCGCAGCTCGGCCTCGAACGGGTCCGCGTGGCACGCCCCTGAAGCCGGCATCGCTGCGTACCCCCGGCCGCACGGCGCGACCGGGGGTACGTGGACGACGAAGGGTGCCCTGGCCGGACGGCCGGGGCACCCTGAGATCCCACCGGCGGGCACGCGCCGACTGCCTGCCTACCCGTCCAACTGGCCGGTGGCGACCAGCCGGCGGTACCAGTGGGCGCTGTCCTTCCAGCGGCGCTCCTGCGTGTCGTAGTCGACGCGGATGATGCCGAACCGACGGTCGTAGCCGTAACCCCACTCGAAGTTGTCCAGCAGCGACCAGACGAAGTAACCCCGCACGTCCACGCCCTGCGCGCGGGCGTCGGCCACCGCGCCGACGTGCCGACGCAGGTAGTCGATCCGCATGTCGTCGTGGACCCGCCCGTCGGCCGACACCACGTCGTCGAACGCCGCGCCGTTCTCGGTGATCATCAACGGTTGGCCCGGGTGGTCGCGACGCAGCCGCAGCAGCAGCTCGGTCAGGGCCGGCGGGTCGATGTTCCACCCCATCGCCGTGTACGGGCCGGGCTGCGGCAGGAAGTCGACGTCGTCGGCGCCCACCCACGGCGAGTGGGCCGACGCGCCGTGCCCGTCGGCGGCGGACCGGGCCGAGTGCCCGTCCCAGGCGCGGACCAGGGTGCTGGAGTAGTAGTTGACCCCCAGCACGTCCAACGGCACCGCGATCACCTTCTCGTCACCGGAGCGCACGAACGACCAGTCGGTGACGGCGGCGGTGTCGGCCAGCAGGTCCGCCGGGTACGCCCCGTCCAGCATCGGGCCGAGGAACGCCCGGTTCGCCAGCGCGTCGATCCGCCGGACCGCGTCGGCGTCGGCAGCCGACCCGGACGCGCCCCGCACGACGTGCAGGTTCAACGTCACCGACAGCTCGGCGCTCGGCGTCAGCTCCCGCACCACCCGCCCGGCCAGGCCGTGCGCCAGGTTCAGGTGGTGCACCGCCGCCAACGCCGCCGCCGGTTCGGTGCGGCCGGGCGCGTGCACCCCGGAGCCGTACCCCAGGTACGCCGAGCACCACGGCTCGTTGAGCGTCGTCCAGGTGTGCACCCGGTCGCCGAGCGCGCCGACGATCCCCGCCGCGTACTCCTCGAAACGCCGCGCCGTGTCCCGCGCCGGCCACCCGCCGGCGTCCTCCAACTCCTGCGGCAGGTCCCAGTGGTACATGGTCGCCACCGGTCGGATGCCGCGCTCCAGCAGGCCGTCGACCAGCCGGGCGTAGAAGTCCAGGCCGGCGGGGTTGAACCGGCCGGAACCGCCCGGCTGCACCCGGGGCCAGGAGATCGAGAAACGGTACGCGCCCAGCCCCAGCTCGGCGAGGTGGTCCAGATCCTGCGACCACCTGTGGTAGTGGTCGGCGGCCACGTCACCGGTGTCGCCGTTCAACGTCCGCCCCGGGGTGTGGCTGTAGGTGTCCCAGATGGACGGACCCCGGCCGTCCTCGGTGGCCGCGCCCTCGATCTGGTACGCCGCCGTCGCCGACCCCCAGACGAAGCTCTCCGGGAAGCTGCGTGCCGTCATCGTCCCGCCCTCTCCGCGCCGACCACCACGCAGTGGTACGCCGACGACTCGCCCGCCACCAGCTCGGCGGTCGCCACCCCGCCCCGGAACCCCACCTCGAACTGCGCCCCCGGCCCCCCGTCGGGCGACGGGATGCGCACCCGGTGCCGTTGCCCCTCCGCCGGGGCGTAGAGCCGCAGCTCCACCCCGTCGGCCCAGGCGTAGTCGGGACGGTCGCAGCGCGCCCCGAACCCGATGACCGCGCCGGGCCGGGCGAGCACCGGAAGGCTGTCGTACCCGTGCTTCTCGGTCACCCACGCCGGGCCGGTGAGCTGCGCCCCGGTGACCAGGTGGGTCCAGGTGCCGGCGGGCACGTAGAAGGTGACCTGCCCGTCGGCGCTGAGCACCGGCGCGACCAGCACGTCGGGGCCGAGCATGTACTGCCGGTCGAGGTGCGCCACGGCCGGATCGTCCGGGAACTCCACGATCATCGGACGCATCATGGGTATCCCGTCGCGGTGCGCCTGTTCGGCCGTCGCCGCCAGGTACGGCATGAGACCGAGCTTGAGCCGGGTGAAGTGGCGCAGCACGTCCACGGCCTGCTCGTCGTACGCCCACGGCACCCGGTACGAACCGGAGCCGTGCAGCCGCGAGTGGGAGGAGAGCAGGCCGAACGCGATCCACCGCTTGAACACCGCCGGGTCGGGGGTGCCCTCGAAACCGCCGATGTCGTGACTCCAGTAACCGAAGCCCGACGACGCCAGGGACAGCCCGCCGCGCAGCGACTCGGCCATCGCGACGAACGTCGACTCGCAGTCGCCACCCCAGTGCACCGGGAACTGCTGGCCGCCGGCCGTGGCCGAACGGGCGAACAGCACCGCCTCGCCCTCGCCCCGCTCGGCCTCCAACAGCTCGAAGACCGCCCTGTTGTAGAGGTAGGAGTAGTAGTTGTGCATCCGCTGCGGGTCCGACCCGTCGTGCCACACCACGTCGGTCGGGATGCGCTCCCCGAAGTCGGTCTTGAAACAGTCGACGCCCATGTCCAGCAGCGCCCGGAGCTTGTCGGTGAACCAGGCCACCGCGTCGGGGTTGGTGAAGTCGACCAGCGCCATGCCGGCCTGCCACTTGTCCCACTGCCACACCGACCCGTCCGGGTTGCGCACCAGGTAGCCGGCCTGGCGGCCCTCCTCGAACAGGTACGAGCGCTGCGCGATGTACGGGTTGATCCACACGCACACCTTCAGGCCCCGCTCGTGCAGCCGGCGCAGCATCCCCTCCGGGTCGGGGAAGGTCGCCGGGTCCCACACGAAGTCCACCCAGTGGAACTGGCGCATCCAGAAGCAGTCGAAGTGGAACACCGACAGCGGCAGGTCCCGCTCGGCCATCCCGTCGACGAACTCGGCCACCGTCTTCTCGTCGTACGACGTGGTGAACGACGTGGACAGCCACAGCCCGTACGACCAGGCGGGCACCCGGGCCGGCCGGCCGGTCAACGCGGTGTAGCGGCGCAGCACGTCCTTCGGGGTGGGCCCGTCGATGACGTGGTAGGTCAGCGACTGCCCCTCGACGCTGAACTGGGTCTGCGCGACGACCTCCGAGCCGACCTCGAACGACACGTGCTCCGGGTGGTCCACGAACACCCCGTAGCCGGCGCTGCTCAGATAGAACGGCACGTTCTTGTACGCCTGCTCGCTGGCGGTGCCGCCGTCGGCGTTCCACACGTCGACCGTCTGCCCGTTCTTGACGAACGGGCCGAACCGCTCGCCCAGCCCGTACACCGTCTCGCCGACGCCGAGCGCGAGCCGTTCGTGCACGTACCGGCGGCCCTCGCCGTCGGTGACGATGCCGACGCTGCGTCCGGTGGACGCGGTGACCAGGCGGTCGCCGTGCTTGAACTCGACCCGCCAGCCGTCGACCAGCGCGACCCGCACGGTCAGCTCGCCGGTGGTCAGCGACGCGCTGATCCCGGTGATGTCGACGGTGACCGGGTGCGTGTCGTCGGTGTCCAGCCCGAAGCGGGGTTCGCGGGGCAGCCCGCCGCTGTGGTGGCCGATGGTCACCCCGACCACGCCGGGTGCGGGGGAGAAGAACCGGACGGTGACGACCGGCCGGTTGAGCGTGTCGCCCCGGCCGTTGATCTGACCGGCCGGGGCGAAGACGGTGAAACCGCGCTCGTCCGGCTCGACCGATTCGACCGTGCCGGGGCGCAGCACGCTGACCCCGGGGCGCAGTTGCCAGTACCCGTCGGTGAACTTCACTTCTCGGCTCCTGCCGTGATGCCGCGCGCCAGGGTGCGCTGGAAGATGAGGAAGAACAGGATGGCCGGCACCAGGCTGATCAACGCGCCGGCGTTGGTGGTGGGGGCGTCCATCAGCCGGTCACCCTGCAACGATGCGAGGGCGACCGGGATGGTCTGGGTCTGGTTGTCGATCAGCATGACCAGCGGGATGAGGAACTCGTTCCAGGTCCAGATGAAGAAGAAGATGAGCAGGACGGCGAGGGTGGGCCGCAGGTTGGGGAAGACCACCCGCCACAGCACCGTCCACCTGCCGGCACCGTCGAGCGCGGCGGCCTCCAGTAGTGCCCGGGGGAACGTGCCCAGCACCGAGGCCAGCAGGTACGTGCCGAACGCGCTCTGGATGACCGTGAAGATGATGATCACCGACAGCCGGGTGTTGTAGAGGCCGATCTCCTTGGCGACGTAGTACAGCGGATAGATCAACGCCTCCTGCGGCAGCATGTTCGCCAGCAGGAACACCCCGACGATCCACAGCCGCCCCCGGACCCGGCCGATGCCCAGGGCGTACGCGTTGAGCAGCGACACGACGACGCCGAGCACCGCCACCGACCCGGCGATGAGCGCCGAGTTCCACAGCTTGAGCGGGAAGTTCACCTCCGACCAGTACGTCCGCAGCCCGGTGGGGTAGAACTCCGACGGCCAGCTCAGCGGGCCGCCCGACGAGTAGTCACCAGGCGACTTGAACGCGTTGAGCAGCATGAACGCGAACGGCACCAGCATGACCAGCGCGCCCGCGGTGACCAGCGCGAGCACCACCCAGCGGCTGACGCCCCGGTGGTGGCGGTCGCGCACGGTGCGGCGGACCGGAACCTTGGCGATCGTCACGGCCATCTCAGCGCCCCCGATCCCGGCGCTCGCTGCGGGCCTGCACGGCGATGAACACCACGGCCACCACCACGATGATCGCCGTCAGCACCGTGGAGATCGCCGAGCCGTAGCCGACCTGGAGCTTCTTGAAGAACGTGTAGTACGCGAAGTACGAGGGCACGTTGGTGGCGTTCTCCGGGCCGCCCCGGGTCAGCGCGAAGATCGGCCCGAACACCTTCAGCGCGGCGATCGTGCAGGTCAGGGCCACCACGAAGGTCTCCGGCCGGATCTGCGGCAGGGTGATCGCCCGGAACTGGCGCAGCCAGTTCGCCCCGTCGACCTCGGCCGCCTCGTACAGTTCCGGGTCGACCCGCTGCAACGCCGCCATGAACACGACCACCGGGTAACCGATCTGCACCCAGATCATCACCGCCATCACCGCCGGCAGCGCGGTGTCCGGGTCACCCAACCAGTCGTGGCGCAGCGCGCCGAGACCGACCGCGTCGAGCACGCTGTTGAACGCGCCGTCGGGGCGCAGGATCCAGCCCCACACGATGCCGGCCACCACCACGGGCAACACCTGCGGCAGGTAGAACGCGGCCCGCAGGGCCGCCGCCGTCCGGGGCCGGAACCGACGCCCGACGACGTCGAAGAGCACCGAGGCGAGCAGCAGCCCGAGCAGTGTCGGCAGCACCACCATCGCGACGATCATCGCCACCGTGTTGCGGAACGACGCCCAGAACACGTCGTCGTCCAGCAGTTGCCGGTAGTTGTCCCACCCGACGAAGGTGGGGTCGCCGACACCCGACCACCGGGTCAGCGACAGGTAGCCGGTGCCGACCAGCGGCACGCCGATCACCAGGACGAACAGCACCGCCCCGGGGAGCAGGTAGAGCCAGTACGCCGCGTCGCGGCCGTCGCGCCGGCGGCGGGGTGGGGAGGTGGGGGTGGGGGTCGTCGCCGGCGGGGTGCCGGCGACGGTGTCGGGGACTGTCATGGAGGGTCCTTCCCGGCGGGGGTGGGCGGGCGCGCCGGTCGTGCCGGTCGCGCCCGCCGCTCGCCGTGTCACTTGCCGGTGATCTCCTTGACGCCGTCGGCGTACGGCTTGGCGATCGTGTCGAGCACCTGGTCGGGGGACTTGGACCCGTTGATCAGCGCCTGGAACCCGCCGACCAGCACGTCGTAGTAGCCGGGCACCGGCCAGTCCGGGTAGAAGGCCAGACCGTCCTGCTTGCTGACCGTGTTGAAGTCCTCGATCAGCTTGCGGTCCTTCGGATCGGTGATCTTCGCAGGGTCACCGGCCACCGGGATGCCACCGTTGTTGCCGATCAGGTCCTGGATCTCCGGACGCAGGGTGATGTCGATGAAGTCGTACGCCAGGCTCTTGGCCTTGCTGTTGGCCGGGACGACCCAGAGGTTGCCGGACGAGCCGGCGTTGAGGGTGTTGCCCGGGAACAGGAAGGTGTCCCAGTTGGCCTTCATCTCGGCCTTGAACCGGCCGTACCACCAGCTCCCCGAGACGATCATCGGGGTCTTGCCCGCGATGAACGCGGTGCCCATGTCCTCGGCCTTGAGGCTCGCCGAGTCCTTGGCCAGGTAGCCCTTCCGCACCCAGTCGGCGAAGGTGTCCGCGCCGTACCTCAGCGGGTCGGCGCGGAAGTCGACCGGGTTCTTGTAGAGCTGGTAGTCGTCGACGAACTGCCGGTCGGCCTTCGACAGGGCCAGCTGGTAGAACAGCTGCCCGGCCGGGTACTCGGCGCCGGCCATGCCCAGCGGGGTGATGCCCTTGCCGACGAAGGTGTCCATCGCGGCGGTCAGCTCCGCCATGCTGGTGGGCACCGTGACGCCGTTGCGGTCGAACAGGTCCTTGTTGTAGTAGACCGTGACGTACTCGCCGTAGTTCGGCACGCCGAACCAGTTGCCCGACCCCATCACGCCCTTGTCGCTGTACCGGGCGGTGGTCTGCAGGCTGGGGCTGAGCTTGCCGGCCCAGCCGCGCTTGTCCGCCTCGCCGCTGAGGTCGGTGAGCAGGCCCTGGGACGACAGCAGGCCGGCCGTCGCGTTGCCCTTGTTGTACTCCATGATGTCCGGGCCCTCGGACGAGTTGATGATCATGCCGGCGTTCTGCTGGATCTGCTCGAACGCCTTGCGTTCGAAGCGCACCTCGACGCCCGGGTGTTCGGTCTTGAAGATCTCGATGGCCTTGGCCCAGCCGACCCCCATCGCGCTGTTCTCGCCCTCGTAGTGCCAGAGCTTGAGGGTCGTGGCCCCGCTGTCGTCACCGCTGTCGTCGCCGCCGCAGGCGGCCACGGTGGTCGTCGCGGTGGCCGCCAGGGCGATCGCGGCGACGATCCGGCGGAATCGCTGCATTGCTATCCTCCTCGTTGAGTATCGAGCCCGGTACTTCACTGGGTCCGTCGTCGCGTTGCCGCGCGGCGACGGGCCGTTTTACCTGGTCAGCCCCCCCATCGGGGCGACGGCTTCGGGGTGCTGCGGTCGATCCCCGGATCTCCAGCGCGCACGGCAGCAACTGCTGGTGGCGCTCGTCACCGGCCCCGTCCAGGTGGCGCACCAGCGCCTCGACCGCGATCCGGCCCATCGCCGAGCCGGGCGACGTCATCGCGGTCAGCGCCGGGGTGGCCAGCTCGGCGACCTGGGGCGAGGTGACCATCGAGACCACCGACACGTCGTCGGGCACGGTCAGCCCCCGCGCGGTCAGCTCGCCGAGGATGCCGAAGATCGCCGTCTCGTTCATGGCCAGCACGGCCGTCAGGCCCGGCGCCCGTGCGACGGCGGCGGCCAGCGCGGCCCGCCCGCCGGCGGCGCTGTCCTGCGCCGGGATCATGACCGGCTCCAGGCCGTGGCCGGTCATCGCCGTGACGAAGGCGTCCCGGGTACGCAGCGCCGGCCCGTAGCCGCTGGCGAGGGTCTCGGCCGAGTGGTTGACGTAGACGATCTGCCGGTGCCCCAGGCCGACCAGGTGCGCCACCGCCTCCCGCACCGTCTGCTCGAAGTCGATGTCGACGTAGGAGAGCCCGTCGGTGTCCCCGGTCCGCCCGATCAGCACCAGCGGCACCCCGGCCTGCTGGAGCGCGTCGACCCGCTCGTCGGTGAGCTGCACCTCCATCAGCACGACGCCGTCGAACATCCGCTGGCTGGCCAGCCGGCGCAGCTCGTCGAGGTCGCCGCCCCCGCCGACGGGCGACAGCACCAGGTGGTAGCCGACGGCGCTGGCCGCCGCGGCGGCCCCGGTGACGAACGCCGCCTCGGTCGCGCCGAGCCCGCGCTCGTCCATCGGCAGCAGCAGGCCCAGGATCCGGCTGCGCCGGCTGGCCAGGCCCCGGGCCATCGCGTTGGGCTGGTAGTCGAGCTGGGCCATGGCGGCGAGCACCTTGGCCCGGGTGGCCTGGGAGATCGGCCGGGCCCCGGTGAGGACGTAGGACACGGTGCTGACCGAGACCTGCGCCAGGCGGGCGACGTCGTGCATGGTGGCCATCGCGCACCTCCTCCAGCCAGGCGGGGAACCGCACGTGAGTGATCGTCGAAGCGGTTCGACGAAGCGGTTCGACAGACGCTAAGCCCCCTGTTACGGCGACGTCAATAGCCGATGTCGAAAGGGGGTCGCCCGCTGGCGTGACCGCCTCCCCCCGGGGCTGTGGTCACGCCGGCCGGCCGGGTGTGCGCCGGTCCTCACGGCTACCCGGCCGTCGTGCCGTCCCGGTTCCACCGGTCACCCCGACGGCCGGTCCGGCCGGCACCCGATTCGTTGACGGACATCGATGTTTGAGTTAACTTTCCAGGAAACGTCGAGGTAACACTCCCGGCAGAGTTCCGCCCGGTCGGGCCGGCCGCAGCGGACGCCCCGCGCCGGCACGGCCCGCGACCGGGCCGCCCGACGCCCGACCCAGGGAACCGTCATGACCACTACACCCTCCGCCGTACCCCCGGCACCCACCCGCCGCCGCCTGGCGCTGATCGCCCTGTCGACGGTGCTGGTGGCCGCCGGCATCGCCACCGGACCACCGTCGGCCTCGACCGCCGCGCCCCGGGTGGCCGCCACCCCCACCACCCCACCCGCCTCCTATCCCGGGCCCGGCCGGGTCACCGGGGACGTCGGAGTGCACGACCCCACGATCGTGATCCGCCCCGGCGGCGGCTACCTGGTCGCGCACACCGGCAACAACATCGCGCTCAAGACCTCCACCGACCGGACCGCGTTCCGCAACGCCGGCACGGTCTTCCCCAACGGCGCGCCGTGGACCACCACCTACACCGGCGGCAGCAGCAACCTGTGGGCGCCGGACCTGACCTACCGCGACGGCCGGTACTGGCTGTACTACTCCGCCTCCACGTTCGGCTCCAACCGGTCGGCGATCTTCCTGGCCACCAGCACCACCGGCGCATCGGGCAGCTGGACCAACCAGGGCCTGGTGATCGAGTCCCGCACGTCCGACACCTTCAACGCCATCGACCCGAACCTGGTCGTCGACGCCACAGGCAGGTGGTGGCTCAGCTTCGGGTCGTTCTGGTCCGGCATCAAGATGGTGGCGCTGAACCCGGCCACCGGGAAACGCTCCGACACGACCATGCACAGCATCGCGGGGCGCAACGGGGGCGCCATCGAGGCCCCGGTGATCGTCCGGCACGGCAACTACTACTACCTGTGGGTGTCGTTCGACCGCTGCTGCCAGGGCGCGGCGAGCACCTACCGGATCATGGTGGGCAGGTCCACCTCGGTCACCGGGCCGTACGTCGACCGCAACGGGGTGGCGATGACCGCCGGCGGCGGCACCCAGGTGCTCGCCGGGCACGGCAGCATCCACGGACCCGGGCACCAGGCGGTGTTCACCGACACCGACGCCGAGGTGCTCGTCTACCACTACTACGCCGACAACGGCGCGTCGCTGCTCGGCATCAACCTGCTCGGCTACGACACCGCCGGCTGGCCGTTCGTCTACTGACCGGGCGGGGTGCCGTCGCCCGCCCGCCGCACCGCCGTCGGGACGGCGTCCGCGACGGCGGCGGTGAGGCGGGCGGCGAGCGCGGACACCGCGGCCCGCAGTTCGGGTCCCTCCTCGACGGTGAAACCGAACGGGACGGCGGCCAGCCACTCCCCGGCGTACATCCGGGTGTTGGTGGTGCTGCCGGTGAGCACGCAGCGCTCGCCGGCCGGCTCCAGCCGGCCCATCGTCGGCCCGACCCAGGGTGCCACCCGTTCGTAGGGCTCGTGGAACACCACCCGGGTCGGGTACCTCCACCCGGAGGCCAGGTGCGCCTCCAGGGCGGCGACGGGGTCGAGGTCGGCCGGCGGGGTGAACGGCTGCGGCAGGTGCCGCACCGCGCCGATCCGGTCGATGCGGTACGTGCGGACCGCGTCCGCCCGGTGCGAGTGGCACAGCAGGTACCAGCGGCCGTGGCGTACCACCACCGCCCACGGGTCGACCTCGGCCTCCCACGACGTGCCACTCTCGGTGGTGTAGCTGACGGCCACCCGACGACTGTCGGCCACGGCCGTGACCAGCGCGCTGGTCGTGATCGGGTCGGCGTGCACCGCCCGCCGGTCGGCGGCGGCCGCCGCGTACGTGCGCAGCGCCGCCGCCTGCCGTCCGACGCTGTCAGGCAGCGCCCGGATGAGTTTGCTCAACGCGGCACCGACCAGCCCGTCGGCGTCGACCGCGGCCGGCTGACCGTCGAGCACGGCCATCACCAGGCCGAGGACCTGCTCCTGGGTGAACACGACGGCCGGCAGGCGCGGGCCCCGGCCGAGCCGGTAGCCCCCGTACGGCCCCCGGACGGACTCGACCGGGATGCCGGCCTCCCGGAGGATCTCGACGTAGCGGCGCGCGGCGCGTTCGGTCACGCCGAGACCCGCGGCGAGCTGGGCGGCCGTCGTGCCGGGCCGGTCGCGCAGGAGGTCGAGCGTCCGCAGGGCGCGGGCGGTGGGGCTGACGGCGTTCTCCACGCCCGGACGGTACCGGAAGGAAAACGTCCGGAACCGGTTCTAGGTTGACGGTATGACGGATGAACGGATCGTCCTGGTCGGTGGTCTCTGGCTCGACGCCCCGGTGTGGGACGGCGTGGTGGCCGAACTGGCGCGACGCGGCCGGCACGCGGTGGCGGTGCGCCTGCCCGGTCAGGGGGACGGGAACACCACGGCGACGCTCGACGACCAGGTCGGCGCGGTGCTGGCCGCCGTCGACGCGGCCCCGGGCGGGTCGGTGGTGGTGGGGCACTCGGCCGCCTGCGCCCTGGCCTGGCTGGCCGCCGACGCCCGGCCCTCGACGGTGGGCAGAGTGGTGCTGATCGGCGGGTTCCCACCGGCCGACGGCGACTCCTACGCCGACTTCTTCCCGATCGAGGACGGCGTGATGCCCTTCCCCGGCTGGGTGCCCTTCGAGGGCCCGGACGCGGCCGACCTCGACGACCGGGCCCGGCGGGAGTTCGCCGCCGCCGCCGTCCCGGTGCCCGAGCAGGTCGCCCGGGGGACCGTGCGGCTGACCGACACCCGGCGGTACGAGGTGCCGGTCGTGCTGGTCTGCCCCGAGTTCTCCCCGGCCCAGGCGCGGGCAATGATCGACGCCGGTGACCTGCCCGAACTCGCCAAGGCCCGGCAGGTCGACCTCGTCGACATCGACTCCGGGCACTGGCCGATGCTCAGCCGGCCGGTCGAACTGGCCGGCATCCTGGCCGGCCTCTGACGGGTCCGCCGCGCACCCGGCGGACCCGCTGGAGGCGACGGGTGACCCGGCGGCACCGGGCGACGGTGAACGGGGGCGCACCGGTGCGAGCACCGCCTCCGGCCGATGCCGACGACGGGCCAGCCCGCCACGGCACTTCGGGTGTCGGTTTCAGCGTTGTGTTGTGGGTGGTGCGTCGGGTGGTGTGGTGTGGTTGCGTTCGAGGTAGAGGCGGTAGTCGAATAGGCCGGGTCGGGGGCATGGTTTGCTTCGGGCGGGGCGGCAGGTGTTGAAGGTTTCCTGGAAGGCGAGGAGTTCCCCGCTCGTGGGGTGGATGATCAGGCGTTTGGTGGATCCGTCGTGGTTGAGGCTCACGGCGGTCCCGGTGCGGCCGGCGATGTCGGTGGCGGTGGTGGTGGTGATGCCGGGTAGGTCGGCGAGGATGAGCAGGATGGTTTGGCGTTGTCGGTGGCCGAGGTAGTGCTCGTTGTTGAGGCTGACCACGGCGGTGATGATCGAGTCGGGGCCGTTTTCGGGTGGGGATATGGTGCCGAGGTGCTGTTGGAGGCCGGCGCGATCGCTGGGAATCGGTTCGGAGCCGGGGCGCGCGAGGCTGCCGCGTGCGTAGGTCTCGTCGGACACCACGGGTGCCGCTGCGAGGGCGTCGCGGTCGCTGCCGTCAGGTAGCCGGGTGAGGTTTCCCCGGTCGGGCAGCCGGCGCTCGATGACCCGTCCGGCCCCGTCCGGCTGGCTCCAGCGACGGATGTCCCACCGACTGACGACCGTCGTCGCGCGGGACCATGACTGAATGTGTAGGTAGGTGTGCGGGTCGGGCTCGGCGTCGGCTGTGACGGGTGTGATGGCGTCGGCCAGGAGGCGTAGCCGATCCTGCGCCGTCTGCGGCTCGTTCGTCGGTGTCGGAGAGGCAGATGGCTGCACGGTCACGTCGGCGGATGGCGTGGAAGTGCGGATGGGGGTGCAGGCGGTGGGCACGGTGACGGCGAGAATGAGAGCGAAGATCAGGGCGCGGGTGGGCCGCTGCCACCCGGCGGCGGTTCGGGCCTTGGTCATGGTTTGCGCCTTCTGTCGCGGAGGTTGTAGGGAACGGTCGGTTCAGGTGATGTGGGCCCGGTGCTCTCCGTGGTGGCGGTCGGGTTGCCGCTGCGGGTGAGTGGCCAGAGCCGGGGTCCGCTGGGGAGGTGTAGGGGCAGTCCGGCGCGGTAGCCGTGGCCGCCCAGGAAATCGCGGGTCGCCTCCGTCGTCACGACGGTGTCGTAGGGGTCGCCGGGCTGGTCGACGCGGTGGTGGTGCCGGTCGAGCAGACGCCCGCCGATGCCCTGTCCCCGTCGGGTGGGGGTGACGTGGAGCCTGGACAGCCAGTGGTGCGGTGTGTCGGTTCGGTGGCTGCTGATGAGTGCGTGGAGTTGTCGGAAGCGGGGTAGCGCCCGGCCGGCGAAGACGCCCAGGTGGTGATCGGACAGCACGGCGGCGTCGGGGACGGGGTGGCGATGCCACACCGCCACTGCGGTCAGGTCGAGGGGGACGTCGACGTGGCCCCACTCGACGGCGTGGTCGACCTCCATGGCCAGCAGGCCGTGGAAGACCACGCGGCGTTCGGCGGGGTCGGGTACCAGCCATTCGGCGACGGGGTCGGCGGTGGCGGCGTCGACGAGTAGGGCGGTGATGGTGGGGACGTCGCCGGGTTGCGCGGGTCGGATCTGGGCCATCGGGTTCATCGGGTGCGCCGTTGGGGCTGTGGGTTGGGTGGGAAGGGTGCCCGGCCGGTGGGGGTGTGTTGGCCGCGCCACATGCGCCAGATGGGTAGGCCTTGGGTGGGCAGGATGAGTGGTGGGCCGGGGGTGTAGCCGAGTCGGTGGTAGAGCTGTCGGTTGCGGGTGTTGGTGGCTTCCAGGTACGCCGGTAGGCCCAGCTTGTCGAGCTGTTGGTGGTGTTCGTGGAGTAGGGCGGCGCCGATGCCCTGGTTCTGGTGTTCCGGGTCGACGGCGAGGTAGGCGAGGTGGTGGTGGGGTTCGTCGGGGTGGAAGGCGTCGAACATGGCTTCCATGAGGGTGAACTTCGGCGCGTAGGGGCCGGTGGCGTGTTCCAGGGCTTCCTGGCGTTCGCGGGTGTGGCCCTGGGGCGGTGGGTCGAGTCGGGGGTACCAGATGGCGACGGCGGACAGGTTGGTGGTGGTGTCGATGTGGCCGTGCGTGAGGCCGTGGTGGAAGGCGTTTTTGAAGTAGCGGTAGAGGACGACGCGGCGGTCGGTGGGGTCGGGGATCAGCCAGTTGGCGACGGGTCCGTCGTGGAAGGCCTCGGCGAGGACGGCGATCAGCGGCCCCGCGTCTGAGCTGGTCGCGCGACGCACGGTGACGGTATCGGTGTCGGGCATGGTCGTAGAAACTCCTTGCGGGGTCAGGCCGGTTGGCGGGTCGGGTGGTTGCGTAGGGGCAGGGTGTGGCTGTCCGCGCCGAGGCCGATGGCGGCGTAGACGGGCGGGTTGGTGGTGCGCAGGGTCAGTGCCCAGACCGCGCCGAGGAGCGCGGCGGCGGCGTAGGCGGCGGGGAAGAGCCAGCGCAGTGGTGAGTGTGGGTCGACGCCGAGGAGGGTGTCGAACTCGCGGAGGGTGGCGGTGAGGATCGCGGCGAGCGTCAGTGTGGCGGTCAGGGGCGCGACGGTGGCCCGCCAGTGGCCCTCGTGGTGGCCGGTCCTTCGGGTGAAGTAGCCGAGGACGGCGGTGGAGGTGGCGGTCATCAGGATGAGGATGCCGAGTCCGCCGGTGACGGTGATCCAGAAGAACAGGTGCACGATCGGGTCGGCGTCGGTTGCCGCGTAGCCGGCGAGGGCGGTGAGTGCGAGGCCGCTCTGGGTGATCGAGCCGATCTTCGGTGCGCCGGTGTGGCGGCTGGTGCGGCCGAAGGCGGCGGGGATCACGTGTTCGCGGCCGAGGGCGAACAGGTAGCGGGCGACGGTGTGGTGGAAGCTGAGCAGGGCGGCGAACAGGCTGGTGATGAACAGGACCCGGCCGATGGTCACGACGCTTGCGTCGAGGTGTGGGGTGACGAGGTGGAAGATGAGGTCGGTGCCGTCGGTGCGGGCGGCGTCGACGATCCGGTTGGGGCCGGTGGCGACGGACATCGCCCAGGCGGATAGGCCGTAGAGCAGGCCGGTGACGGTGACGGCGAGGTAGGTGGCGTGGGCGACGGTGCGGCGTGGGTCTTTCGTCTCCTCGGAGAACACGACGGTGGCTTCGAAGCCGACGAACCCGGTGATCGCGGTGACCAGCGCCGCGCCGATCCCGGCGGCGAGGACGTGCGTCGGGGCGAGGGTGTCGACGGTGACGGTCGCGGCGGGGTGGGTGATCATGACGGTGTCGAAGACGACCACGATCGCGCATTCGGCGGTCAGCATGACGGCCAGGACGGTGCCGTTGAGGTCGATGCGTAGCACCCCGAGGACCGTCACCGCTGCCCAGGCGGTCAGGGCGCACAGCCACCAGGTGACGGCCCATCCGTAGCGGTCGTGGAGGAACTGGGCGAGGACCGCGCCGAAGCCGCCGTACAGGCCGATCTGCATGGCGTTGTAGGCGAGCAGGGCGACGGCTGCGGCGGCGACGCCGGCCGGGCGGCCGAGTCCCCGGGTGACGTAGGTGTAGAACGCCCCGGCGTTGACGATGTGTCGAGACATCGCCACATAGCCGACTGCGAAGAGCGCGAGCACGGCGGCGACCACCAGGTACGCCACCGGGATGCCGGTGACACCGGTGACGGCGTAGCCGGTGGTCGCACCTCCGGCGACCACGGTCAGCGGCGCGGCGGCGGCGATCACGAAGAACACGACGGAGGGGATGCCGAGCCGACCGCGTGCCAGGGCCGTGGAGATGGTGTCGGGTGAGGTGGGGGACATGGGCCCTCTTCCATACGGGTGGGTTGGGGATGGGCGGGGGAGGTTGGGGCGGGCTAGGTGGTGGGGTGGGGCGGGAGCACGGCGGCGGGTGCGACGGCGGCTAGGACGCGGGTCACGGAGGCTAGGTGAGAGCCCCGATGTCTTGGGCGGCGGCGAGCTGCCAGGGTGCGCCGGCCAAGTTCGCGTTCGGGTCGTTGTGGCTGACGGCGGCGGCGATGAGTAGGTTGGTGCCGTTGCAGGCGATGACGCCCGCCCTGTCCCGGCGGCCGGCGGTCTCGACCGGTGGAGGCCCGAGGTGGGCGTGGTTCTCCGTTAGTCAGGGAGCGTCTCTCTGATCGATGAGGTGCTGCCGGTCAACGGCGGCCGGCGATGGTTCGTGCACGCTCAGGAGGTGCGGTGGCTGAGCACGGTTGCGCCGACGGCGGCGCCGAGTTCGCCGAGCAGTTCGGGCCAGGGTGGCCAGAGTTGCCTGACCAGGCGGGCTAGGTAGTCGCGGGCGAGCCAGGAGGCTCCGTCGAGTAGCGCCGTGTCCAGTTGGGTGCGTAGGACCAGGCCGGCGAGGAGGACGTCGTGCTCGGGGAGGTCGCGGCGGTTGCGGAGCTGTTGGGATAGTCGGGCCCAGGGCCAGGCGGCGGTGTTGATGTCCGTGGGTACGTAGGCGGTGCGCCGTCGCCACCTCGGGCCGGTCGTCTGCTCCCGGAGTAGCCCGGCCTGGGTCATGCGCTGGGCGACCTGTTCCTTGGCGGTGGTGGCGAGGTATGACAGCCACTGCCGGACGGGGGTGTTCTGGGGCTCGGTGAGCATCCGGTCGAGGATCTTGTGTTGTAGCCAGTCCGCCGGGGTGGGGCCGTCGCGCCAGACGTGGACCGCGCCTTGGGAGAAGCTGATTCGGCCGGCGTAGTGCAACTCCATGAGCAGTCCGGCTGCGAGCCCGAGGGAGATCGCGGCGGGGAACAGGCGCGGCTGCCCGGTCTGATCGTGGTGGGCGAGGAAGTAGAAGTCGTTGGCGATCAGTGGCGGCTGACGGCGGGCGGTAGCGACCGCGCGGGCCGGCCGGTGGGCGGGGGCGGGTGCGTGGTGGGCGGGCCGAGTGTGCTCGTCGCCGTCGGCGGGGGAGATGGTCACCGCTGCTGGCCTTCCTGGGTCGGATCGTCGGAGGGGTCGAGGAGGCCGTGACGTTGGAGGAGGCCACGGCCGATCGGGTGGTCGCGCAGCTCCGCGATGGCCCAGCGGTGCTGCGTGCACCCGTCGTCGCGGCACTCGAAACAGGTACGGTCGAGGTGGCCGAGGACCGTTCTGCGGGCCGAGTCGTACCGGTCGCCCCGGTGGTCGCTCTCGTGGGTGCCGGTCATCGTGTGGGGCCGTAACGCCGTAGCGTGGTGATGCGGACCCGTAGTTCCAGGCAGGGTGGGTGCTGCTCCACGTGCGGGTACGCGCACTGCGGCCGGTGGCCGAGGACCCACATCCACTCGTCACTGAGATGCGCCAGGTCCGTGCGCAACCGCACCACCACGACATCGACATGGGTGCCGGGCACCAGGCCGCGACCGAAGGACCAGTCGTCGCCGTCGAGTTGCAGCAGGGTACCGGGGTCGACTCGGAGCGGGGGAAGGTTGCTGCCGGTCATGCGCGTGGCCACCAACGCCAGCGGCGTCGCTTCGGCCGGTTGGGAGTCTGCGTCGGGAGGCTGAGGCCGGCCCAGAAGCGGTGGTTGTCGCGTGCCACGTCCTGGGCCGTGGCCTCGTCGGATCGGCTCCAACCGCCCCGGTGACCGTAGAGCGTGGCCGCACCCTCCCGATCGATACCGAACGGCTGATACGCCTGCCCGTCCCGAGGAACGAACCACTTGACACGGGCCAACGCCCTCACCTTCCTCTGTGGAATGCACGGCCAGGGCCCGTTCTGGCGGACGGTCGCCTACCTCCACCGTGGGTGCAGGACCAGGCCCGGAGACTGCACCTGGCTTGGTGACCTCGGAGGAGTCTTACCGTGCAGATGGATCTGTTCGTGGATGTACTGGTCTTATCAGTGGTGCCATCCGGCCAAGGCTGCCCGCTAGCTGTCTAGCCGTATCGTCGGTAGCCGGCTAGTCGCTATGCTTCGGAACATGGCGACTCTTGACGATCTTCAAAAGCTCGCCGCTGGTGTGCGAGAGGCGAGCCAGGCACTCGAAGACCTGCGGCGGAAGCGTGACCAGTTGATCCGTGATTTACGCCGGTCGACCACGCATACCGTTCCCGAGATCGCCGTAGCTGCCGGCGTGTCACAGGCGACGGTCAAGACGGTCGTTCGCGGCTTGCGTTGAGAGCTTCGTCATGCGATGAGAGAACCCGACAGGGCTGGGCATCGACACCATGTGGAGACCCGTGTGAAGTTCGAAACTGCATGTGAGGCATATCCCTCCCCTGTTCGTGGCCCGGTAGCGTCCGAGGTAGGCCCTGGGAATGGACGAACATGAACGAACCGAACGACGCGCTTGCCGCGCTCATCAGCGAAGCTGGCTTCTCGTGGGCCGGACTGGCTCGCCGCATCAACGATTTGGGCGCAAATGAGGGTCGTGCGCTGCGATACGACTACACGGCGGTAAACCGCTGGGTAAAGCGTGGCGAGAAACCTCGTCCGCCCGTGCCGACTCTGCTCGCACAGGCTCTGTCCGAGCGGCTTAGCCGCCGTGTCAGCCCGTCGGACTTCGGTATGACCAAAGAAGAAACCCTGGCCGCGCGGGGGTTGCGGTACTCGGATGACACGAGGGCGACTGTCGATACGATCATTGATCTTGGGAGAGCTGACGTGAAGCGCCGCGACATCGTGAAGGCACCGTTCGTCCTGGCTGCGCTCGGTGCGCCTAGCCGAGACTGGCTGCTTGCCATGCTGGAGGAGACAGCGACAGAACGCGGGCCGCGTCAGGTGGGCATGCGCCAAGTGGCCGGCATCCGTGAGATGTTCGCGCTCTTTCAAGACATGGATGTGATGCGGGGCGGCGGCCATGCTCGGATTGCCCTGGTGGAGTACATGCAGAGCTACGTCCTGCCGTTGCTTAAGCGTGACCACGAGCCCGCGGTGCAGGACGCGTTGTACGAAGCTGCTGCCGAGCAGTCCTACCTTGTGGGCTGGATGGCGTATGACGACGGCGAGCACGGCTTGGCGCAGCGGTACCTGATTCAGGCGCTACGCCTGGCGCAGGCCGCTGGCACCGTTGCCCTCGGTGCTCATGTGCTCGCGGGGATGGCTGACCAGGCGAACCTGCTCGGCCATCCGGGTGAGGCGCTGATGCTTGCTCGTGCCGGTCGACGTGGGCTTTCCAAGGGAGATTCGCCAGCGTGTCTCGCGGATCTTCATATTTTGGAGGGCCGCGCGCTTGCGGCACTTGGCGAGGCATCGGCTGCTGCCGCGTCGGTGGTGAAGGCCGAGCAGACTCTTGGGAGCGTGGCCCACGACGAGGAGCCTGCTTGGGCGAAGTTTATCGACGTGCCCTACATCTTTGGCGAGGCCGCGCACTGCTTCCGGGATCTCGGCCAGCCTTCGGAGCTTGAGCGCTTCGCCAACGAGTCTGCCGCCGGTGCTCGACGGCAGGGACGCGCTCGTCGCGGCGCGCTCAGTGAGGCAGCGCTGTCCATCGCTGACCTCGAACGGGCCAACGTCGAAGCTGCCGCGTCACGGGCGGCGCACGTCGTAGACCTGGCTGCGTCCGTCACCTCGTCGCGAACCGTCGAGACCGTGCGTGACCTGCAACGTCGCATGAAGCCGTTCGGCAACCTGCACGAGGTGCAGCAGTTCAATGCGCGGGCTGACGCGCTTCTCGGTCTAGCCATTTAGCTCTCTCGAAGAGGTGTCGTCACGAGCAATCGTCAAGAAAGCGGCAACGGAGGGAACTGCGTCGAGGTGGCGACGAACCTGCTCGCCCGCCAGGACGCGGTCTTCGTCCGGGACAGCAAGGACCCGCAGGGTGGTCAGATCGTGGTGACGGCGCGGAGTTGGACGGCCTTCACTGATGCCCTGCGGGAGGGCGTGCTGACCCCGTAACCGGGGCGGGCCGTTCCACCGGAAGCAGCCGGTCGACACCGGCTGCTTCCGGTAGCGGCGTGGCCGCGAGATCCATGACGAGGCCGCCCATCAGCGGCAGGTCAACTGCCGGAGGGAGCGGTAGGGCGTACGCGGTGCACCCGGTGGGCGGTATGTTCCTCAACTGGCGGAAGTCCAGCCGCTCCGGCGGTGGCGACAACTGCATCGAGGTCGCCTTCGCGCTCGACGGCGCCGTGGGCATGCGGGACTCGAAGGACCGGACGGGACCAGTGCTGGGGTTCACCCGGGGCGAGTGGACGGCGTTCACTGACGGCATCCGCGCCGGTGAGTTTGACGCACACTGAGCTGCTGCCTCGTCGGCGCGTCCGGGGAGCCGGGCGCGCCGCGCTGACCTCGGCCGACATGAGTGTCACCGCTTGCAGGCGCGGTTCTGCTGGTCGGCGTAGTCCCCTGCCCGCCAATCTCGCGCCGGCTCGGAAGGAGACGGACCCCGATGCAAGCATGAAGTGAAAGCTGCGCGTTGCTGTCGACTTGTTCTCAGCTCAGCGCATCGAGACCAACGTCTGCTCGATGTGTTCGAAGATGTCCGCGTCCGTCTCCTGCTGCCACTCCGGCATGTCTGACCAGTCGGCCACGTAGGAAGCCTTCGGGCTGGGAAAGTGTTTGAAGATCTGCGCAATCCAGCACAGGGCGACGAAACGTCCTTTCTGTTCACGGGTCAGCTTCGCGGTTGCGCCGTCGGCGGCCTCGATGAACTGGCGGACCTGCTCGAACACGGCGGCGGCACTGTCCCGTTCCCAGTCGGGCGTATCCTCCCAGGGCGTGACGTAGCCCGGTTTCGGTTCGCCGGGGTAGTGCTTCCGGACTCCCGCGATCCACGCCTCCCGGAACACACGCCCCGGTTCTTCGACCTGCACGCTGGTCCTCCCTCTGGTCGTGTCAGTTCCCTGCCCTTATCAGGGCATTGATCTGGCTGTTGAGATGCCGCACGTGAGTGTCGGCAAGGAACGGCTGCAAGTGGTGGTGCAGTCGGTTGAGTTTGGAGCCGACCACGCCGGAGCCGCTTTGACGGGCAGTATCGAGGGCGGCGCTGCCGTAGAGCACGATCTGGTGTACGTCCCTACGGTGAACTCCGACCAAGGCGAGGTCCGTCAGAACGGTTCCGCGTCGTCGCGTGGAGAGGCTTTGCGACAGAGCGCCGGACAGCACCGGCCCGGCTAGGTCTGGCCGCCTCAACTCGACGTAGCAGGCTCCGCGTTCCTCGGCGAGCCGGGAGCCGTTGAAGCGCAACCAACCGCCGTTGTGAACCTGGCCGGGCAGGTGGTTGACCCCTTCAGCTTGGTCGAGCGCCCGCCGGCATCCGCCCAGGTCGCCGAGGCCCGCGAGAGCCTGTGCCCGCACAGTGTGTGCCCAGTGCCGGGTCGACAGCGTACTGTCCCCGTGCTGAGCCAGGCCGGCGGCAACGTCCAGCATCGGTGCCGCGTGCCGGAAGTCGCGCTCGTAGACGCTGATGAAGGCGTGACGGATCATCGCGCACGCCCAGAGATCGTAGGCAGCGGCTTCTCGGGCGGCGGTCGCTGCCAGGGTGTAGCAGTGCGCGGCCTCGCTGTACGCGTTCGCGTCGAAGGCGACCTCGCCGGCGAGCTGGAGCAGGTCGGCGGTGACCCCGCAGAGCCTCCGGTGCACGGGTGTCGTGTGGGAGCGACGTAGGTTGGCCGTGAGCGTCGTCAGCTGACGGTTGACCAGCGGTGATACTGCTGCCTTGGACTCGGCCGCGCCGAAGGCCGCCCACAGCTGGGTGTTCAGTCTCTCCATGCTGGTTCTCGTGCCGTAGGTGTCCCACAGGTAGTTGTTGACCGCCCGCCTCGGCGACCTCCTGCCGGGACATCCGTCGGCCTGAACCACTCGGGGACAGAAGTCGACGGCGGGCGTCGCTGAGTAGGGTGTTGGGGCCATCTGACACACCCGACTTCGGTGCCAACCCATCACCGTCCGTCGAAACTCGCTGGTACCCCTGTCGGGCGGTCCTGCAAGAACGCTGCCACCCTCATCCCCTGGTCTGCTGGACCTCGGCTTGCATCCTGCCGAACGAGACGATCCGACGGTCCGGTTTGCCGGGATGCCACGCCAGAATGCCAGCGTGAGCACCTGACTACAAGACACATCGCCCCGTGAGGCGTAGTCAACCAGTAACGCCGATGGCTGAGGGGGTCTTCGGACTGAGCTACGAGCGGGACTGCTGCGCCTCGTTCCGGCGGGACAGCCCGCCCTGTCGCGGTGTCATCCTTTGAAAGAATATTGACAGTACAGAACAAGAGGCGCAGTGTTGTCATGTCACATGACTTTGAGAGGATCAGACATGACTCAGATTGCGCTTGCACTGGCGAAGTTCGCCCGCGCACAAGGCGATCTCTACCTCAACCTGGCCGCCGACTTGGAAGCCGTAGCGCAGGTCCCTGACCTCACCGCAGACGCTGAGGTCGAGATCCCGACCGGGCGCGGCCAGCGCCAGCAGCAGATACTCGCCGTGCCCGGTCTCAGCACCGAGAACGGCATGAAGACTGCCGACATAGCCGCCGCCATCAGCTACGACGGACCGAACACGCACACCTCGCTGCAAGCCCTGCACAAGGCCGGCCTCGTCGAGCCGGTTCCGGGCGCGTCCCCGCAACGATGGCGGCTGGCCCCCCGCTATCGCACCACCAGCGTCGTCTTCATGCGCATGGCATCCCGCGTCCGCGAAGGCGAGTGGACAACCTACGGAGACATCTCGATTGCCGTGCGCGGCGACACCAAGGCGGCCCGAGGCGTTGGGCAGGCCGCCGCAGCCCTCGCCAACTTCCCCCACCCCGAACGAATCCTCATGGAGGGCGGGCGCATCAATCCGAAGTGGCGCGACAGTCAGAATCGCGGGCCGGAGTACTGTCGCCAACTGTTGGAGAGTCAGGGCGTTCGATTCGACAACGATCTCGCCGATGCGCACCAGCGCGTGACGTGGGATGAACTGCGTCGCCGCGACGAGTCCGAACCCGTCACCGAATGACCGAGTCGACGATGTAGCCAGGACGGAGCCCATGACACACGGACCGAACACCATCGAGATCAACGGCGCCGCGATGCTTCTCACGGCCGTCAGCGGCGGCACCGCGGTTCACCTCACCGCTACCACGGCACCCGGCGCCGGCCGCGAAGCAGTACCCGACTTCTACTTTGACGGCAACGACCGCGTGTCGGCCGACTACGACCTCATGGCCCTGCGTGAACGTCGATGGTCCGACAAGACGATCTGTGGCCGCGTCTGGGCGGTCATGGTCGGCGGCGACGGCGGTGCAGTTGGCCGGCACGGCGATGTAGCGTACGCCCCAACCTGCCGGCGCTGCCTGACCTTGATCGACCGCCATTTCCCGAAGCCCGAACCCGACGACCGGCTCGCGCTCGTCGCCCAACTCGCTACCGACGTGGTCATGGGCCGACGAGGCTACGTCGAGATCCACCACGTCCCCGGTGACCAGCAAGACGCGCTGCGCAAAGCCGTCCGCGCCGCGATCCGGAGGCACACCGATCACTCCGTCCGGACCTACTCGATCAACGGCGTCATCTACGTCGAATGCCAGGCCATGTACGACCGGTACGCCCGCCAAAACGACCGCGAAGCCGCCGACGCCGTGGACGCGGTGCTGAAAGGCGAACCGCCGCCGCCGCGCGAACGTGATTGGGTCATCTCATGGGCCACCTGGGGCGTCAGCTGACGCCGAGGCCGTGAGACGAGCGAACGGCTCCCCGCCGATCTGGGCGAGGAGCCGTTCATCATGATCCGAGCGAGAATTGAGCCTCAACGGTCAGATGTCGGTCGATGACCACGCGTTGTTGCAGTTCTGTGAGGTGCCACCGGCAGGATTCGAACCTGCGACATACGGTTCTTGGACTATCCCGCGGACCCGGTTCCACCCGCACGCCCGGAGCTGGCCCCGCCGCACTCGCGTCCGCCCGACCAGCCGGCCCCCGGCCCCGAGTGCCGGGTACCGGGGGACTGGAAGCGTCGGCTGCACTGACCGGCACGCCCGGCGGGGACGATCCGTTCGCCCCTCCGACCGGCGTCAGACGGCCGTGCGGGACCACTGCTGGTTGGTGCCGGTGTTGCAGGTGTACTGCTTGAGCACCTGACCGTCGGCGGTCGACGACGCCGGCACGTCCACGCACTTGTTGCTGTGCCGGGCCCGGAGCTGGAAGTAGCTGCCGTTGGTGACCATCTGGAACTGCTGGTTGGTGCCGCTGCCGCAGGTGTACTG
This sequence comes from Micromonospora cynarisoli, assembly GCF_030518815.1. Classification (NCBI taxonomy): domain Bacteria; kingdom Bacillati; phylum Actinomycetota; class Actinomycetes; order Micromonosporales; family Micromonosporaceae; genus Micromonospora; species Micromonospora cynarisoli. The sequence continues at coordinate 2,064,045 of NZ_CP130426.1, read as the reverse complement.
GATGAGTTCGGCGCCGTCGGCCGTGGAGGCGCTGGTCACGTCGAGGCACTTCCCGCTGTGCCGGCTGACCAGACGCCACCAGCCGCTGCCGGCGTCGACGAACTGCCACTGCTGCCAGGCGTTGCCGGCGTAGGTGTACTGGCCGACCCGTGCGCCGTTGTCGGTGTTCGGCTGCTGGACGTCCATCGCCTTGCCGCTGTGCCGCACGGTGACCCGGTAGTACGTTCCGCTGCTCGGCGGCGGCGTGGTGGGGCCGCCGCCGATGGTGTCGCCCCACCCGTAGCGGACCCGGTCGGACCCGGAGGGGTTGCGGACGGTCAGGTTGAGGTCGGTGCCGCTGCCGCTGAGCGCGTACATCGAGTACCAGTCGTAGCCGATGGTGCCGGGCTTGCCGCCGAGGGCGGGCCAGTAGGTGCCGCCCATCTGGTTGTCCCGCATCACCTGGGCCATGGCCCGGATGTGGCGGACGAAGTTGTCGGTGCTGTTGGCGTCGGCGTAGTTGCGGCCGTCGTTCATCGGCGCGCCCCACTCGGTGGCGACGGCGCGGGAGGCGCAGTTGCCGAGGCGGGTCTGGATGTGGCTGCGGAAGGCGTCGTAGCTCATCTCGCCGTAGAAGAACGCGTAGTGGTGGAAGGAGAGCAGCGTCGCGTTGAACCGGCTGTCGTTGCAGACGTCCCGCAGGTCCTGGCTGAAGCCGGTGCCGCCGATGAGCACCCGGCCGGGCACCGCCGAGTAGTGGTAGCTGAGCCAGTCGGCGGCCACGTTGCGCCACTCCGCCGAGCTGTAGCCGTGCGGCTCGTTCATCGGTTCGAAGTAGACGTTGGGGTTTGTGCCGTACGTGTTGGTCACCGTGGACCACATCGCGTTCCAGGCGGCGAGGTTGGTGATCCGGCCACCGGAGGCGGCGCCGTCCTCCCAGTACGCCAGGATGACCTTGAACCCGCGGGCGGTGGCGGCGTCGATGGCCCCCCGGTACGCCTCCCACCATGCCGTGCCGACCGTGTGCGTGTTGATCGGCAGCCGGACGGTGTTGACTCCCATGGTGGCGGCCATGTCGTCGTAGAGGGCGTTGGCCTTGGCCCGTACCGTCGCGTTGCTGTCGGACGCGCTGAGGCCCTGCACGACGAGCGGGCCGGTGCTGAAGTTGTCGCCCAGCACGGCCCAGTTCATGCCCCGGAACTGGCTGGTGGCGGCGGTGGCCGGGGACGACACGACGACCGCGCCGCCGACCATCGCGGTCGCCACGGCGGCCAGCGTGACCAGCAGCCGGCGGAGCGGGCGGTGTCGCCGCGCCGCCGCTGCGGGCGACGTGATCCGGGTCGGGGGGTGGTCGGTCACGGGATCGGGCCTCTCTGGTCGGAACGTCGCGCCGATATCGCTGTTAGCGCTAACATTGGTGCGCCGCGATTGGTGCCCTGATTGTTGCCTGCGTGTTGCAGACAAGTCTCAGCGATCGCTTCCGGGGTGTCAAGAATCGACGAACATCGTTCGATGGGGGTGGTGTCGTCGCCGGGCGGCACCGGTCAGGGCGGATCGACGCGCCCCGGCGGGCCCTCGTCGTCGGCCCGCGACGCCGCCCCCGCCCCGACCCGACCGGCCGTGCGCCGGCGATGCCGCAGCTCCACCGCCAGGCAGCCCACCGCCGTCGCGGCGGCGACGAGCAGCAGCACCACGGCGAGATTGCGGCCGTACGGCAGCGGCAGCACCGACGGATCGTCCGGTGGCCGCCCGAAGCCCAGGACCAGCGGCAGCGCCACGACGGTGAGCGCGGTGGTGCCGACCGCCCCGGCCCGTACCACCGGCCGGTGCCGGCGCGGGACGAACCGGGCGAGCAGCGCCCCGACGGCCAGCACCCCGGCCATCCAGACGACGTCGTGCCCGACCAGCACCCCGGCCAGGAACACCAGCACCCCCACCGGGGCCAACTGCCTGTCGGTCGACGCGCCCACCACGGCGTACCCGATGAGCAGGGTGCCGGCCGCGACGAGCGCCACCCGGGTCCTCACCCCGCCTCCCGTACGACGATCCGGCCGACCCACTTGGTCTGGAGCACGCCCGGCCGGTTCGGCGCGATCAACCGGGCCGGGTAGCCGTGGTCGGGATGCAGGGGTTCCCCGCCCAGCCGCAACGCGACAAGCGTCGCCGGATCACCCACGTGCGCCGGCCCGACCGTCGACGCCCGGTAGCGTCCGGCCGCCTCCAGCGACTCGACGCGGACGCTCGCCCGGTCCGGGTCCGCCCCGACCAGCGCAACCAGGTCCCGCAGCCGCACCCCCGTCCACCGCCCGGTCGCGCTCCACCCCTCCACACAGGCGATCGGCAGGTCGGCGGTGTGCTGCGGCAGGGCGTGCAGGGCGGGGAGATCCAACGCGACCCGCCCGCCCGGACCGTCGACCACCAGCCGGTACGCCGCGTCCCCGACATTCACCCCGGCCCGGCGGGCGGTCCGGTTCACCGGCAGCCCCTGCGGGCCGACGTCCGGCCGGCGCGGGGCGAGCACCGCCAGGCCGGACAGCGGCCGGACGGTCTGCCCGACCGTGGTCAGGGTGACCAGCCCGGCCGCGGCGGCCACCCCACCGAGCAGCCCGCGCCGGCTGAGCCGCTCCTGCGGCGACTCGATGACCGGGCGGGCCAGCGCGGCCCGGACCGCCGGCAACTGCACGCCGACGTGCACCAGCAGCGCCCCCACCGCCAGCCACGCCACCCAGTGGTGCCCGGCGGTGAAGAAGAACGGCATCGGCGCGTACCAGCGGGCGATGTTCAACACCCCGCCGACCACCTCGAACAGGGCCGCGGCGACCAGTACACCGACGCTTGCGCGTTCGACCGCGTGCGCGACCGACCGCACCGGCGGCCAGCGGAACAGGTGGTGGTAGACCGACCACAACTTGGCCCCGAGCAGCGGCACCGTGGCCAGTCCGGTCGCCACGTGCAGCCCCTGGGTGAACCGGTAGAGCCCCACCGGCCGGGCCGGCCAGCGGAACCAGCCCGGCGGGTGCTGGATCAGGTGGCTGAGCAGCCCGGTGAGGAAACAGACGGCGAACGCCACCCCGAGCGCGACGCCGAGTTGGCTGGTCAGCCGGGTCGACCGCAGCGGGGACGGGAACCGGTCGGGTCGCACCGACACCGACCACCGTCGGGCGGGCCGCCGTAGCACCGCCTGCCGGCCGCTCACCGGGGGCCGAGGGTGGCGAACCACCGGCCCGCCTCGGTCCAGGTGTCGCGCACCCGCAGCGCCGTCGCCCCGGCCAGCGCCGGCAGACCGTCCAGGGGTACGCAGGCCCAGGGCAACGGGCCGTCCGCGCCGCCCGGCGTCCGCACCACGGCCGTACCGGACCAGGCCGGTGTCCCAGGAGGCGCGAACTCGACGTGCAGCCGACCGTCGGCGGCCAGCAGCCGGCGGCACCGGCGCAGCAGCCGGTACGGGTCACCGCCGATGCCCACGTTGCCGTCGGCCAACAGCAGGTGCCGCCACCGCCCGGCCCCAGGCACCGGGCCGAACACGTCCCGTCGCAGGGCCACCGCGCCACGCCGACGGGCCAACCGGACGGCGGTGGCGCTGACGTCGATACCGAGCGCTGGCCGCCCCGCGTCGATCAACGCGCCGGTGAGCCGACCGGGTCCACAGCCGACGTCGAGGGTCGGGCCGGTGCACCGGGCCAGCAGCGACGCGTCCCCGGCGACGGCGTCCCGGCACCACAGCGCCGGATCGAACCGCAGTACCCCGCCGCTGGGGTGCCGGGCGGTGAACGCGGCGGGGACACCCGACGCGGCCCGGTCGAACACGGCGTCGAACAGCGCCACCGCGTTCACCCGGCCACCGCCGTGGGCGACGGGACGTCGACCGCGACCGCGCGGGCGAACCGGCTGCCCGGTGGGCACAGCGCCGCCACCGCGTGGGCGTCGACGGCGGTGTCCACGTCCCGCAGCCGGGGCAGCAGGTGCACCCGCAGGCCCCGGCGGCGCAACGCGGCCAGGGTGCGCGCGCCGGTGCTCGCCACGGAGGTGGGGACCGTGCGCAGCACCGTGGCGTGGCCGGGGTCGCGCAGCCCCAGCGTCCACCAGCCGCCGTCGTCCGCCGGCCCGAGCACCGCGTCCGGCCCGTCCGCCCGGCCGAGCAGGTCCCGGGCGGTCGCCAGGTGCGCGGCGGTGAGCTGTGGGGTGTCCATGCCGACCAGCAGGGTCGCCGCGCCTGTCGTCCGGCTGTCGGCGAATGCGTGGGCGAGCCGGTCGGCGAGCGGGCCACCCCGCTGGGCGAGCCGCTCCCAGCCCGGCGGGGCCGGCAGGTCACCGTCGACGACCAGCACCCGGGCGTCGACAGTGGCCGTCGCAACCGTGTCGAGGGTGTCCGCCAGGGCCGCCGCGGCGACCCGGGCGGCCTGCGCGGGCGTGCAGGGCGGGCAGAGCCGCGTCTTGACCCGGCCGGGCACCGGCGTCTTGGCCAGCACCAGCACCCGCAGGGCGGTCGGTGGACGGTGGGCGTTCACCGGGCCAGCACCGTGCCCATGTCCCGCACGGCGCGGGCGGTGCCGAGCACGGTGCCTGTCACCTTCGACCGGGTGCCGGCCGCCCGGGGGTGGTAGTCGACGTCGACCTCGACCACCCGCCAGCCCGCCCGACCGGCCGCGATCAGCAGCTCCAGCGGGTAACCGAAGCGGCGGTCCCGCAACCCCAGCGCCAGCAGGTCGTCGCGGCGGACGGCCCGGATCGGCCCGATGTCGTGGACGTCGAGGCCGGTGGTGCGGCGCAGCCGGTGGGCCAGCACGGCGTTGCCGACCCGGGCGTGCCACGGCCACACCCCGCGCCCCGTCGGCCGACGCCGGCCGGTGCCCAGGTGCGCCGCGCCGGACCGGACCGGATCGGCCAGCCGGGGCAGCTGCGCCGGGTCGAACGACCCGTCGGCGTCCAGCACGCACACCACCCCGTCGACCGGGTCGGCCGCCAGCACCCCGGCGTGCACGGCCGCGCCGTACCCGGGCTCGGCCACACTGATCACCTCGGCCCCGCAGGCCCGGGCCACCGCCGCCGACCCGTCGGTCGAGCCGTTGTCCACCACGATCGGCCGGTAGCCGGCCGGCATCCGGGCCAGCAGGTCGGGCAGGGCCGGGGCCTCGTCGCGGCAGGGAAGAACCACATCGGTCATGCAGCGGGACGCTAGGGCACCATCCGCCCGGAAATTCTTACCTGACGATGACGGAATCCCCGGCCGCCGCGCAGTTCTTACGAACCCCTGACGGCTGGTCGTCGTCGCGGCGCGACGGTGGTCACCGGCCCTACCGTCGGCGGGTGACCCACGTACTCGTCACCGGCGGCGCCGGTTTCATCGGCACCCATGTGGTGACCGCCCTGCACGACGCCGGACACCGGGTGACCGTGGTGGACTCCGGCCACCCCGGCGCGCACCGCGGGCCGTTGCCGGACACCGTGGCGGGCGCACCGCTCGTCCGGCTCGACGTCCGGGACCGGCCGGCCCTCGCCGAGGTCCTGGCCGACGGGGTCGACGCGGTGGTGCACCAGGCCGCCATGGTCGGCCTCGGCGTCGACCTCGACGACCTGCCCGAGTACGTCGGGTGCAACGACCTCGGCACCGCCGTGCTGCTCGCCGCGATGGCCCGGGCGGGCGTGCACCGGCTGGTGCTGGCCAGCTCCATGGTGGTCTACGGCGAGGGCGCGTACGCCTGCGCCGGGCACGGTCCGGTGCGCCCCGCGCCGCGTACCGTCGCCGACCTGGCCGCCGGCCGATACGAGCCGACCTGCCCGCGCTGCGCCGCCACCCTCACCCCGGGGCTGGTCGACGAGGACGATCCGTTCGACCCGCGCAGCGGGTACGCCGCCAGCAAAGCCGCCCAGGAGCACCTGACCGCCGCGTGGGCCCGGCAGACCGGCGGCGCGGTGGTGGCGCTGCGGTACCACAACGTCTACGGGCCGGGGATGCCCCGCGACACCCCGTACAGCGGGGTCGCGGCGATCTTCCGGTCCGCGCTGGAGGCCGGCCGGGCACCCCGGGTCTTCGAGGACGGCGGCCAGCGCCGCGACTTCGTCCACGTCCGGGACGTGGCGGCGGCGAACCTCGCCGCGCTGGACGCGACAGGCACCGCCACCGGCTGGCGGGCGTACAACGTGGCCTCCGGCCGGCCGGTCACCGTCGTCGAGGTCGCCACGGAACTGGCCCGCGCCGCCGACGGGCCGCCGCCCGTGGTCACCGGCGAGTTCCGGCTCGGCGACGTGCGGCATGTGGTCGCCTCGCCCACCCGGGCGGAGACCGAACTCGGGTTCCGGGCCGCCGTGGGGCTCGCCGACGGGATCGCCGAGTTCGCCCACGCCCCCCTGCGCGGGTGAGCGCCACCCCCGGCAACCGTCCGACCCGGGTGCCCGACAGCCGTCCGGTGCCGTCCGACGACGCGCACCGCCGCCGGGTGGAACCGGAGGGCGGCCCGCGCCGTCGCCCGCCGCGCGCCGACGTGATCGCCGCCGCTGCCGCCGTCGGCCTGTTCGCGGTGGCCGCCGTCACCGGCGGGGTGCTCTACCTGCTCGGCCATCCGGTGCACGCCAGCGCGGCACCGCTGTTCGCGCACTGGCTGCCGCACGTCGGCATCGGCACCCCGCCGGCCCTGCTGCTGGCCGCGCTGGTCTGCTGGCACGGGCCGGCGGTGGCCGCCCGGCTGCCCTGGCGACCGCTGCTCGCCCTCGGCTACGCCACCGCGGTGGCCTGGACGCTGTCCCTGGCCCTGGTCGACGGCTGGCACCGTGGCGTCGCCGGCCGGCTGACCACCCGCCACGAATACCTGCACGAGGCCCCCGGCGTCACCGACGTCCCCGCCATGCTGGCCGGCTTCGCCGGTCGCATCCTCGACGGGCAACCGGACTCCTGGACCACCCACGTCTCCGGCCACCCGCCGGGGGCGCTGCTCGTCTTCGTCGGGCTCGACCGGGTCGGGCTGTCCGGCGGCGGCTGGGCGGGGACGCTGTGCATCCTGGTGGCGGGCCTCGTCGCCGTCGCCGTGCCGCACACCGTACGGCTGCTCGGCACCGAGGCGGCGGCCCGCGCGGTGCTGCCGTTCGTGGTGCTGTTCCCCGGTGCGGTCTGGGCCGGGGTGTCGGCCGACGGGCTGTTCGCCGGGGTGACCGCCACCGGGATCGCCCTGCTGGCCCACGGCGTCACCCGGGGCCGCGCGGTGGGGGCGCTCGCCGGTGGGGCCCTGCTGGCGTTCGGCTGCTACCTGTCGTACGGGCTGGTGCTGATGGCCCCGCTCGCGCTGGCGGTCGTCGTGCTGGCCGGCCGGCACCGGCGCACCGTGGGGTGGGCGGTCGTCGGGGCGCTGCCGGTCGCCGCCGCGTTCACCGCCGCCGGGTTCTGGTGGCCCACCGGCTACCACCTGGTCATCGAACGCTACTACCAGGGGGTCGCCGCCGACCGGGCGTACGGCTACTGGGTCTGGGCCGACCTGGCGCTGGTGGTGGTGGCTGCCGGCCCGGTGGCGGCGGTGATCCTGCGGCGGGCGGTGCCGGCCGGCCGGCGGGCCCTCGCGGCACGGCGGCCGGACACGGAGCACGCCACCTGGCTGCTGCCGCTCGCCGCCACGGCGGTGATCCTCGCGGCGGACCTGTCCGGCTACAGCAAGGCCGAGGTGGAACGCATCTGGCTGCCGTTCACCGTCTGGCTGACGGCCGGCGCGGCCCTGATCCCCGCAGCCGACCGGCGCGGCTGGCTCGTGGTGCAGGCGGCGGTGGCGCTCACGGTCAACCACCTGCTCCTGACCGGCTGGTAGCACCGGCGCGACTTCTTACCGAACCATGACGTACCCGGCCGACGGTGACCGTTGCCCACCCGCCGGGCCGTATCCCCGGGAGACAGCACACCACCGCAGCCGGTTTCCGGCCTGGAGGAGATTTCCGATGAACCGCAGACCCGACGGGACCCCGCTGGTCCACACCCGACCGGCCCGGATCGCCCTGGCCACGCTGGTGCTGGCGGCCACCGGTGCGCTCACCGTCACTTTCGTCTCCGGCGGCGGCAGGGGCACCGCGGACGCCGCCACCAGCCTGGACCAGTTCGTGCCGATCGAGAAGGTGCCGCCGAACGTGCGCGACCCGCAGCCGGCGGCGGGCGGGTCGCCAGGCCGGTTCACCGTGGACTGCGGCACGAACGGCAACGGCAAGTTCAGCCCGGACAACCCGGTGGCCCAGCCCGGGATCCGCAACGGCGCCGAACACGTCCACGACTTCGTCGGCAACCTGGCGATCACCGCCAACTCCTCCGACGCCGACCTGGACGCCTCCGGCACCACCTGCCGCAACGGCGACAAGTCGTCCTACTTCTGGCCGGTGGTGCGCATCGACCGAAGCGTCCGCGACGACGACCAGGTGCGGCAGGCCCTCGCCCAGACCCAACCGGTGGTCGTCTGCCCCTCGGTCGGCAAGCGGTTGCGCGCCGTCCCCACCGAGGCCCGGGGCACCGTCGACCGGCTGCTGGCCGACCTGGACCGCCAGCAGGCCGCGGCGAACCAGCGGATGACGGCGAGCCGGGGCCGCATCGACGCCGCGTTCAACCGGGGGGTCGTCGACGCGTTGCGGGCCCGCCGCGCCGCGACGATCAGGCAGATCAGCGCCTCGGTCACCGCCGCCGGCGGCAACCAGCCCGGCCTGGTCTCGCTGGTCGAGTGCGACGTCAGCTACGACGACATGCACGCCCGGATGCCCGCCGGCGCCCACCGTGCCAGCGTCACGGCGGCCCAGGCGGCCAACCCGCGCATCCAGTGCCCCACCGTGCGGGACAAGCTGCCAGGTGTCCCGGCCGGGGCGCTCGCCGAGGTTAACCGCAACCTCGACGAGCTCGACAGGCAACTCTCCGAGGCCAACGAACGCCTCGTCACCAGCCGGGGGCAGGGCGGCCCGGCCTTCGTCGACAACGCCATCCTCGGTCCGCTGCGCGCCAAGCGGATCGCGGTGCTCGACCGGATCGCCATCGCGATCGGCCGGCAGGCCGCCCGCCCGCAGGGCCTCGACGCGTTCGCCACCTGCACCCTGGACCAGGCCCCCGGCACCCCGGGCAACGCACCCACGACCGCTGCGCCTGCCACCGCCACCGCGCTGCCCGACCCGCAGGGGCCCGACCTGGAGCTGCCCGGCAACACCGGCGGCATCGTCCGCCCGGCGCGGGTGCTGATCGAGTACCGCGGCAACCCCGTCAGCCGGGTGGTGCCGATGCCGAAGTTCCTCCGGGCGCTCACCGGTGACGCCAAGCCCACCAGCCGTGGCCCGGCCAACGCCCGCGCCACCTGGACCTGCTCGGGCTTCGCCGACCGGCTGGCCGACAAGTACCCGATCTGCCCCGCCGGCAGCCAGGTCCAGCGGGTGCACGACTTCCCCGGCTGCTGGGACGGCCGCAACGTCGACAGCGACAACCACCGCAACCACGTCGCGTTCGCCGACCGGGCCACCGGTGCCTGCCCGCAGGGCTTCCGGGCGATCCCGCAGCTGCGGATCACCGTCGGCTACGACATTCCCCGGGACGTGCAGCTCAAGGGCCAGTACGCGCTCGACTCGTTCCCGGAGGAGAACCACAACCCGTTCTCCGACCACAACGACTTCGTCAACGTCAACTCCGCCCAGACCATGCAGCGCATCGCCACCTGCATCAACAAGGGCAGGAACTGCTCCTGACCCCGGGGCGCCGCGGCGCGGGAGGGCGCGACACCACCGCCACGCCGAGGGCGGTGGTGTCGCGCTGACCCGTGGCCGACCCGGCCGGCCGGGACAGCCACGGGTCGGTCGTGCGGTCGGTTACGGGGTCACGGAGAGCAGGTGGGCCCGGTAGCCCTCGCCGTAGCTCTTGGTCGGGGTGCCGTTGTAGTCCTCGATGAGCACGTTGCCGCCGCTGCAACCCCACGGGTTCCAGGTCCACGCGGTGTAGCCCAGCCGCTTGCTGTCCAGCCAGGTCATCAACCTGTCGATGTAGTCGTGGGCGCAGGTGTCCTGGCCGATCTCCCCGGCGTGCACCGGCACCTGGGCCGCCACCGGCGCGATCTGGGTGTCCCAGCAGGTCTCGGTGACGCAGGCGTTGAAGTTGTACGAGTGCCAGGAGGCGACGATGTTGTTGCGCGGGTCGGTCGGCTTGTAGGCCAGCCACTGGGTCAGATCGTTGGTCCAGGTCAGACCGGGGACGAGCAGGACGTTGGTGGCCCCGGTCGCGCGGACGGCGTCGACCAGGCTCTGCATGCCGGCCACCGGGTACTCGATGCCGGTGCAGGTGCCGCCGTCACGCAGGCAGCGCCACGCGGCCGTCATGTCCGACCAGTTGTTGGCGGCGTCCGGGTACGGCTCGTTGAACAGGTCGAACAGCACCGCGTCGTTGCCCTTGAACGCGGTGGCCACGCCGGTCCAGAACTGCGGCGTGTACTGCCGGCTCGGCATCGGCTTCTGGCAGGTGGCGTTCACGTCGGGGCAGGCCGAGATGTTGCCGGTGTACTGGCCGTGGGTCCAGTGCAGGTCGAGGATCGGGTTGATCCCGTTGGCGACGAGCAGGTTCACGTACGCCTTGACCGCCTGCTGGTAGGTGGCCCCGCTGGGCGACCCGGACAGGCCGAGCCAGCAGTCCTCGTTCAGTGGGATGCGTACCGCGCGGATGTTCCAGGCCTTCATCGCGTCGACGGAGGCCTGGTCGACCGGGCCGCTGTCCCACATGCCCTTGCCCTGGACGCAGGCGAACTCGCCGCTGGCCCGGTTGACGCCGAGCAGGCGGTAGGTCGCCCCGGCCGCGGTGACCAGCCGGTTGCCCGAGACCCGCAGGCTCGGCGCGGCCCCGCCCGGCGGCGGGGTGGTGGTCGGCGGTGGGGTGGTGGGCGGGGCGGTGGTGGGTGGCGGCGTGCTGGGCGGTGGGGTGGTCGGCGGCGGCGTCGTGGGCGGGGGTGTCGTCGGGCTGACCACGCCGGTGCAGGTCGTCCCGTTGAGCGCGAACGACGTGGGTACGGGGTTGGTCCCGCTCCACGCGCCGTTGAAGCCGATCGTGGTGGACGCGCCGGTGTTCAGCGCGCTGTTCCAGCTCAGGCTGGCCGCCGACACCCGGGCACCGGACTGCGACCAGGCGGCGCTCCAGCCCTGGGTGACCCGCTGGTCGGTGTCCGGGAAGTCGAACGTCAGCGTCCAGTTGGCCAGTGCCGAGCCGAGGTTGGTGATGGCGATGTTGCCGCTGAACCCGCCGGTCCACTGGCTCTGCACGGTGTAGGTGACCGCACAGCCTGCGGCGGCGGCCGAGGCGGGCAGGGTGGCCGCGGTCAGGCTGGCGGCCACCAGTGTGCCGGCGGCTGTCGCCGCCAGCAGGGCATGACGACGTGTCATGAAGCTCTCCTAGGCATAGAGGGGAGCGTCGATGGGAGCGCGCCTGCGAGCTTTCTTTATTCGCCTTATTAAGTCAAGCGTATCGATGCCGTTTCGACGGGGCACCAGATGGGACCGCATTCCCGCGTTACCGGGGCGGGCCTGTCGTGCCCCGGGCGACCACCGTCTCGGTCGCGCACCAGCGCTGCGGCACCGACTCGCCGGTGACCAGCCGCAGCACCGACTCGCCGACCGACTCGCCGAACGAGTGCACGTCGAGGCTCATCGTGGTCAGCGCGGGCGAGGCCAGCCGGCAGAGGCTGGAGTCGTCCCAGGCGATCAGGCTGACGTCGCGGGGGACCAGGTGGCCCAGCTCGGTGACCGCGTGCAGGCCCGCCACCGCCATCAGGTCGTTGTCGTAGATGATCGCGGTGGGTGGTTCGGGCCCGTCCAGCAGCCCGGTGGTCAACCGCGCCCCCGACTCCGCCGAGTAGTCGCCCTCCACCACCACGGCGTCGACGGCCGACTCCGCCGCCGCCGTCAGCATCGCGGCCGTCCGGGTCTGGGTGTGCAGCAGCGCGTCGGGTCCGCTGATCCGGGCCACCCGCCGGTGCCCGAGGGCCACCAGGTGCGCCAGGGCCGCCCGCATCGACCCGGCGTCGTCGCGGCGCACCGCCGGGTTGTCGCCGGTGGGCTCGCCCGCGACCACCACGGGCAGCCGCAGCTCCCGCAGCACCGCCGGGCGGGCGTCGTCGACCGACGGGTTCACCAGCACGACCGCGTCGACCAGCCGCTGCCGCGCCCACCGGCGGTACGCGGCGATCTCGGCGTCGTGGTGCGCGACGACGTGCAGCAGCACCGACCTGCCGTGCGCGGCGAGCCGTTCCTCGATACCCGCGATGAACTCCATGAAGAACGGCTCGGTGCCGAGCAGGCGGGGCGGCCGGGCGAGCACCAGCCCCACCGCGCTCGTGCGCCACGTGTCGTCCATCGCGTACCCCCGGGTCACTCAGCCTGCCGATTCGGTGAGCCGGACCCGCCGACCGGCCACCTGCTCGGGCGGGCGTGGCCCGTAACCCGGCGGGACCAGTTCCGATTCGAGGACCAGGACGGCCGCGCCGACGGCCGAGGCCGTCGCGGCGGAACGGGAGAGCCGGACGTCGACGGTGTGCGTGCCCCGGGCGAAGCAGGCGCGCAGTTCGTGCCGGACGATCGGCAGGTACACCGACCCGGCGGTGGCCAGGCTCGGCCCGGTCAGCACGAGCACCTCCAGGTCCATCAGGTTCGCCAGCGTCCGGGCGGCCACCCCGAGGTGCCGGGCCGACCGCTCCAGCAACGCCAGCGCGTGCGGCTCGCCCCGACGGGCGGCCCGGCTGATCGCGGCGAAGTCGGCGACCACCGAGGGCCGTCGGAGGCCCGGCGTGAAGCCCACCGCCCGCGCCGTGGCCGGCTCCGACCGCGCGGCGGCGACCACCGCGGCCGGCCCGGCCAGCGCCTCCACGCAGCCCCGGGCCCCGCACCAGCACCGGGGCCCGTCGGCCGACACGCACACGTGCCCCAGCTCGCCGACGTTGCCGCTCGGCCCCCGGTAGGTGCTGCCGTTGATGACCAGCCCGGCGCCGATGCCGGTGCCCATGTAGAGGGCGGCGGCCGAGGTCGCCGTGCCGAACCCGCCGGTCCAGTGCTCGCCCAGCGCCGCCGCGGTCGCGTCGTTGTCCAGCGCCACCGGCAGGGTCGTCACCTGTTCCAGCGCCGCGCCCAGCGGGAACCCGTTCCACTGCCGCATGGCGGGGGCGAGCCCCACGTCCGGTGGGCCACCCATGCCCCGGGTGGCGTTGACCGGCCCGGGGAACACCAGACCGACGCCGAGGATGCGGTCCCGCTCCACCCCGACCCCGTCGATCAGCGCGGCGATCTCGGTGGCGATCCGGGCGACCACCGCCGCCGGCTCCTGCGCGCCGGCCCCCGGGCGGGAGATCCGGGCCACCACCGTGCCACCCAGGTTGGTCAGGGCGTACGTGATGACGCCGTGATCGAGGTGCACGCCCACGGCGTACCGGGCGGCGTGGTTGAGCTGGAGCAGGACCCGGCGCTTGCCGCCTGTCGACTTCGCGTGGCCGGTCTCGACGACCAGGTCCTCGTTGATCAGCTTGCGGACCAGGGTGGAGATGGTCGGCGCGGTGAAACCGGTGGCCCGGATCAGCCCGACCCGGCTGATCGTCCCGGCCGCGCGGATCGCGTCGAGAACGACCGACCTGCTGCTCACCTGGGGTTTGCTCGCTGCTGGTCCGCTCACTGCTTCTCTGCCAGGGGCTGTTAGGTCGGCGGACCAGAGTATACAAGTATCCCGATGGCACAGGATCGTGGCCGAGGGGCGGGCCGCCGGCTCGCTGACGCGCCCCGACACCGTGGCGGTCGGGGGTGGACCGATTCTCGCCGTCCGCCTGTTCAGTTTTTGCAGGAATCCGACGTAGTATTGCCGCCGTGACGAAGCGTCTGACGGAGGTGGCCCGCAAGGCGGGGGTCAGCGAGGCGACCGTGAGCCGGGTGCTCAACGGTCGCGGGGGAGTGTCCGAGGCGACCCGGGCGGCGGTGCTGACCGCCCTCGACGTGCTCGGCTACGAACGCCCCACGAAACTGCGCGGCGAACGGGCCCGGCTGGTCGGCCTGGTGCTGCCGGAGTTGCAGAACCCGATCTTCCCGGCGTTGGCCGAGGTGGTCACCGGCTCGCTCGCCCAACGGGGGTTCACCCCGGCGCTGTGCGCCCGCACCATCGGTGGCGTGCCGGAGTCCGGCTACGTGGAGATGTTGCTCGACCACCAGGTCAGCGGCGTCATCTTCGCGGGCGGCTCGTACGCGTTGGCCGACGCCTCGCACGAGCACTACCGGCGGTTGACCGACCGGGGCCTGCCGGTGGTCCTGGTCAACGCGGGCGTCGAGGAACTGGGCTTCCCCCGGGTGTCCACCGACGACGCGGTCGCCGTCGAGCAGGCGTACGGGCACCTGCGGTCGCTCGGTCACCAGACGATCGGCATGGTGCTCGGTCCGGCCGACCACATTCCGTCGCGCCGCAAGCTGGACGCGATGGTCCGTACCGCCGGCTGGGACACCGACCACCGCCTGGTGGAGCGGTCCAGTTTCTCGATGGAGGGTGCCCGGGTCGCGGCGACGAGGCTGATCGAGCGTGGCGTGACCGGTGTGATCTGCGCCAGCGACGTGCTGGCGCTGGGCACCGTCCGGGCCGCCCGCCGGCTCGGCCGCGCGGTGCCGGCCGACGTGTCGGTGGTCGGCTTCGACGACTCGGCGTTCATGACCTGCACCGATCCGCCGCTGACCACCGTGCGCCAACCGATCGAGACGATGGGGCAGGCCGCGGTCGATCTGCTGGTCACCCAGATCGAGGGGGCCGGCGTGCTGCACGACGAGCTGCTCTTCGAACCCGAGCTGGTGGTGCGCGGCTCCACCGCCCCCGTGCCCCGCGACTGACCCGCCACGACCGGACCGCGACGTCTCCCGGCCGTCGACCGCACCCGCGGTCGGCGGCCGTTCTGCTGCCCGGGGTCGACGTCGTTGCGATCAACCACTCCTAAGTCGATTTCTTTCGTCATGTGGTCGAAACCTTGCTGTAAAGAGTCCACGTCGCTACATTGACTCCACTCAACCCGACCCCGGGCACCGAGTCCGGGGCGGGGCGTGGGCGGCTGCCACCCCACCACCCCCGTCACCGGCAGCCGCCCGGTCACCGCAGATCAGTGCAGGTCATGGATAACCGTTCCCGAAGGGATGGACAGATGTCCGTACCGCAGTACCGGAAGGTCGCGGCCCTGACGCTCGCGGCCGGCCTCGGGCTCAGCCTGGCGGCGTGCTCCACCAAGAGCGACGACTCCGGCGCGGCCGGCGGCAAGGTCACCATCACGGTCGACTGCCAGCCGGTCGGCGCACAGAAGGAACTGCTGAAGAACTGGAACGACGACGTCGCCGCGTTCCAGCAGCAGAACCCGGACATCGTCGTCAAGAGCGTCAGCGTCGGCGAGCAGTGCAACAACCCGCCGGACTTCACCGCCCGCCTCGCCGGCGGCACCGTCACCGACGTCTTCTACGGCTACATGACCGACCTGGCGCAGGTGCTGGACTCCGGTCAGGCCATGGACATCACCGACTACGTCGGCAAGGACACCATCCCCACCTGGGACAGCGTCGACCCGGCGCTCAAGGAGGTCTTCACCGACGGCGGCAAGCTCTACGGCGTACCGGTGAAGAACTATTCGATGGGCCTGGTCTACAACAAGGCGCTCTTCCACCGCGCCGGCCTGGACCCGGCCACCCCGCCGAAGACGTGGTCCGAGGTGCGCGCCGCGGCCAAGAAGATCTCCGCGCTCGGCGGCGGCGTCGCCGGCTACTCCGAGTACAGCGCCGGCAACACCGGTGGCTGGCACTTCACCGCGCTGCTCTACTCGCAGGGCGGCCAGGTGCTCAGCGCCGACGGCAAGAAGGCCGACTTCAACAACCCGGCGGGCAGGCAGGTCCTGCAGAACCTCAGGGACATGCGCCACGGCGACGACAGCATGGGCAGCCGCCAGCTCCTGCAGTGGGGTGACCTGCTGACCAACGCCGGCGCCGGCAAGGTCGGCATGTTCATCGGCGCGCCCGACGCCACCCAGGCGATCGTCACGCAGTTCCAGGGCAAGTACCAGGACTGGGCGATGGGCCCGCTGCCCGGCCAGGACGGGAAGGCGTCGGCGACGCTCGGCGGCGGCGAGGGCTACTTCTTCAAGAAGGGCCTGTCGCCCGAGCAGGTCAGGGCCGGCCTGAAGTGGATCGCCTACCAGAAGCTCACCCCGGGCAAGGGCCAGTTCGACTACGCCCGGGCCAAGCCGCAGAACTACCCGGTCGGCCTGCCCCAGCCGCTGCTGTTCGCCGCCGGCAGCGACGCGCAGAAGCAGGAACAGGACCTGCGCAAGGCCAACGCCAACGTGGACACCGCCAACTTCGCGGCCTTCGAGGCCAACCCGGTGCCGATCAAGGGGGAGCCGCGCAACGCCCAGGCCATCTACGCGGTGCTCGACGCCGCGATGTCCGGGGTGCTGACGAACCCGAACGCGAACATCGACGCCCTGCTCACCACGGCCGAGGGCAAGATCAACCAACTGTTGGCCGCCCACAGCTGACCCGCCCGCGTGGGGGCCGGCCACCCGGCCCCCACGCCACCGCGACCCATCTACCGCAGGGAGTTGCCTTGGCGCTCACCGCCGCCCCGGGAGCCACCCGCCGCCCCGGCCGCCCCACGCCGTCGCCGCAGCCCACCGCCGCGCGCCGGGCCGGACGCGGCCGGCGGGTACGGGACAACCTGACCGGGCACACGTTCCTCGTCGGCGCGCTCGTCTGCTTCGCCGTCTTCTCCTGGTACCCGATGGTGCGCGGCGTGGTGATGAGCTTCCAGCGCACCCGGCGCGGCGAGACCACCTGGGTCGGCTGGGACAACTACGCCCGGATCATCGCCGATCCGAGCTTCTGGACGGCGTGGAAGAACACCTTCGTCTTCACCGGCCTGGCCCTGGTGCTCGGCTATGCCGTCCCGTTCCTCGTGGCGATCCTGCTCAACGAGCTGCGCCACGCCACCGGCTACCTGCGGGTGCTGGTCTACCTGCCGGTGATGCTGCCCCCGGCGTCCGCGCTGTTCCTGTTCAAGTTCTACGCCTACGACCCGAGCGGGGCGGGGCTGTTCAACGCGGTCCTCACCGCGCTCGGCCTGCCCACCTCCGAGTGGATGCAGTCGCCCACGATGACCATGCCGGCCATGGTGCTCGCGTCGACCTGGATGAACATGGGCGGCGCGGTGTTGATCTACCTGGCCGCGTTGCAGAACGTCCCCGGCGAGCTGTACGAGGCCGCCGAACTCGACGGCGCCGGACTGTGGCGGCGCATCGTCCACGTGACGATCCCGCAGACCCGGCTGATCCTCGCCCTGCTGGCCATGCTCCAGATCGTCGCCACCATGCAGCTGTTCATCGAGCCGCTGATCCTCGCCAACGGCGCCGGCACCCAGGACTCGGCGACCTCGGTGGCGTACCTGATCTACCAGCACGGCTTCTTCCAGAACGACCTCAACGGCGCCGCCGCGCTCGGCGTGATCATGCTGGTGGTGCTGGCCGGGTTCTCCGCCGTCTACCTGCGACTGACCGCGAGACAGGACTAGGACATGGCCGCCGACCCCACCACCCGGACCCTCATCGCCCCGGCACAACTGCGACGCGGACGCGGCCGGGTCCTCTACTGGACCGTGCTGACAGTCGTCGTGGTCGTGTTCACGCTGGTCTTCCTCGGCCCGCTCTACTGGATGGTCACCGGCGCGCTCAAGAGCGGCCAGGAGATCGCCCAGACCCCTCCGTCGCTGTTCCCCCACGACCCGCAACCGGGCAACTACGTCGACGCCTGGACCAACCTGGACCTGGCCAAGCTGCTGTTCAACACCTTCTACTACGCCACCGGCGCGGTGCTGTTCCAGCTCGTGTTCGACACCGCCGCGGCGTACGCGCTGTCGAAGCTGCGCCCGGTGCTGGGCGGGCTGATCCTCGCCATGATGCTGGCGACGCTGATGATCCCGGCGATGGTGCTCATCGTCCCGCAGTACGTGACCGTGATCGACCTGCCGGTCGTGCACCTCAACCTGCTCGACTCCCCGTTTGCGATCTGGCTGCCGCTGGTCGCCAACGCGTTCAACATCTTCCTGCTCAAGCGGTTCTTCGACTCCATCCCGGACGACCTGATGGCCGCCGCCGTGGTCGACGGCGCGTCACCGCTGCGTACCCTCTGGTCGATCGTCCTGCCGATGTCCCGCCCGATCCTCGGCGTGGTGGCGATCTTCGCGGTGACGGCGGTCTGGAAGGACTTCCTCTGGCCCAAGCTGGTCATGCCGTCACCGGAGACCCGCACGGTCAGCGTCGGCATCTACGCCTTCGCCGGCGGCACCCCGATGAACGTGGTGATCGCCGCCTCGGTCATCGCCGCCATCCCCACCGTCGTGCTGTTCCTGATCTTCCAACGGAACATCATGTCCGGCCTGACCACCGGCGGCCTCAAGGGCTGAGCGGGCGTCCCCGCCCGCCGCTCCCGCCCGCCGCAGCAGAACCGACCCGCAGAAAGCAGGTGACCGTGCCCATGGTCGACAGCAGCCCGTGGTGGCGCTCCGCGGTGATCTACCAGGTCTATCCGCGCAGTTTCGCCGACGGCGACGGCGACGGGATCGGCGACGTCGCCGGCATCCGCGCCCGCCTGGACCACCTCGCCGCCCTCGGCGTCGACGCCATCTGGTTCAGCCCCTGGTACCCGTCGCCGATGGCCGACGCCGGCTACGACGTCGCCGACCACCGCGACATCGACCCGGTCTTCGGCACCCTCGCCGAGGTCGAGGCGCTGATCACCGAGGCGCACGCGCTCGGCGTCCGGACCATCGTCGACGTGGTGCCCAACCACTGCTCGGAGGCGCACCCCTGGTTCCGGGCCGCACTCACCGGCGGCCCGGACGCCCCCGAACGGGAGCTGTTCTGGTTCCGTCCCGGACGGGGACCCGACGGCGACCTGCCGCCCACCGACTGGACGGGCGAGTTCGGCGGCCCCACCTGGACCCGCACCACCGACCCGGACGGCACCCCCGGCGACTGGTACCTGCACCTGTTCGCCCCGCAGCAACCCGACTTCAACTGGGACCACCCCCGGGTCCGCGCCGAGTTCGAGGACATCCTGCGCTTCTGGTTCGACCGGGGCGTGGACGGCATCCGGATCGACTCCGCCGGCCTGCTCGTCAAGGACGGCACGCTGCCGGAGGTCCACCCGGACCGGCCGCACCCGTTCCACGACCGGGACGGCGTGCACGACATCTACCGCGCCTGGCGGCGCATCGCCGACTCCTACCCGGGCGGGCGCGCGCTGGTCGGCGAGGTGTGGCTGCCCGACCGGCAGCGGTTCGCCAACTACCTGCGCCCGGACGAACTGCACACCGCGTTCAACTTCGACTTCCTCGGCTGCGCCTGGGACGCCGCCGCGCTGCGCGAGAGCATCGACGGCACCCTCGGCGCGCACGCCCCGGTCGACGCCCCGGCCACCTGGGTGCTGTCCAACCACGACGTCACCCGGCACGTCACCCGCTACGGCCGGGCCGACACCACGTTCAGCTTCGCCGCCAAGCGCGAGGGCATCCCCACCGACCTGGAACTCGGCACCCGCCGGGCCCGGGCCGCCGCGCTGCTCAGCCTCGCCCTGCCCGGCGCCGCCTACGTCTACCAGGGCGAGGAGCTGGGACTGTGGGAGGTCGAGGACATCCCGTACGCGCTGCGGCAGGACCCGATGTGGGAACGCTCCGGGCGGGTCGACCCGGGCCGCGACGGCTGCCGGGTGCCGCTGCCCTGGCAGGGCGACACGCCGCCGTTCGGGTTCAGCCCCGACGGGGCCGCCGCCGCGCCCTGGCTGCCACAGCCGACCGACTGGAAGGACCGCACCGTCCGCGCCCAGACCGGCGACCCGCACTCGATGCTGGAGCTGTACCGGGCCGCGCTGGCGCTGCGCCGGGCCGAACCCGCCCTCGGTGACGGCACGCTGACCTGGCTGCCCGCGCCACCACAGGTGCTCGCGTTCGCCCGGGAACCCGGGTTCGCCTGCCTGGTCAACCTCGGTGCCGAGCCGGTGACGCTGCCCGGGCACGACCGGGTGCTGCTGGCCAGCGGGCCGCTCGACGACGACCGGCTGCCCCCGGACACCGCGGTCTGGCTACGGACCCGGACGGCCTGACCCGCACCACCCGGCGGCCCGTCCCGGCCGCCGGAACACCTGGGGAGGAAGGGGAAGGAGACAACAGCACCGCCGCACGGGGGACCTGGCCACCGACGAAAGGGAGCACACCCCGCATGGCCGAGCACCCGCACCACCGACGCCCCACCGGGCTCGCGGCCCTGGCCGCCGCCGTACTCGCCGCCTCGACACTGACCGTCGTGGCGTTGACCTCCACCGCCACCCCGGCGCACGCCGCCGGCCTGTCCCCGTTCGACATCGCCGGCCGGGGCGCGACCGTGCCGTTCCGCGAGCAGGAGGCGGAACAGGCCGTCCACACCGGCACCAGGATCGGCCCCGACCGGCGCTACGGCACGCTGCCGTCCGAGGCGTCCGGCCGGGAGGCGGTCACCCTCGACGCCGTCGGCGAGTACGTCGAGTTCACCCTCACCGCCCCGGCGAACGCGGTCACCTTCCGCTACAGCCTGCCCGACAACGCCGCCGGCACCGGCCGGGACGCCAGCATCGACCTGCGCGCCAACGGCACCCTGGTCAAGGCCGTCCCGGTCACCTCCCGGTACGGCTGGTACTACGGCGGCTACCCGTTCAACAACAACCCGGGCGACACCAACCCGCACCACTTCTACGACGAGACCCGGACGATGTTCGGCACCACCTACCCGGCCGGCACGACGATCCGCCTCCAGGTCTCCTCGACCGCCCAGTCACCCACGTTCACCATCGACCTGGCCGACTTCGAGCTGGTCGGGTCGCCGATCGCCAAGCCCGCAGGCGTGCTGGACGTGGTGACCGACTTCGGCGCGGACCCCACCGGCGGCACCGACTCGACGGCGAGGTTCCAGGCCGCGGTGGACGCCGGCAGGGCGCAGGGGAGGGCGGTGTGGATCCCGGTCGGCACGTTCACCCTCTGGGACCACGTGGTGGTCGACGGCGTGACGCTGCGCGGCGCCGGGCCGTGGTATTCGGTGCTCGGCGGCCGGCACCCCACCGACCGCAAACGCGCCGCCGGCATCTACGGCAGGTACGTGCCCGGCGGCGGCTACTCCGGGGAGATCCGTTCGCACGAGGCCGGCGGACCCAGCCGCAACGTCACGCTGCGGGACTTCGCCATCATCGGTGACATCCGGGAGCGGGTCGACGAGGACCAGGTCAACGCCATCGGCGGCGCGATGACGAACTCGGTGGTGGACAACCTGTGGTTGCAGCACACCAAGGTCGGCGCGTGGATGGACGGCCCGATGGACAACTTCACCATCCGCAACAGCCGCATCCTCGACCAGACCGCCGACGGGGTGAACTTCCACTGGGGCGTCACCAACTCGACCGTGACCAACACGTTCGTCCGCAACACCGGCGACGACGCGCTGGCCATGTGGGCGCAGAGCGTGCCGAACGTCGGCAACTCCTTCACCCGCAACACCATCGGCGTCACCATCCTGGCCAACCACCTGGTCACGTACGGCGGACGGGACATCACCATCGCCGACAACGTGACAGCCGACTCGGTGACCAACGGCGGCGGCATCCACGTCGCGAACCGCTATCCCGGGGTCACCGGCCCGACGGCGGTGGCCGGCACCATCACCGTGGCCCGCAACACGCTGATCCGCAACGGCAACTCCGACTACAACTGGAACTTCGGGGTGGGCGCGATCTGGTTCTCCGCGCTCAACGAGCCCATCCAGGGCGCGGCCGTCACCGTCACCGACACCGACATCCTGGACAGCTCCTACGCGGCGCTGCACTGGATCGAGGGCCAGACCAGCGGGATCAGCTTCAGCAACGTCCGGATCGACGGCGCGGGCACGTACGCGCTCCAGGTGCAGGCCCCCAGCCAGGTCAGCTTCACAGGCGTCCGGGCCACCAACATCGCCCAGGCCAACCCGATGCACAACTGCGTCGGCAGCGGCTTCCAGATCACCCAGGGCACCGGCAACTCCGGCTGGTACACGCCCACCCCGTACTGCGGGCCGTGGCCCCAGCCGCAGTGGGGCAACGGCCCGTCCAGCCCGCCGCCGACCAGCGTCCCGCCGACCACCGCGCCCCCGACCACGGCCCCGCCGACCACCCCACCCCCGACCACCCCGCCGGCCGGCGGGAACCTGGCCCTGGGCCGGCCGGCGACCGCCACCAGCGTCAACCAGTCGTACGCGGCCGGCAACGCGGTCGACGGCAACGCGGGCAGCTACTGGGAGAGCGCCAACAACGCGTTCCCGCAGTCGCTGACCGTCGACCTCGGGGCGTCGCGCACCGTCGACCGGGTGGTGCTCAAGCTCCCCGCCGGCTGGGAGCGCCGCACGCAGACGCTGTCCGTGCTCGGCTCCACCGACGGCTCCTCCTACGGCACGCTCGCCGCGTCGGCGGGCCGGGTGTTCGACCCGGCGGCCGGCAACAGCGTCTCGATCGCGCTGCCGTCGGGCGCCCGCCGGTACGTCCGGGTCACCGTCACCGGCAACACCGGCTGGCCGGCCGCCCAACTCGCCGAGCTGGAGGTGTACGGCGGTGGCGTCACCACCCCGCCGCCTACCACGACGCCACCCACGACCCTGCCACCCTCCACCACGCCGCCCCCGACCACCGCGCCGCCGACCGGCAACCTGGCCGCCGGCCGTCCGGTCGTGGAGACCAGCCACGCCGACGTCTACGGCGTCGGCAACACGGTCGACGGCAACCCGAACACCTACTGGGAGAGCGCCAACAACGCCTTCCCCCAGTCGGTGACCGTCGACCTGGGCAGCGCCCGACCGGTCGGCCGGGTGGTGCTCAGGCTGCCGCCGTCGGCGGCCTGGCAGACCCGTACCCAGACGGTGGCCGTACTCGGCTCCACCGACGGCTCGTCGTTCACCACCCTCAGGGCGGCGGCCGGCTACCCGTTCGACCCGACGTCCGGCAACAGCGTGTCGATCGCGCTGCCCGCCGGTGACCGTCGCTTCGTGCGGCTGACGTTCACCGGCAACACCGGCTGGCCGGCCGGTCAGCTCTCCGAGTTCGAGGTCTACGCCTCCTGACCCGGTGCGGCGGGGACCCGCCCGGGTCCCCGCCGCACCACACCCCGCACCCCGTCAACGCCTCTCCACCTCCCCCGGGAAGAAGGTGTCCGTCCACCATGTCCAGATTCCGTACCAGAGTCGTCGCGGTGCTCGCCGCGGTCGGCCTGGCCGTCACCGCGGCGCCCGCCCCACCCGCCCTGGCCGCCGGCGGCCCGAACCTCGCCGCCGGCCGCACCGCCACCGCCAGCAGCGTCAACGGCCCCTACGTCAGCGCCAACCTCACCGACGGCAGCCAGGGCAGCTACTGGGAGAGCAGCGGCGCGCTGCCCCAGTGGGCGCAGGTCGACCTCGGCACCGGCCGCGCCGTCGACCAGGTGGTGCTCAAGCTCCCCGCCGCCTGGGAGGCCCGCACCCAGACGCTGTCCGTGCAGGCCAGCGCCGACGGCAGCGGCTTCACCACTGTCGTCGCGTCGGCCGCCCGCTCGTTCGGTCCGGCCGCCGGCAACACGGTGACCCTCGGCTTCAGCGCCACCAACGCCCGCTACCTGCGCGTCGTCGTCACCGCGAACACCGGGTGGGCCGCCGCCCAACTCGCCGAGCTGGAGGTCTACGGCACGGCCAGCTCCTCGACCAACCTGGCGCTCGGCGCGACGATGACCGAGAGCGGCCACTCCGACGTGTACGCCGCCGGCAACGCCAACGACGGCAACGCGGGCACCTACTGGGAGAGCCCGAACGCCGCGTTCCCGCAGTGGATCCAGGCCGACCTGGGCGCCGCCACCAGCGTCAACCGGCTGGTGCTGCGGCTGCCCACCGGCTGGGGCGCACGCAACCAGACGCTGACCGTGCAGGGCGGCACCAACGGCTCCACGTTCGGCACGCTCGTCGCGTCCGCGTCGTACGCGTTCGACCCGGCCGGCGGCAACACGGTCACCGTCACCGTGCCCACCACGTCCACCCGCTACCTGCGGCTGCTGTTCACCGCCAACAGCGCCTGGCCCGCCGGGCAACTCGCCGAGCTGGAGATCTACGGCGCGGCGACCGGCGACACCCAGGCCCCCAGCGCGCCCGGCAGCCTGACGTTCACCGAGCCGGCCACCGACCAGGTGCGGCTGACCTGGACCGCGTCCACCGACAACGTCGGCGTCACCGGCTACGACATCTACGCGGGTGGCGTGCTGCGCACCAGCGTCGGCGGCACCACGCTGACCTACACCGACACCCAGCCCGCCGGCAGCACCGTGTCGTATTACGTGCGGGCCCGCGACGCCGCAGGCAACGTGTCCGCCAACAGCAACACGGTGACCCGCACCGGCAACACCGGTGACACCACCGCGCCGACCGCGCCCGGCAACCTCGCCTGGACCCAGCCGGCGAGCGGCCAGATCCGGTTGACCTGGACCGCGTCCACCGACAACGTCGGCGTCACCGGCTACGAGGTGTGGGCCAACGGGTCGCTGCGCACCACCGTCGGCGGTTCCACGCTGACGTACACCGACGGCCAGCCGGACAGCGCCACCGTCTCCTACCAGGTGCGGGCCCGCGACGCCGCCGGCAACGTGTCGGCCAACAGCAACACGGTGACCCGGACCGGCACCACCGGCGGCGGCACCAACCTGGCGGTCGGCAAGCCGGCCACCGCGTCGTCGGTGGTCCACGTGTTCACCGCGGCCAACGCGGTCGACAACGACGTCACCACCTACTGGGAGGGCGCGCCGGGCGCGTACCCGGGCACGCTCACCGTGGCGCTGGGCGCGAACGCCAGCATCAGCGCGGTGGTGGTGAAGCTCAACCCGGACCCGGCGTGGGGTGCGCGTACCCAGACGTTCCAGGTGCTCGGGCGGGAGCAGTCCGCGTCCGGGTTCACCAGCCTGGCCGGCTCCGCGACGTACTCGTTCAACCCGAACACCGGCAACACCGTGACCGTCCCCGTCTCGGCGACCGCCGCGGACGTCCGGTTGCAGTTCACCGCGAACTCCGGCTCGTCCAACGGCCAGGTCGCGGAGTTCCAGGTCATCGGCGTGCCGGCAGCCAACCCGGACCTCACCGTCACCGCCCTGACCGCCTCGCCCACCGCGCCCGTCGAAACCGACGCGATCACCCTGTCCGCCACCGTGCGTAACGCCGGCAGCGCGGCGTCCGCCGCCACCACCGTCACCCTCTACCTGGGTACGACGAAGGTGGGCACCGCCACCGTCGGCGCGCTCGCGGCCGGCGCGTCCACCACCGCCTCGGCCACCATCGGCGCGCGTGACGCCGGCAGCTACCAGCTCACCGCCAAGGTCGACGAGTCGAACACGGTGATCGAGCAGAACGAGGCGAACAACTCCTACACCAACCCGACCGCGTTGACGGTCAGCCCGGTGGCCAGCTCCGACCTGGTGGCCTCGGCCGTGACGTGGTCGCCGGGCACGCCGGCCGCCGGCGGCACGGTCAGCTTCGCGGTGACGCTGCGCAACCAGGGCACGATCGCCTCGGCGAGCGGCACGCACGGCATCACGCTCACCGTGCTCAACGACTCCGGTTCCGTGGTCCGCACGCTGACCGGCGCGTACTCCGGCACGATCGCCGCCGGGGCCACCGCCGGACCGGTGCCGCTCGGCACCTGGACCGCCGCCAACGGCCGCCACACCGTGCGGGTGGTGCTCGCCGACGACGCCAACGAACTGCCGGTGAAGCGGCAGAACAACTCCAGCGACCGGCCGCTGTTCGTCGGCCGGGGCGCGAACCTCGGCTACGACGCGTACGAGGCCGAGGACGGCTCGATCGGCGGCGGCGCGCAGGTGATCGGCCCGAACCGCGCCATCGGCGACCTGGCCGGTGAGGCGTCCGGCCGGCGCGCGGTCACCCTCGACACCACCGGCGCGTACGTCGAGTGGACCACCAAATCGGCCGCGAACGCGCTCGTCACCCGCTTCTCCATCCCGGACGCGCCGGGCGGCGGCGGGATCGACGCGACGCTCAACGTCTATGTCAACGGGGTGCTGCACAAGCCGATCAGCCTCACCTCGAAGCACATCTGGCTCTACGGCGCCGAGGCCGCCCCCAGCGACTCGCCGAGCGCGGGCGCGCCCCGGCACCTGTACGACGAGGCGAACGTGCTGCTCAACTCCACCGTCGCGGCGGGCAGCCGGATCCGGCTCCAGAAGGACCCGGCGAACGCCACCACCTACGCGATCGACTTCGTCAACACCGAGCTGGTGTCGCCGCGCGCCAACCCGGACCCGACCCGCTACAAGGTGCCGACCGGGTTCAGCCACGCCGACGTGCAGAACGCGCTGGACGCGGTCCGGATGGACACCACCGGCACGTTCGTCGGCGTCTACCTGCCCGCCGGCAGCTACGAGACCGCGCAGAAGCTCCAGGTGTACGGCAAACCGGTGAAGGTGGTCGGCGCGGGCATGTGGTACACCCGGTTCCAGACGCCGACGAACCAGCAGAACACCGACGCCGGTTTCCGGGTCGAGTCCTCGGCCAGCGGCTCGACCTTCGCCCACCTGGCGTTCTTCGGCAACTACACCAACCGGATCGACGGACCCGGCAAGGTGTGGGGCGAGCTGAAGGACGTCGACGACCTGACGTTGGACAGCGTCTGGGTGGAGCACACCGTCTGCGCGTACTGGGGGGTCAGCGTGGACGGGCTGACCATCCGGGACAGCCGCTTCCGTAACACCTTCGCCGACGGGGTGAACATGACCAACGGCAGCACCAACGCGCTGGTCACCAACACGGAGGGCCGGTCCAACGGCGACGACGCGTTCGCGTTGTTCTCCGCCACCGACTCCGGCGGCTCCGGCGGCAACCACGGCAACGTGTTCGAGAACCTGACCGCCACGCTGACCTGGCGGGCCGCCGGCATCGCCGTGTACGGCGGCTACGACAACACCTTCCGCAACCTCTACCTCGCCGACCAGTTGACGTACTCGGGCATCACCATCAGCTCGCTGGACTTCGGCTACCCGTTCGTCGGGTTCGGGGCGAGCCCACCCACCCGGTTCGAGAACGTCTCGCTGATCCGCTCCGGCGGGCACTTCTGGGGCGCGCAGACGTTCCCCGCGATGTGGTTGTTCTCCGCGTCCAAGGAGTTCCGGGGCATCCGGGTCAGCGCCGTCGACATCGTCGACCCGACGTACTCGGGGATCATGTTCCAGACCAAGTACACGGGCGGCCAGCCGGAGAACCCGATCACCGACACGGTGCTCACCGACGTGTCGATCTCCGGGGCGCGGCGCAGTGGTGACGCGTTCGACGCGAAGTCCGGCTTCGGCATCTGGGTCAACGAGATGCCCGAGGCGGGGCAGGGCCCGGCGGTCGGCTCGGCGACGTTCACCAACCTGCGGCTGAGCGACAACCACCAGGACGTCCGCAACACGACGAGCACCTTCACCATCGTCCGCAACTGATCCACCGATCAGCCGGGCCGGGCGGCCTCCGCGGAGGCCGCCCGGCCCGGCTGATCCTTTGCGCCGCTGTGGCTCAGTCGCCGGCGGCCGGTGCCGTCGCGCGCCACCCGACCACCGTCGCGTCGTCGGTGGCGACCCCGGACCGGGCCTCGGCCTCCCGGACCCGCCTGATGATCCCGCCCGGCCCCTCGGTGTCCAGCAGGCGCAGCAGGCCCGCCCAGTCGGTGAGCCCGAAGGTGTCCACGAGCCGGCTCGCCCCGTTGCTCAGCAGCGCCGCCACCGTCACCCCGGCCGCCGCGCAGTCGCCGGTGACCGCCTCGTCGACCACCCCCGGGTCGTCCTTGGCCACCCAGAAACCGCCCGGGGCGTTGCGGTGCCCCCGCAACTCGGCCAGCAACCGCCGGTGCTCCGCGCTGCCCCCGGCGACACCCACCAGCCGCCGCTCGACGGACCTCGCGATCACCACCTCGCGGGGGTCGTGGGCGACGAGCGGCCCGCCGGCCACCCGGCCGACGACCGCCACCGCGTCCCCGAGGACCAGGTGCTCGACCAGCCCGCCGGCGCACCGCAGCACCGCCACGGCCGCGTACGGGCTGCTCGGGTGGGTGACGTCGCAGGTGTCCCGGTGCGCGTCGGTGACCTGCCCGATGCCCTCGGCCAGCACCGCCCGCAGGCTCCCGCCCGTCGACAGCCCGCCCAGCAGCGCGCCGCCGAGCCGGCGGGCGTACCAGGCCACGCCGTGCCGGCAGACCTCGCCGGCCCCGGGGACGCCGCCCGCGCCGTCGACCAGCACCAGGCCGGCCGGCACCGCCCCGGCGAAATCCTCGTTGGCCCGCCCGGGGTGCCCCGCGTCGGTCGCCAGCACCACCCGCACCCGCCGATCATCACACGGCCGGCCCGGCTGGCCGGGATTCACCAGGTCACGCCGCAGTCGACGAGGATCTTCACCTCGCCACCGGCGGCGAGCGCCCGGAACGCCTCGGCCACCTCGGGCAACGGCACGACCCGGGTGATCAGCCGCCCGGCGGGCACCAGCCCGGCGTGCACCAACCGGACGGCCTCGGTGTAGTCCTCCCGCTCGTACACCCGCACCCCGATCAGCTCCAGTTCGCGCCAGAAGACGCGGTGCAGGTCCACCTCCCGGGGGGTGGGGTGGATCGCCACGACGACCAGCCGACCGCGTGCGGCGAGCAGGTCGGTCGCGGTGCGGACCCCGGCGGCGGACCCGGACACCTCGAAGGCCACGGCCGCCCCGGCCCCGCCTGTCGTCTCGTGCACGTGCCTGGCGACGTCCACCGTCGCCGGGTCGACGGTACGCAGCCCGAGTTCGGTGGCGAGGGCCCGGCGGCGCGGGTCGAGTTCCAGCACCGTCACCTCGGCCCCGGTGACCTGCGCGACCGTCCCGATGAGCAGGCCGACCGGCCCGGCGCCGACGACCACCGCGTGTTCCCCGGCGGTCAGCCGGGACCGGCGTACGTCGTGCACGGCGACGGCGGTCGGCTCGATCAGCGCGGCGTGGGTCAGCGGCAGGTCTGCCGGCAGCGGCACCACGATCCGCGCGGGCACCGTCCAGGAGCGCTGCATCGCACCGGGGGAGTCGATGCCGACGAAGGTGAGCCGGTGGCAGATGTGGCTGTTGCCGGCCCGGCAGGCGGGGCAGTCGCCGCACCAGTCCAGCGGCATCACGGTCACCGGGTCGCCCACCCGGTGCCCCCGCAACCCGGGGCCGACCTCGGCGATGCGTCCGGACATCTCGTGGCCGATCACCGCCGGCACCCGGACCCGCTGGTCCATCGCGCCGTGCGCCACGTGCAGGTCGGTGCCGCAGATCCCGGTGTACGCGACGTCGATGCGCACCTCGCCGGGGCCGGGCGGTACGACGGCGGTCCGCTCGACGACGAAGGTGTGGTCGCCGACGTAGTGCGCGCTATGGTTCACGATTCCTCCTCGGACAGGTGCCAGACCTCCCGCATCGGCGCCCACCAGTGCCCCGAGCCGGGTTCGGCGACCGACTCCTGGCACGGGTCGGTCAGCGTCCACCACTGCTGCGTCCGGGGGTCGGCGGCGATGCGCCGCTGGTCGGCGTCGTGGTCCTCGCCGACGTACTCGTAGTAGCCGACGAGCAGGTCGCCGTGCAGGAAGATGCTGTAGTTGCGGATGTTCGCCGCGCGCAGCGTCCGTTCGACGTCGGGCCAGACGGCGGCGTGCAGGCGCAGGTAGGTCTCGCGGTGCTCCGGTCGGAGCCGGATCAACCAGCCGTAACGGTGCACGTCACGCCTTTCCGGTGCGGATGGTGGCGGCGATGGGCGGGGTGGGTCGACCGCCGTCGGCGAAAACATCGGATGTCTCTATATTGGTGGGGGTCGCCGTCGGCTGCGGCAGCCGCAGCGGTCGGGACGACGCGCGACCGGCCGGCCGGAGGGGGACGTGGTGGCACTGACCGACGACGCGATCGCCAAGATCCGGAGCATGGTCCAGTCCGGCGAGCTGCCGCCGGGCGCCCGGCTGCCCCCCGAGCCGCAACTCGCCGAGCAGATGGGCCTGTCGCGCAGCGGGGTCCGGGAGGCGGTGAAGGTCCTCGAATCGGCCCGGGTGCTCGACGTACGCCGTGGCGACGGGACGTACGTCACCAGCCTCGCTCCCCGGCTGCTGCTGGAGGGGCTGGGGGTCGCGGTGGAGCTGCTGCGCGACGACACCCTGCTGGAGGTCATGGAGGTGCGGCGGCTGCTGGAACCGATGGCCACCGGGCTGGCGGCGCTGCGGATGACCGATGCCCAGCTCGACGACCTCGGCGGCATCCTGGAGGAGATGCGGGCGGCGGCCGACGACGCCGAGAAGCTGATCCGGTTCGACACGGCGTTCCACCACACCGTCGTCGCCACCACCGGCAACGAGACCCTCACCTCGCTGCTGGACGGGCTGTCCAGCCGTACCCTGCGGGCCCGGGTGTGGCGCGGGCTGATCGAGGGCAACGCGGCGCACACCACCATCGACGAGCACCACGCGATCTACCGCGCGCTGCGCTCGCGTGACCAACTGCTCGCCCAGGCGAGCGCGTTGATGCACGTCAACACCTCCGAGGCGTGGCTGCGCACGGTGCTGGCCGCCACGGCGCAGGCCGCCTGACCCGGCCGGCCTCACGCCGGCCCTGCCCGGTGGGCGGGGCCGGCGGCGAGCGCGGCGGGCCCGCGACGCACGTCGGGCCGGTCCAGGTAGTCCGGGTCCGGCTCGCCCTGCACCTGGGAGCGCACCCCGGCCAGGTACCCGCCGCCGCGCAGCCGGCGGTGGCGGGCCACGGTGGCGGGCACGTCGGCGGCGGCGAGTTCGGCGGTCAGGTCCGCCGGGGTGAACGGCCGCCGGACGGCCGCCAGTTCGGGCGCGTCCAGCCAGGTGTACCCGTGTTCGGGCCGCCACGGGTGGTGGTGCGCGTCGATGATCACGGCGTCGCCGGGCCCGGGGTCGCGGCGGCGTCGGCCCACTGCGGGCCGTCCGGGAACCGGTACGCGGCCAGGGACTCCGGCCGGATCTGCCCGCTCATGCCCGGGGCGGTGGGGGCCAGGTAGCGACCGCCGGTGACGCGGACCGGGTCGACGAAGTGGTCGTGCAGGTGGTCGACGTACTCGATGGCCCGGTCCTCGGTGCTGCCGCTGACCGCGACGAAGTCGAACATCGCCAGGTGCTGCACCAGTTCGCACAGCCCCACCCCGCCGGCGTGCGGGCAGACCGGCACCCCGAACCGCGCGGCGAGCAGCAGGATCGCCAGGTTCTCGTTGACCCCGGCGACCCGGCAGGCGTCGATCTGCACCACGTCGACGGCGTCGGCCTGGAGCAGTTGCTTGAACACGACCGCGTTGTGCACGTGCTCGCCGGTGGCGACCCGGATCGGGCTGAGCGCCTTGCGGACGGCGGCGTGCCCGAGGACGTCGTCCGGCGACGTCGGCTCCTCGATCCAGTACGGGTCGAACGCGGCCAGTTCCCGCATCCACCCGATCGCCTCCGGCACACCCCAGATCTGGTTCGCGTCGACCGCGAGGCGGACCTGCGGCCCGACGGCCCGCCGGGCGATGCCCATCCGGCGTACGTCGTCGGCCAGGTCGCCGCCGACCTTGAGTTTGATCAGCCGGTAGCCGTCGCGGACCGCCTCCGCGCAGAGCCGGGCCAGCTTCTCGTCGTCGTAGCCCAACCACCCGGGCGTGGTGGTGTACGCGGGGTAGCCCTCGGCGCGCAGCCGCTGCTCCCGCCCGGCCCGGCCGTCGGCGGCCTGTCGCAACAGGGTCAGCGCCTCGTCCTCGGTGAGGGCGTCGCGCAGGTAGCGGAAGTCGACCTGGGCGACGAGCTGTTCCGGGGTGAGGTCGGCCAGCAGCTTCCACAGCGGCTTGCCGGCCCGCCGGGCGGCGAGGTCCCACACCGCGTTGACCAGGCCACCGGCGGCCATGTGCACGACCCCCTTGGCCGGGCCGAGCCAGCGGATCTGGCTGTCGCCGACGAGCCGCCGGGCCAGCGCCCCGGGGTCGGCGGTCAGCTCGTCGACGGGTTGGCCGACGACCATCGCGGCCAGCGACCGTACGGCGGCGACCTGGATCTCGGTCCCGCGTCCCACGGTGAAGACCAGCCCGTGTCCCTCGGCGCCCGCCGAGGTCCGCAGGGTGACGTAGGCGGCCGAGTAGTCGGGGAAGGGGTTCATCGCGTCCGACCCGTCGCGGTGCACGGAGGTGGGGAAGCGGACGTCGATCGTGTCCACCGCGGTGATGCGCTCAGTCAACGGAACTCCTGGTTGAGGGGATCGGGGGCGTCGGCGGCCCGCCTCGTGGGCGGGGCGCGCGGGGGTCCGGGTCAGGTCTGCGCCTTGCCGCCGGTGATGCGGGAGACCACCAGGGCGACGAGGATGACCGCGCCGTTGAGGAAGTTCGTCCACTGTGCGGGCACCCCGGCCAGGGTCAACACGTTGATGATCATGAAGAGCAGCAGGACGCCGGTGAACGCGCCGAAGACGCTGCCCCGGCCGCCGTTGAGGCTGACCCCGCCGATCACCGCAGCCGCGAACACCTGGAAGATCGCGCCGTCGCCCTGGGCCGCCGGCACCGCCGCCAGCCGGCCGCTGATCAGCAGGCCGGCCAGGGCGGCGAGCACGCTGGCCACGACCAGCGCGACCCACAGCACCCGGTCGGTGCGGATGCCGGCGGCGCGGGCCGCGTCGGCGTTGCCGCCGATGGCGTACAACGCGCGGCCGGCGCGGGTGTGGCCGAGCACCACGATCCCGGCGGCGAACAGCAGCAGCGACACCCAGATCGAGGCCGGCACCCCAAGCCAGCTCGTCGAGCCGAGGTACGTCATCGACCCGGGCAGCGCGAAGAACGTCTGCCCGCCGGAGATGCCGGTGAGCAGGCCGCGCAGGATGATCAGCATGCCCAGCGTCACGATGAAGCCGTTGAGGCCGAACCGGACGATGAGCAGCCCGTTGAACGCCCCGACCAGCGCCCCGACCAGCAGCACCACCGGCACCGCCCAGGCGGGCGGGAGCAGGCCGAGCCCCAGCCCCCGGGTCAGCTCCGGGTCGACGACCAGCCAGGCGGCGATGCCCGGGGCGAGCCCGAAGGTGGACTCCAGCGACAGATCCATCTTGCCGGTGATCAGCACGATGGTCTGGGCCAGCACCAGGATCGCGATCTCCGACATGCTCTGCAGCACGTTGAGGACGTTGTCGGTGCTGAGGAAGACCGGGCTGATGATCCACCCGACGATCGCCACCGCGACGATCGCCGGCACCAGCGCCAGGTCCCGCAGCCGGGCGACGGCCAGGTGCCGCGACGACGGGCGGGTCGGCGGGGGAGCCGACGCCGGCACCGTGCCGGTGGACAGCGTGTCAGACATGGTGGAGGTCCACCCCTTCCATGGCGGCTACCAGATCGTTGTCGCTCCAGCCGTGGGCCATCTCGCCGACCACCCGGCCCTGGAACATCACCAGCACCCGGTCGCAGATGCGCAGGTCGTCCAACTCGTCGGAGACCACCAGCACGGCGGTGCCCCGGCGGCGGACGTCCTCGACGACGCCGAGCAGGGTCTGCTTGGACCGCACGTCGACCCCGGCGGTGGGCGTGATCAGCACCAGCAGCCGGGGATCGTTGGCCAACGCCCGGCCCATCACGACCTTCTGCTGGTTGCCGCCGGACAGGTCGGCCACCGGCGTCTGCGGCCCGGCCGCCTTGATCGTCAGCGCGGCGATGGTGTCCCGGGCCAGGGCGTCCCGCCGGGTCCGGGAGATGAGTCCGTGGCGCCCGACCCGCTGCGGCACGGTCATCGTGACGTTCTCCGCGATCGACAGCGCCGGCACCAGGCCCTCCCGGTGCCGGTCCTGCGGCACCAGCCCCACTCCGGCGGCGAGGGCGTCGGGCACGCTGCCCGGCCGCAGCACCCGACCGGCGAGGGTGACCGACCCGGCCACCGGCCGGGCGAGACCGACGACCGCCTCGGCGACCTCGACCTTGCCGCTGCCGCCACCACCGGCGATGCCGACCACCTCGCCCGCCCGGGCCCGCATCGACAGCCGGGCCCCGGACGCGGTGACCAGGTCCCGCACCGACAGCAGCACCGGCGCGTCGGACGCCGGTCGCCGGTGGTCGGCCTCCGGCATGCTCACGTCCTCCCCGGTCATCGCGGCCACCAGCGCCTGCCGGCTCAACCCGGCTACCGGGGCGGTGAGGATGTGCCGGGCGTCGCGGAAGACCGTCACCCGGTCGCACAGGTCGTAGATCTCCTGAAGGTGGTGGCTGATGAACAGGAACGTCACCCCCTGCGCCCGCAGGTCCCGGATGCGGGTGAACAGCCGGTCGATGCCGGCGGCGTCGAGCTGGGCGGTCGGTTCGTCGAGGACGATGAACCGGGCGCCGAAGGACAACGCGCGGGCGATCTCCACGAACTGCCGCTGCTCGACCGAGAGCGTCGCGGCCGGCTGCCGGACGTCGACGTCGACCGACCACTGCGCCAGCAGGTGTTGTGCCTCCCGCCGCAGGCTCGACCAGCGGATCAGGCCGACGCGGGAGCGGGCGTGCCGGTTGAGGAACAGGTTCTCCGCCACGGTGAGGGTGGGGATGATCGTCGACTTCTGGTAGACGCAGGCCACCCGCTGCCGCCAGGCGTCTCGGTCGGCCAGCGGCGGTGCCGGACGGCCGTCGAAGGCGACCGCCCCGCCGTCGGCGGCCTGCAACCCGGTCAGGATGCCGACCAGCGTCGACTTGCCCGCGCCGTTGCGGCCCACCAGGGCGTGCGTCTCACCGCGCCGGACCATGATCCCGGCTCCGGACAGGGCGAGCGTGGAGCCGAAGCGTTTGGTGACGTCGACCGCCTCGACGACCGGCCGGTCGGCGTCGCCGGGGTGGTGCGGGGCGGCGGTCATCCCTGCCGGCCCCACAGCGACGGGTCGTCGTACCTCACCGTGGGCTGCCCGGCGATCGGTGCGCCGTCCAGGGTCACCAGGGGCGCCGGGAGTTGGTCCTCCAGCAGGCCGTCGCGCACCTGGATGATGGTGCTGCCGTGGTCGGTGGGGCCGGGCTGGAAGGTCTTTCCCTCGATCGCCGCCTTGGCGTACTCCAGGCCGTAGCGGGCGTACAGGTCGGCGGGCTGGCTGACGGTGGCGTCGATCAGGCCGTCGCCGATGTTCTTCAGCTCCTCGGGGATGCCGTCGTTGGACACGACGAAGACGTGCTTCGGGTCGGTCGGCGGCACCTGCAGGCCACGCTGCTTGAGGATCTGCAGGGTGCCCGACAGCGCGAACGACGACTGCATGTAGACGCCCCGGATGTCCGGGTCGGAGGCGAAGCGGGTCTGCAACTTCGACGCCGCGACGTCGGCCTTCCAGTCGGTCGCCTCCCCGAACACCCTGATGCCGGGGAACTCCCTGGCCATGCACTCGCTGAACGCCTCGGTGCGGTCCCGGCCGTTGATCGAGTCCAGGCCACCCTGGAGCATGACGACCTTGCCCCGGCCGCCGAGCCTGGTGCCCAGGAACTCGCAGGCCTTGGTGCCGTACGCCCGGTTGTCGGCGCGGACCACCATGAACACCCTGCCGGTGTCGGGCCGGGTGTCGATGGTGACCACCGGGATCTTGCGGCTCTCCAGTTGGGCCAGGGTCGGGGCGATCGCGGCGGTGTCCTGCGGGGCCATCACCACCCCCGTGACGCCCTGGCTCATGAAGGTCTGGGCGTTCGAGATGAGGTTGGCGATGTCGTTCTGCGAGTTGGTGGTCTTGAGGTCGATCCCCAACTGCCCGGCGGACTGCGGCACGTACCTGATGTAGGAGTTCCAGAAGTCGGTGTCCGAGCGGGGGTAGTCGACCCCGATGAGGGGCTTGCCGCCGCCCGTGCCGGTCCCGGCGTCCCGGTCACCGCAGCCGGCGGTGAGGGCGACCGTAGCGCCGAGCAGCACCGTCAGCCCCGCGCTCACCAGACGTCCGTGGTTCATCGTGTTCGCTCCGTTTCTGCGGGAGTGCTCCGGCGGGTACGGCCGTCGCGTGGGGCGGCAGCCGTTCGCTCCGGATCGCGCACTGCGGGTCGGGCGTGCGGGAACCTTGCGGCCGCCGCCGGCTGCCGGGTCGGGGACGGGACACGGAGAGCCCTCCCCGGGTGGGAGGTGGAGTGGTGCCGGCATGCACGGTCGAGACATCAGACGTTAGAGTTTCCATTGTGTAACGTCAATGCTCTGCTGGGGACTTCTGTGAGTGACGGGGGCGGTCGGTTGGCTGCCGCGGCACTCGTGCCGTGGTGCCAGACGTCCTACCAATTGCCGCGCCCGGTCGGACGGCCCCGGCCCGGCGTCATGCCGCAGGTGACGGCGGGCCCCGCACCCGTTCCCGCCGTGGCCCCTCCCGATCCGATCGAGCGTGCGCCGATGCCGCCCCGGACGGCCGCGCTCCCCGGATCTAAGAGATTTCCCATCTGCATTGGCCAGCATCGATTCCGATCGCCGCGCAGGGCGGCCGGTCAGAACAGGAGCGGCCCATGTCCGTACGACAGTCCACCGACGACACCGCCACCTACCCGGTCGACGTCCTTCCCGCCGGGCGAGACGGCCGGCGGGGAGCCCTGCTGGACCACCTCCCACCGCGCGAGCGGCGGCTGTTCCACCGGTTCGGCCAGGGCCCCCGGGTGCCCGCCCCCGACCTGCGCATCCACCAGGCGTTCGCCAGGTGGGCCGCCGCCACCCCGGACGCCGTCGCCGCCGAGCACCTCGGGGAACGGATCGGCTACCGCGAACTGGACCGCCAGGCCAACCGGCTCGCCGCCCACCTCGTCGCCCTCGGCGTGCGCACCGGCGACACCGTGGGCGTGTTCACCAGCCGGTCCCTGCCGATGCTGGTCGGCATCCTGGCCACCCTCAAGGCCGGGGCGGCCTACGTCCCGCAGGACGTGCGGATCGCCCCCGCCACGCAGTTGCGCCAGGTCGCCTCGACCGCCCGCTGCCGGGTGCTGCTGACCACGGCGGCGACCCTGGACGCGGTGCCGACGCCACCCGGTGTGCCCCGGCTCGCGGTCGACCGGCTGATGGCCGAGCCGCTGCCACCCGGCGGGCATCTCACCGCCCCCGTCCCGGACCGCCCGGTACGCGCCGACGACGGCTGCTACGTGCTGTTCACCTCCGGCACCACGGGCACCCCCAACGGCGTCACCGTCACCCACGGCAACGTGGCCAACATCCTGCTGACCAGCCCCGGCGACCTGGGGATACGACCGGGACGCACGGTCGCCCAACTGCTCAACGTCGCCTTCGACATGGCCGCCTGGGAGATCCTCGGCTGCCTCGCCAACGGCGGCACCCTGCTCGTGCGCGACCGGGACCTCACCGCCACCGCCGCCCGCGCCGACGTGCTGGTCGCCACCCCGTCGGTGCTCGGCCGGATCGACCCGGACCGGTGCGCCGGGGTGCGGGTGGTCGCGGTGGCGGGGGAGCCCTGCCCGCGTCCGCTGGCCGACCGGTGGGCCGCCGGCCGGGTCTTCTACAACTGCTGCGGGCCGACCGAGACCACCATCGTCAACACCATGCACCGGCACCGCCCGGGCGCGCCCCTGACCATCGGCCGGCCGACCCCGAACAACACCGTCTACGTCCTCGACGCCGACGGACGGCCCTGCCGCATCGGCGAGGTCGGCGAGATGTGGGCCGGTGGCGACTGCGTCTCCGCCGGCTACCTGGACAACGACGCGCTCAACACCGAGCGGTACGCCCCGGACCCGTTCCTCGGCGGCGGCCGGCTGATGTTCCGTACCCGCGACCGGGGCCGCTGGCGCGCGGACGGGGAACTGGAGCATCTCGGCCGCACCGACGACCAGGTGAAGGTCCGGGGTTTCCGGGTGGAACTGGACGCGGTCTCCACCGTGCTGGAGACGGTGCCGGGCTGCCGGCGCGCGGTCACCCTCCGGGTCACCGACCGGGATCTGGTCTCCTTCGTCGCCCCCGCGGAGCTGGACCCGCAGCGGTGCCGGGAGACGGTGGCCGCCGCGCTGCCCTACTACTGCGTGCCGGCGGCCGTGCACCCGCTGCCGGAACTGCCGATGACCGGCCGGGGTAAGGTCGACCGGGACGCGCTGCACCGGCTCGCCCTCGACCTGCGGTGGCAGTGGGCCCACGTCGAGGAGGCGGCGGCGTGACCACCACCGGTCTGCGACCCGCGGCGACACCACCGCGCACCGGCCCGGCGGACGCCCCCGTGCTTCCCCCGCCGGTGTCGACGCTGCGTCGGATCCTGGCCCAGCCCCGGTTCATGCACCACCACCGGCTCGTCGCGGCGGTGCTCGCCGCCAACGCCGCGCTGCTGGCGTACGGGCTGGCCGCCGGCTGGTGGCGCGGTCCCGGGGCCGCCGACGCGCTGGGCGCAGCCGCGCTGGCGAACGTCGCGTTGGCCGTGCTGATCCGCCAGCAGTACGTGATCAACCTGCTGTTCTGGCTGGCCACCCGGGCACCCGTCCGGTGGCCGCTGCGGGTGCGGGCCACTCTGGGCAAGGTCTACCACTTCGGTGGGCTGCACGTCGGCGCGGCGCTGGCCGGCACCGCCTGGTTCCTCGCCCAGCTCGGTGCGCTGACCGCGCGTGGCGGCCCGGTGGGGGCGCTGGTCACCGGGTACGCGGCGGCCGCCCTGCTGCTGGCCGTCGTCGGCACCGCGCTGCCACCGGTGCGGTCCCGCCGGCACGACCTGTTCGAACGCACCCACCGCCTCGGCGGCTGGGCGGCCCTGCTGCTGCTCTGGGCGCAGGCCGGTTTCCTGGCCGGCGGGCCGGTCGCGCTGGCCACCTCCGCGCAGGGCGTGGTGCTCGCGGTGCTGACCGTCAGCATCGCCCTGCCCTGGCTGCGGCTGCGCCGGGTGCCGGTGGTGGTCGACCGCCCCTCGTCGCACGTGGCGCTGGTCCACTTCGACCACGGGGTGACGCCGTTCCCCGGCTCGTCCACCGCGATCAGTCGCAGCCCGCTGTGGGAGTGGCACTCCTTCGCCAACGTGCCGGCACCCGGCCGCAGCGGGTTCCGGCTGACCGTCAGCCGGGCCGGCGACTGGACCGGCCGGTTCGTCGACGACCCGCCGCGCCGGGTCTGGGTGAAGGGGATCAGCACCGCCGGGGTGGCCAACATCGAGACCCTGTTCCGGCGGGTGCTGTACGTGGCGACCGGCAGCGGGATCGGCCCGGTGCTGCCGCACCTGCTGGCCGGGCAGGTGCCGGCGCACCTGGTCTGGGTGGCCCGCCGGCACCGGGAGACCTTCGGCGACGACCTGGTCGACGAGATCCTCGCCCACCAGCCCGACGCGCTGCTGTGGGACACCGCCCGCGACGGCAAGCCCGACATGCTGCGGCTGGCCTGGCAGGCGTGCCGCCGCTACGACGCCGAGGCGGTCATCTGCATCTCGAACCGTCCACTGACCTGGCAGGTGGTGCGGGGCATGGAGGAACGCGGGGTGCCCGCGTACGGCGCGATCTGGGATTCCTGACGACATGGAGGCGACGATGAGGATCACCGTGGAGAAGGACGACCGAGTGGTCACGGTGCGGCTGTGCCGGCCCGAGGCGCGCAACGCGCTGGACACGGCGCTGCTGACCGAGCTGGTCGAGACGCTGCGCCCGCTCGACCGCGACCCGGGGGTGGGCTGCTTCGTGCTCACCGGTTCCGACGAGGTCTTCGCGGCCGGGGCGGACATCCGGGAGATGGCCGGGAAGTCCTTCCTGGACGTGGCGCTGGACGACCACTTCGCCGGCTGGGACGCGTTCGCCGCGCTGCGGACCCCGAAGATCGCGGCGGTGGCCGGCTACGCCCTCGGCGGCGGCTGCGAGCTGGCGATGATGTGCGACCTGATCTTCGCGGCGGACAACGCCCGGTTCGGGCAGCCGGAGCTGCGGCTGGGGGTGATGCCCGGCATCGGCGGCACCCAGCGGCTGACCCGGCTGGTCGGCGCGGCGCGGGCGATGGACTTGGTGCTCACCGGGCGGCAGCTCGACGCCGCCGAGGCGCACCGGTACGGCCTGGTGTCCCGGGTGGTGCCGACGCACCTGCTGCTGGCCGAGGCGAAGGCCGCGGCGGCGGTGGTGGCCGGGCACCCGAGGCTCGCGACGATGCTGGCCCGGGAGGCCGTCCGGCAGGCCGAGGAGGTCGGCGTGCACGCCGGGGTGCTGTTCGAACGGCGGGCCTTCCACGCCCTGTTCGCCACCGAGGACCGACGCGAGGGGATGGCCGCCTTCCTGGAGAAACGCCCGGCCCGCTTCGTGGGCCGCTGAGCCACCCGCCGCCCGGGGCCCGTCGGGGTCCCGGGCGGCCGGCTCACAGCGCGCCGATCTGGTAGCCGAGGCCGTGCACGGTGCGCACCACCCGGTCGCCGAGCTTGCGGCGCAGGTAGTGCACGTACGTGTCGACCAGCGCCTCGGTGCGGTCCGCGCCGAACACCCGGCCGCGCAGCTGGCTGCGGCTGTGCACCATCCGGGGTTGGCTGGCGAGCAGCCGGATCAGCTCGAACTCCCGGCCGCTGAGCGTCACCTCCCGCCCGTCGGGCAGCCGTACCCCGCGCTGGGCCAGGTCGAGCTGCCCGGCCCCGATGGGGATCAGTTCGGCCCCGTCGAAGCGGCGTCGGGTCAGCGCCCGGACCCGGGCCATCAACTCGGTCACCTCGAACGGTTTGGGCAGGTAGTCGTCGGCACCCGCGTCGAGCCCCCGGATGCGCTCGTCGAGGTCGCCGAGCGCGCTGAGCATCAGCACCCGGGCGGCGACGGAGCACCGCCGCAGCCGGACGAGCAGGTCGACCCCGTCGATCGCCGGCAGCCGCCGGTCCAACATGATCACCTGGTAGGGGCCACGCAGCGCCAGGTGCAGGCCCCGCTGGCCGTCGCGGGCCAGATCGATCAGGTACCCCGCCCGGCGGAACAGCTCGACCAGCATGTCGGCCAGTTCCGCGTCGTCCTCGACGAGGAGCAACGGGCCGTGCGCCGGGGGTGACGGGTCGGTCATCCGTTCATGGTCGCACCGAAACGGCAGAACATTGACAGGTGGAATTTCTCGCCGGTCAGAATCTGCTGGTCGCGCGTTCCCCGCCCGTCCGCTCCCGGCCCGCCCACCGGCAGAAGGGCCACCGGCCACCGACCGGGTCGCCGTCCGTCGGTGGATCACCGGCCCGCCTCCCGCCGGACACCGGCAGCCGTACGGTGAAGGTGGCGCCCGCCCCGGGCCGGCCGGTGGCGCTGATCGTGCCGCCGTGCGCGGTGACCACCTCGCGGACCAGCGCCAGCCCGAGCCCGGCCCGGCGGTCTCCGGCGTCGGGGCCCCGGTGGAACCGGTCGAAGATCCGGCCGGCGTGCCGGGGGTCGAATCCCCGGCCGGAGTCGCTGACCACCAGCTCGACCCGGTCCGCGCCCGCCGGGCGTAACCGCACCTGCACCCGTCCGCCGGCCGGGGTGTGGTGCAGGGCGTTCGCCAGCAGCTCCGCCACCACCCGGCGTAGCGCGGGCCCGACGCCGTCCACCGGCACCTGATGGTCCGCGCCGGTCACCCCGAGCGTCACCCCGAGGGCGGCGGCGCGCGGCGCGTCGGCCCCGATCGCCTCGACGACGAGCGCGGCGAGGTCGACAGTGGCCGGCGGCCGGGTCAGCGCCGCCGGATCGGCCAGCCGGGCCGACAGGAGCAACTCGTCGACGATCTCCCCGAGCCGTCGGGTGGTGTGCAGCAGCCGGTCCAGATCCTGCCGGTCCGTGTCGTGCGCCGCGCCGGTCGTGCGCTGGGCCAGCAACTGGGCCGCCGTGTGCACCCGGGTGATCGGGGCCCGCAGTTCGTGGCTGGCGTCGGCGACGAAGCGGCGTTGCCGGTCGAGCGCCTCGGTCAACGGCAGCACCGCCCGGCGACGCAGCCGCAGGTCGGTCGCGGTCGCCGCGACCAGGACGGCCAGCGCGGCGGTCGACACCGCCCACAGCAGGTAGCGCCGTTCGGCGAGTTGGAAGCGGGCGTCGAAGACCACCTGGACGACCTCGCCGTCGCGCAGCTGGGTCCGCACGTGGTAGACGGTGCCGTTGCGGGCGACCTGCCCGACCTGGGGCCGGCCGGTGCGGGCCACGGCGTGGATCGCCCCGTGCTCCGGGAACCCGGCCGGTGGCGCGCCGCCGTGCCCGGTGTCGCTCGCGCCGCCGAAGATCCAGGTGCAGCCGGACGGGTCGGCCGGGCGGCCGTGCACCATCGCCCAGTCCAGCTCGTGGCGGATCCTGGCCTGCTGGACGTGCACCAGGGCGGCGTAGCCGACGCCGCCGGCCAGCGCCAGCAGGGCGACGACCAGCAGCCCGACGGCCAGCCCGGTACGCGGCCGGGCGTGGGTCGCCGGCCGGGTCCGGCCGGTCAGTGGCA
Organism: Micromonospora cynarisoli; assembly: GCF_030518815.1. NCBI lineage: Bacteria > Bacillati > Actinomycetota > Actinomycetes > Micromonosporales > Micromonosporaceae > Micromonospora > Micromonospora cynarisoli. Next base: position 2,021,699 of record NZ_CP130426.1, on the reverse strand, counting down.
CCGCGCCGCCGCCGCGTGCCCGTGGACGCGACCTCGTCCGCCTGCCCGGCCACCGACCCGCATCCATCGAAGATGACACATCGCGCACCGGATCGGAAGGGATCACCGTCGCCTCCCGGATGCCGGGCCGGCCCGGCGTTCCCCGGGCCGGGGACGCGAGGAGTGAACGTTAACACCCGGCCGGGAAGGTTGACCCGGCAACGGATCGTGCCCGCTGGTGGCGAGGTGGGCGGGTGCCCGGGCGCGACCCTTGAGCCACCCGAAACCCTCTGGTAACATCGCCGGATCTGAATGGAACCCCTGCCGGTCCGTTCGCCCCCACCAAACCGATCATGAGAGGTTCGACCCGTACCGGTCGATGTGAGCGTTCACAATCACCGGTCCGCCCCGTTTCGACCACGGAGCGTGGGTCGGTCAGACCACCTGAGGCCCTCGGCGACCACGTCACCGGGGGCCGCCGCGCAGGGGCCACCCGTCCCCATGAAGGAGCACCCCCATGCACCTCCCGGCTGAACATCCCGGCCCGACTCTCCGTCGTCCCGGCCGTCGGCGCTGGCTGCTGTCGGCGGCCACCGCACTCGTGACCGCCCTGAGCGGCGGTGCCGTCGTCGCGGCCACCGCGACGGAGGCCGCCGCCGCCACGATCGACACCAGCGCCTCGTACGTGCTGGTCAACCGCAACAGCGGCAAGGCCCTCGACGTCTACAACCTGGCCACCAACGACGGGGCCCGGATCACCCAGTGGACCCGCAACGACGGCAGCCAGCAGCAGTGGCAGTTCGTCGACTCCGGCGGCGGCTACTACCGGCTGAAGTCGAAGCTGTCCGGCAAGGTGCTCGACGTCTACAACTGGTCGACCGCCGACGGCGGGGCGATCGTACAGTGGACCGACAACAACGCGGCCAACCAGCAGTTCAGCATCCAGGACATCGACGGCTACATCCAGCTGATCAACCACAACAGCGGCCGGGCCGTCGAGGTGCAGGGCGCGTCCACCGCCGACGGCGGCAACATCGTGCAGTACGCCGACTGGAACGGCACCAACCAGCAGTGGCAGCTCGTCAAGGTCGGTGGCACCACCACCCCGCCGCCCACGACCCCGCCGCCGAGCGGCAACTGCACGCTGCCGTCGACGTACCGGTGGTCGTCGACGGGTCCGCTGGCCACCCCGAAGTCGGGCTGGGTGTCGCTGAAGGACTTCACGGTCGCCCCGTACAACGGCAAGCAGCTCGTCTACGCCACCACGCACGACTTCGGCAACTCGTGGGGGTCGATGAACTTCGGCCTGTTCACGAACTGGTCGGAGATGGCCTCGGCGTCGCAGAACACCATGAGCCAGGGCACCGTGGCGCCGTCGCTGTTCTACTTCGCGCCGAAGAACATCTGGGTGCTCGCCTACCAGTGGGGCGGGGCGGCGTTCTCGTACCGTACGTCGACCGACCCGACCAACCCGAACGGGTGGGGCCCGGCCCAGACCATGTTCACCGGCAGCATCTCCGGCTCCGGCACCGGCCCGATCGACCATACGCTGATCGCCGACAGCCAGAACATGTACCTGTTCTTCGCCGGCGACAACGGCAAGATCTACCGGGCCAGCATGCCGATCGGGAACTTCCCCGGCAACTTCGGCTCCAACTACACGACCATCATGAGCGACACCTCGGAAAACCTGTTCGAGGCGCCGCAGGTCTACAAGGTCGCGGGCCAGAACCAGTACCTGATGATCGTCGAGGCCAGGACCAGCTCCTGGGAGCGCTACTTCCGCTCGTTCACCGCGACCAGCCTGAGCGGCACCTGGACGCCGAACGCAGCGACCTACAACAACCCGTTCGCGGGCAAGGTCAACAGCGGTGCCACCTGGACCAACGACATCAGCCACGGTGAACTGCTGCGCACCAGCGCCGACCAGACCATGACCATCGACCCGTGCAACCTGCAACTGCTCTACCAGGGCCGTTCGCCCAGCTCCGACGGCGTGGACTACGGCCTGCTGCCCTACCGGCCGGGCCTGCTCACCCGGCAGCGCTGAGGACGTGCCGCCGGACCTCGCAGATTCCTGAGGTCGGGGGTGGCCCGGGACAGACCGGGCCGTCGGACCACCTGAACGGCATGTGCACCACCGATCGGCAGGGCCCGCACCTCGGGCCCTGCCGATCACCGTCTCCGCGCCGGGGCCCGGCGCTGCCCGGGCGGTCCCGGGGAGCCGGCTGGCGGCGGCCCGTCCCGTCGCGCGGCGGCGATCCGGCGTCCCGCTGATCATCGCGCCGGCCCGGACCGGGACGGCCCCCTGCCACCCCGTATGGCGGGGTGGCGACGCGACCGGAGAGGGCCGGCTCCGACATCCGGAGCCGGCCCTCTGGGCCCACCGCCGTCGCGACGGCGACGGGTGGGGCGTCACACCTGGGTGAACCGCCACTGCTGGTTGCTGGCACCGTGGCAGGTCCACTGCAACAGCCGCGCGCCGTCGGTGGTGGCCCCACCGTTGACGTCCAGGCAGAGCCCGCTCTGCACGTTACGCACCGTGTAGACCCCGGCGGTCGTGGTCGCCGTCGCGGTGAACTTCTGCTGGTTGCCGTTGTTGCAGGTGGCCTGCTGCAGGAACGCACCGGTCGCGGTGGAACCGCCGATCACCTCGGCGCACTTGTTGCTGTGTACCGCCTTGAGGTAGACCGCCCCGTTACCGGCGTCCACGGCCTGCCACTTCTGGTTGTTGCCGCCGGTGGCCGCCCACTGGGTGAGCTGCGCGCCGTCGGCGGTGGAGACGCCGCTGACGTCCATCAGCTTGCCGCTGTGCAGCGCGGTGAGCGTCCAGGTCTTCCCCGCCACCCCGGTGCCGGTCCCGGTGCCGGGCTGGCCGACCCCGTTGCCGCCGAAGGTGTGTGAGTCGAGGTCGAACCAGTTGTTCGTGCTGCCCTTGAACACCAGGTAGAGCGGGTGCGTGCCGGACAATGCGGCCACGTTCACCGGCGCGGTGGACTGGTAGTTGTCCCAGCCACCGGTGCTCGGCACCGGCGTGGTGGCCAGCAGCGTGCCGGTCGGCGAGTCGGCGCGCAGCTCGATGGTGCCGCCACCGGACGGCGACGACAGCCGGTAGCTGACCGTCGAGATGCCCGTCAGGCTCATCGGGGTGAACGCGATCCAGTCGTTGTTGGAGATGTCACCGACCCGCTTGGTGCTCTCCGCGCCGGCCTGGTCGACGACCCGGATGCCGGACTGGCTGCTGAAGTACTCGGCCTGCTTGTGCTTGGGTTGCAGGATCGCCTGCGCGGTGCCGGTGAGCGGGGACGCCCCGCCCGGGCCGCCGCTGTCGGTGTAGCGGGCGTTGAGCACGTAGAACAGGTTCGCGCCGTCGGGGTGCCCGCCGAGCAGGTCGGTGGAGATGGTGCCCGAGCAGCCCGGGTACTCGGTGGTCTCGTGGGCGTGGTCGTCGTGACCGAGCGCCGGGTTGACGACCACCTTCGTGCAGTCGACCGTGCCGCCGTCCGGGTCGGTGACGCTGATCTGGTACGACACCTTGTCCCCGAAGGTGAGCATGCCGCCGTTGGCCGGGGTGGTGATGGTGACCACCGGCGCGGTGTTGCCGACGGTGATCTGGACGTTGGCGAAGCCTGTCTTGCCGGTGTTGTCGGTGACCTTCAACTGCGCCGTGTAGTTGCCGTTGCCGGTGTAGACGTGCGACGGGTTGGCCGCCGTCGAGGTGGTGCCGTCCCCGAACGTCCACTGGTAGCTCAGCGTGTTGCCCGGGTCCGGGTCGGCCGTGCCGGCGCTGCTGAACTGGACGGTGAGCGGGGCGAGGCCGCTGGTGGGCGTCCCGGCGGCCTTGGCGATGGGCGACCGGCCGCCCTGGACGTAGTCGATCCGGTAGAGCCCGGAGTCGCTGTTGCCGCCACCGAAGTTGGTGCCCCACTCCAGCACGTAGAGCGAGCCGTCCTTGCCGAACTCCAGGTCCATCGGCTTGTTGAACCGGGTGTTGGGCAGGAACGCGTTGGTGCGGGTCACCGCCGTCGCGGAGTCGAAGTGCACCTCCTTGAGGTAGCTGCGCGACCACTCGTAGAAGAAGTGCACGCCGTCGTAGTAGGGCGGGAACTTGGTGGCCGACGGGTTCGCCGGGTCGTAGCGGTAGACCGGGCCGCCCATCGGGCCGGAGCCGCCGGAGCCCAGCTCCGGGAAGTTGGGCGAGGTGCCGTAGCCGTACCACATGTTGGGGGCGACGATCGGCTTCAGGCTGGTCAGGCCGGTGTTGTTGGGGGAGTTGTTGACCGGGGCGTTGCAGTTGAACTTGGCGCCGACCACGCCGGTGTCCGGGTTGTACGGCGCGTAGGGCTGGTTGTCGCCGTGGCAGAACGGCCACCCGTAGTTGCCGGGCGACTTGATCACGTTGAGTTCGACCAGGCCCTCGGGGCCCCGGTTGGTGGTGGGCGGGTTACGGTCCGGCCCGTAGTCGGCCAGGTAGACCCAGCCGTTGCTCGGGTCGATCGAGAACCGGAACGGGTTGCGGAAGCCCATCGCGTAGATCTCCGGCCGGGTCTGCGCCGTACCCTGGGGGTAGAGGTTGCCGGTCGGGACGGTGTAGCCGCCGCTGTCCGACGGGCGGATGCGCAGCAGCTTGCCCCGCAGGTCGTTGGTGTTGCCGGCGCTGCGGGCGGCGTCGAGGTTGGACTTGCCCGAGCGCCAGTCCAGCGGCGCGTAGCCCTGCCAGTTGGGGTCGAGGTTCGGCGGGGTGTCGTCACCGGTGCCGATGTAGAGGTTGCCGTCCGGGCCGAAGTCGATGTAACCGCCGGTGTGGCCGGGCTCGGGGAAGGTGCGGTCCCGGTACGCCGGGATGTCGATGATCCGGGCCTCGGTGGACAGGCTGAGGGTGTCGCCGGACAGCGTGTAGCGGGAGACGCGGTTGACGTCGGTGCTGCTGCTCGCCGGTGAGTGGTAGAGGTACACGTACCCGTTGGTGGCGAAGTTCGGGTCCAGCGCCATACCGGTGAGACCGTCCTCGCCGCCGGTGTAGACGCTCAGCGTGGCGGCGGTCACCGTGCTGTTGGTGGCCGGCTTGAAGATCTTGACCTGGCCGCCGCGCTGGACGTACATGACCCGGCCGTCGGGCAGCACGGCCAGGGCCATCGGGTCGACCGTGTTGTCGTCCAGGGTGCGCTTCTCGAAGTTGCCCCACACGGTGCCGCCGCAGTCGCCTGGCAGGTTGCCGGCGGCCCACTTCACGCCGCCGAGGACGTGGTTGCGGAAGTTCGTCTCGCTGTAGGAGTCGATCGCGTGGCCCATCGCGGTGGCCCACACCCGCCCGCCGGCCGCGGTGCGGCACCAGGAGATCGGGTGGTCCGGGCCCATCGCCCGGGACCCCGGGTTGTACGTCCGCTCGTCGGCGGTCACCAGCACGTGCACGTTGCCGCGCGGGTTGGTGTCGAAGTTGTACCACTCCTCGCTGCGGTTCCACCGGTCCGGCAGGCCCGTCGTCGACGGGTGCTGCTTGTCGGCGACGATGGCGGTGCCGGGCAGCACGCCGGGGGAGTGCTCGGGCATGTGGGTGCCGCCGTTGAGGGTCTGGTCCCACCACGGGTACTCGCCCTCGATGCCCATGTCCAGGGCGTTGTGGATGCCGACGATGCCCTTGCCGCTGGCGAGGTAGCCCTCCACGGCCTGCCGCTGGGCCGCCGAGGTCCAGACCATGCCGGAGGTCTGGAACATGATGATCACGTCGAAGGTGGCGAGGTTGGCCGCGGTGAAGACGCTGGAGTCCTCGGTCTGCACCAGCTCGAAGTTGTTCGCCGCCGCCTGCTGCTGGAACATGCTGATCCCGGCGGGGATCGAGTCGTGCCGGTAGCCCACCGTCTTGGTGAACAGCAGGGCGCGGAAGGCGGGGGCCGCCGACGCGGGTGGTGCGAGGCCGAGTGACAGTAACAGCCCGGTGATCATGCCGATGAGCAACGTGGTGCGACGCATGCCGTCTCCTAGGTGTCGGCGGGAACTTCCGGTGGTGACCACGGGCCGCCCGCGCGTCCGGTGGACGCCGGGACGCGCGGGCGGGCACGGGCGTGCTGCCCGGGGTCGGCGTGCCGTCCGCCGCAACGGCCGTCCGCCCCGCATTACGTCACTGAGAGTGACGTCGGTGATGTGCTCGCCCGGTGGGCCGCGAGGCCAGGATGGGTCAGTCATCGATGACTGTCAATGGCTGGGGTAAGGTTCGATGTTTCGACGGTCCGGCTGCGGGCGCGCGTCGGCCCCTCGACCCGGTGTCGACGCCGATCGGGTGCTCGGAGCGGCGACCGCCAAAGATCGAGGATTGTGGACAGGCATCGAAACATCTATCTTCATACGTGTGATGTTTCGTCGATGTCAAGGAAAGTTTGCTCTTTGGCGACGTAAGCGCTCACGAGCGACAGCGAAAGTTCACCGTCCGGCAGCGGCACCGTGCCGGACACGGAACACCAGCCACGCCCATGACTACTTACTGTGAGGGTTTCCGGGATGCCCGATCCACCGCCGGCACCGCTGCTGACCCTCCGGGGCATCGGCAAGTCCTTCCTCGGGGTACGCGTGCTCGACGGGGTCGACCTCGACGTCGCACCGGGCGAGGTGCACGCCGTCGTCGGTGAGAACGGGGCCGGCAAGTCCACCCTCATGAAGATCGTCTCCGGCGGGTACGCCCCGGACACGGGCACCGTCGAGGTCGCCGGTGAGCGCCGGGTCTTCCGGGGCCCCCGCGACGCGCAGCGCGCCGGGATCGGCATCATCCACCAGGAGTTCAACCTGCTGCCCGAGCGCACCGTCGCCGAGAACGTCCACCTCGGACACGAGCCGGTCCGCCGTGGGCTGGTCGACCGGCGGGCGATGCGGGAACGCACCCGGGACCTGCTCGCCTCGATCGGGGAGACCGACCTGGCCGCCGACACCCGGGTCGGGCGGCTCGGCGTCGCGCAGCAGCAGGTCGTCGAGATCGCCAAGGCGCTCGCCCTGGACGCCCGGCTGCTCATCATGGACGAACCCACCGCCGCGCTGGCCGACCACGAGGTCGAGCTGCTCTACTGGCTGGTCCGCCGGCTCCAGCAGCGGGACATCGGCGTGCTGTACGTCTCGCACCGGCTCACCGAGGTCTTCGACCTGTCCGACCGGATCACCGTCCTCAAGGACGGCCGCCGGGTCACCACCGTACGCACCGCCGACACCTCCGCCGACGACCTCGTCCGGCACATGGTCGGCCGGGAGTTGTCCAGCTACTACCCCGACCGGGCCGCCCCCGACGACCTCGGCCCGGTACGCCTGACCGTCCGGGGCGCGGGCAACCGGAAACTGCGCGCCGTCGACCTGGACCTGCGGGCCGGCGAGGTGCTCGGCGTCGGCGGATTGCAGGGCTCCGGACGCTCGGCGTTGGCCCGTGCGCTGTTCGGCGTGTCCCCGTTCACCACCGGCGACGTGACGCTGGACGGCCGGCCGGTGCGGCTGCGCTCACCCCGTACCGCGATGCGGGCCGGCATCGCCTACGTCACCGAGGACCGCAAGGGTGAGGGGATCGTGCCCCGGCAGTCGGTGCTCGACAACGCGTTGCTCGCCGGCCGGGCCGTCTTCCCGGCCCGGTCCGGGCACGCCGCCCGCACCCGTCGGGTCCGCGACCTGCTCGCCGCCGTCGAGGTCCGCGCCGCCGGCGAGGACCAGGAGATCCGCTTCCTGTCCGGCGGCAACCAGCAGAAGGTCGTACTGGCCCGCTGGCTGGCGCTCGACCCCCGGGTGCTGCTCTTCGACGAGCCGACCCGGGGCATCGACGTGGGGGCGAAGTCGGCCATCCACGACCTCGTCCGCCGGCTGGCCCGCGACGGCGCGGCGGTGCTGATGATCTCGTCGGACCTGCCGGAGCTGCTGGGGATGAGCGATCGGATCGTCGTCATGCGCGACGGCCGGATAGCCGGCGAACTCCCCGCCGACGCCACCGAGGAGGACGTCGTCACCCTCGCCGTCGGCCACACCCCGCAGTCGGAGACTGACCAGTGAGCGCCCTGTCGTTGCTGCCGGCCCGTCGTCGGGTGCCGGGGGTGTTCGTGGCGCTGGCCCTGACCCTGGCGGTCGGCTGGCTGGTCGTCCTGGTCGACGGCGGGCAGCTGTTCAACCAGGCCACGACGGTGAGTCTGCTGCACGTCGCGGCCGGTCTCGGGCTCGTCGCCGTCGGCCAGACGCTTGTCATCCTCGGCGGCTCGCTGGACCTCTCGGTGGCGTACGTGATCAGTCTGAGCACCCTGGTCGCGGCCGAGACGATGAACGGCAGCGACGGCGCGCTGCTGCCGGCGGTCGGCCTGGCGCTCGCGGTCAGCGCCGGGGTCGGGTTGCTCAACGGGCTGCTCGTGACCCGGTTCCGGGTCAACGCGTTCATCGCCACCCTCGGCGTGGGGCTGCTGCTCAAGGGGTACCTCGACAGCAACTACGACGGACCGGCCGGGGCCACCTCGCCCGCGCTGGTGCAGTCGCTTGGCTACCAGCGGGTCGGCCCGGTGCCGCTGTCGTTCCTGCTGCTGCTGGCGTTGACCGGGGCGGCGTGGTTCGCGCTGTCGCGGACCCGCTTCGGGCACCACCTGGTCGCCGTCGGTGGTGATCCGGAGGTGGCCCGGCTCTCCGGGGTCCGCAACGACCGGGTCCTCGTCACCGCGCACGTGTTGTGTTCGCTGTGTGCCGGGCTCGCCGGGATCTACCTGGCCAGCCGGCTCGGCTCGGGCGCGCCCCGGGTGGGCACCGAGGGTCTGTACGACCTGGAGTCGATCGCCGCGGTGGTGATCGGCGGGACCGCGCTCGCCGGTGGGCGGGGCGGGGTCGTCGGCACGGTCGGTGGGGTGCTGCTGCTCGCCGGCATCGACGCGATCTTCAACCAGCTTGAGGTGGACGCGTTCTTCAAGCAGGTGATCCGGGGTGTGGTCATCATCGCCGCGGTCGCCGTCTACGCCCGTCGGGCCCTGCGGAAGGGGGCGAGGTGACCATGCCGACCGTCGCGCGTCGTGCGCTGTCCCCGATCCGCCTGCGGGTACGCCCCGGCGGGGTGCTGCCGATCCTGGCCCTCCTCGCGGTGCTGCTGGTGCTCGTCGGCATCCGGCAGCCCGGCTTCCTCGACCCGCCGTCGCTGATGTCCTTCCTCGGCCGGTCGGCGCCGGTCATCCTGCTCGCCGCCGGCCAGTACTTCGTGATCGTCTGCGGTGAGTTCGACCTGTCGGTGGGCTCGCTGGTCACCGCGCAGGTGGTGGTGGCGGCCCGGCTGATCGACGGCGATCCGGCCCGCACCTGGCCGGTGGTGCTGCTCCTGCTCGTCTTCGGTGCGCTGGTCGGGGTGGTCAACGGGCTGGTCACGACGCGGCTGCGGGTGCCGTCGTTCATCACCACCCTGGGCATGTTCCTGATCCTGGTGGGCGCGGTCTACCTGTGGTCGGACGGCGCGCCGAAGGGCGGGCTCTCCGAGGAGTTCCGTCGGTTCGGCCGGCGGGCGATCGAGGACGTGCCGCTGCTCGGCCGGGTGCCGTACGCGCTGCTGGTGCTGGTGGTCGTCGCGGCGCTCGCCGTGCTGCTGATGCGGTCGGACTTCGGCCGGACCCTGGTCGCCGTCGGCGACAACCCGCGCACCGCGCAGCTGAGCGGGGTACGCGTCTGGCGTACCCGGACGGTCGCCTTCGTCCTCAGCGGGCTCGCGGCGGCCGTGGCGGCGATCCTGCTCGGGGGCTACAGCGGGGTGTCGTTCCAGGCCGGGGCGGGCCTGGAGTTCGGGGCGATCACCGCGGTGGTGCTCGGTGGCGTGGCGCTGGGCGGGGGCCGTGGCTCGGTCGTCGGCGCGATGCTCGGCGCGCTCACCCTCGAACTGCTCTTCGCGCTGATGAACTTCTACGGCGTCTCCGGCGCCCTCAGGTCCACCGTCCAGGGCGCGATCATCCTGCTCGCCGTGGCGGTCTCGGCTACCCGTTCTTCGTCACGACAAGGGGAAACATAGTGCGACGTTGCCTGGCGGCGCTGGCTGCCGTCACCCTGCTGTCCCTGACCGCCTGCGCCACCGACGAACCGGGCGTGGGGCCGGCGGGCGGTTCCACCTCGGCCGCCGGCTCGGGCACCGGGGAGCAGTCGAAGTTCTTCGTGCAGGCCGACTACGACGCCGAGTTGGCGCTGCTCGGCGCGACCCCGACCGGCCCGGCGGACAAGCCGTGGGAGCAGATGCTCAACCCGAGCATGGTGGACACCACGAAGTTCAGGAAGGCCGGTCCGCACAAGCTGTGCTTCTCCAACGCGGCGCTGAACAACCCGTGGCGGCAGGTCGGGTTCAAGACCATGCAGGCCGAGGTGGCCGCGCAGGGCAGCCGGATCAGCGAGTTCGTGCACGTCGACGCCGAGGGCAGGGACCAGAAGCAGATCGCCGACATCAACGACCTGCTCGGCAGGGGCTGCGACGCGCTGATCGTCTCGCCGAACACCACCGCCACGCTCACCCCGGCGGTCGAGGCGGCCTGCAAGGCGGGGCTGCCGGTGGTCGTCTTCGACCGTGGGGTCAGCACGAAGTGCCCGGTGACGTTCGTCAACCCGATCGGCGGCTACGGCTTCGGCCACGTCGGTGCCGAGTTCGTCAGTCGGCAGATGAAGCCGGGCGGCAAGGTCCTCGCCCTGCGCATCCTGCCCGGGGTCGACGTGCTGGAGACCCGCTGGTCGGCGGCGAAGGTGGCGTTCGACAAGGCGAAGGTCGACGTGGTGGGGGTCGAGTTCACCGACGGCGACCCGGCCAAGACCAAGAAGATCGTCGACGACTACCTCCAGCGGTACGGCACCATCGACGGTGTCTGGATGGACGCCGGCGCGGTCGCCGTCGCGGCGGTCGAGGCGTTCCAGGACGCGGGCAAGCCGGTGCCGCCGATCAACGGGGAGGACCAGCTCGACTTCCTGAAGGTCTGGAAGGACAGGGGCCTGACCGCGATCGCGCCGACGTACCCGACGTACCAGTGGCGTACGCCGGTCATCGCCGCGCTGCGCATCCTCGACGGGCAGCAGGTGCCCAACCCGTGGAAGCTGCCCCAGCCGACCATCACCCGGGACAACCTGGACCGGTACCTCGACCCGGGCATGCCGCCGCTGCACTACGCGATGTGCGGCTGCACCGACCTGCCCGGCTACCCGCAGCGTTGGAAGTAGGCCCGGTGTACGTCTTCGGCGTGAACCCCTGGGTGTGGGCGTCGCCCGTCGACGACGACGCCCTCGCCACGCTGGTGCCGCGGATCGCGTCGTTCGGCTTCGACGCGGTGGAGCTGCCGATCGAGCAGCCGGGCGACTGGGACCCGGCCCGGACCCGGGACCTGTTGGCCGCGCACGGTCTGGTCGCGGCGGCGGTGTGCGCGGTCACCCCGCCGGGGCGGGAACTTGTCGACGCCGCCCCGGCGGTGGTGGAGTCGACGATCGACTACCTGCGGGGGTGCGTGGCGAGCGCGGCGGCGGTCGGTGCGCCCTGCGTCGGCGGCCCGGTGTACGCCTCGGTCGGGCGTACCTGGCGGATGTCGCCGGCGGCGCGGGCGGCCTGCCACGCGGACTTCCGGCGGGCCCTGCGGCCGGTGGCCGAGCAGGCCGCCGGGTGCGGGGTCGGCATCGGGGTGGAGGCGCTGAACCGGTACGAGACGAGCGTGGTCAACACCGTCGCGCAGACGGTCGAGCTGATCGAGGGGCTGCCGCCGAGCGTCGGCATCATGATCGACACGTATCACATGAACATCGAGGAGTCCGATCCGTACGCGGCGCTCGCCGCCGCCGGCCCGTACATCAAGCACGTCCAGGTCAGTGGCACCCACCGGGGCGCACCCGGGTCGGACCACTTCGACTGGCCGCGGTTCTTCGCCGTACTGGGGGAGACCGGATACCGGGGTGCGGTCTGCATCGAGTCGTTCACGGCGGAGAACGACACCATCGCCACCGCGGCGGCGATCTGGCGTCCGCTGGCCCCCTCGCAGGATCGGCTCGCCACCGACGGCCTGCGGCACCTGCGGGCTGTCACGGCGGGTGCGCCGACCGGGGGATAGGGCTTTCGGAACGCCGGTCGGGACGTCTCGTCGGGGTGGCCGGACCATCGGCCGGCCACCCCGACGTCCTGCCGGCGGCAGGACTCTCGTCCGTGTCTTGACAAGGCCGGCGGAGCCGCAGGACAGTCGTCATACGTATCGATACTCAACGATTTATGGCGGGGTGTGACATGCGAAAGTCACTGACGGCTGTGGTCGCCGTCGTTGTCGCCATGGTCGGCGTGCTGGCGGCGGTCCTGCACGCCGGCGCGGCGAGCGCGGCGGCCGGATGCCGGGTGGACTACGTCGTCAGCAGCCAGTGGACCGGCGGCTTCACCGCCGACGTCACGGTCACCAACCTCGGCGACCCGGTCAACGGGTGGACGCTGCGGTTCGGCTTCCCCGCCGTCGACCAGGGCATCGCGCAGACCTGGAGCGCCACCTGGGCCCAGTCGGGCCAGCAGGTCAGCGCGACCAGCCTCGGCTGGAACGCCGCCCTGGGCACCAACGCCTCGACCACCATCGGCTTCGTCGGCGTCTGGCACGGCAGCAACCCCACGCCGCCGTCGTTCACCCTCAACGGCGTGGCCTGCACCGGCGGGGTCGTGCCCAGCGTGACGCCGACCCGCACGACGCCGCCGCCGGTCGCCGACTACCCGGCGATCGTCACCTGGCTCAGCCCGGCCGCCGGGGCGGTCTACACCGCGCCGGGTCCCGTCCCGCTGGCGGCGACCGCGACCGTGGGAGGCGGCCACCACATCACCGGGGTGTCGTTCCGGGTGGACGGCGTCACGGTGGCCCAGGGGACGAGGTCCGCCGGCGACCGGTACGACGCGTCGTGGACCCCGCCGGTCGGGGCCCCCGGCACCAGCACCACCTACGTGCTCTACGTCTCCGCCGGCACCGACCAGTCGCTGTCCGGGGGCGCCCCGCCCCGGCTGGTCACCGTGGTCACGCCCGCGTCCTCCGGCACCAACCAGCCCCCGGCGGTGGCGCTGGGCACCCCCGGCGGGCAGACCTACTTCCTCGAACCGACCACCGTCACGCTGGTCGCCGACGTCACCGACGCCGACGACGCGGTCGACCGGGTGGAGCTGTACCTCGACGGGACCAGGCTGGCCGCGACGCCCACCCGCAGCGGACAACGCTTCCAGTTCCCGCTCGACCTGGCGGCGGCCACGTCGTCGACGTTCACCGTCCGGGCGTACGACACCCACGGCGGCGTCGGCATCTCCAACCCGCTGACCTTCACCGTCCGGTAGGCAGGCGGCGGTGTCCGCGCCGCCCACCCAGCCGGACGCCGATGTCCTAGGATGCTTTGGGGGTGGTGCCCCGCGTCACCGGCGCGGGGCACAACCATGACCACGTGACCGCATGCGAGTAGGGGTTCCGGAACGGGGCCCGCCCATTAGCATGGGTGCTGCGCCGGGTACGGCGCGGCGACGTCTCTGTTCTGGTGGCTCTTGTTCGTGGGGTGGTGGTCGCGGTGGCGGTCGGTACGATTCTCAGCTTCGACGACGTGAAGGGGTACGGCTTCATCAGCCCGGAGGGCGGTGGTGAGGACGTCTTCGTGCACGCGAACGACTTCGGCGACCAGCGCCCGTCGGTCGCGCCCGGGATGCGGGTGGAGTTCGAGTCGGTGGAGGGCAACCGCGGGATCAAGGCGCTCTACGCGCGCCTGCTCAACCCCGGTGCCCCGGTCGCGTCCCGCCCCTCGGCGTCCGCCGCGTCGACCGTGACCCGGCTCCCGGTGACCGACCGGGGCGACGACGACGAGTGCGACGTCCTGACCGCCTTCACCTTCCGGTCCAACATCACCGACCTGCTGGTGGAGCAGGTGCCGACGCTCACCGGCGCGCAGATCAGCCAGATCCGGCAGCACCTCACGCAGTTCGCCCGTTCCCACGGGTGGATCGAGGACTGACCCCCGTCCGGTGCGGGCCCACCGGCGGTGGGCCCGCACCGGCGTCAGCCGGCGGCGTAGGCGTACCGCGAGGTCCGCTCGGCGAGCCAGAGCCACCGACGTCGCACCTCACCGCTGGTGGCCGCGACCATGCCCAACGCGTCGGCGGACACGGCGGCCAACGCCGCGCCGCTCGCCGCCGGATCGTCGAGCAGCGCCGCGCCGTCGCGGAACGCCTCCGCCTCGGCCGCGCCGCCGAACCGGGGCGCGACCTCGTCACGCCAGAAGTCCGCCCAGGCCAGCTCCGGGTTCCAGGAGAACCGGGCGTACGCCAGGTAGCTGATCTCGTTGGTCGGGTGGTACGCGGACGGCTCGGCGAAGATGGTCAGCCCGCGCATCCCGGCGGCCCCGGACCGGCCGGCCATGTCGGCGTACATCTCGGGCACCCAGGAGTGACGCTGCCGGTTCCACTGTGAACCGGCGTGGGTGCGCAGCACGTTCGTGGTGTGCGGGAGCCGCTCGACGTGCGCGGCGGTCAACCGGTCCCGGTGGTCGTACCAGAAGGCCCGGTTCACGCAGTACTGGTAGGCGACGTCGTCGGGCAGGTCGGCCAGGGGTTTCTGGGCGTCGAGGTCGAAGATGTTGTCCCAGTACATCTCGACGAGGTGGCGCAGCGGCACCCCGGCCGGGCCGGGCCGCCGGGCGGTCGCCAGCAGCGTCGGGTACACCGAGCGCATCGCCTCGTACGACCAGGAGGTGCGCTCGCCGCCGGTGCGGGTGGCGCACCGGGCGCAGGCGCAACTGCCGTAGTCGCCGGTCTCGAAGTTGATCCCGCCGACCGGCACGGTGTCGAGCAGCCAGTCGATGGCGTCGCGGTGCCAGGCCAGGTTGTCCGGCTGGGACGGGCAGGCCGCCATCATGTACTCGCTGGCCGGGAAGTGCAGGTCACCGAACTCGTCGATGTCGAAGCCGACCTTCTTCGGCAGTTCGGCGGCGAGGTCGGGGCGCTGCCGCAGCCAGGTGGCCAGGTTGTAGCGGTGCCGGCCGTCGAAGTAGATCCCGCCGTAGGCGTTGATGCCCACCCCGGCGATGATCCGCACGCCGCGTGCGTTGGCGTACTCGCACAGGTCACGGGCTGCGGCGACGCCGCCGTGGGCGTCGCGCAGCAGCCCGTACACGACGATGCCGCCGATGCGTTCCCGGGAGCAGAAGTCGACCAGGCGACGGTAGTCGGCGCCGAACGCGTCGGCGGACTTCGCGTACGGGTTGAGCGCGCCGATCTCCTGCTGCCCGAGCTGACGGGTGTCCCAGTTGGTGGAGTGGTCCCAGGTCCACAGGGTGCGCAGCGGCAGCCCGGGGTCGCTCACCGTGCTGCCCACCGGCAGCCCGGCGGGGGTGGCGGCGGCGGCCAGGGCGTGGGCGGCGTACACCAGGCCGGCGAACGGGTCGCCGACCAGCCGGATCTCGCCCTGTTCCGGCACGTCGACGCGGTGGCCGCCCTCGGGCAGCGCCGGGTCGGCGACGAACCGGACCGGCACCGCGTCGGCACCGCCCTCGCCCCACGCCGCGCGGAGCAGGCCGGCGGCGAACGGGGCGTGCTCGGCCCCGAGCACCCGTACCCCGGAAATCTGGCGGAACGACGTCATCATGACCTCCCGATGGTCGGTGCGGTGGCGGCCAGGTAGTCGACCACGTCGATCGCGGTCCACACCCCGTGCCGCCAGTAGGGGTCCTGTTCGAGGTGGGCGCGGGCGGCGGGCGCGTCGGCGGCCCGCAGCACCAGCACCGAGGCGCGCAGGTCGGCGCGGGCCCCGACGACGAGGGCGGTGCCGTCGGCGAGCAGGGCACGCATGTGCGCCAGGTGCGCGGCCCGGTGCGGTGCCCGCCGGAGCGTGGCGTCGGCGGCGAAGGTGGCGGTGACCAGGTAGGTCGGCACGAACCGCAGCTCCCCGGTGGCGGCGTGGCTCACGTGTCGGCCCCGATCGCGCCGAGCAGCCGCTGCATGGCGACCCGGTAGACGGTCTGCGGGCGGCCCGCGCCGGTGCTGACGTGCACCCCGACCTCCTCGGCGAAGCCGGCCGCGCGCAGCGCGTTGAGCAGCCGGCGGGCCGAGCGGGCCTCCACGCCGTACGCGTCGGCGAGGCCGCGGGCGGTGATCTGGTCGGGGTCCATCTGGTGCAGCGCCTCCAGTAGCCGTCGGGTGGACAGCGGCCCGATCCGGAGCTGCTCGGAGACGCGCAGCATGCCCGGGCCGGTCTCGCGCAGCCGGGGAGGCACGGCGGTCTGCCGGCTGGAGTGGACCTCCCCGTCGGGGAAGACCACGTGGGTGTCGCCGCTGTGCCGGCCCAGCGCCAGGGCCTTGCGGGCGTTGTCCTCGGCGGCGGCGATGGTGGTGCCGGCGCCGAAGCCGACCGCGTGCTCGACGTCGACGCCGCGCAGGGTGAGCAGGGAGGCGTGCCCGTCGCGGTGCCGGGCCAGGGCACTCTCCACGGTGCCCCGGGTGGTGGTGATCAGCATCGTCCGGTCGTCGACGGTGGCGAGCCGGCCGCGCATCCGTTCGGCGTGCTCCAGCAGCGCCTCGCGGACCCGCAGCCGCTGCCGTTCGGCCTGGTACGGGTCCTGCGTCCGCTGGGTGGGGACACCCAGGTCGACCATCATCACGGCGATCTGGGTGGCCCGGGACTGGCGTACCTCGGCGGCAAGCCAGGCCCGGCGCAGCGCGTCGCGGACGGAGGCCCGGGTGTGTTCGACGCGCCACACCGGCACCCCGCTGTCGGCGAGGTCCCGGTGCACCGCGCCGAGGCAGGTCAGGCACGCCTCGACCGCGCCCGTGGCGTACCGTTCCCGGTGGTAGGCGGTGATCTCGTCGAGGCCGGAGAAGAGCAGCCCGGAGGAGTCGGCGATGGGCAGGATCTCGGTGGGCGGCTCGACCTCGATGTCGTGGTACGTCTCCCGGACGGTCTCCGCCTCGATGGTGTCGACACTGACCCGGGGCAGTCGTCCGCCGGTGGCCAGCAGCATCCGGGACAGCGTGCGGTAGAGGTCGATGCCGGCGTGCCGGACGTAGTCGATCTCGGCCCGCAGTTCCCCGGTGGCCGTGGCGAAGGCGTACGGGATGCGCCCGGTGAACAGCAGCACCTGGCACATCTCGTCGAGTTCGCGGGCCAGGTCGGGGGCCTGCTCCGGCCGGGTGTACGCGCGGGTGGTGATCGCCTCCGCGCGGCCCTCCCCGGCCGCGACCTCCCGGACGAGCCGGATCGAGTCCTCCGGGCCGATGATCCCGATCACAATGCCTCCACGTGGTGTGCCGCTGCCCTGGTGGGTGGGGTGCTCAGCCGGTACAGACCGTGCCGGTGAGGCCGGCGCTCGCCGACGACGCCAGCAGGACCAGCGCCGAGGCGACGTCCTCGGGGCGACCCAGCGCGGCTTCGACGGCGGCGATCCGTCCGCCGTCGGTGCCGTTGGCCCGTGCCTCGGAAAGCGACCGCCGCATCAGTGGCGTGTCGATGTCGCCGGGGCAGAGCGTGTGCACCCGGATCCCCTGTGGACCGAGTTGGCGGGCCAGTGTGAGCGCCAGACCGTGCAACCCTCCCTTGCTCGCGCCGTAGGGTACCGAGCCGGAGCCGTTCTGCACGCCCGCCTTGGAGCCGACCAGCACGAGCACCCCGCCGTCGGGGAGCAGGTGCCGGGCGGCGTGCTTGGCGACCAGGAACGGCCCGGTGAGGTTGACGGCGATGACCTGGGTCCAGAGCGCGACCGGCACGTCCCGCACGTCGAGGCCCTGCCCGCGCATCACCCCGGCGACGTGCAGCACGGCGTCGATCCCGCCGAGGTCGGCGGCGGCGGCGTCGAGCGCCTCGGCGACCTCGGTCTCGACGGTGACGTCCACCCGGTGCGCGCAGGCCCGGCCGCCGGTGTCGCGGACCTGTTCGGCGGCGGTGTCCGCGCCGGCGGCGTCGGCGTCGAGCACGGCGACCGCCGCGCCGGCCGCGGCGGCGGCGGCGACGGTGGCCCGGCCGATGCCGGACGCGCCGCCGACGACCACCACCCGCCGGCCGGCGAGCAGGCCGGCGGGTGCGGCACCGGCGGCTGCTGCGCCGGCCGGCGGGTGTGCCTCGGGTGCCCCCGTGGCGGCGGGCGGGACCGTGTCGTTCACGCCCGGACCGTCCGGCGGACGGCGTCGGCGACGGTGGCCGCCTCGGGCACCACGACCGCCTGGAGGGCGGGCGCGGCGGGCATCGGCACGTCCGGGGCGGCGACCCGGGCGATCGGGGCGCGCAGGTCGGTGAAGCACTCGCTGGCGGCGCGGGCGGCGATCTCCGCGCCGAAGCCGCCTGTCAGGTTCGCCTCGTGGGCGACGACCAGCCGGCCGGTGCGGGCCACCGACGCGGCGACCGTGTCGAAGTCGAGCGGGTTGAGCCAGCGCAGGTCGACGACCTCGACGTCGATGCCCTCCTCGGCCAGGGTGCCGGCGGCGTCGAGGGCGGCGGAGACCATCCGGGACCAGGCCACGACGGTGACGTCGGTGCCGGGGCGGACCACCCGGGCCCCGCCGACGGGCTCGACCGGGGCGTCGGTGCGTACCGGGCCCCGGGTCGGGTAGAGCATCCGGGCCTCGGCGACCACCACCGGGTCGTCGCTGACCACGGCGGTGCGCAGCATCTGGTACGCGTCGTCGGGGGTGGCCGGCAGGGCGACCCGCAGGCCGGGGGTGTGCGCGAAGTACGCCTCCGGCGAGTGCGAGTGCTGGGCGCACGCGCCGGGGGAGTAGCCCTGCTGCATCCGGATCACCAGCGGGGCCTTCCACCGGCCGGCGCTGGAGTAGTGGATGGTGGCGATCTGGTTGACGATCTGGTCCATCGCCACGAACGAGAAGTCGGCGTACATGATCTCGGCGATGGGGCGGAGCCCGGTCATGGCCGCGCCGAGGGCCATGCCGAGGAAGCCGGTCTCGGAGATCGGGGTGTCGAAGATCCGTTCGGAGCCGAACCGCTTGTGCAGTCCCTTGGTCGCGCCGAACGGCCCGCCGGGCAGCGCGACGTCCTCGCCGAAGTAGATGGTGTCGGTCCGGCTGTCCAGGGCCCAGGTGAGGGCGGCGTTGACGGCCTGGATGTAGCGCAGCGACTCAGACATAGACGTGCTCCTCGGCGGTCGCCGGGTCCGGGTGGGGGACGGCGCGGGCGGCGGTGACGGCGGTTTCGATCTCGGCGGCGACCTCGGCGTCGATGGCGTCGAGCCGGGCGGTCAGGTCGGCGTCGGCGGCCTGGCGGATGCGGGCCAGGGGTTCGCGTTGCCGGGCGGCGGCGATCTCGCCGGCCGGGCGGTAGTGCTGCACGTCGCCGCTGTAGTGGCCGACGAGGCGTTCGGTCATCGCCTCCACGATGGACGGGCCGGAGCCCTCCCGGGCCCGGTCGACGGCCTCGGTGACCGCCTCGGCGACGGCATCGGGGTCGTTGCCGTCGACCACCCGGCCGGGCAGGCCGTAGCCGGCGGCCCGGTCGGCGAGCTGCCGGACGCGCACCATGTCGGAGATCCGGGACATCTCGGAGTAGACGTTGTTCTCCAGCACCAGCACCAGCGGCAGGTCGAGCACGGCGGCGAGGTTGAGCGCCTCGTGCACGTTGCCCTGGTTCATCGCGCCGTCGCCGATGCTGACCACGCTGACCGCCCCGCTGCCGGTGCGTTGCGCGGTGAGCGCCGCGCCGGCGGCGATCGGCACCCCGGCGCCGACGATGGAGTTCTCGCCGACGAACCAGCGTCCCGGGTCGGACAGGTACGGCGAGGCCGCCCGTCCGCCGCACAGCGCCGAGTCCCGTCCCATCATCTCGGCGAACAGGCCGGCGAGGTCGACGCCGCGGGCGATCGCCCAGCCGTGGCCCCGGTAGGTGGCGGTGACGTGGTCGCCGTCGCGCAGCGCCCGGCACGCGCCGACCGGGATGGCCTCCTGGCCGTTGCACAGGTGGATCGATCCCGGGATCTCGCCGGCGTCCTTGAGGGCGGTCAGCCGCTCCTCGAACCGGCGGATCCGGGCCATCAGCCGATAGTCGTCGAGCTGTCCCATCACACCCCCAGAGATAATTGAGCCCTATTCCGGCTCGTTGGTTGTGGAGCCTAGACCAGCAGTCCAAGGCTATGGAAGAGTGCACAAGCAAGTTTGTGGCCGTTATTGGTCTCTAATTTGGGAGAGTCGGCATGGAGATCGTCGAGGTCGAGTCGGCGGTACGCGGGGACGCGCACTTCGTCCAGGTACGCACGTCCGACGGGCGGACCGGGGTGGGCCAGTCCGCGTGCTGGGGATACCCCGACGCGGTGCACGCCGTGGTGCAGACGTTCCGGCCCTACCTGCTCGGGGCCGACCCGGACCGGATCGAGCACCACTGGCACCACCTCTACCGGATGGGCCCGTTCCGGGGCTCGGTGCTCACCGCCGCCGTCTCCGCCGTTGACCTGGCACTGTGGGACCTGCTGGGCAAGCGGCTCGGGGTGCCGGTGTGGCAACTGCTCGGCGGCCGGGTGCGCGACCGCATCCGGCTGCACCTGCTGCTGCCCGGCACCGGCGCGCAGGCGCTCGCCGAACAGGCCGCCGCCGCGGTCGCCGACGGCTTCACCGCCGTGAAGTTCGACCCGCTGCCGGCAGCCTACGGTGACCTGTCGCAGGCCCGGCTGGTGGCCGAGACCGAGGCCACCACCGCCGCCGTCCGCGACACCGTCGGCCCGGACGTCGACCTGCTCATCGAGCTGCACCGCAAGCTCACCCCGTTGCAGGCCCAGGCGGTGGTGCCGGCGCTGGCCCGGCACCTGCCGCTGCTGGTCGAGGACCCGATCCAGATCGACAGCGTGAGCAGCCAGGCCGAGGTGGGCCGGCGGGCACCGGGGGTGCCGATGGCCAACGGGGAACGGCTGCACACCATCTGGGAGTTCAAGGAACTGCTGGCCCAGGCCGGCGCCCAGTACGTCCGGCCCGACGTCGGGCTGGCCGGCGGGCTCAGCCACGCCCGTAAGATCGCCGCGCTGGCCGAGGCGCACCACGCGGCGGTGGTCACCCACAACTGCCTGGGCCCGCTGCTCACCATGGCCTCGGTGCAGCTCGACACGGTCATCCCGAACTTCGTCACCCAGGAGTACTCGCCGCTGGACGACCAGCTCGCCGACGGTCCGGCGCGGGCCTGCGTCCGCCGTGAGGGCGGCTTCCTGCCGGTGCCGCAGGAACCCGGCCTGGGCGTGACCCTCGACCTGGCCGACACCCGCCCGCTGGACCTCACCGGCCGGCCGCTAACCCGCATCCCGCTGCGCGCCGACGGTTCGGTGGCGTACGCGGTCTGACGGCGGGCACCGCGACGGCCCGGCGGGGAGCTTCCCGCCGGGCCGTCGTGACGTGGTCGCGCCGCTCACGGCGGCGGCTGCCCCGGATGGTGGAACACCGGGTAGGCCCACAGCGGCTCGCCGTCGGCGTCGGCGATCTCGGCGAACAGCTCCGCAAGCGACGCCGTCCAGCGGGCCTGCACCGGCGAGGCGGCGGTCACCGCGGCGGCGTCGGCGAACCCCCGACGGGTACGCAGCACGCAGATCAGCAGCAGGTCGTGCCGGTAGATGTGGTAGTCGTAGATGCCCGCTTCGTCGAGCAGCGCGGACAGCTCCGGCCACACCCGGGCGTGCCGCCGCTCGTACTCGGCCTCGGCGCCGGGGCGCAGCCGGTAGAGGTGGCACACCTGCTCACCCGGCCCGGCCGCCCCGCTCACCGGCACCCCCGCCGCAGCGGGCCGGCCGGCGTCACCCGGTTGCGCTCGCTGGGCGTCACTTGCCGGAGCCGGCGAGCGCGCCGGAGACGAGTTGCCGCTGGAAGACCAGGTAGACGATCAGCACCGGCAGCAGCGCCACGATCAGGCCGGCGCTGACCAGCGGCACCGACACGTCGTACTGGCCGCTGAGCAGGGAGACGCCGACCATCAGCGTCTTGCTGTCCGAGCCGCCCATGATGACCAGCGGCAGCAGCAGGTCGTTCCACATCCAGACGAAGTTGAAGATGGCCAGCGCCGCGATGGCCGGGGTGGCGATCGGGGCGAGCAGCCGGAACAGGATGGTCAGGTGTCCCGCGCCGTCGACCCGGGCCGCCTCGATCAGTTCGTCGGGCACCTGCTGGAAGTAGCCGGCGAGCTGGTAGGTGCCCAGCGGCAGCCCGAACGCCGCGTACGCCAGGATCAGACCCTGGTACTGGCCGGACATGCCGAGGTCGAGGACCGTCTGGTAGAGCGGGTAGATGATCGCCTGGCTGGGGATGGTCAGCGTCACGATGATCAGCAGGAAGACCACCTTGCCGCCCCGGAACCGCAGCTTGGTCACCGCGTACGCGACCAGCAGGGCGGCGAGCACCGACAGCACCAACCCGCCGAGCGTGGTGATCAGCGAGTTGAGCAGCAGCCGGGGCATGTCCATCCGACGGAACGCCTCCAGGTAGTTCTCGAAGGTGATCCCGGCCGGCAGGCCCAGCGGGTCGTCGGCGAAACCGGACTGCGTCTTCACCGAGCTGACCACGGTGAACAGCAGCGGGTAGATCGCCGCGACGGCGACGACGACCAGCGCGAAGGTCAACAGGTAGCGCCCGATCCGGGCGAAGTGTCGCGGGTTCATCGCGGCTTACGCGTCCCCTCGGTGAACATGTGCCGGACGCTGAAGATCGACAGCACGGCGACGAAGACGAACAGGGCGATGCCGATGGCCGAGCCGTAGCCGCGGTCCAGGAACTGGAAGGTGGTGAGGAAGACCAGGTACTCGGGGAGCATGGTGGCGTCCCCCGGGCCGCCCTGGGTCAACGCGTAGATCAGCGGGAACAGCCAGATCAGCACGCCCGAGGCGCACAGCACGCTCCAGTACGCGACGGTCGGGCGCAGCATCGGCACGACCACCGACCACAGCCGCCGGAAGAACCCGGCCCCGTCCAGGTAGGCCGCCTCCAGGGTCTCCTCGGGGATGGTGGCCAGGCCGGCGAGGTAGGTCATCACGCCGAGCCCGAAGAAGCTCCACAGGGCGACCGCCACCAGCGAGAACAGCGCGCTGTAGCGGCCGTTGAGCCACTCGATCGCCAGCGGTTCCAGGCCGACGAACCGCAGCAGGGCGTTCAACGGCCCGTCGGGGGCGAGGATCTGCCGGAACATGATGCCGACCACGATCGGCGCGATGGTGTACGGCACGAAGTAAACCGCCCGGAAGAACTTCCACCCGGGCGAGCGCTGGTGGATCAGCAGCGCCAGGATCAGCGGGAGCACGATCCACACCGGCAGGGTGGCCACCACCAGCAGCGCGTTGCGGAAGCTGGTGAGCACCATCGGGTCGTCGAACATCCGGGTGTAGTTGTCCGCCCCGGCGAACTCGCTGCCACCGAACCCGCTGGACGACTCGAAGCTGGTGACCACCCCCCGGACCAGCGGCACCAGCTTGAACAACACGGCCAGCACCACGGCGGGGAGCACCAGCACGGCGCCCAGCCACCACTCCCGGGCGTGCCCGGGGCGGTGCCGCCGGCGGGTCGGCGCGGGCGGGGCGTCGGCGGCCACCGGGTCCGACACCGGCGCGGTGGAGATCGTCATCAGGGTTCCTCTCCCCGGGTCGGGCGGGCGGGGCGACGCGGCGTCACCCCGCCCGGGGTGGTTACTTGCCCTGCTTCTTCGTGGGGCTGCGCTCCAGGGCCTGCTGCATCTGGTCGGCCCACTTGTCCACGGTGAGCTGGCCGAGGGTGACCTGCTGCCAGCCCCGGGCCAGGGCGTCGGCCTCCGGGCCGGAGAGCATCACGCCGGCGTGCAGGGTCGGCTGGGCGACCAACTCCTGGATCTTGAGGAAGGCCGGCGACGACGGCAGCAGCGCCTTGTCGACGGTCTTGTTCAGCGGCTGGCCCTTGCCGTACTTCACCCAGAGCTCGCCGTTCTCCTTACCGGCGAGCCAGCTGATGAACTCCAGACCGGCCTGCTTCTTCTCGCTCCACTGGGTGACCCCGTAGACCGCGCCCTCGATGCCGGAGAACTTGCCGGCCAGCGGCGCGGCCGGGTCGATCGCCGGCCACCGGGTCACGCCGAGCTTGTCGTCGCCCAGGGCCTTGCCGAACGCCTCCCAGTTCACCGCGTCGGAGATGATGGTGCCGGCGAACGCGGCGTCGCCGCGCTGGAAGATGTCCGCGCCGTCGGGCAGCATGGTGATCGACGGCGCGTTCTTGTTGGCCCAGCCCTTGGTGGTGATCTCGGCCAGCTTGCCGAGCACCGACACCAGCTTCGGGTCCTTCCAGGACAGCTTCCCGGCGAGCAGCGCCCGGATGTCGTCCTCGGTGAGGTAGTTGCGGGCGATCTCCGGGAAGTCCCAGTACGCGGGGAAGGTGCCGGACAGTCCCAGCGCCAGGCAGGTCTTGCCGGCCTTCTTCACCGCCTCGCAGGCGGCCCCGAACTCGTCCCAGGTGGCCGGGGGCTGCTCCGGGTTCAACCCGGCGGCGGTCAGGACGGCCTTGTTGTAGTACAGGACGTTGCCCTGGTAGGAGAACGGCACCCCGTAGCAGGTCTTGCTCGTGTCGAAGCCCTCGCAGGCCCCGCTGTAGGTGACCAGGTCCTTGTTGATCTCGGCGGCCTTGTCACCCAGCGGCACGTACGCCCCGCGCCTGTCGAACAGCTCCAGCCCGGCGTTGTTGGCCATCACGTCCGGCCCCGACTGCGAGGTGATGTAGGGGCCCTGCACCTCGGGGTACTTGTCGAACGGGACGGACTGCATCTCCAGCTTGATGTCCGGGTGGCTGCCCTCGAAGCTGGTCTTGACCTGCTTCCAGTACTCGGCCCCACCCGGCTCCCAGGTCAGCACCTTGAGGGTGACCGAGCCGTCGGCGGCGTCGTCGCCACCGCATCCGGTCAGCAGGGCGGCGGCGGCCATGCCGGCGGCGAGGGCGCCGGCCAATCTCCGTCGAAACATCGGTTAGCTCCTGTCACAAGTGGGGGGCTCAGGGGAGTCGGCGGACCGCGCCGCCGCTGTCGGCGCTGCCGGCCACGGCCTCGGCGACCTGCACCACGTGCAGTCCGTCGGCGAGCGGGACGACCGCCGACGGTGCGGTGCCGTCGATCCGGCTCAGGAAGTGCCGCAGCTCGGCGGCGAGCGCGCCGCCGCCGTCGACCGGGGACAACAGCCAGTCCGGCGCCTCGGTCGGCTCGCCCTGGACGAGCAGCGTGGGGTGGCCGAGGTCGACGTGGGCGACCCCGTCGGTGCCGTACACCTCGACCAGGTCCGAGGTGTGGTGGGGGGTGCTCTCGGGAAGCAGGTAGCTGTTGCGGATCGACGACACGACGTCGTTGGCGTGTCGCAGCTCCGCCCACACCAGGACCGGGGTGGCCGATCCGGGTCGGGTCCGGGCCGCCGCGCGGACCTCGACCACGGGCGCTCCGGCGTACCAGAGGGCCAGGTCGATGTCGTGGACGGCGGTGAGCAGCGCGGGGTGTTCACGCGGGAAGAGCCGGCTCAGGGTGCGGGGCCGGTCGCGGCGGGACGACACGGCGAGCACGTCGCCGAGCCGGCCGGCGCGGATCGCGTCGTGCAGGGCGCGGTGCGGCGGGCTGTGCCGCAGGATGTGCCCCGGCTGGCAGAGCACGCCGGTGCGGTCGGCGGTGGCGACGATGGCGGCGGCGTCGGCGACGGTGGTGGCGAGCGGCTTCTCCACCAGCACCGGCACCCCGGCGTCGAGCAGCGCCACGGCCACCGTCCGGTGCGCCGGGCCGGGCACGCAGACCGAGGCGGCGTCCGGCGTCGTGTCGGCGAGCAGGGCGGCGACGTCGGCGTACGCCTGCGGCACCTGGTAGTCGGCGGCCACCCGGGCGCGGGTCGCGGCGTCCGGCTCGACCAGGGCGGCGACCGGCACGCCGAGCGACCGGTACGCGGCCAGGTGCCGGACCCCGAACGCCCCGGCCCCGATCACGGCCACCGACGGGCGGCTCACGCCCCGACCGCCTCGACCGCGTCGGCACGGTCACCCGTGCCGGACCGGCCGGCCCCGGCGTCCCCGTGACCGTCGGGAGCGGCCAGCCGGCCGTCGAGCACCGCGCGGGTGAGCCGTTCCAGGGCGGTCACCCCGACGTCGAGGCAGCGTTCGTCGACGTCGAACGCGCCGGAGTGCAGCGGCGCGCCGCCCTGCTCGCCGGTGACGCCGAGCTTGACGTACAGGCTGGGGCCGAGCGCGGCGAGCAGCGCGAAGTCGTCGGTGGTCAGTGGGGGCTCGGTGAGGTCGGCGACCTCGACCACCCCGGGCAGTTCGGTGCGGGCGAGCGCCACCAGCGCTGCCGCGTTGCGCACCGGCGGCATCTCGTTGGCCCAGGTGAACCGCAGCCCGAGGTCGAGCGCGGCGGCCTGCTGCCGGGCGATCCGCTCGATGACCTCCTTGAGCCGGGCGCGGGTGGCCTCGTCGTGGGTGCGCAGCGTGCCGGTGGCCTCGGCCCGCTCGGCGACCTGGCTCTGGCTGGCCCCGCCGGCGATCGTGCCGATGTTGAAGGCCACCAGCTCGTGCGGGTTGCGGGAGCGGGCCACCCCGGCGTGCAGCAGGTTGACGATGCCGGCGAGGCCGAGGATCGCGTCGCGGCCCAGGGCCGGGGTGGCGGCGTGCGCGGCCCGGCCGGTCACCTCGAACCGGAAGGCGTCCTTGGCCGCCATCGCGGTCACCCGGTCCACCCCGATCGTCCCCACCGGCAGGTCCGGCCAGCAGTGCAGCCCGAGGACGGCGTCGAAGCGCCTGTCGCGCAGGGCCTCGTCGGCGAGCACCGCGGCGGCGCCGGAGGTCGCGCCGAACGGGATCTCCTCGGCCGGCTGGAACAGCACGGTCACCGAGCCCCGGGCGGGCGGGTCGGCGGCGAGCCGGGCGGCGACGCCGGCCATCACGGTCATGTGCACGTCGTGCCCGCAGGCGTGACAGACCCCCGGGTTGGTCGACGCCCAGGGCACCTGCTTGGCGTCCTGCACCGGATAGGCGTCCATATCGGCCCGAAGCAACACCGAGGGTCCTTCGGTACGTCCTTCGATCTCCGCGAGCAGGCCGGTGCCGGCGACGCCGGTGCGGACCCGGGCGATCGACGCGAGCCGTCCGGCGAGCACGGTAGCGGTCTGCTGTTCAGTGAACCGCAGCTCGGGGTGCTGGTGGAGCTGCCGACGCAGCTGTACCAGATCGTCAACGTCCTCGTGCGCCTGCACCACGCGGTTCACTCCTCGCCTACGTCCGATAATCCGGACCTAATTGAGACAAGAACCTAAGCGAGGGGTCCTCCCGCGTCAATGGGCAGCTCAGAATCGGTTAGGGTCCGGCCATGGAACGCGCCGACGCCCACCTGCACCTGTTCGCCGACGGTTATCCCGGCCGCTACGGAAGGTCACCGGCCGGGGGTGACGAACTCGCCGTCTACCGGACGTTGCGCCACGAACACGGCATCGCGCGGGCCCTCGTGGTCGGCTACGAGGGCGGCCCGGAGTTCACCGGCAACAACTGGCACCTCGCCCGGCTCGCCGCCGAGCACGACTGGATCGCCCCCCTGGCGTATGTTCCGGTCACCGGCGTCGACCCCGCCGGACTGGACCGCATCCGGTCGGCGGGGTTCGCCGGCCTCGCCGCCTACCTGCCGGACCCGGCCGCCGCCGACACCTTCGCCGAGTGGCTGACACGGGCCGCCGCGACGATCGACGACACGGCGACGCTGCTCAGCCTCAACGCCCCACCCGAGGCCGCCGGACGGCTCGGCCGGGCGCTGGCCGCCCTGGACGGGTGCCCGGTGCTGTTCAGCCACCTCGGCCTACCCGGCCGGCAGCCGACCGTCCCGGACTCCCCGGCCGCCGCCGCCCGGCTCGCCCCGCTGACCGACCTGGCCCGGCTGCCCCACGTCGGGGTCAAGGTCTCCGGCCTGTACGCCGTCAGCGACCCCGCCGAGGGCTACCCGCACCCCGCCGCCCGACCCTTCGTCGAGACGCTGCTGCACCACTTCGGCGCGCAGCGGCTCTACTGGGGTTCCGACTTCGCCCCCAGCCTCGACCACGTGTCGTTCGCCCAGACCCTGCACCCGGTCGGCCTCGACGGGCTCTCCGCCGCCGAGGCCGCCGACGTGTTCGGCGGCAACCTGCTCCGCGCCCTGAACCACCGCGCCGCGCCGACGCGCTGAGCGGGGGCGCACCGGCCGGAGAGCGACGTCCTCAGATACTTGACCTCATCGATGTCAGCGATAACGTACGGGAACCACCGCCACCCCGCCTCCACCACCGCGAGGTGACCCGTTCGAGCCGTACCAGGACCAGCAGTGGACCCTGGTGCCCGGCCTGGCCGACCCGGCGGGGTGTCGTTCCGCTCGGTGAACTACCCCGACCGGTACCTGCGCCACTACGACTACCTGCTGCGCATCGACCCGCTCACGGGCAGCTCGCCGGCCACCGACCGGCAGGACGCCACCTTCCGGATCGGATACTGACCACGCCGGGAGAGCGCACGGCACACCACCGGACGTCGAGGCCGCCCGCCGGTGCCGGCGCGACCGGTCCTATCCTGGCCCGATGTCGTACGCCGAGCTCCGTGCCGACCAGTGGAACGACCGGTCCGAGGAGGCCGCCGCCCGACTGGCCCGGGAGATCGCGGCGCGGCACGACCTGACCGTGGTGGGCCTGCGGGACACCGTCTACGCGGGCCGCCCGCACCGCACCGCGCTGTTCGACCGGGGCGGGCTGCGGTTCGCGTTGGTGCCCGGCGGCCGGCCGACACTCGGCTACGACGCGTCCCGGTTCCACCCCGGCGCCGGCCAGGCGGCCAGCTACGCCGACAGCGCCGAGGAGTACGGCCTGCCGCCGCTCACCGAGTACGTCGACGCGATGACCTCGCCGGTGCGCGACGTCGACCTGCCGGCGATGCTGGTCGCGGTGGAGGCGTTCGAACCCGGCGAGATGCCGGTCCCGCCGGACGACCCGAGGGTCGGCGAACTCGTCGCGTCACTCGGCCACCGGGGCGACGGGGCGAACACCGTGAGCTCCGCCGACGGGCTGACCGTCGAGCTGGACGGGACCGGCCGGGTGATCCGGGCCGTGCTGGTCGAGGAGTTCGACCACGACGAGGCGATGGCCGCCCTCACCGACCTCGGCCTGCGGACCACCAGCCCGGACGAGTGGGAGTGGGCCTGCGGCGCGGGCGCGACCACCCTGTTCCGCTGGGGCGACGACACCCCCGACGACGGCTACCCGGTCGAGCACCCGACCGGGGTGCACCGCACGCCGAACCTGTGGGGGCTGGCGATCGGCCAGGACCCCTACCGGTACGAGGTGACGACCGAGCCGACGGTGGTGTGCGGCGGCGACGGCGGTGTCGTCACCTGCGGCGGCAGCGGCTACTTCCTGGGCTGGCTCACCCTCGCGACCGCCTACCGCGACGGGGACTTCGGCCGGTGGCTCGCCTCCGACGACGGGTACGCCGACGAGACCCTGACCCGACCGGTGATCGAGCTGGGCTGAGCGGCGGCCCACCGGCCGCCACCCGGCTACTCGCTCACCGCCGGCCGTACCGGTGCCGGCGCGGCGTGTTCCACCCGGTCCGCACCCCGGGCCCGCCGGTCGACGGCCACGAGCAGCACGGCGACGGCGATCGCGACCGCCGCCAGCGCCACCGCCACCGTGTGCAGCGCGTCGGTGAAGTGCCGCCCACGCAGGCCCACGGGGCTGGCGGCGGCGATGAACGCGCCGGCCGCCGCGATGCTCACGTTCTCGGTGGACAGCCGGATGGTGTTGAACAGCCCGGCCGCCGCACCCCGGCGGCTCTCGTCCGCCTCGGAGACGGCGAGCCGGTCGATGTGACCCGACGGCAACCCGGCACCCGCCCCGATGGCCAGCAGGGGCAGCGCCATGGCGGGCAACGTGCTGCCCGGCGACAGGGTGACCAGGCCCAGCGCGCCGAGCCCGCAGAGCACCACCGACGTGACCAGGACCGGGGTCATCCCGATGCTCCTGATCAGCAGGCCGCCCACCGGCGGCAACGCGATCGTCGGAGCGGTGAGCACCAGCATCCAGGCACCCGCCTCGGTGGGGGACAGGCCCACCACGTTGATCAGGTACGACGGCAGGTAGACCAGGATCGGCACCAGCACCACCATCAGGGTGCCCGCGGTGATCGCGATCGCCGTGTACCGGGGATTGCGCAGCAGCGTCAGATCGGTCACCGGGTGCGCCACCCGCCGCTCCACGCCGACGAACAGCAGCAGCAGCACGGCGGACAGGATCGCCCCGCCCCACAGCAGCGGATGCGTCGCCCCGAGCCGGGGGGCCTCCACCAGGGTCGCGATGCCGATCAGCGACGCCCCGGTGAACAGCGACGCCCCGGCCCAGTCGAACGGCGGGTGGGCCGATGACCGACGTCCGGCGGCGGGCGGGCGGGCGGCCAGGACCAGCCCGATCACCAGCACACCCACCGCGGCGGGGACCCCGAACACGGCCTGCCACCCTAGTGTCTCCAACGCCACGCCGCTGAGCTGCGGCCCGAACGCCAACCCCACGCCGAGCAGGGTGCCCAACAGACCGAAGGCACGGGCCTGCGCCCGACCGGTCAGCACGACCGACAGCAGCGCCACCCCGCCGGTCACGGTGGCCGCCGCGCCGACGCCGGTGACGGCCCGGGTCAGGTTCAGCACCAGCACCGTCGGCGCGAACGCCGAGGCGGCGGAGGCGACCGCGAAGACCGCCACCCCCGACAGGAACACCCGGTAGGGGCTCCACCGGTCGGTGACCGCGCCGCCCAGCACGAGGAACGCGGCGAACGTCGCGTTGTAGGCGTTGACCACCCACTGTGCGGCGACGGTGCTGGTCTGGAGGTCGTGCTGGATGCCGGGCAGCGCGACCGACGCCCCGGTGATGGTCAGCGGGAGGACCGTGGTGGCCAGCAGCACGGCCACCGCGTGGACCTGTGCCCGGCGGGTCGGCCGGTCCCGGTGCTCCTGCGCCCCGGCGGAATCCGGAGCGGAGAGGTGACTAGACATGAGGTTCCGTTAGAGGTGTGGGCCACGGCGCCCAGCTTCCGTGGTGAGGGCGATCAGGTCGGGGGCGTCGCCGGCGACGCGGTGGGTCAGCCGAGGATCAGGCGGAGTTCCTTGCGGTTGCCGATGCCGAGCTTCTTGTACACATGGGTCAGGTGCTGCTCCACCGTGCTGATCGTGATGCTGAGATCCCGGGCGATCATCTTGTTCTGCTTGCCCCGGCCGGCCAGGGTGGCAACCTTCAACTCGCTGTCGGTGAGCGTCGACAGGAACGCCACCGGACGCCGCTCCAGCACCGTGACGGTAGCGTAGTCCCCGCGGTCAAAGTCGAGCGGCTCGGTCTGCAACCGGCGCAG
The DNA here is from genome assembly GCF_030518815.1 of Micromonospora cynarisoli. Taxonomy (NCBI): domain Bacteria; kingdom Bacillati; phylum Actinomycetota; class Actinomycetes; order Micromonosporales; family Micromonosporaceae; genus Micromonospora; species Micromonospora cynarisoli. The sequence continues at coordinate 1,990,447 of NZ_CP130426.1, read as the reverse complement.
GATCAGGAAGAAGTCGGGGCTCGACGAGAAACGCTCCAGCGTCGTGAGGATCGCCTCGCGGGCACCCCCGAAGACCTCCCCGACGGTGTCCGTGGTCTGCATGGCCCGGGCGCGTATCTCGTCGCCGCGGGCCTGCAACGCCGCATCCACCAGGTGTACGGCGACGTCCTGCTCGCCGAGCATCTGGTAACCGGCCGCCGCCGCCAGCCGCCACGGGATGAGGTGCTCCAGCGCCATGCCCCACTCGGCCATGCTTCGCCCGCAGCTCATGAACCGGGTCACCGCACCACGCGGGTCCCCGGTGCCCAGGCAGAAGTGCCCGAAGCCGTGCCGGTACCAGAGGCTGTAGCTGGACTCGTCCATCAACGCCGACGGGGTGGTACGCAGGTGGTGCACCGCCGCGCCGATCCGGCCCAGGGCCAGGTTGCCCAGGACCACGGTGGCCAGCGGCTCACCGATCCGGTGCGCCCAGCGCCTCGGCTGCATCATCCGCAGCGCCCGCTCACCCCACTCGACACCGCCCTGCACGTCGCCGTCGAGCAGGGCGCAGACGGCGTGCAGGCTGGTGAGCCGGGCCCGCCAACCGATCGGGTTCTGCCCGCCGAGACGCTGCCGGGTCGCCGCCGCGCAGGCGGCGGCGTTCGGGTCCCCGGACAGCAGCAGGATGCGGATGGCGCAACTCACCAGCCACTCGACGCCGGTGGGGATCTGGGCGCCCTGGTTCTCCAGGTAGTCACGGGCCATGGCGACGTGGTCCAGGCCGGGCCAGGTGGCCGTCATCGCGTTGACCAACCCGAGGGTCATCAACTGCTCGCGGCTCATGTCCTCAAGGGACGTGCCGCGCCGGGACTCGCCGCAGGGGTAGAGGTCGGTGAGCCGGTCGAGGGCGCCGGGGAAATCGCAGGAGGCCAGCACCAGCGACTTCCACCTGTCGGATTCACGTGCCTCGGGGTGACCGGCCAGCGGTTCGAGGCTCGCCTCGATTCTCCTGAACACCCGGTCGTAACCAACGACCGGCCTGATCCGCTGGCGCGCGGAATCGACATCGGGTCGTAACCACGTCGCCGGGAACTCTTCCGGGTAATCGCCGAATAAGGGTTCGGTTGTCATTGGTCCCCCTGCCGTGCAAGTCGTTCCGAATTGCGTGACCGGCCCCTATGAAAGCACTCCTGTCTGTTCGACCGCTGATCTTTGTCGGGACGTGCCGGCGGTACGGCCGTCAGCGGGCGATCCGTTCCTCTCCCGCGATGACGACCTCCGTGAACGGATGCGGGGCGACCGGGTGCCCGGCGTTGACGATCCACGCCTCGCCGGTACGTCCCGTCGCGTGCGCCTGCTCGGCGGCAGCGGCCACCTCCTCCGGTGTCACCAACCCGACACCCGCGCGCACCAGCGCGTCGCGCCGGTCGGCGAGCATCGGGGTGTCCACCGCGCCCGGACAGATCGCGTTGATCCGGATGTTCACCTGCCCGAGCGGGCCCGCGAGGGACCGGGCCAGCCCCACCACCGCGTGCTTGCTCGCCGAGTACAGCGCGTCCGGCGACGGACGCAGCCCGGTGGTGCTGGCGGTGACCAGCACCGCGCCGCCGCCGTGGGCCCGCATCGGCGCGTACGCGGCCTGCACCCCGAACACGACGGAGTCGACGTTGGTGCGCATCATCGACCGGTACGCCTGCGGGTCGAACCCGTCACCGACCGCCGTGCCGGCGAGCACGCCCACGTTGAGGTGCACCAGATCCAGCGCCCCGTACCGGGTCAGGGCCGCCTCGACGTACTCCTGACAGCCGGCCAGGGTGGTGGCGTCGGTGTGTACGAACAGCCCGTCGCACCCGTCGGCCACCGCGCGCCCCCGCCCGGCGTCCCGGTCCACGATCACGACCCGCCAACCCCGGGAGCGGAAGCGGTGGGCCACTGCGGAGCCGATCCCACCGGCTCCCGCAGTGACCACCAGGACCTGTCCGGTCACGGAGCCGCCACGCCCAGGACGTGGCTGAACACGTTGAGCGGGTCGTAGGCCGCCTTGGCCAGTTGCAGACGCGGGTAGTTGTCGCCGTAGAACAACGTCGACCACGACACGCCGGAGGTGTTCTGGGTGCTGTCGAGGAAGTCGATGTCGGGCCAGTTGATGTACGACCCCTCGTTGCGGGCGTCCGGCGCCGGCACCCCGCCCGTCTCGGCGTACACGTCCCGGTAGAGCCCGCGCAGCCAGTCGATGTTCACCGCGTCGGCGCTCGGGTCGTCCCAGTAGCTGGTGAACGACGCGGCGATCACCGACGAGCGGTGCGCCGTCGCCGTCGCGGTGGGAGCGGTGGCGTTGATCGCCCCACCGTACGACAGCAGCGTCAGACCGGACGCCGGGTTGGTGTAGCCGCTCGCCGTCAGCCGGTCGAACACCCGCCCCGCCTGGGGGTCGGTGTAGCGCTGCTTGAGCAGGCCGCCCTTGCTCTTGGAGCGCAGCGGGCCGGTGATGCCGAACGCGGCGGCCGTGGTCGGCAGGTTCAGCGTTGTGGTCAGCCACGGCCGGGTGCCGGTGTCGAGGATCGTCGGCGTCGCGGTGACGCCCGCGGTGATCGCGCTGACGTAGGAGCTGCGCAGGGTGTTGTTGCCGCTGACCGTGGGGTCGACCTGGGCGACGACCGACAGCCGGCCGTACTCGCTGCGGTTGGCGGTCAGCGCGGAGAACAGCCGGGTGCCGGTGGCCCCGGGGGCGCTGTTCAGCTCGTGCCAGGTGCCGTAGTTGGCCATGATCCGGACGAAGTCCGCCCGGGACACGTCGGCCCAGTTCCAGGTGAGGATGGTGTTGGCGACCGCGCCGGGCGGCGTCGGCAGCAGCGTGCTCGGGTTGGTGCCGGTGGCCGTGGCGCTGCGCAGCCAGAACCGGGTGACGATGCCGAAGTTGCCGCCCCCGCCACCGGTGTGCGCCCACCACAGCTCGCGGTTCGGGTCCCCGGCGGCCCGGGTCGCCACGACGGCCTTCGCCGTGCCGGTCGCGTCGACGACGACGACCTCGACCGCGTCGATGTAGTCGGCGACGATGCCGTGCTGCCGGGACAGCATGCCGAACCCGCCGCCGGTGGCGTGCCCGCCGATGCCGACGCTCTGGCAGGAGCCGCCGGGGACGGTGACACCCCATCCCCAGTCCAGCCGCCGGTACAGGTCGCCGAGGGTGACCCCGCCCTGGACGCAGAAGGCGTTACGGGTGGTGTCGAAGGTGACCGAGCGCATCTCGACCAGGTCGATGACGACCTTCGCCGCCGGGTCGTCGACGAAGTTCTCCAGGCAGTGCCCGCCGCTGCGCACCACGACCTTCTTGCCGGCCGTCACGGCCGCCTGCACGGCCGCGACGACCTGCTTGGTGGTGCTGACGATCCGCACCGCCTCCGGACTGCCCACGAAGCGGCGGTTGAACCCGCGCTGGAGGGCGTCGGCGTAACGGCGGTCCGTGGGGCCGATCGTCACCGGCCCGGGAGTCTTCTGCCCGCCGGCCAGGCTGTCGACCTGGGCGGGCGCGGCGACCGCGTGGTCGCCGATCAGCGTGCTCGCACCTGCGCCGGCGATGACGGTGCCGACACCGGACATCAACCGCCTGCGGCTCAACCGGGACAAGCTTCCCCCTGGAATTGAGTGAATGTGGGGTGGACACCGCGCCCGATGCGTCGAGGCCCGGCGAAGAAACGTCAATGGGGCGCGCGGTGATGCGCTCGCCACCTGTCGAACGGACCGTAACCTTACTATGGGAATTTCGCCGTCGCCAACGGTCGAAGCGCTCGCCAGAACCCCTAGATCTCCCCTAGGGGAATTGTGTCCTGGATCACCTGGGTCGACGGTAATGGATGCACTGAGCTATCCGACAGGCACCCCGAATCAATACAGAAATGCCTGATCAGCGCAGTTTTGCCCGGCCCTGTCGGGCGTGTTCGCGGTCGTATGCCTCCTGCGCGTCGAGCATCGCGCCGAGGTGGTCCTGCGCCCACTGGACGGCCAACTCGATGGCGGGCAGCAGGGTCCGGCCCAGCTCGGTCAGGCCATAGTGGACGCTGCGCGGCGGGCCGGGCTGCTCCATCCGGGCGACGAAGCCGTCCCGCTCCAGGCTGCGCAGCGCCGCCGTCAGCACCTTCGCCGTCACCGGGCCGATCTGCGCCCGGATGTCGGAGTACCGCATCGGTTCCTCGGCCAGCAGGGAGATCACCATCGCCGTCCACTTGTCGCCGATGTGGATCGGCGCGATGCCTGACGGGCAGACCGGATCGAAGCGCGAGGTGGAGTCCGTCACCGATCCAGCCTAACGAGGTTTCCCGGAGGAAACCTCGGTGCTCGTTACCGTGGCACGCCGGCGCCGTTGGCGGCCGTACGGCCCCGTACGCGTGGGCGGCACCGGAACATCGGCATCGCGAGAGAGGGACGACCAGTGACCAAGATCGTAGTGTTCGGCGCAGGCGGCAAGGCGGGCAGGGCGATCGTGGCCGAGGCCGCCAGCCGTGGGCACGAGGTCGTCGCGGTCGTCCGGGACACCGCCCGGTACGCCGACCTCTCCGGCTCCGGCGTCGAGGTGGTCGCCGGCGACGTCACCGACCAGTCGCAGGTCGCCGCCCTGGTCAAGGGCGCGGGCGCGGTGGTGAACGCGGTCGCCCCCGCCGCCGGGGACGACATGGCGACGTTCTTTACCGCCGCCGCGGGCGCACTCGTCGACGCCGTCGCCGAGACCGGCGGGGGCCGCCTCGTCGCCATCGGCCTGTCGGCCTACCTCGACGCCGCGCCCGGCGTCCGGGTCATGGACACCCCCGGCTTCCCGGCGCAGTTCCAGGGCTTCGCCAAGGCCCACGCGGCGGCGCTGGACGTGCTGCGGGAGGCACCGGCGACGGTCGAGTGGTCGGTGGTGGTGCCGGCGATGGAGTTCGACCCGGAGGGCGAGCGGACCGGAACGTACCGCGCGGGCGACACCGGCATGCTGGCCGACGCCGACGGTGCCAGCCGCATCTCCTACCGCGACTTCGCCATCGCGGTCCTGGACGAGGCCGAGCAGGGCGCACACCCGCGCACGCACTTCGCCGTCGCCTACTGAGCTACGGCGGAGCACGCCGCGTCCTGACCGCCGGCCCGGAACGCCGCGTCCCGGGCCGGCACCGATTGGTAGCCGCCGCGGGGCGTCGCCCGTCCGGCTGCCTGGACGCGGGCCCGAACCCGCCCGATCTGCTGCGCGGGATGGGCGCGGCAGCGGATCGGGCGGGTGGCCCCGGGCCGTCCCGTGACCGGGGTCGACCGTCCATGACGGACGCGACCCCCGTGCCGGCACGGGACCGACGCCCGGGCCGACTGCGGCCTCCGCCACCGGCCCCCGGTGCGAGGGGCAGCCGGTGGTGGAGGCCGCAGCACCACCGCGCGTCGGTCGACAGGCGTGCCCGGCCGGGCCCCGTTCCCCGGCTCCGGCGATCGGCGTGGCGCGGCGGTCCGCCCATGGCCTGCCGATAGATTCGCTGGCCGCTGGCCGCTGGCCGCTGGCCGCTGGCCGCTGGCCGCTGGCCGCTGGCCGCTGGCCGCTGGCCGCTGGCGCGTGCCGTGCCGGAGGTTTCCCGCGCGTGGGTTCCTGACCCGGAGTCTCTTCGGTCGACCGGTCCGCCCCGACCCGGCGCTCCTCTGCCCGGAGCCGGCCCCTTCTGCTTGCCGGGGCGGTGGCCCCGTAAGGGCAGGTCCCGTCCGGATGCGCGGATGGCCCGGCACCATCGGCTCGCTGCGCCGGCCGGGTGCCCCGCCCCCGCGACGGTCGTCCGCCGAGTCTACGGCCGGCGGCGTGTTTTTCCTCTCCGATTGTTCGCCCGGTGCCGGAGCGTCGACACCCGGGCGGTTAATTGTTTCCGCCGGGGAACAGTCGTGTTTCCGCCGCCGCCCCCATTGCCGATAGCCGCTGATCTACTTCCGAGCATTTTCCCCACGTGGTAATTGCACGTCGCGGGGATCCGTGGCGTGCGCCGCTGCCGGGCGATTGACGAAACAATACGAGTCCGGTTCTGATCAGCGCGCGTACCGTGGCCGGGTGATCGTCGCCGAAGTGGCGTCGGTCGCCCCGCCGGTGCGCCGGTGCGGTTTGCGGCACTGCCGTGGTCCGGTGTCCTGCCGACCGGAAAGGCCACTACGGCGACGCTGTCGACAGGCGTCGCCGGCCGGCCTGGCCGACGTCGCCCAGTGGGCGATCCGCCAGTGGTCACCCACCGGTGCACGTCGTGGCCGCAGCGGTGGGCCGGCCGGGTCCACTCCGGCACGGTGACCGAAAAGCGAGCAGAATGCGTAGTCGACAAACATCGATTAAACGGGGAGTTGACGATTCTAGGGGAAATCTAGGGGTTGAAGCTCATCGATCACTGATCGACTCTGGACGGGTCGTTGGCGGAGCGGATCGAAGTGGCTGTCTCGATCATCTGCAATTCCCACGCGCTTCGCGTCACTGCGCCCACCACGTCGAAACCGGGGGAAATTCGTGGCTGTCCTGCATGGATACGAGTCGGCTGATTCCACGGCGGACATCGCGATCACCGGCATCGCGTGCCGTTTTCCCGAAGCACCGGACCCGACCCGATTCTGGGAATTGCTCGTGGCGGGCCGCAGCGCCGTCCGGGACGTCCGGGACCGCTGGCCCGCCGCCACCGGAGCCGCCCGCTGGGGCGCCTTCCTGATCGAGGTCGACACCTTCGACGCGCCCTTCTTCGACATCGGCGCCCGCGAGGCCGCACTGCTCGACCCGAGGCAACGCCTCCTGCTCGAACTCGGGTGGGAGGCACTGGAGGACGGCCGGGTGCCCGCCGACGCCGTGGCCGGCACCCCGTTCGGCGTGTTCGTCGGCACCACCTGGGACGACTACGCCCAGGTGGCGCACCGCCAGCGCACCGCACTGCGCTCCGGCCACGCGATGACCGGCCTGCACCGCAGCATGATCGCCAACCGGCTGTCGTACTTCCTGCGCGCCAACGGGCCGAGCGTCACGGTCGACACCGGCCAGTCGTCCTCGCTGGTGGCCGTCCACCTGGCCTGCGCCAGCCTGCGCAGCGGCGAGTCGACGACCGCGCTCGCCGCCGGGGTGAGCCTGGCCCTGCTGCTGGAGAGCAGCCACATCTCCGACGACTGGGGCGGGTTGTCCCCCGACGGTCGCTGCCACACCTTCGACGCTCGCGCCAACGGCTACGTCCGGGGCGAGGGCGGCGGAGCGGTCCTGCTCAAACCGCTCGACCGGGCGCTGGCCGACGGCGACCGGATCTACTGCGTGATCCGGGGCAGCGCGGTCTCCGCCGGCGCGGGCGGCACCCCCACCACCCCGGACCCGGCCGCCCAGGAGGCGACGCTGCGCGCCGCCCACCGCCGGGCGGGCACCACCGCCGCCGACGTCCAGTACGTCGAACTGCACGGCACGGGCACCCGGGTCGGTGACCCGATCGAGGCCGCCGCGCTGGGCCGGGCGCTCGGCGACCCGGCCGCGCCGCTCGCGGTCGGCTCGGTCAAGACCAACATCGGCCACCTGGAGGGTGCCGCAGGCATCGCCGGACTGATCAAGACGGCGCTGGCCGTACGGCACCGCCAACTTCCCCCGAGCCTGCACTTCACCACCCCGAACCCCGACATCGACCTGCCCCGGCTCGGCCTGACGGTGGTCGCCGACCCGACGCCCTGGCCGCGCCCGGACCGGCCCCTGGTGGCGGGGGTCAGTTCGTTCGGCATGGGCGGGACGAACTGCCACGTGGTCCTCGGCGAGGCCCCCACCGACGCGCCGCCGGCCACCCCGGTGCCGCCGGCCGTGCCGGTCGTGGCCTGGCCGGTGTCCGCGAAGTCCGACGCGGCCCGCGACGCCGCCGTGACGCGCCTGCGGGAGGGCGACGCCGACCCGGCGGCGGTGGCCTGGTCCCTGGCCACCACCCGGGCGGAGCTGCCCCACCGGGCCGTCGTGGTCGGCGACCGGGTGGTCACCGGTCAGGCGGGCGACACCGCCCTGGGGTTCGTGTTCGCCGGCCAGGGTGCCCAACGGGTCGGCATGGGTCTGCGTCTGCACGCGGCCCACCCGGTCTTCGCCACCGCGTTCGACGAGGTGTGCGCCCTGGCCCGGGTGGACCTGCGCACGGCGATCAGCACCGGCGACGGGCTCGACGCCACAGGCACCACCCAACCCGCCCTGTTCGCCGTCGAGGTGGCGCTGTTCCGGCTGCTGGAGTCGTTGGGCGTCCGCCCCGACGTGCTCGTCGGCCACTCGATCGGCGAGATCGCCGCCGCGCACGTCGCCGGGGTGCTCGACCTGCCGGACGCGGTGCGGCTGGTGTCCGCACGCGGCGAACTGATGCAGGCGCTGCCCGCCGGCGGGGCCATGGCGCACGTCCGCGCCGCCGACTCCGTCGTACGCCCGTTCCTGCGCGACGGCGTGGTCGTCGCGGCCGTCAACGGCCCCGACGCGACGGTGCTCGCCGGACCCGCCGGGCCGCTGCGCGAGGTCACCGGGGAGATCGCGGAGACGACAGGGGCCCGGGTACGGCACCTACGGGTCAGCCACGCCTTCCACTCGCCCCTGATGGACCCGATGTGCGACAGGTTCCGCCGGGTCCTGTCGACGGTGACGTTCCGGCCGGCCACCCTGCCCGTGGTCTCCACCGTGACCGGTGCGCCCGCCGACCTGACCGACCCCGAACACTGGGTACGCCAGGTGCGTGAACCGGTGCTCTTCCACGCCGCCGTCACCGGGGCCGACACCGCGTACCACGTCGGCACCTGGCTGGAACTCGGGCCGGACGGCTCGCTGTCCACCCTGATCGACAGCGGCGTCCCCACCCTGCGCGTCGACCACGACGAGGCCACCAGCCTCGTCACCGCCGCCGCAACGGTGTGGACCCGTGGTCACCGGGTGGACTGGCGCAGCCTGCTCGGCGGCGCGGGCCGGGTCGTCGACCTGCCCACCTACCCGTTCCAACGCACCCGGCACTGGGTCGGCGTACGACCGGAACCCACCCGTACCGACCGGCCGACCGCCGACCGCGACCTCACCGCCGAGATCGACGTCCTCGTCCGACGGGTGCTCGGCGGACGCGCCCCCGCCGTCATCGCACCCACCACCACCTTTCACGACCTGGGCTTCACCTCGCTGCTGGCGGTCGAGCTGCGCGACGAACTCGCCGCCGCCACCGGCCTGGTCCTCCCCAGCGGGCTGCTGTTCGACCATCCCACCCCCGCCGCGCTCGCCGAACGGCTCACCGTGCTGCTGGCCGACGGCGACCCGGTCGCGGACGACGAAACCGACGACGACACGGCGATGATGGTGGACGAACCCGTCGCCATCGTCGGCATGGCCTGCCGCTTCCCCGGCGGGGTGGCGTCACCTGAGGACCTGTGGACGCTGCTCGTCGACGGCACCGACGTCATCGGGGAGTTCCCCGACGACCGGGGCTGGGACCTGACGGCGCTACGTGACTCCGGCCGGCTCGGCACCGGCTCGGGCGGGTTCCTCGCCGACGCCGCCGGCTTCGACGCCGGGCTCTTCGGCATCTCGCCCCGCGAGGCGCTGGGCATGGACCCGCAGCAACGGCTGCTGCTGGAGGTCTCCTGGGAGGCGCTGGAACGCGCGGGAATCGCCCCCACCTCCCTACGGAACAGCCGGGTCGGTGTCTTCGCCGGCGCGACCGGGGGCGACTACGGCCCCCGCATGCACGAGGCCCGTCCCGACGCCGAGGGTTACCTGCTCACCGGCGTCAGCCCCAGCGTCGCCTCCGGCCGTATCGCGTACACCCTCGGGCTCACCGGGCCGGCGCTGACCGTCGACACGGCGTGCTCGTCGTCACTGGTCGCCGTGCATCTCGCGGCGTCGGCGCTGCGCAACGGCGAGTGTTCGCTGGCGTTGGCCGGGGGCGTCACCGTGATGTCCACGCCTGGCATGTTCGTCGAGTTCAGCCGGCAGGGTGGGCTGTCACCCGACGGCCGGTGCAAGGCGTACTCGGCCGACGCCGACGGCACCGGGTGGGCCGAGGGCGCGGGGATGCTGGTGCTGGAACGCCTGTCGGATGCGCGTCGTCGTGGTCGTCGGGTGTTGGCGGTGGTGCGGGGTAGTGCGGTGAATTCCGACGGTGCGTCGAACGGGCTGACCGCGCCGAGTGGCCCCTCCCAGGAGCGGGTGATCCGTCGGGCGTTGGCGGTGGCGGGTGTGTCGGTGTCCGACGTGCAGGTGGTGGAGGGCCACGGGACGGGTACCCGGTTGGGTGATCCGATCGAGGCGGAAGCCCTGTTGGCGACGTACGGGCGGGGTCGGTCGGAGCCGCTGTGGCTGGGGTCGGTGAAGTCGAACATCGGCCACACGCAGCACGCGGCGGGTGTCGCCGGGGTGATCAAGATGGTGTTGGCGATGCGGCACGGCACCGTTCCGGGGTCGTTGCACGTGGGTGAGCCGTCGGGGTTCGTGGACTGGTCGTCGGGTTCCGTGGAGGTGGCGCGGGAGTCCCGGGAGTGGGCGGTGGCCGAGGGTGGTCGTCGGCGGGCGGGGGTGTCGTCGTTCGGGATCAGCGGCACCAACGCACACGTGATCGTCGAGGAACCACCGGCTGAACCGGAGGTGCCGGCCGTAGGCGATTCGCCCGCGTGGTCGGGCCGGGCGTCGGCGGCGGATACGCCGGTCGGCGGTGGCGCGGGGCGGCCTGCCGGGGTGGTGCGGGTGACGCCGTGGCCGGTGTCGGCGCGGTCGGTTGCCGGGGTGCGGGAACTGGTGGACCGGTTGCGGCCGATGGTGGCGGGTGGCGGAGCGGACATCGGTACGGGGGCTGCCGGTGAGCAGGGCACCGGGGTGTCGGCGGTGGATGTGGGGTGGTCGTTGGCGTCGACGCGGTCGGTGTTCGGCGAGCGGGCGGTGGTGCTCGACGGTGAGACTGTCGCGGATTCGGCGTCGCTTGCTCCCGGGGTTCGGGTTCTGGTGTCCGGTGCGGTCGCTGCTTCGGCAGTGGGTCCGGTCGCGGGGTCGTCGGTTGGTGCCGGGTCGTCTGGTGTCGTTTCTGCGGGGTTGGGTCTGGTGTTTGGGGGTCAGGGTGGTCAGCGGGTGGGGATGGGTTTGGGGCTGTACCAAGCGTTTCCGGTGTTCGCGTCGGTGTTCGACGAGGTGTGTGGCCTGTTGGGTGGGGAGGTGCGGGAGGCGATCGGCTCTGGTGTGGGTCTGGATGACACGGGGATCGCGCAGCGGGCGTTGTTTGCGGTGGAGGTGGCGCTGTTTCGGTTGGTGGAGTCGTGGGGTGTGCGGCCTGCGGTTCTGGTGGGTCATTCGGTCGGGGAGGTCGCGGCGGCGCATGTGGCGGGGGTGTTGTCGTTGCCGGATGCGGTGGTGTTGGTGTCGGCGCGTGCTCGTTTGATGGCGGGGTTGCCGGTGGGTGGGGCGATGGTGTCGCTGCGGGCTTCGGCGGATGCGGTGGGGCCGTTTCTGTCTGGTGGTGTGGTTGTGGCGGCGGTGAATGGTCCGTTGGCGGTGGTGATTGCCGGTCCGGAGCAGGAGACGCTGCGCGTGGCGGAGGTGGCGGCGACCGGGTTGGGTGTCAGGCAGCGTCGGTTGTCGGTGAGTCATGCGTTTCATTCGCCGTTGATGGAGCCGATGGTGGACGAGTTCCGCACGGTGGTGCAGGGCTTGTCGTTCGGTCCGGCGCGGATTCCGGTGGTGTCGACGGTCACCGGGAAGATCGGTGGTCTTGCGGATCCGGATTACTGGGTGCGGCAGGTGCGTCAGCCGGTGCGGTTTCATGAGGCGGTCGAGGCGGCTGGTGCCCGCTCGTGGTGGGAGTTGAGTGCGGACGGTGGTTTGTCGTCTCTGCTGGCTGACGGTGTTCCGATGCTCCGTCCCGGTGTCGATGAGGTCACGTCGGCGGTGGCGGGGTTGGCGCAGGTGTGGGTGCGGGGGCACGACGTCGACTGGCGGGCGTACTACGGCGGGGGGAAGGTCGTCGATCTGCCGACGTATCCGTTCCAACGGCAGCGGTACTGGCTCGACAACCAGCCGGCTGTCGGGACCACCGGCACCAGGCACGCTCTGCTGTCCACCTCGGTCGACCTCGCCGACGACGCGGGAGTGCTGCTGACCGGTCGCATCTCCACCCGCAGCCACCGCTGGCTCGCCGACCACGTCGTCGACGGGCGGACGCTGCTACCGGGCACCGCGTTCCTTGAGGCCGCGCTGCGCGCCGGCGTCGAATGCGGCTGCCCCCGCGTCGAGGACCTCACGCTGCTCACCCCCCTCCCGGTCGGCCCCACCGCCGTCACCCTCCAGGTGGCCGTCGGGCCGCCGACCGACGACGGTCACCGCACCGTCACCGTGTACGCCCGCGCCGCCGACTCGACCGACTGGACCCGGCACGCCGTCGGCACCCTGACACCCGACCGGCCGGCGTCGGCCGCCCCCCGGCTGCCGGCCGACGCGCAGGAGTTGGACCTGACCGGCGTCTACGAATCGGTTGCCGGGCACGGCTACCACTACGGCCCGGCGTTCCAGGGACTCCGCCGCCTCTGGCGTACCCGGGACGGTCTGTTCGCCGAGGTCGTCCTCGACGCGGGTGAGCCGGTGGAGCCGTACCTGCTGCATCCCGCCCTTCTCGACGGCGCGCTGCACCCGGCGCTGCCCGGCGTGGCCGACGACGCCCGTCCGGCCGCGCTGCCGTTCGCCTGGTCCGGCGTCCAGGTGCACGCCACAGGCGTCCGCCGGCTGCGGGTGGCGTACACCTGGACGGGGCCGGAGACGCTGTCGATGACGGCGGTGGACGACGGCGGCACGCTGGTCGCCGAGGTCGCCTCCCTGGTCTGGCGGCCGGTGGGCGTGGCACGGCGCGGCGAGGTGCTGACCCGGGGCTGGGTGCCGGCGTCCGCCCCCACCGGCACGCCCCGCCCGGTCACCGCCGTGGCGCTGGCCGCCCGGGGCACGGACCAGGCCGCCGCCGCACACGCCGTCGCCGAGGACGTCCTCGACGAGATCCACGCCGCGCTCGCCACCGACGACGGGCCCACCGTGGTCTTCACCGTCGCCGACGACGCACCGGCCCTGGCCGTCGCCGCCGGGCTCGTCCGCAGCGCCCGCACCGAACACCCGGGCCGGTTCGTCCTCCTGCACCACGACACCGAGGTCGACGCGGCGGACCTGGCGCGGGTGGCCGCCCTCGACGAACCGGAGGTACGCCTGGCCGGGGGCGCGCTGACCGTGCCCCGGTTGCGCCGCGACGACCACACCCCGAGCGCCCCGGTCGACCTCGGCGACGGCACCGTCCTGATTACCGGCGCCAGCGGCGCGCTCGGCACCGGACTCGCCCGCCACCTGGTACGCGACCTGGGCGTACGGGGGCTGCTGCTGCTCAGCCGCCGGGGCGCGGACGCTCCCGGCGCCGCCGAACTCGCCGCCGAACTGCGGGCGTACGGCGCGGTGGTGACCCTGGCCGCCTGCGACGCGGCCGACCCGGAGCAGCTCACCGCCGCGTTCTCCCTGATCCCCGCCGACCTGCCGCTCACCGCCGTGGTGCACGCCGCCGGTGTGCTCGACGACGGCCTCGTCGCCACCCTCACCCCCCGGGCGCTGCACGCCGTGCTACGCCCCAAGGTGGACGCGGCGTGGCACCTGCACCGGCTCACCGTCGACCTCGACCTGGCCGCGTTCGTGCTGTACTCGTCGATCTCCCAGCAGATCGGCGCGGCCGGTCAGGCCGGCTACGCCGCCGGCAACGCCTTCCTCGACGCGCTCGCCGCCCACCGGCACGCCGCCGGCCTGCCCGCCACCTCGCTGGCCTGGGGGCTGTGGGCCGCCGAGGGTGGCATGGCCGAGACGCTCGGCACGGCCGACCTGGCCCGGATGGCCCGCAACGGGGTGGCCCCGCTGCGGCACGACGACGGCCTGGCCCTGTTCGACCGGGCCCTCGGGTTGCCCGGCCCGCTGCTGGTCCCGATGCTGCTGGACACCGCCGGGCTGGCCACGGCGAACGATCCGGCCGCCCTGCCCGCCGTGTGGCGCGGCCTGGTCCGTCCCCGGGCCGCCCACCCCCGCCCGGCCACCGACGGCCGGTCGCACCGCGACCTGGTGGAGGTGGTCCGCACCGAGGTGGCGGCCGTCCTCGGCCACACCGACCGGACACGGGTCGGCGTGCAGGCCGCGCTCACCGACCTCGGTGTCGACTCACTCACCTCCGTCGAGCTGCGCAACCGGCTCGCCTCGGTCACCGGGCTGGCGCTGTCGGCGACTGTGGTGTTCGACCATCCCACGGTCGCGGCGCTCGCCGACCACCTGCGGGAGCTGACCGGCGAGACCGACCCGGACGGCCCGGCGACCGGCACCGTCACCGACGCCCACGACCCGATCGCCGTCATCGGCATGGCCTGCCGCTATCCGGGCGGGGTCGACTCCCCGCAGGACCTGTGGCGGCTGGTGGCGGAGGGCCGGGACGCCATCTCCGAGTTCCCGGTCAACCGTGACTGGCCGGAGGACCTCTACGACCCCGACCCGGGGCGCCCCGGGCACAGCTACGTCCGTGAGGGCGGCTTCCTGCACCGGGCGGACGAGTTCGACCCGGCGTTCTTCGGCATCTCGCCCCGCGAGGCGCTGGCGATGGACCCCCAGCAGCGGCTGCTGCTGGAGACGGCGTGGGAGGCGGTGGAACGCGCCCGCCTCGACCCGTACTCGCTGCGCGGCAGCACCACCGGCGTGTTCGCCGGGCAGATGTACCACGACTACGCGCCGCCGGTCGACGCGATGCCCGGCGACCTGGAGGGCATCCTGCTCACCGGCAACACCGGCAGCGTGCTCAGCGGCCGGCTGGCGTACGTGCTCGGGCTCACCGGGCCCGCCGTCACCGTCGACACGGCGTGCTCGTCGTCGCTGGTCGCCACCCACCTGGCCGTCCGGGCGCTGCGCGCCGGTGAGTGCTCGCTGGCCCTCGCCGGCGGGGTCACCGTCATGTCGACGCCCGGCACGTTCGTCGAGTTCAGCAGGCAGCGGGGCCTGTCGCCGGACGGACGCTGCAAGTCCTTCTCGGCGGACGCCGACGGCACCGGCTGGGGCGAGGGCGTGGGCGTGCTGCTGCTGGAACGGCTCTCCGACGCCCGCCGGCACGGGCACCCGGTGCTGGCCGTGCTGCGCGGGACCGCCGTCAACTCTGACGGCGCGTCCAACGGGCTGACCGCCCCCAACGGCCGCTCCCAGCGGGCGGTGATCCGGGCGGCGCTCGCCGACGCCGGTCTGACCCCCGCCGACGTCGACGCGGTGGAGGCGCACGGCACCGGCACCCGCCTCGGCGACCCGATCGAGGCGGAGGCCGTCCTCGCCACCTACGGCCACGACCGCGTCGAACCGCTCTACCTCGGATCGCTGAAATCCAACGTCGGGCACACCCAGGCCGCCGCCGGCGTCGGCGGCATCATCAAGATGATCGAGGCGATGCGGCACGGCACACTGCCGGCGACCCTGCACGTCTCCGCGCCGTCACCGTTCGTGGACTGGTCCGCGGGCGCGGTGCGACTGCTCACCGAGCCCCGGGACTGGCCCGACACCGGCCGGGTACGCCGCGCCGCCGTCTCCTCGTTCGGGATCAGCGGCACCAACGCGCACGTCGTCATCGAGGCCGCCCCGCCGGAGCCGACGCCCACCGGAACCGCCCCCGCCACCGTCCCGGCCGTGGTGCCGCTGGTGCTCTCCGCCGTCACCCCCGCCGGGCTGCGGGCCCGCGCCGACCAGCTCGCCGACCTCCTCGACGGCGACGCCCCCGACGCCGACCTGGGCTGGTCGCTCGCGGCCACCCGCGCCGACCTGCCCGAACGTGCGGTCGTGCTGGCCGATCACACCACCGCCCTGCGCGCCCTCGCCGGCCACGAACCGCAGCCCGGACCGGGCGGCGACGCCGATCCCGCCCTGGTGGTCGGCACCGCCGGGGACCACGGCGGCGTGGTGTTCGTCTTCCCCGGCCAGGGCGGCCAGTGGACGGGGATGGCCGCACCGCTGATGGCCCAGTCGCCGGTCTTCGCCGCGTCGATGCGGGCCTGCGCCACCGCCCTGGCCCCGTACGTCGACTTCGACGTCACCGACCCGGACCTGGCCCTCGACCGGGTCGACGTGGTGCAGCCCGCGCTGTGGGCGGTGATGGTGTCGCTGGCCGCGCTGTGGCGCTCGCTGGGGGTGGAACCCGACGCGGTCGTCGGACACTCGCAGGGCGAGATCGCCGCCGCCGTCGTCGCCGGGGCGCTCACCCTCGACGACGGCGCCCGGGTGGTGGCGCTGCGCAGCCGGGCCCTGCGGGACATCGCCGGCGGCGGCGGGATGCTCTCCGTCGCCCTGCCGGCCGAGGACGTCGCCGACCGGCTCGCCGGCCACGACGGGCGGTTGTCCATCGCCGCGCTCAACGGGCCGCGCTCCACAGTGGTCTCCGGCGACGCCGACGCGCTCGCCGACCTGCACGCCCGCTTCGCCGCCGAGGGCGTCCGCTCCCGCATGGTCAACGTGGACTACGCCTCCCACTCCGCGCACATCGAACCCCTCGCCGCGTCGCTCACCGCGCTCCTCGCCGACGTCGCACCGCAGCCGCCCCTGGTGCCGCTGTACTCCACCGTCACCGGCCGGCCCCTGGCCGAACCGGTGGACGCCGACTACTGGTACCGCAACCTGCGGCACACCGTGCTGTTCCACGACGCCGTCACCGAACTGACCGGCCACGGGCACGGCGTGTTCGTCGAGATCAGCCCGCATCCCGTGCTCGCCGTCGGGCTCACCGAGACGGCGCCGGACGCCCGCGTCGCCGGCTCGCTGCGCCGCGACCGGGGTGGCCTCGACCAGTTCCTCACCGCCGTCGCCACCGTCTACACCTGGGGGGTGCCGGTGGACCTCACCGCGCTGTTCCCCGGGGCCGGGGGCGTGGACCTGCCCACCTACCCGTTCCAACGCGACAGGTACTGGCTGACCAGGCGACCCCGTGGCGAGGTCTCCGGTGCCGGCCTCGACCCGGCCGCGCACCCACTCCTCGGCGCGGTGACCGCCCTCCCCGACGGTACGGTCCTGCTCACCGGTAGCGTGTCCCGCCGCAACCAGCCCTGGCTGGCCGACCACGTCTTCTCCGGCACGGTCCTGGTGCCCGGCACCGCGCTGGTGGAGTTGGCGCTGCGCGCCGGTGACGAGGTCGGCTGCGACGAACTGCGCGAACTGACCCTGGTGGCCCCGCTCGCGCTGCCCGACCGGGCGTCGGTGCGGGTGCAGGTCCGGGTCGGCGCGCCGGAGGCCGACGGCGTCCGGCAGGTCACCGTGCACGGCCGGGCCGCCGAGGACGACCCGTGGACCCTGCACGCCACCGGCAGCCTCGCGCCCGCCACCCCGGGCACCCCGCCGTTCCCGCTGGTGTGGCCGCCGGCCGGCACGCACCAGGTCGACCTGGACGGTGCGTACGACAGGCTCGCCGCACACGGCTACGACTACGGCCCGACCTTCCGTGGCCTGCGTGCCGCGTGGACCGGACCCGACGGTGACGTCTACGCCGAGGTGGCGCTCCCCACCGCCGACGCCGACCGGTTCCTCGTCCACCCGGCGCTGCTCGACGCGGCGCTGCACCCGATGCTGCCGGGGGTGGTCGGCGACCGGCCGGCGGGCCTGCCGTTCAGCCTGTCCGGCGTGCGGGTGACCGCCACCGGGGCGACCGCGCTGCGCGTACACCTGTCGACCGGTGACCCGGCGGACGGCACCGCGCGGGTCGTCGCCGCCGATCCCGGCGGCACCGTCGTCGCCGTGCTCGACGCGGTCGTGCTGCGGCCGGCCGCCGCACCCGTACCGTCCCGCGACGCCCTCTACCGGGTGGAGTGGACGCCGCTGGACCTGCCCGCCGCCGCGCCCGTCCCGGCCGGCACCGAGGTGCTCGTGGTCCGCCCGGCCGTCACCGGGGACGTCCCCGCCGACATCCGGGCCACCCTGCGGCAGGTCCGCGACGACGTCCGGACCTGGCTCGCCGCCGAACACCCGGACGCCGCGCGCCTGGTCGTGGTCACCACCGGCGCCGGTCCCGCCGGCACCGACCTGCCCGCCGCCGCCGTCTGGGGTCTGCTGCGCACCGCCCAGACCGAGAACCCCGACCAGCTCGTCCTGCTCGACGTCGACGCCACCGCGGTGCTCGACGACCTGCTCGGCCCGGTGCTGGCCAGCGGGGAACCGCAGGTGGCGGTCCGGGCCGCGACGGCGTGCGTGCCCCGGCTCGCCGCCGCCGGGCCCGACCTGGTGCCACTGCCCACCGACGGGGCACACCGGATGGTCGTCACCCGCCCCGGCACCCTGGACAGCCTGGCCTTCGAACCCTGCCCGCAGGTGTGGCAGCCGCTCGGCCCCACCGAGGTCCGGATCGCCGTCCGGGCCGGTGGGCTCAACTTCCGCGACGTCCTCATCGCTCTCGGGCTGGTCCCGCAGCAGCACGCCCTGATGGGCGCCGAGGGCGCGGGCGAGGTCCTCGCCGTCGGGTCCGCCGTCACCGACCTCACCCCCGGCGACCGGGTGTTCGGCTACTTCGACGGCGCGTTCGCCCCGGTCGCCGTCGCCGACCGGCGGCTGCTGGCCCGGATGCCCGACGACTGGTCGTACGCCCGCGCGGCCACCGTGCCCGTGGTGTTCCTGACCGCCTACTACGGTCTGGTGGACCTCGGCCGGGTCCGCCCCGGCGACCGGGTGCTCGTCCACGCTGCCGCCGGCGGGGTCGGCATCGCCGCCGTGCAGCTCGCCCGCCACCTCGGGGCCGAGGTGTTCGGCACCGCCAGCCCCGGCAAGTGGGACACCCTGCGCGCGCTCGGTCTCGACGACGACCACATCGCCAACTCCCGCACCCTCGACTTCGCGACGACGTTCCGCGCCACCACCGGCGGACGCGGGATGGACGTGGTGCTCAACTCGCTTGCCGACGACTTCGTCGACGCCTCACTCGGCCTGCTCGCCGACGGGGGACGGTTCCTGGAGATGGGCAAGACCGACATCCGGGACCACGCCGAGGTGCATGCCGCCCACCCCACCGTCGACTACCGGCCGTACGACCTCACGGCCCTGGCGGTCACCGCGCCCGACTCCGACGGGGCCGAACCGGAGCGGCTCCGCGTGATCCTCGCCGAGGTGCTCGACCTCTTCGCCGCCGGAGTGCTCGCCCCACTGCCCGTCACCACCTGGGACGTGCGCCGCGCCCGGGAGGCGTTCCGGGCCCTGCAACAGGCCCGCACCACCGGCAAGGTCGTACTCACCGTGCCGAGGCCGCTGGACCCGGCGGGCACCGTCCTGGTGACCGGGGCCACCGGCACCCTCGGCGGGCTCACCGCCAGGCACCTGGCCGCCACCCACGGCGTACGCGAACTGCTGCTGGTCAGCCGGCGCGGACCGGACGCCCCCGGCGCGGCCGGCCTGGTCGCCGACCTGGCCGACCTCGGCGCGCGGGCCCGGGTGGTCGCCTGCGACGTCGCCGACCGCGACGCGCTCGCCGCGCTGCTCGCCGACATCCCCGCCGCGCACCCGCTGACCGCCGTGTTCCACACCGCCGGGGTGCTCGACGACGGGCTGTTCACCGCCCTGACCACGGCCCAGTTCGACACCGTCCTGGCGGCCAAGGTGGACGCCGCCTGGCACCTGCACGAGCTGACCGTGCACCGGGACCTGTCCGCGTTCGTGCTGTTCTCCTCGTTCGCCGGCCTGCTGGGCACCCCGGGGCAGGCCAACTACGCCGCCGCCAACGGTTTCCTCGACGGCCTCGCCGCCCTGCGCCGCGCCGCCGGGCTGCCCGCCGTCTCCCTGGCCTGGGGACTGTGGGCGCAGGCCAGCGGCATGACCGGGCACCTGTCGGAGACGGACCTGGCCCGGATGGCCCGCGAGGGGCTGCGCCCCCTGGAGGCCGGGGAGGGGATGAGCCTGCTCGACGACAGCCTGGCCGCCGGCCTGCCCGTGGTCGCGCCCACCAAACTCGGCCTGCCCGCGCTGCGCGCCCAGGGCGACGCGTTGCCCGCCCTGCTCCGCGGCCTGGTCACCCGGACCTCCCGCCGGCAGGCCGCCACCACCCGGACGACGGCCGGCACCCTCGCCGACCGGCTCGCCCCGCTCAGCGAGGCGGACCGGACGACAGCCCTGACCGACCTGGTCCGCGCCCAGGTGACCGCGGTGCTCGGACACGGCGGCGACGGCGTCGTCGACCCCGACCGGGCCTTCCGTGACCTCGGGTTCGACTCGCTCACCGCACTCGAACTGCGCAACCGGCTCGGCACCGCCACCGGGCTGCGCCTGGCCGCCGGAGTGGTCTTCGACCACCCCACCCTGACCGAACTCGTCGCCCACCTGCGCGGCCAGTTGACCCTGGACGCCCCACCCGGCCCCGACGGCGGCCCCACAGGCGTCCTGGCCGAGCTGGACCGGCTGGAACAGGCGATGCGTCAACTCACCGACCGACCCACCGGTGCCGTCGCCGACCGGCTGCGGGACCTGCTGGCGATGTGCGGGCCCGCCCCGGCGGCCGTCCCCGACGTGGACCTGGACACCGCGACCGACGACGAACTGTTCGCGCTCGTCGACGAACAGAACTGACCCCCGACCCTGCCTGACTGGGAGTGGACTGACGTGGCGGACGAGGACAAACTGCGCGAGTACCTCCGACGGGCCATCGCCGACGCCCGCGAGGCGCGCGGCCGGCTGCGCGAATGGGAGGAACGCGCCACCGAGCCCATCGCCATCGTGGGCATGGCCTGCCGGTTCCCCGGCGGCGTACGCAGCCCGGAGGACCTGTGGCGGGTGGTCGCCGACGGGGTGGACGTGACGTCCCCGCTGCCCACCGACCGGGGCTGGGACGTCGACCGGCTCTACCACCCCGACCCGGACCACCCCGGCACCACGTACACCCGCACCGGTGGTTTCCTGCACGACGCGGGCGACTTCGACGCCGAGTTCTTCGGCATCTCGCCCCGCGAGGCGCTGGGCATGGACCCGCAGCAACGGCTGCTGCTCGAACTGTCCTGGGAGGCGGTGGAACGGGCCGGCATCGACCCGACGACGCTGCGCGGCACCCCGACCGGCGTGTTCGTCGGGGCCACCGACCAGGACTACGGTCCCCGTCTGCACGAGGCCCCACCCGAGGTGCAGGGTCACCTGCTCACCGGCAACACCGCGAGTGTCGCCTCCGGACGTGTCGCCTACCAGCTCGGGCTCACCGGCCCCGCGGTCACCATCGACACGGCCTGCTCGTCGTCGCTTGTCGCCCTGCACCTGGCCGTCCGTTCCCTGCTCGCCGGGGAGAGTGACCTCGCCCTGGCCGGTGGGGTGATGGTCATGTCCACCCCGGGCACGTTCGTCGAGTTCAGCCGGCAGCGGGGGATCGCCCCGGACGGCCGGTGCAAGGCGTTCTCCGCCGACGCGGACGGCGTCGGCTGGGGCGAGGGCGCCGGCATGCTCCTGGTCGAGCGCCTGTCGGATGCGCGTCGTCGTGGTCGTCGGGTGTTGGCGGTGGTGCGGGGTAGTGCGGTGAATTCGGATGGTGCGTCGAATGGTCTGACGGCGCCGAGTGGTCCGGCGCAGGAGCGGGTGATCCGTCGGGCGTTGGCGGTGGCGGGTGTGTCGGCTGAGGACGTGCAGGTGGTGGAGGGGCACGGGACGGGTACCCGGTTGGGTGATCCGATCGAGGCCCAGGCGTTGTTGGCGACGTACGGGCGGGGTCGGTCGGTGCCGTTGTGGTTGGGGTCGGTGAAGTCGAATGTGGGTCATACGCAGCATGCGGCGGGTGTGGCTGGGGTGATCAAGGTGGTGTCGGCGATGCGGGCCGGGGTGGTGCCGGGTTCGCTGCACGTTTCCGAGCCGTCGGGGTTGGTGGACTGGTCGTCGGGTTCCGTGGAGGTGGTGCGGGAGTCGCGGGAGTGGACGGTGGTTGGGGGTGGTCGTCGGCGGGCGGGGGTGTCGTCGTTCGGGATCAGTGGGACGAATGCGCACGTGATCGTGGAGGAGCCGCCGTCGGTGGAGGTGGCTGCTCCGGAGGCGGATGCGGTGGTGGCGGGTTCGCGGGTGCCGGTGGGGGTGACGCCGTGGCCGGTGTCGGCCCGGTCGGCTGCCGGGGTGCGGGACCTGGTGGGGAGGTTGCAGCCACTGGTGGCGGGGTCGGACGGTCCGTCGGCGGCGGACGTGGGGTGGTCGTTGGCGTCGACCCGGTCGGTGTTCGCCGAGCGTGCGGTTCTGCTCGATGGTGCGCTGGTCGCGGATTCGGCGTCGCTGACCCCGGAGATCCGGGAACTGACCACCGGCGACGGCCCGACGACCGTCCCGGCCTCCGGTCTGGGTCTGGTGTTTGGGGGTCAGGGTGGTCAGCGGGTGGGGATGGGTGCGGGGCTGTGTCGGGTGTTTCCGGTGTTCGCGTCGGTGTTCGACGAGGTGTGTGGCCTGTTGGGTGGGGAGGTGCGGGAGGCGATCGGCTCTGGTGTGGGTCTGGATGACACGGGGATCGCGCAGCGGGCGTTGTTTGCGGTGGAGGTGGCGCTGTTCCGGTTGGTGGAGTCGTGGGGTGTCCGCCCGGCGGTTCTGGTCGGTCATTCGATCGGGGAGGTCGCGGCCGCGCACGTGGCCGGGGTGTTGTCGTTGCCGGATGCGGTGGCGTTGGTGTCGGCGCGTGCTCGTCTGATGGCGGGGTTGCCGGTGGGTGGGGCGATGGTGTCGCTGCGGGCTTCGGCGGATGCGGTGGGGCCGTTCCTGTCTGGCGGTGTGGTCATCGCGGCGGTGAATGGTCCGTCGGCGGTGGTGATCGCCGGCCCCGAACAGGAGACCCTGCGCGTGGCGGAGGCGGCGGCTACCACGCTGGGTGTCCGGCAGCGTCGGTTGTCGGTGAGTCATGCGTTCCATTCGCCGTTGATGGAGCCGATGGTGGACGAGTTCCGGGCGGTGGTGGAGGGTTTGTCGTTCGGTCCGGCGCGGATTCCGGTGGTGTCGACGGTCACCGGAAAGGTCGACGATCTTGCGGATCCGGGGTATTGGGTGCGGCAGGTGCGTGAGCCGGTGCGGTTTCATGAGGCGGTCGAGGCGGCTGGTGCCCGGTCGTGGTGGGAACTCAGCCCGGATGGGGGTTTGTCGTCCCTGCTGGCTGACGGTATTCCGATGCTCCGTCCCGGTGTCGATGAGGTCACGTCGGCGGTGGCGGGGTTGGC
This sequence comes from Micromonospora cynarisoli, assembly GCF_030518815.1. Taxonomy (NCBI): domain Bacteria; kingdom Bacillati; phylum Actinomycetota; class Actinomycetes; order Micromonosporales; family Micromonosporaceae; genus Micromonospora; species Micromonospora cynarisoli. The sequence continues at coordinate 1,967,320 of NZ_CP130426.1, read as the reverse complement.
GCAGGTGTGGGTGCGGGGTCACGACGTCGACTGGCGGGCGTACTACGGCGGCGGCACCGTCGTCGATCTGCCGACGTACCCGTTCCAACGGCAGCGGTACTGGCTGGAATCCGAACGCCGCGGCGACGAGCCGTACCTGATCCAGGAAACCTGGCACACCGTCGACCTGCCCCCGGCCCCGGCCCTCGACGGCGACTGGCGCATCGTCACCGACAGCACCGTCGACGCGCGCCCGTTCGCCGACCTGCTCACCGGGCACGGTGCCCGGGTCGAGGTCACCGACGGCCCCGGTAGCGCCCCGGTCACCGGCGTCCTCGCCCTCACCGCCGACCCGGTCCCGCTGCTCACCGCCCGCACCGGCCCGGTGTGGCAGGTCACCGGGGACGCCGCGACCATCGGCCGGGGCCGGGCCCTGGGCTGGGCGTGGCCGGACACCTGGCGGGGGACCCTCGACCTGCCCACCGATCCGGACCCGTACACCGGTGGGCTGCTGGTGGCCGCCCTCGCCGCCACCGGCCCGGTCACCGAGCACCTCGAACTGCGCCCCGGCGGGGCCCGCGCCCGCCGACTCACCCCGGTACCCGTCGGCGGTCCCGAGTGGACGCCGCACGGCACGGTGCTGGTCACCGGCGACGGTCCGGGCGTCGACCTGATCAAGGGCTGGCTCACCGCCGAGGGGGCGACGGTCCGCCGGGTGCACCCGGACGAGTTGCCCGCAGCGACGACCGAACCCGGGGTGACCGCCCTGGTGCACGCCGACATCGACATCGACGCCCTCGACCTCACCGGCGGGCCGGACACGGTCGTGCTGCTCACCCCCCTCGCCGGCGTCCTCGGCACGCCCGACCTGCCGGCGGCGGGACAGCGGCACGCGGTCGCGGTCCACACCGCCCGTACGCTGGCCGCGCAGGGCCGTACGGCCAGCGTGGTGGCCTGGGTCGACCCGGCCGACCGGCCGGTGGCGGGGGTGGACGCCGCACCGGCCGACGCCGCCGTCGCCGCGCTGCGGCGCGCGGTCGGCGGTCGGCTGCCGGCCGTCGTGGTCGCCGCCCTCACGCCGGCCACCCTCGGCGTCGCCGACCTCCCCCCGGGGGTACGCGGCGTGCTCGGCGGCTACGTCGGCCCGCCGCCCGAACCCACAGGCGAGCAGATCGACCCGGCCGACCTGCTGCCCCTGGTACGTCGGGAGATCGCCGACGCCCTGAGGCACCGGGACACCGGCCGGGTCACCGCCGACCGGCCGCTGGGGGAGCTGGGCATCGACTCGATGACGGCGGTCACCATCCGCAACCGCCTCGCCGCCGCAACCGGGGCGGACCTGCACACCACTGTCGTGTTCGACCATCCCACCGCCCGTTCCCTGGCCGGGCACCTCGCCGCCGCCGGAACCCGCCCCGCCGACGGCGACGCCCCCACCACCGTCGCGGCCCCGGACGAACCGTTGGCGATCATCGGGATGGCCTGCCGGATGCCCGGCGGGGTGCGTACCCCCGAACAGCTCTGGCGGCTCGTGCTCGACGGCGTCGACGCCATCTCGTCGTTCCCCACCGACCGGGGCTGGGACCTCGCCAACCTGGTCCACCCGGACCCCGACCATCCCGGCACCACCTACACCGACCAGGGCGGGTTCCTGACCGGAGCGGCCGAGTTCGACCCGGCGTTCTTCGGCATCTCCCGCCGGGAGGCGCTGGGCATGGACCCGCAGCAGCGGCTGCTGCTGGAGACGGCGTGGGAGGCCCTCGAACACGCCCGGATCACCCCGGAGTCGCTGCGCGGAACCCGGGTCGGGGTGTTCGCCGGAGGCAACGGCAACGACTACGCCACCACGATGACCCGCGCCCCGGAGGGCGTCGACGGCTACCTGATGACCGGAAACGCGGCGAGCGTCGTCGCCGGCCGGATCGCCTACCTGTTCGGGCTGGTCGGCCCGGCGCTGACCGTCGACACCGCCTGCTCGTCGTCGCTGGTGGCGCTGCACCTGGCCGGGCACGCACTGCGCGCGGGGGAGTGCACGATGGCGCTGGTCGGCGGCGTCACCGTGATGTCGACCCCGGGCACGTTCGTTGAGTTCAGCAGGCAGCGGGGCCTGGCCCCCGACGGGCGGTGCAAGGCGTTCGGCGCGGACGCCGACGGCACCGGCTGGGCGGAGGGCGCGGGCATGCTGCTCGTCGAGCGGCTCTCCGACGCACACCGCCACGGCCACCGGGTCCTCGCCGTGGTCCGGGGGTCCGCCGTCAACCAGGACGGGGCATCCAACGGCCTCACCGCGCCGAACGGCCGCTCCCAGCAGGCCGTGATCACCGAGGCGTTGCGGACGGCCGGCGTCGCCGCCACCGACGTCGACCTGGTGGAGGCGCACGGCACCGGCACCCGGCTCGGCGACCCGATCGAGGCCGAAGCGCTGCTGGCCACCTACGGGCAGGGGCGACCGGCGGATCGGCCCCTGTGGCTGGGCTCGCTGAAGTCGAACATCGGGCACACCCAGGCCGCCGCCGGGGTAGCCGGGATCATCAAACTCGTCCATGCCCTGCGCGACGGCGTACTGCCCCGCACGCTGCACGCCGACGAACCCACCCCGTTCGTCGACTGGCGGCGCGGCGCGGTGGAACTGCTCCGCGAGCAGCGCCCCTGGCCGGCCGGTCCGGGGCCACGCCGGGCGGCGATCTCCTCCTTCGGGGCCAGCGGCACCAACGCCCACGTGATCGTCGAGGCCGCCCCGCCGACCGTCGACCCGGCACCCCCGACCCCGCCGCCGGTCACCCCGTGGGTGGTGACCGGGCGGGACGAACGCGGCCTGCGCGCGGTCGCCGCCGACCTGCTCACCGTCGCCGACCGGGTCTCCCCGGCCGATCTGGGGTTCTCCCTGGCGACCGCCCGCCAGCCGCTGGAGCGGCGGGCGGTGGTCACCGACACCGCCGGGCTGCGGGCGCTGGCCGACGGTCACCTTCCGCCGGTCACGCCCGGCCCCGGCGACCTGGGGTTCCTCTTCACCGGGCAGGGCGCGCAGCGGGCCGGCATGGGCCGGGGACTGCGGGCCGCCTTCCCCGTCTTCGCCGCCGCGTTCGCCGAGGTCTGCGCCGCCTGCGACGGGCACCTGGGCCGGTCGTTGGCCGACGTCGTCGACACCGGCGACGGCCTCGACGACACCACCGTCACCCAACCCGCGATCTTCGCCGTCGAGGTCGCCCTGTTCCGGTTGCTGGAATCCTGGTCGCTGCGACCGGACGTGCTGGCCGGGCACTCCATCGGGGAGATCGCCGCCGCGCACGTCGCGGGCGTACTGTCGCTGGCCGACGCGGCCACCCTGGTCACCGCGCGGGGCCGGCTGATGGGCGCGCTGCCGTCCGGCGGGGTGATGGCCGTCGTACGGGCCACCGAGGCCGACGTGGTGCCGCTGCTCACCGCCGAGGTGGGCATCGCCGCCGTCAACGGACCCCGCTCCCTGGTGCTCTCCGGTACCGCGTCCGCCGTGGCCGCGGTGACCGACGCGCTCGGTGTGCCGGGCCGGCGGCTGACGGTCAGCCACGCGTTCCACTCCCCGCTGATGGCACCGATCCTCGACGACTTCCGCGCCGTGGTGGGCGGGCTCGCCTTCCACCCGCCCCGGATTCCGGTGGTGTCCACGGTGACCGGTCGACCCGCCGACCTGACCGACCCCGAACACTGGGTGGCCCACGTGTCCCGACCGGTGCGGTTCGCCGACGCGGTCGCCGCGCTGCGCGACACCGGCGTCGACACCCTGCTGGAGGTCGGCCCGGACGCCGCGCTCACCCCGCTGACCGTCGACCTGCTGACCGGGGACGCCACGGTCACCGCGACGATGCGCCGGGACCGGGACGAGGCGGCCACCCTGGTCGCCGCCGTCGGCGAGGTGTTCGCCAGGGGCCACCGGGTGGACTGGGCGGCCTGTTACCGGGGCAGCGGCGCCCGCCTGGTCGACCTGCCCACCTACCCGTTCGCCCGGGAACGGTACTGGCTCACCGCCCGCCCCACTGGCGGCGTCGACTCCGCCGGCCTCACCGGCACCGACCACGGCCTGGTCGGGGCGCTCGTCGAACACGTCGACGACGACGGGCTGACCCTCACCGGCCGGATCTCCACCGGCACCCACCCGTGGCTCGCCGACCACGCCGTGCTCGACACGGTGCTGCTGCCCGGCACGGCGTTCGTCGACCTGGCGGTCACCGCCGCCCGCCGCGTCGACTGCGCCGGCGTCGACGACGTCACCCTGGCCGCGCCGTTGGTGCTGCCGGCGGGCGGCGCCGTCGACCTGCGGGTGACCGTCGCCCCACCCACCGACGACGGCCGCCGGACGCTCACCGTCCGGTCCCGTCCGGCCGGCGGCACCGGGTGGACCACCCACGCCACCGGCATGCTCACCCCCGACGGCGGCCCGGTGGAGGCGCTGCGCCAGTGGCCGCCGCGCGACGCCACCGAGATCGACGTGTCGGCCGCGTACCCGGCGCTCGCCGCCGCCGGCTACCGGTACGGGCCCACGTTCCAGGGGCTGCGCCGGGCCTGGCGTCGGGGCGCCGAGGTGTACGCCGAGATCACCCTCCCCGAACCGGCCCGCCCCGACGCCGCCGGCTACGCCCTGCATCCCGCCCTGCTGGACGCGACCCTGCACGCGGTCATGCTCGACTCCCTCACCGCCGCCGAACCGAGCCTGCCGTTCGCGTGGAGCGGGGTCCGGGTGGTGCGTCCCGGCGGCACCGAACTGCGCGCCCGGTTCGTCCCGGTCGGCGGGTCCGCGGTGGCGGTGACCCTCGCCGACGGTACTGGCGAACCGGTCGCCGTCGCCGAACGGCTGGACTGGCGGCCGGTGTCCGCCGAAGCGCTGCGCCCCACCCACCACGAGTCGCTGTACCGGCTCAACTGGACCGAGGTCGCCGTCGGCGCGGCCGGGGACGACCCGCCGTCCTGGCAGCGCCCCGACAGCCCGGTCCGCCTGGTGACCCTGACCGGCCCGGACGGCACCGACACCGTCGCCCGCACGCACGCGGCCACCACCGGGGCGCTGCGTCTGGTCCAGGAGTGGCTGGCCGCCGTCGACGACCGTACCCTCGTCGTGCTGACCACGAACGCCGTGCCGACCGCCGGCGGTGAACCCCACGACCTGCCGCTGGCCGCGGCGCTCGGCCTGCTGCGCACCGCCGCCACCGAGAACCCGGGCCGGGTCGTGCTGGTCGACCTCGACGGGTCCGCCGCCGCCCGCCGGTTGCTGCCCGCCGTGGTCGCCGCCGCCGAACCCCAGGCCGTGGTACGCGGCGAGCGGGTGCTGGTGCCCCGCCTGGTCCGGTTGGAGACCGTCGACGGGCCGGGCACCACGCTCGACCCGTCCGGCACCGTGCTGCTCACCGGCGGCACCGGCGGCATCGGCGCGGCCCTGGCCCGGCACCTGGTCCGCCGGCACGGCGTGACCCGGCTGCTGCTGACCAGCCGCCGGGGACCCGACGCCGACGGTGTCGGGAAACTCGTCGCCGAACTGGCCGAACTCGGCGCGGAGGCCACCGTCGTCGGCTGTGACACCGCCGACCGGGACGCCGTCGCCGCACTGCTCGCCGGCATCCCCGACGAGCATCCGCTGACCGCCGTGGTGCATCTGGCCGGTGTCTCCGACGACGGCGTGCTCGGCTCGCTCACCCCGGAGCGGGTCGACGCCGTGCTGCGGCCCAAGGTCGACGCGGTGTGGCACCTGCACGAGTTGACCGCCGGGCGGAACCTGTCGGCGTTCGTGCTGTTCTCCTCGGCCGCGTCGGTGTTCGGGGCACCCGGCCAGGGCAACTACGCCGCCGCGAACGCCTTCCTCGACGCGATGGTCCACCACCGTCGGGCCCGGGGACTGACCGCGACCACCCTGTCCTGGGGGCTGTGGGAGGGCGTCGGCGGCATCACCGGGCACCTCACCGGGGCCGACTTCCGCCGGATGGCCCGCTCCGGTGTGGCCGCCATCCCCGTCGCCGACGGCCTCGACCTGCTGGACGCCGCGCTGGCCCAGCCCCGGGCCTGGGTGTTTCCGCTGCGCCTCGACCCGGCGGCGTTGCGGGGACAGGGCGACGCGCTGCCCGCCGTGCTGCGCAGCCTCGTCCCCGCCGCCCGGTCCACCACCGGTCCCGTCACCCCGACCGTCGACCTGACCGCCCTCCCGCCGCAGGAGCGGGACCCGGTCCTGCTGGACCTGGTACGCGGCCAGGTGGCGGCCGTCGTCGGGCTCACCGCTGGCGACGTCGACCCGGGCCGGCAGTTCCGGGACCTCGGCTACGACTCACTGACCGCCGTCGACCTGCGTAACCGGCTCGGTACGGCGACCGGGCTGCGGCTGCCCGCCACCCTCGTCTTCGACCACCCCACCCCGGCCGAACTGGCGGCCTACCTGGCGGAACGGTTCACCGACGACGTCGGGGACACCGGCCCGGCGGTGCTCGGCGGGCTGGACCGGTTGCACGCCGAGGTGCTCGCCGCGGATCTCGCCGCGACGGCACGGGCGGCGGCGCGGGCCCGGCTGAAGGACATCCTCGCCCTGCTCGACGAGCCCGCCGCCGCGGGCGAGAACGTCGACGCGGAACTCGCCGACGCCTCGGCGGAGGAGGTCTACGCCTTCGTCGACCGTGAACTCGGCATCTCCCTGGACTGACCCGACGGGCACACCGACCGACCCCACCTGACGACCAAGGGCGGAAGAGACCGACATGGCCGACGAGAAGCTGCTCGGATACTTCAAGAAGGTCAGCGCCGACCTGTACAAGGCCCGGCAGCGGCTGACCGAGCTGACCGAACGGGACCGGGAACCCATCGCCATCGTCGGCATGGCCTGCCGCTACCCGGGCGGGGTCGGCTCCCCCGAGGACCTGTGGGACCTGGTCGCCGAGGGCCGGGACGCCATCTCCGACTTCCCCACCGACCGGGGCTGGCCGGCGGACCTCTACGACCCCGACCCGGAACGGGCCGGCCACAGCTACGCCCACGAGGGCGGCTTCCTGCACGACGCCGCCGACTTCGACCCCGCCTTCTTCGGCATGAGCCCCCGGGAGGCGCTCGGCGTCGACCCGCAGCAAAGGCTGCTGTTGGAGATCACCTGGGAGGCGTTCGAACGGGCCGGCATCCTCCCCGCCTCGGTGCGACGTACCCCGGTCGGGGTGTTCACCGGCATCATGTACGGCGACTACGGCCTGCGGGTCCGCGACGTCCCCGAGGAGTTCGAGGGCTACCTGCTGACCGGCAGCGCCGGCAGCGTCGCCTCCGGCCGGATCGCCTACACCTTCGGCCTGACCGGTCCCGCCGTCACCGTCGACACCGCCTGCTCGTCGTCCCTGGTCGCCCTGCACCTCGCCGCCCGGTCGCTGCGCGCCGGGGAGTGCACGCTGGCCCTCGCCGGCGGCGTCACCGTGATGGCGAGCCCCGGCACGTTCGTCGAGTTCAGCCGGCAGCGGGGGCTGGCCCCGGACGGCCGGGCCAAGTCGTACTCGGCCGCCGCCGACGGGGTCGGCTGGGCCGAGGGCGCCGGCATGCTGCTGCTGGAGAAACTCTCCGACGCCCGCCGTCACGGCCACCCGGTGCTCGCCGTCGTCCGGGGTTCCGCGATCAACCAGGACGGCCCGTCGAACGGGCTCACCGCCCCCAACGGCCCCGCCCAACGCGCCGTCATCCGGCAGGCCCTCGAATCCGCCGGCCTGACCCCGACGGACGTGCAGGTGGTGGAGGGCCACGGGACGGGTACCCGGTTGGGTGATCCGATCGAGGCCCAGGCGTTGTTGGCGACGTACGGGCGGGGTCGGTCGGTGCCGTTGTGGTTGGGGTCGGTGAAGTCGAACATCGGTCATGCGCAGGCGGCGGCGGGTGTCGCCGGGGTGATCAAGGTGGTGTCGGCGATGCGGGCCGGGGTGGTGCCGGGGTCGTTGCACGTGGCCGAGCCGTCGGGGTTCGTGGACTGGTCGTCGGGTTCCGTGGAGGTGGCGCGGGAGTCCCGGGAGTGGACGGTGGCCGAGGGCGGTCGTCGGCGGGCGGGGGTGTCGTCGTTCGGGATCAGCGGCACCAACGCGCACGTCATCCTGGAGGAACCGCCCGCCGTGGCGGACCCGTCGCCCGGGGCACCCACCGAAGCGGACCCGTCGGCCGGGACCGGGGCCACCGGCCGATCCGCCACCGTACCGGTGACACCGTGGCCGGTGTCGGCCCGGACGACCGCCGGCGTACGGGAACTGGTCGAGCGGCTCCGCCCGTGGAACGCCGCCGACCCGACGGTGCCGGCGGCCGACGTGGGCTGGTCCCTGGCGTCGACCCGGACGGTGTTCGACGAACGTGCCGTGCTGCTCGACGGCGACGTCATCGCGGACTCGGCCTCGGTGCCCCCGGGACTCCGCTGGTCGGCGGCGGTCCCACCGGCAGGTGACGACGAACCGTCGTCCCCGGCCGCGACGGAGGTCGACCCCCCGGGGGTGGCCTCCGGTCTGGGTCTGGTGTTCGGGGGTCAGGGTGGTCAGCGGGTGGGGATGGGTGCGGAGCTGTGTCGGGTGTTTCCGGTGTTCGCGTCGGTGTTCGACGAGGTGTGCGGTCTGTTGGGTGGGGAGGTGCGGGAGGCGATCGGCTCTGGTGTGGGTCTGGATGACACGGGTGTGGCGCAGCGGGCGTTGTTTGCGGTGGAGGTGGCGCTGTTCCGGCTGGTGGAGTCGTGGGGTGTCCGGCCTGCGGTCCTGGTCGGTCACTCGGTCGGGGAGATCGCCGCCGCGCATGTGGCGGGGGTGTTGTCGTTGCCGGATGCGGTGGTGTTGGTGTCGGCGCGTGCTCGTTTGATGGCGGCGTTGCCGGCGGGTGGGGCGATGGTGTCCCTGCGGACTTCGGCGGATGCGGTGGAGCCGTTTCTGTCCGGTGGTGTGGTCATCGCGGCGGTGAATGGTCCGTCTGCGGTGGTGATCGCCGGTCCGGAGCAGGAGACCTTGCGCGTGGCGGAGGTGGCGGCGACCGGGTTGGGTGTCAGGCAGCGGCGACTTTCGGTGAGTCATGCGTTTCATTCGCCGTTGATGGAGCCGATGGTGGACGAGTTCCGCACGGTGGTGCAGGGCTTGTCGTTCCATCCGCCGCGGATCCCGGTGGTGTCGACGGTGACCGGTCGGGTCGGTGGTCTGGGGGATCCGGGGTACTGGGTGCGGCAGGTGCGTGAGCCGGTGCGGTTTCATGAGGCGGTGGAGGCGGCTGGTGCCCGCTCGTGGTGGGAGTTGAGTGCGGACGGTGGTTTGTCGTCTCTGCTGGCCGACGGTATTCCGATGCTCCGTCCCGGTGTTGATGAGGTCACGTCGGCGGTGGCGGGGTTGGCGCAGGTGTGGGTACGGGGTCACGAGGTCGACTGGCGGGCGTACTACGGCGGCGGAAAGGTCGTCGACCTGCCGACGTACCCGTTCCAACGGCAGCGGTACTGGCTCGACGCCGGGGACGGGCGGGGCGACGTGACAAGCGCCGGCCTGCGGTCCGCCGGGCACCCGCTGCTCGGCGCGACTGTCGAACTGGCCGCCGGGGACGGCGTGCTGCTCACCGGACGGGTGTCCCTGCGTACCCACCCGTGGCTGGCCGACCATGCGCTGCTCGACACCGTGCTCCTGCCCGGGACGGCCTTCGTGGACCTCGTCCTGCGCGCGGGCGACCACCTCGGCGTCAGCGTCGTCGACGAGCTGACCATCGCCGCGCCGCTGGTGCTCACCGGGGAACCGGTGGAGATCCAGGTGGCCGTCGGCGCGCCCGACCCCGACGGCAGACGACGGGTGACCGTCCATTCGCGCCCGCACACCACCGACGGCGACGACCCCGCCTGGACCACCCACGCCGAGGGCCAGTTGACCGCCGCGCCCCCGACCGCCCCCGCCGGGCAGGAGACCTGGCCGCCGCCCGGCAGCCGCGAGATCGACGTCACGCACGCCTACCCCCGCCTGGCCGAGGACGGCCACCGGTACGGGCCGGCGTTCCGTGGCCTGCGCCGGCTGTGGCAGCTCGACGACGAGATCCTCGCCGAGGTGGTCCTGCCCACCGACCGGCACGCCGACGCCGACGCGTTCGTGCTGCACCCCGCCCTGCTCGACGCCTGCCTGCACCCGCTGCTGCGCGGCGTGCTGGACGACACCCGCCCCGGCGGCCTGCCGTTCTCCTGGAGCGACGTGCAGGTGCACCGTGGCGGCGCGACCACCCTGCGGGTACGGCTGCGGGAACAGTCGGCGGGCAGCCTCACCCTGACCGGCTACGACGAGTCCGGCGCGCCGGTGGTCACCGTCGGCGGGCTGCTGTCCCGTCCCGTCTCCGCCGACGCGCTGCGGTCCGCCGGGCGGCCCCGCCAGGAACACCTCTACGAGCGGGTGGCCGTGCCGGTGCCGGCCCCGTCGGTCACCGCACCCGTGCCGGCCTTCGACGCCGGGCCCGCCCCGATGGTCTGCCACCACCTGACCGTCGACGCCGACCACCACGACCTCGCCGGCCGTACCCACGCCGCCGTCGCCGCCGCCCTCGCCCTGGCCCGTACCCTGCTGACCGACGCGTACGCCGACACCCGGGTGGTCGTCGCCGGTGAACGCGTCGCCGACGATCCCGCCCTGGCCGCCGCCTGGGGGCTGCTGCGCACCACGCAGACCGAGAACCCCGGACGGCTCGTCCTGGTCGACACCGACGACCCGACCACGGTCGCCACCGTCGCGGCCGGCCTCGCCGCCGGTGACGAACCGGAGGTGAGCGTCCGGGCCGGAACCTGGACCGGCACCCGGTTGGCCCGGGCAACCACCCCGACGGCCGAACCCGTGCGCCTTCCCGGCCCGGTGCTCGTCACCGGTGGCACCGGCGGGCTGGGCGCGCTTGTCGCCCGCCACCTGGTGACCACCCACGGCGTACGCGAACTCGTGCTGGCCAGCCGCCGGGGCGCCGGAGCCCCGGGCACTGGCGAACTGGTGGCCGGGCTGACCGGCCTCGGTGCCACCGTCAGCGTCGCCGCCGTCGACGTTGCCGACCGGGACGACCTGGCGCGGCTGCTCGACAGCCATCCCGTCCGTTCGGTGGTGCACACCGCCGGGGTGCTCGACGACGCGGTCGTCGGCGCGCTCACCGACGAGCAGCTCACCCGGGTGCTCCGCCCCAAGGTGGACGCCGCCTGCCACCTGCACGAGCTGACCGGGGACCGGGACCTGGACGCGTTCGTCCTCTACTCCTCGTCGGCCGCCGTGTTCGGTGGCCCCGGGCAGGCCAACTACGCCGCCGCCAACGCGTTCCTCGACGCGCTCGCCGCCCACCGGCGGGCCCGGGGGCTGCCCGCGCTGTCGCTCGGCTGGGGACTGTGGCACCAGGACGGCGGGATCACCGCCGCACTCACCACCGCCGACCGGGACCGGATCACCCGGGCGGGGATGACCCCGCTGGACCGCTCGGAGGGCATGGCCCTGTTCGACACCGCGCTCACCCTGGCCGCCGCGACCGGCCACGCACACCTCGTACCGATGCGGATGGACCTGCCGAGGATCACCGGTGAGCCACCGGCGGTGCTGCGGGGGCTGGTCCGTCGCCCGGCCCGGCAGGCCGTGGCGGCGGCCGACCCCACCGCGGTCTTCGCCGGACGGCACGGCGCGGAACTCACCGCCACCCTCCTCCAGGTGGTACGGGAACGCGTCGCGGGCGTGCTCGGCCACTCCGGCGTGGACGCGGTCCCCGCCGACCGGCCCTTCACCGAGCTGGGCTTCGACTCGCTGACCGCGGTGGAACTGCGCAACGCGCTGTCGACGGCGACCGGGCTGCGCCTGCCCGCCGGGCTGGTGTTCGACCACCCCACCCCGTCGGCGGTCGCCACCTGGCTGACCACGAAGATCGCCGGCACCCCCGCCCCCGCCCCGGTCGCCACCCCGACCCGTACCGACGACGACCCCGTCGTCATCGTCGGCATGGCGTGCCGGCTGCCCGGCGGGGTACGCAGCCCGGAGGACCTGTGGCGGGTGGTCGCCGAGGGCACCGACGCGATCGGCGACTTCCCGACCGACCGGGGCTGGGACCTGGACAACCTCTACCACCCCGACCCGGACCACCCCGGCACCACGTACGCCGCCCAGGGTGGCTTCGTCGACGGGATCGCCGACTTCGACCCGGCCCTGTTCGGCATCTCGCCCCGGGAGGCGTTGGCGATGGACCCGCAGCAGCGGCTGCTGCTGGAAACCTCGTGGGAGGCCTTCGAACGCGCCGGCATTCCACCCCTTGCCGCCCGGGGTTCGCGGACCGGTGTCTTCGTCGGGGTCAGCAGCCAGGACCACGGCTCGCTGCTCGCCACCGTGCCCGAGTTCGAGGGGCAACTGCTCACCGGCAGCGCCAACAGCGTCGCGTCCGGCCGGCTCGCCTACCACCTCGGCCTGGTCGGCCCGGTCCTCACCCTGGACACGGCGTGCTCGTCGTCGCTGGTGGCCCTGCACCTGGCGGCGAACGCCCTGCGCGCCGGGGAGTGCGACCTCGCCCTCGCCGGTGGCGCGCTGCTGATGTCCACCCCGACCCTGTTCGTCGAGTTCAGCCGGCAGGGTGGGCTGTCACCCGACGGCCGGTGCAAGGCGTACTCGGCCGACGCCGACGGCACCGGGTGGGCCGAGGGCGCCGGGATGCTGCTCGTGGAACGGCTCTCCGATGCCCGGCGGCACGGCCACCCGGTGCTGGCGGTGGTGCGGGGTAGTGCGGTGAATTCCGACGGTGCGTCGAACGGGCTGACCGCGCCGAGTGGCCCCTCCCAGGAGCGGGTGATCCGCCGGGCGCTGGCCGTGGCGGGCCTGTCGGTGTCCGACGTGCAGGTGGTGGAGGGCCACGGGACGGGTACCCGGTTGGGTGATCCGATCGAGGCGGAAGCCCTGTTGGCGACGTACGGGCAGGGCCGGTCGGAGCCGCTGTGGCTGGGGTCGGTGAAGTCGAACATCGGCCACACGCAGCACGCGGCGGGTGTCGCCGGGGTGATCAAGATGGTGTTGGCGATGCGGCACGGCACCGTTCCGGGGTCGTTGCACGTGGGTGAGCCGTCCGGGTTCGTGGACTGGTCGTCGGGTTCCGTGGAGGTGGCGCGGGAGTCCCGGGAGTGGGCGGTGGCCGAGGGTGGTCGTCGGCGGGCGGGGGTGTCGTCGTTCGGGATCAGCGGCACCAACGCACACGTGATCGTCGAGGAACCGCCGGTGGCGGCGGAGGCGGTGGTGGGTTCGCCGGTGCCGGTGGGGGTGACGCCGTGGCCGGTGTCGGCGCGGACCGCCGCCGGGGTGCGGGAACTGGTCGAGCGGTTGCAGTCGATGACGGCTGGGGTGTCGGCGGTGGATGTGGGGTGGTCGTTGGCGTCGACGCGGTCGGTGTTCGGCGAGCGGGCGGTGGTGCTCGACGGTGAGACTGTCGCGGATTCGGCGTCGCTTGCTCCCGGGGTTCGGGTTTTGGTGTCCGGTGCGGTCGCTGCTTCGGCAGTGGGTCCGGTCGCGGGGTCGTCGGTTGGTGCCGGGTCGTCGGGTGGCGTTTCTGCGGGGTTGGGTCTGGTGTTTGGGGGTCAGGGTGGTCAGCGGGTGGGGATGGGTTTGGGGCTGTACCAAGCGTTTCCGGTGTTCGCGTCGGTGTTCGACGAGGTGTGTGACCTGCTGGGGCAGGACGTCCAACGGGCGATCTCCTCCGGTGTGGGTCTGGATGAGACAGGGGTCGCGCAGCGGGCGTTGTTTGCGGTGGAGGTGGCGCTGTTTCGGTTGGTGGAGTCGTGGGGTGTGCGGCCTGCGGTTCTGGTGGGTCATTCGGTCGGGGAGGTCGCGGCGGCGCATGTGGCGGGGGTGTTGTCGTTGCCGGATGCGGTGGTGTTGGTGTCGGCGCGTGCTCGTTTGATGGCGGGGTTGCCGGTGGGTGGGGCGATGGTGTCGCTGCGGGCTTCGGCGGATGCGGTGGAGCCGTTTCTGTCCGGTGGTGTGGTTGTCGCGGCGGTGAATGGTCCGTCTGCGGTGGTGATCGCCGGTCCGGAGCAGGAAACCTTGCGCGTGGCGGAGGCGGCGGCGACCGGCCTGAATGTCAGGCACCGGCGGTTGTCGGTGAGTCATGCGTTTCATTCGCCGTTGATGGAGCCGATGGTGGACGAGTTCCGCACGGTGGTGCAGGGCTTGTCGTTCGGTCCGGCGCGGATTCCGGTGGTGTCGACTGTCACCGGTCGGGTCGGTGGTCTTGCGGATCCGGATTATTGGGTGCGGCAGGTGCGTCAGCCGGTGCGGTTTCATGAGGCGGTCGAGGCGGCTGGTGCCCGGTCGTGGTGGGAACTCAGCCCGGATGGGGGTTTGTCGTCCCTGCTGGCCGACGGTATTCCGATGCTCCGTCCGGGCGTCGACGAGGCGGTCAGCGCGGTGACGGGGTTGGCGCAGGTGTGGGTGCGGGGTCACGACGTCGACTGGCGGGCGTACTACGGCGGGGGGAAGGTCGTCGACCTGCCGACGTATCCGTTCCAACGGCAGCGGTACTGGCTGACACCGGCACCCCGCACGGACGTGGTGGGCGTCGGGCTCGACCCGGTGGAGCATCCGCTGCTGGGCGCGGCGGTGGAGCTGTCCGACGACTCGTTCGTCCTCGCCGGCGTACTCACCGCGACGGCGCTGGCCGAGGCCGGGCCGCACGTCGTTCTCGCGGAGGCGGCGCTGGCGGCGGCCCGGCACGCGGGCGTCACCGGTGTCACCGAACTCGTCCCCGAGGCGCCGCCCGAGCGCCCCGGCCCACTGCGGGTCACCGTGGACGGCGTCGGCTTCACCATCGCCTCCCGGCCCAACGGCACCTGGGTCGAACACGCGACCGGGCAGCTCTCCGCGGAACCCGGCGACGGCGGCACACTGCCCACCGCCGTGCTCCGCTCCGCACTCGACGACCTCGCCCCCGCCCGGCCCGTGCGCTGGACGAACCTGACCGTCCACCGGGCCGACCCTGCCGTGGACGTCGAAATCGCACACCACGACTCCGGGCACGTCCGGATCGCCCTGGTCGACCACGACGGCACCGTCACCACCGAGGCCGAACTCGAACTCGGCGGCGACACCGGCCCGTCCGTCGGCGACGCCCTCTTCCACCTGGAGGACCGACGGGTCCCGACGCGGGAGACGAGCGACGTACCGGGTGACTGGGCGCTGCTCGGCGACGACGAACTCGGGCTGCTCGACGGGCTGGACGGCCTGCGCCGGCACCGTACCCTCGTCGAACTGCTCGGCTCGGCGCGGGGCCGGCCCGACGTGCTCCTGCACCCGCTGACCTACCCGGACACCGGTGACCCGGCGGCGGACGCGCACACGATGGCGCAACGGGTGTTGAAGCTTGCCCAACACTGGCTCCGGGACGGGGCGCTCGCCCCGTGCCGCCTGGTGTTCGTCGCCTCCGGAGTGGACCGGGACGTCGTCCTGGCCACCGCCTGGGGGCTGGTCCGCTCGGCGATCAGCGAGTACCCGGACCGGTTCGGCCTGGTCACCCTCGACGGGGACCGCCGCTCGGCACGGGCGTTCCCGTACGCCCTGCTCGCCGGCACCACCGAACTCGCCGCGACCGGCGGCGTGGTGACCACACCGACGCTCGTCCGCAGCCGGGGCGTCACCCCGGCGTCCCGCCGGTGGGCCGGACCGGTGCTCGTCACCGGCGGCACCGGTGGACTGGGGGCGCTCGCCGCCCGGCACCTGGTCACCACCCACGGCGTACGCCGGCTGCTGCTGGTCAGTCGGCGTGGCCCGGCGGCCCCGGGCGCGGCGGAACTCCGCGCGGAACTGCTCGACCTGGGCGCGCAGGACGTCACCGTGGCCGCCTGCGACGTGACGGACCGGGACGCCCTCGCGGAACTCCTCGCCGGGACCGACCCGGCCCACCCGCTGCGCGCGGTGATCCACACCGCCGGCGTGCTCGACGACGGTGTGCTGCCCGCGCTGACCCCGGAACGTCTGGACACGGTGCTGGCCCCGAAGATCGACGCCGCCTGGCACCTGCACGAGCTGACCCGGGATCTCGACCTCGACGCGTTCGTGCTGTACTCGTCGATCTCCGGACTGCTCGGCCCGCCCGCCCAGGCCAACTACGCGGCGGGCAACTCCGGCCTGGACGCGCTGGCCCGGCTGCGCCGCCATCTCGGCCTGCCCGCCGTGTCGCTGGCCTGGGGGCTGTGGGCGCAGGACAGCGGCATGATCGGCACCCTGGACGCGCACGACCGGGAACGCGTCGCCCGTACCGGTGTGGTGCCGATGACCGAGGCCGAGGGCATGGCGCTGTTCGACCTGGCGCTGGCCCACGACCGGGTCGTGCAGGCGCCGGTCCGGCTCGACCCGGCCGCGCTGCGGGCGATCGACGCGCCGCCGCCCGTGCTCCGCGCCCTGGTCCGCACCCCCCGCCGTACGCCGGGGGAGCAGCGACCGGCCGCCGACCGGATCGCCGCGCTCGCCCCGGCCGACCGCCGCCAGGCGGTGCTGGATCTCGTCACCACCCAGGCGGCGAAGGTGCTCGGCCACGCCGACCCGACCGAGGTCGACCCGGGCCGCCGCTTCGCCGACCTGGGCGTGGACTCGCTGGCCGCCACCCAGCTCCGCAACGCCGTCAGCGCCGCCGCCGGTGTGCCGCTGCCGGCCGGGGTGGTGTTCGACCATCCCACCCCCGCCGCGCTCGCCGACTTCGTCTGCGGGCTGCGCTGGCCGGACCACGAGCGGGAGGACGGCTCGGCGATGGCCGCCCTCGACCGGCTGGAGGCCGCGCTGCGCACCGGGAACGCGGGCGGCGACGAGGTGGTCGACCGGCTGGAACGCCTCCTGATCGAACTGCGCCCACCCGCCGACTACGGCGACCTGGACACCGACGACCTGGACACGATCCCGGTGGACCGCCTGTACGACATCATCGACCAGGGAACGGAGCTGTGATGGCCGAGGACAGCGCCAAGCTCGTGGAGTACCTGCGCAAGGCCACCACCGACCTGTGCCGGTCACGGGCCCGCGTCGCCCAGTTGGAGAGCCGGATCAGCGAACCGGTGGCGATCATCGGGATGGCGTGCCGGCTGCCCGGCGGGGTACGCGGCCCGGACGACCTGTGGCGGGTGGTCGCCGAGGGGGTCGACGCGGTCGGCGGGTTCCCGACCGACCGGGGCTGGGATCTCGCCGGGCTCTACCACCCCGACCCGGACCACCCCGGCACCACGTACGCCACCGGCGGCGCCTTCCTCGCGGACGTCGCGGGCTTCGACGCCGACTTCTTCGGCATCTCCCCCCGGGAGGCGTTGGCGATGGACCCGCAGCAGCGGCTGCTGCTGGAGACCTCGTGGGAGGCCATCGAACACGCCCGCATCGACCCCGGTTCGCTCGCCGGCAGCCCGACCGGCGTGTTCGTCGGCACCATGTACCAGAACTACGCCTTCGGCGGTCAGGACGTACCCGACGAACTCGAAGGGCTCCTGATCAGCGGCAGCGCCGGCAGCATCGTCTCCGGCCGGATCGCCTACCAGTTCGGGTTCACCGGGCCCGCGGTCACCCTCGACACCGCCTGCTCGTCGTCGCTTGTCGCCCTGCACCTGGCCGCGTCGGCGCTGCGTGCCGGGGAGTGCTCGCTGGCCCTCGCCGGGGGCGTGACGGTGATGCCCACCGCCGACCTGCTGGTGGAGTTCGCCAGGCAACGTGGCCTGGCCCCGGACGGCAGGTGCAAGGCGTTCGCCGACACCGCCGACGGCGTCGGCTGGGGTGAGGGCGTGGGCCTGCTGCTGCTGGAACGCCTGTCGGACGCCCGCCGCCACGGCCACCGGGTGCTGGCGGTGGTACGCGGCAGCGCGGTGAACTCCGACGGTGCGTCGAACGGCCTGACCGCGCCGAGCGGCCCCTCCCAGGAGCGGGTGATCCGTCGGGCGTTGGCGGTGGCGGGTCTGTCGGTCAACGACGTGCAGGTGGTGGAGGGGCACGGGACGGGTACCCGGTTGGGTGATCCGATCGAGGCCCAGGCGTTGTTGGCGACGTACGGGCGGGGTCGGTCGGTGCCGTTGTGGTTGGGGTCGGTGAAGTCGAACATCGGTCATGCGCAGGCGGCGGCGGGTGTCGCCGGGGTGATCAAGGTGGTGTCGGCGATGCGGGCCGGGGTGGTGCCGGGGTCGTTGCACGTGGCCGAGCCGTCGGGGTTCGTGGACTGGTCGTCGGGTTCCGTGGAGGTGGTGCGGGAGTCGCGGGAGTGGACGGTGGTTGGGGGTGGTCGTCGGCGGGCGGGGGTGTCGTCGTTCGGGATCAGTGGGACGAATGCGCACGTGATCGTGGAGGAGCCGCCGTCGGTGGAGGTGGCTGCTCCGGAGGCGGATGCGGTGGTGGCGGGTTCGCGGGTGCCGGTGGGGGTGACGCCGTGGCCGGTGTCGGCCCGGTCGGCTGCCGGGGTGCGGGAGCTGGTCGGGCGGTTGCAGTCGATGACGGCTGGGGTGTCGGCGGTGGATGTGGGGTGGTCGTTGGCATCGACGCGGTCGGTGTTCGACGAGCGGGCGGTGGTGCTCGACGGTGTGGTGGTGGCGGATTCGGCGTCGCTTGCGCCCGGTGCCCGGTCGCTGACGTCCGGGCCGGTGTCGTCTGGTGGCGTTCCTGCGGGGTTGGGTCTGGTGTTCGGGGGTCAGGGTGGTCAGCGGGTGGGGATGGGTTTGGGGCTGTACCAAGCGTTTCCGGTGTTCGCGTCGGTGTTCGACGAGGTGTGTGACCTGCTGGGGCAGGACGTCCAACGGGCGATCTCCTCCGGTGTGGGTCTGGATGAGACAGGGGTCGCGCAGCGGGCGTTGTTTGCGGTGGAGGTGGCGCTGTTCCGGTTGGTGGAGTCGTGGGGTGTCCGCCCGGCGGTTCTGGTCGGTCATTCGATCGGGGAGGTCGCGGCCGCGCACGTGGCCGGGGTGTTGTCGTTGCCGGATGCGGTGGTGTTGGTGTCGGCGCGTGCTCGTTTGATGGCGGGGTTGCCGGTGGGTGGGGCGATGGTGTCGCTGCGGGCTTCCGTTGCTGCGGTGGAGCCGTTCCTGTCTGGTGGTGTGGTTGTCGCGGCGGTGAATGGTCCGTCGGCGGTGGTGATTGCCGGCCCCGAACAGGAAACCTTGCAAGCAGCGGAAACGGCGGCGACCACGCTGGGTGTCCGGCAGCGTCGGTTGTCGGTGAGTCATGCGTTCCATTCGCCGTTGATGGAGCCGATGGTGGACGAGTTCCGGGCGGTGGTGGAGGGTTTGTCGTTCGGTCCGGCGCGGATTCCGGTGGTGTCGACGGTCACCGGAAAGGTCGACGATCTTGCGGATCCGGGGTATTGGGTGCGGCAGGTGCGTGAGCCGGTGCGGTTTCATGAGGCGGTCGAGGCGGCTGGTGCCCGGTCGTGGTGGGAACTCAGCCCGGATGGGGGTTTGTCGTCCCTGCTGGCCGACGGTATTCCGATGCTCCGTCCGGGCGTCGACGAGGCGGTCAGCGCGGTGACGGGGTTGGCGCAGGTGTGGGTACGGGGGCACGACGTCGACTGGCGGGCGTACTACGGCGGCGGAAAGATCGTCGACCTGCCGACGTACCCGTTCCAACACCAGCGGTACTGGCTTGCCGCCGGTCCGGCGACACCGCCGCTGTACGCGGTGCGGTGGACGCCGACGGACCTGCCCGCCGGGGAGGCGGCGGTGCTCGACCGCGCCGGCAGCGGCACCGCCGAGGTGCTCGCGGTCCTCCAACAGCGACTCGCCGATCCCACAGGCGGTCGGCTCGTCGTCGGCTTCAACGGCACCGATCCGACGGCCGACGGGGTGGCCGGTCTGCTGCGTGCCGCCCGGACCGAGCATCCGGGCCGGGTGGCCCTCGTCGACCACGACGGTACCCCCGCGTCGCTGGCGGCACTGCCGGCCGCAGCTGCCGCCGGCCACGACGAGGTCCGGCTACGTGCGGGCGTCGCCAGCGTCCCGGAGTTGACGCCCGCCACCACCGGACCCCGCCCGCCGGTCGACGGCACGGTCCTGGTGACCGGGGCGGCGGGCGCCCTCGGCAGCGCCGTCGCCCGGCACCTGGTCACCGCGTACGGCGTGCGTGACCTGGTGCTGCTCGGCCGTCGTGGGGCGTCGGACCTGGCCGCCGAACTGGCCGCGCTCGGCGTCACCGCCACCTCGGTCAGCGGCGATGTCACCGACCCGGACGCGGTGGCCGCCGCGCTGCACGGGCGCACCCTGCGCGGGGTGGTGCACGCGGCGGGCGCGCTCGCCGACGGGGTCCTGTCCGGGCTCACCCCCGACCAGCTCGACCGGGCCTGGCGGGCCAAGGTGACGGGCGCGCGGGTCGTCGACCGGCTCACCCGCGACACCGACCTGGCCTTCTTCGTGCTGTTCTCGTCGGTCGCCGGGCTGTTCGGGGCGGCCGGCCAGGCCGCGTACGCCGCCGCGAACAGCGCGCTGGACGCCCTCGCCGAGCGTCGCCGGGCGGCCGGGTTGCCGGCCACCTCGATCGCGTGGGGGCCGTGGGCCGGTGCGGGCATGACCGGGGACCTGGGCGTCGCCGACCGGGCCCGGCTCGCCGCCGCCGGTCTCGCCCCGCTGCCGGTGGCCACCGGGCTGGCCCTCTTCGACGCGGCGTTGACCAGCGCCGAACCGGTGGTCGTCGCGGCCGCCCTGCGCACCGCGACCCTCGACCCGACCACCGCCCCGGCCCTGCTGCGGACCCTGCTGCCGGCGGGGGACCCCCCGACTCCGCCGGTGCTGGACCTGACCGGCCTGGACGAGCAGCGCCGTCGGCAGGTGGTCACCGACCTGGTCCGGGCCACCGCCGCCACCGTGCTGGGCCACCAGCCGGGCACGTTGCTGCCGGTGACGGGTGTCTTCCACGACCTCGGCTTCGACTCGCTGACGTCGGTGGATCTGCGCAACCGGCTGAGTGCGGCGACCGGGGTGCCGCTCGGTATGGGTGCGGTGTTCGACCATCCCACCCCGGCGGCACTCGCCGCGTACCTGCTCACCGAACTCGCCGCCGACACCGACCCGGAGGAGGAGCGGATACGTGCGGCACTGCGTGCCCTCCCCGTCGACCGGCTGCGCCGCGCCGGTCTGCTGGACCGGCTGCTGGCCCTGGCCGACGAGCCGACGCGGCCGGACGACCCTGCGGGGCCGGCCGACCGCTCGGACGACCTCGACGGGCTCTCCGGTGAGGAACTGCTGGCGTTGGCCGCGCAGACGGTGGGACAGCGGTGAGTGCCGGCACCGAACAGTACGTGGCGGCCCTGCGTAACGCGTTGCGCGAGGTCGACCGGCTGCGCGGGGAACTCGACCGGGCCACCACCTCGGCCGCCGAACCGGTCGCCGTGGTCGGGATGTCCTGCCGGTTCCCCGGCGGCGCGGACACCCCGGACCGGTTCTGGGACCTGCTCGACGAGGGCCGCGACGCGGTCGTCCCGTTCCCCACCGACCGGGGCTGGCCGGCGGACCTGCACGATCCGGACCCGACCGCCCCCGGGCGCAGCTACGTCGACTCCGGCGGGTTCCTGCCCGACGTCGCCGGGTTCGACGCCGGCTTCTTCGGGGTGTCCCCCCGGGAGGCGTCGGCGATGGACCCGCAGCAGCGGATGCTGCTGGAGTTGGCGTGGACGGCGGTCGAGGACGCCCGCATCGACCCGGAACGGCTGTGCGCCACCGAGACCGGGGTGTACGTGGGCACCAACGGCCAGGACTATCCGCTGCTGCTCGCCCACGCCGCCGGCGACGCCGAGGGTTTCCTGCTCACCGGCAACGCGGCGAGCGTCGCCTCCGGCCGCATCTCGTACGTGCTCGGGCTGACCGGGCCGTCGCTGACCGTGGACACCGCCTGCTCGTCGGCGCTGGTGGCCGTGCACCAGGCCGTCCGGGCGCTGCGCGCCGGTGAGGTGCCGCTGGCCCTGGTCGGCGCGGCGACGGTGATGTCGACACCTGTCGGGTTCACCGAGTTCAGCCGGCAGCGGGGGTTGGCCGCCGACGGGCGGTGCAAGGCGTTCTCCGCCGCCGCCGACGGGGTCGGCTGGGGGGAAGGCGGGGCGGTGCTGCTGCTGGAGCGGCTCGGTGACGCCATCGCCCACGGGCGTACCGTGCACGCGGTGCTGCGCGGCAGCGCGGTCAACTCCGACGGGGCGTCCAACGGGTTGACCGCGCCGAACGGCCCCGCCCAGCGGCGGGTGATCGAACGGGCGCTCGCCGACGCCGGGCTCACCCCCGGTGACGTCGACGCGGTGGAGGCGCACGGCACCGGCACCCGGCTCGGCGACCCGATCGAGGCCGAGGCGCTCCTGGCCAGCTACGGCCGGGGTCGGGACCGGCCACTGTGGCTGGGCTCGGTGAAGTCCAACCTGGGCCACACCCAGGCCGCCGCCGGCCTGGCCGGCCTGGTCAAGCTGGTGCTGGCGCTGCGGCACGGCCGGTTGCCGCGTACGTTGCACGCCGCGACCCCGACCACGGCGGTGCGCTGGGACGACTCCCCGGTGCGGCTGCTGACCGCCGCCCAGCCGTGGCCGCGTGGGCCGCGCCCGCGGCGGGCGGCGGTGTCGGCGTTCGGGATCAGCGGCACCAACGCCCACGTCGTCGTCGAGGAACCACCCGCACCGACAGCCGGTGAGCCGGCGGTCACCCCGCTGCCTGCGGTGCCGTGCCTGCTCTCCGCCGCCGACCCGCAGGCGCTGCGGGAACAGGCCGGCCGGCTGGCGACGCTGGTGCGGGCCGATCCGACGCTCACCCCGGCGGGGCTCGGCCTGGCGTTGGCCACCGGGCGGGCGGCCCTGCGGCACCGGGCGTGCGTCACCGCGACCGACCGCGCCGGGCTGCTCGCCGGTCTCACCGAACTGGCCGATGCCGGGGTCGGCGCGGGCACTACCTGCGGCGGTGACCTCGCGGTCCTGTTCACCGGGCAGGGCGCGCAACGGGTCGGGATGGGCCTGGCGCTGGCCGAGCGGTTCCCCGCCTACGCCGAGGCGTTCGCCGAGGTCTGCGGGTACCTCGATCCGCTGCTGGACCGGCCGCTGGCCGCCGCCGTCGCCGACGGCGTCGGACTCGACGACACGGGCACCGCACAGCCGGCGATCTTCGCCGTCGAGGTCGCCCTGTACCGGCTGCTGGAGGCGTACGGCCTCGCCCCGGCCGCCGTCGCGGGGCACTCCGTCGGCGAGTTGACCGCCGTGCACGTGGCGGGCGGGTTGTCGCTGGCCGACGCGGCCACCGTGGTCGCGGCGCGGGGCCGGCTGATGGCCGCGCTGCCGGCGGGCGGGGCGATGCTCGCCGTACGGGCCGACGAGGCGGAGGTGGGCCCGCTGCTCGGCGACGACGTCGAACTGGCCGCCGTCAACGGCCCCCGGGCGGTGGTGCTCTCCGGCACGGTCGACGGGGTGGAGCGGGCGGCCCGGCTGCTGCGGGCCGGCGGCCACCGGTGCCGGCGGCTCGACGTCAGCCACGCCTTCCACTCCCGGCTGATGGAACCGGCCCTGGCCGGGTTCGCCGAGATGGTGGCGGGGGTACGGTTCACCGCGCCCCGGCTGCCTGTGGTGTCCACCCTGACCGGGGCGGTGTCGACCGTCGAGGACCTGGCCGGGCCGGGGCACTGGCTGGCGCACGCCCGCCGGCCGGTGCGGTTCGCCGACGCCGTCCGCACCCTGGAGCGGCGCGGGGTACGCACCTTCCTGGAGGTGGGGCCGGCCCCGGCGCTGACCGGTACGGTGGTCGACTGCCTGCGTACGCCCACCGACGCGGTGGCGGTCGCGACACTGCGTACCGACGTGCCCGATCCGGTGGCGGTGCCGGTGGCGATGGGCGCGCTGCTGGTCCGGGGGCACCTGGACCGGGCGGCGGTGTTCGCCGGCACCCGCGCCGCACCGGTGGCACTGCCCGGCTACCCGTTCCAGCGGACCCGGTTCTGGCCCGACGCCCGGTTCACGACCACCACGGGCGGCCCGCAACCGGTGCCGTCGGCACCACCGGCGGCCACACCGGCCCCGGACGCGCTGCGCGACGTGGTGCTGCGGCACGTGGCGGCGGTGCTCGGTCACGGTACGGCCCCCGTCGACCCGTACCGGTCGCTGGCCGAGCTGGGCCTGACCTCGCTCAGCGCGGTGGAACTGCGCGACCGGCTGGTCCAGGCCACCGGGCTGCCCGTCGGCACCGCCGACCTGCTCACCGCCGTCACCGCCGACGACCTCGCCGGCACCCTCGCCGGGCGGGCCGACGAAGACCCCGACGACGGCGCGGTGCGGGCGGCGTTCGCGGCGGCCTGCGCCCGGGGTGACGTACCCGCCGGGTTGGACCTGCTCGCCGCCGCCGCGGACCGGGCGTCGGCCGGCGGGACCGCCGCCCCCGCGACGCCGCTGGTGTTCGCCGAGGGCGACGGCCCGCTGCTGGTCTGCCTGCCCAGCATGGTCGCCCCGGCCAGCCCCTACCAGTACGCCCGGCTGCTGGCCTGCCTCGACCGGCCCGCCGTGGTGCTGCCGCTGCCCGGCTACCGGCTGGGGGAGGCGTTGCCGACCACCCGCGCCGAGGTCGTCGACGCCCAGGTCGCGGCGCTGCGGGCGCACCTCGGCGACCGGCCGTACGTGCTGGTCGGCTACTCCTCCGGGGGCTGGCTGGCGCACGCCGTGGCGGCGGCCCTGCACGACCTCGACAGGCCACCCGAGCGGGTGGTGCTGGTGGACGTGCACGTCCCGGGCGGGTCCTGGTACGCCGCGACGATGCCCACCCTGTTCACCCGGATGGCCGCCGACCGGACCGTCACCGAACTGGTCACCGACCGGCAGTTGCTGGCGATGGGACGGTACCTGGCGTTGTTCGCCGACTGGCGGCCGCAGCCGCTGGCCGTCCCCGTCACCCACCTGCGGGCCTCGGCGGCGCCCGGTGGACGGGAGCCGGGCTGGGCGGCCGACACCGGGTGGCACACCGTGCCGGGCGACCACCTGGGGGTCCTCACCGGCGACGCCCCGACCACGGCCGCCGCGCTGGCCGACTGCCTGCCGCCGGCACCGACGAACACCCCACCGATCCCCTCACCGACAGGGCGGAGCCGATGACCATCGGACAGCAGGAAACCTCGACCCCCCACCCGGCGGACATGCTCACCGAGGAGTTCGCCCAGGACCCGTACCCGGGGTTCGCCCGGCTGCGCGACGGCGGCACGGTGGACCGGTTCCGGCTCAAGACGTTCTCGACCGCCGTGTACGCCTGGCTGGTCACCCGGCACGCCGACGCGCGCCGGCTGCTGGCCGACCCGAGGCTGTCCAAGGACGCCGGACGCATCGCGTCGGTGATCCGCGCCCAGGCCGTCGACCCGGACGAGCACGTCACCGACAACCCGCCGAGCATGCTGTTCAGTGATCCTCCCGACCACACCCGGCTGCGCCGGATCGTCGGCGGCGCGTTCACCACCCGGCGGGTGCAGAGCCTGACCCCGGTGATCGAACGGTTCACCGACGCCGCGCTGGACCGGATCGTCGCGGGGGAGACCGTCGACTTCGTGACGGACGTCGCGCTGCCGGTGCCGATGGCGGTCATCGGCTCGCTGCTGGGCATCCCCGAGGAGGCGTTCGACGACTTCCGCCGGTGGAGCGCGGAACTGGGCAGCGTCGGCACCTCGCTGGCCGACAAGCAGCAGGTGATCGCCGACGCCTACGGCTACGTGCGGGACCTGATCGCGGTCAAGCGCACCGCCCCGGCCGACGACCTGATCAGCGCGCTCATCGCCGCCGACGACGAGGGTGGCCGGCTGGCCACCGACGAGTTGCTGTCCACCGTGTTCCTGATGATGAACGCCGGCTACGAGACGACCGCGGCGATGCTCAGCAGCGCCGTGCTGCTGCTGCACCGGCAGCCGGAGCTGCGGGCGGAGCTGGCCGCCGACCCCGGGCGGGTACCCGCGTTCGTGGAGGAGGTGCTGCGCTACGAGAGCCCGTTGAACCTGAGCACGATCCGGTTCACCGAGCAGGAGGTGACCGTCGGCGACACGGTCATCCCGGCCGGGGAGATCGTGTTCATCTCGCTGTGCGCGGCCAACCGCGACGCCGACCGGTTCCCCGATCCCGACGCGGTGCGCCTCGACCGGGACGGGCACCTGGCGTTCGGGCACGGCATCCACCACTGCCTGGGCGCACCGCTGGCCCGGCTGGAGGGCCGGGTGGTGTTGCAGCGGCTGCTGGCCCGGCATCCGCACTGGCGGCTGGCCGTCGCCGACGACGAGGTCGCCTGGCGGCACAGCCTCCAGTTCCGCGCCATCGAGTCGCTGCCCGTGCGTTTCGACTGAACCCCACCACCATCCGAGCAGAGGGGACCACCATGACCGACACCAGCCCGGTGGCGGCGTTCTTCGCCGCCTGTGACGCCGACGACCTGGACGCCGCCGCCGACTGCTTCGCCCCCGACGGGGTGTGGATCGTCGCCGCCGGCCCCGAGCCGGGCCACACCTACCACCGCAAGGAGATACCCGGGTTCCTCGCCGAGATCATCGGCAAGCGCGACGAACTCGACGCCGCCGGCGCCCGGATGGTGTACGGCGACCGCGTCGTCGTGGCGGACCGGGAGTTCCTGGAGTTCCGCTGCGAGTCCGCGACCGGCGAGGTGCTCGAACGGGGCGTGGACGTGTTCACGCTGCGTGACGGCAAGATCCTGGTCAAGGACGTCTTCCGTAAGGCCTGACCCCACCACGGAAAAGAGGCGACCATGTACGACAACCTCCACGAGATCCTCACCTCGTTCGGTGCCGACATCGACTTCGAGAACCCGAAGCTCGGGCAGAGCGGGTGGTACAAGGCGGACCTGGTGGTCCCGGACGAGGGCCGGGTGGGCACCGTCGACGGCGGGTACCGGCTGGTCCTGCACCGTGGGTCCGACGGGATGCCGATGGTGCACCTGTCGGAGACGCTGTCGTTTCCGCAGGGGGACGTGCACGTGCAGGCGTGGGCGGAGTTCCCCAACCTGAGCAACGGCGACTGGTTGTACTGCCCGGCGGTGGGGATCAGCGGGGAGCTGACCGGCCGGCAGGGCTTCCGCCAGTGGCGGCCGGTGGAACTGGGCAAGCTCGCCGAGGCCAAGGTGATCTTCTATACCAGCCCGACCTCGTGACGCCCGCCCGCCGGTCCCGGCCCGCCGCCGGGGTCAGCCCTTCAACGGGTACGGGATGAAGGTGCTGCGGTTCTCGTCCAGGTCGAGCCGGCCGCTGATCGGCGCGGCGGCCCGCTGCGGGCAGGTCATCCGCTCGCAGGTCTTGCATCCCGGGCCGATCGAGGTGACGGCGTCGGCGTCGTACAGGTCGATGCCCCGGGAGTAGACCAGCCGGTCGGCGTGCCGGATCTCGCAGCCGAGCCCGATCGCGTAGACCTTGCCGGGCTGGTTGTAGCCGCCGTGGTGCCGGGTGATGGTGCGGGCGATCCACAGGTAGCGCTGCCCGTCGGGCATCGCGGCCACCTGCACCACCACCCGGCCGGGCGCGCTGAACGCCTCGTAGACGTTCCACAGCGGACAGGTGCCGCCGGTGAGCGAGAACGGGAAACCGGTGGCGGACTGGCGTTTGGACAGGTTGCCGGCCCGGTCGACCCGGACGAACGAGAACGGCACCCCGCGCGCCCGGGGCCGTTGCAGGGTGCTGAGCCGGTGGCAGACGGTCTCCCAGCCCATCGTGAAGTGCTGGGTGAGCAGGTCGATGTCGTACCTGTGCTGTTCGGCCGCCGCGAGGAACGGCCCGTACGGCAGGATCAGCGCGGCGGCGAAGTAGTTGGCCAGGCCGACCCGGGTGAGGATCTGGGTCTGCGGGTCGTCGAACCGTTCCTCCTCCACGATCTCGTCGATCACGTCGGCGTACTCCAGCAGGGCGATCTGCGCCGCCATCCGCATCGCCTCCTGCCCGGCGCGCAGCGACGTCGACAGGTGCAGGGTGCGGGTCTGCGGCCGGTAGCGGTGCAGCTCGTCGCCGAGCAGGGTGGCGTCGTCGCGGCGTACCTGCACGCCGTGCCGCTGGGCGAGCCGGTCCTGGAGGGTGGACCGGACCTCGCCGCGGCGCATCCCGATCGTCGCGGCGAGCCGTTCGGCCGCCTCGTCCAGATCCGGCACGTAGTTCTGCCGCCGGTAGAAGAACTCGGTCACCCGGTCGTGCGGGCTGCGCCCGACCGTCTCCCGGTCGCCCAGCAGCTCGGCGAGCTGCTCGTCGGCCTGCCGGTAGCGGCGGTGCAGGTCGAGCACGGCCTCCGCGACCTCGGGCAGCCGGGTGGCGAGTTCGGTGAGGTCGGCGACGCCCGGCCGGCCGGGCAGCGCCTCGCGCAGCCCGGCGACCAGCCGGGGTGTGTCCCGGGGGGCGAAGACCGTCGGGTCGACCCCGAACACCTCGGTGATGCGCATCAGCACCGGCACGGTCAGCGGCCGGGTGTCGTGCTCGATCTGGTTGAGGTAGCTGGGCGAGATGTTGAGCAGCCGGGCCAGCCGGGACTGGCTCAACGCGCGGTCCTCACGCATCCGGCGCAGCCGGGCACCCGCGAAGGTCTTGCTCACCACGCTCACCTCCCCGCTGCTCTTTCGGCAGCCCAGCCCCCTTGGCAGAGTGCGAATATACCTGTTCGCAACTTCGCAGAACCGGGCGTGAACTTCTCAGAACTTGGCTTCTTCCGTCCCTCGACCACGCCCCGGACCCCGTGTGACCGTGGGTGACACGCCGGCCGGGCGACGCGTCCGCACCGCCGGACGGCACGACGGCCGGTGCCGGCGTCACGACATCCGAGGAGACGAGATCATGCAGAACGCCGTGGAGCGGTTGCGTACCGAGTGGGAGACCGACCCCCGCTGGCGGGGGGTGCGCCGCAGCTACCGCGCCGAGGACGTGGTCCGCCTGCGGGGGGCCGTCCAGGAGGAGCACACCCTGGCCCGGCGTGGGGCGGAGCGGCTGTGGCGGCTGCTGCACACCGAGGACTACATCCACGCCCTGGGCGCGCTCACCGGCAACCAGGCCGTGCAGATGGTCCGGGCCGGTCTCAAGGCCATCTACCTCTCCGGCTGGCAGGTGGCCGCCGACGCCAACCTCGCCGGGCACACCTACCCCGACCAGAGCCTCTACCCGGCCAACTCGGTGCCCGCCGTGGTGCGTCGGATCAACAACGCGCTGCTGCGCGCCGGGCAGATCACCACCGCCGAGGGCGACGACGACGGCATCGACTGGCTCGCGCCGATCGTCGCCGACGCCGAGGCCGGCTTCGGTGGCCCGCTCAACGCCTACGAGCTGATGACCGCCATGATCGGGGCAGGCGCGGCGGGCGTGCACTGGGAGGACCAACTCGCCGCCGAGAAGAAATGCGGCCACCTGGGCGGCAAGGTGCTCGTCCCGACCGGCCAACACGTGCGCACCCTGGAGGCGGCGCGGCTCGCCGCCGACGTGGCCGGGGTGCCGTCGGTGGTGATCGCCCGCACCGACGCGCAGGCCGCCACACTGCTCACCACCGACGTCGACGAGCGGGACCGGCCGTTCGTCACCGGCGAGCGCACCGCCGAGGGGTTCTACCGGGTGCGCAACGGCATCGAGCCGTGCATCGCCCGGGGCCTGGCCTACGCCCCGCACGCCGACCTGCTGTGGATGGAGACCTCCACCCCCGACCTGGAGGTGGCCCGCCGCTTCGCCGAGGCGGTCAAGGCCGAGTACCCGGACCAGCTCCTCGCCTACAACTGCTCGCCGTCGTTCAACTGGCGCAAACACCTCGACGACTCGACCATCGCGAAGTTCCAGCGGGAACTCGGCCACCTGGGCTACCGGTTCCAGTTCATCACCCTCGCCGGCTTCCACGCCCTCAACTACTCGATGTTCGACCTGGCCCGGGGCTACGCCGCCGAGGGGATGTCCGCCTACGTGGCGTTGCAGGAACGCGAGTTCGCCGCCGAGCCGGCCGGCTACACCGCCGTCAAACACCAGCGCGAGGTCGGCACCGGCTACTTCGACCTGATCAGCACCGTGCTCAACCCGGCCGCCGAGACCACCGCCCTGCGCGGCTCCACCGAAGAGGAGCAGTTCGCATGAGATACGAGATCGTCGGCCCGCTGGCCGACCGGTTCGACGAGGTCCTCACCCCTGCGGCGCTGGAGTTCCTGGTGGCGCTGGACAGCGAGTTCGCCGCCCGCCGGGTGACCCTGCTGGACACCCGCCGGGCCCGTCGGGACCGCTACGCCACCGGCCAGTTCCCCGACTTCCTGCCGGAGACCGCCGCGATCCGGGCCGACCCCGACTGGCGGGTGGCCCCGCCCGCGCCGGGACTTGAGGACCGGCGGGTCGAGATCACCGGGCCGACCGACCGGAAGATGACTGTCAACGCGCTCAACTCCGGGGCCCGGGTGTGGCTCGCCGACTTCGAGGACGCCACGGCACCGACCTGGCACAACGTCATCTCCGGTCAGCTCAACCTGATCGACGCCCTGGACCGGCGCATCGACTTCACCGACCCGCGCGGCAAGCGGTACGCCCTCGGCGCACAACTCGCCACGATCGTCGTCCGGCCGCGCGGCTGGCACCTGGTGGAGAAGGGCATCGTGGTGGACGGCCGGCCCATCTCGGCCAGCCTGGTCGACTTCGGGCTCCACCTGTTCCACTGTGCGCAGCGGCAGCTCGACGCCGGTGCCGGGCCGTACTTCTACCTGCCGAAGCTGGAAGGGCACCGGGAGGCGCGGCTGTGGAACGACATCTTCCTCTTCGCCCAGCAGCGCCTGGGCCTGCCCCGGGGCACCATCCGGGCGACCACGCTGATCGAGACGATCACCGCCGCCTTCGAGATGGAGGAGATCCTCTACGAGCTGCGGGAACACTCGGCGGGGCTGAACGCCGGCAGGTGGGACTACATCTTCAGCGTGATCAAGAACTTCGGGCAGTGGACCGACTTCGTCCTGCCCGACCGGTCCGAGGTCACCATGACGGTGCCGTTCATGCGCGCGTACACCGAACTGCTGGTGGCGACCTGCCACCGGCGCGGGGCGCACGCGATCGGCGGAATGGCCGCGTTCATCCCGAGCCGGGACCCGCAGGTCAACGAGGTGGCCCTCGACCGGGTCCGGGCCGACAAGCGGCGTGAGGCCGGCGACGGGTTCGACGGCTCGTGGGTGGCCCACCCGGGCCTGGTCGACACCTGCCGCCGGGAGTTCGACGCGGTGCTCGGCGACCGCCCGCACCAGCTCGACCGGCTGCGGGACGACGTCGCGGTGACCGCCGCGGACCTGCTCGCCGTCGACAAGACCCCCGGTCGGGTCACCGCCGCCGGGGTGCGGGCCAACATCGCCGTCGCGGTGCGCTACGTCGACGCGTGGCTCGGCGGCACCGGCGCGGTGGCGCTGGGCAACCTGATGGAGGACGCGGCCACCGCCGAGATCGCCCGCTGCCAGGTCTGGCAGTGGCTGCACCACGGCACCCCGCTGGCCGACGGCGGCTGCGTGACCGAAGACCTGGTCCGGTCGATCCTCGCGGAGGAGTTGGCCGCCCTGGTCGCCGGGCGCGACGGCGTCGACCGGGAACGGGCCGACCGGGCGGCGCGGATCGTCGAGGACACCGCCCTCGGCGAGGATCTGCCCGCGTTCTTCACCACCGGCGCGTACGCCCGGCACCTCGGCCCGGTCCGGCGGCCCGTGCCGGTGGGCTGACGCGGCACTGCGCGGCCGGGAGACGGCTCGACGGCCCCCTCCCGGCCGGCGGCTGCACCCCTGCCGGGTGGTGCGCCTCGACGAACGGCACCACTACGACATCGAGGCGGGCGGCGGTGAGGTGCGGGTCGTCGCCCGGATCGGGTCGGTGCTGTCGACGCTGGCCACCCGGCCGGCGGCTTCACCGACCGGGTTATCCTGGTCCGGTCGACCAGGACAGGGAGTAAATCGTGGCAGGTGACGACGACATCTCCGGGTGACCACCCGGCTGCGGTGACCGACGGCGGATGACCGCCCCGTCGCGTCGCCCCTGTCGTCCTGCCCTGCTCATCCCGGGCAGCGCCCGCGCGCCCGGATCACCTGTCTCCGAGGTCCGTCATGTCCGACAGTTTCGTCGTCTGCTCCCACCTGTCCTTCTCCTGGCCGGATGACACCCCGGTCGTCGAGGACCTGTCGTTCTCCCTTCCCGGTGGCCGTACCGGCCTGGTCGCGGCGAACGGGGCCGGCAAGTCCACCCTGCTGAGGCTCATCGCCGGCGAACTGCGTCCCACCGGGGGCAGCGTCACCGTCGAGGGGGTGCTGGGCTACCTGCCGCAGCACCTGCCCTTCGCGATGCGGCAGACCGTCGCCGAGGTGCTCGGGGTCGACCGCGTCGTCGCCGCGCTGCACGCCATCGAGGCCGGTGACGCCGCCGAGGAGCACTTCACCACCGTCGGCGACGACTGGGACGTCGAGGACCGCACCCGCGTCGCCCTCGACCGGCTCGGCCTGACCGGGGTCACGCTGGACCGCCGGCTCGGCACCCTCAGCGGCGGCGAGGTGGTATCCCTCGGCCTCGCCGCCGAACTGCTCAAACGACCCGACGTGCTGCTGCTCGACGAGCCCACCAACAACCTCGACCGGCCGGCGCGGGCACGACTGCTCGCCGTGCTGCGGTCCTGGCCGGGCGCGCTGCTCGTGGTCAGCCACGACCGGGCGCTGCTGGACGAGATGGACCGCATCGCCGCCCTCGACCACGGCGAGATCCGCTGGTACGGCGGCAACTTCACCCACCACGAGCAGGTGGTACGGGCCGAGCGGGAGGTCGCCGAGCGGCAGCTGCGTCAGGCCGAGCAGGACGTGAAGCGGCAGAAGCGGGAACTCCAGCAGGCCCGCGAGCGGGCCGCCCGTCGGGCCTCGACCGCCGCCCGGAACCTGTCCGACGCGGGGCTGCCCCGGATCGTCGCCGGCAACCTCAAGCGGGACGCGCAGGTGTCGGCGGGCCGGGCCGACGACGTGCACACCGCCCGGGTCACCGACGCCCAGGCCCGGCTGGACCAGGCGAGCGGCGCGGCCCGCCGCGACGACCAGCTCGTCCTCGACCTGCCCGACACCACGGTGCCCGCCGGTCGCACCGTCTTCGTCGGCCACGGGATGCGGGCCGGCTACGCGGGCCGGCAGGTCTTCGCCGGCGACGGGATCGACCTGACCGTCAGGGGTCCCGAGCGGATCGCCCTGACCGGGCCCAACGGCGCGGGCAAGTCGACGCTGCTGCGGCTGGTCGGTGGCCGACAGGAGCCGGACGCGGGTACCGTCGCGCGGGCGTCGGGGCGGGTGGCGTACCTGTCACAGCGCCTCGACCTGCTCGACCCGACCCGGACGGTCGCGGAGAACCTCGCCGGGTTCGCCCCGTCGCGGACCGAGGCGGAGCGGATGAACCTGCTGGCCCGGTTCCTGTTCCGGGGTGCCCGCGTCCACCTGCCGGCGGGGGTGCTCTCCGGCGGTGAGCTGCTGCGCGCCACCCTGGCCTGCCTCCTGTTCGCCTCGCCGGCACCGCACCTGCTGCTGCTCGACGAGCCGACCAACAACCTGGACCTGGTCAGCGTGGCCCAGTTGGAGAGCGCCCTGCTGGCGTACCGGGGGGCGTTCGTGGTGGTCAGCCACGACGACCGGTTCCTGGCCGGGATCGCCGTGGACCGTTGGCTCCGGCTGGCCGACGGCCGGCTCTCCGAGACCGGACCCACGACGTGATCCGGCCCGGCGGCCCGGTCCGGGGGGTCGGACACCCCACCGGACCGGGCCACCATGGGCGCGTCAGAAGTCGTCGTCGAAGCTGACGCTGCCGCTGACCCCCACCTGGTAGGCCGACACCCGGCGCTCGAAGAAGTTCGACAGCTCCTGCACGTCCTGCAGATCCATGAACGCGAACGGGTTCTGCGCGCCGTAGCGCGGCGCGATGCCGAGCTGGGCGAGCCGCCGGTCGGCGACGTGCTCCAGGTAGGCCCGCATGTCCGCAAGCGACAGCCCCGACACCCCCTGGTCGAGCAGATCCTCGGCGAACTGCACCTCGCACTCGACGGCCTCGGCGAGCATCTCGGTCACCTGACGTTCCAGGTCGGCGTCGAACAGGTCCGGCTCCTCCCGCCTGGCGGTCTCCACCACGTCGAAGGCGAACGCCATGTGCATCGACTCGTCGCGGAACACCCAGTTGGTGCCCGACGCCAACCCGTTGAGCAGACCCCGGGACCGCAGGAAGTAGACGTAGGCGAACGCGCCGTAGAAGAACAGCCCCTCGATGCAGGCGGCGAAACAGATCAGGTTGAGCAGGAACGCCCGCCGGTCCGCACGGGTACGCAGCTCCCGCAGCTCGAAGACCGAGTCGATCCAGCGGAAGCAGAACTCGGCCTTGCGCCGGATCGACGGGATGTTCTCGATGGCGGCGAACGCGGCGAACCGTTCCTGCTCGTCGGGGACGTACGTGTCGAGCAGGTTCAGGTAGAACTGTACGTGCACGGCTTCCTCGAACAGCTGCCGGGACAGGTAGAGCCGGCCCTCCGGGGAGTTGACGTGCTGGTAGAGGTTGAGCACCAGGTTGTTGGCGACGATCGTGTCACCGGTGGCGAAGAACGCCACCAGGCGGGACACCAGGTGCCGTTCGGCAGGCGACAGCCGTTCCAGGTCGGCCAGGTCGGAGTGCAGGTCGACCTCCTCCACCGTCCAGGTGTTGCGGATGGCGTCCCGGAACCGGTCGAAGAAGTGCGGGTAGCGCATCGGCCGGAGGGTGAGGTCCATGCCGGGGTCGAGCAGCAGCTGCCGCCCGGCGGTGCGGGATTCGTCGACGGTGGTCACTGGCACGCCTCGCAGCTCTCGGGGTTCTCCAGGGAACAGGCCAGCGCCTCGGCGTCGGCCGCGGCGACCGGGGCGACGGCGACGGTGGCCTGCTGGATCCGGGTCGCCGGACGCGACCGCAGGTAGTAGGTGGTCTTCAGCCCGGACTTCCAGGCGTGCAGGTACATCGAGGACAGCTTGCCGATGGTCGGCGCGCTGAGGAACAGGTTCAGCGACTGCGACTGGTCGATGTACGGCGCCCGCGCGGCGGCCAGGTCGATCAGCGCCCGCTGCGGCAGCTCCCACGCGGTACGGAACAACTCCCGCACCTCGGCGGGCAGGTCGACGATCCCCTGCACCGAACCCTCGGCCCGCTTGATCTGGTCGCGGATCTCCGACGTCCACAGCCCGCGCGCCTTCAGCTCCCGCACCAGGTACGTGTTGATCTGGAGGAACTCCCCGGACATGGTCTCGCGCTTGAACAGGTTGGACACCTGCGGCTCGATGCACTCGTAGCAGCCGGCGATCGACGCGATCGTGGCGGTCGGGGCGATCGCCACCAGCAGCGAATTGCGCAGGCCGTGCGCCGCGATCCGGGTGCGCAGCGCGGCCCACCGCGCGGTCTGGGTGGGTTCGACCCCCCACAGGTCCGGGTGCAGGTCACCCCGGGCCGCCCGGGTCTGCGCGTACGCCGGGTGCGCGCCGAACCGTTCGGCCAGACCGGTCGACGTCTCCAGGGCGGTCAGGAAGATCTCCTCCTGGACCCGGGTGGACAGCTCCCGGGCCCCGGCCGAGTCGAACGGCAGCCGCAGCGCGAACAACGCGTCCTGAAGCCCCATCAGCCCCAGCCCGACCGGCCGCCAGCGCGGGTTCGACGCCGCCGCCTGCTCGGCCGGGTAGTAGTTGATGTCGATCACCCGGTCCAGGAACACCACCGCCGTCCGGACCGTCTCGCGCAGCCTGTCCCAGTCGACGCCGTCGTCGGTGAGGTGCGCGCCCAGGTTGACCGAGCCGAGGTTGCACACCGCCGTCTCGGTGTCGCTGTTCACCTCCAGGATCTCGGTGCACAGGTTGGACAGGTGGATCGTGTTGCCCGGCACGCCCGTCTGGTTGGACAGCCGGTTCGCCGGGTCCTTGAACGTCATCCACCCGTTGCCGGTCTGCGCCAGGGTGCGCATCATCCGCCCGTACAGGTCCCGGGCCCTGACCGTGCGGACCGCCTTCTTCTCGGCGACCCGGTACGCCGCGTCGAACTCCTCGCCGTACAGGTCGGGCAGTTCGGGGGCGTCCGACGGGTCGATCAGTGACCACTCGCCGTCGGCCTCGACCCGGCGCATGAACTCGTCGGGGATCCAGTTGGCCAGGTTGAGGTTGTGGGTCCGCCGGGCCTCCTCGCCGGTGTTGTCCCGCAGTTCCAGGAACTCCTCG
The DNA here is from genome assembly GCF_030518815.1 of Micromonospora cynarisoli. Lineage (NCBI taxonomy): Bacteria > Bacillati > Actinomycetota > Actinomycetes > Micromonosporales > Micromonosporaceae > Micromonospora > Micromonospora cynarisoli. Next base: position 1,931,250 of record NZ_CP130426.1, on the reverse strand, counting down.
ATGTCCGGGTGCCAGGGTTCCAGGTAGACGCAGGCCGCCCCCTTGCGCCGGCCGCCCTGGTTGACCGCCGCCACCCCGGCGTCGAGGGTCTTCAGGAACGGCACGATCCCGTTCGACCGGCCGTTGGTGCCCCGGATCAGCGCGCCCCGGCCGCGCACCCGCGACCAGGAGATGCCGATGCCGCCGGAGAACTTCGACAGCTTCGCCACCTGGTGGTAGCGCTCGTAGATCGAGTCCAGTTCGTCGCGCGGCGAGTCGACCAGGAAACACGAGGACATCTGGGTGTGCCGGGTGCCCGAGTTGAACAACGTCGGGGAACTCGGCAGGTAGGCAAGCGACGACATCAGCCGGTAGAACCCGACCGCCTCGTCGGGTGTGGTGGACAGCCCGCAGGCCACCCGCAGCAGCCAGTACTGCGGCGTCTCCACCACCAGCCGCGACTGCGGGTGCCGCAGCAGGTAACGGTCGGCCACCGTACGCAACCCGAAGTACTCGAACCGCAGGTCACCGGCCGGGTCGACGGCGTCGTCGAGCTGCCGGGCGTGCCGGGCCACGAACGCGGCGGTGTCGTCGGCGATCAGGCCGAGGCCGTGGGCGTACCGGATGGACTCGCTGAAGGAGGTGACCTCCTGCCCGCGTACCTCCTCGTCCACGTACGCGGCCAGCAGCCGGGCCGCCAGCCGGGAGTACTGCGGTTCCGTGCCGATCAGCTCCGCCGCCGTCTGGATCGACAGCTTGTCCAGCTCGGCGGTGGTCGCCCCGTCGTAGAGGCCGCTGATCGTTTTGGTGGCGACCCGCAGCGGGTCGACCTCGTCCAGGTCGGTGGCCCACCGGGCGACGGCCGTGACGATCCGGTTGACGTCCACCGGTTCGGTGTCGCCGTCGCGCTTGCGTACCCGCATCGCCGGCCGGCGTGGCTCCGCGCCGTCGACGTCGGACGGTGGGCTCTGCGCTATGTTCGTCATGACCTCTCCTCGCTGTCACCGATGGCCGTCGGACGCGGGAGAACGCCAACGGGCACGGCACGGCGGCCGGCCCGGGTGCTGGCGTCGGTCGTCCCGCGCGACCTCCGACCGCCGCGCGCAGCAGCGCACGGCGCACTGGCAGGTCTTCGGACTCGCGGGCGTGACCGGGTACCGGTCGCCTACTGGCCGTCGCTTCCCGGACCTCGTGGTCCAGTGCTCGATGACGGCTGTCGTTCCCACTTACCGCTGCGGGGCAGTCCCGGATTTCCACCGGGTTCCCTGTTGCCTCGACCGGACCACGGGGCCCGGTCGAACCAGCTGCGTGGCACACCATATATGGCGTGGATGGGGGAGAGGCAACACTAGATGTCGCGTCGGCGTGTCGGATAACTCTCATCCGACCGGCCGGTTGCCCGCAGTGACGTCAGCAGCCGCAGCGCGTCGGCGTCGGCGCTGCCCGGCTCGGCGGTGAAGACGAGCATGACCGGGCCGGGATTGCCCGGCAGTGGGTAGGTGTCCCAGTCCAGGACGATGTCACCGACCTCGGGGACCTGGAAGGTCTTGGTGCCGTTGACCGACCCGCGCACGTCGTGCCGGGACCACAGCCGGCGGAACTCGGCGCTGCGGATGCTCAGCTCGCCGACGACGGCGGTGGCCCGGGGGTGGGTGGGGTCCGTGGCGACGGCGGCGCGCATCATGCCGATGTAGTCCATGGCCTGCTGCTCCCAGGCCGCGCAGCGCCGCAGCGGGGTCGCCGCCTCGTCGAACATCAGCAGCAGCATGTTGAGCCGGTCCGGCGGGTAGCCGGCCGGGTCGCCGAGCAGCGCCACCGCCCACGTGTTCCAGGCGAGCAGGTCCAGGTGGCGGCCGAGCACCACCGCCGGGGTGTCCATCACCCGCAGCAGCCGCCTGGTGCTCTCCGGCACCCGCTCCGGGCCGTGGTCGACCCGGGCGGGCACCGGCCGGCGGGCGGCGCGGGCCAGGGCGAACAGGTGCCGGCGTTCCTCGTCGTCGAGGCCGAGCGCCGCGGCGAGCCCGTCCAGCACGTCGTCGGACGGGCGTACCTCCCGGCCCTGCTCCATCCGCTGGTAGTAGTCAGTGCTCAACCCGGCCAGCAGCGCCAGCTCCTCGCGGCGCAGCCCGGTGACCCGGCGTCGCCCGCCCGGCTCCAGGCCGACGTCGCGGGGGTGCAGCCGGCCGCGCCGGGCACGCAGGAAGTCACCGAGTTCACGGGCGTACGGGTGGGTCATGTCGCCAGTGTGGCGCGGCCCGGACCGGCGCGGGTAGGTCTGCCGGACCTAGGCAACCGGGTACGACCGGTGCCGCCCGGCCGGCCCCTAGCGTCGGCGGTCCCACCCGACCGTCAGGGAGCAGCAGATGACCTGGACCACCGACCACATCCCCGACCAGCACGGCCGCACCGCCGTCGTGACCGGTGCGAACTCCGGCCTCGGCCTGGTCACCGCCACCGCCCTGGCCCGCCGGGGGGCGCGGGTCGTGCTCGCCGTGCGCGACACCGCCGCCGGCCGGCGGGCCGCCCGCCACATCGGCGGCGACGTCGAGGTACGCGAACTCGACCTCGCCTCCCTCGCCTCGGTACGGGAGTTCGCGGCATCGCTGGCCGCCGACCGCCCGGTGCTCGACCTGCTGGTGAACAACGCCGGTGCGGTGTTGCTCGGCCCGCGCCGGACCAGCGTCGACGGCCACGAACTGCACCTCGCCACCAACCTGCTGGGGCACTTCGCGCTGACCGGTCTGCTGCTGGGCAACCTGGCTGCGGCGCGGGCGGCCCGGGTGGTCAGCCTCAGCTCGATCACCCACCGCAACGCACACCTGGACTTCACCGACCTGATGGGCGAGCACGGCTACCGGGGCGCCGGCGCGTACGGCCGGTCCAAGCTCGCCACCACCGTCTTCGGCATCGAACTGGACCGCCGGCTGCGCGCCACCGGATCGCCGGTGCTCAGCGTGCTGGCCCATCCCGGTGTCACCCGCACCAACCTGACCCCCCGGGCCTGGTCCCACCAGGGCCGGCGCGGCCTGGTGATCGCCCGGCTCGGCCTGCTGGCCACCCAACCGGTCGAGCAGGGTGCGCTGCCCCAACTGCGCGCCGCCACCGACCCGCAGGTCCACGGCGGTCAGTTCTTCGGCCCGGCCCGGTTCTTCCAAACCCGGGGGCCGGTCACCGAGGTGCGGGCCAGCCGGGAGGCCACCGACCCCGCCGTCGGCCGGCGGCTGTGGACGGCGGCCGAGGAACTGACAGGCGTCCGCTATCTCTGACGCACGGCCGCATTAGCATGGCTGCGGTCGGTGACGGCGGTGGAGACGAGGCGACATGGGATGGCTCGGGCGGGTGCTGGGCGGCGGGGGCCGGCAGGTCCAGGACGATCCGGTCCGGCAGGCGGCGCTGTCGGCCGAGGTGCGGCAGCGCTTCGGCGCGCACCTGGCCGTCCGCCCGGCCGACCAGGTGGCGGCGATGGTCCGGCTGCTCGACGACGGCGACGGCCTGGCGGTGGCGGCGTCGATCGTCGGTGAGTTCGCCGACGCGGCCCACGCGGACCTGCTGGCCCAGACGGCGGAGCTGTACCGGCGTACCGGCCAGCGGTTCCCGGTGGACCGGCGCAACTACCGGCCACTGTGGCGCGAGGCCGGTGGCCGGCTGCACTGGCCGTTGTTCGCGCTGCCGGGCGGCCTGCACCCGTACGTGCACGTGGCCGCCGCCACCAGTGTCGTCGGCACCCGGGCGGCGCAGTTCGTCCGGGCCACCGACCCCCATCCGCTGCTCGCCCGCCTGTTCGAGGTGCTCGACCTCACCACCTGCGGCTGGGAGTACGGCCGGGTGCGGGTGGACCACGACGGGGCGTCGCTTGTCGGTCGGCTGATCTCGACCACCCGGGACGTCCGGGCGGCGATGAAGGAACCCCCGCCGCTGCCGCCGTCGGTGCGGGAACTCATGCGCACCAACCGGACGGTCGACGTCTTCGACCTCACCGGCGACCGGGTGGTCGGCACGATCAACGTGGGCGGCGAACTGCGGCCGGCCCTGCTCACCTGACGTCGCCCGGGGTGGACGCCGTCGGCGTCCACCCCGGGCTGCCGGTCAGTGGTCACCCGGGCCGACGGACACGGGCCGGGTGACCGTTCAGGCCACGCGGTGCGGGGCGAACCCGTTGGAGCAGTCGGCGATGGTGACGCTCTGCGAGAAGCGCAGCGCGTCCCGCCGGGCCCACCCGTTGATCCCGGTGCTGGTGTTACGGACGAAGAACCAGAGGTCACCGGTGAGCGTGGCGCAGTGGACGTCGATGTTCTGGTTCGGGTATCCCTGGCCCTTGGGCTGGCAGTCCTGGTGCGGGTAGGCGCGGATGAAGGTTCCGTCGCCCCAGGAGATCCCGCCCCCGTTGTACAGGTCCGGGTGCTGGCCGTGGCCGTCGCAGTGTGCACTGGCCGGGCTGGCGGGTATCAGGGCCAGCACCGAGCCGCTCACGGCGAGCGTCAGCGCGGAGGCGATGGAGAGGAGCCGAGATCGCATGGAAGTCCCCTGTCGATAGGTGACGATCACTGTCCACAGAGGATCGCACGGGTCGGGTGCGACCGCACGGCGAACGGTCCCCACCGGGGCGACGCCGGCCCGACCCACGGCCCCTCGTCAGCCGAAGAGCAGGTCCAACTGGTGGTCGAGGGCGGCGGTCGCCCGCGCCGGGGTGTACTGCCCGCCGACAGGTACACCCCCAGCCCCTCCACCAGCGCCAGCAGCCCCGCCGCGGCGTCCGACGCCGCCTCCGCCCGGCCGGCGACCGCCTCCGGCAGGGTGCGCAGCGGCAGCCGGGGCTGCGGGTCCCGGGCCGAGCGCCGCGACCGCCGCCGCGACCCGGCCCCGGTCACGGACGACGGACAGCGCGAAGGCCATCATCTCAATGTAAAACGACCCGGCCGCGCCCGGAACCGGTGGCAGGCGGGCGGGACGGACGGCGGCGGTGGGTTCAGCCCCGGGCCGGGACGACGATCGGCAGTCGGACGGTGAAGGTGCTGCCCCGGCCGAGAACGCTGTCGACGCCGATCGTGCCACCGTGCGCCTCGGCCAGCTTGCGGGCGATCGACAGCCCTAGCCCGCTGCCGCCGGTGCTGCGAGTGCGGGAGTCGTCGGCCCGCCAGAACCGCTCGAAGATCCTGGCCTGGTCGGCGGCGGCGATACCGGTGCCGGTGTCGGACACGGCGATGGTGAGCTGGTCGTCGCGTACCTCCAGGCGCACGACCACCGAACCGCCCGCCGGGGTGTGCCGCACCGCGTTGGCGACGATGTTGCCGACGATCTGGCGTAGCCGGGCGCCGTCGACCGCCATCTCCACGTCGGCGCCCACCGAGGTGCCCAGCCGGACCCCGGCCGCCTCGGCCGCGCCCCGGTGCGCCTCGACGACCTGCTCCAGCAGGTCGGCCACGAAATACGGTTCACGGTGGATACGCAGGTCACCGGCGTCGGCGGCGGCCAGGTCACGCAGGTCGTCGATGATGTGTTGCAGCAGCAGCGCCTCGTCGAGCAGCAGGGTGAGCAGCTGTGTGTCGAGCTGCGCCAGGCCGTCCTGCGCGGCCTCCAGCCAGCTGCGCATGTTGGTCAACGGCGTCCGCAGCTCGTGCGCCACGTCGCTGACCATGCTCCGGCGCAGCGCCTCGGTCTGCTCGCGTCGGGCGGCGAGATCGTTGAGCGCGGTGGCCAGCATGCCGATCTCGTCGCGGGTGGTCACCGGCACCCGGGCCGGTTCGTCCATCGGCTGCCGGGTGGCGTCGGTGAGCGCCCGCAGCGGCCGGACCAGTCGCCGCCCGACCAGCACGGTGATCAGCACGGTGGCCACCAGCACCGCCCCGGTCACCTGGGCGATGCGGACCACGTTGGCCCGGGACAGGTTGAACACCGGTTCGGCGCCGCCCTGCGTCTTGTCGGTGACGAACAGCAGCGCCGGTGGCGCCACGTACGCCCGGAGCTGGGTCGTCCGGGCCTGCTGCAGGCAGCCGGCGATCTGCTCGTCGAAGCGGTCGTCGCGGCTCGGTACCGCGGTCCGGTCGGCGCGGATGTCGACCCGGGTCGGTGCGCCCAGCTCCCTGAGGCAGTTCTTGGTCAGGGTCTCCAGCTGGGCGATCCCGGCGGCCTCGCTCGGCATCGGGCGGGTCAGCTCGTCGGGCAGGCAGAACCCGACGATGCCCCGGTCCTTCGGGTCGCTCACCTGCACCGAGGCGCGACCGGCCGGGTCCACCACGACCCGCGCGTCCGCCCGGGACTCGGCACGCACGCAGCCGAGCTGCCGCTCGGCCATCTCCCGGGTGGTGCTGCTCTCCCGCTTGGTCAACCGGTACGGTCCGACCGCCCGCGGATCGACCCGCTCGGTCCCGCCGGTCAGGCCCAGGTCGACCTGCAACGGGTCGACGGTCGCCGACGGCCGGGCCGTCTGCAACGACGGGCCGTCAGGCGCGGAGTCGGCGATCACCTGCCGGTCCGGGGTCATCAGGGTGATCCGCCGTTCGAGCCGGTCGGCCCGTTCGGTGAGCACCGCGTCGACCCCGGTCCAGTCCCGGTGGGTTGCCGCGTGGTCCAGCAGCGTGTCGTAGATGCTCTTGTCGTCGGCGAGCGAGCGGCCCTGCTCCTGGCGGATTGCCCTGGTGGTCGACTGCACGGCCAGCCAGGTCGTCGCCAGGATCGCGCAGATGGCGACCAGCAGGGAGGTGGCCAGCAGCCGCACCACCAGGCTGCGGTGCAGGGGGACCCGCTGCCGCCGGGTCACGACGCGCCGGCGCTGAGCTTGTAGCCGACGCCGTAGACGGTCAGCAGCTGCTGCGGCCGGCGCGGGTTCGCCTCGATCTTGCGGCGCAGGTTCATCACGTGGACGTCGATGGTGCGTCCGGTCGACTCCCGGTCGACGCCCCGGGTGTGTTCGAGCAGCTGCACCCTGCTGAACACCCGGCCGGGCTGCCGGATCATCGCGGCGAGGATGGCGAACTCACCGGCGGTGCAGTCGACCGTGGCGTCCCCCGCGGTGACCAGGCGTCGGGACTCGTCGACGGTGAGCCGCCCGAGCCGGTGCACGGGTGACTCCTGGGGCGTCGTACGCACCCGCCGCAGCAGGGTGCGCACCCGGGCCACCAGCTCACGCGGGCTGTACGGCTTGGTCATGTAGTCGTCGGCGCCCAGGTCCAGCCCGCGCAGCAGGTCGTCCTCGGCCGACCGCGCGGTCAGCATCAGCACCGGCACGTCCGACTCCTGCCGCAGGATCCGGCAGACCTGCATGCCGTCCAGTTTCGGCAGCATCACGTCGAGCAGGAGAAGGTCGAACGACTGCTCCCGGGCCTGGCGCAGCGCCGTCTCGCCGTCGGCCACGACCGTCGCCCGGTGGCCCGCCGCGGTGAGGTAGCGGCGCAGCGCCTCGGCCTGCCGCGGATCGTCCTCCGCGAGCATCACGTGTGCGCACATGCTGGGGAATATAGAGCAGGTCAGGGGGGTCGCGGATCCGGCGGAAGGCGATGGCACCGGGCACCTCACGGTCGGTGTGCAGTTCGGCGGGCGGGTGGCGGGAAGAACCGGCGATCGTGAGAAAATGGTCATGCCCGGCCCTGACCGGTTCCTGACAAACCGGTGGCACGATGCCCTGCGGACGACCGTCGGCGGCGTCGCCGGGGTGGACGACGCCGCCGGCTGGCGCGGTCACTTCCGCTTCGCGGCGACCTCGCGTTCGCACGCCGGGGAGTACTTCAACCCCTTGGAGATCGACTCGGAGTCGTTGTTCTTTCCGCCGAAGGCCCATCCCGTGCCGTCGGCGCCCACCTCGACGTACCGGACGCCCTTGCCCTTGAGGCACTGCACGACGTCCCGGGCGAAGTCCTTCGCCTCCGGGTTGGCCGGGTCGAACTCCCACGGCGGGAGCGGCATCAGGTGCTCACAGGCCTTGGACGCCGCGCTGGTCCCCTCCGCGCCGGTGCCGTCGCTCCGCCGCTTGGTGATGTCGACGCCGTGCTCGGTCAGGCACTTCATGTACGGTTTGAGGCGTTCCTTCTTGTCCTCCGGGGTGTCGTCGAGGCGTTCCCGTGGCCGCTCGGCCTGCGGTGGCGTCGCCGACGCGGTGAGGGTGGGTGCCCCGGTCCGGAGGGTGGCCACCTCCGCCTCACCGGTCTTGCCGCCGCTGGCGGCGGGCGGGTCCCCGTCGGCGGTCGAGCACCCGCCAACCAGCAGTACGGTGCTGCACAGCGCAGCCATCAGTTGCTTCCTCATCGTCACGCCTCCGGTCAGCTCTGCGGCGATCCCGCCGGGGCAAAGCATCACCGTCGACTGTCAGGAAGCTGTTTGCCGCGACGGGTCCGCCTCACGGGTGTCGTACCGGTGGGGGAGACTGGCGGGCATGACGGGACGGGACGATCCGAAGGCGGCACTGCGGCACTACCTCCGGGCCACCCGGGACGACCTGGTGTGGAAGCTGGAGGGGCTCGACGAACGCGAGGCCAGGCGGCCGCGCACCGCCACCGGCAACAACCTGCTGGGTCTGCTCAAGCACTGCCTGAACGTCGAGGCCGGCTACTTCGGCCCCACCTTCGGCCGGGAGTTCCCCAGCCCCGGCGAACTGGTCCCCGAGCACCTGTACGACGAGGACCCGCAGGCGGACTGGTACGCGCGGGCCGACGAGACGAAGGGCGGGCTGATCGACCTGTACCGCCGGGTGGGGGAGTTCGCCGACCAGACGATCGCCGAGTTGCCGCTCGACGCGCCGGGGCGGGTGCCGTGGTGGCGACCGGGGCACCAGGACGTGACCCTGCACCATATCATCATCCACGTGACCTGCGATCTCGCCCGGCACGCCGGCCACGCCGACATCCTGCGCGAGCAACACGACGCGACGGTCGGCTGGCGACGGGAGAATCCGCACGTCATCGACGACCAGGGCTGGCCGGCGTACGTCGCCAAGCTGACCGCGCTCGCCGACCGGTTCGCCTGACCCGCCGACCGGCCCACCCGGGGAGGGGAGGGCCCGTCATCCCGTGGCGGCGAGCGTCGCCTGGCGGGCCGCCGCGACCGGGCCGGGTCGCCGCCTGCGGATCAGCCACTCGGCGACGAGCAGGTTGAGCGTCCAGGCCGCCCCCATGAGCAACGCCCGGGACAATTCGGTCGTCGGCCGCACCGCCAGCGCCCAGGTCGACAGCAGCACGCCCTGGGTCCCCGCGCCCTGGGCGATCGCGTAGCCCCGCATCATCCAGGCCCGGTGCTGGTGCAGCCGTCGCCGTCGAATGGCCACGAAACCGGCGGCGACGGCGACGAACATGCCTGCGGCGAACAGGTAACGCAGCACCATGAGCAGCGGACCGTCGCCCGGTGGCAGCGGATAGGTGGCGTTCATCCACCATCCGGTCGCGGCCACCATCAGTCCACAGCCGACCAGCGCCCGGCCCGCCCGGCGGTGCCAGGTCCGGTGGCGGTGCCGGAAGCCCGGCGCGAACTGGAACGCCCCCAGCAGGCTGAACGTGACGGCGGCGGCGATGTGCAGCAGCACCGGGACCGGTGCGGCGAAGAAGCGTTCGTTGGCGGGGGTCACCTCGGCCCCACCGGAGAGGGCGGCCACCCGCAGCGCGCCGCCGAAGGTGGGGAGCGCGCTGAGCGCGATGAGCCCGGTGAGGAGGGGCCAGTCCCGTCGTCGCGTCGTCATGACCCGAGCATGGCGACCGGACCCGGCCGGCTCATCGGTCCACGGGCCGCCGTCGGACCGGCCGATGGTCGGGGCCGTCGACCGTACTTTCGGCGGCGTCCGTGGTGGAGGGACCCGGCCGCGACCGGCGTCGCCCGGAGAGCCCGGCTCAGCCGCCGCCGCGCAGCCGGTCGGTCTCGTACGCCCACATCGCGACCTCGACCCGGTTCCGCGCACCCAACTTCGCCATCAGGCTGGCGACGTGTGTCTTGACCGTGCTCAGCGTGATGTGCAGCTCGGCCGAGATCTCGGTGTTGGTGCGTCCGCGGGCCACCGCGCCCGGCCGGCAGCAACCAGGCGAGCGTGCGGACGGCGACACCCGGGCGGCTCCTCGGCCTCGTAGCGGCGCAGGGCGGCGACGGGCTCGTTACCGGCCAAGGTACGGGCAGCGCCGACGGCCAGGCTCGACCCGTCGCCGAACAACGACACCGCTGCGCCCGTGGACGCCCCCACGGCCCCGGCGTCGCCGCGGTCCGGTCCGTCGGCGGTGCCGTGATCCGCGCCGGGCCGATCGTGTCGGCGGAGCCGAGTACGGTTTCGGTGCCCGGCCGGCACGCCCGGCGGCGATCCGTCGCCGGGGCGGCACCGGCCGGCCCGGCCGGCGACGACGACGGTGGAGGGGAGCGAGCGTGACGCAGCGCAGAGCACTGGTGGTACGCGGTGGCTGGGAGGGGCACCAGCCGGTCCGGGCGACGGAGTTGTTCCTGCCGTTCCTGGCGGACAACGGCTACTCCGTACGCATCGAGGAGTCCACCGAGGTCTACGCCGACGCCGCCGCGATGGCCGGCACCGACCTCGTCGTGCAGTGCATGACGATGGCCGAGATCACCGCCGACCAGGTGGCGGGCCTGAGCGCGGCGGTCGTCGCCGGGACGGGCCTGACCGGCTGGCACGGCGGCATCGTGGACGCGTTCCGCGCCTCGTCGGACTACCTGCACCTGGTGGGCGGGCAGTTCGCGACGCACCCGGGGCGGGAGCCCTGCGAGCGGCGCGGCGGGGAGGAGGACAACTTCCTCCCGCACACGGTGACGGTCACCGATCTCGGCCGCCAGCATCCGATCACCGCCGGGATCGCCGACTTCGAGCTGGTCACCGAGCAGTACTGGGTGCTGCACGACGACCTGGTCGACGTCCTCGCCACCACCGTCCACCCCACCCGCGACTGGCACCCCTGGCACCGGCCGGTCACCTCGCCGGCGATCTGGACCCGGCGGTGGGGCGCCGGCCGGGTCGTCGTGACGACCCCGGGGCACAGCCTCGACGTGCTGGAGCACCAGTCCGTGCGGACCGTCATCGAGAGGGGCATGCTGTGGGCGACCCGCACCGCGTCGGCGTCGTAGGGCTCGGGGTCATCTCCCGCGCCTATCTGGACACCCTGGCCCACCATCCCGAGCTGCGCGTCGTCGCGGTGGCCGACCTCGACGCCGACCGGTCGGCCGCAGCCGCCGCGACCCTCCCCGACGCCGAGGCGATGAGCGTCGCGCGCCTGCTCGACCACCCCGACGTGCAGACGGTGCTCAACCTCACCGTCCCCGCCGCGCACGTGGAGGTCTCGCTCGCCGCGATCGACGCCGGCAAGCACGTGTACGTCGAGAAGCCGCTCGCCGTGGAGCTGCCGCAGGGCCGTACGGTCCTCGACCGGGCCGCCTCGGCCGGGGTGCGGGTGGGCTGCGCGCCCGACACCGTCCTGGGCACCGGCACGCAGACGGCCCGCGCGGCGATCGACGGTGGGCTGATCGGGCGTCCGCTGGCCGCCTCGGCCGTCATGGTCACCCCCGGCCACGAGCGCTGGCATCCCCACCCCGACTTCTACTACGCCCCGGGCGGCGGCCCGTTGCTGGACATGGGCCCCTACTACCTGTCGGCGCTGATCCACCTGCTCGGTCCGGTCCGCGCGGTGACCGGTACGGCCAGCCGGCTGCGCCCGGAACGGGTGATCGGCAACGGCCCGCGTCTCGGCGAGCGCGTCCCCGTCCTGGTGGACACCCACGTGACAGGCGTGCTCGAACACGACAGCGGGGTGCTGTCCACCATCACGACCAGTTTCGACGGGGTGACCACGACGGCCGCGCCGATCGAGGTGCACGGGGAGACCGGCACCCTCGCCGTGCCCGACCCGAACTACTTCGACGGCGAGGTCCGGCTGTGCCCCCTCGGCGGCGACGGCTGGCAGGTGCTCGCGCCGACCGCGGGCTACCGGGACGGCACCCGGGGCCTCGGCCTGCTCGACGCCGTCCGGGCCGACGACACCCGGGCCCCCCGGGCGGGCGGTGACCTGGCGCTGCACGTCCTCGACACGATGACCGGCCTGCTCCGGTCGGCGGCCGAGGGGCGGCGGATCGCGCTGGGCACGACGGTGCGACGACCTCACCCCGTGCCGCTCACCGAGGCCGAGGACTGGCAGGGACGCTGAGCGGGGGCCGCGTCTATCTGGTGCCATGCCTCATGAACCGGTGCAGTGCGTCGAGTGTCGCCGGGGCGAGCACGCCCGGATTCGTGGGGTCGGTCAGATCGTGCGCCACGTCGGACAGCACGATCCGGCCGGGCCCGCCGGTGTGCGCCCGCCTCAGCGCCGTTGCCAGCCGCGTGGTCGTGGGGCACGGGACCTGCTGGTCGATGGTTCCGCAGGTGAGCAGGGCAGGGGTCCGGGGCGGTAGCCGGCGTGCGACCGAGGCGGGGTCGATGGCGTCGATGGTCTCCACGTAGCGCCGGTTGGGGCCGCCGAGGGACTGGAAGAGTGCGGCGAGGGCGGGCGGCATGCCTGTGGTGTCCGGCGGGCGGTGCGCCCGGAGATCGGCGACGGCCTGGTCGATGGCGCGTCCGATGGCGCGTTGCTCCTGCCGGCTCAGCTGACCTGCGGCGACGGCGGCGGCGAGTTGGTCGTGCAGTTGCCGGGCGAGCACGTCGAGGAACCGTTGTGCCAGGGGTTGCAACAGCCCGACTCCGGCTGCACGAGGTTCGGTGGTGACCGCGACCTGTAGTGCCGTCAGTGCACCTTCGCTGTGCCCGATCAGCCGTACCGCTCGCGGGTCGACCTCGGGCTGGCGGGCGAGTAGCCGGTATGCGGCATCGGCTTGGCGGACGAAGGCGGGATAGTCGATCGTCTCGGGCTTCCCGGCGTAGGCGCCCAGCCCGGTCCGGCCCGTGCCGTACTTGTCGAAGCGCAGGCTGACGGCTCCGTCGCTCGCCAGCGCCTCGGCGAGTTTGGCCAGGGTGTGTGGGGTGAGCGCGGGCGGTTGGTCGCCGTTGCGGTCGGTGGGGCCGCTGCCGGGCAGCAACAACACGGCCGGCAGCTGCTGCCCCCGGCGGTGGGCGGGGATGTGCAGGGTGCCGTACGTGACGGTGCCGTCCACAGTGAAGGTGATCTCGCGGTCCGTGGCGGGCGTGGTCGGCACGGACCGCACGGCGGCGGCGGGCAGGGCCCCCGCGGCGATGCTCCCGACCACGACGGCGCCGATCGCGGCTCTCCGGGCGATCCGGCGGGCGGCGTGCGGCATCCGGCCGAGCGGGTTCATCGCAGGACCGCCTTTTCGATCAGGGCGACCGTGGCGGCCGGGTCGACGACCTCCACCACCAGGCGGGCGTAGTGCTCGTCGGCGAGTTCGATGACGACGGCGCGGGCACCGTCACGGATGTTCCAGAAGACGCGTTCACCGTCCTGATGGAAGGTGCCGGCCGTGATCACACCGGGCAGACTCGTTCCCGGTGCCCGAAGGCCCTTGGGTTCGGCGGCGATCCCCGGGTCGGCGGTGGCACCGCGGACGTTTGCCAACGGGATCACCAGACGGCTCTTGAGCGACCACAACCTGTCCATACCCTCGATCTCCACGACGAGATCGTCGCCGTCGATGCGGACACTGGCCATGTCGACAGTCCTTTCGTAGGCCCGGCGGCACCGGCCGCGGGGCATGGTGGGGCACCGGCGTGAGCGGTGCCGGGCGGGGGAGGGCGGCGCTATGAAGGGTCGGCCGTCGTCGCGGCGGCCCGAGCCCGCAGCCGCTCGCCCAGCAGGGCGTTCAACGCGGTCGAGTGCGAGCCGTCGGTGTGGTTCGCCGGTGCCCGCTGCAGGGCCTGATCCAGCGCCTGCCACGCCTTCGTCACGAGGGCCGCCACCTCGACGTCGCGGGGGGCGCGCTCAACCGCCGCCAACAACAGCAGGTCGAGTGCGGGGTCGTCGGCGACCTCTGCGCCGGCGGCGAGTTGCTCGGTCAGCGGCGGTAGTCGGTGATCGAGGTGCCACCGCAGCGCGGCGAGATACAGCCCCCGCTTGCTGCCGAAGGTTTTGTACAGACTGTTGCGGTGCACTCCCAATTGCTGGACGAGGTCGTCGACGGACACCCCGTCGTAGGCCCGGCCCGCGAACAGCTCCGCCGCCGCGGCCGTGACGACTTCTTCGTCGAAACCCCTCGGGCGGCCCATGCCGAGAACACTAACGATTAAGGAACGACCAGTCAAGAACGATCGTTCCTTATCCCGGCGGCCGCCACCGGTCGGCAGACCCGGCCCTGGGTACGCCTGCCCGTCGGCCGGCGGGCCGGTCAGCGTCCGGTGTCGGGCAGTCGCTTCGCCAGGCGGACGGTGCCGTCCGGGCCGGCCGGTGACACCGGCCGGTAGCCGACGCTCTGGTAGAGGGCGATGTTGCGCAGACTCCTGGCCCCGGTGAACAGTTGGATGCGGCGGCACCCCGGTCCGGCGGTGACCTCGGCGGCCCGCAACAGCCACCGCCCCACCCCCCGCCCGCGCAGGTCGGGTACGACGGCGAGCCGTCCCAGGTGGCAGTCGGTGCCGTCGGGGCGGGTCCGCACCATGCCCAGCAGCCGTCCGTCGCGCCAGAGGCCGGTGGTGTGCCAGTCCGCCAGCCACTGCCGCACCTCCGCCACCTCCTCGTGCAGCGGTGGAATGGCCAGGGTGTCGTTGACCAGGGCCTCCTCCGTCCAGCAGCACCGTTGCAGCACGGTGACCTCGGGCGCGTCGTCGACGGTCAGCCGCCGGGCGTACGACCCCGGCAGCGGGCCGGGCGTGGCCCGGTCGCGCTCGCGCATCGGCCGCAGGGCGTGGGCGAGCCGGACCACCTCGTCCAGCAGGGCGACGCCGGTCGCGTCCCGGTCGGCGTCGGGGCGCAGTCGGCCGTCGTGCACGGCGTCGCCGGTACGGAAGGCGACCGTGACGCCCGTCGGGACCAGCCGCAGCGCGGTCACCACCTGCTTGGCGTGCTGGACGGCCCGGGTGCCGGCCGAGGTGTGGCCGTAGCTGACGAAACCGATCGGCTTCCACGCCCACTCGGTGCCGAGGTGGTCCAGCGCGTTCTTCAGCGTCGCCGGCATCCCGTGGTTGTGCTCCGGGGTGACGGCGATGAAGCCGTCGGCCGCGTCGACGGTCGCGCTCCAGCGGCGGGTGTGGTCGTGCCGGTGCACGCGCGACGACGGCGCTTCCTCGTCGTCGAGGAACGGCAGGTCCAGGTCGCCGAGCGCCACCGGCACCACCTCGACGTCGAGTGCCGCCGCCCGGGGGGTGAGCGCGTCGAGCAGCCACCGGCTCACGGCGGGACCGAGCGCGCCCGCACGCGTGGCGCAGGTCAGCGCGAGGACACGGAGCGGTTTCGTTGACATGGAAACGAAGGCTAGATGCTAAATTGATTACATGTCAACGAAGTCGGGGCCGGTGCGGTGGCTGGAGCCCGCCGAGGAACGGGCCTGGCGGGCCCTGCGGCGTGTGATGGTCGCCGTCCAGGCCGGCACCGCGCACGACCTGGCGGCGGTCGGCCTGTCCGAGGCCGACTACGAGGTGCTGAGCACCCTGTCGGAACAGCCCGCGCAGACCAGCACCCTCGGTGTGCAGGCCGACAAGATGGGCTGGTCACGCAGCCGGCTGTCCCGGCACGCCAGCCGGATGGAAGCGCGCGGACTGCTGCGCCGCGCACCCGACCCGGCCGACGGGCGGGGCTGCCTGCTCGTGCTGACCGGGCAGGGGATGGTCGCCCTGCGCGACGCCGCGCCGGTGCACGTCGAGTCGGTACGGCGGCACCTCGTTGACCGGCTCGCCCCGCAGGATCTCGCCGCCCTCGAACGGATCGCCGGCCGGCTGACGCAGCCCCGGGCCGACGACGACCCCGCCGGGCCACCACCGGCGGGAGCGGGCCACCCCTAGAGCGGGAACCGCCCGTGCCGCCAGTGCCAGTGGCCCCCGGCGGCCAGGTGGTCGACGACCGCGCGTTGCAGCACGGTCCGCCGGGGCAACTCGTCGAGCGGGGTGCTGAGCGTACGGAAGGCGAACCGGCGCACCTCGACGTCGGCGTCCGGCCCGTCGGCCGGCACGTGGGGGAGCAACTCGAAGCGGCGCTGGAACCGGATGATGTTGGAATCCTCGGGCAGGTAGTCGCGCAACTGCGGGTCGAGCAGCCAGGAGCCGCAGGAGAAGGCGGTGTAGTGCTCGTCGGGGAAGTGCCGGGGGAAGAACTCCCGGGCCTCGTCGAGCGACGCGTCGACCGCCTCCGGGGTCAGCGGCCCCGCGTCGGGGACGTGCAGGCCGATGGCCGTACCGCCCCGCTCGTGCTGGAGCCGGCCCAACTCGTAGAGGCCGCCCCGGGCGTGCAGGGTCAGCCAGCTCTGCATGACCGGCCAGCCCTCGCCGCGCATCCGCCTGTCGATCGCCAGGTTACGACCCAGGTCGGCGAGGGTCGCCCAGGTGACGGAGCCGGCGATGCCGTGCTCGCGGTGGTATCCGCCGACCACGTCGACCAGGGCGAGGTAGACGTAGACGTACAGGTGCCGCCAGGCCGGCCCCCGGTCGCGGGGCAGCTCCGGGCCGGGCGACAGCCACTCGTGCCCGCCGAGGTCGGCGCGGACCAGGGCGGTCGAGCGGTCGAGCAGCCAGCGCAGCTCCGAAGTCCACAGCGGAGAGTCGTGTTCCGGCCAGCCGGCCATGATCTCGGCGGCGTCGTCCGGTCGTACCGCCAGCCGGTCGAGCAGGGCGGGCGCGTCGGCGCGGGCGGGCAGCGGGGCCGACGGCCGGTCACCGGCGAGCCGGTGCACCCGCTCGACCTCCTCGACGGGCACCCCGAGCCGGTCGGCCACGGCATCCAGGTCCACCGGCCGATCGTACCGGCCGGCCGACCCGCCGGGAGCCCCCGCCACCGGTCAGATGATCAGGGTGTCGAGGTAGCCGGTCAGGTTGCGGCGGATCTCGGCCACCGAGTCACCACCGAACTTCTCCACCACCGCCTCGGCCAGGACCAACGCCACCATCGCCTCCGCGACCACCGCCGCCGCCGGCACCGCACACACATCCGACCGCTGGTTGATCGCCGTCGCCGGCTCCCCGGTCGTGACGTCGACCGTGGACAGGGCCCGGTTCAACGACGAGATCGGCTTCATCGCCGCCCGCACCCGCACCGGCTCACCCGTGGTGATCCCACCCTCCACCCCACCCGCCCGATCCGTCACCCGACGCACCCCCGAAACCGTCGGCACGATCTCGTCATGCGCCTGCGAACCCCGCGACCGCGCCTGCAACCACCCATCCCCGATCTCCACACCCTTGATCGCCTGAATCGACATCAACGCCGTCGCCAACCGGGCATCAAGCTTCCGATCCCACTGCACATGACTCCCCAAACCCGGCGGCACCCCATAGGCAAGGACCTCCACCACACCACCCAACGTGTCCGCCGCCCTCTTCGCCGCATCCACCTCGGCCACCATCCGCGCACTCGCATCCGGATCCAGACACCGCAACGGGTCCGCGTCGATCCGCTCCGCGTCCCCCGGCACCGGCCGCAAACCCGGCTTCACCACCACCGACCCCAACTCCACCACGTGCGACACGATCTCGATGCCGAGGGCCTGCTTCACCAGCGCCTTCGCCACCGCCCCCACGGCCACCCGGGCGGCCGTCTCCCGCGCACTGGCCCGCTCCAGAATCGGCCGGGCATCGGTGTGACCGTACTTCTGCATACCGGCCAGGTCGGCATGGCCAGGCCGAGGACGGGTCAGCGGGGCATTACGGGCCTGACCCGCCAACTCGTCCGCATCGACCGGATCGGCGGCCATCACCGTCCGCCACTTCGGCCACTCCGAATTCCCCACCCGAACCGCCACCGGACTACCCAACGTCACACCATGCCGCAGGCCACCCACGACCTCGACCTCGTCCCGCTCAAACGCCATCCGCGCACCCCGGCCATAACCCAACCGCCGACGCGCCAACTCCCCCGCGATGTCACCGGTGGTCACCGCCACCCCGGCCGGCACCCCCTCCAACAACGCCACCAGAGCCGGACCATGCGATTCACCTGCAGTCAGCCAACGCAACACAGCGGTCACCCCCGCAGACCGGGCAGCGCGTGCGCCACCCCGTCGGCGGCCGGGGCCGGGGCGTCGGCGGCGGCCGGGTTCCCCAGGTCGGCCAGGTGGCGGGCGTGGGCGGCGGCGAGCTGGCCCCCGGTGCGGGCGGTGCTGATCAGCACCGCCATGTTGGCCCGGGAGGACCGGCCCCGGGTGGCCGCGTCGACCGCGCGCATCAGGTACTTGGTGATGGCGTTGCCGCGTACCCCGTCGCGCCGGGCGGCCACCACCGCCTCCTCGATGGCCCGGTCGACCTCGGCGTCGTCGACGGCCTCGGCGGCGTCGACCGGGGTGGTGATCAGGAAGGCGCTGTGGTTGCCCAGGGCCCAGTGGTTCTCCACCGCGCGGGCGACGACCGTCGGGTCGTCGACCCGGCAGGGGCTGGGGATGCCGCTGGAGACGCAGTAGAAGGCCGGGAAGTCGGCGGAGCGGTAGGAGACCACCGGCACCGAGTGGGTCTCCAGGTATTCCATGGTCAGCCCGAGGTCGAGGATCTTCTTGGCCCCGGCGCACACCACTGCCACCCGGGAACGGGTGAACTGGATGAGGTCCGAGGAGATGTCCATGCTCGTCTCGGCGCCCCGGTGCACCCCGCCGATGCCGGCGGAGGAGAAGAACGCGATCCCGGCCAGGTCGGCGGCGATCAGCGAACTCGCCACGGTCAGCGCGCCCATGCCGCCCCGGGCGAGGGCCACCGGCAGATCCCTGGCGCTGACCTTGGGGATGCCCGGCGTGGAGGCGAACCGTTCGATGTCCGCCGCGGTCATGCCGACCCGGATCACCCCGTCGTCGACCGCGACCGTCGCCGGCACCGCGCCGCCCTCCCGGACGGCGTCCTCCACCCGGTGCGCGGTGGCGGCGTTGTCCGGGTAGCGCAGGCCGTGGGTGATCACGTTGGACTCCAACGCCACCACGGCCCGCCCCTCGGCGAGGGCGTCGGCGACCTCCTCACCCAACCGCATCTCGACGGTGGAGTGGACCTTGCGTGTCATGCTGGCTCCTCGGTCGGTCCGGTCCGGTGCGTCGGGACCGGTGTCGGGCAGGACGGGTGCGGGTGGGTTCGGCACGGTGCGGGCCGGGACCGGCTCACTCCTCCAGGACCGCCTCCAGCGCGATGGACACCGCGTCCTCGTCGCAGCCGAAGGCTCGGGTCATGGCGCGGGTGACGGCGGTCACCAGCCGGTTGTGCTGCTCGTCGGTGAGCGCGATCGGCAGGTGGGTGATGCTCACGTGCGGGCGGACCGGGCGGCGGCGGGACCGGGCGGGCAGCGCCGCCACCACCTGGTGCACCCCCGGTTCGCGCAGCACCCCGTAGTGGTCGGCGGCCAGGTCGACGACGACGGGGGAGAGGCTGCGGCGGGCGACTGCGGTGTCGAGGAAGGACTCCTGGTCGCCACGGGTACGCAGCACCGTCACCGGGGCCCGCACCGGCCGCCTGGCGAGTTCGGCCTCGGTGTGCCGCAGCCCGTACGTCCGGGCGACGACCCCGGTGATCCGGCGGACCAGCGGCAGGTCCAGGGCGGGGAAGTGCCGCCTGACGAACGCGGTGAAGCCCTCCTCGTCCACGACGGTGGCGAGGCACTCCTCGATCACCGGACCGGTGACCGTGCCGGCGAACACGGAGCACAGCACCGCCAGGTACGTCGGGTTGGTGAAGCTCGCCGTGTCGGCCGTGCCCGGTGCCACCGGCACCCGTACCCGGGGTGACCCGGGGGCGATCAGGACGAGCTGGTCCACCTGCTCGCCGGCCTGCTCCAACTGGTACGCCGCCTCGACGGCGACCCGGGTGCCGAACGAGTAACCCCACAGCGTGTACGGGCCCCGGGGTTGCCGCTCCCGGATCGCCCGGACGTCCTCGGCCGCCATCCGGGCGATCGTCCGGTAGGGCTCCTCGCCCGGGTTCACGCCGTACGCCTGCACGCCGTGGAAGGGGCGTCCGGCGGTGCCGGCGAGCAGCCTCAGGTTCATCGGGTAGCCGCCCAGCCCCGGCCAGCAGTAGACGGAACGCCCCTGGCGGCCCGGCGCCAACGGCACCAGCCGGGACCCGCCCTGCTGGTCGCGGCGCGCGACCCGTCGGGCGAGTTGTGCGACCGTCGGGTTGTCGAAGATGACCTGCATCGGCAGCGCCGCGCCGAACGCCCGGTTGAGCCGGTTGATCAGGGCGACGGCGATCAGCGAGTTGCCGCCGCAGGCGAAGAAGTCGTCGTGGACGGAGACGTCGTCCTGGCGGACCGCCTCCCGCCACAGGCGGGCGATGCGACGTTCCAGGTCGGTACGGGGTGCCACGAACGGCCGTTGCGGGCCGGGTTCGTCGGCGACCCGGGCGGCGAGCGCCGTGAGGTCGGTCTTGCCGTTGGCGGTCAACGGCATCCGGTCGACGATCACCACCTTGTTGGGCAGCATGTAGTCCGGCAGCCGACCGGCCAGGTCGTCGCGGATCAGCTCCGCCGGGCCCTTCATGTGGACGACGTCCTCCTTCATCCCCCGGCCGGCCACCTGGGCGGCGCTGACCCGCCCACCCACGGCGAAGTACGACGGCCCGTCGGGCAGCCCGTGCCGGCGCAGGATGCCCCGGATGCGGTGGGCCGACGGCAGGTCGTGGCCGGTGTCGGAGCTGTAGCCGGAGGACATGAAGCCGAAGCCGAGGTCGTTCATGGACAGTCGTTGCAGGACGCGTCCCAGGTCGACGTAGCGCCGCCACCGGGTCGACGTCGTGCTGATCATGCTGATGCCGATCGCGGCCCGGTCGTACACCTGCTGGTTGATGGCGATGACGTGCTGGCGCTGCACCAGGGCGTCGTCGAGGCGGACCAGCTCGCCGCGGTGGTACCGGTACTGCCCGGCGGGCAGGTCGACGCCCCGGTCCGGGTGGACCTGGACGTACAGGTCGATCTCGTCGCCGGGCGGCGGGGCGTACGGCGTGACCGCGAAGCTGCCGAGGTAGAGGTCCTCGGCGGCGCAGTCGAGGTGCCTGACGGTCTGCGGCGCGTGGTCGACGGCCGTGATGCCCAGCCCGTACCCGGGCAGGACCTGTTCCAGCAGGCCGACCAGGTGGCCGGTCTCGATCTCCAGGACCTCGCGGATGTTGTTCTGGTAGACCGGTTCGATGGCCCGCCGCCTGCCCACGAGGTGCAACCGGACGGTCGGTTCGGGCCGGGGCGGGGCGGGACTGATCAGGACCAGTTCGTGGGTGAGCGGGTGGTGGTAGTAGTAGCCGGACGGCTGTCCCCACAGCTGGTGCAGCTCCAGGTAGACCTGGGTGGCGTTGAGCGCACCCGGCGAGGCGTAGCCGTACTTGGGCAGCAGCCGTTCGTCGCTGACGAACTGCCCGAGGTAGCGGACGATCTCCCCGAAGGTGGCCAGGTCGAGCCGCCCGAGCGGGCGCGGCGGCACCGGGCCGGGCCGGGCCGGGCGCAGCAGCGCCAGCAGGTCGGCGCGGGTGACCGGCGGGCCCTCGTAGAACCGGTAGGTCTTGCGGGCGAACACCCGCCGCGCCTGCTCCGCGGTGGGTTCGGCCCCGGGCAGCGCGAGCACCGCCCGCCCGGCCAACTCCTCAGGGGTACGCACCCCGACGTGCGACAACTGCGCCCGGACCTGGAGCCGGCTCTCCTTCGACCGGTGGTGGGCGCCCTGCCGGCCCTGGTCCATCAGTGCCGCCTCGCGCGGGTTGAGTTCGACGACGGCGAGCAGGTGCGGATGCCCGGTACGCGGATCGTCACGGACCAGCACCCCCGCGTGCCGGACCCACTGGTGGGCCTCCACGGCGAGGCGTACCTCGTCGAGTTCGACCCGGAACCCGCGCAGCTTCACCTGGTTGTCGACCCGTCCGACGAACCGTACGGTGCCGTCGGCCTGCCAGGCGGCCAGGTCGCCGGTGCGGTAGAGCCGTTCGCCGGTGACCGGGTCGGGTACGAACCGTTGCGCGGTCAACGCCGGCCGGTGCAGGTAGCCCCGGGCGAGCTGGATACCGCCGATGAGCAGTTCCCCGACGGCGTCCCCGGTCACCGGCACGTCGTCGGCGTCGACGATGACGTAGCGCAGGCCGGTGACGGGCCGGCCGATCGACACGGACTGCCCGGTGGGATCGAGCCCGGCCGGGTCGACGGTGAACGCCGAGGAGTTGATCGTGCACTCGGTGGGGCCGTACAGGTTGACCAGTGTGCCGGGGTGCGCCTTGAGCACGTCGGCGGCCAGTGCGGTGGACAGCGCCTCGCCGCCGGTGAAGATCTGCCGCAGGCTGGTGCAGGTGCCGAGACGCTCGGTGTCGACGAGCGCCCGCAGTAGGGTCGGCACGCACTGCAGGGCGGTCACGCCGTGGCGGCGGATGCTCGCGATGATGGCCTCGGGGTCGCGGTGCAGGCCGGGGGTGCCGGCGACGACTGTGCCACCGCAGGCCGGGGCGAGGATCTCCCACTGCGCGGCGTCGAAGCTCATCGGGGTCTTCTGCAGGACGACGGCCTCGTCGAGCCGGTAGGCGTCCCGCAGCCAGCGCAGTTGGCTGACGATGCTGCGGTGCTCGATCATCACCCCCTTGGGCCGACCGGTGCTGCCGGAGGTGTAGATGACGTAGGCCAGGTCGCCGGGGCGTGGCCGGTGGTCGGGCACGTCGGGTGGGGACGTGTCGTGCCACGCACTCAGCGGCACGACGGCGGTGTCGGGCGGGACCAGGTCGGTCAGCCGCTCGACGAGGTCGTCCTGGGCGACGACGAGGCGGACCCGGGCGTCGGCGGCCATGTAGCGCAGCCGCTCGTCGGGGTAGTCCGGGGCCAGCGGCAGGTAGGCCGCCGAGGCGTACAGGATGCCCCAGGCCCCGACGACGAGCCCGGCGGACGGTTCGGCGAACAGGCCGACCCGGTCGTCGGGGCCGGCGCCGCGCTCGCGGAGCTGGGCGGCGAGGGCACGGGCCCGGCGGGCCAGCTCCCGGCGGGTGACGCCGTCCGGCCCGTGCCGGACGGCCACCGCGTCGGGGTCCGCCCGGACCTGCTCGTCGAGCAGGTCCGGCAGGGTGGCGGCGGGTGGGTGGTGGGCGTCGGTGCCCGGGTCGTGGGCGTCGGTGGTGGCGGGCGTGGTGCGCATGCTTCCCCCTGTGGTGGGTGACGCCTCACCGGCTGGTCAGCGCCGGTGACGCCACCGGCTCCCCGGCGGGTGGCGGTGCCGGCGGGGACGACCTGCGTTGGGCGAGGGCGACTGCGGCGACGATGACCAGGCCGCCGACGAGCTGGGTCAGGCTGAGCCGTTGGTCGAGGAAGGCGAAGCCCAGCAGGCTGGCGACGATCGGGCTGACCAGGCTGAGGAACGACGCGGCCAGGGCGGGCAGCCGTTCCAGGCCGCGGAACCAGACCGCGTAGCCGAACAGCGATCCGACGATCCCCAGGTAGGCCAGTCCGGCGAGGTTGGGGCCGGTGAGGTGGTCGGGCAGCCCCTCCATCAGCAGGGTGGTGGGGAGCAGGACGAGCCCGCCGGCGGTGAGCTGCCAGCCGGTGAACTGCAACACGCCCACCCCGGGCGGTCGGGCCCACCGTTTGGTCAGCACGATCCCGCCGGCCATGCTGGCCGCTCCGGCCAGGGCCGCGACGACGCCGAGCGGGTCGAGCGCGGCAGTCGGGCGCAGCACGAGCAGCGCCACCCCGGTGGCCCCGAGCAGGCACGCCACGACGTGCAACGGCCGGATGCGGTCGCGTAGCAGCAGCGCGGCGAGGATCAGCACCAGCATCGGCTGGAACGACATGATCAGCGCCGCGACGCCGCCGGGCAGCCGGTAGGCGGCGACGAAGAGCAGCACGAAGAACAGGCCGATGTTGAGGGTGCCGAGCACCAGCGCCCGCCAGATCCACGTGCCGCGTGGCACCACCCGTCCGACCGCCATCAGGGCGAGCCCGGCGGGCAGGGCGCGGGCCAGGGCGGCCAGGTAGGGCCGGCCCGGGGGCAGCAGTTCGGTGGTGACCAGGTACGTGCTGCCCCAGATCGCCGGGGCCAGCGCGGTGATCCCGACGTCGCCGATTCCGCCGCGCCTCATCGGGGCTGGTCCGTTCCGAAGTAGCGGTCACCGAAGTCGCCTATGCCGGGCACCATGTAGGCGTCGGCGTTGAGGCGTTCCTCGATGGCGGAGGTGACGATCCGGACCCGGGGGTGCCGGGCGTGCACGGCGCTGATGCCCTCCGGCGAGGAGAGCAGGGTGACGAAGACGACGTTCTCCTCGAACACGCCGTACTCGCGCAGCAGCCCGAGGGCGGCCAGCGCGGTGCCGCCGGTGGCGAGCATCGGGTCCAGCAGCAGCACCTGGGACATGGCGATGTCCGGGGGCAGGGCCGCGTAGTGGAAGTGCGGCAGCTTCGTCGTCCGGTCCCGCTGGATCAGGATCTTGCCGATCCGGGTCTGCGGCAGCATGGCCCGCAGTTCGGACTCCATGCTCTCGCCCGCGCGGGCGATGGACACCCCGCAGACCGGCGCGGCCGGGCGCAGCCCGTGGTAGGTCTGCCCGACCGGGGTGCGCACCTGCGCGGGGACGACCGGGAGCAGGTCGAGGGCGGTGTCGAGGAGCAGCCGGAAGATCTGGGCGGAGGTCTGCACGAAGTCGGCCCGGGAGGCGTCGCGGTCCCGGATGACCGTGTGCAGCGAGCGCAGCCGGTTGGTCTGCGGCAACAGGTGCAGCCGGTCGGTCACGGTGGTGGGGTCGATGGCGGTGTCGGTCATGGCTCTCAGTCCTGTCCGGCGAGGTCGGCGAACGCCTGACGGGCGGCGGTGACGAACCGGCGTACCTTGGCGCGGTCCTTGCGGCGGTCGGGGCCCTCCAGGCCGGTGTGCGCGTCGACGGCGGCGGGGCGTACCGCCGCGATGGCCGCCGCCACGTTGTCGGGGTTCAGGCCACCGGCGAGCATCAGCGGCCGGGGCGCGACGCGGACCAGCTCGGCGCTGACCGACCAGTCGTGGGTGAGACCGGTCGCGCCCTTGGCCCCGGTGGCGGGGTTGAAGCTGTCGGTGATGTACATGTCGACCCACTCGGCGCTCTCGTCGACGATCTTGGTCAGCTCGTCGATGTTGTCCTCCTTGACCACCAGGCTCTTGAGGACGTAGAGGTCGGGGTCGATCCGGCGCAGCTTCTCCAACTGGGCGGGCTCGACGTCGCCGTGCAACTGCACGGCGGTGACGCCGAGGTCGGCGCAGAACTGCCGGATCTCGTCGGCCTCGGTCAGGTAGGTGATCAGGACGCCCCGGTGCCGGGGCTGGATGGCCGCGACGATGGCCGCGGCGTCGGCCTCGGACAGATCCTCGTTCTTCGCCGGCAGCCGCAGGGCGAACCCCAGCCAGTCGGCGCCCTCCGCGCAGATCAGGTCGGCCTCGTCCTGGTCGATGACCCCGGCCACCTGGATCAGTCCCTGCATCTGCTGCTCCCTCTCGTGCGAATAGCCGGTCAGGATCTCCACCGACGGAGATCCCACATGGGTGTCGAGAGGAACGTACGAAACGAACGGCGCCGGGGGACAGGCCCATGTCCGGCCCCGCGTCGGTGCCACTTCCACAGGTGGCCCCACCCGACGACGAAGGGGCCCCACCTGCGCACGGTGGAGCCGAAAATGATTCGCCATGTCATTGTTTGAATTCTCGCGAACAATTCATGAATGGCACGGCCCCGCTGAGCGTGAAACGGCCACCGACGACGGGACACGCCGTCCCGACGATGCCACGGAATTGCCCGGACCCCTTGCTATCACTGGGCCGAGGAGGTCCACCAGTGACAACAAGTTCCACACCCGCCGCGGCTCCCGTCTCCGCGGCCGACCCGCATCCGCGCCGGCGCATCGACCTGTGCGGGACCCACCTGTCGTACGTCGACGTGGGGGCCGGGGACCCGATCGTGTTCCTGCACGGCAACCCCACGTCCTCGTACCTGTGGCGCAACGTCATCCCGGCGGTGCGCGACCTGGGCCGCTGCCTCGCCCCCGACCTGGTCGGCATGGGCGACTCCGGTCCGGCGTCCGACGGCGGCTACCGCTTCACCGACCAGGTGCGCCACCTCGACGCCTGGTTCGACGCCGTGCTGGGCGACCGGCCGGTCACGCTGGTGCTGCACGACTGGGGTTCGGCGCTGGGGTTCCACTGGGCGGCCCGGCACCCCGAACGGGTCCGGGCCCTCGCCTACATGGAGGCGATCGTCCAACCCCGCCGGTGGAGCGACTTCGAGGCCGGCCGCGACCAGCTCTTCCGCGCCATGCGCTCGCCGGAGGGGGAACGCCTGGTGCTCCAGGAGAACTTCTTCGTCGAGGTGGTGCTGCCCCGCAGCGTGGTACGCCCCCTGTCGGAGGCGGAACTGGATCAGTATCGCCGGCCGTTCGGTGACCCCGACTCCCGGCGACCCACCCTCGCCTTCCCCCGGGACCTGCCCATCGAGGGCGAACCGGCGGACGTGACCGCCGTCGTCGAGGAGTACGGCCGGTGGCTGGCCGCCTCCCCGGTGCCGAAGCTGCTGGTGGTCGCCGAGCCGGGGGCGTTGCTGACCGGCCGGGCCCTGGCGTTCGCCCGGACCTTCCCGAACCAGCGCGAGGTCACCGTCACCGGCAGCCACTACGTGCAGGAGGACTCACCGGACGAGATCGGCGCCGCCCTGCGGGACTTCGTCACCGCCAGGTGAGCACGGCCGTGGGGCGGGCGGTGGGAACCACCCGCCCCACGGGGCCGGTCAGGCGGCGGAGGTGGCCCGCTCCTCCTGCGGCGTCCCGGCGGGCGCCGACGAGGCGCTCAGCTCCCGCAGGATCGACTGCTCGGTGCGGGTCCGCGCCACGTCCAGCCCACCGTCGTCGTCGGTCAGCAGGAGCTGGGCGAACTGCGCGCGCACCTCACGCTTGAGCACCTTGCCGGTGACGCCCAGCGGGATCTTGGTGTCCCCCTTGGAGATGACCGTCGCGGCCAGCTCGTGCCGGCCCGCCGCCCGCAGCGCCCGGTTGATCCGGATCAGCAGCTCCTCGGCGGTGAGGTCCGACTGGTCGATCAGGCGCAGCGCGGCGATCGGGGCGAACGAGGTCGGCTCGACCGGGTCGACCACCCCGACGACGGCGCAGTCCACGACCGCCCGGCACGCCTTGAAGATCTCCTCCTCGATGGTGAGGCTGTAGACCGGGCCGCGCCGCGTCGTGATCACGTCCGTGGTCCGGTCGTAGTGGTAGAAGCGGCCCTTCTCGTCCTTGTAGCCGATGTCACCGGTGAGCCAGTAGCCGTTGCGGATCGACTTGTGCGTCAGCTCGTGGTTGCCCCAGTAGCCCAGGGTCACCGTCGGGGTGTGCACCGCCAGGTAGCCGACCTCGTTGGGGCCCAGCTCCCGACCGTCCTCGTCGAAGACCACCGCGTCCTCGACGATCGGCTCCGGGTAGCCGACGCAGCGGTCGTAGGCGTTGGTCTTAGGGCCGTGGATGTTGAGGAACAGGGCCATGCCCATCTCCGAGGCGCCCAGCCCGTCCAGGTAGTGCGACCCCGGCCGCCAGCTGCCGTTCTCCCGGTGCCGGCCGAGCCGGACCAGCTCCCGGACGTGGGCCTCGTGCGAGGCGTCCGCCGTGCTGATCCAGGTCGTCACGTTCGCCGCGGCGGACGGCTCCAGGCCGAGCGCGAGCATCTCGGTGAAGGTGATCGGGAAGCCGGTCACCACGCTGGGCTTCCACCACCGCATCGCCTGGGCCACCGTCGCCCCGTCCTGGGACTCCATGACCAGGGTGGGCAGGCCGATCAGGGTGGCCATCATCATGTAGCTGTAGCCCGACGAGTGCGAGGCCGGGAAGGCCAGCAGCATCTTGTCGTCCGGACCCGACGGCAGCGTCATGATCCGGGGGCGCTTGCCGGCGAAGAACTGGCGGTGGCCGAACGTGGCGGCCTTCGGCATGCCGGTGGTGCCCGAGGAGTGCGAGATGAGCACCGGGTCGCGGTCGCCGTGCCGGTACGGGTAGACCCCGGGCAGCGGGCCGGCCGGCGGCGCGGCGTGCATCGCCTCCTGCGAGGCGGTGAACCGGAACGGACGCGCGTCGGCCATGCCGTTGAGCAGCGGGCCGAGCTTGTCCGCGTCGACCACCACGCCGACCGCGTCGAGCCGGGAGAGGTACTTGGCGGCGGTGTCGGGCACCATGTTCGGGTTGATCACGGCGGGGATCGCGCCGAGGCTGTTGAGCGCCAGGAAGTGCACGAAGCTCGCCATGCCGTTGCGGGTGAAGACCCCCACCCGGTCGCCGTGGGTGACCCCGGCGTTGTGGTACCACCTGGCGTACCGCTCGGTCTGGTCGCGCAGCGTCGCCAGGCTGTAGACGACCAGGTCGTCGGGGCCGCCGCCGGGCGGCAGGTGGTGGAACAGCGGGGCGTCGTGGTCCTGCCCCCGCTCCAGGGCGTGCCACAGGAAGTCACCCGCGCCGAGCTGGCGGGTGGCCAGCAGCTCCAGCCGGGCCCGCAGCCCCCGGTGCGACCGCCCGAAGTGCATACGCGGGACCGATGCCAGATAACGCTGTAGTGACCTGAGCTTCATGGTGCCTCCTCGGTGCTTCGGTGCGGCCAGATGGCCTCGGGGTCGGGCAGGGGTTCGGTCAGCGCGTCGAGATGGGCGCGCCAGTCGTGCAACCGCCGCGCGTCGGCGGGGGCGGTCGGCTCTCCGTTGATCCGGGTCAGGACCCGGATTCCGTGCAGGGCACTGGTGATCCACACCTCGCTGTCGAGCAGCTCCGCCACGCTCGGCAGCCGGTGCCGTGCCGGCATCCCCAGCTCGGCGCAGCGGTCCAGCAGCAGCCGCCGGGTGACGCCGGGCAGGATCCGCCCGTCCTCCGGTGGGGTGTGCAGGATGCCCGACGACCACCAGTAGATCGTGCTGAACGCCCCCTCGCGGACCAGTCCGTGCTCGTCGCAGAGCAGGGCCTCGTCGGCGTCCGCGTCGTGGGCGGCGGCTCTGATCTTCTCCAGTTCCTCGAAGTCCGGCCCCTTGAGGTGGGGCAGCCGCCGGGGGTCCGGATGCGGCCACAGCCAGCCACGTGCCTGGTCGACCCGGGGCGGTGCGGGCCGCAGCCGCAGGGCCAGCCGCTGGGTGGGAACGAGGTGCAGTTCGATGCGGGGGAACCACACCCCGGAACGGGGCAGCGCCGTGGTGACCGACGCCCCGAAGGCCGCCACCCGGTGTGCCGGGACCCCGAACCGTCGTACGGCCGCGCCGAAGCGCTGCCAGTGCAGCCGGTACGCCCGGGCCCGGCCGTCGGTCAGGAGCCAGGAGTCGGCCACCACGGGGCGGTACCGACTGTCCTCGATTCCTTCGCGGACCCCCGTCTCCCACAGCAGCAGTGGGACGGCCCGAGTCGCCGGCGGCATGATCTCCTCCGATCCGTGGTGCGTCGCCGATTGGCTGGGCCGACCATAGGGCGGCCGTTCGGCACTGCTCCAGAGCCACGTTGACGCCGTACTCCGGGCCACTTGTCACCCCTCGGCTTTGGTCCCGTGCCAACCACTGATGTGGCCCTGTACCGACAGTGGTCGGGTGCCTATCGTCGCTACCTACCGTGATCGCTGTTCACATTCGTCACCGTCCGTCGGCACGTCCGGCCCGGTGGAGGCGGGGGCACCGACCGCACGGACCGGCAGCCCGAGCCGCCGCGTTTCCAGCCAGACAGAGGGGAGTACGCCGTGACCGCCGTCATCGAACCCACTCAGGACACCTACCGGGTGGACGAGTTCGTCGAGGCCGCCCGAGCGAGGGCGGGAGTCCCGGACTTCGAGTTCGCGCACCTCGACGCCCTCGACCGGCTGCTGCGGGCGTTGGACACCGAGGGCGGCCTGAACGAGGCCGGTCGCCGGTCGGTCCGGGGTGCCCTGGTCGCCGCGCTCGCCACCCAGGCCGCCGCGCACCGGGCCCGGGTGAAGAACCCGGAGATCGCCTCGGTCGAGATCCACCAGCCGGTGTTCGTCACGGGCATGACCCGCAGCGGCACCACGCTGATGCACAACCTGCTCGGCCAGCACCCGGACCTGCGCGCCCCCGACCTGTGGGAGCTGATGGCCCCGGCGACCGACGACCGCGACGAGGCGACCCGGCAGGCGCTCGTGCAGGCCGCGGAGAACTTCTGCGTCGACTACTACACCGTCGCGCCGGCGCTGAAGCCGGTGCACCTGTGGGAGCCGCACCGCCCCGACGAGGACCACCGGCTGACCGCCCCCACGTTCAAGACGATGGCGTACGAGCTGCGCTACACGGTGCCCAGCTACGGCGAGTGGCTCCGGACCCAGGACCAGTACGACGCCTACGACTACCACCGCTACCTGATGCAGCACATCGTCTGGCGGGTGCCCACCGACACACTGGTCCTCAAGGACCCGTTCCACCTGTGGCGGGCCGACGCGCTCGCCCGCACCTACCCGGACGGCCGGCTGATCTACATGCACCGCGCCCCGAGCGTCACCATCCCCTCCACCTGCAGCCTCACCGAGATCATCCGACTCGCGCGCGCCGACCGGGTGGACCGCCTCGCGCTGGGTAGGCTCTGGACCGAGCGCTTCGCCCAGATGCTCGACCTGTACGCGCGGGCCGAGCAGGAGCAGCTCAGCGGCACCCCGGTGCTCAACGTCGACTACCAGCGGCTGATGGCCGACCCGATCGCGGTGATGGCCGAGATCTGCGACTTCCTCGGTGCCCGCTGGGACGGCCAGGTCGAGAAGGCGTTCCGCGACTACCTCGCCGCGAACCGCAAGGACAAGCTCGGCAAGCACGTCTACCGGGCCGAGGACTACGGCCTGGACGCCGACGAGCTGGACGAGCGCTTCTCCGCGTACCTGACGAAGTACCAGATCGGAGGACGGGCGTGAGCACCACGTCGGAGCCCACGGTGTTGGCGACGATCACCGAGCAGGTCCGCGCGTTCGCCCGTACGGTGGACGGCGCTCCCACGGTCACCGTCGGCATCGTGACCCCGCTGTCCCTGCCGGGCGACCCGACGGCCGGCACGCTCACCGCACGCGGCGCCCTGATCGGCGCGGAGTACGTCCGCGACCACGGCGGCATCCGCGACGGCCTCCAGTTCGACTTCGTCGTCCGCGACGACCAGGAGACCGTCGCCCTCGACGGCGGCACGATGCCCCGCTCGGCGGTCGGCGCGCTGGCGAAGGTCGCGATCGTCGACCAGGCGTTGGCCGTCCTGGGGCCCTGGCACCTGCGCTACACCGAGGAGGTCGCCGACCTCGCCGACCGGATCGGGGTGCCGCTGTTCATCGAGAACGCCCACCCCGGGGTCACCGCGCAGAAGCGCCGGGCGGTCTTCCGCACGTTCACCTCGATGGCCGAACGCGCCCCGGTGCTGATCCGGTTCGCCGCCGACCAGGGTTTCCGGCGGGTCGGCCTGATCCACGCCGACACGGTCTTCGGGCGCAGCGCCGCCGCGCTGCTCACCGCCGAGTTGCAGGCGGCCGAGGAACCCATGGAGCTGTACTGCGTGGAGTTCGACCAGGAGTCGACGACGGACCTGCGTCCCCAGCTGCGCGAGATCCAGCAGTGGGGGCCGGACGTGGTGATCAACGTCGGGGTGGTGCGCACCAACCACCTCATCGTGCAGCAGGCGGCGGAGATCGGGCTGCTGCCGCAGGTGCCCATGCTGGCGCCGTTCCAGTGGCCGCTGCGGGCGCCTGACTACTGGAAGGCGCTCGGCGCGCACGGCCTGCACCTGGTGTGGCCGGCCACCCAGTTCAGCCCGAACTGGTCGGGGCTGACCCCGATCGGCAGGTGGTTCGTGGACCGCTACCGCGACACGTACGGCACGATGCCGCCGGACACCGCGCTCAACGCCTTCACCGACATCACGATCATCGCGCAGGCCCTGCGGCAGGCGGACCGGGTCGGCCGGGCGGAACTGATCGACGCGCTGGAGAAGGGCACCTTCGACACCTGGCGCGGCCCGGTCAGCTTCACCCGGGGCGAGACCCACTGGCACCACAGCCCACCCCCGGTGGTGCTCCAGCAGTACCAGGAGATCGACCAGGACATCTCCACCGTGCCGATCGTCTACCCGCCCGAGCTGCGTACCGCCGGGTACGTGCGGCCGGGCTCCTCGACCTGACCGGCCCGACCGGCCGACACCTGTGGGGAGACAACGCCATGGCGTTCACTTCGACCGCATCCGAAACCTCATCCGACCTGCGGATGTCCTACCTCGACGTCCTTGAGGCCGAGGCGGTGCACATCATCCGTGAGGTGGCGGGCACGCTGGAGCGTCCCGTCCTGCTGTTCAGCGGCGGCAAGGACTCCGCCGTGATGCTCCACCTGGCCCGCAAGGCGTTCCTGCCGGGCCAGCTGCCCTTCCCCGTGCTGCACGTCGACACCGGGCACAACTTTCCCGAGGTGATCGAGTACCGCGACAAGGTCGTGGCGGAGCACCAGCTCACGCTGCGGGTGGCGCACGTGCAGGACTACATCGACGACGGCCGGCTCACCGAACGGCCCGACGGCAGCCGTAACCCGTTGCAGACCGTCCCGCTGCTCGACGCCATCACCCAGCACCGCTTCGACGCCGTGTTCGGCGGCGGGCGGCGCGACGAGGAGAAGGCCCGGGCCAAGGAGCGGGTGTTCTCGCTGCGCGACGAGTTCGGCCAGTGGGACCCCCGCCAGCAGCGCCCCGAGCTGTGGAACCTGTACAACGGCCGGCACGATCCGGGCGGGCACGTGCGGGTCTTCCCGCTGTCGAACTGGACCGAGCTCGACGTGTGGCACTACATCGCCCGGGAGGAGATCCCCCTGCCGGCCATCTACTTCGCCCACCGGCGTCAGGTCTTCCTACGCAACGGGATGTGGCTGGCGCCGGGGGAGTGGGGCGGTCCGCGCCGCGACGAGCAGGTGCAGGAACGCACGGTGCGCTACCGCACCGTCGGGGACATGTCCTGCACGGGCGCCCTGGAGTCCGGGGCCGCGACCATCGACGAGGTGATCGCCGAGATCAGTCTGTCCCGGATCACCGAGCGCGGTTCGAGCCGGGCCGACGACCGGATGTCCGACACCGCCATGGAGGACCGCAAGCGGGAGGGGTACTTCTAGTGACCACACTCAGCATCGACACCACGCGCGACGGCGAGCTGCTGCGGCTCGCCACCGCGGGCAGTGTCGACGACGGAAAGTCCACCCTGGTGGGCCGGCTGCTCTACGACTCCAAGTCGGTGCTGGCCGACCAGTTGGAGGCGGTCGAGTCCGCCAGCCGCGCCCGTGGCTACGGCCAGGCCGACCTCGCCCTGCTGACCGACGGGCTCCGGGCCGAACGCGAACAGGGCATCACCATCGACGTCGCCTACCGCTACTTCGCCACCGGCAACAGGCGGTTCATCCTGGCCGACACCCCTGGGCACGTGCAGTACACCCGGAACATGGTCACCGGCGCGTCCACCGCGCACCTGGCCGTGATCCTGGTCGACGCCCGGCACGGCGTGGTGACCCAGACCCGGCGGCACACGGCGGTGGCCGCGCTGCTGCGCACCCCGCACGTGGTGCTGGCGGTCAACAAGATGGACCTGGTCGGCTTCGCCGAGGACCGGTTCGCCGAGATCGACGACGAGTTCCGCCGGCTGGCGGGTTCGCTCGGGGTCCCCGACGTGCGGTCCATCCCGTTGTCGGCGCTGCGCGGCGACAACGTGGTCGACGCCTCGACCGAGATGCCCTGGTACACCGGGCCGACCTTCCTGCAACACCTGGAGCGGGTGGACCTCGACGAGGACCTGACCGCCCTGCCGGCCCGGCTGCCGGTGCAGTACGTCCTGCCCGACGGGTCGCTCGCCGGTCAGCTCGTCGCCGGCCAGCTCCGGCTGGGGCAGCAGGTCCTGGTCACGCCCGCCGGCCGGCCGGCGGTGGTCACCGCCATCGGGCGGCTCGGCACGCCCATCGAGAACGCCCGCGCCGGCATGTCGGTCAGCGTGAAGCTCGACGGTGAGGGCGAGGTCGGACGCGGCGACATGATCGTCGCGGCGGACCGGATCCCGACGACGACCCGGCAGGTCACCGCGACGCTGTGCCACGTCGCCGAGCGTCGGCTCGCCGAGGGCGCCCGGGTCCTCGTCCAGCACCAGACCCGGGTGGTCGATGCGACGGTGACGTCGATCGTCGACCGCCTCGACCTGGCCACCCTGGAGCACACCCCGGACTCCGACCCGCTGGCGGTCAACGACATCGCGACCGTGGTGCTGGACCTCGACGAGCCGATCGCCGCGGACCCGTACCGCCTCATCCGGGGCACCGGGTCGCTGCTGCTCATCGACCCCGCCGACGGGGCGACCCTCAGTGCCGGCCTGGTGGGTCCGGCTTTCCGATGAATCAACCGAAGGATGTACGACGGTGCCCGAAGTGAACCGAATCCTGGTGGACATGTTCGTCGACCCGGTCTGCCCGTGGGCGTGGCTGACGTCCCGGTGGCTGCTCGACGCCGAGCGGCAGCGCCCGATCGAGGTACGGTTCAAGATCATGAGCCTGTCCGCCCTCAACGAGGGACGTGCCGACATCGACGCGTTCTACCAGCGCAACATCGGACCGTGGCGGCGGCCGGTGCGGGTGCTGATGGCGGCCGAGCAGCAGCACGGGCCGGACGCCGTCCGGTCGCTCTACGACGCCATGGGCACCCGCCGGCACGTCAAGGGCCAGTCGTACGGGCCGGCCCTGTACAAGGCGGCGCTCACCGAGTGCGGGCTGCCCGGTGAGCTGGCCGACGCGGCGGACGACGCCGGGCTCGACGACGCGGTGCGCAAGAGCCACCAGGCGGGGATGCAGCCGGTCGGGCTGGACGTCGGCACCCCGACGATCCACGTGCACGTGCCCGGCGGCGATCCGGTGGCGCTGTTCGGCCCGGTGGTCACCCCCGCCCCGCGGGGCGAGGACGCCGCCCGGCTCTGGGACGGCTTCCTCCTGGTCGCCCAGACGCCCGGGTTCTACGAGCTCAAGCGCAGCCGCACGAGTGGCCCGCAGACCCGCTGACGACAGGTCGGGGCGGTGCCATCTCCACCGATGGCACCGCCCCGGCGTTTTTCCCAGAGAAGGTGACCGTCCCGACATGCAGGAGCCGTCTGTGCCCAGGATCGGTGACGAGGTGGTCCGCCGCTACCTCGCCCGCCTGGACGAGCCCGGCCGGCCCAGGGTGAACCTGGCGACGCTGGTCCGGTTGCACGAGCGTCACGTCCGGCGGGTGCCGTACCACAATCTCGACATCCAGGTGGGGCTGCCCACCGACGTCGACCCGGCCGGCAACGCCGCGCGGCTGGCCGACGGCGACGCCGGCTACTGCTTCCACCTCAACGGCGCGTTCGCCGCCCTGCTGGCCGCGCTGGGGTTCGACGTGACCCTGCACCGGGGCCAGGTGAAGAAGGCGCCCGCCCTGCCCGACGGCGTGCACCTCGCCAACCACCTGACCATGACCGTGCTGCTGGACGGCCGGCGCTGGTTCGTCGACGTCGGGCTCGGCGACGGGCTGCTCGGCCCGGTGCCGTTGCGTCCCGGCGTGGTCCGGCACCCGCCGCTGACCTTCGCCTTCGCCGAGGCGGCGTGGGGGTGGCGGTTCACCCACGATCCCCGCGGGTCGTTCACCGTGCTGGACTGGGAGGACCGGCCGGCCCGGCCGCAGGACTTCGTCGCCGCCCACCAGCTGCTCTCGACCGCGCCGACCTCCACCTTCGTCCGCCGGTTCATCGTCACCAACCGGGGTCCGGGTGAGGTGGTGTGGTCGCTCGTCGACCGCCTGCTGACCCGCATCGACGGCGACGGCGTGCACCGGCGGGAGCTGACCACCTTCGACCAGTGGCGTCGGGAGTTGGAGGAGACGTTCCTCGTGCGGATCGACGACCGGCACACCGCCGGGCTGCGGCTGCTGTGGCAGCGGTTGCCGCAGCGCCCCGGCATCCCCATCGGCTG
This sequence comes from Micromonospora cynarisoli, assembly GCF_030518815.1. Classification (NCBI taxonomy): domain Bacteria; kingdom Bacillati; phylum Actinomycetota; class Actinomycetes; order Micromonosporales; family Micromonosporaceae; genus Micromonospora; species Micromonospora cynarisoli. Next base: position 1,895,354 of record NZ_CP130426.1, on the reverse strand, counting down.
ACCACCGCCGCAGGACAGGAGACGACATGCAGATCAGCACCGGCCCCGACGGCGTGCCGCGCTGCGGTTGGTGCACCGGCACCCCCGTCTACGTCGCGTACCACGACGACGAGTGGGGGCGTCCCGTGCACGGTGACGCCCCGCTCTTCGAACACCTGGCCCTGGAGGCGTTCCAGGCGGGGTTGTCGTGGTCGACGATCCTGCACAAGCGGGACGCCTTCCGGTCGGCCTTCGCCGGCTTCGACCCGCAGACGGTCGCCGGCTACGACGACGCCGACGTGGACCGGCTGCTCGCCACCGACGGCATCGTGCGCAACCGGGCCAAGATCGAGGCGACCATCGACAACGCCCGGCTCGTCGTCGCGCTGGCCGGCGGCCTCGACGCCCTGCTGTGGTCGTACGCGCCGGACACCGTCCGGCCCCGCCCCCGCTCCACGTCGGAGGTCCCGGCCCGCACGCCCGAGTCGACGGCGATGGCGCGGGAGCTGAAGCGGCGCGGGTTCCGGTTCATCGGCCCGGTCGGCGCGTACGCCCTGATGCAGTCGACCGGGATGGTCGACGACCACCTGGTGGGCTGCCACCTGGCCGTGGACGGCTGAACCCGCTGCGGCTGGGGCTCCACCGTCGGCGACGGTGGGGCCCCAGCCGGTCGTGTCCTCACGCCGCGACGCCCAGCAACCGCTGCATCGTCGGCAGATCCCCGCGCAGGTCGGGGGTGGGGCACCGGTGGACGATCCGGCCCCGGACCATCACCGCCGCCTCCTCGGTCACCCCGAGGGCGAGGTGCAGGTCGTGCTCCACGAGCAGCAGCGTCAGCCCCTCCCGCACCACCACCCGCAGCGCCTCGGCCACCTGGTCGACGACGATCGGCGCCAACCCCTCGGACGGCTCGTCCATGAGAACCAGCCGCGGGTCGGTGGCCAGGGCCCGGCCGATGACGAGCATCTGCTGCTCCCCACCGGACAGCTGGCCGGCGAGGTGCCGTCGCCGCTGCGCCAGGCGGGGGAACAGCTCGTAGACCCGCTCGGTCGGCCAGGTCCGACCGCCGTGCCGGGTGGCCAGCGCCAGATGCTCGTGCACCGTCAGCGTCGGCCACACCCGCCGCCCCTGTGGCACCAGTGCCACCCCGGCGCGGGCGAGCCGGTCGGCCCGCCAGCCGGTGACGTCCCGCCCGTCCAGCAGCACCCGGCCGCCGGAGGGTCGCAGCAGCCCGGCGAGGGTGGACACGAGGGTGGTCTTGCCGACCCCGTTGCGGCCCAGCAGGGCCAACGCCCGCCCGGCGGACAGGTCGAGATCCAGCCCGTGCAGCACCTGCCCCTGCCCGTAGCCGGCGGACAACTCACGCACCAGCAGGTCCACCGTGCACCTCCTCCATCCGGCCGCCGAGGTACGCCTGCTGCACCTCGGGGCTGCGCCGTACCTGCTCGGGCGTGCCGCTGTGCAGCACGGTGCCGAGGTGCAGGACGCTGACCCGGGTCGCGACGTCGAAGACGACGTCCAGGTCGTGCTCGACGAACACGATCGTCACGGTGGGCGGCACGCCGCGCAGCAGCTCCACCAGCCCACCCCGTTCCTCGCCGGACATGCCGGCCGCCGGCTCGTCCAGCAGCAGCAGCTGCGGCTTCGCCGCGAGCGCCACCGCGATCTCCAACCGCCGGCACTGGCTGTACGACAGCGCCGCCACCGGCACGTCCGCCTGGTCGTCCAGGCCGACCGGGGCGAGCGCGGCGGCCACCTCGGCGCGGCGGTGCCGGTCGGTGTGCCGGGCCAGCACCCGGCCACCGGTCAGCGCCAGGCCCACGTTCTCTGCGACGGTGAGCGACCCCAGCAGGGTCGAGTGCTGGAAGCTGCGCCCGATGCCCGCGCGGGCCCGCCGGTGGACCGGCTCCCGGGTGACGTCGCGGCCCCGGTAGTGGACGGTGCCGTCGGAGGGGCGTTCCTCGCCGGCGATCAGCTTGAGCAGGGTGCTCTTGCCGGCGCCGTTGGGGCCGATGAGCGCGTGCCGCTCCCCGGCGGCCACCGTCAACCGCACCCCCCGCAGCACGCTCAGCGCGCCGTACCGGTGGTGCACGTCGTGGCAGCGGAGTACGTCGATCATGACGCGGCCCTCCTCAGCCGGATGCGGGCGATCCCCGTGGGCAGCAGGTAGACGACGAGGACGAACAGCAGCCCCAGGGCCAGCGGGCCGTGCCCGTCGAGGGTCGCGCCCAGCGAGTCCCGGACGACGATGACCAGGGCCGCGCCGAGGCAGGGCCCCCACCAGGAGCCGGTGCCACCGATCACCACGGCCAGCAGGGCGAGCGCGGAGGTCTCGAAGCCGGCGTCGGCCGGGGTGACCAGCCGCTGCTGGGCGGCGAGGAGCCCGCCGGCCAGTCCGGCGACGGCACCGGCGAAGACGAACGCCCCGAGCTTGACCAGGGTGGTCCGGTACCCCAGCGCCCGCATCCGGTCCTCGCTGTCGCGGATGCCCCGCAGCACCACGCCGGTGGCGGAGGTGGCCGCCAGGCGCAGGGCGAGCAGCCCGACGAGGAAGAAGGCCAGCACGTACCAGTAGGTCGTCGCGGGCTGGTCGAGGACCAGGCCCGACAGCGTCGGCGCCGGTACGCCGTACAGGCCGTTGGAGCCGCCGGTGACCGACTCCCAGCTGTCGGCCGCCTGCTGGGTCAGTTCCCCGACCGCCAGGGTCAGCATCAGGAAGAAGACCCCACCCGCCCGGACGGCGACCGCCCCGGCGACCAGCGCCACCAGGGCCGCGGCGGCCATCCCGACCAGGAGCGCCGGCACGCCCGACGTCACGTGCAGGGCGCTCCAGGCCGCCGCGTACGCGCCGACGCCGAAGAACGCGGCGTGCCCGAGCGACGGCAGCCCGACGACGCCGACCAGCAGGTTGAGGCTCGCCGCGAGCAACCCGAAGACGAGGATGCGGGTCAGCGTCGTCGTCGCGTACGGGGCGAGGTAGAGCGGGGCGGCGGCCAGCAGCAGGGTGCCGGCGGCCACGCCTGTCGCGTTCCGGACGGCGGGACGCAGCCGGGGGCGGGCGGCCGGGTGGGCCGGGGCCAGGGATGTCATCGTCGTCCTCCCGGAGCGAGGGTGAACAGGCCGCGCGGCCGGACGACGAGCACCGCCGCGAGCGTGCCGAAGAGCAGGAAGGAGGCCAGGCCGGGCAGCACCGCCCGGCCGACGGACTCGACCTGGCCGAACAGCAGCGCGGCGATCAGCGGCCCCCGGATGGAGCCGAGCCCGCCGACCACCACGACCACCAGGGCGAGCACCAGGATGGTGGTGTCCAGCCCCGGACGGGCGTGGTAGATGGGTGCGCCGAGCAGCCCGGCGAGGGTGGCCAGCACCGAACCCAGCACGAACACGCCGCCCCGGACCAGGCGCGGGTCCACCCCGACGGCGGCGACCATGTCCCGGTCGCCGACGGTGGCGCGGAACAGCGCGCCGAGCGACGTGCGCTCCACGGTCCAGTACACGCCGGCGGCGAGCAGGGCGGCGACCCCGACCAGGGCGAGCCGGTAGCTGGGATAGCTCCAGCCGGCGACGGTCACGGTGCCGGCCAGGCCGGCCGGTGGTTCGGTGGCGCGGACGTCGTCGCCGAACAGCGCGGACAGGACGTCGGCGGCCACCAGGGCGATGCCGAGGGTGAGCAGCGCCTGTTCGAGGTGGGAGCGGCGGGACAGCGGCGCGGTCAGCAGGGACAGCAGGCCACCGGCGGCGGCCCCGAACACGACGACGGCGACGACCGCCCGGCCCAGCGACGGCCAGGTCTGCTGCTCACCGCCGATCCACCAGGCCAGGTAGGCGCCGGTGAGGAACAGCGCCCCGTGGGCGAGGTTCAGCACGTCCATCATGCCGAAGATCAGGGACAGGCCGGCGGCGGTGATGAACAGCAGCAGCCCGATGGCCAGCCCGTTCACCATCGCGGTCAGCGCGATCTGCGCGGTGGGCATCGTGATGCTCCGTCCGCTGGCCCGGTCAGGCCCGCGGGTCGAGCGGACCGAGGTCCTCGACCACGCCGTTGACCGGTGCGCCGGCCCGGGTCTGCACCCGGCGCAGGTAGAAGTTCTGCCGGGGCGACTGCTCCACGAACGACCACGGGCCGCGCGGGCTGTCGGTGATGACGCCGGCGGAGCCGAGCGCCCCGGCGAGGCTGTCGCCGTTGACGGCCCCGGCCTGCGCGATGGCGCGGGAGAGCACCTCGGCGGCGTCCCACGCCTGCACCGCGTAGACGGTGGGGGCGGCGTCGTAGGCGGTGCGGAACGCCTGCCCGAACGCGGTGTTGGCGGGGTTGTCCAGTTCGGAGGTGTAGTGCAGCGTCGACAGCACCCCGTCGGCCGCCGCGCCCTGCGCGGTGAGCACCCCGCCCTCGACGAGGAACCCGGAGGCGTACAGCGGGATGGTGCGGGAGAGCCCGAACTGGGCGTACTGCTTGACGAAGGCCACCGACTCGGCCCCGCCGAAGAAGCAGAAGGTGCCCTGGGCGCCGGAGGACTGGATGCGGCTGAGGAACGGCTGGTAGTCCTGGGTCTTGCCGAACGGCGGCTGACTCTGGCCGACGATGGTGCCCCCACCGGCCCGGTAGGCGTCGCTGAACCCCGTGATCGCCTCGGTGCCGGCGACGTAGTCGGGGGCGATGGCGTAGACCCGGCGTACGCCGCTGGCGGCCAGGTGCCGTCCCATCGCGGCGGCGACCTGGGCGTTGGTGAACGAGGTACGCCAGATGTAGGGGCTGCGGTTGGTGCCGGTGATCGCCCCGGCGCCCGCGTTGGCGATGACCAGCAGCCGGCGGGCGCTGGTGACCAGGTCCCGGACGCCGAGCGCGGTGGCCGAACTGACGATGCCGACCAGCACGTCGACCCGGTCGTTCTGGAGCAGCTTCTGCACCGCCGGCACGCCGGTCTGCGGGCCCTCGCCCTCGTCGGCGACGACGGTGGTGACCCGGCGACCGCCCAGCCGCCCGTCGTGCTGGCGCAGCCAGAGGTCCCAGCCCCGCTGGATGTCCACGCCCAGCGGGGTGTAGACCCCGGCCTGGGGGATGACGAGGCCCACCTTGACGGTGTCGCTGTCGCCGCCGCTGGCGGCGGTGGCGCCGAGGCTGCTGCCGCAGCCGGTGAGGCCGGCGACGCCGAGGCCGGCGGTGATGCCGAGGAATGTCCTGCGGTTGATTCCGGTCATGGCTTGACTCCCGAACGTATCGAGCAGGATGGGTGGCCTGAAGGTATGGCCGGCCGTCGGGGGCGGCCAGTGCCACATCGTCGTCCGGTCCGGAACCACTCCGCCGCCCGCCGGGTCCGTTCCCGGACGGCGGCGATTGGCCCCGTCGGGCGACGTCAAGTGGCCGTTTTCCGCGCCGCCGTGCCGTGGCACGCTGCTGGACGCCGTCCGGCCCGGGTGCCGGCCGGCGCGTCCGCCCGGACGGCACCCGGCGTCGACCGTCTAATGGGCGGTGCGCCCCGCCGCGGGCGTCGTGCCCGCTGACCCGGAGGGAACCGACAATGCTGACACCCGAGCAGGTACGCGAGTTCGCCCTCGCGATGCCGGAGGCGGTGGAACAGGAGACGTGGGGTCACCCCACGTTCCGGGTGCGCGACCGCATCTTCGCCAGCACCTCCGCCGACGGCGTGGTGGCGATCATCCGGGCCTCCAAGGAGGACCAGGCCGAGCTGATGGCGGCCGACCCGGACACCTACGACCCGGCGGACTACTTCGGCAGGTACGGCTGGGTCCGCGCCCAGCTCGCCTCGGCCGACCCGGACGAGATCCGGGAGCTGGTGGTGGAGGGCTGGCGGCGGGCGGCGCCGAAGCGGCTGGTCGCGCGGTACGACGGCGCGTCCGCCCGGATCCCGGGACGGTGACCGGGGTGGCCGCGATCATCCTGGGCTGGAACCCGCAGCGGTGGAACGGGTGGACGCCGAGCTACGAGGCGCTGACGGCGGGGGTCTGTCCGCAGCGCACCCTGGCCGGGTCGTGGACGGTGGGCCGGCGGGTGAACATCCCGGTCGGCGCGGACGCCTGGCTGTTGATGCAGGGCCGCCGGCGGGGGCTGGTCGGGCACGCCGTGGTGACCCGCGCCCCCTATCCCGGCCCGCACGACCGCGACCCGTCGGTGACGACGAACTACGTGGACGTGGCGTGGGACGGGCTGCTGCCGGTGGCGGAGCGGATCGCGCCGGAGGTGTTGAAGACGGAGGCGTCCGGGGTCGCCTGGGACTACGTGTTCAGCTCGGGCACCGGGGTGCCGGCCGCCGCCGAGGCGCAGGTGCACCAGCTCTGGCAGCGGCACGCGCTGGACTGACCCGTGGGGCCGGTCCCGGCGGTACGCCACGGCGTACCGCCGGGACCGGCCCCACGGTGTTCAGCGGCCGACCGGCACGGGCTCGGCGGCGAGCACGGGCGTCTCGTCGCTCGACGCGGCCCGGGTGGCCAGCAGCGGTCCGGCCATCGCGGTGGTCACCAGGGCCATGATGACCATCATGGTGAACATCTGTCCGTCGAGGACGCCGAGGGAGACACCGATGTTGAGCACGATCAGCTCGGTGAGCCCCCGGGTGTTCATGAGGATGCCCAGCCGACGTGCCTGGGGCCAGGGCAGGCCGAAGGCGCGTGCGGGCAGGGTGGCCCCGGCCATCTTGCCGACGCAGGCGACCAGGATGATCGCCGTCAGTTCGAGCACGTTGGTCAGGGTCAGCGCGGCGATGTCGACGCTCAGCCCGGTGACGATGAAGAAGACCGGCAGCAGGACCAGGCCGATGTTCTCGAAGGGCACCCGGACGTGCTTGATCAGCGCCTCCGCGGGCTGGCGGGGCATGACGAACCCGAACGCGAAGGCCCCGAAGATGGCGTGGATGCCGATCCAGGTGGTCGCGTAGGAGGACAGGAAGACGCCGGCGGCGGTGATGGCCGCGAGTTGGTAGGTGTTGGGGCCCACCCGGCGGATCAGGGCGGCCAGACCGGGGCGGACGGCGAAGGCCATCACCGCGATGTACCCGGCGGACATGAGGACCACCTGGGCGAGGTCGGTGGCGTCGCGGGCGGTGGCGACCGCGGCGACCACCGCCAGGATGCACCAGGCCAGCACGTCGTCGATGGCGGCGCTGGCCAGTGCCAGCACGCCGACCTGGGTGTGGGTGAGGCGGCGGTCGCGCAGGATGCGGGCCAGGACGGGGAACGCCGTGATGGCCATGGCGGCACCGAGGAAGAGGGCGAACGCCAGGAACGGCACGGGTTTGCCGGCGATCGTGGCGTGCCGAGGGTAGATGAGGTTGGCCAGGCCGACGCCGAGGGCAAAGGCGAGGGCGATGGAGCACACCGACACCGACAGGGTGAGGCTCTTGCGCCGGGAGACCATGCGCCTGTCGAACTCCCACCCGATCAGGAACATGAACAGCAGGAGGCCGACCTGCGAGATGGCCGACAGGTACGGCCGGGCGGCGGCGGGAAAGAGCAGGGCGGTCAGGTCGCCGGGGAGCAGACCGAGCAGGCTGGGGCCCAGTGCGATGCCGGCGACGATCTCGCCGATCACCACGGGCTGCCCGAGCCGTCTGGCGATTCCGCCGAACAGGTGGGCTACCAGCAGGACGAGGGCGATGTCGGCCATCACGATTGCCACGGTGAGTTCGGCCGGGGTGGCTACGGACTTCATGAGATCTCCGGATCTGAGCGGGAGAGGGCTGGTCCGGGGCCGGCGCCGTTAATGCGGGGCCGCGCGGATCACCGACCGTAGCAGCGGATTCCGTCGCCCGACATGTCCATGTCCGACGGATCAGGGGTGCCATTTACCGGCCAGGTCCTGGTGCGCGGGGGTTGGCGGGAAACGTGACAGGTGGGCGTGCCACCGCCGTTTACGGCCGGCTCTCCGCGCGGTCACAGGGTTAAATGCGGAAAGCCGACTCGTAACTGGCCGGTCAGGTTGCCGACACCGGGTGGTTAACGCGAAATGGTGCATTCCAGCGATCGGTTCCGATGATGGGCGTCTATAAGGTGACCTTTTCGAGGCCATTCGGTCACCTGTCGTGACGGTGTGCTCACTTTGAGACATAAGTGCTGGACAGTGGCTTGTCCAGTGGCACTGTCCGTGGGCAAAAAATGGCTCTGGTTGCCCCGCAACCCGTGGGTTAGCCTTCCTGACGTTCCGTCCCTCCGGCGACACAGAGAGTGCAACCATGACACGTTCGTCAGCCTTCGGCGGTCATTGCGGTCGGGCCGGGGCGGCCCTGTCCGGCAGCCAGCGGGGGCGGGCCGAGAGGTGACCAGACTGCTGCATGTCAAGGCCACTCCGACCGGCCCGCGAAGCCGCTCGGCCGCCGTCGCCGAGGCGTTTGTCGACGCATTCCTCGAGTGCCACCCGCAGGCGGCACTCGACGTGCTGGACCTTTCCGCGACCACCCTGCCCCCGGTGGGGGCGGTCGCGGTGGCGGCCAAGAAAAACGCCATCTCCGGCACCACCGGCTCCGCCGATGAGGCGATGTCGTGGCAACAGACCCAGGAACTCGTGCGGCGCTTCACCGATGCTGACCACTATCTGTTTTCCGTGCCGATGTGGAACTTCGGAATCCCCTACCTGCTCAAGCACTTCATCGATATCGTCACCCAACCGGGGCTGACGTTCCGCCTCGATCCGCGACACGGTTACCGGGGCCTGCTCACCGGCCGCCGGGCCTGTGTCGTCTACACCAGCGGCGTCTACACCCCCGGGTGCCCGCCGGAGTTCGGCGTCGACTTCCAGTCGGCGTACCTCAACTACTGGCTGCGCACCATCGGCGTCGACCCGGTGATCGAGGTCGCGCTGCGGCCCACCGACTTCACCCGTTCCCTGGCCGCGGACCTCGACCGCGCCCGCGAGGACGCGCGCAAGGCCGCCCACACCATCTGACCACACCGCCGGCCGACGACCCGTCGGCCCGTGCCACAGGAGGGAAGAAGCATGTCCGTCTGGTTCGTCACCGGCGCCTCGCGGGGCTTCGGCCTGGAGATCGTCAGGCAGTTGCTGGAGCGTGGCGAGCAGGTCGTCGCCACGGCGCGCAACACCAGCAGCCTGGCCGAGCTGTCCTACCCCGACCAGCTGCTCGTGGTCCCGCTCGACGTCACCGACCAGTCCCAGGCCGACCGGGCGGTGCTCGCCGCGGTGGAGAGCTTCGGCGGCATCGACGTGCTGGTCAACAACGCCGGCCGGGGCCTGCTCGGGGCCGTCGAGGAGGCCACCGACGCCGAGACCCGGGCGGTGTTCGACACCAACGTGTTCGGCCTGTTGAACGTCACCCGCAGCGTGCTGCCCGTGCTGCGGCGGCAGCGCCGGGGCCGGATCATCAACATCAGCTCGGTCCTCGGCTTCAGCGCCAAGATGGGCTGGGGCGTCTACGCGGCGACGAAGTTCGCGGTGGAGGGGCTCAGCGAGGCGCTGCGGGTGGAACTGGAGCCGGTCGGCGTCCAGGTGTGCCTGGTGGAGCCCGGCCTGTTCCGGACCGACTTCCTCGACCCGTCGTCGCTGCGCTTCGCCGGCCGCGAGTTCCCGGAGTACGCCGAGACCTCCGGGCGGGTCCGCGCCTGGTCGGTCGGGCACAACCACGCGCAGGCCGGCGACCCCGCGCGGGCGGCGGCGGCCATCATCGACCTCGGCCGCAACCCGCAGCCGCCGTTCCGGCTCCCGCTCGGCGTGGACTCCGTGCAGCGCGTCGGCGAGAAGCTGGCCGAGGTGTCGCAGGAGCTTGCGGCCACCCGCGAGATCGGGCTGTCGATGTCCTACCCGGAGCCCGCGGTCGCCGCCCACTGAGGCGGTCCGGGACCAGTCCACCAGACGATCGGCGAGGAGCGAGCATGAACACGATGACCACGGCGGCGGTGGCGTCGAGCCGCGTCGAGACCTTCGACGAGCGGCTCCGGCGGCTGCTGCGATGGCACTTCGACCCTCAGACCGGCTCGCCGTTCTGGCTGCGCCAGCGCGGGCTGCTCGACTTCGATCCGCTACGCGACATCGACGGGGCCGCCGACCTGGTGCGGTTCCCGGATCTCACCGACCAGTTGCGGCACGTCCCGGTCGGTGACCTGATCCCGCGCGGCCTGACCGGCACCGGCTTCCGGGTGTACGAGTCGGGCGGGACCAGCGGCGCGCCCAAGCGCATCGTCGACCGGGACTACCGGCGTCGGCTGCTGTCCTGGGCGATGCAGCGGCTGCGGGCGCACCACATCGCCGACCCGGCGCACTGGCTGCACCTCGGCCCGAGCGGGCCGCACGTCTTCGCCTACGACTGCGCCCGCTACGCCGCCCTGGGCAACGGCCTGTTCCACACCGTCGACTTCGACCCGCGCTGGGTCAAGAAGCTGGTGGCGGCGGGGGAGGCCGACACGGTCAAGCGGTACGTGCGGCACCTGCTGGACCAGGCGGCCGAGGTGCTGCGGTCGCAACCGGTCAAGGTGCTCAGCACGACGCCCCCGCTGATCGAGGCGATCTGCGCCGACCCGGAGCTGCACGCGGCCGTCGAGCGGACGGTCGAGACGATCATCTGGGCCGGCACCTCGTTCAGTCCGGAGAGCCTGCGTCAGGTGGAGGAGGTGTTCTTCCCGGACACCACGATCGTGGGCATCTACGGCAACACCCTGATGGGGGTGGCCCCGCAGCGGCCCCGGCACCCCGACGACCGGCACCTGTGCGTGTTCGAGCCGTACGCCGAGGCGGTCTGGATCGACGTGGTCGACGACGACGGCGCGGTGGTCGACTACGGTCAGCGTGGCCGGGTCCGGCTGAGTCTGGTCAGCGACGAGATGTTCCTGCCCAACGTCATCGAGCGGGACACCGCCGTCCGGGTGGAGCCCGTCGGCGACGCCACCGTCGACGGCCTGGCCGAGGTCGGCACCGTGGCCGAGGTGGGCGACGTCCGGGTGATCGAGGGGGTGTACTGAGTGGCCGGCATCGTGGTGGAGCCGATCGTCTGCGGCCGGCCGGCGCGCAGCCTCGACCGGGCCCCGCTCGCCGACGTCCGGGGCGAGCTGCTGGGCGAGGTGGGAACGGCGCCCCGGCTGATGGCCGTCGGGGCGGTGACCCGGGCCCGGCGCTCGGCCGACGGCACGCCGGTCGGGCACGACCTGCTGCTGCGGGCCGCCGACCTGTTCGCCACCGCCGACCTCGACGGGGAGACCCCGCAGGAGTACGAGCGGCGGGTCGCGCTCGCCGCCGGCCTGCCCCGGGTGACCGTCCGCAACGCCGTGGCCGACATCGTGCGCAGCCTCACCCACCTGCCCGCCACCACCCGGGCCGAGCTGCCCGGCACCCGGCTCGGCGACGGCTACGACACGGCCTGGGTGCCTGCCGGTCGGCTCTTCACCGCCGTGATGGCCAGCAACCACCCGGCCCCCAACGACTCGTGGCTGCACGCGTTGGCGCTGGGCTACAGCGTGCTGGTGCGCCCCGGCACCCGGGAGCCCTTCACCGCCCGCCGGTTGACCCTCGCCCTGCTCGCCGCCGGCCTGGCGGAGCACCGGATCTCCTTCCTGCCGTGCGAGCGCGCGGTGGGGGAGTACCTCCTGGAGGCCGCCGACCGGGGCATCGTGTACGGCGGCAGCGACGCCGTACGGCGGTGGGCCGACAGCGCGACGGTCACCACCCGGGGGCCCGGACGCAGCCGGGTCCTGCTCGACAGGCCGCTGACCGACGAGGTCCTCGACCATCTCACCGTGAGCGCGGCACACGACGGCGGAACCCGGTGCAACAACATCTCCCTGGTGCTGACCACCGGTGACCCCCGGCAGGTCGCCGCCGCGCTCGCCGCCCGCTTCGACGCGCTGGCCAGCCCTGAGGTGTCGGCGTCCGACGCCACCCTGCCCGTCGTCGACGCCGCCCGCGCCGAGGGCCTGCGCCGGCAGCTCGCCGGGCTGACCACGGGCGGGGCGGTGGTGCACACGGCGGCCGGCGCGGATCCGCTGGTGCGGCTGCCGGACGGGTCGCACCGGCCGCTGCCCACCGTGCTGTCCACGGACGACCTGCGGCACCCGGCGGTGGGCGTGGAGCTGCCGTTCCCGTTCGTCGTGGTGGCGCCCTGGCGGCGTACGGACGGCACCGCCGCCCTCGGTGACGCGCTGGTGCTCAACCTGCTGACCGACGACGCCGACCTGCGGGCCGCGGTGGTGGCCGATCCGAGCGTCCGCAAGGTCACGTGCGGGCTGACCCTACCCTGGGACAGCACGCCCGGCATTCCGCACGAGGGCAACCTGTCGCTGTTCCTGTTGACGTCCAAGGGCGTCGTGACGACCGGAGCGAGGGATCATGCGTTGGCTTGAGGAGTTGCTCTCCGACGGGTGGTGGGCCACCGGCCAGGCGGTGCGGTTCCAGCTGCCCAACCAGAGCGAGGCGTCGATCACCTACGGCGACCTGCTGCGTCAGGCGGCGACGCTGGCCGGCCGGATCGGCGAGCCGGGTGACGGCGCGCAGACCCGGCTGGCCATCCTGACCATGGGCAGCGCGGAGGGGCTGGTCGCGCTGATCGCCGGGCTGATCGTCGGCGCGGTGGTGATCTCGACGCCGATCCAGACGCCGAGCCCCTGGTCGGCCGACCTGCTGGGCGATCCGGACGTGGTGCTGACCGACGCGACGGGCGCGGCGGTGTTGCAGTGTCACGAACGGCTGACCGGGGAGCGTCCGCGTTACCGGGTGCTCGGCGTCGACCTGACCGAACCGGCCAAGGCCAGCGTCCGGCCGGACATCTGCGCCGACCAGGACGACGTCTGCAAGATCGCCTATCTGGACCCGGGCCGCTCGCCGCTGGTGGTGGGGCTGACCGGGTTCGCGCTGGACTCCGCCGTCCGGCAGCCGGAACGCCGGCCGGTGGTCGCGGCGGGTGGCCTCGGCAGCCTCACCGGTCAACTGGCCAGCTACCGGACGCTGGCCGCGGGCGGCGTCGTCGACCTCACCACCTCCCGTCCGGCGGGACGGTCCATTCTGGACGCCGCGATGCCGGTGACGCTGCCGCGTCGGCCGGAGGACCGGGCGGTCGACTCCAGCACCACCTTTCCGTACATCGTGGACAACGCGGCCCAGTTGGACAAACTTGTGTCAGGAATCGTCCTACCGGCCGGGTCCGTCGCGCTTCCGTCAGTAGCTAAGTTGTAGGCATGGTCACTTCCGTTTCTTGAGCCGCCTCGGTCGGGAGATGGATCGTCAGCGCGGCCGGGTGCACACGCAATCCCGGCCGCACCCGATCGGGCAAGGACAAATGCATGCCACGTGAGTCTCCCGCGCTGCCGGGAAGCGGTTTCCTCATCGACCGTCATTCATCGGCGCCGCTCTACCAACAGTTGTACGAACAGTTACGGTGGAGCATCGAGGCGGGTCAACTCACCCCGGGCACCCGACTGCCGGCCACCCGTACCCTGGCCAAGGAGTTGGGGGTTTCCCGCAACACCGTGCTGGTGGCCTACGACCGGCTGCTCGCCGAGGGCTACCTCGACGGTCGGGTGGGCTCCGGCACCCGGGTGGCCACCCGGCAGAGCGTGCGGGAGATGGAGTCCCAACTGCCCCGCCCGGCCACCAAGGCCCCCCTGCGGATCACCCGGGCCGCCCGCCGGATGGCCGAGGCGTCGGCCTACTTCACCCCGGCCCACGACCAACTGCGCTACCCGGACCGGCCGTTCACCCTCGGCATGCCCGCCCTGGACCTCTTCCCGTCGAAGGTCTGGGGCCAGATCATGTTCAGCAAGTCGCACCAGCTCACCAGCGCCCTCTACACGCACCGCGACCCGGCCGGCTACTGGCCGCTGCGTAAGGGCATCGCGGCCATGCTGGGGCTGATGCGGGGCGTCCGGTGCACCCCGGAACAGGTGATCATCCAGCCGAGCGCCCAGATCGCCGTGCACGTGATGGCCCTGACCCTGCTCGAACCGGGGGAGAAGGTCCTGGTCGAGGACCCGGGCCTGCAGGCCATCCGGGGCGCCCTGCACTCCGCCGGCGCGGACACCTGCCCCGTCCCGGTCGACGCCGAGGGCATGTGCGTCGCCGTGGGCAAGGCCCGCCACCCGGACGCGCGGATGGCGGTGGTGACGCCCAACAACCAGTTCCCCCTGTCGGTGCGGATGTCCGCCGCCCGCCGGGCCGAGGTGCTCGCCTGGGCCCGGGACAACGACGCCTGGATCATCGAGGACGACTACGACGGCGAGTTCTGGGCGGAGAACCCCGGCCCGCCGCTGCACCAGGGCGACGAGTACGGGCGCGTCATCTATGTCGGGACCTTCAGCAAGGTGCTGTTCCCCGGGCTGTGCCTTGCCTATCTGGTGGTCCCCCCGGATCTGGTCGACATCGTGACCGAGGTGCAGCGGGCGACTGTCAACTCGCTCAACATCCTCACCCAGGCGGCGCTCGCGGAGTTCATCGAGGCGAATCACCTCGCCCGGCACGTGCGCCGAATGCGCGACGTCTACCGGGAACGCGGCGACATTCTCGTCGGCGCGCTGCGGGGCCGGCTCGACGGGTTCGTCACGATCGACACCGCACCACGGGGCACCCATCTGGTCGCCAGCCTGCCGGACACCGCCGACGAGCAACGGCTGGCCCGGCTGGGCCGGGAGGCGCGGTTGCGGGTCTATCCGCTGTCGTCGTTCGGCGACGAACTCGAAGGGATCGGCCGGGGCCTGGTCCTCGGTTACGCGGCCACCCCGCCCGAGAAGATCCTCTCCGGCGTGACCCGCCTGACGACGGTTGTCGAGCAGTTTACCGGTCGTTCGCATTCGAACGGCCGGGCGGCATTGAGGAAGAGCGTATAAGTCGTTCCCCCGGGGCCAAAGGTCCATGTGGCCAAATAGTCAGGTGCCAATCCCAGTGGTACTAGCGAGATGGCAAACATGGCCCTGTGCCAATCGTCTCTTGCGCCTATACGGTCCGTACCGGATCGCGGCGCCTTCTTCGGTGACCGGGCCGCCCCGAAGAATACAGGGGGAGAGACTTCATGCCATCACCACGGCTTCTCGTACGGCGCCCCGAGGCGCCTGCCATCGACAGCTGGAGCCCCGCCGGTTGGCGTACGCTGCCCATCGCGCAGCAGCCGACCTGGCCGGACCGGGACGAACTCGACGCTGTCGCCGACTACCTGTCCGGCCTGCCCGCGTTGACCGAGGTCGCGGAGATCAGGCGACTGAGGGAGGACATCGCCCGCGCCGGCGCGGGAGAGGCGTTCGTGCTCCAGGCCGGCGACTGCGCCGAGCCGCTCGGCATGGCCGCCACCACCTCGGCACGGGCCAAGCACCGGGCCATCACGGCCCTCGGCGAGCGCCTGGCCCGTGAGCTGCGCCGCCCGACCATCGGCGTGGGGCGGCTCGCCGGCCAGTTCGCCAAGCCCCGCTCGGAGCCCTTCGAAGCGGTCGACGGCCAACTGCTGCCGGTGTTCCGTGGGCTGATGGTCAACGAGCCGGAGGCCACCGCCGCCGCCCGCCAGGCCGACCCGTACCGGCTGCTGTCCTGCTACTACACCGCCCGGCAGGTGGTGGCGGAACTGGCGGCGGCCGGCGGCGGCGTACGGACCAGCCACGAGGTGCTGATCCTCGAGTACGAGCAGGCGCTGACCCGCCTCGACGAGGCCACCGGCGAGTGGTTCCTGCGCTCGACGCACCTGCCCTGGGTGGGTGAGCGCACCCGCGCGGTGGACGGTGCCCACCTGAACTTCCTGGCGGGGCTGGGCAACCCGGTCGCGGTCAAGGTCGGTCCCAGCGCCACGGTCGACGAGGTGCTGCGGATCTGCGCCCTGCTCGACCCGCACCGCCGGCCCGGCCGGCTCACCCTGATCAGCCGGATGGGCCACCGGCGGATCGCCGACCACCTGCCGGCCCTGGTGCGGGCGGTGGCCGACGCCGGGCACCCGGTCGCCTGGATGTGCGACGCCATGCACGGCAACACCGTCCGCGGTGCCGGTGGGGTCAAGACCCGCCACCTGGACACCATCGTGGGCGAGTTGACCACCTTCGTCGAGGTGCTGCGCAGCCACGGCCGGGAGCCGGCGGGCCTGCACCTGGAGATCGCCGCGGACGACGTCACCGAGTGCGTCGGCGCGGGCGTGGTCGACGAGAGCCAGCTCGGCCGCGCCTACCGGTCGCTGTGCGACCCGCGGCTGAACCACGAGCAGGCCGACGCGGTCGTCGACGCGCTCGTCACCGCGATGCACCGCTGAACACCAGTCCCCACACACCTCGTGACCCGAGCGGAGGAGGCATCAGTGCGTACCCTGCTGGTCGACAACTACGACTCCTACACCTACAACCTGTTCCAGCTCATCGCCGTGGTCAACGGCGTCGAGCCCACCGTCGTCCGCCACGACGACCCGGCCGTGGCCACCCTGGATCTGCGCCGGTTCGACAACGTGGTCATCTCGCCCGGACCCGGCCGACCCGACCGGGAGAAGGACTTCGGCTTCTCCGCACAGGTCATCGCGGAATCCCCGGTGCCGGTGCTCGGCGTCTGCCTGGGCCACCAGGGCATCGCCTCGGGGCACGGCGCGGCCGTGCACTCCGCGCCCGTACCCCGGCACGGGCACCTGGCGTCGATCACGCACGACGGGGACGGCCTGTTCACCGGCATCCCGCAGCACTTCACCGCCGTGCGCTACCACTCGCTGTGCGTGTCGGACCTGCCCCCGGAACTGGTCGCCACCGCCTGGGCCGAGGACGGGGTGATCATGGGGCTGCGGCACGTCGACCGGCCGATGTGGGGGCTCCAGTTCCACCCCGAGTCGATCTGCACCGAGTACGGGCAGACCCTGCTGGGCAACTTCCGCGACCTGACCCGGGCCCACCAGGCCCGGGAGAGCATCCAGGTGGCCGCCCCGCCGCCCATCGCCGCGCCGACGCACCGGCTGCACGTGCGTACCCTCGGCTGGGAAACCGACGCCGAGCAGGCGTTCACCCGGCTGTTCCGGGACTCGACGCACGCCTTCTGGCTGGACAGCGCCCGGGTCGAGGAGGGCCTGTCCCGCTTCTCCTACCTCGGCGACGCCTCCGGGCCGCTGTCCGAGGTGGTCCGCTACGACGTCGGCACCGGCGCGGTCGAGGTCGCCACGGCGGCCGGCACCCCGACCCGGGTGCCCGGCACCATCCTGACCTACCTCCAGCAGCGGCTGGCCGGCATCCACCTCGACTCGTCGGCCCTGCCCACCGACCTGACCTGCGGCTACGTCGGCTACTTCGGCTACGAGCTGAAGGGCGACCTGGGCGCTGCCGGGCCGCACCGCGCCGACACCCCGGACGCGTACTGGATCTTCGCCGACCGGTTCGTCGCGGTCGACCACCGGGACCGGCAGACCTACCTGGTGGCCCTCTCCGACGGCAGCGAGGGCAGCGACGACGCGGCGCAGGACTGGGTCGAGACCGTCGCCGAGCAGCTCACCGCCATCCCCGAGGCGGGACCGGTCACCCCGCTCACCCCGCCGCCGGTCGACACCAGCTCGCTGGTCGCGTCGCTGGAACGCGACCGGGAGCAGTACCTGGCCGACATCGCCGCCTGCAAGCGGGAACTGGTCGCCGGGGAGAGCTACGAGATCTGCCTGACCAACGGGCTGCGCCTGCCGCGTCCCCGCGACGGGTTCGCCTTCTACCGGGCCATGCGCCGGTACAACCCGGCGCCCTACTCGGCCTACCTGCGGCTGGGCGACATCGAGGTGGCCTGCTCCTCCCCGGAACGCTTCCTGCGGCTGACCGCCGACCGGGTGGTGGAGACCAAGCCGATCAAGGGCACCGCGCCCCGGCACCCCGACCCGACTGTCGACGCGGCGCTGCGCGACGAGCTGACCACCAGCGACAAGACCCGCGCCGAGAACCTGATGATCGTCGACCTGCTCCGCAACGATCTCGGCCGGGTGTGCGAGGTGGGCAGCGTCACCGTCCCCAAGCTGATGCAGACCGAGTCGTACGCGAGCGTGCACCAGCTCGTCTCGACCATCCGGGGTCGGCTGCGGGCCGAGGCCACCGCCGTCGACTGCGTCGAGGCGTGCTTCCCCGGCGGCTCGATGACCGGGGCGCCGAAGCTGCGGACGCTGGAGATCATCGACGGGCTGGAGACCACCGCCCGGGGCATCTACTCCGGCTCGCTGGGCTTCCTGAGCTGCAACGGCACCGCCGACCTGAACATCGTGATCCGCACCGCGGTGTTGTCCGGCGACGGCATGCGGGTCGGCGCGGGCGGGGCCATCATCCTCGACTCCGATCCGGAGGGGGAGTTCGACGAGATGCTGCTGAAGGCCGCCGCCCCGTTGCGCGCGCTGCTCAGCGGCGGGTACCGGGAGGACGTCGATGTCTACCAGTGATCCGCTGTCGGTGTGCATCGTCGGCATGGGGCCGCGCGGGCTCTGTGTGCTGGAACGCCTGGTCAGCAACGCCATCGCCGACCCCGACCGGCCGGTACGTATCGACGTCGTCGACCCGTACCCGCCGGGGGCGGGCCGGGTGTGGCGGGCCGACCAGTCCGACCGGCTGCTGATGAACACCGTGGCCTCCCAGGTGACCGTGTTCACCGACCCGACCGTGGAGATGGCCGGCCGGCTCAGCGAGGGCCCCAGCCTCTACGAGTGGGCCCGGTTCCAGGTGCTGATGGGCGACCTCGGCCAGTTCCCGGCCGACGTCGCCGAGGAACTGCGCGCGGTGGGGCCCGACACCTACTCCACCCGCCGGCTGTTCGGCCACTACCTGTCGTGGGTCTACCGGCGGGTGGTGGGCACCGCGCCGGCGAACGTCAGCGTCCGCGCCCACGCCACGGTCGCCGTCGCCCTGTGGGACGAGTCCGACGGCCGGCAGTGCGTGCAGTTGCAGACCGGCGA
The DNA here is from genome assembly GCF_030518815.1 of Micromonospora cynarisoli. Lineage (NCBI taxonomy): Bacteria > Bacillati > Actinomycetota > Actinomycetes > Micromonosporales > Micromonosporaceae > Micromonospora > Micromonospora cynarisoli. The sequence goes on along the minus strand of NZ_CP130426.1, from coordinate 1,876,572 downwards.
CCGGCTCCCCGGCCTGGACGCGGTGGTGCTGGCGCAGGGCCACTACCCGGTCACCCCGACCGCGCAGGAGCAGACGCTCGCCGAGTTCGCCGTCGAGCGGGGGCTGACGTACATCCTGCCGGCCAACCCGGCCGACGTGGACCTGTCCATGGTGCGGCCCGGCGAACCCACCCTGCTGCGCGGGCTCGGGCTCTGCTTCTTCGACTACCTGGCGCTGCTCACCGAGGGACGCGCCGGCCGCTACGTCCGCGACGACGACGGCCGGCTGACCTACCTGCCGTCCGGACTGGAGCCGCAGCTGCTGGCCGGCTCCCGGCGCGGCATCCCGTACCGGGCGCGGGGCCGCAACGAGAAGGGCGCACACGGGCGGCACGAGCCGCGGGTGCTCACCGTCGCGTTGGTCGAGCGGCTGCGCGCGGCCCGGGACGGCACCGCGATGGACTTCATGGCCGACCTGTGGCCGCTGATCGCCAAGGAGGTGGAGACCGCCTTCTACGTGGCGGTGCTGCGCCGGGCCGGCTGCCGCGGCAAGGCCCGCCGGTTCGAGGCCGAGTACCTCCAGCTGCCCCGGGGCGACGCGGGGGAGGAGGAGATCCGCCAGCGCTACGGCATCACCGAGCGGTGGGACTGGGACACGGTGCTGGACCCGGCCCGCGACGAGACCTTCGCCGGGTCGGCGGCGTTGCAGGAGTGGATGCTGCGCTACCTGGACGAGGATGCCCGCACGGCGGAGGAGGGCAACGTCAGCGGCCCGCTCAAGGCGGCCATGGACGTCCTGCGCGACCTGCGCAACGAGGTCCGTCTCGCGGTCGACCACGGCGGTCTGCGGGGCGCCTCGCACCGTCACCACCTGGACCGCTGGTACACCCCGATGAACGCCTTCCTCAGCATCGGCCCCCCGGCCCACCGGGTCGAGCAGTTGGCCGCGCTCATCCGCGCCGGTGTGCTCCGGATCGTCGGGGCCGAGATGCGGGTGACGCCGTGCCCCGAGCAGGCCGGGTTCCTCGTCGAGTCACCCCGGACGCCGGGGAGCCGGGACGTGGTGACCGCCATGATCGAGGCGCGGCTGCCCGAGGTGGACCTGCGGCGTACCGCCGATCCGTTGCTCGGCTGGATGCTCGCGCACCGGTCCTGCGCGCCGCACGTGGTGCCCGACCGGGAGGCGGAACCGCACGTCACCGGCGGGCTGGCGGTGACCGGCAGGCCGTTCCACCCGGTGTCGGCGGCCGGCGGGCGACACGCCAGGCGGTTCGTGTTCGGGGTGCCCACCGAGGGCGCACACTGGGCCACCGCGGCGGGCGCGCGGCCGGGCGTCAACTCGGTGATGCTCGGCGACGCGGACGCGATCAGCCTGTCGGTGCTCGCCCTCACCGCGCAGGCGGCCACCACGACGGGAGCGGTGACGACATGACCGAAGGCTTCGACCACGGGTTGCTCAGCCCCAGCAGCGCCGACCGGGGCATCGAGCACGCCGTCCGGGACCGGGCGGTCCTCCAGGCGATGCTCGACGCGGAGGCCGCCCTGGTGCGGGCCCAGGCCCGGCTGGGGGTGGTGCCCCGGGAACACGCGGACACCATCACCGCCGTCGCCGACGCCCGCCGGATCGACCTCGACGCGGTGGCCCGCCGGGCGACCGAGACGGCCAACCCGGTGGTCGCGGTGGTCGCCGCGCTCACCGACCTGGTCACGGCGCTGGACCCGGCCGCCGCGGAGTACGTGCACCGCGGCTCCACCAGCCAGGACATCCTGGACACCGCGCTGATCCTGGTGGCGGAGCGGGCGTTGCGGGTGATCGACGCCGACCTGGCTGCCACCGCCGACGCGCTGGCCGCCCTCGCCGACCGGCACCGGGGCACGCCGCTCGCCGGCCGGACCCTGACCCAGCACGCCGTGCCGACCACGTTCGGCCTGAAGGCGGCGACCTGGCTCTCCGGCGTCCTCGACGCGCGGCAGGCGATCCACGGCCTGCTCGCCGAGGGGTTGCCGGTGCAGCTCGGCGGGGCCGCCGGCACCCTCGGCGGCTACCTGGAGTTCGCCCGGCTGGCCGGGGATACCGACGACGGCTACGCCGAGAAGCTGATCCACGCGTTCGCCGCGGAACTGTCCCTGGCCGAGCCACACGCGCCCTGGCACACCGTGCGTACGCCCCTGCACGCCGTCGCGGGCGTGCTGGGCCTCACCACCGGCGTGCTCGGGGCGATGGCGGCGGACGTGCAGGTCATGGCCCGTACCGAGATCGGGGAGCTGGCCGAGCCGGCCGGCCCGGGACGCGGCGTGTCCTCGGCGATGCCACACAAACGCAACCCGGTGCTGGCGACCCGGATCCGGGCGGCGGCCACCCAGTTGCCGCTGCTCGCCGCGACCGTCGCGCACTGCCTCGTCGCCGAGGACGAACGCCCCGGCGGTGCCTGGCACGCCGAGTGGCAGCCGTTCCGGGAGGCGTTGCGGCTGGCCGGCGGGGCCGCCGACGCGGCGGCCGAACTGGCCGCCGGGCTGACGGTGTTCCCCGACCGGATGCGCGCCAACCTCGACCTCGCCGGGGAGTTCATGGCCTCGGAGCGGTTGGCCGTGCGGCTCGCCCCGCTGCTCGGCAAGGCGGTGGCGAAGGAACTGCTGACCACCCTGACCGGCCGTGCGGTGCAGACCGGGCAGCCGTTGCGTGACCTGGTGGCGGCCGACCCCCGGGTCGCCGCCGTCCTCGACCCGGCCGAGGTCGCCGCCCTGCTCGACCCGGCCGGCTACGTCGGGGCCGCCGACCTGCTGGTGGACCGGGTGCTGCACCGCCACCGGACGGCCGGCGCGCGGTCGACCCTCCCGACCGAGGGCCGGCGGCCGTGAGCGGGCCGGGCCCCCTGGCGCGTCCGGTGGTCGGCGCGCCGATGGCGGGGGGAGTCAGCACGCCCGCCCTCGTCGCGGCCGTCGGCGACGCCGGGGGGCTCGGTTTCCTGGCCGCCGGCTACCTCCGCCCGGCGGACCTGGCCGCCGACATCGACCAGGTCCGCCGCAGCACCACCGCACCGTTCGGGGTCAACGTCTTCGTGCCGGAGTCCCGGCCGGTGGACCGGACCGCCGTCGCCCGGTTCCGGCAGGCGTTGCTGCCCGAGGCGACCCACTGGGGGGTGACCCTGCCCGAGCCACCCGAGCGGGACACCGACCACTTCGCCGACAAGATCGAGGTGGTGCTGGCCGCGCGGGTGCCGGTGGTCAGCTTCACCTTCGGCTGCCCGTCCCGGGCGGTCGTCGACCGGCTGCACGCCGCCGGGTCGCAGGTCGTCGTCACGGTCACCGACGTCACGGAGGCGCGGGTGGCCGTCGCGGCCGGGGCCGACGCGCTCTGCGTGCAGAGCGCCGACGCCGGCGGGCACCGGGCGAGTTTCACTCCCGAACGCCGTCCCGACCCGCAGCCGGGCACGGCCGAACTGGTCGGCACGGTCCGGCGGGCCGTCGCGGTGCCGCTGATCGCCGCCGGGGGGATCACCGGCCCGGCGCAGGTCGACGCGGTGGTCGCGGCCGGCGCGTCGGCGGTGCAGGTCGGCACCGCCCTGCTGCTGACCCCGCAGGCCGGCACCCATCCGGCGCACCGGGTCGCGCTGACCGAGCCCGGCCGGCCCGGCACCATCGTCACCCGGGCCTTCTCGGGTCGGCCGGCCCGGGGGCTGCGCAACCGGTTCGTCGACTCCTTCGACGCGCTTGCCCCCGCCGCCTACCCGCAGGTCCACCACCTGACCAAACCGTTGCGCGTGGCGGCGGCTGCACGCGGCGACGCCGAGCACATGGCGCTCTGGGCCGGCACGGGCTACCGCTCCGCCCGGCCCGAGCCCGCCGGCCGGGTGGTCACCCGCCTCGCCGCCGCCGTGGCCGCCGCGACCCCACCGCGTCCCGCACCCCGTTGACCAGTCGTATTCCCCAGGAGGACCCGATGCCGCACATCAACATCAAGTTTTTCCCGGTCGACCTGCACCGGGACACCGAGCAGCAGCTCGTCGACGAGCTGACCGAGGCGGTCACCGCCGCCTTCGGGTGCAGCCCGAACGTGGTGTCCATCGCCCTGGAACCGGTGGAGGAGCAGCGCTGGCAGGCGCAGGTCTACCAGCCGGAGATCGTCGAACGGCAGCACCTGCTGCGCAAGGTGCCGAACTACTGACGTCCAGGCCCCTGTAGGAGGTGGAGACCGCCATGGCGCAGCCGACCCGTACCCTCGCACCGAGACCGTTACCCAGCATCGCCGACGGCATCGACGACCTCGTCGGCAACACACCGCTGCTGCGCCTGCCCGTCGCGCACGGGGCGCCCGGCGTCGAGGTGCTGGCGAAGCTGGAGTGCGCCAACCCGGCCGCCAGCGTGAAGGACCGCGCGGCGCTCTACATGCTCCGCGCGGCGGAGGCCGACGGGCGGCTGCGCCCCGGCGGCGTCGTCGTGGAGGCGACGTCGGGCAACACCGGCATCGCGTTGGCCGCCCTGTGCGCGGCGCGCGGGCACCGCTGCATCATCGTGCTGCCGGACAACGCCACCCCGGAGCGGATCGGCCTGCTGCGCCGCTTCGGCGCCGACGTGGTGCTGACCCCGCGCGAGGCGCGCTACCAGGGCGCGGTCGACAAGGCCGAGGAGATCTGCGCGATGACGCCGGGCGCGTGGTTCGTCCGGCAGCACGACAACGACGACAACCCCCGGGCCCACCGGGAGACCACCGGCCCGGAGATCTGGGCCGACACCGGCGGCCAGGTCGACGTCCTGGTCTGCGGGGTCGGCACCGGCGGCACCCTCAGCGGCACCGCCGGCTATCTCAAGGAGCGCAACCCCGCGCTGCTGGCGGTCGCGGTGGAACCGGCGGGTTCGCCGCTGCTGTCCGGGGGTACGGCCGGCACCCACGCCATCCCCGGTTTCAACGGCGGGTTCGTCGCCCCCACCACCGATCTGGACCTGATCGACGAGGTCGTCACCGTCACCGACGACGAGGCCGCCGAGACGAGCAGCTGGCTGGCCCGCCGCGTCGGGGTCCTCGCCGGGGTGTCCTCCGGGGCGGCCACCCACGTGGCGCTGCGGGTGGCCCGTCGGCGCGGCAGCGTCGACAAGCGGATCGTCGTCATCCTCCCCGACACCGGGGAGCGTTACCTGAGCATGTGGTCGGAGCGTCCGTGAGACGCCGGAGATTCGGAGGGGACGGTCCCGTGCGGACACTGCTTCTCGTCGGTGGCGTCGACGACACCGCCGTCGCGGCGAAGGAACTCGGTCTGCGGGTGCTCCTGCTCCAGCACCCCACCAAGATCACCGAACGGCAGCGGCAGGTGGCCGACGTCGTGGAGGTGCTGGACTACACCGACTGGACGCTTACCGCGCCGGTCGTGACCCGGCTGCACCAGCGGTGGCGCATCGACCAGGTGGTGTCGCTGACCGAGCCGGGCCTGGACATCGCGGCCCGCGCCCGTGACCTGCTCGGCCTCGACGGCACCACGTACCCGGTGTCCCGCCTGTTCCGGGACAAGCTGGCCATGCGCCGCCACCTGGTCCGCCGCGACGCCGAGGCGGTCGCGGCGGTGCCCCTGCGCGACTTCGACGACCTGCGCGCCTTCGGCGTCCGGCACGGGTACCCGTTCGTGGTGAAGCCGACCGCCGCCACCGCCAGCATCGGGGTGTTCCGGGTCGACGACCCGTCCGGGCACGAAGCCGTGTGGGAGCAGGTGTGCCGGTTGCGGGGCACCCGCACCGACCGGGTGTCGACCCTGCTGGTGCTCGACGACTTCCTGATGGAGGAGTACGTCCACGGCCGGGAGTTCAGCGTCGAGACGTTCAGCTTCGCCGGCCGGCACGTGGTCGTCACGATCACCGAGAAGATGACCGACCCGGGCCACTTCGCCGAACTCGGCCACGCCGTGCCGGCCCGGCTGACCGAGGACGCCTGGGACCGGGTCGGCGAGTGCGTCTGCACCTTCCTCGACCACCTGGGCTTCGCCGACGGCCCCTGCCACACCGAGGTCCGCCTCAGCGGCACCCGGGCCCGCATCATCGAGAGCCACCACCGCTACGGCGGGGACGCGATCCCCGAACTGGTCCGCGCGGTGTACGGCATCGACCTGGACCGGCTCGCCGTCGGCTGGCCGTTCCGCCTGGTCGACCCGTTGCCGGACAGCCCCGCGCCCCGGGGTGGGGCCTGCGTACGCACCGTCGTCGGCCCACCCGGCCGGGTGCTGTCCGTCGAGGGGGTGCAGGAGGCGGCCCGCCAGCCCGACGTCCTGGCGGTCCGGATCAGCGCCCGGCCCGGCGACGGGGTGCGCCCGCTGCGGGACAACTGGGACCGGCTCGGCCTGGTCGCCGTCACCGGCCCCACCGTCGCCGCCGCCGCCGAGCGGGGTGCCCGGCTCGTCGACGAGTTCATCCGCATCCGCATCCGCGACGACCGGGGTGCGGTGCACCTCGCCCGGGTCGCCGAGGTGCACCAGCTGACCGGGGCGGTGGGGTAGGTGAGCGTGCTGATCCTGCACCGCAATCCGCTGGAGCCGTTCCCGTACCGGGACTGGCTGGCCGACCACGACCAGCCGGCGGTGGTGCTCGCCGCCCGCGACAAGATCGAGTCCTTCGGCGAGCAGGTCCCTACCGACACGCTGGGCCTGGCCCACCTGGAGGTGCTCGACCACTACGACCGGGACGTGGCGGCCCGCGCCGCCGCGCTCGCCGCCCGCTTCCGGCCCCGGCACGTCGTCGCCCTGCACGAGGCGGACCTGGAACTCGCCGCCGAGCTGCGGGAACGCTGGGGGCTGCCGGGCCCCCGGCCCGCCGACATCAGGCCGTTCCGCGACAAGCTGCTGATGAAGCGCCGGGCGGTGGCCGCCGGGATCGAGGTGGCCCCGCACACCCTGGCGGCCACGGCCGAGCAGGTGCGGACGTTCGCGGCCGACCACGGGTACCCGGTGGTGCTCAAGCAGCGGGCCGGCTACAACTCCGTCGGGTTGCGCATCGTCCGCTCCGCCGGGGAGCTGCGCACCCACCTGGACGAGTTGTACCGCGACGGCGACCGCGACGACCTCCTCGTCGAGCGGTTCGTGCCCGGCCGGATGTGCCACGTCGACGGGTTCGTCCGGGCCGGCCGTACCGTGCTGGCCTGGCCGTCGCAGTACCAGTACGACCTCGCCTCGTTCGGCAGCGACCCGGGCCCGCGCATCGACGTCACCCTCGACCCGGACGACCCGCTCACCGGGCGGCTGCTCGACCTCGTCGACCGGGTGCTGGCCGCCCTCACCCGCTCACCCGGCGGGCTCACCGACCACGCCTTCCACGCGGAGGTGTTCCACACCCCCGACGACCGGTTGGTGCTCTGCGAGATCGCCTGCCGCAGCGGCGGGGCGAAGATCCGCGAGGTGTTCGAGGTGATGTTCGGCGTCAACCTGGCGGAGGCGGAGCTGCGTACCCAGTTGGGGCTGCCCGTACCGGCGCTGGACCGGCTTCCCGGCGACGCCCGACCGCGCCCGCGCAGCATGTCCGGCCAGCTGCTGATGATGAAACGTCCCGGGCTGGTCCGCACGGTGCCCAGCCCGCCGACCGAGCCGTGGGTCCGCCGGTTCTGGTGCTGGGCCCGGCCCGGGCAGGTGATCCCCCCGGCCGCCGGGTCGGCCGACTTCCTCACCGCCGCCGTCGCCGCCGCCCCGACCCGGACCGAGTGCGAGGCGCGGCTCCGCCGGCTCGGCGACCGGGTCGCCGCGCAGATCCAGATCGGGGAGGCGTCGTGACCGGCCGTGGAGTCCAGGCCCGCTACATGGCGGCGATGGTGATCGACGCCACCGGCAGCGGCATGTACCTGCCGCTGTCGCTGATCTATTTCCAGCACAGCACCGGCCTGTCCGTGGGGCGGGTCGGCGCGATCGTCAGCGCGGCGGCGGTGCTCGGCCTGATCGCCAACCCGCTGACCGGGGTGCTCGTCGACCGGTTCGGCGCGCGCGCCGTGGTGGTGGGCGGCTACCTGCTGCGTGCCGCCGCCTTCGCCTGCTACCCCCTGGTCGACTCGGCGGGGCCGCTGTTCCTGGCCGTGCTGGTGGTGGCGTTCGGCGACGTGTCGTTCTCCCCGTCGGTGCACTCACTGGTCGCCGAGATCGCCAGCGGCAGCGCCCGGGACAGGCTGATCGCCGCGCAACGGAGCCTGCGCAACGCGGGCCTCGGCGTGGGCGGCCTGCTCGCCGGGGCGGCCCTCACCGTACGGGCCGACCGGGCGTTCACCGTGATCGTGCTGACCAGCGCGGTCGCCTTCACCGTCGCGGCCGGACTGATCCGGGCGATCCCCGTGCACCGCCGGCCCGGCGGCACCCCCCGGGAGACGCGGGGCCGGGGCTACCGGCTGGTGGCCCGCAACCGCCCGTTCCTCGCCCTCACCCTGCTCAACGTGCCGACCGCGTTCGGTTACATGGTGCTGGCGGTGAGCCTGCCCGTCTACGTGACGCTGCACCTGGGGCAGCCGGCCTCGCTCGTCGGCGCGCTCTACGCGGTGAACACGATCGGCATCGCGGTGGCGCAGATCCCGGTCACCAGGGCGTTGACCCGGTTCCGCCGGTCCCGGGCCGTGGCGGCCGGGGCCGGCGTGTTCGGGCTGTCGTTCGTGTCGTTCGCGGTGCTCGGCGCGACGGCCGGTGGCGCGGTCCTGTTGGCCGGCGTGTTCGCCGCGACCGCGCTGTTCACCGTCGGGGAACTCCTGCACGGGGCGACCGCGTCGGCGCTGGTGGTCAACGCGGCCCCGGAGCGGACCCGGGGCCGGCACCTCGCCGTCTACCAGCTGTCCTGGGCGGTGCCGGGGGCGTTGGCACCGGCGGTGCTGACCGCGCTGCTGTCGCTGTCGCCGACCGGGATGTGGCTCGTGCTGGCGGCCGGTGTGGTGGTGTCGGCGGTCGGCGTGCTGCGCCTCGAACCCCACCTGCCTCCGGCGGCGGTCCGGGCACCGTCCACACCGGAGACCACCGGCGGGCCGACCCCGGCCGCACCCGGGGACACCACTCCCGGACCCCACGGCGGTCCCGCCGTCGACCCGCCCGGTGGCGCACCCGCCGCCGGTTCCTCCGACGGTCGCGACGCCGACCTCGTACGAGTCAGGGAGAGTCACTGATGGGAGTTGCCAGCTGGGTGGTCCTCACCGGCGACGATCCGCGGCACGCGCCACCGGCCGCCGCCGGCCAGTGCGGCTGGGTGAGTCAGATCGCGCCCCTGATCACCGAGTTCAGCCGACCGGGGGACCTGGTGTTCGACCCGTTCGCCGGGTGGGGGACCAGCCTCGTGGCGGCCTCGGTCACCGGCCGGCGCGGCGTCGGCCTGGAGATCTCCCCGGACCGGGCCAGGCAGGCGGCGCGTCGCCTGGAGGCGTACCCCGGCCAGGTGGTGATCTGCGGTGACGCGCGCCGGCCCCCGGTGCCCGACCGCAGCGTCGACTTCCTCGTCACCGATCTGCCCTACTTCGGCACCGCGCTCGACACCGACTCCCCCGTCGAGGGCCAGTTGTACGCGCTGCGTGACTACTCCGCCTACCTGACCGCCCTCGACCACGCCTTCCACGCGCTGGCCCGGGTGCTCAAGCGGGGCGCGTACGCGGTCGTCGCGGTGCAGAACCGGCGGGTCGCCGACCGGTTCGTGCCGCTGGCGTGGGACGTCGGCCGGGTGCTCGGCGGTCACCTCACCCTCGGCGACGAGCGCATCCACCTCTACCCGCGCCCGGTCACCGACGGGGACCCGATGGTCAACAACCGGGCGCACGAGTACCTGCTCGTCGCGCGGAAACGGTAGCCGCCGCCCAGGAACCGACGCCCACGCCCAGGGCGCGCTTGTCAGGCTTGCCGCTCGGCCCCACCGGCACCCCGTCGATCACCTCGACGGTCGTCGGGACGGCGGCCGCACCCAGGGCCTCCGCGACCCGGGCGCGCAGCCGGTCGACGTCCACCGGGCACCCGGGCGCCGGCACCACGTACGCATGCACCGCCTCGCCTGTGACGTCGTCGGGGCGGCTGACCACGTACGCCTCGGCGACGGCGGGGTCGGTGGCGAGCACCCGTTCGATCGGGCCGGCGTACACCAGGTTCGCGTTGACGATGATCACGTCCCGGGTCCGGCCGTACAGGTGCAGGTAGCCGTCGGCGTCCACCCGGGCCAGGTCGCGGGTGCGTACCCAGCCGTCGGTGAACACCTCGGCGGTCTCGGCCGGGTCGCCCCAGTAGGCGTCGGCCTGCGCCGGGGTCCGGACGAAGAGTTCGCCCTCGGTCGCCGGCCGGCCGTCGGCGTCCCGGACGGACAGGTCGACCACCGCCGGGGCGCGGCCGACCGAGGCGAGCCGGCCCGGGTCGGCCAGCAGCTCGGTCGGGGTGACCATCGCGATCATGCCGGTCTCGGTCTGCCCGTACCCGTGGAAGACGACCGGGCCGAGCACGTCGAGCGCCTCGGCGAGCCGGGACGCGGTGAGCGGCGAGCCGGAGACCACGAGCGCCCGCAGGCTGCCCAGGTCGACCGGGTCGGCGCGCTGGTCGCGGACGAGCTGGTGCAGCTTGCCGACGGTGATCACGCTCGCGGTGGCCCGGTGCCGGGTGATCATGCCGGGGAAGCCGGGCGGGCGGGCGGCCACCAGGGTGCCCCCGGCGGCCAGGGTGAGGATGCCGTACTCCAGCATCACCTGGCTGCTCAGCGAGCCGAAGACCAGGTAGCGCCCCAGCCGGGGCGCGAGTTCGGCGATCGCCGGCGGCCACCGGTCGGGGTGGGCCGCCCAGGCCGCGCTCATCGCCGCGTACGTCTGGGCGCAGCCCTTGGGGTGGCCGGTGCTGCCGCTGGTCCAGGTGATCCGCGCGACGTCGCCGGGCCGGCCGGCGGCGACCAGCGGGCTGCCGTCGTCGGTGGTCTTCGCCAGCGTGGCGAGCCGGGCGTCGTCGACGAGCAGCGCGTCGTCGCTGGCGAGCAGCCGGTCGAGTTGCGCCGGGGTCAGCTCGGGCCGGATGCCGGACACCCGCGCGCCGACGGTGAACGCGGCGAGGACACCGGCGAGCGCCTCCGGGGTGACCCCGATCCGCAACGCGACCGCCCGACCGGGTCCGATGCCTGCGGCACGCAGGCCGCTGGCGATCCGCCGGACCAGGTCCGCCAGCTCGGCCGCGCCGACGCTCCGGTCACCGTCCTCGACGACCGGCCGGTCGCCACCGGTGGTGAGCAGCCGCAGCACGGGCTGCGGCCACAGCTCACCACCGGCGGCGGCCCCGGCCCGGTCGCGGTCCGCCGACCCGCGACCGGTCCGGTCGTGCCCGCCGTGCCGGCCGGGCCCCGTCGCGCGGCGGTCGGCGTGCTGGTGCTCCGCCGCGCGACGGCCGTCATGGTGCTGCTCAGCCGGCATCGGACAGGACGCCCTTGAGGAACAGCGCCAGCGGCTGCTGGTGCACGCCGGGCAGGTCCCAGTTGTTCTCCAGGTTCTCCGCGAGGTGGTGGGTGGCGACGACCTGCCCACCCCGGTGCACCCGGACGACGGGGTGCAGGTAGCTGGCGTCGTGGGCGCGATCGGCGTCGTTCTCGGCGATCCGGGGGACGGTGATGTCGAACGGGTCGACCTGGTCGTGGTCCGGGCCGTACTCCAGGGTGGTCACCACGGCGAACGGCTCGGGCCCCAGACCCCCGTCGTGCAGGTGGGCCACCGGCACCTCCTCGTGGTAGCGCGCGACGCCGTCGGCGATCACGACGACGTCGCCGAGGACGGTGAACTGCTGCCACAGCGCGGAGGTGCGGTTGATCCGGGCGATGATCGCGTCGGTGATCGCCTCGGGGGTGACGTCCAGTGTGGTGGACGGCCACGGCGTGCCGTGGTAGCGGGCGTCGAGCATCCGGTGCAGGGCGCGTACGCCGTACCGGAAGCCGTGGATGAAGCCGTTGGTGGAGCGCTTGAAGTCGCGTTGCTGGGTGAGGGTGCCGGCGAAGAACAGGCCGGGCACGTTCACCGACTCGAAGCCGGAGGTCTGCTCGGGGAAGCGGTCGTTGATGACCAGCCGGGGCCGCGCCGACGCATCGAAGATGTCCGCGTCGAACCGGAAGCCGGTGCACAGGATGATCCGGTCGTAGTCGAGCTGCCGCAGCGACTCGCGGGTGCGGGCGTACCGGAAGTCGATCCGGTAGCCGCCGTCGTCGCGGCGGGCGATCCGCTCGACGGTGCCGTCGAGGACCGCGTTCTGCGACTTGAGCTGGTAGGTGTCGAGGAAGTTGTTGTTCACCGCGCGCAGGTGCCCGACGTAGTGCGTCTGCCAGGCCAGCCGGATCGAGTGCGGGCCGGCGACGTGGATGACGGCGGCGGTCTCGACCAGGGCGTCGGCGGTCTCGAAGGCCGAGTTGCCCTTGCCGATGATCAGGACCCGCTGGTTGGTGAAGTCGTCCGGGTCGACGCTGACGGTGTCGTAGCGTTCGGCGAGTTCGACGCCCTCGATCGGCGGGACGTACAGCTGGGAGACGCCGGTGGCCACGACGACCCGGCGGGCCGTCAGGGTGTCGTCGCCGGCCGCGACGGTGAACAGGTCGCCGTCGCGGGCGATCCGGGTGACCCGCGTGTCGTAGCGGACCCGCAGCCCATGCGCGAAGGCGGCGAGATAGCGCACCATGTCGTCGGCGTCGGGGAAGTAGCGCCGGCTGAAGTTCCGGAACAGTAGCGCCGGATCGTCGGTGAGCAGCGAGTTCCAGTCGGAGCGAAGGTTGAACTCCGGATCGTCGGAACCGGTCCAGACCTTGTTGATGGAGATCAACTGGCGGTGCCGCGGGTAGCGGCTGAAGAACGTGCCCGGCGCCGGCCCCGCCTCCAGCACCAGATGGTCGCGGCCGTCGCGCTCCAGCAGGGCGGCGAGTTGGAGCCCGGCCGGCCCGGCTCCGATGATCAGGTAGTCGAGCGTCATGCGGCGCACCGTATCGGCCCGATTTCAAAGCGTTCTGAGAATCGCTCTCTAGGGTCCCGTCGCATGACGACAGAGGTTGATCTCGCGGCGCCGCTGCGGATCGCCGACCTGAGCGCCGCCCGCGACCCCGTCCGGGTCGTGGTCGGGCCGCAGGTCCGCGACCGGGTCACCCGCACCCGCACCTTCCTGTCCGAGGTGCTCGGCGAGGACCGCGCGGTGTACGGCAGCACCACCGGCTTCGGCGCCCTCGTCGGGTACGCCGGCCGCGCCGACCTGCGCGACCAGGCCGACAACACCCTCGCCCACCTCGGCGCGGGCCACGGCCCGGATCTCGCCCCCGAGATCGTCCGGGCGACCGTGCTGGTCCGGGCCTGGTCGCTGGCCCGGGGCGCGTCGGGGGTGTCCCCGCACGTCGTCGACGCGTTGGCCGCGATGCTCGGGACCACCTTCGTGCCCGCCGTGCCGAGGTGGGGTTCGGTCGGCGCGAGCGGTGACCTGATCCCGTTGGGCGCGGCGGCCCAGGCGCTGCGCGGTCGCGGCCACGCCTACCTCGACGGGGTACGCCTGCCGGCGGCGCAGGCGCTGGAGAAGGCCGGCCTGACCCCGCTGCCGCTGGACGGCCGGGACGCCCTGGCCCTGGTCAACGGCACCTCGCTGACCACCGCGGCGACGGCGCTGGCGTTGTCCGCCGTGCGCGCCGCGCACCGGGCGGCGCAGGTGCTCACCTGCCTGCTGGCCGACCTGCTCGGCTGCGACCCGCAGTTCCTCGACGCCCGGCTGCTGCGCGCGTACGGGCACCCGGGCGCGATCGACGTGGGCGCGCGGATGCGGCAGGTCGGCGCGGGGCTCGTCGCGTCGGGCAAGCGCCCGTTGCAGGAGCCGTACAGCATCCGGTGCGCGCCGCAACTGCTCGGCGCGGCCGAGGACGCGCTGCGCCACGTCGACGGGGTGGTCACCGCCGACCTGGGCAGCGTCAGCGACAACCCGCTGTTCTTCCCCGACGACGACCTCGTGGTGCACGGCGGCAACTTCTTCGGCCAGCCGGCCGCGTTCGCCGCCGACCTGCTGTCGATGGTCGTGGCGCAGGTCGGCAACCTCGTCGAGCGGCAACTCGACCTGCTCGTCGACCCGCACCGCAACGGTGGCCTGCCACCGATGCTGGCCGCCGGCCCGGGGCAGCAGCACGGGCTGCAGGGGGTGCAGTTGGCCTCGACCGCGCTGATCGCCGAGATCCGCCGCGACGCCATGCCGGCGAGCATGCAGAGCCTGCCGACCAACCTGCACAACCAGGACGTCGTCCCGCTCGGCACCCAGGCCGCCCTGCGGGTCTTCGACCAGGCCGGGCTGCTGCGGCTGATCGTCGGCTCGTTGGCGCTGGGGCTGCGTCAGGCCGCGTACGTGGGGGCCCGAACACCCACCGCGCCGGGCTGCGCCCAGGTGCTGGCGGCGCTGGTCGCGGCGATCCCCCCGGTCGACCCGGACCGGCCGCTCGACGGCGACGTCAGGCGGGCCGCCGACGTGATGGACGCGCTGGAACTTCCGTTGACCCCTCTCACCCTGGATGGCCGTCGTGACGCTTGACTGTCTGATCATCGGAGCCGGCCCCGCCGGCCTGCAACTGGCCGCCCTGCTCCAGGCCGACGGCCGGCGCGACTACCTGGTGCTGGAGGGCGCGGACATCCCGGGCGCGTTCTTCGCCACCTACCCCCGGCACCGGCAACTGATCTCCATCAACAAGCCGCACACCGGCTCCGACGACCCGGAGTCCAACCTGCGGCTGGACTGGAACTCGCTGCTCAGTGACGATCCGGCGCTGCGGTTCACCACGTACACCGAGCGGTACTTCCCGGACGCCGACGTGATGGTCCGCTACCTGGCCGACTTCGCCGCGAAGACCGGGGTGAAGGTGCGCTACGGCGCGCGGGTCACCTCGGTGTCCAGGGTGGACGGGGTGTTCGAGGTGCACGCCGGGGAGACCTTCCGGGCCCGGCGGGTGGTCGTCGCCACCGGCGTGTCCCGGCCCTACCTGCCGGACATCCCCGGGCTGGAGCTGGCCGAGCAGTACGCGGACATGCCCGTCGACCCGGGCGACTACCTCGACCAGAAGGTGCTGATCATCGGCAAGGGCAACTCCGCGTTCGAGACGGCGGACAACCTGATGGAGACCACCACCCTGATCCACCTGGCCGGGCCCAGCTCGGTGCGGATGGCCTGGCGCACCCACTACGTCGGGCACCTGCGGGCGGTGAACAACAACTTCCTCGACACCTACCAGCTCAAGTCGGCCAACGCGATCCTGGACGGCACGGTCCGGCGGATCACCCGCGACGCCGACGGCTACACGGTGACGTTCGCGTTCTCCCGCGCCGACGAGGTGACCAAGGAGCTGCGCTACGACCGGGTGCTCGTCTGCACCGGGTTCGCCTTCGACGCGTCGATCTTCGACGAGTCGTGCCGGCCGCAGCTGGCGATCCGAGACCGCTTCCCGGCCCAGACCGCGCAGTGGGAGTCGGTGAACGTGCCCGACCTGTTCTTCGCCGGCACCATCACCCAGCAGCGGGACTTCAAACGCTCGACGAACGGGTTCATCCACGGTTTCCGCTACGCCGTACGGGCCCTGCACCGGATCCTCGAACGCCGGTACGGGGACACGCCGTGGCCGGCGGAGAAGCTCGACGCGACCGGCGCGTCGATCGCCGACGCGATCATCGCCCGGGTCAACCGCACCTCCGCGCTGTGGCAGCAGTTCGACGTCCTCGCCGACGTGGTGACCGTCGCCGACGCCGACGCGCGCTACCACGAGGAGGTGCCGGTGGACTACTTCACGGAGACCGGCCTGCGCACCGCCGACCACGACTACTCCGACGCGTTCGTGGTCACCCTGGAGTACGGCCCGGAGCACGACCAAGTGGACCCGTTCGACGTGACGGTGAAACGGGTGGCCCAGGACGTCGTCGGTCAGGCCCACGACGCGGCGTACCTGCACCCGGTCGTCCGCCACCACCGGGCGGGGCAGGTCGTCGCGACCCACCACCTGGCGGAGAACCTGGAGAACCGGTGGGACCGGCCGCAGGTGCACGTGACACCGTTGGCCGACTTCGTCGACCGGTGCCTGCGCAGGGCCGGGGACTGACGTGCCGGCCCTCGACGAGGTGGCGCTGAACCTGGCCGACGTGGCCGCCGCCGCCCGCCGCCGCCTCGACCCGGTGCACTGGGACTTCTTCGCGGGCGGGGCCGGCGACGAACGTACCCTGCGGGCCAACGAGGCGGCCTTCGCCCGGCGCTGGCTGCTTCCCCGGGTGCTGCGCGGCACCGGCGACCGGGACCTGCGGATCTCGCTGCTCGGCAGCCCGGTCTCGATGCCGGTGCTGGTCGCGCCGACCGCCTTCCACCGGCTGGCCCACCCCGACGGCGAGGTGGCCACCGCCCGCGCCGCCGCCGAGGCCGGCACGGTCATGGTGGTGAGCATGGCGGCCACCCGGCCGGTCGAGCAGATCGCGGCGGCCGGCGGGACGCTGTGGTTCCAGCTCTACCCGCACACCGACCTGGAGTTCACCACCACCGTGGTCCGACGGGCGGTGGCCGCCGGCTGCCGGGCCCTGGTCGTCACGGTCGACTCGCCCGTGTTCGGTCGGCGCGAGCGCGACCTGCGGCACGGATTCGTCGACCTGCCACCCGGCCTGGTCTGCGAGAACATGCGTGACGCGGACGGCCGGGTCCGGGACGTCGAGATGAACGCCCGGGTGGGCTGGGAACTGGTGGCCGTGCTGCGTCGGCTCACCACGGTGCCCATCCTGCTCAAGGGGGTGCTGCACCCCGAGGACGCCCGGCTGGCCGTCGAGCACGGGGTGGACGGCGTGGTGGTCTCCAACCACGGCGGCCGGCAACTCGACGGGGTGACGGCCACCCTGGACGCGTTGCCGGCCGTCGTGGCGGCCGTCGGCGGTCGGCTGCCGGTGCTGGTCGACGGCGGTCTGCGGCGCGGGGTCGACGTGCTTGTCGCGTTGGCGCTCGGGGCGACGGCCGTGCTGGTCGGCCGCCCGGTGCTGTGGGGGCTGGCGGTGGGCGGCGCGGCCGGGGTGCGGCACGTGCTCGACCTGCTGCACGCCGACCTCGACCGGGCGTTGGCGCTGGTGGGTGTCGCGCGGCCGGGCGACCTCAGCGCCGACCTGGTCACCACGGGAGCCCCGGCGTGAGCGCGCCGGTGCTGTGGGGCGCGCTGGTCGTGGCCGGGGTGGGCTGGACCCTGCCCCGGTGGCTGCCTGCGGCGGTGGTGCGGCTGCGGCAGTGGGTGTTCGCCCGGGTCAACGGCGGGGAGGGCATTCCGGTGCCCGGCCCGCTCGTCGACGTCGAGGATTTCGAGCGGCTGTACGCCGACCCGGCGGCCGACGGGCGCAGCCAGGGTGCCGGCCTGTCCGACCTGTTCTGGTACTGGCTGTCGCCCGGCCCGCACATGCACCAGGAGCACCTGGAGCCGGGGGAGCGTTACCGGACGGTGGCCGGGGTGACCCGGCAGGTGCTCGCGGTACGGCCCCAGCGCGCCGACGCGCTCGCCACCGCCGCCACCCGGCGGGTGCTCGACGAGCTGCCGGCCGGGCGGGTCCACGTCCGGCTGCGGGACCTGATGATGCCGGTGTGGGCGGAGGTCTACCACGAGCTGATCTTCGGTGAGGTGCCCCCGCCGGAGGTCCGGGCGCTGTTCGTCGCCAACGCCGCCGACGTGGCCGCCGCCCTCAAGTGCACCGGCCTGCGGCACCTGGACCGGCGTGACCCGTTGACCCGGTACCTGCGCGGGCGGGTCGAGGCGGGCACCTGCCCGGTGACGTTGCCGTCGCCGTTCACCACCGAGGAGACGGCCTGGTACCTGCACGGCGCGTTCGGCACCACGGCGGTGGTGCAGATGTCCGAGGCGATGTCGCACGTGCTGCTGGCCCTGGCCAACCGGCCGGACCTGCAGCGGGGCCTGGACGACGACGACGCGTTGGACCGGGTGATCGACGAGACGCTGCGACTGCATCCGCTGTTCGGCGTCGCCCACCGGATCACCTCCGCGCCGATCGGGTTGCCCTCCGGGGTGACCCTGCCGGCCGGCTCGGTGCTGCTCTTCAACTACCTGGCGTTCCAGCGCAGCGGCCCGGCCGGCGACGATCGGTTCGACCCGGACCGGTGGCGAACGCTGCGACGCCGCGACGCCCGCTTCATCCCGTACGGCGTCACCGCGAACCGGGCCTGCCCGGCGCGCGGGGTCGCGCCGGTGATGCTGCGCGCCGCGACCCGTGAGGTGCTGCGCCGGTACGCCCTGGCGTCCTCGGCCGCGCACAGCCGGTCGCTGCCCAGCCGGGGCCCGGCGTACCTGACCCCGGCCGGGGTGGCCGGCCCGGGGCGGCTGCGGCTGGCCGCGATGCGGTGGCGGGACCGCTGGGCCGACGTGGGTCGCAGCCTGCGGCAACTCGTGTTCGGCGCCTGGATGGTCGTCGACGCGCGACGACAACGCTTGTGCACCAACTACTTCGAGGAGGCGGTCCGGTGACCCCCACCCAGTTGGCTCCGCGGTTCTTCATCGCGGTCGCGGTGATCCTGATCTTCTGCAAGGCGGTGGCCTGGCTGCTCGGCCGGGTGGGTCAGCCGGCCGTGGTCAGCGAGATGCTCGCCGGTGTGCTGTTGGGCCCGTCGCTGCTCGGGCTCGTCCTGCCGGAGGTGAAGGACGCCCTGTTCCCGGCCGCGCTGCTGCCGGTGCTGTACGTGGTGGGCCAGGTCGGCCTGGTGCTGTTCATGTTCCAGGCCGGGTACGCCTTCAGCGCCCACCGGGTCACCGGCCTGGCCGGCACCGCCGGGCTGGTGTCGCTGGCCGGGGTGACCGCGCCGCTGGTCCTGGGGGTGGGGCTGGTGCTGGTCACCGCGGACGCGGTGCCGATGCGGGCCGACGGGACGTCGCTCGGGGTCTCTGCGGCGTTCGTCGGGGTGGCGTTGGCGATCACCGCCTTCCCGATGCTGGCCCGGATCATCACCGAACGCGGCCACGCCGGCACCCGGCACGGCACGCTGTCGCTGGCCAGTGGTGCGCTCGACGACATGGTCGCCTGGATCATGCTGGCCGTGGTGCTGGCGTTCGCCTCCGGCCGGGCCGGGCCGGCGGTCGTCACCGCCGGTGGGGCGGTGCTGTTCGCGCTGGTGCTGTGGCTGTGCGGGCGGCGGGTGACCACCGCGCTGATGACCAGTCCCGGCCTCAACGACGCCGCCCGGGTGCTCGGCACGGTGGCCCTGCTCTTCCTGGTGGCCTGGTACACCGACGAGATCGGGCTGTACGCGGTGTTCGGCGCGTTCGCGGTCGGCGTGGTGATGCCCCACACCGGCAACACCGACCGGGTGGTGGACACCCTCACCCCGGTCGCCGCGACGGTCTTCCTGCCGCTGTTCTTCACCTATTCGGGGCTGCGGACGGAGTTCGGGTTGCTCGGCAGCCCGCCGGTGCTGCTGTTCGCGGTGGCCTGCGTGACGGCGGCGATCGTCGGCAAGTTCGGTGCCTGCTGGGCGGCGGCCCGGCTCCGGGGCGAGTCGCAGGGCGTCGCGCTGCGGGTGGGCGCGTTGATGAACGCCCGGGGCCTGATGCAGCTCATCGCGCTCAACGTCGGCCTGGAGGCGGGCATCGTGAACGCCTCGCTGTTCACCGTGCTGGTGCTGGTGGCCCTGACCACCACGATGATGACGACCCCGTTGCTGAGCTGGATCGAGCGCCGGGAGGCCCGGCGGGGCGACGACGTCCGACCACGGACACTCGCCACGGTGAAATGATAAAAAGATAGCTATCACTCTTTAGGCCCACTCTGTGCGATTGTGGAGGCATGCACGGGGGAGGACCTAACCGGTTGCTGTTGGTCGAGGACGACGAGGAACTGGCCGACTTACTCACCGAGACACTGAGCTGTGAGGGCTTCCTCGTCGACCGGGCCGCCGACGGCCAGCGTGGCCTGCACCTGGGGCTGACCCGCAGCTACGACGTGCTGGTCGTCGACCGGATGCTGCCGGTGCTGGACGGTCTCGACATGGTCGCCCGGCTGCGGTCCCGGGCGGTGCCGACCCGGGCGCTGATGCTCACCGCGCTCGGTGGGGTCGGCGACCGGATCGCCGGGCTGGACGCCGGCGCCGACGACTACCTGGGCAAACCGTTCGACCTGGACGAGTTGAGCGCCCGGGTCCGGGCGTTGTGCCGGCGCGGCGCGGAGTCCACCACCGTGCTGCGTATCGGCACCGGGCGGCTCGACCTGACCTCGCACGACGCGGTGCTGGCCGACGGCACCCGGGTGGCACTGTCCGCCCGGGAGTTCGAGCTGCTGCGGGTGCTGGCGGCCCGGCCGAGCACCGTGCACTCCCGGGGCGAGCTGCGCCGCCGGGTCTTCGACGAGGCCGCCGCGACGTCGCTGGTGGACACCTACGTCTACTACCTGCGCCGCAAACTCGGCCGGTCGGTGGTCCGTACCGTGCACGGGCTCGGCTACCGACTCGGAGCGCTGTGACGGAGCTGGTGGAGCAGTCGATGGTTCGCCGGGCCCGGCTGCGGATCGGGCTGCTGGTGGGGCTGGCCATCAGCGCCCTGCTGCTGCTGGCCGGCGGCATCTCGTACGCCGTCCTGGTCCGCAGCCAGGAGGCGCAGATCCACCGGGAGCTGGCCTGGGGTACCCAGCACGCCACCATCCCCGGTCCGCCCGCGTGCAGCTGGGTGTTCCGCTACAACGGGCTCACCACCGACACCGGCCTCAACCCGCCGCCTGCGGGCTTCCCGCTGACCGGCGCGCTGCGGTCGGTGGCGGCCACCGGGATCACCAAGGTCACCACCGTCACCCGCAACGGCACCACCTACCACGTCCGCACCGAGTCGCGCAGCGACGGGGTGGTCGTGCAGGCGGTGTTCGACGCGCGGTTCCAGCTGTCCGACCGCCGGCACCTGCTGCTGGCGTTCAGCCTCGCCGCGACGGTCGGGCTGTTCGTCGCCGTGCTGACCGGCGCGCTGGTCGGGCGGCAGGCCGTCGCGCCGCTGGCGGAGGCGCTGACCCGGCAACGGCGGTTCATCGCCGACGCCAGCCACGAGCTGCGGACCCCGATCGCCCAGGTGCACATCCGCGCCCAGTTGATGGCGCGGCGGGCGCGGGCCGGGGGCAGCGCCACCAGCCTGGAGGATCTCGACCGCCTGATCGGCGGCACCCGCCGGCTGGGCGAGATCGTCGACGACCTGCTGTCGTCGGCCCAGCTCGCCGCCGCTCCCGCCGATCGCCGCCCCTATCCTCCGGTCGACCTGACCGCGCTCGTCGGGGCGGCCGTCGCCGCCGAGACGGAACGGGCCGCCGAACGGCAGGTCACTCTCGTCGCCGACCTGCCCGACGGGTCGCTGCCGGTGCCGGGGGTCGCGTCGGCGCTGCGCCGGGTGGCCGGTGAGCTGCTGGCGAACGCGCTCGCCCACACACCGCCCGGCGGCCGCATCGACGTGTCGCTGCGGGCCGGCGGCGACTACGTCGAGTTCGTGGTCGCCGACACCGGGGTCGGGTTCGACCAGGCCGACGCGCGGCGCATCTTCGACAGGTTCCACCGGGGCGGAGGTTCCGGGGAGCACCGGTTCGGGCTGGGGCTGGCCCTGCTCCAGGAGGTCGTGACGAGCCACCGGGGCACCATCGAGGCCGAGGGACGGCCGCACCGGGGGGCGGTCTTCACCGTCCGCCTGCCCGCCACCCGGGCGCCCGAGGTGCCGGAGCGGGCCTCGGGTATCCGCCGCCTGCGGGTACGGCAGCTCGTCGACAGGTGAGCCGCGCCGGGCCGCGACACCCGGGCCGGAGAAAAAGTTCCGCGGCCGATGTCGAGAACGGCGGGCCGGCTCCGTCCCCGGGGTGAACGCGGCCAGAATGGGGTCGCGCCGGCACCGAGGAGAGACCCGATGGCGAAGTACCTGCTGCTCAAGCACTACCGGGGCGCCCCACCCGCGGTCAACGACGTTCCGATGGACAAGTGGACGCCCGAGGAGATCACCGCCCACGTGCGGTACATGCACGACTTCGCGGCCCGGCTGGAGGGCACCGGCGAGTTCGTCGACGGTCAGGCCCTCGCCCCCGAGGGGACGTTCGTCAGGTACGACGGGCCGGGGCGTCCGCCGGTCACCGACGGGCCGTTCGCCGAGACCAAGGATCTCGTCGCCGGCTGGATGGTGATCGACGTGGACAGCTACGACCGGGCCGTCGAGCTGGCCGGGGAGTTGTCGGCCGCGCCGGGGGCGGGCGGGAGGCCGATCCACGAGTGGCTGGAGCTGCGCCCGTTCCTGACCGCCCCGCCGACCGTCACCGACTGACGGGTGGACGGTGACCTGCTGCGCCGGCTCATCCCGGAGGTGCTCGGGGTGCTCGTGCGGCGCGGGGCCGACTTCGCGGCGGCCGAGGACGCCGTGCAGGACGCGCTGGTCCGGGCGCTGGGCGTCTGGCCGGCCGATCCGCCCCGGGACCCGAAGGGCTGGCTGGTCACCGTGGCCTGGCACCGGTTCCTCGACGCGGGCCGGGCGGACGCCGCCCGCCGTCGGCGGGAGGACCTCGTCGTCGAGGAACCGGCGTCCGGCCCCGCGTCCGGGGTGGACGACACGCTCCGGCTCTACTTCCTGTGCGCCCATCCGTCGCTGAGCCCGTCGTCGGCGGTCGCGTTGACCCTGCGCGCCGTGGGCGGGCTGACCACCCGCCAGATCGCCCGGGCCTACCTGGTGCCGGAGGCGACCATGGCGCAGCGGATCAGCCGGGCCAAGCGCACGGTGGCCGGTGTGCGCCTCGACCGTCCCGGCGACGTCACCACCGTGCTGCGGGTGCTCTACCTGGTCTTCAACGAGGGCTACTCCGGTGACGTCGACCTCGTGGCCGAGGCGGTCCGGCTCACCCGGCAACTCGCCGCGCTGGTCGACCATCCGGAGGTGGCCGGGCTGCTCGCCCTGATGCTGCTGCACCACGCCCGGCGCGCGGCCCGGACCACGCCGGACGGCAAGCTGGTTCCGCTCGCGGAGCAGGACCGCAGCCGGTGGGACACCGGCGCGATCGCCGAGGGGGTCGGCATCCTGCAGGCGGCGCTCGCCCGGGACCGGCTGGGCGAGTTCCAGGCCCAGGCGGCCATCGCCGCGTTGCACGCCGACGCACCCGTCGCCGCCGAGACCGACTGGGTGCAGATCGTCGAGTGGTACGACGAACTCGTACGGCTGACCGACAGCCCGGTCGTCCGGCTGAACCGGGCGGTGGCCGTCGGGGAGGCCGACGGGGCGCAGGCCGGGCTGGCGGCCCTCGCGGCGGTCGACCCGGCGGTGCCCCGCCACGCGGCGGTGACGGCGTACCTGCACGAGCGGGCCGGTGACCTGGTGACGGCGGCCCGGTGGTACGCCGAGGCCGCCCGCCGGGCCGCCCACCTCGCCGAGCGCGACCACCTGTTCCGTCAGGCCGCCCGCCTCAACGCCCGCCTGCCCGGCTGACCCCGGGGCGTGCCGCCCGGGGCGAGGTTAGGTCGTATTGCGAGACGGTGTCTCTGTTGACGTTGCCGCGGGGGTTGGTTAGCCTGGACCGATCATCGCCAGCCGCAGGAGAACGCCATGATCCGAGTTCCGCAAGGCTCTGGATTGCTGGTGCGCGGTTACGAGGAGCCGCTGCGGGTCCACCCGCCGCGGGAGGGCATGCGCCCCGGGACCGCCGCCGGGGACCCGCAGACCCCGTTCTGATGGATCGGCCCGCCGTCTCCCGACCGGGACACGGTGAGCGCCCACGTCGTTGATCAGCCCGGTGACGGCACCGCCCGCCCGGGACACCGACCCGTTTCCGCAGAACCGAACCTCGGAGCGCATCATCATGACCACCGCAATCGATCTCGCCCCCATCTCCGGTCCGTCCGCCTGGCGCGGTGACGAGCTGCGTACCTCGACCGAGTGGGTCTACCAGCTCAGTGACGCCGAGCGCGCCGAGCTGGAGACCGTCGGCCGCCGGTTCGTCGCCGACAACCCCGACCTGCGTACGGTGACCGCCGTCGACTACCCGCTGCCGGCCTGCGCCGGCCTCAACGAGGAGTGCGCCCGCCAGCTCGACTCCGGACGCGGCTTCATCCTGGTCCGGGGCCTGCGCACGGAGGAGTACGGCGACACCCTGGCCGGGGCGATCTTCTACCTGATGGGGCTGCACCTCGGCGTGCCGATGGGGCAGAACCAGATGGGTGACGTGCTCGACCACGTCATCGCCACCTCCAACAAGACCCTCGACGACCCGTCGGCCCTGCCGTCGCGGGTCCGCGACCGGCTGCCGTTCCACTCCGACAGCTCCGACGTGGTCGCGCTGATGTGCCTGCGGGCGGCCAAGGCCGGCGGGGCGAGCAGCCTGGTCAGCGGCACCACGATCTACAACGAGATCCTGCGCCGCCGGCCCGACCTCGCGCCGCTGCTGTTCGAGCCGTGGCACTGGGACTGGCACCGGCAGGACCCGGACGCCCCGGCCCGCACCTACACCTCGCCGATCTGCAGCTACGTCGACGGCATCTTCAGCACCTACGCCGGCAGCTCGATGATCTTCTCGGCGCAGGACTACCCCGAGGTGCCCCGCCTCACCGAGGCGCAGATCGAGCTGCTGCACCTCTACGACGAGGTGTCCCAGTCCGCCGGCCTGGCCCTGGACATGGACTTCCAGCCCGGTGACGTGCAGTGGCTGCTGAACTACGCCGCCCTGCACTCGCGTACCGGCTACGTCGACTTCCCGGAGCCGGAGCGTCGCCGGCACCTGCTGCGGCTGTGGCTCAAGCGCGACGTCGGCCGGCCGCTGGTCAGCGGGTTCGGCAAGCACGTGGTGACCGAGCGCGGCAGCGAGATCGCGCCGGGCGGCCGGTTCCGCATCGCCGAGGCGGTCGAGCCCAACTTCGAGTGGGGCAACTGACCCACCGGCCCCTCGTCAGGACGGCCCGCAGCGCCCCAGTGTCGTGGCGCGGCGGGCCGTCCGCGTGCGGTCACCCGCCCCGGCCGGTGCGACTCCTCCGGCCGGCGGACCAACCGCGGCGGGGGAGTACCTGCACCTGGTCGAGTTCGCCACCCGGCACGTGGGCCTACCCGGCTACGACTTCGGCGGTCAGTTCGCCTTCGGCCTCGACCTGATCCTCGACGCGCTGGCGAACGCGGGCTGACCGCCACCGGCCCGGCCGCGCCGCGCGACCGACGGACCCCGGCCGCCGGTGCAGCCGGACCTTCAGCCCGAAGGCGTCCGGACGGGCCGGCCCTGGGACCCGGGCCGGCCCGTCCGGACAGGACTACAGGTCGAGCACCAGGCGCTCCGAGCGGCACCGCCCGACACAGATCATCATGCTGCGCCCGGCCGTCCGCTCCTGCTCGGTCAGCAGCGAGTCGCGGTGCTCCGGCGTGCCGGCGAGCACCCGGGTCTCGCACGCCCCGCAGTACCCCTTCTCGCAGTCGTACGTCAGGCCCGGCACGACCTCGCGCAGCACGTCGATCATGCGGCGGTCCCGGGGCACCCGCAGGGTCGCCCCGGTACGCGCCAGGTGCACCTCGAACTCGGTGTTCGTCGCCGGGTCGAAGGCGACCTCCAGGTCGTCCCCGGCGGTGAACCGCTCGACGTGCAGCCGCTCCGACCGGCCGGTCGCGGCGCAGACCCGCTCCAACGCGTCGATCATGCCGGTCGGCCCGCAGCAGTAGACGGCGGTGTCGGGGCCGGTGGAGTCGAGCAGCGCCGCCAGGTCGGGCAGGCCCGCCTCGTCCTGCGGCAGCAGGGTCACCCGGTGACCGGCGAGCGCCGTCACCTCGTCGACGAAGGCCATCGAGGCCCGGCTGCGACCGCCGTACACCAGCCGGAACGGCACGCCCCGGCGGTCGGCCTCGCGGGCCATCGCCAGGATCGGGGTGATCCCGATGCCCCCGGCGAGGAAGAGGTAGTCGGGGGCGTCGACGAGCGGGAAGTGGTTGCGCGGGCCGCGCACCGCGAGGGTGACGCCCGCCCGGGCGAGCGCGTGCAGCTCCATCGAACCGCCCCGGCCGGCGGGCTCGCGCAGGGCCGCGATCCGGTAGTGCCTGGTGTCGTCCGGGTCGCCGCACAGCGAGTACTGCCGGACCCGCCCGGACGGCAGCCGCACCTCCAGGTGCGCGCCCGGCGCCCAGGGCGGCAGCTCCGCGCCGGTCGGGTCGGCCAGGCGTACCTCCAGCACCTCGTCGGTGGCGGTGGCGGTGGCCGCCATGACCAACTCCCGGTCGCCGGTCAGGCTGGCGGCGGGCCGGGTCCCCGCCGCGTCGGCGTCGCGGCGGGGACCCGGGGTGAAGACGGCCGGGATCGCGTCCCAACCGCTCTGGTTGCCCCGGGTGGGATAGGCGACGAGCCCCTCCTCCACCACCCGGAAGTCGGGCAGCCGGGTGAGTACCTGTGTGATCATCTCGCGGAACATCAGCCGGGCGAGGTGCGCTCCGGCGCAGCGGTGGCTGCCGATGCCGAAGCTCAGGTGCCGGGCGGCGTCGCGGTCCAGCCGCAGTTGCTCGGGGTCGGGGAAGACCGCCGGGTCGTGGTTGGCCGCGACCCAGGGGATCAGCACCCGCTCGCCGGCGGCGACCGGGCAGCCGCCGACCTCGGTGTCGGCGCGGACGGTACGGGCCATCGACTGCGACGGGGCGAACACCCGCAGGAACTCGTCGGTGGCGGTGAGCAGCAGATCGGGGGAGTCGATCAGGCGCTGCCGGTCCTCGGGGTGCCGGCTCAGGTGCACCAGGGTGGAGCCGGTCAGCGAGGTGGTGGTGTCCACCCCGCCCGCGATCAGCAGCCCGATGACCGAGACCAGTTCGTCGGCGTCGAACAGTTCCCCGTCTCCGCGGCGCTGGGCGGCCAGGTAGCTCACCGCGTCGCCGGTCGGTGTGGCCCGCCGTTCGACGATCAGCTCGCGGATGCGCTGGTCGAGGTAGGCCAGGCCGGCGGCCCCGCGTACGGCGCGTTCGCTGCCGGGCAGCGCGGCGAAGATGTCGTGGATCGGGCCGGCGAGCTTGGCCCAGTCGGATTCGGGGAAGCCCAGCCAGTCGAGGGTGACGGCGGCCGGCAGCGGGTTGGTCAGGTCGCGGACGAAGTCCACCGACCCTTCGGCGATGAACGCGTCCACCACGCGGGTGGTGTGCCTGGCGACCATCGGGGCCAGCTCGGCGACCGCGTCCTGGGTGAGCAGCGGGTTGATCAGGTCGCGGTAGCCGGTCGCGGCGGGCGGGTCCAGCTCGATCGGGTACTGCTCCAGGCCGGGGCCCCGGGGGATGACGATGGCGGTGCCGTCACCCCCGGCGGTGGCGCGGGCGGAGGAGAAGGTGTCGTCGTCGCGGGCGATCCGGACCACGTCGGCGTACCGGGTGGTGTAGACGAAACCACCGTGCGCGTCGGTCCGACCGACCGGGCAGGTCTGCCGGAACTCCCGGTAGTAGCCCACCGGATCGGTGTTGCACTCGGCCGAGTGGTGGTCGAAGGGCGCGACGGGCCGGTCTCCGGTCACGGTCTGGGTGGCGGCCGGGGCGGTGCGCTGCTGTTCGGTCATCGGGACGTGCTCCACAGGTGCGGGACGCTGCGCGGTGTTGCCCAGCCGCGCCACTGGGTGTGGGTCTGACGCCAAGGGTAATGTCGCTCACATTGCGAGACAATGTTTCACAATGAGATACAAAACTGTCGATGGGGTGGTCCGGCGGAATGCTCCGGGCCGGCGTCGTCCCCGGTCAGAGGGTCAGGACGGCCTTGCCGACCTCGCCGGAGCGCAGCGCCGCCACCGCCTCGTTGATCTGCGCGAAGGGGAACCGGGTGATCAGGCGGTCCACCGGGAAGTTGCCGGCGGCGTGCAGGTCCAGCAGCCTGGGCAGGAAGACCTGCGGCAGGCTGCTGCCGCCGATGATGCCGGTGATGCTGCGACCGTTGAGCACGCTGCGCCACTCGAAGCTCATCTGCTCGCTCGGGCCGATCCCGACCACGCCGCACCGGCCGAGTGGGCCGAGCGACTCGACCGCGAGCCGCAGCACGTCCTCCCGGCCCGTGGTGTCGATCGCGACGTCGAAGCCGTGCGGGGCGATCGCGGTCAGCAGTTCGCGCGGGTCGCCGTCGGTGGAGTTCACCCCGTGGGTCGCGCCGAGCAGCCGGGCCGTGTCGAGCTTGCCGGCGTTGACGTCGACGGCGGCGACGACGGCGCAGCCGGCCACCCGGGCGGCCAGGATCGCCGCCACGCCCACCGCGCCCGCGCCGAAGACCACCAGCGAGGACCCGACCTCCGGGCGCAGCACGTTGAGCACCGCGCCGGCGCCGGTGCCGAACCCGCATCCGAACGGGCCGACCACGCCCAGGTCGATCTCCTTGCTGATCGGCACCACCGCGCGGGCGGGGGCGACCACGTGACTGGCGAACGACGACTGGCCCAGGAAGTGGCCGTTGACCGGTTGTCCGTCGCGGGACAGTGCCGAGCTGCCGTCCGGCCGCCGGCCGGTGAAGTTGACCGCGTCGAAGCGGCGGCAGTAGGCGGGGTTTCCGCCCCGGCACAGCGGGCAGTCGCCGCAGGAGGTGAAGCTCATCGCGACGTGGTCACCCGGGGCGACGCCGGTGACCCGCTCGCCGACCTGCTCGACGACCCCGCTGCCCTCGTGGCCGAGCACCGCCGGGGTGGGGAAGAAGTTGGCGAACTCCAGGTCGGTGGCGCAGATCCCGACGCTGTGCACCCGGACCAGCACCTCGTCCGGTCCCGGGTCGGCGAGGTCGATCTGCTGGAGGGTGAACGGCCCTCCCGCGTTCTCCAGCACCGCCGCTGTGATCCGCACGCGCCCTCCTAGTGACTCATAAAGCGAGATTGCATCTTGACATGCGAAACGTGAAGGGTCAAGGATTCGCACATGGCTGACCTGGACATTCCCGCCGCCCGCCAACTCGTCGACGGCGACTGGACCGCCGCCGCCGACGGCGGTGAGCTGCCGGTGCTCGATCCCGCCACCCGGGAGACCATCCAGTCGGTGGCCCGCGCCCGCGCGGTCGACGTCGACCACGCCGTCGCCGCCGCCCGCCGGGCCGCCCCCGGCTGGGCGGCCACCTCGCCCAGCGAGCGCGGCGCGATCCTGCGCCGCTGGGCCGCGCTGATCGGCGAGCACGTCGAGGAGCTCGCCGCGTACGAGGCGCGTGACGTGGGCAAACCCCGTTCCGGCGGGCGGCTCAACATGTACATCGCCCAGGGCATCGTCGACTACTTCGCCGGGGCCGCCGACAAGCTCACCGGCGTCACCCTGCCCACCCGTACGCCCGACTACTTCGGCTACACCCGGCCCGAGCCGTACGGCGTCTGCGCGGTGATCATCCCGTGGAACGTGCCGGCCGTGCTCACCGCCGCCAACGTCGCCCCGGCGCTGGCCGCCGGCAACACGGTGGTGCTGAAGCCGTCCGAGGTCGCGCCGTTGTCGCCGTTCGCGCTGGCCGAGCTGGGCCGCCGGGCCGGCCTGCCGCCGGGCGTGCTGAACGTGGTCACCGGCCTCGGCCCCGAGGCCGGGGTGGCGCTCACCGGGCACGCCGACATCGACCACATCAGCTTCGTCGGCTCGACGGTGACCGGCCGGTCCGTCATGCGCGCCGCGGCGCAGCATCTCGTCCCGGTCAAGCTGGAGCTGGGGGGCAAGTCCCCGAACGTGGTCTTCGCCGACGCCGACCTGGACGCGGCGATCCCGGCGATCATCGCCTCGATCACCGAGAACGCCGGGCAGAACTGCTACGCCGGCTCCCGGCTGCTGGTCGAGGAGTCGATCCGGGCGGAGGTGGTCGAGCGGGTCGCCGCCGGGATGGCGGCCATCCGGACCGGTCCCTGGGACCAGGACCTGGACATGGGCCCGCTGGTCAGCCAGGCCCAGTACGAGCGGGTCCGGGGGTTCCTGGCCGAGGCCCCGGCCGCCGGGGCCCGGCTGGTCGTGGGCGGCGAGCCGGCCACCGCCGCGTTCGACGACGGCTGGTACGTCGCCCCCACCGTCTTCGACCAGGTCGACTCGGACATGCGGCTGGCCCGCGAGGAGGTCTTCGGCCCGGTGCTGGCGGTGCAGGGCTTCCGGGGCGTGGACGAGGCGGTGACCCTGATGAACGGCACCGACTTCGGCCTGCTGGCCTGCATCTGGACCAGCGACGTCTCCCGGGCGCTGCGGGTGGCCGGGCAGGCCCGCGCCGGGCAGGTCGCGGTCAACCAGTTCCACGACGCCGGGGTGATCGGCTTCCCGTTCAACATGCAGAAGGAGAGCGGCTTCAGTCGGGGCGGCGGCTACGCGGCGCTGCGCGAGTACACCCAGGAGAAGGCCGTCGCGGTCCGGCTGCTCGACCGACCGTCGGCGTGAGCCGATCGGGTGAGCTGGCGGCGGCCCGCCCACGGCTGGCCGTCGCCGCCGCGCCACCACCGGCCGCGTTCGCCCAGTGGCTCGCCGAACTCGCGTTCGGCGGCGCCGGCTGGCCGGAGCTGCTGGCTGCGGTGGCGGAGCGGACCGGCGCGGCGTGCCGGCTGGTGGCCGAGACGGGGGAGTTGCTCGCCGACAGCGACGGCACGGCCGGTCCGGGGCGCGACGCCGCGCCGGACGACGTCCGCCGCGCCCTGGCCGCCGGTCGGGCCGGCGGGGCGGGGCCGCCGGGAGGCGTGCCGGCCACGGTCCGCTGCGCCGACGGGTGGACCGGCCGGGCGGTGGCGGTCGGCGCGGGGCCCCGGCGGATCGGCGCGTTGCTGCTGGCCGAGCCGGTCTCGACCGGGCAGTGGGAACTGGCGGCGGCGGCGACCACCGCGCTGTTGATCGAGGCGGTCCGGCACGAGTCGCCGCCGCCCGCCGTGCGGGACGCCCCGACGGTGCTGCGGGCCCTGCGCGACGGCCCCGGCGGGCCGGCCGGATCGCCGTCCGTGCCCCGGATGGGCGAGGCGGAACTGCTGCGGGCCGGTGCGACGCACGGTTGGCGGCTGGACCAGCCGCACGCCGTCGCCGGGATCGCGTACACCGGGGAGCAGCAGCGCCGCTGGGCGTCCGCGCTGAGCTGGCTGGACCGGCCGGTGCTGGCCGAGGGGCGGCTGGCCTGGACCCTGCTGCACGGTGACGTCGAGCGCGAGGTGAGCCGGCTGCGGGCCCGGCTGGACCAGATCGTCGGCCCCGGGCAGGTCCGGGTGGTCGCCGGGCCGCTGGTGACCGGGCCGGCCCGGACGGCGGCCTCGTTCCGCGACGCGGACCGGCTGCTGCGGCTGCTGCTGCGCTCGTCGGACGGGCGGTCCGAGCTGCCGTTCGGGCAGGCCGGCCTGGCGCAGGTCCTGCTGGCGGTGCCGGACGAGCGGCTGCGCTGGTACGTGCACCGGCACCTGGGGCCGATCGCCCACCGCGACGACCTGCTGCGCACCCTGGACTGCTGGTTGGCCACCGGGGGCAGCCGGCAGGCGGTGAGCGAACGGCTGCACCTGCACCGCAACTCGGTGGGCTACCGGGTCGGCCTGATCAAGCGGCTGCTGGGGGTCGATCCGCTCGACCCGCAGACGGTCGCGGTGCTGCGTACGGCGCTTGTCGCCCGGGATCTGCTGGCCGCGTCCGAGGCCGGTTGATCCCCTGGTGGGTGGCCTGTGAGCAGCCTGGACGCCCGGCTTCGTTAACCGTTCCGCCTCTTTTGCGGCAAGCCGTTGACACGCCGCCGCCCCGCAGGCAGAGTACGACCCCAAGCAGCGAGAATCACAATGCAAGACGCCATATTGACTGGTAGACCATGGGGGAGGTTGCTATGCGGGCGATGGTCCAGACCGGTTTCGGCGGGCCCGAGGTGCTGAGCCTGCGGCACCTGCCCGACCCCGAGCCGGGCCCGGCCGACGTGGTCGTCCGGGTGCACACCGCCGCCCTCAACCGCCTCGACGTGCTCCAGCGGCACACCGCCCTGCTCCCCGGCTTCACCCTGCCCCACACGGGCGGCATGGACGTCGCCGGCCAGGTCAGCGCCGTCGGGCCGCAGGTCACCACGGTACGCCCCGGCGACCGGGTGCTGATCGACCCGACCATCGGCTGCGGAGCCTGCGCCACCTGCAAGAACGGCCAACCGGGCTACTGCGCCACGCTGGCCGTGGTCGGCGGGAACCGGCCCGGCGGCTTCGCCGAGTACGTCACCGTCCCCGCCACCGTCGTGCACCGGGTGCC
The DNA here is from genome assembly GCF_030518815.1 of Micromonospora cynarisoli. Taxonomy (NCBI): domain Bacteria; kingdom Bacillati; phylum Actinomycetota; class Actinomycetes; order Micromonosporales; family Micromonosporaceae; genus Micromonospora; species Micromonospora cynarisoli. The sequence continues at coordinate 1,844,541 of NZ_CP130426.1, read as the reverse complement.
CGCCCACGTCGACCTCGCCGAGGCCGCCGCGCTGCCCACCGCCTGGAGCCTCGGCTGGCACGCCGTGCACCGCGTCGGCGCCGTCCGCACCGGGGAGTGGGTGCTGGTGCAGGCCGCCACGAGCGCGGTCAGCATCGCCGCCATCCAACTCGCCCGCCGGGCCGGCGCCCGGGTGCTCGCCGTGGCGCGTACCGAGGCCAAACGGGCCGTCGCCGCCGACCTCGGCGCGGACGTGCTCGACCTCGACGAGCACACCGTCGAGCGGGTGCGGGAGCACACCGACGGCCACGGCGTCGACCTGGTCGTCGACCACGTCGGCACCGCCACCTGGGCCACCTCGCTGGCGAGCCTGCGCACCGGCGGCCGGGTCGTGCTGCTCGGCAACACCACGGGCGACCAGGTCAGCTTCTCCCTCTCCGACGTCTACCGGCGGGGGCTGCGCCTGCTCGGCGCTGGGGCGTACCGCCCGGCCGACTTCGCCGACATGCTCGACGCCTACTTCACCGGTGGCCTGCGGGTGCTGCGGGGCGCGGAGTACCCGCTGGCCGACCTGGCCGAGGCGTACGCCCGGCAGGAGTCCGGTGACCTCGTCGGCAAGATCCTCGTCCGGCCATGACCACCATCCCGACGGCGGCCACCGCCGACCCGCGCCCGGCAGACCTGCTGATCGTCGACGCCGAGATCGTCACCATGGCCCCCGACCGGGCGGTCGTCCCCGCCGGCACGATCGCCGTGGTCGACGGTCGGATCGCCGCGATCGGGCCGGCGGCGACGCTGCGCGCGGCGTACCCGGGCAGCCCCGAACTCGACGCCACCGGCTGCGTGGTCGTCCCCGGCCTGGTCAACGCCCACCAGCACAGCACCGCCGACCCGCTGGTGCGCAGCAGCATCCCCGACGACGTGCCGGCCCGAGAGGCGATCTTCGACTGGATCGTGCCGCTGCACGCCGCGGTCACCGGCGACGACGACGAACTGTCGGCCACCCTCACCGCCGTCGAGTCGCTCAGCTACGGGGTCACCACCCTGCTGGAACCCGGGACGGTGGCGCACCCGCTGCGGGTCGCCGCCGGGCTGCGCACCGCCGGCATCCGGGCCCGGGTCGGCGGCTGGGGCTGGGACGCCGAGAACGCGCCGTACGCCCGGCCGGCCGCCGACACCCTCGCCGTGCAGGCCGAGACCGTCGCCGCCCTGGCCGGCGACCCGCTGGTCACCGGCTGGATCACCCTGGTCGGGCACGACCTGGTCAGCGACGCGCTGTTCACCGGCGCGGCGGACCTCGCCGAGCGGCTCGACGTGCCGATGACCTGGCACCTGTCGCCAGGACCCGAGGACGCCGCCGCCTACGCCGCCGCCGGTCGGGCCCGGCCGGTACGCCACCTGGCCGACCTCGGCGTGCTCGGCCCCCGGCTGCTGCTCGGCCACGCGGTCTGGCTCGACGACGCTGAGGTCGACGCGCTCGTCGAGACCGGCACCGCCGTCGCCTCCTGCCCGGGCGCCTACCTGCGGCTCGGCCAGGGCTTCACCCGGGCCGGCCGGCACACCGCGCTGCACCGGGCCGGCGGTCGGCTCGCGCTGGGCTGCGACTCGCACAACGCCGGGGACACCCCCGACCTGTGGCGGGCCGCCCGACTCTTCGCCGGCCTGGAGCGGGACCGGGGCGTCCCCGACCCGCTGCGCGCCGACGAGGTCTTCGCCCTGGCCACCGTCGACGGTGCCGCCGCCGTCGGGCTCGGGACGCAGACCGGCTCGATCGAGGTCGGCAAGGCCGCCGACCTGGTGCTGCTCGACACCCGGACCCTCCCCTGGACCCCGCGCGGTGACCTGCCCACCCAGCTCGTCTGGGGCGCGGCCGGGCACACCGTCCGGGACGTCCTGGTCGACGGCCGGCTGGTGGTCCGCGACCGGCGGGTCACCACCGTCGACGTCGACGCCCTGCGCGAGGAGGCCGCCCAGCGTCGGGCCGCCCTGCTGCGCCGGGCCGGCATCGACGTCCCCCCTCGCTGGCCCAGCGTGCCAGCGACCGAGTACTCCGCGCGCCGGTCCGTGCCGGGCGGCGCGCCGACCCCACGTGAAGGGAAAGCACCATGACAATGAGGATTGGTCGGGGTCCGGCGGCGCTGCTCGCCGGGGCGCTGGGGTTCGCCCTGGTCGGTTGCGCGAGCAACGACGCGACCGCGCCGTCGGCGGCCGGCTCCGCCAGCGGCGGTACGGCCCCCGCCGGGCAGCCCGACGCCAACGGTGACGGCAAGGTCGTCATCGGCGTGCTCAGCCCCGGCGACATCAACGACAACGGCTACTACGAGAGCTTCGTGATCGGTGCCGAGAAGTTCGCCACCGAGAAGGGCTGGCAGGTCATCAAGCGCGGCAACGTGCCGCCGACCGAGGCGCTCAGCGCCGCCCGCGCGCTGTGTCAGCAGGGCGTGGACCTGGTGGCGCTCGGGGCCTCCGAGCTCAAGGACGCCATCCCGGCCTCCGAGGAGCCGGTCTGCGCCAAGACCTCCTGGTACGTGCCGTCGTCGGAGAACATCCCGCAGACGCCCAGGGTGACGCTGTCCAGCGACGACCCCAACCAGAGCATGCTCGCCGCCGGGTACGCCACCGGCCTGGTCATGCAGGCGAAGAACGCCACCAAGGCCGGTTTCGTCACCGGCATGGAGGCCGACTTCTCGGTCAACGCCGCCAAGGCGTACAAGGCGGGCATCCGGATGGTGGTGCCGAACGCGACGCTGGTGACCACCTACACCGGTGACTTCAACGACTCGGCGAAGGCCCGGGAGGCCGTCCAGGCGCAGATCAGCCAGGGCGTCAAGGTCGTCTACCCGTACCTGGGCGGGGCCACCGACGCGGCTGCCAAGCTGGCCAACACCGGTGGCGCGCTCACCCTGACCCCGGGCACCGACCGGTGCGACTCGACCGACCCGCGCTTCGACATCTCGGTCATCTTCGACCCGGGCGCGTACTTCGCCGCCGCGCTGGAGCTGTTCGCCAAGGGTGAGATGACCCTCGGCACCACCAAGAAGTGGGAGCTGGGCAAGGACCCGTTCCCGGCCGTCAAGATCTGCAAGCCGACCCCTGAGCAGACCCAGAAGATGGACGCCTTCGTCGCCGACGTGGCCAGCGGCAAGACCGACACCGCCGCGACGGTCGCCAAGCTCGGCTCCTGACCCCCGCTGCCCGACGACCAACGAGGTGTAACGGACTGTGGACGTTGACGACCAGCTGACGCCGGCTCTCACCCTGCGCGGGGTCAGCAAGCGTTACGGTTCGGTTGTCGCCTGCGACGCCGTGGATCTCGCCGTACGACCCGGCGAGATCCACGGCCTGCTCGGCGAGAACGGGGCCGGAAAGTCGACCCTGATGAAGATCCTGCTCGGGTTGGTACACCGCGACGCCGGCACCATCACGCGCGGCACCGAACCGGTCGAGATCGACAGTCCGCAGGTCGCCGCCGACCTCGGCCTGGGCATGGTGCACCAGCACTTCAGCCTGATCGAACCGCTCACCGTCTGGGAGAACGTCATCCTCGGCGACACCGGGCGGATCGACCGGGCGGCGGCCTGCGCCCAGGTCGAGGAGGTGTCCCGCCGGTACGGGCTGCCCATCGACCCGCACGCCCGCATCGACCGGCTCTCCGCCGGGGAACGGCAGCGGGTCGAGCTGATCAAGTGCCTGCGCCGCGACCCGTCCGTCCTGATCCTGGACGAGCCGACCTCGGTGCTCACCCAGGCCGAGTCGGCGGAACTGTTCACCGTGCTGCGCCGGGTGGTGCAGGCGGAACGGCGGGCGGTCATCCTGATCAGCCACAAACTCGCCGAGATCATGGCGGCCACCGACCGGGTGACCGTGCTGCGGCGCGGTGCGGTGGCGTTCCACGGCGCGACGAAGGACACCACCGCCCAGCAACTCGCCAGGCAGATGGTCGGCCGGGAGGTGTCGTTGCAGTCCGAGAGCGCGGCGCTGGGCCTGCTGCCGGTGGAGCGTCCCGAACCGGTCGAGGGCGTCGCCCCCGCGGCCGGGAACCCGACGACGCCGCAACGGCCGGCGCTGCGGCTGCGCGAGGTGACCCTGCTCGTCGGCGGCCTGCCGGTGCTGGACAAGCTCAGCCTCGACGTCGCCCCCGGCGAGATCGTCGGCCTGTACGGGGTCGAGGGCAACGGCCAGGCCACCGTCGGTGAACTGCTGTCCGGGCTGCTCGTCCCCGACTCCGGCACCGTCGAGCTCGACGGCCGGCCGGTCGACCTGGTCCGGCCCGGCGCGCTGCACACCGCAGGGCTCGGCATCGTGCCCGAGGACCGGCACCACTCCGGCGTGGTGCTCGACATGAGCGTCGCCGAGAACCTGGTGATGAAGTCCCTCGCCGGGGTCACCGCACGCGGGGTGCTCAGCCGACGCAGGATGCACCGGATCGCCCAGCGGCAGATGGCCGAGTTCAACATCGTGGCGCCCTCGCCGGACACCCCGCTGCGCAGCCTCTCCGGCGGCAACCAGCAGCGGGTGGTGCTCGCCCGGGAGCTGTCCGCCGGGCCGAAGGCGCTGGTCGCGGCCCAACCGACCCACGGGCTGGACGTCGGCGCGATCGAAGACATGTACGTGCGGCTGCGGCAGGCCGCCGCGGAAGGGGTGGCGGTGTTGCTGATCTCCACGGAGTTGGAGGAGGTGATGGCCCTGGCCAACCGGATCGCGGTGATCTCCTCCGGCCGGATCGTCGGGGTGCTCCCCACCGCCGAGGCCACCGCCGAGCGGCTCGGCATGCTGGTCGGCGGGGTGAGTCACTGATGGCCACCCTCGGTATCGACGGCACCGGCCAGCGGCTGCTGCGCCGGCTCAACCCCGGCCCCGGCGGCTGGCAGGTCGGCCTCGCCACCGTCGCCACGGTGGGCGTCGCGCTCGGCCTGTCGGCCCTGCTGATCGCGGTCACCGGCGGCTCGCCGACCGCCTCCACCAAGGCCCTCTACCAGGGCAGCATGGCCACCCCGGCGGCCTGGTCCACCTCCCTGCTGTACGTCGCGCCGCTGCTGCTGGTCGCCGTCGGGGCCTGTGTCAGCGCCCGCTCCGGCTTCTTCAACATCGGCCAGGAGGGGCAGGTCCTGATCGGCGCGCTCGCCGGCGCGTGGGTCGGCCTGCGGCTGGCCGTACCCGGACCGCTGCTGCTGGTCCTGGTGCTGCTCGCCTCGGTGGTCGGCGCTGGCGTCTGGGCCGGGCTCAGCGCGCTGATGTACCGGTTCCGGGGCGTCAACGTCGTGGTTAGCACGATGCTGATGACGTTCCTCGCCCAGCAGCTCATCTCGTTCGCGGTGAACACCCCGTGGCTGCTCCAGGAGTCCCGGCTCGGCCGGGGCACGCTCTCCCCGCAGTCCAACCCGGTGCCCGAGAACGCCCGGCTCGCCTCCCTCGGCGACTACCCGAACCTCCAGCTCAACGGGGGTCTGGTCCTGGCCGTCGTGGTGGCGGTCGTGCTGGCGCTGGTGATGGCGCGTACCCGGTGGGGTTTCCGGTTGAAGATGGTCGGCCTCAACCCGGCGGCGGCCCGGCACGCGGGCGTGCGGGTCGGCGCCCTCGGCGGCATCGCCCTGGCGATCTCCGGGGCGCTGGCCGGCCTGGCCGGCGCGCTGCTGCTGACCAGCCCGGTCGGGACCAACCGGTTGCAGCCGGGGATGTCGCTCAACATCGGCTGGGACGGCCTGCTGGTCGCCCTGGTCGCCCGGAACAACCCGCTGCTGGCCATCCCGGTGGCGGTGCTGTTCGGCGTGCTGCGGGCCGGCGGCAGCTTCCTTGCCGCCACCGGCGTGCCGTCGTTCCTGGTCGACGTGGTCAAGGCACTGCTGGTGCTGGCGTTCGTCGCACCGCCGGTGGTGATCGGCATGCTGCGCCGACGTCGCCTGGCCGACCAGCCGGCGGCCCCCACCACCCCCACCACCCCGGTCGCCCCCACCACCCCGGTCGCCGCGGTGGCCTCGCCGGAGCCGACCGACCCGCCGGCCCCGGCCACCCCGACCGCGTCGGTGCCCCGTCCCCGCCGCGGCACCGCGCCGGAATCGGCGGACCCCGGCGACGCCGGGACCGCCGGCACCAAGGACGCCATGGAAGGCAGGTTGGCATGAGCGCCGCCGACAACATCGCCACCATCCTCTCCAGCGGGGCGCGGCTCACCGTGCCCCTGGCCTTCGCCGCCTGCGGGGAGTACGTCGCCCAGCGCGCCGGCACCCTCAACATCTCCGTCGAGGCGATGATGCTCGGGGCGGCGTTCGGGTCGATCGCGGTCGCCAGCGCCACCGGCAGCGCCACCGTCGGCCTGGTGGCCGGCGCGCTGGTCGGGGTGGCGGTGGCATTCGTGCACGGCATCCTGTCGCACCGGGTGCAGATCAACACGTTCGTCGTCGGCCTGGTGCTCAACGCGCTGGTGCTCGGCCTGACCAGCTACCTGATCACGGTGAGCACCTTCACCGGCCACCAGGTCTGGCAGGTGGACATCCCGGTGCTGCGGGACATTCCGATCATCGGCCCGATGCTGTTCGTGCAACGCTGGCCGGTCTACCTGCTGCTGGCGGTGGTCCCGCTGACCTGGTGGCTGGTCGAGCGCAGCCGGTGGGGGCTGGAGTTGCGGGCGGTGGGGGAGAACCCGCAGGCCGCCGACGTCAGCGGGATCGAGGTCAACAAGCGACGGCGGCAGGCGCTGCTGTGGTGCGGGCTGCTCGCCGGTCTCGGCGGGGCGTACCTGGCCGTCGGCGAGGTCGGCTCGTTCAACCAGAACATGACCGCCGGCCGGGGCTACCTGGTCATCGCGGCGGTCATCTTCGGGGCCTGGCGGCTCGGCCGGACCCTGATCGGCTGCGTCGTCTTCGGCCTGGCCGACGCGATGCGGCTGGCGCTGCCGGCGCTCGGGGTCACCATGAACTCGCAGCTGCTGATCGCCGCGCCCTACCTGCTCGCCCTGCTGGCGATGCTGGTGTTCGCCACCACCCACCGCGAACCCCGGGCGCTGGCCCAACCGTTCCAACGCGGCACCACCTGACGGGGGATTCCCCGACTCCGGTCCGCCCACACGGCGCAGCGGCCACCCTTCTCCGGTGGCGGTCGCTGCGCCGTGTGGGTCCTGGGTCGGCACCCGCCCGGTGCCGCCGCAGTTTCGCCGATGTGGCGGTATCGGAGCGTCCCGACACCGCCACATCGGCACAACAGCGCCAAAAACTCAGGGGCGGCGGCGCAGGGTCGGGTCGGTCAGGGCCGGCAGCCGGTAGCCGGCGTCGGCCGGGTTGACGTCGTGGCCCGGCCGGACCAACTCGTCGATCCGGTCCAGCACGTCGGCCGGCAGCCCGGCCGGCTCCCCGGCGGGCAGTTGGCTGCGCAGTTGGGCGAGGGTACGCGGGCCGATGATGGCGCTGGTGACCGCCGGGTGGCTCAGCACGAAGCCGAGCGCCAGGTCGATCAGCGTCAGGCCGCTCTCATCGGCGAGGGTGGCCAGCTCGTCGACCAGGGCGAGCTTGCGGTCCCGGGCGGCGGCGTCGCGGAAGTCGAAGTGGTCACCGTTGCGCCCGGCGCGGGAGTCCGCCGGTACGTCCGTCGAGCGGTACTTACCGGTCAGCCAGCCGCCGTTGAGCGGGCTGAACACCAGCACGCCGAGCCGGTACCGGGCGCTGGTGGGCAGGGCGGCGGCCTCGACGCCCCGGGTCAGGACCGAGTAGCCGAGCTGTTCGGTGGTGAAGCGTTCCCGCTGCCGGCGTTCGGCCACCCACTGCGCCTCGACGATCTGCTCGGCCGGGAACGCCGAGGTGCCGATCATCCGGACCTTGCCCTCCCGGACCAGGTCGGTCAGCGCGCCGAGGGTCTCGTCGACGTCGGTGAGCGGGTCGGGGCGGTGCACCTGGTAGAGGTCGATCCAGTCGGTGCCCAGCCGGCGCAGGCTGCCCTCCACCGCCTGCCTGATCCAGCGGCGGGAGTTGCCCCGGCTGTTGCGGTCGTCCCCCATCGGCTCGTGGAACTTGGTGGCCAGCACCACGTCGTCGCGTCGGCCGCGCAGCGCCCGGCCGAGGATCTCCTCGGACTCGCCGTGGGCGTACACGTCGGCGGTGTCGACCAGGTTGATCCCGGCGTCGAGCGCCTCGGCGACGATCCGGTGGCACTCCTGCTCGTCGGTGTTGCCCCAGGCGCCGAACATCATGGTGCCCAGGCAGAGGGTGCTCACCTCGACCCCGGTCCCACCCAGTCTGCGGTACTGCATGATCCGATCGTCCTCCCGTACGCGATGTGCCCCCACGCTGGCACGCGGGCCGGCCGGCGGCACCGTCCCGGCGCGTCGAAGCCGGCCCGCCGGCTTTGTGTCCCCGGCACATCGCCCCCGCCGGCAAAGAGTGAATAGGCTGGTGGACGCGATAGTGATGGACATTTCGGTACGGTGGAGGTAACAGTGGCGACCGGCCTGACCCAAGCCCGATGGACGCACGTGGCGTTGCCCACCGGCGACCTCGACAAGGCGATCTCGTTCTACACCACGCTCACCCCGCTGGTGGTCGTGGAACGGTTCGCCGACGCCGACGGCGAGAGCGTCTGGCTCTCCAACGACAAGCAGGTCGAGACCCCGTTCGTGCTGGTGCTCGTCTCCTTCAACAAGGACAAGGGCGGCCAGCTCGGCCTGCTGCACCCGTTCGCGCACATCGGCATCGAGGTGCCGCAGCGTTCGGACGTCGACGAGATCGCCGGGCGGGCCCGCGAGCTGGGTTGCCTGCACTGGGAGCCGCGCCAGATGCCGCCGCCGGTCGGCTACATCTGCGCGCTGAAGGACCCCGACGGCAACGTCATCGAGATCTCCCACGACCAGCAGGTCTTCGACACCGTGCGGCGTCGGTGGGGGAGCTGACCGCAGCGTCCACCCGCGCCGCCGTGCAGCGGTACCTGGCGGCGTTGAACGCCCACGACGCCGATGCCGTCGCCGGCTGCGTCAGCGTCGACTTCGTCAACGAGCACACCGCCGCCCTCGGCCGGACGGTGGTCGGCCGGGCCCGCTACCGGGCCCGGCTCGACGGCTTCCTGGCCGAGTTCGTCGACCTGCGCTACGAGGTCGAGGAACTGCTCGCCGACGCCGACCGGGCGGCGGTGGCGTACCGGATGTCGTTCCGGCTGGCCTCGGCCGGCCGGGCGCCGGTGCGCATCCGTGGCGTGTTCCGGTTCCGGGTCGACGCCGACGGCCTGATCGCCCACCGGGTCGACTACTGGGACAGCGGCGAGGTCCACCGCCAGCTCGCGGGTGCCTCCGAACCGCCGCCCGCCCCCGGTTCGGGGGCGGGCGGCCCGGAGTAGCCCGCCGCGCTCGGCGGGCGGTGGTGTCCGTGTCGCCGGATGCGGTCCGCGCTCGGTAGAGTTCGCCTTTCGGCGGACGGCGAGTGCGAGGTGGCGCGGTGACGGGCGGAGTCGACGAGTCGGCAGGTGACGCGCCGGCGATCCAGACCGTGCAGCGGGCCGCCACCATCCTCCAGGCGTTCTCGGTGGAGCGGCCCCGGCTCACCCTGGCCGAGCTGACCGCCGACCTGGCCATCAGCCGGGCCACCGCGCACCGGTACGCCCGTGCGCTGCGGGCGGCCAACCTGCTGCGCTTCGACACGGCCACCGCCACCTACACGCTGGGCCCGCAGGTGTTGGCGATGGAGGCCGCCGCCCGCGCGGCGCTGCCCATCGTCACCGCCGCCGAGCCGCACCTGGACCGGCTCACCCGGTTGACCAACCAGACCTCGGTGCTCAGCGTGTGGAACGGTGAGGCGCCGACGGTGGTCCGCTGCATGGACAACACCAGTGGTGACGTGCGGCTCAGTGTGCGCACCGGCTCGCCGTTGGATCTGCTCCGCTCGGCGCAGGGCCGGGTCTTCTGCGCGTACCTGTCGGCCACCGAGGCACCCGCGGTGGCCCGCCAGCTGCGGCTGTCGGCGGGCCTGCGGGCCGTCGTGGAGCAGGTCCGCCGGGACGGTTACGCGGTCAACTCCCCGGAGGACTTCGGGGTGCGCGTGCTGGCCGCGCCGGTGTTCGAGCGGACCCAGGTGGTGGCCGCGCTGGCGGTGCTGGGCACCAGCACGGCGCTGTCCGGGGCGGTGGAGGCCGCCGCGGCGGACAGTCTGCGGTTGGTGGCCCGGGAGTTGTCCGAGGCGCTCGGCGCGGGCTGAGGCCGGGGTGCCCGCCTGCGTCAGCGGTGACCGTTGCCGCCGGCCGCAGGGTGCTGGCCGTTGCCGTTGACCGGCAGGTGGCCGTTGCCGCCGCTGCCCAGCTCGGCGGTGACCAGGGCGGCGACGCGTTGCAGGGCGATGGCGAGCGTGCTGTCGGTGCCCTCGGGGACCGACGTGGTGGTGCCGACGATGGCCATGGCGGCGATCAGGGTGCTGCCCCGGAAGATCGGCGCGGCGATGCTGCGGACCCCGTTGGCCGAGGGCGTGTTGGCCGAGATGCCGGTCCGCCGGATCTTCTCGATCTCCCGGCGCAGCTCGGCGGAGGCGGCGATCTCCTCGGCCAGTCCCGGCACGTCGGCCTCGGGGAGGAAGGCGCAGAACACCCTGCCCTGGGCGGATTCGGTGCGGGACAGCCGGGAGCCGGTCCGGACGCTGACCCGGATCACCCGGTCGGTGTTGTCGTCGGCGCGGACGACCACGGCGGTGTCGCCGTCCCAGACGCTGAGCACGACCGTCTCGTCGATCTCGCGGACCAGTTGCTGCATGCGTGGGCCGGCGATGCTGATCACCGGCATCGCCGCGCGGGCGGCGGCGGAGAGGGTCAGGATCTGCGGGCCGAGGGAGTAGAGTCCCTCCCGCTCGTCGTAGCGCAGCAGGTTGCTCTCCCGCAGCGCCTTGGTGTAGCGGTGCGCGGTGGCCTTGCTGGTGCCGAGGCTGGCGGTGAGTTCGTTGAGGCTCAGGCGCGGACGTGCCGCCGTGAACGCGTTGAGGATGACCGCCGCGCGCTGCACGGTCTGGATCGCCGGTGAGCTGGGGTCAGCGCTCTTGACCGGCGAAGGGGCATCGTCCGCCATCTGGATTCCTTTGTGCGCAGAGTGAGACAGTATCATGGCATATGACACGTCAGCCTGTCGATGGCTGCTGGTGGCGCAGCGCGATGTCCGCGTACAACCGGGCAAAACGCATCAATTCCGGCAGGGCGTACCGGTCCCGTCGCGGGTCGGTCGGATCGGGCGGTAACGCCGGCGGGCCCAGGCGTACCGTGGGCACTCCCCGGGCGCGCAGCACCACCCCGTCGGTCGACCCGGTCCACCCGCGCAGCGGCACCGGCGGCCGGCCGTACGCGGCGAGCCAGGCGGCGCCGGCATGCCGGCAGATCGGCGCGGTGGGCGGGGTGGCGGCGGACGGGTGGGCCGGATGGCCGGCCACGGACAGCCCGCAGTCGGCCAGCGGGGTGTTGCGTAGCCGCCGGGCCAGCGTCGCCCGCAGCTCGTCGGTGATCTGCGTCGGGTCGTCGCCGGGCACCGTGGTCAGGTAGAGGTGCAGGTCCAGCACCCCGGGCAGCAGGTCCGGCTTGCCCGGCTGGCCGGCCCGGACCGCCCCCAGGCCCAGTTCCGCCCCGACCGGGGAGTCCGGGTCGGCCCGCCGGGCCAGGTGGGCCCGGCGGAACTCCTCCAGCGCCTCGACGACCACGCCGAGGTGGGCGAGCAGCCCGCCGGGGGGCGTGGCGGTGTCCCGGAACAGCGCCGGGTGGAACCCGCTGGACAGCCGTACCCGCAGGAACATCGCCCCCGGTTCGGCGGTGAGGATGCCCGGCGGGCTGGTCTTGGCCACGATCGCGGCGGCCGGTCGTGGCCGGCCGCGCAGGTGGTGCAGGACCCCGCCGGTGGTGGGGGGCGGCGCGACGCCGTCCTCCGGCCCGGCCGTGGGGTCGTCGCGGTGGGTGCCGGTGGCGGCGAGCAGCAGGGTCAGCCGGTGCGGCCGGCCGGCGGCCCGGAGGGTCTCGGCGGCGGCGGCGTAGCCGACCAGGGCGGCGGCGGCCGCCGCCCGCGCCACCCCGAGGCCGAAGCCGCTGACCACCTCCCCGGCCGGGCCGGACAGTTCCAGCGCCGGGGCGGGGGAGTGCCGGCCGGTGATCGGGGCGTCGAACTCGGCCCCGCCGGTCAGTGAGGTGTCCAGGTGCGAGTAGATCAGCAGTTCGGGGTGGTCGCCGAGGTCGGAGCCGCCGACCAGGTTGGCGCTGTCGGGCGTGGTCGCCGTGTGCTCCAGCGGGTCGACCCGCCAGGACAGCTCCGGCCAGCGGCCGGTGGCCCAGTCGGCGACCCGGTGCGCGGTGGCCCGCTCCCGGCCGTACGGGCTGGGCTGCGCGGTGAGCGCGGCCAGGGCGTCGACCAGGGTGGCCTCGTCGACCGCCCGCGCGGCGGCGTGGCGCAGGGGCGCCGGTACCTCGTCGTCCATCCGCTCCCTCTCGCCAGCGTGACTTCATTCAAGATGACGTCTCGTATGTTGACATACTCTGGGCCGGGTCTCTAGCGTGGCCTGACACCAAACGACATCGCCCCGCATCCGGCGACGTCGCGGAACGGGCCCGGCACCCCGGATCGGCCGGCGCGCCCGGACCTGCCGCCACGGCCCGGATGCGGCCGGCCGACCGAACCGCAGGAGGACCGATGACCTACGTGGTCACCGACGAATGTGTGGACGTACAGGATCGGTCCTGCGTCGAGGAATGCCCGGTGGACTGCATCTACGAGGGCGACCGGATGATGTACATCAACCCCGACGAGTGCGTCGACTGCGGGCGCTGCGAGCCGGTCTGCCCGGTCACCTCGATCTTCCACCTCGACGACCTGCCCGCCGACCGGGCCCGGTTCGGGCCGATCAACGCGGAGTTCTTCACCGAGATCGGCACCCCGGGCGGCGCCCGCAAGATCGGCCGGGTCGGCCACGACCACCCGGCCATCGCGGAAAGCGCCAGCTGATGGCTGAGCGGCACGAGGTCGATCTCGCGATCATCGGCGCCGGCCCGGCCGGCCTGTACGCCACCTACTACGCCGGCTTCCGCGGGATGAGCGTGGCGGTGATCGACTCCCTGCCCGAGCCCGGCGGGCAGATCGCCGCCCTCTACCCGGAGAAGGCGATCTACGACATCGCCGGGCTGCCCGCCGTCCGGGGCCAGGAACTCGTCGACGCCCTGCTCACCCAGGCCGCCACCGCCAAGCCGACGTTCCTGCTCGGGCAGAGCGCGGTCGAGCTGACCTGCGCCGAGGACCACGTGCTGATCGGCACCGACACCGGCACCCGGGTCCGGGCGGCGGCCGTGCTGCTGACCGCCGGCATCGGCACCTTCACCCCCCGCGAACTCCCCGTCGGCAGCGACCACCTCGGCCGGGGCCTGCGCTACTTCGTCCCCCGGCTGGAGGAACTCGCCGGGCAGGAGGTCGTCGTGGTCGGCGGCGGCGACTCCGCCGTCGACTGGGCGCTGGCCCTGGAGCCGTACGCCAGCAGCGTCACCCTGGTGCACCGCCGCCCGCAGTTCCGCGCCCACGAACGCAGCGTCACCCAGCTGCACGAGTCGACCGTGCGGGTGCTCACCCCGTACGAGGTGTGCGGGATCGACGGGGAACAGACCGTCGAGGCGGTACGGATCGCCGAGGTACGCGGCGAGGGCCGGCAGACCCTGCCCGCCCAGGCGGTGGTCGCCGCGCTCGGCTTCATCGCCGACCTGAGCGCGATGGAGCGGTGGGGGTTGGAGATGCGCCGCCGCTACGTCGCCGTGGACCGGTCGATGCGGACCAACCTGCCCCGGGTGTTCGCCGCCGGCGACATCACCGACTACGACGGCAAGGTACGGCTGATCTCGGTCGGCTTCGGTGAGGCCGCCGCCGCCGTCAACAACCTGGCCCCGCTGGTCAACCCGGCGCTCGGCACCGTCCCCGGCCACTCCTCGGACGCCGCGTGACCGCCCCCGCGCCCACCGACGCGCACCTCGTCGCCACCCGGTACGGGCTGGGCCGGATCACCGGCGACGACGTCGAACTGCTCGACCTGCCCGCCCCGGACGTGGCCACCCTGCTGCGCGCCGGCCGGGGGCTCGCCCCCGCCGCCGAGGCCCGGGTCCGCCGCCGCCTGCCGCTGGACACCCTCGTCGGCGACCTGCGCCCACCGCTGGCCGCCACCCGCGCGGTGTGGGGCGTCGGGCTGAACTACCACTGCAAGGCCCGGACCACCGGCCGGGCCCTGCCCACCCAGCCGGTGCTCTACCTGAAGTCGCCCAGCGCCGGCTCCGGGCCGGGGGACACCGTGCCGCTGCCCGGCTCGGTGAGCAGCCAGCCCGACTACGAGGGCGAGGTCGCCCTGGTCGTCGGCACCCGGATGCACCACACCCCGGCCGGGCAGGTCTGGGCGCACCTGGCCGCCGTCACCGCCGCCAACGACCTGACCGCCCGGGACGTGATGGCCGCCTCGGGCAACCCCACCCTGGCCAAGAGCTTCCCCGGGTTCGGCGCCCTGGGCGCCTCCGTGCTCGGCCTGGGCGCGGTCGCCGACCGCGACGCCATCGGCGTACGCACCACCGTCAACGGCGAGCTGCGCCAGCAGGCCAGCACCGCCGACCTGATCTTCCCGGTGCCCGACCTGCTCGCCTGGATCACCAGGTACGTGGTGCTGGAGCCGGGCGACGTGGTGCTCACCGGCACCCCGACCGGCACCGGTCAGGACCGGGGCTGCTTCCTGAGCCCCGGCGACCTGGTGGAGGTCACCGTCGCCGGGGTGCTGCCCCTGCGTACCCGGTTCCGTGCCGAGGGCCCGGACCACCCCGCGCCGGCCGTCGTCGACGCGTCGACCCACTCGCTTCGCACAGAGAGCCCGATGTCATGAGTGAGAATTCCGAGCGGTACGACCTGGTGCTGGCCGGCGGCCAGGTGTTCGACGGTCAGACCGGAGCCAGTCAGGTCGCCGACGTCGCGGTGACCGGCGACCGGGTGGCCCGGATCGCGCCCGGCCTCGCCGCCGCCGCCGACCAGGTGATCGACTGCGCCGGGCAGTACGTGCTGCCCGGCCTGGTCGAGGCGCACACCCACATCTTCGCCGAGGTCTCCAAGGTCGGGGCCCCGCCGGACGAGGCGCACCTGCACCGGGGCGTCGTCGCCGCCTGCGACGCCGGCACCGTCGGCGCGTCCACCTTCGCCGCGTTCGAGCGGTACGTCGCCGAGCCGGCCCGGATGCGGCTGGTGAACTTCCTCAACGTCTCGGTCCTCGGCCTGATCGACTTCCGGTTCGGTGAGCTGATCAACCCGGGCACGCTGGTCCCCGAGGACGCCCTGGCGGTGGCCGAGGCGAACCCGCACCGGGTACGCGGTTTCAAGATCCGGCTCTCCGAGGACGTCGTCGGGCTGGACTGGCGTCCGCTGCTCAAGCGTTCCCTGGCGCTCGCCGCCGAGGCCGGCCTGCCGCTGATGATCCACATCGGGGAGACGCCGGAGCCGCTGCCGGTGATCCTGCCCCTGCTGCGCCCCGGCGACGTGGTGGCGCACTGCTACACCGGCAAGCCGTACGGCATCCTCGACGACGGCACCGTGCTGCCCGAGGTCTACGCCGCCCGCGAGCGTGGGGTGCTGTTCGAATCCGCCCACGGCAAGAGCAACCTCAGCTTCGCCGTCGCCCGCCCAGCGATCGAGCAGGGCTTCCTGCCCGACGTGGTCACCTCCGACACCAGCGCCCGCAACTGGCGTGGCCCGGTGTTCGACCTGGTCACCAGCGTGGCCAAGCTGCGGGCGATGGGGATGACCCTGGAGCAGCTCGTGCCCCGGGTGACGTCCGCGCCGGCCCGGCTGACCGGCCTGGACGCCGAGGGCTACGGCACCCTGGTCGAGGGCGGCCCGGCGCACGTCACCGTGCTGGCCGAGGCCGAGGAGGCGGTGCTGCCCGACGCCGCCGGCAACACGATCACCGCACCCCGGCTGGACCCGAGCGTCGTGCTGCTCGGCGGCGAGCAGGTGCCGACCGTGCCGTGGCGCGGTCTGCCCACCACCGGGGCGTGAGGCCCTGATGTCCGCCGTCGGGCCGGTGTCGGGCGAGCTGCGGCCGACCCCGTCGACATCGGTCGAGCCGACCCCGCCGACCGGCGTGCACGGCCACCGCGCCCGGCTGCGGGCGACGCTGCGCGCCGGGGGCCAGCTCGCCGGCACCTTCGTCAAGCTGCCCGGCGGTGACGTGATCGCCCTGGCCGCCCGCTCCGGACTCGACTTCGTCGTGATCGACCTGGAGCACTCCGGCCTGGACGAGCGGACCGCCACCGACCAGCTCCGGCTCGCCGCCCTGGCCGGCCTGCCGGCACTGGTCCGGGTGCCGGCCGTCGACCCCGGCCAGGTCAACCGGCTGCTGGAGGCCGGGGCCGTCGGGATCCAGCTGTCGACCGTCCGCCGCCGGGCCGACGTCGAGGCGCTGCGCTCGGCCAGCCGGTACGCCCCGCACGGGCGGCGCAGCATCAGCCTGGCGCACCCGTCGGCCGGGTACGGCGGCGACGGCCTGGACCGCTACCTCGCGGTGGAGGCCGAGCACCCGCCCGTACTGGTGGCCCAGATCGAGACGGCGACCACCGACGACCCGCTGCCCGCCCTGCTGGCCGGGGTGGACGTGGGCTTCGTCGGGACCACCGACCTGGCGGTGAGCCTGGGCCTGGCGACCACCGACGACCCGGGGCCGCTGCTGCGGCGTACCGGGGACATCGCCGCCGCGGCCCGCACGACCGGGACCCACCTCGGCGGCTGGGTGCCCGAGCGGTCCGCCGTGGCGCTGGACCGCTGTGGCCTCACCGACGCGCGTTACCTCGTCGTCGGCTCGGACCTGCACCTGCTCGGCACCGGCCTGCGTCGGCTCGCCGCACCCCTCTGACCCGCCCGAGAAGGGACGCGTTCACATGCTCAACCCGCAGCTCTACCGCACCTCGGTCAACTGGGACGACATCCCGGCCACCGACGTCCGGCCCGGGGTGCGCCGCAAGGTGTACGCCACCGACGAGGTCCTCTTCGCCTGGCACGAACTGGCCGTCGGGATGGACCTCAACCCGCACCACCACGACGACTTCGACCAGCTGGTGCTGATCCTCGGCGGCCGGTGCAACTACTACGTCGACGGCGTGCCGCACCCGATGGGGCCGGGCTCGATGCTGCTGGTGCCGCGCGGCGCGGAGCACTACATCGAACCGACCGAGGGCCCGTGCATCAACGTGGACGTCTTCGCCCCGCCCCGGGCGGACTTCCTGCCGCACGCCTGGCGTCCCGGGCAGGGCTGACCGGCGATGACCGACATCGTGGTGGTGGGCAGCCTCAACGTGGACGTGGTGGTGCCGCTGCACGAGCTGCCCGCCCCCGGGCAGACCGTGCTCGGCGCGGCCGACCATCGGCGGGCCGGCGGCGGCAAGGGCGCCAACCAGGCCGTCGCGGCCGCCCGGCTGGGTCGCCGGGTAGCGATGGTCGGCGCGGTCGGCATCGACGCCGACGGCGACTGGCTGCTCGGGCTGATCGCCGCCGAGGGGGTGGCCACCGAGGCGGTGGTGCGCGCCCCCCGGCCCACGGGGCAGGCGATCGTGCTGGTCACCGCCGACGGCGACAGCACCATCGCGGTCAGCTCGGGGGCGAACATGTGGCTCGCGCCCGAGCATCTCGGCCCGCTGCGGGACCTGCTCGGGTCGGCGCGGGCGGTGCTGCTGCAACAGGAGGTCGACGCCGCGGTGGTGGCCGAGGCGGTCCGGCTGGCCGAGGGGCTGGTGGTGCTCAACCCGGCACCGGCCCGCCCGGTCGACCCGGCGACCCTGGCCCGGGTCGACGTACTGGTGCCCAACCGGGGTGAGCTGGCCGCCCTGGCCGGCGTGCCGCCGACGGACGCCGGGGTCGACGCGCTGGCCGCGCTGGCCCGGTCGCTGGGCACCCGGGGGCCGGTGGTGGTGACCCTCGGCGGCGACGGCGCGCTGGTCGTCACCACCGACCGGCAGTGGCTGATCCCGGCGGAGCGGGTCGACGCGGTCGACGCCACCGGCGCCGGGGACACCTTCTGCGCCGCCCTGGCCGACGCGCTGCTCGACGGCGCGGCGATCGACGAGGCGGCCCGGTGGGCGAGCCGGGCGGCGGCGGTGACGGTCACCCGGCCCGGGGCGATGGAGGCCGCACCCCGTCGCGTCGAGGTCCCCACCGCCGCCTGAACCCCACCCCGTCGGCCCGGCCGGGCAGCGCCGCCCGGCCCGGCCGTCGCCGCCGCGGTCCCCGGTCCTGCCGCCCGTCGCATGCTGCCTGTCGGCGACGGTGCGGCCCGGCTCCGGCCGGCTGCGCCCGCTGCCCCCGGCCTGTCCCGGTCGGGGGCAGCGGCGTGGCGGCGACCTCGCGCGGGGCGGTGCGCCGCCCCCGGCCCGCGGCGCAGCGCCACGGGCCGGTCGGCGGTGGCCGGTCAGAAGTGGGCCGGGAAGTCGGCCTTGCGGATCAGGCAGTGGATGCCCTTCACCCCGTCGACGACCTGGCTCACCTCGAAGTCGGCGGCGGCGCTCAGGTAGGCCAGCGCGGTCTGCGGCGGCATGCCCTGGGTGCGGACGAGGAAGTCGACGGCGGCCCGGACGGCCCGACGCATCGCCTCGTCGAGGTCGCCGTGCAGGCCGACCGGCAGCCAGTGGGTGGCGGTCTCGCCGAACGGCCCGTCGACGGCCCCGAGCAGGCCACCGGCCTGCGCCCGGGGGATCACCGACAGCCGCAGGGTGGCCCGCAGCGGTGCCTCCAGGGCGGTCAGCGCCACCTCGCCGTCGCCCTGGGCGTAGTGCGGGTCGCCGGCGTAGAAGCCCGCCCCGGGCAGTTGCACCGGCAGGTAGAGGGTGGAGCCGACCTGGAGTTCGTTGATGTCGAGGTTGCCGCCGAACGCGCCGGGCGGCACCGAGTGCACCGGCTCGTCGGTGTCCACGGCGACGCCCATCAGGCCGAGGAACGGGGCCAGCGGGAAGGTGGCGGCCCGCCCGTCGCCGTACGGCAGGGTGCCGAGCAGCCGTCCGCCGCTGTGCAGCACCCGGGTGAAGTGGGAGACGGTGCCGTACTCCCGGGGGCCCTCGGCGTCCGGGCCGGGGTCGGGCGGGGTGAGCGGGTACTCGCCGGGCAGCGCGCCGTAGCCGTGCCGGCTGCTGATGAAGCCGTACGGGGCGCGGACGAGCAGGTCGAGCACCTCGACCCGGAGCAGGTCGCCGGGTTCGGCCCCGGCCACCGCGACCGGGCCGGTGACCACGTGCGGGCCGTCGGCGTCGTAGTCGTGGGCGACGTCGGAGGCGGCCAGGTCGCGGGCGTCGGCGAGGACCTGGTCGCCTGGCACGTCGAACTGCTTGAGGAAGCCGACCGGGTCGCGGCCCTGGTCCTCCAGGATGCCCTCGTGGCTGAGCGTGTCGATGGTCACGGTCTCGCCGGAGCCGACCCGCAGCACGGGTTCGTGCCGCCGGTTGGGCAACCGGCCCCACAGGCAGGTGTCGGGGGTGCTCGGCAGGTAGTGGGTTCCACCGATCGGGCCATCGTGCGGCTGGAGCATGACATCCTCCGGAAGGGGTGACACCGGCTGGCGGTGCGACGGGACGGCGCGGCCCGGTGCGGGTGGCCGGCGGCCGGCGACGGGATGCGCGGGCCGCGTCCGAGGGCCGGCGATCGGGGTCGGGCGGATCGGCCGGGCCACGTCGGATGCAGGGGATCGTGACCGGCGAAGCAACCGTTGCGTGTTGCGTTCGTATTAACAGCGAGTAACCCGGTGCCGGAGTCTGCCCTGCTCTTGACAGTTGCCATGGCCGAGTAGCAGCATCGTGTAGCGAGATGCTGTCTCGCATGACGTAGAAGGCGGTGAGGTGATGGCGCAGCAGACGCCGGTACGTCCGCTCGGTGCCACCGGTGACGGCGCGATGATCGACGAGGACTGGGAGGCGCTGCGGTTCCGGGTGCACCGCTCGGCGTACCGCGACCCCGAGGTGTTCCGGACCGAGATCGACCGGATCTGGAATCACACCTGGCTCTATCTCGGCCACGAGACCGAGATCCCGAAGGCGGGTGACTTCAAGACCCGCACCCTCGGCGGTCGACCGCTGATCTTCTGCCGGGACGCCGGCGGCGAGGTGCGGGCCTTCTTCAACGCCTGCACCCACCGGGGCACCGTGCTGTGCCGGCACAGCGAGGGCAACACGAAGTTCTTCCAGTGCTTCTACCACGCCTGGGCGTTCAGCAACTCCGGCGAACTGGCCGCGCTGCCCGGCGACGACGCGTACCCCGACGACCCCGCCTTCCGGGCGTCGATGGCCCTGCGCCAGGTGCCCCGGCTCCAGATCCACGAGGGGTTCGTCTTCGTCGCCTTCGACCCGGACGTGCCCGACCTGCTGACCCACCTCGGGCCGGCCGCGCACTACATGTCGCTGACCGCGAAGATCGGCGAGCACGGCATGACCACCCTGCCGGGCGTGCAGCTCTACAGCGTGAAGGGCAACTGGAAACTCGCCGTCGAGAACGCGATGGACGGCTACCACTTCGCCCCCACCCACAACACCTTCGTCGGCTACCTGCGCGAGACCGGGTTCGCCGTCACCGACGACGACCAGTACGCCTACGACCTCGGCGGCGGCCACGGGCTGCTGGTGCTCACCGGGCACAACGGCCGGATCGGGATGGTCTGGGAGCCCCGCTTCGGCGACGAGGAGAAGACCCGCACCGTCGCCAAGCGCCGCGAGCTGGAGGCCCGCCTCGGCCCCGAACTCGCCGCCGAGGTGGCCGACGCCAGCCGCATCCTGTTCGTCTTCCCCAACCTGCTGCTGTTCGACCTGGAGGCGCTGACCATCCGGCAACTCGAACCGGTCGCCGCCGACCGCACCGACGTGCGGGCGTGGCAGTTCGTCGAGGTCGGCGAGCCGGAGTCGGTCCGCGCGCTGCGGATCAAGACGATGGTCAGCTTCGTCGGGCCGGGCGGCCTGGCCACCCCCGACGACATCGAGGCGTACGAGGCGGTGCAGCGCGGCATCACCGCGACCGCCGACTCGGTCGACCCCGCCCACGACTGGAGCGACATGTCGCGGGGCATGGCCAACGAGAAGCAGGGCAACCAGGGCCGCTCGATCGACGAGGGCGCGATGCGCAGCTTCTGGCGGCGCTGGGCCGAAAAGGTCGGGGCGGGCACCAGCGTGGCCGGCGACCCGCCGGCCGGTACGCCCGCCGCCGGACCCGCCGCGGGAGGTGCGGGCAAGTGAGCGCGTCGACGACGGCCGGGAGCCGTGGGGGAGTGGTCAGTGTGGCATCGCGCGAGGTGACCCGGGCCGAGGTGGAGGAGTTCCTCTACCGGGAGGCGCAACTGCTCGACGAGTGGCGGCTCGACGAGTGGCTCACCCTCATCGAACCGGGTGGCCGGCTGGAGGTCCCGACCACCGACTGGGCCGGCTGGGACGCCACCACCGCCGGGTACTTCGTGGCCGACGACTACGAGCTGATCCAGGCCCGGGTCAAGCGGCTCAAGAGCCGCAAGGCGCACGCCGAGAACCCGCACTCGCGGACCCACCGGATGGTCTCCAACGTGCTGCTGCTGGAGGCCGGCGCGGAAACCGTCTGGATCAGCGCCAACTTCATCATCCACCGCTACCGCGACAACGGCGCCTACACCTACGTCGGCCGCTACGAGCACGTGCTCAAGGTCGACCCGGACGGGCTGCGGTTCCGGCTGCGCCGGGCCGTCCCGGTGATGGAGTCGATGGACCCCGGCGCCCGACTCAGCTTCATCCTCTGAGCCGGCCGCCATGATCACCCACATGCTGGTCTTCCGGTTCCGCGACGACCTGCCGCCCGGCGCGGCCGAGTCCGTCCTAGCCGAGCTGGAGACCTTCCCGAGCCGCTATCCCGCCATGCGCAACTGGCGCAGCGGGGTCAACGTCAGCACCCGCGACACCAGCATGACCCACGGCTTCGTCGTGGAGTTCCCCACCGAGCAGGACCTGCTCGACTACCTGCACAGCGACTCGCACGAGCGGTTCGTCAGGGAACGCTGGCGTCCGGTCATCGAGCGTCAGGCCATCGTCAGTCTCCCCACCGCCGGGGACGCCCAGCCCATCGAGAGGGGTCACAGATGACCACCGAGGCCACCGCCCGCCGCCGTGGGCCCTACGGCATGGAGTACGCCCGGATCGAGGTGCCCGACCTGGCCGCCTCCATCGAGTTCCTCCAGTACCACGTCGGGCTGCAACTGGAACAGCACGACGACGAGTACGCCTTCCTGCGCGCCGACCTCGAACACCACAGCATCGAGCTGGTCGCCGCGCCGCAGCGCACCGAGTCGTGGACCACCGCGGTCGGGTTCAGCGTCGAGAACGACGCCGTCCTGGACGACCTGCGCGACCGGGTCACCGCCGCCGGGCACGAGGTGTTCGAGCTGGCCGACCGGGTCAAGGGCCTGGTCCAGCGGGGCTTCGCCGTCCGCGACCCCAACGGGCTGATCGTCGAGCTGTTCACCGAGTTCCAGGAGTACGCCGAGCCGCCGCTGATCGAGCTGCGCCCGCTGGACCTGGTGCACCCGTTCCTCGCCACCGACAAGTACGACGAGACACTGGCCTTCTACACCAAGGTGCTCGGCTTCCTGGAGTCCGACCACGTCGGCGACGTCACGGTCTTCCTGCGCAGCGAGGACCGCTACCACCACAGCCTGGCGATCCAGCGCAACAACGAGTTCTACGTCGCGCACCTGTGCTTCATGATGAAGAGCTTCGACCACGTGATGCGCGGCCGGGCACGGGCCCAGTACAAGCAGGTCCCGATCGCCTCCGACCTGGTCAACCACTCGGCGTCCACGTCGATCGCCTTCTACATGCACGACACCCGGCACGGGCCGCGCTACGAGCTGTGCGACAGGCACCGGGTGTTCACCCCGGAGGAGCACGAGACCCACCGGGCCCGGCGGATGGCGGTGGACCCACGCAACATCGACGTGTGGCGTCCCGCCGCCGACGACTGGGCGCGTTTCTGACCCGCGCCCCCGTCAGGACCGGCCGGCGGACTGTCGTACCCGCCCGCCGGTGAGGGGTGCGAACGCGGGGTGGCCCGGTCAGGGGGCCACCCCGCACTCATCTGCGTCGCGTGCCCTGTGCGTACCGGCGCTCCTCCGACCGTCCGTCGGCGGTCGGGCGCGGACGGTCCCGCCCCGGCCGGGCCCACGCCCACCGCGGGCCGGTGCCCCCACGGCACCCCGGACAGCGCGTTTCCACAGGCCACACCGGTACGCGACGTCAACGCAGCGGCACGACGTAGGAGTCCACCCGGGCGATCAGGCCGTCGCGGAAGGTGAACAGGTCGTTGAAGGCGAAGTGGAACGGTCCGTGATCGACGCTCGACCCCCGGCCCTCGCCGGTGACCACGACGACCGGCCCGTCCTCGATGACGCGGTGGACGTCGAGCGCGGGGCTGCCGGTGAACGCGGGGTTCTCGATCTCGTCGTCGAACTCGGTCTGGCCGTGGGTGCTCCGGTGGCCATGGATGACCCACTCGACGTCGTCGGTGAGGGTGGTGAGGATGCGCGGGTGGTCGCCGGTGCGGAACCCGGCGAAGTATTCCGCGACGAGGTGGCGTTGGGTCGGTCGGGTCATGGCGTGGGTGGCCCTCCGGTCGGTCGGTGCAGATGTGCGGCAAGGGCGTCGAGGATTGCGGCGAGCCCATCGGCGGCCCGGGCGGTGCGTAGTTCGGCGGGAAGCCGTCGCTGGTGGACCGTGAGGTCGGTACCGTCGGCGGCGGGCCGCAGGGTGACGGTCGTCCGTAGACCGGTGACTGGTTCGTCGAAGACGAGTTCGTGCGGCGCGGCGACGCGGACGTAGACGAACCGGAGCGTCCGGGTGCGGCCGTCCGGCGCGCGGGTGTCGAGGGTGAACTCCCCGCCGCGGCGCAGGTCGACGGCGACCGAGCCCGGCGGCACGGTGGCGTGCGAGCCGCCCCAGAAGGCGGCGATGCTCGCCGGCGAGGTGAACGCCGCCCATACCCGCTCGGGTGAGACGTCGAGGTGCCGGCCGGCGATCAGTTCGTCGCCGTGCAGTCGTGCGTCGGTCACCGTGCCGCCCCGTTGTCGTCGAGGTGTCGGACGAGCGCGTCGAGCCGGTCGTTCCAGGTGCGCCGCTGCTCGTCGATCCAGGTGCCGAGCAACGAGAGCCGGTCGACCCGCAGCCGGCACGGGCGTCGGGTGCCCTCGCGTCGCTGCTCGACCAGGCCGCACCGGCGTAGGACCCCGACGTGGTGGGAGATCGCCTGTGTGGTCAGGTCGAACGGCTCGGCGAGCTGTCCCACCGTGGCGTCACCCCGGGCAAGACGGGCCACCAGGGCGCGACGGACAGGGTCGCCGAGCGCGGCGAACGCCGCGTCGAGGTCGGGCTCCGGGTCGACGGCAGGCGCGGTGAGCATGCTCCTACCCTAATACAAATTTCTACTTGTGCAAATGCTTACTTGTAGAGCCCGCCCGGGATGTCGCGCGGCGTGCCGGGCGGGCGAACAGCAGAGCCGCCGTGAGCACGGCCGCCGCCACCGGCAGCCCCCAGGGCCGCCGGCTGGCCGCCACGGTGAACGCGACCGGTCGACCGGGCGTCACGATCCGCCCGTCCACCTCGTAGTTGCCGAAGGGGGCAGCGCCCGTGGACACCGGCAGGTGGTACTCCCGGGTCTGCCCGGCGGCGATGCGGCCCAGCGCCGGAGCGGCCACGATGGTCCGGGCCCGTCCGGGCGGCCCGACGGTGAGCTGCACCGGCGGGTCGGTGACGTCCTCCGCGCCGGGGTTGTGCAGGGTGATCCGGACCGCGAGTTCGCCAGGCAGGCCGAACCAGCCGCGCGGCCCGGACCGGTCGTCGGCGCGTACCCGCACCAGGGTCAGCCCCGCCGGGACGGTCGGCGTGACCGCCGGGGCGTCGACCCCAGCCAGGGTCAGGTCGGCGGTGGCGGTGGCGGTGCCGGTCGGTGTGCGGACCCGCAGCACGCAGGGGCATGCCACCGGCGGGGCGGCCACCAGCACCGGCAGGGTGGCCCGGCCGGACGGCGGCACCTGGCCGTGGGTGGCGGCCCCGGTCGCGCAGTCGAGCACCCCGCGTCGGGCGGCGTTGCCGCACACCTCGGCCTGCACGGTGCCGGCCGGCCAGCCGTCGAGGCCGACCAGCACCCGCTGGCCGACCCGCAGCGTCCCTGCCGGCACGGTGACGCCGGGACCACCGCCCGCCGGGGTGCCGGCCGCGGCGGTTGCCCCCGGGGCCGGAGCCAGCGCGGCGGCCACCGCCAACAGTGCGACGGAACGCAGCGGCCCGGTCATCGGGCGGGCGGGGCGTCGGGACGCGGGTCGACATCCGGAGCCGGCCCGTCGGCGGTAACCGGAGTCGGTCCGGTGGCAGCGCCGGGCGCGGGGGAGGCGGTCGCG
This sequence comes from Micromonospora cynarisoli, assembly GCF_030518815.1. Lineage (NCBI taxonomy): Bacteria > Bacillati > Actinomycetota > Actinomycetes > Micromonosporales > Micromonosporaceae > Micromonospora > Micromonospora cynarisoli. The sequence continues at coordinate 1,819,195 of NZ_CP130426.1, read as the reverse complement.
GCCGGTCGCGGGGCAGCGGCCGGGGAGCCGGCAGGGTCCGGGGTGGACGGTCGACCGGCGGTAGCGGCGGCCCGCCGTCGCCACCACCGCAGCCCGGCCCAGCCGGCCGCCCCGGCGAGCAGGGCCAGCAGCAGCCACGGCGGGGCCCAGACCCCGGCGGTACGGACCACCGGCGGCAGCGCGGTGTCCGTGGTGGTCGCCGCGATGTCGACCTCGGCGGTCAGTCGCAGCAGCGGGGGCACACCGGTGATCCGTTCAGTGACCGTGAAGGTGGCCCCGGGCAGCAGTTCCGGCAGGTCGGTGGGGGAGGTGCGGGCCTGCTCCCGGCCGAACGGCGCGCGTACGGTCACCGTGCCGCTGCCGCCGACCCGGACGTTGCCGTCGTTGCGCAGCCGGTAGCGGACCACCAGGTCGCCGCCGCCGAACGGGTTGACGGGGTTGGCGTAGGAGACGTCGACGGCCTCCACCGTGACGGCGGGCCGGACCGGGCCGGTGACCCGGAGGTAGACCCGGGCGGCGAGTCGCTGGTCGACCAGGACGCGCTGCCCGTCGGCGGTGGTCCGGACCCGGGCCACGGCGCCGATCACGCCGCCGGTGTGGTCGCCCGGGGTGGCGTTGGCCGGCACGGTGAGCCGGAACGGGATGTCGACCCGCCGGCCCGCCGGGATCGTCCACGTCCGCCGGTCGACGCTGATCCACGAGCCCACGTCGGTGGCCGGCCGGTCCGCCGGCAGCAGGGCGAACGCCCCGTCGGTGGAGGTGTAGGCGTCGGTGCCGTACACGTCGAAGGTGAGCGGGCGGTCGCCGAGGTTGGTGACGCCGACGTGGTCGGTCAGGGTGCTGCCCGGGGCCAGGTCGTAGATGAAGTAGTTACGCCCGGTCGGGCCCTTGGCGCTGGACGGCTGGACCGCCCAGCGCGCCGCGCCGGTCTCCCCGGCGGCCACCGTCGGGCCGGGCGACGGTGCGGGCGCGGCGGGGGCCGGTGCGGGCGGTGCGGTCGCCACGAGCAGCGCGGCGGCGAGCACGGCGCTCGCCCGGGTCAGGGTGGTACGTAGGGACATGCCGGGCTCCGGAAGGGTGATCGGGCCCGGTGGGACGGGTGGCGAGCCCGCCCCACCGGGGTGTTGCCGAATCAGGAGAGGGTGAGGGTGAGCACCGCGCTGTAGTCGCCCGCCGCAGCGGACGCCGGAACCCCGAGCCGGAGTTCGGCTCCACAGGTGAAGGTGCCGTTGCTCGCCCCGGTCGCCGAGGTGCACAGCGCCCGGGCGGTGCCGAGACCGGCGCCGGGCGCGGCGGGCGCGCCCGGGGTGACCACGCCGGGGGTGCCGGCGAGGCCGTCGGTGCCGACGGTGGCGTTCGGCGTCCACCCGAGGTTGTCCGCGGCGATGGCGCCGCCGGTGGCCGAGGCGAAGTCGGAGACCTGCCCGACCAGGCTCCAGCCGGCGTTGGTGCCGCGCAGGTCGGCCACCGTGGCGGCGTTGAGCGCCCCGGTGGTGACCTGCCCGTTGCTGACCGGAGGCAGGGCGACCGTGGCACCGGCGACGCCGAGGGTCAGCGCGCCACCAGTGACGGTGGTGGTGATCTGCTGGTCGGCGTCGCCGCCGCCGGCCGGCGTACGGGCGAAGGTGACCGGGGTGAAGGTGTCCTGGCTCCGGTCGGCCGCGCCCCGGGCGGCGAAGGTGATCACGTAGCACTGCACGGCCGTGCAGTCGACCCGGTTGCCGGTGCGGTCGGTGTAGACCGCGCTGATCGGCAGGGTGGTGCGGAACGTGCCGTCGGCGTTGAGCCGGTCGCGGGCCTCGGTCGGCTCGTTCGTCTTGTTGACCCACTTGGTGACCTGGAGGACACCCGCGTTGGTCCAGTGCTCGTCGACCTTCGGGCCGAAGGAGACGTAGATGCCCGCCGCCCCGTTGGCCTCCGGGTCGAAGCCGCTGCCGGTGACCGTGACGGTCGCCCCGGCCGGGTCGAGCCCGGTGGCGGGGGTGACGCCGACCGCCGGTGCGGCCGGTTCGCCGCCGCCACCGGTGGAGAAGGTGAACGACAGCGGGTCGAGCGCGGTGCCGGCGGAGTAGAAGCCGTTGAACGCCGAGGCGCCCTCGGCGGTCAGCGTCGCCGCCAGGTCGGTCGCGGTCACCGTGCCGCCGCTGCCAGCGGGGTTGCCGTCGCTGACGGCGACGGTGGCGATGGTGGCCTGGCGGACCGAGACCGGCTCGGCCGCCGTGCTGGTGAGGTCCACGTCCGCCGTGACGGTGGCGGTGCCACCGGTCATGACGATCGTCGGGTTGGCCAGCGCGATGGTGAAGAAGTGCGCCGGGTACGAGAAGACGATTTTCCCGCCGTACTCGGCGTCGATGGCGCCGGTGCCGGCGTCGTACGTGCCGCCCTTCGCCGGGAAGGTGAAGGTGCCGTCGCTGTTGATGCGGGCGCCGTCGCTGGCGGCGATCGGCGGGTTGCCGTTGCCGGTGTTCACGTAGGCGCGGAACGATGCCTTGAAACCCCAGGTCAGGCTGCCGGAGCGGATTTCCGCCCCGGCGGCCTGGGCGGGGCTGACCCCGACGAGGACTGTCGATGCGCCGAGCAGGGCGACCGCCGCCCAGCGCAACGACCGCCACCGACCGGTACCGGTTCTGGATCTGACCATGCTGCTCCCTCTCTTGTGCCCAATACGGACAGTGGTTGAGGTTAGGCAAACCTAACTGCTGCGGCACACGGGCGACCGGCCGAAGATCTTGGACCGAAGAACCCCTTGTGAACAGCGGAACAGTCGCTTAGGTTAGGCAAACCTTAACTACGGTCGGTGTGGCAGCCGGCCCGATCCGTCATGTGGGGAGCCTGATGCGAGCACTGCGTCGCGCCGTCCTGACCGCCACTCTGATCACTGTCAGTATCGGCGTTGTGTCGACGCCGGCCCACGCCGGCACCGGACGGGGCACCGCCGGACAGACCCTCACCGCCACCCCCACCAGCGGGGTGTCCCGCACCGGGGCGACGGTGACCGTCACCGGCAGCGGGTACGACGTCACCAAGGGCATCTACGTCGCCTTCTGCGTGGACAACGGCGTCGGCGTCGCCCCCACCCCGTGCGGCGGCGGCGTCGACACCACCGGCAGCACCGGCGCCTCACACTGGATCTCGTCCAACCCGCCCTCCTACGGGGAGGGACTGGCCGTCCCGTACGGCCCGGGCGGCTCGTTCCGGGTGACCCTCACCGTGAACCCGCGCATCGGCACGGTCGACTGCACCGTCCGCCGGTGCGTGGTCGCCTCCCGCGCCGACCACACCCGCACCGCCGACCGCTCCCAGGACGTCCGGGTGCCCGTCACCTTCGCCGCCGCCGCAGCGCCCGCGCCGACCCGTACCCCGGCCGCCGCCGCCCCGGCGACCACCGGTGCCGGCGGTGCCGCCCGGACCACCCCGCCGGCGGCGGCCCCGACCGGCGCGGCCGGTACACCCACCGGCGGCGCACCGGCGTCGGCCGCCGCCACCGCCGTCGCCCCCGCCGGCACCGGCGGCCCGGCGGGCCCGGCCGATGCGGGCGACCAGGCGCAGGTGACCCGGGTCAGTGCCGCCTCCGACACCAGCCGCTGGTGGCTCGTGGCGCTGGTCGTGCCCCTGCTCGGGATGGTCCTGCTCGCCGGTCTGCGCCGGCGTCGTCGACGTCGGGCCACGTCGTGACCCGGCGCGCGCTGCCGCTCGTCCTGGTGCTGCTCGCCGGGGCGCTGGTCGGCTGCACCGACCCGGCCGCCGAGGCCCGGCCGGGCACACCTGCCTCCTGCGGCCCGGTCACCGCCGCCCTGCCCGACACCGACGTCACCCCGCTGACGCCGCCACCGGCCCCGGCCCTGCCGGCCACCGTCACCTCCACCGACGGCGTCGTCACCACGGTCACCGACGCCACCCGCATCCTGCCGGTCAACCTCTACGGGTCGATCGCCGAGATCGTGTTCAGCCTCGGGCTCGGCGGCAACGTCGTCGGCCGGGACACCTCCACCACCTTCCCGGCCGCCGCGCACCTGCCGGTGGTCACCCCGGCCGGGCACGACCTGTCCGCCGAGGCGGTGCTCGCCCTGGCCCCCACGGTGATCCTCGCCGACGACAGCATCGGTCCACCCGAGACACTGCGGCAACTGCGCGCCGCCGGCATCCCGGTGGTCCTCGTCGCCGCCGAACAGACCCTCGACGCGGTCCCCGGCCACGTGCGGGCCATCGCGGCGGCGCTCGGCGTCGGCGCGGCCGGCGACCGGCTCGTCGACCGGATCGAGGCCGACATCGCCGCCGCCCGCGCCGGTACGCCCACCGACGCCGCCCCCCGGGTCGCCTTCCTCTACCTGCGCGGCACCGCCGGGGTCTACCTGATCGGCGGGCGCGGCGCCGGCAGCGACGCGATGATCGAGGCCGCCGGCGGAGTGGACGCCGGCAGCGCGATCGGCCTGGCGAAGTTCCGCCCCCTGACCAGCGAGGGCCTGATCAACGCGGCCCCCGACGTGATCCTGGTGATGAGCGGGGGACTGGAGTCCGTCGGCGGCGTCGACGGCCTGCTCCGGCTTCCCGGGGTGGCACAGACCCCGGCCGGCGTCGCCCGCCGGGTCGTCGACATGGACGACGGTGTCCTGCTCACCTTCGGCACCCGCTCCGGGCAGGTGGTCCGGGCGTTGGCCGACGCGCTGCACTGCCGGGGCCCGCGATGACCGTCACCGGCACCCGGCCGGCCACCGGCGACACCGAAGCCGGCCCGGACCGCCGTCGTCGGGTCCGGCGCGGACCGCTCCTGCTCACCGGGCTCACCGCCGGCCTGCTGCTGGTCGCCCTCGTCGCCGCCGGCCGGGGGCAGGTGGCCGTCGCCCCGGCGGAGGTGCTCGGCTCGGTGCTGCACCGCCTCGGCCTGGACCTCGGCCCCCGGCCCGCCGCCGTGCACGGCGAGAGCGCACTGTGGCTGGTCCGCTTCCCTCGGGTCGCGCTCGCCGCCGTCGTCGGCGCGGCGCTCGGCTGCGCCGGTGCGGTCATGCAGGGGGTGTTCGGCAACCCGCTGGCCGAACCGGGTGTCATCGGCGTCTCGGCCGGCGCGGCGGTCGGCGCGGCGCTGGCCATCGTCACCGGGGTCACCGTCCTCGGCGGCTGGACGGTGCCCGCCGCCGCGTTCGCCGGTGGCCTCGCCACCACCTGGCTGGTCTACCTGCTGGCCCGCTCCGGCGGCCGTACCGAGGTGGTCACCCTGGTCCTCACCGGCGTCGCCGTCAACGCCGTCGCCGGGGCCGCCATCGGGCTGCTGATGTTCGTCGCCGACGAGTCGGGCGTGCAGGCCATCGCCTTCTGGAACCTGGGCAGCCTGGCCCAGGCCAACTGGTCGGCGGTCTCGCTGGCCGCGCCGTGCCTCGCGGTGGGGCTGCTCGCCACCCTCGCCGACGCCCGGCGGCTGGACCTGCTGGCCCTGGGCGAGAAGTCCGCCCGGCACCTCGGGGTCGACGTGGAACGGCTGCGGGTCCGGATGATCGTGGTCACCGCGCTGCTCGGCGCGGCGGCGGTCGCCTTCACCGGCATCATCAGCTTCGTCGGCCTGGTCGTGCCCCACCTGGTGCGGATGGTCGCCGGCCCCGGGCACCGGCTGCTGCTGCCGGCCAGCGCGCTCGGCGGCGCGATCGTGGTCGTCGCCGCCGATCTCGCCGCCCGTACCCTCGTGGACTATCAGGAACTACCGTTGGGGGTGCTCTCGGCCGTCGTCGGTGGACCCGCCTTCTTCTGGCTGCTGCGTCGCACCCGCGACCGCGCGGGAGGCTGGGCATGAGCGGGCAGCCGGCGGGCACACGCGGTGGGAGGGTGTGGTGAGCGTACGGGAACGCCGGCGTCGGGGGCCGCTGCGGCTGCTCGGCCGCCGGTCGACGCCCCGGGTGCCGGCCGCCACGACGCCGGGCTCCACCCGGGTCCGGGCCACCGGGGTACGGGTCGAGCGGGCCGGCCGACCGGTGCTCGACCGGGTCGACCTCGCCATCCGCGCCGGTGAACTGCACGCCCTGGTCGGCCCGAACGGCGCCGGCAAGTCCACCCTGCTGGCCGCCGTCAGCGGTGACCTGCCGCTCGCCGCCGGCACGGTCGAGGTCGACGGCCGACCGCTCGCCGAGTGGTCGGCGGTGGAACTGGCGATGCGCCGCGCGGTGCTGACCCAGCGCAGCGTCCTGAGCTTCCCGTTCGCCGTGGTCGACGTGGTCCGGATGGGGCGGTCGCCCTGGGCCGGCCGACCCGAGGAGGCCCACGACGACGCGGTGGTGGCCGAGACCATGCGCCGCTGCGACGTGATCCGGTTCGCCGCCCGTCCCTTCCCGTCGCTGTCCGGTGGCGAGCAGGCCCGCGCCGCGCTGGCCCGGGTGCTGGCCCAGCGGGCCGGGGTGCTGCTGCTCGACGAACCGACCGCCGCCCTCGACCTGCACCACCAGGAGTTGGTCATGCGGATCGCCCGGGACCGTGCCGCCGCCGGGGACGCCGTCGTGGTGGTGCTGCACGACCTCGCCCTGGCCGGCGCGTACGCCGACCGGGTCACCCTGCTCGCCGACGGACGGGTCCGGGCCGCCGGACCCCCCGACACGGTGCTGACCGCGCCCCTGCTCAGCGAGGTCTACCGGCACGACATCGAGGTCGTGCCGCACCCGGACACCCGCCTGCCGCTGGTCGTGCCCCGCCGTCGGGGCCCGGCCCGCACCACCTGCGTCACGGAGGAATAGATGGACACCCCACCCCTGCCGTTCTCGGCCCGGTTGCGGGCCGCCACCCAGGGCGCCCACACCGCCGCCGAGGGCCAGCGGTACGTCACCGCCCTGGTCGCCGGTGAGCTGGACCTCGCCGGTTACCTCGACCTGGTGGTCCAGCACCACGCCCTGTACCAGGCGTTGGAGTCGGCCGCCGAGGCGATGCGGGCGGACCCGGTCGCCGGGGTCTTCGTCGACGACGCGTTGACCCGGCTGCCCGCGCTGGAGGCGGACCTCACCGCGCTGGCCGGGCCGGACTGGGCGCGGCGGACCGCGCCGGACCCGGCGACGGTGGCCTACGTCGAGCGCATCCGGGCGGTGGCCGGCACCTCCCCGGTCCGCTTCGTCGCCCACCACTACACCCGCTACCTGGGTGACCTCTCCGGTGGCCTGCACATCGGGCGGGCGGTGGCCCGGCGCTACGGGCTGACCGGGCAGTCGGGGGCGGCCTTCTACACCTTCGCCCGGATCGACAGGCCGAAGGCGTACAAGGAGGCGTACCGGGCGCGGTTGGACGCGATGGCGCTGAGCCCGGCCGACGAGGCGGCGCTGCTCGACGAGGTGCTGGTGGCGTACCGGCACAACAGCGCCGTCTTCGCGGCCCTGGCCCGGCACGTGCCGGTCGGCCCCGTGCTGCCGGAGGTGGTGGCGTGACCGGGCAGCCGTTCGACGCCGACACTGTGTCGGCGGTCAGCCGGCACATGAACGACGACCACGCCGGGGACTCGCTGCTGATCTGCCGGACCCTCGGCGGCTGCCCGGACGCCACCCGGGCGCGGGTGACCGGGCTGGACGCCGACGGGATGGACTTCGCCGTCACCGTCGACGACATCGAGGTGCCGGTGCGGCTGCCGTTCGCCCACCGGCTCACCGAGCGGGCCGAGATCCGCCGCGAGGTGGTGCGGATGTACGAGCAGGCGTGCGCCGCGCTCGGCGTACCGCCCCGCCGGGCTGGCTGACACCCGGCGGCTCAGTCGCCGGTGAGCTGCTCCGGCAGGGGCTTGCGGTGCAGCACGACCAGCTCCCCGACGGCGCGCCCAGGGCGGTGGCCAGGTGGTCGGGGGCGATGACGGTCCCGGTCCCCTGCCCCTCGCGGACGGCGTCGGGCCAGTCGGTGTCGCGCGATCACTCGTTCCACGCCGTGGACCGGCCCTTGTCTAAGACCTACTAAAGCTGTAGGAAAAGTAGGTCATCGACAACGGGAGAGATCGTGACCGCCGTCCAGGCCCCCCAGAGCACGAGCGTCACCGCCGGCAGCCCACCGTCGGGGCGAGCCGCCCGCCCGCCCCGACGGGGCCCCCTGCTGCGGCGCGTCCTCCTGCGCGCCGTCGCGCTGCTGGCCCTGCTGGCGCTCTGGCAGGCCCTCGCCGTGCTGGTGGAGAACCCGACGTTCATCCCGTCACCGGGCGCGGTCTGGGGACGCCTCGTGCAGACCTCCGGCACCCACGACGGTGTCCGGGGCTACAGCGGCCACCTGCTGATCGAACACCTCGGGGTGAGTCTGCGCCGGATCCTCGTCGGTGCGGTCGTGGGCGTGCTGGCCGGCCTCCTGCTCGGCCTGCTGATGGGCACCGTCACCTGGGTCCGGGTGGCCACCGAACCCGTGGTCACCTTCGTCCGGGCGCTGCCACCCCTGGCGTACTTCAGCCTGCTCATCATCTGGTTCGGCATCGACGAGACACCGAAGCTGTGGCTGCTGGCGATCGCCGCGCTGCCCCCGGTCGCGGTCGCCACCGCGTCCGCGGTCCACGCCGCACCGGTCACCCTGGTCGAGGCGGCCCGCGCCCTGGGCGGCGGCCGGTGGCAGGTCACTTGGGACGTGGTGCTGCCGCACGCGTTGCCGGAGATCTTCACCGGGGTCCGGCTCGCCGTCGGCATCGCGTACTCGTCGGTCGTCGCGGCCGAGACCATCAACGGCGTACCGGGCATCGGGGGCATGGTCCGCGACGCCCAGCGTTACTCGCAGACCGACGTGGTGGTGCTCGGCCTGTTCGCCATCGGTCTGTCCGGCCTGCTCATCGACGCGCTGCTGCGCGCCGCCGAGGACCGGCTCGTTCCCTGGCGCGGTCAAGGGTGACCCCGCCGTCAGCTGCCAAGAATGGACGCCCCGTGCATCGACCTGTCACCCGTATCCTCGCCACCGCCGTCGCGGCGCTCACCACCGTCTCGCTCGCGGCCTGCGGTGACGGCGCCGCCAGCGGCGGCGGTGACCCGCAGCGCAAGAGCATCCGGATCGCCTACCAGGCGTTCCCCAGCGGGGACCTGATCGTCAAGAACAAGCGGCTGCTGGAACAGGCGCTTCCCGACTACACCATCACCTGGACCAAGTTCGACTCCGGTGCGAGCATCAACACCGCCTTCGCCGCGAACAGCGTGGACATCGCCGCGATCGGCTCCAGCCCGGTCGCGCGCGGGCTGTCCGCCCCGCTGAACCTGCCGTACAAGGTGGCCTTCGTGCTCGACGTCGCCGGGGACAACGAGGCGTTGGTGGCCCGCACCGCAGGCAACGTCACCACCGTCGCCGGGCTGCGCGGCAAGAAGATCGGCACGCCGTTCGCGTCGACCGCGCACTTCAGCCTCCTCGCCGCGCTCGACCGGGCGGGGGTGAAGGAATCCGAGGTCACCCTGGTCGACCTCGAACCACAGGACATCCTCGCCGCCTGGAGCCGGGGCGACCTGGACGCCGCCTACACCTGGCTGCCGTCCCTGGACGAGCTGAAGAAGACCGGGAAGGTGCTCGTCACCAGCCGCGAACTGGCCGCCGCGGGCAAGCCCACCCTGGACCTCGGGGTGGTCTCCACCGCGTTCGCCGACGCCCACCCCGCCGCGGTCGACGCCTGGCGCAGGGCCGAGGCCCAGGCGCTCGACCTCATCGCCACCGACCCGACCGCCGCCGCGACCGCCGTCGGCAGCGAGCTGAACCTGAGCGCCACCGACGCCGGACGCCAGCTGAGCCAGGGAGTGTTCCTGAAGCCGGCCGACCAGTCCGGCCCGCAGTGGCTGGGCACGGCGGACCAGGTCGGCGCGCTCGCCGACAACCTGCACGCCGCGGCGGTGTTCCTCAAGGACCAGAAGAAGATCGACGCCGTACCCGAGCCGTCGGTGTTCGCCGCGGCCATCTACACCAGGGGTCTGCCGGATGTCCTCAAGCCCTGACGCGGCGGTCGACGTCCGCGACGTCACCCACGTCTACCGGACGGGGGCCGGGACGGTCACCGCGTTGGGTCCGCTCGACCTGCACGTGACGCCGGGAACCTTCCTCGTCCTGGTCGGCGCGTCCGGCTGCGGCAAGACCACCCTGTTGCGCCTGATCGCCGGCTTCGAGGCACCGACCAGCGGCACGGTGACCGCCGCCGGAGCGACCCCGGTGCCCGGCCGCAACGCCGGCCTGGTGTTCCAGCAGCCGAGGCTGCTGCCGTGGGCGACGGTCGGTGGCAACGTCGGGCTCGGCCTGCGGTACGCCGGCGTGCCCCGGGCCGAGCGGGCCCGCCGGGTCGCCGACCTGCTGGACCGGGTCGGGCTGCCGAACGTCGCCCACCGCCGGACCTGGCAGCTCTCCGGTGGCCAGCAGCAGCGGGTCGCCATCGCCCGGGCGTTGGCCGTGCAGAACCCGTTGCTGCTGCTGGACGAGCCGTTCGCCGCCCTCGACGCGTTGACCCGGGAACGGTTGCAGGAGGACCTGCGCCAGGTCAGCGCCGAGACCGGCCGGACCTGTGTGTTCGTCACCCACAGCGTGGACGAGGCGGTGTTCCTCGGCAGCCGGGTCGTCGTGCTGACCGACCGCCCCGGACGGATCGCCCTCGACCTGCCTGTCGACCTGCCGCGCAGCGGTGTCGGGCCCGACGAGTTGCGGGGCGCGCCGGAGTACGCGGCGCTGCGCACGACGATCGGCCACGCCCTACGGGCGGCGGCGACCCGAACCGGATGAGAGGACGACGCGGATGACCGACACACGTGTGGAGTTGGCCCTGACGCCGCTCGGACCGCACTTCGCCGCCCGGGTGGCCGGGCTCGACCTCGACCGGGCCACCGACGCGGAACTCGCCGCCGTACGCGCGGCACTGGTGGCGCACAAGGTGCTGTTCTTCCCGGACCAGCGGCTCGACGACGACGGCCAGGTACGGCTGGGCCGTCGACTCGGCGAGCTGACCGCCTCCCACCCGGTCGTCGGCGGGGTGGACGAGGCGCACCCGGAGGTGTACGCGTTGGACAGCGCCGACAACGGCTTCGCCGACGTCTGGCACACGGACGTCACCTTCGTCGCCCGCCCGCCCCTCGGTTCGATCCTGCGGGCGGTTACCCTGCCGCCCAGTGGCGGTGACACCACCTGGGCGGACAGTCAGCTCGCCTACGACTCGCTCGCCGAACCCGTACGCGCGATGGTGGACCGGCTGGTCGCCGTCCACGACGGCAACCGGGAGTTCGGCTACTACCTGGCGCACCGTCGCGGCGGCCGGGGCAGCGTGTGGGAGGACGAGGTGGTGACCCGGCTCGACCCGGTGGAGCATCCGGTGGTGCGGGTCCACCCGGAGACCGGCAGGCGTGGCATCTTCGTCAACCCGGGCTTCACGTCACACATCGTCGGCGTGTCGGAGGCGGAGAGCCGGGCCGTCCTGGATCTGCTCTACGCCCACCTCACCAAGCCGGAGCACCTGGTCCGGCACCGGTGGCGGCCGGGTGACGTGGTGATGTGGGACAACCGCAGCACCGCGCACTACGCGAACCGTGACTACGGCGCCGCCCGGCGGATCGTGCACCGGATCACCCTGCGCGGGGACCGTCCCCGGGGTCCCGGCGATCCGTGGCGTCCGGCGGCCTGAGCGGCGTCACCGCAGGGTCGCCTCACCGGGCGACGGCGGGCGTCGGGTGGTGTCGACGGTTGGCGGCGATGAGGTCGTCGAGGGAGTCGCGGGCCCGGGAGAGTTCCTCGATGCGGTGCGCCCCGGTCCACGGGCGCGACCGCCGCACCACCCACGGAAGGCGCTGCGACATGGCCACCCTCTTCGACCCGCACCCGCTCGGCGAACTGGTCCTGCCCAACCGGGTGGTGATGGCCCCGATGACCCGGGTCCGCGCCACCCCCGACGGGCTGGCGACACCGTCCATGGCGACGTACTACGCCCAACGCGCGACCGCCGGGCTGATCGTGAGCGCGCCGCGCCATCGGGGCAGGTTTCGACGGGGTGGAGTTGCACGGCGCGAACGGTTACCTCATCTCCCAGTTCCTGTCGAGCAACGCCAACCTGCGGACCGACGCCTACGGCGGATCGGTGACCAACCGGATCCGGTTCGCCGTCGAGGCCGTGGCCGCCACCGTCGACGCGGTGGGCGGTCACCGGACCGGCATCCGGCTCTCACCCGGGGCCGGTTTCTGGGGCGTCGAGGAGACCGACGTCCCCGAGGTGTACGCCGCGCTCCTCGCCGAACTCGCCGCCGTCGGTCCCGTGTACGTCCACCTCGAAGCCACCGCCGACGACGAGGTTCTGCGGGGGCTGCGTGCGGTGTGGCCGGGCACCCTCGTCATGAATCCGGTCGTTCCGATGGGCCGGCGGCAGACGGACCGGAAGGCGGCCGACCGCTGGCTGGGCTGGGGTGCCGACCTGATCAGCTTCGGCCGCGCCTATCTCGCCAACCCCGATCTGGTCGAGCGGCTCCGTCAGGGTCTGCCCATGGCGGTGCACGACGAGGCGACCTGGTACGCCGGCGGCGACACCGGCTACCTCACCTATCCGACCTTCCACCACCCCGGCCAGGCCGCGGTGCCGACCGCCCCGGACAGCACCGCGGCTGCGGAGGCGGCCGGCGTCGACCGGGCGTGAGCGGGGAGCGCCGCCGTCAGCGGGTCTTCCTCGTCGCCCGCTTGCGGGGCGGGGTCAACAGGTCGGCGATCGCGGCGATCGCGGACGGCACCGTGCGGTAGTACGCCCAGACCCCCCGCTTCTCGCGTTCGATCAGCCCGGCCTCGGTGAGGATCCGCAGGTGGTGGCTCACCGTCGGCTGGGACAGGCCGAGCGGCGCGGTGAGGTCGGTGACGGACGCCTCGCCCTGCGGGGCGGACTGGATGAGACTGAGCAGTCGTAGGCGGGCCGGGTCGGCGAATGCCTTCAGCACTCCCGCGAGCCGTTCCGCATCGGCACGTTTGATCGGCTCACCGGTCAACGGTGAGACAGCAGGTGTAGTCGTTTTCGCAGCTCCCACATCCGCCATCATGGCAGCCGGAGTCAGGTCAGACCGGGGGATCGCCGATCGGCCGCGACGAATTTCGCGGATCGGGTGACAGTGACCGGCGCGTCGGCCGACCCGTCGTCGCGGCGGGGGCGGCGGTCCGCAGCCGGTGGGCGGGAGGCGTTCCCGCCCACCGGCCCCGGGGTTCCCGCCGGGCCGGTGACCGGCCCGGGGGTGGCCGGTCGGGTCAGCGGGCGGTGCAGGTGGGGGTGATCCCGGACCCGCTGCCGTTGCCCTGGAAGCCGAACTCGGTGACCTGGCCGGGGGCGAGTTGACCGTTGTAGGTGACGTTGGTGAAGCGGACCGTCCCGGTGCTGCCGCTGGCGGTGGCGTTCCAGGTGTTGGTCACGCTCGCACCGCCGGGCAGGGTGGTGCTGACCGTCCAGCCGGTGGTGCCGGCGGACCCGGCGGTCACCCGCAGGGAGGCGGTGAAGCCGCCGTTCCACTGGTTGACCGACACGGTCGCGGTGCACCCGGCACCGCCGGCCGGCGGCGTGGTCGGGGTCGCGGGTGGCGTGGTGGTGGGTGGCGTGGTCGTGGGTGGGGTGGTGCCGTCGAACTGGGTGAAGAAGCTCCACACCACGGGCCGAGTCCAGGACTTCTCACCGGGGGCGTACACGTCGGCGGTGCCGTCCACGGCGTTGGGGGCGTGTCCGCCGTCGAACGGTGCCCAGGCGACCGGGTAGCCCGCCCGGCAGCCCGAGTAGTAGGTGACGGTGTGCGTCAGGCTGCCCTGCGCCGGCTCCGGGGGGTTCTGCGGGGTGCAGCCGTTGTTGCGGACGAACCGGTCGCGCAGCGAGCGCCCGGTCGAGATGGGGAGCACGTTGTCCCGCAGGCCGTGGATGCCGATGTACGCGATCGGCTGGGTGCCGCCGTTGCAGCCGCTGAGCTGCCCACCGGAGTAGACCGCGACCGCCCGGAAGGCCGAGGCGCGGGCGCAGGCGATGGCGTAGCTCATTCCGCCGCCGTAGCTGAACCCCATGGCGAAGCGCTGGGTGCTCTCGACGCACAGGTCCGACTCGATCTGCCGCATCATGTCGTCGACGAAGGTCAGGTCCCGGTCGCCGGTGTTGGCCCAGCCGTTGCCGATGCCCTGCGGGGCGACGAAGATCGCGCTGTTGTTCGCCAGGGCGCGGATGCCGTAGTAGGACCAGGGGTAGCCGCTGGTGCCGCCCGAGTCCACCTCGGTGGCGGTGCCGCCGTTCCAGTGGAACGCGAAGATCAGCCGGTAGGGGTGGTTGCGGTCGTAGTTGTCGGGGATCCGCAGGATGAAGGTGCGGTTCTGGCCGCCGCTGGAGATGGTGCGGGTGCCGCTGGTCAGCGTCGGCGTCTTGCCGCACCCGGCGGTCGCCGCGAGCGGGCTGACGTCCTTGGCGTAGGCGGCCGGGCCGGCCCCGGCGGTGATCGCGGCGCCGCCCAGCGCGAGGGCGAGCGTCGCCACTCCCGCGACGACGCCGGCCACGAGTCGGTGTCTCGACATCAACGGAACTCCTTCGGAGATCAGTGTGGTGGTGGGGTGCGGTACCGGCCCGCCCGACGTGGATGGCGGCGGCGGTCCCGGTGGTGACCCCGGTCGCGACCGCAGCGCGCCGCGGCAATCGGACAGCCGATCACATTCATCGATGATTACGAACGTAATCCGTATGACGTATGATGTCAACAAACGGACGGCCGGTGGGATGGTTCCCTGCGGAGGGGGTCCACGGCGCGCGGTTCACCGCCCGGCCGGGGAGGCCCGAGGGCGCTCGACCGAACGGGGCGGTGGCACGGATCGATCCGCGCCACCGCCCCGTTCGTCGTGGCCTGTCCGGCGTCAGTCGGCAGGTCGGTTCACCAGGTCAGCGGCAGGGTGTTGACGAACCGGGTGAGCGCGCCGGCGAGGAGCTGGTCGTCGCGGCGGGAGGGGTGCCAGTCGCAGCCGAGCTTGTCGAGCCCCAGCGCGTTGTCGTCGTAGTAGAGCGAACGGATCCGGCTGTCGCCCCGGCTGGCGCGGGTCTGCACGATCTGCTGCACGGAGCTGGCCAGCGCGGTGGTGGGGGACAGGTCGGGGTAGGTGAGCACGATGAACGTGTCGGGCCCGTACCGACTGCGCAGCTTGTCGAGGAAGGCCAGGTAGGCGCTACGGAAGTCGGCCGCGAGCTGGTCGACGGTGGCCCACCGTTCGCCGGGGTTCAGGGCGGTGGAGAAGTCGTTGATGCCCAGCCCGACCACCACCAGCTGCGGCTTCCAGGTGCCCGGGTTCTGCCACACCGTGCTGTTCCACAGCGCCTGCAGGTCGGTCTCGTAGTAGGTGCGGAAGTTGTCGGTGCCGCCACCGTCGTAGTTGCGTACCATGCCGAGCCCGGACCAGGCGATGAGCTGGTAGTCGGCGTTCAGGCTCTGCGCGGTGAGGGCGCCGAAGGTGACGTCGGCGTTGGAGTTGCGGGTGACGCCGCCGTTGCCGGAACAGTCGCGGGTGGTCGACATGTTGCCGTAGCCGGCGGTCCACGAGTCACCGATGAACTCGATCTGCCGGCTGCGCGGGGCGGGCCGGGCCAGGATCGCGCCGCCGGTGGCGGGGACGAGGCCACCGAACTCGCCGACGGCCCACGGACTCTCGGTGCGCTTGACCAGTCGTACGGTGTGCTCGCGGTCGGCCAGGTCGCGGACCCAGTAGGTGGTCCTGCCCGGCGTGACCAGGGTGGCGACGGTCGCGCCGTCGACCTGCACGAGGTAGTCGTTCTGGGAGTCGTCGAGGACGATCCCGACCCCGGTGCCCCGGAACCGGCCCTCGAAGTAGATGCCGGGCCAGGTGTACTGCGCGCTGCTGCCGACCGCCCTGACCCGTCCCACCGTCGTCGTCTGGTCGAGCGCCCCGGTCACCGGCGGTGGCGTGGTCGGGGGTGGGGTGGTGGGCGGCGGCGTGGTCGGTGGCGCGGTGGTCGGTGGCACGGAGGGCCCGGTGGTACGGCCGGTGCACGGCACCCCGTTGAGGGCGAAGTCGGCAGGCGGCGGGTTCGCCGAGTTGTTCCACGACGCGCCGAAGCCGAACTGGGCGCTCGCCCCGGTGTCGAGGTTGCCGTTCCAGTCGACGTTGCCGACGGTGACCCGGCCGGCGGACTGGGTCACCGTGCCGTTCCACCACTGGCTGACCACCTGCCCGGCGGTGAAGGTCCAGGTGAGCCGCCAGCCGGTGAGCGGGTCGCCGAGGTTGGTGACGTCGACGTTCGCGCCGAATCCGCCCAGCCACTGGCTCGACACCGTGTAGGTGACCCGGCACCCGGCCGCCGCCCGGGCGGGGACGGTGCCGGCGAGCGCGGCGGTGGCGACGACGGTGGTGGCGGCGCACAGCGACACCGCCAGTCTGAACCGGGAACGCATGGGTCCCATGGATGATCCTCCCGCAGGGGGTGGGGCGGCGACGACTGTCGGCCGCGTCGACGAGGCGGCTCCGCCATCGGGAGGGGTGGTCCCGTCTCGGGCGAATGGCCGCGCGGTGCTGACGGTGTGCGGCGGACGGCGATGCGCCGTCGGCCGGCCCACCTCGGTCGTACGGTGTCCCTTGGCCCGCAGCCAGCCCGGCTCCGCTGCGGATTATCCCGTCCGAATTTGACCTCCGTCAATTGGTTGGTCGTCGGCCGGCCGGGCCCCGAGCGTGCGCCGGAGGGCAATTTAACGAGAGCTGTCTATATTGACGTCCGGCGTCGAAGGGCGCAGGATCGCGGCACCACCCCCGTGATCCGCCCTGGAGGCGTCATGCCCCGTTCCCGCCGGCCGCTGCTGCGGACCGCCACCCGGATGCTCGCGCTCGCCGCCGTCACCGCCGGTGTGCTGTCCGCCGCGCCCGCCAGCGCCGCCGTCCCCACCGGACGCTACGTCGCACTCGGCGACTCGTACACGTCCGGCCCGCTGATCCCCACCCAGGTCGACCTGAACTGCCTGCGTTCCAACCGCAACTACCCGTCCCTGGTCGCCGCGTCGGCCGGCTCGTCGCCGTTGGTCGACGTGAGCTGCTCCGGGGCCACCACGGACGACATCCGCTACGGCGGCAGCGGCTCGCTGGGCGGCCCGCTGCCCCCGCAGCTCGACGCGGTCACCGCGAACACCGCCCTGGTGACGGTGCAGATCGGCGGCAACGACATCGGCTTCTCCAGCATCATCGGCGACTGCGCGCAGGCGAGCTTCAGCAGCCCGCTCGGCTCGCCGTGCAAGAACCTCTACACCGCCGGCGGCACCGACCAGTTGCAGGCCCGGATCACCGCCACCGCCCCGAAGGTGGCCGCCGTGCTCCAGGCGGTCCGCCGGGCCGCGCCCGGCGCGCGGATCGTGGTGCTCGGCTACCCGGCGATCGTGCCGGACTCCGGTTACGGCTGCTGGCCGCTGGTCCCGATCGCCTACCAGGACGTGCCGTACCTGCGGGGGGTCGCCAAGTCGCTCAACGCGATGCTGGCCAGCGCCGCCGCGGCGAACGACGCCGTCTACGCCGATGTCTACACCCCGTCGATCGGGCGGGACACCTGCAAGAGCAGCGGCACCCGGTGGGTGGAGGGCCTGGTGCCGGAGAACGCGGCGGCGCCCTTCCACCCCAACGCCCGGGGCGAGCAGGGCATGGCCACCGCCGTGCTGGCCACGCTGGACAACTGAGCCGTCCGGCCGTCCCGGGGGACCCCCGGTCATGTCGTGTCCCGGTACCGGGCCGAGGTCATGACCGGGGGTCCTGTCGTCTCCGTGCGGTCAGGCCACCGTGCAGGTCTGGCCGTTGAGGGTGAACGCGGTCGGCTTGGCGTTGCTGCCGGACCAACTGGAGATGAACCCGAAGCCCACGCTGCCGCCGGGGCTGAGCAGGCCGTTCCAGCCGGCGCTGCTGGCGGTGACCTGGGCCCCGTTCTGGGTGTAGGTGACGCCCCACGACTGGTTGAGCTGCTGTCCATTGGCGAACGACCAGCGCAGGCTCCAGCCGTTGACCGCCGTGGTGCCGGTGTTGCGGATCGTCACCTCGGCCTGGAAACCGTCCGGCCACTGGCTGCTGATCGCGTAGCTGACCTGGCAGGAGATGGCCGCCGGGGGCGGGGTGGTCGGGGCCGGGGTGGTCGGGGCCGGGGTCGTCAACGTGGGCGTCGGGGTCGGCGGGGTGGTGGTCGGCGTCGGGGTGGGGGTGCCGGTCGCGCCGCTGACCCGGTAGACGACGGTGCCGTGCCCCGGGACGCTGGCGGAGACGGTGCCGGAGGTGGTGCTGGTGGTGTTGGTCCACGCGTCGCGCAGGGTGAACGAGCCGCCCGACAACCCGATGGCGGCGGCGGTGGTGGTGATCGTGGTGGCGGCGGTCCCCTGGTTGAACAGGGCGACGGCGACGTCGCCGTTGGCCAGCCGCTTGGCCAGGACGCGACGGGTGCCGTCGAAGGAGACCTGGGTGGCCTGGAGGGCGAGGGGGTCCTGGCTGATGGCGATGAGGTTGCTGTTCTTGAGGATCGTCTGGGTCGCCGTGTTCATGGTGCGCAGGTCGTTGCCGGCGATCAGCGGTGAGGCGAGGATGGTCCAGAGGGCGAAGTGGGAGCGCATCTCGGTGTCGGTCATGCCGCCGCGACCGACTTCCATCATGTCCATGTCGTTGAACGCGCCGGGCTTGGCCCGTGCGGCGAGGGGCACGGTGACGTCGACGATGTTCTGGATGCCCATGGGGTAGCCGTTGGTCTGGCCGCTGTTCCAGGTGTTGGTGATGTCCTCGGTGGTACGCCACATGTTGGACACGTCGCCCCAGTCGCGTTGGGGTCCGGTCTTGGAGTGGATGCTGTTGGAGTTGATGCTGAGCACGATGGGTCGGCCGGCGGCGGCGAGGCCGTCGCGCATCTTGGCGAAGGCGCGGACCTGGTCGTCGATGGTGCCGGTGGGTGAGCACCAGTCGTACTTGAGGTAGTCGACGCCCCAGGCGGCGAACTGGCGGGCGTCCTGTGCTTCGCGGCCCTGGCTGCCGGTGGCGCCGGGGTAGGAGTTGAAGTACTGGGCGCAGGTTTTGTCGAGGGGGGCCTGGTAGATGCCGAACTTGAGTCCTCGGGAGTGGATGTAGTCGCCGAGGGCTTTCATGCCGGAGGGGAAGCGGGTGGGGTCGCCCTGGAGGTTGCCGGCGGAGTCACGGTTGGGGTTCATCCAACAGTCGTCGACGACGACGTACTGGTAGCCGGCGTCCTTCATGCCGGTGCTGACCATGGCGTCGGTCATCTGCCGGATCAGGGTTTCGTTGATGTTGCAGCCGAAGGTGTTCCAGCTGTTCCACCCCATCGGCGGCGTCCGCGCCACACCGTTGTCCAGGGCCAGCGCCGGGGAGGTCCGCAGCACCACCGCCGGGCCCGCCACCAGCAGGAGCCCGGCCGCCAGGGCGGTCAGCAGGCGACGCCTGCGGGTAGATGGTCTTCTCATGGTCTTCCGTCCGTTCCACTCGGGGATCGTGTGTGCCGGCAGGGGGCGGGACGCGTCGTCGCCACCCCGGCAGGCCCGGGGCGGGAGCGAGGTGGCGACGCCACGTCCGGTGCCGGTCAGGTCGTGGTGCAGGTGAGGTTCGTCGGCGCGTCGTTGGTGCCGTTCACCGTGCCGATGAAGCCGAACGTGGTGGACGCGCCGGCGGCCAGCGTCCCGTTGTAGTCGACGTTCTTCACCGTCACGTTCGCGCCGCTCTGGGTGTGCGAGCCGCCCCAGATCTGACTGATGGTCTGCCCGTTGGGGAACGTCCAGGACACCGTCCAGCCCCGGATCGCGGTCGCGCCGGCGGTCACCGTGACCTCGGCCTGGAAGCCCCCCGACCACGAGCCCGTCACCGCGTACGTCGCCCGTGCCCCCGAGGGGGCGGGCGAGCTGGTGGTCGGAACCGGGGTGGTCGGGACCGGGGTCGTCGGTGCCGGGGTGGTCGGCGTGGGGGTGGCGGTGGGCGTCGGGGTCGGCGTCACGCCCGGGCGGGCCGCCCGGTAGGTGTGCCCGGCGCGGACGGTGAACTGGACGACGTCGGTCTCCGGGCGGGTGGTGGCCGGCGCGCTGCCGTCGGCGACGTCGGTGAGGGTGAAGCTGCCGGTGAACAGCCGGGACCGCATCCGCAGCGTGCCGTCGCGGTCGGCGCGGATGCCGATCTCGTCGGGCTGCCCGCTGCTCCACGCCACGCCGACGGTGTAGCCGCCGCGCCCGCGCAGGCCCGCGACCTGCCCGGTGGGCCACGCGGTGGGCAGCGCGGGCAACACGTTCAGCTCGCCGGTGTGGCTGTGCAGCAGCATCTCGGCGATGCCGGAGGTCGCGCCGAAGTTGCCGTCGATCTGGAACGGCGGGTGCAGGTCGAACATGTTCGGCGCGAGCCGGTCGGTGCGGACCAGGTCCTTGAACAGCTTGTGGGCGCGGGCACCGTCCTCCAGCCGGGCCCAGAAATTGATCTTCCAGGCGAGGGACCAGCCGGTCCCGTCGTCGCCCCGCAGCTCCAGGGTCCTGCGGGCGGCCTCGTACAGCGCCGGGGTGCCCCGCTTGGTGATCTGGTTGCTGGGGTGCAGGCCGTACAGGTGGGAGACGTGGCGGTGGTTCCGCTCGGTCTCCACCCAGTCGGCCAGCCACTCCTGCACGTTGCCCCGGGAACCGACCCGGGTCGGGGGGAGCCGGTCCTTGGCGGTACGCACCTGCGACCGGAACGTGGTGTCCACGCCGAGGGTCTCGCTGGCGCGGGCTGCGGCGTCGAACAGGTCCCGCAGGATCTGGTTGTCCATCGTCGGGCCGGCGCAGACGCTGGCGTTGGAGTGGTGCGGCAGTTCCGGGGAGTTCGACGGGTTCGTCACCAGGTAGCCCAGCGACGGGTGGGCGACAAGCGTGTCGAGGAAGAACTGGGCGGCGCCCTTGAGCGCCGGGTAGTTCGCCTGGAGGAAACCCAGGTCGCCGGTGAACAGGTAGTGGTCCCAGATCAGCGTGCCCAGCCACGCGCCGCCGGTCTGCCACATGCCCCACAGCGCACCGTCCACCACCGAGGCGCCCCGCCAGGCGTCGGTGTTGTGGTGGGTGACCCAGCCGCCCGCGCCGTACTGCGCCTGGGCGACCCGGGCCCCGGTCACCGTCAGGTCCTTGACCATGTCGAACACCGGCAGGAAACACTCCGACAGGTTGGTGGTGTCGGCCGGCCAGTAGTTCATCGGCAGGTTGGCGTTGATGGTGTACTTCGAGTCCCACTGCGGCGTCAGCGAGTCGTTCCAGATGCCCTGGAGGTTCGCCGGCTGGGTGCCCGGCCGCGAGGACGAGATGAGCAGGTACCTGCCGAACTGGAACAGCAGCGCGGCGAACTGCGGGTCGTTGCTGCTCGCGTGCTGCGCGATCCGTACGTCGGTGGGCTGGTCGGCGGCGGCCGTACGACCCAGGTTGATGTTCACCCGGTTGAACAGCGCCTGGTAGTCGGCCAGGTGCCGGCTGCGCAACTGCTCGATCGCCACGCCCTTGGCGGCGTTGAGCCGGGTGCGGGCGATGCCCTGGTAGTCGCCGTTGACGGTGCGGTAGTTGACGTAGCTGGAACCGATCGAGATCAGGATGGTGACGCTGGTGGCCCCGGACACCCGCAGGGTGCCGCCGGAGCTGCTGACCGTGCCCCCGGTCGCGGCGGCGTTGGCCAGGGCCAGGAACCGTACCGAGCCGGTGACCCCCTCCTGGCTGCCGGAGATGCCGTCCAGCCCGATGGTGGCGGAGTCCGGGCTCGACACGGTGGTGCGCTGCGGGCTGTCGAAGGTGGCGGAGAACGTGATCGCGTTGGCCCGGTCGGCGGTCAACCGGACCACGATCACCTGGTCGGGCGCGCTGGCGAACACCTCCCGCTGGTGGCGCACCCCGTTGAGCACGTAGGTGGTGGTGACCGTGGCGGTGGTGAGGTCGAGCGTCCGGACGTACTGGCTGGCCCCGCTGGCCGAGCCGAAGGCCAGCCGCAGGTTGCCCACCGTCTGGTACGCGAGCTGACCGCCCGGGTTGCCCATCATCGTCTGGTTGATGAGGTCCTGCGCCGAGGTCCACTGGTCGGCGAAGACCCGCCGCCGGATCTCGGCCAGGTTGGCCGCGCCCCGGGTGTTGGCCGAGTCGTACGGGCCGCCGGCCCAGACGGTGTCCTCGTTGAGCTGGAGCCGTTCGGTGTCGACGTTGCCGAACACCATCGCACCGAGCCGGCCGTTGCCGATCGGCAGCGCGCGCAGCCAGTCGGTGCCGGCCCCTTCGTCGTACCACAGGGCGAGGTCGTTCGCGGCCAGCACCTGCGGTGGCGCGGTGGAGCCGGCGCGGGCGGTGGCGGTCCAGGCGAGCGGGACCAGCGCGGCGCCGGCCCCCACCGCTCCGGCCTTGAGGACGTTCCTTCGGGTCACTTCGGACATGTTCTCTCCAGGGGTGCGAATCAGAGCCGGGTGCGGGTGGGGGAGGGCGATACGGGTGACCGTCGCCGTGGACCCGGTGCCGGGGGCGCGGTCGATCGCCACCCGGCCCGGACCGGTGTTCCGATCGGCCCGCAGCGGAAACGCTGCTGTTAGCGTTAACAGGCGCGGCCCGTCGCGCCCTGACGTCGGCATCCATGACTGCCGTGACGGCGCGTCGAGCTCCCGGCGGCGCACCATCTCGCCACATATGGACTCTCGTGGATTCCTCGGGCCCCGTCAAGATATGACGGCCATGTTGCGCGAATGTTCCTGGCCCGGTCCGTGGGTCCGCGTCGTCGTCCACCGACCGCGTCGAGCGGTGGCCGCCAGGCGTCCGGGGTGCACAGGCAGACCGCCGCTCGGGTGGCGTTCGGAGGTGGAATGCCAGGTCGGGGCCGGTTCCGGCGAGACGTGATCGGGGTTGGTCCGACGCCCGCACGGCACCGGGCGGCGGTGCCGGCCTTGAACCGGAAGGCGACCTTCCGTAGCATCCGGGATTGCGAAATGTTATCGCAAACATTTCCGGGCCATGGTGGCCTGCCCCGGCACCGTCCACTGTGCCCCGCACCACCCGAGGAGGTGCCGCGCGGTGTCCACCGGAGCGTCCTACCGCAACCCGGTCGTCCCCGGGTTCCACCCCGACCCGAGCATCTGCCGGGTCGGCGCGGACTACTACCTGGTCTGCTCCAGCTTCGAGTACTTTCCCGGGGTGCCCCTGCTGCACAGCCGTGACCTGGTCACCTGGCGGCAGATCGGCAACATCCTGGACCGGCCCGGCCAACTGGCGCTCCCCGCCGGCACCGAGGCGTCCCGGGGCATCTTCGCGCCCACCCTGCGTCACCACGACGGCCGGTTCTGGCTGGTCACCACCAACGTCAGCCTGGGCCGGCACCTCATCGTCACCGCGCCGGAACCCACCGGACCCTGGTCCGACCCGGTCTACGTCGACCTGCCGCACGTCGACCCCTCGCTGGCCTGGGACGACGACGGTACCTGCTGGCTGACCACCTCGGGCGTGGACGCCTACCGGATCGACCCGGACGGCGGCCGGGTGCTGGAGGGGCCGATTCCCCTGTGGTCGGGCACCGGCGGCCAGTACCCGGAGGCCCCGCACCTCTACCGGATCGACGGCTGGTGGTACCTGCTGCTCTCCGAGGGCGGCACGCACACCGGCCACGCCGTGTCGGTCGCCCGCTCCCGCAGCCCGCGTGGCCCGTTCACCCCCGCGCCGGCCAACCCGATCCTCACCCACCGGAGCACGGACCTTCCGGTGCAGGCCACCGGGCACGGCGACCTGGTCCAGGCGCTCGACGGCAGCTGGTGGCTGGTCCTGCTCGGCATCCGGGCCCGGGGCCAGTGGCCGCCCTACCACGTCCTCGGCCGGGAGACCTTCCTCGCCCCGGTGCGCTGGGTCGACGGCTGGCCGGTCGTCGATCCGGTCCGGGAGATCACCCCCGCGCCCCTCGGTAGCCCCCCGGCCGGTGCCGACCCGGCCGGGCCGGACGCCTTCCACGACGACTTCGACGCGGCCGTCCTCGCGCCAGAATGGATCTCGCCCCGCAGCCGCCCGGACGACTGCTGGTCGCTGACCGCCAGGCCGGGCTGGCTCACCCTGCACGCCGTGGGCGCGACCCTCGACCTCGCCGGTGCGACGATCGTGGCGCTACGGCAGCGGTACCACGACAGCCGGACCAGCGTCCGGGTGGACCCGGGCACCGGCGTCGCCGGGCTCACCATCCGCATCGACGAGGCACACCACTACGACCTGGAGGTCCGGGCCGGCACCGTCCGGGTGATCGGCCGGGCCGGGCCGTTCCGGCAGGTCTTCGCCACCCACGCCGTGCCGGACGGCCCGCTGGTGCTGACGATCGCCACCCGCACCCACGACCTCTACCCGCCGACCGTGACCTCCGCCGCCGACCTGGCGGCCCGAACCGCGCCCCGGGGGGTGCGGGCGGCCGGCTGCGACATGGTCACCTTCGAGGTGGCGGGCCCGGCCGGCCCCGTCGTGCTCGCCGAACTCGACGGGCGCTACCTGTCCACCGAGGTCGCCGCCGGGTTCACCGGCCGGGTAGTCGGCATGTACGTCACCGGGGGCAGCGCGGCGTTCGACTGGTTCACCCACCGCCCGGCGGCGGCACCGCACTGAGCGGGAGCCGCCACGGTCGGGGCCCTCGCCGCTGCGCCGGGCCGGGACGCCGGGGCACGTAGACTTCCCTGCGTGATCGAGGAAGGTCGACGCCGCCATTCCCGCAAGCCCCGGCGCGGCGACCTGCCCCTCGCCACGATCGCCGAACTCGCCGGGGTGTCCCCGCCCACGGTCTCCAAGGTGCTCAACGGCCGTCGGGGGGTGGGTGAACAGACCCGGCAGCGGGTGGAGGCGCTGCTGCGCGACCACGGCTACCGCCGTCGGCCGCCCGGAAGCGTGACGCCCTGCATCGAGGTGGTCTTCCACCAGATGCTCTCCTCGATCGCCATGCCGATCCTGCGCGGGGTACAGGAGGTCGCCGGCCCGCGGGACCACACGGTCGGCTTCACCGACGTACAGCACCGCCTGCGGGCCGGGCAACCCTGGGTGCAGGCGCTGCTGCTGCGCCAACCGGCCGCCGTGATCACGGTGTTCTCCCTGGTGACGGCCGAGGACGGGGCGAGCTTCGCCGCCGCCGGCATACCGCTGGTCGCCGTCGACCCGGTGGGCAACCTGTTCCCCGTCCCCGCCGTCGGGTCGGGCAACTGGAGCGGGGCGCTGTCGGCCACCCGCCATCTCGTCGACCTCGGCCACCGGCGGATCGGGGCGCTCACCGGCCCGATGCGGGACCTGTCGGCGCGGGCCCGCCGCGACGGCTTCCGGGCGGCGCTGGACTACGCGGGCGTACCGTTCGACGAGCGCCTCGAACGCAGCGGCGTGTTCACCTTCGAGGACGGCCTGCGTCTCGGCGTCGAACTGCTCGCCGGGCCCGCGCCGCCCACCGCCGTGGTCTGTGGCAACGACCTTCAGGCGCTGGGCGTCTACGCGGCGGCCCGGGAGGCCGGCCTACGGATTCCCGACGACCTCAGCGTCGTCGGCTTCGACGACGTCGACGAGGCGGCCTGGCTGGCACCCCCGTTGACCACGGTGCGCCAGCCCTTCGGGGAGATCGGGGCCACCGCCGCGCGCCTGGCGCTGGCCCTGGCCGACGGCCAGCCGCTCGTCCAGGACCGGTACGAACTCGGCACGTCGCTGGTGGTGCGGGGCAGCACCGCGCCACCCCGCCGCCACTGAGCCCACCCGCTCCGCTTCCCGCCCGCTCCGCTCCGGCCCCCTCGCGTGGTCGCGCCGGGTGAGTGCTTCGTCACCCGGGGGAGGGAGGTGTACCGCCACGCCGGGCCTAAACTTGATTTGCTCCAGAACAGCGGACTATGGTCGTGTCATGACGGCCGACCTCGAGGCACAGTTACGGGCGGCCTCGCTGCGCGTGACCCGGCCCCGACTGGCCGTGCTCGCCGCGCTGCGGGACCACCCGCACGTCGACACCGACACGGTGATCGCGCTGGTCCGGGCCGACCTGCCCACGGTCTCCCACCAGGCGGTCTACGACGTGCTACGGGCACTCACCGAGGCCGGCCTGGTGCGCCGCATCCAGCCGGGCCGGTCCACCGCGCGTTACGAGGCGCGGGTGGGGGACAACCACCACCACGTCGTCTGCCGCTCCTGCGGCGTGATCGCCGACGTCGACTGCGCCGTCGGTCACGTGCCGTGTCTCACCGCCTCCGACGACCACGGGTTCGTGGTCGACGAGGCGGAGGTCGTCTACTGGGGCACCTGCCCCGACTGTGCGACCGACCGCACCTCCCAGTGATCCACCAGTTCGGAAGGAAGTACATGAGCGACACCCAGGACAACGCCCCCGTCAGCGCGCAGGGCGTGGACCAGAAGGCGGCGGCCGGCTGCCCGGTCGCGCACGACTCGGCGACCGCGCAGGGTAGCGAGAGCGAGAACCCGGCGATCGATTCCCCGAAGCCGAAGACCGGCGGGCGTCCGCGTACCAACCGGGACTGGTGGCCCAACCAGCTCGACCTCTCGGTCCTGCACGCCCACTCGGCCAAGGGCAACCCGCTGGGGGAGGACTTCAGCTACGCCGCGGCGTTCGCCAAGCTCGACGTCGAGGCGCTCAAGCGGGACATCACCGAGGTGCTCACCACCTCGCAGGACTGGTGGCCGGCCGACTTCGGCCACTACGGCGGCCTGATGATCCGGATGAGCTGGCACGCCGCCGGCACGTACCGGATCGAGGACGGTCGCGGTGGCGCCGGTGACGGCGGACAGCGGTTCGCGCCGCTGAACAGCTGGCCGGACAATGCCAACCTGGACAAGGCCCGCCGGCTGCTCTGGCCGGTCAAGCAGAAGTACGGCCAGCAGATCTCCTGGGCCGACCTGCTGGTGCTCGCCGGCAACGTGGCGTTGGAGTCGATGGGCTTCAAGACCTTCGGCTTCGGCTTCGGCCGGCCGGACGTGTGGGAGCCCGAGGAGATCTTCTGGGGCCCGGAGGACACCTGGCTCGGCGACGAGCGCTACGCCTCCGAGACCGAGATGGCGGCCGGTGTCGGGGCGACCGAGATGGGCCTCATCTACGTCAACCCGGAGGGCCCCCGGGGCAACGCCGACCCGCTCGCGGCGGCGCACTTCATCCGGGAGACCTTCCGCCGGATGGCGATGAACGACGAGGAGACCGTCGCGCTGATCGCCGGCGGGCACACCTTCGGCAAGACCCACGGCGCGGGCGTCGCCGACGACCACGTCGGCCCCGAGCCCGAGGGCGCCCCGCTGGAGGCGCAGGGCCTGGGCTGGCTGAGCACCCACGGCAGCGGCAAGGGCGGCGACACCATCACCAGCGGTCTGGAGGTCACCTGGACCGACCGGCCGACGCAGTGGAGCAACCGCTTCTTCGAGATCCTCTTCGGCTACGAGTGGGAGCTGACCACCAGCCCCGGCGGGGCCAAGCAGTGGGTCGCCAAGGACGCCGAGGCGATCATCCCGGACGCCCACGACCCGGCCAAGAAGCACCGGCCGACGATGCTCACCACCGACCTGTCGCTGCGCGTCGACCCGGCGTACGAGAAGATCTCGCGGCGCTTCCTGGAGCACCCCGACGAGTTCGCCCTGGCGTTCGCCAAGGCCTGGTACAAGCTGCTGCACCGCGACATGGGCCCGGTCAGCCGTTTCCTCGGCCCCTGGGTCGCCGAGCCGCAGCTCTGGCAGGACCCGGTGCCGGCCGTCGACCACGAGCTGGTGTCCGACACCGACGTCGCCGCCCTCAAGGCGAAGGTGCTCGACTCCGGCCTGAGCACCGCGCAGCTGGTCAGCACCGCCTGGGCGTCCGCCGCGAGCTTCCGGTACACCGACAAGCGCGGTGGCGCCAACGGCGCGCGGATCCGGCTCGAACCGCAGCGCAGCTGGGAGGTCAACCAGCCCGAGCAGCTCGCGACGGTGCTGGCGACCCTGGAGGGGATCCAGCGCGAGTTCAACGCCGCCGGTGGGGCGAAGATCTCGCTGGCGGACCTGATCGTGCTGGCCGGCTCGGCCGCCGTCGAGCAGGCGGCCCGTGCCGCGGGCGTCGAGGTGACCGTGCCGTTCCGGCCGGGCCGCACCGACGCCAGTCAGGAGCAGACCGACGTCGAGTCGTTCGCCGTGCTGGAGCCGCGCGCCGACGGGTTCCGCAACTACCTGCGCCCGGGTGAGAAGACCCAGCCGGAGGTGCTGCTCGTCGACCGGGCGTACATGCTCAACCTGACCGCGCCGGAGATGACCGTCCTCGTCGGTGGCCTGCGGGCCCTCGGCAACAACGTGGGCGGCACGGCGCACGGCGTGCTGACCGACCGGCCGGGTGTGCTCAGCAACGACTTCTTCGCCAACCTCCTCTCCCCGGGCACCCGGTGGAAGGCGTCGGAGTCCGACGAGCACGTCTACGAGATCCGGGACCTGGCCACCGACGAGGTGAAGTGGACCGCCACCGCGGTCGACCTCATCTTCGGGTCCAACTCCCAGCTGCGCGCCCTCGCCGAGGTCTACGCCAGCCAGGACGCGGGCGTCAAGTTCGTGACCGATTTCGTGGCGGCCTGGACGAAGGTCATGGAGCTGGACCGGTTCGACCTCTCCTGATCCGACCCCGTCGCGCGGGCCCCGGCCGACCGGCCGGGGCCCGCGCCGGTGAGGGACGGGTGAGGGGTGAACCCCACTTCGTATTGGACGAAACGCCCAAAAGCACCCTATAGTGTCGTCCGTGCATCTCCTGGCAGCCCTGGTCAGTCCGTTGTTGCTCGTGGGTGGTGTCGCACCGCCCGGCGCGGCACCCGTCCCCCGTGTGCAGGTCATGGCGCTGGTGGTCGGGCTCGACATCACCGTGCCCCCGACGGCGAGCCTCGGTGGAGGCCTGGCGGGGACCACCCTCAGCCGCTCGCTGGGCACCGTCACCGTGCGGGACACCCGGTCGGTCAACCCGAACACCTGGACGGCCACCGTGTCCGCCACGGCGTTCGTCACCGCCGGGGGTGGCGCGGGCAAGACCATCGCCACCACCCAGGTCTCCTACTGGTCGGGCCCGGTGACCAAGCAGAACGGTGGGGGCACCAAGGTGCCCGGTCAGGCCACCGCGGCGCAGGCGGTGACGTTGACCGTGGCGCGGGTCGCGTTCAGCAAGACCTCGGGCAACCAGCGCAACAGTGTGAGTTGGGCGCCCACCCTTCGCGTGGCGATCCCCGCCGGGGCAGTGGGCGGCGTGTATACCGGTACCATCACCCACTCTGTCGCCTAATGGGTGATTCGCTCTGAATGCGAATTCTGGACCTTTTCGGTGTTTAGCGTGGTGGGCATGAAGAAGCCATTGCTCGCCCTGGCCGCCGGGGCGGCGGTGCTCGCCGTAGCATCGCCCGCCGCCGCCGCCCCGTCGGGCGACACCATCGTCACCTTCACCGTGTCGACCGCCAACCTGGACATCACCGTGCCGGCCTCGGTGAACCTGGGCGCGGCCTTCGCCGGCTCCACCATCTCCGGCTCACTCGGCAACGTCACGGTCACCGACAGCCGGGCGGCGCTCTCGGCGACCTGGACCGCGTCGGTCACCAGCACCGCGTTCACCACCGGCGGGGGCTCGGGTGAGGAGACCATCCTGCCCAACCTGGTGGAGTACTGGTCCGGGCCGGCGATCTCCACCACCGGCACCGGCACCTTCGTGCCCGGGCAGCCCACCCCGGCCGACGCGGTGACGCTCAACCTGCCCCGGACAGCCTTCTCCAAGACCTCCGGCAGCGGTAACAACTCGGCCACCTGGGACCCCAGCCTCCGGATCACCCTGCCGCCGGCGGCTGTCGGTGGCCTCTACACGGGGGTGATCACCCATTCGGTGGCCTGACCGTCTCCGTGCCGTTGTCCTGGCCGTCGCCGTCCTGGTGACCGCCGGGACACCGGCGTCTGCCGCGTCGCCGTCCCCCACGCCGAGCCCGAGTTCCAGCGGCCCCGCCGCCGCGGTCGGCATCCGGCTGCTCGATGCGCCGGTGAACCGGCGGGACGACAGCCGCGCGCACAAGTACATCGTCGACCACGTCCATCCCGGGACGACCATCAAGCGGCGGATCGTGGTGGAGAACGTCTCGGAGATCGAGCGGAAGATCGCCGTCTACGCCGCCGCCGCCGACGTCGACCGCACCGGCTTCGTCTTCGCGCCCGACCGGACGCCTGACGAGCTGAGCAGCTGGATCACCGTCGACCGCGACGGGGTGGAGTTGGAGCCCGACGACGAGGCGGTGCTCACGGTGACCATCGCGGTGCCGGAGAAGGCTTCCGCCGGGGAGCGGTACGCGGTCATCTGGGCCGAGGTGTCCACCGTCGACGGGCAGAACGTGCGTAACATCGGCCGGGTCGGCATCCGGGTGTACCTGTCGGTCGGGCCGGGCGGTGAACCCCCGTCGGGCTTCGAGGTGACGGGGCTCGCCGGTCACCGGGACGGTGACGGCGCGCCGGTGGTCACCGCCGAGGTGCGCAACACCGGGCGGCGGGCGCTGGACCTCGCCGGCAAGCTACGTCTCACCGACGGTCCGGGTGGGCTGTCGGTGGGGCCGGTCCGCGCCGAGGCCGACACGCTCGCCCTCGGCGGCACCGCCACCGTGCGGGTGCTGCTGGACCCGAGGCTGCCCGACGGGCCGTGGAACGCCCGGCTCGACCTCGCCAGCGGCTGGACCAAGCGCACCGCGACCGGCACGGTCTCCTTCGGTGGGTCGACGGCCGCCGCCGCGACCAGCGCGGACCGTTCCGGACTGGTGCTCACCGGCGGATTCGTCGCGTCGGCGGTGGTCCTGCTCCTGTTCACCGGGTACGCCTTCCGCCGGCGGGGGCGTTCCCGGCAGGCGCTGCCCGCCTGACCGGGCGCCACGGGAGCAAAAAGTGCGTGCCACGTAATATTGCGTGGCGCGCACTTTCGGCTATGCTGGGTGGGTGAGCGGGCTACGGGAGCGTAAGAAGGTCGAGACACGCACGGCGCTGAGCTGGGCGGCCATCCGGCTGACCGTCGCCCGGGGCTTCGACAACGTCCTGGTGGAGGACATCGCCCAGGCCGTGGGCGTCTCCCCGCGTACGTTCAACAACTACTTCTCCAGCAAGGCCGAGGCGATCGCCTTCCGGCACCTCGACCGCAGCCGGCGGGTCGCCGAGGCACTGCGCCGACGGCCGGCCGACGAACCCCTCTGGGCGGCGCTGATCGCGGCGACGCTGACCCGGTTCGCCCCCGGCCCGGAGGTCACCCAGTCGCCGCCGGGCGCACACGCCGAGTGGGTCGACGGGCTCGCGGTGATGCTGGCCGAACCGGCGTTACAGGCGGAGATGCTGCGCGCGGGCGCGATCGCCGAGGCCGACCTGGCCGCAGCCGTCGCCGAACGCACCGGCACCGACCCCGACCGCGACCTCTATCCCCACCTCGTGGCGGCCAGCGTGAACGCCGCCGTGAACGCCGCGATCCGGCACTACCTGCGCGCCGATCCGCCCGTGGCGATGGAACACCTGCTCCCCGACGCACTGACCCGGCTCGCCGCCGGCCTGCCACCCCCCACACCCCGCTGACCCGACCGCCGCCCGGTCCCACCGCGCTGCCCCGACCGTTCCCGCCGAACCGCGGAAGCCCGATCCACCGCGCCCACCCGCGCCCCGTCGGGGTGCCCGGTCCTGCCCGTGCTCCGCCGCGCCCCGGCGGCGGTCCACCATGCCCTCGAAAGGATCCCGCGATGATCGACGTCCTCATCGTCGGCGCCGGCCCCAACGGCCTCCTGCTCGCCGCCGAACTGGCCCTGGCCGGCGTCCGGCCCGTCGTCTGCGAACGGCTGTCCGCCCCCACCACCGAGCAACGCGCCAACGGGCTGGTCGGTCAGGTGGTCCGGCTGCTCGACCGGCGCGGCCTGCACCACCGCCTCGTCGACGACCCGGGTCCGCCCCAGCCGTCGCCCGATTTCGTCTTCGGGGCGCTGCCGCTGGACCTGCGGGCGGTGCCGGACAACCCGCTGTACCTGCTCCAGGCCCCGCAGAAGCATCTGGAACGGGTGCTCGCCGCGCGGGTCGCCGAACTGGGCGTGCAGGTCCGACGGGGACACGAGGTGACCGGGCTGACCCCGGGCGCGGACGACGTGCAGGTCGCCTTCGCCGACGGCACCACCCTGCGCTGCCGCTACCTGGTCGGCGCGGACGGCGGGCACAGCGTCGTACGCCGGCTGGCCGGGATCGGCTTCCCCGGCGTGTCCACCGACCGCACCGTCTCCCGTACCGCCCAGGTCAGCCTGCCCCCGGAGCTGGTCGACGCGGCGACCGGCGACCTCGTGGTGCCCGGGTACGGCACCGTCGCGCCGTTCCGGCACACCCGCACCCCGCACGGGCTGATCATGTGGGCCCCCTTCGCCGGGCGTCCGGCGGGCCTCGGCACGATCGAGTGGCCCGAGGCGAGGCAGGTCGACGGGCCACTCACCCTCGCCGAGATGCGGGCCAGTGTCGCCCGGGTGCTCGGGGTCGACGTGCCGATCGATCCGCCGGCCGGCCCCGGGCCGCACCTGCTGCGTCGCCTGGTGGGGGGCAATACCCGGCTCGCCGAACGGTACCGTGCCGGGCGGGTGCTGCTGCTCGGCGACGCCGCCCACGTCCACTCCGCGATCGGCGGGCCCGGACTCAACCTCGGCCTCCAGGACGCGGTTAACCTCGGCTGGAAGCTGGCCGCCCAGGTGCGCGGCCGGGCCCCGGACGGGCTGCTGGACTCGTACGAGGCGGAACGCCGCCCGGTCGCGCAGCGGGTCACCATGTCCACCCAGGCCCAGTCGGCGCTGATCGCCCCCGGCAGCGAGGTCACCGCGCTGCGGGTGCTCCTCGGTGAACTGCTCGACCGGCCGGAGAACGCGGCCCACGTCGCCGCCCTGATGGCCGGGGCGGACGTCCGCTATCCGATGGGCGCCGCGGACGGGCCGCTGGTCGGATGCTTCGCACCCGACCTGGTGTGGCACACCGACACCGGCCCGGTCCGGCTGGCCGAGCTGACCCGGACCGCCCGCCCGCTGCTGCTCGACCCCACCGGCGTCCACGCCGGAGCGGCCGGGCCGTGGCGGGACCGGGTCGACGTGCTCACCGGACGGTTCACGTCGGGCGGCGTGGCTGCCGATCCGCCCGGTGACGCCATGTCGACCGCGCTGCTGCTGCGCCCGGACTGCTATGTGGCCTGGCAGTCCCCGACGGACGGGCCGGACGCCGACGGGTTGACCGCCGCGCTCGCCCGCTGGTTCGGCCCGCCGAGCGCCGACCGGGGGTGACGTACCAGGGGCTCGGCCGGCCCGGCGGGGGAGGGTGCCGGGCCGGCCGAAGCGAAGCGTGGGGTCAGTCCCGCTGGATGATCATCCCCGCCCCCACGGTGCGGTTGGTGGTCTCGTCGATGATGACGAAACCGCCTGTGGTGCGGTTGCGGTGGTAGTCGTCCACCAGCAACGGCACGGTGGTGCGCAGCCTGATCCGGCCGATCTCGTTGAGCGCCAGCGCGGTGCTGGTCTCGTCCCGGTGCAGCGTGTTGACGTCGAGCCGGTAGTGCAGCTCACGGACGATGGCGCGCGCCGAACGGGTGGTGTGCTTGACGACGTACCGGCCGCCGATCTCCAGCGGGCGGGTCTCGTCCATCCAGCAGACCATCGCCTCGATGTCCTGGGCGACCGTGGGGGCGTTGTTCGGCCGGCAGATCATGTCGCCCCGGGAGACGTCGATTTCGTCGTCGAGGCGGACGGTGACCGACATCGGGGGGAATGCCTCGTCGACCGGGCCGTCGGCGGTGTCGATGGCGGCGATGCGGCTGGTGAACCCCGAGGGCAGGACCATCACCTCGTCGCCGGGCTTGAGCACCCCGGAGGCGACCTGACCAGCGTAGCCCCGGTAGTCGGTGACCGTGGTGGACTGCGGGCGGATCACGTACTGCACCGGGAACCGGACGTCGACCAGGTTGCGGTCCGAGGCGATGTGCACGTGCTCCAGATGGTGCAGCAACGACGGACCCTCGTACCACGGCATGTTCTCCGACCGGGCGGCGATGTTGTCGCCCTGGAGCGCCGACACCGGGATCACCGCGAGGTCGGGCACGTCGAGTTTCGCCGCGAAGGCGGTGAACTCGTCGGCGATGCGTTCGAAGACCTCCTGGGAGAAGTCGACCAGGTCCATCTTGTTGACGCACAGCACCAGGTGCGGCACCCGCAACAGCGAGCACAGGAACGCGTGCCGCCGCGACTGCTCCACCAACCCCTTACGGGCGTCCACCAGGACCAGGGTGAGGTCGGCGGTGGACGCGCCGGTGACCATGTTGCGGGTGTACTGGGTGTGCCCGGGGGTGTCGGCGATGATGAACTTGCGCCGGGGCGTGGCGAAGTACCGGTACGCCACGTCGATCGTGATGCCCTGCTCCCGCTCGGCCCGCAGACCGTCGGTGAGCAACGCCAGATTGGTGTACTCGTCACCCCGGGCCGCGCTGACCGCCTCCACCGCCGCCAACTGGTCGGTGAACAACGACTTCGTGTCGTACAGCAACCGACCGATCAGCGTCGACTTACCGTCGTCCACACTCCCCGCCGTGGCGAACCGCAGCAGGTCCATCGGTCGGGCCTCGGCGGGGGAACCGGCCGGTGCCAGCATCTCGGTGCTCATCAGAAATAGCCCTCCCGCTTGCGGTCCTCCATGGCGGCCTCGCTGACCCGGTCGTCGCCCCGGGTGGCGCCCCGCTCGGTGATCCGGGTCGCGGCGACCTCGTCGATCACCTTCTCCACCGTGTCCGCGTCCGAGCGGACGGCGGCGGTGCACGACGCGTCGCCGACGGTGCGGTACCGCACCCGAGCGGTGAAGGGTTCCTCGCCCGCGCGGGGAGTGAAGAACTCGTTGACGGCGTAGAGCATGCCGTCGCGTTCGACGACCTCCCGGTCGTGCGCGTAGTAGATCGACGGCAACGGCACCCGCTCCCGGGCGATGTAATGCCAGATGTCCAACTCGGTCCAGTTCGACAACGGAAACACCCGGATCGACTCACCCGGATGATGCCGACCGTTGTACAACGACCACAACTCCGGCCGCTGGTTCTTCGGATCCCACTGCCCGAACTCGTCCCGGAACGAGAACACCCGCTCCTTCGCCCGCGCCTTCTCCTCGTCCCGCCGCGCCCCACCGAACAACGCATCGAACCGGTGCTTCTCCACCGCGTCCAACAACACAGGCGTCTGAATCCGGTTCCGCATCCCGTCACCCGACTCACGGACCAGGCCCCGGGTCAGCGCCTCCGGCACGCTCGCCACGATCAGGTGCAGGTTCAGCTCGGTCACCCGCTGGTCGCGGTAGTCGAGCACCTCCGGGAAGTTGTGCCCGGTGTCCACGTGCATCACCGGGAACGGGATGTTGGCCGGGGCGAACGCCTTCTGCGCCAGCCGCAACATCACGATCGAGTCCTTGCCACCGGAGAAGAGCAGCACCGGCCGCTCCATCTCGGCGACCACCTCACGCATCACGAAGATGCTCTCCGCCTCCAACTCGTCGAGCTGGGAGACCTGGTACGCAGCCGATCCGCTGCTCATCGCGGGTCCTTTCCGGGGTGGGGGACGGGGGAACCGGGGGCGACCGCCGTGCCGGCCAGTTGCCGCCGCAGCGCGGCGAGCAGCGGCACGGCCAGCTCGCCGCGACAGACCAGCAGGTCCGGCAGCCGGGGGTCCGCCTCGTTGTAGGTCAGCGCGGAACCGTCGATGCGGGAGGCGTGGAACCCGGCGGCGGTGGCCACCGCCACCGGCGCGGCGGAGTCCCACTCGTACTGGCCGCCCGCGTGGACGTAGCCGTCCACGTCACCTGTCACCACCGCCGCGATCTTCGCCCCCGCCGAACCCATCGGCACCAGCTCCGCGCCGACCTCGTCGGCCAGTGCGGCCAGGAAGGCGGGAGGACGGCTGCGGCTGGCCGCCAGCCGGATCACCCCGTCGGGCGGGGACGGTGCGGCCGGCGGGGCGGTGGGGTCGTCGGTGGTCAGCACCCGGCCCTGCGCCGGCAACCCTACGGCACCGGCGACCAGCCCGTGCGGGGTCGCCGCGTCACGCGCCCAGAGCGCCACGTGCACCGCCCAGTCGGCGCGGCCCTGCTCGGAGAACTCCCGGGTGCCGTCCAACGGGTCGACGATCCACACCCGGTCGGCGGTCCGCCGGGACACCCCGTCGCCGGTGTCCACCAGCCGGGAACCCTCGTCCTCCTCGGAGAGCACCGCGTCGGCCGGCCGGCACCGGGCCAGCTCGGCCCGGAGGAAGTCGTGGGCGGCCCGGTCGCCGGCGGCCTTCAGCGCGGCGGGATCGGCGTGTCCGTGGTCGGCGCGTACCCGTAGCAGCAGCTCACCGGCGTGGGCGGCGAGCCGGCGGGCGAGCGCCACGTCGGATTCGGCGATGGTGGGGTCAACCATGGCAACTCCTCGACCTGTCGGGTACGCGGGCGGTGCGGGTGCGGGTGGTCACTGGATCGCCCGGCGCGTGAAGCAGCGGACGCTGACCCAGGTCAGGACGACGGCCACCCCGGTCAGCACGGTCAGGCACACCCACGCCGGCAGGTGCGGCACGCCGGGCAGCAACGCCCCGCGCACCCCCTCCGAGACGTACGTCATCGGGTTGAGCGCGGTGACCACCTGGTACCAGGGCACCGACGACAGCCGGGGCCACGGGTAGTGGATGCAGCCGGTCCAGATGATCGGGGTGAGGATCACCGAGAAGGTCACGTTGATCCGCTGCACCGGCAGGGTGGTGGCCAGGCTCATCCCGATCGCCCCGCCGATCCACGCCCCGAGCAGCGCCACCACGAACGCCAGCGGCAGCCCCGCCGGCCGCCACGGCGCGGAACCGACCATCAGCGCGCCGAGCGGATAGATCAGCACGGCCGCGAGCAGCCCCCGGATGGTGGCGATCACCAGCTTGCCGACCGCGACGTACCCGGTCGGCAGCGGCGCCATCAACCGGTCCTCGATCTCCATGGTGAAGCCGAACTCCTTCACCAGCGGCAGGGCCACGCTCTGCAACGCGGTGGTGAGGGCGGCCAGGGCGATGATGCCGGGCAGGAACACGTCGGCGAAGCCGCGCCCGACGAGGCCCTGACTGCCCAGCACGGTGTTGAAGACGAACAGCATGAACAGCGGCGTCAGCCCGACCTGGACCAGGATGACCCAGAGTTCCCGGCCGGTGACCATCAGGTCGCGGCGCAGCACCGCGGCGAACACCCGCCCGGTCCCGGGGCGGGGGCGTGGCGTGGCCGTCGCGCGTAGCGGGGTCGGGGTGTCGAGAGCGGTCACCGCGGTTGCCTTCCGGTGAGTTCGATGAAGACGTCCTCCAGGCTGGGTTCGCCGACGTCGACCGCGTTGACCGCCGCCGACCGGGCGGCGAGCACGGTCACCGCCGGGCCGAGCAGCGTCGCGGGATCGCCGGCCAGGTGCAGGCGGATGCGCAGCCGGCCGCGTCCGCCGTTGCCGGCCGCCCCGCCGCCGCGCCCGAGCAGGCCCGCCCCGGCCAGGGTGGCCAGCCGGCCGGCGTCGGGCCGCCCACCGCCACCGGCGGCGAGCGCGGCCAGCATCCCGGCGCCGCCCGCCCCGACCCCGGCCAGCCCGGCCCCGCCGCCGCCCGGCCGTCCACCGGCCGGCACGGTCGGCGTCGCCACCCGCTCCGCCTTGCGTACGCCGGGCAGCTCGCCCAGGGCGGCGCAGAGCGCGTCCGGGTCGTCCCCGCCGGCCGGGGTGACCGTGAGGTCGAGCAGCGCGTCCCCGGCGAGGCCCCGGACCAGGTTGGTCGGGGTGTCCAGGGTGAGCAGCCGGCCGTGGTCGACGATGCCGACCCGGTCGACCACCCGGGCCGCCTCGTTCATCGCGTGGGTGGTCAGCACGATCGCCACCCCCCGCTCCCGCAGTTGCCGCAGCTGCCCCCAGATCAGCAGCCGGGTCTGCGGGTCGAGGGCGTTGGTCGGCTCGTCGAGGAAGAGCACCGCCGGCTCGTGGGTCAGCGCCCGGGCGATCATCAACCGCTGCGCCATGCCGCCCGAGTACGCCTCGATCCGCCGGTCGGCCCGCTCGGTGAGGCCGAACCGGTCCAGCAGCTCCGCCGCGCGGTCCTGTGCCTCCCGTCGCCGTACCCCGTGGTAGGTGGCGTGGTAGACGAGGTTCTGCCGGGGGGTCAGCGCGCGGTCCAGATTGTTGTGCTGGGGCACCACGGCCAGGTGGGCGCGGGCGGCGGCCGGGTCCCGGCCCACGTCGACCCCGCAGATGACGGCCCGGCCCCCGGTGGCTCGCAACCGGGTGGTCAGGATGCCGACGGTGGTGGACTTGCCGGCCCCGTTCGGCCCGAACAGCCCGAAGATCTCGCCCGGCGCGACGGTGAACGACAGCCCGTCGACCGCGTTGGTGTCGGTGCGGGGGTAGCGCTTGACGAGGTCGTCGACCTCGACCACGGCCGGCCCGTCTCTGCTGGGCATCTCAACTCCTGTCCTGAAGGGGTGCGGGTGCCGGACGGGGCCGGCGGCGGTGCCGTCAGCCGCCGGAGGGCTGGGGGTGCGCGGCGAAGAACCGCCAGATGGTGTCGGTGGCGTTCAGTGCGGTGGAGGGGGGATCGAGGTCGAGCAGCTTCTCCGCCCGGGGCGGGTTGGGTCGGCCGCCGGGCCACTGGTGTCCCGCGTCGGCGACGGTGATCAGTTCGACGGCGCGGCCCTGGGCGCAGGTCGCCGCCGCGCGGGTGACCGGCCCGTCGGTGGTCACCTTCGGCGCGCCGCAGGAGTCGACGCTGCGCCACCGGGCGGCCAGCTCGGGGGTGGGCGGGCCGTCGATCTTCACCGGGTTGCGTCCGGTGCCGCCGTTGTCCCGCCGGCCGGGCCCGCCGCCGTACGGCATGGTCTGGTCCTGCTGGCCGTGGATGTGCAGCACCGACACCGGTTTCGGGTCGGCGCACCGCCCGGTCAGCGTGCTCGCCACCGCCCCGATCGCGGCGAAGATCGTGGTGTCGCAGACCAGCTTGTACGCCAGCAGCCCGCCGTTGGAGATCCCGGTGACGTACCGGCGGGCCGGGTCGACAGGCAGTTCCCGGCCGACGGTGGCGACCAGTTCGGTGATGAAGGCGACGTCGTCGACGCCGTCGCGGGCGGGTGCCCCGCAGCACTGTGGACCGACGGCCCAGGCCCGGTTCAGCCCGTCCGGGAAGAGCACCAGGAACCCGTCCCGGTCGGCCTGGCCGGTCCAGCCGTACGCCTGCTCGGCCTGCTCGCCGGTGCCGGCTGCGCCGTGCAGCATCACCACCAGCGGGACCGGTTTGCTCAGGTCGGCCGAGGCCGGCCGGTAGAGCCGGTAGCTGCGTTCCCGCCCGTCCACGGTGAGGGTGTGCGTGGAGCTGCCGACGGGCGTGTCCGCCGCCGGCCGCGCCGCGCCGGAGGGTGCGCCGGACGCCGGGCCGGTGGGGGAGTCGGCCTGGTCGCGGCGGGGACTGCACCCGGCCGGGGCGGTCAGGGCGAGCAGCAGCGCGAGCGTTCCCGCGAGCCGGGCCGTGGACCGGCTGGTACGGTTCGACCCGCCTTCAGGGCGAAAAACAGTAAAAGGCATCATATCAATACTTTCGCCCGGGAATGTTCGAGCAATGTCAGGGACGCGCCAGGATTCGGCAAGGGGCATCCGGCTGCGCCCGCGCCGGAGCCGGCCGGGGTGGAGGCCGTCGGCCCGGCGACGACGCTGCCGCCGGGCCGACGTCCCCGCCGCTCAGTAGCCCCGCAGCCGGATCAGCTCCCAACCACCCTCGGGGACGCTGTCGGTCGGGTCGGCCCGCAGGTTCATCGGGTTCGCCATGCCCAGGTAGAGGGTCGGGCCGTCGGCGACCATGTTGCGGATGCCGTAGTTCAGGTAGTTGCCCAACCCGGTGTTGTTCACCGTCGTCGCCGCCTTCGTCGGTGACGAGAAGGCGTACAGGTCACCGCCGTAGACCGGCGTCGGCAGGGCGCTGGAACGCATCCCGGCCGCGTCCATCGGCGCGCGGGCCAGGTCGTCGGCCAGCGTCGGCGACAGGCCCAGCTCCGCGGCGGTCTCCTTGCCCAGCTCCTTGGCCAGGTAGCTCCAGTCCATCGTGCCGACGTACAACTTCCCGCCGGCCACCACCATCTTCCAGGTGTAGTTGTTGTACGGGTTGCCGAACCCCGGCGGCCCGAACTTCGGCGTCTGGTGCGTCGACTGCAACGCCCACGCCCCGGCCCCGTTGTTGGCCGCCGGGTCGTACGCGGGCAGCTCCGTCGCGCCGTACAGCAGGTCGACCTTCTCGAAGTGGGAGCCGAAGTTGCGGCCCCGGTAGATGCTGATCGACCGCTGGGTGTTCTGGATGGTGGCCTGCGCCGCCGCCTCGTTCGCCGGCGGGTAGGTCGCCATGTGCACAGTGGTCGCCTTCATCGGCACGTGCATCGTGCCCCAGTAGAGGAAACCGCCGTAGGACGCCAGACCGCCCAGGGCGTACGCGCGGGCCACCACCGGGTCCGGCTCGTACTCCGACACGTTCCACACCTGCTGCCAGCCGTCGGCGTCCTCCGGGTTCAGCCCCGGGGCGCCCGACGCGAGCGGCGGGCTCATCCAGACCGCCGCGATGCTCGGCGGCGGGGCGGCGGCACCGGCGGTCGGGCCGGCCAGCTCGGCGTCCGAGCCCGGCCAGGTGGTGACGAACAGCCGCCCCTGGTGGACGGTGAGGTCGGCGGCCTGCGCCGGCAGGTTCGCCACCACCGTGAACGCGAACGGGTCGGACTTGCTGCCCGTCCAGCGCAGCACGTTGCCGCGCTCGCCCCCGTTCGCGCCGACGCCCACCCCGGCGTACAGGGCGTCACCGGCCACTGTGAAGTGCCGGATGTTGCCGTACATCGGGAAGTTGCGGGAACCGAGGAACGCGCCGGTGTCGGTGTCGAACGCGAACAGGTTGACGCTGGTGCCCAGCGCCGGGCCGCCCAGCAGGGCCACCCCGTTGAAGTTGCCGGCCGCCCGGATGCCCGCGGTGGTCTGCAACCGGTTCGCGTCCTCGGTGGAGGCCGCCTTCACCAGGTCGGTCTTCTCGGTCAGCTTGTTGGCGCGGGTGTCGTAGGTGTAGAGGCGCGGTTGCCGGTGGTCACCGAGGATGGCCGGCAACTGCGGGTTGCGCTTGGCGACCTGGCTCTCGCCGTACTCGCAGACCCAGTCGTCGTTGACCGTCGGCGTGGTGTTGCGCAGGGCTCGTCCGCTGGTCAGGCAGTTGACGTTCGCTCCGGTGCCGAACCACAGCATCTTGCCGGCCCGGGTCATCCCCCACAGGTACGCCTGGTTGACCTTGGCCTTGCCCTCGGCGCACGGCGGCCCGGCCGGGTACGGCAGCCCGATCCCGGCGAAACACTCGTCCGGCTGGGCCTTGGCGAGCAGCTGCGGGCTGCTCTGCTGCGCGCCGGCCGCGCTGGCCGCGCCGCCGGTGTCGGCGGCGTCGAGTGGCGCACCGAGCGCCGCCGAGGGTACCGCCAACACCGACCCGAGCCCGAGTACGGCGACGGCGGTCGACAACCGCCGTGCGGAGAACCGGAGTGCATTCACCAACAGTCTCTCTTTCGAAGGAAGGCGGACACCCGCCCCCGGGTCCGGCGGACCGGAACCGGGGCGGGCAGGGACACACAGGGGCCGCTCAGACGGCGGCCGGCAACTTTCGGGCAGCCGGGGCGACGACCCGCGACGCCATCCGCTCGGCCCACCCGGACGGGTCGGGGAAGTCCAGGAACCGGCCCAGGCCGGTCAGCTCGGCCACCGGGTCGGCGACCAGATCCTCGTAGGACATCCGCAGCAGGTGCTCCGGGGGCACGTCGCGTAGCGCCTGGTCGGCCTGGCTGCTCATGAAGGCGCACAACCCGAGGTAGCGGCGCAGGTCCTGACCCCGCTCGCGCAGCGCGTCGGCGGTCAGCCGGTCCGGCAGGTACGGCTGGAGGTCCTCCGGCACCGCCTGGTCCGCGCCGACCCGGAACGGGTCCAGCCCGCACCGGCCGAGGAACTCCACCCGCAACTGGATGAGCTGGAACGACGAGTGCCGGCTCATCGACCGTGCGGTGTCCTCCCAGTTGCGGGTCAGGTAGACGACCCTGCAGTCCGGGAAGCCCCGCAGCAGGTACGGCGCCACGTGGCTGGAGCCGCCGGAGCGTTCCACCCACCGGGTCTTGCCGGTCAGCACGGCGAGCAGGTCCAGGAAGTCGTGGTGGTGCTGCGCCACCGTCTGGGTACGGAACTGCGGCACCCGCCCGGCGAGCTGGTCGAACAGCGCGTCCGGGTCGGCGGTCAGCTTGGACAGGGTGATCGCCAGGATGCGCGGCAGCTCGGTGAGCCGGTCGGCCCACCGGCCGGTGGCCGGGTAGCGGACCTCCTTCGGCGGCAGGCCGATCCGGAACAGGGTGGCCAGCTCCGCCTTGGGGCTGGCCAGCACCGCCCAGTACTCGGCACCGGTGAGCACCTCGGCGCTGCGGGCCCACGGCGCGACCGACATGAAGAACTCCTGGGCCGACAGGGTGTCCGGCTCCTCGTGGATCAGGTCGGACAGCAGCGTGGAGCCGCACCGACCGTTGCTGATGATGATCGACCGGCCGGTGATCGGGGCGTCCATCGGAAGACCTCCTGGGTGTCGCGTCGTCATGCGGTGGTGGATTGGGCCACGTCGAGCGAGCAGTCCTCGGCGAGCCAGGCGAAGACCAGTCGGCGGACCTCCTCCGGGCGGTCGATCAGCACCGTGTGCCGCTGGTCGGGCAGCACCTCGACCCGGGTCTGCGGCAGCAGGGCGCGGACCGCCGGGGCCAACTCCACGACCGCCGAGTCACCGCCGTAGAGGCAGAGCACCGGGCAGCCGATCGTGGCCAACGACCCGGCGGGCGGCAGCGGGCTCGCCGGCAGCTCCTGCTCCAGCGTGGTGTCGGAGAGCATCCGGTGCGTCTCGGCGGCCCGTTGTGCGGCGACCCGCCCC
Source organism: Micromonospora cynarisoli (assembly GCF_030518815.1). Classification (NCBI taxonomy): domain Bacteria; kingdom Bacillati; phylum Actinomycetota; class Actinomycetes; order Micromonosporales; family Micromonosporaceae; genus Micromonospora; species Micromonospora cynarisoli. The sequence continues at coordinate 1,776,351 of NZ_CP130426.1, read as the reverse complement.
CGCCGTACCCCGATCTCGGTGACCGCCCCGTCGCGGGGGAGCCGGGCGGCGACGCGGGCGAGCCGCTCGCGGACCCGCCGCATCCACTCCGGGATCGGCGGCGCCGACTCGACCGTCACGATGCCGGCCACCCGCTCCGGGTGCCGGGCGGCGTACCCGAAGGCGATGGTGCCGCCGAACGAGTTGCCCAGCAACAGCAGCGGGCCGGTGACGTCCAGGGCGGCCAGCAGCCCCGCCAGGTCGTCGACGAAGTCGTCCAGGGCGTACCCGGTGGCGGGACGTTCGCTGCGCCCGTGTCCGCGCAGGTCGTACAGGACGGTCGGGAAACCGGCCCGGGACAACGGCTCGGCCAGGGTGAAGTACCAGCTCGCCATGGTGTCCGACGCCATCCCGTGGATCAGCACGGCGGTCGGCGTCGGCCCGGCCCGGCCGTCGGCGGCCGGACCGGGGGGATCGAGCCGCTGCGTGTGCAGGGTGATCCCGTTCGCCCGGACCATGGTCACCGGCTGCCCGCCCCGACCTCGTCGGCCTGCGCCAACGACTCGGCGATGTGCGTGACGAGCTGCCCGACCTTCAGCTCCCGGACGGTCTCCAGGTCGAGCTTGGCGACGAAGTGGGCGAAGTTCACCGTGTCGCCGTAGCGGGACTGGAGCCGGCCGGCGAGCGCGACCACGTCGATGCTCTCCATGCCCAGGTCCTCGGAGAACGTGGTGTCCATGGTGACCACCTGGTCGTCCGCGAAGTCGCCCAGCACGGCGTCGATCATCTCGGTGAGGTCGGCGAGGATGGTGTCCTGGGCCGAGGGCATGGGCGTTGCTCCTTCTGCTGATCGGATGGGTTGGGCGGTGCTGCGTGCCGGGTGCCGGCTCACGGCCGGGACACCCCGGGCGGGGTGGCGGGCGTCGGCTCCGGCCCCCAGGTCCAGGCGACGACGTACCGGCGGGGCGGCAGGTCCTCGGGGTTGGCGACGTCCCGGTGGCCGACCCGGTACGCCCGACCGCCGATCTCGACGGTCAGCCCCGAGTCGGTGGCCGAGTAGACCCGGAACCGGCGCGGCGAGCCGTCCAGTCCGGTGCCCTCGGCCTTGGCGACCGCCTCCTTGGCGGCCCAGAACCGGGTGAACCACAACCGTCGGGCCTCGACGTTCCCGCCGGCCAGCGAGGCCAGCAGGGTCAGCTCGGCAGGGGTGAGGGCGAACGTGAGGGTGCTCTCCGGGTGGTCGGTGACCTCCGCGACGTCGATGCCCACCCCGGGGCCGCCGGCCGGCGCGTCGGACGCCCGCCGCCGGGCGATCGCCACCCCGATCTCCGCGCAGTGCGCCAGGGAGACGTCGCAGTCGCCGAGACCCCGGCCGGGCCGTCCGCGTACCCACGGCCGGCCGTCCGGGTCGTTGCCGACGGTCAGCTCGATCGGGTAGATGTCGGTGTGGCCGTCCTCCCACAGCCGGGCCCGTACCGCGTCCTTGGCGGCGATCCGGCCGAGCATCCACTGCTTGCGGGTCTTGGCCGGCTGCCGCTCGTAGTCGGCGTAGGCGGCCCCGCCGAGGATGCCCCGGGCGGCCATGCCCCGGGTGACCAGGTCGGTCCAGCAGTCGAACGCCATCGTCCAGCCCTCGGGCTGCAACAGCGACATCGGATGCCGCTCGGGGAACCGCTCCGCCACCCGGGCCTGCGGGTGGCTGTCGAACCGGCGGTCCACCGCGCCCTCGATCTCCGACCACACCCGCCCCTGGTAGCTGAGCTGGGTGTCGGCGACGAGTTTCCCGTCGTCGATGGCGCGGACCCGGGCGACGCACTCGAACGCCCGGCCGGCCGGCGGCGGCGGGCCGTAGAACCGCACCTGACCGAGCCCCACCGGCAACGCGACCGTGCGGAACGGCTGGGTGGTGATCAGCCAGTTGCCGATGAGCTGGAGGGCGTTGTCCAGCAGCGCCCCCGGCGGCACCGGCGCGGTGACGACGCCGCGTACGTGCATGTCGCCGAGCGCGTGCACCTCGGTCACGCCCTGGAACTGCGGGCCGTGGAACATCAGCCGCTCCGCGTACATCTCGGCGGCGCCGAGGGTCGGCGGGCGTTCGGTGGCCGGGTCGTGGGTCCAGACCGGCGGCGGCGTCGGGTAGGCCGTGCCGACCTCGATCGTCGCGCGGGCGTACCCGGCGAAGGCGACCGCGTACCGGTTCGGGCCGGCGGTGCGGACCACGATCTCCACGTCGGTGGCCGGTTCGGCGATCAGCCACCTGTTGAACTTCGCGTCATGCACCGCCACCACCGGGACGCCGGGCACGAGCTGCTCCACCGCCTCCATCATGTGCGCGACGAGCGCGGTCGCCGGCACCACAGGCCACCTGTCCTCCGGGTCCGGCCAGTCGTCGGGCTGCACGAAGAAGCAGTGGTCCAGCAGGTACGGCATGGTGTCCAGGGAGATCCGCCTGGTGATCCGGCCGACCTCCGTACCGGCCGCGCCGGTCGGGCGGGCCGTCGCGGGCGGCGTCGCCGCCTGGGTGACGGGCGGCCTCGCCAGTGGCGCGGCGGGCCGGGTCGGGGTCGCGGTGCCGTTGCCGACGGTGGCCGCCCGCGCCGTGCCCGTGCCCCGGGTGTTCTCCTTCAGCAGGGCGGCGAGTTCGGCCGCCGCGCTGGAGCCGCCGGCGAGCCGGTGCAGCGCGTCCAGCGCGGCCGCCGGGCCACCTGACGGTGCGGCGGCGGGCTGCGCCACCCCGGGTTGCCCGGCCGCCCGCGCCGCCGGCACCGGCGAGGCGGCCGGTGCGGCGGTCGCCGTCGGCACGGCGGTCGGCGGGGCGGCGGGCGTCGGCACGGCCGCCGGCCGGGTCACCGGCGGCGCTGCCGCGACCGGGGTCGGGCCGGCCCCGGCGGCGACCGGCCGGGCGACGCCGTCACCGGCGACGGGCGTGGCCACCGACCCGTCGGACACGGTGACCCCGAGCAGGCCGGCGGCGTCCGCGCCGAGACGGACCAGCGGCCCACCGAGGTCGAGCTTCACCCGGGGCCCGCGTCGCGCGGCCTTCGCCGGGCCGTCCGTACCAGCCACGGCCGGGGTACGACCGGTCGTGGCCGCCAGCGCTGCGGTGCCCCGCGCGGACAGCGCGCCCAGGTCCGGTGCCGCCCCCTCCACCCACAGGGCGGTGGCGACCCGGCGCAACTGGTTCAACCCGCTGCGGTGCGCGGTGTTCACCGGCATCGCCAGGTGCTCGCGCCCGCGCAGGTTGTCGCCGATCAGCGAGGCGAGCTGCCCCGCGCCGACCTGGAGGAACACCCGGAACCCGGCGGCGTACATGGCCTCGACGGTCTGCCGGAACCAGACCGGCTCCATCATGTGCCGGACGAAGATCCGGTTGACCTCCTCCTCGTCGGCGGGGAACGGCGCGTGCAGGGTCGCCGACCACACCGGCATCCGCGTCGGGTGCACCTCCCAGCGGCCCAGGGCGGCACCGATCGAGGTGAGCCCGTCGGCGAAGGCGGGGGTGTGGAACGCCGACCGGAACGGCAGCTTCTGGCACAGGACGTTGCGGGTACGCAGCGCCTCGACGAGCCGGTCGACCTGCGGCTCCGGGCCGTTGACCACCGACTGCGCCGGGGCGTTGTCGTGCGACAGGACCACTCCCGGATAGTCGCCGAGCAGCGGGGCGACCCGGTCCGCGCCGGCCCCGACGGCCGCGAAGACGTACCCGGAGACCTCCACCGAGTCGGCGTTGAACAGGTCGAGGAACTCGTCCACTGCGGCGGTGCTGATCTGGCCGCTGACCGCGGCGGCGGTCCACTCGCCGATGCTGTGCCCGGCGACCGCGTCGGGTCGTACCCCGATCCGGGCCAGCGCGGTGTCGAGCAGCTTGCCCACCTCGATCAGGCCGGCGCCGTGCCGGCCCAGGTCGGCGGCGGACCACTCGCGGTCCGGCAGGCCGAAGTGGGCGGCCAGGTCGGCGGTCCGGGGGGCGAACTCCGCCTCCAGGCCGGGGAAGACGAAGGCGAGCCTGCCCGCCCCCGCGCCGAGCAGCGGCCGGGGACTGAACCAGATGTCCCGCCCGCCCCGCCACGCCTGCCCCCGGGCCACCGTCTTGCGGGCCACCGCGAGCAGCTTGTCCGTCGGGTTGACGATGCCCAGCCGGGTCTGCGGCGGGGCGTCCCCGCCGCAACGGGCGGCCAGTTCGACGCCGATCCGGCGTACCTCCTGGTCGTCGCGGTCCAGCAGGTCGGCGAGCCCGGCCGGGTCCGGTGCGGCCAGCCAGAGCACCTGGTCCGGCTCGTCGACCACGGCCCGGCCGGCGGCCGGTGCGGTCAGCCCCACCACCGGCTCACCCACCGACACCGGGGCCTGCTCGATGATCAGGTGGGCGTTGATCCCGCCGAACCCGAACGCGTTGACCCCGGCCCGGCGCGGGCCGTCGCTCTCCCAGGGCCGGGCGGTGTCGATCGGCGCGAACCGGGTCGCCGCCATCTCCTTGCGCGGTGTCTCGCAGTGCAGGGTGGGCGGGAGGACCCCCCGGTGCACCGCGAGCGCCGCCTTGATCAGGCCGGCCACCCCGGCGGCCGGCATGGTGTGCCCGATCATCGACTTCACCGAGCCGATCACCGGGCGCGGCCCACCGGTGTACGGGCCGAACACCTGCGCGACCGTGGTCAGCTCGGCGGCGTCCCCGGTCGGGGTGCCGGTGCCGTGTGCCTCCAGCAGCCCCAACGCGTCCGGGGCGGTCGGGTCGAGCCCGGCGGACTCCCAGGCCCGGCGGATCGCCAGCACCTGCCCGGAGACCGCCGGGTTGAACATGCTCGCCGACTTGCCGTCGCTGGACACCCCGCTGCCCCGGATCACCGCGTACACCCGGTCGCCGTCGCGCACCGCGTCGGCGTACCGCTTGAGCACCACCACGCCGGTGCCCTCGCCGATCAGCAGCCCGTCGGCGGCGGCGTCGAACGGTCGGATCTCGCCCCGCCGCGACAGTGCCCGGAGCTGGTTGAACACCGACCAGAAGCTGATGTCGTGCACGTGGTGCACGCCACCGGCGAGCACCGCGTCCAACCGGCCGTTGAGCAGTTCGGTGATGCCCTGGTCCACGGCGATCAGCGAGGAGGCGCAGGCGGCGTCGATGGTGTACGCCGGGCCGCGCAGGTCGAGCCGGTTGGCCACCCGGGAGGCGGCCAGGTTCGGCACCAGACCGATCGTCCCCTCCGGCTGGTACGGACCGAGCCGCTCGTCGAACTTCTTGCGCAGCAGCTCCAGCCGGGCCGGGTCGACGTCGGGGATCAGCTCCCGCAGGATGCTGACCACCTGGCTGGACATCCGTACCCGCTGGGCGTAGCGGGCCTGGGCGGGGCTGAGGATGCCGCCCCGGCCGAGGATGACGCCGATCCGGTCGCGCGCCGGGAGCCGGTCGCCGCCGCCCGCGTCGTCGATCGCCGCGGCGGCCACCTCCAGCGTGATCAGCTGGTCCGGCTCGATGTCGCCCACCGAGGCGGGCATCACCCCGAACCGCAGCGGCTCGAAGGTGGCGAACTCGTCGACGAACCCGCCGCGCCGGCAGTACATCCGGTCGGCCCGGTGGGACTGCTCCGGGTCGTAGAACTCCTCGTCCCAGCGGTGCGTGGGGACGTCGGTGATCGCGTCGACCCCGCCGATCAGGTTGCGCCAGTAGCTCTCCAGGTCACCGGCGGAGGGCATCAGGGCGGCCATCCCCACGATCGCGATCTGGCCGGGCGCAGCGGCACCGTTGTTCATCGGTTCCTCCGACGGGTGGGGCGGGTGGGGGCGGGACGGCACATCGACGCCCTCACCACCCGGAGGCGGTGTAGACGACCGAGGTGACCGACGCGTCGGCCCAGGCCAACTCGCGCAGCAGGGCCAGCGCGCCCTCCTCCGGGTCGATCAGGCCGATGCCGCGCCGGGCGTACTCCCGGCTCAGCTCGGCGGTGACCATGCCGCCGTGGCCGACGCCGGGCGCCCACGGGCCCCAGTGGACGGTCACGGTGCGCACCCCGGTCCGGGCCGCGTACCGGGTGCCGATGGCGTCCAGGGCGTCGTTGGCCGCCGCGTAGTCGGCCTGCCCCCGGTTGCCGTAGGCGGCGGCGATGCTGCCGAAGAAGACCAGGAACCGCGGCGCGCCGGGCAGCGCGTCGAGACCGGCCAGCAGCCCCCGGGCCCCGTCGACCTTGGTGTCGAAGACCCGGGTGAACGACGCCGGGTCCTTCTCGGCGATCAGCTTGTCCTCGATGATCCCGGCGGCGTAGACGACCCCGTCGAGGCGGCCGTACTCGGCGTGGATCGCGGCCAGCAGCCCCCGGGTCGCCGCCGCGTCCCGGACGTCCAGGGCGTGGTAGCGGACCTCCCCGCCCAGCTCGGTCAGCTCGGCGATCGTCGCGGTCACCTCCCGGGCGGCCAGGACGGCCTGCGCGGTGCGGGAGATCTCGGCCGGCGAGGACAGGCCCCGCCGGGCCAGCACACCGACCAGCGCGGTCCGGTCGGTGGCGGCGGCCAGCTCCGGGTCCTCCGGGCCGGACGGCAACGGGGTACGGCCGACCAGCTCGATGCGGCAGCCGCTGGCCGAGGCGAGCGCCCGGGCGAACCACGGGGTGATGCCGCGCGCCCCTCCGATCAGCACCACCACCGAGTCGCGTTCCAACCCGATCGCGGCGGCCTCGGACACCCCGTCGCCGGCCGGTCCGGCACCCCCGGCGGCCAGCGCGCCCAGCTCGACCGGGACCAGGTCGGCGACGTAGCGGTCGTCGCCACGCCGGGCGACCACCGGGGCGTCGGCGGCGGTGAGCAACTCGTCGAGCAGTTGCCGGGCCAGCAGCTCCGGGGTCGCCGCCGGGTCCACCGCCACGAACCGGGCGGTCAGCCCCGGGTACTCGCGGGCGATCGTGCGGAACAGGCCGGGCATGCCGTCAGCCGCGCCGGCGACGTCCTGCGCCCCGGCGGCGAGCAGCCAGCGCGGCCCGGCGGCCAGGGCCCGCTGCAACAGCGGGAACACGGCGGGCAGCAGCGGCTCGTCGAGGTTGGTCAGCCCGTCGAGCACCAGCACCCCGTCGAAGCCCTGGTCGGCCTGCTCGCTGTCGAGCACCCCCAGCTGGCCGCCGGCGCCGTGCGCGCCGAGCAGCTCCGCCAGGTACGCCCCGACCGGTCCGCCCCCGGTGATCAGGAACCGCATCCCGGCGAGCGTGCCCGGGTCGATGCGCTGTCCGGGCTGGACGCTCTCCCGGGCGACCAGCCGCTTCGGCGCGATCCCCACCCCGACCCCGGTCGGTGCGGGCGACACGGCGGGTGCGGCGGCCGGCGCGGCGACGCTCGCCGTCGGGGCGGCGGGCACGGCGGCCGGTGGGGCGACCGTCACCGTGACGGTGGCGTTCATCTTCCGGTCGAGCCAGGTGACCATGGCGCGGACGGTGCGGGCTTTGACGAGGTCTTCGAGTTCGCTTTCGTCGCCTTCGACGCTGAGGGAGAGGCGTTGGGCGACCTCGCCGGCGACTTCGGCGCGTTTGATGGAGTCGATGGAGAGGTCGGCTTCGAGGTCGAGGTCGAGTTCGATGAGGTCGACGGGGTAGCCGGTGCGCTCGCTGATCACGGTGAGGATGGCCTGCTGGAACTCGGCGAGGCTGGCCCCGGCGGGCGCGGGCACGGCGGCGGGCACGGCGGCCGGCGCGGCCACGGCCGGCGGTGCCACCGCCGGGGCGGGGGCGAGCGCCAGCGGGCCGGTCGTGCCGGCCGAGACGTGGATGGTGCCGCTCATCTTCTGGTCGAGCCAGGTGACCATGGCGCGGACGGTGCGGGCTTTGACGAGGTCTTCGAGTTCGCTTTCGTCGCCTTCGACGCTGAGGGAGAGGCGTTGGGCGACCTCGCCGGCGACTTCGGCGCGTTTGATGGAGTCGATGGAGAGGTCGGCTTCGAGGTCGAGGTCGGGCTCGATGAGGTCGACGGGGTAGCCGGTGCGCTCGCTGATCACCGCCAGGATCGCCTGCTGGAAGTCCGCGGCGGTGACGCCGATCTGGTCGCCCGACGGCAGCGCGGCGGTCAGCGTGGCGGTGGTGGTGACGGTGCCGCTCATCTTCTGGTCGAGCCAGGTGACCATGGCGCGGACGGTGCGGGCTTTGACGAGGTCTTCGAGTTCGCTTTCGTCGCCTTCGACGCTGAGGGAGAGGCGTTGGGCGACCTCGCCGGCGACTTCGGCGCGTTTGATGGAGTCGATGGAGAGGTCGGCTTCGAGGTCGAGGTCGAGTTCGATGAGGTCGACGGGGTAGCCGGTGCGCTCGCTGATCACGGTGAGGATGGCCTGCTGGAACTCGGCGAGGCCCGGCCCGGCGGGCGCGGCGACCACGGCGACCGCAGCAGCGGGCGCGGCGACCGGGGCGGGGGCCGCGACGGGGCCGCCGACGGCGGGGGAGACCGGCACGACGTCCGGGGTGACCGGTCGGGGCCGGGCGACAGTCGGCGCCGGGGCGATGGCCAGCGCCGTGCCGCCGTTCGCCCCGGCCACGGTGGGGGGCGGGGCGACGGCGGGCGTCGGGGCCTGCGCGGGGGCGGCGGCGGGCAGCGACCGGGGGGTCGGGGCGGGCGTCGGCGTGGGCGCCGGCCCGGCGTACCCCTCGACCCGGTACGTCCCGGTGGGCTCCCCGGACGGCCGGCTGCCCCCGTCCCCGGGGTCACCGAGGAAGGCGAGCATCACGTCCCGCTGGGTGGCGATCATCTCCCGCGTGGTGCGCAGGTACTCGCTGAGCAGCTCGCCCCGGATGTCCCGGACGGTGGCCGGCGCGGGCTCGTCGACGGTCCGGAGGTCCCGGACGGTCGACGGTGCGGGGCCGCTGACGGTGCCGGTGGCGGCGCCGGGGGTGGTGGCGGTGCCGTTGGCAGGGGTCATCGACAACTCCTTGATCCGTCGGGGAGGGGTCATGCCACCGGGAAGACAGTTGCCGTGCTGGTCCCGGACGAGTTGGCCGTCGACCGTCCAGAGCGGACGACGGGTGGGTGCGGTGGTGGCGGTGCCGTCCGCGACCCGGCCGTGGAACAGCCAGTCGGTGCGGACCGGGGTGCCGGCGCAGGCGAGTTCGGCGACCGAGATCAGGAACCCGCGCAGGCCGTCGGCCGGGCCGCGTTCGCAGGCGACCGTCCGGTGCGGCCGGTCGCCGAGCACCGCCTGCACCAGCCGGCTGAGCACCTGGCCGGGGCCGACCTCGACGAACAGCCGGGCACCCGCGGCGTACATCGCCTCGATCTGCTCGACGAAACGCACCGGCGCGCCGATCTGCTCGGCGAGGTGGTGGCGGACCTGGTCGGCGTCGCCGGAGTACGGGGCGGCGGTCAGGTTCGACCAGACCGGGATGCGCGGTTCGGCGATCGACCGGGTGGCGAGCACCTCGGCGAAGGTCTCCACCGCGCCGGCCACCACCGGGCTGTGGAAGGCGCAGGCCACCGGGATGGTCCGGGCGGACAGGCCGGCCTCCTTGAGCGCGACCACCGCCGCCCGGACCTTCGCCGTCGGGCCGGAGACCACCACCTGCTGCGGGGCGTTCCGGTTGGCCAGCACCACCTCGCTGGTCAGGCCGGCCCCGGCGAGCACCTGGGCGACCTGCTCGGCGCCGGCGGTGACCGCCGCCATGGTGCCCGGGTCCTCGCCGCAGGCGTCGAGGATGGCCGCCGCCCGCTGCCGGCTCAGGTCGAGCAGGGTGGCCGCGTCGAACGCCCCGGCGACGCAGAGCCCGACGAGTTCGCCGTAGCTGTGGCCGGCGGTCATGTCGGGTCGGACGCCGAGGCGGCGCAGCAGGTGGTCCACGGCGAGGCCGCCTATGCCGAGCACCGGCTGGGCGGTACGGGTGTCGCGTACCCGGTCCTCCTGGGCGCGGCGGGAGTCCGGGTCGAAGGCGGTCGGCGGGAAGAGCAGCTCGGCGGCGGCCTTGTCGAGTTCGAGGTAGTGCCGCAGCTCGGGGAAGGTGACGAAGAGTTCCCCGAGGGCACCGGGGCGTTGGCTGCCCTGGCCGGGGAAGAGGAACGCCACCTGGCCGGGCCCGACCGGGTCGACGCCGGTCGGCTGGACCAGGCCCCGGGCCGGGTCGTGCTCGCCGGCCAACGCCCGGTGCAGCAGGGTCTCCAGTTCGGCCAGGTCGCGGGCGACCACCGCGACCTGAGTCGTGCCGGGCCGGTTGGTGGCCCTGGCGGCGACCGACGCGGCCAGCTCGGCCAGCCGTCCCGCCCGGTTGCCGGTCGCGTCGGCGGCCAGGCTCTCCAGCAGCTGCCGGACGGCCTGGTGGGCGGCGGCCCGGTCGGTGCCCCGGAAGCAGAACAGCTCGGCCGGCCAGATCCGTTGCGCGTGCCGGGGCTCCGGCGCGTCGGGGTGGGCGCTGAGCACGACGTGGAAGTTGGTGCCGCCGAAGCCGAACGCGCTGACCCCGGCGATCCGCTCGGCGGCCGGCGCGGGCCACGGGCGGGCCTCGGTGAAGAACACGAACGGGCTCTGCTGCGGGTGCCAGGCCGGGTTGGGCCGTTCCAGGTGGATGGTGGGCGGCCGGACGCCGTGGTAGAGGGCGAGCGTCGCCTTGATCAGGCCGGCCAGCCCGGCGGCGCACTTGGTGTGCCCGATCTGGGACTTCACCGAGCCGAGCGCGCAGCTGCCCGGTTCGGCGCCGGCCTCGACGAACATCCGGGTCAACGTCTCCAGTTCGGTGCGGTCGCCGACCACCGTGCCGGTGCCGTGCGCCTCCACCAGCCCGACCTCCCGGGGGGAGATGCCGGTGCGGTGGTAGGCCCGGTCCAGGGCCCGTCGCTGCCCGTCGGGGCGCGGCGCGGTCAGGCCGAGGGCCCGCCCGTCGCTGGCCCCACCGAGCCCCTTGATCACGCCGTAGATCCGGTCACCGTCGCGTTCGGCGTCGGCCAGCCGCTTGAGTACGACGCACGCGACGCCCTCGCCGAGGGCGATCCCGTCACCGGTGCTGTCGAAGGGGCGGGACCGGCCGGTGGGGGACAGCGCGTGCGCCGAGGTGAACATCAGGTAGTCGTTGACCCCGTTGTGCAGGTCGGCACCGCCGCAGATCATCAGGTCGCTGTCGCCGGCGACCAGTTCCTTGCAGGCGGCGTCCATCGCGGCCAGCGACGAGGCACAGGCCGCGTCGATGGTGTAGTTGGGCCCGCCCAGGTCGAGCCGGTTGGCGACCCGGCCGGCGATCACGTTGGCCAGCACGCCGGGGAAGCTGTCCTCGGTGACCGTGGGCAGCAGTTCCTGCATCTGCTCGGGCACCTCACCCAGGTACGCCGGGAGCATGGTGCGCAGGGTCTGCGCGTGTCCCATGTCGCTGCCGGCCTCCGCGCCGAACACCACCCCGGTCCGGGCGTGGTCCGCGCCGGGTGCGTCGTACGGGTAGCCGGCGTCGACCAGCGCCCGGTGGGACACCTCCAGGGCGAGCAGTTGGGTGGGGTCGATGCTGCTCAGCGCGGCCGGGGGGATGCCGTAGCCGATGGCGTCGAACGGGACCGGCTCGATGAACCCGCCCCACTTGGAGACGCTGATCCGGCCGGTCTGCCCGGGGCCGACCTCGGGGGCGTAGTAGTGGTCGGTGTCCCAGCGTTGCGCCGGGACCTCGGTGACGGTGTCGACGCCGCTGAGCACCGTACGCCAGAAGCTGTCCAGGTCAGGAGAGCCGGGCAGCATGCAGGCCATGCCGACGATGGCGATGTCCAGCGGCGCGGGCGGCTCGTCGATCTCGACGGCCGGCGGCGTGAGCCGGGCCCGCAGCGCGTCGAGCCGGTCGGCGTGGAAGCCGCGTACCGCGGTGGTGACGTCGTCGTGCAGCTCGGCGACGGTGGTGGCGCGGTCGCGCAGCACGGCTACCTGGCCGGCCATGAACAGCCCGTCGCTTGCCTGGACGTTCTCGTCGACGGCCTCGACGACGTCGCCGGAGCGACGCAGGCCCTTGCTGGCGATCCGCAGCCGGCCGACGTTGAGCAGCTCCAACTGCTCCCACACCTCGCGGTTCTCCACCCCGGCGCCCTCCAGTTGGGTGCGCAGCTGGTGGAAGTCGTCGACGAACGGGGTGTGCAGGCAGCGGGTGGCGTGCCCGGGGGCGGTCTCCAGCAGCGCGGTGTGCTCCGCGGTGAGCGCCTCACGCTGGAACAACGGCTGGACCGCGCCGTGGGTCACGGCCTCGGCGGTGAACAGGTAGGCGGTGCCCATCAGCACGCCGATCCGGGCGCCCCGGCGGGCCAGTGGCGCGGCCATCGTGGCCACCATCGCCGCCGACCGGGCGTCGTGCACCCCACCGGCGAAGAAGATCTGGAGTTGGACGCCGGCGGCGGGATCGGTGTCGAGGTACTCGTCGAGCACCGCCAGTTGGGCCTCCCACAGCGGGAAGCTCGCCCGGGGCCCGACGTGCCCGCCGCACTCGGCGCCCTCGAAGATGAACTTGCGCGCGCCGGAGCGCAGGAACTGGCGCAGCAGGCCGGGGGAGGGCACGTGCAGGAAGGTGCTGATCCCCTGCTCCTCCAGGGCGCGGGCCTGCGGTGGCCGGCCGCCGGCGATGATCGCGCAGGCGGGCCGGATCTCGCGGATGGCCTCCAGTTGGGCGGCGCGCAGCTCCTCGGGGGCGAAGCCGAGCACCCCGACTCCCCACGGGCGGTCGCCGAGCCGGGCGGCGGTCTCGGTGAGCATCCGGCGGCACTGGTCGGCCGAGTTGAGGGCGAGCGCGATGAACGGCAACGCGCCGCCGTCGGCGACGGCGGCGGCGAAGGACGCCTCGTCGCTGACCCGGGTCATCGGGCCCTGGGCGACAGGCACCCGTACCCCGAGTGCCTCGGCCAGCGGGGCGTGCGGCTGGAGCAGGTCGGCGGCGTCGGGACCGTCGACGGCGTCGAGCATCGCCGCGCGCATGCCGCGTACGGCGGTGGCGGTGTCGGGCCAGCGGTCGGCGAAGGCCGCCGCCAGCCAGCCGTCCTGGCCGACGGGGAGCAGTTCGCTGTCGCCCTGGTGGGGGCCGCCCCGGCGGATGCCCCGTACACCGTCGCGCAGCACGGTCTCCGAGCCGTCCATCCGCCTGATCACGGCCTGCACGTCGGCCGGCAGCTCCGACTCGGGCATCAGGGCGAGCTGGGTGTCCAGCACGACACCTGCCGCGCCGCCGACCAGGCACGCCCCGGCGGTGCGGGGGCCGATCCCGCCGGCCACCCAGACCGGCAGGTCGAGGGTGTCGTCGGCGACGAGCTGTTGGAGCAGGACGAAGGAGCTGAGTTCGCCGACCCGGCCGCCGCCCTCCATGCCGCGGGCGATCAGCCCGTGTGCGCCGGCCGCCGCCGCGGCGTGGGCCTCCGCCCGGCTGGTCACCTCCACCAGCACCCGGTGGCGTCCGGTGATCTCGGCCAGCGGCCACGGGCCGGCCGGTTCGACCACGACCAGGTCCACCCGGCCGGCGGCGGCGCGTTCCACCTCGGCCGGGGTGGCCCGGCAGCCGGCCGGGACCCGGATGCCGATCGGGGCGGGCGACCAGCGCGCGGCGCGGGCGAGCGCCCGCAGCGACCAGTCGTCGCCGGTGGTCAGGTCGATGATGCCGCGCCCGCCACCGGCTGCGGTGGCGGCCGTGATCCGTGGGCCGGGTTCCAGGACGCCGACGGGGTTGACGACCAGGATCAGGTCACGCGTGTACGGTGCGCTACTCATCGGGCTCCCACTTCGGTCGCGAACGATCGCGTGCTGACTAGGGGATCTGCCGGCAGAGGGCCGGCGAGCGCGGTGCTGATTTGCCACAGTCAATGTCGCGCTGCGTCACAATCTAACGTCGCCCAGTTACAGCCCGGTTAAATCCAACGATCAGCGGGCTCGGGCTGAAGATTTCCTACCAAGGCTACAGGATATGCCGTCGGGCTAAGCAGGGACGATGTTCATCGATGCAACGTCGCTGCCACCAGATCGTGGCACCGAGGCTTGTCCAGTCATTTGCGGTTTTATTTCCAAACTGTTTTCTGGTAACCCGTGAAGTCCCTGGTAGTGGAGATCGATCCTTCCTGTGTCCCACCATGTGGAACGGGCCTTGCCATCGATTGCGGTGTACATCAAAGATCCGTATCGGTATTCATGCCGTCATTACCCATCGATTAGCTGTGGCATTCGTGAGGCGAGGTGGGATTGGTTTCGATCTTTAGAGTCCCTGGTGGGGCGCGGATTGATTGCCGACCGCGCGTCCGTCCCACCCGCCGCCGCTGACCTCGGCGGTGACCGCCGACCGGGCGACGAAGCCCTGCAGGCGTCACCGATAACGGCTCTGGGCTGGCAAGAGGCCACCCCATGACGACGGTTGACGTACTCCCTTAACGAACGTTTCACGCGCTGTCCGCCGGATGGTCGTACCCGCCGGCGTCACGCGATCTGCGGGGGCGATTCCTCCGGCAGCACCGACCTCTGCACAGGCCGCGACCAGCCGGGACGGCCGTCACCGCGACGGTGGTACGCCCCGGCCGGGCAGGCCTTCCCAATTCCCCTTCCGGATCGGCGGTAATTGTGCGTAGCCTGCTTCTTCTTGCCCTCGTCGGCCTCGGTGCCCAACTGGTCGACGGCAGTCTCGGGATGGCGTACGGGGTGACCTCCACCACATTGTTGCTGGCGCTCAACACAGGCGCGGCGAGCGCTTCGGCGACCGTGCACCTGGCCGAGATCGGCACCACCCTCGTCTCCGGCGCCGCCCACTGGCGGTTCGGCAACGTCGACTGGACGGTGGTCCGTCGGGTCGGCGTGCCGGGCGCCATCGGGGCGTTCGCCGGGGCCACCTTCCTGTCCGGCCTGTCGACCGCGACCGCGGCCCCGATCATGTCGCTGATCCTGCTCACCCTCGGCCTCTACGTGCTGATCCGGTTCACGGTCGCCGGGCTGCCCCGCGACCGGGTCGGCCTGCCCCTGCGCAAGCGCTTCCTCGGCCCGCTGGGACTCGTCGCCGGCTTCGTCGACGCGACCGGGGGCGGCGGCTGGGGGCCGGTCGGCACCCCGGCGATCCTGGCCAGCGGCCGACTGGAGCCCCGCCGGGTGATCGGCTCGATCGACACCAGCGAGTTCCTGGTGGCGGTCGCCGCCAGCCTGGGCTTCCTGGTCGGCATCGGCTCGGAGAACATCAACTTCGGCTGGGTGGGCGCGCTGCTGCTCGGCGGCATGATCGCCGCGCCGATCGCCGCCTGGCTGGTGCGACTGGTCCCGCCCCGGGTGCTCGGCTCCGCCGTCGGCGGGGTCATCGTGCTGACCAACATCCGGACCCTGCTACGCAGCGAGTGGATCGGCGCCCCGGACGCCGTCCGGTACGCCTGCTACCTGGTCGTCGCGGCGCTCTGGGCGGCGGCGGTGACCTGGTCGCTGCGCCGGCACCTGGCCGACCGGCACGCCACGCCGGTCGCCGTCGGCCCGGAGAGCGGTGCCGGGGAGCCCGCCACCACGTCGAGTTGACCGGTCGGCCGGTGACCGCCGGACTCGCAGGAGCGGGCCCGGCAACCGCCGGCCGAAGCCCTCCCGGCACGGTGCCGCAGCGCGGGTGCGCTGCGGCACCGTCCGGTACGGCCCGGGGTGATCTACCATCCTGGATGGCGTCGATGCCGTGCCGGATCGTGGAGGGTGGCACCTGATGAAACTGATGCGGGTGGGCCCGGCCGGTGCGGAGCGGCCGGTGCTGTACACCGACGGCCGGCACTATGACCTGTCCGCGCTCACCCCCGACATCGACGGCGCGTTCCTCGCCTCCGGTGGCCCCGACCGGGTCCGGGCGGCCCGCGACCTGCCGGAGCTGGACGTCACCGGGCTGCGGGTAGGCCCGCCGGTGGCCCGCCCCGGCGTGGTGCTCTGCGTCGGGCAGAACTACGCCGCGCACGCCGCCGAGTCCGGTGCCGCCCCGCCCGAGACCCCGATCGTCTTCTACAAGGCGCCCAACACCGTGGTCGGCCCGTACGACGAGGTGCTGGTGCCCCGGGGCGCGACCGCGACCGACTGGGAGGTGGAGCTGGCCGTGGTCATCGGCCGGCGGGCCCGCTACCTGGAGTCGCCCGCGCAGAGCCTGGCCCACGTCGCCGGCTACCTGGTCGCCAACGACGTGTCCGAACGCGACTTCCAGCTGCGCGACTCCGGCGGCCAGTGGTCCAAGGGGAAGTCCTGCGAGACGTTCCAGCCGCTCGGCCCGTGGCTGGTCACTCCGGACGAGATCCCCGACGTGCAGGATCTCCGCCTGCGCTCCTGGGTCAACGGCGAGCCCCGGCAGGACTCGCGAACCGCAGACATGATCTTCGACGTGGCGTACCTGATCTGGCACCTGTCGCAGTACACGGTCCTCGACCCGGGCGACGTGATCAACACCGGTACGCCGGAGGGGGTCGCCCTGTCCGGCCGGTTCCCCTACCTGCGTCCCGGTGACGTGGTGGAGGTCGAGGTGGAGGGCCTGGGCCGGCAGCGGGTCACCATGGCGGCGGCCTGACCGGCGGCGGGGAGCGGCTGCCGGCGTTCGCCGTCGGGTCGGCACCGGCCCGACGGGAGTCGGGGACCGCCCGGGTGGCCCGTCCGCCCCGCCCGGATCAGCGGACCAGCCGCAGGCCGGACATGCCGCCGTCGACGGCCAGCGCGGTGCCGGTGGTCGCCCCGGAGACCGGGGAGGCCAGGAACGCCACCGCCTGGGCGACCTCGTCGGCGGTGACCAGCCGGCCGGTGGGCTGCCGGGCAGCCAGCCGACGCTTCTCCGTGGCCGGGTCCTGCGCCCCGGCGAGCAGCCGGGCCACCCACGGGGTGTCCACCGTGCCGGGCGCCACCGTGCACACCCGGATGCCGTCGCCCACCAGGTCGGCGGCCATCGCCAGGCTGAGCGCGTGCACCGCGCCCTTGGTGGCCGAGTAGACCGCCCGGTCGACCAGGCCCGCCGTCGCGGCGATCGAGGTGATGCTGACGATGGCGGCGCTGGTCGAGCGGCGTAGGTGCGGCAGGGCCGCCCGGCAGGCGCGGGCCACCCCGACGACGTTGACGTCCAGACACCGGTGCCACTCGGCGTCGTCGGCGGCCTCCACCGCACCGACCGCGCTGACCGCCGCGCAGTTCACCAGCACGTCGAGCCCGCCCAGGGTCGCCGCGACCCGGTCCATGGTCCGCTGCAGCGGGGCGGTGACGTCGGCGGTGAGCCGCAGGTGCGCCCCGCCGGCCCCGGGCTCGCGGTCGAGCACGGCGACCCGCGCCCCGCGTGCGGCCAGCAGGTCGGCGACCGCCGCGCCGATGCCCGAGCCACCCCCGGTCACGGCGGCCACCAGGCCGTGGAAATCCGTCATCTCGGCACCTCGTCGACGGGCGGTGGAGGCCGGGGGACGCCCACCCGCGCCCGACGCCCACCGGGCCGGCACGCCGCGACGTCCGACGGGCCACCGGCCCGCCCCGCCGGTGCGGAAGATGCCGCACCCCGCGCCGACTGCATAGATCATATACAATGCGTCAATCACGTCCCGGCCTGGCGAGGGGGCTGCGAGGGGGCACGGTGCGCATCGCGTTGTTCGTCACCTGCCTCAACGACGCGTTCTTCCCCCGCGTCGGGATCGCCACCGTGACCCTGCTGGAGCGGCTCGGCCACACCGTCACCTTCCCCGCCGGGCAGAGCTGCTGCGGCCAGTTGCACGCCAACACCGGCCACCGGGCCCCGGCCCGCGACCTGGAACGGCACACCGAGGCGGCGTTCGCCGGCCACGACGTCGTCGTCTCCCCGTCCGGCTCCTGCGTGGCCCACCTGCGGGCGCACACCCGGCTGCCGGTGTACGAGCTGTCCGAGCTGCTGGTGGACGTGCTCGCGGTGACCGACGTGGGGGCCCGCTTCCCGTACCGGGTCACCTACCACCCGACCTGCCACGGGCTGCGGATGCTGCGGCTGGGCGACCGTCCGCTGCGGCTGCTCGCCGCCGTACGCGACCTGGAACTGCTGCCGCTGCCCGAGCCGGAGCAGTGCTGCGGTTTCGGCGGCACCTTCGCGCTGAAGAACGCCGCCGTCTCCGGGGCGATGCTTGCCGACAAGTGCGCCCACGCGGTCGCCACCGGCGCCGACTACCTGGCCGCCGCCGACAGCTCGTGCCTGGCCCACATCGGCGGTGGCCTGGCCCGCCGACCCGACGCCCCGCGACCCGTCCACTACGCCGAGATCCTCGCCGCCACCGGCACCCGGGCGACCGGATGACGTCTCCGCAGGGCCGGCACCTGCCCATCGTGGCGGCCACCCCGTTCCCCCGGGCGGCGGCCGGCGCGCTGCGCGACGCCCAGCTCCGGGCCACCCTGGGCCGGGCCACCCGCACCATCCGGGAGAAACGGGCCGCCGTGGTGGCCGAGGTGCCCGACTGGGAACGGCTGCGCGAGCGGGCCGCCCGGGTCAAGGACGACGTCATCGACAGGCTGCCCGAACTGGTGGACCGGTTCACGCGGGCGGCCACCGCCGCCGGGGCGACAGTGCACCACGCCGCGGATGCCGCCGCCGCCAACGCGCTGGTCACCGAGCTGGTCCGGGCGCGGGGCGTCGACCGGGTGGTGAAGGTCAAGTCGATGGCGACCCAGGAGATCGGCCTCAACGAGGCGCTCGCGGCGGCGGGCGTCACGGCGGTGGAGACCGACCTGGCCGAGCTGATCGTGCAACTCGCCGACGACACCCCGTCGCACATCCTGGTGCCGGCGATCCACTACCACCGGGGGCAGATCCGCGAGCTGTTCGCCCGCCGGATGCCCGGCTTCACCGCCGACTCGGACGACCCCGCGGTGCTGGCCGGCGCCGCCCGGGAGTACCTGCGGCGAACCTTCCTGTCGGCCCGGGTCGCCATCTGCGGGGCGAACTTCGCGGTGGCGGAGACCGGCGCCCTGGTGGTCGTCGAGTCCGAGGGCAACGGCCGGATGTGTCTGACCCTGCCGGACACCCTGATCGCCGTGGTCGGGGTCGAGAAGCTGCTGCCCCGCTTCACCGACCTCGGTGACTTCCTGCGGCTGCTGCCGCGCTCGTCGACCGGCGAGCGGATGAATCCGTACACCTCGATCGTCACCGGGGTGACGCCCGGCGACGGGCCGCGCCGGCTGCACGTCGTGCTGCTCGACAACGGTCGTCGCCGGATGGCGGCGGACCCGGTGGGCCGGGCGGCGTTGCGTTGCATCCGCTGTTCGGCCTGCCTGAACGTGTGCCCGGTCTACGAGCGGGTCGGCGGCCACGCCTACGGCTCGGTCTATCCCGGCCCGATCGGGGCGATCCTGTCTCCCCAGCTCACCGGTCAGGACGCCGGCCACAACGCGACCCTGCCCTACGCCTCGACGCTCTGCGGGGCCTGCTACGACGTCTGCCCTGTCAAGATCGACATCCCGGCGATCCTGGTGCACCTGCGCCAGACGGGGCCGAAACCGGCGGCCGAACGCGCGGCGATGGCATGGCTCGCCTGGACGATGCGCGACCGCAGACGGTGGCGGGCGGCGCTGCGTACGGCCCGCTCCGGTGGCCGGCCGCTGCGGGTGCTGAGCCGTCGGCACGGCGGGCGGCTGCGCCGGGCGCCCTGGCCGCTGTCGGCCTGGACGGCGTACCGGGACGCCCCGCTGCCGGCCGGAGAGTCCTTCCGCGACTGGTGGAGCCGTACCCATGACTCCTGAACTGTGCGCGCTTTTCGCCGCCCGCGCCGGTGACTACCGCGCCGGGGTGCACCCCTGCACCCCGGCGGAGCTGCCCGACGTGCTCGCCACCCTGCTCGCCGGGGCCACCGCCGTGGTATTGCCGCCCGGGACGCCACCGCAGTGGACCGCCCGGCTCGGCCCGCCCACCCTCCCCGGTGACACGCTCACCGCCACCGGGCTCGACGCGCCCGGCCTGGCCGTGCTCACCGGCTGCGCGCTCGCCGTCGCCGAGACCGGCACCCTGGTCCTCGACGGGGGCCCGGCGCAGGGCCGCCGCCTGCTCACCCTGGTCCCCGACCACCACGTCTGCGTGGTCCGGGCCGCGCAGATCGTGGCCGACGTGCCCGATCTGGTCCGCGCGCTGCCCGACCCCACCCGCCCGATCACGATGATCTCCGGCCCGTCCGCGACCAGCGACATCGAGCTGAGCCGGGTGGAGGGCGTGCACGGCCCGCGCCGCCTCGACATCGTCTGCCTCCCCCCGGAGTAGCCGGCCCACCAGTCGGCCCACCCGCCGCTCCGGCCGGCGTGCGCGCCCCGGCTACCCTCGCCGCCGTGGACGCTGTGGAGATCGAAGCACCCGTGGTCGCCGTCACCGTGTATCCGGACCGGGCCCGGGTGACCCGCCGGGCGAGCATCCGGCTGGCCGCCGGGGAACACCGGCTCCGGATCGCCCCGCTGCCGTTGCGGCTGCGCCGGGACTCGCTGCGTACCGGCGGCGGTGGCGCGGCCACCGTCCTCGGCGTGGAGGTGAGCACCTGGCGGCAGGCCCGCAGCACCGACGGCCAGGTCGACGCGCTCACCCGGCGGGCCCGGGACCTGGCCGACGAACTCGCCGAGATCGACGACGCCGCCGAGGTCGAGACGCAGCGGCAACAGTTCCTCAGCCGGCTGGCCGACCGGGCCGGCGGCACGTACGCCCGCACGCTGGCCGCCGGTGACGCCGCCCCGGCCGACGTGACGTCCTTCGCCGACGCGGTCGCCGCCCAGCTCACCGACTCCCACCGCCGCCGACGCGGGCTGGCCCGGCGACGCACCGACCTGACCGAGGAACTGTCGGCCGTGCAGCGGCAGGTCGCCGACGCGGGCGGCAAACGGGCACCCGACCGGCTGGCCGCCGACGTGACGGTGGCGGTGGACGCCGACGACACCACCGTGGACCTGGAACTGACCTACCTGGTCGACGGGGCCCGCTGGCAGTCCTCCTACGACCTGCGGCTGGTCGGGGACGCCATGACGGTCACCTGGGCCGCCCTGGTCACCCAGGACACCGGCGAGGACTGGCCGGAGTGCGCGCTCCAGCTCTCCACCGCCCGCCCGGCGGCGGCTGCCGGCGTACCGGAGTTGTCGCCCTGGTACCTCGACCGGGTCCGGCCGGTGGCGCTGGCGGCGGCGAGCTTCGGTGCGCCGCCACCGCCCGCGCCCGCCGCGGCCCCGGCCGGCGGCGGTGGGGTGGCCCGCGCGGGCGGGCCGCGGCCGCCGGTGCGGGAGAGCGTCGCCGAGGTCGAGCAGGGCGTCACCGCGGCGACCTACCGGCCGGCCCGCCCGGTGGCGGTGCCCGCTGACGGCAGCGCCTACCGGGTCGTCATCGCCGTGCTGGACCTGCCGGTCCGCCTCGACCACGTGACCGTGCCGCTGCGGGCCGCCGAGGCGCACCTGCGGGCGACGGTCCGCAACACCTCCACGCACACCCTGCTGCCCGGCCCGGCGGCGGTGTTCCACGACGCCGACTTCGTCGCCACCACCCGCCTGCCGACCTGGGCGCCCGGCGAGGAGACCGAGGTGGCGCTCGGGGTGGACGACCGGGTCCGGGTGGAACGCGAGCTGACCCGGCGCTCCGACACCCGGGCCACGCTCGGCTCCACCCGGCGGCGGGACGTGGAGTACCGGATCAGCGTGGCCAACCACACCCCGCGACCGGCGACGGTGGAGGTCCGCGACCAGCTGCCGGTCTCCCGCGACGAGGCGGTGACCGTCCGGGAGACCACCGTCGTCCCGCCGCCCGACGAGCGCACCGAACTGGGCGAGCTGACCTGGCGGCTGCGGCTCGGGCCGGGGGAGGGCGGCGACATCACCCTCGGGTTCCGGGTCGAACTCGGCAAGGGCGTCGAGCTGGCCGGCTGGCGGGAGTGACGGCCGCTCACACCGCGGCGGTGACGGCGAGGGCGGCGACCGACGGGTGGGCACGTCCCTCGGCGTCGTCGATCGCCAGCGCCAACCCGCCGGTGGCCCCCGGCCCGGTCGGGGTGGACACCCGCAGGGCCGGGCCGCCGTCGACCCGGGCCACCGTCACGCCGTCGCGCACGGTGACCGTGACCCGGTGGGTGGCGGCCGGGTCCACGGTGGCCTCGGCGACCACCGTGCCGGCGCGCAGCACCGCCACCCGGCCGTGGGTCACCCGGACCGCGACCGTGGCGTCGCCGTTCACCCCGACCAGCAGGGTCACCGTGCCGCCGTCGGTGCGCAGGCCGCGCACCGTGGCGTCGGCCGTGTAGCCGGTCCAGTCCGCGCTGGCGTACGCGAGCAGGGTGCCGTAGGCGCGGCGTGGGCTGTCGGCGGGGAACCGGCCACCGGTCAGCGGGGACAGGTCGGTCATCGGCTCGCCACGCTGGTCGCGCCAGTCCCAGGCGCGGGCGAACGGGTCGGTCACCACGGCGGGCACGGCCGTGCGCTCGACGACCGCGCTGACCAGTTCGGCGGCGGTGGTCCGGGCGTACACCTCGGCCCGCTCGACCTGCCCGTCGGCCGCCGACCGGCGGCTGCTCGGCTGTGGGGCGGGCGACTTGTTGGTCAGCGCGGCGACGAACCGCGCGGCGATCAGGTCGCGGCTGAACGCCGCGGCCTCCGGGTCGGTCGTCGCGTCGCCGATCTCGGAGAACGGGTACGCGAACAACTGCGGGCGGGGCAGCCGGTGTGCGGTGAACGCGGCGAACATCGCGTCCAGGTCGGCGGTCAACCGCTGCCGGTAGGCGGCCAGGCTCTCCGGCGTGCCGGTGGCCGGCTCCCACCGCCTGTGGGTCAGCGGGGAACCGAGCCGCCCCGGCGCGGTCTGCACCCGGGTGTGCAGGTCGTGGGTGTGCGCCTGGAAGTCCCACCGACCGGAGCGGCTCATCCGGTCGATCTCCGCCCAGCTCAGGTAGTACGGCCGGTGGGTGCCCACCTGCCCGGTGATCAGGTAGGAGGCGGCCACCATGTGGTGCCGTTTCAGGATCGGGTCGGCGTACGACCACAGCCCCCGGGTGCCGTCGTCGAAGGTGAGGTAGACCGAGCGGGGCGGGACGCTGCCACCGCGCAGGTAGTCGACATACTGGGCCGAGGAGATCGTCCGGTAGCCGGCGGTGCGCAGCGCGGTGAGCTGGGCGTCGAACGCCTCCGGGGTGACCACGTAGTGCTCCCGGCCGGTCGGCTCGGTCGCCGCCGGGTCGTCGCCGTGCGGCCGGATGTCGTGGTACGCGACCACCACCGGCGCGGCCCGTTCCGGCAGCCGCCCGGCCGTCTCGGTGAAGCGGCGCAGATCGGCGGGGTCGACCCGGGTGACCGGGGTGTCGTGCTGCCCGCTGACGTGGCGTCGCAGGTCGTCGAGGTACCAGGACACCCCGAACGGTGCCGCCACCACCAGCAGGGTGACCAGCGACAGCAGCCCGCCGAGCGCGCGCGGCCAGAGCCGGCTCACCGGAGCACCTCGCCCCGGGTGAACACCACGGAGTAGAGCAGCACCAGCGCCACCACCCCGGCGAGGGTGAGCGCCACCCGGGCCAGCCCGGTCAGCAACCGACGGCGGGCGTTCACACCGTGCTCCGGGACCACACGCCACGCCGGATCGTCCCCACCGACCAGGGCAGCAGCCAGGACAGCACGGTGGCGGAGAGCACGCTCATCAACGGCCGGTACGCCCAGCGCGGGTCGCCCGGGTTGTCCAGCCGATAGGCCAGCCCCCACGCGGTGCCCTTGAGCAGCACCCCGCACAGGTAGAGCAGCGGCACCGCCCACCAGCCGCGCAACGGCGCCCAGACCAGGTGGGAGAAGGCCATCGCCGGGGCCAGCGCCACCCACAGCGCGTGTCCGTAGTAGAGCGCGGCAGGTCCGGCACCCCGCCGCCACATGAACGTGCCGGTGAAGAACAGGTTCCGCACGTAGCTCTTCTTCCAGCGGGTCTGCTGCCGCAGGAACGGCCGCAGCCGGGCCGGCACGGTGGTCCACACCTTCGCCGAGCGGACGTAGCCGACCCGCCAGGCACGCGGCGGATGGTCCTCGTCACTGACGAACGGCGAGTCGGCGAAGCGCGCCTTGAGCCGGTCGCCGATCCAGCGTTGCCCCAGCACGTACCCGGTGAGCTGCCGGTCGGTGGCGAACCGGAACTCGCCGCCGAGGAACCGGTCGGCCGCCCAGGCGGGCAGGTAGTTGAACACCGCCTCCCGCCGGAAGACCGCCAGCGGGCCGGAGACACAGGTGACCGCACCGAACGACGCCTCGGCCGCCTTGGAGACCCGGAACTGGCCCTCGTACCAGACGTCCTGCACCCGGCTGAGCAGCGACTCGTCCGGGTTGAGCGCGCGGGCGTGGCCGCTGACCGCGCCGAGGTCGGGTCGACGCAGCAGCGCCTCGACGCAGCGTCCCACCGCGTCCGGGGCGAGCACGCAGTCGGAGTCGGTGAAGGCGAGCACCTCGCCGGTGGCGTGCCGGGCGGCGTGCACCAGGGCCCGCTTCTTGCCGACGTTGCGGGGCAGGTGCAGCACCGTGACCGGGAGTTCGGCGGCGAGCCGGTCGAGCACCTCGGCGGTGCCGTCGGTGGACCCGTCGTCGACCACGATCACCTGCAACGGGCGGTGCTCGCTGCCGGTCATCGACCGGACGCACGCCTCGATGCCGTCGGCCTCGTCCTTCACCGCCACCAGCAGGCTGACCGTCGGGGACGGCGGCAGCGGCGGAAACGCGGCGTGCCGGGGCTGCGCCGGGGCCTCGGCGGGGTCGACGTAGCGGGCGTAGGCCAGGTAGAACACGGCGACGGTGGCGGTGAGCACGGCGAAGCCGTAGAACGCCAGCAGCGGGGCGTACGGCAGCTGGGGCAACTGGCGGGCCAGCAGCACGATCAGCGGCAGCAGCGCGAGCACGGTGAGCAGCCGGCGCAGGCCGCGCCGGACGGGGGCGGTCACCGGCATCTCAGACGACCTCCCGCCGGGGCAGCCCGGCCAGCCGGTAGGTGGCGTCGAGCACCATCGGCTGCCCGCGCAGCCACGCCTCGTCCAGGCCGGACTGGCGGGTGTGCACGACCACCAGGTCCCACTCCCGGTCGGCCGGGTCGGTGACCCGGTGCATGGCCTGGCCGTCGGGGGTGCGGACCGTGTCGACGAGGTCGTCGACGAAGCCGACCTCCGCACCGGCCCGGACCAGCTCACCGATGATCTCCAGCGCCGGGGACTCCCGGACGTCGGCGACCCCGGGCTTGTAGGTCACCCCGGCGAGCAGCACCCGGGCCCCGAGCAGGGGACGCCCGGCACCGGCGAGCAGCTCCCGGACCCGGTCGACGACCCGTCGGGGGCGGGCGGCGATCCCCCGCATCGCGGTCTCGATCAGGGGTGCCTCGCGGCGCTGGCCACGGACCTGCCAGAGCAGGTAGTGCGGGTCGCACGGGATGCAGTGCCCGCCCACCCCCGGGCCGGGCTGGAAGGCCATGAACCCGTACGGCTTGGTGTCCGCCCCGTCGATCACCTCGGTGACGTCCAGGTGCAGGTCCCGACAGAGGTCGGCGAACTCGTTGGCCAGGGCGATGTTCACCGCCCGGAAGGTGTTCTCCAGCAGCTTGGTCATCTCGGCGGCCTCGGGCGAGCCGAGCCGGTGCACCAGGGGGGTGATCCGGGCCAGCGCGGCGGCGGCCCGCGCGGTGCACTCCGGGGTGGTGCCGCCGACCACCCGGGGGGTGAGTTCCTGCCGGTGCCTGTCGTTGCCGGGGTCCACCCGCTCCGGGGCGAACGCCACGAAGACCTCCTGCCCGACCCGCAGGCCCCGGGCGGCCAGCGGCGCGACCAGCAGCTCGCGGGTGGTGCCGACGTAGCTGGTGGAGGTGAGCACGATGGTCTGGCCGGGGCGGGCGTGGGCGACCACCGCCGCGCAGGCGGCCCGCAGCGCGGTGAGGTCGGGCGCAAGGTGCCGGTCCACCGGCGTGGGCACGCAGATCAGCACGGTGTCGGCGTCGGCGATCTCGGCGACCGCGGTGGTGAGGCGCAGCGCCGGGTCGCTGCTCCGCAGCGTCTCGCGGAGCCGCTCCCGGTCGTCGTCGAGCAGGTCGGCCCGGCCGGCCCGGATGTCGTCGAGCCGGTCCGGGGAGATGTCCACCCCGGTCACCCGGGCGCCGCTGGCGACCAGGGCCAGGCTGGTCGGCAGGCCCACGTAGCCGAGGCCCACCACGGCGGTACGCGCACCGGGGCCGCTGGCGGCGGCGACGGCCGGCTCCGGCGGGGCGACGGGGGAGGCGGGTGCGTTGGTCGGGACGTCGGCCCGGGCGGCGGGCAGGAGCTGCGACATGGTCGGTGGCCCTCACGGAAGGTGAACGGGGATGACCCCAGAGTGCCGAGCCGACAGCCCGTCGGCTGTCCCTCGAACAGCCGCCCGGACCCAGAAAGGCTACGGTGGGTCACCGTCCGTTCGGTCAGTTCTCGGCGTCACGGCAGCCCGGACGCGTCGTTGTCGCCCCGATGTCCTGACTCCGAGTAACCCCAGCGGGCCCATCGACCCCAGCAGTCACAGTGTTGTCGGGGGTGGGCGTCGAGTAAGAATCATCACTGGCGGTGAGCCGCCGGCCGTGTTCCATCGCCCCCGTGGAGGGGGTCCCACGGCTGTCGGGGTCGGCGCCCGGGTCCCCGGGGCGGTGCCCGGCGGGCGGTGGGCCCGGTGCGCGAAGCCTTGCCGGTCACGGGTACGGCGCGACGGTGCCGGACGGACGGGACGGCGTCGCCGGTGGCCACCCCCCGGCACGCCCGTCGATGGTTACCGACGGTGAGGTGTTCGTGCCGTCGTCGGGGTCGTCACCGGGTGGCGGGACGACCACCCGACTTTGTCGCCCGGGTGGGCTAGCCTCCGGTGTCTTCTTCCGTCGAGACGTGGGGAGTCCACATGGGATGGTCAGAGGTGTCGGGTGGCTACCAGGTCACTCTCCGCGACGGCGACGTCGTCGCCCGCAACGCCAAGGGACGGGAACTGCGTTCCGTGCCGGCGTCCCTGCGCGACGATCCGACAGTGGTGGGGCTGCGGCAGCTCACCGAGTGGCTGACCCGGCACGAGACCCAGTGCCGCACCGACATCGAACGCTGGATGGTGCGTTCGCTGCCGGTGCCGGTCGCGGTCCTGACCGAGGTGTGGCCGGACGAGGCGTGGCGCACCGCGCTCACCGACCTCGTCGTCGCGGTGCTCGATGACGACGGCCGGCGCGACCCGGACGGCGTGGGCCTGCTCCGCGAGGTGGGCGACGGCCAGGTCGGACTGGTCGACCTCGACGGCGACAGTGTCCGCCGCAGCGCCGACCGGGTCGTCATCCCCCACCCGGTCACCCTCGACGACCTCGACGACCTGCGGGAGTTCGCCGCCGAACTCCAGGTGCGACAGTCCGTCGACCAGCTCTTCCGCCAGACCTGGGTCCGGGGGGCCGACGTCGACGCGACGGCGACCCGCTACGGCGGCTACGCCGGCGGCCGGTACGACCAGCTCCGTCACCTGACCGCCCGCGCGACGTCGCTCGGCTACCCGGTCCGCGGCGGCAACGCGGTGTGCCGGATCGTCGAGAACGGCGGCACCGTCGAGGCCCGCTCCTGGGTCGGCGCGGACGACCCGTACTACGAGACCGAGACCGGTGACCTCGTCTTCACCGACCGGCACGGCACCGCCCTGCCGCTGGGCGAGGTCGGCCCGGTGGCCTGGTCGGAGGGAACCCGGATGGCCGCCGCGCTGTACGCCGGCCGGGTCGTGGCAGCAGAGCAGGAGGAGGACCGGTGAGCGTCGACGCGACGGACCTGTTGGAGGCGGGCGCCGTGCTGCCCGTCGGCACGGTGGTGGCCAAGGACGACACCACCGACACCCTGACCGCCCGCCGGTACACCCACCCCGTCCTCGCCGGACGGACCGTGGTCCGGCTGGTCAGCGACGCGCTGGGCGAGGCCGAGGACCTGTCCGTGGAGTTCCTGGGCTTCGACCGGCCGCAGCGGGTGACCCCGGTCGGCGTGGTCCGCCAGCAGGCGCTCGGCTTCCCGGCCTGGGCGCTGGTCCACGACCCCGCCAACGGCCACCACGCGCTCGCCCTGGTCAAGGAGATCGAGCGGCTGGCCCGCATGGCGCGGTCCCGGGTCGGCCCGGCCAAGGACGGCTTCAACGCCCTCGGCGAACGGCTGGCCCGGTCGGTGCCGCACTTCCTGCCGACGTTCTACGAGGAGGCCGGCCGGGCGTTCCTCGCCGCCGACAGCGTCACCCACGCGGCCACCATGTTCGGCAAGGCCCGGGACGCCGAACGCGCCTACGCCCTGACCATCGACGAGGACCGCCAGCACGCCGTGTTCCTGGAGTTCGCGCTGGCCGGGGCGTTGACCGCGAAGGCGCTCTCCGGCCACGCCCGGGACCTCGCGGCCCGGCGCACGCCCGCCGACGCGTACGCGATGTTCCTGCGGCTGTGCGTGGAGCGCACCCTGGGCGGCCTGCCGCCGTACGCGGCGATGCACACCGACCTGCGGCGGCTGGCCCGCGCCGCCGGCCTCGACCCGGCCACCGAGGACGAGCGGGTGCTCGGCGAGCTGCTGGCCGCGCCGGCCCTGCACCGGGCCCCGGAAGCGTTCTGGACGGCCTACCGGCAGCCACTGGCCCGGCTCGCCACGGCCGACCCGGCGCTACGCGGCCGGCTGCTCGGGCTCACCCCCCGCAACTGCGGCGACGACGTCTGGCTGACGGTGCTGGAGGAGGCCGACGCCACCCGCGCGCTGACCGGGCCGGCGGGCGACGTCCCCACCGAGGCCGAGTCGCCCGACGGGCCCGCCGGCTGGCTGCGTCGGTTCGACGAGCACCGGGAACGCCGCTCGTGGCGGGTCCGCAAGCGGCACCCCGGGCTGCTCGCCCTGGTGGAGCGGATGGCGGGACGGCTCAAGGCCGACGGGGCGCCGGTCGCGCTCTGCCGCGACCACGACGCCGTCGACCTCGACCTGCTCGACACCTGCCTGGCGCTGGGGGTGCCCGTCGCGGAACCGGCCGGCGACGTCCGGCACCGGCTCGACCTCTGGTTGTCCGACGACACCGACGGCCGGCGTGACCTGGTCGCCGTCGCCGCCGACCCCCGGTTCCTGCCGATGCTGGTCGAGGGCGTCGAACGGCGGCTGCGCACCGGCGGGCGGGACCTGCGGGACCCGACGCCCCGGGTACGGGAGATCGTCGCGGTGCCCGGCCTGCGGACCGCCCTGCGGCGCTGGCTGGACACCCTCGCCGACGCCGTCGGGCGACAGGGGCTGCCGACGCTCGACCAGCACCTCGACCGGGTCGGCAGCGTCGCCTGCCCGACCGGCTTCGCCGTCAACCCCGACGCGGTACGCCGGCTCGTCGACCACGACCTCGGCCCGGTCCTCGGCCGCACGCTGCGCTCCGGCCTGCTCGACGAGTACGGCTGGCCCGCCCTGGACACCGCCGCCGAACGGCTCGCCGAGTCGGGGGCGGACGTGCAGCTCACCAGCCAGTGGCCGTACCTGCTGCTGGTCACCGGCGACCTGGTGACGGTCATCGGGCCGGACGGGGTGGAGCAGGAACACCTGATGCGGATCCCGGCCGGGGAGAACCGGTACCGCTGGCGGCTGGTGCTGCGCCACGTCGACGGGCAACTGCTGGTCTGCTGGGACCGGGGCCGGGACCGGGCCGCCTACTGGAGCGGCACCCCGGACGACGTCTTCACCCTCGCCGACGACGCCTTCACCACCCACCCCCAGCTGTCGCTGCCGCTGCCCGGCGGCGGGCGCACCCTGGGGCGGCGTCCGTTGCGGGTCGGTGACCGGGCCGAGCGGACCGGCGGTCGGGTGATCAGCGACGGCGACACCTACTGGGTGCGCGCCGCCGACCACCCGCTGGGCTGGCGGGAGTACGACCCCGCGACGGGCGAGGCCGGCCGGTTCTCCCGGCCGACGTTCTTCGAGGACGGCACCGTCGACGGTCGGCCCCTCGACGCCGAGGCGTCCTGGCTGCGCCCCACCGGGTCGTCCGACAGTCCGCTGGGCCGCGCCGACGGGCTGGCCGGCTGGCGGGTCCGCCGCACGGCGGACGGCGGCTGGTCCGGCGAGGCCGTGAACGGGCGGTCCTTCGCCCTGCCGGCGGGGGCCGCCGACGGGAAGCTCGCGGCGGCGGTACGGTTCCCCGGCGCGGACACCACCTTCGGACTGCTGTACCGGGGCCGGGGCACCGGCGGCGAGCTGCTGATCTGCGCCGAGGACGGCTTCCTGCTCGGCCGCTACCCGGCCAATGACGAGCGGTCCGCCTTCGCCGCCGGCAGCCGGCTGGTGCCGCCGGCGGAGTACTGGCACTTCCTGCGGCCCCGCGACGAGGCCGGCTCGGCGGCGCTGCGCGGTGTCACCGACGCGCAGGCCGGCGCCCTGCTGGCCGAGGCGGCCGGGCTGGACGCGGCCCAGGTGCGTGCCCTGGTCGGCCGGCACCTGCCGCAGCTCACCGCGCCCGCCCTCGTCGCCGGGGTCGCCGGGCTCGTCACCCGGGCCGCCGAGCAGGTGGCGCGGCTGCGCACGCTGGCCGCCGTGCTCGACGGCGAACAGGACAACGCCCTGCCGGCGCAGGAGGCCCCGGCCGCGTCGCCGGCGGTCGACCGGCTGCTCTCCGAGGGGCTCGCCGGGCTGATCCAGTACTGCTACAGCGCCGAGGACAGCTCCCTGCGGCTGATCTCCCGCGCGGGCGCCGCGCTCACCGGCCCCGACCCGACGCCTGACGCCCGGGGCCAGCTGGACGGTGACCTCGACTGGTTCGACCTGCTGGGGGTGCTGCCGGCCGCGATGTACCGGGCGGTGGCCCCGATCTGCCTGTCCGAGGTACGCGAGGCGCTGTTGACGATGCTGGAGGTGTGCGCCCGCTCCGGGCTGCTCGCCCCGGGCAGCCGGCTGCGGCGGGCCACCCTGGTCGCCGACGCCCACCAGCCGGTCGACCAGGTCCGGGGGCAGGTGCTGACCGGGGGCGGCAGGCGGCTGCTGGTGCTCGCCGTCGACACCGACGACCGGGAGGTCGACGTGCTCGACTGGACGCCTACCGGACGGTTCTCGGCGGTGCCCGGTTTCCGGATCACCGAGGAGGAGATCCTGCCGACCGGTGACGTCACGCCGCAGCGGCTCGACGAGTTCGTCAGGCTCGCCCGGGCCAACGGGCCGCTGGAGTGGCAGCCCGAGTGGGCCCGCACCCTGTCCGGGGCGGCGGGCATGAGCCACGCCGAGGCGGTGCTGCTGCTGGCGGGCCTGCCCCGGCTCGTGTGGGAGCGGGCCCCCGCCGAACTGCTGACCCTCCTGGAACTGCCCGGCCCGGCGGCCCCCGCCGCGGCGGCCCGGTTCTGGGGCACCGGCGGTCGCGGCCGGCAGGCCTTCGCCAACCTGCTCGGGCGACTGATCCCCGAGGACCCGGCGCGGCTGTGGGTCGACGGGCCCCGACAGGATCTGATCGTCGAGGAGTGGGTGCGGCGGCACGGGCCACGGCGACCCGTGCCCGACGAGGTGATCGTCGGGGTGGATCGGGCCGAGGTGACCCGCCCGCTGCCGGCCTCGACGGTGCTCCACTGGGTCGCCAACGCGGCCACCGGCCGGTGGCTGGCCGGTGCCGACACCGGCGTCGACGACGACGACGCGTTGATCGCGCTGACCAGGACACTGCCGTGGCTGGCGTACCACCTGGCCGTCGACGACCCGATCCGGGCGGCGCTGCCGGTCGCCGCCGAGCTGGCCCGGCAGCGGTTGACCGACCCCGGCTTCACCGTCGCCGTCGGGCACGTCGACGGCGCCAAGCTGTCGGCGTTCACCGCCGCGTTCGGCCTTCCGGCGACGACCGGACCGGCCGGCACCGAGGTCGGCCCGGTGCTGGTCCCGCCGGCCGACCGCTGGCAGCAGGTCCGGCTGCGCCCGTCCCGGCTGTCCGGAATGGACGATCCGGCGCTGGCCGTGCTGCGGGCCCGCCTCGACCACGTCAACGAGCAGCTGCTCGCGGCCCTGCGGGCGCTGGTCGGCGGCCAGCTCGCCGAGGTGGTGTCGCACGTCGTCCCGGCGATGGACGACGGCTTCGCGCAGGACCCGACCCGGTCCGACCCCGACCTGGTCGCGACGGTCGCCACGACGCTCGGGCTGGGCGTCGACGCCGCGGCGCTGTACCTGCAACTGCTCGCCCTGCCCGACCCGACCGACCGTAACGTGGCCCGGTGGACCGGCTGGAAGCCGGCCCGGCTCAAGGCGGCCCGCGCCGAGTTGGCCGCGACCGGGCACGTCGTGGTCGCGAAGCGGCCCCGGGCCGGGCGGTCGCTGTTCCTGCCCGGCGGCTGGTTGGCGCTCAAGGCGCCGCTGCTGCCGCTGGAACGGTGGAAACTCCCGCTGCTGATCGGGGGCGAGGGAGGCGTGACCGCCCTGGGCATCGTCTCCCCGGTGGCCCCCGCGCCCCGCCTGTTCGCGCTCGCCTGGGCCCGGCTGGGCGACGGCGACGCACCCCGCTTCGACGATCTCGTTACGGAAAGGCGCCGATGACCACCACGACCCCGGCGGCCCGGCAGGTCCAGCCGGCCGAGCACGCCCACGCCGCCGAACTGGCGTTCCTCGCCGCGTACGACGACGGGCCCCGGCCGCCGGGCTGGCGGTTGACCCCGCGCGCGGTCGTCACGTTCATCGTCGGCAGCGGCGGCGTCGCCCTGGAGCTGCCCCGGCAGGCCCGCCGCGACGACCTGCCCCGCACGCTGACCGTTACCGCCAAGTTCGTCGGGGAACGGGCGCTCGTCGAACGCTGCGTCGTCACCCTCGCCGGGGAACGCGGCCTGCTGCTCGTCGGCGAACCGGGCACCGCGAAGTCGATGCTGTCGGAGCTGCTGTCCGCCGCGATCTGCGGCAGCAGCGAACTGGTCGTGCAGGGCACCGCCGGCACCACCGAGGACCAGCTCCGCTACGGCTGGAACTACGCGCTGCTGCTCGCGCACGGGCCGAGCGCCGCCGCGCTGGTGCCCTCGCCGATCCTGTCCGCGATGCGTGCCGGCGCGGTGGCCCGGGTGGAGGAGATCACCCGCTGCCTGCCGGAGGTCCAGGACGCCCTGGTGTCCATCCTGTCCGACCGGCGGATCGCGGTGCCCGAGCTGTCCGGCACCGCCGACGCCACCGTCCCCGCCGCGCCCGGGTTCACCCTGATCGCGACCGCCAACCTGCGCGACCGGGGGGTGTCGGAGATGTCGGCCGCGCTCAAACGGCGGTTCAACTTCGAGACCGTCGGCCCGATCGGCGACCTGGCCCAGGAGATCGCCCTGGTGCAGCGGCAGGCCCGCGCCACGCTGGAGCGGGTGCACGCCCCGTTCGCCGTCGACGACGCCGTGCTGGAGGCGCTGGTCACCGCGTTCCGCGACCTGCGGGCCGGGCAGTCGGTCGAGGGCT
Source organism: Micromonospora cynarisoli (assembly GCF_030518815.1). Classification (NCBI taxonomy): domain Bacteria; kingdom Bacillati; phylum Actinomycetota; class Actinomycetes; order Micromonosporales; family Micromonosporaceae; genus Micromonospora; species Micromonospora cynarisoli. The sequence continues at coordinate 1,743,129 of NZ_CP130426.1, read as the reverse complement.
GGGAGGTGGAGCGGCCGTCCACCGTGATGAGCACCGCCGAGGCGGTTGCGGTCGCGTCGTCGCTGGCGCTGGCGGCGGCCTACTTCCCCGGCGACCGGGACGTGGTGTCGCTGCTGCCGGGTCACCTGCTCGGCGTGGTCCGCAAGGACGACCCGGCCGACGGGGCCAAGCTGCTCGGCTACTGGGACGGCGCGGTCAGGCGACGGGCCGAGGACGGCGCGCGCCTGTGGCGGCGGCTGTGGGAACTGCGCGATGTCCTCACCGACTGACCCGACCGCACCCGCCACCGGGGAGCCGGCGGAGGCCGACCCCACGGTCGCGGTCGCCGCGCTGGCCGGGCACCGCCGGCCGTACCTGATCGGGGTACGGCACCACTCGCCCGCGCTGGCGGTCGCCCTGCCCCGGCTGCTGGCCGGGTACCGGCCGGAGGTGCTGCTCCTGGAACTCCCACCGGAGCTGGAACAGTGGCTGCCGTGGCTCGCCGACCCGGCCACCACCGCGCCGGTGGCGCTGGCCGGGGTCCTCGGCGACGGCGGCGGGCCGGCGTTCTACCCGTTCGCCGACTTCTCCCCGGAACTGGTCGCGGTGCGCTGGGCCGCCCGCAACGGGGTCCCGGTCGTACCGTGTGACCTGCCGCTGGCCGACCCGGCCTGGCGGCAGCGGGAGCCGGGTGCCGCCCCGACGCCGGGCCTGTCGTTCGCCGACGCGCTGCGCGCCGCCGGCAGCGGGCGGGCCGACGAGGACCTGTGGGACCGGTCGGTCGAGGCCCGCGCCCCGGGTGCCGACCCGGAGGCGGTACGCCGCGCGGCGCTCGCGGTCGGCTGGGCGCTGCGCGCCGACGCCGAGCGCGGGCCCGGGGTGTCCCCCCTCGACCTGCGCCGCGAGGCCCGGATGCGGCAGTGCCTGGCCGAGGCGGGACAGCAGCGGGTCGCCGCCCTGGTCGGCGCGTTCCACGCCCCGGCGTTGCTGACCGGGGAGGAAGCCCCGTCACCGGCCGGCCCGGCCGGCGCGCGGGCGGTGGTGACCTCGCTGGTGCCGTACACGTTCGGGCTGCTGGACGCCCGGTCGGGCTATCCGGCCGGCATCCGCGACCCGCAGTGGCAGCAGTCGGTCCTCACCGCCGACGGTGACCCCGCCGCGGTCGAGTCGGCGACGACGGACGCCGTGGTGGCGGTCTGCGCGGCGATCCGCCGGGCCGGTCACCCGGCCGGCCCGGGGGAGGCCCGGGAGACCGTCCGGCTCGCGCTCGACCTGGCCCGGCTGCGCGGCCTGCCCGCGCCGGGCCGGGGTGAACTGGTCGAGGCGATCCAGAGCGTGCTGGCCCACGGCGAGGTGCTCGGCCGGGGCCGGGCGGTGGCGCGCGCGATGGAACAGGTGCTCGTCGGGGACCGGCGCGGCGTGCTGGCCCCCGGCACCCCCCGTTCCGGGCTGGCCCCGGCGGTCCGTGAGCTGCTGGCCGGGCTGCGGCTGCCCGGTGCCGGCGATCCGGCCAGGGAGCTGCGGCTGGACCCGCTGCGTTCCGCCCTCGACCGGCGGCGGGAGGTCACGCTGCACCGGCTCCTGGTCTGTGACGTCGCGTACGCCGAACAGGTCGGCGGCGCGGGCGTCGGCGGGGTGGACCCGGTCACCACCAGGTGGCGGGTGCAGTGGTCGCCCCGGACCGAGGCGACGATCGAGGTGGCCGGGCTGCGCGGGGTGACCCTCGGCCAGGCTGCCGAGGGCGCGCTGGTGGAGCGGCGACGGCGGGAACGCGCCGAGGACGGCCCGACCGTCGCCGCCGTGATCACCGGCCTGGCGGACGCCGCGCGCTGCGACCTGACCGGGCTGGCCGTCCGCCGGCTCGCCGAGGTGGCGGTCACCGTGCCGGCCGAGGGCACCCTCGGCGAGCTGGTCACCGCGTTGGCGCTGCTCGACCGGCTGCGTCTGGGCCACCTGCCGGGCGGGGCCGACCTGCCGTCGGACGAGCTGGCCCGGGTCGCCGAGGCGCTGGAGGGCGCGGCGGTGCGGCAGGTCGACGGGCTGACCGGTGCCGAGGACGTCGCCGACGCCGAGGCGTTGGCCACGCTCGCCCAGCGGGCCGACGCCGCCGGGGCGGGGCTGCGGCTGGCCGACTGCCTGGCCCGGCTCGCCGCCCGGGGCACCCCGCTGATGGCCGCCGCCGCCGGGGCGGTCCGGGTGCTGCTGGGTCAGCGGGAACCCGCCGCCTTCGGACGACTCGTCGCGTCCTGGGTGGACACCGCGTCCACGCCCGCCGGACGGCAGCAGCTCCAGGGCCACCTGACCGGACTGCTGGTCGTCGCCGAACCGCTGCTGCGGGCCAACGGCGAGGTGTTCGACGGGCTGCTGGAGCGGGTCGAGACCCTGCCCGACGAGGAGTTCCTCACCCGGCTGCCGGCGTTGCGCGCCGGCTTCCACGTGGTCAGCCCGGCCGGCCGGGACCGGCTGCTGGAGGTGGTCCGGGGACGGCTCGCCGACCCCGGCCCGGACGCCGACGTCGCGGTGCTCGACGACCCGGACGCCCTGCTGGTCCGGCTGCGTGCCGACGCGGCGGGCCGCCGGGCGCTCCTGGCGCAGGGCCTGCTCGCCCCCGAGCCGGCGGACCCGTCACCGGAGCCGCCGACGGCCACCGACGCGAGGCGGCCGGCCATCCGGCGTGCCCCGGCCGGCGGGCTGTCGACGGTGGACCGGTGGCGGCTGGTGCTCGGGAGGGAGTCGACCCGGGTCGGGCCGCGCGCCCGCCGGTATGCCACCGCCCTCGACGAGCTGTACGGGGCGGGCCGGGGCGAGGGCGCGGCGGCCGAGGCGGCCGGTCGCGCCGGCCGGGAGGCGTCCTTTCCCGGCGTACGGGAGTGGGCGCAGGAACTGTCCGCCCTGTTCGGCCCCGGGGTACGCGAGGAGGTGCTGGCCCGGGCGGTGGAGGCGGGCCGGCTGGACGCGGCCACCGAGCTGGACCCGGCGGCGGTCCGGCCGTCCGTCGAGTTGCTCCGCGACGTGCTCACCCTCGCCGGTGGGCTGCCGGAGTCCACGGTGGCGCGGCTGCGCCCGCTGGTGGCCCGGATCGTGGCGGAGCTGACCCGGCAGTTGGCCGCCCGGCTGCGTCCGGCGTTGACCGGCTTGACCACCCCCCGCCCCACCTACCGGCCGGGCGGACCGCTGGACCTGCCCCGGACGCTGCGGGCCAACCTGGCCACGGCCCGCCGCGACGGGCGGGGCCGGTTGCTGCTGGTGCCGGAGCGGCCGGTGTTCCGCACCCGGGCCCGCCGGGGGGTGGACTGGCGGCTGGTGCTCGTCGTCGACGTCTCCGGCTCGATGGAGGAGTCGGTGATCTGGTCGGCGCTCACCGCCGCCGTGCTGGCGGGCGTCCCGGCGCTCAGCACGCACTTCGTCGCCTTCTCCACCGAGGTGGTGGACCTGACCGAGCGGGTGGACGATCCACTGGCCCTGCTGCTGGAGGTCAGTGTCGGCGGGGGCACGCACATCGCGGCCGGGCTGCGCTACGCCCGGTCCCTGGTCACCGTTCCGCAGCGGACGATGGTGGTGGTGATCAGCGACTTCGAGGAGGGGTACCCGATGGGTGGTCTGCTGGCCGAGACCCGGGCGTTGGTCGAGGCGGGCTGTCAGGTGCTGGGCTGCGCCAGCCTGGACGACACCGGCCGGCCCCGGTACTCGGTGGCGGCGGCGGGTCAGCTGGTCGCGGCGGGGATGCCGGTGGCCGCGTTGAGCCCGCTGGAGCTGGCCCGGTGGGTCGGGGAGCAGGTGCGGCGGTGACCGGCCTGCCGCCGGTGACCGCCCCGGTGCTGGCCGAGGCGCTGGACGCGCTGCCCGCCCGGCTGCGCCGCAAGGTCGACGACGCGGTCGTCCGGGCCGGCGGCTGGCCGGTCACCGGCACGACCGGTGGGGTGACGGTCCGGGTCGACGAGGCGACCACGGTGACCCTGGTGACGGTCGACGGGGCGGTGCGCCGCGCCGCCGACGCCCGGTGCAGTTGCCTGCTCGCGCCGAACTGCCTGCACCGGATGGCGGTGCTCGCCCTGGCCCCGGTGGAGGACGCGACCCCGGTGGAGGACGCGGCCCCGTCGCCGGCCGCTGGTCGGTCCGTCGACCCGGCTGCCGCCGACGACCCGCCCGCCGGGGTGGCCGGCGACGTGGTGCCGGACACTGCCGGGTCGCCTCTTGCGCCCACCGGGCGGCAGCGGGCCGCCGCCGAGGGGCTGTGGCAGGTGGGCGTGGCGGTGCTCGCGGCGGGAACCGTCGGCTGCGGGGTGGTGCTGCGGACCGCCCTGCTGCGGGCGGTGCACGAGGCCCGGGCCAACGGCCTGCACCGGGCGGCGGCGGCCGGCACCCGGGTCGCGGCGGGGCTGCGGGCCGCCCGGGAGGGCGAATCCCAGCACCGGCTGGCCGACCTGACCGACGACCTGCGGGAGCTGCTGGCCGTGTCCCGCCGGCTGCGCGGGGACGCGCCGGCAGGTGACCTCGGCGCGCTGCTGGGCACCGCCCGGCGGGCCTACGACCCGCAGGCCGGCCTGCGGCTGTACGGGCTCTGCACGGTCCCGGTGGTGGCCGATTCCGGGTACGCCGGGGTGGTCACCTACCTCGCCGACCGCGACTGTCGGCTCTGGACGGTCGCCGACCTCGCCCCGGGGGACGTGGGGCGGGCCGCCGGCGCGGGTGACGCGACCGTGGCGGTGGGCGAGTCGGGGCTCAGCCACCGGCAGCTCACCCGGGCCGGGCTGGTGGTGTCCGGCGGCACCGCCTCGGAGTCGGGGCAGCTGGGTGCCGGCCGGGCGGTCCGGGCGGTGCGGGCCGCCGGGGTCGGCTGGGCCGACGAACCCCTCGCCGGGCTCTGGGCACAGCCCCTGCCCGACCAGGTCCGGCGGGCCTTCGACGCGGTGGCCGTGCCCCTGCCGGAGCGTCCCGCCGGTGCCGACCTGCTCTTCCTGACCGTACGGGTGCTGGGCGGGCACGACCACACCGTCCTGGTCGACACCGACGACGGGGCGGTCCTGACGCTGACCGTCGCCGACGAGCACGCCGCCCTGCCGCACCGGGCCAACCTGCGTCTGCTGGGGCAGGCGGTGGGGGCGCGGCTGCGCCTGGTGGGCCGGCTCGATCCGTCCCGCCGGGCGACCGTCCAGGCGCTCGCGGTGGGACCTGTCGACGGCGACGGGCCGGGGCTCTCCCTGCCGGAGAGCTGGGCGGGCCACGCCGACCTCGGCTACGACCGGCTGCACGCGAGCCAGCTCAGGACGGGCGACGGCGCGGCGGTGCCACCGCCCGACCGGCTCCCGGCCCCGGACGCGGCCGTGCCGCGTCCCCGGCTCGGCGATCCCGCCCTGGGGCTGCTGCGCCGGCAGGTGGAGCGGGTCGTCTCGGGTGGCCGGGCGATCCAGGCGTTGGCCGACCCGACGGAGCGGAGGCTGCGGCTGGCCCGCCTGGACCTCGGCGCGCACCTGCTCGCCGCGTTGGGATCGGCGGCCCGGGCCCGGCCCCGGGACGCCTTCGGGCGGCTCACCGACGACGACGGGCAGGCGTTCGCCGCGTCCTGGCTGGCGTTGGCGGTCTACGAGGAGGCCGCGTCCCGGGCGTCGGCGGAGGCGTCCTGGCTGCCCTGACCGTCCACGCCCGACCTGTCACATCGGGGCGGCGGCCGGCGTCTACCTGTCGAGACCAGCCGACAAGGAGGCGACATGGGCAGCACCCGGGTTCCGAGGGCCGAGATCACCGGCCTCTACGGTGCCGTGTTGAAGAGGTTCAGCCGGAAGATGTTCGGCGACGTGCCCGAGCCGCTCGAGGTGATGTGGCACCACCGGCCGGTGCTGCGGTTCGGCCTCGGCCTCGGCCAGCGGTCCCGCCGGTGGCACGCCTGCGACCGGCACCTCAAGTCGTACGCGCACATGGCGGTGGCCGCCCGGATCGGCTGCGGCTTCTGCCTCGACCTGGGGTACTTCCAGGCGCACGACGACGGCCTCGACCTGACCAAGGCGCGCCAGGTGCCCCGCTGGCGCGAGTCGGACGTCTTCACCCCGGCGGAACGGGACGTGCTGGAGTACGCCGAGGCGATGACGCAGACCCCGCCGACGGTCACCGACGAGCTGTCCGCCCGGCTGCTGGCCCAGCTCGGCGCGGCGGGCCTGGTCGAGCTGACCGCGTGGATCGCGTTGGCCAACCAGTACGCGCGGACCAACGTCGCGCTCGGCATCGAGGCCCAGGGCTTCGCCGCCGCGTGCGGTCTGCCGCCGCTGCCGTCCCGGACCCGGCCGGACGGCGCGACGGTCTGACCGCCGCCGGCCACCGTTCCCGCCCCGGCCGTCGCCAGCCGGCCCGGGTCACCCGCCCGGCCCGGGCCGGCCGGTCAGCGGGTGTCGTCGGGCACGGCGGCGGTCAGCAGTGCGACCAGGTCGTCGAGGGTGTCCAGGGGCCGGCCCGGACCGTTCAGCTCGACCTCGACGTCGTACTCCGACTCGATCGCGTCGACCATGCGCAGCAGGCCGAGGGAGTCGACGCCGAGGGCGACCATCGAACCGCCGGTGAGCAGGTCGGTGGCCGCGACCTCGCCCCCGGTGGCCTCGCTGACCAGGTCGGCGAGCCGTCTCCGCAGGTCGGTGGTGTCGCTGGTGTCCATCAGCACTCCTTCACGGACGGCCTGACGATCTCGGCGATCTCGGCGATGGTGGGGGTGTCGAAGAAGGCGTCCAGGGGCACCTCGACGCCGAGCCGTTGCTGGATGCGGCCACTGATCCGGGTGATCGTGAGCGAGTGGCCGCCCAGGTCGAACAGGTCCTCGTGTACGCCGATGTCGGGAATCCGCAGCACCTCCTGCCAGATCAGCCGCAACTGCGTCACCACCGGATCGTCGGCGGTGGCCGGGGTGCCGGTCCCGGTGGTGCCGGGCGGTCCGGCGACCACTGTGGGGTCGCGCCGGTCGTCGGCCGGGCCGGCTGACGCCACCGACCCGCCCGCCGGGGAGGCCGGCGGTCGGGTGAGGTCGGTCGTGAGGTTCCGGGCGGCCAGGGCGGCCCGGTCGACCTTGCCGTTCGGGCTGGTCGGCAGCCGGTCGAGCAGCACGACGTCGGTCGGCAGCACGGCCTGCGGCAGGCTCGCCGCCAGGTGCCGGCGCAGCCCGGCCGGCTCGACGACGGCACCGGCGCGGGTCACCAGGTAGGCGACGAGCCGGGGGTCGTCGGCGTCGGACCGCAGCACCGTCGCCGCCTCGGCCACGTCCGGATGGTCGAGCAGCCGGGCGTCGATCTCGCCCAGCTCGACCCGGTGCCCCCGGATCTTGACCTGGTCGTCGGTACGGCCGAGGAAGTCCAGCCGCCCGTCGGGCAGCCACCGGCAGCGGTCACCGGTGCGGTAGAGCCGCTCCCCGGGCCGCCCGAACGGGTCCGGCACGAACACCTCGGCGGTCCGGTCGTCGCGCCCCCGGTAGCCGGCGGCCAGCCCGGCGCCGGCCAGGTGCAGCTCGCCCGGCACCCCGATCGGCGTCGGCTGTCCCGAGGCGTCCAGCAGGTACGCCCGCACGTTCGGCAGCGGCCGTCCGATGGTGACCTCGTCGGGGTCGGCGGGGACGTCGGCCATCGTGGCGTACACCGTCGCCTCGGTGGGACCGTACCCGTTGACCAGGCGGGCGGTGCGGGCCCGCAGCTCCCGGGCCAGGGCGGGCGGCAGGGCCTCACCGCCGGTGACGGCGACCAGCGGGGTCGGCGGGATTCCGGCGGCGTCCGGTCCGGGCGTGCCGAGGCCGGCCTCCAGCAGCACCCGCCAGCCCGAGGGGGTGGCCTGGGCGTGGGTCACCCCGGCGGCGTGGACGAGCCGCAGCACGCCCGCGCCGTCCAACGGGCCGACCGTCGAGGCGACGACCACCCTGCCGCCGGTGACCAGCGGCAGGAAGACCTCCACGGTGGAGATGTCGAACGACAGCGAGGTCAGGTGCAGCCACCGGTGCGCGGGGCCGCTGCCCAGCAGGTCCCGTACGCCCAGCAGCAGGTTGGTCAGCGCGCCGTGCCGTACCGCGACGCCCTTGGGCCGGCCGGTCGAGCCGGAGGTGTAGAGCAGGTAGGCCAGGTCGTCGGCGGCCGGCGGCCCGACGGGGCCGGTCGGCGTCGGCACCGGCCCGGCGAGCAGGTCGACCCCGTCGAGGGCAAGGGTGGGCCAGGGCAGCCCGCCCGCCGTCGGCGTCACCACCAGCGCGGGATCGGCGTCGGCGAGGACGAGGTCCCGGCGGGCCGGCGGGTGCTGCGGGTCCACCGGCAGGTACGCGGCCCGGCAGCGCAGCACCGCCAGCAGGGTGACCACCGCCCGCCAGGACCGGTCCAGGGCGACCGCGACGAGCGCCCCCGGCCCGACCCCGCGCTGCCGCAGCAGCCCGGCCAACCGGTCGGCGGCGGCGTCGAGTTGGGCGTAGCTGAGCGTCAGGCCGTCGTCGACCACGGCCGGCGCGTGCGGGTCGGCGGCGACCCGGGCGGCGAACAGGCCTGGCACGCTCGCCCCGGCGGGGTACGCGCGGCCGGTGTCGTTCCACTCCCGGGTGACCCGGTCGAATTCGTCGGCGGGCAGCACCGGCAGCTCCGCCACCGGCCGGTCCGGGTCGGCGAGCGCGGCGGCGAGCAGGGTCCGCAGGTGCGTCCCGATCCGGCGTACCGCGTCGGTCGGCACGGCCGCCGGGCTGTGCTGGAGGCTGACGGTGAGGCCGGTGGGGGCGTCCACGATCTGCACGTGCAGGGCGTTGCGGGCCGCTCCGCCGAACAGCGTCCAGTCGACCCCGGCGACCACCCCGGGGAAGACCGGCTCGCCGCCGCGTCGCCGGTAGCCGACGCTGACCGGGGTGACCGCCGGGGCGGGGCGCAGGCCGGGCACCGCGTGGGCCAGCGGCACGGCCCGGTACCGGTACACCTCGCGCAGCCCGTCCCGGACGGCGCGGGCGTGCGCGCGGAACGTGCCGTCGGCAGGCGCGACGGTGACCGGCAGTTCGTTGACGAACAGTCCGATCCGGTCGGTCTGGTCCGGGGTACGGGTGGACAGCGCCACCCCGACCGGAAGGTCCCGGTTGCCGTACCGCCCGAGCAGGGCGTGCAGCGCGGCGAACAGCAGCTCGAAGCGGGTGACCCCGAGCGACCGGGCCGCCGGGCCGATGCCGTCGACCACGTCGGCGGGCAGCGCCACCTCGACGGCGACGCCGGGCTCGGCACCGGTGGGCACCCGGCGCAGGCCGGGCAGCACCACGTCGCCGGGGCCGGACCAGTGCCGCGCCCAGAAGTCGCGGGCGGCGGGCAGGTCGACGGCGATCCGCTGCTGCTCGGCTGCCGCGAGGCCGGCGTGGTCGGCTGCGGCCCGCCGCCGGTCGCCGCGCCATCCCGGGCCGTCGACGTCCCCCGGTTCGGCGTCGGCGTCGTGCGCGCGGTCGGCGTCCCACGTCGGATCGGCGTCGCGCAGCGGGTCGGCGGGCCGTGCCGGGTCGGTGGAGCGGGCGGTGGCGTACCCGGCGGCCAGGTCGGCGACCAGCACGTCCTTGGAGGTGCCGTCGAAGACCAGGTGGTGCGCGGTGACCAGCAGCAGGTGGTCACCCGCCGCCCCGGTCAGCAGGGTGAACCGGGCCAGCGGGCCGGTCCGCAGGTCGTACGGTCGGGCGATCTCCTCGGCGACCCGCGCGTCGGTCAGCGCGCCGAAGGTGACGGTCGGGCGGGTGTCGGTCGGCGTCAACCGGGGGGTGCCGTCCTCGTCGGTGTCGACCCGGGCGGCCAGGACCGGGTGCCGGGCGACCGTCGCCGCGCACGCCGCGACGAGGGCCGCCCGGTCCAGCTCCGCGCCGAACCGGATGCCCAGCGCCATGTGGTACGCCGTGCCGGCGACCCCGGCCTGCTCGGTGAACCAGACGGCGTGCTGCGCGAAGGTCGCCTCGGCGGTGCCCACATGCTCTCCCATGGTCGTGCTGTCGGTGCGGGTGGTCAGTTGTCGAACAGAGCGGTGAGCTGCCGTTTGAGCACCTTGCCGCCCTCGTTGCGGGGCAGCCGCGAAAGCAGCAGCAGCCGGGCGGGCAGTTGGTGGTCGGCGAGCCGGTCGGCGAGGAAACCGCGCAGCGCCGGCAGCGTCAGCCCGTCCGGGCCGGCCTGCGGCCGGGCCACGACGGCGGCGGCCACCGCCGACCCGAGCACCGGGTGCGGCACCCCCACCACGGCCACCTCGGCGACCAGCGGATGCTCGTGCAGGGCCGCCTCGACCTCGACGGTGGAGACCTTGAACGCGCCGGTCTTGATCACGTCCTGGTGCCGGTCGGTGAGGTAGAGGTAGCCGTCGGCGTCGATCCGGCCCACGTCGCCCATCCGGACCCAGCCGTCGCGGAAGGTGGCCCGGTTCGCCGCGTCGTCGCGGTAGTAGGCGCGCGGGTGCGGGGCGCGCAGCCACACGTCGCCTGTCGTCCCGGCGGGCAGCGGGCGGCCGTCGGCGTCGGTGACCCGCAGCTGACCGCCGACCGGCCGGCCGACCGCGTCCGGCCGGGCCGGGTCGTAGATCATCGTGGTCTGCGCCGGGGCGGCCTCGGTCGAGGTGTAGTAGTTGACGATCGTGGCCTGCGGGAAGGCCGTGGCCAGCCGGGCCGCGACCGCCGGGGGCAGCGGCGCGGCGGTGGAGCCGATCAGCTGTACGCCGCTGGTGTCGCGGTCCCGCAGCGCACCGGAGTCGAGCAGCTCGATGGCGATCGACGGGACCACGAACACCGTCCCGGTGCCGGGGGCGGCGACCAGCCGGGCGAACCGGACCGGGGTGAACCGGGGCAGGGTGAGCGCGGCGGCCTTCGCGGTCAACGCGTTGAGCAGCATCGTCTGCCCGGCGTTGGTGCCGATCGCGAAGGCGTGCAGGAACCGCTGCGAGTGGGCCAGGGCCAGCCGGCGCGGGTGGTGCGGCGCGCCGACGGTGAGGTTGGCGTGCCGGGCGGCCACCCCCTTGGGTCGGCCCGTGGTGCCCGAGGTGTAGAGGATCTGGGCGAGGTCGCCGGGGCGGGCGGCGGGCGGGTCGCCGTCGTCGTGCCCGTCGGCGCGCAGCTCGGCGTCGCCGAACACCGCCACGCCGGGTGGGGCGGGCGGGGCCGGGGTGTCGTCGCCGTGCACGACGGCGGTGGCCGCGCAGTGGGTCAGCGCGTACCCGAGCTGCCCGGCGGCCAGCCGGTCGGACAGCGGTACGGCGACACCGCCGGCCCACAGGACGCCGCAGTACGTCACCGCGTACCGGACCCAGTCGCGGGGGCCGAAGACCAGGCCGACCCGGTCGCCGGGGCGCAGCCCCCGACGGCGCAGGGCGGCGGCGACGCCCCGCGCCCCGGCGGACCACTCGGCGAAGGTCAGCGTGGATACCTGGTGCACCTCGACCGCCACCCGGTCCGGGTGCAGCCCGGTACGCCAGTCGAGCAGCTCCGGCAGGGTACGCGGCGGCGTCCCGGTGGATGTCGTGGTCACCGCGTCCGGCCCGCCGTTGCGACGCCCACCGGGGTCCGGCGGTCGACGGCGTCGGCCGTCCGGGCCCGCCGTTCCTCGATGCCGACCAGGTCGTCCGGGGGTGCGTCGGGCACCTCGTCGTCGAACCGGGCCAGGGTGGGGGTGGCCAGCGACACCAGCGCGGTCAGCGCGATGCAGACCCCGAACAGCACGTAGAGCAGCCCGTGCCCCCGGCCCGGTCCGACCCCGAGCACCGCGCCGACGGTGCCGGCCAGCGCCCCGTCGGGCAGCAGCGTCGGCTCCACCACCCGGGCGGCGAACGGGGCGACGAGGCCCCAGCCCAGCGGCAGGGTGGACTGGGCGACCATCTGGTTGACCGCGAACACCCGGCCGTGCACCCGCGCCGGCACCTTGGTCTGGATGATGGTCTGGTAGACGCCGTTGACGATGCCCAGCGCCAGGTACATGCCGAACGCGCCGGCCCCGATGAGCAGCAGGTTGGGCCGCAGCCCGGTCACCACGGCGGCCACCGCGATGCCGAGGGTGCCCAGCAGCACCGCCCGCATCCGGCGGTGCCGGGGGCCACCCCACAGCAGCATCACCAGGCCACCGGTCGCCGCGCCGATCCCGCCGGTCAGCGCGACCCGGGACACGTCGGTGAGGTCGGCGAAGCCGAGCACCAGCGGGGAGAGCAGGAACAGCACCGGGAACAGGAAGAAGTTCAGCGCGGCGAAGAACGCCAGCATGGCGCGGAACTCCCGCCGCCGCAGCGCGTAGCGCAGCCCGGCGACGATCTCGGTGCCGATGCCCTCGCGGCGTTGCATGGCCAGTGTGCGGGGGAACCGGACGACCGTCAGCACCCCCACCGCGAACAGGTAGGACGCCACGTCGACGAGCAGGATGCCGCGTAGCCCGATGGTCTCCAGCAGGGCCACGGCGAGCAGCGGCACGGTGAACTGGGTGAGGCCGACGGCGGTCTGGGTGAGGCCGTTGGCGTGCCCGAGGAAGCGTTTGGGCACCAGTTGCGGCACCGCCGAGACGAACGCGAGCCGTTGGAAGGCCAACGCGACCGACAGCCAGCCGACCAGCGGATAGAAGTGCCACACCTGCACCCGGTCGGTGAACACCAGAGCGGCGAGCACCGCGTTGGCGCTGCCGGCGGCGAGCCCGGCGGCCAGCAGCACCCGCCGCCTGCTGGTGCGGTCGATCAGCGCCCCGGCCAGCGGCGCGACCAGCAGGCCGGGCAGCAGGCCGAGCACGGCGAACAGGGCGAAGCGGGCGAGCGACCCGGTCTGCGTGTAGATCCACAGCGGGATCGCGAAGGTGGTCAGCGCGGTGCCCAGCCCGGACACCACCTGACCGGCCGCGACCAGCCCGAAGCGGCGCAGGCTCGGCGGCGGGGTTCGGGCACCGCCGTCCGTCGGGCCCGGGGCGTCCGCCGTCGGCGGCCCGTCGGTCCGGGAGACGGCGGCGAGCTGCCAGGGCGGTGGGGTGGCCGGCGACCCGGCCGGGACGGGCCGGGGTGGCGCGTCGAGCCGCTGGTGCACGCCGGTGACGATCTCGGCCAGTTCGGCGGCCCGGTACTTCAGGAAGTAGTGCCCGCCCTCGTCGATCACGGCGAGGGCGGTGCGGCCACTGAGGAAGTGCCACTCCCGGTACCGCTCCTCGTGGTAGTCGGTGCTGCGGTCCCGCTCGCCGACCACGGAGACGACAGGCGCGCGCAGCGGGGTGACCCGCTGGCGCAGCAGCGTCGTGAAGTAGTCCTCGCTGACCCGGGCGTCGTGCCGCATCGCCCGGACCAGGAACCGCACCTCGTCGGGGGCGAGCGAACCGACGGCGGTGCCCTGCGCCTGCAACCAGGTGCGGTAGATCCGGTCGCTGCGCAGCCGCTCGGCCAGCCGCAGCCGCAGCAGCGGCCCGAGCGGCCCGTCGGCGGGCCTGGCGAACGGGAACACCGCGCCGAGGTACACCGCGAGCAGGTCCCGTCCGGCGGCCTCCAGCCGGCGGGCCACCTCCACGGCCAGCGCCCCGCCGGGGCCGCAGTGGCCGTACACGATCAGCGGGCCGGTGACCCGGCCCAGAACCTCCGCGACCACGTCGGCGGCGACGTCGGCGATCGGCGCGGGCTCGTCGGCGAGGCCGATGTCGTGCCCGGGTACGGCAACCGACAGCAGCCGGTACCCGGCCGGCAGCGCGTCGGCCAGCGGCTGGTAGACCACCGCGCTGCCCCCGCCGTACGGGACGCAGAGCAGGGTGGCGACCCGGTCGGCGGCGGGCACCGGCGGGGTCAGCTCGTGCAGCAGCCCGGCCCGGCCGGCGTCGGGCCCGCCGACCAGGTCCGCCAACTCACGTACGGTGCGGTGCCGGAACAGGTCCATCACGCTGACCGGCGGCGGGGTGCCGTCGACGACGGCGGGCAGTTCCCGGCGCAGCCGGGCCACCACCCGGGTGGCCAGCAGCGAGTGTCCGCCCAGGTCGAAGAAGTCGTCGGTGACGCCGACCTCGGGCACCCCGAGCACCGCCCGCCACACGTCGGCGACCAGCCTCTCCACCGGCCCGACCGGGGGCACCCGCTCGCCGGTCGGGCCGTCGTCGGTCGGCTCGGGCAGGGCCCGCCGGTCCACCTTCCCGTGTTCCTGCAACGGCAGCCGGTCCAGCACCACCCAGCGGGTGGGCACCATGTGCTCGGGCAGCCGCCCGGCGAGCAGGTGACGCCAGCGCGCCGGGTCCGGGCCGTCCGGGTCCGGCTCCGCCTCCAGGTAGGCCACCAGCCGGTCGTCGCGCAGCAGCACCGCCGCCTGGCGTACCCCCGGGCAGTCCCGCAGGGCGGCCTCCACCTCGCCCAGTTCGACCCGGTAACCACGGATCTTCACCTGGTGGTCGCGCCGGCCGAGGAAGATCAGCTCCCCGTCGGCCCGCCAGCGGGCCAGGTCGCCGGTGCGGTACAGCCGGGCCCCCGGCGGCCCGTACGGGTCGGGCACGAACCGTTCGGCGGTCAGGCCGGGCCGCCGCAGGTAGCCCCGGGCGAGCCGGTCCCCGCCCAGGTACAGCTCACCGGGCATGCCGACCGGCACCTGACGCATCCGCTCGTCGAGCACGTGCACCGAGGCGTACGGCAGCGGCCGGCCGGTCGGCACCGGGCCGACGTCCGGCCCGTCGGCCGGCACCCGGTAGGTGGCCGCGCCGACGGTGGCCTCGGTGGGCCCGTAGTGGTTGAACACCCGGGTCGGCCCGGCGGCGAGCGGGGCGATCCGCTCCAGGTCGGACGCCTCACCGCCGAGGATCAGCGCGCGGGCCGGCAGCAGGTCGTCCGGTGCGCAGTCGGCGGTCAGCGCCGCCAGGTGCGACGGGGTGATCTTCAGGTAGTCGATCCGTTCGTCGCGCAGCCGGGTGGCCAGTTCGGCACCGGTGCCCCGGCGGGGGAGCAGGTGCACCGCGCCGCCGGTGGCCAGCGCCAGGTAGAACACGGTGACGGCGAAGTCGAACGACATCGACTGCAACAGCCCGTACCGGGCGGCGGGGGCGACCGCGAACCGGTCCGCCACCCCGTCGAGGTAGCGCAGCACCGGCCGGTGCGGCACGGCCACCCCCTTCGGGGTGCCGGTCGAGCCGGAGGTGTAGATGACGTAGGCCAGGTGCCCGTCGCGTACCCCGGTCGCCGGTCGGTCGTCCGGCTGGGCGTGGACCTCGGCGGTGATCTCGTCCAGGCAGGTCGCCGCCGTCCCGGCGGGCAGCCGGTCACGCAGCCCGGTGCCGGTCAGCAGCACGGTCGGTCGGGCGTCGGCGAGCATCAGACCCAGCCGGGCGGCGGGCTGCTCCGGGTCCAGCGGCAGGTACGCGCCGCCGGCCCGCAGCACCCCGAGCAGCGTCACGGCCAGCTCGACCGACTGCTCCAGCAGCACCCCGACGAGGCGGTCCGGGCCGACGCCCCGGGCCCGCAGCCAGTGGGCGAGCCGGTTGGCCCGCCGGTCCAGTTCCCGGTAGCCGATCCGGTCGGTGCCGCAGACCACGGCCGGCGCGTCGGGGCTGGCGGCGACGTACGGGTCGATCAGGTCGGCCAGGGTGACCGCCGCCCCGGTGACCCCGGCGTCGGGCGGCGGCGGGCCGGCCCGGTCCCCGGCGAGGGCCAGCATCCGGTCCCGGCCAGCCGGGCCGAGCAGGTCCAGGTCGGCCACCGGCCGGTCCGGCTCGGCGACGGCGGCGCGCAGCAGCGTCCGGAAACTCTCGGCCAGCCCGGCGACGGTGGCGGCGTCGAACAGGTCGGTGTGGTAGACGAACGTGCCGCGCAGCCCGTCGGCGCTCTCCCCGACGTACAGCGCCAGGTCGAAGCGGGCGCTGGCCGCGTCGGTGCCGACCGGTTCGGCGTGCAGGCCGGCGGGCCACCGGTCGCCGCCCCGGGCGTAGTTCTGCAGGGTGAACAGCACCTGGAACACGGGGGCGCGGGCGACGTCCCGGGTGACGTTCAGCTCCTTGACCAGGCGTTCGAACGGGATCTCCTGGTGGGCCAGGGCGCGCACCACGGTGCCCCGGTTGCGGCGCAGCAGGGTCGCGAAGCCCGGCTCGGCGGCGGTCGCCGGGTCCGGGGAAAGATCGGCGCGCAGGGCCAGGGTGTTGACGAACAGGCCGACGAGGTGTTCCAGCTCGGGCACCACCCGCCCGGCCACCGGGGAGCCGACGGCGAAGTCCCGCTGCCCGCTGTAGCGGAACAGCACGGCCTGCAGGCCGGTGAGCAGGGTCATGTAGAGGGTGGCCCGGTGGGCGCGGCCCAGCCGGCGCAGCCCGTCGGTGAGGTCGGCGTCGACGGTGAACCGGTGGGTCGCGCCCGCGTACGACTGCACGGCAGGTCGGGGCCGGTCGGTGGGCAGCTCCAGCGGCGGCACCCCGGCCAACGCGCGGGTCCAGTGGGTGAACCCGTCGCCGGTCGGCGGCCCGTCGAGCCGGTCCCGCTGCCAGCCGGCGTAGTCGACGTACCGGGTGGCCGGCGGTGCGGGCGGGTCGCCGCCGTCGCGCAGCGTGGCGTAGCCGGCGGCGATCTCGCCGAGCAGCAGGTCCAGCGACCAGCCGTCGCTGACGATGTGGTGCATCGCCAGGTGCAGCAGGTGTTCGGTGTCGGCCAGCCGGACGACGAGGACCCGCAGCAGCGGCGCGACGGCCAGGTCGAACGGGGTGTGCACGGAGTCGGCGACGAGGGCGTGGGCGGCGTCGGTGTCCGGTGCGGCGGTGACGGTCACCGGCACCGTCACCTCGGGCAGCACCGTCACCACGGGCTCCCCGTCGGCGCTCTCGGTGAACCGCATCCGCAGGCTGTCGTGCCGGGCGGCGGTGGCGTCGAGGGCGGCGCGCAACAGGTCGACGTCGAACGGCCCGCGCAGCCGTACGGTCGTGTGCACGACGTACGCGGCGGTGCCGGGGGAGAGCTGTTCGGTGAACCAGATCCGCTCCTGGGCGAATGACAGCCGGGGATTTCCGGCGGCCCGGGGGATGGTGGAATGCGGCGGGGCGGCCCGCGTCGGTACCTCAACGTTCGTCACGCGGCGCCTTACTCGAAACGGTGCGGGCAGTGGCCAGTAGTCTGCCCGGCGGGCCCGAACCGTCGGATCGGCTGATCGGTCCACTATGGAAAGGACCTTCGAGCGATTCGGCGTCGGTCGTCGCGTCGTACGGTCGGGAATGCGATTCGCTGACGCGGCGGTGCCCGCGCAATGGGCGTCGGAGACGCTGCTGTCCGCCGAGTTCTCCGGTGACGGGGCCGGGACGGCGCCGTTGACCTGGGCCCAGCAGGTGATGTGGCGGTCCCTCGCCCGGTACGGCTCCAACCACGTCTTCCTCAACCTGCGCCGTACGGTGCCGGTGTCCGCACGGGCCGGGGCGGACCCGGCCGCCGTGGTCCGGGCGGTCGGCGCGCTGGTCGGCCGGCACGGCGCCCTGCGGACCCGGGTGCGGGTCGTCGACGACGAACCCCGGCAGGAGACGGCGGCGGCAGGGGTGCTGCCGCTGCTGGTCAGCGTGGGGATCGACGACGGTTCGCGGGCCGCCCGACAGGTCGCCGGCCGGCTCGGCGACGTCGCGTTCGACCACGCCGCCGAGTGGCCGCTGCGGGTCGCGCTGGTGACCGTCGACGACCGGGTACGACAGATCGTGGTGGTGTTCAGCCACTCCACGGTGGACGCGCACGCCGCCGAGGTGGTGCTGCGGGACCTGCGGCTGCTCGTGCTGCGCGGCGGCCTGCCCACCCCGGCCGGCCCGCAGTCGGTGGACGTGGCCCGCTGGCAGCACGGGGTCGACCAGGGCCGTTCGGCGCGGGCGGTCGGGCACTGGCTGCGCGAGTTCGACAGGCTGCCGCCGTCGCCGCTGCCCGCGCCGGGGCCGGGCCTCACCCCGCCGTGGCGGCGGGGCGTGCTGGTCTCCGCGGCCGTCGACACGGCCACCCGGCTGATCGCCGCCCGGCACCGGGTCAGCGGTTCCGCGGTGCTGCTGGCCGGGGTGACGGCGATGGCCGCCGGCCACGGTCAGCGGGAGCGCCTCGGCATTTTCCCGATGGCCCACAATCGGTTTCGGACCGCGTACGCGAATGCCGTCGCCAATCTCGGCCAGATCGGTTTCGGCATGCTGGATTTGTCCGGTCACCCCCATTTCGGGGAGCTGTTGTCCCGGGTGTGGCGGGTGTCCCTGGACGCGTTGCGGCACGCGTATTACGACCCGGTCGCGCTGCGGCTCGCATTCGAGCACCGGGGGGTCGACCCGGCGTCGGCGTTCCAGCCGTACCACTACTTCAACGACGTGCGGTTGCCGGTCGGCGGGGTCGACCGGCTGCCGGCGGTGACCCGGGAGGCGTTGCGCGCGGCCACGGCCGACAGCACCTTCGCCTGGACGGCGGGGCTCGACCAGGCGGCCTGGCACCTGCTGACCCACGTGGTGGACGAGCCGGCCGGGGTGGGCGTCACGCTCACCGTCGACACCCGGCAGCTTCCGCTGGAGACCGTCGAGCCGTTCCTGCGCGGCCTGGAGGACCTGCTGGTGCGGGCTGCCTTCGACGACGTCCCCTGGCCCTGGTCACCCGCCACCGCGACAGCCCCCACCGCGACAGCCGCCGCCCCGCCCGTCGGGCGGACGGCCGTCGACGACGGGTCGGCGTACGCCGAGTTCGCCGGAGGGCGGGCCGCGACCGCGCCGCTGACCTGGGGACAGCGGGCGATGTGGCGGACGGTGGCGGAGTTCGAGGCCCCCGCCGCGTACCGGGTGCTCACCCTGCCCCGCACCCTGGCGGTCTCGGCGCGGGCCGGGGTGGACGTGCCCCGGGCGGTGCGGGCGGTGGGTGCGCTGCTCGCCCGGCACGAGTCGTTGCGCACCCGGGTCCGCCCGTACGACGGGCAGCTGTGCCAGGAGGCGTCGGCGGCGGGGCGGCTGCCGGTGGCGGTGCACGCCGTACCCCGGCCTGCCGACGACCCGGACGGCGCGCGGGTCGCGGCGGAACTGGCCGCGCGACTGGCCGGGCCGCTGTTCGACCACGCCGTCGAGTACCCGCTGCGGGTCGCGCTGGTCACCGTGGCCGACACGGTACGGCAGGTCGTGTTGGTGTTCAGCCACTCCGCCGTCGACTTCCACGCGGCCACCACCGTGCTGCGGGACCTGCGTCTGCTGCTGCTGCGCGGGGCGGTCGACGACCCGCCCGGCCTCCAGTCGCTGGACGTCGCCGGGCAGGAGCGCACGGTGCAGCAGCGGCGGTCGCAGCGGGCGGTGGCGTACTGGCTGCGGCAGTTCCCCGGCCTGCCGATGACCCTGGCCGACCCGGTCGGGGCCGACGCGACGCCCCGCTACCGGCAGGGTTCGCTGGTCTCCACGGCGCTGCACCACGCGACCCGGCTGGTCGCCACCCGGTACGGCGTCAGCACCTCCACCGCCCTGCTCGCCGCGACCGCCGCCGTGCTCTGCGGCGACACCGGGCAGGACGCCTGCGGCATCGTGGTGATGGCCAACAACCGGTTCCCACCCGGGTACGACCGGGCGGTCGCCACCCTCAACCAGATCGGGCTGTGCCGGCTCGACCTGACCGGGCGGCCCGACTTCGGCACCCTGCTGTCCCGGGCCGGACGGGCGGGCCTGGACGCGTACCGGCACGCCTACTACGACCCGGTGGAGTTCGAGCGGGCGTTCACCGGGCGGGGGGACGACCACCGCAGCGTGCTGGCCCCGCTGTGCTACCTCAACGACACCCGGCTCGCCCCCGAGGTGGACCCGGGGGTGGCCGGCCCCGACGAGGCGGCCCTGCGGGCGATGGTGGCGTCCGCCGGGGTGCGCTGGGTGGGGGAGCTGGACCGGTTCGCGTGGCGCTGCCGGGTGCAGGTGCGCGACGCCCCCGGCGCGGTGGAGCTGGCCGTCACCGCCGACACCCGCTACCTGCCGGCCGAGCGGGCCGCGCGGCTGCTGTCCGGGGTGGAGGCGCTGCTGGTCGAGGCGGCCTTCCACGAGGTGCCCTGGCCGTGGTCGCCGTCGGCCCGCGCCGAGCCGTGATCCGCGTCGGCGGTGTGGTCCGGCTGGAACCGGCGACCACCCTGACCGTACGCCACAGCACCGCGCCGCCGCCCGCCCGACCGACGACGGGGCGGCGGCGCCGCGACGCGGCCCGGGTCCACGGCGGACCCCGGCCGCCCGCTCACAGCCCGGCGCAGGGGCGCTCGTCGACCGTGCAGCCCTGGGGTGCCTTGGTGACCGGGTCGGCGGTGCGGACGTCGAAGCGGATGGCCTGCGTCCCGCCCGCCGCGACGGCCGGGCCGGTGAAGGTGACCGACTGCCCGTCCTGTCGCCAGTCGGCACCGGTCACCTCCGCCGCCGAACTGCCCCGGGGCAGCGTGACGACGACCGTCCAGCCGGTGGCCGGCGTCCCGCCCGGGTTGTCCACCACCACCTCCCCGGTGTACCCGAAGACCCGGGTCGACACCGTCGCGTACCGGGCGTCCAACGGCCCCGCGACCGCCGGGGTCGGGGTGGGGGTGCGCGACGGGCTCGCCGACGGCGACCGGCTCGGCGGGGCGCTGCGCGACGGCGGGGGCGAGGTCGGGCGTGCCGACGCGGCGGACCGCGACGGGCTCGGCGTGGCGGTCGGGCGCGTCGGCGGCGCCACCGGGGCCGCCCCGGTCGGCTCCTCCCGCTCCTGCGGCAGCAGGGCCCACCCGGCCAGGCCGAGCGCCAGCGCCGCCGCGCCCGATCCGACCACCACCCAGCCGGCACGGCCCCGGGTGGGCGGCCGGGCCACGTCGGCCATCAGCGCCACCGGCAACACGGCGGTCGGTGCGGCGCTGTCCCGCCGCAGGTCCACCTCGCGGAAGGCCAACCAGTCGAGCAGCGCGGGCAGGCGTCCGGCCAGCGACTGCCGGTAACACTCCTCGCGGCGCGCGCCCTGCCCGGCGGACCAGTCGCCGTGCTCCAGGGTCTCCCGGACCGTCACCCGGCAGCCCTCGCCGGCGGCGGTGACGACGCAGGTCAGCTCGGTGTGACGGGCCCCCTCGTCACACCGGACGACGAGCAGTTCCGGTGCCCGTTGGCGCACGGCCCCGATCTCGACGTCGCCGTCGAAGCCGGGCAGCCCGGCGGTGCCCACCCGCCACCGGCCCGGCCGGTCGGGCACCGCCTCGGCCACGGCGAACCAGCGGGCCAGCAGCGCCGGATCGGTCACCGCACGCCAGACCCGGTCAGCGGGGTGTAGCAGGTCGACCTGTGTGCCGATCTCGATCACGGCGAGAGACTCTACGGCCCGGACGACCCGCCGGTGAACCTGGTCGCCGCGATCGACCCGGCTCACTACGTTACGACTTGACGAAACACATGTTATCGCTCACAGTCGATGGCGAGGACCACCGCACCCGAAGGCTCACCGGGCGAGCCGTGCTGGTCGAGCCTCGGATCGCGACGTCCCCCCAGGGCATGTGGGACGTCGGGTCAGGATTTCCCATCAGCAGCTGCCGGCGACGGCGCGACCGGCCCCGACCAGGGGCGGGACGACTCCGTCGATGGCCGGCCCGGTCTCCTCGAAGGAGGATCATGGCGCCCTTTTCGGGAGACGCCGCGCCGTTGCCCGCAGTGGGCGATCCTCTCGCCGACCCGGGCTGCTGCCCCGGCGTCGAGGTCACCGGGGTCGTCGGCCGGCACGGACCGCGACGGGGGCAGCGCCGACAGTCCCTCGTCCGGGCCGGGTACGGCGGCCACGATGGTCCGTCCTGGCCGACCGGACGGCGGACCCCGCCGGCTGGCACGGCCCACCGCACCGGGAACCGGGCACCTCAGCACCACCACCGCTGCACCCACCTCGAAAAGGATGCGACATGAGACCCAAGAGAGCCCTACTGGCCACGGCGACCCTCGCCGTGGCCGGCGCACTCACCGTCGGGATGACGTTGGCGCTGGCCCCCGCAGCCAGCGCCGGGACGACCCTACGGGCGGCGGCGGCCGAGAAGGGCCGCTACTTCGGCGCGGCGGTCGCGACGGGCAAGCTGTCCACCAGCACCTACACCACCATTCTCAACCGCGAGTTCAACTCGATCGTGGCCGAGAACGAGATGAAGTGGGACGCCACCGAGCCGCAGCAGGGCCGGTTCAACTACACCGGCGGCGACCGGATCGTCAGCCACGCCCAGGCCAACGGGATGAGCGTGCGCGGTCACGCGCTGCTCTGGCACCAGCAGGAGCCGGGCTGGGCGCAGGGCATGTCGGGCAGCGCGCTGCGCAGCGCGATGATCAACCACGTCACCCAGGTCGCCACCCACTTCCGCGGCAAGATCTACGCGTGGGACGTGGTGAACGAGGCGTTCGCCGACGGTGGCAGTGGTGGGCGTCGTGACTCGAACCTCCAGCGCACCGGTAACGACTGGATCGAGGCGGCGTTCCGGGCCGCCCGTGCCGCCGACCCGGGCGCGAAGCTGTGCTACAACGACTACAACACCGACGGGGTCAACGCGAAGTCGACTGGCGTCTACAACATGGTGCGGGACTTCAAGTCCCGGGGCGTGCCGATCGACTGCGTCGGCTTCCAGTCCCACCTGGGCACCACGATCCCGGGTGACTACCAGGCCAACCTCCAGCGCTTCGCCGACCTCGGCGTGGAGGTGCAGATCACCGAGCTGGACGTGATGACCGGCGGCAACCAGGCCAACATCTTCGGCACGGTCACCCGGTCCTGCATGGCCATCGCCAGGTGCGCCGGCATCACCGTGTGGGGGGTGCGGGACTGCGACTCGTGGCGCGGCTCCGACAACGCCCTGCTGTTCGACTGCAACGGCAACAAGAAGCCGGCGTACGACTCGGTGCTGAACGCGCTCAACGCCGGTCCGGGCATCCCGAACCCGACGACCACGCCGCCGAACCCGACGACGACCCCGCCGAACCCGACCACGCCGCCGCCGACGACTCCGCCTCCGGGTGGGTCGGGATGCTCGGCGTCGGTGTCGTTGAATTCGTGGACAGGTGGTTTCGTGGCCACGGTGAAGGTGACGGCGGGTTCGTCGGGTACGCGTGGGTGGACGGTGAGCATGACGTTGCCGGGTGGGTCGAGTGTGACCGGTACGTGGTCGGCGACGGCCAGTGGTAGTTCGGGCACGGTGCGGTTTGCGAACGTGGACTACAACGGTGCGCTCGGTGCGGGTCAGTCGACCGAGTTCGGTTTCCAGGGCAGTGGCAGCGGGGCGGGGATGACCCCCACCTGCACCGCCAGCTGAGCACCACCGTCAGTTGAGTAACGCCGTCAGTTGAGTACCGCCGCCGGCCCGACCCGGGCGCACCGGGTCGGGCCGGCGGTGCATCACCCCCACCCCGCCGGCCGGCGCGACGCGCCCCGGCCGGGCCATCGTCGGCCAGCCCCGGACCGGGCCAGTCCGGACCGTCGTCCCGCACGCCGGGGCGGCCCGTCGTCCGTCGCCGACCACCGACTCCGACAGAGGAACCGTCGATGAAACCCCGTCTCGCACTGCTGGCCGCCGTGCTGGCCACGGCTCTGGCGACCGTCACGGCCGTGGTCACGGCCCCCAATCCGGCGTCGGCCGCGACGCTGACCCAGGTGACCAGCTTCGGCACCAACCCGACCAACCTGCAGATGCACCTGTACGTGCCCGACCGGGTGGCCGCCCGGCCGGCGCTGCTGCTGGCCCTGCACTACTGCACCGGCAGCGGCCCGGCGCTGCACACCGGCTACGGGCTCAGCTCGCTGGCCGACCGGTACGGCTACATCGTGATCTACCCGTCGGTGACCCGCAGCAGCAAGTGCTGGGACGTCTCCTCCCCGCAGGCGCTGCGCCGCGACGGCGGCAGCGACCCCGTCGGCCTGAAGTCGATGATCGACTACGTGCGGAGCCGCTATCCGGTCGACGCGGGTCGGATCGGCGTCATCGGGTTCTCCTCGGGCGCGATGATGACCAACGTGATGGCCGGCCTCTACCCGGACGTCTTCCAGGCCGGGGTCAGCTCCTCCGGCGTCCCGTTCGGCTGCTTCGCCACCACCAACGGTTCGGAGTGGAACAGCGAGTGCTCCGGCGGGCGGCTCGTGAAGACCCCACAACAGTGGGGTGACCTGGTCCGCAACGCCTACCCCGGCTACCCCGGCAAGCGGCCCCGGATGCAGATCTGGCACGGCACCACCGACACCACGCTGAGCTACGTCAACTTCGGCGAGCAGGTCAAGCAGTGGACCAACGTGCTCGGTGTCTCGCAGACCCCCAGCTCCACCGACTACCCGCAGACCAGCGCCACCCGCACCCGGTACGGCGGCACCGGTGGCACGCCGCCGGTGGAGGCGATCAGCTTCCAGGGCTACGGCCACTCCATCCCGTTCGACGCCGCCCAGGCCGTCCGCTTCCTCGGCTTCGACAGCGCCAGCCCCACCACCGGGCCGCCGAACCCGACGACCACCCCGCCGAACCCGACGACGCCGCCGCCGAGTCCGACGACGCCTCCGCCGACGACCCCGCCTGCCACGGGCGGGTGTTCGGCGTCGGTGTCGTTGAATTCGTGGACCGGTGGTTTCGTGGCCACGGTGAGGGTGACGGCGGGTTCGTCGGGTACGCGTGGGTGGACGGTGAGCATGACGTTGCCGGGTGGGTCGAGTGTGACCGGTACGTGGTCGGCGACGGCCAGTGGTAGTTCGGGCACGGTGCGGTTTGCGAACGTGGACTACAACGGTGCGCTCGGTGCGGGTCAGTCGACCGAGTTCGGTTTCCAGGGCAGCGGTAGCGGGGCGGGGATGACCCCCACCTGCACCGCCGGCTGACCGACCCGACCGACGGCTCCGGGCGGCGCACCCCCCGCAGAGGTGCCCCGCCCGGAGCCCCGTCGCGCCCGGAACACCCCGGGCGACCTCCGACAAGGCACAGGTCCGGGGAGCGAACCCGGCCCTGTGCCTTCCCTCACCGGCGGAAACCTCCCCGCCGCGTCACACCGGCCCCCGCCGCCACCGCTGGTTGGCGCCGGCACCGCAGGTCCACTGCACGACCTGCACCCCGTCGGCCAGCCCGGCGTTGAGCACGTCGAGACACTTGTTGCTGTGCCGGGCGACCAACTGCACCCAGCCGTCACCGACGTCCTGGAGCCGCCACTGCTGGTTGGTGCCCCCGTTGCAGGTCCACTGCACCACCCGCGCGCCGTCCGCGGTGGTGCCGGCACCACCGTAGACGTCGAGGCACCTGCCGCTGTTGACGCTCACCACGGTGGACCAGCCACCGCCGACGTCCTGGAGCCGCCACCGCTGGTTGGCCTGACCGTTCGCCGCCCACTGCACCACGTTCGCGCCGTCGGTCGTGGCGGCGTTGCTGACGTCGAGCAGCTTCGCGCTGTGCCTGGCGGTCAGCGTGGCGGTCGTCGGGGTCGGGGTGGTGGTCTGCGGCGTCAGCCGGTAGAGCCCGGCACCGTGCGCGGGCAGCGAGCGGCCGAACGTCCCGGTCGAGGTGCCCAGGGCCGCGCCGGACCACAGATCGGTCGCGGTGGCCGAGCCGATGCCCAGGTCGGCGAGGTTCAGCGAGACGGTGGCCGCCGCGCCCTCCCGGTTGAACAGCGCGACGTACCGGTCCGTGCCGTCCGGCACGTCGGCGACCCACACCTGCCGGGTGCCGCCGGTGAGCTGCCGGTTGTTGGCGCTGCGCTGGTCGACCGCCAGCACCGCGCTGTTGGTCATCAACGCCAGCTCCGCCGCCCGGTTCTCCACCAGGTTGCCGCCCCACATCAGCGGTGCCCGGTTGATCACCCACAGCGACATGAGGGTGCGCTGCTCGTCCGCGCTGAGGTTCGAGTAGCGCGGCGAGCCGACCGGGCCGTACTTCGACAACCGGCCGATCGGGATCATGTCCGGATCGGGCCAGGCCCCCGTCCTGCGGTACGGCGTCCAGTTGCGCAACTGGTCGAACAGTGCGTCCACCGACGACCAGTTGTCCCACAGGTCGTTGACGATCCGCCACATGTGCGCGTTGCTCTGCACGTGCGGCCCGGCGGACAGCGGTGTCGCACCCGGCGACAGGCTCAGCACCATCGGCCGGCCGCTGCGCTGGATCGCCGTCCGGTAGCCCTCGACCTCCGCCTGCCGGTACGTCGGCGCGGCGATGTCGTCGATCTTCACGAAGTCGACGCCCCACGCGGCCAGCAGCTGGAACACCGAGTCGAGGTACGCCTGCGCGCAGGGGTTGGACATGTCCAGCCCCCACATCAGGTTGAGCCAGGCCGCGCTGTTGCCGGCGTCGATCTGGTTGGCCCGGCACGAGGTGCCGAGGATCGGCACGTTGTCCGCGACCGCCTGTCGGGGGATGCCCCGCATCAGGTGTACGCCGAACTTCAGCCCCTGCGCGTGCACGTGGTCGGCCAGTGGCTTGAACCCGTTGTCCCCGGCCGCCGACGGGAACCGGGTGGTGTCGGGCAGCAGCCGCCCGTTGGCGTCCATCCGGAGCCGGGGTTGCAGGTTGGCGTCCTGGTTGGGGCTGCCGTTGTGCTGCCCGGGGTAATACCAGGCCCAGTCGACGACGATGTACTGCCAGCCGTACTGGCGCAGGTTCGCGCCCATGTAGTCGGCGTTGGCCCGGACGTCGGCCTCGGTGACGCTCCAGTTGAACGAGTCGTAGCTGTTCCATCCCATCGGCGGGGTGTCGGCGACGCCGTTGTCCCACGCCTGCGCCGGTCGGGGCCCGGCGGCGCCGACCAGGCCCGTCACGAGCAGGAGGGTGGTGGCGAGCAGGGCGGCCACCCGTCGGGTCGCCGGGATGACACGGTGCTGCATCGGACCTCCTCGGCCATCGGGGTCATCGGTATCCGGCGGCGGTGATGTTGGCCTGCACCGCGTTCTCGGTGGCGTCCGACGGGTAGCCGGCGACCATCGCCCCCTCGTAGAAGGTGCCGACGCTCTGGTTGGTGTTGTCGATGCAGCAGTCCCCGCCGCTGCCCAGGATGATCGCGCCCTGCTTGCGCATCGGGCTGTACCCGCGGGGCAGCGACCCGTCGTAGAGGGTGTAGAGGCTGCCGGACTGGGCGTTGCTGCCCTTGATGGCGAAGCGTGAGGTGCCGTTGTTCTTCAGGGTGGCGGTGACGAACTTGCTGGTGAACGCCCGCTGGTTGGGGTTCCACGAGCTGCTGCCGCCGGGGAACAGCCCCCACTCCAGGTCGGCCTGCACCCACGGCCCGGAGCCGGAGCAGCCGCCGAACCAGCAGCTGGTGCCGAAGTAGATCGCGTCCATCGCGCCCGCGGCGTCGGCCCGCCTGGTGGTCTCGCTGTTGCCATAGTCGAAGCAGCAGCCGCTGTTGACGTGGGTGCCGCTGGTGACCATGTACATGCCCTCGGGCGCGGCGCCGGTCGGCACCCCGGTCAGGTGACCGTCGCGCCAGTAGCTGCTCCTGCCGGGGATGTAGAGCGAGTAGACCTTGTCCCCGCCTACCGTCACCGACTCCTTGTTCGCGACCGCCGGTTGGACAGCGCCGCCGACGCCGCCGGGGCCCTGGTAGCCGAGGTTGTTGCCGCGCCCGGACTGGTCGTAGATGACCGTGATGACGCAGGTGGTGTTCGCGCAGAAGCTGTCCTGGCTGGCGGCGTTGGCCCGCCCGCCCGGCGACAGCACCCCGATGTTGCGGGTGGTGTTGTCCGAGGACCGGCGCACCTGGTAGAGCGAGCCGTTGTAGGCGGCGTAGAGCGCCCGGGTGGTGCTGTGCGCCGCGATGCAGGCGGTGCCTCCGGCGGCGTAGATGTCACACGGCTGGCTGGTGCCGGGCGGCGGCGTGGTGGGTGGCGGGGTGGTGGGTGGCGGCGTGGTCGGCGGGGGCGTGGTCGGCGGTGGTCCGCTGGTCGGGTTCACCCCGCCGGTGCAGGTGGTGCCGTTGAGGCTGAACGAGGTGGGCGCGGGGTTGCTGCCGGTCCACGAGCCGTTGAAGCCGAAGCTGGCGGTGCCGTTGGTGGGGATCGCGCCGTTGTAGCTGGCGTTGGTGACGGTGACCTGGGCGCCGGCCTGGGTGTAGCTGCCGTTCCAGAGCTGGGTGACGGTCTGCCCGGCGGCGTAGCTCCAGGTCAGCCGCCACCCGTCCACCGCGTCACCGAGATTGGTGATGGTGACGTTGGCACCGAAGCCACCCTGCCAGGACGAGCTGACGGTGTAGTCCACCTGGCAGCCGGCGGCGGCGGCCGAGGCGGAGGTCTGGGTGGCGGCGGCGGTGACGAGCAGGAGGGCGGTGGCGGTGGCGGCGACCAGCGCCGGCCGTCGGCGGAGGAATCGGTTTTCTCGCACGGGATCTCCTGGTGGTGGACGGAGGGTGCGGTGCGCCCCCTGAGCGGTGGACGGGTCATCCCCGCCTGGCGGGGGCGACGGGCACGGCGGGTCAGGCGGTCACGCAGGTCGCGCCGTTGAGGGTGAACGTCGCGGGAGCGGCGGCGTTGCCGGTGTGGGTGGCCTGGAAGCCGATCGTCGTCGATGCTCCCGCAGCCAGCGTGCCGTTGTAGCTGACGTTGGTGGCGGTGACCTGGCCGCTGCTCGGTGTGTAGCTGGCGTTCCAGCCGCCGGTGATGACCTGCCCGGCGGGCAGGGTGAACCCCAGGGACCAGCCGTCGAGCGTCGTGCTCCCGGTGTTGACGATGGTGATGCTCGCGGTCAGCCCGTTGTTCCACGCGCTGATCGTGTCGGTGACCCGGCAGGCCCCCGACTGCGGCGACGACGTCGGCGTGGGCGTCGGGGTCGAGGTGGGGGTGAGCGTCGGCGTCGGTGTCGGTGTCGGGGCGACCGTCGGCGTGGGGGAGGCCGTCGGGGTGGGGGAGGGCGTCGGGGCGCTGCCGTCCAGGCCGAGGAAGGTGATGGCGTACCCGAGCTGGCCGGGCATCGGCAGCTGGTGTCCCACCCCGGCGATGCTGATCCCCTCGACCGGGGACTGCGGGCCCGTCCCGCCGTACCGGGTGCGGGTCCAGGACGACTGGGGGCGGTCGGTGACGGTGGGCGTGGTGCTCAACCCGTGCAGGTTGGTCCACTGCTTGATCTCTTCACCGAAGTTGGGGTACGCGAGGGTGGTGTCCGTCGCGCCGTGCCACAGCTGCATCCGGGGATAGCGGCCCGTGTACCCGGGGTACATGGCGCGGGCCTGGTCGCCCCACTGCTGCGCCGTCTTGATCACGTTGCCGCCGGAGCACCTGCTGTTCCACAGCGAGCCGTCGGTGGTGGCGAAGCAGCCGGCCGGCACCCCGGAGAACGCCGACGCGGCGGAGAAGACGTCGGGGTACTGCGCCGCGAGCACGTTGGTCATCATCGCGCCGGAGGAGAAGCCGGAGACCACGATCCGCGCCGGGTCGACAGGGTAGCGCTGCCGGGCGTACGCGACCATGGACATGATCCCGGTCGAGTCGCCGCCGCCGTTGCGGGTGAGCGCGGCGGGGGTGGAGACGTCGAAGCAGTTCCCGCTGCGGGTGGCCTCGGGCACCACGATGAGGTAGCCGTAGCGGTCGGCGGCGGTCACGTAGTCGTGCCCGTTGCCGTTGAAGATGCCGCTGGCCGAGCCGCCGCAGTAGTGCACCAGGAGCAGGAGCGCCGGGCGGGGTGCCAGGGTGCTCGGGGCGTACAGGTACATGTTGAGGTTGGTGGGATTGTTGCCGAATCCCGTCACTCTGGTCAGGGTCGCCGCGGTCGCGGGCTGTGCCGTCACCAGGACGGTGGCTGCCGCGACACCGAGGACGACGGCTGCCAGCGCGGCGCGCAGACTGCCCTTCATCGGTGGCCTTTCTTCCAGGGTGGGAGCGCCGCGCCGGGGTGTGGTGCGGGCATCACGCCGGCGTTCGGCCGGGCCCGGGATCGAAAGGTCACCGGGCGGTCCGAGGTCGTTCCCGAGAATTGACGATCGTCGTTACGTTAACGTTAACACTGACCGCTGTCCATAGCTGGCGATCGCGGCGCGAAGTTGACCCGACCGTGTCCGGTCGGCGTGGCCGGGTGCAGGTGGTGGCGGCGAGCCCTCCCGGGCGGTGACGACGGCGCGGCCGACCGTCACCGGGGCGGGGCGACGCTGTCCCGGGTGATCAGGGTGGGGGAGACGGTCCGTCGCAGGGTGTGGTCGACCCCCGCGTCGATCTGCGCGAGCAGCAGGTCGAGGCTGGCTTCCGCCACGGTGTCGAAGTCCGGCCGGACGGTGGTCAACGGCGGGATGAAGTACGCGGCGTCCGGCACGTCGTCGAAGCCGACCACGCTGACCTCCTCCGGCACCCGCCGACCGTGCTCGTGCAGCGCGTGCAGCACGCCCAGCGCGAGGTCGTCGTTGGCCGTGAAGATCGCGGTCACCTCCGGGGTCCGGGCCAGCATCTGCCCGCAGCGGTAGCCCGAGGCGGCGGACCAGTCGGCCTGGAGCACCGGCGGGATCTCCGCGCCCGCCGCCTGCAACGTCTCCCGCCACCCCGCGATCCGCCCGGCGCTGTCGAACCAGTCCGCCGGGCCCGACACGTGCCAGACCGTCCGGTGGCCCGCGTCCAGCAGGTGCCGGGTGGCCAGCCGGCCCCCCTCCACCTGGTCGATGGTGACCAGCGGCACCGGTCGCCGGGGGTCACCGTCCACGGTGACCAGCGGAATGTCGGTGGGCAGGCACTCCAGCGCCTCGCCTGCCGACTCCACCGGCGCGATCACCACGATCCCGGCGACCCGGTGGGCGAGGTGCCGCTCGACGACGGCGGTGATGGAGGTGCGGTCCAGGTTGCGCACGCTGCCCACGCTGACCGCGAAACCCGCCTCGGCCGCGGCGAGTTCGAACGCGGACAGCAGGGAGGCCGGGCCGTAGAGGGTGGTGTTGAGGGCCACCACGCCGAGCACCTGGGACCGCCCGGTGACCAGGGTGCGGGCCGCCCGGTTCGGCCGGTAGCCGAGTTCGGTGATCGCGGCCTGGACCCGCAGGCGGGTCTGTTCCCGCACGTGCGGATGACCGTTGAGCACCCGCGACACGGTCTGGTGGGACACTCCGGCGAGGCGGGCCACGTCTCTCATCGCTGGAGCGCGCACAGTCATCCCACACCTCTCGGTCCGCCCCGCAGCCCGTTGCCGGCGAAGCGGCCCGGCCCGACGTCCGGGCAGGGACGACAGACACGAGGCATGGGCGCACACGCCGTGGACAACGCTGGATCAGCGAGAGTCTACGCGGCGTGTCGCCCCGGTTGGGTCGGTGACGCGGCCGAGTGTCGTCCGCGCACCGTGATATTCGTCATCACGGATCGCGGGTGGTGTGCGAACTGGCGGTGACGGGTGGTCTGGTCCCTCCCTGGGTCCTCGCTGGTGCCCGCCCGCGTCGTACCGGGCCGGCCGACCTGTGGTGCAGCGTGTTGTCGACAGGCGTGTCGGGGGCGCGTCGATGGTGCGCCACCGGTAGGGAACCGCGCCACGACGACCTGCCGTATCGATCGAATCGGATGCTACTCGAAACCGTTCGGTAACGACAAGGACAGGTTTCCGCGATCCGCCGAGGTCATCCGGCCGGGTCAGTGGTCGTACGCGACGGCGGTGCTGTCCCGCACCACCAGCGTGGTCGCCAGCTCCACCCGGGTCTGGGCGAGCCTTTCGTTGGCGGCCAGGGTCAGCACCATCCGGGCCGCGGTGGCGCCCATCTCGGTCAGCGGCTGCCGCACCGAGGTCATCGGCGGCCCGCAGAACATGGTGTACGGGATGTCGTCGAAGCCCACCACGCTGAGGTCCCGGGGAATCCGCCGGCCGGCCAGCCGGGCCGCCTCGTAGACCCCGAGCGCCTGCAGGTCGTTGCCGCACACGATCGCCGTCGGCGCCGGGTCCTGCCGGAGCAGTTCCTGGCCGTGGTTGAGGCCGTCCTCGAAGGAGAACCAGTGGCCGTGGCGCAGCCAGCGTGCGGGTAGTCCGACCCCGGCCGCCTCCAGGGCCGCCCGCGCGCCGTCCAGCCGGGCCTTGGCGCAGAGCCGTTCGGTCGGCCCGGAGATCACCCCGATCCGACGGTGGCCGAGGTCGAGCAGGTGGCGGGCGGCCTCGAAGCCACCGCTCCAGTTGGTCGAGGTCACCGACGGGACGGCGTGCAACGGCGGCTCGCCTGTGGGGTCGAGGACCACCAGCGGGATCGCGCTCGCCGCCAGCAGGGCGTGTTGTTCGGAGGTGAAGCCGAGGTGCACCGCGATCACCCCGGTCGGGCGGCGGGCCAGCAGGTCGCGGGCCCAGAACCGCCCCTCCGACACCTGCCGGCGGGCGTCGGTGAAGCCGACGGCGAACCGGTGCGCCCCGGCGACCTGCTGCACCCCCTGCATGATCGTCACCGCCAGGTTGCTCTGCATGCCGTAGAAGACCACCTCCACACTGGCGTGCGGGGTGCCCAGTTCCGGCCGGCGGTAGCCGTGCTCGCGCAGCAGCGCCTCCACCCGGGCGCGGGTCTCCGCCGCGACCCCCGAGCGGCCGTTGAGCACCTTCGACACGGTGGGCGCCGACACGTCCGCGAGCTGGGCGATGGTGGTCAGCGTGGGTTCGCCCCGCCGGCGGCTGCGTCGCTGGGGCCTCGTCGCCCGACCGGTCGACGTGCCGGTCGCCATGGTGGGGGCGGGTGCGGGCGCGTCGGGTGGGGGGGCGACAGGTGCCGGGCGGGCGTCGTCGGCCGGGGTGCGCGGTGCCGGCGGACGCTCGTGCTGTCGTCGTACCGTGTCGAGCAGTCGACTGCGGACGGTTTCGGCGTGCCGCGCGGCGACCGGTCCGGCGGGCACCGTCTCGGTCAGGTAGCGCCGTCGCCCGGACACCGGGTCGATGCCGGCGTACACCCGCACCCGCAGGGAGCCGCTGGGCAGCTCCTCGATCTCGCCACGGGCCCGTCGACCCGGCCTGGAGCCAACTGACATGGAGCTATCGTATTCGATGTCCGGTGCGCTGAATGGCTCCATGATGGCTCCATGACCGCTGGCGTTCCCGTGTCCACCGGCGCGGGTGGCCCGACGGCCGCCCGGCGCGGTCGGTCCGTTTCGCCGCCGACCGAGACGCCCCGGCCGGCGGCGGACCTGCCCGACATCGATCGATACATGGAAGCAGTTGAATACTATGAAACGCTTCCGTAACATGGGGGTCATTGTTAGCGCTCACACCGGGTGGTCGAGCGGACGGATTCCGCGTCCGGCACAGGCCTCGGCCGGGCGGCGCCACTGATTGGAGACCTCGTGAAGCGATTCGTGCGAGCCCGGAACTGGGGGCGGGCGGCAGCGGTCGGCCTGCTCCTGGCCGGTGTTCTGGTGGGGGTACGGGCACCGGTGGCGCAGGCGTTGGACAACGGGGTGGCCCGCACCCCGCCGATGGGGTGGAACAGCTGGAACTCCTTCGGCTGCAACATCAACGAGGCCCTGATCCGCCAGACGGCCGACGCGCTGGTCAGCAGCGGGATGCGGGACGCCGGCTACCAGTACGTCGTGGTCGACGACTGCTGGTTCAACCCCAACCGGGACTCCGCCGGCAACCTCCAGGGTGACCCGACCCGGTTCCCCAGCGGCATGAAGGCGCTCGGCGACTACATCCACGCCCGGGGGCTGAAGTTCGGCATCTACCAGGTCCCGGTCGACAAGACCTGTGCCCAGTACTTCAACTCCTACCCGGGCGCGACGGGCAGCCAGGGCCACGAGGCGCAGGACGCCCGGCAGTTCGCCGCCTGGGGCGTCGACTACCTCAAGTACGACTGGTGCTCGCCGAACGGGTCCATCGACCAGCAGGTCGCCACGTTCGCCAAGATGCGCGACGCCCTGGCGGCCACCGGCCGGCCGATCGTCTACAGCATCAATCCCAACAGCATCCACGCCAAGACCGGCCCGCAGCGCAACTGGGGCGACGTGGCGAACATGTGGCGCACCACCGAGGACATCACCAACACCTGGAACAGCGGGCAGACCAACGGCTACCCGATGGGCATCCAGAACATCATCGACGTCAACGTGCCATTGGCCCCGTACGCCAAGCCCGGCGCCTTCACCGACCCCGACATGATGGAGGTCGGCCGGGGCGGCATGACCGACACCGAGATGCGCAGCCACTTCGCGATGTGGGCGATCATGGCTTCCCCGTTGATCGCCGGCAACGACGTCCGGTCGATGAACGCGGCCACCCAGACCATTCTCAAGAACGCGAACCTGATCGCCATCAACCAGGACGCCCTGGCGTTGCAGGGCGCCCAGGTCTCGTTCGACGGCACCCGCCGGGTGCTGGCCAAGCGGCTGGCCAACGGGGACGTGGCAGTGGCCCTGTTCAACCAGGGCGGCTCGACGACGACGATCTCCACCACCGCGGCGGCCATCGGCAAGTCCGGGTCCTCCTTCACCCTGGTCGACGCCTGGACCAACACCAGCACCACCAGCACCGGCGCCATCTCGGCCAGCGTGCCGTCGCACGGCACGGTGGTCTACCGGGTCAGCGGCGGTGGAACGGCCCCGCCGACGACGCCGCCGCCGTCCACGGCGAACGCGCTGTCCAGCGTCTCCTCGGGCCGCTGCCTGGACGTGCCGCAGAGCAACACCGCCAACGGCACCCAGCCGGTGATCTGGGACTGCAACGGGGCGGCCAACCAGCGCTGGACGGCCAACGGCCAGACCCTCCAGGCCCTCGGCAAGTGCCTGGACGCGCCGCTCAACGCGACCGCGGGCGCCAAGGCCCAGATCTGGGACTGCAACGGCGGCACCAACCAGCAGTGGACGTCCAACGCCAACGGCACGATCAGCAACGTGCAGTCCGGCCTCTGCCTCGACGTGAACAACAACGGC
The DNA here is from genome assembly GCF_030518815.1 of Micromonospora cynarisoli. NCBI lineage: Bacteria > Bacillati > Actinomycetota > Actinomycetes > Micromonosporales > Micromonosporaceae > Micromonospora > Micromonospora cynarisoli. The sequence continues at coordinate 1,708,500 of NZ_CP130426.1, read as the reverse complement.
ACCGCCAACGGCACCACCGTGCTCCTGTGGACCTGCACCGGGGCGACCAACCAGCGGTGGAACCGGATCTGATCGCGACGTCGTCGCCCACCCGGTGGCCGGGTGGGCGACGACTGGTGGCTGCCGGACCCGGACGGTGTGGTGCGGGCACCGTCCGGGTCCGGTCGTCCGACGTCCCCCGTCGACGTGGCGGTGGACGTCGCCCCGCCCGGACGGACGACCGGGCGGTGGCCGGGGGCCTCAGCCGGTCGCGGTGGCGGCGGGCGTGCCGACCGGGGTCAGCCCGGTGGAGGCCCGGTAGCGGACCGGGATCGGGTCGGTCAGCGCGCCGACGAACTCCCCGTCGACGTGGTCGAGAAACCCGATCAGGGACCAGTCGCCGGTGGGGCCGGCGACCAGCCGGGGCGCGTAGAGGTGCGGGTGGGGGAACGGGCGGGCCGCGGCGACGTCCCACGGGCCGCGTACGTCGTGCCCCTCGACCGTCCAGATCCGGTGGCCGTCGCCGCGGGTGCCGGCGGCGTCGGTGGAGAACAGCAGCAGCGGCTGCCCGTCCACGACGGCGACCTGCGGAACCTCCAGGTGCCCGAACCCGGCAGGCACCGACAGCGGCGGCTGCACGGTCCAGTGCACCAGGTCCGGTGAGGTGGCGTGCCCGACGACGCCCCGGGCCCCGGCCGGGCCGGTGTTCACCCGGGCGGTGACGAGCATGTGCCATCCGTCGCCGTCCGGGTCGGGGAACACCCACGGGTCACGCCAGGCCTGCTCGTACCAGAGGCTCCGGTCGAGCAGCTCGTACCAGGTGGGGTCGGCCTCGACGAGCGGCCCGGTGCCGTGCCGGTGCCAGGTGGTCAGGTCGTCGGAGACGGCCAGGCCGATCCGCTGCACCAGCCCGTCCTCGGCCCGACCGACCCCGGTGTAGAACAGGTACCACCGCCCGTCCGGGCCGCGCACCGTGCACCCCGTCCAGGTGGCGAGGTCGTCCCAGCTCGGCGCGTCGGCGGGCACCATCGCGTCGGCGACGAGCTGCCACGTGCGCAGGTCCGTGGAGACGGCGTGGCCGATCGTGGCACGGCGGTGCCGGCGGTGCGGGTCGTGCAGGGCGCGGGAGGCGCGCAGGAAGAACGCGTGCCACCGGTCGGTGTCGTCCCGGGCGTACCAGCTGTCCCACACCCAGTGGTCGGGTAGACGTAGCATGCCGGGGAAGCTAGCACTAAATCGTTTTAGCGACCAGGTCGGCCCTCCGCCGCGACAGGCGTGGGGCGTGGCCGGCGAGCGGTGGGGGAGGGCTAACCGGCCGGGGCGGCCAGGGAGCGGCGGCGGCGCAGCGGCATGGGGACGAGGGACGGCGTGGCCCCGCCGCCGTCGAGCAGGATCTCGACCGCCCGCCGTCCCATCTGCTCGTGCGGCAGCGCGGTGGTGGACAGGCCGGGGCGCAGCCAGGCGGCGATCGGGTCGTCGTCGAACGAGACCACCGAGATGTCGTCCGGGACGGTCAGTCCCGCCTCGGCGAGCGCCTGGTAGGCGCCGAAGGCCAGCCGGTCGTTCATGCAGACGATCGCGGTCGGCCGGGTCGGTCGGCCCAGCAGCGTCCGCATGGCGGCGTAGCCGTGTTCGGGCAGCCACTCGGCGCAGAAGCACTCGGTCAGCAGGTCCACCCCGGCGTCGTCCAGCGCCCGGCGCACGCCGCGCAGCCGGGCCCGGGCGGCGAGGGAGACCTCGGCGTCGTCCTCCTTGAGCCGGTTGCGGCCGATCAGCGCGATCCGGTCCCGGTGGCCGAGGTCGAGCAGGGCGGTGGTGACCGTACGGCCGGCCCGCTCGTCGTCGGGGAGCACGCAGGGCAGGTCGTCGGGGCTGGTGGCGTTGAGCAGCACCACCGGACCGCCGAGGATGGCCGGGGGCACGGTCAGCCGGCGGGTCGCCATCGCGGCGTAGATCACGCCGTCGACCTGCCGGTCGAGCATCGCCTCGATGGCGTACTGCTCGAAGGTGGCGTCGCCCTGCGTCTCGGTGATGAGCAGCACGTGGTCCCGCTCCCGGGCCGCGTCGAGCGCGCCCCGGATGAGGCCGCCGGCGAACCGGGTGGTGGCGACGATGTCGGAGACGAAGGCGATGGTGGCGGTCTTGCGGGTACGCAGGCTGCGGGCCGCCAGGTTGGGCCGGTAGCCGAGTTCCTCGGCGGCGGCGAAGACGCGTTGGTGGGCCTCGGCCGAGAGTCGGGTGCCCTCCCGGCCGTTGAGGACCATCGACGCGGCGGTCTTGGACAGCCCGGCCCGCCGAGCGACGTCGGCCAGGGTTGCTCTGTTGCGGCCCATCAGTCCTCCGAATCGCCTGCGGCGTCGCGGCCGCCGCTCCCGCCCATCATGATGCGTCGTCCGGCCCGGCCCGGTGCCGGCGGTCACCCCGGGTGTGTGTCGGTCACCACCCGCGACGGCCGGCGGAGCGGGTGGCCGAGCGTGAACCGGATGTTTCCGGACCGTTGCCTTTTGGTCCTTGACAGCTCAGGTCGCCGCGCGCATGCTCTGCTAAATCAGTTTAGCGGCTACATTTGACAGGTCGGGCGGCACCCTCGGTGACCCTCGGCGTGGTCATCGGTAACGACATCGCGTGCTGCGGCGGCACGCCGACGGCGACGTACTGTTGCGGCTGGTCACCCACCGTGACGGTCGGCCGGCTCGGCCCGCACCGTGGCCGGGGCACGCACGGAAGAGTCAAGGAGTCCTCAATTGGCTACACCACTGGCAAGGTTCTCCCGCCGGACGGCGCTCCTGGCCCCCGTGCTGGCGCTGGGGCTGGCCGCGACGGCGTGCAGCGCCCCCGGGGCCGACGACGCGCCGCGCACCGGCGGCGACGCCACCGTCAGCACCGAGCTGGGCAGCGACCCGATCACCCTGGAGATGTACGCCGAGACCGGCTTCCCGCTGGCCAAGGCGCTGGCCGACGAGTTCACCAAGCAGCACCCGAACGTCACGTTCAACATCCGCGAGGACCAGTTCACGGTCATCGTGGAGAACGCGCCCCGGGTGATGGCCTCGGACAACTCGCCCGACATCATCCGGCTCCCCACGATGGTCGACCTGGTCAAGGACGACCTGCTCAAGAACCTCGACCCGTACTTCACCGCGTACGGCTGGGACAGGTTCCCCGCCTCCCAGCTGGTGCAGCTGCGGGTCGGCGACGGCGGCACCACCCGGGGCACCGGGTCGCTGTGGGGGATGGGCCTCGGTTACAGCGTCACCGGCGTGTTCTACAACAAGAAGCTGGCCGAGCAGGTCGGGATGACCCAGCCGCCGGCCACCATCGCCGAGTTCGAGGAACTGCTGGCCAAGGCCAAGACGGCCGGCGTGCAGCCGATCATGCAGTTCAACAAGAACACCGCGGGCATCAACTTCCCGCACCAGGCGTTGCAGAACCAGTTCGGCGACCCGGCCCAGGTGGCCGACTGGATCTTCCAGAAGCCGGGCGCGACGTTCGACACGCCGGCCGCGCTGAAGGCCACCCAGACCATCCAGAAGTGGGCCCAGGCCGGCTACTTCCCCAAGGACGCCAACGCGCTGGACTACGCGAGCATGGTCGGCGAGTTCCAGAAGAACAACGGCCTGTTCATGTTCAACGGCGACTGGGAGTCGGCCAACCTCGACAAGACGATGCCGGGCAACGTCGGGTTCTTCCTGTTCCCGACCGAGTCGGCAGGCGGCAAGCACGTGGCGATGTCCGCCCCGAACACCTTCGGCATCGGCGCCAAGGCCAAGAACCCGGACGCCGCCGCGTACTTCCTGAACTGGGCGCACACCAACGCCACCGCCCGCGAGATCGCGGTCAAGATCGGCGGCTCCAGCCCGGGCGGCCCGAGCGACCTGCCCGTGCCGGCGGCCGCCCCCGGCACCGTGCTGGCCGAGACGCTCAAGGCGTCCCAGCAGCTCGGTGAGGAGAACGGCGCGGTGGACTTCACCGCCAACGCCACCGGTGGCATCTTCGCCGCCGCGATCACGCCCGAGATGCAGAAGCTGATCGCCGGTCAGCAGACCCCCGAGGGGTATGTGAAGGCGGTCCAGGCCGAGTACGCGAAGGAACTGTCCCGATGACGTCTGCCCTCGGCAGCGTACCGACCGGGCACGGTGGGACGGCGCCCTCGCCGGACCGTCCCACCCGCCCGTCGCCCGCGCGGGCCCACCGGAAGCGGTGGGCCCGCGCGGGCGGGACGGGCTGGCTCTTCGTCCTGCCCGCCGTGCTGATGTACGCGGTGTTCGTGCTGCGGCCGCTCGCGCTGACCATCCAGTACTCGTTCTACAACTGGAACGGCATCGGGGTGGCCCGCTGGGCGGGGCTGGACAACTACCTCACCGTGTTCACCGACAGCGACCTGTTGAAGATCATCGGCAACGCGCTCGTCCTGATCGTCTTCTTCAGCTTCGTCCCGGTCGCGCTCGGCCTGCTGGTGGCCAGCCTGGTCCGCCGGATCACCACCGGCGCGTTCGGCACCGTCGTCCGGACGGTGCTGTTCCTGCCCCAGGTCATCCCGCTGGTCGCGGCGGGCATCGCGTGGAGCTGGCTGCTCTCGACGAACGGGCTGGTCAACCAGGTGCTGCGCGCGGTCGGCCTGGGCGGGGTGGCCCGCGCCTGGCTCGGCGACTTCGACACCGCGCTGCCCGCCGTCGGCGTGATCGGCGCCTGGGTCCTGCTCGGCCTCTGCACGATCCTGCTGGTCACCGGCATGAGCAAGATCGACCCCGCGCTGTACGAGGCGGCCCGCCTCGACGGCGCCGGCCCGGTCCGCGAGTTCTTCGCCGTCACCCTGCCCAGCCTGCGCCAGGAGATCGGCGTCTGCCTCACGGTGACGATCATCGCCGCCCTGGCCAGCTTCGACATCGTCTACATCTCGACCAGCGGCGGCCCCGGGCTACAGACCACCGTGCCCGGCCTGGAGATCTACCGGCTGGCCTTCTCGCAGCGCCAGGTCGGCCTCGCCTCCGCGCTGGCCGTCGTGCTGATGCTGCTGGTGGTGCTCTGCGTGCTGCCGATCCAGCGACTGACCCGGGGGGACAAGTCATGAACCTGAGCCGGCGCGAGAACCTGACCGGCCGGGTCTTCCTGCTCGTCCTGGTCGTGGTCACCCTGTTGCCGTTCGTCAGCATGCTCTCCGCGGCGTTGCAGCCCCGGGGCACCGTGCCCAGCGGCCTGGCCTGGCCGTCGGACCCGCAGTGGGGCAACTTCGCCGACGCGTTCACGGTGGCGAACATGGGCGCGCTGCTGCGCTCCAGCCTGCTCATCGTGGCCGGGGTGGTGCCGGTCTCGGTGCTGATCGCCACCATGGCCGGCTTCGGACTGGGCCAGCTCCGGGTCCCCGGTGGCCGGATCGTGTTCGCCCTGCTGCTGCTCGGCCTGACCCTGCCGTTCGAGGCGGTGGTCACCCCGCTGTACTACCAGATGCAGGATCTCGGCCTGCTCAACACCCGCTGGGCGATCATCCTGCCGTTGATCGGGCTCTACATGCCGTTCGCGGTGTTCTGGATGCGGGCCCACTTCAGCAACGTGCCGGTCGAGCTGTCCGAGGCGGCCCGGGTCGACGGCAGCAGCACCTGGCAACTGTTCTGGCGGGTCCAGGTGCCGCTCGCCCGCCCGGCCATCGCGTCGCTGACCATCCTGATGTTCCTCTGGACGTGGAACCAGTTCCTGCTGGCCATCGTCCTGGTCGACGACCCGGCCAAGCGGACGATGGCGGGCGCGCTCGGGGCGTTCCAGGGGCAGTGGGGCACCGACCTGGTGCTGCTGTGCGCCGGCTCGCTGCTGATCCTCACCCCGACCCTGATCGTCTTCCTGATCTTCCAGCGTCAGTTCATCAAGGCCCTGATCCAGGGCTCTCTGAAGGGATAGCAGTGGCCACGCAGCCGCAGATCCACGGCGACGCCGACGAACGGTACGGGCGGGTGGCCGACGTCTTCCGCGCCAACTTCACCGACCGGGGGGAGGTCGGCGCGGCGGTCACCGTCTACGTCGGCGGTCGCCGCGTCGTCGACCTGTACGGCGGGACGGCCGACCCGCGCACCGGCCGGCCCTGGACGGCGCACACCCCGGTCGTCGTCTACTCCTGCACCAAGGGCATCCTGGCGATCTGCGCCTACCTGCTGGTGCAGCAGGGCCGACTCGACCTGGACGCGCCGGTCACCCGCTACTGGCCGGAGTTCGGCCAGCACGGCAAGGCCGACATCCCGGTGCGTTGGCTGCTCACCCACCAGTCCGGCCTGCCCGCGCTCGACCGCCCGCTGACCCTCGACGAGGTGCTCGCCTGGGACCCGGTGGTCACGGCGATCGAGGCCCAGGCCCCGCTGTGGCAGCCGGGCACCGCGCACAGCTACCACCCGATGACCTACGGCTGGCTGATCGGCGAGGTGATCCACCGGATCACCGGCCAACTGCCCGGCGCGTTCTTCCGGGACGCCCTGGCGACGCCGCTGGGCCTGCGTACCTGGCTCGGACTGCCGGCCGCCGAACGCGACACGGTCGCGTGGAACATCGCCCCGCCGCCCGAGGCGGAGCCGTTCGTCGACCCGGTGGCCGACCGGGGGATCACCATGGGCGGCGCGTTCGCGTTCCCCGCCGACGACGCCGGCCTGGTCAGCTTCAACGACCCGGCCATCCAGGCCGCCGGCATCCCGGGTGCGGGCGCGGTGAGCACGGCCGACGGACTGGCCCGCCTCTACGCCGCCTGCGTGTCGCCGGTGGCGGGACCGCCCCTGCTCGACCCGGCGTCGGTCGACGACGCGACCGTCGTACGGGCCCGGGGCCAGCAGCGGCACGGCCCGCCGGACACCGGCCAGCGCTGGGGCACCGGCTTCCTGCTGCACTCCCCGCCGGCCCGGCCGCTGCTGTCCGAGCGCAGCTTCGGCCACGACGGTGCCGGCGGCAACCTCGGCTTCGGCGACGACGCCCACCAGGTCGGCTTCGGCTACGTGGTGAACCAGATGCAGGGCATGGGCGACGAACGCGCCAACCTGCTCACCGCCGCGCTGCGGTCCTGCCTGGACGACTGACCGGCCGGACCCGACGCGCCCCGGGCATCCCGACGAGGGACACCCGGGGCGCGCTGCCGTCGGCCACCGCTCCGGCTCAGCGACCGGCCCGTGCCGGCTTACGCTGGGCCAGCAGCCAGCGCAGGATGCGGCTGTCCTCGTAGGTGGGCCCGAACGCGGCGTGGTAGTCCGGCAGGGTGAACGCCGAGTCGGCGTACTCGGTGTAGCGGACCAGGTCGGCGATCTGCGCCGGGGTCCTGCCCCGGGCCTCGTACGCCTGCCGCAGCGCGGCCGCCGAGTTGCGCGCTCCCGCGACGGGGAGCAGGTGGTCGTGCTCGCCGTGGGTGATCCAGACCGGTACCCCGGCGGCGGCGATCGCGGTGGCCTGCCCGGCGTTCACCGGGAAGCCGCCGGTGACCAGCCCGCCGGCGAACAGGTCCGGCCGCTTGGCGAACGCCTCCCACAGCAGTTGCGAGCCGTACGACACGGTGGTCGCGTAGACCCGGCGGCGGTCCACGGCGTGCTCGTCGACGAAGCTGTCGAGCAGCTTGACCAGCAGGTCGGCCTCGGCCACGCCACCGACACGCTGGTGCTGCGGGGCCAGCACGATCACGTCCTCGCGGCTGCCGGTCCAGCCCGGCTGCGACCAGGCGGTGGCCGGGATGTCGGCGGCGAGTTGGACGCCGAGGTTGTCGCCGTCCCAGCCCATCCCGTGTCCGGGCAGGACGACCATCAGCGGGTAGCTGCGACCCGGCCGGTAGTCGCGGGGCAGCCGGTAGTGGTAGGGCAGCACCGTGCCAGCGCTGACGAACGAGCCGTAGCGGAACGCGTCGACCTCGCGGTCGACAGGCCGTTCGGTGACCGGTCGGGACTCGTGCGGGGTCGCCCTGGCCAGCACCGGACCCCTGCCGAGGCCCCGGCCGGGCTGGGCGTGCACGTCCTTGCGCTGCACCACCCGGGTGGGCAGCTCGGGGTTGACCTTCACCGAGCAGAGGAAGGTCGGGCACTTGGAGACGATCACCGTCCAGCCGCCGGGGTCGGCCGGGTCCAGCTCGACGATGACGTACCGGCCGGGCGTCGAGCGGTGGTCGGCGCGCCGGGCCGGTGCGTTGTTGGTGTAGGTGCGGGTGACCGTGCGGTCGGCGAGTTTCGGCAGGTCCTCGATGGGGTTGAAGCGGAAGTTGTAGATGGTGTCGGTCACGCCGAACGTGCCGTTGTCCAGGGTGCGGGGGTTGACCGTGGCGGCGTACTCGACGGCCACCGCGGAGACCTTCTGGCCGTAGGTGTGGACGGTGGTGATCGGGGTGATGCTGCGGATCGCGTCCCGGCCGCCACGGTCGGCGTCGGGCGCGGCGTACGCGGTGCCGGCGGAGGCGACCAGCGTGAGTGTGGTGACGAGCGGGATCAGTCCGCTGCGCAGTCTCATCCGGGTCCTTTCCTGGGACACGGCCGCCCGACGCCGGGTCGTCCGGCTCGCCGGTCGCCGGGCCGGTCCGGCCCGGCGTCGACCGACTGTGGAGAAAGGACGGTCGCTAAACTGATTTAGCAGAGCATGGTCGTCGTTCCGCGTCGTGTCAATGGCGAGCCCGTAACAGGCCGGAAACCTGGCGTGACGATGTGGTCGGCCCGCTCCGGGCCGATGGCCGGCCCCCGTGCGGCGCGCCGCGAACCGGTTCGCTGGCCACGGCCCCGGGGGTCGGTCGGACCCGGCGGACGGGTGATCCACGCGGTGGGCCCCGTTACGAGACCGTGACGTCCGGATTTCCGAGGGACTGTTGACGGCGGCGATGTGAGCGCTAACACTACCCCGAAAGGTGACAGGTGGTCCCCGCAGTCGGCGGGAGTTCCGGAGAGGAGAAACCTGTGCGCAGGAAATTCCTGGTCGCGCTCGGCGGCGCGGCACTGGCGTTCAGCCTGGCCGCGTGCAGCGGCGGGGGCGCCGGCAGCGGCGGTGACACCAGCGACAAGAAGCCCGCCGACCTGACCATCGGCGTCTCCATGCCGACCCAGACCTCGGAACGGTGGATCGCCGACGGCAAGGCGGTGAAGGAGAAGCTGGAGGCCAAGGGCTACAAGGTGGACCTCCAGTACGCCGGCGACGACATCCCCACCCAGTCCCAGCAGGTCGACCAGATGATCACGCAGGGCGCGGACGTCCTGATCATCGCGGCCATCGACGGCACCGCGCTCAGCGGCCAGTTGGACGCCGCCGCCGCCGCGAAGATCCCGGTCATCTCCTACGACCGGCTGCTGCTGGGCAACAAGAACGTCGACTTCTACGTCAGCTTCGACAACTACAAGGTCGGGGTGGCCCAGGCGACCGCCCTGCTGGTGGGCCTCGGCCTGCAGACCAAGGACGGCGGCAAGGGCACCGCGACCGGCCCGTTCAACGTCGAGCTGTTCGCCGGCTCGCTCGACGACAACAACACCCAGTACTTCTGGGGCGGGGCGATGGACACCCTCAAGCCGTTCATGGACAACGGCACGCTGAAGGTCAAGTCCGGGCAGACCCGGGTCGAGCAGGCGGCCATCCTGCGCTGGCAGCAGGAACCCGCCCAGAAGCGGATGGAGGACCTGCTGACCTCCAGCTACAACGACGGCACCGTGCTCAACGGGGTGCTGTCGCCGTACGACGGCATCTCCCGGGGCATCATCACCGCCCTGCAGAACGCCGGCTACGGCAAGGGCGCCAAGAAGCTGCCCGTGGTGACCGGCCAGGACGCCGAGATCGCCTCGGTCAAGCTGATCAACGACGGGGTGCAGAGCTCCACCGTCTTCAAGGACACCCGACTGCTCGCCGAACAGGCCGTCATCGCGGCAGAGGCGTTCCTCCAGGACAAGGAGCCGCAGGCCAACGACACCAAGACCTACAACAACAAGGTCAAGGTCGTCCCGTCGTACCTGCTGCCGATCGAGACCGTCTACAAGGACGACATCACCAAGGTTCTTGTCGACTCCGGATACTGGTCGGCCGACGAGGTCGCCGCCGGTCAGGCCAAGAAGTAAGCCGGTCGTCGGGCGCGGCGGTCACCGGCCGCCGCGCCCGACGCATCGAAAGCCCGCCTCAGGCTTCGACGATCAGGATGCTGACCATGGACGACACCATCCTCGAGATGCGACGCATCACGAAGACCTTCCCCGGGGTGACCGCGCTGGCCGACGTCTCCCTCGCGGTGCGCCGGGGGGAGATCCACGCCATCTGCGGCGAGAACGGCGCCGGCAAGTCCACCCTGATGAAGGTGCTCTCCGGGGTGCACCCGACCGGGTCGTACGACGGCGAGATCGTGCTGGACGGCAAGCCGGTGCACTTCCGGGGCATCCGCGACAGCGAGTCCCAGGGCGTCGTCATCATCCACCAGGAACTTGCCCTGGTGCCGCACCTGTCGATCGCCGAGAACATCTTCCTCGGCAACGAGCGGCGCGGCCCGGCTGGCCTCATCGACTGGAACCGGGCCAACGCCGAGGCCGCCGAGCTGCTGGCCTCGGTGGGCCTGCACGAGAACCCGGTCACCCCCGTCATCCAGCTCGGTGTCGGCAAGCAGCAGCTCGTCGAGATCGCCAAGGCACTGTCCAAGAAGGTCCGGCTGCTCATCCTGGACGAGCCGACCGCCGCGCTCAACGACATCGACTCGGCCCACCTGCTCGACCTGCTGCGCCGGCTGCGGGGCCAGGGCATCACCTGCATCCTGATCTCGCACAAGCTCAACGAGGTCACCGCGATCGCCGACGCGACCACGGTCATCCGGGACGGGCGCACCGTGGAGACCCTCTCCCTGGCCTCCGGGGAGGTCACCCAGGAGCGGATCATCCGGGGCATGGTCGGCCGGGACCTGGACAGCTTCTATCCCGACCGGGTCCCGTCGCCGGGGGAGGAGGTGCTGCGCATCGAGAACTGGAGCGTGCGGCACCCCACCCAGGACCGGCTCGTCGTCGACGACGTCAGCCTGGACGTCCGCGCCGGTGAGGTGGTCGGCATCGCCGGGCTGATGGGGGCCGGGCGCACCGAGCTGGCGATGAGCGTCTTCGGCTGCTCGTACGGCCGGGACGTGCGGGGCCGGCTGTTCGTGCGGGGCCGGGAGGTCCGGGCGCACACCGTCGCGGCGGCCATCGAGCACGGCATCGCCTACGTCACCGAGGACCGCAAGCGCTTCGGCCTCAACCTCATCGACGACGTGCGGCGCAACGTCTCCGCCGCCGCGCTGGGCCGGCTCGCCCGCCTCGGCTGGGTCAACGGCAACGAGGAGATCAGGGTCGCCGAGCAGAGCCGGCGCGACATGAACATCAAGACGACGAGCGTGATGGCCGTGGTCGGCAAGCTCTCCGGCGGCAACCAGCAGAAGGTCGTGCTGTCGAAGTGGCTGTTCACCAACCCGGACGTGTTGATCCTGGACGAGCCGACCCGGGGCATCGACGTCGGTGCGAAGTTCGAGATCTACACGATCGTCAACCGGCTCGTCGCCGAGGGCAAGGCGGTGATCCTGATCTCCTCGGAGCTGCCGGAGCTGCTCGGCATGTGCGACCGCATCTACACCCTCGCCGCCGGCCGGATCACCGGCCAGGTGCCGGTGGCCGAGGCGACCCAGGAGAACCTCATGGATCTGATGACGAAGGACAAGGAGCGCGTGGGATGACCAGCGTCAAGACCTCATCGCCGCCGTCCCCGCCGCCCACCGGGAAGAGCCCGGGCGTCGCCCTGCACGCCGGCACCAGCGACCTGCGCGCGCTGATCATGAACAACCTGCGGCAGAGCGGCATCTACGTCGCGCTGGTCGTCATCGTCGGACTCTTCGCCGTGCTCACCGACGGGGTCTCGCTGAGCCCGGGCAACATCACCAACATCGTGCTCCAGTACTCCTACATCCTGGTGCTGGCGATCGGCATGGTGATCATCATCATCGGCGGGCACATCGACCTGTCGGTGGGTTCGGTGGTGGCGCTCACCGGGGCGGTCTCCGCCGTGCTGGTCATCCGGGAGGGCCTCCCCTGGTGGGTGGGCATCCTGGTCGCGCTGGCGGTGGGGGTCGCGGTCGGCGCGTGGCACGGCTTCTGGGTGGCGTACGCCGGCATCCCGGCCTTCATCGTGACGCTCGCCGGCATGCTGCTGTTCCGGGGCCTGACCCTGCGGGTGCTGGACAACATCTCGCTGTCCCCGTTCCCCGCCGACTACCAGCAGGTCGCGGCAGGTTTCCTCAACGGCCTGCTCGGTGGTGAGGGCTTCGACGCGTTCACCCTGCTGATCGGTGCGGTCGCGGTGGCCGGGTACGCGGTGAGCGGTTTCCGGACCCGGGTGGCCCGGGTGCGCTACCAGCAGCCGGTGGAGTCGTTCCCGCTGTTCGTCGCCCGGGTGGTGCTGGTGGGCGCGGTCATCATGTACTTCGCCTGGCAGTTGGCGCACGCCCGGGGCCTGCCGATCGTCCTGATCATCCTGGCCGTGCTGGTGCTGGTCTACGGCCTGCTCACCCGGCGTACGGTCTTCGGCCGGCAGGTCTACGCGATCGGCGGCAACCTCTCGGCGGCGATGCTGTCCGGGGTCAAGGTGCGGACTGTCAACTTCTGGATGTTCGTCAACATGGGCTTCCTGGCGGCGGTGGCCGGGGTGATCTACTCCTCGCGCTCCAACGGCGCCCAGCCCGCGGCGGGCAACATGTTCGAACTCGACGCGATCGCCGCCGCGTTCATCGGCGGGGCGGCGGTCACCGGCGGGGTCGGCACTGTGGTCGGTGCGATGGTCGGCGGCCTGATCATGGCGGTGATGAGCAACGGGATGCAGCTCATGGGCGTCGACCAGTCCATCCAGTCGGTGGTCAAGGGGCTGGTGCTGCTCGTCGCCGTCGCCTTCGACGTCTACAACAAGCGTCGCGCCGGTTCCTCCCGCTGACCGGCGACGCGGCACCCGCCCGCGTCGCGCCTCCTCGCCCGGACATCCCGGGCCGCGTCGGACCGGTTCGACGCGGCCCGGGATGTCGGCATTTCCGCCCGTCGATCGTGTCCTCGCTGTTTCAGCTTGACGAGCATCATGTTATCGCTCACAGTCTATGGATAGCTGAAGCCGTTCCCGCAGCAGCTGGTCGGCGGCCCCGACCCAGCGCTGCGCCGCGTCGTGCGCCATCGCGGACGCACCGCCGAGTGAACGTTGACATCGGCAGGCTTCGAACAATGCGACGACGGTGGCCCCGGGCCGGTCCCGGGGCCACCGTCGATCCACAGTCGGTGAGGGAGGGTCATGGTAGCCATGGGAGAGGTGCCGATCGCGGTCCGGCGACGGCGCGGCTGGTGGTCACGGGTCGTCGCCGCACTGTTGACGGTGCTGGTCGGCGGTGGGCTCGTCGTGGTCGAGTCGACCGGGGCGGCTGCGGCGACGGTGGACACCACCGCGTGGTACGTGCTGGTCAACCGCAACAGCGGCAAGGCCCTGGACGTGTACAACCGGGCCACCAACGACGGCGCGCGGATCACCCAGTGGACCCGCAGCGACGGCACCAACCAGCAGTGGCAGTTCGTCGACTCCGGCGGCGGCTACTACCGGCTGAAGTCCCGGAACTCGGGCAAGGTCCTCGACGTCTACAACCTCTCCACCGCCGACGGCGCAGCGATCGTGCAGTGGACCGACGGCAACGGCACCAACCAGCAGTTCCGGCTCGCCGACTCGGCCGACGGCTACGTCCGGCTGCTCAACCGCAACAGCGGCAAGGCCGTCGAGGTGCAGAACGCCTCGACCGCCGACGGCGGCAACATCGTCCAGTACGCCGACTGGGGCGGCACCAACCAGCAGTGGCAGCTCGTCCGCGTCGACGGCGGCACCACCCCGACCACGCCGCCGCCCACCACGCCACCGGCGAGCGGCTCGTACACCAACCCGGTGGTGTGGCAGGACTTCGCCGACGTCGACATCATCCGGGTCGGCGACGCGTTCTACCTGTCCGCCTCGACCATGCACTACTCCCCGGGCGCCCCCATCCTGCGCTCCTACGACCTGGTCAACTGGGAGTTCGCCGGACACTCGGTGCCCAGGCTGGACTTCGGCGCGAAATACGACATGTCCGGCGGGCGGGCGTACGTCAACGGGATCTGGGCATCGACGCTGAACTACCGCCCGAGCAACCGCACCTACTACTGGGCCGGCTGCATCGACTTCGCCAAGACCTACATCTACACCGCCGCCGCCGTCGACGGGGCCTGGAACCAGCACTCCACCATCAACAAGTGCTACTACGACGCCGGCATGCTGGTCGACGACAACGACACCATGTACGTCGCCTACGGCAACACCCAGATCAGCGTGGCGCAGCTGTCCGCCGACGGTAAGAGCGAGGTCCGCAGCCAGCAGGTCTTCTCCACCCCGTCGAGCGTGGGCACCCTGGAAGGGGCCCGGTTCTACAAGCGCAACGGCAGCTACTACATCTGGCTCACCCGCCCGGCGAACGGCCAGTACGTGCTGAAGTCGTCGAGCCCGTTCGGTCCGTACGAGATGCGTCAGGTGCTGCTCAACATGCCGGGCCCGATCTCCGGCGGCGGCGTGCCGCACCAGGGCGGCCTGGTGCAGACCCCGGCCGGCCAGTGGTACTACATGTCCTTCGTGGACGCCTACCCCGGTGGGCGGGTGCCCGCACTGGCCCCGATCACCTGGACCGCCGACGGTTGGCCGCAGATCCAGACGGTCAACGGCGGCTGGGGCACGTCGTACCCGAACCCGCTGCCGAGCCGGCCGGTCAAGCCACTGACCGGGACCGACACGTTCTCCGGCAGCACCCTCGGCCCACAGTGGGAGTGGAACCACAACCCGGACGACACCAGGTGGTCGGTCAACAACGGCCTGCGTCTACAGACCGCCACCGTCACCAACGACCTCTACAGCGCCCGGAACACGGTCACCCACCGCATCCAGGGGCCGACCTCCACCGCCACCGTCGAACTCGACTACTCGGCGCTGCGCGACGGCGACCGGACCGGGCTGGCGGTGCTGCGCAACTCGTCGGCCTGGATCGGCGTCCGCCGGGACAACGGCGCCACCCGGGTGTCGATGACCAACAACCTCACCATGGACGGCAGTTGGCGGACCACCAACACCGGTACGGAGATCGCCTCCGCACCGGTCAGCGGGGGACGCATCTGGCTACGGGCCACCGCCGACATCCGCCCCGGCTCCGGCCGGCAGGCCCGGTTCTCGTACAGCACCGACGGGGTCACCTTCACCGCGCTGGGCAACGCGCTGACCCTCGACAGCACCTGGCAGTTCTTCATGGGCTACCGGTTCGCCCTGTTCAACCACGCCACCCAGGCTCTCGGCGGCACCAGCACGATCCGTCAGTTCCAGCTCACCACCCCCTGACCCGCCCCGGTTCACGGCAGCGGAGCAACCGGGCCCGCCCGTACCGTCGGCACCGCTGCGCGGGCCGGTCGGTGCGGGCGGGCCCGCTCCCGCCGCGGCGGGCACGGAGCCGGCCGACACGCACGGAACGGGGCCGCCCCTGTCAGGGGCGGCCCCGTTCGTGGGACCGTCGGTCCCGCACCGTCTCGCCGGCGGTGCGGGACCGACGGTGGTCCGCTACGGGTTGGCGACGAACCGCCAGCGGTTGTCCGCGCTGCCGTTGTCGGAGTCCTGCACGGCCTGCGCCCCCTGGGCGGTGGAGCCGTTGAGGATGCCGAGCAGCTTCCCGCTGTTGACGTTGCGGATCTTGTAGGTGCCGTCACCCTGGCTGAGCAGGGTCCACCGGTGGTCGGCGGTGCCGTTGTCCGCCCACTGCAGGACGCGGGCGTTGTCGGCGGTGGACATGTTCTCCACGCCGAGGACCTTGCCGCTGTTGACGTTGCGGAAGCGGACCGCGTCGCCGTCGGTCACCACCACCCAGTTGTGGTCGGCGGTGCCGGTGTCGCCCCACTGCAGGGCCAGCCCGCCGTCGGCGGTGGACATGTTCTGGATGCCGAGGACCAGACCGCTGCCCACGTTGACGATCCGCGTGCTGCCGCCGGTGCTGCCGCCGCTGGTGCTCCAGTAGACGGTGTAGTTGAAGCCGTGGGCGTCGTAGAACGGCCCGAGGTTGACCGTGGAGCCGTTCGCGGTGGCGGTGAACGCCAGGGTGCTGGTGCTGGTCCGGGTCACCGACGAGGCGTTCAACGACGGCAGGGCGCTCAGGCCGGTGTTGCCGTAGTTGCCGGCCAGCACCGCCGGGCCGTACGTGAGGGCCGCGACGTTGGCGTTGTCGTTGCTCGGCTGCACGACGACCTTCATCGGCAGCCGTACGGTGAGGGTGTCGCCTGCCGCCCAGGTGCGGGTGACCGTGGCGTAGCTGCCGGGGCTGGTGGCGACGTTCTGCGTCTCGCCGTTGACGGCGATCGTCGCGCCGGTGGCCCAGGCCGGGATCCGGACCCGGATGCTCCACGAGCCGCTCATCGACCCGGAGAGGGTGAGCGTGCTGGTGTCGCTGGCCGGGTAGCTGGTGCTCTGGGTGACCGTGATCCCGCGCTGCGACCAGGTCAGCACCGACGGCACGAACAGGTTCACCGTCAGCGTGGTGTCGTTGTAGAAGTAGATCGAGTCCATCAGCTTGGTGTTCGCCTCGATGCCGGTGCCCTGGCAGCACCAGAACGAGTTGTAGTCGGTGCTCCAGGTGCCGCCGCCCCAGGCCGGGCCGACCCCCCGGCGGCCACCCGGCTTGAGCGGGGTGAAGTAGGTGACGTGGCCGTGGCCGTCGGCCGGGTTCTGGGCGCCGACGACGTGGTTGAGCAGGGCACGCTCGTAGAAGTCGAAGTACGCGACCCGGTTCGGGTCGAGCAGCCACAGCTCCCGGGTCAGCTTGAGCATGTTGTGGGTGTTGCAGTGCTCGCAGGTGTCGTTGGTCAGATATCCGGCGATCGCGTTCGGCGGCCGGAAGTGCTCGGCCTGGCTGTTGCCGCCGATGACGTAGGTGTGCGCGTTGACGGTCATGTTCCACGCGTTGCTGGCGATGTCCCGGTAGCGGGTCGTGCCGGTCGCCTTGAACTCCCGCGCCGCGCCGATCCACTTGGGCACCTGGGTGTTGGCGTGCTTGCCGTTGAGCTGGTCGGAGTTGCTGGCGAGCGGGTTGAACACGCCCGCGTGGTCGAAGCGCTGGGCGACGGTGAGCCAACGCCCGTCGCCGGTGTGCTGGTAGATGTCGGTCAGCGCCTCGTTCATGCCGCCGAACTCGGTCTCCAGCATCGCCTGCATCTGGTTGTAGCTCAGCCGCGACGTACGGGTGTCGACCCAGCCGGCCAGCGCCAGCAGCACCGAGCGGGCCTGCGTGTTGCCGATGTAGCGCCACACGTCGAGCAGCCCCATGAGGGTCTTGTGGATGCAGTAGTAGGGCACGTTGCCGTTGGACAGCGTCCGGGCCTCCAACGCCGCGAAGTCCGACTCGGGGAAACCGGACAGGTAGCCGGCGGTGAACCCGGCAGCGCCGTTGTTGGCCTGGCACTTGGCCAGCTCGGCCACCATGTAGTTGGCCTTGTCCCGGCAGGTGGTGTCGCCCAGCACCGCGTACGCCTGCGCCCAGGCGGTGAGGAAGTGCCCCTGCATGTGGGTGCGGAACGGGAAGGACGGCGCGTCCCAGCCACCGTTGGTCGCGGCCCCGTTGGTGCCCAGCCGGTGGTTGGCCCGGAAGTTGTAGAGCATCCGGTCGACGTCGACGAACCGCAGGTAGCTCAGCGTCCGGTTCTGGTTGTCCAGCAGCCGGCCGGCGGTCAGCCGGACCTGACCCAGCTCGAACGGGTACGCCGAGACGCCGAGGTCGGCCCGGGCCGGGGGGACCACCAGCGCCGCACCGGCCGGCCCGGACCCGAGCAGGGTGCCACCTGCGGCGGAGGCGAGCGCGGTGGCGCCGGCGGCCTGGAGAAGTTGGCGTCGGTTGAGGGACGGGAAGGACATGGGGAACCTCCAGCGGACCGGATCACGGGCGAGCGCCCGTCCGGGTGGGCCGTACGGACGGTGGTGTCGGGTGGCGGGTCGCCGGCCCGCCCCGGTGGGGCGGAGCGGGCCGGCGTGACTGTCAGCCGGGTGAGGGGGTCAGGCGGGGGTGCAGGTCAGGTCGATCGGTGGCTGGTTGCTGCCGGTGGTCGAGCTGATGTAGCCCACGGTGGTGGAGCCACCGGCCCCGAGCTGCCCGTTGTAGGCGGCGTTGGTGACGGTCACCTGGTTGCCCTGTTGGGTCAGGGTGCCGTTCCACGCCTGGGCCACCGTCTGGCCACTGGGGAGGGTGAAGGACACCCGCCAGCCGGTGATCGGGGTGGACCCGTTGGTGATGGTCAGCTTGCCCTCGAAGCCGCCCTGCCAGGTGTTGACCACGGAGTTGGTGGCCGCGCAGGACCGCCCGGAGGGGGTCGTCGGAGCCGGCGTCGTCGGGGCCGGGGTCGTCGGGGTGGGGGTGGGGGTCGCGGTGGGCGTCGGGGTGGGCGTCGCGGTCGGGGTGGGCGTCGGGGTGGTGCCGCCGCCGCTGAACTGCCACCAGTTGACGTTGAACAGGGTGCCGCTGCCGCCGGTGAACCGCAGGTACATGTCGTGGGTGCCGGTCGCGCCGGACACCGGGCAGGAGACGGTCTGCCAGTTCTGCCAGCCGCCGGTGACCGGCACGGAGCAACCGGCCACCCGGGTGCCGGTGGTGCTGTCCAGCCGGACCTCGATGGTGCCGCCGCTGCCGGCCGAGGCGACCCGGGCGCTGAAGGACGTCGCACCGGTCCCGAAGGCAACTCCCTTGACCTTGATGTAGTCGCCGTTCTCGATGTATCCGACGTTCATCCCGCCTTCGCTGGAGACCTCCGTCTCGATGCCGGAGCCCCAGGCGATCGTCTCGGCCTCCTGCCGCACGTACGGGTTGAGCGTGCCGACCTGCGGCGCGCCGGTGCTGGTCATGTTGATCGTCGGGATGGTGCCGTTGGCGCCGTAGGTGAACTTCTCCACCGCGACCGACCGGGTGTAGCCACCGCCGCCGGGCAGCGCGCCGTTGTGGTAGAAGAAGTACGAGCCGCCGTTGAAGTCGATGACCCCGGGGTGGTTGGTGAAGCTGCCACCCTGGCGGGGCATGACCGTGCCCCGGTAGGTCCACGGGCCGAGCGGCCCGGTGGCCGTCGAGTAGGCGATGAACTCCGAGCAGCACTCGGCGGCGAACACGTTGTAGTAGATGCCGTTGCGCTTGTAGACCCAGGGGCCCTCCTCGTAGAGGGTGGGCCGGTTGGCGTTGCCGGTCCGGGTGCCGAAGCCCGCGGTGGTGAGTGGGATCTTGGTGGCGCTGCCGGAGTACGAGATCATGTCGGTGTTCAGCTTCACGTACCACAGGTTCGGGTTGCCCCAGTAGAGGTACGCCTGCCCGTCGTCGTCGATGAAGACGGTCGGGTCGATCTCACCGTTGGCCACCAGCGGGCGGCCGATGGCGTCGCGGAACGGGCCGGTGGGGCTGTCGCTGACCGCCACCCCGATGGCCATCGAGTTGGTCGACTTCGCGGTCACCGGCACGTACCAGTAGAACTTGCCGTTGCGGGCGATGACCTGGCCGGCCCAGGCGTCCGACTTCGCCCAGCTGAAGGTGCCGATGTTGAGCGGCGAGCCGTGGTCGGTCCAGTTGACCATGTCGGCGGAGGACCAGACCCGCCACTCCTTCATGGTGAAGTACGTCGAGCCGTCCTCGTCGTGGCCGGTGTAGAGGTACACCCGGCCGTTGTGCACCAGCGGGGCCGGGTCGGCGGTGTAGATGTGCTGCACTATGGGGTTGTCGGCCTTCGCGGTGCCGGCCGGCAGCAGGGTCGAGACCAGGAGCAGGGCCGCCAGCCAGGCGAGGGTACGCCGCAGGCGGGTCAGCGGTGGCAGTGCGGGTTTCACCAGTACCTCCCAGTGTGGGCGATGCGTGTCGTGGGGCGTCACGCCCCGGTGGACTCCCCGGACTCCGCTGGCGTGCCGGCCCTCCGCCGGTGCTGTCGGGACTCGTCCGGGCCGCCCGCCGTGCGGGTACGCGGGTGTGGCGTCACGGTCGGCAATCGCGCTCCCGGCCGGCCGGGGACGGCACTGCGGTCGGCGCGCGGTCGGGTCAGGACCCCACGGTGGCGGTGGACGACGTGCGCCGGGGGATTCCGGGCGCGTCGAGGTGTCGATGCGACCCGGCGGCGTACAGCGTCCACGGAGGTGCCCGGAGGTGTCCGACGTCGCCCGTGCCCGCACTCCGCTCCGCCGACCGGTCCGGGGCGGAGCGGGGAGCGTGCCCTTCGCTCCCGTGGCCGACGGTATCTTGTTATCGTTAACACCCGCAAGCCATTGATGTCCGTTGGTTGCGCGGCGTCGTTTCCCACCGCCGGGCGGTGGCCGGTCGACCGGGCCGGCGGGTCAGCGCACCAGTCGCCCGGTGTCCGGTCCGCCCCGCCGGACCAGCCACGCCTCGGTGATGTGGGTGACCATGGCCTCGGCCGCGCCGTCCGGGTCGTGGGCCGCGATGCGCTCGTAGATCCTCCGGTGCCCCCGGTTGGACGCCACGCACAGGGCCCGTTCGGACCGGCCCATGTAGCGGGCGGTGTTGACCACCTGGCTCTCCAGCGACCGCACCACGCCCCGGGCGATCCGGTTGCCGGACGCCTGCATGATCACGTCGTGGAACGCCCGGTCGTGCTCGTGGTAGGCGACCTGGTCGCCGACCAGTTCGTCCATCCGGTCGACCAGGGCGCGCAGCCGGTCGAGGGTCTCCTGGTCGGCCAGCCGGGCGGCCACGTTGGCCATGTCGGACTCCAGCACCCGCCGGGTCGCCACCAGGTCGTCGAGGATGGTCAGGCTGTCGTCCTCGGCGATGGTCGCGGCGAGCACGAGCTCGTCGAGCATGTCCCACATCGACGGTGGGGTGACGATGGTGCCGCTGCCCTGGCGGACCTGCACCAGGCCCTTCTCCTGGAGGATCTTCACCGCCTCCCGGACGACCGTACGGCTGACCGAGAACGCCTCGCACAGCGCCGGCTCGGGCGGCAGCGGGGCACCTGGCGGATGAACTCCGCGTACGATGCGTTCCACCAGTTCCGCGGTGACCGCCGTGGCGAGGTTGGCCGGTCGTCGTGCCCAGCTCGGCGGCGTCGACGCGTTCAGGGTGACCTCCCGTGCCGTCATGTCCCCTCCAGTGACTCCCGCGGACCGCGCCACGACCTGACTGCCGCGAATTCTACGGCCCACTGTTGACGTCATACGTCATACGAGTTACTTTCTCGTCAATTCATGCGTCTCGATCAGCGCTATCGACCGAGTTCGAAGGTGAGCAGCGATGAAGCAGCGAGCAGTGTGGTCAGCCGTCCTCGTCGCGGCGCTGGCGCTGGCCGGCTGCGGGAGCGCCGGCGGGACGCGTTCCCCCTCCGGCGGGGCGGACGGGAAGCTGGTGGTCTGGGACTGGAAGTCCGGCGAGGCATCCGCCGCAGCGTACCTGCAGAAGGCGAAGGCCGACTTCGCCCGTAAGCACCCCGGCGTCACCGTCGAGTTCGTCGCCCAGCCCTTCGAGCAGTACTACACGCTGCTCGGCACGGCGATCCAGGCCGGCAGGGGCCCGGACGTGATCCTGTTCAACGGCGGCGGCCAGATCCGGGACCGGGCCGACGCCCTGCTGCCCCTCGACGAATACCTGGCCGAGGACCGGCAGCGGCTCACCGGCTGGGAGGCGTTCAGCAAGGACGGCAAGACCTACGCCGGCCCGGTCACGTTGCAGGGCCACCCGATCTACTACAACCGGACCCTCTACGAGAAGGCCGGCCTCGACCCGGCCAAACCCGCCACCACCTGGTCGACGTTCGTCGCCGACTGCGCCACCATCACCACCCGGACCGGCGCGAAGTGCTTCGCCCTGGGCAACAAGGAGGGCTTCGGCATCCAGTTCTTCCTCTCCGCCCTCGGCTCCGGAGTGCTCACCCCGCAGGAGTACGACGACTGGATCGCCGGCCGGCGGAACTGGAACTCCCCGCACGTCAAGCGGATCTTCGCGCTCTGGAAGGAGACCCAGGACGCCAAGCTCAACAGCGACGGGGCGAACTCGACGGCGATGTTCAACGACTCGTTCGCGATCTTCCAGTCCGCCAAGGCCGCCCACGTCATCGGGCTGATGTCCGACGTCGGGCACTGGAAGGACTTCAGCGAGTTCCTCACCGCCGAGAAGCTCGGCGTGATGCGCGCCCCGGTCGTCGAGCCCGGCGCCACCCCGAGCCTGCCCTACGACGGCGGCATCGGCTACGGGGTCGCCAAGTGGACCAGGGACCCGAAGGTCGCCGCCGACCTGGTGCGCTCGCTGACCTCGACCGACGCGCTGAAGTCGTTCTACGCCGACGCCGGGGCGATCGCCGCCGACACCACCATCGACGTCTCCCAGGGCGGCCCGGCGGTGACCGCCATCGTCGCCGACCTCAAGGCCGGCAAGCCCGCCCTGCACGTGGCGCTGTCCTCGAAGACCCTGGACCTGATGGGCCGGCTCTCCCAGCAACTGCTGAGCGGCTCGGTCACCGTCGACGAGGCGGTGAAGCAGCTGGCCGCCTCCGACCAGGCCGGCTGAGCCGTGCCGGTCGACGAGGTGACGCCGGCGGTCCGCCCGGCCCCCGCCGGCCCGCCGCGACGGGCCGCGTCGGGGTCGCGGGCCACCCCGCGTCGCGGTCGCGGCGGCCGGCGCTCCGAGCGCCTCGCCCCGTACGTGCTGCTGGCCCCGGCCCTGCTGATCCTGCTGCTGCTGCGGTTCTGGCCGCTGCTGCTGGGGGTGAACTTCTCGCTCACCGGCGACGGCGAGCGCGACGGGTCGGCGGTCGGCCTGGCCAACTACCTGGAGCTGCTGCGGGACCCGCTGTTCCTGGGCGCGCTGCGCAACGTCGGGCTGCTCGTGCTGCTGCTGCCGGTGGCGGTGGCGATTCCCGGCCTGCTGGCCACCTTCGTCTACCTGCGGGTCCCCGGGCACCGGCTGTACCGCAGCGTCTACTTCTTTCCCGCCGTGCTGTCCCCGGTCATCGTCGGGGCCATCTTCAACCTCCTGCTCGCCTTCGACGGTCCGCTCAACGCCCTGCTCGGCGGGGTCGGCCTGGGGCCGGTGGACTGGCTGGGCGACCCGGACGTGGCGATGTTCGTGGTGGTCGGGGTGCACGTCTGGGCGACCTTCGGGATGGCGCTCGTGGTGTTCCTCGCCGGTTTCGCCACCCTGGACGCCTCCCTGCTGGACGCCGCCCGGGTGGACGGCGCGTCGCTGCCCCAGACCATCCGGCACGTGATCGTGCCCAGCCTCTCGCGCACCATCCAGTTCGTCGTCGTCACCACGATGATCGGGATGCTGACCTCGATGTTCGGTCTGCTCTACGTGATGACCAGCGGCGGCCCGGAGGGCTCGACCTACCTGCCGGAGTACTACATCTGGATCCAGCAGGGGCAGCTGAACCGGCCGGCGCTCGCCTCGGCCGCCTCGACGGTGCTCTTCCTCATCATGCTCGTGGTGGGGCTGTTGCAGATCAGCCTGCTCCGGCGGGCGGTGAGGGAGGCGTGATGTCCCACCTGCGGTGGGGGCGGTGGCTGCTCGCCCTCCCGATGGCCGTCCTGGCCCTGGCGACCGTCTACCCCCTGGCGTTCACCCTCAACGTGGCGATGAAGACCCGCCGCGAGTACGTCCTCGACCGGTTCTCCCTGGCCGACGCGCTGCGCTGGGAGAACATCGACACGGCGTGGAACAGCGTGGGGATGGCCCGCTACCTGGCCAACTCGGTGGGCGTGGTGACGGTCTCGGTGCTCCTGCTGCTGCTGTTCGGCTCGATGGCCGGTTTCGCGTTGAGCCAGCTGCGGTTCCGGGGCTCGTCGGTGCTCTTCCTGTGCTGCCTCGCGGCGCTGTTCGTGCCGTTCCAGGTGATCATGGTGCCGTTGGCCCGGGTGATGGCGGACGCCGGCCTGGTCGACACCTACCCGGGGCTCGTGCTGGCCTACGTGGCGCAGTTCCTGCCGTTCACGATCTTCCTGATGACCAGCTACTACAGGACCATCCCGACGGAGATCATCGACGCGGCCCGGATCGACGGCAACAGCGTCTACGGGGTCTACCGGCGGATCATGCTGCCGCTGGGCACCCCGGCGCTGCTGTCGGTCGGCATCCTCGACGCCCTGTTCTGCTGGAACGACGTGCTGATCGCGCTGCTGCTGATGCCCTCGGCCGAGCACCGCACCCTGATGGTCGGGGTGACCTCGCTGCGCGGCCAGTACTCCGACGACATCCCCACCTTCGCCTCCGGGGTGCTGATCGCCGCGGTGCCCGTCCTGGTGATCTACCTCTTCCTCCAGCGTCAGATCGCCGACGGTGTCGCCGCCGGCGCCACGAAGGGCTGACATGCGGATCACCGGATACCGGACCCTGACCACCGTGCAGGACTGGGGGCGGCCCGTCGGCGACGCCAACGGCGTGTTCGCCGACGGGGTGACCGCGGTGCCGATCATCCTGGTCGAGACCGACGAGGGCATCACCGGCGTCGGCCTCGGGCCGCACACCGACCTCGAACGGATCTTCGCCGCGATCGACGGGGAGGACCCCCGCGCGGTGACCACCCTCTACGACCGGATGCTGCGGCAGACCTTCAAGGCGGGCCACGCCGGCTCGGTGTTCGGCACCATCGGGGCGCTGGACACCGCGCTGTGGGACATCAAGGCCCAGGTGGCGGGGCAACCGCTGTGGCGGCTGCTCGGCGGGCGTGACAGGCGGGTGCCCGCCTACGCGTCCGGCCTGGACATCGGCCTGGACGACGACGCGCTCGCCGCGGCCTACACGGTCTACGCCCGGCACGGGCTGCGGGCCGCCAAGCTCAAGGGCGGCCTCGACATCGACCGGGACCGGCACCGGCTGCACGTCGTCCGGGAGGTGCTGACCGAGGCCGGCCGGGGGCAGCGGCCCGGCCTGATGCTCGACGTGAACGAGGCGTGGACCCGCAAGCAGGCGGTCCGGCACGTGTGCGAACTCGAACGCACCCTGGATCTCGTCTGGATCGAGGAACCCGTCCGCCGGTGGGACGCCGAGGGCCTGGCCGTCGTCGGGCGCGGGGTCCGGGCGTCGGTCGCCACCGGGGAGAACCTCACCGGCCTGGAGCAGTACCGGCCGTTGCTCGCCGCCGCCGCGGTCGACGTCGTGCAGATGGCGGCCGTGTGGGGGGTCACCCACTTCCTGCGGGTGTCCGCCCTGGCGCACGCCTACGACCTGCCGGTCAGCCCGATCGGCAACCACCCCGTCGGTCTGCTGCACGCCGCCACGTCGGTGCCCAACCACATGGTCAGCGAGTTGCAGGATCTCCACCCGCCGGTCGGGATCACCCGCGACCTGCACGTCGAGGACGGCGCGTTCGTCCTCGGCGACACCCCGGGGCTGGGCGTCACGGTCTGCGAGGAGGAGATCGGCAGGTACCCGCGCCGCTCCGACGTACCGACGCCGGACGGTCCCAACGTACGACCGGAACGGGCCGGCCGTCGGCTGCTGGCCGTGTCCGACCCGGCCGCCACCCCGGCGGGCCGGTACGCCGCGCCGCTGCCCGGTGCGCCGACGCACCACCACGACGGCCTGCCGTCCGCCGTCCCGCACTGACCCGACCGCGAGGGAGCACGTATGAAGGCAGTGGTCTACCGCAGCGCCCGGCACCTGGAGGTGCAGCGGCGCGCGCCGGAGCCGCCGGGGCCGGGCCAGCTGCGGATCGCGGTGGCCTACACCGGGATCTGCGGCACCGACTTCCTCGGGGTGGACTCGCCCGGCGCGATGCAGTCCTCCTGGACCGTCCCGGCCGACCTGGTGGTGCCGCTCCCCGACGACCTGCCCCTGGACCGGGCCGCCCTGGTCGAACCGGTCGCGGTCGCCGTGCACGACGTACGGCGGGGCCGGGTGACCGACGCCGACCAGGTGGTGGTCGTCGGCGGCGGGCCGATCGGCGTGCTCGTCGCCACCGTGGCCCGGCACCGGGGTGCGCGGGTCCTGTTGGTCGAACCGGACCCGTTCCGCCGGTCGGTGGCCGCCGGGGTCGGGATCGACGCGGTCGACCCGGCCGACACCGACGTGGTGGCGCTGGTCGACGGGCGTACCGACGGCGCGGGCGCGGACGTGGCGTTCGAGGTGTCCGGTTCCGCCGCCGGGGTCGACACCGCCGTCGACGTGCTGACCACCCGGGGCCGGCTGGTCATGGTGGCGATCCATCCGCAGCCCCGGCCGGTGGACCTGCACCGGGTCTTCTGGCGCGAGCTGGAACTGCTCGGCGCGCGGCTCTACCAGCGCGAGGACATGGTGGAGGCGGTCCGGCTGGTCGCCTCCGGCGTGGTGCCGGCCGGGCAGCTCATCTCCCGGGTGGTGCCCGTCGAGGCGGCGGGCTCGGCGTTCACCGCCATCGAGGAGGGCGGCGGCGTGCTGAAGGTGCTGCTCGACTGGCAGGAGGCCGACAGGTGAACGCCCTGTTCGACCTCTCCGGCCGCACGGCCGTGGTGACCGGCGCGCGCCGGGGCATCGGGCTGGCCATGGCTGAGGCGCTGGCC
The DNA here is from genome assembly GCF_030518815.1 of Micromonospora cynarisoli. Lineage (NCBI taxonomy): Bacteria > Bacillati > Actinomycetota > Actinomycetes > Micromonosporales > Micromonosporaceae > Micromonospora > Micromonospora cynarisoli. Next base: position 1,682,016 of record NZ_CP130426.1, on the reverse strand, counting down.
GTCGCCGGTGCCGACGTCGTCGGCGTCTCGGCGCACCTGGAGGCCACCGGCAGCGAGGTGGAGCAGCGGGTACGCGCGGCGGGCCGTGCGTTCACCGCCCTGCGCGCCGACCTGGCCGACCGGGCCGAGGTCCGCCGCCTCGTCGCGGACCTGCACGCGCTCGGCCCGGTCGACATCCTGGTCAACAACGGCGGCACGATCGCCCGCACCCCGGCCGCCGAGCACCCCGACGAGATGTGGGACCACGTCATCGAGGTGAACCTGACCAGCCAGTTCGTGCTCAGCCGGGAGATCGGCCGGGAGATGGTGGCCCGGGGACGAGGGAAGATCATCTTCACCGCGTCGCTGCTCAGCTTCCAGGGCGGCATCACCGTCCCCGGCTACGCCGCCGCGAAGTCCGGCCTCGCCGGGCTGACCAAGGCGCTGGCCAACGAGTGGGCGGCACACGGGGTCAACGTCAACGCCATCGCCCCCGGCTACATCGCCACCGACAACACCCGGGCGCTACGCGAGGACCCGGAACGCGACCGGGCCATCCTGACCCGCATCCCGGCCGGCCGGTGGGGAGCCGCCGACGACCTCGCCGGCGCGACGGTGTTCCTGGCCGCCCCGGCGTCCGACTACGTCAACGGCATCGTCCTGCCCGTCGACGGCGGATGGCTGGGCCGATGAGCGCGCCACCCGGCACCGTCGACGCCCACCACCACCTCTGGGTGCGGGCCCGGCACCCGCAGCCCTGGATCGACCCGGCCACCATGGCCGCCATCGACGCCGACTTCACCCCGGACGACCTGGCCCGGGTCACCCGCGCCGCCGGGGTCACCGAGACCGTGCTGGTACAGGCCAACTCCACCGAGGTCGAGACGGTGGACCTGCTGGGTGTCGCCGCCGACAACCCGCTCGTCCGGGGGGTCGTCGGCTGGCTGGACGTCACGGCCGCCGACGTCACCGACCGGCTGGCCCGGCTCCGGGAGGCCCGGGGCGGCCACCTGCTGGTCGGCGTCCGCTACAGCGTGCAGGACGAGCCCGACCCGGCGTTCCTGGACCGGGCCGACGTGCGGCGGGGAATCACCGCGGTGGGCGCCGCCGGTCTCGCCTTCGACCTGCTCGTCCGGCAGCACCAACTGGGCGCGGCCGGCCGGCTGGCCCGCGACCTGGCCGAGGTGCGGTTCGTCCTGGACCACCTCGGCAAACCCGCCCTCGGCGGGACGGACCTCGACGACTGGGCCCGCGACCTGCGCGCCCTGGCCGTCCCGGCCAACTCCACGGCGAAACTCTCCGGCCTGGTCACCGAGGTGCACCGGTCACCCTGGACACCGCGGGACCTGCGCCCGGCCGTCGAGCACGCCCTCGACGCGTTCGGCCCGGACCGGCTGATGTTCGGCTCCGACTGGCCGGTCTGCCTGCTCGCCAGCACGTACGACAGGTGGGTCGACACACTGGCGGAGCTGCTCGACCCGCTCGGCGACGACGAGCGGGCGGCGATCTGGCGGCACACCGCCCGCCGGGTCTACCGACCGGAGTCGTCGTGAGGGCCCGTCCGCTGCCACGGCGGCCCTCGGTACGCCTCACCGGGCTGGGGTTCGGCGCGGCACAGGCCGGCAACCTCTACCGGACCACCACCGACGAGGAGTTCACCGCCGCCGTCGACACCGCCTGGGCGGGCGGCCTGCGCTACTACGACACCGCGCCGCACTACGGGCTCGGGCTGTCCGAACGGCGCATCGGCGCGGCGCTGCGTACCCGGCCGCGCGACGAGTACGTGGTGTCGACGAAGGTCGGCCGGCTGCTCCTACCGTCGCCGCAGGACGCGCACCGGCGCGACCCGGAAGGGTTCGACGTGCCCGCCGACCACCGGCGGGTCTGGGACTTCAGCCGCGACGGCGTGCTCCGCTCGCTGGAGTCCAGCCTGGCCCGCACCGGCCTGGACCGGGTGGACGTCGTCTACCTGCACGACCCCGACGACCACTGGGAACAGGCCGCCACCGAGGCGGTGCCCGCCCTGGTGGAGCTGCGCGACCAGGGCGTCGTGGGGGCCATCGGGGCCGGCATGAACCAGTCCCACCTGCTCACCCGGTTCGTCGAGGAGACCGACGTCGACGTGGTGATGTGCGCCGGCCGGTACACCCTGCTGGAACAGCCGGCGCTGGCCGACCTGCTGCCCGCCGCCGAGCGCCGGGGCGTCGGCGTGGTGGTCGCCGGGGTCTACAACTCCGGCCTGCTGTCGCAGGACCGGCCCCCGGCCGACGCGACCTACAACTACCAGCAGGCCCCGCCGGAGCTGATCGACCGGGCCCGCCGGATCGCCGACGTCTGCCAGGCGTACGGCGTCACCCTGCCGCAGGCGGCGCTCGCCTTCGTCCGCTCCCATCCCGCCGTCGTCTCGACGGTCGTCGGCCTGCGTAACCGCGCGCAGGTCACGCAGACGCTGGCCCGCGCGGACGCCGACGTCCCGGCGGCGCTGTGGCCGGCGCTGCGGGCCGCCGGACTGCTCGCCCCGGTCGCGGCATGATTCCACCGCGACGCCGGGCACCCCACCACCCCACCACCCCACCACCCCACCACCCCACCACCCCACCACGATTGGAGTCCCACCCGTGTCCGTCCCGACATCACCCGCCCGGCGTCGGCCGGTGCTGGCCGGCCTGGCCGCCACGGCGCTCGCCGCCACGGTCGCCGCGCTCGCCCCGGCCGGTCCCGCCCTCGCCGCCACCACCACCCTCTACGCGTCCCCCGCCGGCAGCGGCACCGCCTGCTCCACCAGCCAGCCCTGTTCGCTGACCGAGGCGCAGAACGCGGTCCGGTCCCGCACCGCCGGGATGTCCGGCGACATCGTCGTCGAGCTGGCCGACGGCGTCTACCGGCTGGCCGCGCCGCTGCGGTTCACCGCCGCCGACTCCGGCACCAACGGCTACACCGTGACCTGGCGGGCCGCCGCGTCGGCCCGCCCGCAGATCAGCGGGGCCCGCGCGGTCACCGGCTGGTCGCAGGTCGACGCCGGCAGGAACATCTGGCGGGCGAGCGTGCCCGCCGGGCTCGACAGCCGGCAGCTCTACGTCAACGGGGCGGTCGCCACCCGGGCCCGCACCGCCGTGAACCGGGCCGACTTCACCTTCACCACCAGCGGCATGCGGTTCAGCACCAGCGCGTTGAGCTACCTCAACAACCTGGGCAACCAGAACCGGGTCGAGGTGGAGAGCGTCGGGTCGTTCACCGACAGGTACTCCCCGGTGCAGAGCATCAGCGGCAACGTGCTCACCATGCAGCAGCCGGCCTGGAACAACAACACCTTCGGCTTCGACACCCTGTCCAAGCCGCACCGCGCCGGCCCGTTCTACCTGGCCAACGCGTACGAGTTCCTGGACAGCCCGGGGGAGTGGTACCTGAACCCGGGCAGTGGGCAGCTCAACTACATCCCGCTGGCCGGGCAGAACATGAACAGCGTCAGCGTGGAGCTGCCGCAGCTGCAGTCGCTGGTGAACGTCGGCGGCAGCTACGACGCCCCGGCGCACCACATCGCGTTCAGCGGGATCACCTTCACCGGCACCAGCTGGCTCGGCCCGAGCAGCAGCAACGGCTTCGCCGACCAGCAGACCGGCGCGCACATCACCGGCACCTGGGCCCGCCCGGCCGACGCGCTGACCTCCTGCCAGGAGGGCTGCCCGCTGTTCGAGGCGACCCGGCCGAACTGGAACCAGATGCCGGCCGCCGTGCAGGTCTCCGCCGCCAACACCATCACCTTCAGCGACTCCCAGTTCGTCAACCTCGGGCAGACCGCCATCGGCATCGGCAACGACGCCAACGCGCACGCCAGCGGGGTCGGCCTGGGTGCCAGCAACATCACCGTCACCCGCTCCGAGATCGCCCGCAGCTCGGCCGGCGGCGTGGTGGTCGGCGGGGTCCGCGCCGACGCCCACCACCCGGGTGACCAGCGGATGACCAACCGGAACATCACCATCAGCAACAACCGGGTGCACGACCTGGGTCTGGAGTACCGGGGCGTGGTGTCGATCCTGACCACGTACGTGAACACCTCGCTGGTGTCGCACAACGAGGTGTACAACATGCCGTACACCGGGCTGTCGGTCGGGTACGGCTGGGGCGCCAACGACGCGGGCGGCAGCAACCACTACGCCGACCGGGGGCTGTACAACTACCAGCCGCGCTACTCCACCGCCACCACCGCCACCAACAACCAGGTCGTCGGCAACTACGTGCACGACGTCATGCAGCAGATGACCGACGGCGGCTGCATCTACACGCTGTCGGCCAACCCGGGCGGGAGCATCACCGAGAACCACTGCCTGCGCACCAACGGCTGGTTCGGGCTCTACTTCGACGAGGGCTCCCGCTACTACACCGCCCGCAGCAACGTGTTCGCCAACACCGGCACCTGGGCCACCGCCAACTACTGGTACGCCGAGAACATGGGCAACTTCACCGTCACCAACAACTGGTCGACCAACAACAGCACCAACGTGACCAACGGTGACCGGGGCAACGTGGTCAACAACAACACGGTGGTCAGCAACAACAACTGGCCCTCGGGCGCGCAGACCGTGATCGCCAACGCGGGCGTGCAGGGCACCGGCAACCCACCGGCGCAGGGCGTGCAGCTCGTCGGGGTGCAGTCCGGCAGGTGCGCCGAGATCGGCGGCTCCAGCACGACCAACGGCACCCAGGCGCAGCTCTGGGACTGCACCGGCGCGGCCAACCAGCGGTTCACCCAGACCACCGGACGGCAGCTCATGGTCTACGGCGCCAAGTGCCTGGACGCCTCCGGGCAGGGCACCGGCAACGGCACCCAGGTGGTGATCTGGGACTGCAACGGGCAGGCCAACCAGCAGTGGAACGTCAACGCCAACGGCACGATCACCGGCGTGCAGTCCGGCCTGTGCCTGGACGCGAACGGCGCGGCGACGGCCAACGGCACGAAGCTGATCCTCTGGGCCTGCAACGGCGGCACCAACCAGCAGTGGAGCCTGCGCAGCTGACCGGTCGACCGTCGGGGTGCACCGAGCCGGTGCGCCCCGACGTCGTCGCCCGGGACCGTCGCCGCGACGTACGGCCGGTCAGGAGGTGTGCCGGCGGCAGCGGGCGAGTTCGGCGCGCAGCTCGCGGCGTAGCGACCGGTCCAGGTCGGGCGCGGCGAGCGCGGCGGCGAAGTCCCGGGCGGCGGCGTCCCAGCGGCCGAGCCGGGCCAGCGCCGTGCCCCGGTTGTAGCGGGGCACCGGCGCCGTGGACAGCGCCACCGCCCGGTCCAGGTCGGTCACGGCGGCGTCGACCTCCCCCCGGTCGAACCGGACGGTGGCCCGGTTGGTCCACGCCTCGACCAGTTCCGGGTCGCCGGTCAACGCCCGGCTGAACAGCTCCTCGGCCTCGGCCGCCCGGCCGCGCTCCGAGCGGACCAGCCCCAGCGTGCACAGCAGCGCCGGCTCGTCCGGGGCCAGCGTCAGCCCGGCCCGCGCTGCCGCCTCGGCGGCATCGAGGGCACCCTGCTCCAGGTGCAGGTTGACCAGGGCGATCCGGGCGTCGAGGTGCCCGGGCTCGATGGTCAGCACCCGTTCCAGGTCGTCCCGGGCCCGTCCGGTGCGGCCCCGTTCCTGGTACAGCACCGCCCGGTTGTAGTACGCCTCCGGCAGGTGCGGGCCGAGCCGGATCGCGCTGCCGTGGTCCCGGATCGCGGCCCGGTGTCGCCCGGCCGCCCGGTGCAGGGCGGCCCGGTCCACGTAGTACTCGCAGTTGTCGGGGTCGTGGTCGATCACCGTGTCGAGTTCGGCGCGGGCCCGTTCCGGGTCGCCCAACGCCAGGTAGACCTGGGCCCGGTTGTGCCGCAGCCGGGCCACGTCCTGCGGGCGTTCACCGGGGGCGAGCACCGCCGTCAGCCGGGACAGCCCGTCGTCGATCAGGCGCAGCGCGCGTTCCGGGTGGCCCTCCCGGCTGTCCAGCAGGGCCACCCCCTGCTCGTAGAAGACTGTCGACAGCACCCGCTGCCGGGGGTCGGGCACCGTGTCGGCGAGCTGGAGCGCCTGCGCCAGCCAGTGCCGCGCCCGCGCCGGGTCCTGCGCGTCGGCGGGCAGGTGGCGCGCGTACAGCATGGCGGTGGCGTACGCGGCGGACATGGTGATCTTCGGATCGTCGGTGACGGTCCGGGTCTCGTGGTAGAGGTCGAGCGCCTCGGCGGCCCGGTCCAGCGCCGCCAGGGCGGTGGCCAGGCCGGTGGTGAACGCCCACCAGTGCCGCAGGTCGTCGTGCGGGGTGACCAGGGTGCGGCCGTGCCGGGCGGTGCGGGCCGCGTGGTGGTAGAAGCCGGCGGCCAGGCTCTCGCCCAGGGCGGTGCGCACGGCGTCCGGCCCGGGGTCGGCAGGCGGCCGGTCCGGGCCGTCGTCGCGCAGGTCCAGCCGTACCCGGTCGGTTTCGAGTCGTCCGGCCAGCGCGTCGAGGAGTTCCCTGGTGGTCTCGTCGGCCGCGCCGACGTGGACGAAGCGGAGGGTGACCGGTCGGCGCAGGGTGTCGGCCCAGGCGGCCACGAACTCGGTCACGCCGTAGGCCAGGGCGGCGGTGCGCCGGGCGGGATGGAACCGGATCGGCGCCTCGTCGGCGGCGGTGGGCCGGCCGGGGGCGCGGTGGGGTGCGACGGCCGCCAACTCGACCCGGTGCCTGGCGGCCAGCCGGGGGCGGTCGGCGGCGATCCGGCGGAGCAGGTCGGCGACGCCGGCGTACGGCCCGAGGTCGCGGTGGCAGTCGTGGCGCGGTGACTCGTCGGTCACGGCTGGCCCGCCCTCGCCGAGGGCGGGCGCCCGGGGGCGCCCGCCGGGCCGGCAGTTACCAGCACCACTCGATCCAGAGCCGGCGGGCGCCGGACACCAGGCGCAGGGCGCTCGTACGACGGACGGTCATCTTCTTCATGGGCACCTCCGTGGTCATCCACTCTGGACGGGGCAGAGCCTAGTGCCGATCTTCGGAAATGCGAAGGGTGCTCGTGAACCTGCTTCCGGGGTGGCTGGGCGGGACGGCGGCGCATTGACAGATGTCGGTCAATTGGTAAGGCTTGTTGCCTGAGAGCGCTCTCACGACCCCGAGACCCCTGGAGGATGCCGAACATGATCCGTCACCTGGGCGCCGCCCTCGCCGCCACGACGCTGGTCGGGGCGCTGGCCGCCGCACCCGCCGGGGCCGCGCCGGCCGTCGCGCCACCCGCGCCGGCCGTGCCGTCCGCCGTCGACCGGTCCGCCGGCCTGCCCGCCGGCCAGCGGGCCGCGCTGCGCCGCGACCTCGGCCTGACCGACGCGCAACTCGACCGCCGTACCGTCGTCGAGGCCGGTGCGCCGTCGACCGAGCGGCGGCTGCGCGCCGACCTGGGCACGCGCTACGGCGGCGCGTGGATCGCGGCCGACGGCGACGCGCTGGTGGTCGGGGTGACCACGGCCGCCGACGCCGCGCGGGTCCGCCGCGCCGGGGCACACCCGCAGCCGGTCCGGTGGACCCTGGCCGACCTCGACCGGGCCAGGGCCACCCTCGACCGGGCCGCCGGCCGCGCCGGGCCGGGCGTGCACTCCTGGTACGTCGACCCGGCGAGCAACAGCGTGGTGGTCCAGGCCGCCGACACCGCCGCGGCCCGCGCGTTCACCCGGGACACCGGCACGGCCGACGTGACCCGGGCGGTGCCCGCGCGGCCGTACCGCCCGGTCTACGACATCCGCGGCGGCGACCAGTACGTCATCAACAACAACGTGCTCTGCTCGGTCGGCTTCGCCGTCGCCGGCGGGTTCGTCACCGCCGGACACTGCGGCGCGACGGGCAGCACCACCAGCGGCAGCGGCGTCGCCCAGGGCACCTTCCGGGGCTCGTCCTTCCCGGGCAACGACTACGCCTGGGTGCAGACCAACTCCTCCTGGGTGTCGACGCCCACGGTGAACACCTACAACGGTGGTACGACGGCGGTGGCCGGCTCGACGGAGGCGGCGGTGGGCAGCGCGGTCTGCCGGTCCGGCCGGACCACCGGCTGGCGGTGCGGCACGATCACCGCCCGCAACGTCACCGTCAACTACTCCGGCTCCCTGGTGTACGGCCTGGTGGCGAGCAGCGCGTGCGCCCAGCCCGGTGACTCCGGCGGTGCGTTCATCTCCGGCAACCAGGCCCAGGGCGTCACCTCGGGCGCCGGTGGCGACTGCAACTCCGGTGGCACCACCGTCTACCAACCGGTCAACGAGATCCTCGGCGCGTACGGGCTGTCGCTGACCACCACCGGCGGTGGCGGGACCAGCCAGATCGTCGGGTACGCCGGCAAGTGCATCGACGTGCCCAGCTCCAACGGCGTCGACGGCCAGTACCTGCACCTGTGGACCTGCAACGGCACCAACGCCCAGCGGTGGACCTTCGCCGGGGACGGTACCGTGCGGGCCTTCGGCCTGTGCATGGACGTGGCCTGGGGCTCGACCGCCAACGGGGCGGTGGTCCAGTTGGCCAGGTGCAGCGGCAACCCGGCCCAGCAGTTCGTCCTCAGCGGTGCCGGAGACCTGGTCAACCCGCAGGCCAACAAGTGCGTCGACGTGCTGGGGGCGAACAGCGCCGATGGGACCCGGCTGGTGATCTGGGAGTGCACCGGCGGCGCCAACCAGAAGTGGCGGCGCGGCTGAGCCGGGCCGCGTCGAGCCGGCGGTGGGCCGACGTCGCCACTAGGATCGGTACGGAGGTGGGCGAGGCAGATGAGACTCGGACTGCACTACTGGAACTACTCGACCCCGAGCGACCCGGCGGCGATCGCGCCGACCCTGATCGAGACGGCCACCATCGCCGAGCAGGCCGGTGTCGGGTCGTTCACGGTGATGGACCACTACTTCCAGATGGAGGCCATGGCCCCGGCCGAGGAACCGATGCTGGAGGCGTACACGACGCTGGGTTTCGTCGCGGCGCGGACCTCGCGGATGACACTCGGCGTGCTGGTCACCGGCGTGATGTACCGCTACCCGGGGCTGCTCGCCAAGATCGTGACCACCCTGGACGTGCTCTCCGGGGGCCGGGCCCGGCTCGGCATCGGCGCGTCCTGGTACGAGCGCGAACAGCACGGCCTCGGGGTGCCTGTGGTGCCGGTCGCCGAGCGGTTCGAACGGCTGGAGGAGACGCTGCGGATCTGCCGGCAGATGTGGAGCGACGACGACGGGCCGTTCGAGGGCCGGCACTACCGGCTGGCCGAGACGCTCAACTCGCCGCAGCCGCTGCAACGGCCCCACCCGCCGGTCATGATCGGCGGCAGCGGCGAGAAGAAGACCCTGCTGCTGGTGGCCCGGTACGCCGACGCCTGCAACCTGTTCGGCAGCAGCCAGGCCGAGGTGGCGCACAAGCTGGACGTGCTGCGTGGGCACTGCGCCGCCGAGGGGCGTGACTACGACACCATCGACAAGACGGTCATCGTGATGCGACCGCCGCTGGCCGATGTGGACGCGTTCCTCGCCGAGGTGGCCGGGTACGCCGCGCTCGGGGTGACCGAGGTCCAGGTCACCCCGGACCGGCACCCGGTGGAGTTCACCCACCGGATCGCCGACGAGGTGCTGCCGAGGCTGACCGCCATCGGCTGACCGGATCGGCCGGCGCAGGCCGCCACCGGTCCGGCCCGGGCCACAGGTCGACGCAGGTCGCCCGTCCGCCCCGCCGCAGGTCGGCGGGGCGGACGGGCGACCGTCACTGGGCGAGCCGGGCCACCTCGTCGGCGGTGAGCCGCAGGCCGGCGGGGGCGGCGCTGCGGCCCGTCGCCGGGGTGGTCGGCGGGTCGGCCGGCCGACGCAGGTGCCAGTCGGTCACCGCCTGGTAGGCGGCGACCACCGACAACAACCGGTCCTCGCCGTACGGCAGGCCACCGAGGATGGTGCCGATCGGCAGGCCCGCGCCGGTGAACCCGATCGGGAAACCGATCTCCGGCAGGCCGAGGATGTCGAACGGCACCGGACCGGTCTGCACCACCACGTCGCAGTGCGCGAAGAGCTGGTCCAGCACCCGTTCCATCAGCAGCAGCTTGGCCCGCTGGCCGGTGATGAACTCGCCACCGCCCAGCAGCGCCCCCTGCAACCAGCCGGTCACCGACACCCCGAAACCCCGCAGGTCGGTACGCAGGTAGGGCAGGAAGGGCTCGGTGCGCTCGGGCAGCCGTACGTTGTTGAACGAGCTGCCCGTGAGCAGCTCCCACTCGTCGGGCAGCGGCACGTCGACCACGGTCGCGCCGGTGATCGCGGCGAGCTTCGCCAGGTACGCCTGCCGGGCCAGCGCGGTCTCCGAGGTGCCGGCGGTGAAACCGGGCAGTACCCCGATCCGGGTCTTCCACCGCAGCTTGAGCTTGCCGCCCTGGTAGGTCGGGGTGGCCGCGTCGATCAGCTTCGGCACCGCGGGCAGGCCCTGGCTGCGCGGGTCGGCCGGGTCCTCGCCGGCCATCGCGGTGAGCATGATGGCCGCGTCCTTGGCGTCGCGGGCCAGCGGGCCGGGGTGGTCGCGGGTGTAGCTGAGCGGGATGATCCCGTGCAGCGACACCCGTCCCATGGTCGGCTTGAGCCCGGTGAGGTTCTGCGCGTTGGACGGCGCGGTGATCGAGCCACCGGTCTGGGTGCCGGTGCCGGACGCGGCGAGCCGTCCCGCCACGGCGGTGGCGGTGCCGGTGGACGACCCGCCCGGGTCGGTGGCCGGATTGGTGGGGGTCCAGGCGTTGACCGTGGTGACCACCCCGGCGGGGGTGGTGGCCCGGGTGGTGGCCAGCGGGCCCATCTGGGTCTTGCCCAGCACGATCGCCCCGCCGCCGGTGACCAGCCGGGTCACCGCCGTGGCGTCGTACGGGGGCCGGAAGTCGGCGAACAGGTAGGAGCTGGCGGTGGTCGGCACCCCGGCGGTGAAGTAGTTGTCCTTGACGGCCAGCGGGATGCCGTGCAATGCGCCCCGGTGCGGCTTGCGGGCCATCGCGCGGGCCGCCTTGACCGCCTGCTCGACGAGGACCAGGTTGAACGCCTGGTAGGTCGCCTCGTAGCGGCTGATCCGGGCCAGGTACGCCTCGACCAGCTTCTCCGGGGTGAGTTTGCCGGCCCGGATCAGCCAGGCCGCCTCGGCGACGGTCAGTTCGGTCGGGTCGGCCACCGCCTCCGGGCGCGGCTTGACGTAGGCGTTCGGTACGGCCAGCGCCGGGTTGTAGCGGCCGGGCGGGGCGACCGCCGCGCGGGTGACGCCGGCCGCCGAGGCGACGGCGGGCAGCCCGACGACGCCGCCGACCGCCGAGGCGGTGGCCAGCGCGGCGGTCCGGGCGAGGAAGGCGCGACGGTCGACGCCGCGGTCGGCAGGTGCTGTGCTCATCACTTCCGCCATTCCGTGCTGATCGAGGGGTAGAGCATCGGCGCGGGCTGCTGGGACAGCGCCATGGCCACGGCCGGGTCGGTGCCGGCCGGGGCGGGCGGCTGGTAGGCGGCGAGGGTGCCGACGGTGCCCCGGACGAAGGAGCGCAGCGAGGCCAGCACGGAGTCCCGGCCGGGGGAGCCGGTCTGCGGGTCGGCGGTGGTGCCGGGGGGAAGCTGGTCGAGGTCGATGCCGAGCGACGCGAGCCGGGCGCGGATGAGGACGTCCAGTTCCGCGTCGGTCGGTGGGGTGGGGGCCATGACGCTCCTTGAGGGGTGGGCGACGATGACCCACTGTCGAGCCGGATCGTGTCGCGGGCGTGACAAGTTGATCTCGGCGTCGTGAAGCCACGCAGGTCAATGCCCCTGTACGGGCCGCGACAGTGGACGGCCCGGGCCGGCGCAGCGGGGCCACGTCGCCGGCCGATGTTGGCTAGGGTGCTCGGGTCGCGCGACCGCGTCCCGGAGGAGAACATGCTCGCCCCACTGCGGTACGCCGCCTTCCGTCGCCTGGCCGCCGGCCGGCTGGTCAACATGGTGGGCAACGCGGTCGCCCCGGTCGCGCTGGCCTTCGCCGTGCTCGACCTGACCGGTTCGGTCCGCGACCTGGGGCTGGTGGTCGGTGCCCGCTCGCTGATGAACGTGCTGTTCGTGCTCTTCGGCGGCGTGCTCGCCGACCGGGTCCCCCGCCGGCTGGTGCTGGTCGGCTCCAACCTGCTCGGTGCGCTGACCCAGGCGGTGGTTGCCGCCCTGGTGCTCACCGGCACGGCGACGATCCCGCTGCTGCTGGCGCTCGGCGCGGCCAACGGGGTGGTGAGCGCCCTGGCCCAGCCCGCCTCGGCCGCCGCGACCCCGCAGACCGTCCCGGCGGAGCTGATCCAGCCGGCCAACGCGGTCATCCGGCTCGGCATGAACGCCGGTATGATCGGCGGCACGGCGCTCGGCGGTCTGCTGGTGGCCGCGGTCGGGCCCGGCTGGGGGCTCGCCGTCGACGCGTTCACCTTCGCCGTCGCGGCCGTCGCCTTCGCCGGGGTCCGGGTGCCCGCCGCGCGTGCCGGTGACGTCCGTACCGGCATCGTCGCCGACCTGCGGGAGGGCTGGACCGAGTTCGCCTCCCGCACCTGGGTGTGGGTGGTGGTGCTCGGGTTCATGGTGCTCAACGCCGCGCTCGCCGGTGGGGTGAGCGTGCTCGGCCCGGCCGTCGCCGACGCGACGATCGGCCGTAGCGCCTGGGGCCTGGTGCTGGCGGCGCAGACCGTCGGGATGGTCGTCGGCGGCATCGTCGCGTTGCGGCTGCGGGTACGCCGGCTGCTGCTGCTCGGGGTGGTCTGCATGGTCGCCGAGTCGCTGCTGTTGCTGGGGCTGGCCCTGACCCCGACGCTCGTGGCGTTGCTGGCCGCCGCGGTGGCGGTCGGGATCGCCGTGGAGCAGTTCGCGGTGGCCTGGGAGACGTCGATCGCCCAGCACATCCCGGCCGACCGGTTGGCCCGGGTCTACTCGTACGACATGTTGGGCTCGTTCGTGGCCATCCCGCTGGGGCAGGTGGCGGTCGGGCCGGTCGCCGCGGTGATCGGCACCCGTGACACCCTGCTGATCCTCGCGGCGCTGGTGGTGCTCTCCGTGCTCGGGATGGTGACCAGCCGGGCCGTCCGCCGGCTGGAGGCGTCGACGCCCGGGGCCTGACGTGCGGCCGGCACGGCCAGCGATGACGCCACGCCGAACCGGGAACCGGCCGGCGGCACCGGCGCGTGGTCGGACGTTTGGCGCAACGGTTACCCGTCCGGCCCGATCCCCTCAGGCGTGGGAACTCGCCGGATCGCGCACCACCGTGCACCTGGGTGGCCGAATCGCGACTCAGTCGTGGAGCGTGACGTCGGGCAGTGGGCGACCGGCGGCGTCGAACAGCGCGGCACCACAGTCACAGTGCTCGCCGGCGAGGCTCTCGGTCGCCGGCAGTTGCCAGACCAGCAGCGCGCCGCAGTGCGGGCAGTCGAGGCTGACCGGCGTCTCGTCGGGTGTCGCGCCCCAGGCCCGTACCGGCCGGCCCCGGTGGGTCAGCCCGCTCGGCGGCTGGCCGCCGGTCAGCAGGACCAGCACCGGGTAGCTGTCGGTGCCGTCGTCGCGTACCGCGAGGGTGAAGCCGAGCGGTGCCAGCACGCCGGACAGGTGGTCGAGCTGGCGGATCGGCAGGTCGCCCCGGCCCAGCGTCGGGTCGGCTTCGGCGGCCTGCCGGACGACGCCGGTGTCGACGTCTGCCGGCTGCGCCCCGAAGGCCCGGACCCGCCCGGCCACGAACGCCGCCAATCCGCCGGGCTGCTCCTCGCCGGCCCAGTCCATCGTGAACAGCACGCTGTCGACCCCGACGCCCCGGGCCCGCTCGTCGGGGGTCAGGACCAGCTCCGCCAACTCCATCACGCCGGTCACGCTAGCAACCGTCGGGTGGTGGGTCGTCCGGGCCGGTCGCTCACGGTCGCCGCCCGCGTCGTGGCGGGGTGCGACGGCCGGAGGACGCCCGGGATCGGTGCGGCCCGGGAGGCGATCGGTGTGCTTGACCCCTCTGGAAGGGGAAACTAAACTCCGGCCGTTAACGTTCACAATTATCACAGTCGATATGTGCTGTCGAAACGCCGACGGTGAGGTCCAGGTCATCCCCGTGGCGCGCAGCAGATCGGTGCCGACCGGCTCGATGGAACCGGCAGGGGCGCGTATCACCACCACCAGGAGGACGAAAGAAATGACGCAGGATCAGAATGGGCCGGCGGGCGGCGAGCGGAAAACGCTGAGCCGCCGCGTCGTCCTGACCACGCTGGGCGCGCTGCCCGTCGCGGCGGCCACGGCGGCGCTGGGGGCCACGGAGGCCTCGGCCGCCCCGGCGAGCATCAACCTGTCGGCGTCCCGGCAGACGATCAAGGGCTACGGCGCGATGACCCACGCCGCCTGGATCGGCGACCTGACCGCCGCCCAGCGGGAGACGGCGTTCGGCACCGGTGAGGGTCGGCTCGGCTTCTCCGTGCTGCGCATCCCGGTCGGCGAGAGCCAGGCGGACTGGAGCCGTGACCTGGCCACGGCCAAGCGCGCGGCCGAACTCGGGGTGACCGTCTTCGCCTCGCCGTGGAACCCCCCGGCCAGCATGATCGAGACGTTCACCCGGGGTAGCCAGACCAACGCCAAGCGCCTGCGGGCCAGCTCGTACGCCGCCTATGCCCAGTACCTGAACGACTTCACCGTGTACATGCGCAACAACGGGGTCAACCTCTACGCCATCTCCGTGCAGAACGAGCCCGACTACGCCCACGACTGGACGTGGTGGACCTCCGCCGAGATCGTCAAGTTCCTCAAGGAGAACTCCGGGGTGATCAGCACCCGGGTGATGGCGCCGGAGTCCTTCCAGTACGTCAAGTCGATGTCGGACCCGATCCTCAACGACGCCACCGCGCTGGCCAACGTCGACATCATCGGGGCCCACCTCTACGGCACCTCGTACTCGAACTTCCCGTACCCGCTGTTCAAGCAGAAGGGCGCGGGCAAGGAACTGTGGATGACCGAGGTCTACTACCCGAACAGCAACGCGAACTCGGGTGACGCCTGGCCGGAGGCGCTCGACGTCGGCGAGCACATCCACCGGTCCATGGTCGACGCCGAGTTCCAGACGTACGTCTGGTGGTACCTGCGGCGCAGCTACGGCCCGATGCGCGAGGACGGCCAGATCAGCAAGCGGGGCGCGATCATGGCCCAGTTCGCCAGGTTCGTGCGGCCCGGATACGTCCGCGTCGACGCCACCGCCAACCCGGCGTCGAACGTCTACGTCTCGGCCTACCGGGGCGGCAACACCGTGGTCATCGTCGCGGTCAACAAGAACACCTCGGCGGTGAGCCAGCAGTTCACCCTCTCCGGCGCGACCGCGTCGGGCAGCGTGCAGAACTGGCTGACCGACGGCAGCCGCAACGTCGCCCCGCAGAGCGCGCTGACCATGTCCAACGGCTCGCTGACCGTCAACCTGCCCGCGCGCAGCGTGATGACGTTCGTGACCAGCATCAACGGCACCACGCCCACCCCCACCCCGACCGTGACGCCCACGGCCACCCCGACGCCGACCCCGACCCCCACCCCCACCACGACGCCGGGTGGCAGCGGACCCCGGGTCGTCTACACCATGAACACCTGGGCCTCGGGCTTCACCGCGAACATCGCGATCACCAACACCGGCACCTCCGCGATCGACGGGTGGACGCTGGCCTTCACCCTGCCGTCGGGGCAGTCCATCACCTCCGGCTGGAACGCCACCTTCTCGCCGTCCAGCGGCCAGGTGAGTGCCCGCAACGTCAGCTACAACGGCACGATCGCCCCGGGCGGCACCGTCGAGATCGGCTTCCAGGCCGACCACACCGGCAACACCGCGGAACCGACCGCCTTCACCCTCAACGGCATCCCCTGCACGGTCGCCTGACCTGTCGACCGGACCAACCCCCGTACGGCCGCCGCGGACACCGCGGCGGCCGTACCCGTCGCGGGGCCTTGCTCCTCACGCGGCGTGAGGACGGATAGTCGGTGCCGTGGACGAACACCTGACCGTGGGACGGGTGGCGGAACTGGCCGGGGTCACCGTCCGGACGCTGCACCACTACGACGAGATCGGCCTGCTGACGCCGTCCGCGCGGACGGCGGCGGGACACCGGGCGTACTCGCCGGCCGACGTACGGCGGCTGCGCGAGGTACTCGGCTACCGGCGGCTCGGGTTCGGGCTCCGGCAGATCGCGGACCTGGTGGACGACCCGGCGACCGACCCCGTCGCGCACCTGTGCCGGCTGCGCGGTCTGCTGACCGACCAGCGCGACCGGGCCGCCGCCCTCGTCGCGGCGATCGACCGGGAGTTGCAGGCGCGGGCGATGGGGATCGTGACCACCCCGGAGGACCAGCTACGGGTCTTCGGCGGCCGGTTGTACGACACCATCGGCGACGCCTACCCGACGACCCGGCGCACCGAACCCCGGATCGCCGCCCGCATCTGGGCCGCGTTGGGCGACGCCCGGACCGTGCTCAACGTCGGGGCCGGCACCGGCTCCTACGAACCCGGCGACCGCGCGGTGACGGCGGTGGAGCCGTCGGCGGTGATGCGGGCGCAGCGTCCCGCCGACGCCGCGCCGTGCGTGGCCGCCACGGCAGGAGATCTGCCGTTCGCCGACCGGTCCTTCGACGCGGCGATGGCGGTCAGCACCGTCCACCACTGGCCGGACCCGGTCGCCGGGCTGCGGGAGATGCGCCGGGTGGCCCGGCGGGTGGTGGTGTTCACCTACGACGCCGACGGCACCGGCTGGCGGGACAGGTTCTGGCTGACCCGCGACTACCTGCCGGAGTTCGCCGGTCTGCTGGTCGACTGGCCCCCGCTGGGCGAGCTGACCCGCGCGATCGGTGGGCGCGCCGAGCCGGTGGACGTCCCCTGGGACTGCGCCGACGGCCTGTTCGAGGCGTACTGGCGGCGGCCGGAGGCGTACCTGGACGAGCGGGTGCGGCGCGCGGTGTCGGTGTGGACCCGGGTCGGGCCGCAGGCCGAGCGACGGGCCGTCGGGATGCTCCGGGAGGACCTGACCTCGGGCCGGTGGGCGCAGCGCAACGGGGACCTGCTGCGCCGCGACACCGCGGAGTTGGGCCTGCGCCTGCTCGTCGCCTGAGCAGCCCGGCAGGCTGCCGCTGGGTGGCGCGGCCGACGTGGCTGCGCCGGCAGTTCCACCGGACGCCCGGGTGGGACCGGCCGGGCCGACGCCACGGTCAGCCCTGGCGGGTCGGTCGGATGGTCAGGTCGCCGATCTCGACGTCGTCGGGTTGGTCGATGGCGAAGGCGATCGCGCGGGCGACCGCGCCGGGGTCGAGGCCGAGCGCGCCCATGGTCTGCTGCACCTCCTCGCGTACCGCCGGGTCGTCGACGGCGTGGTCGACGAACTCGGTGCGGACGTAGCCGGGGGAGATCGAGGTCGTCCGCAGCGAGCCGGTGGTGCTCTCCTGCCGCAGGCCCTCCAGCAGGGTGCGCACCGCGTTCTTCGTCCCGGCGTACACCGCCTGGGTGGGCACGATCTTCAGGCCGGCGGTCGAGACGACCGTGACGAGGTGACCGCCGCCCTGGTGGGTGAAGACGGGCAGGGCGGCGGCGATCCCGTGCAGGATGCCCTTGACGTTCACGTCGACCATCGCCGACCAGCCCTCGACGTCCAGCTCGGCGACGGTGCTGATCCTGCTGATCCCGGCGTTGCCCACCAGGACGTCCAGCCGGCCGAACCGCTCGACGGCGAGGGCGACCAGGGACCGCAGGTCGTCCGGGGAGGTGACGTCCACCCGGGCGGCGGCCGCCGTGCCGCCCGAGGTTTCGATCTCGGCGACCAGCCGGTCGAGCCGGTCGGTGCGACGGGCGCCGAGGACGACCGACGCGCCGAGCGCGGCGAGGTGGCGGGCGGTCGCCGCGCCGATGCCGCTGCTGGCGCCGGTGATCGCGACGACCTTTCCGGAGATGGTCATGATGCTCCTCGGGGGTAGAGTGGACACATGTCCGGTTACCCCGACGAGCCTAACGGACACATGTCCGCTTCTGTCAAGGGCGCGGCGACGTCCCGCGCCGACGCGCGGCGCAACCGCGACCGCATCCTCCGCGCGGCCCGCGACCTGGTGCACGAACCGGGCGAGCTGAAGCTCAACGCGGTGGCGAAGGCCTGCGGCATCGGACAGGGCACCCTGTACCGGCACTTCCCCACCCGCGAGGACCTGCTCGTCGAGGTGTACCGCCACGAGGTCGACGAGCTGGTCGCCGCAGCGCCGCACCTGCTGGCCACCCAGCCACCGGTGGCGGCGTTGGCGGCCTGGTTCGACCGGGTGGCCGCCTATGCCCGGGTCAAGCGGGACGTGTTCGCCGCCGTCGAGGCGGCGACCTGGCGTGACCTCGCCGCGCACAGTCTCGGCCCGATCGGCGAAGCGGTGGAACTGCTGCTCGCCGCCGGCCGCTCGGCCGGCAGCATCCGCGCCGACGCCGAGGCCCGGGACGTCATCATCCTGATCGGTTGGCTCTCCCGACTCGACGACACCGAGCTCGACAGCCGGGGGCCGCGACTGCTGGCCATCCTCGTCGACGGCCTCCGCGCGCCCGGCCGGTGAATCGGACCTGACGGTCCGCTCCCGCCGGCCCGGGTGCGGCGTGGGCGGGAGGCGGCGGCCGACGAGGCGCCGAGGACTGTCACCGGCAGCGGCTAACCTGCCGTCATGGCGAGCGCGGAACTGGATGAGTTGATCGTCCCCGACGCGGACGCGCTGCGCGCGTGGCTGTCGGCCCACCACGACACCTCACCAGGCGTCTGGCTCGCCCTGACCCGCAGGGGCGGCACGGTCACGACCCTGACCTGGCAGCAGGCGGTCGACGAGGGGCTGTGCTTCGGCTGGATCGACGGGCAGGCCCGCAAGCGGGACCAGGAGAGTTCCTGGATCAGGTTCACCCCCCGCCGGGCGCGCAGCATCTGGTCGCAACGCAACGTCGCCCACGTGGCCCGGCTGGAGGAACAGGGCCGGATGCAGCCGCCTGGCCGGGCCGCGGTGGAGGCCGCCAAAGCGGACGGGCGGTGGGCCGCGGCCTACGCCCCGCCCTCGGAGGTCGAGGTGCCCGCCGACCTGCTCGCCGCGGTCGCCGCCGACCCCGCCGCGCAGGCCATGTTCGACGTGCTCACCCGGACCAACCTGTTCACGCTCGTCCACCGGCTCAACGCGGTGAAACGGGTGCAGACCCGGGAGCGGAAGATCGCCGAGTTCGTCGCCATGCTGGCCCGCCACGAGACGCCCCACCCGCAGCGGGCCCGGCCACCACAGGCCCCGTGACCCGGGGTGCCACCCGACGCGCCTACCGGGGTGGCGCGGGCCAGGTGTCGGCGCACAGGGCGTAGGTGTAGCCGTCCACCCAGCCCCGCTCGGCGTGCCACGAGTCGCCGACGCCGTGCTGCTCGCGACGCAAGCCGACCTTCTCCAGCACCCGTACCGAGGCGAGGTTGTCGGCGAAGCACCCGGCGGTGATCCGGCGGACGCCCAACCTGGTGAACGCGTACGCCACCATCGCGGCGACCGCCTCGGTGGCGTAGCCCCGGCCGCCGTGGGCCGGGTCGAAGATGTAGCCGAGCTGGGCCTCGGTGCGGGTCGGCATGCCCGGCTGCCCCATCCCGTCCAGCACGTCTAGCGAGACCGTGCCGATCACCAGGCCGTCCAGGACGACCGCCCGACTGTGGTCGTCGGGGTCGTCGGCGGCGCGCCGCCAGGCCGCCCGGAACGCCGCCGGCTCCACCTCGGTCCGCAGCAGCCAGTACGTCACCTCGGGCAGGTTGCGGTATTCGAGGATGCGGTCGACGTCGTCGTCACCCACCGGGCGCAGACTGAGGCGGGGCGTACGCAGCGCGGTGCCGTCCATGCGGCCGGACTCTAACCCATCGCGGGCACCGCGGTCCTCCTCGTCGACCGGTCGGCCCGCCCGTCGGCTGGCCGACCCCCGGTGAGCTGCGCGCCCGGCCGGGTCGGCGGTGGTCGGGCGTGTTTGGATGGTCCGGTGGAGCTCACCGTGACAGACGCGCCGGACCGGGAGCGGTTCGAGGCGCGCGACGAGACCGGGGCACTGGCCGGGCTGGTCACCTACCAGCTGACCGGTGCCATCATCGCCTACACACACACCGAGGTCGACCCGGCGTTCGAGGGGCGGGGCGTCGGCTCGACGCTGGCCCGCGCGGTCATGGACGACGCCCGCGCCCGGGGCCGTACGGTGGTGCCGATCTGCCCGTTCCTCGCCGACTGGCTGGGCCGGCACCCGGAGTACGCGGACATCGTGGCCCGCTCCACCCGCCGGATCAAGTAGCCGGTGCGGGGTGGCTGCGTTCGAGGTGCGCCGGTAGCCGAGGTTCGAGCACGACGACCTGTACGAAGAGATCCACAACCTCGGCGGGTGGACGCAGGCGCCGTTGGGGGGTGGTGCGGCGGCGGACCGGCAGGCTCGTCGTCGGGGGCTGTTGCCCTCCGTAGCGACCGGTCTGGTCAGTACTCGAGCCGGTAGAGCGAGTAGTAGCCGCCGCCAGCCGCGATGCAGCGGTAGTCGGTCCAGCCACCGTCGTTGATCCCGACGTAACCCGCAGCGTCACAGTCGTACAAAGAGGAGAATTCGCCCATGTACGTGTACCTGCCCGTGGTGGCTGGAGCCGGCACGCCGGCTCCAGCCCAGACTGCCACAGCCAATGTGGCGGCGAGCGCGATCCGAGCGATCATCATTGCCCTCCGAACAACGACTGGGCAAGGGGTCACAAGCTATCACGCAAATCGGCGAATGTGGATGTCTGTCCCGGATCTTCCGGTGTTGCCACCGGCTTGCGGGCGATGGTCAGGTCGGGCGAGTGGCGTGGCCGCGAAAGCCGGGACGGTGCCGTGGCCCGGCGGCAGGCCCGGGGTCGAGGCGGCCTGAGCGGGTCACGCCCACGGCGCGATCGGTTCGACGGGCCTCCGTGACGTGCGCCTGCCCACCCCGTTCCCCGGCGCCCGTGCCGGCCCGGGGGCGCGATGCGACTCCGGCATCTCACATGCCGGTAGGCGGGGTGGACCGGCTTCCCAGCGCCTGCCGTTCGACCGGTGTCGATGCGCCTGAAGTTCGTTCACGATGTCGGGCGAGCGCCTGGCGTATCTCGCCCGGCGTGCTGATCCAGCGTCCCGCCCGCCCCCGGCCGGCGTCGCTCCACGCGGCACCGCCGGGTGGCGGCCCGGTGCCGACTGGGGCCGGTCGTCCGGCACCGCCGGGTGGCGGCCCGGTGGCGAACGGATCTCGGGCGGTGAGCAGGCGCGACCAGCGGTGGACCTGGTCGTCCCAGGACCCACCCGCCGGAACGAGGTGCAGGTGGAAGCGGGGATGGCAGGCAAACCAGCCCCGGACCGAGGGGGCGTCGTGCAACCCCGGGTCGTCGGCGACCACGTGCACCGCGAGGTCGGTGGGCGCCGCACGGTCCACCGCCACCAGGAACCGGCGGTACGCGGTGGCGCGCCGGTGCCGGTCCGGGGCGGTTTCCTCGGCGGGCGCGGGCTGCTCGGGGCGGCGTGGGTCGGGCGTGGCCCGCCCCCACCGGCCCGGGTCCGCCACACCGCCGGCCGTCGGCCGGTCGCCCGGGGGCGCGGCGCAGAGCACCAGAGCCTGACCCGGAGGCTGGCGGTAGAGCCCGACCAGGGCCACCACCGAGGCGACGAAATCCGGATCGGTCGGCAGGGTCAGGCCGTCCTGGAGGTGGGGGCGCAGGTCGAACTGCCGCCAGATCCGGCCGACAGTCGACGCCGACAGGCCGGTGTGGGCGGCCATCGACGCCCGGGACCAGCGCCGGGCCGGGGTGGGCGTGCCGTCGAGGGTGGCCGTCACCACCCGGTCCACCTGGTCCGGCCGCACCGAGGCGGGCCGGCCGGACCGGGGGTCGTCGGCGAGCCCCGCCAACCGTGCCGCGGCGAACCGGGAACGCCATTTCCCGACCGTCGCCGGTGAAACGTTCAACCGGGCCGCGACCTCGATATTCGTGGCCCCCTCGGCAGATGCCAAAACGATTCGACAACGCAGCGCGAATGCCTGCGTCGAGTGGGCCGCCCGGGCCCCCCGGGTGAGCTGTGCGCGTTCCTCGTCGGTGAGCACCAGTGCGGCCTTCGGTCGCCCCTTCCCCATGCCACGATCGTATCCGGATACCGCACGAACTAATGGCGCATGACGATGCGGACGGCGGTGGTGGTCGATTGCTCCGACGGTTGCCCTGGACGGTTCACGACGCGACTGAGTATGGTCCCGACGAGTCCCGGACTTGGGGGAAGGGGCCGCTACCGCAACGTTGCCGTGGCCCGTGTGGTGATCTGACATGGGGGGACCGCTTCAGTGACCACGACCGATCTGCACGAGAACATGACGTCGATCTGCGCCGAAGTCCTTCACCGGCCCACCGTCGGTCCCGACGACGACCTCGTCGAACTCGGCATGGACTCGGTGGGCGCGGTGGAGATCGTGACCCGGGTCGAGGCGGCGTACGGGGTGGATGTGGTCGACGTCATCTTCGACACCCCCACGGTCAACCGGCTCTGCGCAGTGGTGGAATCCGCCGCCGTCCGCGACGAGTCGCATGCCTAGTCCGCTGGCCGAGCCGAACCTCGCCGACACGGCGAACCTGCTGGACCTCGTCACCCAGGCCGCGGCGGCCTACGGCGACGACCCGTACCTGCTTCCGGCGGAGCCCGGTGGCCGGGAGATCAGCTTCGCCGACGTGCTGACCTTCACCCGGGGCTGCGCGGCGCTGCTGGATGAGCACCGGGTGCCGCCGGGCGGCCGGGTGGCCGTGGTCCTGCACAACTCGTCGCTGGCCGCGCTGCTGTTCCTCGGCGTCATCGCCGCCCAGCGGATGCTGGTGCCGCTGAACCCGAAGTCCGGCCCGGCCGAACTGGACACCCTGCTCGCCCACGCCGACGTCGCGCTGGTGCTCGGCCCGTCGGCGACGGCCGCGAAGGCGTCGCCGGACCGGCGCTGGCTGACCGTGGACGACGCGGAGGGGTTCCTCACCGCGATTCTCGACCGGGGCGTCGGCCACCGGGGGGAACTGGTCGCGCCGTCGGACGGCGGGGCGGCCGACGCCGAGATCGTCTACACCTCGGGGTCCACCGGCGCGGCCAAGGGCGTCGTGCTGTCCCACCGCGCCCTGCTGGCCAACTCGCTGGCGATGGTGAAGTGGGCCGACGCGGGCCGCGACGACGTCTTCCTCAACGTCATCCCGATGCTGCACGTCGGCGGGCAGGGTCTGCCCACGCTGACCCCGCTGTGGTCCGGGGGGCGCACGGTCTGCGTCCGCTCGGAGGCGGCGCTGGCCCGGTTCTGGAAGTACGTCGACCGGCACCGTCCGACCTGGACCCTGGTGGTCAACGCCTACCTGGCGCACCTCGTCGAGCGACCGCAGCGACCGGCCGACAGCCGGCTCAAGGGCGTCCTCGCCGGGGGCTCGGCGCTCAGCCCCGACCTGATCCGCCGGTTCGAGGGCACCTTCGGCATCCCGGTGTTCCAGGTGTACGGGATGACCGAGATGACCTCACTGACCGTGGTGGAGCCCCGGGACCGCCGACCGGGGGACCGGCGCAGCGCCGGCCTGCCGGTGCCGTTCGCCCGGGTCCGGGTCGTCGACGAGGCCGGGCGGGACGTGCCGCCGGGGGAGAGCGGTGAGGTCCTGCTCAGCGGGCCGAGCATCTTCACCAGGTACGAGGCCGCGCCGGAGCTCACCGCCGGGCGGCTGGTCGACGGCTGGGTCCGCAGCGGCGACCTCGGCCACCTCGACGAACGCGGCGAGCTGACCATCGTCGACCGGATGGACAGCATGGTCATCGTCAGCGGCGAGAACGTCTACCCGGCCGAGATCGAGAACGTCGTGCCGCAGCTCGACGGGATCGCCGACGCGGTGGTCGCCGCGCTGCCGCATCCGGTGACCGGGGTGGAACTGGTGCTGGTCTACACCCTGCTGCCCGACGCGGTCGCCCTGGAGGACGAATGGCGCGCGCTGCTGCTGAAGCAACTCAGTGCGTTCAAGGTGCCGCGCCGGTTCGTCCCCCTGGTGCAGCTCGGGGTCGACAGTTTTCCGCGTACCCCGCTCGGCAAGATCCAGCGGTCGGACGTGCGGCGGCTGGCGATCAAGAACCTGACCTGAGCCACCGTCGGTGAGGACGAGGAGGAACGGGGGGATCTGCCAGGAGATCGGTTCACCGGGGGCGGCTGCGGGTCCGTCGTCGTACCGCGCGAGTGTCGGTGCCCCCCTTTTCCATAATTTGCGGGCGTGAATGCCAACAGGAGGCGAGCTGCGTTATGCCGGTGGAGATCTTTGACGACGAGGAAGTGGTGGTACGTACCCCCGACGAGCTGAAGCGCATGCCCCGGGGTTACCAGAAGGCACTGATCAGCCAGATCATGATCAACACGGAGGGTGAGCTCTCCGGTGGCGACGACTACACCATGATGTTCCTGCCGTTGGCGCCCAACGCCGAGGAGCGTCAGGTGTGCGCGGAACGGGCCGCCGAGGAGTACGACCACTACAAGATCGGTAAGCGGGTGCTGGCCGAGATCGGCATCGACACCTCGCACATGGAGTCCCAGTCCATCGAGGAGCGTCGGCTCTTCGCCGACAAGCGGCTGCACCAGTGCACCACCTGGGCCGAGCGGGGGATCTACTCGTACATCGGCGAGGAGAGTGCCCTGATCATGATCAAGGAGTTCGCCCAGGGCAGCTACAAGCCGTGGGCGGACGCGGTCCGGACGATCATCCTGGACGAGAAGATCCACATCGCGCACGGCGCCCGGGTCTGCCGCAACCTCGCCACCACCGACGAGGGCCGCGAGCAGTTGCAGGCCGCGCTGGACCGGCTCTGGCCGGTCTTCCGCGACCTGTTCGGCACCCCGGAATCCGAGCGGTCCAAGCGGGCGGTCCGCTACGGCCTGCGACGCACCACCAACGGCGAGGCGTTGCAGCAGTGGGAGAACACCGTCATCCCCCGGATCCACGCGCTGGGGCTCGTCGTCCCCGCCGTGACCACCTGAGAGGACGCCCCGCCCATGCCCACCCCCATCGCGATCAATCCCCGTCCGCTGTCCCGGCGGGAGGCCAAGGTCCGCCTGGCGTCCCTGCTGGCCGACCGGCCCGACCTGGCCGCGCGGTTGCAGGTCGTCCGGGACATGGGCCGCCGGGTCAGCGCGACCGAGGTACACCTCACCACCACCTGCAACATCCGGTGCAAGGGGTGCTGGTACTTCGAGGGCGGCTTCGACGCGGCCGTCCCCGAGACCTCCGACCCGGCGCTGATCTCCCGGTTCGTGGACTCGCTGGTGGCCAAGGGCGTCACCCAGGCGACCCTGATCGGCGGCGAGCCGACCCTGGTGCTGCCCCGGGTCGTGCCGTTCGTCGAACGGCTGCCGTACGTGACCATCTCCACCAACGGCATCCGGCCGCTGCCGATGAGCGGCTTCGAGCACGTGGCGGTCGCCATCAGCCTGTTCGGCGGCGGCCCGCTCGACGACGCGCTGCGCGGCTACCGGGTCAACGGCTCGTCGTTCTCCGGCCTGTTCGAGACCGCCCTCGGGCACTACCGCAACGACCCCCGGGTGATCTTCGTGTACGCCCTGTCCGAGGAGGGCCTGCAGTACGTCGAGCCGACCGTGCGGGCCATCCAGGACAACGGTAACCAGGTCACCTTCAATTTCTACTCCGCCCACGGCAGCGACCACGCCCTGCGGATCGAGAACGAGCAGCGCACCCTCGCCGAGGCGCTGCGGGTCAAGCAGGCGTACCCGGAGACGGTGGTCTGCCACCCGTACTTCATCGAGTCGCTGATCACCGGCCGCACCCACTGGGACGGCCAGTTCGGCTACGACGTCTGCCCCAGCATCAGCGTGGACCACCCGGACCACGCCGAGCGCGTCCGCAACGGCAACCCGGTCCTGGACGGCTTCGCCGTCTACGGCGCCGACTACCAGACCCTCCAGTTCTGCTGCACCTCCGGCAACTGCGCGGACTGCCGGGACAGCCAGGGCGTCTACAGCTGGCTGCTGGTCAGCATGAACCGGTTCCTCGACGACACCGGCCGGCTGGAGACCTGGCTGGAGCTGGCCGAGAGCTACTGGCGTCAGTGGTACTGGGCGCAACGGCACCACACCAACTTCGCCCGCCGCGCCCCGTTGACGGCCTAGCCGATTCCCCTGCGAGACAAGGAGCACCCGGATGTCTTCACCATCGACCGAGATCACCGCCCCCGCCGTCGAGGAGCGCCTGCGCGCCGAACTGATCGACCTCGGCGTCGAGGAGGACGCGATCAGCACCGACGCCAAGTTCGACGCGCTGGACATCGACTCGCTCGACGTCGCCGACCTGATGGCCATGGTCGTCAAGGAGTACGGGGTGGAGATCCCGCGCAGCGAACTCGCGGACGTCACCATCGGTCAACTCGTCGAGCGGATCGTGGCGGGCGCGTCGAGTTGAGCTCGTTGCTGAGCCTGGACAAGCGCACCTACCTGGTCACCGGGGTCCTCAACAACGAGTCCATCGCCTGGCACGTGGCGGCGGCCCTGCAACGGGAGGGCTGCGAGGTCATCCTGACCTCGTACGGGCGGGTCGGCCGGATCACCCGCCGGGTGGCCGAGATGCTGCCGTCCCGCCCCGAGGTGCTCGAACTGGACGTGACGTCCGACGCGAGCGTCGACGCGCTGGCAGAGCTGATCGGCAGCCGCTGGGGGCAACTCGACGGGGTGCTGCACAGCATCGCCGCGGCCCCGCCTGACGCGTTGGGGGCCGGGTTCGTCACCGCCGCAGCCGACGGGGTGCTCGACGGGTTCCGTGCGTCGGCGTACTCGTTGCAGCAGCTCACCTCCGCGCTGTCGCCGCTGCTGAGCCGGGCCCCCGGCGGCGGCGCGGTGGTCGGGCTGACCGTCGACTCGACCCGGGCGCTGCCCGGATACGGGTGGATGGGGGTCTACAAGTCGGCGCTGGAGGCGGTCTGCCGTTACCTGGCGCTGCACCTCGGCCCGGCCGGGATCAGGGTCAACCTGGTCGCCGCCGGGCCGGTCGAGACCGTGTCGGCGCGCGGGGTGCGCACCTTCTCCGCCCTGGCCGACCAGTACGAGCAGTGGGCGCCGCTGGGCTGGGACCGGGCCGACCCGGCCCGGGTGGTCGGGGCGGTGCTGTTCCTGCTGTCGGACCTGTCCCGGTACACCACCGGGCAGGTGGTGCACGCCGACGGCGGCATGCACGCCGTCTTCGGTGGCGTCCCGGCCCCCGGCCCGGCTGCCGCCCCCGGCCCGGCTGCCGCCCCCGGCCCGGCTGCCGCCCCCGGCCCGGCTGCCGCCCCCGGCCCGGCTGCCGGGTCGGGGCCGGGCCCAGCTCCGGCGACACCGTCGCCACCAGACACCGCCGGCTGACACACACTGCGGGGAGGGACTGTGCGTCTCGTCATCAAGGGCACGGCCGAGCCACTCGTGGGCGAGTTCGACGTCCCGGCGTCGAAGTACCACGCGCACCGGGCGCTGATGCTCGCGTCGCTGGCCGACGGGACCAGTCGCATCCACGGGGCCTGCCACGCCGGCCACGTGCAGCACACCATCCGGGCGTTACGGGACCTCGGCACGGCCATCACCGTCGAGGACGACGCGTTCGTGGTCCGTGGCGGCCGGTACCGCCCGGTACGCCCGGAGGTCTCCGTCGGCAGTTCGGGCACCACGCTCTACTTCCTGACCGGGCTCGCCGCCCTGGCCGAGACCCCGGTCGGCATCACCGGGCAGAAGTACTTCCGGCGGCGGCCGATCCGCCCGCTGCTCGACGCCCTCGCGGGCATCGGCGTGCAGATCACCTCGACCGGCGGGCTGCTGCCGATCCGGGTCGCCGCCCACCCGCCGACCGGGGGCCGGGTGCAGATCCCCGGCACGCTCTCCCAGTGGATCTCCAGCCTGCTGCTGGTCAGCCCGTTCGCCACCGGCCCCACCGTGGTCGAGGTGGTGGGCGAGTTCAACGAGCGGTCGTACGTCGAGCTGACGGTGGCGATGATGCGCCAGTTCGGCCTGCACGTGCAGGTCAGCGCGGACGGCCGACGGTACGGCGTCGAACCCGGCCAGCGGCCCACCCCGGCGGTGGTCCGGCTGCCGCCTGACGTCGGCGCCGCCGCGTTCGGCCTGGCCGCGACCGCCCTGCACCCGTCCGACGTGCTGTTCCGGGGGTTGCCGGCGGTCCCCGCCGGGGAACTGGACCATCCGGAGGCGCACCTGCTGGACAGCCTCACCACGATGGGCGTGCCGTTGACCCGCGACCCGGCGACCGGCTGGATCAGGGTGCGCCACGACGGGCTGCGGCTGGCCCCGGTGCGGGTGGACTGCCGCGCGGTGCCCGACATGCTGCCGGTGCTCAGCGTCCTCGGCTCCCACGCGCACGGCACCACCGTGCTCGACCACGTGGCCCACGTACGGCTCAAGGAGTCCGACCGGGTGACGGCGATGCTGCAACTCAACCGGATGGGCGGCCGGCTGCGGCTCGACGGCGACCGGCTCGTCTGCGAGGGGGTCGGCCAGTTGCGGGAGGCCGACCTGTCCTCGTTCAACGACCACCGGGTGCTGATGGCGCTCGCGGTGGCCGCCTCCCGGGCCACCGGCGAAAGCCGGCTGACCTACCCGAACGCCCACCGGATCTCCTTCCCGCAGTTCCTCGACCAGATGAACGCCGTCGGCCTCAACATGTCGGTCGACCGGGCCCGCGCCCACCGCCTGCCCCGGCCCACCGACCCGCCGGCCGCCGGTCGGCGTGCGACCGGCACGCCGGTCACCCGTCCGTCGCCGGCCCGCTCCGCCGGCCCGTCCGTGCCGACGGCCGCCCAACTGCCGACGCCTGCCGAACTGCCCACGCCCGCCGAACTGCCCACGCCCGCCGAACTGGCCGCCACACCGGTGGCCGAGCTGGTCCGTCGGCACGCCGACACGCGCGGCGACGACGAGGCCGTGGTCGAGGCGGCCTCGCCCGGCCGGGCCGGCGCCACGATGAGCTGGCGCGACCTGGACCGGGCCGCCGACCGGGCCGCGTCGCTGCTGCTGGAGTTGGGCGTGGGCCCCGGCGACGTGGTCGCCTGGCAGTTGCCCAACTGGTCGGAGTTCGTGGTGCTCACGTTGGCCGCCACCCGGATCGGGGCGGTCTGCTGCCCGCTGATGCCGTTCTTCCGGGAGCGTGAGATGAGCCGGCTGCTGCGCCGCTCCCGGGCCCGGGTGCTGGTGATCCCCGACCAGTTCCGGGGTCGCGCGCACCTCGCCGAGACCGCGGCGATGCTGGCCGGCCCGGACGCCCCGGGCGTGGCCCACGTCCTCGTCGTCGCCGGCCACACCGTCCCGGACGGCACCGCCCCGGCGGCCGTCACACCCACGCCGGACGGCACCGCCGCACCGGCCGACGCCGCCGGACTGCCGGCGGACACCACGGACCTGCGCTGGCAGTGGTTCGCCCCGGCGTTGGCCCGGCAGCGGCCCGACGACGCGGCGTCGGCCGCCCACCGGCCCGACCCGGCGGCGCTGGCCCAGCTGATGTTCACCTCCGGCACGTCGGGCGAGCCGAAGGGGGTGCTGCACCGCGCCGACACGCTGACCCGGGCCGCCGCCATGCAGGCCCGGCACCTCGGCCTGACCGCCGCCGACCGGCTGTTCATCCCGTCACCGCTGGCCCACCAGACCGGCTTCCTCTACGGCATGTGGCTGGGGTTCACCATCGGCGCGCCCGTGGTCCTGCAACCGATCTGGGACGGCCGGACCGCGCTGGCCGCCCTGCAC
Organism: Micromonospora cynarisoli; assembly: GCF_030518815.1. Taxonomy (NCBI): domain Bacteria; kingdom Bacillati; phylum Actinomycetota; class Actinomycetes; order Micromonosporales; family Micromonosporaceae; genus Micromonospora; species Micromonospora cynarisoli. The sequence goes on along the minus strand of NZ_CP130426.1, from coordinate 1,652,316 downwards.
CACACCCGGGCCACCTTCGTCCAGGCGGCCACCCCCTTCCTCGCCGACCTCGTCGAGGCCGTGGAGACGGGCGGGCAGGCCCCGCCGACGCTGCGGGTCTTCGTCGCCACCGGCGCGGCGGTGCCCCGCAACCTCGCCGAGCACGCCACCCGGACCCTCGGCGCGGCGGTCTGCGGGGCCTGGGGCTCCACCGAGTCGTGCCTCGGCACCCTCTCCGCGCCGACCGACGCGCCCGCACACGCCTGGGGCACCGACGGGCGGGCGCTGGAGGGGGTCCGGATCAGGGTGACCGACGACGCCGGCACCGTGCTCGGCCCCGGCGTGGAGGGCAACTTCGAGGTCGCCGGGGACTGCCTGTTCGCCGGGTACCTCGACCGTCCGGACCTGACCGCGGCGGCGCTCACCCCGGACGGCTGGTACCGCAGCGGTGACCTGGCCACCATCGACGACGCCGGCTACCTGCGGATCACCGGCCGGGTGACCGACGTGATCAACCGGGGCGGCGAGAAGATCCCGGTGGCGGAGGTGGAGCAGCTGCTGCACACCCACCCCGCCGTCCGGGAGGTGGCGATCGTGGCGATGCCCGATCCGCGCCTCGGCGAGCGGGCCTGCGCGTTCGTGGTGACCCGGGCGGAACTCACCTTCGCCGGGATGCAGCGGTTCCTCGACGGCCACAAGGTCGCCAAGCAGTACTGGCCCGAGCGGCTGGAGACGGTGGCCGCGCTGCCCCGCAACGTGGTCGGCAAGGTGCAGAAGTTCATGTTGCGTGACCAGATCAGCGCAACGATCGGCGAGGAGGCAGAGTGACCCAGGCCGATGGCACGTCGTTCGCGACGTTGGCCCGCGAGGTCGAGGCGTTCGTCCGGGGCCCCGGCGAGGAGTACGCGGCGGCGATCGAACGCGACCGCAGCGTCCCCGCGCAGCTCTGGACCGACCTGCGCGACCGGGGCTACCTGCGGCTCGCCGCGCCGGTCGACTACGGCGGGGCCGGCCTGTCCTTCACCCAGTACCTGCACCTGCTCGAACTCTTCTCGATGTCGCACGCGTCGCTGCGGATGATCGTGCACGTCTGCAACGGGGTGTGGCGCTCCATCGACCAGTTCGCCTCCGACGAGCAGCGCAAGACGTTCGTGCTGCCGCAGGTCGCCGGGGACCTGCGGGTCGCGTTCACGCTCACCGAACCGACCGCCGGCACCGGGGCCGACCTGCGCGCCAGCGTGGTACGCGACGGCGACACCTACCTGCTCAGCGGCGAGAAACACCTGATCACCTTCGGGGTGAGCTGCGACTACTGGCTGCTGTTCGCCCGGCTCGACGGCAGCACCGGCAAGGACGGCACGGTGGCGCTGATGGTGGACCGGCACGTCGAGGGCGTCCGGGTCGAACCGATGCCCGACACCATGGGCGTACGCGGCACCGACCACGCGCACCTGATCTTCGACCGGGCGCCGGTGCCGGTGGCCAACCGGCTCGGCGAGGAGGGCGACGGGTTGGCGGTCGCGCTCGGCGGCTTCCTCACCCCGAGCCGGATCGGCGTGGCGATGACCTGCGTGGGGCTGGCCCGTCGGGCGCAGGAGCTGGCGGTCGAACACGCCCGCAACCGGGTCACCTTCGGCAAGCCGCTGACCGCCCGGCAGGCGGTGGCGTTCGCGCTCGCCGAGAACGCCGCCGACATCGAGGCCGCCCGGCAGCTCACCCTGCACGCCGCCCGCCGCTGGGAGGCGGGGGAGCACGACGCCGGGGCGCTGTCCTCGATGGCCAAGCTGGTCGCGGTGGACATGCTGACCCGGGTCACCGACAAGGCGTTGCAGGCGCACGGCGGCATCGGCTACTGGGAGGGCAGCACCATCGAACGGGTCTACCGCGACGCCCGCGCGCAGCGCTTCGAGGAGGGCACCAACGAGATCCAGAAGACCGTGATCGCCCGGGAGATCCTGGCGGCCGGCCAGTGACCGCCTTCCAGGACCGCACCGCGCTGATCACCGGCAGCTCCCGGGGCATCGGCCGGGCGCTGGCGCTCACCCTGGCCCGGGGCGGCGGCTCGGTGGTGGTCAACTACAAGAAGAACGCCGAACTGGCCGAGCAGGTCCGCAAGGAGATCACGCAGCTCGGCGGGCGGGCCGTCACGGTGGCCGCCGACATGGAGCAGCCCGAGGAGATCGAACGGCTCTTCGCGGTGGCCGCGCAGGAGTTCGGCACCCTCGACTACTTCGTGTGCAACGCGGCGGCCAGCTCGTTCAAGAACATCATGGACCTCAAGCCGCACCACCTCGACCGGTCGTACGCGATGAACATGCGCTCGTTCGTGCTCGGCGCGCAGCAGGCGGTGCGGCTGATGCCCGACGGCGGCCGGATCGTCGCGCTGTCCAGCTACGGCAGCATCCGCGCCTACCCGACGTACGCGAACCTGGGCGCGGCCAAGGCCGCGATCGAGGCGTGGGTGCGGTACATGGCCGTGGAGTTCGCCGGACGCGGCATCAACGTCAACGCGGTCAACGGCGGCATCATCGAGACCGAGTCGTCCGGCTACTTCTACGACGTGCCCGGGATGGCCCCGCTGTCCGGGGTGCTGCCACTGATCCCCAAGCAGCGGATGGGCACCGCGCAGGAGGTCGCCGACGTGATCGCCTTCCTGCTCTCCCCGGCTGCGGAGTACGTCACCGGGCAGACCCTGGTGGTCGACGGTGGCCTGTCGATCGTCTCGCCGCCGTTCACCCGGGATCTGAGTGGCCCGCTGGCATGACGGCCGGACTGGACAGGGTGCTGCGGCCCGGACGGATCGGCCGGCTGGCGCTGCCGCACCGGATCGTGATGGGGGCGATGCACCTGGGCTGGGACCACCGGGACGACGGCGGCCGGGCGCTGGCCGCTTTCTACCTGGCCCGGGTGCGCGGCGGCGCCGGGCTGATGGTCACCGGTGGCGCGGCGGTCAGTCCGGCCGGTGCCGACGTGCCGAGCTGCGGGGTGCTCGACGACACCGCCTTCCGGGCCCGGCTGCGCCGGGTCGCGGGGGAGGTCGGCACGGCCGGCGGCCTGCTCGCCCTCCAGCTCTTCCACGCGGGCCGGTACGCCCGGCCGGCCCCCGGCGGCCCCCACCCGGTCGCCCCGTCGGCGGTGCCCAGCCCGATCTCCCGGCTCACCCCGGACGCGCTGCCCGCCGACGCGGTCACCCGGATCGTCGAGGACTTCGCCCGGGGCGCGTCGTACGCCCGTGACCTCGGGTTCAGCGCCGTGGAGATCATGGGTTCCGAGGGGTACCTGATCGACCAGTTCCTCTCCCCGCTGACCAACCGGCGCGACGACGAGTGGGGCGGCGACCCGCAGCGCCGGATGCGGTTCGGGGTGGCCGTGGTGGCGGCGGTCCGGGCCGCCGTGGGCCCCGACTTCCCCGTGGTGATGCGGATGACCGGCGACGACCTGCTGACCGGTGGCACCGACCGGGACACCGTGACGGCGTACGCCCGCGCGCTGGCCGCCGCCGGCGCCGACGCGCTCAACGTCGGGGTCGGCTGGCACGAGTCACCGGTGCCGACGGTGCAGGCGCTGGTCCCGCCGGGGCACTGGGTGCCGGTCGCGGCGGCGGTCAAGACCGCGGTGGGCACGCTGCCCGTGCTGGCCAGCAACCGGATCAACCGGCTCGCCCAGGCCGAGGCGGTCCTCGCCGGCACCCCGCTGGACCTGGTCTCGATGGCCCGGCCGTTCCTGGCCGACCCGGCCCTGGTGGAGCGGAGCCGTCACGGCCGGCCGGTGAACGTCTGCGTGGCCTGCAACCAGGCGTGCATCGACCGGTCGCTGGTGGGCGCGGCGGTGTCCTGCATGGTCAACCCGCTCGTCGGCCGGGAGGCCGACCCGGTGACGCCGGCCGGACCGGCAGCGCACGTCGACCCGGTGGTGCGGGCCGGGTCGACGCCGGTGCACGGCCCCCGGACGGTGGCCGTGGTCGGTGCCGGCCCCGCCGGGCTGCGCGCCGCCCACGACCTGGCCCTCGCCGGGCACCGGGTCACCGTCTACGAGGCCGACGGGGAGCCCGGCGGCCAGTTCCGGCTGGCCTGCCGGGTGCCGGGCAAGGCCGACTACGCCGAGACGATCCGGTTCCTCACCGCCGAGCTGACCCGGCTCGGCGCGCAGCTGCACACCGGCCGGCGGATCACCGACGCCGACGAGGACCTGCTGCGCCGCCACGACGGGGTGATCGTCGCCACCGGGGTGCTGCCGCGCCGCATCGACCTGCCCGGCGACGGGCTGCCGCACGTCCGCGACTACGGCACGGCCTTCGCCGACGACGCGCTCGGCCGGCGGGTGGTCGTGATCGGCGGCGGGGGCATCGCCGTGGACCTCGCCCACCTGGCCAGTCAGCGCCCGGACCGGCGGGTCACCGTCCTGCTGCGCGGCGGGCGGCTCGGCCCCCGGATGGGGCGCTCCACCCGCTGGGCGGTGCTGGCCGAACTGCGCCACCGAGGCGTCCAGGTGGTGCCGGGCGTGCGGGACCTGCGCATCGACCCCGACGCCGTACGCCTGGTCGACGGCACCGGAGCGGACCGGTCCGTACCCGCCGACACGGTGGTGGTCGCCGCCGGTCAACTGCCCGCCGACGCCCTGGTGCGCACCGTACGCCGGACCGGGGTGTGGCACCGGGTGGTCGGCGGGGCCCGGGACACCGCCGGGCTGGACGCGGTCCGGGCGTTCGCCGAGGGGCACGACGCCGCGCTGGCGTTCCAGCGGGCCGTGCGGACCCAGCGGGTCGGGGAGCCGGCATGAGCGGCGACGCGACGACGACAGGCACCGTGGTCGGGGTGGTCCGCCGGACCGCCGTGGACCGGTGGCGCATCGTCACCCTGCTGCCCCGGGCGGGCGTCCCGGCGGTGGCTGCCGCCGTGCTGGTCAACCTGCTGCTCGCCGCCGCGCCTGTGGTGTTCGTCGTCGCGACGAGCCGGATGATCGGCTGGCTGCCGCAGGCGGTCCGCGACGGCGTCGAGTCGCCGGCCTTCGGGCACCTGGTGACCGCCTTCGTGGTGGCCGCCGGGGCGCTCAGCGCCCAGCAGCTGCTGGCCCAGCTCCAGGTCACCACGGGTCTGCTGGTGCAGCGTCGGATCGACGGCGCGGTGGCCGACGAGCTGATGGCGGCCGCGTTGGGCAGCACCAGCACCGCCCCGCTGGAGGACCAGGCGCTGCTCGAACAGCTCACCGAGGCGTCCCGCGAGGTCGAGCACGGCATCCAGAGCCCGGGTGCGGCGGGTGCCGGGATGCTGGCGCTGCTCGCCCGCTACGGGCAGCTCCTCGGGTACGCGGTGGTCGTCGGGGCGGCTTTCGCCTGGGCGGCGGGGGTGGGGCTGCTCGTCGCCGTGCTCGCGTTCCGGCACGGTCAACGCGGCGGCCTGCGCCGCTACGCGGCGATCTACGGGGCGGTCGTGGCCCGGGTCCGCCGGTTGACCTACTTCCGGGGCGTGGCGATGGGGCAGCCGGCCGCCAAGGAGATCCGCGTCTTCGGTCTGCTGCCGTGGCTGCGCGAGCAGTACCGGCAGGCGTACCTGGACTGGATGCGTCCGGTGTGGGCGCAGCGGCGGCGGGTCTACCTGCGGCCGTACTTCCTCTACACCGCCGTCGGGTTGACGGTCCTCGTCGCGGTGCTCGCCGCGCTCGGGTTGGCCGGCGGGCAGGGCCAGGTAGGGCTGACCCGGCTGGCGCTGGTGATCCAGGCGGTGCTGGCGGCGGTGCAGCTCGGCGAGTTCTATCCCGAGGCCGACGTGCAGACCCAGTTCGGCATGAACGCCTACCGGGCCGTGGGCGAGTTCCGCGCCGGAATGCGCGACCGGACGTCCCCCGGCGACGGCCCGGCCGACGACGACCCTGCTGCGGTGACTGCTGTGGAGCCCGCCGCGACCCCGGCGGCGGACATCCGGTTCGAGGGGGTGTCGTTCCGCTACCCGCACCGCGCGACGCCTGTCTTCACCGACCTGGATCTCACCCTGCCGGCGGGGGCGTGCACCGCCATCGTCGGGCTCAACGGCGCCGGCAAGACGACGCTGGTCAAGCTGCTGTCCCGGCTGGCGCTGCCGGACGCGGGCCGGATCACCGTCGGCGGTCGGCCGATCGACACGCTCCCGGCGGCCCGCTGGCGACGCGACCTCGCCGTCATTTTCCAGGACCACCTGCGGTACGCCACGAGCGCGGCGGACAACATCGCGCTGGGGGCGATCCGGCACGCCGACGACCGGGACGGCATCCGGGCCGCCGCCGGGGCCGCCGGCATCCTCGCCACCCTCGACGCGCTGCCGCGCGGACTGGAGACCCCGCTGAGCGGGCAGTTGCGCGACGGGGTGGACCTGTCCGGCGGGCAGTGGCAGCGGGTGGCCATCGCGCGGGCGTTGTTCGCCATCCGGCACGGCGCGTCGGTGCTGGTCCTCGACGAGCCGACGGCCAGCCTGGACGTCCGGGCCGAGGCACGGTTCTTCGACGAGATCATCGCCGCCACCCCGGGGGTCACCACGATCCTGATCTCGCACCGGTTCGCCACCGTCCGCCGGGCGGACCACATCGTCGTGCTGGCCGAGGGGCGGGTGGTCGAGCAGGGCTCGCACGCGGAACTACTCGACCTGGGCGGCCGGTACGCCCGGCTGTTCACCCTCCAGGCGGAACGCTTCGCCACCCCAGCCGCCGACACCCCGTCGGCGGACCATCCCAACGCCGGTCCGTCGGCCGGCCATCCCGACGCCGATCCGTCGGCGGACGACCCCGGCACCGGTAGGCCGGTCGGCGGTCCGGACGGTGGCGCGGTGGACGTCGGGTCGACACGGAGCGTCAGGTGAACCGGGGCCTGCTCTCCGCCGGCTGGGCGCTGTGGCGCACGTCGCTGCGCCAGGACCGGCGTAAGGCGCTCACCGCGCTGGTCCTGGTCGTCGCGGGTGCGGTGGCGTGGCCGCTGGTGGCGGTGCTGCTGCGGGTGCTCTTCGACGCCGTCACCGCCGGCCGGCCGGTCGCAGCGTTCCTCGCCGGGGTGGGCGTGGCGGTCGGCCTGATCGCCGGACTGACCCTCGGGCACTTCGCCCACATCGCCTACTTCGAACTCGCCGAACTCGACGTCCTGCACGTGCACCAGGAGTTGATGGACGCCACCAACGGCACACCGGGGATGGCGCACTTCGAACGGTCCGAGTTCGCCGACAAGATCACCGTGCTGGAGCAGGACGTCGAGCAGCTCCGGGTCGGCCTGCAGGCCGTGCTGACCGGCGTCGGCCTGGCCGTGGCGATGACGTTGACGACGGTGGTGCTGGCCGTGCTCCACCCGCTGTTGTTGCTGTTGCCGCTGGCCGCCGTGCCGCCGCTGCTGGCCGGCCGGTGGGCGGAGCGGATGGTGAACCGGGCCCGGGAGGCGGTCGCCGAGTCCACCCGCCGGGCGGCCGGGCTGTTCCGGCTGGCCACCGACGCCGCCGCAGGCAAGGAACTGCGCCTCTTCGGGCTCACCGGGGAGGTGCGGCGGCGGCACCGCGGGCACTGGCAGGACGCCACCCGACGGCTGTGGCGGGCCCAGCTGGTGGCGAGCCTGGTCCGGATGACCGGGCAGTTGGCGTTCGCCGCCGGGTACGTGCTGGCGGTGCTGCTGATCCTGCGCGACGCCGTCGCCGGCCGGCGCGGGGTGGGTGACGTGATCCTGGTCGTCACCATCGCCGCCCAGGTCAACCAGCAGGTCGCCGCGGCGGTCGGGGTGTTGCAGGACCTCCAGCGGCTACGCAGCGTCTACCGCCGGCTCGACGAGGTGCACGACCTGGTCCGGGCCGCCGACCGGCACCCGTCGCCCGCCGACCCGGTGCCCGGTCCCGTCGCCCTCGGGCCGGCCGTTACCGTCGGGCCGGCCGCCGTCGGTGCGCCGCCGCCCAGGCTGCGGGAGGGCATCCGGCTGGCCGGAGTCACGCTGCGCTACCCCGGTAGGGCGGAACCGGTGGTCACCGGTCTGGACCTGCACCTGCCGGCCGGTGCCACGGTCGCCGTCGTCGGCGAGAACGGTGCCGGCAAGACCACCCTGGTCAAGCTGCTCTGCGGCCTGCTGACGCCGACGTCCGGCCGGATCCTCGTCGACGGCGTCGAACTGGCCGCGCTGTCCCTGCCGGGATGGCGCGAGCGGATCGCCGCCGGCTTCCAGGACTTCGTCCGTTTCGAGCTGCCGGCCCGGCAGACCGTGGGCGTCGGCGACCTACCCCGCCGCGACGACGACCAGGCGGTACGCACGGCGCTGGGCCGGGCCGGCGCCGACGACCTGGTCGGGCAGCTCGACGAGGGACTCGACACCCCGCTGGGCCGCAGCCACACCGACGGGGCGGAACTGTCCGGCGGCCAGTGGCAGAAGCTCGCCCTCGGCCGGGCGTTCATGCGCGACGACCCGCTGCTGGTGGTGCTGGACGAGCCGACCGCCGCGCTCGACGCGGAGGCCGAGTACGCCCTGTTCGCCCGCTACCGCGGGCAGGCGCGGGAGGTGGCCGCCCGGACCGGCGCGGTGAGCGTGTTCGTGTCCCACCGGTTCTCCACCGTGCAACTGGCCGACCTGATCGTGGTGCTCGCCGACGGCGGTGTCGCCGAGGCCGGCAGCCACGCCGACCTGCTCGCCGCCGGGGGTCAGTACGCCGAGATGTTCGAGCTCCAGGCCAGGGCGTACCGGTGACCGGCCCCCAACGATTGCGGAGGACATGGCAGTGACCAGCGCGACACAGACCGACGAGTTCGACCCCTTCTCGCCCGAGTCCATGGACGACCCGTATCCCGCCTACGCCGAGCTGCTGCGCGCCGAGGAGCCGCTGTACCTCGCCCAGCGCGACATGTGGCTGGTGATCCGCTACGAGCACGTCCGGTTGGCGGCGAAGAACCACGCCGGCCTGTCCTCGGCCGACGGGATCGCCTACCACCGCTCGACGTTGCCCGTGCTCTTCGGGCTCGACCAGCCGGACCACACCCGGCTGCGCGCCCTGATCCGGCACGACTTCTCCCCGCGTGGGGTGCAGTTCTGGCGGCCGTTCATCGAGCGGGTCTGCGGCGACCTGCTCGACGAGGCCGTGGCCACCGGCGACATCGACCTGGTCCAGCAGGCGATCATCCTGCAACCGGTGAAGGTCATCACCACCATCGTCGGGGTGCCCGACGACAACCTCGCCAAGCTCAAGCTCACCGCCGGCGTGCTGGAGAGCTTCATCGCCAACGCGAAGGTCGGTGAGGACGCCCCGGAGGACCCGGACGAGAACGCGCTGCGGTTGCAGGCCGCGAAGGCGGCGCTGTCGTCGGTCGCCGGCCTCTCCGGCTACCTGGGCAACCTGCTCACCCGGCGGCGGGACGAGCCGGCCCGCGACGACGTGGTGTCGAAGCTGTTCGCCGCCGCGGCCTCCGGCGGGGTGACCGAGAACGAGATCCTCTGGCTCTGCCTCACCCTGCTGGTCGGCGGGCAGGAGACGATGACCCACTTCCTGGGCAACATGCTCGACGCGCTGCTCAACCACCCCGACCAGTTCCGACTGGTCCGCGAGCGGCCGGAGCTGATCGGGCCGACGATCGAGGAGACCGCGCGGTTCTATCCGCCGGTGCAGAACGTCTTCCGCACCGCCACGACCGACGTGGTGGTCGGCAACACCACCATCCCGAAGGACGCCCGGGTCGAGCTGTCCTTCGCCGCCGGCAACCGGGACCCGCGCAAGTTCCCCGACCCCAACGACTACCGGATCGACCGGGTGACCGACGGTCACCTCGGCTTCGGGGCGGGCATCCACACCTGCGTCGGCGCGCACCTGGCCCGCCTGCAGGCCACCACGTTCCTGCGGATGCTCCTCGACCGTACCGACGACATCGAACTCATCGGTGAGCTGGTCAAGGTCAAGAGCCCGGCGTTCCGGGGGCTCGACCACCTGCCGCTGCGGCTGACGCCGAGGTCGTCCGGCCCGTCCGCGTCGGCTGCGCGGGCGTAGTGGGCACCGGGGAGGGTGAGATGGGGGACCGGGTGGCCGACAGCAGCACCGGCGTCGGCGCGTTCAGCCTGGCGTTCACCGGGCAGGGGGCCGGCGCCGGGCCGCTGACCTGGGCGCAGAGCGTCATGTGGGGGCCGATGCAGTGGTTCGGCAAGGAGGCGAACCAGTTCAACATCGGGCGGGCCCTGGTGCTCCCCGAGCCGGTCGCCCCGGACCGGCTGACCACCGTCCTGCGGCATCTGGTCGAGACGCACCAGACCCTGCGGACCCGGTACGTCCAGCGGGCCGACGGGCCGCGCCAGGAGGTCGCCGCCACCGGTACGTACGACGTGGTGGTGGTCGACGACCAGGGCGACCCGGCCCGGGTCGGTGACGAACTGGTCGCCACGTTGACCGAGGCGGCGTTCGACCACGAGGCGCAGTGGCCGCTGCGGGTCGGCTGCGCCCGGGACCGGGCGGGCCGGATCAGCGCCGTCGCCCTCGTCGGCTCCCACCTGGCGTTCGACGGCTGGGCCTTCACCACCCTGACCGATGTGCTGCTCGGTCAGCTCACCGGGGCGGCACCGGCCCCCGACGCCGCGCCGCCGGCCGGCCGGGTGCCGCAGCCGCTGGCGCAGGCCGCCTTCCAGCAGTCGCCGGCCGGCCAGCAGGCCAGCCGGCTGGGGCTGCGGCACTGGGAGCAGGGGCTGTCGGCCGCGCCGGCCTCGATGTTCGACCTGCCGGCCGCGCCGACCGGTGACCAGCCCATCGAACGGCACCTGCTGGACTCCACGGCGGTCACCGCGGCGGCGACCGCGCTGGCCACCCGGACCCGCACCTCGTTCTCGACCGTGCTGCTCGGCCTGACCACGCTGATCCTGACCGCCTACAACGGGCACCGCACCGCCGTGTTCAAGCTGATCGCCGGCAACCGGCTGGACCGGGACAGCCGCGACCTGATCGCCCTGAACACCCTGGACGCCCTGCTGGTCCACCGGGTCGACGACGACGTCGACCTGCTCACCGCGATCCGGCACCTGCACCGGCCGGCGTTCGACGCGTACCGGCGGGCCCAGTGCGACCCGGCCGAGGTGCGCCGGGTGGTCGAGCGGGTCGGCCGGCGGCGCGGGGTGGCGTTCGACCTGTCCGCCTACTTCAACAACGGGCACCGGGGCAGCGACTGGTCCACGCCCGACCCGGACCCGGGGCCGGACCGGCTCGCCGTGCTGCGCCGGGAATCCCGCTACTCCCGGCTGGAGCCGCTGTCCAAGAGCGACATGAGGTTCTACGTCGCCGCCAGCAACCTGGGCGACGGCCGGTGCCGGCTCGGGCTGCTGGTCGATACGGCGTACCTGCCGGGGGCGCTCGGCGAGACCGTCGTCCGGGGGATCGAGACGCTGCTGTGCGACGCGGTCACCGAGGAGGTGCGGGTCGCCGAGATCGCCGACCGGATCGGCCTGACCCCGGCCCGCCGGGGGACCGACTGGGTGTCCACCCCGGCCGGCTGGGTCCGCCCGCAGGCGGTGGCGGAGCTGGTCGGCGAGGTGGCCGGGGGTGCCGCCGCGGCGGCCTTCGTCGACCCGACCGGCGACGGCGGGGTGACGGTGTACGTGGCCGCCTCCGGTTCGCCGCAGGAGCTGCACCGGCGGGTCCTCGACGCGCTGCCCGGCCGGCCCGGGGTGGCCGCGCCGACCGGGTACGTGATCTGCCGGTCCGCGCCACCCGCCGGGGCCGGACCGGACGCCTGGCGGGGCGTGCCGGTGCTCGCCCGGGGATCGGGACGCGATGCGTAGGGTGGCGGGCGGGCCACCGGATGCCGTGCACGGATGCCGGGCGTCGATGGTGACTGATAGTGTTCTATCGGTCGTTCGGTGGCGGGAGAACGGAGCCGGGGCGCGATGCTGGAGGGCGACGGCGAGATGATGACGGACGATGTCGTCATCACCGGGATCGGTGCCGTCACCCCGCTCGGCCTCGACCGCGACAGCACCTGGCAGGGCCTGCTCGCCGGCAAGTCCGGCGTCGGCCCGGTCACCGCCTTCGACGCCGGCGCGCTGCCCACCCGGATCGCCGCCGAGGTGCGCGGCTTCGCGCCGGCCGAACACTTCACCGGCAAGCAGCTGCGGCGGATGGCCCGGTTCAGCCAGTTCGCGGTGGTCGCCACCCGCGAGGCGGTCGCCGACGCCCGGCTCACCGTCGACGCCGGCAACGCCGCCCGGGTCGGCGTGGTGGTCAACGCCGCGGTCGCCGGCTTCGACACCGTCGAGGCCACCGTACGCGGGCTGCTCGCCCCCGAACCGACCGCGCCCCTGTCGCACTTCGTGCCGTCGTCGCTGACCAACATGCCGGCGTGTGAGGTCGCCATCGAGGTGGGCGCGCACGGGCCGGTCAACGCCAGCGCGTTGGCCTGCGCCAGCGGCGCGTACGCGCTGCTCGACGCCCGCCGGTTGATCCTGTCCGGGGAGGCCGACGTGGTCATCTGCGGCGGCACCGACGCGGCGATCACTCCGGCCATGTTCGCCGGCCTGGTGAGCATGGGGGCGATGTCCCAGCGCAACGACGACCCGACCGGCGCGAGCCGGCCCTTCGCCGCCGACCGGGACGGCTTCGTCTTCGGCGAGGGCGCGGTGATCCTGGTGCTGGAGTCCGCCGCGCACGCCCGTCGCCGGGGCGTAACCCCGTACGCCACCGTCGCCGGAGGCGCGCTGACCAGCGACGCGTTCCACGTCAGCGCCCCCCGCCCCGGCGGGGTGTTCGCCGCCGAGGCGATCCGGCAGGCGCTCGACCGGTCCGGGGTCCGCCCCGACCGGGTGGACTACATCTGCGCCCACGGCACCTCGACGAAGGCCAACGACCTGACCGAGACGGTCGCCATCCGGGCGGCCCTCGGGGCGGCGGCCGACCGGGTCGCCGTCAGCGCGCCCAAGTCGATGCTCGGGCACCTGATCGGCGCGGCGGGCGCGCTCGGCGCGATGGTGTGTGCCCTGGCGATCCGCGAGGGCGTCGTCCCGCCGACGGTCAACCTGCACCGGCCCGACCCGGACTGCGACCTGGACTACGTGCCCCACCAGGCCCGGGAAACGCCGGTGCGGGCGGCGCTCACCAACGCCTTCGGCTTCGGCGGGCAGAACTGCGTCGTCGTGTTCACCGATAGCCCGTCGCGAGGAGAGTCCGGATGACCGCGCAGTTCCCACTGATCCCCACCGACCACCCGACCCCGCCGCAGACCCGGGAGGAGATCCTCGCCGACCCGGGTTTCGGCCGCTACTTCACCGACCACATGGCCACCGCCGTGTGGTCACCCGACGCCGGCTGGCACGACCACCGGGTGGGCGCGCTGGAGCCGTTCACCATGCACCCCGGCGCGGCGGTCCTGCACTACGCGCAGGAGATCCTCGAAGGGCTCAAGGCGTTCCGGCACGCCGACGGCAGCATCTGGCTGTTCCGCCCGGAGCTCAACGCGCGCCGGTTCGCCGCGTCGGCCCGCCGGATGGTCCTGCCCGAGCTGGACGAGGAGACCTTCGTCGAGAGCGTGGCCGCGCTGGTCCGCGCCGACGAGGCGTGGGTTCCGCCGTACGGCGGTGAGCAGAGCCTCTACCTGCGCCCGTTCATGTTCGCCTCGGAGGCGTTCCTGGGGGTGCGTCCCGCCCAGCACGTCACCTACTGCGTGCTGGCCTGCCCGGCCGGGTCGTACTTCCCCAACGGGGTCACCGGCGTCACGCTCTGGGTCAGCACCACCTACAGCCGGGCTTCGATCGGCGGCACCGGCGCGGCCAAGTGCGGCGGCAACTACGCGGCCAGCCTCGCCCCGCAGCGGGAGGCCCTCGGCCACGGCTGCGAGCAGGTGCTCTACCTGGGCGGCGAGGGGCGGCGCAGCATCGACGAGTCGGGCACGATGAACGTCTTCTTCGTCACCCGCGACCACCAGCTGCTCACCCCCGGTCTGGGCACCATCCTCGACGGGGTGACCCGCGACAGTGTGCTGACCCTCGCCGCCGAGCACGGGCTGGAGCCGGTGCAGCGCACCATCGACCTGGACGAGATGCGCGCCGGGTTCGCCGACGGGTCGATGACCGAGGCGTTCGCGGCCGGCACGGCGGCGGTGATCACGCCGATCGTCGGGCTCAAGAGCGACGAGTTCGCCCTCACCATCGGCGACGGGACGCCGGGCAAGTACACCCAGGAGTTCCGGGAGCGGCTGCTCGACATCCAGACCGGCCGGGCTGCCGACCCCCACGGCTGGATGCGCCGGGTGCTGTAGTGCCCACCCCGATCGCGGTCGTCGGGATGGCGGTCCGCGCGCCCGGCGGGGTGTCGAGCCTCGACGCGTACTGGTCGGCGCTCCTCGCCGGCCGGGACCTCACCGGCGAGTTGCCCGACGACCGCCGGGCCGGGTTCGGCACGCAGTGGGACGGCATGGTCACCCGGGGCGGCTACCTCGACGCCGTGTTCGACTTCGACGCGAAGTTCTTCGGCATCTCGCCCCGGGAGGCCCGGGTCCTCGACCCGCAGCACCGGCTGCTGCTCGAGGTGGTCTGGGAGGCGTTCGAGGACGCCGCGATCCCGGTCGCCACCATTGCCGGCGGCACCGGGGTCTTCGTCGGGGTGACCGGCCGGGACTACCGGCAGTGGCTGACCGGGGACCCCAACTCGTACTGGACGATCGGCAACGGGCACAGCTTCACCGCCGGGCGGGTCGCGTACACCCTGGGGTTGCGGGGGCCGGTGTTCGCGTTGGACACGGCCTGCTCGTCGTCGCTGGTGGCGGTGCACACGGCGGCGCGGGCACTGGCGGCGGGTGACTGTGACGCGGCGGTCGCCGGCGGGGTCAACCTGATCCTCGCCCCCAGCACCACCCGGTCGGTGGCGCAGACCGGCGCGTTGTCGCCGGACGGCCGGTCGCGCCCGTTCGACGCCGACGCCAACGGGTTCGTCCGGGGTGAGGGCTGCGCGATGCTGCTGCTCAAGCGGCTGGCCGACGCGCAGCGCGACGGTGACCGGGTGCTCGCGGTGCTGCGCGGCACCGGCATCAACCACGACGGCCGGACGGCGACGTTCACCACGCCGAACGTGGCGGCCCAGGCCGGGCTGATCGACACGGTGCTGGCCGCCGCCGGGATCGCCCCCGGTGAGGTCGGCTACCACGAGGCGCACGGCACGGGGACCCCGCTGGGTGACCCGGCCGAGATGTCGGCGGTCGCGGCGGCGCTGGGCCGCGCCGACGGCCCGCCGCTGCACGTGGGTTCGGTGAAGGGCAACATCGGCCACACCGAGTCCGCGGCCGGGGTGCTCGGGCTGGTGAAGGCGGTGCTCTGCCTCCAGCGGCGCATCATCGCCCCGCAGGCCAACTTCCGCACCCTCAACCCGCGCATCGACCTCGCCGGCACCGGCATCGCGATCCCGGTCGCCCCGCTCGCCTGGGACGACCGGTTCGGGTCCTGCGCGTCGACCAGTTCGTACGGGATGAGCGGCACGAACGCCTTCGCGGTGCTGTCACCCGCCCCGCCGGTGCCGCCGGCCGCGCCGCCGCCGGTGGACGGGTTCCCGGTGTCGGCGGCCACCGGGCCGGCGCTCGCCGAGTTGGCCCGCCGCTACGCCGAACGGCTGGCCGGGCTGCCGGCGGCGGAGTATCCGGCGTTCGCCGGCACCGCCGCCGGAGGACGGACCCGGCTGGCGCACGCGGTGTGGGTGCGGGCGTCCGGGCCGGTGCAGGCGGCCGAGGCGTTGACGGCGGTGGCTGCCGGCACGGCCCACCCGGACGTGCGGGTGCTCGGCGCGGACGATCCGGTGCCGACGACGAAGGGCCGGGTGGTGGCCCCGCTGCCGACCTACCCCTGGCAGCGGCGCACCTACGTGGTGGACCGCCCGGACTGAGCCGGTCGGCGCCCCGCCGGCCCGGTGACCGGTGGTGGGTCAGCCGGCGGCGGCCCGGACGGCGTGCTCGGCGCGCAGGGCCGCCCGGGTGGCCCGCGACGGCAGCGCGAAGTGCAGGGTGGACGCGGCCACCAGCGCGCCCCGGCGGTCGCTGGCCCGGGCGTCGACCACCGCCGACCGGCTGGCCAGCTTGATCACCTCGGCGGTCACCCGTAGCTCGCCGGGCTCGGCGGGTTCGAGGAAGCTGATGCTGCTGTGCGCCAGCACCATCGCCGGTGTCGGGCCGAGCAGCACGGTGACCGCGACGAAGCCGGTCAGGTCCATCGCCCAGAACATGGCCGGCCCGGAGATCGTGCCGTCGAGGCGGAGTTCGAGGCAGTCGGGGCCGGCCACCGAGACGACCCGGCCGTCGTCGACCGACTCCAGGCGCAGGCGCTCGGCGCCGGAAATGACCTCGGCGAGCCAGGCCCGCGCCTCATCGACCGACATCACAGCTCGGCTAGGCATGGACGCCACTATAGGCGATGACCGGGTAGCGCTCCGTCCCTGAACGATCACCCGCGCAAAGCGGGGCCGCCACCCGGACGTCCCTGCCCGCCGGGCCCGCCGGTCCGTCCACCTCGGGCGGTCCCCGCCGGGCCGCCCGGACGGGGCGGCCCGGCGGGAGGCGGTCACTCCAGCACGAAGGTGGCCTCGGCGTTGCCGGTGGCGTCGGTGACGGTCCGCAGGTAGAGCAGGCCGTTGCTGTGCCGCAGGTACTGGCCGGGATAGTTGACGGCCTCGTACGACACCCCGGCGGCGTTGGACAGGCCGGGCCGCTGCACGAAGCTGGCGTCGGCCCGGTACGTCGACGACGCGTCGTCCCGCTCGACCCACACCTCCCAGTTGCGGTGCCGCAGGTAGTAGCCCGGGAAGTTGGTGGACTCCAGGGACACCGTGTTGCCACCGGCCAGGCCGGGCACCAGGCGGAACTGCGAGTCGGCCAGGTTGGTCACGTTCGCCTCCAGCCGGGCCCGGTACTCCCAGTGGCGGACGAACCGGTCGGGCAGGTTGTCCGACCGCAGCCGGACCGGGGTGGCCCCGTCGGGCACCGGGATGCCGAGGTTCGGGGTGCCGTCGGCGTTCCAGTAGACCTTCTGGATGCGGGTGCGCCGGTTGGGGTCGCGCAGCGGGTCACCGCTGATGTCCCGGTAGTTGCGGTCGTGGTAGACGAGGATTTCGCTCTGCCCGTCCTCGGAGACGGTGAACGAGTTGTGTCCCGGCCCCCACTGGCCGGTCGCGGCGTTGCTGGTGAAGACCGGCTGCGGCGACTTCACCCAGGACGAGGCCCGGAGCAGGTCGCTGCCCGCCGAGGCGGTCAGCATCCCGAGGCAGTAGTTGGCGTCGGTGGCGCTGGCCGAGTAGGTGAGGAAGATCCGGCCGTTGCGTTGCAGCACGGTCGGCCCCTCGTTGACCTTCACCCCGCCGCGCATCTCCCAGTCCAGGGTGGGAACGGCGATCCGGGTGGGGGTGCCGCTGAGCGTCCACGGGTTGGCCATCCGGGCGATGTAGAGGTTGGAGTTGGTGGCGATGCCCGGCTCGGCCTGGGCCCAGATCAGGTAGCGCACCCCGTTGCTGACGAACGTCGACGCGTCCAGCGCGAAGGTCTCCCAGGGGGTGCGGATCTGCCCCTTCTCGGCCCAGCTCGCGGTCAGCGGGTTCGCCCCGGTGCCCTCCAGGACGTACATCCGGATCGCCCAGACGTTGTCGGTGGCGCCGGCGGCGAAGTAGACGTACCAGCGGCCGTCGATGAAGTGGATCTCCGGGGCCCAGATGTGCGCGCCCATGATGCCGCTGGTGTGCCGCCGCCAGATGACGGTCTCCGGGGCGGTGGACAGGCCCTGGAGGGTGGTGGCCCGGCGCAGCACGATCCGGTCGTACTCCGGGGCGGTGGCGGTCATGTAGTAGTAGCCGTCGGTGTGCCTGACGATGTGCGGGTCGGCGCGCTGCGCGACCAGCGGGTTGCTGGCCCGTACGGCGGGGGTCGCCCCGGCCGGGGTCGTGGCGGTCAGCAGGCTGGCCAGCAGGGCCAGCACGAGCAGCGCCGCCGTCCGGGTCCGGCGGCTGCGGCGGCCGGGCGGCGGGGCGGTGCGGGGTGCGGTGGCGGGCGGGACCGCCGACCGGGGGTCGGGTGAGGCGGACATGGCGGTGCTCCTGTCGGGGGTGGCGGATACGCCTCGCCGGCCGACCACGGGGGTGGTCGGCCGGCGAGGAGGGACGGGTCCTACGACTTGGCCAGGTCGAACTTCCGGACGGTCACCGCGCCGCCGAGGGAACTGGTGGCGTAGTTGAACATGGCGAACCGGTAGCCCATGAAGAACTGCCAGGCGTTGTTGAGGGTGAACGCGGGGCCGAGCGAGGTGAAGGTGACCCCGTCGGTGCTGTACGAGAAGCGGGCCTGCCGGCCCGAGCCGGGACTGATGTCGGCGTTGATCCGTAGCCAGATCTTCCCGCCGGAGATGCCGGCCCCGGCGACCTCGGTGCCGGTGCTGGTGGTGTTCCAGTTGCTGTCCATGGTCAGGTTGTTGACCACGGCGACCCGGGTCGCGCCGTTGTCCCGCCGCACGCCGATCCAGGCCGACTGGTCGCGCAGCATCGCCAGGCCGCTGCGGTCACCGTCGCGCATGGTGGAGTAGTCGAGTTCGATGGTGGCGGTGGACCGGGGTCCCTGGATGCGGTGGGTCAGCGTGTTGCGCGCGGAGTAGAGGTCGTTGGTGACGGTCGCGGTCTGTAGCCGCAGCCCGTTGTTGACCGACCACTTCGAGTTGTCCGGGTTGTGGTTCCACTCGTACTGCGGGCCGAGGGTGGTGCCGGCGAAGGTGTCGGTGCCGATCATGGGTTTGACCTGGCGTGGCGGCCGGGGCACGTTCGGGTACGGGTACGAGCCGCCCCAGGCGTTGTTGACCAGTTGGATCACCGGCCAGCCGCTGGAGTTCCAGGTGACCGGGGCGAGCACCGGCACCCGGCCGCCGGGGTAGGCGTCCTGGAAGCCCATGTAGTACCAGTCGCCGTTCTGCGTCTGCACCAGGCCACCCTGGTGCGGCACGCCGCCGCCGGAGATCGGCCCGGGCAGGTTCAGCAGCACCTGCTGCATGGTGTACGGCCCGAACGGGCTGGACGCCTTGAGGATGTACTGACCGTTGGCCGGCCGGGTGAGGAAGATGTAGTAGCTGCCGTTGCGCTTGTAGAACCGGGCCCCCTCCAGGGTGCCCACGCTCGACGGGGTGGTGAACACCTGCTGCGAGCGGACCTGGGTCTTCCCGTCGGCGGAGAGCTGGGCGACGCTGATGTTCGTGTTGCCGTACGCCACGTACATGGTGTCGTTGTCGTCGACGAGCAGACCCGCGTCGTAGTAGCAGCTGTTGAGGGTGGTGTGCCGGGTCCACGGCCCCTCGGCCGACGGCGCGGTGTAGATGTAGGTCTTGCTGAAGTCGACGCAACCGCCCCAGTAGAACGTCTTGTTGCTCTTGCGGTAGCCCAGGAACGACGCCCAGATCCCGTCGACGTACGCCCGGCCGCCGGACATGTCGTACTTCTGGCCGAAGTCAAGCTTGGGCACCGAGTGACCGGCGAACTCCCAGTTGACCAGGTCGTAGGAGCGCAGCACCGGGGCACCGGGGGAGTAGTGCATGGTCGACGCCGAGTAGTAGTAGGTGTCGTCGACCCGCAGGATGTCGATGTCGGCGAAGTCCTGCCAGATCACCGGGTTGCTGAAGGTGGACGACGGCGGCCACGGGCCCGTCGTGGGCGGCGGGGTGGTCGGCGGCGGCGTGGTCGGTGGGGGTGTGGTGGGCGGCGGCGTGGTCGGTGGGGGTGTGGTGGGTGGGGGTGTGGTGGGCGGCGGGGTGGTCGTGCCGCCGGTGCAGGTGGTGCCGTTGAGGGTGAAGCTCGTCGGCTTCGGGTTGCTGCCGTTCCACGAGCCGTTGAAGCCGAACGACACGGTGGCGCCGGTGCCGATCGTGGCGTTGTAGCTGACGTTGCGGGCGGTGACCTGCGCACCGGACTGGGTGACGGTGGCGTTCCACGCCTGGGTGACCTGCTGCCCGGCCCCGTACGACCAGGTCAGGGTCCAGCCGTCGATCGGGTCGCCCAGGTTGGTGACGGCGACGTTCGCGCCGAAGCCGCCGCCCCACTCGGACGAGACCGTGTAGTCGACCGCGCAGCCGGCAGCCGCGGCCTCGGCAGGTAGGGCGACCGCCGTTGCGGCGGCGATCAGGCCGGCGGCCAGGAACACCCGGCCCGGCAACGTTCTGGTGAGTCGCATTCGCTACTCCTACTGGGGGTGGTGGGAGTCGGTGGTGGGACGACGTCCGGCACCGGTGCGCACACCGGTGCCGGACGGGTGGATCAGGCGACCGAGCAGGCGGTGCCGTTGAGCGTGAACGCGGTCGGCTTGGCCGCGTTGCCGGTGTGCTCGGCCTGGAAGCCGACGTCGACCGAGGTGTTCGGCGCGATGGTGCCGTTGTAGGAGACGTTGCGGGCGGTGACCGCCCCGCTGGTCGGCGTGTAGGTGGCGTTCCAACTGCCGGTGATGGTCTGCCCGCCGGGCAGGGTGAACGCCAGCGCCCACCCGTCGACCGCCGTGCTGCTGGTGTTGGTGATGCTGATCGAGGCGGTCAGGCCGGAGTTCCAGGCGTTGACCGTGTACGCGACCCGGCAGCCCGCCGCCGGCGGCGGCGTGGTGGGCGGGGGCGTGGTCGGCGGTGGCGTGGTGGTCGGCGGGGTGGTGGGCGGCGGCGTGGTCGGCGGGGCGGTGGTCGGCGGGGTGGTCGGCGTGTTGCCGCCGAGGCTGCCGGGCACCGCCCGCAGGGCGTTGTACCAGGTGGTGGCCATCTTGCGGTAGCCGGTGGCGTTCGGGTGGATGCCGTCGGCCAGGTCGGCCGTGCCGACCGCGCTGAACATGTCCACCAGGTGCACCCGCTTGCCGGCGTTGACCTTGCTCTGCACGATCCCGGGGATCGCCGCGTTGAACGTGCGGACCGCCGACTCGGTGCCGTTGCGCGGGATGATCGTGGCGACGAAGACGTCCGCGTTCGGCGCGGTGCTGGTGATCTTGTCGATCAGGGTGGAGAGCCGGGTCGGCGCGCCGGAGGCGTTATACATGTCGTTGGTGCCGATGTGCAGCAGCACCGTGCGCGGGGTGGTGGTGCGCAGCCAGTTCACCACGTTGGCGTCGATCTGGGCGATGGTCCAGCCGGAGTGGCCCTCGTGGTCGTGGTCGCCCAGGTTGGACGGTCCGTTGAACATGGAGCCGACGAAGTCGACCCGGTAGCCGTCGGCGACCATCCGCTGCCACAGCTCGATGCGGTAGCCGCCGGGGACGTTGAAGCCGTCGGTAATCGAGTCGCCGAGGGGCATCACCCGTACCCCGCCGTTGGACTCGGCGCTGGCGGGTGCGGTCACCACCGACCCGGTGGCGACCAGGGCCACCAGCGCGGCGGTGGCCAGGCCCAGCAGGCGCAGGCCGCGCCGCATGGTGGGCCGGCGTCGGCCGGCGCGTGGAGTGCGGACGGGGTGGGGGCGGTCGGACGGGGGTGGCCCGGCGTTCGGGCAGCTCGTGCCGCTCATGGAAACTCCCTGGGGGTGGCGCGCGGAGCGCGGTGCGGACGTGCAGCACGGCGACCGTCCCGGGGATGTCGCCGTCTCGTCCGGCTCGTGGACAAGGGGGTGTGCCGGCACGGGCCCGGACGTCGCCGCGCGCACGGACCGACCGCCGTGTCCCCGGCGGATTCCCCTGGAGCTGACGGGCGGAGGTGCGCCACGCGCGTCGACCGGGAACCCGGACCGCGTCACCGGCGATGGACGCCGTGTGTGCCGGTGGCCACCGAACCCCGCAGGTGGACTGACCCCGCGGGTGGACGAACCGGTGACCACGGCCGGAGCGTGCCCTGCGCTCCCGCCGCGATGCACCATATCGTGTTATCGCTAACATCGGCAACAGATCGGTGCGCGACGATGCCCGGGTGACCTACCCGCCGGCTCCCCGACGACACCGGGTGGAGCGGACCGCCCACCCGACGGGCGGCGTCCCGCCCGTCGGGCGGTCCGGTGTCCCCGTCGCCGGCAGGCCGGTCACCGCCGGGTGGTCACCGCGCCAGGTGGTCGGTGGCCGGGCGCAGCAGCGGGTCGAGCCAGCGCAGTTGCCGCTCGACCTGCCACGCCTCGCCGCCCTCGTGCCCGTTGAACGGGTAGGTGTGCAGCGTGACCTGGGGAGTTCCGGGCCGGCCGTTGGCCGCGCCGTACTGGTTGTGGGCGGCGAAGCCGGTGCTCGGCGGGCAGACGTCGTCGCGCAGGCCGATGCCGAAGTGCGCGGGTGCGGTGGCCCGCCGGGCGAAGGTCACCCCGTCGACATAGGACAGCGTGTGCCGGACGGCCTCCTCGACCTGCCGGTGCACCGCCAGGTACCTGGCGATCTCGCCGTACGGGGCGGCGTCGGTCAGCTCGATCCCACGCTGGACGTCACAGAGGAACGGCGCGGTGCTCAGCAGCGCCGCGAGGTCGTCGCACAGGCCGGCGACGGCCAGGGCGAGCCCGCCGCCCTGGCTGTTGCCGACGGCGGCCACCCGGGCCGGGTCCACCCCGGGCAGGGCGCGGACGGCGTCGACCGCGCGGACCGCGTCGGTGATCAACCGGCGGTAGTGGTAGTCGTGCGGGGCGAGGATGCCCCAGGTGGCGGGCCACGGGCCGCCTGGCGCGCCGTGCGGGTCGGGGGTGTCGCCCGCGCCGTGCAGCCCGGACTGGCCCCGGTTGTCCATCAGCAGGTGCGCGTACCCGGCCACCGGCCAGGTGAGCCGCTCGTGCGGCAGGCCCCGGCCGCGTCCGTAGCCGGCGTACTCGACCACGGCGGGCAGCGCGGTGTCCACCCCGGCCGGGCGGGTGTACCAGGCCCGCACCGGGTCGCCGGCGAAACCGGCGAAGGTGACGTCCCAGGTGTCGACCAGTCGCAGGTCGGTCCGGTGTGGGCGGACGTCCACCAGCACCGGCCGGTCACGCGCCGCGCCGAGCGTGTCCCGCCAGAACTGGTCGAAGTCGGCCGGTTCGACGACTGTCGGCGCGTACCGCCGCAGGTCTTCGCTGGATGTCATGGGTTCCTCGGGTGCTCAGGGACGGGTGGTGGCGGGTGGGGCGGTGCTCTCCCGGACGACCAGTTCGGTCACCAGGTCGATCCGGCTGGTCGCCACCGTCGCGCCCCGGGCCAGTTCCAGCAGCATCTGGGTGGCGGTGCCGGCCATGTCCCGCAGGGGCTGGTGCACGGTGGTCAGTGGCGGGTCGGTCCAGCCGGCGACCGGCAGGTCGTCGTACCCGATCACCGAGAGGTCGTCGGGGACCCGCAGGCCGAGCCGGCGGGCGGCCCGGAGCACGCCGATGGCCTGCAGGTCGGAGCCGGCGAAGATCGCGGTCGGCCGGTCGGGCCCGGCGAGCAGCTCCACTCCGTGGGCGTGCCCGCCGTCGACGTAGAAGCTGCCGTAGCGCACCAGGTCGGCGTCCACGGGCAGGCCGATCTCGTCGTGGGCGGAGCGGAAGCCGGCGGCGCGGGCCTGGCTGCACAGCACGTCGCGGGGCCCGGAGATGACGGCGATCCGGCGGTGCCCCAGCTCCAGCAGGTGCCGGGTGGCCAGCAGGCCGCCGTTCCAGTTGTTGGAGCCGACCGTCGGCACCGACGCCGAGGTGGCGCTGTCGGTGTCGACGACCACGAACGGGATGCGGTGTTCGGCCAGCATGAGCTGCTGCGGCGGGGTGGGGTGGCAGAGCACGAAGAGCAGGCCCAGCGGACGCCTGGCGACCAGGGCGTCCAGTCGGCGGGGCGCGGGCCGGTGCGCCCCGTCGAGTTGGGAGATGGCGATGCCCAGCCCGGCGGCGGAGGCCACCGCCTCGACCCCGCTCATGATCTCCATCGCCCAGCCGGAGTTGAACTCGTGGAAGACCAGGTCGATCTGGTCGATGCCGGGCGACTGCCGGCGGATGCGGCGGCGGTACCGGTGGCGCTCCAGGCTCTCCTCGACCCGCGCCCGGGTCTCGGCGGCGACGTCCGCCCGCCCGTTGAGCACCTTCGAGACGGTCGCCACGGAGACGCCGACCTCCTCGGCGATGGTGGCGATCGTGGCCGAGGCCTGTGGGGTGAGCGGGCGGGACGCGGTCATCGAAGCCTCACCAGGCACGTCCGAAAGTTTCGGAGAACTCTAGCACGTTCGGTTCGAAACCGGGATTCGACAGTGCCTAAGATTTTGACGGGGGTGAATGTCCTTTCCGGGAATAGTGCGGTCTTTTATCCCAATTGAGACCCTTGACATGCGCCGGCAATGCCTCCTAAGTTGCCCGAAAAAGGTAACGCGCTGTTTACGAAATTTTCGAACCCCCTGCCGCCGCGTCGTGCCTGTTCCGGCGGGCGCGGGTGGGGAGGTGTCGAAGGTGAGGGGTGTGGCATGAGAAGTCAGGTGCCCGTCGACGACGGCCCGGCACCCCGCGGAACCCAACCGTGGCGGGACCCCCGACGCTCACCCGCGCAACGGGCCGACGCACTGGTCCCGCTCATGTCGCTGGAGGAGAAGATCGCCCAACTCGTCGGCGTCTGGGTCGGCGCGGAAGCCTCCGGCGAGGGGGTCGCCCCGCACCAGGCCGACATGATCGACGGCGCGCCACCGTGGAGCACGATCATCCGGCACGGGCTCGGTCAGCTGACCCGCCCGTTCGGCACCGCACCCGTCGACCCGGTGGTCGGGGCCCGCTCGCTGGCCGCCTCCCAGGCGCAAATCGCCGCCACGAGCCGGTTCGGCATCCCGGCCCAGGTGCACGAGGAGTGCCTCACCGGCTTCGCCGCCTGGCGGGCCACGGTCTACCCCACCCCGCTGGGCTGGGGCGCCTCCTTCGACCCGGAACTGGTCGAGGAGATGGCCGGCCGGATCGGCCAGTCGATGCGGGCCGCCGGGGTCCACCAGGGACTCGCCCCGGTGCTCGACGTCACCCGCGACTACCGCTGGGGGCGTACCGAGGAAACCATCGGGGAGGACCCGTACCTGGTCGGGACCACCGGGGCGGCGTACGTGCGGGGCCTGGAACGCGCCGGCATCGTCGCCACCCTCAAACACTTCGCCGGCTACTCCGTCTCCCGGGGCGGGCGCAACCTCGCCCCGGTGTCGATGGGCCCCCGGGAACTCGCCGACGTCATCCTCCCGCCGTTCGAGATGGCCCTGCGCCTCGGCGGGGCCCGCTCGGTAATGAACTCGTACGCCGAGATCGACGGCCTGCCCGCCGCGGCCGACGAGGGGCTGCTGACCGGGCTGCTGCGCGACGAGTGGGGCTTCACCGGCACCGTCGTCGCCGACTACTTCGCGGTGCGCTTCCTGGAGACCCTGCACGGGGTGGCCGCCGACGCCGCCGACGCCGCCCGGCTCGCCCTGCACGCCGGCATCGACGTGGAACTGCCCACCGTGGACGCGTTCGGCGAACCGCTGGTGGCCGCCGTGCGCTCCGGCGCGGTCGACGAGGCGCTGATCGACCGGGCGCTGCGCCGGGTGCTGATCCAGAAGATCGAGCTCGGACTGCTCGACGAGGGCTGGCAGGAACTGCCCGAGGACGTGGCGAACCTGCGGCTCGACGACGAGATCAGCCGGGACGTCGCCCTGCGGCTGGCCCGCGAGTCGGTGGTGCTGCTGCGCAACGACGGCGTGCTGCCACTGGCCCCCGGTCGGCGGGTCGCCCTGGTCGGCCCGGTCGCCGACGACCCGATGGCCCTGCTCGGCTGCTACTCCTTCCCCAACCACGTCGGGGTCCGCCACCCCGAGCACGGGCTGGGCCTGGAGATCCCCTCGCTGCGCGACGAACTCACCAGGTTGGTTCCCGGCCTCGTGCACGAGCCGGGCTGCGCGATCACCGGCGACGACACCTCGGGCATCGCCGCCGCGGTCACCGCCGCGACGCAGGCCGACGTCTGCGTGCTCGCCGTCGGCGACCGCGCCGGCATGTTCGGCCGGGGCACCTCCGGCGAGGGCTGCGACGCGCCCGACCTGCGACTGCCCGGCGTCCAGGCCGACCTGGTCCGGGCCGTGCTCGACACCGGCACCCCGGTGGTGCTGGTGCTGATGACCGGCCGGCCCTACGCGCTCGGCCCCTACCACGAGCGCGCCGCGGCCGTCGTCCAGGCGTTCTTCCTCGGCCAGCGCGGCGGGCAGGCGCTCGCCGAGGTGCTCACCGGCGCGGTGAACCCGTCCGGCCGGCTGCCGGTCAGCGTCCCGCGCGACGCCGGTGGCCTGCCCGGCACCTACCTGACCCCACCCCTGGGCCGCCGCTCCGAGGTGTCCTCGATCGACCCCACCCCGGCGTACCCGTTCGGCCACGGGTTGGGCTACACCACCTTCACCTGGTCCGACCCGGTGGCCTCGGGCGTCGGGGAGACCGGCGGACCGCCGGCCTGGCCGGTCGACGGCGAGACGACGGTACGGATCACCGTGCGCAACACCGGCGACCGGCCCGGCACCGAGGTGGTCCAGCTCTACCTGCACGACCCGGTCGCCCAGACGACCCGACCCGTGGTCCGGCTGGTCGGCTACGCCCGGGTGCCGCTGGACCCCGGCACGGCGGCGCACGTCAGCTTCACCGTGCCCGCCGACGTCGCCTCGTTCACCGGGCGCGACGGCCGACGCATCGTCGAACCCGGCGACGTCGAACTGCGCTTCGGTCGCTCCAGCGGCGACACCGCGGCGACCCTGCCGCTGCGCCTGACCGGTGCCGAACGGCAGGTCGGCGCGCGACGACACCTGCTCACGGCGGTACGGGTCGAGCCCGCCGGCACCGACCCGCAGGCCGGATAGGAGGCCGAGGATGACATCCCCAACGCTACGGCCGCCGCCACCGGCCACGGCGACGCCCGCCCCGGTCCGGCGTCGCCGGCACCCCTGGCGGCGGGCCCTGCGCCGGGACTGGCAGCTCTACTCGCTGGCCGTCCTGCCGCTGTTGTTCTTCCTGGTCTTCCGCTACCTGCCGATGATCGGCAACGTGATCGCGTTCCGCCGGTTCAGCCCCGGCGGCAGCGTCTTCGGCGAGTACTGGGTGGGCCTGCGGTACTTCCGGCTGTTCCTGGCCGACCCGACCTTCTGGCAGGTGTTCACCAACACCCTGGTGCTGGGCACGCTGACCCTGCTGTTCTGCTTCCCGCTGCCGATCGTGCTGGCGCTGCTGCTCAACGAGGTCCGGGCCCGCCGGCTCAAGCGGTTCGTCCAGTCGGTGTCCTACCTGCCGCACTTCCTGTCCATCGTGATCGTGGCGGCGATGGTGATGCAGCTGCTGTCGATGGACGGCTCGGTCAACCAGCTGATCCGGGGGATCGGCGGGGAGGGCGTGCCGTTCCTGCAGCAGCCCGGCTGGTTCCGCGCCGTCTACGTCTCCTCGGAGGTCTGGCAGACCGTCGGCTGGGGGACCATCCTCTATCTGGCGGCGCTCACCACCATCGACGAGAACCTGTACGAGGCGGCCCGGATCGACGGGGCCAACCGCTGGCGGCAGACCTGGCACGTCACGCTGCCCGGGATCAGGCCGACGATGGTGACGCTGCTGATCCTCAACATCGGCACCTTCATGGCGGTCGGGTTCGAGAAGATCCTGCTGCTGTACAACCCGCTGACCTACCCGACCGCCGACGTGATCTCCACGTACCTGTTCCGGCTGGGCTTCGAGTCCAGCAACTTCAGCTACGCCGCCGCGATCGGCCTGTTCGAGGCGGTGATCGGGTTGATCCTGGTGCTGAGCGCCAACACCATCTCCCGCCGCACCGTGGGGACGAGCCTGTGGTGACCGTGGCACCCGGCACGGCCGGCCCGAAGACCCCGCCGGCCCGCCCCGCGTCCCGCCGCCGGGGCATCCGCCCGACCCGGGGCTACCGGGTCTTCCAGGCGGTCAACGCCGTGGTGCTGACCCTCGTGGTGGTCGTGACGCTCTACCCGTTCGTCAACATCGTGGCCCGGTCGCTCAGCGACGAGGCGCCGATCATCGCCGGCAGGGTCAACCTCGTCCCGCAGGGCTTCAACCTCACCGCCTACCGGCTGGTGATGTCCGACCCGATGTTCTGGACGAACTACCGCAACACCGTGGTCTACACCGTCGTCGCCACCGCGATCTCGATCGTGCTGACCACCTGCTACGCGTACGTGTTGTCCAAGCACCAGCTCAAGGGGCGGGGGGTGCTCGTCGGGGTCGCCGTGTTCACCATGTTCTTCTCCGGCGGGCTGATCCCCAACTACGTGCTGATCACCAGCCTGGGCATGAAGAACAGCATCTGGGCGGTGGTCCTGCCCAACGCGATCAACGTGTTCAACCTGCTGGTGATGAAGGCGTTCTTCGAGAGCCTGCCGGTGGAGCTGGAGGAGGCCGCCGCCGTCGACGGGCTGAGCACGTACGGCACCCTGCTGCGGATCGTGCTGCCGCTGTCCAAGGCGATCATCGCCACGATGGTGCTGTTCTACGCGGTGTCCTTCTGGAACTCCTGGTTCACCGCCTTCCTCTACCTCGACCGGCAGGATCTGCTTCCGGTCACGGTCTACCTGCGCAACCTCATCGCGGGGGCGACCGGGGCGCAGTCCGCCGGTGGCGTCGCCGAGTCCGACGCGGTGCAGGCGGCGGCCACCATCCAGGCCGTGACCATCGTGCTCACCACCCTGCCGATCCTCGCGGTCTACCCCTTCATCCAGCGGTTCTTCGTGTCCGGCGTGATGCTCGGCGCGGTCAAGGGGTAGCCCGGCCGACCGCTCCACCCACTGCACCCCACACCACCTGATCGAAAGGACGAGCCATGCTCCACAGGACGTGGCGCCGCGTGGCGATAGCCGCTGCCGGGCTGCTCACCCTCACCCTCGTCGGGGCCTGCTCCGACGATGCCCCGGACGCCAAGGACCTCGACGGCAACCGGGCCGGCGCGATGGCCGACTACGGGATCGACAAGCAGTTCAAGGCAACCGAGCCGCTCTCCTTCCCCATCCTCTACAACAACCACCCCAACTATCCGCTCAAGGACGACTGGCTGTTCTGGTCGGAGCTGACCAAGCGGACCAACGTCAAGCTCACCCCGGTGGCCGTGCCGCTCAGCGACTACGAGCAGAAGCGCAGCCTGCTCATCGGTGCCGGTGACGCCCCACTGATCATCCCGAAGACCTACCACCCGCAGGAGAACGCCTTCGTCTCCTCCGGCGCGATCCTCCCGGTGAGCGACTACCTGGACCTGATGCCCAACCTCAAGGACAAGATCGCCAAGTGGAACCTCCAACCGGAGTTCGACACGCTGCGACAGTCCGACGGCAAGTTCTACCTGCTCCCCGGCCTGCACGAGAAGCCGTGGGCGGAGTACTCGATCGCGGTGCGCACCGACATCCTCCAGCAGCTCAACCTCCAGATCCCCAAGACCTGGGACGAGCTGTACACCGTGCTCAAGGCGATGAAGGCGCGCTACCCCGACTCGTACCCGTACTCGGACCGGTGGAGCAAGCCGAACCCGGGCGGGGAACTGCTGAGCATCGTCGGCGCCGCGCACGGCATCCGGACCGGCTGGAGCTGGAACCCCGCCACCTGGGACCCGGCGGCGAAGAAGTTCGTCTACACCGGCGCCACCGAGCAGTACAAGCAGGTGATCGTGTACCTCAACAAGCTGGTGGCGGAGAAGCTGCTCGACCCGGAGAGCTTCACCCAGACCGATGAGCAGGCCCGGCAGAAGCTCGCCAACGGCAAGTCCTTCGTCATCGGCAGCAACGCACAGACCCTGGTCAACGACTACCGCCCCGACCTGGCCAAGACCCTGCCGAACGCCAAGCTGACGAAGATCCCGCTGCTGGTCGGCCCGGCCGGCGAGATCAACCCGGCCAGCCGGCTGGAGAACGGCGTCATGATCTCCAAGAAGGCCCGGGACAGCAAGAACTTCGTGGCGATGATGCAGTTCGTCGACTGGCTGTACTACTCCGACGCCGGCCAGGAGTTCGCCAAGTGGGGCGTCGAGGGCACCACCTACAGCAAGGACGCCGCCGGCAAGTACAGCCTCGCCCCCGACGTCGACATGATCGGGCTCAACCCCAAGGGCAGCAAGCACCTGCAGAAGGACTTCGGCTTCGGCAACGGGGTGTTCGCCTACGGCGGCAAGCTCGACCTGGTGCAGTCGTTCTTCTCCCCGGAGGAGATGGAGTTCCAGAAGGTGATGAACGCCCGCACGCCGCTGCCGGTCGACCCGCCGGCCCCGCTCACCGACGAGGAGCGGGAACAGGCGTCGCTGTGGGAGACCCCGCTGAAGGACCACGTCATCCAGAACACGCTCAAGTTCATCCTCGGCCAGCGGCCCCTCACCGAGTGGGACGCCTACGTCGGCGAACTGAAGGCCAAGAACTCGGAGCAGTACATCGGCCTGGTCAACAAGGCGCACGAACGGTTCGAGAAGGACAACGGCTGACCGACCCGGCCCGGCCGGAACCCCTCACCGGGTTCCGGTCGGGCCGGGCACCGGACCGGCGAGCACCGGAGGACACCACCATGCGGATCACCGTTCCCGCCCAACCCGTGGGGCGGCTCACCGACGCCTGGCGGCAGTGCGTCGGCACCGGACGGTTCGAGTTGGCCCTGCGCCGCGACTACCAGGACTCGCTGGCCCTCATCCAGCAGGACATCGGTTTCCGGCACATCCGGGGGCACGGCCTGCTCAGCGACGGCGTCGGCGTGCACCGCCCCTACCGGCACGGCGGCGAACGCCTGGTGCACCACTCCTTCACGTACGTCGACCAGGTCGTCGACGCCTACCTCGGCCTGGGCATCCGACCCTTCGTGGAGTTGGGCTTCATGCCCGAGGCGCTGGCCTCCGGCGAGCAGACCGTGTTCTGGTGGCAGGGCAACGTCACCCCGCCCCGCTGCTGGTCGGAGTGGGCCGACCTGGTCCGCGCCACGGTGGCCCACCTGGTCGACCGGTACGGCCTCGACGAGGTGCGCGGCTGGCCGATCGAGGTGTGGAACGAGCCGAACCTGCCCGACTTCTGGCAGGACGCCGACCGGAACGCCTACCACCGCCTCTACGAGGTGACCGCGCACGCGGTCAAGGAGGTCGACGCCGGGTTGCAGGTCGGCGGCCCGGCCATCTCGCCCGGCGCGGACGACTGGTGGGAGCCCTTCGCCGACTTCGTCACCACGCACGACGTGCCCGTCGACTTCGTCAGCCGGCACGCCTACACCTCCGGCCCCGCCCAACACGTGCCGTTCGGCACCCACCAGACGCTGGCCCCGGCGTCGTCGCTGCTGGAACAGTTCGCCGCCCCGCGCCGGCACCTGTACGGCACCGCGCTGGCCGACCTGCCGGTGCACATCACCGAGTTCAACTCCTCCTACCGGCCGGACAACCCGATCCACGACACGGCCTTCCACGCGGCCTACCTCGCCCCGGTGCTGGCGGCCGGCGGCGACCTGGTCGACTCGTTCTCGTACTGGACGTTCAGCGACGTGTTCGAGGAGGTGGGGGTGCCGACCGCGCTGTTCCACGGCGGGTTCGGCCTGCTCACCCACCGCCAGATCAAGAAACCCACCTACCACCTGTACGCGTTCCTGGCCCGGCTCGGCGGCGACGTGCTCGCGCGGGGCGCGGACCACCTGGTCACCCGGCACCCCGACGGACGCGTCGCCGTCCTGGCGTGGGCACCGGTGGACGTCACCGGCCTCCATCCGGTGCCCGACCGGCATCGGCTGGCCCTGTCGGTGCCGGTGGCTCCCGCCACGACGACGGGCGGGGAGGTCACCTCGGCCTTCCTGCTCCGCTCCTCGGTCAGCGAGGACGCCGGCAACGCCTGGACGGCCTGGAGCGAGATGGGCCGCCCCCGGTCCCCCCGCCCCGGGCAGCTCGACAGCCTGCGGGAGGCCGCCGAGCCGGCCCGCTCCCACCGTGCCCTGCCGATCACCGCCGGCCGGGTCGACCTCGACCTCGACCTGGCCCGGCACGAGGTCACCCTCGTCGAGTTGGTGGCGGTCCGCGACGAGACCCCGCCGTGGTGGGACGAGACGCGGCTGCTCGGCGGCCCCCCGGCGGCCGACCGGGACGAACGGTCGTGAGCGCGCCGACCTGGCGGGAGGTCGGCGACGGCCCCTTGTCCCGGGCCGCCGCCGCCGTGTACACCGTGCTCGTCGTCGGGTTCCTGCTGATCCTCACCACCCTCCCCGGGCTGGTCCCGGTGCTCCTGCTCGGCCGCGACGCCAGCAACCTGCCGTTGGTGGCGCTCTGCCTGCTCCCGGTCGGCCCGGCCGTCTCCGCCGCCCTGTACGCCCTGCACCACCAACGTCCCGACCTGACCGACCTGCGGCCCGCCGCCCGGTTCCGGCAGGGCTACCGGGCCAACCTCGCGCAGGTGCTGCGGATCTGGGTGCCGCTGCTGCTCTGGCTGACCGTCATCGCGGTCAACCTCACCCACCTGTCCGTCGCGGGCGTCCCCGCCGGCTGGGCGGTGCCGCTGTTCGCGATCGGGCTCGTGGCGACCCTGGTCGGCGGCAACGCGCTGGTGATCGCCTCGTTGTTCACCTTCCGCACCCGGGACGTGCTCCGGCTGGCGCTGTACTTCCTGGTCCGCACGCCCGCCGTCACCATCGGCACGGTCCTGCTGCTGGCCGCCGCCGGGGCGCTCACCGTGCTCGTCTCCGAGGCGCTGCCGGTGCTGCTGGCCGGCCCGTTCGCCCTGGCATACCTGCGGATCGCCACCCCGATGACCGATCTCGTGCGGAAGGACTTCACCGGATGACCAGCCCCGCCCCCGCCCCGGCCACCGCCACCGAGGCGGGGGAACCGCCGCCGCACCCGGCGTGGCTGCCGCCGGAGGCGTTCCGGGCGCTCGGCGCGCGTCGGGTGCTGGTGCACGGCGACGGCCCGCTCGTCGACACGGTCCACGACGAGGTGGCCCGCGCCTGCGCCCGGCACGGCGGGCGGGCGGAGCGGACCGCCGCCGGGGCAGCGACGACCGGGCCCGTCGACCTGGTGCTCGCCCTGCGCGACGGGGGTCCGCCGCCCGGGCCGGTGCCGGCCGGCGCGACGGCGGCCCCCGACGACGGACCGCTCGGCGAGGAGGGGTTCCTACTGGCCCGCTCCGACGGGGTCACGGTGCTGCTGGCCGACGCGCCGGCCGGGCTGCTCTACGGGCTGTTCCACCTGGTCCGTATCGGCGAGGCCGCGTTCACCGGGGAGCAGCCGGCGCGCAGCCACCGGCCGGCGCTGCGCCGCCGGATGCTCGACCACTGGGACAACGTGGCGGTGCACCCGGTGATGGGGCAGGTGGAGCGGGGCTACGCCGGGGGGTCGATCTTCTGGCGGGACGGCCGGCCGCGCGGCGACCGGGACCGGCTGCGGGCGTACGGGCGGCTGCTCGCCTCCACGGGGGTCAACGCGATCTCGGTGAACAACGTCAACGTCGGCCCGACCGAGGCGCTGCTGCTCACCGACCGGCTCGACGACGTGGCCGCGATCGCCGACCTGCTGCGTCCGTACGGCGTGCGGGTGCACCTGTCGGTGACCTTCGCCGCCCCCGTCGTCCTCGGCGGCCTGCCCACCGCCGACCCGCTCGACGAGCAGGTGCGCGACTGGTGGGAGAGCACCACCCGCCGGGTCTACGCGCGCATCCCCGACTTCGGCGGGTACGTGGTGAAGGCCGACTCGGAGGGCCAGCCCGGCCCGTTCAGCTACGGCCGCGACCACGCCGACGGGGCGAACCTGCTGGCCGGCGCGCTCGCCCCGCACGGGGGAGTGGTGCACTGGCGGGCGTTCGTCTACGACCACCGGCAGGACTGGCGGGACCGGACGACCGACCGGGCCCGCGCCGCGTACGACCACTTCGCCCCGCTGGACGGGCGGTTCGCCGACAACGTCGTCCTCCAGGTGAAGTTCGGCCCGGTCGACTTCCAGCCCCGCGAGCCGGTCTCGCCGGTGATCGCCGCGATGCCGGCCACCCGGCTGGCGGTGGAGTTGCAGGTGACCCAGGAGTACACCGGCCAGCAGTGGCACGCCTGCTACCTCGCCCCCTGGTGGCACGAGGTGCTCGCGTTCCGGCCGTGGGGGCCGGCCGAGCGCAGTGTCGCCGACGTGCTGGCCGACGTGCCCGGCCCGGGGCCGCGCCGGGGCGGCGACCTGGTGGCCGTGGCCAACGTGGGCGACGATCCGTTCTGGTGCGGGCATCCGCTGGCCCAGGCCAACCTGTACGCCTTCGGCCGGCTGGCCTGGGACCCGCAGCTCGACCCGGCGGCGCTCCTCGACGAGTGGATCGACCTGACCTTCCCGGCCCCGACGGTCGGTGACCCGGCGCTGGTCCGTGAGACGCTGCACGCCGTGCTGGACGACTCGTGGCGCACCTACGAGCGGTACACCGCCCCGCTGGGTGTCGGCTTTATGGTGAACC
Source organism: Micromonospora cynarisoli (assembly GCF_030518815.1). NCBI lineage: Bacteria > Bacillati > Actinomycetota > Actinomycetes > Micromonosporales > Micromonosporaceae > Micromonospora > Micromonospora cynarisoli. The sequence goes on along the minus strand of NZ_CP130426.1, from coordinate 1,618,103 downwards.
CGGCCGGCCACTACGGGCCCGGCGTCGACGGCTACGAGTACAGCCGGTGGGGCACCTACCACTTCGCCGACCGCGACGGCGTCGGGGTGGACCGGACCCGGGCGACCGGCACCGGATTCGCCGGCCAGTACCCGCCGCCCTGGTCGCAGGTGTACGAGTCGCTGGAGCGGTGCCCGGACGAGCTGCTGCTCTTCTTCCACCACGTGCCGTACTCCCACGTGCTGCACAGCGGCGTCACGGTCATCCAGCACATCTACGACACCCACTTCGCCGGGGTGGAGGAGGTGGAGGCGATGCGGGAGCGGTGGGCCCGGCTGGCCGGGACGATCGACCCGGCGGTGCACGACCGGGTCACCGAACGCCTCGCCGAGCAGCTGCGCTGCGCGACCGAGTGGCGGGACCAGGTCAACACGTACTTCTTCCGCAAGTCCGGGGTGCCCGACGCCCGGGGCCGCCGCATCCACTGACCACCCGCCGCGTCTGCTGCCGGCGTGGACCGACCCGCCGGGGACCGACCGCCGGGACGTGGCACGATCACGGGGGTGACCAGCAGATCCGCCCCCGACCAGCAGCTACGTGACCTGGCCCGGCTGCGCCGGGTGCGGGACCGGATCGACCGCGAGTACGCCCGACCGTTGGACGTCGAGGCGCTCGCCCGGGGCGTGCACATGTCGGCAGGCCACCTGAGCCGGCAGTTCCGCCGCGCCTACGGCGAGTCACCGTACTCGTATCTGATGACCAGGCGGATCGAGCGGGCGATGGCGCTGCTGCGCCGGGGCGACCTCAGCGTCACCGAGGTCTGCTTCGCGGTCGGCTGCTCGTCGCTGGGCACCTTCAGCACCCGCTTCGCCGAGCTGGTCGGCATGCCACCGAGCAGCTACCGGGCGCTGGCGGCGCAGGGGGCGGCCGAGTTGCCGCCATGCCTGACCAGACAGGTGACCCGGCCGGTCAGGAATCGAGAAGCACCCGCCCCGATCATCACCTAGCGTGATCGGCATGGATCTCACCATCGACACCTGCGTCCTGCCGCACGACGACCCGGACGCCTCCCTGACCTTCTACCGCGACATCCTCGGCTTCGAGGTCCGCAACGACGTCGGAGCGGGGAAGATGCGCTGGATCACCGTCGGGCCGCCCGGCCAGCCCGGCACGTCGGTCCTGCTGGCCCCGCCGGCGGTCGACCCGGGCGTCACCGACGAGGAACGCCGGACCATCGCCGAGATGATGGCCAAGGGCACCTACGGCTGGCTCATGCTGGCCACCCCCGACCTCGACGGCACCTTCGAGAAGGTGCAGGCAGGTGCCGTCGAGGTCGTCCAGGAGCCGGTCGACCAGCCGTACGGGGTACGCGACTGCGCGTTCCGTGATCCGGCCGGCAACCTGATCCGGGTCAAGGAACTGCGCTGACCATCGGCCCGGTGACGCCCCGGCTCACCAGGGGTGGACGGTGCCGTCCTCCAGCCGGTTGACCGGCAGGTACGCCGGGGCGTACGGGTAGCGGGCCGCCGCCTGTTCGTCGATGTCCACCCCGAGGCCGGGGGTCTCCGCCGGGTGCAGGTAGCCGTCGGCGTAGTGGTAGCCGTGCGGGAAGACCTCGTCGGTGGCGTCGGTGTGCCGCATGTACTCCTGTAGGCCGAAGTTGGGGATGGCCAGGTCGAGGTGGAGGGCGGCGGCCATGCAGACGGGGGAGAGGTCGGTGGCCCCGTGCGAGCCGCTGCGCACGTGGTGCAGCGCCGCCAGGTCGAAGATGCGCCGCAGGTGGGTGATGCCACCGGCGTGCACCACCGTGGTGCGGATGTAGTCGATGAGCTGTTCCCGGATGAGCTGGGCGGCGTCCCAGACGGTGTTGAACACCTCGCCGACGGCGACCGGGGTGGTGGTGTGCTGCCGGATCAGCCGGAACCCCTCCGGCAGCTCGGCGGGGACCGGGTCCTCCATCCAGGTCAGCGCGTACGGCTCCAGGCTGCGGCCGAGCCGGGCGGCCTCGATCGGGCTGAGCCGGTGGTGCACGTCGTGCAGCAGCCGCAGGGTGGGGCCGAACTCGTCGCGTACCCGGGCGAAGACCGTCGGGACGTGCGCCAGGTACCGCGCGGTGGACCAGGTGGCCTCGCTGGGCAGGGCCGCGTCGGCCGGCTCGTAGAACAGCTTGTCGGCGCTGACCCCGTAGGTCTTCGGCAGGCCGGGCACGCCGCACTGCACCCGGATCGCCCGGTAGCCGAGGTCCACGTAGCGGGCGACCTCGACCAGCACGTCCTCGACCGTCTCGCCGTTGGCGTGCCCGTAGACGGTGACCCCGTCGCGGGATCGGCCGCCGAGCAACTGGTAGACCGGCAGGCCGGCGACCTTGCCCTTGATGTCCCACAGCGCGGTGTCCACGGCGGCGATCGCGCTCATCGTCACCGGCCCCCGCCGCCAGTAGGCGCCCTGGTAGAGGTACTGCCAGGTGTCCTCGATCCGGGCTGGGTCGCGCCCGATCAGCAGTGGCACGACGTGGTCGCGCAGGTAGGACGCGACGGCGAGTTCCCGGCCGTTGAGGGTGGCGTCCCCGACGCCGGTGACCCCCTCGTCGGTGACGATCTTCAGGGTGACGAAGTTGCGGCCCGGGCAGGTCACGATGACCCGGGCGTCGACGATCCTCACGCGGCCTCCTCCGGGTGGCGACGAAGGCCGTGTGGTCCGTCTCGGGCGGACGAGGGCCGTGGTCCGTCGCGCGGGCACGGCAGGTGGGCGCGAGGACGCCGGTGGACCGGTCGTCGCCCGTCCGGCCCGACGCCGGGCCCGCCGCGCGGTCGCCCCGAAGTCTGGAACCGCTGTCGAGGCCTGTCAAGGGGCGGCCCGGCCGAACGGATGTGACCGCTCACCTGTTCGGCGTATGTCGGCTGCTCGATGGCTGGTCGGAGCGGTGATCGTGGATGCCGTGCCGGGGCCGCTCAGGATGGTTACGGCAGTGTTACATGGATGCGCCTTGACGGATTCCATGTGAGCGCTAACACTTGCCCCCAACGATTGAACGGAGAACGGCATGGATGCAGGCGCGAAGCCGCAGGACCGGTACGTCGTCGGCGTCGACTACGGCACGCTGTCGGGTCGGGCGCTGGTGGTGCGGGTCGGCGACGGCGCCGAGCTGGGCACGGCGGTGCACGAGTACCGCCACGCGGTGATGGAGACGACGCTCGCCGTCGACGGCCAGCCCCTGCCGGCCGACTGGGCGCTGCAGGACCCGGACGACTACCGCGACGTGCTGCGCGAGGCGGTGCCCGCCGCGCTGGCCGAGAGCGGCGTCGACCCGGCCCGGGTGGTCGCCATCGGCATCGACTTCACCGCCTGCACCGTGCTGCCCACCCTGGCCGACGGCACCCCGCTGTGCGAGCTGCCCGACCTGCGTACCCGCCCGCACGCCTGGGTGAAGCTGTGGAAGCACCACGCCGCCCAGCCGCAGGCCGACCGGATCAACGCGCTGGCCCACTCCCGGGGCGAGTCCTGGATCGGCCGCTACGGCGGCAAGGTCTCCGCCGAGTGGCAGTACGCCAAGGGGCTGCAACTGCTGGAGGAGGACCCGGAGGTCTACGCCCGCGCCGAGCGCTGGATCGAGGCCGCCGACTGGATCGTCTGGCAGCTCTGCGGCGTCGAGACCCGCAACGTCTGCACGGCCGGCTACAAGGGGCTGCTCCAGGACGGCCACTACCCGTCCCCGGCGTACCTGTCCGCGTTGAACCCCGGCTTCGCCGACTTCGTCGCCAAGATCGACGGGCCGCTGGCGCAGCTCGGCGCGCGGGCCGGCGGGCTCACCGCGCAGGCCGCCGCCTGGACCGGGCTGCCGGAGGGGATCGCGGTGGCCGTCGGCAACGTCGACGCCCACGTCACCGCCGCCGCCGCGCAGGCGCTGACCCCCGGCCGGCTGGTCGCCATCATGGGCACCTCCACCTGCCACGTGGTCAACGGCACCGAGCGGGCCGAGGTCGCCGGCATGTGCGGCGTGGTCGACGGCGGGATCAGCGCCGGCTCCTGGGGCTACGAGGCCGGGCAGAGCGGCGTCGGCGACATCTTCGGCTGGTACGTCAAGCACGCCGCCCCCGCCGGGTTCGCCTCGCACGAGGAGCTGACCGCCGCCGCGGCGGCCCAGCCCGTCGGCGCACACGGCCTGGTCGCCCTGGACTGGTGGAACGGCAACCGCTCGCTGCTGGTCAACCACGACCTCAGCGGGGTGCTCGTCGGCCTCACCCTGGCCACCCGGCCGCCGGACGTCTACCGCGCGCTGCTGGAGTCCACCGCGTACGGCACCCGCATGATCATCGAGGCGTTCGCCGAGGCGGGCGTCCCGGTCGACGAGCTGATCGTGGCCGGCGGGCTGACCGGCAACAGCCTGCTGATGCAGATCTACGCCGACGTGACCCGCCGTCCGCTGGGCATCATCGGCTCGGCGCAGGGCCCGGCCCTGGGGTCGGCGATCCACGCGGCGGTCGCGGCCGGCGCGTACCCCGACGTGCCGACCGCCTCGGCGGCGATGGGCCGGGTCGACCGCGAGGTCTACCGGCCCGACCCGGAGCGCGCCGACGCCTACGACGCGCTCTACGCCGAGTACCGCCGGCTGCACGACCACTTCGGCCGGGGTGGCGACGACGTGCTGCTGCGGCTGCGGGCGATCCGCAACGCCGCCCGCCGTCAGGCCGTCGCGCCCGCCGCCGAACCGACCACCGACCCCCTGGAGGTGCCGGCATGACCCTCGACCTCGACGCCGAGGTGGCCCGGCTGCGCGCGCAGGTGGCCACCCTGCACGGCGAGCTGGTGCGCTACAACCTGGTGGCCTGGACGGCCGGCAACGTCTCGGCCCGGGTGCCCGGCCGGGAGCTGATGGTGATCAAGCCGAGCGGGGTGTCCTACGACGACCTGCGGCCCGACAACATGATCGTCTGCGACCTCGACGGGGTCGTGGTCGACGGCGACCTCTCGCCGTCCAGCGACACCGCCGCCCACGCCTACGTCTACCGGGCGATGCCCGAGGTCGGTGGCGTGGTGCACACCCACAGCGGGTACGCCACCGCCTGGGCCGCCTGCGGCGAGGCGATTCCGTGCAACCTCACCGCCCAGGCCGACGAGTTCGGCGGCGAGATCCCGGTCGGTCCGTTCGCGCTCATCGGCGGGGACGACATCGGCAAGGGCATCGTGGCGACCCTGACCGGGCACCGCTCACCGGCGGTGCTGATGCGCAACCACGGCGTGTTCACCATCGGTCGGGACGCCCGCGCGGCGGTGAAGGCCGCCGTGATGTGCGAGGACGTGGCCCGCACCGCCCACCTGGCCCGGACGCTCGGCACCCCGGTGCCGATGGCCCAGGCCGACATCGACTCCCTCTACGACCGCTACCAGAACGTCTACGGGCAGTCGGGGCCGTAACGCCCGACCGCCAGTCCTCGCCACCGGCCCGCCCCGGCGGACCGGTCGATCCACCGCAACCCGATGCACCACCCCTGGAAGGTCCGGTCCGTCCGGCGTGCCGTGCCGGCCGGTCCTTCCGCGCACGCACCATCCCCCACCTCATCCCCGTACAAGGAGTCTTCACATGGCGAAGACCGGCATCACCCTCACCCGGCGCGGCCTCGGCGCGATGCTCGCCGTCGGCCTGCTGGCCGGCGGACTCGCCGGCTGCGGCAACAGCGACACCGGCGGTGACAGCGACAGCAGCAGCGGCGGCGGCAACGGCAAGCTGGTCATCGGCTTCTCGCAGGTCGGCGCGGAGAGCGGCTGGCGCACGGCGAACACCAACTCGATCAAGGAGTCGGCCGCCGAGGCCGGCTACGAGCTCAAGTTCGACGACGCGCAGGGCAAGCAGGAGAACCAGATCAAGGCGATCCGCAACTTCATCCAGCAGAAGGTCGACGTGATCGCCTTCTCGCCGGTCGTGGAGTCGGGCTGGGACACCGTGCTCAAGGAGGCCAAGGACGCCAAGATCCCGGTGATCCTGACCGACCGGGCCGTGGACTCGGCCGACAAGAGCCTCTACAAGACCTTCATCGGCTCGGACTTCGTCAAGGAGGGCCGGCTCGCCGGCGAGTGGCTGGTCAAGGAGAAGTCGGCCGCGAGCGGTCCGGTGAACATCGTCGAGTTGCAGGGCACCACCGGTTCGGCCCCGGCCAACGACCGCAAGAAGGGCTTCGCCGAGGCGATCGCCGCCAGCCCCAACCTGAAGGTCGTCGCCTCGCAGAGCGGTGACTTCACCCGGGCCGGCGGCAAGCAGGTCATGGAGCAGTTCCTCAAGGCCAACCCGAAGATCGACGTGCTCTTCGCGCACAACGACGACATGGGCCTGGGCGCGCTGGAGGCGATCACCGCGGCGGGCAAGACGCCCGGCAAGGACATCACCATCATCACCATCGACGCGGTCAAGGACGGCATGCAGGCGCTGGCCGACGGGAAGTTCAACTTCATCGCGGAGTGCAGCCCGCTGCTCGGCCCGCAGCTGATGGACCTGGCCAAGAAGGTCAAGGCCGGCGAGGAGGTACCGGCCCGGGTCGAGACCGAGGAGACCACCTTCACCCAGGAGCAGGCCAAGGCGGCCCTGCCCAACCGGAAGTACTGATCCGACCGGGGGCCGCCGCGTTCGGCGCGGCGGCCTCCGCTTCCGAGGAAAGGTTCGGTGGGATGTCGGAGAGGCATCCGGTCCTGACGATGACCGCGATCAGCAAGATCTTCCCCGGGGTCCGCGCCCTCGACGGCGTCGACCTGCGGCTCTTTCCCGGTGAGGTGCACGCCCTGATGGGCGAGAACGGTGCCGGGAAGTCAACCCTCATCAAAGTGCTGACCGGCGTCTACGGCACCGATTCCGGCACCATCACCCTCGACGGCGCCGAGGTCTCCTTCTCCGGCCCGATGCAGGCCACCGCCGCCGGGGTGAGCACCGTCTACCAGGAGGTCAACCTCCTGCCCAACCTGTCGGTCGCGGAGAACATCTACATCGGCCGCGAGCCGCGCCGCCTCGGTGCGGTCAACTGGCGCGAGATGCGTCGCCGGGCCAAGGACCTGCTCGCCCGCATCGACCTGCACATCGACGTCACCGAACTGCTCGGCAACTACTCGCTGGCCGTGCAGCAGATGGTCGCCATCGCCCGCGCCGTCGACATCCGGGCCCGGGTGCTGATCCTCGACGAGCCCACCTCCAGCCTGGACGCCGACGAGGTGGCCCAGCTGATGCGGATCATGCGGCAGTTGCGCGACGACGGCATCGCGATCATCTTCGTCACCCACTTCCTCGACCAGGTCTACGCCATCGCCGACCGGATCACCGTGCTGCGCAACGGCCGGCTCGTCGGCGAGTACCTGACCAGCGAACTGCCGCAGATCGCGCTGGTGGAGAAGATGATCGGCAAGGAGCTGGACGCCCTGGAACGCCTCGACGAGGCGACCAGCGGCAACGACCGGGCGGCCCTGGAGTCGGGCACCCCGCTGGTCGCGGCCGACGGGCTCGGCCGGTCCGGTTCCGTCGCCCCGTTCAGCCTCACCATCCACCAGGGCGAGGTGGTCGGCCTGGCCGGGCTGCTCGGCTCGGGGCGTACCGAGGTGGCCCGGCTGTTCTTCGGCGCGGACCGCGCCGACACCGGCCGGCTCTGCGTGGACGGCACCCCGGTGACGATCCGCAACCCGGTGGCCGCCATCGACAGGGACATCGCGTTCTGCTCCGAGAACCGCCGCACCGAGGGACTGGTCGGCGAGCTGTCGGTGCGGGAGAACATCATCCTGGCCATGCAGGCGGCCCGGGGCTGGCTGCGCCCGTTGCCCCGCCGCCGGCAGGACGAACTGGTCAGGCACTGGATCAAGGCGTTGAGCATCCGGCCGGCCGATCCGGAGATGCCGGTGCGTAACCTGTCCGGCGGCAACCAGCAGAAGGTGCTGCTGGCCCGCTGGCTGATCACCGAGCCCCGGCTGCTGATCCTCGACGAACCGACCCGGGGCATCGACATCGGTGCCAAGACCGAGATCCAGCGCCTGGTCGCGCAGCTCTCCGACGGCGGGATGGCGGTGCTGTTCATCTCCGCCGAGCTGGAGGAGGTGCTCCGGCTCAGCCACAAGGTCGCCGTCATGCGGGACCGGCAGCTGGTCACCGAACTCACCAACGACGACACCCTCGATGCCGCCCGCGTCATGCAGGTCATCGCCAGCGGCAGCTCCCAGGAAGGGTCGGTGCCGGCATGAGCACCGTACGGGCCCGCGCTGCGGGCGTCACCGGCCACCGGCTGTTCTGGCCGCTCGTGGTGCTGGTGCTGCTGCTGGTGGCGAACGCGATCTACCGGCCGAGCTTCCTGTCGGTCGAGCTGAAGAACGGCCACCTCTACGGCAGCCTGATCGACATCGTCCGGCTCAGCGCGCCGCTGATCCTGGTCGCCCTCGGCATGTCCCTGGTGATCGCCACCGGCGGCATCGACCTGTCGGTGGGCGCGGTGGCGGCGGTCGCCGGCGCGGTCGCCTGCCTCTACATCAGCGAGCAGCCCGACCAGAACAGCCTGGGCGTGGTGCTCACCGCGGTGGCGCTCGGCTTCGGGGTGGCCCTGCTGCTCGGGGCCTGGAACGGCATCCTGGTCGCCGGGATCGGCATCCAACCGATCATCGCCACGCTGATCCTGATGGTGGCCGGCCGGGGCCTGGCCCAGCTGATCGCCGAGGGGCAGATCATCACCATCAACAGCGGGCCGTACAAGGTGATCGGGGTCGGGCACCTGCTGACCCTGCCGTTCGCCATCGTCATCGCCCTCGCGGTGACGATGCTGGTGGCGGTGCTGACCCGGCGTACCGCGCTCGGCATGATCATCGAGTCGGTCGGCGGGAACGCCGAGGCCAGCCGGCTGGCCGGCATCCGCTCCCGCCGGATCACCTTCCTGGTGTACGTGGTGAGCGCCGCCTGCGCCGCCATCGCCGGGTTCATGATGACGGCCAACGTCTCCAGCGCCGACGGCAACGCGGTGGGTCTCTGGGTCGAGCTGGACGCCATCCTGGCCGTGGTCATCGGCGGCACCGCACTGGCCGGCGGCCGGTTCTACCTCGGTGGCACCGTGGTCGGCGCGCTGCTCATCCAGACCCTGACAACCTCCGTCTACGCCATGAACATCGACCCGCAGACGTCCCTGCTGTTCAAGGCGGTCGTGGTGATCGTGGTCTGTCTCATCCAGGCCCCGGCCTTCCGGGCGCGGTTCCGCCGTCGGCGCAGCGTCCCGGTCACGCCGGTGGAGCCGGTCGGCACAGAGAAGGAGCAGGTTCCGGCATGACCACGACCCCGTTGGCCGCCCGTCCGGGCCGTGCCTGGTGGCGGGTGCCACCCCGGCACGTACCGGTGCTCGCCACGGCAGCCCTGCTGCTGGTGATGTACTCCATCGGCGTCTCCCAGTACCGTGCGTTCTCCAACATCCAGGTCGTCTTCAACGTCTTCATCGACAACGGCTTCCTGCTGGTCGTCGCGGTCGGGATGACCTTCGTGATCCTCACCGGCGGCATCGACCTGTCGGTCGGTTCGGTGGTGGCGATGACCGCGATGGTGTCGGCCTCGTTGCTGGGCGACGGCCTGCACCCCGCCCTGGTGCTGGTGATCGCGCTGCTGATCGGCCCGATCCTCGGGTTCGCGATGGGCTGCGTGATCCACTTCTTCGACATCCAACCCTTCATCGTCACCCTCGCCGGGATGTTCTTCGCCCGGGGCGTGTGCACCTGGATCAGCACCACCTCGATCCCGATCACCGACGGCTTCTGGACCAGCACCGCCCAGCACCGCATCCACCTCGGTGAGAACTTCGTCTCGGTCGGCGCGTTGATCGCCGTCGCGGTGGTGGCCGTGGCGGCGGCCGTGCTGGCGTACACCCGGCTGGGCCGCAACGTGTACGCCATCGGCGGCAACCAGCAGTCCGCGCTGCTGATGGGCCTGCCGGTGGGCCGTACGAAGATCGCGGTCTACACGATCAGCGGGCTCTGCTCGGCGATCGGCGGCATCCTGCTCTCCTTCTACACCCTGTCCGGCGCCCCGCTGATCGCGGTGGGCATGGAACTGGACGTGATCGCGGCGGTCGTCATCGGCGGCACCCTGCTCACCGGCGGGTCCGGCTACATCTTCGGCACCCTGCTCGGGGTGCTGGTGCTCAGCATCATCCAGACGTTGATCACCTTCGACGGCACCCTCAACTCGTGGTGGACCAAGATCGTCATTGGTGGCCTGCTGTTCGTGTTCATCCTGCTCCAACGCCTCGTCGGCATCCGTACCAAGTAACCCTCGCCAGCCCCACCGGAAGGCAACGCCCATGACCAACCCATCCCCGGCCGCCGAGGTCTGGTTCCTCACCGGCAGCCAGGGCCTGTACGGCCCGGAGACCCTGCGCCAGGTGGCCGAGCAGTCCCGGCGGATCGCCGAACGACTCGACGCCGACCCGGCCGTTCCGGCCCGGGTGGTCTGGAAGCCGGTGCTGACCTCCAGCACCGAGATCCTCGCCGTCTGCCGCGACGCCGCCGTACAGGGCGCGGTCGGGGTGATCGCCTGGATGCACACGTTCTCCCCCGCCAAGATGTGGATCTCCGGGCTGGACGCGCTGCGCACCCCGCTGCTGCACCTGCACACCCAGGCCAACGTGGAACTGCCCTGGTCCGAGATCGACATGGACTTCATGAACCTCAACCAGGCCGCCCACGGCGACCGGGAGTTCGGCTACGTCCAGACCCGGCTCGGTGTCGCCCGCAAGACCGTCGCCGGGCACGTCAGCGACCCCCGGGTCGCCGCCCGGATCGGCGCGTGGACCCGGGCCGCGATCGGGCACGCCGAGATGCGGTCGCTGCGGCTGGCCCGCTTCGGCGACAACATGCGCGACGTGGCCGTGACCGAGGGCGACAAGGTCGAGGCCGAGCTGCGCTTCGGCGTCTCGGTGAACACCTACGGGGTCAACGACCTGGTCGAGGCCGTCGACGCCGTCGCCGACGCCCGCATCGACGACCTGGTCAAGGAGTACGACGACAGCTACCGGCTGGTCGACGCGCTGCGCTCCGGTGGCGGCCGGCACGACTCGCTGCGCTACGCCGCCCGGATCGAGGCGGGGCTGCGCGACTTCCTCGACGCCGGTGGGTTCCGCGCCTTCACCACCAACTTCGAGGACCTGGGCGGGCTGCGGCAGCTGCCCGGCCTCGCGGTGCAGCGGCTGATGGCCGACGGGTACGGCTTCGGCGGCGAGGGCGACTGGAAGACCTCGGTGCTGGTACGCACGCTCAAGTCGATGTCCGTCGGCACCACCGGCGGCACCTCGTTCATGGAGGACTACACCTACGACCTCACCCCCGGCCGGGAGCTGGTGCTCGGGGCGCACATGCTGGAGGTCTGCCCGACCATCGCGGCGGCCACCCCGAACGTCGAGATCCACCCGCTGGGCATCGGCGGCCGGGAGGACCCCGTCCGGTTGGTCTTCGACGCCCAGCCCGGCCCGGCCGTGGTGCTCGGCCTGGCCGACATGGGGGAGCGGTTCCGGCTGGTCGCCAACGAGATCGACGTGGTCGCGCCGCCGTACCCGCTGCCGAAGCTGCCGGTGGCGCGGGCGGTGTGGCGGCCCCGACCGGACCTGGCCGCCTCGGCGGAGGCCTGGCTCACCGCCGGCGCCCCGCACCACACGGTGCTGTCCCAGGCCGTCGGCGTCGAGGAGCTGCACGACCTCGCCGAGATGGTCAGCACCGAACTGGTCGTCATCGACGCCGACACCACCCCCCGCCGGTTCGCCGACGAGCTGCGCTGGAACCAGGCCTACTACCGCCTGGCCCGGGGTTTCTGAGCCGCCATGGGCCAGCAGCGGCCCGAACGCGCCGCGGTGATGAGCGACGTCGCGCAACTCGCCGGGGTGTCGCACCAGACCGTGTCCCGGGTGCTCAACAACCACCCGAGCGTTCGGCCGGAGACCCGGGAACGGGTGCTGCGCGCCGTGCACCAGCTCAACTACCGACCCAACGCCCTGGCCCGGGGATTGGCCGGCCGGCGTTCCCGGGTCATCGGCGTGGTCAGCTTCGACACCATCCTGTTCGGGCCGGCGGCCACGCTGCTGGGCATCGAACGGGCGGCCCGCGCCGCCGGGTACGGCATCAGCATCGTCACCCTGGAACGGCTGGACCGCAGCGGGATGCGCTCGGCCATCGACGCGCTGACCGAGCAGTCGGTGGCCGGCGTCGTCGTCATCACCCCGATGATGACGGCGTCGGTCGCCGTGCACGGCCTGCCCACCGGGGTGCCCGCGGTGGTCGTCGAGGCCAGCGGCGACCGCGGTGAGCTGCCCAGCATCTCGGTCGACCAGGTGGCCGGGGCCCGGCTGGCGGTCCGGCACCTGCTCGACCTCGGGCACGAGACGGTCTGGCACATCGCCGGCCCCCGCGACTGGCTGGAGGCCCGGGACCGGGTCGACGGGTGGCGGCAGACCCTGGAGCAGGCGGGCCGCCGCGTCCCGCCGGTCATCGTCGGTGACTGGAGCCCCCGCGCCGGCTACGAGCTGGGGCAGTCCCTGGTCGAACGCCCCGACGTGACGGCGGTGTTCTGCGCCAACGACCACCAGGCCCTCGGCCTGCTGCGCGCCCTGCACCAGCGGGGCGCCCGGATTCCCGAGGACGTCAGCGTCGTCGGTTTCGACGACATCCCCGAGGCCGAGTACCTCTCCCCGCCGCTGACCACCGTGCGGCAGGACTTCGACGAGGTCGGCCGCAGGTGCGTGGCGGCCCTGCTGGAACTCTTCGACGGCACCGGCGTGGGCACCCCCCGCCCCCAGGTCGAGCCGGTGCTCGTCGTCCGCGCGAGCAGCGGCAACCGCCGCCCCTGACCCGCCTGCCCGGCACGCCGCACCGGTGCGCCGCAGGTGCGGCGGCGTCGCGCGGCGGCCTCCCCGACGCGACGTCGGTGTGTCCCCGGATGACGACCCGTGTCGGCGGGTCGTCCCGGTGGCGTCACCGGGCGGCGACCCGGGTCGGCCGGCCGGTGACGGCGGGGTGACGTGCGCTGCGACAGGGTCGGACGGCGACGGCCGGTGCGGGTGCCGGCGGTCGGGACCCTCGTCTCGGGCAGGCCGTCAAGGGAGACCCCATGATCAGGACAATGCTCCGGGTCCGCGCGCGCCCCGGTGCCGGACAGCGCGTCCGGTCGGCGTGGCGGACGGCCGCGGTGCAGATCGGCGCACTGCCCGGCAACCTGCGCCGGGAACTGTTCCTCGACGCCACCGACCCGCACACGTTCGTGCTCGCCACCGAGTGGACCGACGACGACGCCCTGCGCGACTACGAGAACGGCCCGGTGGCGGCCCGCCTCGCCGCCGCGCTCCGCGACGGGTGCGAACCGAGCACCGCCGATGACCTCCGGGTGATGCGGGACGAGCCGGACGGGGACCCGACGATCCTGGTGGACGTCGAGGTCACCGTCCCGGCCGACCGGCTCGCCGAGTTCCACCGGGGTCACGCCGAGGTGACCGCCCGGATGGCCGGGGTCCCCGGCTACCTGCGCGAGGACCTGCTGCGCGAGCCCGACTCGGACGTCCACCACATCTTCGCCGAGTGGCGTTCCGGGGCGGAGTTCCACCGCTGGGTCGCCAACCCGGCCCACGCCCGGGAGGAGGCCGGGCCGATCGCGCCGTTCCTGCTCGACTTCCGCCGCCGACTGTTCCACCTCGCGACCCGTCCCGGCGTCGACCGGGCAGCCAGCACCGGTAGGGAGACCGACGTGCACACGACAACTGACGTACTCATCGTCGGGGCGGGGCCGACCGGGCTGACCGCCGCCGTCGAGCTGGCCCGGCGCGGCATCGACTGCCGGGTGGTGGAGAAGCGGGTGGCCCCGCCCGCCCACGCCGACAAGGCGATCGGGGTGCACTGCCGCACCATGGAGATCTGGGAAGAGCAGGGCGTCGTGCGGGAGGCGATGGACGCCGGCAGTTGGCTGACCGGCAACGTGGTGTTCGTCAACGGCACCCAGACCCACCGGATGAGCTGGGAACTGCCCGGCCTGCCGTACGCGCACCTGGGCCTGCCCCAGTACGAGACCGAGCGCATCCTCACCGACCGGCTGGCCACCCTCGGCGTCCGGCCGCAGCGCGGAGCGGAGCTGACCGGGTTCACCCAGGGCTCGGACGGCGTGCTGGCCACCCTCACCCTCGCCGACGGCAGCATCCGCACCGTCCGGGCGCAGTACCTGATCGGTGCCGACGGTGCGCACAGCCGGGTCCGTGACCTGCTCGGATTGACGTTCACCGGTGGGCTGGGCCGGTTCCCGCAACTGTTCATGCTCGCCGACGTCGACGTGAACTGGGACATGCCCGACGGGCACCTGCTGCGGTTCCTGCACGAGACCGACGGCCGGATGGACGGCATGCTGGTCTGCGTACCGCTGCGCGGGGAGGGCCGGTACCGGATCGCCACCCTCGCGCCGCCGCGGTTCTTCGCCCAGACCGGCGGCCGGGACGCCCCGCCCGGGTTCAGCGAGGAACTGGCCGAGCCGACCCTCGACGACGTGCAGGCGGCGCTTACCCGGTTGGCCCCGCCTGGCACCCGGGCGGCGAACCTGCGCTGGTCGTCGGTGTTCCGGATCAGCCACGGCATCGTCGACCGGTACGGCCACGGCCGGGTCTTCGTCGCCGGTGACGCGGCGCACCTGCACCCGCCCGCCGGGGGACAGGGGATGAACACCGGCATCCAGGACGCCTGGAACCTGGCCTGGAAGGTGGCGCTGGCGGTACGCGGGATCGCCGCCCCCGGCCTGCTCGACAGCTACGAGACCGAACGCCGCCCGGAGGGCGAGGAGATCGTCGGCCGTGCGGTACGGCTGGCGTTCACCGACGAACTGGACCGCGCCGATCTGGAACGGCAGTTCATCCAGGAGATGTCCCTGCTGCTCAGCTACGCCGACAGTCCACTGGTCGGCGAGTGCGTCACCGATCCGGACGGGCTGCGGGCCGGCCCGCGCCCCGGCGACCGCGCCCCCGACCTGGGCGGGTTGCGGCGGCGGGGGGTGGGGCATCCGCTGCGGCTGCGTGACCTGACCGCCGGCACCCGGCACACCCTGCTGCTCTACGCCGACGCCTCGGCCGATCCGGCGGCGGTGGCGGCCGTGCCGGGGCTCTGCGCCGACGTCCGCGCCCGCACCCGGGGTGAGGTCGACGCCTACCTGCTGCTCAGCCCGGACGCCGGGGCGCCGGGGCCGTCCGCGCCGCCGGTGGTGGTCGACGCCGGGGACGAGTTCCGCACCCGGTACGGGGTGACCGGCACCGCCCTGTACCTGATCCGCCCGGACGGGCACCTCGGCTTCCGCAGCCAGCCGATCGACGCCGACGCGCTACGCAAGAACCTGCACCTGGTCTTCGGTGGTGCGCGATGACGGCCGTGCGCACGGTGCTCGCCATGCGTACCCGGGAGGGCTGCGCGGAGCGGTTCGAGGCGGAGTGGCTCGCGGCGGCGGAGCAGATCCGGCAGCTCGACGGGTGCCTGCGCCAGGACCTCGTCCGGGACGCCGACGACCCGCGCAGCTACCTGATCATCAGCGACTGGGCGGACCGGGAACGGCTCGACGCCTTCGGCCGCAGCGAGCACCGCGACCGGCTGCTGCGGGTGGTACGTGACCTGCGGGAATCTGCCGAACGACACACCTACCAGGTGCTGCACAGCATGCCCAGCGCGCCCGAGGAGACGAGATGACCGAGCCGGTTCCCGCCGCACAGCTCTACACCGAGCAGTTCGCCGTCGACCCCTACCCGTCCTTCGCCCGGCTGCGCGCGGACGCGCCGGTCTGCCCGGTCAGCTCACCCCGGTTCGACTCGTACCTGCTGACCCGGTTCGACGACGCGCGTACGGCGCTGACCGACCCCCGGCTGTCCAAGGACCTCTACGGCCCCGGGCAGCACTACCTGCAGATCTTCGGCCCGAACTCCGAGGCGCTGAACCGGAACATGCTCAACTCGGACCCGCCGGAGCACACCCGGCTGCGCCGGTTGGTGTCGCAGGCGTTCGCGCCCCGTCGGGTCGAGGCGCTGCGTCCCCGGGTACGGCAGATCGTCGACGACCTGATCGACGGGTTCGTCGCGCAGGGGCGGGCCGAGCTGATGCACGACTTCGCGATCCCGCTGCCGATGGTGGTGATCTGCGAACTGCTCGGGGTGCCCCGGGCCGACCAGGAGCGGGTGCTGGACTGGACGCAGGTGATCCGTACCTCCGGGTCGTCGCGGCGACCGCCGGCGCAGGAACGGGCGGCGGTCGGCGAGGCGCAGGTGCGGCTGCACCACTACCTGGCGGAGCTGGTGGCCGCCAAGCGGGTCACCCCGGCCGACGACATGATCAGCGCGCTGATCGACGCCTGCGACCAGGACGGCAGGTTGTCCGAGGCGGAACTGGTCACCACCACCTTCCTGCTGCTGTTCGCCGGGCACCAGACCACCGCCGACTTCCTGGGCAACGCGACGGTGGCCCTGCTGACCCATCCCGACCAGCTCGACCTGCTGCGGAAAACCCCGGAGTTGCTGCCCTCGGCGATCGAGGAGCTGCTGCGCTTCGACGGCCCGCTGCCGGTGGCCAGCCCCCGGGTGGCCACCGAGGACGTCGAGTACGGCGGGGTACGGATTCCGGCCGGGTCGATCGTCGGCATCGTGCTCAACGCGGCTAACCACGATCCGGCGCACTTCGTCGACCCGGACCAGCTGGACCTGCGCCGGGTTCGGGGCCCGCACCTGGGCTTCGGCCACGGCGTGCACTACTGCCTCGGTGTCTCGCTGGCCCGGATGGAGGCCCAGATCGGCCTGGCGGCGCTGCTGCGCCGGTTGCCCGGGTTGCACCTCGCCGTGCCGCCGGCCGAGCTGCGCCGGTTGCCGGCGGCGTCACCGTTCCGGGGCCTGCTGGAGCTGCCGGTCCGGTTCGCCGCCTCCGCCGCGCCGGTGTCACACCCGCCGGCCAGTCGTCCCCGCCCCACCGAGCCGACCCGTACCGTCTGATCCCCGAGGAGTTTCCGATGACCTTCCGTAACGTGATCGTCTGTCGCATGGTGCCGGGCAGCGAGCAGACCGTGGCCGACGTGTTCGGGTACTACGACCGGACCACCCGCCCGCAGGACCTGGGCGTGGTCGGGCGGACCCTGCTGTCCTTCCACGGCCTCTACATCCACCTGATCGAGCGCGCCGCGGACCCGACGGTGACCGGGCAGACCCGGGGCCTGCCGGCCTTCCAGCAGATCGCCGAGCAGATCGCCCCGTACGTGACGCCCTACCCGAGGGACTGGAAGAACCCGTCGGACTCGGTGGCGAAGGAGTTCTACTCCTGGATGCCGGCCGGGCCGCCGGATGCCGGGGGCGAGCCGAGCCGGACGGTCATCGTGGCCCGGATCAAGCCGGGCGCGGAACCCACCGTGGCGCAGATCTTCGCCGAGTCCGACGCCGGCCCGTTGCCCGCCCTGATGGGGGTCACCGGGCGCTGGCTGCACGCGATCGACGACGTCTACCTGCACGTGCTGGAACGCACCGGGGAGGCGTTCGACGGGGCCGTGCGGCAGGGCCACGACCAGCCGGCGTTCGCCAAGATCATGGATGATCTCAGCCCGTACATCAGCCCGTTCGACCCGGACTCCTGGGGCGGCCCGGTGGACGCGGTGGCGACGGAGTTCTACCGGTGGCGGGCGGTGGACTGATCCCGGTCGACCAGCGGGGGTCCGGCGGCGCGGACCCCCGCTGGCACGTCCCGGCCTCAGCCGGTGGGCAGGGTCGCCCAGCCCCGGTTGAAGGTCAAGCTGTCGTCGTCCGGCCGGTAGTTGCGTTCGATGTTGCCTGCCGCGTCCACCGAGAACCAGTGGATCTTGGTGCCGACCGGGACGGTCAACGTCTCGGCCCCCTCCCGGATGCCCGCCGAGGCGTACAGGGTGGACCCGAACGTCGGCTTGCTGCCGTCGAGGGTGTAGAACACGGCCGCCGGCTCGCTGACGTCGAACCGGACGCTGACCGCGCCCTCGGTGGGGCTCGGCGTGACCGACAGGGTGCTGGTCGGGCGCTTGCGGTCCTTGTCGAAGTCCCGGGCCACCCGCAGCAGCTCGACCAGGCCGTTGCTGAACTCCATGGTCTCCTGGTGCGCCTCCTCCCAGGTGGGCTGGAAGCTGGTGCCGACCTCGAAGTTCCAGGCGTAGATGCCGTACTTGTACCAGAGCATGTCACCGGAGTTGCCTGCCGCCGAGTAGAGCACGTCGGAGATCGGGCCGGTCCGCGCCGGGGTGACCGCCATGTTGCGGTGCCGCTTGATCGCGGTGAGGATGCGCGACGACGCGCCCCAGAAGAACGACTCCTCGGCCAGCGTCGGCCGGGGCGCGGAGATCCGGCCCGGGGTGGCGTACGCGCCCGGCGACCACATGAAGTAGTTGCCGGAGGAGTGCAGGTTCATCGAGAACTTCATGTTCGGCCGCTGGGCCAGCCAGTCGACGTTGCGGTTCTCCGGTTCGGACAGCTCGCCCGGCCCGGCGTAGGTGTCGCCGGTGCAGCTCGCCGACGCCCCCGAGTAGCCGTCGAAGAGGCTGTACTCGCTGTAGTTGCGGTTGTTGTCCACCCCCCACGAGTTACGGGCCAGCGCGTCGGTGGCGCCGCCCGGGGCACAGTGGTTGGTCATGTTGCGTCGCTGCGAGGCGTAGTCGTAGAACGAGTAGTGCCCGCCGTCCGGGTTGATCGACGGCACGATCCAGATGTCCAGGGTGCGCAGCAGCTGTTTGGTGTTCTCGTCGGTGGCGTGGTTGCGCAGCAGCCGCTCGGCGGTCTCGATGGTGACCAGCGGCGGGACCCACTCCCGGGCGTGCTCCTGGGCGTAGGCGAGCACCCCGGTGCGGGAGCCGTCGCGGTACTTGCCGATCCGGATGGCGTACACCGGGTGCGGATCGCGGGAGACCCCGGCCGGCGCCTTCAGGTTGTCCGACAGCGGCGTCGACGCGACCGGCGCGACCACCCCGGCCCCGGCGTCCCCCCGGTAGGTGTACGCCCTGACCAGCGCACCCGCCTCGGCGGTCAGCGCCGCCGCGACCTGGGCGGCGGTGCTGGTCACCGCCCCGGCGGCGTCGGTGGCCAGGCTGACCCGGATGGCCTTGCCGGTCACCGTGACCGCGAGCGGCCGGTCGGCCGCGCCCGGGTCGGCCAGCTCGACGGTGATGTCGTTGCCGCCCTCGTGCCCCCAGGCGAGCGAGTCGACGGCGACCCGGGTGGCGGCGGTCCCGCCGAGCACCACCTGCGCCTTGCGCCGGTACCCGTTGGTCTCGTACGGCAGCTTCACCACCTCGGCGAGCTGCGGGTAGGCGTCGGCCAACCGCTTGATCCGGTCGTACAGCTCGGTCGGGGTGAGGTAGCTGGTGACGAAGTCCTTCTGGTAGCCGGGGCCCTCCGGGCTGTCGGCCGGGATCGGCAGCCACTCCTTCACCTCGGCGACCGCCACGTCACCTGTGGGACTGGTGATCTGGATGCGCTGCGGCCGGGTGGTGACGGCGGCGGCGCCCCGGTGGTAGAGGTAGACGCCGGCGTCGACGAACCGGGAGATGCTCTGGGTGCCGCCCGAGCCGATCTCGGTGCCGGGGCCGCTGTCCCGGGCCACGGTCAACGTGCTCGTGGAGGTCTGCCCCTGGGCCCACTTCGCCTCGACCGAGAGCACCTGGTTGGTGCCGGAGGTGTAGTAGTCGGCCCGGATGATCTTCACGTCGGAGGCGGCGGCGCTGCGCTCCAGGGTCGCCGTGTACGCCCGGTTCTCGGCCCGGTGGGCGGCGATCGTGGCGTCCCGCTCGCTGATCCGCTGCGCGGAGTCGGCGGCGTCGTGCAGCACGGCGCCGACCCGGTAACCCATCCGCTTCAGCGCGGCGACCTCGGTCGGGGTGACCACGGCGTGCACCACGATGCCCGCCTCGGTGGGGGTGACGTGGTGGTCGAGGTCGACGCCGGTGGCGACCAGCGCGTCGAGCTGGGCGGTGCCGTCGACAGTCACCTCCACCACGTCGGCCTGCTCGTCGGCGGAGCGTTCGAGCACGGCCGGGGCGTCGGCCTCCCGGTCGGGCGGGGCGGCGGTGCCGGCCGTCGCCGGCCCGGCGAGCAGCAGCAACGCCACACCGGCGGCCGTCGCGGCGGGTAACCGCCGCCAGCGGCGGGGGAACGCGGAACGAGACATCTCGGGCCACCTTTCCTGGGGTGCGAGACGGGCCGACGGCGCGCGGCAGCGCCCGCCGTCGGGCGGGGTGCGGAACGGGGGAGGTCGGACGCCGACAGTCGGGCGACGGTGGGCGGCCGATCGCGACGTCGATCCGCCGACGACGGGGGACACGGGGTGTCTCCCGCACGGGCGGAGGCGACGGACCGGCGCCGATCCGGTCTGCGCGACGGGCGTGGGGCGTACCTGGTTACGGTCGGTCGTGGGGGCATTGCCGATCGGTGCGCCCATCCTGGCCGTACCCGCTCGGATCTGTCAATGATCTGTCCGGACCGACACGGGCTGTCACAGCGCGGGCGGCGTGGGTGTCCTCTCCCGACGGTCGACGCGGGACCCCGCGCCGGTCAGGACGCCGACCGGTAGTGACCGGTGAGCCGGCCCAGCTTCATCGCCAGGTGCAGGCACAGCCGCTCGTTGCCGTCCTTGAGGTCGGTGTCGGCGAGCTGCTCGACCCGTTGCAGCCGGTAGTAGAGGGTGGTCCGGTGCAGCCGCAGCTTCTCGGCGGTGGCGTGGGCGTTGCCGGCCAGGTCGAGGTACGCCTCCAGGGTCTCCAGCAGCACCTGGTGGGCGTCGTCGCGCAGCAGCCGCTCCAATCCGGGGTGCACCCCGGCGACGTCGAGGTCCCGGCCGTCGAGCTGCGACAACACCCGGTAGATGCCCAGGCCGGCCCAGGAGACCACCGGCCCCAGCGCCGGCAGCTGCACCCCCACCCGGGCCGCCTGCACCGCCTCCCGGTAGGACTGCACCGCGTCGACCAGCCCCGGGCGGGGCTGACCGATCCCGGTCACCGTCCGCTCCACCGAGGACAATCCCCGGGTCGCCTGCCGCAGCGCCTCGTCGAGATGCCCGGCGGCGGCCTCCGGGGTGGGCCGGCCGGCGATCCGGCCGCCGCAGATCAGCAGCACCCCGTGGTCGGGCCAGACCATGTGCAGCGACTCCCGGACGCCGAGCCACCGGCGGGTCGCCACCAGCGCCTGCTCCAGCGCGATCCGGGCCACCTCGTCGGGGTGCCGCCCGTCGGCGGGGGCGAGCTGGGCCACCACCGCCGTGGTCGTGCCGTCACCGGCGACCGTGCCCTCCTCCAGCAGTGCCCGGACGGCGTGCGCACGGGCCTGCGGGCTCTCCACCAGCAGCGTCCGGGTGGCCTCGGACTCCCGCTGCGAGGCCAGCTCACCGAGCAGGTTCTCCCGGTAGAGGGCCAGCGACAGGTCGGTGAAGGCACCGGTCGCGGTGGCGATGTCGGCGTCGGTCATCGACCCGTCGTCGTCGATGAACCAGACGAAGCCGAGCAGCAGGTCGTCGTGCCAGATCGGCACACAGACCCGGGGGAGCAGGTCGAGGTCGACGTCGGCCGGGGTACGCACCGGCTCACGGGCGGTGAGCACACCCATCCGGCGGAACCAGGCGATCACCTCCGGCGTGGTCTGCCGGCGCAGGATCGACATCCGGCGTACCTCGTCCATCGGACCGTCGTGTTCGCTGTAGACGACCACCCGCTGCCGCCGGTCCTCGATGAGGGCGGGACGCCCCACCCGCGCGGCGACGGCGTCGACTATGCGCTGAAGCTCACCATGCATGGATCTCCCCTGGTTGGCTGCGCGGCAGGGGGTGCGACAGCCGGTGCCCTACCCTGTGCGGCCGGTGGGCCTGTGCGCAAGGTCCACGGGTGATCTACCGACAAAAGGACGGCCCCCACGGCGACTGTTCCGGCAATTGTCCGAAGCACCGTGGTGATCGACGATCGTAAGGTTCCGGTGCGGTGGGCAGCGGGCCGCCGGCGCGCAGGAGGGAACGCCCGAGTGACAGCTGGTAGGCCCTGGCGGGGGGTGCTGGTCGCCACCACGACGCCGTTCCGCGACGACCTCGGCGTCGACTTCGACCGCCTTCAGGAGCACGTGCGCTGGCTGGCCGAGGCGGGCTGCCACGGGGTGACCCCGTGCGCGTCGGTGGGGGAGTACCGTGCCCTGTCCGACGACGAGCGGGCCGACGTGGTGCGGGCGACGGTGCAGGCCGCGCCGCCCGGCTGCGCGGTGCTGCCCGGGGTCGGCGGGTACGGCAGCCGGCAGTCCCGCCGCTGGGCGGAGCAGGCCGCCGCCGCCGGGGCGCACGGGGTGCTCGCCCCACCCCCGGACGGCTATCCCGCCGGCGACGCCGACGTGGTCGCCCACTACCGGGAGGTGACCGCCGTCGGCCTGCCGGTGGTGGCGCACAACGACCCGTACGACACCCGGGTGGACCTCACCCCGGAGCTGCTGGCCCGGGTCGCCGAGACCGACGGGATCGTCGCGGTCGAGGAGTTCTCCGGCGACGTGCGACGGGTGCACCGGATCAGGGACCTCTGCCCGCACGTGGACGTGCTGGCCGGCGCGGACGACGTGCTGCTGGAACTGGTGCTGTGCGGGGCGCGGGGCTGGGTGTCCGGCCTGTCCAACGCGCTGCCCCGGCCGGCCCTGCGCCTGTACGACCTGTGCGCCGCCGGTGACCTGGCCCGCGCGTTGCCGCTCTACGCCGAGCTGCACCCGGCCTTCGGCTGGGGCTCCCGGCCGGAGGCGGTGCAGGCGATCAAACTGGCGATGGACTGCGCCGGGCGGTTCGGTGGCCGGTGCCGCCCGCCGCGTGGTCCGCTGCCGCCGTTGGCCGCCGCCGGGCTGCGCCGGGACCTGGTCCGGGCCCTGTCGGTCGCCGTCGATCCGGTCACCGACGGTCGTCCCCGCTGAACGCCACGGCCGGCCGCGACCCGGCGCGGGTCCTTCAGGTGTCGGAAGCCGCCGGGCCACCTGCCGACATCTGCACGGTGACCGGCCCCGGCCCGTCCTCCTAGATTCGCTGCGCGGCCCGGTGTGCGGGCGTCCCGGCAGCCACCCCTCGGGACACCGGTCACCGGCGGCCGCGTCCCTCCCGACGAGAGGTGAACCCGTGCACCGTGCTCCCCGCAACACCCCCCGACTGCGGCGTCGCGTACTGGCCGCGGTCCTGGCCGGCACGCTCGTGGCGACCGCCGCGACGCAGGCCGCCGCGGCCCCGGCCAATCCGGCCGGCGGCACCGCCCCGTTCCAGGTCCTCGACCCGCAGGCCTGGCAGAACCCCGACACCATGACCTGGGACGACTACCAGGCGGTGCCCGGCAAGAACTGGGCCGACCCGAACGTGCGGGGCTCCATCCGCAACTTCAAGATCGCCCTGGTCGCGCTCGACTATCCGGACCAGACGTTCGCGGTGTCCCAACGGGCACGCTCGACGGTCTTCGGCAACCCCCAGTCGGTCGCGGCCAACATTCCCCGCGCCGACGTGCCGAAGTTCTACCAGGACTTCCTCAACACCCCGAACACCCTGAACAAGGGGCACACCCTGCACGAGTACTGGATGCAGGACTCCAACGGTCGCTACGGCGTCGACCTGGCCGGGTTCGGGCCGTACCAGCTGCCGGCGAAGTCCTACCAGTACGGGCTGGACAACAGCTTCAACCCCGGCGCCTGCCCGAGCGGGGAGGCGTGCAACAAGAACATCCGCACCGACGGGCTGGGCGCGTGGCGGGCGGCGGTCGGTGACGCGGTCGCCAACCAGTACGAGCTGGTCTTCATTCTCAGCGCCGGCCAGGACGAGTCGTCCACCTGGCAGGAGTTCGGGCAGATGATCTTCCAGAACAAGGAGGACGTGCCGGACTCCTGGGGCCCGCCGGACCCGAACCTGCCGAACTGGGCCAAGACCCGCTACGTGGAGTGGACCTCGTGGAAGGCGGCGGCGACGCTGTGGCCCAACGCCGGCGGCGGCTCCTCCACCCAGGGGGAGAGCTCCGGCATGGGGGTGTACGCCCACGAGCTGACCCACCTGCTCGGCATCGGCGACAACTACAACAACCCGTACGGCGAGCCGTTACGCCGGGCGTACACCGGCATCTGGAGCATGATGTCGCGCGGGTCGTTCAACGGACCCGGCGGCCCGCACACCCGCTGGCAGATCCCGCCGACCAACGGCGGCTCGATGGGCTCGCTGCACACGGTGCGGGACAAGCTCAAGATCGGCCTGCTCGGTGAGGAGCACGTGCTGCGGCTGTCCCGGGAGTCGCTGGCCTCCTCGGGCCTGGTCGTCGCCCAGGTGACCGCCCGCGCGGTCGACGCCGGCCCGAAGGGGCTGACCGGGGTGAACATCGCCCTGAACAAGGACCTCTCGCCGGCCTGCACGGTCGCCACGAACCCGCTGTGCGACGGCGGAAGCTTCAACAACTACACCGTCGAGGTCGTCGACCGGATGGGGGCGGACTCGTTCACCCCGGACCGGGGCGTGCTGCTGAGCAAGACCAAGAACGCCGACAGCGCGCCGTTCCAGTGGGTGGTGGACGCCAACCCGCAGGACATCGACATGATCGACTTCTACCGGCCGGACGGCACCCCGCAGAAGATCACCATGGGTGACTACCGGCAGCTCTCCGACGCGCTGTTCCACGCCGGGGCGGACACCGGCAGCCAGTACGAGTACGTCGACGAGGCCAACCGGCTGCACTTCTACATCATCGACCTCAAGCGGGACGCGGCCGGCTCGCTGTCGTACACGGTGGCGGTGCGGTCGCTGGACGGCACCGGGGGGCCGAGCACCCACGGCGTGACCCTGGGCAAGGGCGAGGTGACCAGCACCGGCAAGCCCACCAACCGGGGCGTGACCTGCTCGTTCGAGCTGACCAACAGCGGGACGTACTCGGCCGGCGGCCAGCAGCACCCGGAGGACGCCTCCGCGTACCTGAAGTCGGACGTCTACCGGCTCTCGGCGGAGGTGGCCGGCAAGGGCTGGCGGACCTGGCTGCCCAACCGGCTGGCCACCGCCCAGTTCGGCAAGTCCACCACCGTCCGGGTGTCGGTGGGGGCCACCGCCGCCGCGGCGGACACCGGCTTCGTCAAGCTCACCGCGACCTCGGAGAGCGACCCGTCGAAGACGGTGACCAAGCAGTGCCGGGTGGAGAAGTCCTGACCGGATTCGACCGACGCCGTGGGTCCGTGGTGGCGCAGGCCGCCACGGACCCACGGCACGGGTGGGGAGGAGACCACGTGCGGCTGACCACGAGCGCCCGCCACGGTGTCGGCGCGCTGGCGATCCTGCTGCTGGCCGGGGCCGCCGGCTGCGGTGGCCCCGACGCCGGACCGGAGGCGGTCACCTCGACCACCGTCCGGGTCCTGGTCCGCGACATCAACATCCGGGCCGAGGGCGTGGACTGCGCCGGCACCGGACCGTACCTCTACTTTCACCACCGGGCGCCGTTCCGGGTGCTCGACCCCGACGGGGCGGCCCTGGTGACCGGGACGCTGCCGGCGGGCACGGCGGTGGCCGCGTTCGCCGAGGACCTTGAGGTGGAACGGGTGCCGACGTACTGCGAGTTCGCGGTGCCGGTGCAGGTGCCGCAGCGCGCCGGGTACCGGCTGGAGGTGGCCGGCCGGCCGGCGCTCGACCTGACCCCGGACACCAGCGAGGGTCCGGCGCTGGTCGCGGTGGTGCCGGCGTGAGGCGGCTGCTCGCGCCGCTGCTGGCGGTGCTGGTGCTGGCCGGCTGCACCGCCGGACCGGCCGACGGGCCGGCTCCGGCGGCGCTCGCCGGGGGTGCCGCGACGTTGCCCGGACCGGTCCCCGCCGACCTGGCGCTGCGCCCGCCGCCGGGTGGCGCGCCGGCCGCCCCGGCGTTCACCGGCGGGCTGACCGACGGCACCCCGCTCACCGCCGCCCGGCTCTGGGCCGACCGTCCGGTGGTGCTCACGTTCTTCAGCTCCTGGTGCACCACCTGTGCCGACCGGCAGGACGCGTTGAGCGAGCTGGCCCGCCGGCACCGGGACCGGGTGGTCTTCGTCGGCGTGGCCGGCGTCGACCAGGCCGACGAGTTGCAGGACTACCTGCGGACGCACCGGGTGGAGTATCCCGTCGTGGTGGACGAACAGCAGACCATCTGGCGCTCGTACGCGGTGCGTGAGCCACCGGCCGTCGTGCTGGTCGCCAAGGGCGGCGCGTTGCTGCGCGGCTGGCCCGGCGGGCTGGACGCGGCGGCGCTGGAGCAGCGGCTCGGGGAGCTGGTGCTGGCCGGTTCCGGGTAGCGCGCGTCGGCTCACCGGCGGACGGGGTGTTCCGATCGGCCGCCCCGCCCGGTGGCGGGCCGGCCGGTGGGGCACGCGTCGGGCGTGCTGTCGATTCGATCGCGGGTCGACGGCGCGCCCCCGCGTCGTGTCCGCCTGTCCGCGTCCGGGGCATCGCCGGTGTTCGTGCTGGTGAGGGGCCGGGGAATCGACCGGGAAGCCGGGTGTGGGGGACCGTTCGGGCAGCGGATCCGACCATCAGGAACTTTTGTTCGCACGAACAAAAGTTTCTCCGTGTGAGGTCTATCTTTAGCCGTCAGCCACCGTTAGTGTCCGGTTCACAGACGTAACACGGTTGACATCCCCCCTTGACCGACCAGTCATCCACCGGGCCACGCGTATTCGGCGGCGCAGGTCCTTCGACCCTCCCAGCAGGACTCGCACGTCTCAGTGGCCCGTCAGGGCCGCCCTCGAAAGGTGGAATTTGTGAACGAGGATCAGCGCCGTATGGCCTCCGACCCCCAATACCGCGCCCAGGTCACCCGCCGTCGGCTGCTGGCCGCGTCGGCCGGCGCCGCCGCCGTGCTCGGCGCGGCCGGCCTGCCGGTGCTCCAGACCAAGGGCCCGGCCCGCGCGGACGGCAAGTGGCGGGTCGACCCGCTCATCCCGGAGCAGAACCGGGGCATCATCCTCTACAGCGTCCGGGACCGGATCTCCGCCGCCCCGGACGACAGCGGCGTGCCCTACGGCTTCGAGCGGGTGCTCGCCAGCCTCGCCGAGATGGGCTACAAGGAGATCGAGTTCGCCGGCTACAACCAGCACACCTCGATCCTGGGCCGGCAGATCACCCCGACCGAGATCCGCAAGATCCTGGACGACAACGGGCTGGTCGCCAACGGCACCCACACGTCGATCAACGCGGCCACCTTCCAGCAGCAGCTGGACATCGCCGAGGAACTCGGCATGAAGAACATCGGCACCGGCAGCGACCCGACCAACAGCGCCTACCAGTCCGACTGGGACGCCGCGGCCGACCTGTGGAACGAGCTCGGCCGGCAGGCCAAGGAGCGCAAGATGCGCCTCTACACCCACAACCACGACGTGGCCTACTCGTTCCTGCTCGACAGCGGCCCGTTGGACGCCAACGGCAGGCCGACCCGGTCCTCCGGCGTGCGCCGGCTGGAGTACTTCTTCGCCAAGACCGACCCGAAGTACGTCTTCTTCGAGTGCGACATCTACTGGGCGTACGTGGCCCGGTTCAAGCACACCAAGTACACCAACTCGGCCGGCCAGCAGAAGACCTCGCTGTTCGACCCGATCCTCAACGTGGCCCGGCGCACCAAGCGGTTCCCGCTGTTCCACGCCAAGGACGGCAACCGCAACTCCGCGCTGGCCAACGGCTACGAGATGATCCCGCTCGGTGAGGGCGACATCAACTTCCAGCAGTTCTTCCAGACCATCGGCGAGTCCGACTTCCACCACGCCAACTGGGAGATGGACACCGCCCCCGGCGGTGCCGCCAACCCGGGCCAGTCGCTGGACTTCGCCCGGCTCAGCTACGCCAACATGGCCGACCTGACCATCTACAACAAGGACTGACCCGCCCGGGGGCCGGCCGCCGGCCGCCCCCTGCGCGCCGACCGGCGGTCGCACCACCGCCGGCGGCACCGGCGGTGGCGGTCGCGTCCCCCGACGCGACCGCCACCTCCCGGGCCCGCCCGACCGTCCGGGCCGCCCGGCGGCCCCGGACACCACCGGGCGAACCGCCCCCGCACCACGTGACCTCTTCCGACCCGTGACCCCGGGCCGCGCTGCCGCGCGCCCCCGGCACGGGCCCTGGCCGTACGCAGCTCCCCGGTCGGCGAACCGCACGGGGTCGGGACGGCGTCGTCCCGTCCCCACCGGAGAGCGAGACGCAGCACCGCACCACCCGGGTGGCCCCGGCACCCGCCCGGAGCAGGCAGCACATCGTCCCCCACCGGAGGAACCAGATGGCAAGATCGGTACACCGATGGCTCGCCGCGATCGCAGGGGTCGGGATCGTCGTCCCGCTCGCCGCGACCGCTCCCGCGTTGGCCCAGCCGGCCCAGGACACGACAAGCGTCCTGGTGTTCACCAAGACCGACGGTGAGCGTCACCCGTCGATCGACAAGGGCGTCAACGCGATCCGCACCCTGGGCAACGGCAACGGCTTCACCGTCGACGTCACCCAGAACTCGACCGCCTTCTCCGACGAGAACCTGGCCAGCTACGGCGCGGTCGTGTTCCTCAACACCACAGGCGACGTGCTCAACAGCGGCCAGGAGGCGGCCTTCGAGCGCTACATCCGCAACGGCGGCGGCTACCTCGGCGTGCACGCCGCGGTCGAGGCCGAGCCGTCGTGGACGTTCTACCGCGACATCGTCGGCACCACCGCCGCCGGCACGGCGTCGAGCGGGCCGGCCAGCATCGACGTCGCCGACCGGGCGCACCCGGCGAGCAAGCCGCTCGCCCGGCAGCTCACCCTCAACGACCAGTGGTACAACTTCACCACCAACGTCCGGGGCACCGCGCACGTGCTGGCCACGGTGGACGAGAAGACGTTCACCGGCGGCACCATGGGCTACGACCACCCGATCTCCTGGTGCAAGGACTTCCAGGGTGGCCGGTCGTTCTACACCGGGCTCGGCGACACCGCCGACACGTACGCCAACGGCGCGTTCCGCAAGCACCTGCTCGGTGCGATCCAGTGGTCGGCCGGCATGGTCGAGGGCGACTGCGGCGCGACCGTCAAGGCCAACTACGAGAAGGTCATCCTCAACGACGAGCCGGGCGAGCCGATGACCCTGTCGGTGCTGCCCGACGGCCGGGTGCTGCACAACACCCGGGCCGGTGAGATCCGGCTGTACGACCCGAAGACCGGTGCCAGCCCGGTGATCACCACCATCCCCGTCTACCAGCACGACGAGGACGGCCTCCAGTCGGTCACCATCGGGCCGGACTTCGCCACCGACAAGTGGGTGTACGCCTACTACGCGCCGAAGCTCGACACCCCCACCACGGACGCGCCGACGACCAGCACCGACCCGACCGCGTGGGACGTCTACAAGGGCCACAACCAGCTCTCCCGGTTCAAGTTCGTGGAGGAGCCGACCCCGCACCTGGACCTGGCCAGCGAGCAGAAGATCATGAAGGTCGACACCGACCGGGGCATCTGCTGCCACGTCGCCGGTGAGGTCAAGTTCGACGGCAAGGGACTGCTCTACCTGGTCACCGGCGACGACACCAACGCCGGTGGCTCGGACGGCTTCACCCCGATCAACGAGTCGCCGACCCAGGGGCCGGGCTACGACGCCCAGCGGTCCGCCGGCAACACCAACGACCTGCGGGGCAAGGTGCTGCGGATCAAGGTGAAGGCGGACGGGTCGTACAGCATCCCGGCCGGCAACCTCTTCCCCGAGGCCGAGGACCGGGACGACAAGACCCGCCCGGAGATCTTCCTGATGGGTCTGCGCAATCCGTTCCGCTTCGACGTGGACTCCCGGGGTTTCGTCTACATCGGTGACTACTCGCCGGACTCGCAGGTGCCGAACGCGGCCCGGGGCCCCGAGGGCACCGGCCGGTGGATCGCCACCAACAAGGCCGGCAACTACGGCTGGCCGTACTGCTACTCGCCGACCCTGCCGTACATCGACTACGACTTCGTGACCAAGCAGTCCAAGGGCGCGTTCAACTGCGCCGCGCCGGTGAACGACTCGCCGCGCAACACCGGCCGGCAGGTCCTCCCGCCGGTGCAGGACCCGCAGCTCAACTACACCTTCCGGGCCACCACCACCTGCGCCGAGGCGTACCTGAGCACCCCGCCCGGCACCTGTGAGTTCAAGTGGCCGGTGCTCGGCACCGGTGGCGTCGGCCCGATGGGCGGCCCGGTCTACAAGTACGACGCCGCGCTGGCCTCCGAGACCAAGTTCCCGGAGTACTACAACGACGCGGTCGTCTTCGGGGAGTTCACCAGGGACAAGATCTTCATGATGCGCACCAACGGCAGCGGCAAGCTGGTCGGGGTGGAGCAGTTCCTGCCGGGCTTCGTCTTCGACAACCCGATGGACATGGAGTTCGGCCCGGACGGCAGCCTCTACCTGCTGGAGTACGGCGACGGCTTCTTCCGGGCCAACCCGGACGCCGCGCTGTCGGTGATCCGCTACGCCAAGGGCACCCGGGCGCCGGTGGCCGAACTCTCGGCCAGCCCGACCTCCGGCCAGGCGCCGCTGACCGTGCAGTTCTCCGCCGAGGGCTCCTACGACGCGGACCCGGGTGAGACCATCACCTACGCCTGGGACTTCGACGGCAACGGCACCACCGACTCGACCCAGCGGGACGCGTCGCACACCTACACCGCCAACGGGGTCTTCACCGCCAAGCTGACGGTCACCGACTCCAGCGGCAAGACGGCGGTGCTCACCCGTGAGATCACCGTGGGCAACACCGCGCCCACCGTGAAGGTCACCTCGCCGCTGTCGGGCACGTTCTTCAACTGGGGTGACACCGTGCCGTGGACGGTCACCGTGACCGACCCCGAGGACGGCCCGATCGACTGCAGCCGGGTCACGGTCTCCTTCGTCCTGGGTCACGACACCCACGGCCACGGCATGAGCGACGCCAACGGCTGCTCGGGTTCGTTCGAGACCCCGGCCGACGGCGCCGACCACGCCGGTGGCTACCTGTACGGCGCGATCAGCGCCACCTACACCGACAAGGGCGCCAACGGCCAGCCGGCGCTGTCCTCGCTCGACCAGATCGTCCTGCAGACCTTCCGGCAGCAGGCCGAGTTCGCCCAGGTCCAGCAGGGCGTCACCCTGGCCAACACCACCGACACCGGTGGCGGCCAGCACGTGTCCGGCATCGACAACGGTGACCACATCGCGCTCGATCCGATCAACCTGGGCGGGATCGACAAGATCACCTTCCGGTACGCCGGTGGCTCCACGGCCACCGCCGGAACCCCGCGCGGCATCGTCGAACTGCGGCTCGACTCGCCGACCGGTGAGCTGGTGACCAGCGCGACGCTCAACGCGACCACCGGCACCAGCGCCTGGGCCAGCCAGACCTTCCCGGTCAGCCAGGCAGCCGGCACGCACGCGCTCTACCTGGTCTTCAAGCCCGTCTCCGGCGGACCCACGACCAGCCTGTTCAACCTCAACTGGGTGGAGTTCGGCGGCCCGACCTCCTGACGTCACCCTCCGGTCGCCGGGAGGACGGAGACTCCGTCCTCCCGGCGACGTACCGGCACCCGGGCGGCCACCGGCACCCGGCCGGGCGGCACCCGCAGGTGTTCCCACCCGGCCGGCGGTGCCGGTGGCCGGTCAGGTCTGACTGACCGGCCAGTGGCCGGCCGAACGTCGATGATCTAGCGTCCCGTGCGCCGGGGGCCGCGCCACCGCCCCGGTGGGTAGCGAGAACGAGGGGGGACAGTGCCGTTCCGTAACGATGCCGCCGACCGGGGAGAGCAGCTCCGCCCCGACCGCTCGGGGCCGAGCCTGACCCGCCCGCCGGCCTGGCGTCCCCTGCGGGTGGCGATGATCGGCCAGAAGGGCGTGCCGGCCACCTACGGGGGGATCGAACGGCACGTGGAGGAGGTGTCCAGCCGGCTGGCCGGCCTCGGCCACGAGGTGACCGTCTACTGCCGGGACAGCTACGGCGCGGTGGAGGCGACCCGGCACCGGGGCATCCGGCTGCGGCGGGCCCGTACCGTGCCCAGCAAGCACCTCGACGCCATCGTGCACTCGGCCACCTCGACCCTGGCGGCGCTGACCGAACGCCCCGACATCGTGCACTACCACGGCCTCGGCCCGGTGCTGACCGCGCCGCTGGCCCGGTATGCCTCCCGCGCCCGCGTGGTGCTCACCGTGCACGGGCTGGACAACCAGCGCGACAAGTGGGGCCGGGCGGCGCGGGCCGTGCTCGGCACCGCGTACCGGCTCAGCGGGCACCTGCCCGACGCCCGGGTGACCGTGTCGCGGGGCCTGGCGGCGCACTACACCACCCGGTTCGGCCGGCCCGCCCGCTACATCCCCAACGGGGTGGCCGCCCCCACCCACCGGCCGCCGGGGGAACTGACCCGGTTCGGCCTGCGCCCCGGCGGCTACCTGCTGCTGGTCGGCCGGCTCGTCCCCGAGAAAGCCGCCGACCTGCTCGTCCGGGCGTTCCGGCGGCTCCCCACCGACCTGCGGCTGGCCATCGTCGGCGGCTCCGCGTTCACCGACGGCTACGTCGCCCGGCTCCGCGAGGCCGCCGGCGACGACCCGCGCATCGTGTTCACCGACTTCGTCTACGGCGACGTGCTGGCCGAGCTGTACTCGCACGCGGCGGCCTTCGTGCAGCCGTCCCGCCTGGAGGGGCTGCCGCTGACCGTGCTGGAGGCCGCCTCGTACGGGCTGCCGGTGGTGGCCAGCGACATCGAACCCCACCGTGAGGTGCTCGACCGCGACGGGCCGGGGCAGCGGCTGTTCCGCGACGGTGACGTCGACGACCTGCTGCGGGCGCTGGGCACCGTGACCGCCAACCTGCCGGCCGAACGGGCCGGCGCGGCCCTGTTGCGTGACCGGGTGCTCGCCGAGTACAGCTGGGACGCAGCCGCCCGTGAGCTGGAAAAACTCTACTTCTCGCTGGCTCTGCGCGCCCCCCGCCCCGGGGAACCGGACGTTGGGTCGCCCACGGTCGGCGTAACGGCCCATGTCCCCCGACCTCGGCGACCGTTAGATTAGGCCGTTCTTCCGGCCGTCGGCGGCGACCGGCAACAGTTCCCTGGAAACGAGTGGTCGGCGAGCGGTGGACGGACAGCGACACGGCACGGAGGGCGACCTCGCCCTGCCCGACGGCGGGCGACGCCGGTGGTCCGCAGGTGATCCGACCGCCCGCCTGCTGACCGTCGGCGCGGCGCTGCTGTGCGCCGCGGTGGCGCTCGGCGTCGGGCTGACCGCGTCCGGTGGTGGCCGGGTCGGCGCGGTGCTGCCCCTGGTGGTTCTCGCCGGACTGGCCGTCGGCGTGCTCGCGCTCACCCGGTTCGCGGCGTACGTGCTGCTGATGCTGGCGGTCCGCTCCTGCGTCGACCTGTTCAAGCTCAGCGGCCCGACCGCCGGCCGGGCCGACGGCGCGGCGGCGACCCGGGCGATGGACCCGTCGACGATCCTCGCGGTGCTGTTCCTGCTCGCCGCCGGCCTCTGGCTCGCCGCCCAGCTCCGCCAGCGGGGCCGGCTGCGCGGCTCGCCGCTCGGCGTGGCGATGCTGCTGGTCGGGGCCACCTGCCTGGTCAGCGCGGCGGGGGCCGCCCAGCCGGTGCCCAGCGCCCTGGAGGCGCTGCGGATCGGCACCGTGGTGGTGATGTTCGTGGTGCTGGAGCAGCTGATGCCGGACCTGCCGGCGGTCCGCCGGGTGCTGCTCGCCGCGTACGCCTCGCTGGCGCTGGCGGTCGGCTACACCGCCCTGCTGTCCCTGCTCGGCCACCCGCCGGCCGAGATCAAGGGGGACTTCACCCGGATCAGCGGCCCGTTCAGCCAGTCCACCACCTTCGGCCGCTACCTGATGTTCATGGTGATCTTCGGGTTCGGCATCCACCGCTACCTGAGCCGCCGGCTACGGCTCGGCCTCGGCGTGCTGCTCACCGCGTCGCTGCTGTTCCTGCTGCTCACCAACACCCGCAGCGCGATCCTCGGGGCGGGACTGGGCCTGCTGGTGGTGGCGGTGCTGCACCGCAGCCGGCGGATGCTGGTGGCGCTCTGCCTGGTCGCGGTGGCCGGGGTGGCGCTGCTGCCGAGCGTCGCGCACCGTTTCGGGCAGCTCGCCGACAGCACCGCCGTGGGCGGCGGCCCGACCGGCAACACCCTCGCCTGGCGGGTCGGCTACTGGTCGGAGATCGTGTCGCTGGCCAACCGCAACCCGGTCACCGGGATCGGCCCCAACATGACGAAGTTCGAGGCCGACGAGGCGAAGAAGCCGCACAACGACTTCCTGCGCGCGTACGTGGAGACCGGGCTGGCCGGGCTGCTGGCGTACCTGGCGATGATGGCGCTGTGCCTGCACACCGGGCTGAACGCGCTGCGCCGCGCCCCACCGGGGAGCCTCGGCCGGGGGATCGCGGTCGGGTTCCTGGGCTGCGCGGTCGCCTTCGTCGCGGTCAGCGCGGCGTCCAACGTGATCTCGAACGTGGTCACCCTGTGGTATTTCGCGGCGTTCGCGGCGGCGGCCGGCGCGGTCGCCCGGGGGCTACCGGCCGAGCCGTCCCGCGCGGCGACACCCCGACCGGTGACGACCGGGTGGCACAACCGATGAAGCAACGAGCAGTGGGGAGCAGCAGGGTGGAGATCGTCGACTATCTGCGGGTCGCGCGGCGTCGACTCTGGCTGCTGGTGGGCATTCCGCTGGTGGCCGGGGCGGCGGCCGCGCTGGTCGTCCTGCTCGGCCCGCAGCAGTACGCGGCCACCTCGTACGTCGCCGCGCCCGCCCTGGTCGGCGGCAGCGCGGCCCAGCAGTACACCGGCACCCAGGCGGCCAACCAGTTCGCGGCGGCCTTCGCCGCGGCGGTGACCTCCCCGCAGGTGGTCGACCAGGTGGCCGCCGACACCGGGGTCCCCGCCGACGCGCTGCGCGACGGCCTGGCGGTCAAGCAGGTCGGCGCGAGCAGCCAGCTCACCGTTACCTACACCACCACCGACCGGTCCACCGTCGCCCCGGTGCTCGCCGCGACCGGCAAGCGGGCCCTGGCCTTCCTGTTCGCCAGCCAGGTCGGCATCGCCACCGACGAGGTGAAGACGGCCACCGACGAGCTGACCACCGCCACCCGGGCGATCAACGACTGGGAGAAGGCCAACAAGGTCAGCCAGCCCGACAAGCTCTACCAGTCGACCCTCCAGGAGATCGCCAGCCTGCGGCAGCAGCAGTTGCAGATGCAGGCGGTCGGCAACACCCGGGGCGCCGACGCCGCCGCCGAGTCGATCAGCGCCGGGCAGAAGCGGCTCGACGGGCTCGGCCCGAAGCTGCCCGACTACCAGGCGCTGCTCGCCCAGCGCGACAGCGCCACCAGCGCGTTGGCCTCGGCCCGGCAGGGGCTGCAACAGGCCCGCGCCCAGTCCCAGGCCGCCGACCCGGAGAAGGTGACGAGCGTCGGTGAGGTGCAGCCGGTGTCCCGGGTCAAGGCGCTCGTCGCGCTGGTACTGCCGGTGTCCGGTGCCGGCCTGCTGCTGGCCGTGCTGCTGGTGGCGGTGCTGGAGTGGCTGTCGCGCAGCCGTCGGGCCGGTCAGCCGCCGGCGGTCGGCCGGGCCGCCCCGGCGCTGACCGGCGCGCGGCGTGGCGGCGACGACACGGTGGTGCTGCCTGTCGTCACCTCGGCCGTGCCCGAGCAGCACCGACGCCGGTAGGTGGCGGTGTCGCACGCGTCCGCGCAGGGCGACAAGCACGTCCGGGGGATGGCCCGGGGCGGCGGGCTCAACCTGCTCGGCGCCCTGCTCAGCCAGGCGGCGGTTTTCCTGATCATGCTGCTGCTGGCCCGGGTGCTGGGCATCCGGGAGGTCGGCCGGTACGCCCAGTGCTATGCGGTGCTGTCGCTGGCCGGGCTGCTGTCGCTGTCCGGGTTCCGGGCCGGCCTCACCCGGTTCGTGGCGGTGCACCTGGCCGACGCGGACGCCCCGGCGCTGCGCGGCACCATCCGGTTGGGACTGGCCGTCTCGGCCGGCTCGTCGGTCGTCCTCGCCGGGGCGCTGGCGGCGGGCGCACCGTGGCTGGCCGACCGGCTGCACGACCCGGGGCTGGTCACCGGGCTGCGGCTGGTCGCGCTGACCCTGCCCGCCTCGACGGTCTGCGAGGCGGCGCTGGCGGCGACCCGGGGCTGGCGTACCCAACGGCCGTTCACCTTCATCGGCCAGCTCTACGAGCCGGGGACCCGGCTGTTGCTCACCGGGCTCGCCCTGCTCACCGGGGCCGGGCTGACCGGGGCGTTCTGGGCGCTGGTGGTGGCCGGCTGGTCGGCCGCCCTGCTCGCCCTGCTGGCGCTGGCCCGGCTGGTCCGCCGGGTGCCCCCGGCCCGCCCGGTGCACCGGCCGGGGGAGCTGTTCCGCTTCTCCACGGTCAGCTGGGTGTCGTCGCTGTCGTCGACCGGGCTGATCTGGGTCGACACCCTGCTGCTCGGCTTCTTCGCCAACCCGGACATCGGCGTCTACAACGTCGCCACCCGGCTGGTCACCGTCGCCATCTTCGTGCTCGCCCCGGTCAACGCGGCGTTCGGCCCGTACCTGGCGCACCTTTACCACCGGGGGGACCTCGACGACGTCCGCCGGGTCTACGCGGTGGCCACCGGCTGGGTGGTGCGGCTGTCGCTGCCGGCGTTCGTGGCGCTGCTGGTCCTCCCCGGCGACCTGCTGCGCGTCTTCGGCGGCGAGGTCGCCACCGGCGCGGCGGTGACCGTGGTCCTCGCCCTCGGCCAGCTCGTCAACGCGGCCACCGGCCCGTGCGGCACGGTGCTGAACATGTCCGGCCGGGTGGCCCTCAACATGGCCGACAACCTGGTCGCCCTGGTGCTCAACGTGCTGCTCAACCTCTGGCTCATCCCCGCCTACGGGATCGTCGGCGCGGCGGCGGCGTGGAGCGCCTCGCTGATCGTGGTCAACATCGCCCGGGTGGTGCAGGTCCGCCACCTGACCGGCGCGCTGCCGTTCACCGTCGGGATGGCCAAGGGCCTGGCCGCCGGGGTCGCCGCGCTGCTCGCCGGGCTGCTGGTGCGCTGGCTGGTGCCGGACTGGCCGTGGCGGCCGGTCGCCGGGCTGGCCGCGATCGTGGCCGTCTACCTGGGGGCCGTGCTGGCGCTGGGGCTCAGCCGGGAGGATCTGATGGTGCTGCGCACCCTGGCCCGCCGACGCCGCCGGGACACCCCGCGCGGCCCCGGGGACGATCCCGCCCCGGCCGTCGACGAGGCCGGTCGGGCGGTGTCGCGGTGAGCGCGGGGCCGCGGCGGGCCACCGTGGACCGGCTGCGCCGGGTGGTACGCGGCACCCGCGCCTGGGGACGCGCGGCGCTGCCCGGCCGGGTCGGCGCGCTGCCCGACTTCCTGATCATCGGCGGGCAGCGGTGCGGCACCACCTCGCTGCACCACTACCTCGCCGCGCACCCCGACGTGCGGCCGGCCACCGGCAAGGAACTCCAGTTCTTCAGCCTGCACTACCGGCGGGGGCCGCGCTGGTACCGGGCGCACTTCCCGCCGGCCGCCCCCGGCCGGCGCAGCTTCGAGGCCAGCCCCTACTACCTGTTCCACCCCGGCGTCCCGGCCCGGGTGGCGGCGACGCTGCCCGAGGCCCGGTTCGTGGCGCTGCTGCGCGACCCGGTCGAACGGGCCTACTCGCACTACCTGCACACCCGCTCCTACGGGGTGGAGCCGTTGGGCTTCGCCGAGGCGCTCGCCGCCGAGCCGGGGCGGCTGGCCGCGGCGCTGGCCGACGGGCCGGACACCCCGGCGGCCCACC
Organism: Micromonospora cynarisoli; assembly: GCF_030518815.1. Lineage (NCBI taxonomy): Bacteria > Bacillati > Actinomycetota > Actinomycetes > Micromonosporales > Micromonosporaceae > Micromonospora > Micromonospora cynarisoli. Next base: position 1,580,396 of record NZ_CP130426.1, on the reverse strand, counting down.
ACGCGCTGCGCAACTTCTCCTACGCCGCCCGGGGCCGCTACGCCGAACAGCTCGACCGCTGGTACGCCCACCTGCCCCCGGACCGGCTGCACGTGATCCGCAGCGAGGACCTGTACGCCGACCCGGCGGCCACCTACGCGGGCGTGCTGCGGTTCCTCGGGCTGGCCCCGTACACCCCGGCGGAGTTCGCCAGGCACACCCGCCGGGCGGACACCGGCCCCTCCCAGCTCACCCCGGCGCTACGGGCCGAGCTGGCCGCCGGGTTCGCCCCGCACAACGCCCGCCTGGCGGACCTGCTCGGCTGGTCGCGCACCTGGTGACCGGTCAGCGGATCGGGGCTAGGACGCTGGCCGGGTCGCCCTGCGCGCGCAGCAGCACCGGGCTCGGCCCGATCGGCAGCGCGCCGGTGCGGGCGGCCGGGTCGGCACCGACCGGGCCGCCGGTCACCCCGGCCGCAGCCGGCAACGACACGGTGCCGGTGGAGGTCGACCAGAGCACCAGGGTGCTCTCCACGCCGCGCCGGAACGCCACCCCGGTCAGCCCCTTGGCGTTCACCGGCTCGACGGTCGCGTCCCGGGCCGCCGCCGCCAGGGCGGCCATCATCGCGCCCGCCTGCCGCTGGGTGCCGTCCGGGTCGAGCAGGCCGTAGCGGACCTCCGCGCCGGCCCGGTTGTTGGGGTTGTACGCCAGCGGCAGCCAGAGCACCTCGCGGACACCACCGGCGACCAGCATGCTGACCACCTTGACCATCTCGTCGCCCCGGGCTGCGGCGTCGTCCGCGCCGTCCTTCCAGAACTGGCCGACCTCCCACGCCTGCACCGGCACCCCGGCCGGGGTTTCCGCCCGCAGGTAGTCCAGCAGCGCCGGCACCCCGGAGAAGTGCTCGTAGAAGTGCAGCTGCCGGACGTCGACCACCCGGTCGTCGAGCAGCTTCTCGGTGACCGCCAGGTAGGCCAGGTTCCGGGAGTTCTGCGCGTTGTCCAGCGCCGCGCGCAACGCCGTCGGGTCGGCCACCGCCGGGATCAGCCGCCCCCGGGTGCCGATCCGCCGCTGGAAGTACGCCTGGTAGGCGGCGACGGCCTGGTCCGGCTGCCCGGCCCGCAGCAGCCGGTCGGCGACCCCCATCCCGTACGCGACGCTGCTCATGCCCGAGTCGACCACCTTGGCCTGCGGGTCGGCCGCGCGGATCGCCTCGGCGGCGGCGGTGACCAGCCGGCGGTAGTCCTCGGGGCTGCCCGCCCAGTACTGCTGCGCGTTGACCTCGTTCTCGATCGCGTACTCGCGGACCCCGTACGGGGCGTAGCGCTGCACCAGCGTGCGGACGAAGCTCTGGTAGGCGGCGAGGTCCTGCGGCATCGCCGACTCGGTCTTGTTGGCCTGGCCCCGGGTGAACTTCGCCGTCCCGCCGGTCGCCCAGCACACCCCGGTACGGATCTTCAGGTGCAGGGTGATGCCGAGCTTACGGCTGCGTTCGGCGATCTGGTCCACCGCCGAGAAGTCCGGGCTGCCCTGGGTCTTCTCGATGTCACACCAGCTCAGCTCGTGGTACGTCGCCGAACCGGTGAGCTTCTCCAGGTAGGGCACGAACTGGTCGTGCCGGGAGAAGTCCCAGTGCGCGCCGAACGGGTTGCGGACCGGCGCGCCGGCCGGCAGCGGCGTACCGCTGGCACCGGCCGACGGGGCGGCCGACGGCGCGGTCGCCGATGGGGCCGGCCCGGGAGCGGGATCGTCCGAACAGGCCGCCCCGGCGAGCAGGGCGACCAGCAGCACCCCGGCGAGCAGCGCCCGCCGCCCGAGCCGGGGGGCCGGCGGACCCCCGGCCGGGGCGTCGCCGCGCGGCACCCGGTTCACCGGTAGCCCAGTTCGCGCAGGGTGGCCCCGGAGAAGACCCGGACCAGCACCCGCAGGAAGGGGTCCAGCTCGCGGCGGTAGGTGCCGACCCGGGAGCCGTAGATCGGGGCGTCGGTGCCGGCGGCGGCCCGCCGTCGCTCCGCCTCGGCGGTGTACTTGCCCGCCACGTCGTGCTGCTTGCCGTCGTAGTCGAGCACGCCAGCCTCCCAGGGTTCGCCGAGGAACTCGAACAGGCCCCGCATGGCCTTCTCCGGGTCGGTGACGGTCTCCTCGTAGCGCAGTTCGTGGTAGCGGTCGGCGGGCAGCCGGGCCCCGGCGGCGCGGGCGATCCGGATGTAGCGCGGCCACTTCACCACGCACTTCACCGCCGACCAGTAGCCGAACCGCTTGCGGTGCGACACCACCACGTCCCGGCCGTCCCGCACGACGTGCACGAACTGCGCGTCGGGGAAGACCTCGGCCAGGAAGTCGATGGACAGCGCGTACAGCGGGGTCTTGTCGGCCCAGCGGGTCTTGCCCCGGGACCTGGCGTAGTCGGCCTGGATGCCGCCGAAGAAGTCGGCGATGCGGCCCAGCCAGTACTCCCGGGGGAACCCGAAGCGGGCCAGCCGCTCCCAGTCCCGTCCGACGATGCGTTGCATGTCGGCCAGGAACCGGGTCTCCGGGCCGCAGCTCACCCGGGAGTGCGAGTCGAGCACCAGCCGCAGCATCGTCGTGCCGGAACGCTGGCAGCCGACCAGGAAGATCGGCCCCTGCGGGCGGCCCGGCCCGGGGGCGGGTGGCGGGGTTTGCGGGTCAGCCACGGTCCACCGCCTCCTGTCTGCCGGCCGACGCGTCCAACCGGCCGGTCAGCTCGGTGCACAGCGCCCGGACCCGGGTGTCGATGTCCAGCCGGGGCCGCGCCGGGGTGCGCGCGCCGACGTGCGCGTGCAGCACCGGGTCGTACGGCAGGTCGAGGAAGGCGCACAGCCGCCGGGTGTACCCCGCCGGGTCGGCGACCAGCGCGTCGTACGAGCAGAGCAGGGTGTCCGACCGGTCGGCCAGCCCGAGGGAGAAGTACAACGAGTTGCGCACGTACCAGAACAGGGCGGCGGCGGTGTGCGGGGTCATCCGGTCGTAGTCGAAGCCGGCGACGAGGTCCCGTGTCGGCGCGTCCAGGCGCTGCCCCTGCCAGCGGTCCCCGATGGTGCCGTCGGCGATGGCCCGCAACGCCCGCAGGTTGGCGTCGCCGAACTTCGCCACCTCGGAGCGGGCCCGGTCGTCGACGTCCCGGTACGCCCACAGCGCCCGCCCCGGCGCGACCCCGGGCAGGTCGAGCAGCCAGTCCACCCGGTGCGTGTCGCACAGCGGCTTGACCAGCACGTACCGGTGCCGGCTGCGGCGTACGACGGCGGCCAGCACCGGGTCGGGACGCAACCGGAAGCGGTGGAACACGGCCCTGTCGTTCTCGTTGCGGACCTCCACCGACGGGTCGGCGTCCAACCCCCGGGTCAGCATGTTGGTGCCGGAACGTTGCAGGCCCACCAGGTACACCGGGACGGCCCGGCCGGGCGGCCCGGGGTGGGTCCGTCGCCAGCGCCACTTCGCCAGCGCGGTGCGGGCCCGCTCGACCGGGTCGAGCCGGTCCTCCTCGATCAGCCGCCGGACGCCCTCGGTGCGTGCCCAGCGCAGGTGCCGGCGGACCCGTCGGGCGGTGTACGCCAGCGCCGAGGGTTCGTCGGGGTGGGGCACCGGGTCCTCCTCGGGCACGTCGGGCGGGGTGGGGCACACGGTACCGGCAGATCATCGCGGCTGACCACGTGGCCGTGTGGTCAGCCGGCGATGGGCCGTGTGGCTACTTGGGGATCATGAGCTGGACTCACGACGTGGGTGTTGCTTACGGTGGGGCCCCTGGTCACCGCTGCTGTCCGGGGCGACCACCCCACCTCCCGACCCCGACGCACCGCAGCAGCCACCCCCGGAGCAGGCCGATGCGTGTCCTCCATGTCAACAAGTTCCTCTACCGGCGCGGCGGTGCCGAGGGCTACCTGCTCGACGTCGCCGAGCTGCAACGGGGCGACGGCGACGAGGTGGCCTTCTTCGGCATGACCCACCCGGACAACGACGCCCCCACCCCGTACGCCGGGCACTTCCCGTCCCACGTGGAGCTGGACCCGACGCCGCGCGGCGCGGGCGCCCGGGCGGCGGTCGCGGCCCGGATGATCTGGTCGCCGGCCAGCCGGCGGGGCCTGGCCCGGGTGCTCGACGAGTTCCGGCCCGACGTGGTCCACCTGCACAACATCTACCACCAGCTCTCCCCGTCGGTGCTGGCCGCGGTGCGGGCCGCCCGGGTGCCGGCGGTGATGACCCTGCACGACTACAAGCTGGCCTGCCCCAGCTACCAGATGCTCGACCGGGGGACGGTCTGCGACGCCTGCGTGACAGGCGGCCCGCTGCGCGCGGCCCGCCGCCGCTGCAAGGACGGGTCGCTGGGGGCCAGCTCGCTGCTCGCCGTCGAGTCGTGGCTGCACCGCGCCACCCGGGCGTACGGGCCGGTGCAGGCGTTCGTCAGCCCGAGCCGGTTCCTGGCCGACGTGATGCGCCGGGCGGGTGTCTTCCCCGACCGGATGCACGTGGTGTCGCACTTCGTCGACGTGGCCACGACGGCGGTGAAGACGACACCCGGCGGGCCGGTGGTCTTCGCCGGTCGGCTGGCTGCCGAGAAGGGCGTCGACGTGCTGATCGAGGCGCTCACCCGACTGCCGGACGACGTCGTGCTGGAGGTGGCCGGGGACGGCCCGGCCCGCGACGGGCTGACCGACCTGGCCCGGCGACGGGCCCCCGGCCGGGTCCGGTTCCACGGCCGGCTGGACAAGGCCCGGCTGCACGAACTGGTCCGCTCGGCAACGGTCGTGGCGGTGCCGTCCCGGTGGAACGAGAACCAGCCGATGGCGGTGCTGGAGGCGTACGGCTGCGGCGTGCCGGTGGTCGCCTCCGACCTGGGCGGCCTGCCGGAGCTGGTGACGCCGGGGGTGGACGGCGAGGTGGTGCCCGCCGACGACCCGGTCGCGCTGGCCGCCGGGCTGCACCGGGTGCTGACCGACCCGCAGCGGGCGTACCGGATGGGGCGGGCCGGCCGGGCGCGGGTGGAGCGGGACTTCTCCCCGCAGGCGCACCTGACCCGGTTGCGGGAGGTCTACGCGACCGCCGCGCGGACCGTGCGGGAGCCGGTGTGAACCCGCCGGTGCGGGTGCTCTACCTGGCCGGCAGCGGACGCAGCGGCAGCACCCTGGTCACCACCGTGCTGGGCCAGTACGACGGGGTCTTCGCCGCCGGCGAGCTGCGCTACCTGTGGCAGCGCGGCGAGGTGGAGAACCGGCCGTGCGGCTGCGGCCGGCCGCTGCGGGACTGCCCGCTGTGGGGCGAGGTGCGCCGAGAGCTGCCGACCGACCGGGCCGCCGCGATCGCCGCCGGGCTACGCGGGCGGCTGCGGATGCGCGGCCTGCCGGCGCTGCTGCGCCGGCACCGGCGCGGCGTCCGGCCGGTGCCCGCGCACCCCGACGACCCGGCGCTGGCCGACCTGTACGCGGCCGTGGCCCGGCACACCGGGGCCCGGCTGGTGGTCGACTCGTCGAAGCTGCCCCCGTACGGCGCGCTGGTAGGCGCGTTGCCCGGCATCGAGCTGCGGGTGCTGCACCTGGTCCGCGACCCCCGGGCCACCGCGTTCTCCTGGCGTCGTCGCCGGGGGCTGGACGGCGACGCCGACCCCGAGCTGATGAGCCGGCCCCCGGTGTGGAAGGCCGCCCTGCTCTGGCTGGTCTGGAACACCGTCACCGTCCGGCTGTGGGCCGACCGCGCCCCGACGGGGTACCTGCGGGTGCGCTACGAGGACCTGACCGCCGACCCGGAGGCGACCCTGCGCCGGATCGCCGCGTTCGCCGGGGTGGACCCCGACGGCGGCCCGTTCACCGGCCCGGCGACGGTCCGGCTGACGCCGACGCACTCGGTGGCCGGCAACCCGTCGCGGCACCGGACCGGACCGGTGCCGATCACCGCCGACGTGCAGTGGCGGCGTGACCTGTCCCACTGGTCGTACGCGCTGGTCACCGCGCTGACCGCGCCGGGGCTGCGCCGGTTCGGCTACCCGTTTCGGCGGGGCCGCCAGGCGGTGGGGCGGCCCGTGCGGGGTGGGCCGGCGGCGGCCGGTGGGCGGTCGGTGGGCGTCGGGCGGTCGGGGTCTGCCCGGCACGAGGAGGGCTGAGCGATGTTGGCGGTGGTGGTGGGCACCGGGCGGTGCGGGTCGACCCTGGTGCAGGAGCTGTTGTCCCGGCACCCCGGGGTCGGGTTCGTCTCCGGGGTCGACGACAAGCTGTCCCGGCTCAACCTGGGCGGCCGGCTCAACGGCCCGCTGTACCGGCGTTCCGCGCCCCGCCCGGCGGGCATGACGTCGCTGCGGCACAGCCGTCGGCTGCTGGAGAAGGGCCGGCTACGGGTCGCCCCGTCGGAGGCGTACCACCTGCTGGACCGGCACGTGGTGGCCGGCTTCTCCAGGCCGTGCCGGGACCTGACCGCCGAGGATCTCACCCCGTACCTGCGGCGGCGGCTGCGGGCCTTCTTCGACGCCCGGATCGCCAGGCAGGGCTGCCGGCTGCTGCTGCACCACGTGACGGGCTGGCCGAGGACGGGGTTCCTGCGGGCCGGTTACCCGGAGCTACGGGTGGTCAACGTGGTCCGCGACGGCCGGGCGGTGACGAACTCCTGGCTCCAGATGGGCTGGTGGGACGGCTGGCGTGGGCCTGACAACTGGTTCCTCGGGCCGCTGCCGACCGACCTGCGCCAGGAGTGGGAGGAGTACGACAGGTCGTTCCCGGTGCTCGCCGCGCTGGGCTGGAAGATGCTGATGGACCGGTTCGCCGAGGCCCGCGCCGCGCACCCCGAGGGGCAGTGGCTCGACGTGCGCTACGAGGACCTGCTCGCCGACCCGCGCGCCGAGGTGGCCCGGATGCTCGACTTCCTCGGCCTGGACTGGTCACCCGCGTTCGAGAAGGGTTTCGGGCGTTACCGGTTCCACGCCGGGCGGCAGGCCGCCTACCACGAGGAGTTGGGCGGTGCGCAGCTCGCCGCCGTGGAACGGGTGCTGGACAAGCCGCTGCGGCAGTGGGGCTACCGGGACTGACCGGAGCGTCCCGCCACCGCCGGGACGGGTGCCGCCGCGTCGGCGTCGTCGGGGCGACGTGGGCAAAGTTCCTACAGGTGCAGGTGGTGGTGCCGGTCGGTCGGCCCATAGCGTGCCGGGTCTCGGGACACTCAAGGAGACTGCATGGCTGCAATGGGAACGCCCCTTCGCGCCGGGGCGGCAGTGCTGTCCGCGGTGCTGCTCGCCGCCCTGGGCGCGGCGCCACGGGCGGTGGCGGCGTCGGACGGACCGGCGATCGTGGTCCAGGACGGGGTCACCCAGCCGGTGTTCGGCTACGCCGACGCCATCCGGGAACGCCTGTTCATCGACTCCACCTTCGACAGCGACAACGACGGCCTGCGCGACATCATCGCGTTCGACCTGATGCGACCGGCGGCCACCGCCAACGGGCTCAAGGTGCCGGTCATCATGGACGCCAGCCCCTACTACTCGACGGTCTGCCGGGGCAACGAGTCCGAGTGCAAGGCCGACCTGGACGGCGACGGCCTGCTCGACAAGTGGCCGCTGTTCTACGACAACTACTTCGTGCCGCGCGGCTACGCGGTGATCCTGCTGGACATGGTGGGCACCAACAACTCCACCGGCTGCCCCACCACCAACGCCAACCAGGACAATCTCAGCGCCAAGCAGGCGATCAACTGGCTCAACGGCCGGGCCACCGCACGTAACGCGGCCGGCCAGGTGGTCACCGCCGACTGGCACAACGGCAAGTCGGGCATGATCGGCAAGTCGTACGACGGCTCGCTGGCCATGGCGACGGCGGTGACCGGCGTCAAGGGGCTGACCACTGTGGTGCCGATCAGCGGCCCCACCGAGTACTACGACTACGTGCGCAGCAACGGGGTGGTCACCCGGGGCAACAGCTACGTGGCGTCGCTGGCCAACACGGTGACCAACCCGGAGCGGCGGGAGTACTGCAAGCCGGTGCGGGACGCGATGGCCGCCGCCGACGGCGACGAGACCGGCGACTACACCGCCTTCTGGAACGAGCGCAGCTACGTCAAGAAGGTCCCCAACATGACCGCCAGCGTGCTGCTCTACCACGGCCTCAACGACGACAACGTCCGCGCGGACCACTTCAGCAAGTTCTGGTACGCCCTGGCGGAGAACAACATCCAGCGCAAGCTGTGGCTCTCCCAGGAGGGGCACGTCGACCCGTTCGACTCGCGGCGCGCGGTGTGGGTGTCCACCCTGCACCGGTGGTTCGACTTCTGGCTGCACGGGATCGCCAACGGCATCATGGACGAACCCCGGGTCGACCTGGAGCGGGCCGCCGACGTGTGGGAGACCCACGCCGACTGGCCGATCCCCGGCAAGGCCGACACGGAGGTGTTCCTCCAGCCCGGCGGCACCGGGGCCGGAGGCCTGAAGCTGGTGCCGACGGCCAAGCCGGCGACCGGCGCGTTCCAGGACAGCCGTACCCAGAGCCAGAACACCATGATCCTCAACCCGGACACGGTGCAGCCGAACCGGCTGGCGTTCCTGTCCGCGCCGCTGACCGCGCCCCTGCACATCTCGGGCACGCCGACGGTGCAGCTGCGGGCCTCGGCCGACCAGACCGACACCAACTTCGGGGCGATCCTGGTCGACTACGGCACCGACGAGCGGGTGGCGCACCGGGCCTCCGGCGAGGGCATCATCACCCTGGCCACCGAGGACTGCTGGGGGCTGAACAGCCCGACCGACGACGGCTGCTACAAGCAGACCGCCAAGCGGGTCGCCACCGCCGACTACGAGCTGGTCACCAAGGGCATCATGGACGCCCAGAACCGGCAGTCGATCCGCACCGCCGTGCCGCTGGTGGTGGGGGAGTCGTACAACTTCACCTTCCCGCTGCTGCCGGAGGACTACGTGTTCAAGCCGGGCCACCGGATCGGCGTGATCATCGTGGCCAGCTACCCGCAGTACTCCAGCCAGGCGGACACCACCGCCGCGAACATCACGGTCGCCCTGAAGAGCAGCAAGATCGTTCTTCCGGTGGTCGGCGGCACCCCCGCCGCCCACGCGGCAGGTCTCTGACCGACGCCCGGGTGGCCGCCGACGCAGCGCTGCTGCGCCGGCGGCCACCCGGCCCGGTCACCCCACGCCGCAGGGGGTGCCGTTGAGCACGAAAGCGGTGGGCGGGACGTTCGGGCCGCCGTAGGCCCCGACGAAACCGGCGGTGACGCTGCCACCGGCGGCGATCCGCCGGTTGTCGTCGGTGCCGGCGACCGTCACGGTACGCCCGGTCTGGGTCCAGGTGGCGCTCCAGCCGCTGCTCACCTGCTGCCAACCGGTCGGCCAGCTCCAGGTCAGCGTCCAGCCGTCGACCGGGTTGGCCCCGTTGTTGACGATCTCGACGTTGCCGACCCAGCCGTTGCCCCAGTCGCTGGCGGTGGTGAGCCGGACGGTGCAGCTGCTCCCGGCCGGGCCGGCGGTGGTGAACGTGACAGGCGACGACGACCACGACACCTTCCCGGCGGTGTCCCGGGTCAGCACGTTGAGCGTGTACCGGGTGCCGGGGACGAGGTTGTCCACGGTGAACGAGGTGCCGGCCGTCTCGCCGAGCTGCTCGCTGACCGTGCCGTTCTGCCGGTACACCTCGTACTTGGCGATCGGGGCGCCCTTCGGCGGGGCCGGCGACCAGGAGATCGTCGCCGACCGGTCGGTCACCCCGCTCGCCGTCGGCTGCCCCGGCGGGGCCGGGTGCGCGGTGACCGGGGACGAGGGCCGCAGCACCAGCGTGGTCAGCGAGTACGCCGGCAGCGTCCGGCTGCCGGCGCTGCCGGACTGGCCGGTGACCACGCCGGACGCGCCGTTGGTCAGCGAGTACGTGGTCGGCGCGGCCCCCGACGGGGTGAAACCGGCGTAGTCGATGGTGACCGGGCGGGCGCTGTCCGGGTCCTTGTTGACCAGCAGCACCGCGAGATCCCCGTCGGCCCGCCGCACGGCGTGCGCGGTGACCAGCGGCTCGTCGGTGGCCGCGCGGACGAACTGGTCACCCGGCCGGGCGAACAGGTTCATCATCGACAGCGCGTGGTACGGCGCGAACGGGGTGTTCAGCGGCGGTTCGCAGACCGTGTTGTCGGCGGTGCAGGTGCCGCTGGACAGCAGCCCGAAGTCGCCGTAGTCGGTCTGCCCGGCCACCTCGGTGACGGTGCCGATGCCGTTGTGCACGTTCCACCACTGGACCGTGAAGACGCCGTTCTCCAGCAGGTCGCTGTAGGCGTCGGCGAGGAACAGCGCGCCCGGCTGGGTGTTCTGCCCGGTGCCGACGTTCAGCTCGGTGAAGCTGATGCCGATCCGGGCGGCGTTCGGGCCGGCGTACCGGGCGAGCTGGTCGCGCAGCAGGTGGGCCGCCTCGTCGATGTGGGCCGTCCGGGCCAGCGACTCGGCGGCGGTGCCACCCGGGTACCAGTGCACATCCACGAAGTCGATCTTCGGGCCGGCGATGGAGAGCACGGTCCGGTTCCACGGGCCCGGGTCACTGCCGGCGGTGATCCCGTCCGGCCAGTTGCCCGGCATGGTCAGCACCGCGCCGACCTTGATCGTGGGGTCGACCGCCTTCATCGCGTCGGCGTAGTCGACCACCAGCCGGGCGTACTGGCTGGCGCTCTTGTCGGGGTGGTCGTCGGCCTCCCAGGCCGACCCGTAGTGGCCGTTGCCGTAGTTCTCGTTGCCGACCGTCCACCACTTCGCGCCGTACCCCTTGGTGACGTTGGCGTAGCGCACCCAGTCGGCGGCCTCGGCGGGAGTCCCGGTGCCGTAGTTGGCGATGATCATCGGTTGCGCGCCGACCCGCCGGGCGGCGGCCATGAACGTGTCGAAGTCGGTGTTCGGGGCGACGTACCCGCCGGGCGCGGTGTGGTCGCGCCAGTGGTAGATGTCGGCGTACGAGCCGCCCGGGTAGCGCATCATCCGCACACCGGCGGCCTTGAGCAGGTCCGACGTCTCGGCCGTGCCGAGTTGGGAGTCCCAGATGGCGTGGTTGACGCCCAGCGCGGTGTCCGGCACGGTGGCCAGCCCGGCGTTGGCGTTGACGGTCACGGCCACCGGGTCCGCCGCCGCGTCGGCGGGCGACGGGCCGGTCACGGCGAGCCCACCGGTGGCGAGCAGCAGGCTCGCGGCGAGCGCCGTCGCGCGCCCCGGGCCGCGACGCGACGGGCGCGACGGTGGGGCGGAAACTCTGTTCATACGGGGTTCCTTCGGGGGTCACCACCGTGCACCGCGGCAGGTCGGGGTGGCGTCGCACCACGAGGAGCGTCGGGACGGCGGGCGGGACGGATGGACGGACTGCGGACGTCGTTTCGTCGCACTTGTCGCCGTCCCCCGGAAACCCACAGGCGGCCGGGTGCCCTTGGACGACTGTCGGCCCCGCGCGTGGCCACGTCATCGACGCACAAGAATCGCACGGCGGTCCCGGCGAATTCAAGGCGCTTGCCGGGCCGCCGTGCGGCACGGCTCACCGCCGGGCGGCCACCCTCGCCGCGATCCCGGCCGCCCGCACCACCGCGGCCATCCGCCGGGGCCGGGAGACGACCGCCGGCCGGGTACGCAGACAGTCGCGCACCACGTCGGCGGCCCGCTCCACGCTGAGCAGCATCGGCTTGACCGGCGACTTCGCCATCTTGGTGTCGACGAACCCGAACCGTACGACGGTCACCCGCACCCCGTGCGGGCGCAGCGCGCCCCGCAGCCCCACCAGGTACGACGTCAACCCGGCCTTGGCGGCGGCGTACCCGGGGGCCTGTGCCGACGGGGCGGCGTCGGCGAGGCTGGACAGGCCCACGAGGTGACCGCCGCCCCCGGCCACCATCGCCGGCACGACCACCTCCACGGTGCGCGCCGCGCCGATCAGGTTGACCTCCAGCGCCCTGGTCTGTGCCGCCAGGTCGGCGAGGTCGAAGAACTCACCGACCCCCGCCGCGTAGACGCACACGTCGACCCCGCCGAGCAGGTCGACCGCCCCGGCCAGCACCTCGCGGTAGGCGTCGCCGGTGACGTCGGCGACGTGGTGGCTGTACCCGGGGGCGGTCAGGTCGCTGCCGCTGCGGGACACCCCGGCGACGGTCCAGCCGGCCGCCACCAGTTGCCGGGTGAGGGCCAGCCCGACGCCGTCGCTGTTGCCCACCACGATCGCCCGTCGCCCCTGCGCATCCATGCTGCGGACCCTAGACAACGCCGTCCGGCCGTGACACGACGCCGCCCCGCCCACCGGACCGGTGGACGGGGCGGCACCGTAGCGGCAACCGTCAGGGCTGGCCCTGGTAGACCTCGCCGTCCTCGCCCCGGACGAACAGCCGCACCAGACCGCCGTAGACGCTTCCCGCCGGGGCGGAGATCGTCTGGCCGGGGCCGTCGACGGTGCTCCACGTCGACCACGCGCCGGAGTCCTGGAGATACCAGGCGGTGCGTACGTCGTCGCCGCCGGTGCGGACGAAGACGTGCAGCCCGCCGCCGTAGACCAGGGCGGCCGGGGCGGACGCGGCACGTGCGGTGCCGGGCAGGTCGCTCCACCCCGACCAGGCCCCGGTGGACAGCGCGTACCGGTTGGTGCGCACGTTGCCGTTCGTACCCCGGACGAAGACGTGCAGGTCGCCGCCGTAGATGGCGGCGGACGGTGCCGAGTTGGCGCCGGTCGGGCCGGCGAGGGTGGCCCAGCCGGACCAGGCGGCGGTGTCCAGCGTGTACCGGTTGGTGCGGACCTTGCCGTTCGCGCCCCGGACGAACAGGTGCAGTTGGCCGCCGTAGACGGTGGCGGACGGGGCCGACGACGCGGACGTGGTGCCACCGACCGTGCTCCAGCCGGACCAGGTGCCGGTGTCCAGGGCGTACCGGTTGGTGCGGACCTTCTGGTCGGCCTGCACGAACAGGTGCAGTTCCCCGCCGTAGACGGCCGCCGCCGGTGCCGAGGTCGCCATGGCGTCACCGGGGACGGTGGACCAACCGGACCAGGAGTCGCTGTTCGTGTCGTACCGGTCGACCCGCACCTGCCCGTCGGGGCCCTGCACGAAGACGTGCAGGTCACCACCGTAGGTGGCGGTGGCCGGCGCGGACCGGGCCTGCGCCGTGCCCGGCACCGGAGTCCAGCCCGCCGCGCGGGCGGCCGAGGGTCGGGCGGCTGCGGAGGCGACGCCCGTGGCGGGGCCCGCCGGGTGGCCGCCCGCCGGCACGGCGGCGGCGGGGGTGGCGACGAGCGTGACCGCGCCCAGGCCGAGAGCGAACGCGGGCAACCGACGCCGCACCAGTTTCATCGATAGAGTCAGACGCATAGACGCTCCCTTGTGGACGATCGGCGGTGACGACGGCGCGGTCGGCTTGCGGCTGGTCCACCGGGCTGCACACCCCGCCCGTTCCCGCGCGGCCGGCGACCCCGGCCCGCGACCCCAGGCGACCCCCCGTCACCGTCACCCTATCGATCCGCCCGCACCCCCACATCAACCGAACCACCCCACCCCCACCCGTCCGCGCGGCGACCGGACCGGCCGGCCGGACGGGGAGGGGCAGCGGCGGTGATCAAGAGGTTTGCGTCACGAGAGCCCGATCGGGGTGACGCGAAGCTCGTGATCACCGCCGGTGGATGACCGTCAGACGACCGTGCAGGGCGAGCCGTTGAGGGTGAAGGAGGCCGGTTTCGCGGTGTTGCCCGTGTGGTTGGCCTGGAATCCGATGCTGACCGAGCCGCCCGGCGGGATCGAGCCGTTGTAGGAGACGTTGCTGGCGGTGACCGCTCCGCTGGTCGGCGAGTAGGTCGCGTTCCAACCGCTGGTGATGGTCTGCCCGGCGGGGAGGGTGAACGCCAGGCTCCAGCCGTTGATCCCGGTGTCCCTGAGGGTGGTGATCGTGATCTCGGTGGTCAGGCCGGTGTTCCACGCGTTCACGGTGTAGGCGATCCGGCACTCGGCCCCCGGGCCCGGCGTGGTGGGCGTGGGCGGGAAGGGCGTCGGCGGCGTGGTGGTCGGCACCGGCGGTGTCGTCGTGGGTGGCGGCGTAGTGGTCGTGGGCGGCGTGGTGGTGGGCGGGGGAGGGGTGGTGGTGGTCGGCGGGGTCGTGGTGGGGGGCGGGGTGGTGGTCGGCGGGGCGTCCAGGCCGAAGAAGCGGATCGCCTGGGCGGCGTCGACCGGCAGGTTGTGCGTGACGCCCTGCATGCTGATCGCCTCGACCGGCGCGGTGCCGCCGCTACCGCCGTACCGGGTGCGGGTGTAGCCGGCCTGCGGGGTGTCGGTGTACGTCGGCGTCTGGCCCAGCCCCTGGACGTTCGTCCACTGCTTGACCTCCTCGCCGAAGTTCGGGTATCGCAGCGTCTCGTCGTTGGTGCCGTGCCACAACTGCATCCGGGGCCGCTTGCCGGTGTACCCCGGATAGGCGTTGCGGACCAGGTCGCCCCACTGCTGCGCGGTCTTGGTGACCTGCCCGTTGGCGCACTGGCTGTTCCACTCCGAGCCGTCGGTGGTGGCGAAGCAGCCGAACGGCACCCCGGCGAAGGCCGCGCCCGCCGCGAACACGTCCGGGTAGTCACCGAGCAGCACGTTGGTCATCATCGCCCCGGACGAGGTGCCGGTGGCGAAGATCCGGTTCGGGTCGACGGCGTACCGGGACCGGACGTAGTCGACCATCGACTTGATGCCCACCGGGTCGCTGCCCCCGTCGCGGCGCAGCGCCTGCGGGGAGGAGACGTCGAAGCACTTGCTGCTGCGGGTCACCGACGGGTAGATCACGATGTAGCCGTACCGGTCGGCCAGGGCCGCGTACTGGGTGCCGGAATAGAACGCCGGGCCGCTGCCGGTGCAGTAGTGCACCGCCACCAGCAGGCCCGGCCGGGCCGCCACGGTGTTCGGCACGTACAGGTACATCTGGAGGTTGCTCGGGTTGGCCCCGAAGTTGGTCACCTGGGTCAGCGTCGCCGCCGAGGCGGGGGTGGGGGCGGCGATCGCGGCCAACGCGGTGAGCGCGGCGGCGACCAGGGCGGTGCCCAACAGTTTGATCCTGGGTCTCATGGGACGGGTTCCTCCGGAGGATCGCGGACATGCAACTCTGCCGATCGAGGCTGCCCGGCGCTCGATCATGTCCGGCTCAGGAACATCCATGAGTATCGTCAGCCCGTGTCCGGCTTGGCAAGGCGGCCCGTCGCACCGGAACTTCCGGTCCCCGGGTGGCGCGGACACCGGCGTCCGGCGGGGCCGACCCGGTGGATAATGGCCCCATGCGTGGTCCTGCGATGACGGACGTAGCCCGCCTCGCGGGAGTCTCCCACCAGACGGTCTCCCGGGTGCTCAACGACCACCCGAACGTCCGGGAACAGACCCGGGTACGGGTCCGCGCGGCGATCGCCGAGCTGGGCTACCGACCGAACCGCGCCGCGCGGGCGCTGGTCACCGGCCGCTCCCAGCTGATCGGGGTGGTCGCCCAGAACAGCACCCTGTACGGGCCGGCGTCGCTGCTGGCCGCCCTGGAGCAGGCCGCCGCGTCGGCCGGGTTCGCCGTCAGCGTGGGCAGCGTCAGCACCCTCGACCGCCGGTCCATCTCCGCCGCCGTGGAGCGGCACCTCGACCACCGGGTCGCCGGCATCGTGGTGATCGCCCCGGTGGCCTCCGCCGACGAGGCGCTCGACCACCTGCCGCACGGCGTGCCGCTGGTCACCGTCGACGGCGATCCGGCCCGGGAGGCGGCGCTGGTCACCGTCGACCAGGCGGCCGGGGCCGGGCTGGCCACCCGACACCTGCTGGACGCCGGGCACCGCACGGTGTGGCACGTCTCCGGCCCGGCGGACTGGTTCGACAGCGCCGGGCGGGTCGAGGGCTGGCGGGCGGCGCTGCGGGCGGCAGGCGCGGAGGTGCCGCCGGTGCTGTCGGCCGACTGGAGCGCGGCGTCCGGCTACCGCTGCGGGCAGATGCTGGCCCGGATGCCGGAGGTGACGGCGATCTTCGCGGCCAACGACCATCTGGCGCTGGGGGTGCTGCGGGCGCTGAGCGAGCGCGGGCGTCGGGTGCCGGAGGAGATCAGCGTGGTCGGCTTCGACGACGTGCCGGAGGCGGCGTACTTCATCCCGCCGTTGACCACCGTACGGCCCGACTTCGACGCGGTGGCCCGCGCCGGCCTGGCGATGCTGCTGCGGCAGATCGAGGCCGGCCCGGGGGTGGCGGAGCGGCACACCATCGCCCCCACCCTGGTCCACCGCTCCAGCGTCGCCGCCCCACCCCCCTGACCCCACCCCACCCCACCTCCCCCGGCCCTCCCCACCCCCTCGCCCGAGGGGTGATCAAGAGGTTTGCGTCAACCGGAAGATCATCGGTGACGCAAACCTCTTGATCAACGGGGTGGGTAGCGGGCGGGCGCGGGGGAGGGGCAGGGGGTAGGGAGCGGGTCAGTTGTAGGGCATGGTGGGGAACCAGCCGACGCCGAAGATCGACGGCACCCGCAGGTCCCAGTAGACGACGGTGAACACGCCGAGGGCGACCAGCAGGGTGCCGGTCACCAGCGCCGAGCGGGCCGGATCGGTCATCCAGCGCAGGAAACCGCCCCGGGTGACCAGCACGATGACGACGAAGAGCAGCGTGACCACGACGATGTTGCCCAGCGACTGAAGGGTGAACGCCGCCGCGCCGTACACCGGGTTGCCGGTCTCCACCGCCCAGTGGAACAGCTTGTTGAACAGCGGGTACGGCCGCCCGATCAGGAAGCCGCCGATCAGCGCCCCGATCAGCACCACCCGGGCCACCGGCCGGCGGGCGAACACGTCGGGCACCAACCCGAGGGCGCTGAGCCCGAGCAGGGCCAGCACCAGGCCGATCACCCCGAACACCACCGACGACTGGATCAGCCGCACCGGCATGCCGCCGACCGTGTCGGTGGACAGTTGCGGCAGGCCGTCGCCGATCAGCACCCCCACCGCGCCGTACGTCGCGGAGACCGCGACCATCCCCAGCGCCAACCAGCCCACCGGCCGCAGCAGCGACCGCAGGTGGTGGCGTAGCCGGTTCGACTCCCCCGCCTGGCTCAACGGCCCGACCGAGGCGACCATCGCGATGTTGCAGGCGGTGAAGGTGCCGGCGAACCCGGAGACGAAGGCGAACAGCAGGCCCGCCCCGGTGCCGCCGATCGCCGTCGCCTTCGCGTCGTGGCCGAGCAGGTTGTTGGCCACCGTGTCACCGATGACCGAGTCGACGAACTCGAACGACCAGAGCACCGCCAGCAGCACGCCGGCGGCGGCGCTGACCAGCGCGGCGGTGCCGTGCCGGGTGGGTGCCGGCGCGGCCAGCTCGACCGGCGTCGGCGACACCGGCCGGCGGGGAGTGGGGGACTCGGGGCTTTCTCGCAGGGCCATCGTGCCTCGTCTCTGCCGGTCCGGGCGGGCCCACGGTGTCCGGACGGCGACCCGACCCGGCAGGGCGTCCGACCCACGGGTCTCCGGGCCCTGACGGGTGACGCCGTACGCCGCGTCGCACCCGCCGGGCAGCGACCGCTGCCCGCTCACAGCATGCCGAGGCGTACCGGTGCGGTCTTATCCGTGCGTGCTGACTTCGGCGGGCCGGTCGGTCGGCCGGGACGCCCGCGCGCCGGTGAGCACCCGCGCCACGACCGGCGGGACGAGCAGCCGCTGCGGCGGGTCGACCAGGTTGAGCACCCGCAGGAACGCCGCACCGAGCGTCGGGTCGGCGGTGGCGGCGACGTGCAGCCGGTGCACGTAGGCGTTGGTCAGCCGGACCCGCAGCGACCGGGGCCCGGAGACCTCGGGGAAGCGCAGGTCGGTGCCGACCGCGATGGACCACGGCATGTCGATCACCCGGGCGGCGCGCCGGAAGAACCGCCGGGCCAGCCCGTGCGGCCCGGCGGGCAGCAGCCGGGCCAGCTCCGCCGCCTGTAGCGCGGCGGCCGTGATGCCCTGCCCGTAGATCGGGTTGAAGCTGCACAGCGCGTCGCCGAAGACCAGGTATCCGGCGGGGAAGCGGCGCAGCCGCTCGTAGCGGCGGCGGACGCTGGCCGGGAAGCGCATCCGGGCCGGCGCGCCGAGCGGGCGGGCCTGCCGCAGCAGCGCGCCGATCTCCGGCGCCGGCAGGCTCTCGGCGTAGGCGAGCAGGCCGGCGTCGTCGAGCGGTGGTTCCTCGCCGAACATCCCGCTGAGGGCCACCGCGAACCGACCCTGCTCCTGCACCGCCACGATCCCGCCCCGGGTACGGCCGGGGACCGCGTTGGTGAGCACGCCGAGCAGCCCGTCGAGGTGCCGCGGTTCCCGCTGGTAGAGCCGGGTCACGTAGGTGAGTCCGACGTCCACCTGTTCCTGCGGGGCGGGCCGGTAGCCGAGCCCGGCCAGCCACACCGGGCTGCGGGTGCCCCGCCCCCCGGCGTCGACCACCAGATCGGCGGGGAGTTCCCGGACGGCCGAGGGACCGTCGGCCCGGCGGTGCACCCGTACCCCGGTCACCCGTCGCCGGTCCGCCGTGCCGACCAGGTCGGTCACCTCGTGTCCGGGCAGCGCGGTCACCCCCGGCAGCGCGGTCACCCGGTTGCGGACGACCTGTTCGAGCAGGGGGCGGCTCACCCCGATCGCCCGTAGCCCGGACGCCGCCGACCGCATCCGGTGGCCGTCGTTGTACCAGCGCACCTGACCGTGCAGGTCCACCAGGGGCGCGCCGAGCGCGGTCAGCTCCCCGGTGATCCCGGGCAGCAGGTCCTCCAGCACCTGCCGCCCCCGGTCCAGCAGCACGTGCAGTTGCCGGCCCTGCGGCACCCCGCGGCGGCTGGTGGCCTGCTCGGGCAGGGGATCGCGATCGACCAGGATGACCCGGCCGTAGGTTTCGCTGAGGGCGCGGGCGGCCAGTAACCCGCCGATGCTCGCGCCGACCACCACGGCACTGTCGGTCGCCATGTCCTGACCATACGTGTAGGGACGTCGGCCTGTCGTCTCGGAACGTGCGCAACATCGACCATTGACGTGGTCTACCCGCCGGGGAATGGTGACATGGTGCGACGGCGCGAATCCCATCGGTCGTCGCACGACGCGTTGTGGTGCGGCCGTCGGCGACCCCGCCGGCCACCGGCGTCCCGTACGGGCGGGTCGGGTTCGCCTCGGCCGCCGCTCCCGCGTCACCCGACAGTGCTGACCCGGACGAAAGGACTCCTCGTGCGCCGCTTCCCGCGAACGTCCGTCTCTCCCGGTGCCCAGGCGCCGCGCCGCCATCCGTGGCGTCGGGTCGTCGCCGCCGTGGCCGGACTCGTGCTGTTGCTGGTGGCCGCGCCCAACGCGGTCGCCGGCCCGGCCGGCCCGGCCGGGACCGCCGACCGGGCCCTGCCCGCCGGCTTCCGGCACGGCTTCGTCGAGGTCGAGGGGACCAGGCTGTACGTCCGGGGTGGGAGCGGGCCGGCGCTGGTGCTGCTGCACGGCTGGCCGCAGACCTGGCAGGCGTGGCGGCCGGTGCTGCCCGCCCTGCGCGCCGGCCGGACGGTCGTCGCGTTCGACCTGCCCGGCCTGGGTGACTCCGCCGCTCCGCCCGGCGGGTACGACAAGGCCACCACGGCCCGCCGGCTGCACGCGGCGACCCAGCAGCTCGGCCTCGGCCGGGTCGACCTGATCGGCCACGACGTCGGGGCGCTGGTGGCCTACCCGTGGGCGCGGGACTAACCGGCCGACGTGTCCCGGGTCATCGTGATCGAAACCGCGTTGTCCGGCTTCGGCCTGGAGGACCTGTACAGCCGCAGCTGGCACTTCCTGTTCAACGCCACCCCGGCGCCGACGCCCGAGCTGCTCATCGACAACGACGACGTCCCGGTCTACCTGGACCGGATCTTCGACTTCTCGTCCCAGCACGACACGATCGACCGGCAGGTCTACTACCGCGCCTACCGGGACCCGGCCGACCGGACGGCCGGCTACGAGTACTACCGCGCCTTCGACACCGACATCGCCGACAACCGGGCGCAGGCCCCGGCCAAGCCGGTGACCCTGCCGGTGGTGGCGATGGGCGCGGCGTTCTCCTTCGGCCCCGGCGTCGCCGCCTCCTACCGGCAGGTCGCCACCGACGTGCGGCAGGTCGTCGTACCGGACTCGGGCCACTGGGTTCCGGAGGAGAACCCGCAGTTCCTCATCGACTGCACCCGGCTGTTCCTCGGCCTGCCCGGTGCGCCCGCCCCCACCCCGGCGCTCGCGGGCTGCGCCGCCTGAGCCATCGCCGGGTGCCCCGTACCCCCCTGCGGGGCACCCGGCGATGGATCGTCCCGGTCAGGCCAGCGCGTCGAGCGCGGCCCGGTCCGCCGGGGTCAGCCGCAGCCGGGCGGCGGCCATGTTCTCCTCCAGGTGCCGCACCGAGCTGGTGCCGGGAATGACCAGCACCGTCGGCGAGTAGGCCAGCAGCCAGGCGATGGCGACCTGCGCGCGGGTCGCGCCGTGCCCGTCGGCGACCCCGTCGACGGTACGCCGTTGCGCGGCGCTGAAGTCGGGCCCGAACGGCAGCGGCGGCCGGCCGTGCCGCGCACCGAGCAGCCCCGCCCCCAGCGGGAAGTACGGCACGAAGGCGATCTCCTCCTCGGCGCACCGCCGCAGCACGTCGTGGCACTCCCGGTCGAGCAGGTGGAACCGGTTCTGCACGGCCGCGATCGGGATCGCCGACCGCGCCTGGTCGAGCTGCTTGACGGTGACGCCGCTGAGCCCGACGCCGCCGATCAGGCCCTCGTCGCGTAGCCGCACCATCATCGCGAACGACTCGGAGAACCGGACGTCGCCCGGACGCAGCAGCCCGTCCCCGCCGACGCGCAGGTAGACCAGCTCCAACCGGTCCCGACCCAGCCGGCGCAGGTTCTCCTCCACCTGCCGGCGCAGTTGGTCGGGCGCCCCGGCGGGCACGAAGTCGCCCCACCTGTCGCGCACCACCCCGATCTTGGTGCCGATCACCAGGTCGTCGGGGTACGGGTGCAGGGCCTCGCGGATCAGGTCGTTGGCCACGTGCGGGCCGTAGAAGTCGCTGGTGTCGAGGTAGTTGACCCCCAGCTCGACCGCCCGGCGCAGCACCGCCAGCGCGCCCGCGTGGTCGTCCGGGGGGCCGAAGGAGCCGGGGCCGGGCAGTTGCATGGTGCCGAAGCCCAACCGGTTGACGCTCAGCTCGTCGCCGAGCCGGAGCCGACCGGCCTCCGGCGCGAGCCTGTCCGACAGTGTCACCCTTGCTCCCCTCGGGGGGACGCCGCACCCCGCGACGCCCGTGTGTGCGGGCTGCCCGGCCGGCGGGCGTCGGCGGGGACGCCCGCCTCCCGTCGGCCATCCTCGCGGACGACGGGGACACCGTCGCGCAGGTCGACGCAGCGTGTCGTCGGTCGGGTGACACTGGGTGAGCGCGGGTGCGGTGCGGGCGGCGGGGGTCAGCGCAGCAGCCGGTAGCCGGCGAGCACGCGGTGGACCACCTGGACGGCGGTGTCGCCCACCTGCCGGTCCTCGGCGTCGTCGGGGTCGGGTGCCCGGACGGTCATCGGGTACTGCGACCGGGTACTGCTGGCCCATCTGCCGCACCGGGCCGGCGTGCGGGGAGTCGGCGACCCCCGCACGCCCGCGCCCGCGGGCACTTCTCGAATCGGATCGACATCACGGAAGCGACAGGACTGCCCGGACGGTCGGGGACGTGTCACAACCGGACCAGGCCACCGTCAGCCATGATCGTCTGCCCGGTGACGAACGCGGCGTCGTCGCTGGCCAGGAAGGCCACCGTGCCGACCACGTCCTGCGCCTCGCCGGGCCGCTTGATGGCCTGCATCGCCGCCACGTGCTCCTGCGCCGCCCCGGCCATCGGACTCTCCGCCAGCCCCGGGGTACGCGACAGGGTCGGCCCGACCGCGTTGACCGTGATGCCGTACGAGGCGACGTCGCTGGCGAGCGCCCGGGTGAACCCGATCACCCCCATCTTGCTGGCCATGTAGTGGGTGAACCCGGGCAGGGCCAGCCCGACCGAGTTGGAGGTGAGGTTGACGATCCGCCCCCACCGCGCCTCGCACATGTGGTGCAGCACCGCCTTGGTCATCAGGAACTGCGAGTCGAGGTTGACCGCCAGCACCCGCCGCCACGCCTCGTACTCCAGCTTGAAGATGTTCTTGGCCGGGTAGATGCCGGCGTTGTTGACCAGGACGTGGCAGCCGCCCATCCCGGCGGTGATCTCCGCGCCGATCCGGGCCACGTCGTCGGGGTCCGCGACGTCCCCGGTGACACCGAGGGCCTTGCGCCCCTCGCCCTCCACCAGCGCCACCGTCTCGATCGGGTCGACCAGGTCCACCGCCACCACGTCCATGCCCCGGCGGGCCAGACCCTGACAGATCGCCTGCCCGATGCCCCGCCCCCCGCCGGTCACCACGGCGATCCGGTTACCGGTGCCGGTCGTCATCAGCCCCACCCCTTCGCCGGTGCTCCCGGGTCGCCGCCGTCGCGGGACCGACGCCCGGTGGTCAGCCGCAGCGCACCCGACGGGCAGAGGTCCACCGCGACCCGCGCCTGCTCGGCGTCGTCCGGTTGCCGGCGCAGCAGCACCCGGCCGTCCTCGCTCTGGTCGAACAGTTCCGGGGTGGACAGCACGCACTGCCCGGCACCGATGCACAGGCCCCGGCTCACCACCAGCCTCGTCGTCGGTTCGTCCGCGCCCACCAGGTCGCCCCCACTCACCGCAACCTCCCTCACCAGGTCACCGGCAGCCGGTCCAAGCCGTAGATGTTGGATTCCTTGCGGAACGGCAGGCCGTCCAGTTCCTCGGCCAGCCGCAGTCCGGGGATGCGCGTGAACAGGGTCCGGAACACGATCTCCAGCTCGGCGCGCGCCAGGTTCTGCCCGATGCACTGGTGGATGCCGTAGCCGAAGGCCATGTGGTGCCGCGCGCCCCGGCGGACGTCCAACACCTCGGCGTCGGTGAAGACGTCGGTGTCCCAGTTGGCGGAGGCGAACGACAGCAACAGCCCGTCGCCGGCCGGGACCGTCACCCCGCCGACCTCGATGTCGGCGGTGGCCACCCGGGGCAGCGCGTCCACGACCGTGAAGTAGCGCAACAGCTCCTCCACCGCCAGGCCCATCGCCGTCGGGTCACCGGTGACCACGGCGAGCTGGTCGGGGTTCTCCAGCAGCCCGGCCACCCCGAGGGAGATCATGCTGGCGGTGGTCTCGAAGCCGGCCACCAGCAGCAGCATCGCCAACCCGACGAGCATGTCGTGGTCGAACAACGGGGTCTGCCGGTTCTGCACCACCAGCCGGCCGAGCAGGTCGTCGGTCGGTTCCGCCTCCTTCGCGCTGACCAGCCGGTCCACGTAGGCGCGCAGCTCGCTGCTGGTCTGCTGCCGCTGCTCGGCGGAGACCGTCCGGCGCAACTGGGCGTCGGCGCTGCGGACGATCAGGTCGCGGTCCTCGTACGGCATGCCGAGCAGCTTGGTGATCATCGAGGCGGGGACCGGCAGCGCCAACGCGGCGACCAGGTCCACCGGTTTCGGCCCGGCCAGGATCGCGTCGATGCACTCGTCGACGGTGCGCTGGATGTGCGGGCGCATCTCCTGCGCCCGGCGCAGCGTGAAGTCGCCGATCAGCATCCGCCGCTGCGGGCCGTGCTCCGGCTGGTCGAGCCCGATCAGCGAGCGGCCCACGGCGGCGATGTTGCGCCGGGTCTGCGGGGTCACCGGCTCGGTCAGCGGCAGGTTCGGGTGGAACCGGTCGGCGCTCACCCGGGGATCGGTGAGCAACCGCCGGACGTCGGCGTAGCGGGTGACCAGCCAGGCGAGCTGCCCGTCAGGTACCCGGACCCGGCTGACCGGCGCCTCGGCGCGCAACCCGACGTACTCGGGGGCGGGGGCGAACGGACAGGTACGGGGCATCGGGAAGTCGGGTGTCTCCCCGGTGGACGCCGCGTTGGCGGCGAATGTGCTGTCAACGGTCATCTTTATCCTCTCGGTGTGTGGGTAGGTGGCCCCGGAGCCGACCCGGCCCCCGGCGTCGACCCGGGACGCGCCAGGGCGGCGCGGGCCGGCTCATCCCGGGTGCCGGGCGAGATGGGCGAGTAGTGCCGCGGAGAGCCGGTCCGGCGCCTCCTCGGGCACCCAGTGCGACACCCCGTCGAAGGTGAGGAACTCGTACGGGGCCTTAACCCAGGCACCGGTCCCGTGCGCCGCGACCGGGCCCACGCCCATGTCGTCGCTGCCCCAGACGTAGAGCGTCGGCACCTCGACCGGCCCCGCCTCGACGTCCTCCGGCCGGGTCGCCCGGTACCAGTTCAACGCGGCGGTCAACGCGCCGGGCGCGGTCAACCGGTCCAGGTACGTGGCCAGCTTCGCCGGCCCCGCCGCGCCCAGCATCCGGCGCAGGAACGCGGCGTCGTCGGCCAGCAGCATCCCCTCGGCCTGCCCCGGCTGCCGGAACATCGCCAGGTACGCCGAGCGGCGCTGCTGGTCGGCGTCGGTGGCCAGCGCGTCGGCGAACGGCCGGGGGTGCGGCACCGACACGGCGGTGAAGGTCCGCAGCAGCTCCGGGTGCCGGTCGGCCACCGCCCAGCCGATCGCCGCCCCCCAGTCGTGCCCGACCAGGTCGAGCCGCGACCAGCCGAGCTGTCCGGCGACCGCGACGACGTCGCCGACCAGCGCGTCCATCCGGTACGCGTCGATGTCGTCGGGCCGCGCCCCGGGGGAGTAGCCGCGCTGGTCCGGCGCGACGGCGTGGTAGCCGGCCGCGCCCAGCGCCGCGAGCTGGTGCTCCCACTCGACGGCCCCCTGCGGGAAACCGTGCAGCAGCAGCACGCCCCGACCGTCGGTGGGGCCGGCGCTCAACGCGTCGAAGGTGCCGGCGTCGGTGGTCAACCGCAGCGGGCCGGTCACACCGGCCGCCCGGCCCGCGCGGCGGCCACGTCCCGGTACTGGTCGACCAGCCGGTGCAGCGCCGGGACCAGGTCGTTCGGGGTGGGCAGGCCGGCCACCTGGGTCCGCAGCCGTTCGGCGTTCGCCTTGAACGACGGGTCCTTGAGCACCCGGGCCAGATCCTCGGCGAGCGCCTCGGAGGTGAGGTGGTCGGCGTCGGCGACGAACCGGCCGGCGCCCTGCTGTTGCAGGCCGTTGGCGTGGGCCAGCGGCCCCCACCACTGGAACCCCCAGTGCGTCCCCGGAATGATCAGCTGCGGGACGGCCTGCTCGATGGCGGTGGCGAAGGTGCCCGCCCCGCCGTGGTGCACGATCGCCGCGCAGCTCGGCAGCAGCATCGCCAGCGGCACGAAGTCGACCACCCGGACGTTGTCCGGCAGCTTCGGGATGGTGGCGAGCTGCTTGGCGTTGAACGTGGCGATCACCTCGGCGTCCAGCCCGCTCACCGCGTCCAGCAGGTCGGCGGCGGGGGCCTCGGTGCCGCGCCCGTTGCGGTGCGACTCGCCGAGGGTGAGGCAGATCCGGGGCCGCTGCTGCTCCTCGCGCAACCAGTCGGGAATCCGGGCCGGCGGGTTCACCGCGATGTGCCGCACCGGCACCAGGTGCAGCCCGTCGGGCTGGTACTGCCACGGCGGCATCGGGTCGATGGTGAAGTGCCCGACGGCGACGTCCTCGTCGAACCGGGTGCCGTAGCCGCCCAGCACCCGGTCCAGCCAGTCGCGCAGCGGGTCGCCCTCGTCCCGGGCGGCGCGGCGCAGCTGGGTGATCCCGTCCGGGCCCATCATCATCCGGGCGTGCGGCACCCCGCAGACGGTGGCGGCGGCCGGCGCGGCGTACACCATGGAGTCCCAGACCACCAGGTCGGGCCGCCACGAGGCGATCAACGCGACCAGGTCGGCGATCATCTCGTCGGTGGAGAACAGCGCGAAACCCCAGGACGCCCGGGACAGCTTCTCCAACGGGTTGTCCCGGGGGAAGTCCTGCTGCAACGGCATCTCCTGGCGTTCACCGGGGGCCATCACCACCGGTGGCGCCTCGCCGGGGCGTACCCCGGGGTAGAAGGCAGGCATCTCCGTGCGCGTCCGACCCACCTCGACCGGCACGAACCCGGCCGCGATGATGGCGTCGGCGATCTCGGGCTGGCTGGCGACGCGGACGTCGTGTCCGGCCGTGCGCAGCGCCCACGCCAACGGCGTCATGATGTGCAGGTGCGCCTTGTTGGCGTGCGGCACGAAGAGCACTCTCATCCGGTCTCCTCAGCTCGGTGTCCCCGGCCCGGCGGGGCGGCGGCCGGAGGCCGACCGTCACGCGGGCACGGTGCTGCGCCCCCCGTCGACCTCCTCCCCACCATGATCTCGGCCCCGGCCGTCCCGGGACATCTCCATACATGCCCTTTCGCCGACGGCGACCGGGCATCGTCGAAGTAGGCAACCCCCGCTGACCTCTCCATACTCGACGGACAGGTGGCCCCGCCCGACGCACCTGCGGCCCACCGGTCGGATGCCCGACACGCCGGTGTCGCCGCCGGCCCACCGTCGCGGTCGCGCCGCGTCCCGCCGCCCGGCCGCCACCCCCGCCCGGCCCCTCCCTGCCCGTACGACGAAAGGGACACCCATGTTCGCCGATGCCGACCCCGCCCTGATGGAACCCCGAGACTTCGCCCGACTGGTCACCGCCACCCCGGTCGACGAGCTGCGCCGGGTGATGGGCGGCCCGCACCGCCGCACCATCCTCGACGGCATCTTCGTCCGGATGCCGACCCTGTTCCGCGCCGACCGGGCCGGGAACACCGAGGCCGTCCTGCACTGGAGCGTCGGCGACCGGCGCGAGGGCACGGTGGACACCTACGAGATGGTCATCGCCGGCGGCGAGTGCGTGCTGTCGCAGCGGCCGGACCGGGAGCCCCGGCTCACCCTGACCCTCAGCGACATCGACTTCCTGAAACTGGTCAGCAGCAACGCCAACCCGGTCACCATGTTCGTGCTGGGCCGGATGAAGGCCAAGGGCGACCGGGGGCTGGCCATGCGCATCCCCACCCTGTTCGACATCCCGAAACCCTGACCGGACACGGGGGCGGGGGCACATCCGGTGCGCCCCCGCCCCCGTGTCACCCCCCGTCCCGCCCCCGTCGACGGCCGGCGGGTGGCCGGGCCGCCCCACCGGCCCGGCCGACGGGTCAACCGGCGAGCCGCCGGCCGACGTCCGCGCGTAGCTGCTTCTTGTTCACCTTGCCGACCGCCGTGAACGGCAACTCGTCGACGGTCACCAGCAGCTCCGGCAGCTTGAACGCGGCCACCCCGGCCCGCTGCATCACCGCCCGCACGTCCTGTAGGGCCACCGTCCGGCCGGGCTGCGGCACCACGTAGAGGCAGACCCGCTCACCCAGCTCGGCGTCCGGCATGGCGACCGCGGCGGCGAGGCTCACCGCGTCGAGCTGGTAGGCGAAGTTCTCCACCTCCTCGGCGGAGATCTTCTCGCCGCCCCGGTTGATCAGGTCCTTGTCCCGGCCCTCGATGACCAGGTTCCCGTCGGGCCGCAACCGGACGATGTCCCCGGTGTTGTACCAGCCGTCGGTGAACGCCCGCGCGGTCAGCTCCGGCGACCGGTAGTAGCCTCGCGGCGTGTACGGCCCCCGGGTCAGCAGCACCCCCGGCTCGCCCGGCGGCACCGGCCGGCCCTCCTCGTCGACCAGCCGCAGCTCGTCGTCGGGACAGATCGGCCGGCCCTGGCTGTGGCACACCGCGTCCTGCGGGTCGTCCGGGCGGGTGAGGCAGAGCAGCCCCTCCGCCATGCCGTACACCTGCTGCAGCTCGCAGCCGAGCACCGGCGTCACTCGCCGGGCCACCTGGTCGGCCAGTCGGGAGCCGGCGACCTGGACCCGACGCAGCGAGCTGAGGTCCCGGTCCGGGTCCTTCTCCCGGTACTCCAGCCAGCGTTGCACCGCGGCGGGCACCAGCGAGGTGAAGGTGGCCCGTTCCCGCTGCACCGCCTCGAAGGCCCGCTCCGGCGCGGGCGACGGCAGGATCACCACCCGACCACCGGCCAGCAGCGTGCCCAGGATGCCCGGCCCGGCCATCGGATAGCCGTGCGCCAGCGGCAGCACCGCAAGGTAGACAGTCGACGCGTCCACCCCGGACAGTTCGGCGGCGCGGCGCATCATGTAGCCGTAGTCGTCGTGGGTCCGTGCGATCAGCTTCGGCACCCCGGTGGTGCCGCCGGAGAGCAGGAACAGGGCGACCGCCGAACCGGCGGGCGCGGCGGCGTCGAGCGTCGACCGGGCCGCCGCCGGATCGTCCGCCGGGCGGCACAGCCGCCGCAGGTCGACACTGTCCGCGCGGACGTCCGCCCCGGCGACCAGCACGTGCCGCAGGGTCGGCGCGTCGGCGGCCACCTCGTGGGCGAGCGCCTGGTGGTCGAAATCCTTGAACACGTCAGGTACGACCAGCGCCCGCGCCCCGGTCAACGCCACGATCGCGGCGATCTCCTGCCGCCGGTGCGCCGGCAGCGCCATCACCGGGACCGCGCCCAGCCGGAAGCAGGCCACCGTCAGCACGACGAACTCCCAGCCGTTGGGCAGCTGCACCACCACCCGGTCGTCGGGACGTATCCCCAGCTCCCGAAGCCGCTCGGCGGCGCCGTCGGCGCGGGCGGTCAGCTCGGCGAAGGTGAGGCGTACCGGGCCGTCGACCAGGCACGTGGCGGTGGGGTCGGCGTCGGCGGCGGCGTACAGGTACGCCCCGAGCGGCCGGCCGGTCCAGTAGCCCCGGTCGGTGTACCGCGCCACCAGTTCCGGCGGCCACGGCACGGTCCCGTCGAGGGTTGGTCGGGTCGCTTCTGCGGACATGTCGGGCCCTCCCGATCCGATCGGTAGACACGGCGCACCGGCGTCGGAGCCCGGGCGGCGCGACGCGAAATCGTGTGTCGAACTCGCGGGGAAACCGTACGGAGGCATGCCGCCGAGTTCCTTCTCCCGCATTGCGCTATTGCCCGTCCCGGCATTAGCGGAGGTCACCGCCCGTCCTGCGGGCCGTCCACCGCCGGGGACGATCGCACTCAGGAAGGTGCCCCCCGATCGGCCAAGGAACAGGATGTTTCGCAGTTGAGGTCAGCGTCCGGACCTGACCGTCACCGCGACATTTCCGAAGGACAGCGACCACCGCATCCGGCTGTGTTCCGGATGCGGTCGGCGATGTGGAGAGGAGCCTGGACGTGAGCCAGGATGGGGAATTTTCTGACGCCGTGGCCATTGTCGGTATGAGCTGCCGGTTCGCCCCCGACCTTGACTCGTTGGAGAAGTTCTGGGCATTTCTCATCGGTGGTCGACATGCCGTGAGCGCCATGCCCGACAAGCGGTGGGAACCGTACGCCTCGACCAGCCCCCAGGCCACCGCGATCCTGCGGAAGACGACCCGGCTGGGCTCATTCCTCGACGACATCGAGGGATTCGACGCGGACTTCTTCGGCATCTCTCCCCGGGAGGCGGACTTCCTCGACCCGCAGCAGCGGATCGTGTTGGAGTTGGCCTGGGAGGCGCTCGGCAACGCGGGCGTGCCGCCGTTGTCGCTGCGCGGTTCGGACGCCGGTGTCTTCGTGGCGGCCAATTCCAACGACTACGGCCGTCGCCTGTTGGAGGACATTCCGCGGACCGGCGCCTGGGCGGTCAACGGCACCACCTACTACGGCATCGCCAACCGCATCTCGTACTTCCTGGACCTGCGCGGGCCCAGCATGGCGGTGGACACCGCCTGCGCCGGTTCGCTCACCGCGCTGCACCTGGCCTGCCAGAGCCTGCGCGAGGGGGAGATCCCGCTGGCCGTCGTCGGTGGGGTGAACATCATGGCCAGCCCGACGCTGTTCGTCGCCCTGGACGCGGCCGGGGCGACCGCCCCGGACGGCCGCAGCAAGGCGTTCGCCGCCGACGCCGACGGCTACGGCCGGGGTGAGGGCGCCGGCGTGGTCGTGCTCAAGCGGCTGGCCGACGCCCGCCGCGACGGCGACGAGGTGCTCGCGCTGATCCCTGGCAGCGGGGTGTTCCAGGACGGCCGTTCCGACGGCATGATGGCACCCAACGGCTCGGCCCAGGAGCACATGCTCCGGGTGGCCTACGAGCGGGCCGGCATCGACCCGGAGACGGTGCACTACGTCGAGGCGCACGGCACCGGCACCCCGGTCGGCGACCGGGAGGAGGCCAAGGCGCTGGCCGCGGTCTTCGGCGCCGGCCGGGCCCCCGACGCGCCCTGCCTGGTCGGCTCCGTGAAGCCCAACATCGGGCACGTCGAGGCCGGGTCGGGCATTGCCGGTGTGATCAAGGCGGTGTTGGCGCTGCGGCACGCGGAGATCCCGCCGAGCCTGCACCGCGAGCCGAACCCGGACTTCGACTGGGCCGGCTCCGGGCTGCGCCTGATCGGTGAGCGGTCGCCCTGGCCGGCGGGTGACGGTCCGCGTCGGGCCGGCGTGTCCAGCTACGGCGTCGGCGGCTCCATCTCGCACGTCATCCTGCAGGAGGCGCCGCCCGTCCCGACCGCCGCAGCCGGGGCCACGGCCGCCGACGCGGCGGCCGGCACCGGCACGGCCGAGGTGGCCGTCGGTTCCCGGCCGTCGGTGTACCCGCTCTCGGCGATGTCCGAGGCCGGGGTGGCGGCGCTGGCCGCGCGTACGGCCGACTGGCTGACCGAGCACCCGGGGGCGTCCCTGCCGTCGGTGGGGCACACCCTGGCGCACCGCCGTTCGCACCTGCCGCAGCGGGCCGCCGTGCTGGCCGCCTCGCCCGAGGAACTCGTCGAGCGGCTGCGGGAGGTGGCCGACGGCCGTACCACCCCGCAGGCCGCCCGGGGCCGGACGGTGGCCGACCCGGCCCCGGTGGTCTGGGTCTTCTCCGGGCACGGCGCGCAGTGGGCGGGCATGGGCCGGCAGTTGCTGCGCGACGAGCCGGTCTTCGCCGCCGCCGTCGACGCGCTGGCCGAGGTCTTCCGGGAGGAACTCGGCTGGACGCCGCGCGAGGCGCTCACCGCCGGTGGCCCGTGGAGCGGGGTGGAGGTGCAGGCGTTGACCTTCGCCACCCAGGTCGCCCTGGCGCAGACCTGGCGGGCCCGGGGGCTCACCCCGGCCGCGGTGATCGGGCACTCGGTGGGGGAGATCGCCGCCGCCGCCGTCGCCGGCAGCCTGGACGTGCTGGCCGCCGCCCGGTTCGCCTGCCGGCGGGCACGCGCCCTGGAACGCCTCCAGGGCCAGGGCGGAATGGCCATGGTCGGGCTCGGCTTCGACGAGGCCCGGCAGCGGCTGGCCGGCCAGGTCGGCGTGGTCGCCGCCATCTCGGCCAGCCCCACGTCCACGGTGCTCTCCGGCGACCGGGAGGCCGTCGAGCAGATCGTGACCCGGTGGCGGGAGGAGGGGGTGGCGGTGTGGCGGGTCGACAGCGACATCGCCTTCCACAGCCCACACGTCGACGCGGCGGTGGCCGAGGTCGCCGCGGCGGCCGGCGCGCTGCGGCCGCAGACGCCCCCGACCACCCTCTACAGCACCGCGCTGACCGATCCCCGGTCGACCGCCGCACGCGACGGCGCGTACTGGGTGGCGAACCTGCGCGAGCCGGTGCGGTTCACCGACGCGGTGACGGCGGCGGTCGCCGACGGGTACCGGGTCTTCCTGGAGGTCTCCACCCACCCGGTGGTCACCCACTCCATCGGCGAGACCCTCGCCCACCTCGGCGTCGAGGACGCCACCGTGGTACACAGCCTGCGCCGCGACACCGACGAGGTCCGCGCCCTGCTGGGCGGCCTGGCCCGGCTGTTCTGCGCGGGCGCGGCGGTGGACTGGGGGCGGCTGCACCCGACCGGGGGGCTGCTGCCGATGCCGTCGGTGGCCTGGCAGCACCGGCCGTACTGGATCTTCCCGGAGGCCCGGGCGGAGTCCGGCCCCGGCGGGGGCCACGACCCGGAGCGGCACAGCCTGCTCGGCGGCCGGATGACCGTCTCCGGCGCGCCGCCCCGACAGGTGTGGCAGACCTACCTGGACATGTCCTCGCGGCCCTACCCACTCGACCACGAGGTGGTCGACGTCGAGATCACCCCGGCCGCCGTGCTGATCAACAGCTTCGCGCTGGCCGCCGGGGAGGACGGCCGGCTGCCCGCGCTGGCCGACATCGTGCTGCGGACGCCGCTGGCCGTCGCACCGCCCCGGGTGGTGCAGATCGTGCTGTCGGAGAACACCGCCCGGCTGGCCACCCGGGTCGCCCCGCAGGACGGCGCCCCCGTCGTCGACGACGAGGAGTACGAGTGGATCACCCACTCGACGGCGACCATCGACTGGAGCACCGAACTGGTCGACGGTCGGGTGGACGCCGACGAGGTGCGGGCCCGGTGCCCGCAGGAGTGGTCCTGGCAGCGGGTCGACGAGATGTTCCGCCGGATGGGCGTCGGCGGCTACGCGTTCCCCTGGGACGTGGTGGAGCTGCGCCGCAACGACGAGGAGCAGCTCGCCGACATCGTCATCGTGCCGCCACCGGCGCAGACCGCCACCAGCTGGGCGCACGTCATCGACGGCGCGCTGACCATCAGCGCGGTGCTGGTCACCCCGGAGTACGCCAGGCACCAGTGGATGTCCTCGCACATCGAGTCGGTGGTCTTCAAGGGGGAACCACCGGCCCACATCACCGTCCACTCGGTGCGCTCCCCGCGGTCGCCGCAGGACACCGTCGACGTGCAGGTGGCCAACGAGCACGGTGAGGTCGTCTGCCAGGTGCGGGGGCTGCGGTTCTCCGCCATCTCGGACACCGACAGCGCGGTGGCCGCCCCCCGCGAGCTGGTGCACGAGGTGGTCTGGCGGCCGCTGGACCTCGACGTCGACGGCGTCGCCGGCGACCTGTCCCGGGTGGTCGTCGTCGGTGACGACGCCGCCGCCGGTGACCTGGCCGGGGCGCTGGCCGGCACCGGGCTGCGCACGGTGCGGGTGGACGGCCCGGACGAGCTGGCCACGGTCGGTCTCACCCCGCGTGACGCGGTACTGGTCGCGCCGGGTGTCGGTGACGCCGACGAGCCGGCCGAGCAGGCCGCCGAGCGGTGCGGCTGGACGTTGATCCGCAGCGCCCAGGCGCTGATCGAGGCGCAGGCGGCCGGGGGCGACCCGGCGGCGCCGCAGCCCCGGCTGTGGTGCCTGACCCGGGGCGTCCGGCAGGCGGTGGGGGAGCGGTCGCTGGCCCACGCCCCGCTGTGGGGCATCGCCCGGATCTTCGCCGGGGAGCACCCGGACCTGTGGGGCGGGGTCGTCGACCTCGCCGACGACGCCGACGTCCCCGCCGCCACGGTGGCCACGGTGCTGCGCCGGCTCACCGGCGACGAGGACATCGTCTCCGTCGACGGTGGCGGGGCGGTGGCGGTGCAGCGGCTCGGTCAGGTCGAGCGGCCCGCCGACGGCACCGCGTTGCAGTGCCGCCCGACCGACACGTACCTGATCACCGGTGGTCTGGGTGCGCTCGGGCTGATGGTGGCCCGGTGGCTGGCCGACCGGGGGGCCCGGCGCATCCTGCTGGCCGGCCGCCGGGGCCTGCCGCCGCGCGCGCGGTGGGACGACGACCACGACGTGCGGACCCGCCGGCAGATCGACGGGGTGCTCGAACTGGAGGCGCTCGGGGTGACCGTCCGGACCCTGGCGCTGGACATCACCGACCCGGTGGAGGTCGCGGCGGCGCTCGACCCGGCCTCGCACGGCATGCCGGCGGTACGCGGCATCGTGCACGCCGCCGGGGTGGTCCGCGACGCGATGGTGGACAAGGTGGACCGCGAGGGGCTGCACGACGTCCTCGGGCCCAAGGTGAACGGGGCGATGGTGCTGCACCGCCTCTTCCCCCCGGGCACGCTGGACTTCTTCGTCATGTTCTCGTCCTGCGGGCAGTTCACCCGGCTGACCGGGCAGACCACCTACGCGGCGGCCAACTCGTTCCTGGACACCCTCGCGGCGCACCGGCACGCCGACGGCCACACCGAGACGACGAGCCTCGGCTGGACGTCCTGGCGCGGGGTGGGCATGTCCGAGTCGATCTCGTCGACCATGCTGGAGGCCAACTCGCGGGGCCTGGACGCGATCTCGGTGACCGAGGCGTTCCGGGCCTGGGCCTTCGCCGACCGGTTCCACAGCCCGTACCACGCGATCCTGCGGGTGCTGGCGCCGACCACCAACGCCCCCCGGCTGCCGATGCTGCGGGAGCTGACCGCGACCCGCTCGACCACCGAGGTCGGCACCGGCCAGACGTTCAGCGTCGACTGGGCCGACACCCCGGAGCAGGAACTGCGGGAACTGGTCACCGCCGACGTGCGGGAGCAGGCCGCCGCCGAGCTGAGCCTGGCCGCCGAGGACCTGGAGCTGCGCCGGCCGCTGGTCGAGCTGGGGGTCGACTCGGTGATGACGGTAGCGCTGCGGGTGCG
Organism: Micromonospora cynarisoli; assembly: GCF_030518815.1. Lineage (NCBI taxonomy): Bacteria > Bacillati > Actinomycetota > Actinomycetes > Micromonosporales > Micromonosporaceae > Micromonospora > Micromonospora cynarisoli. The sequence goes on along the minus strand of NZ_CP130426.1, from coordinate 1,546,118 downwards.
CCTACAGGGCCGGTACGGCCTGGAGCTGCCGCCGAACATCCTGTGGAACAAGCCGACCATCGCCGCCCTGGCCGACCACATCGTCGACAGCCTCCGCCCCGCGGAGCCGGCCGACGACGACCCGGCCGACGACCCGGCCACGCTGCGGGTGGGCTGACCACCGCCCGCGGCGATCCCGCCGTACCCCGGCCGGTGCACCACCGGCCGGGGTACGGCATTTCGCCGTTCCGGCCCCGGAAAAACGATTCTCGGAAACGGTCTTCGACATCGCAATCGGGGAGATGTCAGCGCTGTCGCACCGCCGGAGGATAGGGGGGACGGACGGGCCGTTCGGGGGTGAATGTGTCCGCTGTCCGCAGTAGTCACAGGAGAGGAAGCGACCACGATGTCCACTGGTACCCAGGTGGCTCCGGCCATTGACGGAGAAAAGGCGCTCGACGCGTATTACGGGTCGTTCACCAGCGCTCAGGAAAAGGAGGTCCTCACCGTTCCGTTGCGGCTGGTGGAGGCCTGGTCCCGCAACGACGCCGCCGGGGTGGCGAATTCGTTCACCGAGGACGGCGTGATGATCCTGCCCGGTGACGTGTTCAAGAAGGGCCGCGACGAGATCCGCGCGTTCATGGCCGCCGCGTACGCCGGGCCGTTCAAGGGCACCGGGGTCACCGGCCGCCCGGTCGACGTGCGGATCATCGCCGACGACGCGGCCCTGATCCGTACCCACGGTGGCATCCTCGCCGCCGGCCAGACGGAGATCGCGGAGGAGCTGGCCGTGCGCTCCACCTGGGTCGTCGTCAAGCGGGACGGCCAGTGGCAGCTCGCCGGCTACCAGAACAGCCCGCGCGGCGCCGGCGCGACGCTGCGCTGGTGACCGCGCGACCACTCGGACAGGAGGAGACAGCATGAGCACCGAGGGCGCGTCGCTCGTGGCCGGCGCCAAGCAGTGGGCCTCGTACTACGGCGACTTCCCCAACGGGGTGGAAGGGGCGGTGCTGACCGCGCCGCTGCGCTGCCGGGCGGCGTGGGACGCCAACGACGCCGAGGGGTTCGCCTCCCTCTTCATCGACAACGGCAGCATGCTCGTCGGCGACAACCAGCTGATGAGCCGCGACGAGATCCGGACGTACCTCGGCGAGTTGTTCGCCGGCCCGTACAAGGGCTCCCGGTTGACCCTGGAGTTCAGCGAGATCCAGGTCGTCTCGGAGTCGATGGCGCTGGCGGTCAGCGTCGGCGGGGTCGTCTACGCCGACGCCGACGGCCTCGCCCCGGCCGACAACCTCCGCATCATGTGGGTCGTCGTCAAGCGGGACGGCGACTGGCGGATCGCCTCCTACCAGAGCAGCCCGATCACCGGCTGAACCCGGCCCCGGCCAGAGCCGGGGCGGGCAGCGGGCCGGCCAGGGCCGGGACGACCAACGGGTCGCCTCGGCCCTGGACGACGAGAGGAGAAGACGGACCGATGACCACGACCATGGCGCCCTGGGGGGACGCCTCCGCGCTGCTGGCCGCCGCCGGTGTCCCCGAGGACCCGTCCTACTACCGGGGGTACACCGACGCCGACGAGCGGGCGGCGCTGACGGTGGCCATGCGCATCCAGGCGGCCTGGGCGGCCAACGACGCCGACATGTTCGCCGACGTGTTCACCGACAACGGCAGCCTGCTGATGCGCGACGAGCAGCTCACCAGCCGGGAGGAGATCCGGGCGTACATGTCCCGGGGCTTCGCCGGGCCGCTGCGGGGCGCCCGGGTGAAGGGTTGGCCGGTCGAGGTCACCTTCCTCACCGACGACGTCGCCCTGGTGGTGACCGAGGGCGGCATCATCATGGCCGGCCAGGACGACATCGCGCCGGAGAACTTCATCCGGGCCACCTGGGTGATGCTGCGTCAACCCGACGGCCAGCTCCGGCTGGTCTCGCACCAGAGCAGCCCGATCAGGGGCTGACACCCGCGCGGTCGACGACGACCGCCCGACTGCCGGGGTCGTGGTGACGACGGGACGCCGATCACGGGTCACCACGGCCTCGGGGCACGCCCGGCGGGGACCACCCGGCCCCCGCCGGTGGCGCGGTGACCCGTGACCGACAACCGGAAACCTGACCTTGGAGGGTGCAGTGGTGTACGACTACGTCATCGTCGGCGCGGGATCAGCGGGGTGTGTCCTGGCCGCCCGGCTCACCGAGGACCCCGACGTCACGGTGTGCCTGATCGAGGCGGGTCCCCGGGACACCGCCGACAACATCCACGTCCCGGTGGCCTTCGGCACCCTGTTCCGCACCCACCTGGACTGGGACTACGACACCCACGAGGAGCCGGCGCTGGGTCGGCGGCGGGTCTACCTGCCCCGGGGTCGGGTGCTGGGCGGCACCAGCTCGATCAACACGATGGTCTACATCCGGGGCGCGCGCGGCGACTTCGACGGCTGGGGGCAGCCCGGCTGGGACTTCGACGACCTGCTGCCGTACTTCAAGCGCTCCGAGGACAACGAGCGCGGCGCGTCGACGTACCACGGGGTCGGCGGGCCGCTGGCGGTCTCCGAGGGGCGGGCCAACAACCCGATGTCGTCGGCGTTCGTCCAGGCGGCTACCGAGGCCGGTTACGGGGTCAACGACGACTTCAACGGCGCCGCCCAGGAGGGCTTCGGCTTCTTCCAGCTCACCCAGCGCGACGGCCGCCGGGAGAGCACCGCGACCGCGTTCCTGCACCCCGCCCTCGACCGGCCCAACCTGACCGTGGAGACCAACGTCCACGTGCACCGGGTGCTGATCGAGAACGGCCGGGCGGTCGGCGTGACGGGCACCCGGCTGGACGACACGCTGACCGTCACCGCGTCCCGGGAGGTCATCCTCGCCGCCGGGGCGTACAACTCGCCGCAGCTGCTGATGCTCTCCGGGGTCGGTCCGGCCCAACTGCTCGGTGCGCTCGGCGTGCCGGTGCTGCTGGACCAGCCGCAGGTGGGGCAGAACCTCCAGGACCACGCGCTGATCCCGCTGGTCTACACCCACTCGCAGCCGATCAGCCTGCTCGCCGCCAACCAGCCCGAGCACCTGGAGCGTTTCCTGACCGAGGGGCGCGGCCCGATGACCGCCAACGGGCCGGAGGCCGGCGGCTTCGTGCGGACCCGCGACGACCTGACCGCCCCGGACGCAGAGTTCCTGGCCGCGCCGGTGATGTTCGCCGACAGCGGGCTGGGCACCCCCACCCACCACTCGATCTCGTACGGCCCGTCGATGATCGCCCCGCGCAGCCGGGGGTACGTGCTGCTCGCCTCCGCCGACCCGACGGCCAAGCCGAAGATCGTGCACAACTACTTCCAGGACGAGCGCGACCTCGACGACGCGGTCGAGGCCACCCGGATCGGCATCCGCATCGCCCGGCAGAAGGCGCTCGCCCCGTACACCGAGGGCCAGTTCGCCCCGCCGGCCTCGGAGTCCGACGAGGACCTGCGGCACTACGTCCGGCAGTACGCGCACTCGATCTTCCACCCGGCGGGCACCTGCGCGATGGGCGCCGTGGTCGACGAGGAACTGCGGGTCAACGGGCTGGAGGGGCTGCGGGTGGTCGACGCCAGCGTCATGCCCACCCTGGTCCGGGGCAACCCGAACGCCGCCGTCATCGCCATCGCGGAGAAGGCGGCGGACCTGATCGCCGGGGTCGCGCCGCTGCCCCGGCAGGCCGAGGCGGTCGCCCGGTGACCCGCCGGTCGCCCGCCACCCGATCGTCGCGGTGGACGGCGTCCCGTCCGTCGACCGCACCCGTGACCCGCCCAGGAGGAGTGAGATGACCAGCGCGACCGAGGCCCCCCCGAGGGACGAACTGGTACGCCGCGCCAGTGAGCTGGTGCCGCTGCTGCGCAAGCACGCGGGCTGGCAGGAGGAGAACCGGCGGCTGCACGACGAGACGGTCGAGGCGCTGGCCGACGCCGGCCTGTTCCGGATGCGGGTGCCGCGCCGCTACGGCGGGTACGAGTCGGACACCCGTACCCTGCACGAGGTGATGGTGGAGCTGGGCCGGGGCGACGGCTCGGTGGCCTGGACGGCGTCGGTGTGGGCGATCCCCGGCTGGATGGTCGGGATGTTCCCCGACGAGGTGCAGGACGAGGTCTACTCCACCCCCGACGTGCGGGTCTGCGGGACGTTGAGCCCGTCGGCCAGCGGCACCCCGAAGCCCGGCGGCGGCATGGTGCTCAACGGCAGCTGGAGTTTCATCAGCGGCGCCCTGCACAGCCACTGGCAGGAGGTCATCGCGATGGCCCCGGCCCCGGACGGGGTGAACCAGTGGCCGGTGATGGCCCTGGTGCCGCTGTCCGACCTGGAGATCGTCGACGACTGGTACACCGCCGGCCTGCAGGGGTCGGGCAGCATCACCACGGTGGCCCGGGACCTCTTCGTGCCGCAGGAGCGGATCGTGCCGATGCCCGCCGTGCTCCAGGGGCAGAGCGCCTCGGCGCTCAACCGGGATCTGCCGATGTACCGCAACCCGCTGCTCGGGGTGGCGAACGCCTCCTCGGCGGGCACGGTGATCGGGCTGGCCCGGGCGGCGCGGGAGTTCTTCCTGGAACGGCTCGACCGGAAGATCACCTACACCGACTACGCGACGCAGCGGGAGGCCCCCGTCACCCACCTCCAGCTCGCCGAGGCGACCATGAAGATCGACGAGGCCGAGTTCCACGCCGAGCGGATCACCGGTCTGGTCGACGCCAAGGGCGTCAGCGGTGAGCCGTGGACGCTCGAGGAACGGGCCCGGACCCGGGCCGACATCGGGGCGATCTGCCAGCTCGGCCGGGCCGCGGTGGATCTGCTCGGGATGGCCAGCGGTGGCTCGTCGATCCTGCGTCAGGCCCCGATGCAGCGGGTCGTCCGGGACATGTACGCGGTCAACCTGCACGCGCTGATGGTCCCGTCGACGAACCTCGAACTCTACGGCCGGGTGCTGTGCGGGCTGGAGCCCAACTCGCCGTACATCTGAGCGCCGCCCGCCGGGCGCGGCGGACGGTGGGACGAAGAAACGGACCCGCGGCACCGACAGGTGCCGCGGGTCCGCCCGCCTGTGCAGGTCGTCACATGTCGGGGCCACCGGCGCCGAGCACCGGACGGACCTCGACCAGGCCGAAGTTGGCCTCGGGGATCCGGGCGGCGTGCCCGACCGCCTGCTCGATGGTGTCGCACTCGATCAGGTAGATCCCGGCGACGTACTCCTTGACCTCGGGGAACGGGCCGTCGGTGGTGGTGACCTTGCCGTCGCTGACCAGGACCTTCTTGGCCTGCCCCTGGTCGGCGAGCGCCTCGGAGACGATCAGCTCGCCCGACTCGGCCAGATCCTCCACCAGCGACATGTGCGCCTTGAAGCCCGTCTCCCGCTCGCTGTCGGACATGTTCTGCCAGGCGTCCCGGGTCTGCTGGTTGTGGCTGATCATGATCAGGTACTTCATGGGTGCCTCCTGAAGGCTCGAACTATTTGCTTACCCGTATGTCGAAACCAACGAGCCAGCTTCGACATCCAGGCAGAAGCACATGCGACGTGCGTCGATGTCGAGGAGGGCACCATGAGCACCGGTACCACACCGAGTTCGGACGAGGCGCTGGACGCGTCCGCGGACCGGCCGGATCCCCGTCGGTGGAAGGCGCTGGCGCTGCTCGGCTTCGTCCAGTTCATGTTCGTCATCGACATGACCGTGGTCAGCGTCGCGCTGCCCCGCATCCAGGGTGAGCTCGACATGTCCCGCACGGGGCTGGCCTGGGTCGTCAACGGCTACGTCCTGATGGCCGGCGGTCTGCTGCTGTTCGGTGGCCGGCTCGCCGACCTGTTCGGCCGGCGGCGGATCTTCGTCACCGGCGTGGTCATCTTCGCCATCGCCTCGGTCATCTCCGGGGCCGCGATGAACCCCGAGATGCTCATCTACAGCCGCTTCCTCCAGGGCGTCGGCGAGGCGCTGGCCGCCCCGGCCGCGCTGGGCATCGTCTTCCTGCTCTTCTCGGCCCCGGCCGACCGGGTCAAGGCGGTCGGCATCTGGGGTGGCCTGTCCGGCCTGGCCGGCACCCTCGGCCCGGTCGTCGGCGGGCTCATCGTCGCCGACGCGAGCTGGCGCTGGATCTTCTACGTCAACGTCCCGGTCGCGGTGATCGCGCTGGCCCTGGTGGGCCGGCTGGTCGGCGAGACCCGGATGGAGCGCACCGGGCAGAAGTTCAACTTCGCCGGCGTGCTGACCGCCACCGCGGGTCTGGTGGCCATCGTCTACGGCCTGCTCCAGGCCGCCGAGCGGTCCTGGCTGTCGCCGCAGGTGCTGCTGCCGCTCCTCGGCGGGCTGGTGCTGATCGGGCTGATGCTGCTGATCGAGTCGCGGGCCGCCGCGCCGCTGATCCCGCTGCGCTTCTTCACCAACCGCACCCGCGCCGTGGGTTACCTGGTGGGCCTGACCCTCTCCTGCGCCTTCTTCGGCTTCACCTTCCTGACCACCCTCTTCGAGCAGCAGGTGCTCGGCTACTCGCCGCTCAAGGGTGGCCTCTCCTTCATCCCGGTGGGCCTGGGCATCGCCTTCGGCGTCGGCCTGTCCACCGGCATGATCCCGAAGTTCGGCGTCAAGCCGGTGATCATCGTGGGTCTGCTCGGCGTGACCGCCGGTCTGCTGCTGCTGAGCGGGATCTCCGTGGACACCCACTACGCCAGCGGCATCCTGCCCGGCATGCTGGTGCTGGGCCTGTTCTTCGGCCTGGCGATGCCCGGCACCGCCAACACCGCGCTCTACAAGGTGGGCACCCAGGACACCGGGCTCGCCTCCGCCATGCAGAACGTGATGCAGCAGGTCGGTGGTGCGCTCGGCCTGTCGGTGCTGGTGGCGCTGGCCCTGCGGCTCGGCGGGGACCGGCTCGCCGAGGGGGTGAACGCGAGGGTCGCGGCCACCGAGGGCTACGTGCTGTCGTACCGGGTGTCGGCGGTGCTGCTCGTGGTCGTCGCCGTCATCGTGCTCCTGCTGCTGGACAAGATCGGTCTCCAGGGCGACTGGGCGGAGCCGGCTGCCCAGGCACCTGCCGACGCCCCGTCGGCCGGTGCGGACACCCCGTCGGGTGACCCGAGCACCACCGACGACCGGTCCAGCGCTCCGCCCGGACGCTGACCGGTCGGCGTCCGGGCCGTTGCCGCAGCCCGGACGTCGTTCCCGTCCCGACCTGACCCACCCCCCCCGGGTCCGTGCGGGACGTGCCGGCCGGCCCTCCCACCGGGCCGGCCGGCACCCCGGGGCCGGCCGCACCCGGCCCCGCCGCGCCACCCGGACCGTCCCCCCGGTCCGGGCCGGAGAAGCCTGCCGTCCCCCCGGCAGGCGTCAGCCCCGCCGGATCCCCCTTCCGGCGGGGCTGACTCGGCCCGCGCGACCACCACGTCGCGCGGCCCGGCGAGCGGGGGCGCAGGTCAGCGGGCGGCGGCCTGCGGCACGGCCGCCTCGGTGGCCGGCTCCTCGTCCCGGCGGCGTCGCCGGCCGTTGAGCAGGGCGCCGATGAACGTGTACCGGACCAGGTAGCGGTAGCTGAGCAGGGTGGCCGGGTAGGTGACCAACAGGATGGCCGGGAACTTGACGAACCACGGCAGCGCCACCTGCGACACCGCCGCCTGCAACGCCATCACCAGCGGGAGGTGGACGACATAGACCCAGTACGACGCGTCGGCCACGTACCGGATCGACGGGTTCGGCCGGGACAGGTAGCGCATCGCCGCGCCGATCAGGCCCATCGTCCAGGCCCAGACGGCGAGCGTGTAGACCACCGCGTAGACGACCTTGTGCCAGCCCAGCGCCTCGGGCTCGGTGTTCGGGGTGAGCCCGACCATCGCCAGCGCGATCCCGGTCAGCACGACCGCCGCCACCAGGTTGCGCGGGTAGCGCCGTTCCCACACCCGGATCACGTCCACCTGGCGCTGGAGCAGCCAACCGAAACCGAACGCGCACCCGTAGGCGACCAGCGCCACCGGGTTGGGGATCAGCCCGTTCTCGGCCGGCGGCACGCCGTACCAGAGCAGCCAGTCCTGCTTGAGCAGGAAGGCGACGCACAGCGGGGCGCCGACGACCAGCGGGGTGAGGTCCCGGGCGACGACGGTCCGCACGATCGGGTCGACGAGCCGGGCGCGTCGGGTGCCGTCGGCGTCGACCAGGTTGACCACCGCCCGGACGGCCAGCGCCAGCACGTAGAGCACCAGCAGCCAGTAGAGGAACCACAGGTGGGTCAGCGGGAACGTGCTCGGGGTCATCGGGGTGGCCCCCGGGACCTCCTCGCCGGCCAGGTTCGCCGCGATGATGATCGCCACCACCGTGGAGGCCATCACCAGCGGCCAGAAGATCAGCAGTGGCGCGAGGATGCGTACCGCCCGGTTGCGGACGAAGCCGCCGGTGCCGCGCCGGTGCAGCACCAGCCGGGCGAAGAAGCCGGCGATCAGGAAGAACAGCGTCATCCGGAACACGTGGATGACGAAGTAGGTGCCGTTCATCACCGGGCTCGTCGACACGTCCCCCACGACCCAGGTGCGGGGCTCCAGGAAGGACAGCGTCGTGTGCAGCACGACGCCGAGGAGCAGGGCTCCGGCGCGTACCGCGTCGAGGGCGTGCAGTCGTTCGGTGGCGCTCGTGGCGGCGCCGGGGACAGGGGTCGAGGGGATGGCCATGCTCTGCTCTCCACTACCCGCGGTCTCGGGTCCGTCCCGATTCCGCGCGTTCGTCGGGCGTCGGGAATGGGCGGCGCCGGCCGTTCCGGACATCGTGGTGCGCGTTCCGGCCCGACCGGCCGAACGGCACCGAGGGAGTTGCCGTCGACCGCTACCTGGAGGCTATAAAGCATAGACAATCATGGTCATCCGCACTTGCGGCAAAATTGTTTCATCTTTCGGTTGCCGGCATCGGCCTTTCGGCCTTTCCGGCTGATTCGTCGTTGTCCCACGTCGATTTCGGCGCGCCGTGACGCGGTGCCCCCCGCTGTTTGTCGACCGATCAGGGCCGCTGGGTGGCGCGCAACCGCAGGAAACGTTGCTCCGGAACGCTGAGGGTGGAACGGGCGGCCAGCAGGTAGTAGCGCCGGGCCTCGTCCCGGTCGCCGAGCAGGTCGAGCAGGTGCGCCCGGACCACGTGCACCCGGTGGTTGCCGGCGAGCACCGGGTCGGCCTCGGCGGCGGTCAGCTCGGCGAGCGCGGCCCGCGGGCCGTCCACCATGGCGACCGCCACGATCCGGTTGAGCGCGACCATCGGGCCGGGCGCGATGCGGCGCAGCAGGTTGTAGAGGCCGAGGATCTGCGGCCAGTCGGTGTCCTCGGCCCGGGTCGCCTCGTCGTGCACCGCGGCGATCGCCGCCTGCACCTGGTACGGGCCGACAGGCGCGCTGGCCAGGGTCCGGGTGATCAGGGCGACCCCCTCGGCGATCGCCCGCCCGTCCCACCGGGACCGGTCCTGCTCGGCCAGCGGGATCAGCGCCCCGTCGGGCGCCGTGCGGGCCGGCCGGCGGGCGTCGGTGAGCAGCATCAGCGCCAGCAGCCCGGTGACCTCCGGGTCGTCGGGCAGGTGCTCGTGCAGCTGCCGGGTCAGCCGGATCGCCTCGGCGGTCAGCTCGATCCGGTTGAGCGCCGGCCCCGAGCTGGCCGTGTAGCCCTCGTTGAAGATCAGGTAGAGGACCTCCATCACGGCGGCCACCCGCGCCGGGCGTTCCTCGGGGGCGGGCATCCGGAACTCGATGCCACTGGCTCGGATGCGCTGCTTGGCCCGGCTGATCCGCTGCGCGACTGTGGACTCCGGCACCAGGAAGGCCCGGGCGATCTCGGCGGTGCTCAGCCCACCGACCGCCCGCAGGGTGAGCGCCACCTGGGAGGCCCGGGTCAGTGCCGGGTGGCAGCAGAGCATCAGCAGGGTCAGCGTGTCGTCGACCGCGGAGACCGGGCCGGGCTCCGGGCCGGTCAGGGCCGCCACCGCCCGTTCCCGGCGACGGCGGGCGGCGTCGTTGCGCCACAGTTCCGTCCACCGGCGGGACGCCACCGTGGTCAGCCAGCCCCGGGGGTTGGCCGGCAGCCCCTCCTCGGGCCACTGCACCGCCGCCGCGAGCAGCGCCTCCTGGACGGCGTCCTCGCAGGTGTCGAAGCCGCCGTGCAGGCGTACCAGGGTGGAGAGCACCTGCGGCGCGTGTTCGCGCAGCAGGTCCTCGACCTCCGTGGTAACGGTCACGCGCCCGCCCGGGCGGCGTCGAGGACCGGGCGCACCTCGACCAGGCCGAGCTGCGCCTCGGGAACCCGGGCCGCGTGCGCCACCGCCTGCTCGATGCTGTCGCACTCCACCAGGTAGAAGCCCGCGAGGTACTCCTTCACCTCGGGGAAGGGGCCGTCGGTGGCGGTCGTACGGCCGCGCTCGACCCGGACCCGTCGGGCGGTGGACGGGTCGGCCAACGCCTCGGAGACGATGAGTTCACCGGTCGCGGTCAACTCGTCGACGAGGGCGGCGTGCGCCTTGACGCCCAACTGCCGTTCGGCGTCGGACATGCCCTGCCACGCGTCACGAGCCTGTTCGTTGTGGCTGATCAGGATCAGATACTTCACCGCACCTCCAAGGTCGGAGATGATTGTCCCACCAGTAGGTCGAAACCGGCATCGCCGCTTCGACACAATACAGAACCGCAGCTCAGTGCGGGTAGGGCGGCGCGGCGGCCGGGTGTCGCGTCGTTTTCTCCGGTGGGTGTGGTGGCATCGGGTCGGACGGCCGGAGGGGCCGACGAAAGGGAATTCGCCTTCTCGTCGTCGGGTGTTTTCTCCGCCTCTCACCCCCGCTCGGCGACGAACTCCAAGATCGACGTTCCGACATAGTCGATCATCTCATCGGTGAGCGCCGGATAGACGCCGACCCAGAGCGTCTGCTCGGTGACGACGTCGCTGTTGGTGAGATCGCCGACCACCCGGTAGCGCTGGTTCAGGTACGCCGGATGCCGGGTCAGGTTGCCGGCGAACAGCTGCCGGGTGCCGATCCGTCGGTCCTCCAGGAACGCCACCAGCTCCGAACGGCTGAACGGCGCGTCCGGGTCGACGGTGACGACGAATCCGAACCAGCTCGGCTCGCTGTTCGGGGTGGCCTCGGGCAGCAGCAGGTGCGGCACCCCGTCGAGCCGTTCGCGCAACCGACGCCAGTTGCGCCGACGCAGCGCGGTGAACTCGTCCAGCTTGGCCAGCTGGGTCAGCCCCAGCGCGGCCTGCAGGTCGGTGGCCTTCAGGTTGTAGCCGACGTGCGAGTAGATGTACTTGTGGTCGTAGCCTTGGGGGAGCGTGCCGAGCTGGTACTTGAACCGCTTCAGGCAGGTGTTCGACTCACCCGGCGGGCACCAGCAGTCCCGACCCCAGTCGCGCAGCGACTCCACGATCCGGGCCAGCGCCAGGTTCGAGGTGAGCACACAGCCCCCCTCACCCATGGTCAGGTGGTGGGCGGGATAGAAGCTGACCGTGGACAGGTCGCCGAACGTGCCGGTCAGCTCACCGTCGTACGTGGAGCCCACCGCGTCGCAGTTGTCCTCCACGAAGAACAGGTCGTGCGCGTCGGCCAGCTCGGCCATCTCCCGCGCCGGGTACGGGTTGCCCAGCGTGTGGGCCAGGATGATGGCCCGGGTCTTCGGGCCGATCGCCGCGGCGACCCGATCCACCGAGGTGTTGTAGGTGCCCAGGTCGATGTCGACGAAGACCGGCACCAGCCCGTTCTGCAGGATCGGGTTGACCGTGGTGGGGAACCCGGCCGCCACCGTGACCACCTCGTCGCCGGGGCGCAACTGCCGGTCCTCCAGCAGGTCCGAGGTGAGCGCGCTGACCGCCAGCAGGTTCGCCGACGAGCCGGAGTTGGTCAGGTGGGCCTTGCGGCGGCGCAGCTTGCGGGCGAACTCCGACTCGAACTTGCGGGCCAGCGGGCCGGCCGCGATCCGCATGTCCAGCGCGGCCTCCACCAGCGCCACCCGGTCCTCGGCGTCGAGCAGCGCCCCGGAGGGCCAGATCTCGGTCACCCCCGGGATGAAGGGCTGGTTGGGCTGCACGTCCTGGTGGAACTTGCGGACCTCGTCGAGCAGCAGCGCTCTACGGTCACTCATGCCCCGATTCCTCCTCATGATCGCGACAGGTGTGCGTGCCGGTGGCCGGGCCGGACCGGGTGCGGTCCGGGCCCGCGACCGCCGGGGACCCGTGATGGCGGGGGGTCCTCACCGCCGCCACCGGGCGGCCGACCCGCCGACCGGGGTGGCGTCGGCGGTGTCCCGCCGGACCAGCCGCTCCAACGCCCGAACGGTCTCGGCGGGAGACGGCTGCGCCGCGACCTCCTGCGCCACCGTCCCGGCCGCGACCGCGAACCGGGGCTGGCCCAGGACCAGGCCGGCCGCGTCGGCCACCCCGCGCGGGGTCGCCGCGTCCAGCCGGAGGGCGAGCCCCACGCCGGCGGCGGCGATCGCCTCCGCGTTCTCCAACGCGTCGTCGAACTTGGGCAGCACGATCTGCGGGCAGCCCGCGGCCAGCGCGGTCAGGGCGGAACCCTGCCCGCCGTGGTGGATCAGCAACCGGCAGGTCGCCACCAGCTCCGACAGCGGAATCCGGCCGGCGTGGCGGACCGCCGACGGCAGCGGCGGCAACTCCCGGGCGGCCTCGTCGTCGATCGCGAGGACCAACTCGGCGTCGAGGGTGGCCAGCTCCTCGACCAGCCCGGTGAGCAGGCCACCCATCCCACCGCCGGTCAGGTGCGGCAGGACGGTCCCCATCGTGAGCCCGATCCGGGGCCGCGACGACGGGTCGAGCAGCCACTCCGGCACCCGGGCGGCACCGTTGTACGGCACCGGCCGCAGCCCGAGGTGCGCCCGCGCGTGCGGCAGCCGCAGGCTCGGCGGCCACGGATCGAGCACCAGGTCGGCCCGGGGCAGCCGGGTCAACCCGAGCCGGTGCAGGTCGCCCCGGAGCACCGTCTCGGCGGCGGCCCGGTACTCGACCAGCTCCGCGACCCCCCAGTGCAGTTCGACGTACGGGACGCCCTCGGCGCGGGCGGCCACCGGGCCGGCGTACTCGGAGCGCTCGGCGAGCACCAGGTCCGGTCGCCAGGAGCGGACGGTGGCCAGGGTGCCGGCGAGGTTCCGCGACGCCATTGTCGCGAAGACCTCGCCGTGTCCGTAGGGGTCGTCCTCGATGCCGTGCGGCGCGTCGGGCCGCATCAGGTCACGGATGTCCATCCCCGGCCCGCTGGAGACCGCCGGCAGACCCGCCTGGGTCACGGTCGGCACGAAATGCTCGGTGCACGCGACCAGCACCTCGTGCCCCGCCGCCCGCAACGCCCAGGCGAGCGGCACGAGCGGGAAGAGATGACCGTGCATCGGTGCGCTGGTGATCAGCACGCGCATCTGCGGCTCCGACGGCTATGGGCGCCGCCGGACTGCGCGGCGACGGATACCGGCACTGACTGTTACCAATAGCGGTACTGCCTATTACCAATAGATCGTGGCAGAGGCGAGGGAGGCAGACACCTCCGTGCGTGCCGTCTGGCCGTCCCGCCCGTCAGGTGGCGGGGCGGACCGTCACCACGCTCGGCAGGCCGTTGTCCGCCGCCGCCTCGAGCGGGGCGACCCGGGAGCCGGTCACGGCGATGCCGTCCATCCGGACCACGGGCGCGAACCAGGCCAGGTCGGTCAGCCGGGCCACCGCCTGCTGGAACAGCCCCGCCTGGGTGGCCGGGTCCGGCTCGGCGATCGCCCGGTCCAGCGCCTGGCGCAGTTGCGTGTCGTCCGTGGCGTACGGGTTGAACGGGTTGGCCACCGGCCGCATGAAGTCCAGCGAGGACAGGTACGTCGGCAGGTTGCCGTAGCCGAACGCGGTGACCGGGAACTTGCGGGACATCACGTGCTCCAGCCACTGCGGCACCTGGGTGTCGGTGGTCAGCTCCACGGTCACCCCGATCTTCTTCCACTGCCCGGCCACCACCTGCGCCACGGCGGCGATGCCGGGGGTGTGCGCCTCGGCCTTGACGGTGAAGCCGTTCGGGTAACCGGCCTCGGTGAGCAGCGCCTTCGCCCGGTCCGGGTCGTACGGGTAGCGGTCGTCCAGGGCCGCCTGGTAGCCGTCGAAGCCGGGGGCGGCGATCTGGCTGGTCGGGTGGGCGAACTCGCCGAAGATCGTCTTGGCGATCGTGGCCCGGTCGATGGCGTGGTTCAACGCCTGGCGGACCCGCACGTCGCGCAGTGGCGCGGCGACCGTGCCGTCGCGGTCGGCGAGCACCATGCCGAGCACCGCCACGCTGGCCGTGATGTGCTTGAGCCCGGCCGCGGCGACCGCCGGCCCGGCGTCGGCGTTGAGCGCGGCGTAGTCGATCTGGCCCGCCTGGATGGCCTGCACGGTGGCGTTCGCGTCCGGCAGTACCCGCACCACGACCTTCTTCCAGTGCTGCCCCTCCCTGTTCCAGTATCGGGGGTTGGGCAGGTAGGTGTAGTGGTCACCGGCCACGGTGCCGGCCGGGTCGAGCTGGTAGGGGCCGGCCCCGAAGGTGCGCTGGGCGAGCTGGCCCGGCTCGGTCAGCCCGGCGGGGGAGACCACCGAGCCGGACAGGATCGCCTGGCTGAACAGCTGCCGCATCACCGGGTTCGGGCTGCTGTTGGTGACCACCACCGTGGCCGCGTCGGGCGCGGTGATGCTGGCGATGGTGGCCGCCCAGGTCTTCGCCTTCGGGCTGACCGTCCGCATGTACTCCAGCGACTTGACGACCGCCGGGGCGTCCAGCGGGGTGCCGTCGGCGAAGGTCAGCCCCGGCCGCAGCTTGAGCTGGAAGACCTTGTTCTGCCGGTCGACGTAGCCGAACGACTCGGCCAGCTCGCCGGTGAACGTCCGGTCGGCGTTCATCCGGATCAACGGGGCGTACGCCAGCGCCACCGTCGGAATGTTGTTCAGGTCGATGTTGGCCTTGTACGGGTCGAGCGTCGGCGGGGCCGCCACCGCCATGGTCAGGACGGCGTCGTCGCCGCCGCCCCCCTCCTCGGCGGTGCCGGAACAGGCGGTCAGCGAGCCGACCGTGAGCAGCGCGGCGGCGACCAGGAGCCGTACCTGGTGGACGCTCCGGCGCGGACGATGCGCGAACATGGCCATCCTTTCCCGGCGATGCCGGTGTCGAGGGGTTGCAGGTGCGGACGGTGCGGGTGAGGTCAGGGCGGCGGCGAGGCGCCCGCCGGGGTCGCCGGTGCGGCGCGGGCCGCCGACCCCAGGTCGGCGTGCCGCAGGCAGGTGCTCAGCGCGCCGGTGGCCGTCGGCACCAGCGGCGGGCGCTGCCGGGTGCAGGCGTCGATCCGGTACGGGCAGCGGGCCGCGAACCGGCAGCCGCCGTCCCCGCCCGCCCCGGAGCCGGGCGTCGGGCCGTCCGGCTGCTGCCGGCCGACGGCGGCGAGCGCGGCGCGGGCCGGGCCGGGGTCCGGCACCGGCGCGGCGGCCAGCAGGGCCCGGGTGTACGGGTGCACGGGCCGCCGGTACACCGCCTCGGCGGGACCGGACTCGACCACCTGCCCCCGGTAGAGCACCACGATCCGGTGCGACAGGTGCCGCACCACCGCCAGGTCGTGGGCGATGAACAGGTGCCCGAACCCGAGGTCGGCCTGGAGGTCGGCGAGCAGGTTGATGATCTGCGCCCGGACGGACAGGTCCAACGCGGACACCGGCTCGTCGGTGACCAGCAGGCGGGGGGTGCCGACCAGCGCCCGCGCCAGGGCGATGCGCTGCCGCTGCCCGCCGGAGAACTGGCCGGGGTAGCGGTGCGCCGCCTCCGCCGGCAGGCCCACCCGGCGCAGCGCCTCGACGACCAGCGCCCGCCGCCGGGCCGCGTCCAGACCCCGCCGGTTGAGCAGCGGCTCGACCAGGCAGTCGCCGATCCGGCGGGCCGGGTTCAGCGAGCTGTACGGATCCTGGAACACCAGTTGCACGTCGCCGCTGAGTGCCCGCCGCTGCCGCCGGCCGGCGTGCGTGACGTCCACCCCGTCGAGGCCGATCCGGCCGTCGGTCACCGGGGTCAGGCCCAGGATCGCGCGGGCGATCGTCGACTTGCCCGAGCCGGACTCGCCGACTAGGCCGACCGTCTCACCGGCGGCCACGGTCAGGCTCACCCCGTCCACCACCCGGGTCGCCGACCGTCGGCGTCCGAGGTCGACCACCAGGTCGTCCACCGCCAGCAACAGCCGCCCGGTCATGCCGCCACCCGGCTCTCGTTCGGCCGTACGCAGCGCACGGCGTGTGCCGGGCCGGTCCGGTCCAGCGGCACCGGGGCCCGCCGGCAGGGCTCGACGGCCAGCGGGCAGCGCGGCGCGAACCGGCACCCCGTCGGCCAGTCCCCGGGTGCCGGCACCGTGCCGGCGATGGTGGGCAGCCGGCCCGCCCCGGACACCCGGTGCGGATCGGCTGCCAGCAGCCCCCGGGTGTACGGGTGCCGGGGGCGGTCGAACAGCTCGGTCACCGGGCAGGACTCGACGACCTGACCGGCGTACATCACCACCGCCCGGTCGCAGAGCGCCGCCACCACCCCCAGGTCGTGGGTCACCAGCAGCACGGCGAGCCGACGTTCCCGGCTGGTCCGAGCCAGCAGGGCCAGGATCTCGGCCTGCCGGGTGACGTCCAGCGCGGTGGTCGGCTCGTCGGCGATCAGCAGGTCCGGGTCGCCGGCCAGGGCGAAGGCGATCGCCACCCGCTGGGCCATTCCCCCTGACAACTGGTGCGGATACCGACGCGCGGTGCTATCCGGATCAGGCAGGCCGACGTCGCGCAGCAACGCCACCACCCGGGCGCGGGCCGCCGGTCGGCCCACGCCGGTGTGCCGCCGGACCGCCTCGCCGAGCTGGGTACCGACGCGCAGGGTCGGGTCCAGGCTGACCATCGGGTCCTGGGCGACGTACCCGATCCGTCGGCCCCGGACGGTGCGCCACTGCCGGTCGGTGGCCCGCACCAGGTCGAGGCCGGCGAAGTGGCAGCTGCCGGTGACCCTGCCGTCGCCCGGCGGCAGCCCGAGGATGCTCAGCGCGGTGACCGTCTTGCCGCAGCCCGACTCGCCGACCAGTCCGACGATCTCCCCGGGGGCGATGTCGAGGTCGACGTCACTGACCACGGTGGTGGCGTCCGGGGTGGCCCCGCCGGGACGGCCCGGGAGCCGGACCGACAACCCGCGCACCGACAGCAGGGCGTCGGGGGCGGGGCGCGCCGGGATGGCCGTGGACGCGGCCGGCGCGGAGGCGGTCCGGTGGCGGCCGGCCCGACCGGAGCGCCGTCGACGGGCCAGTTTCGTCGTCGACCAGGCGGCGGTCGTGCCGTCGCGGGCGGCGTCGCCGAGCAGCACGAGGGAGAGCACGGTCAACGCGACCGCCAACCCCGGCGGGACCAGGGCCCACGGGTGCCGGACGATGACCATCCGCGCCTCGTCGATCATGCCGCCCCAGCTCGGCTCCGGCGGTGGCGGCCCGAACCCGAGGAACGCCAGGCTCGCCTGCATCACCAGGGCGACGGCCGCGACCAGGGACGCCTGCACGATGACCAGTCCGCGTAGCCGGGGCAGCACGTGCCGGCGCAGGATCTGCGGCGTGGAGAGCCCGGCCAGCCGGGCCGCCGCGATGAACAGCTCCTCCCGGGTGGACCGGGTGGCGGCGCGGACCACCCGGATCAGCCCGGAGGAGAGCAGCAGCCCGAAGGTCAGCATGGCGATCGTGACGTCGCCCGGGAAGACGGCCACCACCACCAGCAGGATCACGATGGCCGGCAACGAGAACAGCAGGTCGGCCAGCCGGCCGACCAGCGCGTCGACCAGCCCGCCGAGGTAGCCGCCGAGCAGGCCCAGACCCACCCCGACCACGGTGGCCGTCAGCACCGCCACCAGCACCCCCCACAGGGTGCCGGCCGCGCCGTACGCGAGCCGGCTGAGCAGGTCCTGACCGAGCCGGTCGGTGCCCAGCGGGTGCGCGGCCGACGGTCCGGTCAGGGCGGCCGGCAGGTCCTGGTCGACCGGGTCCCGGCCGGTGACCAGCTCGGGGTGCAGGGCGCACGCCAGCACCAGCAGCAGCCACAGCACGGCGAGCAGCACCAGCGGCCGACGCAGCAACCGCGCCGCCGGCCGGCTCACCGGGCCCCCACCCGGGGGTCCAGCCACGCCTGGGCCAGGTCGGCGAGCAGGCCGATCACCACGACGACCAGGGTGTAGCAGACCACCGCCGCCTGGAGCACCGGAATGTCGTGCTGGGCGGCGGCGAGCGCGGCCCCGGAGCCCAGGCCGGGCAGGCCGAAGATGTTCTCGATCAGCACGGTCGCGCCGAGCAGGCTGGCGGAGATCACCCCGAGCAGCGCGACCACCGGCACCGCCGCGGTGCGCAACGCGTGCCGGTAGACGATCGACCGGGTGGACAGCCCGTTGGCCTGCATCACCCGGACGAAGTCGCGGCTCAGCACGTCCAGCATGGAGTCGCGGGTCTGTTTGGCCACGGCGGTGACCGCCGCCAGCGACGTCGCGGCCACCGGCAACGCCAGCGACCGCAGCCACTGCGCCGGGGACTCCCCGAACGGGACGTAGCCGGTGGCCGGGAAGAGCCGCCACCGCACCGCCAACCAGGTGATCAGCACCAGGGCCAGCCAGAATCCGGGTACGGCGAGACCCACCACCGAGGCCACGTCGACCAGCCGCCCGAGCGGTCCACCCCGGACGGCGCTGAGCACGCCGAGGGCGGTGCCGACCACGCCGACGGTCAGCGTGGCCAGCAGGATGAGCGACAGCGTCGGGGCCAACCGGCTGGCGATCAGCGGGCCGACCGCCGTGCCGGTGCTCACCGACCGGCCGAGGTCGCCGTGCACGGCGTCGGCCAGCCAGCTGAGGTACTGCACGGTCAGCGGACGGTCCAGCCCCATCTGCCGGTGCAGGGCCTCGACCTGCTCGGGCGGGGCCAGCGGGCCGAGCACCGTGCGGGCCGGGTCACCGGGCACCAGCGAGATCAGCAGGAAGCACAGGACCGACACGACGAACAGCAGTGGCCCGGTCCAGGCCAGGCGGCGCAGGACTAGCCGGACCATGGCCACCGGTGGCCGTCCGCACCGACGCCGCGACGGACGCCGATCCCCCCTGTGGTCGTACGGCCGGCCGGGTCGCCGGCGTCGTCGAGTCTGATGGCGTCACGCTCCAGCTGTCGGTGGTCAGGGGCGACCCACCGACGTCCGTGATCAGCGGCGCGTCAGGGGCCGTGTCCACGCTGGCAGAGCGGAGGTACCGTTGTCTTCCGCAGACGTGCTCACCCGGTGGGTTTCCCGGCGCCGCCACCGGTGTGCGATAGAACTTCCACCACGAGCATGTCCCACGTGGCGCGGGGCGGCATCTGGTGGCCCACCCCGGGCAGCGGCAACAGCCGGGCGACGGGCAGTTCGGCGGCCAACGCCTCCCCGTGCCCGTACGGGAAGAGCGGGTCCTCGGTGCCGTGCACCACCAAGGCCGGTACGGTGATCCCGGGCAGCGCGTCGCGGTACTCCGCCCCGCCGTCGATCGACCAGTGGTTGGCCAGGCTGGCCCGGATGTCGACGGTGCGCGCCACCGCCCGCGCCACGAGTTCCCGCAGCTCCACCCCGGCCAGCGGGACGCTCCCCGTCAACGGCCGCTGGCCGGCGGCGATGTGCTCCACGATGGAGTCCGGGTCGTCCCAGTCCGGGTCGGGGCGGGACTCCCCGAAGCTCGCCATCAGCTCCCGCGACATCGGCGGCAGGTCGGGATAGGGGCGCTTGCCGATCCGCAGGGCGGGGCTGGTCGAACTCAACGTCAGCGAGGCGACCCGTTCCGGGTGCTCCACGGCGAGCCGCTGGGCGATCGCGCCGCCCATCGAGATGCCCCAGACGTGGGTGGCCCCGAGGCCGAGCCGGTCGATCAGGGCGGCGGCGTCGGCGACCAGGTCGTCGAAGTGGTAGTCGGGGGAGCCCGCGGGCCAGCCGGTGGACCGCCCGGTGTCCCGGTGGTCGTAGCGCACCACGTACCGGCCGCCGTCGGCGAGGCGTCGGCACAGCCCGTCGGCCCACCAGTCCATCGAGTTGGACGCCCCGCTGACCAGCAGCACGGCGGGGTGCTCCGGTGCGCCGAAGGTGTCGACGCAGAGCTGTACGCCGTTGGCGGGGACGTGTCGCTCCGTCCCCGCCATCAGCCCCTCGTCGCCAACGGTCCGATATGTGCTCAAGACGGTCTCCTCATGCCCTCGGACCACGCGCGGGAACTCCGCGACCACCGCCGGCCACCATGCGGGAGATTATCCGCCCCACCGTTCGAGCAAACCGCGTAAAACGCCGGCTATACCCCGAGGTGTTCCAGCGAGCCGAGCAGGCCGTCGAGGTCGTCGGTGACCACCGCGCCGTCCCGCCACCGGGCCAACGGGTCCGTCCGCACCGCCGCCCGCAACCGCTCGACCCGCTGCGCCTGCGGCTGCGGGACCGTACCGTCGGCGGCCCGCCGGGCCAGCGCCGCCTCGATCCGGTCCAGCCGCGCCCCGGCGGTCTCCCACACCGTCTCCGCCGCCGTCACCACCTCGGCGACCCCCCGGAACAGCTCGTCCATCCGGGCCACCGCCGCCGCGACGGTCAACTCCACCCGGCCGTCGTCGGTGATCCGCCGCCGGGACAGCGGCGGCGGCGGGCCGGTGACCACCACGGACGCCTGGTCGAGCAGCGCGCTCACCCGGGCCAGCTCCGCCGCCGACGGCTGCCCGGGACCGGCGAACGGCCGGACCGCCTCGTCGACCACCGCCGAGTAGGCGTGGTAGACCGTCCACAACTGGGCCAGGTCCGTCCGGGCCGCCGCCCACCGGCGGGCCGACTCCCCGGTCAGCTCGGCGGCGGCCAGCAGGTGCCGGTCCAGGTGCCGTTCCAGGTCGACCAGGTTGGCCTGGATGGCGTCCCGGTCGGTGAGCGCCGCCGCCACCGCCGCCCCGGCCTGCGGCGGGGACAACACCTCGACGGTGGCGGTGGCCAGCAGCGGGGCCCGCAGCAGCGCCGGGGGTCGCGGCGTCGGCCGTCGTCGCCGGGCCAGCAGGGCGTCCACCCGGGCGGCGAGCGGCTGCTCCACCAGCCGGTGGCTGAGCGTGGCCAGCACCACCGCGCCGAGCAACGTCACCGTCTCCAGCTCCCAGAACCCGGCGGTGCCGTACAACTCGCGGATCGGGCGGACGGCGCCGCTGAGCACCGCCCCCGGCTGGAGGTAGAAGTGCATCACCGCGAAGTGCCACAGGTAGACGCCGTAGGAGACTCGTCCCAGGTGGACCACCGGGCGGGCGGTCAGCACCGCGTCCACCACCCGGGTCCGGGCCGCACCCGGGGACACCAGCGGCAGCGAGGCGAACAACCCGAACAGGGCCACCATCAGGTACGTCATGAACAGCCCGCTGGTCGAGTAGATCGCGTCCATCCCGATCACGCTGAACGGGCGGGCGCAGTTGACCAGGTAGACCGCGACCGCGGCGATCCAGAACAGCCCCGGGCGCAGCGCGGCGAACCGCAGCAGCCGGGGGGTGTCCCCGGGCGACACCTGCGACAACGCCAGCAGCACGGCCAGCCCCAGACCGATGCCGATGGTCGGCGCGAACCCCTGCGGCCACCAGAACACCATCCGGTTGTCCCAGCCGTTGCCCTTGACGAAGAACAGCCAGCCGACACCGATGGCGATCAGCACCGGCACCGGCAGCAGCAGCCGGCGGGCCCGCGCCACCGGGGTCGCGCCCCGGGCGGCGAAGCGGTGACTCGCCCAGGCGATCAGCGGCAGCGCCAGGTACCACTGGACCATGCTCGGCACCGTCCAGCTGACCTCCATCCCGTTGATGAAGTGCGGCGCGAACGGGCTCGGCGAGTAGATCTGCAACAGCAGCAGCGGACGCAGCACGTACCAGGGGCCGTCGATGGCGTCCCGGTTCAACGCCACCAGCACCACCAGGTACATCAGGTAGTACGCCGGCAGCAGCCGCATCAGCCGACGGACCATGGTCGCGCCCTGCGGTGGGCGCGGCCGGCCGGCGATGATCGCCCGGGCCAGCGGCAGGTAGAGGTAGAGCGCGGGCAGGACGAAGAACACCCCGATGAACGAGGGCAGCCCGCTGACGAAGAACGCGCCGAGGAAGTTGCTCGGCGGTCGGGGCGTACCCAGCGCCTTGGTGCCCAGCAGCCCGGAGAACATCGCCACGTGCACGGTCAGCAGCGCCAACGCCGCCAACCCGCGGATGCCGAAGATCGCCGGGTCCCGGTCACCGCCCGTGCGGCCCGTGGCGGCGGTGGCCCCGCCGCTGTCCCTGGTCGTCACGCTCACGTACTCGTCCTTTCGGTCCGGCCGGCGGTGCGTCGACCGGGAGTCGGCCGGGACCCACGGCACGCGGGATGGTGTCGCCCTGTCCAGCGGGCCGGTGGTCAGCGCAGGACGGACCGCACGAAGCGCAGCGTCGTGCGCACCTCCGGGCTCTCCGCCAGCTCCAGCGCCCGCTTCAACTCGGGCACCCGGTCGACGACCAGGTCCCGCAGCCGGCGCAGCTCGGCGGAGTTGATGCTGTAGGTCGTGGTCCCGTCCTCGTTCTCGGTCACCTGCGGCACGTGTCCGCCTCCTCGTCTCGGCCGTCCGTGCGGCGCCGGGCACCGGCGTCCACACCGTCGGGGCCGCGACCGTGGCGGCACCCGTCGTACCCGGTTCGAGGATGGAACCGGCGAGGTGGGGGGTCATCTCCGAGCGTGCTCAGCGCCCCGGCCGGCCCACGCCGGCCGCCCGGTACGACCGTCCGCATTGGGCACGTTCGAGGACGTGCCGTCCCCGCGGTTCTGCTTCCATGGGCAGCACACCTGGCGAGCCGCACGCCCGGCGGTGTGCGCGGCGGGGCGCTTCCCGTCCCCGCCCCGCGTGGCCGCCGACCGAGTTCAGGGAGGCACCGCAGATGGGCGACCACGTCGCAGCGAGCAGGACCGCGCGAAGCGGTGGGGTGACCGACCGGGTACGCGCCGCCTTCGGCGGCCGGCCGCAGGCCCCGGTCACGCCACGCATCCTGGGCGACCGGGCAGTGGTGGCCGGCGGCAGCATCGCCGGCACGCTGGCCGCCCGGGTGCTGTCCGACTGGTACCGCGAGGTCGTCGTCGTGGACCGCGACGAGGTGCTCGGGGTCACCGGGATGCGCAAGGGCGCGTCGCACGCCGTGCACGCGCACGGGCTGCACGCCCGGGGCTACCTGATCCTGTCCGACCTCTTCCCCGGCCTGCTCGACGACGCCAAGGAACTGGGCCTGCCGGTCCGCGACTTCGGACTGATGCGCTGGTACTTCAACGCCCGCCCGATCGCCCGTACCGAGACCGGGCTGCTCTCCGTCGCCGGCAACCGGCCGGTGCTGGAGAACTACCTGCGGTCCCGGGTGGCCGGGCTGCCCAACGTGACCTACCGCCAGCACACCGACGTGCTGGGGCTGGTGGCCAGCGGGGACCGGGGGCGGGTCACCGGCGTCCGTGTCCAGGAGCGCACGCCGGGCAGCCCCGAGGAACGGCTCGACGCCGACCTGGTGGTCGACGCCACCGGCCGGGGGTCCCGGCTGCCCGTCTGGCTGGCCGAGCTGGGCTACGAACGGCCTGTCGAGGAACGGATGACGATCGGGCTGGCGTACACCACCCGCACCTACCGGCGACGGCCCGGCACCTTCGACGGGCCGGTCGCGATCAACCCGGTGGCCTCGCCCGAGCACCCCCGGGGGGCGTTCTTCGGACAGACCGCCACCGGCGACTTCCGGCTCTCGCTGACAGGCATCCTCGGCGACCACCCGCCGACCGACCCGGAGGGCTTCGAGGACTACGTCCGGACCCTGCCGGTGGCCGACATCCACCAGGCGGTACGCGACGCGGACCCGACCGGCGAGGCGGTGTCGTTCACCTTCCCGGCCAGCGTCTGGCGGCACTACGAGCGGCTGTCCCGGTTCCCGGCCGGGCTGGCCGTGCTCGGCGACGCGGTGTGCAGCTTCAACCCGGTCTACGGGCAGGGGATGACCGCCGCGGCGATGCAGGTGACCGCGCTGCGCCGGTTCCTCGACCGGCAGCCGGCCGCCGACGGCCGTTCCTACCTGCGGGACGTGGCCCGCCTGATGCGCCACCCGTGGCAGCTGTCCACCCGTACCGACCTGGACTTCCCCGGGGTGGGGCCGAAGTCGCTGCCGATCCGGCTGCACAACGCCTACCTGGTCCGCCTCCAGTACGCGATGACCAAGGACCCCGAGGTCACCCGGGCGTACATGCGGGTCGCCGGGCTGGTCGACCCGCCGCGCATGCTGTGGCGGCTGCCGCTGGTGCTCAGGGTGCTCCGGCTGGCCCGGGACATGCCGGCCACCTCGCCGGTCCCCGCGGCGTCGGCGCGTCCGTCGGCCTCCGGGGCGGGAGACGAGCCGGCGGGCCCGGTGGACGCCGGGCAGCGCTCCGGGTCCTGACCCGCCGGGGCGGCCCGGCACGCCGTCGTCACCGTGACCCGCCGGGACACCCACCGCGCCGACCGGCACGAGGTCGCGGCCCGGCCGACTTCCGGCCCGGCCGGACGGGGTCGGAGCCCGGTGGACACGGTCGGGCCCGGAGCCCGGGGACGGCACCGGGCGTCGGCGGTGTCGGGGACGCCCCGGGCGACTGCCGGATCTCGCCGCCGACAGCGGCGTACCGGCCCGGCGAGGTCGGCGTGCCGTTGGCGGGAGCGTCAGCGCGGAGAGTGTCATGCCCAGCAGTCATCAACATGACTGCTGGGCATATGGCTACCGGAGAAACCGTCACCCGGCCGGGGTCAGCCGGTCGACTCCATCGCGTCCGGAACGCCGGCCAGGGCGGGGCCGTACCGGCGGGCCGCCGTCAGGGCCGCCCAGGCGGTGACCGTGACCAGGGCGTCGTCGCCGGGATGGTGGGCCCGGAAGTCCGCCACCACGGCGTCGGTCACCTGGTAGGAGGCGAACGCCGTGAGCAGGGCGAGCCGTCCCGCCGGACGCTCCGCCGGGGGCAGCGCGGTGACCGCGGCGTCCACCCAGGGGCGGGCGCTGACGCCGGTCGGGCCGTCCTGCGGGTCGGCGCAGCGGGCGACGACCAGCTCCCGTACCCCGGCGGGCACCACCTGCCGGCCGGCGTCGCCGATCGCGGCGTAGCTGCGCGCCATCGCCTCGGCGAGCACCGTCGGACCCGCCCAGGCCAGGTCCGCCGGCGGCGTGACCTCGGGCAGCAGCGGCAACGCCGCCCCCGGTGTCCGGTGGCGGCGGGCCAGCGTGCCCATCACCCGGGCCGCCGTGCGCTGCACCATTCCCCGGGCCACCGACGGCGCGGCGGGCAGCGGTGAGTCCTGGAGGAAGACGTTGACCATCCGGTTGAGGTAGTGGAAGACCACCGCCACCCCGACCAGCTCCGGCAGTTGGTCAGGCGGCGCCGGTGGCGGCCCGGCCGGCCCGTGCGGGGAGGGCTGCCGCGCCCACCGCGACAGCGGACCCCACTCGCCGTCGTCGAGCCGGTCCACCGCCGGGCCGGTCCCGTCGAGGGTCGGCAGCAGCCCCACCAGGGCCGCCCCGTGCACGTCGACGCAGTACGGGCAGCGGTTCGCCACGGACACCGCCGCCGCCACCGTCTCCTTCGCCGGTCGCCCCGCCGCGCCGGTGGCCACCAGGGTCTCCCGCAGCATCGCCCAGCTCGCGGCCAGCACCTGCGGGGCGGGGGAGTGCAGCGCCACCGGCGGTGCGAGCATGCCGAAGTCCTGCTCCACCTGGGCGTACACCCGGGCGACGAGGCCGTCCGCGCGGTGCGCGGCGACCGGGCGGACGTGCCGTACGTGGGCGAGGACGGTGCGCCGGGTGGCGCGGGCCAACAGGGTCCCCACGGTCATCCCCTTCCAGGTCGGGGCGGTCCCCCGGCCGGATGCCGGGGGACCGTGGTCGGGGTCAGCGGGCCTGGAGCACGGCGCGCCGGCCGGCGGTCGCGCCGTCCGGCGCGGGAGCGCCGTAGGTGACCGCGATCCCGCGTTCCCGGGCGGCCCGGACGATGCCCGGCACGGCCCGTTCGGCAAGCGCGCTGATCGTCAGGGCCGGGTTGACGGTGAGGGCGCCGGGCACCGCCGACCCGTCGGTGACGAAGATGCCCGGGTGCCCGCGCAGCTCGTGCCGGTCGTCCAGGGCGGAGGTCGCCGGGTCGTCACCGATCCGGCACGACGCCAGCGGGTGCACGGTGTACGCGCCCACCAGGTCGTTGGTCCACGGCATCACCTTCGCCAGGCCGTCGCGTTCGACGATGTCCTTGACGTCGGCGTCGGAGAGGTTCCAGCCCCGCCAGGTGTTGGCGGTGGGCTGGTAGCGCAGCGGGCCGTGCCCCAGCATCTGCTGGGAGAACCGGTGCGCGTTGCCGGTCTCCGGCGGCGGCCCGAACACGCCCTCGTTGTCGTCCTCGGACATGGTGAAGACGGTCAGCCACGACTTGAAGTGCCGCATCAGCTCCTTCTTCTCCACCCCGAACCAGCTCGGGCCGGTCGCGTCGGGCACCTGGGCGAGGATGGTGCCCAGGCCGGGCGGGAAGTAGAGCTGCTCCAGCGAGTACCGCTCGTACTCGGGCAGGCTGGCGTCGAGCCGGTCCCAACTGGCCACCGTCGGCCCCCGGCCGATCTGGTACGCCTCGTAGGCGACGCCGTCACCCCGGTCCAGGCCCAGCACCTCGCGGACCCGGTCCTCGTCGAACACGGCGGTGTTGAGCCGTTCCCCGTTGCCGGAGAAGTAGCGGCCCACGGCCCTCGGCATCGTGCCCAGCGTCGGCTCGGAGCGTTGCAGGATGACCGGGGTCGCCCCGGCACCGGCCGCGACGATGACGATCTTCGCGTCGATGGTGCCCGCGTCGTGCAGGATCCGGTAGTCCTCGTCGTCGACGATCCGGTAGTGCACCCGGTAGCCGCCGTCGTCGGTGCGGGACAGGTGCTGCACCTCGTGCAGCGGTCGGATGGTCGCCCCGTGGGCCAACGCCGCCGGCAGGTAGTTCAGCAGCAGCGACCGCTTGGCGTCGAAGCGGCAGCCGGCCATCATCCAGTTGCAGTTGGTGCACTTGTCCAGGTCGATCGCCGACGGCACCGGGTTGGCCGTCCGGCCGGCGTGGGCACACGCCGCCGCCCACAACCCACCCGGGTACGGCACCTGGTCCCAGCTCTGACCGGTGACCGGCAGCGCCTCGACCACCCGGTCGTACCACGGGTCCAGGGTGTCCCGGTTGATCGCGGCCGGCCACATCCGCCGGCCGATCGAGCCGTGCCGTTCGAAGACGAACCGGGGCGCGCGGGGCATGGTGGCGAAGTAGACGACGCTCCCGCCGCCCACGCAGTTGCCGCTGAGCACGCTCATCCCGTCGCCGACGACGAAGTCGAACGCCCGGGTGTACGACGAGCCCAGCTCGAAGTCGTGGTCGAACTCCTGGCTGGACAGCCACGGTCCGCGTTCCAGGATCACCACCTTCGCGCCACCGGCGGCCAGGTGGTAGGCGGTGATCGCGCCGCCGAAACCGCTGCCGATGATCAGGACGTCGGTGCTTTCGGTGCTGCTCATGCCGGGCTCCCGGTGGGGGTCGTGTCGGGGTGCAGGGGGGCCAGGGGACGGCCGTAGGAGTAGTTCGGGTAGCGCCACAGCCCGTCGACGTCCGGCCGGTGGTAGCCGAGGTGCACCAGTCCGGGATGCCCGTCGGCCAGCGCCGCCACGGTGGGCAGGTGCGCCGCGCTGTCGAAGGCCATGTTGCTGAACAGCGCCAGGCCGACCCACATCTGCTTCTCCGGGTGCTCCGGGTCGGTCAGCCGGCGGACCAGTTCGGTACGGTGCTCGAACGGCAGGGCCACGAAGGCCGGCAGCGTCGGGTCCAGCGCGACGCCCTGCTCGGCGGCGTACTCCCCGGCGTGCATGTCGAGGGTGACGGCCAGCCCGTCGAGCGAGTCGGCCAGGCCGCCGGCCGGCAGCTCCAGCAGCTCCAGCGCCCCGGCGGCGACCGCGCCGCCACCGGGGGCGGCACCCGCCACCGCCCGGTCGTCCGGGCTTCTCTTCTCGCCCGGAACGATGGTGTCGGCGAAGGCCTCGATGGTCATTGTCCGCGCTACGTCTGCGTCGGTGGTATCGGACTGCACGACGACGCCTCCTGTCCGGTGCGAAATTGTTCCGGGAGAAACTGCGGTGATGCGTTCACCGTGGATCGCGCGAATGTCCGTGCCGCCCGGTGGCGGAGGAATCCCGGGCACCGTCGCCGCACGACTCCGTTGCCGCACATCGTGCACGCACCGGGCCCGCCGAAACACCTTCCGAAGTGCGCTCGGCACCCCGCCGTGACCGCGGCCCGCCGCCGGGCGGCCGGTGGAGGTGGCCCGTCCCGCCCGGCGGCGGGCCGGCCGGTGGACGCACCTGCGCACGCCCGGAGAAGCGGGAGAACCGCCGTGGCCCGGACGATGAGTGGACCCGTGACCGGCGTGTGCCCGCAGGTGCCCCGGCGGGTCCCCCGACCGTTGCCGACGGCACCGACCGTCAGGCGTTCCCCCAGGGAGATGGCCATGCCGACCACCCTCGGTTCGCTCCGCAGGCTGCTGCTCACCCCGTCCCTGGCCGAGGTGACCTTCGCCCGGCGCGGCTTCCCCGTCGTCGAGTCGGCGGCGACCCGGCGACTGGAGGCCATCCCGCAGACGGTGATCTGCGGTTTCGAGTGGGCGATCGACGCCCGCGACCAGTGGGAGGTGGAACGACGCCTGGAACTGGTCGACGTCGAGCTGCGCGGGTTCGCCTACGAGGGCGCCACGATGGCCTTCACGGTCCGCGACGCGATGGCCGGCGGGCGCGGCCACCGGACCCGGGACCTGCTGCGCGGGCGGGCCGAGCGGCACACCTTCCTCACCTACATCGGGATCGGCTTCGCCATGGCCCGGCTGCCCCGCCCCCTGTGGCGGCGGGTCCTGCCCGACCTGGCCGGCATGCGGTACTACCCGACGATGAGCTGGCTGGCCGTCGACGGGTACGGCTTCGACCGGGCCTACTTCGACACCGACCAGTGGGTACGGCAGCAGTACCGCCCCGCGGCGTACCCCTGGCAGGGGCATCCCGACTACTTCGCGCGCGCCTGCGACCAGGGCGTCGGCCGGGCGCTGTGGTTCATCCACGGTGCCCAGCCGGACCAGGTGGCGACCGCCGTGGAGCAGTTCGACAGGTCCCGGCGTCCCGACCTGTGGAGCGGCGTCGGGCTGGCGGCCACGTTCGCCGGTGGCTGCGACGCGGCCGGGCTGGCCACGCTGGCCCGGCTCAGCGGCGTCGACCGCCCGCACCTCGGCCAGGGCGCGGTGTTCGCCGCGAAGGCCCGCGACTACTCCGGTCACATCCCCGGGCACACCGGGGTGGCGCTGCACGCCCTGGCCGGGATGAGCGTGGAGCACGCGTCCGTGCTGGCCGACGACGTCGCGGTGGACACCGCCGCGGGGCCGGACCTGCCGGCGTACGAGCTGTGGCGGGCCCGGGTGCGCGACCGGGTGCCGACCGGCGACCCGGCGACCCCGGCCTGATCCGGTCGGCGGACAGCCGTCGGCCCCCGCCCCGGACCGGGACGGGGGCCGACGGCCGTCACGCCGCGATGGTGTCGAACTGGCCGGGGGCGCGGCCGGGGCCGGCCGGACCCCGGTAGGCCTGCGCCAGGTCCAGCCAGCGGTCGGCCTCCGCCCCGACGGCGGTCAGCGCCAGGTCGGCGCGGTGCCGGCGGCGGGTGACCAGCAGGCACAGGTCGGCCGCCGGGCCGGTGATCCGCTCGGTCGCGTCCGCCGGCCCGAACTCCCAGACCTCACCGCCGGAGGGCGCGGTGATCTCGAACCGCAGCGCGACGTCCGGGGTGTCCAACCCCCGGGCCTGGTAGCCGAAGTCCCAGGTGCGGACGGCGAAGTCGACCAGGTGCCGCAGCCGGTCGGTGCGTTCGGGGCGGACCCCGAGCGTGTCGGCGATGTCCTGGCCGTGGCCGAACAGCTCCATCATGCCGGCGGCGGCCAGCACCGGCGCGGGCAGCGGCCGGACCAGCCAGGGCACCGTCTGCCCGGCGGGCACCGCGGCCAGCGCCCGCTCGGCGGTGGCCCGTTCCTCGCGCCACTTGGCCAGCAGCGCCGGTGGCGGAGCGGACAGGTACGGCGAGAGCGCGGTCCGGACGTTGCGGTTGAAGTCGGGCCCGAACTGCTGGGCGAGCGCGATGAACCCCGCCGGGTCCGCCGCGGCCAGGCCGGCCAGCCGGAAGGTGGCCGCCAGATGGGCGATCTGGTGGGCGATGGTCCACTCCGGCGCGGGGGTGTCCAGCGCCCACTGCGCCTCGTCGAGGCCGGCCACCATCCGGTCGACGGCGTCACCCTCCAGGGTCAGGTCGACGAAGACGTCGTTCCGTGCGCTCACGCGTCTGTCCTCTCGCTCGTCAGCAGGGGCGAGCGTGGCCCGGCGCGTCCGAGGGCGCCGGTTGCCACGCACGACGCCGAACCCGTCGCCGCCTGACGCGCGGGCGGCCGGTGGCCGGGCCCACGTCGACGGCGTCACGTCAGCACCAGCAGCATGCGGGCCGGGCGCGGGCGCTGTCTTCTCTCGTCATGCGCTGGCGGCCCACCGCCGTCGTCGCCGCCGCGAGGCGCGTGGGCCCGATTGTGGACACCTGTCGCCGGGGACGCATCCGCGCCCATGCGCCGGGTTGCGCACCGTGGAAGAACCACCGGCCGGGCCGACCGGCGCATGCTGACCTCGATGGGCCCGGCCGTCGACGTCCGGCGAACCCCGGCAGGTGCGCGGGCCCGCCAGGGGGAGAGGTCATGGTCGCCGCACGGGTCGCGTCCTCGGTGGTACGCCGGCAGGTCAGGTACGTCACGCCGGTGCCGGCCGGGACCGCCCGGGGGCTGGTGGCCGACGTCTACGCCCAGGCGGAGCGGGAGCAGAAGCTGGTGGTGCCGCCGGTGCTGCTGCACTCTCCGGCGCCGCCGGTGCTCGCCGCGTACTGGATGTTGATGCGGGAGCCGCTCGTGGCGGGGCGGACCGTGGACCGCCGCACCAAGGAGGCGGTGGCCGCCGGGGTCTCGGTGGCGAACACCTGCCCGTACTGCGTGGACATGCACAGCATCAGCCTGTACGACCTGGCCACCGAGGACGACGCCGAGGCCGTCGCCGACGACCGGATCGTCGACCTTCGTGACCCGGCGGTCCGGGCGGTGGCCGGCTGGGCCCGGCACGCCCACGCCACCGCCACCGCCGCCCCGTTCCCGGCGGCGCACGCCCCGGAACTGGTCGGTGTGGTGGTCGCCTTCCACTACCTGGCCCGGGTGGTCAACGTGTTCCTGCCCGACCACCTGTTGCCGGCCGGGCTGACCGGTGCGGCCCGCCGCCGGTTCAAGCGGGCCGTCGGCCGGCTGCTGCGACCCACCCTGCGGGGTGCGCCCCGGCCGGGACGGTCGCTGGCGCTGCTGCCGGCGGCGACGCTGCCCGACGACGCCGGTTGGGCCGCCGCCGACCCGGTGATCGCCGGTGCGGTGGCCCGCGCCTACCGGGCGTTCGACCGGGCCGGCGAGGAGGCGGTGCCGGCTCCGGTCCGGGAGCTGCTGCGCGAGCGGCTCGACCGGTGGGACGGCTCGTCACCCGGCCCCGGCCGGGGCTGGTACGACGACGCCTGCGCCGGGCTGCCCGAGCCGGACCGGGCGGCGGGCCGGCTGGCGTTGCTCACCGCGTTCGCCTCCTACCGGGTCGACGACGAGGTGGTCGGGGCGTTCCGGCGTACCGTGCCGACCGACCGGGCGCTGGTGCAGGCGGTCGCCTGGGCGGCGTACGCGGCGGCCCGGGAGGTCGGCCGGCGCTGCCTGCGCCCGGCCGCCCGGTGACCCGCCGGTTCAATTACCGGGTGCGGTAGGTAATGCGCCGGTGGCGCACCTTAGAAGTAGACGATCTGTTTCGCCGCTGAAAACATAACTTCAGGAGGCATCCCTCCTGACGTGCGAGAAGATAGGGGGACGCCCGGTGTCTAATCTATTCCTGAGACTGCGGCGACGCATTATCACGCCATCGTCCTCGGCGACCAAACTCGACGTTCGCGGTTTCCACCGAAAGAATCCGGCGGCCGTCGAACTGTTGGAAACCGTCGGCGAATCATTTCTGACCGGGTACGCCGCGGCCGCCGAGGCGCGGACCCCCGCCGAGGCCGAACCGGCGCTGGAGGCGGTGCGTCCGCAGTTCCGGGGCTTCGCCTACGAGGGGGCCGCGATGGCCCTCGCCGTGCTGGACGCCCTGCCCGGCGGCCGGTCGGACCGGGTACAGACGTTCCTCGCCGGCCGGGGCGCCGACCACGTCTACATGGCCTACGTGGGGGTCGGCTGGGCGATGGCCCGGGTGCCCCGGTTCCGTTGGTCGAAGCTGTACGCCCCGGACCCGCTGCTGCGCTGGCTGGCGCTCGACGGCTACGGCTTCCACCAGGCGTACTTCCGCACCCGCCGGTACGTGCACGAGCAGTACCAGGAGCCGGACTTCCCGTGGCCCGCCGACGGCCCCCGCTGGTACTCCCGCCGCGCCATCGACCAGGGCATCGGCCGGGCGATGTGGTTCGTCGGCGGCACCGACGCCGGGGTGGTCGCCGACCTGATCGACCGTTTCCCGGCCGAGCGTCGCAGCGACCTGTACGGCGGCGCGGGCCTGGCGGCCACGTACGCCGGCGGCGCCGACGCCGACGAACTGCGCCTCTTCCTCGACCGGGCCGGCAAGCACCGCGCCGAGGTCGCCCAGGGCAGCGCGTTCGCGGCGACCGCCCGGCTCACCGCCGGTCTGGAGACCCCGCACACCGCCCGGGCCACGTCGGTGCTGGCCGGCACCACCCCGGCCGAGGCCGTCCGGATCTGCGACGAGCAGCGGCCGACCGGCGGCGACAGCCCGCTGGAGCCCGCCTACGAGATCTGGCGCCAGGCCATCGCCGACGAACTCCGGGTACGCGGAAGGCAGTGACCGGGGACGTCCCGTCCCCCGTCCCCCGTCCCCGTCCCGCCCCGCGCCGGTGGTCCCGGCGCAGCCTCCCTCCCCACACCTGCCCACGCCTCGGCAGGCGCCTCGCCACGCCCGTGGCGACCCGAACGGTAAGGAGATCGTGCCCGCATGACCAGGATCGCCATCGTTGGCATGGCGTGCCGATACCCGGACGCCACCTCGCCCCGAGAACTGTGGGAGAACGCCCTCGCCGGTCGCCGGGCCTTCCGCGCGCTGCCCGACGTCCGCATGCGGTTGGCGGACTACTGGGACGCGGAGCCGAGCGCCCCGGACCGGTTCTACGCCCGTACCGCCGCCGTCATCGAGGGGTACGAGTTCGACAGGCTCGCGTACAAGATCGCCGGCAGCACGTACCGCTCCACCGACCTGACCCACTGGCTCGCCCTGGACATGGCCGCCAAGGCGTTGGGCGACGCCGGCTTCCCCGCTGGGGAGGGGCTGCCGCGCGACCGCACCGGTGTGGTCGTGGGCAACACCCTCACCGGTGAGTTCGCCCGCGCCAACGTGCTGCGGCTGCGCTGGCCGTTCGTCCGCCGTACGGTCGCCACCGCGCTGCAACAGCAGGGCTGGGAGGACGACCGGTTGGCGACCTTCCTCGACGAGTTGGAGGACCGCTACAAGGCACCGTTCCCGGAGATCGACGAGGACACCCTCGCCGGTGGCCTGTCCAACACCATTGCCGGCCGGATCTGCAACTACTTCGACCTCAACGGTGGCGGGTACACCGTCGACGGCGCCTGCTCGTCGTCGTTGCTGTCGGTCGCCACCGCCTGCCGGGCCCTGCTCGACGGCGACCTCGACGTCGCGGTGGCCGGCGGGGTGGACCTGTCCATCGATCCGTTCGAGATCGTCGGGTTCGCCAAGACCGGCGCGCTGGCCCGCGACGAGATGCGGGTCTACGACCGGCACTCCAACGGCTTCTGGCCGGGGGAGGGGTGCGGGATGGTGGTGCTGATGCGTGAGGCGGACGCGCTCGCCGCCGGCCACCGCAGCTACGCCACCATCGCCGGCTGGGGCATCTCCTCCGACGGCAAGGGTGGCATCACCCGTCCCGAGGTCAACGGCTACCAGCTCGCCCTGCGCCGGGCGTACGAGCGGGCCGGGTTCGGCATCGAGTCGGTGCCGCTGTTCGAGGGGCACGGCACCGGCACGGCAGTCGGGGACGCCACCGAGCTGACCGCCCTGTCTCAGGCCCGCCGGGAGGCCGACCCGACCGCCCCGCCCGCCGTGATCAGCTCCATCAAGGGCATGATCGGGCACACCAAGGCGGCGGCCGGGGTGGCCGGCCTGATCAAGGCGGCGCTGGCCGTGCATCACCAGGTGCTGCCGCCCGCGCTCGGCTGCGTCGACCCGCACGAGCTGCTCACCCGTGACGACGCGACGCTGCGGGTGCTGCGGACGGCCGAACCGTGGCCGGACGACCAGCCGGTGCGCGCCGGCATCACCGCGATGGGGTTCGGCGGCATCAACACGCACGTGGTGCTGGACCGGGCCGGCACCGCCCGCCGGGTCGCCTTCGACACCCGGACCGCCCGGCTCGCCACCTCCGTGCAGGACGTGGAGCTGTTCCTGGTCGACGGGTCGTCCCGCGACGAGTTGCGCGGCCGGCTCCAGGAACTCCTCGACTACGTGCCGACCCTGGCCCAGGGGCAGCTCGCCGACGTGGCGGCCACCCTGCACGACCAGCTCGCCGACCGGCCGTACCGGGCGGCGGTGGTGGTGTCCTCGCCCACCGACGCGCAGCAGCGGCTGCGGCGGCTCTGCGAGCTGCTCGACTCCGGCGAGAGCCGGCTGGTCGACGGCGACGGCCGCAGCTTCCTCGGCCACGTCGGCGGGGTCGGCCGGATCGGCTACCTCTTCCCCGGCCAGGGCGCCGGCCGGGGCACCAGCGGCGGGGCGCTGCGCCGCCGGCTGACCGAGGTGGACCAGGTGTTCCGCCGGGCCGACCTGCCCGTCACCGGGGACATGGTGGCCACCGCGCTGGCCCAGCCGCGTATCGTCACCGGCTCCCGGGCCGGCCTGGCCGCCCTGGACCTGCTGGGGTTGGACGCGACCGTCGCGGTCGGGCACAGCCTCGGCGAACTGTCCGCCCTGCACTGGGCCGGCGCGATGGACGACGACACGCTGCTGCGGGTGACCCGGGCGCGGGGCGCGACGATGACCGAACACAGCTCCTCCGGGGTGATGGCGAGCGTCAACGCCGGACCGGAGCGGGTGTCCGCGCTGGTGGCCGGCGTACCCGTGGTGATCGCCGGCTACAACGGGCCGGAACAGACGGTGGTGGCCGGCACCGAGGAGGCGGTCCGGGCGGCGCTCGACCTGGCCGCCGGGGCGGGTCTCGGCGCGTCCCTGCTGCGGGTCTCGCACGCCTTCCACTCCCCGCTGGTGGCGCCCGCGGCGGACGCGTTCGCCGGGCACCTGACCCGGGAGTCCTTCGGCACGGTGCGGCGGCGGGTGGTCTCCACCGTGACCGGCGAGACCCTGCCCGCCGAGACCGACCTGCGGGCGCTGCTGCACCGCCAGATCACCGACCCGGTGCTGTTCGCCCAGGCGGTGGCGTTGGCTGCCAAGGACATCGACCTCTTCGTGGAGGTCGGGCCGGGTCGTATCCTCAGCGGACTGGCCGGGGCGATCACCGACGTGCCGGCGGTGGCGCTGGACACCGACGACGAGTCGCTGCGCGGGCTGCTGCGGGTGGCCGCCGCCGCGTTCGTGGTGGGTGCCGCGCACGACTACCCGGCGCTGTTCGACGACCGGCTGCGCCGGCCGCTGCGCATCGGGGCCGAGCAGCACTTCTTCGCCAGCCCCTGCGAGCAGGCCCCGCTGGTGGACCTGCCGGAGGCGGCCCGCGTCGACCGGCCCGCCCCGACCGACGGCGACGGCCCGGTCGACGGCGAGTCCACGGTGGAGATGCTGCGCCGGCTGGCCGCCGAGCGGGCCGAGCTGCCGCTGACCATGGTGCACGGCGAGAGCCGGCTCCTGGACGACCTGCACCTCAGCTCGATCACCGTCGGGCAGATCATCAACGAGGCGTCCCGGCTGGTGAACGTGCCGCCGGCGCAGGCCCCGACGAACTTCGCCACCGCCACCGTCGCGGAGCTGGCCGTGGCGCTCGACGAGCTTTCCGCGACCGGCCAGGCCGGCGACCACGACCGGGCGCCCGCCGTCACCGGCGCGGCGTCCTGGACCCGTGCCTTCGCCGTCGACGGCGAGCCGGCCGGGCCGCCGGTCCCGACCGGCGGTGGCGTCCCCGGCCGGTGGCAGGTCTTCGCCCCCGACGGGCACCCGCTGGCCGCGCCGCTGCGGCACGCCCTCGAACGGGCCGCCGTCGACTCCGGCGTGCTGGTGTGCCTGCCGTCCGAGTGCGCCGAGGAACACCTCGAACTGGCCCTGGCCGGCGCGAAGGAGGCCCTCGCCGGGCCGGCCGGCACCCGGTTCGTGCTGGTCCAGCGGGGGCGTGGCGCGACCGGGGTGGCCAAGACCCTGCGCCTGGAGGCCCCTCAGCTGCGGGTGACGGTGGTGGACACCCCGGCGGGGCCCGGGGCCGTCGACCGGGTAGTCGCCGAGGTCGGCGCGACCACCGGCTACCAGGAGAGCCACTACGACGACGCCGGGGCTCGCCGGCTGCCGGTGCTGCGGGCCCTTCCGGTACACGCGGCGCAGACCCGGCCGGCCCTGGACGACACCGACGTGCTGCTGGTCACCGGGGGCGGCAAGGGCATCACCGCCGAGTGCGCCCTGGCCGTGGCGCAGCGGACCGGGGCCGCGCTGGGCCTGCTCGGGCGCTCCGACCCCGCCGAGGACACCGAACTGGCGGACAACCTGCGCCGGATGGCCGCCCACGGGGTACGGGTGCACTACGCCCGCGCCGACGTCACCGACGCCGCCCAGGTCGCCGACGCGGTCGCCGGGGTACGGGCGGCGCTGGGCCCGGTGACCGCGGTGCTGCACGGCGCGGGCCGCAACGAGCCGGCCGCGCTGACCGCCCTGGACGCGGCGGCGCTGCGGCGGACCTTCGCCCCGAAGCTGGACGGCCTGCGCGCGGTGCTCGCCGCGGTCGATCCCGGGCAGCTGCGCCTGCTGGTCACCTTCGGCAGCATCATCGGCCGGGCCGGCCTGCGCGGCGAGGCGCACTACGCCACCGCCAACGACTGGTTGGCGGGGCTCACCGAGGAGACCGGCCGCCGGTTGCCGAACTGCCGGGCGCTGTGTCTGGAGTGGTCGGTCTGGTCCGGGGTGGGCATGGGTGAACGGCTGTCGGTGGTGGAGTCGCTGAGCCGGGAGGGGGTCGTCCCGATCAGCCCCGACCAGGGCGTCGAGGTGCTGCTGCGGCTGCTCGACGACCCGGACGTGCCGCCGGTGGTGGTGGTCAGCGGCCGGGCCGAGGGGATGGACACCCTACGCTACGACCGGCCCCCGCTGCCGCTGCTGCGTTTCGTGGACAAGCCGCTGGCGTACTACCCGGGGGTGGAGCTGGTCTGCGAGGTCGAGCTGACCGCCGGCGCCGACCGGTACCTCGCCGACCACCTGCTCGACGGCAACCTGCTCTTCCCGGCGGTGTTCGGGATGGAGGCGATGACGCAGGTCGCGGTCGCGGTCACCGGCCGGTCCACGGTGCCGGTGGTCGAGCAGGTGGAGTTCCCCCGGCCGATCGTGGTGCCGCCCGACGGCAGCACCGCCATCCGGGTGGCGGCCACCGTCACCGACGACGCCGTCGTCCAGGTCGCGATCCGCAGCGCCGAGACCGGGTACGCCACCGACCACTTCCGGGCCCGGCTGCGGTTCACCGACACCGCCGTCCCCGACGGCCCGCCCGGACGCACCGACCCGGGCCTGCCGCAGGTGCCGCTGGCACCCGAGCGGGACCTGTACGGCGAGTGGCTGTTCCAGGGCGGCCGGTTCCAGCGGCTGCGCCGGTTCCACCGGGCCGCCGCCCGTGACGTCGACGCCGAGGTGGCCGTCGGTGGCGGCGACGCCTGGTTCGCCGGCTTCCTCCCCGCCGACCTGCTGCTCGGCGACCCGGGCACCCGGGACGCGTTCATGCACGGCAACCAGGTCTGCGTACCGGACGCCACCCTGCTGCCGGTGGGCGTGGAGCGGATCTGGCCGGCCGGGGCGCGGATGTCCGGCACCGGCACGGTGCGCTGCTGCGCCACCGAACGCAGCCGCGACGGCGACACCTACGTCTACGACATCGCGGTCCGCGACGAGTCCGGTGCGGTCGTCGAACGCTGGGAGGGCCTGCGGTTGCAGGCGGTCCGGCACCGGGGCGGGCGCGGCCCGTGGCTACCGGTGCTGCTCGGCTCGCACCTGGAACGGGGGCTCGGCGACGTGCTCGGCGCGCGGGTCGCGGTCGCCGTGGAACCCGACGGCGGGCCGGACGTGCCCCGCCGGGAGCGGACCGCCGTCGCCGTCGGCCGTGCCCTCGGGGCCCGGCACGAGGTGCGTTACCGCCCGGACGGCCGGCCGGAGGTCGACGGCGACCGGGCCGTCTCGGCGGCGCACGGCGCGGGGGTGACCCTGGCCGTCGCGGCCACCGGGACGGTCGGCTGCGACGTCGAGCCGGTGGCCGAGCGGTCGACGGCGGACTGGGCGGGACTGCTGGGCGTCCACGCCGGGCTGGCCGCGCTGATCGCCGGGGACCGCGACGAGAGCGCGCACACCGCGGCGACCCGGGTGTGGGGCGCGGTGGAGTGCCTGCGCAAGGTCGGCCTGCCGGCGGACTCGCCGCTGACCCTGACGCCCGGCGGCCCTGACGGCTGGGTGGTCCTGGCCTCGGGTCCGCTGCGCGTCGCCACGTTCGCCACGAGCCTGGTGGACATCCCGCAACCGGTGGTGTTCACCGTGCTCACCGACGGGTGGAGTTGAGCATGGACAAGTACTTCGAGTACCCGCACACGGTCGGTTTCGAGGAGACCAACATCGTCGGGAACGTCTACTACGTCAACTACCTGCGCTGGCAGGGACGCTGCCGGGAGATGTTCCTCAAGCAGCACGCCCCGGACGTGTTGGCCGACCTCCAGGACGACCTGAAGCTGTTCACCCTGAAGGTCGACTGCGAGTTCTTCGCCGAGATCACCGCGTTCGACGAGTTGTCGATCCGGATGCGCCTGGTCGACCTGGTGCAGACCCAGTTGGAGTTCAGCTTCGACTACGTACGCCTCGACGCGGGCGGCGGGGAGACGTTGGTCGCCCGGGGGCGGCAGCGGGTCGCCTGCATGCGCGGGCCGAACAACCGGACCGCGCCGACCCGGGTGCCGGAGGCGTTGACCCGGGCGCTGGCGCCCTACACGGCCACCGTCCGGGCCCAGTGACGGCGAGGAGACCACCATGGACATGCCCCTTGGCGACGACGACCCGGCGGTCGACCCGGCGGCGCTGCGGCGGGCCTTCGCCGCCTTCGCCACCGGCGTCACCGTGGTCACCGTCGGGGGTCGCTCCCCGCACGGGATGACCGCGAACGCCTTCACCTCGGTGTCGCTGGACCCGCCGCTGCTGCTGGTCTGCGTGGACCGGGAGGCGGTCATGCACCGGCACCTGGTGGCCGCCGGCAGCTTCGCCGTGTCGGTGCTCGCCGCCGACCAGGAGCACGTGGCGCGGCACTTCGCCGACCGCCGCCGGCCGCTCGGGGCCGCCCAGTTCGACGTCGTCGACTGGCGGCCCGGCCGGTTGACCGGAGCGCCGCTGATCACCGGCGCGCTGGCCTCCTTCGAGTGCGCCCTGTGGCGTGACTACGAGGGCGGCGACCACACCATCTTCGTCGGCCGGCTGCTGTCGGCCGAGAAACGTCACGAGGAGGACGCGGTGCTGTTCCTGCACGGCCGGTTCCGGCAGATCACCCCGATGCCGAGCGGAGTGGTCCGATGACCACCGTCGCGCCCCGGGTCGTGCCCCGGGGGCCGACCGGGGTGGCGATGCTCGGCACCCTGTGGAAGCTCGGCCGCGACCGGCTCGGGCTGATGCGCTCCGCCGCCGAGACGTACGGCGACGCGGTGCGTCTCGGCCCGGGGCGGGGGCTGCACTTCTTCAACCATCCGGACCACGCCAAGCACGTGCTGGCCGACAACAGCCAGAACTACCACAAGGGCATCGGGCTGATGCACGCCCGGCGGGCCCTCGGCGACGGGCTGCTGACCAGCGAGGGTGAGCTGTGGCGGGAGCAGCGCCGGGTGATCCAGCCGGTGTTCCAGGCCCGTCGCATCGCCCAGCAGGCCGGGATCGTCGCCGAGGAGGCCGGCCGCCTGGTCGACCGGCTGGAGACGTACGCTGGTGGGGAGCCGGTGGACATCCTGCGGGAGATGACCGGGCTGACCCTGGGGGTGCTCGGGCGGACCCTGCTCGACGCCGACCTGAGCGGCTTCCGGTCCCTCGGGGTGGCCTTCGAGTCCATGCAGGACCAGGCGATGTTCGAGATGGCGTCGATGAACCTGGTGCCGATGTGGGTGCCGCTGCCGCAGCAGATGCGGTTCCGGCGGGCCCGTCGGGAGCTGGAGGGGATCGTCGACGAGTTGGCGGCGCGGCGGCGGTCCCGGCCGGGCCACGAGGACCACGACGACGCGTTGTCCCGGTTGCTGGAGTCGACCCGCCGGGAGACCGACCCCGCGGTGGGCCGGCGGCGGCTGCGCGACGAGCTGACGACCCTGCTGCTGGCCGGGCACGAGACCACCGCCAGCACCCTCGGCTGGACCTTCCACCTGCTCGACCGGCACCCGGAGATCTGGGACCGGGTGCGGGCCGAGGCGGTGGAGGTGCTGGGCGACAGGTCGCCCACCTACGAGGACCTGCCCCGGTTGACGTACACCTCGATGGTGCTCAGCGAGGCGATGCGCCTCTACCCGCCGGTGTGGATGCTGTCCCGGCGGGCGCAGGGCGCCGACGAGGTCGGCGGCTACGCGGTGCCCGCCGGCACCGACGTGCTGATCTGTCCGTACACCCTGCACCGGCACCGGGCCTACTGGGACGAGCCGGACCGGTTCGACCCGGAGCGGTTCTCGCCGTCGGCGTCGGCCGACCGGCCGCGCTACGCGTACGTGCCGTTCGGGGCCGGGCCGCGGTTCTGCGTCGGCAACCACCTCGGGCTGATGGAGGCGGTCTTCGTGGTGGCCATGGTGAGCCGCCGGTTGCGGCTGCACACCCCGGACGGGCACCGGGTGGTGCCCGAACCCATGCTGTCGCTGCGCATCCGGGGTGGTCTGCCGATGACGGTACGGGCCCTGACGTGACCCCTGGACCCCGGGTGCGAAGCGCGGTTCAGCAACATCGAATAACCTGCGCGCAGGCCGCACTGGTTACTATTGCGCTGAGCAACTCTCAGGTTGCTCATCGTGCTGGGGGAGGTGCGATGAGTCCCGGATGCGCGGCGACCACCCCGGCCGGTACGGCCCGAGGTGCCCGCCCTGCCCATGGAGCCGCCGTCGCGCCGACGGGCGGTTCCGCCGCCGTCATCGCGGACGCGCCGACGGCCTTCACCCGCCGTGCTGCCCGGCGTCCGCTGTCCACGGCGGTGCCACCGCCGTTACGTTCGGGCCGACCGCTGCCGGGCGGCGGAGCCCCGCCGCGCACGGCGTCCGGCGGTGGCCACCGGGACCCTGGGGGGACGGATGCGCATCTCAGATCTGGCCAGGATCAGTGGTGTTCCACTTCCGACGATCAAGTTCTACATCCGGGAGCGCCTGCTGCCGCCGGGCCGTCCCACCGCACGTAACCAGGCGGAGTACGGCGAGGAGCACCTCGCCCGACTCCAGCTGATCCGGGTGCTGGCCGGCATCGGGCGACTGAGCCTGTCCTCGGTGCGCCGGGTGCTGGCCGCCCTGGACGACAAGGGGCTCGCGTTGGGCGCGCAGTGCCGGGCCACCATCTGGGCGCTCTTCCCCGACCAGCCCGAGGACGACGACGCGCCGGACGTCGGGCCGGCCCGGGTCCAGGTCGACGCGTTCATCGACCGGCTCGGCTGGGAGGTCGACGTCGCCTCCCCGGGCCGCGACACCCTCGCCCACGTGCTGACCGCGTTGCAGCGGTTGGACGCCGACTGCGACATCGACGTGTTCAGCGAGCACGCCGAGAGCGCGGAGCGGATCGTGACGCACGAGTTCCAACACGAGTCGGCGCACTCCGCCACCGCCATGGCCGTGTGGAACGTGCTGTCCGAAGTGGCCTTCGAGGCGATGCGCCGGATGGCCCAGGAGAGCCACCTGGCGCGCTGCTGCGCGACTCCCGCCGAGCGGCCGGCGGGCGCCTGAGCGGCCCACCACAGTAGATACTCGGCACGCTCGAAGACGACAACCACCGCGAGGGGTTCCAGCCTGGAGGGACGGCGTGCTGCCGTCCCCCGGCCCGCTGCGGTGCCGGTGTCCGTCGACCGATGGGGGAGACCACCCGACATGTCGAACCAAGCCACATCCCGCCAGTCCCGATCGGGCCCGCTCGGCCTGCTCAACGGTCCCTACCACCGGATGGCGCTGAACCTGTACATGCTCGTGGTGCTGGCTCACTGGGCCGAGCACCTCGCCCAGGCGTTCCAGATCTGGGTGCTGGGCTGGCCGGTCCCGCAGTCGCGCGGCGTGCTGGGGATGGCCGTGCCGTGGCTGGTCACCTCCGAGTGGCTGCACTACGGGTACGCCATCGTGATGCTCATCGGGCTGGCGTTGCTGCGTCCCGGCTTCGTCGGCCGGGCCCGCACCTGGTGGACGGTGGCCCTGGTGATCCAGTTCTGGCACCACATCGAGCACCTGCTGCTGCTGCTCCAGGCGCAGACCGGCAACTTCCTGTTCGACCGGCCGGCGCCGACCAGCATTCTCCAGCTGCTCGTCCCCCGGGTGGAGCTGCACCTGTTCTACAACACGATCGTCTTCCTGCCGATGGTGGTCGCGATGTACCTGCACCTGCGACCGAACGCCGCCGAGCGGGCCACGATGGCCTGCACCTGCGCTCCCCGTTCGGTCAGGGCGCTCACGCCGGCATGACCACCGCCGGACAGGACGGCCGCCGTCGTGGCTCCTTCGGGCCGCGTACGGCGGCCGTCGTCGTGGTGCTGGTGACCGTGGCGACCGCGCTGTGGCTGCGTTCGCCGGGCACACCCGGGCCGGCCGAGACGGTCGACGCCGTGGTCGTGCCGGCGGACGGCAGCCGACTGGCCACCGGGCCGACCGAGGTGCGGTTGCGGCTGCCGGGGACGCCGGACCCGAACGAGGCGCACGTGTCGTTGACCCCGGCGCAGGGCCCGCAGGTGGCCACCGGCGCGTCCCGGCGCGACGGGACCGAGCTGGTGGTGTCCGTGCCCGCCCTGCCGCAGGGCAGCTACACGGTCGCCTACCACGTGTGGCTCACCGACGGGCGGCAGAGCACCGGGCGCAGCGTGTTCGCCGTCGGCGCCGCACCGCTGCTGCCGCCGGCGAACGTCGCGGCCGACACCGGGCACCAGCACGTCGGCACCGACCCTTTGGACGGCCTGCTGCTGGTGCTGGACCTGGGGCTGCTGATCGCGCTGTCGGTGATCCTGCTGCGCCGGCCCCGGGTCGCCTCCGACCCGGAGGAACCCCCGGAACACTGACCCGTCCCGCCGGCCGGTCCCGCCCGATCCCTGTGGGCGGGTCCGGCC
Organism: Micromonospora cynarisoli; assembly: GCF_030518815.1. Taxonomy (NCBI): domain Bacteria; kingdom Bacillati; phylum Actinomycetota; class Actinomycetes; order Micromonosporales; family Micromonosporaceae; genus Micromonospora; species Micromonospora cynarisoli. The sequence goes on along the minus strand of NZ_CP130426.1, from coordinate 1,502,534 downwards.
GGCCCGTCGGGTGGCGTCCTCGCGTCGCCGGTCGCCGTCGCCGGTGGTCCGTGGTGCGGGCCGGCGGCATCTGGTCGTCGCCCGGGGGACACCCACCGGCCCGGCCGGGCGGCGGACACGACAGGGCGGCGCACCCCACCGCTCGTGGGATGCGCCGCCGTCTGCCGTGCCGGGTGAGCCGGGGTCAGGCCGCCTCGGCCCGGTAGCCGACCTGGTCGAGCGCCATCCGGCGGATGTCGAGCAGCGCGAGCAGTACCGGCGGGTCGATGGAACGGGCCGGCTTGAGGTGCATCTCGATCGGGGGGACCGCCTGGTCGCGGCGGACGATGATCGGCCCGTGCGAGCCGACGAAGATGTGGTCGGGGTCCAGGTCGTGGGCGTCGGTCGGTGAACCGTCGGGGCGTACCGACTGTACGAGCAGGTACCAGTGGCCCTCCGGCACCGTCTCCAACTCGAACGCGCCGGCACCGTTGAGCACCGCGCACCGGACGGGACGTCCCTCGGGCAGCGGGTCGGGGAAGAGCCCGACGAAGACGAAACCGAGATCCTCCTGGTCGGGGCCGGCCACGGTGCCCCGGATGGTCGAGGTGCGCCCCCCCGAGGCACCTCTGGTCTCGTCCTGCGGAACGCGCGTGCTGAACCCCCGGTAGCGCCGGTAGGCGGTGGGGGACATGCCGACGCTGCGGGTGAACCGTGAGCTGAACGTGCCGACGCTGTTGTAGCCGACGCGGAGGCTGATGTCGGCGACGTTCAGGGTGGTGGAGACGAGCAGATGCTTGGCCTCCTGGAGGCGGATGGCGGACAGGAAGCGACCGGGCGAGACGCCGGTGACCCGGCGGAAGATCCTTGAGAAGTGGAACTTGCTGAACATCGCGGCGCGGGCCATGTCGTCGATGGTGATCGGCTCGGCGATGTTGTCCCGCATCGTGACGATGGCTCGCTCCACCGCCCGTTCAATGACGTCTTCCACGGTCTCCCCCAGGGTGCTCGATTCGTCGGCCGTTGGCATCCCCCGGGCACGGCTGTGGCGACTGCGTGCGTACGGGTGTCTATGCCGGCTGATTGATGGAGCCTTTAGTCTCGATCAATGCATAAACGCGGATGCGGCCGTCGAAATTACCTCTGGCCGTTGTGGCCGAGTCGATGCTAGCGCGACCAAAGATAGGCGGCAATGAGCCGTTGGGCCGGCGACATGGATAGTCGTGCTATCGATCCTGCCCGTATTTGCCAGTGAAGATCCTCGCTATCCGTCGGGCGGCCCTCGACGTCATCGGTGCAGCGTGCGGCCATTTTTTGGGGCAGGTGACGGTTAGTGACTGGGGTGGTGCGCGGGGATTCGTCCGATCTGGTGGGTGGGCCGGGCGTGTCCGACTCTGCGGGGAAGAAAGCCGGCAAAGACCATTAAGCGGTAGCTATAACCACGGTCACCGCCGGGATGAGTGAGGGTTCAGGAGAGCAAAGTCAGAGAACTTTGACGCATCGCGACCGCCGCCGGACGCGCTGTGACGGTGTGATCAGTGTGCCGACGACTGCCCCGAGGTGGGGGGAGAGCACGCTATGAGAAGACTCCATTCGGCTTCTGGCTGACGATGTTCGTGGCGCCTGAAAGGGCTGCAGTCATCTGATCGGTGGCTTATCAGTTGGTTATTCACCCCGCCGCGGAGGGTGGTAATCATCAGTATCTCCGCCCCGTTCGATGGGACTTCCGAGTGACCAGTCAACGGGCGAACGACGCGCCCACGAAAACGTAGGGGGACTGTTGCCGTCTCAATCTGCCGGCTTCCTTCGCCGCGCAACTCCCGCAGCCTTTGTGCTCGTTCTGCTGAGCATTCTCTTCGTCGTGGCACAGCGCCCGGAGGCGTCCGCGGCCGAGCGGTCGGAGCTGGCCGCACGGTTCCAGTTCGCTGAACGGCCCATCGCGCTGCCACCCGCCCCCGTCGCCCGTGAGGTCCGCGAGGTCAACCCGGAGTACGAGCACATCAAGTCCTGGGTCTCCTCGGTCGGTGCGGCGATCGCCCTCAACGACCTGGACGGCAACGGCGTCGCCGACGACCTGTGCCTCGTCGACACCCGCAGCGACACCGCCGTGGTGACGCCGGCGCCCGACAGCGGCGCCCGGTACCAGCCCTTCGTCCTCGATCCCCGGCCGCTGCCCACCGACACCACCATGGCGCCGATGGGCTGCGTGCCGGGCGACTACAATCTCGACGGCCGCACCGACCTGCTGGTCTACTACTGGGGCCGGACCCCGGTGCTGTTCCTGCACCGGGCCAGCGCCACCGACCTGCGGCTGGGCAGCTACGCGCCGACCGAGCTGATTCCCACCCAGCCCGGTCCGGGCAACCGCTACCAGGGCGCGCTGTGGAACACCAACGCGGTGGCGGTCGCCGACTTCGACGGCGACGGCCGCCCGGACATCGGGGTGTTCAACTACTTTCCCGACACCCAGGTGCTCGACCCGGACGGGCAGCCGAACGTCCAGATGAACGCGTCCATGTCGCACGCGCGCAACTCCGGTGGGGCGCACGTGCTGCGGTGGGACGCGGCCACCGGCGGTGACCAGCCCTCGATCCGGTACGTCGAGCAGAAGGCGGTCCCGGGCCCGGTCTCCACCGGTTGGACCCTCGGCGCCGCCTCCGCCGACATCGACGGCGACCTGCTGCCCGAGCTGTACCTGGCCAACGACTTCGGCCACGACCACCTGCTGCACAACGTCTCGACCCCGGGCCGGATCAGGTTCGCCGAGGCGCAGGGCCGCCGGGGCGCGTTCACCCCGAAGTCGATGGTGCTCGGCAACGACTCGTTCAAGGGCATGTCGATCGACTTCGGCGACCTCGACAACCGGGGCGTGTTCGACATGTTCGTCAGCAACATCACCAGCTCCTGGGGTCTGGAGGAGAGCAACTTCGTCTGGATGAACAACACCAGCACCCCGCAGGAGGCGCGCGCCAAGCTGACCCGCGGCGTGGCCCCGTACGACAACAAGGCTTCGGCGTTGAACATGGCCTGGACCGGCTGGGGCTGGGACGCCAAGATGGCCGACTTCGACAACAACGGCTCGCTGGAGGTGGTCCAGGCCGACGGGTTCATCAAGGGCACCACCAGCCGGTGGGCCTGGCTCCAGGAGTTGGCGATGTCCAACGACCTGATGCTGCGCAACCCGGCGATGTGGCCGAAGGCGGAGCCGGGCGACGACATCGCCGGCAACGACAAGCTGGCGTTCTGGGTGCGGCAGGGCAAGACGTTCGTCAACCTCAACGCCGAACTCGGCCTCGACGTGCCGATCCCGACCCGGGGCGTCGCGGTGGCCGACACCAACGCCGACGGGAGGCAGGACTTCGCCGTCGCCCGCCAGTGGGGGCCGCCGGCCTTCTACCGCAACAACGCCTCGTCCCCCGGCGGCTTCCTGGGGCTGCGCCTGCACCGGCCGACGGTGGGCGGCGCGGCGGACGCCCGGACGCCTGCCTACGGCGCCCAGGTCAAGATCCGTACGGCCGACGGGCTCACCCAGGTCGCCCAGCTCGACGGCGGCGGCGGCCACTCCGGCAAGCGCAGCTTCGACGTCTTCTTCGGGCTGGGCTCCGCCGGGGACCGTCCGGTCTCGGCCGAGGTGTGCTGGCGTGACCTGACCGGCGCGACGCACAAACAGACCCTCTCGCTCACCTCCGGTTGGCACGACCTGATGCTGACCACCGACGCGCAGGAGATCACCCGATGACTGACGTCAGACAGGAAGACGCGACCGACGCCGCGGTGCGTACGGTCCCGGGCGAGGTCCGGCCCGTCGACCCGGCGGCCCCGCCCACGGCCCGACCGGCGGTGCCCCGGGTGGACGCGAAGGACCCGCGCTACCTGGCGCTGCGCAACTTCGCGATGTCGATGTCGATCTTCAACATCATCGGCTACACCCTGCTCGGGTTCGAGCAGCCATGGACCTGGCCGTTCTTCGCCCTGCTGGTGGGCTACACCGCCGAGATCGGGATCGAGATGGTGTCGGCGTGGGCCGGCAAGCGGCGGCCCGCATTCAGCGGCAACGGGGTCTGGGGGATGTACACCTTCCTGCTGCCCACCCACATCACCGCGCTGGCGGCGAACATGCTTCTCTACGCCAACGACCGGTTCTGGCCGGTGGCGTTCGCCGTGGTCGTCGCGATCGGGGCCAAGACCGCGCTGCGGGCGCCGGTCAACGGCCGGATGCGGCACTTCATGAACCCCTCGAACTTCGGGATCACGGTGACGCTGTTGGCCTTCTCCTGGGTCAACATCGCGCCGCCCTACCAGTTCACCGAGAACGTGCCGGACGCGATCAGCATCATGGTGCCGCTGGTCATCATCACCGCCGGTACGGTGCTCAACGCCATGCTCACCCGCAAGGTGCTGCTGATCGTCGGCTGGCTCGGCGGGTTCGTCATCCAGGCGGTGGTCCGGGCGCTGGTGCTGGACGTGGCGATCTGGGCGGCGTTGGTGCCGATGACCGGGGTGGCCTTCGTCCTGTTCACCAACTACATGATCACCGACCCGGGCACGACGCCGTCCCGGGGCCGCAACCAGTTCATGTTCGGCTCCGCCGTGGCCGCGGTCTACGGGGTGCTGGTCGCGTTCAACGTGGTCTACACCCTGTTCTTCGCGGTCACCATCGTCTGTGCTGTCCGCGGCCTGATGTGGTGGGGCATCTGGTGGCGCGACCGCAGTCGTGAGCGTCGTCGGGGGCCGGTGCCGGTGAGTCCGGCGGCGCCGGCAATGGCTCGCTGACCCGGTCCGCGACCACGTGGGGCCGTCCCGTCGGGGGCGGCCCCACGTCCGTGTCCGACGGGGTGTCGCGGGGTGGACCGTCGCCGGTCAGCCGGTGCGCAGCAGCGACGGCAGCCCGGCGGCGTGCACCACCGGCGGGTCGAAGGTGCGCATGGGGCGCAGGGTGAGGTCGGCGCGGACCGACCGGGACGGGAGACCGACCGTCACCGGGCCGTGGTGCCCGACCAGCAGCGGACGGGTGCCGGTGGCCGACCGGCGGCGGTGCACCGCGTGGGCCAGGACGAACCAGGTGCCCGGCGGCACCGGCCCCAGCAGGTACGGCCCGGGGCCGGGCAGCACCGTGGAGCTGACCGGTCTGCCCTGCTGGATGCGTTCCGGGAACAGCCCCACGAAGATCCAGTCGGGCGCCTCGCCGGGAAGCGCCCGGACCTGCCCGCGCACCGTCGGCCCGGTGGCGTCGGGGTCGGGCCTGACCGGGCACGGCGGCCGGTACGGGTCCTCCCGCCCGGGGCTGCGGCCCAGCCGGCGGAAGGTGGAGGGGGAGAGGCCGACGCTGCTGCTGAACCGGGCGCTGAACGTGCCGACACTGGTATAGCCGACGTGGTGACTGATGTCGGTGACGCTCCACGAGGTGGCCAGCAACAGGTGCTTGGCGCGCTGGAATCGGATGGCCGAGAGAAAGCGTCCCGGTGACACTCCGGTCACCCTGTGGAACACCCGGCAGAAGTGGTACTTGCTCAGCAGGGCGGTTCGCGCCATTTCGTCCACGCTGAATTGCTTCCCCAGATTCTGGTGCATTTCGGCGATGACCCGCCGGACCGCCCTGCTGCTGTGGTCTTCCATCGTGCCCCCGGCGAGCGTAATGGTGGGTGTTGGTCTCCTACGACGTGATCGCCTGTCTGAGCTGCGACGATGCAGCGTCGTTCCGGCTCCGCGACGTCCCCCGGGGCGGCACCGGCAACTGGTGGTTTGATGGCAGAAAAAGAGCTTTGTCGGTTTTGTCGAATGAGCTGACCTCAATGCTAGGGCACCCTCAATGCATGGTCAACGGCGCGCAATCCGAATGGCGCTAACAGCTGCCTTTTCCGGATGCGTACCCCTCGTCTAACCGGTGATGATTGCGGCCATAGCCCGATGCGCCCGGGTCGGGGATTGATGTCGGAAAAGCGATGCCCGGCGGTTCACCCGTCGCCGGACGTCGATTTGACCGTTGACCTGGGCAACGAGGAAGGTGCGCCCGGCCCGCCGCCGGGTCACGATGGGAGACGTCCCGGAATGGGGAACACGATGACCGACGACGACGCCGACGACGAGGCCCGCACCGGGGCCGGCCGCCCCCGTACCACCCGGCCGGCCGGCGCGGACCGGACGCCCTCCGCCCTGGACGCCTGGGGACGGGCGAACCGGCGCGGGCAGTGCGACTGGTTCGAGCCGGACACCGAGCCGCACCTCATCCGCGGCCTCGACTGAACCGGCCCGACCGCCGCGGCGGCCCCGACGGCCGGAGGAGGGAAGGACCCGTGAAGGGAATCGTCCTGGCGGGAGGGTCCGGCACCCGGCTGCACCCGATGACCGTGCCGGTGTCCAAGCAGCTCCTGCCCGTCGGCGACAAGCCCATGATCTACTACCCGTTGTCCGTGCTCATGCTGGCCGGCGTCCGGGACATCCTGGTCATCGCCAAGCCGGCCGACCTGCCGCAGTTCCGGCTGCTGCTCGGCGACGGCTCCCGGCTCGGCCTGGCCGTCTCCTACGCCGCGCAACCCGAGCCGCGCGGCATCGCCGAGGCGTTCCTGATCGGCGCGGACCACGTCGGCGGCGACCCCAGCGCGCTGATCCTGGGCGACAACATCTTCCACGGCACCGCGTTCTCCCGGCTGCTGCGCGAGGAGACCGCCGCGGTCAGCGGCTGCACCCTGTTCGGCTACCCGGTCCACGACCCGCAGCGCTACGGCGTCGGCGTCACCGGCCCCGACGGCACCCTGCTCGACATCCAGGAGAAGCCGTCCCAGCCGCACTCCAACCGCGCCGTCACCGGCCTGTACCTCTACGACCACGAGGTCGTCGACATCGTCAAGAACATCAGGCCGTCCCGCCGGGGCGAACTGGAGATCACCGACGTCAACCGGGTGTACGTCGAGCGGGGCCGGGCCCGCCTGGTCGACCTCGGGCGCGGGTTCGCCTGGCTGGACGCCGGCACCCCGGAGTCGCTGCTCCAGGCCAGCGTCTACGTGCAGACCATGCAGGAACGGCAGGGCGTCCGGATCGCCTGCCTGGAGGAGACGGCGCTGCGGATGGGCTACATCGACGCGGCGGCCTGCCACCGGCTCGGCGCCGCCATGGCCAGCTCCGACTACGGCCGCTACGTGATGGACATCGCCGAGGAGTTCGGCGCCTGACCCGCCCGACGCCGGTCCGCCAGCCGCCCGACCCGCGCGGTGCCGGCCCGCGACGCACCGGCCCGCGCGGTCCGACCGCCCCGGCGCAGGTCCGTCGCGCGTCGCCGTCAGCCGGCGGCCAGCGGCAGCCGGACCACGAACCGGCAGCCCTCGGCGACGTTGTGCACGTCCACCCGGCCGCCGTGCGCCTCGACCAGCCCGCGCACGATGGCCAGCCCCAACCCGCCGGACCCGGCCAGCGGCCCGTTGCCCGCATGCGGGGTACGCGCCGGCTCGCCGCGGAACGCCACGTCGAACAGCCGGGGCAGGTCGGCCTCCGGGATACCGCCGCAGGTGTCGGCGACGGCCAGCCAGGCGACGTCCCCGTCCCGCCCGGCGTTGACCCGCACCGTGCCGTCGGCCGGCGTGTAACGCACCGCGTTGAGCAACAGGTTGCCCACCACCCGGCTCAACTCGGGCTCACTGGCGGCCACCGTCGGCCAGCCCGAGGCGGCCGAGACCAGCCGGATGCGGCGGGCGGCGGCCAGCGGCGCGGTGCCGGCCAGCGCGTCGGAGACCACGTCACCCAACGGCACCGCCGACAGCGACAGCCGCAGCGCCCCGGCGTTGATCCGGGACAGCTCGAACAGGTCGTCGACCAGCCGGGTCATCCGGTCGGTCTCCACCCGGATGCGGCGGTGGTACTCGTCGACCGTGTCCGGGTCGGCGACCACCCGGTCCTCCAGCGCCTCCGCCATCGCCCGCAGCCCGGCCAGCGGGGTCCGCAGGTCGTGCGAGACCCAGGCGACCAGGTCCCGCCGGCCCTTCTCGATCCGCCGCTCCCGGGCCCGCGCCTGGTCGGCCCAGACCGCCGCCGAGGCGAGCCGCCTGGCGAACAGCCAGCCGACCGCGAGGCTGACCAGGGCCGCCGCCGAGACGGTGATCAGCACCACCTCCAGGTCGTGCGGGGAGAGGAACATCGCCTCCGCGATCACGGCGACCCCGGCCACCACCGCCCCGACCGTCATGGCCAGCAGCACCGTGACGTGCACGGTGATGGACCTGCCGCGCAGCAGCCGCAGCATCCCCGCGCCGAGCAGCCCCACCCCGCCCGCTGCCGCCAGCGCCGCCCCGAAGATCAGCGCCAGGTCAGTCATCGACCGGCTCGTACCGGTAGCCGACACCCCAGACCGTGACGATGCGGCGCGGACTCGCCGGGTCGTCCTCGATCTTTTCCCGCAGCCGGCGCACGTGCACGGTCACCGTGGACTGGTCGCCGAAACGCCAGCCCCAGACCCGTTCCAGCAGCTCGGCCCGGGACAGCGCCCGGGTGGGATGCTGCATCAGGTGGGCGAGCAGGTCGAACTCGCGCAGGGTCAGGGCCAACTCCCGCCCGTGCAGCCGGGCCACCCGGGGACCGGTCGACACCGTCAGCCCGCCGTCGTCGAGCACCTGCGCCGCCGCCGCGACCGGCTCACCGCCGGCCCGGCGCAGCACCGAACGGACCCGCAACACCAGCTCACGCGGGGAGAACGGCTTGCTCAGGTAGTCGTCCGCGCCCAGTTGCAGGCCGAGGATCCGGTCCGCCTCGTCACCCCGGGCGGTCAACATCACGATCGGTACGCCGTCCGGGTGCTGCCGCAGCCGCCGGCACACCTCCAACCCGTCCAGCACCGGCAGCATCACGTCCAGGACCACCAGCTGCGGCGGCGCGGCGGCCACGGCGGCGAGCGCCGCGGCCCCGTCCCCGACGTGGTCCACCTGGTAGCCGGCGTGCTCCAGATACCGGCACACCACGTCGCTGACCGTCCGGTCGTCGTCGACCACCAGCACCCGCTGCGCCACCGGCACCTCCCTCTCGTGCCGGCCAGCGTAGCCCCGCCCGCCCCCGCCCCGACCCGCCGGAAACCTTGCCAGGTGCTTACGGTCGGCGCGGCTCAGGCCGCCCGACGGTCCCGGGCCTGCGCGCCGTACGGCTGCGCCGTGACCGGGCGGGGCTCGTCGAGGTCGTCGAGCCGCAACCGCCACCGGGACCGGCCGGAACGCCGTCCCTGCGGCGGGCCGGCCGGCCGCGGACCCAGCCGGTACAACAGCACCGTGATCAGGTAGCCGCCGACCAGGAACCCGTGGCTGACCAGCCGGGGCACCGCCACCTGCGCGGTGACCAGGTCGTTGACCGACAGCAGGACCAGGGTGGCGACGAAGGCGCTGAGCATCGGCAGCAACCCGGCCGGTCGGGTACGCCGCAGCGCGACGAAGAGGAATCCGGCGCCCACCGCCACGTTCCACGCCGCCGACTCGTGCCACAGGTGCTGCCCGGCCGGGTGCAGGTGCTCGGCGTCGACACCCTGACCCACCTGGGCCAAGCCGAGGGCGAGCTGGACCGCGCCGAGCAGACCCAGCGCCGTGCGCAACCCGGTGACCAGCCCACCGCGCCACCGCACGACGCGCCGGGGGGCCGCTGGCGGCACGGCGGCGAGGATCGTCTCGGCCAGGTCGGGTGCCGCCGCCGTCACCACCCGGGTCCGGGCCCGTCGGGTCACCGACGCGGCCACCTCGTGCCAGGCGCGGCAGTCCGCGCAGCCGTCGAGGTGCGCCTGGACCGCCACCCGCTCCTCGGCGGTCTCCTCCCCGTCGAGCTGGGCCGACAGGATCTCCCGCCACGATGCGCACCGCATCCGGCGATTGTCGCTCATCCCGGCACCCCGTCGGCGCAGCGCTCCGACAGGGCGTACCGCATCAGCACCACGTCGCCGATCTGGCGTACCTCGGCGAGCCGGGCCCGCCGCCCCGGATGCCACGGGAACGCGCCGTCGCCGACGAACCGGGGGGCCCGCCGGTCGCCGACGAAGAACGGGGCGACCACGAGGTGCAACTCGTCGGCGAGACCGGCGGTGAGGAACTGGGCGTGCACCGACGCGCCGCCCTCCACCATCAACCGCCGCACCCCCCGGCCGGCCAGGTCGGCCAGCACCCGGGCCGGATCCAACGGGTCACCCGCGTCGACCACGGTGGCCAGCCCCGCCAGCAGCCCGGTGGTCCCGTCCACCGCCGGTCCGGCGCAGTAGACGACCTTCTCGGCGTCCCCGACGGTGAAGAACCGGGCCCGCGGGTCCAGCAGCCCCCGGGCGGTCATCGTCACCTTCACCGGCGACGGCGGCAAACCGGCGGCCTGCCGGGCGGCCCGCAGCCGCGCCGAGCGGACCACCAGGCGGGGGTCGTCGGCCCGGATCGTGCCCGCCCCGACCAGGATCGCGTCACACCCGGCCCGGACGGCGTCGATGCGCTCCATGTCCTCGGCGTTGGACAGCAGCAGCCGCTCCTGCGTGGCGTCGTCAATGTAGCCGTCGATCGACGTGGCGCAGCTCAACAGCACGTACGGCCGCCCGGTCGACGCCGGCACGGCGGTGGCCGCCGAACCGGCCGGAACGACACCCATCTCAGTTCAACGACGGCAGGTCGACGACCCGGGCGGCGGCCCGGCTGGCCTTCGCCGCCAGGTAGTCGGCGTTGGCGGGGGAGAGGAACACCCCGGTCGGCACGACCTCGGCCACCGCCACCCCCAGCCGGGTCAACTGCTCGGCCTTGTCCGGGTTGCTGCTCAGCAGCACCAACTCCGGCACCCCGAGCACCGCCAGCATCTGCGCGGCGGCCCGGTAGTCCCGCTCGTCCTCGTCGTGCCCGAGGGCCACGTTCGCCTCGTAGGTGTCCAACCCGGCGTCCTGCAGGGCGTACGCGTCCAGCTTCGGGTAGAGGCCGATGCCGCGCCCCTCCTGCCGCAGGTAGAGCAGGAAACCACCGGCGTCGGAGATCCGCTGCACCGCCTCGCGCAGCTGCGGGCCGCAGTCGCAGCGCTGACTGCCGAAGACGTCCCCGGTCAGGCACTCGCTGTGCGGGCGGACCAGCGGCGCCGCCCCGCCCGCCGCGTGCCGGCGCAGCGCGCCCGCCCAGTCGCCCAGCCCGAACGCCAGGTGCTCCCGCCCGTCCACCAGACCGTCGAAGGAGAAGACCCGTGCCGTGGTGGCGTACCCGTCGGTGAACCGCAGCGGGACCGTGACCTGTGTCCGGACCGTCGCGGCCGGCAGTGCGTCGTACATGTGTCTCCTCTGTCAGGCGCTGCCGGCCAGCCCGGCAGCGGGTACCGGTGAGGAACCACCCTGGCTTCCCACCGTACGGTCACCCGCTCGTCCACGCAGCGCGGACAGGCGACCCCGCAGCACCAGCACGGCGGCACCCGGCAGGGCCGCCACCAGCACCAGCGCTCCGTACACCAGGGCCGTCGCCACCCCCTCGGCGGCACCCAGGCCGGCCGCCCCGAACGCCCAGGCGGCGACGCCCTCGCGCGGGCCGAAACCCGCCATGTTGGCGGGCAGGCCCATCGCCAACAATGCCAGCAGGGTCAGCGGCACCAGCACCGCCAGCGGCGCGGTGACCCCGGCCACCCGGGCCGCGAGCACGAACGTCGCCAGATGGCAGCCGACCACCACCGTCGAGGTCAGCAGCACCCCCGGCCCGGTCCGCCGGCCCAGCAGCCCGGCCCGTACGTCGGCGACGGCGGCGCGCACCGCGCGGGCCCGCCGCGACGGCCCGGACCGGGGCAGCGCCCGCAGCAGCACCACCAGCACCAGGCCCACCGCCACCGTCACCGCCGTGACCGTCGGCAGGTACGGCCGCACCGGCGACGGCAGCGCCAGCAGCAGCACCGCCGCCAGCACCACCTGGACCAGCTGCCCGGCGGTCCGCTCCCAGACCACCGCCCGGACGGCCCGGCCCGGGTCACCTGCCTCCCGACCGTGCCGCACCGCCCGGTGCACGTCCCCGAGCACCCCGCCGGGCAGCGTCGCGTTGAGGAACACCGCCCGGTAGCAGTCGGCCACCGCCGCGCCCAGCGGCAGCCGGATGCCGAGCGCCTCGGCGACCAGCCGCCACCGCCACGCGCAGCCCACCGCGGCCAGCGCGCCCAGGGCCAGCGCGCCCAGCACCGCCGGGGCGTCGATCCGGCGCAGCCCGGCCAGGGCCGGACCGGTGCCCAGCCACCACAGCAGCGCGCCGACCAGGGCCACCCCGCCCAGGTTGCCCACCCAGGCCCAGGCCGTACGGGCGTGGGCGGGTGACGTGCCGGTGGCGTCGGGCGACACGGTTCCTCCTCCGGAGATCCTGCCCCTTCACACGTACCGGCCGGCGAACCGGTTCATTCCACCCCGGCGAGCAGGTCGTCGTGGCCGACGGTGACGGTGAGCCGGCCGGCCGCCGCCTCGGCCCGCCGCCACCGGGCGTACCCGGCCGTCCGGTCGGCCAGGTCGGGCCGCTGCTCGACGGCCGCCTCCAGCCAGCCGTCGAACCACTCCACGATCAGCTCCGCCCGCTGTGGCCCGAGCCGCCACGGGGTCTCCCGCACGGTCACCGGCATCCCGTGCTTGGCGAACTGGGCGACGGCGACCCCGGCGGCGTCCGGGCCGAGCAGCACCCGGCCGTCGACGGTACGCCGCTGGTGGGCGTCGAAGGCGGCGGCGATCTCGGCGTCCAGCGGGTCGGCGGGGTCGAACCGCACCCGACCGACCACCGAGAGCACGAACAGGCTCGGGCAGCCGACGCCCGCGCAGGCGGCCACGATCCGGGCGATCTCGTCGGCGGTGAGCATGTCCAGCAGCGCCGACGCGGTGACCAGGTCCGCGTCGGCCAGGTCGGCCGGGGTCAGCCGGGTGATGTCGCCCTGCCGGGTGAGCACCCGCACCGGGCTGCCGTCGGCGGCCACCGGCACCGCCGCGCCGGCCCGGTCGAGCAGCCCCGGGTCCCGGTCGTGCAGCACCCAACGCTGCGGGCCGGGCAGCAGCGGGGCCAGCCAGCGCAGCATCGACCCGGTGCCGCTGCCCAGGTCGTGCACCACCCACGGCCGGTCCCCGCGCAGCGACGTGACCGACCCGACGCCTGTCACCAGCATCCCGGGTCCGCCCTCACCTGCCGGCGGCCGGCCCGGCGCACCGGCATCGGCGGCCGGACCGGTGCCGGTGAGCCGGGCGCGGAGCAGGTCGACCAGGTCCCCGCTGCGGGCGTCGGCGTCGGCGGGTTCCCGCAGCCGCAGCCAGTCGGCGAACGGTCCGGTGGCGTACGCGGTCATGTCCTCACTCCGTCCAGCACCCGGGAGACGATTGTCACGGTGGCCGGCCACCCGGGCAGGTCGGCCCGCCGGCCCCGGGCCGCGTGGCGCAGCCGGTCCCGCAGGTCGGCCGAGTGCAGCCAGCGGCGCAGGGCACCGGCCAGGGCCACCGGGTCGCCCGGCGGCACCAGCACCCCGGGCGCGGCGCCGTCACCGGCCCGGCCCAGCGCCTCCGGCACCCCGCCGACCGTGCTGCCCAGCACCGGAATCCCCCGGGCCAGGGCCTCGACCACCACCATCCCGTAGGTCTCGGCCCGCGACGGCAGGACCAGCAGATCCGCCCCCGCGTACGCCGCGTCCAACGCCGGCCCGGTCACCGGCCCGTGCCAGCGCACCCGCCCGGCCAGCCCGTCCCGCTCGACCCGCCGCCGCAGCCCGGCCACGAAGGCCGGGTCGCGGTCCAGCGCGCCGACGCAGTCCAGCGTCCACGGCCTGTCGACCAGCCCGGCCAGCGCGTCGAGCAGCACGTCGTGCCCCTTGACCGGGGTGACCGCCGCGACGCAGAGCAGCGCGGTGCCGGCGGCCGTGCCGGGGGCGACGTCGGCCGGGTCGACACCCGGGGTGGCCGCCGTGACCCGGGCCGGGTCGAGCGGATGCCGGGCCAGCAGCAGCTCCCGGGTCCAGCCGCTGGTGGTGACGAGCGCGTCGGCCAGCGGCAGGGCGCGCGCCTCGGCGTCGTTACCGAGCGGCATGTGCACCAGCACCACCTGGCGCAGCCGGCCGGCCTGCGCCGCCAGCAGCTCCGGCACGGTCGAGGCGACCAGCCCGTCGTAGAGCACCGGCACCCCGTCCGGCAGGGCCGCGAGCAGCCCGGCCAGCCGCGCCCGCGCCGCCTCGTCGGGGTGCGGCCAGTCCCCGGGTACGCCGTGCTCGCGCACCGTCCAGCCGGCCGCCGCCAGCCCGGCGCAGACCCGCCTGTCGTAGGCGTTGCCACCGCTGGGGGTGGCCGGGTCGTCGATGTCGCCGGGCAGGACGACGTGCACCGCCCGCACGGGCTACAACGACCGCTCGTAGCTGGCCCAGGCGATGTGCGACTCGTGCAGGGTGACCGTGATCCCGGCCAGCTCCCGGGCGCCCGCGCCCAGCCCACCGGCGTGCACCCGGTCGGCGAGCCGGTCGGCGACGGTCCGGCACAGCACCTCGGTGGTGGTGTTCCGCCCGGCGAACGCCGGCTCGTCGTCGAGGTTGCGGTAGGTCAGGTCGGCCAGCACCGCCTTCAACTCGTCGGTCGCCCGGCCGATGTCCACCACGATGCCGTCGTCGTCCAGCTCGGCGCGGCGGAAGGTGGCGTCCACGACGAAGGTCGCCCCGTGCAGCTTCTGCGCCGGCCCGAACACCTCCCCCCGGAAGCTGTGGGCGATCATGATGTGGTCCCGTACGGTCACGCTGAACACGGCGTCTCCTCGTCGTAAGTGATCAGATGGCACAGCGCGGGAAGGTCCCCCGAGGCCAGCCGGGCGAGCACGTCGGGCAGCTCCGCGAAGCGGGACCGCCCGGTCAGCAGCGCGTCGAACACCGGGTCGGCGAGCAGCTCCAGGGCGAGCGTCAGCCGGTCGGCGAAGTCCCGCCGGGACGCCCGCGCCGGGGAGACCGTGCCGACCTGGCTGCTGCGGACCGTCAACCGGCCGGCGTGGAACGCCCCGCCCAGCGACAGCTCCACCGGCCGGTCGCCGTACCAGCTCAGCTCGACCACGGTGCCCTCCGGGGCGAGCAGGTCCAGGCTGCGCTGCAACCCGGCGGCGGTGGCGCTGGCGTGCACCACCAGGTCCCGGCCACCGGTCGCCGCCTCCGGTCGGGCGAAGCCGACCCCCAGCGCCGCGGCGACCGCCGCCCGCGCCGGATCGGCGTCGACCAGCTCCACCCGCACCCCGGGGAAGCGGGCCAGCAGGGCCGCCACGCTGCACCCCACCATCCCGCCGCCGACCACGCTGACCCGGTCGCCGACCAGCGGGGCGGCGTCCCACAGCGCGTTGACCGCCGTCTCGACCGTGCCGGCGAGCACCGCGCGGTCCGCCGGCACGTCGTCCGGCACCGGGGTCACCGCCGACGCCGGCACCACGTACGCGCTCTGGTGCGGGTGCAGGCAGAACACCGTCCGCCCGCGCAGCGCCGCCGGGCCGGCCTCGACCACCCCGACGCTGAGGTAGCCGTACTTCACCGGGGCGGGGAAGTCGCCCTCCTGGAACGGGGCGCGCATCGCCGTGTACTGACCCGGTGGCACACTGCCGGTGAACACCAGCGTCTCGGTGCCGCGGCTCACCCCGGAGTAGAGGCTGCGGACCAGCACCTCGTCGGCGCCGGGCGTGGGCAGCGTCACCGGCCGGAGCTCGCCGACGCCGGGGGAGCGGAGCCAGAAGGCCCGGGCATCGTGGATCACGCGGGTTTTCTCCTCTTCTGCCGGCGGAACCGAACGAAACGGCCGCGTCCTGCGTACCCACTGCCGAGGTCGTCGATCATAAACACGGAGGCAGGGTGTCCAGGGTTCGAACCGGTCCGGTGCTCGGCCTGACCGCACAGACCGTCCTGCTGGCCGGGCTGGCCGCGACCGTCGGGCTCGACGTCGCCGGCTGGCTGGCCGGCCTCGGGTACGGCGTGGTCACCTGCGTCGCGTTGCAGCGTGGCCTGCGACGCCGGGGCGTCGACCGGCTCGGGCCGGCGGACCGGGTGACGCTGACCCGGGGGGTACTGGTCGGCGGGGTGACCGCCCTGGTCGTCACCGGCTTCTCCGGCCCGACCCCGCTGGCGGTGCTGGTGCCGATGACGGCGGTGGCGCTGGCCCTGGACGCGGTGGACGGCTGGGTGGCCCGGCGCACCGGCACGGCCAGCGCGCTCGGCGCGCGCTTCGACATGGAGGTCGACGCGTTCCTCATCCTGGTGCTCAGCGTCCAGGTGACGCCGGCGGTGGGGCCGTGGGTGCTCGCCATCGGCGGCCTGCGCTACGCCTTCGTCGTCGCCGGCTGGCTGCTGCCCTGGATGCGGGGGACCCTGCCGCCCCGCTTCTGGCGCAAGGTGGTCGCCGCCACCCAGGGGGTGCTGCTGCTCGTCGTCGCCGCCGCCGTGCTGGCCCGGCCGGTGACCGCCGTGCTGGCCGCGGTGGCGTTGGCGCTGCTGGTCGAGTCGTTCGGCCACGACGTCGGCTGGCTGTGGTGGCACCGGTCGACCCGGACCGCCCGGGTCACCGCGCCGACGCCCGTCGCGCCGCTGCCGGCGCCGGCGGTCGCGGCGCTGCCGTCCGGACCATCGGTGCGGCCCCGGGTCGACACGATCACCGACCGGCCGTTCGTCGCCCACCAGCCGGTCTGAGCCTCACCCGCCGACCCGGCCGCGCGCCGGGACCCTCCCCAGGAAGGACCATCCGGAGTGTCGTTGTTGTCACGCCTGCGTCGCCCGAACACGGCAACGGAGCCCACCGGGCCTTCCGGGCCTTCCGGGGGCGACAGGCCCGCCGGGCTCTGCGGGGCCGACGGGCCGGACGCCGCCGCCGATCCGACGCCGACGGCCGGGGCGGACCGGGGACGGTGGCGTACGGTCGCCGGGCGGGTGACCACCGTGCTGGCCGGGCTCCTGGTCGTGGCGGTGCTGACCGCACCGGGCCGGTTCGACCAGCTCACCCCGGTGGCGTTCCTGCGGGTGCCGGTCGAGGCGCTGGTCGCCGCCGCCCTGCTGCTGGCGCTGCCCGGCCGGGCCCGGCGACCGGTCGCGGTGGCGGTCGGCGTGGCGCTGGGACTGGTCGCCGTCGTCAAGGTGCTCGACCTGGGCATGTCGGCCAGCTTCGCCCGCCCGTTCGACCTGGTCCTCGACTGGGTGCTGCTCGACGACGGCTATGCCTTCGTCACCGACTCGGTGGGCACCGGCGGCGCGGTCGCCGCCGCCGTCGCCCTGGTCGCCCTGGTGGTCGCCCTGCTGGTGCTCACCACCCGGTCGGTGCTGCGGCTGACCTGGCTGACGACCGGGCACCGCCGGGGCGCCGTACGGGTGGTGGCCGGCCTGACCGCCGTCTGGGTGGCCGCCGCGACGCTCGGGGTGCCGGTCGCCGACTCCACCACGGCGACCCTGGTCGGGCAGCACGTCGGGCAGGCCGGTGCGGGCCTGCGCGACCGGCGGGAGTTCGCCGGCCAGGTGGCCCGGGACGCCTACCGGGACACCCCTGGCGACCAGCTGCTCACCGCGCTGCGCGGCAAGGACGTGCTGTTGGCCTTCGTGGAGAGTTACGGCCGGGACGCCGTCGAGGACCCGGAGTTCGCCGGTGGGGTCGGCGCGGTGCTCGACGGGGGCACGAAACGGCTGGCCGCTGCCGGGTTCACCGCCCGCAGCGGCTTCCTCACCTCGCCCACCTCCGGCGGGGGAAGCTGGCTGGCCCACGACACGCTGCTGTCCGGGCTGTGGATCGACAACCAGCAGCGGCACGACAGCCTGCTGGCCAGCGACCGGCTGACCCTCAACAAGGCGTTCCGCCGGGCCGGCTGGCAGACCGTCGGGGTGATGCCGGCGGCCACCTCACCCTGGCCGGAGGGGGCGTTCTTCGGCTACGACCGCTACCACGACGCGGCGGGGCTGGACTACCGGGGCCCGCAGTTCAGCTACGCCCCGATGCCCGACCAGTACACCCTGGCGACCTTCCAGCGCCGGGAGCGGACCCCCGGCCACGCCCCGATCATGGCGCAGATCCCGCTGATCTCCAGCCACTCGCCGTGGGCGGCGATCCCCCGGATGCTCGACTGGGAGCACGTCGGGGACGGTTCGATCTACCGCCGGCCGACGTCGGTGGCGTTCAACCCGAAGGACGTGGTGGGACGCAGCACCACCGAGGTGCGCACCGGCTACCGCCGGGCCATCGAGTACTCGCTGAACAGCCTGATCTCCTACGTCGAGACGTACGGCGACGACGACACGGTGCTGGTCTTCCTGGGTGACCACCAGCCGTCCCCGCTGGTCACCGGCCCGAACGCGAGCCGGGACGTGCCGGTCACCGTGCTCGCCCGCGACCCGGCGGTGCTGGCCCGGGTGTCCGGCTGGGGCTGGCAGGAGGGGCTGCGTCCCGGACCGGACGCCCCGGTGTGGCCGATGGACACCTTCCGTGACAGGTTCCTCGCCGCCTTCGGTCCGCAACCGCCCGCCCACGTCGCCGCGCCACGCTGAGGTCCGCGCCGACCGTCAGGCGTGCCCGACGTCGGACGGTCAGCGTCTCGCGGCCAACCTGACCGCGTTGCACACGTCGACGACGCCGGGCACCTGCCAGGCGACCTGGCCGGCGAGCTGCCGGGCGTCGACGTCGGGGACGACCCCACCGAGGATCGCCACCCGGTTCTGCACGGTGACGGTGATCCCCCGGGCCCGCAGGCCGACCCCGCCGATGATCCGGTACGCCACCTCGGCGGCCAGCCGGACGTCCTCCCCGGGCGGGCCGGGCGGGTCGGGCTGCGGACGGAACCAGCTGTCGTCGGGCAGCGGCCACGGCATCACCATGCCGTGCTCCGCTCCCGGGGCCGCCCGGTCGCGGCGGACCGGGACCAGTCCACCGCCGCCCGGCGGGTGTCGAAGACCGGGAACACCCGGTCCAGCCGCATGGTGTGCAGCACGGTGCGGACGAACCGGGACGGCCCGGCGAGGCTGAGCCGCCGGTCACGCTGCCGGGCGTCCTGCCGGGCCCGGACGAGTTCCCCGAGCGCGGTGGAGTCGATCAGGTGCACCCGGACCAGGTCGACCACCACGTGCCGGTCGGCCCCGACCGCCTCGGCCAGCGCCCCGTGCAGGGCGTCACCGGTGGCAAGGTCCAGGTCACCGGCGGCGGTGACGACCGCGACCTCGTCCAGGTGCTCGACGCCGAGCACGCCGAGGGGATCGGCGCGGCGCGGGCCACGTGCCGGCGTCGGACCGGGGTCGGGGACCAGTTCGCAGCGGGGGCAGCGGTGCGGCCCGGTGGCGAACGGCGAACCGGTCCAGCCCTGCTCGGCGACGAACGTCCAGACGACCTCGGCGTCGGGCAGGACGCAGGCCGGGCCGCTCGCCACCGCCCCGCAGCTGTCACAGATCAGCGTCATCAGCGGTTCGTCCGGTACGACGGTCATCGGATCTCCTCCTTGAGGATGGCCGTGGCGGTCCGGTGGTCGTGGCCCGGCGCGCGGTGGTCGACCGGAGACCCCGCGCGCCGGACCACGACCGGCTCCGGTGGGTCAGGGCTCGGTCCGGCCGCCGGCGGTGCCGACGACCAGTGCCACGGCGACCCCGGCCAGGCCGACCTGCACGATCAGCTGCCGCAGGGTGTAGCCGTCGCTGTCGATGCCGACGAGCCGGCTGACGATGGTGCCGAGCAGCGCGGCGACCAGGCCGACGGCGAGGGTGAGCCAGAGCGGGACCTGCGTACGGCCTCCGACGACGAGCCGTCCCAGCGCACCGATGACGAGCCCGACGACGACGGCGGCGACGATCCCGGGCACGCTCATCGGCTGTGCTCCCGGATCCGGCCCAGGGCGGGCTGCCGGTGGGCGGCGGACGGGACCTGCCCGCCGTCCACCCGCAGGGCCCGTGGGGTGGTGACCATCGGCAGCACCCGGGACACCCGGGCGGCGCTCAGCACGCGCAACGCCCGGGTGCTGGGGTCCCGCAGGGTCAGTACGCCCCCGTGGCGGGCCAGTTCCCGGTGCACGTCGAGCAGCAGGCCGATGGCGGCGGCGTCGAGGTGCCGGCACTCGGACAGGTCCACCACCACGTGGGCCGGGCGCAGCGCGACGAGCCGGTCGAAGACCTGCCGGGACCGGGCCAGCGCGGCCAGGTCCAGGTCGTCGGTGACGCACACCTCCACCAGCGGTACGGTGCACTCCGGGCGGGACGCTCCCACGACTCGGCCTCCTTCCACGCTCGCTGTCCGGTCCAGCCTCCGGGGCGAGGTTGGCGACCGCCGCGCGGACGTATGTCAGTTGCGTGACAAATCCCGCGTTCGCCGTGCCCGGTTCGTCATCGTCGTCGCGCACCGGGCACCATTTCCCGATGGCGGGCGTACTGGTGATCGAGGACGACGACCGGATCCGTCTGGCGCTGCTGCTGGCTCTGGAGGACGAGGGCTACCTGGCGCGCGGGGCGGCCACGGCCGAGGAGGGGCTGCGGGCGCAGCGGCAGGACACCGCCGACTACGTCCTGGTCGACCTGATGCTGCCCGGCCTGGACGGGTTCGAGTGCATCAGGCAGTTGCGCCGCGACGACGACGTGCCGATCGTGGTGGTCAGCGCCCGCGACGACACCCACGACATCGTCGCCGCCCTGGAGGCGGGCGCGGACGACTACCTGGTCAAGCCGGTCGCCATCAAGGAACTCTCGGCCCGGTTGCGGGCGCTGCGCCGTCGGGGCCGTACCGCCGTCGCACCGTCGGCGGCGGTTCCGGTGCTGGTCTTCGGCCCGTTGGAGATCAGCCCGGAGGCCGGTGAGGTGCGCCGGTCGGGGCGGCCGGTGCCGGTCACCCGCACCGAGTTCCGGTTGCTCTGCGAGCTGGCCGAGCACGCCGGCCGGGTGTTGTCCCGCCAGCAGCTGCTCAGCCGGGTGTGGGGCTACGAGACCGGCGACGAGCGGCTGGTCGACGTGCACGTGGGCCGGCTGCGGCAGAAGATCGAGGCCGATCCGGCGAACCCCCGGCACCTGGTCACCCTGCGGGGCCTCGGCTACAAGCTGCAACGATGAGGCGGCTCGGCCTGCGGGCCCGGGTCACCGCCGCGTTCGCGGTCGGGGCGCTGCTGCTGTCGGCGCTGATGGCGCTGATCTCGTACGAGCTGGTGCGCCGGTCGCTGCTCGACGAGCGGGAGCGCACGGCGCTGCGGGCGGCGTACTTCGACGCGGCGGTGGTCCGCGCCGGCCTGGACACCGACACCCCTGACGTCTACGAGGTGCTGCGCACGCTGGACACCGGGGGCAGCCGCCGGGCCCTGGTGCACCGCGACGGCCGCTGGTACGCCCGCACCGCCGACGAGGGGCCGTCCGGCGCGGTGCCGGCCGGGCTGATGGCGATGGTCGCCGACGGCGAGCCGGCGGTGCAGCGGGTCCGCGTCGACGGGCAGCCGGCGCTGCTGGTCGGGGTGCCGCTGGCCGACTCGACCGGCTACTACGAGATCACGTCGCTGCGGGAGCTGGAGCAGACCTTCCAGGTGCTGGCGTTGGCGTTGACCGTGGTGGCGGTCACCATCGCCGGCTCGGGCGCGGCGCTGGGCTGGTACGCCACCCGGCACGGGCTGCGGCCGTTGACGGCGGTGGCCGACGCGGCCGAGAAGATCGCGGCGGGGGACGTGACGGCCCGGCTCGCCCCCGGCACCGACCCGGACCTGGCCCGGCTCTCCACCTCGTTCAACCGGATGGCCGACCAGGTCGCGGTCCGCATCGAGCGGGACCGGCGGTTCGCCGCCGACGTCGCCCACGAGCTGCGCTCGCCGTTGCAGACGCTGTCGGCGGCGGCGAGCGTGCTGTCCCGGCGGCGGGACCGGTTGGACGACCGGACGGCCACCGCCGCCGGCCTGGTCAGCGAGGAGATCACCCGGTTCCAGCAGTTGGTCAACGACCTGATCGAGCTGGCCCGCAGCGACCGGCCGGCGCAGCGCGAGGAGGTCGACGTGGTGGCGCTGGCCCACCAGGTGTGCCGGGGGCGGGGCCTGCCCGGGTCGCTGGTGGACGCCGGACCGCCCGCGCCGGGACGTTGGTCGGTCGACCCCCGCCGGCTGGAGCAACTGCTGGTCAACCTGCTGGACAACGCGGTCCGCTACGGCGGCGGCCCGGTCGCGGTGCGGCTGTGGCTCTCCGACGGGACGGGGGTGGTCGAGGTCGACGACGCCGGCCCGGGGGTGCCGGTGGCCGACCGGGAGGTGGTCTTCGACCGGTTCGTCCGGGGGCGGGCCGCGCACGACCGGGCCGGCGGCGACGGGACCGGCCTGGGCCTGGCGCTGGTCGCCCAGCACGCCGCCGCCCACGGTGGACGGGCCAGCGTCTCCGACCGGCCCGGCGGCGGTGCCCGGTTCCGGGTGGAGCTGCCGGGGAGCCGGCCGTGACCCGCCGGTTGGCGTCGACGCTGGTGGCGGTGCTGCTGCTCGCCGGCTGCGGGGTGCCGGCCGACGAGCGGCCCCGGGCGGTCGAACCGCCGTTCGGTCCGCCCGCCGCCCCGGCCGCGAGCAGCGCCCCGGGCCGGGTGGAGCAGGCGTTCTGCCTGGTCCGCGGCGGTCAACTGGTGCGCCTGGTCCGGCAGGTCGACGCGGCCGGCGGGGTGGACGGGCACCTGCGCCGCCTGCTGGCCGGCCCCACCCGGGCCGAGCGGGCGGCAGGCTTCGGCACCGCCCTGCCCGGTGCGGTGCACGTGCTCGGCGCCCGCCTGGTCGACGGGCGGGCCCAGGTGGAGGTCGAGCCGCCGGGGGAGGAGTCCGGTCGCAGCGACGAGGCGCTCGCCTACGGGCAGATCGTCTGCACCCTGGACAGCCGTCCCGACGTCGCCGGCGTGTCGTTCCTGCTGCGCGGCCGACCGCTGGAGGTGCCCCGCGCCGACGGCTCGCTGTCGGCCGGGCCGCTGACCGCCGCCGACTACCCGGCGCTCACCGGCCCGGACTGACGCCCGCGCCGGGCCCGGGGCACGACCAGCGGGGTGCCCGTCTCCGGGTCCTCGACGATCCGGCAGGGCAGCCCGAACACCTCCTCGACGAGGGCGGCGGTGACCACCTCGCGCGGGTCGCCCTGGGCCACCACCCGACCGTCGCGCATGGCGATCAGGTGGGTGGCCCAGCGGGCGGCGTGGTGCAGGTCGTGCAGCACCGCGACCAGGGTGCGGCCCTGCTCCTCGTGCAGCCTGGCGCACAGGTCGAGCACCTCGATCTGGTGTGCGACGTCCAGGTAGGTGGTGGGTTCGTCGAGCAGCAGCAGGGAGGTCTGCTGGGCCAGCGCCATCGCGATCCAGACCCGCTGCCGCTGCCCGCCGGAGAGTTCGTCGACGGGCCGTGTGGCCAGTTCGGTGACGCCGGTGGCGGCCATCGACTCGGCCACCACCCGCTCGTCCTCGGTCGACCACTGCCGCAGCAGCCCCTGGTGCGGGTAGCGGCCCCGGGCGACCAGGTCGGCCACGGTGATGCCCTCCGGCGCGACCGACGACTGCGGCAGCAGGCCGAGGGTGCGGGCCACCTCCCGGGACCGCATCGTGTGGATGTCCCGGCCGTCGAGCAGCACGGTGCCGGCGGTCGGCCGCAGCGTCCGCGCCAGGGCCCGCAGCAGGGTGGACTTGCCGCAGGCGTTGGGGCCGATCACCACCGTGAACGACCGGTCGGGCACGGCCACCGTCAGGTCCCGGGCCACCACCCGCCGCTCGTAGGCCAGGGTCATCCCGACCCCGCCGAGTCGACTCGTCACCGCGTCCTCCTCAGATCCGTGCCGCGCGACGGCGCGCGGCGAGCAGCCACACCAGGTAGGTCCCGCCGATCAAGCCGGTGACCACCCCGACGGGAAGCTGGTGGCCCTCGATGGTCCGCTGGGCGGCCAGGTCGGCGGCGAGCAGCAGCACCGCCCCGGTGCCGGTGGCGGCGGCCAGGTTCGGTCCGGGTGCCCGGGTGAGGCGGCGGGCCAGGTGCGGCGCGACCAGGGCCACGAAGGACACCGGGCCGGCGGCGGCAGCCGCCCCGGCGGCGAGCAGCACCGCCGCGCCGAGCAGCAGCTGCCGTACCAGCGACACCGGCACGCCGAGCGCGGTGGCGGTGTCGTCGCCCAGTTCGATCAGGGACAGCGCGCGGGCGGTGCCGGCCACCACCGGCGTCAGCAGCGCCAGCAGGCCGAGCAGCGGGACGGCCTGCGCCCAGTCCCGCCCGTCGAGGCTGCCGGTGAGCCAGAGCACGGCCCGCGCCGCGTCCATCAGCGGGGCCCGGGTGAGCAGCCATCCGTTGACGCCGGTGAGGATCGCCGTGGTGCCGATGCCGACCAGCACCAGCCGGTAGCCGTGCACGCCGTGCCGGCCGGCCACCGTCCACAGCAGCAGGCCGGTGGCGAGGCCGCCGAGCAGCGCCGCGCCGGACAGCAGCAGGGTGCCACCACCGGCCACCACCACGATCAGCGCGCCTGTCGACGCGCCCTGGGTGACGCCGAGCACGTCGGGACTGCCCAGTGGGTTGCGGACCAGCGACTGGAGGATCGCGCCGGACAGCGCCAGGGCGGCACCGACGCCGAGCGCGGTCACCAGCCGGGGCAGCCGCAGCTCGCCGACGATGAAGTTCTCGGCGACGCTGCCGCCGCCGGTCAGCGTGCGCAGCACGTCGGCGGTGCTCATCGGATAGTCGCCGCCACCGATCGCGAGCACCCCGAGGACGACGGCCAGGGCGACGGCGACGAGCCCGACGGTCACGCTCCGGCCGTGCCAGCGTACCGAGCGGGTGCCGATGCGGATCGCCCGTGCCAGCGGCCGGGGCGGTGGGGCGGCGGGGCGGGTGCGGCTCACCGGCGGGCCACCAGACGCAGGAACAGCGGCCCGCCGAGCACGGCGGTGACCAGGCCGACCTGAAGTTCCCCGGGTCGGCCGAGGACCCGGCCGAGCACGTCGGCACCGAGCAGCAGCACCGGGGCGAGCACCACCGCGTACGGCAGCAGCCAGCGCAGGTCCGGGCCGGTCAGCGCGCGTACCAGGTGGGGGACGAGGAGGCCGACGAAGACGATCGGGCCGCAGGCGGCGGTGGCCGCGCCGCAGAGCAGGGTGACCGCGGTGACCGTACCGGCCCGGATGAGGGCGGGACTGGCGCCCAGCGCGCGGGCCGCGTCGTCGCCGAGGGCCAGGGCGTTGAGCGGGCGGGCCCCGGCCAGCCCGACCAGCAGGCCGGCCAGGATGAACGGGGCCACCGTGGCGACGGTGGTGAAGTCGGCGGTAGCCAGTGAGCCGACCGTCCAGAACCGCAGCCGGTCCAGCGAGGCCGCGTCGAGCAGCATCACGGCGCTGACGAACGAGTAGAGCACCGCGTTGAGGGCGGCCCCGGCCAACGCGAGCCGTTCCGGGGTGGCCTGTCGGCCGCCGCCGACGGCGTGCACCGCGACCGTGACGATCACCGCTCCGAGCAGGGCGAACCAGATCCAGCCCCGTACCGTGGCGACGCCGAGCAGGGCGGTGGCGGTGGCCACGGCGGCGGACGCGCCGGCGTTGATGCCGAGCAGGCCCGGGTCGGCGAGCGGGTTGCGGGTGAGCGCCTGCATCAGGGCGCCGGCCACGCCGAGGGCCGCGCCGGCGAGCAACCCGAGCAGCGTGCGCGGCAGCCGCATCTGCTGCACCACCGCGTACTCGGGGGAGGTGTCGGAGACCAGGCCGTGCCAGACCTCGACGAGGGTGAGCTGTTTCGCGCCGACGGCGATGCTGAGGACCGTCACGGCGACGAGCAGCAGCAGGCCCGTGCCGAGCCCGGCGGCCCGGACGCCGACGCGCCGGCGGGTCGGCGTCGTGCCGGGTGCGGCGGCGGGTGGGGAGAGGGTGGCGGACAGGGTCGGCTCCTGGGGGACGAGAGCGGCGCACGCCGGGTTGACAGTGATTTAGGTTAGGTTAACCTCACCCTGCCGTCGCGGATCGTCACGGTCCGGGCCTGATCGAAAGACGTCGCATGTTGCCTTCCTCGCCCTCACCCCGCCTGTCCCGCCGGGGGCTGCTCGCCGCCGGTGGCGGTGCGGCCCTGACCGCCCTCCTCGCCGCCTGCGGCGGGGGCGACGACCCGGCGAAGCCCGCCGGGAACGGCCCGGCCGGTCCGTGGAGTTTCACCGACGACCGTCAGCGCAAGGTCGAGGCGGCCACCGCGCCGACCCGGGTGGTCGCCTTCACCGGGGTGGCCGCCGCGCTCGTCGATTTCGGACTCGACTCCGCGCTCGTCGGGGTGTTCGGCGAGACCACCCGCACCGACGGCTCCCGCGAGCCGCAGGCCGGTGACCTCGACGTCGACAAGGTCACCGTGCTCGGCAACGTCTGGGGCGAGTTCAACGTGGAGAAGTACGCCGCGCTGCGCCCCGAGCTGCTGGTCACCCACATGTACGACCCGGACGCCCTCTGGTACGTCCCGGACGAGAGCCGTGACAAGATCCTCCAGCTCGCGCCGAGCGTGGCGATCGCCACCGCGCGGACCCCGATGACCCGCCCGATCGAGCGGTACGCCGAACTGGCCCGCTCGCTCGGCGCGGACCTGTCGGCCGCGAAGGTCACCGCCGCCAAGACCCGCTTCGAGGCTGCCGCCGAGCAGGTGCGGGCGGCGGTCAAGGCCAACCCGGGCATCCGGGTGATGGCCTCCTCGGGCAGCCCCGACCTGTTCTACGTCTCCAACCCGAAGGTCAGCACCGACCTGATGTACTTCGCCGAGCTGGGCGTGGACATCGTGGTGCCCACCAAGCTGGAGGCCGGCGACTACTTCGAGGCGCTGAGCTGGGAGAACGCCGGCAAGTTCCCGGCCGATCTGATCCTGCTGGACAACCGTTCCACCGCCTTGCAGCCCAAGGACCTCGCGGCCAAGCCCACCTGGGCGCAGCTCCCGGCGGTCAGGGCCAACCAGGTGACCCCGTGGGACGCGGTGCCCCGCTTCTCGTACGCGGGCGCGGCCCCGCTGCTGGAGAACCTGGCGACCGCGATCCGCTCCGCCAAGCGCCTCGGCTGACCGGCGGCGGACGGCGGTGTCGCCGGACACCGTCGTCCCCGCCGGGTCTTCAGCGGCCCCCCTCACCGCCCGGTGCGCCAGCCGCCGGGGGGCGAGGGGGACGGCGATCGACGGTTCAGGCCGCTTCGACGGTACGCGCACGCCGCGCGGGTCGGCCGGGCTGCTCCCGCACGGTGCGTCGGTCGTCGACGACGCCCGTCGTCACGTCGCCGGCCATGGCCAGCGCCCGGTGGGCGTTGCGTGCGGCGTCGCAGGGCCACTCCTGGTGTTCGCAGAGCAGATTGTCGCAACGCCCGCCCTGGTCGGGATGGTGCGCGTCGATCACATCGAGGGCCATCCGCCACAGGAGCGGATCGGTCACCCCGGCGGGAACGGCGGCTCGGGTATGTCGCTGCGGGCGGTCGGTGTCGGACACGGTCTCCCCCTTTGTCGGTACCGAAGAAGAGTCTCCACCCCGTGCGCAAGCGAAACCAACAGCCCCGGGTGGGGATGACCACCGCCACGCTGCGGAACTGTCCGACGGCGTGACCGTTCGTGCCCCCATTCCGGGTAAATCCGTGTGCTGCGTTCGCAGGAAAAAGACGGTGGCTGCCGGCGGGTCGACCGGGGCAGGATGCGGGGATGCTGTTGATCGTCCCCGCCGACCCGCTGCGTCCCCGTCGACCGGACCCGCACTTCGCGGCGGAGGCGCAGGCCGCCCGGGAGGCCGGTCACCCGGTCGCCGTCGTCGACCACGACGCCCTCGCGGCGGGCCGGGACGTCACCCGGGCGGTCGCCGGCGTGCCCGCCGCCGACGACGCGGTCTACCGGGGCTGGATGCTCTCCGCCACCGGGTACGCGGGCTTCGCCGGGGCGCTGCGCGCCCGGCAGGTCACCCTGCGCACCGACCCCGACCGGTACCGGCGGGCCCACGAACTGCCCGGGTGGTACGCCACGGCGGCGGCGCTCACCCCGGAGTCCCGCTGGACGGTCGGCGTCGACCGGACCGACTTCGACCGGGTCCGTACCGCGCTGGGCAGCGGTCCGGCGGTGCTGCGGGACTGGACCAAATCCGCCAAGCACCACTGGCACGAGGCGTGTTTCGTGCCGGAGCTGGCCGACGGCGACGCCGCCTGGCGGGTCGCGACCCGGCTGTGCGAACTGCGTGACGACGACGTCGCCGGTGGTTTCGTGCTGCGCCGCTTCGAACCCCTCTCCGGCGTCGAGATCCGCACCTGGTGGGTCGACGGCCGGTGCGTGCTCACCGGCCCGCACCCGGACACCCCGACGGAACTGCCCGACGTGCCGGTGGACCTCGGGCCGCTGGCCGCCGTGGTGACGGCGCTCGACCTGCCCTTCGTCACCGCCGACCTGGCGTGGCGGGCCGACGGCCGGTGGCGGCTGGTGGAGATCGGCGACGGTCAGGTCAGCGACCGCCCGTCCACGATGGCCCCGCAGGCCCTGATCGCCGCCCTCGGCTGAGCCGGATCGGCGCGGCTCCCGGCCCGTCGGCCGGTGGGCGGCCGGCCCAGCCGGTGGTGATCAGCAGCAGGGCGGCGAGGTAGGTGGTCATCACCCACAGCCCGTGGCCGGGCAGCCGGACGCCCGTCGCCTCGACCCCGATCAGCAGGTCGGACAGGAGGAACAGCGCGCCGCCGGCGGCCACCCGCCGGGACACCCCCCAGCCGGCGGCGGCCATCAGGGTCAACGCCAGGCTGTAGCCGAGCACCGGCAGCCGCAGGTCACCCAGCCGGGCCCCGAGCAGCGCGTTCGCCGCCGCCCACAGGGCCAGGTAGCCGGTCACCGCCAGCCCGGGTGGCCGCCGGTGCCGCAGGAACGCGGTCAGGAAGGCCAACTGGGTGCCGAGAAAGCAGCCCATCCCGAGCAGGAACGCGCTGCTGCCGGGCACCAGCAACGCCACGTCACCGGCGGTCGCGCAGACCAGCCCGGTCGCCACCGGGTCCCACCGCCGGCGTACGGCGAGCAGCCAGCCGAGCAGCAGCGGGGCGAGCAGTGGCTTGGCCGCCCACTGCACGGCCGGCGCGTCGAGGGCGACCCCGGTCAGCTCGACGACGGCGGCCAGCGCGAACAACCCGAGCCAGCGTCGGCCCGCCGCCCCGGCCGGTCGTGGCGACCGGGTCTGCTGCGGGTCGGGTCGCCGGGCGGCGCGGGGGCTGCTCATCGGGCGGGCTGCCAGCCGGGACGGCCGAGGACGTGCCCGAGCCGGTGCCGCCACGAGCCGGCCCGTCGGACGTCGGCCCAGATCGCGGCGTACTCGTGGGTGGCCACCCGCAGCGGGTTGTAGGTGCCGATGTTCGTCGTCAGCCCGTACCGGACGGCGGTGTCCTCCGGCGCGAAGCTGCCGAAGAGGCGGTCCCAGACGATCAGGATGCCGCCGTAGTTGCGGTCCAGGTACTCGCGGTTCGCGCCGTGGTGCACCCGGTGGTGCGACGGGGTGTTGAAGACCCACTCGACCGGCCGGGGCAGCCTGTCGATCCGTTCGGTGTGCAGGAAGAACTGGTACAGCAGGCTGACCGACTGCTGTAGGAAGATCATCCAGGGTGGGATGCCGAGCAGCGCCAGCGGCAGCCAGAACGGCAGCGAGGTCATCGGCGTCCAGCTCTGCCGCAGCGCGGTGGAGAGGTTGAAGTGGGTGCTGGAGTGGTGCACCACGTGGCTGGCCCAGAACAGGCGTACCTCGTGGTGGGTGCGGTGGAACCAGTAGTACGCCAGGTCGTCGGCGACGAACAGCAGCACCCAGGTCCCGACGCTGGTGGGGGAGAGCTGCACCGGCGCGACGGTCCACAACGCGACGTAGAGCCCGACGGTGAGCAGTTTCCACGGGAAGCCGATCAGTTGGCTGCCGGCGCCCATGGTGAGGCTGGTGGTGGTGTCCCGCAGCTCGTAGCCGCGTTCGTCGTCGTCCGGCGCGAACCGGTACGACCACGCCTCGACGGCGATGAGCAGCAGGAACGCCGGTACGGCGTAGAGCACGGCGGGGATCATGCGCGACGTTCCCTTCCGGGGGACGGGCGACGGTGGTGGACGCCCGGGACGGGTCGGCGGGTGGGGTGGTGCGGGTCGACCGGTGGGGGGGGGCGACGCTCAGCCGGTCGGGCTGGTGAGGGACGCGGTGAGCAGGGTGTGCGCCTCGGTGGCGGCGTCGTCGCCGCGGCCGTCGGCGATCGCGGCGGCCAGCCGGCGGTGCCCGGCGACGTCCAGCAGTTCGGCCGCGCGTCGGGCCGGCGGCACCTCACCGACGGCCAGCGCCCCGGCCACCAGGCTGTTGAAGGACAGCAGGTAGGCGGTGTTGCCGCTGCCGGTGACGATGTGCCGCCACAGGGCGATGTTCGCCTCGGCCATCGCGGCCAGGTCCGGGGCGAGCGCGGCGAACCCCTCCACGGTGTCGACGACGACCCGGCGTACCGCCCCGGTGGCCCGGACGGCGCAGTGTTGGGCCGCGTCGACCCCGACGCAGGCACGCATCTCCAGCATGTCCCGGACCAGGTTCTCCACCGGCAGCACGTCGCCGGACTGGGCGAGGGACAGGGCCAGGTCGAGGCCGGCGTGCACCCGCCAGTCCAGCACCCGGGTGACGCCGCCCTGGCTGATCCGCAGCAGCCCGAGTTGCTGGAGCCGGCGCAGCGCCTCCCGCACGGCGTGCCGGTTGACGGCGAACGCGGCGGCGAGCTCGCGTTCGCCGGGCAGCGGGTCACCCGGGCGGTGCCGTCCGCTGACGATGCCGTCGCGGAGCTGGCCGAACACGTGGTCGGAGACGGAGCTGCGGGGTGCCGGGACGAAGGTCACGGCAGCAGTCTGGCGGCGTACAGGTCAACTCGTCAACTGGTTGGACCAGTCGTGGGAAAGAGACGGCGGCCGGGTCCCGTCGACCCGACCGCCGTCCCGATGCCACTCAGGCCCGGCCCGCGCTTCTGACGGCGCTCAGGCCCGGCCGCGCTCCCGGCGGTAGCGGCGGATCAGCGCCGCCGTGGAGGAGTCCACGTCGGCCAGGTCCGGCGCGTCCCCGGTCAGCTTCGGGGCGAGCTGGTTGGCCATCACCTTGCCCAGCTCCACCCCCCACTGGTCGAACGGGTTGATGTCCCAGACCGCGCCGCAGGTGAACACGATGTGCTCGTACAGCGCGATGAGCTGGCCCAGCGTCGACGGGGTGAGCTTCGGCGCGATGATCGAGGTGGTCGGGTGGTTGCCCGGCATCACCCGGTGCGGCACCACCTCGGCGGGCGTGCCCTCCGCCTCGACCTGCTCCTTCGTCCGGCCGAAGGCCAGCGCGGCGGTCTGCGCGAAGAAGTTCGACATGAACAGGTCGTGCATCTCGCCCAGGTCGTGGTTGGGTTGGCTGAACGCGATGAAGTCGGCCGGGATCAGCACGGTGCCCTGGTGGATGAGCTGGTAGAAGGCGTGCTGACCGTTGGTGCCCGGCTCGCCCCAGAAGATCTCCCCGGTCGGATGGTCCACCGGCGTGCCGTCCAGGGTCACCGACTTGCCGTTGCTCTCCATGGTGAGCTGTTGCAGGTACGCCGGGAACCGGTGCAGGTACTGCGAGTAGGGCAGCACCGCGTGGGTCTGCGCGCCGAGGAAGTCGACGTACCACACGTTGATCAGCCCCAGCAGCGCCGGCAGGTTCCGCTCCACCGGCGCGGTGCGGAAGTGCTCGTCGACGGCGTGGTAGCCGGCCAGCAGCTCGCGGAACCGGTCCGGCCCGACGGCCAGCATCACCGACAGCCCGACCGCCGACGGCAGCGAGTACCGGCCACCCACCCAGTCCCAGAAGCCGAACATGTTCTCCGGGTCGATGCCGAAGTCGGCCACCCGGCCCGCGTTGGTGCTCACCGCCACGAAGTGCTTCGCGATCGCCGCGTCGTCGTCGGCGTCCAGGCCCGACAGCAGCCAGGTCTTGGCCTGCTCGGCGTTGGCCAGCGTCTCCTGCGTGGAGAAGGTCTTCGACACCACCACGAACAGGGTGGTCGCCGGGTCGAGGTCGTGGGTCTTGTCGTGGATGTCGGTCGGGTCGATGTTGGAGACGAACCGGCAGCTGATCCCGCCGTCCCGGTACGCCTTGAGCGCCTCGTACGCCATCACCGGGCCGAGGTCGGAGCCGCCGATGCCGATGTTGACCACCGTGCTGATCCGTTCGCCGGTGTGCCCGCGCCACTGCCCGGAGCGGACCCGCTCGCTGAACGCGGCCATCCGGTCCAGCACCCGGTGCACGTCGGCGACCACGTCCTGACCGTCGACGGTCAGCGCGGCGTCGCGCGGCAGCCGCAGCGCGGTGTGCAGCACGGCCCGGTCCTCGGTGGAGTTGATGTGCTCCCCGGCGAACATGGCGGCGATCCGGTCGGTCAGCCCGACCCGCCCGGCCAGCGCGGTGAGCAGCCCGACCGTCTCGTCGGTGACGAGGTTCTTGCTGTAGTCGACGTGCAGGTCGGCGACCTCGCCGGTAAGCCGCTCACCCCGTTGCCGGTCGGCCGCGAACAGCTCCCGCAGGTGGGTGCCGCGCATCGTCTCGGCGTGCTTGCGCAGCGCCTGCCATTCGTCGGTCGTGGTCACACTCGCAGCCATCGGGTCGATCTTCTCCTTCATGACGGTCGTCGGCGCGTGGTGCCGCCGACGGTTCGTGCCCCAGCCTGCCACCCGGGGCGTGGCCATGCGACGCGACCCGGCGCGGCGGGCCGCCCGCCGGCGGCTGTCGAAAGGTTTCGAGGATCCGTCCGCCATCGGATCGGCCGCGTTGCCTGTGCTGGTCGAGGCCGTTCCCGCCGGGGGCGGGCCACCTGCGGCGACGATCGGGGATCGACATTCGTTGAACTTTCGGAGATGTTTCGATAGCGTCACGCGGGTAACCCCTCGACCTCTGCGGTGACGGTCGAGCGACGGCACAGGCTGGCGTGGCCTCCGGGCGACCATGCCGCCTCCCCGGGCCGGTCACCGCACTCGGGCGACAGGCCGGGGCGGTGCACCCCCTCACCGTTGTGGAAAGGCGTCTGCCATGAACCATGTCTCCGCCCGCGGCAGCGGGCGTCGGACACCAGCACGGCTGCGTGCCGCCCTGGTCTCGATCGCCAGCGGCGTGGTCGCCGTCGGCACCACCGTCGCCCTCGCCTCCAGCGCCAGCGCCGGCACCACCCTCGGTGCCGCCGCGGCCGAGACCGGCCGCTACTTCGGCACCGCGGTGGCGGTGAACAAGCTCTCCGACTCCGTCTACGTCGGCATCCTGAACCGCGAGTTCAACATGGTGACCGCCGAGAACGAGATGAAGTGGGACGCCACCGAGCCCAACCAGAACCAGTTCAACTACACCAGCGGCGACCGGCTGGTCAGCCACGCCCAGGCCAACGGGATGCGGGTCCGCGGTCACGCGCTGGCCTGGCACCAGCAGCAGCCGGGCTGGGCGCAGAGCATGTCCGGCACCGCCCTGCGCAACGCCATGCTCAACCACGTCACCCAGGTCGCCACCCACTACCGGGGCAAGATCTACGCGTGGGACGTGGTGAACGAGGCGTTCGCCGACGGTGGCAGTGGTGGGCGTCGTGACTCGAACCTGCAGCGCACCGGTAACGACTGGATCGAGGCGGCGTTCCGGGCCGCCCGTGCCGCCGACCCGGGCGCGAAGCTGTGCTACAACGACTACAACACCGACGGGCAGAACGCGAAGAGCAACGGCGTGTACGCCATGGTCCAGGACTTCAAGGCCCGGGGCGTGCCGATCGACTGCGTCGGCTTCCAGTCGCACTTCAACAGCCAGTCGCCGGTGCCGTCGGACTACCAGGCCAACCTCCAGCGCTTCGTCAACCTCGGCGTCGAGGTGCAGATCACCGAGCTGGACATCGAGGGCTCCGGCAGTTCCCAGGCCGACAGCTACTCCCGGGTGGTCAGGGCCTGCCTGGCGATCTCCCGCTGCACCGGCATCACCGTGTGGGGCATCCGGGACACCGACTCCTGGCGGGCCAGCGGCACTCCGCTGCTCTTCGACGGCAACGGCAACAAGAAGGCCGCGTACACCTCCACGCTGAACGCGCTCAACGCCGGCGGCACCACCGTCCCGCCGACCACGCCGCCGCCGACCACCACCCCGCCACCCACGACGACCCCGCCCCCGCCCACCACGACCCCGCCGCCCACGACCACCCCGCCGCCGACCACGACCCCGCCGGCCGGTGACGGCGACTGCACCGCGTCGGTGTCGTTGAACTCCTGGCCCGGCGGTTTCGTGGCCACCGTCAAAGTCACCGCCGGCCCGGCCGGGCTCAACGGGTGGGTGGTCAACCTGACCCTGCCGTCGGGCGCCACCGTCACCAACGCGTGGAGCGCGCAGAACACCGGCACCTCCGGTGACGTCAGCTTCCGCAACGTCAGCTACAACAGCACCGTCGGTGCGGGGGCCAGCACCGAGTTCGGTTTCCAGGGCACCGGCAACGGTCCCACCGGCACGGCGACCTGCGCCCGCGCCTGACCGGACACCTACCCCACCCCGACGCGGCGACCGTCGCGTCGGGGTGGTCCGGCCGCCCGTCGCACCCGGGCGGCCGACCCGATCCACGCGGCGGGGGTGGCCCCGTCGCCCGTCGACGCCGGGCACCCACCGGCCGGCGGGTGCCGGGCAGTCCTGCGGTCGGCGGTCCCGCCGCGTGGCGGGCCGGCCGGACGGCGGGCGGGTCAGACCGCCGTCACCGGATGCCGGACCACCCCGTCGAAGAGGTACCCGAGGTCGTTGACCTCGGCCCGGTCGGGCTGGCCGCGGCCGGTCACGTCCACCGCGCGGGCCCGCAGCGTCCACCTGCCGGGTGCCGGCGGACACCAGCGCGTCGACCACCGTTGCCAGGGCCCGCCCCGGTCCGCCCCGACCAGCGTGGCGGGACGCCACCCGTCGCCCGTGTCGACCTCCACCCGGTCGATCGGGCCGGCCCCGGACCAGGACCGGCCGGTCAGCGTGGTCTCGACACCCGCGGTCAGCCGGGCGTCCCAGGGCAGCTCGAACGCGCTCTTGACCGACTGGGTGTCGGCCGGCCCGCCGTCGGCCGGCCGGCCTGGGCCGAACATCCGGTAGAGGCTGGTGTTCCACGGGGAGAACAGCGGGGTGGTGGAGACCTCGATCGCGCCGACCCACTTGATCGAGGAGATGCCG
Source organism: Micromonospora cynarisoli (assembly GCF_030518815.1). Taxonomy (NCBI): domain Bacteria; kingdom Bacillati; phylum Actinomycetota; class Actinomycetes; order Micromonosporales; family Micromonosporaceae; genus Micromonospora; species Micromonospora cynarisoli. The sequence continues at coordinate 1,467,515 of NZ_CP130426.1, read as the reverse complement.
ATCCAGCCGGGCACCACCACGCGGACCGGGAAACCGTGGTCCGCCGGCAGCGGCGCCCCGTTCATCTCGTACGCGAGCAGCACGTCGTCGAGGGCCTTGCCGATCGGCAGCGGACGACGGACCCGCCCGAGGTCGACACCCCCGGTGACGTACGGCGGGTCCAGACCCTCCGGCATCACGTCCACCGCGTCGGCGGTCAACCCGGCGTGCCGGAGCACGGTGGCCAGCGGCACCCCGCGCCAGCGGGCCACCCCGACGCCGCCGAGCCGCCACTGCACCCCGGAGACCGGGGTGTCCTGCTGGCTGGCGAAGAAGTGCCGCCCGTTGCCGGCGCACTCGACCAGGGCGGGCAGTTCGACGGCGGGCATCGCGCGCAGGGTGGCGTAGTCGACCTCGACCGGGGCGTGGCGGGTCGGGGCACCGCGTAGGCCGTCGCCGTGCAGCCGCAGCCGCCACGTGCCGGCGTCGATGCGCGGGGTGTGGGTGTGGTTGCGTACGAAGAACCTGTCGTTCGGCACCACGTAGCCCTGCCCGGCCATCGCCTCCCAGCGCAGCTCGGCGTTGCCGTCCAACGCGGTGAGCAGCGCGGGGTCGAGCGGCTTGACGATGCCCGGGTCCACCCCGACCGGCTCGGCGGCGAGCGCGACCGGCTCCCGTCCGTCGTCGGCGGCGAGGGCGCTCATCGCCGTGCCCAGGGCGATCAGCTCGGCGCGGGACACCCCGGGGTCCCGGGCCTGGCCGGCCAGCCACTGCCGGGCCCGGCGGGCGTCGTGGTCTGCTTCGTCGTACGACACAACGGTGGACACCTGGGGCTCCTTCGGCTCGGCGACGGTAACTCCTATTGAATCAGTAGGAGTTGCCCGCCGGGCAGGACCACTGGTCGACCGGGGCCGGGGCCATTCGGTCAGATCGCCGCAGCCAGCGTCACCACCCCCGCCGCCACCAGCACCCCGGCCCACAGCCGGTCCACGTTGAACCAGGCCCGGCGCAGCACCCCGACCCCCAGCACCTCGTACACCACCACCGCGACGGTCAGCGCGACGCCCAGCATCGCCACGGTGTGCACCCCGGCCGCGAGCAGTCCGGTGAGCGCGCCGGCCGGTGCCGCCGCCAGGTGCCCGGCGTGCCCGCCGGTCGGCGGGTCGGCCAGCAGCACCGGCAGCAGCATCAACCCGGCGCCGTGCGCCGAGGACATCAGGAACGACCAGCCGGCGACCTGCGCCGTCGACAGCCGCATCCCGGCCCAGCGGAAGTGCCGCCGCGAGAGCAGCCGCCACAGCCCGAACCCGACCAGCACCGCCCCGCCGGTCACCGTCAGCGCGGTGCTGGCGGTGACCGAGCGGGTGGCGGTGACCAGCGCGGCGACCACCGCCACCGAGGCCAGGTGACCCGCCACGACCGGGGGCAGTGCGGCCAGCAGCGCCGCCCGGCGACGCTCCTGCAACCCCCGGGCGACCGCGAAGAGCCACCCCATCGCCGGGTTCAGCCCGTGGAACGCGCCGAGCGCCGCCACCGCCAGCAGGGTCCGCCCGGTCACGGGAAGCAGTACGAGTCGGAGCTGGCGTCGCCGCCCTGCAACCGGGTCTGGTGCACCCGCAGCCCCCGGAACTGGTCGCCGTGCGGGAAGAACCGCTCGTCCGGGGTGAGCCCGCCGTGCTCCGGGTCGACGTCCAGCTTGGCCAGCCAGGCGCCCACCCCGTCGGGATAGAACTGGTCGTCCCAGGCGCCGTAGAGCGAGTTGCTGACGTAGACCCGCCGGCCGTCCCGGCTGACCTCCACCATCTGCGGGCCGCCGGCGAGCGGCTCGTCCGGGGCGGCCGGGTGGGCGGTCCGGGCCACGATGCCGCCGAGCCGCACCGAGCCGACCAGCACCGGGTGGAACGGGTCGCTGACGTCGTACCGGCGCAGCTCGCCGGTGCCCCAGCAGGAGACGTAGAGGAACTTGTCGTCCACCGACAGGTCGATGTCGGTGACCAGCGGGGGCACCGCGCCGAACGGCTTGAGCAGGTCGGGCAGGTCCGCCGGGTCGGCCGGCTCGGCGGGGATGTCGATCACCCGGGTCACCGCCCACGGTGCGTCCGCGCCGTCACCGTCGCGGTGCCACAGCCAGACCGACGCCGACAGGTCCTCGACGCTGATCACCACCCCGACGAAGCCGTACGACCGGGTCGGGTCGTGCGCGGGGCGCAGCTCCAGCGGCATCTGGTACTGGTCGCCGAGGTCGACCCGCTGCACGTGCCGGCGTTTGGCGAGGTCCCAGAAGTGGATCGCGTGCCCGTACTTCCGCCCCAGCAGCAGCTCGCCGACGATGCCGTCCTCGATCATCGACGGGGTGCCCCACTCGCTGGTGACCAGCACGTCCTGGGTGAGGTGCCACCACACGTCGTACGCCAGGAACTGCGGGCCCCGGTCGGCCTCCCAGGCCCCCCGGACGGCGAAGGTGGTGTGGTCGAGCACGGCGATGCCGCCCGGACCCTCGGCACCGTCGACGCCGCCGAGCGCCGACAGGTAGATGCCGTCGGGGCCGCAGTGCACGGTGTGCGGGCGGGAGTAGCCGGACTTCTCGGCCAGCTCCTGCCCGCCGATCACCTTCACCAGGTGCGGGGCGCGCGGGTCCGGCCGGGTGTCGAACACGTGGATGCGCGACGAGCGCAGCCCCGGCACGATCAGGTAGCGCCGCTCGACGTGCGGGTGCGGAGCGGTCGGGCAGAGCGCGCTGCTGCACGCGTTCCACCCGAAGTGGTGCAGCTCGTCACCGGTGTGCGGCAGGTCGGTCCAGCCGACGACCCGGCCGTAGTCGGCGGACTCCGGGTCGGTGTCGAGCACGACGATCGCGTCGGGCCGCTGCGCCGTACGGTCGAAAGCGGCGACGTAGGCCAGCTTCTCGACGGGCGCGGTCGCCGCCTCACGGGGGGAGGGGTAGAAACTCGGGTCGGGTGTCCAGCGGGTCATGTCATCTCCGGGGTCAGACGGCGGGTACGCCGAGGCGGTCGAGCAGCCGGCGACGCAACGCGCCAAAGGCGGGCTGCTCGCGACGCCGGGGAGGTCGGCGGCGCGCAGTAACCTACCAAGCCGATAGGTTTTATGGGTAGCCTGTCGCGGTCGTCGTCCCATCCCTCAGGAGGCCCCCGATATCGCTGACGCCTGACCGGCGGCCGGCTGCTGCTCAACGTGGTCACCGGCGGGGAGTCCGCCGAGCAGCGCGCCTACGGCGACTTCCTCGACAAGGACGCCCGTACCGACGAGTTGGTCCGGGGCGGGGCCGGCACCGCCCTGGTGGGCGGCCACACCGAGGTCGCCGACCGGATCGCCGAGTACCACGCGCTCGGCATCGACGAGTTCATCCTCTCCGGCCACCCGCACGTTCGCCCCGCAGCCCACTTGGGTCTGACCCGGCACCTCCGGCCGGGCGCGGCGGGTCAGCGCCGGCCGGCGAGGAAGTCGGCCAGCACCCGGGTGTGGGTGGAGAACGCCAGCTCGACCGGCTCGGTGAGGACCAGCCACTCGGTGGCCTCCTCGGTCGGCGTCGACGCAGGGAGCTGCGTGGCCGGCCGCTCCGGCAGCACTCCGAAGATCATCATGGTGCCGCCGTGCGGGGCGCCGTGCACCGCGAACAGCCGGGCCCGCTGTGCCTCGTCGACCAGCCCCGTCTCCTCGCGCAGCTCCCGGACCAGCGCCTCGGACCACTCCTCGCCATACTCGACGAAGCCGCCGGGCAGGGCGAGCAGGCCCCGGGCCGGTTCGATGTCCCGGCGCACCACCACCAGCCCGAGCCCGGCGTCGGTCCGGACCGGCAGCAGCGCCACCGCGACCGGGGTGGGGTTGCGCCACACCGTCTGGCCGCAGGCCGTGCAGAGCCGGGGCCAGCCGGCGTCCGGCGGATAGGCCGCCCCGCAGTAGTGACAGTGCGTGTGCGGCAGGACGGTCATGCCGCGGCACGTTACCGCCCCCGGGCCGCCCGGCTCAGGGCAGGTCCGCCGTCGGCCCGGAGCCGGGCGGCCCGCCGTCGCGCAGGATCTCGCGGGCCTCCATCAGGGCGAAGCCGAGCAGGTTGAGCCCGCGCCAGCGGGCCGGATCCTCGGCGCGCGGGTCGTCGGCGGCCAGCCCGACCCCCCACACCCGGTCGACCGGGCTCGCCTCCACCAGCACCCGGTCCCCGGTGCCGAGCAGGTATGCCCGCAGGTCGGCGTGCTGGCCGAACTTGGCCAGGCTGCCGGCCAGCACGACGGCGTACCGCTCGGCCTCCCACACCGCCGGGTCGAACCGGCGCACCTCCCGGCCGACCGCCTTGGCCTGCTGCGGGTGGTCGGCGGCGAGCACCCGCTCCCCGGCCTCGGCGTCGTCGAACAGCAGCGCCTTGCGCCACATCATCCAGTGCTCGGCGGTGGGGAAGCGCCGCCCGTCGACGGTGAACGACGCCGGCCACCACTGGCTCAGGCAGCTGCGGCCGACGGTGCCGTCCCGCTGCGGCCGGTGCCCCCAGAAGCAGAGGTAGCGCACCCGCTGCCCGGCGCGGTGCAGGGCGAGGACGTCATCGGCGCGGCGCATCGACATGCCGCCCAGTGTCGCTGCCGACGCCGACAACCCGCACCCGGGTTTCTCGCCGGGACCGGTGCGGGTGCCGGGGTCAGGCCGACGGCGTGCCGGTGTAGGCGGCGATGGTGCGGGCGGCGGCGGCCCGTGCGGCCTGCGGTTCGGTGCCGCCGGCGATGTCGGCCTCGGCCCACGCCTCGCCGCTGAGCGTCATGAAGCGTCGCCCGTCCGCCGAGCCGATCCACGCGGCTGCCTGGTCGGGGGTGACGCCCCCACCGTCGGCGTCGAGGTGGCTGGCCAGGCCGAGCAGGCCGGAGTCCCAGCCGACGCCGACCGCGCCGGGGCCGTACTCGGTCCACCGCTGGTCGTCGACGTGGGCGACGTGTTCCAGGGTGAACCGGGTCCGCTCGTCGCCCTCCGGGGTGAGGCGGACCTCGATCCAGCTGGTCTCGTCGCCCATCTCCCAGGTGGCGGCGAAGCTCTTCGGCGGGTCGCAGCGCTGCACCACGCCACCGGCGTTGCCCTCGAACTGGTAGCGGCCGTGCAGCCGTAGGTCGCCGGAGACCGGCAGGAACCAGCGCGGGATGCGCTCGGCGTTGGTGCAGGCGTCCCAGAGGTCGTCAAGCGTCGTCGGGTACGTCTGGCTGATGGTCAGCACGCGCGCCTCACCCGCTTCGAGGGTGCGGCTGCCCACGGTGCGTCGTACGGCGCTGATCTGGTGGCTGGTCTCGATCATGAGGTGCTCCGGTGCTCGGTCGGGTCGTCCGTCGTGGTGTGCGCCCGCCGTTCGCGCCGACCCCTGGCGATCTCCGTGGCCAGGGCGTCCAGGGCCGGCGTCCAGAACCGGCGGAACCCCTCCAGCCACTGGTCGACCTCCCGCAGTGGGGCGGGATCGACCGCGTAGAGCCGACGGGCGCCCTGCGGGCGGACCGTGGCGAACCCGTTGTCTCGCAGCACCTTGAGGTGCTGCGAGACGGCGGGCTGGGTGATCCCGAACTCCTCCTGGATCACCGCGCAGACCCCACCGGCGCTCCGCTCACCCTGCGCGAGCAGTTCGAGGATGCGCCGGCGTACCGGGTCGCCGAGGACGTCGAAGGCGTGCACGGTCCCCTTTGTATCAGGCATCACTTATATAAGCAATCAGCCAAGTCGAGCGGCGACGGCGGAGCGCAGTTCGGGCAACCGGTCGTGCAGGAGGCCGGGACACTGGGTGCTGGCGAAGTCCTTGTGACCGTAGATCTGGCTGGCCGGGATGCCGTACTGCTGGCAGGTGAACGCACAGAACACCACCAGGCTGTCCCAGAGCGCCTGCGGCGGCTGCACGTCGACGTAGATCCCGTCGTTCTCGATGCCGATGGCCTGGCTGTTCTGCCCCACGCAGTGCGCGCCCTGCACCATCGTCCGGCCGTGCAGCAGCGCGTACAGGCTGCCGTGCCGGCCCTCGGTGAGCTGGCCGCCCCGGCTGTTGGTGAAGTGCTGACCGGAGTCCAGCCAGCCGTTGCCGTCCATGTGCAGGTCCTGGATCTCCCGCGAGTTGGCGTACGCGTGGGCCAGGCTGTAGTCGTCGGAGTTCGGGAACGCCGTGTGGTGCACGATGATCTTGTTGGGGCGGTTCTCGACCACGCTCACCGGCGACGACGGCGGCCGGGCCCCCCAGGTGGCACAGTTGGCGATCACCGGCTGGTCGACCCGGCCGAGGGCGGTGGTCGGGGTGCTGCCGGTGGTCAGCGGGGTGACGGGGGAGGCGGCGGCTCCGCCGGGCAGAGCCGGCGCGAGCGCTCCGGCGGTGCCGAGCAGGACCGCGCCGCGCAGCACGCTGCGCCGGGACACGGGTACGGACATGACGGGCTCCTCGGGTGCTCCGGGGCGATCGGGGCGGGCGGGCTCAGCAGGTGCCGTTGCAGGCCAGCACCCGCAGCCGGTCGAGGGTGCCGTTCCAGACGTTCTGGTCGCCCGGGAAGGTGCCCGACGACGCCCACTGCCAGAAGGAGTACGTGGCCCAGCCGGCCGGCAGCGTGCCCACCGTGCCGGCGTACCGGGCGAGCCAGAGCGGGTTGGTGGCGGCGAAGCCGCTGTAGTTGCCGGTGCAGGTGGTCCACCAGTCGGTGGTGGTGTAGATCGTCGCCCAGCGCCCGGTGCGGGCGTAGTACTGGTTGACGAAGGAGGCGATCCAGGTGCGCATCGCGCTCTGGCTCAGCCCGTAGCAGGTCGCGCCGTACGGGTTGTACTCGATGTCGAGCGCGCCGGGCAGCGTCCGGCCGTCCTTCGACCAGCCGCCGCCGTGGTCGACGAAGTAGTTGGCCTGGGTCGCGCCGGTCGTGGTGTCCGGCCGGGCGAAGTGGTATGAACCCCGGATCATGCCGACGTTGTACGACCCGTTGTACTGCTGGGCGAAGTACGGGTTGGTGTAGTAGGTGCCCTCGGTGGCCTTCACGTAGGCGAACCGGGCGCCGTTGGTCCAGGCGGCGGACCAGTTGACGTTGCCCTGGTAGCTGGAGACGTCCATGCCGGGCAGGCCGGCCGGGGCGGCGGCGGCCGGGGTGACGACGCCGAGGGTGGCGGCGGCGACCATGGTGGCGGTCGCCAGCAGCGTGCCCGTGAGCGCACGGAGACGGTTCATCTTTCCTCCCTGGGGGATGCCGCGTGGTCGCGGCGGGAGCGACGAAAGGAACTGTCAGGTATTAGGTCACGGCCGGAGATAGTTTTCAATAGATGAAATCAAGATTATCTATCGGTGGGTGGGCGGGTGCCGTCAGGCGACGGGATCGGCGAGAACCTCGGCCGCCGCCCGCTCGCCGGCCAGCACCGCGCCCTCCAGGTAACCGGCCCACCGGGTCGCCGTCTCGGTGCCCGCCCAGTGCACCCGCCCCACCGGCCGGCGCAGCTCGGGACCGTGATCCCGCCACGAACCGGGGGTCAGCGCCCCGCAGAAGCAGCCCCGGGTCCACTCGTCGGCCGACCAGTCGTGTTCGACGAGGTCGTCGGGCCCGGCGGCGGCCGGACCGACCAGTTCCACGAGCGCGGCCAGCACCTCGGCCCGTCGCCGCCCCGGGGGCAGTCGGCGCAGCTCCCGGGCCTGCCGGCCGTAGCTGAACGCGGTCAGCACCCCGCGCGTCGAACCCGGCGTCGAGTTGTCCACCGTCTCGGTCAGCGGCCCGTCGGCCGACGTGGTCACCCCGGAACACCCGTCGGCCCGCCAGAACGGCGTCGGGTAGACGGCGTGCAGCTTCAACGCCGACCCCATCGGCATCCGCTGGGTCAACGCGTCGCGCAGGGCCGGCAGCGCCGGTGCGTACGCGATCCGGCCCGCCAACGCCGGGGCCACCGCGACCACCGCGGCCTCCGCCCGGTACGCCCCGTCGTCGGTGTACGCCACCACCCCGTGACCGTCCTGGTGGACCGCCCGTACCGGCGCTGCGGACCGTACCGTCCCCGCAGGCAGCGCCGCCGCCATCCGCTCCGCCAGCAGAGCCGGCCCACCCACCAGCCGATCCTGCTGGGCGCCCCCGGCCATCCCCAGCAGCAGCCCGCTCCCGCCGCCGCTGCGCAGGTAGAACAGCACCTGCAACAGCGACACCTCGTCCGGGTCGACCGCCAGCAACCCGCCGGCGATCAGCCGACCCACGTACCTGGCGGTCACCGGATCGGGCGCGGTGGTGCTCAACCAGCCGCCGAGGGTGAGCCGGTCCCACTCGTCCGCCCGCGCCGCCCGCCACGGTGCCGCCGGGTCCACCCCGGTGGCGAGGTCGTCCAGCAGGTCCACCGTCTGCCGGACCGACTCCGGCGGCGTCTCCCGCAGCCGCCCGTTCCAGCGCACCACCGGCCGGCCCTGCGCGGCCGACGGGAACGTGGTCAGCCCGTGCTCGGCCACCAGGGCGGCCATCCGGTCCTGGGTGGGGCCGATCCACTGCGCGCCCAGGTCGAGCGCGGTGCCGTCGGCCAGCCGCCGGGTCGCCACCCGCCCCCCGACCCGTTCGCGGGCCTCCAGCACCACCACCCGCGCCCCACCCCGGCACAACGCCGCCGCCGCGGCGAGCCCGGAGAACCCCGCACCGACCACCACCACCCGCATCGACCGCGCATACCCCGCCCCGGACCGCCTACGCCCAGCGCCTTCCCATGATCGAATCGCCGACGGGGCCGGTGGGGCTGCGCGGATGGTGGGGGTCAGTCGCGCAGGGTGCGCAGGATGCGGGTGAGGTCGGCGTGGTCGGTGGGGGAGAGGTGACCGAAGAAGCGTTCCGCCTCGGCCGCGCGGGCCGTCCGGATGGCCGCGCCGACCCGCGTGCCCTCGTCGGTCGGCGCGACCAGGGTCGCCCGCCGGTCGGCCGGGTCGGGGTGGCGCGCGACGAGCCCGCGTTCCGCCAGGCCGTCGACGACCTCGGTGGTGGAGCGGGGCGCGATGTGCAGGTGTTCGGCGAGCGTGCTGAGCCGCATCGCGCCGTGCCGGGTGAGCACCGCGAGGGCGCGGGCGTGGCCGGGGTTGACGTCCCAGGGTTCGAGGGTGCGTCGGGACTGGCGTCGCAGTTGCCTGGCCACTGCCCAGAACAATTCGGCCAGGCTCTCCTCGGCCGGGTCGGTCGGCGGCCCGGCACGGTGTGCGGCCGGATCGGCTGGCGGGTCGGACGGCGCACCGGTCACCGGAATACGGTAGCAGGATTCGCTGTTGTTCCCTCATGATGAGGTAACCTCAGCAAATATCCCCCGAACGGAAGAAGGACCCCCTTGGACACCACGCATCCTCACCGGGAGGGCCGCGGCGGCGCCCCCCGGACCGCCAGCGCCGCCGAGAAGTCCCAGGCCCGCGCCGTCTCGCTGCGCCGCATCGGCCGGTTGTTCACCGCGTACCGTGGGCAGTTGGCCGTGGTCACCGCGATCATCGTGGTGTCGTCGATCGTCGCGATGGCCTCGCCGTTCCTGCTGCGGGCGGTGATCGACCGCGCGTTGCCGGAACGCGACCTGACCCTGCTGGTCTGGCTGGTCGTCGGCATGATCGCCGTGGCGGCGGTGACCGCCGTGCTCGGCGTGGCGCAGACCTGGATCTCCACCCGGGTCGGGCAGCTGGTGATGCACCGGCTGCGCACCGACGTCTTCGCCCACCTGCACCGGCAGTCGATCGGCTTCTTCACCCGCACCCGCACCGGCGAGGTGCAGTCGCGGATCACCAACGACATCGGCGGCATGCAGACCGTCGTCACGTCCACCGCCACCTCGATCGCGTCCAACCTGACCACGGTGGTGGCCACGCTGGTCGCCATGGTGGCGCTGTCCTGGCGACTCACCCTCGTCTCGCTGGTGGTGCTGCCGCCGGCCATCTGGCTCACCCGCCGGGTCGCCGCGATGCGCCGCGAGATCACCGCCCAGCGTCAGCGGGAGCTAGCCGACCTCAACGTCACCATCGAGGAGGGGCTGTCGATCAGCGGCGTACAGCTCAGCAAGACCCTCGGCGCGGGCGGCGCGCTGATCGACCGGTTCACCGCCAGCTCGGCCCGCCTGGTCGACCTGGAGCTGCGCTCGGAGCTGGCCGGCCGGTGGCGGATGGCCACCATGACGATCATCTTCGCCGCCATCCCGGCGGTGATCTACCTCGGCGCGGGGTTGCCCGGCACCGCCGGCACCCTCAGCATCGGCACCCTGGTCGCCTTCACCGCCCTCCAGGGCAGCCTGTTCCGGCCGCTGATGGGGCTGCTCAACGTGGGCGTCACCCTGACCGCCTCGCTGGCGCTGTTCGCCCGGATCTTCGAGTACCTCGACCTGCCGGTGGAGGTGGACGACCCGGCCCGGCCGGTGCCGGTCGACCCGGCCCGGGTGCGCGGGCACCTGCGCGTCGAGGACGTCACCTTCAGCTACCCGGGCAGCGACACCGCCGCCGTCGCCGGCATCAGCCTGGACGTCCCGGCCGGCAGCAGCCTCGCCCTGGTCGGTGAGACCGGCTCCGGCAAGAGCACCCTCGCCGCCCTGGTCAGCCGGCTGCACGACCCCGACGCCGGTCGGATCACCATCGACGGCGTCGACCTGCGCGACCTGCGGCTGACCGACCTGGCCGCCGTCGTGGGCGTGGTCAGCCAGGAGACCTACCTGCTGCACACCACCATCAGGGAAAATCTGCGGTACGCGCGCCCCGACGCCACCGACGCCCAACTGGACGACGCCGCCCGCGCCGCGCAGATCCACGACCTGATCGCCGCCCTCCCCGACGGGTACGACACGGTCGTCGGCTCCCGGGGCCACCGCTTCTCCGGCGGCGAGAAGCAGCGCCTGGCGATCGCCCGTACGCTGCTGCGCGACCCCCGGGTGCTGGTGCTCGACGAGGCGACAAGCGCGCTGGACACCGAGACCGAGCGGGCCGTGCAACGGGCCTTCGACACCCTCGCCGAGGGGCGGACGGTGATCACCATCGCACACCGGCTCTCCACGGTGCGCCACGCCGACCAGATCGTGGTGCTCGACCACGGCCGGATCGTCGAGTCCGGCACCCACGAGACGCTGCTGGCCCGCGCCGGCCGGTACGCCACCCTGGCCGGCTGACCAGGGGCGACCCGGTGGACGGAGAAACCCGATCTGCAAGACGTGAGTCGCCGATCGCCAGTGACTAGAGTGACGCCGTGCAAAAAGGTGTGCGGGCCCAGGTGCCGGTGCTGTACGTGGCGGACGCCGACGCGGCCCGACGGTTCTACGAGAACTTCGGCTACACCGAGATCCGGGCCGGCTGCGACGGTGGATCACGCTGGTCGTACCTGCGGTGCGGGGAGTTGACGCTGCTGCTGGCGGCGGTCACCCCGCGCCTGGTCACCGTCGAGTTGCCACTGCTCGTCTACCTGTACGTCGACGACCTGACGGCGACCGCCGAGCGGCTCACCGCCGCCGGGTACCCCGTGCGGAAGGCCGGCTACCCGGAGCACGCACCGGGCGGCGAGTGCCGGGTCACCGACCCCGACGGCAACGTGGTGGCCTTCGGGCAGCGGCAGGCCGTACCCCAGCAGGAGCGTGACCCGCAGGCGGGCGGCGAGGCGCGGTTCTCGCTGATCCGGGAGGCCGCCGAGGCGGTCGGCCGCCGGGGTGGCGCACCCGCCCGATGCCAGATCGGCGGCCGGCGCGGCGAGCCCTGCCCCGAGCCGGCCGAGGTCAAGCTCGCCGACTCGTGGGGCGACACGGCGTGGGGCTGCATGGCGCACGCCGACGAGACGCTGCTGACGGCGCGCGGCGCGTTCCTCGCCATCGAGGACGGAATGGGCCTCGGCCCCTTCCTCCGCGCCCGCCAGTGCCACCCCCAGGAAACCCCCACCCCCTGACCCACCCCCGCCCCCGCGTCGGCCTGCCCGCTTCCGCGTCGGCCCGCCCTCGTTGATCAAGAGGTTTGCGTCAGGTTCGATCTTCCCGATGACGCGAACCTCTTGATCAACGGCGTGGGGATGACGCGAACCTCTTGATCACCCTTTCGTGGCGATTTTGAGGGTGGGGACGGGGAGCCGCGGGGGGACCGGGTGCGTCGAAGGGGGTATGACGAGTTTTCGAGGTGTGTGGGCGGCGGTCGTGCCGGTGCTGCTGCTCACTGCTGCCTGTGCGGGGCAGGACGGGGCGGGCGTCGCGCCCGATGCGGCCCCGACTTCTCTTCCCGCCGACGTGCCGGTGCTGCGGATCGACCAGACGGGCGGCTTCGTGCGGCCCGAGACGAACGTGACCCGACTGCCGTCCGTCAGCGTCTATGCCGACGGCCGGGTGATCACGCAGGGGCCGACCATCCTGAGCTATCCCGGCCCGGCGCTGCCCAACCTCCAGGTCCGTACGATCAGCACGGCCGAGGTGGCGAAGCTGGTCGAGCAGGCGCGCGCCGCCGGGGTGGGCAGCTCCGTCGACGTGGGTACCCCGTCGATCACCGACGTGACCACCACCCGGTTCACCATCCGGGGAACGGTCGGCAGCGAGCAGTTGGAGGTCTACGCCCTGGGCGAGGCGACCGGCCCCGAGGCCGGCCTGACCCCCGCCCAGCAGGCCGCCCGGGAGAAACTGCGGACCTTCGCCGACAAGCTGACCGACCCGGGGACCGCGGCGACGCAGCCGTACCAGCCGACCGCCATCGCGGCGGTGGCCGGCCCGTGGGTCGCCACCCCGGAGACCGCGAAGCAGCCCAGGATGGAGTGGCCCGGCCCGGCGCTGCCCGGGGCCAGCCTCGGCACGGGGCTCGACCTGGGCTGTGTGACGGTCGCCGGTGCCGCCGTGCAGCAGCTGATCGCCACCGCCGGCAAGGCCAACGCCGCTACCCCGTGGACCTCCGGCGGGAAGCCCTGGACGGTCACCCTCCGCCCGCTGCTGCCCGACGAGACGGACTGCGCCAGCCTCTCCGCCGGCCGCTGAGCCGTGCCCGGCCGGTCGACCTCCGAAATATCGACCGGCCGGGCGCGGACTGCGGATGATCCTCGCCGGTGACGACGGGTGGCCGTCACCGTGCGCGGTGCGGCACTTGTTTCCATAGGCAACCATCACTACATTGGGTCCGGGTGCCGCCGGGTTGCCGGGCGGCTGTTTGGCCTGAGCCGGGCTGTTGTCCACGTGCCGACACGGCGCGTCGACGCGCGAGCGACGTCACTGCTCCCGCGCCGTCGGTCCACACCGACGGCCAGCCGGAAGGACCCCTGTGAGGATCTCCCGTACCCGCATCACCGCCGTCGTGGCCGCCACCGCCACGGTGGCTGCCGCCGTCACCACCGTGCTCGCCGGCACCGCCTCGGCGGCCCAGGGCTGCCGGATCGACTACCAGTCCAACGAGTGGACCGGCGGCTTCACCGCCAACGTCCGGGTCTCCCCGGGCGACACCGCCCTGAGCAGTTGGACCGTCACCTGGTCCTACCCGGGCGGGCAGCGGATCACCGGCGGCTGGAACGCCACGGTCAGCCAGTCCGGTACGACGGTCACCGCCCGCAACGCCGCCTGGAACGGCAGCGTCCCGGCCGGCGGTTCCACCGAGTTCGGCGTCCAGGGCACCAGCACCTCGGGTTCCGCCGCGCCGACCGGGTTCACGCTCAACGGCGTACCGTGCAACGGCGCTCCGCCGCCGACCACCACGCCGCCGCCGACCACGCCTCCGCCGACGACGCCGCCGCCCACCACGCCTCCGCCCACGACGCCTCCGCCGACTACCCCGCCCCCGACCACGCCTCCGCCGACGACCCCGCCGCCGACCACCCCGCCCCCCACGACGCCGCCGCCCACCACGCCGCCGCCGGCCGGGTGTGCCGGGGCGGTGCTCTGCGACGGTTTCGAGAACCAGACCGGCAGCACGCCGGCCGGCGACTGGAGCGTGGTCAACCCGGACTGCTCCGGGACGGGCCGGGCCTCGGTGGACACGGCGACCACGCACAGCGGCAGCCGCTCGCTGCGCATCGACGGCGCGCAGGGGTACTGCAACCACGTCTTCGTGCGCTCCACCAGGGATCTCAGCGCGGTGGGCACCGTCCGGTACGGCCGGATCTGGCTGCGCCACACCACCGCACTGCCGACCCAGCACGTCACCATCATGGCCATGACCGACGCCGCCGACGGCAACAAGGACCTGCGGATGGGTGGCCAGAACGGCGCTTTGCAGTGGAACCGGGCCTCGGACGACGCGACCCTGCCCGAGCAGAGCCCGTCCGGGGTGGCGCTGAGCGTGCCGCTGCCCACCGGCCGTTGGACGTGCCTGGAGTTCATGGTCGACGGCAACCAGGGCCAGTTGCGCACCTGGCTCGACGGCACCGCCGTCACCGGGCTGACCGCCGACGGGACGCCCACCCACGACATCGACAGCCAGTGGTACAACCGCACCTGGCGTCCCCGGCTGACCGACCTGAAACTGGGTTGGGAGAGCTACGGCGAGGGCGCGGACACCCTCTGGTACGACGACGTCGCCCTGGGCACCAGCCGGATCGGCTGCTGACCCCGACCGGGACCGGGCGGCCGGCGGGGCTGCCCGGTCCCGGCCCTGCGTCCACCTGGCATTTCAGCCGACGGTGGCGTGCCGATCATGGTGCGTTCATCCACGGTTGCCAGGCTGGCCTCTGGCCGGCGGGGTCCGCCTACCGCCAGAATGTGGCTGATCGGGACAACCATCCTGATCGATGTATTCCTGTCGGCCCCGCGACCCGGAGGACCCGTTGAGCACTCCCGCGAACCCCGTCACCCCCGCCACCGCCCCGACCCCGCGTCCCCGGCCCGGCCGTGTCCCCGGCATCCTCGCGCTGCTGACCGCCCTGGTCGCCGCGCTGCTCGTCGGACCGTCAGTGGTGACCCCCAGGCTGACCGACCCCGCGTCGGCGGCGGTCTACGGCTCCTGCACGATGTCCCGCTGCGCGGACGCCCGTACCGCCCGCTCCGGCTGGTCGGCCAAGGGCTTCCCGACCAGCCGGGGCTGGTACAGCTGGAGCGGTGGCCTGTCGAACTTCGCCGGCGGCCAGTTCTACAACTACGAGGGGCAGCTTCCCGCCGGCGCCACCTACTACGAGTACGACGTCTACCCACGGGTCTCCGGCGCGGCGCGGGACGCGTACCGCATCGTGGTGAACAAGAGCAGCGGGGCGACCTGGTTCTCCCCCGACCACTACGCGAACTTCTACCGGATCTGACCGAGGACCACCCGGGGCGGGCCGGTCCGCCGGCCCGCCCCGTCGAGCAGGAGGATGCCCCATGACCGGACAGCGCCAGCCGGGCTGGCTGCGGGTGACCGACGAGGCCCGGCCGGCGGGGCACCCGACGCCGTCGGTCACCGTGGCCGGGGCGGCGGCCCGTACCCGCCCCGCGCTGTTCGACGCCCTCACCGACGCGCTCGGCCTGCCCGGCCACTTCGGCCGCAACTGGGACGCCCTCGCCGACGTGCTGGCCGACCGGCTCGACGCCGGCCCGCTCACCCTCGAGGTGACCGACGCCGGCCTGCTGCTGGCCGACGAGCCGCCCGGTCAGCTCGGCACGCTGCTCGACGTGGTGGGCGGGGTGTCGGCAGGTGCCCGGGAGCCGGTCTGCCTGCTGTTGCGCGACACCCCGCAGCGGCTGCCCGAGCTGCGGCACCGGCTGCACGCCGTCCTCGGTGGCGACGGGGTCAGTTGGCGTGGTCGAGGATCGCGCTGAACCGTTCCTCGGCCAGGTCGAGCTGGGCGAAGATGTGCCGCTTCACCGGTGCCGACAGCGGGGTGTCCGGCCTGGCGATCAACTCCCGGTAGACCGGCACCAGCGGCCGGTACTTCGCCGCCGAGCGGGCCACCTTCGGTCCGACGGCGTAGACCACGCCCACGCCGTTGTCGGTGAAGTCGGAGACCTTGATGACCCGGGCCCAGGGTTCCCGGTCCAGGCTGGCCGCGACGTGCTCGCGGTACTGCACGTGCGGGTCGCGCTCCGGGTCGTACACCGGATTGGTGACCGCCGCGACCAGGCGGGCCACCCGGGCGCCGAACCGGTCGGCCAGCGCGGCCAGCGCCGCCGCCGTCGGGTCGGTCGCCCCCGCGCCGGCCAACTCGCCCGGATGGTCCTCCACCGCGTCGTGCAGCAGCCCGGCGACGATCACGTCGGGGTCGCGCACCTGGTAGTGGTGCGTCATCCGGATCGCCACCCGCAGCAGGTGGTTGAGGTACGGCTCGCGGGACCGCCGGTCGTCGCGGTGCAGTTCGGCGGCCAGGTCGAGGGCTTCGGTCAACCGGTCCCGCTCGGCGGTGGCGAAGGCCGGCAACTCCAGCCGGAACCGGGCGAGCAGGCCCGGTTCGCCGTGCAGCTCGGTGATCGCGTGCATCGGCATGGTGGCGAGGTACGGCGGGAACTCCATCGCCTACTTATAGCCGATCTTCACTGTCGGTCCGACCCCGCCGTCGGGCATGTGACCGCCTCATCCCCGGCCGGGAAGGTGCTTGACCAGGCG
Source organism: Micromonospora cynarisoli (assembly GCF_030518815.1). Lineage (NCBI taxonomy): Bacteria > Bacillati > Actinomycetota > Actinomycetes > Micromonosporales > Micromonosporaceae > Micromonospora > Micromonospora cynarisoli. The sequence goes on along the minus strand of NZ_CP130426.1, from coordinate 1,451,104 downwards.
GACCGTCGTCCCGGCGGGGGTGCCGTCGAGCTGTGCCTCGTCCATCAACCGGGCCATGATCAGTCGTCCCCGGCCCCGGTCGCCGCCCTGCGACGGGCCCTCCCGCCAGCCGCCGGTGTCGCGGATCTCGACCTCCAGCCGCTCGGCGCGCAGTCGGGCCGACACCGTGACGCTCGCCCCGGGCGCGAACCGGTAGCCGTGCTCGATGGCGTTGGCGCACGCCTCCCCGACGGCGATCAGCACCACCTCGACGTCCGCCTCGTCGACCCCGGCCCCGGTGAGCCACGCCCGCAGCGCCTCCCGGGCGGGGGAGAGCTGGGCCGGATCGGCGGCCAGCGCCGCCCGGAACGCCGCGGGCGGGTGCGGGGTGCCGGCCCGACGCACTGTGTCGGCCGGGTCGTCCGCCGGGTGGGGACCGGGTCGGTCCGCGCCGACGTCGCGTGCACCGGCCACCCGGGTCCACCTCCCGCTGATTCTCGTCGTCCGTCGGCAGCCCGACCATCACCCGGGTCATTCTCCCTGTCCCGGCCCGCCGCCGAGCACCACCCCTGGGCAGGGGCTTCCGGGGGCGGCCGGGGAGGGGACGGCACGCCCGGGAGGGGTTGGGGCTACGAGGCGAGCCGCTCGCCGGGGTCGGGCACGACGATCCCGCCGTCGGACTGGTTGATCTCCGTCCAGACCGCGTCGAGGGAGAGGCCGAGGACGTCGGCGAGCACCGCGATGGTCGGGAACGCCGGGGTGGCCACCCGACCGGATTCGATCTTCCGCAGGGTCTCCGGGGACAGCCCGGCGGCCAGTGCGGTGCCGAGCATCGACCGTTGCCCCCGGGCACGGCGCAGCAGGGCACCGAGGCGTCGTCCGCGGGCGACCTCGGCGGGGGTGAGCGGCAACCTGACCATGGCTGCGATTCTAGTACCGGGATAACATGGCCGGGATACTTATTGGTGGTCCACGGAAGGCACCGCATGATCGAGATCCTGAACCCCACCGACGTGCGGCGCGCACGGGACACCGGCGCGCTGGTCGCCGAGATCCTCCAGACGCTGAAGGGCCGCAGCGTGGTCGGCACCAACCTGCTGGAGATCGACGCCTGGGCGCAGCAGATGATCGCCGACGCCGGGGCGACGTCCTGCTACGTCGACTACGCGCCCTCCTTCGGCCGGGGACCCTTCGGCCACTACATCTGCACCTCGGTCAACGACGCGGTGCTGCACGGGCGGCCGTACGACTACCACCTCGCCGACGGCGACCTGCTCTCCCTCGACCTCGCCGTCTCCCTCGGCGGCGTGGTCACCGACTCGGCGATCAGCTTCCTGGTGGGCGACACCCACCCCCCGGAGAGCGTCGCGCTGATCGACGCCACCGAGCGGGCGCTGCGCGCCGGGATCGCCGCCGCCGGACCGGGCGCACGCGTCGGTGACCTCTCGCACGCCATCGGCACGGTCCTGCACGCGGCGGGATACCCGATCAACACCGAGTTCGGCGGGCACGGCGTCGGCTCGACCATGCACCAGGACCCGCACGTGTCCAACACCGGCCGGCCCGGTCGCGGCTACCGGCTGCGTCCCGGCCTGCTGCTGGCCCTGGAACCCTGGGTCATGGCCGACACCGCCACCCTCGTCACCGACGCCGACGGCTGGACGCTGCGCAGCGCCACCGGCTGCCGCACGGCACACAGCGAACACACCATCGCCATCACGCCCGAGGGCGCGGAGGTGCTCACCCTGCCGAGGTGACCCCGGACCCGACCCGCCGGGCGGTCGGGCCGCGCCGACGGCAGGCACGGCCCGACGGCAGGCGGCTCACAGCGGCAGCCGACCGGCCCCGGCGAACGGCCCCACCACGAGCGGCACCAGCGGCGCGGGCACCGCCTGCGGAGCGCGCAGGGTCGGCGTCCACCCGGCGTCGCCGCCCAGGTCCGGGTCGTGGGTCGCGTTGTAGGCGGCCACCAGGTCGATCGGGCGGGGCAACGCGCGGTCGGCGTCCACCCAGTTGCCCCGGGTGGTGACGGCGGTGCCGCCCCAGTCGTACAGCAGGTCGCCGGGGGCGATCCCGACGCCGAGGGTGAAGAGGTTGTTCTCCACGTACGCGGCGGACTGCACGCCGACCCCGATCGCGTACACGACGTCGTCGCCGGCCAGCCGGTACCAGTTGTTGTAGACGTCGACCTGGCCGAACCGGACCCGGGGCAGCCGCTGGAGCACCCGGTCGAACAGGTTGTGGTGCAGCGTCACCTTCAACCGGCCCACGTCCGGCCCGACCGTGTTGGACGAGCCGATCAGCATCAGCTTGTCCCTTCCCGTGAACCGGTTGTACGAGGCGGTCACCAGGCTGGCCGTGTGCGTGACGTCCAACGACCCGTCGTGCACCTGGTAGGGCCGGCCGAAGTACACCGGCTGCCCGCTGTCCGGGTTGTCGCCGTCGGTGAAGGTGTTGTGGTCGACCCAGACATGCTCGCTGCGGCGTACCGAGACCTGGTCGTACTGGGAGTTCCAGTTGCCTGTCGCGCCGTCGGTGGGGGACCACGCCGGGAAGCAGTCCCGGGCGTCGTCGAAGGTCAGGTTGCGGACGATGACGTTGCTGGTCCCGTCGACCATCAGGGTCAGCCCGGTGAGGACCGCCCCGCGCCGGCCGACGATGGTGGTGTTGGGGCCGACGTTGATCTGCGTCTGCCGGGTCTGGTTGGCCACCGACCGCACCCGGGCGGCCTCCAGCGCCCCGGTCGGCGGCACCATGCCCCACACCGCCGGGTCGTACGCGGCCAGGTAGGCCGGCAGGCTGTACTCCGGGTCGGCCAGGTCGGCGCAGCCGAGCAGGTGGCCGTCGTCGGCGGCGAACCCGTCGACGGTGCCGTCGACGACGATCACCTTGGGGGTGGCGTTGCTCCGGTTGGTGGCGTTGTCGCCACCCAGCGCCCGGACCAGGTCGGCCCGGCTACGCACCAGGTGGACCTGGTCCGGGCCGGCCGCCGCGCCGCCGGTGGTGCCGGGGCCCTCGGACGCCCAGCCGTCGCCGGCCGGCAGGGTCTGCCGGGCGAGCCGCTCGATGGCCCGGGGCGGCCCGTCGGGTGGCGCGGCGGACGCGGCGGTGCCCGGGGTGAGCAGCAGGGTGAGGGCGACCAGGGCCGCCCCGGTGGTGCGTGGACGCATGGGACTCTCCGCGGGGTGTGGTGGTGGATGGCGGGTCAGTCGTCCTGCGCCGCCAGGGGGATCCGCACCGGCGGCACCGCCCACGGCACCGCCAGTTCCGACAGCAGCGCGCCCTGTTCGGCGGCCCGGCGCAGCGCTGCGGTGATCCCGGGCACCGTCACCACCTGCTCCGGCCCGCTGCCGGTGACCGTGACCAGGTCACCGCCGAGCAGGGTCGGTTCGGGGGCCCGTCGCACCTGTTCCAGCACGGCGGTGAACGGCGCGGTGCGGGCCAGCGGGGCGATCAGCGGCGTGCCGGCCGGGTCGGCGCGGTGGGCGAGCAGGTTCTCCAGCAGTCCCCGCCGCCCCGGCACCTCCCGGGGTCGCGGGTCGCCGGGCAGCAGCAACCGGTCGGTCGGGTACTCCAGCACCGCCCGCCCGGCGGTGCCGGTCACGATCACCTCCCCGGCGACGAAGTCCTCCCCGGCCAGCGTCACCGCCACCACGATCGGCGGCCCGCCGGGGGTGACGATGCGCAGGGTGGCGGTGTCGTCCACCTCGATCGGCCGGACCCGGTAGCGCTCCAGCTCGATCCGGGCCGGCCGGACCGGTGCGCCGGTCACCGTCCCGGCGACCGCCAGGCACTGCATCACCGCGTGCGCCAGCGGGTTGGCCAGCGCGCCGTCGAGCACCGGCCGGCCGTGCAGGCTGCGCCGGCCGGCCCACGGGGACCGCGCGTAGTAGCCGTCGGGGCGTTGCCAGCAGGCGACCGTGCCGATGCCGGTGACCGTGCCCAGCCGGCCCTGCCCGAGGGCGGCCGACAGTTCGGCCAGCGCCATCGAGCCGAGCGCCTGGAAGCCGACCTGGCAGGCCCGCCCGGTCGTGGTCAGTGCCCCGGCCAGCGTCCGGTGGTCGGCGGTGGACAGTACCGGCGGCTTCTCCAGCAGCAGGTCCGCCCCGGCGGCGAGCACGTCCAGGGCGATCGGCAGGTGGGTGTGCGGCGGGGTGCAGACGATCACCACGTCCGGGCGGGCGGCGGCGAGCATCTCCCGGTGGTCGGTGTGCACGCTCACCCCGGGCGGCACCGGCGCGGCCGGCTCGTCCTCGATCGGCCGCACGTCGACCAGCGCCACCAGCCGCAGCCGTCCCGCCGCGTGCAGCCCGGCGACGCTGCGCCGGTGCCAGCGGCCGTGCCCGTTCGCGCCGACGATCGCCACCCGGGGCACGGCCGTCGCGTCGGCCCCGGCCGGGGCGACCGACGGCGTCCCGTCGGGGGCCGCCGGTGCGCCCCGGGCGGCGAGCCCACCGGCGGCGGCCGGCGGCACCGGGCCCGTCACGCCGCACCGGCCAGGACCGAAGCCACCCCGTGGGTACGCAGCGCGCCCAGCCATCCGGCCACGTCGGTACGGAACCCGTCGTCGGAGGCGAGCGCTGCCGGAACGACCTCGGACAGGGCGAACACCGCCCCGACCGTGCCGGCGGCGGTGCCGTCGGCGGCGGCGAGCGCGGTGGTGATCCGGTCGGCCAGCGGGTCGTCGAGCGGCAGCACCGTGCCGTCGTCGGCCCGCCCGTCGAGGAACCGCAGCCAGGCCGCCACGACCAGCGCCGACCAGTACGCCGGACGGCCCTGGGCGCGCAGGTCGGCGGCGGTGTGCAGGACCCGCTGCGGCAGCTTCTGCGACCCGTCCATCGCCACCTGGAGGGTGCGGTGCCGGATCGCCGGGTTGGCGAACCGGGCCAGCGCCTCGTCGCCGTACCCGACGACGGTCGTCCCCTCGGGCGGGGTGAAGCTGGCGGCCACGTCGTCGGCGACGAACCGGCGCAGCACGTCGGTCAGGCCGGGCAGCGCCAGCGTGTCCGCGATCGTCTCACGGCCGGCCACCGCCCCCAGGTAGGCCACGGCCGAGTGGACGCCGTTGAGGCCGCGCAGCTTCAGCCGCTCCCACGGGCCGGCGTCGGTGGTGAGCACCGCGCCGGCCCGCTCCCACCGGGGCCGGCCGCCGGGGAAGTCGTCCTCGATGACCCACTGGAGGTACGGCTCGGCGGCCACCGCCGCCAGGTCGGTCACCCCCAGCGCGGCGCGGGCGTTCGCAAGCGTCTCGTCGGTGCTGGCCGGGACGATCCGGTCCACCATCGTGCCGGGGAAGCTGACCTGCCCGGCGAGGGCGTCCTGGACGGCGTCCGGCACCCCGGCCAGCGCCAACGACTGCCGCACCAGGCCGCGCAGCCGACGCCCGTTGGACGGCAGGTTGTCGCAGCTGACCAGCGCGATCGGCCCCGCCTGGGCGGCGGCGCGGGCGAGTAGCCCACGCACCAGCAGGCCGGGCACGGTGACCGGGGGCCGGTCGGTGGTCAGGTCGAGGGTCAGCTCGTCGTCGGTGCGTAACGCGCCGGAGACCGGATCGAGCCGGTACGCCTTCTCGGTCACCGTCAGCGTCACCACCCGGGTCGCCGGGTCGGCGAGCAGCGCGACCACCGCCGCCGGGTCGCTGGCCGCGTGCCGGACCCCGGCCAGCGCGCCGACCACCCGGGTCGCGGACCGGTCGGCGGCCAGCGTGGTGACGCTGAACAGCGCGTCCTGTGCGGCGAGGGCCTCGACCAGGTCGGTGCTGCGCGGGGCGACGCCGACGATGCCCCAGTCGCCGCCGGCGGCGTCGATCGCCGCCTCGGTGCAGACCGCCTGGTGGGCCCGGTGGAACGCGCCCAGTCCGAGGTGGACGATGCCGGCCGGCACGGTGCCCGGCCGGATCAGCGGTCGGCTCTGCTCGGGCAGCCGGCGCAGGGTGGCCAGGCCCAGCCGGTCGGCGCCCCCGTTCACCGCCACACCGGGCCGTCCGGGAACCGGAACCGGGCGATCGACTCCGGGCGCATGGTGGCGCTGTAGCCGGGGGCGGTGGGCAGCAGGTACCTGCCGCCCCGGGTGCGGACCGGGTCGACGAAGTGCTCGTGCAGGTGGTCGACGTACTCGACCATCCGCCCGTCCAGGCTGGTGCCGACCCGCAGGTAGTCGAAGATCGCCAGGTGTTGCACGTACTCGCAGAGGCCGACGCCGCCGGCGTGCGGGCAGACCGGCACCCCGAACTTCGCGGCCAGCAGGAGCTCCGCCAGCACCTCGTTGACCCCGGCGACCCGGCAGGCGTCGATCTGCATCACCCCGATCGCCTCGGCCTGGAGCAGCTGCTTGAAGATGACCCGGTTGGCGGCCACCTCGCCGGTGGCGACCCGGCACCGGCCGTCGGTCAGGCCGGTCACGGCGCGGGCGATCCGGGCGTGGCCGAGGATGTCGTCGGCGTGCGTCGGCTCCTCGATCCAGTACGGGTCGGCCTCGGCCAGCGCGGTCATGTTGGTGATCGCCTCGTCGACGTCCCACACCTGGTTGGCGTCCATCATCAGCAGCGCGTCCGGGCCGATCTCGGCCCGGATGATCCGGGCCCGGCGCAGGTCGTCGGCGGGCGGGCCGCCGACCTTCATCTTCATCGCCCGCCAGCCCCGGGCGTACGCCTCGCGGGTCAGCGTCCGCACCTTGTCGTCCGGATACCCCAGCCACCCCACGGAGGTGGTGTACGACGGGAAGCCGTCCTGTTCCAGCACGGCGAGCCGTTCCGCCGCCCCGACGAGTCCCTTGTCGAGGAGGGTGGCCGCCTCGTCGGGGGTCAGCGCGTCGGTGATGTGGTGGAAGTCGACGTTGGCGACCAGCTCGTCGGTGGGCAGCTCGGCGAGGTAGCGCCACATCGGCTTGCCGGCCAGCTTGGCCCGCAGGTCCCAGACCGCGTTGACCAGCGCGCCGGCGGCCATGTGGATGACCCCCTTCTCCGGCCCCAGCCAGCGCAGCTGCACGTCGGCGGTGAGCGACCGCCAGAACCCCACCGGCTCGGCGGCGATGTCCTCGACCGTGCGGCCCCGCACGTGGTGGGCGAGGGCCCCGATCGCCGCGCAGGTGATCTCGTTGCCCCGGCCGTTGGTGAAGGTGAACCCGGCGCCCGTCGGGCCGCCGTCGGTGCGCAGCTCGACGTAGCTGGCCGAGTAGTCGCCCCGGTTGATCGCGTCGGAGCCGTCGCCGGCCGCCGCGGTGGGGAACCGGACGTCGTGCACGTCGACGTCGGTGATCCTGGTGCTCATGCGGACTCCCCGAACTTGAAGACCTTCTTGGGCAGCCGGTACGCCAGGTCGACGACCGTCTCGGCGGCCTCGGCCTCGCTCAGCCGGTGCTCGGCGACGAGGCGGGCCAGGAATCCGGCGTCGATCCGGCGGGCCACGTCGTGGCGGACCGGGATGGAGCAGAACGCGCGGGTGTCGTCGACGAACCCGGCGGTGTTGTAGAACCCGGCGGACTCGGTGACCGCCTCCCGGAACCGGCGCAGCACCTCCGGGGAGTCCAGGAACCACCAGGGCGCGCCGAGGTAGAGCGCGGCGTAGCCGCCGGCCAGCGGGGCCAGCTCCCGGGTGAACGTGTACTCGTCGAGGGTGTAGAGCACCACCCGCAGGCGCGGGTCGTTGCCGTACGCGTCGAGCAGCGGGGCCAGCGCGTGCACGTACTCGGTGGCGTGCGGGACGTCCCCGCCGACGTCGCGGCCGTGGGTGGCGTACAGCCTGCGGTTGTGGTTGCGCACGGCGCCGGGGTGCAGTTGCAGCACCAGCCCGTCGTCGAGGGACATCCGGGCGAACTCCACGAGCATGTGCGCCCGGAACGCCTCGGCGTCGGCGGCGTCGGCCAGCCCGCGCCGGCCCCTGTCGTAGAGCCGCGCCGCCTCGTCGGCGTCGAGCGCCAGCGTCCGGGCGGTGGGGTGGCCGTGGTCGGAGGAGGTCGCGCCGGCCGCGACGAACGCCGCCCGGCGGGCCCGCAGCGCGTCCAGGTAGCCGGCGTAGGTGCCGGTGTCGACGCCGGCCACCTCGCCGAGCCGGGCCACGTTGTCGGCCCAGCCGTCGAACTCCATGTCGACGACGTTGTCGGGGCGGAAGGTGGTGACCACCCGGCCACCCGGCCCGCCCCAGCCGTCGGCGGCGAGCTTGGCGTGCGCGGCGAGGTCGTCCAGCGGGGACTCGGTGGTGGCGAGCACCTCGATGCGGAACCTGGTGAACAGCGCCCGGGGCCGGAACTCCGGCTCGACCAGCCGGGCGGCCAGCGCGTCGTAGACGGTGTCGGCGGTGGCCGGGGTGAGTGCGGTGTCCACCCCGAACACCTCGCTGAAGGTGCGTTCCAGCCACAGCCGCGACGGGGTGCCCCGGAACAGGTGCCAGTGGTCGGCGAAGCGTCGCCAGATGGTCCGCCCGTCGGTCTCCACCGGGGTGCCGTCGACGCTGGGCACGCCCAGCGTGGCCGGCGGCACCCCCTGGCTGAGCAGCATCCGGGTGAGGTAGTGGTCGGGCACGATCAGCAGCCGGGCCGGGTCCGGGAAGGGCCGGTCCTCGGCCAGCAGCGCCGGGTCGACGTGCCCGTGCGGCGAGATGATCGGCTGCGGGCCGGCGAGGGCGTACAGCTCGCGGGCGATGGCCCGGACGCCCGGGTCGGTCGGCAGGAGCAGGTCGGGAGAGGTCGGCACGGCGGAGGACTCCTCGGGTACGGGCGGAGGGTCGGCGGTTCGGGGCGGGGTCGGCGGGGCGCGGGCGCAGGGCCGGCGATCGGTCAGGGCAGGGTGAGCAGGTCGGCGACGCGGACCGGCTCGCCGGTGTCGAAGGAGCGGTTGGCGGCCAGCCCGGTGAGCAGGGCCAGTGCCCCGTCGCGGGCGGTGGCGGCCCGGCGCAGCGGGTCCGGTTCGCCGCCGAAGATCACCCGGGTCATCCGGACGTCCGCGCCGCCGTGGCCCCGCCGGGTGTAGCCCTCGACCGGTATCCGGGTGGGCGGGGCCCAGAACGGGCGCAGGGTGAGGGTGGCCGCGCCGTGTTCGGCGGCGGCCTCGTCGCCGTGCAGGGCGGCCCCCTTGAGCGCCCCGGCGGCGGCCGGGCTGACGAAGTCGCTTTCGGTCACCTCCAGTTCCAGCCGGCCCCGGCTGCCGTTGACCATCACCCGGTAGCCCTCCCAGGGGGCGTAGGCGGTGAGGTGGTAGGTCATCGTCGCGCCGGTGGAGTAGCGGGCCAACACCGCCATGTCGTCCTCGATGCTCACCCCGGGGGCGAAGACGTTGCGGTCGCGCTGGTAGCCGTCCTCGCCCTCGGCGTCGAGGTACAGCTCGCGCAGCCGGGGATGGTCGGCCAGCCGCAGGGCGAACGGGTCGTCGGCGGCGGCGGGGGAGTCGTGCGCCCGGTCGTAGTCGCGGGCGTAGCCGTGCCGGCGGCCCGTGTCGCCGTAGAAGAACAGCCGGCCGGCGGCGTACACCTCGACCGGGGTGGCGTCGAGCCACCAGTTGACCAGGTCGAAGTGGTGGCTGGCCTTGTGCACCATCAGCCCGCCGGAGCTGGCCTTGTCCCGGTGCCAGCGGCGGAAGTAGTCCGCGCCGTGCCGCACGTCGAGCAGCCACTCGAAGTGCACCGAGCCGATCTCGCCGACCGCGCCGTCGGCGAGCAGCCTCCTGACCTGCTCGTGCAACGGGTTGTAGCGGTAGTTGAAGGCGACGGTGACCTGCCGGCCGGTCTCGGCGACCGCGTCGAGGATGCGCCGGCAGCGGGCCGCGTCGACGGTCATCGGTTTCTCGGTGACCACGTCGCAGCCGGCCCGCAGGGCCGCCACGATGTACTCGTCGTGGGTGACGTCGACACTTGTCACCAGCACCACGTCGACCCGTTCCTTGGCGAGCATGGCGGTGAAGTCCGCGGCCGGGTACGTCGGCACGGCCGGATGGCCCAGCTCGGTCAGCCACCGGTTGTGGGCGTCCATCCGGGTCTGGTTGACGTCGGCGAAGGCGACCAGCTCGGCGGTGTCGGCGTGCGCGGTGACCAGGGCCCGGACGAACATCTCCGCCCGCGCCCCGGTGCCGACGAGGGCGTGCCGTCGACGCGGCGTGGCTGGTGGTGACATCCGTGGACCTCCCGTGGCTGCAAAGGTTTGCAGTGAAGAAACCACGTCCGTGAAGAGCACGTCAACGATCGATGCCAATCCCGTGGCATAGATCCCGGTTCATGCGCTTAAGGGGGCATGGTGGGAGCGTCCAAGCAATCGACCTGTAACAAACTCCCGTTGACAGTGGAGCAACCGTTTGCATTAATTGGCGGCACCCGCGTGACCCCGACCACACCATCGACGAGAGGGCCGCCCGTGCCAGCCACCATCCGCGACGTCGCGCGGGCCTCGGGCGTGCACATCTCCACGGTGTCCCGCACCTTCTCGGCGCCGCACCTGGTCAACCCGGAGACCCGGGGCCGGGTGCTGGCCTGCGCCGAGGACCTCGGCTACCGACCCAACCGGGCGGCCCGTGCCCTGATCACCGGCCGTACCCACAACATCGGCCTGATCATCGCCGACATCGCCAACCCGTTCTTCCCGCCGCTGATCAAGGCGGCCGAGGGGCAGGCCCGGCACCGCGACTACCACGTCTTCGTGGCCGACACCAACGAGGACCCGGCCGCCGAGGAGGAACTGGTCCACGCGCTGGCCAAGCAGGTCGACGGGGTGCTGCTGTGCAGCCCCCGGATGAGCAACGGCCTGATCGAGCAGGTCAGCCGGGAGGTGCCGGTGGTGGTGATAAACCGGCAGGTCACCGGCCTGCCCTGCGTGATGATGGACGTCGGCCAGGGGGCGCGCGCCGCGATCGAGCACCTGCTCGGCCTCGGCCACCGGCGGCTCGCCCTGCTCGGCGGGCCGCGCGGCTCCTGGACCAACCAGCAGATGCGCCGGGCGGCCGGCGTCGCCGCCCGCTCCGGCGGGGCCGAGCTGACCGTGCTCGGTCCCAACCCGCCCACCGAGACCGGCGGCGGCGAACTGGCCGCCCAGGTACGCGACAGCGGCGTCACCGCCGTGCTCGCCTACAACGACCTGATGGCGATCGGGCTGATCGAGGGGCTCGACCAGCTCGGCATCCGGGTGCCGCAGGACGTCAGCGTGGTCGGCGTCGACGACATCGCGCTGAGCCGACTCACCCGCCCCAAGTTGACGACGGTGGCCACGCCAACCGCGGCCGCCGGCCGGACGGCCGTCGACATGCTGCTGCAACACGACTCCGACCCGCGCCCGCGCGGCGCGGGACGGGCAGCGGCCGTCGGCGACCGTCGTACCACCGCACAGGTAATGCTCCAGACCGAACTGGTCATTCGCGACTCGACCGGACCCGTACCCGGCCGGTCCCGTCCCGGTTCCGATCCGGATGGCCCGGGTCCGCATCGCCTTGCGGACCCGGGCGGCCCGACCGTGACCACCGGTGGCGTCGTCGCCTCCTAGCCCGAGGAGTGAGCGCATGCACCCCGCAACGTCCCCCACCGCCGGCACGCCGGCCGAACCGCACCACCGTACCCCCGTGCCCCGCCGTCGATTCCTGCGCGGCGTGGTCGCCACCGCCGTCGCCGTACCGCTGATGTTCGGCGCGGCGGCCTGCGCCGACGACTCCGCCGGTGACGACGGCCAGGTCAAGCTCTCCGTCTTCTGGTGGGGCGGTGAGGCGCGGGCCAAGCTCACCGAGGACGCCCTCGCCCTCTACACCAGGAAGCACCCGAACGTGACGTTCGAGAAGACCTGGCAGGCCAACCAGGGCTACTTCGACAAGCTGGCCACCCTCACCGCCGGCGGCAACCCGCCGGACCTGTTCCAGATCGACGACAACTACCTCGCCGAGTACGCCGGCCGCAGCACCGTGCTCGACCTCAAGAGCTACCAGGACTCCGGCAAGCTCGACGTGTCGAAGTTCCCCAGGAGCCTGCTGGAGTACGGTGTCGTCGACGGCAAGCTGGCCGGGGTGGCCTCCGGCGAGAACACCCAGGGGCTGGTCTACAACAAGACCCTGCTGGCCAAGAACGCCCTGCCCGAGCCGACCACCGGCCAGAGCTGGGAGGAGCACATCGCCTGGGCCGAGCAGGTGGCGAAGAAGACCAGGGTCCCCGGCACCCAGGACCCGAGCGCCGACTACAAGGCGTTCTGGGTCTGGCTGCGCCAGCAGGGCAAGGACCTCTACGCCGGCAAGGATCTCGGCTTCACCGCCGAGGACGTGACGAAGTGGTTCACCCTGTGGAAGGACGCCCGGGACCGGGGCGCCACCCCCACCCCCGACGTGATCCACGAGGGCAACGCCAGCGACGTGACCAAGCAGCTCGTGGTCACCGGCAAGGCCGCGACCTCATGGGTCTGGGTCAACCAGATGCCGGACCTGAAGAAGAACACCAAGGACGAGTTGGGGGTGGTGGCCTACCCCGGCGACCCGAGCGCCCAGTGGGCCCGCGCCTCGATGTACTGGTCGGTGTTCAAGGGCAGCAAGCACCGGGACACCGCCGTCGACGTGATCAACTTCCTGGCCAACGACCCGGAGGCGGTGGCGCTGCTCGGCACCGACCGGGGTCTGCCGTCCAACATGGACCTGCGGGCCACGGTCAGCGAGACGGTGACCGACCCGGCCATGAAGCAGTCCATCCAGGTCGAGTCCGAGCTGGCGCAGAAGTTCGGCCCGTCGCCACAGGTGCCCATCAAGGGACACGGCAAGGTCAAGTCCGAGCTGGTCAAGGCCGCCGAGAACGTCCAGTACCAGCGGGCCACCCCGGAACAGGCCGCCGAGCAGTTCCTCGCCGCCTGCAAGTCCGCGATCGCCTGACCGACCCACCGCGGACGACGAAAGGAGCCGGACCCGTGGCCCTCACCACGGTGCCCGGCCGGACCGGACGCACCGGTCCCGCCCGCCCCCGCGCCAAGCGGCGTCGGGGCGGGCGGGACCGGCACGCCGAAGGACTGGCGGGGTACGTATTCCTCTCGCCCTGGCTCATCGGACTGATGGGCGTCACGGCGATCCCCATGCTGCTCTCGCTCTGGCTGAGCTTCACCAACTACGACATCCTCACCCCGCTGTCCGAGGTGCGGTGGGTGGGGCTGGCCAACTACGAGCGGATGTTCACCGCCGACCCGTCGTACTGGCACGCGGTGCGGGTGACGGTGACCTTCGCCCTGGTGGCCGTACCGCTGAAGCTGGCCGCCGCCCTCGGGGTGGCGCTGCTGCTCAACAGGGCGTGGCGGGGGGTGGGCCTGTTCCGGGCGCTGTTCTATCTGCCGTCCCTGCTCGGCGGCAGCGTCGCGCTGGCCATCGTCTGGGTCAACATGTTCAACCGGGACGGCGCGTTCAACTCGTTCCTCGCGCTGTTCGGCATCGAGGGGCTGCCCTGGGTCAGCGACCCGGACTGGGCGTTGCAGACCCTGATGGTGCTGGCCATCTGGCAGTTCGGCGCACCCATGGTGATCTTCCTGGCCGGGTTGAAGCAGGTCCCCACCGAGCTGTACGAGGCCGCCTCCGTCGACGGCGCCGGCCGGTTCTCCCAGTTCTGGCACGTCACCCTGCCGATGCTCTCCCCGGTCATCTTCTTCAACCTGGTGCTGGAGACCATCAACGGCTTCCAGGGCTTCACCGCCGCCTTCGTGCTCAGCAACGGCACCGGCGGCCCGGTGGACTCCACCCTGATGTACACCCTGAAGCTCTACATCGCAGGCTTCACCGACCTGGAGATGGGCTACGCCTCCGCGATGGCCTGGGTGTTCCTGCTCGCGATCGGCCTGATCACCGTGGTCTTCTTCAGCACCGGGCGGTTCTGGGTGCACTACTCCGACGGGGAGCGGTGATGGCGGCGGTGACCTCGACGGCGCGGCGGCCCGGCCGTCGCCGACAGGGCGGCCGGCAGGCCGTACGGCTGCTGGTGCTGATCGTGATCGTGGCGGTGGTGCTCTACCCGCTGCTGTGGATGGTGGGCACCTCGGTCAAGTCGCAGGAGGAGATCGTCAACAACGTCGGCCTGCTGCCCGAGCGGTTCACCCCTGGCAACTTCACCGCCGGCTGGGGCAACTTCGACCTCAGCTTCGGCACGTTCTTCCTCAACAGCGCCATGGTCAGCCTGTTGACCGTGATCGGCAACGCGGTCTCCTGCCTGCTCGCCGCGTACGCCTTCGCCCGGTTGCGGTTCCGGCTGCGGGGGATCTGGTTCGCCGTCATGATCGGCACCCTGCTGCTCCCCGGCCACGTGCTGATCGTGCCCCAGTACATCCTGTTCCGCAGCCTCGGCCTGGTCGGCGGGGACTGGCCCTACCTGCCGCTGCTCATCCCGCAGTTCCTGGCCACCGAGGCGTTCTTCGTGTTCCTGATGGTGCAGTTCATGCGGGGCATCCCGCGCGAACTCGACGAGGCCGCCAAGATCGACGGTGCCAGCCCGTACGGCATCTTCCGGCACGTCATCCTGCCGCTGAGCCGCCCGGCGCTGGTCACCACCGCGATCTTCTCGTTCATCTGGACCTGGAACGACTTCTTCCGGCAACTGGTCTTCCTGTCCAGCCTGGACGACTACACGGTGCCTGTCGCGCTGACCCTGTTCATCGACTCCACCAGCCAGAGCGCGGTCGGCCCGATGTTCGCCATGTCGGTGCTGTCGCTGCTGCCGGTCTTCCTGTTCTTCCTGGCCTTCCAGCGGATGCTGGTCGAGGGCATCAACACCAGCGGGTTGAAGGGATGACCGCCGCACCGCTGGCGTCCGACGACGCCGTACCGGCCCGCCGGGACTGGCGGGACACCCTGCGCGACGCCACCGACCTGGCGCTGCTCGGGTTCGCCGTGACGCTGGCCGCGCTGCCGGTGCTCACCCTCGCCCCGGCCGTGGCCACCGCCAGCGCCGCCGTGCACGACCGGCTGACCCTCGGCGGCTGGCCCGACCTGCGCACCATGCTGTCCCGGTTCGGCCGGGCCCTGCCCACCGGGCTGGCCGCCAGCGCCGTCGGGTTGGCCGTCGCCGTCGCGCTCGGCGTCGACCTGGTCGCGCTGGCCACCGGCCGGGTGCCCGGGGGCGGCGTCGTGCTGGCCGGCACCGCCGTGGTCACCGCCGCCCTGGCCGGGTACGCCGGGCTGACCGTGGTGGCGATCGGCCGTACCGACGGGCGGGGCTGGCGGGCGGCGGCCCGGGTCGCCGCCCGGACCGGCCTGGCCCGGCCCGGGACCTGGGCGGCGGCCGGTGGGGTCTGCGCGGTGGCCGGGGTGTTGGGGATACTGGTCACCCCGGTGGCGGTGCCGATCCTGGCCGGCTATGCGTTGGCCGCCCTGCACGTGGTCGCCGCCCGCCGGTCCACCGCCCGGATGGAGGCACCGTGACCGGTCACCCCCACCCCGTGGCCGGCCCCGGCCCGGCCCCGACCCGCGCCGCCTGGCAACCGTCCGGGGCGGCCGTGCGGCCACGACGCTCCGCCACGGAACCGGGCGACGACGATCCCCGGCTGCACGTCGGCGACGTCGAGGTGGCCCGGTACGTGCTGCGCCCCGACCTGGACCCCCGGCACGGTCCCCGGCCCTACCTGCACCCGGTGCGGACGCTGGCCGGCACCCCGGTCACCGACGCCCTGCCCGCCGACCACGTCTGGCACCTCGGGGCGTCGCTGGCCGTGCAGGACGTCGACGGCACCAACCTGTGGGGCGGCCGGACGTACGTCCGCGACACCGGCTACACCTGGCGCGACGACCACGGTGTCATCGCGCACACGGGCTGGCGCGACCGCGCCCCGGACCTGCTGGCGCACGCGTTGCAGTGGCGTGACCGCGACGGCGGGGTGCTGCTCACCGAGCACCGCCGGCTCGCCGCGACCCCGGTGACCCCGGACGCCTGGGCGCTCGACGTCGACTACACCCTCACCGCCCCGGCCGGGCGCGACGTCCACCTGGGCAGCCCCGCCACCAACGGGCGGCCCGGCGGGGCTGGCTACGGCGGCTTCTTCTGGCGGGCCGTCGCCGACGGCGAGCCTGTCACGTTCACCGCCGACGCCGACGGCGAGCAGGCCGCCAACGGCAGCGCCGCCCGCTGGGTCGCGCTCACCGGGGTGGCGCCGGGCGGTGGGGCGTACACCCTGGTCTTCACCGGGCTGGGGCTCGGTGACCGGTGGTTCGTGCGGACGGCGATGTACCCGGGGGTCTGCGTCGCCTTCGCCTTCGACCGGCCGGCCGTGGTGCCCGCCGGTGGGCGGCGCACCGGCCGGCACCGGGTGCTGGTCGCCGACGGGGTACGCGACCGGGCCGGCGTCACCGCCCTGCTCGCCGCCGCGGGGCCGGAGTGACCGGCGGGACGTCGCCCGGCCCGGAGGTGGCCACCGTCGGCGAGTCGATGGTGGTGCTCGGCCCCGACCCGACCGGGCCGCTGGAGCGGGCCGACCGGCTGGGCGTCTCGGTCGGCGGCGCGGAGTCCAACGTGGCGTGCGCGCTCGCCGCGCTCGGCCACCACACGGCCTGGATCAGCCGGGTCGGCGACGACCCGTTCGGCCGGCGGGTCCGGCGGCACGTCGCCGCCACCGGGGTGGACACCAGCCTGGTCACCGTCGACCCGACCGCCCCGACCGGCGTCTACCTCAAGGACCCGACGCCCGACGGCACCGCCGTGCACTACTACCGCTCCGGGTCGGCGGCCTCCCGCCTGCACCCGGGGGTGCTTGACGATCCGGCGCTGGCCGGGGTCCGGCTGCTGCACCTGTCCGGGGTGACCGCCGCCCTCTCGCCGTCCTGCGCGGCCCTGGTCCGCCGGGCGGTCACCGACCGGCCGCTGCCCACCGCCCGGGTCACCTTCGACGTCAACCACCGGGCCCGGCTCTGGTCGGCGGCGACCGCCGCACCGGTGCTGCGCGGGCTCGCCGACGCCGCCGACGTGGTCCTGGTCGGCCTCGACGAGGCGTACACCCTGTGGGGCGTCACCGAGCCGACCGCCGTCCGTGACCTGCTGCCCGGCCCGGAACTGGTGGTGGTCAAGGACGCCGCCGTCGGGGCCACCGCGCTGCCCCGCGGCGCGGCGGCCGTCTTCGTGCCGGCGCTGCGGGTGCCCGTGCACGAGCCGGTCGGGGCCGGCGACGCCTTCGCCGCCGGCCTCCTGTCGGGGCTGCTGCGCGGCCTCGACCTGGATCGCTGCCTGCGGCTCGGGCACCTCTGCGCGGCCCCCGCCCTGACCGTCGCCGGCGACACCGCCCCGCCGCCGCGCCGGGCGCTGGCCGACCGGCTCCTCGCGCTGCCGGCGCAGGACTGGGCGAGCCTGGACCTGGTCGACGCCGGCCTGCTCCCCACCCCCGCCACCGGAAGGAACCGTCGATGACCGCGCACGACTTCGCCCCCCTTTTCGGCACCGCACGGGTGATGGTGATCCTGCGGGACCTGCCGCCGACGGAGACCGTCCGGCTCGCCGAACGGGCCTGGAACCTCGGCATCGACGTGGTCGAGGTGCCGATCCGCACCCCGGACGCCACGCTGTCCCTGCGGGCGGCGGTGGAGGCCGGCAAGGACCGGGGCCGCCGGGTCGGAGCCGGCACGGTGCGCACCCCGGCCCAGGTACGGCAGGCCGCCAGCGCCGGCGCGGCGTTCACCGTCGCCCCCGGGCTGGACCTGGCGGTGGCCGACGCGGCGGTCAGCTACGGCATCCCGCACCTGCCCGGGGTGGCCACCCCCACCGAGGCGCAGCTCGCGCTCGACCACGGACTGATCTGGCTCAAGGCGTTCCCGGCGGCCAGCCTCGGTCCCCAGTGGTTCACGGCGATGGCCGGCCCGCTGCCTGAGCTGCGGTTCGTGGCGACCGGCGGGATCGACGCGGGCAACGCCGCCGACTTCCTCGCCGCCGGGGTGCGGGTGGTGGCGGTGGGTTCGGCGCTGTCCGATCCCCGCCAGATCGACCGGCTCGCCGAGCTGGCTACGACCCCCGCCTGAGCCGGTGCCGCCCCCACCCGACCACCCGCCGTTTCGCCGGTCCGGTGCGGGCGGGTCAGACCGGGGCGGGGCCGAGGCTGTCCCGGACGACCAGGGTGGCCGGCAGCACCTCGACCCGGGACCTGTCGGCGGCCGGGCCCAGCGCCAGGGTCATCGCCCGCGCGCCCAGCTCCACCAGGGGCAGCCGGACGGTGGTCAGCGCCGGGGTGACGTCGGCGGCGACCGGCATGTCGTCGAAGCCGACCACCGACACCTGCCCGGGGACCGGCACGCCCCGGGCGCGCAGCAGGGTCAGCGCGCCGACGGCCATCGAGTCGTTCAACGCCACCAGCGCGGTCAGTCCGGGGACGGCGTCGAGCAGTTCACCGGCGGCGCGGGCGCCCCCGTCGCGGTCGAAGTCGGCGTACCGGACGCGTTCGGCGGGCAGCGGGTGGCCGCCCTCGGCGAGCGCGGCGCGCAACCCGTCGAGCCGGTCGGTGATGGTGGTCAGCACCTGCGGGCCGGCGACCACCCCGATCCGGGTGTGCCCCCGGCGCAGCAGTTCCGCGCCGAGCAGCCGACCACCGTCGGTGTTGGCCGGCATCACCGCGTCGCCCGGGTGCTCGTGCCGGCCGACCACCGCCACCCGGCCGCCCGTCGCCTCGTAGGCGGCCAGCTTCTCGGCGAGCCGGGCGGTGAAGGTGGCGTCGTGGTAGCCGGAGCCGGCCAGCACGATCGCGGCGACCTGCTGGGCACGCAGCATCTCCACGTACTCCAGCTCGCGTTCCGGGTCGCGGTAGCTGTTGCAGATGATGACGAGCCGGCCGTGGTCGGTGGCGACCCGTTGCAGCCCCCGGGTCAGCTCGGCGAAGTACGGGTCGGAGACGTCGTGCACCACCACGCCGACCACGCTGCGCTGCGGCCGGGCCAGCAGCTGGGCGTGCGCGTTGGGCACGTACCGCAGGTCGGCGACGGCCCGCAGCACCCGTTCGCGCAGCTCGTCGGCGACCGGTTTGCTGCTGCCGTTGATCACCCGGGAGGCGGTGGCGGGGGAGACTCCGGCGCGGCGGGCGACATCGGCCAGCGTCGCCATGGGCACCCCCGAAAGTGTCCGGGCCCGGTCGGGGCCGCACGGTAGCGGACAGGTTACCGCAACGGGCGACGGCGGCCCCTTGCCCGTGGTGGGGCGGCCACCTAGGCTGCTAGGAAAGCGCTTACCCATGCGATGTGCAAAGGGGAAGGACGACCATGACCCGAAGGTCGATCGGCATCATCGTCAACGGCGTCACCGGTCGGATGGGCTACCGCCAGCACCTGGTCCGCTCCCTGCTCGCCCTGCGCGAGCAGGGTGGCCTGGCGTTGGGCGACGGCACCCGGATCTGGCCCGAGCCGATCCTGGTCGGCCGGGACGAGACCCGGCTGCGGGCGGTCGCGGAACGGCACGGCCTCACCGACTGGACCACCGACCTCGCCGCCGCCCTCGCCCGCGACGACGCGGAGATCTACTTCGACGCCCAGGTGACCCAGCAGCGGGAGAAGGCCATCCGCCAGGCCATCGACGCCGGCAGGCACATCTACACCGAGAAGCCGCTCGCCGAGTCCAGCGCCGCCGCGTGGGAGCTGGTCCGGGCCGCCGACGCCGCCGGCATCCGCACCGGCGTCGTCCAGGACAAGCTCTTCCTCCCCGGGCTGCGCAAGCTCAAGCGGCTGATCGACGGCGGGTTCTTCGGCCGCATCCTCTCCGTCCGGGGCGAGTTCGGCTACTGGGTCTTCGAGGGCGACTGGCAGCCCGCCCAACGCCCCTCATGGAACTACCGCGCCGAGGACGGCGGCGGCATCGTGATGGACATGTTCCCGCACTGGCAGTACGTGCTGGAGGAGCTGTTCGCCCCGGTCCGGGCGGTCACCTGCGTCGCCGCCACGCACGTCCCGCAGCGCGTCGACGAGGCCGGCCGGCCCTACCCGGCCACCGCCGACGACGCCGCGTACGGCATCTTCGAACTCGACGGCGGGATCATCGCCGCGCTCAACTCGTCCTGGACCACCCGCGTGCACCGCGACGAACTGGTCGAGTTCCACGTCGACGGCACCGAGGGCAGCGCCGTCGCCGGGCTGCGCCGCTGCCGGGTCCAGCACCGGGCGGTCACCCCCAAACCGGTGTGGAACCCCGACCTGCCCGCCACCGAGGACTTCCGGGCCCAGTGGACCGAGGTGCCCGACAACGAGGAGTTCGACAACGGCTTCAAGGTGCAGTGGGAGGCGTTCCTGCGGCACGTCGTCACCGGCTCCCCGTTCGGCTGGGACTTCCTGGCCGGCGCACGCGGCGTGCAACTCGCCGAGCTGGGGCTGCGCTCGGCCCGGGAGGGCCGCCGGGTCGAGGTGCCGGAGCTGTCCCGGTGACGGCCGTCGTCCGGCTGCCCGACGGCGGCACCCACCGGCTACGCGGGGGCGCGGGCCACGGACGCCCCGCCGGCCCGTCGACCACCCGGACGGCGTACGCGGCGGCGCACGTCGTCGCCGACCCGCGCGCGGAGAACGTCCCGGGCGCCCCGGCCGCCGTCGACTGGGACCGCACCCTCGCCTTCCGGCGGCACCTCTGGTCGTACGGGCTGGGGGTGGCCGAGGCGATGGACACCGCCCAGCGCGGTGCGGGCCTGGACTATCCGGCCACCCGGGAGCTGATCCGGCGCAGCGCCGCCGAGGCAGGTGCGGTCGGCGGCCGGATCGTCGCCGGGGTCGCCACCGACCAGCTCCCACCCGGGCCGGCAACGGTGATCGAGGTGACCCGGGCGTACGCCGAGCAGCTCGCCGACGTCGCCGCCGCCGGCGCCCGCCCGGTGCTGATGTGCAGCCGGCACCTGGCCGCCGCCGCCACCGGCCCCGACGACTACCTGCGGGTGTACGACGACCTGCTCACCGCCGCCGACCAGCCGGTGGTGCTGCACTGGCTCGGCGACATGTTCGACCCGGCGCTGACCGGCTACTGGGGCTCGACCGACCTCGACGAGGCCACCGAGACGGTGCTGCACCTGGTCAAACAGCACCAGGGCAGGGTCGACGGGATCAAGGTGTCCCTGCTCGACGCCGACCGGGAGGTCGCGTTGCGCCGCCGCCTGCCCGCCGGGGTGCGCCTCTACACCGGTGACGACTTCCACTACCCGGAGCTGATCCGGGGCGACGAGCAGGGCCACTCCGACGCCCTGCTCGGCGTCTTCGCGGCCATCGCGCCGGCCGCCGCCGCCGCGCTCGCCGCCCTCGACGCCGGTGACCTGGACCGCTACGACGCGGTGTTCGCCCCGACCCTGCCGCTGGCCCGGCACCTGTTCGCCGCGCCGACCTGGTTCTACAAGACCGGCATCGTGTTCCTGGCCTGGCTGGCCGGGCACCAGGAGCACTTCACCATGCTGGCCGGGCAGCAGTCCGGCCGGTCCCCGGCGCACCTGGCCCGGCTGCTCGTCCTCGCCGACGCCGCCGGGCTGCTGCCCGACGCCGACCTGGCCGCCGCGCGGGCCCGGGCCTACTTCACCGTGGCCGGGGTGGCCCAGTGACCGCCCCCACGCCGTCCGGTGCCGGCCCGAGACCGCCCGACGAGGCGGCCCGGGTGGTGGCGACGCCGGGGCTGGAACGGTTCTCGTTCAACCAGGCCACCGCCCAGCACTGGCCGCTGGAGGCGGCCGTCGCCGGCTGCGCGGCGGCCGGGGTGCCCGGCATCGGCCTGTGGCGGGAACCCGTCCAGGAGTACGGGCCCGACCGGGCCGCCAAGCTGGTCCGCGCCGCCGGGCTGACCGTCACCTCACTGTGCCGGGGCGGGTTCTTCACCACCCCCGACTGGTGGGACGAGAACCGGCGGGCCATCGAGGAGGCGGCCACCCTCGGCACCCGGGAGCTGGTGCTGGTCTCCGGTGGACTCCCACCGGGCAGCCGTGACGTCGACGGGGCCCGCCGGCAGGTCGCCGACGCCGTCGCCGCGCTCGTCGACGAGGCCACGGCAGCCGGGGTACGCCTCGCCATCGAACCGCTGCACCCGATGTTCAGCGCCGACCGGTGCGTCGTCGCCACCCTCGGCCAGGCCCTCGACATCGCCGAACGGTTCGACCCCGCCGTGGTCGGCGTGGTGGTGGACACCTACCACGTCTGGTGGGACGACACGGTGTACGCGCAGATCGCCCGGGCCGGCGGGAGGATCGCCGCGTTCCAGGCGGCGGACTGGGTGACCCCGCTGCCGGAGGGGGTGCTGCTCGGTCGGGCGCTGCCCGGCGAGGGCTGTGTGGAGCTGCGCCGGCTGCGCGAGGCGGTCGACGCCGCCGGGTACTCCGGGCCGGTCGAGGTCGAGGTGTTCCAGGCGGCGCTCTGGTCCCGCCCCGGCCCGGACATCCTCACCGCCACCATCGACGCCTACCTGGCCCACGTGTCCTGAGCGGACCGTGAGCGGGGACTGCTGCGGGATCCGGGCGGCCCGTCGTCGCGGGGGCCCGGTCGACCGCCGGGGTAGCGGGAGGGCAGGCACCCCAGCGGTGGACAGGCATACCGGTCGGTGGCACATCGCGCCCCACCGCAGGCCGGTGGCGGTGGGGAGGAGCCAGGGCTGGGCGAGCAGCAGGCTGGCCTCGCCGACCGGTGCCGCGCCATCGTCGTCCGGCCGTGCCGCTGCGGTAAGGAGCACATTGCGCTTGTGGCCGTGACGAAAGCGGTGTGAGATCAAGCGGTGGGACGTCGGGGTCGGCCGGGACACACCGGGCCGGGGGAACGGCCACACGGGAAAGTGACGCCACAGGAAGAGGACCGCGCGCCGTGAACACCGCGACCGAGAACCGAACCGTCCCGCCCGGTGTGGTACGGGCCGCCCGCAACGGTGTCGCGGTGGTCTTCGCCCTCAACGGCCTCGCCGTGGCCACCTGGTTCTCCCGGATCCCGGCGGTCCGCGACGCGCTCGGGCTCAGCGCCGGCCGGCTCGGACTGCTGCTACTGGCCATGTCCGGGGGCGCGGTGCTGGCGCTGACCACCGCCGGCCTGGTGACCCAGCGGCTCGGGCCGGCCCGCACCGTCGCCACCTCGACCGTGCTGGTGGCGGTCGGGCTGGTCGGGGTGGGTGTCGCCGCACCGCTCGGCTCGCTGCCCGGCGTCGCGGTCGGCCTGTTCGCCCTCGGCTACGGCTCCGGCACCTGCGACGTGGGGATGAACGTCGAGGGCGCGGCGGTGGAGAAACGGCTCGGCCGCACCATCCTGCCCCGCTTCCACGCCGCCTGGAGCCTCGGCTCGGTGGCCGGCGCCGGGCTCGGCGCGGGCGCGGCCCGGCTCGGCGTGCCGATCACCGTGCACCTGGCGGTGCTGGCGGCGGTGGTGCTCGGCGGCACCCTGCTGGGGGCGCGCAACTTCCTGCCCACCCCGGCCGCCTCGACCGCCGACGGCGCCGCGTCGACCCGCCGGGGTGGCCTGCTCGCGGCCTGGCGGGAGCCGCGCACCCTGCTCATCGGCGCGCTGGTGCTGGTCATGGCGTTCACCGAGGGCAGCGCCAACGACTGGCTGGCGGTCGCCTTCGTCGACGGCTACGGGGTCAGCGAGGCCGCCGGGGCCGCCGCCTTCGGGGTCTTCGTCGCCGGTATGACCATCGGCCGGACCGCCGGCACCGTGGCCATCGACCGTTGGGGCCGGGTGCCGGTGCTGATCGGCACGATCCTGCTGGCCGCCGCCGGCTCCCTGCTGGCGGTGCTGGCCGGCTCCGGGCCGCTCGCCGTCGTCGGCGTGGTCCTCTGGGGGCTCGGCGCGTCGCTCGGCTTCCCGGTCGGGATGAGCGCCGCCGCCGACGACGAGGAACGCGCCCCCGCCCGGGTCAGCGTCGTCGCGGTGCTCGGCTACACGTCGTTCCTGGCCAGCCCGCCGCTGCTCGGCCTGCTCGGCGACCACATCGGCATCCTGCACGCCCTGCTGGTGGTGCCGGTGCTGCTGATCCCCACCCTGGCGCTGGTGCCGGCGACCCGTCCGCCGGCCGGCACCGGCCCGCAGCACTCCGCCGGTCCGGTACCGGAAAACTGACAGGCGTCGGCCCCGCCGGTATCGGGTGCGCGGCCGTTCCCCGGTGCCGCCGCCGCGTTCTACGTCCCACCCCCGACGAACCGGCCGCCCTCGACCGGCGGTGAACGGGCCGCTCAGCCGGCTGTCACCGGGCTCGCAGCGCCCACCCAGGTGGGGGTGCTCCACTGGAGGGACGCCGAGGAGAGGAACGGGCAGATGGGCTGGTTCAGCCGGCGGCCCCGGGCCGACGAGGGCATCCCGACCAAGCTCGACCGGGAGGCCACCCGGGACGACCTGACCGCGTTGGCGGACTTCGTGGCCGCCCACCGGGGGGTGGAGTTCTATCTCGAACCCGAGACGACCGCCACCGACACCACGGTGGTGGCGATCGCGCACGACGGGGAGTGGATCCGCCGCCGCACCGGCTCCCCCCGTACGGCGGCGAAACTGGCCCACCGGCACGCGGTGCCCCTCTACGAGGCGGCGAAGACCGGATACCCGGAGCGGATGCGGGCCTGGAACCGGGCCCACCCCGAGCGTCGCCTCCGCTGACCCCTCAGCCCGACAGCGTCCGGGAGAGGTGTCCCGACCACCGGGCAACGGGCCGTCCGGACCAGCTCCGCGCCGGCCGGTGGGCGGACGCGGACCCTCTCGGGCGGGTGGCCGGCGGCCTCGCCACGGGGGTCGATCGGTGCCGTCGTGGGGCCGTTGGCCGCCGTTGACCTCGGGGTGAGGAGTGTGGCAGCATTCGCGGCCTGACGGCAGTGAAGGAAGTCGGTGCGACTCCGACGCGGTCCCGCCACTGTCACCGGGGAGCGATCCCCCCTCGTGGGTCACGACCGTGCGTGCACGGTTGGAAGGCCGGGGGTGAGCGTCGATCCGGGAGCCAGGATACTTCGGCCGTCGGAGAACCCCAGGGCGTGGACACCCGAGGAGGACCCCGATGACGCGCAGCGTCACTGCCGACCCGATGACGGTCGGTGATTCCCGCATCGCCGTCGAGCCCGCGCCGCCGCGTGCCCCCACCCCCTCCGCCGTCCCCGGCCGTCGTCGGGGCGGTCGGCCTGCCACGTACCGCTGACGGACGGTCCGGGTGCCCCGCCGTCGGCGGGGCGCGTCGTACCTCCGCCGCTGACCGACGTCCCTCCCGCCCCGCTCGGCCCGGCCCCGTCGTCGAGCCGGACGTCACTCTCCGGAGCTGAACGTGCGCATCCTGCTGCTGTCGACCGCCGACACCGATCTGCTCGCCGCCCGCGCCAGCGCCGCCGACTACCGCCTCGCCAACCCCACCCGGGTCGACGTGGCCGCCGTGCCGGCCCTGCTCGACGGGGTCGACCTGGCCGTCGTACGGCTGCTCGGCGGGCGGCAGGCGTGGCCGGACGGCCTCGCGGCGGTGCTCGGCTCCGGGGTCCCCACGATCGTGCTCGGCGGCGAGGCGGTGCCCGACGCGGAGCTGATGGCGGCCTCCACGGTGGCCTCCGGGGTGGCCACCGAAGCGCTGTCCTACCTGGTCGAAGGGGGTGCGGAGAACCTCGCCCAGCTCGCCCGGTTCCTGTCCGACACGGTCCTGCTCACCGGTGAGGGCTTCGACCCGCCCACCCCCACCCCGCCGTACGGCATCCTCGACCACCGCCGCCCGACCACCACGGTCGACCAGGCGGACCCGGCGGCCGGGCGGCAGGACGGCGGGCGGCCCACGGTGGGGATCGTGTTCTACCGGGCGCACGCGCTGGCCGGCAACACCGGTTTCGTGCAGACCCTGGCCGACGCGGTCGACGCGGCCGGCGGCGAGCCGCTGCCGATCTTCTGCGGCTCGCTGCGCGGGCTCACCCCCGGCAACGGGCCGCTGGACCTCTTCGCCCGCTGCGACGCGCTCGTCGTCACCGTCCTCGCCGCCGGGGGGACGGTCGCCGCCGACGCCTCCGGCGGGGGAGACGAGGACGCCTGGGACGTCGGCGCGCTCGCCGCCCTCGACGTGCCGGTGATCCAGGCGCTCTGCCTGACCAGCACCCGGGAGCAGTGGGCGGCAAGCGACGCCGGGCTGTCCCCGCTGGACGCGGCCATGCAGGTGGCCATCCCCGAGTTCGACGGCCGGATCGTCACCGTGCCGTTCTCGTTCAAACGGATCGACGCCGACGGGCTGTCGGTCTACGCCGCCGACGCCGAGCGGGCCGCCCGGGTCGCCGGGATCGCCGTCCGGCAGGCCCGGCTGCGGCACCTGCCCAACTCCGGCAAGCGGGTGGCGATCGTGCTCAGCTCCTACCCGACGAAGCACTCCCGGGTCGGCAACGCCGTCGGCCTGGACACCCCCGCCTCGGCGGTCCGCCTGCTCGCCGCCCTCGCCGCCGACGGATACCACCTCGGCGACGCGCCACCGCCCACCGACGGGGACGCGCTGATCCACGCGCTGATCGCCGCCGGGGGCCACGACGTCGAGTGGCTCACCCCGGAACAGTTGGCCGCCGCCGAGGCCCGGGTGCCGGGGGAGACCTACCGGCGTTGGTTCGACCAGGTGCCGGTCGACCTGCGGGACCGGATGCGGGAACACTGGGGTGAGCCACCCGGCCAGCTCTACACCGACGACGGGGACATCGTCCTGGCCGGGCTGCGGTTCGGCAACGTCACCCTGCTGATCCAGCCGCCGCGCGGCTTCGGCGAGAACCCGATCGCCATCTACCACGACCCCGACCTGCCGCCCAGCCACCACTACCTCGCCGCGTACCGGTGGCTGGCCGCGCCGGTCGGCGACGGCGGCTTCGGCGCCGACGCGGTGGTGCACCTCGGCAAGCACGGCACCCTGGAATGGCTGCCCGGCAAGGGCCTCGGCCTGGCCGCCGACTGTGCCCCCGACGCCGTCCTCGGTGACCTGCCGCTGGTCTACCCGTTCATCGTCAACGACCCCGGCGAGGGCACCCAGGCCAAGCGGCGGGCGCACGCCGTGGTGGTCGACCACCTGGTGCCCCCGATGGCCCGCGCCGAGACCTACGGCGAACTGGCGAAACTCGAACAACTGCTGGACGAGTACGCCACCGTGCAGGCCCTCGACCCGGCGAAGGTGCCGGTGGTCCGGGGGCAGATCTGGGAGCTGGTGCGCGCCGCCGAACTCCACCACGACCTGCACACCGAGGCGATGCCCGCCGCCGACGACTTCGACGACTTCGTGCTGCACCTCGACGGCTACCTGTGCGAGGTCAAGGACGTGCAGATCCGCGACGGGCTGCACGTCCTGGCCGGGGTGCCCACCGGTGAGGCCCGGGTCAACCTCGTCCTGGCCGTGCTGCGCGCCCCGCAGGTGTGGGGCGGCAGCCGCGCCCTGCCCGGCCTGCGGCAGGCCCTCGCCGCCGGCTACGGCCTCGACGAGCAGGCGCTGCTCGCCGAGCCCGGGGCGCGGGCGGCGGTGCCGGCGGCGCTGACCGACGTCGTCGACGGGCCGGCGGTCACCGCCGCCGACGCGGTGGACCTGATCGAGGCGCTGGCCCGACGGCTCGTCCTCGGCATGGAGACCCTCGGCTGGGAGCCCGACCGCGCCGACGCGGTGGTCACGGAGGTGACCGGCCGGTCCTGCCCCGACGCGGCCGAGGTGCTGCGGTTCGCCGCCCGCGAGGTGGTGCCCCGGCTGGACCGCACCACCGACGAGATCACCAACACCCTCGGCGCGCTCGCCGGCCGGTTCGTGCCGCCCGGACCGTCCGGGTCGCCCACCCGGGGGCTGGTCAACGTGCTGCCCACCGGCCGAAACTTCTACTCCGTCGACCCGAAGGCGATTCCCAGCCGCAACGCCTGGGACGTCGGGGTGGCGCTGGCCGACTCGCTGCTCGCCCGCTATCTCGCCGACACCGGGGAGTACCCGCGTTCGGTCGGGCTGACCGTGTGGGGCACCAGCGCCATGCGTACCCAGGGCGACGACATCGCCGAGGTGCTGGCCCTGCTCGGCTGCCGGCCGGTGTGGGACGACCGGTCGCGGCGGGTCACCGGCGTCGAGGTGGTGCCGGTGGCGGAACTGGGCCGGCCCCGGGTCGACGTCACGGTCCGCATCTCCGGCTTCTTCCGCGACGCGTTCCCGCACGTCGTCGCCCTCCTCGACGACGCGGTACGGCTGGTCGCCGCCCTCGACGAGCCGGCCGGGGACAACTACCTGCGCGCGCACGTGGCCGCCGACCTCGCCACGCACGGCGACGAGCGGCGGGCCACCGCCCGGATCTTCGGCTCCAAACCCGGGGCGTACGGGGCGGGGCTGCTGCCGCTGATCGACGCCCGGAACTGGCGCACCGACGCCGACCTGGCCGAGGTGTACGCCGTCTGGGGCGGCTACGCCTACGGCCGGGGCCTGGACGGGCGGGAGGCGCGGGCCGACATGGAACGCTCCTTCGCCCGGATCGCGGTGGCGGCGAAGAACCAGGACACCCGCGAGCACGACATCGTCGACTCCGACGACTACTTCCAGTACCACGGCGGGATGGTGGCGATGGTGCGTCACCTCACCGGGGCTGCCCCGGCCGCGTACGTGGGCGACTCGGCGATGCCGCACGACGTGCGCACCCGCACCCTCGGTGAGGAGACCCGGCGGGTGTTCCGGGCGAGGGTGGTCAACCCGAAGTGGATCGCGGCGATGCGCCGGCACGGCTACAAGGGCGCGTTCGAGCTGGCCGCCACCGTGGACTACCTGTTCGGCTACGACGCCACCGCCGGGGTCGTCGACGACTGGATGTACGAGCGCCTCGCCGAGGCGTACCTGTTCGACGGGCAGACCCGGGAGTTCCTGGAGCGGTCCAACCCGTGGGCGCTGCGCGGCATCACCGAACGGCTCCTGGAGGCCGCCGAACGCGGCCTGTGGGCCGCCCCCGACCCCACCACCCTGGACCGGCTGCGGGAGACGTACCTGGCCACCGAGGGCGACCTGGAGGAACGTCAGTGAGCGCGAGGAGTGAGCCGGGTTTGCGAGCCCCGCAGTCGCGAACGGGGGTGGCTCAGTGAGCGGGTTTCCCTTCTCGGCCGTGCTCGGGATGGACGACATGCGGCTGGCGCTGCTGCTCAACGCGGTCAGCCCGGCGATCGGCGGGGTGCTGGTGCGGGGCGAGAAGGGCACCGCCAAGTCCACCGCCGTGCGGGCGCTGGCCGCCCTGCTTCCGCCGGTGGACCGGGTCGCCGGGTGCCGGTTCGGTTGTGACCCGGCCGCCCCCGACCCGACCTGCCCGGACGGCCCGCACCCGGCCGCCGCCGGGCACGACGACCCGGCCGCCGCTCCGGTGGAGCGCCGCCCGGCCCGGCTGGTGGAGCTGCCGGTCGGCGCCGCCGAGGACCGGGTGGTCGGCTCCCTCGACCTGGAGAAGGCCCTCGCCGAGGGGGTACGCGCCTTCGAGCCGGGCCTGCTCGCCGCCGCCCACCGGGGGGTGCTCTACGTCGACGAGGTGAACCTGCTCCACGACCACCTGGTCGACCTGCTCCTGGACGCCGCAGCGATGGGCCGCTGCCACGTCGAGCGGGAGGGGGTCTCGGTCAGTCACGCCGCCCGGTTCCTGCTGGTCGGCACGATGAACCCGGAGGAGGGTGAGCTGCGTCCGCAACTGCTCGACCGGTTCGGGCTCACCGTCGAGGTGGCGGCCAGCCGTGATCCGGTGGTCCGGGTGGAGGTGGTGCGTCGTCGGCTCGCCGCCGACGCGGACCCGGCCGGGTTCGCCGCCCGGTGGGCCGCCGCCGACGCCGAGGTGGCCGCCCGGGTGGCCGCCGCCCGGGACCGGCTCGACGGGGTGCTGCTGCCCGACGGCGCGTTGCGGCAGATCGCCGAGGTGTGCGCCGCGTTCGACGTGGACGGGATGCGCGCCGACATCGTCACCGCCCGGACCGCCGTCGCGCACGCCGCCTGGCAGGGCCGGGACCGGGTGACCGCCGACGACGTCCGGGTCGCCGCCCGGCTGGCCCTGCCGCACCGCCGTCGCCGTGACCCGTTCGACACCCCGGGCCTGGACGAGAAGCGCCTCGACGAGGCGTTGCAGCGGGCCCGCGACGAGCATCCCGACGACGATCCACCGGACACCGGCTCGAGCGGTCCGGGCGACCCCGGCGGCCCGGACGGTGCCGGCGGTCCGGGTGGTCCCTCGGCGGGCGGCCCCGGCGGCGGGTCGGGGCCGCAGCCACCGGACACGGCCGGTGGGCCGCAGGACGCCGCCGGACCGCCGGGCCACGACGACCCGCGCGCCCGGACCGGTCCGACCTTCCCGCCGGCCGTGGACGACAGGTGGCCGGACCGCGCCGCCGACGGCGGGTCGGACGGCGGGCACCGCGCCGACGGCCGGTCGGGACGCCCCGACGACGGGGCGGCCGAGCAGGCCGGTGCCCGTCCCGGGCGACCCGGCCAAGGCGACACCGCGAACCCGGGTGACCCGGCGGGTGCCGGCTCGGTGGCCGTACCGCAGCGGGGGTTGACGGCCCGGCTGTTCACCGCACCGGGGGTCGGTGACGGGGTGCCCGGCCGGCGCTCCCGGGCCCGGACCGGGCGCGGGCGGACCACCGGGGCGCGGGTGCCCGCCGGCCGGCCGGCCGCGGTGCACCTGCCGGCGACCCTGCGCGCCGCCGCCCCGCACCAGGCCGGCCGGGGCCGGTGCGGCGGGCGGCTGCTGCTGCGCCCCGACGACCTGCGGGAGGCGGTCCGCGAGGGCCGCGAGGGCAACCTGGTGCTGTTCGTCGTCGACGCCAGCGGCTCGATGGGCGCGCGGCAGCGGATGTCGGCGGTCAAGGGTGCGGTGCTGGCCCTGCTCACCGACGCCTACCAGCGGCGGGACACGGTGGCGGTGATCGCCTTCCGGGGTGCCGGGGCGCAGGTGCTGCTGCCGGCGACCTCCTCGGTGCTGGCCGCGTCGGCGCGGCTGGCCGAGTTGCCCACCGGCGGGCGTACCCCGCTGGCGGAGGGGCTGCTCGCCGCCGCCGACCTGCTACGGGTGCAGCGGCTGCGGGACCCGCGACGGCGTCCGCTGGTGCTGGTCGTCACCGACGGTCGGGCCACCGCCGGGCACCGGCCGCTGGAGCGGTCGGCGCGCGCGGCGGCCGTGCTCGCCGCCACCGGCGCGCCCTGCGTCGTGGTGGACTGTGAGTCCGGCCCGGTGCGGCTGCACCTGGCCCACCGGCTGGCCGGTCAACTCGGCGCGGCCCACCACCGGCTGGACACGGTCACCGCCGACCCGTTGGCCGGGCTCGCCACCGTCGGAGCGAATCGGAGCGTGCGCTGATGCCGCAGGGAAAGCCGGAACACGTCCCCGCCGACGGGTTGACCACCCGGCAGCGGCGGCACCGCCCGTTGACCATCGTGCACACCGGGCAGATGAAGGGAAAGTCGACGGCCGCGTTCGGGCTGGCGCTACGGGCCTGGACGGCCGGGCTGCCGATCGGGGTGTTCCAGTTCGTCAAGAGCGCCAAGTGGCGGGTGGGCGAGGAGAACGCCTTCCGGGCGCTGGGTCAGGTGCATGCCGACACCGGGCAGGGCGCGCCGGTCGCCTGGCACAAGATGGGCGAGGGCTGGTCGTGGATCCAGCGCGGCGGCGACGCCGACCACGCCGCCGACGCCCTGGAGGGCTGGCGGCAGATCCAGCGTGACCTGGCCGCCCAGCGCTACGGCCTGTACGTCCTCGACGAGTTCACCTACCCGATGAAGTGGGGCTGGGTGGACGTCGACGAGGTGGTCCACACCCTCACCCACCGGCCCGGCTTCCAGCACGTGGTGATCACCGGCCGGGACGCCGACCCGCGACTGGTCGAGGCGGCCGACCTGGTCGCCGAACTGACCAAGGTCAAGCATCCGATGGACGCCGGCCAGAAGGGCCAGAAGGGCATCGAGTGGTGACCGGACCGACCCGCCGCACCGACCAGCGCCGCCCGCCGGGCAACGCGCCGGCCGGTCACCCGGGCGGCACCGCACCGGGCGTGCCGCCGTGCGCCGCGCCGACCGGCCCGTGGGCGCTGCCCCGGCTGGTGGTCGCCGCCCCGGCCAGCGGACACGGCAAGACCACGGTCGCCACCGGACTGCTCGCCGCGCTGCGCCGCCGGGGCCTCACGGTCAGCCCGCACAAGGTCGGCCCCGACTACATCGACCCCGGCTACCACGCGCTCGCCGCCGGCCGCCCCGGCCGCAACCTGGACCCATGGCTGGTCGGCGAGGAGCTGATCGCCCCGCTGCTGCGGCACGGCGCGTGCGTCCCCACCCCCGCCGACGTCGCCGTGGTCGAGGGGGTGATGGGGCTGCACGACGGCGCGGTCGGCCGGGGCGGCTACGCCTCCACCGCCCACGTCGCCACGCTGACCGGCACGCCGGTGCTGCTGGTCCTGGACACCACCGCGCAGGGCCGGTCGGCCGCCGCGCTGGTGCTCGGCATGCGCGCCTTCGACCCGGCCGTGCGGATCGGCGGGGTGATCCTCAACCGGGTCGGCTCGCCCCGGCACGAGACCCTGCTGCGCGACGCGCTCGCCGAGGTGGGCGTACCGGTGCTGGGTGCGGTGACCCGGGCCGTCGAGGTGGCCGCGCCGGCCCGGCACCTGGGGTTGGTGCCGGTCGCCGAACGGGCACCGGAGTCACTGGCCGTCGTCGACGCGCTCGCCGGGCTCGTCGAGGCCACCGTCGACCTCGACGCCGTGCTCGACGTGGCGCGTAGCGCCCCGCCGCTGACCGTGGACGCCTGGGACCCGGGCGTCGCCGTCGGCGGCCCGGCCGGCGGGGGCCGTCCGGTCGTCGCGGTTGCCGCCGGTGCCGCCTTCACCTTCTCGTACGCCGAGACGGCCGAACTGCTCACCGCCGCCGGGGCGACCGTGGCCCCGTTCGACCCGCTGGCCGACCCGGCCCTGCCCGCCGGCACCCGGGCCGTGGTCATCGGCGGCGGCTTCCCCGAGGTGCACGTCGAGGCGTTGAGCGACAACACCGGGCTCCGCGCCGAACTGGGCGGCTTCACCGGGCCGGTGGTCGCCGAGTGCGCCGGGCTGCTCTACCTCGGCCGCTCCCTGGACGGGGCGCCGATGTGCGGACGGCTCGACCACCACGCCCGGATGACCGGCCGGCTCACCCTCGGCTACCGCGACGCGGTCGCCACCACCGACTCCCCGGTCCACACCGCAGGCGAGCGGGTACGCGGTCACGAGTTCCACCGCACCGTCACCGACCCCGGGCACGGCGACCGGCCCGCCTGGCGGTGGGACGGCACCGCCCACGGTTTCGTCACCGGGCAGGTGCACGCCTCCTATCTGCACACCCACTGGGCGGGTCACCCCCGGGCCGCCCGCCGCCTGGTCGAGGCGGCGGCCCGGTGACCGGCACCGGGGCGGACCACCCACCCGTCGCCGCCACGGGCCGGGACGCGCCGGCCGGCCCCGCCACGCTGACCGGGGTGGGGGTCGGGCCGGGAGACCCGGAACTGCTCACTCTCAAGGCGGTCCGGGTGCTGACCGAGGCCGACCTGGTGGTCGTACCGGTGCTGGACCGGCTGGCGGCGGACCCGGCGACGCCCCCCGGCCGGGCCGAGACGACGGTCCGCGCGCACGTGCCGGCGGACCGGCTGCGTCGGCTGCCGTTCGCCCTGGAGGACCGGGGCGGGGTGACCGCGCGCCGGGAGGCCGCCTGGGACGCCGCCGCCCGCGCCGTCGTCGACGCGTTCGACGCCGGGGCCCGCTCGGTCGCGTTCGCCACCATCGGCGACCCCAACGTCTACTCCACCTTCACCTACCTCGCCGACGGGGTCCGCGCGCTGCGGCCGGCGGTACGGCTGCACACCGTGCCCGGCGTCACCGCCATGCAGGAGCTGGCCGCCCGCAGCGGCGTCCCGCTGTGCCAGGGGCGGGAGCCGTTGACCCTGCTGCCGGCCACCGCCGGCCCGACGCCGGTCGCGGACGCCCTCGCCGGGCCCGGCACCGTCGTGGTCTACAAGGGCTGGCGACGGCACCGGGAACTCGTCGACGAGTTGCGCCGGCACGACCGGCTCGACGACGCGGTGCTCGGCTGCGGCCTCGGCCTGCCCGACGAACGGATCGGGCCGGTCGGCTCGGACGACGAGCTGCCCTACCTGTCGACGCTGCTGGTCCCGGCCCGCCGGGACCGGCGGGGAGGAAAACTGTGACGTCCACCGGAAAGGTGTGGTTCGTGGGGGCCGGACCCGGCGCCGCCGACCTGCTCACCCTGCGCGCCGCCCGGGTGATCGCCGACGCCGACGTGGTGATCTGGGCGGCCAGCCTGGTGCACGCGGACGTGCTCGCCCACGCCCGCCCCGACGCCGAGATCGTCGACTCGTCGCAGCTGCCCATCGAGGGGGTGCTGCCGCTGTACCGGCGGGCCGCCGCCGACGGGCTCACCGTGGCCCGCATCCACTCCGGCGACCCGGCGCTGTGGGGTGCGGTGCAGGAGCAGCTCGACCTGTGCCGGGCCCTCGACCTGGCCGTGGAGATCGTCCCCGGGGTCTCCTCGTTCACCGCCGTCGCCGCCATCGTCGGCCGGGAGCTGACCATCCCCGAGGTGGCCCAGTCGGTGATCCTCACCCGGCTGGAGGGCGGCAAGACGCCGATGCCGGCGGGGGAGCGGGTCCGCGACTTCGCCAGGCACGGGACCACCATGGCGCTGTTCCTGTCCGCCGCCCGCGCCGGGCAGGCCCAGACCGAACTGCTCGCCGGCGGCTATCCGGCCGACACCCCGGTCGTGGTGGCCTACCAGGCGACCTGGCCGGACGAGCTGGTGGTGCGGTGCGCCCTCGGCGAGCTGGCGGCCACCGTCCGGGAACACCGGCTGTGGAAGCACACCCTGTTCCTGGTCGGGCCGGCGCTCGCCGCCACCGGCACCCGGTCGCACCTCTACCACCCCGGGCACTTCCACACCTTCCGCCGGGCCGAGCCGGCCGCCCGCGCCGAGCTGCGCCGGTCGCGGGCCGCCGCGGAGGACGCCACACCGTGACGTACGCCGAGCCGCCGCTGCGCGAGCCGGACCTGCCGCGTACCGCGAAGGTCCGGCCGGTGGCGTTGCGGACCGGCTGGACCACCGGCACGTGCGCGACGGCGGCGGCGAAGGCGGCGGTGACCGCCCTGCTCACCGGCGTACCCCCGGGGGAGGTGGAGATCGGGCTGCCCGCCGGCCGGCGGGTGACCTTCCCGGTGGCCCGCTGCGACCTGACCGCCCGACCCGAACCGACGGCGGAGGCGGTGGTGGTCAAGGACGCCGGGGACGACCCGGACGTCACCCACGGCGCGCACCTCACCGCCACCGTCGGCTGGCGGCCCCGGCCCGGCCTGGAACTCGCCGGTGGGGTCGGCGTCGGCACCGTCACCCGCCCCGGGCTCGGCCTCGCCGTCGGCGGGCCGGCCATCAACGACACCCCCCGCCGGATGATCGGCCAGGCCGTCGCCGAGTTGGTCGACCTGACCGAGGTGGGGGTGAGGGTGGTGATCAGTGTGCCGGGCGGTGAGGTGATGGCCCGCAAGACCACCAACCGGCGGCTCGGCATCGTCGGGGGCATCTCGATCCTCGGCACCACCGGCATCGTCAGGCCGTTCTCCACCGCCTCCTGGCGGGCCAGCGTGGTGCAGGCGGTGCACGTGATGGCCGCGCAGGGGCAGCGGACCGTGGTGCTGTGCACCGGCGGGCGCACCGAACGGGCCGCCCGCGCGCTGCTGCCGGAGCTGCCCGAGGTGTGTTTCGTCGAGGTCGGCGACTTCACCGGCGCGGCCGTCACCGCCGCCGTCGGCGACGCGATGACCGGGGTGGTCTTCGTCGGGATGGCCGGCAAGCTGGCCAAACTCGCCGCCGGCGTCCTGATGACCCACTACACCCGGTCGAAGGTGGACCTGTCCCTGCTCGGCGCGGTCACCGCCGAGGCCGGTGGCGACGCCGACCTGGTCGCGGCGGTGCTGGCGGCCAACACCGGCCGGCACGCCTACGAGCTGTGGGAGGCCGCCGGGCTGCTGCGCCCCGCCGGTGACCTGCTCTGCGACCGGGTGCGCCAGGTGCTGCGCCGCTTCGCCGGGCCCGCGCTCACCGTCGACGTGGCGATGGTCGACTTCACCGGCGACCACTTGGTCGCCTCCTCCGGCCGGTGGCCCGCGTGACGCGCCAGGAGCCGCTCCCCGGCCCGGCCCCGGTGCCCGGCGCGGAGCCGGTCGTCCGGGTGCCCGAACCGGTCGTGGTGCTGGGGATGGACGCAGCCGGCCGGCCGCTGCCACCGCCGGCGCTCGCCGCCCTGGCCGGGGCCGGGCTGGTCGTCGGAGCGGCCCGGCACCTCGCCGCCGTGCCGGTGCCGCCCGGCGTCGACACCGTCACCCTCGGCCCGCTCGCCCCGGCGCTGGCGCGGCTCGCCGCCGCGCACGCCGCCGGGGTCCCGGCCGTGATGCTGGCCAGCGGCGACCCCGGCCTGTTCGGCGTGGTACGCCGGCTGCGTGCCGCCGCGCTGCCGGTACGGGTGCTGCCGGCGGTGTCCAGCGTGGCCGCCGCCTTCGCCCGCGCCGGGCTCGACTGGGACGGCGCGGTGGTGGTCACCGCCCACGGTCGGGAGTTGGGCCCCGCGCTCAACGCCTGCCGGGCGCTGCCCGCCGTCGCGGTGCTGACCGCGCCGGACGCCGGGGCGGCCGAGATCGGGGCCGGGCTGGCCGGCTGGTCCCGCCGCCTGCTGGTCGCCGAGCACCTCGGCACCCCCGCCGAACGGGTCACCTGGGTCAGCCCCGAGCAGGCGGCCGGCCGCCGCTGGACCGACCCGCACGTCCTGCTCAGCCTCGCCGGCGCGGCCGACGACGCCGGGGTGACGCCCACCGGTCCGGGCGGTGCGGCCGGGTCCGGCGGCGGCGTCGGGCCGGTACGCGGCGACAACCAGCCGGCCGCCGCGCCCGCCGCCGGCTGGGCGCTGCCCGAGTCCGCGTACCGGCACCGGGACTCGATGATCACGAAGGCCGAGGTGCGGGCGCTGGCCGTCGCCCGGTTGCGGCCCCGGCTCGGTCGGCTGGTCTGGGACGTCGGCGCGGGCAGCGGATCGGTAGGCATCGAGTGTGCGCTGCTGGGCGCGGCGGTGATCGCCGTGGAACGGGACCCGGCCGCGCCGGTCGCCGGCAACGCCGCCCGGCACGGCGTCGACGTCCGGGTGGTGACCGGTGACGCGCCGGGAGTCCTGGCCGGACTGCCCGATCCGGATGCGGTCTTCGTCGGCGGTGGCGGGACCGACGTGCTGACCGCCGTCGCCGACCGCCGCCCGGACCGGGTGGTGGCCACCCTCGCCGCCCTGGACCGGGTCGCCCCGGCCGTGCACCTGCTGCGCGCCGCCGGCTACGCGGTGACCGGCAGCCAGCTCGCCGCCGCCCGCCTCGCCGACCTGCCCGGCGGGTCCGTCCGACTCGCGGCCACCAATCCGGTGGTCGTCCTCACCGGGGAGCGTCAGTGACCACCACCGCACCACACCGGCACCGGGAGACGCCCGGCACCGGCCCGCACCGGGTCGGGCTCGTCGCGGCCACCGCCGCCGGCCGCCGGCACGCCCGGACCGTGGCCGCCGCCTGGCCGCACGCCCGGCTGGTCGAGGCCGACGGGGTCGCCGACGCGCTGCGGACCGCCTGGACGACGTGCGACGCGGTGGTGGCGTTCCTGGCCACCGGTGCGGTGGTGCGGGTGCTGGCGCCCCTGCTGGGGGACAAGCGCACCGATCCGGCGGTGGTGGTGGTCGACGAGGCCGCCCGGCACGCCGTCGCCCTGCTCGGCGGGCACGCCGGGGGCGCGAACACCCTCGCCGCCGAGGTGGCCGTGCTGCTCGACGCCCGGCCGGTGGTCACCACCGCCACCGACGCGGTCGACCTGCCCGGCCTGGACACCCTCGGCTGGCCGGTCGAGGGGGCGGTGGCCGCGGTGTCCCGGGCGATCCTCGACGGGGAACCGGTCCGGCTGGTCGCCGACGCGGTGTGGCCGCTGCCCGCCCTGCCGCCCAACGTCCACCCCGAACCGCCCAGCGGGGAACACCCGGCGGGCGGGTACCGGGTGCTGGTGACCGACCGGATGGTGCCTGTCGACGACCGGACCGTCGTGCTGCGGCCCCCGTCCCTGGTCGCCGGGGTCGGGTCCAGCCGGGGGGTGGCCGCCGCCGAGGTCGACGCGTTGCTGCACCGGGCGCTCGCCGACGCCGGGTTGAGCCCGGCCAGCCTGCGCTGCCTGGCCAGCGTCGACGTCAAGGCCGACGAGGAGGGCATCCGGGCCACCGCCGACGCGCTCGGCGTACCGCTGCGGACCTGGCCGGCGGCGGAGCTGGCGGCGGTGGACGTGCCGCACCCCAGCGAGGTGGTCCGGGCCGCCGTCGGCACGCCCAGCGTCGCCGAGGCGGCGGCGTTGCGCGACGGCGGCACCCTGCTGGTGCCCAAGACCGCCTCGGCGATGGCCACCGTCGCGGTCGCCCGGCACGCCCCGCGCGGCCGGCTGGCGATCGTCGGCCTGGGCCCCGGCGCGGCCGACCTGCGCACCCCGCGCGCCGTGACCGAGCTGCGCCGGGCCGCCGTGGTCGTCGGCCTCGACCAGTACGTCGACCAGGTCCGTGACCTGCTGCGGCCGGGTACCCGGGTGCTCGCCAGCGGGCTCGGCGCGGAGGAGGAACGGGCCCGTAGCGCCGTCGCCGAGGCCACCGCCGGGCACGCCGTGGCGCTGGTCGGCTCCGGTGACGCCGGGGTGTACGCGATGGCCAGCCCCGCCCTGGAGTACGCCGACGAGCGGATCGACGTGGTCGGGGTGCCCGGGGTGACCGCCGCGCTGGCCGCCGCCGCCCTGCTCGGCGCGCCGATCGGCCACGACCACGTCTACCTCAGCCTGTCCGACCTGCACACCCCCTGGCCGGTGATCGAACGCCGGGTCGCCGCCGCCGCCGAGGCGGACCTGGTGGCGCTGCTGTACAACCCGCGCAGTCGGGCCCGGGACTGGCAGCTCGGCGCGGTGCTGGCGACGTTCGCCGCGCACCGCCCGCCGCAGACCCCGGTCGGGGTGGTCCGCAACGCCAGCCGCCCCGACGAGCGCGTCCACCTGGCCACCCTCGCCACCTTCGACCCGACAGTGGTCGACATGTACGGCCTGGTGGTGGTGGGCAGCTCGCAGACCCGGCTAGTCGGCGGCCGGATGGTCACCCCCCGGGGCTACCGGTGGCGCGGATGACCCCCGCCGGGCCGCCGCCCGCTCCGGTCGGGGTGCTGCCGCCGGTGGTGATCGACGCCTGTCAGGGCTGCGGGGCCTGCCTGCTGACCTGCCCCGCCCACGCGATCCGCCCGGTGCCCGGGGGGCTGACCGTCCGGGCCGACCGCTGCACCGGCTGTCTGGAGTGTCTGGAGATCTGCCCGGTGGACGCGATCCGGGTCACCACCGACCGTCGAGGAGCACCATGACCACCAGCATCCAGCCGGCCCGTCGCCGGCCCGTCCCGGGAGGCGGGCGGTGAGCCGGGTCGTCCATCCCATCGAGCTGGAGTCGTACCGGATCCTGCGGGAACGGGTCGACCTGGGTGGCCTGCCGCCGCTGACCCGGGCGGTCGTCGAGCGGGTGGTGCACGCCAGCGCCGACCTCGACTACGTCACCGACCTGGTCTGCGACGAGGCGGCGCTGGCCGGCGGGCTGACCGCGCTGCGGGCCGGGGCGTCGATCGTCACCGACGTGGCGATGGTGGCCGCCGGGATCACCGGCGCCGGCCGGGAGATCGTCTGCCCGGTCGCCGAACCGGCCGCCGCCGCGCTGGCCCGGGAGACCGGGTCGACCCGGTCGGCGGCGGCCGTACGGATCGCCCTGGACCGGGTCGGCCCGGGGGCGGTCTGGGTGGTGGGCTGCGCGCCGACCGCGCTCGTCGAACTGATCGGCGTGGCCGCCGACCCGGCGCTGGTGGTCGGGTTGCCTGTGGGCTTCGTCGGGGCCGCCGAGTCCAAGGCGGCGTTGCGGGCCAGCGGCCTGCCCGCCGTGTCCAACATCGGCGAGAAGGGTGGCTCGGCGGTCGCCGCCGCCGCCCTCAACGCCCTGCTCTACCTGGAGGAAACATGACCGCACTGGTCATCGTCGGGCACGGCACGCGCAGCGCGGCCGGGGTCGACCAGTTCGCCGCGCTCGTCGACCGGGTCCGGGACCGGGCGGGGGCCGCCGTCGGCGACGTCGAGGGCGGGTTCATCGAGCTGTCCCGGCCGCCGCTGACCGACGCGGTGACCGCGCTGGTCGCGCGCGGTCACCTGGCGCTTGTCGCGTTGCCGCTGGTGCTCACGGCCGCCGGGCACGGCAAGGGCGACATCCCGGCGGCGATGGCCCGCGAGCAGGAGCGCCACGCCGGCCTGACCTACCGGTACGGCCGACCGCTCGGCCCGCACCCGCTGCTGCACGGCGTCCTGGAGCAGCGGATCGACGCGGCGCTGGCCGGGGCCGACCGGGCCGGCACCTGGGTGGCTCTGATCGGGCGGGGCGCCACCGACCCGGACGCCAACGCCGAGGTGGCGAAGGTGGCCCGGCTGCTCTGGGAGGGGCGCGGGTACGCAGGCGTCGAACCGGGGTTCATCTCGCTGGCCGAGCCCTCCGTGCCGGCGGTGCTCGACCGGTTGCGCCGGCTCGGCGCCCGGCGGATCGTGGTCGCCCCGTACTTCCTGTTCGCCGGGGTGCTGCCGGACCGGATCGTGGCCCAGTCGCAGGCGTACGCCGCCGACCATCCCGACCTCGACGTCCGGGTCGCCGACCTGATCGGCGACTGCGACGCCCTGGCCGACCTGGTGCTCGAACGGCACGCCGAGGCGCTGCGCGGGGACATCCGGATGAACTGCGACACCTGCGCGTACCGGGTGCTGATGCCGGGCTTCGCCGACAAGGTGGGCCGCCCGCAGACCCCGCACGACCACCCCGACGACCCGGTCGACGGCCACGGCCACGACCACGACCACCACGGCCACGGCCACGGCCACGGCCACCACCAGCACGGGCACGACCACGTGCACGGTCCGGGGCACGCCGCGACCCCGGTCGGCTGAGGGGCCCGCCGGTCAGCCGGCCAGCGCGCGGGCCACGGCGAAGCCGAGCGTCGCCGCGCCCAGCCCGGCGACCACGCTGACTAGGACGTTGGCCAGCGCGGGCCGACGGTCGCCGGCCCGCGCCAGCCGTACCGTCTCGTAACCGAAGGTGGACCAGGTGGTCAGCGCGCCGCAGAAACCGGTGCCGACCAGCGCGGTCACCGCCGGCCCGGCGGGGACCCCGGCCACCACGCCGAGCAGCAGCGACCCGGCGACGTTGACGGTGAGCGTCCCCCACGGGAACCGGGAACCGTGCCGGGCCTGCACGGCCCGGTCGGTGAGGTAGCGCAGCGGCGCGCCCAGCGCCGCGCCGAGCGCGATCAGCAGCACGGTCACCGAAACTCCCGCCGGCCGGTCCGCTCCGCCGCCGGCGGCGGGCCGCCCCGGCGGGGCCCGCGCCCGCCCCGGTCGGCCCCGGGCCCGCGCGCACCCCGGTCGGCTCCGGGCCGGCGTCGGTCGGCGCGGTCGAGCAGCCGGCCGGCCAGGGCGTCACCGGCGGCGACGGCCGCGAACCCACCGACCAGGGTGGCGACCAGGTAGGCCAGCGCCGTCCCGGCGGCGCCGGCGGCCAGCGCCCGGTGGACGTCCATCGCGTACGTGGAGAAGGTGGTGAACCCGCCGAGCACGCCCACCCCGAGCAGCGGTCGGACCAGCGGGCCGGCCCGTCGCCGACCGAGCACCGCCATCAGCGCCCCGATCAGCAGGCACCCGGTGACGTTGACCGTGAAGGTGGACCAGGGGAAGCCGGTCGGGGAGTGCGGCAGGGCGGCCTGCACCCCGGCGCGGGCGAGCGCTCCGAGCGCCCCACCGGCGGCGACCACGCCCAGCACGGCGGCCGGGTGCGCGGCCATCTCGCCCCGGTCGGCAGGGACCCGCAGGTCGACGTCGGGATCGACGCGCCGCGACGACGGTGACGTCATCGGGACCTCCCCACCAGTATCGCCGGGCACTGGCAGGGACCGTCGGCGCGCCCGCGCGGTTCTCCCGGTCGGGCCGGGACGGCGGGCCCCACCGCCGACTCGTCCGTGAGCATAGCCCGGCTGCCGTGGCCGGTGCCCACCGACGGCGTACGGTCGGCGGGGCGGCCGGCCGGGTGCCGGTCGTCGCGCCACGACCGTCAGGAGGAGCAGTGCCGGACCGTAGCCCGTACCCCCGCGAAGCGGACCTCGCCGGGCGGACCGACGGCGCTGCGGTGCCGCCGGCCCGGACCGCGGCCCACGACATGTTCGACGCCGACGTGGCGTCCCGGGGGCTCGGCATCGAGCTGGTCCACGCCGCCGGCGGCACGGCGGTGGCCCGGATGCGGGTGACCGCCGGGATGCTCAACGGCCACCGCATCGGCCACGGCGGGTTCGTCTTCCTGCTCGCCGACACCGCCTTCGCGCTGGCCTGCAACACGCACGGCCCGGCCACCGTCGCGGCCGGCGGCGAGATCAGCTTCCTGCGCCCGGTCCGCGAGGGCGACGTGCTGACCGCGTCCGCCGCCGAACGCGTCAGGTACGGCCGCAGCGGCATCTACGACGTCACCGTCACCCGCGACGGCGAGGTGGTGGCCGAGTTCCGGGGGCGCAGCCGCACCCTCACCCGCCCCACCGACGACTGACCGGCGGCCCGGGTTTCGACAGGCGTCGGACGGGAAACAGAGCCGGCACGGGTGCGGTCTGCCGTGCACCCTCCACGCACGACGGTCGTCGATTGCGCTGATTTACAGGCTTTCACCCTGATTTGATTGGTTTTTGTTGACATCGCCCCGCCCGGCGGAGAAGACTCGCCCTTCTGATCTGCCAGGCGGCGAAGGGTGACCGAGTCCATGACCAGATCGAAGATCGTCGCAGCGGCGCTCGCCGTCGCGCTGACCGCGCTGGCCGGGTGCGACGCCGGAGAGAGCGTCGACGTCGACGGCGGGTCCACCGCCGGGGGATCGACAGGCGGCACGCTCACCGCCGCCATCGGCGGCGAACCCGACCAGCTCGACCCGCACCGGACGTCGGCCTACCACAGCTTCCAGGTACTGGAGAACGTCTACGACACCCTGGTCGAGCCGGACGCCGAGCTGAAGATGGGGCCCGCGCTGGCCACCAGGTGGACCACCAGCAGCGACCAGCTCACCTGGACGTTCACCCTCCGCGAGGGAGCCCGCTTCTCCGACGGGTCGCCGCTGACCGCACCGGACGTCGTCTACTCCTACCAGCGGATCATCAACGAGAAGCTGAACGCGGCGTACAGGTTCGCCACCGTCAAGACCGTGACCGCGCCCGACCCGGCCACCGTGGTGGTCACGCTGACCGCGCCCACCCCCAACCTGCTGGCCAACCTCGGCGGCTTCAAGGGCGTCGCGATCGTCCAGAAGGCCAACGTGGAGTCGGGTGCGATCAAGACCAGGCCGGTGGGCAGCGGCCCGTTCACCGTCGCCTCCTACACCTCCGGCGACACCATCAAACTCACCCGCAACGACGCCTACTGGGGGCCGAGACCGAAGCTCGACGGGGTCACCTTCACCTTCGTCAAGGACCCGACGGTGGCCCTGCAGAACCTGCGCGGCGGCGAGGCGCAGTGGACCGACAACCTGCCACCCCAGCAGGTGCCGACCCTCAAGGAGGACGGCGCGGTGACCGTCGCCACCACCCCCTCCACCGACTACTGGTACCTCGCCCTCAACGAGGCACGCGAGCCGTACGACGACGTGAACGTGCGTCGCGCCGTCGCGTTCGCGCTGGACCGGGAGGCGATCACCAAGGCCGCCAAGTTCGGTCAGGCCACCGCCAACCAGACCGCCATCCCCAGGGGCAGCTCCTGGTACTTCGACTACGCGCCCTACCGGCACGACCCGGACCAGGCCCGGCAACTGCTCGGCGGGGCCGGTGTCACCGGCCGCACCATGGACCTGATGGTCACCAGCGAGTACCCGGAGACGGTCACCGCCGCCCAGGTGATCGCCGCCCAGTTGAAGGACGTCGGGATCACCGTGAAGATCCGTACCCTGGACTTCGCCCAGTGGCTCGACGAGCAGGGCAAGGGGAACTTCGACGCCTTCCTGCTCGGCTGGCTGGGCAACATCGACCCGGACGAGTTCTACTACGCCCAGCACCGCACCGGTGGCACGTTCAATTTCCACAAATACAGCAACCCCACCGTCGACACCCTGCTCGACCGGGCCCGCACCCAGACCGACGAGGCCGCCCGCAAACAGACGTACGAGCGGGCCGCGAAGCAGATCGTCGACGACGCCAGCTACATCTACCTCTACAACCCCGACGTGGTGCAGGGCTGGTCGACGAAGGTCACCGGCTACCAGGTGCGCTCCGACCGGGCGATCCGGTTCCGCGACGTCGCCCTGAACCGCTGAGGGGGCGAGGTGGGACGCTTCGTCCTGCGGCGGCTGCTCCAGTCGGTCGTCGTCCTGCTCGGGGTGACCCTGGTGGTCTTCCTGCTGCTGCAACTGGTCCCCGGCGACCCGGTCCGGGTCTCCCTCGGCACCCGCTTCGACCAGCAGACCTACGACGCGCTGCGGGAACGCTCCGGGCTGGACCGCCCGCTGGCGGTGCAGTACCTCAACTA
This sequence comes from Micromonospora cynarisoli, assembly GCF_030518815.1. Classification (NCBI taxonomy): domain Bacteria; kingdom Bacillati; phylum Actinomycetota; class Actinomycetes; order Micromonosporales; family Micromonosporaceae; genus Micromonospora; species Micromonospora cynarisoli. Next base: position 1,406,664 of record NZ_CP130426.1, on the reverse strand, counting down.
CGTAGGCAACGCGCTCACCGGTGACCTCGGCGTCAGCTTCCGCAGCGGCCAGCCGGTCACCACGATCGTGCTGGAACGGCTGCCCGCCACCCTGTCCCTGGCGGTGACCGCCGTGCTGCTCGCCCTGCTCGTCGCCTTCCCGCTCGGGGTGCTCGCCGCGGTGCGCAGCGGTTCGTTCGTCGACCACGCCGCCCGCGTGTTCAGCCAGTTCGGCGTCTCCGTCCCCGACTTCTGGATGGGCATCATGGGCATCCTGCTCTTCGCCGGGGTGCTCGGCTGGCTGCCCCCGTCGGGGTACGTGGCGCTCACCGACGACCCGGTGGGCTGGGCGGCGCACGTGGCGTTGCCCGCCGCCGCCGTCGGCCTGGTCACCGCCTCCATCCTCACCCGGTTCATCCGGTCCTCGGTGCTGGAGGTGCTCGCCGAGGACTACGTCCGCACCGCCGAGGCCAAGGGCCTGCGCCGCCGGGTGGTGGTCGTCCGGCACGTGCTGCGCAACGCGCTGATCCCGGTGGTCACCGTGGTCGGGGTGCAGCTGGCCAGCCTGGTCGGCGGGGTGATCGTGATCGAGGTGCTGTTCGCCTGGCCGGGTGTCGGCCGGCTCACCTACGACGCCGTCCAGGCCCGGGACTATCCGGTGCTGCAGGGCGCGGTGCTCTTCGTGGCCACCCTGTTCCTGCTGATGAACCTGCTGGTGGACGTCCTCTACGCCCGCCTCGACCCGAGGATCACGCTGCGATGAGCGCCGGGGACCGGGCGTCGCCCCCCGCCGCCCCGCCGCCGGTCGACGACCGCCCGTCGGCGACGGCCGTCGAGGCGGGCGCCCTGCGCCGTGCGCTGACCGCGCTGCGGCACGACCCGCCGGCCGTCGCCGGTACGGTGGTGCTGCTGGTCCTGCTGGTCGTCGGGCTGGCCGGGCAGTGGCTCGCGCCGGCCGGGATCAACGACGTGGACGTCGACGAGATGCTGCGCCCACCCAGCGGCGCGCACCCGTTCGGCACCGACGAGTTGGGCCGCGACGTGCTCAGCCGGGTGCTGGTGGCGGCCCGGGTGTCGTTGCAGGTGGGCGTGGTCAGCGTCGGCATCGCCCTGGCCGTCGGGGTCACCGTCGGCCTGCTCGCCGGCTGGTACGGCGGCTGGACGGACAACGTGCTCATGCGCGGCATGGACGTGCTGTTCGCGTTCCCGGTGCTGCTGCTCGCCGTGGCGATCGTCGCGGTCCTCGGCCCGGGGCTGGTCACCGCGACGACCGCCATCGGGGTGGTCTACACCCCGATCTTCGCCCGGGTGACCCGGGCCGGCGTGCTCGCCGTACGGGAGCAGGTCTTCGTCCGGGCCGCCGTCTCCATCGGCACCTCCGACCTGCGGATCCTGCGTCGGCACGTGCTGCCCAACATCGCCGCCCCGCTGATCGTGCAGACCTCGCTGTCGTTGGCCTTCGCGATCCTGTCCGAGGCGGCGCTGTCCTTCCTCGGGCTGGGCGTCCAACCCCCCGCGCCGGCCTGGGGCCGGATGCTCTACGACGGGCGCGGTTTCGTCACCGACGCGTGGTGGCTGGGGTTCTTCCCCGGTGCGGCGATCTTCCTGACCGTGCTGGCGTTCAACCTGGTCGGTGACGCCCTGCGTGACGTGCTCGACCCCCGTCAGCTCACCGTCAGCGAAGCTCGCAGGAGCACCCGATGAGCGGACCCGCCGTACCGTCGCCCCGGGTCGCCGGGGACGCGGCGGTGCTGGAGATCAGCGACCTGACGGTCACCCTCGGCACCCGCAACGGCCCGGCCCGCGCGGTCGCCGGAGTCGACTGGTCGGTGGCCCCCGGCGAGACCCTCGCCCTGGTGGGGGAGTCCGGCAGCGGCAAGAGCATGACGGTGCTCGCCGCCACCGGGCTGGCCCCGCGCTCCGCCACCGTCACCGGCCGGGTACGGCTGCTGGGCCGGGACCTGACCGGCATGTCCGGGTCGGACCGTCGCCGGTGGCGGGGCCGGCACGTCGGCTTCGTCTTCCAGGACCCGATGACCACCCTCAACCCGGTGCTGACCGTCGGCCGGCAGGTCGCCGAGGCGTGCGAGGAACACCTCGGGATGAGCCGGCGGCAGGCCCGTTCCCGCGCCGTCGAGCTGCTCGACCTGGTCGGCATCCCCGCGCCCGGGCGGCGGGTGGACGCCCACCCGCACGAGTTCTCCGGCGGGATGCGGCAACGGGTCGTCATCGCGATGGCCCTGGCCTGCGAACCGGCCCTGCTCATCGCCGACGAGCCGACCACCGCGCTGGACGTCACCACCCAGGCGCAGATCGTCGAACTCGTCGCCGACCTGCGCCGCCGGCTCGGCACCGCGGTCGTCTGGATCACCCACGACCTCGGGGTGGTGGCCGGGATCGCCGACACCGTCGCGGTGATGTACGGGGGACGGATCGTCGAGCAGGGCCCGGTCGACGCGGTCTTCGTCGCGCCGGGGCACCCGTACACCCGGGCCCTGCTGGCGGCCCGGCCCCGGCCCGGCACGGCGGGGGAGGAGCTGGCGGCGATCCCCGGCGTGCCGCCCAGCCCGCTTGACCTGCCGCCCGGGTGCGCGTTCTGGCCCCGCTGCCCGGTGCGCGGGGACGACCGCTGCGCCCACGAGCTGCCGCCGCTGGTCCCGATCGCCCCCGCCCACCGGGTGCGCACCTTCTACCCCGCCGCCGCTGCCGGGTCCCGGCCCGCCGGGGACGACCCGGGCCCGGCCACCCCGGAGGACCGATGAGTACGGAAACCATCGCCGAACTCGACGACCTCACGGTCTGGTTTCCCAGCCCCGGCGGCCCACCGGTGCGGGCGGTGGACGGGGTGTCGCTCACCGTACGGTCGGGCGAGACCCTGGGGCTGGTGGGGGAGTCCGGCAGCGGCAAGTCCACCACCGGCCTGGCGCTGCTGCGGCTGGTGGCCCCGACGGGCGGCCGGATCGTCGTCGGCGGGCAGGACGTCACCGGCTGGTCGCGTCGCCGGCTGCGCGGGCTGCGCCGCCGGGTGGCCATGGTGTTCCAGGACCCGCAGGCGTCGCTGGACCCGCGTCGCACGGTCGGCGCGAGCATCGCCGAACCGCTGGTCGTGCACCGGCTGGCCCGCTCGGCCGACGCCCGCCGGCACCGGGTCGCCGAGCTGCTCGACCTGGTGGGCCTGCGGCCGGAGACGGCCGGCCGGCACCCGCACGAGCTGTCCGGCGGCCAACGCCAGCGGGTCGGCATCGCCCGCGCGTTGGCCGGGGAACCCGACCTGATCGTCCTCGACGAGCCGATCGCGTCGCTCGACCTGAGCGTGCAGGCGCAGATCATGAACCTGCTGCGGCGGCTGCAACGGGACCTCGGGCTCACCTACCTGTTCATCGCGCACGACCTGGCCGCCGTGGAACACCTCAGCGACCGGATCGCGGTGATGTACCTGGGCCGGATCGTGGAGACCGGCACCCCGGCGCAGCTCTGGCGGGAACCGGCGCACCCGTACACGGCGGCGCTGCTGTCGGCGGTCCCGGTGGCCGACCCCCGGGTGGAACGGGACCGGCGGCGGATCATCCTCACCGGTGACCCGCCCAGCCCGACCGATCCGCCGAGCGGCTGCCGGTTCCGCACCCGCTGCCCGCAGGCCCGCCCCGCCTGCGCCGAGACCGACCCGCCCCCGGTCGAGGTGGGCCCCGGCCACCGGGCCGCGTGCCTGTTCGCCGGGGAGGCGGTACGCGCCATGCGCGTGGTCCCGCCCGCCCCGGTCACCGAGACGCCCCGGTAGGGCGGCGGGTCAGGCGGCGCGCGGTAACGGTACGGCGGGAGGCGGCATCCCCTCCCCACGTCGTCTTCGCCCGGTCGTCGGTCGCGCAGCAGCGCCGACACCTGCCGGTCGGGGCGGCAGCAGCACGACGACGGCCAGTCGCCGGCCGGCCCGGCCCGACCGGGCCGGCAGCGCCGACGGACGTCCGGCCACGGCCGCCGTCCACCCCGGCCGCCCGTCCTCGGTGCCGCCGGACCTCCGGCGTCGCTCGTGCGGCCGGACGGCCCCGGGGAGGGCCGTTGGCTGCCGAACTCCCCGGTCGGGTACTCCGTCACCCGTGGGCAGGCTGCGCAGGAGGTGGCCGCCCACCCCGGCGGCGGCAGCCGTCCGACCCGCCCCGGGCCACTGCCCGGCGGCCCCCGCCCGGTGCGTCCCTGCGCCCTGTCCGGCGGACCCCGCGCGGTGGGCCCCGGCGACCCGACCGGCGGGCCCGACGCGGTGGACCTGGTCCACCGCGCGGGTGACCCCGGCCCGCCGGCCCGGTGCGGCCCGGTGCACGGGTGCCACCCGCCCCGAGATCCCGGCCCGCCCGGTCATGCCGGTCGACCGGACGGCCCCGGCCCGCGCGGCGGTCCCGGCCAGTCCGGCGGACGCGGCCCGGCGGATGAGATCGGCGCGGACCGAGCGGAGCAGCCGGTCGGCCGCGCAGCGGCGCAGGGCCGGGTCGGCGACCACCAGCCCGCCCCGGGTCGAAGGCTCCAGGAGCCCGGCGTCGGTGAGCCGGCGCAGCGCCCGGGCGGCCCGCTCCGGTGCCCAGTCGAGCAGCACGGCCACGACCGGCGCGGTGACCGGGACGTCGAGCGTCGCAGCGGCCATCAGCACCGCCCGGTGGACACCGTCGCACCGGTCCAGCCGGGCGGCGGCGCGGCGGCGCAGCGACTCGGGCAGCGCCGGCTCCACCGCCGGACCGGCGAGAGGATCACCGCCCGTGCCCGGGCGGGACATCGCCTCGACGTAGGCGGCGGCGTGGCCGGGCCGGCCGGCGACCAGCGGCAGCAGCCGGGCGGCGGCCCCGGCCGGCCGGCCGGAGCCGGCGAGCAGCCGGCGCAGCAACCGGCCGGTGTGGAGGGCGTCCAGCGGGGCCAGCTCGACCCGGTGCCTGTCGACCGGCGCGGGCAGCGGGTCCGTTCGGTCCGGCCGGTGGGTGGCCAGCACCGCCAGCGGCAGTCCCCGGTCGGTCGCGGCGGTGAACAGCGAGTGCAGGAACCGCCCCAGCGCCGGGGCCGCCCGGTCCAGGTCGTCCACGCCGACCACCACCGGCCGGTGGGCGGCCAGGGCGAGCAGGACCCGGCGTACCGCCGCCGCCCCGGCGACCGCCGACCGGTCCGGGGCGTCCAGCAGCGCGGCGAGCGCCGCCACGGTCGGCCCCACCTGACCCGCCGGGACCAGCCCGTCGACCAGGGCGGCCAGCCGGGGGCGGACCGCGCCCGCCGGGTCGCCGGCGGGCAGCCCCGCCAGGTCCCGCAGCAGCTCCGCGACCGGCCCGAACACCTGCTCCGGGTACGGCGGGCAGTGCGCCACCGCCCAGCGCACCGCCCGGCCGTCGACCGCGGGCAGCCGGTGGCGCAACTCGGCCAGCAGCCGGCTGCGGCCGATCCCGTCCGGGCCGGTGAGGGCCACCCACCGTGGACGATGCTCCCGGGCCGCCCGGGTGAGCTGGTCCAGGGCGGTGGCGACCTCCCGGCGTCGACCGATCAGCGGGCCGTCGTGCCGGGCCGGCCGGTGGCGGGCCGGGCGGGTGACCCGCCAGACGTCCACCGGCAGTGTCTTGCCGGTGAGGCTGGCCGGGGCGAGGGCGTGCTGGTCGACCAGGCCGGCGGTGGCCCGGTGGGTGGCCGCGCAGACGACCACGCCGCCCGCCGGGGCGTACTCCTGGATGCGGGCGGCGGTGGTGAGGACCGCGCCGGAGGCCATGCCGTGCCCGCCGTCGCGGGCGGCGGCCAGGTCGACCACCGCCTCGCCGGTGGCGACACCGACCCGGACCCGCAGCGTCACCCCGCCGGGCAGCGTCCGCCGGTCCAGCGCGGCCTGGATCTCCAGGGCCGCCCGCACCGCCCGGTAGCCGTCCAACCCGTCGGAGGTACGCGCCCCGAACAGCGCCATCACCGCGTCGCCGACGTACTTCTCCACCGTGCCCTGCCAGCGGCGCAGCACCCCGGCGACGGTGTCGAAGTAGGCGAACTGCACCGCCCGGACGTCCTCCGGGTCGAGCCGTTCGGTCAACGCGGTCGACCCGACGATGTCCGCGAAGAGCACGGTCAGCGTGCGCCGTTCCTGCGGCACCGGCCAGGGCGTAGTGGTGGCGTCCTCCCGACCGGTACCGACCGTGGGCAGTGGCATCCCACCCACCCCTTTCCTCCGCGGTGCTGCCGTCGACGACGATCGGAGACTGTCACCACCGGGCTGACGGGGGATCTGCCGAACGACGTATGTCGGCCGGTCGCCACCTTTAGTCGCAATGTCGACGCGAGAGGTACCAATGCCGGATCGAGCCCGTAGAACGGTGCGGGGACCTGTGACTAGGCTGCGGACATGGCCAGCGATGTGGACACCGCACCGCTCGTCGGCCGCGCCGACCAGCTGGCGGTGCTGCGCGCCGCGCTCCACGACGAGATCGGCCCCGGGCAGACCGCCGCCGTCTTCGTCACCGGTGAGAGCGGGGTGGGCAAGACCCGGCTGCTCACCGAGGCTGCGGCGCGGCTGCGGGACGCGGGAGCGGTGGTGCTCACCGGCTCCTGCCTGGACATCGGCGACGCCTCCCCACTGCACCCGGTGCTCCAGGCGCTACGCCGCTTCGACGCCGACCTGACCGCCGGCCAGGCCCGCACCTCGTCGGCGGTGCGGGGTCTGCTGCGGACGTTCGCCGAGGACAGCGGCGGGGCGGACAGCGCCGGGGCGCTGCTGGAACGGGTCTCCCGGGGGCTGAGCCTGATCGCCGAGGGCCGTCCGCTGGTGCTCGTCCTCGACGACCTGCAGTGGGTGGACCGGACCACCCGGCAACTCCTGCTCTATCTGCTCGCCGGCCTGGGCGACCTGCAGCTGTCGGTGCTGGCGGCGGTGCGGGCCGAGTCGTTGCAGGGCGCCCACCCGCTGCGCCGGGTGCTCACCGAGCTGCGTCGGCTGCGGTCGGTGCGGGTGCTCGATCTGGGCCCCCTCGACCGGGCCGGCACCGACCTGCTGGCCGCCGAGATCGTCGGTGCGCCGCTCGCCCCGGAGGCCGCCGAGCAGGTCTGGCAGCGCAGCGGCGGCAACCCGTTCGTGGTCGAGGAACTGGCCCGTGACCTGCGCGACGGTCGTGACGGGCTGTCCGACACCCTGCGCGAGATCTTCCTGTCCCGGGTGGACGCGCTGCCCCGGCACGCGCACGCCGCGGTGCACGCGGTGGCGGCGGGCGTCGAACCGGTCGAGCACTGGCTGCTGGCCGAGGTGCTCGGCCTGCCCGAGGCGGAACTCATCGAGGCGCTGCGGGAGGCGGTCGCCCACCGGCTGCTCGTCGGCGCGGACGACGGCTACCGGCTGCGGCACCGGCTGGTCGCCGAGGTGCTCGCCCACGAGCTGCTCCCGGCGGAACGTGCCGGCCTGCACCGCCGCTACGCCGAGGCGCTCACCCAGGTGCCGGCGGAACTGCACCAGGCCCGGCTGGCCCACCACTGGCGGCTGGCCGGTGAACCAGGTCGGGCCCTGCCGGCGGCGATGGCCGCCGCCCGGGAGGCCGAACGGCTGCACGGTTTCGCCGAGGCGCACCGGCACTGGACGGCGGCGTTGCAGCTGGCCGCGACGCCTGTCACCGGCCCGGTGGACGCCCCACCCGAGGTGGACCGGGCGGTGCTGCTGGAGCGGGCCGCCGAGGCCGCCCACAAGAGCGGCGAGCACGCCCGCGCGCTGTCCCTGCTGGCCGAGCGGACCGGGGGCGAGCCACTCGACCCGTCCTGCGCGGTGCGCATCCAGCGGGCCCGTTACCTGGCCGCCGCCGGCCGGTCCGCCCCCGCCGAGGCGGAGTACCGCAGCGTGCTGGAGGCCGCCGAGTGCACCGCCCGGGAACGGGCCAACGCCGCCGCCCGGCTGGCCGAGCTGCTGCTGCACCTGGGCCGGTACGCCGACGCCGGGCAGCGCGCCCGGGAGGCCCTGGAACTGGCCGCCTCGGTCGACGGCAGCACCACGGAGGTGGTGCTGGCCAGCTCCGCGCTGGGCTTCAGCGAGGCGTTCCTGGAGGACCCGGACGCCGGGCTGGCCGTGGTGCGCCGGGCCCTGGAGACCGCCGAACGCTCCGGCGGTCCGGAGGACGTGGCCTGCGCGTACCTGCACCTGGCGGAGCTGTTGACCGGGCCGCTGAACATCCTGGAGGAGGGGGTGGTGGTGGCCCGCCGGGGTGCCGAGCGGGTCGCCGAGCTGGGCCTGGGCCGCACCTACGAGACCCGGTTGCTGGCGATCGCCACCAACGGGCTGTTCCGGGTCGGCCAGTGGGCGGAGGCGGAGAAGGTGGTCGCGGCGGCGCTGCGGCACCGTCCGTCCGGTGCCGACGCGGTCGAGCTGCTGCTGGCCCGCTGCCGGCTCTCCGTCGGGTACGGCGACGTCGAGGCCTCCGACCGGGACCTGGAGGCGGTGGCGACGATGCTCGCCGGCGGTGGCGCGCCCCGGCACGTGCTGCCGATGCTGATCCTGCGGGCCGGGCTGGCGATGTGGCAGGGCCGGCACGACGTGGCCCGGCAGGCCGTGCAGCGGGGCCTGACCGAGAGCCGCTCCGACGACGTGGTGCTGCTGGGCACGCTGGCCTGGCACGGGCTGCGCGCGGAGGCGGAGGCGCACGCGAGCCGTACCGTGGCGGTCGACGAGACGGCGGTCCGGCGGCTGCGTGACGCGGTCGACCGGGTGGCGGCCAAGAGCGCGACGGCCGCCGGGCCGGTGCGGGTCAACGCCGACGGCTTCCTGGCGTTGTGCACGGCCGAGCTGAGCCGCCTCGACGGCCGGGGCGACCCGGACGCCTGGGCCCGGTCGGCGGCCGAGTGGGACAAACGGAACCACCCCTACCCGGCGGCCTACTCCCGGCTACGGCAGGCCGAGGCGTTGCTGGCGCGGCGCAGCCGCAGCAGCACGGCGACCACCCTGCTGCGGCAGGCCCACGAGATGGCGTCGAGCCTGGGCGCGGTGCCGCTGACCAGCGAGATCCGGACGCTGGCCGGCCGGGCACGGGTGGAGTTGGCCGGGGCGGGGCGGGGCCGGACGGCCCGTACGGGCGGTGCCCGGTCGCCGGGCGCGGGCCGCAGCCGCGCCGCCGCGGCGGGGGAGACCGTGACCGCCCCGCCGGGTGCCGACGAACTGGCCCTGCTGACCGCGCGGGAACGGGAGGTGCTCGCCGCGGTGGCCGAGGGGCTGACCAACAGGGAGATCGGTCAGCGGCTGTTCATCAGCGAACGCACCATCGGCGTGCACGTGTCGCACATCTTCGACAAGCTCCAGGTGCGGACCAGGGTCCAGGCCAGCGCCATCCACCTGCGTAACCGGGGCGAGTGAGCGTACGTCCGGCGCGGACGAATACGTCGTTCTACTGATCCCCGCGGTGGCCGGCGCTGACAGGCTGTGCACCGGAAACGACGGCGCGGCGCTGCCCCGACCACTGCGGAGGAGACATGACGGAACCGGTCTGGGGGCCCGTCCACGCGGACATCGTCGATCTCCTCGCCGACCACCCGGAGGACGTCCCGGCGGTGGTCGACCACCTCACCAAGCTCCAGGACCTGCTGGTCCGGCTGCCGCCGCTGGAGCAGAGCTGCCCGCTCGCCGACTTCAACCGGCTCTACCTGGCCATCACCAGCCGGGTGCTGGAGGGGCTCTACGACGACTACTTCGCCGACCCGGTGTTCCTGTCCCGGCTCGACGTGGAGTTCGCCGCCCGCTACTTCGACGCGATGCGGCTGTGGACCGAGTCCAGCCCGACCACCCCGCGCGCCTGGTCGTGCCTGTTCAAGCGGATGCGCGGCCCGGACGCCCGGCCGTTGCCGTCGGCGGCGGCGGGGGTGAACGCGCACATCAACTTCGACCTGCCGTTCGCCCTGGTGACCACGTTCGACCACCTGGAGTCCGAGCCGGTGGACGGCACCGAACAGCACCGCGACTACCTGAAGATCAACGACATCTTCGCCGACAAGATCCCGTCGCTGCGGCGGGGTTACCTGGAGCGGTGGCAACTGCTGCTGGACATGCTCAACGGCGACATCGACGACTGGTACCAGGGCGAACTGGTCGAATACACCAGGGACGTGGCCTGGCGCAACGCGCAGAAGATCTGGCGTTGCCGGCACGACCCGCAGGCCCGCGACGGCGAGCGCACCCGGCTGGACGACAATGCCGCGGCGCTCGGCCGGCTGCTGCTGTCACCGCTGGGGGCGTTCCTGCAGTAGCAGCCGGGACGGGGGGTCCCCGCGCCTCGGGAAACCGAGGCGCGGGGACGCGTCCGTTGCGCCAGGATGACCGGATGCGTCCGACCGAGGAACCGCTGCCCGGCAACGTCACCACCGGCGTGGTGCGGGTCGGTGACACCGTCCGCCGGCCGGTCGGCCCGTGGACCGACGCCGTCGACGCCCTGCTGACCCACCTGCACGCCGTCGGCTTCGACGGCGCGCCCCGGCCGCTGGGCCGCGACGGGCAGGGCCGGCAGGTGCTGGAGTACGTGCCGGGGGAACCGGGCCACCCCTCGGGGCGGTACCCGACCGCAGAACTGCCCTCGATCGGCCGGCTGCTGGCCGACCTGCACCGCGCCACCGCCGGTTTCGTACCCCCCGAACCGGCCCGCTGGCAGGTGCCGATCCGCCCCGACGGCACGGACCTGCTCTGCCACCACGACCCGGCGCCGTGGAATCTGGTCCGCGCCCCGCGCGGTTGGGTGCTGATCGACTGGGACGGCGCCGGCCCCGGCACCCGCCGCTGGGAGTTGGCGTACGCCGCGCAGGCCATGGCCGGGATGCGCCCCGACCGGCCGGTGCCCGACTCGGCCCGCCGGCTGCGCGCCCTGGTCGACGGGTACGACCTGCCGGCGGCGGAACGTCCCGCGCTCGCCGCGACGCTCGGCCTCCGGGCACGGGCGATGTACGACCTGCTGTGCGACGGCGCGCGGCGTGGCGTGCAGCCCTGGGCCCGGATCCACGCCGAGGACGGCCCCTACTGGCGGGCCGTCGCCGGCCACCTGTCGGCCCACGTCGACGATTGGACCCGCGCCCTGGCGTGACCCCGCGAACCGGCGGCAGCCCGCCCCGGCCGGCCCGGGGGCGGCGCGCCCGCTCCGGCTGGCGGCACCCGCCGGCCGGGGTGCCGGCCGACCGACGCCGTGCCGGTCGGCGGTCCGCGTGTGGCCCGGCCGGCGGGTGTCGGACGGCCCGTCCCGGGTACCCGTCGGTCATGCCCGCACACCGGTTCGCGTTCCGGTTCGACCCGACGTTCCGGGTGCCGTTGGCGCTGCTCGGCATCCGACCACAGACCTGCGCCGTGCTGCTCGACGACGCGGAACTGGTGATCCGGTTCGGCCCCTGGCGGCTATGGACCGGCCGGGCGAACGTGGTCGACGCCCGGCGCGGCGGGCCGTTCCGGTGGTGGCGGGCCGTCGGGCCACACCTGTCCCTGGCCGACCGGGGGGTCACCTTCGGCACCGGCACCACGGCCGGGGTGTGCCTGCGGTTCGGCACGCCGGTGCCGGGGCTGGCCCCCGGCCGGTGGCTGCGCCATCCGGCGGCCACCGTCACGGTGACCGACCCGGACGCCCTGCTGGCGGCCCTGCGCCGTACCCCGGCCGACCGGCACCGTCCCGCCTGACCCCCGGCTTCCCCTGTTCCGGCCGGCCGGACCGCCTCCAGCGCCTACCGTCGGGGGCAGGGGACACGAGGGCGGTCGGCGGATGGCGGACGGGCGGGACGGGACGCGGGGACGGCGGACCCGGGAACGACGGGGGAGCGCGCCGCCGCCGGGGCATGGGCGGGCGCTGCGCGAGGCCCGGGACGCCGGCCAGGGCGAGCGCACCCGACCCGGGCCGGTGGGCCTGCCGGAGTGCGTGAACAGTCACGCCCGGCCGGCCCGGCCCGGTGGCGCGCTGCGCCGGTGGCTGTTCGCGTACCGGGTGCAGCCGGTCGGCCCGGAGACCGAGGAGGGCAGCCAGCGCCGGCACCCCTGGTGGCAGGTGATGTGCCTGACCGGGGTCGACTACTTCTCGACGCTGTCCTACCTGCCGGGCATCGCGGCGTTGGCCGCCGGGGCGCTCTCCCCGCTGGCCACCCTGCTGATCGTGGCGCTGACCCTGCTCGGGATGCTGCCGATGTACCGGCGGGTCGCCCGGGAGAGCCCGCACGGGCAGGGGTCGGTGGCGATGCTGGAGCGGCTGCTGCCGTTCTGGCGCGGCAAGATCTTCGTACTGGTGCTGCTCGGGTTCGTCGCCACCTCGTGGATCATCACGATCACCCTCTCCGCCGCCGACGCCACGGTGCATCTGCTGGAGAACCCGTACCTGCCGTCGTCGGCGCCGCACGGCGACGGGCTGGCCGTGCTGGTGACGGTGGCGCTGCTGCTCGTCCTCGGCGGGGTGTTCCTGCTCGGGTTCAGCGAGGCGGTGCTGGTGGCCGTACCCCTGGTGGTGGTCTTCCTCGGTCTCAACGCGGTGATCGTGGCCGACGGCCTGGCCGGGATCGCCGCCGACCCAGGTGTCGTGCGGAACTGGACGGCCACCCTGACCGCCGGGGGTGCCGGGGTGGGCGACCTGCTCGGCCCGGCGGTGCTGGCCTTCCCGCTGCTGGTCCTGGGCCTGTCCGGCTTCGAGACGGGGGTGAGCATGATGCCCCTGGTACGCGGGGCGGGCGAGGACCGCGCGCAGCGGCTGGCCGCGCGGATCCGCAACACCCGCCGGCTGCTCACCGCCGCCGCGTTGATCATGTCGGTGTACCTGCTGACCACCACGTTCGTCACCACCGTGCTGATCCCGCCCCGGGAGTTCCAGCCGGGCGGCGCGGCGAACGGCCGGGCGCTGGCCTGGCTTGCCCACGCCCGGCTGGGCGAGGGGTTCGGCACGTTCTACGACATCAGCAGCGTGTTGATCCTCTGGTTCGCCGGGGCGTCGGCGATGGCCGGCCTGATCAACATCGTGCCACGCTACCTGCCGTCGTACGGGATGGCGCCGGAGTGGGGTCGGGCGGTCCGGCCGGTGGTGCTGGTCTACACCCTGATCAGCGTCGTCATCACCGTCGCCTTCCGGGCCGACGTCAACGCCCAGGCCGGCGCGTACGCCACCGGCATCCTGGCGATGATGGTCTCCGGCGCGGTGGCGGTGACCATCGCGACCGTCCGGGCCCGGCACCGGTTCGCCGCGTCCGGCTTCGCGGTGCTCACCGCCGTGCTGCTCTACGCGCTGGTCGAGAACGTCATCGAGAAGCCCGACGGGCTCGCCATCTCCGGCATGTTCATCGCCGGCATCGTGGTGGTGTCGCTGGTCTCCCGGATCACCCGGACCACCGAGCTGCGGACCGAACGGATCGAGTTCGACGAGCCGGCCCGGCGGTTCGTCACCGAGTCGCTGGCCCGTGACGGCCGGCTGAACCTGATCGCCAACAAGCGGGACACCGGCGCGCTCAAGGAGTACCGGGTCAAGGAGCGGGCGCAGCGGGGCATGAACCCGGTGCCGGGCGCCTCCGACGTGCTCTTCCTGGAGATCGACGTGGTGGACCCGTCGGAGTTCAGCCAGGTGCTGTGGGTGCACGGGGTCGAGGTCGGCGGCTTCCGGGTGCTGCGGGCCAGCAGCCCGGCGGTGCCGAACGCGATCGCCGCCATCCTGCTGGCGCTGCGCGACGGTACGGGCGTCCGCCCGCACGCCCACTTCGAGTGGTCCGAGGGCAACCCCATCGCCCACCTGCTGCGCTACCTGATCCTCGGCCGGGGCGACACCCCACCCGTGGTCCGCGAGATCATCCGCAAGAGCGAACCCGACCCCTCCCGCCGCCCCGGCATCCACGTAGGCGCCTGACCCACCCCCACCCACCCCGGCATCCCCGCCCGGCTTTCCCCGGTGATCAAGAAGTTTCCGTCACCGGAGCGCATGTTTTCTGACCGGAACTTCTTGGTCACCGCATGACGACCGTCGATGAGTGGGTGAGGAGGGGCGAGGAGGGGTGTGGGATGGGTTCCTAGGAAGGTTAGGGGGTGTGGGTGGCGCGGCGCGGCGGAGACTGTGGGTGGGGTGATCCGGAGCGGACATGATGCGGCCCGCGCCCCGAGGGGTGGGCGCGGGCCGGGGAGATGCGGTTTACTTCGACGGCTCGGGGAGCTTGCAGTCGACCTTCGGGTTGGCGCCGATGTAGTTGAGCGGCCCGGCCACGATGGTCACCAGGATCGTGCCGGCCTCGGCACAGTTGGTGTCGTCGTTCCCGTAATAGCCGCGCTGACCAGCGGCGATAGCGCCGATGACCAGCCAGATGACGACGATGACTCCGAGGATCGACGAACCGCGCATGGGGGTGCCTCCCGGGCTTGTGTGATGTTCGAGGTGACGCCCATGTACCCAACGGCCGGGACCGGGTAAACGGTATTCCGGAACGGTCAGCGCGATGGTGCCCGATTCGCCGACCGAGGGCCTGCGCGTACCCGGGGCCGACGGGGGCCGGCGGACACGTCTGACACGTGTCCGCCGGCCCCCGTCGGCCGGCAGATCAGTCCTGGCTGTCGCCGCCGTTCGGCGTCGGCAACACCCGGTCGGCCTCGGCGCCCGCACCGGCCAGCACCTGCGCCTGCTGCGGCCAGGTGGCCAGGCTCGCGGTGGCGCGCAGCCCGGCCGCGCGGATCGTCTCCCGCAGGCTCGTCTCGTCGAGCGCGGCGAGCTGCCGGTAGCTGCGGATGCCGGCGGCCTGGAGCGCGGCGGCCATCTTCGGACCGACCCCCTGGATGCGCCGGAAGTCGTCCACCGGCTCGTCCTGCGCCGCCGCGACCTCGGCGTCGGGGGCACCCTGCGTAACCGGGACGCTGTCCGCGACCGGGACACTGTCCGGAACCGGGACGGTGTCGGCGTCGGGGGTACGTTGCGTCGGGATCACCGGCTCGGCGGCGACCGGGGCGTCGTCCACGTCGGCCGCACGCGGGGGGGCGTGCTCGGGCACGCCGGCCGGCTCGGCCTCCGGGACGCCGGCCGGCTCCGCCGCAGCGACGGCGGCCGTCGAACCGGCGACGCCGGCCGGGGCCGGTTCGTCAACCGGGGCCGGCTCGTCCACCACGGTCGGCTCGGTGGCCGGGGTCGGCTCGTCAACTGCGGTCGGCTCGGCGGCCGGGGTGACGTCCGATGCCGTGACCGGGGCCGCAGCGGCCGGTGCCGGGTCCACCGGGGCCGGCTCCGGCAGGTCGGCCGCCGCGCTGTCCGGGGTGTCCTCGACGGTGGCCCGGGGCGCGGGGACCGGCGTGGTGGTCTCGTCGGTGCCACCGCTGGCGGGCCCGTCGTCCGGGGTGGTACGGCCGGTCAGGTCGAGGGTGGTGGGTTCGTCCGCGAGGTCCGGCAGCGGGGCGGTGCGGTCGGCGGCGACCGCGCTGGACGTGCCGTTGACGGCGACGTCCTCGACGGCGGGAGCGGTGGCCCCGGAGGCGGCAGAGGACTCGGACAGGGCGGACGACCCGGAGAGAGCGGCGGAGTAGGCGGAGTCGGCGGTGACGGAGTCAGGGGAGGTGGAGACAGCCGAGCCGGCAGAGGCAGGTGACCCGGTGGTGGTCGTGGTGGGGTGGTCGGCATCCGGCGCGACGTGCGGGGTGGGTTCGTCGACGACGGCGGCGGGTGCCGGGGAGTCGTCGACCGTGGCGGCCGGGCGCGGGGCGTCGATCGTGGCGGCGGCCTTCTCCTCGGGGGAGAGCCCGACCACCGGGTCGCCCTCCACGATGGGCGCGGCGGCGGTCGGCTTCGGCCGTCCCCACAGCGCCCAGCCCCCGGCCAGGCCCACCAGCAGGGCCAGGATCACGACGAGCCACTGCCCGACAGTCGACGGCACGGCTACCTCCCTATTGCGTATGTCGTTGAAGTCGCGAGGAAAACGCGAGAACCCGCCGCAGCTTTGCACACGCGAATGTCGGACGACAGGGAGGACCACACCTCGTTGCGTAGGTGGAATGTCCGGTGTCGGGCGGTATCGACGTCACGACAGGGTGTCGTCGTCGGGCGTCGGTGATACTGGTCTGGGCCGTGACGGCGGCGGTTCAGCGCAGCGGCTCCGGGCTGGGCGCGTCGGAGACGTCCCAGCTGTAGAAGCAGCCTGCCGGCGCGTCCCGGGGAGACCGCCAGGTCGGCAGGTACGCCGACGTGTGGGCCGACAACCGTTCGTTGGTCCGCTGGTACAGCGGGTGCTGGCGGGCGGTGACCAGGGTGTCGACGTCCACCTCGATGGTTTCCATCAGGTGTACGCACAGGTCGTGCAGGCGGTACAGGGAGCGGTGGCGCAGCCCGGTGAGTCCGGGTAGTTCGGTCGCGTCGGCTTCGGCGAAGATCTGGGCGACCCGCCCCTCCGCGCCGGGAATGATCCTGCTGACGATCACCAGACGGCTCATCGGACCCCTCTCGCCGGTGGCGCGCCCCGATCGGTCCAGGGCTCACGGTGGGTCCACCCTGGCGGCGGGGCTGTCACCTGGTCGTCACGCCGCCCGGCCGGATCGTGACGGCGGGCGGCCGGGGTGCGGCGGGTGGCCTGCCGGATCGGGGCGAGGGTCTCGTCGACCAGGGCGCACATCGCGGGGGAGGGTTCCAGTCGCAGTTCCCGCATGAGCAGGTCCCGGTAGACGTAGAAGGCGTGCACCGCCTCGAACGCGTTGCCCTCGGCGAGGTGGATGCGTACCACCAGGCGGTGCGGGGTCTCCCGGAGCGGCTCGGCGGCCATCGCCTCCAGGGCGGCCTGCAACGCCTCGCCGTGCCGGCCGGCGTCGAGGTGGTCGACGGCGAGCTGTTCCAGCATGTGCAGCCGGAGTTGGCGTAGCCGTTCCCGGTCCAGCAGCACCCAGTCGTCGTACCAGCCGGGGAGCAGGTCGCGGCTGCCGGCGGCGAGCGTCTCGGCGGCGGCGCGCGGGTCACCCCCGTCGCGGACCCGGGCGGCGGTGGCGACCAGGTCGTCCACGTCGAGCCGGACCGCCGGGTCGAGGCGGACGGTGTCACCGCTGACCAGCAGTGGGCAGCAGGGGTCCTGGCGCAGTCGCCACAGGGCGGTCCGCAGGGACGACAACGCCCGTTCCTCGGGCACCTCGGGCCAGAGCAGCCCGGCCAGGTTGCTGCGGGTGGCGCCGGGGCGCAGCCCGATCAGGGCGATCACCCGTTGCAGCCCCCGGGGGACCACCACGGGGGTGTTGCCGTGCAGCAGCCGGAAACCGCCGAGCAGATGCAGGCGTACCGGCGGTTCGGCCGGAACGTCGCTGGTCGGCGTGCTGGCATGACCGGTCACGGGCGCACCCCCTGCACGGAAACCTGGGTCCAGATCGTCCGGTGTCCCGACGCGGTTCCCCGCGACGCCGTGGCCGGTTCACTGCGCGGCCGAGCCGGGCCGGCCGGCACGAACACTACCAATATGATTACTCTCGGTCAACGAGAGTGTAGGCATGGTGACGGGGGGCGAATCGCCCCTGATCTGCGAACCTCCATCACAATGGACAGCTCGCGCATAGCCGGTACACAGTCTGCGTCAACGCACCGTCACCACGATGCGGGGGTGTTGCGGGTCGGCGGGTGACGCCCGGGTGACGGGTCCGGCCGCACGGTAACGGCTACCGGGGTGAGTCGCCCGGTGGAGGAGGACCCGAGATGACCGTCACCCACGGCCGACCGCTGACCAGCGAGATCACCGAGATCCTGGTGACCCGCTGCGGTCTCGACGCCGACGCCGCTGCCCGCGCGCCCGCCGCCAGCCTGGAGGAACTGGGCATGGACTCGCTGGCGCTGCTGGAACTGTCCGCCGTGGTCGCCGACCGCTGGCGGGTACGCATCCCCGAACAGGCCGGGCAGCTCAGCATCGCCGGCGTCGCCGACTTGGTGGCCGACGCCGGACCGGCCGGGCACACCGAGAACAGCATCCTCATCGCCGCCCCGCTGGCGCTGGTCTGGGAGATCACCAACGACGTGGCCCGCTGGACGGACCTGTTCACCGAGTACGCGGTGGTGGAGATCCTGCACCGGGAGGGGGACACGGTCCGGTTCCGGCTGACCATGCACCCCGACGAGAACGGCATCTCGTGGAGCTGGGTCAGTGAACGTACCGCCGACCCGGCGACCTGGCAGGTGCGGGCCCGGCGGGTGGAGACCGGACCGTTCGAGTACATGCGCATCCACTGGTACTACGACACCGAACCGGAGGGCACCCGGATGACCTGGGTGCAGGACTTCGCGATGAAGCCGTCCGCCCCGGTGGACGACGCGGCGATGACCGACCGGATCAACACCAACAGCCGGGTGCAGCTGGCTGTGATCAAGGAACGGATCGAGCGGGTGTACGCGGGAGGCGGCGATGAGTGAGGTCACCACCGGTCTGGTCGCCGCCCGGGACGTGCCGGCCGACCGGCGGCGCGGCGGGGAGCTGCGGGTGCTGCTCGGCCCGCGTACCGTCGGCAGCACCTCGGGGTTCATGGGGGTCGTGACGGTGGCTCCCGGTGACCGGGTCACCGAGCACTACCACCCGTACAGCGAGGAGTTCCTCTACCTGGTGCGGGGTGCGATCACCGTCGACCTGGACGACGAGCCGGTGCCGCTGGCCGCCGGGGAGGCGCTGTTCGTGCCGCGCAACGTGCGGCACCGGCTGCGCAACACCGGCGACGCCCCCGCCGAGGTGGTCTTCCACCTCGGGCCGCTCGCCCCCCGCCCGGAACTCGGCCACGTCGACACCGAGCTGGTCGAGCAGCGGGGTCCGTCGTGACCGGGCGACGTGCCGTGGTGACGGGTGTCGGGGTGGTCGCCCCCGGCGGGGTCACCCGGGACCGGTTCTGGAAGACCCTCACCGAGGGGCGGACGGCCACCCGGCGGATCAGCTTCTTCGACCCGTCGCCGTACCGGTCGCAGATCGCCGCCGAGTGCGACTTCGACCCGGACGCCGCCGGGCTCACCCCGGCGCAGCGGCAACGCTCGGACAGGTACGTGCAGTTCGCGCTGGCCTGCGCGGCGGAGGCGCTGGCCGACAGCGGCCTCGACCTGACCGACGCCGAGCGGGACGTCGCCGGGGTGGTGCTGGGCACCGCCGTCGGCGGCACCACCGCCCTGGAGCAGGAGTACGTCCGGGTCAGCGACGCGGGCCGGCACTGGCTGGTCGACCACGCCCTCGGTGGGCCGTACCTCTACCAGGCGCTGGTGCCGAGCAGCCTCGCCGCCGACGTGGCCTGCCGGCACGGGCTGCGCGGCCCGGCGCAGGTGGTCTCCACCGGCTGCACCTCCGGCATCGACGCCATCGGCTACGCCCACCAGCTCGTCGTCGACGGGGAGGCGGACGTCGTGCTGGCCGGCGCGGCCGACTCGCCGATCTCCCCGGTCACCGTCGCCTCGTTCGACGCGATCCGGGCGACCAGCCCGGACAATGACGACCCGGGGCACGCCAGCCGCCCGTTCGACGCGCACCGGCAGGGTTTCGTGCTCGCCGAGGGGGCGGCGGTGCTGGTGCTGGAGGAGTGGGAGCACGCCCGGCGGCGCGGCGCGCACGTCTACTGTGAGGTCGCCGGCTACGCCGGCCGCAGCAACGGCTTCCACATGACCGGGCTGCGGCCCGACGGGGTGGAGATGGGGCTGGCCATCGCGGCGGCGCTGCGCGAGGCCCGGCTGGACCCGGCGGCGGTCTCCTACGTCAGCGCGCACGGTTCCGGCACCCGGCAGAACGACAGGCACGAGACGGCGGCGTTCAAGTGGTCGCTGGGCCATACCGCGTACCGGGTGCCGGTGAGTTCGATCAAGTCGATGGTCGGGCACTCGCTGGGCGCGATCGGCGCCATCGAGATGGCCGCCTGCGCCCTGGCCATCGAGTACGGGGTGGTGCCGCCGACGGCCAACTGGACGACCCGGGACCCGGAGTGCGACCTGGACTACGTGCCGAACGTGGCCCGGGAGACCCCGGTGGACGTGGCGTTGTCGGTGGGCAGCGGGTTCGGGGGGTTCCAGTCCGCGATGCTGTTCCGCCGGCTGGCGGTGACGCGGTGACGCTCCCCGCCCCCGCCGTCACCCCGGGTGAGCAGGTGCGGGCGGTGGTGACCGGGATCGGGGTGGTCGCGCCCAGCGGCATCGGCGTCGACGCGCACTGGCGGACGGTGACCGGGGGCATCCGGCGGACCGGGCCGATCACCCTGTTCGACCCGACCGGTTACCCCACGAGGGTCGGTGGCGAGGTTCCCAATTTCCACCCGGCGGCGTACGTCGACACCCGGCAGCTCGTGCAGACCGACCGCTGGACCCAGCTCGGTTTCGCCGCGACCGCGCTGGCGCTCGCCGACGCCGGTCTGCCCGCCCGCGCCCCGGACCCGTACGCCTGGGCGGTGACGCTGGCCAGTTCGTCGGGGGGGAACCTGTTCGGGCAGCGGGAGCTGCAACGGCTCTGGGGCGGGGCGAGCCGTACCGTCGGGGCGTACCAGTCGATCGCCTGGTTCTATGCGGCGAGCGTCGGGCAGCTCTCCATCCACCACCAGTTCAAGGGACCGTCGGGGGTGCTGGTCGCCGAGGCCGCCGGTGGGCTGGACAGCCTGGCGCACGCGGTGCGCACCATCCGGCGGGGCACGTCGGTGGTGATCGCCGGGGCGACGGAGTGCCCGCTGAGCCCGTACGCGCTGGCCTGTCAGCTCCGCTCCGGGCTGCTCAGCGCCGTCGACGAGCCGGCGGCGGCGTACCGGCCGTTCGACCGGGCGGCTGGCGGGTACGTGCCCGCCGAGGGGGGTGCGGTCTTCGTGGTGGAGGAACGGGGGCACGCCCTGGTCCGGGGTGCCCGGATCTACGGGGAGGTGACCGGCTGGGCGGCCACCCACGACGCGGTGCACACCGGCCCGGACACCGCAGGCGACCCGGCGACGTACGCGCGGGCGATGCGGCTGGCGTTGGCCCGCGCCGGCAGCACGCCCGACGAGGTGGACCTGGTCGTGCCCGACGCGCTCGGGGTGCCCCGCTACGACCGTAGCGAGGCGACGGCGCTGCGGACGGTCTTCGGTGACCGGCCGCCGCCGGTGAGCACCCACAAGTCGTTGACCGGCCGGGCCCACCAGGGTGGGTCGGCCCTGGACGTGGCGACCGCGCTGCTCGCCTTCCACCACGACACGCTGCCCGCCTCGGCCGGCCCGGTCGATCCGGCTCCCGGCTGCGAGTTGGGCTTCCTGCGTGCCCCGCGTCGGCCCGAGCGTCGGGTGGCGCTGGTCTGCGCGCGTGGCTTCGACGGCTTCAACAGCGCCCTGGTGCTCCGGGGCGTCGTTCCGACGCCGAGGAGCGCCACCGACTGACCACTGTGCGTCACGCCCGAGGGGTGTGCCCGGCCGACAGGACTCTGCCCGCCGGGCACACCCCTGTCCGCACCCGACGGCGTCGCGTGCGACGGACCGCCGACCGTCCATGGTGACCGGTGCTGACCAGGGGCGGGGCACCACCGAGCCGCCCGGTTCCCCGTCGGAGGGTCGGGCACGGCGAAGCCGCCGGTGGTGTCGCGGGCCGGCGCACGCGCCCGATCCTGCCCGTCCGATCGAGCGGCGGCAATCCGGCCGGCCGCCCTTTATGATCTAGCCATTCGCATCTAGTAATGGTCTTCCGGGCTGTCGTAGGGTGCCGTGAGCACGCCAAGAGACATCATTTATGGGCGCTTTCGCCCGATTCTATGCTGGACGGTGGCCGGCGGTGACCATGTATCGCCCGACGGAAGATCCTGCGGCGCAAGACCCCGGTTGGGTGGACGACGTGTTGTTCGCCGGCCCTGCGGCCGACGTTTGTCTCCGGCTGCCCGAGCCGGTGGACCGGGGCACCCTGCACCGCCTGGTCGTCGCGGCACAGGACCGGCTCCGCGCGGCGGGGCTGCGTCCCGGCGGGGCCGTCGCGCTGCGCCTGCCACCATCGGTGTCCTATGTGGTCAACCTGCTGGCCACCTGGCGCAGCGGCGGTCAGGCCGTGCTGCTCGACCACCGGCTCACCGACCACGAGGTCGACCGGGCGCTGCGCCGGCTCACCCCGCAGGTGGTCGTCGCCCCGGCCCGAACCGGTGGTGGCGCGCTGAAGGTCTTCCTCGACGTCACCGAGAGCGTCACCCCCTACGCCGACCGTCCGGCGGTCAGCGGACACGCCGTGATCCAGCTCAGCTCCGGCTCCACCGGACCGTCCAAGGTGATCGGACGCACCGCCGCCGACCTGGTCGCCGAGGTGCACCGTTACACCCGCATCGACGGGGTCGCGCTGCCCGGCGAGCGGATCATCCTGCTGCCGTCTATGGTGCACGTGCTCGGCCTGGTCGGCGGCCTGCTCTACGGCCTGCACGCCCACGTCGAGCTGATCCCGCCGGAGCGGCTCGGCGGCGACGCCGTGCTGGCCGCGATCGCCGCCCAGGACACCCCGGCCACCGTGCTCGGCGTGCCGTTTCACATCGGTCTGCTCGCCTTCACCCGCCCCGACCGGCCGCTGCCCCAGTTCAAGCGGATGACCACCGGCGGGGAACTGGTCCCGCCGGCCGTCGTGCAGGCGTTCACCGACCGACACGGCGTGCCCCTGGGCAACATGTACGGGATGACCGAGGTCGGCGTCATCGGCACCGACCTGCACGGGCGGCACCGGCCGGCCATCACCCCCGCCCCCGGCATCGAGGTCCGCGAGTCCGACGGTGAGCTGCTGATCAGCTGCCCCGCGTCGCCGTACGTCGGGCTCAGCGACCCCACCCGCTGGGCCGACGGATGGCTGCGCACCCGCGACGCCGGCACCGTCGACCCGGACACCGGCCTGGTCACCGTCCGGGGCCGGCTCGACTCGCAGGTCTCCGTCGGGGGCCTCAAGGTCGACCTCACCGAGGTCGAGGCCACCCTCACCGGCCTGCCCGGGGTGGCCGCCGCCGTGGTCGCCTACGACGACGGGATCACCGCGTACGTGCAGCCCGACGGGCCGCTGTCCGAGGAGGAACTGGACAAGCTGCTCGCCGAGCGGCTGGCCGGCTACAAACGTCCCCGCACCCTGCACCTGGTGGCGCAGCTACCGCGTACCACCACCGGCAAACTGGTCCGCTCGCTGGACGTGCTGCGGACGGCGGTGCCGTGACCGGTCCGCTCCACCCCGCCCACCGGCCGGCCCCCGCGGACCGCAGCCGGGGCGTCCCACCGCGTACCCACCGGCCGACCGTCGGTGGCGCGCCCGAACCACCCCCGCACGGTGCCCCGACCGGGCGCCGGCGACCAGCCCATCGAGAGAGGTAACCGTCATGCGAGACGAGGTCCGCACCTTCGTCATCGAGCAGCTCCGGGACATGAACTACGACGTCGACGGGATCGACGACGACACCACGCTCGGCCCGTCCGGGGTGGACCTGGAGTCGCTCGCCCTGTCCGACCTGTCCGTCCGGGTGGAGGACCGCTACGGGCTGCGGTTCGCCGACGACGAGTCGGAGAAGCTGGCCCTGATGACGGTGGGGGAGTTCACCACCATGGTCGCCGACCGGGTCGCCGGGGCGACCACCGACAACCGCTGATGTCCGGTCAGCCCGACCTGGGGCGAGCTGACCTGGTGAGCATGCTCGCCGAACTGACCGGCAAACCCGTCGACCAGGTCCCGCACCGGGTCGGCTCGATGGAGCTGGCCTGGCTGGTGCACCTCGTCGAACAGCGCTACGACACCCGGATGGACCTCACCGACGACCAGCTCGCCGGCATCCGCACCCTCGACGACGCCCTGGCCGTGTTCCACACCTGCCTCACCGCCTCCGCTGATGGTTGAGCGGGGCACCGTCACGATCTCCGGCACCTACGCGGTCAGCGCCTTCGGCAGGGGGGTGGACGCCCTGCTGGCCGGGGTCCTGTCCGGGGTGCCGGCATTCCGACCGGTCCGCCGGTTCGACACCACCGGCCGCCGGGTGACCGTCGCGGCCACCCGCCCCGACGTGGCGACCCTGCCGCAGGAACTGGCCGACGCCGTCGACGCCGCCTGCCGGGCCGCCGGGCTGGACCCGGCGCAGCGCCGCGCGTCGGCGCTGCTCCTGGCCACCCACGGCGGGCCGGCCACCCTGCCCGGCCCGTACACCGACGACCGGCCGACCGCCGACACCGACGACCCGTGGTGGGCCGGCGGCGAACGGGACGACGCCGGCCCGGCCTGGCCGGAACTGCCCACCCTGGCCGGTCGGCTGGCCCGGCGGTGCGGGCTCGGCGGCCCCACCCGGGTCTACACCACCGCCTGCGTCTCGGCCAGCAGCGCGGTCGCCGACGCCGCCGCCATGATCCGCCGGGGGGACACCGACCGGGTCGTGGTGGCCGCCGGCTACCTGGTGGAACCGGACCAGTTCGCCCTCTTCGACGCCGGCCGGGCGCTCGCCACCGACGGGGCGGTCCGCCCGTTCAGCGTCGGACGGCAGGGTCTGCTGCTCGGCGACGGGGTGGCCGCGGTGGTGCTGGAGTCCGCCGCCGCGCTGCACCGGCGGGGCGGGACGCCGGTGGCGACGCTCGCCGGCTGGGGCCGGGCCGGCGACGCCCACCACCCCTGCCAACCCGACCCGCAGGGGGGCGGACTGGCCCGGGCGATCGGTGCGGCGCTGGGCCGCGCCGGCCTGCCCGCCGGTGCGGTCGGCTACGTCAACGCCAACGCCACCGGCACCGGGTTCAGCGACGCCTCCGAGGCGGCGGCGCTGCGGGCGGCCCTGGGCGAGCGGGCCGGGCAGGTGCCGGTCAGCTCCACCAAGGCGCTGCACGGGCACGCGCTGGAGGCGTCCGGCCTGCTCGAACTGGTGGTCACCGTGGCGGCGCTGGGGCACGGGAAACTGCCCGTCAACGCCGGTTGGCTCGGCCCCGACCCGGCCTGCCCGTTGGACGTGGTCACCGCCGCGCCCCGCCCGGTGACCAGCCGGTACGCGCTGAGCCTCAACGCCGCCTTCGGCGGCGCGAACACCGCCCTGCTGGTGGGTGCGCCGTGACCGGCACGCGCGGCCCGGGACCCGGGATCGTCCCGGGCCGTCCGGCCGGTCACGGCGCACCCCGGGTGCTGGCGCAGGCGCGCTGGCCGGAACCGGGCGACGGGCCGCCACCGCCGCTGCCCGGGTTCCTGCACTCGCCGTTCGCGCCGCTGGTCGCGGCGGTGGCCGGGCGCTGCCTGGACCGCCGGCCCGGTGGTCCGGCGGCCGGCACCAGGTGCGCGGTGGTGCTGGTCAGCGCCTCCGGCGACCGGCCCAGCGCCACGCACGTCCGGTCGACGGTCGCCGCCGGGGGGCGGGTCGGCCCACTGTTCTTCTTCCAGTCGGTGCCCAACAGCGTCGCCGGGCAGGTCGCCGCCCGGTGGGGGCTGACCGGGCCGGTGGTGTGCCTGAGCCCGACCGGTGACCCCCGGGCCGACGCCACCGCCGAAGGGGAACTGCTGCTGTACGACGGCGACGCCGACGAGGCGTTGCTGGTCCTGATCGACGAGGCACCCGACGCGACGCCCACCGGCGCCGTCGCGGTGCTGCTGGGGGGAGGAGACAGTCAATGAGGACGAAGGGACTGCGGGGGGTGCTCGCCGCCGATCCGCAGCTCGGCGCGGGGAACGTGCTGGCCCGGGTGCTGGCCCACGGCGCGGACCCGCAGGGGCCGGGGTTGACCTTCGACACCCCGGTCGACGGGCACCCCGCCGGGCAGCCGCTCACCCTGGGACAGCTCGACGAGCGGGTCGCCGCGCGGGCGGCCTGGCTGCACGACAGGGGGGTGCAGCCCCGCGACCCGGTCGCCGTGTGGGCCACCGCCGCCGCCGACATGGTGCTGAGCTACCTTGCGCTGACCCGGCTCGGCGCGATCCCTGCGCTGATGAACGGCAAGCTGCGTCCCGAGATCGCCGCCGAGTACATCCGCCGGCTGCGCAGTGCCGGGGTGCTCGCCGACGCCGCGCACACCGAGCTGCTGGCCGGGCACGACCTGGGCGTACCCCTGCTCGGCACCCCGGCGGAAGCCGGCACCGGCGACCCCGCCCGGTCGCCCGCCCACTACCGGCACCACCCCGACGACCCGATCGTCATCACCCACACCTCAGGCACCACCGGCGTCCCGAAGGCGGTGCTGCACTCGCACGCCAGCCTCTTCGCCGCCACCCGGCACCTGCTGTCCATGCCGCAGGCGCAGGGCACCCGCCGCATCCTCAACGCGCTGCCCGCCCCGCACACCGCGACGGTGCTGATGGTCAACCAGGCGCTGGGCAACCGGGCGGAGATGTTCCTGCTGTCCGAGCAGGGCGGCGAACGGGTCCTCGAGGCCATCCAGCAGTGGCGGCCCGACGGGGTCTTCGGCTTCTCGATGACCTGGGCCGAGCTGGCCCGCTTCGACCTGAGCGGGTACGACCTGGACTCGGTGCGGCTGTGGTTCAACACCGGCGACTGCTCGCACGAGCCGCACGTCCGCCGGCTCGTCGCGGTCGGCTCGCGGGACGTGGTCACCCGGCAGGGCGTCACCCGGGTCCCCGGTTCCGTCTTCATCGACGGCCTCGGCTCCAGCGAGATGGGGCACTCGATGTTCCACATCACGCACACCACCGACACCGACCGGTACGGCCGCTGCGTGGGCCGGCCCTACCAGTTCGCCAGGGTGGCCGTCCTCGACGCCGAGGGCAACGAGCTGCCCCCCGGCCAGGTCGGTTTCCTCGGCATCGACTCGCCGTCGCTGTTCCGGGGCTACTGGAACGACTCGGTCACCAGCTACCGGTTCCGGCTGCGCGGCTGGTACCTCACCGGGGACCTGGTCCACGCCGACGCCGACGGCCGCTACTACCACCTGGACCGGGCGGTCGACTCGGTGACGCTGCCCGACGGGCGGCGCTACTTCACCGCGCTGTCCGAGGAACGCGTCCTCGCCGCCTGCCCCGACGTCACCGACTGCACCGTGCTGATCGTCGCCGACGGCGACACGGCCACCACCGACGTGCTGCTGGAGCTGGCCGCCGGGGCGGACCCGAGCGTCGACCGGACCGCGACCATCCGGGCCGCGCTCGGCCCCGACGTGGGGGCGACCCTGCGCCGGGTGGTTCCGGTGCACGCCGACGACATCCCGGTCACCGTCACCGGCAAGGTCCGCAAGGTGGCGCTGCGGGAACGCTACCTCGCGGAGTCGTCGTCATGACCGTCGTCATCACCGGCATGGGGTTGTTCAGCCCCGTCGGGCGGGGCGTGGACGCGACCTTCGCCGCGTTGACCACCGGCCGGTCCGGGTTGAGCCGACCGCCCGAGGGACACCCGGCCCGGGAGTCGCTGGAGGTCGCCGGGGTGCTTCCGCCGATCGACCCGCGTACGGTCGCCACCGGCCCGGAGACCAAGGTGCTCGACCGGGTGGTGCTGTTCGCCCTGCTCACCGCCGCCGACGCGCTCGCCGACGCCGGCATCCAGGTGGGCCGGGACGTCGACCCGGCCCGGATCGGCGTCGTCGTCGGCGGGGTAGGCGGCATGTCCACCCTGGAACAGCAGGTGATCGCCCGCACCGAACGCGGCCGGGCCGCCGTCAGCCCGTACCTGCTGACCGGCATCCTGCCGAACATGGCCTCGGCGCGGATCGCCATCGCCCACGGCATCCGCGGCTACAGCTCCTCGGTCGGCACCGCCTGCGCGTCCGGGGCCCAGGCGGTCGCCGACGCCGCCCGGCTGATCCGGGCCGGCGAGGCCGACGTGGTGCTCTGCGGGGCCAGCGAGGCGCCGCTCTTCCCCACCTTCGCCGACACCTTCGGCAACGCCCGCGCGCTGGCCCGGGGCTGGGCCGACCCGACCGAGGCGAGCCGCCCGTTCGACAGGCGACGCAACGGGTTCGTGCTCGCCGAGGGGGCCGCCCTGCTGGTGCTGGAACGGGCCGGACACGCCGCCGCCCGGGGCGTGCGCACCTACGCGGAGGTGGCCGGCTACGGCAGCACCACCGACGCGCACCACCCGACGATGCCCAGGCCCGACGGCGAGGGGGCGGCCGACTGCATGCGCGCCGCCCTGGCCCGGGCCGACGTCCCGCCGGCCGAGGTCGGCTACGTCAACGCCCACGGCACCGGTACCAGACTCGGCGACATCGCCGAGAGCACCGCGCTGGGCAAGGTCTTCGGCGTCGGCGGGGTGCCGGTCAGCTCCACCAAGGCGCTCACCGGTCACCTGCTCGGCGCGTCCGGGGTGGTGGAGGCGGCGGCCTGCGCGCTGGCGCTGCGCGCCGGCCTGCTGCCGCCGACGTACCACCTGGACGACCCGGACCCGGACTGCCCGGCCGACCACGTCCGCGACGTGCCCCGGGCGAGCCGGGCCGAGTTCGCGCTCACCAACTCCTTCGGATTCGGCGGGCAGAACGTGAGCCTGCTGCTGCGGCGTACCACCGGGGCTGGCGCCCGGCCCGCCGAGCCGGGGAGGTGATCGACGCTGCGACCCGGGCCGCACGTGCCCGGACGGCAGTCACGGGGGGACATGGGGAAGGGCTGGAGAGATGGACATTCGTGGAATAGACCACATCGAACTGTACGTGGGGGACGCCCGGCAGGCGGCCTTCTACTTCGGTACCGCCGTCGGTTTCACCCTGCTCGGGCAGGGCGGTCCGGAGACCGGGCTGGTCGGGCAGCGGTCCCTGCTGCTGGGGCAGGCCGACATCCGGATGGTGCTGACCACGGGCCTCACCGCCGACCATCCCGCCGCGGGATACGTGGCCCGGCACGGTGACGGGATCGCGGTCGTGGCGGTGGAGGTCGGCGACGCCGCCGGGGCGTACGCGGAGCTGGTGGCCCGGGGTGCGACGCCGGTGACCCCGCCGCGCACCTGGACCGGTGCGGACGCCGAGGTGGTGACCGCCGAGGTGGGCGGCTTCGGTGACGTGCTGCACCGGCTGGTGGAACGCCGGGGCGACCGGGGCGACTTCCTGCCCGGCGCGATCGAGGTGACCCCGGCCGGCGGGACCGACGAGCGGCTGCTCGCCGAGATCGACCACCTGGCGGTGTGCGTGCCGCCCGGCCAGCTCGACGACACCGTGGCGCACTACGAGCGGGTCTTCGGCTTCGCGCAGATCTTCGAGGAGCACATCGAGGTCGCCGGTCAGGCGATGAACTCCAAGGTGGTGCAGGACGCCTCCGGGCGGGTCACCCTGGTGCTGCTGGAACCGGACGCCGGTCGGCGTCCCGGCCAGATCGACGCGTTCCTCACCGAACACCACGGGGCCGGGGTGCAGCACCTGGGGCTGCGTACCGACGACATCGTCGGCGCGGTCGGCGCGCTCGGGGCCCGTGGGGTGCGCTTCGCCGGCACCCCGGCCGCCTACTACGACGACCTGGAGCAGCGGGTCGGCAAGGTCGACGCGCCGCTGGACCGGCTGCGGGACCTCAGCATCCTGGTCGACGCCGACCACGGCGGGCAGCTGTTGCAGATCTTCACCGAGTCGATGCACGTGCGGCGCACCCTCTTCCTCGAACTCATCGAGCGGCGCGGGGCGCGCACCTTCGGCAGCGGCAACATCCGGGCCCTCTACGAGGCCAAGGAACGGGAGCTGGCCGTGGCGGGGGCGACCCCCGCCGTCGCGGTCGGCACGGCACGAGGAGCAGGTGCATGACCACGACCCATCCGACGTTGACCGCCGAGGAGGAGGCGCTGCTGCCGTCCGACGAGGACGTGCGCCACTACGCCGAGCACGGCTGGTACCTGTCGAAGAAACTGCTCACCGACGACGAGGTGGACGCCCTGACCGCGGCCACCGACCGCTACTACGACGGCGAACGGGACCGCACCCTGCCGGTGCGCCCGCCGAAGCTCGCCTACTGGGACCCGTCGAAGGGGCCGGTGCAGCGGCACAACGACTACGTCCACGTCGAGCACGACGGGATCGCCGCGATCCTGCGTAAACCGCTGATCGGCGCGGTCGCCGCCCGGCTGGCCCAGGCCGACGAGATCCGGATCTTCCAGTCCACGCTGATCTACAAACCGCCGATCTCCGGTGAGCCGTCGAACATCGTGCCCTGGCACTTCGACAAGCACTACTGGTCGTCCTCGTCGTCGGAGCGGATGCTGACCGCGTTCATCCCGTTCCACGACTGCGGGGAGGAGATGGGCACCATCACCATGGTCGACGGTTCGCACAGGTGGTCGGAGACCGGCGCGGACGACACCGTCGTCAGGCACTTCGCCGAGCGGGACCGCGACCAACTGGAGGAGATGCTGGCCGAGAACGCGGCGCACAACGGCGCGCAGATCCGCAAGATCCCGATGGTGATCCCCAAGGGACACATGAGTTTCCACCACTGCCGCACCTACCACGGCAGCGGTGCCAACGTCAGCGGACGCCCGCGCCGGGCGATCTCGCTGCACCTGCAGGACGGCGACAACGCCTACCGGGAGTTCCCGCTCTCCGACGGCAGCCTCGCCGCGTACAACCACGACGTGCTGGTCCGCCGCACCCACTCCGGCGGGCCGGACTACGCGGACCCCGACTACTGCCCGGTCATCTGGCGCGATCGCGCCCAGCAGGGAGGCTAGAACATGTCACGGTACGACTGGGGTAAGACGCACCCGGGCATCGAGCGGTTGGAGCAGGCGGTGACCGACCGCCGCGACGTGGTGGTCAAGCACCCGCTCTACGCCAACCTGGACACCCACGAGGCGTTGGTCACCTTCATGGAACACCACGTCTTCGCGGTCTGGGACTTCATGTCCCTGCTGAAGTCGTTGCAGCGGCAGCTCACCTGCGTGACGGTGCCGTGGATCCCCACCGGCCCGACCGGCAGCCGGCGGCTGATCAACGACATCGTCATGGTGGAGGAGAGCGACGAGCTGGGCGAGGGCTACATCAGCCACTTCGAGCTGTACGTGCGGGGGATGGGCGAGGCGGGCGCGGACACCACCGCCGTCGACCGGCTGGTCGAGCTGCTGCGCGGCGGCACGTCGGTGACCGACGCGCTGGTCGAGGCCGGGGTGCCCGAGCCGTCGCGGGCCTTCGCCGCCACCACCTGGAAGATCATCGAGTCGACCCCGGTGCACTGCCAGGCCGCCGCGTTCGCCTTCGGCCGGGAGGACCTGATCCCCGACATGTTCACCCAGGTCGTCGCGGTCAACGAGCGCAGCAACCGGCTGCACACCTTCGTCGACTACCTGGAGCGGCACATCGAGGTCGACGGCGAGCAGCACACCCCGATGGCGATGCAGATGCTCGCCGACCTGTGCGGCGACGACGACGTCAAGTGGCAGGAGTGCGCCGACACGGTCAACCTGGCGCTGACCGCCCGCGCCCAGCTCTGGGACGACATCCTCGCCGCCGTCAAGGAGGGCCGCGACCGGTGACCGACGCCGACCCGGCCCGGCTCTACCGCACCGTACGGCTGATCCGCCGGTTCGAGGAGCGGGCCATCGCCCTGGTCCGCTCCGGGCACATCGTCGGCGGCATCCACCCCTACCTCGGTCAGGAGGGGATCGCCGCCGGCGTGTGCGCCGCGCTCGGCGCGGGGGACCTGGTCACCGGCACCCACCGGGGGCACGGCCACGTGCTCGCCAAGGGTGCCGATCCGGCCCGGATGATGGCCGAACTGTGTGGCCGGGAAACCGGACTGAACCGGGGCCGGGGCGGCTCGATGCACGCTGCGGACCTCTCCCTCGGGGTGCTCGGCGCCAACGCGATCGTCGGGGCGTCCCCGGCGATCCTCACCGGCGCGGTGTGGGCCCACCGGCAGCGCGGGAACCCCGTGCTGGGGGCGAGTTTCTTCGGTGACGGGGCGGTCAACGAGGGGATGCTGCTGGAGGCGTTCAACCTGGCCGCGCTCTGGCGGGTGCCGGTGCTGCTGGTCTGCGAGAACAACGGCTACGCCACCACCATGCCGGTGGCCGGCGCGGTCGCCGGCACCATCACCGGGCGGGCCGAGGCGTTCGGCATCCGGGCCACCGTCGTCGACGGGCAGGACCCTGAGGCGGTCCGGCAGGTCACGGCCGCCGCCGTCGCGCGGATGCGCGACGGCGGCGGGCCGGAGCTGGTCGAGGCCCGCACCTACCGGTTCGACGCCCACCACACCTTCGAACACTCGGTACGCCTCGACTACCGCCCGGCGCAGGAGGTGACCGACGGCCGGTCCCGGGACCCGGTGGAGATCCAGGGTGCCCGGCTGTCGACGGCCGACCGGGAGGCGATCGACGCCGAGGTGGAGGCGACCCTCGACGCGGCCGTCGCGTTCGCCCTGGCCGGCCCCGAACCGGACCCGGCCGGTGCGCTGGATCACCTGTACGCCAGTGGGCTGACCGCCCGGGGAGGCTCCTGAGATGCCACGGTTGTCGTACCGCAAGGCGCTGACCCGGGCGCTGACCGACGAGATGACCCGGGACGGGTCGGTGTTCCTGCTCGGCGAGGACATCCGGGTGGGCGCGTCCAACGTCACCCCGGGCCTGCTCAAGCGGTTCGGGCCGGACCGGGTGCTGGACACCCCGCTGTCGGAGCAGGCGTTCACCAGCTTCGCCACCGGGGCGGCGCTGGCCGGGCTGCGGCCGGTGGTGGAGTTCCAGATCCCGTCCCTGCTGTTCCTGGTCTTCGAGCAGATCGTCAACCACGCGCACAAGTTCCCGATGATGACCGGCGGGCAGTGTGCGGTGCCCGTCACCTACCTGGTGCCCGGCTCCGGTTCCCGCACCGGCTGGGCGGGACAGCACTCCGACCACCCGTACTCGCTGTTCGCGCACGTCGGGATCGTCACCGTGGTGCCGGCCACCCCGGCCGACGCGTACGGGCTGTTGACCTCGGCGATCCGGCACGACGACCCGGTGGTGGTCTTCGCCCCGGCCGCCGCGCTGGAGGTCCGCGACGACGTCGACTTCGCCGCCCTCGCCCCGGTGCCGCTCGGGCGCGGGGTGGTCCGCCGGGCCGGCGACGACGTCACCGTGGTCGCCGTCGGGCACCTGGTGCACGACGCGCTGGCCGTCGCCGAGGAGTTGGCCGGCCAGGTGTCGGTGGAGGTGTTCGACCCACGCACGCTCTACCCGTTCGACCTCGACGGCCTGCTCGACTCGGTGTCCCGCACCGGCCGGCTGGTGGTCGTCGACGACTCCAACCGGTCCTGCGGCATCGCCGCCGAGATCATCACCTCGGTGCTGGAACGGGTGCCGCTGGTCGCGCCGCCGCGCCGGGTCACCAGGCCGGACGGAGCGGTGCTGCCCTTCGCGCCGGCGCTCGACCGGGCCGTGCAGCCGGGCCGCGAGCAACTCACCGCCGCCATCCAACTGACCATGAAGGACAGATGATGACCGATCCGAACTACCCGTGGCCCGAGGCCGGTCAGGCGTGGCGCGAGCTGCCGGAGACGGCCCGTACGGCGATGGTGGCCGGCGGGGCCGCCGCCTGGCGGGACATCTTCTACGGCTGTGCCACGTACAACAAGCAGTGGCGGCTGGCCCGGCCCCCGGTCATGCCGGCGGACGCGTTCCGCGAGTTGAACGAGGTCTGCGACCGGATCGCCCAGCTCATCCTGGACGCCTGCCGGCGGCGGGCCCGCACCGCCGGGGAGTTGCGGCAGCTGCTCGGGGTGCCCGAGGGGGAGACGAGGCTGCTCGACGAGTCCGAGGAGCTGTCCGAGGAGCTGCTCGCCGCCTACCGGCCCGACGTGCTGATCTCCGGCGGGGTGCCGAGGATCGTCGAGTACAACATCGACAGCAGCCTGGGCGGCGGGTTCGACGCCGACACGGTGGTCCACCGGTACGCGGCGCTCTACCGGGAGCAGGGCATCCTCGACGGGCTGCCGGTGCGGCCGGCCCCGTCCCTGCTCGACCAGCGGTTCGTGGCGATCCGGGACGGGCTGTCCCTGGCCGACGGGGCCCGGGTGGCGCTGCTGCTCGACTTCGACGCCGACTACCCCGGTCTGGAGACCCCGGACGACTTCATCAAGATCCTCTCCCCGCTGGTCGACCAGGCCCGCCGGTTCGGCATCGACCTGGTGATCGCCCCGGTCGGCACGGCCACCCTGGACGACGCGAAGCGGCTGGTCGTCGGCGGCGCACCGGTCGACGCGCTGTTCCGCCTCTTCGTGCCCAACCGGGTCACCCCGAGCGCCGGCCTGGACGCGGTGGCCGGGGCGCTCGACGCCGGCACCCTGCCGATGTTCGTCAGCACCGCTGCCTGGCTGCTCGGCAACAAAATCAACTTCGCCTGGCTCTACGAGGACCTGGACCTGCTCTCCGCCGACGACCAGGCCCTGATCAGCCGGTACGTCCCGCACACCGTGGCGTTCACCGCCGCCGAACTGGACCGGGCCCTGGCCGACCGGGAGAACCTGGTGGTCAAGCCGGCCGACGGCTCGGCCGGCCACGGGGTGCTCATCGGCCGGGAGATGGGCGACGCGGAGTGGGCCGAGGGTCTGCGGGCCGCCCTCGACCGGGGCGGCGACATCCTCCAGCGGTACATGCCCGCCGACCGGGTGGAGATGGACTTCGTCCAGATCGAGACCGGCGAGACGGTCACCGCCGAGGTGCCCTACAGCATCGCCCCGTACCTGTTCGGCCGCACCGGCTCGGGGGCGCTGGCCCGGGTCGGCTTCCCCGGCTGCGACGAGGTCCTCAACCTGGCCCGGGGCGTCCTGCTCACCGGCATCCTCCTCACCGACTGACCCACCCCCTGGCCCCCCGCCCCACCCCGCCCTCCGTCCCCGCCCCCCGCCCCGATGATCAAGAGGTTTACGTCATCCGCTCGCGGAAGGTCGACGCAAACCTCTTGATCACGCGGCTCTGGCCGGGCCGGGATGCGGTGATCAAGAGGTTTGGGGCGGGGACGGCGGCTCCGGGTGACGCAAACCTCTTGATCGATACCGCCGTTGGCAGTGGCGTGGGTGGGGTGTCAGGGGTGGTTGCCGAGGTGGACGCCGAGGCGGCGGACGGTCTCCGCGGCGGCGATGGCGTCGCTGCGGGCGCTGCCGTGCCGACCGTCGCTGCTGTACATCGACGGGTCGGTGCCGGCCGGATGGTCGGTCAGGTGCACATGCAACGCCCCCAACCGATCGGCCAGCCGCCCGGTACGCGAGGAGAGCAGCCGCATCCGGGCACCCAGCCCGGGCCGCAGCGCCGCCGGGACCGCCGGGCTGTGCGACACGTCGAACATGCCCACCGTGATCACGTCGGCCCCGGCGTCGCGCAGCGCCCCGACGATCGCGGTCAACTCGGTGTCCACCGCGTCCGGGTCGAACGCCGTCCGGAAGGCGTCGTTGCCGCCGCAGACCACGAGCGCCAGGTCGGGGGAGAAGGCCAACGCCCGGTCGAGCTGCCCTGCCCGGACCTGCTGCGCCCGCAGCCCGCGCCGGCCCAGGTTCAGGTACGCCAACCCGGGCCGCACCGCCGACAGCTCGGCGGCGATCCGGTCGGCCCATTGCACGTCCGGGTACCCCTCGACCGGCTCGCACATGCCCTCGGCGACGCTGTCCCCGAGCACCACGAACCGGTGCCACGGATGGTCGCGCAGCAGCGCGGCACTCTCCCCCTCGCGCAGGCAGTACGGATCGGTGGCCTCGGTCAACGTCGATGACATGGCCGGGAATGTAATCGACCGGACCGGTGCCGTCGATCACGCCGACCCCTCGCATCGCCTGGTGGTCGTCCAGGTGCGCCGACCAGCGTCGGCGCTGCCTCCAGGCGTCTCAGGTGCCCCGGCAGGGTGCCTCGGCGGCCGTCCGGCCGCAGGTGGCCAGGCTGCACCAGCGTCGCATTCCGGTGTCGTCGAGAAAGAGCCATCCGCAGCGGGGGTCCGGGCAGACCCGGACGGTGAGCCGGCGCGGATCACCGAGCAGTTCCGCGGCGCTCCACGCCGCCGCGTGCACCGGCAGCCGCAACCCGGCCGCCGGGTCGGGCCACCACCGTCCCCGCCCGTCGGCCTCCCGGCGGAACACCAGCGTCCGGGCGGCCTGCTCGGCGTACCGGGCCACCGCGTCGAAGGCCGGTCCGTCGGCCGGGTCGGTGAGGCAGGCGTACAGCCGGGCCCGCAGCGTACGCACCTCGTCCAGGACCACCGCTGCGCCGGCCGGATCACGGCGGCCCAGCTCGATCAACCGGCCCACGGTCGGGTCGTCGACGAGGCCGGCGTGCCCGGTCCACACCGCGAGCGTGCGGTAGCCGCGCAGCCACTCGGCCCCCGGCACCGGCGGTTCGTGTCGCCAACCGGCGAACGTGTTGCAGAACTCCAGCGCCGGATGCCCGCCGACGCCCCACGGCAACGCCTCGCCGCGTACCCGTACCTCGTAGACCGGCCGGTCCGCCCGGTCCAGCCGGTGGTCGGCCCGGAGGATTCCCCGGTGCACCTCCCGCAGCCGGGCCCCCGGTTCGACCCCGATCTCCTCGACCAGAGTGCGCCGGGTGCGCCGGTACAGCACCAACGCGTCCGTCTGTCGGCCACCGCGGTACAGCGCGGTCATCAACGTCGCCACCAGTTCCTCCCGGGCCGGGTGCCGGGCCACCAGCGGGGTCAGCTCGACGGCCACCCGGGTGTGCTGGCCGAGCGCGAGCCGGGCCGCCGCCCGCAGTTCTACGCCGGCCAGCCGCAGGTCCTCGATCGGACCGGCCAGCCGGTTGCGTAGCTCGTCGTCGGCGGTGTCGGCGAGCAACGGCCCGTGCGGCAGGGCCAGCGCCAGGTCGAGCAGTCGCACCCGTTCGGCCGGGTCGGTGCTGCCACCTGCCCGGTGCACCAGCCGGGCGAGTTCGGCCACGTCCACGGTGTGTCCGTCGTCGTGCACCAGGTAGCCGTTGCCGACGGTGGCGATCCGCACCCGGTACGGCCCCAGCGCGGCCCGCAACCGTCCGATGTAGGTGTGCACCGCGCTGC
Organism: Micromonospora cynarisoli; assembly: GCF_030518815.1. Classification (NCBI taxonomy): domain Bacteria; kingdom Bacillati; phylum Actinomycetota; class Actinomycetes; order Micromonosporales; family Micromonosporaceae; genus Micromonospora; species Micromonospora cynarisoli. Next base: position 1,369,973 of record NZ_CP130426.1, on the reverse strand, counting down.
GGGCCGAGGCCGGCGACCGGTCCGGCCAGAGCAGGTCGATGAGCCGGTCGGTGCCGACCAGGTGTCCCACGTCGAGCAGGAGCAGCCCGAGGAGGCACCGCTCCTGGCGGCGGACCCCGAGATCGACGACGACGCCCTCCTGGCGGGCCTGGAACGGGCCGAGCAGACGGAATTCCATGCCGCTGAGACCACCTGGCCGGCCCGATCGGTTGCCGCCGCCGTGGTCACCGACGCCTCGGACGGAACCGGGACAGCCACCGGTCGCGGATCGTCCCCGGCGTCCCCGGCGTCGGCGTCAGCGAGGTCGCCCGCCTCCCGCGCACCGGGGGCGGCGCGGAACCGTGGACGGTGTCCGGTGAGCCGGTGGTCAGCGGCCCGCCGGAGGTGGATCGTGCTCCTTTGCCGACCCTGTCCGGGCGGTCAGCCGGTGGTGAGGACGGCCGGTGACCCTGGACCGGACGATGACGAGGAGATCGGAGTGCCCATGCGTTGGACGACGAGACTCGGTGCCGCCCTGACCGCGGTGACGCTGGCGGGGACCGGGCCGACCGCTGCGGCGGCGGCCGGCGGTGGCCCCACCGGAGGCTGGGTGCCGGCCCCACAGGAGGAGTTCACCCTGCCGGCCGGGGCCCGCTGCGCGTTCGGCATCCGGGTGGCGGCCGAGGTCGACGAGGTCCGCAAGCTGGTGCTGACGACGAACCCGGACGGTTCGCCACGCCGGGAGCTGTACACCGGCGCGCTGATCGAGACGGTGACCAACACCGACACCGGGGCCGTCACCCGGGTGGACGCCAGCGGCACCTCCCTGGTCAGCTACGCCGCCGACGGCACGATGACCTGGTATGTGACCGGCCCGGTGCTGCTCGGCTTCCGGGACGACGCCGGCTCGTTGCCGAAGGGGTTGTGGCTGATCGACGGTCGGTTCGTCGTCCGGTTCACCGCCGACTACGACAAGACCGTCACCATGTTGCACGGCACCACCCACAACGTCTGCGACGACCTGGACTGACTGTGAGGCTGGCCGGGTCGGCCCGTGGCGACCTGACCGTCAGACCGGCTCGACGGCCGTCGGTGGGGGTGCCGGCCGGCCCATCCGCAGCGGCCCGGCGACCAGCGGCGTCACGGTCAGCACCGCGCACACCACCGCCATCACCAGCAGCGCCGGCCTCAGCCCGAGGGCCGCCACCGACCAGCCGCCGACCAGCGCCCCGACCGGCAGCCCGACGAACGCCAGCGAGCCGGAGATCCCCAGCACCCGGGTCTGCAACGCGTCCGGCACCCGTTCGTAGAGGGCCGCGCCGAGCAGCGGGTTGACCGCCGCGATGCCGATCCCGGACAGGAACGTCACCACCAGCACCACCACCAGATGGTCGGTCAGCGCCAGCGCCAGCAGCCGGGGCGCGCCGCTCAACGCGGCCCCGGCCGCGAAGATCAGGGTCCGGGGCAGCCGGGGGCCGAGCATCGTGAAGACCAGGTTGCCGAGCAGCGCGCCACCGCCGAACACCCCGAGCACCAGGCCGAACCCGGCCGGGTCGCCGAACTCGTCGCGGACCCACAGCGGCACCCAGACGGCGGTGTTGGCGGCGGCGAACATGTTCAACGCGGAGACCACCACCAGCATGGTCAGCAGCACCCGGTCGGTGCGCAGGTAGCCGAACCCGGTGCGCAACGCCTGGAAGTAGCCCTCCCGGGGCGCGGCGGGCGCGTCGCTGGCGGGCGGGCGCACCAGCACCCCGACCAGCAGCGCACAGACCGCGAAGGTGCCCGCGTCGATCCAGATCGCCCGGGTCACCCCGACCCAGTCGATGAGCAGACCGCCGATGACCGTGCCGAACAGCGCGACCCCGCGCGCCAGCCCGTCGTAGGCGGAGGTGAGCCGGATCAGCTCGACCCCGGCGCGCTGCGCGGCCGGCCGGAACATGACGTGCTTGACCCGGTCGCCGATGCCGCGCAGCCCGCCGGCCACCGCGACGAGGGCGACGAGCGCCCCGAAGCCGAGCCACGGGGCCAGCGCCACCACCGCGATCACCGCCGCGCTCGCCGCGTCCACCGTGATCGAGGTGCGCCGTACCCCGAACCGGTCCGCCCACGGTGTCGCCAACGAGCTGGACAGCATGTACGGCAGGAACTCGGCCGCCGCGACGATGCCCATCTTGGCCGGGCTGCCGGTGGTGGTGAGCACCAGCCAGGGGATCGCGATCACCGAGATCCGGCTGCCCAGGTTGGAGATCAGGTCGGCGGCCACCAGGGTGACCAGTTCCCGCCGGGCGGCCCGCCGCGCGGGTCCCGGCGGCGCGGCCAACCCCCCGGCATCCCCCGCTCCGGCGCTGCCAGCTCCGGCGTCGGTGGCCGTACGGGGGCCGGTGTCGGCGTCGGCGGTCACGACGGGCTGCCGACCGGATCGGTTGCCGCGCCGGCGGCGTACCGTTCGCGCAGCGCCCGCTTGTCCACCTTCGCCGACCGGTTCAGCGGCAGCGCGTCGACGAACTCCACCGCACCCGGCGCCCAGGTGTCGCTCAGCTCGGTGGTGACCAGCTCGATCAGCTCCGCCCCGGTCACCGTCGCCCCCGGCGTCGGCACCACGTACGCGTACGGCAGCTCCCCAGCGACCGGGTCGGGCACCCCGATCACCGCCGCCGCGCGGACCTGCGGATGCCCGGCGAGGACGTCCTCGATCGGGCGGGAGTAGATCGGCCAGCTGCGCTGCCGGGTGAGGATGCGGTCCTGCAACCGGTCGACCAGGTAGAGGAACCCGTCGTCGTCGAGGTGGCCGATGTCGCGGGTGCGCACCCAGCCGTCGACGAGCGTCTCGGCGGTCAGCTCCGGTTGGCCGTGGTAGCCGTGGAAGCTGAGTTTGGTCCGCACCCACACCTCGCCGTCCACGTCGGCGGGCACCACCCGCCCGTCGGCGTCGCGGATCTCCACCGTCACGTCCCCGTACGGCCGGCCGCAGGAACCCAGCCGCTCCGGGTGCGCCGGGTCCTCGGTCAGGCCGGGCTGGGCGCAGATCACCACCGCCTCGCTGAGGCCGTACACGATGCGCAGGCACGGGCCGAACCGGGCGATGGCCTGGCGCAGCCGGGCGGGCGCGGCCGGCCCGGCACCCACGTTGAACATGAACATGGCGGAGAAGTCCGCGCCGGGCAGGGCCGGGTGGTCGAGCACCTCGTAGAGCATCGGCGGGGTGACGAAGGTGGAGGTGAGCCGTTCGGCGTCCACGGTGGCGACGAACGCGGCCGGGTCCCACTGCTGCCGCAGGAAGAGCACCCCGCCGGTGAACAGGTTGAACAGGGTGGTGATCTGGCCGCTGGCCAGCCACATCGGGGAGTGCGACAGGTGCCGCAGCAGCGGGAAGCCGGCAGCCCGGAAATCCGCCGCGAGGGCCAGCACCTGCCGGTAGAAGCTCTCTCGGTGGTGCACCAGTTTGGGGGTGCCGGTGGTGCCGCTGGTCTGCAGGAACGACTCCGGCACCGGCACCTGCGCGGGCAGCTCGACCGGCGGGGCGTCGGCGGTCAGTTCGACGCCCAGCCGCAGCACCGGCACCCCGGGCAGCGAGGCGGCGATCTCCCCACCCAGCCCGTCCGGGGCGTACGCGTGGTGCACGAACACCTCGGGGCGGGCCAGCCGGACGAACTCGTCGATCTCCCGCCGGGAGGTGACCGGAGCGATCCACATGCTACGGCAGCCGAGCAGGTGCAGGGCGAGCTGGAGCAGCGGGCCCTCCACCGCGTTGCCGAGCATCACCAGCACCGCCGCGCCGGGGCGTACCCCGTGGCCGGCCAGGGCGTACGCCAGCCCGCGTACCTCCGCGGCGACCTGCGGGTAGGTGAGTCGGCGGCCGTCGCCGACCAGCGCCTCTTGGTCGCCGAACCCGGCGAACAGCGCCAGCGCGTCGTGTACGTAGGTGGTGGATCGGTCGGCCCCGTCGGTCATCGCACAGCCCCCAGCTCGATGCGGCGGGTCGCCGGCGGCCCGGTGGGACCCGCCGTGGCGACCGGCCGGGTTGGCGTCCGAGCAGGTCACAGCCCGGCCCGCGACGGGGGTGCGCGCCATGGGCGACCGCACCGCCGCCGCTAGCGAGCCTAGGCCGGCGGCCTCGCCCGGGGACAGAGCCGAACGGCGAGGGGCCGCCCACCATGGACATTTGATCATGTCTATCGGGTTGATTGACGCCTGTCAGACGTCGCGGCTAGGTTTCTGGACCATCGTCCGGGCGGTGCCGTCAATGGGCGCCGACCCTGGGCGGCCCAACATGGAGGTTCAATGTCGACTCCGAAGAGATGGCAGGTCATAGCGTCTGCGGCCGTGTTGCTGGTCGTGGGCGCCCCGGCGGTGGTGGCCAGCGCCGGTCCGTCCGACTCCGACCGTGGCGGGGCAGCCGCCCGGGCGCAGTGGGCGGGAACGTGGGCCGCGGCGGTCACCCGCGGCAACACCGTCGGGCTGACGAACACCGGCCTGAACAACCAGAGCATCCGGATGACCGTGCGCACCACCGTCGGTGGTGACCGGCTGCGGGTCCGGCTGAGCAACCTCTACGGCGAGCAGGCGGTGCAGGTGGGACACGCCACCGTCGCCCGCCCCAACACCGCCACCCTGACCGACCGGTCGGACGTCCTCCCCGGCAGCGTGCGGGAGCTGAAGTTCGGCGGGTCCACCTCGGCGACCATGAACAAGGGCGCCGAGCTGCTCAGCGACCCGTTGACCTACCCGGTCGGCGAGCAGGAGGACCTGGTCGTCACCCTGCACTTCCCGGTGCTCACCGGGCCTGTCACGTTCCACGGCCAGTCCAAGGTCACCACCTTCATCGGGGCGAACGACCTGACCACCGCCGCCGACGGCGCCGGCTTCACCATCCGCCCGGACTGCTGCTGGATGTTCCTGTCCGGCATCGACGTGCTGCGTCCGGCGAGCCCCGGCGCGGTGGTGGTGCTCAGCGACTCGATCGGCGACGGCAACGGCAGCACCGTCAACGCCAACAAGCGCTGGCCGGAACTGCTCGCCGGGCGACTGGTCGCCGCGCGGCCCGAGGTGCGTACCCCCGGGGTGCTCAACCTGAGCCTGGCCGGCAACCGGCTCAACCACGAGGGCACCGAGCCCGGCGCGGGCGGCTTCCCCGGCTACTACGAGCTGGGCCCGAACGCGCTGGCCCGGCTCAACGAGGACGTCTTCCCGCAGACCGGCGTGAAGACCCTGGTGACCCACCTCGGCATCAACGACATCTGGATGTCCGACGACTCCGCCGACCGGATCATCGCCTCGCTGCGGCAGATCAACAAGCAGGCCAAGGCGCGCGGCCTGCGCAGCCTCGCGGTCACCCTCACCCCGTACGAGGGACACGGCAACCCGGGGGTGTGGACGCCCGAGAAGGAGACCACCCGGCAGGCGGTGAACACCTGGCTGCGGGGCCCGGGGGCGGCCGAGTTCGACGGGCTGCTCGACTTCGACGCGGTGCTGCGCGACCCGGCCCAGCCGAGTCGGCTGCTGCCCGCGTACGACGCAGGTGACCACATCCACCCGAACGACGCCGGCAACCAGGCGTTGGCGGACGCCGTACCACTTCGACTGCTCGGTCTGTGACACCGGTGGGGCGGCGGGGACGACCCGTCGCCCCCCGGTCATTTCCTGGGGAGGAAGCACCATCGTGGACGTCGACGAGATCCTGTCCGGCCTCTACAGCGAGGCCGGCCGGCAGGACCCCTATCCGTGGTACGCGGCCCTGCACGAACACGGGCCGATCAGCGTCATCCCGAACCGTCCGGAGCACAGCACGGTCAGCGCCGTGGCTGTCGGCTACGACCTGGTCGACCAGGTGCTGCGTGATCCGGAGTGGTACAAGCAGGCCCCACCGGGCTGGCAGGAGCAGGAGATCCTGCGGACCTTCCAGTCCTCGATGATGTTCGTCAACCCGCCCGACCACGGCCGGATGCGCGGCGTGTTCTCCCGTACCTTCACCCCGCGTCGGCTCGGCGCGCTGGAACCGGTGATCGTGCGGGTGGTCGACACCCTGCTTGACCGGATGGCCGACGCCGGGGCGGACGGTTCCGAGGTCGACTTCGTCGCGGACTTCGCCTACCCGGTTCCGGCGCTGGTGATGGCCGAGTTCATCGGCCTGCCCGAGACCGAGCTGGCCTGGTACCGGCAGCGGGTCGACTGGATCGACGAGTACCTCGACGTGGCGGGCAAGACCCCGCAGCGGCTGGCGCTGGCCAACCAGGCCGCCGAGGAGCTGCGGGCGCTCTACCGGGACCTGATCGGGCACCGTCGCCGCCAGCCGGGCGAGGACCTGATCTCCGGGCTGGTCGAGGCGCTGGACTCCGGCGAGGTCGACCTGACCGAGGAGGAGTTGATCAGTAACCTGATCGTGCTGTTCAACGCCAGCTTCGTCACCACCGTCTACATGTTCAGCAACGGCCTGCCGGTGCTGCTCGGCCACCCGGACACGGTCGCCGCGCTGCCCGGCGACGACGCGCTGGCCCAGGGCTGCGTCGACGAGGTGCTGCGGCTGGAGAGCCCGGTGCACTTCCTGGCCCGTGCCGCGCCCCGGGACACCGTGCTGGGCGGCGTGCCGGTCGCCCGGGACGAGAACGTGCTGCTGATCATCGCCGGGGCCAACCGGGACCCGCGCCGCTTCCCCGGGCCGGACCGGTTCGACCCGCGCCGCGACGGACCCCCGTCGCTGGCGTTCGGCGTCGGCCCGCACTTCTGTCTCGGTTCGGCGGTGTCCCGGTTGGAGGGCCGGATCGGCCTGCCCCGGCTCTTCGCGCGGTTCCCCCGGCTCGCGGTCAGCCAGCCGGCCGACTACAGCGGGAGCCTGTTCCTGCGCGGCATCGACAAGCTCTTCGTCACCACCGGCGGATAGGAGCCGATCCCCATGTCCCTCGACCCCCAGGTGGTCGCCTACCGGGCCGCGCGGGCCGCCGCCGGCACCCCGCCGCTGTACACCCAGACCCTCGCCGAGGCCCGCGCCGCCGACCTCGCCGCGATCCGGGCCGGCGGCGGCGACGTCGAGCCGGTCCACGAGGTACGCGACGCCACCGTCCCCGGCCCCGACGGGGAGCTGCGGGTCCGGGTGCACCGGCCGGCCGGCGACGGGCCGCTGCCCACCCTTGTCTACTTCTTCGGCGGCGGCTGGACGTTGGGCAGCGTGGAGACCGCCGACGGGATCTGCCGCCGGCTCGCCAACGCCACCCCCTGCCAGGTGGTGACGGTCGGCTACCGGCTCGCTCCGGAGCACCCGTTCCCGGCGGCCGTGCTGGACTGCCACGCCGCCACCCGGTGGCTGGCCGAGCACGCCGCGGCGCTGGGTGTGGACCCGGACCGGCTGGTGGTGGGCGGGGACAGCGCGGGGGGCAACCTGGCGGCGGCGGTGACCCTGCTGGCCCGCGCCGAGGGCGGCCCCCGGCTGGCCGGGCAACTGCTGGTGTACCCGAACACCGACCAGCGGGCCGACCGTCCGCGTCCCGACGGCCAGGGCACCGCCGACGACCGGGCCGCCGACGACGAGCAGGACCCGTTGCTGTTCAACAGGCACTCCGTCGACTGGTACCGGGGTCACTACCTGGCCGACCCGGCGGACGCGGCCGACCCGCTGGCCTCACCGCTGCTCGCCGACGACCTGTCCGGCCTGCCGCCGGCCCTGGTGGTCACCGCCGAGCACGACCCGCTGCGCGACGAGGGGGAGCGGTACGCGCAGCGGCTGCGAGAGGCCGGCGTGCCGGTGCGGGCCACCTGCTACCCCGGCATGATCCACGGGTTCTTCGCTATGCCCGGGGTCTTCGACGCCGGCCGACGCGCCCAGGACGAGGCCGCGGCCTTCCTCCGGGAGGTCTTCGGACTGCCCACCCCGCCGGTCGCCGGCCCGCTCACCGCCACGGTGGGGGACGGGCGGTGACGGTCGGGGAGGTCGACCGGCCGCCGGTCAGCCTGGCCGACTTCGCCGAGCTGGCCCGGCGGGCGCTCCCGGCCGGGGTCTGGGACTTCGTCGGCGGGGGCAGCGGCGTGGAGACCACGCTGGCCGCCAACCGGGCCGCCCTGGACCGGGTCGCCGTGCTGCCCCGGGTGCTGACCGGGGTGGAACGTCCCCGCACCGACGCGCCGCTGCTCGGCCGGGAACAGGCGATGCCGGTGGCGGTCGCGCCGATGGCGTACCAACGGTTGCTGCACCCGGACGGCGAGCCGGCGCTCGCGGCGGCGGCCGGCGCGGCCGGGGTGCCCTACGTGCTGAGCACGTTGAGCAGCACCCCGGTCGAGGAGGTCACCGCCGCCACCGACGGGCCGGTCTGGTTCCAGCTCTACTGGCTGCGGGACCGGGGACTGGTCGCCGAGCTGCTCGACCGGGCGCACGCCGCCGGCTGCGCCGCGTTGATGGTCACCGTCGACGTGCCGGTGCTCGGCCGGCGACTGCGCGACGTGCGCAACGGCTTCGCGTTGCCGCCGGAGGTGACCGCCGCCAACCTGCCCGCGGGCCGGGACGACCTGGCCCACGCCGGCACCCCAGGCGTGTCGGCCATCGCCGCACACACCGAGGCCGCCTTCGCCCCCGCCCTGACCTGGGCGGATCTGGCCTGGCTGCGGGAGCGCACCCGGTTGCCGCTGCTGGTCAAGGGGGTCCTCGACCCGCGCGACGCGGTCCGCGCCGCCGACGTCGGGGTGGACGCGGTGGTGGTCTCCAACCACGGTGGACGGCAGCTCGACGGGGCCCCGGCCACCGCCGCCATGCTGCCCGAGGTGGTCGCGGCCGTCGGCGAGCGGGTCGAGGTGCTGCTGGACAGCGGGGTACGGTCCGGCACGGACGTGCTGCGCGCGCTCGCCCTCGGCGCGACCGGCGTGCTGCTCGGCCGCCCGATGCTGTGGGCGCTGGCGGCCGGCGGGCGGGCCGGCGCGCTGGCCGCCCTCGACCTGCTCGCCGTCGAGTTGCGCGACGCGTTGACCCTGACCGGCTGCGCCGATCCGGTGCAGGCCCGGCGGCTGCGTACCCTGACCGGAGGCTGACCCGGTGGAGCATCTGGTGGACCTGGACCTGGCGACCCTGCACCCGGCGGTCGACGACCCGGCGCTGAACTCGATGAACTTCCTCAACGAGGTGTCCCAGCACTGGCCGGACGCGGTGTCGCTGGCGGCCGGGCGGCCGTACGAGGAGTTCTTCGACGACGACGCCCCGGGGCGCTGGCTGGACCGGTTCCGCCGGCACCTCGCCGACGACCTCGGGCAGACGCCCGACCAGGTCCGTCGCACCCTGTTCCAGTACGGCCGGACCAAGGGCATCATCCACCACCTGATCGCCCGCAACCTCGCCGTCGACGAGGACGTCCACGTCGACGACGAGGCGGTGGTGGTGACCGTCGGGTGCCAGGAGGCGATGCTGCTGGTGCTGCGGGCGTTACGGGCCGGCCCGACCGACGTGCTGCTCGCCGTCGCCCCGACGTACGTGGGGTTGACCGGGGCGGCCCGGCTGGTGGACCTGCCGGTGCGGCCGGTGGCCGGTGGCCCGGCCGGGGTGGACCTGACCGATCTGCGGGCGCAGGTGCACCGGGCGCGGGACGAGGGCCTGCGGCCCCGGGCCTGCTACGTGATGCCCGACTTCGCCAACCCCTCGGGCACCAGCATCGGGGTGGCCGACCGGCAACGGCTGCTGGACCTGGCCGCCGAGGAGGATCTGCTGCTCGTCGAGGACAACCCGTACGGGCTGTTCCCGGCGGGAGACGCCGACCGGGTGCCGACGCTCAAGGCGTTGGACACCCGACGGCGGGTGGTCTATCTCGGCTCGTTCGCCAAGACGGTGCTGCCCGGGGCGCGGATCGGTTACCTGGTGGCCGACCAGCGGGTCGGCGGGGTCGACGGTGCGGTGGGGTTGTTCGCCGACCAGCTCGCCAAGATCAAGAGCATGGTCTCGGTGAACACGTCGCCGCTGGCCCAGGCCGTGATCGGCGGGGCGCTGCTGGAGCACGGCTGCTCGCTGGTCGCCGCGAACCGGCGGGAACGGGCGGCCTACACCCGCAACCGGGACCACCTCCTCGCCGGCCTGCGGCGGCGTTTCCCGGTCGGCTCGCCGGTGCGCTGGAACACCCCGGCCGGGGGCTTCTTCGTCGTGGTCACCGTCCCCTTCCCGGTGGACGACGTGCTGCTGCGTCGCTCGGCCGAACGCTACGGGGTGCTCTGGACCCCGATGGCGCACTTCTACGACGACGGCCGCCCGGTCGACGCGTTGCGGCTGTCGGTCAGCGCCGTCACCCCGGAGCAGATCGACCTCGGCCTGGACCGGCTGGCCGCGCTGATCACCGACGAACTGGCGCACCTTTCCTGACCGGGCGACGGTCCGGTCGCCGCGCTCCGGCCGGCCCGTCACGGCGGGGCGACCGGTACCGCCTGTCGTCGAGCCGCCACCTGCCGTACTGTGCGCCGGATGATCCGGTGGCCATAATGGACGCATGATCGCTTGGGAGTACGCCCTGTTGGTCCGCCGTTACCAGGGACAGGGACGCCAGTTCCACGTCTCGTTCGTCTGGTACGGCCCGGACGGCTCACGCACCGACGTCACGGCCTACGGCGACACCGCCATCGCCCATCTCAACCGGGTCGGTCGGGAGGGCTGGGAACTGGTCTCCGCCGCCGAGGACGTCAACAACATCCAGGGCAGCACCGAGGTCCACCGCTACCACCTCAAGCGCCCCCTCCCCTGACCACGCCCACCCCCCACCGGCCCCGGCTGTCCCCGGTCGGGGCCGGGTGGGGGTGACGAGGGTCGGTGATCAAGAGGTTCGGGTCACCGGTGCGGGTTTTCGCGACCTGAACCTCTTGATCACCGCGAGAGGCGGGTGGGGGAGGGGGGCGGGTCGCGGTCAGTCGAGGGTGACGGTGGGGTAGAGGGGGAAGCCGGCGAGCAGGTCGGTGGCCTGCTTGGCGACCGAGTCGGCGACCGCCGGGTCGAGCACGTACTTGGCCTTCGACGGGGTGCCGTCGGCGTTGGCCCCCGGCGTGGTCTGGCTGAGCACGGTGTGGATCAGCTCGGCGGTGGCGTCCATCTCGGCGGTGCCGAGGCCCCGGGTGGTCAGCGCGGGGGTGCCGATCCGGATGCCGGAGGTGTACCAGGCGCCGTTGCGGTCCTGCGGCACGGCGTTGCGGTTGGTGACGATGCCCGAGTCGAGCAGCGCCTGCTCGGCCTGCCGGCCGGTCAGCCCGTGACCGGAGACGTCGAGCAGCACCAGGTGGTTGTCGGTGCCGCCGGTGACCAGAGTGGTGCCCCGACGCAGCAGCCCCTCGGCGAGGGCCTGCGCGTTGTCGACGATCCGCTGCGCGTAGTCGGCGAAGTCGGGCCGCCGCGCCTCGGCCAGCGCGACCGCCTTGGCCGCCATCACGTGTGGCAGCGGGCCGCCGAGCACCATCGGGCAGCCCCGGTCGACCTGGTCGGCCAGCTCCGGGCCGCAGAGCACCATGCCGCCACGCGGGCCGCGCAGCGACTTGTGGGTGGTGGTGGTGACGATGTGCGCGTGCGGCACCGGGTCGAAGTCGCCGGTGAAGACCTTCCCGGCCACCAGGCCGGCGAAGTGTGCCATGTCGACCATGAAGGTCGCGCCGACCGAGTCGGCGATCTCCCGCATGATCCGGAAGTTCACCTTCCGGGGGTACGCCGAGTAGCCGGCGACCAGGATCAGCGGCTTGAACTCGCGGGCCGCCTCGGCGACCCGGTCGTAGTCGATCAGGCCGGTGGCCGGGTCGGTGCCGTAGCTGCGCTGGTCGAACATCTTGCCGGAGATGTTCGGCCGGAAACCGTGGGTGAGGTGGCCGCCGGCGTCCAGCGACATGCCCAGCATCCGCTGGTTGCCCAGCTCGCGGCGCAGCGCGAACCAGTCCGCCTCGGTCAGGTCGTTGACCTGGCGTACCTGGGCCTTCTTCAGCGCCGGGGACTCGACCCGGTCGGCCAGGACCGCCCAGAAGGCGACCAGGTTCGCGTCGATGCCCGAGTGCGGCTGCACGTACGCGTGGGAAGCCCCGAACAGTTCCTTCGCGTGCTCGGCGGCGAGCGCCTCGACGGTGTCGACGTTCTGGCAGCCGGCGTAGAAGCGCCGGCCGACGGTGCCCTCGGCGTACTTGTCGCTGAACCAGTTGCCCATGGTCAGCAGGGTCGCCGGGGAGGCGTAGTTCTCGCTGGCGATCAGCTTCAGCGACTCACGCTGGTCGGCCAGCTCCGCGCCGATGGCGTCGGCCACCCGGGGTTCGACCGCCCGGATCACTTCGAGGGCACTTCGGAAGGCGGTGGACTCGGCGTTGCGCGACATGCGACCTCCAGGTGACGTGCGGAAGGCCCAGGCGCTCGGCGTGCGTCCTCATGACGGGGCCGCTTCCCGATGGTGCTCCATCCCGACGCGCCAGTCACGGCCCGCCGACGATCCTACCGGGTGGCCGGTGGTCTCTCCGGAGCACCTCCGGCGGGCTGCCGGTCGGAGGGTTGACCGGCCTGATCCGGGGCAATGCAGACGTAGGGGGACATCCGGGTGGCGGACCCCCACCGAGGAGAGGACCAGGCAGATGAGCGCACCCAGCACCGGCCGACCGCTGGCCGTCGTCACCGGCGCGTCCAGCGGCATCGGGTACGAGCTGGCCGGCCAGTTCGTCGAACACGGCTACGACGTGGTGATCGCGGCCGAGGACGCCGGCATCACCGAGGCGGCCGACCACCTGCGCCGCGACGGTCGGGCCGAGGTCCAACCCGTCCAGGTCGACCTGGCCACCTACGACGGGGTGACGGCGCTGGTCGAGGTGGTCGACGCGACAGGCCGGCCGGTGGACGCGTTGGCGGTCAACGCCGGACGCGGCGCGGGCGGGGCGTTCGTCGGGGGCACCGACCTGAGCGACGAGCTGAACGTCATCGACGTCAACGTGACCTCGACGGTGCACCTCGTCAAGCGGATGCTGCCGGGCATGGTCGAGCGGGGTGCCGGCCGGGTGCTGTTCACCTCGTCGATCGTGGCCGCCATTCCCGGCCCTTACCAGGCGGTCTACAACGCCTCCAAGTCCTTCGTGCAGTCCTTCGCCGAGGCGCTGCGTAACGAGTTGAAGGAGACCGGGGTGACGGTGACCACCCTGCTGCCCGGCCCGACCGAGACGAAGTTCTTCGATCGTGCCGAGATGGGCGACACGAAGGTCGGCGCGGACGACAAGGACGACCCGGCGACGGTGGCCGCGCAGGGTTTCGCGGCGATGATGAAGGGCGAGGAGAAGGTGGTCGGCGGTTCGCTGAAGAACAAGGTCCAGGCGGTGGCGGCCCGGCTCACGCCGGACCGGCTGATGGCCGGGCAGCACCGTCGGATGGCCGAACCCGGCTCCGCCGACTGACGACGGCGGCGGTGCTCCCGCGCGCACCGCGCCGGGTGACCTTCTGCGTACGATCGGCGGATGCTGGGGGAGGACACCGAGGGCAGTCTGGTCGCGATCAGCGACCTGCACGTCGGGTACGCGGAGAACCGTGCCCTGGTCGAGGCGCTACGGCCCACCTCGCCACGGGACTGGCTGATCGTCGCCGGTGACGTGGCGGACACCGTCGCCGACATCGAATGGGCGCTCGGCCTGCTCGCCGAACGCTACGACACCGTCATCTGGGCACCCGGCAACCACGAACTGTGGACCCCGCCGGCCGACCCGGTGACCCTGCGCGGGGTGGACCGCTACGAGCTGCTGGTGCGACGGTGCCGGGAGTTGGGCGTGGTCACCCCCGAGGACGACTACCGGGTGTGGCGGGGGCCGGGTGGCCCCGCGCTGGTGGCCCCCCTGTTCCTGCTCTACGACTACAGCTGGCGACCGCCGGGGTTCGACACCCGGGAGGCGGCGCTGGCCGAGGCGTACCGGACCGGGATCGTCTGCACCGACGAGTTCCTGCTGCACCCCGACCCGTACCCGAGCCGGCAGCAGTGGTGCGCGGCCCGGCTGGAGGAGACCGCCCGCCGGTTGGCCGCCAGTGACCCGGAACTGCCCACCGTGCTGGTCAACCACTGGCCGCTGGACCGCCACCCGACCGAGGTGCTGCGCTACCCGATCTTCGCCCAGTGGTGCGGTACGGAGGCCACCGCCGACTGGCACCGCCGCTTCGCCGCCACCACCGTGGTCTACGGGCACCTGCACATTCCCCGTACCACCTGGAAGGACGGGGTGCGGTTCGAGGAGGTCTCGGTGGGCTACCCCCGGGAGTGGCGGCAGCGCAGCGTGGCCCCCGGGCGGGTACGGCAGATCCTGCCCGCGCCCACGGGCGCACCGGTGACGCTCTGGTGAACCACCGGCTCAGCCGGCGTCGAGGCGGGTGAGCAGCGCGTCGGTCACCGTGCCGAGGCGGCGGGCGGCGGCCGGATCGAGCGTTCCGGTCGACAGCGGCACGGGTCGGCCCCGGTCGTTGGCGGTCAGGGCGTCCGACGGCGGGTCGTCGATCCACTCGACGACGGGGTGGACCGACCTCCCGACCGGCCTGGCGAACACCGACGCCGCCCGGATCAACCCACGGACCGGTGTCGGCAGGGTGGACAGGTCGCCGCTGCGGGTGAAGCCGGGGTGGTAGAGCACGTACCGCGCCCGGGAGCCGGAGCGGGCCGCGAAGTCCACCCCGAGCAGGTCGTTCGCCCGGCCGGCCTGCAACTGCGCGTCGACCATGCCGTACCTGCGGGCGAGTTGGAGGTCGTCCCAGTGGATCGACCCCCGGGTGACACCTACCCCGGCCACGTTGACGACGACCGGCCGCTCGGCGGCGTCGAGCTGCGCGCGCAGGCCGTGGCTGAGCAGGTAGCGGCTCAGGTAGTACAGCGCGAAGGTCTGCTCCAGGCCCTCGTCGGTGACCACCCGCCGGGGCGACTGCCGGTTGGCGAACAGGGCCAGGGCGTCCACCGTCGGCCACCGACCCCTGATGGTGTCGATGACCCTGCGGGTCTCCGCCACCGAGCGGAGGTCCGCCTGGAGGAAGTGCACCCGCCCGGAGAGCGCCCGCACGGCCCGCCCCTTCGCCGGGTTGCTCCCGATGGCGACTACCTCGTCGCCACGGCGAATTCGGGCTTCCAGTGTCGCCCGGCCCATGCCGTCGGTGCCGCCGCTGATGACGGTGACCCGCATGCCACCCCTTCCCGTCGCCCGGTGGCCCCCGATCGGCACCGGACGTCGACGTCGGACCCGTGACCGGCACAATCCTCTGCGGAGGCCGGCGACAGCGGAAGAAGGCAGTGTCATGTCCGTACCGAACACGGATGTTCGTTCCCTGGTGGCGGCGGCCCTGCCGACGCCCGTCCCGGCCGACGAGTACGACGGCTGCCCGGTCACCGGGCTGCTGCGGCTGCTCAGCGACAAGTGGACGATGCTGGTGCTGGTGCTGCTGGGCCGTCAGCCGTACCGTTTCAACGAGTTGCACCGTGCCATCGGCGGGATCAGCCAACGCATGCTGACCCGCACCCTGCGCGGCCTGGAATCGGCCGGCCTGGTGCTGCGCGAGGTCCATCCCACCGTCCCGCCCAGCGTCGAGTACCGGCTCACCCCGCTCGGGCAGAGCCTGCTCGGCCCGCTGTCCGGCCTCGCCGACTGGGCGGTCAGCAACGAGGCCGCGCTCGCCGCCGGCCGGCACCGGGTCGCCGCCGCGACGTCGTCCGGGCCGCGCTGACCGGCCCACGCGGGGCGCGACCGCGGGTGTCCCCGACCGCGCCGCCGACGTCACGAGGGGCCCGACCGGATGGTCGGACCCCTCGTGACGCGGTGCGGGTCAGGCGGTGGTGGCGTGCCGGGCGCTCCTGACCGCCTTCGGGTCGCTGGGAGAGCGGGGAGCGTCCGGGCGCAGCGCGATCATCCGCTCGCCGATCTCCTGGAGCTGGTTGCGGCCGAGCGCCTCCCGCACCTTCGGGAACCACTCCTGCTCCTCCTCCTCGACGTGGTGCTCGACGTTCTCGATCAGCACCGTGGTCTTGGCGACGAAGTGGTCGTCGGAGGCGTCCATCGCGGCCAGCTCCGCGCAGAGCACGTCCGCGACGTGGTGTTCCTCGTACGACTCCAGGATGTCGTCCTCCAGGTCCGGCAGGAGCTTGCGGACCTCCGGGTACATCACCTCGTTCTCGAGGTAGGTGTGGGTGGTCAGGGCGGCCACGATCTCGTCGACCAGCTTCCGGCGGCGGCTGACCGGCCCCTCCTGCGCCTTCTCGAACTCGCGGAAGAGGCGGCGCATCTCCTTGTGGTCCTCTTTGAGCAGGACGATGGCGTCGGTGGACACCGGCAGACCTCCTTGATCGGCTGACGGCAATCCCGGTACCCCGTGATGAAATGCGCAAACGGATCGCGGTCGGCGAATGCCCGACACGCTCAGACGGTGGCGACGGTGTGCGGGATCTCGTCGAGCAACTCCCGGGCCAGGAAGCCGATCCGGCCGAACCGGGGCACCAGCCGCTGCCCGCTCACCGCGTGCACCCACGCCGCCCAGCAGGCCGCCTGGGCCGGCTCCGCGCCCCGGGAGAGCAGCCCGGCGAGCAGGCCGGCCCGCACGTCCCCGCTGCCCGAGGTGCCCAGCCCTGCGTCGCCGCTCTCCTCCCGCCAGCCCTGACCGTCGGGGGTGGCGATGTGGCCGTAGAGGGAGACCACCGCCTCGTACCGGCGGGCCAGCTCACGGGACTCGGCGTCCAGGTCGTCGCCGGGGTCGCGGCCGAGCAGGTGCCGGGCCTCGGTGAGGTTCGGGGTCAGCACCACCTTCCGGTCCGCGCCGACCAGCAGGTCCGGGTCGTGGCTGAGCGCGCCGAGGGCGTACGCGTCGAAGACCAGCGCGGTGCGCGGCCCGGCCGTGGACAGCACCAGGCGCAGCAGCGCGCGGGTCTGGTCGATGTCGTTGAGGCCCGGTCCGACGGTGACCACGTCGGCCTGTTCGACCAGGTCACCGAGCCGGTCGCCCGGGTCGCCGGCGACCGCGCCGTCGGCGGTCTCCGACAGGCCGACCACCATCGCCTCGGGCACCTGGATGCTCAACGCGGCGGCGGTGGACTCGGCGGCGGCCAGTTGCAGCACCCCCGCCCCGGCACGCAGCGCGGCCACCCCCGCCAGCAGCACCGCGCCCGGGGTGAACCGGGAGCCGCCGACGACCAGGACGGTGCCCCGGTTGTCCTTGCCGCCGGTCGGCACCGGCAGCGCCCAGTCGCGCAGCAGTCCCGGCGTGATGACCCGGGTCTCAGACCGGTTCGGCATGGATCTCGTCCTCCGTGGTGGGTGGTGCGCCGTGCGCGTGCAGGTGGGTGACGTCGTTGAAGGTCTGCGGGACGAGCCGGCCGGTGGTGTCGGCCGACCAGCCGGTCACCGAGCAGTTGGCGATCACCTGTTCCCGGGTCAACCCCATCAGCTCGGCCTCGGTCAGCCCCTCCACCAGGTAGCGGAGCAGGAACACCAGGGCGTCGTGCCCGAACAGCAGGACCCGCCGCCCCGGGTGGTCGCGGCGCAGGTCACCGAGGAGGGTACGCAGCCGCAGCGCCACGTCGGTCCAGGATTCGCCGCCCGGCGGCCGGTAGTAGAACTTGCCGAGCCGCTGCCGTCGGGCCGCCTCGTCGGGGTACCGGCGGGCCACCCCGTGCCCGGTCAACCCGTCGAGGATGCCCAGCTCGCGGTCACGCAACCGCTCGTCGACGCTGGCCGGGATTCCGGTGCCGGCCAGCGCCAGTTCCGCCGTCCGCACCGCCCGCAGGTACGGCGAGACGACCGCCACGTCGGGACGCTGGTCCGCCGGCAGGCCGGCCAGCCACCGGGCGGTCGCCCGCGCCTGCTCCTCACCGGTGTCCGACAGCGGTACGTCGGCGTCGCGGTGGGTCAGGTCGATCAGCTCGACACCTGCCGCCTCGGCCGCCGACGCGGCGACGTTCGCCGTGCTCTCTCCGTGCCGGACGATCCACAGCGCCCCCAGTTCCGCCATGTCCCGATGCCTACCCCCGCCCCGCCCCCGGTAACCCCGCCCCGTCTCGCCCCTCGCCCCTCCGGCTTTGTCACCGACGTAGCGCCCTCCAGGCCCCGGGACACCGCTGTCACGTCGACCTGGAGTCGATCCTGGGGGCGATCGTCGGTCCGGGGGCGGGCCGTCGCAGGGGGATGGGTACCCTGCCCGCGTGGACGGTGGGGCGGACGGCGAACGGTTGGCGGCATCGCTCACCGCCTGGCTGGGCCGGCTCGAATTCGTCGATTTGGGCTCCGACGAGGTGACCGCGCGGATCGTCGACGCGGTGTCGGCCTGGGCCGCCGAGCAGGGCTGGCGGTCCTACCGTCGGGCGGCGAGCGTGCTGCCGTTGCCCCCGCCGATGACCGACCGGCATTCGGTGCTGGACGTGGCGTGTGCCCGCCGCGACGGGCCGCCCGTGGTCGTCGAGGTCGACCACACCGACCGGCGGCGTACCTGGGAGAAGTTGGCGGCGGAGGCGGCGGCCGGCCGGGTCGCCCTCTGGGTACGCTGGGGTCCGGGACGGTTCGCCGCGCCGCCGGCACCGATCCACCTGGTCACCTGCGAGGTGTCCCGACACTCGGGGCCGCCGGGCACGGGCCGCCGGCACAGCCGGACGACGGGTCCCGCCCGGCCGGCACCCGTCCACTCGGCCCGGGAGGTCGACCCGGTGGTCGAGCCGCTGCCGCTGCCGTCGGCGGACCCCGGTGCGCCCTGACCGGACGGACTACTCGAAGCGGGTCGGGTCGCCCGCCCCGTGGCGGACGATCTCCGGCTCGTCGCCCGAGAAGTCGATCACGGTGGTGGGCAGGGTGCCGCACTCGCCGGAGTCGATCACCGCGTCGACGGCGTGGTCGAGCCGTTCCTTGATCTCCCAACCCTGGGTCATCGGTTCGGTCTCGCCGGGCAGCAGCAGGGTGCTCGACACCAGCGGCTCACCGAGCGCGGCGAGCAGCGCCTGCGCGACCGGATGGTCGGGGATGCGCACCCCTACGGTCTTCTTCCTGGGGTGCAGCAGCCGGCGCGGCACCTCCTTGGTGGCCGGCAGGATGAAGGTGTAGCTGCCCGGGGTGGCCGCCTTCAGCGACCGGAACACCGCGTTGTTGATCTGCACGAACTGGCCGAGCTGCGCGAAGTCCCGGCACACCAGGGTGAAGTGGTGCTTGCTGTCCAGGTGCCGGATCTCCCTGATCCGGTCGAGGCCGTCCCGGTTGCCCAGCTGGCAGCCGAGCGCGAAGCACGAGTCCGTCGGGTAGGCGACCAGGCCGTCGGCCCGCAGCAGGTCGACCACCCGGGCGATCGTCCGGGGCTGTGGATTCTCCGGGTGTACGTCGAGATAGCTCGCCATGGCGGCGAGCCTAGTGCGCGGCGGCTGCCACCGCCGGTGGGCCCGCAGCACGTCCCGCGCGCCAGCGGAGCAGGTGGCCTCCGCCGGCCCGGCACGGGAAGCAGCGGACCGCCCGTCCGGTGCCTCGTGGTGCTGCGCCACCCCCGCTGCGCGGCCCCACCGGCCCCACTGCGGACCGATCCGGTGAGGTGGCCTCCGGTGCCGGGGGTGGCCGTTACGGTGTGAGGCGTGGCGACGGCGGCCGAGGAGATCCAGGTGGGGGAGCGGCTGGTCCGCGTCTCCAGCCCCGACAAGCCCTACTTTCCCGAGCGCGGCCTGACCAAGCGGGACGTGGTCGGCTACTTCCTCGCCGTCGGTGACGGCATCCTGCGCGCCCTGCGGGACCGCCCGACGATGCTGGAGCGTTGGCCGCGCGGCGTCTTCGCGGGGGCGAAGATCGGCACCCGGCAGGACAACCGCGGTGACGCCTTCTACCAGAAGCGGCTTCCGGCCGGTGCCCCCGACTGGGTCCGCACGGCGCACCTCACCTTCCCCAGCGGCCGTACCGCCGACGAGGTCGCGCCCAGCGAGCTGGCGGTGGTGATCTGGGCGGCCAACCTGGGCACCCTGCGGTTCCACCCGTGGCCGGTGACGGCGGCCGACGTGGAGCGCCCCGACCAGCTCCGGATCGACCTGGACCCGATGCCGGGCGTCGGCTTCGACCAGGTGGTGCCGGTGGCTCACGAGGTCCGGGCCTTCCTCGCCGAGCTGGGCATGGTCGGCTACCCGAAGACCACCGGCGGTCGCGGCCTGCACGTCTACCTGTCCATCGAGCCCCGGTGGAGTTTCGGGGAGTGCCGGCGGGCGGTGCTCGCCCTCGGCCACGAGCTGGCGCGTCGGCTGCCCGACCTGGTCACCACCACCTGGTGGCGGGAGCAGCGGGACCGGCCGGTCTTCATCGACTACAACCAGATGGCCCGCGACCACACGGTCACCTCGGCGTACTCGATCCGGCCCACCCCGGCGGCGCTGGTGTCGGCCCCGCTGGACTGGGCGGAGCTGGACGACGCCCGCCCGGAGGACTTCGACGTGCTGAGCATGCCGGCCCGGTTCGCCGAGCGGGGCGACCCGCACGCCGGCCTGGACGGCGACCGTTTCTCGCTGGAGCCGCTGCTGGCCCTGGCCGACCGCGCCGGCCTGGCCGCCCCACCGGAACGCTGACGCGCCGGCCTGGCCGCCCCACCGGAACGCTGACCGGCCGCGCCGGACCGACAGTCAGGCCCAGGGGCTGCCGGCGCCGTCGAACTCGTCGAAGACCAACCAGGTGCGGGTGGACAGCACCCCGGCGATGCCCTGCACCCGGCTGAGCACCACGTCCCGCAGGGTGGCGTTGTCCGGCGCGCGGACCAGCGCCAGCACGTCGTGTTCCCCGCTGAGCAGCGCCACGTGCTCGATGTAGCGCACCCGGGCCAGTTCCGCCGACACCTCCCGCCAGGTGTTCTGCTGGATGGTCAGCGAGATGTACGCCGAGGTGCCCAGCCCGGCCGGCTCCGGCGCGACCAGTGCCCGGAACCCGGTCACCACCCCGTCGCGCAGCAACCGTTCCAGCCGGGCGTACGCGTTGGTGCGCGACACGTGCACCCGTTCGGCGAGGGTACGCACCGACATCCGGCCGTCGCGGACCAGTTCGGCGAGGATGCGACGGTCCACCTCGTCCAGCGGCGTGGCCGAACGTCCCGTTCCGCCCGGCCCGGCCCCGGCGGGGGTGGTCTCCTGGCCCATCAGCAGCTCCTCGAAA
The DNA here is from genome assembly GCF_030518815.1 of Micromonospora cynarisoli. Classification (NCBI taxonomy): domain Bacteria; kingdom Bacillati; phylum Actinomycetota; class Actinomycetes; order Micromonosporales; family Micromonosporaceae; genus Micromonospora; species Micromonospora cynarisoli. The sequence goes on along the minus strand of NZ_CP130426.1, from coordinate 1,348,931 downwards.
TGCCAATCGTCCCGCGTTGGGCGCGCATGTTGAGTCAATCATCCGACGGCAGGAGCATAGGGCCACCACACGTCCAGGAGGTCCCCGCCGTGACGACCACACCCCAGGCGGTCCGCAGGGCATCCCCGCGTACCCGTCGACCGGCCACCCCGGTCGCCCCCGAACCCACCGCCGGCCTGCTCCCGCAGACCGAGCCGGTCCGGCTGCTCGACCCCGACGGCACCCCGCTGCCGCCCCGGGCCGACCTGCCGGAGCCGCCGGTCGAGACGCTGCGCGAGATGTACCGGCGGATGGTCGTCGGCCGGCGCTTCGACGCGCAGGCCACCGCCCTGACCAAGCAGGGCCGGCTCGCCGTCTACCCGTCCGCGCGCGGCCAGGAGGCGTGCCAGGTCGGCGCGGTGCTGGCGCTGCGCGACGACGACTGGGTGTTCCCCACCTACCGGGAGTCGCTGGCGCTGACCGCCCGGGGCATCGACCCGGTCGAGGTGCTCACCCTGCTGCGCGGCGACTGGCACTGCGGGTACGACCCGACGGTCGTCCGCACCGCGCCGCAGTGCACCCCGCTGGCGACCCAGTGCGTGCACGCCGCCGGGCTGGCCTACGGCGAGTCCTACCAGGGGCGGGACACCGTCGCGCTGGCCTTCGTCGGCGACGGCGCGACCAGCGAGGGCGACTTCCACGAGGGGCTGAACTTCGCGGCCGTGTTCAAGGCCCCGGTCGTCTACTTCGTGCAGAACAACAAGTACGCGATCAGCGTCCCGCTGTCCCGGCAGACGGCCGCGCCGAGCCTGGCCTACAAGGGCGTCGGCTACGGGGTGCCCAGCGAACAGGTCGACGGCAACGACCCGGTGGCCGTCCTGGCGGTGCTCACCCGGGCGGTGGCGCACGCCCGCGCCGGGCACGGGCCGTACCTGGTGGAGGCGCACACCTACCGGATGGAGGCGCACACCAACGCCGACGACGCCAGCCGCTACCGGGACGCAGGCGAGGTCGAGGCGTGGCGGGACCGCGATCCGGTGGCCCGGTTGGAGGCGTACCTGCGCAGCCGGGGCGAGCTGGACGACGCGGCGGTCGCGCAGGTCGCCGCCGAGGCCGAGGCGTACGCCGCCGACCTGCGGGAGCGGATGCACACCCAGCCGACCGTCGACCCGCTGAGCCTGTTCGAGCACGTCTACGCCGAGCCGACCCCGCACCTGGTCGAGCAGCGCGAGATGGTCCGGGCCGAGCTGGCCGCCGATGCGGAGGGGGACGCCTGATGGCCACCATGACCATGGCGAAGGCGCTCAACGCCGCGCTCGCCGACGCGATGCTCGACGACGAACGGGTGCTCGTCTTCGGCGAGGACGTCGGGCAGCTCGGCGGGGTCTTCCGGATCACCGACGGGTTGCAGGCCCGGTTCGGTGACAAGCGCTGCTTCGACACCCCGCTGGCCGAGGCCGGCATCGTCGGGTTCGCCGTCGGCCTGGCCATGTCCGGGCTGCGGCCGGTGGTGGAGATGCAGTTCGACGCGTTCGCCTACCCGGCGTTCGAGCAGATCGCCTCGCACGTGGCGAAGCTGCGCAACCGCACCCGGGGCGCGCTGAGCGTGCCGATGGTCATCCGGGTGCCGTACGCCGGTGGCATCGGCGGGGTCGAGCACCACTGCGACTCGTCGGAGGCGTACTACGCGCACACCCCCGGCCTGAAGGTGGTCACCCCGGCGACGGTCGAGGACGCGTACTCGCTGCTGCGGGAGGCGATCGCCGACCCGGACCCGGTGGTGTTCCTCGAGCCGAAGAAGCTCTACTTCGCCAGCGACGAGGCCGCGTTGCCGGCCCGGACCGCCCCGTTCGGCCGGGCCGTGGTGCGCCGTCCCGGCACCGACGCCACCCTGGTCGCGTACGGCCCGGCGGTGCCGGTGGCGCTGGAGGCCGCCGAGGCCGCCCGGGAGGACGGCTGGGACCTGGAGGTCGTCGACGTACGGACCATCGTGCCGTTCGACGACGCCACCGTCACCGCCTCGGTGCGCCGCACCGGCAGGTGCGTGGTGATCACCGAGGCGCAGGGCTTCGCCGGGGTCGGCGCGGAGATCGCCGCCCGGGTGCAGGAGCGCTGCTTCCACGCCCTGCACGCCCCGGTGCTGCGGGTCGCCGGGCTGGACGTCCCCTACCCGGCGCCGATGCTGGAGCACACCCACCTGCCCGGGGTGGACCGGGTCCTCGACACCGTGGCCCGCCTCCAGTGGGACGACCGGCCCGACCCGCGCTGGCTGGTGCAGGGGAGCGCGGCGTGAGCGCCCGTACCGCCGCCGGCACCCGGGTCTTCCTCCTGCCCGACCTCGGTGAGGGGCTGAGCGAGGCCGAGATCGTCGAGTGGAAGGTCGCCGTCGGTGACGTGGTCACCGTGGACCAGAGCGTGGTGGAGGTGGAGACCGCCAAGGCCGTGGTCGACGTGCCCTGCCCGTACGCCGGGACGGTGGTCGCGTTGCACGGCGCGGCCGGCGAGACGCGCCCGGTCGGCCAGCCGCTGGTCACCATCGCGCCGGCCGGCGGCGGCGAGCCCGCCGGTTACGCCACCTACCGCGAGGAGGAGCGGGCCGGCTCCGGCAACGTCCTGATCGGGTACGGCACCGGCCACGGCGGCACCCGGCGGCGGCGACGCCCCCGGCTGATCCCGGCCCCGGAGCCGGCCGCCGCACCCGTCGCGGAGCCGGCCACCGGGTCCGCCCCCGTGGGCACCGTCGGCCCGTCGTCCGCGCCGAGGGTCCCGGCCGGCGCGGGGGTGGACGCCCCGGCCGCCGGGGTGACCACCGACGGCGTCGTCCCGCCGGCGGGGGACGGCACCTCCCCGACCGGCGGGACGGCACCCCTGGTCATCTCACCGATCGTGCGCCGGCTCGCCCGCGAGCACGGGGTGGACCTGGGTGGCCTGCGTGGCACCGGTCCGGGTGGCGTGATCCGTCGCTCTGACGTGGAGGCCGCGCTGGTCACCCTGCCGGCCCGGCCCGCCGCGCAGCACACCGCGGACCCGGCCCCGGCGGCGCACGTCGGCCTCGCCCCGGCCGACGCGTCCGACGTGGTCATCCCGCTCACCGGCATCCGCCGGGTGATCGCCGACAAGCTCTCCCGCAGCCGTCGGGAGATCCCCGAGGTCACCATCTGGGTGGACGCGGACGCCACCGCGCTGCTGGCCACCCGGGCGGCGATCAACGCGGCCACCCCGGACGCCCCGGTCAGCGTGCTGGCCCTGCTGGCCCGGATCTGCCTCAGCGGCCTGCGGCGGTTCCCCCAGCTCAACGCGCACGTCGACACGGAGGGGCAGCGCATCGTCCAGTCGGCCGGGGTGCACCTGGGCATCGCCGCGCAGACCGACCGGGGCCTGCTCGTGCCGGTGCTGCGCGACGCCCAGCGGCTGACCACCCGGGAGTTGGCCGCCGCCCTGGCGCAGACCACCGCCGACGCCCGTGCCGGCACCCTGCCGCCGGCCCGGCTCACCGGCGGCACCTTCACCCTCAACAACTACGGCGTGTTCGGGGTGGACGGTTCCACCCCGATCATCAACCACCCGGAGGCGGCGCTGCTCGGGGTGGGGCGGATCGTGGACAAGCCGTGGGTGGTCGACGGGCAGTTGGCGGTCCGCAAGGTGACCCAGCTCAGCCTCACCTTCGACCACCGGGTCTGCGACGGCGGGGTGGCCGGCGGGTTCCTGCGCCACGTCGCCGACTGCGTCGAACAGCCGGCGCTGCTGGTGGCGAACGTCTGAGCGGTACGCCCGGAGCCGGTCACCGTGGGCGGGGTGGCCGGCTCCGTCGTGCTGCCCGGCGTTCGTCCGGTTCGCCGGGACGACCGGTCGGCAGGCGTTTTCCGGTCGACGGGCCGGGAATCCGACGCGGGTCACGGACGCGCCGCAGCCCTGTGGGCGCGCACCGCCGCCCCGCGTACGCCCGGTCGCGGCCCCCAGCCGGGTCGGTCGTGGACGCACCGCCGAGAGGAGCCACCCGTGCCGTACCAGGGTCTGCCCGTCGCCGTCCGGGACCGCCGTCCCCCCGTCGCCGGTGCGCCGCTGTGGTGCAACGCCCAGGACTACGGGTTGACCGGCGACGGGGTGACCAACGACCAACCCGCGCTGGCGGCCCTGGTGGACCGGCTCGGTGACGGCTACGCGGCCGACGGCCGGGCCCGGGTGATCTGGTGCCCGCCGGGCATCTACTCCATCCGCGACGCGGGCACGGTGTGGCGCAGCGGGGTGTCGCTGATCGGCGCCGGCCCGGCCGCCACCCGGTTCCTGCTCAGCAACGAGGGCAACCGCAGCGACCCGACGCCGCTGGCGTTCTGGACGGTGCTCCAGCACGGCGCGGACCGGGACCGGCACATCGCCGACTGCACCTTCGCCGACTTCGAGATCGACGGCTCCGGGGTGGCCATGGCCGAGTACAACTACCTGGCCAAGGGCCTCGGGTTGCAGTACGTGGTGCGCGGGGTGTTTCGCAACCTCTACATCCACCACACGGCGGCCAGCGGCCTGGGTTGCGACTTCCTCCAGGACACCCTGGTCGAGGGGGTGGTGGTGGTCGGCTGCGGCCGGCTGGACAACGGCGAGCAGATGGGCGGCGCGGGCATCGGGATCGGCATCGGCGGCTGGGGCGACATGGAGCGGCTCACCATCGCCAACTGCACGGCCCTGGCCAACGGCACCAACGGCATCTTCCTGGAACTCCAGAAGGACTACTGGACGCCGCCGCGCGGTTACCGGATCGTCGGCTGCCACAGCCAGGGCAACCGGTTCGGCATCTCGGACTGGGGGGCTGACGGCCTGATCGTCACCGGCTGCACGATGACCGGCAACCTGGAGGCCGGTTACGACGTGTCGGGCAACGGCACCTCCGGGGTCGCCGGCCGGGGTGGCCTGCTCACCGACTGCGTCATCGACGGCAACGTGGGCGACGGGATCAGCATGGGCAACACCCCGGGCCCGTACACGGTGCGGGGCAACCGGATCAGCGGCAACGGCGGCTACGGCTACCACCAGCACGACCTGGGCCGGGACTATCCGCATCCGGCGCAGGACGTGGTGGTGGAGAGCAACGAGTTCTGGGGCAACGGCCTGGACGCCATCCGGGTGGACCGTCCGATGACCGACGCGATGGTGCTCGACAACCGCATCCGCAACAACGGCCGGCGGTGTGCCGAGGCGTGCCACGGTGGCGGCGAGTCGGTCCGCTACAGCGAACGGTCCCTGGTCGACCGCTCGGCGACCTGGGCGCAGGACAGCCACCGGGGCAAGGTGCTGCGGGTCGGCCGGCGGGTTGCGGTGGTCACCACGAACACCGCCACCGAACTGCACCTCGCCCCGGTACGTCCCGACGCCTACAGCGGGTGGAGCGGGGACACTCCGCTGCCGGGCACCGCGTACGAGCTGCCGGCCGCGCCGCCGACCCGGGCCGGTATCGCGATCAACGCGGCGTTCGACTCGGCGACGGTGCGCGGCAACCGGATCTGGGACAACCACGACGACCGTACCCAGACCCACGGGATGTGGATCACTTCCCGGGGCAGTTGTGTCGACTGCCGGGTCGAGGACAACGACCTGGCCGGCAACGCGGTGGCGGCCCTGCGGCTGGACACCCCGCCGGTCGGTGGGCGGTGGCACCGCAACCACGGCGACCAGGACTGGGACTGACCGCCCGGGGTGTCCCGGCACGGCCGATCCCGGACATCGGCGGCACCGTGGCCCCCCACGGCCCGCCGGGGTCGATAAGCCCGGCGTCGCCCGCCCGGTTCCCCGGAAAGCCCGACCCGGCCCGAGAAACGCTGTACAGAATGTGGCCAAGGGGACTGGAAACGGGGGACGGAATATGGACGTGAGGCGGCGATTGACGCTAATGGCGGTGACCATCGCAGCCACACCGTTGGTCCTCGGCGGGTGCACCGCCGAGCGGAAGCCGGCGGCGGGGGCGGCACCCGGCGCGGCGGCGGCCCCCACGGTGACGGTGACCCCCGCCGACCGGACGAAGGACGTTCCGGTCAGCGCGGAGGTCGGTGCCACCGTGAGCAACGGCCGGGTGACCAGCGTCAAGCTCACCGACGACAAGGGCAGGGCCGTGGCGGGGGAGCCGCGGGAGGACGGGTCGAGTTGGGTGCCGGCGGCCCCGCTGGGCAGCGGCCGGACCTACACCGCGGAGGTCACCGCGACCGGCGACGCGGGCCGGACGACCGTCGGGCGCACCACGTTCACGACGGCCACGACGAATACGAACCGGCAGGCGCTGACCAGCGTGCTCTATTTCGCCGGGAACCAGACGTACGGCACCGCGATGCCGGTGACGGTCGCGTTCGAACCGGCCGTGCCCAAAGAGGCCAGGGCGGCCGTGCAGCGACGATTGTTCGTGAAGACCGATCCGCCCCAGCCGGGCACCTGGTCGTGGCTGGAGGACGGCAGCCAGGTCTACTACCGGGCCCCCGACTTCTGGCGTACCGGGACGACGATCAGTGTCCGCTCCGCGCTTGCGGGGCTGCCCATCGGCAAGGAGTACGTCGGTGACGCCGACCGGCGGTCCACCTCGAAGATCGGCCGGCAGGTCGCCCTGGACATCGACAACGCCACCAAGCAGATGTCGGTCTTCCAGGACGGCAAGCTGGTCCGCCGGATCCCGGTCAGCCTCGGCAAGCCGAGCACCCCGAGTTCCAGCGGCAAGATGGTGATCATGGAGAAGCACCAGCAGACCCGCTTCGACACCCGGGGCGAGCCCGACGGCGGCTACGTGGTCGACGTCGAGGACGCCCAGCGCCTCACCTGGGGCGGCGAGTTCATCCACGCCGCACCCTGGTCGGAGGGGGACCAGGGCTACACCAACGTCTCGCACGGCTGCGCCAACGTCTCCTCGGCCGCCGCCGACTGGCTGATGGGCATCACCCAGGTCGGTGACCTGGTGACCGTGAAGGGCACCGAGGTGCCGCTGCGGCCCGGCAACGGCTGGACCGCCTGGAACACGAGCTGGACCGAGTTCGCCCGGGGCAGCGCGCTGCCCGTACCGCCGGGGTTGAAGCCGGCACCCGCCACGAGCCCGCCGCATCCGGGAGCGGTCGCCGGCGGCTCGTCGCCGGCGCCCGCGCCGTCGGCCAGCGGCGGCTGACCGCACCCGACCGCACGGGCACGACCGGCCGTCCCGACGGCCGGTCGTGCCCGTCCCGCTCCACCCTGAGAAGGACTAGGGGTCGGCTCCGGGGCGACCCTGGGACTACCCCGAAACCCGCCCTGGGCAGGGCGGAAACGTCAGAGGTGGGGGCTAGATTCGGGGCATGACGCAGGAAGAGGACCGGTTCCACGTGCGGCTGCGGGTGGCCGACGACGTGGTCGAGGTGCGCGCGGTCGGTGAGATCGACATCGCCACCGTGGGCGCGTTCCGGGCCGCCCTCTGGGCCGCGCCGGCCCGCCCGCTGCTCCGGCTCGACCTCTCCGGGGTCCAGGTGCTCTCCGCCGCCGGGGTGCGGGCGCTGGTCGCCGCCCACCTCAGGGTCCGGGCCCGGGGTGGCGAACTGGTGGTGGTCGACCCCGATCCGGTGGTCGCCCGGGTGCTGCGGGTCGGTGGCCTGCACCGCGTCATCGCCGTCCGGCACGGCGACGCCCCGGTCGAGACCGTTTCCCGCCCGCTGGCCGCCTGCGCCTGACGGCAGGCCCCGGCGACCCGTCGCAGCACCGGAGAGTCCGGCGACCGGAGCCGCGCTGGAGTCCGGCGACCGAGGCCGGGCCACGGAGCCCCGGCGGTGGGGCCGCCGGGCGGTGCCGGCGACCCCGAGCGACGTCAGCGCACGCCGAGCAGGTCGACGACGAAGACCAGGGTCTCGTTCGGCTTGATCACGCCGCCCGCGCCCCGGCTGCCGTAACCCAGGTGCGGCGGGATGGTGAGCCGGCGGCGACCGCCGACCTTCATCCCCACCACGCCCTGGTCCCAGCCGGCGATGACCTGACCGCCGCCGAGCGGGAACTCGAACGCCTCGCCCCGGTTCCAGGACGCGTCGAACTCACGGCCGGTGGAGTGGGACACCCCCACGTAGTGCACGTTGGCGAGCTGGCCGGGACGCGCCTCCGGGCCCTCCCCGACGGTGATGTCCTCGATCACCAGGTCGGCCGGGGCCGCACCCTCGATCGGGCCGATCTCCGGCTTGCCTGCCTGGGGCGTGTTCATCTGCTGTTCTCCTCTGTCGTCACCCGGTCGTCCGGACGCTGTCGATCCTGCCCGATCGCGGCACCCCGGCTGCCGTGGGCCCCGCCGACCGGGCCCGCGTCGCGGGACCCTGCCCGCCGGAGCCGCCGCGCACGTGTCCCGCCCGCGCGGGACCGGACGCAGACGCGGCAGGGGCGCCACCGTGGCGGTGGCGCCCCTGCCGTTCGGTCGACCACCCGGGCGGGTGGGACCTGTCACCTGAGCCAGCCGAACCGGCGGACCAGCGGGAGGGTGGCCCAGACCCGGCCGAGGCCGAGGGTGTTCCCCGCGCCGACCAGGGCGAGGCCGGCCAGCACCGCGGCGTAGATCAGGTGGTCGTCCATGAAGGGGTTGTTCTCCGGAGGCAGGACGGCGGTCCACATCAGCACCATGAGCAGGCCACCGGCGACGGCGGCGATCCGCATCCCGATGCCGAGCAGCAGGGCCACCCCGATCCCGGCCAGACCGATCATGAACAGCCAGTCCGCCCAGGCCGCCCCGGCGATGTCCTGGTAGAGCCCCTGGAACGGACCCTTCGCGCCGAAGGCGAGGAACCCCTTGGTCGGGCTGCCGCCGTTGATCCAGGCGTTCTTCGCCGCGGTCTCGTGGCCGAGACCGAACAGCTTGTCCAGGAACGCCCAGAGGAAGATCCAGCCGAGGGCCAGCCGGGTTCCGGCCCAGACGAACCGGGCGGCCCGCTGGCGGGTGGTCTCGGTTCCGGCCACCGGTGCGATGGTCCTGGCGGTGGTGTTCCGCTCGATCGTCGCGGTCATGGTCTCCACGTCCCTTCTCTGCCTGGCACCGCACTTCCCGGTGGCAGTTACATTCCACGCCGGTCGGCGCGGTCCCGGCAGGGCCGACCGGTCCGTGCCGGGGCGGGACCTAAGTCCCCTGGTGCGGGCGTCCGGACGGGACCTTCGACCTCCGGGTGACCGGTCCACCCGCCCCTGCCCCGGCCGGTCGGCGCGGCCCTAGCGTCGGACGGGAGAACCGGGCTAGGAGGTCGTGATGAGGACGTGGCAGGTGGACGACGTGATGACCCGGGAGGTCGCCACGGTGGGGGAGGAGACCCCGTACCGGGTGATCGTCGACATGCTGATCCGCCGGGGCGTCAGCGCGGTGCCTGTGGTGGACGACTTCCGTCGGGTGCTGGGGGTGGTGTCCGAGGCGGACCTGCTGCACAAGGTGGAGCACTCCGGGGCGCAGGAGGAGCGTCGGGTGTTCACCGGGCGGCGACGTCGGGTGTCCCGGGAGAAGGCCGGGGCGCTGCTGGCGAGGGAGCTGATGACCGCGCCGGCCGTCACCACCCACCCGGGGGCGTCGCTGCCGGCGGCGGCCCGGCTGATGGACCGGGAGGCGGTCAAGCGGCTGCCCGTCCTGGACGACCTGGGCCGGCTGGTCGGCATCGTCACCCGCAGCGACCTGCTGCGGGTGCACCTGCGCACCGACGCCGAGATCCGCGAGGACGTGGTGCAGGAGGTGCTGCGCCGGGTGCTGGCCGTGCGGGACGGGCTGGTCACCGTGCAGGTCCGCGACGGCGCGGTGCGGTTGGACGGCCGGCTGGACCGGCGGACCGCCGCAGAGCTGGCGGAGAAACTCGCCGGCCAGGTCAGCGGGGTGGTCCAGGTCACCAGCACCATCGGGTACGACGTGGACGACGCCGGACTGACCGAGCGGGGGATCACCCCGGTGGCCTGACCCGCACCCGGCCCGCCGGGGCAGGCGGTCAGACCGGGGCGGCCAGTTGGGCGGCGAGCAGGCCCGGTGCCTCGGCCAGCGACGGGCCGTACCAGGTGAGGTGGCGGCCGGAGACCAGCGCGCAGGGGACGCCGGGAAAGGCGTCCGGCCCGTCGTCGGCGGTGAACGCGTAGGGCTCGTCGGGGAGGACCACCAGGTCGGGCCGGCGGGCCCGCAGCGCGTCGAGGTCGGGACGCGGATAGCGGTCCGGGTCGTCGTCGTACACGTTGACCACGCCGAGCCGGCGCAGCACGTCCCCGGCGAAGGTGTCCCCGCCGAGCACCACCCACGGCCGCCGCCACACCGGCACCACGGCCCGCCGGGGGCCGTCGGGGACGGCGGGCGCGGCCCAGGCCCGGCGGGCGTCGGTCAGCCAGCCGGGCTCCCCGGTGACCCCGAGCGCGGCGAGCACCCCGGCCAGCTCGTCGAGGGCCTGCGGCACGGTCCGGGGGTAGGTGACCAGCACCGGCACCCCGGCCGCGGTGAGCGCGTCCGCGTCGACGCGGCGGTTCTCCTCCACGTTGAGCAGCACCAGGTCCGGCCGCAGCGCCCGGACCCGGTCCAGGTCGGGGTACTTGCTGCCGCCGACCCGGGCCACGTCCAACCCTGCCGGGTGCACGCACCAGTCGGTCGCGCCGACCAACAGCTCCGGCACGGTCACCGCCACCGCCTCGGTCAGCGACGGCACCAACGAGACCACCCGCACGTCGTCCTCCCCGTCCTCAGTGGGCGGCGCTGGCGACGGTCTCCCGGGCCACGGTGGCCACCGGCACACCCTCCCGGGCCGCCCACTCGACGGCGTGCCGCACCTCGGCCACCGGCAACGGCCGCCGGTCGGTCACGGTGACCGCCGTGTGCACCGCGAAGGACACGAACGGGTACGACCGGGCCAGCCCGGCGACGCAGTCGTGCACCTGACCGGCCACCGCCAACGCCTCCTCCCGGGTCAACGCCGGCAGCACCAGCAGGTACTCGTCGGGGGTGAGGCGGACGGCCCGGTCGACCGGGCGCAGCGGGGCGGTCAGCGCGGCGATCACGGCCTGTGCCTCGCGTGCCGCGCTGCGGCGTCCGAACCGTTCCGGTGCGCCGGCCGGCTCACCGACGCGTACCCCGATCAGGGCCACCGGCAGGGTGCCGGCGGCGGTCACCCCGTCCATCCCGGTCCAGCGGCGCAACGTCGGCTCGTCCACCAGCCCCGGCGGGCCGTCCACCGGCTCGGCGTGCCGGCCCGGACCGCTGCGGTGGGCGCGTTCGGCGCGCTCGGCCATCAGCCGTAACGCCGCCTCGGCCCGGCTCTCCCCGGGGGTCGCCGGCAGGTCCCGCACCCGGTGCAGCACCTGGTCGATCGCGGTCAGTGCGGCCGGGGGTAGCCGGTCGCCGAGCTGGGTGCGCAGCCGGATCACCTCGTGCAGCGCCTCGTCGCGGCGGAACCCCCAGCGGCCGGCGAAGAGCCGCCCCTGCTCCAACGTGTCGGCCGGCACCGCCTCCCGGCGGTCCCGGGCCACCAGGCTCGCCCCGAACCGGGGGGTCAGCGCCACCACGCTCCACTCCCGGGCCAGCTCCTCGGTGTCGTCGAGCGTCACCGGGTACGCCCCGGCGGGCACCTCCGGCGGTGGCTGCCCGACCAGCCCGACGACGGTGACCGCCGCACCCGCCGCGATCCGGGCGTAGCGTTCCCGCTCCCGCAGGAAGTACGGCATCCGCTGGAACAGGGCGATCACCACCAGCGGGCCGTCCTCGGCGGTGGCCAGCGCCGACCGCTCGATGGCGTGGGAGACCGTGACGAGACTCCGCTTGGTCAACAGTTCCGGGGCCGGTCCGTCGTGCAGCACCCCGTGAGCGTAGAGATCGCGCCCGGGGCGCACCAACCGCCTGGTGCCGCGTCCGTCGTCCGAACCGGCGGGGCGGTGACCGCGGTCGACGTCCTAGACTCGGCCGGTCACCCTCGCCTGCCACGGACGGACCTCCGATGACGCGTACCGCCACCGACGACGGTGCCCGGCTGCGGCCGGTCCCGGCCGGTGCCGCGCCGCTGTTCGTCCGGGCCGGCCAGGCCGTGTACGCCGCCCGCCGGCTCGGTGACCTGGTGACGCGCCGGCCGGCCGGGGTCACCGGGCACCAGTGGAGTTCCGCCCTGCGCGAGGAGTTCGACCACGTCGTCTGCGCGGCCGACACCGGTGTGCCGCTGTTCGCCCTGACCGTCGGCCCGACCGCGCCCCCGGGGTCGGCCGGGCAGCGGGCCGGGCGGATGGCCGCCGCGGTGTGCGCCGCCGTGGGCCTGCCGGTGCTGCGGATCGGCTCGCCGACGCTGCGGGCCGCCGGGCACGGCCGACGCATCGTCACGTACGTCATCGACGCGCGCGCCTACGCCGCCGGGGCCGCCCCGGACGGGTCGGACGACACCCCGGTGGGCTTCCGGGACATCGTCGGGCGGCTGCCGGACGGGCGTACCGGGCCGGTCAACGACCTCGGCGCGCTGTCCCGGGCGGCGGCCGTCGAGGCGTACGTGTCGCGGCGGCTCAGCGACCCGATCGTGCGCGGGTTGCACGTGTGCTGGCGCGACGGGACGGCCGAGGGATGGAGCTGGGTCGAGGTGCGTCCCGGCCGGTGCCTGGTGGAGCGGGTCACGGTGCACGAGGCGCGGCTGCGCTGCGGGGTGGACCCGGGCCGGCTGGCCGAGGATCTCGCGGCGGTGGCGGTGGGCGACCGGCTGGCCGGGGCGGAGCACGAGGAACCGGCCCTGCTCGACCGGGATGACCTGCGCCGGCAGATCCGCGCCCTGCGGGACCGGCGCGACGAGCTGGCCGCCCCGTTCGCGTTCGATCACCTCTGCGGGGACTGACCGCCGCCGAACGACCCGCCGTCATTTTCCGGCGACGGTTGGTGACATTGCGGCCCGCCCGGAAAACGGTCGGGGATTCCTCGATCCGCGTTGAACCTTCGCCGATGCCGGCCCGTACCTAAGCGGGAATGGACAGGATCTTCCCAGCCGCGCCACCCGACGCGGCGGACGGTGCGGAAAGGCATCGTCGGCCATCGACGTGCGACCGGAACGTCGCAGTGTCTCCGGCGGGGGTGACCGGCCCGGAAAGGGTCTCCTCGTCGGGGGCGCGAGTCAGGTACCGGATCGAGAAGGAGAGCAATTCGATGCGCAGGTCCACAGGGGCACGCCGGTCATCCGGTAACGCGCGGAGCAAGCGGCTGCTGGCGGCGGTCGGTGCGCTCGTCGTCTTCGGCGGTATCGCCGCCGTCACCCAGATCTCCTCGGCCGGGGACAAGCCGAGGCAGCAGACCCGCAACGTCTCGTCGGCCTGCGTCGCACCGAGCCCCGGTGCAACCTCGCCGAGCGGGCGTGGCAGCACCACCCAGACCTGGCAGAACGGCAGGTGGGTCCGCAACCACTGGGGTGACGGGCAGATGTCCGTCGCCGAGTGCCAGGCCGTCAAGGCCGGCAACGCGCCGGTGACCACCCTCGCCTCGACGGTGGCCTGCCCGGAGGTCACCCCCCGGCTGCCGCAGATCCCGGCCCAGGCCAAGGCCGAGGTGGACAAGGAACTCGCCCTGCTCAAGACCCAGATCGACGACGCCAACAGGCGGCTGGCGGCGGAGGGGCGCAACGGTCAGGCGTTCATCGACAACGCCATCCTCGGCCCGCTGGCCGACAAGCGCCGGTCGGCGCTGAACCGGATCGCCACCGCGATCGGTCGCTTCGCCCAGCGCCCGCAGGGCCTGGAGCAGCTCGCCGGCTGCCAGGTGGCCGCCAACAACGGTGGCCAGAACGGCAACAACGGCGGCCAGAACAACAACGGCGGCAACAACGGGAACAACGGCGGCCAGAACAACAACGGCGGGAACAACGGCAACGCCCTGGGCGTGCTGGCGAAGGACTGCGCCAACAGCCGGTTGCAGGCGCACGACGGCTTCCAGAACGGCAACCGGTGCGTCAGCACCGCGTTCGGTGAGGTGGGCGCGGCGGCCAACAACCCGTCGCTGCTGATCACCCAGTTCCCCAACCAGGTGCGGCGCAACCAGGCCTTCACCCTGAAGGTCTCCACCCGAAACCTGGTCCGTGACCGGTTCCTGGCTGCCGGCCAGGGCGGCTACTACCTGGAGAGTTCGGTGCTCAACGGTCAGGGCCTGACCCGCGGTCACTTCCACACCGCCTGCCGGATGCTCCAGAACACCAACCAGGCGCCCTCGAACCCGCAGGACGTGCCGGCGTTCTTCGTGGCCACCGAGGACGGCAAGGGCGGCAACCAGGCCGACGACGTGACCATCCAGATCCCGGGCCTGCCGCAGTCGGGTACGGCGCAGTGCGCGGTCTGGGCCGGTGACGGCTCGCACCGGGTGCCGATGATGGAGCGGGCCAACCAGACCCCCGCCTTCGACGTGGTGCGCATCCGGGTCAACTGACCCGACCGGCGACGACTGCGGGCCATCCCGGGAACCTCCGGGGTGGCCCGCAGTTCCGTGTCCGCCGGGCACGTCCGGCGGGCGGGCAGCGTACCGGCGGACGTTTTCGGTGCGGGGTCGCCGGGTGGAAAGTGTGGACACGGACGAAAACGCCGGGGTCACGCTGATATCCCAGCGTGACCCCGGCGTGTCCGTTCGTGGTCCGGCCCGCCGTCAGCGGTTCTTCCACGCCTCCACGACCGAGACCGGGATGCGCCCGCGCTCGGAGATTTCGTGTCCGTTCTTGGTCGCCCATTCCCGGATGGCGCGGTTCTGCTCGCGGTCCATTCCCGAGACGCCGGGCCGGGCGGGGCGGCGGGCCGGGCGACCGGCTTCGACGGCACCTCGGCCCATTCGACGGCCAGCGGTGATGTAGGCGTCGAGCGCCTTGCGCAGCACCCCCGCGTTCTCGTCGGAGAGGTCGATGGTGTACGCCGCCCCATCCAGGCTGAACTCGACGGTCCGATCGGCCTTTCCGCCGTCGAGGTCGTCGGTCAGAACGGTGATTACTTTCCTTGCCATCGCCATTACTCCCTGTGGTGATCGGGGTGTGCTAAGAGTTTGACGTATCTGACGGCAAATCCGCAACAATATGCCTCTCTTTCATTTGGCGGGTCGCGCCAATCCTGGGAAATCCGGGTACGGCCAATGCTGGCGGCGGCGGCGGTGCGGCTGGAATGTGTCCTGGGTCACAGGTTGGAACACGGGGCACGGTTTGTGACTTGAGTGAGACACGCTCAACCTCAAGTGATGGCAGGTGTCCGATGGCAACCCTTCCGGTACTTCCCCTGACCGACGTCGTCCTGCTGCCCGGCATGGTCATCCCGGTGACCCTCGACCCGACCACCCAGGCCGCCGTCGACGCCGCCCGGGCCAGCGGCGACAAGACACTGCTCGCCGTCCCCCGCATCGACGGCGAGTACGGCCCCGTCGGCACGGTCGCCACCATCGAGAAGGTGGGCCGCCTTCCCGACGGTGAACCCGCCGCCGTGGTGCGTGGCCTCGCCCGCGCCCGGATCGGCTCCGGCGTCCCCGGACCCGGCGCGGCCCTCTGGGTGGAGGCCACCCGCCTCGACGAACCCGCTCCCGCCGGCCGCGCCCGCGACCTGGCCCGCGAGTACCGCGCCCTGATGACCTCCGTGCTTCAACAGCGGGGTGCCTGGCAGGTCATCGACGCGATGGAGCGGATGACCGACCTGTCCGAACTGGCCGACGCCGCCGGCTACGCGCCGTGGCTCAGCCTGGCGCAGAAGACCGAGCTGCTCGCCGCGCCTGATGTAACCGCCCGGCTGGAACTGCTCGTCGGCTGGGTGAAGGACCACCTGGCCGAGCAGGAGGTCACCGAGCAGATCAACAGCGACGTCCGGGAGGGGCTGGAGAAGTCCCAGCGGGAGTTCCTGCTCCGCCAGCAGCTCGCCGCGATCCGCAAGGAACTCGGCGAGGACGAGCCGGACGGCTCCGCCGACTACCGCTCCCGGGTGGAGTCCGCCGACCTGCCGGACAAGGTCCGCGAGGCGGCGCTGCGCGAGGTCGGCAAGCTGGAGCGGGCCAGCGACGCCTCACCCGAGGCGGGCTGGATCAGGACCTGGCTGGACACGGTGCTGGAGATGCCGTGGAGCACGCGTACCGAGGACGACACCGACCTGACGGCGGCACGGGCGGTGCTCGACGCCGACCACGCCGGCCTGGCCGACGTCAAGGACCGCATCCTGGAGTACCTCGCGGTGCGCAACCGGCGCGCCGAGCGCGACCTCGGGGTGGTCGGCGGACGCGGCTCCGGCGCGGTGCTGGCCCTCGCCGGCCCGCCCGGCGTCGGCAAGACCAGCCTCGGCGAGTCGGTGGCCCGGGCGCTGGGCCGCAACTTCGTCCGGGTCTCCCTCGGCGGCGTCCGCGACGAGGCCGAGATCCGTGGGCACCGCCGCACCTACGTCGGCGCGCTGCCCGGCCGGATCGTCCGCGCGCTGCGCGAGTCCGGTTCGATGAACCCTGTGGTGCTCCTCGACGAGGTGGACAAGCTCGCCGTCGGCTACGCCGGTGACCCGGCCGCCGCCCTGCTGGAGGTGCTCGACCCGGCCCAGAACCACACCTTCCGCGACCACTACCTCGAAGTCGACCTCGATCTGTCCGACGTGCTCTTCCTGGCCACCGCCAACGTGGTGGAGACCATCCCCGGCCCGCTGCTGGACCGGATGGAACTGGTCACCCTGGACGGGTACACCGAGGACGAGAAGGTCGCCATCGCCCGCGACCACCTGCTGCCCCGGCAGCTCCAGCGGGCCGGCCTGACCGCCGACGAGGTGACGGTCACCGACGGGGTGCTGGCGATGATCGCCGGTGAGCACACCCGGGAGGCGGGCGTCCGGCAGCTCGAACGGGCCCTGGCGAAGATCCTGCGCAAGGTCGCCGTGGCCCTGGCCACCGACCCGGCCCCGGTCCGGGTCGACACCGACACCCTGGCCCGCTACCTGGGCCGACCGAGGTTCACCCCGGAGTCGGCCGAGCGGACGGCGGTGCCCGGCGTGGCCACCGGCCTGGCCGTCACCGGCGCCGGCGGCGACGTGCTCTTCATCGAGGCCACCAGCATGGACGGTGAGCCGGGGCTGACCCTCACCGGGCAGCTCGGCGACGTGATGAAGGAGTCCGCCCACATCGCGCTGTCCTACCTGCGCGCCAACGGGCGGCGGTACGGCCTCGACCCGAACGTCCTGGCCGGACGCCGGATCCACCTGCACGTGCCGGCGGGTGCGGTGCCCAAGGACGGCCCCAGCGCCGGCATCACCATGGTCACCGCGCTGGCGTCCCTGGTGACCGGCCGGCCGGTACGGCCCGAGTTCGGGATGACCGGCGAGGTCACGCTGTCCGGGCGGGTGCTGCCCATCGGCGGGGTGAAGCAGAAGCTGCTCGCCGCGCACCGGGCCGGCCTGACCGAGGTGATCATCCCGGCCCGCAACGAGCCGGACCTCGACGACCTGCCCACCGAGGTGCGTGAGGCGCTGACCGTGCACACCCTGGCCGACGTGGCCGACGTGCTCGCCCTGGCGTTGCGCCCGGCCGAGATCGACGCGGACACGCTCGGCGGTCGACCGGTCGGCGCCGCCTGACCGGAACCGACCGCACGGCCCCCGACGTTCCACCCGGCGTCGGGGGCCGCTGCGGGCCGTAGCCTGGACCCCTCCCGTTTCCCGCATCCGCCACCGTCCGGTGGCACCCCTCGGAGGCGACCTCCCGTGAACGTGTTCCTCTGGATCGTGCAGATCCTGCTCGCCGCGATCTTCGCCGGCGCGGGACTGACCAAGCTCACCCAACCCAAGGAGAAGCTGCTCGACCGGATGGGGTGGGTGAGGAACGTCCCGCCCCTCCAGGTCAAGGCGCTCGGCGCGGCCGAGTTGCTGGCCGCGCTGGGGCTGGTCCTGCCCGGCCTCGCCGGCATCGCCACGGTGCTCACCCCGCTGGCCGCCGTCGGGCTGGTCATCGTGATGGCCGGCGCGATCGTGGTGCACGTCCGGGCCAGGGAACACCCCGGCACCGTGATGACCGTGGTGCTGCTGGTCCTGGCGGCGTTCGTCGCCTGGGGCCGGTTCGGGCCGTATCCGCTCTGAGCCGCCGCGACCGGCCCGCACCCCGCACGGGGAGGCGGGCCGGTGTCGCGTCCGGGTCAGCGCCCGTCGCCGCCGCGGTCGCGCCGCACGGTCGCCTTGCGGCCCTTGATGGTGCTGTTGCGCAGCCCGGCGATCACCTCGTCGGCGACGCCCTGCGGCACCTCCACCAGCGAGAACCGGTCGGCGATCTCGATCGAGCCGATGTCCCGGCCGCTCACCCGGGTCTCCCCGGTGATCGCGCCGACCAGGTCCTGCGGGCGGACCCCGGCCCGGCGGCCCAGGCCGATGAAGACCTGCGCGGTGCCGCCCGTGCGGGGCCGGCCGCCGCGCCGATCCCCGCCCCGGCCGTCGAACCCGGAGCGGGGCTCCCGGGGCGGGCGGACCGCCACCTGCGGGATCTCCTCCTCGTCGTCGGAGCCCGGCAGGGCCGCCTCGTGGGCCAGCTTGACCGCCGCCAGCGCCACCTCCATCAGGTCGAACTCGTCCGACAGCGACTCGACGATCACCCGGAACGGGTCCAGGTCGTCCTCCAGCAGGCTCTCCCGCAGCGCCGCCTGGGTCAGCGCCAGCCGCCGGGTGCGCAGGTCGGCCACCGTCGGGATCTTGTCGATGGTGATCCGCTGGCCGGTGACCCGCTCGATGGTCTTGAGCATCCGGTGCTCCCGGGGCTCGGCCAGGGTGATCGCCACCCCCTCCCGGCCGGCCCGGCCCACCCGGCCGATCCGGTGCACGTACGACTCCGGCGCGGACGGCACGTCGTAGTTGACCACGTGGGTGAGCTGCTCGACGTCCAGCCCCCGGGCCGCCACGTCAGTGGCCACCAGCAGGTCTGCGGTGCCGGCGCGCAGCCGCCCCATCACCCGGTCCCGCTGCTCCTGGCTCATCCCGCCGTGCAGCGCCTCGGCCCGGTAGCCCCGCCCGTTCATCGTCTCGGTGAGCCGGTCGACCTCCTCCCGGCTGCGGCAGAAGACGATCGCCGCCGTCGGGGACTCCACGTCCAGCACCCGGCCCAGCAGCGCCGGCTTGTGCGCCCGGGTGACGATGTAGGCGCTCTGCCGTACCCGGGGGGCCTCGCCGGCCACCGGCTGCTCCCGCCCGATCTGGATGCGCTCCGGGTCGGTCAGGTGCTGGCGGGCCAGCCCGTCGATCCGGGCCGGCATGGTGGCCGAGAAGAGCACCGTCTGCCGCTGCGCGGGCGCGTGCTCCAGGATCGCCTCGATGTCCTCGGCGAAGCCCATGTCGAGCATCTCGTCGGCCTCGTCCAGCACCACCGTGGCCAGCGAACCCAGCCGCAGGGTGCCCCGGGCGATGTGGTCCAGCGCCCGGCCCGGGGTCGCCACCACCACGTCCACGCCCAGGTCCAGGGCGCGCAGCTGGCGGCCGATCGGCTGGCCGCCGTAGATCGGCAGCACCCGGGCACCGAGATCCTTGCCGTACCTGTGGAACGCCTCGGAGACCTGCACGGCCAGTTCCCGGGTGGGCACCAGCACCAGCGACACCGGGTCGCCGCCCTGACGGTCCTCAGGCATCCGCTGCAACAGCGGCAGGGCGAACGCGGCGGTCTTGCCCGTACCGGTGGCCGCCTGCCCGAGCAGGTCCCGCCCCGACAACAGCAGGGGGATCGCCTCCCGCTGGATCGGGGTCGGCTCCTCGTAGCCGAGCGCGGCGAGGGCGCCCAGCAACTCGGCACGCAGTCCGAGATCCACGAAGGCGGGCCCGCCGTCGGAGTCGTCGGGCGCGGAGAGGTCGGTCGGTGTGGGTGCGGAACTCATGGGCAAAGTTTTCCATCACCCCGGTGGGGCCGCGTCGCCGACCGGCCCCACCGTGCCGACCGGCACAGCCGCGCCCGTCCGCCGGCTAGCCTGACGGGCGTGCGTACGGTGGAACTGCTCTGCTGCCCGGCGCTGGAGCGGACGGTGCGGGCCGCCTGGGACCGGCTGTCCGCGGCGGGGCTGCCCAGCCTGGCCCGGCACGGCCACCCGACGAATCGGCCGCACCTGACGCTGGCCGCCGTCGAGGCGTTCCCGCCCGGCGCGGCCGACCGGCTCGCCGCCCTGTTCGTCACCGCGTTGCCGCTGCCGGTCGCCCTGGACCGGGTGACGGTGCTCGACGGCAGCGCCCCGCTGGTCTGGCTGGTCCGGCCGGGTACGGCGCTGACCGCCCTGCACGACGCCGTCTGGGCGGCGCTGGACGGCGCGGACGGGCAGCGGCCCTGGCACGCCCCGGGGAACTGGGTGCCGCACCTGAGCCTCGCGCTGCGCTTCCGCGACCGCGACCGGCGGCTCGCCCGCGCCCTGGTCGGCGGGGAGCGGCCGGTGGGTCGCCTGGTGGCGGCGCGCAGCTACGACGGTGACACCCGGACCGTCCAGCCGCTGGGCGGTGACTTCCCGGCGGACTGACGGTGGTCTATGGTGGGCGCAGCGCTCCCGTCGACGGTCTGTCCGACCGCCCGGCGGATCACTGCTGCGCTGGAGCCCGGTCGGATGGTCACTGCCATCACCACCGGAAGAGGCCCCATGCCCCAGCATCCCCGACGGCGTCCGGTCGCGCTCGCGGCTGCCGCCCTGCTCGCCCTCGGCGGGCTCGCGGCCGTGCCGCAGCTCGCCTCCGCCGCCCCCGACCCCGGCTCACCGGTCAAGGTCAACCAGGTCGCCTACGTGCCGGGGCTGCCCAAGCAGGCCACCGTCGTGAACTCCGCGACCTCCCCGCTCGGCTGGACGCTGCGCAACGCCGGCGGTGCCACGGTGGCCTCCGGGCAGACCACGGTACGGGGCACCGACACGCTCTCCGGCGACCCGGTGCACATCGCGGACTTCTCGGTTTACGACACCCCCGGCACCGGCTACGTGCTGTCGGTCGGCGGCAGCAACAGCTACCCGTTCGACATCTCCGCCGATCCGGTACGCCGGCTGCGCGGCGACTCGCTGGCGTTCTTCTACCACCAGCGCAGCGGTACCCCGATCGACGCCCAGTACGTCGGTTCCCGCTACGCCCGCCCGGCCGGGCACGTCAACGTCGCCCCCAACCGGGGGGACAACAACGTGCCGTGCCGCACCTCCTGCGGTTACACCCTGGACGTGCGCGGCGGCTGGTACGACGCCGGTGACCAGGGCAAGTACGTGGTCAACGGCGGCCTGGCCACCTGGCAGCTGCAGAACATCTACGAGCGCACGCTGTACGTGACCGGGGCGGACAAGTCCGCCGTCGCCGACGGCACGCTGGCCATCCCCGAGCGGTCCAACGGGGTGCCGGACGTGCTCGACGAGGCCCGCTGGGAGTTGGAGTTCCTGCTCAAGATGCAGGTGCCGGACGGCCGGACCAACGCCGGCATGGTCCACCACAAGATCCACGACCAGAACTGGACCGCCCTGCCCACCCGCCCCGAGCTGGACAGCGAGGCGCGGCTGCTCTCCCCGGTGAGCACCGCCGCCACGCTCAACATGGCGGCGGTGGCTGCCCAGGCGTCCCGGCTGTGGAGGCCGTTCGACGCCTCCTTCGCCTCCCGGGCCCTGGCCGCCGCCGAGAAGGCGTACGCCGCGGCGAAGGCCAACCCGAACCGGCTCGCCCCCGCCACCGACAACACCGGCGGCGGCGCGTACGAGGACAATACCGTCACCGACGAGTTCTACTGGGCGGCGGCGGAGCTGTACGCCACCACCGGCACGACCGGCTACCGCAACGACCTGAGCGGCTCCCCGCACGCCCGGGGCGCGAGCTTCACCCGGGGCGCGTACGACTGGAGCTGGACCGCCGGGCTGGGTGACACCACCCTGGCGCTGGTGCCGACCGGCCTGCCCAGCGGCGACGTGAGCGCGATCCGCTCGGCGATCGTCTCCTTCGCCGACCGGATGCTCGCCCAGATCGCCAACCAGGGCTATCCGGCCCCGGGTAGCGGCAACGGCACGTACTACTGGGGTTCCAACGGTGCGGTCGCCAACAACGCCAACGTGCTCGCCGTCGCCTTCGACCTGACCGGCACGGCGCGGTACCGCAACGGGGCCTTCGCCGCCTACGACTACCTGCTCGGCCGTAACCCGCTCAACCAGTCCTACGTGGCCGGCTACGGGGACAAGCCGGTACGCAACGTGCACCACCGGTTCTGGGCCAACCAGAACGACGGTTCGCTGCCCATCGCACCGCCCGGCGCGCTCTCCGGCGGCCCGAACAGCGAGTTGCAGGACCCGGTCGTACAGGCCCAGCTCGGTGGCTGCAAGCCGCAGAAGTGCTTCGTCGACGACATCGGGGCGTACTCGGTCAACGAGGTGGCGATCAACTGGAACTCGGCGTTGGCCTGGCTGGTGCACTGGGCGGCCGAGCAGGCCGGCACCGGCACCGGCCCGAACCCGACGCCGACGCCGACGGTGACCCCGACCACGACGCCGACGACCACCCCGACGCCGACCCTGCCGCCGCCGACCACCACGCCCCCGCCGCCGACCACCACGCCGCCCCCGGCCGGCGGCTGTGCGGTGACCTACTCGGCGAACAGTTGGAGCACCGGCTTCACCGGCAGCGTCACGCTTGCCAACACCGGCACGGCGGCCTGGTCGTCGTGGCGGTTGACCTTCCGGTTCACCGGTGACCAGCAGATCAGCCAGGGCTGGTCGGGTCGGTTCAGCCAGAGCGGCAGCGAGGTGACGGTGACCAACGAGAGCTACAACGGCGCGGTCGCGCCGGGCGGCTCGGTCAACCTCGGCTTCAACGCCACCTACAGCGGCACCAACGCGACCCCGTCCGGGTTCGCGGTGAACGGGACGGCCTGCACCGTACGCTGACCCGCCCGCCCGGGCCGCCCGTCGCGCGTCGACGGGCGGCCCGGTCGCGGTCCCGCACCGGCCCAGGCCGGCGCGGGACCGGGCGGCACCGCCGGCCGCGTGTCGCCCTTCGAGGGGCATGGGAGGAATGCTCGTTCTCCACCGGTTCGCCACGGTTACGGTGCCCTCAGGTTCATCCGCACCGTGTCGCACCGGGAGAGGACCGACCATGCGCGTGCCCAGCCGAAGCCCCGGCCCCCAGCCCGGCGTCACCCCGCCCGCCCCGGCCCGGCGGACGCCCGTACCGGCCCGTTCCGTGCGGCCGGCCGCCCCCGACCTCGACGCCTACCGGCAGGCGGTCGCCGAGTTGCTGGTCGAGGTGGGCGCGCTCGCCGGGACCGCCGGCACCGCCGCCCGTCAGGTGCTGCTCGACCAGCGGCTGCGCGAGCCGGCCGTCGCGGACGTGCTCGACGCCACCGAGCAGGGGGTGCTGGGCGCCCGGGAGACCCTGCTGCTGGAACTGGCCCGGCACCAGCCCGACCGGCCCGACCCGGGCCCCGACCTGACCGCCCTGGTCCGGATCTACCTGCTCTCCCGCATCGACCTGATGTGGTGGCGGGACACGACGGTCCTGGCGACCGACGAGCAGGTCGACACGCACCCCGACCTGATCGACCTGGAATGGCTGCGTCGCCGTGGCCTGCTCGGCTTCCGCTACCGGGAACAGCCGGCAGGCGTCCTGGGCCGGGGCGTGCACGCCGTCCGGGGCCGGCTACGGCCGGAAGCGGCCCCGCCCACCGCCGGGGTGCCGTTCCGCCGGACCCGCCGGGAGGTCGTCGCGCTCCTCAACGACCTGGCCCGGGAGTTCGCCCGGTCCGCCCCGTCCGGCACCCCGCCGCTGTGGGTGACCAGCCTGGCCCACAGCACCGAACACCAGTACCGGCTGCGCCGGCTCGGCCGGCCGGCCATGCTGCCCAGCGGTCACTGCCTCGGCTGGGCGGTGGACGTGGAACTGGCCTGGTACGCCCGGTTCGGCGCGCGGGACGTGCTGGCCGAGATCCTGCTGGCCCGGCAGGCCGCCGGGGAGCTGAACGTCATCGACGAGGGGCCCGCCTGGCACGTCTGCCTGGCCCCGGCCGCCCGCGCCCGGCTGCGCTCGGCGTACGAGGCCGAGATGGGGATCTGAACGGCCGGCCGGGCCACGGGCCGCCGGGTCAGCCGGCGACCAGCAGGGCGAGCACCGCGGTGAGGGTGCCGAGCACCGCGACCACCGCGCTGGTCGCCACGAACCGGCGCAGCGGCACGGTCACCCCCGCGGCCCGGCACCGCTCGTACCACAGCAGGGTCGCCAGCGACGCCCACGGCACCGCCAGCGGGCCCACGTTGGTGCCGATCAGCAGCGCCAGCAGCCGGGTCCCGTCACCGGGTGGCAGCACCGCCTCGCCGGCCAGGTAGGCGGGCAGGTTGTTGACCAGGTTGGCCAGCAGCGCCCCGGTGCCCCCGGCGCGCAGCGCCCCCGCCGTGCCACCGGCGTCGCCGAGCAGCACGGACACCAGGTCGTCCAGCCCGTGCCGGCCGAGGGTCTGCACCACCAGGAACAGGCCGGTGACGAAGACCAGCAGCCGCCAGGGCAGCAGCGCCGGGCGCAGGGTCCGCCGGGACCGGACCGCGAAGCCGGCCACCACCAGCCCGGCGGCGACGGCGGCGGCCACGCCGATCTCCACCCCGGCCAGGATGCCGGCGACGAGCAGCAGGCAGCCGGCGACCGCCGTACCGAACAGCAGCCGGTCGGCCGGCCGGTGCGGCGGGGGAGGGGTGAACCGGTCGACGTCGCGCCGGCCCCGCCGCCAGTACCACAGCCACAACCCCGCCATGGTCACCCCGATCGCCGCGACCTGCGGCAACGCCATCCTGGCCGCGTACGCCGCCGGGGCCGACGCGATCCGGTCGGCGGCGAGCAGGTTGGTCAGGTTCGACACGGGCAGCAGCAGGCTGGCGGTGTTGGCCAACCAGACGGTGGTCATCGCCAGCGGCCCCGGGGCGACGCCCAGCTTGCGGGCCAGCGCGATCATCACCGGGGTGAGTAGGACCGCCGTGGTGTCCAGGTTGAGGGCGATGGTGGTGAGCGAGGCGAACCCGACGCAGAGCAGGAACAGACCGGCGAAGCTGCCCCGGGCGGTGATCGCCAGCCGGGTGGCCAGCACGTCGAACACCCCGGCGACGGCGGTGAGTTCGGCGAGCACCACCACCGCGCCGAGGAAGAGCAGCAGCGGCAGGATGCGGTGCAGGGTCGCCTCGGCGTCGGCCCGGGGGAGCAGGCCGGTGACCACCGCGCCGAGGCCCAGCAGGGCCAGCCCGACCGCCACCCGGTCCAGCGGGTGCAGCCGCGGCCTGCGGGGGCGGTCGGTCGGTACGGGCGGTGTCCCGCCGGCAGGTGTCACGGCGCACGATCCTCGCACAGCCGGCCCGGCCCCGACGCGGCTCGGCCGTAACTGGCCGCCCGGCCACCCCGTACCGACCGGCCCGACATCGACGTCCGCGGGTACGGCCACGGTGGACATCCCGGCGCGGCTGACCTAGCGTTCAGGAGATATGCGCAGGAAGCTGCTGGGGGCCGGACTGGCCCTGTTGTTCGTCACCACCGGCTGTGCCCGGGCCACCCCGACGGACCCGACCCGCACCGGCCCGACGTCGGCGTCCGCGAGCCCGCCGATCGCCTCCCGGCAGGACCCGGAGCAGGCCCGGCGTACGCTGGACAGCCTGCGCAAGGTCGACGACCTGCCGCTCTACGAGATGACCTACGTCGGCGGCTACGACCCGACGGTGGGCACCGACGCCCGGCCGGACACCGGCCCGTTCGGCTGCTCCCTGTTCGCCGCCTCCGGCGATCCGGCCCGGCCGTTGTTCGCCCGTAACTTCGACTGGGACGCCAACCCGGCGATGGTGCTGCGCACCGATCCCCCCGGGGGGTACGCCTCGGTCTCGCTGGTCGACCTGTCCTACCTGGGGGTGGGCCCGGACCCGACCGGCGACCGTCGGCTGCTCGACGCGCCGCTGCTGCCCTTCGACGGGATGAACGAGCGGGGGCTGGCCGTCGGGCTGGCCGCCGACGACACCGCGACGGCGAAGCCGGTGCCGGGCCGGCCGACGGTCGGGTCGGTGCGCATCCTGCGGCTGGTGCTCGACCGGGCGGCCACGGTGGACGAGGCGGTGGCGCTGTTCGGCAGGCACAACCTCGACTTCGACGGCGGGCCGCCGCTGCACTACCTGCTCGCCGACGCGGGCGGCCGGTCGGCGGTGGTCGAGTTCGTCGACGGGACGATGCGGGTGCAGCGGGCGCAGGGGCGGTGGCAGGCGCTGACCAACGTACCGGTGGTCGACGTACCCGAGCAGCAGCGTCGCCGCGACCACCGCTACGGCGTCCTCGCGGCGGCGCTCGACGCGGCCGACGGCCGGGTGGACCCGGCGGCGGCGCTGCGGCTGCTGGGCCAGGTCCGGCAGGGCCACACCCGCTGGTCGGTGACGTACGGGCTGCGTGACGGTGAGGTCCGGCTGGTCACCGTGGCCGGTGGCGGGCAGGAGCGCCGCTACCGGTTGCCGATCCGCTGACCCCGGACCGACGCACGGCCCGGCCCCCGCTCGTGGGGGCCGGGCCGTGCGTCGGTCGGGACTACCAGCTCAGGTAGCCGGCCTGGGTCTGCACGTTCAACTCGGGCACCCGGACCAGGTCGGCCGTCCAGGTCCGCCAGTCGTTGAGCTTCAGCACGTCCAGGCCCTTCTGGATGTCGCTGGAGTAGATGTACCCGTTGTAGTAGTACGTCGACCAGGCGCCGCCGGTGCTGAGCTGGGTGTCCGACAGCGGCCCGCGCTCCCAGAAGCCGATCTCCTTGGGGCGGGTCGAGTCGGTGAAGTCCCAGACCGAGACCCCGCCCTGGTACCAGGCCTGCACCATGACGTCCTTGCCGAGGACGGGGATCAGCGAGCCGTTGTGGGCCACGCAGTTCTCGGTGTCGGCGTTGGTGCGGGGGATCTTGTAGTAGCTGCGGAAGACCATCGTCCGGGCGTCGCCCCGGCCGGTGATGTCGTAGACGGCGTCCGCGCCCCGGTTCGGGCCGACGATCTCGTTGCAGGTGGCCGCGCCGCCGCCGCCGAGCTCGTCGGTGAACACCACCTTGGTCCCGGCGTTGTTGAACGTGGCCGAGTGCCAGAACGCGAAGTTGACCGTGTCCCGGACCCGGTTGATCACCCGGGGCGCCTCGCGGTTGCGGATGTCCAGCAGCACGCCGTCACCCATGCACGCGCCGGCGGCCAGGTCCTTCGCCGGGTAGGCGGTGATGTCGTGGCAGCCGGTGGTGGCCGAGGTCTGCCCGGGGATGCCCTCGTAGCCGCCGTCGGGGAAGAGGTTCGGGGTGGCCACCACGGCCGCCTCGGTGGGCTTGTGCACCGGGACCTTGACGATCGAGATCGAGTCGTGCGGCGGCTGGCAGTCGGGGAAGTCCGCCCGTGGGCTGTACGACGACACGTACAGGTAGACCGTCCTGCGGTCCTTGCCGGGGACGAGGGTGTGGGTGTGCGAGCCGCAGGCGGTCTCCACCGACTTGATGTAGCGCGGGTTGGCCTTGTCGCTGATGTCGAAGACCTTGATGCCCTCCCAGGACTCCTTCACCGTCGCCGGCTGGGTCGCGCTGGCGCACGAGTCGTCGGTGCGGGACGAGTCGGTGGAGAGGAAGAGCAGGTCGCCGTAGACCGAGATGTCGTTCTGCGAGCCGGGGCAGAGCACCTGCGACACGATCGTCGGGGCGCTGGGCCGGGCGATGTCGTAGACGACGAAGCCGTTGTAGTTGCCGACGAAGGCGTACCGGCCCTGGAAGGCCATGTCGGTGCCGAGCGCGCTGGTGGTGTCGAACGGCGCCTGCTTGGGCAGGTTGGCGACCTGGCGCAGGTTGGGGCTGCTGGAGATCTCGTCGACGGCGAGGCCGGGGGCCGACGGCGTCCCGCCCTCCGTCGCGGTGGCTGGTGCGGCGACGCCCGCCGGGCTGGTGGCGGCGCTCGCCACCAGCAGGCCGGCGGCGACCACGCTGACGATCTTCAACTGCCGTGGTCGGGGCAGGGGAAACCTGATCATCGGCGGAACCCTTCGAAAGGGGACGATGCGTACCAGACACCTTACCGGCCAGTGATGAGAGTTGATGTGATACGCATCACATCTATCGCTGGCGGTGAATGGATACGATCGCGGCGACCTCGACCGTAGAGGGAGTCGCATGACCGGCCGACGTGGACGTATCCTGCTCGCCGTCACAGTCGCCGCCACCGTCCTGGTGCCGGTCGGGCTGGCCCTGCGCCCCGACGGGCCACCGACCCCGACGGCGTCCGCCCCGACGACGCCGACCACGACCGGCCCGCCCGACGCCCCCGGGGTGATCGTGCCCGGCCGGCCCGGGGAGCCCGCCGCGACCCGGCCCGCGCAGGAGGTCCGCGCCCCCGGCACGCCCCGGTACAACACCCCCGACGTCTGGTTCGTCCGGATGATGATCCCGCATCACCAACAGGCCCTCCAGATGGCCGAGCTGGCCCCCGACCGGGCCGCCAGTGCCCAGGTCAAGGCGATCGCCGCCCGGATCAGGGGCACCCAGGGACCGGAGCTCGGCCTGCTGCGCGGCTGGCTCGACGCCCGGGGCCTGGCCGCCGACGAACCCGGCCACGACCACGGCCGGATGCCGGGCATGCAGTCCCCCGAGGCGCTCCGGCAGCTCGACGCCGCCCGGGGGGCCGCCTTCGACCGGCTCTTCGTCCAGCTGATGACCGCCCACCACACCGGCGCGGTGACCATGGCCACCCAGCTCCTCTCCGCCGGCGCCGACCAGCAGCTCAACGAGTTCGCCAACGCGGTGGCGACCGAACAGACGGTCGAGATCGCCCGGCTCCGCGCGCTGGTCTGAACCCGGTCGGCCGACGCGCCCGCAGCCACCCAGCGCGGGGCACTACGCTCGGTCACCGTGAGCCGTACCCTCTTCGGTCGCCCGCTGCGCGGCGTCGCCTTCGACCTCTGCGTCAGCGTGCTGGTGGTGCTCTTCACCCTGGTCACGGCGGCCCAGCCCGGGGTCTGGGCCCAGCCCGGCGGCTGGCCGTCCGCGCTGGTCGGCCTGGGCATGGCGGTGGCCCTGCTGTTCCGGCGCGGCCACCCCTCACTGGTGGCGGCGGTCGTCGCCGCACTGGCGATGGTCCAGGTGGCCGCCGGCTGGGGGCCGCTGGCCTACGACGTCGCCGTGCTCATCGCCCTCTACAGCGTGGTCAAGTACGCCGAGCGGCTGCGCGACGGCGTGCTGGCCGGCGCCGTCGCCGCCGTCGGGGTGCTGCTGGCCGCCTCGCAGACCGTCTCCCAGGCAGCCTGGTGGGCCACCGCGATCTACTTCGGCCTGATCACCGGCGGGGTGTGGCTGGCCGCGCTGAACGTCCGCACCCGCCGCCTCTACGTGCTCAGCCTGGAGGAGCGGGCCGCCACCCTGGAACGGGAACGCGAGGCCGAGGCCCGTGCCGCGGTGGTCGGGGAACGCGCCCGGATCGCCCGCGAGCTGCACGACGTGGTGGCGCACAGCATGGCGGTGATGATCGTCCAGGCCGACGGTGCCCGGCTGATGTTCGACCGGGACCCGGACACCGCCCGGCACGCGGTCAAGGTGGTGGCCGACACCGGCCGGCAGGCCCTGGAGGAGATGCGCCGGCTCGTCGACGTGCTGCGCGAGCCCGAGCCGTCGGAGACGACGACCGGCCCCGACGCGGACACCCCCAGCATCGAACCGGAACGCCGCCGCGCCGCCGTCGCCGAACTGCCCGCCCTGGTGGGCCGGTTCCGCGACGCCGGCCTGCGGGTCGGGTACCGGGCCGGGGACGTGCCGGCCGCCCTGCCACCCGGGCTCGACCTGACCGTCTACCGGGTGGTGCAGGAGGCCCTGACCAACACCCTCAAGCATGCCGGGGTCGGCGCGCACGCCACGGTCGTGCTCGGCGTCGACGACGGGCTGGTGGTCCGGGTGACCGACGACGGACGCGGCCGGCCACCGGCCCGGCCGGCCCCCTCCGGCGGGCACGGCCTGGTCGGGATGCGCGAGCGGGTCGGCGTGTACGACGGCCGGCTCACCGCCGGCCCCCGGACCGGTGGCGGGTGGCAGGTCGAGGTACGGCTGCCGCTACCGTCGACCCCGGAGGCGGAGGTGATCGCGGCATGACCGTACGAGTGGTGATCGTGGACGACCAGGCGCTGGTCCGGGCCGGCTTCCGGATGGTGCTCGACTCCCAACCCGACCTGGCCGTGGTCGGCGAGGCGATCGACGGGGCGGACGCACTGCGGGTGCTGGCCGGGGTCGAGGCCGACGTGGTGGTGATGGACCTGCGGATGCCGACCATGGACGGGGTGGAGGCTACCCGCCGCATCTGCGCCGCCTCCACCGACGGCCGACCCCGGGTGCTGGTGCTCACCACGTTCGACACCGAGGCGGACGCGTTCGCCGCGCTCCGCGCCGGGGCCAGCGGGTTCCTGCTCAAGAACGTGCCGCCGGAGGAACTGCTGGCGGCCATCCGGGTGGTCGCCGAGGGGGACTCGGTGGTCGCCCCGTCGATCACCCGTCGGCTGCTCGACCGGTTCGCCGACCGGCTCGGCCCGGCACCCGCCGAGGACCCGCGACTGGCCCAGCTCACCGACCGGGAACGGGAGATCCTGCTGCTCGTGGCGCAGGGGCTGGCCAACGCCGAGATCGCCGCCCGGGTGCACGTCGCCGAGGCGACCGTGAAGACCCACGTCGGGCGGATCCTGGCCAAGCTCCAGCTCCGCGACCGGGTCCAGGTGGTGGTCCTGGCGTACGAGAGCGGGCTGGTCACCCCGGGCGGCTGAACCCGGGTACGACCTGGGTCGTACGGGTCACCCCGGTCGGGGTCGACCTGTGGCGCAGCCGGGTCGCGCGTGCGGGTGGACGCGGGCCGCCGGGGTGCTGCCTAGCGTCGGAGGGGACCAGTGCCCCGCCGACCGGGAGTCCCCATGTCCGTCCCCGCCGCCGTCCGTCCCGCGCCCCGCCCACCCGCCGAGGGTCGCCGACCCGCAGGTCCCGGCGACGGCCGTCGCCGGTGGGGGCGGTGACCGGGATGTGGCGGTTGACCCTGCGTACGCTGCGCGCCGACGCGCTGCGCCTGCTGCTCTCCTCGGTGGCGATCGTGCTCGGTGTCGCCTTCGTCGCCGGCACGCTGATGCTCACCGACGCCATGCAGGCCGGGGCGTACGAGCGGGCCGGCGCCTTCGACAGGCACACCGACCTCGGTGTCTACGCCGACCGGACCGCCCTGCCGCCGTCCCTGGTCGACCGGGTCCGCACGGTCGACGGGGTCACGGCGGCGGCCGGGGAACTGACCGCCCTCGCCGGGGTGGTCGGCGTCGACGGCCGGCCGGTGCTCGGCGTCGGGATGCTCGCCGCGATCCCCACCGAACCCGCGCTGCGCTCCTACGACGTGGTCGCCGGCCGGCTGCCCGACCGTCCCGGCGAGGTGGTCCTCGACGCGCCCACCGTCGCCGCGCAGGGGTTCACCCTCGGCGGCCCGGTCGGCGTCGGCGGTGCGACCGGCGCGGCCCGCCCGTACACCCTGGTCGGCACGGTCGACGTGGCCGACACCACGCGCGACGTCGGCGGCCCGTTCGTCGGGCTGGTCGGCGCGGACGCGCTGGCCGTGAGCGAAAAACCGGGCTACGACCGGATCATGGTGGCCGCCGCACCGGGGACTGCCGGACCGGCCCTGGCCGACCGGGTGACCGCCGTGGTCGGCGGGGACGCCACGGTGAAGTCGCGGCAGCGCATCCTCGACGAGGCCGTCGAGGACGGGGTACGCGACCTCGACCAGTTCCGCCTGGTGCTGCTCGTCTTCGCCGGGGTGGCCGTGGTGGTGGCCGGGTTCGTCATCGCCAACACCTTCGCCATCGTGCTCGCCCAGCGGGCCCGGCGGACCGCGCTGCTGCGGCTGGTGGGGGCCCGTCGGGGGCAGGTCTTCCGGGCCGCCGTGCTGGAGGCGGCGGTGCTCGGGCTGGCCGGCTCCGCCCTCGGGGTGGCGCTCGGGATCGGGTTGGCCGCCGGGGCGGCGGCCCTGGTTCCCCGGCTCGACCTGCCGCTCTCCGTCGCCGGCCTGACGGTGACCGCCCGGACGGTCGGGCTCAGCCTGCTGCTCGGCACCCTGGTCACCGTCGGGTCCGCGCTGCTGCCCGCCTGGCAGGGCACCCGGGTGCCGCCGGTGGCCGCGCTCACCGCCGCCGCCGGGCACCAGGCCCGGCGCGCCGGGCGGGTCCGGCTGACCCTCGGCGCGCTGGTCGGCGTCGCCGGCATCGCCGCGCTGGCCGGGGCCGCCGCCGTCGGGCAGATCGTCCTGGTCGCCGTGGGCGGGGTGCTGTCCTTCTTCGGGATCGTCCTGTTCGGTCCGCTGCTGGTGCCGGTGCTGGTCCGGCTGTTCGGCCGGCCGTTGCGGCCGGTGTTCGGGGCCACCGCCGCGCTCGCCGTGGCCAACGCCGCCCGCAACCCGCGCCGGGTGTCGGCGACCGCCACCGCCCTGGTGATCGGCATCGGGTTGGTCTCGGCGTTCGTGGTCGGCGCCGGCAGCGTCAAGGTGGGCGTCGAACGTGGGGTCGACGCCCGCATCGGCGTCGACTTCGTGGTCACCGGCGTCGGTGTCGAGCTGCCCGCCCCGCTCGCCGGTGAGCTGGCCGCCCGACCCGAGGTGGGGGTGGTGCACGAGCACCGCAACCGGGTCGTCGACGGCGTCGAACTGCGCTCGGCGCACCCGGCGCTGGTCCGGCGTACCCTCGACGCGGTCGACGCCGGGGACGTCGCGGACCTGGGGCCGGGGTCGGTGCTGGTGCACCGCGAACTGGCCGCCGCCCGGGGCTGGCGGGTCGGGTCGACGGTCACCGTCGCCGGGCGTCCGTTCCGGGTGGCCGCCGTGGTCACCGCCGACGGCCCGACGTCGCAGGGGGTGCCCGCCGGGCACGTGGTCGACCTGGCCGACGCCGACTTCACCGCGCTCTACCCCGGCGAACGCGGCCAACTGGCCGAGGTCGAACCGGCCGACGGGGTGCCCGCCGAGCGGGCCCGCGCCGCCATCGAGGCGGTGGTCGCCCGGTACCCGACGGTGAACCTGCTGGACCAGGCGGCCTACAAGAAGATGCTCACCGGCACGGTGGACATGCTGCTCGCCTTCGTCACCGCGCTGCTCGGCCTGGCCGTGGTGATCGCCCTGGTCGGCGTCGCGAACACGCTCAGCCTCTCGGTGGTGGAACGGACCCGGGAGAACGCCGTGCTGCGCGCCGTGGGGTTGTCCCGGGGGCGGATGCGCCTGCTGCTGGCCCTCGAGGCGGTGCTGACCGCCCTGGTCGGCGCGGTGCTCGGTACGGCGCTGGGGATCGCGGTCAGCGCCGGCGCGGTGGCCTTCGTGGCCCGGCTGGGTGGCGGCTTCACGCTGGTGCTGCCCTGGGACCGGCTCGGGGTGATCCTCGCCGTGGCGGTGCTCGCCGCGCTGGCCGCCTCGGTGCTGCCGGCCCGACGCGCCCTGGCCCGCCCGGTGGTCGAGGCGCTCGGCACGGAGTGACCCCGGCCGTCCCCGCCGGCCCGGCGTCCCCGCCGACCGGCGGGGACGCCGGTCACAGCCGTTCCACCATCGCCCCCCGGCACCGGTCCCGGGTGTCGAAGACGTACCGGGCGTGCCTGGTGACCAGGTCGTAGTCGAAGCTGTCGTGGTCGGTCACCAGGACCACCGCGTCGGCCGCCGCGACCTCCCGCGCGGTCAGGTCGACCACCACCACCCCGCCCGGGATGTGCTGCGGCTCGGCGTACGGCTCCACCGCGTGCACCTCCGCGCCGAGCGCCTGCAACCGGCGGGCCACGTCGACCGCCGGCGAGTCGCGCATGTCACCGGTGTTCTTCTTGTACGCCAGCCCGAGCAGCAGCAGCCGGGCCCCGTTGACCGGCCGGCCGATCCGGTTCAGCCCGGCCATCACCCGCTGGGCCACGTGCTCGGGCATCTGGTGGTTGATGTCGTCGGCCAGCTCGATGAGCCGGAAGGGTCGGCCCAGGGTGCGCTTGACCTGCCAGGACAGGTAGCACGGGTCGATCGGCAGGCAGTGCCCGCCGACCCCCGGGCCCGGTCGGAACGGCATGAACCCGAACGGCTTGGACGAGGCGGCCTCGATGGCCTGCCAGGCGTCGATGCCGAGCTGGTGGGAGGCCATCGCCAGTTCGTTGATCAGCGCGATGTTGACCTGGCGGAAGGTGTTCTCGATCAGCTTGGTCAGCTCGGCCACCCGGGTGGAGTCCACCGGCACGGTCCGCTCGACCAGCCGCCGGTAGAAACCGTCCACCCGGGCCAGCGACGCCGCGTCCACCCCCGACACCACCTTCGGGGTGTTCTCCAGCCGCCACGTCGGGTTGCCCGGGTCGATCCGCTCCGGGCTGTAACCGAGGTGGAAGTCACCCGGGCTACGCAGCCCGCTCGCCGCCTCCAGCAGCGGCCGGAGCAGGTCCTCGGTGGTCCCCGGGTAGGTGGTCGACTCCAGCACCACCGTGCAGCCGCGCCGCACGTACGGGCCGACGGCGGTGCCGGCCTGCTCGACGAAGCTCAGGTCGGGGACCCCGTCGCGCAGCGGGGTGGGCACCGTGATCACGCAGATGTCGAAGCCCTCCGCGTCCGGGTACTCGGCGCTCGGCCGGTACCGTCCGCTGGCCAGGGCCCGGCCGAGCCGGTCGGCCGGAATGTCCTCGACGAAGGACTCGCCGGAGGCGAGCCGCTTGACCCGGTCGGCGTCGACGTCCAACCCGACCACGTCCAGCCCGGCCTCGACGGCGCGCATGGCCAGCGGCAGTCCGACGTATCCCTGACCGATGACGACCAGCTTCTCTGCGTTCACCCGGGGCTCCCTGCAAGCGTGACCTTGCAGGGAGCCTAGATGGTGATATGGCGATCTACGTCCGTTTCGGTGTTCCTGGGCCCCTGTGTCCCCGGGTGTCCCGTGACGACCGGTCAGCTGCCGGCGGGCGCCTGGTTGGTGCCGCCCCCGCCGCCCGCCTCGGTCGGGGTCGGCGTCGGCTCACCCTGGGTCGGCCCGTTGGTGGGCGTCTCCGTCGGGCCGGGCCCGGTGGTGACCGGGTCCGACGGGGTGGGCGGCGCGGACTTCGTCGGCAGCGGCACCGACGAGCCGTTGGGCAGCGGCGTCGGGCTGACCGAGACCGACGGCGACGGCTTCTCGTACTGGTTGGTCGGCCGGGACGGACGCTGCGGCTCGTCGGAGCCGGTCTCCTCGACCACCGCCGGAACCTCCGTCCGGTCGGTGGGCGCCACCGCCGGCCCGGTGCTGCGGATGTTCGGCACGCCGCTGTCGAGCGACTTCGAGGCGCCCAACGCGGCACCGAGCGCGGTCAGGGCCACCAGCACCGCGGCCAGCGCGCCGACCAGGGAACTCCGGCGGCCCCGCCGCGACCCCGAGCCGACCACCGTCTGCCCGGTGACCGCCGGGCCGACCCGCACGCCGTCGGCCCCGGACGGGTCGCGCAGCGGCGGCGTCACCAGCGCGGTGCTGGCGGCGGTGTCGTCACCGGCGGCGGCCCGCGCGGCGGCGGCCATCGCGGAACCGGTGGCGAAGCGGTCCGCCGGGTCCTTTTCCAACGCCCGCGCCACCAGGGCCCGGACCGCCACCGGGATGTCGGCGGGCAGCTCCGGCGGCTCGTCGTCCAGGTGCCGCACCGCCACCTGGAGCGGATTGTCCCCGGTGAACGGCGGTTGCCCGGTCAGGCAGCAGTACGCCACCGCGCCGAGGGCGTAGATGTCGGTCGCGGCCGAGACGGGCCGGCCGGACGCCTGCTCGGGTGCCATGTAGAGGGCGGTGCCCGGTACCGCGTTCGTGCTGGTGATGCTCGTCACATTGTTGGAGCGGGCGACGCCGAAGTCGACGAGCACCACCGTGCCGTCCTCCTGCACCAGCAGGTTGCTCGGCTTGACGTCGCGGTGCACGATGCCGCCGGCGTGCGCGGCGTGCAGTGCCTGGGCGGCCTGCGCCACGATCGACATCGTCTCGGCCACGTCCAGGTGGCCGGCGGACTCGATCCGCCGCGACAGCGGTTCGCCCTCGACGAACTCCATGACCAGGTAGTCGGCCCGACCGCCGTCGGCGAGGCGGTCCTCACCGCAGTCGAAGACCTGCACGATGCCGGGGTGGCGCAGCGCCGCCATGATCCGCGCCTCGGCGCGGAACCGGGCGATGAAGTCGGGGTCCGAGACGAGCGCCGGCAGCAGCACCTTCACCGCGACCTGGCGACCGAGAACCAGGTCGGTGGCCCGCCACACGTCGCCCATGCCGCCGGTGGCGACACGTTCGTCCAGGCGGTAGCGACCGCTGAGCACGACCTCGGATGACAACACCCCCATACCGTACCCAGGGTCCTCCCGTCCGGCAGACGCCGATATCCCTTCCGGCTTTCCTGGGACGACCTGTCCAGTTCCCTGCGGGGGTCGACCTGACGGGCGGTCACCGGTGGTTGACCCGGGGTCACCGGCGGTGCCTCGTGACCTCGTGGCCGGGGCGACGGGCGGCACGGGCGGCGTCCGGACGGTGATCGGTGTTACTCCGACGCGCCGCCAACGAGATTGATCTATGTCACCCTTTCCGCCCCGTCGACCGCTTGCCTACGCCCCGCTCCGGCTCCTAGTGTTGCCCCCTCTGGCCCGCCCCGGCGCCGGTACCGCGCCCAGACCCGACGCCGTACTCTCCCGGCGGCGTCCAGACAGGTCACCCGACCTCCGGCGTCGGGTGCGAGCGGGGCAGCGGGGGGCTGAAGGTGCGCGAAGGGGTCCGCTGGTCGGGCCGGGGCGGCGGCATGTCCGCCGGCTGCCGGCCCCCGTCGGTCGACGGGGCGGTCCGGTCGTGACCGACGACCTGGCCGGGGCGGTCGCGGCGGCGCAGGCAGGTGACGAGGAGTCGTTCCGGGTCCTCTACCGCAGCCTCCAGCCGGGCCTGCTGCGCTACCTCACCGCCCTCGTCGGCCCGGACGCCGAGGACGTGGCCTCCGAGACCTGGTTGCAGATCGCCCGGGACCTGTCCCGGTTCACCGGCGGCGAGTTCCGCGCCTGGGCGGTGACCATCGCCCGGAACCGGGCCATGGACCACCTCCGTCGGCAGCGTCGCCGCCCGTCCCTGCCGGTGCCCGTCCAGGCCCTCACCGACCTCGCCGGCGACGCCGACACCGCCGAACGGGCCGGCGAGACGATCGGCACCGAGTCCGCGCTGGCGTTGATCGCCACCCTGCCGCCGCGGGAGGCCGAGGCGGTGCTGCTACGGGCGGTGATCGGGCTGGACGCCGAGACCGCCGGCCGGGTGCTCGGCCGGCGGCCGGGCGCTGTCCGCACGGCCGCGCACCGGGGGCTGCGCCGGCTGGCCGCGATGCTGGAACGCGGCGACGCCCCCCGGTCCTCCGACGACGAGCGGGTCGCCCCGCCCCGCCCCCGGCCGACGCCGCATGCGTCGCGGGCCGAGCCGGCGGACGGCTGAGATGAGGGGAGACTGGATGAACCCGCGCCGGTCGGCCCGCTCCGGCCGGCCGATGAGCCCGGCCGAGGCCGAGCGGCTGCTCGATCCGACCGGGCCCGACGCTCCACCGCCCACCGACGATCCGCTCACCCGGTTGCTGGCCGCAGCCGCCGCACCGGCCCGACCCGGTGAACTCGCCGGCGAGCAGGCGGCGCTGGCGGCGTTCCGGGCTGCCCGGGGCGCGGCGGCACCCGGACCCGCCCCGGCCGGCCGGCGGCGTCCCCGGCTGACCACCGGCGTGGTTGCCTGGATCGCCGGACTGGCCGCCACCGCCACCGCCGGGGTGGCCTTCGCCGCCGTGACCCTCGACCGTCCCGCCGAGCGGGCGCCCGGCCCCGTCCCGTCCGCCACGGCCACGGCCACGGTCCGGCCATCCCCGCACCGGTCCGAACCGCAGCGGCACAGCCCGTCGCGGCGGCCCGGCGGCACCGCGCCCGACGGCGGCCCCTCGGCACCACCCGGCCCGCCCGGCCACGGCGGGCCGCAGAACGCCGGCAAGTTGGTCGGACAGTGCCGGGCGTACCTGGCCAAGCCGCCCCCGCAGCGGGCGAAGGCGCTGACCAAGCCGGGCTACGCCGACCTGGTGGCCGCCGCGGGCGGAGCCGACCGGGTGGAGGCGTACTGCCACACCCTGGTCCCGCAGCGCCCGCCGTCCGGGCCACCCGGCGGCACCGGCGGACCACCTGCCGCCACCGGCGGTCCGCCCGGCCCCGGCGGCGGGACCGGCCGTGGGAACTAGTCGAAAAGGCTTCACAATTATTTCTTCCCGTCGGGTCTGCGGGATCGGTCCCTGAGACAGAAGATGGAGGACGGGCCGGCCCACGCGGTCGTGCCCACCGGCCGGCACGGCCGGACCCTGCGTCGGGAGGGGACCGTCTCGTGGTGACGTCGCCGGGGCTGGACCGGTCGACCGTGCTCGGCGAGGTCGCCGGGGCGGCCGGGCACCTGGCCCGCATCTGCTTCAAGACCGGGCCACCCACCCTCACCGGCGTCGAACTGGAATGGACCGTCCACGACGCCGCCGACCCCGCCCGGCCACTGGACCGGGCGCGGCTACGAGCGGCACTCGGGCCACACAGCCCACCCACCCTGGACGACACCGGCCCGGCCCGCCCCCTGCGGCACGGCAGCACCGTGACCGTCGAGCCGGGCGGCCAGGTGGAGGTGTCCACCGCGCCGCGATCCTCGGTCGCCGCGCTGGTCTCGGCCACCCAGGCCGACATCGACGAACTTGACGCCCTGCTCGCCCGTGCCGGACTGGTGCGTGGGCAGACCGGCATCGACCCGTGGCGGGCCCCCCGCCCGGTGGTCGACACCCCGCGTTACCGCGCCATGCGCTGCGTCTTCGACCGGCGCGGCCCCGCCGGGCAGACCATGATGTACAGCACCGCCGGCCTCCAGGTCTGCCTCGACGTCGGCCCGGCCGCCGGCCTGGCCGAGCGTTGGGCGGCGGTACACGCGATCGGGCCACCCCTAGTGGCGGCCTTCGCCACCGCCGACCGGCACGCCGGCCGGCCCACCGGCTGGGCGTCCGCCCGGATGG
Organism: Micromonospora cynarisoli; assembly: GCF_030518815.1. NCBI lineage: Bacteria > Bacillati > Actinomycetota > Actinomycetes > Micromonosporales > Micromonosporaceae > Micromonospora > Micromonospora cynarisoli. The sequence goes on along the minus strand of NZ_CP130426.1, from coordinate 1,310,059 downwards.
CCGCCTGGCTGGACATCGACCCGGCCCGCACCGGCCCGGTCTGGTCGGCGCAGCACCCGGACCGGGACCCGGTCGCCGCCTGGACGGAGTACGTCCTCGCCGCACCGCTGCTCTGCCTACGCCACGACGGCCCGGACTGGACACCCCCGCCCGGGGTCACGTTCGCCGACTGGATAGCCGGGGCGTTGCCCGACCCGCCCACCACCGACGACCTGGACTACCACGTCAGCACCCTCTTCCCGCCGGTGCGCCCGCGCGGCTACCTGGAGGTCCGCTACCTCGACGCCCAACCCGGCCGGGACTGGACCCTTCCGCTGGCCGTGCTGACCGCGCTGCTGGGCGACGACCGGACGGTGCGGGCGGCCCGCACGATCGCCGCGCCGGTGGCCGAGCGCTGGCGCACCGCCGCCCGGCGGGGGCTGGCCGACCCGGCCCTGGCCGGGGCCGCCGTGGCCCTGCTCGACCTGGCCCGGGAGACGCTGCCGACGCTGGACCTGCCGACCGACACCCACGACGAGATCGACCGCGGGATCCGCCGACGGATCGCCGCCGCGGAGAGGGGGGACCGGTGACCACCACCGAACAACCGGGCGCGCAGGCCGAGCCGCTGCGCAGCCGGATCGCCGCCGAACTTGCCCGGACCCGCGCCCGCACCGACGCATTGACCAGCGCGGTCGACGACGACGACCTGGTGCGGCAGCACTCGACGCTGATGTCCCCCCTGGTCTGGGACCTCGCCCACGTGGGCAACCAGGAGGAACTGTGGCTGGTCCGTGACGTCGGCGGGCGGGAGCCCGTGCGGCGGGACATCGACGACCTGTACGACGCGTTCAAACAGCCCCGCAAGGACCGCCCCTCCCTGCCGCTGCTGCCCCCGGCCGAGGCGCGGGCCTACGTGGCGACCGTGCGGGACAAGGTGCACGACCTGCTCGACGGGGTCCGGTTCACCGGGCGGGCGCTGGTCGCCGACGGCTTCGTCTTCGGCATGATCGTGCAGCACGAGCAGCAGCACGACGAGACCATGCTCGCCACCCACCAGCTGCGCTCCGGCCCACCCGTGCTCGACGCGCCCCCGCCCCCCGAGCCCCGGGCCCGGGTCGCCGCCGAGGTGCTGGTGCCGGCGGGGCCGTTCACCATGGGCACCTCGACCGACCCGTGGGCGTTGGACAACGAACGCCCGGCGCACACCGTCGACCTGCCCGCGTACGTCATCGACGCCGCGCCGGTCACCAACGGGGCGTACCGGGAGTTCCTCGCCGACGGCGGGTACGACGACCCGCGCTGGTGGAGCGCGGCCGGCTGGCGGCACCGCACCGAGGCCGGACTGACCGCGCCGATGCACTGGCGACGCGACGGCGACGGCTGGGCGTACCAGCGGTTCGGCCGGTGGGCCCCGGTCCGCGACGACGAGCCGGTGGTGCACGTCTGCTGGCACGAGGCGCAGGCGTACGCGAGGTGGGCCGGCAAACGGCTGCCGACCGAGGCGGAATGGGAGAAGGCGGCCCGCTGGGACCCGACTACCGGCCGGTCCCGACGCTGGCCGTGGGGTGACGACGAGCCGACCGCCGAGCACGCCAACCTGGGGCAGCGGCACCTGTGGCCGGCGCCGGTCGGGGCCTACCCGGCGGGCGCTTCGCCGCTCGGCGTGCACCAGCTGATCGGCGACGTCTGGGAGTGGACGGCGAGCCCCTTCCACGGCCATCCCGGCTTCGCCGTGTTCCCCTACCGGGAGTACTCGGAGGTGTTCTTCGGCGGCGACTACCGGGTGCTGCGCGGTGGCTCGTTCGGCACCGACCGGGCGGCCTGCCGGGGCACCTTCCGCAACTGGGACCACCCGATCCGGCGGCAGATCTTCAGCGGTTTCCGCTGCGCCCGTGACGCCCGGCCCGAGGAGGCCGACGGGTGAGAGGCGGCCCACGGGTGAGAGGCGGCGTCGCCTGATGTGCCGGCATCTGGCCTACCTCGGCCCCCCGGTGACCCTGCGGTCGCTGCTGTACGACCCGCCGCACTCGCTGGTCCGGCAGTCCTGGGCCCCCCGGGACATGCGCGGCGGCGGCACGGTCAACGCCGACGGTTTCGGCGTCGGCTGGTATCCCGGCCCCGGCGGGACGGACGGCGGGGGCGACGGTCGCGGCGGGGCCCCGGTGCGGTACCGCCGGGCCGGCCCGATCTGGTCCGACCCGACGCTGCCCGAGCTGGCCGCGGTGACCTGCTCCGGCACGGTGCTGGCGGCGGTGCGATCCGGCACGGTCGGCATGCCGGTGCAGGAGAGCGCCGCCGCGCCCTTCGCCGAGGGGCGGTGGCTGTTCAGCCACAACGGGGTGGTGCGCGGCTGGCCGGACTCGGTAGTCGGGCCGGCCGGCGGCCTGCCGGTGCGGGACCTGCTCACCCTCGACGCGCCGACCGACTCGGCGCTGCTGTGGGCGCTGGTCCGGCACCGGCTGCGGGCCGGCGCGTCGCCGGCCGAGGCGGTCGTCGCGACCGTCCGGGAGGTGGCCGCCGCGGCCCCGGGATCACGGCTGAACCTGCTGCTCACCGACGGCGTGTCGGTGGTGGCGAGCGTGTGGGGCCACGCGTTGTCGGTGCGCGCCGACGACGGCACGGCGCTGCTGGCCTCCGAGCCGGTGGACGACGCGCCCGGCTGGCGGGAGGTGCCCGACCGGCGGTGGGTCCGGGCGGGGCCGGACGGCGTGCACGTCGGCGAACTGGATTGACCGGACCGAACAGCACCTTCTCGATACAGGAGCAGACGACATGAGCGCGGAACCGCTGGAGATCTACCTGGAGGAACGGGACCTCGACCGGGCGCTGCGGTCCGACGTCCGGACCGGGCTGGCCGCCGACCCCAAGTGGCTGCCCCCGAAATGGTTCTACGACGCCCGGGGCAGCGAGTTGTTCGAGCAGATCACCCGGCTGCCGGAGTACTACCCGACCCGGGCGGAACGGGCCGTGCTGGCCGTCCGGGCACCCGACATCGCGGCGTCGACCGGGGCGAAGACGCTGATCGAGCTGGGCTCCGGTTCGTCGGAGAAGACCCGGCTGCTGTTGGACGCGTTCACCCGGCACGGTGGGCTGGGCACCTTCGTGCCGCTTGACGTGTCGGTGAGTGCGCTGCGGCAGTCCACCGCGCAGATCGCCGCCGACTACCCGGCGCTGCGGGTACGCGGCATCGTCGGCGACTTCACCAGGCAACTCGACAGGCTGCCGACCGGTGGCCGCCGGTTGGTGGTCTTCCTGGGCGGCACCATCGGCAACCTGGTGCCGGCCGAGCGGGCCGACTTCCTGGCCGCCATGCGCGCCGCCCTGGAGCCGGGCGACCACCTGCTCATCGGTACCGACCTGGTCAAGGACCCGGCGGTGATCGTCCCGGCGTACGACGACGCGGCCGGGGTGACCGCCGAGTTCAACCGCAACGTGCTGCGGGTGATCAACCGGGAACTGCACGCCGACTTCGACCCGGACGCGTTCGCCCACGTCGCCCGCTGGGACCCGGCGCAGGAGTGGATCGAGATGCGGCTGCGGGCCCGACGCGCGGTGCGGGTCCGCGTCGACGCGCTCGACCTGACCGTCGACTTCGCCGCCGACGAGGAGCTGCGCACGGAGGTGTCGGCGAAGTTCCGGCCAGCCGGGATCCGCGCGGAGCTGACGGCGGCCGGGTTCCTGCCGACGGAGTTCTGGACCGACCCGGACGGCCTGTTCGGGGTGACCCTGGCCCGCGCCGCCTGACCGTCGGTGGGTCAGGCCGGCCGGTCCGCCGCCGACCGCGCCTGACCGCCGGCGACGACACCGCCGGCCCGGTGCGTCGGGGCGTCGACGGGCACCCTGCGGGGTGACGTGGCGCACCCGGCGCACCGGCCGGTCGGGCCGGTCGGTTAGGCTGGCCCGGCGAAGGGGAGTAGCCCCCAATGTCGTGGTCGACACACTGGTGCGTTCCGCACCCGGCCACGCGGCCCCACCAGCGGTGGGGCGGGCGAGACCTTCGACTCAGGCTGTCACACAGCCGGGTCGAGGTCGCCCCGTAACCTCCTCCCGGCCTGATCGGGAAGGTTCCTCATGGACGGTTTCCTCGTCGCGCTGGTCGTCAGCTTCGGCGTCATCTTCGTCGCCGAGCTGGGCGACAAGTCCCAGCTCATGGCGCTCACGTTCGCCACCCGGTTCAAGACGGTCCCGGTGCTGATCGGCATCACCGTCGCCACCGCGATCGTGCACCTGGCTTCGGTGGCGATCGGGGTCGGCCTGAACGCGGCCCTGCCCACCGGATGGATCTCGTTGGTCGCCGGCCTGGCGTTCCTCGGCTTCGGCGTCTGGACGCTGCGCGGCGACAAGCTCACCGAGGAGGAGAAGCGCAAGGCGGAGAAGACCGGCAAGTCCGCCATCGTCGCCGTCGGTGTCGCGTTCTTCCTGGCCGAGTTGGGCGACAAGACGATGCTCGCCACCATCACCCTGGCCACCAAGTACGGCTGGTTCGGCACCTGGCTCGGCTCGACGCTGGGCATGGTGGCCGCCGACGCCCTGGCGATCCTGGTCGGCCGGCTGCTCGGCCGGCACCTGCCGGAGCGGACCATCCGCTACGGCGCCGCGGTGCTCTTCGCCATCTGCGGCCTGTGGCTGATCCTGGAGGCGGTGCGGGAGCTGTCCTGACCGCCGACTAGCCGGGGTGCGGGCGGGTAACGCCACCCGGTGAGGCTGGACGAACTGCTGCGGCACGGCGACGCGGTCGCGGTGGGGGTCGTGGAGACCATCGGCGCGACCGTCATCGTCGTCGGCGCGCTCTGGGCGGCGCTGCGGATCGTGGTCGAGGGGCTGCGGCACCGCAGCGCCGCCGTGTTCACCCCGATCCGGCTCTCCCTCGGCCGGTTCCTCACCCTCGGCCTGGAGTTCCAGCTGGCGGCGGACATCCTGCGGACCGCGGTGTCGCCGACCTTCGCCCAGCTCGGTCAGCTGGCCGCGATCGCCACCATCCGGACTGCGCTGAACGTCGTGCTGCGCCGGGAGATCGCCCAGGAGAAGCGGCAGGTGGACGCCGGCCCGGACGCCGGTGACGGGGCGCGCCCCGACCAGCGGGCGGCCTCGGGCGGCAGCGGCGGGAACCCCTGATGACCGACCTCGTGGTGCTGCTCGCCACCCTGGTCAGCACGCTGGCCCTCGGTGTCGGCGGCGCGGTGCTGCTGACCGTCGGGTCCTGGCGGACGGCCCTGCGGGTCCTGCTCGACCTGCTGGTCGCGGCGGGCCTGCTGCGGCTGGCCGGCGGGCCGGGCTGGCCGGCGCTGGCGTCGGCGGTCGCGGTCGTCGTGCTGCGCCGCATGCTCTGGTCCGGTCTCGACCCGGCGTCGACTGCCGCGCCGCCGACTACCGACCCCCCGGCGTGGGTAAGCCGAGCCCATCCCCACCGGGGGCAGCAGGCCACGAACCGGACGTGACGGAAGGATTCCCCTATGAGCCGGCACGACGAGCCGAACGAGTACGGCTTCGCGGGCGGGGCCACCGCCCCGCAGCCCCCACCGGGCGGCCGCTCCGACGAGCAGGACCGCGCCGAGGCGGTCGCGGTGCCGGGCGACGACCTGACCGGGTCGGTCACCGAGGCGCTGGAGGAGACCGAACCGGACGAGCGGGACGACGCGGCCCGGCGACGCCGCTGACCGGCCGGCCACCGTCCGCCCGGTGACACACACCGGGCGGACGGTGGGTTCAGCGTGGTGAGGTCAGGGTGGACAACCGGGGGGCGTCGTCGACCCGGGCGTGCTGGTCGTCGCAGCACGCCGCCAGCCGTTTGACCAGCTCCTCCGGGTCGCCGTACGGGTCCAGCCCGGCCAGTTCCGCCGGGTCCAGCGCGGGGACCCGGACGTGGGAGATGAGCGGGTGCAGCGGCCGGCTGTCGATCTCGTCGACGCCGAACAGGTCCTCGTGCAGCTTCTCCCCGGGGCGCAGGCCGGTGTAGACGATCTCGGGGGGCTGGGCCGCCTCGGCCGCCAGTCGCTGGGCCACCTCGGCGATGCGTACCGGCTCGCCCATGTCCAGCACCAGCGCCTCCCCGCCCCGGCCGACGACGGCGGCCTGGAGCACCAGGTGCACCGCCTCCTGCACGGTCATGAAGTACCGGGTCACGTCCGGGTGGGTCACGGTGATCGGGAGCCCGGCCCGGACCTGGGCCTGGAAGGCGGTGAGCACCGAACCCCGGCTGCTGAGCACGTTGCCGAAGCGGACGCTGAGGAACGCCGCGCCGTACCGGTCGGCGTAGTGCGCCGTCAGCCGCTCGGTGATCCGCTTGGAGTAGCCGAGGACGCTGATCGGATTGGCCGCCTTGTCGGTGGAGATGTTGACGAACTCGGCGACGTCGCGGCAGGCCTCCAGCAGGTTCAGCGTGCCCTGGACGTTGGTCTTGACCGCTTCGCCCGGGTGTCGCTGCAACAGGGTGAGGTGTTTGAGGGCGGCGGCGTGGAAGACGATGTCGGGCCGTCGTTCGGCGATGATCCGGGCGATCCCGTCGGCGTCGCGGAGGTCGGCGAGGATCAGCTCCGGCCCGTCCAGCAGCGCCCGGCCGTGCAGTGACATCTGGAGCGCGTGCAGCGCCGACTCGTCCCGGTCGAGCATCATCAGCTCGCCGGGGTCGCAGCGGGCGATCTGCCGGCACAGCTCGGAGCCGATCGAGCCGCCCGCCCCGGTGACCAGCACCCGGCGTCCGGCGAGCCCGTTGCGCTCCACGGGTAGTTCGGCCACCCGCTGGGCCCGCCCGAGCAGGTCGGTGAGTTGCAGGTCGCGGACGGCGTGCGCGGTGACCGGGCGGTCCAGCAGCTCGCGTACGGGCGGCAGCACCTTGAACGCGGCGCCGGCCTGCAGGGTGCGGCTGCGGACGTCGCGCATCAGCTCGGCGTCCGAGCCGTTGATCGAAAAGATCACCGTGCCGGCCCGGGTGGCGCGGACGGCCTGGATCAGTTGCTCCCGGCCGCCGAGCACCCGTAGCCCGGCCACCCGCAGCCCCTGCCGCTCGGGGTCGTCGTCGAGCAGCCCCACCGGCAGGTATCCGCTGGTCGGGTCGCCGAGCAGCACCCGGACGAGGCGTTCGCTGGCCGCGTCGACCCCGTAGATCAGGGTGCGGTCGGCCGAGCGGGCGGGCCGGGCGTCGCGGTCGCGTCGCCACCGGTAGGTGACCCGGCCGGCCCCCATCAGCAGTAACGCCACGGCGGCACCGAGGATCGGCACGCTGGCCGGGATGGGGCGTTCGGCCATCGGCAGCAGCGCGGCCAGCGCCACGGCGGCGGCCAGCACGACCGTCCCGCCCAGGTCGCGGGCCTCGCCGACGCTGCCGACCGGGTGCCGGCCCCGGGCGGTGAACCGGACCTGTTCGAGCGCCGCGTGGATGACCGCGCACACGCCGGCGGCGCCGAGGGCGAGGGCGCACTGCCGGGGGGTGATGCCGAACTCGTACCGGGCCCAGGAGGCGACCAGGAAGCCCGCGCACCAGGAGGCGGTGTCGAGCGTTAGCAAGGACAGGGCCTTCGCGCGTCGCGTGACCCAGTCGCGCCGCTGGCTGGGGTCGTCGTCGGGCTGGGGGTCTACGTGGTTCATTGGCGTCCTCTGCGTTTTGTTCCGTGATTGCGAGGATTCGGCACTGAAGATCGGTTTGCATCGTATACGTTGTTTTTGCAACTTAAAGGGCTACTCGCTGCGTTTAGATACTCTCACGGCGTTATAAGAACCTAGGGAGACTTCGTGCTTTTTCACCAGCTGGCCGTTCCGCCGGAACGGAGGGCGTGATGGACGTCCGCACCTGCCTGCGCCTGGTCCGCCGTCACTGGTGGATCGTCCTGGTCACGCTGATGCTGACGGTCGGCTCGGCGGCGCTGGTCACGGTCCGCACGGCGCCCCGTTACGTGGCCTCGGTGACCTTCTTCGTCACCGCCCCCAACCAGGGCGTGAGCAACGCCTACCAGGGCGAACTCTTCCTCCAGCAGCGGGTGAAGTCATATGCCGACCTGCTGCGCAGCGACCGCCTGGCGCAGGCCGTGGTCGCCGACTCCGGCCTCGGCCTCACCGCCGACGACATCCAGCGCCGGGTCGCCACCTCGACCGAACCGGGCACCGTGCTGCTGCGGGCGAGCGTCACCGACACCGAACAGACCCGGGCCATGAAGGTCATCGAGGTCCTGTCGGCCAAGTTCGTCGAGCTGGTCAAGAAGATCGAGACCACGTCGGACGGCAAGGCCGGGCCGACCCGGATCGAGGTGGTGGGCGGCCCCCGGGTCAGCGCCAGCCCGGTCTCCCCGAAACCCAACCGCAATCTCGCCCTCGGCGTCCTGGTCGGGCTCCTGCTCGGCGTGGCGCTCGCCGTGCTGCGCGGCATGGTCGACATACGGCTGCGGGACGCCGCCGGCCTGCAACGCGCCACCGGCAGCCCACTGCTCGGCGACATCCCGTTCGACCAGGGGGCCAAGGCGGCGCCGCTGATCGTCGGCGAGGCGGCGACGTCGGCCCGCGCCGAGGCGGTCCGCAAGCTGCGGACCAACCTGCGCTTCGTGGACGTGCACGAGCCGGCCCGGGTGATCGCGGTGACCAGCGCGTTGCAGGGGGAGGGGAAGACCACCCTGTCCTGCAACCTGGCGATCGCGCTGGCCGAGGCGGGCTGGCGGGTGCTGCTGGTCGACGCCGACCTGCGCCGCCCCAAGGTCGCCGACTACCTCGGTGTCGACGGCGGCGTCGGGCTCACCGACGTGCTCGTCGGCGACGTCCAGGTCGGTGACGTGGTGCAGCGCTGGGGCGACAAGTCCCTGCTGGTGCTGCCCAGCGGCTCGACCCCGCCGAACCCGAGCGAGCTGCTGGGGTCCAAGGCGATGGCCGACCTGCTCCTCGCGCTGCGCGAGTCCGCCGACATCGTGGTGGTCGACACCGCGCCGCTGCTGGCCGTCACCGACGGCGTGGTGGTGGCCGTGCAGGCCGACGGCGCGTTGCTCGTCACCCAGCAGGGGCGCACCTCGCGCGCCCAGGCCGCCGCGGCGGCCCGGTCCCTGCACTCGGTGTCGGTGCGGCTGCTCGGGTGTGTGCTCAACATGGCCAAGGTGGCCCGCGCGGACGCCTACCAGTACGAGGCGTACCGGATCGCCACCGCCTCGGGGGCGTCGGTGCCGGCCGACCGCGCCACCGCCGCCCACCGCGACGAGCAGGGGCTGCACCCGGCCAGCGACCGGACGCAGGAACTCACCCGGCTGCCGCGATGAGTGCCGCCGCCGGTCCGGCCGGGCCGCCTGCGGGCGGGGCTGCGCGCGGGTCCCGCAGGTCGGGGGCGGCGGTCCGCCGTCGCCCCCCGGCCCGGGACCGCGCCGACCGGCCGGCCGGCCGACGACCCGTCGGTGGTACGCAGGGGGGAGCGCGGCGATGAGGGTCGGAATCCTGTCGTACCACTTCCCGCCGGAACCGGCCTTCATCCCTGGCAGCCTCGCCGAGGAACTGGCTCGGCGCGGACACGAGGTGCGGGTGCTGACCGGGTTCCCGGACTATCCCGGCGGCCACGTCTATCCGGGGTGGCGGCAGCGCTGGCGGCACCTGACCCACAGCGAGCGGCTGACCGTACGCCGGGTGCCCCGTTACGCGGGCGGCGACGCCTCGCCCGCCGCCCGGATGGCCGGCTACCTCTCCTTCGCCGGCAGCGCGGCGCTCGCCGGACGGCGTTTCCTGTCCGGCGTCGACGTGCTGTACGTCTTCCAGTTCCCCGCGACCAGCTTCGCTGTCGCCGGGCTGCTGCGGCTGCTCGGCCGGGTGCCCACCGTGCTGCACGTGCAGGATCTCTGGACCGGGGAGGTCACGGCCGGATCGCAACGACCCGGGCGGATCACCACCACCATGCGCCGGGTGCTGCGGGCGGCCGACGCGGTGGCGGTCACCGCCCCCTCGATGCGTGATCTGGTGCTCGCCGACGGGGTCGCCGGGGACCGGGTGCGCACCGTGCCCAACTGGACCGACGAGCGGATCTTCCAACCGGTACGCGCCGGACGGGCCGCCCAGGCGCTGGTCCGTGGGGACGCGCGCTGCGTCGTCATGCACGCCGGCACGATCGGCGAGCGGCAGGGCCTGGAGACGGCGGTCCGGGCGGCTGCGGCGCTTCCCGACCGGATGGATCTGGTGCTGGTCGGCTCCGGGGCGCAGGAGCGCCGGGTCCGGGGCCTGGCCAGCGAACTCGGGGCCGGCAACGTGCGTTTCCTCGACCGGCGGTCACCGTGGGAGATGCCCGAGTTGTACGCCGCCGCCGACTACCAGCTGGTGACCCTGCGGGATCTGCCGGAGCTGAACGGGACGGTGCCGGGCAAGGTGCAGTCCGCGCTGGCCTGTGCCGCCCCGCTGGTGGCCTCCGCCGGGGGCGACACCGCGGCGCTGGTGGAGCGGGCCCGGGCCGGGCTGTCCTGTCCGCCCGAGGACTGGGCCGCGCTGGCCGACCGGTTCTGGCTGGCCAGCACGATCCCACCGCCCGCGCGGGCCGAGATGGGGCAGCGGGGGCGGGAGACCTACCTGCGGGAGATGTCGCTGCGCGCCGGGGTGGACCGGATCGAGTCGCTGTTGCGGGAGGTGGCGTCGCCCCGGGTGCCCGCCGCTCAGTCCCCGATCCGGTGAGCTGAATACGAAAATTCGGTAACTGCCTGACAAGATTCCTTACCGTGCTACAAAACCCCTGAATGGTCATATCATCTGAAATGAGAGCGAGCAACGGGTGGCGGAGAGCGGTAGGCCGCGCAGCGGCCGACGGAGACTGCGGCGGCGGACCCGGCGACGGGTCCGCCGGGCCCTGCTGGTCTGTCTGGTCGTCGGGTCGGTGCTGCTCGGTGCCGCCGGCTGGGTGGGGTTCCGCGGCTGGCAGGCGCGCGCCCACCTGGTCAACGCGGCCGGGCTCGCCCGGGAGCTGAGCACCCAGGTGCTCGGCGGCGACCTCGACCGGGCCCAGCGCACGCTGGCGGCGTTGCAGGGGCAGGCCGGGGCGGCCCGGACCGTCACCGGGGGCCCCGGTTGGGCGCTGGCCCGGCACGTCCCGTACGCCGGGGACGACGTGGCGGCCGTCCGGACCATCGCGGTGGCCATCGACGATTTGGCCCGCGAGGCGTTCCCGGCGCTGCTGCGCACCGACCTGACCACGCTGGTGCCGACCGAGGGACGGCTGGACCTGGCCCGGCTGCGGGCCGCCTCGGCGGACCTGACCGCCGCCGACACCGCCGTGCGCAGGTCCCGGGCCGGCCTCGACGCGGTAGCCGCCGAGGACCTGGTCAGCCAGCTCGGCACGGCGCTGACCGAGCTGCGGGGGGAGATCGACCGGCTGGCCGGGCTGACCGGAGCGGCGGACCGGGGCGCCCGGGTGCTGCCCGCCCTGCTCGGCGCGGACGGGCCGCGCAGCTACCTGCTGCTCTCGCAGAACCTCGCCGAGCTGCGCGCCACCGGCGGCATGTTCGGCGCGTACGCGGTGATCCATGCCGACGACGGGCGGATCCGGATGCGCGAGCAGGGCACGAGCGCCCAGTTCGGGTGGTTCACCCCCGCGCTGCGGGTGGACGAGGAGGTGCGTCGGCTCTACACCGATCTGCCCGGCATCTACCCGGCCGACGTCAACCTGAGCCCGAACTTCCCCGCCGCGGCGAAGCTGTACCGGGAGATGTACCGGCGGCACAGCGGCGTGACCGTCGACGGGGTGCTGGCCGTCGACCCGGTGGTGCTGTCCTACCTGCTCCAGGCCACCGGCCCGGTGCAGGTGCCCGGCGACGCCACCCTGGTCAGCAACCAGGTGGTACGCACCCTGCTCAGCGACACCTACCAGGGCCGCGACGACACCGGGCAGGACGCCTTCTTCGCCGCCTCGGCCTCCGCCGTCTTCGACGCCTTCCTCACGAAGGAGGTCAACCCAAGAGTGCTTTTGTCGGCTTTGGAGCGCTCTATAACGGAAAGGCGGATACTGTTCTGGAGTGCCCGATCCACGGAACAGCGGACGTTCGCCGACACCCGGCTCGCCGGTGCGCTTCCCGAACAGGAGAGCACCCCGACCGTCGGGGTCTTCCTCAACGACGGCAGCGGCGCGAAGCTCGGCTACTACCTACGGCCGACGGCGACCCTCACCACCGGTGACTGTGCCGACGAGGGACGCCGGCAGCTCCGGCTGCGTTTCACCCTGCACTCCTCGGCCCCCGACTCGGGTCTCACCAAGTCGGTGCTCGGCCTCGGCAAGGCGGGCGACCCGTACACGGCCCGGACCCTGATCTCCATCTACAGCCCGGCCGGCGGGACCGTGCTCGACGCCCGTCTGGACGGGAAACCGACCCCGCTGGGCAGTGGGGTCGAGCGTCGCCGACAGGTCGTCATCGCCACCGTCGACGTCGCTCCCGGCGCGACCCGGACCCTCGACGTGAACCTGCTCACCGGCAGGAACACGTCCGGCACCCCTGAAATCTGGCACACACCGACCGCCACCCCATGGACCACCCAAGTAGTTCCCGCACCTAGCTGCAAACAGTAGGAGGAGACCATCATGCGGCTATCCCGCATTCTCATGGCGCTGACGGTCGGTCTGGCCATCGTGGCCGTGCCGACCGCCGCGGGGGCTGCTCAGCCGCAGCCCTCCCCCACCAGCACCCCGCAGCCGCCACCGGACTATCCGCCCGGCACGCCGTCGCTGACGGTCAACCAGCCGACGATCATCATCGGCGAGACGGTGGTGCTCACCGGCACCGGCTTCGGACCGAACGAGATCGTCGACATCGACGTCACCGTGGCGCCCCTCGCCGCGGCCGTTCCGGGGCAGGCACCGGCCCGGCGCAGCGACGGCACCGCCGTCGCCATGGTGAAGGTCGACCATTCGCAGCCCGCGCCGCGGCACTTCACGGCGCAGACCGACGCGAACGGCACCTTCACGGTGAGCTACCGGCCGAGCGACGTCGGACGGCTCACCTTCACCGCGACCGGGCGTACCTCGGGCCGTACGGCCATCACGACGCTCACCGTGCTGCCGAAGAAGCACCTGCCGGTCACCGGTGACGACCTGAGCACACCGCTCAAGGTCGGCGGCGGGCTCGTCGGCGCCGGTGTGCTGCTGATGCTCACCGCGTTCGGCTGGCGGCGTCGCCACCGGTTCGGCATGACCCGCTGACCCGGAACCACTGCGGTACCCGGTGCCCGTCGGACCTTCCGGCGGGCACCGACCGTGCCGGCTGCGTCGCCGACCGCCCCCGGGCGCGGATCGTCACCCCCGTCCGGTTCACTGGACGGGTGGACGAGGTGATCTGGGACGCGGCCCGCGCCGCCCGCGCCTGGCTGGACGCCGCCAACGGCACCGACCAGACCGAGCTGACCTGCCGCATCCTCAAGCTCAGCGAGGAGGTCGGGGAGGCGGCCGGGGCGTGGATCGGCGCGCTCGGCCAGAACCCCCGCAAGGGGGTCACCCACACCCGTGACGAGGTGGCCGCCGAGCTGGCCGACGTGGTCTTCACCGCCCTGGTCGCCATCGAGAGCCTGGGCCTGGACGCCCGGTCGGTGGTGGCCGCCTGCGCCGCGAAGGTCGAGTCCCGGATCACCCCGTGACGACCATGCTGGCCCGGACGGGCGGTATGGCTCCCGGTGCCGGTGCGAGGGTTGTCCGGTGCCGTCCGGTCCGACCCCGGTCGCCGTGACCGGCGGCACCCCCGGGCCGGAATCCCGGCCCCGTCCCCGGCGTTACATCCCCCGTACGACCGCAGCAGCACCCGGCCGACCCCGCCGACCCGGCGGGAATGGCCCCGGGACCCCGGTCGTTACACCTGACCCCGGCACGAGTGGCCACCGCCCCGGCCGGGAAACCCTGAACCTCTTTCCCCCGTATGAGCGGCCCCCGACGTGGTGCCCACGCCCCTTTCCGCTGCCCGTCCCCCACGGGCGCACCCGGCCCTGACGGGCCGGGCGGGGCGTCTACCCCCGAAGGAGCAACCACCATGACCACCATTCTGCGTAAGAGCGTCCTCGGTATCGCCGGCCTCGCCTTCGCCGGAGGCATCGCCGCCGGCCCCCTGCACCTCACCGACACCACCACCGTCGACACCCGACCCGTCGCCGCCGTGCAGGCCGACAAGCCGGCCGTGGACAAGGACAGGCTGATCCCGCACGGTGTGCAGGGCAAGCAGTCCCGGATCGACCTCGACGACGAGCAGACCAGCAACGTCAAGGCGATCATCGCGGCGACGAAGAAGGCCGGCATGGACGAACGGGCCGCCGTGGTGTCCATCGCCACGAGCCTCCAGGAGTCGAAGCTGGAGAACCTGGGTCACCTGGGTGACCGCAACGACCACGACTCGCAGGGCCTGTTCCAGCAGCGTCCGTCCTCCGGTTGGGGCACGGTGGAACAGATCACCGACCCCGAGTACGCGACCCTGGCGTTCCTCAAGGGCCTCAAGCAGGTCGACGGCTGGCAGGACATGCCCCTGACCAAGGCCGCCCAGACGGTGCAGGTGTCGGCCTACCCCGACCACTACGCCCAGTGGGAACAGCAGGCCGCCGACCTCGTCGCCCACCACTGGAACAGCTGACCCGTACGACACGATGGCCGGCACCCCACCCGGGGCGCCGGCCATCGACGTGCCCGGGTGGCGCGGGTCACGGCCGGCAGGGGAAGGAGCGGGCGGGGTGCCGCGTTGAGCAGGGTGTCGGTGTGTCCGGTGTCCCCGGGCCTCACCTGAAATAGCCGTCGCGGAGTTCCGTTCGGCTGGAGCCGCGTCGCGCCACGCGCCGAGAGGCGACCCGCACATCGACACCCGCCGCCCCCGACCCACCAGGGTCGGGGGCGGCGCACTGTGTGCGTACCGGGCAGAATCACGGTGTGGACTGGTCCAGCTCGACCGGCGTGGTCACCCTGCCCAGCGGCGCGACCGTGCGCGGGCGGCGGGTGGCCGACCCGGTGTCCCCGGCCGACTTCGCCCTGATCCTGGCGCCCGGCCCGACGCCGGCCTGGGCGCACCGGCGCATCCGGTGGCCCGACTTCTGGCTGCCGACCGACCGCGTCGACGCCCTGGACGCCTTCCGTGAGGCGCTGCGCCGTGCCCACGCCGGCGACCGGGTCGAGGCCGCCTGCCGGGGCGGGATCGGTCGGACCGGCACCACCCTCGCCGCCCTGGCGATCCTCGACGGGGTGCCGGCCCGGGACGCCGTCCGGTGGGTCCGCGACCGCTACCATCCGAAGGCCGTGGAGACCCCCTGGCAGCGCGCCTGGCTGCGGCGGCTCCCCAGCCACTGACCGTGCGTCCGTCCGCGCCGACCCGCCCCGCCGGCGGCGGGCCACCGGCGGGGCGGGAGAGCGGCCCCGCTCAGCGGGGAGCGACGTACTCGCGCAGGTGCCTGGCGGTGAGGGTGTCGCCGTGGGCGACCAGGTCGGCGGGGGTGCCGGTGAAGACGATCCGCCCGCCGTCGTGGCCGGCACCGGGACCCAGGTCGACGATCCAGTCCGCGTGTGCCATCACCGCCTGGTGGTGCTCGATGACGATCACCGTGTTGCCGGCGTCGACCAGCCGGTCCAGCAGGGCGAGCAGTTGGTCCACGTCGGCCAGGTGCAGGCCGGTGGTCGGCTCGTCCAGGACGTAGGTGGCGGCCTTCTCCGCCATGCGCCCGGCCAGCTTGAGCCGTTGCCGCTCACCGCCGGAGAGGGTGGTCAGCGGCTGGCCGAGGGTCAGGTAGCCGAGGCCCACCTCGGTCAGCCGGTCCAGCACCACCCGGGCCGGGCCGGACGGGAAGAACTCCCGGGCCTCGGTGACCGACATGCCGAGCACCTCGCTGATGTTCCGGCCGCGCAGGGTGTAGGTCAGCACCTCGGGGGTGTACCGCCGGCCCTCGCACGCCTCGCAGACGGTGGCGACGGCCGCCATCGTCGCCAGGTCGGTGTAGACCAGCCCGATCCCCTTGCAGGTCGGGCAGGCACCCTCGGAGTTGGCGCTGAACAGCGCGGCCTTCACCCCGTTGGCGCGGGCGAATGCGGTGCGGATCGGGTCGAGCAGCCCCGTCCAGGTCGCCGGGTTGCTGCGCCGGGAGCCCCGGATGGGGGACTGGTCGACCACCACGACGCCGTCGCGGCGGGGCAGCGAACCGTGGATCAGTGAACTCTTGCCCGAGCCGGCCACGCCGGTGACCACGGTGAGCACCCCCAGCGGCAGGTCGACGTCGACGTCGCGCAGGTTGTGCAGGTCGGCCCCCCGGATCGCCAGGTGGCCGGTGGGCCGGCGGAACGCCGTACGCAGGGTCGCCCGGTGGTCGAGGTGCCGACCGGTCAGGGTGTCGGAGCGGCGCAGCCCGGCCACGTCGCCGGTGTAGCAGATCCGCCCGCCGGCCGAACCCGCGCCCGGACCCAGGTCGACCACGTGATCGGCGATGGCGATCGTCTCCGGCTTGTGCTCGACGACCAGCACCGTGTTGCCCTTGTCGCGCAGCCGTAGCAGCAGGCCGTTCATCCGGGCGATGTCGTGCGGGTGCAGCCCCACCGTCGGCTCGTCGAAGACGTACGTCACGTCCGAGAGGCTGGACCCGAGGTGGCGGACCATCTTCACCCGCTGCGCCTCGCCACCGGAGAGGGTGCCGGACTCCCGGTCCAGGCTGAGGTAGCCGAGGCCGATCTCCACCATCGAGTCCAGGGTGTCGCGCAGGTCGGCCACCAGCGGGGCCACCGACGGTGCGTCGATCCCGCCGACGAACTCCGTCAGGTCGCTGACCTGCATGGCCGCGCACTCGGCGATGGTGCGTCCGGCGATCCGCGAGGACAGCGCCGCTGCGTTGAGTCGGGACCCGCCGCAGGCGGCGCAGGTGGCGAAGGTGACCGCCCGGTCCACGAAGGCGCGGATGTGCGGCTGCATGGACTCCCGGTCCTTGGCCAGGTAGAGCCGGCGGACCTTCACCACCAGCCCCTCGTACGTCCAGCTGTTGGCACCGACCTTGATCTTCGTGGCCGGCTTGTGCAGGAAGTCCGCCCACTGCTGCGGGGTGAAGTCCTGGAGTTTGGCGTCCGGGTCGAACAGACCGGACCCGACGATCGTCTGCCAGTACCAGGAGTCGACGGCGAAGTTCGGCACCAGGATCGCCCCGTCGTTGAGCGAGCGTTCCACGTCCACCATGGCCGACACGTCGAGGTCGGAGACCCGACCCAGCCCCTCGCAGGTCGGGCACATGCCCTCGGCGAGATTGAAGCTGAACGCGCCGGCCCCGCCGACATGCGGTTCGCCGAGCCGGCTGAACAGGATCCGCAGCAGCGCGTACGCGTCGGTCGCGGTGCCGACGGTGGAGCGGGAGTTCGCCCCCATCCGTTCCTGGTCGACCACGATCGCCGGGGTCAGGTTCCGCAGCGAGTCGACGTCGGGACGGGACAGGTTCGGCATGAACGACTGGAGGAAGGCACTGTAGGTCTCGTTGATCAGGCGGCGGGACTCGGCGGCGACGGTGCCGAACACCAGGGAGGACTTTCCCGAGCCGGAGACCCCGGTGAACACGGTGAGCCGTCGCTTGGGTATGTCGACGGAGACGCCGGTGAGGTTGTTCTCCCGGGCCCCCCGTACCTCGATCACGTCGTGGTGGTCGGCGGCGGACTGCGCTGGTTGCTCCATACCTTCGATTTTCTCATTCCTGCTCCCGTAGCGACTTTCTCCGCGATTCACGCATCGCAGGTTGGGCTATGCGATGAAAAGTCTCAAACCACGTGACAACCACTAGGGTGGACGGGAGACGAGTGGTGGGGGAGGGGCCCGGGTGACGGAGGAGCGACGGTGGCGGCTGGTCGACGTCGCGGCCAGCGCCGGCATCTCCGCCCAGCAGGTGCGCAACTATCTGGCCGACGGGGTGCTGCCGCCGACCGACCGCACCCCGAGCGGCTACCGGATCTTCACCGACCGCCACGTCCGGGCCCTGGCGGTGGCCCGCCTGATGGCCGAGGGACACGGCTGGGCGCGTACCCGGGAGGTGCTGGCGGCCGTGCACCGGGGTGAGCTGCCGGCGGCGCTCGCCGCGCTCGACGCCGGGCACGCCGAGTTGGACCGTGAGCGGGCCGAGATCGCCCGGGTGCTGGGCGCGTTCGCGACGGTGCTGGGCAGCCGGCCGGGGGCCGTGCCCCGCCGGGATGCCCGGATCGGCGAGGTGGCGGCCCGGGTGGGGGTGCGGACCTCGCAGCTGCGCCTGTGGGAGCAACGCGGGCTGCTCCGCCCGCACCGGCAGCGGGGCACCGGCTACCGGGTGTACGACGTGGCCGAGGGGCGGGCGGCGCAGGTGGTGGCGCTGCTGCGCCGGGGCGGCTACCCCTTCGAGATCATCACGGCGGTGCTCGACGAGCTGCGTAGCACCGGCCGGCCGGACCGGGTGCGGGCCGAACTCGCCCGGCGGGAGCAGGAGTTGAACCGCCGCAGCCTGCGCCGGCTGCGGGCCTCCGCCGCCCTGCACGACTACCTGGACGGGATCGGCACCTGAGCCGGGCGGCCCCGTGGATCGCGCCCGCCCACTGCCGGACACCTGCGCACAGCCGGACGGCCCGGCGGATGATCCGCCGGGTCGTCGGTGATCGAGGTGTCAGTTCAGGCCGCAGGCGGCGAAGTTGTCGAGGTCGGGGCGTTGTGCGCCGACGCGGTTGAAGGCGATCTCGATGCGGTCGAGGGCGGCCTGGCGCTTGTCCTTGAGCGGGCCGAGGATGGCGTTGTTGATGAAGTTGGCGCCGCCCTGGGGGTTGGCGGCCTGCTGCGCGAGGCGGGCGTTGGCTTCGTTGATCTGCTTGTCGAGGTTCGCCAGTTCGGCCTGGACGTTCGCGGCGGCCTGGGCGGGTACGTCGGGCAGTTGCGGCGTCGGGCAGTTCACCGTCCGGGCCGCACCGGCGTTCCCGTTGCCCGCATTCCCGTTCCCGGCGTTGCCGTTGCCCGCGTTGCCGTTGCCGGCGTTCCCGGCACCCGCGTTGCCGGCGTTGCCGGCGTTGCCCGCACCTGCGCCGTTGAGCCCGCAGGCGGCGAAGTTGTCGAGGTCGGGGCGTTGTGCGCCGACGCGGTTGAAGGCGATCTCGATGCGGTCGAGGGCGGCCTGGCGCTTGTCCTTCAGGGGGCCGAGGATGGCGTTGTTGATGAAGTTGGCGCCGCCCTGGGGGTTGGCGGCCTGCTGCGCGAGGCGGGCGTTGGCTTCGTTGATCTGCTTGTCGAGGTTGGCCAGTTCGGCCTGGACGTTCGCGGCGGCCTGGGCGGGTACGTCGGGCAGTTGCGGCGTCGGGCAGTTCACCGTCTGGGCGGCGGCCGTGGTGTCGTTCCCGCCGGTGGCGGCGTTGCCGGCCTTGACGGAGCTGTTCAGCGCGCTGGCCACACCCGGGGCGTTCAGGCCGCAGGTGGCCAGGGCGTCCAGGTCGGGCCGCTGGGCGCCGGCCCGGTTGAAGTTGATCTCGATGCGGTCCAGCACCGCGACCCGCTTGCTCTTCAGCGGGCCGAGAATGGCGTTGTTGACGAAGTTCGCGCCGCCCTGCGGGTTGGCCGCCTGCTTCGCCAACCGCTCGTTCTGCCGGGCGATCTCCTCGTCCAGGTTGGCCAGTTCCCGTTCCACCCCGGCGGCGGCCGACGCGGGGATCGCCGGCAGCCTGTCCCGTACCGTCGGGCAGTTGACGGTCTGCGCGGCGGTGCTGCCGGTGTTCTCACCGGCGGAGGCGAGTTGCAGACCGCCGCCCAGCAGCAGCACCGCCAGGGCGCCCACTCCGCCGAGCTTGAGGACGGCATTCTTCCGCATTGGCCTGGCCATGTACCTCTCCTCTGATCTCCGGCGGGTCGTCGACGGCGTCGCGTCAGGTGGCCCGACGGTGGCTGTGGTCAAGGCGGACCGGGTGTCCGACGCCAGGCATCGGCGTCCGCCCCGATCCGTCCTTGCGGCGTGGGATACGGGGACCGGTCGAAGATCGTTCAAGAATTCCGGTGAGCTACCTGTCGCCCTCCGTGGTCGACGGAGAAACCGCAGCTCATCGGGGTTGGGAGCGATCCCGTCGGTGCGCGGGAGGGCCGATTCCGGCTACCTGAAGTCACGTTTCGGTCATCGACGGTCAGGTTCGGGACCCTGTCGGGCCGGCCGCGTCCCCTGGGGAACCCGTTCCCCGTCTCGGTAGGGTGCCTCACCATGAGAGCCCGGGTCCTGGCCGCCGGCGTCGCGGCCGTACTCCTCACCGGTGTGCCGGCCACCCCCGCCACCGCGGGCGGTGCGGCCCGCGCCGGGTCGGCCGCCGTCGTCGTGCCGTGCCCGAAGCTGCCGACGCCGAAGGTGACCCGACCGCCCCGGCCCACGCCGCCCACGGCCGTGCCCGAGCAGCAGCGGGTGGGGGGCGAGGCGCTGGCCACCCCCGGGCTGACCGTGCCGCCCGGGGTGCCCGCGCCGCCGCCGGTCACCGCGACCTCGTGGCTCGTCGCCGACCTGGACACCGGCGCGGTGCTCGGCGGCTGCGGCCCGCACGAGTACGGCACCCCGGCCAGCGTGCAGAAGCTGCTGCTGGCCGCCACCATGCTGCCGAAGCTGAACCCGAAGCAGGTGGTCACGGCCACCCGCGCCGACCTGGACATCGAGCCGGGCAGTTCCGCCGTCGGCCTGCTCGACGGCGGTCGCTACCCGGTCGAGACCGTCTGGCTCGGCCTGCTGCTCCAGTCCGGCAACGACGCGGCGAACCTGCTGGCCCGCCTGGGCGCGGGCAGCGCCGCCGCCGGGGTCCGTGAGATGAACGCCGAGGCACGCCGGCTCGGGGCGTGGCAGACCCACGCGGTGACCCCGTCCGGGCTGGACGGGCCGGGCCAGTTCACCAGCGCGTACGATCTGGCGCTGATTGCCCGGGTCTGCTTCGCCGACCCCACCTTCCGCCGGTACGCGTTGACCGAACGCACCCAGATCCCGGCCCAGCCGGCACTGCGCAAACCCGGCTTCCAGATCCAGAACGAGAACCAGCTGATCTACCGGTACCCGGGGGCGCTGGGCGGGAAGACCGGCTTCACCGACCTGGCCCGGCACACCTACGTCGGGGCCGCCGAGCGCGGTGGGCGACGACTCGTGGTGACCCTGCTCGGGGCCGAGGCCCGCCCGGTACGCGGCTGGGAACAGGGGGCGCGGCTGCTCGACTGGGGCTTCGGCCTGCCCCGGGACGCCTCGGTGGGGCGACTGGTCGAGCCCGGTGAACTGACCACCGCCAGCCCGTCGGCTCCGCCGTCTGCCCCGGTGGCCGCCGCTCCGGCCGCCCCCCGGCCGACGCCCGGCGCACCGCACTGGCTCGGCGGGGCGGCGGTCGGCGGGGCGGCCGGGCTGGTCGGCGTGCTGGCCGTCCTGCTCACGGTCGGCCGTCGACGGCGCTCCCGCCGCCGGGTCAGGCGGCGGGTCGCCTGGCACTGACGACGGTCACCCCCGCCGGGATCGGCCGGCGTCGACAACCGGTGGCAGCATCCATAGACTCCGGTCGTTCCGGTACCCGCCGTCTCTCCGGTACCACGAGTCCAGGAGGACCATCAGTGTCGAGTGAACCCCGACCGTCCGCCGCCGGGTCGCGCCCCCACGGCCGGCTGGCCCGCCTCGCCGGGGCGGCCCTGGCCTCGGCCGCGCTGGTCGTCGCCGGTGGCACCGCCGCCGTCGCCGCGCCCGCCGACGGGCCGTCCGCCGCCCGGACCACGAAGGGACCCTGCGCGTACACGTCCACGCCCGACGAACCGCCGGCCCGGCCGGTGCCGCTGCCGCCGGACCCGCGCCGGACGCCCGACCACGGCACGGTCCGGATCACCCTGCGCACCAGCCAGGGACCGATCGGACTCACCCTGGACCGCGAGCAGGCCCCGTGCACCGTGCAGAGCTTCCTGCACCTGACGAAGCACCGGTTCTACGACTGGACGCCCTGCCACCGGCTGACCGCCTACCCGACGTTGCAGGTGCTCCAGTGCGGCGACCCGTCCGGCACCGGTGAGGGCGGGCCGGGCTACCGCTACCGCGACGAGCTGCCCACCGACCTGCCGCCCGCGCCGACCGACCCCACCGGCGTGCGCCGGCTCTACGCCCGGGGCACGCTCGCCATGGCCAACGCCGGGCCGGACACCAACGGCAGCCAGTTCTTCCTGGTCCAGGCGGATTCGGCGCTGCGCCCCAACTACACCGTTTTCGGCAGCATCGACGCGGCCGGGCTGGCCACCCTCGACCGGATCGCCGCCGGTGGCATCGCGCCCACCCCCGAGGACCCGGCGCCGGTGGACGGCGCCCCGGCCCTGCCGGTGCAGATCCACCGCGCGATCCGTAGCCACTGAACGACGCCGGCCGGCCCGTAGCGGGCCGGCCGGGCGTATCGCCGGGCGGGGGCGGCTGATCGCCCCCGCCCGGCGGTCAGCCCTGCTCGCCTGCCGCCCGGGCCCGGTCGGCGTCCGCGTCGGCCGCACCGACCGGCACGCCGTCGCCGTCGCGGGCGGCGTCGGACAGGTCCACGTCAGCACCGGCGCGGGCGGCGTCGGCGCGGGCGTCGTCCGCACCCACCACGGGGCGGGTGTCGACGTCGTCGACGTCGACCAGGTCACCACCGGCCGCGAGGCCGATCGGGGCGTAGCGGGGGTCGGTCATGGTCTCCTCCTTCACCGGGGCCTACCCTCCGCTACCCCCATCCACCACCGTCGACACCTCCCGAGGCCGTCCGGCGGCATGTTAGCGGTCCGGCCGCACCCAGCGGGTGGGATTCGCCGGATCGCCGGACCGGCGGGGCGGGCGTCACTACCTTCGTCAGCGTGAGAGTTCGGGGACGTACCGCCGCCGTCATCGCCGCCGTGCTGCTGTCGCCGGTCGTCGCACCCGCCGGTGCGGCGGACGCCGCCGGGGCCGTCACCACCGGCCCGTGCGCGCCGGTGCCGGCCGTGTCCCGCCCACCCCGGGCGGTCCCGCCCCACCCGGACCCCGCCGCCCGGGCGGTCGGCGGCCCCGCCCTGGCCACCACGGAACAGGTCCGACCGGCCGGGACACCCAGGCCGCCCGCCGTGGCGGCCACCTCCTGGCTGGTCGCCGACCTGGACAGCGGCGACGTGCTCGGCGGCTGCGGCCCGCACGAGTACGGCACCCCGGCCAGCGTGCAGAAGCTGCTGCTCGCCGCCACCGTGCTGCCGAAGCTCGACCCCCGCCAGACGGTCACCCTCACCCACGGCGACCTCGACATCGAACCCGGCAGCTCCGCCGTGGGCTTCGCCGAGGGCGGCCGGTACCGGATCGAGACCCTCTGGTTGGGCCTGCTGCTCAAATCCGGCAACGAGGCGGCCAACGCGCTGGCCCGCCTCGGCGGCGGCCCCGACGGGCTGCCCGGCGGGCTGCGGGCGATGAACGAGCACGCCCGGCAGCTCGGCGCGTTGCAGACCCACGCGGTGACCCCGTCCGGGCTGGACGGTCCGGGCCAGTTCACCAGCGCCTACGACCTGGCGCTGATCGCCCGTGCCTGCTTCGCCGATGCCACCTTCCGCCGCTACGACACCACCCGGGAGACGACGATCCCCGCCCAGCCGGCGCTCGGCGAGAAGGCGTTCCCGATCCAGAACGACAACCAGCTGCTCGACCGCTACCCGGGGGCGCTGGGCGGCAAGACCGGCTACACGGACCTGGCCCGGCACACCTACGTCGGGGCCGCCGAGCGGGGCGGCCGGCGGCTGGTGGTCACCCTGCTCGGCGCGGAGGTGCTCGACAGGCGGGGCTGGGAACAGGGCGCGGCCCTGCTCGACTGGGGGTTCGGGCTGCCCCGGGGCGCGGCGGTCGGTCGGCTGGTCAATCCGGGCGAGCTGACCGCCGGCCCGTCCGCGTCCGCCACCGCCACCCCGCCCGCGCTGGCCGCCGCCGGCGGGCCGGGCCGGCTCGACCCGGGCAGTCACCCCTGGTCACGTCCGCTGTTCGCGGTCTCCCTGGCCGCCGTCGTGGCCGGGCTCGCCGGGCTGCTGCTCGCCCTGCGCCACCGGCCCCACCACGGACGCCGACGACGGTGAGACCCGGCGCGGACCACCCCCGGTGGCTGCCGCTCCGGTTGCTGGTCGCGGCGGCGGTGCTCGCGACGGCGGGCTGTGGCCGGCCGCCGCAGCCCGCGCCGGTGCCGAGCGCCGCCATGCCGACCCCGGCCGGGCCGCGCGCCCCCGCCGACGTGGTGCTGCTGTCCGAGGTCGACCCGAGCATCGTGGCGGACATCCGGTACGCCGGCCCGCACAACTTCGTCGGCCGGCCGGTGGACGGCTACGACGAGCCGCTGTGCCTGCTCACCCGGCCCGCCGCCGAGGCGTTGCGGCGGGTGCAGGACGCGGCCCGCGCCCAGCGGCTGAGCCTGCGGGTGTACGACTGCTACCGGCCGCAGCGCGCCGCCGACGCGTTCGTCCGCTGGGCGAAGGACCCCGCCGCGCAGCAGATGAAGGCGGAGTTCTATCCCCGGGTGGCCAAGTCGGGGCTGTTCGCCGACGGCTACCTCGGCGCGCCCACCGCGCACAGCCGGGGCAGCACCCTCGACCTGACCCTGGAACCCCGCCCGGCCCCGCCCCGCGCCTCGTACGCCCCCGGGCAGCCGCTGGTGGCCTGCACCGACCCGGTCGAGCGGCGGTTCGCCGACGGCACCGTCGACATGGGCACCGGATTCGACTGCTTCGACCCGCTGGCGCACACCGCCGACCCCCGGGTGACCGGCGTCGCCCGGACCCACCGGCAACTGCTCGAACGCCTGATGACGCAGGAGGGTTTCGTCAACTACGACCGGGAGTGGTGGCACTACCGGTACGCCGACGAGCCCTACCCCGACAGCTACTTCGATTTCCCGGTGGCCCGTACGTCCCTGCCCCGCTGACCCGCCCGGGTCCGTTCCCGGCGGGCCGGCAGCCGCAGGCCGCTAGGCTGCCCGACGGCTCCCGGCCGCCCGCCCGGGGCGACCCCGTCCCCGAAGGACCCGACATGACCACCGAACGGATCGGCCCGCCGCTGCGCGCCGGGGAGCGGGAGACGCTGCGCGCCTTCCTCGACTTCCACCGGGCCACCCTCGCCATGAAGTGTGAAGGGCTGACCGACGATGAACTGCGGCAGCGGGCCGTACCGACGTCCAACCTGACCCTGCTCGGCCTGCTGCGGCACCTCGCCGAGGTGGAACGCGCCTGGTTCCGCCGGGTGATCGACGCCGAGGACGTCCCGCTGCTCTGGTCGCAGGACGGCGACTACCAGCAGGCGTACGACCCGACGGGGTCGACCGGCGCGGAGGCGTTCGCGGCGTGGCAGCGGGAGGTGGAGCACTCCCGGCGGATCGAGCGGGAGGCGGCCTCACTCGACGTCACCGGCCACCAGGCGCGCTGGGGCGAGGATGTGTCGCTGCGCCTGGTGATGCTGCACATGATGCACGAGTACGCCCGGCACAACGGCCACGCCGACCTGCTGCGGGAGGCCGTCGACGGCAGCGTCGGCGTCTGACCCGCCGACCCGCCCGGTCCGGCGGTCGGCGGCTCAGCCGGCGGCCGGCCGGGTGCGCAGCGGCAGCCAGGCCAGCACGTCGCGGATCGTGGCGTCCCAGTACGGCCAGTCGTGGTCGCCTGGGGAGAAGTCCACGGTCACCGGCACGCCCCGGTCCCGGGCGGCCGCGACGAAACGCTCGTTGTCGTCGTACAGGAAGTCCTCGGTGCCGCAGGCGACGTAGAGCGGGGGAGTGTCGGCCCCGGCCCGACCCACCAGCGCGACGGTGTCGTCGTCGGGGCCGGCCGTCGGGGCGTCGCCCCAGACGGTGTGCCAGACGTCCGGGTCGAGCGGACGGTCCGGGGCGTAGCGGCGGTGGGCCACGTTGAGCGCCCCGGACAGGCTGGCCGCCGCGGCGAACCGTTCCGGCTGCCGCAGCGCCCACTTCACCGCGCCGTAGCCGCCCATCGACAGCCCGGCGACGAAGGTGTCCTCCCGGCGGTCGGAGAGCCGGAAGAACGACCGGCAGACCCGGGGCAGTTCCTCGGTGAGGAACGTCCAGTACCGGTTGCCGTGCTTCTCGTCGGCATAGAAGCTGCGCCCTGCCTGGGGCATCACCACGGCCAGACCCAGGGCCGACACGTACCGTTCGACCGAGGTCTGACGGGTCCAGGCGGTGTCGTCGTCGCTGAGCCCGTGCAGCAGGTAGAGCACCGGTGGGCCCGCGTCGGCGGGCTCGGGCCGCGCCGGGTCGGGTTGCGGCAGGATCACCGTCATCGACGTGCTCATGCCCAGGGCCTCGGAGTCGAACTCGCACCGCATCAGAGCCATGGCCATGGACCGTACCGTCTGACGGCCGGGGCGGACACGCCCGCGCCGTTCGGACACCCTAGGCTGTCGCCATGTCCGCCGAGGATGCCGTGATCGACCTGGACGCCCCTCGGCCCGGGTCCCTCGGGCCGGCCGGTGCCCGTGCCCGCCGTGCCGCCCGACCCCGGTTCGTCCTCGGCCTGGTGGCCGCCTTCGTGGCCGGCCTCGTGCTGGGCGGCTGGGGCGTCGACCGGTCGCAGGAGGCACGCGCCCGGCAGGAGCGGGAGTCGGCGGTCAGCCTGGTCGCCATTCCGGCCGCCATGGGCGGCAGCGGGGTGAACTCCGGCGGCCGGGCCCGGCTCGAAGGGTCACTGGCGGTGGTCAACGCCGGGCCGTCCCCGGTCACGGTACGGTCGGTCCAGGCGGACAGCCCCACCGTCGTCGTCCGTGATCTCGGCCGGACCCGGCTGATCCGGCCCGGCGGCACCGGCTGGATCGGCGTGGTGGTGCAGTTCCAGTGCGGGGAGGCACCCACGGCGGAGCCGCTGTCGGTGCGGTTCTCCGTCGAGACCGCCGACGGACAGGTCCGGGAGGTCCGCTACCCGATCGTCATCGTGGGCAGCCTCTGGCTCGACCCGCTCTCCACCATGTGCGACCTGCGATAGCCGGATCGCCACCCGGGCGAGGACGGATATCCGTTTGCGACGGTGCGGGCGTCCGCCTAGGTTCGACGTCGACGCCACACCGACCAGCCGGGGAGCACACCGTGTCGCCGTACCTCAGCACCGAGACCACGCGGTTCCTGCCGCGCGGCAGGGTGCTGTTGCCAGCCGGCGAGCGAGCCCGGGGTTGCCGGTGGCGGCGGGGGTGGCGGCGCGGATAGCGCCAGCGCGACCCGCGCAGCCGCCCACCCCACCGGGGGTCCGGGCGGCTTTTTCGACCCGGACACCCGCCGAGGGGTGTAGCTCAACGGGGGAGAGCACCGGATTCCACACCCGACGGTCGCAGGTTCGAATTCTGTCACCCCTGCCCCCCACGAACGAGGAGAACGACCATGGCATTCACCCCGCTGCCGGGCACGAAGGCGCCGGTACGGGTCTGGACCGACCCGTACGGCATCGAGCCCCAGGCCGCGCAGCAGTTGCGCAACATCGGCGCGCTGCCCTGGGTGCAGGGCGTCGCCGTGATGCCGGACGTGCACTACGGCAAGGGCGCCACCGTCGGCTCGGTGATCGCGATGCGGCAGGCCGTCTCGCCGGCCGCCGTCGGGGTGGACATCGGCTGCGGGATGAGCGCGGTACGCACCTCGCTCACCGCCGCCGACCTGCCCGACGACCTCGCGTCGCTGCGCTCGGCGATCGAGGCGGTCGTGCCGGTCGGCTTCGCCAAGCGGGACGACCCGGTCGACCCGCGTCGGGTCCGGGGCCTGGAGCAGCGCGGCTGGGACGACTTCTGGGCCCGGTTCGCCACCCTGGACCGCCGGGTGGCGCAGCTGGAGAGCCGGGCCCGGCACCAGCTCGGCACCCTCGGCGGGGGCAACCACTTCATCGAGGTCTGCGTCGAGCAGGACGGCCCGGACGCCGGGCAGGTCTGGTTGATGCTGCACTCCGGTTCCCGCAATATCGGCAAGGAGTTGGCCGAGCGGCACATCGGGGTGGCCCGTGCCCTGCCGCACAACGCCGACCTGCCCGACCGGGACCTGGCGGTGTTCCTCGCCGGCACCCCGGAGATGGACGCCTACCGGCGGGACCTGTGGTGGGCGCAGGAGTACGCGCGGCGCAACCGGGCGGTCATGCTGGCCCTGCTCTGCGGCGTGGTGCGGGACGCATTCCCGCAGGTCAGCTACGGGGAGCCGATCTCCTGCCACCACAACTACGTGGCGGAGGAGCACTACGACGGGGTGGACGTGCTGGTCACCCGCAAGGGCGCGATCCGGGCCGGCCGGGGGGACCTGGGCATCATCCCGGGGTCGATGGGCACCGGGTCGTACATCGTGCGGGGGCGGGGTAACCCGGACGCCTACTGCTCGGCGTCGCACGGGGCCGGCCGGCGGATGTCGCGGGCGCAGGCGAAGCGGACGTTCACCGTCGACGACCTGGCGGTGCAGACCGCCGGGGTGGAGTGCCGCAAGGACGCCGGGGTGGTCGACGAGATCCCCGGCGCGTACAAGGACATCACCGAGGTGATGGCCCGGCAGGACGACCTGGTCGAGGTGGTGGCCCACCTCAGGCAGGTGGTCTGTGTGAAGGGTTAGACCGGCCGACGCCCCCGGGCGTCGGCCGTGAGCCCCGGTGGCGCAGCGGACAGCGCGCCGGTCTACGAAACCGGAGAGCCCAGGTTCGAATCCTGGTCGGGGCACGGGCCGCCGTGACGGTCGGGCGGGGTGCGCTTCACGAGGCGTACTCGGTCGAGATCTCGGTGGCGTAGGTCTTCCACAGCGGTGCCATGGTCTCGGCGTTGACCGGCCGTCCAGAATCGATCATGGCCTTGAAGTCGCGGAAGTACTGCACGTACAGGTCCGGCGTGAACGTGTTTAGCATGACCGCGTTCCCGTCGCCGACGTTGGCGAACGTGTGCGGCGCCCCGGTCGGCACGATGACCCAGGTGCCCGGTCCGGCGTCGTACTGGTCCTCGCCGACCGTGAACCGGAACGTCCCCGCCAGCACGTAGAAGCCCTCGTCGTGCTGGGCGTGGCGGTGCTGCAACGGGCTCGGGGTGCCCGGCGGGACGGTGACCTCGGCGAACCCCAACCGGTGCTCGGTGTGCTCGCCGTTTTCCAGGATGCGGATCTGCTGCGCCCCGCTGCCGAGGATCTCGCCCTCACCGGGGCGGACGATGTTCACCGGGCGGCCACGGCGGTGACCGTACGTCCGCCTGCGGCCAGCTCGGCCCGGCAGCGCTCCAGGCGGCGACGGCGGATCAGGGCCGCGACGGTGAACGGCTGGTCCTCGAACAGCTTGTGCAGCCGGCGTACGGAGATGTGGTGGGCGGCGGCGATGCCGGGCGGGGACAGACCGGGGTCGGCCAGCCGGGCCTCGATGTAGCCGGTGATCCGCTCCCGCAGCCGCTCGTCCGGGGCCGGTTGCTCGTCGCCCAGCCGGGCCTCCAGCGCGACCGCGATCAGCTCGATGACGGCCGCTGCCGACCGCAGCGCCGCCGCCTCGCGCAACCCGGTCGCCGACCGCGCCGACTCCCGGGCCAGCACGGAGACCAGAGCGCCCGGACCGTGGCTGCCGTCGATGCGTACGCCGACGAGCCGGTCGATCTGCGCGGGCCGCATCCGCAGCTCCCGGCGCGGAACCAGGATGGTAACGTGCGCCGAGGCGGTGCTATCGAACCGGAGCCCGCGCGTCGGATCGAGCAGCACCAGGTCGGCCGGCCCGAGTTCGGCGGTGCCACGCCCCTGCTCGATCCGCGTCCGACCCCGGGTCATCACCTTGACCGCCAGGTTCCCGCCGTCGCAGGCGTCACGTTCCCGCCCGACACACGCGCTCGCGGGCGTGTCGAGGGAGACCAGCCGCAGCGGCCCGAGGTCGCGGGTGGTGACCCGGCCCGGGCAGCCGGCCCCGGCCAGTCTGTTGACCAGCGGCGGAAACCCGCAGGCGACCAGCTCGTCCCGGAACGTCTCTCGATTGCCGACCACCGGTCAACGGTAACGGCGACTCTTCCACCCGGATGCTGCGACGACGCCCACACCGCAGCGGCGGCGATCAACAGGGGTCACCCGGTCGACGCACCCTGTGGGGCCGGCTGCTCGCTGCATCCTGGTCAGGGCGGGTCAGTCCGATGGTGTCGGCGAGGCGGGCGACGTCGGCCGGGGTGGGGCCCGCGCGCAGCACGGCGGTCAGGGCGGCGCGGGCGGCGGGGCGGGTGCGGGTCTCACCGGGGGCGGTGCGGTCGGCGGCGAGCAGGGCCCGCCCGGCGGCGTCGGGGTCGCCCAGGTCGAGGTGGCTGCGGGTGATGTCGATGAGGTGGGCGGCGCGGTGTTCGGCGGGGAGCCGTCGCCAGCCGTCGTGCCCGGTGGCCCGGCGGTGCAGGGCGACGGCCCGGTGGTGGTCGCCGAGGTGGGTGGCGGTCAGGGCGCGGGCAAGGTCGACGCTGGTCGGGCCGAACGTGATGCCGTCCGGGTCGGGCGGCTCGTCGGCGGTGGCGAGCGGGGCGGCACGCTTGGTCAGGTCGTGGGCGGTGGCGGCGTCGCCGTAGCTGGCGGCGGCGAGGGCGGCCTCGACCAGCAGCGCCCCGGTCAGGGCCAGCGCCGGCGGGTCGCCCTGCGCCGCCGCCGGGCCGAGCTGGCGTACGGCGGTGAGGGCGGCGGTCCTGGCCAGCCGGCCCCGCCGCAGCGCCCGGAGCACCTGCGCGAGGGTCACCGCCGCCCGGCCGATCCGCACCGGGTCGCCACGGACGGCGGTCATCATGGCCCGGTCGGCGGCCAGCCAGGCCAGCTGGGCGTCCCCGAGCTTGACCAGCGTCTGGGCGGTGAGCCGGTGGACCCGCACCAGCAGGTCGAGGACGGGCGGGTCCACCGGGCCGGTGTGGCCGGCGTGGCGGCTGTCGGCGAGCAGGTCGGGCAGCACCCGCAGCACCTGGGGGTGCTGCCCGTTGCGGTACGCCGCCCAGGCGTGTCCGGCCTGGTCGCCGAGCCGCCGCAGCAGCGGTCCGGCCGGGGTGGACGCCGGGGGGTCGTGGCGGGCCAGCGCCGCCCCGACCCGTTCCACGGCGGCACCGACGTCGGTGACCGGTGCCGGCGGGGTCCGCCCTGCGAGCAGGAGGTGCGGCGCGACGCCGAGCACGCCGGCCACGGTGTCGATGACGGAGAGCCGATCGAGGGTTCGCACCCCCCGTTCGACCTTGTCGACCCAGCTCTTCGACTTGCCGATCCGGTCGGCGAAGACCTGCTGGCTCATGCCCCGGCGCGCCCGTAACTCGGCCATCCGCCGTCCGATCGCCGACTCGGTGTCGGTGCGCTGCCGGCCTGGGCCGGTCACCGGTCGTGTCCCGGCACGGGCATGGTGTGGGTGGACCCGCCACAGTGGGGACACCACCGGGACTTGACCCGGAACGCGAGCAGCCCGAGCAGGAAGCCCGGCACCAACCCCCCGAACAGGACCGACAGGACCTGGGAAATCATCTGCGCTCTCGCCTTCTGCCGCGCCGGTCGGGAGGCGGGATGACCGTTGCGCCTGTCACTCGCTGTCCCATAGGGTCTACTCGCAGTAAACGGTGATGCCGTGGTGCTCGGAAGTCGCGCCGGGCAGCGTTGGTGTTGAACGCGTGGAACGCAGTGCAACGGGGAAGGCCACCGATGGCAGTACGGCGACGCAACGAAAGACTGCTGGCCCTCGTTCGCGAGTGCCGGTGGTCGTACGACGCCTGTGCCGCAGCGGTACGTGCCGTCGCGCTGGAGAACGGTGGCGCGCTCCCGTCCTGTGATCGTTCCCATGTGGGGCACTGGATCGCCGGAGTAAAGCCCACCCGAGACGACCTCCCGCTATTTGGCCGAAGCCTCCTCCCGCCGGTTGGGCCGGGTTGTCGGCCCGGCCGATCTCGGGCTTGTCGTCGGCGATAGCCTGGAACCTGATCTGACCGGCCTGGATTGGTGGAAGCACGACCCGGCCACTGATCTCCTGACGCTCGGGAGAGCCGACGTGGAACGACGGGCGTTCGGATTCACCGCCCTGTACTCACTGGCTGCGCTTGCCGTTCCGCTGGACTCCTGGGAGGACATCGCGGAGCGGGGTCGACGGGCGCGGGGCGGGGGCGCGGCGGTGGGTCGCCGCGAGATCGACGCCGTGCGTGACATGCTCGCGGTGTTCAGCAGAGCCGACGAGCGGTTCGGCGGCGGGCATGCGCGGCTCGCCGTGGTCCAGTACCTCACCTCCGACGTGGCCGGCTACCTTCAGGGCACCTTCACCTCCGACCAGGATCGTCGGGCCATGTTCAGTGCCGCCGCCGAGTTGACCTATCTCGCGGGCTGGAAGGCGTTCGATTCGTCCCTGCACGGGGTGGCCCAGCGGTACTACCTCCAGTCGCTGCGGCTGGCCAACGAGGCGGACGATCGGGCGTTGGCCGGTTTCACGCTTCGGGCGATGGCGCATCAGGCTGTCGACCTGGGACATGGTGCGGAGGCGTTGCAACTCGCCAACTCGGCCCTCGCCTGGTCGAAGGGGAGGGCGACTCCGGCGGCGACCGCGCTGTTCACCGTTCTCGCCGCCCGGGGGCACGCCGCGACGGGCGACCCGGCCAAGACGTCAGCGGCGCTCAGGGCCGCCGAGGCCCACCTCGCGAAGGCGTCCCCGGACGACGAGCCGACCTGGATCCAGACCAGCGGTTTCACCACGACCTCGCTGGCGAGTCAGGCGGGCCAGGCGCTTCGCGACCTGGGTGACCTTCCCGCTGCGGAAACCGAGCTGCGCCGCTCGGTCGCCACTCGCGACACCGAGGCGTACCGGCGGATCCACACCCTGACGTTGGCCAACCTCGCCGACGTCCAATGTGTTCGCGGGCGGCTGCGCGAGGCGACCGAGAGCTGGAACGACGCCCTGGACTCGATGGTCGGCGTCCGGTCCGGCCGGGCTACCGTGGCCGTGAAGAACATACGTACCCGGCTCAGCAGCTTCGGCCCACGCCTGCCTGCGTTCGCGAAGCAACTCGACCAACGGGCCGCAGCTCTCCTCGTTGCCCCTTGATGCGCCTCGCTCGGCCATCCGCTCGCGCGGGCCTGCCGGCTGGTTCCCCACTACCACCTGCCAGCACGGGTAGGGGACAGCCGCGCCCGACACCCGACGCACGAGCCGTCGAGCCCGCGAAGGTGAACCGCGAGGACCATCTGCTCCGCACTGCTGGTCACCGCTCACCGTCCCCGGGTCAGTGGCCACGCTCGATCGGGAGCCGGTGCCGGGCATGACAGGGCAGATCGGCTCCACATCGGCAGATGCGCCCTCATCGCCGAAGTCCGATGCTCATCGTCATGTGGCCGACCCTCCGTCGTCAGGACGCGGAGGACATCTGTTGATGTGCCTCGTCCCGCGTCCGGCTTCAGTGAGGTTCAGCGTTATGCCCAGCTTGCCGCCGATCCAGAGGGTGAGCGTCCGCTAACCGGGTGTGCTGTCCGCTGGCGGCTACCGCCTGGGTGCGTATTCCAGGCACGCGTCACGCAATGTTGCCGCCTCTGGTGCTCCCGACTGCTCCACCTTGGCCAACAACTCCGCCGCCCGCCACCAGTTCGACGGCACTACCCGGCCGGACGTCACCGCCTGCGTCCCCAGCGCAGCCGCCTCGTCCGACTGGCCGGCGGCGACCAGGGCGAGACCGAGATCGAGGCGGGCCGACGCGGACCGGCGGGGCCGTGCTCCCCCGTCGCCGTACGGGTCCAGCTCGGTCAGCACCGCCCGCGCCACCTGCTCGGCGCCGGGATCACCCGCCCATGCCAGAGTCGTGGCTGCATAGGCAGCGGCCTTGGCGGGGTCGTAGCGATAGTGGTGCTCGGCCCGCTCAGGAACGGGCAAATTCGCTGTCAGTCGCTCCACCCGGTCCAACGCCCGCCGGGTCGCACCGACGTCTCCGATCCTCGCCCACGCACGAGCCTCCTGGGCAGTCGCCTGAATGCGGGCGGAACTCCCCCTCGGGGCGATCCGCTGCGCTTGCTGGGAGAGATCGAGTGCCGCCCGGTAGTCACCTTGGGTCAACACGTCCCAGGCCCGGGTTTCGAGACACCATGCCTGGACCTCGCCATGCTCAGCATGATCGGCAAGATCACGAGCAGCTCGTAGGTGGGCGACCGCAGCAGTCCGCTGCCGCAGATCGATGTGAACCGTCGCTCGTAGCACCGACAGCCAGCCACCGGCAACCAACAGCCGCCGCTGCTGCGCGAGCGTCACCCGTCCGTCCAGTAGCCGCCCTACGTACGAAAGATGCCTCCGCACCAACGGCAAGAGATCCGCCGGGGTCATCGTCGGATAGGAACTGGCCAGATCGTCGACGCCCTGCTCTATCCGATCGAGCACGTCCCCGCTGACATCGCTGGCGGCAACTCTCGCCCGCAGCTCACTGGCCTCAGCCGCATGATCGACTGGCGCATCCGCCAACCGAGCAAGCACACCCCCCGCTTCGAGAACATGGTCGAGGTGACGCGCCGTGGCGACTGTCGGAGCCTTGAGCGCCGCCTCCAACTCGTGCAGATGACTCTTGCTCCGATGGGCAAGCTGTCCCAGGAGGCGAAGTGACAACCCTCGTCGCTGCCGAAACTCACGGAGAGCTGCGCCGAAGCGCGGATCGACGGACGAGGCCATAGCGCCACTCCAAGATCACGAGGCCCAGGCAACCTGAACCGGCCGCCACCTAGTCGGACGGTACCCCGACATGTCGCGCGCCGAGTCCCCCTCGCCTGCAACTTCGGGATGTTCCGTTGGGTGCCGTCCACGCACATCATCTGAAGTCGAGATGATCTATTCGGCCCGTCGAGTGCGCCGCACGTGATCGGCGTTGACCGCTGCATGGGTCACGCTGCGAGCACGGCTGGTTGAGTGCTTACGCTGATGCCTATGGAGGGCATCGGGGCTGGGGCCATGTTGCCGTGTGGCGCGCTGAGTTGCCTGTTCGTCTGCCTCATGCTTTGCGCCGCCGCTGCGGCTTGGGCCACTCGGCCCGAACGTGGGCGCTGACCCCACGGATCGACCTTCGCGTCCCGAACGAGTGATCCGGATCGATCAAGAGGAACTGTGCAAGCAGCCGAAGAACCAACCTCTATCGTCCACAGCCTGCGAGCAGACGGAGTCACCGAGGGGGCGGGCAGATGAACGACGACCACGACGACGTCGGAGCCATGCGCTTCATCTTCGAGGCCGGCGTACTCAAACGCGCCGCCCGCACCGGGTGGTGGTTCGCCGGTGTCAAGCACCCCGAGTCCATCGCCGACCACTCGTTCCGGACGGCGCTGATCGGGATGATGCTCGCCGCCATGGAAGGTGCCGACCCGGCCCGGGTGTCGATGCTGTGCGTCCTGCACGACACCCAGGAAACCCGGATCACCGACATCCCGCACATCGCCAGGCGCTATCTCACCGCCGCACCCAACGCCACGGTCACCGCCGATCAGGTCGCCGCCTGCCCGCCGGCCGTCGCTGACCTCATCAGCGCCGCCGTCGCCGAGTACGAAGCGGGCGAGACGCCTGAGGCCATCGTCGCCCGCGACGCCGACAAACTCGAATGCCTCGTCCAGGCAGTCGAGTACCGCCATCAGGGCATCGGCAACGTCCAACGCTTGATCGACAGCTCACGTGCGGCACTGAAGACCGCCAGCGCGTACCGCCTGGCGGAAGCCGCCCTCAGCGGTCAACCCCTCGCCTGGCTCACCCCGCCCCCACCGCCGGTGTAGCCGCCAGGCGTCAGCTGCGGGACGTGGTCTCGCAACACGTTCGTTCGTCGTCGGCTGCGGGCGAGGTCTGCGCGGAGGTGCCGTACCGGTCGGAGTCGCCCTTGACGACGTACACCTCCCAGCGCTCGTCACCGGGCCCGCGAACCCAGACCTTGTCCTGCACGGCGTAGCAGCAGGAGGTGTCGTTCTCGGTCAGGGTGATCAGCCCGGCCTCGGTGAGCCGGTCGGTGGCGGCGGTGACCTGCGCGCCGTCGAACACCTCGACCCCCAGGTGGTCGAGCGCGGTGGCCTGGTCCGGGTCGCCTTCGAGCAGGACCAGCTTGAGCGGGGGCTCCTCGATGGCGAAGTTGGCGTAGCCGGGTCGCCGCTTGGCCGGCTCGGTGCCGAACAGCTTCGAGTAGAACGCGATCGACCCTTCCAGGTCGGAGACGCGCAGGGCGAGCTGGACGCGGGACATCCCACACCTCCGGTTGTTTAGATGCCTGTCTAGGCAGAAGATTGCACTCTGGTTTGATGCTTGTCAAACTAGACGGGTGTCGAGACAAGAACTGCCGGTCCTCGCCGACCCGTCGGCCTGCTGCACGCCGATGGTCACCGAGGCCCTGACGGAGGACGCCGCCGCCGGCCTGGCGCGCGGCTTCAAGGCCCTCGGCGACCCGGTACGACTGCGGCTGCTGTCCCTGATCGCCGCGCGGGCCGGCGGCGAGGTGTGCGTGTGCGAGCTGACCGACGCGTTCACCCTGACCGGCCCGACGATCTCCCACCACCTGAAGGTGCTGCGCGAAGCCGGGCTGATCGACTGCCAGCGTCGGGGCACCTGGGTCTACTACTGGATCGTCCCGGCCCGCCTCGCCGCCCTGTCCCGGCTCCTGGACGTCTCGGCCGCCGCCGCGTCGACCGGGCCGACCCGGTGACGCCCGACCCGCCGCACGCCGTGCTGCGTCGGGCGTCGGCGGAACTGGTCGGCACCGGCCTGCTCGTCACCGCCGTGGTCGGCTCCGGGATCGCCGCCACCCGCCTCTCGCCGGGCGATGTGGGGCTGCAACTGCTGGAGAACAGCATCGCCACCGCGTTCGCCCTCGGCGCGCTGATCCTCATCTTCGGTCCGGTGTCCGGTGCCCACTTCAACCCCGTCGTGTCACTCGCTGCCTGGTGGCAGGCCCGCCGTGCGGGAACCGGTCCGTCGACCCGTGATCTCGGCGCGTACGTCGTGGCTCAGGTGCTCGGTGCGACCGGCGGCACGGTGCTTGCGCACCTGATGTTCGGGTTGCCCGCCGTCGCGATCTCCACCCACCGGCGGGACGGGAGCGGACTGTGGTTGGCCGAGATCGTCGCGACCGCCGGGCTCCTGCTGCTGATCGCCGCCCTCACCCGGGCCCGCCGGACCGACTTCGCTCCGGCGGCGGTCGGGGCGTGGATCGGTGGCGCGTACTGGTTCACCGCCTCCACCTCGTTCGCCAACCCGGCCGTCACGATCGGCCGCATGTTCACCGACACCTTCGCCGGCATCGCCCCCACCTCGGCGGCCGGGTTCATCGCCGCGCAGCTCGCCGCCGTCGGGGTCGCGCTCGCCGCGACCACCTGGTGGTATCCGACCGTCCGCCAGCGGGACGCAGCGGCGGTCGAGCTGGCACCGGCACAGCCGGGACGGACCGCCTCATGACCGGCGTCCGGTCGCCCCGACCCGATCTCGTGCCGATGACCGACGAGCACGCCCCGGCGGTGCTCGACATCTACCGGCACGGGATCGCCACCGGCGACGCCACCTTCGAGGCCGAACCACCCACCTGGGCCCGGTTCACCGCCACCCGCCTGCCCGGACACCGCTGGGTCGCCCTCGACCACACGGCTGCCGACCGCGTGCTCGGCTGGGTCGCGTGCACCCCGGTGTCCGACCGGTGCGTCTACGCCGGGGTCGTGGAGCACTCCGTCTACGTCCACCCCGACGCCCGGGGCCGAGGCGTCGGCCGGCTCCTGCTCCACCGCCTCATCGACTCCACCGAACAGGCCGGCATCTGGACCATCCAGTCCGGGGTCTTCCCCGAGAACACCGCCAGCCTCGCCCTGCACCACGCCTGCGGCTTCCGCACCGTCGGCGTCCGCGAACGCCTCGGCCGCCACCACGACCGGTGGCGCGACGTCGTCCTCATCGAACGCCGCAGTCCCGCCATCACCTGACCGCCGCCGCACCGGAAGAGGTCCACCCATGAGCACCCCCACCCGGCACACCACGCCATCGGTGCTGTTCGTCTGCGTCCACAACGCCGGCCGTTCCCAGATGGCCGCCGGCTGGCTGCGCCACCTCGCCGGGGACGCCGTCGAGGTCCGCTCCGCCGGCTCCGCACCCGCCGAACACGTCAACCCCGTCGCGGTCGAGGCCATGCGCGAGGTCGGCATCGACATCGCGGGCGAACAGCCGAAGATCCTCGACTGGGACACCGCCGAGGCCAGCGACGTGATCATCACGATGGGCTGCGGCGACACCTGCCCCGTCTTCCCCGGCACACGCTACGAGGACTGGAAACTCACCGACCCCGCCGGCCAGCCGCTGCCCGTCGTCCGCGAGGTCCGCGACGAGATCCGCCAGTACGTCGTCCGGCTCCTCGACGGTCTGACCTGACTGTTCAACCTGATCGACCCCGTTCGCAGGTCCTAAATGGTTTGCCGGTGGTCGGCGGGCGTTGGGATGCTGCGGCCGACCGGGAGCGGGAAGGGGCCAGCATGCCGTCGGAGTCCGAGCCGGAAGTCCGTACCGTGGCCGGTGTCCTGCACGGCTGCCGGGAGGCGGGCCGGGCGGTGTTCCGGGGCATCCCGTACGCCGAACCGCCGGTCGGAGCCCTCCGGTTCGCCGCGCCGCAGCCGGTGCGCGGCTGGGACGGCGTACGTCAGGCGCTCGCCTTCGGTCCGCCGCCCCCGCAGCCCGGCGCGTTCGGGACGTCCCCGCAGGGGACCGGCGACGACTGGCTGACGCTCAACGTCTGGACGCCGGACCCGGACCCGGCGGCCGGGTTGCCGGTCCTGGTGTGGATTCCCGGCGGCGGCTACCTCGTCGGCTGTTCCGGCCTCCCGGAGTACGACGGCGGACACCTCGCCGACGGCGGAACCGTGGTGGTGACGCTCAACTACCGCCTCGGCTTCGAGGGATTCGGGCAGCTCGACGGTGCCCCGGCCAACCGGGGGCTGCTCGACCAGGTCGCGGCCCTGCGCTGGGTGCGGGACAACATCCGCGCCTTCGGCGGCGACCCGGACCGGGTGACGGTCTTCGGTCAGTCGGCAGGCGGCGGCTCGGTCGCCGCGCTGCTGGCCGTGCCGCGCGCCGCCGGGCTGTTCCGGCGGGCGGTCGCGCAGAGCGTCCCGGGGACGTTCCTCTCGCCCGAGCTGGCCGCCGACGTCGCCGCCGCCTGCGCCGCCGAGCTGGGGGTACGACCGACCCTGGCCGACCTGTCGACGGTGCCGCCGGACCGGCTGCCGGCCGTGGGCCAGGCGATCTCGGCCGGGATCGTCAGGTGGCGGGAGCGGTGGGGGTCGATCACCCACCGACCGATCCCGTTCGCGCCGGTCGTCGACGGCGACGTGCTGCCGGCGACCCCGTGGCGGGCGCTGGCCGACGGTGCCGCCCGGGACGTCGACCTGCTCGTCGGGCACACCCGCGACGAGCACCGGCTGTTCAGCCTGCTCGACGGGGTGCTCGGCCAGGTCACGCCGGAGCAGACCGGGACCGCGCTGCGGATGCTGGCCCCGGGCCCGGACGGTGCCCGCCGCTACCGGGAGGCGTTCCCCGACGCGACCGACGAGCAACTGTACGAGCTGGTCAACGCGGACTGG
This sequence comes from Micromonospora cynarisoli, assembly GCF_030518815.1. Classification (NCBI taxonomy): domain Bacteria; kingdom Bacillati; phylum Actinomycetota; class Actinomycetes; order Micromonosporales; family Micromonosporaceae; genus Micromonospora; species Micromonospora cynarisoli. The sequence goes on along the minus strand of NZ_CP130426.1, from coordinate 1,270,686 downwards.
CTGTTCCGGATGCCGAGCCTGCACCTGGCCGAGGCGCAGCTCGCCGGTGGCGGCCGGGCGCACTTCTACGAGCTGACCTGGCCGGCGCCGGGCCTGGGCGGCGCCCTCGGTGCCTGTCACGGCCTGGACGTGCCGCTGGTCTTCGGCAACCTGACCAGCGGGCAGCCCGCCATGCTGATCGGTGATCCGCCTCCGCCGGCGGCACACGAGCTGTCCGGGCAGCTCCGGGGGGCGTGGACGGCGTTCGCCGCGACGGGCGACCCCGGGTGGCCGGCGTACGACGCGGGGCGCGGCACGCGCGTCTTCGACGAGCGGGCGGCGGTCGTCGCGTACCCGGAGGAGACCTCACGGCTGCTGTGGCGGGACCACACCTTCGCCGCGCTCCCGCTGCTGGCCTGACCGCGTCCCGGCGGCGGCGTGACCGGTGGCGGTGCGGGTGAACCGGCCGGCCAGCAGCGCGAACGCGTCGGCGAGCGGTTGCGGGCCGACGACGGTGATCTCGGCGTCGTACCGGGCGACGGCGGCGGCGAGGCTCACCCAGGACCACGACCCGAGGGTGAGCCGGCACCGGTCGGGGGAGATCTCCTCGACGAGGCCGTCGCGGGTGTGCCGGGCCACGGTAGCGGCGGGCAGGTCGAGGAGCACCGTGCCCCGGCACGGCCAGTCCGCCGACCCGCCGCCCGACCCACGGAACACCCCGGTGAGGTACGTGGCGACGTCCCCGCCGGGCAGCGGCCTCGGGGTGAAGCGCGGCCCGTGGGGCGGGCGCAGGGTGATCCGGTCGACGCGGAAGGTCCGCCAGTCGGCCCGGTCGAGGTCCCAGGCGACGAGGTACCACCGGCCGTCCCAGGTGACGACGTGGTGCGGTTCGGTGTGCCGGGCCGGCCCGTCGGTGCTGTCGGGCCCGTAGTCGAAGCGCAGGATCTCGCGGTTCTGCGCGGCGGCGCTGAGCGTCAGCAGCACCCCGCCGTCGACCGGTTCGGCCGCTGCGGTGGCGGGCCGGGCGACGGCGGTGACGGTGAGCGCCCCGACCCGCTGCCGCAGCCGGGTGGGCAGCACCTGCCCGACGGTGTGCAGCGCCCGCGCCGCGTCGTCGGCGAGCCCGCCGTCCGTGCCGGTCGCCGCGACCTGGAGGGCGACGGTGAGGGCAACGGCCTGCTCGTCGTCGAACAGCAGTGGGGGCAGCACGGTGCCGGCGGCGAGCCGGTAACCGCCGTCGGGACCCTTGACGGCGGCGACGGGGTAGCCGAGGTCCCGCAGCCGGTCGACGTCGCGGCGCACGGTACGCAGGCTGACGCCCAGGCGTTCGGCCAGCACCCCGCCGGACCAGTCCCGACGGCTCTGCAACAGCGACAGCAGGGCGAGCAGTCGGGCGGACGTGGTCGGCATGGAATCCATTCTGCCCGTAGTAGGTGCCATTCCCTGTCACCTACCGCTGCGAATCTTGCTCCCGACCAGCCCACTTCCGGGCGTCGAGCACCAACAGCAAGGAGTCGACCATGGGTATCTCCGCCACCACGCACCTCAACTTCCGGGGTGACGCCCGCGCGGCGCTGGAGTTCTACCGGTCCGTGTTCGGTGGCCGCAGCACCGTCGTCAGCTACGGCGACCTGGGCATGCCGAAGGACCTGCCGGACGCCGACCGGGTCGTCTTCGGTCAGGTCACCGCCGACAACGGCTTCGCCATCATGGCCTACGACGTGCCCGCCGGTGCCCCCGCCGCAGCCGCGCCGACCGCCACCACCCGCGAGAACGGGACGACGCTGACCGGCGAACGGTTCTTCGTCTCCGTCCGGGGCGACAGCGCGGAGGAGGTCGGCGCGCTCTGGCACCGGCTCGCCGAGGGCGCGGACCTGATCGAGGAGTACGGGCCGTCGCCGTGGGCACCCGGGTTCGGGATGCTCACCGACCGGTTCGGCGTCACCTGGGTCCTCGACGTCGCCACCCCGCACGCCGGCTGACCGCCCGGTCCGGGTCGGCGTCCGTCGCCGACCCGGACCGGAAGGTCACTCGGTGCGCAGCCCGTCGGCGCGGGTGAGCCGCCACAGCAGGGGCAGGCTCAGCCCGGTGATCGCCAGGACGGTCAGCGCGCCGAGCCCGACGGAGAAGCCGACCACCGGCCAGGCGACCGAGACCGGGGCCTGCACCATCCGCAGCAGGGCCGCGCCGAGGCCGAGCCCGAAGACGACGGCCAGCACCAGCCCTACCCCGACCGGCAGGGCGGTCTGCCACAGCACGGACCAGCCGAGGGTGCTGCGTCGGGTGCCCACCGCCACCAGCATGGCCAGCAGCCGGCGGCGTTCCCGCAACTGCTCCAGCGTGCCGACCAGCATGCTGGTGGCGATCAGCACCAGCGTGACGACCGTGCCGATGGCCAGGCCACGCCGGATGTCGGCGAACCGGGGCGACTCGATGGTCGAGGACAGCACGGACACGGGAGTGGCCAGGTCGATCGCGGCGGCGGCGTTGCGGACGTGTTCGACCGCGTCGGGGTCGGCCTGGTCGAGCTGGAGGTAGACGGTCGTGCGCAGCGGACCGAGGACCCGCGAGCCGACCGCGCCGGGAGTGACCAGCACCGCGTTCTGCATCCAGCCGGCCGGGTCGGGCCGGGCCTGCGCGGGCCGCGCCGTCGTCGGCACCCGCCACCGTGACCCGTCCTCGACGGTCAGCACCGTGCCGGCGGGGACGACCGCCGGGTCACGCGGATCGGACACCAGGAACGTGTCCCCGTCCGCGCACCGGTCGAGGTGGGCGAACTCGGCCAGCGCGGCGCAGTCGCCGACCCGGACGTCCACCGGTGGGCCGTCCGGCGAGCCGGCGTTGGCCCCGGCGCTGAGGGTGCCGGTCACGGCTGTCACCCCCTCGGCCCCGCCGAACTGCCGCAGCACCCCGGCCAGGTCCGGTTGGTTCTGGAACTGCACCTGCACCTGCGCCCGGGAGGTGTCCTGCCCGCTGGCGGTGGTGAAGTCCCCGGCGATCCCGGCGAAGAGCATCTGCAGGCCGATGGTGCCGGCGACGGCGACCGCGATGCCGTTGACCAGCCGGGCGGAGGTGGCGCTGTCCAGCTGCACCCGGCGGACCGCGAGCTGCCAGGACACCGGACCGCCGCGCAGCCGCCGTACCAGCAGGTCGGTCAGCCAGGGCAGCACGGTGACCGTGCCGATCAGCAGCAGCACCGCCCCGGCCGGCACCAGCCACCGGGTGACCCCGCCGTCGGAGTCGCGTAGGCCGGCCACGGGCAGGAGCAGGGCCAGGCCGGCGGCGGGCAGCAGCAGCCGCCACCAGAGCCGGCGGCGGACCGGGGTGCCGCGCCGGGTCACCCCGAGCGGCTCCACCACCACCGCGCGCAGAGCCAGCATCGCCACCAGTACGGCCAGCGCCGGCACCGCCAGCACGACCGCCAGCAGCAGTACGGTGGGCGGCCGGATGTCGGAGGCGTACACGCTGATGTCGTAGAGGGTGACCAGCGGGACCAGTTGGCGGCCGGCGAGCAGGAACCCGATGCCGACGGCGACCCCGAGCAGGGCGCCGGCGGCGGCCTCCCCGGCGGCGATCCGCCGGACCATGGTGGTGTCCGCGCCGACCAGGCGCAGCGCGGCGAGCCGCCGGTCGCGCCGTTCACCGCCGTAGCGCACGGCGGAACCGAGGAACACCGCGATGGGCAGCAGCAGCACCACGAAGATGACCGCCACCAGCAGCATCAGGACCGGGCCCAGGCCCTCGCCGGGCAGCCCGCCGCCGAAGCTGTCCAGCCGGGTCGCCCCGCGCGTGTCGGTCAGCCGGTCGTCGCCCTGGTAGTAGGCCAGTTCGTTGGGGCCGGCGAGGCCCTCGTCGGCGATGGTGCCGGTGACCCGCGCGCCGCCCAGCCGGGGAGCGAACAGCGGGCCGTCGGAGGAGTCGAGCAGCCGGCGCAGGGCGGGGGAGACGACCACCTCGCCGGGGGCGGGCAGGGCGGTCAGCCCCGGCGGGACGGGCGCGGCCGGTCCCTCCGGCCGCAGCAGCCGGCCCCGGACCGGCGTGCCCCGGAACTCGTTGTCCACCGGGTGGACCAGCAGGGTGCCGGGCCCGGCCGCCACCTGTTCGCCCAGCCGCAGGTCGTCGCGGGCGTCGCCGCGCGCCTGCCGGGCGTCGAGCGCCCCGGGCACGGCGGTGGCCAGCAGCAGCATGGCCACCCCGATGCCGACGCCGACGGCGGTGAGCAGCGCCCGCGTCCAGCCCTCCCGACCGCCGGTGACGGCCATCCGGGCGCCCATCGCCAGGTCCGCGAGCACGCCCCGGCCGGTCACGCCGCGACCTCCAGGTTCCGGGTCCGCCCGTCGCGCACCACGACCTCCCGGTCGGAGTACGCGGCCACCCGCGCCTCGTGGGTGACCAGGACCACCGCCGCCCCGGTGTCCCGGGCGGCCTCGGTGAGCAGCCGCATGACCCGTTCGCCGTTGAGCGAGTCCAGCGCGCCCGTCGGCTCGTCGGCGAAGATCACCCGGGGGCGGGTGACCAGCGCACGGGCCACCGCGACACGCTGGCCCTGGCCGCCGGAGACCTCGCCGGGGCGCTTGCCGACCACCTCGGTGACCTCCAGCCGTTCCAGCCACTGCCCGGCCCGCTGTTCGGCCTCGCGGCGGGGGACGCGGGCCAGCCGCAGCGGCAGGGCGACGTTCTCCAGGCAGGTCAGCTCGGGCACCAGCTGGCCGAACTGGAAGACGAACCCGAACTGCTCCCGGCGCAGGGCGCTGCGCTGGGCGTCGCTCATCGTCACCAGGTCCCGGCCGTCGAAGACGACCCGGCCCCGGTCGGGGCGGACGATCCCGGCCAGGCAGTGCAGCAGGGTGGACTTGCCGGACCCGGACGACCCGAGCACCGCGACCACCTCGCCCTCGTCGATGCGCAGCGCGGCGTCGACCAGCGCGACCGTCTCGCCGAAGCGGCGGTGCAGGCCCTCGGCGACCAGCAGCGGGGCGCTCATGCGCGCACCCGCGCGGCCAGCTCGTCGAGCCGGGCGGTGGTCAGTTCCAGCCAGCGCAGGTCGGCCTCCAGGTGGAACAGGGCGTGATCGCAGATCAACTGCTCGGCGAGGTCGCCGCCGCGCTTGCGCCGGGTCAGCTCCCGCATCAGCCGCAGGTGCTCGGCACGCTGCACGTCGAGCAGTTCGGCCGCCGCGCGGCCGGTGAGCAGGGCGAGCACCACCTTGGTGTAGAGGACGCTCTGCAGGTAGGGCTCGGGCTGTTCCGGGCGGGCCAGCCACTGCGCCACGTCGGCGACGCCCGCCTCGGTGATGGCGTACCGCTTGCGGTCGGGGCCCTCGCCGGGCTCGACCGCCTCCACCTCCACCAGGCCGCCGCGCAGCAGCCGGGACAGGGTCGCGTAGACCTGGCCGTAAGCGACCGGGCGGGAGTGGCCGAAGTGTTCGTCGTAGCGCCGTTTGATGTCGTAGCCGTGCCGGGGGGTCGCCTCCAGCAGGCCGAGGAAGGTCTGGCCGATGGACATGCGGGTGACTATACACATCGCGTATACGCGCGTTGTCTACACCCCGCGCCGACGTCGCCGCGGCCGACTCCCGGCGGTCTTCCCGGCGTCGCCCGGGAATGTGACACCGTCCGACCGATTGACCCGGAGATTGATACATGTCAGTGTTTCCTTCCCCGGCGTCTCCGGCGCGACCCCACCCCCGGGTCGCGGGACCCGTGCACCCCCATGCCGACTCCGGCACACGGGACGGTGACGCCCGGGCGGACGCCCCGCCGACCCCCATGAGGAGCTCGCATGAAGCGCAGAACCCTGGCGATCGCCGCCGTCACCGCGGTGACGCTCGCCCTGGCCGCGCCACCGGCCTCGGCCACCCCGACCGCCCGGCCGGCCACCGCCGCGCCGGCCGTCGCCGCGCTCGCCGCCCCGGACGTCTCGGTCAGCAACGTCCAGGCGCACCTGGCCCAGTTCCAGAGCATCGCCACCAGCAACGGCGGCAACCGGCGGGCCGGCTCGGCCGGCTACACCGCCTCGGTCGCCTACGTGAAGTCCAAGCTCCAGGCCGCCGGCTACACGGTCACCGAGCAGACCTGCACTAGCTGCACCTACCAGGGCAACAACGTGATCGCCGAGTGGCCGCAGGGCCCGAGCACCGACGTCGTCATGTTCGGCGCGCACCTCGACGGCGTCGCCGCCGGGCCGGGCATCAACGACAACGGCTCCGGCTCGGCGGTGCTGCTGGAGAACGCCCTGGTGCTGGCCCAGCAGAACCCGACCATGACCAAGCGGGTCCGGTTCGCCTGGTGGAACGGCGAGGAGCAGGGCCTACAGGGCTCGAAGTTCTACGTCAACTCGCTGACCACCGCCCAGAAGGGCTACATCAAGGGCTACTACAACTTCGACATGGTCGCCTCGACCAACGGCGGCTACTTCATCAACCGGGTCACCTCCACCACCGCCGCGCCGCTCAAGGCATACTGGGACTCCCTCGGGCTGTCGCCGGAGGAGAACACCGAGGGCCAGGGCCGCTCCGACGACTACTCGTTCCAGCAGGCCGGCATCCCCACCTCGGGCTACGCGATGGGGGCCAGCGCCCGCAAGACCAGCTCCCAGGCCAGCAAGTGGGGCGGCACCGCCAACGCCGCGTACGACCCGTGCTACCACTCGTCCTGCGACACCACCAGCAACATCAACGCCACCGGGCTCAACCGCAGCGCCGACGGCGTCGCGTACGCCATCTGGGACCTCGCGGTCGGCGGCGGCACCCCGACCAACGACTTCTCGGTCGCGGTCAGCCCGACCGCCGGTGGCGTCGCCCGGGGCGGCTCCACCACCGCCACGGTCAGCACCGCCACCACCAGCGGCAGCGCCCAGACCGTCACGCTGTCGGCCTCCGGTGCGCCCAGCGGCGTGAGCGTCTCGTTCAGCCCGTCGTCGGTCACCTCCGGCGGCTCGGCCACCATGACGGTCAGCGCGTCGTCGAGCGCCACCCTCGGCACCTACACGCTGACCGTGACCGGCACCGGCTCGGCCACCCGGACGGCCAGCTACACCCTGACCGTCACCGGCGGCACCGGGAGCTGCACCGGCGGGCAGGTCGTCGGCAACGGCGGCTTCGAGTCGGGCACCAGCCCGTGGACGGCCACCTCCGGCGTCATCACCAACTCGTCCAGCCAGCCGGCCCGCACCGGCTCCTACAAGGCGTGGCTCAACGGCACCGGCAGCACCAGCACCGACACGCTGTCCCAGTCGGTGACCGTGCCGGCCGGCTGCTCCTCCTACACCCTCGCCTTCTACCTGCACATCGACACCACCGAGCGGACCACCACCGTCGCGTACGACAAGCTGGTGGTCCAGGTCGGCAGCACCACGCTGGCGACGTACTCGAACCTGAACAAGGCCAGCGGCTACACCCTGCGCTCGTTCGACGTGGGCGCGTACGCAGGGCAGACGGTGACCCTGAAGTTCACCGGCACCGAGGATGCCTCGTTGCAGACCAGCTTCGTCATCGACGACGTGACGTTGCAGGTGAGCTGACCGACCCGGGTGGGGTGGACGCCTGGTCCACCCCACCCGGACCGTCATGACGGTAAATGTCATACCCGGGTCCGACCATGGGGGGCATGGCTGCCCCCGCGCTGTCCCACCACAGTGGTCGACCCTGTTCCGTGCCGCTGCGCGAGCTGCGTACCCGGCTGACCCAGCTGATCGCGATGGCCGAGCTGACCGACACGGTCACCCTGGTCACCCGCGACGGCGACCCCCGGCCGGTCGCCGCGATCGTGCCGGCCCCCGCCGCCCGCAGCGCCGCCCAGGCCCGCGCCGACGGTGAACGCCTCGCCACGGTGACGGCGGGTTGGGCCCGCCGGCTGGAGGAGTCGCACCGGCAGGGCGCCCTGCGGCACGCCGCCGAGTTGCGGGCCGTGACCGACGCCCTCGCCGAGGTCTGGGCCGAGCTGGACCGGCACGTCCCACCCGGCACCGACCCGGCCGTCGACCGGCTCCGCGCCGCCCACGCCGCCCTGCGCCGCGACTGACCCCGACCCGACCCACCTCCTGCCCGACCTGCCTCCCGCCCCGGCCTGTCTCCGGCCCGACGCCCGGGTCGGTCCCCACCCGCACCGCGCCGGCACGCCCACCGCCAGACGCGCCGCGCCCTGGTCCCGCCCATCCCCACCCCATCCCACCCTGGCCCCGGCCCACCTCGCCTCGGTGATCAAGAAGTTTGCGTCAATTGATCAAGAGGTTTGCGTCAACTTGAAGATCGAAGCTGACGCAAACCTCTTGATCACCGAGAACAGAGGCCGGAGCCAGGGACCGGGGGCCGGAGGGCGGGGGAGGGGGCGGGGGGCCGGTGCGGGGGCGGGAGATGGTCAACTGACCGGGGTGGGGGTTTGTGCCGGGCGGTCGGGGGTGACTGGGCGGTCCAGTGTGCGCCAGGGGCCGCCGAGTAGCGGGGTGAGCACCACCAGCAGGTAGCAGCCGCCCACGGTGAGCAGGGTGGGCGTGGTGCCGAAGCTGTCGACGGCCACCCCGGCGGCGAGCGCGCCCAGTGGGATGCCGGCCCAGCAGCCCGCCCCGATCACCCCGAACACCCGGGCCCGCAGGTGGGCCGGCACCCGTTCCAACTCGACCGCGCCGAGCAGCGGATTGATCGCGCCGGCGGCGAAGCCCGCCCCGGCGAAGACCACGACCACCCAGGGCAGCGGCGGCGCGGCGGCCAACACCCAGAAGGGCGGCGCACCGGCCAGCGCGAACGCGGTGACGAGGGTCGCCCGGCGGGGCAGGCGGTGGCCGACCGCGCTGAACAGCAGCGACCCGACCAGCGCGCCGCCGCCCATCGCCCCGACCAGTAGGCCGAACGCGGTGGCCCCGCCGAGTTCCCGGTCGGCCACCACCGGCAGCAGCACGCTGCTCTTGGTCGCGTCGAAGAAGTTGGTCACCAGCACCAGCAGCACCACCGCCCGCAGCAGCGGTTCCCGGGCCAGGAAGCGCACCCCGGCGGCGAAGTCCCGCCAGTAGCCGCCGCCGGTCGGCCCGGTCGACTCGGCCGGGCGCAGCGACCGGGGCACCAGCAGCGCCACGACCAGCGCCGAGACCGCGAAGGTGGCGGCGTCCACGGCCAGCACCGGGAGCGCGCCGAGGGCGGTCACGAGCAGCCCGGCCACCGGCGCGCCGACCAGCCGGGCACCGCGTTCGGTCGCCTCGTACCAGCCGACGGCCCGCTCCAGCGGCGCCCCGGCGGCGGTGGCCGCCTCCGGCAGCAGCGCGTTGCGGGCGGTCTGCCCCGGGGTGTCGAGCAGGCCGCTGGCGAAAACCAGCCCGAGCAGGGCCCAGAACGGCAGGCCGACGGTGGCGTCGAGCAACGGCACGGCCGCCACGGTCAGCCCGGAGACCACGTCGGCCAGGACGCTGGCCCGCCGGTAGCCGATCCGGTCCACCAGCACCCCGCCGAGGGCGCCGCCGAGCACCACCGGCACGGTGGCGACCGCGCCGGTCAGGCCGGTGGCGGAGGGCGAGCCGGTCGTGGCGAGCACGTACAGCGGCAGCGCGATCAGGGTGAGCATGTTGCCGGTGAGCGAGACGGCGTGACCGACCAGCAGGCCGACCAGGGGAGCGCGGCGGCGCGGCGGCGTCACCGCGGGTCCCGGAAGGCGTGGTAGATCAACGACACGGAGGCGGCCCCGGGCCGGTCCGGGTCGCTACGGTCCCGCCAGCGGGCGGCCAGCGCCTCCAGGTCGGCCCGCAGCTCGATCAACTCGTCGCTGGTCAGGTGCAGCGAGGAGTCGCTGCTGGCGGTGCCGCGCACCCACTGCGGCTCGAGGGTCGCCTCGACGTCGAGGTAGTGGCCGAGGCGTTCGGCATACCGGTCGAGGACGGCGCGGCGCAGCAGGTCGGAGGCGGCCCGCCGCTCCGGGTCGGCGAGCGCCTCGACCGGCTCCCAGGACGTCCGCGCGTGCGTCGCCCGCCACCAGCGTTCCCGGCGGTCTCGGGCGTGCTCGGGGGCCTCCTCGACGAAGCCGTGCTCGGCCAGCTTGCCCAGGTGGTAGCTGACCGACCCGACCGCCTCGTCGATGGCGTCGCTGAGCATGCCGACGGTGCGTGGGCCCCGCACCCGCAGCTCGCCGAGCAGCCGCAGCCGGGTCGGGTGGGCCAGCGCGCGCATCGCCCGGGGGTCGGTGAGGTGCCTGGTGGTTTCCTCCGTCATGCGCTCACCCTAGAAGCACAAGACATGAAGTACAAGAAGTCTTGTGAAACTGTGGCAGCGCGCCGGGGTGGCGACGCGCTGCGGGGCGCGGACGCGCCGGGGAGAATGCGACGGAGCGACGGCTGACGCGGACCCGGCCGGGACCAGGAACAGAGGCGGTGCCGATGACCGAGCCGGCGGTGACCACCGCAGCCGGCCCGGTGGCGTCCACCGGGCCGGGAGCCGGGGGCGGGCCGTGACGGCCGGCCTCGCCCTGACCTTCGCCCTCGGCGCGGCCTTCGGCTACGGCGTCGGCTCGGTCCTCCAGGCCGTCGGGGCCCGACGCGGGGCCAGCACCCTGCGGGCCCTCGGCCATCCGCTCTACCTCGTCGGCCTGGGCTGCGACACGCTGGCCTGGCTCGCCTCCCTGGTCGCCCTCCAGAAACTGCCCGTGTACGCGGTCCAGTCGGTCACCGCCGGCTCGCTGGCCGTCACCGTGGTCGTCGCCCGGATCGTGCTCGGCGCGCGACTGCGCCGCCGGGACACCGGGGCGATCCTGCTCACCGTCGCCGCCCTCACCGTCATCTCGCTTGCCGCCGGCCCCGAACCACCCGTCACCGCGTCGACGGCGCTCCGGGTCGGCCTGGCCGGCGCGGCGGTGCTGACCGCCGTCGCCGCAGCCGCCGCCCTGCGGGTCGCCCGGCCGATCGTCGCCGCCACCCTGGCCGGTCTCGCCTGGGGAATCACCGCGCTGTGCGCGCGGGCGCTCACCCCACCAGCCGACCCGTGGGGCCACCCGGGCGCGGCGGCCTGGGCCCTGCTGCGGGAGCCGGTCACCTGGGGCCTGGTCGTCTCCGGGGTGGCCGGGACGGTCCTCTACGCGCACGCGCTGCGGCACGGGCAGGTCGGGCCGGTCACCGCCGTGCTCTGGGCGGTCGAGATCGTCGTCCCGTCGGTCGCCGGGGTGCTGCTGCTCGGCGACGGGGTACGTCCCGGCTGGCTGCCGTGGGCGGTCCTGGCCACCCTGACCACCGTGGCCGCCGCGATCGTGCTGGCGGGTGCCCCGGGCACCGCCGACACCGCCGCAGCGGACGACGCCCCCGGCTGAACCGACGCCACGCGTCGACCGTGGTCAGCCCGGGCGGCGGCCCTCGCCGGCCGGTCGCCGGCCCTTGAGCCGGCGGCCCAGTTCCCGGGCGATCTCCCGGTTGGCGTCGCGTTCGGCGAGCACCTGACGCTTGTCGTACGAGCGGCGGCCCCGGGCCAGCCCGACCTCCACCTTCGCCCAGCCGTTGCTGAAGTACATCGACAGCGGCACCAGGGTGATCCCGGGGTCGCGCAGCTTCTCCAGGATGCGGGCGATCTCCACCCGGTGCAGCAGCAGCTTACGGGTCCGCCGGGGCTGGTGGTTGGTCCAGGTGCCGTAGCCGTACTCGGCGATGTGCAGGCCGTGCAGCATGATCTCGCCGTCGCTCTCCTGGGCGAACGCGTCGACAAGCGACACCCGCCCCTCGCGCAGCGACTTCACCTCGGTGCCGGCCAGCACGATGCCCGCCTCGTACGTCTTCAGCACGGTGTAGTCGTGCCGCGCCTTCCTGTTGACGGCGACGGGCCTACGCTCCGCGTCCCGCGACACCACGACCACCCCCGCCCGGATCTGCCAGCGGCGTACACCCTACCGCCGGTGCCGGCCCGTCACCTGCGTGGCAGGATCGCCGCATGTCGGAGTGGGCGGCGATCACGCCGGAGGACCGGGACTGGACAGGCGTCATCGACGACGGGTGCGCCGAGTGCGGCTTCGTGCCGCAGCGGGCCGACGCCACCGGGGGCCGGCTGCGCGCCACCGTCCCGGTCTGGCGGGAGGTGCTCTCCCGGCCCGACGCGACCCGGCGGCCCACGCCGACCGTCTGGTCGCCGGTGGAGTACGCCTGCCACGTGCGGGACGCCTGCCGGATCTTCCGGGGTCGGCTGGCGCTGATGCTCGACGAGGACGACCCGGTCTTTCCCAACTGGGACCAGGACGCCACCGCCGTCGAGGACGACTACTTCCACCAGGCGCCGTCCCGGGTGGCCGGGGAACTCGCCGCGCAGGCCGAGTCGACCGCCGCCGCGTTCGACGCCGTCACGGCCGCGCATTGGGACCGGCCGGGCCGGCGCAGCAACGGTTCGGTGTTCACCGTGCGCCGCTTCGCCGTCTACTTCCTGCACGACGTGGTGCACCACGTGCACGACGTGACCCGCCCGACGACCACCCGCTGACCCCCGGCGCAGCCGTCCGGCCGGTAGGGTCCCCGGCCGTGACCGACGCCGACTTCCTCGCCGAGACCCGCGCCTCCTACGACACCATGGCCGCCGGGTACGCCACCCGGTTCCGGACCGAACTCGCCGCCCGCCCGGTCGACCGGGCCATGCTCGCCGCGTTCGCCGAGACCGTGCTGACCTGCGGGGGCGGACCGGTGCTGGAGGTCGGCTGCGGCCCCGGCCGGATCACCTGTCACCTGCGCGACCTCGGGCTGGCCGTCACCGGGCTCGACCTGTCCCCGGGGATGCTGGCGCAGGGCCGGCTGGCCCACCCCGACCTGCGCCTGGTCGAGGCGTCCATGCTGGACCTGCCGGTGGCCGACGGCGTGCTGGCCGGGCTGGTCGCCTGGTACAGCGTCATCCACGTGCCCGACGAGTGGCTGCCCCGGGTGTTCGCCGAGTTCCACCGGGTCCTCGCCCCCGGCGGGCACGCCCTGCTCGCCTTCCAGGTCGGCGACGAGACGGTGCGCTACACCGAGGCGTGGGGCGAACCGGTCTCGCTGGCGTTCCGTCGCCGTCGACCCGACCACGTCGCGGCGCTGCTGCACGCCGTCGGGCTGACGGAACGGGCCCGGATGTGCCGGGCCGCGCAGGAGTTCGACGGTGCCACCGAACGCACCCCGCAGGCCTGCCTGCTGGTTCGTCGGGACCACGACCGGGCGTGACCGGGCCGCCACGGCACCTCGTATCCTGTTGCGCGGATCTGGCCCGCCGTACGAGGAGGTTGGTGTGAGCAGTCGGACCGAGACGCTGGAGTTCCAGGCGGAGACACGCCAGCTGCTGCAACTGATGGTGCATTCCATCTACTCGCACAAGGACGTCTTCCTGCGCGAGCTGATCTCCAACGCCTCCGACGCGTTGGACAAGCTCCGGCTGGAGTCGCTGGTCGACTCCGACCTCGACGTGGACACCTCCGACCTGCACATCGAGCTGGTGGCCGACCCGCAGGCCCGGACCCTGACCGTCCGGGACAACGGCGTCGGCATGTCCCGCGAGGACGTCGTCTCGCTGATCGGCACCATCGCCCGCTCCGGCACCGCCGAGCTGCTGCGCAAGCTCAAGGAGTCCAAGGAGACCGCCGGTGGCGAGCTGATCGGCCAGTTCGGCGTCGGGTTCTACTCGACGTTCATGGTCGCCGACCGGGTCACCCTGCTCACCCGCCGGGCCGGGGAGGCCGAGGGCACCCGCTGGGAGTCCAGCGGCGAGGGCACGTACGTGGTGGAGACCGTCGACGACGCCCCGCAGGGCACCTCCGTCACCGTGCACCTCAAGCCCGCCGACGACGAGGACAACCTGCACGACTACGCCGACCTCGCCACGATCCGGCAGATCGTCAAGCGGTACTCGGACTTCATCGCCTGGCCGATCCGCACCACCGTGCCGGGCGTCGACGGCGGCGAACCCACCGAGGAGACCCTCAACTCCCGCAAGGCGCTCTGGGCGCGCCCGCGCGACGAGGTCGCCGAGGAGGAGTACCGCGACTTCTACCGGCACGTCAGCCACGACTGGACCGACCCGCTGGAGACCATCCACATGCGCGGGGAGGGCACCTTCGAGTACGAGGCGCTGCTGTTCCTGCCCGCGCACGCGCCGTACGACCTCTACCAGGCCGACGGCCGGCGCGGGGTGCAGCTGTACGTCAAGCGGGTGTTCGTGATGGACGACTGCGCCGCGCTGATGCCGAACTACCTGCGGTTCGTCAAGGGCGTGGTGGACGCGCACGACCTGTCGCTGAACATCTCCCGGGAGATCCTGCAGCAGGACCGGCAGATCCAGATCGTCCGCCGCCGGCTGGTCCGCAAGGTGCTCGCCACGGTCAAGGACATGCGCACCGGCAACCCGGAGCGGTTCGCCACCTTCTGGGGCGAGTTCGGCCGGGTGGTCAAGGAGGGTCTGCTGGAGGACCCGGACAACACCGAGACCATCCTCGACCTGCTGTCGGTGGCCTCCACCCACCACGACACCGAGCCCACCACGCTGGGCGGGTACGTGGAGCGGATGAAGGACGGCCAGACCGAGATCTACTACGCCACCGGCGAGAACCGCACCATGCTGGAGAACTCGCCGCACCTGGAGGCGTTCCGGGCCAAGGGCTTCGAGGTGCTGCTGCTCACCGACCCGGTCGACGAGGTGTGGGTGGAACGGGTCGGCCAGTTCGACGGTAAGCCGCTGCGCTCCATCGCCAAGGGCCAGGTCGACCTGGAGACCGAGCAGGAGCGCAAGGACACCGAGGTAGCCCGGGAACAGCAGAACAAGGAGTACGCCGAGCTGCTCACCTTCCTCGGCGGGGCGCTCGCCGACACGGTCAAGGAGGTTCGGCTCTCGTCCCGGCTGACCACCTCGCCCGCGTGCATCGTCGGCGACGCGCACGACATCACCCCGACCCTGGAGAAGATGTACCGGGCGATGGGGCAGGAACTGCCCCCGGTCAAGCGCATCCTCGAACTCAACCCGACCCACCCGCTGGTCACCGGCCTGCGCGTCGCCCACCAGCGGGGCGACGACAGCGCGGCGCTCACCGAGACCGCCGAGCTGCTCTACGGCACGGCGCTGCTCGCCGAGGGCGGTGACCTGGCCGACCCGGCCCGGTTCGCCCGGCTGCTCGCCGACCGGCTGGCCCGTACCCTCTGATCCGCCTCCGTCCCCGGCCGGGTCGACGCCCGGCCGGGAGCGGGTGGGGGCCGGCGTGTAGCCGCCCGGACGCCGGGTAAGCGCGGGGCCCGGCGGCAGGAGGCGGTGCGGTGGCAGACGCGTTCGTCAACTGGTCCGGCAGCCTCACCTTCACCCCGGCCCGACACGCCCACCCGGCCGACGAGGCCGAGGTGTGCCGGCTGGTGCGGCGGGCCCGGGAGACCGGCACGACGGTCCGTCCGGTCGGCTCCGGCCACTCGTCGAGCCCGCTGGTGCGCACCGACGGTGTGCTGCTCAGCCTGGACCGGCTGGCCGGCGTGCTGGCCGAGGACGGCGACCGGGCGACCGTGCTGGGCGGCACGAAGCTGCGGGCGCTGGGGGAGGGGCTCTACGACGCCGGGCTGGCCATGGACAACCTGGGCGACGTCGACTACCAGTCGATCGCCGGGGCCACCGCGACCGGCACCCACGGCACCGGCCTGGGCTTCGGCAACCTCAGCACCCAGGTCGTCGGGGCGCGGCTGGTCACCGGCACCGGGGAGGTGCTGGACGTCGACGCCGACCGGCACCCCGAGCTGCTGCCGGCGGTGCGGCTGTCGCTCGGCGCGCTGGGGGTGGTGACCCGGCTGACCCTGGACGTGCAGCCCCGCTACGACCTGCGCCGCCGCACCTGGTGCGCCCCGCTCGACTGGACCCTCGACCACCTGGCCGAGTTGCAGCACACCAACCGCAACATGGACTTCTACTGGTATCCGCGCAGCGACCGGACCCAGGTGCGCACCATGAACCGGGCCGACCGGCCGCCTGTGGAGCAGGGGGTGTGGGACACCGCCGGCACCGCACCGGCACGGCCCCGGGAGAACGAGGTGGGGCCCACCCACCGGACCATCCCCCGGGACCGGGCGCTGCGTTTCGAGGAGATCGAGTACATGCTGCCGTCGGAGGCGTTCCCGGCCTGCTTCGCCGAGGTACGCCGCCGGATCATGGCCCGGCACCGGCGGACGGTCGCCTGGCGGGTGCTGGTGCGCACCGTCGCCGCCGACGACATCTGGCTGAGCAACGCCCACGGCCGGCCCACCACCACCATCGCCTGCCTACAGAACACCGGCCTGCCCCACGAGGAGTACTTCCGGGACATGGAGGCGGTGTTCCGCCAGTACGGTGGCCGGCCGCACTGGGGCAAGAAGCACTGGCTGACCGCCCACGAGCTGCGCCCGCTCTACCCCCGGTGGGACGACTTCCGGGCGGCCCGCCGCCGGCTCGACCCGGACGGGGTGTTCCTCACCCCGGACCTGGCCCGGCTGCTGGAGCCGGTGTGACACCGCAGGTGGGGGCGCGGGTGTGGGTGGTGCCGGGCGGGCACATCCCGTTCCCGGGCAGCGGGGAGGAGCCGCAGTTCACCGGCTTCGACCAGCTCTGCGTGCTCAACGCCACGCCCACCGACGCCGACGTCGAGTTCGATCTCTACTACGAGGACACCGAACCGGTCGGGCCGTACCGGATCACCGTGGCCGCCCGCCGGATCCGGCACGTACGCCTCAACGACCTGATCGATCCGCAGGCGGTCCCCCTCGACCGCCCGTACGGCTGCCTGCTGCGCTCGCCGGTGCCGGTGGTGGTGCAGTTCCTGCGTCAGGACACCCGGCTGCCCGGTGCGCTGGCGCTGGCCGCCACGATGGCGTACCCGGCCTGAGCGGGCGGGTTCGTCGGGGGCCGTCCCGGGTAACCGGGCCCATGGGTCAGACGGGCCGGGTGGCCGACGGGCGGTCGGCGGCGACCCGGCTCGGCGACCGGATCTGCGCCGTCGGGCGGGACTCGCACCGCCGGTTGCAGACGTACCTGATCGTCGCGGTGCAGGCCGGGCTGGCGGCGGCGCTGGCCTGGGTGCTGGCCCGGGAGGTGCTGGGCAACGCGGAGCCGACCTTCGCCCCGGCCGCCGCCGTCGGTGTGATCGCGGCGGCGTTGGGCAACCGGGCCCGGCGTACCGTCGAACTGGTCGTCGGGGTGGTGCTCGGCATCCTCGTCGGTGACCTGCTCATCCTGCTGGTCGGCACCGGTCCCTGGCAGACCGGCGTGATCGTCTTCCTGGCGATCACCGTCGCGGTGCTGGTCCGGGGCACCGGCGCGCTGGTGACCCAGGCCGGCGGTACGGCGGTGCTGATCGCCACGCTCACCCCGACCGCGCCGGACCTGGAACTGCCCCGCACGCTCAACGCGCTGATCGGCGGCGCGGTGGGTCTGTTCGTGGTGCTCGTGCTGGCCCCGCTGCATCCGCTGCGCACCGTGCGCCGGGTGGCCGGCCCGGCGCTGGAGCTGTTCGCCCGGGACCTGACCGCCTCCGGACGCGCCCTCGCGGGTCGGGACGCGGACGCCGCCGAGGGGGTCCTGGACCGGATGCGTGACGCCGAGCCGGAACTGCGTCGGCTCGGTGAGGTGATCGAGGCCGCCGACGAGGTGGTCCGGTTCTCCCCGGTGCGCTGGCGGCGACGCCGGGCGCTGGCCGCCTACCGGCACGGCGCCGACCACCTGGACCGGGCGTTCCGCAACAGCCGTTCGCTGGTCCGCCGGATCGGCTCCGCGCTGCGGGACGACGAGCCGGTGCCGGCCGGGTTGCCGGTCGCCGTGGCCGATCTCGGGGAGGCGGTCCGGCTGCTGCGCGGGGAGTTTCTCGGCACCCGCGAGCCGGTGCGTGCCCGGGAACGGGTGCTCGACGCCGTCCGGGCCGCCGGTGCCGCCTGCCGGCAGGAGGTCGGCTTCTCCGGCACCATCGTCGTGTCCCAGCTCCGGACGGTCGCCAACGACCTGCTGCGGGCCACCGGGGTGCCACGCGACGAGGCCCGACGGCTGGTCCGCCGGGCCGCCGCCGGCCAGCGCTGACCCGGCGGCCGGCCGCCGTACCGGATAGGGTTGCCCCAGGTGTGCCGGGAAGTCTGGTCGGCGGTCGATGACGCGACCCCTGCCGACGAGGAGTTTCCGTGACCGACGCCGACCGGCGCCGTACCAGCCTGTTCGCCCGCCGCTCGTGGGGCGAGACCAGCCGCATCTCCAGCATTCTCCGCAAGGAGACCGTCGGCGGGGCGCTCCTGCTCGTCGGGGCGCTCATGGCGCTGATCTGGTCGAATTCCCCCTGGTCGGGGGCGTACCAGGCATTACGGGACACCACCGTCGGCCCGGCGTCGTGGCACCTGGACCTCAGCCTGGCGACCTGGGCCGCCGACGGTCTGCTGGCGGTGTTCTTCTTCGTCGCCGGCCTGGAACTCAAGCGCGAGTTCGTCGCCGGCGACCTGCGCGATCCCCGACGGGCGGCGGTGCCGGTGGCGGCGGCCGTCGGCGGGGTGATAGCGCCGGCGGTGCTGTACTACCTGATCGCCGCTGGAGCGGGGGGCGACGCCGGGCGGGGCTGGGCCATCCCGACCGCCACCGACATCGCATTCGCCCTGGCGGTGCTCGCCGTGGTGGGCCGTTTCCTGCCGTCGGCGTTGCGGACCTTCCTGCTCACCCTGGCGGTGGTCGACGACCTGCTCGCCATCATGATCATCGCGGTCTTCTACACCGCGGACCTGTCCGTCGCCCCGCTGCTGGGCGCGCTGCTGCCGCTCGCCGCGTTCGGGATCCTGGTGCAGCGCCGCATCCGGTCGTGGTGGCTGCTGCTGCCGTTCGCCGCCCTCACCTGGGTGCTGGTGCACGAGTCGGGGGTGCACGCCACCGTGGCCGGCGTCCTGCTCGCCTTCACCGTGCCGGTGGTCCGCAGCGCGGCGGCCGGCGGCCCGGACGCCGGCCCCGGCCTGGCCGAGCACTTCGAGCACCGGGTGCGGCCGGTCTCCGCCGGCATCGCCGTGCCGGTGTTCGCGTTCCTCTCCGCCGGGGTCACCGTCGGCGGGTTCGCCGGGCTGGCCACCGCGTTGACCGACCGGGTGGCGGTGGGCATCGCCGTGGGCCTGGTCGTCGGCAAGCCGATCGGCATCCTGACCGCGACCTGGCTGGTGTCCCGGTTCACCCGGGTCGACCCCGACGAGGGTCTCAACTGGCTCGACGCGTTCGGGCTCGCGCTGCTCGGCGGGATCGGCTTCACCGTCTCACTGCTGATCGGGGAGCTGGCGTTCGGCCTGGGCAGCGCCCGTGACGACCACGCCAAGGTGGCGGTGCTCGCCGGTTCGCTGCTGTCGGCGCTGCTGGCCAGCGTCGTCCTGCGCGTCCGCAGCCGGGTTTACCGGCGGGTCCACGAGGCCGAGAGCGTCGACCTGGACCGCGACGGCGTGCCTGACGTCTTCCAGCCGGAGCCGCCCCGACCCGCCGACGGCCCGCCGGTCCCGAGGTGACCGCCGGCCCGGCGGTCAGGGCCCGACCGGGTACGCCCGGGTGTCGTCGGCCGCGACGCTCGCCCAGACCTGCTGCCCGGGGAGCAGCCGCAGGCCGGCGGCGACGGCGGGGGTGACGTCGGCGACGGTGTCGAGCGCCCCGGTGAGCTGCACCCGCAGGTGGTCGCCGTGCCGGTGCACCCCGGCGACGGTGGCCGGCCAGCCGTGCCGGGTGGTGCCGTCGGGGCGGTGCGGGTGCAGCCTCACGGCGGTGGGCGCGAAGACCACGAAGGCGTCGCCGTCGAGCCGGTCGGCGGTCGGCACGGCCAACCCTTCGGCGAGCCGGACCCGCCGCCCGTCGGCCCGGCCCCGGTGCAGGTTCAGCCCGACCAGCCGGGCGACGTAGTCGGTGCGCGGCCGGCGGGTGACCGTGGCCGGGTCGCCCTCCTGGACCACCCGGCCGTCCTCGACGACGACCAGCCGGTCGGCCAGCGCCAGGGCGTCCAGCGGGTCGTGGGTGACCAGCACGGCCGCCCCGGCGTGGTCGGTGAGGTGACGGTGCAGTTCGGCGCGGGTGTCCAGCCGGGTGCGGGCGTCGAGCGCGGCCAGCGGCTCGTCGAGCAGCAGCAGGGTCGGGTGGACGGCGAGCGCGCGGGCCAGGGCGACCCGCTGGGCCTGCCCGCCGGAGAGCTGCCGGGGCCGCCGCCCGGCGTACCCGGCCAGGCCCACCCGGTCCAGCCACCGGTCGGCCCGCGCCCGGGCGGCCCGCCGGGGCAGGCCCTGCCGGCGGGGACCGAACGCGACGTTGTCCCGGGCGGTCAGGTGCGGGAAGAGCAGGTAGTCCTGGAACACCACGCCGACCGGTCGGCGCTCCGGCCGGACGAACCGCCGCGCGTCCGGCTGGTCCAGCACCGTCGAGTCGAGGCGCAGCCGTCCGGCGCCGAGCGGATGCAGCCCGGCGAGGACGCGCAGCGCGGTGGTCTTGCCGGCGCCGTTCGGCCCGAGCAGCGCGACCACCTCCCCGGCGGCGACGTGCAGCCGGACGTCGAGCCGGAACCCGGCCCGGTCGACGACCAGGTGCCCGTCGAGCAGCGGCGGTGTCACGGGCCGCTGATCCATCTGTCGCGCAGTCCGGCGAGGATCACCACCGAGACGGTGAGCAGCACCAGACTGAGCACCACGGCGGCCTCCAGGTCGGTCTCCAGGGCCAGGTATACCGCGAGCGGCATGGTCTGGGTACGGCCCGGATAGTTGCCGGCGAAGGTGATGGTCGCGCCGAACTCGCCGAGCGCGCGGGCCCAGCACAGCACCGCCCCGGCGGCGACCCCGGGGCCGACCAGCGGCAGGGTGACCCGGGTGAAGGTGGTCCACCGGCCCGCGCCCAGGGTGGCTGCGGCCTCCTCGTAGCGGTGGTCGACGCCGCGCAGCGCCCCCTCCACCGCGATGATCAGGAACGGCATCGCCACGAACGCCTCGGCGAGCACCACGCCGGTGGTGGTGAACGGCAGCGTGACACCGAAGGTGGCGTCCAGCCAGCCGCCGACCGGCCCGCGCCGGCCGAAGACCAGCAGCAGCGCCACCCCGCCGACCACCGGTGGCAGCACCAGCGGCACGGTGACCAGCGCCCGGACCAGCCGCCGGCCGGGGAACTCCACCCGGGCCAGCAGCCACGCCAGGGGTACGCCCAGCGCCAGGCAGAGCAGCGTGGCGAGGGTGGCGCACTGCACCGACAGCCGCAGCGCGGTGAGCATCCCGGGCGCGGTGAGGCGCGGTCCCAGCGACGTCCACGGGGCGCGCAGCAGCAGCCCGCCCAGCGGCAGCACCAGGAACAGCAACCCCACGGCGGCCGGTACGAGCAGTGCGACCGGCACCCGTTGACCGGTGCCGCGTCGGCGGGTGGACGCGGTCACCGGCCTGCCGGTGGCTGGAATCCGGCGTCGGTGAGGACGGCCCGGCCGGGTGCGGACCGGACCAGCGCGACGAAGGCGCGGGCGGCGGTGGGGTTCGGCGCGTCGGTGAGCACCACGATCGGGTAGTCGTTGGCGGCGCGGGCGGACTCGGGGAACTCGATGCCGTCGACCTCCCGGTCGGCCGCGCGGGCGTCGGTGCGGTAGACCAGCGCCGCGTCGACCTCGCCGAGTTTCACCTTGGCCAGTGCCCCCCTGACGTCCTGTTCGAGGGTGACCGGGGTGACCCGTACGCCGGCCGCGTCCAGGGCGGTGCTCGCCGCCGCCCCGCACGGCACCTGGGCGGCGCACAGCGCGACCTTCAACCCCGGCCGGGTCAGGTCGGCCAGGCCGGTGAGGCGCTGCGGATTGCCCTGCGGCACGGCGATGACGAGCTGGTTGCGGGCGAAGACGGTGGGGGCGTCGGCGGCGTGACCGGCGTCGGTGACGGTGGCCATGTTCCTCGGGGCGGCCGAGGCGAACACGTCGGCGGGCGCGCCCTGGGTGATCTGGGTGGCCAGGGCGGAGCTACCGGCGAAGTTGAAGGTGACCGTCGTGCCCGGATGCTCGGCCTCGAACCGCCGGCCGAGGGTGGTGAACGACTCGGTCAGCGACGCGGCGGCGAAGACGGTCAGCGTGCCGCGCGGCCCACCGTCGGCGGCCGGTGCGGTGGTCCCGTCCGCGCATCCGGCCAGGGCGAGGAGGGCCGCGACGAGGGGGACGACTACGGCGCGGCGGGTCACGGGTCGGTCCTTGTCCTGGTGGGGCCGGTGGGCGCGGGACGCTCCACCACGACGGTGGTCGACTTGATCACGGCGACGGCCACCGAGCCGACCCGCAGGTCCAGTTCGTCGACGGCCTCGCGGCTCATCAGGGAGACGATCCGGAACGGCCCGGCCTGGATGTCGACCTGGGCCATCACGGTGTCCCGGACGACGGCGGTGACGATCCCGCGTAGCCGGTTGCGGGCCGAGGAGAACTCGGCCCCCTCGTCGGGGGCGGCGGACTGGGCGTGGACGAAGCCGGCCAGGTCCACGCCGTCGACGAGCCGGTGGCCGTGGGCGTCCCGCCGGGCGGGCAGCCGGCCGGCGTCCACCCAGCGCCGTACGGTGTCGGCGCTGACTCCGAGCAACTCGGCGGCCTCGCTGATCCGGAACACGCTCACCCGGTCACCCTAGCGACCCGCACCTGCCCACCGGAAGTAGGTATCCCCCTCGCGGCTGCGGACCATTGAGCCGTAATCGGCTCGTAGTCGCGGGTGACGGCGGAAGCCGGTCGGCCGGCGGGTGGACCCGGGCCGGCCCCGGGTGGCCGGGAGAGCGGGTGGGGCGGACACGCCGACGGCCGGCCGTCGCGGGTGGCGACGACCGGCCGCTGCCGGCGGTGGGAGGGTCAGCTCAGGGTGAGCGCGGTGTCGTCCACCACGAAGGACGTCTGAAGGCTGCTGTCCTCCACCCCGCTGAACGAGATGGTGACGGTGCTGCCCGCCAGCGCGGACACGTCGAAGCTGCGCTGCACGTAGCCGCTGGCGGCGTTGACGTTGGAGTACGTCGCCAGGGTGGTGCTGCCGGCCTTGACGGTCAGCTTGTCGTACGCCGTGCTGCCCGACTCGGCCGTGTCGATGTGCAGCCAGAAGGACAGGGTGGCCCGGCAACCGGCCGGGATGCTCACCGACTGGGTGAGGGTGTCGGTGTGGGTCGAGCCGTACCCGTCGAGCCACGCCTTGTACGAGCCACCGTGCGCGGCCTGGCTGGCCGACGAGGTGATCACGCCCGAGGTGGCGGTCCAGCCGGTGCTGCCGGACTCGAAGCCGGGGTTGGTCAGCTTCTGGCCCGAGCAGCCGCCCGAGGTCGGGGTGGGCGTCGGGGTGGAGGTCGCGGTCGGGGTGGGCGTCGGGGTGCCGCCGGTGCAGGTCGGGTCGCCGGACTGCGCCGGCACGCTCACCGCGTCCCAGGCGGCCTTGACCGTGTTGAACTCGGTGCAGCTGCCCGGGTAGAGGGTCTTGGCGGCCTGCAACGTCCAGGTGCGGTACTTCAGGTACGACGAGGTGGTCGTCTTGAGCAGCATCGCGTTGTACATGATCTTGATGGCCTTCTGGATGCCGAGGCCGGTCACGGTGCTGCTGTTGCAGGTCGGGCTGGTCGGCTGCCCGTTGGTCGGGTTGCTGCCCATGGCCAGCAGGTAGAACCAGTGGTTGCCCGGGCCGGCCGCCGCGTGCACCTCCTGGCTTGGGATGCTGCTGGAGTAGCAGTTCGCGTCGCCGAGCGCGGACGGGTTGTACATGTTGCGGATCGGGCCGCTGCCGACCAGGTTGATCTTCTCGCCGACGAGGAAGTCCGGCGCGTCGTACGTGGACGGCTCGTTGGCGAACCACTCGGTGGCCGCGCCGAAGGTGTCGGCGACGAACTCCTGGGTGTTGCCCCGGGAGATGCCGCCGGGGGTGGTGTCGTCGATGCCGTGGCCGATCTCGTGGGCCACCACGTCGAGCGAGCCGATCCACTGCCCGGCGGTGTTCTTGCCGATCTGCACCTGGGAGCCGTCGTAGTAGGCGTTCTGGTCGTTGAGGCCGACCCGGATGGGCCACGCACCACCGCTGCCGTTCGCGCCGTTACGACCCAGCCACTGCGTCAGCATCTTGTGCTCGGTCTGCGCCGAGAACAGGGCGTCGACGCAGCCGGTCTCCTTGTTGGTGCCGGTGCCGTTGCCCCAGACGTCGTCCGAGCCGGAGAAGGTGGTGTTGTTCGCGGCGTCCTGGCAGCTCAGGTTGGTGATGCTCGGGTCCTTCAGTGAGTAGGTGCTGCCCGACTGGGTGGTGTTCAGGGTGACCGGGCCGTTCCACACGCCGGTGCCCGTGCCCCGCACGACGTGCTCCTGGGTGTCCAGCACCGCGCCGGTGGCGGCGTCCACGTCGACGGTCAGCCGGCTGGGACCGTCCGCGCCGGTGCCGGTGACGGTGGTCTCCCAGGCCAGCGTGGGCCGGGCGCCGAGGGTGTGCACGACCAGCGCGGTGCCCTCGACGCCGCTGACCTTGCGCAGTTGGGCGCGGGCGGTCCGCTCCGCCGCGGCGGCGGTCAGCTTCGGCGTGGTGGACAGGTTCCCGATGCTCTGCTGCTGGGCGACGGAGGCGTAGGTGACCTCGCCGGTGGCGGTGGTCGCCAGGACGAAGTCGCCGCCGACCACGCGCAGGCCCTTGTAGGTGCGTTCGTACGGGACGTACTGGATGCCCTCGGAGGCGATGACGGGCCGTTGCACGAACGCGTCGTCGGCGCTCGCGTGCAGGTAGGCGGGACGGCTGGCGACCAGCGAGCTGGCCGCGCCGACGGCGGCGGCCCGGGCCTGGGCCGGGTCGGGGACGGGGTGGGACGGCGCGGCCTGGACCGCTGCGGCGGTGCCCGCGGCGATCAGGCCGGCCGCGACCGCGCCGGAGAGCGCGACGAGGCGGGGTGAGAGCGTCAAGGGGGGTGCTCCTGTTCTCGGGCGGCGTCGCGGTGCCTGGTGGGGTCGCGCGCCGGTGCTGCATGAGGCATGGTCGCGACGGGTGGTCTCCGGGCTGCCGGCGGGCCCGGTGGGGGTGACTGTCCGTCGCGTGTCGCCGGGGGTTGGCGACTGCTGGAGGCACGATCACACGGGCAGGCACCCATATCAATGGGTTGACCCGGGCAACCATGCGTCCGGGCTGCCGAAACCCCTGTTGCCAGGTGATGAACGATCGTCGACCACCCCGGTCTGAACAGGTGATCCCCGTCGATCTAGGGCCGGCCGGCCGCCCCAGTTGCGGGTTTTCGCCGGAACGCGCGCCGGATGCGCATACACCCGGTCGACCAGCAGTACGACAACGTCGTCATGTCCGTCGTGCTCGGCCCGTCGGGCACGAGTCGGATGGGCGTCGATCGCCTACCATGCGGCTGTGCCGGATATCGACGCGTCCCTCGCCGCCGGGCAGGTCTGGCGGGGGCAGGGCGACTGGTCGCAGGCCGCCCGACGGGCCAAGC
This sequence comes from Micromonospora cynarisoli, assembly GCF_030518815.1. Lineage (NCBI taxonomy): Bacteria > Bacillati > Actinomycetota > Actinomycetes > Micromonosporales > Micromonosporaceae > Micromonospora > Micromonospora cynarisoli. Next base: position 1,245,368 of record NZ_CP130426.1, on the reverse strand, counting down.
GGCGGATCACCACCGGGCGGAGGGCGGTCGCCGCACTGACCGCAACCGCCGCCGTCGCCGGCACCGCGGCGGCCCGGCTGGCCGCGTCCGCGCCCACCGCCGGCCGGGTGCTGGCGCTCGTCGCCGCCCTGTCGCTGCTGCTGACGCCGGTGCTCGGCCGCCGCGCCTCCCGCGACGCGGTGGCCGTCTGGACCCGGCTCCGGGCGGTCTCCGAGGCGTCGAAGGCGGAGTTGTACCGCTACCTCGCCCGCGTCGCCCCCTACGCCGGCACCGACGCCGACGCCGTCCTGCTGCACCGCTACGGACTGCTCGTCGACGGCGTCGGCGACCTGGTCGGGCACATCCTCGACGGCGCCCCGGCCGACCGTCCGCTGCCGCCGGTCACCGACGTGCCGAGCTACCTGGTCGAACGGGTGCAGCGACAGATCGACGGCTACTACCTGCCGGCGGCGCGGCAGGCCGGCCGCGCCGCCGCCCGGCTCGGTCGCGCGGCGACCGCGTTGACCGTCCTGGCCGCCGTGCTCTCCGCCGTGGTCGGGGTGTTCGGCGACGGACTCGGCCTGACCGCGTGGGTGGGGGTGGTCGCGGTGGTCTCCACCGCGCTGGTCGGCTACGGCGCGGCCGAACGCTACGAACAACAACACCTGGAGTACGCCCGGACGGCCGACCAACTGACCCGGCTGCGGCTGACCCGGGCGGCCGGGCTGGGCTGGACCGACGACGAGGCGCTCGTCGCCGAGGCCGAGCGGATCATCGCCCAGTCCAACGCGGCCTGGATGGCCAAGATGATCGAGGACGATGGCGCTGCGCAGCAGTGACATGACGGGCTGTGGCGGATAGCATCATCGATATCCGTGATTGGTCGTCGACGTGGACGGACGTCCGTCCACCTCCGACACAGATGGGGGCCCGACGTGGACCGCACCCAACGCCCGTCCGATCCGTTCCCGGCGCCGCTGAGCGACGTGCGACGGACGCCGCTCGGCCAGATCCCGGTCGAGCGGGCCGCCGCCGTGGCACGCATCGACGACCGCCGGGCCACCCACCCGACCCGGGTCGATGTCGCCGCCTTCAGCTCGCACGTCTGACCCGGCCACCGCGCCCCGCTCCCCGGTCACCCCGCTCAGCCAGTACGTCCTCAAGCTGGCCAGCCGGTGCGACCTGGCGTGTGACCACTGCTACGTCTACGAACACCCCGACCAGTCGTGGCGTCGTCAACCCCGGCTGATGACGCCCGACACGGTCGAGGCCACCGCCCGGCGGATCGCCGAACACGCCGCCACCCACCGGCTCAGCACGGTCCGGGTGGTCCTGCACGGCGGGGAACCCCTGCTCGCCGGCGCGGCCCGGCTCGCCACCACCGCCACCACCCTGCGCCTGACGATCGACCCGGTGACCCGGCTCGACCTGCGGATGCAGACCAACGGCGTGTTGCTCACCCCCGAGATCGCCGACGTCCTCGTCGCCCACGACGTCAAGGTGGGCGTCTCCCTGGACGGCGACCGCTCGGCCAACGACCGGCACCGCCGGTACGCCAACGGCGCGAGCAGCCACGACCAGGTGCGCCGGGCGTTGGCCCTGCTGCGCCGCCCCGCCTACCGCAGCTCCTACGCCGGGCTGCTGTGCACCGTCGACCTGGCCAACGACCCGCTGCGGGTCTACCTGGCGCTGCTCGCCGAGGAACCGCCCCGGATCGACTTCCTGCTGCCGCACGCCAACTGGGACCGCCCGCCCGCCCGCCCCGACGGGGCCGCCACCCCGTACGCGGACTGGCTGCTGACCATCCACCGGCGCTGGCTGGCCGACGGGCGGCCGGTGCCGATCCGGCTGCTGGAGTCCCTACTGGCCACGGCCACCGGCGGCAGCACCGGCACCGAGGCGGTCGGGCTCGCCCCGGCGGACCTGGTCGTGGTGGAGACCGACGGCAGCTTCGAGCAGGTCGACTCGCTCAAGTCCGCCTTCCACGGCGCCGCCGCCACCGGCCTGGACGTGTTCCGGCACGCCGTCGACGAGGCGGCGGCCCACCCCGGCATCGCCGTCCGCCAGTCCGGCCTGGCCGGCCTCTGCGCCACCTGCCGCTCCTGCCCGTTGGTGCGCCGCTGCGGCGGCGGCCTCGTCGCCCACCGGTACCGCTCGGGCACCGGCTTCGACAACCCGTCGGCCTACTGCGCGGACCTGGCCGCGTTGATCCGGGCCACCGCCGTCCCCGGCGGGCCGCCGGAGCAGCGGCCGGCCGACACGCTGCCCCCCGCCGTCCTGGCCGACCTCGGCTCCGGGCGGGGCGGCCCCGGGTCCGTGGGGCAGCTCGCCGCCGTCCACCACGGCATCGCCCGCGCGCTGACGGTCGCGCTCAGCCCCGCCGCCACCGCCGACCCGGTCGCGGCGGCCGGCTGGCACCTCCTGGTGGAGTTGGACGTGTCCGCGCCCGACGCCGTCGACCACGTGCTCACCCACCCGTTCGTCAGGCGGTGGGCGCAGCGGTGCCGGGCCGGGGCGAACGGCGACCTGCCCCACCTCGCCGCCGTCGCCGCCGCCGTGGCGGTCCGGGCCGGCGTCGACGCCGACCTCGTGCTGCCGGTGCGGGCCGGCGCGGTGCACCTGCCGACCCTCGGCGCGATCATGGTGGACACCGACGCGGCCACGGTGCCCGTCACGATCTCCGCCGGCGGCGTCGCGCTGCGGGCCGGCCGGCGACGGGTCCTGGTCCGGCCGGCCGTCGGACCCCACCCGGACCGCTGGCGGCCCACCCGGGCGGCCCACACCGACGACGGGACCGTCCTGCTGGAGGACACCGACCCGTACCGGGACTGCTTCGACCTGCCGGTGGCGGCCCGGCTCACCCCGGCGGTCGCCGACCGCTGGACGCGGCAGGTGCGCCGGGCTGTCGACCGCCTCGACACCGAGGCCGCCGGATACGCCGCCGGGGTACGCGCCCTGCTGCGCGCCGTGGTGCCGCTGCGCCCCGACCCGTCCGGCCGCGCCCGCAGCGCCGCCGCCCGGTCCGCGTTCGGCGCGGTCGCCGTCACCCCCGTCGCCGACGACGCCGCGTTGGCGGTGCTGCTCGTGCACGAGGTGCAACACCTCAAGCTGGACGCGGTGCTCGACGTCTGCGAGCTGTTCGACCCCGCCGACGCCCGACGGCTACGGGTGCCCTGGCGCGACGACCCCCGCCCGGTGGAGGGCGCGCTGCACGGCGTCTACGCCCACCTCGCCGTCGCCGACGTGTGGCGGCACCGCCCCGGCGTCGAGGCTGCGGCCCACCACCGGCGCTACCGGGAGTGGACCGACGGGACGGTCGACGCGCTGCTCGACCTCGGCAGCCTCACCGCCGATGGCGAGCGCTTCGTCAGCCGGATGCGCGCCACGCTGGACGGATGGCGGTGAACGACAGGTCCACCCTCGCCGCCGACCTGCGGGCGCTCGGGCTGCCCACCGGCGCGACCGTGCTGGTGCACTGCGCGCTGTCCCGGGTCCGCCCCGACCCGGCAGCGCCGGCCACCCTCCTCGCGGCGCTGCGCGACACCCTCGGCGACGACGGCACGGTGGTCGTGCCGACGCAGACCGCAGGCAACTCGGTGACCTCACCGGCGTTCCGGGCCGCCACGGCGGGGATGACCCCGGCCCAAGCCGCCGCCGTCGAGGCGGCCATCGTGCCGTTCGATCAGGCGCACAGCCCGGCGCAGGGGATGGGGGCGTTCGCCGAACACGTCCGCCGGCAGGTCGACGCCCGGCGCAGCGCCCACCCGCAGACCTCCTTCGCCGCCCTCGGCCCGGCCGCCGCCGCCCTGACCGCCCGGCACGACCTGGACTGCCACCTCGGCGACCGGTCCCCGCTGGGCGCGCTGTACGCCGCCGACGCCCTGGTGTTGCTGCTCGGCGTCGACTGGTCGGTGTGCACCGCGTTCCACCTCGCCGAGTACCGGTGCGCCCGGCCCGCCCCGCACCGGGCGTACCGCTGCTACCTGCGTGACCCGCAGGGCCGCCGGGTCCGCCGGGACTTCCGCGCCCCGCACCTGGACGACAGCGACTTCCCGCGGATCGGGGCGGCCGTGGTGGCCGACGGGGCGGTCCGCTGCGGGCCGGTGGGGGCCGCCGACAGCCACTGCGTGCGGCTGCGCCGCGCGGTCGACCTCGCCCACGGGTGGATGGATGAGCACCGACTGGCGTGAAGGGGACAGCGCGGGGTTGGCCACTGTCGATACTGTGGTCGGCCGGGAGCGGCGACGCCGGGCGGGAGCGGTAGGTGGCGGAGGAACAGTTCTGGGAGGACGAGAGCGCCCCCGTGTTCTTCCTCAGCTACGCCCGCACCCGCAACCGGGTGGCGGCGCCCCCACGGGACACCAACCAGAAGGTCTTCCAGCTCTTCGTCGACCTCTCCGACCACGTCGTCGAGCTGCTCGGCCTCGGGCCGGGCCGGACGGCCGGCTTCATGGACCGGATGCTCGACGGAGGGCAGCTGTGGACCGACGATCTCGCCTTCGCCGCCGGCCACTGCCAGGTCTTCATCCCGCTCATCTCCCCGCAGTACCTGCGCAGCCAGTGGTGCGCCCGGGAGTGGGACGCGTTCACCCGCAGGCGGGCGGTGCCCCGTCCGGACGCCGAGCCGTCGGCGGGGGAGACCCCGGTGATCCCGGTCAACTGGTCGGTGGTGGACCGGCGACGGGTGCCCGAGGTCGTGTCGCGGCGGCAGATGTTCAGCCCCACCCGGCTACCCTCGGACATCGCCCCGCAGTACCACGAGGAGGGCATCTACGGCCTGCTCAGCCTCGGCAGCAACGGCAAGGACGCCTACGACGCGGTGGTCTGGCGGTTGGCCCAGCGGATCGCCCGCGCGTACCGCACGCACTCGGTCGAGCCGGCCGTCCCGACCGACCTGCGGCAGCTGCGCGACCGGTTCGAGGAGGACGGGCATGACCTGGTCTGACACCTCCCCGGTCGGGGTCCCCGGGCAGGAGACCTACTTCTTCCTCAGCTACGCGCACTCCGTCCCGCTGTCCGACGCCGCCCGGCCGGACACCGACTACTGGGTCGGCAAGTTCTTCCAGGATCTCGCCAGGGCGGTCCGGGAGCACCCCCGACGCACCGTCGAGATCGAGGCGGGCTTCTTCGACGGCCAGGTCGTCCCCGGCGCCGACCTGCGCCGTACGCTCACCGACGCGCTCAGCGTCACGCACGTGTTCGTGCCGCTCTACTCCCCGAACTACTTCCGCAACGCCTGGGCGCTGGGCGAACGGGACTCGTTCCGCAGCCGGCTGGCCCGGCTGCCGGCGGGCCACGCCGACCGGCACCTGCTGCCGGTGCTCTGGATGCCGTTGCCGTCCTGGGAGGACCGTCCCGAGATCGTCCAGGCGCTGGCGTTGACCGACGACCCCGACGACCGCGCCGACTACGCCGAGAACGGGCTGCGCGCGCTGTGCAAGCTCAGCGCCTACGGCCGGCAGTACCGGCGGCTGCGCGACGCGTTGGCCGACCGGATCGTGACGGTGACCGAGCAGCAACCGCTCGCCCGGTCCCGGGCGGCGACGCTGACCAGCCGGCCGGTCCCCGACGGTCCGGGCACCGCGCTGGTGGTCACCACCCTCGCCGCCGACCGGGCCCGCTGGCGGCCCTACGGCGACCAGCACCAACTGGCGGTCGCCGACTACGTGGCCGCGACCGCCGAGCGGCTCGGTCTGCCCACCCGGGTGGTCGGGCTGGCCGAGGCCCGCGACCAGGCCCCGCACAGCCCGGCGGTGGTGCTGGTGGACGCCGGTGTCGGGGTCGACGCCGCCCGCGCCGCGCTCGACGGGCTGCCGCAGTGGGTGGTCCCGCTCGTCATCGCCGCCGACCATGCGCGTGGCGAGCCGACACCCGAGGAGATCGCCGGTACCTTGCAGGACGCCCGGTTTCCCCGGGTGCTGCCGGTGCGCACCATCGACGAGTTCGAGCGCTGCGCGCCACTGCTGGTCACCGAGGCGCGCAAACAGTTCCTCCGGCACGGGCCGGTCGATCCGCCGGAGGGCCCGCACGATCCGAAGCCGAGCCTGGGGCCGGCCGGACCGTTCGACGTACGGCGAGGGAAGGCAGAACGATGACTCCACCCCGCGACGGCCAGGTCGTCACCTTCTACTCGTACAAGGGTGGCACCGGTCGCACCATGGCGCTGGCGAACACCGCCTGGATCCTCGCCGCGAACGGCCACCAGGTGCTCGTCGCCGACTGGGACCTGGAATCCCCCGGCCTGCACCGGTTCTTCGCGCCGTTCCTCGACCCTGACCAGGTCGCCTCCACCGGCGGGGTGATGGACCTGATCCTGGATTACGAGTGGGAGAACGCCCGCCGTCGGCGCGAGGGCGACGACACCCGCCCCGGCGACTGGCACCGCCAGTACGCCCGGGTCCACAAGCACGCCTTCTCGGTGAGCTGGGAGTTCCCCGGCGGCGGCACCCTGGACCTGCTGCTCGCCGGCCGGCACAACCCCGACTACGCCACCAGCGTCACCGGGTTGAACTGGGACAACTTCTACAACCGGCTCGGCGGGGCGCAGTTCTTCGACGCGCTGCGGGCGGACATGAAGCGGCACTACGACTACACCCTGATCGACAGCCGCACCGGCATCAGCGACGTCGCCGAGATCTGCACCATCCACCTGCCCGACGTGCTGGTCGACTGCTTCACCCTCAGCGACCAGGGCATCGACGGTGCCGCCTCGGTCGCCGCCCGGGTACGCGGCTACGAGGGCCGCCGCGCCCGCCGGGTGCTGCCGGTGCCGATGCGCGTCGACGAGGGGGAGAAGACCAAGACCGACGCCGGCCGGGCGCTGGCCATGCAGCGGTTCGCCGGCCTGCCCAGCGGCATGACCGAGCTGGAACGGCAGGACTACTGGCTCTCCGTCGAGGTCCCCTACCGGGCCTACTACGCCTACGAGGAGACCCTGGCGACGTTCGGCGACGTGCCGGGCAGCCGGGGCCTGCTGTCGGCGTACGAGGCGCTGACCCGGCACATCACCAACGGCACGGTCGCCGGGCTGCCCCGGATGGACGAGGGACTGCGCCGGCAGACCTTCCAACGTTTCGAACGCAAGCCGGTGATCGTCGACGAGTTGATCGTGCTGCGGTACGTGCCGGAGGACCAGGCGTGGGCGGAGTGGGTGCAGTCCGCGCTGCACGCCGTCGACCTGCGGGTGCTGGCCGTCCCGGTGGGTGCCCCGGCGACGGTGCCGGCCGGCGCGGCCTCCCGCGAGCTGCACCTGGTCTCCCGCGACTACCTCGCCGCCCGCCGGGCCCTCGGCGGGGTCGCCCGGCAGGCGGGTTCCCCCGTGCTCGCGCTGCACCTGGACGACACCACCCCGTCGGTGGACACCCCGCCGGGCAGTTGGGCCACCGTCTACGAGCGGGGTGCCGCAGCCGCCGCCGAGCAGGTGTGGGAGCTGGTCGGCCGGTCCACCGACGGGCGGGACAGGCCGGTGCCGGCGACCCGCTACCCCGGCGTCGAGCCGCTGGTCTTCTACGCCCCGGCGCGCAACGTGCGGTTCACCGGCCGGGACCGGCTGCTGCTGACCCTGCGCGAGGAGCTGAAGACGGCGGCGCGGGAGCGGGTCCCGGTGGCGCTGCGCGGCGGGGCCGGCATCGGCAAGACCCAGCTCGCCACCGAGTACGCCTACCGTTTCCACGGCGCGTACGACGTGATCTGGTGGGTGGACGCCGACCCGGCGCAGTTCATCGACGTCCGTTTCGCCGACCTGGGCCGCCGGCTCAGCCTGCCGGACCTGCAGAACGTGCCGGACAACGCCCGGGCGGTGCGGGACTGGTTCAGCCACGGTGGCGGCCGGGGCGTCGACGAGCCGCCGCTGCGCTGGCTGATCGTCTTCGACAACGTCGACCAGTACGAGGACGTCCGGGACTACCTCCCCCAGGGCGAGGGGCACGTGTTGGTGACCACCCGCAACCCGGACTGGGGTGACCTGGCCCGCGCGGTCGACGTGGACGCCTTCCAGCGCGGCGAGAGCGTCAGCCACCTGATCGGCCGGACCAGCCGCCGGGGCATGACCGTGGCCGAGGCGCAGCAGGTCGCCGAGGCGGTGGAGGACGTGCCGATCCTGGTGGCGCTGGCCGGCGCGTGGCTGGCGGAGAGCCCCGACTCGGTCGCCACGTACCTGGCCGGGCTGGCCCGCACCGGCCCCGACAGCGACGTGTGGGGCCGCTCGCTGGCCGGCCTGCGGCAGCAGTCCCCGGGCGCCTACCGGCTGCTGCAACTCGGTTCGGTGCTCGCCCCCGACATCGCCCTCGACCTGCTCTACGGCGACCAGGTGGCGAAGGTCATCGCTCCGCACGACCCGCTGGTCGCCGCGCAGGTCACCGACCGGGTCTCCGAACGGGACATCGCCGCCGCGCTGGTCCAGCGGATCAACCGGCTCGCCCTGATCAAGGTGGACCTGCACGCCCAGCGGGTGCAGATCCACCGGCTGCTCCAGGCGGCGTTGCGGTCCCGGATGTCCGAGCAGGAACTGGCCGAGGTCAAGCACGACGTGCACCGCATCCTTGCCGGTTCCCGCCCCTCCGGGGAGGTGGACGACCCGGCCTTCCAGTCCGGCTACCGGCACCTGTGGCCGCACCTGGACGGTTCGGAGGCGGTGTCCTGCCACGACGACACCGTCCGGCAGTTGGTCATCGACCGGGTCCGGTACATCTTCCTCAACGGCGGTTTCGAGCAGGGCGCGCAGTACGCCCGGGAGGTCGACAAGATCTGGACGACCATGCTGGAGGGGTTGTCCCCGGACACCGGCGCCCACCGCTCGCTGCGCGTGCAACTGCTGAACCTGCGCTTCAACCGGGCCAACCTGCTGCGCAGCCTTGGCCTGTTCGAGCAGGCCCGGACCCTCGACGACGAGACGCTGCGCCAGCAGAGGGAGCTGATCGGCGAGAACCACCCGTACACCCTGATGACCGCCGGCGGGTACGCGGCGGACCTGCGCGCCCTCGGTCGTTACCGGGAGGCGCTGGAGCAGGATCTGCGCACCTACGAGGCGTCCGTGGAGGTGTTCGGGGAGGACCACCGGCGCACCCTGAACGCGGCCAACAACCTGGCCGCCTCGTACCGGCTCTCCGGCGACTTCGTCCGGGCGCTCGACATCGACCAGACCACCTACCGCCGGCTGCGGGTCGTGCTCGGCCCGGAGCATCCCCGTACCCTGCTCTCGGCCAACAACTACGCGCGTGACCTGCGGGAGATTGGCGACTACCAGACCTCGGCGGCGTTGCTGGGGGAGGTGGTCGAGGCGTACCGCCGTGTCTTCGGCGAGGAGTTCCGTCCCGTGCTCACCGCGCAGGCGAACCTGGCGACGTCGTTGCGCAGCACCGGCCGGATCGCCGAGGCGGGTCGGCTGCTCGACGACGCCTACACCCGGCTGCGCTCCACCGTCGGACCGACCAACCCGGACACCCTGCTGTGCCGGTTGAGCCGGACGGCCAACCTGATGCTCCAGGGTCAGGCGGCGCAGGCCCGGTCGGAGCTGCAGGAGATGCAGCGGACGCTCACCCAGGTGTTCGGGGCACAGCACCCCTACACGCTGGTGTGTGAACTCAACCGGGGGGTGGCGCTGTGGGACGCGGGGGTGCAGGAGGAGGCGTACGCGTTCACGATGGCCGCGGCCGACGGGCTGCGGGAGGTGCTCGGACCCGAGCATCCGTTCAGCATGGGCGCGGACAACAACGCCGCCGTCTTCACCATCCTCAACGGGCAGGGCGAGGAGGGCTTCGCCCGGTTGCAGGCCGTGGTGGCCCGACTGACCGCGGTGCTGGGGGCCGACCACCCGGACACGCTGCGCAGCCTCGGCAACGTGGAGACGGCCCGGCAGGCGGCGAGCGGGGGAGTGGTCAGCATCGGGCGGATGCGGCTGGCGGACCGGCTCGCCGACCGGATCGGGCAGGAGCACCCGAGCGTGGTGGTGCTGCGCGACGGGCGGTACGTGCGGCGGGTCCTCGACCCGCACCCCTACTGACCGGGCCGGGCGCCGATGAGCACGTCAGAGTTCACCGGCGTCCCCGCTTCGGTGAGCCAGCGCAGGATGCGCGGCAGTTGTTGCATGGCGTCGAAATGGGCCGCGCCCGGCTGCACCTCGATCTCGGCACCCGGAATCCGGTCGGCCAACCAGCGGCCGTGGCTGGCCGGAGCGAAGGTGTCCTCCGCACCGTGCCACAGCCGCACCGGGGTGGCCATGGTGTCGATCGCGTCGAGGTCGAACTTCCAGTTCCGGCGCAGCGCCAACACGTCGTCGATCCAGCCGTACGGGCCGGCCCGCAACGCCTCCTGGTAGGTGTCGAAGATGATCCCGCGCAGCGCCGCGTCGTTGATCGCCCGGAGGTCGGGGAGACCCATCTGCGTCATCAGGTCCCGCAGCAGGAACCGGGGGTCCTCGGCGGCCCGGGCGGCCCGCTGCCGGATCTCCTCCACCACGGTGTCGGTGTCCGGCCGCTCGGCCCCGAATCCCCGTTGGTTGTCGGTGTTCATGCCGTCGAACCAGTCCAGGCCGGTGGCGTCCGACGGGGCAAGGCTGACCAGCACCGCGACCCGGCTCACCCGGCCGCGCAGGCGTTCGTCGGCGGCGCAGGAAAGCGCGTGCGGACCGCCACCGGAGCGGCCGGCGACCGCGAACCGGCCCAGTTGGAGCTGGTCGGCGATGGCCTCCACGTCCCGCGCCGCGTCGGCCACGTCCCGGCCCTCGAACCGGTCGGAGTCGCCGTAACCGGGGCGGTCGTAGGCGATCAACCGGATGCCCATGCGGTAGAGCACGATGCCCCGGGGTTTCGGCCCCCGGCGGCTGCCGGGCGTGCCGTGCATCAGGAAGACGGGGAACCCGTCGGGAGCACCGGTCTCCTCGTACGCCACCCGCTTGTTGTCCGCGCGGTGGGCGTATCGCGGCCCAGGCTCACCTTCTCGGGTCACTCCAGCCTGCCTTCCGGTGCCACTACCAGCCGATACTCGCAACCCGCATCGAACAAAGTCGATGTTTCCGTCGACCCCGTTCAGCCTCTGAGCCTAACGGTCGGGCCCGCCGCACCGCTATGCCGAGCCCGAACAACCGGCCGGATCTGTCGGAAACGACACCCGTCGGCCCGTCCGGTGGGAACGTCCGGCCGAAGCGGTGGCGGCGTTCAGCAGGTCAAAGGTCGGATATCCGACGGCGCGTCGACCAGGGCGGCGCGTGGATCGGCGTAGCGCCACTCCACCCGGTACTGCGCCCGCAACCGGGGCCGCGACACCACCCACTCGTACGCGATCCGCCCCTGCCGCTCCCGACCGTCCGGGCGTACCTCGGCGCTGCTCTCCGCGGTGAACGAGGTCTCGTTGCCCCAGACGGTGGGACCCGTCTCGGCGGGAAAGTCGAGCCGGATCACCAGGTTGCGGGTGGGCAGCCGGATGTCGCGTTGCAGCCAGTCGCCGAACTTCCACGCCGGAACCCGGTAGGAGTAGTCCACCATGGTGCGCTGGCCGGGATAGAGCGGCATCGGAGTGCCTCCGCCGTCGAGCAACAACACGATCTTGAGGAAGGCGTCCCGGCTGCGCCCGACCCGCCACCGCATCGGCTCCGGCTGGTCGACGCCGATGGTCGCCCGGAAGTCGACCTCGTCGATGGTGAGCGGATGCCGACCGTGGAAGACCGTCGACCGGGCCGGATCGTCGGGGAACCTGTCGATGTCGATCTGCACCGTGTGCCGGGTGATCGGCTCGGTGCCCACGCTGTGCAGCACCCGCCGGAACCGGCACTCGTACACCCCGTCGACGAGGGAGAGGCTGGCCTGCTCGTCCTCGATCACCAGATGCGACCCGGCCGGCGGCGGCACCGCGGTCGGACCGAGCGGGGAGCGGCGTCCCCCGGCACCCCGGCTGTCGGCGAAGGCGACGTACTGCTGCCAGATCCGGTTGCCGCTGTCCAACACCAGCTCGACCCGCCGGGCGAACTCCTCGGTGGGTTGGTGCCTGCCGTTCTCGATGTGGCTGACGTACGACGGGTCGAAACCGGTGCGTTCGGCCAGTTCCTTCTTGGACATGCCCCGCTGGTGACGCCAGTGGGTCAGTTCCCGCACGAAATCCGCCGCCGCATCGTCCTGTGTGGAGCTGCCCATGCCCCCGTCCTCGCTGTCGGGCCTCAAGTCTGTCCCACCCGTGGCGTCCGCGCCAGGGGTGCCCCCCACCCGACTCCGCCCGGCGGCCGGACCCGGCCCGCCCGACCCGCACCACCACGGCGCCCGTGCGGGCGGCAGGATGACCGGCATGGACACCGCCGTTCGCCGCTACCTCGCCGACCTGCTCGGCACCGCCCACGACGTGCTCGGGCCGGAGCTGGTGGGCGCCTACGCCGCCGGGTCGGTGGCGCTGGACGCGTACCAGCCGGGCCGCAGCGACGTGGACGTGGCGCTGGTCTGCCGGGACACGCTACCCCGACGGACCCGGCAGGAACTGGTCACCCGGCTACGGCACGAGGCGCTGCCCTGCCCGGCCCGCGGCCTCGAACTGGTCGTCTACACCCGCCAGGTGGCCGGCTCGGGCACTCCCGAACCGGGTTTCGAGGTGGAACTCAACACCGGGGCGGCGATGCCGTGGCGGGCCACCCTCGACCCGGCCGAGCGGCCCGCCGCCGACGGCCGGTTCTGGTACGGCCTCGACCGCAGCATCCTGCACCAGCGGGGCCACCAGTTGACCGGCCCGCCGGCCGGCGAGGTCTTCGCCGACCTGTCCCCGGACGACCTGCGCACACTGGTGGTGACGGCGCTGCGCTGGTGGCTGGCCCGGCCCGCCCCACCCGGGGACGCCCCCGCCCCCGGCGCGGAGGACGCGGTGCTGAACGCCTGCCGCGCGCTGGTCCGCCTCCGCGACGGAGACTGGCTGTCCAAGGTCGCCGCAGGCCGCCGGGTGATCGCCCTCGGCCGCGACCCGGAGCTGGTGCGCCGCTGTGTTGACGCCCGCGCCGGCGGCCCGCCCCCGTCCGCCGCCGTGGCCCGCGCCTTCCAACAGCGGGTCCTGGACGAGATCACCGCCGGCTGACCGAGCCCGGTGCCGCTTCGCCTCCGCCGCGGCCCGCCGCCGGGTCCGCACAGCCTGCTATGCGTGCGCTGGTCTTCGGTGACGGGACCGTCAGACTACGTCCCGACCGGCCCGGGGCACAGCGAATCGGCCCCGGGCCGTACCCGCTCGTCAGACGTTGGTCGGCACCTTGCCGGCGGGCGGTTCGGTGGACGCCTCGACCGGCGGGTCGGTGGCCGGCCGGGCCGCCACCGTCGGGTACTCGGCGGTCTCCCCACCCCCGGCGGCAGCCGCCATCACGGCGGCGGCGGCCAGGTCGGCGACCCGCTTCGCCTCCCGCTGCACCCGGGCCCGGACGTCCTTGGCGTGCCGCTCCACACTCTCGGCGGCCTGCCGGGCCTCCTCCAACCGGCGGTTCTCGGCGGTCAGGTCGCGACGCACCTCCTCCAACCGCTGCCGGGAACGCGCCAGCTCCCGCTCGGTGGTGTCACCCTCCTGCTGGATCTCGGCCAACTGTGCGCGGGCCGTCTCCAGCTCACCCTGCACCTCGGCGAGGGTCTTCTGCCGGTCGGCGATCTCCCGCTGCACCGTGGCGAGCTGATCCTGGTGGCTGCTGGTCTGCTCGTCGGCCCGCTGGCGGACCTCGGTGGCGTACTGCTGCGCCTCGGCGATCAACGCGGCGATCTGCTGCTCGGCGGCGCTGTGCTGGTTGGTCAGCTCCCGTTCCGCCGCCGCCCGCTGCTCGGCCAGCTCCTGCTCGGCCGCGGCCCGCCGCTCGCCGACCTCCCGCTCCACCGTGGCCTGCCACTGGGCCAGCTCCTGCTGGCTCTGCGTCCGGGCCGCCTGGATCTCCTGCTGGATCTGGGTCCGGGCCGCCTTGGTCAACGCCTCGGCGGCGGCCCTGGTCTGGGTGATCTGCTTCGCAGTCTGCTCGCTGATCCGCTTGGCCTCCTGCTGGGCCCGCTCGTGGGCGGCCTCCCCCTCGGCCCGCAGCCGCTCCGCCCGCTCCCGGATCTCGGCCAGCTCGGCGTCGGCCGCCGTCCGGCGCTCCTCGTACGCCTTCTCCTGCTCGTCGCGGCGGGCGGCGAGTTCCTCGTCCAGGTCCCGCAGCGCCTGGGCGGTCCGGTCCCGGGCCTCGACCAGCGTCTTCTCCGCCTCACCCTGGAGCTGGTTCGCCCGCTGGGTCGCCGAGTCGGTGATCACCGCGGCCTGCTTCTCGGCCAGGGCGAGGATCTGGTCCACCATCGGGCCGAGGTCGCGGAAGGACGCCCGGTCCACCTGGGCGGGACGCTGGCGCAACTCGGTCAGCTCCGCCTGCAACCGCTGGATGTGCGTGGTCAGACCCTGGATCTGGCCGGCCGCCTGGGCCCGCTCCGCGGTCAACGTCGACAGCGCGCCGTCCATCTGCTCGACGTACCGGTCCACCTGCCGCTTGTCGTAGCCCCGCAGCGCGAGCTCGAAGCTCGGCCGTGCCGACCCGTCGTCACGCGACGCGTACGACTCCTCCCCGGTGGACATATGACGCCAGCCTCCGTACTCCTCGGTGATCCAGGTCCGCGCGGGCGACCCCACACCCACGATGGGGCGAAACACTACCGGCGACCGATGTTCCGGCTGACCGGGCCCCGGTGGGGTCCACGCACCGATCCGGGCCGGCCAGCGGCTCCGCCGGACGCGGTCCGGATCGGTGCCTGTCAGTCTGGTCGCTGGCCCACCGTCCCGGCGTCGACCGTTCCGGCGCAATCGGCGGTACGGCTCGGGGCCGTGGGACGTCGGTGCCGGGGCGCGGTCGGCCCGCACCCCGGCACCGGGAGGAATTCCCGCAGGTCCCCGCTCAGCGGTCCGGACGACGAGCCCTGGCACCCCACTGGGCGACGGTCACCAGTAGGGCACCGAGCCCCAGGACGAGCGCGCCGATCAGACCGACGGCGGCCGTCGGAGCGCCGGTGACCGGCAGATCCTGACTCGCGGACATGTTCACCTCCCTCAGGCGTCGGTACGGATCGGGACGACCGCGCCTGCTCCGGGGTGGGCGATCCGCCCCGGTGAGGACCAGACGCAGCGGTCGACTGTGGGTTGGCGGATCGCCTTGATCAGCGCGTGCACCAGGACGACCCGGTAGAGCAGGTCGGTCAGGACGATCGTCGGCAGAAAGAGCAGCAGACGGGGCCGGCGCAACCGCCAGGCCGCGAGCGCGATCCAGAACGCCTGGCCGGCGAGCATCAGCAGCAGTCCGCCGACGAACCCGGGCCCGGCGGTGGCCAGCAGCCACAGGGTGGCCGGGGCACCGGCGACGTAGAGCGCCCGGTGCAGCATCAGCAGCAGGTAGGCGTAGTCGAACCGGCTGTGACGCCGGCCGACCCGGTGCCCGATGACGCCCTGGAAGGTGCCCCACAGCCAGCGCAGGTTCTGCCGGTACCAGTCCCGCCCGGTGGTCGGGTCCTGGAGCTGCGCGACGGCGCGCGGGGCGTAGACGACCTTCCCGAGCTGCCGGCGGTGGGTCTCCAGTACCCAGTAGGTGTCGTCGACGATGTACGGCGGCTGCTGCGGCAGCAGGACGTCCAGCAGGCGCCGGCGGCTGTCGCGGCGGCGGCGGTGGCGTCCGTCGAGGCGTCCGACACCACGAAGACCTGGGCGTCGGTGGCCCGGGCCGACCGTACGGTGCTCCCGATCGTCGCCGAGCCGTTACGGCAGGCGATCAGGATGGCCACCTCGTCCGGGCCGACCAGGGCGTGTCGGGGGAACCTCGGCGGACGGCGACGCAGGAGCGCCGCGCGTTCCGGCCGCAGGAATCCGTATCCGAAGGCGGCGACCACCAGGAACAGGGCCAATACACCGAGAGTGACGGCAACGGTGAGGACAGCCTCTCCTACGAGAAGCCCTTTACGTAGTGAGGAAGGGGTTGGAAGGCCGCTGCGCTGCGGTGCAGCCGTAACGCTACGTATATGAGTCACCTTCGCCAACCGCGATCGCAGGTTCTGGCCGTTCGGCCCGCCCGGCCCTCACCCCACCGGTCTTTGCGCAGCTCAGACGCGACCGCTGCCGGGGTTGCGCAGGCCGGTCCGGTGCTGTCGGCACGCGATGTGACCCGCGACGCCCGCCGTGGATTTGACGATCAACTCGGCGGACGCGTAACTTTCTCTCTGCCAGCGCGGAACGGACGAACCGGGCGAAAGTCCTGGAGGCCGGAGCGCGGCTCCTGATCTCGGGTGGCGCTTCCGGATCGGCCCGTGGGGTCGATGCGGCAGGGCCACAACGGCCGGGTAGGGTGAACGGCCGGCAGGGAACCGGGCGGGTGTGCGGGAGACCGTATCGGCCGGTCTGTCGGAAATCGTGAGTGCTTCCGGTGTGAGCTGGTGGTGTTCGTGGTGTGTGGAAAGTGTGGTGGAAGTGGTGTGGATCGTGACAGAGCGGTTTGACACGGCGGATACCACCGGGTAATGTGGTAAAAGTGCCCGGCGCGGAAGCGCTGGGTGTGGTGAACGAAATGCCCCGGTCGGGTCACCGTTAGTGCGGTGGTTTGGTTGGTGTGTGGTTGTTCTTTGAGAACTCAACAGGGTGCTTGTAAAGCCAGTGCCAATTGTTTTATGCCCCGTGCTGGGCAGGCTTGTGAGTATTGGTCTGTTCGGTTGGGATTCCTTTGGCAACATTTGTTGTCGGGATTGCTGTTCGACAGGTTTTTGTTGGAGAGTTTGATCCTGGCTCAGGACGAACGCTGGCGGCGTGCTTAACACATGCAAGTCGAGCGGAAAGGCCCTTTGGGGTACTCGAGCGGCGAACGGGTGAGTAACACGTGAGTAACCTGCCCTAGGCTTTGGGATAACCCTCGGAAACGGGGGCTAATACCGGATATGACCTTGCCTCGCATGGGGTGGGGTGGAAAGTTTTTCGGCCTGGGATGGGCTCGCGGCCTATCAGCTTGTTGGTGGGGTGATGGCCTACCAAGGCGACGACGGGTAGCCGGCCTGAGAGGGCGACCGGCCACACTGGGACTGAGACACGGCCCAGACTCCTACGGGAGGCAGCAGTGGGGAATATTGCACAATGGGCGGAAGCCTGATGCAGCGACGCCGCGTGAGGGATGACGGCCTTCGGGTTGTAAACCTCTTTCAGCAGGGACGAAGCGTGAGTGACGGTACCTGCAGAAGAAGCGCCGGCCAACTACGTGCCAGCAGCCGCGGTAAGACGTAGGGCGCGAGCGTTGTCCGGATTTATTGGGCGTAAAGAGCTCGTAGGCGGCTTGTCGCGTCGACCGTGAAAACTTGGGGCTCAACTCCAAGCCTGCGGTCGATACGGGCAGGCTAGAGTTCGGTAGGGGAGACTGGAATTCCTGGTGTAGCGGTGAAATGCGCAGATATCAGGAGGAACACCGGTGGCGAAGGCGGGTCTCTGGGCCGATACTGACGCTGAGGAGCGAAAGCGTGGGGAGCGAACAGGATTAGATACCCTGGTAGTCCACGCTGTAAACGTTGGGCGCTAGGTGTGGGGGCCTCTCCGGTTCTCTGTGCCGCAGCTAACGCATTAAGCGCCCCGCCTGGGGAGTACGGCCGCAAGGCTAAAACTCAAAGGAATTGACGGGGGCCCGCACAAGCGGCGGAGCATGCGGATTAATTCGATGCAACGCGAAGAACCTTACCTGGGTTTGACATGGCCGCAAAACTTCCAGAGATGGGAGGTCCTTCGGGGGCGGTCACAGGTGGTGCATGGCTGTCGTCAGCTCGTGTCGTGAGATGTTGGGTTAAGTCCCGCAACGAGCGCAACCCTCGTTCGATGTTGCCAGCGCGTTATGGCGGGGACTCATCGAAGACTGCCGGGGTCAACTCGGAGGAAGGTGGGGATGACGTCAAGTCATCATGCCCCTTATGTCCAGGGCTTCACGCATGCTACAATGGCCGGTACAATGGGTTGCGATGCCGTGAGGTGGAGCGAATCCCAAAAAGCCGGTCTCAGTTCGGATCGGGGTCTGCAACTCGACCCCGTGAAGTCGGAGTCGCTAGTAATCGCAGATCAGCAACGCTGCGGTGAATACGTTCCCGGGCCTTGTACACACCGCCCGTCACGTCACGAAAGTCGGCAACACCCGAAGCCGGTGGCCCAACCCTTGTGGAGGGAGCCGTCGAAGGTGGGGCTGGCGATTGGGACGAAGTCGTAACAAGGTAGCCGTACCGGAAGGTGCGGCTGGATCACCTCCTTTCTAAGGAGCACCATCCGGTGAAAGCCGGTATGGAGCCCGCGGCCTGCGGATGTCGGGTCGGGGTGCTCGGATGGCGGAGACACTGGCAAGTTTTTCCCTGGCAACGGCTGGGACGCCTAGTACAGCCACTTTGGTGGTGGGAGCGGGGTTCTGGTGCGGCTGGTGGAGGGATGTGGGCACCCTGTTGGGTCCTGAAGGAACAACCGGTGGGTTGTTTTTTCGGAGGACTGTTCTGGAGCGTTGGCTTCGGTGGTCTGCCAGGCATGGCCTGGTCTCGCATACCGGATTCTGTTCTGCCTGTGGGTGGGGTGGGGTTGCTGGTGTGGGGCTTTGGGGTTGTGGGTTGGTTGTTTGTTGAGAATTGCACAGTGGACGCGAGCATCTTTGTGGTCAAGTTGTCAAGGGCGGACGGTGGATGCCTTGGCACCAGGAGCCGATGAAGGACGTGGGAGGCCGCGATAGGCCTGGGGGAGCTGTCAACCGAGCTGTGATCCCAGGGTGTCCGAATGGGGAAACCTGGCACCAGTCATGTGGTGTCACCTGCACCTGAACACATAGGGTGTGTGGGGGAACGCGGGGAAGTGAAACATCTCAGTACCCGTAGGAAGAGAAAACAATTTAGTGATTCCGTGAGTAGTGGCGAGCGAAAGCGGATTGAGGCTAAACCGGTTGCGTGTGATACCTGTCAGGGGTTGCGTGGTCGGGGTTGTGGGACCCTGCTGAACAGGCTGACACTTGTTCGAGGAGTTATAAAGTCAGTGGCTAGCCGAATGGTGTGGAAAAGCCAACCGTAGTCGGTGAGAGTCCGGTAGGTGAAAGTTGCTGATCTTCTGTGGGTGTTCCCGAGTAGCGGCGGACTCCTGTAATCTGCCGTGAATCTGCCAGGACCACCTGGTAAGCCTAAATACTTCCTGGTGACCGATAGCGGACGAGTACCGTGAGGGAATGGTGAAAAGTACCCCGGGAGGGGAGTGAAATAGTACCTGAAACCGTTCGCCTACAATCCGTCGGAGCCTTGCGGGGTGACGGCGTGCCTTTTGAAGAATGAGCCTGCGAGTTAGTGGCATGTGGCGAGGTTAACCCGTGTGGGGGAGCCGTAGCGAAAGCGAGTCTGAAGAGGGCGTTTGAGTCGCATGTTCTAGACCCGAAGCGGAGTGATCTAGCCATGGGCAGGCTGAAGCGTGGGTAAGACCGCGTGGAGGGCCGAACCCACCAACGTTGAAAAGTTGGGGGATGATCTGTGGTTAGGGGTGAAAGGCCAATCAAACTCCGTGATAGCTGGTTCTCCCCGAAATGCATTTAGGTGCAGCGTCGTGTGTTTCTTGCCGGAGGTAGAGCACTGGATGGTCTAGGGGGCCTACAAGCTTACCGAAATCAGCCAAACTCCGAATGCCGGTAAGTGAGAGCGCGGCAGTGAGACTGCGGGGGATAAGCTTCGTAGTCGAGAGGGAAACAGCCCAGATCACCAGCTAAGGCCCCTAAGCGTGTGCTAAGTGGAAAAGGATGTGGGGTCGCATAGACAACCAGGAGGTTGGCTTAGAAGCAGCCATCCTTTAAAGAGTGCGTAATAGCTCACTGGTCAAGTGGTTCCGCGCCGACAATGTAGCGGGGCTCAAGCACACCGCCGAAGCTGTGGCATTCACATTTTAACTTCGCGTGCCCTTGATGGTGCGTGCAGGTGTGTGGATGGGTAGGGGAGCGTCGTGCCGGGGGTGAAGCAGCGGGGTGACCTAGTTGTGGACGCGGCACGAGTGAGAATGCAGGCATGAGTAGCGAAAGAAGGGTGAGAAACCCTTCCGCCGGATGACCAAGGGTTCCAGGGCCAGGCTAATCCGCCCTGGGTGAGTCGGGACCTAAGGCGAGGCCGAGAGGCGTAGTCGATGGACAACGGGTTGATATTCCCGTACCCGCGAAGGAGCGTCCCTGATGAACCTCGTTGTGCTAACCACCCGAGCTGCCAAGGACTTTCGGGTCTGCGGTGGGGAGCGTGGGAACCTGGCGGGTAGTAGTCAAGCGATGGGGTGACGCAGGAAGGTAGCTGAGCCCGGCCGGTGGTTGTGCCGGGGTAAGCGTGTAGGCCGTGCCGTAGGCAAATCCGCGGTACATGAGGCTGAGACGTGATGCCGAGCCGATTCAGGTGAAGTCAGTGATCCTATGCTGCCGAGAAAAGCCTCTAGCGAGTTTCGAGCGGCCCGTACCCCAAACCGACACAGGTGGTCAGGTAGAGAATACCGAGGCGATCGGGCGAACTGTGGTTAAGGAACTCGGCAAATTGCCCCCGTAACTTAGGGAGAAGGGGGGCCGGAGACGTGAAGCCCCGTGCGGGTGGAGCGTTGTATGGCCGCAGAGAGCAGGGGGAAGCGACTGTTTACTAAAAACACAGGTCCATGCGAAGAAGTAATTCGATGTATATGGACTGACGCCTGCCCGGTGCTGGAACGTTAAGGGGACCTGTTAGCTCTTTGGGGCGAAGCGGAGAACTTAAGCGCCAGTAAACGGCGGTGGTAACTATAACCATCCTAAGGTAGCGAAATTCCTTGTCGGGTAAGTTCCGACCTGCACGAATGGCGTAACGACTTCCCCACTGTCTCAACCACAGGCCCGGCGAAATTGCAGTACGAGTAAAGATGCTCGTTACGCGCGGCAGGACGGAAAGACCCCGGGACCTTTACTATAGCTTGACATTGGTATCTGAATGGGCTTGTGTAGGATAGGTGGGAGCCGGTGAAGCCTGTACGCCAGTATGGGTGGAGGCAATCTTGAAATACCACTCTGGTTGATTTGGGTATCTAACTTCGGGCCGTTATCCGGTTCAGGGACAGTGTCTGGTGGGTAGTTTAACTGGGGCGGTTGCCTCCTAAAGGGTAACGGAGGCGCCCAAAGGTTCCCTCAGCCTGGTTGGCAATCAGGTGTTGAGTGCAAGTGCACAAGGGGGCTTGACTGTGAGACTGACAGGTCGAGCAGGGACGAAAGTCGGGACTAGTGATCCGGCACTTGCGTGTGGAAGCGGTGTCGCTCAACGGATAAAAGGTACCCCGGGGATAACAGGCTGATCTTCCCCAAGAGTCCATATCGACGGGATGGTTTGGCACCTCGATGTCGGCTCGTCGCATCCTGGGGCTGTAGCAGGTCCCAAGGGTTGGGCTGTTCGCCCATTAAAGCGGTACGCGAGCTGGGTTTAGAACGTCGTGAGACAGTTCGGTCCCTATCCGCCGTGCGCGTAGGATACTTGAGAAGGGCTGTCCCTAGTACGAGAGGACCGGGACGGACGAACCTCTGGTGTGCCAGTTGTCCCGCCAGGGGCACGGCTGGTTAGCTACGTTCGGAAGGGATAACCGCTGAAAGCATCTAAGCGGGAAGCCTGCTTCGAGATGAGGTATCCCACCCCACATTGTGGGGGTAAGGCCCCCAGCTAGACGACTGGGTTGATAGGCCGGAAATGTAAGCTCGGTAACGGGTTCAGTTGACCGGTACTAATAGGCCGAGGACTTGATAACAAGGCTGCTACGCGTCCACTGTGCAACTCTGAACAAACACCAAACAACCCCCCACGGGTAGAGGGTTTCTGTGGGTGTGTGTGTTGTTTGATATGTTCATAGTGTTACGGCGGTCATGGCGGAGGGGAAACGCCCGGTTACATTCCGAACCCGGAAGCTAAGCCCTCCAGCGCCGATGGTACTGCACTCGGGAGGGTGTGGGAGAGTAGGACACCGCCGGACAACCATTTCAGATTGAGGCCGGCCCCGAACAGGGGCCGGCCTCAACTGCTATATCCGTCAAATCGGGACCTGCCGGACGTCCGGCAGGTCCCGATTCCCTCCCGTCCGTCGGCTACTGCATTTTTGACCATTTTTCCGGCGGCCGGAAACGGGTCGTCATTCCGACAGTCGCGACTGCTTCGGCCGCCATTTGGAAAAATATGACGGATGGACGAAATGGCGAGCGGGAAACAGTCATCGTCGGGTCCGGGCCGAGCGGCAGAAAACGATGAACCGACGATCCGTGTCGTGGTGGTGGGGCCTCCGGGACTGTTACGTACCGCCCTCGCGGCGGTCCTGGCCGCCGCCCCCGGGTTCGAGTTGGCCGGGGAGAGCGATCCCGAACACCAGTTGCCGGACGGGGTCGTCACCCGGCGTCCCAACGTCGTCCTGGTCGACCTCGACGCGATCGAGGACCCCGCCGTGCTCGCCGGGCAATGGCATGCCCGACTGCCGGAATGTGCGGTGGTGGTGCTGACCTCCCGGCGGACCGCCCGGGTGCTGCGCCGGGCCCTCGGGGCCCGGGCCCGGGGCATCATCGCCAAGGACGTCCCGCCCCAGGAGCTCCTGGACCAGTTGCGTCTGGTCGCCGAGGGGCGGCGGATGATCGACCCGGTGACCGCCCTGGCCGCGCTGGACGCCGCCGTCAACCCCCTCAACGAGCGGGAGCGTGAGGTGACCGCCGCCGCCGCACGCGGGATGTCCACCAAGGAGATCGCCGGTCAGCTGCACCTGGCGCCCGGAACGGTCCGCAACCACCTGTCCGCCGTGCTCCGCAAGACCGGGGCCCGTAACCGGTGGGAAGCGGTCCAGCGGGCCCGGGACGCGGGCTGGATCTGACCAGCCGTGAGAAGGGGTGTCGAACCAGTTACATATTTAATAAGATTCCGAACCGTGCGTCATCGACCGCGCACATTTCGTCAGCACGGGCCTGATCTCGGGAGTCGCTTATGGTTCGCACATTGCTCGCCCTCCAGGGCGGGCTGCTCCGGGGCGCACTCGCCCAGTTGCTCGCCGCCGAACACGACATCGAAATCGTGGGCGAGGTGGACAACCCGCACCATCTACGGGCGGCGGTCCGGGCCAAGCGACCCGACGTGGCCGTGGTCGATTTCGACATGTTGACCGTGACGGAACTGGTCCGACTGGCCACCCTGGGCGCCACCGAGGCCGTCGTCGAAACCACCCCGGCTGCCGTCGGCGAGTCCACCGTCACGGCCACCGCCCCGGCCCCCCGTTCGCCGACGGAGGCGATGACCGCACCCGTGGGCTCCCTACTGGTCCTCGTCGAACAGCGACGGGCCGGCCGGCTCGGCCCGGTACTCGCCGAACACGGCCACCGGATCGGCTTCCTCAGCCGTGACGTGCCACCCGGCCGGATCGTCGACGGGGTACGCCAGCTCGCCGAGGGACGGGTCGTCCTCGATCCGGACCTGGTCGTCGCCGCCCTCAAGGTCACCGACAGCCCCTTGACCAACCGGGAGCGGGAGGTGCTCGACGTGGTCGCCGAGGGGCATCCGGTCCAGGAAATCGCCGAACGGCTGGTGCTGTCGGCCGGCACCGTGCGCAACCACCTGTCACGCATCATGGCGAAGACCGGCGCGCGGACCCGCTGGGAGGCGGTGCGGATCGCCCGCGAGGCCGGCTGGCTGTGACCGGCACCGACCCGACCCCGACCCCCGACGTCACGTCCGGCACCGCCGTACGGCACATCCCCGGCGACGGCCACCCGCGGCCCGGTGGAACCCCCGCCGCCGGTTCGCCGGCCTGACCCGGGCACCGCCCGCGGGGCGTACCCCGGGGTGGTTTCCGGACCCGAACCCGCGCGGCCCCTGACACCTAGGTCCGGGCCGCCGCCGATGTCCCGTCCGACGCCGTCCAGAAGGTGGCGGTGTCCGACGGTTCCGTCTCGCCGTAGCCGACCAGGGCACGGTACGCCGCTGAGCGGCCCAGCAGCCCCCGGTGGGTGTCCAGCAGCGCGGTCCGCCCGTCGAGCAGCAGGACCCGCCGCGCCCGCAGCGCCGAACTGACCCGGTGGGCGATCACCACCAGCGTGCCGGGCCGGGCGGCGAAAGCCGTCTCCAGCCGGGCCTCGGTGGCCGGGTCCAGGTGACAGGTCGCCTCGTCGAGGATGGTCAGCGGAGCGGGGGAGAGCCAGGCCCGCAGCAACGC
Organism: Micromonospora cynarisoli; assembly: GCF_030518815.1. NCBI lineage: Bacteria > Bacillati > Actinomycetota > Actinomycetes > Micromonosporales > Micromonosporaceae > Micromonospora > Micromonospora cynarisoli. Next base: position 1,221,242 of record NZ_CP130426.1, on the reverse strand, counting down.
CACCTGCTGCCGTTCCCCGGCCGACAGGTCCGCCGGGCGCAGCAGCGCGTCGTACCCGCCGAGCCGGGTCAGCAGCCCGGTCAGCCCCAGCCGGGCCGCCGCCCGGTCGACCACGTCGTCCGGCACGCCGGGGGCCAGGTAGCCGAGGTTGTCGCGGAGCGAGCCGGTGAAGACGTACGCCTCCTGGGGGATGAGCACGCGCCGCGCGGCCAGTTCGGCAGGCGTCGCCCCGGTCACCGGCAACCCCCCGACGTGGACGGTGCCCGACTGGGGACGCAGCACCCCGGCGATCAGCCCCGCCAGGGTCGACTTGCCGATCCCGCTGGCCCCGACGATCACCAGGTGGTCCCCGACGGGCACCTCGAGGTCGAGGTCGTCGAGGACCGGGTCGGCGTGCGGGCCGTACCGGAAGGTCACCCCGCGCAGCGACAACGCCGCCCCGGTCCGCCGCGGGGCGGGCCGGGGCGGCGAACCGGCCGGGTCGGTGTCGGCCGGAGCGGCGGTACGCAACAGCCGGTCCAGGGTGACGGCGAACCGGAGACCACCGGCGGCGACCCCCTGCACCAGGCTGTGCAGGGCCGGCTGCACCCCCCGCGTGACGTAGACGAGCGCGCCCAGCAGCGCGCCCGGCCCCAGCCCCTGACGGACCAGCCACGGCGCGGCCAGCAGCAGCACCGGAACCGGCAACCAACCACCCAGCGCCAGGCTCAGGCTGCGGGTCGCCGCCATGGTGGCCAGTCGTCGCTCCACCCGGGCCTGCGCGTCGACGGCCCCGCCGACCCAGCCGGTGACCCGGTCGCGGGCCCCGCTGGCGGTGACGTCGCGGTGGCCGCTCACCGCGGTCACCACGGCCCGGCCGAGCTGCTCGTCGGCCAGCACGTACTCCCGCTGCCGGGCCACCATCACCGGCAGCGCCACGGCGAACAGCCCGAGACCGGCCAGCACCGGCACCGCGACCACCAGGGCCACCGGGGCGGCCAGCGAGAACAGGCCGAGCACGGCGGCGCCGAGGGCGAACAGGAAACCACGTACCACCATCAGCAGGCCGGCGTAGGTGTCCCGGACCAGCTCCACCTGGTGGGTGAGCCGGGCCACCGCCGCGTCGTCGGCCCGGCCGCCTGCCGCACCGGCCACCGCGCCGCGGACCACCCGGCGCAGCAGGTCGTCGCGGAACGGCTCCACCACCGCGCCGAGCAGCGCGTACGACCGGTTGGTGCCGGCCGCGCCGACCAGCACCGCCAACCCCAGCAGGGCCAGCCAGGCCAGGCCGACGCCCGGCCGGCCGGCCAGGAAGCCGCTGTCCACGGCCCGCGCGGTGAACAGCCCGGACAGGGCGGCCGGCAGCACCTCGGCGGCGGACCAGCCGGCCAACCGCCACAGCTGCGCCCGCCGTTCCCGCAGCGCGGCCCGGGTCACGCCGACGACCGTGGTCACGACCGGAACACCTCCCGGTAGTCGGGGTCGGCCCAGAGCGCCCGGTGCGGGCCGACGGCGCGGATCCGCCCGTCGGCCACCCACGCGACCAGGTCCGCGTGGGCGGCCATGCCGAGCCGGTGGCTGACCACCACCCGGGTACGCCGGTCGTCAGGCCCGGTCAGCGCCCGGGTCACCTGGTACTCGGTGGCGGTGTCCAGGCTGGACGTGGCGTCGTCGAGGATCAGCAGCCGTTCGGCGCGCAACGCGCGGGCCAGCCCGAGCCGTTGCCGTTCACCGCCGGACATGGCGACCTCGTTCAGCGGGGTGGCGTACCGGTCGGGCAGCCGTTCGACGAAGTCGTGGATGGCGGCGGCGCGGGCCAGCGGCACCGGGTCCGCACCGGCCCCGACGGCGGCGCCGACCGTGTCGCCGACCAGCACCGGACGTTCGAAGCCGTAGCCGATCGCGGCGTGCAGGGCGGCCGGGGTCAGCTCCGGCAGCGGCACACCGTCCAGGAGCACCACCCCGTCGTCCGGGTCGCGCAGCCGGCCGGCGACGGCGGCGAGCAGGGACTTGCCCGCGCCGGAGACGCCGACGACGACCAGCAGCGTGCCGCCGGGCACCCGCAGGTCCACCCGGTCGAGCAGGGCCCGGCCGTCGGCGTCGCGGACGGTGACGCCACGCAGCTCCAGGGTGCCCGGCCCGGACGGCAGGGGGCGGACGCCGTACGGCCGGGCGGGTTCGGTGAGCACGTCGGCGGCCCGGCGGCAGCCGGCGCGTACCCGGACGGCGGTGTTGAGGGCGGCGACCACGGTGCCGAGGCCCGCGCCGAGGGCGGCGTACTGGATGGCGGCCAGCAGCTCCCCGGGGGTCAACCGGCCGGCGGTCAGCGACAGCCCACCGACGGCGACGATCGCGACCTGGAGCAGCGGGTTGAGCACCGCGCCCCGGGTGGCCGCGCCGGCGAGCACCGTCCAGGTCCGTGCCCCGTGCCGGTGCAACGCGGCCAGCGGGGTCAGCACCCGCTCGACCTCCCGTTTACCGGTGCCGGCGGCGGCGATGGTGCGGGCCCCGGCCAGCGCCTCCACCAGACGGCCGGCGAGGTCGCCCTGGGCCTGCTGGTAGCCGGCGACGGCGGCGGAGGCGTCGGCGACGAAACCGCGCAGCAGCAGGCCGAGCAGGAGCAGCCCCGCGACGAAGGTGACGCCGAGCCACGGGTCGATCAGGGTGAGCGCCACCAGGCTGCCCACCGGCGGCAGCGCCACGGTGGCGGCCGTGACCAGCGTCGGGGCGGCCTGACCGGCGTCGGCGACCTGGCCCACCACCCGGCCGGCGAGGTCGCCCACCGGCCGGCGGGCGGCGGTCTGCGGAGCGAGGGCGAACAGGTGCCGGACCAGGGTGTGCCGCAGGTGGGCCACCGACCGGGCGGTGGCCGCGCCGGTGCCGTAGTCCCGCACGACGCCGACGACGACCAACAGGGCGATCAGCCCGACGACGGCGGCCAGCCAGCGGTCGGGGGAGTCCTTCGGCGCGGTGCCGACGGCGGCGTCGACGGCCCGGCCCAGCACGGCCGGCAGGGCAAGTTCGGCGGCCGTGCCGGCCACGGTGACCACGGCCAGCGTCGGGGTCCACCAGCCGGCCGCGCGGACGGCCCGCGCCAGGAGCCGGTCGGTCGGTGTCATCGCGTCCCCTCCCACGCCGCGCGGCCCCGGACCGGCAGGTGCCGGTCCGGGGCCATGCGATACCAGTCGATCAGTTGCAGGTGGTGACGCTCAGCGAGCTGTCGCCGCAGAGCAGGAGGCTGGCCTGGCTGCCGCCGCCGGTGCGCTCGGTGGCCGGCAGTTCCATCGCCTGGAGGTCGAGCAGAGCCATGGTCTTACCTCTTTCTGTCGGGTGTGCGGTACTGATGTGTGCCTGGTGTGACTCGGTCGGGTCGACGACCGTCGGTTCAGCTGCAGGTGGTGACGCTCAGCGAGCTGTCGCCGCAGAGCAGCAGACTCGCCCGGCTACCACCGCCGGTGCGCTCGGCGGCCGGCAGCTCCATCCCCTGAAGGTCGAGCAGGGCCATGTCTTTCCTCCTTTCACAGTCGTCGGGTCGGATGGCCCCGGGGTGACCCCCGGGGAGCGGGTGGGCCGTCAGTCGGCCGGGGTGGGATCGCCGGTCGGTGCCAGCAGCGGCAACCGGACCGGATCGGCGGGTCGGCTGGCGGCCACGGCGGCCAGCACGCCGGCGGTGCCGGTGGCCAGGTCCATCGAGAGCCGCAGTAGTTGGTCGCCGGGGAAGGCGGTGCCACCGGCGTACGGCAGGGCGTGCCAACCCAGCTGGCGGGCCTGGTGGTGGGCCACGTCGTACTCGCCCCGGCCGGCCAGGTAGGCCACGATGCCGGCGCGTCCGGCGAACAGCCCGGACTGGGCGTAGAACGGGAAGTCGGCGCAGCGGCGGATCGCGTCGGCCTGCTCGCGCAGGGTGTCGTCGGGCCGGTGACGCAGGTACCGGTCGAGCACGAGGCCCACCCCGACGCTGCCCTCCGCGAGGTACGGCATGGTGCGCCAGCCCTCGTTGACCTCCAGGTGTCCGTCGTCGCGGCGGACACAGCGGCGCAGGTCCTGCCGCAGTGCGGTGTCGGCGTGGTCGAGCAGTCGCGTGTCGGGTTCCCGCTCGTGCCGGTGCAGCAGCATCAGTGCCACCCCCGCGCCGCCGCGCATCAGCCCGGCGTACGGGTGCCGGCCGCCGCTGACCTCGGCCACCGAGTCGACGTCGCCGAGCCGGTCGACGACCAGGTCGACGGCCCGTCGGGCGGCGGCCTCGTAGCGGTCCTCGCCGGTCAGCGTGGCGAAGTGGGTCAGGTTCAGCGCGATGCCGGGCAGGCCGCCCACCAGGTCGTTGCCGAGTTCCGTCCACGGTTCGTCGAGGCAGCGGTCGATCAGCCGGCGGGCCTCGTCGTGGTGGCCGAGCAGGTCCAGCACGTACGCCACCCCGTGTAGGCCGTCGAAGAAGCCGAGTCGGCTGCCGGAGGCGGGTTCCCGCACCCGGTCGACCAGCCAGCGGACGTGGTCGGGGTCGACGGGGGCGCCGGTGGCGTGCAGCGCCCAGAGCACCCCGGCCGCGCCGTGGGCGAGGTTCAGCCCGCCGTCGTTGCCGCTGAACTGCCTGATGTCGCCGGGGAAGAGCCGGTCGTCGCGGTGCGGCGTGGCGCTGGTGGTGATCGCCCGGACCAGCCGGTCACGCAGGCCCGGCCAGTCGTCCGGGTCGACCCGTACCACGTCCGGGTCCGGCCGGGTCGGGGCCGCCGCGGCGGGTGCCGTCGGGGCTGTCGGGTCGGCCGTGCCGGTGGCCGGTGGGTCGCCGACGATCACCGTGACGGTCTCGTCGAGCACTTCCCGGTCGACCGGGAAGTGCTCGGCCACCACGTCGGCCAGGTGCGCGGCCTTCTCCGGGGCCAGCCGCAGCATGGCGGTCAGCGGCAGGAACAGGGCGAGCCGCAGGCAGGCCAGGGCGTACCGGTCGACGTCGGGGCCGACCCGGTCGCGGGGTGCGGCGAACGCCTGGTTGCGCAGCGCGGGGCGGCTCGCCTCGGCGGCCGGCGCGGAAACCTCGAAGTCGATCAGCGTGACCGTGCCGTCGTCGCCGACCATGATGTTGAACATGTGCAGGTCGCCGTAGACGATGCCGTGCGCGTGGATGGCCTCGACCGCCTCGGCGACCTGTCGGTGCACGTCCAGCGCCCAGAGGGTGTAGTCGGCGCGGTCGGCGTCCGGGTGCACCAGCGGGTAGCGCTGCACGACCACCTGGTTGAGCGGGCGGCCCTCGACGAACTCCAGGGCCAGGAACTCGTGCCCGCCGAAGCTGAACTCGTCGTGCACCCGCACCAGGTGCGGGACGTCGGCGAGTTGGCGCAGCACGGTGGCCTCCCGGCGCAGCCGGGTCACCGCGTCCGCTCCGGTGGCGTCCAGGCCGGCGTACGGGCGGGCCTCCTTCAGCACCACCCGGGTGTCGGTCCGGGTGTCCCGGGCCTCGTACAGGCCGCCGCCGTTGGAGAAGTGGACGACCTTCTCGATCCGGTAGGGCAGCTCGGTGGTGCTGGCGGCGTTGCGGGCGGCCAGGTGCGGGGCGAGGAAGTCGGGCAGGGTCACCCAGTCGGGCAGGTGGAACACCGGGTCGCGGCGGTCCGGCACCAGGGTTCCGGTGGCGTCGGCGATGGCCGGCACCACCTGTCCCTCGGCGGACAGGCAGAAACGGGCCGCGAAACCGCCGTAGCGCAGGTAGACCGGGCCGTCGCCGTAGCGCAGGTCGCTGAGGATGTAGGGCCCCTGCTCGCCGTCGAGCAGCGCCGCCAGTTCCTTGGCGGTCAGCTCCAGTTCGGCGTCGTCACGCGGGTAGACGGTGACGAACTTGCCGCTGCCGCCCCGGCGGGCGTACTTGCTGTTGCGCATCAGCAGCATCCGGGGGCCGCGCAGGTGCTTGAACGGGATGCCGCGCGGCTCGCAGTAGTCCATCACCTGGGCGAGGACCCGCTCGGCGTTGTCCAGCCGGGCCGAGACGTGGATCTTCCAGCCCTGGGCGGGCAGCGTGCCGCCGACCGGCGCGTGGATCAGCCAGTCGTCCTTGACCTCGCGTTCCCAGTCTGCCGGCTGCGGGCGGTCGGTGGCGTAGCCGATGCCGGTGGCGGTGGCGCTCGCGCTGGACAACGAGTCGTAGAAGAGCGGATCGACCGCGCAGTACGAGTCGTATCTGTCGTCCATCTCGGCTGCCTCCCATCCCCTGATCGGTTGGTGTCAATCCTGCGGTGGGCGGCCCGTCGCGCACAGTGCGATGCGTCATCGACCGACGGTGAGATTCCGGCCGGAAACTCGTGACAATGGCGGAGTTTGAAATCGTGAATACCGCATCACCTGCGGATCGGCCCTGTACGTCGACCCCGGCACGCGCGACCGCCGCGCCACGCACCGGGCGGCGTGCGGGGAGCCCACACGGAAAGAACCGCCGGTCGGCCGGGTCCGTAGTGGACCCGGCCGACCGGCGGGACGGGAGAGTACGGCCTACCGGCGCTCGGCGTACGGGTGCCGGGCCAGGCCGGCGTGCACCATCGTGGTCAGGGTGACGATGTCGTAGACCGGCACCCCCAGCCGGGCCTGGATCAGGTGCGCGAACGGCACCAGGTCGGTGCACTCGATGACCACGGCCCCCAGGTCCGGCCCGGCCAGGGCGTCCGCCCGAGCCACCACCTCGGCGGCCAACCGGTCGACGTCGAGGGCGTCGCGCCGGCCCTCCAGCATCACCTCGCGGAACTCCGGCGCGTCGGCCATCCCGGCAACCCGGATCGGCACGTCCTGCGCGCCGACGGCGGCCAGGTGCCGACGGGTCAGCGCCGCCGCGTCGGCGGTCAGCACCCCGACCGTCCGGCCCGGCCCGAGCATCCGGTGCACCATCGGCAGTTGGAGCAGGCTCGACGAGTGCAGCGGCACGTCCACGGCGGCGGCCAGCTCGGCCTGGAACAGCACCAGGAAACCGCACGCCCCGGTGATCGCGGCGACCCCGGCACCCTGCAGGTCCCGGGCGGCCGTGACGAACGGCGTGAGCAGGGTCGGGTCGGCCTCGCGGACCAGCCGTTGCGGGGTGGCCCCCTCGACGACCCGGTACACCACAGGGAAGTCGAACGTCGCCGGGTTGCGGATGTGGCCGGGGATCTTGTCGAAGCTGGTCTGCAGGCAGAGCACCCCGATCGTCGGGGCGCTCACCGGTGCCCCCGCCGGTGCCGGTCCACCGCGAACGTCGCCAGCGGCACGTCCGGCGTCGTCCCGGTGACGAGCTGGGCGAGCAGCCGCCCGCCGGCCGGGGCGAGCCCCATCCCGATGTGCCCGTGCCCGGTCGCGACGCTGACGTTGCGGTACGGCCCGAGCCGGCCGATCAGCGGCAGGCTGTCCGGGGTGCACGGTCGCAGCCCGCTCCACACCTGCACCTGCCCCCCGGTGTCGCACCCCGGCAGGTACGACCGCACCGTGCGCCGGATGCCGTCCACCCGGCGCGGGGACACGCCGGTGTCCAGGCCGGTCAACTCCAGCGTCCCGGCCAGACGTATCCGGTCGCCCAACGGCATGACGGCCACCTTCCCCTCACTGAGCAGGACCGGCAGGGTCGGGGTGGCCGGGCCCGCGTCGACGGTCACCGCGTACCCCTTGGCGGGTTGCAGCAGCAGGCCGACGCCCAACTGCCTGGCGCACGCCACCGACCATACGCCGGCGGCGAGCACCACCTCACCGGGGCGCAGGTCGCCCCGGCTGGTGCGGACGGCGCGGACCCGACCGTCGACGGTGTCGAAGCCGCGTACCTCGGTGCCGGTGAGGATCTCCACCCCGGCGGCCCGTAACAGCCGGGCGAAGGCGATCAGGAACGCCGGGATGCGCAGCGCGGCACCCTCCTCGTTGAGCAGCGCCCCGGCGACGGTGAACTCGACGCCCGGTTGCAGCCGGGCCAGCTCCGCCCGGTCCACGGTACGCAGCGGCACCCCCCGGGCCACCGCCGCCGGCACCGACGCCCGCGCCTGCGCGTACCCCTGTGGCGTACGGCAGGCCAGCAGCATGCCGCGGGCGGTGAGGGTGCCGGCGAGGTCGTCGTGTGCGCAGACCTCCCGCAGGATGGCCAGGCTGCGCTGCTTGAGGTCGAGCAGCACCTCGAAGCCGGCGCGGGCCTGCCGTTCGGTGCAGTGCCGGCGGAAGTGCCACAGCCAGGTCAGCAGCTCCCGGTCGAACCGGGGCCGGACGTGGAACGGGCTGTCCGGGTGGAGCAACCAGCGCAGCCCCTTCGCCGGCACCCCCGGCTCGGCCAGCGGGGCGGCCCCCTGGGTGCCGACGAAACCGGTGTTGCCCGACGAGCAGGCCGCCGGGTCGCCGACCTCGCCCCGGTCGACCACGGTCACGCTCAGCCCGGCCCGGCGCAGGAACCAGGCGCAGAACAGGCCGGCCACGCCCGCGCCGACGACCAGGACGTCGGGATCGGACCGCCCGGGCACGTCGTGCGGCGCGGGCGTCGTCGCCATGTCGACCCCCGCTACAGGGTGACGACGAAGAAGCAGGTGGGCAGGTTGACCACGACCCGTTCCCAGATCTCGGCGCACAGCGCCCGCCCCGGTTCGGCGAAGGTGCCCGGTGGCGGCTCGGCGAACCGGATCGTCGACCGGCCGGCGTCGAACAGCACCGCGCCGTGGCCGAAGTCGCCGACGATCGCGGTGCCCGGGTCGACCAGCCGGGTCCGGACGATGAAGACGCCGTTGTCCTCCACGTCGCGCATCAGGTGGCCCTCGCCGAGCAGCCGGTAGTAGTCGGCCGGGTTGATGATCAGCCCGTCGGCGGTGCTGCCCATCTGCTCCACCTCGTTGCAGGCGGCCAGGATGGTCGACGCGAACGGCGCGGGGTCGGTGAGCCGGCCGAGCTGCGGCATGTTCAGCAGGCCGCCCTCGCCGCGCAGGATGGTGTGGTTCTCGGCGGTGGCCAGCCGTACCACCAGGCGGTAGTCGATGAACTGGGCGAAACCCACCGGGTCGGCCCACAGCTCGTCGGGCACCTGCACCCAGGCCCGGGTGGTCAGCAGCTCCGGGATGGGAGAACGGTGGAAGTGGTTGGCGGCCTCCCGGCGCAGGTCCGCGCCGTCCACGACCGGGTCGCCGGGGCGCGGTGGGCTCTCGTGCCAGTAGAACTCCTGCGGCTCCCGGGACAGGTCGACCACCTTGAGCATGTTCCGCGACGGGTAGCGGGGCTTGCGCCGGGAACTGGTCAGCGAGTCGGTGATGGTGACGTCGTAGTCGACGCCGGTGTCGAAACCGTCCTTGGCGAACGCCTCGACGAACAACCCGCCTGGCGACATCTGGGTCCTGCGTTCGGCGACGACCTCGGCGATCGTCCGCTTGACGGCGTCGGTGCGCTGCATGACTGCCCTCCTGGTGTGAAGCTGGTACGCGGTCGGTGCGCCGGTCAGGCCGGCTTGCGGGCGACGAACATGCCCCAGCCGAACTCGCCCCGGTCGATCGCCGCCTGGATCTCGTCGCAGGAGGCGGCGAAGCCGAGGATCCACCGCCGGGCCGCCTCGTCGTCGCTTGCGGCGGCCCGCTGCCGGGCGGTCTCCCCGAGCACCCGGTACGTCTGCCGGATGTGCGTGTCGAGGCTGCGGGCGACGGTCACCTCGAACCCGGCCGCCGTCAACGCCTCGCGGTAACCGCCGAGGGAGTAGCCGCTGCTCCAGCGCACCCGGTCGTAGACGTGCCGGCGGGCCGCCGCGCCGACCTCGGCGACGGGTTGCAGGAAGTCGGTGACGGCGAGCGTCCCGCCGGGGGCGAGCACCCGGAACATCTCCGCGTGGCTGCGCGCCTTGTCCGGCACCAGGAACAGCGCGTCCTGGCTGACCACGTGGGTGAAGCTCCCGTCGGCGTACGGCATGGCGGTGGCCGAGCCGTGCCGGAAGGCGATCGGCAACCCGTCGCCGCGCTCGATGAGCTTGCCCTGGGCGAAGCGGACCCGTTCGATGCTCAGGTCCAGTCCCTCGCCCCGGCAGCCGGTGCGCCCGGCCAGCCGCAGCAGGAAGTTGCCGCAGCCGCAGCCGACGTCCAGCACCGTCGAGGACGCGTCGATGCCGGCGTCGGCGGCGAGGATGTCGGACGTCCGGTCGGCCGCCGCCGGATAGTCGGTGTCGTCGGCGTCGGCGAAGTAGCCGGTGTGCAGCACCCCCTCGCTGTCCCAGAAGCTGAGGTACGTCTGGGTGGTCTGGTCGAAGAACTCGGAGACGTCCCGTTCGGTGAACTGGCCGGTCGTGGACATGCGGCACTCCTTCGTGCGCGGAACAGGCGGGGTGGGGGTGGGGTCAGGAGTAGGTGTCCCTGCCGACCCCGGTCAGGTGGGGCAGGTCCGGGCCGGTCGCGGCGGCCCCGCCGTCGATCAGGTGCACCCCGGCGGTGACGAACGAGGCCCGCTCGCTGGCCAGGAAGGCGGCCACCGCGGCCACCTCGTCCGGCCGGGCCAGCCGGCCCACCGCGCTGTGGTGACCCATCGCCGCCAGCCGGGCCTCCACGTCGCCGGCGGTGGCGAGCCGGGCGGCGGCGCGTTCCATCGGCGGGGTGCGTACCCCGCCCGGGGCGAGGACGTTGACGGTGATGCCGTCGCGGCCGACGTCGACGGCGAGGCCCTGGGCGAAGCGGACCAGCGCCGCCCGGGTCACCCCGGAGAGCACCAGCGGCCCGATCGGCACGCAGGCGGTCTCGGAGGCGACGAACAGCAGCCGTCCCCAGCCGGCGGCCCGCAGGTGCGGCAGCGCGGCCGTGGCCAGCGCCACCGCCGGCAGCAGCACCCGGTCCACGGCGGCCCGGTAGTCGTCGACGGCGAAACCGCTGGCGGTGCCGACCGGCGGGCTGCCGCCGCCGGCCACCAGCACGTGCACGCCGCCCAGGTCGGCGGCGACCGCGTCGACCCAGGCGCGGGCCGCGTCGGGGTCGGTGAGGTCGACGCTGGTGGCGCTGACCCGGCCGGTCGCCACCTGCGCCAGTTCCCGTTCGGCGGCGGCCAGCCGGTGCGGGTCGCGTCCGCAGATCGCCACCTGGGCGCCCTCGGCGGCGAACTCCTTCGCGCACGCCAACCCGATGCCGCTGGAACCCCCCGCGACCAGGGCCACCCGCCCCTTGAGCCCGAGATCCACGCCTGTTACCTCCCGTCGTCCGATGTGCTGCCGACCGTCGCCGGGGCGGGGCCGGGGGAGCGGTAGCCGTACCGGCCGAACAGCGGCCAGGCCAGCGCGGTCGCGGCCCACCGCCGGCGGGGCGACAGGGTGCGCCGCCAGCCGTCGTCGGAGTCCCGGATGAGCGTCGGCCCGGTGCGGAACCGGTCCGGGTTGCCGGTGACCGTGTGGTTGGTGTGCAGGTGCACGGTGCGGCCCTGTACCGGGTTGCCGGCCGGGTCGGCGGCACAGAACCGCAGCAGCGCGTCGACGGTGCCGGCCGGGTCGGCGGTGAACTGTTCGTAGCGCAGGAACAGCGACCGCTCCGGGTGCCGGCGGGTGATCGCGGCGGCGGCCCGGTTGAAGCCGTGCCAGTAGCCGGTGCTGCGGGCGGCGGACATCGCGTAGACGTACTGCTTCGGCTCCCGCCACGAGTGCGCCACGGCACGGGGGTCGCGGACCAGGTGCACGTAGTACGGCCGGATGCCGGGCAGGTGCGTCAGCAGCGCGGCCTCGCCGGGGATCTTCGTGGTATCCACGATCACCCGCGCGCCGGTCCGCTCGGCGATGCCGTGGTAGATCCGGCCCATCAGGTCGGCGTGTGCACGGATCTCGTCGTCGTGCAGGCCGCGTCGTAGCACCCGCCAGGTGTGCCGGGTCCGCACCCGGGTCCACTGCCGCCGGATCACCGTCGCGGCGTGCGCGTCCGGAGACGACCCGTCGGGCCGGCCGATCGGCAGCACCGTCGACCAGATCGGGCAGCCGGTCAGCGGTTCACCGCAGCCGCACCGGTCGTTGACCCCCCGGCCGGTGGCGTTCTTCCACAGGAAGTGCAGCTCACCGACGTGGAAGAAACCGGGCACCTCGTTGAGGACGTTGCCGATGATGGTGCTGCCGTTGCGGCACCAGCCGGTGATGCACAGGACGGTCAACGGGTCGCTCATCCGGCGGGTACCTCCGTGGGGGTGGTGGGGCGGCCGATGCGTACCGCCAGGGCCGCCGCGACCAGCGCGCAGGCCGCGCCGACCGTGAAGACCGCCGGGTAGCCGAAGCCGGCGGCGACCAGGCCGGTGACCGGCCCCCACACCGCGAGCCCCAGATCCCAGAACGAGGTGTACGCGCCGATCGCCGCGCCCTGCCGGGCCGGGTCGGTCCGGTTCATCACCATCAGCGCCAGCGACGGGTGCAGCAGCGAGAAGCCGACCCCCATGACCACGCTGCCGGCCACGGCGACCGGCAGGTTCGGGGCGACCGCGACGACGGCCAGCCCGACCGCCTCGCCGACCCCGCACCAGGCCGCCACCCGGCGCGGGCCGAGCCGGTCGGGCAGGTGCCCGATGACCAGCCGGGTGCCCGCGTAGACGGCGCTGAAACAGCTCAGCACCACCACCCCGTGCCCGATGTCCCGGGCGTCGAGGTGCAGCACCACGAACGCGGCGAGCCCGGCGTAACCGGCGGCCCCGAAGGTCAGCGCGATCCCGGGCAGCAGTGCCGGGCGCAGCAGCAACCCGCCACCACCGCCCGTCGGGGCGGTCCGGGGCGGCGTCGGCACCACGACGATCAGCCCGGCGGCGAGAAGCGGCGCGGCGGCGCTGAGCGCCCACACCGCGGTGAAGGAGACCTGTTGCAGGGTCGCGCCGAGGAACGTGCCGGCGGAGATGCCGCCCCACATGCTCACCCCGTACAGGCCGATGAGCTGGCCGCGCCGGTGGTGCGGGGCCAACGCCACCGTCCACACCGCACCGGCGGTGAACAGCGCCGCCTCACCGGCCCCGAGCAGCAGCCGCACCGCGACCAGCGCGGGCACGCCCAACGGCAGCAGGTAGAGCAGCCCCCCGGCGGCGACGACCAGGGCCCCGGCCAGCATCACCGTACGGTGACCGTACCGGTCGGCCAGCGCGCCGGCCACCGGGCGGACCAGCAGCGCGGTCACCGCCGTCACGGTGACCACCAGGCCGACGGTGAAGTCCCCGGCGTCGTGCCGGTCCCGCAGGAACGCCGGGAGCACCGGGATGACCGCGGTGAGCCCCAGGTAGCCGGCGAAGAGACCACCGAAGATGCCCACCATCGCCAGCCGGGGGACGGCGGTGTCCCGGGTCGGGGCGGTGGTCATGCCCGCACCGACTCCACCCCGACGGCCGCCGGGAGCGTCCCGTCCGGTGCCGCGCCGCCGGGCGTCCCCGCCGCGGCGGCGACCTTGCGGACCGCGCGGATCAGCTGGTCGCAGTCGTCCGGGGTCAGGCTGGACGACAGCGGCACGTCGACCGTCTCGGCCAGCAGCCGGGCGGTGCGCGGCAGGGTGGCCCGCACCCGTGCCGGGTCGCGGTCGTCGTACATGAACCGCCAGTTCCAGAACGCCCGCACGTTGAGGTCGTCGTCCGCGCCGATGTTGCGGGCGTCGATGCCCTCGGCACGCAGGGCGCGGGCGAACCAGCCGGCGTCACCGCCGGGCACCCGGAACACGAACGCCTCACCGAGGTACGCCCCGGGCGCGACCGGGTTGCGGATCGCGATTCCCGGCAGGTCGGCCAGCGCGCCGCTGACCTGGGCGTAGTTGCGGTGGAACAGGGCCAGTCGCTGCGGCAGCCGGGTCAGCTCGGCGCGCAGCAGGGCGGCCCGGATCTCGTCCATCCGCAGGCTGAGCAGGGGCAGGTCCAGCCCGTCGATGGGCGGTTCGGTGCCGGGGAAGTGCCGCCGCAGCCGCCCCTCGTACGCCCCGGACAGCGCCACCGCCCGGCCGAACAGGGTGCTGTCGTCGGTGATCAGGAAGCCGCCCTCACCGCAGTTGAGCGCCTTGTCGGACTGGGTGCTGAACGCCCCGGCCACGCCGAACGTGCCGAGCTTGCGGCCGTGCAGTTCGGCACCGAGCGCGGGCACCGCGTCCTCGATCAGCGGTACGCCCATCTCGGCGGCGAAGGCCGCCAGCGCGGCGACGTCGGCGGCGAAGCCGCGCATGTGCACCACGAGGATCGCCTTGATCTCCGGTCGCCAGCGGCGGCGCAGGTCGTCGAGGTCCATCCGTAGGTCGTCGTCCACCTCGACCAGGAATGGTCGGCAACCGGCCAGCACAATGGCGCTCGGGGTGGCCACGAAAGTGAATCCCGGGCAGGCCACCAATGAGCCGGGCGGAACGGCGGCACCCATGATCGCCAGCGCGAGCGCGGCGGTGCCACTGGATACGGCGAGGGCGTGCCGGGTGCCGAAATAGTGGCACAGTTCCGCCTCGAACTGCCCGCACTCCGTTTCCGACTCGGCCCGGTGGTCGTAGCGGAAGTAGAGGTGACTGCGGATAGCGCGCATCGCCGCTTCCTCGTCCTCCGCGCACACGTGCACCGCGCCCTTGTCATAGGTGGGCCAGGGGGTGCGCCGGACCGGTGGGCCGCCCCGCAGGGCAAGCTGTGCATGCAGGTCAGCGCCGTGTGACGCCGGCCGGGGCCGGGTCGGCGCGGGATCTTCGTCGTTCCCGTTCACCGGTGTGCTCCTGACTGCCTGCGGCAGTTTTCCCGACTGGGTCGACAGGAAATTGCGCACGGGGCATCCGCCTCGCGGGCAACCGCGTCGAAACGCCGGAACAACTACCAGATCCGACATTTGCGCGGGCCGGGAATCCGGTGAACAACATGATTGCCCCCGGGATGCGGGCCGTCAACCATGTGCCGGGAATGACCGCAGACTTAACAAGCGTTGAGGTCAGTCGGCCCATGGCGGCGGTGGCGCACAGTGACCATTACGAATGACGAATGTCGGGCATTCCGCCGGGCCGGATCGTCCCGGCCTGCCGGTATGCACGGCCGACGGGGGGCCGGGCCTCCTACCGTGCGTACGGAGAGGTGGCCGGAGTCGCGCCGCGCCTGGTCGGGTGGCCTGACCTCCGGCGGTCCGGCGTGGCCGGCGCGTCGGCACGGAGGGTGGGTGGTGGTGCCGGTGCGGCGCGGCCCGGGTGCCGCCGGTGGGTGGCACCCGGACCGATGAGCCTGACGGGTCGGGGTGTTCAGACGGTGTAGAGGACCTTCACGCCGCTGATGGTGGTCGCCGAGACGGCGGTGCCCCGGACGTTGGAGTTGAGGTTGCGCCAGCCGTTGTTGCTGGCGGCCTCGTGCACCAACCCGCCGACCACGATATAGATGATCTTCACGCCGTTGAAGCTGATCGCGGCCAGGGCGTCGGGGCTGACCCCGGAGATGCCGGCGTTCAGGTTGCGCCAGCCGTTGATGCTGTTCGCCTCGTGCACCCAGCCGCCGACGACGGTGTAGATGTACTTGACGCCGTCCAGGCTGATCACGGCGAGGGCGTTGTTGCTGACGCCGGAGATGCCGGTCCACAGGTTGCGCCAGCCGTTGTTGCTGGCCGCCTCGTGCACCAGCCCGCCGACCACGGTGTAGATGATCTTCACGCCGTTGTGGTTGATGGCGGCCAGGGCGTTGGTGCTGACCCCGGAGATGCCGGTGTTCAGGTTCTTCCAGCCGTTGGCGCTGGACGCCTCGTGCACCCAGCCGCCGACGACGGTGTAGATGTACTTGACGCCGTCCACGTTGATCACGGCGAGGGCGTTGTTGCTGACGCCGGAGATGCCGGTCCACAGGTTGCGCCACCCGGTGTCGCTGGACGCCTCGTACACCAGACCGTTGTTGACCGTGTAGAGCAGCTTGTTGCCGCCCATGACCATGGACGCGGTGGCCGAGCCGGTGATGCTGTTGACCGGCAGCATCTGCCAGCCGCTGTGGCTGCCGGACTCGTACACCTGACGGTTGGCGGCCTGGCCGCAGTTCTGGCTGGTCATGTTCCGGGCCGGCGAGGTGGGGCCGGAGACGTAGAGCGGGCCGGTCGACGGGCTGCCGTCGGAGGTGATGCCGGAGGGCACCCCGTTGAAGTACGACTCGGTCTTGACGCCGTCGCGCACCTGCTCGTAGTGCAGGTGCGGGCCGGTGGAGTTGCCGGTGCTGCCGACCCGGCCGAGCTGCTGGCCGGTCGACACCCCCTGCCCGGCGGCGACCATCGGTGTCTCGATCATGTGCAGGTAGAGCGTCCGCCACCCGCCGCCGTGTTCGATGATCACGTGCCAGCCGCCGCCGCTGCCCCAGCCGGCGAAGGAGACCGTGCCGCTGGCGGAGGCGAGGATCGGCCGGCCGTTGCTGGCCCCGCCGGTGAAGGTCAGGTCGATGTCGTAGTCGTCGTGACCGTAGTAGGTGGCCAACCGCCAGGTCTCGCCGCAGGGCACCGGCATCTGGAAGTTCGGCCGGGGGCCGGCGGCGTGGGCCGGGGTGGTCACGGCGGCGGTGCCCGCGAGCGCGAGCACCGCGACGCCGGCGGTCGCGAGCGTCAGTCGGGCGGCGGTGCGGAGTCGGGCGAGTGGACCCGTCATGCGCGGTTACCTCCACAGTGGATGTCGTGTTGAAGGATGTCGATCCTACGGCCCCGAGGTCCGTCCGGTCCCGGCCGGCCAGGACGACGTCTGGACGGGTGCCGCCGAGGCGGCGGGGTCGGGGTCGGCGGTCTGGCGGGGACCGGCCGCCGCCCACGCCGTTCAGCCGACGGCGACCGAGACGGCGACGGCCACCATGATCACGGCGATCGTCCCGTCGATCACCCGCCATGCCGCCGGGCGGGCGAGCAACGGCCCCAGCCGGCGGGCACCGAGACCCAACCCGGTGAACCAGGCCAGGCTCGCCGTCGCCGCACCCGCCCTGCACGCCACGAGCTTCGCCGACCGCGACCCGGGCACCGCGTTCCCGACCGCGACGATGATCCGCTTCGACCGCAAGGACACCCTGCAACACCGCTTCGCCCGTACGCTCACCCGCCGCGACGTCGACCCGCCGACACACTTCGTGCCCGGGACGGCCGCCTTCACCGAGGCGGTCCGGCTCGGCCTCGGCTGGGGTCTGCTCCCCGAGGCCGTCGCCCGCCCCGACGTGGCCGCCGGTCGTCTCGTCGAGCTGGCCCCCGGCCGGCACCTCGACGTGCCGCTGTACTGGCAGTTCTGGCGGCTGGAATCAGCGGCGCTGGCGGCGTTGACGACGGCGGTCCGGGACGCCGCCCGCACCGCACTGCGCTGACCAACTCGCTACGCAGGGGCGCCTGTCGAACGACGCTGCCCCCTCCCGCCCGCGGCGGACCCCACCGGGGCCCCCGCTCAGCCGGGCACCCGCCCGGCGACGAAAGTCCTGCGGTACACCTGTGGCGACACCCCACTGAGCCGCTTGAACTGGACCCGGAAGTGCGCCGGTGAGGCGAAACCCACGAGGTGGGCGATCCGGTCGACGCCGTGGTCGGTGCGTTCCAGCAGCTCCTGCGCCCGGCGGACACGCACGGCGGCGACCCACTGCATCGGGGTACGGCCGGTCTCCTCGTGGAAACGGCGATTGAGCGTACGCACGCTGAGCCCGGCGCGGGCGGCCACGTCGGCCAGGGTCAGCCGCCCGTCCGCGTGCGACTCCAACCATTCCAGGACCGGGCCGAGACCCGCCGCGCCGGGGCCCACGCCGGGGCGCACGATGAACTGCGCCTGCCCCCCGTCGCGGTGCAGCGGGGCCACGGCCTGCCGGGACGCGTCGGCGGCGACCGCGGCACCGTGGTCACGGCGGACCAGGTGCAGGCACATGTCCACGCCTGCGGTGGCCCCGGCGGAGGTGACGAACTGGCCGGTGTCGACGTACAGCACCTCCGGGTCCACCCGGACGGCCGGGTACGTCGCCTGGAACAGCTCGGCGGCGGCCCAGTGCGTGGTGGCCCGCCGGCCGTCGAGCAACCCGGCGGCGGCCAGGGTGAACGCCCCCACGCAGATCGAGCCGACACGGACGCCGGCGGCAGCGGCGGCCCGCAGCGCGTCCAGCACCGCACCGGGCACCGGCGCGGCCGGGTCGTACCGGCCGGGCACGATGACGGTGTCGGCGTCGGCGAGCGCGTCGAGGCCGTGGTCGACGGCCAGCCGCAGCGGGCCGGCGTCGACGACCGGCTCGCTGCCGCAGACCAGCACCCGGTAGCCGGCCCGGCCGCCCGGCAACCGCACCCGGCCCAGCACCTCGATCGGGGTGGCCAGGTCGAAGGCGATCGTGCCCGGGAGCGCCAGGACCAGCACGGTGTGCACAGCGGCACCTCCTCGGGAGCGGCGACGTGCGGCAGGAAACAGTCGGACGATGGCAATCCTGCCACTGGCCGGGTCAGGCGGTGAGGTCGAGGATCGGTGGCATGTTGGTACAGATCGTGTTGTTCGACGGGTTCGACCCGCTCGACGTCATCGCGCCCTTCGAGATCCTCGCCGCCGGCGGCGACACCGTCGGGGGCGCCCTGACGGTGGAACTCGTCTCGGCAGAGGGCCCGAGGGAGGTGGTCAGCGGCACCCGGGGACTGACGCTGCGGGCGACCGCGCCGCTGGACCCGACCCGGTCGGGCTACGTCGTGGTGCCCGGTGCCAGCGGTCCGAGCACCGGCGACCCCGACGAGGGCGTGGTGACCATCCCCGTGCTCCTGGCCCGGGTCGCCGACTCGGCGGCCGTACCGCTGCTGCGCGCCGCCCTCGACAACCCCGACGTGACGGTGGCGGCCGTCTGCGGCGGGTCGCTCGCCCTGGCCATGGCCGGCCTGATCGAGGGCCGCCACGCGGTGACCCACCACCTCGGCATGGACGTGCTCGACGCCACCGGCGTACACGCGGTGCCGGCGCGGGTCGTCGACGACGGCGACCTCGTCACCGCGGGCGGCGTCACCTCCGGCCTGGACCTCGGGCTGCACATCCTGGAACGGGAGTTCGGCCCCCGGGTCGCGCACGCCGTGGAACACCTCTTCGAATACGAGCGACGCGGCACCGTGTGGCGTGCCGCCGGCGCCCTACCGGTCACGGTCTGAGGGGGAACGGTGACACACCCCGTCATCGGCACCTGGGACGTCAGCCTGAAGACCCCCGTCGGCACGCTCCGCGCCACCTACGTCTTCCACGACACCGACGGGGTGCCCACCGGCACCGCGTCGTCAGCCACGGAGACCGTGGCGCTGGTGGCGGTGACCTGTGCCGACGCCCGCGTGACGTGGCGACAGTCGGTGACCCGTCCGATGCGCCTGCACCTCGACTTCGACGTGGTGGTGGACGGCGACACCCTGGCCGGTCACTCCCGCGCGGGTCGGCTGCCCCGCACCGTGGTCACCGGCACCCGCCGCCCACCCGCCCAGGTCACCCGCCCCGCCCGGTAGGTTGCCGCAGGTGCCGATCCGGGTGCTGCTCCACCCGGGCACACGACGGGACGGGCGCTCGACCCGGGGACGGAGATCCCGAGCTGCCGGCGTGAGGAAGGATCGGGGTATGCAGAGCTTCCTGACCCCGGAGCAGGTCGCCCGCCGTACCCGGCGCGCGGTCGACGCGGCCGTTCACGCCGGACGTGCACGGGGACTCGACGTGACCGACGCCCGCGTGCTCTACGAAGCCTTCTCCGTGGTCGTGCACCTGGCGCCGGCGCCGGTCGTGGCCCGGGTGCCCACGGTCCTGCCGGGCTATGCGGACCTCGACAGCGTGTCCGGTCGACAGCGGGCGGAACTGGACGTGACGGGATGGCTCGCGGAGCGGGGCGTGCCGGTCATTCCGCCCAGCTCCCTCGTGCCCCGAGAACCCGTCCGGCACGACGGCTTCTCGATGACGTTCTGGCAGTTGATCGAGCTGGCCCCTGCCGGAGAACCTGACTACGTGGCGAACTGCGGCCTCGTACCCGAACTGCACGCCGCCCTGCGCGACTATCCGGGTGAGTTGTCGTTTCTGTCCGCCGCCGAACCCCGGTTCGTCGAGGACGGCCTCGTCGCGCTCGACGGCCAGCCCGACCTCATCGCCCCGGCGGACCTGGACCGCGCCCGCCGGGAATGGCAGGTGCTGGCACCACTCGTGCGCTCCCGCGAGTTGTTCGAGGAGACGTTTCCCGGGATCGACCTCCAACCCGTCCACGGAGACTCGCCGGTCGTGAACATGGTCGCCGGGGTGGACGGGTACCGCTACGCCGACTTCGAGATGGTGACGCTCGGACCCGTCGAGTGGGACGTCGTCGGCGTCGGCCCGGAGGGGGAAGCCGCCTACCGGCGTGCGGCGCAGCGCCGGAGCATGCGACAGCTCGACGAGGACGTGCTCCGCTTCGTGACGGCGGTGGGGATGCTGCGGGGCGTCGCCTGTCTCGCCCTGGCCCCCCAGTTGCCGATGTTGGCGGACGCCCTCGGCGGCATGCTCGACCAGTGGCGGTCGACGCCGTTCGCCGGAGGGCTCGGCTAGCGGGTGGCAACGAGCCGAGTGATCCTGCTCCGCTGGTTGTCGTGTTTCTGACGCGACGGCGGTCGCCATCGATGCAGATGGCGACGTGCGCTCGCTCTCCGGTATCGCTGACCGTGCGAAAGCGCAGGTACACGACGACTGCAGCGGTGTTCCCCTCGGCCGTTCACGGGCGAGGGCAGTGCCGTGGCATGGTGTTGCCCGACCGGTCATCGATCAGGTTGTGATCAGGCCATGCCCGTCGCGGCGGAAGCGTCAGGCGCCGCGACTCCGTTGTATGTCAGTCGGGATAGCCGGCGGAGTAGGTGGCGTCCACCAGTTCCTGAAGATGGCGTACCACGTCGGGCTTGTCCTCGCTGTCCGGCAGTTCGTGGTTGCCGGCGGTCACCAGATCGCGTCGCCAATGACTGACGATCTCTGCTTGCGCGTCTGGTGGCAACTCGTGGACCCAGATCGAGCCGAGGTTGTTGTCGACGACCTCTTGGAGTTGGTCGGCGACCTGCCTGTCGGAGAGCCTCGAGACGAGGAACTCCAGCGTCCAGTCGAACAGACCGCCGGTCGCCGTCCAATCGACGCCGGGCTTCAGCACGATGAGGCCAGCCATCATTTCCCCACAATGAACACTCGCGGGCCCAGGCCGCGATCAGCTATGAACCGCTCGATCGTAGCGATCTGCTCCGCTGAGAACCGCGAAACGTCGATCGGTACGAGGTCGGCCTTGGTCAGGTGTCGCTCGATCTGGTACTGCAATTGAGGCCACTGCTGGTCGAAGTAATGGCCCGGAAAGTTACCGACCGCATCATAGGTTCTGCCGTTGCTGTCGACCCAGTCGGCGGACGAGTTCTGCGGCGCCCGGGTCAGCGTCACGTTCAGTTCTCGCTCCAGCCGGGCTGCTGTTTCGGTCTCACCGGGCCGGAACCTGCCCGTGGCCGGATCCATGCCGAGCTGACGGAGCCGTTGGTCCTCATCGAGACGCGGTGGATCGGCACGGCGAGGAGGCTCGGCAGGCGACGTACTCCTTCCGTTAGCTGGGCCGCCGTTGCGAAGCCGGCTGAGGAGTTGCTTGAGTTTCTCGACGAGGTCGCCGAGGCGGCGTAGTTCCGGCAGCAACCGCCGCAGGCTGGCCAGCAACCCGCGCAGCAGTCGCGCGATCCGCGCCGCCCACGAGCCCACCAGCGTGGTCACCTGCTCCACCACCCACGGCGTGGCGAGCCCGCCGGTGGCGAGCAGCTCGCCCGCGTACACGATGAGGCGGGAGACGCAGGCGGCGACGGCGTCGCGGACGAGGAGCCGGACGGCGGCGACGAGGCCGGCGGCGCCCTCGGTGGCGGCGGCGAGGGTGTCGGCGCCCTGGGCGAGGCCGGTGACCGCCCGGTGTTGCTCGGCGGCCCAGGCCCGGTAGGCGGTGCCGGCGCTGCCGCCCCAGCCGGCGACCTCGGTACGCACCGCGTGGGTCAGTTCGGCGGCGTCCTGCCGGAGGGCTGCGGCGACGTTGCGCCAGGTCTGGGCGTGGGCGGTGATCTGGGCGGGGTCACCGGCGAGCCAGTCCAGGGCCTCGCTGAGCGGCCTGACGTGTTCGATGAGCCAGGCGATGCCGTACTGGAGCAGCGCGCCGACCGGGTCGGAGACGAGGGCGAGGGCGTCCAGGCCGGCGCTGACCACGCCGAGGCTGCCGTCGATCCAGCTGCCGGTGCGGACGCCCTGGGCGATGAGTTCGATGTCCTCGCAGATCCAGATCCCGGCCCACGCGCCGGGGCCGGCGTCCGACGCCGAGGCGACCAGCGGGTTGCCGGTCACCGACCGTCCCGTATCCGGTCGAGGTGCCGGGCGGCCCGGGTGTCGGCGGCCCGGTAGCCCGCGGCGCTGGACCGCAGCTTCACGGCGGTGTCACGGACCGATCCGGCGGCGGTGCCGACGCCGTCGACCAGGGTCTGCTGGAGGCCGTCGAGCAGCGCCGGCATGATCGCGCAGAGTTGCCCGTACGCGTCGGCGTCGAGTCGGACGTGTCGGCCGGCCCGGCCGGCGGTGTCGAGGCTGTCGGCGCAGCGGTCGAGGTGGGCGGCGTGCCGGTTCAGGTCGTCCGGGTCGACCCGGATGCCGTCACCGGTGGGCATCCGGCGTGTCCGGCCCGGCGTCGAGTCGCCGCCGGTGGGACTCGATGATCGCCTGGGTGGCCGGGTCGTCGACGCCGAGGGCCCGGGTGGTGGCCTCGGTGAGTTGCCGCAGCAGGTCGGTGCGGGCGGCCCGGGTGGTCGCCATGATCTGCCGGGCGGTGTGGGCCGCGGACTGCTGTCGGGTCTGTTCGTCGAGCCGCAGGTCGACCAGCAGGCCGGTGGAGTCGACGGTGACCTCGATGGTGCGGTCGGAACTGTGTGCGGTGCCGGTCAACGCCTGCGCCCGGGCCGACAGGGCCCGCGCCCGTTCCGCCTGCCCGACGAGCGACGACTCCCACTCGTCGAGCCGGCGTGCGGTGGCGTCCAGCGCCGTCTCGTCCGCCCACATCCGACCCTCCCCAGGGGACAGTGGCCCCGACGCCACCTCGCCCGGTGGTGTCGGCCCGCCGTGGTCGACCGACCCGACGTCACCGACACGGTAGCAACCGGTTACTCCCGGCATTGTCCCGTCAGGGAGGGAACCCGGCGGCCGGCGATGTGGGGGTTCGCCCGCCCTGTCGCCGCCTCTCGGAGGAAGGCGGTCCCCGGGGGTTGCCGGCCGGCCCCCGACCGTCCATGATGCTCACAGCGTGTGTCGGCAAAGGTGCCCTCGGTAGTCGCGCTTCTTGATCGAAGGGAATCCCGCGTGAACTGGATCGCCCGGACGGGCCTGCTGCTGCGGCGGCGGGGCCCGGGAACGACCACCCCCCTGCGCACCGTCCTGGCCACCCTCGCCGTCCTGGTCGCGGGGGTGGCCGCCACGTTCACCGTCGCCACACCGGCCAGCGCCGCGACGACGACGATCTGCAAGAGTTCACCAATCCCCGCCGGCTACGTGATCGTCGCCGAGGGCTCGTCGGCGTCCTGCCCCTACAGCTTCCCGAACACGTGGACCATCACCACGCCGTCGACCACCTCGACCACCGTGGTGTGCAAGGTCTCCACCATCCCGACCGGGTACGTGATCGTAGCGGAGGGCTCGTCGGCGTCCTGCCCGTACAGCTTCCCCAACACCTGGACGATCCGCATCCCACCCACCGGTTCGGCGAGCGTGGTGTGCAAGGCGGCGACCCTGCCGACCGGGTTCGTGATCGTTGCGGAGGGCTCGTCGGCGTCCTGCCCGTACAGCTTCCCGAACACGTGGACCATCACCACCCCGTCCACCACGGGCATCACCACGATCTGCTCGGTGTCGCCCATTCCGGCCGGCTACGTCGTGGTGGGCACCGGGTCGTCGGCGTCCTGCCCGTACAGCTTCCCGAACACCCGCAGCATCAAGCTGCCCTGACCTCCGGGGCGGCACCGCCGGCCGGTGGTGGCCCAGCTCACCGCCGATGTCAGGCGCGGACGTCGCATCGGCCCGGCCCGGGTGCGTAGAGTTCCCGGGTCGGGCCGGCGGTCGGCCCCGGGCGCGAGGGCGGGACGATAGCGGACATGACGGTGCACAACGTCGGACAACCGGCCCCCGACGCCGGCACCCCGGGTGTCGACCAGGGCGACCTGGCGGCCGCGCTGCGGGTCTTCGCGGCGCTGGAGTCGCTGCCCAGCGACCACCCGGACGTGGTGCGGGTGCAGCGGGCCACCGCGCGGCTGTTCAAGATGGTGAAGCAGCGGCGACGCGAGGAGCGGCGGGACGCCGTCCTGGCGCACGACCGGGCCGTGACGGCAGCCACCGCCACCGGCGCCCCGGGACGGATCGACGACGAGACCAGAGGCATCCCGCTGGCCTCACCCACCGCCGGCGACACCGCCGGGACGCTGATCAACCCGCGCGGCTGCTACATCTGCAAGACCCGGTACCGCCAGGTGGACGCGTTCTACCACCAGCTCTGCCCCGACTGCGCCACCGTCAACCGGGAACGCCGCGACGCACGGTGCGACCTGACCGGGCGGCGGGCCCTGCTCACCGGGGGCCGCGCCAAGATCGGCATGTACATCGCGCTGCGCCTGCTGCGCGACGGCGCGCACACCACGATCACCACCCGGTTCCCGCACGACGCGGTCCGCCGGTTCACCGCCATGCCCGACAGCGCCGACTGGCTGCACCGGCTGCGCGTGGTCGGGATCGATCTGCGCGACCCCGCCCAGGTGGTGGCGCTCGCCGACTCGGTCGCCGCGCAGGGCCCGCTGGACATCCTGATCAACAACGCCGCGCAGACCGTACGCCGCACCCCCGGCGCGTACGCCCACCTGGTCGCCGCCGAGTCGGCGGCGCTGCCCGACGGGCCGCTGCCGGAACTGCTCACCTTCACCGGCGGCCGGGGCGTCACCCTGGCGCTGCCCGAGGGCACGCTACCGACAACGTCCACCATCGCCCCGCACGCCCTCACCGCGCTGGCGTTGACCGGCCGGTCCGCGACGCCGGAGCGGATCGCCGCCGCCACCGCCGTCGACGCCGGCGGGCTCGCCCCCGACCTCGGGGACACCAACAGTTGGGTGCAGCGGGTGCACGAGGTCGACCCGGTCGAGCTGCTTGAGGTGCAGCTGTGCAACGTGACGGCCCCCTTCGTGCTGGTCAGCCGGCTCCGGCCGGCGTTGGCCGCCGCACCGACCGGGCGGGCGTACGTGGTGAACGTGTCGGCGATGGAGGGGCAGTTCGCCCGGGGCTACAAGGGGGCGGGGCACCCGCACACCAACATGGCGAAGGCGGCGCTGAACATGCTCACCCGCACCAGCGCCGAGGACATGCGTGCCGACGGCATCCTGATGACCAGCGTCGACACCGGGTGGATCACCGACGAGCGCCCGCACCCGACGAAGATGCGCCTCGCCGACGAGGGGTTCCACGCCCCGCTGGACCTGGTCGACGGCGCCGCCCGGGTGTACGACCCGATCGTCCGTGGCGAGCGGGGCGAGGAACTGTACGGCTGCTTCCTGAAGGACTACACCCCCTGCGCCTGGTGAACGGCGTGGGTGGCCTGCGCGGTCAGGCCACCCGGGGGACCGGCAGCATGCCCCGGTGGGCGGTGCCCGAGATGTCGCCGGTCTGCTCGACGGCAGGTGCCCGGGGCGCGACCCGGGCGGCGGCCCCGGTGGGGGTGGGTGGCCCGCCGGCGGCCGGGACGGCCGGCAGCACCGTGGTCGGGGTGAGCGACGCCTCCACCTCGGCCAGCACGGTGCGCAGCCGGGACACGTCCTCGACGGTCATCCGGAACGACCCCCGGCAGGTCGTGCCGCTCCACAGGGACAGCACCACCGCACCCCGCTCCGGGTGGTAGCTGACCCGCATCGTCCGTTCGTCGCCCCGAGTGTCGGTGAACAGGTCACCGAAGCTGGGCATCGGCAGTACCTCTCCCATCGACCCAGCATGCCCCGGCCGATGATGCCGTGGAAGCCCCGACGGATCAGTCCGGCAATCGGGGCATCTCCAGACCGGGGCGACGGCCGAGCAGGGCGGCCCGGGTCAGCGCCGCCGCGCCGAACCGGTCCCGGACGGCATCGACGGCGGTGTCCAGCTCGACGTCCCGGTCGGGGGTGAACGGCAGTTCGGGCTGGACCGGTGCGTCGTCGAGGTTGCCCACCGCCACCCCGACCAGGGTGATCCCCCGCCGGGCCAGCTCGGGCTGGGCGGCCCGCAGCAGCGACCGGGCGGCGGCCAGCAGCGACGCCGTACGGTCGGTGGCCCGGCGCAGCGTCCGCGACCGGGTGGCCGCGGTGTAGTCGGCGAACCGCAGCCGCAGGGTCACCGTCCGGCCGGCCCGGCCGGCGGCCCGCATCCGGCGGGCCACCCGGTCGACCAGCCCGGCCAGCGTAGCGTCGACGTCGGCGGGGGAGTGCGGCCCGGCCCCCAGGGCGTGCTGCGCGCCCATCGAGGACCGGCGCCGGCCCACCTGCACCGGCCGGGGGTCGCGGTTGTGGGCCAGCGCGTGCAGGTGCCGGCCCGCGCCCGCGCCGAGCAGCGACTCCAGGGCCGGGACGTCGAGGCGGGCCACCTGGCCGACGGTGTGCACGCCCCGGGCGCGCAGCTTCGCCGCGGTGACCGGGCCGACGCCCCAGAGCCGTTCCACCGGCAGCGGGTGCAGGAACGCCAGTTCGCCGTCGGGCGGCACCTCCAGCAGCCCGTCCGGCTTGGCCACGCCGCTGGCGACCTTGGCGAGGAACTTGGTCCGGGCCACCCCGACGGTGATCGGCAGCCCAACCTGGTCGCGGACCGTGTGGCGCAGCCGGGTGGCGATCTGCACGGGCGGCCCGCACAGCCGGCGCAGCCCACCCACGTCGAGGAACGCCTCGTCGATGGAGAGCCCCTCCACCCAGGGGGTGGTGTCCCGGAAGATGGCGAAAACGGCCCGGCTCGCCGCCGTGTACGCGGCCATCCTCGGCGGCACCACTACCGCTCCGGGGCAGAGCCGTCGGGCCTGCCGGCCACCCATCGCGCTCTGCACCCCGTACGCCTTCGCCTCGTAGCTGGCGGCCAGCACCACCCCGCCGCCGACGATCACCGGCCGGCCGCGCAGGCGGGGGTCGTCCCGCTGCTCGACCGAGGCGTAGAAGGCGTCCAGGATGCTGGCTCCGGTCGACACCGACCCATGCTCGCACACATGTTCTAAAAGGTGTGCTGAGCTGCCGGAATCATGGTCAGCCCTGGGCGGTGGCCGACGGGAGGGCGCTGCCGCCCCGGGGGGCCTCGCCGGCCATCAGCCGGGCGATCGCGGCCCGGTCGGCGGCCGACGGCAGCCCCCACCGCGGCTGGTAGCCGTACACCTCCCGCAGTGGCCGGGCCGAGGTCCGCCCGTCGAGGATCTCGACGGCGTCGGTGTCGATCAGCCCCGGGTGCTCGACGCCGCACGCCTCGGCGACCTTGACCAGGTCACGGCGCAGGGTACCGATGTAGTTCGCCGCCCGCACCGACTTGCGGGCCGGGTCCAGGCCCCGGGCCAGCCAGGCGTTCTGGGTGGCCACGCCGGTGGGGCAGGTGTCGGTGTGGCACTTCTGCGCCTGGATGCAGCCGATCGCCAGCATCGCCTCCCGGCCCACGTTCACCAGGTCGCAGCCGAGCGCGAAGGCCACCACGGCGTTGTCCGGCAGGCCCAGTTTGCCCGCGCCGACGAAGACGGTCTGCTCGTGCAGTCCCCGCTCGGCGAAGGTGCGGTAGACCCGGGCGAAGCCCTGCTGGAACGGCAGCGACACCGAGTCGGTGAAGATCAACGGCGCGGCGCCGGTGCCGCCCTCGCCGCCGTCGACGGTGACGAAGTCGACGCCCCGGCCGGTGTCACGCATCAGTGTGGTCAGCTCCTCCCAGAACCCCAGGTCGCCGACGGCGGACTTGATGCCGACGGGCAGTCCGGTCTCGGCGGCCAGCAGCTCCACCCAGTCCAGCAGGCTGTCGCAGTCGGAGAACTCGGCGTGCCGCGACGGGCTCACGCAGTCCTGCCCGGGGGTGATGCCCCGGGTGGCGGCGATCTCGGCGGACACCTTCGCTCCGGGCAGCAGCCCGCCCAGGCTGGGCTTCGCGCCCTGGCTGAGCTTGATCTCCAGGGCCCGGACCGGTGCGCCGGCGACCAGGTCGCGCAGCCGGGCGAGGTCGAACCGGCCCTGGGCGTCCCGGCAGCCGAAGTACGCCGTGCCGAGCTGGAAGACCAGTTCCCCGCCGTGCCTGTGGTACGGCGACAGCCCGCCCTCGCCGGTGTTCTGCAGGCAGCCGGCCAGCGCCGCCCCCTGGTTGAGGGCGGACACCGCGTTGCCGGACAGCGAGCCGAAGCTCATCCCGGAGATGTTGACCACCGACCCGGGGCGGAACGCCTTCGCCCGTCCGCGTGGCCCACCGAGCACCTTGGCCGCCGGCAGCCGTACGTCGTGCCCGGCCCTCGGGTGTGACGGCGGGACGGTCGGGGCGAAGGTGCGGTGCTTGATGATCGGGTAGCCGGGGCTGCGTTCGACGTCGTTGTCGGTGCCGAACCCGAAGTAGTTGTTCTCCTGCTTGGCCGAGGCGTAAATCCACCGTCGCTGGTCCCGGGTGAACGGTCGTTCCTCGTCGTTGCCGGCGACGATGTACTGCCGCAGCTCCGGGCCGATCGCCTCCAGCAGGTACCGGGCCCGTCCGACGAGCGGGAAGTTGCGCAGCAGCGCATGGTCTCGTTGGAGGACGTCCCGGGCGGCGAGGCCGGCGACGGCGGCGGCGATCACGGGTACGGTGCGGCGGGCCCACGTCATGCCGGCCACACTCCCCGCTGCCGCCGGCGCCCAAACAGGGTGCCCGTGTGGCGTGTGGTCAGTGCCGCAGCGACTGCCGCACGATGCCGCCGACCAGGGCGCACCAGGTGCTGGTGGAGACCCTGCCCGTGCGGGGCAGCCCGTGCAGTGCCTGGAGGTCCTGCACGGCGCGGCGGGTGGCCGGGTCGTAGCTGCCGGTGACGGTGACCTCGGCGTAGCCCTTCCAGTTCAGGATGAACTGCACCGCCTGCACCGGCAGGCCGGTGGCGTCGCGGTCCAGTTCGGGCGCGAGGGTCTCCCAGGTGGGGGCGGTCAGGGTGGCGTCGACGTCGACCGGGATGCCGTTGCGGGCCTGCCAGTCGCCGACCGCGGCGACGGTGGCGGCGTCGAACGTGCCGGTCGGGGTGACCGGGTAGCCCCGGTGGGCCAGCAGGTACTGGGCGACCTGGACGCCTGGGGCGTTGACGAAGCGCCACAGGTCGGGCCAGCGGCGCTCCGGCACGTCGACCGGGCGGGTGCCGAGCCGGCGGAACACCTCCCGGCGCAGGCCGGGGAAGAGGCGGTAGAACTGCGCGCCGGGGCAGAGCGTGGCGCGGAAGTCCCAGTGGCCGAAGATGTCGTGGGCGTGCAGGCCGTACTGCCGGCAGATGGTGGTGCAGAGCCGGACCAGGGAGTCGAGCAGTGCCCGGGGCGGGGTGTCGGTGACGTAGGTGCCCTCGTTCTCGATGCCGATGGCCCGGCCGTTCTCGCCGGGGCAGTGCGCCGAGATCATCTGCCGGTCGCCGGCCCGCAGCCGCTCCAGGCTGCCGTGTCGTCCCTCCAGGACGTACCCGCCCCGGCTGACGGTGAAGTGCTGGCCGGTGTCGGACCAGCCGTTGCCGTCCATGTGCAGGTCCTGGCAGTCGTGGGCCAGGGTGACCGCCTGCTCACGGGAGTAGTCGGTGACGTTCGGGAAGGCCATGTGGTGCACGATGATCTTGTTGGTGGGAATGGTGCTGACCGACAGCGGGTCGGCCGGCGGGCGGGCGTCCCACTCGTCGCAGCCGATGATCCAGTCCAGGTCCGCGCCGGGGGCGGCGGCCCGGGCGGCGTCCGGCAGGGCCAGTTCGGACCCGACGACCGCGACGGTGGCCGCGCCGAGGCCGGCCCGCAGCAGCGTACGACGGTCGAGTGCGGGGCGTGCGACGGGCATGGCATCTCCTCGGCGGCCGGCGACGGCACTGGCGACGAACGTGAAAACTAGCTCCAGCTATTCCGCGTGAGATGGAGGATATTGCCATCTCTGCGGTCGGCGCTAGAGGGCGTCATCGATCGATTCTGCCCATCGTCGCGGCGCGCCGGGCAGAACCGTCCGAATCTCCTGCCGTCGGGGGATGGTGCCGGGTCGGCCGCTCAGCCGGCGGCGGCGAAGCCGTCCAGGGCGGCCAGCACGTGCCGCCGGGTCTCCACCGTGCCGAAGTGCCCCGCCCCCTCGACCACGTGCAGGCGCGAATCCGGCCAGGCCCGGTGCAACTCCCAGGCGGTGGTGAGCGGGCTGCCCAGATCGACCCGGCCGTGGATCAGCACCCCCGGGATGCCGGCGAGCCGGTCGGCCCGCCGGATCAGCTCGCCCTCGGTCAGCCAGGCCCCCTGGGAGAAGTAGTGCGCGCAGAT
The DNA here is from genome assembly GCF_030518815.1 of Micromonospora cynarisoli. Classification (NCBI taxonomy): domain Bacteria; kingdom Bacillati; phylum Actinomycetota; class Actinomycetes; order Micromonosporales; family Micromonosporaceae; genus Micromonospora; species Micromonospora cynarisoli. Next base: position 1,190,932 of record NZ_CP130426.1, on the reverse strand, counting down.
CCGCACCATCGCGGTCCGCTCGGCCGACGGGCGGTCACCGTACGGGTTGCCCACCCCCTCGGCGGAGACCACCGCGTCCTCCCAGGCGCACCAGTCGCGCACCGCCCGCTCGCGGACCTCCGGGTCGGGGTCCTCCACCAGCCGGGCGTACGCGCCGACCACGTCGTCGTCCGGGCCGACGCCGCCGCCGACGAGGAACCGTTCCCACTCGCGGGGGAAGTACCTGCCGACGCCCCGGTAGAGCCAGTCGATCTCCGACCGGCGACTGGTGGTGACCGCCCCGATCACGATCGCCGACACCCGCTGCGGGTGCCGCTGCGCGTACGCCAGCAGCAGCGTCGAGCCCCACGAGCCGCCGTAGAGCAGCCACCGCTCGACGCCCAGGTGCTCGCGCAGCCGTTCCATGTCGGCGACCAGGTGCGCGGTGGTGTTGTGCCGCAGGTCGGTGGCCGGGTCGGCGGCGTGCGGGGTGCTGCGTCCACAGTTGCGCTGGTCGAACAGGACCACCCGGTAGCGGCCGGGGTCGAAGTACCGCCGGGCCCACGGGCCGCAGCCCGAGCCGGGTCCACCGTGCACCACCAGCGCCGGCCGGCCCGCCGGGTTGCCGCAGACCTCCCAGTAGACCTCGTTGCCGTCGCCGACGTCGAGCATGCCCTGGTCGTACGGTTCGATCGGCGGGTACCGCTCGTCCATCGGTGGACCTCCCCGGGGGTCGCAAAATACAACAGCGCTGTTACATTACGGCATGCCCGACGAAGCGTCCGACCCCGCACTGCTCGGCACCCGGCTGCGGCACCTGCTGGAACTGCTCGACGGCGACGTCGCCGCCGGCTACACCGACCTCGGGCTGCCCGGCTTCCGCCCCCGCTACACCCCGGTGCTGATCGCCCTGGACCGGCTCGGCCCGGTGCCGATCCGTACCCTGGCCGGGGCGACCGGGGTGACCCACTCCGCCGCCAGCCAGACGATCGCCCGGATGGCGGCCGACGGGCTGGTCACCCTCGCCCCCGGCGTCGACGCCCGGCACCGCGTCGTCACCCCCACCGACCGGGCCCGCGACCTGCTGCCCGTCCTGCACGCCGAGTACGCCGCCACCGCAACCGCCGCCCGCCGGTTCGAGGCGGAACTGGCCTACCCGCTGAGCCGCCTCGTCGACGAGGCCCTGGTCGCGCTGCGGCGGCGGTCGATGCGGCAACGCGTCGCCGACGTCGCCCCGCCGCCCGCCCGCCCGACCGGCCGCGACCCGGGCGGGCGGAACTGATCTCCGCGGACGGACGTCCGGAGGCGAGGAAACAACCGTTGCGCCGATGGACCGCAGCTCGCCCCGGGTAAGAATGATCAGTGTGGCCCTGACCTGTGACCAGTCCCGGCGGACCGGAAAGGCCGGCGGGTGACCGGCGACTGGCGGTTGTCCGGCTACACCCCGGTACGGCAGCTCGGCACGGGCGCGTCCGGCCGGGTGCTGCTCGCCATCCACGACGCCACCGGCACCCCGGTCGCCATCCGCTACCTCACCCCGTCCCTCGGCGACGACCCCGCCTTCCGGATGGCCTTCCGGGAGCAGGCACGACTGCTGGTCGACGTGGACGATCCGCACGTCTGCCGGCTCTTCGAGTACGCCGAGTCGCACTCCGCCGCCGCGATCGTCGCCGAGTTGGTCAACGGGGTGGCGCTGCGCCACCTGCTGCGCGCGCACGGCCCGGTCCCGCCGGAGGCCGCGCTCTGCGTCCTCAAGGGTTCGCTCGCCGGGCTCGCCGCCGCGCACGAGCGGGGTGTGGTGCACGGCGACCACCGGCCGGAGAACGTCCTGGTCACCCCGGACGGGCGGTGCAAGCTCACCGACCTCGCCATCGTCCTGCCCACCGGCACCGGCCGCCGGCTGGCCCCCGAACAGTGGACCGGCGCCCCCGCCGAGCCGGCCGGCGACATCTACGCCGCCACCGCCACGTTCGTCGAGTGCCTCACCGGGCGACCCCCCTACGACGGGCGGGACCCGGCGACCCTGCGTGCCCAGCACAGCGCCGCGCCGGTCCCGGAGGCTTCGACCCCGGCACCCGTGCACGACCTGCTCCGGCACGGGCTGGCCTGGTGCCCCGCCGACCGTACCCAGCCCGCCGAGATCTTCCTCACCGAGCTGGAGCACACCGCCGCCCGCTCGTACGGCGGGGACTGGGAGGCCCGCGGCCGGCGTCAGCTCGCCCAGCGGGTCGCGCTGCTCGCCGCGTCCCTCCCACTGCCCGACGGGGCACCCGGAGCCGGCGAGACGACGGACGCCCCCGACGCCGGGCCCCACCCGGCCCACCGGCGCGGCGGCCTGCGCAGCGTCCTGGTCGGGGTGGGCCTGACCGCCACCCTGCTGGTCGGCGTCGTCGCGCTGGGCGTCGCCGCCCGCCGCTCCGGTCCGCTCACCCTCGCCGACGGTGCCGCCGGGCCGGGAGCGACCGCCGCCACCACCCGCAGCCCCGCGCCGCTGGCCGCCGCGCCGGCCATCACCGTCGTGCCGGCGGAGCCGAGCCGCAGCCCCACCCCGGCGGCGAGCACCACCGGTGCGCCCCCCGCCACCGCCCCGGCCCGGTCCGCCGCCGCGACCACCACCCGGGTACGCACCCCGAGCCCCGCGCCGCCGACGACACCGAACACCCCGCTCCTGCCGCCGGACGTGTCGCCGCCGACCGTGTCCACCCCCGACGTCACCCCGACCACCGTGGAGCCGCAGGGCTGCCCCGACGCGGTCACCGCGACCACCGTCACCGCGACGGTCGTCGACGACCGGGCCGCCGGTGACCTGCTCCGGGTGGTGTTCCGGTACACCCTCGACGGTGCCACCCGGACCGTCGGCATGGACCAGACCGCGCCCGACGTCTTCCAGGGCACCCTCGGTGACCTGCCGGTACCCTCGGCGACGACCCGGATCCCGATCCAGGTCGTCGCCGTCGACGACGCCGGCAACGCCTCGACGCCCACCGGCCCGATCGTGGTGTCCCTGCTGCCCGCCTGCACGTCGGGCTGACCGGCCGGCCCCGCCGGGTTTCCGGCGACCGGGTCGGGGGTAGCTTCGGGGGCCGACCGAGCTGACGGTGGAGGACCACGGATGACAGACAAAATCAGCGACGCGGTGGGCGACGCCCTGCGGGCGGTGATGCTCTTCCTGCCCAAGGCGGTCGCCTTCGTGGCGATCCTGATGGCCGGCTGGCTGGTCGCCAAGGCCGTCCGCAGGATCGTCGACAAGGTGCTGGAACGGGTGCACTTCGACCGGGCCGTCGAACGCGGCGGCATCAAGACGGCGCTGGCCCGTTCCCGCTACGACGCCAGTGACATCGTCGCCAAGCTCGCCTACTACGGGGTGCTGCTGGTGACCCTCCAGCTCGCCTTCGGCATCTGGGGCCCCAGCCCGATCTCCGACCTCATCGCCGGCGTGATCGCCTGGCTGCCCCGGGCGTTCGTCGCGATCGTCATCGTGGTCGTCGCCGCCGCGATAGCCAACGCGGTCAAGGACATCATCAGCAGCGCGCTCGGCGGCCTCTCCTACGGCCGGGTGCTGGCCAACATCGCCTCGGTGTTCATCCTCGGCTTGGGCGTGATCGCCGCGCTCAACCAGATCGGCGTCGCCACCGCGGTCACCACGCCGGTGCTGGTCGCCGTGCTCGCCACCGTCGGCGGCATCCTCGTCGTCGGGGTCGGCGGCGGGCTGGTCCGCCCGATGCAGGCCCGCTGGGAGTCCTGGCTGACCCGCGCCGAGCAGGAGTCACGCACCATCGCCACCCACGCCCGCGCCTACCAGGCCGGCCGGCGCGACGTCGAGGCCCGGCTGGACCCGTACGCGGAGGCCGAACGCACCCAGCCGGTGCCCGCCACCACCGTCACGCCCGCGCCGGTCCCCACCACGGCCGCCCCGGCGGCGACGGTGGACGACGACGCCGAACGTACCCAGGTGGTGACCCGCCCCGACGACGTCGAGGCGACCCAGATCGTGCCGCGCCAGGCCGGACCGGCCGACGGGGCCGCCACCGACAGCGAGGCCACCATGGTCATCCCTCCGCTGGACCCGGACACCTCCCGCCGGTGACCGCACCGCGCGACGGGGCGGACGCCTCACCAGGCGCCGCCCCGCCGCCTGGTGACACCGCGCCGGGGCGGCGCCGCCGTCCGCCGCCGGCTAGCATCGGGCATATGACCTGGCGATGGTGATCCGGCACTGAAGGCCGAAACCGTGGACCGCCACGGACGCCGTACCTTCCGCGTCCGTTCCGTCCCCGGGAAAGGCCCTGATGAACCCCCTCTCCGCGCGGGTGCCCGACACCCGTCTCCGCCGGCTGTCCGCCACGCTCTACGGCTACCTGTTCCTCAGCGATCTCGTCCTGCTCTACCCGGTGTACGTCCTGCTGTTCAGCGACACCGGGCTCACCGTCGGGCAGATCTCCGCGCTCTTCGTGATCTGGTCGGTGACCGCGATCGTGCTGGAGGTCCCCTCCGGGGCCTGGGCCGACACCGTCTCCCGACGCCTGCTGCTCTGCCTCGCGCCGCTGCTCACCGGGGTCTGCTTCGCCCTGTGGGTGCTGGCCGGCTCGTGGTGGGCGTTCGCGCTCGGCTTCGTCCTCTGGGGAGCCGGCGGCGCGCTCGGCTCCGGCGCCCTGGAGGCGTTGGTCTACACCGAACTCGACCGGCTCGGCGCGGCCGGCCGCTACGCCCGCACGATGGGTCGGGGCCGCACCGCCGGGGTGCTCGGGGTGCTCGCCTCGCTGGGCCTGGCCGGACCGGTCCTCGCCGCCGGCGGATACCTGGCGGTCGGTGCGGCGAGCGTGCTGTCCGCCGTCCTCGCTGCCGCCGTCGCCACCCGCTTCCCGGAACACCGGCCCGCCGTGCCGGCCCCGCCGCCACCCCCCGCGTCTCCCGACGCGCCGGCCGGGCCGGGCTGGTGGGCGAGTCTGCGTGCCGGCCTCGCCGAGGCCCGCGCCGACCGACGGGTACGGGCGGCAGTGCTGCTCGTCCCGGCGGTGACGGCGGTCTGGGGCACCCTCGACGAGTACGCCCCGCTGCTGGCCCGCGACACCGGCGTCGCGGCGTCCACCGTGCCGCTGCTGCTCCTGCCGGTCTGGCTCGGGATGACCGTCGGCGGCCTGCTCGCCCCGACGGCGGAACGCCTGACCACCCGCGGGTACGCGGCACTGCTCGCCCTCGCCGCCGTCGCCCTGGCCGCCGGGGCCGCCGTCCGTCAGCCGGGGGGCTTCCTGCTGCTCGGGGTGGCGTTCTGCGCCCTGCAACTCGCCACCGTGCTCGCCGACGCCCGCCTCCAGGACCGGATCACCGGCCCGGGACGGGCCACCGTCACCTCAGTCGCGGGCATGGGCACCGACCTGGCCGCGATCGTGGTCTACGCCGGGTACGCGCTGGTCGCCGCGCCCGGCGGGCACCCGGTGGCGTTCGTGGCGGCGGCGGTGCCGTACCTGCTGGTGGCCGGGGCGCTGGCGGTGCCGGGGAGCGGGCGGCGGCACCGCATCGCCCGACGACACCGGCGGCGCGGTGAACCGGCCCCGTGCGGGCGGTGCCCGGATCAGTCCGGCAGCGCGTCGAGGTAGACCCAGGTGCCGTCCTCGCGGACGAACCGGCTGTGCTCCGCCATCGTGCCGGGCTGTCCGGCATCGCGGTAGTGGGCGCGGAACGTCACCGTGCCGGTGGTGTCCAGCAGGCCGCCGCGCGTGCTGTCGACGATCTCCAACCGGGTCCACCGGGTGGCGGGGTCGAGGTGCAGCCGGCGTGGCCGGGTCGTGGAGTGCCAGCTGCGCAGCAGGTAGTCGCTGTCGCCGACGGCGAAGGCGCTGAACCGGGAGCGCATCAACGCCTGCGCCGTCGGGGCCGTGCCGTCGCCGGCGTGCAGCGGCCCGCAGCAGTCGGCGTACGGCAGGCCGGTGCCGCAGGGGCAGGGCCGGCGGGATGCGTGTTTCGCCACCCGTCCATCCTGCCGCAACCGCCGGACGGGCCGACCCAGGGTCGGCCCGTCCGGGTGCGGCGGTCAGGAGGCGTAGCCGCGGGTGGCGATCCAGTCGCCGAGGTCGTCGACGGTGATGCGGTAGGAGGCGGTGTCCGGGTTGGCGGAGTCGGCGATGGTGACGGTCCTGCCGGCGTCGTGGTAGCCGGTGACGCTGATGTAGTGGCCACCCTCGAAGGAGTGGGTGTTGCCGTCGGTGTCGGTGGCGGTGCCGGCGATGTTGGCGACCACGGCGCGGCCGTCGTCGATGGCGCGGACGATGTCGGCGCGCAACGTGTCGGTCTGCTTGTCGTCGGCCTTGCTGCTGCGGATCTCGGTGCTGCGGTAGGCGTCGCGGCCGGTCTCCCGGTTGAGCACCGGGGTGATGTCGTTGATGCTGTCGGTGCCGTCCTCGGTGGTGCGCATGTGCTTGGCCATGGTGTCCACGTCGATGTTCTTGCCCTGGACGCTGAGCGCGTTACGGGCGGCGGCCGGGCCGCAGTAGTAGAAGTTGGGCTGCGCCTCGTAGTCGACCTTCAGCTCGCGCTCGCCGGTCGGCCGACGGTCGGCCTGGAGGGCGGCGGGGCGGTCGGTCCCGGCGGCGTGGGCGGCGATCGCGGGGCCGGCGACGCCACCGGCGGTGGCGGCCAGGCCGGCGACGGTCAGGGCGGTCTTGCGCAGGATGTCGGTACGCACGGGGATGCTCCTCTGCGTCGGGGGTGCGGTGGACGCCCCGGAAGGGGGAGGGGCGTCGCGGAAGTCGCAAGGGAAGCGCCCGGCGGTCCGGGGGACCTGCTCGGGCGTCCGGGGGAGGTGTAACCAACCCGGTGGCGACCGCATTCCGGGGTCGGTGTTCCGGGGCCGGCTCCCCGTGGGGAGCGGCGGTGGTATGCCAGGTACAACGCCCCGGCCCCGGCGACGATTCCGCCGTGGGGGTGGCCCCGGCCACGCCGAGACCGGCCGCGGAGGCGACATGTCGGCGGTGACCGCGCGCGGGGGCGGGCCGCCCATCGGACACCGATGGCGACGTCGCCCCGGACCAGCCAGCGGTCCGGCGGGGGCCGTGCGCCGGGTAGGCCGGCGGTCGCCGGGTAAACCCGACATTCCGTGCGGACGGCGATGCGCGGGACGAACGTCCGTCCCCGCCGCACCCGTAGGCGGCGGCCCACCGCTAGTCTGGGCGGTCATGAACGTCGCACAGCGGGACGGCCGCCGGTGAGCCCCACCCAACGCCTCCTCGACACCGACCAGATCCGCCGGTACGTCGCAGCCTCCCTCGGGACCGCCGTGCAGGTCACCGACTGCGGGCCCCTGAGCGGGGGCGGATTCGCCGCCGTCTGGTGGGTGAAGCTCGACGACGGGCGTGCCGTGGTGCTCAAGGTGGGGCCACCGCCGTCGGTGCCGCTGCTGCGCTACGAACGGGACCTCATCGCCGCCGAGGCACGCTACCTGCGGCTGGTGGCGGCGCACGCGCCGGCCGTACCCGTACCACCGCTGCTGCACCACGGCAGTGACCCGACCCTCGGGGACTGGCTGCTCACCGGCCACCTCCCCGGACGGATGCTGTACACGCTCGTCGCCGACGGCGTACCTGTCGACGAGGTCTGGACCGAGCTGGGCACGGCGTTCGCCGCCCTGCACCTGGTGACCGGCGACCGGTACGGCTACGACGGCGGTCGGGCCGCCGGCCCGACCTGGCGGTCGGCGTACACCGCGATGGTGGACGACCTGCTCGCCGACGCGGCGGACTGGGCGGTGCCGCTGCCGCTGCCGGCCGACCGGCTGCGGGCCCTGGTCGCCCGGCACGCCGGGGTGCTGGACGTGGTGCGCCGTCCGGCGCTGCTGCACTTCGACGGCTGGGCGGGCAACGTCCTCGCCGTGCCGGGTCCGGACGGTGGGCACCGGCTTGGCGGGCTGGTCGACGGTGAGCGTTTCCTGTACGGCGATCCGCTGCTGGACCTGGTGTCGCCGCTGCTGTTCCGCCGCGCCGAGGACACCCCGGACGACCCGTTCCTGTGCGGCTACCGTGCGGCCGGGGCGCGGGTGGCGCTCGACGAGCCGGGGGTGCGCCGCCGGCTCGGCCTCTACCGGCTCTACCTCTACCTGCTGATGACGGTCGAGGCGCCCAGCCGGGGGATCACCGTGGACACCGAACCCGACCGGTTCCGGATACTGGCGCGGCTGCTCGACGAGGAACTGTCCGACCTGGACGGGCCCTGAGCGGGGCGGTGGGGTCAGAGCCAGCCGGAGCGGCGGAACAGTCGGTGCAGGGTGAACGCCGCGGTCGCCATCAGCGCCAGCGCGGCCGGATAGCCGTACCGCCAGGACAGCTCGGGCATCCGGGCGAAGTTCATCCCGTAGACCCCGGCCACCGCGGTCTGGGTGGCGGCGATCGCCGCCCACGCCGCGATCTTGCGCATGTCGTTGTTTTGGTCGACGGTGAGCTGGGCCAGCCGGGACTGCAGGAGCGAGTTGAGCAGCTCGTCGTAGGCGGTGATCCGGTCGACCGCCCGGGTGAGCCGGCCCTCCACGTCGACGTACCAGCGGCGCAGGCCCACCGGCAGGCCGCCGTCGGGCGCGGCGACCAGGGCACGCAGCGGCTCCTGGAGCGGCAGGACCGCCCGCTTGAACTCGACCAGTTCCCGTTTGAGCTGGTAGATCTGCTGGATGTCGGCGGCGTGGTCGGGGGCGAAGACGGTCTCCTCGACGCGTTCCAGGTCCCGTTCGAGGTGGGCGGCGACCTCCAGGTAGAGGTCGACCATCCGGGCCGTCACCGCGTACGCCACCGCCCACGGGCCCTCGGCGAGCAGTGACGGGCGGCCCTCGATCTCCCGGCGGACGGGCGCGAGGGCACCTGACGCGCCGTGCCGGACGGTGACCACGAACCGGTCGCCCAGCAGCACCATCACGTCGCCGGTGTCCACCACGTCGGAGGTCGCGGTCAGCTCCCCCTGGGCGACGTAGGCGGCGGTGCGCAGCACCAGCAGGGTGACCGGGCCGTGCCGCTGCACGGTGGGGCGGTGCCCGTCGGCGAGCGCCTGCGCCACGGTCAGCTCGTCGAGGCCGAAGACCTGGCCGACGGCGGCGAGCACCGCCGCGCCCGGGTCGTGCAGGCCCAACCAGACGAAGGCGTTGCGGCTGCGCCGGGAACGGGCGTACGCGTCGGCGTAGTGCGGCCGGCCGGTCTCCCGGCGACCGTTGACGTAGACGGCGCAGTCGACCACGGCGTCCGGGTTGGCCCGTCGGGCGGGGCGGTCGGGCGTCGCGCCGGAGGGTCGGCGCAGCCGGCCGACCAGGGTGCCGAGCCGGGGCCCGAGCAGGGTCGTCAGCGCTCGCCGCTCCACCGGGTACCTCCGCCTCGCCGCCCGTCCGCCGGCCCACCGTAGTGGGTCGGCACGACACCGGGCGGGGGCGGGTCAGCCGACGGCGGTGGCCCGTACGACGACGTTGTCGGAGTAGTCGCGGGACCGTTCGTCGAACCGTCCTCCACAGGTGACCAGACGCAGCGTCGGTCCCGGTCCGCCCGGCCCGTAGACCAGCGTGGTGGGGAAGTTCCGCTTCGGGTACGCCCCGACCCCGTCGACCGCGAACCGCACCACCCGCCCGTCGGCGCGGGTGATCCGGACGGTGTCGCCGGGGCGCAGCCGCCCCAGGTCGAAGAAGACCGCCGGCCCGTCGCGGGTGTCGACGTGCCCGACGACGACGGCGTTGCCCGCCTCGCCGGGGCTGGCCCCGGGCCGGTACCAGCCGGCGACGGTGGGCCGGTCCAGCGGCGGCACCTCGAGGGTGCCGTTCGGGTCGCCGGCCACCGGCACCAGGTCGGCGTGCACGCCGATGGCCGGGATGTCGATGCGGACCGGGGTGGAGCGGGGCAGCGCCGGGACCGGGGAGCGGCTGGTGCCGCCGCCGCTGACGTCGATGCTCGGCTGGGGTGGTCCGACCGGTCCGAGGGTCAGCCCGGCGGCGATCAGCGCGATCCCGGCGGTGCCGCTGACCGTGACCGCGGTGACGGCGGCGCGGGTCCGGCCCGCCCACTCGCGTACGCCCATCGCCCGTCCTCCCCGACGTCCGATGTGGTCGGGGTGCCCGTACCGGTTCGGTGCGGGCACCCGTCCCCAGGGATGGTGTGGCGCGTCGTCGACCGACGCCTGCCGTTGGTCAGGCGATGGCGTCCGCCGCCGCCCGGCGTCGGCGGCGCAGCAGCACGGTGGCGCCGAGCGCGGCGGCCCCGGCGAGGGCGCCTCCGGCCGCCAGCAGGCCGGTGTCGCCGGCGTCGCCGCCGGCCCCGGCGGGTGCCGCGCCGATCGGTGTGACGGTGAAGGTGGCGCTGCCGGCGGAGCTGCCGTCGCCGCAGGTGGCGGCCACGGTGTAGGTGCCCAGGGTGAATCCGGCGGTGAAGAGTTCGGCGCTCAGCCCGCCGCCGGCCGCGGCGGTGGTGGAGCGGACGTTCTGGTCCCGGTCCGGGCCGGTCACGTGGAAGATCACGTCACCCGCCTTCGGGTTGCAGGTCGTCGCGGTGAGCACGACCGTCCCGCCGACCGGCGTGGTGGCCGGCGACACCGTGGTGTCCGCGAGTGCGGCGGCCGGGAGCAGGAGCGTGCCGAGGCCCACGCCGAGCGCCGCCGATACGAGGATCTTCTGTGCCTTCATACGCGTCTTCCCTCACTTTTCGTCCGCTGTCTGCGTGGGACGTCGTTCGGGTGGCCAACTCCGTAACTAGCACCGGTGTGCCCAACCCTAGGAGGGATGGCCCCTCCTACCGGGGTAAATGAGAAATCTTCGTTGCCGTCACGTGTTCTCCCCTCCGCCGGAGAGCGGCGGAATTGCCGGGACGCCGGGGACAGCCGCGCCACCCGACACCCCAGCCTCCTAGGATGCCTTAGGGGGTGTGACCCACCCCGCTGACGATTTCCCACAACCGCCCGTGGACGCGCCGTCGCCGGCCGGCCCGGGGTCAGGCCGGCGTCGGGTCGGTCACCCAGCCGGCGACCAGCACCAGGCCGGTGGGGCGGTGCACGGCGAGGAAGCCGAACGGCCTGTCGACGTCGAGGCGTACCCGTCGTCGCCGGACGGTGGCGCGCGGTGCCGCGCCGCCGGCCCGCATGGCCAGGGCGGTGACGGCGGCGGCCCGCAGGCCGGTGGCGCTGAACTCGGCCCGGGCGCTCTGCCGGGCGTCGGAGACCGACAGCCGGGGGCTGATGTCGGGGAAGTGGTCGCCGTCGCGGGCGGCGGTGGCGAGGCCGAACAGGTCGGCGTGGTCGAGCAGGTCGTGCTCGCCGGTCACCGTGAACCCGACGGTACGCACGAGCAGCTCCGGCCGGTCGTCGTGCCCGTCGACGGTGTCCTCGGTGACGCCGGGTCCGGCCGGTGCGGGCAGGATCGCGGGGTGGTCGAGCGCCCCGATCGCGGCCGGGAGCACCCGGGCGGCGGGTTGCCCGTCCGGGCCGAGGGCGAGCAGCACGTCGACGTCGGCGTTCCCGGCGACGGTGAGCAGGCTGACCGGGCCGGCGGCGGTGTCGGCGACCCGCAGCGCCGCCGGGTCGCCGCCGCCCCGGTGCAGCCCGGCGAGGGTGCGGCCCTGCCACGGCCCGGTGACCGGCCGGTAGGGGGCCGGGCGGAACGGGGTGGCCCAGTCGACCAGCACGCTCAGCGCGGTGGCCAGCACCAGCGCGGTGCCCGGCCCGACCGGGACGGGCATCCGGGGGATCAGGCCGTCGGTGTGGTCGTGCGCCCACCGGTCGAGGCGCGGCTGGTCGACGGCCGGGTCGCCGGTCAGCTCGCCCCGGGTCGAGGCGTCCACCTCGGTCAGCCAGCGGCGGCCCAGGGGCAGCCCGGCGCGGGACCAGAAGCCCGCCGCGAGACGGGTGGTGGGGGAGTCGACAGGGGTGGCCGGGGTGGGGGCGACGGCGTGCAGTTCGGCGCGGGCCGGGCCGGTGGCGTACCGGGCGAGCAGCGCGAGCAGCGGGTACGCCCCGACGCCGGACAGGACGGTCTGCCGGTCGTCCAGGCGGGCCGCCCAGCGGGCGGTGAGGGCGTTGGCGGGCGGGCTCATGGGGCGGCAGGCTACCCGACCCCACCCCGCCTGCTGTCCGCCCCGGCAGGCCGGTGGTGGGGTCGGTGCGGCCGGCAGGCGGTGGTGTGACAGCGTGGCCGGGTGGGTGTGCGCGAGGTCGACCTGGCCGTCGTCGGTGGTGGTGGGGCCGGTTCGCTGGTGCTCGCCGCGCTGGCCCGGCACGAACTGCCGGGGTTGCGGGTCGCCGTGGTGGACCCGGTGCGCAAGCGCGGCCAGGACCGCACCTGGGCGTTCTGGGGCGCCCCGGGGGGTGATCTGGAGCCGATGCTCAGCGCCAGCTGGCCGCGGGTGGAGGTGACCACCCCGGCGGCCACCCGGATGCTGGAGCTGACCCCGCTGCGGTACGCGATGCTGCGTTCCGCCCCGGTCTACGCGCGGGCCGCCGAGGCGGAACGGCGGCTCGGCGCGGCCCGCTACGACGTGGCGGTGGGCGCGCTCGACGACGACGGCACGGCGGTGACGGTACGCGACACCGAGGGCCGGGCGGTGCTGCGCGCCGGTTGGGTGCTCGACTCGCGCCCCCGCCCACCCCGCCGGCCCGGCCGCACGGCCTGGTTGCAGCACTTCCGGGGCTGGTGGTTGGAGTCGTCGACGCCGGTGTTCGACCCGGGGCGGGCGGTGCTGATGGACTTCCGCACCCCGCAGCCGGCCCGGGGGGTGTCGTTCGGCTACGTGTTGCCGGTCAGCGACCGGTACGCGCTTGTCGAGTACACCGAGTTCTCCCCGGCGGTGCTCACCGACGCGGGCTACGACGCGGGCCTGCGCGGCTACGCGGGGCTGCTCGGGCTGGACCTGGCCGCGTTGACCGTGCGGGAGGTGGAGGACGGGGTGATCCCGATGACCGACGCGCCGTTCGACGGCCGCCCGTCGCCCCGGGTGGTGCGCCTGGGCACCGCCGGTGGGGCGACCCGCCCGTCGACCGGGTTCACCTTCTCGGCGATGCACCGGCAGGCCGGTCAGGTCGCCACCGCGCTCGCCGCCGGCCGTCCGCCGGTGCCCCGGCCGGCGTACCCGAGGCGGCACCGGTGGATGGACGCGGTGGCGCTGCGGGCGTGGGATTCCGGGGTGGTGGGTGGGCCGGAGTTCTTCGACCGGCTGTTCGACCGGAACCCGGCGTCGCGGGTGCTGCGGTTCCTCGACGGCGCGACCGGACCGGCGGAGGACGTGGCCCTGATGCGGTCGAGTCCGCTGCTGCCGATGACCTCGGCGGTGGTCGGTGACGCGGTGGGCCGGCTGCGCGCCCGGCTGATCCGACGCTGAGCGGCGTCGGTCAGCGGGCGGCCCGGACCCTGTCGCGGATCAGCGTCCGCAGGCCCTCCATCGGGTCGCCGTCGTTCGCGCCGAGCCGGTTGCGGGTCGCCGCCACCGACAGGCCCAGCTCCGGGTACGCGTAGGCGAGGCTGCCGCCGCTGCCGGAGGTGCCGAACGAGCCGTCGTCACCGATGGTGTAGCCGAGGCCGAACGCCGTCTCCTGCCCGAACACCCATTCGACGCCCCGGACGGCGACGGTGCCGACTTGGCGCAGCCGGTCGGCGGAGATCAGGCGTACCCCGTCGACGTCGCCGATGAGCGCGGCGTAGAGCCGGGCGGCGGCGCGGGCGGTGAGGGTGCCCACGGCAGGCACGTCGGCGCATAGCACGTCGGGTCGGCTGCCGATGGTGGCGTCGGGGCGGACGGCCGGTGGGGCGACGGCGTCGAAGTGCGGCAGGTGGGTGGAGGCGAACGTCATCAGGTCGGCCAGGCCGTTGTCCTCCAGGACGGCCAGCCGGGGCACGTCGGCATCGGGCACCCCGAGGAGCAGTTCCCCGGTGACGCCCAGCGGGGCGGCGATGTCCTCGGCGAGCACGGTGGAGACCGTCCGGCCGGTGACCCGGCGGACGACCTCGCCGACCAGCCAGCCGTACGTCCACGCGTGGTAGGCGATCCGTTCACCGGGTGCCCAGCGGGGCACCGCGTCGGCGACCAGCGCGCACATCCGGTCCCAGTCGGTGAAGTCGGCCGGGGTGACGTCGGCGGGCAGGTCCGGCACCCCGGCGGTGTGGGTGAGCACGTGCCGCAGGGTGACGGTGTGCTTGCCGTGCCGGGCGAACTCCGGCCAGACGTCGGCGACGCGCAGGTCGTAGTCGAGCCGGCCCGCTTCGGCGAGGACGTGCACGACGCTGCTGGTCAGGCCCTTGCCGGTGGAGACGCTGAAGATCGGGGTGTCGGCGGTGAGCGGCCGGCCGGTGGCGGTGTCGGCGGTCCCGGCGGTCTCGTCGACGATCAGCCGGCCGTGCCGGTAGGCCGCCACCTGCACGCCCGCCTCCCGGCCGGAGTCGACGAGCGTGTGCACGGTCTGGCGTACCTCGGCCCGTAGGGCGTCCCCGTCGTCGGTCACGGTCGCCGACTCTGCCAGAGCCGGTCCGGGGCCGCCGCTGGGTTCCCGGCCGGTGCCGTCGGGGCCCGTCCGTGTCCCTGCGGCGGGGCTCTGGTGGGGTGCCGGTAGGTTCGGCGGCATGGTGGACGGGGTCGTGGAGATCTGGACCGACGGGGCGTGCAGTGGCAACCCGGGGCCGGGGGGTTGGGGTGTGCTGCTGCGCTACGGCGGGCACGAGCGGGAGCTGTGCGGTGGCGAGGCCACCCCGACCACCAACAACCGGATGGAGCTGACCGCGGCGATCGAGGCGTTGGAGGCACTGACCCGGCCGGCCACGGTGCGGCTGCACACCGACAGCACGTACGTGCGCAACGGCATCACCAGCTGGCTGGCGTCGTGGAAGCGTAACGGGTGGCGTACCGCGGCCAAGCAGCCGGTGAAGAACGCCGACCTGTGGCAGCGGCTGGAGGTGGCCTGTGCCCGGCACGAGGTGAGCTGGCGCTGGGTGAAGGGGCACAACGGCCACCCGGAGAACGAGCGCGCCGACGCGCTGGCCAACCGGGGGATGACGCAGGCGCGGGCGGCGGTGGGCGTCTCTCGCTGACCGTGGTCCCCGCGCGCCGACGCCCACCACGTCGCCGCGACCGCGCCGGTGGCGGCGCGCTACTCGGTGGGCGGGTGGGCGGCCTCCTCCTCGGCGGGGTCACCCGCACCGGTGACCGCGGCCACGTCGTAGCCGGCGCGGCTGGTCTCCCGGGCCGACCGGTGTTCCTCGGCGGGCAGGTAGGCGAAGTCGTCGCCGGTGTCCCCGCCGTCGCCCAGCGACTCGCCCGGCGGGCGCAGCGACGCCTCGTACGCCGGCACGCCGTTCGGCTCGTCGGTGTCGGCCCGGTCGGTGCGTGGTTGTTCCGTCATGCCGACCTACCTGCCCGCCCTGCCGCCCGGCAAACCCACCCGCGTGGGGCCGTCAGCGGCGGGGCCGGCGGGCCGGGGCGGGCGACACCACCGTGGTCCAGTGCACGGGGCGGCGCAGCCGTGCGGGCAGGGTGGTGTGCCGGTCACCCCGGGCCGCCTCGAGCTGGGACTGGTGCAGGAACAGGGTGTCGGACAGGTCGGCCCCGCGCAGGTCCGCGCCGCGCAGGTCGGCACCGGTGACGTCGGCCCGGCGCAGGTCCGCCCCACGCAGGTCCGCGCCGAGCAGCCGGGCGCCGCGCAGGTTCGCACCGACCAGGTCCGCGCTCCGCAGGTCCGCGCCGAGCAGCAGCGCGCCCCGCCGGTCGGCCCCGCCGGTGCCGGCACGGGCGGCTTCGCTGGCCGCCGCGAGCAGCGGGTTCACCCGGTCGCGGTGGGCGTCCACGTCGACCGTGGCCAGCTCCTGCCCGGTGCCGCCGGCCAGCGCGTCGGTGGCGTCGCGGGCGGCGCGCAGCTCGTCGTGCAGCGGGCCGGCGGGGGTGAGGGTGAGCGCCTCGGTGAGATACCAGAGCAGTTCGTGCAGGGGTCGGGTGACGGTGAACGCGGCGAACATGCCGGCGGCGGTGGCCGGGTCGGTCCGCCAGTCCCGGCCACCGAAGGTGACCTGGCTGACCCGCTGGCCGGCGCCGAAGCAGTCGAACACGACGCAGCCGGGGTAGCCACGGTCGCGCAGCTCGTCGTGGATGCCGCAGCGGGAGTCGGCGCGCAGGTGGTGGCAGGCGCGGCCGGCGGGCTTGTCCCGGGCGAAGTCGGCGGAGGCGGCGAACGCCGGAGCGACGCAGCACAACCCGACGCAACGGGCGCAGTCGGCCCGCAGCCCGCTGGTTTCCGCCATGCTGTCCGTCGTCTCCCTCGTCCGGGTGGTCGTCGCCGGCCCCGCGTCCGGGCCGGGCCGCCCCGGGCATTGTCCGCCGGGTCGCGGTCCGCCGATCGGGGAGGGTCCCGCCCGCCGATCGGGGGCGGTGGTAGCGCCGGGCAGCCCGGCCGGACGGGAGTCAGCGGCACCCGTCGCCCCGGGAGGGTGGGATAGGGTCCGGTCACCGCCTCGGACCCGGGAGATGCGATGGCCACCGACCACGTCGACGTGCTCATCGTCGGCGCGGGGCTGTCCGGTGTCGGTGCGGCCTGCCACCTGCGGCGCAGCTGCCCCGACAAGACGTACGCGGTGGTCGAGGCGCGGGACGCGGTCGGCGGCACCTGGGACCTGTTCCGCTACCCCGGCATCCGCTCCGACTCGGACATGTTCACCCTCGGCTACGCGTTCCGGCCGTGGACCGCGCCGCAGGCCATCGCCGACGGCGACACCATCCTGCGCTACGTCCGCCAGACCGCCCGGGAGTACGGCGTCGAGGAGCACATCCGGTTCCGCCACCGGGTACGCCGTGCCGAGTGGGACAGCACCACCGCCCGTTGGACGGTCCACGTGCACCGCGACGACACCGCCGAGGACATCGTCCTGACCTGTGATTTCCTCTTCTCCTGCACCGGGTACTACCGGTACGACGCCGGCTACACCCCCGACTTCCCCGACGTCGGGCGGTACACCGGGCGGCTGGTGCACCCGCAGCACTGGCCCGACGACCTCGACCACACCGGCCGGCGGGTGGTGGTGATCGGCAGCGGGGCCACTGCGGTGACCCTGGTGCCGGCGCTGGCGCGGCGGGCCGGGCACGTCACCATGCTCCAGCGTTCCCCCACGTACGTGATCGCGTTGCCGGCCCGGGACCGGCTGGCCGACGTGCTGCGCCGCCGGCTGCCCGCCCGCGCCGCCCACCGGCTGGTACGCGCCAAGAACGTGCTGTCCGGCACCGTCACCTACCAGCTCAGCCGACGTGCGCCCCGGATGGTGCGGGCGTTCCTGCGGCGCGCGGCGAAGGGCCGGCTGCCCGCCGGGTACGACGTGGACAGGCACTTCTCGCCCCGGTACGACCCGTGGGACCAGCGGCTGTGCGTGGCACCCGACGGTGACCTGTTCGAGGCTCTGTCCGCCGGTCGGGCCTCGGTGGTCACCGACACCGTCGAGGCGTTCACCCCGGGCGGTGTCCGGCTCGGCTCAGGGGTGGAACTACCCGCCGACATCGTGGTCACCGCCACCGGGCTGCGGCTGCTCGCCCTCGGTGGGATGACCCTCACCGTCGACGGCGTCGACGTCGACCTCGGCGCGACGGTGGCGTACAAGGGGATGATGCTCTCCGGGGTGCCGAACTTCGCGTTGACCATCGGCTACACCAACGCCTCGTGGACGTTGAAGGCCGATCTGGTCGCCACCTACGTGTGTCGGCTGCTGCGCCACCTGGACGCCACCGGCCAGCAGGTCGTCACCCCGGTCCCACCTGCCGACGGTGACCTGTCGCCGCTGATCGACCTGCGGTCCGGGTACGTGCTGCGCAGTGTGGACACGCTGCCCAGGCAGGGTGCCCGCGCACCGTGGCGGCTGCACCAGAACTATCCCCGCGACGTCGTGCTGATGAAACACGGCCGGCTCGTCGACGAGGGGGTCCGTTTCTCCCGGGCGACCGCCGACACCCCGGTCGGCTGAAGCCCGCCCCATCGTTGGATCGTCCCTTTCCCGCAGCAAGGAGGCCGCGTGCGCAACTTCGACTTCACGGCCGGGACCGCCGTGGTCACCGGTGCCGCCAGCGGAATCGGCGAGGCCCTCGCCCACGGGCTGGCCCGACGCGGCAGCGACCTGGTCCTGCTCGACCGCGACGGCGACCGGCTCGACGCGGTGGCCGCCGCGGTCCGGGCCGCGCATCCCGGGCGTCGGGTCGACACCCACCTGGTCGACCTGGCCGACCTGTGCACCACCGCCCGGGTGGCCGAGGAGATCAGGGCCCGGCATCCTCGGCTCCGGTTGCTGGTCAACAACGCCGGGGTGGCCCTCGGCGGCCGGTTCGACCAGGTCACCATGGACGAGTTCCACTGGGTCGTCGACATCAACTTCCGGGCCCCGGTGCAGCTCACCCACGCCCTGCTGCCGGCGTTGCGGGCCGAACCCGGCGCGCACCTGGTCAACGTGTCCAGCCTGTTCGGGCTGATCGCCCCGGCGGGGCAGGCCGCCTACGCGGCCAGCAAGTTCGCCATCCGGGGCTTCACCGAGGCGCTGCGGCACGAGTTGGCCGTCGACGGCATCGGGGTGACGTCGGTGCACCCCGGCGGCATCGCAACCAGCATCGCCCGCAACGCCCGGGTCGGCAGCGGCGTGCCCCGCGAGGAGTTCGACGCGGCACGGCGGCAGTTCGAGAAGCTGCTGTCCATCCCGCCCGGGCGGGCCGCCGAGGTGATCCTGCGCGGGGTCGAACGTCGGCGCGGCCGGGTGCTGATCGGCTGGTCGGCGAAGCTGCCCGACCTGCTGGCCCGGGTCGCGCCCGGTTCGTACGTCCGGCTGGTCGCCGCCGGGGTCCGGATCGCCGGTGGTCCGGGTGCACGGTCCGGGTCGACCGCCCGGGTGACGGCCCCGGTGCCGGCGGAACTACCCGCCGGTGAGGTCGCCTGACCACGGCCGAGGCGCGACGCCCCCCGAAGCGACGACCGCCGCCCCCGACGGTGGCGGCGGGGGAGGAGCACAGGTCAGGGCGGGTTGCTGCCCCGCTTCTCCTCCTGCGCCAGCACCGCCTCCCGGCGCTCCGGGTCGTCACGGGCGGCCAGTTCCGCCGCGAGCCGTGGGTCACCGACCAGCCGTTCCCGGTTGCGGTGCAGGAACGCCGCGAATCCCCCGGTGTACGGGCAGGCGAGGTCGCCGAGTTCCCGGTCCGGCTGGTAGCGGCAGCCGGTGCAGTAGTCGCTGATCTCGTCGATGTAGCGGCCGTCCACGGCGTACGGTCGGGTGTCCACCCGGGCCAGGTCGGCGTACTGGCTCATGCCGAGCACCGTCGTGTTCATCACCCATTCGGCGCCGTCGACGAAGCTGCGCTGGAACCAGTCGGCCAGTTCGGTCGGCCGCCAGCCGCGCTGCAACGCGTGGTTGCCGAGCACCAGCAGTCGCTGGGCGTGGTGCGCCCAGGCCCGGTCCCGCACCCCGGCGAGCACGTCGGCCAGGCAACGGGCCTCCACCGCGTCGGCGTCGAGGTCCTCGAACCACTGCGGCAGCGGTTCGGTCGCGGCCAGCCAACCGGTGCCCCGGTAGGGCGGGTCGACGTACCAGTAGAGCTGCCAGAGGAACTCCCGCCACCCGAGCACCCCCCGCACGAACGCCTCCACCGAGGCCAGCGGGGCGTCGCCCGACCGCCACACCGCCTCCGCCCGGGACACGGCCGTCGCCGGGTCGAGCAGCCCGAGGTTGAACGCGGCGGAGAGCATGCCGTGCGCCAGCACCGGGTCCTCGGCGCTCATCACGTCGCCGTAGCGGCCGAACGCGGGCAGCCGGTACCGCAGGAAGTGCGTCAGCCGGTCCTCGGCCTCGGCGGCGGTGGCCGGGTGCGAGCGGGGGGCGTCCCGGCCGACGAACCGCACCCCGTCGCGTTCCCACCGGTCCAGGTCGGCCCGCACCTCGGCGTCGATGTCGTCCTCGACGATCGGCGGTGGGGGCGGCACGTCCAGGGTGCGTCCGCCCGGGACGCCGCGGCCACGGTCGGCCGGACCGGGGCCGGTGAGCACGCCGTGGCGGCGCTTGGCGTAGCGGTAGAAGTCGACCATCCGCAGGGGCCCCCGGCGGGGCCGGTCCGCCCAGTCGGCGAAGTCGGCCCGGTCGGTGACGAATCCCCGGGGCGGCAGCACCGTCAGCCCCGGCACGGACCGGACGAAGTCCCGGGTCGCCCGGGTGCTCGGGTGGCAGACCTCGACCGGGCCGTCGACGGCCGCCAGGGCCTCCCGGAACGTCGCGGTGCGCAGCAGCACCGCCCGGTCGCCGAGTTCGGCGGCGCGGTGGCGCAACGCGCTGAGGATCAGGTGTGCCTTCTGCCGGTGCAGCCGCCGACGCCGGAACAGGTCGGTGACCTCGACCAGCAGCACCGGTTGCCGGTCGTCGTCCAGGAAGTGCGGCCCGAGTTGATCGGCGAGCAGCCACCGGCGGGGAGACATGCGTCGATTGTGCCCAGCCGTCCGGTCACCCCACGTGCCGGGGTCGATCGGTCGCGGTGATCGCCCCTGCCAGCCCGCCCGGCGTCGCGCCGTCGCGCCGGGTCCGTCCGGACAGTGGCGCGGGCCACCGGCGTCGCACCCGTCATCGCCGGCCGTCCCGGCATCGACGCACCATGGTGGTATGACGGATAGCCGTACGCTGATGTCCCGGTGCCGGAGCACGTCGCCGACCAGCCGCTTCCCGGCCCGGTACGGCGGGCGCGTCGACCGCGCCGGCGTGGCGGACACCGGCCCGGCGCACCGGTGAGCGTCGTTACCGCGCCCACCGTCCGGCGGGCCACCGTGGTCTGGGCGGTGGCCGTCACCGCCTACCTGGCGGCGGTGTTCCACCGCAGCTCCCTCGGGGTGACCGGGGTGGAGGCCACCCACCGGTTCGCCATCAACGCCTCCGCGCTGGCCGTCTTCTCGGTCGCCCAGCTCGCCGTGTACGCGGCCATGCAGATCCCGGTCGGCGTGCTGCTGGACCGGTACGGCTCACGCCGGCTGCTGCTGGCCGGCGGGACGCTGATGGTCACCGGGCAGCTCTGCTTCGCCGTCGCCACCGACGTCCGGCTCGCCGTCGCCGCCCGGGTGCTGGTGGGTCTCGGCGACGCGATGACCTTCATCAGTGTGCTGCGGATCGTCGCGTTCTGGTTCCCGGGCCGCCGCAACCCGCTGCTGGTGCAGCTCACCGGCACCGTCGGTCAGCTCGGTGCGATCCTCGCCGCGGTGCCGCTGGTGGCGCTGCTGCACCGGGCCGGCTGGACTCCGGCGTTCCTGGTCGCCGCCGGGCTGGGGGCGACGACGATGCTGCTGGTGCTCGTCGCCGTCCGGGACGCCCCGCACGTCGGCCCGGACGTCGCCGTCACCCCCGCCCTGTCCACCGTGCGGCGGGAACTCGCCGCCGCCTGGGCCCAGCCGGGCACCCGGCTGGGCCTGTGGACGCACTTCGTCGCCCAGTTCTCGGGGGCCGTCTTCGCGCTGCTGTGGGGTTACCCGTTCCTGGTGCAGGGGCAGGGGCTGCCGCCGACGGTCGCCGCGTCCCTGCTCAGCCTGATGACGATCGGGACGTTACTGGCCGGGCCGGTGGTCGCCCACCTGTGCGCCCGGCACCCGTTCCACAGGTCGGCGCTGGTCCTCGTGGTCACCGGGGCCAGCGCCGTGGTCTGGGCGGTGGTGCTGGCCTGGCCGGGCCGGTCGCCGCACTGGCTGCTGGTGGTGCTGGTGCTGGTGCTGGCCCTGGGCGGCCCCGGCGCGGTGATCGGGTTCGACTACGCCCGCACCTTCAACCCGGTGCACCGCATCGGCAGCGCCACCGGCATCGTCAACGTCGGTGGGTTCGTCGCCTCGATCGTGCTGGTGCTGGCGATCGGGGTGGTGCTGGACCTGACCACCCCGGCCGGCGCGTCGGCCCCGCCGCTGTCGGCGTTCCGCTGGGCGTTCGCCGTGCAGTACCTGCTCTGGGCGGTGGGGGCGGTGCAGGTGCTGCGGTACCGCAACGCCGCCCGGCGGCGACACGCGCGGGCCACCGACGCCGGGCCGGTGGCGACGCCGGAGGTGACGGTGTGCGTACCGCCGGGGGAGCCGGCCGACGGTGCGGGTGAGCGACCGGCGGGCGGCGGGTCCGGCGGACCGATGGGTCGGGCGGCATGATCGCGGTAGGTTCGGCGGTGAGCGGGACCCATCCGGCGGTGCTGCCGGCAGGCAGGGAGGACACAGCGTGAGCCAGGAAGTCCGGGGCGTCATTTCACGGAGCAAGGGCGCTCCGGTCGAGGTCACCACCATCGTGGTGCCCGACCCGGGGCCCGGCGAGGCGGTGGTGCGGGTGCAGTCCTGCGGGGTCTGCCACACCGACCTGCACTACCGCGAGGGCGGCATCAACGACGACTACCCGTTCCTGCTCGGCCACGAGGCGGCCGGGGTGGTGGAACAGGTGGGCGAGGGCGTCACCGACGTCGCCCCCGGCGACTTCGTGGTGCTCAACTGGCGTGCCGTCTGCGGCGAGTGTCGGGCCTGCCGCCGGGGCCGGCCGTGGTACTGCTTCAACACCCACAACGCCGCCCGGAAGATGACCCTCACCGACGGCACCGAGCTGACCCCCGCCCTGGGCATCGGCGCGTTCGCCGAGAAGACCCTGGTCCACGCCGGCCAGTGCACCAGGGTCGACCCGGCGGCCCGGCCCGCCGCCGTCGGGCTGCTCGGCTGCGGGGTGATGGCCGGCCTCGGCGCGGCGATGAACACCGGCCAGGTCACCCGGGGGGACTCGGTGGCCGTCATCGGCTGCGGCGGGGTCGGCGACGCGGCGGTCGCCGGGGCCGTCCTGGCCGGCGCGACCACGATCGTCGCGGTGGACACCGACGGTCGTAAGCTCGACTGGGCGCGCAGGTTCGGCGCCACCCACACCGTCGACGCCTCCGCCGAGGACGCCGTCGCGGCGATCCGGGCCGCCACCGGCGGGTTCGGCGCGGACGTGGTGATCGACGCGGTGGGCCGGCCGGAGACCTGGAAGCAGGCGTTCTACGCCCGGGACCTCGCCGGCACCGTCGTGCTGGTCGGGGTGCCCACCCCGGAGATGACAGTCGACCTGCCGCTGCTGGACGTCTTCGGCCGGGGCGGCGCGCTGAAGTCGAGCTGGTACGGCGACTGCCTGCCCAGCCGGGACTTCCCGCTGCTCACCCAGCTCTACCTGCAGGGCCGCCTCGACCTGGACGCCTTCGTCACCGAGGAGGTCGCCCTGGACCAGGTGGAGGAGGCGTTCCGCCGGATGCACCACGGCGACGTGCTGCGGTCGGTGGTGGTGTTCCCGTGACCACCCGGGTCGACCACACCGTCACCTCCGGCACGTTCTCCCTCGACGGGCAGACCTTCGACGTCGACAACAACGTCTGGGTCGTCGGCGACGACACCGAGTGCGTGGTGCTCGACGCCCCGCACGACGTGGCCGCGATCCGCCGGGTCGTCGGTGACCGCCGGGTGGTGGCGATCCTCGCCACCCACGCCCACGACGACCATGTCCGGGTCGCCCCGGAACTGGCGAAGGCCACCGGCGCGCCGATCCTGCTGCACCCCGCCGACCGGGTGCTGTGGGACCTGGTGCACCCCGGGCTGGCCCCCGACGGGGAGCTGACCGACGGGCAGGAGATCACCGTCGGGGACACCGTCCTGCGGGTGCTGCACACCCCCGGGCACAGCCCCGGCGCGTGCAGCTTCCACGCCCCGGCGCTGGGGGCGGTGTTCACCGGGGACACCCTGTTCGCCGGCGGGCCGGGGGCGACCGGCCGGTCGTACAGCGACTTCGCCACGATCGTCGAGTCGATCCGGACCCGGCTGCTCACCCTGCCGGCGGACACGGTGGTGCACACCGGGCACGGCGACGACACCACAGTCGGCGCGGAGGCCCCGTACCTGCAGGAGTGGCTGGCGCGCGGGCAGTGAACCGCAGCCGGCCGGGCGGCGGGTGCCGCCCGGCCGGCTGCGGCCTAGGATCGGCCGGGTGACCGACGACGAGCGCCCCCCGGGCGTACGACAGCTGCGCCTGGTGGTGGAGGCCGAGGACTACGACGCGGCGGTGGCCTTCTTCCGGGACGCCCTGGGCCTGCCCGAGCAGGCCGCGTACTCCGGTGCCGGGGAGGCCCGGGTGGTGATCCTGGAGGCGGGCCGGGCGACCCTGGAGATCGCCAATCCGGCGCAGAAGCGGATGATCGACGACGTCGAGGTGGGCCGTCAGGTGGCCCCGAGGCTACGGCTGGCGTTCGAGGTGGACGACGCCGCCGCCGTGATGGGCCGGCTCGTCGCCGCCGGGGCCACCGAGATCGCCCCGCCCACCGTCACCCCCTGGCACTCGCTGAACTCCCGCCTCGACGCGCCCGCGGGCCTTCACCTCACCGTGTTCCAGGAGTTGCGGGACCTCGACGAGCGGTCCACCACCGACGGCTTCGGCACCGACGCCTGACGCCGGCGCGAGCCGTCCGCCCGGGGACCTGCCGTCGCCCGGCTGCGCCCTCCTGACCGGGGGCACGCCCGCCGGACGCTGCCGCGTCGTTTGAGCGATTCATCCGTTATGAAACCCCGAGGTGTGGCCTGCCGGTGACCCGGGTCACAGCCCGACGTGGCGTGCGCATTTCCGGAATGACCGACAGGGGCGGTGGGTTGTGTACCCCGTACCGCCGGTCACACACCCGGCCGGCGTGGCAGTTCCCCCGAGGCCCGCTCACCCCGGAGCGCGTCGCCACGATCGAAAGGGCAACCATCGTGAAGCTGGACTTCACTCGATGGCTCCCGGCCATCGCGAAGGACCGCAGGACCGCACTGAGCATCGCCGGCGTCGCCGCCCTCGGCGGCCTGGCGTTCGGGCCGGCCGCCGTGGCCGCTCCCGTCACCAGCGGGCCCCACGAGGGTGCCCGCGCCGCGATCGACCTGGCCACCGGCAAGGGCCGGCAGGGTGTCACCGTCGAGTCCGGTCTGACCACCGGCAGCCCCACCACCGAGGTGCCGGCCGGCAAGCCGAGCACCGACGATCTCGTGCCGCGCGGCGTCGAGGGTGCCCAGTCCCGCGTCCCGCTCGACGACGCGCAGCTCGCCAACGCCAAGGAGATCATCGCCGAGGCCAAGCGCAGCGGCGTGGGCGAGCGTGGCGCGGTGATCGGCGTGGCCACCTCGTTGCAGGAGTCGAAGCTGTACAACCTGGGGCACCTCGGCGCGTACAACGACCACGACTCGCAGGGCCTGTTCCAGCAGCGTCCCTCGTCGGGTTGGGGCACGCCCGAGCAGGTCACCGACCCGCGGTACGCCTCCCGGGCGTTCTTCGACGCGTTGAAGAACGTGCACGGCTGGCGGGACCTGCCGCTGACCACCGCCGCGCAGACCGTCCAGGTCTCGGCCTACCCGTACGCGTACGCCCAGTGGGAGCAGCAGGCGGCGGACATCGTCCAGCAGCTCTGGTGACCCGAATCCCGACCGGCCGGTCCCGTGACGGGGCCGGCCGGTCGGCGACGGTTCCCCCGGGGTCGGTGTCGCCGGTGGACGGCAGGCTCAGCGGCGGTGCGCGGCGCGGTGGTTCAGCACGATGTCGGTGGCCGCGGCGGCCAGGGCCAACACGACGATGCCCATGGCCAGCAGCAGGGAGTGCCGGAACGCGGCGGCCCACTGGCCGTCGGTGCTGGCCAGCGACGAGAAGAACAGCGCGCCGACGGCGGCGATGCCGGCGGCCGACCCGATCCGCTGGCCGGTCTGCAACATGCCGGCCGCGCTGCCCGCTAGCGGCACCGGCACCTCGGACAGGGTCAACGTCTGGTTCGGGGTGATCACCAGGCCGCTGCCCAACCCGGCGAGCAGCAGCGGCAGCGCGGTGAGCAGCGGAACCGAGCCGTGCGGGTCGCCGCGCAGCACGAACACCACCCCACCGAGCCCGATCAGCACCATGACCAGCCCGATCCCGACCAACGGCCGGCCGAACCGGGTGACCAGGCGGCCACCCAGGGCGGCGGCCAGCGCCGACCCGAGGGCGAACGGGGTGATCGCCAGGCCGGCGGTCAGCGCCCGGTAGCCGAGGCCGTTCTGCAGGTAGAGGGTGAAGATGAAGAAGATCGCGGTGAAGCCGCCGAAGTAGATCAGCGCGATCACCGCGCCGATCGTGTACGACCGCAGCCGGAACAACCCCAGGTCGAACAGGGGGGTGCGGGTGCGCCCGTACCGGTGCTCCCAGAACCCGAAGCCGGCCAGGACCACCAGCCCGGCCGGGATCAGCGCCCACTTCCACGGGCTGGGCCACTGTTCCCGCTGCACCAGGGGCAGCAGCAGGAGCGTCACGCCGACGCCGAGCAGCAGCACCCCGACCGGGTCGAGCCGGTGCCGGTCGAGCCGGCCGGCGGCCCGGGTGGGCAGCAGCCGCCAGCCGAGCAGCACCGCGACCACCCCGACGGGGACGTTGACGAAGAACACCCACCGCCAGCCGTGGTCCTCCCCGCCGAGCTGGATGAGCAGGCCGCCCAGCAGGGGGCCGACGGCGGTGGAGATACCGATGGTCGCGCCGAGCAGGCCGAACGCCCGGCCCCGCTCCGCGCCCCGGAACAGCTGCTGGATCAGGCCGGTCACCTGCGGGTTGACCACCCCGGCGGCAACGCCCTGCAGGAGCCGGGCGGCGACCAGCCAGGTCGGGGACTGGGCCAGTCCGGCCAGCGCGCTGGTGAGGGTGAACAGGGCGACCCCGACCACGAAGGCGTTGCGGCGGCCCCGGGCGTCGCCGAACCGGCCGGCCGGCACCAGGACCAGTCCGAAGGTCAGCGCGTAGCCGGACAGCACCCACTGCAGGTCGCTCGGGCTGGCCTGCAACGCCCGTTCCATCGACGGGACGGCGACGTTGACGATGCTGACGTCCAGCAGCGTCATGAACGCCGCGACGAGGCCGACGCCGAGGGCCTGCCAGCGGCGGCGGTCGTCGGTGGGGCCGGTCATGGAACCGTCGGTGGCGCGGCGGTCCCGCGCGGACCGGTGATCGGGCATGTCGGAGCGCTACCCGGGGACCGGTGCGGCAAACCGGGGTCGGGTCCGGCCGCCCGGCGGGGCGCGGTGGCGCTCACGTCGGCTGGCGGGCGCACCAGCGGGGGCCGAAGTCCAGTCCGGCCAGCGGCGAGTCCTCCCGGTGCAGCAGGCCCTTCTCGGTGAGCTGGCGCAGGGGGGCGTGGACGTCCTGCTCGGTCAGCCCCGCCTCCTCGGCGATCAGGTCGGGGTAGGGCACCTGGCCGCGCGTCTCCAGCACGCTGACCGCCTCGTAGACACGTACCTCGGCCTCCGACAGACGTACCTGCTGCATGGTGCCCTCCTTGCCGTGACCCGGCCGGCCGGTCGGGCGGTCCGGGTGGCGCGGCTTACCCGCTGGCCGCTCGACAATGCCTGCCCGACGGCCGGTCGTGTGCGCCCCCGGACGGGCCGGTGCCCTACCCTGGACGGCATGATCATCTGGGATCTCGTCGTGGTCGGCGCCGGGCCGGCCGGGCTCAGCGCCGCCCGGGAGGCCGCCGCGGCCGGCGTGCGGACGCTGGTGCTGGACCGCGCCGTGCACCCCCGCTACAAGACCTGCGGGGGTGGCCTGATCGGCACCTCGCTGTCGATGGTGGCCGGCCGGATCGAGGTGCCGGCGCACGACCGGGTCGACCGGGTCACCTTCACCCGCGACGGCCGCTGGGGCTTCACCCGCCGGCACGGCACCCCGCTGGTGACCATGGTGCGCCGCGACGAGTTCGACGACAGGTTGCGCGCGGCGGCGGTGTCCGCCGGGGCCGAGGTCCGCGAGGGTGTCGCGGTACGCGCCCTCGACCAGGACCCCGACACGGTACGCGTCCGACTGGCCGACGGTTCCACGGTGACCGCCCGGACGGTGATCGGGGCCGACGGTTCCGCCGGGGTGACCGCCCGCCACGTGGGTGTCCGGTACGGCCAGGTGGATCTGGGTCTGGAACGGGAGCTGCCGGTGTCACCCGCGCAGGCGGCCCGCTGGCGGGGGCGGCTGCTGCTGGACTGGGGCCCGTTCCCCGGCGCGTACGGCTGGGTGTTCCCCAAGGGGGACGTGTTGACCGTCGGCGTGATCGGGGCCCGGGGCGAGGGCGAACGCACCCGCGCCTACCTGCACGGCTTCCTCGACCGGTTGGGCCTGGCGCAGGTGCCCGCCGCGCACGACTCCGGGCACCTGACCCGGTGCCGGGTCGACGACTCGCCGCTGCGCCACGGCCGGGTGCTGGTGGCCGGCGACGCGGCCGGTCTGCTGGAGCCGTGGACCCGGGAGGGGATCAGCTACGCTCTGCGCTCCGGAACGCTGGCCGGCGCGGCGGTCGCCGCCGGTGAGCTGGACCGCTACCCCCGCGACGTGCACGAACGCCTGGTGCCGTCGATGCGCGCCGGGCGGCGGATGCTGACGTTGTTCGCCCGCCGCCCGGAGCTGTGCCACGCGTTCGTGGCGACCCCGGCCGGCTGGTCGATGTTCGTCCGGTTCTGCCAGGGCCGGCTGAGCTTCGACCGGACCATGGACCGGATGCCGGTGCGGGCCGTGGCGGCCCTGCTGCAACGGCTGCCCGCCCGGGGCCCGCAGCCGGCCGTGCCACCCGGCCGGTGACCCGCCGGTCCGCAGCGGGGCCGACGGAGCCGGTCAGGGCACGATCACCGCGCGGCCGTGGATCTCGCCGGCCCGCAGCAGGTCGTACGCCTCGGGGGCGCGGTCCAGCGGGAAGGTCTGCACGTCGGCGGTGAGCAGCCCGGCGCGGCCCAGGGCGATCACCTCCTGGAGTTCGGCCCGGGTGCCCCAGAACGGGACCTCGACGCTGGTCTCCAGCGGCACGGTGGGCGGCTCGTCGGCGACCGGCCGCACCGGCAGGGTGCCGCCGCCCAGCCCGACCAGCAGCAGCCGGCCGCCGGTGGCGACGACGCTGCGGGCGGTGGTGAGGGTGGCGTCCACCCCGACGCAGTCGATGACCACGTCCGCGCCGTCGGGTGCCGGGCCGACCAGTTCCCGGATCCGGTCGACGGTGTCCGGGCCGGCCGGCACCACGTGGTGCGCGCCGACCCGGGTGGCCAGGTCGAGGGCGGCGACGTTGCGGTCCACCGCGATGATCCGCACGGCGGTGGTGGCGGCGAGGATCTGCACCGCCATGTGCCCCAGCCCGCCGATGCCGATCACCACGACCGACGTCCCGGGCCGCAGCGCCGGCCGGGCCAGCTCGATCGCGTGGTACGGGGTCAGCCCGGCGTCGGTCAGCGGTGCCGCCTGGGTCACCGCCAGGTCGCCGACGGGCAGCAGCCGGGAGGCGGGCACCAGCACGTGCTCGGCGAGTCCGCCGTCGCGGCTGAGTCCGATCCCGCCGACCGGCACGGTGCGGCACTGGTTCTCCCGGCCCCGCAGGCAGCCCCGGCAGGTGCCGCAGCCGATGATCCCGTAGACGGCGACCCGGTCCCCGGCGGACCAGCCGGTGACGCCGTCGCCGAGGGTGTCCACGGTGCCGGCGATCTCGTGTCCGAGGGTGATCGGGGTGGGGAAGACACCCGGCGGGGCGTCGAGGATGTGCAGGTCGGAGTGGCAGGCCCCGACCGCGCCGACGCGTACCAGCACGTCACCGGGGCCGGGCGTCGGGGTGGGCACCTCCACCTGTTCGAGCACCCCGGGGGCGGTCATCCGTACCGCGCGCATGGTCTCGTCCTCTCGTCGCCGACGGTCCCGCGCGCTTACCCCTCCCGCCGGCCTTGATGCCGGGCGCACACTACGGGTCACGGGCGAATCCGGGGCCCGCCGGACGGCGTCGGGACCGACGGCCGGGCGGCTCAGAAGACCGGCACGCCGGCGCGGACCAGCCGCCAGTTCGGCACGAAGAAGTCGGCCGGGTCGATGGTGCCCCGGGCCTGCGCCCAGTCGATGAGCAGCTGGCGGATCTCCTGCTGCGCGTTGTAGACCTGGGTGGTCACGATGCCGGGGAAGTTCCCGCCGCCGCTGCGCCGGTAGTTGTTCACCGCGACCACGAACTGCGCGTCGGCGGCGGCCGGGGTGTCGGTGCCGGGCAGCACCAGCCGGGTGATCCGCTGTCCGACCGGCCGGGAGACGTCGACGTCGTAGTCCAGCCCGGAGATCACGTCGTAGTTGTAGTCGGGGACGGCCGGGTCGCTGATCGTCGCCGGGTCGACAGGTGCGCCGACCGGCAGCGTGGTGAAGTACTTCGCCGAGTACTCCAGGTACGCCTTCACCTCGGCGCCGGTGAGCACCACCGCCTCCAGGGTGTTGTCGTAGACGTACAGCCCGGCGACGTCGCGGATGCGCACGTCACCCTGCGGGACGACGGCGGTCCGGCTGAACGGCGCGGCGATCGACAGCACCGGCAGCGCCGCGTACGGGCCGCCGGTGAGCGCGGCGGTGACCACCTCGGTCTGCACGTGGTTGATGAAGTCCAGGATCGGGGTGTCCCGGTAGCGCGACTCGGCCGCCGACAGCTCCTGCGCGGACCGGGCGACCACCGTGTTGACGTACCCGACGGTCGTGGCGTGCTGGCCCCGCACGGCGGCGAGCACCGTCGGGTCCTCGACCACGGTGTTGGTGTTGAGCATGGTGGCGCCCTTGGCGACGACCTTCCAGCGGCCCCGCTCCCGGGTCAGGGTGAAGTCCATCCGGGTCAGCCGCTGGCCCCACTTGGACGGTTCGGCGGTGAGCACCTGCGCGCCGGTGGCGGTGTTGGTGACGAACTTCTCCACCACCTCGTTGTGGGCGTGGCCGAACAGGATCGCGTCGATGCCGGGGACCTGCTGGGCGATCAGCGCCACCGGGTTCTCGTTGGGCAGCTCCGGGCCGTAGCTGGAGGTGCCGCTGTCGCCGCCGTGGGCGGAGACGACGACCAGGTCCGCGCCGCGTTGCCGCATGACCGGCACCCACTTCGCGGCGGTCTCCACCATGCCCGGGAAGACCAGCTTGCCCTCGACGTTGCCCCTGTCCCAGATGGCCACGCCGGGGTTGGTCAGGCCGAGGATGCCCACCGTCAGGGTCGGCGAGCCGGGCCCGCCGGGACGCACCCGCTTGAGCACGTACGGCTGGAACGCCGGCCTGCCGGTCCTCGCGTTCACCGCGTTCGCGGCCAGCGCCGGGAAGCCCAGCTGGCCGATCCAGGTGGCCAACAGCGGCAGCCCGTAGTTGAACTCGTGGTTGCCCAGCGTCACCGCGTCGTACCGCAGGATGTTCATCGCGCGGGCCATCGGGTGCGTCGCGCCGGTGACGGTGATCGGCTCCTGCTTGGCGTAGTACGTGGCCAGCGGGGTGCCCTGGATGGTGTCGCCGGCGTCGAGGACCAGGGTCGCCCGGCCCCGGCGCTCGGCGCGGATCTGGTTGACCAGGGTGGCGAGCTTGGCGACGCCGACGTCGTTGTGCTTGCCGTCGTCGAACTCGGCGTCGCGGTAGTAGTCCCAGTTGTAGACGTTGCCGTGGGTGTCCGAGGTGCCCAGGACGGTCAGGTCCCAGGTCTTCGGACCCTTCGGACCCTGCCGCTCGGCCGCCCGGGCGGG
Source organism: Micromonospora cynarisoli (assembly GCF_030518815.1). Classification (NCBI taxonomy): domain Bacteria; kingdom Bacillati; phylum Actinomycetota; class Actinomycetes; order Micromonosporales; family Micromonosporaceae; genus Micromonospora; species Micromonospora cynarisoli. Next base: position 1,159,483 of record NZ_CP130426.1, on the reverse strand, counting down.
CGCGCCGGCGATCAGCGGGGCGGTCGCCGCGGCGGCGGCGACGGCCAGCACCTGGCGGCGCGAGGTGCCGGAGGAGGAGGTCATGGGGTGCCCTTCGACGGGGATGGACGCGCCTCGTGGGCGCCGTTGCGCACCATAACGAGCAGCGTTCACTCCTGCCACAGTGGCCCGCGGTGTTCCGCCATCCCGCCGTCACCGGTCACCTGCCTGACACACCGGCGTCGTCGGGTGTCCGGCGCGGGTTGTTTCCGACCGAACCGCCGGGGTAGGTGAGCAGTGACCCAGAAGGGACCGAACCAGGCAGGGAGCCGCACGGTGAGCCAGGACCAGTACACCCCGCAGGACCCGAACGACCAGTACGGCCACCAGGAGGGTCAGCCGGCCCAGCAGCAGTCGACGCCCGGCCGGACCGACCGGATGGGGCCGGAACCCGACCACGGCGAGACGTCGTACCGGGGCAGTGACCGGCTGGCGGGCAAGCGGGCCCTGATCACGGGCGGTGACTCGGGCATCGGCCGGGCGGTGGCGATCGCGTTCGCCCGGGAGGGCGCCGACGTGGTCGTGTCCTACCTCGACGAGGACGAGGACGCCGACGCCCGGGAGACCGTGCGGCTGGTCGAGGAGGCCGGCCGCCGGGGCGTCGCGGTGCGGACCGACCTGACCGACGAGCAGCACTGCCGTGACCTGGTCGACCGGACGGTGACCGACCTCGGCGGGCTGGACATCCTGGTCAACAACGCGGCCTACCAGATGGCCCAGGACGACGGCATCGAGGCGATCAGCACCGACCAGTTCGACCGGGTGATGAAGACCAACCTGTATGCGATGTTCTGGCTCTGCCGCAGCGCCCTGCCGCACCTGAAGGAGGGCGCGACGATCATCAACACCACCTCGATCCAGGCGTTCGACCCGTCGCCGCCGCTGCTGGACTACGCCACCACCAAGGCGGGCATCGCCAACTTCACCAAGGGGCTCGCCGCGCAGCTCGCCGACCGGGGCATCCGGGTCAACGCGGTCGCGCCCGGCCCGATCTGGACGCCGCTGATCCCGGCGACCATGCCGCCGGCGAAGGTGGAGAAGTTCGGCACCGACACCCCGCTGGGCCGGGCCGGGCAGCCCGCCGAACTGGCCCCCGCGTACGTCTTCTTCGCCTCGCAGGAGTCCAGCTACGTCACCGGGGAGATCCTGGGCGTGACCGGCGGCCGGTTCACCAAGTGACCGCCGCGTCCGCCGGGCCGGGGCCCCCGCTCCGGTCCGGCGGTCAGCGGGGCCAGTCGGCCAGCCGGCGGCGGACCTGCGCGATCTGCGCCGGGTCCAGGCCGTAGCGGGCGAGCCGCCGGTCCGGCAGCCGGTCCAGGTAGCGGCCGGCGGCCCGGACGTCGTCGTCGGCCAGGGCCGGGTCCACCTGCCGGGCCAGCGTCAGCAGCTCGTCGACCGGGTACTGCGCCAGCGCGGCGGCGACGTCGATGTAGTCGCGGGCCTCCCGACGGTTGACCAGGGCGGCGGTCTTGTTGGCGACCAGGTCGCGGACGTCCATCACCGGGCCGAGGTCCATCACCACCGGTGAGCGGTACCGGTCGAGGCGGGCCAGGCTGAGCCGGATCTGCCTGTCGTCCCGGCCGACCACGAAGTCCCGGATGTCCCTGTCGAAACCCTCGAACAGGTCACCGAGGTCGCTGTCCGGGTCGGCCGCCGCGACGGTGTACCCGGCGCGTTCCAGCGCGGCGCACACCTCCGCCGCCGCCGCCTCGGCCGCCCCCTCCACGTCGGCGAACAGGTCGACGTCCTCGGTGGGGCGGGTGACCAGACCGTGGGCCGCCCACGCCACCCCGCCGCCGAGGACGAACCGGTGCGGCCCGGCCGCGGTGAGGGCGACCCGGGCGACCTCCCGGTAGAAGTCGTGCAGGTGGGTCACGCGGTCCGCAGACCCCGGTGCCGGCTCTCCCAGGCCGCCCGGACCCCCCGGGGCAGGTTGAGCCGCCGCCACACCCGGCGCAGGGTGCGTCCGTCGATCAGCGCCCGCAGGTCGTCGGCGCGGGTGGTCTCCCGCAGCACGTTCTCGTACAGCCAGAGCAGGTCGTCCGGTTCGGCCAGGTCGAACGTGCGTTCGCTGCTCCACATCAACCGGACCGGCAGTTCCACCACGCCGCCGGTGGGGCCGGTCAGCTCCGCCAGGGTGCGCGCCACCACCACCGGCCGGCCCGGCCGGGCCAGGTGGGTGGCGGTCGCCAGGGTGGCCTGCATGCTGTCAGGGTAACGCCGCCGCGACCTGCTCCGGCACGCGACTTTCCCCGAACCGTCGCCGCCCGTGCCCGCGCCGCCCGGCACCGGCCCTGCGCGACCGGGGCGGGGACGGCCGGGCCCGGGGTATCCTGGTGGGCAGGAGCGTCGGTGTGTCCAGTGTCCCCGGGCCTCACCTGAATCGCCGTCGCGGAGTTCCGTCCGGCTGGAGCCGCGTCGCGCCACGCGCCGAGAGGCGACATGCACGCCGGCGCTCCGCCACCACGATCGCTTCCCCCGACCGGTCCGGTCGGGGGAAGCGCCGTATCGGTGCGAAGGATCCTCGCACCCGGGTCGCATCCTCCGCCGCGCTGGCCTATGTTCAGGGGGTCGGTCCATGCCGGGAGGGAGGTGCGCGGTGGGTCTGCGTACCTTCATCGCGGGCTGGCCGGTCTACCGGCAGCTCACCGGCACCGACCCGCTGGGCCGGGGCGCGGCGGCGCAGTCGGGCCGTTCCGCCGGGCTGACCGCCCGCACCGAGACCGCCGACCGGGTGGCCCGTTCGGTCTGCCCGTACTGCGCGGTCGGCTGCGGGCAGCGGGTGTACGTCTGCGACGGGCACGTCACCCAGATCGAGGGCGACCCGGACAGCCCGATCTCCCGGGGCCGGCTCTGCCCGAAGGGCTCGGCCAGCAGGAGCCTGGTCACCAGCCCGCTGCGGCAGACCACCGTCCGCTACCGGCGGCCGTATGCCACCGAGTGGGAGGATCTCGACCTCGACACCGCGCTGGACATGATCGCCGACCGGGTCCTCGCCGCCCGCGAGCAGACCTGGGAGGACGTCGACGGCGACGGCCGGCCGCTGCACCGCACGCTGGGCATCTCCAGCCTGGGCGGGGCGACGCTGGACAACGAGGAGAACTACCTCATCAAGAAGCTGTTCACGGCGATGGGGGCGCTCCAGATCGAGAACCAGGCCCGCATTTGACACTCCGCCACCGTCCCCGGTCTGGGGGCCAGCTTCGGTCGCGGTGGCGCGACGGACTTCCAACAGGATCTCGCCAACGCTGACGTCATCGTCATCCAGGGGTCGAACATGGCCGAGGCCCACCCGGTGGGCTTCCAGTGGGTCATGGAGGCCAAGCGGCGCGGCGCGAAGGTCTTCCACGTTGATCCCCGGTTCACCCGTACCAGCGCGGTGGCCGACACGTACCTGCCGATCCGGGCGGGCACCGACATCGCCCTGCTCGGTGGCGTGGTGCGCTACATCCTGGACAACGAGCTGGACTTCCGGGAGTACGTGCTGGCGTACACGAACGCGGCGACGATCGTCAGCGACCAGTTCGCCGACACCGAGGACGGCGACGGCCTGTTCTCCGGCTACGACCCGAACACCGACAGCTACGTGCAGACCAGCTGGCAGTACGCCGGGCACGAGGGGGACTCCGGCAGCGGCCACACCGCCAAGGAACGCGACAGCGCGGCCGGGCTGCGGCACGAGTCGCACGGCGCGCAGGTGCACGGGCAGGCCCAGCGGGACGAGACGCTCCAGCATCCGCGCTGCGTCTACCAGATCCTGCGCCGGCACTTCGCCCGCTACACCCCGGAGCTGGTGGAGCGGGTCTGCGGCATCCCCCGGGAGAAGTTCCTGGAGCTGGCGCGGGCCTGGACGGAGAACTCGGGCCGGGACCGCACCGGCGCGCTGGTCTACTCGGTGGGCTGGACCCAGCACAGCGTCGGCGTGCAGTACATCCGCACCGGGGCGATCATCCAGTTGCTGCTGGGCAACATGGGCCGGCCGGGCGGCGGCATCCTGGCGTTGCGCGGGCACGCCAGCATCCAGGGTTCGACGGACATCCCGACGCTGTTCAACCTGCTGCCCGGCTACCTGCCGATGCCGCACCACGCCGACCACCCGACGTTCGACGAGTGGGTGGACAGCATCCGCCACCCCGGGCAGAAGGGCTTCTGGGGCAACGCGCGCGCGTACGCGGCGAGCCTGCTCAAGGCGTACTGGGGGGACGCGGCGACCCCGGACAACGACTTCTGCTACGACCACCTGCCCCGGATGACCGGCGACCACGGCACCTACCAGCAGGTGCTCGACATGATCGACGGCAAGATCAGGGGGTACTTCCTGCTCGGCCAGAACCCGGCGGTCGGCTCCGCGCACGGGCGGGCGCAGCGGCTCGGCATGGCCAATCTGGACTGGCTGGTGGTCCGCGACCTGTTCATGATCGAGAGCGCCACGTTCTGGAAGAACGGCCCCGAGGTGGCCACCGGCGAGATCGTCCCGACCGAGTGCCGCACCGAGGTGTTCTTCCTGCCGGCGGCCTCACACGTGGAGAAGGAGGGCACCTTCACCCAGACCCAGCGGCTGTTGCAGTGGCGGGAGAAGGCCGTCGAGCCGCCGGGCGACGCCCGCTCCGAGCTGTGGTTCTTCTACCACCTGGGGCGGCGGCTGCGGGAGAAACTGGCCGGCTCCCCCCACCGCCGCGACCGCGCCCTGCTCGACCTGGCCTGGGACTACCCCACGCACGGCGAGCACGACGAGCCGAGCGCCGAGGCGGTGCTGCGTGAGATCAACGGCTACGACGTGTCCACCGGCCGTCCGCTCGCCTCGTTCGCCGAGGCGAAGGACGACGGCAGTACCGCCGTCGGCTGCTGGATCTACTCCGGCGTCTACGCCGACGGCGTCAACCAGGCCGCCCGCCGCCGGTCCCGGCACGAGCAGGACTGGGTGGCCGCCGAGTGGGGCTGGGCGTGGCCGGCGAACCGGCGCATCCTCTACAACCGGGCGTCGGCCGACCCGCAGGGCCGACCGTGGAGCGACCGCAAGAAGTACGTCTGGTGGGACCCGCAGGCCGGCGAGTGGACCGGCTACGACGTGCCGGACTTCGAGAAGACGAAACCGCCGACGTACCGGCCGCCGCCGGGGGCGTCCGGCCCGGCGGCGCTGGCCGGCGACGACCCGTTCGTCATGCAGGCCGACGGCAAGGGCTGGCTGTACGCGCCGAGCGGGGTGCTCGACGGCCCGCTGCCGACGCACTACGAGCCGGCGGAGTCGCCGCTGCGCAACCCGCTCTACGGCCAGCAGGCCAACCCCACCCGCAAGGTCTACGCCCACCCGGTGAACTCGGTGAACCCGAGCCCGCCGCAGGAGCACAGCCAGGTCTTCCCGTACGTGTTCACGGTCAGCCGGCTCACCGAGCACCACACCGCCGGGGCGATGAGCCGGACGGTGCGCCCGCTGGCCGAGCTGCAACCGGAGATGTTCGTGGAGGTGTCCCCGGAGTTGGCCGCCGAGGCGGGGCTGACCCACCTGGGCTGGGCGCACCTGATCAGCGGGCGCGCGGTGATCGAGGCGAAGGTGCTGGTCACCGACCGGCTCACCCCGTTGCGGGTGGACGGTCGGATCATCCACCAGCTCTGGCTGCCGTACCACTTCGGGTACGAGGGTCTGGTCACCGGCGACTCGGCCAACGACCTGTTCGGCATCACCCTGGACCCGAACGTGCTCATCCAGGAGAGCAAGGTCGGCACCTGCGACGTCCGGCCGGGCCGGCGACCGACCGGCCCGCCGTTGCGGGACCTGGTCGAGGCCTACCGTCGACGGGCCGGGATCGTGCCCGGTGAGCGTCCGCCGACGGTGACGACGCCGGTGCTGCGGTCGGCCGGTCGAAGCGACGACGGGCCCCGGGAGAAGGGCGGCGACCATGCCTGACGCCAACAGCCTCTACGGCCCCCTCGATCCGGCCCCGGACGCGGGCTGGACGGCTGCCGGCCCCCGGATGGGGTTCTTCACCGACACCAGCGTCTGCATCGGCTGCAAGGCGTGCGAGGTGGCCTGCAAGGAGTGGAACGCCGTCCCCGAGTCCGGCTTCGACCTGCTCGGCATGTCGTACGACAACACCGGCGCGTTGACCGCGAACTCCTGGCGGCACGTGGCCTTCGTCGAGCAGCCGGTGCCGGCCGGGCACCGTAGCGCGACCTTCGCCGGCAATCCGACCGGAGGGTCGGCCAGCGCCACGTCGGCGGCGGTCGCCGCCGGCACCGGCGGCGTCAGCGGCACCACCCCGGGTGTCCCCACGGGCAGCCCCGACGCCGCCGCCCGGATGGCCGGCACCGGGTCGTCCGCCGCCCCGCACGACGCGGGCCCCCGCTTCCTCGGGATGCCGGGGACCGCACCGCCCGGTCGGGGCACCGGTGCCGAGACCCGCACCGACTTCCGCTGGCTGATGATGTCGGACGTCTGCAAGCACTGCACCCACGCCGCCTGCCTGGACGTCTGTCCCACCGGGTCGCTGTTCCGCACCGAGTTCGGCACCGTCGTAGTGCAGGAGGACATCTGCAACGGCTGCGGCTACTGCATCTCCGCCTGCCCGTACGGGGTGATCGACCAGCGTAGGGGTGACGGTCGGGCGTGGAAGTGCACGCTGTGCTACGATCGGCTCGGCGCGGGCATGACCCCGGCCTGCGCCCAGGCCTGCCCGACCGAGTCCATCCAGTACGGTCCCCTCGACGAGCTGCGCGACCGGGCCGCGCAGCGGGTCGCCACGCTGCACGGGCGGGGCGTGCCGGAGGCCCGGCTCTACGGTCACGACCCGACCGACGGCGTCGGCGGCGACGGCGCGTTCTTCCTCCTCCTCGACGAGCCCGAGGTGTACGGGCTGCCACCGGACCCGGTGGTCACCACCCGGGACCTGCCCCGGATGTGGCGGCGGGCCGGGCTGGCGGCGCTGGCGATGACGGCGGCGGCCGTCGCCGCGTTCGTCGGGGGGTCGTCGTGACGACCGCCGGCCGGCTCCCGGTGGGGGAGCGGTTCCGGGGTTTCCGTGCCCGGCTCGCCGCCGACGGTCTCTTGCGGCCGCAGCGTTCCTCGGCGCGGCTCGGCCACGGCCCGAAGGTCGGCGTCGGCCCGGCCGCCGCCGCGCCCCCGGCCGACACTGCGGGACCGGCCGGTGCCGTGGGCGCTGCCGACGCGCCGGTCGTCGTACCGCCCCGGGACGTGCCGCCGGTGCGGCGGCAGCGCCGTGGCCGGGGTGGGCGCGGCGGTGGTGAGGAGGTGCGCGTCCCGGAGGCGGAGTTCACGTCCTACTACGGCCGGCCGATCCTCAAGGCCCCGGTGTGGCGGTGGGACATCGCCGCCTACCTGTTCACCGGTGGGTTGGCCGCCGGGTCGTCGCTGCTTGCCGCCGGGGGGCAGCTCACCGGCCGGCCGGCGCTACGGCGGGCCGGCCGGGTCACCGCGTTGGGCGCGGTCACCGCCAGCGCCTACTTCCTGATCAACGACCTCGGCCGGCCGGCCCGGTTCCATCACATGCTGCGGGTGGCGAAACCGACCTCCCCGATGTCGGTGGGCACCTGGATCCTCACCGCGTACGGCCCGGCCGCCGGGTTGGCCGCCGTCGCCGAGGGCGCACCGCTGCTACCGGCACGTGGCGTGTTCTCCCCGGTCCGTCGGCTGCTGCCACCGACCGGGCAGGTCGCCGGGTTGGCCGCCGCCGCCGTCGCGCCGGCGCTGGCCACGTACACCGGGGTGCTGCTGGCCGGCACGGCGGTGCCGTCCTGGCACGAGGCGTACCCGGAGCTGCCGACCATCTTCGCGGGCAGCGCCCTGGCCAGCGGCGCCGGTGTGGGGCTGCTGGCCGCGCCCTGCGCCCAGGCCGGGCCGGCACGCCGGATGGCGGTGGCCGGGGCGGCCCTGGAACTGTGGGGCGCGCAGTCGGTGGAGACCCGGCTGGGCCTGCTCAGCGAGCCCTACCGGCTCGGTACGGCGGGCCGGCTGCTGCGCGCCGGTCGTCTGCTCACCGCCGCCGGGGTGGTCGGGGCGCTGGCCGGGCGGCGCAGCCGGGTGCTGTCCGCGCTGTCCGGCACGGCGCTGCTGGCCGCGTCGGTGGCCACCCGGTTCGGCATCTTCCACGGCGGGGTGGCCTCGGCGCGGGACCCGAAATACACGGTGCTGCCGCAGCGGGAACGGATCCGTCGCCGCGAGGCCGGGCAGGTCTGAGACCTCGCCGCGCCACCGGCACGGCCCTGTGGTTGACTCGGGGGCGGAGGCGTTCAGGCGGCTGGTGCCCCTCCCAGCCTTCAAAGCTGGTGTGGTCCGGGACCCGGGCCAGGCGGGTTCGATTCCCGTCCGTCTCCGCCAACCGTCTGCGGGGGAGATGACAACGCATGGGTGAGGCGGCGGCCGATCCGCGTCGGCGGGTGCCCCGCACCGACACGGTGCTGGCCGATCCGGCGCTGGCCGCGGCGGTGGCGACCCTCGGCCGGGCCCGGGTCAAGGCGGCCGTCGGCCACGCCCAGCAGCGGGCCCGGCACGGTGAGATCACCCCCGACGAGGTCCGCGACGCCGCCCTCGCCGCACTGCCCGCCCCCACCCCCCGGGCGGTGCTCAACGCCACCGGGGTGGTGCTGCACACCAACCTCGGTCGGGCCGTGCTGTCCCGGTCCGCCGTCGACGCGCTGGTCGCCGCCGCGGGCAGCACCGACGTGGAGTTGGACCTGGGCACCGGTCGCCGGGCCCGTCGCGGCCGGGAGGCGCTGGCCGCGCTGGCCGCCGCGGTGCCCGACGCCGCCGCCGTGCACGTGGTCAACAACGGGGCGGCGGCCCTGGTGCTCGCCGCGACCGCGCTGGCCGCCGGCCGGGAGATCGTGGTCAGCCGGGGTGAGCTGGTGGAGATCGGTGACGGTTTCCGCCTGCCCGACCTGCTGGCCAGCACCGGCGCCCGGTTGCGCGAGGTCGGCACCACCAACCGCACCACCCGCGACGACTACGCCCGGGCGGTCGGCCCGGACACCGGTTTCGTGCTGAAGGTGCACCCGTCCAACTTCGTCGTCACCGGCTTCACCTCGGCCGTCGGCGTCGACGAGCTGGCCACCCTCGGTGTGCCGGTGGTCGCCGACATCGGCTCCGGCCTGCTCACCGCCGACCCGCTGCTGCCCGCCGAGCCGGACGCGGCGGGCACCCTGCGGGCCGGGGCGCACCTGGTCACCGCCAGCGGCGACAAGCTCCTCGGCGGCCCGCAGGCAGGGCTGCTGCTCGGCGACGCCGACCTGGTCGACCGGTTGCGCCGGCACCCGCTGGCGCGGGCGCTGCGGGTCGACAAGCTGACCCTCGCCGCGCTCGCGGCCACCCTGCACGGGCCGACCACCCCGACCCGCGACGCCCTGCACGCCGACCCGGCCGTGTTGCGGGACCGCTGCGAACGGCTACGCGACGCCCTCGGCGCGGCGGGCCGCAAGGCCGAGGTGGTGCCCAGCGTCGCCGTGGTCGGCGGGGGCGGCGCACCCGGCGTCACGCTGGACTCGTGGGCGCTGAGCCTGCCCGAGCGGTACGCCGCACCGCTGCGGGTGGGTGACCCGCCGCTGCTCGGCCGGGTGGTCCGGGGACGGCTGCTGCTGGACCTGCGCTGCGTCCCCGCCGACGCCGACGACACGCTGCGCGACGCGGTGCTGCGGACGGCCGACTGAGATGCACGTCGTCGCCACCGCCGGGCACGTCGACCACGGCAAGTCCACCCTGGTCCGGGCGTTGACCGGGATGGAACCGGACCGGTGGGCGGAGGAACGCCGCCGGGGGATGACCATCGACCTCGGCTTCGCCTGGACCACCCTGCCCGGCGGTGACCCGGTCGCCTTCGTCGACGTGCCGGGGCACGAGCGGTTCGTGCCGAACATGCTCGCCGGGGTGGGGCCGGTGCCGGCCGCGCTGGTGGTGGTCGCCGCCGACGAGGGGTGGATGCCGCAGTCGGCCGAACACCTGGCCGCCCTGCACGCCCTCGGGGTGTCCCACGGGCTGCTGGTGGTGACCCGGGCGGACCTGGCCGATCCGGGACCGGCGACGGCGCAGGCCCGCGTGCAGCTCGCGGCGACCTCGCTCGGCGCGGTGGAGTCGGTGGCGGTCAGCGCGGTCACCGGCGGCGGCCTGCCGGAGCTGCGCGCCGCCCTGGCCCGGCTGGTCGCCCGGCTGCCCGCGCCGGACCCGGACCGGCCGGTGCGGCTGTGGATCGACCGGGCGTTCACCATCCGGGGCAGCGGCACCGTGGTCACCGGCACCCTCGGCGGCGGTGAACTGCGTGTCGGTGACCGGTTGACGCTCGCCGGCACCGGCGAGCCGGTCCGGGTGCGGGGCCTGCACCGGCTCGGGACGCCCGCGCAGCGGGTCGCCGCGGTGGCCCGGGTGGCGGTCAACCTGCGCGGGGTGCCCCGGGAGCGCCTCGGGCGGGGCGACGCGCTGCTCACCCCCGACCGGTTCCACCGCACCGACCTGGTCGACGTGCGGCTGGCCGGTGATCCGGCCGGTGACCTGCCGGCGACGCTGACCCTGCACGTCGGGTCGGCGGCCGTTCCCGTCCGGATCCGACCGTTGGGCGGCGACACCGTACGGCTGCGGCTGGCCCACCCGCTGCCGCTGCTGACCGGGGACCGGGCGTTGCTGCGTGACCCGGGTCGGCACCACGTCTGCGGTGGGGTGACGGTGCTGGACGTGGCCCCGCCGCCGCTGTCCCGTCGGGGTGCCGCAGCCGCCCGCGCCGCCGTCCTGGCCGACCTGGACGGGCGTCCCGACCTGGCCGGTGAGCTGCGTCGCCGTCGGCTCGTGCGGGCCGGCGAGCTGACCCGGATGGGTGTCACCGGCGACGCCACCCCGGTCGTCGGGGACTGGCTGGCCGACCCGGCGCACTGGCGGTGGCTGGGGGCGCGGCTGGTCGAGGAGGTGACCGCCTGGGCGACCGCGCACCCGCTGGAGCCGGACGCCCCGACCGAGGCGTTACGGCAGCGCCTCGGCCTGCCCGACCGGGCCCTGGTGGAGGCGCTGGTCAGGCCACCGTTGACGGTGCGGGCCGGCCGGATCGGCACCGGCGTCCCCGGGCTGCCCGAGCCGGTGGCGCGGGCGATCGACCGGGTCCGGGGCGAGTACGCCGCCCACCCGTTCCGCGCGCCGGAGGCCGACCGCCTCGCCGCGCTGGGCCTGGGCCCCCGGGAGGTGGGTGCCGCCGTGCGGGCCGGTGCGCTGCTGCGGCTGGCGGAGAACGTGGTGCTGCTGCCCGACGCCGCCGACGACGCGGTACGGGTGCTCGCCCGGCTGCCGCAGCCGTTCACGCTCAGCGCCGCCCGGCAGGCCCTGGACACCACCCGCCGGGTGGCGGTGCCGCTGCTGGAGCTGCTGGACCGGCGCGGAATGACCCGTCGGCTGCCCGACGACGCCCGGATGGTGGTCGGCTCCGGTTGACCGGGCCGCCGGCAGGTGTTTCCGTGGCACGGTGCTGGCGAACGGCCCTCCGCCCGGCCCGGGGTCGCCTACCGTGACGCCATGGGCCCTTCGGCGGTCTGGCGGGACCGGAACCATCGCTGGCGGATCGAGGCGTACCGGGCGCCGGACCTGCGGTTCGCCATCTTCGCCACCAACGGCACCACCGAGTCGGCCCCGCTGTGGTTGTTCGGCATGGCGGCGCTGGCCCGCTGGTTGATGACCCACGCCATCTCCCTGGACGACCTGGAGACCGACTGACCCGTCGGGGGTGTCGCCCGGACGGGGGAATCTGTCGGCGAAGGTCGGCTTCTGCGCCGGGACCACCCGTACGGTGCGGGGCGTGAAGGACCGAGGAATACGGACGTTTCTGGCGGTGCTCGCCGGACTCGCGGTGATCTACTTCGGGGTGACCGGGCACCGCTCCACCGAGGACGGCGGCGGGGTCTCCGGCGGTGTGGTGCTGTTGGCCCTGCTGGCCGCCCTGCTGGTGTGGTACCTGACCAAGCCGGCGGGTAACAAGCCGGTCGACTGACCGGTCGCACCTCAGCGGGCCGTGGCCGCGGTACGGGTCACCTCGCCCGCCGACTCCTCGCCGAGGGCCACCCGCACCAGCGCCGACGCGAGCCGGCCGAAGTCCGGCTCGGCGACCAGCCCGGCCAGCCCGTGCGGATCGGCCGGCAGGCCGAGGCGTTTCGCCCCGGCCAGGGTGCGCCGGTCGGCGTACGGGCGGACGTCCGGCCAGACCGTCTGCGCCTCCCGCAGGAAGATGTCCGCCCCGGTCGGGCCGATCCCCGGGAACTCGGTCAGCCGTCGTCGCAGCGCCGCCGGTTCGCCCCCGGTGTCCCGGTGCATCCGCCGCAGGTCACCGTGCCAGCGGTCCAGGCACAGCCGGGCACCGGTGCCCAGCATGGTGGCGGTCCGCTCGTCGTAGCGGCGGTAGTGGCCGCGTCCCAGGGCGTCGACCCGGTCCTGCCAGCCCGACGCCTCCATCGCCTGCGGGGTACGCCAACCGGCGGCGAACAGTTCGCGGGCGGCGGCCACCGCCACCCGGGCCCGGATCCGGGTGCTCAGCAACGTGGTGAGCACCAGCAGTTGGTAGAGCGGGCCGGGCCGGTCGGCCAGCGCGATGCCGGCGTCCTCGGCGTAGGTGCTGCCCTGCCGGGCCAGCAGCGTCCGGGCCACCCGTCGGTCGTCTCCCATCACCCGGTACTACCCGTCCTGCCGCCGCTCAGCCCTGCTGCGGGTGGCCGACGTGCGACCGGCCCGCATGCGGCCCCCGGTGACGGGTAACCCGGCGACGGGCGCGGAGCACCCGTGCCCGTCCACCCGGAAGGAGACACCCGTGACGAACGTGCAGCAGCCCGAGATGCGCCGCAACGGGAAGAACCCGACCGTGCAGGACAGCAAGGGGCCGGGCGCGACCGGTCACCCGGCCAACCGGGGCACCTCGGCGGGGGACCGGGGCCGTCCGACGCCCCGTGGGCAGGCGTCTCCGTACGGTCCGGGCGCGTCGACCGCCGCCGACGACAGCGACCGCGGCTGACCCGCGCCGCCGCCCGACCGGTGATCCCCGTCCGGTCCGGGCGGCGCGCACAGACGGCCGGGCCGACGTCCCCGCCCGGGGAACGCCGGCCCGGCCGTGCCGCTCACTTCGGGTCGCCGGGTCCGCGTTCCCCCTTCGGCCCGTAGGCCCGGTCACCCCGGACCATGCCGCGCTGGCCCCGGTCCTCCTGGAGGATCCGGTTGGCGACCTGGTTGGCCTCCTGGTCGGACGCGCGCCCCGACTGTTCGATCAGGTCACGCAGCCGCGCCCGTTCCTTGTCGTACGCGTTGCTTCCCGGCCGTGGTCCTGGCATGTCGCCTCCTCGGTGGTCCGCCTGCGGTACCCGCGCCGACTACCCGTCCCCGGCCGGGCCAACCGCCCCCAGCGCTCACCGGCCTCCCGACGGCTCCCGTACCACCGCCACCGGGCAGGCGCTGCGGTGCAGCACCCCGTGGCCGACCGAGCCGAGCAGCAGCCCGGCCAGTTCGCCGTGGCCCCGACCGCCGACCACCACCAGTTGGGCCCGGTGGGACGCCTCGGTGAGGGCGGCGACCGGGCGGGCGTGCACGGGCTCCCGGTCGATCGGCAGTCCGGGGTGTCGTGCGGTGAGCCCGGCGAGGCTCCCGGCGAGCACGTCGTCCTCCTCGTCGCGTAGCCGGGCCTCGTCGTACACCAGGGGTTGGAGGTCCCCGGGGCCGGCGGAGGCCGGGTGGGTGTACGCGTGCACGGCCCGCAGCCGGACTCCACGCGCGGCGGCCTGCGCGGCGGCGAAGTCCACCGCGGCGCGGGAGGCCGCCGACCCGTCGACCCCGACCACCACCGGGCCGTCGTCGGCCGGGGTGCCCCGGGCGACCAGCACCGGGCAGTCGGCGTGGGTGCTGACCTGGATCGCCACCGAGCCGACCACCAGGGCGCCGAACCCACCGAGGCCCCGGTCGCCGAGCACGATCATCGCCGCGGCGGGTGAGGCGCCCAGCAGCACCGCCGACGCCTCGCCGTCGATGATCTCCCCGGTCACCCGGACGTCGGGGCTGACCGTGCGGGCCTGTGCCACCGCCGCCTCGACCAGGTTCTGGGCGGTGCGGCGCAGCCCGCCGCCGGGCGGGTCACCGGCGACCGGGTCGATCGGCGTGTGCAGCAGCGGCCAGATGAAGCCGTGCACCACCCGCAGCGGCCGGTGCAGGCGGGCCGCCTCCGTGGCGGCCAGCCGGACGGCGCGCAGCGCCGGCTCGGAGCCGTCCACGCCCACCACGATCGCCGCGTCGTCCGCCGAGTCCACCGTGCGCACCTCCTGCCCGGGTCAGTATCGCGGCTGGCCGGGGGTCGGCGGGGCGATACCGGCACCGGTCCTTCCCGTACCGCCCGGTGCCCCGGGCGGGGTCCGGCGGGCCGCTTCGTATGATGCTTGCCCTGTAGCAAGAATCTCGGAGGACAACCATGCCGGACGCGCTCGCAGCGATGTCGCGTGCGCTACGTGAGGCCCCACCCGACCAGGTGGTGGAGGCCGTCGATCGGGCCCTCCGGTCCGAGTTGGCCGCGGTGCGGGTCGACGCGTTCCTGGCCGACTACCGGATCAGCGGGCTGTGGTCGGTGCTCGACCCGGAGGTGTCCGCCGGGTCGCTCACCGGTCAGAGCGCCGCGCAGCGCTGTTTCAGCAGCCAGCAACCGGTGCGCGACCCGTCAGAGGGCGGGCGCTGCCGGGTCTGGGTGCCGCTGACCACCCGGGGGGAACGGCTGGGGGTGTTCCTGGTCGAGCTGGTCGGCAGCCCGGACCACCCGACGGTGGAGCTGATCGCCGACCTGGGCGTCGACCTGGCCACCACGTTGCGGGCGGCGGACCGGGAGACCGACAGGTACCGGCGGACGCGACGTCGGGAGCGGCTGAGCATGGCCGCGGAGATGCAGTGGGACCTGTTGCCGGGGCGCAGCGTCACGCACGAGGCGTTCCTGTTGGCCGGGCAGCTCGAACCGGCGTACTCGGTGGGCGGTGACCACTTCGACTGGTCGGTCGACCCGGGGCGGCTCACCCTCACCGTCCTCAACGGCGCCGGCACCGGCCTGGCCGCGGCGATGCTCACCGCGCTCACCGTCAACGCCATCCGCAACGCGCGACGCTCGGGCGGCGGGCTGGTGGAGCAGGCCGAGCTGGCCTCGGACACGCTGTTCTACCAGCACCGGGGGCAGCGGCACGTGGCGACGCTGCTGTTGTCGGTGGACACCGGCACCGGCCGGGCGCGGGCGGTGGACGCCGGTTCGCCGAGGGTGCTGCGGCTGCGGGGGACCACTGTCGAGCGGATCGCCCTGGAGCAGCAACTGCCGTTGGGCATGTTCGCCGAGACCCGGTACACGGTGCAGGAGTTCGACGTGCGGCCCGGTGACCGGCTCTTCGTGGTCAGCGACGGCGTGTACGACGCGCAGCCGGGGGGTCAGGAGGCCTACGGTGAGCGGGCCATGGCCCGGTCGATGCGGTCGACTCGGCTGCAACCGGCGACGGAGGCGGTTGGTACGGTGATGCGCGAGCTGTTCGCATATCATGCCGACACTGATCTACGTGACGACGCCGTCGTCGTGTGCCTGGACTGGTGCGGGCCGGGCGGGCGGCGCGAACGGTGATCGGCCGTCAGCGACTTACGACAGCGGACAATCGCAGGGGACAGCGGGTGGATCGACCTCCGGATCTTGCTGCGGCGATCGATGCCGCGGCCGAGGCGTTCGTCGGCGTGCTCGATTCGGCCACCTCCCGCCACCAGGTGGCGGTCCCGCCGACCCAGCTGCGGGTGCTGGCGCTGATCCGGGACCGGCCGGAGACGAACGTCAACGGGCTGGCCGAGCTGCTCGACGTGGTGCCCTCGTCGGCCAGCCGGCTCTGTGACCGGCTGGAGGCGACCGGGTTGCTGCGCCGGACCCCGGACCCCAGGGACCGGCGGGAGGTGCGGCTGGTGCTCACCGCCGCGGCGGTGACCCTGCTGACCGAGCTGCGGGAGCGCCGGCACCGGGCGGTGCAGGCGGTGCTGGACCGGATGCCGCCCCGGGCCCAGCACGAGCTGCTGCTGGCGCTGCTGGCGTTCGGCCAGGCGGCGGCCTCGGGCACGTCCACCGCGCAGCCCGACACCACCGCCCGTACCGCGTGACCCGCCGCGCCCCCTTTCACCATTATCCTAGGATGCCTTAGCGGTGGTGACGCACCACACACAACGTCAGACCACCCCAGCGAACGCGCGCCCCGCCGGGACAGCCGTACGCGCCCGATATAGTGGCTGCCGGCCCGGGGTGTCGAGCGTCCCGGACCACACCAGGGGGAGGTCCCGGCCCGGGATCACCGAGACACCGGTGAGCGCCGGTCCGGTAAGCGCACGGCTGACCGTGGTGCCCATGCGGGCACCCGGATCGTGCTGCGGGGGGAGGTTCGGTGTCACGTCGGCCGGCTCGGGCAGAGCATCCGCGCGGACCGGGCGGTGACGCCAGCGCCGACCGGGTGCTGACGCTGCCGAACCTGATCAGCCTCGTCCGGCTGCTCGGCGTACCCCTGTTCCTCTGGCTGTTCCTGGTCGTGGAGGCGGACGTGGCGGCGATCGTGGTGCTCGCCGTCGGCGGCACCTCCGACTGGGTGGACGGCTGGATCGCCCGCCGGCTGGGGCAGGTCAGCCGCCTGGGCGAGCTGCTCGACCCGCTGGCCGACCGGCTCTACATCCTCGCCACGCTGCTCGCCTTCACCGCCCGCGAGGTGGTGCCGTGGCAGTTCACGGCGGCGCTGCTGGCCCGGGAGCTGCTCCTGCTCGGTTCGTTGGCGGTGCTGCGCCGGCACGCTTACGGGCCGCCCCCGGTGCACTACGTCGGCAAGACCGCTACGTTCCTGCTGCTGGCCGCGTTCCCGGTCCTGCTGCTGGCGGCGGCGACCACGTCGGTGACGGCGACGACCGCCGCGGCCGTCGGCTGGGGGCTGGCCTGGTGGGGCCTGGTGCTGTACTGGGTGGCCGGCGCGATGTACGTGGTGCAGGCGGCCCGGCTGGTCCGCGCGGCCCGGCGGGGGGCCGCCACGTGAGCGCGTCGGGGGACGGGTCGAAGCGGCCGGTGCGGTTGTTCGCCCCGGACTTCCTCACCGAGCTGTTCCAGAACCCGCTGGACCCGGGTTACGCCGACGCGGCGGCCCGGCGGCGGCAGGCCCCGGCGTCGGACGCCGGGTGGCGGGGCGCGTCCGCGCGGGCGGTGGCGGTCGTGGTGGTCGCCGCGGTGGGGTTCCTGTTCGCGGTGGCGTACCGGGAGACGATGGCCGACGAGCCGAGCCGCAGTCAGGCGCGGGCCGCGTTGATCACGCAGATCAAGCAGCGGGAGGCGGAGACCGACGCGATGACGGCGCGGGCGGCGCGGCTGCGCGAGGAGGTCGGTCGGCAGCGGGACGCGGCGTTGAGTGGTTCGCAGGCGGCCCGGTTGCGCAACCTGGAGGCGGGCACCGGGCTCGGCCGGGTGCGTGGTGACGGGGTGGTGGTGAAGTTGGCCGATGCCGCGGTGCAGGACGACGGCGCGGTCAACGGTGACTCGGCGGCGGGTCCGCCGCGGGTGATCTACTCGGATCTGCAGAAGGTCGCCAACGACTTGTGGGCCTCGGGCGCGGAGGCGATCGCGATCAACGGGCAGCGGTTGACGGCGACGTCGACGATCCGTTCGGCGGGGGCGGCGATCCTGGTGGACTTCCGGCCGGTGACCAGCCCGTACGAGGTGTCGGCGATCGGGCCGCGGTCGTTGCGGGACCGGTTCGACGACAGCCGGTCGGCGTATCTGATGCGTCGGGTGGCCCGGGACACCGGGTTGTCGTTCGAGGTGCGCCGGGCCGGGGGCCTCACGTTGCCGGCTGCGCCGGAGCCACGGCTACGCTACGCGCAGCCGTCGGTCAGTCCGAGTCCGTCGCCTGCGGGTTCGGGTGCTGTTCGTTCGTCCGGTGCCGGGTCGTCCGGTCCTGGTTCGTCTTCCCGCCCCTCCGGAGGTGTCCGATGATCGCGGTGCTGGCGTTGCTCGCCGGTGTGGTGCTGGGGATCTATCTCGATCCGACGGTGCCGGCGGCGTTGCAGCCGTACCTGCCGATCGCTGTGGTGGCCGCGCTGGACGCCGTCTTCGGTGGGGTGCGGGCGAAGCTGGATCGGATCTTCGACGACAAGCAGTTCGTGGTGTCGTTCATCTCGAACGTGTTGGTGGCGGGTCTGATCGTGTATCTGGGTGACCAGTTGGGGGTGGGTGGGCAGTTGTCCACGGGTGTGGTGGTCGTGTTGGGGGTGCGGATCTTCGGGAACGTGGCGGCGATCCGTCGGCACCTGTTCCGGGCGTAGGTTGGTGTCGTGAGCGACGAGCATCGGGAGACGGGTACCGGGTGGCCGCAGCAGCCGGTGGAGCCTGCGGGCCCGGAGGTTGAGCCTGATCCGCGGCCGGACGCGCCGGATGCGGACGAGTTGAGTCCGTTGGTGCCGGAGGAGGCGCCCCGGGAGCAGCCGGCGGAGTCGGGTGGCGACGACGGTGCGACGGTGAACCTGGCGGAGGCGGCGTCGGCGGAGGCGGTTGAGGGTCCGGCGGCGGGTGCGGCGGGGCGGAGGGTGTCTCCGGCGGGGGTGATGATCGCGACGTTGCTGGCGTTGTTGGGGTTCACGTTGGTGGTGCAGTTGAAGACGACCTCGACGGACCCGACGTTGGCGGCGACCCGGCAGGAGGATCTGGTGCGGATCTTCTCGGATCTGGATTCCCGGGAGAAGCGTCTGCAGCAGGACATCGAGGGCCTGGAGGACAGTCAGCGGCAGTTGCGTTCGGGTGAGCAGGGTCGGCAGGCGGCGTTGGAGGAGGCGACGAAGCGGGCCGACGAGTTGGGCATCCTGGCGGGTACGTTGCCGGCGCGGGGGCCGGGGTTGGCGGTGCGGTTCGAGCCGGGTGGCAAGCCGATCCGGGCGGACCGGGTGTTGGATGCGGTGCAGGAGTTGCGGGGTGCGGGTGCGGAGGCGATGCAGATCTCGGGTGGGGATCGGGCGTCGGCGCGGATCATCGCTTCGACGTACTTCCTGGACGGGGCGGGGGACGTGTTGGTGGTGGACGGGCGGCCGTTGACGGGTCCGTACACGATCACGGTGATCGGTGATCCGGAGACGATGCGTACCGCGTTGAACATTCCGGGCGGGGTGGCCGCATCGGT
Organism: Micromonospora cynarisoli; assembly: GCF_030518815.1. Lineage (NCBI taxonomy): Bacteria > Bacillati > Actinomycetota > Actinomycetes > Micromonosporales > Micromonosporaceae > Micromonospora > Micromonospora cynarisoli. Next base: position 1,140,295 of record NZ_CP130426.1, on the reverse strand, counting down.
TCGCGGTGACGGCGGTAACGTGAGCGTCGAGGAACGTGAGGTGGCCGAGGTTTCGGCGCTACACGCGCCGTTGAAGCTGGAACACGCCCGTCCGGTCTCCTGACCGGCGCGGCCGCGCCGGGTGGTCCCGGTGCACCGATGGATGAGGGACGCGCTGGTGATTCCTGAGGATCTGCGTTACACCGCCGAGCACGAGTGGGTGGTGGGTGCCGAGGGCGGTAACGTCCGGGTGGGTGTCACCCAGTTCGCGCAGGATGCGCTGGGTGACATCGTGTTCGTCCAGTTGCCGGACGCCGGTGCGGTGGTGGAGGCCGGTGAGTCGTTGGGTGAGATCGAGTCGACCAAGAGTGTGTCGGAGATCTACGCGCCGGTGAGTGGGACGGTGTCGGCGCGCAACGAGGCGTTGGCCGACACTCCTGAGGTGATCAATTCTGATCCGTACGGTGCGGGTTGGTTGGTGGAGATCGTGCCGGCGGACCCGGCGGCGGTGGACGGGTTGTTGACCGCTGACGCGTACCGTGAGCTCACCGAGAGCTGAGTGGTGTCGTGCCGGGCGTGGGTGTTTCTGCCGCGCGTCCGGTTGCCCTGCATTTCGGCGCTGGCTAGGCTCGCCCAGTCGACCGAGAACCCCAAATTGGTGCAGCGTTGGGTAATTGCCTTCCTGGGCAGGGGGAGCCAGCCGTCGGGTGATCTTCCCGGGGGCCGTACCCACCGTTATCCTGTGCTGACCGAAACTGATCCGTGAGGTGGTCCCATGACGCGCCCAGGCGACGAGTTCCCCCCGCTCGACGTCACTTCGACGCTCAATCTCGGTTCGTTGGACGAAGTGCTGGAGGGTCCGGACACCGATGTGGTGCCGAGTCGGATGTCCGGCTCGTTGCCGCCGGGGATGGCGCTGCTGGTGGTTCGTCGGGGCCCGAATGCGGGTGCCCGGTTCCTGTTGGACCATGATGTGACGACGAGTGGCCGGCATCCGGACAGTGACATCTTCCTGGACGATGTGACGGTGTCGCGGCGGCATGCGGAGTTCCATCGGGATTCCGGGACGTTCACGGTACGGGACGTGGGGAGTCTGAACGGCACCTACGTGAACCGGGAGCGGGTGGAGGCTGCCACGTTGAGCAATGGTGACGAGGTGCAGATCGGTAAGTTCCGGGTGGTGTTCATCGCCGGTCCTCGCCCGGAGGAGGAGGCCGGCCGGGGGTGAACGAGCCTGCGGCCTCCATGCCGTCCGGGGCGGCCCGGTCGCACCCGCTGATGAGTATCGGTGAGGTGTTGGGTCAGCTGCGGGTGGAGTTTCCGGACGTCACGATTTCGAAGTTGCGGTTCCTTGAGGCCGAGGGTCTGGTGGAGCCGCAGCGGACGGCGGCGGGGTACCGGAAGTACAGCTGGGATGATGTGGCCCGGTTGCGGTTCGTGTTGACTGCGCAGCGTGATCAGTATCTGCCGTTGCGGGTGATTCGTGAGCAGTTGGCGCAGTGGGACGGTGGTGAGGAGACGCCGGGTCGGCAGCGGCCGACGTTGGTGGCGGTGGGTCCCGGTGGTGAGGTGCCGGGCCGGTCGGCGGAGGAGCCTGAGTCGCAGGTGCGGCTCGGGCGGGCCGATCTGGTGGCGCGTAGTGGGATCGCCGAGTCGACGTTGGGTGAGTTGGAGCGGCTGGGGGTGTTGGTGCCGGATCCGCCGGGGTGGTACGACGCGGATGCGTTGATCATCGCGCGGGCGGTGGCGGGTTTGGCGGCGTACGGGTTGGAGCCTCGTCATCTGCGGGGTTACCGGTCGTCGGCGGATCGTGAGGTGGGTTTGTTCGCGCAGTTGGTGGCGCCGTTGGCGCGGCAGTCCGATCCGGCGGCGCGGGCGCGGGCGGCGGAGACGGCGCGGGAGTTGGTGGCGTTGTCGCAGCAGTTGCATGCGGCGTTGGTGCGGGTGGGGTTGCGGTCGACGTTGGGTCGGTGACGGTTCGGTTGGTGTGTGCGGAAGGTTCTGCCCCGGGAAGCGTGCCGTAGGCTTGCCGGGGTAACCCTTTTCCGGCGCGGTGCGGGGCTGGTGCGGTGGGGACGGCCGTGTCGCGGTCCGTGTACCGTGCAGGGACGGGGCGCGGTGCGGGTGTAGGCGACAACGACACGGAGGCGGCGGTGCGCGAGCTGAGCGTGGTCGGGGTTCGGGTGGAGCTGCCCAACAACCAACCGATCGTCCTGCTCAGGGAGGTCGAGGGCGACCGCTATCTGCCGATCTGGATCGGTGCGGTCGAGGCCACGGCCATCGCCTATGAGCAGCAGGGGGTCAAACCGGCCCGGCCGTTGACGCATGATTTGTTGCGGGACGTGCTGGCGGCGTTGCAGGCGCCGTTGCGGGCGGTGGAGATCACCGAGTTGAAGGAGAACGTCTTCTACGCTGATCTGTTGCTGGGTGACGGGGTGCGGGTGTCGGCCCGGCCGAGTGATTCGATCGCGTTGGCGTTGCGGGTGGGTGCGCCTATTCGTTGTGCGGAGCAGGTCCTCAGTGAGGCGGGGATCGTGATTCCCGACGAGCAGGAGGATGAGGTGGAGAAGTTCCGGGAGTTCCTGGAGCAGGTGCGTCCGGAGGATTTCGCGGGCTGATCGTGGCTTCGTGGTGGGTGTCGCGGTGGCGATGCCGGTGGTGTGGTGTGTCGTCGCGCGGCGTGTCGCGGCGGTTTCTCCGTGGTAACCCCTTGGTGCGGCGTTAGGGTTGCCGTGTCGAGGGGTGTGCGTCGGTGGCACCGGCGTGTTACCGCACTGACGGGGAGGTTGTCGGGATGCACGAGCCACGGGAGCCTGAGCCAGGTGTGGAGCGGGGCGAGTCGGTGTCGTCGGTGCCGTTGGAGGGTGACGGCGCGGTCGGGTACCGGGGTGTGACGGCCTGTCATGCGGCGGGGATCAGTTACCGCCAGTTGGACTACTGGGCGCGGACGACGCTGGTGGTGCCGAGTGTGCGGGACGCGTCGGGTTCGGGTACGTCGCGGTTGTACTCGTTCCGCGATCTGGTGGTGTTGAAGGTCGTGAAGCGGTTGCTGGACGCCGGGGTGTCGTTGCAGAACATCCGTAAGGCGATCGAGGCGTTGCGGTCGCGGGGGGTGGAGGATCTGGCGGGGATCACGCTGATCTCGGACGGGACGACGGTGTACGAGTGCCGGTCCCCGGAGGAGGTGGTGGATCTGTTGCAGGGTGGTCAGGGGGTGTTCGGGATCGCGATCGGTGGGGCGTTCAAGGAGATCCAGGGTTCGTTGTCGCATCTGCCGGCGGAGCCGGCGGTGCCGGGTGGTGGTGAGGTGGTTCCGGCGGCGCAGGAGGGTGTGTCGTCGGGGGTGGTGGGTGACGAGTTGGCGGCGCGGCGGGCGCGGCGTCGGGCGGGTTGATCGGGGTGGTGTGGACGCCGCGGCCGGGTTCCGGTCGCGGCGTCGTCATGCCATAAGGGACGTTCCGGGATGGAGCGCTGTTGTTGACAGGTGTGGTTCGGCCAGGAATCCTGTCCAGGGCGATCACCAGAGACACCGATCAGGTCACGGTGAGTGACGGTTGGTGGTGGCGTCGAGCTGATGCGTGGAGCATGGTGCGGGGGTCGCATCCGTGCTCCCGCCGAGGACGGGAAACGAACCGAAGTGCACATCGATCACTATGTCGGCCTGGGTTCCGTGCGGGCCGGTGGTGCTGTCGCCGATCATGCCGCCGAGTTGCGTTGCCCGGTCACCGCCGCGTCGCCTGCCGAGCCGGTCGGCTCCGCCGGGGACGTGCTGGCCGAGGCGACGGAGTTCCTGGAGGCGTTGCACGCCGAGCGGCGGTTGCCGGGGTTGGCGGCGCGGCTGGCGGAGGTGCGTGAGGAGGTCGCGTTGACCGGCTCCTACCGGCACACCGGGGAGGAGTTGGTGTACGGGGCGAAGGTGGCGTGGCGGCAGTCGGCGCGGTGTGTGGGTCGGGTGCGGTGGGCGGGTTTGCGGGTGCGGGACCGGCGGCACGTGACGACGGCGGCGGGGATCGCGCAGGAGTTGTCGGCGCATCTGGCGGCCGGGGACAACGGGGGTCGGATCCAGTCGGTGATCACGGTGTTCGCGCCGGACCGGCCGGGGGTGGGTCCGCGGGCGCGGATCTGGAACGACCAGTTGGTCCGTTACTGCGGTCATGTGCGGGCCGATGGTGGGGTGTTGGGTGATCCGGCGCAGGTGGCGATGGTGCGGGCGGCCCGCCGGTTGGGGTGGCGTCCGCCGCCGGTGCCTGGTCGGTTCGACCTGTTGCCGTGGGTGATCGAGACGGCGCACGAGTCGCCGTCGGTGTGGGAGGTGCCGCGGGAGTTGGTGCGGGAGGTGGCGTTGAGCCATCCGGACCATCCGTGGTTCGCGGATCTGATGCTGCGTTGGCATGCGCTGCCGGTGATCAGTAACATGCGTCTGCGTATCGGTGGGGTCGACTACAGTTGCGCGCCGTTCAACGGTCACTATCTGGGTGACGAGATCGGGACCCGGAACATGGGCGACCGGGAGCGGTACGACCAGTTGCCGGTGGTGGCGGCGGGGTTGGGGTTGGACACGTCGCGGGAGGACACCCTGTGGCGGGAGCATGCGGCGCTGGTGTTGAACCAGGCGGTGCTGCACTCGTTCCGGGTGGCGGGGGTGCGGGTGTCCGATCCGCACACCGAGTCGGAGTTGTTCATGAAGTTCTGTGCGCAGGAGGAGCGGGCGGGTCGGCCGGTGCACGGTGACTGGTCGTGGTTGAACGGGAGTGTGGGGTGGGCGGCGTTGCATGCGGTGCATCACCGTTACTACGACACCCGGGTCCCGAATCCGAATCTCTGGCAGACTGACCGCGTTTACGACCCGGATGGTGTGGTGGCGATGACGTTGCGTGAGCGTCATGACGTGGCTCGCGCGCAGGAGGACTGACGATGGACAACGCGGCGTTGCGCCAGAGTTGGAGCCAGTTCTCCGCTGCCGGGCCGGAGGCGGCGAAGTATTTCTATGCCACGTTGTTCGTGGTGGCGCCGGAGACGCGGTCGATGTTCCCGACGAACATGCAGTACCAGGAGGACAAGCTCCTGGCGGCGTTGGGGCACATCATCACCAGTTTGGACGATCCGGACGCGTTGACGGCGTTCGCGCAGCGGTTGGGTGCCGATCATCGGCGGTTCCACGGTCAGGACCAGCGGGGCAATCCGGTGGTGTTGGGGGAGCGGCACTACATCTGGGTGGGTCAGGCGTTGCTGGCCACGTTGGAGCGTTTCCTCGGCCCGTACTTCACGCCGGCGTTGCGGGCGCAGTGGGCGACGGCGTACGAGCTGGTGGCGAAGATGATGCTCGACGGGGCGGCGGAGGCGGAGCGGTCCTCGCCGCCGCACTGGGAGGCGGAGGTGGTGACGGCGGAGCGTCGTCGCGCCGACATCGTGGTGTTCACGGTGCGTCCGAACTATCTGTGCAACTACCGGCCGGGGCAGTCGTTGCCGGTGCAGGTGCCGCAGTTGCGGACGTGGCGGTACCTGTCGCCGGCGAACGCGCCGCGGGCGGACGGGACGATCGAGTTCCACGTGCGGGCGGCGGGCCGGTTCTCCACGCATCTGGTGCGCCGGTTGCGGGCCGGTGAGCGGTTGTTGTTGGGGCATCCGACGGGGACGGCGTTGTCGTCGTACGACCGGTCGCCGCACCTGCCGTTGTTGTTGATCGCCGGGGGGACGGGGTTGGCGCCGTTGCGGGCGGTGGTGGAGGCGGTGCAGCAGGGCGCGGGGCGGCGTACGACGTTGGTGATGGGGGGTCGTACCCCGGACGACCTGTACGACGAGGCGGCGGTGTCGCGGTTGGCGGCGATGCCCCCGGCGGCGGGTTGGCAGCATGGGGGCACGGGTTGGTTGCGGTATGTGCCGACGGTGGAGACGGGGTGGGGATGGCAGGGGGCGATCGGTCGGGCGGGTGACACGGCGGTGCGGTTGGGGCCGTGGGCGGACACGGAGATCCTGGTGTGCGGGAGTCCGGAGATGACCCGGGACACGGTGGGGATCCTGGTGCGTTCGGGTGTGGCGCCGGAGCAGATCCTGACGGAGAGCTACGATCATTCTCTCTATCCGCCGCTCGCCGAGGCCGGTGCCGTGGGCCCGCGCGACTTCAGTGGGACAGGTGCCCGATGAGCGTCGACCACTCCGACCGGGTCGGGGCCGAACAGGGTGAGATCGCCCGCCAGTTGTCGGTGTTGGAGGAACGGCGGTTCCGGGGCAGCCACTGGTTGTCCGCCGTCGAGGTCGAGGCGGTGGCGCGGGCGGCCGATGAGCGGATCGGGTTGCTGACGGCGGAGTTGGAGCGGCAGCGGCGGGAGAACCAGGGGCTGCTGAGCCAGGTGGAGATGCTGCGGCACGGGACGTTGCCGAGCACCGCGCCGCAGGGCCCGGACCCGATGACTGTCGAGTTGGCGATGCGGGCGCAGGACGAGGCGAACCGGACGATCGGTGAGGCCAGCGCGGAGGGCGCGGAGATCATCGCCGATGCGCGGCGGCAGGCCGAGGAGATCATCGCCGAGGCGCACCGGCGGGCCGGTGAGGTGGGCGCGGCGGGTCCGTCGCCGGCTGCTGGTCCGTCGCCGGAGTTGGCGGGGAAGTTGCAGGTGTTGGAGGAGCGGCACGCGGCGGCGTTGGCGGCGGTCGCGGCGGCGCAGCAGCAGTTGAACAGGTGGCAGTCGTATCTTGCGGCGCAGTCGGACCAGTTGCGGGCCGACGCGGCGGCGGCCGGTGGGGCGAGCGCCCAGTTGCGGGCGGTGCTGGGCGGTTGAACCGCGCCGGCCACCGGTGGGTGGGTCGCCGCCGGTGGGGTGGTTGAGGCAGCATGGACGGGTGACGGAGACGATCGACGCGGTGGCCGCCCTGGTGGCGGCCGGTGGGGTCGTGGTGTTGAGCGGGGCGGGCCTGTCCACCGAGTCGGGTATCCCCGACTACCGGGGGCCGACGGGTGCGGCCCGCCGGCACACGCCGATGACGTATCAGGCGTTCGTCGGGGACCCGGCGGCGCGGCGACGCTACTGGGCGCGGAGTCACCTGGGGTGGCGCACGATCGTGGGGGCGACGCCGAACGACGGGCACCGGGCGGTGGCCCGGTTGCAGGACGCCGGTCTGGTCGACGGGGTGATCACGCAGAACGTCGACGGTCTGCACACGGCGGCGGGTAGCGGGCGGGTGGTGGAGTTGCACGGCCGCCTGGACACGGTGGTGTGTCTGCGCTGCGGTGACCGTACGTCCCGGGCGGAGCTGGACCGGCGGCTGGTGGCGGCGAATCCGGGTTTCGACGCGACCGTCGCGGTGGTGAATCCGGATGGTGACGTGGATCTCGACGATGCCCGGGTGGCCGCGTTCCGGATGGTCGACTGCGGGTGTTGTGGCGCGGGGATGCTGAAGCCGGACGTGGTGTTCTTCGGGGAGGCGGTGCCCGCGGCGCGGGTGGCGCGGTGTTTCGCGATGGTCGACGCGGCGCGGGCGGTGCTGGTGCTGGGGTCGTCGTTGACGGTGTTGTCGGGGCGGCGGTTCGTGCTGCGGGCGGCGAAGTCGGGCATTCCGGTGGTGATCGCCAACCAGGGTGTCACCCGTGGTGACGGGTATGCGTCGCTGCGGGTGGACGCCCCGTTGGGGCGGTTCCTGCCGGCGCTCGCCGACCGGGTGGCGGCGGTCGTGCCACCCGGGTCGGGCCTGGTGCCGGCCGGCTGACATCCGCGCGGGCGGGGGACGACATCCGCCGGTAACGGGGGCGCTGGTAGCGTTGACCGTGCCGACACCACCCGCGCGGGAGAGATCGCCCAGCAGTATCCGGGCGGCGCCGAAGGGGCAGATTCTCCCCGGAACCTCTCAGGCAGAAGGACCGCGACGGGCAGGCACTGTGGAGCGCCCTGTGGCGTGACTCAGGGGGAGGCCGATCCGTCGACCTCGCCGCCTGAGTCAGGAGCGTCACGCATGACCGTAGAGCAGTTCGCCGACCGGCACATCGGTCCCGGTCCGCACGACGAGCGCCGCATGTTGGAGGCCGTCGGCTACGGGTCGATCGACGAGCTGATGGACGCGGCGATTCCCGAGGTGATCCGCTGGCACGGGACGTTGGATCTGCCGGCGCCGGCCACCGAACGGGAGGCGATCGCGCAGTTGCGGGCGTTGGCGTCCCGGAACACGGTGGCGGTGTCGATGATCGGCCTGGGCTACCACGGCACCCACACCCCGGCGGTGATCCGCCGTAACGTGCTGGAGAACCCGGCCTGGTACACGGCGTACACGCCGTACCAGCCGGAGATCAGTCAGGGCCGGTTGGAGGCGCTGCTGAACTTCCAGACGATGGTGACGGACCTGACCGGCCTGGCGACGGCGAACGCGTCGATGCTCGACGAGGCGACCGCGGCGGCGGAGGCGATGACGTTGGCGCGGCGGGCGTCGAAGAGCCGCAGCACGGTGTACGTGGTCGACGCCGACGCGTTGCCGCAGACCGTCGCGGTGCTGTGCGGCCGGGCCGAACCGTTGGGTATCGAGGTGCGGGTGGTCGACCTGGAGACGCAGGAGTTGCCGGCGGAGTTCTTCGGCCTGCACCTGCAGTATCCGGGGGCGTCGGGGCTGGTGCGGGACCATGCGCCGTTGGTGGCGGCGGCGCACGCGGTGGGCGCGTTGGTGACGGTGGCGGCGGACCTGTTGGCGTTGACGCTGCTGCGTGCGCCGGGGCGGATCGGGGTGGACATCGCGGCGGGCACCACGCAACGGTTCGGGGTGCCGATGGGCTTCGGTGGGCCGCACGCCGGTTACCTGGCGGTGCGGGCCGGGTTGGAGCGGATGCTGCCGGGCCGGCTGGTCGGGGTGTCCCGGGACGCGGCCGGTGAGCCGGCGTACCGGTTGGCGTTGCAGACGCGGGAGCAGCACATCCGGCGGGAGAAGGCGACCAGCAACATCTGCACGGCGCAGGTGCTGCTGGCGGTGATGGCGGGCATGTACGCCGTCTACCACGGGCCGGACGGGCTGCGGCGGATCGCCCGTCGGACCCGGTCGATGGCGCTGCGGTTGGCGGCGGGGCTGCGTGCCGGTGGCGTCGAGGTCGCCGACGGGGTGTTCTTCGACACGGTGACGGCGGTGGTGCCGGGTCGGGCGCAGCGGGTGGTGGTGGCGGCGCGGGAGCGGGGGGTGAACCTGCGGCTGGTCGACGCCGACCGGGTGGGGGTGTCCTGCGACGAGACGACCACCGGGGAGCACCTGGCGGTGGTGTGGGAGGCGTTCGGGGTGGACCCGGTCGTCGGTGACGTCGAGGAGGCGGTGCCGGCCGGGTTGGCGCGGGACACCGATCTCCTGACCCATCCGGTGTTCCGCAGCCACCACTCGGAGACGGCGATGCTGCGGTACCTGCGTCGGCTGGCGGACTTCGACTACGCCCTGGACCGGGGCATGATCCCGTTGGGGTCGTGCACGATGAAACTGAACGCGACCACCGAGATGGAGCCGGTGACCTGGCCGGAGTTCGCCCACCTGCACCCGTTCGCCCCGCCGGAGCAGACCGCCGGTTACCGGGAGCTGATCGGGCAGTTGGAGGGGTGGCTGGCGGAGGTGACCGGCTACGACGCGGTCAGTGTGCAGCCCAACGCCGGGTCGCAGGGTGAACTGGCCGGGTTGTTGGCGATCCGCGCGTACCACCGGGACCGGGGTGACGGTCACCGGGACGTGTGTCTGATCCCGTCGTCGGCGCACGGCACGAACGCCGCGTCGGCGGTGATGGCCGGGATGCGGGTGGTGGTGGTCGGCTGCGACGCCGACGGCAACGTCGACCTGGTCGACCTCGACGCGAAGATCGACAAGCATCGGGACGCTCTCGCGGCGATCATGGTGACGTACCCGTCGACGCACGGGGTGTACGAGACGGGCATCGCGTCGCTGTGCGCGAAGGTCCACGACGCCGGCGGGCAGGTGTACGTCGACGGGGCGAACCTCAACGCGCTGGTCGGGTTCGCCAAGCCGGGCCGGTTCGGGGCGGACGTGTCGCACCTGAACCTGCACAAGACGTTCTGCATCCCGCACGGCGGCGGCGGGCCGGGGGTGGGGCCGGTGGCGGTGCGGGAACACCTGGCGGCGTACCTGCCGGGTGACCCGACAGGTGAGCGGGCGACCGGTGCGGCGGCGATCTCGGCGGCCCGCTACGGGTCGGCGGGCATCCTGCCGATCCCGTGGGCGTACCTGCGGATGATGGGCGCGGCAGGGCTGGCCCGGGCGACAGGGGCGGCGGTGCTGGCCGCGAACTACGTGGCGGTGCGGCTGCGGGACCACTTCCCGGTGCTGTACGCCGGCAACAAGGGCCTGGTGGCGCACGAGTGCATCCTGGATCTGCGGCCGTTGTCGAAGGCGACCGGGGTGAGTGTCGACGACGTCGCGAAGCGGCTGATCGACTACGGGTTCCACGCGCCGACGATGTCGTTCCCGGTGGCGGGGACGCTGATGGTGGAGCCGACCGAGAGTGAGGACCTGGCCGAGCTGGACCGGTTCTGTGCCGCGATGATCGCGATCCGGGCGGAGATCGACGAGGTGGCGTCGGGGCGGTGGCCGGCGGGGGACAACCCGCTGAGCAACGCCCCGCACACCGCGGCGATGGTGTCCGGGGACCAGTGGCCGCACCCGTATCCGCGGTCGGTGGGCGCGTACCCGGCCGGGGTGGACCCGGTGGGGAAGTACTGGCCGCCGGTGCGGCGCGTCGACGGCGCGTACGGCGACCGGAACCTGGTGTGTTCGTGCCCGGCGCCGGAGGCGTTCCAGGACTGAGGAGCGGTGCCGGGGCGGCGGTCGTGCCGCCCCGGTGCGGCGACCGGGGGAGGGCGGCCCCTGCGTGGGGGCTAGCCTGGTGCGACAGGTCGGCGACGCCGACGCATCGTGACCGGGTCAGGCGACGAGGGCGTGCCGGGCCGGCCCGCGGTGCGGGGCGATGGTGCTGCCGTCAGGGAGGAGTTCACCGGTGTCCTCGAAGACGATGACACCGTTGCAGAGCAGGCTCCAGCCCTGCTCAGGGAAGCAGGCGATGACCCGGGCGGCGTCCCGGTCGGTCGCTTCGGCGGAGGGACAGGGGATCTGGTGCTGGCACATCGGGTTCTCCGGACTGTGGGGGCACTGTGTCATGGTTCACATGACCAGTGACGCACAGTACCAAGGGACCGCGCATCGGATCGAGCGGCCTTCCGCCATGTTGCCCGGAAATCCGCTGAACGGATGAGGAAGAATCAGCCACCCGGCGTGGAAACGCTCCCAACGGTGCCGGTCGACGTACCCGCAGTACCGGCCCCCTGCCGCAGCGTGCTCGTCGAACGGGACCGCTACCTGTGGCACGTCACCGACGGTGGCGACCCCGCCGTACAGATCACCGACTTCCTCACCGCCCACGGCCTGCCCGTCGACGACCTGACCCGCCCGGCGACCCACCGCACCGACGGCCCCTGCGGCGCCGCCCTGTTCGTCTCCGCCGCCGCCGGCGCCCGGATGGCCGGCGCACCCACCGGCCCCGCCAGCCCCGTGCCCACCCTTCCCGACGTCGCCGTCGTCGTCTACGACCACGGCACCCGCCGCCCACCCCCCACCGGACCCGCCCCCGACCGGCTGCGGGTCGGCCCCTGGCGGGACAGCTGGACCACCAGCCAGCACGCCGACGCCGTCCGCGCCGTCCGCGCCGCCATCGGCCGCGGCGACGTCTACCAGGTCAACGTGGTCGGCCACGCCGCCGCCACCTACACCGGCGACCCCCGGCCCGCCCTGGCCCGCCTCGCCGGCCTGCCCGGCGCCCGCTACGGCGGCACCCTGCACGGCGACGGCTGGAGCATCGGCTGCGCCTCACCGGAGACCCTCGTCGCCGTGCACGACGGCCGGATCGTCACCCGCCCCATCAAGGGCACCCGCCCCGCCACCCCGGCCGGCCGCCGCGACCTGCTCGCCTCCGCCAAGGAACGCGCCGAACACATCATGATCGTCGACCTGGAACGCAACGACCTCGCCCGCATCGCCCGCACCGGCTCGGTGACCGTCGACGACCTGTTCACCGTCCGCCGCTGGTGTGACCTGTGGCAGGCCGAGTCGACCGTGTCGGCGACCCTCGCCGACGGGACCGGCCTGACCGACCTGCTGCGCGCCACCTGCCCCGGCGGCTCGGTCACCGGCGCGCCCAAACACGCCGCGCTGGCGCTGATCGCCGCCGTGGAACCCGTCGGCCGGGGCGCCGGCATGGGCGCGTTCGGCTGGATCGGCCCCGGCCACCTCGACCTGGGCCTGACCATCCGCACCGCCGCCGCCGATCACGACCGGCTGCACCTGTGGGCCGGCGGCGGCATCACCTGGGACAGCGACCCCGCCGCCGAGGTCGCCGAGGCCGCCGCCAAGGCCGCCCCGGTACGGGCCCTGCTCGCCGCCGGCCGACCACACCCGGGCCGTTAGGGTGACGGCATGCACGTCGAGTACAGCGGCACCGGCGACCCCGCCCGCAGCCTCGCCCTGCTCTGGCGCACCCGCGAGAGGAGCAGCCGCAGCGGCGACCTCGGCGTCGACCAGATCGTCCGGGCCGCCATCGACGTCGCCGACGCCGAGGGCCTCGCCGCGCTGTCCATGCGCCGGGTCGCCGAACGCCTCGGCGTCGGCACCATGTCCCTCTACACCCACGTGCCCGGCAAGGGGGAACTGCTGGACGTCATGCTCGACACCGTGCACGGCGAAACCCCCCGCCCCGCCGACGTCCCCGGCGGCTGGCGCGGTCGCCTGGAACGCATCGCCCGGGACAACTGGGCGCTGTACCTGCGCCACCCGTGGCTGTTGCAGGTCGCCACCACCCGCCCCCCGCTGGGCCCCCAGGTCACCGCCCGCTACGACTACGAACTACGCGCCGTCGAGGGCACCGGCCTGACCGACCTGGAGATGGACGCCGTGGTCACCCTCGTCGACTCCTACGTCCACGGCGCGGTACGCGGCGCGGTGGAGGCCGCCCAGGCCACCGGCCGCACCGGCCTCACCGACGAACAGTGGTGGCACGCCCACGCCCCCTACCTGGAGAAGGTCATGGACCCGACCCGGTTCCCCACCGCCGCCCGCGTCGGCGCCGCCGCCGGGCAGGAGTACCAGGCCGCCACCGACCCGACCCGCGCCTTCGAGTTCGGCCTGGCCCGCGTCCTCGACGGGATCGCCGCCCTGATCGCCGACCGGTGCGCCGGGTCACCGCCGCCGGTAACCCCCCGATAGCCTTCCGGACATGACCGTACGCCCGATCCGGATCATTGGTGACCCCGTCCTGCGCACCGCCTGCACCCCGGTGACCCGCTTCGACACCGCCCTGCACCAGCTCGTCGACGACCTGATGGACACCCTCACCGGCGAACCCGGCCGGGCCGGCGTCGCCGCCCCCCAGATCGGCGTCGACGCCCAGGTGTTCGTCTACGACGCCGACGGCCACCGGGGACACCTGATCAACCCCACCATCGAACTGTCCGACGACACCCAGGACGACGACGAGGGCTGCCTGTCCATCCCCGGCCTGTACTTCCCGACCCGCCGCGCCCTGCACGCCACCGTGCACGGCGTCGACCGGCACGGCGACCCGCTGACCATCTCCGGCAGCGGATTCCTCGCCCGCGCCCTGCAACACGAGACCGACCACCTCGCCGGCCGGCTCTACGTCGACACCCTGCGCGGCGACGTCCGCCGCAAGGCCCTGCGGGAGATCCGCGCCGGCCGGTTCGACTCACCCCGCCGCCACCGCTGACCCCGACCCGACGGCCAACGAGAACTCACCGAACCCGGCGACCCGGGTGAACCCCAACCGTTCGTAGAGGCGCACTGCCACCGCATTGTCGGCCCGCACGTTCAACGTCACGTGGTCGACGCTCGCGGCCAGCCGGGCACACAACGCGGCGACCACCCGAGCGCCCAGACCCCGCCCCCGCACCGCCGGACGGGTGGTCACGTTCCCCACCGCGGCCACCCGGTACGTCGGCGACCACACGTGCACCCCGGCGACCGCCACCAGGGCGTCCCCCTCGCGTACCCCCACGTAGTGGCCGGTGTCGAGCATCCGCGCGTCGAACCAGTTCCCCGGGTACGCCACCGCATACAGGTCCCGCAACGCCGGCAGGTCCGCCGCGCCGAGCACCTCACCCAGCGCGGCGACACCGGCCAGCCGCCCCGGGTCGGTCAACGCCATCCGCAGGTGCGCCCCCGCCGGGGTGACGACGTACCGGCCCGCCAGGACCCGCTCCAGACCGGGGGACAGGTGCGCGTACAGCCGGGCCGGCAGCACCGGGGCCACCTCGTCGAGCAGCGCCGCCATGGCCGCGCCGTCCCGCTGCGCGGCGAACGCCAGCAGCACCGGCTCGGCGGCCCCGTGGTACAGCAGCACGACCTGGTCGTCCCGCCGGAACCACGACGTGTACGGCCAGAAGAAGTCGTCCAGGTCACCCAACTGGTAGGCGTGCAGCACCGGATCACGGCGCAACAGCGCCGCCAGCACGGCACGGTCGTGTTCGGCGCGGACCGGCACCGGTCAGCAACGACCCGAGGGAAGGTTCTCGTCGGCCCACCGGGCCAACTCGTCAAGCGCCGGCAGCAGGGCCGCGCCCCGCCCGGTCAACTGGTAGCTGACACCCAGCGGTGGCCCCTCCCGCACCGTGCGGCTGACCAGGCCGACCCGGGCCAGCTCACCGAGCCGGTCCGACAGCACCGACTCACTGATGCCCGGCAGCGCCCGCGCCAGCTCGGCGAAGCCCGCCGGCCCCTGGGCGAGGGTGCCCAGGATCATGCCGTTCCACCGCTTGCCGAGGAACGCGAACGCCCGGGACAGCCCCCCGGGACAGGCGCGGGGCCCGCCTTCGGTCGGGGAGCACGTCGTCATCGTCCCAGCATACGTGGTCTTCAACTCACCGTAGCCACTTCGAAAAAACTAGCTGCTACCGTAGTCGCAGCAACCGCGATCCGACCGGAGGACACCATGACCGACGTACTGCCCGACCACCTGATCACCCTCGACCCCCACGCCCAGGCCCAACTGTTCACCGAAGCCCGCACCGCCAACACCTTCACCGACACCCCCGTCAGCGACGAACAACTCCGCGCCATCTTCGACCTCGCCAAGTACCCACCCACCGCCATGAACGTCCAACCCCTGCGCGTGCTGTTCGTCCGCCCCGGCGAAGGCCGCGACCGCCTCCTCACCCACGTCGCCGACGGCAACCGCGCCAAGACCGCCACCGCCCCCGTCGTCGCCGTCCTCGCCGCCGACACCGACTTCCACGAACACCTCGACACCGTCTTCCCCATCCGCCCCGGCATGCGCGAACACTTCGCCGCCGACCCCACCACCCGCGACGCCATGGCCAGGTTCAACGCCGGCCTCCAGGTCGGCTACTTCCTCCTCGCCGTCCGCGCCGCCGGCCTCGCCGCGGGACCCATGGGCGGATTCGACCCCGCCGGCGTCGACAACGAATTCTTCACCGACACCGGCTGGAAGTCCCTACTCCTGGTCAACATCGGCCACCCCGGCCCCGACGCCTGGCACCCCCGGCTGCCCCGACTCGACTACGACACCGTCGTCCGACACGCCTGAACCACCCCGAACCCACCAGTGGCTGGCTCGCCGAGCACCCGCTCAGCCGGCCAGCCACTGGTCGTAACCCAACCGCGCCACCAACGCCAACACCACCACCAGCAACACCACCCGCACGAACCCCGCACCCCGCCGCAACGCCATCCGCGCCCCCACCGCCGCCCCCGCCACATTGCACACCGCCATCGCCAACCCCAACCACCACCACACGTGCCCCGTCACCGCAAACACCACCAACGCCCCCAGATTCGTCCCCGCGTTCACCACCTTCGCCATCGCCGACCCGTGCAGAAAATCCGCCCCCACCAACACCGTGAACGCCACCACCAGAAACGTCCCCGTACCCGGCCCGACCAACCCGTCATACAGCGCGACACCCACCCCCGCCACCACCACCGCAGCCACCACCCGCCCCCGCGTCCGCCGCCGCGGCACCGCCACCGTCCCCAACCGCGGCCGCAACACCACGAACAACGCCACCACCACCAACACCCCCAACACCACCGGCCGGTACGCCCCCGCCGGCACCGAACCCGCCAACACCGCCCCCACCCCCGCACACCCCACCGCCAACACCGCCGCCGGACCCGCCACCCCCCAATCCACACGCGTCCGCCGCGCGAACGTCACCGCCGCCGTCGACGTACCCGCGATCGCCGCCAACTTGTTCGTCCCCAACGCCGTCGCCACCGGCACCCCCGGCGCCGCCACCAACAACGCCGGCAACAACAACAACCCACCCCCACCCACCACCGCATCCACCCACCCCGCCAGGGCAGCCGCAGCCAACAGAGTCGTCAACGACACAGGATCCACGGCCGGCCATTCTCCCCACCCCACCCGGCCACCCACCCACCCGAGTGGCCCACCTCACCGCCCCCGCCGCCCCCGCAACCACACCCCCACCACACCCACCGCCACGAACACCAGCACCGAACAACACAACAACTTGACCATCCAGCAACTGTCCCACGCCACGTAGGGTGCACACGTGCGCCTGGCCACCTTCAACCTGCTCCACGGCCGCTCCCTGACCGACGGACTCGTCGACCCCGACCGCCTCACCACCGCCGTCCACGCCCTCGACGCCGACATCCTCGCCCTCCAGGAAGTCGACCGCGACCAGTCCCGCAGCGGCCACCACGACCTCACCACCATCGCCGCCCACGCCCTCGACGCCCCCGAACACCGCTTCGCCGCCGCCGTCGTCGGCACCCCAGGCGAACACTTCCGCCCCCTCCGCCACGACGACGACGGCCACGGCGAACCCTGCTACGGCATCGGCCTGATCAGCCGCCACCCCGTCCGCAGCTGGCACGTCACCCGCCTCAACCCCGCACCCGTCCGCTCACCCCTCCACACCCCCGGCCCCGGCGGCGGCCTCATCCTCCTACGCGACGAACCCCGCGTCGTCCTCGCCGCCGTCCTCGACACCCCCCACGGCCCCCTCACCGCCGCCGCCACCCACCTCTCCTTCGTCCCCGGCTGGAACGCCCACCAACTCCGTCGCGTCGTCCGCGCCCTACGCGCCCTACCCGCCCCCCGCATCCTCCTCGGCGACCTCAACCTCCCCGCCGGCCCCGCCCGCCTCCTCACCGGCTGGCACCCCCTCGCCCGCCGCCCCACCTACCCCGCCACCGCACCCCGCGTCCAACTCGACCACATCCTCGCCGACCCCCACGACCGGCACCGGCTACCCCCGGTCACCGCCACCGCCACCCCCCGCTCCACCATCTCCGACCACCGACCCCTCATCGTCGACCTCGGCTGACCCGCCCCCACCCGGTCACCCCCACCCCGCAGCCCGCTGCGCCGCCCGCAACGCGTTACGGAACAACATCGCCACCGTCGTCGGACCCACCCCACCCACCCGCGGCGTGATCGCCCCCGCCACCCGCGCACACGACTCGTCCACATCCGGCAACAACCGCCGACCCTCGTACCGCACCCCACCACCCACCACCACCGCACCCGGACGCACATGCTCCGGCCGCACGATCCCCGGCACCCCCGCCGCCGCCACCAGGATCTCCGCCCGCCGCGTGTACCGCGGCCAGTCCACCACCCCCGTGTGCACCACCGTCACCGCCGCATTCGCCGTCGGCCGCTTCTGCGCCAACAACATCGCCAACGGACGCCCCAACGTCGCCCCCCGACCCAGCACCACCACCTCCCGCCCCGCCACCGGCACCCCGTGGAACGCCAACAACGCCTCGATCCCCGCCGGCGTACACGGCACCGGACCCGGCAACCCCAACGCCAACCGCCCCAGGTTCACCGGATGCATACCGTCCACGTCGGAATCCGGATCCAACACCTCCAACGCCCGGTCGTAATCCAGCTGCCCCGGCACCGGATGCTGCACCAACACCGCATGCACCCCGGCATCGTCGTTGAAATCCCGCAGCACCCCGTGCAGATCCGCCTGCGTCGCCGACGCCGGCAACCGCACATGCGGCGACGCGAACCCCAACTCCGCCGCCTGCCGAGACTTGATCCGGATGTAGCCCGCGCTCGCATCGTCGTCACCCACCAGCACCGTCGCCAACGCCGGCACCACACCTGCCGCCCGTAACGCCGCCACCCCCTCGGCGACCTCGGCGAGAATCCGATCCGCCACCGGCCTACCCGGCAACAGACGCGCCGCACCACCCGACGCAGAAGAAGAAGAGACGGACATGGCTCACCTCGACCACGGAGGCCCAGGCGGTCGACCCCCGCGACGAGCTCCCCGATGGTTGACCCATCCCCGTGCCGCCAGTCGCGTCCACCCCACCATGCCACAACCACCCCCACCCCGAGCGCCCGCGCCGCGTGACACACCCGGCACCACCCCACCCTCAGCCGGGCCGCCCTCCCGACACCAACCCCACCAACACCCGATTCGTCCGGTTCGACCGCACCGCCGCCCGCTGCTGACCCGCCGTCACCTCGATGTACGTCTGCGACGACGCCAACGACGCATGCCCCAACAACCGCATGATCTCCGCCGCCCCCGCCCCCTCCTCGGCCAACCGGGTCGCGAACGTGTGCCGCAACGCGTGCAACCGCGCCCCCGCCGGCACCCGATCGGTGATCCCCGCCCGCCGGTAACAGGAATCCACCAGATACTGCAACCCACCCCGCCGCAACGGCGCACCCCGCCGATCCACCAGCAACACCCCGTCCGGGCGTACGCTGCGCGCCCCGAACCGCCGCCGCCGACTCTCCAGGTACGCCGACACCACCTCGTCCAACTCCGGCTCCACCGGCACCACCCTCGGCCGACCGCCCTTACCGGCCACCGCCACCCGCCGCTCACCGGCCCGCCCCGACACCGACGACACCCGCAACGCCAACAACTCCGCCAGGCGCAGCCCCGCGCACAACGCCAACGCCAGCACCGCCACGTCCCGCTCCGGCCACGGATCACGCTGCCGCGCGTCCGCACGCGACACCGACGCCAACAGCACCTCCGGGGTGTCCTCACCCCGCAACGGCTTCGGCTGGGGGAGCGGCGCCCGGGGACGCCCCACCGCCGGCATCGGATTGCCCGCCACCACCTGCTCGGCCACCAGGAACGAGAAGAAGCCGTTCCAACTCGACCAGGCCCGGTGTACCGACGCCGCCGCCCGGGGCGCGGCGAACCGGGCGAACGCCGCCCGCATCACCCGGGGGGAGAGGGCGGAGATCATCAGTTCGTCGGGGGACAGGGGAGGGGTGCACTCCTCGCCGGCCAGCGCCGCGACGGCCCGCAGATCCCGCCGGTACGCCTCCTGCGTGTGCGGGGAGGGCTTCCGGGTGGCCCGCGCGGTCAGGAACTCCTCGATGAGCCGCCCAACCGATTCGTCCCATTTATCATGCATAAGGGATATTATGCATCCTTTTCGGGTTGCCGGCCACCGAGGGGGAGGGGAGCGGCGGCAGGCCGCACCGACGGTCCCCTGTGCCTGGTCACACCCGCCGGCGCACTCCACGGCCGCCGGCCGCGCCCCCAGCCTTGTGGCTGCGGAGGTCCGCCGAGTCCGCCGTGGAGCACCAACTCGCGGCGCGCATCACGGGCCTGCCGGTGTCGGCCCGACATCGCAGCGCACCGGCGGCCGTCTCGGCCGGTGCCCGCACCGGTAGCCCACCCGGCGACATGTCACGCGCCACAGTGACGTGTCTCGGGGGTGCGCGGCGGGTGTGGACCGCGGGTGGACGGTCGCGACCCCCGGCCACCGGCAGGTCGGAGGAGACCCCTCTTCCGGTTTACTTTACATAATGCATATTATCGAATCACTGTCGGGGCGCTGGCGGGGCCGTTCGGCTCACCGGGGTGACCGCTGGGCGCGGTGTCGGTTTGCCCGTGGCGGGCGGCGTGGGCATGTGACGGGGGCACGCCACCGCGATGTTCCGGAGAGGAAGCACCGATGCTGTCCGCACTCGACCGTCGGCACACCGTCGCGCCGCCCGGTTACAGCCGTTGGCTGATCCCCCCGGCGGCGCTGGCGATCCACCTCTGCATCGGCCAGGTCTACGCCACCAGCGTCTACAAGAACTCCCTGATCGCGCACTTCGACGCGAGTCAGACGGCGATCGGGGTGATCTTCAGCATCGCGATCGTGATGCTGGGGTTGTCGGCGGCGGTCGCCGGCACCTGGGTCGAGGCGAACGGGCCGCGTAAGGCGATGTTCGTCTCGGCGTGTTTCTGGGCGGCCGGGTTCGGCGTCGGCGCGCTGGGCATCGCCGCCGGGCAGCTGTGGCTGCTGTACGTCGGGTACGGGCTGCTGGGCGGGATCGGGCTGGGCATCGGCTACATCTCCCCCGTCTCCACGTTGATCAAGTGGTTCCCGGACCGGCCGGGCCTGGCCACCGGTCTGGCGATCATGGGTTTCGGGGGTGGGGCGATGGTGGCCTCTCCCCTGTCGCGTCAGCTGCTGTCGTTGTACGACTCCGGGTACGACCCGGCCGACGCCGGGTCGAGCGCCTCGGGGTCGGCGCTGGTTTGGTTGTTCGTCACGCTCGGTGTCGGCTACTTCGTGATCATGATGTTCGGGGTGGTCAACGTGCGGGTGCCGGCGGCGCACTGGCGGCCGGCCGGGTTCGATCCGGCGGCGGTGGCGGCGAAGCCGCTGGTGACCACGGCGAACGTGTCGGCGGCGAACGCGGTGCGGACCCGGGCGTTCTGGCTGCTGTGGGTGGTGCTGTTCTGCAACGTGACCGCCGGGATCGGGATCCTGGAGCAGGCCAGCCCGATGATCCAGGACTTCTTCCGTGACGGCGGCGGCTCGGCGGTGTCGGTGGCCGCGGCGGGCGGGTTCGTGGGCCTGTTGTCGCTGTTCAACATGGCCGGTCGGTTCGTCTGGTCGTCGACGTCGGACGTGCTCGGCCGTAAGCCGATCTACCTGGTGTACCTGGCTGTGGGGATGGTGCTGTACGCGGCGCTGGCCCTGGTCGGGCAGGCGTCGACGGCGCTGTTCGTGCTGCTGGCCTGCGTCATCCTGTCGTTCTACGGTGGTGGGTTCGCGACCGTTCCGGCGTACCTGCGGGACCTGTTCGGCACGGTCGAGGTGGGGGCGATCCACGGCCGGTTGTTGACGGCGTGGTCGGCGGCGGGGGTGGCCGGGCCGTTGATCGTCAACGCGTTCCTGGACGCGCAGGGTGAGCCGGGGACGTTGACGGCGTCGGCGTACCGGCCGGCGTTGTTCACGATGGTCGGGGTGCTGGCGGTGGGGTTCGTGGCGAACCTGCTGGTGCGTCAGGTGCCGCGGCGGTACCACGAGCCGACAGGTGGGCGGGACACGGATGTGGTGACGACGCAGAGGGATGGCGCGCGATGAGTGAGGTTGGTCCCCGGGGGCAGCGGGTCCGGTTGTGGGTGTCCTGGTCGGTGGTGTCGGTGCTGCTGGGGTACGGGGTGGTGCAGACGGTGCTGACGGCGGCGAAGCTGTTCACCGGGTGACGGGCGGGCGGCGGTGAAGGGGGTGTCGGGCTCCCGTGTGGCCGGTCAGAGGCCGCCGGCGACGCGCAGCACCGCGCCTGTGGTGTAGGTGGCGTCGGGTCCGAGCAGCCAGGCGACGGCGCCGGCGACCTCGTCGGGTTCGCCGGCGCGACCGAGGGGGATG
This sequence comes from Micromonospora cynarisoli, assembly GCF_030518815.1. Taxonomy (NCBI): domain Bacteria; kingdom Bacillati; phylum Actinomycetota; class Actinomycetes; order Micromonosporales; family Micromonosporaceae; genus Micromonospora; species Micromonospora cynarisoli. The sequence continues at coordinate 1,118,656 of NZ_CP130426.1, read as the reverse complement.
CGGCCGGCGGCGGTGTCGGCGCGGTCGGGTATGCCGGAGTCGGCGTGGATGTCGGTGCGGATGATGCCGGGGGCGACGGCGTTGACCCGGATGCCGCGGGGGGCGAGTTCCTTGGCCAGGCCGATGGTGAGGGTGTCGGTGGCGGCTTTGACGGCGGCGTAGTGGATGTATTCGCCGGGGCTGCCGAGGGTGGCGGCGGCGGAGGAGATGTTGACGATGGCGCCGCCGCGGGTGAGCCGGTGGGTGGCCTGTTGGGCGCACAGGACGTAGCCGATGAGGTTGACGTCGACGACGCGGCGCAGGTCGTCGGGGCGTAGTGCGGTGAAGGGGCCGATGGGGCTGGTGACGCCGGCGTTGTTGACCAGGGCGGTGAGGGGGCCGAGGTCGGCGGCGGCGGTGAAGAGGCGGTCGATGTGGGTGGGGTCGGTGGTGTCGGCGGGGACGGCGACGGCGCGGCCGCCGAGGCGGTGGACGTCGGCGACGACGGTGGCTGCGGCGGCGTGGTCGTGGCGGTAGCCGATGGCGAGGTGGTGGCCGGCGGCGGCGAGCCGTCGGGCGATGGCGGCGCCGATGCCTCGGCTGCCGCCGGTGATGACGGTGACCGCGGTCATGTGCCTGCGCTCCCCTGCCGGTCGGTGTGCGGTGGTGTGACGGTACCTCCGTCCCGATGTGGTGGGCAGGGTGTGGATGCTCACCTGGCGCGGTGGCGCGGTGGCGCGGTGGTGGGCGGGGTGATCGCTTACGCTCTTCGCGTTTCGGACGGATCGGATCGGTGGAGGTGTGTGGTGGGTGTGAGTGTCGGTGATCTGGTGGAGGATTTCGTGCTGCCGGATCAGACGGGTGCGCCGCGGCGGTTGTCGGAGTTGTTGGCGGCGGGGCCTGTGGTGTTGTTCTTCTATCCGGCGGCGATGACCCGTGGGTGTACGGCGGAGAGTTGTCATTTCCGGGATCTGGCGGCGGAGTTCGCGGCGGTGGGGGCGCAGCGGGTGGGGATCAGTCGGGATCCGGTGGAGAAGCAGGCGGAGTTTTCCCGGATGCACGGGTTCGACTATCCGTTGTTGTCGGATGTCGACGGTGTGGTGGCGCAGGCGTTCGGGGTGCGGCGGCGGTTGCCGTTGGGGCCGTTGAGCACGCGGCGGATGACGTTCGTGATCGGTCAGGACCGGCGGGTGCTGGCGGTGGTGCACAGCGAGTTGGGGATGAACGAGCACGCGGACGAGGCGTTGCGGATTCTCGGGGGTTGATTGTCCGGGTGTCGCAGTCGGCTGGTATCAAGGCAGGGATAAAACACGTGTACGAAAGAGGGTTGTGATGGCGGGCCAGGGTTTGTCCGATGACGAGGTGCGGGGTATCCGGGAGGCGTTGGCGGCGGGGCGGAAGCCGAAGGTGGTGTTCACCGCGTCGGCGGGGCAGATCGCCGGGCAGGTGGGTCAGGTGGTGGAGGTGACCGATCCGGCGGTGTCGGACGAGTTCGTGGTGGTGCGGTTCGGGCGGGACGAGTTGCCCTTCTCCCCCGCCGATCTGGAGGTGGCGCCGAGGGGTGCGGGTCGTCGGGTGGTGGAGGCGAAGGCGGAGCCGGTGGTGGAGCCGCCGGTGGAGTCGACGTCGGCGCCGGAGTTCGTGTTGGACACGCCCCGGGTGCCGGTGCAGCGTCGGGAGGAGTCGAGGGTGGAGCAGGCGGTGCCGGTGGAGAAGCCGGCGGCGCGTCGGCCGGTGAAGGTGGCGAAGCCGAAGGGGCCGGCGGGGTTGACGGTGACGTTGGCGTATGCCGACGGTGAGTGGACGGTGGCGGCGCAGCAGGGGGCGAAGGCGTTGGCGAAGCCGTACGTGGTGAAGCCGGCGGAGGCGTTGCGGATGGTGGCGTTGGTGGATGTGCCGGGGGTGCAGGAGGCGGTGGAGCAGATCCTGTCGGCGGAGCGGTCGGAGGCGGAGCAGCAGGCGGAGAAGTTGCGGGCGGAGTTGGCGGAGATCGAGGCGCGGTTGGCGGAGTTGCGCGAGGCGCGGTGAGGTGGGGCCGGTGACGGCTGTGGTGGGGGCCGGTCGGGGGTTGTGGGCGGGGGCCTGCGGGTCGGCGGCCCCCGCCGGGGTGGGTCAGAAGTAGTCGCCGAGTTGGGCGGGGCCGGCGGCGGCGAGCAGGTCGAGGGGGGCGGGGTCGGTGCCGGTGGGGTGGTGCAGCAGGCCGGCCTGGGCGATGGTGCGGGCGGTGGCGGCGCCGGTGTAGAGCAGGGCGAAGCCGCGGACGGTCAGGTGCAGGTCGGCGGGGGCGGTGGTGCGGCGCAGGTCGCCGTGGCCGTCGGTGATCTCCAGGTGCCAGGTGCCGGTGTTCCAGTCGGCGAGCGGGTCGTCGAGGGTGAAGGTGGCGGTGCCGTGCAGGTGTGTCGGCCAGCCCCGGTCGCGGACGGCGCGGGTGATGTCGACGGGGCGGTGCATCCAGGTGTCCTGTTGGTGTTCGCGGGCTTTCTCCACCGGGAGGTGGGGGGTGAGGGGGTCGCCGGGGAGCAGGGTGAGGCGCAGGGTGGGGGCGACGCTGTGCCAGCTGGCGAGGATGCCGACGAGTTCGCGGGCGGCGTCGGCGGTGGTGGCGGCGAGGTCGTCGATGGTGATGGTGCCCTGGTCGCCGTAGTTGTTGCGGCGGTTCCAGCCGGCGTAGCCGACGAGGTGGCCGTGGTGTTCGACGAGGGTGAGACCGTCGTAGGGCAGGGTGTGGTCGGTGGTGTGGCGGGCGCGGTGGTGGTCGTGCAGGGGGCCGCTGCGGGCGAGTAGGCCGCGGCGGTGGCGGACGGTGTGGGTGTGTAGTTCGTCGGCGGCGGTGAGGTCGGTGGGGGTGCCGGGGCGGACGGTGAGGTGTGGGCTGGGGTGGTGGCGGGTGAGCAGGGCGGTGGGGAGGTTGACGGTGCGTAGGGTGCCTGTGGTTTCCCAGCCGCAGGCGCGGTAGGGGGTGGCGACGGTGGGGAACAGCGCGCTGATGGCGGCGCCCCGGTCGTGTGCGCCGCGCAGCAGGGTGGTGAGCAGGGCGCGGGCGACGCCTCGGCCGCGGGTTTCGGGGGTGACGGCGACGCCGGCGACGGCGACGGTGCGGCCGTCCCACCACTGGTGGTGGTGCAGGTCGACGGCTTTGCCGATGAGGCGGCCGGTGTGGTCGAACGCGCCGTAGCGGGTGGTGCCGGGGGTGGTGGTGGGTGGTGGCGCGGGTTGCGGGTCGGAACCGAAGGCGGTGCGGCCGAGGTGCCAGGCGGCGGTGGTGTCGTCGTCGGTGAGTTCCCGGACGTGGGGGTCGTGCGACATGCGGCGACGATAGCGGTGGGTGGGTGGGGTGGCGACGGGTTTGTGGTGGGACGCGTTGCGGGGCCGGTGCGACCCCCTCGCTCCGGCCCCGCGTCCCCGCGCCCCTCGCGCGTCTTTCAGTGTTGCGGGATGTTCTGTACCCCGATCCGCTTGCGGAACACCCAGTAGGTCCAACCTTGGTAGGCGAGGACGATCGGGGTGAAGACGACGGCGACCCAGGTCATGATTTTCAGCGTGTAGGGGGTGGAGGCGGCGTTGGTGGCGGTGAGGGTGCCGGCGGGGTCGCCGGTGGAGGGCATGACGTTGGGGAACAGGGCGGTGAAGAGGGTGGCGACGGCGAGGGCGATGGCCAGGGCGGTGCCGGTGAAGGCCCGGCCTTCGCGGCGTGCCCGGGCGGCGGCGAGCGCGCCGAGCAGAGCGATGGCGGCGCCGGCGGCGAGGGCGATGGCGGCGGGGTTGGCGCGGATGGTGAGGGTCCAGGTGAGGAAGGCGACGGCGACGACGGCGGTGCCGGCGCCGAGGGTGACGGCGAGGGTGCCGGCGCGGTGGCGGATGTCGCCGGTGGTCTTGAGGGCGAGGAAGACCGCGCCGTGGGTGAGGAAGAGGCCGAGGGTGGTCAGGCCGCCGAGCAGGGCGTAGGGGTGCAGCAGGTCGATCAGGCCGCCGACGTATTCGTGGTCGGCGTCCAGTGGTACGCCGCGGAAGATGTTGGCGAAGGCGACGCCCCAGAGCAGGGCGGGGATGGCGGAGCCCCAGAAGATGGCCTGGTCCCAGCGGCGTTTCCAGGAGGCTTCGGGGCGCTTGTGGCGGTATTCGAAGGCGACGCCGCGGGCGATGAGGGCGAGCAGGATGAGCAGTAGGGGCAGGTAGAAGCCGGAGAAGAGGGTGGCGTACCACTCGGGGAAGGCGGCGAACATGGCGCCGCCGGCGGTGATGAGCCAGACCTCGTTGCCGTCCCAGACGGGGCCGATGGTGTTGATGAGGACGCGGCGTTGCCTGTCGTCGCGGCCGAGGACGGGTAGGAGCATGCCGACGCCGAAGTCGAAGCCTTCGAGGATGAAGTAGCCGGTGAAGAGCACGGCGACGAGGAGAAACCAGATGGTGGTCAGTTCCACGGTGGGGCTCCGGGTCAGTAGGCGAAGGCGAGCGGGCGCTCGGCGTCGTCGGTGTCGTCGGGGGTGGGGTCGGGGGTGACGTCGGGTACGCCGGCGCGGGCGTAGCGCAGGAGGAGTTTGAGTTCGATGACGGCGAGGGTGGCGTAGATGAGGGTGAAGGCGGTGAAGGAGGTGAGGACTTCGGTGAGGGAGACGCTGCGGGAGACGCCGTCGCGGGTGAGCATCTCGCCGAAGACGATCCAGGGTTGGCGGCCCATCTCGGTGAAGATCCAGCCGAAGGAGTTGGCGAGCAGTGGGAGCGCGGGCATGATCAGGCCGGCGCGCAGCAGCCACCTGTTGGTGGGGGTGCGGCCCTTGCGTTGGCTCCAGAGGACGAGCAGGGCGATGGCGGCGGCGGCGAGCCCGAAGCCGATCATGAAGCGGAAGCTCCAGTAGGTGACCGGGATGATCGGGGTGTAGCTGCCGGGGCCGTACTGGCTGGCGTACTGGGCCTGGAGGTCGTTGATGCCGTGGACGGTGCCGTTGGGGTCGCCGGTGCCGAGGTAGGACAGCAGGTAGGGGATCTTGAGGGCGAAGATTTCGCGGCTGCCGTCGAGGCTGCCGACGGTGAGTACGGAGAACGAGGCCGGGCTTTCGGTGGTGTAGAGGCCTTCGGCGGCGGCCATCTTCATGGGTTGCACCTGGGTCATGATCTTGCCTTGGATGTCGCCGGTGAGGACGACGAGGGTGGAGGAGATGAGCACGACCCAGGCGCCGAAGCGGGTGGCGTGGCGGTAGGCGTCGGTGTCGGGGCTGTCGCGGCGGCGCATGACGTGCCAGAGGCTGACGGTGGTGACGAGGGCGCCGGCGACGAGGAACGCGCCGGCGAGGGTGTGCGGGAAGGTGATGAGGGCGACCTTGTTGGTGAGGACGGCGACGAAGTCGGTGAGTTCGGCGCGTCCGGTGTCGGGGTTGAAGCGGTAGCCGACGGGGTTCTGCATGAACGAGTTGGCGGCGAGGATGAAGTAGGCGGACAGGTTGGTGCCGATGGCGGCGGCCCAGATGCTGGCCAGGTGCAGGCGTTGGGGGAGCCGGTCCCAGCCGAAGATCCACAGGCCGATGAAGGTGGATTCGAGGAAGAAGGCGACGAGGGCTTCGATGGCCAGGGGTGCGCCGAAGATGTCGCCGACGAAGCGGGAGTAGTCGGACCAGTTCATGCCGAACTGGAATTCCTGCACGATGCCGGTGACGACGCCCATGGCGAAGTTGATCAGGAAGAGTTTGCCGTAGAACTTGGTGAGTTTGAGGTATTTCTCGTCGCCGGTGCGGTGCCAGCGGGTCTGGAGGATGGCGACCAGGACGGACAGCCCGATGGTCAGTGGTACGAAGAGAAAGTGGTAGACGGTGGTGACACCGAACTGCCAGCGGGCGACGTCCAACGCGTCCACCGGGATTCCCCCTGCCGTTGATACTACGAGACGTAGTAGATACTACTGCGTGTCGTAGGTTGCCGGGCAGGGTCGGGGGTCCCGACCCGACCCGGGACCAATGACCCTGATCACCACAGGCCGCACGACCCGGCTCCGGTCCTCCCCCACGCCCGTGCGACCATCGGCGACTGATGGACACCCCGCGCCCCGGCTGGCAGCCACCACGGTTCTGGCGTGCCGCCCAACTGCTCGCCCGGCTGGTCGTCGCCCTGTTCGCCCGGCTGGAGGTCAGCGGGGACGTCCCCGCGCACCTGCGCCGGGGGCCGCTGATCCTGGCCGCCAACCACATCAGCCCCTTCGACCCCATCGTGCTGGGCGCGGCCTGCCGGGCCCGGGGCGTGTCGCCCCGCTTCATGGCCACCGGTGGGCTGTTCCGCACCCCGGGGCTCGGCGCGCTGATGCGCCACGCCGGGCACCTGCGCGTCGACCGGGGCAGCAGCGCCGTACGCCGGGCGCTCGACGACGCCGCCGCGGCGGTCACCGCCGGGTCGGTGGTGCTGGTCTACCCGGAGGGACGCATCGGCCTGGACCCCGGCATGTGGCCCGAACGCGGCAAGACCGGCGCGGCCCGCCTCGCCATGGCCTGCGACGCCCCGGTGGTGCCCGTGGCCCAGTGGGGGTCGCACGAGGTGCTGCCCTACCGGGCGCCCCGGGGGATGCTGCGCGCGTTGGCCCGGGCGCTGGTGCGCCGCCCGGTGATCCGGGTCCGCTTCGGCGCGCCGCTGCACCTGGGGGACCTCTCCCCCGCCGCGTCCGGCGCGGCCCGCCGGGGCACCGACCGGATCATCGACGCGATCACCGACACCCTGGTGCCGCTGCGTCCCGACGAACCGGACCGGCCCCGGCACGTCGACCCGGGGCGTCCCGTCGACACCAGCCGGGTCCACCGCCGCCCGGCGACCGGGGCGACGCCGGTGGACCGTCGCCCCACGGAAGAAGGTCAGGCATGAGTGAACCGACCGTACTGGTCACCGGCACCTCCAGCGGCATCGGGCTGGAGGTCGCCCTGGGCTGCGCGCGGGCCGGCTGGCGGACCGTGGCGACCATGCGGGACGTGTCCCGTGCCGCGCGGCTGCGGGCCGCCGTCACCGCCGCCGACCTGGTCGACCTGGTCGACGTCCGGCAGCTCGACGTGGTCGACCCGGCGTCGGTCGCCGCCGCCGTCGCCGGTGTCGTCGACAGGTACGGGCGGCTCGACGCGGTCGTCAACAACGCCGGCGCCGGTCACCTGGGCACCCTGGAACAGGAGGGCGTCGACGCGGTCCGCGCCGTCATGGAGGTCAACTTCTTCGGGGTGCTGCACGTCAGCCGGGCCGCCCTGCCGCACCTGCGGGCCAGCGGGGGCCGGTTGGTGACCGTCAGCAGCGTCGGCGGGGTGATCGGGCAGCCGTTCAACGAGGCGTACTGCGCGGCGAAGTTCGCCGTCGAGGGGTTCATGGAGTCCCTCACCCCGGTCGCCGCCACCGTCGGGGTGGCCGTCACCGTGGTCGAGCCGGGGGCGGTGGCCAGCGAGTTCGTCACCAACGTCGGTCTCGACCGGGACGCCGCGGTGGCCGCCGCCGGGGCGTACGGGCCGGGGCTGCGGGCGTACCTGCGGCGGACCGCCGACGCGTTCGCCGCCGCGCAGTCCCCCGCCGACGCCGCGGCCACGGTGGTCGCGGCGGTCACCGGCCCCACCCCGCCGCCGCGGATGCAGACGTCGGTGACGGCCCGGCAGTTCGTCGGGCTGAAACTCGCCGACCCCGACGGCACGGCGGTCACCGCGCTGACCGGGGCGTGGATCGACTGACCCGCCCGGCCGGGCCTGCCACCGTGGGGCGACAGCCACCGGCCGACCGTCCACCGGCCACCGGGGGGCGGGCATACTGCGCTGCGTGTCGACCCGACCCGGCTACCTGGACGCCCCCACCCCGCTGGCCTTCGCGCACCGCGGCGGCGCCGCCGACGGCGACGAGAACACCGTCGCCGCGTTCACCCGGGCCGTCGACCTGGGTTACCGGTACGTGGAGACCGACGTGCACGCCACCGCCGACGGGGTGTGCGTGGTCTTCCACGACGCCACCCTGCGCCGGGTCACCGGGGAACGGGGCCGCCTGGCCGACCTGCGCTGGGCCGACCTGGCGACGGTGCGGGTCGGCGGCGCGGCGGTCGTGCCCCGGCTCGACGACGTGCTGGCCGCCTGGCCGCAGATCCGGTTCAACATCGACGTGAAGGCCGACGCCGGCGTCACCCCGGCCGTCGAGGCGGTCACCCGGGCCGGCACGGCCGACCGGGTGCTGCTGGCGTCGTTCAACGACGCCCGGCTGGACCGGCTGCGCGCGGCCACCGGCGGCCGGGTCGCCACCGGCCTGGGCATGCGCGGGGTGGCCCGGCTGTGGCTGGCGTCGCGGCACGGCCGGCCGGTGCGGTTGCCGCCGTCGGTGGTGGCCGCGCAGGTGCCGCCCCGCTACGCCGGGGTGCCGGTGGTCGACCGCCGGTTCCTGGACTACTGCCGCCGGCTGGGGGTGCAGGTGCACGTCTGGACGATCGACGAACCTGCCCGGATGCACGACTTACTGGATCGTGGTGTGGATGGCATCATGACCGATCACGTCGGCGTGCTGCGCGACGTCTACCGCAGCCGCGGCCTCTGGGCCGCCTGAGCCCCGAGGACCCCGATGGCCGACCCGGTCACCACCACCCCCACCACCGTCGACACCCCGGCGGGCCTGCGCCGGGAGCGGCGCGGCTGGTATCTGTACGACTGGGCCAACTCGGCCTTCCAGACCACCGTCATCACGGTGTTCCTCGGCCCGTTCCTCACCACCGTCACCGAACTGGCCGCCGGCTGCGAACTGGGCGCGGACCGCTGCGACGGGTACGTGCACCCGCTGGGCGTCCGGGTCGCCGCCGGCTCGTACTACCCGTACCTGATCTCGCTGTCGGTGCTGTTGACCGTGTTCGTGCTGCCGGTGGTCGGGGCGATCGCCGACCGGACGGTGCACAAGAAGCGGCTGCTGGCCGGGGCGGCGTTCACCGGCGCCGGGGCGACCATCGCGATGGCGCTGGTCACCGGCGACCGGTACCTGCTCGGTGGGGCGTTGTTCCTGGTCGCCAACATCGCCTTCGGCGCGGCGGTGGTGGTGTACAACTCGTTCCTGCCGCAGCTGGCAGGCCCGGACGAACGCGACGCGGTGTCCAGTCGCGGCTGGGCCATCGGCTACCTCGGCGGTGGGTTGCTGCTGGCGTTGAACCTGGTGGCGGTGACCCTGCTCAGCGAGGACGACAACCCGCAGCGCACCCTGGACCTGGCCCGCTGGTCGATCGTGTCGGCCGGGGTGTGGTGGGCGGTGTTCACCCTGGTGCCGCTGCGGTGGCTGCGGGAGCATCCTACCGCCGAGGCGTTGCGCGGGGCTGGCCGCAACGTGGTCACCGACGGGTTCCGGCAGCTCGGCCGGACCCTGCGGGAGATCAAGGCGTATCCGTTGACGCTGTTCTTCCTGCTGGCGTTCCTGGTCTACAACGACGGCATCCAGACGGTGATCACCCTGGCCAGCCAGTACGGCACCGAGGAGTTGCGGCTGGGGCAGAGCACGCTGATCGTGACGATCCTGCTGGTGCAGTTCCTCGCCTTCGGCGGGGCGTTGGCGTTGGGGGCGTTGGCGCGGCGCATCGGCGCGTGGAAGACGGTGCTGCTGTCGCTGGTGCTGTGGACCGCGGTGATCATCGGGGCGTTCCGGTTGCCCGCCGAGGCCCCGCTGCCGTTCATGATCCTCGGTGGGGCGATCGGTCTGGTCCTCGGCGGCAGCCAGGCGTTGAGCCGGTCGCTGTTCAGTCAGCTCATCCCCGCCGGCAAGGAGGGCGAGTACTACGGGTTCTACGAGATCAGCGACAAGGGCACCAGTTGGCTCGGCCCGCTGGCGTTCGGCTTGGTCTTCCAGCTCACCTCCTCCTACCGGGTGGGTCTGGTCTCCCTGCTGATCTTCTTCGTGGTGGGGTTCGCGTTGCTGGCCGCGGTGCCGATCCGCCGGGCCATCGTCGCCGCCGGGAACACCCCGCCCCGGGTGCTCTGACCATCGGCCCGATCCACCCGCGCCGATGGGCTAGGCTGCCCCGACGTGACCGACGACGCCGCTGCCACCCCCACCTGCCTGGCCCGTCCCCTGCCCGGCCCGGACGACGGGGGGATCGGCTGCGCCGCCGCGCGGGGCGTCGACGGCCGTCCGTTGCACGCCGCCGCGTTGAAGTTCTTCTGGGGCCCGATGGACTGCGGCAAGTCGACGATGGCGTTGCAGATGAACTACAACCACGCCCGGCAGGGCCGCCGGGGGCTGGTCACCACCCGCATCGACCGCTCGTTGGGGCCGCGGGTCACCACCCGCATCGGGCTGGCCCACACGGCCGTGGAGGTGACCGACGAGCTGGACCTGCGGGCCCTGGTCCGCGACACCTGGGCCGAGGGGGTCCGCATCGACTACCTGATCTGCGACGAGGCGTCGTTCTACGACGTGGCGCACGTCGAGCAGATGGCCGAACTGGTCGACGGCTACGACGTCGACGTGTACGCCTTCGGTCTCGCCACCGACTTCCGGTCCTGCCTGTTCCCGGCCGCCCGGCGGCTGTTCGAACTGGCCGACGAGGTGGCCCGCATCCAGGTGGAGGTGCTGTGCTGGTGCGGGCGGGAGGGGCTGCTCAACGCCCGTGTCGTCGACGGGCGGGTGGTCCGCGAGGGCGCGCAGGTCGTCATCGGTGACACCGTCGACACCGCCGACGTGCGCTACCAGGTGCTGTGCCGGCGGCACTACCGCTCCGGCGACCTGGGCCCGCGCGCCTGACCCGGCCGGCGGTCAGTACGGGTCGCCGCAGACCCGCCACTCGCCCTCTTCCTTCACCACCGGCAGCCGCCGCTGCTCGGCGGCCCCACCGTCGCGGGTGACCCGCACCGTCACCTCCCCGGCGGGCCGGCCGCCCCTGGTGCGTACCGACACGTCGAGGATGTCGTAGCCGGTGACCACCGGCGGGGTGCGGACCCAGCCGGCGAAGCCGACCTCGCTCCACCGGCTGCGGGTCGGCGCGCACAACCGCCGGTAGGCCTGGTCGACCTCACCGGCGGACAGCTCCCGGAAGAACCCGTCGGCGGTCTCCCGCACCGGGCCGGTGGCGCCCGCCACCACCTGTACGTTCCACAGCCCCAGCCCGGCCACCCCGACCAGGCACAGGCCGACGGCGAGAGCACCCAGGACCAGGCCGGTGCGCACCGGGCGACGCCGCCGCGCCGGTCGGGTCCACGCCTGCTGCACGCTCATCACCTGCGACGGTAGGCGGACGGGCCGGGGCGCGCAGGCGGTTCGGCCCCTGTCGCGCGGCCGGGGCGATCGTCTACCGTCGGCGCACACCCCTGGTGAAGGAGCGACGGATGAGCCGCTACGTGCAGCCGGTGCCGGAAATCGACGACCCGTACACCGGTGACCGGCTGCTGCGGTCGTGGCTGACCCGGCAGCTCGGCGCGGACGGGCACACCGCCGCGCGGGACCGGCTGACCGCGCTCGCCGCCGACGTCACCGGGCCGCTGCGAGCCGCGCACGCCGACGCCGAGGCCCACCCGCCGACGCTGGTCCGCTACGACCCGTGGGGCGCCCGCGTCGACCGGATCGACACCAGCGCCGGCTGGCGGGCGCAGCGGGCCGCCGCCGCCCGGCACGCCGTGGTCGCCCTGCCCTACCTGGAGTCGGCGCGCGGCACGTGGGGGGCCGCCGCCCGCGTCGTCCAGCACGCCCTGCTGCACCTGTACGGGCCGGAGTCGGCGACGTTCTCCTGCCCGGTGGCGATGGCCGACGGGGCCGCCGCGCTGCTGAGCAGCCCCGACGTCGACGCGCAGGTGCGCGACGCCTGGCTGCCCCGGCTGGTCGCCACCGACCCGGACACGGCGATCGTCAGCGGGCAGTGGATGACCGAGTCGCAGGGCGGTTCCGACCTGTCCGGCACCGGCACCCTCGGCCGGCCGGCCGCCGACGGGTCGTGGCGGCTGACCGGGGAGAAGTGGTTCTGCTCGGCCGCCGACGCGGCGATGGCGGTGGCGTTGGCCCGGCCGGAGGGGGCCGGGCGGGGCAGCCGGGTCCTCGCCCCGTTCCTGGTGCCCCGCTACGCGGCCGACTCGCCGCTGGCGGGGGTGACCGCCGCCCCGGACGGTCCCGCCCCCGGCGTGGTGGTGCGGCGGCTCAAGGACAAGTTGGGCACCAGGGCGTTGCCGACCGCCGAGATCGGGTTGCGGGACGCGTACGCGCTGCCGTTGGGTGACCCGGCGGTGCCGGGGCTGGTGCGGGCGATGACCCTGGTGGTGGTGACCCGGGTGCACAACGCGTCGGCCGCCGCGTCGGGGATGCGCCGGGGACTGTCCTACGCGACGGCGTACGCGCGCCACCGGCGGGTGGCCGGTGGGCTGCTGGCCGACAATCCGCTGCACCGGGCCACCCTCGGCGCGTTGGCGGTGGACGCGGCGGGCGCGTTCGCCCTGGCCGGGCACGCGTTCGCGTTGCTCGGCCGGGTCGAGGTCGGCGGTGATCCGCAGGCCGCCGCCGAGCTGCGGGTGGTCGCGCCGCTGGCGAAGCTGGCCACCGGCCGGCTGGCGGTGTCGTCCGCCGCCGAGTACGTGGAGGCGTTCGGTGGGGCCGGCTACGTCGAGGATACCGGCGTGCCCCGGCTGCTGCGCGACGCGCAGGTCCTGCCGATCTGGGAGGGCACCTCCAACGTGCTGGCCGTGGACGTGCTGCGCGCGGTCACCCGGGAGGACGCGGCCGGCCCGCTGTTGGCGCGGCTCACCGCCGCCGCCGACGTGGCCCGCCCGTTGTCCCCGGCCCTGGCCGACACCCTCGCCACGGTGGCCGGGGAGCTGCGGGCCACCCTCGGTGAGGTCACCGCCGACCCGGCGTCGGCGACGGTCCTGGCCGGCGCGCGCGGCCTGGCCTTGCGGATGGCGTACGCGTTGGCGGCGGCGCTGCTGGTGGAGCACGCCGCGTGGGGTGACGGGCAGGCCGAGGTGGCCGCCCGGTTGTGGGCGCGGCGGTGGCTGCGGCACGAGGACGTCTGCGCCGACGCCCACCACCACCTCGACCTGCTCACCTGACCCGGGTCAGCGCCCCGTGCAGGAACAGGTCGACCAGGTCGGTGGTGGACGGTGCCGTGGTGGCCAGCGGGCCCGGCGGGGACAGCTGGCCGAGGAACAGGTCGGCGAGCCGGTCGGGCGGGAGCCGTAGCCGGTCGGCGTCGGGGGTGAACAGGGCGGCCACCGCCGACCGGACCGCCGTCGTCGCGCCAGGCGGTGGCGGGTCGGGGCGGGCCCGGCCGGCGGCGTGCAGGGCACCGAGCACCGCGCCCAGCCGGGCCAGGTGGGCGTGGACCGCCACGGCGGCCTCGGTGAGCCGACCGGTGAGGGGCTGGTGTCGGTCGATGCGGGCCAACCGGTCGAGCAGCGCGTCGGGGCGCAGGACCTCGGCCACGCAGGCGTCGAGCAGCGCCTGTTTGTCGGCGAAGGCGCGGAACACGGTCGCCTCGCCGATCCCGGCGGCCCGCGCCACCTCGGCCGTGGTCACGGTGGTGCCCCGGCGGGTCAGCAGGGGCAGCGCGGTCTGCACGATCATGGCGCGGCGGCGGTCGGCGGTCATGGCCGGCGCGCGTCGTCGGCGTCCCCCGGGTGCCGTCATGGCACCACCCTCGGCAGTGGGCGCTCACTGCGTCAATCGGTTTTCTCAGCCGCGCCGCCGGGCTCGCGCCGCCCAGATGACGTACGCCGGGTCCCGGTCGAGGTTGTGCCGGTCCCGGTCGTAGCGGCGGGTGGTCCGTGGGTCGGCGTGCCCCATCGCGTCCTGTACGTCCTCCAACGGCACCCCCTCCTCGCGGGCGGTGGTGGCGAAGGCGTGCCGCAGCGAGTGCGGGGACAGTTTCGCCGCCGCCGCGATGCCCGCCGTGGCGGCGAGCCGGCGCACCAGCCGGAACACCGAGTGCCGGTCGAGTCGGCCGCCGGTGGTGGTGGCCAGCAGCGGCCCGGTCAACGCCTCGACGGCCACCCCGGCCGCAGCCGCCCGTTCGGCCAGGTAGGCGTCGAGGGCGTACGCGGTGCCCGGGGTGAGCGCCCGGCGGCGGGACTTGCCGCCCTTGCCGACGAACCGGACGCTGCGGTGCCCGCGTTCGGCGCCGAGGTCGGTCAGGTCGAGGGAGACCAGTTCACCGACCCGCAGGCCGAGGTCGGCCAGCAGGGCGACGGCGGCCCGGTTGCGGGCGGCGGTCGGGCCGGTGTCGGCGTCGGCGGCGGCCAGCAGCGCGTCGACCTCCTGGGGGGTGAGGCCGACGGTGGCGGAGTGGTCCCGGTCGATGCGCGGCCGGTCGGCCCCGGAGACCGGGTTGGTGTCGACCGCCCGCAGCTTCAGAAGGAACTCGTACCAGCTGGACAGGGCGGACAGTTTCCGGGCGACGGTGGCCGGGGTCAGCGGCCGGCCGCTGCGCGCCGCCGGGGTCGCCTCCAACTGCCGGGCGTAGGCGTTGACGTCGAGGAAGGTGGCCCGCAGCGGGTCGAGGTCGCCGCCGGCGCACCAGGTGAGCCAGCCGGCGATGTCACGGCGGTAGGCGTCGCGGGTGTGTGCCGACAGTCGACGGTTGCGCAGCCACGCCTCGGTGAAGTCGACAGGTGTGCCGGCCACCGCGGGGCGGGTCGGGGTGCGGGGCAGGACGGGGCCGTCGGGACGCAGCATGCGAGAAAGACTCTCAGCCCCGGTGGGTAATCACGGTGAGGCGCGCCCGAGCGGATTGCCCGACGCCCGGGCGCGACAGCATTAGGCCCGGTGGGGGCCGGTGCGGCCCCCACCGTGGGCGTGGCGGTCAGGCGGTGATCTGCCGGTGTCCGTTACCGGCGGTGACCGGGACCCGACGCGGCTTGGCCCGCTCGGCGATCGGGATGCGCAGCGTCAGCACCCCGTGCTCGTAGGCGGCCTCCAGCCGGTCGGTGTCGAGGGTGTCGCCGAGGAACAGCTGCCGGGAGAAGGTGCCCATCGGCCGCTCGGCCGCGACCAGTTCGACGGTGTCGGAGGTGGGGCGGCGGCGCTGCGCCCGGACGGTCAGCACGTTGCGCTCCACCGTGCAGTCGATGCTGTCGGGGTCCACCCCGGGCAGGTCGAACGCGGCGTGGAAGTGGTCGCCGTCGCGCCAGGCGTCCAGGTGCATCACGGCGGGGCGGCTGGTGGTGCCGAAGAGCTGCTCGGCGAGCCGGTCGATCTCACGGAAGGGGTCGGTACGCATCAGCATGGTCGTGCCTCCTCGGTTTCCTCGGGCCGAAGGTTTCCAGTGAAGTTGAGTCGGGGTGACTCAACTCGTACTTCAGTATTTACCTCGTCCCGGCGCGCCCGTCAACCCACCCGCGCAGCACCTCGTCGACCCCGCTGCGGCGACCGGGCGGCATCACGCAGGCGTGCCTCGTCGGCGAGCGCGCCCGCCAGCGCCTGTGCGGTCATGCCGGTCACCCTGCCAGCCGGTCGACGCGTGCCGCCGGACGTTTCCACACCGGCCGGGGCGGAGCCGGCGCACGGCGGTCAGGAGGACTGGACCTCGTCGAAGAGGGCGAGGGCCGCGGCCGGGTCCGGGCCGACCAGGCGTTCCAGACCGGCCGTGGTGATCGCCGCCCACCTGCCGGCCCGCGCCCACATCCGTTCCTCCCAGGCGCGCACCACCGCGTCCAGGTCGTCCGGGTCGGCGGCCACGGACTCCGCGAGCTCGGCGCCGTCGAGCATCGCCAGGTTCGCGCCCGCCCCCAACGGCGGCATCAGGTGCGCGGCGTCACCCAGCAGCGTCACCCCACGCACGTGGGCCCAGGTGTGCGACGGGGGTAACACGTGGATGGGGCGGTGGACGAACGTGGTGCCCCGACCGACCAGGTCGCGCACCGGTTGCGCCCACCCGTCGAACAGGGCGAGCAGAGCCGACCGCGCCGCCTCCACGTCGGTCAGGTCCAGCCCCGCGTGCCAGTCCAGCGGCGCGCGGAGCTGCACGTACACCGTGACGTGGCCGCCGCTGTTGCGTTGGGCGACGATCCCGCGGTTCACCCCGTATACGGCGACGGCACCGTCGCCGATCAGCTCGGCCAGGTCCAGGTGGCGGGTGTCGACGTCGTCGAGAGAGGTCTCGACCATGGTGACGCCTGTATACCGCGGGGTCACCGGCGACACCGTGGGCCGTACCCGCGACCACGCGCCGTCCGCGCCGACCACGAGGTCGAACGTCTCCTGCCGCCCGTCGGCGAAGTGCACGCGCGTGCCGTCCCCGGGCACCACCCGGGTCACCTTCCGCCCCCACCGCACGTCGAGCGGGCCGAGCAGCAGGTCACGCAGTTGTCCACGGTCGATCTCCGGATTGGCCCGCTCGTCCGGCCGGGGTCGCCAGTCCCGCAGCACGGTCCCCGCCTGGTCGAGGATGCGCATGGCCTGCCCCTCGGGACGCGACAGCTCGCGGAACCGTGCCAGCAGCCCCGCCTTGTCCAGCGCCAGTTGGCCCAGCCCCTCGTGCAGGTCAAGGCTGCCGCCCGGGGGACGGGAGTCGGGCCCGCGATCACGTTCCAGGACGACGGCAGGATGGCCGAGGCGGTGCAGGACCCGGGCGAGGGTGAGGCCACCGGGTCCGGCGCCCACCACCGCGATACGTTGTCTCATATCAATACACTGTATTGATCCTGATCGTGTCGTCGCCGCCCGCCTGAACGCCGGCCCGATGCGGCTGTACGGCCACCTGTCCACCAAGGACGAGTTGTTCGACCTGATGGTGGGCGCCGTCCACGCCGAGGTCCTCCCCGACACGCAGCCCGGCGACTGGCGGGAGACGCTGCGGGTCGTCGCCCACCGCACCCGGCGGACCGTGCTGCGGCACGAGTGGCTGGCCGACCTGCTCGGCGGCCGCCCCACCCTGGGACCGAACGGCCTCGCCGTGGCCGAGGCCCAACTGGCCGCCCTCGACGCCGTCGCCACCAGACTGCCCCGACCGCCCGGGTGACCCGGGAAACCCGGTTGTCGGCGACGGCGTCGCTGGCCAGGGTGTGCCCATGTCCCATGAACTGTTCGCCGTCACGGCGGCCACCGGAGCCCTCGGTCGCCGCGCCGTCGCCCAGCTACGTGAACGGGTCGGGCCCGACCGGGTCGTGGCCGTCGCCCGCGATCCCCACCGCGCCCGAGCCCTGGCGGTCGCCGTACGCCACGGCGACTACGACGTCCCCGACACGCTGGTCGAGGCGTTCGCTGGGGTCACGCGGCTGCTTTTCGTCTCGTCCCCCGAACTCGATCCCGCCCGCCGCACCGAACAGCACCACGCCGTCGTCACGGCGGCGGGACAGGCCGGAGTCACCGAGGTGGTCTACACCAGCTTCCACCCGATCGCCGGCCTCTTCGACGCCCACCGGGCCACCGAGGAGGCGCTCGCCGCGGCGGGCCCGGCCCACACGGTGCTGCGGAACCCGTTCTACACCGAGCCGTTCGTCGACGCGGCGGCCCGTGACGCGGCGGCCGGGGCGGCGCTGGTGCACGCGACCGGGGGGCGGAACCTGACCACCGCCACCCGGGCCGACCTCGCCGAGGCCGCCGTTGCCGCTCTCCTGCGCCCCGACACCCGGGGGCGGACCTACACCCTCAGCGGACCGGCGTGGACGTACCCGCAGGTGGCCGCCGCCCTCGGCGTCGAGGCCCAAGCCGGCGTGGTGACCGGGCCGATGGGCTGGCTGCACGCGTTGGCCCGGGCCGGCGTCCTGGACGTGTCGACCGACCACCTACGTGAGCTGCTCGGACGGACGCCCACCGGCATCCTCGACCAGCTCCGGGAAACCCACCCGCTTCCCTGAGGCCGGCACGCACAACCAGATCCCTGCGCCGAAGCGGGATGCAACAGAACAGTCATTATGGTGTGACACCGTTATGCCCGTTTTGGCGGTCTCAATTAACGAATTACTGTTACCGGCAATCTGTTAATGGGTCGCGGTTGGTCCGGCGGACCACGGAGGCAGGCTGTCGCCGCCAGGCCCACCGTGGGCCTGCGGGAACAGCGGGTCGCTGCCGTGCAGGACCAACGTCGCGTCCGGTGCCATGTCCGCCAGCAGCGGTACGCCGAGCGGCTGCCGACACGGCCCGCCGGGTGGCCATCACCTCGGTCACCGCCGACCGGGTGTCTTACGGTGACGAGCACGGCCCGGGCGGGCATGCCCGCCCGGGCGACAGCACAGGCCGTGGGTGCGACCCTGGCTCGGGCGCAGGCCGCCCGGGACCGGCTCACCGATCTCGCCAGGCGATGCGATCCTCGGCGTCCATCTGGCCCGCGACGACCGCGCCGCCGCAGGACGGCCAGCACCTGTGGGGCACTCTCGCCGCCGTGCGGCCGGTGAGGAGGCCGCCGCCACACGACCCGGCCCGCGGGCCACGATGGTGCGAGGATCGGCCGCATGCCCACCGAGGAACAGTTGACCGGTCGCGGGGTCCGGGACGCGATCGACGACCTGACCCGCACGCTCGGCCCGCACACCGACCGGGACTGGACCGGCCCCGCCGGTGACCTGGCCTGGTCATGCTGGACCACCGCCGCGCACATCGCCCACGACCTGCTCGGCTACGCCACCCAGCTCACCGGCCGGCCCGACACCGCGTACCTGCCGCTCGACCTCCGGGTACGCCCCGACGCCACCCCGGCACAGGTGCTGGTGGTGGTGGCCGCCTGTGGAGGGCTGCTCGCCGCCGCGCTCGACACCGTCCCCGAGCACACCCGCGCCTGGCACTGGGGGCCCTGCGACCCGCCCGGCTTCGCCGCCATGGGCATCGCCGAGACGCTGCTGCACACGTACGACATCACCCGGGGACTCGGGGTGACGTGGCGGCCGCCGACGGCGCCCAGCGCGGCGGTGCTGGGGCGGCTGTTCCCCGACGCGCCCGCGGGTGACCCGGTCGACGTGCTGCTCTGGATGACCGGGCGGGCCACCCTCGGTGAGCGGCCCCGCCGCGTCGCGTGGACCTGGCGGGCCGCCGTCGAGGACCCGGCGACGCGATGACGGTCATGCCGGCGGCCGACGCCACGGCCAGCGCCACCGGGGGCGGCGCGTCGGTGGCGGGGTCGCCGGGACGGGCAGGACCGGTGCGCTGCGGGTGGCGCGGTGGGCCCGCCACTGGCGCAGCACCGCCTCGGTGTCGACCGGACGGACCGTCACCCGGGGCCCTGCGGGGTACCGCAGCCACGCCACGATCTCCTGGTTGAGCAGCCCGACGAACTCCCGGACCGACTCCTCGGTGGGCAGGTCACGGACCTCGTCGGGCACCTGCTCGACCCGGCGGCGCAACTGCAACGGGGTGGGCAGCAGCAGGTCGGTGGGCAGCGCCTCCCGCTCCAGGAAACTGGTGATCCACCAGGACTCGTCGTAGGGGACGTCGCGGCCGGGGATCGGCTTGCCCATGCCGGGCAGGTTGTCGAACTCGCCCCGTTCCTGGGCACTGCGGATCTGCGCCTCGACCGAGGCCTCCCACGCGTCCACCATCCTCAGGACACCTCCCCCGCCACCGTATCCGCCCGGCCGTCACCGGTGCAGCGCCCACGGGGCGGGGGACATTCCCGACGTTCAGCGGTGGTGCCGCACGTGGCGGTGCCCGTCGAG
The DNA here is from genome assembly GCF_030518815.1 of Micromonospora cynarisoli. NCBI lineage: Bacteria > Bacillati > Actinomycetota > Actinomycetes > Micromonosporales > Micromonosporaceae > Micromonospora > Micromonospora cynarisoli. The sequence continues at coordinate 1,099,151 of NZ_CP130426.1, read as the reverse complement.
AGGGAACGGCGGCCGGGCGGGCAGCACCTCGACGAACGGGAAACCGCTCTTGTCCGCCACCCGGCAGGACGCCGGGTTGTCCAGTTGGTGCAGCAGTTCCAGCCGGACCAGCCCGGTCGCGGCGAACCTGGTGAACGCCCACCGGCTCACCGCGTCCACCGCCCGGGGCGCCACCTGACGGCCGCGCGCCGGCCCGGCCGTCCAGTAGCCGATCTCGGCGTCGGCGCGGCCCGGCACCACGTCCTTGAGCAGGACGCAGCCGACCACCCGGTCACCGTCGGGCGCGGGTTCGCAGACGGCGAAGCTGAACCGGCGGCCCGCCGCCCAGCCCTGCCGGTTGCCGTCGACCCAGCGTCGGGCCTGGCCCGGGGTGGTCAGCGGGTTACGGGTCCGGGCCCGTAGCTCCGGGTCCCGGTACGCCTCGACCAACGCGTCAACGTCGTCGTCGCGCCAGCAGCGCAGGAGCAGTCCGGGTGCGGTGACGGTGGGGGCGGCCCGCAGGGTCACAGACATCTGAGCAGTGTGGCCGCTGCCCCGCCCGTCCGGAACCCCTGCCGGGCACGGGAGACGTGCCGCACCGACGCGGCGTAGGGGTGCGGGCACGGACGGGGCGGGACCGGTGCGGGCCACCGGGAGGACGCCCGTGCGCGGTCTTCCACGGCCCGCGGCGTTCGGGCGCAGGCCCCGCCACGCGTTTCACCGGGCAGACCGCGTTGACGACCGATGGAGAGCCGACTGTGGTGGGCTGTCAGCGGCCGGTGGAGCCGTCGATTCTCTCGCGGATGATGTCTGCGTGCCCCGCGTGGCGTCCGAGCTCCTCGATCATGTGGACCAGCACCCATCGCTGCGACGGCGGCAGGGCGCCGCGGCCGGGCGGCCGGGGTGCCGGCTGGGTCAGATCGGTCCAGGTTTCGATGACCTGGTTCGCCTGCTCGATCGTTGCCCGGCAGGCGGCGAGCAGGCCGTCGACGGTTTCGTCACGGGTGGGCTGGAAGGTGCGCCGCATGGTGGTGATCGGCTTTTCGAGGAAGTAGAACCCCTCGACGGCGGTCACGTGTTTGATCAGCCCGAGGAGGTTGGTGCCGGAGGGCACACCGGCGGTGCGGACCTCGGGCTCCGGCACGTCGGCGACCTTGTCCATGATCGCGTTGCGGAGGTAGTCGATGAATCCGACCAGGGTGGCCTTCTCCCCGGGGGCGGTCCATGCGGGCCCGGTGTCCTTGCGTTTCCTGGTTCGGGTGGTCGGCGGCATCAGCTTTTCCGATCATGTCGTCGGACGAGCAGGACGTTGTCGGTGACGGTGGCGGTCCGGCCTCCCGGTCCGGTGGCCCGGCGGTGCTGCGTGTCGGCGCGTACGACGGACCACCGGGCCGGGTCGAGGGCGAGTTCGGCCGCGGTCTCGCCCGGTGAGGGGTGGTGCGTGTCGGGATCCTTGTTCCACGACCAGGGTGCGGTCGAGCCGTGGTCGACGATCAGGAGATGACCGCCGGGGCGCAGTGCGTGCGCCGCGGTACGCAGTGCTCGCGCGCGGTCCAGCGGGAAGGGGGTGTGCAGGTACTGCGCGGAGATCAGGTCGAACTGCCCGTCCGGGAAGCTCCGGGCCAGATCGTGCTGTTCGCCGGTCACCCGGCCGTCGATGCCGAGTTGCCGGGAGCGTGCCCGCACCCGTTGCACGGCGGCGCGGGAGATGTCCACGGCGGTGACCCGCCAGCCGTGCCGGGCGAGCCAGATGGTGTCGCCGCCGGCGCCGCATCCCAGGTCGAGGGCATCGCCGGGTCGCAGTGTCCCGGCTGTCTCTTTCAACACCGGGTTGGGGTGCCCGGTGCCGCCGCCGCGCCGGGCGCGGTGGTGCTGTTCCCAGAACGACCCGGCATCGAGTGTGTCGGTCATCGGTCCGCCCCTCTCGCTGTCGTCAGGACGAGCGCGGCCGTGACGGCTGCGGCGGTGCGCGGCCACCGTGCCGCCGGTCGCGACGTTGTTGCTGATGTGAGCATCGTTGTCTTACCTCCGCCACCAGGATGACCAGCGGCGTTGCCTGTTTGCGAGGAACGTTGCGGATCCGCATCATGGGCTCATGAACGTCACGTCGCACGACGTCCTTGCGGGCGTCGGCCCGCGCCTGCGCGCACTCCGCAAGGCCCGGAACATCTCGCTGGCCGCCCTGGCGGCAGAGACCGGTCTGACCGCGAGCACGCTGTCGCGTCTTGAGAACGGGAAACTGCGCCCGACACTGGAGCAGCTGCTGCCGCTGGCGCGGGCGCACGGCGTCCCGCTCGACGAACTGGTCGCGGCCCCGCCCACCGGCGACCCACGTATCCACCTGCGGCCGGTCCGGCGGTCCGGCTTCACCGTCGTGCCGCTGACCAGACGTCCCGGAGGCATCCAGGCCTACAAAGTGATCTACCCACCGGCCGGGAGATCGGCCACGACGACCCTGCAGACCCACGAGGGGTACGAATGGTTCTACGTACTCAACGGACAGGTCAGGCTCGTCCTCGGTGACCAGGAATACCAGCTGGGCCCCGGCGAAGCCGCAGAGTTCGACACCCGCATCCCGCACCAGATCGGCAGCGCCGACTCCCGGGCCGCGGAGCTGCTCACGCTCTTCGGTGCGCAAGGCGAGCGCGCCCACCTGGCGCCGTCCCCGGCATCGCCCATCTGAACGAGGCGGTGGCGACCGGCCGACCCGCTCAGACCGGTGACGGCCGGGGTGCCGCCGTCGGCAGTTCCCGGTTCACCGGGCCGTCGACCGCGGCCACGGCCAGCCCGATCGCGTAGAACATCACCGACAGGTTCATGTCGGTGAAGCCGTAGAACGGGGCGAGGGCGAGGGCGACCACCGGCACCACGCTCAGCCACCGGCCGGCGGCGGACACGGCGACGGCGGTGCTGCGGACCAGCACCACGAGCAGGGCCAGCAGCGTCAGCAGGGCGGGGATGCCGTGGCTGTACATGGTCAACCAGACCTGGCCCTGGGTGCCGAGGGGTTCCGCGCCGGTGGTGGTGTCGGCGCTGCGCGGGGCGCCGTAGCCGAGCAGCGGCGAGTGCAGGACCGCGTCGAGGGTCTGCCGGTACAGGTCGGCGCGGTCCCGGGTCGAATCGGTGTTCTCCACCCGGTTCATGATCATGTCGCCGACCGGGACGACCAGGGTGACCACCCAGGCCACGGCCACTCCGGCGGCGATCGTGCCGATCAGCCGGACGTCGCCGCGCACCAGGGCGCGCAGGCCGAGGTAGAGCAGGCCCACCCCGAGGCCGACGAACATGCCCCGGTTGAGGGTGAGGAACGCCGGCACCAGCGCCAGCGGCAGGGACACCAGCAGCACCCGGCGCAGCGGCCCGGTGCGCACCGCCGACAGGTACGCCAGCACGCACGGCACCAGCAGCGCGAACCCCGTACCCCAGTTGTTGGTGTACGGGTACGGGGCGGCCGTCCGGTAGTACGGGTTGCGGCCGGTGGGGTTGAACTCGGTGGAGTGCACGTGGGTGACCGCCCGGATCATCCGCTGCCCGGCCAGCCCGTCGGGCAGCAGCACCTCCACCGGGGTGGTCAGCGCCAGCCGGGGGGCGAGCACACCCACCCAGCCGAGCGCCACCATCGCCAGCCAGAAGAACAGCACCGGTCGGAACAGCCGGTCCCAGCGGGCCCCCTGCCGGGCGGCGGTGTAGGCGTACAGGTAGACCACGAGGGCGGTGAGGACGAAGCCCAGCCGCAGGCCGTAGACGAGCAGGCTGCTGGCCTTCTCCAGCCGGGTGGCGCTGACCACGATGAGGCTGACGAGGACGAACCACAGCGCCGAGCCGGGCGGCCAGGACACCCGGCCGTGGGCGAGCAGGACCACCGCCAGCAGCATCCCGAACAGCGTCCAGCCAAGGTAGAGGCTGCCGAGCAGCCACCACAGCGGCATCGCCGCGAACATCAGGTACAGCGGCCAGAGCGGCAGTGCGCGCGGTGGTGCAGCGTTCCTCGTCCCCACCGGGGCAAGGTTAGGCGGGCGGGGCCGGGTCGGTCATCGGCGGAGTGGCTGTGACGGACGCCATCGGGGCCGGTTGCTCGCGGATCACCGCGACGCCCCCGGCCGGTAGGACCACCGTGCCGTCGGCGGGGACGCCGGTGAGCAGGTCGATGCCGGTGGCCGGCACCCGCTGCGGCCGGTCGGTGTGGTTGAGCAGGAACAGCCAGCTCGCCTGTGGGTGGGCGCGGCGTACCGCCTCCACGCCGGGCGGGGCGTCCGGGCAGACCGGGGCGACGCCTGCGGTCCGGGCCACCTCGGTGAGCAGCCGCCGGTAGGTGCGGTCGTCGGGTCGGGTCGACAGGTACCAGGCGGTGCCGTCGCCGATGCGGTGCCGGGTCACCGCCGGGCGGCCGTCGAGGACCCCGCCGACGTACGTGCCGACCGGTTCGGCGCCGTCCAGTTGGAGGGTCTCCGACCAGATCCGGCCGGTGCCGCCGCCGGAGAGCAGCACCTGTTCGTCGGCGGCGAGCGGATGGAACTCCTCCACCCGCAGGCCGAGCAGGTTGCGGTACGCGCCGGGGTAGCCGCCGAGGTGCACCCGGCCGTACGGGTCGGCCACGCCGCTGAGGTAGCCGACCAGCAGGTGCCCGCCCGCCTCGACGTGCTCGCGGACCCAGCCGGCGGTGGCGTCGTCGGCCAGGTAGACGGCGGGTAGGACGAGCAGCCGGTACCGGTCGAGCGGGTCGCCGGGGACGACCACGTCGCAGCCGTACCCGGCCCGCCACAGCGCGCGGTGCGCGGCGGCGAGTTCGGCGTGCCCGTCGAGCAGGGTCGAGGGCATGCCGGGGTGGCGCAGCGCCCAGCCGCTGGCGGCGTCGAAGGCCAGTGCGATCGACGCGGTCACCTCGCCGGTGGTGACCTCGGCGAGCCGGTCGAGGTGCTCGCCGAGTTGGACCGTCTCGCGGAAGACCCGGCTGTCGGGGCCGGTGTGCGGCACCAGCGCGGAGTGGAAGCGTTCCGCGCCGCCGGCCGGTGCCCGCCACTGGAAGAACATCGCCCCCCGGGAGCCGCGGGCCACGTGGGACAGGCTGTGCCGGGCCATCCGGCCGGGTTCCTTGGTGTGCGAGCGGCCGGTGGTGTGGATCTGGCTGGCGGCGCTCTCCATCAGCAGCCAGGTGGCCGGCCCGTCGGTGGGGGCCGGTCCGCGTCGGGTGGTGGCCCGGTGGCGGCCGTGTCGCGCCCAGCCGCGCGCCAGGTCGGCGGCGAGGGCGGTCTGTTCCTCGGCGCCGCCGTCGACCGCCGACGGGTAGTGGTCGACGGCGACCAGGTCCACCTCGGCCGCCCAGCGGGCGTGGTCGACCGGCACCCAGTCGCCGAGGACGTAGTTGGTGGTGACCGGCAGCGCCGGGTTGGCCGCCGTGAGCAGGTCACGTTGTTCGACGTACGCGGCGAGCAGGGTGTCGGACCAGAACCGGCGGAAGTCCAGCAGTTGGCCGGGGTTGCCGAGGTACTGGGTGGCCCGAGGGGTGCTGACGTGCGCCCAGTCGGTGTAGTGCTGGCTCCAGAAGCTGGTGGCCCAGGCGGCGTTGAGGGTGTCCAGGTCGCCGTGGCGGTCGACGAGCCAGTGGCGGAACGCGGCCTCGGCGTGCGGGCAGTGGCAGGTGGTGCCGTACTCGTTGTGCACGTGCCACAGGGCGACGGCCGGGTGGTGGGCGTAGCGGGCGGCGAGGGTGGCGGCGATTCCCCGGGCGGCGGCCCGGTAGGCGGGGGCGGCGGCGCAGTAGGTGTCGCGGCTGCCGTGGTGCAGCCGGACGCCGTCGGCGGTGACCGGCAGCGCGTCGGGGTGCGCCAGCGAGAACCAGGGTGGTGGGGAGGCGGTGGGGGTGGCCAGGGCGACCCGGATGCCGCCGTCGTGCAGCAGGTCCAGCACCTCGTCGAGCCAGCCGAAGTCGTGGCGGCCGGGGGTGGGTTCGAGCCGGGACCAGGCGAACACGCCGACGGTGACCAGGTTGATCCGGGCCCGGCGCATCAGGGTGACGTCCTCGCGCCAGGTGGCGGCGGGCCACTGCTCGGGGTTGTAGTCACCGCCGTGGCAGAGTCGGCCGTCGTCCCACATACCCACCATCCCGTCGACTTTGTTTGATAGGTGTCCAAACTATGGAGACGATTTACCCATGTCAATCGGGTTGATCGCCGGTCAATCGAAGTCACTCGTTGACAGTTCGTTGGGAAGGCAAAGAAACTGTCGGTACCGCCGGAAAACGCTCCCGAGGAGACGCCGATGCCGTACCGACCGCCGCTGGTCCCGTACGAGACGTTCGTGGCCGACCCGCCCGACCTGCCCGTACGGGAACCGGGCGAGGACGGGGTCGCCACCGTCGGCCGGGCCGAGGTCGTCGCCACCGACGGGCACGGCGTCACCGTCAAGGCCACCCTGTCCGACGGCGGCAGCCTGGTGGTCCGCCTCGACGCCGCCGGCCACGGCGTGATCCGGGTACGCCTCGCCGAGGACCCGCAGGCCCGCAGCCGCTCGGCCCGCGCGTTGCCCCTGGTCCACCCCCGGCCCCACCTCGCCGCCCTCACCGTGGACGACACCCACGTGCTCATCGACGCCGGAGCGGTCGTCGCCGAGATCCGCCTCGACCCCTGGCACCTGCGGTTCCTCACCCCCGACGGGCGGGTGCTGCTCGACCAGGACCCGGGCACCCGGGACATCAGCGGCCGACGCCGCACCCTGCCGTTCGGCCGCAGCAGCGTCGACGGCGCGCCCGTCGCCTGGCACGAGAGCTTCGTGGCGTTCGGCGACGAACGGTTCGTCGGCTTCGGGGAGAAGTTCACCCCGCTGGACAAGCGCGGCCAACGGGTCCTGATGTGGAACTACGACGCCTTCGGCGGGGAGTCCGACCGGTCCCACAAGAACGTGCCGTTCTACCTGTCCGACCGAGGCTACGGGGTGCTGGTCGACAGCGGCATGCCGGTGCAGTTCGACGTCTGCCAGTCCACCCACAGCGCCGTGCAGATCCTCGTCCCCGACGACCTGCTCGACTACTACGTGCTCGCCGGCCCCACCCCCACCGAGGTGCTGGACCGGTTCGACGAGCTGACCAGCCGGCCGTACCTGCCGCCGAAGTGGGCCTTCGGGGCGTGGATATCCTCCGGGTTCTACCCCGACAGCCAGCAGCGGGTGCTGGAGCGGGCCCGGCGCATCCGGGACCGCGACATCCCCTGCGACGTGCTGCACCTGGACTGCTACTGGCAGGTCGCCGGCCGCTGGTCGGAGCTGCGTTGGGACGACGAGGCGTTCCCCGACCCGGCCGGGATGCTGGCCACCCTCACCGGGCAGGGCTTCCGGGTGTGCCTGTGGATGAACCCGTACCTGATGACCGGCAGCCCGCTCTACGCCGACGCGGCCCGCGCCGGCTACTTCCTGCACCGCGCCGACGGCAGCACGTACGTCGCGGACGTGTGGCACGGCAGCTACCCGGCCAGCGCCATCGTCGACTTCACCAACCCCGACGCCGTCGCCTGGTTCCGGGGGTTGCTGCGGCCCCTGCTGCAACAGGGGGTGGCGGTGTTCAAGACCGACTTCGCCGAGGCGGTGCCGGCCGACGCGGTGGCGCACAACGGCATGACCGGCGTCGAACTGCACAACGTCTACACCCTGCTGTTCAACGACATCGTCGCCGACCTGACCGAGGAGGTCGCCGGGCACCGTACGGTGTGGGCCCGCTCGTCGTACCTGGGCGGGCAGCGGCACAGCGCGCAGTGGAGCGGCGACGTCAACGCCACCTGGCCCGGCCTGGCCAGCACCCTGCGCGGCGGGCTGTCGCACGGGCTGTCCGGGGTGCCGTTCTGGAGCCACGACACCGGTGGCTTCCACGGCACCCCCGACCCGGACCTGTACGTGCGGTGGACCCAGTTCGGGGCGCTGTCGCCGCTGGTCCGGCTGCACGGCACCACCAGCCGGCTGCCCTGGGACTTCCCCGCCGAGACCGAACGCGACGCGGTGGCCGCGCTGCGGCTGCGCTACCGGCTGATGCCGTACCTGTGGTCGGCGGCCGTGGAGGCGGCGCGCACCGGAGCGCCGATGATGCGGGCGCTGCTCGTCGACACCCCCGAGGACCCGACCGCGTGGACCACCGACCTGCAGTACCGCCTCGGCGTCGACCTGCTCGTCGCCCCGCTCACCGACCCGTCCGGGCGGCGGGCCGTCTACCTGCCCACCGGCGACGACTGGATCGACGCCGGCACCGGTGAACGGCACGGCGGCGGCCGGCACCTGCGGATCGACGTGCCGCTGCACCGGCTGCCGCTGTTCGTCAGGCACGGCGCGCTGGTGCCGCTGGTCGCGGCCACCAGCACCGTCGGCGACGGCCCGTTCGACGACGTCACCCTGGTCAGCTGGGGCGGCGTGGACGCCCGCACGGTGCTGCACGACGTCGACGGCGACACCGTGGTGGAGGCGCTGCGCGACGGCGACACCCTGCGGGTCCGCACCGACGGGCCGCTGCGGGTCCGCCGGCTGGGTGTGGTCGGCGACGGCAGCCCCCGCCGGCTGCTGCTCAACGGCGAACCGGTCAGCCCGACGCCGTTCGTGCCGTGGTTCCCGCCGGACTGACCCCACCGGGTGCCTGTCCGGGCTCCGGACGGGCCGCTAGAGTTAGTTGAGTTTCCAGCCGAACAGACGTACCGACGGTGCACCGGCACGCCGACGGCGTCGCCCACCGGCCGACCCGGCGTGCCCGTGCGGGGTCGGCCGGTGGGCGATGATGCACCGCCACGGCACCACCCACCGTCGGGCGCAGGGAGCGGACAGACCGTGATCAGCATCCACAACGAACCACAGCCGACCGACCTGGGCGACGTCCGGGTGGCCAACCGGGCCGTGGTCCTGCGGCACGTCCGCCTGCACGCACCCTGCTCCCGGGCCGACATCGCCGCCACCACCGGCCTCAACAAGGCCACCGTGTCCAGCCTGGTCACCGAGCTGCTCGACAGGCGACTGGTCCGCGAGACCGGGCTGACCGGCAACCGGGTCGGCCGGCCGGCCACCATGCTCGTGCTCGACGGCGCCCCGTACGCGGCGCTGGGCCTGCAGATCGGCGCGGACGACCTGGTGGTGGTCGCCGTGGACCTGGGCGGCAACCGGCTGCTCACCTGGCGACGGGCGTTCCCCGCCCCGACCGCCTCCCCCGCCGACACCGTCCGGGCACTGGTCACCCTGGCCCGCCGCGCGATCGGCCGGGTCACCGGGCAGGGCCGCACCGTGCTCGGCCTCACCGTCGGGGTGCCCGGCCTCGTCGACACCGCCGGCGGGGTGCCCCTGGCCAGCGGCCTCGGCTGGCGGGACGTGCCGCTCGCCGCCGACCTGCGGGCCGCGCTGCGCGAGACCGGGTTCACCGTCACGGTGGACACCGACGCCAACCTCGCCGTGCTGGCAGAGCAGCGGCACGGCGCGTACGCCGGCGCCACCGACCTGGTCCACGTCACCGGTGGGCTCTCCGTCGGCGCCGGGGTGCTCGCCGGCGGGCGGCTGCTGCGCGGCGGCCGGGGCCACGCCGGGGAACTCGGCCACCTCTGCCTCGACCCGGCCGGGCCACCGTGCCCGTGCGGGCGACGCGGCTGCCTCGCCGCGGTGGCCGCGCTGCCGGCCGTGGTGGCCCGCCTCCTCCCCGACGCCACCCGGGACGGCCCGGTCACCGACTACCTGCCGGAACTCGACCGGATCGTGGCGTCGGCCCGGCAGGAGGAACCCGCAGTGCTGGCCGGTCTCGCCGAGATCGGCCGGCACCTCGGACACGGGGCGTCGATCCTGGCGAACCTGCTCAACCCCGAGGCGATCGTGGTCGGTGGGCACTTCGCCACCCTCGCACCCTGGCTGCTGCCGGCCGCCCGCGCTGAGCTGGTCACCCGGACCCTCGCCCCGCAGGCCGGAGGCTGCCGCCTTGACGCCTCCACGCTGGACTCCGCCGCCACCGCGCTGGGCGGCGCGACCGCCGCGTTGGCCACCATCGAGGCCGGTCGACTCCCCGCCGGCTGATCCGGGTGCCGGTCACCCCTTGACCGGCCGACGCGCAGGTGCCAACCTCGAACCGCCGCCCCGTCGTTCGGGCACCCGGGGCGGCACGTTTTTCGCAGTCGTCGAAGCGCTTCGCCGCTCCGGGCCGACGACCGCCACCACCCTCACCGCGCGATGCCGCACGTCACCACGGCCGTCGAAACGCTTCGACCGCCGGCCGGACGCCTCACCGCGAGCCACCGGAAGGTAACCGCAGATGAACGACCCCACCGGACCGTCCCCCGAAGCGCACGCCGACGACCTGCTGGCCCGGCTCACCCTGCCGGAGAAGATCGGCCTGCTGCACCAGTGGCAGGCCCCCGTGCCCCGGCTGGGCCTGCCCGGCTTCCGCACCGGCACCGAGGCGCTGCACGGGGTCGCCTGGCTCGGCCCGGCCACCGTCTTCCCGCAGGCCATCGGCCTGGCCAGCAGCTGGAACCCCGAGCTGATCCGGGCCGTCGGCGACGCCGTCGGCACCGAGGTACGGGTCAAGCACCAGGCCGACCCCACAGGCGTCGGACTCAACGTGTGGGCGCCGGTGGTCAACCCGCTGCGCGACCCCCGCTGGGGCCGCAACGAGGAAGGCTGGTCGGAGGACCCGGGGCTGACCGGCCAGCTCGCCACCGCCTACGCGTCCGGGCTGCGCGGCGACCACCCCCACCGGCTGCGCACCGCCCCGACTGTCAAACACTTCCTCGGCTACAACAACGAGACCGACCGGGCCACCACCTCCAGCGACCTGCCACCCCGGGTCCTGCACGAGTACGAACTGCCCGCCTTCCGCGCCCCCCTCGCCGCCGGCGCGGCGGTTGCCGTGATGGCCTCCTACAACCTGGTCGACGGGGTGCCCGCGCACCTGAGCCCGCTGCTCGACGGCGAACTGCGCCGGTGGACCACCGACGAGGTGATGGTGGTCGGCGACGCCGGGGCGGTCACCAACATCGCCGGCGTGCAGGGCCACCTGCCCGACCACGTCACCGGCTTCGCCGCCGCCCTACGCGCCGGCATCGACAACTTCACCGAGGACGACACCGACAGCGCCCCGACCGTCCGACGCATCACCGAAGCCCTGCACCGGGGACTCGTCGACGAATCCGACGTGGACCGGGCGGTACGACGCATCCTCACCGTCCGCATCCGCCTCGGCGACCTGGACCCACCCGGGCAGGACCCGTTCGCCGGGGTCTCCCCCGACGTGCTCGACAGCCCCGCCCACCGGGACCTGGCCCGCGAAGCCGCCCGCCAGTCGATCGTGCTGCTCGACAACGACGGGCTGCTGCCACTGCCCACCCGCACCCCACCCCGGATCGCGGTCCTCGGCCCGCTCGCCGACACCGTCCACGAGGACTGGTACAGCGGCACCCTGCCGTACGCGGTCACCGTCCGGGAGGGACTGGCCCGGGAACTACCCACCGTCACCCACCACTGCGGCGCCGACCGGATCGCGTTGCGCGTCGGCGACCGGTACGTCCGCTGCCCCCGCTCCTGCGAGGGCGGCCCGCTGACCGCCGACGACAGCCGCGACGGCACCTGGTTCGACGTGTTCGACTGGGGGCAGGACGTGGTGGCGCTGCGCGCCGTCGCCAACGGCCGGCACGTCGGCGCCGACGACGACGGGGCACTGGCCAACGACCGCCCCGGCCCGGGCGGCTGGATCGTGCGGGAAACCTTCCGCTTCCGGCACCGCCCCGACGGCACCGCGCTGCTGCACCACCTCGCCACCGGCGCGTACGTGCGGGTCGACGAGACCGGGCGGCTGCGCGCCGACGCCACCGACCCGGACACCGCCACCGCGTTCACCGTCGAACTCGTCGCCGACGGCGCGGCCGAGGCCGCCGCGTTGGCCGACGCCGCCGACGTGGCAGTCGTCGTCCTCGGCAACCACCCGATGGTCAACGGCCGGGAAACCGAGGACCGCGTCGACCTGGCCCTGCCCGCCGGGCAGGAGCGGCTGCTGCGCGCCGTGCACGCCGCGAACCCGCAGACCGTGCTGGTGCTCACCAGCAGCTACCCGTACGCGGTGGGCTGGGCGCACGAGCACCTGCCGGCGGTGCTGTGGTCGGCGCACGGCGGCCAGGAACACGGCACCGCCCTGGCGCAGGTGCTGCTCGGTGTCACCGACCCCGGCGGCCGGCTCACCCAGACCTGGTACCCCGACGCCGCCGACCTGCCCGACCTGCTCGACTACGACGTGATCGGCGCGGACAGCACCTACCTCTACTACCGGGGCGAGCCGCTGTACCCGTTCGGCCACGGCCTCAGCTACGCCCGGTTCGACTACGCTCACCTGCGCGTCGACACGCCGACGGTCAGCGCCGGCGGCGAGGTCGAGGTGAGCGTCGAGGTCACCAACACCGGCGACCGGGAGGGCGAGGAGATCGTGCAGCTCTACACGCGGCAGCGCCGTTCCCGGGTCAAGCAGCCGCTGCGGCAGCTCCGCGACTTCACCCGGGTCACCCTCGCCCCCGGCCAGCGGCGCACGGTCACCCTGCGGCTGCGCGCCGACGACCTTACCTGGTGGGACGAGCAGCGCGGCGGCCCGGTGCTGGAGGACGCCACCCACACCCTGCTGGTCGGCCGCTCCGCCCGCGACATCCGCGCCGTCGGCGCGGTGACCGTGCACACCCGCGCCGCCGCGCCGCGGCCCCGCCCGGCCGTGGCCGCCGGCGGCACCCGGTGACCGGCACCCCCGGGCGCAGCCGCAAGTCGCCCGACCAGGTCACCATCGTCGACGTCGCCCGGCACGCCGGGGTGGCGGTCAGCACCGTGTCGTACGTGCTCAGCGGCAAACGGGCCATCTCCGAGGTGACCCGCACCCGGGTGCTGGCCAGCATCCGGGAACTGGGCTACCACCCCAACGCCGGGGCGCGGGCGCTGGCCAGCCGACGCGCCAACACCATCGCCCTGGTCCTGCCGCTGCGCGCCGGCATGCAGGTGCCGGTGGTGATGCAGTTCGCCATCGCGGTGGTCACCACCGCCCGCCGGTTCGACCACGACGTCCTGCTCGTCACCTCCGACGAGGGGCCGTCGGGTCTGCGCCGCATCGCCGGCAGCGCCATGGTCGACGGGATGCTGGTGATGGACGTCGAGCTGGACGACTCACGGGTGCCGCTGCTGCGGGACCTGACCCGGCCCAGCGTCCTGATCGGCGTCCCCGCCGACCCGACCGGTCTGACCTGTGTGGACCTGGACTTCCACCGCGCCGGGCAGGTGTGCGTGGAACACCTGGCCCGGCTCGGGCACCACCGGGTGGCGCTGCTCGGCGCTCCCGCCGCCGTCTACGACCGGGGCACCGGCTTCGCCCACCGCACCCGCGCCGGGGTGACCGCCGCCGCCGACCGGCACGGCGTCACCGTCGTCACCCAACCCTTCGAGGAGGGGCCCGCCGCGATCCGTCAGGAACTCGCCGACCTGCTCGACCGGCACCCCGACCTGTCGGCGCTGGTGGTGCAGAACGAGGCGGCCGTCGGGCCGGTGCTGGCCTGCCTGCCCACCCTGGGACGACGGGTGCCGCAGGACATGTCGGTGGTGGCGATCTGCCCCGACCAGTTCGCCGAACAGGCCGCGCCCCGGATCACCTCGGTGCCGGTGCCCGCCGAGGAGATCGGCCGACAGGCGGTGACGTTGCTGATGCGTAAACTGCACGACGAACCGGTGCCGGAGGTGACGCTGCTGCCGCCCCGGTTGACCATCCGGGACAGCACCGCCGCGCCGACGGCCCGGACCCCCCGGTGACCGGCGGACCACCCCCGTCGGCACACCGGATCTGGGACGACGCCCCGGCCGCCGACTGGCCCGACGCCTTCCTCACCGGCAACGGCGAGTACGGGCTGATGGTCCCCGGCGACCCGCACGCCGAACGGCTGGTGGTCAACCACCACCGGTTCGTGCTGCCCAACGGCACCCACGACGCGCGGGCCCCGCAGCTGGCCGCGCTGCTGCCCCGGATCCGGGAACTGGTCCTCACCGGCCGCCGCGCCGAGGCCGGTGCACTGCTCACCGGGGGCCGGGACCTGGCGTGGACCCAGTCGTACCATCCGGGGTTCGCGCTGACCGTCGACGCCCCCGCGACGACGGTGCGCAACTACCGGCGGCACACCGACTTCACCACCGGTGAGGTGGTGGTGCGGTGGTCCGGGCGGCGACGACGCAGCTTCGTCTCCCGCGCCGACCGGCTCGTCGTCACCCACCTCGACCAGGGCGACTGCGTCGTCGGGGCGACAGGTGACCTGCCCGGCCGCCCCGACACGGTGCACTACGACACCACCGCCTACCGCCACGACGGACTGGTGTTCCTGCGGGTGCGTGGCCGCTACCCCGACGTCGGCGGCGCGTACGGCTTCGAGGGGGTGACCCTGGTCCGGGGCGACGCCGAACCCGCAGGTGACCGGGTGCTGGTACGCGGGCCGGCGCTGCTGACCACCGCCCTGGAGCGCACCGCCACCGCGGCGTGGCCCACCGCCGCGCAGCAGCGGCGGCTCGCCGACGGCCCGGCCGACTACCCGACGCTGCTGGCCCGGCACGTCACCCGGCACACCGGCGCCTACCGGCGGGTCGACCTGGACCTGGCGGTGCCGGCGGCCGACCGGGACCTGCCCGTGGGCGCGCTGCTCGCCCGGCACGCCACCGCCGGTGACCGGTGCGACCCGGCGCTGCTGGAACGACTCTTCCACGCCGGCCGGTACCTGCTGTTCAGCGCCAGCGGGGTGCTGCCGCCCCGGCTGACCGGCATCTGGACGGGTTCCTGGGACGCGGCCTGGGCGGGGGACTTCACCACCGACGCGAACCTCAACCTGCAACTGGCAGGCGCGAACGTCGGCGCGTTGCCGGAGGTGACCGCCGCGCACGCCCGGCTGGTCCGCGCCCAGATCGGGCACTGGCGGGACAACGCCCACGCCGTCTACGGGGCACGGGGGCTGCTGGCGCCCAGCCGCACCGACGGTGAACACGGGCACCTGTTCCACGTCCACCCGCAGTGGCCGTTCACCGCGTGGCTGGCCGGCGCGCACTGGCTGCTGCACCCGCTGTACGAACACCACCAGGTGACCGGGGAGCCGCTGGGGGAGGTGGCGGATTGGCTGGCCGAGGTGGCCGACTTCTTCACCGACGTGCTCACCGACGTCGACGGGCAGCCGGCGCTGGTGCCGTCGTACTCGCCGGAGACCGGGCCGCTCGACGACACCGGCCGGCCGGTGCCGGTCGCCGTGAACGCCACCATGGACGTCGCCGCCGCCCGGCACGCGATGGCCGTCGCCGCCGAGGTGACCGGGACGGACCGGTGGGCGGCTGCCCGGGCGCGGCTGCCCGGCTACCGGGTCGACGCGCGGGGCGCGTTGGCCGAGTGGGCGTGGCCCGGGTACCGGCCCGACGACGACCACCGGCACGTCAGCCACCTCTATCCGGTGTGGCCGACCGGGGAGATCGACCCGGACGACACCCCGGAGTTGGCGGCGGCGGCGCACCGGGCGTTGACCGTCCGTGGCGACGAGGACGGCTCCGCCCACGGCACCCTGCACCGGGCCCTGGCGGCCGCCCGCCTCGGCGACGGGCCGCTGGTCGGGGCGTACCTGCGGCGGATCGTCGCGGCGGACATGTTCTTCCGGTCGCTGATGAGCGCCCACAACCCGGGCCGGGTGACCTACAACGCCGACGCGGCGCACACCCTGCCGGCGGTGCTGATCGAGGCGCTGGTGCAGTCCCGGCCGGGACTGCTGCGGCTGCTGCCGGCGCTGCCGCCGGGCCTGCACCGGGGGGCGCTGCGCGGGGTGACCTGCCGGGGCAGGATCACCGTCGAGGAGCTGACCTGGGACGACGCCCGCGTCACCGCACGGCTGGTCGCCGCCACCGGCCAGCGGATACGGGTCCGCAGCCCCTACGGCGACACCGGCTGCGACCTGCCGGCGGGAACCCCGGTGCGGGTGACCCACCGCCGGTGACCCGGCGGGTCACAACGCGTCGGGCCGGCACAGGGCGGGATGCCGCTCCCCGGGGCGCGCGTACCAGGGGGTGTCGTCGGGGGCGGCGGCGGTGTCCAGCCGCAGCCGCGCCCACTCGTCCAACTCCGGCAGCGCGTCGGGGGCGAACCAGCCGACCTCGGTGGACTCGTCGCCGTCGGCGCGGGGCCGCCCGCCGACCGGCCGGCACCGGAACCAGACGTTGAGGTATTCGCAGGCGTCGCCGTTGGGGTAGACCACCGGGTGGGTGGCGACCCCCGCGATCCGGTCGACGACGACCCGTACCCCGGTCTCCTCCCACACCTCCCGCACCACCGCGTCGGCGGGCTGTTCCCCCGGGTCGACCACGCCGGCCGGCAGCGACCAGCGGCCGTTGTCGCCGCGGCGGGCCAGCAGCACCCGGCCGGCGTCGTCGCGGACCACCCCGGTCACCCCGGGCAGCAGCAGCAGGTCGTGTCCGACGTGGGCACGCAACCTGACGATGTACGGGGAGACGGCCACCGGCCCACGGTAACGGTCCCGCACCGACCCGGTGGCGTCGGACCCGCCCGGGGTGGCGGCACGCACGACGGCGGGGGCGCGCCGGGGTGTCCCGGGCAGCCTCTAGACTTCCCCGTCGATGGACCCGCAGCCCACCACCCCCGCCACCGACCTGCGTCCCTGCGCGCACTGCGGCCGTGACGTGCCGCAACGTGCCGGTGCGGGACGCCCGTTCCGGTACTGCCGGGACAACGACGGCGCCTGCCAGCGGGCGTCGCGCAACTCGCGGATGCGCCACCGCAACGCCCCCGGCCTGCCCGGTCAGGTGGCCCGCGCCTGGGAGGTCGTCGACCGGCTCGACCAGGTGGTGCAGACCCTCACCGAGGCGTTGCACGCCGAGCTGTCCCCGGCCGGGGTGCAGCGGCAACTCGCCCAGGCCCGCGCCGACGCCGCCGCCGAGATCGCCGCCGCGCACACCGCCCGCGACGAGGCCCGCGAGGCCGCCGAGTCGGCTGCCGCCGACACCGCCCGCGCCCGGCAGGAGACCCGGGCCGCGCTCGCCTCAGCCGACGCGGCCCGCCACCGTGCGGAGCAGGCCGACGCCCGCGCCGACGCCGCCCGGGAGCAGGCCGAACAGGCGCTCACCGCCGCCGACACGGCCCGCCGGGACGCCGCCGCCGCCCAGGCGCTGCGGGTGCAGGCCGAACGGGACCGCGACGCCGCCCGCCACGAGCTGCGGGCCCTGCGCGCCGAACGGGACACCGCCCGGCAGCTCGCCGCCGACCTGACCGTCGACCGGGACGCCGCCCGCGCCGACGCCGCCCGGCACGCCACCGACGCGCAGCGGGCCGTCGCCGACGCCACCGCCGCCCGCCAGGAGACCCGGCAGGCGCACGCCGCCGCGACGGCGGCCCACGCCGACGCCACCGCCGCCGCCGACCAGGCCCGGCAGGCCGAGGCCGCGGCGCAGGCGGCCCGCGCCGACGCCGACGCCGCCCGGGAGGAGGCCGCCGCGCGGACCGCCCGCGCCGGGGAGGGACTCGCCGCCGCGCTGGCCCGGGCGGACGCCCTGACCGCCGAGCTGGCGCAGGCCCGCACCGAGGTGCAGCGGGCGCACCGGGCGTCGGCCGCCGACCGGGACCGACTGGCCGACCTGGACCGGGCGCTGGCCGACGCCGCCGCCGCCCAACGCCGCGCCGGTCAACTCGCCGACCAGGTCAGCGACCTGGCCACCGCGTTGGCGCGGCTCAGCGGTCAGTCGTCGGGCTGAGCCGCGTCGGCCGGGCGGCCTGCACCTCGACCCGGGTGTCGTGGAACGTCGGCCCGCCACCGAGGTCGGTGTCGCGGACCCCGGTGACCGCGTTGACGGTGCTGCCGCCGGGACTCAACCGCGCCCAGTACGCCTTGTAGGTGAACGCCAACCCGGGGCGGGTGGCGTCGTCCACGGCGACGGTGGCCAGGAACTCCCCCCGGTCGTTGTGCACCCGCGCCGGGTCACCGTCGGCCAGGCCGCGGGCGGCGGCGTCGACCGGGTGCAGGTGGATGCGGGGCGGCCCGGTGCGGCTGCGGTGCCACGGCAGCGACGCGAACGTCGAGTTGAGGAAGAACCGGCCCGCCGGGGAGATCAACGCCAGGGGGAACCGGCGGGCCAGCGCGGCGTCGGCCACCTCCACCGGCGGGGTGTACCCGACGAGCGGGTCGACGCCCTGCCCGGTCAGCCGCGGATCGTGGAACCGGGCCCGCCCGTCGTGGCTGGGAAACCCACCCTCGGCGTACGGGGCGGAACCGACGGCGACGCCGGTGGCCCGCACGTACGTCCGGCGGGTCAACCCGTCGTAGTCGACGCCGGTGCCGTCGAGGAGTTGCCGTGCCAGGTCCTCGTCGCTGTCGCGCAGCCGGGGATGGTCCAACCCGAGGGCCGCGGCGATCCGCCGGAAGATCTCCGTGTTGGGCAGCGCCTGCCCCGGCGGGTCGAGCACCGGCCGGTTCAGGGTGGCGTAGTGGTGGCCGTAGGAGGTGTGCAGGTCGAGGTGTTCCGGTTGCATGGTGGCCGGCAGCACCACGTCGGCGAAGTCGCAGGTGTCGGTCCAGCGTTGCTCCAGCACCACCGTGAACAGGTCGGCGCGGGTCAGGCCGCGCCGCAGCCGGTTCTGGTCGGGGACGGTCGCGACCGGGTTGGTGTCGAAGACCACCAGCGCGGTGACCGGGGGGTCGGCCTCGTCGGTGAGCGCGGCGGCGAGCCGGCTCATGTTGATCGACCGGGCCGGCGGGGCGGGCATCCCGGCGGGCCGGGCCACCCGGTCGGCGTCGATGCGGTGGTGCCCGCTGGTGGTGGCCAACGCCCCACCACCGGGATACCGGAAGTCGCCGGTGAGCAGGGGGATCGCCGCGATGGCCCGGACCGCCTGCCCGGCCCCGGCGTGCCGTTGCAGACCCAACCCGATCCGGATGGCGGTGGGGCGGGTGGTGGCGATCCGCTCACCCAGGTCCCGCACCACGTCGACGTCGAGACCGCACTCGGCGGCGGCGCGGGTCACCGGCCACTCGTCGAGGCGGGCCTGCAACCGGTCCCAACCGACGGTGTGCGCGGCCACCCACTGCCTGTCGACCGCGCCGAGGTCCCGGACGTGCCGCATCACCCCCAGGGCCAGCGCGGCGTCGGTGCCGGGCAGCGGCGCGACGTGCGTGTCGCTGCGGGCGGCGGTGTCGGTGCGCAGCGGGTCGATGGTGACGACGTGGGCGCCCCGCTGCTGGGCCTGCCGCACGAACGGCCAGTGGTGCAGGTTGGTGGAGAGCAGGTTCGCCCCCCACAGGACGACCAGTTTCGCCTCGACCACCGCCTCCGGTTCGAAACCGACGGACCCGCCGTAGACCGACCCGAGGGCGGCCCGGGACGCGGCCGTGCAGATGGTGGTCCGCAGCCGCGACGCCCCCAGGTGCGCGAACAGCCGCGGACCCATCGACCAGCCCTGCACCAGCCCCATCGTGCCGGCGAAGTAGTAGGGCAGGACCGACTCCGGGCCGTGCACGTCGATGCTGGCGCGCAGACCGTCGGCGACCCGGCGGACCGCCTCGTCCCACCCGGCCGGCCGGTACGACACCGGTCCGACACCCTTCGGGCCGACCCGCACCAGCGGGGTGGTCAGCCGGTCGGGCCCGGTGACCGCGTCGAGGTAACGGTTCACCTTGCCGCACAACGCGCCCCGGGTGAACGGATGCTCCGGGTCGCCGCGCAGCGCCACCGGCCGCCCGTCGGTGACGGTGAGCTGCCAGACGCAGGTGTCGGGGCAGTCCAGGGGGCACGCGCCGGGATGCACGGTGGTGGCCATGCCGCGGATGCTATCGTCACCGGCCGCCCCGGCACGGCCCGTCACCGCTGCCCCGGCGGCCGGCGGCGGCTACCATCGCGGTGCACACACCGATGTCGCCCCGGCCGGGGCGAACCCGCCGGGTCGGTGTGGTGGCCGGCTACCCTTGCGGGGGTCGTCCCACCCGCCGGGGCGGGAATGCCCCGGCGGTGACCGGCCGTTACACCGGAAGACCAGCACCACGAGCGAGGGGAAGTCGAACATGGGCGAGCGCATGCTGCGCGGTAGCCGTCTGGGCGCGGTCAGCTACGAATCCGACCGCAACACGGAGCTCGCGCCGCGCCAGACCCGCGAGTACCTCTGCGCCAAGGGTCACCAGTTCGAGGTGCCGTTCGCCGTCGACGCCGAGGTCCCCACCACCTGGGAATGCAAGTTCGACGGCAGCGTCGCCCGGCTCGTCGACGGCACCGAACCGGAGCAGAAGAAGGCCAAGCCGCCGCGTACCCACTGGGACATGCTGCTGGAGCGGCGGTCCATCGCCGAGCTGGAGGACATCCTCGCCGAACGGCTCCAGGAGGTCCGCACCCGCCGCGGCCGCGCCTGACCCGACAACGACGACGCCCCCGGGACCTCCCGGGGGCGTCGTCGTGTCCAGGGTTCAGGGCCGGCGGGGTTCCACGATCTCCCCCTCGATGGCCCGCCCCTCGTCGACCACCTGCGGGGCCACCACGTCGTCCTCGGCCGGCGGCGCGGCCGGTTCCCCCCGCCGCACCCGCACCGTACGCGGACCGAACAGGTCACCGGCGACCATCGACGACACCCGCCGCTCGGTGGCCCGCTGCACCCCGGCCCGCGCCAACCGGCGCACCGGCGGCACCAGCAACAACACCCCCACCAGCCCACTGAGCAGGCCGGGGATCGCCAGCAGCAACGCACCGGCCAACCCGACCAGCCCGTCGGTCACCTGCCGGCCCGGCGGCTGCCGGGACTCCACCGACGTGCGGAACCCCCGCCACGCGCGCATCCCCTCCCGGCGCAGCAACACCAGCCCCAGCAGGGACGCGGCGAACACCAGCAGCACCGCCGCACCGAACCCGACGGCCCGGCCCACCCCGACGAACACGGCCAACTCCGCCACCACCGCCAGCAGCAAAGCCGGTGGCACGAACCTCAGGTATCGGCGCATCTCACCTCATCCGCGTCGCGCGGCACCCGCTCACCGCCACCGGCCGGACAATGCCCGCGGGGCGACAGGGCCGCCCCTCCAGCATGCCACGCCCCCACTCACGGCCACCGGTCGTGACCACGACGCCACCGCCTCGGCCGCCGGTCCCGCAACCCCCAGGTGGTGATCCGCCACAACGCCTCGGCCACGATCAGCGGGCTCATCTTGCTGGCCCCCCGCTCCCGCTCCACGAACGTGATCGGCACCTCCACGATCCGCACCCCCGCCCGGTGCGCCAACCGTGACAGCTCCACCTGGAACGAGTACCCCTGCGAACACACCGACTCCAGCCGCATCGCCCGCAACGCCGACAACCGGTACACCCGGAACCCGCCTGTCGCATCCGACACCGGCATCCCCAACGCCATCCGCGCGTACAGGTTCCCGCACCGCGACAGCAGCAGCCGCCGCCACGGCCAGTTCACCACCCGCGCCCCACCCACCCACCGCGACCCGATCACCACGTCCGCGTCCCGGGCCGCCGCCAACAACGCCGGCAGGTCCTCCGGTGCGTGCGACCCGTCGGCGTCCATCTCCACCACCGCGTCGTAGCCGTGCTGCCGCGCCCACCCGAACCCGGCCAGGTACGCCGCCCCCAACCCCTGCTTGCCGGGCCGGTGCAGCACGTGCACCTGAGCGTCGGTGCCGGCCATCGCCTCCGCCAGCGTCCCCGTGCCGTCGGGGCTGTTGTCGTCGGCGACCAGCACGTCCACCGCCGGGGCGGCCCGACGCACCCGCGCCACCACGTCGGCGACGTTGTCGGCCTCGTTGTAGGTGGGGATCACCACCAGCACCCGGCCCACCCCCGGCTGTCCCCCGGCTGCCTCGCCCACCGTCTCCCCCGTTCCTGCCGGCTCACCCGGCGGCGGTGACCTCCCGGCGACGCCGCACCGCCCCCGCGACGACCAGGGCGGCGACCGCCAACCCGGTCAGGACCACCTCCGGCCACCGTCCGGCCCGGGTGGCCGGGGTACGCCCGTCGGCGAGCGGCACGTCCCGCACCACCACCGCCCGGGTGTTGAACCCGGTGGCGTCGCTTACCCGCCCGTCGGGGGCGACGAACCCGGACACCCCCACCGTCGAGGCCATCAACGCCGCACGCCCGTGCTCCACCGCCCGCAACCGCACCATCGCCAACTGCTGCCGGGCCTCCGCCACGTCGAATGTGGCGTTGTTCGTCTGCACCACCAGCAACTGCGCCCCACCGTCGACGGTGTCGCGCACCAGAGCGTCGTAGGCCACCTCGAAACAGATCACGTCCCCCAGCACCACCGCACCCGCGTCGACCACCCCCGGCGTCGACCCCGGCACGAAATCGGCCCGCACCCGGTCGACCTGCGTGGACACCGCACGCGCCAGCGACCGCATCGGCACGTACTCGGCGAACGGCACCGGATGCCGCTTCGTGTACACCTGGCCCAGATCCGGGCCGCTGCCCGGCCGCCACAGGATGCCCGCGTTGCGGACCTCCCCGTCACCCGGGCCGGCGAGCACCGCACCGACCAGGATCGGCGCGCCGACCGCGTCGGCGGCCCGGGAGATTCGCGCCCCGGCGGCGGCGTTGCGCAACGGGTCGATGTCCGAGGAGTTCTCCGGCCACACCACCAGGTCGGGACGCCGCTCGGCACCCGAACCGACGCGCTCCGCCAACTGCAACGTCGCGTCGACGTGATTGTTCAGCACCGCCTGCCGCTGGGCGTTGAAGTCCAGACCCAACCGGGGCACGTTGCCCTGCACGATCGCCACCCGCACCGTGCGGCCCCCCGCGTCGGCCCCCGACGGCACCAGCCACCCCACCGCCACCAGCAGCACCACGCCCGCCGCCAGCCCGGCCACCGGCTGCCACCGCACCCCCGGCCACCGCCGCCACACCGCCACCAGCAGCAACCCGCCAGCCACCGCCACCACCCCGGTGACCAGCGGCGCACCCCCCAACCACGCCCAGCCCAGCAGCGGCGACGCGTCCTGACTGAACGCCAGCCGCCCCCACGGGAACCCACCGAACGGGGTACGGTCCCGCAGCGCCTCCTGCCCCACCCACAACACCCCGGTCACCGGCGGCCACGCCCACCGCCACCGGTCCACCACCGGCGACACCCACGCCGTCGCCGCCCCCAGCACCGCCAGATAGCCGGCCTGCAACAACGACAGCAGCACCCACGGCAGCAGCCCGGTGTGCAGGTTCGTCCACGCCAGCAGCGGCGCGAACAACGCCACCCCGGTCAGGAAACCCAACCCGGCGCCCGCCCGCAGCCGCCGCCGGTGCGTCGCCGCCGCCAACCCGGCCACCCCGACCGCCGCCAACGGCCACCAGCCGTACGGGGGGAACGCCGCCAGCAACGCCAGCCCGGCGGCCACCGCCACCGGCACCGCCACCCGCAGCGGCAACGGCGACCGGACCGGCCGCACCACGGTCGGGGTACGCGTCTCATCCCGGTCGAGCGTCGTCACCGGCACCTCACCACGATCACGGGCCGAAGGCTACCCGCCCCACCCCGCGACCCCGACGCCACCGAGCCTCGGCGACCTCAACCTCCCCGCCGGCCCCGCCCCGAACCGGCCGAGGTCACCCCCGCCCCACCCGGGCGGCAGCCGATCCGGGAACCGGTCGTAGCGGGCGGACACGAAATCGGGGCGCGGCCTAAGCCGCGCCCCGATGCTCCCAGGCCCTTCCCGGCCGGTGGGGCGAGAACGAGCGACGCCGACCTTCGGACCGACCCGACGGTGGACTGGCTGCCCCCGCCTGGCCGTTGTCTACTGGCCGTGCCCCTCACCCTGCCCGTACACCGGTAACCGCGGCCGGTTCGCGCCGCCCCGCCGACCCCCGCCCGCTGGACCTGGCCGCCGCGACGCGATGCACCAACAATGTCGCTCGGCCAGCGGACGAAGGGACGAAGCGAACAACAGCCGCTTCCCGTAGTAGGACTCAAAGACGGTACGGCCTACACCCCCGCCGCTGTCAACCCACCCCGGCCAGTCGCACCCACCGCACCGGCGTGTCGCGTCGGCGCGTCTCAATCCCCACCCAGATGCCGCCGCAGCAACGACCCCGCCGCCCCCGGATGCTCCCCGGCGAGCAACCCACCGGCGGCCAGCACGTAATCCACGTCCACCACCGGCCGCGCCGCCCGCGGCAACGGCCACCCCCCGGCATGATCGGTCAACACCTGCGTCAACACCCCCACCGCCGCCCCCGCGTCAGCGTGACGCAGCACACCACCGGAACCCACCAGCAGCCGCACGTCCCGCAGATCCCGCCCCGCCCGCTCCCCCGTCGCCGCACCCCGGGCATGCCGACGCAACGCCACCGTCGCCGCCAACGCCGCGATCCGCCCCTCCACCGCCCGGTCCCGACCGTCGACCGGCAGGAACCCCGGATCGGCCGCCCGCACCGCCGCCGCCACCCCCAACGCCTCCTGCCCCGCCGCATCGAGCAGCCGCTCCTCCACCGCCGCCCGCACCACCCCCGGCGCGCTCCACCGCATCCCCAGGTCACCCTCCACCGTGCGGGCCCGCCACAACGTCCCCGCCACCTCCCGACCCGGCCCGTCAGCCCGCTCGTCAGGCGTCAACACCGAATACACGTCGGTGGTCGCCCCACCCACGTCCACCACCACCAGGTCACCACCCACCACGTCGGCGAGGACCTCCACCCCCGTCAACACCGCATCCGGGGTCGCCGCCCGCACCAACCGGCCGAACCGGGCCCCCCGCGACAACCGCTTACCACCGATGACGTGCCGCAGGAACACCTCCCGGATCGCCGCCCGCGCCGACGCCGGCGCCAACACCCCGATCCGGGGCAGCACGTTGTCCGCCACCGTCACCGGCACCCCCGCCGCCGCCAACACCCCCCGCAGCCCGTCCCGCACCTCGACGTTGCCGGCCACCACCACCGGCACCCGCCACCGGGCCCGCGCCAACCGGGTCGCGTTGTGCGTCACCGTGTCGACGTCCCCACCGTCGGTGCCACCCACCAGCAACACCACGTCCGGCCGGGCCGCCCGCACCGCCGCCACCTCCGCCGCCCCCAACCGACCCGCCGCCACGTGCACCACGTTCGCGCCCGCCGACAACCCCACCCGCCGACCCGCCTGCGCGGTCACCAACGGCTCGTAACCCACCACCGCCAGCCGCAACCCGCCACCCGCCGACGAACACACATACCACGGCAGCACCCCCGCCGGCCCCGCGCCGGCCCCGTCGACCGCCGCACCCACCGCCGCGTCCAACCCGTGCAGCACATCCGTGCCGACCGACGTGGGCGCCGACGCCGCCCCCACCAACCGGCCCGCATCCAGATCCACCACCGCCGCCTTCGTCCAGGTCGACCCGACGTCGGCGCAGACCGCCAGCCTCACGCCGCCGCCGCAACGACCACGGTGCCCGTCGCCGTCACCGCCACCACCGGCTCCACCAACACCTCCGCCGCCGACCCGCCCCGCTCCGGCCGCCCCCGGCACACCACCCGCGCCACGAAGTCGATCCCCCGGCTGCGGGTACCCACCCGCACCACCGTCGCCGTCACCTCCACCACGTCACCCGCCCGCACCGACGACACGAACTGCACGTCCGAGTACGACGCGAACAACCCCTCGTCACCATCGGTACGGATACACACCTCCGTCGCCACGTCCCCGAACAACCCCAACACGTACGCCCCGTCCACCAGGTTCCCCGCATAGTGGGCATGCGCATACGGCACGTACCGCCGATGCGTCACCGTCAACCCCACCCGTGCACCACTCATCCCCGCGCCTCCCTGCTCGTCACCAACGCGTGCACCAGATACGACGCCACCTCACCCGGCGTGGTACCCCGACTGAAAATCCGGTCCACCCCCAGCTCCGCCGTCATCGTCTCGTCGAACCGCGGCCCACCCACGATCAGCAACGGCCGCTTCCCCGCCGGCATCGCCTCCCGGAACGCCGCCGACATCTCCCGCGTGTTGTGCAGATGCGCATCCCGCTGCGTCACCACCTGCGACACCAGCACCGCATCCGCCCGCTCCCGCCGGGCCGCCTCCACCAACTCCGGCACACTCACCTGCGCGCCCAGGTTCGACACCTTCAACTCCCGGTAGTACTCCAGGCCCTTCTCCCCGGCGATGCCCTTCACGTTGAGGATCGCGTCGATGCCCACCGTGTGCGCGTCCGTGCCGATACACGCCCCCACCACCGACAGCTTGCGCCGCAACCGCCGCTTCACCACCGCGTTGACCTCCTTGGCCGACAGCAGCGGATAGTCCCGCTCCACCACCTGCACCGCCGACAGGTCCACCAGATGGTTCACCCGCCCGTACACCACGAAGAACGTGAACCCGTCACTCATCGGCTTCGCGTGCACCAGCATCGCCGGATCGATGCCCATCCTGTTCGCCAACTGCACCGCCGCACCCTCGGCCCGCTTGTCGTGCGGCACCGGCAACGTGAACGACACCTGCACCATGCCGTCACCCGTGGTGTCCCCGTACGGCCGCACGATCGTCTTCTCGCTCATGAGGACTGCTGCTCCAGGATCTCCGTGGCCGGGTTGTAGTAGTCCGCCTCGTGCCGCGCCACCCCGTCCAGGCCCTTCCCGCGGTCCGCGGGCCGCTTCATGATCCCGAACGTGCCCTCGGCGATCGCCGTCAACAACGACTGGTCCCCGATCCGCTCCAACAGATCCACCGCCTCACCCAACACCCGGTGCGCCCGCTGCTGGATGAAGCCACCCGACGCCGGCACGAAATCCTCGTGCAGCCCCCCCGCCGCACCCAACACGTACCGCACGTTCTGCAACGCGATGTCCCGGTCCGACAACCACGGCGTCACCACCGCCTCGGTCATCATCCCCACCAGCAGGATCCCCTGCCCCGTCATCGCCCCCACCAGATTGAAGAACCCGTCCAGCAGATTCCCCCGGAACACGTCACCCGTCATGTGCTTCGTCGGCGGCATCCACTTCAACGGCGCATCCGGAAACAACTCCCGCGCCAACAACGCGTGCGCCAACTCCAGCCGGAACGACTCCGGCAGATCAGGGTTGATCTCGAACGCGTGCCCCAGCCCCAACTGCCCGTCCGCCAACCCCGCCTCGTGCGCGAAGAACTCGTTGAGCAACTGCGACACCGTCACCGTGTGCGCCTCGTCCACCGCGTCAGCCGTGGTCAGGTAGTTGTCCTCACCGGTGTTGATGATGATCCCCGCCCGCGCGTGCACCTGCCGCGAGAACCGCTGGTCCACGAACGTCCGGATCGGATTGATGTCCCGGAACAGGATCCCGTACATCGAATCGTTGAGCATCATGTCCAACCGCTCCAGGCCCGCCAACGTCGCCATCTCCGGCATACACAGCCCCGACGCGTAATTCGTCAACCGCACGTACCGGCCCAACTCCCGCGACGAGGAGTCCAACGCCGCCCGCATCAACCGGAAATTCTCCTGCGTCGCGTACGTGCCCGCGAAACCCTCCCGGGTCGCCCCCTCCGGCACATAGTCCAACAACGACTGCCCCGTCGACCGGATCACCGCGATCACGTCCGCACCCGCCCGCGCCGCCGCCTGCGCCTGCGGAATGTCCTCGTAGATGTCCCCGGTCGCCACGATCAGATAGATCCACGGCCGCTGCTTCGGGTCCCCGTACCGCTTGACGAGACGCTCCCGCTCGGCCCGCCGCCTGTCGATCTGCCGCACACCCGCAGCAACCGCCTTGCGGGCCGCCCGCCGGGCCGCCGTGGCAGCCCTACCTGTGGGCTGCGCGAACCGCACCGACCCGGCGGCGGCCTTCTGCGCCAGCAGCGTCACATCACCGACCTGCTCCCGCGCCAACGCGTCGAACACCGGCACCGCCACCCCGTGCCCCAACCCCACCTCCGCCACCACCGCGTCCACCAGCCGGTTCACCCACGGAATACCGTCCGGGTCCGCACCGGTCACCCCCGCCAGCCGCAACACCGCCCGCTCCACCGACACCGTGGTGTGACCACGCGCCAACTCCACCACCGGCTGCCCGGCCCGCCGCGCCAACTCCCGCGCCCGCGCCACCAACACCGGATCCAGGCCAAGCTTCCCCGTCACGACACGCCTTCCTCATAGATGACCTCACCACGCAGCACCGTCGCCCGACACACCGGCAACGGCGTCGGATCCGCCGGCCCCCGCAACTCCGGATCGTCGGACTGCACCACCGGCAACCCCCGCTCCACCCCCGCCGGGGCCTCCCACACCGCGAACGTCGCCGGCGCCCCCTTGGCGATCACACCCTCGTTGTCCAGATGCACCGCCCGCCACCCACCCCGGGTGTGCGCCGCGAACGCCGCCCGCACACTCATCCGCTGCGCCGCACTGTGATGCGCCGCCGCCGCCCGCACCGCCCCCCACGGATCAAGCGGCGTCACCGGCGAATCCGACCCGAACGCCAACGCCACACCCACCCCGTGCATCGCCCCCATCGGATTCGACTCCAACGACCGGGCCAACCCCAACCGCGACTCGTACATCCGACCCGCACCACCCCACAACCGGTCGAACGCCGGCTGCATCGACGCGACGATCCCGAACTCCACGAACCCGGCGATCAACGCCTTGCTCATGATCTCCGCATGCTCCACCCGGTGCCGGGCCGCCCGCACCCGGTCCGTACCCAACACCGCAGCCGCCGCCGCGAACCCCGCCAACACCGTCCCGATCGCCGCGTCACCGATCGCATGGAACCCGCCCTGCACCCCGTGCGCCGCACAGTCCACCAGATGGTCACGCACCTGATCCGCGCTCAGATAACCGTGCCCACACCCCTCACCGTCGCGGTACGGCCCCGACAGGTGCGCCGTCCGCGACCCCAACGCCCCGTCCGCGAACAGGTCACCACCCGCCCCCACCGCCCCCAACTCCCGCGCCCGCGCCGCCCCCGACAACTCACCCCAGTACCCGTACACCTCCGGCAACCCCGCACCCGAAAGACCCAACAGCCCCGTGAAATCCTCCTCGTCGGAGATCTCCGGACCACCACACTCGTGCACCGCCGCGATCCCCAACGACGCCGCCCGCGCCAACGCCACCCGCTGCGCCGCCACCCGCTGCCCCCGCGTCACCCCGGCCCGCGCCGCCGCCCGCACCACATGGTGCGCGTCCAGCCGCAACCACCCCGACGCGTCGAAACCCGGCAAACCCGCCACCTGCGGACACGCCGCCAGCAACGCCCGCGACACCAACGCCGAATGGATCGACGCCTGCGACAGATACACCCGCCGGCCACCCGCCGCCCGGTCCAACCGCGCCGCGTCCGGCAACGCCGCATCAACCCAACCCGACTCGTCCCAGCCGTGCCCCAACACCACCGCGTCCGACGGCAGACCCGCCGCGAACGCCGCCACCGCGTCCAGCAACCCGGCCGCCGACCGCACCGACGACAGATCCAGACCCGACAACACCAACCCGGTGTCCGTCGCGTGCACGTGCGCGTCCACGAACGCCGGCGTCACCAGCGCCCCACCCAGATCCACCACCCGGTCGGCGACCGGCGCGTCCGCGTCCGCACCCAACCAGGCGATCCGCCCGTCCCGCACCAACAGCGCCGTCGCGCTCGGCTCCGCCGGACAGTGCAGCACTCCACCGCGGTACAACGTCGAGGGGTTCGTCATGGCACTCAGTCTGCCGCCAACCGGGACGCGAAGAGACCACGTACCCCCGGCTCCGACCGCACCAACCCCAACGCCAACTCCGCGTGCCCCGGCACGTAACCGTTGCCCACCAGCATCGTCACGTCCGCCGCCAGCCCCTCCGCACCCAGGGCCGCCGCCGCGAAACTCGTCGCCATCGAGAAGAAGATCACCGTGCCGCCGTCCGCCGTGGCCAACACCGCACCGTGCTCACACCCCGGCACGTCCACGCACACCACCGTCACGTCCGCCGGCCCACCCAACGCCTGCGTCACCGCCGACGACACCCCCACCGGGTCCCGGGCGTCAGCCAACGCCACCACCGACGCCAGACCGGCCGCCACCAGCGCATCCCGCTCCGCCGACACCGGCACCACCCCCACCGTACGACCGGCACCCGCCCGCCGCGCCGCCGCCAACGACAACGAACCGCTCTTGCCCGCCCCACCGATCACCGCCACCGCCACCGGCGACCCGTCACCGGCCCGCTCCCGCCGCGCCACCTGTTCGGCGACCACCCGGGCCGTCAACGCCGGCGCCCCGCACACGTCCAGCACCGCCAACGCCAACTCCGGATGCAGATCCGCCGGCAGCACCGCCGCGATCGACCGGGCGAACAGGATCGCGTACCCGTCACACGGCACCTGCTCGCTACGCCCGTCCCAACGGGCCAACCCGTCGAGGATCGTCAACGGGGTAAGCGTCAACGACACCAACGTCGCCACCCGGTCACCCACCGTCAACCCCAACGGCGACCGCCGGCCGGCCTCCTCCACGGTGCCGATCAGCATCCCACCCGAACCGGTCACCGGATTCTGCATCTTGCCCCGCGCCGCCACGATCTCCAGCACCTCGGCCCGGACCTTCTCCCCGTCCCCACCGTGCTTCTGCGCCAACTGCCGGAAACTCGCCGCGTCCAGGTTCAACCGCTCCACCCGGATCCGCACCTCGTTGGGGGCGATCCGCGGGTCGGCGTCCAACCGCCAGGCCGCCTGCGGCAGCACCCCCGCCGGTTCCACGACGCGGTGCAGACCCACCGGTGACGTCACGCCGACCTCCCCTCTCCACCGCCCGAAGCCCCGACCAGGACTCGCATCGCGGGAAAACTTACGGCAGACTAATTTCTTCACCGGATATTTTCCAGTAGCCTTCGGGATCTACCGATCATCGCCCGCCGGTCACCCGGCCACGCAGCACGAGGAGGGGCCGTGACCCAGACCCAACCGATGGCGACCATCCCCGGGCCCCGCCCCGCCCCGGCCGCCGCACCCACCGCCGGGCAGCCCTACGAATACCGCCGCAACCCCCTGGTCGAACCCGACTGGACCCGCTTCCCCGGCTGGCGCGACGTCACCCGCGAACAGTGGGAGAACGCCCAGTGGCAACGCGTCAACTGCGTCAAGAACATCAAGCAGCTACGCGCCGTCCTCGGCGACACCGTCGACGAGAGCTTCTACACCGACCTCGCCGCCGACCAGCACGCCCTGGCCACCATGTCGATGCTGGTGCCACCCCAGATGATCAACACGATGGTGCCGTTCGCCCCGATGACCACCGAAGCGTTCCGCGCCGACCCCATCCGCCGCTACATGATCCCCGTCGCCGCCGACCGGCGCACCGACTGGCCCTCGCACCCCTACGCCAGCCGCGACTCACTACACGAACACGACATGTGGGTCGCCGAGGGCCTTACCCACCGCTACCCCACCAAGGTCCTCGCCGAACTGCTCTCCACCTGCCCCCAGTACTGCGGCCACTGCACCCGCATGGACCTGGTCGGCAACTCCACCCCTGCCGTCGACAAACTCAAACTCACCCTCAAACCCGTCGACCGCTACGACGCCCACATCGCCTACCTCAAGGCCCACCCCGGCGTCCGCGACGTGGTCGTCTCCGGCGGCGACGTGGCCAACGTCCCGTGGCGCAACCTTGAGTCGTACCTCATGCGGCTGCTCGAACTCGAAACCGTCCGCGACGTCCGGCTCGCCACCAAGGCCCTGATGGGCCTGCCCCAGCACTGGCTCCAGAACGACGTCGTCGAGGGCCTGGAACGGGTCGCCCGCACCGCCGCCCGACGCGGCGTCAACCTGGCCATCCACACCCACGTCAACCACGCCCAGTCGATCACCCCGCTGGTCGCCAAGGCCGCCCAGACCGCCCTCGACGTCGGTGTCCGCGACGTCCGCAACCAGGGCGTGCTCATGCGCGGCGTCAACGCCACCGCCCCCGACCTGCTCGACCTCTGCTTCGCCCTCCAGGGTGAGGCAGGCATCCTGCCGTACTACTTCTACATGTGCGACATGATCCCCAACGCCGAGCACTGGCGGGTCCCGGTCTGGCACGCCCAGCAGCTCCAGCACGACATCATGGGCTACCTGCCCGGCTACGCCACCCCCCGGATCGTCTGCGACGTCCCCTTCGTCGGCAAACGCTGGGTGCACATGCTCACCGAGTACGACCGGGAACGCGGCATCTCCTACTGGACCAAGAACTACCGCACCTCCATCGAGTCCGCCGACCTGGAGGCGCTCAACAAGCGCTACGCCTACTACGACCCGATCGACACCCTCCCCGAGGCCGGCCAACAGTGGTGGGCCGCGCACCGCGACGACTGACCCGCACCACCCCGCCGCCCCCGCGATCCGGACCGGTCACGGGGGCGGCGGGCGTCACGCCCCGCGCGGGGCGTACATGATCACGGCCACGCCGAGCAGACAGATCGCCGCGCCCGTCAGGTCCCACCGGTCCGGCCGGAAGCCGTCGACCAGCACCCCCCACCCCAGCGACCCGGCCACGAACACCCCGCCGTACGCGGCCAGGATGCGGCCGAAGTTCGCCTCCGGCTGGAACGTCGCCACGAAACCGTAGACACCCAACGCGAGCACCCCGCCGGCGATCCACCACAGGCCCCGGTGTTCCCGCCAGCCCTGCCAGATCAGCCACGCCCCACCGATCTCGGCGAGCGCGGCCAGGACGAACAACACCAACGAACGGGCGACCAGCATGCCCGCACGCTAACCCGGGTGACCCCCGCACCGTGTCCAGGGGCCACCCGGCCGGCGCGGACGTCAGCGCATGGCGTCCCGTACGTCCCTACCGGCGTCCTTGACGTGCTCGCCGGCCTGCCGGGCCCGCGCCTCGCTCTGCTCGGTGGCGCCCTCGGCCCGCATCCGCTCGTTGTCGGTCATGTCGCCGAGCCGCTCCTTCGCGGCGCCGGTCAGCTCCTGGGCCTTGTTCTTCGCCTTGTCGGTGAAGCTCATGTCGCCTCCTGTCGCTGCCGCAGTCACGGGGCGGTGGCCCCGTAGCGGTGGCGTCCCCGATCCGGCCGACCCGAAACGGAATCGCGCCGTAGGCGTTGATGGGAACGGGGGTGCGCCTTGGCGCACCATCCGTAAGGCATCCTAGGACAATAGGTGGCCGGCTGGGGCCGGCGGATGCTGGTTGACTGGGCGGATGAGCGAGATCATCCTGATCCGGCACGGCGAGACGACGTGGAGCGCCAGCCGGCGGCACACCTCGTACACCGACCTGGAGCTGACCCCCGACGGCGAGCGGCAGGCCCGCGCCCTGGCCGGGGTGCTGACCGGGCAGCGCTTCGCCACCGTGCTCGCCAGCCCCCGACGGCGGGCGCTGCGCACCGCGCAACTCGCCGGCCTCACCGTCGACGGCACCGACGACGACCTCACCGAGTGGAACTACGGCCGGTACGAGGGCCGCACCACCGCCGACATCCACACCGAGCGCCCCGACTGGGACATCTGGACCGACGGCTGCCCCGACGGGGAATCCCCCGACCAGGTCGGGGCCCGGGTCGACCGGCTGCTCGCCCGACTCACGCCGCTGCTGGCCCAGGGTGACGTGGGGCTGGTCGGGCACGCCCACCTGCTGCGGGTGCTCGGCGCCCGGTGGATCGGCCTGCCCGCCGCCGGTGGCGGCAAACTGCGCCTGGACACCGCCACCGTCAGCGTGCTCGGACACGAACACGGCCGTCCGGTGATCCTGCGCTGGAACGGCCGCTGAGCGGCAGCTACGCCGGGGCCTCCGCGCCGCCGCGGGCGCGGCCCCGCAGCCCACTCACGGCCACCTTCGGCGGACGCCCCTCGTACGGGGTGGACAGCACCACCGTCGTGCGGGTGGTGACGTTCGCGGCGGTGCGGATCTCCTGGAGCACCCGTTCCAGGTCGGCCGGCCCGGCCACCCGCACCAGGAGCAGGTAGAAGTCCTCTCCCGCCACCGAGTAGCAGGAGTCGATCTCGGGCAGGTGGGCCAGCCGCTCCGGCGCGTCGTCCGGCTGCGAGGGATCGAACGGCCGGATCGCCACGAACGCGGTCATCGGCAGGTCCAACGCCTCGAACGACACCCGGGCGGTGTACCCGTTGATCACACCGCGCTGTTCCAGCCGGCGGACCCGCTGGTGCACGGCCGAGACCGACAGGCCGACCCTCTCCGCCAGGTCCGTGTACGACAGGCGGCCGTCGGCGGTCAGCGCGGCGACGATGGCACGGTCGATCTCCTCCACCCGTGCAACCTACCCGGTGGAGCGCTCCCCTGGCGACGACGTCCCGCCCGATGTGACGCTCAGCGGGCCGCCCGGTCGCGCACCGCGTCGGCGGCGAAGTTGAGCACCTCGACCAGATCCTCCTCGTCGAGGAAGGGCAGATCG
Source organism: Micromonospora cynarisoli (assembly GCF_030518815.1). Classification (NCBI taxonomy): domain Bacteria; kingdom Bacillati; phylum Actinomycetota; class Actinomycetes; order Micromonosporales; family Micromonosporaceae; genus Micromonospora; species Micromonospora cynarisoli. Next base: position 1,064,869 of record NZ_CP130426.1, on the reverse strand, counting down.
GTGAGGATGTCCGTCACCGACATGCCCTCCGCCATCATCGCCAGCAGGGTCGCCACCGGGACGCGGGACTGCCGCACGCACGGGGCGCCGCCCATCACCTCGGGGTCGATGGTGATCCGGGGAAACGTCACCGGCACAGGCTAGTCCCTCGCCAGCGCCCGGGAGATCACCAGCCGCTGGATCTGGTTGGTGCCCTCGACGATCTGGAGCACCTTCGCCTCCCGCATGTACCGCTCGACCGGGTGGTCGGCCACGTACCCGGCCCCGCCGAGCACCTGCACCGCGTCGGTGGTCACCCGCATCGCCACGTCGGTGGCGAACAGCTTCGCCTTGGCCGCCTCGATCGAGTACGGCCGGCCGGCGTCGCGCAGCCGCGCCGCCGCCAGGGTCAGCGCCCGCGCGGCGGAGATCTGGGTGGCCGCGTCGGCCAGCAGGAAACCCAGCCCCTGGAAGTCGATGATGGCCCGGCCGAACTGCTGCCGCTCCCGGGCGTAGCCGACGGCGTAGTCCAGCGCCGCCTGGGCCAGACCGACCGCGCAGGCGGCGATGCCCAGCCGCCCCGAGTCCAGGGCGGACATCGCGATGGTGAAGCCCGCGCCCTCCCCGCCGATCAGCCGCTCGGCCGGCACCCGGGCGTCGTCGAAGGCGATCTGCGCCACCGGCGACGAACGCAGCCCCATCGTCCGCTCGGCCGCCTGCGGGACGATGCCTGGCGTGCCCCGGTCGGCCAGCAGGCAGGAGATGCCCTTCGGGCCCGGCCCGCCGGTCCGACAGAACACGTTGTAGAAGTCCGCCACCTGGGCGTGCGTGATCCACGCCTTGACCCCGGTGACCCGGTAGTCGTCGCCGTCGCGGACCGCCCGGGTGGTCAACGCGGCGGCGTCCGAGCCGCCCTGCGGCTCCGACAGGCAGTACGCCCCGAGCAGTTCCCCGCCCACCAGTTCCGGCAGCAGCTTGCGTTGGGCGTCGGTGCCGAACTCGGCAAGCGGGTAGCAGGACAGGGTGTGCACGCTGACCGCCTCGGCGACCGCGAGCCACCGGCCGGCGAGGATCTCCAGCACCTGGAGGTAGACCTCGTACGGCTGGGCCGCGCCGCCGTGCTCCTCGGCGTACGGCAGGCCCAGCAGGCCGGCCCGGCCCAGGGTGCGCAGCACCTCCCGGGGGAACTCGGCCCGCTCCTCGAATCCGGCGGCCCGGGGCGCGAGTTCCCGGTCGGCCAGTTCGGTGGCGAGGTCGAGCAGGTCGTGGGCCTCGTCGGTGGGGAGGATGCGGTCGACAGTCATAGCGCGATGAACTCCAGGGGTGGGTGAGCCGCCGCCCGTCGTCCGTCGGGCGCCACCCCGTCAGCTTAACGGTCGTTCGGGTCGGGGCCCAGTCCGGCGTGGGCCGACGCCACGGTGAACCGCGCCCGCCGCGGCTGCGTACCACCGTGCTGACCGAGTCCGGGCGGTTCATCCGCACCCGGCCGCGGGGCTGACCGGCCGCCGCTCCGTCAACCGGTGACGACGCTGCCGACCCGGCGGACCCGGTCGGCGTGGGTCAGCACGTCCACACTGTCGACGTACTGGTCCACGGCGCCGACCAGCGGCCGGTCCCGCAGCGCCGGGTCGACGATCGCGGCCCGCAGCGCGGTGGCCAGGCGCGGTGCGTCCAGCACCAGGAAGGGCCGCCCGTGGAAGGGCCGGGCCGCGACGTCGACCGGCCCGGCCAGCCCGGTGTCGTTGGTCCACCCGGCGACCGTCTCCAGCGCCCGCACCAGCCCCGCCTGCCGGTGCGGCCAGTCACCCGGCCCGAGCGCGTCCGCCAGCGCCGCCACCACCGGGCCCGCGTCCGGCAGCGCGGCGAACACGCTGCCGAGCCACTTGTCGTACGGCGGCCAGCGGCGACGGGCCAGCAGGCCGAGCCGCATCAGGTCCCGGGCGACGCGGGCGGCCACCAGCCGGCTGCCCAGCGCGTCACCCACCTCGGCGCACCGGCCGACCAGGTGCTCGGCGTGCCCCACCCGGGTCCACCCGGCGGCCAGCACGTGCCGCCACACGTCGTCCGGATACCAGGCCAGGGCGTCCCGGACCGCGCCGACCGTGCCGGGCAGGCCGTCGTGGAACACCGCGCCGCCGGTCAACTCGGCCAGCCGCTGGGTCGGCAGGGACAGCCAGTCGGCGGTGGTGACCGCGACGGTCGGATCGAACCCGAGCCGGCCCCGCAGCCAGTCCCGCCATTCGAACACCTGCACCCCGCAGCGGTCCCCGGCGGCGTCGGGCACCCCCAGCCGGGCGGTCGGCCAGCCGAGGAACCGGGTCGGTCGGCCCAGGAAGAGAGGCGGCAGCTCGGCCAGCGCCGTCCGCACCGACGCCGCCTCGGCCGCACCGGCGAGGAAGACCTGCGCCCGGGGCCCCCAGTCGTGGTCGGTGGAGCGTTCGGTGTCCAGACCCAGCAGCTCCGAACCGCCGTCGAGCAGCCCGGCGGAGTAGCGCAGGCCCGGCAGACGCCGCGCCAGCAGCGGCCCCACGACCTCGTCGTGGAAACGCCGACACAGCACCAGACCGGGCACGAATTCCATCCCCGCAGTCTCACCCGGCGGCCACCGTGCCGTCACGCCGGTTTCCCACAGGCACCCCACCCCCTGGCGGAACCGTCACCGGCGGTCGGTCGTTGGGCCAGCCGTGGACGCGGGACACCGCGCTGCACGTCGTACCGAGCGGCCCGGTCCCGGACCGGGCGGAGGGAGGGATCGTGCCGTCGACCCGGCTGGTCGTCACGCTGATCGCGGTCGCCGTGACCGCGCTGCCCGGCACCGCACCGGCGGACGCCGCGCCGCGCTGCCGGCCGGCCGACCCCGCACCGCCCCGCAGCGCGGCGTGCGCCGGCCCGGACCGGGCCGGACCCGTCGGGGCGTCCACCGCCGGGCGGGTCACCGTCGACGGCCGTCTCGCCCGGTACAGCTGGCCAGGGGTGTACTTCGAGGGTCGGTTCCGGGGCACCGGGGTCGGGATCGTCCTCGACGACGCGGTCAACGACTACACGGTCGACGTCGACGGGGCGACCGTGGCGACCCTGGTCACCCCGGGGCGGACCACGTACCGGGTGACCGGGCTGACCGCCGGGCGGCACACCGTACGCCTGGTCAAACGCACCGAGAGCCCGACGGCGGCCGGCGCGTTCGGCGGCTTCGTCGCCGCCCCCGGCGGGCGGGTCCTGGCCCCGCCGGCCGCCCGCCGCCGGCAGATCGAGTTCATCGGCGACTCGCTGACCGTCGGCTACGGCAACCTGTCGACCGGGCGGGAGTGCACCGACGCCGAGGCCACCCGACGCACCGACGCCGACCTCGGCTTCGGCGCGCTCACCGCCCGCCGGCTGGACGCCGACTACCAGCTCAACGCGTACTCCGGCCTGGGGATGGTACGCAACCACGACGGCGGCAGACCCGATGTCACCTACCGCACGTTCTACCCCCGGTCCCTGCTCGCCGTGGACGGCGACGTCTGGGAGCGGCCCGCCAGCTGGCGACCGCAGCTGGTCGTGGTCGGGTTGGGCGCCAACGACTTCGCCACCGACCTGCGTCCCGACGAGGCGTGGACGCCGCAGAGCCTGAGCCGCGCCTACCGGGACGCCTACCACCGGTTCCTCGACCGGCTCCGGGTCCGGTACGGCCGGGACACCCTCGTCGTGGTGACCGCGCAGCACCTGTGGAACACCACCGCCTTCGCCGAGGCCGCCGCGCAGGTGGCACGGGAACGTCACGACCTGGTCCGCTACTGGTACCTCGACGGCACCGGCCTGGACTACGGCGGCTGCCGCTGGCACCCGTCCCGCAAGGACCACGAGGTGATCGCCGAGCGGCTCGGCGCGTTCCTGGCCACCGTGCCGCTGCGCTGGTGACCGTGGCGGGCACGGCCGGTGGGCGTCCCCCATGTCGTCGGTGGGGTGTGCCAGGCTGTCGGGCGTGGCAGACCAACAGCCGATCCTGCTGATCGACGCCCCCAGCCTCTACTTCCGGGCCTACTTCGGGGTGCCCGAGTCGGCGGCGCGGACCGACGACGGCCAGCCGGTCAACGCCGTGCGCGGGTTCCTCGACATGCTCGCCCAACTGGTCCGTACCCGCCGGCCCGACCGGATGGTCTGCGCGCTCGACCACGACTGGCGGCCCGCCTGGCGGGTGGAGCTGCTGCCGTCGTACAAGGCGCACCGGGTCGCCCCGGCCGGCGGCGAGGAGGTGCCGGACACCCTCTCCCCGCAGGTGCCGGTGATCCTCGACGTGCTGGCCGCGATCGGCATCACCGCCGTCGGCGCGACCGGCTACGAGGCCGACGACGTGCTGGGCACCCTGGCGGTAACCCAACCCGGCCCGGTGGAGGTGGTCTCCGGCGACCGGGACCTGTTCCAGCTCGTCGACGACGACCGCCGGGTCCGGCTGCTCTACGTCGGTCGCGGGGTGGCCAAGCTCGACGACTGCGACGACGCCGCCGTCCGGGCCCGCTACGGAGTCCCCGCCGACCGGTACGCCGACTTCGCCGCCCTGCGCGGCGACCCGAGCGACGGGCTGCCCGGGGTGCCCGGGGTGGGCGAGAAGACGGCCGCCCGGCTGATCGACCGCTACGGCGGCCTGCCCGGTATCCTCGCCGCGCTCGACGACCCCGGCTCCGGCTTCGCCCCGGGGCTGCGCGCCAAGCTCGACGACGCCCGCGACTACCTGGCGGTGGCCCCGAAGGTGGTCCGGGTCGCCACCGACGTCCCGCTGCCGGCGCTGCCGACCGCGCTGCCCACGGCGCCCGCCGACCCCGACCGGCTGCTGGAGCTGGCCCAGCGGTGGAACCTGGCCGGCTCGTGCCGGCGGCTGGTCGACGCCCTCGCCGCCCGGCCCTGACCGGCCGCCGGCACCCCGACGCCGGTCAGCGTGGCGGAGGGGCGTCCCGGCGGGACGGGAACGGGGTGCCCGGCCGGCCCAGGGTGGTCGACCGGCTGCGCAGGCCCACCGGGTCCGGGGCCGCCTCCGGTTCGACCACCGGCGCGCCTACCTGCCGGGCCTGCAGGTAGGCGGCGGCGGCCCGGTCGTCGTCGGTGGGCGCGGCCAGCAGCGCGTAGACCAACCCCACCACCACGAAGATCACCGCGAGGACGATCGGCACCAGCAGGGTGCTCACCCCCGCGCCGGTCACCTCGCCGCGCTGCCCGTGCAGGTGCACCGACAGGGCGCTCATCCCAGTGAAGTGCATGCCGTTGACCGCCACCCCCATCAGCAGGGCGGAGCCGGCGATCGCCAGTCCCCGGCGGACGGTCATCGCCAGCCACAGCGCCACGGTGGCCGCGACGATGGCGATGGCCACCGACAACCCGACCCGGGTGGCGTCGTAGTCCAGGTCACCGTTGAGCCGCATCGCGGCCATCCCGGTGTAGTGCATGGCCGCGACGCCGATGCCGGTGAACAGGCCGCCGCCGATGACCTTCGCGGCGCTGAGCCGGCCGGTGCCGACGATGGCCAGACCGATCCCGACGGCGGTGACGGCGATCACCGTGCTCGCGGCGGTCAGCGGCACGTCATACCGGATGCGGGTGCCGGTGACGGCGAACCCGAGCATGGCCATGAAGTGCATCGCCCAGATCGCGGTGCCACCGATCGCCCAGGCGGCCAGCAGGCCCCACCAGAAACGCTGACCGGAACCGGTGGCGGTACGGATCCGCCCGGCACAGACCAGACCGAGGAACGAACCGAGCACGGACAGCGCGTAACTCAGCGCCGGTGTGATCCACCCGTACTCAAAGTGATTGATCTCCGCCACGGCGGTCTTCCCCCCACTCGTTACCGGCGCGTAGGCGACCGCGCCCGAGCAATGATCGGGGAGCCTGCGAGCAGGCGCAACAGCGACCCCCCGGCAATCCGGGGGGTGCCGTCACGGTGACCGTCCGATGCGTCGATTCACCGCCCGACGGTGACCGAAAGTGATGATCAGGCGGAGGTGTAATGGGCGAGTACGCCCCGGTTCACGGCGGCGATCGCCTGCCGTGCGGTGGCCCGCAGTTCCCTCGACGCGCCGCCGGAGTCGGATAGTTGACCGAGCAGGTCGGCGACCTGTCGGGCCCAGCGGACGAAATCCCCGGCGGGCATCTCCCCGTCGAACTGGTGCCCGCTGGCGAGCACCTTGGCCAGGGTCTCCCCCCGAGCCCACCGGTAGATCGGCCAGGCGAACCCGAGATCCGGCTCCCGGGTCGCGGTCAGCCCCCGCTGCGCCTCGTCGGCCTCGATCTCGCTCCACAACGTGAGCGTCTCGTCGACCGCGTCGGCGACCGGCCCACGCGGCAGCGACGCCCGCTCGTCGACGTCCCGCCGGGCCTCGAACACCACCACCGAGACGGCGGCGGCCAACTCCGCCGGGGACAGGCCGTCCCAGACACCCCGCCGCAGACACTCGGCGACCAGCAGGTCGGCCTCCGTCCAGATCCGGCCGAGCATCCGACCGGCGTCGGTCACCCCGCCGTCGGCGGACAGGTAACCCCGGGCCGTCAGCAGGGCGACGATCCGGTCGAAGGTCCGGGCCAGCGAGCCCGTCCGCCCCGACACCCGCTGCCGCAGCTCCTCGGTGTCCTTCTCCAGCCGCCGTCGCCGCTCCGCCCACCGGGCGTGGTCCTCCCGCTCCGGGCAGGCGTGGCAGGGATGCCGCCGCAACTCGGTGCGCAGCTGGCTGAGCCGGTGGTCATCGCCGACGGCCTGCCGGGACCGGCCGCCCCGCCGGCCACCGTGCCGGTCCAGGCCGGTGCCGCTGACCTCGGCGGCCAGATCCCGCCGGGCGGCCGGCGACCGGTGGTTGAAATGCTTGGGCACCCGGATGCGGGCGAGCACCTCGGCCGGGGTGGTGAAGTCGCCGGGACTGACCCGACCCGCCCACCGGTCCTGGGTCAGCACCAGCGGCCGGGGCTCACCGAACCCCCCGGTCGCCGGATCGAGGACGACCGCGAGCCCGGCCCGCCGCCCCGACGGCACCCGGATCACGTCACCGACCCGCAACCGCTCCAACGCCGCCACCGCGGCGGCCTTGCGCTGGGTCTGCCCCTGCCGGGCGATGGCCCGCTCCCGGTCGGCGATGGCCACCCTCAGCGCGAAGTACTCGTCGAAGTCACCCTGGTGGCAGGCCGCCTCGACGCCGTACGCGTCGATGGTCTCGGTGTTGCGCTGCACCTGACGGGCCAGCCCGACCACCGACCGGTCCGCCTGGAACTGGGCGAACGACGACTCCAGCAGCGCGCGGGCCGGCTCCGCACCCACGCTGCCGACCAGGTTGACCGCCATGTTGTACGACGGCCGGAAGCTCGACCGCAACGGATAGGTGCGGGTGGAGGCCAGACCCGCCACGTGCCGGGGGTCGGTCTCTGGCGACCACACCACCACGGCGTGCCCCTCGACGTCGATGCCCCGTCGACCGGCCCGCCCGGTGAGCTGCGTGTACTCCCCCGGAGTCAGATCGACGTGGGCCTCGCCGTTGAACTTGACCAGCCGCTCCAGCACCACGCAACGCGCCGGCATGTTGATGCCCAACGCCAGGGTCTCGGTGGCGAACACCGCCTTGACCAGACCCCTGACGAACAACTCCTCGACGACCTCCTTGAACACCGGCAGCATCCCGGCGTGGTGGGCGGCCAGACCACGCTCCAACCCGTCGAGCCACTCCCAGTAGCCCAGCACGGTCAGATCCTCGCCGGGGATCGCGGTGACCCGGGACTCCACCACCCGACGGATCTCGGCGCGTTCCTCCGCCGAGGTCAGCCGCAGACCGGCCGCCAGGCACTGCTGCACGGCGGCGGCACAGCCGGCCCGGCTGAAGATGAACAGGATCGCCGGGAGCAGCCCCTCCCGGTCGAGCCGGTCGACGATGTCCGGACGCAGCGGCCCCCGCCAGCGCGGACCACGCCGACCGCCACCGGGCCCGGCGCCGCGCCCCTCCCCCAGCTCCAGCCGACGGGTCTGCTCCCGGGTGTAGCGCAGCAACTCGGGATGCACGTCGTGCTTACGGGCCGCGTCGGCGTCGTGGAACAGGTCGAACATCCGCCGGCCGACCAGCATGTGCTGCCACAACGGCACCGGCCGGTGCTCACTGACCACCACCGCCGTCTCGCCGCGCACCGTGACCAGCCAGTCGGCGAACTCCTCGGCGTTGGAGACCGTCGCCGACAGCGACACCAGGGTGACCGAGGAGGGCAGGTGGATGATCACCTCTTCCCAGACCCCGCCCCGGAACCGGTCGGCGAGGTAGTGCACCTCGTCCATCACCACGTAGGCCAGGCCGGCCAGGGTCGCCGAACCGGCGTAGAGCATGTTGCGCAGCACCTCGGTGGTCATCACCACCACCGGGGCGTCCCCGTTGATCGCGTTGTCGCCGGTCAGCAGCCCCACCTGCGCGGCACCGTAGCGCTGCACCAGGTCGTGGTACTTCTGGTTGGACAGCGCCTTGATCGGCGTGGTGTAGAAGCACTTGCGCCGGGCGACGGGCGCACCCTCGGCGGGCGACGCCGCCCCCGGCGCGCCCCGCAACGCCAGGTGCACGGCGAACTCACCGACCACCGTCTTGCCCGCCCCGGTCGGGGCGCAGACCAGCACCCCGCTGCCCCGCTCCAGCGACTGGCACGCCTCACGCTGGAAGTCGTCGAGGTCGAACCCCAGGTCGAGGGTGAACTCTTCCAGGGCCGGGAACTGGGCGGCCTCGGCAGCCCGGCGACGTGCCTCGGCGTACCGCTCGGCGGGGCTCGACATGTCAGCAAGATTAATCGGTACCACCGACGCTCACCCGGCAAGGCCGTCCGGCACGACGGTCGGAGCGGGTCGGTAGGGTGCACGACGTGCCGGATCATGCCGAACCGTCCCAGACCCCGAACGGCGTCACGCACGCCACCCGGGCGGGCGCGTCCCGCCAGCGCGTGGAGGCGGTGCTCTTCGACTTCCACGGCACCCTCGCCCAGGTCGAACCGGCCCACGACTGGGTGGTCGCCGCCGCGGCGACGTGCGGGGTCGAACTCGAGCGGATGCGGGCCACCGCGCTGGCCGACCGGCTGCTCACCGCCGGCCGGGCCGGCGGCCCGCTGCCCGCCCGGGTACCGCCCCGGCTGGCCGAACTCTGGGCCGACCGGGACCTCTACGAACACGCCCACCGGGCCGCGTACACCGGACTGGCCGAGACGGTGGACGCCGGGATCGAGGGCTTCGCCGAGGCGCTCTACGACCGCGTGCTGGCCCCCGACGGCTGGGTGCCCTACCCGGACACCGCGCCGGTGCTCACCGCGCTCCGCGACGCCGGCATCCCGGTGGCGGTGGTCAGCAACATCGGGTTCGACATCCGCCCGCTCTTCACCGCCTGGGGCCTGGCCGACCTCGTCGACGCGTACGCGCTGTCGTACGAGGTGGGGCGGTGCAAGCCGGACCCGGGCATCTTCCTGCGCGCCTGCGGGATGCTGCGGGTGGACCCGGAGCGGACCCTGATGGTCGGCGACACACCGGCCGACGCCGGGGCCGTCGCCGCCGGCTGCGGGGTGCTGGTGCTGCCGGCCGCCGGACCGGGCCGCCCCAGCGGCCTCGGCACCGTGCTCGACCTGGCCCTGCCCTCCCCGTGACCGGCTCGTCCGGCCGGGCGACGGCGGTCGGGCTGGTGCTCGGCGGGGCGTTGTCGGTGCACTTCGGCTCCGCCGTCGCCGCGCTGCTCTTCCCCCGGGTCGGCGTCCCCGGCACGGTCACCCTCCGGCTGGCCATCGGGGCGGTGCTGATGCTGCTGGTGTGCCGCCCCCGGCTGCGCGGGCACGACCGGGCCGACTGGCTGGCCGTCGGCGCGTTCGGGCTCGCGCTGGCCGGCATGAACTCGGTCTTCTACCAGGCCATCGAACGCATCCCGCTCGGCCCGGCGGTGACCCTGGAGGTGCTCGGGCCGCTCACCCTGTCGGTGCTGACCGCCCGCCGGTGGACGGCGTGGTGCTGGGCGGGCCTCGCGCTGGCCGGGGTGGCGCTGCTCGGCCAGGGCGGCTTCGACCGGCTGGACCCCGTCGGCGTCGGCCTCGCGCTCGCGGCGGGCGCGCTGTGGGCCGCGTACATCGTCTGTTCGGCGCGGGTCGGCGGGCGGTTCCCCCGGGCCGACGGGCTGGCCCTCGCCCTGGCCCTGGCCGCGCTGCTGTCCCTGCCGTTCGGCCTGGCCGACGCCGGGGCACGGCTGTGGCATCCGGGGGTGCTCGCCCTCGGGGCCGGGCTGGCGCTGCTCGCCTCGGCACTGCCCTACACGCTGGAAATGCTGGCCCTGCGCCGGCTGGCCACCTCGACGTTCGCCGTGCTGATGAGCCTCGGTCCGGCGCTCGCCGCGCTCGCCGGCTGGCTGATCCTGGGGCAGGATCTGCACCCGGTCGAGGTGCTGGCGATCGGCTTGGTGGTCGTCGCCAGCATCGGTGCGGTCCGGGCCGCCGCCCCGGGTGGGCCGCTCACCGCAGCAGACGCACCGCCCGAGGCACCGCGCTGATCCGTACCGGCAGGTCCAGGGAGCGTTCGCCGTCGGCGTACGTGGTGATGCCCCCGGCGGCCAGTTCCACCGTACGGGCCCGGAAACTGCTCGCCAGCGGATGCGTCACGTGGGTGCCGGCGTAGATGCGCGGTTTGACCCGGATCAGGGTACGTCTGTCGAACCGGCCGCCGACCACCACGTCCAACAGCCCGTCGGTCAGGTCGGCGGCGGGGCAGATCCGCATCCCGCCCCCGTAACGGGCACCGTTGCCCACCGCCACGAGCACCGCGTCCACCTCGTGCGGGACGTCGTCGAGGCGCAGCGTGTAGCGGCGCGGACGCAACCGGGCCAGCTCGACGAGGATCGCCAGGTCGTACCGGCGGGGGCCGCGCGGCCAACGCATCCGGTTGGCCCGCTCGTTGACGATCGCGTCGAAGCCGGCGGCGAGGACCGCCCCGTACCAGCGGTCGGTGCCGTCGCCGCCGGTCATCCGGGCCAGGTCGACCGGACGGGTACGGCCGGCCCGCAGCGCGTCGGCGATCACCGCGACGGCGGCGAGCGGATCGGCCGGGAAACCCGCGTCGGCGGCGAAGTCGTTGCCGGTACCGACCGGCACCGGGGCGAACGGCACCGGCGTACCGCCGACCGCCTGCAGGGCCCGGTGGACCGTGCCGTCGCCACCGACCGCGACCACCGCGGACGCCCCGGCGGCGACCGCCGCGTGGCAGGCCGCCTCCGCCCCGGCGGGGTCGTGCGCGGTGAGCAGTTCCACCGGGCGGCCGGCGGCGGCGAGGCCGTCGAGGACCCGGGGCAGCAGCGCCCGGTGCCGGCCGCGCCCGGCGACGGGGTTGGCGAGCACGGCGACCGGACCGGCCGCCCGACGATCGTCTGCGGTCACGGCGAGCACCGTACCGGCTCGACCGCCCTGCTGGCCGATCTCGATCCGCTCTTTTCCCGCCCGGTTCCGCGGGCGGTTGTTCCGGCCGGTCTGCTGGTAGGAGGTGTCACCACCCCTAAGGCATCCTAGGCTGCTAGGTGGGGTGGATCGGCCGGCCTCGTCACCCGCGCACGGCGATGACACGCCGCGCGGGTGACGAGGCCGCCGCCAGCCGGTGCCGGGACCGGCCGGCGGCGCACGGAACCGGCCGCCGGGGATGCCGGATGTGGCGGATCAGCCGTGGGCCTTCTCCTGGCAGGGGACGCAGAAGCGGGCCTGCGGCAGCACCTCCAGCCGTTCGGCGGGGATCGACACCTGGCAGCGTTCGCAGCGGCCGTAGCTCCCCTCGGCGATCCTGCGCAGCGCGCCGGCCAGGTGGTCCAGGCTCTGCCGGGTGGCCGCGATCAGCGCGCCCCGGGTGTGCGCCTCGGCCGGGTCGCCGGTGTCGGCGGTCAGCTCGGTCAACCGGGCGGTCTGCGACGCGAACTGGTCGGTGAGGCTCTCCCGGAGCATGGTCAGCCGGTGCTGGTCGGCCTGGTCGTGCAGATCGGTGCTCATGGACGGGTCCTTTCGGGCTCGGTGCCCCGGGTCACCGGGGCGGGAAACAGAAAAAGGGCCGAAGCCTGCTGGCTTCGCCCTGGTGGCCGTTCCGGAGGATGCTCGCTCTCCGGGTGGGCCACGCCCGGCGGGGATCGGGCTCGGCCGCCCCTGGGTGGGCACGACGGCGGGCAGGGGCGCGCCGGGAACCGCCGCCCCGCGCCGGCCGACCACGACCACCGCCACCGGGGAACCGGTGGCGGTCGGACGAGGGCTGACGGCCGGGAACATGCGGCCCACCATATGCCGTGTCCAGGAGAAAACCAACGGATAACCACCGTCGGGCCGCCCACTCCCGGACCGCCGTCGGCGGCACGGACGCCGGGCCCGACCGCTGTGCTTACATGGGCACCATGGCACAGCCGGTGATCCTCACCATCGACGACGACCCCGCCGTCTCCCGGGCGGTCGCCCGCGACATCCGCCGCCGCTACGGCGACCGCTACCGGGTGGTCCGGGCCGACTCCGGCCCCGGCGGGTTGGAGGCGCTGCGGGAGATCAAGCTGCGGGGCGAACGGGTGGCGGTGATGCTGGCCGACTACCGGATGCCCCAGATGAACGGCATCCAGTTCCTGGAGGCCGCGATGGACCTCTTCCCCGCCGCCCGCCGGGTGCTGCTGACCGCGTACGCCGACACCGACGCGGCGATCGACGCGATCAACGTGGTCGACCTGGACCACTACCTGCTCAAGCCGTGGCACCCGCCGGAGGAGAAGCTCTACCCGGTGGTGGACACCCTGCTGGAGTCCTGGGCGGCCAGCCCCGACCAGGCCAGCGACGAGATCCGGGTGGTCGGGCACCGCTGGTCGGCCCCGTCGTTCGCGGTCCGCGACTTCCTCGCCCGCAACCTGGTGCCCTACCGCTGGCTGCTCACCGACGACCCGGAGGGCGGTCGGCTGCTCGCCGCCGCCGGGGCCGACGCCACCGACGTGCCGCTGGTGGTCACCCCGGACGGCAAGGCGCTGATCGCCCCGACGGAGGCGGAACTGGCGGCGGTGGCCGGGCTCACCGTCGCCCCGTCCGCCGACTTCTACGACCTCGTGGTGGTCGGTGGCGGGCCGGCCGGGCTCGGCGCGGCCGTCTACGGGGCGTCCGAAGGGCTGCGCACCGTGCTGGTCGAGCGGCGGGCCACCGGCGGCCAGGCCGGGCAGAGCAGCCGGATCGAGAACTATCTCGGTTTTCCCGACGGGGTCTCCGGCGCCCAGCTCACCGACCGCGCCCGTCGGCAGGCGCTGAAGTTCGGCGCGGAGCTGCTCAGCACCCGCGAGGTGGTGGGGCTGGAGAGCGCCGGGGCGGCCCGGCTGCTGCACTTCGGTGACGGCAGCACCATCGCCGCGCACACGGTGGTGCTGGCCACCGGGGTCTCCTACCGGGTGCTCGACGCGCCCGGCCTGGCCGACCTGACCGGGCGCGGGGTGTTCTACGGCGCGGCGTCGACCGAGGCGCCCAGCTGCGTCGACCAGGACGTCTGGATCGTCGGCGGGGCCAACTCCGCAGGCCAGGCGGCGGTGCACTTCTCCCGGTACGCCAGCCGGGTGCACCTGCTGATCCGGGGCGCCGACCTGACCGCGTCGATGTCGTCGTACCTGATCCAGCAGTTGGACCGCAACGACCGGATCGTGGTGCACCCGCACACCGAGGTGGTCGGCGGCGAGGGCGACGACCACCTGGAACGGTTGCGGTTGCGGGACACCCGCAGCGGCGACGTCCGCGAGGTGGACGCCTCGTGGCTGTTCATCTTCATCGGCGCGGAGCCGCGCACCGAATGGCTGGACGGGGTGCTGGTGCGCGACGGGCGGGGCTTCATCGTCGCCGGCCCGGACCTGACGGCGGGGGGCCGGAAACCACCGGAGTGGGCCCTCGCCCGCGACCCGTACCACCTGGAGTCGAGCCTGCCGGGGGTGTTCGCCGCAGGTGACGTGCGGGCCTCCTCGGTCAAGCGGGTCGCCTCGGCAGTCGGTGAGGGTGCGATGGCCGTCTCGTTGGTGCACCGCTACCTGGAGGCACAGTGAGCGACTCCGACGAACGACTCACCCCGGACCAGCTGCGGGAGCTGTTCCTGTTCGCCGCCCTCGACGCCGGACAGCTCGACTGGCTGGCCGAACACGGCCGGGTCGAGCAGCGGGCCGCCGGCACCGTGGTCTACGCCGAGGGTGCGGAGGCGACCTGCTTCTTCATCCTGCTGTCCGGCACCGTGTCGATGAGCCGACGGGTGCACGGCGACGACCTGGAGGTCACCCGCACCGACCAGCGCGGTGTGTACGGCGGGGCCACCCAGGCGTACCTCGGCGCACAGGTCGACCAGGTCTACCTGAACACGCTGCGGGCGGTCACCGACGCCACGTTCCTGGTGCTGCCCGCCGAGACGTTCGCCCACGCGGTGCGGACCTGGTTCCCGATGGCGATGCACCTGCTGGAGGGGCTGTTCTTCGGGATGCGCGACACCCAGACCATCATCGGCGAGCGGGAACGGCTGCTCGCCCTGGGTTCGCTGTCGGCCGGGCTCACCCACGAGCTGAACAACCCGGCCGGCGCGGCGGTGCGGGCCACCTCGGCGCTGCGCGACCGGGTCGCCGGGATGCGGCACAAGCTGGCGATGATCGCCGACGGCCGGCTCGACGGCCGGCGGCTGCACACCCTGGTGGAGTTGCAGGAAGAGGCGGTGAAGCGGGCCGCCCGCGCGCCGCAGCTGTCCCCGATGGCGGCCAGCGACGCCGAGGACGCGTTGGCCGACTGGCTGGACGAGCAGCGGATCACCGCCGGGTGGGACCTGGCGCCGACGCTTGTCGCCGCCGGCCTGGACACCGCGTGGCTGGAGCAGGTCCGCGAGGTGGTCGGTCGGCAGGACCTGGAGTCGGCGGTGCGATGGCTGTCGTACACGTTGGACACCGAGCAGTTGATGGCCGAGATCGACGACGCCGTCACCCGGATCTCCACCCTGGTCGGCGCGGCCAAGCAGTACTCGCAGCTGGACCGGGCCCCGCACCAGGTGGTGGACGTGCACGACCTGCTCGACGCCACCCTGGTCATGTTCAAGGCCAAGGTCCCCCCGGGGGTGCGGGTGGTCCGGGAGTACGACCGGGACCTGCCCCCCGTTGCGGCGTACGCGGCCGAGCTGAACCAGGTGTGGACGAACCTGATCGACAACGCGCTGTCGGCGATGGGTGCGGACGGCACCCTGACGTTGCGCACCGGCCGGGCCGGCGACCTGCTGGCCGTCGAGGTCGTCGACACGGGACCAGGCATTCCCGAGGCGGTCCGGCCGCGTATCTTCGAACCGTTCTTCACCACCAAGGCCGTCGGTGAGGGCACCGGGCTGGGGCTGGACATCTCGTACCGGATCGTGGTCAACAAGCACCACGGCGACATCCGGGTGGAGAGCGTGCCGGGGGCGACCGTGTTCCGGGTGCTGTTGCCGTTCACCGCCCCGGCCCGCGCCACCGACCCCAGGGGACGCTGACAGCGAACCGTTCCGTCCAGGACCACCGTGATCGCGCGGTCACGGAGGATAATGGTTGGTCGCCGCCGGGGGCAAGTAGTGGTTCCCCTCCTGTCGCGCGGGCAGGCCCGCCCATACGCTCGGCCCCGGGGAGTCTGCCGTCCGCCGCAGCCGGCCGGCAGGTCGCCGCACCCCGTCCCCGACGCAGGCGGAGGCCACCGTGACCATCGACCGGGTGACGACCGGGCCGGCGACCGCCGGTGCCCCGGTCGGCTACACCGTGGAGGAACTCGCCCGCAAGGTGGGCATGTCGGCGCGGAACATCCGTGCCCACCAGGCCCGCCGGCTGCTGGCGCCCCCGGTGCGTCGGGGTCGGGTCGCGCTCTACGACGACTCCCACGTCCGCCGGCTGGAGGCCATCCTGACGCTGCAACGGCAGGGCTTCAACCTGGTCTCCATCGAGGCGATGCTCGGCGTCCGCAGCGGTGACGAGACCCCCGACGGGCTGACCGCGATGCTGCAACGGTTGGCCGCCGAACGTCCCGCGTTGACCCACGCGCTGACCCGGCACGGGGTGATCGGGCGGGCGCCGGACGGGACGGTGCGCACGGTGCGGCCCCGGCCGTTGCGTGCCGCGTTGGACCTGCACCGGGTCCGGATGGGCACGGTGCCGGCGTTGCAGGCGCTCAGTGAGGTGCTCGACAGCGTCCGGCCCCTCGCCGACGAGCTGGTCGCGGAGGTCACCGCCCGGATGTTGACGCTCGCCCCCGAACTGGGTGGCAGCGGGTCCCGGCCGGCGTGGTCCGACGGGGACCGGGAGACGATCCTGCTCACCCAGGGGGTGGTGAACGTGCTCACCGAGGCGTTCCGGTTGGCGGTGGAGCGCCAGGCCGAGGCGCACATCGCGGGCCTGCTGGGCAACGGCTCCGGCCCGGCCACGCCCGTCGGGGACGGCACCCTGGTCGACGAGGGCTGACGCCGGGCGTCCGGGTCAGCGGTCGGTGTCGTCGAAACGGGACACCCAGGCGACCAGACCGGACCGGGACTCCACGCCCGCCTTGCGGTAGATCCGGGTCAGGTGCGCCTCCACCGTGCGGGGGCTGATGTGCAGCTGGCGGCCGATCAGGCGGTTGGTGACGCCGGTGGTGGCCAGGCGCGCGATGTGCCACTCTCGGTCGGTCAGGGCGGTCTCGGTGAGCGCCCGTACCGGCCGGGCCAGTCGCAGGCCGACCCGTTCGGTGCCGCACCAGGCGGCCAGCTCCTGTGCCCGGCGGCGGGCCCGGGCGGCGGGGCCACCCTGGTCCACCGCCTCGGCGGCCCGGGCCACGGCGACCAGGGCGAGGCTGTGCCGCAGCGTCATGCCGGCGGCCCGAAACCGGTCCGCCGCGGTGCGCAGGTACGGCAGGGCCGTCAGCATCTCGCCCCGGGCGAGCAGCACCTCCCCGTACGCCGATTCGGCGAAGGCGTGCTGCCCGGGCAGGCCGAGCAGGTCGGCGGCGGCCAACGCGGCGCGGGCCCGCCGGTACGCCTCGGGCAGGTCCCCGGCGGCCAGGGCGGCGGCGCAGAGCAGTTCGTGCCACATCGGCCGCAGGGAGGCCTGCAGGCGGGAGAGCCGGCTGTCGCCACCGGCGTCGGTGAGCATCTCCACACAGGTGGCGGGGTCCCCGGCGAGCAGCGTCGCGGTGGCCAGCGCGGTCGCCGCGGTCCGTCCCGACCAGCTGTCGAGGTCGTTGGCGAGGTCCACGGCGGTGCGGGCCAGGGCCACCGCCCGCTCGTCGTCGCGCGGACCGCCGCGCCACGCGGTGGCCTGCGCCTCGAAGGCGAGGGCGAAGCTGAGCAGGGAGCGGCTGCCGATCCGGCGGGCGATGCCGCCGGCCTCGGTGGTCAGGCCGATCACGGCACCGAGCTGGCCCCGGTGGTAGGCGACCTGGCTGCGGCCGAGCAGCAGTTGGCACAGCCCGTCGTCGCGGTGGGCGTCCCGGACCAGGGCGATCCCCCGGTCGAGGTGCCGGGTGGCGTCGGCGGGGCGTTCCACGAACAGCTCGGCCAGTCCGAGCGCCAGCAGGCAGTCGGGGTGCTCGCGCAGGTCCCGGTCGGACAGCGCGTCAACGATCGGCGCGCCGGCGGCGAGCAGTTCCCGGGCGATCCGCACCTCGCCGTCGTGGGCGGCGGCGAGTCCGCGCACGGCCAGCAGGCCGGCCCGGTCGATGCCGCTGGCCTCGCCGACGGGCGCGCCGCCGGGCACCGGCGACGGGTGACCGGACAGGATGCCGATCGCGCCGAGTTCGGTGGCGAGTTGGTACGCCCCGGCGGTAGGCGTCGGTGTTCCGACCAGTTCCCGGCGGCTGATCGCGGCGGCCTCGGCGTAGTTGCCGAGCAGCCGTTCCACCCGTACCCACTGGGCGACGGCGGCGGCCCGGCGGCCCGGCGGGTCCACGGGCAGTTCGGGGACGACCTCCCGCAGCAGGGTGCGGCTCTCGGCGAGGTTGCCCATCTCGCCGGTGATCCGGGCCAGCAGCAGGGTGACGTCGTGCCGGCTGTCCGGGGAGCCGGCCGGCGGGCGCACCGCGTGCAACGCCGTACGCAGCCAGCGGACGGCCAGTTCCGGGGCGTCGCCGCGGATCTCCTCGGCGGCCCGGCAGAGCACGTCGACGTAGGGTTCGACAGGCCGGCCGTGGGGCAGGCCGAGCAGGTGTTCGGCCTGGGCCACCCGCTCGGCCGGCGGGGCCTGCCGGGCGAGCAGCGCGGTCAACGCCCGGTGGTGCGCCTCCGCCCGCCAGGCCGGATCGGTGTCCTGGGTGACCGCCACGCGCAGCACCGGATGCCGGAAGGTGAACCGTGCCGTGGCCGGGACGACCCGCAGCAGGTCCCGGCGGACCAGTCGCCAGGCGGACTCGGTCACCTGCCGGGCCGGCAGACGGGCGACCTCGACGAGCAGGTCCACCCCGCACGGTGTGCCGCACACGGCCGCGGCGCGCAGGCAGGTCGCGTCGACCGGGGGCAGGCCGGCCCACTCGGCGCGCAGGGTGGCCACGGCCCGGTCGGTGAGCCGGTGTCCGGCGGTCGGCGGGGGGTCCCGGTCGCCGTCGGCCGGCCCGACGCCGTCCAGCGCGGCGAGGTAGCCGGGGTTTCCGGCGGCCCGGTCGTGGCGGCGGCCCAACTCGGCCGGGTCGTCGTGCGGGTACAGCGCGACGGTTTCGGCGAGGCTGAGGGGTCCCAGTTCGATCCGCTCCCGGACCCGGCCGCCGGGGACGACGGCGTCGGGCGGGCCGAACGGCATCGCGGTGTCGAGCTGGCGGGGCCGGTAGACCAGGATCAGCAGCAGCGGCGCGGGCACCGGGTAGCGCAGCAGGTGGGTGACGAGCCCGATGGACGAGGTGTCGGCCCAGTGCAGGTCGTCCAGGACGAGGGCCAGCCCGTCCCGGGCGGCCAGGGTGAGCAGCCGGCGGGCCAGTTGGTAGGTGCGGAACTGGCGTACGTCGAGCGGGCCGACGGCGCGGCCGGCCGGCGGGCCGTCGGGTTCGGCCCCGGCGGTGGGCTGCCGCGGGTCGGCCCGGGCGGGGCGGGGGGCGTCGAAGGCGTGCCGGAAGACGTGGAACGGGATGTCCCGCTCAGCCTCCACGCAGGTGCCGACGGCTCGGGGCAGGGCCGGGACGCAGCCGTCCAGGGCGGCGTGGACGAGGCGGGTCTTGCCGATCCCCGGGTCGCCGACCACCTCGCACACCACCTGGGTGCCGGTGCGGACGCTGTCGGCGTGGGCGGCGCGGACGCGGGCGATTTCCGGCTGTCGCCCGACGAATGGTGAGCCGGACAGCGCATCCTCCAGCCCAGCTGCCGTCACGCAGATCACGTGTATTCCCTGCGACACTCCAATGGATTGCCGGGACTATACCGGTGGCCGGGAACACGAGGAACATCGATGTCGCGGGGGTGACCGAACGATTCGGCCCACTGACCGTACGGGTGGGGGAGTCGGCCGTTTCCGGTGTGGCGTAGGGCGTACCGGCGGCTGCCGGCGGTCAGGGGGTGGCCGGGGCGACGGGCAGCGCGGCGATCAGTCGGATCTGCGCGGTACGGGACTCGTCGATGCGTCGGGCCAGGTCGCGGACGGCCGGGGCGACCGCCACCGCCAGGTGCGCCCGGGCCAGCGCGGCGGCCTGCCGCTGCTGCGGCACCAGCACCGCCACCAGGGCGGCGTCGTAGCCGGCTTCCGGGGTGCCGCGCAGCAGCGCCACCGGGTCGGGGGTGTCGCCCGGGTCGGGGTGGGTGTGCCGGTGGTGTCCGGGGTCCGGGCCGGCGGCGGTGATCCACTGGCGGGCCTGGGCCACCTCGTCGGTCTCGGTGGCGTCGATCGCCGCGACGAGGGTCCGCAACCGGGGTTCCCGGACCCGCTGCGGCGCGGCCCGGACGATGGCCAGGGTCCGCTCCTGGTGGGCCGTCATGGCGTGCAGGAACACCAGGTCGAGTCCGTCGACCACGGTAGTCGCGCCCGACGGTGCCGGTGCGGGCGTAGGGGTGGCCGGGGGCGCGGCGGGCGCGCACCCGGCGAGCAGCAGGGCCGCCACGGCGGCCACGGCGGCCCGGCGTCGGCGGCCGGGCCGACCGACGGTCGCGGCCGGCCGGCCGCCGCCGGCCCGTCGGGGGCCGGCGGCGGGTAGGGGCGGGACGCCCGGTCGGTGTGGCGGCATGGTCGGCGGCCGGGTCAGATCCGGGTCCACAGGGCGGGCACGTACGGCGGTTCCCAGCCCGGCAGTGCGGTGTGCGCCTGCCGGCACCGGTAGCTCACCGCCTGGTAGGTGACCACGTCGCCGACCTGGTAGCTGCGGCCGGCCGTCCAGCTGCCGCCGGCGGTCGGCGGGGCCGTCTGGGTCGGGGTCGGGGTGGCGGTACGGGTCGGGGTGGGCGTGGGGCCCGGGGTACGGGTCGGCGACGGGCTCGGCGTGGGGGTGGGGCCGGTCGCGCCGATCTGCACGTCCACGCAGGAGTAGAAGGCGTTGGCGGTGTCGGAGATGTTCCAGACGGCCAGGATCTTCTGCCGGCCGGTGAAGCCGCCGAGGTTGACGGTGTGCGAGACGGTGGCGTCGGGTTGCCGGCCGCCGCCGTCGACGACGCCGACCCGGGTGCCGCCGATGAAGTACTCCCAGTTGCTGGTGGCGTGCCGGGCGGTGTTCACCCAGGTGAAGGTGACGGTGCTGCCGACCGGGGTGGCCGGCCAGCCCCGGCTGTCGTCGTCCAGGACGTTGAACTGGGTGATCCCGGCGCTGCAACTGCGCAGCCCCTTGACGCCTTCGACGCTCTGTGGTTCGTAGCGGATCTGGCCGCAGTCGGGCACCTTGCCCTGGGCGCAGAGGGCCTGGCGGCTGGGCGGGGCGGAGACGTAGCCGTGGGCCTGGGCGGGCGCGGCGAGGCCCAGGGAGGTGACGACGGCACCTGTCGTCACCAGGGGGACGGTGATCGTGCGGCGCATGGGGCACTCCTCGACGGGGCGGGCGGCCGTCCGGCGGCGGGCGGCGGGGGTTGCGGCCCGTACGGCGGATCGACCTGGGACGATTGCCACCACCGTAAATTAAAGTTTGTTAACAGTAAAGACGTCTTCCTGTTTTGCGTGCCGGGTAGGTCCCGCCACCGGGGACTGTCCCGACCCGCGACGGGTATGCGCGCTCGCATGGAGTGCCGAGGGCGGGTCCTCGTGATCTCGGCGGATGTCGGTGCCGGCCACGACACCGCAGCCGGCGAACTGGCCCACCGGCTGCGGGAACGCGGCTTCACGGTGGACCGGCTGAACCTGCTTGACGTGCTGCCGCGCCCGGTGCGCTGGCTGTTCCGGGAGGCGTACCGGGACGTGCTGCGCTGGCTGCCCCGCGGCTACGACGCCCTGTTCACCCTGACCGCCCGGTCCCGGCTGTCCGTCGCGCTGATCCGCGGCCTGCTACGACCGGTACGACGTCGGATGGGCCGGGCCATCCCACCGGACACCCTCGCCGTGGTGACCACCTACCCCTTCGCCAACCAACTCCTCGGACCGCTGCGCCGGCAGGGTCGGCTCGGCGTCCCGGTGGTCAGCTACGTCACCGACTTCGCGCTGCACCCCACCTGGCTGAGCCCCGGCGTGGACCGGTACTACGCGCTGCGGCACGCCGAGGTGCCCCCGGTCGACGCCGACGCCACGCCGGTCACGACGGTGCGACCGCTGGTGTCACCCGCCTTCGGCGGCGCGCACCGCATCGACCGGCGGCAGGCCCGCCGCCGGTTCGGGCTGCCCGAACGGGACCGGCTGGCGCTGATCGTCGCCGGGGCGTGGGGCGCCGGGGACGTCGAGACCACGGTGGCGGAGGTCGGGGCGACCGGCTGGGCCCGACCGGTCGTGGTGTGCGGGCGCAACACCCCGCTCTACGACCGGCTCCGCCGGGACTGGGAGCACGTGTTGGGCTGGGTGGACGACATGCCGACCCTGATGCGCGCGGTGGACGTCGTGGTGGAGAACGCGGGCGGCCTGACCTGCCAGGAGGCGCTCTCCGCCGGGGTGCCGGTGGTGACCTACCGGCCGCTGCCCGGACACGGGCGGGCCAACGCCGGCATCCTCGCCCGGGCCGGCCTGACCCGACGCGCGTCGTCGGTGGAGCAGTTGCGGCCGGCGCTGATGGAGACCACCGGCCGGCAGGACCGGTTCGTCCCGCTGTCCGCCGACCCGGCCGACGTGGAGGCACTGGTCACCGAGATGGCCGCCGTACCCGGCACCGGCCAGGCGTACCACCGGCCCCGCCGGCACCTCGGCGATGCCGTGGCGGTGGTCGCGGCGCTGCTCGCGGCGTCGCGGGGCCGCCGGTGAGGCAGCGGACGGCGGGCCTGCTGGTGGCCGGGCTGGCCGCCGTCGGCCTGCACGGGACGCCGGCGGTCACCGCCCTGCCGGCGCTGCGGGGACGGCTGCTGCACCGGCTCGACGGGGTGGGACCGCCGGACCGGATCGCGCTGACCTTCGACGACGGCCCCGATCCGCAGTCCACCCCGTACTTCCTGGAGGTGCTGGCCGCCCACCGGGTACGGGCGACGTTCTTCCTGCTCGGCTCCATGCTGCGACGGCACCCCGACGTGGGACGGCGGCTGGTCGCCGCCGGGCACGAGGTGGCCCTGCACGGCGGGGAACACCGCAACCTGCTGCTGCGGGGGCCACTGGCCACCGGTCGGGACCTCGCCGCCGCGCACGCGCTGACCGTCGCCGTCACCGGGCAGGTTCCCCGGTTCTACCGTCCCCCGTACGGGGTGTTGACCGGACCGGCTTTGCTGGCCGCCCACCGGCTGGGCCTGCGGCCGGTGCTCTGGACCTGCTGGGGACGGGACTGGACCCGTACCGCCGACGCCCGGTCGGTGCTTGCCGAACTCCGTCGCGGACTGCGCGGCGGCGGCACCGTGCTGCTGCACGACTCCTCCTGCGCGGCGGCCCCCGGGGCGTGGCGGGCCGCCCTCGACGCCCTCCCCCACCTGCTCGACGAGTGCCGGCAGCGGGGGTGGGCGGTGGGCCCGCTCGGCGACCACCTGGACGGGACGTGACCCTCGCGGTGCTGTCGCGGGCGGGCGGGTCCGTCGGCGGATCAGGCCGGGCAGGACGCGGCCGAACGGCGGCCGGCGATGGTCGGGTAGACCTGCTCCACGATGGTCAGCAGGGTGGCGGTCAGCAGCAGGTGCACCTGGTCGCGGTCCAGCGCGCCCCGCTGGAGCCACTCCCGGGCGGTCGAGGTGGCCAGCCCCCCGTACGCCCGGATCATGCCGCGCAGCTCGGCCCGGCAGGTGGTGACGTCGGCCAGCCCCACCGCGACGAGCACGCTGTCCGCCGCGACCTCCTCGGCCTCGGTGAGCACCCGGGCGACGTCGGCGTCGTGGCCCATCCCGCCGGCGGTGACGGCGGCCAGCCAGGAGTCGCGGTGCCGGGAGACCACGTCGAGGAACCAGGTGACGCTGGCGTCGACCCGGGTACGCAGGTCGCCGTCGGGCAGCCGCTCGACGGCGACCCCGGGCACCGTCACCATCACCCGGACGACCTCCAGGTAGAGCTGCTTCTTGGTGCCGAAGTAGTGGTTGATCAGGCCCCGGGCCACCCCGGCTTCGCGGGCGACGTCGGTGGTCGACACGTCCGCGTACGGGCGCGCGCCGAACAGCCGTACCGCGCAGGCGAGGATCTGTCCCCGCCGGGCGTCGGGCTCCAGCCGCCGTCGCCGGGGTTCGGTGTCAACGCTCATCCGCCGAACCCTATCTGCAGGTGGGCGCGGCGTGTCCCGGGTCGGCGGGCCGGTCCCGTCAGCCGGGCGGCGGGCGGGGTGCCGGTCATCGGCGACGGGACCGACGCCGGACGATGATCAAGGATTGTTGACACGTCGCCAACAGGGCGTGAGGGTGGACCCATGCCGACGCCTGGACTCGACACCTACACCCCGCCGTGGCGCGCGCCCGAGCACGACGACCTCGCCGACCTGGCCCGTGACTTCTTCACCCGGGAGGTGCTGCCGCACACCGAACGGCTGCTGGCGCAGGGCCACCCCGACCGGGACCACTACCGGCGTGCCGGTGAGCTGGGCCTGCTCGGCCTGTCCGTGCCCGAGGAGTACGGCGGGGGCGGCGGCGGCTTCACCCACGAGGCGGTCCTGCTGCACGAACAGACGCACGTCGGGGAGAGCACCCTCGGGCTGGCCGTGCACAGCGGCATCGTCACCGGCTACCTCGTCGCCTACGGCAGCGCCGAGCAGAAGCGGCGCTGGCTGCCCGGACTGTGCCGGGGGGAACTGGTCGGGGCGATCGCGATGACCGAACCCGACGGCGGCTCCGACCTGCAGGCGATGCGCACCCGGGCCGTCCGCGACGGAGACGACTACCTGGTCACCGGGGCCAAGACGTTCATCAGCAACGGCGGCCTCGCCGACCTGGTCGTCCTGGCCGTCAAGACCGACCCGACCCGGGGCGCCGCCGGCATCTCGCTGCTGGTCTGCGAGGTCGGCGACGAACCGGCCGGATTCCGGCGGGGCCGGCTGCTGTCCAAGATCGGGCTGCACGGCAACGACACCGCCGAGCTGTTCTTCGACGGGCTGCGGGTGCCGGCGGACCACCTGCTCGGCGGGACCGAGGGGCTCGGCTTCGGCCAGATGATGCGGCAACTCCCCCAGGAACGCCTGGTCATCGGCGTCGGCGCGGTGGCGGCGATGCAGCGGGCGGTGGAGCTGACCACCGCGTACGTCAAGGAACGCAACGCCTTCGGCAAACCGCTGATCGGTCACCAGAACACCCGGATGGTGCTTGCCGACTGCGTCACCCGGACCCGGGTCAGCCGGGTGTTCCTCGACGACTGCATCGGCCGGCACGACCGGGGCGAGCTGGACGTGGCCACTGCGGCGATGGCGAAAGCGTGGCTCACCGAGGGACAGTGCGAGATCGTCGACAGGTGCCTGCAACTGTTCGGCGGCTACGGATACACCACCGAGTACCCGATCGCCCGGATGTACGCCGACGCCCGGGTGCAGAAGATCTACGGCGGCACCAACGAGATCATGAAGGAGCTGATCGCCCGTGCCCTCTGACCCCGACGCGCCCGCCGGCGGACCGCTGGCCGGGGTGCGGGTGGTGGAGCTGGCCAGCCTGGCCCCGGCCCCGTTCGGCTGCATGGTGCTGGCCGACCTCGGCGCGGACGTGGTGCGGGTCGACCGGCCGGGCGGCGTCGGCCCGGGACGGCTGAGCGTACCGACGACCGGCCCGCTGCACCGGGGACGGCGGGTCACCACGCTGGACCTGAAGACCCCCGCCGGGGTGGCCGACCTGCTGCGCCTGGTCGAGCGGGCCGACGTGCTGGTCGAGGCGTACCGGCCGGGGGTGGCCGAGCGGCTCGGCTTCGGGCCACGGGCCTGCCGGGACCGCAACCCCCGCCTGGTGTACGCCCGGATGACCGGCTGGGGACAGGACGGCCCGTTGGCCGCCCGCGCCGGGCACGACATCGACTACATCGCGCTAGCCGGCGCGCTGGAGCCGCTGGGCCGCCCCGGACACCGCCCGCACGCCCCGCTGAACCTGCTCGGCGACTTCGCCGGGGGTGGGATGCTGCTCGCCACCGGGGTGCTGGCCGCGCTGCTGGAACGGGAACGCTCAGGTCTCGGGCAGGTGGTCGACGCCGCGATGGTCGACGGGTCGGCGCTGCTCACCGCGTTCCTGCACGGGATGCTCGGCGCGGGCCGGTGGAGCGCGCCGAGGGGCGGCAACCTGCTCGACGGCGGGGCCCCATTCTATGACACCTACCGCACCGCCGACGACCGGTTCGTGGCGGTGGGCGCGCTGGAACCGGCGTTCTACACCACGCTGCTGACCGGGCTCGGCCTGGCCGACGACCCGACGCTGCCCGCCCAGTACGACCCGGACGGCTGGCCGGAGCTGCGCCGCCGGTTCGCCGCCCGGTTCGCCGAACGCACCCGCGACGAGTGGACGGCGGTCTTCGCCGGCCTCGACGCCTGTGTCGCGCCGGTGCTCGCCCCCACCGAGGCGCACCGCCATCCGCACAACGCCGCCCGGGGCACGTTCGTCGAGGTGGACGGTGCGGTGCAGCCGGCGCCGGCGCCCCGGTTCGCCCGGACGCCCGCGCCGCCGCCCCGGCCCGCACCGGACCCGGCCGACCCGCTGGACGTCGCCACCATCCTCGACGACTGGGCCGACCGACCGTGACCTGCCGGCCCGGCTGCCGCCGCGACCGGCTCCGCCGTGCTCCGGGGCCGGTGCTCAGCCCACCGGGACGGCGGCGGGGCGCGTGGGCGTCGGGTCCGGTAGTTGGCGGTCGTGCCACCGGCTGAGCAGCGCCAGTGAGGTGACCGCGCCGACCAGCGCGAGGAACATGTCCCACTGGGTGTCCCAGACGTCGCCCTGGGTGCCGAGGAAGTCGTCGGCGGCGGAGCCACCGGCCACCGAGGACCACCACTCGATCATCTCGAAGAAGGCGCTGAAGGCGAGGCAGGCGCAGACCACCAGCGGGGCGAGCCACCGGCTGCCGCGCAGCGGGGAGCGCCGGGCCAGGATCTCGCGGACCAGGATCGCCGGGACGAAACCCTGCACGAAGTGCCCGAGCCGGTCGTACGGGTTGCGGGAGAGGTCGAGGGAGTCGCGTACCCAGTCGCCGGGCGGGACCCGCGCGTAGCTCCAGTGGCCGCCGACGACGAGGACCAGCGCGTGCGCCGCCAGCAGGCAGCACAGCAGGGTGGTCAGCGGGAACCGCCGCCACACCAGCAGCACGACCGGCACGCCGACGATCACCCAGACCGTCTCCAGCAGCCAGGTCAGCCGGTCGTACGGCCGGACGCCGGAGAGCACCAGCGCCGCGACGACGAGACCCAGCAGCACCGGCGGGACGAGCGTACGGGCCCGCGTCACGGCGACCACCTGTTCGATGTGTGGGGCCGCCCAGTCGCCGCCCGGCCGCCGACGATAACAGCGCCCGCACCCGGTCGCGGTCGCCGGGCCGGGCGTCCCGGTCGACGTCGGACGGGGAAATTGCCACTGTTCTCCATCTATCGGCTCTGTGCAGGCGGAGGCCTACCATCGTCCGGTGCTGACCCCGGGCGGGGCGTCGGCGGCGTGTCGGTGGCATGTCGGCGCGGTGTCAGCCCGCCGGCGCACGCTGGCCGGCATGACAGCTGAGTTGATGATCGAAGCCGAGGGCCTGGTCAAGACCTTCGGGTCCACCCGGGCGCTGCAGGGGGTGGACCTGGCCGTGCCCCGGGGCACCGTGCTCGGGGTGCTCGGCCCCAACGGGGCCGGCAAGACCACCGCCGTGCGCATCCTGTCCACCCTGCTGGTCCCCGACGCCGGCACCGCCCGGATCAACGGCCTCGACGTGGTACGCCAGGCCGAGCGGGTCCGGCAGTCCATCGGCCTCACCGGCCAGTACGCCTCCGTCGACGAGGACCTGACCGGGCGGCAGAACCTGGAACTGTTCGGGACGCTGCTGGAACTCGGCCGGGCCGGCGCGCGGCGGCGGGCGGCCGAACTGCTCGACTGGTTCGACCTGACCGCCGCCGCGAACCGCCCGGCCAAGACCTACTCCGGCGGGATGCGCCGCCGGCTGGACCTGGCCGCCAGCCTGGTCGGCTCACCGGACGTGATCTTCCTGGACGAGCCGACGACCGGCCTCGACCCGGCCAAGCGCGAGGACATGTGGGACGTCGTCCGGTCGCTGGTGACCAACGGGGCGACCGTGCTGCTCACCACCCAGTACCTGGAGGAGGCCGACGCGCTGGCCGACGCGATCACGGTGATCGACCACGGCCGGGTCATCGCCCACGACACCCCGGACGGGCTCAAGTGGGTCGTCGGCGGGCAGACCCTGGAGGTGCGGCCGACCGACCCGGCGCAGTTGGCCCCGACGGCGGCGATCCTGTCCCGGGTGGGCTCCGGCGCGCCCGCCGACGAGATCCGCAGGGGCGTGCTCGCGGTGCCGGTCACCGACGACTCCGCGCTGACCGAGAGCGTCGCCCGGCTGGCCGCCGCCGGCATCACGGTCACCGAACTCTCGCTGCACCTGCCCAGCCTCGACGAGGTCTTCTTCACCCTCACCGGCCGGACCGCGGCCGACGACGACACCACCCGTACGGAGGTCGCCGCATGAGCACCCTGACCGGCACCCCGCCCCGCACCGGGCCGACGCTGTCCACGGTCGTGGCCCAGCCCCGGCCGCTGCGCCTGCTGCGGCACTCGCTGGCCCTGGCGAAGCGTAGCCTGATCAAGACCTGGCGCACCCCCGAGGCGTTGATCGACGTCACCCTGCAACCGGTGCTGTTCCTGGTCATCTTCGTGTACGTCTTCGGCGGCGCGGTCGCCGGATCCACCCACGACTACCTCCAGTACCTGCTGCCGGGCATCCTGGCGCAGACCATCGCCACCGGGTGCATCGCGATCGGCGTCAACCTCAACACCGACATCGCCAAGGGCATCTTCGACAGGTTCCGTTCGCTGCCCGTCCCCCGGTCCGCACCGCTGGTCGGCGCGGTCTTCGGCGACGTGGTGCGGTACGTGATCGTGACCGTCTCGACGCTGGCGATCGGTTACCTGCTCGGTTTCCGGATCGAGTCCGGCCCGGTGCAGGCGCTCGCCGGTTGCCTGCTCGCGGTGCTGTTCGCGCTCTGCCTGAGCTGGCTGCCCGTCTACGTCGGGATGAAGGTCCGCACGCCGGGCGCGGTGCAGGGGGTGATGTTCGCGCTGATCATGCCGTTGAGCTTCGCGTCCAACGTGTTCGTCGCCGCCGGCACCCTGCCGGGCTGGATGCAGGCGGTGGTGACGGTGAACCCGCTGACCCACCTGGTGACGGCGATGCGCGGACTGTTCCTCGGCAGCCCGGTCGGCAACCACGTGTGGTGGACGCTGCTGTGGTGCGCCGGCTTCGTGGCGGTGTTCATGCCACTGGCGCTGCGCGCGTACCGGCGGCGGGTCTGATCCGGCCGAGCAGGTCGGCCATCAGCTCGCCGACACGGCCGGTGGCCGCGGCGGCCGGCCGCGCCCGCCACCCGGCCAGCAACGGCTCCCGCCGCGCCTCGTCACCGAGGGCGGCGGTGAGCCGTTCCCCGATGCCCGACGGGAAGAACGCCGCCGAGTTGCTGCCCAGCCGGGTGCCGAGCGCGAACAGCTCCCGGGCGGTCCCGACGTCGTCGCGCCAGGCGGCGAGTTCGGCGCCACCCAACGCCCAGGTCCCGATCACCGGCAGGTCCCGCGACGACAGCGCCTCCGCGCCGGCGGTGGCCAGCAGCTCGGTGGCGCGGAGGTCGACGTCGCGTCGGGCGGCCGGCCACACCTCGGCGATCCGCAGGCGCAGCACCGCCACCGCGACCCGCAGCACCACCCGGGGCTGCGGCGGCGGGCCGGTCCACCCGGCCAGCGAGCGGACCACCGCGTCGGCGTGGTCGAGCGCCTCGGCGTGCCGCCCGCGCTGCCAGGCGAGGCGGGCCAACCCCAGGCCCGCCTGCGCGGTCTCCACCTCCTCCCCCCGGCCGGGGGTCGCCGTCTCGACCAACCGCTGCTCGGCCGCCGGGTCACCGCGCAGCGCGAGCTGCACGTCCAGCACCACCTGGGCGGCGCGGACGTCCTGGGTGGCGCCGATCAGCTCCATGTGGTGCACCCCGCGCGCCAGCCACTCGGTGGACCCGCCGTCGGTGGGGGTCAGGCCGTGCCCGACGACCTGCGCCGCCATCGCCATCCCCCAGTGGTCGCCGGCCGTCTCGAACCGACGGTAGGCCTGCTCGGCGTCGGTCACCGAGGCCGTCGGCAGACCCCCACTGTCCCCGATCGCCGCGCGGGCGAACAGGCCGAAGCCCTGCACGTACGGGTCGGGATGCTCGATCAGGGTGGTGGTGCCCGGCAGCGCCTGCTCCGGGTCGAGCTGGTCGAACGCCGGCAGCACCGAGGCGAGCACCGCGTGCCGGGAGGAGACCTCCCGGGGCCGCTCGGCCAGCAGCCGGCGCAGGGCCCGGCGGGCGAGCACGGCGAGCCGCAGCGGGCCGGTGATGCCGGCGTTGACCACCACCAGCAGGCACATCCAGGTCAGCCGGTCGGCGTCGGGCAACGACCGACCGCTGGCCCGGCCGGAGACGATCGCGGAGCCGCGTCGCCGGTCGGGGGCGTCGAGGTGCAGCAGGGCCCGCGACCAGCCGGAGACCTCCAGGTGCAGGCCCCGCACCGCCCACAGGTGGAACAGCGGGGTGGCGATGTCCACCACCGCCGGTTCGTCGTCGTGCCCGGCCGCCCACCGCAGGCCGGCGACGAGATTGTCCTGCTCGGCGGCACACCGGTCGAACGCGTCGAGCTGGTCGGGACCGATGAACCGGTCGAGCAGCCCGACCGCCTGCCGCCGGGCCCAGCCGACCAGGCCGGCCATGGCCGGGGCACGGTCACCGGCGGCGTCGAGCCGGGCCTCGCCGTACTCGCGGACGGTCTCCAGCATCCGGTAGCGGGGTGGGCCGTCGCCCTCGACGAGGGTCAGCAGGGACTGTTCGACCAGCCGCGCCAGCCCACGCCGGACGTCGGGGAGGCCGGCGACGGCGGCGGCGAGGTCGGCGGTGAACGGGGCGGGGACCACCGCGACCCGCTGGAGCAGGTCCCGGTCGGCGGGGGCGAGCAGTTCCCGGCTCCAGTCGACCATCGCCCACAGGCTCGCGTGCCGTTCCGGCAGGCCGCGCAGCGCGGCGTCGAGCAGCGCGAACCGGTCGGTCAGCCCGGCGAGCACGTCGTCGATCGGCATGTGCCGCAGCCGGGCGGCGGCCAGTTCGAGGGCCAGCGGCAGGTTGTCCAGCCGGTGACACAGGGCCAACGCCCGGTCGGTGTCCCAGGTGGGCACCGCACCCCCGGCGCGGGCCCGGGACTCGACCAGCGCCACCGCGTCGGCGTCGGGCAGCACGGTCAACCGGTGCACCCGCTCCCCGGCCAGGCCCAGCGGTGCCCGGCTGGTCGCCAGCACGGCCACCTCGGGTGGGCTCACCGCGAGCAGGTCCGCGACGACCGCCGCCACCGGGTCCAGCAGGTGTTCACAGTTGTCCAGCACCACCAGGCCGTCGAGATCCGGCGCCAGGGCACGCAGCCGCTCCTGCGGGGTGAGCACCCGGCGGTCGAGGCCCAGGGTGCCGCCGGCCGTCGTGGTGTCCGCCCCGCCGAGGGTCGCCAGGACGGCGGGCAGCACCTCCTCGGCGGCCCGCAGGCCGGCCAGTTCGATCACCCGGGCCGGTCGGCCGGCCGCCACCGCCCGGCGTACCACCTCGGCGGCGAGCCGGGTCTTGCCCGCGCCGCCGGTGGCCACGACCGTCACCAGGGCCGCCTCGGTCAGCGCCGCCTCCACCGCCTCGACGTCGCGTTCCCGGCCGACGAGCGCGGTCACCGGCCGCCGCCACCCGGACGGCAGCACGCTCCGGGTGGACGCGGTCGGCGACGCCGGGCCGGTCGGGGCGGACAGTTCGCCCCGCAGCAAGGCCAGGTGGACCTGGCTGATCAGCGGTGACGGGTCGGTGCCGTAGCGATCGGCCAGGTCGGTGCGTAACCGCGCGACCACCTCCAGGGCCTCGGCGTCGCGCCCCTGGGCGGCGAGCATCCGGACCAGCAGGGCGGCCGACGGCTCGTCCGGCGGGGTCCGCGCCACGAGCCGCCGCAGGTCGCCGTCGTCGTACGGGCCGGGGCCGGTCAGTGCCGCCTCGGCGCGCAACGCGACGACGTCGACGAACAGCCGGCCGGTCGCGCCGGTGCCACACTCCGGGACCTCGGGGAACAGCGCCCGGGCCGCGTCGGCGGCGTCCCGGGCGGCCGGCCCGGCACCGCCGCGCAGGGCCGCCCGGCCCTGTTCCAGCAGCGACCGGGCCCGGACCGCGTCGACGGTGACCTGCTCGGCGGGCAACCGGTAGCCACCCGGGACGGCGACCACCGGCAGTCCGAGTCGGCGTACCCGGGAGACCAGGGCCTGCACCGCGCCGGTCGCGTCGTCCGGCGGCGTGCCGTCCCACACCGCGTCCACCAGCAGCGGGGTGGAGACCGCCCGGCCCCGCGCGTCGACGAGCGTGCGGATCACGGCGGCGAGCCGTTCGCCCCGGACCGGCCGGCCGTCGACGGCGAGCGGGCCGAGGATGCTGATCTGCACGGCTCCAGCATCCCCCACCGGGACACCCGGCCGACGCCGTCCCCCGGTTCAGCGGCGGGTCCGCCGCGCCCGGACCACCCCCACCAGCGCCGCCAGCAGCAGCCCGACGCCGATCACCCCGACCCCCAGCAGCAGCGACCGGGTTCCGTCGACGCCGGTCCGGGGGCCCACGGCGGGGGTCGTACCCGGGGACGCCGCGGCGGGCACGCCGGTGGACGCCGTCGGGGCGGGCGGGGACGATGCGGCCGGCGTGGGGGCCGACGGGCGGGCGTAGCGCAGCACCGTCGGCAGGGTGCCGGGGGGCTGACCGGCGGTCTCGGAGACGGTGAGCAGCCAGCGGCCGTCCCGGCTGTAGCTGATTGACTCGCCCTGCGGCTCGTCGGGCAGCGGTACGGTCCGGGGCGTGCCGCCGGTCAGGGCGGCCACCACGTCGCCGTCGGTCACCTCGTACTCGAAGGCGTCGGCGTAGGTGCGCAGCACCACCCGGCGGCCGTCCGGCGCGGTGGCCCCGCCGGTGACCAGCCGGCGGCCGAAGAACGAGTACGGGTTCGGGGTCGTGGTGAGCGGCAGCCGGAGCTGCCCGGCCAACGTCATCGGCACCGTCGCGCCGGCCCGCAGCGGCCCGGCCGGCACGTAGACGCCGGCACTGCCGCCCTGCTTGGTCACCACCACCGGCCGGCCGGCCCCGTCGAGCAGCAGCGCCTCCGCGTCGTGCGCCCCGTCGGGGTACGTCAGGCGGTGCAGCACCGGCCGGCGGGCCCCGGGGGCGAGCTTCCACAGCGCCACCGTGGACCGGGTCCGGTCGTTGTCGCCGATGTCGGCGACCCACACCGTGCCGTCCGCGCCGACCGCCAGGTCCTCGGTGTCGCGGGGCCGCGACGGGTAGGCCACCGTGCGCACCACCGCGCACCGGGGGTCGAGGAAGAAGATGCGCCGCCGGGACGCCTCGTCGGCACCGTCGTTGACCATCACGAACCCGGAGTCGGTGGCGGCCATGCCGGAGATCTCGGTCAGCCGCCCGTCACGGACCCGGCACACCGTGGCCGCCGCCGCGTGGGCCGGGTCGGGGGCGACCACCGTCGTCGTGCCGACGACGAGCAGCGTGGTGAGCAGTGTCGATACGCGGGTGGCCGTCCGCCGCGTCATCGACCCTCCCCCGCCGTGGCCGGCGACGCCCGCCGCCGACGATCCGAGCACAGGAGCTTGCCTGTCGCCGTACACCGGCGTCAATGCCGCCACCCCGCCGGGCACTGAGGCGTACGCCACCGCGTCGCGGACGGGTACGGGCCGGCGCGGCCGGCGGCCGGTGACTAGCCTGGGCCGGTGCCTCCACGCCTGCCCCACCCGGACCCGGGCACGCCGGACACGACGGGGCCGCTGCGGTACATCTGGTGGCTGGTCCGCTGCCAGCCGTGGCGGGTGCTGCGCGGGTCGCTGTTCGGCACGGTCTGGATGGTGGGGCTGTCGGTGCGGCCGTTCCTGGTCGCCCGCGCCGTCGACGACGGGCTGCGGACCGGCGACACCGCCGCGTTGCTCGGCTGGGTCGCCGCGATCGTGGTCGCCGGGGCCGCGCTGGCCTGGGCGGGCATCATGCGGCACCGGACCATGACGTTCATCCGCGAGGACGCCAGCGCCCGCTCGGCGGCCGTGCTGCTGCGGCAGCTCGCCGGGGTCGGCGCGGTGCTGCCCCGGCGGCTCGCCGCCGGTGACGTCGCCACCGTCGGCGGGTACGACATCGTGCGCACCTCGCAGGTGCTCACCCTGACCGGCCCGGGGGTGGGCGCGGTGCTGGCGTACGCGGTCGCGGCCGTGGTGCTCTGGTCGATCGACCCGGTGCTGGCGCTGGTGACGCTGCTCGGGGTGCCGGTGGTAGCGCTGGTGGTCGGCCCGCTGCTGCGCCGGCTGGAGCGGGCCGAAGCGGTCTACCGGCAGCAGCAGGGCGAGCTGACCACCCGGGCCGACGACATCGTGGCCGGCCTGCGGGTACTCGCCGGGGTGGGTGGCCGGCACCTGTTCGCCCGCCGGTACGCCGCCCGGTCGCAACGGCTGCGGACCGAGGGCTACCGGGTGGGTGCGGTGCTCAGCTGGGTCGACGCGCTGACCGCCGTCATCCCCGGGGTGTTCCTCGCCGTGGTGGTGTGGCTGGCCGCCCGCACGGCCGTGGCGGGCGGGATCACCATCGGGCAACTGGTGGCCGTCTACGGCTACGTGGCGGTGCTCATCGTGCCGGTCTGGTTCCTGCTGGAGGGCAGCTACCAGTTGATCCAGGGCCGGGTCGCCGCCCGGCGGATCGTCGACCTGCTCCGGCTCGCCCCCGACCCGGTGGGCGGCCCGGCGACCCGGCCCGCCCCGGCCGGACCGGCCCCGCTGCACGACCCGGACAGCGGGCTGACGGTCCCGGTGGGCCGGTTGGTCGGCGTCGCCGCCGACGACCCGGCCGACGCGACGGCCCTGGCCGACCGGCTGGGCCGGTACGTCACCGGCGCGGTCACCTGGGGCGGGGTCCCGTTGACGGCCGTCGACCTCGACGAGGTGCGCTCCCGCATCCTCGTCGCCGACCACGACGGGTATCTCTTCGCCGGGACGCTGCGGCAGATCCTCGCCGGCCCGCACGGCACCGTCGACGACGCCCGGATCGACGCGGCGCTGCACGTGGCGTCGGCCCGCGACGTCGTCGAGGGGCTCCCCGACGGCCTCGACGCCCCGGTCGGCGACCGGGCCCGTACCCTCTCCGGCGGTCAGCGGCAGCGGGTCCGGCTGGCCCGTGCCCTGCTCGCCGACCCGGAGGTGCTGATCCTGGTCGACCCGACGTCGGCGGTGGACGCGCACACCGAGGCCCGGGTGGCGCAGCGCCTGCGGCAGGCCCGTGCGGGTCGCACGACGGTGCTGCTGAGCACCTCACCGGTGCTGCTCGGGCACGCCGACACCGTCGCCCACCTGCGCGGCGGCCGGATCACCGGCACCGGGACGCACGCCACGCTGCTGGCCGCCGACCCGGACTACCGGCGGCTGGTCTGGCGGACCAGCGGCACGGACGACGCGCCGGTCGGGCGGGCCGGACGGTGACGAAGCTCCCGGTCGCGGGCCCGGCGGTGGTCCGGCGGGCCGCCCGCGACATGCTCGCCGGCGACCGGTGGGCGGTCGCCGGGGTGCTGGCGTTGCACAGCGCCGCCGCCCTCGCCGGGCTGGCCGCGCCGTGGCTGATCGGGCGGATCGTCGACCAGGTCACGGCCGGCGCCGGGGTCGGCGCGGTGGACCGGTCGGCGCTGGCCATCGGTGGCTGCGTGCTGGTGCAGGGGTTGCTCGCCCGCTACGCCCAGTACGCCGGGCACCGGTTCGGCGAGCGGGCGGTGGCCCGGCTCCGCGAGGACTTCGTGACCCGCCTGCTCGGCCTGCCCGTCTCGGTGGTCGAGCACGCCGGCACCGGTGACCTGGCCACCCGGAGTTCGGTGGACGTGTCCACGGTGGGCACCATGCTGCGCGACGTGGTGCCGGTGGTGGTCATCGCGGGGACCCAGTTGACGCTGCTGTTCGGCGCGGTGTTCCTGCTGGACCCGCTGCTCGGCCTGGTCGCGCTCGCCGGGCTCCCGTCGATCGCGGTGGTGGTGCGCTGGTACCTGCGCCGGGCCGCCCCGGCCTACCTGGCGGAGGGGGCGGCCACTGCGGAGCTGACCGAGGCGCTCGCCACGACCGCCGAGGGTGCCCGCACCGTGGAGGCGCTGCGGTTGGGCGGCGACCGGGTCGCCCACGGCACCGCCCGAATCGGCGCGGTGTGGACCTCCCGGCGGGCCACCCTCGCGCTGCGGTCGGTGTTCTTCCCGGTGGTGGAGGGCAGCTATCCGATCCCGATCGCCGCCGTGCTGCTCACCGGGGGTGTCCTGCTGTCGCGGGGGCGGGTCAGCCTGGGCGAGGTGGTCGCCGCCGCGCTCTACCTGCAACAGGCGGTCGACCCGCTGGACCGGCTGTTGCTGTGGGTCGAGCAGGCGCAGCGCGGCGTCGCCTCGTACGCCCGGGTGCTCGGGGTGGGGCAGGTGCCGCCGGAGCCCCGGGGCCGGGCGGCCCTGCCCACCGGGCGCGTGGTGCAGGTGCGCGGGGCTACGTTCCGGTACGCGGACGGCCCGCAGGTGCTGCACGGCATCGACCTGACGGTCGCGGCGGGGGAACGGCTGGCCGTGGTCGGCCCGTCCGGGGCGGGCAAGTCCACCCTGGCCCGGTTGCTCGCCGGCATCGACGTGCCCGACCGGGGGGTGGTGAGCCTCGGCGGGGTCGCGGTCACCGACCTCGACCCGGCCGAGCGCCGCCGCCGGATCGCCCTGGTCACCCAGGAACACCACGTCTTCCTCGGTACGCTGCGGGACAATCTGGCGTTCGCCGCGCCGGGCGGCACCGACGCGCAGTTGCGGGCGGCCCTGGAGGCGGTGGGGGCCGACTGGTACACCGACCTGCCGGACGGTCTCGACACCCCGCTCGGGGCCGGGGTGCGGGACCTGGGCCCGGCCGAGGCCCAGCAACTGGCGCTGGCCCGGCTCGTGTTGGCCGACCCGGACATCCTGATCCTCGACGAGGCGACCGCCGCGCTGGACCCGACGACCGCCCGGCGCACCGAGCGGGCGCTCGGTGCGGTGCTGGCCGGCCGGACGGTGATCGCCATCGCGCACCGGCTCAACACCGCGCACGACGCCGACCGGGTGGCGGTGCTGGAGGACGGCCGGATCACCGAGATCGGCCGGCACGACGACCTGGTCGCGGCCGACGGCGTCTACGCCTCCCTCTGGCGCTCCTGGCACGGCCACTGACCGCCACCGCCACTTCGAAAAGTTTCCCCGCTGATGTCGCCCGTGGGCAGGGATTCGACGCGCACGACCACTTGAAGTTTCCGAAACGTTTCCGTAAAGTCATCATTGTCGATGTGTTGGACGGTGGCCCCCGTCGTCGGCAGGCAGGTCCGGGCGGCAACGCCCGTCCCCCGCCCGGACCCCTGCCGCCGTCCGAGGGCCGCGCGCCGTAAAACCGTTGTCGCCCCCGGCGAGGATGGCTACGGTGCCCGGATGCTCCCGCGACACCTGACGCTGACCCTGGACGCACGGCACCCGACCCGACTGGCCCGGTTCTGGGCCGACCTGCTCGGCCAGGACACCGTCGCCGACGGCACCGGCGGCGTCCGCCTGCCCGGCACCGACACCCGACCCGACCTGCGGTTCGTGCCGGGCCAGCCGCACCGCACCGGGCCCCACCGGATGCACCTGCACCTGACCAGCGACAGCCCCGACGACCAGCAACGGCAGGTCGCCCGGGCGCTGACCCTCGGCGGCAGCCACCTCGACGTCGGGCAGCGGCCCGAGGAGACGCACGTCGTGCTGGCCGACCCCGAGGGCAACGAGTTCTGCGTCATCGGGCCGGGCAACACCTTCCTCGCCGGATGCGGCCGGCTCGGGGAGGTCGCCTGCGACGGCACCCGCGAGGTCGGCCTCTTCTGGAGCCGGGCGCTGGGCTGGCCGCTGGTGTGGGACCGGGACCAGGAGACCGCCGTCCAGGCACCGCACGGCGGCACGAAGGTCGCCTGGGGTGGGCCGCCCGTCGCCCCGCAGCGGGGCCGCGACCCGCAGCGGTTCGACCTCGCCGCCGTCGGCACCGACCCGTCGCCGGAGGTCGACCGGTTGGTCGCCCTCGGGGCCACCCGGCTCGACGCCACCGCCACCGGGGTCGTCCTGCTGACCGACCCGGACGGCAACGTGTTCGGGGTGACCGCAGGCTGAGCCCACCCGCCGCGAACCGCACGGCGACCGCCAGGAGGGCACCAGCAGGAGCAGCCCGGCGGACCGGGGATCAGTCGGCGAAGGTGACAGTGGTCAGCTCGGTCAGGCCGGAGATGGTCAGGACGCTGCCCAGCAGCGGGTTCGCCACCACCCGCAACCGGTCGACGTGGGCGAACAACGCGGCGAGCGCGGCGCTGTCCAGGTACTCCACCCCGGTCAGGTCCACGGTCAGCAGGTGCCCGTCGACCACCGCGCCGGCGATCGCGGCCCGGAACCGGTCGGCGTTGCTCATGTCGATCTCACCGGCGACGGTCAGCAGCGGGGCGCCGTCAGGCTGCCGGCCGGTGGCCAGGTCCAGGGGCGTGTTCATGCGGGAATCCTCGTGTGCAGCTCGACGGTGGTGCCGGCGTCGGTGGTCCGGATGTCCACGTGCGACATCAACGCGCGCATCAGGTTGATGCCGCGTCCCCGGTCGTGGTCGATCTCGGGCACCTTCCACCGCCCGGAGTCGACCACCGTGACGAACAGCTCGGTGCCCGCGGCCACCGCGAGCAACCGGATCAGCCCGGGACGGGCGTCGCGGTGGCCATGCTCGACCGCGTTGGCGCACGCCTCGCCGGTGGCCACCAGCACGTCCTGGGCCAGGTGCGGGTCGGCACCGGTGCGGCGCAACCACTGGCGCAGGGTGGAACGCACCGGGGCCATCTGCGACCGGTCAGCGGGGAACGACAGCTCCAGCGGTGCCGGGTGGCGGTAGAGCAGCAGGGCGATGTCGTCGTACCCGCCCCGCGGGGTCATCCGCTGCATCACCCGGTCGGCGAGCTGTTCCACCCCGGCGGTGTGGTCCTCCCGGACGGCGGAGGCGGCCTGCGCGATCCCGGTGTCGAGGGACTGCCGGCGGCGTTCCACCAGGCCGTCGGTGTAGAGCAGCAGCACGGCCCGGGGCGGCACGATGCTTGTCGCGTCGGGGCGGCCACCGCGCGACGGGATGCCCAGCGGGCTGCCCCGGCCGGCGGCCAGCAGTTCGGTGTGGCCGTCGGGATGGGTGAGGATCGCCGGCGGGTGCCCGGCGCTGCTGTAGGTCAACCTCCCGGTCTCCGGGTCGAGGATGCCGCAGAACACGGTGGTGCAGGCCGCGCCGGGCAGCATCCGGGCGAACCGGTCCAGGGCGGTGAGCACCTGCGCCGGGCCGGACGCCTCCAGCAGCAGGGCCCGGCAGGCGCTGCGCAGTTGCCCCATCACGGCGGCGGCGGGCAGGCCCCGGCCGACGCAGTCGCCGACGACGATGCCGATCCGGCCGTCGGGCAGGTTCACCGCGTCGTACCAGTCGCCGCCGACCTCGAGGGGGCGGGTCGCCGGCTCGTAGCGGACGGCGAACCCGGCGGGGAGTTCGGCCGGGCCGAGGATGGAGCGTTGCAGGGCGACCGCCACCTCACGCTGCTGGTCGGCGGCGTGGGCCCGGTGCAACGCCTGCCCGAGCGCCCCGCACAGCAGCAGCAGGAGCATCTGGTCCTCGGTGCCGAAGCCCCGTGCCGGGTCGAGTTCGAGCCAGATCACCAGCGGGCCCTGTGGCGAGTCGACAGTGGTGCCGACGCCGGCGGGCCGGGCCCCGGCGGCCGGGTCGATGGTGATCCGCAGGGGTGGCTGCGCCCGCAGCGCAGTGACCGTCTCGCGGGCCGGGTCGGACAGTTGCCCCCAGTCGGTGCCGGGGGTGGCGGTCACCGTCGGCGTGCCGTCGGGTGCCCAGTGGGTGGCGACCGCCCGGTGGGCCTGCCAGAGCTGGCGCAGCTCCTCGACGCCGGCGCGCAACGCCTCGCTGGTGCTGCCGGCCCGGGACAGCCGCTGGTTGAGGGTGCTGAGGGCGGTCTCCCGCTGCACCGCGTACCGTTCGGCGGTGACGTCGCGGATCGTGCCGACGACCATCCGCCGTCCCTGGTCGTCGGTGACCGCGTTGAAGGCCACCGCCGTCCAGAGGCGGTGCCCGTCGCGGTGCCGCAGCGGCACCACGAACGATCCGTGGGCGACGGTCATCGCCTGGGCGAACGCGTCGGCCACCAGCCGGTTCGCCGAGGCGTCGGCGACGTCGTCGGGCCACCACGGGTAGCGGGGACGGTAGGGCAGTCCCTCGGGGCCGTACCCGAACAGCTCGGCGAAGGCGGTGTTCATCTCCACCAGCGCGCCGTCGGCGTCGAGGACGAAGAACCCCTCCTGCAACGAGTTGATCAGCGCGGTCCGCCAGTTGGCGTGGTGGTTGCGCAACCGGGCCAGGTCGACGTTGGCCCGGACCCGGGCCAGCAACTCCTCGGCGGAGAAGGGTTTGACCAGGTAGTCGTCGGCGCCGGCCTCCAGCCCCTCGACGGCGGCCTCCTGGCCGGCGCGGGCCGACAGCAGCAGCACCGGCACCCCCATGGTGCGGGGTTCGGCTCGCAGCGCGGCGACCAGTTCGAGGCCGTCCAGGCCGGGCATCATCACGTCGCTGACGATCAGGTCGGGCGGTACGGTCCGGGCCCGGGCCAGCGCGGCGAGCCCGTCGCCGACGGCGGTGACGTCGTAGCGGGACCGCAGCAGCCGGTGCAGGTACTCGCGCATGTCGGCGTTGTCGTCGGCGATCAGCACCCGGGGCCGGTCCGCGCCCGGCAGGTCGACCGGCGACGGCTGCGGCACCGGGCGGTCGTCGGTGTCGGCGGCCGGCAGCCAGCGCAGCGCCTCCTCGACGAACGGTTCGGCGCTGTCCGACGGCACCGGCGCGCCGACGCCTGTGACGACGTGCTCGGCGGGCAGGTGGGCGACGCCGTACGGCAGCCGCACGGTGAAGGTGGTGCCGACGTCCGGGGTGCTGTCCACGGTGATCGTGCCGCCGTGCAGGCCGACCAGTTCCCGGACCAGGGCCAGGCCGATGCCGCTGCCCTCGTGGGACCGGGACCGGGCCTGCGGCACCCGGTGGAAGCGCTCGAACAGCCGGGGGATCTCGTCGGCCGGCACCCCGATGCCGGTGTCGACGACCTGCACCGTCGGCGTGCCGTCGCGTTCGGCGACCGCCACCCGGATGCCGCCGTGGAAGGTGAACTTGAGGGCGTTGCTGAGCAGGTTGAGCACCACCTTCTCCCACATCGCCCGGTCGACGTGCACCGGCCCGGACAACGGGGGGCAGTCCACGTCGAGGGTGAGGCCGGCGCGTTCGACCGCCGCCCGGAACACGCTGGCCAGCTCGGCGGTGAACCGGGACAGGTCGACGGGCTCGTAGCTCGCCTGCATCCGGCCGGCCTCGATGCGGGAGAAGTCGAGCAGCGCGGTGACCAGCTTGCCCAGCCGCAACGCGTTACGGTGCATGACGTCCAGCTCGTCGCGGACCTGCGCGTCCCCGTCACCCAGCCGGGCCCGCAGTTCCTGCAACGGGCCGCTGATCAACGTCAGCGGGGTACGGAACTCGTGGCTGATGTTGGAGAAGAACGCCGTCTTGGCCCGGTCCAGCTCCACGAGTTCCTCGGCCCGCTGCTGCTGCACCTCGTAGGCGACCGCGCCGTTGATCAGGGCGGCGCTCTGCTGGGCCACCAGGTCGAAGAAGGTGCGGTAGCCGTCGTCGAGCGCCCGGCCGGCGCTGGCGGCCAGCACGATGACGCCGATGTCCTCGGCACCGGTCTCGCCGTGCAGCGGCAGCACCACCGCCTCGGTCGGTGCGGTCTGCCAGCCCCCGGTGGGGAGTTCGCCGACCCGGGCGACGAGGTCGGTGACGTGCGCGGGTCGACCGTCGGCGAGCACCTGGGCCACCGGCCACACCGCCGCGGCGGCGCCGTCGGCCTCACCGGGCAGGGTGCTGGCGGTCAGCCGCAGGTCGCCGTCGCGGGCACGCAGGTACACCGCCGCGTACGGCACGTCGGCCCCGGCCCGGCCGAGCGATCCGGCGACCAGCTCGCACGCCTCGCCGACGGTACGGGCGGTGCCGGCCTGGGCCCCCAGGTCCTGCAACGCGGCGAGCCGGCGCTCACCGATCACCCGTTCGGTGGTGTCGCTGACCGCGGTGAACACGCCGCGCACCACACCGTCGTCGTCGTGCAGCGGGCTGTAGGAGTACGTCCAGTACGTCTCCTCCCAGTAGCCGTGCCGGTTCATCGGCAGCAGCAGATCCTCCGACCAGGTCGCCTCGCCGGTCTCGACCACACCGCGCAGCATCGGCCCGATGATGTGCCAGATCTCGCCCCACACCTGGTCGCCGGGCTTGCCGAGGGCCGGGTGTTTGCCGCCGAGCAGCGGGCCGTAGGCGTCGTTGTAGAGGAACCGCAGCTCCGGGCCCCACCAGACGATCATGGGGAACCGGGAGGTCAGGCAGATCCGGGTGGCGGTGCGCAGGCTCGCCGGCCAGCCGTCGACCGCGCCGAGGGAGGTGGCGGGCCAGTCGAAGGCGCGCATCCGGGCCGCCATCTCGCCGGTGCCGGTGAACACGGAACGCCCCGCCTCAGCCTCGGCCATCGCCGCCCCGCCCTCCCGCACGTCTCGCGCAGGGACGACCGCGTGTCCGCGGTTCGTCGCCGGCCACCGGCAGAGTCTCCTGCCGTCGCGGCACAGCATGCCGCATGCGCGGCCGGAGCAGAAATCGGGCGGGGCGCGGAGGCGCGTTCCTTCCCGGCCTGACCCTCCGCACCGGACAAGTCGGTTTCGGGAAAGTTTCGGCTGTCCGACGCCCGGCGACCCGCGTCCCGCAGACGGGCCGACGCGCCGCCGGGAGCCGGTGTCGGGCGGTCGCATCGCCGTAACGACCAGGGCGTCACCCGACCTCCGAAACTTTCGGGCTATGCTGCCGACGGGCGCACGACTGCGGAGGAGATGGGCATGGCGGAGGACCGGGCGACGCTGTCGGAGATCGCGACCGCCGCGGGGGTGTCCGTACCCACCGTCTCGAAGGTGCTCAACGGTCGACCCGACGTCGCCCCGGCGACCCGGCGGCGGATCCAGGATCTGCTCGACCGGCGGTCGTACACCGCCCGCCGGGCGCCCTCGGTGCCCGGTGCCGCCGGCCTCATCGACCTGGTCTTCCGGGATCTCGGCAGCCCCTGGGCGATGCAGATCCTCGACGGCGTCGAGGAACTGGCCTACCGGGCGGGCGTCGGGGTGGTCGTCTCCGCCGTGCACGGCCGCAGCCGCAGCCGCCCCGACCGGCGGTGGATCGAGCAGCTGTCCAAGCGCCGCTGCGACGGGGTGCTGCTCGTGCTCTCC
Organism: Micromonospora cynarisoli; assembly: GCF_030518815.1. NCBI lineage: Bacteria > Bacillati > Actinomycetota > Actinomycetes > Micromonosporales > Micromonosporaceae > Micromonospora > Micromonospora cynarisoli. The sequence goes on along the minus strand of NZ_CP130426.1, from coordinate 1,021,839 downwards.
GACCTGTCCCCCAGCCAGCAGGGTCAGCTCGACGAACTGGGCATCCCGGTGGTCATCATCGACCCGGCCGGTCAGCCCGGCGCGGGCATCCCGTCGGTCGGGGCGACGAACTGGTCCGGCGGGGTGGCCGCCGCCGAACACCTGCTCGACCTGGGTCACCACCGGATCGCGGTGATCGGCGGCCCGCCGACGGTGCCGTGCAGCCGCGCCCGGGTCGACGGGTACCGGGCCGCGATGAACGCCGCCAACCGCAAGATCCCCGCCGGGTACGTCCGGCACGGCGACTTCACCTCCCCGTCGGGCTACCGGGAGATGAACGCCCTGCTGGACCTCGCCCAGCCCCCCACCGCCGTGTTCGCCTGCGCCGACGAGATGGCCCTGGGCGCCTACGAGGCGCTCTACGAGCGGGGCGCCCGGGTCCCCGACGACATCAGCATCGTCGGCTTCGACGACCTCGACTCGGCCCGCTGGGCGGCCCCGCCGCTGACCACCGTGCGTCAGCCGCTGGCCGAGATGGCCGGCATGGCGACCCGGATGCTGCTCTCCCTGGTGGCCGGGGAGGGGCTGGACAGCCACCGGATCGAGCTGGCCACCCCGCTGATCGTGCGGCACAGCACCCGTCGGCTGGCCTGACCGGCGGGTTCCACCCCCGGCCGCCTTCCCCGTCCGGCGCGCCAGGGGACCGTCCGGGGGGTACCGGTCGCGGGGTCAGCGCGGCAGGGAACGGGCCAGCCGGAAGCCGACGTCGTCGATGCGCAACGTCGGGTGGCTGCGGCGGCGTACCGACGCGCGGCAGCTCCAGTGCTCGTCGAACCAGCCGCCCCCGCGCAGCACCCGGTATCCGCCGTACACCTCGGCGTCGTAGACGTCCCAGCACCACTCCCAGACGTTGCCGAGCAGGTCGTACAGGCCCCACGGGTTGGGGGTGCGCCCGGCCACCGGGTGCGGCCGTTCGCCGGAGTTGTCCCGGTACCAGGCGATCTCGTCGAGCGGGCCGTACCGCGGACCGGTGGTGCCGGCCCGGCAGGCGTACTCCCACTCGGCCTCGGTCGGTAGCCGGTAGCCGTCGGCGCACGGGTCCCAGTCCGCGCCCTCCCCGTCGTCGTGCAGCCGGTACGCCGGGGTCAGCCCCTCCTGCCGGGACAGGGTGTCGCAGAAACGCACGGCGTCCACCCAGGACACCCCCTCCACGGGCAGCCGGTCGCCCCGGGTGCTGCTCGGCCGTTCCCCGGTCACCCGGGCGTACCACCCCTGGGTGACCGGTACGACGCCGAGCCGGTACGCCGCCACCCCGACCGACCAGCGCCGCTCGGTACGCCTGTCGGACAGGATCACCTCCCCCGCCGCGACGGTCACCATCGCGGTCAGCGCGTCGTCGTCCACCGCAGCCGAGCCTACCGAGGGCGCGGCCGGGTAGCGGCGTCAGCCGACGGCCGTCGCCGCGGCGCGACCGGCGGTGCGGCCGGAGAAGAGGCAGCCGCCGAGGAAGGTGCCCTCCAGGGCGCTGTAGCCGTGCATGCCCCCGCCCCCGAAGCCGGCGACCTCGCCGGCCGCGTACACCCCGCCCAGCGGTTCGCCGTCGGGGCGCAGCACCCGGGCGGACAGGTCGGTGTGCAGCCCGCCGAGGCTCTTGCGGGTGAGCACGTGCAGTTGCACCGCGATCAGCGGGCCGGCCGCCGGGTCGAGCAGCCGGTGCGGGGTGGCGACCCGGATCAGCCGGTCACCCCGGTAGCGGCGGGCCCCCCGGATCGCGGCGAGCTGGGCGTCCTTGCCGAACGGGTGGGTGATCTCCCTGTCCCGTGCCTCGACCAGCGCGGTCAGCGCGGCGGTGTCGAGCTGCGGCCCGTCGGTCTCGGCGGCCAGCTTGTTCATGCCGGCCACCAGCTCGGGCAGGGTGTCGGCGACGACGAAGTCGGCCCCGTGCCGCTTGAACGCCTCGACCGGGCCGGGCGCCCCCGGTCGGACGCGTTGCAGCACCTGCCGGACGCTGCGGTTGGTGAGGTCGGGGTTCTGCTCGGAGCCCGACAGCGCGAACTCCTTCTCGATGATCTTCTGGGTGAGCAGGAACCAGCTGTAGTCGTGGCCGGTGGCGCGCAGGTGTCGCAGGGTGGCCAGGGTGTCGAAGCCGGGGAACAGCGGCACCGGCAGCCGGGCCCCGGTGGCGTCGAGCCACAGCGAGGACGGGCCGGGCAGGATGCGGATGCCGTGTCCGGGCCAGATCGGGTCCCAGTTGCGCAGCCCCTCGGTGTAGTGCCACATCCGGTCCGGGTTGATCACCTGCCCGCCGGCCGCCTCGGTGACGGCGAGCATCCGGCCGTCGACGTGGGCGGGGACGCCGGTGACCATCCGGGCGGGCGGGGTGCCGAGCCGGGCCGGCCAGGCCCGCCGGACGAGGTCGTGGTTGCCGCCGATGCCGCCCGAGGTGATGATGACGGCCTGGGCGTCGTGCTGGAAGTCACCGACGACCTCCCGGGAGCTGCTCTGCCCCCGGGGCGCGTCGTCGGGGGCGAGGAGCGCGCCGCGTACCCCGGTGACGACGCCCGCGGTGGTGACGAGTTCGTCGACCCGGTGCCGGAACAGCAGCGTCACCCGGCCCTGCGCGACGGCCTCGTGGACCCGCCTGGCGAACGGCTCGACCACGCCGGGGCCGGTGCCCCAGGTGACGTGGAACCGGGGCACCGAGTTGCCGTGCCCGTGGGCCGCTCCCCCGCCCCGCTCGGCCCAGCTCACCACCGGGAACACCCGGTGGCCCAGCGACCGCAGCCAGGCCCGTTTCTCCCCGGCGGCGAAGTGCACGTACGCCTGCGCCCACTGGCGCGGCCAGTGGTCCTCGGGCCGGTCGAAGGCGGCGCTGCCGGTCCAGTCCTGCCAGGCCAGCTCGACCGAGTCGCGGATGCCCATCCGCCGCTGCTCGGGCGAGTCGACGAAGAACAGCCCGCCGAACGACCAGAACGCCTGCCCGCCGAGGTTGTGCTCCGACTCCTGGTCCAGCAGCAGCACCCGGCGGCCCGCGTCGGCGGCCTCGGCGGCGGCGACCAGGCCGGCCAGGCCGGCGCCGATCACGATGACATCCGTCTCCATGCGCCGACCCTAGGTAGCTTGGTGCCAAAATGATCCGTGCCGGGGCGCAGTATTCACCACCGGAATTGTCACCCGGATGACAAAGGATGGCCGATCGTGTCCGACGCCCTGCTCGACATCGAGCCCGGCCTCGCCGGGCTCGCGCCGTCGGTCGGCGACCGCCTGCGGGAGCTGCGTGGGCCGCTGCACGAGCGGATCCTCGCCACCGTCCGGGCCGCGATGGCCGGCCAGGGCCGGTCGCTGACCGGTGGGCAGGGGCAGGGCCTGGCGCTGGGCGTGCAGACCGCCGTCGACACCTTCGTCGACGCGGTCGCCGACCCGGGCCGGGAGCTGACCGGGACCCGGGAGGTGTTCCACGCCCTCGGCCGCACCGAGTACCGCGAGGGGCACCGGGTGGACGCGCTGCGGACCGTGCTCACCCTCGGGGCCCGCGACATCTGGGCCTTCCTGGTGGAACACGCCACCGCGCCGTCCGCGCCCGGCGGGCCCGCCGCCACGCCGGCCGGCACGGACCCCGGCCCGGCCCCGGCCGACCTGTACGTGATCGCCGGGGCGCTGTTCGGCTACGTCGACGCGCTGGCGGGGGCCGCCGCCGAGGGGTTCCTCGCCGAACAGCGCGACACCGCCCAGGACTGGGCCACCACCCGCCGCCGGCTGGTCACCCTCCTCGTGCAGCCCGACCCGCCGACCGGGGCGGTGCTGCACGCCGCCGCCGACGCGGCCCGCTGGCCGTTGCCGGCGACGGTGGCCGTGTTCAGCGTCGACGGCACCGACGCCGAGCACGTGGCCCGGAGCATCGGCGCGGGCGCGCTGGCCGCCGTCGTCGGCGACGCCATCCGGGTGGTGCTGCCCGAGCCCGGTACGCCGGGGCGGCTGGACCGGGCCCGGCAGGCGCTGGTCGGGCGGCGGGCCGCGCTCGGGCCGACGGTGCAGCGGCACCGGGCGCGGCTGTCGTACCGGCTGTCCCGCCGGGCGCTGGCCCTGCACCAGCACGGCGCGCTCGGCCCGGACCCGGTGGTGTCCTGCGACGACCACCTGCTCACCCTGCTCACCGCGTGGGAGCCCGGCCTGGCCGGGCACCTCGCCGGCACGGTGCTGGCCCCGCTGGCCGGGCTGCGGCCCACCACCCGCCGGGCGCTGGCCGAGACGCTACGCGGCTGGCTGCGCCGGCAGGGGCAGGTGGTCGCCGTCGCCGCGGACCTGCACACCCACCCGCAGACGGTCCGCTACCGGATGCGGCAGCTACGCGGCCTGTTCGGCCCGGACCTCGACGACCCGGACGCCCGCCTCCTGCTGACCCTCGCCCTGCACCAGCACCCGACCGGTGAGCCGGATCGTTCCGGCGACGGTTGAACCATGTGATCACGAAATACGAACCACTGTGCGTGCGTACCACCCGTTCCGCCGTACTGCTGGGGTTCCTCCTGGCGCTGCTGTCCGTACCGCTGGCCCCGGCGACCCCGGCCGCCGCCCACGCCGCGCTGGTCGCCACCAGCCCGGTCCGCGACGCGGTGATCGGCTCCCCGCCCGGGGAGGTGGTGCTGGTCTTCAGCGAGTCGGTCTCGCCGGTCGTCGGCCGGGTGCAGGTGCTCGGGCCGGACGGGCGGCGGGTCACCGCCGGAGAGCCGGTCGCGGACGGGGCCACCCTACGCATCCCGGTCCGGGTGCCGGACCGGCCGCTCGGCACCTACCTGGTCAGCTACCGGGTGATCTCGGCCGACAGTCACCCGGTCGCCGGCAGCTTCGCCTACTCGGCCGGTGCGCCGTCGGCGACGCCCCCGGAGCCGGTGAGCGTGGACGAACGACCCTCGGGCGGGTGGACCCCGGCCGCCCGCTACGTCGGCTACCTGGGCCTGGTGCTGGCGGTCGGTCCCACGCTGCTCGGCGCGGCGCGCTGGCCGCCCCGTCGCCGCCGTCGCGCGGTGACCGCCACCGGGTACGTCGGTCTCGCCCTGGTGGCCGTGGGCACCGCCGGGACGTGGGTGGCGCAGGCCGCGGACATGGTCGGGGTGCCGGTCGGCGACCTGACGCGCGGCGACCTGACGGCGGTGGCGGGCAGCGACGTCGGCCCGGTGCTCGGCGCGCGGCTGGCGCTGGCCGGGATCGCCGCCGGGCTGCTGGCGGCGGTGGCCGGGGGACGGGCCGGGCGCGGACGCCGGGCGGCGCTGGCGGTGGTGGGCCTGGCCGGGCTGGTCACCTGGCCGCTGGCCGGGCACCCGGTGGCCTCGCCCCTGCCGCCGGTGAGCATCCTCGCCGACGTGGTGCACCTGGCCGGGATGAGCGTGTGGCTGGGTGGGCTGTTCACCCTGGCGGTGTTCCTGCTGCCCGGCACCCACCGGCGGGTGCTGGGCCGGGTGCTGCCGGCCTGGTCGCGGTGGGCGACCGTCGCGGTGGGGTGGCTGGTCGCCTCCGGCGTCGGGCAGGCCGCGATCGAACTCGGCCGGCCCGGCGCGCTGGTCGGCACCACGTACGGGCGGCTGCTCTGCGCCAAGGCGGCGCTGCTCGCCGCCGTGCTCGGTGTCGCAGCCTGGCAGCGGCGGGCGGTGCGCGCCGGACGGGCCGTCGACCGGCCCGGGCGGGTCGCGCGGGCCGCCGGGGTGGAACTCGCCGCCACGGCGGTGGTGCTGGCGCTGACCGCCGTGCTGGTGCAGACCCCGCCCGGCCGGACCGCCGACACCGAGGCCGCCCGCGCCACCCGTGAGGGTGTCGCACAGACCCTCACCAGCGGCACCTACACCCTCCAGTTCGACATCTACCCGGTACGGGTGGGGGTGCCGAACTCGCTGCACGCATACGTCTACACCCCGCAGGGGCAGCCGCTGCCGGTGGCCCAGTGGACGGTCAGCCTCGCCCTGCCGGCGGCCGGGATCGAACCGATGACGGTGCCGGTGGACACCCCGGAGCCGCACCACGGCAGCGCCGAGATCAGCCTGCCGGCGCGCGGGGACTGGACGATCCGGTTCACCGTCCGTACCAGCGACATCGACCAGGCCACCGTCACCGCCACCGTCCCGGTCCGCTGACCGGCGACGCCCCTGGTGCGCCGGGGGCGTCGCCGGTCGGTGCCTTGGCCCGGCCGGGGTGGGCCGAGCAGGCGATCCGTTAGCCTGCATCGGCCCGGGTGTCCCCGGGCGGAGGGAGGACACCATGAGCACACACCCGTCCCGGCACGTCGCGCAGGAGCGGGACGCCGCCGATCCGCTCGCCGGCCTGCGGGACCGGTTCGTGGTGGACGACCTGCTCTACCTCGACGGCAACTCGCTGGGTCGGCTGCCGGCCGCCACCGGCGACCACTTGGCCGGGCTGGTCCGTGGCGGGTGGGGCACCGAGCTGGTCCGCAGCTGGCCGACCTGGATCGAGTGGCCGCGCCGCATCGGTGACCGGATCGCCGCCCACGCGCTGGGTGCCCGCGACGGCGAGGTGATCGTCTCCGACTCCACCTCGGTCAACCTCTACAAGCTGGCCGCCGCCGCCCTCGACGCCCGGCCGGGCCGGGGCACGATCCTGGCCGACGCCGAGGAGTTCCCCACCGACCGGTACCTGCTGGAGGGGCTGGCCGCCCAGCGCGGGCACACCCTGCGGCTGCTCCCCTCCGACCTCGACGAAGGGCTGGACCCGGAGACCCTGGCGGCGGCGCTGACCGAGGACGTGGCGCTGGTGGTGCTGTCGGCGGTGTCGTACCGCTGCGGGGCCCTGCTGGACGTCGCGGCGGTGACCGAGGCGGCCCGCCGGGTCGGCGCGCTGGTGCTGTGGGACCTGTCGCACGCGGTCGGCTCGGTGCCGCTGGACCTGACCGCAGCCGGGGCCGACCTGGCGGTCGGCTGCACCTACAAGTACCTCAACGGCGGCCCCGGCGCGCCGGCCTTCCTCTACGTCCGGCGGGAGCTGCAGGAGTCGTTGCGGCAGCCGATCTGGGGCTGGTTCGGCCAGCGCGACCAGTTCCGGATGGGCGCCGGCTACGATCCCGCGCCCGGCCCGGAGCGGTTCCTGGTGGGCACCCCGCCGGTGCTCGGGATGGCCGCCCTCGCCCCGGCCCTGGACGTGCTGGCCGACGCCGGAATGGACCGAGTCCGGGAGAAGTCGGTACGCCTCGGCGAGCTGATCGTCGAGTTGGCCGACGCCTGGCTCGTCCCGCACGGTTTCCGGCTCGCCTCGCCGCGCGACCCGGACCGGCGCGGCGGGCACGTGTCGCTGTACCACCCGGAGGGGTTGCGGATCTCCCGCGCCCTGGTCGACGCCGGGGTGGTCGGCGACTACCGGGTGCCGGACCGGCTGCGGCTCGGTCCGGCGGCGCTCTACACCCGTCACGTCGACGTGTGGGACGCGATGGACCGGCTACGGGACATCGCCGAGCGGCGGGCCTGGACCGGCGTGCCGGCGGAGCCGTCCCGGGTCACCTGAGCCGATCCGGGCAGATCCCGGATTCTCCCCGCCCCGCCGCCGACTTCGTATCAGCATGTCGGGTGGAGGCGGGGGGTGGCGTGGACGTCCTGGTCCTGATCGTGGTGCTGGCCGCCACCGTGCTGGTCGGCACCACCATCGGCGGCCGGTACCGGGTCGCCCCGCCGGTGCTGCTGATCACCATGGGCGGCCTGCTGGCGCTGCTGCCCCCGCTGTCGGACGTGGTGCTCGAACCCGAGGTGGTGCTGCTGCTCTTCCTGCCGGCCGTGCTCTACCGGGAGAGCCTGGTGATCAGCCTGCGGGAGATCCGGTCGAACCTGCTGGTGATCGCCTCGCTGGCGGTGGCGCTGGTGGTGGTGACCATGGTGGCGGTGGCGCTGGTGGCCAAGGCGTTGGGGATGAGCCCGCAGGCGGCCTGGGTGCTGGGGGCGGTGCTCGCCCCCACCGACGCGGCGGCGGTGGCCGGCCTGGCCAAGCGGATGCCCCGCCGCATCCTGACCACGTTGCGGGCGGAGAGCCTGGTCAACGACGGCACCGCGCTGGTGCTGTTCTCGGTCACCGTCGGCCTGATCGTCGGCGGCGCCGCGCCCGGGGTGCTCGGATTCCTGGGCCGGTTCGTCGGCTCGGCCGGGGGCGGGCTCGCCGCCGGTCTGGCCGTCGGGCTGGTGGTGGTGCTGATCCGCCGCCGGCTGGACGACCCGCTGCGCGAGGGTGCGCTGAGCGTGCTCACCCCGTTCGCCGCGTTCCTGCTGGCCGAGGTGGTGCACGCCAGCGGGGTGCTCGCCGTCGTGGTCGCCGGGCTGCTGCTGTCGTACGCCGGGCCGAGGGTGATCCGGGCCCGTTCCCGGGTGCTGGCGTACGCCTTCTGGGACCTGTCCACCTTCCTGATCAACGGGGCGCTGTTCGTGCTGCTGGGGATGCAGATCCCCCGGGCGGTGAACCACGTGACCAGCACCTCGCTGGGGCAGTCGGTGGCGATCGCCGCCTCGGTGACGCTGATGGTGGTGGTCGTCCGGCTGGTGTGGTTGCAACTGTTCTCCTACGGCCTGCCGGTGGTGGGCCGGGGCGCCACGGTGAGCCGACGGGTCCGGGTGGCGGCCGGCTGGGCGGGGTTCCGGGGGGCGGTGTCGCTGGCCGCCGCCCTCGCGGTGCCGGTCACCACGGCCACCACGCACACGCCGGTGCCGGAACGGGATCTGATCATCTTCTGCACCGCGGTGGCGATCGTGTCGATCATGCTGGTGCAGGGCACCACCCTGCCGGCGGTGGCCCGCTGGGCGGGACTGCGGGGCGACGAGGCACGCGGGGACGAGGTGCGGCACGCCCGCCGTCGGGCCACCGAGGTGGCGTTGGCGGCGCTGCCGGGCGTCGCCGCCGACCTCGACGTCGAGCCGGCGGCGGTGGACCGGTTGCGCGCCGACTACCAGCGCCACCTGGACCTGGTGCGGGAGTCCGGTGGCGGGCCCGAGGCCGACCGGGCACAGGAGTCGGACGCCCGGCTGCGGTTGGCGGTGCTGGAACACAAGCGCCGCGAGGTGACCCGGCTGCGTGACAACAACGAGATCGACGACAGCGTGCTGCGCGAGGTGCAGGCGGCGCTGGACATCGAGGAGATCCGCCTGCTCGGCCCCCAGACCGAGGACTGAGCACCACGGTTCCCGATCCGCCGGACAGCCGCGGCGAGCCGCCCGCGCCCACCATCAGCACCTCGGCCTGGCGACGGCATCGACTCGACCTCGCCTGGGCCTACACCCGGTTGCGGCGGTGACGAGTTGGCGAAGCTGGCCGACCTGATGGGTTGCGCCCGCTGACTGGTACACCACGTCCGAGTCAGTGACACGCCGTCATCGGATCGTACCAATCGCGCCTTTCTGATTACCCTTGGTCACGCCAGCCTATGGTCCGGTGGCCTGACCGTCGATCTCAGCCACCGTCGTCGGGCGCGGCGGCGGTGTTCTTTCACGGGCACGCCGTCACGCCCCTGCCAACGGAGGTGGGGATGCGGGACCAGGGCGAGCCGGCACCGAGTCGGGGCGAGCGGATCCAGGCTGCGGAACACGAGGCGGCGAGGCAACGACTCCTCGCGCAGGCCGAGGCCGAACGGATACCGGCCGAGGAGACGACCCGGGCGCTACCGGACCGGCGGTGGCGTCATGGACAGTAGCGAGCTGTTGCCGATGGGCGGCGGGTCGAGTATCGGCGGGGGCGGCGGCACGGCCCGTCGGCAGCGGGGCATTTACATTTAACAAACTTAACTGATAGCCTCCCCGCCATCGACGAGGAGGTATGTCATGCGACTTCGACCTGCGACGACGGCCGTGCTGGCCGGGGCGGTGCTGCTCGCCGCCGCGCTGCCCGCCGCGAACGGGCTCGCCGCGCCGACCACCGCCACCGGCAATGCCAGCACCCTGGCGGCCTGCTCCGCACCGGCCTGGGCCGAGGGCGTCAGCTACCCGGCGGGCACCCGGGTCAGCTACCTCGGCCGCCTCTACGAGTCGCTGGTGACCCACACCCCGCCGGCCGGCGCCGGCTGGAACCCGGCCGCCGTCCCGGCGCTCTGGCGCGACCTCGGCGCGTGCACCGGAACCCCCACCCCGTCGCCGACCCCCACCGCCACGCCCACCCGGACCCCGTCGCCGACACCCACGCCCACCCGGACCCCGACCCCCACCGCCACCCCCGGCACGACCACGCCGCCGCCCGACGGCACGGGCTGCGCGCTGAAGTCCCGGCCGACCGGCAAGGTGCTCCAGGGCTACTGGGAGAACTGGGACGGCGCGGCCAACGGCGTCCACCCGCCGCTGGGCTGGATACCGATCACCGACGCCCGGATCCCCGGGCACGGCTACAACGTGGTCACCGCCGCCTTCCCGGTGATCCGCGCCGACGGCACGGTGCTCTGGGAGGACGGCATGGACGCCACCGTCAAGGTGCCCACCCCGACCGAGATGTGCCAGGCCAAAGCCGCCGGACTGACCCTGCTGCTGTCGATCGGCGGCGCCACCGCCGGCATCGACCTCGGCTCGGCGGCCGTCGCGGACCGGTTCGTCGCCACGGTCGTGCCGATCCTCAAGCGGTACCACTTCGACGGCATCGACATCGACATCGAAACCGGGCTGACCGGCAGCGGCGACATCACCCGGCTGTCCACCTCACAGGCGAACCTGATCCGCATCATCGACGGGGTGCTCGCCCAGATGCCGGCCGGCTTCGGCCTGACCATGGCCCCGGAGACGGCCTACGTCACCGGCGGCAGCGTCACCTACGGCTCCATCTGGGGCGCGTACCTGCCGGTCATCAAGCGGTACGTCGACAACGGGCGGCTCTGGTGGCTGAACATGCAGTACTACAACGGCAGCATGTACGGCTGCGCCGGTGACTCGTACCCGGCCGGGACGGTGGCGGGCTTCACCGCCCAGACCGACTGCCTCAACGCCGGCCTGGTCGTCCAGGGCACCACCATCCGGGTCCCGTACGACAAGCAGGTCCCCGGCCTGCCCGCGCAGCCCGGCGCCGGCGGCGGCTACCTCGCGCCGGCCTCGGTGGCGCAGGCGTGGAACACCTACCGGGGCGGCCTCAAGGGGCTGATGACCTGGTCGGTGAACTGGGACGGGTCCAAGGGCTGGACCTTCGGCGACAACGTCCGCACCCTCCAGGGCCGCTGAAACCGGCGGGTCGGGGCCCCGCCCGCAGTGGTGGCCCCGACCCGCGGGAGCATCCCGGAATGACAGCCGCCCCCGTACCCGCGCCGGCGAGGCCGATGACCTACCGGCAGGTGCTCACCACCCGCAACGTCCCCCAGCTGCTGCTGTCGGCCTCGTTGTCCCGCCTGGCGTCCGAGACCTCGACGACGAGGGTGTGCCAGGTGCCGGTGGCAACGGGGTGGGAGATGCCGGCCAGCACGGTGACCGTACTGCCGTTCACCGCCTGCAACTGCACCCGGTCACCGGGCAGCAGCGCCAGCCGGTGGTGACGCGTCGCGCCGGACGCGCGGGCCAGCAGCCCGACGTGGCCATCGGTGACGACGCTCCAGCTTCCACCCGACCTCGACCAGCCGGCGGTGTCACCGTCGGTGAAGTCGTCGCCGAACACGGTGGCGGCCGAGGCGGTGCTGGCCGGCCCGGCCAGGAGGGCGGCCGAGGCGGCGAGCACGGCGACGAGCAGCGGGGCCAGCCGGCGCGGCGGCCGACCCCCGGGGAGGGGATCGACCGCCGTGGTCAGTCCGGCGTCACCGCCAGGTGTCGTTGGCGCTCCACGAGCCGGTGGATCCGACGGTGGCGCTACGGTTGCCACCGGACTCCCAGGTCACCGTGCCGTCCGGGTTCTTCTTGAGGTACTTGTACTCGAACGACGTGTTCGCCGGCAGGGCGACCGTGGCCCGCCACAGCGGGTAGGCGGCCGAGGAGAGCGCCACCGCGTTGGCCGGGTTCCACGAGCCCAGCGCCGCGACGCTGCCCACCACGTAGACGTTCTGCCCGTACGAGGTGGTGGCGTTGACGGTGAACGACGCGCCCTGGGTGCCCGCCGGGTCACCCCGGAAGGTGTCGGTGACCGACGCGGTGCCGCCGCTCGGCGTGGTCAGCGTCCGGTTGCTCCCCGACTCCCAGGTCACGACGCCGGCCGTGGTCTTCTTGAGGAACTTGAACTCCACCGTCGAGGACGCCGGCAGGGTGACCGTCGCCCGGTACGTCCCCCCGCCCTGCGCGGTCAGCGGGACGGCGGCGACCGGGGCCCACGAGCCCAGCGCCGGGACGCTGCCGACGACGTGGACGCTCTGGTCGCCGGCCAGCGCGGCGGTCACGGTGAAGGTGGTGGCGACCGTGCCGGCCGGAGCGGTAGGCGTCGGCGTGGCGCTGGCCGTGGGCGTCGGCGTGGCGGTGGGCGTGGCCGCCGGGCCGCCCTTCGCGTTGACGTGCAGCGCCACCGCGCCGTTGGCGGGGATCTGGACCGCCGCCCGGCCACCGCTGACGGTCACCGTGGTGCCGGTGCAGCCGGACGTGCCGCGCGCCCCGGAGATCACGTCGCAGTACGACCCGTCGGCCAGGCCGGTGGTGAAGGTGGCGGTGACGGCGGACCCGGAGTCGTTGATCCCGATCCAGGCCCGGTCGCCCCGGTGGAAGCCGATGACGTTGCTGTTGACCACGGTGAAGTCGGAGACGGTCTTGACCGACTTCGCGGCGTTCGCCCAGCCGACCATGCCCTTGATCCCGGTGGACCGGGTCAGGCAGTTCCAACTGCCGCCGCAGACGGTGTCGGTGACGTACCCGTTGCCGTCGGCGGGCGGCGACTGGTTGCGGTTGGACCAGGTGAAGCTGTCGTAGACCGACGGCTTGCCGTGCGGGTAGGCCAGCGCGAAGTAGTTGGCCAGGACGTAGTCGCTGCCGTCGCGGTAGGACAGCACCACCCCGTCGCGCTCCAGGTCGTGGTTGGTGACCATGGCGAACACGTTGGCGCTGGGCGCGTCGAGGTTCCAGCTGCCGACGTTGGCCAGGTTGGCGATCGAGCCCTGGAAGGCGGACTTCAGGCCCTTGGCGTACCCGAAGTCGAGCACGTCGCCGTTGCCGGTGAAGGCGCGCGCCTTGAGGGCGTCGTTGCTGGCACCGTCGAAGATCTCCTGGGCGACGTACGGGCGCCTGTTCTCGGCGGTGGTGTTGCGCACCTTGCCGAGGATCGCGGCGAAGTCGTCCTTCCTGACGTGCTTGACCGCGTCCACCCGGAACCCGTCGACGCCGAGGCCGACCAGGTCGTTGAGGAACCCGGCGATCGTGGTGCGGACGCTGTCCTTCTCGGTGTAGAGGTCGGTCAGGGACAGCAGCTCGCAGCTGGTCACCTGGGCCTCGTTGTTCCAGTCGTTGATCGCACCGGAGGTCGGGCAGTTGTCCCCCGGGCGGTGGAAGTCGCCGGTGCCGTAGGGCACGGCGGGGAAGCTGTAACCGGGGCCGGAGAAGTCGGTGCCGGCGTACCCGACGACCGACTCGGGGTTGTTGGCGCCGGCCATGTGGTTGACCACCGCGTCGACGTACACCCGCACGCCGGCGTTGTGGCAGGTGGTGACCATGTCGGCGAACTGCTGCCGGGTGCCGAACCGGCTCTCCAGCCGGTAGGAGACCGGCTGGTACACCTCGTACCAGGGGTGGACGCCGTCGGCGCTGGTCGGCAGGCTGACCGACTCCTGCGGCGGGGCGACCTGCACCGCGCCGTAGCCGGCCGGGCCGAGGTGGTCGGTGCACGCGGCGGCGACGGACCGCCAGTTCCATTCCCAGAGGTTCGCGGTGACCTCGCTGTCGTTGAGGGCGACGGCGGCGGTGGCGGGAACGGTGGCCGGCAGCGCGGTCAGGCCGGCGAGGGAGGTGGCGGTGACGGCGAGGGCGAGGAGGCCCCGTCGCAGACGGGTTCCCCGGGAGACGCGGGGTGTGGGCATCGGGAGTGGACCTACTTCCGGGGGTCGAAGCGGCGCTGGTCGGTGTGGACGGCCGTCCGGTGGAGAAGACGATGCGGCATCGATGAAAGGTTTTGCAAGACCTTGCGGCAAAGTTTTCGACATCTGCCGGCAATGATCGGCAAGGTGTTGCAGCGTGCCGCGCCTCGGCCACCCCGCGTCGCCACCGCCTCCGCCGTCCACGAGGGGGCACCCCGCACACAGGCCCGGTTCCCCCGCCCCGGAGGTCGGGATGGGAAGACCGGGCCTGCGGGTGACCCTCGTTCAGGGTCGTGGCGTCCGGGCGGTCACATCGGGTTCCAGCCGTCGCTGCCGGCGAGGTAACGCTGCGGCGTGTAGGTGGCCGCCTGCGCGTCGCTGAGCTGCGGGCGGTTGCCGTTCGTGCCGGCACCGGGCCCGGTGTTGCGGTACTCGCGGAACCGCGCGTTCTGCCACCCGTTGCCGGACATGTCGATCCAGGGCTGGGCGGTCTTCATGGTCGCGCTCAGCGTCGACTCCCGGTAGAGGACCTGGGCGTCCGGCCCCCACGGGCGACCGAGCTGGGTGGTGTTGTTCGTCGCCCCGGTGACCGTCGACCGGTAGATCAGCATCCCGTACGTCTTGCTGGCCGGCGTCCGGGCGGCGGTGATCGGTCCACCTGTCGACCGCTTCTCGTAGATCGAACTGCCGTCGATGACGATCGTGCCGCCGCCGAAGATGAAGTCGACGGTGCCCTCCACGTAGGAGCCGACCACGTACGCCCGGGTCTTGTCGTTGACCAGGAAGGTGTCCTGGTCGCCGAGGAGCCGGACGTTGCGCAGCACCGCCCGGTCGGCGTTCAGGTGCAGCGCCACCGCCTGCTGGTCGACCCCCGAGGTGTTCTCCACGAAGTCGTTGGCGATGGTCAGGTTCTCGGCGACGAAGTTCGCCCCGTCGACGAACATGCTCGCGCTGTTGAAGGTGCCGTAGGTCGTGCCGTCCGGCTTACGGGTGCCGGCGGAATTGTTGTAGACGAGTACGACGTTCGACGGTGCCGAGCCGAGGCCGCGCAGGGTGACGTTGGTCTTGTTCGACGCCACCCGGACGACCTCGCGGTAGGTGCCGGGCTTGATGGTGATGGTGGTCCGGCTCGAACTGTTCGCCGGCACGGCGTCGATGGCAGCCTGGACCGTGCGGTACCTGCCGCTGCCGTCCGCGGCCACCGTCGGCGTCCCGCTGGTCGGCGGCGGCGTGGTCGGGGGCGCGGTGGTGACCGGCGGAGGGGTGGTGGGCGGCGCGGTCGTCGGGGGCGGCGTGGTGGGCGGTGGCGTGGTCGGCGGCGCGGCGGTGGTGGGGGTGGTCGACCCGGTGCAGGCGGTGCCGTTGAGGGTGAAGCCGGCCGGGTCCGGGTTGCTGCCGGTCCAGGTGCCGTTGAAGCCGACGTCCACGACGCCGCCGGTGGCGATGGCGGCGTTGTAGTCGAGGTTGGTGGCGACCACGCTGCCGCTGGTCGGGCTGGCGGTGAAGCCCCACGCGCTGGTGATGGTCTGCCCGGCCGGGAAGGTCCAGCCGAGCCGCCAGCCGGCGACGGGGTCGCCCAGGTTCCTGATCGAGATGGCGGCGGTGAAGCCGCCGGCCCACTGGGCGCCGACCTGGTAGGTGACCTGACAGCCGGCGGCGGCCTGCGCCGAGACGGCGGTGACGACACCGGCGACGAGGGTGGTGGTGACGGCGGTGGCGACGATCGACGCCGCCCGCCGGGTGCGGTTTCTCACGAGCGAACTCCCCGGGGTATCCGAACACGGACCGCCGTGGGAGCGCTTACCCGAGCCTCGCACACCTGACTTTCGCTGTAAAGCGTCACCGGCCGGACACCCCCGGTAGGCGCGGACCGGTCCGGCCAACCCGGCGCTGATCATCCTGTCGGTCGGGCCTGTTACGGTCGCGCCGCTGTCACACCAGTCGAGCCGGAGGTAGGCGTGATCCGTTCGCACATGTCGTCGTTCGCCGGAATGCCGGTGGTCCCCTTCACACCGGGGATGACCCTGCCCGACGACCCGTCGGCCGTCGCCTGGCGGCTGGAGGTCGAGGACTTCGAGGCCGAGCCGGAGGAGTTCGCGGGCCTGGTCACGGCGCTGCGGGCGGAGGTGCCGGGCGAGGCGGTGCGCGCCCTGGTGATCGGCGAGTGGGGCTCGGCGTACGAGCGGGCCCTTCCGGTCGACCTGCTGGCCGACGCCGCGAAGGACTGGACCGCCCTGCGCGCGGTGTTCCTGGCCGACCTGGTCAGCGAGCAGTGCGAGATCTCCTGGCTCACCCACGGCGACCTCACTCCGCTGCTGACCGCCTACCCGGAGCTGGAGACGCTGTGGGTACGCGGGGCCAACGAGCTGACCCTGCGACCGGTGCGCCACACCGGCCTGCGGGAGCTGGGCTTCCAGACCGGCGGGCTGCCCGGTGCGGTGACCCGGGCGGTGGGCGACTGCGACCTGCCCGCCCTGCGCCGGCTCGACCTGTGGCTCGGCCGGCAGGACTACGGCGGCGACACCGGCGTCGACGACCTGGCCGCCGTCCTGGCCGGCGATCGGCTTCCGGCGCTGCGGCACCTGGCGGTCTGCAACGCCGAGTTCGCCGACCACGTCGCCCGGGCGGTGGCCACCGCACCGGTGGTGCCCCGGCTGGAGGTGCTCGACCTGTCGATGGGGGTGCTCACCGACCCCGGCGCCGAGGCGCTGCTCGCCGGGCAGCCGCTGACCCACCTGCGCCGCCTCGACCTGCACCACCACTTCCTCTCCGCCGAGGTCGCCCAACGGCTGGTGGACGCGCTGCCCGGTGTCCAGGTCGACCTGGACGACCCGCAGACGCCCGACGAGTACCACGGCACGGTCTACCGGTTCACCGCGGTCGGGGAGTGAGCGACGATGACTTTCGGTTCCCACGCCCAGACGTTCGCCGGCCGACCGGTGGTCGAATTCCCCGCCGACGGGCCGCCGCCGGTCGTGGACGGCCCGGTCTGCTGGCGGGTCGCCGACTGGCACTTCGACGGCAACACCCGGCAGGACACCCTGTCGGAGCAGTTCCGGGACCTGTTCGACCGGTTCGTCGAGCAGGTCGGTGACCGGGTCGAGGCGCTCGTCGTCGGGCCCTGGGGATACGCGGCGTTCCACTACGCCCCGATCGCCCAGCTCTGCGCGGCGGCGGACCGGCTGCCCCGGCTGCGGGCCCTGTTCCTCGGCGACATGGTCACCGAGGAGTGCGAGGTCTCCTGGATGCGGGTCGGCGACGTCAGTCCGTTGCTGACCGCGTACCCGCAGCTGGAGGTGCTGCGGGTACGCGGCGGTGAGGACTTCAGCTTCTCCCCGGTGCGGCACGAGCGGCTGCGGAAGCTGTCCGTGCAGAGCGGCGGCCTGTCCCGGGAGTTCGTCGGCGCGGTGCTCGCCTCGGAGCTGCCCGCGCTGCACCACCTGGACCTGTGGCTGGGCACCGACGACTACGGCGGGAACACCACCGTGGCCGACCTGGACGCGTTGCTGGCCGGCAGGCTCTTCCCGGCGCTGCGCCGGCTCGGACTGCGCAACTCCGAGATCACCGACGAACTGGCCGCCGCGCTCGCCACCGCCGCCGTGGTGCCCCGGTTGGAGCGGCTCGACCTGTCGCTGGGCACCCTGTCCGACGACGGGCTGGCGGCGCTGCTCGCCGGGCAGTCCCTGACCCACCTGTCCGTCCTCGACCTGCACCACCACTACCTGTCGGAGGAGGCCGCCAACCGGGTCGTCGCCGCGTTGCCCGGCGTCGAGGTGGACGTCTCCGAGCCGGAGGAACCGGACGAGGACGACGGGGAGATCTACCGCTACACGGCGGTGTCGGAGTGACATGCGACTGACCGTGGTGGGCAACCCCGACAACCGGCGGGTCGCGCTGTTCCGGCGGGCCGTACGCGCGGCGGGGTTGCCCGACCCGGCGGTGCTGCCCTGGGCTCGGGTGCTCACCGTGGCGGCCCCGCCGGACGCCGACGCCCTGGTCCGGGTCGACTCCCCCGGCGAGGACGCGGAGGTGGACCGGCTGCTGCGCGGCGCGGCCACCCCCGCCCGGCACGGAGAGCTGATCGGCCTCGCCGACACGTACGCCGGGCTGGTGGCCGGGATGGGCCGGGTCGCCGCCGGGGGCGCGACGCTGCTCAACCACCCCGACGACGTGGCGGCGCTGTGCGACAAGCGCCGCTGCCACGCGCTGCTGTCGGCCGCCGGGGTCCCGGTGCCGGCGGCGCTGCCACCGGTCGAGGGCTACCCGCAGTTGCGGGCGGCGATGGCGGCGGCCGGGTGGCACCGGGTGTTCGTCAAACCGGCGCACGGCTCGTCGGCGGCCGGGGTGATCGCGCTCGCGGTCGGGCCACGCCGGATCCAGGCGGTCACCCCGATCGAGGTCACCCCGGACGGGCTGTTCAACTCGCTGCGGCTGCGCCGCTACGACGACGAGGCGACCGTCGCGGCGCTGGTCGACCGGCTCGCCCCGGAGGGCCTGCACGTGGAGCAGTGGCTACCCAAGGCCGGGCTGGCCGACCGGGTGGTCGACCTGCGGGTGGTGGTGGTCGCCGGCCGGCCCACCCACGCGGTGGTCCGCGCCGCCCGGGGCCCGCTGACCAACCTGCACCTGGGCAACGCCCGCGGCGACCTGGCCGCGCTGCGGGCGGCGGCCGGCCCGGAGTCCTGGGCGGCGGCGATGCGGACCTGCGAACGGGCGGCGGCGTGCTTCCCCCGGTCGCTGCACGTCGGGGTCGACCTGATGTTCCTGGTGGGTTGGCGGCGGCACGCGGTGGCCGAGGTCAACGCGTTCGGCGACCTGCTGCCCGGGGTGCTGACCGACGGCCGGGACACCTACGCCGAGCAGGTGCACGCGCTGACCGGCGGCCGGTGGGACCGGTGGCGGGCGACCGCGCCGGTGGCCGGCCCGACCGGCGACGACCCGGCAGCGGCCGGGCGCGACACGGCGGTCGGCACGGCGACGGGGCAGGGTCGCCCGGCAGCCGACGGGCCGGCGACGACCCGGCGGGAGGAGGTCGGATGCGCGCCCTGATCGGCAGTCACGACATCTGCCTGGTCACCCTCGACACGCTGCGCTTCGACGTGGCCGCCGAGCTGGCCGGGGCCGGGCGGACACCCCGGCTGGCCCGGGTGCTGCCGGGCGGGCGGTGGGAGCGGCGACACTCCCCCGCCAGCTTCACCTACGCCGCGCACCACGCCTTCTTCGCCGGTTTCCTGCCCACCCCGGTCGGGCCGGGGCGGCACGAGCGGCTGTACGCGGCGGCGTTTCCGGGCAGCGAGACCGCCGGGGACGACACCTGGGTCTTCGACGCCCCCGACCTGCCGACCGCACTGGCCGGAGCCGGCTACCACACGCTCTGCCTGGGCGGGGTGGGTTTCTTCAACAGGCGCAGCCCGCTCGGGTCGGTGCTGCCGGGGCTGTTCGCCGAGGCGCACTGGGAACCGGAGTTCGGGGTCACCTCCCCCACCTGCCTGGACGCGCAGCTCGACCGGCTGGCCGAGGTGCTGCCCGGCCAGCCCGCCGACCGGCCGGTGTTCACCTTCCTCAACGTCGCCGCCCTGCACCAGCCCAACCGGCACCACCTGCCCGGCGCGGCGCACGACAGCCGGGACAGTCACGCCGCCGCCCTGGAGTACGTCGACTCCCGGGTCGACCGGCTGTTCGCCCTGCTCACCGGGCGGGGACGGCCGGTGTTCACGATCGTCTGTTCCGACCACGGCACCGCGTACGGCGAGGACGGGCACACCGGCCACCGGATCGGCCACGACGTGGTGTGGACCGTCCCGTACGCCCACTTCGTCCTGCGACCGGGGGAATGGTGACCAGCACCGACACGGGCCTCGACGGCTCGCCGTACCAGCAGTACCTCTACGCGTACCCGCACAAGACCTCCTACCGGGCGCTGCGGCCCCGTCCGCTGCTGGCCGACGTGTGGCGGGCCGAGGCCCGCGACGCGCTCTTCCTCTACGTGCACCTGCCGTTCTGCGAGATGCGCTGCGGCTTCTGCAACCTGTTCACCCGGGCCAACGCTCCGCAGGAACAGGTCACCGCCTACCTGCGGCAACTGCGCCGGCAGGCGGAACGGGTCGCCGACGCGCTCGGCGACGACGCCGGGTACGCCCGGGTGGCGCTCGGCGGGGGCACCCCCACCTACCTGACCGCGGGCGAGCTGACCGACCTGTTCGACATCGTCACCGGCACCTCCGGGGCGCGGCTGCCGGGCGTACCGCTGGCGGTGGAGACCTCGCCGGCCACCGCGACGCCGGACCGGTTGGCGGTGCTCACGGCGCACGGGGTGCACCGGGTGAGCATCGGCGTGCAGAGCTTCCTCGACGACGAGGCACGGGCCGCCGGCCGGCCGCAGCGCCGCGCGGAGGTGGAGACGGCGCTCGGCGCGATCCGGGCCGCCGCGGTCCCGGTGCTCAACATCGACCTGATCTACGGCATCGACGGGCAGACGGCGGCGACCTGGCAGGAGAGCCTGGACGCGGCGCTGGCCTGGCGACCGGAGGAGCTGTACCTGTACCCGCTCTACGTGCGGCCGTTGACCGGGCTGGGTCGGCGGGCGCACGGCCGGGCCGACTGGGACGCCCACCGGCTGGCCCTCTACGAGCAGGCGGTGGAGGTCCTCGGCGCGGCCGGCTACCGGCAGGAGTCGATGCGGCAGTTCCGCCGCGCCGACGTGCCCGCCCCGGACGGGCCGGACTACTGCTGCCAGGACGACGGCATGGTCGGGCTCGGCTGCGGGGCGCGCTCCTACACCACCGCGCTGCACTACTCGTTCGACTACGCGGTTTCCGTGACGCAGGTCCGGGCGGTGCTGGACGACTACCTGGCCCGCCCCGCCGACGACTTCCGTCACGCCGAGTTCGGCTTCGCCCTCGACGGTGCCGAGCAGCGCCGCCGGTGGCTGCTCAAGTCGCTGCTGCGTGCCGAGGGGGTCGACGCAGCGGCCTACGCCGCCCGGTTCGGTCGGCCGCCCGGCGAGGACTTCCCCGAGCTGGGGCGGTTGGCCGACCGGGGTTGGGCGGACGACACCGGGCTGCGGCTCACCCCGGCCGGGCTGGCCCGGTCCGACGCGATCGGCCCGTGGCTGACATCCGCCCGGGTCCGGCAGGCGATGACCGGGTACGTGCCCCGGTGACCGCCCGGCCACCGCTGCCGCTCCACGCCGTCCCGCCCCGCACGGCGCTGCCGCTGCACCCCGTCACTCCCCCGGCGGCGCGGCCGGGGGGTTCCGGAGCCGGGCCCACCGACGTCGGGTCGGAGCTGGCGGTGCTCTACCGGGGGCCACTGGCGAGCTGCAACTACGACTGCCCGTACTGCCCGTTCGCCAAGCGGATCGACCCGCCGGAGCTGCTGCGCGCCGACCGGGCCGCGCTGGAGCGGTTCACCGGCTGGGTGGCGGCCACCACCGACCGGCGGCTGTCGGTGCTGTTCACCCCGTGGGGCGAGGGGTTGACCCGCAGCTGGTACCGCGACGCCATGGTGGCGCTGTCGCACCTGCCGCACGTCGACCGGGTGGTCAGCCAGACCAACCTGGCCGCCCGGGTGGACTGGCTGGCCGACGCCGACCGGGCCACGGCGGCACTGTGGACGACGTACCACCCGGGGCAGGTCAGCCGGGACCGCTTCCTCGCCCGCTGCGCCCGCCTGTCCGAGCTGGGCGTGCGCTACTCGGTGGGGGTGGTCGGTCTGCCCGAGCACCTGGCCGAGGCGCGGGCGCTGCGCGCCGCCCTGCCCGGCGAGGTGTACCTGTGGGTCAACGCCGCCGACGGGCACCACTACACCGCCGGGCAGGAGGCGGACTGGACGGCGCTGGACCCGCTGTTCGGCTGGAGCGTCCGCCCGCACCCGTCGCTCGACCGGCCCTGCCACGCCGGGGAGACGGCGATCTCCGTGGCGGGCGACGGCACGGTGCGCCGCTGCCACTTCCGCCCCACGCCGATCGGCAACCTCTACGACGGGTCGTGGCGGGCCGCCCTGAAGCCCCGGGCGTGCGACGCCGCGCTCTGCGACTGCCACATCGGGTACGTCCACCTCAAGCCGCTCGGGTTGCGCGACGTGTTCGCCGGTGGGGTGCTGGAACGTATTCCCGCCGCCTGGCCGGCCCCGAGCCAGCCAGAACTCTGAGCGGCCCGGCCGGTCAGCGGGTGCGCTCGGCGCGGCGCAGCAGCCCGGCGGCGAGCAGCCCACCGGCCAGGACCGCCACCGCCCCGGCGGTCTGCCCGGTGACCAGCGCGGACGCGAACGCGTCGGTGACCAGGCCACGTTCGGTCTCGCCTGCGGCGGCGGCCAGCGCGGCCGGGTACGAGCCGGCACCGGCCACCGCGACCGGCGCGAGCGCGGCGAACCGGGCGTTGAGCACCGCGCCGAGGACGGCGATGCCGAGGCTGCCCCCCACCTCGGCCATGGTGCCGTCGTTCTCGGCGCCGACGCCGGCCTTGGTCGGGGGATGGAGCTCAGCACCGCCTCGACGATGGCCGGGTTGGCCAGGGCGCAGCCGAAACCCATCACCAGCAGCCCGGTGAGCAGCACGGCGTAGCTGTCGGCGCGGACGTGGGTGATCAGGGTGAGGCCGGCGGAGAGCAGCACCATGCCCAGCGCGATGGCCCCGGGCACCCCGAGCCGGCGGATCAGCCGGGTGGCGACCCCGCCGAGGTTGAGCAGCACGATGGACAGCGCGAACGGCACCATCCGCAGTCCCGCCTCCCAGGCGGGGTAGCCGCGAACGAACTGGGAGGTGCTGGGTGAGCAGGAACAGCGCGTCGGTGGGCCCGAAGGTGATAGTGCATGTCCAGCATCGGGGCGGTGGTGCGCCGTTCCCACACCACGAACGCGGCCAGCAGGAGCACGCCGACGCCTGCCGCGCCGAGCACCGGCGGCGCGGTCCAGCCGCGTTCGCGGCCGTCGATGATGGCCCCGACCACGCCGGTGAGGCCGGCGGTGGACAGCAGCGCCCCGCCGACGCCCATGCCGGCGCGGGCGGCGATCACCTGGTCGACGGAGCGGGCCAGCCCGGCGGCCAGCGAGCCGACGCCGAACAGCACTTGGCCGGCGACGAGCAACCGGCGGCGGCCGTACCGGTCGGCGGCGCTGCCGGCGGTGAGCAGCAGCCCGCACTGCACCAGCGCGTACGCGTTGATCATCCACTGGATGTCGGTGGTGCTCGCGTCCAGTTCGGTGGTGAGCACCGGCACCGCCACGGTGAGCACGGTGTTGTCCAGCACCACGGTCAGCTGGGCGAGACAGAGCACCGCCAGGATCAGCCAGCGGGACCGCAGCGGGGTCGCCGTGTCGGGGGGCGCGGCGGACAGGGCGGTGGTCATCGGGGTGGGGCGTAGCGGGCGAGCGGATTGGTCAGGGTGCCGGCGAACTGGAGCGCCGCCGACGGGTCGGCGAGGTCGACCATCTGCTGGTTGTTGCGCAGTTGCAGCCGGTTGAGGCAGGACAGGGTGAACTCCTCGGCGAACAGGTCGTGCCGGCGCAGCCGGTCGGCCAGGTGCGGCACCCGGGCGGCGTAGTCGGTCGCGCAGTCGGCGACGGTACGCCAGAAGTCGTCCTCGTCGAGCACCCCGGCACCGGCCAGCACGGCGTTGAGGTGGCGGAAGAAGCTGTCGAAGACGTCGGTGAAGATGGTCAGCAGCTGCTCGTCGTCGGGGATGGCGGCGCGGACCCGCCGCACCGGCGGCGGCAGGTCGGCGTCGGGGTCCATCACCACGATCTCCTCGGCGATGTCCTTGAAGATGACCCGCTCGACCGCACCCTCGTGCAGCACCAGGATGACGTTCTCGCCGTGCGGCATGAAGGCCAGCCGGTGGGCGTAGAAGCTGTGCAGCAGCGGCACCAGGTAGGCGTCGAGGTAGCGGCGTAGCCACTCCCGCGCGGGCAGGCCGGACTCGGCGACCAGGGCGGCGGCCAGCGACCGTCCGTCGCGGTCGGTGTGCAGCAGGGCGGCCATGGTGGACAGCCGTCGGCCGGGGGCCAGGCCGGGCACCGGGCTCTCCCGCCACAGCGCCGCCAGCATCTTGCGGTATGGCGAGTAGCGGTCGGTGGCCGCCTCGTACTGCGGGTGGCGGTAGCCGACGGCGGCCCGCTCGCGCAGGATCGTCAGCCCGGTACCGGCGAGCACGGGGTCGTCGGTGACCAGGTCGACGAGCCAGTCGTTGATCGCCGGGGTGGCCTCCATGTAGGCCGCCGACAGGCCGCGCAGGAAGCCCATGTTCAGCACGGACAGCGCGGTCTTGACGTAGTGCCGGCGCGGGTCGGTGACGTTGAAGAAGGTCCGGATGGACTGCTGCGGCAGGTACTCGTCGGGGGCCTCGCCGAGGCAGACCAGGCGTCGGCGGGCGACCTCGCCGGCGAAGGTGACGGCGAGGCGGTTCCACCACTGCCACGGGTGCACCGGGATGAGCAGGTAGTCGTCGGGGTCGACCCCGGCGTCGGTCAGGGTGGCGGTGAACCGGGCCAGGGTGTCCGGGCCGAGTTCGGTGTGCAGCAGGGTGGCGTAGTCGAGGTCGGCGGCGCTGCTGAAGGTGGCGTGGTCGCGGTGCGCGGCGACCCAGACCAGCCGCACCGGCCGGCCGGCCTCCGGGGCGTACGCGTGGTATTCGTGGATGCCGAAGCCGATCCGGCCGTTGTTGGCCACGAAGCACGGGTGTCCCTCGGTCATCCCGCTCTCGATGGCCTGGAAGTCGGCGCGGGCCAGTTCGTCGGCGCTCACCGCCGGCCGGGTCAGCTTGAACGCCGCGCCGGCCAGGGTGGAGGTGATCTCCTCAAGGTAGACGGGGAGCACCTGGTCGGTCAGGCCGAGCGCGCCGCGCAGTTCGAGGCAGAGGTCGACGGCGTCGAGCGGCAGGTCCTCGTCGCCGCGCCGCCGGCTGATGCTCTCCGGGTCGATCTGCCAGTGGTCGAGGGCGAACCGGCGGGCGGTGAATCGGTACTCGACCGTGTCGTCGTCGGAACGGACGGTCCACCGGCCGTCGCCGGTGGGGGCGGGCTCGATCAGGCGTTCGTGGGCGAACTCGGCCAGCGCCTTGGCGACGAGCAGCCGGTGGGCGTGGGCCCAGGTGGCGGGGGTCAGGTGGGCCACGGATGCGGCGGGGTTCACGCGGGCACGTCTCCTCGGGTGGCGGCCAGGAACTGGTCGCGGGTGCAGACGCTGAGCAGGGCGTCCTTCTCCGGTTTGCGGATCGGTCCGACGACGGTGAAGCCGACGGCGGCGTTGAGGGCGTGCACGGCGGTGTTGCGCACGTCGGGCTCGACGACGACCCGTCGGGTGGCCGGGTCGGCGAACAGCCAGTCCAGGACGGTGGTGATGACGGCCCGGGTGAAGCCGTGCGCCGGCCGGTCGGTGGGGGCGCAGAGGAGGTGCATGCCGACGTCGCCGGACCGGGCGGGATAGAGACCGGCCAGCTCGACCCGGGCCGGGTCGTAGCGTTCGGCGAGGAACGTCGGCTCGCCGCGCCACAGCCCGAGGTACGCGTCGTGGTGCGGGTGGTCGGCGATCCCCCGGTACTCCCGGGCGACCCGGTCGACGTCGGCGTCCTGCATCAGCCAGAACGCCGACTTCGGGTGGGTCACCCACCGGTGCAGCAGCGCGGCGTCGCCCTCCGGGTCGAGCGTCCGCAGCGTGAACTCGCCGAGGACCGGGTCGTGGCGGCGGTACACGGGGACGTTCACGGGGTGCCTGCGGTCGGAACTCCGAACTCCTGGAAGGCGATCCGCTGCTCGATCGGGTAGTGCTCACGTCCGGTCAGCTCGCGGATGATCCAGGAGTTGCGGTACGGGCCCATGCCCAGGTCGGGTGAGGTGATGCTGTGGGTGTGGGTGCCGGCGTTCTGCAGGAACACCCCCCGGCCGGTGTGGTCGATGCTGTAGTTGCGGGCCACGTCGAAGCGGCCGTGGGCGTCGAAGCGCAGCCGGTCGCGGATCGGGTCGAGGAACTCCGGCACCCGGTAGTGGTAGCCGGTGGCCAGCACGAGCGCCTCGGTGTCGAGGGTGAGGTCCCGTCCCTGCTCGACGTTGCGCAGTCCGAGGGTGTACGTCCCGGTCGCCTCGTCGTGGCGGGCGCTGGTGAGTTCGGTGTTGGTCAACAGCCTGGTCGGCACCGGGCCGTGCACCCGGTGGGCGTAGAGCAGGTCGAAGATGTCGTTGATCAGGTCGGCGTTGATCCCCTTGAACAGGCTCTTCTGCGCGCCTTCCAGCCGGTAGCGGGTGGCCTCGGGCAGCGCGTGGAAGTAGTCCACGTAGTCCGGTGAGGTCATCTCCAGGGTGAGTTTGGTGTATTCGAGGGGGAAGAAGCGCGGCGACCGGGTGACCCAGTTGAGTTGGTAGCCGTGGGTGCCGAGGTCGGTGAGCAGGTCGTGGTAGATCTCGGCGGCGCTCTGCCCGCTGCCGACGACGGTGATGCTGCGCCTGGTACGCAGTGCCGCCCGGTGCTCCCGGTAGCGGGAGTTGTGGATGACGTCGCCGCCGAGGTCCCGGCAGGCGTCCGGGACGTACGGCGGGGTGCCGGTGCCCAGCACGAGGTGGCGGGCCCGGTGGGTGACCCGTTCACCGGCCGCCTCGGCGTGCACCACGTACCGCTCGTCGCCGGGGTCGTAGGAGATGCCGGTGACCTGGTGGCCGAAGCGGACCGAGGGCAGCTTCGCCGCCGCCCAGCGGCAGTAGTCGTTGTACTCGTGGCGCAACGGGAAGAAGCTCTCCCGGATGTAGAACGGGTAGAGCCGGCCGACCTCCTTGAGGTAGTTGAGGAACGAGTAGGGCGAGGTCGGGTCGGCCAGGGTGACCAGGTCGGCGATGAACGGCGTCTGCAACCGGGTGGACTCCAGCAGCATGCCGGGGTGCCAGTCGAACTCGTCGCGGGCTTCGAGGAACAGGCCGTCGAGGTCGTCGAGCGGCGCGGTCAGACAGGCCAGCCCGAGGTTGTACGGGCCCAGCCCGACGGCGATGAAGTCGTGGGTCGACACAGGGGTTTTCTCCAGGGCGGGGGTGGTCAGCCGACGGGGCTGGACAGCTCGGCGGTGGCCCGGGTACGGGCGTACCAGCCGGCGTGTTCGGCGATCAGGTCGAGCACGTGGGCGATGTCGTCCAGGGTGGTCTCGGGGTTGAGCAGGGTGAGCTTGAGGTGGTGCGCGCCGTCGACCTTGGTGCCGGCGACCAGCGCCGCGCCGGAGGCGGCCAGTGCCTCGCGGGCGTGCAGGTTGGCGTCGTCGACGACGTCGCGGCCGGCGCCCGGCGGCAGGTAGCGGAACACGACAGTGCTCAACTGCGAGCGGGTGACCACCTCGAAGCGGGGGTCGTCGGCGAGCAGCCGCCAGGCGGCGGCGGCGAGGTCGACCACCTCGTCGAAGAGGCTGCCGATGGCGTCGGGGCCCATGATGCGCAGGGTGAGCCAGAGCTTGAGGGCGTCGAACCGGCGGGTGGTCTGCAGGCTCTTGTCGACCTGGTTGGGGATGCGCCGTTCGGCCATCCGGGCCGGGTTGAGGTAGTCGGCGTGCCAGGTGGCGTGGCGCAGCACCCGCCGGTCGCGGACGACCAGGGCGCTGGAGCTGACCGGCTGGAAGAACGACTTGTGGTAGTCGACGGTGACCGAGTCGGCCCGTTCGATGCCGGCCAGCAGGTGCCGCCGGGTGGGCGAGACCAGCAGCCCGCAGCCGTAGGCGGCGTCGACGTGCAGCCAGACCCCGGCGGCGGTGCAGATCTCGACGATCCGGTCCAGCGGGTCGATGGTGCCGAAGTCGGTGGTGCCGGCGGTGGCGACCACGGCCAGCACGGTCTGGCCGTCGCGGCGGCACCGGTCGAGGGTCTCGGCCAGTTCGTCGGTGCGCATCCGCCGGCCGGCGTCGGTGGCGATGGTGAGCACCGCGTCGGCGCCGAGGCCGAGCAGTTTGGCGGCCTTCTGGACGCTGAAGTGCCCGGCGGTGGAGGTGATGATCCGCAGCCGGGACAGCACCTCGGGCCGGCTGGGCCGGTCGGTGCCGCCGCCGACGATCCGGGCGTACGCCTCCTCCCGGGCCAGCAGCAGCGCCTGGAGGTTGGACTGGGTGCCGCCGCTGGTGAAGATGCCGTCGGCGGCCGGCCCGAAGCCGATCCGCTCGGCGGTCCAGTCGACCAGCCGGCGTTCGATGAGGGTGCCGCCGGCGCTCTGGTCCCAGGTGTCCAGGGAGGAGTTGACCGCGCTGAGCACCGCCTCGCCGAGCAGGGCGGGGATGACCACCGGGCAGTTGAGGTGGGCCAGGTAGCGGGGGTGGTGGAAGTAGACGGCGTCGCGCAGGTAGACGTCGTGCAGTTCGTCGAGGGCGGCGGCGGTGTCGCCGAGCGGACGGTCCAGGTCGATGCCGGCGACCCGGGGGGCCAGTTCGTCGGGGGTGATGCCGGTGCCGGGCCGGTCGACGCCCGCGACCCGGGCCGCGACCCGGTCGATGCCCTCGGTGACGGCCCGGCGGTAGTCCTCGACGGTGCCGGCGGTGAACAGGTGGGCGCGGGGTGGGGTGGGACGCGTCCCGGTCACGGGGGCCTCGACGGTGGATCCGGGCAGGCTCATGAGCAGTCCTCGACGGTCGGTGACGGGGGCGCGGGCGGGACGGCGGGCGGGTCAGGTCGTCCCGGCGGCCCAGTTGATCTCGCGAGTTAGGCTACCCTCACCTAAGTGCTTGTCAATGCCGACACCCCGCCCCGCCCACCGGCTCAGCCGACCGGGGTGACGTCCGGGACCACCGGCTCGGCCGGCCGGATCGCGCCGGCCCGGAACCGGCGCTGGTGCCCCAACCCGACCAGGACACCGACGGCGACCAGCACCACCGAGGCGAGCGCCACGGCGGGATACCCGACCCGGTCGGCGGCGGCCAGCCCGACCGAGGCCGCCAGGAACGAACAGATCAGCCCGAACGACGACAGCACGGTGAAGTCGGTGCCCCCGGTGCCCGGCCGCGAATAGTCCATGTTGACCACGTAGAGCACGACATTGGCCACGGTGTACGCGGCCATGAAGCAGCACAGCGCGGCCACCGTCGCCTGAAGCGGCGCCCGCCCGTTCAGCAACGGCAGCAGCAGCACCGTGGAGACCGCGAGCGCCGCTCCCCCGACGACGAGCAGCCGCCCCCGGCCGAACCGGTCCACCCCGACCCCGGCGAGCAGGCCGGCGACGATCGCCGGGGCGCTGATCACCACACCGGTGACCACGCCGATGCGGGCCAGCGACCAGCCCGCGTCGACCAGCGCCGGGGTGACCAGGGCGTAGGCCGCGCCGGCTCCGGTGTAGACCAGCGGCACCACGCCGAAGGTCCACCAGCGGCAGCCGGGCTGCCCGAACACCGACAGCAACGCCCGGTACGCCTGCCCGGCGCCTGCCACCCGGGCGACCCGGTCCGGTTCCCGCAGCCGCCACACCACCAGCAGGCCGACCGCGGTCAACGCGGCCAGCAGACCGATCGCCGGCACCCAGCCGAACCGGTCGTAGACCAGCACGCACGCGCCACCGCCGAGCAGGTTGCCCAGGTAGCTCGCGGCCACCTGGATGCCGTTGCCGGCACCCCGCGTCCCCTCCGACAGCACCCGGACGGCGACCGCGTCGACGGCGATGTCCTGGGTGGCGGAGAGGAAGACGTACGCGGCGCAGATCGCCACCACCGGGCCGAGCCGCCGGGCCGGGTCGGCGAACGGCAGCAGCGCCAGCAGGGCCAACACCAGACCGGCCTGCAACGGCAGCAGCCAGGACCGGTAGTGGCCGTGCCGGCGGGAGCCGTACCTGTCGATCAGCGGGGCCCAGAGGAACTTGACCGGCCAGACCAGACCGACGAACTGGAGCAGGGCCAGGGTGTCCAGCGAGGTGCCGCCGTCGCGCAGGATGGCGGTCAACCCGACGGTGATGAACCCGATGCCGAGATACTGCGTGACGTAGAGCGTGGTGAGCGTGCCGAGGCGTCCGGTCACCTGGCGCTCCAGTAACCCAACGCGGTGAGCTGCTGCCTGCCCACGCCGAGGGTGCGCCGTACGTGCCGGGTGAGCGCGCGGGTGCTGCCCGCCTCGCAGGCCAGCCAGTAGTGGGCGTCCGGAGCGGCCGGCAGCTCGGCCCGGACGGTGTCGACGAGCTGCTGCCCGTCCTGCCCGCGCGGCACCCAGGTGACCCGGTGCTGGTCCCCGGCGCGCGGGGTGAGCGCCTGCTCACCGGCGTGGGCGTACTCCAGCCAGACCGTGGCGGGGATGCCGGCGGCGGCGTCGAGCAGGCTGTTCACCGCCGGCAGCGAGGCGGCGTCACCGACCAGGTAGAGGTGCGCGGGGGCCGGGTCGGGCAGGGCGAAGGCGCTGCCCTGGAGGGTGGCCACGATGGTGTCACCGACCTGCGCGCCGGCCGCCCAGCGGGCCGCGCAGCCGTCGTGCAGGGCGAATTCGAGGCTGAACCGGCCGGCGGCCGGGTCCGGGTCGACCAGGGTGTACGCCCGCTGGTGCGGACGGCCGGCGTCGTCGAACCAGAGCCGGATCCACATGGTGGGGTGCACCTTGGCCGCCGCCAGCAGGCCGCCGTCGTCCATCGACAGACGCCGGTAGTGGTCGCCGACGGGCTCGGTGCCGCGCACGGTCAGCCGGAAGTCCCGGCCGCCCATGGCCTTGAGCACCAGGGCCTCCCAGTTCCGTTTCACACGCCCTCCAGGTAAGGTCCGCCTAAGTTAGGCGAGGGTAACTCACCTGGGGAGTCCTGTGGAGAGTGGCACCGGCACGGAACCGGGCGGTCGTCCGGCCACCGGCGTGCACCGCGACCGGTGGGGCGTACCGCACCTGTGGGCCGACACCGTCGACGAGCTGGCCCGGTGGCAGGGCAGGGTGGCCGCCACCGACCGGGCCTGGCAGCTGGAGGTCGAACGGTGGCGGGCCGAGGGCCGGCTCGCCGCCCACGTCGGCCCGTCCGAACGGGACTGGGACCGGTTCGCCCGGCGGGCCCGCCTCGACGACACCGCCCGGCGCTGCTTCGACAGGCTCGCCCCGGCCACCCGGCGCTGGGTCGCCGCGTACGCCGACGGGGTCAACGACGCGTTGCCGGCCGGCGCGGCGGCGGCCCCGGAGTTCGCCGCCACCGGCAGCACGCCCGGCCGGTGGCGACCCTGGTCGCCGCTGGGCGTGTTCCTGGTCCAGCACATCCTGTTCGGCACCTTCCCGCAGAAGCTGTGGCACGCCCACGTCGCCGCCACCCTCGGCCCGGACGCCCGCGACCTGTTCGCCGTCGAGGGGCCCGGCGGCTCCGGCAGCAACGCCTGGGCGCTGCCGGCCGACCCGCTGACCGGCCGCGCGCCGGTCATCGCCGGCGACCCGCACCGGCTGCTCGAACTACCCGGCATCTACCAGCAGATCCGGCTCGCCTGCCCCGAGTTCGACGTGGTCGGGCTGGCCTTCCCCGGCGTACCGGGGCTGCCGCACTTCGGGCACGCCGGTGACGTCGCCTGGGCGGTCACCAACGCGATGGCCGACTACCAGGACCTCTACCGCGAACAGCTCCGCTGCGACGGCGACCGGGTACTGGTCCGCGACGCCGACGGCTGGGTGCCGGCCCACCGGCACGTCGAGCGGATCGAGGTACGCGGCGGCGCGACCGAGACCGTCGAGGTGATCGAGACCCCACGCGGCCCGGTGATCGACCACGACCGGCACACCGGCGAGGCGCTCAGCCTGCGCACCCCGACCCGGGTCACCGGGAACCTCGGCTTCGAGGCGCTGCTGCCGCTGCTGCGGGCCCGCACCGCCGACGACGTCGCCGACGCGCTGCGCAGCTGGGTCGAACCGGTCAACAGCGTGCTCGTCGCCGACCGGCACGGCACGGTGCACCAGCTCGTCGCCGGCCTGGTGCCCGAGCGCGACGACAGGTGCCGACGGGAACCGGTGCCGGGCTGGGACCCCCGCTACCGGTGGCGCGGTGACTACGCCACGGCCAAGCCCGTCGAGGTCGACGAGCCGGTGGTCTGCGCCAACGACCGGCGCGACGACACCGCCGCGCTCGGTGTCGACTTCGCCCCGCCGCACCGGGCCCGCCGCATCCGTGACCTGCTCGCCGACGGCGTCGCCGCCCCCGACGTCCACATGGACACCCGGCGTGGGTCGACGGTCCTGCGGGACCTGCTCGCCCGACTCGACCCGACGCCGCTGAGCGCGCCCGCCAGGCGGCTGCGGGAGCGGCTGACCGGATGGGACGGTCGGATGGCCGCCGACAGCGTCGACGCCGGGGCGTTCGCCGCCTGGCGGGCCGCGCTGGTCCACCGGTTGGCCGCGCACCCCGCGCTGGGGCCGCTGCACTCCCCCGGCGGCTTCGACCCCCTCTTCGCGCCGTGGACCGACCCGCTGGCCCGCATCGGGCACGCCGTGGAGGGGGTGGTCGCCGGGCTGTCCCGCCTCGGCGGCGAGGTCGAACCGCTCGCCGCCGCCGCCCTGCAGGACGTCGCCACCGCCGACCCGGCCGGGACCTGGGGACGGCGCCACCTGCTGCACCCGCTGCACCTCGGGGTGTCCGACGCGGTCACCGAACGGGTCGCCGCGATGCGGGCGGCCACCACGCTCGGCGGTGACACCGACTGCGTGCTGGCCACCTCCAGCGTCCCCGGAATCTCCGACGCGTGCTGGCGTGGGCCGGTCGCCAGGTACGTGTGGGACCTCACCGACCGGGCGGCGAGCCGCTGGATCGTCCCCTTCGGCGTGTCCGGCCGCCCCGACGACCCGCACTTCGCCGACCAGTTGCCGCTGTGGGCCACCGGTGGGCTGATCCCCGTCGGCACCGACTGGCGCACCCTGACCACACCCCGAGACGAGGACCCCGTGGCCTACCACGAGCAGATCCCCGGCTTCGGTGAGCTGACCCTCACCGTGGTCGACCCGGCCGCCCACGCCACGCTGCTGCACGGCTGGGTGACCGAGCCCCGTGCGACGTTCTGGGGCATGGGGTCGTATACCGTCGAGGAGGTACGCGAGGTCTACACGTTCATCGACGGCCTGAGCACCCACCACGCGTACCTGATCGGGTTGGACGGCACACCGGTGGGCCTGTTCCAGACCTACCGGCCGGAGGCCGACCCGGTCGGGGAACGCTACCGGGTACGCCCCGGCGACATCGGCATGCACCTGCTGCTCGCCCCGGGCCGCCGGCCCCCGCGCGGGCTCACCGACGCGGTCGGCCCGGCGCTGGCCCGGTTCCTGTTCCGCGACCCCACCCGGCTGCGGATCGTGGTCGAGCCCGACGTGCGCAACCGGTTCGCGCTGCGCCGGCTGGAACGCGAGGGGTTCACCTTCGCCGACGAGATCGACATGCCCGACAAGCGCGCGCAGTTGGCGTTCCTCACCCGGGAGGGGTTCGCGGCGAACCATCCCGTCCCGGCGTGAGCCGCCCGACCCGCGGCAGGCACCCGTCCCGGTCGGGGCGTGCACCGCGCACCGTCAGCCGGCGACGATCTGCTCGCGGAGGATGTCGGCGTGCCCGCAGTGCTGGGCGAGTTCGCGGAGCACGTGCAGATACACCCACCGCAGCGGGACCGGTCCCCTCCGGTGCCCGGACAGGACGTCGTCGAGGTCCAGCGTCACCGCCGCCCGGCGGGACGCCGCGCAGGCCTCCCGGTACGCATGCCGTACGCCGGCGATCGTGTCGTCGGCCTCGAGCACGAACGACTCCTCCGACGCGGCGGGGATGCCCAGCTCGGCGCGCGACCGACCGGTGACGGCCTCGTCGAACCAGACCCGTTCCACGAAGGTCGCGTGTTTCACCAGGCCCAGCAGCGTGGTCCGGGAGGGCACCAGCGACCGGCGTGCCTGTTCCTCGGTCAACCCCTCCAGGCAGCCGTCGAGCGCGGCGCGGTGCTCGTCGAGGAACGCCTCGAACTGCGCACGGAGCGGCTGGGCGACGACGGCTTCGGCGAAGGTCGGCGGAAAGGCGGGCATGCGGCACAGCATCCCAGACACGCCGTCCGGTCGGCTGCCCGGGAATTCCTCTGGCATAGTGTCGGTCGGTCGCGGCACGGACGTCCAGCGGCCGACGGACTGCCGGGAGGGAGGGTCGGGAGCATGACGAGGTGTCCGGTCCCGTCCGGTGCCGGGTCGACGGGCCACTGCCCGGGCGGCGTCGACCGATGCCGGTGACGGATCCCGCCGACGGGAAGGTCGACTTCCGGCGGACCCTGGACGCCTACCGGGCGCAGAAGGGCCGGTTCCGGCTGGTTGACGTGCCCGACATGCAGTACCTGATGATCGACGGTCGGGGCGACCCCAATACCGCGCCGGCCTTCACCAGGGCGGTCGAGGCGCTCTATCCCGTCGCGTACCGGGTGAAGTTCGCCAGCGGGCGGGAACTCGGGCGGGACTACGTCGTGCCGCCGCTTGAGGGCCTGTGGTGGGCCGAGGACATGGCGTCCTTCACCACGGCGCGGGACAAGTCGCGGTGGCGCTGGACGCTGATGCTCATGGTCCCCGACTGGATCGGGCCGGGCATGGTCACCGCCGCCGTCGCGCAGGTCGGGGCGAAGCGGCCACCCGGGCGGCTGGACGACGTCCGCCTGGAGCGGCTGACGGAGGGGCGGTGCGTGCAGACCCTGCACGTCGGCTCCTTCGACGACGAGGCCGCCGTGCTCGCCCGTCTGCACGACGAGTTCGTCCCCGCCCACCGGCTCCGCCTGACCGGCACCCACCACGAGATCTACCTGAGCGACTTCCGCAGGGTCGCACCCGACCGGAGACGCACCATCCTGCGCCAGCCGGTCGTCGACGAAACCCGGCCCGTCGGGGATGGTCGCGGGGCCGCCGACGGCGGCGGTCAGCCGGCGCGGTAGCTCAGGTGGTGGCCCGTCGGCCAGCTGTGCAGGTTGTTGAGTTCGGCGGCCGGGCCGGTGCAGTCGGTCGTCCGGTAGCCGGACACGGAGTGGAAGCCTCCGCTCCAGGCGAGCAGCCAGGTCGCGTCGGCCGGGACGGGACGGCAGACGCCGTCGGGCGTGGCCTGCCGGCCGACCACCTCGGTCGGGTAGCTGGAGTAGAAGACCAGCCCCGTGTCGGACCTCGGGACGGGGCGACGGGAGACCGTGGAAGTGTCGTACCCGTGGGCCATGATCTTGTGGTCACGGCGACGCCGGCCCGGCCGGCGCACGCCATCAACCATGGTCGACGCCGGTGTGCCGGCGGGTGGGAGGACATGCGGTGACGGACGCTGACGAGGCCGCGTGGCGGCGGCGGAGCGTGGTGGCGGTGGTGCCACCGGCCCGGCCCCGCAAGCTGGCCAAGGTGCCCTTCGTCGAGCTGGCCGACGGGCGGTTACAGGGTGTGGTGTCCAGCGGTTCCGACATCGAGCGGGTGTACGTCTCGTCGGTGACCGCCGGTGACCACGCCTACCACTGCAGCACCAACAACAACCGGCCCTGCGGCGGGCTGCGTGGCGCGCCCTGCAAGCACCTGGAGGCCCTCGCCGACGAGGCCGTCCTCCAGTACGGCGTCGACCGGGTCGCCCGCTACCTGCGGGTGGACGCCGGTGACGGCACGCAGACCGGGGTCGAGCTGCTGTCCCGGCTGGACGCCCGGCACGAGCCGACCTCCGCCGCCGTGGTGTTCAGCCGGTTCCTGCGCCACCTGGCCTACCTCGAACTCCCGACCAGCACCACGGCGCTGCCCGAGCTGCACTGGTTCCCGTCGACCGGGGCAGGTCGCTGATGCTCGGCACGCAGCTGGCGCAGCTGCACGGCAGCGCCCCCGCCGGGCTGGCCGACGCCGACGACGTGGTCGCCGGATTCGACGAGGCCCTGCTACGGGGCTTCGCCCGGGTCGGCGAGGCGGACGCCACCGCGCTGACCGCGCTGGCCGGTGCGGTCGCGGGCACGCCGCTGGGTGAGCGGGTGGCCGAGGCGGTGGGCAAGGTGACCGCCGGTTCCGCCGGGCAGGAGCACCTGGCCGCCCTCGCCGGTGCCCGCACGGCGCTGCTGGGCGCGGCCCACGACGCCCTGACCGCCCGGTTCGACGCCGCCCTCGGGCGGGAACGCACGGCGTGGACGGCACCCGCCGGCGAGCCCGCCGGCGGCTCCCCCGCCCGCGCCGCCGCCCGGTCCTGGCTGCACGAGACGGCCCTCGCCGGATGGCGGGGCATCGACCACGAACTGCTCTCCGCCGTCGGCACGCCGGTCGAGGCGGCGCTGGCCGAGCCGGGGGCGCGGCGGCTGGCGGTGCTGCTCGACGGGCTCGCCGCCGAGCTGCGGGCCGGGTTGCCGGTGGCCACCATGGCGCAGCCGCCGGTACGCCGCTGGGCGGACCTGTGGGCCCGTGGCGTGCTGCTGGCCCAGGACGGGCCGGTGCCCGACGCGGCGGTCGACGCCGGACGGGTCACCGGTCGGCTGCTGCCGCTCGGGGTCGACGTCCACGAGCACGAGACCGCCGTCCAGGTGCAGTTGCACGCGATCCTCGAACCGGCCGACGCCGGCCCGGCCCGGCTGGTCCGGGTGGCGGTGGGCGCGGCGAAGGTCGCCACGATCGGTGGCCCGGCGGTGTGGCGGCTGCTGTCGGCGTACCCCGTGCTGCTCACCGCGATCGCGCAGCGGCGGGCACTGACCGTGACCGACCTGCCGGCGCACGGCGGCGACCTGCACTGGGTCGACGAGCGGGCGCAGGCCGGCGAGCCCGCCGACCCGTTCGCCACCGCCCGGGTGCTGCTGGGCACGGCGACGGCGGCGGCCACCGCACCGCTGGACCGGCATCCGGCGGCGATCGCCGAGCCGGTGCTGCTGGAGGGTTACACCGTGCACGACGGCGGGGCGACCGTCGACCTCGACGGGCAGCGCCTCGCGGTCGCCCTGGACCGGCTGCCGGCCGGCGGGCCGCTCACCCCGGCGCTGGTCGCCGCCTCGTCGTCCTGCCTGGGCCTGGCCCGTTTCGACGGCGGCCGGTGGCTGGTGCAGCCGCTGGCGGTGCAGGCCACCGTCAAGCGCCGGCCGGTCGAGGCGCACAACGGCGACTGGGCCGACGGGGTGACCGACCCGAAGGTGGCGAAGGCCGAGGCCAGGGCGGGCGACGCCGTGGCCGTGCTGCGCGAACGCGCGGGACGGTTGCTGCGCCGATGAACGACCCGACCCCGACGACCGGCGCCCTGCCCCCGGGTGACACCGTGCCCCCGGGCGATGCGGTCACCCCGGGTGACCTCGCTGCCGCCAACCGACGGCAGGTGCTCTACTGGCGGCTGCTGGGGCGGCTCTTCGACCCCGACGAACAGCCCACGCTGGAGGCGGCGAGCGTGGCCGTGGTCGACGACCTCGGCCTGCCCGCCGTGCTGCTGGACCCGACCGTGTCGGTGGACACCGTCGTGCAGCGTTTCCCCGCGCTCGCCGACGAGTTCCGCGGTCTGCTCGCCCCCGACCCGGCCGACGCCCCGGACGATCCCGACGTCGGGACCCACCGGCCCGGCGAGGCCGAGGTGCGCCGGGCGGCACTGGTGTCGAAGCTGCTGCTCAACGTCTTCGGCACCGGGTCCGGGCCGGTCAGCGCCGGCCAGCTGGCCCGCTGGCAGGCCGACGCCGGCTGGTTCGCCCAGGCGCTCGGCACCACGCCTGAGGAACTGCGTCGGCAGGGCGGCGGGCTGGGCGCCACCCTCACCGGCCTGGAGGGCGACCTGGTCCGCCGGATGCACCTGCGCGAGGTGCTGGCCGACCCGAAGCTGGCCGCCCAGCTCACCCCCAGCATGTCGCTGATCGAGCAACTGCTGCGGGACAAGTCCAACCTGTCCGGGGTGGCGCTGGCCAACGCGAAGTCGCTGATCCGGCGGTACGTCGACGAGGTCGCCGAGGTGCTGCGGACCCAGGTCGAGCAGACCACCGTCGGCACGATCGACCGGTCGGTGCCGCCGAAGCGGGTGTTCCGCAACCTCGACCTCGACCGCACCATCTGGCAGAACCTCACCAACTGGAGCCCGGAGGACGAACGCCTCTACGTCGACCGGCTCTACTACCGGCAGACCGCCCGCAAGACCACCCCGTCGCGGCTGATCGTGGTGGTGGACCAGTCCGGGTCGATGGTCGACTCGATGGTCAACTGCACCATCCTCGCCTCGATCTTCGCCGGGCTGCCCAAGGTGGACGTGCACCTGATCGCGTACGACACCCGGGCGCTGGACCTGACCCCGTGGGTGCACGACCCCTTCGAGGTGCTGCTGCGCACCAAGCTCGGCGGCGGCAACGACGGGCCGGTGGCGATGGCGATGGCCCGCCCCAAGATCGTCGAGCCGCGCAACACGGTGCTGGTGTGGATCTCGGACTTCTACGAGTTCGACCGCTCCCAGCCGTTGTTCGACGGCATCGAGGCGGTGCACCGCTCCGGGGTGCGGTTCATCCCGGTCGGCTCGGTCAGCAGTTCCGGTCAGCAGAGCGTCAACCCCTGGTTCCGGCAGCGCCTCAAGGACCTGGGCACCCCGGTGCTCTCCGGTCACATCCGCAAACTCGTCTTCGAGCTCAAGAGCTTCCTCACCTAGGAGAATCACCCCTCATGTCCGAGATGTTGCGTGCCCCCGCCGAGGTCAAGTACGCCGACGAACTCGACTACCTGGAGTCGGTCGACACCGGCCCGAAGCCGTTCTCGTGGCGGTTGAGCCCGCGCATGGTGCGGCTGTTCGTCCTCGGCTCGGAACGGGCCGACGGTCTGGAGCGGGAGATCCCGCAGAAGTGGTTCGGTGACGGCAGTTTCGTCGAACGCAGCATCGTGACCCTGGCGTCGGACCGGGGCCTGCTGCTCATCGGTGACCCCGGCACCGGCAAGAGCTGGCTGGCCGAGCTGCTGGCCGCCGCGATCTGCCGCAACTCCACCCTGGTGGTACAGGGCACCGCCGGCACCACCGAGGACCACATCAAGTACTCGTGGAACGTCTCGATGGTCATCGCCAAGGGGCAGTCCCGCGAGTCGATGATCCCGTCGCCGATCATGACGGCGATGGAACAGGGCGTCGTGGGCCGCTTCGAGGAGCTGACCCGGTCCACCAGCGACGTGCAGGACGCGCTGATCTCCATCCTGTCGGAGAAGTACGTCTCCATCCCCGAGTTGAACGACGACAACATCGTCTTCGCCCAGCCCGGTTTCTCGATCATCGCCACCGCGAACAGCCGGGACCGGGGCGTCAACGACCTGTCGTCGGCGTTGAAGCGCCGGTTCAACTTCGTCCGCATCCCGGTGGTCACCAACAAGCGCAGCGAGGCGGAGATCGTCCGGTTCCGCACCGAGGAACTGCTGCGCCGGCACCGTATCGAACTGGACGTGCCGCCCACCCTGCTGGACATCCTGTTGCAGAGCTTCGCCGACCTGCGGGCCGCCGCCGCGTCGGCGACCAGCGACGACGAGAAGCTGGAGTCGGCGCTGTCCACCGCCGAGCAGATCGGGGTGCTGGAGGACGCCATCCTGCACAGCCAGTTCTTCGGCGACCGGGCCCTGCGGGTGGAGACGCTGGCCGCCTCGCTGATGGGGTCGCTGGCCCGGCGCAGCCCGGAGGACCTGGCGATCCTCAACAAGTACCTGCACGGCGTGGTGGAGCCCCGGGCCAAGCAGCACGGCGAGGGCTGGGCCGGCTTCCTCGACGGCGGTCGCCAGGCGATCGCCTCGCTGTCGTGACCACCGCCCACACCGGCACCGCCGCGCCGCCCGGTGTCACCCGGCCCGCGACCGCCGTCGGCGACGCCGGTTCCGGCGGGGTGACCGCCGGACCGTTCGGGGCGCTGCGCGAGCAGCTCACCGACGCGGCTGCCACGTTCGCCGGTTCCGCCGACGCGCTGGCCGGCATCCTCGCCGGCATTGTCGACGACGTCGACCGGGCGTTGGGCGAACGGTTGGAGATCTTCCCGGTCTGTCACCACTCGCCGGCCTCGGCGCTGGCGATGGCACGCCGGCTGCGGCACAAGCAGCCCAAGGTGATCTATCTGGAGCTGTGCGAGGATCTCCAGCCGCTCCTGGGTGAGCTGCGCAACTGCCGGCTGCCGGTGGCGTTGCAGGCGTTCGCCTCCGAGCTGGACGGTTTCCCCGCCGAGTGGGGGCCGCTGAGTGTCGTCGCCCCGGTCACCGAGGCGTCCGCCGAGTACCAGGCGATCGCGTACGCGCTGGAGACGCCCGGGGTGGAACTGGTGCTGGTGGACCGTTCCACCGACCACGTCTTCCAGTGGTCGCCGCGCGGCGACGCCGGGGCGGCCACCGACGCGCCGGCCGACACCGCGCCGGCGGAGGCGGCGGCCGGCGAGGCCGGTGAGCAGACGGCGTTGCACGGCGACGCGGTCGGCGTGGAGATCGGCGACCTGCGGCCCCGGTTCGCCGAGTTGGAGGCGTACCTGCTGCACCACGGCAAGGTGCGGCACTGGTCGGAGTGGTGGGACCAGTACGTCGAACGGCCCCTCGCCGACGCCGACCACGACACCTACCGGCAGGTGATGGTGCTGATTGGCAGCCTGTTCCGTCGGCTGCGGCCGGCCGGGTCGGACCGTACCGACCGCGACGAGGACCGGGAACGCTACATGTGGACCCGGATGCGGGAGCACCTCGCCGCGTCCGGGGCCGACCCGGCGGACTGCCTCTACGTGTGCGGCGCGTTCCACGCCGCCAGCCGGGTCGAGCAGTTCGGGCTAGACTCCCCCGCCCCGGACTTCGCGATCACCCCCCGCACCGGCACCCGGTGGCGGTACGGGCTGATCCCGTCGAGCCACTCGGCCATCGAGGCACAGTTCGGGCTGGCCCCGGGGTCGGTGTCGATCGCCGCCGCGAACTGGACGCAGGCGGTCGGCCGGTCGGGCCTGACGCCGTACCGGCTCGACGGTCAACGGGGCGGCAAGGGCGGCCGGGGCCGGCGGAAGGCCGTCCCGCCGGCCGCCGGGCCGGCCGGTCCGGTCGCCGACCGGCTCACCGGGTTCCTCGCCGCGCCACCGCCGCTGGACGGGCTGGACGAGGCGGAGCTGCGCGGCTGGTGCGTGGACATCGTCCGGTTGGCCCGCCGCAACGGGTACCTGGCCAGCACGGCCGACGCGATCGCGGTGTTCGAGACCTCGATCCTGCTGGCCGGGTTGCGCAACCGGGCCCGGCCCACCCCGTACGACTTCGCCGACGCGGCGGTGACCTGCATCGAGAAGGACGTCGTGCCGGGGCGGCGGGACGTGCGGCGGCTCTGCGAGATCCTGCTCGGCGGGGACCGGATCGGGCAGGTCGGCTACGACGCCCTGCCGCCGCTGGCCCGCGACGTGCTCGACCGGCTCCAACCCCTCGGCCTGGACCTGGAGAAACGCACCATCCAACGGGCTCTGCTCGACCTGCACGCCACCCCGGAGCTGGCCGGCTGCTCGGATCTGCTGTGGATGCTGCGGCACCTGCTGCCCGGCGACGCGGTCCGCCCGATCATGGGTGAGCGCCGGTTGGGGCACCGGTCGATCCAGGAGAGCTGGGACCTGGCGTTGGGCCGGCACCAGCGGGCACTGATCGAGCTGGGCTACGAGGCGGTGACCGTCGAGCAGGTGCTGGAACAGCGGCTGCGGCGGTCGGTCCGGGGCCCCGAGGCCACGGCAGCCGGTGCCCTCGCCGCCGTGGAGGATGCCATCCGGTTGCTGGACAGCCCCCGGCTGGTCGACGAGTTGGGCGCGCGGGCCGTGGAGCTGCTGGCGGCCGAGCGGACCGTCGACGACGCGCCGGACGTGCTGCGGCGCATCCGCAGGTTGCTGGCCCACCATCGGGCCACCGTGCCGGCCCTGCCGGCCTGGTGCGCGGCGTTCGTGACGGTCGGGTACGCGCACTACTGCACCCTGCTGCCGACCGCGTTCGTCGAGGAGGAGACCGGGGTCCGGCAGGTCGGGGCGATGCTCGGCTTCCTGTTCAGCATGGAGAGCCTGGCGCTGTCGCTGGGCTGCGACAGGTCCCAGCTCGAACTCGCGGTGGCCCAGTCGCATCCCGAGAGCCCGGCCAAGGTCGCCCTGCTCTGGGCGGCGCGGCACCAGCTCGGCCTGCTGCCGCTGGCCGAGTTGCGGCAGCGCTGCGCCGACCTGCTGGGTAACCCGCTGGTGGTGCCGGCGTTCCCGAAGTACCTCTCCGGTTTCGTGCACGCGCTGGAACCGGTGCCGGGGCTCGCGCCGTTCGTGGTGGAGACGATGTCCACCGCCTTCGCCCGGTTGCCCGACCCGGTGCTGCTGCCCTGGCTGCCCACGCTGGTCACCACCCTGCGCGAGCACGGCCCGGAGCTGGTGCCGCTGCTGGTGCGGGAGGCCGCACGCACCTTCCCGGGGACGCTGCCCGAGTTGGACACCTGGGTGCCGCCGTGGCTGGGACCGCCGCCCGGGCCCGCTGCGGCGGCCCGTCCGGGCCTGCCGACGGGGCAGGTGCACGGCCTGCTCGCCGCGCATCCGGTGGCGGTGGACGCGGTCGCCGGGTTGCTGGGCTGCGACGGCGGTTGGGCGGAGCCGGTCGACGCCCCGGCGGGCTCGGCGGCGACGACACTGCTGCTCGCCCATCCGGGCACCGGGGAGGCGGTTTCGGTGCTGCTCGGCGGCTGAGGACCGGCCGCCGGGCCGGACCGCTGGTGGTGCGGCCCGACGCCTGGTCGCCCCGCTGGTGCCGCCACCGCAGGCGCGGTGGCGGCACCAGCGGCCCGGGTCGCCGGGGTGGGGGTCAGGGCCGGGTCACGGGGTGTACGTCACGGCCGGGTAGTCGGCCTGCGCCTGGACGAACTGCGCCTGCCAGTCGGCGGGCCAGCCGCCGAAGGCGGTGGTGGCCAGTGGCTTGAGGCTGACGCCGGCCGCGCCGCTCCAGAAGTGCACGAACTCCCCCCAGTTGAGGTCCCGGGCGTAGACGCCGTC
Source organism: Micromonospora cynarisoli (assembly GCF_030518815.1). Taxonomy (NCBI): domain Bacteria; kingdom Bacillati; phylum Actinomycetota; class Actinomycetes; order Micromonosporales; family Micromonosporaceae; genus Micromonospora; species Micromonospora cynarisoli. Next base: position 979,122 of record NZ_CP130426.1, on the reverse strand, counting down.
GAACTGGTGGAAGTTCTGGGACAGCAGCTGGAAGAACGTGTTGAGCACGACCTTGCCGCCGTAGTTCTGGTAGATCGGGTAGAACCAGTCCCGGAACCAGTAGGTGTTGGCGACGGGGAAGTTGTCCGAGGTGAGCAGCTTCGCGTTCTTCCAGCGGGTGGCGTCGGTGGTCCGGCCGGTACCGACGTAGCAGTCGTACTGGAAGATCTCGGCCCACTTGCTGTCGCCCCAGAGGGCGTACGCGGGTGAGCCGTTCACCCCGAACGCGGTGAACTCCACGGTGTGGTTCATCTCGTGGGAGATCACGTCCTCGTTGAGGTCGGTGTTTCCCCAGCCGCCGCCGCTCATGTCGTTGACGTCGCGGAATGCCGTGTTGGGGTCGAACTGGCTCAACGCGAACCCGCCCGATCCCGCATCGTCGTGCAGCACCTCGTACAGCCGCTGGCCGCTGAGGTTGCCGTAGTTGGCCTGGACGTACTCCCAGATCTGTTTGGCGTAGTCCTTCACCCAGGTCAGGTCGGTCGAGGCCAGTCCCGGATCACGGTAGATGGCCACGTTGGCGTCGTAGTAGTAGCGGGTGAGCGTCTCGTTGGGGGCGTGCCAGGTCTCGGTCCAGGTCGTGGCCGGGGTGGCGCTGAGGGTGGTGGTGTCGGCGGTGGCGTAGCCGGAGTTGCCGGCCACCCCCTCGGCCCGCAACCGGTAGTAGTAGTGGGTGCCCGCCGGCAGTTTCAGGTTGTGGAACTTCGTCGTGCTGGCCGGCAGCACGTACGCGGTGCTCCAGGTGGTGCCGTTGGTCGAGCGTTCCAGCCGGTAGGCCGTCTCCCACCGGGTGTTGTCGGTCCAGGTGAGCCGGATCTGGTCGGTGGCCGCGGTGGCGAGCAGGCCGGTGGGCGCCGCCGGCGCCGGGGTGGTGGCGGTGGTGGTCCCGTAGATCTGCCACTCGCCGATCTGCATGTTGACCGACCCGTTGGTGGCGGTCACCCGCAGCCGGTAGTACCGGTAGGCGGTGATGTTGCCGAACGAGTAGGTGTTGCGGTGGAAGCCGGTGATGAATGTCTGGTTGCTCTGGGTGTCCAGCGGTGTCCAGCTGCTGCCGGTGGCGGAGGCTTCGAAGACCCAGTTACGCGGGTTGCGGTCGGGCCAGTCGTTGGCGGAGGTGACGGCGTAGCTGGTCACCACGGCCGCCGTGGTCGCCTCGAACTGGATCCAGCCGGCGCCGCTGTAGGTGAAGTACTTGCGGTAGGGCGTGTTGTCGATGACCTTCTCGATGCCCTCGTCGCCGGTGGTGGACCACTGGTCGGTGATCGTGCCGGGGGTGTCGGTGATGTCCACCGCGGCGGCGAGGTGGACACCGGCCAGGTGGCTCGGGGTCCCCGCGACCAGCAGGACGATCGTGGCCACCGCGGCGAGCAGGGGCAGCGCCGGGCCCGGGGGGCGGCGGCGGATCGGGTCAGCGCGCATGGAGTGGGTTCCTCTCGGCGTGGTCGGTCCTGACCGGTACGTGCCGGGAGTCGATGCCACCTCCCGGTGACCCCCGCGCACGCGACACGACGACCCGCCCCCGTGGTCCGGGGATCGGGTCGTGGAATACGTGGCGGGGAATTGGTCCGGAGTGTCTTCGCCAGGAGCTTGACGAATCGGCCGGGCGACACCGGACATGCATTCGATGTGGATACCGCGACCGCTCCCCGTTGACCGTCTGCGCACCGAATACTAGTTGCGACATAGCAACAGGTCAATGAGATCCCTTTCTCGCCGATGAGTAGTCAATGCATTCGCATGGATATCCCGCCCATGGGAGGCGACGCGGGCCGGCAGCCGGGGCCGGGGGCGCGGGGCGGGCCGGTCAGCAGCCGGCCGATGGTGCGGCGGCGCTGGCCGGCCGTCGTTCACCCGCCCCCCGCGCGCCGTGCAGCGGCCGTTCACCCGCCTCTCGGAGGCTTCGTCACCGACACGGTCGACACCCGGATCACGTGGAGGGCTCCGCAGTGCAGCACAGGGATTCCGAGGACGCCACAGGCGGTCAACTGTCACGCCGCCAACTGGTGAAGTACGCGGGCGTCGGCGCGACGCTCGCCGCCGCCGGCCCGTTCGTGGGCGTCGAGGCGGCCCACGCCGCCCCGGACCGGCAGGATCAGGCGACGGCCGGCTCGGGCCGGGCCGACAACCGGATCTGGCGGGCCGGCGACCACCACATCCATTCCGAGTACAGCGGGGACTTCGACACCTCGACGAACCCGCCGACGTTCCGCAAGGGCGCCGACGCGGTCTATCCGATCGTCACCAATGCGATCATGGCGAAGAACTTCGGGCTGACCTGGGCGATGTGCACCGACCACGGTGGACCCACCCACTCGAAGGTGAACCTGGAGCAGGCGTACCCCGATCTGCTGCGGTCCCGCCGGCTGGTGCCCGAGGTGTTGCAGTTCTGGGGAATGGAGTTCGACGCCCCGGCGATGGACCACCACACCCTGATGATTCCCCGGCACGCCGACGAGGCGAAGCAGCTCTTCGAGTTGGAGAGCCGGTTCGCCAAGCGGGACCCGTTCCCGGCCGACCCGGGCCGCGACACCGAGGCCAGGATGGTGGAGTTCCTCCGGGTGGCCCGGACCATGCCGCACAGGCCGCTGGTGATCGCCCACCACACCTCCCGCTCGGCGACCGGGCTCGGGGTGCACGGGCAGGACCTCCCGCACGAGTTCCGCAACGGCAACGACGTGGCCCCGGACGTGTACGTCGGCTTCGAGGGCGCCCCGGGCCACCAGGCGGGCCCGCTCAACGGCAGCGCGCGCGGCGGCTACGGCAACCACCCCACCTACGGCGGCTACGACCAGGCGACCGCCCGGGTCGGCGGGCTGTGGGACGCGCTGCTCGGCGAGGGCCGACGCTGGTGGATCACGGCGACCTCCGACTCGCACGTGCACTGGACCCGGGGCGGCACCGACTTCTGGCCGGGCGAGTACAGCAAGACCTACGTGCTGGCCCGGCAGGAGTACCACGACATCATGGACGGGCTGCGGCACGGGCGGATCTTCGTCACCACCGGTGATCTGATCACCCGGCTCGACGTCACCGCCAGCAGCCAGGGCCGCTCGGCCGGCTCGGGGGAGACCGTCACCGTCAGCCGCCGCGACCGCACCGACGTGGACGTCGAGATCAGGTTCCGGCCACCGGCCGGCACGAACGCCAACGGCGACCGGCCGCAGGTCCGCCGGGTCGACCTGATCGTCGGCCGGGTGACCGGCCTGAGCGTCGACCGGGACGCCGACACCAACCCCACCACCGCCGTGGTGGCCCGGTTCGGTCCGCGCGACTGGCGGCAGCAGGGCGCGCAGTACGTCATCAGGCACACCCTGCGCGACGTCGGGACCGACAGCTACCTGCGGGTGCGCGGCACCAGCACCGACGAGGCCGAGCCGCTGGCCGACGGGCTGGAGAGCCCGTGGAGCGACCTGTGGTTCTACTCCAACCCGGTGTTCGTCCGGGTGCGCTGACCGTCCGGTCCCGGCCCGCCGGCGGCGGGCCGGGACCCGGCCCCAGCGGGTCGACGACGTTGAATATCAGCAGGGGTACGGCAGGGCCCATCCGGTGGCCGGGGTCCATGATGGACGCCGGCACTCGCCACCAAACGCCCGCGTTCGAGCGGGTGTGGGGCAATTGGCGAATCGCGTACCAGCCCCCGGTTGTGAATCTTGACCAGCCGAAAGCGCAGGTCATACGCTCCGGGCACCCTTGATTCATTTCCCGGGAAGGGAAACGGGACACCCATGCGAACTGCCGGACTCCGCTCCACATTGCATTCCCGCAGACGGTTGGCGGGCGCCACCGCAATCGTACTACTGGCCGGAATGACCTCCCTGGTGGCCGGGCCCTCGGCCGCCGCGGCACCGCCGACGACCTGTGGTACCGATCCCACCGACCGACTGGCCTCGGTGCCCAGCCCGGAGAGCTTCCTCGGCTTCCCGCTCGGCACCGGCCAGGAACGGGTGGTCACCAACGAGGAGGTGCGGGGCTACCTCGACGCCGTGGACACCGCCTCCAAGCGGGTCGTCACCGGCGTGCTGGGCACCAGCGTGCTCGGCCAGCCGCTGCCGTACGCGATCGTGTCGAACGAGCGCAACGTACGGCCGGCCGTGCTCAAGGGCATCGCCGAGGACGTCCGCTCGCTGCGCGACCCCCGGACGGTCAACCAGCAGCAGGCAGGCGAGATCGCCGAGGCGGCCCCGGCCATCGTCTGGGTCACCGCCAACGTGCACGGCGGCGAGAAGAGCGGCACCGACGCCGCCCTCAAGACGCTGTACGAGCTGGCCTCCGGGCTCTCCTGCGAGGTCCAGCAGCGCAACGACAACCTGATCACGGTCATCGTGCCGACGCAGAACCCGGACGGCCGCGACGCCAACCGCCGGCAGAACGAGTACGGCTTCGACATGAACCGGGACTGGTTCGCCCGGACCCAGCAGGAGACCGACGGCAAGCTCGAACTGATGCGCAAGTACCCGCCGCAGGTCTTCATCGACGCGCACGAGATGGGCGGCCGGCAGTACTTCTTCCCGCCCAACGCCGACCCGATCCACCACGAGATCTCCGGCGAGGCGGTCGACTGGATCAACCGGATCGGCGAGGCCAACAAGGCCGGCTTCGGCTACAACGGCGCGTGCGGCGGCGCGGTGACCACCGAGTGCTACTTCAACTACTCCACCTACGACCTGTTCTTCATGGGGTACGGCGACACGGTGCCGGCCGCCGGCTTCGGTGCCGCCGGCATGACCTTCGAGAAGGGCAGCTCGTCGGCGGTGGCCGACCGGGTGCAGCAGCAGTTCCACACCCAGTGGTCGACGCTGGGCTGGGCCGCGGCGCACAAGTCTGAGGTGCTCGACGGCTGGTTCAAGGTCTGGAAGGACGCCCTCGCCCAGGGCCGGGCCGGCACGCTGGAGCCCAACGAGGTGGTCCAGCCGACCAACACCGTGCAGTTCCCGGTGCCGGCGCAGACCGTCCGGTCGTACTTCCTGCTGCCCGACCGGCAGCTCGCCGACGCCCGCCAGCTCGTCGAACGGCTGCGCCGGATGGACGTCGAGGTCTACCAGGTGAAGAAGGCCGTCAAGCTGCCCACCGCCAAGCTCTTCGGCGGCCGGTCGGCGACCAACCTGACCGTGCCGGTCGGGTCGTACTGGATTCCGATGAACCAGCCCCAGAAGCACTGGATCCAGGCGATCATGGGTGAGGACCCGTACACGCCGTTCCCGTACTTCTACGACGTGTCGTCATGGAGCAACCCGCTGCTGATGGGCGTGAACGCCGTCTACACCGGCGCGGACGTCAAGCCCAACGCGGAGCTGATCGACAAGATCCAGAACACCGGTGGCGGCAAGATCCTGGCCGCGCCGCCGCTGAAGGGCTCCTACACCTACGAGCTGGACTCCGCCGCCGCGGCCGAGTTCACCTTCACCCTGCTGGGCCGGGACGTGCAGCTCGTCCGGGACCTCGACAGCGGCCAGGTGGGGATGCCGGCCGGCGCGTTGACGCCGGAGCTGAACACCGTGGCCAAGAAGCTGGGCGTCACGCTCACCCCGTACACCACGGCGGCCGTCGGCACCCCGATCAGCCGGCCGGACGTCGGCCTGTTCCAGGGCACCGGCATCTCCACCACCTCCGGCTCGCACGGCGAGGCCCGGTACGTGCTGGGCAAGCGGTGGGGCCTGGACCTCACCCCGGTCACCACCGCCGACATCAACGACAACACCCCCGCCTTCACCGGCCGCACGGTGCTGCTGGTGCCGGACGGCAGCAACGCGACAGGTGGGCTGACCGCGACCGGGCAGGCCAACCTGCGCAACTGGATCGCCCAGGGTCACACCTACCTGGGCCTGCGCAACGAGGGCACCCGGATGGCCCGCGCCGCCGGTCTCACCTCGACCACCGAGAAGCCGAAGCCGACCGGCTACACGGTGATCGGCTCGCACCTGCGGGTCGACGTGGACGCCGAGAGCCCGGTCGGGCTGGGTCGGCCGGCGGAGGACTTCGAGTTCAACAACAACGACCCGATCCTCACCCCGAGCAGCACCGGCCGCAACGTGCTGCGCTACCCGAGCGGGGACACCTTCTGGGCCAACGGCTACACGGTGCAGGGTGACGCCCTCAAGGGCACTGTCGCGGTGGTGGACGAGCCGACCGGCGCCGGCCGGGCGGTGCTGTTCGCGTTCAACCCGCTGTTCCGGGCGTACAACGAGAGTGGCCTGCACCTGGTGGCCAACGCGCTGCTGTACCCGGCCGGCGGCACGGCGGCACGGACCGCGTCGCCGGTCCAGGTCGACCCGGCCCGCGCTGCCGCGGCGGCCACCCCGGTCCCCGAGAACCTGGGCGGCGAGTGGCGGCCGTTCACCCTCCAGGTGGCCGCCGGTGACCTGGCCCGTACCGAGGCGGTCGTCGAGCGGTACACCGACACCGCGCGGGTCACCGTGGCGGACGGCTCGGCGTACCTGGTGATCCCCAACCCGGCGGGTCTCCAGATCGACGAGCACCCGTTCCTGGGTGACCTGGTGCGGACCCTGCGGGCCGAGCAGGTCCCGCTGCGCTCGCTGGTGGGCTGACCCCGACCGGCCGGGGGCGGGCACCGTACGGTGCCCGCCCCGGCCGTTCCGGCGGCCCGGTCGCCGGACGCACCCGGCACCCCGCGCGACGCCGGGAACCACCCGTCGGATAGGAACGGTGGATGCCCCGCTACCTGCTGTTTCCCGGCCGACATCACCTGCTGACCCGGTTCCAGGCCGACTATCTGCACCGGCTCGCCATCACCCGTCACCACGACACCCCGGACGGCGACCGGGCCGCCGGCGACGACGGGGTGACCGTGGTGTGGGCGGTCACCTCGGCCAACCACGAGAACACCCGCCGCAACCCGGTCCCCTACCACCGGCGGGAGGCGGCGATCGAACGGTTCAGCGTGCTGGCCGGCCTGCGGTCGGTGGTGGTGCCGGTCTTCGACACCGCCGAGACCGACCGGTTCGCCGAGGTGACGCTCAAGAACGTGGCGGCCACCGCCGGCCTGGAGCTGACCCCGGCGAACACCGTGGTCGCCTGTTCGACGCCGCAGGTCGCCGCCATGTACGCCCGGCTGGGCTTCCCGATCGCCGGGGTGGAGGCCGACGTCGACCCGCCTCCCGCCCGGCCCTGGGACGTGCTGCTGCGGCTGGCCGCCGACGACCCGTCGTGGCGGGAGCTGGCCCACCCGGCGACCCTCGACGTCTACGCCCGCTACCGGCTCGACGACCTGGTCCGTTCGGTGGTCAACGATCCGGTGGTCGGGGACGAGGGCGGGCTGACCGCCACCCGCGACTACCGGACGTACGCCGAGGCGTTCGCCGACGCGGCGCAGCGCAAGTGGACGGCGGTGCGCGAGCACGTGCGGCCCGGCCGGATTGTCGACGTCGGCTGCGGCGCGGGCGCGGTGCTGGAGCTGGCCGACCGGGAGCCGGCGCTGCGGGAGAGCGACCTGATCGGGGTCGAGGTGGCCCGGCACCTGTTCGAGGAGTGCGTGCACAAGAAGGCGCAGGGGGTCTTCGCCAACCCGAACGTCTTCTTCTACCGTCGCAACGTGCTCGGCGGGGCGGTGTTCGCGCCCCGCTCGGTGGACACCACGATGACCTTCGCGCTGACCCACGAGATCTGGTCGTACGGCGACCGGATGGCGTCGCTGCGCCGGTTCGTGCAGGCCATCTACGACCACACGGTGCCCGGCGGGGTGTGGATCAACAGCGACGTGTGCGGGCCGGACGGCCGGGACCTGACGGTACGGCTGCGGCTGTCGACTACCGACGGGACGAACCCGGCACAGCCCCGCGAGGATCTGGCGTCACTGCCGACCGACCAGGTGGCCGCGCACCTCGCCGGGCTGTCGACGCGGGCCCGGCTGGACCAGTTCGCCGTCGACTACCGGTTCCCGTTCGGCTACCGCCCGGTCGACGACGGCACCGGCGCGGTGGTCGAGCTGCCGCTCGGCGCGGCGATGGACTTCCTCACCCGCAAGGACTACACCGACAACTGGTTGTCCGAGACGCAGGAGGAGTTCTGCGGGCTGGAGTGGGCCGACTGGAAGGCCCTGCTGGCCGACGTGGGGTTCGAGGTCGACCCGGCCAGCGGCCCGTACCGCAACGACTGGATCGTCACCCACCGGCTCGCGCCGACCGCGGCGCTGTCGACGGTGGACGGGACCCCGCTGGACTGGCCGGTCACGCACGTGCTGCTGATCGCCCGCCGGCCGGTCAACACCTGATCGGGCGGCGGAAGGCGGAAGGCCGGGGGTGGGAGGAATCCTCCCACCCCGGCACCGCCGCCAGGAGCCGGTCAGGACAGGAACTTGTCCAACGCGGCCTCGATGGTGCCGCTGTCCGGGGCCGCGTACGCCTTCATCGTCGTCTTGTTGTACGAGATGAAGCTCGGGCACCGGGTCGCCGGGGCGTTGACGACCCCGCCGTCGCCGATCTTCTCCGCGGTCTTCGCGGCGTAGAAGGTCAGCTGGTAGCGCGACGAGATGTAGGAGACGGTGACGTTCTTGCCGTCGCTCGCCTTGTAGTCGCACTGCTTGGGCGCGCCCTCGCTGCCCGGGACCATCGACAAGCAGCCGACCACCGAGACGGTGGTGAAGTCGGCCGACTTGGCGTAGTAGCGCTTGTCGGAGCCGACGATCTTCGACGACCAGAACGACGGCCGCTCGGGGTTGTTCGAGAAGACGTACGCCTTGGCGGTGGCCGGGCCGCTGTAGGTGGCCGCGTTGAGGATCGGGCTGCCGTCGCAGACCGCGGACATGTCGCTGGAGTAGCGCGCGGTCACCGCGTTGTTGTTGTTGTTCGGCTGCTCAGTGGGCGGCTCGGACGGCTGCGGGGTGGACGTGGTGTCCGTGCCGGGCCCCGGGTTGGCGGCGGTCGCGCTCGGCGTCGGCGTCGGGTCGGGCTCGTCGTCGTCGTTGACCAGGGCGAGCCCGATGCCGGCACCGCAGAGCGCGAGGATGAGGACCACCGCGCCGATGATGAGGCCGATGACCAGGCCCCGGTTCGACTTCTGCGGCGGCACGGGAACACCGAACTGCGGGGCCTGGCCGAACTGCGGAGCCTGACCGTACTGCGGGGCCTGACCGGGCTGGCCGTACGCCGGGTAGCCGGCGGGCGGGGCCGGTGGCCCGCTCCACGGGGTGACGTTCGGATCCGGCTGTTCTCCGTACGGAGGGTGACTGTTGCTCATCTGAAGCCCTTATCGCTGTCGACGGTACCCAGGCACTGGATCATCGGTCAGGGTAGTGAGCGGCACAAACCGAGGCGCTCGTTGTCGGACGGCAACGAACCCCGGCCGAACACGCGCAGGAGAGAGACGGCTACGTTCCGTGGCGAAGCGCGATCCGCCGCACCACCCACCGGCCGACCGCGAGGGCTTCGGCGGCGAAATGTGGGGCACGGAAAAGGGATTCCGCCCGGAACGTGCCTTCCGTGCCGGACACCGCGAGAAGGGTTCACAATGTGACGTAGATCACGCATAACGATCTCGACAAGCGCGACGACCACCCCAACCGACGATGTGGCGCGGATCTCCCACACACCCACCGTATATCGACATCTATCACATTGAAGTATGGGCATGTGTCGGCGGATCGGCTTATCGTGAGGCTCACGAGAAGGTCCCGCACGTCCCGGCGGGCACCCCACGTCCACCGCACGAGGAGGCGGCCATGCCTGCCGCGCCCCACCCCACCACCCTCCGTCGGATCGCCCTCGCCCTCGCCGCCTGCGCGGCCGTGCTCGCCCCGCTGACTCTCACCGCCCCCGCCGCGCGGGCCGCACCCGTCACCGTGGTCAACGGCACGCAGTTCACCGACACCAGCGGCGCCGGCGTGCACGCCCACGGCGGCGGCATGATCAAGGTGGGCGACTACTACTACTGGTTCGGCGAGAACCGCAACGACAACAACACCTTCCGGTACGTGTCGGTCTACCGCTCGACCGACCTGCGCACCTGGGAGTTCCGCAACAACGTGCTCACCCAGTCCTCGGCCGGCGAACTGGCGACGGCGAACATCGAACGCCCCAAGGTGATCTACAACGCCGGCACCGGCCAGTACGTGCTCTGGATGCACTGGGAGAACGGCGTCGACTACAACCAGGCCCGGGTCGCGGTGGCCACCTCCAGCACGGTCGACGGCAACTACCGCTACCTGGGCAGCTTCCGGCCGCTCGGCCACGACTCCCGGGACCAGACGGTGTTCCGCGACGACGACGGCACCGCGTACCTGATCTCGGCCACCCGCAACAACGCCGACCTGAACATCTACCGGCTCACCGCCGACTACACAGGCGTCGCGTCGCTGGTGCGGACGCTCTGGCCGGACAACTACCGGGAGGCCCCGGCGATGTTCAAACGCAACGGGGTCTACTTCCTGGTCACCTCGGGGGCCACCGGCTGGTCGCCCAACCAGGCCCGGTACGCCACCGCCGGCAGCGTCGCCGGCACCTGGACCAACCCGACCAACGTCGCCGACGGCACCACCTACGACTCCCAGTCGGCGTACGTGCTGCCGGTGCAGGGCAGCGCCGCCACCTCGTACCTCTACCTCGGCGACCGCTGGGCCGGCGCGACGGGCGGCCCGGTCAACCAGTCCCGGTACGTCTGGCTGCCGCTCGACTTCCCCACCGCCACCTCGCTGACCATGAGCTGGTACCCGCAGCTCACCATCGACACCGCCACCGGCGTGGTCTCCGGGGTCAACGGCGGCTACACCTTCGACACGCTGCGCGCCCGGCACAGCGGCAAGTGCCTGGACGTGCTCGACAGGTCCACCGCCGACGCCGCCGCGGTGGCCCAGTACGGCTGCAACAACGGCACCAACCAGCATTGGCAGCTGCGCGACGCCGGCTCGGGCTACGTCCAGATCGTCGCCCGACACAGCGACAAGTGCCTCACCGTGGCCGGCGGGTCCACCGCCGACAGCGCGGCGGTGCAGCAGTTCGGCTGCCAGTCGGGGCGTACCGACCAGCAGTGGCAGGTACGCGACGCGGGCTCGGGGTACGTCCAGTTCGTGGCCCGGCACAGCGGCAGGTGCCTCGACGTCACCGGCTACTCCACCGCCGACGGCGCCCGGGTGATCCAGTACACCTGCGGCACCGCCGCCAACCAGCAGTGGCAGCGCGTGGGCGTCGCCTGATCGCACCCCGTCCGCCGTCCCGCCTCCCGCAGGCCGGGACGGCGGACGACCACCGCCCCGCACGCCACCAGCACCGGAACCCGGTGTGACGAGTCCCTCACCCCGCGTGGTCTTCGGGCGGCGTCTACTGGACCGGACAGCAGACGTCCTCGCGGGGGTACGGGTGCGGGACAGCACGCAGGAACAGCTCCACCGGCTCCGGTCACTGCGGACCGCCGCCGGACTGACCATCGAGGAACTCGCCGCCCGGTCCGGGGTGAGCGCCCGCACCATCGGCGGGATCGAGCGGCACACGATCCGCCGCCCGCACCCCGGCACCCTGCGGGCGCTGGGCACCGCCCTGGGGCTGGACGGGCCCGCCGCCGGCCGGTTACGCAGCGCCGACGAGCAGGTCGGCGGGGTCACCGGGCTGCCCGGGGTGACGCCCCACTTCACCGGCCGTCACACCGAACTCGCCTGGCTGACCGCCCGGTTGGGCCACCGTCGCGCGGTACAGCTGATCGGCCTGCCCGGGGTGGGCACGACCGCGCTGGCCGTCCAGGCCGCCACCCGGCTGGCCGAACGGTTCCCCGACGGGGTGCGCTTCCTCGGCCCGGTCGGGGACGCCACCGCCGCCACGATCGCGCGACGGCTGCTGCCGGCCGCCGCGACGGCGTCGACCGGGTCGGACCCGGTGGCCGTGCGGGCGTACCGCGACCTGGCGCGCGCCCGGCGGATGCTGGTGGTGCTGGACGGCGTCCGGGACACCCGCCAGGTCGGGCCGTTGCTCCCCCCGGACGCCGCCGCCGTCACCCTGGTCACCGGCGGCCCGCCGCTGGCGGAACTGCCGCACACCGACCGACGGCTGGTACCGCCGCTGCCGCCGGCCGACGCGCGGGCCGCGCTGACCGCCATGGTGGACGGCAGCGGCACCCCCGCCCCGGCGGTGGCCGAACTGGCCGCCTGCTGCGCCGGCCTGCCGCTGGCCCTGCGGGTGACCGCGAACCGGCTGCTGACCCGGCCGCAGTGGAGCGCGCAGTGGCTGATCGACCGGTTGACCCGGCCCGACCGGGTGCTCGGCGCGCTGGTCGCCGGTGACCTGTCGGTCCGCGCCGCTTTCGAACGGGCGTACGCCGGGCTGCCGGCGGGGGCCCGCCGCGCCCTGCGGGTGCTGCCCCGGCTGACCGGCCCGGCCCCCGCCGAGGCGGACTTCCTCGAACTGGCCGAACGGGGTTGGCTCACCGCCGGCCGGGACCACCGCTACCTGCCGCATCCGCTGGTCCGCGCCTTCGCCCGGGTGGCGCCCGGCACCTGACGCTCAGCCGGCCCCGGACAACTCGGCGAGCAGGTCCCCGGCGCGGCGGGCCAGATCCGGGTCGTCACAGTCGTCGGCCAACCCGATCGCCCGCGCCAGGTAGGCCGGAGCCTGCCGGGTCGCCCCGGTACGGCGCAGCGCCTCCACCAGCTCCACCAGGGCCAGCGCCTCGGTCGCCGGCATCGCGGTCGCACGCAAGCCGGCCACGGCCTCCCGCCGGACCGTGACGCACTCCGGCCACCGGCCGAGAGCGGCAAGGTCGTCGCCGATACGTCGGCAGGTCAACGCGTCGGTGGAGGCCCGGGCGAAGGCCGCGATCGGGTGACGGGGATCACGCAGCAGCCGGCGCGTCCGCTCGTGCACCCGCAGCGCCTCGGTGGGTCTGCCCAGCGCCAGGAGGGAGGAGCCGAGCGAGGCCATCGCCTGCGGCAGTCCCTCCGGGTCGGCCGCGCGGCGCAGCATCACCCAGGCCCGCTGCCGGAGCCGCAGCGCCGCCGCGTGCTCGCCCAGCCCGGTGTGGCCGCTGGCGGCGTAGAGCAGCGCCCAGCCCTGCTGGGCCGGGTCGCCCGCGCGCACGGCCCGGTCAAGCGCCCGGGTGGCGGTGGCCACGCTGTCGGCGTACTCCCGTTGGCAGATCGCCTGCGCCCAGGCCAGGTAGTTGAGGTGGACCGCCTCGGTGCGGGGATCGCCCAGCCGGGCGGCGGACTCGGCGGACAACCGGAAGACCTCCGGCCAGACGTCGAGGTGCACCCGGCTGTCGGAGAACCAGTGCAGCGCGTCGACGGTGTCGACCACCTGCCCGTGCAGTCCCTCGGCGGCGGCGGAGCGCAGCGCCGCGACCCAGTTGTCCCGCTCGGCGTCGAGCCAGCCGGCCGCCGCCCGCCGGTCCGGCAACGGGGTCGACGACACCGGCCCGCCCGGCTCGAAGTGCTGCCCGGCGGCCGTGGTGCGGGCCAGCCACCACCGCAGCAGGGTGGTCCGCAGCGGATCGGCCGTCGCCGGCTCATCGGCGGTCATCCGGTCGGCGGCGAACTCCCGGACCAGGTCGTGCAGCCCGTACCGGTCCGCCGGCACGGCAGCCACCAGGCCGCTCTCGACCAGGGCCTCCAGCCGCCGTTCCGCGTCCTCGGCGTCGGCGTCGGTGACCACGGCGACCGGGTCCGGGCCGAAGTCCGGGCCGGGCAGCAGGGACAGCCGCCGGAAGGTGCGCCGCAGGTCCGCCTCCAGCCGCCGGTACGACAGGCTCAGCGCGGTGTGGATGCCGGCGGCCCCGGCGTCGATCACCGCGAGCCGGGCCTGCTCGCCGGTGAAGCGCCGGTTCAGCTCCCCCACCGACAGCCCCGGCTCGTCCGACAGCCGTTGCCCGGTGACGCGTAGGGCCAGGGGCATGTGCCCGCAGTGCCGGGCCAGCTCCGCCCACCCGGTCCGGTCGGCGGCGGGCCCGGTCGGGTCGGCGGCGGGCGCGGCGATGGCCCGCAGCATCGCGGTCGACTCCTCGGCCGGCAGCGGCTCCAGGGACAGCCACTGCGCGACGTCCAGGCCGCTGAGCCGTCGCCGGCTGGTGAACAGCACGAGACCGGGCCCGGCGCCGGGCAGCAGCGGCCTCGCCTGGGCCTCGTCGGCGGCGTTGTCCCACACCACCAGGACCCGGCGCTGGCAGAGCACGGACCGGTAGGCCGTGGCCCGCTCGTCGAGCCCGGCGGGAATCCGCTGTTCCGGCACGCCGAGGGCGCGCAGCAGCAGGTGCAGCGCCTCGCCGGGCGGGAGGGGGACGTCGTCCATGCCGCGCAGGTCGACGAAGAACCGGCCGTCGGGGAACTCCGCGGCCAGGTCGGTCGCGGCCCGTGCCGCGAGGCTGGTCTTGCCCACTCCGGCGGGTCCGGTGACGACGACCACGGTGGCCTGCTGCCGGTCGCCCGGCGGCCGACGCGCGACGTCGCCGAGGGCCCGCAGCGCGGACGCCCGGCCGGTGAAGTAGCGCGGCGGGTCGGGCGGCTCGCAGCCGGCGGGTCGGGCGGAGGTGGCCTCGACCAGCCGGCTGCGCGCGTCGTCCGGCACGTCGAGGACGTCACACAGGACGGTCAGGGTTCGCCGCTGCGGGCGACGGACCCGGTCGCGTTCGATGTCGCTGATCGCCCGCACGCTGATCCCGCAGCGCTCGGCGAGCCCCTCGATCGACAGGCCCGCCGCCAGCCGGTGGGCCCGCAGCACGACGCCCAGCGACGGCTGTGCGGGTGTGCTCGGTATCGGGTTCACCGGACACACCCTCACAGATCAGCGGGGCACGGTGCCAGACATAGATCAGTGACTTACCGCATGGATCGGATGACCGACCATTCGACCGCCACGTCTGGTATCCGCCGTAGTGGCACGCCCGGGCGTACACGTCCCCGCTGCGTGGGTGTCGACGCAGAGGTGACGGGTGCGACGTCAGACGTCAGACCATTAACGTCAGTTTTTCGCGCCGGGTATTGCGCCGCCTTTCGACCGGCACCGGCCGCCTGACCTCGGCGGCCCCGACGATCGGTATCGCGGATTGACTGCGACACGGTGCCGGAACTGTTCCTGTGCCGGCGTCGAATTGCGGAACCGTTATGCTCCACGCAAGCACGGCGCATTCCCGCGTCGGTGCCGAAATTCGGCGTTGAGGGCGGGCATGAACATCGGGGAGATCGCCCGGCGGGCCGGAGTGTCCCGCAGCACCGTGTCCTACGTGTTGAGTGGGAAGCGGGCGGTGTCGGCGTCGACCCGGCAGCGGATCCAGGCGGTCATCGACGAGCTGGGCTACCGGCCCAACGCCAGCGCCCGCGCGTTGAAGGAGGGGCGTACCCGCACCCTCGGGCTGGTCATCCCCCCGGCCAGTCAGCGCCTGACCGACATGCAGTTGGGCTTCGTCGCCAGCGTCGTCGAGGCGGCCGCCCGGCACGACCTGGACGTGCTGCTGTCCCCGTCCGGCGGCGACCACGACCGGTCGTTCGAGCGGATCGTCACCGGACGGCGGGTGGACGGGGTGGTGCTGATGGAGATCCGGCTGACCGACGACCGGGTGACCCGGCTGGCGACGGCCGGCGTGCCGTTCGTGACGATCGGTCGGACGGCCGAACCGCACGGGATGAGCTGGATCGACGTCGACTACGCGACGTTGATCTCCCGCTGCGTGCACCACCTGGCCGACCTGGGGCACCGCGAGGTGGCCCTGGTGAACCGGTCCGCCGAGCTGGTCGCGGCGGGGTACGGCCCGAGCCACCGCGCCCTGGCCGGATTCCGGGCGGCCGTCGCCGAGCGTGGCCTGACCGGTGTCGACGTGTGCTGCGGCGACGACACCGCCTCGGGCGAGGCGTGCGTGGCCCGGCTGTTGGCGACCCATCCGCAGGTCACGGCGGTGGCCACCGTCAACGAGGCCGCGTTGCCCGGGATGCGGCGGGCGTTGGACGCCGCCGGCCTGTCGGTGCCTGGCGACTTCTCCGTCACCGGGGTCGCCGCCCAGCACTGGGCCGAGGACTTCCACCCGCCGCTGACCGCCGCGGACGTGCCGATGCGCCGGATGGGAGCCGAGGCGGTGGCGCTGCTGCTGGAGCTGATCGCCGCGCCCGGCGGCACGCCCCGGCACCGGCTCTACGCCCCGCCCATCTCGCTGCGGTCCAGCACCGGCCCCCGCCGGCCCCGCTGACCCACGACCGGCCCGGCGGACGGTCACGACCCGGCGACGGGCGTGTTCCGGCGTTCCTGCCGGGCGGCGGCGAGGACGAGATAGCTGCTGGCCGTCCAGGTGTAGGCCCGGTCGCGCAGCCCCGCGCCGGTCTCGGCGTCGAAGTTCTCGGCGAACCCGGACTTCTCGCACAGGGCCAGGAACCTCCTGCCGATCTCGTCGGCCAGCGCGGTGTGCCCGGCCCGGCGCAGCCCGTCCTCGACCAGCACGGTGGAGGGTGCCCAGATCGGGCCCCGCCAGTAGCCGTCGGCGAGGTAGTGCGGCGAGTCGGTCGGTTCGGTGGCCAGCCCGTGGGTCGTCAGGTGGGCCGTGACACCCCGGGCCAGCGCCCCGGTGACCGGGGCGGGCAGGTCGTCGCCGAGGGTGACGGGCATCAGGCCGAGCAGGCTGCGGCTGGCCCGGCGTCGCCCGGTGTGCGGGCTGCGGGCGGTGAAGCGTTCGCCGTCCCACAGGTCACGCAGCAGCGCGGCGCGGACCCGGTCGGCCTCGGCGGACCAGCCGGCGGCGGGCCGTCCCAGCTCGGTGGCGAGGTCGGCCAGGCAGCGCAGTTGGACGACCAGGAACGCGGCGAGGTCGGCGGTCTCCAGGACCCGGTCGTCGTCGAAGGTGGTGGCGTTGTCCCAGCCGCTGTCGTTGCCGTGCTGGTAGTGGGGCAGGTCGCTGCCGGGGGCACGGCGGGCGTCCAGCCAGAACCGGGTCCATTGGGCCAGCCGGTCGTACGTCTGGGCCAGCGCCGTCCGGTCCGGCGGGGTGGGCAGCCGGCGGCGCAGCTGGCCCAGGGCCCAGCCGTGGACGGGTGGCTTGACGTAGTTGTGCAGCACCTCGGAGTGGGTGACCGAGTCGGGCAGGGCGCCGGCGGCGTCCTGGTGGTCGAACGGCAGGTGGAACTGGTGCCAGGCGAGCTCGGGTTCGCCGGCGGCCAGGGCGATCGCGTTGAAGCAGTGGTCCCAGCTCCACACCTTGTCCATCCAGTGCTTGGACATCAGCACGGCCGGCCGGGTGACGAAGCCGGCCGGCTCGACGGTGGCCGACCACAGCACGTACGCGGCCAGTTCGGCGGCGGGAGTGTCGGCGTCGCGCCAGGGGGCGATCGCGTCGACGAAGGCGGCGAACTCGGCGGTGCGGCTGCGGCACAGCTCGTCGAAGGTGCCGGTCGGCCGGTAGGGGGGCCGGGCGGTGGCGTACTCCTCGACCGCGATCTCCCAGGGCCGGTCGGCGGGGAGGTCGAGCCACCGGTCGGCGACGCCGAGCGCCTCGCCGCCCACGACGTCGCGCAGCGGCGCGGACAGCCCGGTGACCCGGTAGCGGCGGCCCGTCTCGTAGGAGGTGAACACGGTCGATCCGTCGACCGGGTCGCGGTAGAGGTAGGTGCCGCTGAACGGGGTGAGGGTGCGGGCGGCGGCGGCGATCCGCAGGCCGAGGCCCCGGCCCCGTAGCCGTAGGGTGTCCGGCCCCTGGTAGCCGACGTCGATCCGGCCGTCGCCGGCGCGCCAGGTGAGCAGCGTGGGGGTGGCGACGACCGTGGCGTCGGCCTGGGGGGCCAGGCGCAGCACCGGGTGCATGCCGGTCTGGTGGGAGACCAGGTGCAGGTCGTCGGCGTACGTCTTCTCGGCCACCACGGGGGAGATGTCGAGCCAGGAACCGCGGTAGCTGAACGGGACGTCCTGGAGGGAGAACTCCGGGCCGGACGGTGCGACGGTCATGGCGGGTGACGCCCTTTCGTGGTTCGGGTGGTCAGCCTTCGACGGTGCCACGTCGGGCCGCCGGCGGCGCACGACGGAACCGAGCCCTCGAATCGATTCGCACGAAGATAGGTCCACCCACGCCCGGCGGTCAAGGAAGGGTCCGGCCGATTCGGACCGGGCACCCCGCCTGGTCGCCCCGAGCGCAGATCATCGGCGGAAACATCCACTTCACCGAGCCGTCATTACATTGACATCCTTCATCATGTCACCCTACGATCCCTGCGAATCGATTCGCATGCGAAGCCCTCCCGGAGAGCGTCCCCACGCCCCACAAGGAGCCGCCGTGAACACCCCGTCCCGCAGCCGGTCCGGACGAGCCCGCGTGATCGCCACCCGGATCGCCCTCGGCCTGCTCGCCGTCGCCGCCGCCACCGTCGCCCCCGGCCCGGCCCGGGCCGCCGACGAGTCGATCAGCGTCAACTTCGCCAGCACCGACGGCACCCCCACCTACCGGGCCTCCGGCTGGATCTACGGCATGACCGAGAACGCCAGCGGCCCGCCCGACCACTTCTACCGGGACGTCAGGTTCCAGTACATGCGGGCCGGCGGCGCGCAACTGCCCGGCAGCGGCTGGGTCGGCGGCAACTACGACCGCCGGTGGAACTCGACGCTCGCCCAGGCCCGGCGCACCGCCGCCCTCGGCGGGCAGTTCGTCATCCTGCCGCACGACCTGTGGGGCGCCGACGGTGCCGGGATCTCCCGCTTCCCCGGCGACAACGGCAACTGGACCGACTACGACGCCTTCCTCACCCGGCTCATCGGCGACGTCCGGGCCGCCGGGCTGAGGGTGCAGTGGGACATCTGGAACGAACCCAACATCACCATCTTCTGGAACCGCCCGATCTCCCAGTACCTCGAACTGTGGCGGCGCACCTACCAGCGGCTGCGCGCCGAGTTCCCCGATCAGCTCATCGTCGGGCCGAGCTGCGCCTGCGTACCGTCGACCAGCCACGCCTTCTGGAACCAGTACCTCGACTTCGTCCGCTCGACCGACACGGTGCCGGACATCGTGAGCTGGCACGCCCTGCCCGGCGACCCGGTCGCCAACGTCGCCGCCGCCAACGCCACCCTCGACCCGCGCGGCATCGCCCACCCCCGGCCGTACCAGATCAACGAGTACGGCGCGTCCAACGAGCAGAACCCGGCGGACGGCGCCTGGTACATCGCCCGGCTGGAGCGGGCCCGCGCGGACGGCCTGCGGGCGAACTGGGCCGGCGGCGGCAACCTGCACAACGACCTGGGCAACCTGCTGGTGCGCAACGCCGCCGGCCAGCACCAGCCCAAGGGCGAGTGGTGGGTCTACCGCTACTACGCCACGCAGACCGGGCAGATCGTCGCGGTGACCCCCAGCCCGTCCTACGACGCCTTCGCCACCAGGGCGACCGGGGCGGCGAGGGTGCTGGTCGGCGGCGGTCGGACCACCGGCAACCTGACCGTCAACCTGCAACGGCTGGACGCCACCAGCGGGATCGTGCAGAACAACCAGGTGCGGCTGCTCACCCAGCGCATCCCGTACAACAACGGCGGCGCGGTGCAGGGGCCGGTCACGGTGTCGAACACCGTGGTCACGCTGACCAACAACACCGCCTCGGTGACCCTGCCGTACGGCAACCAGAACGACACGTACACCGTCACCGTGCTGCCGCCCACGGAGACCGGCTTCACCTCGGTGGCGGTGGCCCAGCACTCCCAGCAGTGCCTGGACAACACCGGCTCGGGCACCACCGACGGCAACGCTCAGCAGCAGTTCCCCTGCGAGGGCGGCGACCAGCAGCAGTGGAGCTTCCGTCCGGTCGCCGGGGTGGCCGACACGTACACGGTGGTCAACCAGCAGAGCGGCAGGTGCCTGGACGTCAGCGGGGCGTCCACCGCCAACGGCGCGGCGGTGGACCAGTGGACCTGCCAGAACGGGCTCAACCAGCAGTTCACCCTGCGCCGGGTGAGCTACGGGGGCAACGACCCGCACGACTACCAGCTCGTCGCCCGGCACAGCGGCAAGTGCGTCGACGTCAACGGAGTCTCCACCGCGGCGCAGGCGCGGGTCATCCAGTGGCCCTGCAACCCGGTCGGCCAGGGCAGCCCGCTGAACCAGACCTGGCGGCTCTGGGGCCGGTAGCCCCACCCGGCCCGGACCCACCCCTCCCATAAATTGATTTATGTCGCTGTCTTGGGTGATCCTGGGAGGGCTGGCGAACCGATTCGCCACCACCACCCGAGGGCGGGTCCACCCGGCCCACCCCGTCGACGCACCAAGGAGCCGCCCCGTGCGTACCCCGTCCCCGAACGGACCAGGACCGGTCCCCGGTCCCGTCCCCCGATCCCGCCGCCGACACCGGCTGACCCTGCTGGTCGGCGCGCTGGCCGGCCTCCTCGTCGTCGCCGGGGCCGCCCCCGGCGTCACCTCCCCTGCCGCCGAGGCCGCCGCGCCGGTGACGGCCGCCATCGAGCCGGGACAGAGCACCCGGATCGTCGGCACCGCCTCCGGGCGCTGCCTCGAGGTCCCCAACTCCAGCACCACCAACGGCACCCAGACCCAGCTGTGGGACTGCCAGGGCGGGGCCAACCAGACCTGGACCTGGACCACCAGCCGGCAACTCACGGTCTACGGCAACAAGTGTCTGGACGCCTCCGGCCGGGGCACCACCGCCGGCACGGCGGCGATCATCTGGGACTGCAACGGCCAGACCAACCAGCAGTGGACCTCGCCGACCACCCCGCCCACCACCGCCCCGCCGACCACTCCCCCGCCCACCACTCCCCCGCCCGCAGGGGCCCTGCCGTGCGACATCTACGCCGCCGGTGGCACCCCCTGCGTGGCCGCGCACAGCACCACTCGGGCGCTCTATGCCGCCTACGCCGGGAACCTCTACCAGGTACGCCGCTCCTCGGACAACACCACCCGCAACATCGGGCTGACCGGCACCGGCGGCACCGCCAACGCCGCCACGCAGGACTCGTTCTGCGCCGGCACCACCTGCGTGGTGACCGTCGTGTTCGACCAGTCCGGTCGCGGCAACGACCTGTGGTACCAGGGCTCCAGCGTGGTGCCCGGGTCGCCGCAGAGCCGGCCGGCGGTCGCGACCTCGGAGTCGCTGACGGTGGGCGGCGCGAAGGCGTACTCGCTCTACATCAACCCGGGCAACAGCTACTGGCGCGACGGTCACCTGACCGGGGTGCCGACCGGCGCCGCGCCCGAGGGCATGTACATGGTCACCAGCGGCACCCACGTCAACAACGGCTGCTGCTTCGACTACGGCAACAGCGAGACCACCCGCAAGGCCGACGCCGCCGGCGCGATGGACGCGATCAACTTCAGCACCCAGTGCTGGTTCGGCGGCTGCTCCGGCTCCGGGCCGTGGGTGCAGGCCGACCTGGAGTGGGGGCTGTTCCCCGGCGGCAGCAGCTCGTGGAACCCCAACCAGCGGGCGTTCACCAGCAAGTTCGTCACCGCCACCCTGAAGAACAACGGCACCTCACGCTTCGCCATCAAGGGCAGCAACGCCCAGTCCGGCAGCCTCTACACCCTCTACGACGGGTCACTGCCGCCCGGCTACAGCCCGATGCGCAAGCAGGGCGCGATCATCCTGGGCAGCGGCGGAGACTGCTGCAAGCCCGACGGCGGCGCGAACCTCAGCGCCGGTACCTTCTACGAGGGGGCGATGGTCGCCGGCTACCCGTCGGACGCCACCGAGAACGCGGTGCAGGCCAACATCACCGCCGCCGGCTACCGCTGACCGACGACAGGTCGTCGCCGCGCCGGTCACCGTCCAGCGTGGCCGGCGCGGCGGCCGTCGACGGACACCGCGCTACCCGGCCGGCGCGCCGAGGCGGTGGTCCAGGGCGGTGTGGCGGCGGCCCGCACCGACGGTACGGACGGCGGCGGCCAGCGCCCGGCGGGAACCGACCAGGACGACGAGTTGCCGGGCCCGGGTGACGGCGGTGTAGAGCAGGTTGCGTTGCAGCATCATCCAGGCGCTGGTGGTCAGGGGTACGACCACCGCCGGGTACTCCGAGCCCTGCGAGCGGTGGATGGTCATCGCGTACGCGTGGGCCAGCTCGTCCAGCTCGTCGAACTCGTAGTCGAGGTTCTCGTCCTCGTCGGTGCGTACGGTGAGGGTCTGCTCCTCGGGGGTGATGGCGGTGACGATGCCGAGGGTGCCGTTGAAGACGCCGGCCTGACCCTTGTCGTAGTTGTTGCGGATCTGGGTGACCTTGTCGCCGATGCGGAACACCCGCCCGCCCATCCGCCGCTCCGGTTGC
Organism: Micromonospora cynarisoli; assembly: GCF_030518815.1. Classification (NCBI taxonomy): domain Bacteria; kingdom Bacillati; phylum Actinomycetota; class Actinomycetes; order Micromonosporales; family Micromonosporaceae; genus Micromonospora; species Micromonospora cynarisoli. The sequence continues at coordinate 956,929 of NZ_CP130426.1, read as the reverse complement.
CCCTCACGGTGCGGGGTGAGGCGCTGTTGCAGCAGGGTGTTGAGCGCGGCGGCGCCGGCCGGCCCCCGGTGCATGGGGGCGAGGACCTGCACGTCGCGGCGCGGGTCGAGGCCGAACCGGGCGGGGACGCGGGCGCAGGCGACGTCGACCGTCAGCGCGGCGGTGGCCTCGGTGTCGTCGCAGGCGAACAGGAAGAAGTCCGGCATGCCGTCGAGCAGGGGTGGCCGGCCGGCGTTGATCCGGTGCGCGTTGGTGATCACGCCCGACTGGGCGGCCTGGCGGAACACCCGGGTCAGCCGCACCCGGGGAACGGCCGGCGCGGCGAGCAGGTCGCGCAGCACCTCCCCGGCACCGACGCTGGGCAACTGGTCGACGTCGCCCACCAGGAGCAGGTGCGCCCCCGGCGGCACCGCCTTGACGAGCTTGTTGGCCAGGATGAGGTCGAGCATGGACGCCTCGTCGACGACGAGCAGGTCGACGTCGAGGGGGTTGTCCCGGTCGTGCACGGCTTCCCCGCCGGGACGCAGTTGCAGCAGCCGGTGCACGGTGGCGGCCGGGTGCCCGGTCAGCTCGGACAGCCGTTTCGCAGCCCGCCCGGTTGGCGCGACCAGGGTGATCCGGGCCTTCTTCGCGGCGGCCAGCGCGACGATCGACCGCACCGTGAAGCTCTTGCCGCAGCCGGGTCCGCCGGTGAGCACCGCCACCTTCGCCGTCAGCGCCAGCCGGACGGCGTGCTCCTGCTCGGGGGCGAGGTCGTTGCCGGTGACCGCCCGCAGCCAGGCCAGCGCCCGGGGCCAGTCGACGTCGGTGAAGTGGGGCAGCCGGTCGGCCCGGTCGTGCAGCAGTCGCAGCAGGGCGCCGGCCAGGGACTGCTCGGCGCGGTGGAACGGCACCAGGTAGACCGCCGGCACCGGCTCGCCGTCGTCGCCGGGCAGGAACTCCCGGACCACGCCCTCCTCGGCGATCAGGTCGTCCAGGCAGCGGGTGACGAGGTCACCGGGGACGTCGAGGATCTTCGTGGCGTCGGCGACGAGCGCCGGGGCGGGCAGGTAACAGTGGCCCGAGTCGGTGGCCTCGGACAGGGTGTACCGCAGGCCGGCCATCACGCGCTGCGGGCTGTCGTGCGGGATGCCGACCGCCTGGGCGATGGTGTCGGCGGTCTTGAAGCCGATGCCCCACACGTCGGCCGCCAGCCGGTACGGCTCCTTCGTCACCACCTCGATCGACGCGTCGCCGTACTGCTTGAAGATCCGCACCGCCAGCGACGTCGACACCCCGACGCCCTGGAGGAAGACCATCACCTCCTTGATGGCCTTCTGCTCCTCCCACGCCGCAGTGATCTTCGCGGTGCGTTTCGGCCCGAGCCCGGCGACCTCGACCAGCCGGGCGGGTTCCTCCTCGATGATCCGCAGGGTGTCCAGGCCGAAGTGCGCCACGATCCGCTCGGCGAACACCGGCCCGATGCCCTTGACCAGGCCGGAGCCGAGATAGCGACGGATGCCCTGGATGGTCGCCGGCAGCACCGTGGTGTAGGAGTCCACCTCGAACTGCCGGCCGTACTTCGGATGCGACGACCACCGCCCGGACAGCCGCAGGCTCTCGCCGGGCTGCGCGCCCAGCAACGCGCCGACCACGGTCAGCAGGTCACTGCCCCGGTCGGTGGCGACCCGGGCGACGGTGTAGCCGGTCTCCTCGTTGACGTAGGTGAGCCGTTCGAGGACCGCGTCCAGGGTGGCGAGCGGGGGGCGGGCGGGGGCGGTCACCCCCTCATCGTGCCGGGTGCCCGTCCCGCCCCGCCAACGGCCCGGTCAGCTACCGCCGTCACCGTGTGGGGTGCCGCCACAGGACGGCTGGAAGCCAACATCGAGAAACTGCCGTACGGCAGTGGCGGGACGCGGGCATCAGGCGATCGTCGGCCGGTGCCGGCGAGGACCACGCCGGACGGCCTCCCCCGCCCGACGCGGGCGGGGGAGGCCGTCCGGGCCTCAGCCGATGGTGAGGTTGCCGCCGGAGGCGGTCAGGGTGATCTCCCGGGTCGACGCGCCGCTCCAGTCCGACGAGAAGAGCAGCCGGTCACCGTCCCAGACGGTGATGCCGATCCCGTCGCGCCGGCCGGGCTCGCCCCGGTCGGTGGCGGTCACCCGCATGGTCAGCCCGGTCGCCACCGCGACCGGGCTCTGCGCGGTGGAGATGTCGTACAGGGTGACCTGGTAGCGCAGGTCGGCGACCGCTTCCCCGGCCGCCGTGGCGACGCCGAACGACTCCAGCGCGGTGCTCTGGAACTTGTAGCGCTTGCCTGCCGACTTGTAGCCGACCTTGGCGCTGCCGACCAACTTCCTGCCGTTGTTGATCCGGCCGTCCAGGGTCACCTCGATGCGCCGGTCGTCGTCGAGCGGGTAACCACCGGCGGTGGCGCCACCCTTGAGGTAGCCCGAGCCGGCGACCAAGCGGCCGTACCCGCCGGCCACCGTGACGGTGGCCGGCGCGCTGCCGGTGTACGCCCCCGACACCGTGGCGGTGACCTGATGCGCGCCGTGCGGCAGCACCGCGCGGCAACTGGCCGAGCCGTCGTCCGCCGCCGCGCCGAACGGCGTCGCGACCGCCGTGCAGAGGGTCTCGCCGCCCTCGGTGAAGGTCACCGTCGCGTTGCGGACGTCACCGCCGCCACCCCGGACGGTGGCCCGCAGCAGCACGCCTGTCGAGTCGGCGTCGTCCACCGGGGAGGCCAGGGCGTCGCCGGTGTAGGTGACGGTGGCCGCCCGGACCTGGGTGATGGCGAGGTCGGCGTCGCTGAGATCGAAGAAGACGTTGCCGACCGCCTCGATCTTCAGCCGGCCCCGGGCGGTGTCCAGGTTCGGCAGCGTCACCGTCGCCGCCCCGGTGTTCGGGGTGCGCTCGGCCAGCACGTACGGGAAGGTCGCCCCGCCGTCGACGGACAGCGAGATCCGCACCTCGCTGACGTTGACCGGCGCGGTGTCCGTGCCGGCCACGTCCCAGGTGACCGGCATGGTGCCGCCGCCCAGGTGGGCCGCCGGCGTCGCCTGCGAGGTGACCAGGAACGGGCCGGCCGCCGGGGCCACCGTCAACGCCACGTCGGCGCTGCCGATGCCGCCGCCGCCCGGGTGGTGGTCCCGGCCGGTGAGCCGGAAGTGCAGGGTCCGGTCGTTCGTGACGCCCACCCAGTCGGCGGTGGGCAGGAACTCCGAGTAGCAGTCCACCGTCGCGGCGGGCACGTTGCTCGCCCCGCCGGTGGCCGGTGGGGCCGGCGCGGCCGGGCAGGCCCCGGTGGCGGCGTTGGTGTTGTTCGCCGCGATCTGGGCCAGGTTGGGGAAGTGCCGGGTCGGATCGGTGGTCACCGCGTTCTCCCCCGGCGAGTGGTACTCCAGGGTGTCGGTCGGACTGACCGCCGCCGCCTCGCCGAACTGCCGGAACAGCGGCCCGTTGGTCTTGGTGTTGTTGACCAGCGCGGTGCCGGTGCTGCCGCCCCGGTCGTTCTGCTCCCACAGGTAGCTGACGGTGTCCCCGTCGGCGTCGGTGGCGCTGCCGGTCAGCGCGAACGGGGTCCGTGCCGGGATGGTGTGCGCCGCCGCCGGCACGGTGACCACGGGGGCCCGGTTGCCGGTCTGCGCGGTCTGGAAACCGTTGTTGCCGGCCGCGCCGCCCCGGGCGGTCTCACCGACGAAGCCGGACGCGCCCACGACGCCTGTCAGTTCGAGCGCCGGCACGTCGACCCCGGCCAGCGGGCCCGCACCGAAGGTGACCTGGAAGCCGGTGTCGTTAGGCGCGCCGAGCCCGCCGAAGGCCGTCACGGTGACGGTGGCCCCGGCCGGCCAGCCGGTGATCGACTCGATGGCCGCCTTGATCCCGGCCGCGGTGTAGTTGCCGCCCCGCACCACGGGCACGGACGGCTGCCCCGCGTAGCTGATGCGCAACGCGTCGCCGTCGGTGTCGAAGCCGGACAGCGAGACGGTCTGCACCTCGTTGAGCGCCGGGCGGGTGCCGGAGACGAACGTGCTGATCTCGGTGTAGCTGCGCTGCGACCAGTACGGGTCGCTGTGCGGCTGGAGGTTGTCCTGCTGGCAGATGCCCGCGTACGCCATGATCGACGAGCCGCTGCCCGGCTCGTAGGAGTTGGCGGCGCTGCGGTTGCTGCCGGAGCAGTTGTACTGGGTGCCGTTGAAGGTGTGGTTGCCGGCGAACTGGTGGCCGATCTCGTGCGCCACGTAGTCGACGGCGTAGAAGTCACCGACCGGGGTGGGCAGGCCGGTGCAGCCGCGCGCCTTGCCGTCCAGGCCGACCACGCCGAGGCCGGCGACGCCGCCACCGGGCAGGCCCAGGCCGATGTGCCCGACGTCGTAGTTGCCCGCGCCGACGAGCTGGCCGAGCACGATCCGGTTGCGGTTGAGCAGCGAGCTGGTGCACGAGGAGATCTGCGTCGGGGTGTAGCAGGCCGCCGCGCCGCACGGCCCGTTCGGCTCGGTGGCCAGGGCGGCGGTGTTCAGGTTGGTCTTGTCGGTGTCGTTGACCAGCACCAGCCGGATCGCCGTCTCGTCCTCGTAGATCTGGGTGACCCGGTTGATCAGGGTCACCTTCGCCGCGGTGACGTTCTCCGCGCCGAAGAAGGTGGCGTACGACGGGTCGGTGACCAGGGCCAGCCGGTAGGTGCGCAGGGTGACCGGCGGGCCCGCCGGTTCGTCCGCGGCCACCTCAGGCGTCAGCGCCCCGGCCGCCGCCGCGACGTCCTCCCGCTCCACCATGGCCGGGTCGGTGTCGACCAGGTCGCGGGCGTAGTAGCTGGCGTAGACGCTCTGGTCGCCGTGGTAGTACGGGTCGAGGTACCAGCTGCCGCCGGTCGACCGGACCGAGGCGTGGAAACCCAGCGGGGTCAGGTCGGCTCGGATGGTCGCCGTCGGGTCGTCCAGGCCCCGGCCGACGTACGTGCTGATCTCGGGATGCCGGGCGGCGAGGCCCGGCTCCATCACCGGCGAGTCGACCAGGGTGAACCGCTGGAAGCCTCCGGTGGGGGTGGGCAGCGCGACGGTCAGCGCCGGCTGCGCCCGCCGTGCCGTGCCGGCCCGCTCGGCCGGGGCGTCGGCCAGGGTGTCGGCCAACGCGGCCCGGTCGAGGGTGTACGCGGCGAACCGCTCGGCGCGGATGTCGGGGGTGCGCCCGTCGCGGGCGTTGGCCGACAGTTCGCCGGGCAGGTGCCGCCAGGGGCCGGGCTCGGGTGCGGCGGCGACCGCCGGCGCGCCGCCGGTCAACGGCAGCGCGGTGGCGACCAGCACCGCGGCGAGCAGCCCGGCCAGTCGGCGGCGGCCGCGACCAGCGGGATCGGGGGGTGGAACCGTCATCGAGTGGGCCTCACTTCACCAGGTAAGGGAACGGGCCGGATGGCGTGGCGTTCGTGGGCCACGCCGGGCTGTCCCGGGAAGCACACGCTATGACGGGTCCCCTGTCGACAGACATCATCCGTAAAGTCGAGGCGGCGGCCCGGCGCTGCGGTGTAGACCCTCCTTCGTGGACCGGTGTCACCCGGTGCCGGACGGTGCGCCGATGTCGACCTCGACGCGGGGGACGCCCCGGTGCGCGGCGAGGCGTTCCGCCTGCGCGACGATGCCGTCGCCGGTGGCGGCGGGCAGCCTGCGCCACGGCTGGACGGCGACCGTCAACGTGCGGCCGGCCTTGCGGGGACGCCAGGTGCCGACGATCTCACCGCCGGCCAGGACGGCGCCGGGGCGGCCCAGCACCGGCCACAACTGCTTGGCGTGGGCCGCGTCCGGCACCAGGGTCGCCCGGTCCCGTGCCTGGAGGAACAGGTCGTACGGGCCGAGCAGGCGGACCGCCGTGGTGTCGGTGGCACCGGCGAGCGCCGGCTCGTCGGCGGCGAGCAGCGAGCGGGCCTCCCCGTCGACCCGTACCTCGACCACGTCCTCGGGCCAGCGGGCCCGCACGTCCCGCACCGGGGCGTCGAGGTAGTCGGCGACCTGCCGGGGGGTGGCCGGGCCGAGCAGCCGCAGGTAGGCGCGGACCAGGTCGAACCGGTCGCGGGGCGGGGCTGCCCGGGTGAACCCGGGGATGCGGCGCAGGACCGGTGGCGAGGTGTCGGGACACAGCTCCAGCCCGGCCCGCACGGCCGCCAGCCGGAACGGCATCTCGTAGAGGTGGGTGGCGGCGCAGGGGCGGCAGAACCGCAGGTAGGGCTCGGGCAGCAGGGCGGCCAGCCGCCCGGAAACCTCGCCCTTGACCGTCGGGGTGGTGACCACGGCCCGCATCCGCGCCGCCACCTCGTCGAGGGCGGCCAGGTTGCCGATGCCGGCGGCCTTCAGCGGCCGGCCGGCGTCGTAGATGCGTTTACCCGCGTCCGCGTCGGAGTACGGCGCGACCGCCCCCGCCACCTCGGCCACGTCGGCGCGCCGGTAGAGATGCGGCGCGCCGCGGACGGTCCAGAGCAGGACCAGGTTGTCCGCGACCGGCGCGGTCACCTCGACCCCGCGTAGGGCCAGGGCCCACCGGCCGCCGTCCGGGCCGGTGTCCTGCACGCCGACGTCGAGCACGGCGGTGTCCGCCGGGGTGCCCCCGGCCCGGTCGAGTTGCTGCGCCCCGACCCGGAACTGCATCACCTGGCGACGGTCGATGATCCGGCCAGCCTAGGTGTCACCCCCGACAACCCCGTCCCGTCGGGTCCGGCACGCCGCGCACCGTCGCGGCCGGCACCCCGGGGTGCCGGCCGCGACGGGCGGACCGGCGCTACTCCCGGAGCCCGACGTGGTCGACCGGCGGGACCCGGAGCAGCCGCCGGACCGGCCACACCGTCGTCGCCAGCGCCAGCAGGGCGACGCCACCGAGCACCACCGCCGCGCCCAGCGGCGGCAGGTACGGCACCGGGCTGCCGGTCAGCGCGGCGACGATCGCGCCCAGGGTCAGCGCGGCGACCGTCGCGCCGATCAGCACCGCGCTGCCGAGCAGCCCGACCTGCTCGGCGTGGACCATCCTGCGGATCTGCCGCCGGGTGACCCCGACCAGCCGCAGCAGTGCCAGCTCACGGCGGCGGGCCAGCGCGGCCAGCACCATGGTGGTGGCCGCGGCCAACGCCGCGTAGCCCACCAGCACGCCGACCAGCAGCCGGTTCAGCCAGGCCCCCAGCGCCAGGTCGGTGCCGATCAGCCGGGTCCGGGTGGCCGCGTCGCGTACCTGCCCGCCCGGCTGGCCGGCCGCCCAGGCGGCCAGCGGCGCGTCGGCGTCCGGGTCGGCGCGGACCAGGATCTCGTCGGCGGTGGCCCCGGTGGTGTGCCCGGCGACCGTCCCGGTGGCCAGCGTGACGTCACCGAAGCCGAGGCCCCGGCCGTAGACCGCCACGACCCGCAGGGTGACCGGGGTGCCGTCGCCCAGCCACAGGTCCGCCCGGTCGCCGACCCGCCACCCGGACGCGGACGCCTGCGTCGTGGACAGCGCGACCGTGCCCACGGCCAGGTCGGTCAGGTCGCCGTCGCGCACGTCGAGGTCCATCGTGTCGGTGAGGCCGACCGGGTCGACCGCCTGCGCGGGGACCGGCGTGCTGCCGTCGAGCGACGACCGCACCACCACCTGGGTCCGGCGCACCCCGGTGGCGGCCCGCACCCCGGGCAGCGCGCGGACCTGACCGGCGGCGTCGGCGGGCAACCCGCCAGGCGCGGTCAGCACCCGCCCGGCGAGCGTCCCCGCGCCGCTCTGGGCGACGGTCTGCCGTTCCAGGTTGGTCTGCAGGAACCAGACCGAGCCACCCAGGCCCACCGCCAGCACCAGGAAGGTCAGCACCGTCGCCGAGCCCCGCGCGGTGGCCCGCAGGTTGGCTGCGGCCAGGTAGCCGCCGACCCCCCAGAGGCGGGGCAGCGCCGGGGTGAGCAGCCGCGCGACGTACCCGTTGATCCATGGCGCGAGCAGCGCCACCGCGACGACGAACAGGTAGAGCATGCCGACCGCGCCGGCCAGCGCACCCGTCGAGCCGGTGCTGCCGGCGGTGACCGCCCCGGACGAGACGGCACCCGCCAGCGTCAGGCCACCGGCGACCAGCCGCACCCGGCCCGGCGGTCGGGCCTCGACGGCGGACTCGCCGAGCGCCTCGACCGGTTTGATCGCGGTGACCCGACGCCCGGCGACCAGGGCGGCGAGCACCGCCACCAGCACCGCCGTGCCGGCGGCGGCCGGCACCGCGAGCAGGCCGCCGGCCATCGGGAATCCGGCCGGCACGAATCCCCGGTCGACCAGCTCACCGTGCACCCAGCGGGCGGCCAGCAGACCGACGGGCCCGCCGAGCACGGCGGCGACCAGGGCGAGCAGGGCGGCCTCGGCGAGCAGCAGCCGACGCACCTGCCCCGGGGTGGCCGCGATCGCGCGCAGCAGCGCCAGGTCCCGGCGGCGGTGCCGGACGGAGAGCCCGATCGTGCCGGCCACCACGGAGACGATCAGCAGGACGACGTACCCGCCGAAGGCCGAGCCGACGGTGACCAGCAGACCCTGGGCGGCCAGGTCCGCCGGCTGCTCGACCGTGCCCCGGTCGCCGCCGACGTGGACGGTGGCGTCGGTGGGCGCGGCGACTTGGCGGACCGCGTCGGCGACCGCGTCGCGGTCGGCGTCGGGGGTGAGCCGCACGCCGATCGTGTCCACCCGGCCCGGGTGGGCGGACAGCCGGGCCGCCTGCGCGTCGGTGAAGTAGACCGCGTCGGTGCCGGTGTCGACGGTGGCGCTCACCCGGTAGGAGCGGGCGACCCCGCCGACGACCAGGTCGAGCCGGTCGCCGGGGGACGCGCCGAGCCGCACGTCGACCGCCGCCTCGTCGTCGGCGCGGGGCGCGACGCCGGTGCTGACCGGCCGGCCGGCGAAGGCGTACGTGGCCCAGCCGTGCCCGACGGCCGCAGGCACGCCGATCGGCACCCGGTCGTCGCCGGTGGCGTCCGCGACGCCTGGCAGCCGACGGACGCGTTCCACCAGGGCGGCGTCCACCGTGCCGCCCTCGGGCAGGGTGACGGTGCTGGTGGTGGTGTCGCCGCCGAACTCCCGCGTCTGCTGGCTGAGCGTGCGGTGGGCGACGACCAGGTCGGCCGTCGCCCAGAGCCGGGGCTCCGGCCGCCACCGCAGCCCGGACTCGACGAGGGTGCCCATGGCGACCAGGATCGTCACCCCGGCGAGCAGGGCGAGCAGCGTCGCGACGGCCGGGCCGGCGCGGTGGCGCAGCAGCCGGGCGGCGAGCCGGGTCATCGGACGGCCCGCCCGTCCAGCGCCGCCAGGCGTTCGGCGATCCGGGCCGCCCCGAGTTGTGGCAGGTCGGCGACGATCCGGCCGTCGGCCAGCACCAGCACCCGGTCGGCGTACGACGCGGCCACCGGGTCGTGGGTCACCATCACCACGGTCAACCCGTGTTCGTCGACGATCGCGCGCAGCAGCGTCAGCACCTGGGACGCGGTGTGCGAGTCGAGCGCCCCGGTGGGCTCGTCGCAGAAGACCACCTCGGGTCGGGTGGCGAGCGCGCGGGCGATCGCCACCCGCTGCTGCTGGCCGCCGGAGAGCGCGGCCGGGCGGTGGCGCAGCCGGTCGGTGAGCCCGACCCGCGCCACCACCCGCTCCAGCCAGGCCCGGTCGGGGCGGACCCCGGCCAGCCGCAGCGGCAGCACGATGTTCTCCTCGACGGTGAGCGCGCCGATCAGGTTGAACGCCTGGAAGACGAACCCCAGCCGGGTCCGCCGCAGCTCGGTCAGCCGGGTCTCGGACAGGGTCGACAGGTCGGTGTCGCCGAGGACGACCCGGCCGGAGGTGGGCCGGTCGAGCCCGGCGGCGACGTGCAACAGGGTGCTCTTGCCGGACCCGGAGGGGCCCATCACGGCGGTGAAGGTGCCCCGGTCGAAGCCGACGTCGACCCCGGCCAGCGCGGTCACCGGGGTGGGGCCGGACGGGTAGACCCGGGTGAGCCGGGCGACGCGCACCGCCGTGCCGACGGGCCCCGCCGGGTCGGCGGTCCGTACGGGGTCGATGGGGTGTGCCGGATGGACTGGCATCCTGGTGGCCTTCCGTGTCAGCGGGTGTGTGCTGCGCGCACCAGGAACGCTATGCGGGTGGAGGACCGGGAACCATCCAGCGGGCTGCCCGGACGGCGGTACCGCAGGCGCTACCCCCGGCCGCCGTCGAGGTGCCGCAGCACCGCGGTGACCCGGCGGTCGACCCGGTCGTCCGGGGGAAGCTGGAGCTTGGCGAAGATGTTGCGGATGTGCTTGTGCACCGCCCCGTCGGTGACGAACAGGCGCTCGGCGATCGCGGTGTTGCCGAGCCCCTCGGCCATCAGCCCCAGCACCTCGCGCTCGCGCGGCGACAGCTCGCCCAGCGCGGTGTCCGGGCGGCGGTTGCGGGCCAGCAACTGCCCCACCACCTCCGGGTCGATGACGCTGCCGCCGTCGGCGACCCGGTGCAGCGCGGCGAGGAACTCCTCGACCCGGCCGACCCGTTCCTTGAGCAGGTAGCCGAGCCCGACCGCGCCGACGGAGAACAGGTCGGTGGCGAACGCCTGCTCGACGTACGCCGAGAGGACCAGCACCGCGAGGCCGGGCCGGCGGCGGCGGGCCTCCACAGCGGCCACGATGCCCTCGTCGGTGTGCGTCGGCGGCATCCGGACGTCCACGATCGCCACGTCCGGCGCGTGGGCGTCGACTGCGGCCAGGAACTCTCCCGGGGTGCCCGCCGTGGCGACCACGTCCAGGTCCTCCGCCCGCAGCAGCAGCGCCAGTCCCTCCCGCAGCAGCGGGTCGTCCTCGGCGATCACGATCCGCACGGCAACTCCACCTCCAGTCTCGTCGGCCCTCCCGGTGGGCTGGTCAGCGTCATCCGGCCGTCGTACGCCCCGACCCGCCGGCGGATGCCGGTCAGCCCCGAGCCGCCGGCCTCGTCGGCGTCGCCGTGCCCGTCGTCTTCGACGGTCACCAGCAGCCGGTCCTGCTGGCGGCGGACGGTCACGTCGACCCGGCCGGCGCCGCTGTGCCGGACCACGTTGGTCAACGCCTCCGCCACCACGAAGTAGGCGGTGGCCTCCACCGAGACGGCGCAGCGTACCGGCACGTCGACGGCGAGCCGGCAGGGCACCGCGCAGCCACCGGCCAGGCCGGCCAGGGCGCCGGTGAGGCCCCTGTCGTCCAACACGGGCGGCAGGATGCCCCGCACCACCGTACGCAGTTCGCCGAGCGCCTGTTCCGCCGCGTCCTGCGCCTGCCCGAGGATCTCGTCGGCCCGGTCCGGGTCCCGCCGTACCGCCCGGCGGGCCGCCCCGAGCAGCACGTTGACGGCGACCAGCCGGTTCTGGGTGCCGTCGTGCAGGGAGCGTTCGATGCGGCGCAGTTCGACCGCGTGGGCGTCCAGCGCCGCGGCCCGGGTGGCGGTCAGTTCGGCGACGCGCAGCGACAGGTCGAAGCCCGGCGGCGGGGGCAGCAGCCACCGGCCCGGCCGGGCCTGGAGGCGGGCCAGCGCCGGCACGAACGCGACGGTGGCGGCCAGCCAGCCGAAGCCGAGCAGCCCGACCACGAGCGCCTCGCCCAGTCCGTCGATGCGCCACCAGCCGATCCCCGGCGCGCCGGCCTCGGGTGGCAGCAGTCGGTACCACAGCGGGAAGGTGAGGTCCTGCACGGCGTAGAGCGGCAGGGACAGGCCGAGCAGTCCGCCGGTCAGGCCGGTGACCGCGTGCAGCGCGACCCAGCCGAGTTCCCGGCGGACGAACGGGTCGCGTACCGCCACCCGCAGTTCGGCGGGCACCGGGCCCGGGGTGGGGATCGGCCCGCCCCAGCGGGACAGCCGGGCCCGCTCCCGGTCGGCCACCGCGCGTACCGCCCGCAGCGTGCCGGGCGCCGCCGGCAGCCCCACCCAGACCAGGCAGGCCGTCGCCACGACGAGCACCCGGAGCAGGGTGGCCAGCGCCAGCAGCGCGGTGCCGAGCCCTCCGACCAGGTGGCCGACGGCGTCGACGGTGGCACGGGCCCGGTCCCGCAGGTGTGTCATCGGAAGACCTCCCGCGCCAACATAGGCCACCGGGCGGCCGGCCCGGCACCGACGGCGCGGAAAGTACCGCCTGCTGTACCCCAGTCGGTCGTGCTGGCGGGATCGTGTCCGGCCCACCGCCGCGCCTAGCGTCGACCTGGTCGAACACCCGCCCATCCGAGGAGGCAGCCATGACCGATCCGTACCGCGTCGCCGACGCCCCGGCCGACCCGCCGCAGCCGGCGGCCGACCGACTCCGCCCGCTGCTGTGGCTGGTGCTGGTCGTCAGTGTCGCCGCCAACGCGGTGCTGACGACCGTGCTGGACAACCAGTGGGCCGGCTCGGTGTGCGGCCTGCTGGCGGTGCTCTGCGCCGGGACGCTGATCGCCCGGCACCGCCGCGCCCGGTGACCGACGCGGGCCCGGCACCGGCCCGGGGCGGTGGCGGGCGGGCACCCGTCGACCGGAGCGGTCGGGACGCGCCGGTGCCAGCGGTCACGGTTCCCGGTCGCGGAGCATCAGCACGTACGTCGCGGTGAGCGCCACCGGGCGGTCCGCGTCGGCGGCCAGTTCCGCCAGGGCCCGCGACGCCCGCTCCCCCGGGATGCCCGCGAGCGCCTGGGTCAGGCGACGGCGTACCGGTGGGGCGGCGTCACCGGTGAGGTGTGCGACGAGCGCGGCGGCGATCCGGTCGGCCGACCCGGCGTCGGCGGCCAACGCGGCCAGCGCGTCGGCGGCCTCGACGTCGTTCGCCTCCTGCACGACCATGTCGACGAGCGTCGCAGCGGCCTCGGGTACGCCCCGGACGCCGAGCGCGAGCGCCGCGCACCTGCGGACCGTCACGTCCCGGTGCGCGAGGGCGTCGCGCAGCAGCGCCGTCGCGGCGTCGTGCGGGATCTCCACGAGACACCGCACCGCGCGCTCGCGTACCGCCGCCACGGGCGCGTCGAGCCCCTGCGCCAGCAACGGCAGTCCCGCCCCGCCCGCCCGCGCCACCGCCCACCGCAGCGCCCCGGCGACGTGCGGGTCGGGTTCGCCCAGCGCCGCCTCGACCAGGGCCTCCACCGCGACCGCCCCGACCGGGGCCAGGGCGGCCCGCTGCCGCCGCCCCGCGTGCGACGAGCCCAGGGCCCGCAGCAGCGCGACGGTCTGCAGGACGTCGGTCCAGTCGGCCGGCCCGGCGGCGTCGATGCGCTCCAGCCGGGTGAGCAGCCGCGTCTCGTCGGCGATCCGCGCCCGGGTACGCCGGATCAGGTCGTCGACGAGCGTCGTCGGGGTGAAGTCCGGATCGTCGAGCGCCCGCCCCACCGCGCGTAGTGACAACCCCAGCGACCGCAGGCTCTCGATGTGGAAGATCCGCCGGACGTCCTCACCGGAGTACTCGCGGTAGCCCGCGCCGGTACGGCCGCCCGGCCGTACCAGGCCGAGCGACTCGTAGTGCCGGAGCATCCGGACGCTGACCCCGCAGCGCCGTGCCACCTCACCGATCAACACCGTTGCTCACCCCTGCCGGTCGGCGTCGCCGAGCGCCACGACCCGTTTCGCCTCCTCGACCGAGAACGCGAAACCGGCGTCCGGGTCACGCATCAGCTGCCGGGTGGCGGTCGCGTGGGCCCGTACCCGGGGGTCGGGGTGGGACGCGGCGGCGTCCAGCACCGGCGTGACGACCTCGCCGAGGGCGGCCAGGGCGCGGGCCAGGCTCAGCCACGTCCCCCGGTCGCCCCGCCCGAGCTGGGTGGCGAGGATCGCGGCCAGCCCGGCTTCGGCGTCGTGGGGCACGAGCACGACCGCGGCCCGCCAGGCCGCCCGCGCCACCTCGTCGTCGGCGTCGGTGAGCAGCGCCGGGGTGAGCGCCGGCCAGGCCGAGCCGTCCCCGATCTTGGACAGGGTGTGCAACGCCTGGCTCCGGGCCTGCGCGGACGACGTGCCGAGGGCGGCGACCAGCCGGGGGACCGTCACCGCCGCAGGGTGCCGGGTGAGCGCCCAGGTCAGCATCTCGCGTACCGAGAAGTCCGGTTCGACCGCGCACCGGGCGATGAGCGGGTCGACGTCACGCGGGTCGGGGGCGGTGCCCAGGGCGAGCGCCACCCGTAGCCGCACCGACGGGTCGCCGCCCGCCAACCCCCGTGTCCGGTCCGTGTGCGCTGCCGACCCGGTCATCGTGACCACCTCCGGGTCACAGTGAAGACCCTGCCACCGTGTCAGGGTCAAGCCGGTCCGGGGGCGGGTGTGGCGGCGGTCGGCGCGGCCCGCCGGGTCAGTGGGCGCGCTGCGGCGTCGCCCCGGTGGGGGTCGACGCCCCGGCCGGACGGCGGGAGACGAGCACCCCGAAGGCGGCGGCGGTGAAGAACATGAGGCTGCCGTAGACCACCGACGGCATCGCCATCGTGGCGTTGTCGAGCAGCGTCGGGCTCATCCCGATGGTGATGGCCAGGGTGGCGTTGTGCAGGCCGATCTCGAACGAGGAGGCGACCGAGTCCCGGTGCCCGGCCCGCAGCAGGCGCGGCGCGAGGTAGCCGACGGCGAGGCTGATCAGGTTGAACAGGGCGACGATCACGATGATCTCGCCGAGGGTGGTCAGCACGTCGTCCCTGATGCCGGCCACCGCACCCACGATGATCACGGCCAGCACCAGGACGGAGACGACCTTCACCGGACGTTCCATCCGCAGGGCGAAGGTGGGGAACCGCCGCCGCAGCAGCATGCCGATCGCGATCGGGACCAGGACCAGCGCGAAGACCTGGACCACCTTGCCGAACTGGAGGCCGATCGTGCCGTCCGCACCGGCGAAGCCGGCCACCGACAGGTTGACGATCACCGGGAGGGTGAACAGGGCCAGCACCGAGTTGATCGCGGTCAGCGACACGTTGAGCGCGACGTTGCCCCGGAAGAGGTGGCTGTAGAGACCGGCGGTGCTGCCACCCGGCGAGGCGGCCAGCAGCATCATTCCCACCGCCAGCTCCGGGCGCAGGCCGAAGGCGGTCACCAGACCCAGGCAGACCGCCGGCAGGAGCAGCATCTGACAGCCGAGGCAGATCAGCACGACCCGGGGGTGGCGGGCCACCCGGCGGAAGTCCTCGACGGTCAGGCTGAGGCCGATGCCCAGCATGACGATGCCGAGGGCGACCGGGAAGAGGGCGAGCGACAACCCGGCACCCATGATCCACCACCCTCCCGTTAGAAATTGACCTGCTTCGTTGGAGGATGGCACCGGCGGGTGTTCCCGGGCACCTCGCGGCATGCTCACCCGCGACCGCCCACCCGCAACCACCGCCCGTGCACCCGCCCCGACCAGGCACCCTGCCCGGCACCGGCGCGCCGATCGGCAGCGAGGCCACCTGCACCGGCAGCTGGTAGTCACCGACAAGCGGCGGGGCGGGCCCTCGGGCCCGCCCCGTTCGTCACCCGCGCCCGGCGTCGGTGCCGCCGGCCGGGATCCGTAACCACAGCCAGGTTTATGAACGGTGACGCAACCGTTAAATCCGTTCGGTTTCGTCGCACATAAAAGAACCGGCGGGACAAACCTCTCCTGCCTGACAATTACTTCGCCGCACCCGGCCGCTCCGCCGTACAGTGCCGACTGAGCTGCCAAAACGGCCGTTCACCGGCGGACAGATCGCGCAGCGCGACCGAACTATTGACCGTGCGCGATGGGTCGCATATCGTTCGCGGTGCAAGTTCCACCGGACGAGATAAACACCGCCAGAATCCGCCGCCAGCCGTCGGCAATCGACGCAGCCTTTCCGCTGCCCGTCGTGTCGGGTCAACCGCGCACGTATTCCACCCGACCAGCAAGGAATCCCCGTGGAAATGCTCACCCCTTCCGGGCGCACCCTGGCCCTTTTCGACGGAATAGGTGGTCACCAGGGAAACCTGCTCCCCACCCTCGCGGCACTGCACGCGCAACCGGAGAACGCGCCCTTCTTCGACCGCATGTTCCGGGCCCTCGACGACCTGCGGGAGCACCTCGGCCCCGTGCCCGAACCCGCCGTCCCCGCCGGGAGCCGGCTGCGCCGGTGGTTGACCGCCCCCGCCACCGCGCCGCCCACCGGCACGGACGACTCGGTCGTCGCCGGGATCTACGTACACCTGATCCAGCTGTGTGACCTGCAACCCCGGCGGGCCGCCCTCGACACCGTCACCGCCGCCATCGGGCACAGCATCGGGCTCCAGGCGGCCATCGTCGCCGGCCTGCGGCCGACCCGGCCGGACGCCTTCCTCGCCCTGGCCGAGACCTCGCTCAGGCTGGTCGCGTTGAGCCTCGCCCGAGGGCACCAGGCCAGCACCGGCCGTCCCGTCCCCACCGAGCTGACCGAGCGATACGCCGCCTGCGGCGACCCGCGCCAGCGACCCGGCCCGATGGCGCTGGTCGACGGCCCCTCCCGGGCGGACCTCGCCGCCCTGGTCGACCGCTACCGGCGGGAGACCCGACGGCCGGTCTCGGTCGGCCTGGTCAACACCCCCACCACCGGCGTGCTCAGCGGGCACACCGAGGACCTGCTGCACTTCCACGCCCACCACGAGGCGATGTTCCGCGGTGGCGCGGCGACGTGGACGTTCCTCACCAACACCCTGCCGTTCCACAGCCCGCACCTGGCCGCCGCCGCCGCCGAGGTACGCCGGGACCGGACCTTCGTCGGCCCCCTGCCCGCCGCCGGTGAGCTGCGGATACCGGTGTACGCGGCGGACGCCCCCCGGACCCTGCCACCCGACGCCGACCTGCTCGACGAGTTCGTCGACCAGGTGCTGGTCCGCCCGGTCGACTGGGCGACCGCCAGCGTCCACGCCGTCACCGACGCCGGCATCACCACCGTGCTGGACTGCGGCCCCGGCCCCGCCGCCCGCCGGTTCACCCGGGAGTGCCTCGGCGGCCGGACGCTGCGCTTCGAGTCGATCCGACGAGCCTCCCGGCGACCGTGAAAGGACACCACGTGCACTGTCTACTCTTCCCGGGCCAGGGGGTGCAGCGCCGCGGCATGGGCGCCGACCTGTTCGGCCTGTTCCCCGAGGCCACCGCCATGGCCGACGAGATCCTCGGCTGGTCCATCGAGGAGCTGTGCACCCGGGACCCGCACCGACGCCTGCGCGACACCCGCTACGCCCAGCCCGCGGTGTTCTTCGTCAACGCCCTGCTGGCCCAGCAGGTGATCGCCGAACGGCCCGGCCACTACCGGTACTTCGCCGGCCACAGCCTCGGCGAGTACAACGCGTTGGTCGCCGCCGGGGTGCTCGGCCTCGACGCCGCCCTGCGGCTGGTCGACCGGCGGGCCGAGCTGATGTCCCAGGTCACCGGCGGGGGCATGTCGGCGGTGCAGGGCCTGCCGGTGTCGTTCGTCCGGCGGGCGTTGACCGAGACCGGCCTGCCCCGGGTGTTCGTGGCGAACCTCAACGCCGACACCCAGAGCACGATCGCCGGGGACCGCGCCGAACTGGCCGTCGCCGCCAAGGCGATCGGCGCGCTGCCCGGGGCCCGGATCGTCCCGCTCAACGTCAGCGGCCCCTTCCACACCCCGTTGATGGCGGCGGCGGAGCAGCGTTTCCGGGCCGTCCTGGACGGCTGCGAATTCGCCGTCGGGCACACCCCCGTGGTCTCCGGGGTCACCGGGGACGTCTTCGACACCGGCCGCGCCGCCGAACTGCTCGCCCGGCAACTGTCCACCCCCGTGGAGTGGGTCCGGGCGGTCACCACCCTGCGCGGGGCCGGGGTCACCGGGTTCGACGAGGTCAACGGCAAGACCCTCAGCGCATTTCTCACCCGTATCGCGGAGAGGTGATCAACCGCATGGACACGGATATCGCGGTCGTCGGCCTGTCGGTCGAGGTGCCCGGGGCCGACGACCTCGACACCTTCTGGCAGATCATCAGTTCCGGGGCGAGCCTCACCCGACCATTTCCCCCGAACCGTCGGGAAAAGCTCGCCGAAT
The DNA here is from genome assembly GCF_030518815.1 of Micromonospora cynarisoli. Taxonomy (NCBI): domain Bacteria; kingdom Bacillati; phylum Actinomycetota; class Actinomycetes; order Micromonosporales; family Micromonosporaceae; genus Micromonospora; species Micromonospora cynarisoli. Next base: position 939,018 of record NZ_CP130426.1, on the reverse strand, counting down.
ACATCAGGTATCTGCGGGCGACGAGCGTCGAACCGGTGACCGACCCCGACGTCGAATACCACAACGGCTGTTTTCTCGACGAGGTCGACACCTTCGACCACACCGTGTTCGGAATGAATCCCCGACAGGCCGCGCTGACCGATCCGCACCACCGGATGGTGCTGCGCGCCATGTTCCTCGCCTTCGAGGACGCCGGTTACGGTTTCGACCGACTCCGGGGCAGCCGGACGGGGGTGTTCGTCGGTTTCGCGGTCAACCCCGGATCGACCTATCTGGACTACATCTGCCGCGTCGACCCGAACAACGGCCAGCAGGCGATCACCGGCAACATCCCGGCGATGCTGGCGAACCGGCTGTCGCACCTGCTGGACCTGCGCGGCCCGAGCCTGGTGGTGGACACCGCCTGCTCGGCCACCCTGGTCGCCGTGCACCAGGCCAAGAACGCGCTGCTCGCCGGGGACTGCGAGATGGCGGTGGTCGGCGGCGCCCGGATCGTCTTCTCCCCCGTCAAGCACCCGCACTCCAACATCGGCATCGAGTCCTCCGACGGGGTCACCCGCACCTTCGACGAGGCCGCCGACGGCACCGGCTTCGGCGAGGGGTCGGGTGCGGTCGTCCTCAAGCGGATGTCGCAGGCGGTCGCGGACGGCGACCGGATCTACGCCGTGATCAAGGGCAGCGCGGTCAACCACGACGGCAACACCGAGGGCATCACCAACCCCGACTCCGACTCGCAGGCCGACCTGCTGGACGCCGCCTGGCGCAACGCGGGCGTGCACCCTCGGACCCTCGGCTACCTGGAGGCCCACGGCACCGCCACCCGCGTCGGTGACCCGATCGAGCACGAGGGGATGAAACGCGCCTTCGCCCGGTACACCACCGACCGGGGGTTCTGCGCGGTCGGCACCGTCAAGGCGAACGTGGGGCACCTGTTCGAGGGCTCCGGCGTCATCGGCCTGATCAAGGCCATCGCGGTGCTGCGCAACCGGATGATCCCGCCGCAGGCCAACTTCAAGAACCCCAACCCGAAGCTCGACTTCGCCGCCGGGCCGCTGTACGTCTCGACCGGCCTGCGACCGTGGGAGTCCCCCGACGGCCCACGGCGCTGCGGGGTCAGCGCCTTCGGACTCGGCGGCACCAACGCCCACGTGGTGCTGGAGGAGCACGTCGCGCAGGCACCGGCGACCCCCGCCGGCCCGGGCCCGTTCCTGTTCACCCTCAGCGCGGCCACCCTGAAGTCCCTGGTCCGCCTCGGTGAGCGGTACGTACGGTTCATCGACGCCGCCGGCCTCGACGGGGTCGACATCGCCGACGTCTGCCACACCAGCCAGGTCTCCCGCAGCGGGCACCGGCACCGGGCGGCGTTCGTCGTCCACGACGTCGCCGACCTGCGCCGGCAACTGGTCGCCTCGCTGGCCGACGGGGCGTCGCCGCCGCCGGACGGCCCGCTGGGCGACGAGGCCCGCCGCTACCTGGCCGGTGCGCCGGTGGACTGGCGGCGGCTCTCCGACGGCCGCTGTCGGATCGTCCGCCTTCCCGGGTACGCCTTCGACACCACCCCCGCGTGGGTGCAGTTCCCCGACACCTGGCGGGCACAGCTGTCCCTGGGCACCGTCGACGAGGAGCACCCGGTCACCCACGACGTGGTGTTCGCCCCCGCCGCCGATCCGGCGCCGGCGACGCCCGGGGCGCGGGTGCTGGCCCTGGTCGACCCGGACACCGACGCCTGGCGGTTGCTCGCCGCGACCGGACTGGACGACCTGCGGGTGCTGCGGCTCGGTGAGCCGGTACGCCCCGGCGGCGCGCCCTTCGACGCCCGCTCGGCGGACTCCTTCGCCGAGATCGCCCAGCTCGTCGACGACGACGGCATCACCCACCTGGTGCACGCGCTCGGCTTCGACGCCAGCCCCGCCGCCGACCTCGCCGGGCTCGACCTGCGGACCGGCAAGAACCTGCACAGCCTGTTCCAGCTGACCAAGGCGTTGATGGCGGCCGGCGTCAAGCTGGAGCTGACGGTGCTCACCCGACGCGCGGTCTGCGCCCGCGACGCGGAACCCGACGTGGTGGTCGAGAACGGCGCGCTGGTCGGCTTCGGCAAGGTCATCGGCCGGGAGTACCCGTACCTCGGGGTCACCCACCTCGACGTCGACCCGGACGTGTCGCCCGACGCGGTGCGGGCGGAGATCCTCTCCCCCGAGCGCGGGGTGTTCCTGTGGCGTGACGGCCGACGCCTGCACGAGGTCTTCGTCGAGGTGCCGCAGGTCGACACCGACGGCCCGCAGAGCTACCTGCGGCCGGGCGGCACCTATCTGATCACGGGCGGCACCGGGGCGCTCGGCCTGGCCGTCGCCCACGCGTTCGCCACCCGGCAGCCCGACGTGACCCTGGTGCTGCTCAGCCGGTCCGGCCTGCCGCCGCGCGGACAGTGGCCGGACCTGCTGGCCGCGCCGGCCGGCGACGCCCGCGCCGGGCGGGTCCGCGCGGTGCGGGAGCTGGAGGAACTCGGCGCGCGGGTGCGGGTGGTGGCCGCCGACGCCGGTGACCCGGAGGCGCTGGCTGCCGCGGTGGCCGACGTCCGGGGCGAGTACGGCCGCGTCGACGGCGTCGTGCACGCCGCCGGCCTGCCCGGAGGCAGCACCGTGATGTTCCGGGAGCTGGCCGACTTCGACGCGGTGGTCCGGGCGAAGCTGCACGCCGCGTTCCTGCTCGACCAGCTCACCCGGGACGACCGGCCGGACTTCGTCGTGCACTTCTCGTCGGTGGCGTCGGTGTTCCCCGCCCCCGGCCAGGCCGACTACGCGGCGGCCAACTACTACCTGGACAACGTGGCCCGCAGCCGGGCCGGCGGGCCGACCCACGTGATCGCGCTGGACTGGGTCGCCTGGAAGGAGATCGGCATGGCCGTCGACCACGGCACCAGCGGCGACACCATGTTCCGGGCCCTGCCCACCCGGGTCGCGCTGGACGTCCTCGACGCGGGCCTGCGCTCCGGCCGGTCCCGGCTGTTCGCCGGGGAGCTGCACTACCGGGGGGAGCTGATCCACCTGCTGCGCTCCTACGACGTGCGGCTCTCCGCCGAGATCGACGCGAAGGTCGACCAGGAGATGCAGGCGTTGGAGCAGCGGCTGCGGCAGGCCGCCGACAAGATCCGGGCCACCGTCGACGCGGTCGGTGTCGAGCTGGAGGGCCGGCCGGACGGCGGGTACACCGACGTCGAGCGGTCCGTGGCGCAGTGCCTCGCCCTCGCCTTCGGCTACCCGACGCTCGACGTGGAGGCGGACTTCTTCGACCTGGGCGGCGACTCCATCATGGCCGCCTCGGTGGCCAACACCATCGCCGTGCGGCACGACGTGCAGTACGACGTCGCGGACCTGCTCGCCGACCGGACCGTCGCCGAGATCGCGTACCACGTCGAGGACCTGGTCGCCTTCGCGGACGCCGCCGCCTGACGACACCGATCGGAGGGTGGCATGTCGGACATGACTACCGGGCCGGCGCTGCGGCGCATCGTCGGCTTCGCCCTGCCGCTGACCGCGGCGAACCTGCTGCAACAGGGCTACCTGCTGGTCGACAGCGTCGTCGTCGGCCGTTACGTCGGGGTCGAGGGGCTGGCCGTGGTGGGTGCCTGCGGGCCCCTGTTCTATCTGCTCAACGCCATGTTCATCGGGCTGGGCACGGCGTTCACCATCCGGTTGGCCCACCTGACCGGCGGTCAGCAGGTCGACCGTCGCCGCGACGTGGTCGCCGCTCTCGCCCTCCTCACGGTCGTCTGGGCCGCCGGCTGTGTCGTCCTGGCGACGCTGCTGGTCGATCCGGCGCTGGCGGTGATGGGCATCGACGGGCGGCTCGCCGCCGACTCGGCCCGGTTCTTCGGCACCCTGGCGCTCGGCTTCCCCGGGATCTTCGGCAGCGCCGCGGTCAGCGCCTACTTCCGCGGGCTGGGTGACTCCCGCTCGGCGATGTGGGTTCAGGGCGTCGGCAGCATCGCCAACGTCGTCCTGGTGCTGCTCTTCGTCGCCGTCCTCGACGGCGGTGTGGTCGGCGCGGCGTTGGCCACCGCGGTCGCCAGCACGGTCGCCCTGGTGGTCGGGCTGGTCTGGGCGGCGCGCGCCCACCCGGTGCGGCGCGGCGGGCCACGGCCCGCCCTCCGCCGGGAACTCGTCGACGCCGCCCGCCTGGGCCTGCCCCTGGCCAGCCAGCACATCGTGCTCGCCCTCGGGATCATGGCGCTGGTCGGGATCATCCAGTCCTACGGGGAGGTGGTACTCGCCGCGTTCACGATCGTCTCCCGGATCGAGTTGTTCACCGGCATCCTGTTCCTGGACTTCTCCGGTGCGGTGACCGCCTTCGCCGCCCAGAACCTCGGCGCGGGGGACCTGGCCCGGGCCCGCGACGGGCTGCTGCGCACGCTGCGGTTGACGGCCGTGCTGTCGGTGCTGGTCGCCGGAGTGGTGCTGGTCGCCCGCGCCCCGCTCGCCGCGCTGTTCACCGACGATCCGGCCACCCGGGAGCTGACCGGACGCTACCTGACGATCATCTATCCGTTCCTGGTCCTCTACACCGCCATGGTGGTCATCCACGGTCACCTCAACGGTGCCGGCCGGACGACCGCGCCGCTGATCTGCACGCTGATCGCCTTCGTCGCCGTGCAGATCCCCTTCGCCTGGCTGCTCAACGGGCCGTTCGGCATCGACGCCGTGATGTGGGCGGTGGTGGCCGGTTGGACCGCCGGGCTGACCTACAGCGTGTTCTGTCTGCGGCGGGTGCTGTTCGTCCGGCCCGCGCCGGCGGCGGTGCCCGCCACGACCTGACGTCCCGTCCACCCCGCCCCGTGAGGACCACCAGTGATCAAGCACCGCACCGCCGAGGTGACGTTCCATGCGGGCCGCAGCCGGACCGCCCACCTGACCTGGGGCCAGCAGGGCACCTGGGACGTCCTGCGCCGGTGGCTGCCGGAGATGAAACCGTTCTTCGTGCTGACCCGGTGGCTGCCCGTACCCCTGCTGCTCGAGGTCGACGACGTGCTGGCGCAGCTCTCCCACCTGCTCCACCGGCACGAGTCGCTGCGGACGCTCTTCCCGGCGGGGGTCGACGGCCGGGGCGGCCAGCACGTCCTCGGCGAGGGCGTCGTCGAGGTCGAGGTCGTCGACCGGCCCGACGGTGACCCGGTCAGCTTCGCCGACATCGTCGCCGACTGTCTGCGGCGGGCCGGTGGCCGCCCGTTCGCCCACGACACCGAGCTGCCGATCCGGTTCGCGGTCGCCACCCACGAGGGCATCCCCGTGCTGTTGATGTTCGCCGTGTCCCACCTGGCGGCGGACCACCTCGGCGCGGACCTCCTGGCCGACGAGCTGGCCGCGCTGCTGCGGGCCAGGACCGACGGCGAGGCCCCACCGCCGGCCCGACCGGCGGTGCAGCCGGTCGACCTGGCCGTCTTCGAACGCTCCCCGGACGGGCAACGCCTCAACGTCGACGCGCTGGCGTACCTGCGTCAGCAGCTCCGCCGTCTGCCGGTCGCGCCCCTGCCCGAGCGGGTCACCCCGGTCACCCCCCGTTACTGGCGCGGTGAACTCGCCTCCGACGCCGCCGCCGTGGCCCTGCGGCTGGCCGCCCGACGGCTGCGCACCACCACGTCGGTCACCCTGCTGGCCGTTGTCAACGCGCTGGTGCGCACCTTCTGCGCCACGCCGGTCTACCCGCTGGACATCATGCAGAGCAACCGGGTGCAACCGGAGCTGCGGTACACCGTGACCAGCCTCAACCAGGCCGTCCGTACGGCCATGGAGGTGTCCGGCGACACCGTCGGCGACCTGGTCGGGCACGCCCGTGCCGCGATGGGGTCGGCGATGCGGCACGCCCGCCACGACGGCCGCGCCGCCGCTCAGGTGGCCCGCGCCGCCGCCGACGCCGCCGGACGTCCCCTGCCGGTCGGCGGTCAGTTCAACGACCGGTGGTCGCTGCAACCGCGACCCGCCGGCCCGGCGCCGGGCCCGCAGGCGTTGGCCGGGCTGGCCGCGACGACCACCTTCGAGTGGCCGCAGCGGGCCGTGGCCGAGGCGATGCCGTTGTACGTCGACGCGAGCGGCACCGCCGAGCGGATCCACCTGTCGCTGATGGCCGACACCGCCCTGCTCGCCCCCGCCGACATCCGGGGTTTCCTGTACGCCGTGGAGCAGGTCGCCATGGAGCTGGTCCGGGACGACGTCAGCCTGCACCGGGTGACGGAGATCTTCGACAGTCACCGGCTCTGTGAGGTCCACCCGGACACCCCGTGACCGGTCCGGCCGGTCCTCGTCAGTGCACGACGACGACCGCCGAGGCCGGGTCCAGGTCGGCGAGCCGGGACGGGCGGACCACGAGGAACAGCACCGCCAGCGCGGCCACCATGCCCCCGGCGACGACCAGCGCCATCGCCACCGCGCCGTTGCCCAGCACCCCCACCATCGGCGCGGCCACCGCGCCGACGCCGAACTGCACCGCGCCGAGCAGGGCCGAGGCGGTGCCGGCGGCCTCACCGTGGCGGGACAGCGCCAGCGCCGGGGCGTTCGGCATCGCCAGTCCGGCCGCCGCCAGCACGACCCACAGCGCCACCAGCAGGGCGGGCAGCCCGCCGAACCCGGTCGCGGCGAAGGCCAGCAGGGCCAACCCGGCCAGGGTTCCGACGCTCAACGAGGTGACCAGGATGCGCTGCGGGGAGTGGCGGCGCAGCAGCCGCACGTTGTACTGGGCCGCCCCGATCAGGCCGACCGCGCCCGCCCCGAACGCCAGCCCGAACTGCTGCTCGTCGAGCCCGTACCCCTCCTGGAGGACGAACGACGAGCCGGCCACGTACGCGAACAGCGCCGCCATGGCCAGCCCGGCGACCACGACGAGACCCACGAAGGTCCGGTCGCGCAGCAGCGAGCCGTACAGGCTCAGGGTCGACCACACGCCGCCGCGTTGGCGACGCTCGGCGGGCAGGGTCTCGGGCAGGCCGACCACGGCGACCACGACGAGCAGCACCCCGAAGACGGCCAGGGTCACGAAGACACCCCGCCAGTCCGTCCAGCGCAGCACGCCGCCGCCGAGGGTCGGGGCGAGGACGGGGGCGGCGCCCATCACCAGCAGCAGCCGGGACAACAGGGTGGCGAAGGCGGTGCCGCTGAACAGGTCCCGCAGCACCGCCATCGCGACCACCGTGGCGGCGGCGACGCCGAGGCCCTGCACCACCCGTAACGCGCCGAGGACAGCGATGTGCTGGGCGACGACGCAGAGCGCCGAGGCCACGATGTGCAGGGCGAGGCCGGCGATGAGCGGACCACGGCGGCCGACGGCGTCGGAGAGCGGCCCGATCAGCAGTTGGCCGAGGGCCAGCCCGGCGAGCGTGCCGGTGAGGGTCAACTGGACCGCCGCCGAGGTGGTCATGAGGTCGGCGGCGATGGCGGGCAGTGCCGGCAGGTACATGTCGATGGTCAGCGGGCCGATGGCGATCAGCGAGCCGAGGACGAGGACGAGGCGTACCCGCTGCCGGCGGGTCATCAGGTCTCCGGGCGTCGGGGCGACCTTCGTCTGCTGGTCGTGGGCGAGATCGGTCATCGGGGAAGCTCCGTCCGGTCGTGGTGCGGCCGGGCGAGAGACGGTACGACGGTCACACCTGGCTTCAAATCCGGACCCGCTGCTCTGATTCCCGCTCCACCGAGAGGTAACGCGGGTCACAGCCGATGGTCACGGCTCAGGCCGGGTCCACGCGCCCCAGCCGCCAGTACCCCATGAAGGCGACGGCGCGGCGGTCCACGCCCCGCTCCACGACGAGGTGCCGGCGCAGCGCGCGGATGACGCCGGCCTCCCCGGCCAGCCAGGCGTAGACGGGCACGGGCGCGGTCGGGGTCGGCACCTCCCACAGCGGGGCCACGTCGACGTCGACGTCGACGTCGACGTCGACGATCGCCTCGGCGGGCGTCGCCCCGGTGCGGGCCAGCAGCCGTTGCGCCGCCGCGGCCACGGCGGGCAGCAGCCGGCTGCCGTGCCCGGCGCCGGCCCGGGCCAGCCAGCTGACGGTGACGCCGGGCGGGGCGGACACCGGCAGGACGTCGGCCGGGTCCGGCACCTCGAGCAGCACCTCGCCCCGGGCGTCGAGGGGCAGGCGTTCCAGGATGGCGCTGATCGCGGGCACGGCGGTCTCGTCGCCGGCCAGCAGCAGCCGGCCGGCGGGCGGCGGGCGGAACTCGATGCCGCCGTGCTCGCCGTCGTAGCCGGCGTCGGGTCCGAGCAGCCCGGCCTCGTCGCCGGGGCGGACCCGCAGCGCCCACCGGCCGGCCGGGCCGTGGTCGCCGTGCAGCACCAGGTCCACGTCGACCTCGGCCCGTTGCGGCCGGACCGCCCGGACGGTGTACGTGCGGATGGGGCAGCGCTCCTGCTCGGGCAGGGCACGCCAGTGGGTGTACCAGTCGTCGCCGCCGGGCAGGTGGACGCCGGGTCGGCCGGGCGCAGGCAGCACCAGCTTGATCCGCTGGTCGTAGCCGTTGTCGGCGAACCGGTCGAGGTCCGGGCCGGTGAAGGTGACCCGCAGGAACGACGGGCTGAGCCGACGCGCGGCGCGTACCTGCACGTCGAACAGCCGCCAGGGGGCGACGGGCAGGGTCCCGATGCCGGCGGGGCGGTGCCGCTCCCCCGCCGGGCGAACTCGATCACTAAGCACGTAGGTGAGGCTAACCTAACCAACAAGATGAATGGCGACGTGGGTCACCCACCCCCCGTTCGGGGGAGGGGTGACACCCTGCCCGCGCGGCCCCGGCCCTGGTCAGCGGGCCCCGACGGCGCGGTCGAGGAAGAGCAGTTGGGCCCGCTTCTCCGGCAGGTCGATCTGCGGACCGAGGACGAAACCCGTCCGGACCAGCCGGTCGACGGCACGGGCGTTGCGGGCGTCCGGTTCGGCCACGATCCGCAGCCGGGTCGGGTCGGCCAACACGAACGCGAGGAACACGTCGAGGAGCACGCCGGTGAAGCCGGGCTCCGGGGCACCGTCCGGCGGGCCGATGAGCAGGTGGATGCCGAAGTCGCCGGGGCGTACGTCGTAGCACCGCCCGACCGGGTCGGCGGCCGGCTCGTAGGTCTGGAACAGCGCCACCGGCCGGCCGTCCCGGTGCGCCAGGTACGCGTGGTGGGTGGTCAGCGAGTCGAGGTACGCGTAGATCTCGCGGACCCGCTCCCGGCTGGCCCCGCGCATGCCCCAGAACCGGGACCGTTCCCGGGTCACCCAGTCGTGGATCACCGCGACGTCGCGGTCGGGGTCCACCGGCCGGAGGGACACCTCCCCGAAACCGTCGACCCGGCACGAGGTGGAGATCGGCGCAGCGGTCATGGCACTCCTTCCCTACGAGGGCTCGGCAGCACATCACTTTTCGCTGTCGAAACGACACCGTCAGCGACGAGTCAGCAGACCTCACCACAACTTCGGAAAGTACGCAAACGACCACCGGGAGCAATGCGGCCGCTCGCGACGCCATGCCCCGACGGCGACACCGGAACGGCGACACCGGAATGCCGTACCCGGCCACCGGCGGGCCCCCCACAGCCGCCTGTGACGCGTCAGGCACGCACCAGTATTGACTCACGTAATTAGTTCTGTTAACGCGCCCAGGCCCGCAGGGTAAAGGCGGCTATTTGCTCGGCAAGTCGGGGGCACTATTCGTGGAACAGGGGGTGACACATTGCTATTCTTCGTTGGATAATTGTCGCCGTCGCGGGCCGTTCCCGTGCGCGCCGACGTATAGGAGAAGGGACAGTCGTGAAACGCGACCAGTCACCCGTGCTGCCGGGCGACGGCTCCACGGACTACGCCCGTTACATGCGCACCGACGAGCTGCTCGCCCTGCAACGCCGCCCGGATGAGATGTTCCACCGCGACGAGTTGCTCTTCCAGGTGGTTCACCAGTCCGCCGAGTTGTGGCTGAAGCTGGCCGAGGCCGAGCTGACCGCCGCCGTCGGGCGCACCGGGGCCGCCGATCCGGACGGGGCGGCGGCGCTGCTGGCCCGCGCGACGCTCGCGGTGCGACTGGTCACCGACCAGCTGGAGATGTTCCAGTACCTGTCGCCTGTCGACTTCCAGACGATGCAACCCGCGCTGGGCAACGGCTCCGGCGCCGAGTCGCCCGGCTGGCGGCGGGCCGCGACGGTGAGCCGACAGCTCGGCCGGGCCTTCGCCGACCACCTCGCCGCCCGGGGCGCAACGCTCGACGCGCTGGCCCCCGCCGACCCGACCCGGCGGCTCGCCGAGGCGATGATCGCCTGGGACGAGCAGGTCCACCAGTGGCGGGTGCGCCACTACGAGGTCGCCCTGCGGGTCGGCGGGCACGCCCCCGGCGGCACCCCGGGCAGCGCGGCGACCGTCCTCGCCAAGCTCATCGGGCACCGGTTCTTTCCCGAGCTGCGCCCGCCCCGGCCGGACGCCGACGTCCCGGTGGCGGCGCATTCGGGCACCGCAGAGGCATGACGAGCCGCGCCACTCGAAGAATCGTCGGCGCTCCCCCTGACACCTACCCCTCCGAGGTGCGGTTCGTGCGCGAGCTGACGAGCTGGTCGTCCGGTACGGCCGATCCCGAGCAATTTCCCTACCAGGCAGTGGTCACCGAATTTCATCGTGTCGGTAAACACTTCGTCAAAAAGGAACTCCTCGTCCTGCTGGACCAGGCACGCGCCCGGGTGGACGCGCGGACCACCCCCGCCCGCGAGTTGTCCGCCTTCCTCGACGTGACGCTCGACAAGTGGGACGGCCGGTACGACTACCGCAGCTACCTGGCCCTGCCGCTGCTTCCCCTGCCCAGCCACGTCCCGGACGTCGGGCGGGTGGCCGACGAGGTCGACCCGCCGGGGCCGGGCGGCGGGCGGTGGGAACGCGACAGGCTCCTGGTCGACCTCGTCGCCGACGTCCTCGCCTTCGAGCTGGCCGCCTCGACCGACGCCGTCGACCTGCTCCCCGAGCAGCGGCCGGGGCCGGCGCTGGTGGCAAAGCGGTGCCGGCTCGGGGTACGCGCCGTGGCGTCGGCCCGCAGCCGGCTCGGCCTGGGCGGGGCGGTCACCGAGCAGGACCCGGTCGCGGCGGCGGTGGCGCTGCACCGGCTCGCCGTCACCGGCCGCGACCCCGCCCGGGAACGCGTCCTGGGGTTGAGCATGCTGCCGGTCTACGTCTCCCACGACGAGTACCTGTTCATCCGGGTCCTCCAGGCGTACGAGTGTGTCTTCGCCGGGGTCGCCGAGGAGCTGCGGGGCGTCATCGCCGCGTTGGACACCGGCCGGCCCCGGCCGGCCGCCAGCCGGCTGGCGTACGCCCGGGAGCTGATCAGCGGTGCCGGGGCGCTGTTCTCCCTGCTGGCCACCATGCAACCGGCGGCGTTCCGGACGTTCCGCGAGTACACCGAGGGGGCCAGCGCGATCCAGTCCCGCTCGTACAAGATCATGGAGTCGCTGTGCCGTACGCCGGAGCCGGAGCGGTTGGACTCCACCGCGTACCGGTCGGTGCCGGAGGTACGCGAGGTGGTGCGGGCCGGCCAGCCGTCGATCGACGCGGCCTACCGTGCGGCGGTCCACGCCGGGTCGCTGCGGGGCCCCGACCTCGACCTGGTACGACAGCAGATGGCGGCCTTCGCCGAGGCGGTGCTGACCTGGCGACGCACCCACCACCGGTTGGCGACCCGGATGCTCGGTGCCCGCTCCGGCACCGGCTACACCGAGGGCACCCCCTACCTGGCGGCCGTCCGCGCCGTCCCGGTCTTCACCACCGTGTCCACCGACAACCGTCCACCCCGGACCGAACCGATCGGAGGCTGCTGCGAGTGAGCGCACCCGCAACCCATCCGGCGCGTTGCCTGGAGGCCGCCGCACTCGCCGCCCTGCGCGCCGAGTTCCCGCTGCTGGAAACCTGCGTCTACCTGAACAACAACTCCACCGGCGCGACGCCGCGGGGTGTCGAGCGGGTGCTCGCCGACTACTGGGCGACCCTGCGTGACTGGCGCGACGACGTGTGGCAGGGCTGGCACGTCGGCCTCGACCGGTACGCCGACTCGGTCGCCGCGCTGCTCGGCGCGCCCCCGGGCAGCGTGGTCACCGACGCCAACCTGAGCACCCTGCTGGCCCGGGTGCTGTCCTGCTTCGACTACCGACCGCCCCGCGACCGGATCGTCACCACCGACCTGGAGTATCCGACGGTGCCGTTCATCGGCAGCGCGTTCGGCCGCTACGGCGCGCGGCTCGACGTGGTCGGCACCGGCGGTCCCCGGTTCGACGAGGACGCCCTCGAAGCCCGCATCGACGAACGGACGCTGCTGGTCTGCGTACCCCATGCGAGTTTCACCTCCGGGGCCACCATCGACCTGGCCCGGCTGGTCGCCCGTGCCCACGCCGTCGGCGCCCTGGTGGTGGTGGACGCCTTCCAGACAGTCGGGGCGGTCCCGCTGGACGTGACCGCGCTCGGCGTCGACATCGTCCTCGGCGGCGCGCACAAGTGGCTGTGCGGGGCCGGCACCGCCTTCCTCTACGTCCGCCCCGATCTGGTCGAGCGCCTGGCACCGGCCGCGACCGGGTGGCAGGCCGGCAACCGGGCGTTGACCTTCCGGGTGTCGACCGGGTGGGCGGCGGGGGCGCAACGCTTCGCCGGCGGCACGCCGTACCCGTTGACCTCGCTGATCTCCCAGGTCGGCCTGGACCTGCTCGCGGGCGTCGGGATCGGGGCGATCCGGGCGCACTCGCTGGCGCTTACCCAGCGGGTCCTGGACCGGGCGGCGGCGGCCGGCGTCACCGTGGTCAGCCCCACCGACCCGGAACGCCGGGGCGGGGTGGTCTGCCTGGACGTCCCCGACGGCGAGGAGGTCAAGCGGCGGCTGGCCGCGCGGAACATGATCTGTAGCTGGCGGGGCTGGCTGCGGGTCGGACCGCACGTCTACAACACCCTCGACGAGGTCGACGCGTTCATGGACGCGCTGGACGAGGAGCTGGGCCGGTGAGCGTCACCCTGTCCCCCCGGGCGTTGATGAGCCTGCTCGTCAACGGTCCCAAGGCCGTCGACGTGCTGGAGACCGCGCTGGCCCTCGGCCTGCTCGACGCGCTGGAAGCCGGCCCGGTCCGGCTGGACGCGCTCGCCACCCGGTTCGGGGTGCGCCCGCTGCGGCTCTACAAGTTCCTCGACTGCCTGGAGAGCCTCGGCTGCGTCACCCGCCACGAACCCGACGACGACATCGCCGGGGCCAGCTACCGGGCGGTGCCGGGGCTGCGCGACGCCGTGCTGGCGGTGGCCGGCCCGGACGCGATCGAACGGGACCGGGACCGCTACCCGTGGCGGCTGCTGCACGGCCGGCTCGCCGAGAGCCTGCGCGGCGAGGTCGGCATGAGCGACGACGACTTCGCCTGGCCGCCCAAGACCGACGCGCAGACCGCCGACTTCGAACGCAGCATGGCCGCCGGGCTCGGCCCGGTGATCGAGACGCTGCGCCGGCACGCCGACCGGCTCTGGTCGGACCGGCGACGCCTGCTGGACGTCGGCGGCGGCGACGGTACGCTCGCCGCGTACATCCTCGACACCGCCGACGGCCTGCGGGCCGACGTGTTCAACCTGCCGGCGGTGGCACCCCTGGTGGCGGCCACCCGGGACGACCGGGGGCATCCCGACCGGCTGGGCTTCGTCGGCGGCGACTTCCTGGCCGGGCCGCTGCCGACCGGCTACGACGCGATGGCGTTCGTCCGGGTGCTGCACGACTGGCCCAACGACGTCGCCCGCCGCCTGGTCGAGCAGGCGTACGCGGCGCTGGAGCCGGGCGGGCTGCTGGTCATCGCCGAGGAGTTCCGCACCCCGGACCGGCTGGCCGTGCAGTTCTTCTGGAGCTACTTCCTGATCGGGGTGGACAGCTGCGTCAGCCGGTTGCGGGAGGTCGAGTTCTACACCGGGCTGCTCACCGAGGTCGGGTTCACCCGGGTGGCGGTGCTGCCCGGTGGGTGGGAGCTGGTCACCGCGTACAAGCCGGGGTGACCGGGCGGCCGGCACCGGGGCCGGCGGACGCCTGACGTCCGCCGGCCCCGGTGCCGGACCGGTCAGGGGCGGCGGGCCAGCACCGCGCCGTTCGCGCCGGGAGCCTCGAACGCCACCGTACGCACGTCGACGAAGCCGGCGTCGGTCAACCACTGCCGGTACTCCGCGCCGGAGTAGTTCTTGCCGCCCTCGGTCTCGACGAGCATGTTCATGCCCATCAGGGCGGCCTCCGGCGGGCCGGTGCGCTCGTCGTTGAGCAGCAGCTCACTGACGACCACCACCCCGCCGGGGGGCAGCGCGGCGTGGCAGCGGGCCAGCAGCGCCCGGTTGGTCGGCTCGTCCCAGTCGTGCAGGATCATGCTGAGCAGGATCACGTCGTGCCCGTCGGGCAGGGCCGGGTCGGCGAGGAAGTCACCGGCGACCGTGCCGATCCGGTCGGTCAGGCCCGCCTCCGCGATCCGCTCCCCGGCCCGCACGCACACGTGCGGCAGGTCCAGAATCGTCGCCCGTAGCTCCGGCAGACGCAGGCAGAACTCGATCGGGAACGCCCCGGCGCCGCCGCCGACGTCGAGCAGCCGGCGGTGCGCACCGAAGTCGTACGCGTCGGCCAGGGCGCGGGCGGTGAACCGGGAGGTGGCGAACATGGCGTCCCAGAACTGGGCCACCAGCTCCGGGTCGGTGGTGTCGAACAGGGAGTCCTGCTGCTGCGGGTCCCAGGTCAGCGGCCGGTTGCCGCGCAGCGCCTCGCCCACCCGGTGCCAGGGCAGGTAGGTGCGCAGGTCGGAGTAGCGCACCTGGGCGCCGAAGTAGTAGGGCCGCCCCTCGACCAGGAACTGCTCGGCCAACGCCGAGTTGCGGTAGCCGTCGCCGGCCTTCTCCAGCAGCCCCAGCGACGCGCTGGCCGACAGCAGCAGGTCGGCGGGGCGTTCGTCGAGCCCGAACTCGGCGGCGGCCTCGGCCACGGTGACGGTCCGCCCGCCGGCCAGCCGGGTGAACAGGCCGAACTCGACCCCGACGGCGAGGGTCTTGAAGCCCCAGACGCCGGCGACGAGATGCATGAGAGGAGTGGGAGTGATCATGGGAACATAAGATCATGGAACGGTGACGCGGTGGCACACACCCGTCACTATGGAGTAATGATTCGCTTCATCCTGAACCTGTTATGGCTCATCCTCGGTGGCGGAATCGTGTTGGCGCTCGGCTACTTCGTCGCGGCGGTGATCTGCTTCGTGCTCGTCGTCACCATCCCGTTCGGAGTGGCGTCGCTGCGGCTGGCGTCGTACTCGCTGTGGCCGTTCGGCCGTACCCTGGTCGCCAAGCCCGGGGCCGGCGTACCGTCCGGGCTGGCGAACGTCCTGTGGGTGCTGCTGGCCGGCTGGTGGCTGGCGCTGTCCCACCTGCTCGCCGGGATCGCGCTCTGCGTCACGATCATCGGCATCCCGTTCGGCATCGCCAACTTCAAGCTCGTCCCGGCGGCGTTCTGGCCGCTCGGCCGGGAGGTCGTCGAGGCGCCCTGACCCGGCCCGCCCCACCCCCGCGGCCGGGGCCACGGGGCCGCCGACCGGTCGGGGTCAGGGACGCCGGTCGGCGTACAGCCGGTCGAGGTGGGCGGCGAGTTCGTCGGTGACCAGCAGGTCGGTACGGATCCGGTCGTGCGGGTAGCCGGCCCGGCCGATCATGTGCGCGGCGACCGGCGCGGTGGCCAACTGGAACGCGCCGACCAACACCAGCGTGGTGACGTCCACCCCGGTCCGCAGCCGCAGCGCGCAACCGAGCAGCACCAGCAGCAGGCCGAGCACCTGCGGCTTGGCCGCGGCGTGCATCCTCGACAGCAGGTCGGGAAAGCGGACCAGGGCGACCCCGGCGGCGAGGCTGAGCAGCGCGCCGCCCAGCAGGCAGGCCGCGGCCACCACGTCCAGCACCGCGTCGACGCTCACCTGTCGTCCCGGCGGGTGGCGAAGCGGGCGACGCTGACCGAGCCGACGAAGCCGAGGATGGCCAGCACCACCAGGATCGGCAGCGCGGTCGCGTCCCGGCTGTAGGCGGCCTCGGTCGCCACGGCGGCCACCACGATGGCCAGCAGCACGTCGGTGGCGACCGCCCGGTCGAGCACCGACGGCCCCCGGACGATCCGGGTGAGGGTGAGCGCGCCGGCCACCGCCAGCAGCACGGTGACGATCACGGCGACAGCGGTCATCTCGAACTCCCTTCCAGCGCGGACGGTGTGTGCTCACGGATCAGGCGTTGCTCCTGCGCCGAGCCGATCGCCGCGATCAGCCGGGCCTCCAGCTCCAGCACGCCGTCGCGGAAGCGTTCGACCTCGGCGCGGTCGCGCACCCCGAGCACATGGACGTAGAGGATGCCGGCGTCCCGGTCGACCTCGACGATGAGGCTGCCGGGCACCAGGGACAGCGCCTCGGCGGTCAGGGTCAGGTTGAGGTCGGAGCGGACCCGCAGCCGCACCGCGATGATCGCGCCCAGCGGGGGGTGCCCGAACCGCAGCGCCAGGGCCGCGATCTGCACACTGGCCACCACCAGGTCGCGCAGGAACCGCAGGGCGAACCGCAGCAGCGGCACCGGGTGCACCCGCCCGGCGAAGGTCACCGGGGGCAGCGGGAAGACGGTCAGCACCACCAGCCCCACGACCAGCCCACCGAGCACGTTGGCCCAGCTCAGCGTCCCCCAGAGCAGCACCCAGACGGTGACCAGGACGATCATCGCGACGGCCCGGTTGCGGCGGCGGGCCGCCCGGGTCAGCGGCCGGTCCTCGGGATGCTCCGGGGCCGGCCCACCCCCGGGGTGCTGCGGTGACAGCTCCCCACCCGGCGGCGACCCGTCCGGGGAACGCTGCGGCGGCGGATCGTGGCTCACGGGGTCCCCCCGGGGTAGACGGCCTCGACGTACGGGGTGCGCCGCAGCAGGTCGTCGGCGGCGTCGGAGCTGAGGTCGAACAGCGGCCCGGCGACCACTGTCAACGCCAGCCCGAGCACCACCAGGGCGACCGTCGGCGCGATCATCAGGCGGGGCAGCATCGCGCCCGGGTGGACGTCGCGGTCCGGACCCCGGTAGGGCTGCTCCACCCCGTCGGTGCGGACGGTGTGCACGCTGTCCTGCGGCTCAGGCATCTCCGGGTGCGGGCGACGCCAGAACGCCAGGTTCCACACCCGGGCGATGGCGTAGAGGGTGAGCAGGCTGGTCAGCAACCCACCGGCGACCAGCACCCAGGACAGCGCGCCGCCGTCGTCGACGCCGGCCTGGACCAGGCCGAGCTTGCCCAGGAAGCCGGAGAACGGGGGGATGCCGGCCAGGTTCAGCGCGGGCACGAAGAACAGCACGGCGAGCAGCGGCGACAGCCGGGCCAACCCGCCGAGGCGGTCCAGCGCGGTGCTGCCGCCCCGGCGTTCGACCAGCCCGGCGGCGAGGAACAGGGTGGTCTGGATGGTGATGTGGTGCACCACGTAGAAGATCGCGGCGGCCAACCCGAGCGACGAACTGAGCCCCACCCCGAACAGCATGTAGCCGATGTGACTGATCAGGGTGAACGACAGCAGTCGTTTGATGTCGGACTGGGCGACCGCGCCGAGGATGCCGACCAGCATGGTCAACGCCGCCACCACCAGCAGCAGGTCGGCGGTCCGGCCGCCGGGGAACAGCAGCGTCTCGGTGCGGATGATGGCGTACACGCCGACCTTGGTGAGCAGGCCGGCGAAGACGGCGGTGACCGGTGCGGGCGCGGTCGGGTAGCTGTCGGGCAGCCACGCCGACAGCGGGAAGACCGCCGCCTTGATACCGAAGGCGAGCAGCAGCATGCCCTGCAACACCAGCCGCAGGTCGTCGGGGAGGGCGTCGAGCCGGTCGACGAGCTGCGCCAGGTTGAGGGTGCCGGTGGCCGAGTAGACCAGCCCGATCGCCACCAGGAAGATCAGCGACGACAGCAGGCTGACCACGACGTACGTGGTGCCGGCGCGGATGCGGGTCTCGGTGCTGCCCAGGGTGAGCAGCACGTAGCTGGCGACCAGCAGGATCTCGAAGCCGACGTAGAGGTTGAACAGGTCACCGGAGAGGAAGGCGTTGCACACCCCGGCGGTCAACACCAGGTAGGTGGGGTGGTAGACCGACAGCGGGGTCTCCTCGTGCCCGTCGGCCATGCCCTGCCCGATGGAGTACACCAGCACGCAGAGGGTGACGGCGGCGGAGACCACCAGCATCAGCGCGGCGAGCTGGTCGGCGACGAGCACGATGCCCAGCGGCGCGACCCAGCCGCCCACCTCGACGACGAGCGGCCCGTCGATCGAGGAGCGGACCAGCAGGGTGGCGGCCACGGCGACGGTCGCGGTGAGCACGGTGAGGCTGACCCACCGCTGCGCCCGGGGCCGGCTGGCCAGCAGCAGGGTCAGGGCCGCACCGAGCAGCGGCATCACCACCGGCAGCGGGACGAGGTGGTTCACGCGTCCCTCCCCCGCTCGCCGGCCGCCGCGGCCACCGAGGCCGCCGAGGACCGCCGGCTGTCCGGGTCGGGCCGGCCGTCGCCGTCGAGCTGGTCGTCGGAGTCGGGCTGGTCGGCGTCGTCGGTGCCCGGCCCCTCGTCCCGGTCGGCCAGGTCCATGATCCGACGGTCCTCCACGTCGTCCTGCACCTCGTCGTGGCCGTTGAGGTGCCAGCTGCGGTACGACAGCGCCAGCAGGAACGCGGTCATGCCGAGGGTGATGACGATGGCGGTGAGCACCATCGCCTGGGGCAGCGGGTCGCTCATCTCCCCGGCGTCGGTGGTGCCGACGATCGGCGGACCACCGGCCCGGCCACCGGTGAGCAGCAGCAGGTTGGCCCCGTTGCCGAGCAGGATGACGCCCATCAGCACCCGGGTGAGGCTGCGTTCCAGCAGCAGGGTCACCCCGGCGGCGAAGAGCACGCCGACCACCACGATGTAGGTGAGGTTGGGGGTCACACCAGCTCCTTGTCCCGTACGTCGTCGCGGGCGTCCTCCTGCTGACGGTCCATCTCGGCCCCGAGGCTGCGCAGGATGTCCAGCACCAGGCCCACCACGATCAGGTAGACGCCGACGTCGAAGAAGACCGACGAGACGAAGTGGACCTTGCCGAGCAGGGGCAGGTGCAGGTCGAGCACCGCGCTCTGGAGGAACTCCCCGCCCAGCGGCATCGCGGCCACCCCGGTGCCGACGGCGAGGAACAGCCCCGCGCCGAGCACCGCCCCGGCGTCGACAGGCGCGGCGGCGTTGAGTTCCCGGCGTCCGCCGGCCAGGTAGCGCACGGCCAGGGCCAGGCCGGCGACGAGCCCGGCGGCGAACCCGCCTCCGGGGGCGTTGTGGCCGGAGAAGAGCAGGTAGACGGAGAAGAGCACGATGGCGTGGAACAGCAGCCGGGTGACCACCTGAAGGATCACCGAGTGCCGGTGCGCCTCGAAGCCGGCGGTCAACCAGCGCGGCCCGCCGGTGGTCGCCGGTCGGGGGCCGGGCACGGCGCTGCGCCGGTCCAGGTCCCGGGAGCGGCGGAAGATCAGGCTGGCCACCCCGGTGGCGGCCACCACCAGCACCGCGATCTCGCCCATGGTGTCCCAGGCGCGGATGTCGACCAGGGTCACGTTGACCACGTTCTTGCCGCCGCCGTAGGAGACCGCCTCGTCGGGGAACCGCTCGGAGACCGGGGTGGCCAGCCGGCCGCTGGACGCGACCCAGGCCATCCCGGACACGACCGCGCCGACGGCGACCCCGATCGCGATCCGGCCGCGCCGGCTCCGGCGGATCGGCCGGGCCGAGAACTTCACCGGCAGCCGTCTCAGCACCAGCACGAACATGACGATGGTGACGGTCTCCACCAGGAACTGGGTCAGCGCCAGGTCCGGTGCGCCGTGCAGGACGAACATCAGCGCGGTGCCGTAGCCGGCGACACCGACCAGGATCATCGCGGTGAGCCGGCGCAGCGCGCGGGCGGCCATCACGGCGGCGACGATCACCAGGGCGGCGACGACCGCCTGCAACGGGGTGTCCCAGGCGCGGAACTGCCGGGGCCACGGCCCGCCGGTGAGCAGCGCGCCGCCGGGCAGCACGACCAGCACCACCAGGATGATCCCGAGGTAGAACGGCAGCGAGCCGCGCTGGGTCGCGCCGGTCAGCTCCACCGCGAGCCGGTCCACCCCGGCGACCACCCGTTCGTAGCCGGCCGCGCCGTCCAGCGGCGTCCACCGGGACGGCCGCAGCCGGCCCCGGTGCAGCAGCAGGAACAGCCCGACACCGGCCGTCACCGCGAGGACGGACAGGCCCAGCGCGGGGGTGGGGCCGTGCCACAGCGCCAGGTGGTAGCCGGGCCCGGCCGAGGAGAACCCGTCGGCGTACGGGGCGAGCAGCCCGTCGAGGGCGGGGGCGGCGACGCCGACGGCCAGTCCGGCGACGGCGAGCAGGGCCGGGGCGGCGAGGAACACCCGGCCCGCCGGGTGCGGTTCGGTCGGCGCGACACCGGGCTTGCCGGCGAACGCGCCCCACAGGAACCGCAGCGTGTACGCCACGGTCAGCGCCGACCCGGCCACCACCCCGGCCAGCACCAGCAGGTCCGTCGTGCCGCCGTGCCGGAACGCCTCGAACGCGGCCTCCTTGGCGACGAAGCCGGCCATCGGCGGCAGCCCGGCCATCGACGCGGCGGCCAGCACGGCGATCCCGGCCAGCACCGGCGCGCGCCGGCCGAGGCCGCTGAGTTCGCGCAGGTCCCGGGTGCCGGTGGTGTGGTCGACGATGCCGACGACGAGGAAGAGGGTGGCCTTGAACAGCGCGTGTGCCAGCACCATCGCCGCGCCGGCCAGCGCGGCGTCGCGGCTGCCGGTGCCGAGGACCACCATCAGCAGTCCGAGCTGGCTGACCGTGCCGTAGGCGAGCAGCAGCTTCAGGTCGGTCTGCCGCAGCGCCACCCAGGCGCCGAGGAAGAGGGTGGCCAGGCCGGTGCCGAGCAGCACCATCCGCCAGGCGGTGACGTCGGCGACGGCCGGGCCGAGCAGGGCGACCAGGAACACCCCGGCCTTGACCATCGCGGCGGCGTGCAGGTAGGCGCTGACCGGGGTGGGAGCGGCCATCGCACCGGGCAGCCAGAAGCTGAACGGCACGATCGCCGACTTGCTGAGCGCGCCGAGCAGGATCAGCATCAGCGCGGTGACCAGGTAGCCGCCGCCGGGCAGGTCGGTGGCGACCACCGACCAGCGGTAGCTGCCGGCGTGCTGGCCGAGCATGACGAAGCCGGCCAGCATGGCGAGCCCGCCCAGGGTGGTGACCAGCAGCGCCTGCATGGCGGCCCGGCGGCTGGCCCGCTTCGCCGGGTCGTAGCCGATCAGCAGGTACGAGAAGACGGTGGTGAGTTCCCAGAACACGTAGAGCAGCAGCAGGTCGTCGGAGACGACCAGGCCGAGCATGGAGCCGGCGAAGGCGACGAAGACCGCGGCGAAGCGGCCCAGCCCGGGGTCGTCGGAGCGGAAGTACCTGGCGCTGTACGCCAGCACCAGCGCGCCTACCCCACCGACGAGCACCACCATCAGCCAGGACAGGGTGCCCATCCGCAGGGCCAGTTCCAGACCGATCCGGGGCACCCACGGCCAGGTCTCCACCACCGGTTCACCGGACCGGACCGCGCCGGTACGGGTCAGTGCCCAGACCAGCGTGGCGGCCGGGGCGAGCGCGACGGCGTAGAGCGCACGGCGTCCGAAGCGGCGTACCAGCCCCGGGGCGACCACGGCTGCCAGTGCGTGGACCGCCACCAGGACCAGCACATACCCTCCTCGAAGATCAGTGTCGGCGGCCACCCACCCGTTTCGGGCGGTGCGGTACCGGCGGCGCGGGGACGGGCGTCCCCGGGTCGCGCGGCCACCGCGGCGGTGGCGTCACCAGTGGTTGGTCGGTCGGTGGTGGTGGTACCGGTCAGTGGCCGGCGAGCACGTCCACGGCGGTCGTGGTGGCCGCCTCCCCGCCCGCGACGACGACCTCGTCGCCGGCGAGCAGGACGTAGTCGTCGCCGGGGGTCGGCACGACCCGGCCGGCGCGGACCACCGCCAGCAGTGACAGCGGCCGGCCGGACAACGCGGTGTCCCGCCAGCGTTTGCCGTCGCCGATGCTGTCCACGGCGACGGGTATTCGCACGACCGTGACACCGGGGAGCTGGCGTTCCAGCTCGGCGAGGTGGTCGACGGTGACCGCCTGGTTGAGCACCCCGGCGACGACCTGCGCCTCCTGTTGTTCGAGCACCAGCGTGCAGAGCGCGGTGTCGCTGTCCTCGGGGTGGTAGATCACGATGTCGCGCCGCCCGGTGGGGTGGGAGATGACGCCGGCCCACTGGCCCTGCGCGGTGGCGAAGCGCTGGCAGAGGCCGACCCCGGGAATGACCGTACGTTCGAACCGCATACCGACCTCCTTCGCCCAACATCGAAGGGGCGTCCGGCCGGTAACGGCCGCGCGCCCCTTCATCCCTATCATGATCAGACCCCGATCGCCCACTGCCGCCATCCCAACCGGTGGGAAGTGCCGACGTCAGCGGGGTGCCGGCCGGCGTCGGGCGGGGTCGTCAGCGGGCGTCGGTGGGGTCACGGACCGGCCGGTGCCGGCCGGCCGGGTCGTCCCGGTCGATGCGCAGCTCGCGTTCCAACTCGGCGAGGACCGCCCGCAGGTCGTCCAGGCGCTGGGTCAGGGCGATCCGGTCCACCTCGTCGGGCACCCCGTCGCCGTCGGCGTCGTAGCCGGGCGCCAGCCGCTCGGTCATCTCCAGCCGGCGGGCCTCCTCCATCGAGTTCACGATCACCGCGATCAGGATGTTCAGCAGCAGGTTGACCGTGATGAGCACGTAGCTGACGTAGTAGAGGAGGGTCCACGGGGACAGCGCCATCCCCTGCTCCACCAGATCCGGCAGGGTCTCCAGGGACAGCAGCACGAACAGGGTCAGCAGCGACCGGCCGATGTCGCCGTACTGCTCCGGGTACGCCCGGCCGAAGATCAACCAGCCGGCCATGCCGTAGACGTAGAGGGTCACCATGGCCAGCGCGAGGAACCCCCCGACGCCGGGCAGGCTGCGCCACAGCGCAGCCACGATGGTGCGCAGACCGGGCGAGAAACGGACCAGACGCAGCACCCGGGCCACCCGGACGACCCGCAGCAGCGCCGAGTCGCCGTGCAGGCCGGGCAGGAAGATCGCCGCGATCACCACCAGGTCGAACACGTTCCAGCCGTGCCGCAGGAAGTCCTGCGGCCGACGCCCGTACGCCAGCACCCGGACGGCGATCTCGGCGACGAAGGCGGCCCGGAAGCTCAGCTCCAGCCAGTGCAGCGCCGGGCGGGCCGCGCCGAGATCCGGGTAGGTCTCGACCCCGAGGACCGCCGCGTTGGCCATGATGAGCACCACGATCGCCGCCTCGAAGGGGCGCGAGCGGGTGATCCGGGCACACCGCTGGGCGAGGCCGACGGGGCGGACGGGCGGCGGGTCGGCGGCACGCCGTCGGGTGGGAACGGGCACGGACGGCACCGGTCACCCGGTCCCGGGGCGGTACGGGAACGCGGCGGCCATCCCGACACCCTACCGGCCACCCGGGACGATCACCGTCGGTGATGGACCGGGCACCCGAACACCGGCGATCGGAGGTTCTCGTCCCGACATTGAACGACCCGCGCCCCGGCTTCGTACCACCAGGTGAAGGGAGCTGCTCATGAAGCGCACGACCCCGTTGCTCACCCTGCTGACCGGGACGGGCATGGCCGCCGTCCTGTTCGCGATGAGCGCCCAGGCGGCGCCGCGTACGGTCGACGCCGGTGCGGCCGCGCCCGCGCCGAGCCCGCCCGGTGCCGCCGTGGTGACGCCGGCCGCCCCGGCGACCGAACCGGACGCCACCCCGGCGGCACCGGAGGGGGGCCGGCCCGGCCCGGCGGAGACCGCGCCACCGACCACGCCGCCACCGGCGAAGCAGGCGGACTCGAACTGGACCGGGCGGCTCGACGGCGGCGCCACCATCGCGATCACCGTCACCGACGGCAAGGCGGTGGCGTACGTCTGCGACGGCAGGAAGCTTGAGGTGTGGCTCAACGGCACCGCCGCCGACGGCCGGATGAAGCTGACCGGCAAGAAGGGCGAGGTGCTCACCGGGTCGTTCGGCGACGGCGTCGCCTCCGGCGAGATGGTGGTGGGTCAGCGCCGGTGGAAGTTCACCGCCAAGCAGACCGGCAAGCCCGACCCGGTGCTCTACCGCGCCACCGCCCAGCAGCGCCGTGCCGGCGTCGACGGCGGCTGGATCATGCTGCCCGACGGCAGCCAGATCGGGGTGGTCACCCGCGACGGCACGCCGGTGTCGGCACCACCGCTGGACCCCGCGTTCGGCACCACCGTCCTCGACGGTCGGACCGTCACCGCGACCCCGGTCGTGGCCGATCCGGGCCCGGGTGCGTGATGACGGCCCGCCGCCGGTTCGAGACCGACGTGGGACGCGGCCTCGACGACGGGCCGTCCGTCCGGGTCCTGTCCGACCCCCCACCCGTCGTGACCCCGCCCGCCCCGATCGGCGTGCCGTCCACCCGCTCCGACGCGCCACCCGCCTCGGTGCTCGTGCCGCTGCTGGTCGGGGCGGCGGTCACGGTGGCCCTCGGGGCGTACGGCCGGATGCACCAGCCCACCGGGATCGCGGTCAACGTGGCCGGCTTCTCCAGCCCCCAGGCGGTCAAGGTCTGGCTGGGCACCGGGGCGGCCTTCTTCGCCGTGGTGCAACTGCTCAGCGCGTTGGCGATGTGGGGCCGGCTGGGTGGCTTCTCGCCCTCGTGGGCGGGCGGGTTGCACCGGTGGAGCGGCCGGGTGGCGTTCCTGCTGACCGTCCCGGTGGCGGTGCACTGCCTCTACGCCCTGGGTTTCGCCGACCACGACCTGCGGACCCTGCTGCACTCGCTGCTCGGCTGCCTGTTCTTCGGGGTGTTCACCATGAAGATGCTGGCGCTGCCCAAGCGGGGGCTGGCCGGGTGGGTGCTGCCGGTCGTCGGTGGGTTGGTCTTCGCCGTCCTGATGGGGATCTGGCTGACCTCGTCGCTGTGGTACTTCACCACCTTCGGAGTGGGGACGTGACGTGCTCGTGACACGGGAGAGGAACGACGGGCAGATGTGCGACGGGCGTGGGACCGGGTGTACGTCCCGGCGGGCGGTGCTGGCGGGTGCCGGTGGGGTGGGCGTGACCGCCCTGCTCGTCGGCTGCCAGACGTACGGTGAGCCGACCACGCCGGCCGCGGCGCCGCAGACCGGCGGGTCGGCCGCCGCGCCGGCCGCCGCCGCGCCTGGTGGCAGCGCACCGGCCGGGCCGTCCGCCGGGGCGAGCGGTTCCCCCGCCGGGGGCGGCGAGCAGCCGCCCGCCCCGGCGGCGCTGGCCGCGGTGGCGGACATCCCGGTCGGCGGCGGCAAGATCTTCAAGGCCGAGGGCGTGGTGGTGACCCAACCGGCGGCCGGCACCATCAAGGCGTTCTCGGCGACCTGTACCCACCAGGGCTGCACGGTCACCTCGGTCAAGGACGGCACCATCGTCTGCGGCTGCCACAACAGCGTCTTCGGCATCGCCGACGGCGCGGTGCGCAGCGGCCCGGCCGGCAGCCCCCTGCCGCCCCGGGCGGTGACGGTCGACGGCGACGACATCCGGCTGGCCTAGAGGGCCGAGTCCAGCCACGCCGGCACGGTCAGACGGCGAGCGCCCGGCGGACCGACCGTTCGGCGTCCCGGCCACCGTCGCCGGTGGCGGTGACCCGGCCGGATTCCAGCACGTAGTGCCGGGTCGCCACCCGCAGGGCGAAGCCGAGGTGCTGCTCCACCAGCAGCACCCGGATGCCGGCCCCGGTGGCCAGCTCGACGATCCGGTCCTGGATCTCGGCGACCACCGACGGCTGGATGCCCTCGGTGGGCTCGTCGAGCAGCAGCAGCCGGGGCCGGGTGACCAACGCGCGGGCGATGGCCAACTGCTGCCGCTGGCCGCCGGAGAGCAGCCCGGCGCGCCGCCGCAGCAGGCTCCGCAACGCCGGGAACAGGTCCAGCGCCTCGGCGGTGGCCGCCGCCCCGTCGCGCCGGCCGTCGGCCACCAGCCGCAGGTTCTCCGCCGCCGTCAGGTGCGGGAAACACTGCTGGCCCTGCGGCACGTACGCCAGGCCCCGGGCGACCCGCTGGTGCGGGGCGAGCCGGGTGACGTCCTCCCCGTCGAGGGTGACCGTGCCGGCACGGGGGCGCAGCAGGCCGACGGCGACCCGCAGCAGGGTGCTCTTGCCCGCGCCGTTGTGGCCGAGCACGGCGGCCACCCCGTCGGCGGGCACGGCCACGTCCACCCCGTGCAGCACCTCGCTGCGGCCGTAGCCGGCGTGTACGCCACGCAACTCCAACATCACGCCTCCGGTGCGGTGTCGACGCCGAGGTAGACCTCCTGCACCCGGGGGTCCGCCTGCACCTGCGCGACGGTGCCCTCGCTGAGCACCCTGCCGGCGTGCAGCACGGTCACGCTGCGGGCGAAGCGGCGCAGGAAGTCCATGTCGTGTTCGATGACCACCACGGTGCGGTCCCGGCTGACCGTCTCCAGCAGGGCGCCGGTGGCGTCGCGTTCCTCGTGGCTCATCCCGGCGACCGGCTCGTCGAGCAGCAGCAGCCGGGCGTCGGAGACCAGCAGCATGCCGATCTCCAGCCACTGCTTCTGCCCGTGCGCGAGCGCGCCGGCCGGCTGGTCGCCCCGGTCGGCCAGCCCGATCGTCTCCAGCGCGGCGGCCACCTCGTCGGGCACGCGGTGCCGCCGGCGGGCCAGTGTCCACCAGCTCCGGGCGGCCCCGGCGGCGATGTCGAGGTTCTGCACCACGGTCAGCTCCTCGAACACCGACGCGGTCTGGAAGGTGCGGCCGATGCCGAGCCGGGCGATGCGGTGCACGTCGCGGCCGAGCAGTTCCCGGTCGCCGAAGCGGGCCGAGCCGGTGGCCCGGACCAGCCCGGTGACGGCGTCGACCAGGGTGGTCTTGCCGGCCCCGTTGGGGCCGATCAGGAACCGGATGTCGCCTGGCGGCACGTCGAGGTCGACCCCGTCGACGGCGGTGAAGCCGTCGAAGGTGACCCGCAGGTCGCGTACGCACAGGCCGTCGAGCTGCGGGCCGGTCATGCCGCCGACACCTCCGTCCGGGTTTCGGCCGGGTCCGCCGGCCGGGTCCGCCGCCACCACCGCGCCCCCGCCGGGTCCGACCGGCGCTGCCGGGCCAACGCCCACAGCGACGCCAGGCCACCCGGCAGGAACGCCACCACCAGCACGAACAGCAACCCCTGCAGGTACGTCCAGGTGCCCGGGAACCGTTCCGACAGGGCGGTACGCGCCCAGGCCACCGCCACCGCACCGAGCACCGGGCCGAGCAGGGTGGCCCGGCCGCCGACCGCGACGCCGATGACGAACTCGATGGACGGCACGATCCCGATCAACGCGGGCGAGATGATCCCCACCGCCGGGACGAAGAGCGCCCCGGCGAGCCCCGCCATGCCGGCGGCGACGACGTAGCCGACGAGCTTGACGCCGGCCGGGTCGTAGCCGAGGAACCGGACCCGTTCCTCGCCGTCGCGGACGGCCACCAGCAGTTCGCCGTACCGGCTGCGGATGAGTTGCCGGGCCAGGGCCAGCAGCGCGAGCAGGCTGGCGGCGATGATGAAGTAGACCATCCGCTGGTTGACCGGGTCGTCCAGGTCGTACCCGAAGAAGCCCTGGATGTCGGTGAGGCCGTTGGTGCCGCCGGTGGTGCCCTGCTGGCCGACGAGCAGGATCACCATCGCGGCGGCGAGGGCCTGGCTGAGGATGGCGAAGTAGGCGCCGCGGACCCGGCGGCGGAAGACCAGCGAGCCGAGGCCGAACGCGACGGCCATCGGCAGCAGCACGGTGGCCGGCAGCGCGATCCACGGGCTGGCGAACGGCCGCCACCACAGTGGCAGCTCGTCGAGCTGGCCGTAGAGCTGCATGAAGTCGGGCAGCTGGCCGGGGCCGGCGTCGGCGAGCTTGAGGTGCATGGCCATCGCGTAGCCGCCGAGGCCGAAGAACACCCCCTGACCGAGGGTGAGCATGCCGCCCCGGCCCCAGGCGATGCCGACGCCGACCGCGACCATCGCGACGCACAGGTATTTGGCCAGCAGCGACAGCCGGAAGTCGGACAGGGCCAGTGGGGCGACGGCGAACAGCAGCGCCGCGCCGAGGGCGAATCCCACGGCGGTGCGGGCCGGGCCGTCGAACCGGCGGCCCGGCCGGCCGCCGGCCGGGGTGCCGGCCGCGCTGGCGGGATCGGTGCCGACCAGCGGCGCGGCGGTCATGCGAGGCTCCTGGTACGCAGGGTGAACAGCCCCTGGGGCCGCCACTGGAGGAACGCCACGATCGCCACGAAGACGATCACCTTGGCGACGCTGAGCGTGGTGAGGTACTCGCCGGTGGCCTGGAGCACGCCCAGCGCGAAGGCGACGATCACGCTGCCCTTGAGCTGGCCGATGCCGCCGACCACGACGACCAGGAAGGCGTCGATGATCAGGTTGGTGCCCATCGTCGGGCCGATCGGCCCGAGCAGGGTCAGCGCGACCCCGGCGACGCCGGCCAGCCCGGAGCCGATGAAGAAGGTCGTCCGGTCGACCCGGGCGGTGGGGATGCCGGAGACGGCGGCGAGGTCGCGGTTCTGCACCACGGCGCGGATGCGTCGGCCGAGCGGGGTGAGCCGCAGCGCCAGGGTGAGCGCCAGCACGGCGGCCAGGGCGAGCGCCAGGATGAACAGCCGGTTGTTGGCGACGGTCAGCCCGCCGGGCAGGGACACGTTGCCGGTGAGCAGCGCCGGGGCCCGGGTCTGCACGTTGGGGCTGCCGAAGACGTCCCGGGCCAGTTGCTGGAGCATCAGCGAGACGCCCCAGGTGACCAGCAGGGTGTCCAGCGGGCGGGCGTAGAGGCGGCGGATCAGCAGCACCTCCAGCAGCACGCCCATGACGCCGGCGACCGCGAAGGCGACCGGCAGCGCCACCAGCAGCGACCAGCCGGCGGCGGTCACGGTCTGCTGGAGGACGTAGGTGGTGTAGGCGCCGGCCATGATGAACTCGCCGTGCGCCATGTTGATCACGTTCATCTGGCCGAAGGTCAGCGCCAGGCCGAGGGCGATGAGCAGCAGCACCGCGCCGATGCTGACGCCGGTGAAGAGCTGACCGAAGAGGACTGTCACGTTCGCGCTCCGAAGGGGTGGGTCGGCCCGGGCGGGGGTGCCTCCCGCCCGGGCCGGGATCGGTCAGCTCAGGCCGCTCGCCCAGGGGTAGCTCTTCAGGTACGGGTCGGGCGTGATCGGCTGGCCCGAGTTCCACACCTCGGTGATCAGCCCGTCCGCGCCGACCTTGCCGATCCGGGCGGTCTTGGCGATGTGCTGGGTGGGGCCGTCCACGGTGACCAGACCCTCCGGGGCGTCGTAGGTGATGCCACCGGAGGCGGCCCGGACCTTCTCCACCTCGAAGGTGCCGGCCTTGTCGACCATCGCCTTC
This sequence comes from Micromonospora cynarisoli, assembly GCF_030518815.1. Lineage (NCBI taxonomy): Bacteria > Bacillati > Actinomycetota > Actinomycetes > Micromonosporales > Micromonosporaceae > Micromonospora > Micromonospora cynarisoli. The sequence continues at coordinate 909,516 of NZ_CP130426.1, read as the reverse complement.
CACAGGTACACCGCGACGTAGGCGGCCTCCATCGGGTCGCTGGTCGGCTTGTCCGCGCCGTACCTGGCCTTGTACGCGGCGACGAACTTCTGGTTCGCCGCGCCGGGGGTGGTCTGGTAGTAGTTCCAGGCGGTCAGCTGGTCCTTCAGGTACTGGGTGCCGATCCCCTTGACCTCCTCCTCGGCGATCGACACCGACACCACGGGCATGCTCGCGGCGGTCAGCCCGGCGGAGGTGTACTCCTTGAAGAACGCCACGTTGCTGTCGCCGTTGAGGGTGTTGAACACCGCGTCGGCCTTCGACGAGCGGACCTTGTTGACGATGGTGCCGAACTCGGTGGAGCCGAGCGGGGCGTAGTCCTCACCGAGCACGGTCATCCCGTTCGCCGCCGCGTACGCCTTGATGATCTTGTTGGCGGTACGCGGGAAGACGTAGTCGCTGCCGACCAGGTAGACCGACTTCTTGCCCTGCGCCTTGAGGTAGTCCAGGCCGGGCACGATCTGCTGGTTGGTGGTGGCCCCGGTGTAGAAGATGTACGGCGACTGCTCCAGCCCCTCGTACTGCACCGGGTAGAACAGCAGCGCCTTGTTCTTCTCGAAGACCGGCTTGACCGCCTTGCGGCTGGCCGAGGTCCAGCAGCCGAAGACGGCGGCGACCCGGTCCTGGGAGATCAGCTTCTCGGCCTTCTCGGCGAAGGTGGGCCAGTCGGAGGCACCGTCCTCACCGACCGGGACGATCTTCTTGCCCAGCACGCCGCCGGCGGCGTTGATCTCCTCCACGGCGAGCATGATGGAGTCCCGCACGGTGACCTCGCTGATGGCCATGGTGCCGGAGAGCGAATTGAGCAGGCCGACCTTGACGGTGTCGCCGGACACGTCGGCGCTGACCCCGGCGGTCGACTTCTCGTCGGAGGTCTTGCTGCCGCAACCGGCGAGCGCGGCGGCGGCGACGAGGATCATGGCGCCCGCCAGGATGCGGCGGCCCCGGAACTGTGACATTCATTCTCCCTGCGGAGCGATGTTCGCCGGATGATTTCCGTGCCGGCCCGCACTGGCCGACAGGTATTGCTGTCGATGATTGGTGAGCGGTGCGGTCGTGGTGCACGTCGGCGGCCTCGTCGCGCGACGGGTGGGGCGTCGCGGTGGCGATCCGCAGTGGACTTTCGGGCAGCAAGAGCCTCTGCCCACTTGATTGCCACGACGTTTCCCAGCCCTTAATTGGCTGTTTCCCGAACCGATCTCGACACACACGAAAAAGGTCACCGCCACAATGGACGATGACCGTTCACAAAAATGCGCGACACCCATCCGACACAGGGCGTACCACCAACCACCGAACCCACCCGATAATAGGCAGGAATGGCGATTACTTCACGCAGGAAGCATCCTAGAACCCCCACCCACCCCCCTGTCAACACCCCCTCCCGCCCACGCCCGCCCCACGCCCCGCGCGCCCACGCCCCCGCGCGCGTGATCAAGAGGTTTGCGTCAGCAGTGACTCTGGAACTGACGTAAACCTCTTGGTCACCGGGGGACAGCCGGGACAGCCGGGGCCGTCGGGGCGACCGGAGGCCACCGGGGGGAGAGAGCGGGGTCAGAGTTCGGCGAGCACGGTGAAGTCGAGGCCGTCGGCCTCGGCGAGGTAGATGCGTTGGCGGACGTGGCGGCGGCGCAACCGCAACTCGCCCCGGGGGCCGTGGTAGGTGACCGCGTCCGCCGCCGCCCCGATGGCGCGCACGTCCAGCGTGCGGGCACGGGCGATCAGGGCGGCGAGCAGCATCACGCCCTCGTAGCAGGACTCTCCCAGGCTGCCCAGCGGCGGGGCGTCCACGCCGAACCGGCGGGCGAACGCGCCGTGGAAGTCCAGGTTCTCCCGGGTGACCAGGCCGGCGAAGAACCCGGCGGTGCTGAACAGCCGGCGGGTGCCGCCGACGCCGCTGGCCAACAGCATGTTCTCGTCCATCAGGGTGCTCAACCGCAGGCACCGCTGGTCGAGTGCGGACCGGCCGAAGGCCCGGTTGAACCTGACGGCGTCGGCGCCGACGAGCAGCATCAGCACCGCGTCGGCCTCGGCCCGTTCGATCTCCCGCAGCACCGGCCCGAAGTCCTCGGTGCCCAGCGGCAGGAACGCCCGCCCGCACACCCGTGCGCCGTCGTCGCGGGCGTACCGCTGGGCGGCCTGCGCGGTGCGGCGCGGCCAGACGTAGTCGTTGCCGACCAGGTACCAGCGGCGTACCCCCTGTTCCCGGGCGAGCAGCCGCATCGCCGGCCGGAGTTGGGCGTCGGGCGTCTCGCTGGTCAGGAACACCCCCTCGGTACGCTCCCCACCCTCGTACAGGGCGGTGTAGACGTACGGCACCCGGTGCGCGATCCGGGGCGCCACCGCCTGCCGGACCGACGAGATGTGCCAGCCGGTGACCCCCTGCACCGCGCCCGTGGACACCAGCGCCTCCACCTCGGCGGCGACCTCGGCCGGTGGCGCACCGCCGTCGACCGGCACCAGCCGCAGCTCCCGGCCGAGCACCCCACCGGCCCGGTTGACCTCCTCCACCGCCAACTGGGCGCACAGTTCACAGGTGGGGCCGAACATGCCGGCCGGGCCGCGCATCGGAAAGACGAGCGCGACACTGACCACCGACCTGTCGACGGTCAACCAGGGGGGCGCCCCGGCCGTGCCGCCCGGGCGGGGCAACGGCTCCGGCACGCCGTGGGGGCCGGGCACCGGCACGGACATGCTGACATGATTGCCGGCAACCCTGGCGGGCCACCAGACCCGACCGGGAACCGGGACGCTTCGGTAACATGGCAACCCACCGAACGGGGAGAGACATGGCCGACGATCCCACGACGCCCGTCGACCTGATGCGCGCGCTCACCCGCGCCGAACGGCTGCTCGCCCGCCGGGTCGGCGCGGTGCTCACCACCGAGGGGCTCACCGTCGAGGCGTGGCGGGTGCTCTGCCGCCTCGCCGACGGGCAGGGCCACCCGATGAGCGAGGTCTCCACCGAGGAGTCGTTGCCGCCGGGCACCCTGACGAAGATCGTCGACCAGCTCGTCGACCAGAACCTGGTGCACCGCCGGATCGACCCGTTCGACAGGCGACGCATCCGGGCCTACCTGACCCCCCGGGGCCGCCGCGAACAGGAACGCGTCGACACCCTCGTCCGGGCCGAGCTGGCCGGGATCATCGACGACGCGGCGCTGACCGGGCAGCTCGTCGACCTGGTCGCCCGTCTCGACCCGCGCCGGCAGCCGGTCCGGGCCGGCTGAACCGCACCGGCCCGGTCCCGTCGGAGGCGGAAACCGGGCCGGTGGCCGTGCGGGGGTGGTGGGCCGTCAGGCGACCGGCACCGCGTCGACTCCGGTGCGGGCGGTGGGCCGACGGGGACCTTCCCCCGGCCCCTCCTCCCCGGGCGGGGTGTGCGTGCCGGCCGGGGAGGTGAGCAGGGTGCGCAACGTGTGCGCGTCGGCGGCGGTGGCGGTGAGCAGGGCCGCCGGGCCACCCGCCAGCGGCAGCCAGGCGGCGGACGCCCCGGGGCCGGTGGGTAGCACCCGGCCCCGGGGCTGACCGCCGCCGTCCACGGTGGCCGGTCCCGACGCGGCGGCGGGACCGACCACCAGCAGCGAACCGGTCGCTGTCGCCCCGCCCAGCACGGCCGGCCCGGCCCAGCCGGGTGCGGCCGGGCCGACCGCCAGGGACTGGCGCAGCAGCGGCCGGCCGGCGTGGTCGACCGAGGTGGCCACCACGACGTCGCCTGCGGGTTCGCCGTACCGGCCGCAGACCAGTTCCTCGCGCCAGAGCAGCCGGGCCCCCTCGGCGAGGGTCACCCGGGACTCGGCGACGTGGTCGCAGCCGGCCGACGCGACGAGCTGCTCCGGCAGCCAGTCCAGGGTGCCCCCTCGGTGCACCACCGCGTCGACCCGCATCCGGGAGACCGCCCCGGCCGGGCCGGGCAGGGCCACCGAGGCGGCGACGGTACGCACCCGCACCGCCGCCCCCGGTCCCACCTCGACGCTCAACCGCAGGTCGTCACCGGCCAGCGGACCGGCCGCGCCGCCGACGACGTACACCGTGGGGACGCCGTCCTCGGCGGCGGCCTGGCGCAGCAGCAGCGGCGACTCGCCGCGCAGCTCGCGCAGCACGGTGCGGCCGCGACTGTCGGCCACCGCCACCACCCGGGCGACCGCGCGCATCAGGCGACGGCCAGCCGGCCACGGTGGTGGGCCAGCTCGTGCCGGACCCAGTCGGCCACCCCGGTGGCCAGCGGATCACCCACGATGGACAGGAACACCGTCGGCAGGTCCCCCCGCCGGGCGCGGGCGTCCCGGTCCATCACCGACAGGTCGGCGCGGACCAGCGGGGCCAGGTCGGTCTTGTTGACGACCAGCAGGTCGGCGGCGGTCACCCCGGGCCCGCCCTTGCGGGGCACCTTGTCGCCACCGGCGACGTCGACCACGAAGATCTGCCTGTCGACCAGCCCCCGGCTGAAGGTGGCGGTGAGATTGTCCCCGCCGCTCTCCACCAGCACCAGGTCCAGCGGTCCGACCCCGTCGACCAGCTCGTCGATGGCGTCGAGGTTCGCGCCGATGTCGTCGCGGATGGCGGTGTGCGGGCAGCAGCCGGTCTCCACCGCCCTGATCCGGGCCGGGTCGAGCACCCCGGCCCGGCGCAGGAAGTCGGCGTCCTCGGTGGTGTAGATGTCGTTGGTGACCACGCCGAGGCGCAGCTCGTCGGCGAAGGCCCGGCACAGCGCCGCGACCAGCGCGGTCTTGCCCGACCCGACCGGCCCGCCGATGCCGACCCGCAGCGGACGGGCGGTGGGCGGCAGTGGGGCGTGCGGGTCGACCCCCGGCTCGGGGTGGGTGTGCGGCACGGTCTCGTCGTGCGGGATCGACGCGTGCGGGGTCGGCGATACGGTTTCAGGACGCAAAGAGACGCACCTCCCAGGTGGTGTGGACTTCGGCGTGGATGTCGGTGAGCGGGGCGGCCGGGGCCGGCAGCCACTCGGGCGGATCGTCGGCGGTGGCGACCGCGCGGGCCGCCGTGGCGTCGCAGTCGACGGCCAACGCCGCCAGCACCGCATGCACCCGGTACGGGTCGAGGCCGAGCAGCCGGACCGCGGCGCTGGCCGGGCCGGTCACCGACCCGTACGCGGCGATGGTCGCGACCGCCACCGGGTCGAGGTCGGCGGCGGCGGCGACCAGGCCGAGCACCAGCGGCTGGTGCGGCCCGGTCGGGCCGGTGGGCAGGGCGTCGAACCCGCCGCCGGGCCAGATCTCCCGACCGGCCCGCAGCAGCGCCCGGCCCTGCCGGCGGGAGACCGCCCGCAGCGCCGGGGCGGCGGTACGGGCGTCCAGTTCGGCGTCCAACCGGGCCAGCGTCGCCCGCCGGTCGGCGGCCCCGGCGGCCCGGTGCGCCGCCACCGCGAACGCGGCGGCGACCAGCCCGCCGGTGGCCAACCGGCCGCGCAGGAACCCGGCCAGGGTGGCCGGGTCGGTGACCAGGCCGGCCGCCACCGCGGCCTCCAGGCCACCGGAGTGGGCGTGCGCCCCGGCGGGGAACCTGCCGTCGGCCAGCAGCAGCACCATGCTCGACGGGGTCATCAGAACAGGTGGTACCGCTGGGCCATGGGCAGCTCGGCGATCGGTTCCGGGTCGACCACCACCCCGTCGACGCGGACGGTGAAGGTGTCCGGGTCGACCTCGATGCGCGGCAGCGCGCCGTTCTCGGGCAGATCGGCCTTGCCCCGCGAGCGCACGTCGGCCACCGGGACCAACGGGCGGCGCACGTCCAGCCGCAGGCCCGCCTCCAACGCGGCCGGCGCGACGAACGCCACGCTGGTCGCGGCCGGCACCACGCCGTACGCGCCGAACATCGGCCTCGGCAGCATCGGCTGCGGGGTGGGAATGGAGGCGTTCGCGTCGCCCATCTGCGCGTACGCGATCATCCCGCCCTTGATCACCAGATGTGGCCGGACGCCGAAGAACGCCGGGTCCCAGAGCACCAGGTCGGCGAGCTTGCCCGGTTCCACCGAGCCGATCTCCCGTTCCAGCCCGTTGGCCATCGCCGCGCAGATGGTGTACTTCGCCACGTAGCGGCGGGCCCGGTGGTTGTCGGCCGGGCCGTCGCCGGGCAGCGCGCCCACCCGCCGCTTCATCACGTGGGCGCTCTGCCAGGTCCGGGTGATCACCTCGCCGACCCGCCCCATCGCCTGCGCGTCGGAGCCGATGATGGAAATCGCCCCGAGGTCGTGCAGCAGGTCCTCGGCGGCCATCGTGGACGGCCGGATCCGGCTCTCGGCGAACGCCAGGTCCTCCGGCACCGACGGGTTGAGGTGGTGGCAGACCATCAGCATGTCGAGATGCTCGGCGAGGGTGTTGCGGGTGTACGGCCGGGTCGGGTTCGTCGACGACGGCAGCACGTTCGGCTCCCCGGCCACCGTGATGATGTCCGGCGCGTGCCCGCCCCCGGCCCCCTCGGTGTGGTACGAGTGGATCGCCCGGCCGGCGATCGCGCCCAGCGTGTCGGCCACGAACCCGGCCTCGTTGAGGGTGTCGGTGTGGATGGACACCTGCACCCCGGACGCGTCGGCGACCCGCAGGCAGGCGTCGATCGCCGCCGGGGTGGTCCCCCAGTCCTCGTGCAGCTTGAACCCGCCCGCGCCGGCCCGCAACTGCTCCCACAGCGCCTCGGTGGAGACCGTGTTGCCCTTGCCCAGCAGCAGCACGTTCACCGGGAAGGCGTCCAGCGCCTCGTGCATCCGGGCCAGGTGCCAGGCGTTCGGGGTGACCGTGGTGGCCCGGGTGCCCTCGGCCGGGCCGGTGCCCCCGCCGACCAGGGTGGTGATGCCCGAGGTGAGCGCCTCGGTGACGATCTGCGGGCAGATGAGGTGCACGTGGGTGTCCACCGCCCCGGCGGTGAGGATGCGCCCGTTGCCGGCGATCACCTCGGTGGACGGGCCGATCACCAGGTCCGGGTGGACGCCGGGCATGGTGTCCGGGTTGCCGGCCCGGCCCAGCGCCACGATCCGTCCGTCGCGCAGCCCGACGTCGGCCTTCACCACCCCCCAGTGGTCCAGCACCACCGCGCCGGTGACCACCGTGTCCAGGGCGCCCTCGGCCCGGGTGGCCCGGGACTGGCCCATCGACTCACGGATCACCTTGCCGCCGCCGAAGACCGCCTCGTCGCCGCCGACGCAGTGGTCGACCTCCACCTCGATCAGCAGGTCGGTGTCGGCCAGCCGGATGCGGTCGCCGGTGGTCGGGCCGTACAGGTCGGCGTAGCGTCGCCGGTCCACGGTGCTCATCGTCCCGCCTCCGCGTCGCGCGGGCCGGACCCGTCGGCATCCGGGCCGGGGTCGAGGGGGCCGGCGACCTCGCCGCGCAGCCCCGGCACGATCCGGGCCCCGCCCAGCGGCACCAGGTCGACGGTGCGGCTGACGCCCGGCTCGAAGCGCACCGACGTGCCCGCCGGCACCGCGAGCCGCTGCCCGTACGCGGCGGCGCGGTCGAAGCGCAGCCCCGGGTTGGTCTCGGCGAAGTGGTAGTGCGAGCCGACCTGGATCGGCCGGTCGGCGGTGTTGACCACCAGCAGGGTGGTCACCGGACGTCCCACGTTGATCGCGACCGGACCGTCGCCGGGCAGGATCTCCCCCGGGATCACGGGATCGGGTGGTGCACCGTCACCAACTTGGTGCCGTCCGGGAACGTCGCCTCCACCTGCACCTCCCCCAGCATCTCCGGAATGCCGTCGAGCACGTCGTCGCGGCCGAGCACGGTCCGGCCGGCGGCCATCAGGTCGGTGACGGTCCGGCCGTCCCGGGCGCCCTCCAGCAGGAAGGCGGTGATCAGGGCGACGGCTTCGGGATAGTTGAGGCGCAGTCCGCGCTCGCGCCGGCGGCGGGCGACGTCCGCGGCGACGTGGACGAGCAGGCGGTCCTGCTCGTGGGGCGTGAGGAACACGGGATCTCCCGGGCGGCTCGGCGTGTTTCCCACCGTAACGACCGGAACCGGGCCAGGGGCGCGGAACGGACACGGGCAGGAAGGACACACGGGACCGCCGTCGGGCCACCGGCAGGGTGCTCCGGGGCCCCACCGGCCCCGGCCCGCCACGGGGCCACTCGGCGGTGGTGGTTGGGAAGGACCGCACCGCCAACCGCTGGTCCGACCGTAGAGGATCACCCCGGGCCGTGGCAACGCCCGGTGGGCCGTCAGGCGAACAGCAGCAGCGGGTCGGCGTCGCCGCGTACCCCGACGAAGCAGGCGGCCGACGTCCGGCAGCCCCGACGCACCTCCCGCACCCCGTGCATCCGGCCCGCCTCGAACATCACCAGGTCACCCTTGCCGGGCAGCACCGTGTCGTGCGGCGGCCCGACCCGTTCCGGGTCGAGGCCGTAGTCGAACGGGTCGGCCTTGAGCGCCACGAACTCGTCCTCGCCGAGGCGTCCCCAGAAGTCGATCTCGCCGCCGTCACCGGGCGCCGGCACCTCCAGGTAGATGTTGACCCCGAGCCGTCGCCGCAGCCGGTAGGTGTCCAGCAGGGGGATCTGCCGGCGGTCGATGTGCGGGCGGCCCCGGCCACCGGGGGTCATCCGGCGCAGCACCCCGGGGAGCATCATCCGCCCCTCGTGCCGGCCGACCGTCGCCCCGTACGGCCACATCTCGTCGAGGTCCAACCGGATCAGGTCGGTGGGTGACTGCCGACCGGCGAACACCTCGTGCCGGATCAGCCGGGTGGTGGCCGGCGCGTCGTCGAGGTACCGGCGGACCACGTCACCGCCGTTGGCGACCTGTCCCATCGAGGTGCCGACGCTGGTGAACTCCGTGGTGAGGGAGAAGTTCGCCGCCGCGACGGCGGCCACCACCCGGGGCAGGACGGCGTCGCACTCGGCACGCGGAAAGTACTCCCGGTGCCAGATGAGGTCGATCTCCCCGGTGGCGAGGTCCCGCAGCGACCCGGGGGTCAGCCGGTCGCTGCGGCGCAGGTGTTGGCTCACGTCACTCCCTCGTCGGGCGGCTGCGGCACGGGCCGCGCTCATCCACCCTGTAGCTGTCGCAGGTCGGCCTCCGCCCGTACCGTGTCGGGGTGGTCGTCGCCGAGGATGCGCCGCCGGTCGGTGACCACCTTGGCGAGCACCTTCTCGGCCTCCACCCGGTCGCCGGTGGCGACCAGCGCCTCGGCCAGGGTGTGCCGGGCGGCGATCATCCCGAGGTGCTGGTCCTCCCGCCGGGCGGTGTCGGTGGCGAGGATCGCCCGCAGGTCGGCGAGGGCCTCGGCGGCCCGCCCCTCGTGCAGCAGGCAGGAGTCCAGGGTGTGCCGGACGGTCAGCGTCTCCAGGTGGTCGGGGGCCCAGTGCCGCAGCCGGATCTCCAGGATCTCGGTCAGCTCGGCGCGGGCCTCGGCGTACCGGCCCTGGGCGGCCACCGCGCGGGCCAGGCTGTGCCGGGCGGTCATGGTGTCCCGGTCCTCCGGGCCACGGACCCGGAACTCCGCCCGGACGATCTCCCGCAGTTCCTGCTCGGCGTCGGCCCACCGGCCCTGCTCGAAGATGGTCCGGGCCAGCTTGTGCCGGCTGGCCAGGGTGTTGCGGTGTTCCCGGCCGAGCAGCGCCTCCCGGGCCGGGATGATCTCCCGCAGCTCGGTCTCGGCCCGGTCCAGCTGCCCCTGTTCCAACGCCGCCCGGGACCGTTCGTGACGCAGGCTGAGCACCGCCCGCTCCCGGGGGTCGAGGCCGATCCGGCGGCAGGCGGCCAGGCAGCGGTCGAGCAGGATCTCGGCCTGGCCGGGCAGGCTGACGGCCAGCAGGAAACGGGCGATCAGCCGGGCCAGGTCCAGCGCGGTGGTGAGCAGTTCCGGCTCGGTACGGGGCAGGTCCCCCGCGTCGAAGAAGGCCAGCACCGCCCCGGTCGTCGGCGGGGCCAGCACGTGCCAGCTGGCCCACTTGTCGGGCTCGTCCGGGTCGAACTCCTCCTCCCGGGGCCGGTCCGGGTCCCGCAGCCGCAGCACGTCGAGCAGGGTGAGCACCAGCTCGTGGTAGGCGGGCCGGTCGGCGATCACGTCGGGGTGGTCGTGCACCAGCTCGCGTACCAGCGGGTGCAGGGTCACCACGTGCGCGACCGGCGACTGCGCGGGCAGCGACTCGATCACGCCGAGGTCGACCAGGGCGAAGTCGGCGAGCGACCGGAGCACCTCGCGCAGCCGGTCCTCGCCGATCTCACCGACCAGCCGGGACGCCGACAACCGGGCCGGGTCCAGCAGGATCTGGTACGGGATCGGCGCATCCCCCAGCGAGGCCAGCAGCCGCAGCACCGGGCGGGCCTGGGCCAGCCCCCGCCCGGCGAGCAGGTCCAGCGACATCTCCCAGGACTGCACGACCGGCCGTACCGCCCGGTCGAACGCCTGCGACACGGTACGGGTCGTGCCGGCGCCGGAGCGGCGGTCCAGGGCCTCCCGGTAGCCGTCGTAGGTGCGGATGGAGACCCCGGGGCCGCCGACCGGGATGCGGTTGGCCTCGGCGAGATAGGTGCCCGCCCCGCGCAGGGCCAGCGGATGCCCCTTGAGCCGGGTGGCCAGACTGGTGGCCTGGGTGAGGCCGCCGGGCGCGTCACCGGCGAGGTCGATCAGGACCTGGGCGGCGTCCGGTGGGGAGAGTTCCCGCACCGGGTGCATGGTGGACCAGTCGCCCCAGGTCTCCTGGCGACCGTCACGGGTGGTGACCAGGACCAGCCCGTTGCGGGTGCGCGGCTGGCGGAACCAGCCGGTGCCCTCGGCGACCCGGCCGTCGAGCGGGGCCAGCAGGGACGGTTCGTCGGCGTTGTCGAAGATCAGCAGCCACGGGCGGTCCGACTCGTTGAGCAGCGTCCACACCAGCTCCACCGGGCTGCGGGTCTTGCCCGCCCAGGCCAGGTCGAGCTGGCTCTCCGGGGCCTGGAGCTGACCGGCGATCTCGCGCATGCCGGCGCTGACCCGGGCCGAGTCCTTCGCCGAGATCCACCAGACCAGCCGACCGCGTGCCTCCAGCCGGCGGGCCACCTCCAGCGCGGTGGCGCTCTTGCCGCAGCCGCCCAGGCCCCAGAGGATCTGGGCGGCCTCCTCGGCCGGACGGGGCGTGCCGGCCGGCGGCTCGGCGGCCCGCAGGATCGTCTCGACCAGTTCGTCGCGGCCACGCAGCGGCAGCCGACCGGGGCGGGGTGGGGTGATGGAGAAACCGGCGTCCTGCGCCGCGCCGGTCATCGTCGACCGGTGCCGGTGCCGGGGGCCGGGGTGCGGCCGGGCCGGAACGTGGACGGGACGCCCGGTGCCGGGTGGTGCCGGAAGCGGACCGGGGACGGGAAGGACCGCCGCGCTGCGGGCCGAGCCGCTCGGGTCTGGTGAGCGGGACCGAGGGAACTCATCTGACCTCCCGGAGGGGCGGGACGACAGGGGCCACGCCCCACGGGTCGGGTGCGACACGGCCGGCCCGTGGTGGTGATCCTTCCCTCAACCCTACCCGTCGGCAGCGCCGGTATCACTCCGTGTCGACCACCCGGCCCGAACGTGCGGGTCTTGTGGACGGGACGGTGGGGGCGGGTCGACCGGGCAGGCGACGCCGACGGCCCGACCCCGTCGGCCGCACCCGACGTTGGCGGGCCGACGGTATCGTGCCGGCCATGTCGACTGTGGAGCTGTTGGCCTGGCTGCCCGTGCACGGGCACATCGACTGGGGGTCGGTGCCGGACTGGTTCGGCGGCCTCGGCACGGTGGGCACCCTGCTCTTCGGCGTGCTCAGCCTGCGCCGGGAGATCCGGGCCCGCCGGCGCGAGGACCGGGCCGCCCGCGCCCGGCAGGCCCGCCTGGTGTCGACCTCGACCCGGATCGAGGGCGGCGGGGTGCTGCGGGTACGGGTCACCAACGACAGCGACGGGCCGGTCTTCGACCTGACCGCCACGCCCCGGGTGCGCGCCGCCGACGACGGGGACGTCGTCGTCGGGGTCACGGCGCTGACCGGTCCGGTGGACCGGCTCAACGGCCACCGCGACGGCGAACTCTTCGTCACCGTCGACCGTACGGTCGACCTGACCGGCTACGCGTCGGCCACCGTCGAGCTGTGCTTCACCGACCAGCAGGGCAACCGGTGGCGACGCCGGGGCGGGGCGGAGCCGGAGCTGGACCTGGGCGTCGAGCCGTCCCGCCGCCGGCTGCGGCTGCCGTGGCGGCGCGGCTGACCCGACCGTCGGGGTCGGCGGTCGGAACGGGTCGCCGGGTCAGGTGCCCGGGGTGACCGCCGCCAGCCACTGCTGGGCCAGCACGGCGTGACCGGGCGGGGTCAGGTGCACCCCGTCGTCGGTCCACACCCGGTCGTCGACGTCGGCGGTGTCGAACCGCGCCTGCACCGCGAGCAGCGTCGCGTCGAACTCGGCGGCCAGCTTGCGCACCGCGTCGACCTTCGGGTCCAGGTCGTCGCGCCAGCGCCGCTGGTCGTCGTCGACCGGGAGCAGAAACGGTTCCATCAGCACCAACCGGACGTCGGGCAGCGCCTCACGGGTGGCGGCCAGGAGATGCCGGTAGTCGGCGGTGAACTCCTCGACCGTGGTGGCCTCACCGCTGCTGTACCGCCGCCAGGTGTCGTTGATGCCGATCAGCACCGACACGACCTGCGGGGACAGCGCCAGGCAATCGTCGGCCCAGCGGGCCCGCAGGTCGCGTACCCGGTCGCCGCCGACGCCCCGGTTGCGGAATGTCACCCGCTGCTCCGGGTGCCGCGCGGTGAACCAGGCGGCGGCCATCATCGCCCAGCCCACCCCGAGGTCGGCGGGGTCGCTGCGGTCCCGTCCGGCATCGGTGATGCTGTCGCCGATGAACAGCACCCGACCGTCGCGCGGTATCTCCACCGTCATCCGTCCACTCCCCTGTCGTCGTCGGACGCCATCATCTCGCGCTGTCCGGGCCGGACACCACCGGAGAAGTCGACACCGTGGTGGTGTCCGACGCGTGTCCGCACCGATCGACCGGTACAGTGATGCTCCGCATTCGACGCCCGACCGGGTGTCGTGCGCGAGCGTCAAGCAGCGGCGCGGTCCCCGGTCCGTCCCGGCAGGTCCGCACCAGCGGTCCACCGGCACGGGCCGATCATCACGCGCTGCCGGCTGCGCCGGTGGTTCCGCGCCGGTTCGCAAGGACGTCAGACGCCATGCCGCAGTCACCGCTCGACATCACCGAGGCTGTCCTCCGGTTGGGGTCCATCCGCCACGACGAGATGGGCCTCGACGCCGTCCTGTCCCGGATCACCGAGGTGGCCCGGGAGAGCATCCCGGACGCCGCCGAGGTGACGGTGACCCTGGTGCACGGCACCGAGGCGACCACCGCCGTCCACACCGGCGACCTCGCGCTCCAACTCGACAGGTGGCAGTTCGAACAGGGCCGGGGCCCGAGTCTGGACGCGGCCACCACCGGCACGGTGCTGATCGTCGCGGACATGACCGAGGAGCGGCGCTGGCCGGAGTGGGCGGCCCGGGCGCACGCCGTGGGGGTGTGCTCGTCGATGTCGCTGGGCCTGCCGATCCAGGAGGCGGTGGTGGGCGCCCTCAACCTCTACGGCACCCGGCCCGACGCGTTCGGCCCGTTGGCCGCGCCGGCCCGGACGTTCGCCGACCACGCCGCGGTGGCCCTGGCCAACGCCCACCTCTACGACAGCACCGCGACGCTGGCCGAACAGATGCAGGAGGCGATGCGCAACCGGGCGGTGATCGAGCAGGCCAAGGGCATCATCATGGGGCAACGCCGGTGCACTGCCGACGAGGCGTTCGCGCTGCTGGCCCGGGTGTCACAGAACTCCAACCGCAAGCTGCGGGACGTGGCGGAGGCCCTGGTGCGGCAGGTCACCCAGCCGGTGCCCGGTCAGCCCACCGCCGCCGACCGCTGAGACACGGGGTTCAGCGGCTGCCGGCGGTGGCCCGACCGACGAGGGCGGCGGCGACGTCGCGCAACCGGCGGTGGGAGTCCTGGGAGAGCTTGGCGAGGATGCCGAACGCCTCGTCGGCGGTGCACCGCCGTTGCCCCATGATGATGCCCTTGGCCTGCTCGATCACCGCCCGGCTCTCCATCGCCGAGCGCATCTGTTCGGCCAGGGTGGCCGCGCTGGCGTAGAGGTGGGCGTTGGCCAGGGCCACCGCGGCGTACGCGGCGAACGTCCGGGCCAGTTCGACAGTCCCGGCGTCGAACGCGCGCGGCCGGGCGCCGTAGAGGTTGAGGGCGCCCACCACCGCCTCCTGGATCGGCAGGCCGATCGCGAGCACGCTGCCGATGCCCGCGTCGACGGCCCGTGCCGCCCAGCCCGGCCAGCGTTCCTCGGTGCCGGTGTCGGACACGACGAGGGTGTCGCCGGTGACCGAGGCGTCCAGGCAGGGCCCGTGGCCCTGCTGGTACTGCCACTCGTCGAGCAGCAGGGCGGCGTCGCCGGTCACCGCGACGCTCTGCGGGCTACCGCCGCGCAGCAGGGTCACCGACACCTCGGACACCCCGCTCAGGCTGCGGCAGGCCAGATCGGCGATCATCCGCAACACCTCGTCCACACCCACCTCGTCGAGGCGGATCCGGCCGAGTTGGGCCAGTGCGTCGTGCGGGGAGAGCGGGGGCGCTGCCATCACGCGGCTCCTTTCCGACGGGCGTCCCCCGGGCTGCCCGTGGTGGGGGCGCGTGGCGCGTCGGCCCCCGGCCCGACGCACCGGGCTGGCGCGACAATCCGCACCATACCCGCACCCGGGGCCGGCCGCCCCCGCACGGAACGTCGGCCCGCCCCGGCAACAGCCGGTCAGGCCAGGTAGGCGGGTGGCACCGCGTCGGTGAGCCACACGCCGTTGGCGCTGCGGTAGAAGGTGTGGCCGTCGCGGGCCATGGCCGCCGCGTCGACGGTCAGCACCACCACCGCGCCACCCCGGCGGGCCCCGACCCGCCGGGCCGTCGGCACATCCGGCGACAGGTGGACGTGGTGCCGTCCGCCCCGGTTCAGCCCGGTGGCCCGGATCGAGTCGAGGGCCGCGGCCCCGGTGCCGTGGTAGAGCCGGACGGGTGGCGGTTGCGCGGTCAACCCCAGGTCGACCGGGTACGAGTGGCCCTGGCTGGCCCGGATGCGTTCCACCCCGTCGGCGTCCCGGGTCACCGCGAACCGTTGCTTGTCGTTGCCGGCGACCACGGCGTCGAGGGTGGCCCGGTCGATCCGCAGGGCGGCCAGCAGGTCGGTGACGGTCACCCACCCGCCCGGGTCGGGGGCGAGGCCGAACCGGGCGGGTCGGTGGCGCAGGGCCAGCGCGATCCGTTTGCTGGTCCGCACCAGCGTGTGGTGATCCATGTGGAGCATTGTCGGGCCGGTGGCGGGCCCGATCCACCGGTTATCCAGTGCCGCGCCCGCCCGTTCCGGCCGGGTCAGCCGGCGGCGCGCAGGGCCTCGGCGAGGCTGGTGGGCCGGCGGCCGAGCAGCTTCTCCAGGTTCTCCACGGGCACGTACAGTGCCCCCTGGGCGATGCCCCGGTCGGCGTCGGCGAGGGTGGCGGCGTACGGCTCGGGCAGCCCGGCGGAGACGAGCAGTTCGGTGTACGCCGGCACCGGCAGGTCGGTGTAGCGGACGTCGTGTCCACTCTGGCGGGACACCTCGGCGGCCAGTTCGGTCATGGTGAACGCCTCGCCGCCGAGTTCGTAGACCTGACCGGCGTGTCCCTCCGTGGTGAGCACCTCGACGGCGGCCTCGGCGTAGTCGGCACGGGTGGCGGCGCTGACCCGGCCGTCGCCGGCCGACCCGGCGACCCCGTGGGCCAGGTAGCCGGCCAGCTGACCTGTGTAGTTCTCCAGGTACCAGCTGTTGCGCAGCAGCACGTACGGCAGCCCGGAGGCGCGCAGTTCCTCCTCGGTGGCCCGGTGTTCGGCGGCCAGCAGCAGGTCGGAGGTGTCGGCGTGGGCGATGCTGGTGTAGACGACCAGACCGACGCCGGCCTGCCGGGCGGCCTCGATCACGTTGTGGTGCTGGGGCACCCGTTGGCCGACCTCGCTGCCGGAGACGAACATCAGCTTCTCGGCGTCGGTGAAGGCGGCGCGCAGCGAGTCGGGGTCGGTGTAGTCGGCCGCCCGGACCCTGACGCCCCGCTCGGCGAGGTCGGCGAGCCGGTCCACGGTGCGACCGAGGGCCACGATCTGCCCGGCGGGTACGCCCCGGCGCAGCAGGGATTCGACGATCAGGCGGCCCAGGTGGCCGGTGGCCCCGGTGACGACGACGGACATGGCGCTCTCCTTCGGGTGGCGTGTTCCTGTCGTACTGGCCAACACGCAGGTGGGAGTCGATACTTCCCGACGGAGAGTAGGCACCTTGAAGTTTGTGACGCACTGATGGAGAGTAAGCCGATGAGACCCGACCCGTTCCAGCGCGACTGCGGCAGCCGGCAGGTCCTCGACCGGATCGGCGACAGGTGGAGCGTGCTCGTCGTGCTCACCCTCGCCGACGGCGGACGACGCTACGGCGAACTGGCCGAGCACATCGACGGGATCAGCCAGAAGATGCTCACCCAGACCCTGCGCGGGCTGGAACGCGACGGTCTGGTCACCCGCACCGTGCACGCCAGTGTCCCGCCCCGGGTCGACTACGCCCTCACCGACCTGGGCCGTAGCCTGCTCGACCTGGTCTCCGGCCTGGAAGCCTGGGCCACCACCCACCTGGCCGAGGTGCAGGCGGCCCGGGTCCGCTACGACGCCGATATCGCCCGCCGCCCGCCGGCCACCGCGCGACCCACCCGCCGGTAAGGGCCGGACGTGAGGGCCGTCATAACGGGTGGACGACCGACCGGTCACTGCTGCTAGATTTCGGGCAGGTCATGAGCGCCAGCGTCAAGCCCCGGCTCGCTGGCCGGCAACCCTCCGCCACGGTGGGGTGCTCCGGGTGAGGACCAGGCACCGGTGAACGACCCGGTGCAAGCGTGGCCTGGTCACCCAGGTCGACACCGATCAGGGAGGACCCCGTGTCGAACCATTCACCCGCCCCGCCCGGCCACGGCGTGACCCGCACGCCCCGGCCCGGCGTGCGGTCGGTCGGCGTCCGACTGGTCAGGCGCCGGCACGTCGACCTCATGCTGGTGTACAGCGACTCCTGTCGCGCCCGGTAGTCGACCCTTCGTTACCCGTACCACCCGTGCGGGGTGCCCGGTGGGCATCCCGTCGGCGGCGCGTGTCCGCCGCCCGATCACTTCCGGAGACACCCGTGCGATTCCTTCCTGCCCTGCCTACATTCCGGCTCCCCCGCGACGCGTGGAAGCGGGTCGCCGCGCTCGGCGTCGCCGCCCTGCTCGCCGGCACCGCGCTGACCGCCTGCGGCGGCGACACCGAGGCGGCCGACAACCCGTACGGCCTGCTCCAGCCCGGTGTGCTGCGCGCCGGCACGCTCACCGACGCCCCACCGAACGTCTACCTCAAGGACGGCACGTTCACCGGCTTCGACAACGACCTGCTCGTCGCCGTCGCCGGCAGGATCGGGCTGAAGGTCGAATTCGTCGGCACCGACTTCTCGGCGCTGCTCTCCCAGGTCAACAACCGCAAGTTCGACGTCGGCAGTTCCTCGATCACCATCACCGAGGCCCGCAAGAAAACCGTCGACTTCGGCAACGGCTACGACTTCGGCTACTTCGGCCTCGACGTGCCGGCCGGCTCCCCGCTCACCGGCTTCGACCAGCTCGCCGGCAAGCGGGTGGTGGTCGTGCAGGGCACCGTGCAGGACGACTACGCCACCTCCCGCAAGCTCGACCCGGTGCGGGTGCCCGACTACAACGGGGCGATCAACCAGCTCAAGGCCGGCACCGCCGACGCCTGGATCGCCCCGGCCGAGATCGGCGAGAAGTCGGCCGCCGACAGCAACGGCAAGATCACGGTGGCGGCCACCGAACTGAGCCCGGCCCCCACCGCGTACGCCGTCGCCAAGGGCAACGACGCGCTGCGCGAGGCGCTGAACAAGGGCCTCGACGAGGTCATCGCCGACGGCACCTGGACCCGGCTCCAGCAGCAGTACTACCCGGGTCGGCCGATCCCGGCCGGCTTCACCCCCGGCAGCGGCGACGTCAAGGCCCCCGGCGCGGCGACGCCGTCGGCGTCGGCCACCTCCTGACGGTACGACCAGACCAGCGAGCGGGGCGGTGGGAGAACACGATGGATCCGTTGAGCACCCTGTGGGAGACCTTCTTCGACTGGGACTCCATGCGCGAGGCGCTGCCCGAGATGCTGACCGTCGGGCTGCCCAACACGCTGATCCTGGCGGTCTCCGCCGCCCTGCTCGGCTCGGTGCTGGGCATGGCGCTGGCCGTGGCGGGCATCTCCCGTACCCGCTGGCTACGGTGGCCGGCCCGGGTCTACACCGACGTGTTCCGGGGTCTGCCGGCCGCCGCCACCATCCTGCTGATCGGCGTCGGCCTGGCCCCGCTCGGCATGCAGGTGTGGGGGCCGAATCCGTACCCGCTGGGCATCCTCGCGCTGTCGCTGATCGCCGCCGCGTACATCGGGGAGATCTTCCGCTCCGGCATCCAGAGCGTGGAGGCGGCGCAACTGGAGGGGGCCCGCGCGCTCGGCTTCTCCTGGGGTGAGGCGATGCGCCTGGTCATCGTCCCGCAGGGGGTACGCCGGGTGCTGCCGGCCTGGGTGAACCAGCTGATCGCGCTGATCAAGGACTCCAGCCTGGTCTACTTCCTCGGCCTGCTCGCCAGCCAGCGGGAACTGTTCCGGATCGGGCAGGACTACGCGGCCAACACCGGCAACCAGTCGGCGCTGCTGCTGGCCGGCCTGTGCTACCTGCTGCTGACCGTCCCGCTGACCCATGCGGTCAACGCCATCGACAGGCGGCTGCGCCGGGGCCGGACGGTCACCGTCGACCCCGACGACGACGGCGGGCTGGCCCTGGCCGGCGAGACCGCCCTGCCGCAACCGCGTCCCACCCGGGAGGACCCCCGATGACCGCCGGCACCGCGACCACCACCCCGGTCAGCCTCGCCGTCCGTGACGTGCACCTGGCCTTCGGGGCGAACCGGGTGCTACGCGGCGTCGACCTGGACGTCGCCCGGGGCGCGACGGCCTGCGTCGTCGGCCCGTCCGGCTCCGGCAAGTCCACCCTGCTGCGCACCGTGAACCGGCTGATCGAACCGGACTCCGGTGACGTCCTGCTCGACGGGCACAGCGTGCTGCGCGACGACCCGGACGCCCTGCGGCAGCGCGTCGGCATGGTCTTCCAGCAGTTCAACCTGTTCCCGCACATGACCGTGCTGCGCAACATCACCCTGGCGTTGCGCAGGCTCAAGAAGCTGCCCGAGGAGGAGGCGGTCGCGCTGGCCCGTTCCCAGTTGGCGCTGGTCGGCCTCGCCGCCAAGGCCGACTCCCGACCCGCCCACCTCTCCGGCGGGCAGCAGCAGCGGGTCGCCATCGCCCGCGCGCTGGCCCTGCAACCCCAGGTGATGCTCTTCGACGAGGCCACCTCGGCGCTGGACCCGGAACTGGTCAAGGGCGTGCTCGGGGTGATGGCCGACCTGTCCGCCGGGGGCATGACGATGGTGGTGGTCACCCACGAGATGGGCTTCGCCCGCTCGGTCGCCGACACCGTCGCGTTCATGGACCACGGCGTCGTACTGGAGGCCGGCGCACCGGAGGCGGTCTTCGAGTCACCGCAGCACCCCCGGCTGCGCCGCTTCCTGTCCCAGGTGCTCTGAGACGGGCGACGCCGCTCCCGGCAGGCGGGAGCGGCGTCGGATGGTGCGCGGATGACCCGACGTCAGGTCATGTCGTCGTAGCGGCGGTCGATCGGTCTGGGCGGGGCCACCGGCTCGGAGGCGTGCACCGGCTCGGACAACTCCAGCTCCGGCGTGGCCACCACCGGATCGTCGTCCAACTCCAGCGGCGACACCTCGTCGTCGCTCAGCCCCGCGTAGGAGCCGTCGCGCCGCTTCCTGCGCCGGTCGTTGACGTAGGCCACCCCGACCGCGACGAAGTACAGCAGCGACAGCGAGAGGGCGAGCAGCGTCATGCCGAACGGGCCCGGGTCCGGAGTGGCGATCGCGGCGAAGGCGAAGCAGATGAAGATGACCGCCCGCCACCAGCTCAGCAGGCGCTTCGCGCTCGCCACGCCGGTGAAGTTGAGCATCAACAGGATCAGCGGGAACTCGAACGCCACCCCGAACAGCAGGATCATGTTCGTGACGAACGAAATGTAGCGGGTCACCTCAAGCTGGGTCGACAGCCCGGTGACACCGGACTCCATCAGGAACGCGAGACCCTTGTCCACTACCAGGTAGGCCAGAACCGCCCCGGCGGCGAACAGCGGCGCCGCGATCGACACGAAGACGTACGCCCACTTGCGCTCGTGCCGGTGCAGGCCGGGCGCGATGAACGCCCACAGCTGGTAGAGCCAGACGGGTGCGCCGACGATCAGGCCGATCCAGAGCGCCAGCTTCAGCTTCAGGATGAAGCCGTCCGCCGGTGACAACTGGAGGAACTGCTGACACTCGCCCATCGCGTCGGTCGCGCCGGGCAGTCGACAGTACGGCTCCTTGAGCAGGTCGAACGCGGGCTGGGCGAGCCAGAAACCCACGATCAGCCCCACCACGATCGCCAGCGAGGCGCGGAACAGCCGGTTCCGTAGCTCACGGATGTGTTCCATGAGCGTCATGGAGCCGTCGGCGGCCCGTTCGAAGGTGCTGGGGCCGCGCTTACGGAGGGCGAAGGCCACGGTGATCGGGCCCTTCGGTCAGTTGTCGCGGACGCGCTGCACCGGGTCGACCGGCGGGGCGAGCGGCTGCTGCTGGGGCTGCGGCGGGGCGTACTGCTGCTGAGGCTGCGGCGCGTACTGCTGCTGGGCGTACGGCTGCTGCTGCACGGGTTGCTGGGGCGGCAGCGGCTGGTAGCCGGCCTGCGCGTCGGCCTTCTCGGCCAGGTCGCGGTCGTCGTCGGCCAGGCTCTTGGTCTCGGCCTTGATGATCCGCAGCGAACGGCCGAGCGAGCGGGCCGCGTCGGGGAGCCGCTTCGCGCCGAACAGCAGGATCAGCACGACCACGAGTACGGCGATGTGCCACGGCTTGAGGGCACCCATGGGAAGCTCCAGTCGCTCTGTGTCGAAGGGTGTGTCGGAGCCCATCGTACGTGCGTGACGGGCCGCTGCCACCCGCCGGGCCACCGCTGATGCGGCCCGGCCGGTGAAGTCTTGACCACCTGCGAGTGTCCCGTCAACCACCTGGACGGGTGCAGAGCTGCGTGAAACGGGCACCGGGCGGCGGCCCACCGACCGCCGTCGATCAACTCCCGCGCTTGGCCTTGATCAGTTCGAGCCGCTGCTGGGTCGTCTCGGTCTGCCGCTGGAGCGCCTCGGCCCGCTCCTGCAACGCCTCGGCGCTGTGCCGCAACGTCTCGGCGTCGGCCTGGCGACGCTGCAACGCCACCGCCGCCCGGCGTAGCCGGGGCAGTCGCACCAGCACCGGACGGACCGCCAGGGCCAACACGACAAGCGCGAACAGCAGCACCGCCAGTACGATCCACTTCACCACGGCGGTCAGCCTACCGGGACGTCACCGCGCCCGCCGGGCCGGCAGAGGCCACCGGGCGTCGCGTACGCCTCCAACGCGGCGGTGGCCTGGGCGCGTACCTGGGTGGCCAGCTCGACCGGCGCGAGGACGGTGACGTCCGGCCCGAGCCCGAGGACGAAGCGGCGGGCCCAGTCGAGATCGGTCACCCGCAGCGACACCAGCCAGTGGTCGCCGTCGACCTCGACCCGCTCACACGGGTAGTACTCGGTGATCCACCGCTCGCCCCGGCCGATCCGCAGGGTGATCAGCGGCAGGTCCGGTGACGGCTGGAACACCCCCTGCCGCAGGTCGTGCGGGCGGGCCTGCGGCGGCACCACGGCCGGCTCGTCCAGCTCGACCACGGCGTCGATCCGGTCGGCCCGGAACAACCGGACCGCCTCGGCGCGGCGGCACCACGCCTCGACGTACGCCCGGCCGTCGACCATGAGCATCCGCAGCGGGTCGATGACGCGGTCGGTGCTCTCGTCCCGGGCGGCCGTGTAGTAGGTGATCCGCAGCGCCCGCCGCCGCTCGACCGCGGCCCGCAGCTCCTGCACCCGCTGACTCTCGCCGGGCAGCCGGACGGCCACCGGGGCGCCGACCAGGTCACCGGCCGCGTTCTCGATCTTGGCCAGGGCCCGCTCGACGGCCTCCCGGTTGGCCACCCCGGGCGTCTCGGCGAGCATCCGCAGCGCCACCACCAGCGCCAGCGCCTCGTCCGGGGTGAGCCGCAGCGGCCTGTCGATGCCGGCGTCGTAGGTGATGGTCACCCGGTCGCCGTCGAACGCCATGTCGATCAGGTCACCCGGGCCGTAGCCGGGCAGCCCGCAGACCCAGAGCAGCTCCAGGTCCTCCCGGAGCTGCCGTTCGGTGACGCCCAGGTCGCCGGCCGCCTCGGCGATCTCGATGCCCGGCCGGGCCAGCAGGTAGGGCACCAGGTTCAGCAGCCGGGCCAGCCGGTCGGCGGAGGTGCGCGCGGCGGGGCGGGTCACCGGGCACCCCCGGCCACGGCCAACTCGTCGTGCCGGGCGGCGATCTCCTTGAGCCGTTGGATCACCGCGTCGCGTACCTCGGGCGGGTCCAGGACCCGGACGTCCGGGCCGTAGCCGACGAGCTGGCCGGCCAGCGACTCCGGGTCGGCGTAGGGCAGCACCAGCCGGTCGCCGTCGGGGCCGGACACGCTCTGCACCGCCCACCGGCGCAGCCCGGCGGCCCGCCCGGGGGCGGCCAGCACGGTCGCCCGGCCGGTCCGCTCGACCGGCCCGGACCAGGTGGCCACGTGCGAGATCAGGTCGACGCCGGCCGGAGGCTCGTAGCCGCCCGGAGCGCCGGTGACCCGGACCGCGCCGATCACCCGGGACAGCCGGAAGCAGCGGGTCGCCGCCCGGTCCCGGTCGTGACCCACGACGTACCAGCGGCCCCGCCAGCAGACCACGCCCCACGGCTGCAACCGACGCCGGGTCGGCGCGTCCCGGTCGGGCACCCGGTAGTCGAAGGTGACCTCGCGACGGTCCCGGGCGGCGGCGGTGAGCGGGGCGAACGACGGGTCGACGGTGACCATCGGCTCCAGCCCCAGGGTGGCCTGCGGGTCGACGTCCACGCCGGCCGCGCGCAGCTTGGCCAGCCCCGAGGAGGCGGCGGCGGCCAGCCCGGCGTGCTGCCACAACCGGGCGGCGATGCCCACCGCGGCGGCCTCGTCCGGTTCGAGCGGAATGTCGGGCAGGGCGTACTCCCGGTGGGCGATCCGGTAACCGGGCTCGGCGTCGAACACGCTGGCCGTCCCGGTCTCCAACGGCACCCCCAGCTCGCGCAGTTCCGCCTTGTCCCGCTCGAACTTGCGCTGGAACGCCTCGTGTTCCCGGGCGTCGTCCGGATCGTGTTCGTAGCCGGGCACGGTCGCGGCGATCTGCGCGGCGGTCAGGAACCGCCTGGTGGACAGCAGACAGATCACCAGGTTGACCAGGCGTTCGGTACGACTCCGCGACACGGGGTGAACGCTAGCAGCCCCGGCGGGATACCCGTGCACCCGCGCGGGGTGTGGCGTGACGGACAGCCCGCCGCCCAGCGGGGGCGGCCCGGCGGACTTACGGTGACCGCATGGCGGAGGCCGAAGTCAAGAGCGAGAGCGTCGGCACGGTCGTGGTGGCGGGGGCGGCGAACCTCGCCATCGCGGTGGCGAAGCTGGTCGCCGGGATCATCTCCGGCTCGGCGGCGATGCTCTCCGAGGCGGCCCACTCGGTCGCCGACACCACCACCGAGGTGCTGCTCTACCTGGCGCTGCGCCGGGGCGCCCGGCCCGCCGACGTCCGGCACCCGTTCGGGTACGGCAAGGAGAGCTACGTCTGGGCGTTCCTGGCCGCGCTGTTCACCTTCGTGGCCGGTGCCGGCTTCGCCGTCACCCACGGTGTGACCACCATCCTGGTCCACGAGCACAGCGGCGACTACCTGATCTCGTACGTGGTGCTGGCGGTCTCCTTCGCCATCGAGTCGGTGTCGCTGGCCCGCGCGGTCCGCCAGGTACGCGGCGAGTCCCGCCGCTGGGGAACCACCCCGCGCCGGTTCCTGCGGCTGACCGCCGACACCACCGTCAAAGCAGTGTTCCTGGAGGACAGCGCCGCCCTGATCGGCCTGCTCATCGCCGGCGTCGGGCTCGGCCTGTCGCAGTGGACCGGCGACGAGCTGTTCGACGGCGTCGCCTCGATCCTGATCGGCCTGCTGCTGCTCGTCGTCGCCGCCATCCTGGCCAAGAGCAACATCTCGCTGCTGGTCGGCCGGGCGGTGCCCGAACGGCTGCACCACGAGATCGAACGCGAGCTGGCCGACCTGCCGACGGTGGACCGGGTCGACACGCTGCTGACCATGCAGCTCGGCCCGGACGACATCCTGGTGGCCGCCAAGGTCGACTTCCGGGACGAGGCGACCGGGGCCGAGATCGAGGCCGCCGCCGACGAGGCCGAACGGCGGCTCACCGACCGCTACCCGGAGATCGGGTACGTCTTCCTCGACCCCACCCGGTCACTGCCCGGCTCCGGCCGCCACGCCCGGCGTACCCAGGAGGTGCCCGGCCCGGCCGGCGACGCGGGCCCGGCCGGCGGGCCGTCCGGTCGGGAGGCGGACGGGCCGCGCTGAGCGGCGGCCCCGCACGCGGCCGGCCGGGCGGTCGGCGATAGCGTGCCGGGCATGGTGCGATGGCGGTCCGGGACGGTCACGGCGGTACGGCGACGGTGGGCCGGCGCGGTGGAACTCGACGTCGCCCTGCCCGACGGGGCCAGCATGCGCGCGCTGGCCTACCCGGAGCTGGTCGGCGACCCCGTCCCCGGCGACCGGGTGCTGCTCAACGCCGGCGCGCTGCTGATGGGCCTCGGCACCGGCGGGTACGCCCTGGTGGTCGCCCTGCCCGACCGGCTGCCCGCCGACCCGCCGCAGGCCGGCGACACCCGCGACGCCGGTCACCTGGTCAAGGCCCGGTACACCCCGTTGCAGCCGATCATGCTCGGGGTCGACGAGGAGGCGTCGCCGCACCACACGCTGCTCGCCGCCGTCGACAGCCTGGACGGGTTGCCGGTGGTCACCGCCGACCTGCACTCCGCCCTGCCGGCGATCCTCGCCGGCATCCACACCGACGCCCCACGGGCCCGGGTGGCGTACCTGCTCACCGACGGGGGCGCGCTGCCCGCCTGGTTCTCCCGCACCCTCGACGGGCTGCGCGACGCGCTGGTCGGCACGGTCAGCGTCGGGCAGGCGTTCGGCGGGGACCTGGAGGCGGCCACCCTGCACACCGGCCTGCTGGCCGCCCGGCACGTGCTCCGCGCCGACGTGGCGATCGTCGCGCAGGGGCCGGGCAACCTGGGCACCGGTACCCGGTGGGGTTTCTCCGGCGTCGCCGTCGGCGAGGCGGTCAACGCGGTGGCGGTGCTGGGCGGCCGGCCGGTCGGTTCGCTGCGGATCTCCGACGCCGACGCCCGCCCCCGGCACCAGGGGGTGTCGCACCACAGCCTCACCGCGTACGGCCGGGTGGCGCTGGCCCCGGCGGAGCTGGTGGTGCCGGACGGCCTGCCGGCGGAACTGGCGGCCCGGGTGGGCGCCGCACTGGCCCCGCTGGCCGACCGGCACACCCTGGTCCGGGTCGACACCGACGGGCTGGACGCCGCGCTGCGGGCCCTGCCGGTGCGACTGTCCACGATGGGCCGGGGCCTGGACGCCGATTACGCCTACTTCCTCGCGGCGGCGGCCGCCGGCCGGCACGCCGCCGCATCGCTCGGCTGACCGGCCGACGGCGCACCGGGCCGGCCGGCGCGTGGTCAGGCCGTGTAGCCGTGCTCGACGATCCGCGCGGCGTTCGCCTCGTAGCCCTCACCCTCGGGGGCGTAGGTGCCCAGGCCGTCGACGTAGCGGTTGAACATGCAGAACGCGGCGGCGATCAGCACCGTGTCGTGGATCTCCAGGTCGGTGGCGTCCTCGGCGCGGGCCGCCTCGACCAGCTCGGTGGTGACCTGCCGGCCGCCGGCCTGGACCGCCGCGCCGATGCGCAGCAGGGCCCGCAGCTTCGCGCTGATCGGCGCGGTGTCCGGGTCGGCCCGCACCTGATCGACCAGGGTCATCCCGGTGGGGAGTTGGGCGGCGGCGAACGCCGAGTGGGAGGCGCAGCAGAACCGGCACTCGTTGAGGCCGGAGACGTAGGCGGCGATCAGCTCCCGCTCGCCCGGCGTCAGCGTCGGGTGCGGGGCACGCAACAGCACCTCGGCCAGTTCGTTCAGCGGCTTGGCGGTCTCCGGCCGGTAGCGCATCGGCCCGGTGATCCCCGGGAACGCCTTCTCGTCGAGACCCAGATCGATGTGCGCCACCGGCACCCCCTGACTCGTCGGCTGCCTCCGACGGGCCGCCGTCGCACCAGGGTGCCAGCACCGGGGGACCGGCTCATCTTCCCGATTGCTCGATCGGGCCGCGTCGACGGCCCACCGGGGCGGTGTGCGCCGGTCCGACGTCAGCCGACCAGGAAGATCAACGCGAGCCAGCCGACCACGATGACGACCAGCGCCACGGTCAGCACCCAGGTCGGCACGGTGTACTCGCCCCGGCGGTTACGGGCGATCTCGTCGCGGATCTTCGCCCGACGCCTGTCGATCCAGTTGAGCCGCTGGGTGTCGCCGCGCTCGCGGTCGGCGGGTTCGGAGTCGTTCATGGCCCCGCCAGCGTACCGGGGGGCCGGCGGCCGTCACCGACCGCCGGCCTCCCCTGGTCACATGCTCGCGATCAGCCGCTCCACCCGCTCGTCGTACGCCCGGAACGGGTCCTTGCAGAGCACGGTGCGCTGCGCCTGGTCGTTGAGCTTCAGGTGCACCCAGTCGACGGTGAAGTCGCGCCGCTTCTCCTGGGCGTGCCTGATGAACTCGCCGCGCAGCCGGGCCCGGGTGGTCTGCGGCGGGGTCTCCTTGGCCTCGAAGATCTCCGGATCGGTGGCCACCCGGTCCACCTGGCCGCGCCGCTCCAGCAGCCCGTACAGGCCCCGGCCCCGGCGCAGGTCGTGATAGGCCAGGTCCATCTGCGCCACCCGGGGGTGCGACAGCGGCAGGTCGTGCTTGCGCTGGTAGCGCTCGATCAGCCGGAGCTTGCTCACCCAGTCGATCTCCCGGGCCACCGGGTCCAGGTTGCCGCTCTCCACCGCGTTCAGCACCCGGCCCCACAGCTCCACCACCCGCTTGGCGGTCTGGTCGCCGCCGCGACGCTCCACGAACTCGGTGGCCCGCGCCAGGTACTCCTGCTGGATCTCCAGGGCGCTGACCTCCTTGCCGGAGGCGAGGCGCACCTTGCGCCGGCCGGTGATGTCGTGCGACACCTCCCGGATGGCCCGGATCGGGTTCTCCAACGACAGGTCGCGCATCACCACGCCCGCCTCGATCATCCGCAGCACGATGTCGGCCGAGCCGACCTTGAGCAGCGTGGTGACCTCGTTCATGTTGGAGTCACCGACGATGACGTGCAGCCGGCGGTAGCGTTCGGCGTCGGCGTGCGGCTCGTCGCGGGTGTTGATGATCGGCCGGCTGCGGGTGGTCGCCGAGGAGACGCCCTCCCAGATGTGCTCGGCCCGCTGGGACAGGCAGTAGACCGCCCCGCGCGGGGTCTGCAACACCTTGCCCGCGCCGCAGATCAACTGCCTGGTGACCAGGAACGGGATGAGCACGTCGGCGAGCCGACCGAACTCACCGTGCCGGGACACCAGGTAGTTCTCGTGGCAGCCGTACGAGTTGCCGGCCGAGTCGGTGTTGTTCTTGAACAGGTAGATCTCACCCGCGATGCCCTCGTCGTGCAGCCGCTTCTCCGCATCGACGAGCAGGCCCTCCAGGATGCGCTCACCGGCCCGGTCGTGGGCGACCAGGTCGGTGACCGAGTCGCACTCCGGAGTGGCGTACTCCGGGTGCGACCCGACGTCCAGGTAGAGCCGGGCCCCGTTGCGCAGGAACACGTTGCTCGACCGGCCCCACGACACCACCCGGCGGAACAGGTACCGGGCGACCTCGTCTGGGGACAGCCGCCGCTGCCCGCGATAGGTGCAGGTGACGCCGTACTCGGTCTCGAGGCCGAAGATTCGCCGCTCCATGGTGTGACACTAGCCGCCCGGAGGGTCGGTTCGTCACTGTCACAGCACAGGTAGTGTGCCCTGGCCGCTCAGATCCCGTCGGCGTACGGCGTCCCGTCCGGCCCGAGACCGGCCACGAACTCCCGGCAGGCGGCGTAGTCCGGCAGCGTCCCCGTCGCCCGGACCTGCGCGAACGTCGGTGCCGCCGCATCCCGGGCGGACAGTTGCGGCACCTGCGCCGGCCACTCGATGCCCAGTTCCGGGTCGAGCGGGTGCACCGCGTGCTCCCCGGTCGGGTTGTAGGTGGTCGAGCAGAGGTAGCTCAGGGTGGCGTCGTCGGTCAACGCGCAGAAGCCGTGCCCCAGCCCCTCGGCCAGGTAGACCGCCCGCCGGTCGGTGTCGTCCAGCCGGACACCCTCCCAGCGGCCGAAGGTCGGCGAACCGGTCCGCAGGTCCACCACCACGTCGAGCACCGCGCCCCGCACGCAGGTGACGTACTTCGCCTGGCCGGGCGGGACGTCGGCGAAGTGGATGCCGCGCACCACACCCCGGCCGGAGATCGACAGGTTGGCCTGGGCCAGCCGCAGCGGGTGGCCGACCGCCTCGGCGAGCTGGTCGAACCGGTACCACTCCATGAACAGGCCGCGCGGGTCACCGTGCTGCTGCGGGGTGACCTCCCAGGCGCCCTCGATGCTCAGCGGACGAATCTTCACCGCGCCCCCTCCGTTCCCGGCTGTGCCGCGCGCAGCACCGCCTCGTCGTGCTTGTCGGCCAGCAGACCGAGCAGGTAGTCACCGTAACCGCTCTTGGTCAGCGGCTCGGCCAGCGCGCGGAGCCGGGCGTCGTCGATCAGACCGGCCCGCCAGCAGACCTCCTCGACGCAGCCGATCTTCATGCCCTGCCGTTCCTCGATCACCCGGACGAACTCGCCGGCCTGCATCATCGAGGTGAAGGTGCCGGTGTCCAGCCAGGCGGTGCCCCGGTCCAGGACGGTCACCGACAGCTCGCCGGCCTCCCGGTACGCCTCGTTGACCGCAGTGATCTCCAGCTCGCCCCGGGCGCTCGGGGTGAGCTTGCCGGCGATCTCGACCACCCGGTTGTCGTAGAAGTACAGCCCCGGCACCGCGTAGCGGGACTTCGGCCGGGCCGGCTTCTCCTCGATCGACAGCACCCGGCCGTCGGCGTCGAAGTCGACCACGCCGTACGCCTGCGGGTTGGCCACCGGGTAGGCGAAGACCCGCCCGCCGACCAGGTCGCCGTTGTCGGCCAACTGCCGGCCGAGGCCGACGCCGTGGAAGATGTTGTCGCCCAGCACCAGGGCCACCGAGTCGTCGCCGATGAAGTCCGCGCCGAGGACGAACGCCTGCGCGATGCCCTCCGGGCGGGCCTGGGCGACGTACTCCAGGCGCAGCCCCCACTGGCTGCCGTCGCCGAGCAGCCGCTGGAACTGGTCCTGGTCCTCCGGAGTGGTGATCACCAGGATCTCCCGCACCCCGGACATCACCAGCGTCGACAGCGGGTAGTAGACCATCGGCTTGTC
Source organism: Micromonospora cynarisoli (assembly GCF_030518815.1). Taxonomy (NCBI): domain Bacteria; kingdom Bacillati; phylum Actinomycetota; class Actinomycetes; order Micromonosporales; family Micromonosporaceae; genus Micromonospora; species Micromonospora cynarisoli. The sequence goes on along the minus strand of NZ_CP130426.1, from coordinate 879,854 downwards.
GAAGATCGGCATCAGCTGCTTGGACACCGCCCGGGTGATCGGCCACAGCCGGGACCCGGTGCCACCAGCGAGAAGGATTCCACGCACCGGGGGAGCCTACCGGGACCGACGCGAACCGGACACCGGGGTCACGGTCCCCGGAGCGGCGGGCCGGTGCGCGTACACTTCCGTCCCCGTGAGGATTCTCGTCACCGGCGGAGCCGGATTCATCGGGTCGGAGTACGTACGGATGCTGCTGGGCGTACCCGGCGGCGACGCGTCCGGGGTGCCCGCCGTCGAGCCTGCCACGGTGACCGTGCTGGACAAGTTGACCTACTCCGGCAACCTGGACAATCTCGCCCCGGTGCGCGACGACCCCCGGCTGCGGTTCGTCCGGGGCGACATCTGCGACCCGGCTACGGTCGACGGGGTCGTCGCCGGCCAGGACGTGATCGTGCACTTCGCCGCCGAGTCGCACGTCGACCGCTCGATCGCCGGCGCCGCGCCGTTCGTCACCACCAACGTGCTGGGCACACAGACCCTGCTGGACGCGGCGCTGCGGCACGGCACCGGCCGGTTCGTGCACGTCTCCACCGACGAGGTGTACGGCTCGATCGACGAGGGGTCCTGGACGGAGACCTGGCCGCTGGCCCCGAACTCGCCGTACTCGGCCTCGAAGGCCGGTTCCGACCTGCTGGCGCTGGCCTACCACCGGACCCACGGGATGGACGTGGTGGTCACCCGCTGCTCCAACAACTACGGGCCCTACCAGTTCCCGGAGAAGGTCGTTCCGCTGTTCGTGACCAACCTGCTCGACGGCGGCACTGTGCCGCTCTACGGCGACGGCGGCAACGTGCGGGACTGGCTGCACGTGCACGACCACTGCCGGGGCATCGCGATGGTGGCGCACGCCGGCCGCTCCGGCGAGGTCTACCACATCGGCGGCGGCACCGAGCTGAGCAACAAGGAGCTGACCGGGCGACTGCTGGAGGCGTGCGACGCCGGCTGGGACCGGGTCGTCCCGGTGACCGACCGCAAGGGCCACGACCGCCGCTACTCGCTGGACATCAGCAAAATCAACACCGAGCTGGGGTACGCCCCGAGCATCGACCTCGACGAGGGCCTGGCCCGGACCGTCGCCTGGTACCGGGACAACCGGGCCTGGTGGGAGCCGCTGAAGACGGCGTCGGGCGCATGACCCGGGTGCTCGTCACCGGCGCGGGCGGCATGCTCGGCCGGGACCTGCTCGCGGTGCTGGCCGAGCGCGGTGACCTCAAGGTGACCGCCGCCACCCGCGCCGACCTCGACGTCACCGACGCCGGGGCGGTCCGGGCCGCCGTCGCCGGACACGACGTGGTGCTCAACACCGCCGCGTGGACCGACGTCGACGGCGCGGAACGCGACGAGGCGGCGGCGACCACGGTCAACGGCGACGCGGTGGCCCACCTGGCCCGCGCCTGCGCCGGACACGGCGCACGACTGGTGCACGTCTCCACCGACTACGTCTTCGCCGGCGACGCGGACACCCCGTACGCCGAGGACGCCCCCACCGACCCGATCAACGCGTACGGCCGCAGCAAGCTCGCCGGGGAGCGGGCCGTGGCCCGATTCCTCCCGGAAACCGGCTACCTGGTGCGGACCGCCTGGCTCTACGGCGCACACGGCCGCAACTTCGTCACCACCATGCTCGGCCTGGCCGCCACCCGGGAGCACCTCGACGTCGTCGACGACCAGCACGGCCAGCCCACCTGGTCGTACGCGCTGGCCACCCGGCTGATGGCGCTCGTCGACGCGGCCCTGGCCGGCCGTGCCCCCGCCGGCGTCTACCACGGCACCTGCACCGGCCAGACCACCTGGTACGGGCTGGCCCGCGCCGCCTTCGCGCTGGCCGGGCTCGACCCGGACCGGGTCCGACCCACCACCAGCGACCGGTTTCCGCGTCCGGCCGCACGACCCGCGTACAGTGTGCTAGGGCACGACCGGTGGGCCGAGGCCGGCCTGCCCCCGCTGCCGGACTGGCACGACGCGCTGTCCGACGCCTTCGCCTCCCCGACTGCACCCGCCCCGTGGAAGGTCGCATGAAGCTCACCCTCGTCACCGGTCTGACCGGCCTGATCCTGCTCGCCACCATCGTCGAGCTGCTGCGTCGCCGGCAGCTCCGCGAGAAGTACGGCATGCTCTGGCTCGGCGTGCTGGTCATCGTCATCCCGTTGTCGCTGTTCCCCCGCCTGCTGGACAACGTGGCCGGCTTCTTCGGCGTGGTCTCCGGCGTCAGCCTCGTGCTCTTCCTCGGCATCGTCTTCCTGCTGCTGGTCTGCGTGCACCTGAGCTGGGAGGTCAGCGCGCTGGAGGAGGAGACCCGCACCCTGGCCGAGGACTTCGCCCTGCTCCGCGCGCAGATCGACGCGGAACGTGCCGCCCGTCTCGCCGACGGCGGGCAGGTCACCGCAGCCGCCCGAGACGAACTGGTGTCCCACGATGGTTAACGGCAAGCGCGTCCTGATCATCATCCCGGCGCTCAACGAGTCCGGATCGATCGCCGACGTGGTCGGCGAGGTCCGGGGTGAACTGCCCGGCGTCGACGTGCTCGTGGTCGACGACGGCTCCACCGACCGGACCGCCGCGGTGGCCGCCGCCGCCGGCGCCCGGGTGGCGAAGCTGCCGTACAACCTCGGGGTGGGCGGGGCGATGCGCCTCGGCTACCGGTACGCCCGCGACAACGACTACGACGTGGCGATCCAGATCGACGCCGACGGCCAGCACGACCCCCGGTACGTGCCCAAGCTGGTCGACCTGCTCGACGACAACGACCTGGTCATCGGCGCCCGGTTCGCCGGTGAGGGCGACTACTCCGTGCGCGGGCCCCGCCGCTGGGCGATGGTCATGCTGTCCGGGGTGCTCTCCCGGGTGGCGAAGACCCGGCTGACCGACACCACCTCCGGGTTCCGGGCCGCCAACCGGCGGGTCATCGAGATGTTCGCCGGCTGGTACCCGGCCGAGTACCTCGGCGACACGGTGGAGACCCTGGTGCACACCGCCCGGCGCGGCTACCGCATCCGTCAGGTGCCGGTGGCGATGCGCAAGCGGATGGCGGGCACCCCCAGCCACTCCCCCGCCAAGGCGATGATCTACCTGGGCCGGGCCTTCGCGGTGCTCACGCTGGCGCTCATCCGCCGGTGATGCGGCGGCTGCTCCACCTCGTCCCGCCCGGCACCCTCGCCGTCGGAGGCGGGCTCGCCCTGCTCGGGCTCGCCTCCTACGTGCACCTCGCGGTGGCCGGGCACGCCCTCGACCTCGCCGACTACTCCTCGTTGTCGGTGCTCTGGTCGATCGTGTTCACCCTCGGCATCGGCGTGTTCATCCCCGTCGAACAGGAGGTGGCCCGGGTCGTCGCCGCCCGCCGCAGCCAGGGGCTGCCCCCGGGGCCGGTGCTGGCACGGGGGGCGGTCGTCGCCGCCGCCGTCCTGGCGCTGCTGGTCGTGGTCACCCTGGCCGGCTACCGGGCGCTCACCGACCGGCTCTTCGCCGGCGACGGCACGATGGTCGCCGTGCTGATCGGCGCGCTGGTCGCGATGGCCGTCGCGTACACCACCCGGGGCGTGCTGTCCGGCCTGCAACTCTTCCCCTGGTACGGCACCCAGCTCGGGGTCGACGGCGGGCTGCGCATCGCGCTGGTCGCCGGGCTCGGCGTCAGCGGCGTCACCGACCCCGTCTGGTACGGCGCGGTGCTGGTCGTCGCCCCCCTGCTGTCGGTGCTGGTGACCCTCCCGCCGGTGCTGCGGGCCGTCGGCGGGGGCGTCCCCGTCGCCTGGGGCACCCTGCTGCGCGGCCTCGGCCTGCTCACCGTCTCCAGCCTGCTCTCCCAGGTCGTGGTCAACGTCGGCGTGATCAACGCCCGGCTGATCGACCCGGCCGACGTGGCGACCGCCGGTGCGCTGCTCTCCGCCCTGGTGCTGGTGCGTATCCCGCTGTTCGTCTTCGGTTCGATGCAGGCGTCCCTGCTGCCCGGCCTGGCCACCACCGCCACCACCGGCGACGTGGCCGGCTTCCACGGCCTGCTGCGCCGGGCGCTCGGCGTGGTCACCGCCCTCGGCGTCGCCGGGGCGGTCGGCGCGGTGGCGCTCGGCCCGTGGCTGGTGCACCGGCTCTTCGACGCCCCCGGCGTGCTCGGCCACGGCGACTTCGCCTGGCTGGCCGTCGGCACCCTGGCCTACCTGTGGGCGATGGTGCTCGGTCAGGCCCTGCTCGCCCTCGACCGGCACCGCGCCCAGGCGGCCTCCTGGACGATCGGGGTGGCCGCCCTGCTCGCCGTCACGGTCGTCCCGGCCCCGGTCGCGCTCCGCGTCGAGCTGGCCTACGCCGTCGGTTCCGTCGTGGTGGCCGCCACCATGGCCGCCCTGCTGCTGCGCCGGGGCGCCCGCCCGGCCACCCCCACCCGGCCGCTCGACGACGTGGTGGCCGCCGGCGTCTCCGGAGGTCTGTAGATGTCCCGCCCCCAGGTGTCCGCGGTGATGCTCGCCTACGGCGCCGAGCCCTACCTGGTCGACGCCGCCCGCGCCGTGCTGGCCAGCGTCGACGTCGACATCGAGCTGATCGTGGTGGACAACGGCTGCACCGGTGACGGCATCGACGTGGTCAAGGGCTTCGCCGGGGTACGGGTGGTCCGGCCGGAGGAGAACACCGGCTACTCCGGCGGCTGCCGGGTCGGTGCCGCCGAGGCCACCGGCGAGTGGCTGGCCTTCGTCAACTCCGACGCCGTCGTCGCCCCCGACGCGCTGGCCCGCACCGTGGCGGTGGCCGGCGAACCGGGCGTGGGCGCGGTCATGGCCTCGATCCGGCTCGCCGAGAACCCCGACCTGATCAACACGTCCGGCAACCCGCTGCACTACATCGGGCTGTCCTGGGCCGGCGGCAACGGCCAACCGGCCAGCGCGCACGCCCGGCGGACCACGGTGCCGTCGATCAGCGGCTGCTGCTTCGTGATCAACCGGGCGCTCTGGCGGGAGCTCGACGGTTTCGCCGCCGAGTACTTCGCCTACCACGAGGACACCGAGATCAGCCTGCGGCTGTGGCAGCGCGGGCTGCGCCAGGAGTACGTCCCGGACGCCGTGGTGGTGCACCACTACGAGTTCTCCCGCAACAAGCTCAAGCACTACCTGCTGGAACGCAACAGGCTGATCTCGCTGCTCACCGCGTACGAGACGCGGACGCTGGTGGTGCTGGCCCCGATGCTGCTGCTCACCGAGGCGGCGATGCTGGTCGCCGCGCTGCTGGGCGGCTGGGCGCGGGAGAAGGCGCGCGGCTGGGGCTGGCTGTGGACCAACCGGGCCTGGGTACGGGCCCGGCGTCGGCAGCTCCAGCAGGAGCGGATGGTCCCCGACGGGATCATCGCCGAGCTGATGACCGCCAAGGTCGACCCGTCGAACGTCGAGTCGCCACCCGGCATGGGCATCTTCAACGTCATCGCCGCCGGCTACTGGGCACTGGCGAAGCCGCTGCTGCGCACCCGCTGACCGTCGACACACCAGGGGCCGGGGTTCGTCACCCCGGCCCCTGGCTGCGTGTGCGTCAGGCTTCCGGCTTCTCCTGGGGCTGGCCCTCCAGGTCGGCCGAACCGGCCGAGGTGGTGGGCTTGTGCGCCTCCTCGGTCGGCACCGTCGGGGTCTTGGCCCGGCCGTCGGCCGGCGCGGCGTCACCGGCCGCGTCGCCCTCCAGCAGCGCGGTCAGCGCCGCGCCGGTGATCCGCCGGAAGGTGCGCCCCACCCGGCTGCGGTCCAGGACCGCCACCTCCAACTGGTTGGGGGCGATCGTGCGGGCCGCGCCACCCTCGCCACCGACGCTGCTCAGCGCCTTCATGGCCACCCTGACCGCCTCGCTGAGCGACAGGTCGGGGCGGTGCTCGGACTTGAGCACACCGGTGATCGCCTCGGCCTGACCGCCCATCGCCATCCGGCCCGGCTCGTCGTTGACCGAGCCGTCGTAGGTGAGCCGGTACAGCTCGTCCTCCTCGGCCGTGGCGCCTACCTGCGCCACGCAGATCTCCACCTCGAACGGTTTGGACTGCTCGGTGAAGATCGCGCCGAGGGTCTGCGCGAACGCGTTGGCCAACGCCCGGCCGGTCACGTCACGCCGGTCGTAGCTCAGGCCGTTGAGGTCGGCCATCCGCACCCCGGCGCGGCGCAGGTTCTCGAACTCGTTGTACCGGCCGACGGCGGCGAAGCCGATCCGGTCGTAGATCTCACTGACCTTGTGCAGGGCACTGGAGAGGTTCTCCGCGACGAAGAGCACCCCGCCGGTGTAACTCAGGACCACCGCGCTGCGCCCCCGGGCGATGCCCTTGCGGGCCAGCTCGGAGCGGTCGCGCATGATCTGCTCGGGCGAGGCGTAGAACTGCATGGCCACGGCGGCGGTTCTCCTTCTGGCACTGTGCTGACGACTGGGGCTGGTGGGGGTGGGGACGGCGTCAGCCGCCCGGGTTCTCCATCCGCCCGGCGACGACGGCCTCGGCGATGGTGGCCGTCTCGGCCTCGGTGAGCCGGTGGGTGCCCTCGGCGGTCGCCGTCATCACCACCGGGTAGATCCGCCGGGTCAGGTCCGGTCCACCGGTGGCCGTGTCGTCGTCGGCGGCGTCGTAGAGCGCCTCGACGGCGAGCCGGGTCGCGTCGTCGACGGACAGGCCGGCCCGGTAGCGCTTCTTCAACGCCGACTTGGCGAACAGCGAACCGGAGCCGATCGCGTCGTAGCCGGTCTCCTCGTAGGGGCCGCCGGTGACGTCGAAGCTGAAGATCCGCCCGGCCCGGGCGGGGTCCCGGGCGGCCAGGTCGAACCCGGCGAACAGCGGGACGACCGCGAGCCCCTGCATGGCCGCGCCGAGGTTGCCCCGGATCATCGCGGCGAGCCGGTTGGCCTTGCCGTCGAGGGAGAGCATCGCACCCTCGATCTTCTCGTAGTGTTCCAGCTCGACCTGGAACAGGCGCATCAGCTCGATGCCGATGCCCGCCGTGCCGGCGATGCCGACCAACGAGTACGCGTCGGCGGGGTGCACCTTCTCGATGTCGCGCTGCGCGATCAGGTTGCCCATGGTGGCCCGGCGGTCGCCGGCCAGCACCACGCCCCCGGTGGCCGAGATGGCCACGATGGTGGTGGCGTGGGGTGCCAGGTCGGCGGCCATGCCCGGCGGCAGCGGCCGTCGGCCGGGCAGCATCTCGGGGGCCACCCTGCTCAGGAACGAGGTGAAGGAGGACGTCCCCGCGTTGGTGAACACATCTGGTAGACGCCCGGATGGATCAAAGCCCGCTGCCACGTGGTTCCTCTCAGGTACGTGATCGCCCTGGCCAGCCTCGTGGGACTGTCACGGAACTGGCCAAGACCACCGTTGCAGTTGAAGCAGAGTATCCCGCGCACCCATCCGGTGCGGTGATCGTGGTCCACATGTTGAGGATCTTCCGCGCCACAGACGACGCAGACACCGCCCTGCTCGGCGAGCGGCTCCTGGAACTCCTTCTCGCCGATCCCGTAGCGGCGGCGCAGGTGGTACTCGCGACTGCCGCCGTAGAGCCGCTGCCTGACTTCCCTTGTCCGGCTGTTGTGACAGGGCTTGCAGTACGTGGCATAGCCCGTACTGTCGGCCCGGTTACGGGGAAAGTCGACCACAGGCTTGACGGTTCCACAGTCGGCGCAGAAGCGATGACCTTCCGGAACTTCCCGGGTGGCCCTCACCTCTCGGCCATGCTGCTCCCTGATCCGTTTGGCGTAACTGGCTTTCGAACGGGTGTTGAAGCAAGGCTTGCAGTAGCTGCCACGACCGCTGGGACGCTTGCTGCTCGCACAGAACTCAACGAGCGGCTTCCATTCCCCGCAGTCGCGGCAACGACGACGACCGTTCTGGTCATCCAGCGGGAGCGGCATGTCCGTTTTAAACCGATTTGTTCACTGACCTCCTTTTTGTACATAACCCCTGACAAATTCTTCGGCGTTCTCCTCCAAGACCGAGTCGATCTCGTCGAGCAGGTCGTCGACGTCCTCGGTGATCTCGGCGTGCCGCTCGGCGACCTCGGGGTTGACCTCGGTGGTGACGTCGTCGATCTCCTCGGCCTGGTGCGACTTGCCCGACTGGGTCTGGCCGCCCTCTTGTGAAGCCATCTCGCTGCCTCCTCCACGATCGTCTGCGATGAACTTACCTCGCGGAGGCGACGAAAAGCCCGCCGCGCGCCGGCATCCGACGCACGACGGGCCACCGCCGCCGGCCGACTCAGCCGCCGGTCAACGTCTCCAGCAGGTCCTTGGCGGTGTCGCACCTGTCGAACAGCGCGCCCACGTGCTTGCGGGTGCCCCGCTCCGGCTCCATCATCGGCACCCGGACCAGGGACTCCCGGCCCACGTCGAAGATCACCGAATCCCAGCTCGCCGCGACCACCTCGGAGGCGTACTGGGCCAGGCAGCGGCCCCGGAAGTAGGCCCGGGTGTCCTCCGGCGGCTCGGTCATCGCCCGGCGGGTCTGCTCGTCGTCCAGCATGGTCTTCATCGAGCCCCGGGTCACCAGCCGGTGGTAGAGGCCCTTCTCCGGCCGGACGTCGGAGTACTGGAGGTCGACCAGTTGGAGCTTGTGCGAGCCCCAGCCCAGCTTCTCCCGCTCCCGGTAACCCTCCAGCAGCCGCAGCTTGGCCACCCAGTCCAACTCGTCGGCGCAGAGGAACACGTCACGGCCCAGCCGGTCCAGCACCCGCTCCCAGCGCTCCAGCACGTCCAGGGTCTGCGCGTCGGCGTCCGCGCCGTACCGCTCGTCCACGAAGGAGCGGGCCCGCTCGTAGTAGGCCCACTGGAGGTCCAGGGCGGTCAGTCGACGGCCGTCACGCAGCCGCATCCGGTGGGTCAGGGACGGGTCGTGGCTGACCGCCCGCAGCTCGGCCACCGGGTCGGCGATGCCCAGGTCGGCACCGAGCGCCTTCTCCTCGATCATGGTGAGGATCAGCGCGGTGGTGCCCACCTTGAGGTAGGTGGAGATCTCCGACAGGTTGGCGTCGCCGATGATGACGTGCAACCGGCGGTACTTGTCGGCGTCGGCGTGCGGCTCGTCGCGGGTGTTGATGATCGGCCGCTTGAGGGTGGTCTCCAGCCCCACCTCGACCTCGAAGAAGTCCGCCCGCTGGGAGATCTGGAAGCCGCTCTGCCCGCCGTCCTGCCCGATGCCGACCCGGCCCGCGCCGCAGACGATCTGCCGGGTCACGAAGAACGGCGTCAGGTACGCCACGATGTCGGCGAACGGGGTCTGCCGCCGCATCAGGTAGTTCTCGTGCGCGCCGTAGCTGGCGCCCTTGTTGTCGGTGTTGTTCTTGTAGAGGTGGATCGGCTGGGTGCCGGGAATGGTGGCCGCCCGCCGGGCCGCCTCGGCCATCACCCGCTCCCCCGCCTTGTCCCACCGCACCACGTCGAGGGGGTTGGTCACCTCGGGCGTGGAGTACTCCGGGTGGGCGTGGTCGACGTAGAGCCGGGCGCCGTTGGTGAGTATCACGTTGGCCAGGCCGAGATCCTCGTCGGCGAGCGCCTCCGCCGGGTCGTAGGCGGCCCCGGAGTAGGTGAACCCGCGGGCGTCGCGCAGCGGCGACTCCTCCTCGTAGTCCCAGCGGGCCCGGCCGCCCCGGTTGAGTTCCGGGCGCGCGCCGTACGCGTTGACCACCTGCGAGGAGGTGACCATCGGGTTGGCTCCGGCCTGGCCGGGCACGGAGATCCCGTACTCGACCTCGGTGCCCATGATCCTTCTGACGCTCATCGACCTACCCGCTCCGCTCGCCTCACCCGGTCCGCCGTCACGTCGAGCGTAGTCCGCCTCACCGGGGAAGGGGGCATGCCGCCTCGGCCGGGTCGGGTGTCGCCGTCTCCGGCGTCGGCGGGGGCGGCTCCTCGGACGGGGCCACGTCGCACTCGGGGACGGTCAGTGGCACCCAGCTCAACCGGTGCCGCAGGGCGGGTTCGTCGCGCAGCATCCGGTGCACCCGCCGTTCCCCCTTGGGATCGGAGGTGATGAACCGGACCGGGCCGGCCACCCGACGGACGATGATGTCGGTACGGTCCGGTTCGAGGAACGGCAGGTTGTAGATGCCCGGGTCGGTGGCGGCGGTGGTGCCGTGCAGCGCCGACAGGCACAGTGAGATGAGATAGGACCGTACCGGCCCCCGGTCGATGACCAGGGTGGTGGTGCCGGGCACCTCGGGGTACCGCTGCTGGGCGTCGGCGCACACCCAGGCCACCCGGGACGGCAGGGTGAGGTCCTGGTGGACCCACCGCTGCGCCCAGGTCTGCTCGTCGACCACCAGCAGGCTGCGGTGCCAGCCGGTGACGCCGCACAGCGCCACCGCGACCGTCATGGTGAGCGCGGCGGCGAGCACCCCCGCCGCGGTGCTGCCGACCCCGCGCCAGCTCCGGGCGGGCCGGGGCACCGGCAGCAGCCGGACCACCGCGGCGGTGCCGACGACGAGCAGCGCGGTGGCCAGGTGGGTGCCCTTGACGAAGTAGTAACCAGGTGCCACCCCGGCGTTGGTGTTGATCTGCGCGATGGTCAGCGGCAGGGCCACCCCGACCAGGCAGACCAGCAGCCAGCGTCGCCAGGCCGGGTCGGTGCGGGCGATCTGCACGAGCAGGGCCACCCCGACGATGCCGCCGAGCCAGATCAGCGCCCGCCAGCCCTCGACGGCCTGGGACGAGCCGATGACCAGCGCCTCGGTCTGCCCGGCCCGCAGCACGCCGAGCAGCGGGGCGATCAGGGCGAGCGCGGCCCCGGCCAGGCCGACCGTCAGCACGGTCAACCAGCGGCGCAGCGCCTCCCGCCAGTGGGTGAGCACCCAGCACAGGACCAGGACGGCGGCGGCCGGCAGGAACAGGTAGTAGGTGAACCCGACGGCGGCGAGCAGGGCGCACAGCAGCACGATCTGCTCCCGGGTGCCGGGGACGGGCCGGGCGACCAGGGTGGCGATCAGCACGGTCAGGGTCAGCCCGAGCACCTCGGTCGGGTAGCCGGCGTTGAGCAGGCGGGGCAGCTGGGTGCCGAGCACCAGCGCGCCGACGACCACGGTGAGCACCGCGCGGTGCAGCAGGTGGATCGGGCCGGCCAGCCGTTGGGCCGCCCAGATCAGCACGAGGGTGAACAGTCCGAAGCCGGCGATGGTCCAGCCGAAGTAGTGGGCGACGAGATCGTCGACGCGCGGCCCGGTGGGGGTCAGGAAGCCGTCGAGCAGGGCGGTGACCAGGTGCCAGCCCTGCGGGTAGTAGATGAGCTGCGCGGTGATCTGCTCCCGGGCGGCGGCCGGGTCGACGAAGGTGTAGCCGTCGAGGCGGCCCATGGCGTCGAACAGCGCCAGGTGCCGCCAGTTGTCCTCGCCCACGCCGAGGACGGTGAGCCGGTCGGCGAGGTCGGTGGCACGCTGCCAGGGTTGCCGCAGGTAGACCACCATGGCGGCGGCGCCGGCCAGCGGGAACAGGTCGGCCCAGCCGGGTCGGGGCAGCCGGGGGCGGCGGCGCAGCGCGGCAGCGGCGAGGACCAGCGCGGTGAGGGCGGTCCCGGTGAGCGGCACCGGCCGCATCCCCCAGGGCCAGACCGGGAAGACCAGGCCGGCGATCGCGGTCAGGCCGAGCAGCAGGCCCAGGGCGAGCATCAACCGGTCGAGCAGGGTACGGCCACCGCGCAGCAGGCTGGCCGTGGCGACCAGGAGGATCGGCGGGAGCAGCCACTCCCGGTGCAGGGCGTGCCCGGCGAGGGGCACGGCCCAGGCGGCGACGAGGGCGGCCAGCAGGAGGGGTATCCACCGCCAGCCGCGGCCCTTCGGGGGCGTCGGGACGGTGGGGGGCGTGCGATCCACTGCCGGGGACAGCGGCGGATCGACGACTGACAGCTCGGGCGGCACGCGGTTCCTCGGAGTCGACTAGCGGTGGGGGAAGTCTAGCGACGAGTCCGGCATTCCACCCGCCCGACGCGGGGTGGCGCGGTTAACAGTGGGTGACGCCGACGAGGCCCGCGACGCGTCGCGTCGCGGGCCCGTCGTCCGGTCAGCCGGTCAGAGGTACTGGCCGGTGTTGCTGGCGGTTTCGATGGAACGGCCGGCCTCGGTGCCCTTGCCGCCGGAGACGAGCGTACGGATGTAGACGATCCGCTCGCCCTTCTTGCCGGAGATCCGGGCCCAGTCGTCCGGGTTGGTGGTGTTGGGCAGGTCCTCGTTCTCCCGGAACTCGTCGACGCAGGCGTCGAGCAGGTGCTGCAACCGCAGCCCCTTGCGCCCGGAGGTGAGGAACTCCTTGATCGCCATCTTCTTGCCCCGGTCGACGATGTTCTGGATCATCGCGCCGGAGTTGAAGTCCTTGAAGTACAGGACCTCCTTGTCACCGTTGGCGTAGGTGACCTCGAGGAAGCGGTTCTCCTCGGTCTCCGAGTACATCCGCAGGACGACCGCGTCGATCATGGCCGCGACGGTGGCCTGCGGCTCGCCGCCGTGCTCGGCCAGGTCGTCGGCGTGCAGCGGCAGCCCGGCGAGGATGTACTTGGAGAAGATGTCCTTGGCCGCCTCGGCGTCCGGACGCTCGATCTTGATCTTCACGTCGAGCCGGCCGGGGCGCAGGATGGCCGGGTCGATCATGTCCTCCCGGTTGGAGGCACCGATCACGATCACGTTCTCCAGGCCCTCGACGCCGTCGATCTCGCTCAACAGCTGCGGGACGATGGTGTTCTCCACGTCGGAGGAGACACCGGAGCCACGCGTCCGGAAGATCGAGTCCATCTCGTCGAAGAACACGATGACCGGGGTGCCCTCCCCGGCCTTCTCCCGGGCCCGCTGGAAGATCAGCCGAATGTGCCGCTCGGTCTCGCCGACGTACTTGTTGAGCAGCTCCGGACCCTTGATGTTGAGGAAGAAGCTGGTGTGCCGGTCCTTGCCCAGCCGCTCGGCGATCTTCTTGGCCAGCGAGTTGGCCACCGCCTTGGCGATGAGCGTCTTGCCGCAGCCCGGCGGACCGTAGAGCAGGATGCCCTTCGGCGGCCGGAGCTGGTGCTCCCGGAACAGGTCGGCGTGCAGGAAGGGCAGCTCCACCGCATCGCGGATCTGCTCGATCTGCGACTGGAGGCCGCCGATGTCGGTGTAGTCGACGTCGGGCACCTCCTCCAGCACCAACTCCTCGACCTCGCTCTTCGGGATCCGCTCGTAGGCGTACGCCGAGCGGGGCTCGATCATGAGCGAGTCGCCGGCCCTGATCGCGGTGCCGATCAGGGTGTCGGCCAGGTGGACGATGCGCTCCTCGTCGGAGTGCGAAACCACCAGCGCCCGGTCACCGGGAGCGCCCTCGGGACCCGCGAGGATCTCCTTGAGCATCACCACCTCACCGACCCGCTCGTAGCCGAACGCGTCGACGATGTTGAGCGCGTCGTTGAGCAGGACCTCCTGGCCGCGCCGCAACTCCTCGGCGTCCAGTGAGGGTGAGACGGCTACCCGGAGCTTGCGTCCGCCGGTGAAGATGTCCACCGTGCCGTCGTCGTGTCGCGCGAGGAAGACGCCGTAGCCGGACGGCGGCTGTGCCAGCCGGTCGATCTCCTCCTTGAGCGTCACGATCTGCGCGCGAGCCTCCTTGAGGGTGCTCACGAGCCGGTCGTTGTTCTCGGTGAGCCGCGCCAACTGTGCCTGGGTGGCCGCCAGCCGCTCTTCGAGCTGCCGGACGTGTCGGGGGCTTTCGGTCAACTTGCGCCGCACCAGAGCGAGTTCCTCCTGAAGGAACGCGACCTGCGTGGAGAGATCGTGGGCCTCCTTCTCCCACCGTGCGGCGCGCGAGTCCGCGTCGTCACTGCGTGCCACGTCCCACCTCCCCGGGGGGCTTGAACGTTCTGCCCTAACACTAGCCGCTATGAGGCCGATTCGGTCCCACGCAACGCCCTCGTCACCGAACCTTGATCGCCACGGGACGCGTGAGGGGCAGGTCCGGCCGTTCGGGTACCGTCGGGGAGTGGGACAGGAGAACATGGGGGGTGCCGGGTGACCGACGTCGCTACCGACCAGTTGCAGGTCTGGGTGGACCAGGATCTCTGCACGGGTGACGGGCTCTGCGTGCAGTACGCGCCGGAGGTCTTCGAGTTCGACGTCGACGGCCTGGCGTACGTCAAGGGTGTCGACGGTGAGCTGCGGCTCGCCCCCGGCAGCCGGGTCGACGTGCCGGAACACCTGCGGCTGGAGGTGATCGACTCCGCCAGGGAGTGCCCGGGTGAGTGCATCCACGTGGTGCGCGGCAGCGACGGCGTCGAGGTGGCCGGCCCCGAGGCCGAGGACGGCTGACCGCCCCCGGGCCGGGGTCGCCCCGCCGCCCACGGCCCGGTCGCGGTGCTACAGCAGCGGGCGGCCGACCACCGAGGCGACCAGCCGGGCGAACTCCTCCAGCCGGGCGATCTGGCCGGCCCCGCCGTCGTCGAGCGTCTTGCCGAAGCGCAGCGCGTCGTGCCGGGGCGCGCCCACCATCTCGTCACCGGGTGGGGCCTCGTCCAGCGAGGTGAGCAGCAGGTAGACGTCGATGCTGTCCACCCGGACGTCGCCGTTCTCGGCCCGGGTCAGCCGCCGGCGGCAGCCCACCTCGGTGACCGTGGAGATCGGCACCACCCGCAGCGACGACGTCATCGACCCGGGCGGGCCCTCCCCCGGCGGCACGTCCTCGCCGTGCCAGAGCACCAGCCGGCTGCCGTCGCAGACGACGACCTCCTGCCACACCCCGTTGACCTCGTTGACGAACCGTTCAAGGGTGAAGCCGAGCACCGAGGCGCCCCGCAGCACCCCGCCGAGCGCCTCCAGGGCGATGTCCGGGTCGCGCAGGTAGGCCCGCGCCGCCGACTCCAGATCCTGGTACGGCGACCAGTCGGGGAACACGGCCGGCAGCTCACCGCCGCCGAAGCCCGGCCGGCTCATGCGCACTCCCCGCGGTCACACCGTCGGCCCGCACCGGCCGTCGGGTTCTGCCCGTTCACGCCCAGCTGCTCCGATCCGCCGTCACGGCCGGTCCCGCCCGTCGGCTCCGGCGGCCGACGCGGCGGCGGTGGCCTGCTGCGCCGCCGCGTCCCGGGCCGCCGCCGCCTCCCGCAACGCCTGCTTGCGTTCCGCGTACGCCTCGGCGCCCTTGCTGGGCTTGCGGCGGCGCGGCGGCGCGGTGACGCCCGGAGCGAGCTTACGCGCGGAGACCAGGAACGCGGTGTGCGCGATCATCCGGTGGTCGGGCCGGACGGCGAGCCCCTCGGCGTGCCAGTCGCGCACCAGCGACTCCCAGGCCCGCGGCTCGGTCCAGCCGCCCCGCTCGCGCAGCGCCTCGACCAGCTCGGACAGCTGCGGGGTGGTCGCCACGTAGCCGATGAACACGCCGCCGGGCAGCAGCGCCCGCTCGACCATGTCGAGGGTCTCCCAGGGGGTGAGCATGTCCAGGATGATCCGGTCGAAACCGGTCTCCGGGCAGTCGGCGACGTCGCCGACGTGCAGCCGCCAGGCCGGGTGCGGCGCGCCGAAGAACGCCTCCACGTTGCGCCTGGCGATCTGGGCGAAGTCGTCGCGCACCTCGTAGGAGTGCAGCTCGCCGCCGGTGCCGACGGCGCGCAGCAGGGAGCAGCTCAGCGCCCCGGAGCCGGCGCCGGCCTCCAGCACCTTCGCGCCGGGGAAGATGTCACCCATCGCGACGATCTGCGCCGAGTCCTTCGGATAGATCACCTGGGCGCCGCGCGGCATGGACAGCACGTAGTCCGACAGCAGCGGACGCAGCGCCAGGAACGCCGTCCCGCCGCCGGCGGTGCTGACCACACTGCCGTCGGGCTGCCCGATCAACGCGTCGTGCGCCAGGATGCCCCGGTGGGTGTGGAACTCCTTGCCGGGCTCCAGGGTGACCGTGTGCATCCTCCCCTTCGGGTCGGTCAGCTGCACCCGGTCACCGGGGCGGAACGGGCCCCGGTGCACCGGGGGGAGTTCCGCGACGGCGGTGGACGTCGGTGTGCCGTTGGGGGCCGGGAGGGCGGGGGGATGTGCTGCGGTCACCTGTTCATCTTCCGTGTGGGTTCGAGGACCTGGGCGAGATCCGCGATGTGCAGAACGCCGACCACATCTTCGCCTGCCGTCACCACGTAGCGCGCGCCCGGGTGGGCCTGGACGGCCGCCATCAGCCGCTCGCCGTCGAGACCGAGCGGCACCGCCGGCAGCGCGGCCAGCGGCCGGGCCACCGCGTCCACCCCGAGCCAGGGCCGCCGGCCCACCGGCACGGCGTCCGCCGCGGCCGGGTCGACCAGGGCGACCGGCCGGCCCGCGCCGTCGACGACCAGCACGGCGGATCCGGGTGGGCCCTGCTCGGCGTGCCGGCGCTGCGCCTCGGCCAGCGGCGTGCCGGTGGGCACGGCGACGACCGGGCGGGCCAGCCGGGCCAGGTCGAGCAGCGGCACCCGGCGGCTGATCCGGGCGTACCGGATCGACTGCCCGGCGCCGCGCCAGAGGGTGACCGCGACCAGCAGCATCAGCGGCAGCGCCAGCGGCACCAGCACCCGCTCGACGGTGAGCAGCACGACCAGCCCGGCGGTGCCCACCGCGACGGCCCGCCCGACCCAGCCGGCGACCTCGGTGGCCCGGTGCCGGTCGCGGGTGATCCGCCACAGCACGGCGCGCAGCGCCCGGCCGCCGTCCAGGGGCAGACCGGGCAGCACGTTGAACACGGCGACGATGACGTTGCTCAACGCCAGTTGCAGCGCGAGCTGGTGGGCCAGGGTGTGGTCGGGGGTGGCCAGGGTGGCGGCCACGGCGAGCCCGCCGAGCAGCGCCGAGACGGCCGGGCCGGCCAGCGAGACCAGCAGTTCCACCCGGGGGGTGGGGGCGTCCCGGTCCATCTCGGTGTATCCGCCGAGCAGTTCCAGGGTGATCCCACGCACACCGATGCCGTGCCGGCGGGCGGTCAGCGCGTGCCCCAGCTCGTGCAGCAGGACCGAGCCGAGCAGCGACACCACGAAGCCGAGGCCGATCAGGTAGCCGCCGAGCGGGGACAGGCCGAGCCGGTCCCGGGCGAACTCGGCGTAGGTGACGGTCACCAGCAGGGTGAGCAGCAGCATCGACACGTTGAGGTGCAGCGGCACCCCGAACACCCGGCCGACGGTCAGGCCGCTGCGGGGGCGGCGCGGCGGGCGGGCACGGGACTCCACCGCCCCGATGCTACGCGCCGACCTGATCATGCCCGGTGCGGCGAGCGCGGCCCTGTCACACCGGTGTCCTAACCTTCGGGGCATGACGGCGGAACCGGTGATCGACCAGCAGCATCCTCCGGCGGCGCTGCCCGCCACGGTCCGGGCCTCGCTGTCGCCGTCGCGGGCGGCCGACTTCAAGACCTGCCCGCTGCTCTACCGGTTCCGCAGCATCGACCGGCTGCCCGAGCGGCCCAGCGTCGAGCAGGCCCGGGGCACCCTGGTGCATGCGGTGCTGGAGCGGTTGTTCGACCTGCCGGCGGGCGGGCGCACCCCGCAGGCCGCCGGCGACCTGGTCGGCCCGCAGTGGGACCGGCTGGTCACCGAGCAGCCCGAGCTGGCCGGGCTGTTCGACCCGGGCGACGAGCCGGGCACCGCCGAGTTCCTCCGGTCGGCGGCGGCCCTGCTGGAGGGCTACTTCGCGGTGGAGGACCCGCGTCGGTTGGAGCCCGCCGAGCGGGAGAGCCTGATCTCCGCGGTGGTCGACGACGAGCTGCTCATCCGGGGTTACCTCGACCGGCTCGACGTGGCGCCCGACGGGGCGCTGCGGGTGGTCGACTACAAGACCGGCGGCGCGCCGCGGGAGGCGTTCGAGGCGCGGGCGCTGTTCCAGTTGAAGTTCTACGCGCTGGTGCTGTGGCGCACCCGGGGCGTGGTGCCGCGGGTGTTGCGCCTGCTCTACCTCAAGGACGCCGAGGTCTGCGACTACTCCCCCGACGCCGACGAGCTGGTGCGGTTCGAGCGTACGGTGGTGGCGCTCTGGCAGGCCATCGAGCAGGCCACCGCCCGGCAGGATTTCCGCCCCCGGCCGAGCCGGCTCTGCGACTGGTGCAACCACCAGGCGCACTGCCCGGCCTTCGGCGGCACCCCGCCGCCGTTTCCCGAGCGGGCCGGGGCGGCCGACCCGTTGCGCGACGCCCGGTCCCGGCCGGCCACCCCGGGCGCCGACGAGTAGCGCCCGCCGTCGGCACCGGGTGGAGATCGGCTCATCCGTGAGGAGGAGACGAGGTTCACCGTCGGCGATGACCTGACGCCCCGGCGGGCGGCTAGCGTCGCGGTATGACCGAGGGACCCGAGCGGTGGTGGGCGCGCCGGCCGCTGGCCGGTGACGCCCTGTTCGCCGGCGCGCTGGTGCTGCTCGAGGTCGCCTTCGTCCTGCTCACCCCGCGCGAGTTCTGGCCCCGGCAGTTGCCGTCCGCGCTGGCCTGGAGCGCGCTGTGCGCGACGCCGGTGGCGCTGCGCCGGGCCGCCCCGTGGCCGGCGGTGGTGGCGGCGCTGGCCACCCTGGCCGTGCCGGCGCTGCTCGGGCACGCCCCGACCACGCAGAGCCTGACGTTCCTGGTGCTGACGTACACGATGGCGGTACACCGGGCGGTGCTGACTGCGGTGGCCGCCACGGTGCTGCTCTGGGTGCCGGTGGCCGCCCTCAACGTGTTCACCCCGCTGGACACCGCGCTCGACGTCAGCCCGGCGTACCTGGTGCTCAACAACCTGCTCACCGCCCTGCTCGCCTACGCGGTGGGGCGGGCGGTGCGGGCCCGGCGCACCTCGCTGCGGGCGCTGCGGGAACGGGCCCGGGCGGCCGAGGGCAACCAGCGGGCGCTGGCCGAGCAGGCGGTGGCCGACGAGCGGCGGCGGATCGCCCGGGAGCTGCACGACGTGGTCGCCCACCACGTCAGCGTGATGGGGGTGCTGGCCACCGGGGCCCGGCGGGTGCTGCACCGGGACCTGGCCTCCGCCGACGAGGCCATCGCCACCATCGAGGACACCAGCCGGGTGACGCTGCGCGAGATGCGCCGGCTGCTGGACGTGCTGCGGACCGACGCGGAGCCCGCCGCCGACCTCACCCCGCAGCCCGGCCTGGCCGGCATCACCGCCCTGGTGGAACAGGTACGCGAGGCGGGGCTGCCGGTCACCCTGGAGGTCACGGAGCCGGTGCCGACGGTCGACGAGGGTGTCGCACTGACGGTGTACCGGATCGCTCAGGAGGCGTTGACGAACGCGCTCAAGCACGCCGGGGCGGCCACCGCGACCGTCCGGCTGGGCGTCGACGACGGCGGCCTGACCGTGGAGATCACCGACACGGGGCGGGGGCCGGAGCCGGGGCCCGGCCGGATCGGGCACGGTCTGGTCGGGATGCGGGAACGGGTGGCGCTCTACGGTGGAACCCTACGGATCGGGCCACGGCCCGGCGGCGGCTTCCGGGTGTACGCGAGAATTCCGGTGGAACCGGCCGGGACGGTCCCGGCGTGACGGGGGAACGGGGACAGCAGATGGGCCAGACGTACGGCAGCCCCCCGTCGTCCGCGCCGGACGGACGGGCCACCGGGCACCCGCCGGGGCGGCCGGTGCGGATCCTGCTCGCCGACGACCAGCCGTTGCTGCGCACCGGGTTCCGGATGGTGCTGGGCACCGAGGACGACCTCGACATCGTCGCCGAGGCCGGGGACGGTCAGGAGGCGGTGGAGCTGTCCCGGCGGCTGCTGCCCGACGTGGTGTTGATGGACATCCGGATGCCCCGGATGGACGGGGTGGCCGCGACCCGGGCGATCGTCGAGGCCCGGTTGCCGGTTCGGGTGCTCATCCTCACCACCTTCGACCTCGACGAGTACGTGGTGGGGGCGTTGCGGGCCGGGGCGAGCGGCTTCCTGGCCAAGGACGTGCCGGCCGACGATCTGGTCACCGCCATCCGGACGGTGGCCGCCGGGGAGGCGGTGGTGGCGCCGCGCATCCTCAGGCGGCTGCTGGACCGGTTCGCCACCGTGCTGCCCGACCCGGCGGCGAGCCCACCGAAGGCGTTGGGCACGTTGACCGAGCGGGAACGGGAGGTGCTCGTCCAGGTGGCCCGGGGGTTGTCCAACGCGGAGATCGCCGCCGCGCTGTCGGTCAGCGAGACGACGATCAAGACGCACGTCGGGCA
Organism: Micromonospora cynarisoli; assembly: GCF_030518815.1. Taxonomy (NCBI): domain Bacteria; kingdom Bacillati; phylum Actinomycetota; class Actinomycetes; order Micromonosporales; family Micromonosporaceae; genus Micromonospora; species Micromonospora cynarisoli. Next base: position 859,740 of record NZ_CP130426.1, on the reverse strand, counting down.
CGTGCTGACCAAGCTGCGGCTGCGTGACCGCGTGCAGGCGGTGGTACTGGCGTACGAGTCGGGGCTGGTCCGCCCGAAGGCGTAGCCGGGCGGCGTCGGATGCCCCTCGGGGCGTACCCAGGGTGAGGCCGGTGGGGGGACGGCAGCGTTGTCCCGCTCACCTACCGTGACGAAAGGCGGTGCGGCACGGTTGACCGTGACGTGGCGTCAGATCCTGACGTCGATGCCGGGCTCCGCCGCAGGGTGGGGCGGCGCGACCCGTCGCCGGCTCAGGGACAACCCTGAGCCGTTCTCCGGGCCGACCCGCAGCGGGAAATCCGCGCCGGGTCAGTCCGTGGTCGGACGGATCCGCGCCGGCCGGCACCGAGGATGGGATCGACCCCACCGACCAGCGGGGGCGGTGGGGGCACACACAGCCAGACGGAAGAGGTAGATGACGTGACCGCGACGGTAGGCCGGCATGAGCAGGCCGCGGCCCGGGCGAACGACGTGTGGAAGGTGTACGGCACCGGCGAGGCGCAGGTCGCCGCGCTGCGGGGGGTCAGCGCCGAGTTCGAGCGGGGCAGGTTCACCGCGATCATGGGCCCGTCGGGCTCGGGCAAGTCGACGCTGATGCACTGCCTGGCCGGGTTGGACTCGGTGAGCAAGGGCACGGTGCAGATCGGCGACACCACGGTGACCGGGCTGGGTGACTCGGGTCTGACGAAGCTGCGCCGGGACAAGGTGGGCTTCATCTTCCAGCAGTTCAACCTGCTGCCCACGCTCACCGCCCAGGAGAACATCCTGCTGCCGATGTCGATCGCCGGCCGCAAGCCCGACCCGGCCTGGTACGACACGGTGATCGACACCGTCGGCCTGCGGGACCGGCTGGGGCACCGGCCGTCGCAGCTCTCCGGTGGCCAGCAGCAGCGGGTCGCCTGCGCGCGGGCGCTGGTCGCCCGACCCGAGGTGATCTTCGCCGACGAGCCGACCGGGAACCTGGACTCCCGTTCCGGCGCGGAGGTGCTCAACTTCCTGCGCAACTCGGTACGCGAACACGGGCAGACCATCGTGATGGTCACCCACGACCCGACGGCCGCCGCGTACGCCGACCGGGTGGTCTTCCTCGCCGACGGGCAGATCGTCTCGGAGCTGATCGAGCCGACCGCCGACACGGTGCTGGACACCATGAAGAAGCTGGACACTCCGGTCGAGGTGGCCGGCTGATGTTACGGGCCACCCTCAAGAGTCTGCTGGCGCGCAAGGTGCGCCTGCTGCTGTCCGGCCTGGCCGTGGTGCTGGGCGTCATGTTCGTCGCGGGGGCGTTCGTGCTCACCGACACGCTGGGCCGCTCGTTCGACGCGGTCTTCGCCGACGCGTACGAGGGCATCGACGTCAACGTCGCAGGCAAGCCCAAGGTGGCGCTCGGCGAGATGCAGGGCGAGCAGGTGCCGACCACGGTGCCGGCGGCGACCGTGCAGCGGATCGCCGGGGTGCCCGGGGTGGCCGAGGCCACCGGGGTGGTCAACACCGACGGGGCCCAGCTGATCGGCGGCAACGGCAAGGTGGTCACCTCGTTCGGTCCGCCGCAGCTCGGGGCGAACTGGCGGGGCGAGAGCGACCTGGTGAAGCTGCGGGAGGGCCGGGAGCCGCGGGCGGACGACGAGATCGTCGTCAACGCGGCGCTGGCGCAGGCGGGCGGGGTGAAGGTCGGCGACCGGGTCGGGGTGCTGACCCCGTTGACGCCGAAGCAGACCTTCACCCTGGTCGGGGTCTTCGGCTACAGCGGTGACCGGGACTCCATCGGCGGGGTCAACGAGATCGCCTTCACCACGCCGGTGGCGCAGCGGCTGCTGCTGGGCGAGCGGGACGCCTTCACCAACGTCACCGTCCGGGCTGCCCCCGGGGTCGGCGACGCCACGTTGCGCGACGACGTGGCCCGGACGCTCGGCGACGGATTCGAGGTCAAGACCGGCGCGCAGTTGTCGGCGGACGCCTCGGCGAGCCTGAAGGAGGGGCTGTCCTTCTTCAACAAGATCCTGCTCGGGTTCGCCGCCGTCGCGCTGCTGGTGGGCACGTTCCTCATCCTCAACACCTTCTCGATCATCGTGGCGCAGCGGACCCGGGAGCTGGCCCTGATGCGGGCGATCGGGGCCAGCGGCCGGCAGATCATCGGTTCGGTGGTGCTGGAGGCGGTGGCGATCGGCCTGATCGCCTCGGTGCTGGGGCTGGGCGCCGGCATCGGCATCGGCGCGCTGCTGGCGTACGTCTTCGGCAACCTGGCCGGCGGGTTGACGCTGGCCGGAATCGGCGTCCCGGCGTCGGCGGTGATCGGCTCGTTCGCGGTCGGCCTGCTGATCACGGTGGTGGCGGCGCTGCTGCCGGCGCTGCGGGCCGCACGCATCCCGCCGATCGCGGCGATGCAGGACGTGGCCAACCCGGACCGTCCGTTGACCCGGGTCACCGTGACCGGCGGGGTGATCACCGGGATCGGCGCGGTGCTGTTGTTCCTCGGGCTCAGCGGCAACGCCGGGGACAACACGCTGCCGGTCATCCTGGGTGGGGTGCTGTTCGCCTTCATCGGGGTGGCGCTGCTGACCCCGCTGATCAGCCGCCCGGTGGTGTCCCTGCTGGGGGCGGTCTTCGCCTGGTCGGTGCCGGGCAAGCTGGGTCGGCTCAACTCCGGCCGCAACCCGCGCCGGACGGCGATCACGGCGGCGGCGCTGATGGTCGGCATCGCCCTGGTGACCGGGGTGACGGTGATCCTGGACTCGGCGAAGGGCAGCATCGGCGCGCTGGCCCAGGACACCATCAAGGCCGAGCTGGTGATCTCGGGGGCGTCGACCGGTCCGCGTCCGGCGAGCTTCGACCCGGCGGTGCTGACGAAGGTGGCGGCGCTGCCGGGTGTGCAGCTGGCCGACGGCGAGTACGGCGACATGGGCATGGTCGACGGGAAGGTCACCTGGCTGGCCGCGTCCAGCGACGTGACCGCGTTGCAGCGGATCTTCGGGGCCAAGACGACCGCCGGTGACATCAGCCGGCTCGGCCCGGACCAGATGCTGTTCAGCTCCGACGCCGCCAGGTCCCGCAACATCTCGGTCGGGTCGACGGTGACCGTGCAGGCCTCCCGGGGTGAGCCGCGCACCTACACGGTCAGCGGCATCTACGAGAGTTCCGAGCTGACCAGCCCGGTGCAGTTGCCGCCGCAGGCGGTGAAGGACTTCGCCATCCCGAAGCCCAACCAGGGGTTCATCCAGCTGGCCCCGGGGACCCGGGTGGCGGACGTGCAGCCGCAGGTGGAGGCGCTGCTGGCCGACAGCCCGGAGGTGTCGGTGGCCGACCGGGACGCGTTCATCGAACAGCAGACCGGCTCGCTGGACAGCCTGCTCACGATGATCCAGATCCTGTTGGCGCTGGCGATCGTGATCGCGGTGCTCGGCATCGTGAACACGCTGGCCCTGTCGGTGCTGGAGCGGACCCGCGAGTTGGGCCTGCTGCGGGCGATCGGGCTGCGCCGGGCGCAGACCATGCGGATGATCACCGTGGAGGCGGTGGTGATCTCGGTCTTCGGGGCGCTGCTCGGGATCGTGGTGGGCGTCGGTCTCGGTGCCGCGGTGGTCCGGGCGCTCAAGGACGACGGCATCACCGACCTGATCCTGCCGTGGGGTCAGATGGGGCTGTTCCTGCTGCTGGCGGCCGTCATCGGCGTGGTCGCGGCGGTGCTCCCGGCGGTGCGGGCGGCCCGGATCAACGTGCTGGGCGCGATCGCGCACGACTGATCCCGTCCGCCGCGAGGGGGTTCCGCCGGCCGGCGGGACCCCCTCCGTCGTGGCCGCGCGGGTCCGGGCGGCTCAGGCGGGTGGCGCACCGAGCAGCGCCGCCAGCAGCTCCAGATCCGCACCGGTCAGGCTCTCCACCTGGTGTACGCCCTCGGTCGGCGGAACCGGCACCTCCGCCGGTACGGCCAGCACCGCCGCACCGGCGGCGAGCGCGCTGGCCACCCCGGTCGGCGAGTCCTCGATCGCCACGCAGCGGCCGATCGGCACGTCGAGCAGCCGGGCGGCGGTCAGGTACGGCTCGGGGTGCGGTTTGGCCGAGTCCACCTCGTCGCCGCAGACCACGGCGTCGAAGCTGTCCCGGCCGAGGGTGTCCAGGGCGACCTCGACCAGCGGCCGGCCGCTGGAGGTGACCAGGGCGGTGGGGATGCCGGCGGCGCGGACCGCCCGCAGCAGGGTCAGCGCGCCCGGCCGCCAGCGCAGCCCGGTGCGGAACAGCTCCAGGATCCGCGCGTTGATCCACTCGGCGCTGGCCTGCGGGTCCCGCTCGGGTTGGCCGAGGTCGTCGTGGAGGATGCGCATCGACGCGGCCATCGCGGTGCCGATCATCGCCCGCCGGGCCGGACCGGAGAGCGTTCCCCCGTAGACGGCAGCCAACTCGTGCAGGGCGACGTCCCAGAGCTTCTCGCTGTCGACCAGGGTGCCGTCCATGTCGAAGAGCACGGCGGCGGGGTGTGGGCTGCTCAGCGGAATCCTCCTGGCGCTCGCGGGTGGTCTCCGGGCGATCCTGCCAGGCCGGCCCGGGACGCGTGCCGCCGTACCGGCCGGACGTGACCTGCTCCTCAGCGCAGGTTGCAGGCGCCCAGGGAGCGCTCGTAGCCGCGGAAGAACCAGTCGGTGCGCTGTTCGGCGGTGCCGTGCGAGCCTTCGGCGAACCACGGCTGGTCGGGGTCGTCGCCGACGGCGAGCAGCCCGTCACGGAACTCGTCGAGGTCTCCGGCGTCGAGTCTCAGGGTGCCGTCGCGGACCGAGTCGCCGAGGTACGCCCCGGCCATGCAGTCGGCCTGCAACTCCTGCTGGATGGTGAAGTCGGCGCGCAGGCCGAGGCGGACCTGGATGCCGTGGGCGTACTCGTGGCCCAGCAGGTAGAACACGAACGCGTCACCGACCTGCCGGAACGCCGACACCGACCAGTTGACGTCGTAGGCGATGAAGTCGCCCCGGGAGCAGTAGACGGCGTTGTTGCGCGGCAGTGCCTGCCCGGCGCAGGAGACCTCGCCCTCGCGCTGGTAGGGCACGATCCGGCTGATCGGGCGGAACTGTCGGCCGGAGGCCCGGAACTGGGCGGCCCAGTAGCGTTCGGCGATGGTGACGGCGTCGTCGATGTCGCTCTTGAACTCGGCCACGCTGGTGGTGCCGTCGGCGCGGGTGGTCTCCGCCTCGGGCGAGGCGGGGGCCGCCGGGCGCGACGGCTGCCGGGGGGCCGGCTCCCGGGGTTCCTGCGGGCCGCTCTCCCCCACCCCGCCGGCCGCGCAGCCGACCGCCACCACCAGCGCCGTCAGCGCGGCGAGCAGTGGTCCGTGCGAGCGGCGTCGCGAGCCTGCCGTCACCGTGTGCCTCCCAGGCGTGCCGGTCCTGCGGTCGGTGGGTACCCCGACCGTGGAACGATCATGCCCGGCCGGCGTCCCGTTGACCATGGGCGACCCGGATCGACTCGGCCCGGGTGGTCACCAGGGCTGGCCCCCGTAGATCGTCCCACCCTGACTGGTGTGCCGCTCCACCTCGTACCGGTGCCGCCTGGACTGGGCCTCCTGCCCGGCGGCCCCGTTCTCGGCCCCGACGGTGCGGGCCCGGTCGCGCCAGGCGACCCAGCCGACCGTGCCGATCATCACCAGTGCCGCACCACCGAGCACCACCCACATCGTCGTCATGGGGTCACGATAGGTGACCGCCGCCATCCGCCCGGTCGGCGGTGGCGGCGGCCCGGGTCCCGCCGCCGGGCTGCGCCTGCTCGACGCGCCGGCCGACGCCGGGGACGGTGAGCACGGCAACGGATGACCGTCGCCGGGCGGCGCTGCGATGGTGGACGGGTCGCCTGGCCAGGCCCGTCACTGTCTTCGAAGCTGGAGGGCTCGATGGACCATCCGCGCGATCTGCTCGACGCCGCGACGAAACTGCGCACCGAGATGGTGGACCGGCTGGCTGTCCTGGTCGCCGCCGAGTCGGCCCCGGGCGACCTGCCCCACCTGGAGTCCTGCGCCGACCTGCTCGCCGGCTGGGGCGAGCAGGTGCTCGGCCGGCCCGCCGAACGCGTCGTCGTCGACGGGCTGCCGCACCTGCTGTGGCCGGCGGCCCGGCAACGGGTGCTGCTGCTCGGCCACTTCGACACGGTCTTCCCCACCGGCACCATCCGCTCCCGGCCCTTCACCGTACGCGGGGACGTCGCCACCGGCCCCGGGGTGTGCGACATGAAGGCCGGCATCGTGCAGATGTTCACCGCACTGGGCCTGCTGGCCGACACCTCCCGGGTGGGGGTGCTGCTCACCTGCGACGAGGAGAGCGGCTCCGGCACCTCCCGGCCGCTGATCGAACGCGAGGCGCGCCGCTCGGACGCCGTGCTGGTCTGCGAGGCGGCCACCCCGGACGGACAGGTGAAGGTGGCCCGCAAGGGCGGCTCGGTGTACCGGGTCATCGTGCAGGGACGGGCCGCCCACGCCGGGGTGGAACCCCAGCGGGGGGTGAACGCCACCGTCGAGGTCGCCCACCAGATCCTCACGCTGCGCGCCCTCGGCGCGGGGCACAGCGCCGGCACCTCGGTCACCCCGACCCTGTTGGCGGCGGGCACCACCACCAACACGGTGCCGGAGCTGGCCAGCCTGGCAGTCGACGTGCGGGCGTGGACCAGCGCCGAACTCGAACGCGTCGACCGGGCCATCCACGGGCTGGTGCCGTTCCTGCCCGAGGCGACGGTGGCGGTGGAGGGTCGTATCGGCCGGCATCCGATGCCCCCGGAGCTGGCCCGGCCGCTGCTGGAGATCGCCCAGTCGGTCGCCGCCCGGCTCGGCCTGCCGGCGCTGACCGGGGCGCACGCGGCGGGCGCGTCCGACGGCAACTTCACGGCCGCGCTGGGGGTGCCGACCCTGGACGGGTTGGGCGCGGTGGGTGGTGGGGCGCACGCCCGCGACGAGTACGTCCACCTCGACCGGATGCCGGAGCGTACCGCCCTGCTGGCCGGTCTGGTCGACCAACTGTCCATGAAGGAGTGCGACTGAGCGCGGCCCGGCCGACGGGGCCGTAGGCTACCCCCTGTCGGCGAGGGACCGACGGGCAGGGGTCGGACGCGCACATGAGTACGGCACAGCGGTCGGGGTCGTCCATTCCCCTGCTCGGCGTCGAGGAGGAGTTCCTCGTCGTCGACGCCGAGCGGGGCGAGGTGACGCCGCAGGCCGCCACCGTGGTCGACCGGGCCCGTCCGGCGCTCGGCGGCCGGGTGGGTGGCGAGATCACCGAACTGCAGATCGAGACCCGCACCGATCCCTGCCACGCGGTGGCGGATCTGCACGCGCAACTCGTCGAGGCGCGGACGGCGTTGCAGGTGGCGGCGGGTCGGGACGGGCTGCGGGTGGTCGCCACCGCCTCGCCGGTGCTCGGTCCGGCGGTGCCGCCACCGATCACCCAGGGGCCACGGCAGGACCGGGGCAACGCCACCTACCGGGGGCTGCACGACGACCTGGCGATCTGCGCGGTGCACGTGCACGTGGAGCAGCCGGACCGGGACCGGGCGGTGCTGGTCGGCAACCACCTGCGTCCGCACCTGCCGGTGCTGTTGGCCCTCACCGCCAACTCGCCCTTCTGGCGCGAACGCGACACCGGCTACGCGAGCTGGCGCAGCCTGACCTGGCAGCGCTGGCCGGTGGCCGGGCCGCCGCCGTTCCTGACCTCGGCCCGGGAGTACGACGCCCACATCGACCTGCTGCTCGACGCGGGCGCGATGGTCGACTCGGGGACGATCTTCTGGGACCTGCGGCTGTCGGCCCGTCATCCCACCCTTGAGGTGCGGGTGGCCGACATGCCGATCACCGCCGCCGAGTCCGCCGGGTTCGCCGCGCTGGTCCGGGCCCTGGCGATGGTCGCCGCGACGGCCGTCGAGCGGGGCGACGAGGGGCCCCGCACCGACCCGGACCTGATGCGGCTGGCGTACTGGCGGGCGGCCCGCGACGGGATGGGCGGCCACGGTGTCGAGGTCGGCACCGGCCGGCTGCTGCCCGCCGGGGTGCTCGCCGCGCAGCTGGTCGAGCTGGCCCGGCCGGCGTTGGAGGAGACCGGCGACGGTCCCCGGGTCCAGCGGTGGCTGGCCGGGCTGGCGGCCGACGGCGACGGGGCGGCCCGGCAGCGGGCGGCGGCGGCCGGGGGCCGGCTCACCGACGTGGTCGCCGCGCTGGTCACCGCGACCGCTCCGGACGTGCCCGATGGGCAAGACAGCACACTGGCGTAACGACGAAGCGGCCCGTCTCGGAAATGCTGGGAGCAGCCGCCCCGCGCGGCCCTCACGTCCACTGTGGAGCGAGGGTCGGCGGTGGTCGGCAGCGGTTCTCCCAGGGAGGCGACGATGGCCGACACGGTCCTGCTACCCACCGTCCCGATCCGACTCGAACGCCGTCCGGCGGCGGACATGGTCCGCGCGGCGGAGGCGTTCGCCGAGCAGATGGCCCGCCGCCGATCGGTGCGCGACTTCGCCCCCGACCCGATACCCGAGGGGGTGGTCGAGGCGGCGATCAGGGCCGCCTCGACCGCCCCCAGCGGGGCCAACGTGCAGCCGTGGCGGTTCGTCGTGCTGACCGACCCGGCCCGCAAGCGCCGGCTGCGTGCGGCGGCCGAGGCCGAGGAACGCGACTTCTACCAGCGGCGCGCGCCGCAGGAGTGGCTGGGTGCGATCGCCGCGCTCGGCACCGACTGGGAGAAGCCGTTCCTGGAGACCGCACCCGCCGTCATCGTCGTGTTCGAGGTGCACCAGGGGCCGCACAGCCCCAAGCCGTACTACGTCAAGGAATCCGTCGGCATCGCGGTCGGCCTGCTGATCACCGCGCTGCACCAGGTCGGGCTGGCCACCCTGACGCACACGCCCAGCCCGATGCGGTTCCTCAACGAGGTGTGCGAACGCCCGCCTGAGGAACGACCGAACCTGGTGCTGCCGGTCGGGTACCCGGCGCCGGACGCGCGGGTGCCCGACCTGGCCCGCAAACCGCTCGACGAGGTCATGATCCGTCAGTGAGGTCCCTGCCGAGGAAGCGCACCAGTGGCTCCACGTGCCGGTCCGGCCGCCGCCACTCGGCCAGCAGGTCCTCCAGCAGGTGCTGCTCGGCCACCAGTTCGCCGTGGCGGTAGCGCCGGATCACCGGGTGGATGAAGGCGCTCTCCCGGGCCCGGTCCGGGGTCGGGTGCCGCTCGATGGCGAACACGTCGCCGTAGTCGTCGCGGCCCCAGCGCAGGGCCAGGGTGTAGCAGTGGGCGGAGTCGGCGAAGCGCTGCACGGCGTAGTCCTCCGGCAGGTCCTCGTAGTGCCGGAAGTCGCCGGTGGCGTCGTCGCGGACGAAGACGTCGCAGAGGTACTCGAACTGGGTCCACAGCGCCGAACTCCAGTTGACCCGGTCGAGCATCACCTTGGTCAGCGAGGCCGGCTCGCCCGGCGCGGTGGCGACGGGCAGCGGCACGTCGTCGTACCGCTCCCGCAGCAGCCGGGTGAAGGTACGCAGGTTGTACCGGAACCCGTCGATGAACGGCGACGAGGCGTGCTTCACATCCCGCGCCTGGGCGATGGTGCCGGCGAAGTACAGGTCGTCGACGTTGCTCGACTGCCAGTCGGGGCGCAGGCCCGGCATCCGGCCGTCGCGCACCATGTCCGGGGCGCAGGAGGCGTCGAACAGGGAGGTGTCCATCCGGAAGCCGGTGCAGCGCAGCACCTCGTGGTAGTCGAGCTCGGCGGTCTCGCCCTGGGCGTGGGTGTAGGTGATCGAGACGCGGAACCTGCCGTCGACCGGCCGGATCTCGTCGATGGTGCAGTCGAGCACCGAGTGCAGCGTCTTGAACTGGTAGCTGTCGAGGATCGCGCCGTACTGGCCCCGGACGTCGCCGGGGTGCTTGGTGTTCCAGGCCAGCCGCAGCGGCTGCCGGCTGGCCAGGTGCACCATCGAGGCCTTGCCCAGGATCGACGAGGCGGTCTCGAACGCCGAGTTGCCCTTGCCGATGATCAGGACCCGCTTGCCGGCGTACCGGTCGGGGTCGACGTCCATCTCCTCGTAGCCGGTGGCGTGCTCGATGCCCTTGATGTCCGGCACGAACGGCCGCCCCCAGCCGGTCGCCACGATCAGGCACCGCGCCCGCACCACCCCCCGGTCGGTACGGACGGTGAACCCGTCGTCCTCCCGGGAGACGTGCTCGACGGTGGTGCCGTAGCGGACCCGGAGCTGGTGCACCCGCTGGAACTCGGCGAGGTACCGCACCAGGTCGTCGGCGGCCGGCAGGTATTCCTGGCTGAAGTGGGGGAACAGCAGCTCCGGGTCGTCGTTGAGCAGCGAGTTCCAGTCCCACCGCAGTCGGATCTCGGGGTCGCTGCTGTCGGTGTGCACCTTGTTGAGCGAGATCAGGCGGCGGTGGCGCGGGAACCGCCGGAAGAAGCCCCCCGGCTCGGCGCCACGTTCGAGCGTCAGGTAGTCGGCACCCTGCTGCTGAAGGTAGTAACTCAGCTGTAGGCCGGCGGGCCCGGCTCCGACGATGACGTACGTGTGCGCGGTGTCGACCATCAGGCAAACCCTTCGATGCGGAGGCGGTTCCTCCGACGATGAAGTGGACCACGAGTCGTGTCAATGGTGGACGGCCGGGCGACGGCGGTCGGGTCCCCCGGGGACGGCGGCGGAGGGCCGGCGGCTACGACGAGATGGTGAACGCCGCCGCCACGCCGTGGTGGCCGGTCAGTCGTCGCGCTGGCGGTCCGACCGGCGGGTGGTACGGGCGACCACGACGGCGGCGGCGAGGCTGAGCGCGGCGGCACCCAGCTGCAACAGGCCGTCGAGCAGATCGACGAGGTCGGCGAGAGAGGTGGAATCCACTGTGGCCTCCGGGGGTCGATCCCCCGCCGTCCGCGTGCCGCGGAGGCGGCCCCCCGGGCCCGACGGTGACAACCGCGGGCGCCACCGGAATTATGGCACGGCGGCCCGAACGGCGTCACCCGCCGACCGCTGTCCGTCGCGGGGCCGGGCCGGCACCGGAGCGACGCCGGCCGGTCAGAGCTGCCCGGGGTAGAAGCCGTACCGGGCCAGGGGTTCGACGATGTTCTGTTCCTCGTAGGACAGGTGGGACAGCAGGGTGTCGGTGAGCACGTCCACCGCCTGCTGGAGGCCGGTGAGCCGCCCCGGATCCCCGATCAGCGCGACCAGGGCCCGGTCGACTCCCTCGACGACCTCGTGGATGACGACGTGTTCCTGCTCCAGCCGGTCGATCACCGGGACCAGCCCCGGATCGGCCCGCCGCAGGTGCGGGAAGATCGCGTCGTCCTCCAGCCCGTGGTGCTGGGTGACGAGCGTGCAGTAGGCGGCGCAGTACGCCCCCAGCGTCCAGTTGTTCTGCCGCAGGGTCATCCGGTTGAGCACGCCCCGGGCGTCCCCGGCGGACACCACCCCCCGCCGGACCTGGTCGAGCAGGTCGCGGATCTCGCCCAGTTCCCGACGTAGGTGGTCGTGCACGTCGACCAGGTGCCCACCGACGGCCTGGGCCTGCGGGGAGTAGACGTGCCCGGCCGGGGCGGGCGGGGCGACCGGCCGGGTCGACTCGTCCCAGAGCCGGTGGTCGCTGTGCCGTACCTCGGGTGCGGGGGTGGGGGTGACCGCGAGGCCCGCGACGCCCCCGGCCCGGACGGTCTCCCGCCGCCCCTGCGCCGGTCCCGCCGCACCTGTCGGCTCCGCCGTCCCGCCCGCCGGCCCGGCGGGCTCCCCCGGCGGCGGGGCGGCCGGCGCGGGGGCGGTCGAGCCGGCCCGCTCGGCGGCGACCAGTTCACGGACGCCGGGGGCGACCTCCTGGGCGAAGAGCTGGATGCTGGCGGGGTCGTCGGTGCCGAGGACGAACCCGGAGGTGCCGTGCTCCAGCACCAGGTCGGTCAGCTCCCGCACCCACTGCCGGGGCGGCCCGTCGAGGAAGCCCGCGCCGGTGCCGGTGAACCGCCCGGAGACGTTCAGCAACCGCCGTACCCGGGCGGGGTCGCGCCCGGCCGCCGTCGCTCCCTCGTCGACGAGCGCGTTGAGCCCGGCCAGGTCCGCCGGCCCGTTCGGCAGGTACGCCAGCGAGGGCAGCCAGCCGTCCGCCGTCCGGCCCACCAGCCGCAGCAGCCTCGGCTTGTACGCCCCGACCCAGATTCCCACCGGGTGTGCCGGGGCGGGGCCGCGCTTGGCGCCGACCACCCGGTAGTGCTCGCCGTCGACCCGTACCCCGCCGCGCCGGTCGGCGGCCCACACCTCCCGGATGATCCGGATCGCCTCGTCGAGGGCGTTCACCGCCTGCCCGGGGGTGAGCCGTCGGCCCCCGTTGGCCTCGATGGCGTCCCAGAACGCGCCCGTGCCGAGGCCGAGTTCGACCCGGCCGCCGCTGAGCAGGTCGAGGCTGGCGACGCTGCGGGCCAGCACCACCGGCTGCCGCAGCGGCAGGTTGAGCACGTTGCCGGCCAGCCTGATCCGGCTGGTCGCCGCCGCCAGGTAGGACATCAGCGTCCAGGTGTCGAGGAATCCCGGCTGGTAGGGGTGGTCCTGGAAGGTGACGAGGTCCAGGCCGGCCTGCTCGCAGAGCCGGGCGCGGGCGACGACCTGATCCGGGTGCCCGGCGTCGGGGGTGAGGAAGCCGCCGAACAGCAGCTCGTGTCCGTAGTCGGTCATGACGCTTCCGTCACCTGCCCCCTCGTCGTGTCCCCGGCGTCGCCAGGCGGCCCGGCACGGCTGCGGCGACCGGCCCACCGTAGCGCCGACCTGCGCCGACCCGCCGGGCGGTCGCGGGTTTCGGGCCGCGCGGGGTGAGGTGCCGGTGCGGTCGGACGTCGACGGTGAGGTGCACGGCCACCGCGACGATCACGACTGGCACATCTTGCGACCGCTTGCGAGGCTAGGAGCCGTGTATGACTACGACCTGTTGGTGCTGGGCTCCGGGCCCAGCGGTCAGAAGGCGGCGATCGCCGCCGCGAAGCTCGGTAGGCGGGTCGGCATCGTGGACCGCCGCGACATGATCGGTGGGGTGTGCATCAACACCGGCACCGTCCCCTCCAAGACGCTGCGGGAGGCCGTGCTCTACCTCACCGGCCTGAGCCAGCGGGACCTGTACGGCAGCAGCTACCGGGTGAAGGAGGAGATCACCGTCGGTGATCTGGCCGCCCGGACACAGCACGTGATCAGCCGGCAGACCGACGTCATCCGCAACCAGCTCGCCCGCAACCGGGTCGCGTTGATCACCGGCACCGGCCGGTTCGCCGACCCGCACTCGATCTGGGTGGACGGCGGCTCCGGGCACGAGTCGAAGCTCACCTTCGACAAGATCGTCATCGCCGCCGGCACCCGCCCGGCCCGGCCGGACAGCGTCGACTTCGACGACCGGACGATCGTCGACTCCGACGGGGTGATCAACCTCCAGGCCGTGCCCCGCAGCATGGTGGTGGTCGGCGCGGGCGTGATCGGCATGGAGTACGCCTCCATGTTCGCCGCGCTCGGCACGAAGGTGACGGTGGTGGAACGCCGCGACGGGATGCTCGACTTCTGCGACGAGGAGATCGTCGAGTCGCTCAAGTACCACCTGCGCGACCTGTCGGTGACGTTCCGCTTCGGCGAGGAGGTCGCGGCGGTCGAGAAGCACGAGACGGCCGCGCTGTGCATCCTCAAGAGTGGCAAGAAGATCGTCGCGGACACCGTCATGTACTCGGCCGGCCGGCAGGGGCAGACCGACGACCTGGCCCTCGACGCGGCCGGGCTGGAGGCCGACCGGCGCGGTCGGATCGCGGTGGACGAGCACTACCGCACCAGCGTCGAGCACATCTACGCGGTCGGTGACGTGATCGGCTTCCCGGCGCTGGCGTCCACCTCGATGGAGCAGGGCCGGATGGCGGCGCTGCACGCCTGCGGCGAGCCGGTGCGTGAACTCCAGGAGTTGCAGCCGATCGGCATCTACACGATCCCGGAGATCAGCTTCGTCGGGAAGACCGAGGAGGAGCTGACCAACAGCGCCACCCCGTTCGAGGTCGGCGTCGCCCGCTACCGCGAGCTGGCCCGGGGGCAGATCGTCGGCGACTCGTACGGCATGTTGAAGCTGCTGGTCTCCCCGCAGGACGGGCGGCTGCTCGGGGTGCACGTGTTCGGCACCGGCGCGACCGAGATCGTCCACATCGGGCAGACGGTGATGGGCTGCGGCGGGACGGTCGACTACCTGATCGACACCGTCTTCAACTATCCGACCCTGTCGGAGGCGTACAAGGTCGCCGCGCTGGACGCGTCCAACAAGATCCGCAACATCACCCGGATCGAGGGGTGAGCCACCGGCTGTCGCGGGCCCGGCGGCGGGTCCGCGACGGCCGGTGGACACGGTCACCGGCCGGGTGGGCGAGGTGGCTGGCGGCCGCCGACGCCACTACCCTCGACGGGTAGTCAACCGCCGATCGACAGGGTCCGCCTCGTGATGCCGAGAAGTCCGACCGTGGACGGGCAGTCGCCGGGTGACAGCCGCCGCCGGAGCCTCGGGGCACTGCTGCGGCGGGTGCATCTCGGTGGCCCGGTGTCGCGGGCCGGGCTGGCCGAGTGGCTGGGCGTCAACCGCAGCACGGTCCTGGCGCTCACCACGGAACTGGTCGCGGCCGGCCTGGTCCGGGAGGGCTTCCCCGAGCTGACCGGGCGGGCCGGCCGACCGTCCCTGGTGGTCCGGCCGGCCGCCGACCGGGTGTACGTGCTCGCCTTCGACATCGCGGTGGACCGGCTGGTCGCGGCCCGGGTGGGGCTGGGCGGGGCGATCCAGGACCGCCGCGAGGCGCACCGGGCCCGCGCGGGCGCGGACCTGGACACCGTCGTGGGCGTGCTGGCCGATCTCGGGCGGCAGTTGCACGGCACGGCGGCGTCGGGGGCGACCTGCGTCGGGATCGGCGCGTCGTACTGCGGGATGATCCGGCCGGGCGACGGGATGGTGCGTTTCGGGCCGGACATGGGTTGGGTGGACCAGGCGTTCGGCGCGGAGCTGGCCCGCCGGCTCGATCTGGGGCTGCCGGTCCTGGTCGGCAACGAGGCCCACCTGGGCGCGGTGGCCGAGCACCAGCGCGGTGTGGGTGTCGGCGTGAACAACCTGGTCTACCTGCACGGCGACGTCGGGGTCGGCGGCGGGATCATCGTCGGGGGCGAGCTGCTCGGCGGCGACGGCGGGTACGGCTCCGAGGTCGGTCACATGCTGGTCAACCCGTACGACGGCAGACCGTGCGGGTGTGGGTCGCGCGGCTGCCTGGAGGCCGAGGTCGGGGAGCGGGCGTTGCTCGACGCGGCGGGTCGGCCCGCCGACCGGATCGGCCGGGGCGCGGTTCGGGAGGTGGTGGACGCGGCGGACCGCGGCGACCCGGCGGCCCGGGAGGCGTTGCGGACCGTCGGCGACTGGCTCGGCATCGGGGTGGCGAACGTCATCAACCTGTTCAACCCCGGCATGGTCATCTTCGGCGGGATGCTGCGGGAGGTGTACCGGGGCTCGGCGGCGCACGTACGGGAACGGATCGCCGTCAACGTCCTGCCGGTCTCGCGTACCCGGGTGCAGCTGCGGGTGTCCGCCCTCGGTGACGACGCGACCCTGGTCGGCGCGGCGGATCTCGGCTTCACCCGGCTGCTCGCCGACCCGTTGGGGATGCCGGTCGGCTGAGCGGCCGGCCGAAAACCCGTTGGCGGGAGCGGTCCGGTGGGCCAGGCTGGTGGGCATGACGTACTGACGGACACCTCCGCATCCCGCCCGCGCCGCACCGCGCGCCACCACGCGCCGTCGTGCCACCGCGCGCCGTCAGTCCGTTGCCGTCACCCGAAACGAGCGTCCGTGTCCCCACAGCATTCCCTGCCGTCCCCGACCACGGCCACCGTCACCGTCTTCGCCTCCCCCGGGAGCTGGATCGAGTCCGACGCCGTCAGGCAGTGCCACCAGGTGGCCGCCCTCGACGGCATGCGGCACGTCGCCGCCATGCCCGACCTGCACCCGGGCAAGGGTGCCCCGATCGGCGCGGCGATGGCCTCGACCGTGCTCTACCCGCATCTGGTGGGCTCCGACATCGGGTGCGGCATCGCCGTCTTCCCGATCGACCTGAAGCGGGCCGTGCCCGAGCGGATCGCCGCCCGGTTCCCGGACCTGGACCGGTCGCCGGACCCCGCCGATCCGGCCTGGTCCGTCGTGCCCGGCGAGCCGCCCGCCGGTCACGTCGAGGGGCTCGGCACGGTCGGTCGGGGCAACCACTTCGTCGAACTGGCCCGGATCGACACCGTCCTCGCGGCGGACCACGCGGACCGGCGCGGGCTCGCCGTCGGTGACCTCGTGCTCATCGTGCACAGCGGGTCGCGGGGCCTGGGCGAGCGGATCCTGCGGGCCCACACCGAGGCGCACGGCGCGGGGCCGGCTCCCGACCCGGCCGGCTACCTGGCGCGGCACGACGAGGCGGTCCGTTGGGGCGCGCTCAACCGGCGGGTGCTGGCCGCCCGGGTCGCCCACGCCCTGGGGGCCGCACCCACCGAGCCGGTCCTCGACCAGTGCCACAACCTGGTCGAGGTCCGCGACGGCGGATACCTGCACCGCAAGGGGGCGGCCCCGGGCGACGGCCGGGACGTGCTGGTCGCCGGCACCCGGGGCACCCCGTCGTACCTCGTGGCAGGGCACGCGGGCCCGGCGGCCAACCATTCCGTGGCCCACGGCGCGGGCCGCAAGATGTCCCGCGCCGACGCGCTGCGCCGGGGGCGGGCCAAACACACCGTCGCGCAGTTGCGGCGTACGCCGGTGGGCTCGCTGGTGGTGTGCGGTGACCGGCAACTGCTGTTCGAGGAGGCGCCGACGGCCTACAAACGCATCGAGCAGGTGGTCGCCGACCTCGTCGCGCACGACCTGGCCACCCCGGTGGCGAGCACCGTCCCGCTGGTCACCTACAAGACGCCCGACCTCGGGCCGGCCCGCCGGGACGGACGTCGGCGGGGTCGGGGGTGAGCGTCCACCTGCTCCTGTCGGCCGGGCGCGGCCCACAGGAGTGCGCCTGGGCGGTGGCCCGGCTGCTGGGCCGGTTGGCGGCCGACGCCGCCCGGCACCCGGTGGACAGCCACCGGGTCGAGTCCGTCCCCGGCGACCGACCGGGCACCTACCGGTCGGCCCTGGTCCGGCTCGACGGGCCCGGTGTGGCGACGGCCGGGACCCGGGTCAGGAACCGTTGCGCAGGTCGGCCAGCCGGTCGCGGGTGAAGCGGATGTCGTCGAAGACGACCCGGCAGCCGTCGCCGGTGGGCGACTGCGCCTCCAGGCCGATCGTGGCGGCGGTGGCCGCGCCGTCGATGCCGAAGTACCTGACCATCCGCCAGGTCCGTCCGTCGACCGAGGCGTGGTACGCGAACGCGTTGTCGATCCGGGACACCCGCAGCCAGACCGTGGGGGCGTCGACGACGAAGGCGTTGGCGTCGTCGGCGACGCCCCGGGCGACCACCGAGACGATCATCGGTTCGCCGTCGGGAGAGAGTTCGAAGCAGAGCTTGCCCCAGTGCCGCTCGTCGACCCAGAGCAGCAGCACCCCGGCGTCGTAGGTGGCCGCGAAGTCGACGGTGACCCGGGCGCTGAACTGGAAGTCGCCGTCCGGGGGCGGGCCGAGCAGGGTCGCCGCGTCGAGCGTCGGCCCGGCGGCCGGGTCACCCGCCGCCGGATCGATGAAGATGTCACTGCGCGGGGCCGCCGACCCGGTCACCACGCCGTCCGCCTCGGCTATCGTCCACGCCGCCTCGGGCGACGGTGACAGGGCGAACGGCAGACCCGGGACGTTCCAGCTGGTGGTCATGGCGGCCATTATCCGCCGACGCCGCGGCGCACATCGCCCGGCCGGTCCCCTGCCGGGTCGGTGCCCGCCGCGGTCGGTCGGGCCGCCTAGGGTGAGGGCATGGCTGAGCGAGGTCTGACCCTGATGGCGGTGCACGCGCACCCCGACGACGAGGCGACGAGCACCGGTGGCGTATTGGCCCGGTATGCGGCGGAGGGCATCACGACGGTGTTGGTGACCTGCACCGACGGCGGTTGCGGCGACGGCCCCGGCGGGGTCAAGCCGGGCGACCCGGGGCACGACCCGGCCGCCGTGGCGGCGATGCGGCAGGCCGAGCTGGAGGCCAGTTGCGCGGCGTTGAAGGTCAGCCACCTGGAGACGCTCGGCTACGCCGACTCCGGGATGATGGGCTGGCCGACGAACGAGCTGCCCGGTGCGTTCTGGACCACGCCGGTGGCGGAGGCGGCGGACCGGTTGGCGGAGCTGATCCGCCGGTACCGGCCGGACGTGGTGGTCACCTACGACGAGAACGGCTTCTACGGCCACCCGGACCACATCCAGGCCCACCGGATCACCATGGCCGCCGTCGCGGCGACCGACATCCCGGCCAAGGTGTACTGGACCACGGTGCCGCGCACGGCGTTCGCGGAGTTCGGCCGGGTGATGAGGGAGCTCGGCGTGGAATGGGCCGAACCGGAGGCGTCGGACGCCCCGGGGCCGCAGCTCGGCCTGCCCGACGACGAGATCACCACCTGGGTGGACACCAGCAGCCACGGGGCGCAGAAGTTCGACGCGTTGGCCGCGCACGCCAGCCAGACCGAGAACATCTTCTTCCTGCGGATGGGCCGGGACCGGTTCGTCGAGCTGATGGGCCGGGAGACGTTCGTCCGGGTCCGCGACACCACCGGTGCGCCGCTGCCCGAGGACGACCTGTTCGCCGGCCTGCGCTGACCGGCCGGTCCGGCGCTGCTGTCTGCCGCCTGGCGACGCCGCCGTCGGAAGCGGTGCGACCGCCGCCCTGGTCGGGCGGCGGTCGCACCGGGCGCTTCCCAGCAGGTCGTGCGGCCAGGAAGCCACTGACGGCCGTCCGCGCCGGGGGTGGCCCGGCGCGGACGGGTGGTGCGGATCGGTCAGCTACCGACGTAGAGGAGCCGGTTCGGGGAGCCGGCACCGGGGTTGACGACCACGTTGGGCGTGGCGGCGGCGACGATCGCCGCGTTCACCGTGGCGGGACTGGCCGTGGGGTTGTTCCGCAGGTAGATCGCGGCGGCACCGGCGACGTGCGGGGCTGCGAACGAGGTGCCGCTGCCGGTGTAGGTGGCGGTGTCACCGGTCCGCCAGGCGGCGGTGATGGCGACACCGGGGGCGAACAGGTCGAGCGCGGTGCCGTAGTTGGACCAGCTCGCCCGGGTGTCGGTCTGGTCGGTGGCGCCGACGGTCAGCGCCTCGGTCACCCGGGCGGGTGAGGTGCCGGTGGCCGGTACGCCTGAGTTGCCGGCCGCGATGCTGTAGGTGACTCCGGCGGCGATCGACCGGCGGACCGCCGCATCGAGGGTGGTGCTGGTGCCCCCGCCGAGGCTCAGGTTGGCCACCGCTGGACGGGTCGCGTTCGCGGTGACCCAGTCGATGCCGGCGATGACACCGGCCGTGGTGCCCGAGCCGCTGTTGTTGAGCACCCGGACGCCGACGACCGTGGCGTTCTTGGCCACGCCGTACGCGGTGCCGGCGGCGACCGAGGCGACGAAGGTGCCGTGACCGTTGCCGTCGTCGGCGTTGTTGTCGTTGTCCACCGCGTCGTACCCGCTCACCGCCCGGCCGGCCAGGTCCTGGTGGGTGATCCGGACGCCGGTGTCGACGACGTAGATGCGTACCCCGTTGCTCGGCCCGTAGGTGAAGGACCGGTTGAGCGGCAGGTTGCGCTGGTCGATCCGGTCCAGCCCCCACGAGGGTGGGTTGGTCTGGGTGCCGAGGGCCTGTACCCGCTGGTCCTGCTCGACGTAGGCGACGGCGGGGTCGGCCGCCAACCGGCGGGCCACCCGTTCGGTGAGGGTGGCGGACCAGCCGTTGACGGTCCGGCCGTAGACCCGGTCGACCCGGCCGCTGCCGTGGCGGGAGGTGATGTCCTCGGCGCGGGTCCGGTCGATCCGCTGCCCCTCCTTGAGCACCACGAGGTAGCTGCCGTCGATCGCGGTGGGCCGGTCGGCGCCGAGAACGGCACCGGTGGCCGGCGTCGCCGCTGCCGGGTTGACCCCGGCGGTGGCCAGCATCATGCCGGCGAGGGTGGCGGCGCCGAGGGCACCGACCTGACGGCGGATGACGCGCGGGGTGAGCCTCACTGGGCTGCTCCTTCCAGGGCCGGTCGACGGGTGCCGACCGGCGGCCCTGCTTCCACCGTGGATGGCAGAGCCGAGAACCTTTGGCGATACGTCGGGTTCGACGTGTCACCCACGCTAGGGATCGGACAGCGATCGAAGGTTGCCGTTCTTTTAGGTGAGTGTTGTCAATGGGTTCCGTCCGTAACGGGGGCGGAACGCCCCAGGCACAACTCATCGGTCATAGCATCGCCGGGATGGACAACTCGGTATGAATATCCATCGACAACCGTCTTCCCAGACTCTCCACAGCCGACGATGATCGCGTCATCGAAAGATGCGAGAGCATCTCGGATTGGGGAGGTCAGTTTGAGATCAGCCCTAGCGCTGGCCGGCGTCACCATGCTGGTCGGCAGTGGTCTCGTGGTCACCACCACGGGCGCGTCCGCCGCTCCGCCCACCACCCCGGGACCGACGCTGGTCGCCGCCGCCGACACCGCGCTCAAGGAGCACTCCCGCGCCGTCCGGTCCTCGGCGAAGGACCGCTACTCGGTGCACAGCAGCAAGCGGGACGCCCAGGGCCGGGGCGCGGTCCGCTACACCCGCACCTACGACGGGCTCCGGGTCTACGGCGGGGACGTGGTCATCCGCACCGAGGCCGACGGTGAGTACGCCGGCAGTTCGGTCGGCCTGGCCGCCCCGCTGAGCCTCGCCACCACCCCGAAGGTCAGCGCCGCCAAGGCCCGCAAGGCGGCGACCACCGCGTTCTCCGGCCGGATCACCGGCACCGGCCCGGCGGAGCTGTTCGTCGACGCGAGCAGCGGGACCGGACGGCTGGCCTGGGAAACCGTGGTGACCGGCTGGGCGACCGACGGGCAGACCCCCTCGAAGCTGCACGTGATCAGCGACGCGCTCACCGGCGCGCGGATCGGCGCGTACGACGAGATCGAGTCCGTCGTCGGCACCGGCAACAGCATCTACGCCGGCCCGGTCTCGATCGACACCACGCTGTCCGGGTCGACCTACAGCATGATCGACCCGACCCGGGGCAACGGCCGTACCTGTGACATGAACAACGGCACCTCGACCTGCACCACCTTCACCGACGCCGACAACGTGTGGGGCACCGGCGCGGCCTCGAACCGTCAGTCCGCCGCCGTCGACGCGCACTTCGGCGCGGCCACGACGTTCGACTACTTCACGAACGTGCACGGGCGCAACGGCATCTTCGGCAACGGCACCGGCGTGCCGAGCCGGGTGCACTACGGCAACGCCTACGTCAACGCCTTCTGGGACGGCGCGCAGATGACCTACGGCGACGGCTCGGGCAACGCCCGGCCGCTGGTCGCCCTCGACGTCGCCGGCCACGAGATGTCCCACGGCGTCACCGAGAACGTGGTCCCCGGTGGCCTGACCTACTCCGGCGAGTCGGGCGGCCTGAACGAGGCCACCAGCGACATCTTCGGCAACATGGTGGAGTTCTACGCCAACACCCCGGTCGACCCGGGCGACTACCAGGTCGGCGAGAAGATCAACATCAACGGCAACGGCACCCCGCTGCGCTACATGTACGACCCGACGCTGGACGGCTCCTCGCACGGCTGCTGGTCGACCAGCACCAACAGCCTCGACGTGCACTACTCCTCGGGCGTGGCCAACCACTTCTTCTTCAACCTGGCCGAGGGGTCCGGCGTCACGTCGTACGGCACCTCGCCGCTGTGCGGCTCGGCCCCGCCGGTGACCGGGATCGGCCGGGCGAAGGCGGAGAAGATCTGGTTCCGGGCGCTGGACGTGTACTTCGTCTCGAACACCCGCTACGTGAACACCGCCCAGCCGACCAACACCGCGCGGATGCACACCCTGTCGGCCGCCACCGACCTGTACGGCCTGTGCAGCACCGAGTACAAGGCCGTGATGGCCGCCTGGACCGCGGTGAACGTCACCGGCACCGAGTCGTGCGCCGCCAACGATTTCACCGTCGCGGTCACCCCGACGACGCTGACCCTCGACCCGGGCACCTCGGGCACCGCCACCGTCACCACCACGGTCATCCGGGGCACCGCCGAGACGGTCACCTTCTCGACCGGCCCGCTGCCGGCCGGGGTGAGCGTGTCGTTCTCCCCGGCGTCGGTCACCGCCGGTGGGTCGACCACGGTGACGGTCACCGCCGCCGCCACCGCCGGCAGCGGCACGGTGCCGATCACGGTGGTGGGCACCGCCCCCTCGGTGGCCCGGACGACCACGCTGAACGTGACGGTGAACGGGTTGCCGGGCTGCTCCGGCAGCAACGGCACCGACGTGCCGATCGCCGACAACTCGACGGTGGAGAGCACCATCGTGATCAGCGGCTGCGCGGCGACCCCGTCGACCACCAGCAAGGTCGAGGTGCACATCGTGCACACCTACATCGGTGATCTCGTGGTCAGCCTGGTCGCCCCGGACGGCAGCGTGTACACGCTGCAGAGCCGCTCGGGGGGCAGCGCCGACAACATCGACCAGACGTACACCGTGAACCTCTCCTCGGAGGTGGCGAACGGCGCCTGGCGGCTGCGGGTGCAGGACGCGGCGAGCCTGGACACCGGTTACCTCAACAGTTGGAGCCTGAACCTCTGACGCGTCGGTGACACGGGCGGGCCATCCGGGTTTCCCGGGTGGCCCGCCCGCGCGTCGGCGACCCGACCCCACCCCGGTATAGTCATATTCATCTATTGGTGTCGCCGTCCCGACGCCGGCAGGTCCCCCACCACCCCACCACCGAGGAGGTCCGGATGACTCCGTACCGATCCCGCCTGCGGGCCTGGGCCGTCGCGTTCCTCGCGGCGGTCGCCCTGCCGGCCGCCCTGCTCGGCCCGCCGACGTCGGCGGCGGCCGCGAACACGCTGACCATGCTCGGCGCGGACGTCTCCTCCGTGCAGCGCAGCCTGGACCTCGGCGCGCGGTACTACGACGCCGCCGGCACCGCCCGGGACCCGCTCGACATCCTCAAGGGCCTCGGCGTCAACTACGTCCGGCTGCGGGTGTGGAACAACCCGGCCAGCGGCTGGAACGACAAGGCCAAGGTGCTGGCGTACGCGAGGACGGTCAAGGCCAAGGGCCTCAAGCTGATGATCGACTTTCACTACTCCGACACCTGGGCCGACCCGGGTAAGCAGTACAAGCCGGCCGCCTGGGCCAACCACGGCATCGGCCAGCTCCAGACCGACGTCTACAACTACACCTACGACGTATGCACCAGCCTGCGCAACCAGGGCACCACGCCGGACAGCGTGCAGATCGGCAACGAGATCAACGTCGGCATGCTGTGGAACGACGGCAAGGTCGTCAACAACGACTTCACCAACCTCAGCCTGCTGCTCAAGGCCGGTTACCAGGCCACCAAGCAGTGCAACGGCGGAACCCAGGTGATCATCCACACCGCCAACGCGGACAGCATGGACCACGCCCGCTGGTTCTACGACGGCATCCGGGCCAAGGGCGTGCAGTGGGACCTCACCGCCCTGTCGTACTACTGCATGTGGCACGGCACGCTGGCCAACCTCTACAACGTCATCACCGACGTCCGCACCCGGTACGGCAAGCCGGTGGTGCTCACCGAGACGGCGTACCCGTTCACCGCCGCGAACGCCGACGGCGAGCCGAACGCGATCAACGGCACCGAACCCTGCGCGGGGCACCAGGCGAGCTGGACCGGCCAGGCCACCGAGTTCTCCTGGGTGCAGGACACCGCCCGCAACGCCGGCGCGGTCGGCGTCTTCTACTGGGAGCCGACCTGGTACGCGGTGCCCGGCAACGGGTGGGACCCGGCGAACATCAACGGCACCGGCAACCAGTGGGACAACATGGCCATCTTCAACTGGACCGGCCAGGTGAACCCGAACATCCGCTGGCGGCCGTAGGCGTCGCGGTGCCGGCGGGCCACCGGCGGGGGCCCGCCGGCCGGGCACTACCCTGGCGCGGTGCGATACGACGAGTGCGAAGCGGCCATTCGTGAGCTGGTCGACGCGGCCGACGAGGACGCCCTGCACGCCTTCGGGCTGGCGACCGTCACCCGCCTGCTGGAGGCCGACCTGATCGACGAGGCCGGCGAGGACGACCTGGACGAGGACGCCTGGGCGGCGCTGGCCAGCGCGCGGGAGCAGATCGCCACGGCCGGCGCGGCCGACCTGCGCGCCCACCTCGACCGGATCGACGAGGGCATCCTCGCCGACGGCGACATGGACCCCGGCCTGCTGATCGCCCTGTCGGCCCTCGAACACTGGACCACCTACCTGGAGCAGCACCGGCGCGGCGAGCTGCACGAACTCGCCCTGCGCTCCGTCGAGGAGGTCGACTACCGGGTCTCGGCCGCGCTCGACGACTTCCTGGCCACGCCGGAGATGGCCACCGAGTACGCGCGGATCAGGCAGGCGCTGGCCGCCTGACGGCCGGCCGCGCGGCGGGCCGGACCGACGTCGTGCCGCCACCCCGGTGGGCGGCGGCACGCCGGTACGGACCCCGGTCCCGTGCGGGGTGCCCGCGCGCCGGCAGGGCCGTCGCCCGCCGGCCGACGGTCACCGGCCGCAGTTCAGCGTCAGCGCGGCCGACGCGTCGGCCCAGACGAGCATGCCGAACGTCGTGCTGGCGCCCGGGGCCAGCGTGCCGTTGTAGGAGGCGTTGCGCACCGTGACGTCGGCGCCGGAGGTGCTGAGCACGCCGTTCCAGAGGGCCGAGATGCGTTCGTCGCCGTACCACCGCCAGCTGACCTGCCAGCCGTCGAGCGTCTGCTCGCCGGTGTTGCGCACGGTGACCGTGGCGGCGAACCCGCCGGTCCAGCGGTTGTCGACGGTGATCGTCGCCCGGCACGACGCCGACCCGGCCGGCAGCGTCCGGACCGGTCCGCCGATGACGTACGGGTCGTGCTTCTCCCCGGCACTGAACCGGTACCAGTACTCGCTGTCCGGGGTCAGCCCGCTGACCGTGATCTCCCCCTGCCGTTCCGGGCCGGACACCGCCGAGGCGACCGGGTTCCGCCACGCGGTCGCGTCCTCCCGGCTGGCGAAGACGACCAGGGTCATCGGCGGGTCGTAGCCGCACGGCGGGTTCATGATCATCGAGTACCGGACGGTGATGCTCGTGGGGCTGGCCGACAGGAACTGCCCGGAGACCGGCAGCGCCGGGGGGCAGGCGTAGGTGGGGGTGGGGGTGGCCGACAGGGCGGGCTGCGCCTGTGCGCCGGTGAGCGTGCCGGCCCAACCGGCCAGGGTCAGGGTCGTGGTCGCCAGCACCACGCCGAGCGTGCGGAGCATCCGTACCTCCGAGAGGGTTGCGGGGGCACTGGCGGCCGGGACGGGCCTGGGGTGCCGGGGCGGTGCCGCCCACCGTGCGGTGGGGGTGGGGTGATCTCTGCGCGACCGATGGCTGCCGTGGACCGGGTGCTGCCGGACGACCTGCCGACGGGCGGGAGCGACCGGCAGGTGGTCACCGTCGCGGACTGCCCGGCGCGAGGTGGCGCGGCCCCCCGCGTGTCCGACGGATCGGCGCACGAGTGGTCACGCTGGCTCCCGAGCGTGACGACGTCAGAACAGTCTGGCATTCGATGACTGTCGATGCAATGTTCGTCCGGCCGGTCACCGGGCCGGCCGGACGGGCACGGCGCACCGCCGTCCGACCGCTCGCCCGGGGCGGGTCGGATCAGCGGTCACGCGGCGCTGCGGCGCTGTCCCGGACGACCAGATCGGTGGCGAGTTCGATGCGCGGACTCTCGATCGTCTCGCCCCGGGCCAGCCGCAGCACGGTACGGGCGGCCAGCATGCCCATCTCGGCCAGCGGTTGCCGGATCGTGGTCAGCGGCGGTGAGCACCAGCGGACCTCCGGCAGGTCGTCGAAGCCGACCACGCTGACGTCGTCGGGCACCCGCAGGCCACGCTTGCGGACCGCCTCGTAGACGCCGAGCGCCATCTGGTCGCTGGAGGCGAAGATCGCGGTGGGCGGTTCGGGCAGGCCCAGCAGGTGCATGCCGGCGGTGTAGCCGGACTCGTGGTAGAAGTTCCCCGGCCGCACCAGCCGGTCGTCGACGGCGAGGCCGGCGGCGTCGAGCGCCGCCCGGTAGCCGTCCATCCGGGCCCGGCTGCACATCAGCTGCGGCGGACCGGCGATGAAGCCGATCCGCCGGTGGCCCAGGCCGAGCAGGTACTGGTTGGCGCGCAGGCTGCCCGCCCAGTTGGTGGCGCCGATGGTGGGGGCCTCCTGCGGGGCCACCCCGGCGGGGTCGACGATGACCACCGGCAGCCGCAGCCGGCGCAGCTCGGCCTGCAACGGCGGCTCCACCATCGAGGTCACGAAGATGACCCCCTCGGTGGAGCGGGTCCGCATGTTGTCCAGCCACTGCTTGGCCGACGAGGTACGCCGGTGGATGGCCGACACGACCGTGCCGGCCCCGCTGGCCTGCGCGACGTCCTCCACCCCTCGGATGATCTCCACCGCCCAGGGGCTGTCCAGGTCGTTGAAGACCAGGTCGATCAGGGCGGACTGGGTGCGCCGCGCCGCCGAACGGGGACGGTAGCCGTGCCGGGTGAGCAGTTCCTCCACCCGTTCCCGGGTCTGCGGGGCGACGTCGGACCGACCGTTGATCACCCGGGAGACCGTGGGCACGGAGACGCCCGCCAACCGCGCGATCATCGCGATGGTGACGTTCCTGCCGTTCTCGGAGCCCACGGTCGCCCTTTCGGTCGGGGAACTACGGTCGCAGAAGGCTATCGCAGCAGGTCCGGGTCACCCCTTCACGCTGCCGGAGAGCCCACCGATGAGCTGGCGTTCGGCGATGGCGTAGAAGCCCAGCGCCGGGATCATCGACAGCACGACGTAGGCGAGCACCTTCGCGGTGTCGTCGGAGTACTGCCCCTGGAACGCCTGGACCCCCAGCGGCAGGGTCCACCAGCTCTGGTCGGTGAACACCACCAGCGGCAGCATGAAGTTGTTCCAGCTGCTCACCAGGGCCAGCACCGACACGGTGGCCAGGGCGGGACGGGCCATCGGCAGCAGCACCCGCCAGAAGAAGCCGAACGGGCCGCAGCCGTCGAGGGTCGCGGCCTCCTCGACCTCGCCGGGAATGGTCCGGAAGAACTGCCGCAGGATGATGATGGTGATCGGCAGGCCGAACGCGGCCTGGGGCAGGATCACCCCGAGCGGGTTGTCCAGCAGCCCCATCCCGCGCAGCAGGATGAACAGCGGCAGGATCGCCACCGCGAACGGGAACATCAGCCCGATCGCGAAGATGGTGACCAGGAACTCCCGGCCCCGGAAGGCGAACCGCGCGAAGACGAACGCGGCCATCGCCGCCGCCGCGACCACGACGAACGTGCTGGCCACGGCGATGAAGACGCTGTTGCCCACGTTGCGCCAGAACACCCCGGCGGTGACGATGTCGAGGTAGTTGCTCGGCGCCCACGGGTCGGGCAGGCCGAGCGGGTTGGTGGAGAGCTGCCCGTTGTCCTTGAACCCGCCGATCACCCCGAACCAGACCGGCACCACGATGAGCGCGCCGACGGCGATGGAGATGAGGTGCAGCAGGAGGCGGCGGGCCCGCTGGGCCGGGTTCGCCGGGCTGGTCATCGCTGGTCTCCTTGGACGGTGAGGGCGCCCTCGGTGTCCCGGCGCAGCACGATGCGCTGGTAGATGAGGGCGAAGACGAGGCTCAGCAGGAACATGATGATGCTGATCGCGCTGGCGTAGCCGACCTCGAAGCGGCGGAAGCCGTACTGGAACATCGTCACGGCCATGGTCTCCGAGGCGTGGATCGGGCCGCCGCCGGTGAGCACCCAGACCATGTCGAACAGCTGGATGGTGCCGATGACCGACAGGAACACGCTGATCCGGATGGTCGGACCGAGCAGCGGCAGGGTGACGAGCCGGAACGCCTGCCACGCGCTGGCCCCGTCGGTGACCGCCGCCTCGTTGAGTTCCTTGGGGATGTTCTGCCGCGCGGCCAGGAAGAGGATCATGTAGAGGCCGAAGTACTTCCAGGAGACCACCAGGAAGACGGCGTACAGGACGGTGTCCGGGTCGGCGAAGACGGCCCCCGCGTCGGCCCCCAGGAACCGGGAGATCGCGTCACCGAACCCCCGGTTGGGCGAGAACACCAGGTTGAACAGGACCGCGGTGGTGACCTCGGAGAGCACGTACGGGGCGAAGAAGATCACCCGGTAGACGGCGCGTCCCCGCAGCGGCTGGTTGAGCAGCATCGCCAGGCCCATCGCGACCGGCAACTGGACGACCAGGGAGAGCACGATCAGCACGAGCCCGTGCCACAGGTCGCCCCGGAACACCGGATCGGCGAAGGCCCGGGTGTAGTTGTCCAGCCCGACGAAGTTCTCGGGCAGACCGAAGCCGTTCCACTTGTAGAGGCTGGCGTAGCTGGCCACCACGATGGGCGCCAGCACCAGCAGCAGGAACAGCAGCAGGGACGGGGTGAGGAAGATGGCCAGGGCACGGCGGCGGCCCGGCCGGGGCCGGCGGCCGGTACGGCGTCCGCCGCCCGGCCCCGGCCCCGACGGTTCGGTCACTCGGCCGCCGGGTCCCGCGTTCGACAGGATCGATGGCGTGGTCATGCCTGCTCCACTCAGTTCTCGCCGGCGGCTGGTGATCGGTGGGGGTGGGACGTCACTACTGGGTCTTCGCCACCTGGGTGATGTCCTTGAGGATCTGCGCCGGTGACTTGCTGCCGGCGACCAGGGCGGCGACGCTGTCGTTGACCTGCTGGCCGACGGCCGGCGGGTACGCCTGGTCGAGGTAGAGCTGGAAGCCGGTGGCGGCGGCCAGGCTCTCGGCGACGACCTTGTTGTTCGGGTCGGCGATGGCGTCGGTGGCTTCCTTGACCGTCGGCAGCACCGCGCCGGTCTTCGCGCTCCGGCGCTGGACGTCCACACTGAGCAGGGTCTTGAGGAAGTCGAAGGTGGCCGGCGGGGCGTCCTTGCCGACGGCGAAGCCGTTGCCGCCGCCGAACACCTCGGTGGCCGAGCCCTTGCCGCCGTCCACCGCCGGGAACGGGAAGAAGCCGAGCTTGTCGCCGAGCCCCTTCTTGCTGGTGGAGCTGGACGCCTGCACCGACGGCGCCCACTGCCCCATCAGCTCCAGCGCGGCGCCGCCGTTGCCCATCGTCGCGGCCTGCCCGTCCGGTGAGCCGTACTCGGCGCCGAGGAAGCCCTTCTGGAACGGCTGGAGGTCGACCAGTTCCTTGAGCCGCTCACCGGCTGCCGCGAAGTCGGGGGTCTCGAAGTTCTTGTCCTTGGCGGCCTGCTGGAGGGCGCCCAGCCCGCCGATGCGCATGGACAGGTAGGCCCAGTAGTAGTGGGCCGGCCACTTGTCCTTGCCGGCCAACGCGACCGGGGTGATCCCGGCGGCCTTGAGCTTGCGGACCACGTCGAGCAGCTCGGCCCAGGTGGCCGGCGGCGCGGCGATCTGCGCCTTGGCGAAGAGGTCCTTGTTGTACCAGAAGCCGACCATGCCGATGTCGAACGGCACCCCGTAGATCTTGCCGTCCACCGTGTACGGCTCCAGGGACAGCGGCAGCAGGCTGTCCTTCCACGGGGCGATGGTCTCGGTGAGGTCCTTGACCAGGCCCGCGTCCACCTGCTGCTTGAGCACCCCACCACCCCACGACTGGAAGAGGTCCGGCGGGGAGCCGGCCTGGGTGGCGGTGGTCAGCTTGGCCTTGAACGCCTCGTTCTCCAGCGGCTGGATCTCGATCTTCACGTTGCTGTGCGCGCCCTGGTACTCCTGGGCCACGGCCGCCCAGACCGGCAGCATCGGCTCGGTGTTCTGGATGTGCCACCAGTTGATCGTCTGGGGTGCGTCCGGGTCGTCGGACGCGTCGTCGCTGCAACCGCTGAGCAGGTAGGCGCCGGCGCCGGCGCCGACGAGGCCGAGCAGCGATCTGCGGGAGAGGTGCGCTGTCATGATCCATCCCTTCAGGGACTCACGAGGTGCTCGGGCGCCGGCCGGGCCGGCGGGTTTCGAAACGTGTATCTCCGGAACTTTCAGAGCGTCGCCGGTATTACCGATCGATGGCGGGCACGCTACGAGTTGTTTCCACGCGGGTCAAGCCCTCTGTCCTATCGCGGCGAAAACGGCTAGCGTGTGCAGGGCTTCACCGACCACGGCCCTGATTTCGAAAGTTTCGAGAGCTGCCCCGAGGAGTGCACGTGTCGACCGACACCGCTGAAGTGGCGACCGCTGCCCGGTCGATCCGCAACCCCGTCCTCGCCGGGTTCCACCCGGATCCGTCGATCCTGCGGGTCGGCGACGACTACTACCTGGCCACCTCGACGTTCGAGTGGTACCCCGGGGTCCGCCTGCACCACTCGCGCGACCTGGTGCACTGGCGACCGCTCGGCGGGATCATCACCGACCGCCGCCTGCTCGACCTGCGCGGCTGCGGCGACTCCAACGGCGTGTGGGCGCCCGACCTGACCTACCACGACGGGCAGTTCCACCTCGTCTACAGCGACGTGGCCAGCTTCGCCAGCGGCTACTGGGACCCGCAGAACTTCCTGATCACCGCGCCCGACATCACCGGCCCCTGGTCGGATCCGGTGAAGCTGCACGGGCGCGGCTTCGACGCCGCGCTGTTCCACGACGACGACGGCACCACCTGGCTGCTGGCCATGAGCGCCGACTGGCGGCCCGGCCGGGACCGCTTCGGCGGCATCGAGATCCAGCAGTACGACCGGGCCGCGCGCCGCCTCGTCGGCCGGCCGCGCATCCTGTTCACCGGCACCCCGGTCGGGGTCACCGAGGGCCCCCACCTCTACCGCCACGACGGGTGGTACTGGCTGATCACCGCGGAGGGCGGCACGAGTTGGGAGCACCAGGTCACCGTGGCCCGCTCCCGCGAGCTGTTCGGACCGTACGAGGTGGACCCGGACGGCCCGCTGCTGACCTCGATGGGCCGACCCGACCTGCGGTTGCAGAAGGCCGGCCACGGCAGCCTGGTCCGCACCCCCGACGGCGGGTGGTACCTCGCCCACCTGGTCGGTCGCCCCTACTCCCCACTGGGCAGCTGCGTGCTGGGCCGGGAGACGGCGATCCAGCGGGTCGAGTGGCCCTCGGGCGGCTGGCCCCGGATCCCCGGTGGGGTGCCCGCCGACGAGGTCGACGCCCCCGACCTGCCGGCGCACCCGTGGCCGGCGGAGCCCACCACCGACGACTTCGACGCCGACGAGCTGGGGACGGCGTGGTCGACGTTGCGCCGGCCGGCCACCCCGGACTGGATCGACCTGCGGTCCCGGCCGTCGCACCTGCGGGTCCACGGTGGGCAGTCCCCCGTGGGACGGCAGGCCCCCAGCCTGGTCGCCCGCCGGGTCGGCGCGACCCGGTGCGCCCTGGAGACCGTCGTCGAGTTCGACCCGGTCGACCACCGTCAGCTCGCCGGGATCACCGCGTACTACAACACCCTGAACTGGCACCACCTCTACCTGACCCGGGCCGACGACGGCCGTACCGTGCTGGAGCTGCTCAGCTCCGACAACGGCCGGCGCACCGCCTACCCGGAGCTGACCGTGGACACCGACGGCGTCACCCGGGTCGGCCTGCGCGCCGAGTTCGACGGCCCGGTGGTGCGCTTCGGCTACGACCTGGGCGCCGGCTGGCAGCAGCTCCCGGTCGAGCTGGACGCGACCATCCTCTCCGACGAGCACGCCGCGCTGATCATCGACGGTGAGCCGGCCGCCTGGGGGTTCACCGGGGCGTTCCTCGGGCTCTGGGTCCAGGATCTCGGCGGCGACGGCGGGCACGCGGACTTCGACCGGGCCACCTACCGGGAGCACTGACCGCCCGGCACAGCACGACCGACAGCACCACGACCGGCTCCGGTGGGGCCGGTCGTGGTCGTGCCCGGGGCCGTAACCGTCGAAACGTTGCGACTCGGCGTCGACGGCGTGACCAGGAGTTCCGGAAGTATCGATGGTTGACCCGGGAGGTTCGCGCTCGTAACGTTCCAGTCGACTTCCGGAAATCGACAGTTGACTATCGGTAGGTTCCGGCGCGGCCGTCCCCCGCGCGCATCGGTGGCCGCACCGCGCCCCCGCCCCACCTCGCCGCCGTCGACCCGTCGACGTGCCTCGGGAAAGGAACGCAGATGATGCTCAGACGGTGGATGGCTGCCGGGTTGGTCGCCGTCGCGACCGCCGGTGTGTTGAACGCCGTACCGGCCGCCGCCGAACGGCCGTACGACCCGACCGCGCAGAGTTTGCGCGCCCTGGGCCAGCGCCACGGCCTGTACGTCGGCACCGCGGTCGACATGGCCGCCCTCGCCGACCCCGCCGAGCCCCGCTACCGGGAGATCGTGCGCGACGAGTTCTCCACGGTCACCGCCGAGAACGTGATGAAGTGGGAGTCCCTGGAGCCGACCCGGGGCACCTACGACTGGTCGGCGGCCGACGAACTCGTCGCCACCGCCCGGCGCAACGGCCAGAAGGTCCGGGGTCACGTGCTGGTGTGGCACAGCCAGCTGCCCACGTGGCTCACCGACGGGGTGGCCGACGGGTCCATCGACAACACCGAGCTGCGGTCGATCCTGCGTAAGCACATCACCACCGTCGCCAGCCGCTACCGGGGCAAGATCTGGCAGTGGGACGTGGTCAACGAGGCCGTCAGCGACCCCTGGGACACCCCGTCCACCCTGCACTACAAGGGGTTCTGGGCCGAACACCTCGGCCCCGGCTACGTGGCGGACGCGTTCCGCTGGGCCCGCGCCGCCGACCCGACCGCCCTGCTGTTCTACAACGACTACAACATCGAGGCGTTCGGCTCCGGCGACCCGGCCGACGACAAGACCCAGTTCGTCTACGACATGGTCAAGGGCCTGCTGGCCCGGGGCGTGCCGATCGACGGGGTCGGCAGCCAGGGACACCTGGGCACCCAGTACGGCAACTACGACACCCTCCAGGTCGCCGACGCGCTGCACCGGTTCGCCGGGCTGGGACTGTCCACCGCGTTCACCGAGGTCGACGTGCGCAGCCGGCTGACCGACGGGGTGCAGGCCGGTGACTCGGAGGAGATCAACCCCCGGCTCCAGGCGTCCGCGGCGAACTTCCACGTGCTGTTGCAGGCCTGCCTGGCCGAGCCGCGCTGCCTGTCGTTCACCGTCTGGGGCTTCACCGACCGGCACTCCTGGGTGCCCGGCACCTTCGACGACCCGCCGCAGGGCCTGGCCACCATCTACGACGAGAACTACCAGCCCAAGCGGGCGTACCAGGTGATGAAGGCCGACCTGATCTACGCCGGACCGCCGTACGTGCGGATGCGGGCGACGCCGAAGCCGCGCCGGTAGGCCGGCCGGTGAGCGCCGACATCCTCGACACGGCCCGGGGCGGCGGGCGGGCGGTCAGCCTCACCTTCGACGACGGCCCGAACCCCACCGACACCCTGCGCCTGCTCACCGTCCTGCGGCGACACCGGATCGCGGCCGTGTTCCTCCTCTGTGGTGGGCAGGTCGAGGCCCACCCCGAGGTGGTGCGCAGGATCGTGGCCGACGGTCACCACCTGGGCAACCACAGCATGCACCACGACGACATGACCACCTGGTCGCCCGAGCGGATCGAGGCGGACCTGCGGGAGACCAACGAGGCCATCCGGCGGGCCGTACCGTCGGCCCGGGTCCGGTACTTCCGGGCCCCCTACGGGGCCTGGGGGGCGACACCGGCGGTGGCCGCCGCGCTGGGCATGCGCCCGCTCGGGTGGCGGCTGGCCATCGGCGACTGGGAGCCGCCGGGCACCGACGAACTCGTCCGCCGGCTGCTCGACGGCGTCACCCCCGGCGCGGTGGTGCTGATGCACGACGGGGGCGGGGACCGCAGCCAGAGCGTCGCGGCGGTCGACCGGGTCGCGCCCGTGCTGCGCGCACGACGCTGGCGGTTCACCCTGCCGGCGGGGTGAACCGCCAGCCGGCCCGGCCGGGCCGGCTGCTGGTGGAGGTACGGGTGTCGACGGTTCAACCCGAGCCGGATCGTCCTGTGGGGTGGGCGACGGTGCGCGGGGGTGCCGTCCCGTCCGGCCGGTGGCGTGCCGCCCGCGCGCACCGCGTCCGAGGGTCATGCCAGGATGTGGCGATGTCGTACCCCCCTCAGCCGTCGTATCCGTCCGCGCCCGGTCCCGTCACGCCGCTGATCGCCTACCCGCAGCCGATCCCCCCGCCGCCGGGGCACGCGGTGCTGGCCGTCTCGGTCAACCGGGGTCCGTACCTGGTGCCCGTCCCGTCCACCAGCCGTTTCAAGGTCGACGGACGGTTGGTGTCGATCCCCGGCGAGGGAACCTGGTACGTGGCCGTGCCGGCCGGGGCGCACGACATCCGCTACACGGACTTCATGGGCATTCCGATCGTCACCACCTCGCTCACCGTCCAGCCCGCGATGGTGTACCCGCTGTCGTTCCGGTTCGGCGGTTGGCGCAACCGGGTCCACGACGGGCAGGGCACCGACGTGACGAAGTTCGGCATGTGGTCGAACTACAGCATCCTGCTCGTCACGCTGGCCGTGCTGGGGGTGCTCTGCTGCGGGGGCTTCGGCCTGCTCAGCGCGCTCTCGACCGCCCCCTGAGCCGACCCGGGGCCGGCCGGTCACCCGGGGCCGGGCGAGCACCGGCCGAAGGCGGGGGCGCGGCCCGGTCCCGGGTGCGTTGGATCAGCACCACGCTGACCAGCACCAGCAGGGCCGCGCCGAGGGCGGCCGGCGGGACGTGCTCGCCGAGCAGCAGGGCCGACCAGAGCAGGGTGAGCACCGGTTGCGCGAGCTGGAGCTGGCCGACCCGGGCGACGCCGCCCCGGGCCAGGCCCGCGTACCAGGCGAAGAAGCCCAGGAACATGGAGACCACGGTCAGGTAGCCGAACGCCGTCCAGGTGCCGGCGTCCGCCAGGGGTGGGTGGGCCACGGCGGTGACGAGGGTGGCGGCTGCGGTGACCGGCAGCGCGTAGAGCAGCGCCCAGCAGATCGTCCGGGCGCCGCCCAGTTCACGGGCGAGCGCGCCGCCCTCGGCGTACCCCAGGCCGCAGAGCAGGACCGCGACGAGCAGGAACAGGTCCGACGGGGCCGGGGCACCGCGCACCGCGCCGCCGACGGCGAGGAAGGCCAGCACCGCCAGCAGGCCGCCGCCGCTGGCCAGCCAGAACAGCGGCGGCGGGCGTTCACCGCTGCGTAGCGCCGCGAAAACGGCGGTCATGGCCGGTAGCACGGTGATCACCACCGCGCCGTGCGCGGCGGTCCGGTCGGTCAGCGCCAGCGAGGTGAACAGCGGGAACCCGACCACCACGCCGAGGGCGACGACCGCCAGCCGCCGCCGCTGGGCGCGGGTGGGTCGCGGCGCACCAGTGCCGCGCAGGTAGGCCCCGGCCAGCAGTGCCGCGCCGACGGCCCGGCCGAAGGCCACGAACCACGGGTCGAGTTGCTGCACCGCGACCCGGGTGGCCGGCAGCGACATGCTGAAGGCGAGCACACCCAGCGCCCCCAGCGCGAGACCGGTCAGCCGATCCGCCGTTACCGTCGGCGTCGCAGTAGCGTTACCATGCTCTCTCATGGATGACGGTAACGCAGCCGATCGCGTTATCCAAGATCTGCGTCGGGCGGTGGCCGCCGCCGCGCCGGGCGACCGGCTGCCGTCGGTGCGGGAGCTGACCGCCCGGCACCACGCCTCGCCGGTGACCGTCGCCGCGGCCGTCCGGCACCTGGTGGCCGAGGGTCTGGTCGAGGCACGTGCCGGCCGGGGCACCTTCGTGGCCGCCGTCGCGCACCCGCAGCGGCCCGTCGCCGACCTGTCCTGGCAGACCGTGGCGCTCGGCCCCCGCCGGCCCGGCGAGGACGAGATGCAGGCGCTGCTGGCGCTGCCGCCGGCCGGGGCGATCCCGCTCTCCGGTGGCTACCTCGACGCCGACCTGCAACCCGACGCCGCGCTCGGTGCCGCGCTGACCCGCGCCGCCCGGCAGCCCGCGTCCTGGCAGCGCGGCCCGACGTCGGGCCGCGCGGATCTGCGCGCCTGGTTCGCCCGGGAGGCCGGGGGCGGGTTGCGCGCCGAGGACATGGTGATCTGCTCGGGCGGGCAGGCGGCCCTGTCGTCCACGCTGCGGGCGCTCGCCGCGCCCGGCGACACGCTGCTGGTGGAGTCCCCGACCTACCTGGGCGCGCTGGCCGCCGCGCGGGCCGCCGGGCTGCGGGTGGTGCCGGTGCCCGCCGACCCCGACGGGGTACGCCCCGACCAGCTCGCCGGCGCGTTCGCCCGGACCGGCGCGCGGTTGTTCTACTGCCAGCCGTTGTACGCCAACCCGCACGGCGCGACGCTCGCCCCGCACCGCCGGGCCCTCGTGGCCGACGCGGTACGCGACGCCGGGGCGTTCCTGATCGAGGACGACTACGCCCGTGACCTCACCATCGACGGGTCGGCCCCGCCGCCGCTGGCCGCCGACGACCCCGACGGGCACGTCGTCTACCTGCGGTCGCTGACCAAGTCCGCCGCCCCCGGGTTGCGGGTCGCGGCGATCGGCGCACGGGGCCCGGCCGGCCACCGGCTGCGGGCGGCACGGCTGCTCGACGACTTCTTCGTCGCCGGGCCGCTGCAACAGGCCACGATGGAGTTCGTCACCGCGCCGGCCTGGGAGCGGCACCGGCGGGCCCTGCGCACCGCGCTGCGTGCCCGCCGCGAGGCGTTGCTGGCCGCGCTCCGCCGGCACCTGCCCGCCCTCGCCGGGCAGCCGGTCCCGCTCGGCGGCCTGCACCTGTGGGTCCGGCTGCCGGAGGGGACCGACGACGTCGCGGTGGCCGCCGCCGCAGCCGCCGCCGGGGTCGTCGTCTTCCCCGGCCGCCCCTGGTACGCCGCCGAACCCCCGGCCCCGCACCTGCGCCTGAGCTACGCCTGCGCCCCACCCGACCTGATGGACGAGGCCGTCCGGCGGCTCGCCCGTGTCCTGCCGGCCGCCGGCCGGGACGGCGGCCCGGTCACCGCCGACCGGTGAGGGCCCACCGGCAGGTGCGGCGGACCACGACCGCACCGCCGGTCGGACCGCTGCTACCGGGGCGGCCCGGTCGGGTGGATGCCCGGACACCGCGCCGCGAGGGTCAGCGCAGCCGGCGGGCGGTGAACCGGGCCGGCGGGTCGGCGATGGCGTCCTGGGCGGCGACCAGTTGGATCTCCCGGGTGCCCGCCGCCAGGGTCCGCTCCAACACGGTGAAGACCGAGGCGATGGTGCGTTCCAACGCGACCGCCGGTGAGCCCGTCGTCCGCAGGTGGGCCAGGTAGAGCGCGGCGGTGACGTCGCCACCGCCGTTGGGGTTGATCGGCAGCAGCGGCGTCGTCACCGCCCAGGCACCCTCGTCCGAGACGGCCACCACCTCCAGCGAACCGGCCGGCACGTCGTCGTGCAGCACGCTGGTCACCAGGACGTCCCGGGGCCCGGTGGCACGCACCACGTCGACGGCGTCGAGCACGGCGGTCAGCGAGGTGGTCGTCCGGCCGGCGAGGAAGTCCAGCTCGAAGTGGTTCGGGGTGATGATGTCGGCGCGCGGGACCACCACGTCGCGCAGGTACTCCGGAATGCCGGGCCGGACGAACATCCCCCGGCCGGTGTCGCCCATCACCGGGTCGCAGCAGTACACCGCGTCCGGGTTGGCCGCCCGGACCCGGTCGGCGGCGGCGAGGATGACCGCACCCATCGCCGGGTCGCCCTGGTAGCCCGACAGCACCGCGTCGGCGGTGCTGAGCACCCCCCGGTCGGCGATGCCCTCGATCACCTCCGCCACGTCGGCCGGGGCCAGCAGCGGACCGCGCCACGCGCCGTAGCCGGTGTGGTTGGAGAAGTGCACGGTCAGCACCGGCCAGACCTCGTGCCCGAGGCGCTGGAGGGGGAACACGGCCGCCGAGTTCCCGACGTGGCCGTAGGCGACCGAGGACTGGATGGACAGGATCTTCACCGGCTCATCATGGCCGTTCCCCCCGACACCCCGGGTACGGGCCCACCGATTCACTCCCGCGTCGTCGGCCTCCCGGTCGGCACCGGGCGGGCCGCCGGGGTCTCGGCCGACCCCGGCGGCGCACGCGGGGTCGGCCGGAACCGCGCTCAGGTCAGGTCGAGGGTGTACTGCGCGGTGTGCACCTTCCCGTCGACCTGGAAGTCGAAGAACGCCCGGTAGCGGCCCGCGCTCGGGGCGGTCAGCCAGAACCGCACCGTCCCGTCCACCAGTTCCTGGTCCGGGTGGACGTGCACGTAGCCCAGGTCGCCCTCGCGCACCACCACCAGGTGCCCGTACGCCCCCAGGTAGCGCTCCAGGCGGGCCGGGTCGACGCCGTCGAGCCGGAAGGACAGCGGCACGGTCACCCCCACCGTCGGGGCGCCGCCCATCGTCACCGTGAACGGCCCGGCCGTCGACTGCGACGCGGCCGGCGGCAGCGGGACCGGGGTGTGCGCGCCGGGCACCTGGTGGTCGACCCCCAGCACCAGCGGGACGGTGGTGCCGTCGACGCCGGTCACCGAGAAGTCGGCGTAGATCCGGTAACCGCCGGGCCGGGTCAGCGTCAGCGGGACGCTCCAGGTGCCGTCCGACGCCATGGTCGGGTGCAGGTGCTGGTAGCCGCTCAGGTCCCGCCCCACCACGACCATGTGCAGCGGCTTGTCGTGGACGACCGCGAACCGGGTCGCCGGTTTGCCGTCCGCGCCGACGACGCGGAACCGGTAGTCGGCGGATGCGCCCGCCGGCTGGGTCCGGGACGCCGGCTGGAGGGTGTAGCCCCCGGCGTTAACCGACAGCCCGGTCACCTGTGCCTGCGCCCCACCGGCGTCGCCGGGGTGGGTGTGCGCCCCGGTACCGGGCCCGTGCTGGTGCCCGTCCCCGGCCGCCAGCGCCGCACCGGGGGTCGGCTGGGCGGCGGTGGTGGTGCCGTCGGCGGGCCGGTCACCGGAGCCGATCCGGCCGAGCCCGAAACCCGCCAGCAGGGCCACCACCAGCCCACCGACCAGCAACGCGAGACCCGTGTTGCCCAGTCGGCCCCCGGGGGTCGGCGCGGCCCCGGCCGTGGTGGACACCGTCCCGTCGGCGTCGGGCGTCGTCGCTACGGGTGCCGTCCCCTCGGTGCCGGAGACGCTCCCGTCAGGTGCGGCACCGGCCGTGGCCGGTGCCGCCTGCGTCGTGGCGGGTGCCGCGCCGGCCGTGGCCCGGATCGCCTGTGCCGTCGCGGATGCCGCCCTGGCCGTGGCCCCGTTCGCCTGCGCCGGCCTGGCCGTGGCCCGGGCCGCCGGCGCCGGGGTCGTCCCGGTCCTGGTGGGTGTCGGCACCGGTGCGGTGACCACCGCACGCGGGGCGGCGGCGGGGCGGGTCGCCTTCCGGCCACCGCCCGCCGTCTTGGACCGGTTGGCGCGGGTGCCCGCACCGGGCCGGCCGGTCGTCCCCCGGGTACGCGGTCGGCCGGCGGGCCGGGTGGCGGGCACCGGGCGACGCCGCCACGCCGCGAAGCCGACCGCCGCCGCGACCAGCGCCGCCCCGCCGGTCCAGGCCAGCCATCCGAGGCCGCCCTCGTCGTCGGGGGCGGCCGGCGGGGAGGCGGGAGTGGCGGCGGTCGCCGGTGCGGTCGGCACCGCGGAGGCCGCCGGGCCGGCGGCGTGGCCGGCGGTGGCGTGCTGTTCGGCGGCGGCCACCAGCGCCGGGTCCGGCTGGTCGACCGGGGGCTGCCAGCCGGCCGGCGCGGCGGTCGCCCGTCCGGTGTAGCGGAAGGTCATGGTGCCCCGGACCGGCTCGCCGTCGGAGGCCACCGACAGGTAGCTGACCGCGTACTGACCGGCCGCCGGCAGGTGGGCCAGCGTCACCACCGCCGGGTAGCCGGTGCTGTACTCCTTCGGCTCGAACTTGCCGTCGACCAGCAGGTACTCCCGGACCGGCTTGTCCAGGGGGCGGGGGGTGCCGTGCCGCCAGCCGTTGTCGACGCGGCTGCCGCCGGGCCCGGTGACGGTGAAGTACGCGTTCGGCGCGACCTGCTCGGTGAAGTACAGCTCCACGGTCGTCAGCGGCTCGGCCACCGTGGCGTTGGCCGCCGGGGTGGACATCGCCAGCGTGCCGTGCGCCTGTGCCGGGGCGGTGGACAGCAGGACCACCGCTGCGGCGGACACGAGGGCGAGCAGGCCGGCGAGGGTACGCCAGGCGGGTCCGGTGGCTGGAGGGGGACAGCGCATCGGATCATCCTCACGAAGAGCGGACTTCAATCAATAGTTCACTAACTTTTTACGCAGATAGCAAAAGTTTTGGCTATGGCATCCCAACCTGGAGTCAGGATGATCAAAACTCGTCCACGGCTCGGCACCCCGTGCCCGGCTGGTCACGGTGGGCCTCCGGCCCCGACCCCGGTACGGCTGATCCGCCGCCGCCTCCCGTCCGTACCAGTGGGCGGAGACGACGCCGGGTATGCCGTACGCTCACCCGGGACCTACTACACCCCGTCGTTACCGTTGACGGACGACGACGGAGCACAGCAGGCGGCAGAACCGGACACGGAGGTGGCAGGTGGGCGACGACGACGCGGAGATCACCGCGTGGGCGCTGGCCGCCGGCCGGGGTGACCGGGAGGCCGCGGGCCGCTTCATCCGGGCGACCCAGCAGCACGTACGACGGTTCGTCGCGCACCTGATCAGCCCGGCCGAGGCCGACGACCTCACCCAGGAGACGTACCTGCGGGCGATGCGGTCGCTGCCGTCGTTCGCCGCCCGTTCGTCGGCCCGTACGTGGCTGCTCGGCATCGCCCGCCGGACCGCCGTCGACCACGTCCGGGCCGCCACCTCACGTCCGCGTACGGTGCCGCTGTCCGAGTGGCACGACACGCCCGACACCCGGGGCAGCGGCTTCGACGGCGAGGTGGTCCTCAACGACCTGCTGCTGGCCCTGCCCGCCGACAGGCGGGAGGCGTTCGTCGCCACCCAGGTCATCGGCCTGTCCTACGCCGAGGCGGCGGAGGTGTGCGGCTGCCCGGTCGGCACCATCCGGTCCCGGGTCGCCCGGGCCCGCGAGGATCTCGTCGCGGCGGTCGAGGGGAACCCCCAGGCGATCCGTCGCCGGCCGGGAAGCGCCGCCGGCTGACCCGCCGGCCCGGGCCGCGGCCGTGCCCGGGCAGAGGCTACGGGAACCACCACGCCCCGCCGGCCGACTACCCCTACATGGGGTGTGAGCAGTGGCGGGAGATCCTGTCGGCACAGTTGGACGGCGAGGAGACCCCCGCCGAGCGGATCGCGGCGGACGCGCACCTGGACGGGTGCGCGGGCTGCCGGCTCTGGTGTGACCGGGCCGCCACGGTGACCCGGCGGTCCCGCCTGACGCTCTCCACCGCCGACCGCTGCGACCCGACGGTCGACACACCCGGCCGGCTCCGGTCGACGCCCGCCGCCGTGGCAGGGCCGGAGCCGAGGGGCGCGACGGCCGGTCCCGATCTCGCCGACGTCGTGCTGGCCGCGCTCCCCGTCCCCCGCCGGCTGCGGGACCGGCTCGTGCCGGGCCTGCGCACCGGGCTGGCCCTCATCGGCGCTCTGCAACTGGTGCTGGGGCTGGCCCAGGTCGGCCGGGGCCCGGCCGCCGGGCACGCCCACGGGGCGCTCGACACGCTGGCGTCCGGGCACCTGTGGCACGAGTCGGCCGCGTGGAACATCGCCGTCGGTGCGGGTTTCCTCTTCGTGGCCGCCCGGCGCACCCCGACCGGAGGGCTGCTGCCGATGTTGAGCGCCTTCGTCGCCGCGCTCGTGCTGCTCTCGGCCAACGACCTGGTCACCGGCCGGGTGGAGCCGACCCGGCTGGTCAGTCACGGGTTCCTGCTCACCGGCTATCTGATCGTGGTCGCGCTGTCCCGGCCCCGGCTGTGGCCCGACGGCCCGGCGGGGCGTGGCCGGGGTGACCGGCCCGCCTGGCGGCTGCGCGCGGACGACGTGCCCGCCGCCGCCCCGACGTTGCGCCTGCTGCCGCCGCACCCGGGCTCGGCGCGGACCCGCGACCGGTCGGCCGCCTGACCCGGACGCCGTCCGGCCCAGTGCCGCCGCCCTGCGAAGCGGCGACGGCCCGCGACGGCGGGACGGCCCGCCCGTTCACCCGCAAGGGCACAATCCCGACCGGCCGGAACTTTCGGTGACCGGTGACCGACCAACGGGACAGAGCATCAGCACAACGGAGGAAGAACCCATGCGTCCCACCGGTCCACTCGGCGCGAATCGACGTGCCTCAGCCGTCTTCGCCGCCGTCACCGCCGCCCTGCTGGCGGTCGGCACCTCCGGCT
The DNA here is from genome assembly GCF_030518815.1 of Micromonospora cynarisoli. NCBI lineage: Bacteria > Bacillati > Actinomycetota > Actinomycetes > Micromonosporales > Micromonosporaceae > Micromonospora > Micromonospora cynarisoli. The sequence goes on along the minus strand of NZ_CP130426.1, from coordinate 817,382 downwards.
GCGGCCCGGCCGACCCGGCGTCGGACGCCCAGGCGAGCCCCTCGGCACCGGCGAGCGCGTCCGCCGGGGTGATCGGCGTCCGGGACCCGTGGGTGAAGGCGGCCGACAAGGGCATGACGGCGGCCTTCGGGACGCTGGTCAACGACAGCGACGCCGACGTCACGCTCACCGGCGCCACCACCGCCGTGTCGGCGCTGGAACTACACGAGATGACCATGCAGGACGGCAAGATGGTCATGCGGCAGAAGCAGGGCGGCATCGTGATCAGGGCGAAGGGCACCCACGTGCTGGAGCCCGGCGGCGACCACCTGATGCTGATGGACCTCCGCCAGCCGGTGCGTGCCGGCGACGAGGTCACCGTGACCCTCACCTTCGCCGACGGCCGGACCCAGCAGTTCACCGCCGTGGCCAAGCCGTTCACCGGGGCGCAGGAGAGCTACGCCCCCGGCCACGGCGCGCCCATGCCGGACACGAGCGGACAGCCGACGACCGGCCCGGCGTCGTGACCGGACACCCGGGCGTCCGTGCGGTGAGCCGGCGTGGCCTGCTCGCCGGCGGGGCACTGGCCGCAGGGGGCGCGCTGGCCGGCGGCGCGGTGGTCGTCGCCGGGCGGGACGGACCGACCGACGTGCCGGCCGCGCCGCAGCCGAGTCCGGTGGCGGCCGTCGGCGGCCTGGTCGAGCCGTTCCACGGGCCCCGGCAGGCGGGGGTGGCCACCGAACCGCAGGCCCACGCCGCGTTCGTCGCGTTCACCCTGCGACCGGGAACCGACCGGGCGGCGCTGGGCCGGCTGCTGCGGCTGCTCAGCGACGACGCCGCCCGGCTCACCCAGGGCCGGCCGGCGCTGGCCGACACCGAGGCCGAACTCGGGCTGCTGCCGGCGCGGCTGACCGTGACCTTCGGTTTCGGTCCCGGCCTCTACCGGGCAGCGGGCGTCGACGACCGACGGCCGGCGTCGGTGGCCGACCTGCCGGCGTTGCGGATCGACCGGCTCCAACCGGCCTGGTCCGGTGGGGACCTGCTGGTGCAGATCTGCGCCGACGACGCGGTCACCGTCGCGCACGCCCAACGGGTGCTGGTCAAGGACAGCCGGCCCTTCGCCACCGTCCGCTGGGTGCAGCAGGGCTTCCGGCGCAGCCCCGGCGTCGAACCCGCCGGGCACACCCAACGCAACCTGTTCGGCCAGCTCGACGGCACCGCCAACCCCCGTCCCGGCGTCGCGCTGGACACCGCCGTCTGGGTGCCCGACGGTCCGGACTGGCTGCGCGACAGCACCACCCTGGTGGTCCGCCGGATCAGCATGAACCTGGAGACCTGGGACCTGCTCGGCCGTACCGACCGGGAACTCGCCGTCGGCCGTCGGCTCGACACCGGTGCCCCGCTCACCGGCACCGGCGAACACGACGAACCCGACTTCGCCGCCGTCGGCGACGACGGGCTCACCGTCATCCCCGACTTCTCCCACCTCACCCGGGCCCGCGTCACCGACGACCGGTTGAAGATCCTGCGCCGTCCGTACAACTACGACGGCACGCCCACCCCGCAGGGGCACGCCGACAGTGGCCTGATCTTCGCCTCGTACCAGGCCGACGTCACCGCCCAGTTCCTGCCCATCCAACGTCGACTCGCCGACCGGGACCTGCTCAACGAGTGGACCACGCCGATCGGTTCCGCCGTCTTCGCCGTCCCGCCCGGCTGTCCGCCCGGCGGGTGGATCGGCCAGCAGGTCCTGGGCTGAGCCGGCCCATGACGACCACGTCACCGTCCCGCCGGTTCGCCGCCGCGCTGCTGGCCGGCGTCCTGACCCTGTTCGTGGCCGCCACGCCGGCCCGGGCGCACAACGGACTGCGGTCCGCCTCACCGGCCCGGGACGCCACGCTGACCCGCGCGCCCACCACGATCACGCTGGAGTTCCTGGCACGGCTCGACCCGACGTTCACCACCATCGTGCTCACCGACGGGACGAAACGGCGCGTCCCCACCGGTGATCCGGTGGTCTCCGGCGCGACGGGAAGCGTCCGGGTGACCGGTCCCCTGCCCAACGGGACGTACACCGTCGCGTACCGGGTGGTCTCCGCCGACGGGCACCCGGTGCAGGGGTCGTACCCGTTCACCGTGGCCGACCCGGCCGGTCCGGCCGCGCCGTCACCCGACCCGCCCACCACGTCGTCCGCGCCGACCGCCGCGCCCGCGCCGGGGCGCGGCGGTGGCCGGGCCACCGTCGCCGGTGCCGCCGGCGGCGCGGTGGTCGTCCTGCTGGCGGCGGCGGCCGTGCTGCGTCGGCGACGCCGGTCGCCGCGCCCCTGAGGCCACCCTCCGCTGCTCACCGGCGGGTCCGGCTGCGCGCCCCCACCGCTTCACCGCCGTACGCCGCAGGCGGTCGCGGCCCGCGCCGGTCCGCCGCCGCGACGTGCGCTCCGCCGTGGACAGGTGACGTCGCCGTCCCGTCCGGACATCTTCCGGGAACCGCGGGGACGTTCGCCGCGACTACCTCACCGGGCGACGCCGACCGCAAGCACACCGGCTGACCCGCGAGCACGGGTCGACCATCGGGTACATCCCGACACATCTGATCGGATGAACATGTCTGTCACTGAGTTGTCCGACCCGCCGAGGCCGGAACCCACGCCGTCCGCCGCCCCACCCGCCCGGCCGGCCCGGGGCGGGTCCCCATTCGGCGCGCTGCTGCTGCGGCTGCACTTCTACGCCGGCGTCCTGGTCGCGCCGTTCCTGGTGGTCGCCGCGCTGACCGGGCTCGCCTACACGGTGGCCCCGCAGCTGGACGCGGCGCTCTACGGCGAGGTGTTGACCGTGACGCAGGCGGGCGAGCGCCCGGTGCCGGTGGCCGACCAGGTCGGGGCAGCCCGCAACGCCCACCCGGAGGGCAGCGTCAGCGCGGTGCAGCCCGGCACGGGCGACCGGACCACGAGGGTGGTGTTCACGGTGCCGGAGCTGGCGGACAGGCAGCACACCGTGTACGTCGACCCGTACACCGGCCGGGTGCAGGGGCAGCTCACCACCTGGTTCGGGTCCACACCGGCCACCACCTGGCTGGACGACCTGCACCGCAACCTGCACCTGGGCGTGGTCGGCAGGCACTACTCGGAGCTGGCCGCGAGCTGGCTGTGGGTGCTCGCGCTCGGCGGGGTGGTGCTGTGGTGGCGTCGCCGCCGCGCGTCCCGGGCCACCGCGCGGCACCTGCTCGTACCGGACCTGACCGCCGCCCGTGGGGTACGCCGGACCCGGAGCTGGCACGCCACCACCGGGATCTGGCTCACCGTCGGCCTGCTGTTCCTGTCGGCCACCGGGTTGACCTGGTCCCGGTACGCCGGGGCGAACTTCGGCGCCGGTCTCGACGCGCTCGACGCCCGCGCCCCGCAGCTCTCCACCGCCCTCGCCGCCGGAGCGGACCCGACCGACACCGGCGGCGGGCACCACGGTGCCGCCGGGGCCGGCGGGGTGGTCGAGTCGGCCGCCTTCGACCGGGTGCTGACCGCCGCCCGGACGGCCGGACTGGCCGGCCCGGTCGAGATCGCCCCCGGCGCGCCGGGTTCGGCCTGGACGGTCACCCAGGTCGACAACACCTGCCCGGTCGCCAAGAACCGCGTCGCCGTCGATCCCACCACGGGGACGGTCACCGCCCGCAGCGACTTCGCCGACTGGCCGGTGCTGGCCCAGCTCAGTGGACTCGGCATCCAGGCCCACATGGGGGTGCTCCTCGGCCCGGTCAACCAGATCCTGCTCGCCGCGCTGGCCCTCGGGCTGCTCTGCGTCATCGTCTGGGGCTACCGGATGTGGTGGCAGCGCCGGCCCACCCGGGCGGACCGGCGGGCCCGCACCGGCACCGCGCCGCCCCGGGGTGGCGTACGGGGCCTGCCGTGGTGGGCGGTGCTCGTCGGCGTACCGGTGGTGGCGTCGATCGGCTGGGCGCTGCCGCTGCTCGGGCTGAGTCTCTTCGCCTTCCTCGTCGTCGACGTCGCCCTGGGCGTGGCGGCCCGACGACGCCCTCGGGGCACCGCCCCCGGTGCCCCCGCGTCCGCCGGCGGGTGACGTGCCGAGCCCCGGCCGGCACGTCACATTCCGGGGTGACGATTGACCGGCCGGGGGTCGCGCCGTTACGGTCGACCCACTATCTGCGGCGTCGCGAGGTAAGCCGGTGAGAATCCGGCGCGGTCGCGCCACTGTGAGCGGTTCCGTCGTCGACGGGCCCGCGAGCCAGGACGCTCGGTCGTCCGCAGCCTTGCGATGGGGACGCGTCATCCCCGGGAAGGTTCGGATCCCATGTCGAGTCCCACTCCTGCCCAGCCGCTGGTGCACCCCGTCGGTTCCACCCGGCTGTGGTGGGCGGCCCTGGCCGTCGTCGGCGTACTCCTGCTGCTCACCTACCTGGTCGCGTTCGACCAGGGTGCGGTCTCGCGCAGCGGCATGTTCCTGCACGAGCTGATGCACGACGGCCGGCACCTGCTCGGTGTCCCGTGCCACTGAGCCCTGCCCACAACCCACCCACCTTCGTCACCGTCCTGATCCGCGGGTTGCTCGCCGGCCTCGTCGCCGGTCTGCTCGCGGGGGGTTTCGGCTACCTCGTCGGTGAACCGCGCATCGACGCGGCCATCGCGATCGAGGAGGCCGCCACCCACACCGGGCCGGTGGCCGACGACCACCACGACGACGACCTGGTCGGCCGGGACGGGCAGCGGTTCGGCCTGTTCCTGGCCACCGGGCTGTTCGGGACGGCGATGGGCGGCCTGCTGGCGACCGCGTACGCGCTGCTGCGCCGACGTTTCCCGGCCGCCGACGACGGGCGGTCGGCGCTGCTGCTGGCGGGCGGTGCCCTGCTCGGCGTGGTGCTCGTGCCGTTCGGGAAGTACCCGGCCAATCCCCCGGCGGTCGGCAACCCCGACACCATCGACCAGCGCACCGTCGCCTACCTGGCGCTGGTGGTGCTCGGCCTGGTGGCGGTCTGGGCGGGCACCCTGGGCTACCGGTCGGTCCGCGCCGACGCGCCGCCCTGGCAACGGTACGGCGCGGCCCTCGGCGGGTTCGTCCTGGTCGCCGGCGTCGGGTACGTCGTCCTGCCCTCGTTCCAGGAGGTGCCGGACGACTTCCCGGCAACGCTGCTGTGGACCTTCCGGCTGGCGTCGCTCGGCACCCAGGTGGTGTTGTGGACCGCCATCGGTCTGCTGTTCAGCGCGCTGATGAGCCGACGTCCCAAGGGTGCGCCGCGCCCCGGCGACCAGGCCCGCGAGCCGCTGACCGGTCAGGGCACACCGGCCCGCCCGTGACCTCGACCAGCCTGCGGCTGGTCGCCCACGCCCACACCGGCGCGCTGCGGCGGGCGGTGTTCGGCGCGGGCGACGACGACCTGGACGAGGGCGGTCGACAGGCCGCTCTCGCCCTGGCCGGTCACGGGCGGACCGGGCCACTGGGCACGGTGGACACCTGCCTGACCAGCCCGGCTACCGCGGCGGTGCAGACCGCGTACGCCCTCGGGTTGCGGCCCACCGTCGAGGCCGCGCTGGCCGACTGCGACTACGCCGACTGGGCCGGACGCAGCCTGGCCGACGTCGGGGCGCGGGAGCCCGGGGCGCTGCGCCAGTGGTGGGAGACGCCCGGGGCGACGCCGCACGGCGGGGAGTCCCTCACCGCGCTGCGCGACCGGGTCGCAGGCTGGCTCGACGACCGGCTCGGGCCGGGCCGGCGGATCGTCGCGGTGACCCATCCGATGGTGGTCCGGGTGGCGGTCGTGCACGCGCTCGGCCTGCCGATGGCCGCCCTGCCCCGGCTGGACGTCGCCCCCCTGGCGGTGGTGCGCCTCAGCCGGTACGGCGCCCGGTGGCAGCTCCGGTTCACCGCGCCGGTCGGGCCGCAGGACCGGCACCCGCGATGACCGGCCGGACCGCCCCCGGCGAATCCGGGACTCGGCGCAGGCCGCCGTGCTCGCCCGCCGGCTCGCCGGTGACGGGCTGACCACGGTGGTGCTCGTCGAGGGGGTCAGCGACCGCGGCGCGGTCGAGGCGCTGGCCGTACGGCGTGGCCGCGACCTGCCCGGCGAGGGCGTCCGCGTGCTGCCGATCGGCGGTGCGATGAGCCCCGGCCCGGCCGGCAGGGCACGCCAGCGGCTGCGGGGCGGCGACCGGTAGGGTCGCGCAGATGACCGGTGATCCGCCGCTGCTCGCTGCCGACGATCCGCTGGCGGTCGCCGTGACCGGGGCGATCCGCGACGGCGACCTCGCCCGGCTGCGGTCGCTGCTCGGGGCGCACCCGGGGTTGGCCGCCTGGCGCATCGCGGACCGGGTCGGCGGGGTCCGTAGCCTGCTGCACGTGGCCACCGACTGGCCGGGCCGGTTTCCGCGCGGTGCCGCCACCGTCGCCGCCCTGGTCGCCGCCGGTGCCGACGTCGACGCCCGGTTCGCCGGGCCGCACCGGGAGACCCCGCTGCACTGGGCGGCCAGCTGCGACGACGTGGACGTCGTCGACGCGCTGCTGGACGCCGGCGCGGACATCGAAGCTCCCGGGAGCGTGATCGCCGACGGCACGCCGCTGGCGAACGCGCGGGCATTCGGCCAGTGGCGGGCGGCGTACCGGCTGGTCGTCCGGGGGGCCAGCACCACCCTCGTCGACGCGGCGACGCTCGGTCTGCACGACCGGGTGGAACGGGCCTTCACCGGCGGCACCCCGCCGTCGACCGACGAGATCGACTGGGCGTTCTGGGGCGCGTGCCACGGCGGGCGGCAGTCCTGCGCCGGATACCTGTGGGCACGCGGCGCGCGGCTCAACCGGGTGCCGCCGTGGGAGCACCGCACCGCCCTGGACGCGGCCGTCCGGCGTGGCGCCACCGAGCTGGTCGGCTGGCTGCGGGCGCGGGGGGCCGTCACGGCCGCCGAGCTGGACCCGCACCCGCCCGCCGCCACCGGCTGACCCGGCACGCCTGTCGTGCGTCACGACGGACGGCGCCACCGGCAGGGAGGCTACTCCGCGGCGGCCAACTGCTCCTTGGCCTCGTCGTAGCCGACCGCCGCCGGCGCGTCGGTCGGCGCGTAGATCACCCGGATCACCCCGGTCGGGTACACCTCGGTCGTGGTCACCCGCAGGTGGTACGGGGTGTCCCCGTCGTCGAACAGCCTGCGGCCCTTGCGCGCCGCAACCGGGTGCACCAGCAGCCGCAACTCGTCGACGAGCCCGGCGGCGAGCAGCTGCTGCACCACCGAGATCGAGCCGGGGATGAGAACGCCCCCGATTCCGGGGTCGTCGCGCAGCGCGGCGACGACGTCGAGGAGATCGCCGTCGAGCACCTCGGAGTTGCGCCAGGGCAGCTCCCTCGCCTGCCGCGTGACGACCACCTTGCGCAGGTCGCCGAGCTGCTTGGCGAAGGGCGCGTCGTCGCCGCCGGCGGCCTCCCGGTCGGGCCACGCCCCGGCGAAGCTGTCGTAGGTCTCCCGGCCCAGCAGCAGCACGTCGGCGGCGTCGTAGTCCGCGCTGACGGCCCGCCCCATGTTGTCGTCGAAGTACGGGAAGTGCCAGTCGGGGTCGATCTCGGCCACGCCGTCGGCCGAGATGAACAGCGTGGAGATGACCTTTGCCATCGGGAGGTCCCTTCGGGTCGGTAGCCGAACCGGCCCAGCATCCCAAACTCCCCGGTCGAACACCGCCCGTCCCCCGGCAGCTGAGCCGGCGCCAGGGAGAAGATCGTGGCGAACGGTGAAACCGGGGGGCCGTTCCGGACGTCCTGAGGGGTGAGTCGGGTACCGGCGGCGACCACCGGGCCGGTACGCCGACCGCGATCCCCCACCAGAAGGAGCGGACGATGTCGACGAAACGATGGCTCGCGGGCGTCGGGTTGCTGGCCCTGACCGGGGCGCTTGCGGCCTGCGCCCAGACGCGGCCCGGGGCGGACGCGCCTGCGGCCGAGCCGCAGCGGAACCCGGCGGCCGTGGCGGTGGGACTGTCGGCCACCCCGCCGAAGACGAGTTCCGCCCCGCGCGGGTTCACCGGCACCCGGCAGTACACGATCGTCCGGGTCGGTTCGTTCGAGGGCGGCCTGTCGCTGACCGACTCCGGTCGGCTGGCCGAGGTCGACGACGACCAGGGTCGGCAACTGTTCGTGCCGACCCCGCTGGGCGGTGGAAAGTACCTGGTCAAGGCGTACGCCCGGACCAGTGACGGCCCGTTGTGCTGGCGGGTGCATAATCCAGGCGACAGCCAGCCGTTGGTGGTGCGGGCCGCCACCTGCCGGAGCGACGACGCGCGCCAGCAGTTCGAGATCTTCGCGGCGACCGGCAGCACTCCGTCGTACCTGATCAGCAGCGCCGGGGCGTTCCTACGGACCTCCGCCCGCTCCGGCCTCATCCTTGAGGAGCTGGGTGACGCCCCGCCGACGAGCAGTTTCCGGTTCACCGACAACGGGCCGGCACCTGCCGACCGGTGACGGTGGGCCGGTCGGGTCGGTCGGGAGCCGTGCTCCCGACCGACCCGACCGGAACGGGGAGCGACAGAGGCGGGCGGAGCTGGGCAGGGCGGGCCGTGCCCCGGGTGGGACGGGACCAGAGGCGACCGGGTGGGTGGAGAGCGTGATCGATGCGTGACGCCGAGGAGTTCGACGCGTTCTACGCCTCGTCGGCCCAACGGGTGCTGGGGCAGGTGTACGCGATGGTCGGCAGCCGTACCGAGGCCGAGGACGCGGTGGCCGAGGCGTACGCCCGTGCCTGGGCCCGCTGGTCGACGGTGCGGGAGTGCGACAGCCCCGAGGCGTGGGTGCGCAAGGTGGCGTACCGGATCGCGGTGAGCGCCTGGCGCAAGACGGTGAACCGGGTGCGTGCCCACCGCCGGGAGGCGGTCGCCCAGCAGGTCGATCCGGTCTCGGTCGATCACGTCGTGCTGGTCGAGGCGTTGCGGCGCATCCCCGGCGAGCAGCGCCGGGCCATCGTGCTGCACCATCTGGTCGGCCTCAGCGTGGCCGAGATCGCCGCGGAGACCCGGGCGAATCCGAACACCGTCAAGACCCGGTTGGCCCGGGGCCGTCGGGGCCTGGCCGGGTACCTGGGCGGGGACGGACACCAGACGACGGCGGGGAGGGGCCATGGGGTCTGACGACATGCTCGACGACGCCCTGCGGGGGCTGGCCCGGCACGCCGGGCGGACCGGTCGGCTCGTCACCGTCGCCGAGGTCCGTCGGCGGGGCGACCGCAGGCGTCGACGGCGGCACGTCGCGACGGCCGCGGTGGGGGTCGCCGTGCTGGGGGCGCTGGGGGCCGGTTTCGCCGTGGCCCGTCTGGCGGGCCCGCCGCAGGCCACCGTGCCCGCCGGCCCGCCCACCGCCACGACGTCGGTGCCGCCCACGGCGACCCCGTCCACCGGCCCGACTCCGCGTACCCCGGCCACCGGCGGGCCGACGCCCGGCGCGACGGGTGCCACATCGGGTACGCCGCAGGGTTCGGCGTCCGCCGATCCGTTGCGGCTCGGGCAGCGCCGGTTCGCCCTGGTCCGGTCCACGGCGGCGGAGGGCGCGGTGTCCCTGCTCGACGACGGCCGCCTCGGTGAGGTCGACGGCGACGAGGGGCGGCGGTTGTTCGTCTTCGTACCCCAGGGGTCCGGCGGCTACCTGGTCCGTACCGCCGAACCGGACGCCGACGGTGACCTCGCCTGCTGGCAGGTCAGGTCGTCGGGTTCCCAGCCGCTCACCGTCGTGGGGGCTCCGTGCGCGCCGACGGAACCGCGGCAGCTGTTCTCGATCGTGGTCGACGGCACGGACGGCGGCCAGCGGACCTACGCCATCAGCAACAACTCGGCGTATCTCCAGTTCTCCAGCCGACGCGGGCTGATCCTGGAGGAGTTGGGCGACGCCCCGCTGACCACCGTGTTCCGGTTCGTCGACAACGGCCCCGTGCCGCAGCGCTGACCCCGGCCGGGCGCGGGTGGGCCGCGCTCATTGCCGGGGCAGGCCGGCCACCCAGCGGTCCAGTTCCGCCGGGGAGTCGAAGCGCAGCACGGGCGGCCCGGTGGGGTCGGCCTGCCAGGCCCGCATCCGCCGGCGGGCCCGCCCGAACGCGCCGACGTGCCAGACCAGGATCGAGTCCCGGGACAGCACGCTGCCCAGCGTCTCCCGGTTGCCGTTGCAGATCACCTCGCCGGTCACCAGCCGGCTGACGGTACGGCGCAGCAGCCGCCCGAAGGATCGCCAGCGCGGGTAGTCCAGGGCGACGACCAGGTCGGCGCGGGCCAGCGGCACGTCCCGCCACCCGTGGTAGGCCCCGTCGATGATCCACCGCTCGCCCTGGCAGATCTGCGTGATCCGGGTGCGTTGCTCGGCCACCGGCACCTCGACCCAGCCGGGCAGCCACAGCAGGTCGTCGACGGGGTGCCAGGGCAGGCCCAGCCGGTCGGCCAGGTCCGCGGCGAGTGTGGACTTGCCCGCGCCGTACACCCCGTAGACCAGGATGCGGGACGGTGCGCTCATCCGGGCAGCCTACGCAGCGGCCACGGCGTCCGCGCGGTGTGCCCGGGGCGGTTCGGCGCGACGGTCGCCGGGCACGGGCGGCCGGTCGCCGGGCGGCACGGCGGGCGTCGATGCCTCTTGTCGGAATCTCCCGCCGTCCATTAGTTTGTTTAACATCCAGACCAACTAGCTCCACTTCCACCTGCGAATCCACCACCAGCCCTTTCCAAGGGGGGACCGATGACACCCCAGCAACCCGGCTCGACGGCCTCGCGCCGCCACTTCCTCGGCCTGGTCGGCCTCGGCACGGCCGCCATCGCCGGCGGCCCCCTGCTCGCCGGGTGCTCCGAGAAGCCGGCCGGCTCCGGCGCCGCGCAGAACCTGGACTCCTACGCCAGCCTGCTGCCGACGCACAAGGACCTCGCCCCGAGCATCAAGCCCGACATCATCGGCACCCGACCGGTGCCCGACGGCTACACGAAGTACCCGTCCGCCCTTGTCGACGCGATCACCGAGCGGCCCGGCACCAGCGGCAAGGAGATCACCGCGATGACCCCGGCCTGGGGTCCGGCCCCACCCGGGGTCGCCCAGAACAGCTACCTCCAGGCCGTCAACGCGGAGCTGGGCACGCCGGTGAACTTCACCATCCAGGACGGCAACACCTACGCCGACAAGCTCAACGCGATGCTCGGTGCCCGGGACGTCCCGGAGCTGCTCTGCGTGCCCGGTTGGGAGGTGCAGAAGATCCCGCGCTTCTCCGAGGCGATCAAGGTGCTCTTCGAGGACCTCACCGACCACCTCAAGGGCGACGCCGTCGCCGCGTACCCGATGCTGGCCTCGTTCCCCACCGGCGCCTGGCGCAACTCGCTGTGGAACGAGCGGCTGATGGCCGTGCCCAACCCGACCGACGGACCGTTCCCCTGGGCGTTGTTCACCCGCAAGGATCTGCTCGACGCGCGCGGGCTGGCGGTGCCGGCGTCGCTCGACGACCTGCTCACCGTGGCCAAGCAGGTCACCGACCCGGCCAAGAAGGTGTGGGCGTTCGACAACGTCTTCGACATGATCCAGATGTACCACCGGGTGCCGGCCGCCAAGCAGGGCTGGCGGCTGAAGGCCGACGGGACCCCGGAGTTCAAGTACGAGACCCCGGAGTACCGGCAGGCGCTGGAGGTGATGGCCAAGATCTACAAGGACGGTCTGGTCCACCCCGAGATCATCGCCAGCAAGGGCGCGGACAGCGCCCAACTGTTCGCCAAGAACGGCGCGATCGTCTTCACCCGCAACGGAGTGGGCTTCTGGCAGGGTGCCCAGGCCGAGCACCAGAAGGTCAACCCCAAGCTGAACATCCAGCCGGTGCCGGTCTTCTCGGCCACCGGCGGCGACCCCCTGGTCTGGGGCGACGACGAGCCGATCTCCTTCACCTTCGTCAAGAAGGGGGTGGGCAAGGAGCGCGTCGAGGAGCTGCTGCGGATCATGAACTGGTGCTCCGCGCCGCTGGGCTCTCAGGAGGCGCAGCTCCGCGACTACGGGCTGGCGGGCAAGCACCACACCAGCACGCCGAACGGGCCGGTCAAGACCGACCTGGCGTTCAAGGAGATCGCCAACCAGTACTTCTTCATCAGCGGACGCAACCCCACCATCGGCCCGTACCCGGAGACCCCGAACTACGTGCCGGACCTCCTGACCTACTCCAACGCCATGGTGAAGTACCTGGAGAAGGACCCCTGGGACGGGGTGAAGCTGGAGATGCCGGCCGCGTACAAGGCCAACCAGGTGCCCACCGAGGACAAGTTCACCGACGTGCTGCGCGGTCGCCGGCCGCTCTCCGACGCCGACGCCATCGTGCAGGAGTGGAAGGCCAACGGGGGCGAGGAAGCGCGGGAACTGCTCGCCAAGTCCCTGCCCAAGGCCGGGCGATGACCACTCGCGACACCACCGTCGTGGCCGGGTCCGACCGGACCCGGCCCGACGGACCCACCCGGGCGGGGCGCGATCGCCGCCCCGCCCGCCGTCGCCGGGTACCGCTGCGCACCCGGCTCGCCCGGGACTGGCAACTGCTGGTCATGGTGACGCCCGGGTTCCTCGTCCTGCTGGTCTTCAGCTACCTGCCGATCCTGGGCAACGTCATCGCCTTCCAGGACTACAACCCCTACCTGGGCGACAACCCGTTGCAGGCGTTCGCACGCAGCAACTGGATCGGCTTCGGGCAGTTCCAGCTGCTGTTCGAGGACTCGGCGTTCTGGGACGCGCTCCGCAACACCCTGGCGATCACCGCGTTCCAGCTGGTCTTCTTCTTCCCGCTGCCGATCTTCCTGGCGATCATGCTGCACAATCTGCTCTCCCGCCGGTGGCGCGGCTTCGTGCAGACCGTCGTCTACCTGCCGCACTTCTTCAGCTGGGTGCTCGTGGTCAGCTTCTTCGTCGCCATGCTCGGCGGTGCCGGCCTGCTCGCGCAGACCATGCGCGAGGCAGGCATGCAGCCGTGGAACGTGATGACCAACCCGGACACCTTCATCATCCTGGTCACCGCCGAGGCGGTCTGGAAGGACGTCGGCTGGGGCACCATCGTCTTCCTCGCCGCGCTGTCCACCATCGACCCCAGCCTCTACGAGGCGGCGGCGGCCGACGGTGCCGGCCGGTGGCGGCGGCTGTGGCACATCACCCTGCCCGGCCTGCGCCCGGTGATCGTTCTGCTGCTCATCCTGCGGCTGGGCGACGCGCTCTCGGTCGGCTTCGAACAGTTCCTGCTGCAACGCGACGCGGTGGGCCGGCAGGCCGCCGAGGTGCTCGACACCTTCGTCTACCACTTCTCCATCGCCACCGGGAACTACGGCTACGGCGCGGCGGCCGGCCTGTTCAAGGCGGCGATCGGGCTCGGCCTGATCCTGGCCGCCAACCGGGTCGCCCACCTGCTCGGCGAACGGGGGATCTACTCGAAATGACCACGACCGTCGCACCGAGGGCCCGTGCGGGGCGCGACCGCCGGCCGGTCTGGGAGGAACCACCGACCCGGATCGGCCAGGGGCTCAAGGCCGTCTTCCTGGCCCTGCTCGTGCTCAGCGTGCTCTTCCCGCTCTGGGTGATCCTGGTGACCAGCCTGTCCTCCCGGGAGACCCTCGCCGAGGCCGGCGGTCTCGTCGTCATTCCCCGGGGCATCGACACCGCGGCCTACGAGACGATCTTCGCCGGTGGGGCGGTCACCCGGGCCCTGTGGATCAGCACGCTGGTCACCGTCATCGGCAGCGCGCTGGCGTTGACCGTGACCGTGCTGGCCGCGTACGGGCTGTCCCAGCCGCGTTCGGTCGGCTACCGCTGGCTGCTGGTCTACTTCCTGATCCCGTTCCTGGTCTACCCGCCGCTGGTGCCGAAGTACCTGGTGGTGACCGGGCTGGGTCTCAAGGACACCATCTGGGCGCTGATCCTGCCGCCGGCGATCAGCGTGTTCAACCTGGTCGTGGTGCGGGGCTTCTTCCAGGGCATCCCGCAGGAACTGCTGGACAGCGCCCGGGTCGACGGGGCCAGCCACTTCCGTACCCTGCTGCGGATCGTGCTGCCGTTGTCCCGGGCGGTCATCGCCGTGGTGGGACTGTTCTACGCGGTGAGCTACTGGAACGTCTGGTTCGACGCGCTGCTGTTCATCGACCGCAACGACATGTACCCGATCCAGCGGGTGTTGCAGAGCTACCTGCTGGCCGGTCAGGCCCCGCACACCTCCGGCGGCACCACCGGGGTGTCCATGCCACCGACCGAGGCGATCAAGATGGCGGTGGTGGTGCTCACCGTCGCCCCGATCGTCGCGGTGTACCCGTTCATCCAGCGGCACTTCATCAAGGGCGTGCTGATCGGCGCCGTGAAGGGCTGACCGCTGCGGCGGGCCGGGTCGGCGGGGGTGCCGGCCCGCGTGCGACAGTGGGCGGTTGTGAGCACACTTGCCGTACGCGGGCTGACCCGCCGGTTCGGCGCGCTGGTCGTCCTCGACGACGTGCGCTTCCAGCTCGACGCGGGTCAGGTCGCCGTCGTCGTCGGGCCCAACGGCTCCGGCAAGACCACCCTGCTGCGCTGCGTCGTCGGGGCGGACCGCCCGGACGAGGGCGAGGTCCTGCTCGACGGCCGGCGCTGCGACGAGACCGACCCCCGGGTCCGCGCGGCGATCGCCGCCGCCCTCGACGACATCGACTTCTTCCCCGACCTGTCCGTCGTCGAGCACCTCGAACTGCTCGCCTACGCCCACGGCGGCACCGCCGAACCCGTCGCGGAGGTGCTCGCCGAGCTGGGTCTCGAACCAGCCCGCGACCAGCTCCCGGCGACGCTGTCCAGCGGGCAGCGTCGCCGCCTCGCCCTCGCCTCCTGCTTCGTGCGCCCGCGCCGGCTGCTCGTCCTCGACGAGCCGGAGCAGCGCCTCGACGTCCGGGGCCGGGCCTGGCTGGCGCAGCGGCTGCTGCGGGAGAAGGCGACCGGCACGGCGGTGCTGATGGCGTCGCACGACACCGAACTGATCGACGCGGTCGCCGACCGGCGGATCGAGATCGGCGGTTGAGGTGACGTCGACCAGGACCATCCCGCCGGCGGTGGCCGGGCCCACGCCCCGGCAGCTGCGGGCCCGGCTACGCCGCGCCCGCCGCCGGCACCATCCCGGCTCGCTGGGCGAGGTGCTCACCGACGCCTACGTCGTGGTCCTGTTCGTCGCCCTGTACGGCTGGTTCGCGGTCGCCGCGATCCGCGACCACCTGGCGGCCCCGCAGGTCGCCCGGACCGATCCCGGCGACAGGTACTGGATCGCCGTCGCCGCCGTGACGGCGGGGGCGGGGCTCGTCTGGTGGGGCCTGCGGCTGACCGGGCCGCTGCTGGTCACCCCGGCCGCCCAGGCATGGCTGGTCAGCTCCCCGGTGGACCGGCGGGCGTGGCTGCTCCCCCGGTTCGGCGGCCTGGTCGGCGGCGGCACCGTCGGCGCCGGCGTGCTGGCGGTGGCCGCCGCCGTCGCCGGTGGCCTCGACCGCCCCGCCGACCTGGCCTGGGCGGCGTTGGCCGGGGTCAGCGGCGGGGCCACCGCGACCGGGTGGGCGGTGGTCGCCCAGGGTGGCCGCGGCACGCCCCGCTGGGCGCGACTGCCCGCCGTCGGACTGCCCGCCGTCGGAGCCACGATCGCGGTGCTGGTGGTGCTCGGGCACGCCGTCGGATGGTCTCCCCCGCTGCCGCCGGTGCCGCTCACCGCCACCGTCGGCCTGGCGTTGCTGCCGGTCGCGGTGGCGTCGATCGGCCGGGCGTACCGGCGGCTGCCCCGGGTGGACCGGGCGGCGCTGACCACGGGGGCGCAGTTCGCCAACGCCGCCACCACCGCCGCCGTGCTGCTGGACCCGTCGCTGCTCGCCGCGCTGGTGGAGAGCCGCCGGTGGCGCGCGATCGGCCTGGTACGCGGCCGACCTTTCCGGGCCGGCGGCCGGTTCGCGGTGCTGCTCCAGGCGGAGGTACGCCGGCTGTCACGCCGCCGGGGCGCCCTCGTCGGCTGGGCCGGGGCGCTGCTGACCATGTACGCCGTCGCGGTGGCGCTGCCGTCGGTCGCGGGTCCCGCGCACCTGGTCCTGGCGTACCTGTCGACCGGTCGGCTCACCGGCGGGCTGCGCGCGGTGAGCCGGTCGACGGGCCTGCGGCGGTCCCTCGGCGGCAACGACACCCTGCTGCGGCTGACGCACCTCGTCGTGCCGGCTGTCGGCGCCACCGTGTGGTACCTGGCCACCCTGCCGGCGCTGCGGCCGGTCCCCGTGCCGCTCGACGCGGTACTGCTGCTCGGGGTCGTGACGGCCGCCTTCTGGGCCGGCACCCGCCCACCCATGCAGTACGGCGGGGCGGTGGTGAACACCCCGTTCGCGATGGTGCCCGTCGACCTGGTCCGTCAGGTGCTGCGCGGCCCGGACCTGGTCGCCGTGCTGGTCGTCGTCCAACTGCTCGCGGGGTGACGGCGGCGGCCGGGCACTCAGCGGGCCGGCAGGCAGACCCTCCCGGTGAACGCCGGGTCGGGTTGCCGGTTGCCCGCCCAGGCCGGGTTCGCCGCGATCGGCAAGGGCGGCGCCTGCCAGGCGGCGGCGAAGCTCTGCATCAACGGGTACTCGGCCCGGGTGTGGGCGATCGGCTTGCCGAGCAGGAAGTCGATCAACCGGTCCTGGAGCAGCCTGCGGTCCAGCAGGCCACCGTGCACCCCGGGGATCTGGAAGACCGGAATCCGGCTGTACTCCCCCGGTGGTGCCTCGGTGGCCGTCGCGGTGGGCAGGAAGGCGACGATCCGGACCCCCGGCACGGGACACATCAGCTGGTTACGGTAGAACGGCGCGTCGTCGAGCAGCGACCGGATGAACGGCTCGTCCGGGCCGCCGCCGACGTCGGCCAGCCCGAAGATGGCCCGCAGTTGCCAGCCCGTGACCACCCCCCACCCCCTGTCGTGGTGCGGGGGCGGGTAGTAGGCCCGGCCGGCGTAGATCAACGGGCTGAACATGACGAGGATGTCGACCGCCGGGTCGCGCTGCCGGGCGAGATAGGTGCGGGCCACCATCGCCCCCTCGCTCTCCCCGATCAGCGCCACCTGCCGTCCGGTGCGCCGGTGCAGCAGTTCCACCTGTCGGGCGAGCAGCGCCACGCTGTCCGCCATCGACCGGGTGGTGTCCGCCGCCCCGTACGCCAGCGGCCTGCCGTCGGGGTCGAGCCCCCGGTAGGAGAAGCGCTGCACCCGGGGGTCGGACGGCTGCTCACCGCCGTAGTCCGAGCCGTAGCCGGTGAGCACGATCACCGCGTGGGTGACCGCGGCGGGCAGGGGTCGTTCCAGCACCGCCGTCCTGATCCACTGCTCGTTGCCCGGGACCAGTTCCGTCACCGGCGGGATGACCAGCGGCACGGCGACGGCCACCAGCGCCGCCAGCGGGGTCACCGGCACCCGGGCCCAGCGCACCCGCGAGGGCAGCAGCGCCGCCCGGACGGTCCGGTTCCACAGCACCCCGTTGAGCGCCCCCGCCACCCCGGCCACCGGCACCGTCCACCAGCCGGGCGCCGCCCAGCACAGCGCGCCGGCCACGGTGAGCACCACGAAGTTCAGCAGTGACCAGCCGACCAGCGAGATCGACGGCAGCCCCCGCCACCAGTGCCCCACCACGGCCACCCGTTGCAGGAACGGTGCGAGCAGGAACATCGGCAGCAGCGACGCCAGCAGCACCCAGGACAGGGCGACCACCGACGCCGCGACCGAGATCGCGGCCCAGGGCGCGACGAACCCGCCGACCAGCACGCCGAGCACGACGTTGCGGCGCAGCAGCCACCCCAGTGACGGCCGGGGCACCCCGGCCGGCCAGGCCAGCAGCACCAGGCCGGTGGTGAACAGGCCCCGGGCGACCAGCACGTAGACCAGCCAGAGCAGGAACTCCCACCACGACCGGTGGTAGACGTAGAGCCACCGCAGGTCGTGGTAGGTGTCATACGGCCAGAGGGCGGTGAGCTGCGGGGGGACACCCTCGGCGGCCCGGAATCCGAGGGCGACCAGCACGGTGGCCTCGATCATGGGCACCAGGCCGGTCACCAGCAGCAGCCCGACGAACCTTCGATTCAAGATCACCCCGTTCCGCCGCACCGTTCGCGATCGCGTCTCTCGCAGGCTCCACCGGAACGACGGCCGGCGTCGGCGAATCCGGCACATTGCCCCGGTTCGACCGACGCCGGTGCGCTCGGCGACCGCGTGGCGCGGCGGGCCCGGACGGGCCCGGGTGGCGCGGCGGGCGGCAGCCGGCCCGGGTGACCCGGACCGGTGCCGTCGCGGCTCACTGGGCCAGGCAGGTGCCCCCGTTGAACTGGAAGGCGGCCGGGCGCGGGTTGCTCGCGCCGGAGGTGCCCTGGACGCCGAAGCTGACCGTGCCACTCTGCGGCACGCTGCCGTTCCAGGCGGCGTTACGGGCGGACACGGCGGCACCGGACTGGGTGACCTGCGCGTTCCAGGCGTTGGTGATCCGCTGGTCGGCGGCGAACGACCAGGTCAACGTCCAACTGGTGACCGGGAAGCCGAGATTGGTGATCGACACCTCGGCGGTGAACCCACCGCTCCACTGGTTGGGCTGCCAGACGACCCGGCACGAGACGGGCGGCGGGGTACCCGGCGGCGTCGTGGGCGGGGGCGTGGTCGGTGGAGGCGTCGTGGGCGGAGGCGTCGTCGTGGGCGGGGTGGTGGTGGGCGGCGGGGCCGTCGGGGACGGGGTGGTGGTGTCCCTCGGCGGGAAGCGCAGGATGCGGTCGTCGGTCGACGCCGGGGTGCCGCGCCCGTCCCGGTTGCTGGTGGTGACCCAGAGCCAGCCGTCCGGCCCGTACTCGACGGTACGCAGGCGGCCGTACGCGCCGGTCAACTCGGCCGTCGGGGTGCCGACCCCGCCGGTGCCGGTGAGCGGCACGGTCCACAGCCGGGTGCCGCGCAGGGCGGCGACGAAGAGCCGGTTGCCGGCGACCGCCGCGCCGCTCGGGGACGCCTCCGCCGTCGTCCAGACCAGCAGCGGGTCCCGGAATCGGGGGTCGCCGGCCCGCCCCTCGACGGTCGGCCAGCCGTAGTTGCCGCCGGGCACGACGAGGTTGACCTCGTCCCAGGTGTTCTGCCCGAACTCGGCGGCGTAGAGCCGCCCCTGGGCGTCCCAGGTCAGGCCCTGCACGTTGCGGTGTCCGAGGCTGTAGACCAGGGAGCCGGCCGTCGGGTTGTCCGACGGTGCGGACCCGTCCGGCCGCATCCGGAGGATCTTGCCGTTGCGGCTCTGCGGGTTCTGCGCGTTGGCGGTCTGCCCCGCGTCACCGACGCCGGCGTAGAGCATCCCGTCCGGGCCGAAGGCGATCCGGCCGCCGTTGTGGATGGTGGACCGGGCCAGGCCGGTGAGGATCGGCTCCTGGGTCTGCGGCGCGGTGAGCCGGAAGCGGACGATCCGGTTGTCGGTGGCGGTGCTGAGGTAGACGTAGACGTAGCCGTCCTGGGCGTACCCCGGGGAGACCGCGAGGCCGAGCAGGCCGCCCTCGCCGGTCGCGGTCACGCCGGAGATCTGGGCCACCTGCTCCGGGACCTGCCCGGGGCGGACCCGCAGCACCTGGCCGGAGTTGCGCAGCGCCGTCAGGGCGCTGCCGTCGGGCAGGAAGTCCATCCCCCAGGGGACGGTCAGGCCGGTGGCCACGACCTGTGGACGGGTGAAGTCGAAGTCGCCGAGGGCCAGGGTCGTGGCGGCCGGGGCCGGGTCGACCGGCACGGCCCCGGCGAGCGTCGCGGTGCCGACGCCGGTGGCCGCGAGCCCCGCCGCGACCGCTGCCGCCACCATCGAACGGACTCTCACGTCGGGCACCTCCAGAGCAGTAAGTGATTTGCGTCAATATAACCGGACCGCGGTGAAAGCCGCAGCGGTGGACGAAACCGACTCCTGCCGGCGACACCCCCTGACCCGACATCCCGACCCGGACACCCCCGATCCGTGGTCCCCGCCCGGGCCGGGGTGCCAAGCCGTCGCGCTAGCCGACCCGGCGGGTGTCGCCGGACTGGGCCCACTCCTTGGCCAGCAGCTGGTAGGACCGCACCCGGTCGGCGTGGTCGTGGGTGATCGTGGTGACCAGCAGTTCGTCGGCGCCGGTGACGTCGCGCAGGGTGCGCAGCCGCTCGGCGACCGTCTCCGGCGCGCCGACGAACCGGGTGTCCAGCCGGTCGGCGACGAGCTGCCGGTCGGCGTCGGTCCACGGCAGGGCGGCGGCCTGCTCGGGGCTCGGGTACGGAATCGCGCCCGCACCGCTGCGGATGCTGCGTACCCAGGGCCCGTACGGGGTGGCCAGCCGACGCGCCTCGGCGTCGGTGTCGGCGACGACCACGTCGGCGGAAACCACCAGGTACGGCTCCGCCAGCGTCGCCGACGGCCGGAACGCCGCCCGGTACGCGGCGACCGCGTCGAGCACCGAGGCGGGGCTGACGTGGTAGTTGGCGGCGAACGGCAGGCCCCGCGCCCCGGCGAGCTGGGCGCTCTCCCCGCCGCTGCTGCCCAGCAACCACACCTGCAGGTCCGCCCCCTCCCCCGGCACGGCGTGCGCGTCGAGGCCGTCGGCGTCCCGGTAGTCACCGCGCAGCAGCGCGAAAATGTCGTCGAGCTGCCCGGCGAACCCGGGTGGCTGCGCGCCGGCCTGGTGCAGCAGCGCGGTGGCGAGGGCGTACCGGGGTGCGGCGGCGAGGTGGGCGTAGGAGAACGGGGCGGGGATCAGCAGCCCGTCGACCACCCGGGCCCCGACCGGCGGTGGGGCGGGTGCGGCGGGTTCCCGGGTGGCGTCGGCCCGGGGCGGTCCGGACCGGCCGATGCCGAGATCGATGCGGCCCGGGTGGAGGGCGGCGAGGGTGCCGAACTCCTCCACCACCGACAGGGCTGTCCGGTGCCCCACCAGCAGCGCGCCGGAACCGACCCGCAGCACGCTGGTGGCCGCGGCGACCTGCCCGATCAGCACGACCGGCGCGGCGCTGGCCACTCCGGCGGCCAGGTGGTGTTCGGCCACCCAGTAGCGGCGGTAGCCGAACTGCTCGACCCGACGGGCCAGGTCGACGGTGTGCCGCAACGCGTCGGCGACGGTGCCACCGGCGGGCACCGGGGACAGGTCGAGCACGGACAGGGCGGTCGTAGGCATGGGTCTCCCCGTTCTGCTCAGAGCGGTTCGGCGGCGGACGCCGGCGGTCGGAAGGGACGGCTGGGGATCTCCCGGCGCAGCACCGGCGCCACCTCGGCCTGGAGCAGTTCCAGGCTCTGCCGGTGGGCCTCGGCGGTCAGCCCGTCCTGGTCGGCCCGCAGGTGCATCACCTCGTGACCGAGCTGCCCGTGCTGACGCAGCACCTTGTCGACGATCTGCTGCGGGCTGCCCACCAGCAGGGAGCTGCGGGCCACGGCGTCCTCGATGGTGGGGAAGACCGGCTCGACGCCGAGCTGGCGGGACGCGGCGACCCGGGCGTCGAAGATCGGCCGGTACGTCTCGACCGCCTCCTGCGAGGTGCGGGCGGCGTAGAAGCCGGCGGTGCCGGCCCCGACGAGGGCGTCCGCCGGGTCGTGGCCGTGGTGCACCCACCGTTGCCGGTAGTGGCGGACCAGCTCCGCGTACGGCTCGACCGGGTTGACGACGTTGGCGGAGAAGATCGGATCGCCGTGGCGGGCGGCCAGGTCGACCGATTCCCGGCTGGTGGCGCTACCGTGCCAGATCCGGATGGTCTCCTGCACCGGGCGGGGCCAGGTCTCGGCCTCGGTCAACGGCGGCCGGAACCGGCCCGACCAGGTGACCCGGTCCTCCCGCCAGAGCCGGCGGAACAGCTCGTAGCCCTCCCGGTTGCGGTCCCACTGGTCCTCGGCGGTGACGCCGAACAGTCGGGCCTGGGCGGTGCCGTTTCCCTTGCCGACGATCAGTTCCAGCCGGCCGTCGCAGAGGTGGTCGAGGGTGGCGTAGTCCTCGTAGGCGCGGACCGGATCGAGCAGGCTCAGCGTGGTGACCGCGGTGAACAGCCGGATGGTGCGGGTCCGGGCCGCGATGTGGCTGAGCACCACCGGCGGTGAGGAGGAGATGAAGGGTCGCTCGTGGCGTTCGCCGACGCCGAAGCCGTCGAAGCCGAGTTCCTCGGCGAGCACGGCGGTGTCGACCACCTCCCGGAACCGTTCGGTGGTGCTCCGCCGTCGCCCGGTGACCGGGTCCGGCAGGTGGGTGATCAGGGTGACCAGCAGGAACTTCATGCCGGGACCGGGGCCTTCCGTCGGGTGCCGGGCTGGATCACCAGGGCGAAGCAGCGGGAGTAGGGCAACGCGTCGTACGGCGGGAAGACCGCGATCGGCCGGTAGCCGGCGCGTTCGTAGCGGCGGACCGCGTCGGGCTGCCGGTCGCCGGTCTGGAGCACGATCCGGCCCGCGCCGAGCTGCCCGGCCGCCTCCCGGGCGGCGTCCAGGAGCTGGTCGGCGATGCCCCGCCCCCGGTGGGCGGGTGCCACGTACATCCGTTTGAGTTCCAGGTCGGGGCCGTACCAGCGCAGCGCGGCGTGCCCGACCGGGGTGGCGTCGGCGGTGTACGCCACCCCCGTCCAGGCCACCGAGCCCGGCGGGAACACCCGGGCCGGGGGCAGGTGGATCGGGTCGTACGGGCGGTCGGCGTACCGCTGGCGCAGTTCCCCGGTCATCGCCGCCCGCAGGGTCACCGCGTCCGGGTCGTCGGGGCGTAGCCGGCAGACGGTGACCGGCGTCGCCTGCGGGGCGGTCATGCCGCACCGACCCGGGTGACCGGGCGGGCGGCCCGCAGGCCGAGATGCTCCCGCAGGGTGGTGCCGGTGTACTCGGTGCGGAACACGCCGCGTTCCTGGAGCAGCGGGACGACCCGGTCGACGAACTCGTCGAGCCCGCCCGGGGTCAGGTGCGGCACCAGGATGAACCCGTCGGCGGCGTCGGACTGCACGAAGTGGTTCATCTGCTCGGCGACCCGCTGCGGGGTGCCGACGAACGACTGCCGGCCGGTGACCTCGATGATCAGGTCGCGGATGCCGAGCCTCTTCTCCTGGGCCAGCGCCCGCCAGCGCCGGGCGGTGCCGACCGGGTCCGGGTACATGCCGGCCCGGCCCCGGCTGATCGCGGCGGCGTCGGTGGCCGGGTCCTCCGTCGGTAGCGGGCCCTCCGGGTCGTACCCGGACAGGTCCCGGTTCCACAGTTGCTCCAGCAGCAGGATCGCGGTCTGTGGGCTGACCTGCTGGCGGCGGATGTGGTGGGCCCGTTCCTGCGCCTCGGCGTCGGTGTCGCCGAGCACGAAGGTCGCCCCGGGAATGATCTTCAGGTCGTCGGGGGCGCGGCCGTGCCGGGCCAGCCGGGCCTTCACGTCCCGGTAGAACTCCCGCCCCTCGGCCAGGGTGCCGTGCCGGGAGAAGATCGCGTCGGCGCTGGACGCGGCGAACTCCCGGCCGTCGGGCGAGTCACCGGCCTGGAGGATCACCGGGTGCAGTTGCGGGCTACGCGGCACGGTGAAGTGTCCGGCGATGTCGAACTGGTCGCCGTGGTGGGCGAAGACCCCCGGGTCGGCCTCGCGGACGTACCTGCCGTCGGCGCGGTCACCGACGATCGCGTCCGCCGGCCACGACTCCCACAGCCGGCGGGCGACCCGGACGAACTCGGCGGCCCGCTCGTAGCGCAGCGACCGGTCGAGGTAGCCGCCCCGGCGGAAGTTCTCCCCGGTGAACGCGTCGGAGGTGGTCACCACGTTCCACGCGGCCCGCCCGGCGGAGAGGTGGTCCAGGGTGGCCAACTGCCGGGCCAGCTCGTACGGCTCCCGGAAGGTGGTGTTCAGGGTGCCGGCCAGCCCCAGGTGGGTGGTGACGGCGGCGAGCGCGGCCAGCACGGTGAGGGTGTCCGGTCGGCCCACCACGTCCAGGTCGTGGATCCGGCCGCGTTGTTCCCGCAGCCGCAGCCCCTCGGCCAGGAAGAAGAAGTCGAACCGGCCGCGTTCGGCGGTGCGGGCCAGGTGGACGAACGAGGCGAAGTCGATGTGGCTGCCGAAGGCGGGGTCGCTCCACACGGTGGTGTTGTTCACGCCGGGGAAGTGCGCGGCCAGGATGATCTGCTTGGGCATCGGTTCTCTCCGGGGATCAGCGGGGGCCCGCGACGGCGTACCGGTTGGCCGGGCGGGGCAGACCGAGCAGGTCGCGTAGCGTGCCACCGGGGTAGCCGGCGCGGAACAGGCCCCGGTCCCGCAGCGCGGGCACCACCGCCCGGGTGATCGTGGTCAGGTCGTCGGGCAGCACGGCGGGACGCAGCCGGAACCCGTCCACCCCGGCCCGCCGCCACGCGGCGAGCAGGTCGGCGAGTTGCCCGGGGCTGCCGGTGAAGGTGGCCGCGTCGGAGGTGTGTCCCGTCCCGTGCAGCTCGTCCAGCCGGTCCCGACGCCGCCGGGCCGCCTCCGGGGTGTCGTCGAGCAGCACCTCCAAGTCGGCGAGGATACGCAGGGGCGGTCCGCCCCGGCCGACGGTCTCCTCGACGGCCCGGACCTCGGTGACGACGGCCTCGGCGTGCCCGGTGTCGGTGGGGGTGACGAACACGACGTCGGCGCGCCGGGCGGCGAACTCGTACGGCACCGTCGCGTGGGCCAGCACGGCCACCACCGGCTGCCCCTGGGGTGGCCGGGGCACGATCGACGGTCCCTTGACCGAGAACCACCGGCCGGTGAAGTCGGTGTAGTGCAACCGGTCCCGGTCGACGAACCGGCCGGTCGGGGCGTCCCTGATCTCCGCGTCGTCCTGCCAGCTGTCCCAGAGCCGGCGGACCACCTCGACGGCGTCGGCGGCCTCGGCGAACAGGTCAGCGACGAGTCGGGCCCGCTGCGGTTCGGCCGGTCGGGTCGGGTCCGGCGGGGGCAGGTCCCGCCGGCCGAAGTGCCCGGCCTCGGCCCGGCGGGCGGAGATCCGGGGCCGCCAGCCGGCCCGGCCACCGCTGACGTGGTCGAGGGTGGCCACCGCGGTGGAGACGTGGAACGGCTCGGTGTGGGTGACGCTGGTGGTCGGGACCAGGCCGATGTGCCGGGTCAGCGGGGCGATCCGGGCCGCCACCAGCAGCGCGTCGAGCCGGCCCCGGACCTGGTCGACCCGGCCGTCCGGCCCGTCGGGCAGGGACGACTGGAGGTCCAGCGAGTCCTCGATGGTGACCAGGTCCAGGGCGGCCTGTTCGGCCTGCCCGACCAGGGCGGCCCACCAGCGGGGGAACAGCGGTGCCGCCGGGTCGGCGTGGGACAGCCGCCAGGCGGCGGGATGCCAGCCGAGGCCGTCGAGGGCGACGGCCAGGTGCAGGGTGGGTTCGGGCATGATTTTCTCCTCCTGCGGTCAACCGGCGGTGACCAGGGTGGGCAACGCGTCGAGCAGGGACCGGGTGTGGGCGTGCCGGGGGTAGCTGAAGACGTCGCCGACCGGGCCCTGCTCGACCACCGCGCCGTCGTGCAGCACCAGCACCCGGTCGGCGAGGTGGTGCACCACGCCGAGGTCGTGGGAGATGAACAGCAGGGCGGTGCCGTCGGCGGCCCGCAGGTCGGCCAGCAGGTCGAGGACCTGGGCCTGGACGGAGACGTCGAGGGCGGAGACCGGCTCGTCGCAGATGATCAGGCTGGGTCGGGGGGCGACGGCGCGGGCGATGGCGACCCGTTGCCGTTGCCCGCCGGACAGCGACCGGGGGTACCGGTCGAGCAGGTCGGGGCCGAGGCCGACCCGACGCAGCAGGGCGACCACCCGGTCGGTGCGCTCCGGTCCCGGGTCGAGGTTCTCGGCGACGAGTCGGCCGACGGTGTACCGGGGGTCGAAGGAGCCCAGCGGGTCCTGGGAGATCAGTTGCAACCGGCGGCGCAGCGGGCGGCGGGCCCGCTCCGGCACCCCTGACCAGCGGGTCGACTCGAAGGTGACGGTGCCGGCGTCGGCGGCGAGCAGTCCGGCGACGAGCCGGGCGACCGTGCTCTTGCCGGAGCCGGACTCCCCCACCAGCCCCAGCGTCTCGCCCCGGGCGACGGTGAACGAGACGTCCCGCACGACGGTGTGCGGGCCGTAGCGTCGGGTCAGGCCGTCCGCGGCGAGCACGGTGTCGTCCGCCCGCACGGCGGGCCGCGCCGGCAGCGGGGTCCGCGCCAGCACCGGCACCGCGCAGCCGTCACGCAACCGGGCCGGTTGGCTGAGCCGACGTCCGCGCGACGAGGCCGACGGCACCGCGGCGAGCAACTGCCTGGTGTACGGGTGCCGGGGCGTCTGCAACAGCCTGCCGGTCGGCCCTTCTTCGACGATCCGGCCGTCCCGCATCACCAGGACCCGGTCGGCCACCTGGGCGACCACCGCCAGGTCGTGACTGATCAGCAGCAGCCCGACCCCGGTGGCCCGGCGTTCGGCGAGCAGCCGCAGGATCTGCGCCTGCACGGTGACGTCCAGCGCGGTGGTCGGCTCGTCGGCGACGAGCAGCACGGGTTCCCCGGCGATCGCCGAGGCGATCAGCGCCCGTTGCCGCAGCCCGCCGGAGAGCTGGTGCGGGTACTGCCGGGCCCGCCTGCCGGGTTCGGGCACGTGCACCTGGTCCAGCAGGTGGGTGACCCGGCCGGCGCGTTCCCGCCGGCCGACGATCTCGTGCGCGGCGAGCACCTCGCCGATCTCCGCGCCGACGGTGCGCAGCGGGTCGAGGGAGACCAGCGCGTCCTGCACCACCAGCCCGGCGAGCCGGCCCCGCACCCGTCGCCAGTCCCGTGGCCGGAAGCCCCGCACGTCCCGGCCGGCGAGGTCGAGCCGGGCGGCGCGGACCCGGGCGTCGACGCCGGCTAGGCCGACCAGGGTACGGGCGGTGACGCTCTTGCCCGAGCCGGACTCCCCCACGATCGCGACGCACTCGCCGGGCCCGACGGTGAGGTCGATGCCCCTCACCGCCTCCACCGGTCCGGTTGGGGTGTCGAAGGTGACGTGCAGGTCCTCGACGGCGAGCAGCGGGCCCATCAGGGGTGCCGCCCGTCGAAGCGGGCCTGCCAGTGCCGGCCGAGGACGGTCAGCGCGACCACCGTCGCGGTGACCGCGGCACCGGGCAGCACCGTCATCCACCAGGCCACCTGGAGGTAGTTGCGTCCCTCGGAGAGCATCGCGCCCCATTCCGGTGACGGCGGTTGCGGGCCAAGGCCGAGGAAGCTGAGCCCGGCGGCGGCCAGCACCGCCTCGCCGAGCCCGATCACGGCGAGGACCGGCACCGGGCCGACCACGTTGGGCAGCACGTGCCGCCACACCAGCCGGGGTCGGGACAAGCCGAAGGTGACCGCCTGTTCGACGTAGCCGGCCCGGCGGACCAGCAGGGTCTGCCCGCGTACCACCCGGGCGTGGTGCGGGAGGGTGGCGATGCCGATGGCGACGACCAGGCTGGCGGTGCCGGGGCCGGTGACCGTGATGAACAGCAGCGCCAGCAGCAGCAGCGGGAAGGCCGACAACGCGTCGAAGGAGCGGCTGAGCGCCTCGTCGGCGAACCGGTGGGCCAGCCCGGCGAGCAGCCCGAGCAGCACCCCGCCGGTGACCGCGATCGCGGTCGCGGCGAGGCCGATGGTCAGCGAGTGCCCCGCGCCGTGCACCACCCGGGTCCAGACGTCCCGGCCGAGCTGGTCGGTGCCGAACCAGTGTGCCGCGTCGGGGGCGGCGAGCACGGCGCGCGGGTCGGCGGCGAGCGGGTCGCCGGGGGCCGGCAGCGCGGGGAGGACCGCCGCGACGACCAGCAGGACGAGGTACGCCCCGGCGACGAGCAGGCCGGGTCGCGGTCGGGCCCGGCGTCGGCGGGCGGGGGTGGGCGGGTCGGTGGCGAGCGGGACCGCCGCGACGGCGGTGGGCGTGGACCCCAGGGTGACGGTCATCGTCAGTTCCTTCGCAGGCGCGGGTCGACGAGCAGGTAGGTCAGGTCGGCGGCGGTGTTGACCATCACGTAGACGGCGGCGGAGAGCGTCACCACGGCCAGCACCACCGGCATGTCCTTGCTGGTCACCGCGTTCAGCGTGACCTGGCCGAGGCCGGGTCGGCCGAACACCTGCTCGACGATGACCGCGCCGCCGAGCAGGATGCCGAACAGCCAGCCGGCGAGGGTGACCGCCGGCAGCAGGGCGTGCCGCAGAGCGTGGCGCAGCAACACCGTCCGCTCGCGGACACCCCGGGCGCGGGCGGTCAGCACGAACGGCTCGTCCAGCGCCCGGTCGAGGCCGTCGCGGAGCACCTGGGCGAGCAGGCCGGCGATGGGCAGGGCGAGGGTGACCGCCGGCAGCACCAGGGCGGTGGGCCCCTGGTCGCCGGCGACGGGGAACAGCCCGTACCGGAAGGACAGCACGCTGAGCAGCACGATGCCGATCAGGAACGGCGGGGTGGAGACCAGCAGCAGTTCGGCTGCGGAGCTGACCCGGCGCGGCCAGCGCCGGCGACGGCCGGCGGTGCCGACCGCCACCACCACCGCCAGCAGCACCCCGAGGCCGGCGGCGGCGACGGCGAGCGTCGCGGTGGGGGCGAGTTGCTCGCCGATGACCTCGGCGACCGGGCGTTGCAGCAGGTAGGAGCGGCCCAGGTCACCGCCGGCCAACCGCCACAGGTAGTCGAGGTACTGCACCACCGGCGGCCGGTCCAGGCCCCACTCGGCGATGATCCGGGCCCGGATCTGCGGGGTGTCCGCGCCGTCGCCCACGATGCTGTCCACGGTGTTCCCGGGCGCGGCCAGCAGCGCCAGGTAGGCGGCGGTGGCGGCGGCCCACAGCACGACGAGTCCGGCGGCGACCCGACGGGCCACCGCCCGTAGCAGGATCATCGTGCGATCCACAGGTCGTACGCGCTGGCCGGCACCCCGGCGGTGGGCTCGAACCGTACGCCGCCCACGGCGGTGCTGGCGGCGATCTGGTCGGCCGGGGCGTAGAGCGGCAGGGCGAGCGCCTGGGTGGCCACGACCCGCTGTTGCAGTGCGGCGTAGCTCTCGGCCCGCCGGGCGGGGTCGGTGGTGGCCTGCCCGGCCTCCAGCAGCCGGTCCAGTTGCGGGTCGGCGACCCGGGTGCGGTTGATGCCGCCTCCGGAGTGCAGCAGCAGGTTCAGCGCCGCCGCGGCGTCGGTGTCGGCGCGGGAGTTGTCGAAGACCTCGTACTCGTTGCGGTCGAACGCCTGCTGGGCGGTGCCCTGGTCGACCACGGAGACCTTCAGGTCGATGCCGGCGCTCTGTTTCACCGCCGCCTGCACGGCCTGGGCGAGCACGTCGCGGCGGTCCCGCACGTACGGGGCGGCCTGCACCAGCCGTACGGTGAGCCGCCGGCCGTCGCGGGTGCGGTAGCCGTCGGCGTCGCGGCCGGTCCAGCCGGCCTGGTCGAGCAGGCGGTTGGCCGCGGCGGTGTCACCGCCGTAGCTGCCCTCCAGTCGTTTGTCGTAGAGCGGGCTGGACGGGCTGACCACGCTCCACGCCCGGGTCGCGGTGTCCCGGTAGACCGAGGTCAGCACGGTGTCGACGTCGAGCGCCTCCCGGAACGCCTGCCGGACCCGCAGGTCGTCGAAGGGGGCGTGGGAGACGTTGAGGTAGTAGGTGTAGGCGGAGCCGGAGTTCAGCGCGCGGGTCAGCCGCAGCCGTGGGTTGCCGGTGACCAGCGGCTGGTCGGTGGCGGGCACGCCCTCGATGAGCTGCACCTGGTTGGCGGTGAGGGCGCCGACCCGGACGGCGGACTCCTTGAGGAACCGGTAGGTGATCTCGTCGAGGTGGGCGGGGCCGGTGTGGGTGGCGGTGGGCGGGGCCCAGTCGTAGCCGGGGTTGCGCCGGTAGTGCAGTTCCCGGCCGGGGACGTAGCGGTCGAGCACGAACGGTCCGGTGCCGACGACGTCGACGCCGCCGGCCTTGAGGTTCCTGGCCTCCCGCAGCGACCTCGGGGACACCTGGGCGCCCTGCGGGGAGGCGAGGAAGTCGAGGATGAGCACGTCGGGGGTGGTCAGGGTGAGTCGTACGGTGCGCGGGTCGACGACCTCGACGGCCTTGAGGTGGCGCAGTTGCACGGCGGCGACGGCGGGGGCGTACCCGGGTTCGCGGAGTTTGTCGAGGTTGGCCTTGACGGCGGCGGCGTCGAACGGGGTGCCGTCGGTGAACGTCACTCCGGCGCGCAGCGGGAGGGTGTAGCTCAGGCCGTCGGGGGTGGCCTGCCAGCCGGTCGCCAGCCAGGGCACCAGCGCGCCCCGTGTGTCGTAGGTGAGCAGCGACTCGAAGCTGTTCCAGACCAGCAGGCGGGCCTTGGCCTGGCTGTACTGGTGCGGGTTGAGGGTGATCGGTTCGGTCTCGACGGCCCAGGTGAGCGCGCCGCCGGGGCGGGGTTGCCCGGCGGCTTCGACGGCCGGGGTGGTGGCGGTGGCGCAGCCGGCGGTGACGGCGAGGACGGCGGCGGCGAGGGTCCGCAGCGGGCGGACGGGCATGGCGGATTCTCCTGTCCAGGCAGGCGATCGGGTACGCCGACACCCGGCCGGGCGTGGGGCGCGGGCCGGTGCGGTGTCGGGGAGGGTGCGGCGGTCAGCTCGGCGGTGAGCCCCACCTCGACGGGCCGGGGGGCGCGTCGGGTCCGGGTGTGGGTGCCGGGTCAGGCCAGACAGGAACTCGACCACACGCGACCGAAGTCGATGTGGCCGCGGATCGTCAGCCGCAGCTCGCTGGACATGGGTCGAGTCCACCTCCGGGGTGCCGGTGGTGTCAACGGAACGCGCGACGGATGTCGGCTATCGCACCGAAGGATGTCGATCCGTTGACCAATGCCTACTAACACCATAGGATTTGCAGAGATTGCGTCCGCGTCAGGCGGCGGGTCGACGGGCCGCGCCGTCCGGACCACCGCGCAGGCCGGCGTAGCGGCCCCGGTGGTAGAGCAACGGCGACCCCACGTCGGCCTGCTGGACCAGCTCCGGTTCGGCGAGCACGATCGCGTGGTCGCCCACGGGGACCCGTTCGACCACCCGGCAGAGCAGCCAGGCCAGGGTGTCGTCGAGGATCGGCACCCCCTCCGGCCCGGACCGCCACCGGGTCGGCGCGGCGAACCGGTCGATGCCGCTGGTCGCGAAGGTACGCGCCAACTCCTGCTGGTGGTGGGCGAGCAGGTGCACCGCCACATGTCGGCTCCGGGCCACCGTGGGCCAGCTCGACGCCCCGAGGTTCAGGCAGAACGAGACGATCGGCGGGGCCAGCGACACCGAGGTGAACGAGGTGGCGGTGAAGCCGACGGCCGGGGCGCCGGGGGCGGTGACCACCACGACGGTGCTGGCCTGGTGGCGCAGCAGCGTACGCAGGGTGTCGGCGTCGGCCTCGACCGGCGGTGGACGATGGTCGGACTCGGTCATCGGAGGACCTCCCGCACGGGGGTCGAAGGGTCACGGCGACACGGCGGA
The DNA here is from genome assembly GCF_030518815.1 of Micromonospora cynarisoli. NCBI lineage: Bacteria > Bacillati > Actinomycetota > Actinomycetes > Micromonosporales > Micromonosporaceae > Micromonospora > Micromonospora cynarisoli. The sequence continues at coordinate 786,051 of NZ_CP130426.1, read as the reverse complement.
CGCCGTGCGGGCGTACGGAATCTTCCCTGCCGACGGCGACGGCCGACGCTGCGGTGCGGCGACCGCAGCCGGTCAGGCGGCGGGGGACGGCCCGGGACACCGCTGGGCGGCGACCCGCATCAGGTCGACGACCCGGCGGGAGGTGAACAGCCGGACGAGCAGCACCGGACCAGTTTCCTATCGAATCGATAGGATTTCAAGCCCCGTCCGACACCGCCCCCTCCCCCGCTGACCGACGGGTCAGGTTGGGCCGGCACCGGACGGGCCCGCCGCCGGCCGACGACGGTCACCGGCTCAGGGTGAGGGTGACCGCGCCGGTGGCCGCGCCCGACGGGTCCACCACGACGGTGTAGTCACCGGTGCCCGGCAACACCGTCGCGCCGATGCCACCGCCGCCACCGACCACACAACCGGCGGCCACCGTCGCGCCGTCGGCGTCGCGCAGGGTCAACGGGGAGCACTGGTCGGGCAGGGTGGCGTCGCTGGCCGTCACGGTCACCGACGTGCCGGCCGTGCCGCTGAACCGGTAGCTGAGCACCGCGCCGGGCCGGTCGACGGTGGCGACGACCGGCGGGCCGTCGACGGTGATCGCGCCGACCCGGTCACCGGTGACGGACAGCCGCAGCGCCACGGAGCCGACGGTCCGGTCCACCGGATCCACCAGCACGGTGTACGTCCCGTCGGCGGGCAGGATCGGGCCGTCGACCTCGCCGACGCCGTCGACGACGCAGCCGCCGGTGAGCCGTCGCCCGTCCGGGTCGAGCAGTTCCAGCGGCGAGCACTGGTCGGGCAGGGTGCTCTGCGGCACCTCGACGAAGACCCGCTGGCCGGCCGAACCGGTGAACCGGTACCGGGCCCGGCTGCCCGGCACGTCGAGCGTCGCGGTGACCGCCGGGGCGTCCGGTCGCAGGGTGCCTGTGGTGTCCCGGGCCGCGTAGACCCGCACGCTGGCCCGACCGGTGCCGGCAGTGGCGTCGACCACCACCGCGTACCTGCCGTCGCGGGTGAGGTCGGTGCGGTCGATGTGACCGCGACCGCCGACGGTGCAGCCGCTTGCCACCTCCGTCCCGGTCGGGTCGAGCAGCCGCAACGGGGAGCATCCGTCGGCCAGGCCGGGTGCGCCGACGTCGACGAACACGGCGTCGCCGGCCCGGGCGGGGAAGGTCAGCGCGGCACCGCCCGGGGTCAGCGACCCGGTGGCGAGCGGGGTCGCGGCGATCGGCGCGGCGGCCGGCGGGGCGACCCGCTCGGTGCCGACGCCACTGACCGCGAACTCGGGGCGGCCGGTCACCCCGACGTCGAAGACGCACTCGGCGAGCTGCCAGGCGTCGGTGATGCCGGCCCACCGGCACACCTGCTCGGCACGGGCCCGCCGGGTCGGGTCGAGGTCGTCGACGGTCACCGCCCGGTCCGGGAACTCCCGGTCGGTGAACGAGCCGGTGTCCTGCCCGTCGGCGTAGCTGAACAGGGAGGTGTCCCCGGTGACCCGCCAAGCGTCGGCGTACGCCGGGTAGAGCTGCTCGAACGGTACGGGCTGGCGCAGGGCGGCCCCGGTGGGGGCGGCGACGTCGTCGGCCGGGTCACCGTCGAAGTCGCCGAGCAGTCCGTGTACCTTCCCGGCCCGGCCCGGGGCGAGCTTCACCAGCACCCGGTAGCCGTACGGGCCGATCGGGTCGACGGCGGCGGCGGAGCCGTCGGGCCAGCGCAGGTCGTAACCGTCGGCGGCGCCGGTGTCGGAGTCGCGGCGGGTGAGCCGGCCCCCACCGGACAGGCCCGTCCCGCCCGACGGCACGACCCGGGCCGTGCCGTCGACGCGGACCTCGGTGCGGCCGTCGACCAGGGTGAGGGTGGCCCGGTGCGCACCTGTGCGGAACGCGACCGCGGAGTTGACCGACACCGTCCGCGAGTCACCCATCGGCGTCTGCCGGACCTGCACCGCCAACGGGTCACCCGAGGTCGACGCGACCAGCACGAACTCGCCGACGGCCTGGAAGTCGTAGTAGTGCCGGTCGAAGGTGACCAGGTGCGGGTCACCGTTGGTGCCGCCGCAGTCGCCCTCGTCCTCGCAGAGTTTCACCGGCCCCTTGGGCGGTGGGGTCTTCTTCGGGGGCTTCCTGCACTCGTCCAGGCTCTTCGGCAGGGTCTTGCCGTCGTACTCGGTGCGCGGCGGCAGGCCCTTGGCCGCCCGGTACCTGTTCTCCGCAAGGGTCGCCCTGACCTCGGCGGTCCTGATCCCCGTGCTCCCGCAGGTGCCCTGCGGCACGGCGTCGCGGGAGATGTCGTCGGAGTGGTTCAGCTCGTGGTACAGCGCCGCGCACGGGTCCCGGGCGACCCCGTCGCCGTACGGCTCGACAGAGGTCGGGTTCCAGGTCACCGTGGAGGAACCCTTGCCGTCCTTGCTGCCCGGGGTCTCGAACGAACCCGATCCGCCGGGGGTGGGGATGATCCGCACCCGCGGGGTCTTGGCGTCCTTGAGCCGGGGCATGATGCCCGCCGGGTCGCCGCCGGCAGCCGCGAACCCCTGGAGGCAGCCGTCGACGGCGGCCTGGAAGTCGACGCCGCTGACCGGCACCCCGGCGCTCGGGTCGACCTGGTAGTCGGCCCGTGCCGGCCGGACGCCCCCGCCGACGACCGCCCCGGCGGCGACGAGCAGCAGCGCGACGACGGCGGCCGGACGACGGCGGGCCCGCCGCAGGAGCAGCAGTGCCAGCCCGCCGACCACCACCGTCAGCAGCACCGCTCCGCCGAGCAGCCAGCGCCACCATCCCCGCCCGGCGGTGTCGTCGCCGACGGTGAAGCCGATGGTCCGCAACGCCGTCGTCCCCGCGCAGGGCTCGGCCAGGCCGGTCACCGGCAGCGCCGTCCAGTTCGCCGTCACCTCGTAGCGTCCGGCGGCCCCGACCGGCCACCGGGTGTCCAACCCGCCGCCGTCCGGGGTCGCCGTCACCGACCGCAACACCACTGCGTCGTCACCGCCGCCGTCGTGCACCCGGACGCTGACCAGTGGAACGGTCACACTCTGCCCCGGTGCCAGGGTGACCGTGCCGGCGGTGGCGGCGGCGCCGATGCCGTCGCCGTAGAAGCTGCGTCCCAGGGCCGGGGTCAGCTCCCGCCCGTCCCGGCGGACCGAGGTCAGCTGCACGGTGCCGTCGGCCACGGTGGCCAGCGTGCAGGCCGTGTCGGTGTCGTTGGTGACCGCGAACGTCAACCGGACCGCCTCGCCCGGGGCGTACCCGGGTGTGCTGGTCCGCAGGTCCAGCCCGAGGCCCCCGGCGGGCGGCGCGGCGGAGGCCGGCACCGGCCCCGCCGCCAGCACCGCCCCGAGGACGGCGCACCCACCGACGAGTCGCACGATCAGCGTCATGCGCGGCACTCTAGGGCCGCGACGCCCACGCTCCGCGTGACTGTCGCGCATCGGTCGCCACCGCCCGACCGCCGCCGGTACGGACCCGCGACACCCCGCCGTCACCCGGCGATGACCTCCCGCAGCCGGACGGCGAAGCCGGTCGGGTCGTCGGCGAAGCCGATGTGCCCGCCGGGGAACATGGTCGGCGGCACGCCCAGCGCGGCGGCCAGCGCGCGGGAGCTGCGGTCACACAGTTCACCGGCCGACTCCTCACCGAGACCGACAAGCACCCGGGTCGGGCCGTCGCGCAGGGCGGCGACGTCCGGCTGGTAGCGGGTCGTGCCGCGCAGGGTGTGCAGGTACTGGTAGCGCTCGTCGGCGGCGTCCTGCGGATCGGGTTCGCGGCCGAACATGCCCTTGACCATCTCCTCGGGCATGACGATGTTGGCGTTGGCGAGGAACTTCCGCCAGGCGCCCAGCCGGTCCCCCCGCCGGTAGGTGGCGACCATGTCGTCCTCCCGGGCGAGCAGTTCGTCACGGTCGTCGAGCAGCAGCACCAGCGGCGGCTCGTGGGCGATCACGGTGTGCGCCGCCTGCGGGTGCGCCTGGGCGAGCGCCAGGACGGTGACGGCGCCGCCGCTGGAGCCGAGCACCGCCGCCGGGCCCGCGTCGAGGTGGGCCAGCAGCCGGGCCAGGTCGTCGGCGCGCAGTTCGGGCGTGGAGTCCTGCTCCGGGTCGTGCAGCCGGCTGCGGCGGATGCCGCGCGGGTCGGTGGTGAGCACGGTGTGGTCGGTGGCGAGCAGGTCGGCCAGCGGGGCGAAGGCCCGGGCGTCCATCGGGGCGGCGACCAGCGCCACCAGGGGGCCCTGGCCGCGTACCTCGAAGTGCAGGGTCCCGTCGGGGACGGCCAGGGTGGCGGTGGTCACCGGGATGGTGGTGGAACTGCTCATGATCGGGTCCTCCGGGTCGTGACGTGCGGCTCGTACACGGTGCAGACTCCCGGCGTGGGGCAGAATCGTCGGTCGTGAGCACGATTCTTGCCGAGATCACGGCCGACGACCATGACGCGACGCTCACCCGGGCCCGGAGCGGGGACGACGCCGCGTTCACCGCGCTGGTCGCGCCGCTGCGGCCGGAACTGCACGCGCACTGCTACCGGATGCTCGGTTCCCCGCACGACGCCGACGACGCGTTGCAGGAGGCCCTGCTGCGGGCCTGGCGGGCCCTGCCCCGGTTCGAGGGGCGCAGTTCGCTGCGGACCTGGCTCTACACCGTCGCCACCCGCACCTGCCTGGACCTGGCGACCGGGCGGGGGCGGCGGGCGTTGCCCGTTGACCTGGGGCCGGCCAGCGAACACGCCGTGCCGGGCAGCGTCGCCGCCGCGAACGTACGGTGGCTCGGCCCGTACCCCGACGCCGCTCTGGCCGCCGGCCCCGCCACTCCGGACGCCCGCTACGAGCAGCGGGAGGCGGTCGAGCTGGCGTTCGTCGCCGCGCTGCAACACCTGCCCGGCAACCAGCGGGCCGTGCTGCTGCTGTGCGACGTGCTCGGCTTCACCGCCGCCGAGATCGCCGCCATGACGGGCGCCACCACCGCGTCGGTCCACTCGGCGCTGGCGCGGGCCCGCCGGGTCGTCGCCGAGCGGGTGCCCGCCCGCAGCCAGCAGCGGGCGCTGCGTACCCTCGGTGACGCCCGGCTGCGGGAGGTCGCCGCCGGCTACGCCACCGCCCTGGAGAACGGCGACGCCGACGCCCTGGTCGCCCTGCTCACCGAGGACGTCACCTGGTCGATGCCGCCACTGCCGCACTGGTACGCCGGCCGCGCCGCAGTGCTGGACTTCGCCCGGGCGATGCCGTTGGGCAGCTGCGGCAGTTGGCGGCACGTGCCGGTGGCGGCCAACGGCCAGCCGGCGGTGGCCAACTACCTGCGCGCGGGCGACACCGGCCCGCACCTGCCGTGGTCGATCACGGTGCTGACGGTGCGCGACGGCCGCATCGCCCAGCTCGTCTCGTTCCTCGACGGCACCCTGTTCCCGACGTTCGGTCTGCCCGCCACCCGCTGACGGCCGGTGGGCGGGTGGCACGCCCACCGGCCGACCCGCCCGGGGCGCTCAGGCCAGCGGCGCGGTGAGGGTGTACGAGGCGTCCCCGGCGAAGGTGCTGCCGGCGGCGTACGGGTCGACCCGTAGCGCGTAGTCGTAGTGTCGCAGGTAGCGGCCGGGGTGGTTCCACGACTCGAAGGAGTAGCTGCCGCCCCCGGCCAGCCCGGCACGGCTGCAGAAGGTGGCGTCCCCGGCGAAGACGGCGCTGCCGTCGTTGCCGGCGAGCCGGAGGGTGAAGTCCCAGTGCCGCAGGTAGGAGCCGTTGACCGCGCGGAACGAGTAGCAGGAGGCGTTGGCCAGGCCGGGGACGATCTGGAAGGTGGCGTCCTGCCGGTCGGCCAGCGGGCTGCCGCTGCCGAGCACGTCGATGCGGGCGAGGTTGTCGCGGTGGCGGACGTACCGGTCGGGGAAGTTCGCCGAGCGCAGCGAGCGGCTGCCGGTGGGCGGGGCGGAGGTGTCCCCGACGCTCTCCCGCAGCACGGTGAAGTGGCGCACCGTGCCGGACAGCCCGGCCAGTTCGGTCTTGCCGGTGAAGCCGTACAGGTCGCTGCTGTCGGCGGAGTAGTAGCGGCCGGCGCCGTACTGGTCGAAGTAGATCCGCCACCGGTTGTCGGGCAGCCGGACCAGGGCGGGCCCTTCCAGGCCGGAACCCCAGCCGGCCCAGTTGCCGGTGCCGATCCAGCTCCACGGGCCGGTCAGCGCGGGGGCGGTGGCGTGCTCGATGTACTTGGTGGTCTCGTTCTTCACGAAGTTGTGGTAGGTGTTGCCGACCTTGACGATGAAGCTGTCGATGTGGTTAGTGCCGATGCCGGTGAGCGCCGCCGGGGCGCTCCACGCCGACAGCGCGCTGTTCGTCGCGGTGATCCGGTAGGGCTGGAACTGCCCGGCGGTGCCGGTCTGCGAGACGGAGACGACGATGTGCACGCTGCCGTCGCTGTCGACGAACCACTCCGGGGCCCAGGTGCTGCCGTTGGTCGGCGCGACGGAGATGGAGACGTTGCGCTGGAAGGTCCAGCTCAGGTAGTCGGCGCTGCGGGCGATGCCGATGGTGTTGCCGGTCCAGCCGGTGGTGTAGACGAGGTAGTAGTAGCCGTCGGTGTGCCTGATGACGCTCGGGTCGCGGACCAGCCCGGACGGCGGGGTGTAGGCGTTGGCCCGTTGGAGGGTGAACCGGGTGGCGTCGGCGGAGTCGTAGACGTACATGTTGGATTCGCTGCTGTTGGTGAACGCGGTCATCAGGTAGTGCGGGACCGGCCCGGCGGCGTTGGCCCGCGCCGGCCCGGCGACCAGCAGGCCACCGAGCACGCAGAGCACCGCCGCCAGAGCGCCGTAGCGGAGACGTCCCATCGACACACCTCTCTCTGTAAATCGATGGTTGTCATCCTGCACTATTGCCAACGGTTTTCGTAAGTGTTGCGATAAGCGCCATGGCCCGGACCTCCCGCGACATCCGCTCCGCCAACCGGCTCACCGTCGTCCAGCAGGTCGTCGCCGCCGGCACCACCAGCCGGCAACGCCTCGCCGTCGACACCGGGCTCAGCCTCGGCACCGTCGCCACCCTGGTCGCCGAACTCACCGACCTCGGGCTGCTCGCCGAGGCCGGCCGGGAGGACTCCGGCGGCGGACGTCCCCGAGGCCTGGTCACCGCCGACCCGCACGGCGGCCTGCTGATCGGCGTCGACGTCGCCGAGACGTACGTGCACGTCGACCTGTTCGACACCACGCTGACCCGGCTGGCCGGTGCCGAGGAGGCGCTACGCCCCCTGGAACGCCGCCCGCACCAGGTGGTCCGGCACATCGTCAGCGGCATCGACACCGTCCTGGCCGGCACCGCGGCCCGGGTGCTCGGCGTCGGGGTCAGCGTCCCCGGCCAGGTCGACCGGGAGGGCGGCGTGTCGGTGTTCGCGCCCAACTGGAACTGGCACGACGTACCGCTGCGGGACCTGCTCGCCGACCACCTGCCGCTGCCGCTGCACCTGGACAACCCGCTACGCGCGGCGGTGCTCGCCGAACTGTGGGCCGGGGCCGCCCGGGGCCGCGACGACGTGGCCGTGATCAACCTGGGCACCGGCGTCGGGGCGGGCCTCGCCTTCGGCGGCACCCTCTACCGGGGCAGCAGCAACAGCGCCGGCGAGTGGGGGCACACCACCCTGGTCCTCGACGGCCGGCTCTGCCGGTGCGGCAGCCGGGGCTGCGTCGAGGCGTACGTCGGCGCGCCCGGCATCATGCAGACCCTGCGCGACCTGGCCCCGACCAGCCCGCTGCTGCACCCCGAGGACCAGACCGCCACCCTCGACGCCCTCGCCGCCGGACTGGCCGCCGACGACCCCACCGCCGCCAAGGTGGTCGCCGAGACCGCCCGCTACCTCGGCGTCGCCATCGCCGACCTGGTCAACCTGATCAACCCGGAGGTCGTGGTGCTCAGCAGCTGGGTCGCCGACCGCCTCGGCGACCGGCTGCGCGACGAGGTCCGCGCCGTGGTCGCCCAGCACGCGCTGCGCCGCCCGCTCGCCGCCACCGGGATCGTCCGCTCCCCCGTCGCCGGCAACCCGGTCAGCCTCGGCGCGGCCACCCTCGCCCTGGAGGGCTTCCTCACCCAGGGACGGTAGCCCGGCCCCGCATGACGGGCGCAATGTCGGCGATCCAGCGGTATCGGAGCGCCCGAATGCCGCTGAATCGCCGACACGTGTCTCACCGAGCCGGGACATCAGTCCAGGATCGCCGCCGCCTCGACCTCGACGAGAACGTCGGGCTCGAAGAGGTGGTCGACGCCGATGAGCGACGACGCCGGCAACGGCTGCGGCAGGCCGAGTTCCCCCGCGACGTCCTGCACCCCGGCCATGAAGTCACCGATCCGCTCCGGCGACCAGTTCGTCACGGAGAACGTCAGGCGGACGACGTCGGCGAAGCCCGCGCCGGCACCCGCCAGCAGGTGGCGTGTTCCGCCTCCGGGCACGGCCCCACGACGGCCTGACAGTGCGCTGGAACGTGTTCGCGCAGCTCAGACGGGGCGGCGGCGTCACTTGGCGTTGAAGTAGTTCGCCTCCGGGTGGTGCACCACGATCGCGTCGGTGGCCTGCTCCGGCACCAACTGGAACTCCTCCGACAACTGCACCCCGATCCGCTCCGCCCCGAGCAGCTCCACGATCTTGGCCCGGTCCTCCAGATCCGGGCAGGCCGGGTAGCCGAACGCGTACCGGCAGCCCCGGTAGTCGTTGCGCAGCAGCCCGGCCAGGTCGGTCGGGTCGCCGGTGGCGACCGTGCCGCCGCCCGGCAGGGTCAGCTCGGAGCGGATACGCCGGTGCCAGTACTCGGCGAGCGCCTCGGTGAGCTGCACGGACAACCCGTGCACCTCCAGGTAGTCGCGGTACTCGTTGGCGGCGAACATCTTCGCGGTGTACTCGCTGATCGGCTGGCCGACGGTGACCAACTGCAACGCCACCACGTCGAGCCCGCCACTCTTCGGGCGGAAGAAGTCGGCCAGGCAGAGCCGCCGCTCCTGCCGCTGCCGGGGGAACGAGAACCGGGCCCGCTCGCTGGTGCCGTTCTCGTCCAGCACCACCAGGTCGTTGCCCTCGGAGTACGCCGGGAAGTAGCCGTACACCACGGCCGCCTCCAACACCTGGTCGGCGATGAGCCGGTCCAGCCAGTACCGCAGCCGGGGCCGCCCCTCGGTCTCCACCAGTTCCTCGTACGACGGGCCCTGGCCGCCCCGCGACCCGCGCAGCCCCCACTGGCCGAGGAACGTGGCCCGCTCGTCCAGCAACGCCGCGTAGTCGGCCAGCGGCACCCCCTTGACCACCCGGGTACCGAAGAACGGCGGGGTGGGTACCGCCACGTCGGTGGCCACGTCGGAGCGGACCGAGGAGTCGTTCAGCTCCGGCAGCACCTCGGTGACCATGGTGCGCTGCTTCTCCCGGCGGGCCCGCCGGGCCGCGAGGGCCGCCTCCCGCTCCGGGTCGATCACGGGTGCGCCGCCACGCTTGGCGGTCATCACCCGGTCCATCAGGGCCAGCCCCTCGAAGGCGTCCCGCGCGTAGTGCACCTGGCCGGGGAACATCGCCCGCAGGTCGTCCTCGACGTACGCGCGGGTCAGCGCCGCCCCACCCAGCAGCACCGGCCACCGCTCGGCGACCCCGCGCGAGGCCATTTCGGCGAGGTTCTCCTTCATGATGACCGTGCTCTTGACCAGCAGCCCGGACATGCCGATCGCGTCGGCCCGGTGCTCCTCGGCGGCGTCGAGGATCGCGCCGATCGGCTGCTTGATGCCGATGTTGACGACCTCGTAGCCGTTGTTGGACAGGATGATGTCGACCAGGTTCTTGCCGATGTCGTGCACGTCGCCGCGCACGGTGGCCAGCACGATCCGGCCCTTGCCGCCGTCCTCGACCGCCTCCATGTGCGGCTCCAGGTAGGCCACCGCCGTCTTCATCACCTCGGCGGACTGGAGCACGAACGGCAACTGCATCTGCCCGGAGCCGAACAGCTCACCGACGACCTTCATCCCGTCGAGCAGGATGTCGTTGATGATGGACAGCGGGGAGCGGCCCTGCGCCATCGCGGCGTCCAGGTCGGCCTCCAGGCCGTTGCGCTCGCCGTCGATGATCCGCCGCTTGAGCCGCTCGTCCAGCGGCAGCCCGGCCAGTTCCTCGGCCCGGGTGGCCCGCGCCGACGCGGCGTCGACGCCCTCGAACGCCTCGATGAACCGCTGCACCGGGTCGTAGCCCTCGCGCCGCCGGTCGTAGATCAGGTCGAGGGCGACCTCACGCTGCGCCTCGGGGATCTTCGACATCGGCAGGATCTTGCTGGCGTGCACGATCGCCGAGGTCAGCCCGGCCTGCACGCACTCGTGCAGGAACACCGAGTTGAGCACCTGCCGGGCCGCCGGGTTGAGCCCGAACGAGACGTTCGAGATGCCCAGGGTGAAGTTGACCCCCGGGTAGCGGGCGGCGATCTCCCGGATCGCCTCGATCGTCTCGATGCCGTCGCGGCGGGTCTCCTCCTGGCCGGTGGCGATCGGGAACGTCAGCGCGTCGATGAGGATGTCCGACCGGTCCATCCCCCAGCGGCCGGTCAGGTCGTCGATCAGCCGGGCCGCGACCCGGACCTTCCACTCCCGGGTACGGGCCTGCCCCTCCTCGTCGATGAGCAGCGCCACCACTGCCGCCCCGTGCTCGGCGATCACCGGCATCACCCGCGCGTAACGGGAGTCGGGGCCGTCGCCGTCCTCGAAGTTGACCGAGTTGACCACGCAGCGCCCACCGAGCATCTCCAACCCGGCCTCGATCACCGCCGGCTCGGTGGAGTCCAGCATGATCGGCAGGGTGGACGCGGTGGCGAACCGGCCGGCCAACTCCCGCATGTCCTGCGTACCGTCCCGGCCGACGTAGTCGACGCACAGGTCCAGCAGGTGCGAGCCGTCACGGGCCTGGCTGCGGGCCACCTCGACGCACGCCTGCCAGTCGGCGGCGAGCATCGACTCGCGGAACGCCTTGGAGCCGTTGGCGTTGGTCCGCTCCCCCACCATCAGCACCGAGGCGTCCTGGGCGAACGGCACCGGGTGGTAGATCGACGAGACGCCCGCCTCGTGCCGGGGCTCGCGCGAGGTCGGGGTGGCGTCGTGCAGCCGCTCGGCCAACGCCCGGATATGCTCCGGGGTGGTGCCGCAGCAGCCGCCGATCAGCCCCACGCCGTAGTCGGCGACGAACCGCTCCAGGGCGTCGGCCAGCTCCACCGGACTCAGCGGGAAGTACGCCCCGTCGGCGGTCAGCACCGGCAGGCCCGCGTTCGGCATCACCGACAGCGGAATCCGGGAATGTTGCGACAGGTAGCGCAGGTGCTCGCCCATCTCGGCCGGGCCGGTGGAGCAGTTCAGCCCGATCAGGTCCACCCCCAGCGGTTCGATGGCCGCCAGCGCCGCCCCGATCTCGCTGCCGACCAGCATGGTGCCGGTGGTCTCCACGGCCACGTGGCAGATGATCGGCACCTGCTGGCCCAGTTCGGTCATCGCCCGCTTCGATCCGACCACGGCCGCCTTGACCTGGAGCAGGTCCTGACAGGTCTCGATGATCAACGCGTCCGACCCGCCGGCGATCAGCCCGGCGGCGTTCTCCTGGTACGCGTCGCGCAACGTCGCGTACGGGGCGTGGCCGAGGGTGGGCAGCTTGGTGCCGGGACCGATCGAGCCGAGCACGAACCGGGGGCGGTCCGCCGTGGCGTACGCGTCGGCGGCCTCCCGGGCGATCCGCGCGCCGGCCTCGGACAGCTCCCGGATGCGCTGCGGGATGTCGTACTCGGCGAGGTTGGCGAGGTTCGCGCCGAAGGTGTTCGTCTCGACGCAGTCCGCGCCGGCCGCCAGGTAGGCCTCGTGCACGCCGCGCACCACGTCGGGCCGGGTCACGTTGAGAATCTCGTTGCAGCCCTCCAGCCCCTCGAAGTCGTCGAGGCTCAGGTCGGCAGCCTGGAGCATTGTCCCCATCGCGCCGTCGGCGATGAGAATCCGGTCGGCCAGCACATCCCGCAACGAAGTCCGCACCACATCAGGTTAGTGCGAGGAATCCGGTAACCGTCGACGCCCGGGCTCGTCCCACTATGTGTCCATCCGCTCCCCGTCCCGGTTCGTACCGGTTCGGCGGCGGGGTGGGCCGGCGTGCCGGCGCGGCCGACGGGCCACGCGCCGCGCCGGGACGTAGGCTTGCGGACGTGAAGGACATCAGGGACGCCACCGTGCACGGCGGGCGGGTGACCGGGCCGACCCCCGGCACCGTCGGCATCGAGCGGGGCGAGGTGACGGCGTGACCGAGTTCGACGGGCTGCCGGTGCTGCGGTCCCCGGTGGCGATCGCCGCCTTCGAGGGCTGGAACGACGCCGCGGACGCCTCCACCGCCGCCGTGGAACACCTGGAACAGGTCTGGCAGGCCCGCCAGATCACCGAGATCGACCCGGAGGAGTTCTACGACTTCCAGGTCAGCCGCCCGACGATCACGATGTCCGACGGCGAGACCCGCCGGGTGGAGTGGCCCACCACGAAGTTCATGGTGGCCAGCCCCGAGGGCACCGACCGCGACGTGGTGCTGATCCGGGGCATCGAGCCGAGCATGCGCTGGCGCACGTTCTGCGAGCAGGTGCTGGAGATCTGCCACAGCCTGGAGGTGGAACGGGTGGTGCTGCTCGGCGCGTTGCTGGCCGACGTGCCGTACACCAGGCCGTTGCCGATCAGCGGCAGCGCCTCCGACGCCCAGGCCGCCCAGCGTTACCAGCTCACCCCCACGCGCTACGACGGTCCCACAGGCATCGTCGGGGTGCTCCAGGACGCCTGCACCCGGGCCGAGGTCGACGCGGTGTCGTTCTGGGTGCACGTGCCGCACTACGCCAACAACCCGCCCTGCCCCAAGGCGACCCTGGCCCTGCTGCACCGGGTCGAGGACGTGCTCGACCTCCCGGTGCCGATGGCCGACCTGGCCGAGGAGGCCGCCGAGTGGGAGCAGCGGGTACGCGGCGCCGCCGAGCAGGACGCCGAGCTGGGTGAGTACGTGCGGGAGTTGGAGGAACGCGTCGGCGACGCGGGCATCACCCCGTTGACAGGTGACGAGATCGCCCAGGAGTTCGAGAAGTACCTGCGCCGCCGGGGCGGTTCCGCCGGCCCCACCGCCGGTTCCTGGTAGTCGTCCCCGACAGGCCCCGGGCGTGGTGTCCGGGGCCTGTCGTCGTGTCCGGGGTGGCGTCGTCACCCCGTCTAGGGCATCCTAGGAACCTAGCTGTCATGAGGAGGCGGGCGTGCAGATCAACCCGGGAGCCGCCGAGTTCCCGCACCGGCAGATCGCCGCGCAGCTCAAGGCCCAGGTGCGGCGGGGCGACTGGGGGCCTGGCGAACGGCTGCCGTCCATCCCGGCCATCGCCGAGATGTTCGGGGTGGCCAAGCAGACCGTGCAACGCGCCGTCGACCAGCTGCGGGTCGAGGGCATCCTGATCACCAAACCCGGCTCCGGTACGTACGTGCGGGGCACCAGGCGGCGGCTCAACCGGCTCTCCCGGGGCCGGTACGGCGGTTTCCGGGGCTACCACGCCGACCTCGCCGCGCGGTACCGCCAGCAGCTCGTCTCGGTAGGTCGGGCGCCCGCCCCGCCCGAGGTGGCCGACGCATTCGGGGTCGCCGACGGCACCGAACTGCTCTGCCGCCGGCACCTGGTACGCACCGACGACTCCCCGGTGGAGGTGGGCGCGTCCTGGTTCCTGCCGAAGGACACCGCCGGCACCTCCCTGGAGCGGGCCGAGGCGTTCGGCAGGCCGCTCTACCAGGAGGCCGAGGAGGCCACCGGACGGCGGTACAGCACCGCCGCCGACACCATCAGCGCCCGCCAGCCCAGCCGGGAGGAGGCCGAGACGCTCCAGATCCGTCCCGACACGCCCGTGCTGCACCTGCTGCACGTCGCCTACGACGCCCACCGCAAGCCGATCGAGGTCGCCCAGGCCACCTGGCCCGGCCCGATGACCACGCTGACCGAGGAGTACCAGGTCCCCGCCCCCGCGCCGGACCCCGACCCCGATCCCGGCCTGGTCCTCGGCTGATCCCGGCCGGGCACCGCCCACCACCCCGGCCCGGCGTCCGACGGGGCCGGGACGCACCGCACGGGGGCGCGGCCGGCGGGACGGCACACCGGGCGCAGGGGGCCAGCCGGCCTCAGGTGACCGCGGTGACCACGACGACGGTCGCTCCGAGCGCGACGACGATCAGGGAGGCGACCACCCCGAGCAGGTCGGCGACCCGTACGGGGACGGTGGCGCCCAGGACCGCGCCGATCGTGGCGAGCCCGGTCTGCCAGAGCAGGGAGGCCAGACCGGCGGCGACGACGAACACCCCGGGCCCCGCCCAACTGCCCGGCACGGCGTTCACCGTCCCGCCCAGGGCGACGAAGTACACCAGGGTCAGCGGGTTGACCGCGGTGAGGAGCACGAAACGGACGTAGACCGGTCCGGCGGCGGTCCGGGCCGGACGCTCCCCGCCGGTGCCGTTCCGCTCGGCACCGGCGGTGTCGGGGGCGTCCCCGGCCGGGCGTGCCGGGGCGCGGCGCAGGGTGACCAGTTGGTGGCAGCCCAGCCCGACGATCACCAGCCCCGACAGGTAGCGGGGAACGTCCCCCCACGCGGCGATCACCGGCGCGAGCGCCGCCCCGGTCAGCAGCGCGCCGAGGCAGTAGACGGTGTCGACGGTGGCGACGCCGGACGCGGCGGCCAGGCCGCGGCGGTGCCCGCCCAGCATCCCCTCCCGGAGGATCAGCACCCCGATCGCCCCCAGGGGCATCGCCACCCCCAGCCCGGCGGCGAACCCGGCGACCGCCAGGAACACGATTCCATCAGCCATCCGCCGAGTCTGGGTCACCCCGGCGGGCGCGACCGACGGATGAGCGGTGCCGGCGTACGATTGTCGGTGTGGACCGGTTGGACGAGCAGATTCTCGGCATCCTGCAGGAGAATGCGAGGTGTTCGTTCAGTGAGATCGGTCGACGGGTCGGCCTGAGCACGAACGCCACCGCCGCCCGTGTCCGCCGGCTGGAAGCCGACGGCGTCATCCTCGGGTACACCGTCGTCACCGGTCACGACGCGCCGGCACTCCGGGGCGGGTTGGAGGTGTTCATCGACGTACGCCTCGACGCCGGGACCGACTACGAGACGTTCGTCGCCGCCATCGCCCCGATCGAGCAGATCGTCGACGCGGTGCACATGACCGGGCCGTACGACTACCTGCTGCGGGCCCGGCTGCGGGACACCGCCGCCCTGGACGCGTTGCTGCGTCGGCTCAAGAAGAGCTGCGGCGTGGTGCAGACCCAGACCCGGGTCGCGCTACGCCAACCCACCCCGCACCCCCACACCCGATAAGCCCCACAAACCACCCGTCCACAACCCCTCTGCGTCGATCATGGACTTGTGGGGCTCCGCATACGTCGCATACAGGGGCTAAACCAACACCCCAACTCCATGATCGACGAGGTGTCGGGGTGGGGTGGGTGGGGGTTAGAGGTGGATGCCGAGCAGGGCGTCGATGGTGCTGGCGAAGAGTGCCGGAGCCTGTGGGTCGTCGCCGGTGCCGGCCAGGGCTTCTCCGGCCCAGTCGTCGGCCAGGGCGAGGGCGCCCGGGGTGTCCAGGTCGTCGCCGAGGCGCTCGCGTACCCCGGCCAGAAAAGCCACGCCGGACGGCCCGGACGGCGCGGCGGCGGCCCGCCGCCAACGGTCCAGGCGCTGCTGCGCGGCGGTCAGCACGTCGTCGGTCCAGGCCCGGTCGTCCCGGTAGTGGCCGGACATCAGGCCGAGCCGCACGGCCATCGGGTCCACCTGGTCGGCGCGCAGCCGGGAGACGAAGACCAGGTTGCCCTTGGACTTCGACATCTTCTCGCCGTCCAGGCCGATCATGCCGGCGTGCACGTAGTGGTCGGCGAAGGGGGCCGTGCCGGTGAGCCGCTCGGCGTGCGCGGCGGAGCACTCGTGGTGCGGGAAGATCAGGTCGTTGCCGCCGCCCTGCACGTCGAGCCGGTCACCGAGCAGGTTCAGCGCGATCACGGTGCACTCGATGTGCCAGCCGGGCCGGCCGGGGCCCAGCTCGCCGCCCGGCCAGGACGGCTCGCCGTCGCGGGCGCCGCGCCACAGCAGCGGGTCCAGCGGGTCACGCTTGCCGGCCCGCTCGGGATCGCCACCGCGCTCGGGGAAGATCTCCAGCATCTGCCCCCGGGTCAGGTTCGACTCGTAGCCGAACGCCGGGGCGGCGGCGATGTCGAAGTAGACGTCGCCGGTGCCGTCGTCGAGCTTGTACGCGGCACCGTCCTTGAGCAGCTCCTGCACCCGGTCGGCGATGCGCGGGATCGACTCCACCGCGCCGACGTAGTGCGCTGGCGGAATGATCCGCAGCGCCTCCATGTCCTCGCGGAACAGCGCCGTCTCCCGCATCGCCAGGACCTTCCAGTCCTCGCCGTCACGCTCGGCGCGTTCCAGCAGCGGGTCGTCGATGTCGGTGACGTTCTGCACGTACCGGACGGTCAGGCCGGCGTCGCGCCACATCCGCTGCACCAGATCAAAGGTGATCATGGTGGCGGCGTGGCCCAGGTGGGTGGCGTCGTACGGGGTGATGCCGCAGACGTACATGGTGGCGGGGCCGGCGGGGCGGCTGGGGTGGACACCGCGCCGCGCCGAGTCGTACAAGCTCAGGGGCCCGCCGTCACCCGGCAGCCGTGGCACCTCGTGTCCCGCCCAAGACTCCATGACCGTCAGCCTAACGAGCCGCCCGGCCGCCGGGAGAAACCGCCCGGGTGATCAACACGACAACGGCTCAGATGGGCGGCCACGGCATCGCCGGCCACTCCTGCGGCGGCAGCGGGTACCGGCCGGTGTCGCGCAGCCGCCGCACCCGGGTGGCCACCTCGGCGACCTCGCCGAGGGTCAGGTGCTCGGCCAGCTCCGCACCCAGTTCGCCGGTGAGCTGCCGGTCGAGGGCGTCGAGCACCTGCACCGCGTCCGGTGGGAGCTGCCGGCCGGCCCACCCCCACAGCACGGTCCGCAGCTTCTCCTCGACGTGGAAGCAGACCCCGTGGTCCACCCCGTAGATCCGGTCGTCCGCGCCGGCCAGCACGTGCCCGCCCTTGCGGTCGGCGTTGTTGATGACTGCGTCCAGCACGGCCAGCCGGGCCAGCCGGGGGTCGTCGGCGTGGGCCAGGGCGTACGCCGCGCCGTCGTCGTCGCGGGCGGCGGCCACCGGGAACCAGCGCGGCGGCACCGCCTCGGCCGGCACGAACCCGACCAGCGGCTCGGCGTCGTCCGGCTCGTCGATCCAGAGCTGGCACGACCCGGGCCCCAGCGGCCCGTCACGTAGCACCGTCGGCGGGACCAGATCCCAGCCGGTGGCCCGGGAGACCAGGTAGGCGGAGACCTCCCGGCCGGCGAGGGTGCCGTCGGGGAAGTCCCAGAGCGGGCGCTCGCCGCGCACCGGCTTGTAGACGCACCTGGCGGTACGGCCGTCGAGGGTCAGGGTCGCCCGCAGGGTGGTGTTGGAGGCGTCGACCAGCCGACCCTCCAGCTCCAGTTCACCGTCGCACAGCAGCCGGAGCGCGGCGCTGGCATCCTGGCGCTGCACCTCCGACGACGTCACCGGTGGTAGCCGTTGTGCCGGGGGCAGAGGTGCCCGGCCGGGTCGAGCGGCTGGCCGCACAGCGGGCAGGGCGGGCGGCCGGCGTTGACCACCCGGCGGGCCCGTTCGATGAACTCGCGGGTCGCCTCGGGGGTCAGCCGCACCCGCAGCCGGTCGAGGTCCTCGTCCGGTTCCTCGTCGTCGTCCTCGTCGACCTCGTCGTCGCCCAACTCGACCTCGGCCTCCGCCTCACCGGCGGCGATCGCCTCGATCACCACGGTGGCGGAGTCCACGTCGAACGCCAACCCGAGGGTGCCGACCCGGAACTCCTCGTCGACCGGACTGTCCAGCGGGTCGTTGTCGCCGACGGACACCGACGACTCCGGCAGCTCGACGCCGAAGCGGCGCTGCGCCTCGGAGAGCAGTTCCTCCAGCTTCTCGGCGAGCAGGGACACCTGCACCTTCTCCAGCGCGACGCTGACCAGCCGGCCGCCACCGCGGGCCTGGAGGAAGAACGTGCGTTCCCCGGGCGGCCCGACGGTCCCGGCGACGAACCGCTCGGGCGGCTCGAAGGCGTGCACCTGGTGGGTCATACCCACGACCCTATCCGGAGCGTGGAACGGTCGCGCAAGGCACCGACGCCGAATCAGCCGAGGGCGAAACGACGCGGCCCGCGTCCGGCGGCCGACGGCCCCCGGCGGGCCGGCTCAGCCGGTGGCCCCCGCACCCCCGCCGACGGCCGCGTCGGAGTCGGCCGGCCGGGTCGCCCGACGCCGCCGCTTCGCCGGTGGCGGCACCAGGGAGGCCAGGTCACCCCCGGTGTCGTTGAGCCGGACCAGGAACGGCCGTAGCGGGGTGTAGCGGATCGCGGTGACCGAGGCCGGGTCGACGACGATGCGTTGGAACAGGTCGAGGTGCACCCCGAGGGCATCGGCGACGATGGCCTTGATCACATCGCCGTGGCTGCACGCCAGCCAGACCGCCTCCGGTCCGTGGTCGGCGGTGATCCGGGCGTCCCAGGCGCGTACCGCGGCGACCGCGCGGGCCGACATCTGCGCCATCGACTCCCCGTCGGGGAAGACCGCGGCGCTGGGGTGCTGCTGCACCACGGGCCAGAGCTTCTCCTTGGCCAGCTTCTTCAGCGGCTGCCCCTCCCAGGCGCCGTAGCCGCACTCGATCAGCCCGTCCTCGACCACCGGGGTGGCCTGCGGAACGGCCAGCTCCAGGGTCTGCCGACAGCGGATCAGCGGGCTGGTCACCACCGCCGCCAGCGGCAGGCCATGCAGCCGCTGGCCGACCGCGTCCGCCTGGGCCCGCCCGGTGTCGTCCAGCTCGACCGGTTGCCGGCCGGCCAGCCCGCCGGCGGCGTTCGCGGTCGTCCGGCCGTGTCGCAGAAGCAGAAGGGTCGCCACGCCCCCACCCTAGGGGCAGCCGGACCGCAGCCGGCCCCCGACACCGGCGGTGGTGTCGGGGGCCGCGGGTCGACGTCGGTCAGGTGGCGCTGATCGTGCCGGTGAGCAGCAGCGCCAGCACCAGGGTGCCGAGCGCCACCCGGTAGAGCACGAAGACGTACAGGGTGTGGTGTGCCACGTAGCGCAGCAGCCAGGCGATGGCCGCGTAGCCGATGCCGAACGCGATGATCGTGGCGACCACCATCTGCGCCGCCGAGGGCACCGAGGTGCCCGGAGCGGCCGGCTCGAAGACGTCCCCGACGCTGAAGATGCCGGACATCACCACCGCCGGGATGGCCAGCAGGAACGAGTACCGGGCGGCGGCCTCCCGGGTCAGGTTGAGCAGCAGGCCGGCGGTGAGCGTGCCGCCGGAGCGGGACACCCCGGGGACCAGCGCCATCGCCTGGGCGAAGCCCATCACGATGCCGTCACGCATCCGGAAGTTCACCAGGGTGCGGGTCTGCCGCCCCCAGTACTCGGCGAAGGCCAGCACGAAGGCGAACACGATAAGCGTGGTGGAGACCACCCACAGGTTGCGCCCGGCGGTACGGATCTGGTCCTTGAACAGGAAACCGAACAGCCCGATCGGAATCGAGCCGACGATCACGTACCAGCCCATCCGGTAGTCGAGGCTGGAGCGCACCGAGCGGTCCCGCAACCCCACCAGCCAGGTACGGGTGATCCGCCAGATGTCCTTGGCGAAGTAGATGAGCACGGCCGCCTCGGTGCCCAGCTGGGTGACCGCGGTGAAGGACGCGCCCGCGTCCCGGTCGAAGAAGATCGCCGAGGTGATCCGCAGATGACCCGACGAACTCACCGGAAGGAACTCGGTGAGCCCCTGGACGATGCCCAGGACGATGGCCTCGACCCAGGTCACTCGCCGACTCCCGAGAGGTCGAGGGCCTCGGCGACGGTGCGCAGGGTCTGCACGCCGCTGTCCCGGTCGGCCACGAACAGGGTGACCGACAGGGTGGTCACCCCGGCGGCCGCGTACTCCCGCATCCGCTCGGCGATGCGTTCCCTGGGACCGAGCAGCGAGGTGCGGTCGATGAACTCCATCGGCACCGCCGCCGCCGCGTCGCGCTGCTGCCGGGCCAGGTAGAGGTCCTGCACCTGGCGGGCGGCGTCGGCGTAGCCCATCCGGGTGGCGAGCTGGTTGTAGAAGTTCTGCTGCCGGCTGCCCATGCCGCCGACGTAGAGGGCGGCGTACCAGCGGACCAGTTCGGCGCAGGCGGCCACGTCGTCGCCGACCACCACGGGCACCGAGGGCACCACGTCGAAGCCGGCCAGCTCCTTGCCGACCTTCGCCCGGCCGGCCCGGACCGAGGCGAGCTGCTCCTCGGCGAACTCGGGGGCGTAGAAGACGGCCAACCAGCCGTCGGCGATCTCGCCGGCCAGCTCCAGGTTCCTGGGGCCGACGGCGGCCAGGTAGATCGGGATGTGCTCGCGCGGCGGGTGGAAGCCCAGCCGCAGCGCCTTGCCGGGGCCGTCGGGCAGCGGCAGGGTGTAGTGCTCGCCGGCGTAGGCGACCTCCTTGCGGGCCACCGCCAGCTTGACGATGTCGACGTACTCGCGGGTGCGGGCGAGCGGCTTGCCGAACCGGACGCCGTGCCAGCCCTCGGAGACCTGCGGGCCGGAGACGCCCAGGCCGAGGCGGAACCGGCCGCCGGAGAGGGTGTCGATGGTGGCCGCGGTCATCGCGGTCATCGCCGGGGTACGGGCGGGGATCTGCATCACCGCGCTGCCCACGTCGATCCGTTCGGTCTGCCCGGCCATCCAGGCGAGCATGCTCGGGGAGTCCGAGCCGTACGCCTCCGCCGCCCACACCACCGAGTAGCCGAGGCGGTCCGCTTCCTGGGCGAGCGCCAGGTGGTCCGCCGGCGTACTCCACGCTGTCTGATATCCGAGGCTGAGCCCGAGTCGCACTGATCCTCCCCATCCCGCACCACAGGTCGCATCAGGTTACGCAATGCCCGGGGGACCGCCGCCCACCGGCTCGCCACCGGACGCCGGCCGTCCGGACCCCGGGCTGGCCACGGCGGCCGGACCGCGACGGGGCGGGTGGACAGCCAGCGACCGGACCGGCGCATCCGGTGCGGAACGTGGCATCGCGGGCGGCGGTGACGGTCGGATCGGCGACGCGACAGGCAGAGATGCCGGGAGCAAGGATATCGGTTGCGTCGCGTTCGAAATAAGGTTCACCCATGCAACAGCGACCGCTCGGCCGAAGCGGGCTGGCGGTTTCCCGGCTCGCGCTCGGCACCATGACCTGGGGCCGGGACACCGACGCCGACGACGCGGCGGCCCAGCTGAAGAGCTTCCTGGACGCGGGGGGCAACCTGGTCGACACCGCCGACGTGTTCGCCGACGGCGACGCCGAGTCGGTGCTCGGGTCGCTGCTGGGCACCCTGGTCCCCCGCGAGGACGTGCTGATCGCCACGAAGGCGGGGCTGCGGCCGGGCAGCGGGCGGCGGCGTGACGGCTCGCGCGGGCACCTGCTGCGTACGTTGGACGCCTCGCTGCGCCGGCTCGGCACCGACCACGTCGACCTGTGGCAGGTGCACGGCTACGACCCGGACACCCCGCTGGAGGAGACGCTGGCGGCGCTGGACCACGCGGTGGCCTCGGGCCGGGTCCGCTACGTCGGGGTGTCGAACTTCTCCGGCTGGCAGACCGCCCGCGCCGCCGCCTGGCAGGCCGCCTGGCCGGGGCGGGCGCCGGTGGTCGCCACCCAGATGGAGTACTCGCTGCTGGAGCGGGGGGTGGAGCGGGAGGTGCTGCCGGCCTGCGCGGCGTTGGGCCTGGGCGTGCTGCCCTGGTCGCCGCTGGGGCGGGGGGTGTTGACCGGCAAGTACCGCAACGGCCGGCCGGCGGACTCGCGGGCGGCCTCCGCCCACTTCGAGGCGTTCGTCGCCACCTACCTGGAGCCACGCTGCTCCAGCATCGTCGAGGCGGTGAGCATCGCCGCCGGTGGGCTGGGCGTGTCGCCGCTGGAGGTGGCGCTGGCCTGGATCAGGGACCGGCCGGGGGTGACCGCGCCGGTCCTGGGCGCCCGCACGGTGGGGCAGCTGCTCGGCGCGTTGCAGGTGGAACGGATGACCCTGCCGGAGGAGATCACCACGGCGCTGGACGACGTGTCCGCCGTGCCGGTCGGCTACCCGGAGCGCGAGGGCTGAGCCCGCCGTCGGCGCACAAGGTACCGGACCGGACCAAAAGCACACCGGTACGTGTCAATTCCACCGAGCACGTGCCAACTCCACCGATCGTCCTTTACCAACTGCCACTCCCCCATATTTCATTCAGGCCGCTTGCGCTGTTCCGTCCGAATAGGCGGCTTCGAACCTCCTGGCGCTGTTGGCCCGGGTTTCGGCGTCCAGTTTTCGGTGGGCCTGTCCGGAAAGAGATTCGACCCGGCGGAAACCGTTCGATCCGGCTGCCGTAAACATTGTGGCGGACCAATGACGGTGCTCTAATGATTGCGGCGTGAGCGACCCCCGCCGCGTCGTTTCTCCCATTTCGTTGGAGGATCCGTGGACCGTAAGACCGACGTCAAGCGCAAGCCCGCCAAGGTCGTCGTGCGCAAGCTCGAACGGCTCGAGACGACCGTCGCCATCATCACCGACCCGGGCTGCCGCAACGACGTCTGCGGCTGACCACCCCGTTTCGGCCGGGGCGCGGCGTGCCGCGCCCCGGCCGGCCATCGTCCAGGAGGTCTTCGCCCGATGCAGCGGCCCCGGATCAAGGGCATCCACAAGCCGGTACGGCTCCACCCGACCCTGATCAACATCGGTGGTCGGCAGCTGGGGATCGGTGCGGAGATCGACGACGAGGACGGCAGCCTCTGGGAGCTGCTCGGCCTGATGGACGGCACCCGGACCCGGGCGGAGATCGTCGCCGCGCTGCTCGCCGCGCGCCCGGAGATGGCCGCCGAGGACGCGTCCGACGCGATGCAGACGATCATCGACGCCGGGTACGTCGAGGACGCCGCCGCGCCGCCCCCGCCCGAACTGAGCCCCGCCGAGGTCGACAGGTACGACCGGGCGGTGACGTACCACGCGTGGGTGGACCTGACCCCGCGCACCTCCCGCTACGAGGTGCAGGCCCGGCTCAAGGCGGGCCGGGTGGTGGTGCTGGGGCTCGGCGGCTCCGGTTCGGCGGTGGCCGCCTCCCTGGTGGCCGCCGGGGTCGGCGCGGTGCACTGCGTCGACTTCGACGTGGTCGAGGCGGGCAACCTGACCCGGCAACTGCTCTACACCGAGGACGACATCGGCGCCCCCAAGGTGGACACCGCGGTGGCCCGGCTGCGCCGGATGAACTCCCACGTCACGGTGACCGGCGAGGAGGCCCGGGTCGACTCGACGGCGGACGTGGCGGCGTTGATGCGCGACCGCGACCTGCTGGTGCTCTGCGCGGACCAGCCCCGGCACGCCATCCGGGAGTGGACCAACCGGGCCGCCCTGGCCACCGGCACCCCCTGGATGCTCGCCCAGTACGCCGGCCCGATGGCGGTGATCGGCCTCTTCGTGCCCGGTCAGACCTGCTGCGAGGCGTGCCTGCCGAGCGTCACCGACCGGCTGCGCGAGGAGCACGGCACCGAGCCGGAGGAGTTGTTCCCGTTCACCGGGCACGCGGTGATCGCCCCCACCGCCAACCTCACCGGGCACCTGGCCGCCCTCGACGTCGTCTACCACCTCGCCGGCATCCCGACGACCACCCGGGGCCGGATGTTCCACCTGAGCCTGACCGATCTGACCTACCACTACGTGGTCAATCCCCGGCCCGGTGCGAAGTGCGACACCTGCGGCTGGTTCCAGGAGGAACGGTGACCGTGCTCGGGTTGGACAGCCGCCCGGCGGTGGCGCACCTGGTGGTCCGCCAGGAGGACGACGACGAGTACGTCGTCGGCGACCTGGCCAGCGGGAACTTCGTGGTGGTGCCCGAGGTGGGGGCGCGGCTGGTCGCGCTGTTCGCGGCCGGCCGGACCGTCGCCGAGGCCGCCGACGAGGTGGAACGCGAGACCGGTGAACCGGTCGACGCGCTGGACTTCGTCGAGGTGCTCGTCGAGGCGGGCATCATCCGGCCGAGGTCCGACGACGGACCGCCACCGGCGCGGGCCCGCCCCTGGTCGGTGTCCCGCATCCCGGCCCGCCTGGTCCGGCCGTTGTTCGGCCGGGTGGCCTGGACGGTGTACGTCGGCGCGCTGGTCGCCACGCTGGCGATGTTCGTCGCCGAACCGTCCCTGCTGCCGACCTACGAGGACACCTTCATCTTCCCGGACGTGGTGCTCAGCCTGCTGATCACCAACGTCACGGTGGCGCTGCTCACGGTGGTGCACGAGGCGTGGCACGCGTTCGCCGGGGCGGCCGTCGGCGTCCGGTCGCAACTGCGGCTGGAACGTCGGGGGATCTTCCCGGTGCTGGAGACCGACCTGACCGGCCTGTGGGCGCTGCCGCCGGAACGCCGCTACGGCCCCTTCCTCGCCGGCATGGCCATCGACGGGATTCTGCTGTTCGCCGCCGTCGCGCCGCGTTTCGCCTGGTCACGGGGCTGGCTGGAGCTGCCGCCGGGAATGGTGCGGTTCCTGGCCATGGTGGTGTTCAGCCAGGCCGTCAAGCTGGCCTTCCAGACGCTTGCCTACCTGCGCACCGACATGTACCTGGTGATGGCCACGGCGACCGGTTGCCGCAACCTGCACGAGGTGACCCGGCTCAGCCTCAAGAAGTGGATTCGCCGGCTGACCCCGGCCGAACGCACCGTGCTGCGCGACGCGCACGCCCGGGATCTGCGGGTGTCCCGCTGGTACCGGTTGTTGTACGTCGCCGGAGTCATCTGGATGGTCTGGTTCGCCATCCATTTTCTGCTACCGGGGGCGAAAGTGACGCTCGGATGGGCCGCCGGGGTGCTGATCGGAGCGCCGTTCGGCAGCGCCTACTGGTGGGAGGGAATTGCATTGGCCGCATTCGCCTCACTGAACGTGCTGCTTCCGCTCGGGGTGGTCGTCCGTAATCGTTACCGCGCCGGAAAGTTGGCCACGTGAACCGCAGATGGCTCGGCCCGGTGGTCAGTGTGGTGGTCACCGTGCTCAGTGTGGCGACCATGTCCAGCCTCGGGGTGGGGGTGCTGGTCGGCCTGATCGGCGGGGACACCGCGCTGCCCTGCGACCGGCTGCCCGGCACGGCGCAGCCGTTCGAGGGCAACCGGCACATCGCGTACGAGGGGGCGCCGCACGAGCCGTACCGGACGCTGCCGCCCACGTCGGGGCCGCACTCGCCCCGGGTCGTCGTGCCCGGCGTCTACCGGGACCCGGTGCCCGAGGAACTCCAGGTGCACGCCCTGGAACACGGGCACGTTCTGGTGCAGTACGCCGCGGACGTCCCGGCCGGTGACGTCGAGAAGCTGGAGCGGATCGGCCGCCGCCATCCCCGGGACGTGGTGGTGGCCCCCTACCCGGCGCTGGGCCACGGCATCGGGTTGACCGCGTGGCAGCGGCTGGACCGGCTGGGCTCCCTCGACGAGCGGGCGGTCGAGGAGTTCGTCGAACGGCTCGCCGGCCGCTACGACCACTCCTGGCAGCACGGGGCGACCGACTGCGCGACGGCCTGACCGGCGGTGCCGGGGTGGCGCGGCGCACCGGCCAAAGGGTGGCGCGGGGCCGCCGGGCTGGGCAGCATAGGTGCCATGGACTACGAATACGCGCCGCTGCGGTTGCCGCCGAACGTCGACCGGTTGACCGCCGCGGCGCAGCTGGCGATCCAGGCGGAGTTCTCCGGGTGGGAGTTGGCCCGGGTGCAGCTGTTCCGGGACGGCACCCGCAAGGTCGTGCTGCGCCGCCGCCGGGTCAACCAACCCCAACCGGGCCTGTCCTACTGACCCCCGCGGGCAGCAACGACCGTGGGCCGGGGCCGCCGGCCGGTCGGCCCCGGTGGTGCCGCCGGGCGGCCCCCGGCCGTCGCCTAGTGCTGGTGCCCGGCGTGGTCGTGGTCGTCCTCGTCGAGGAACGGGTGCTCGTCGAGCCGGCCCACCAGCCGGTCGTCGGCGGCCGGGGTGAACGGGCCCACCGGGTCGTCGTCGTCGAACGACTCCAGGTCGACCGGGGTGCCGACCTCGCTGACCATCACCACGCCGTCGAGCGGTTCCAGCTCCGGCACGTCCAGGGCGGACAGCGAACCGTCGCCGCTCTGCAACAGCTCCAGCACCGCCTCGCCGACCCCCTCGACCGGCGCCGGCTCGTCGTCCTCGGGGGTGCCCTCGCGGCGGGCCACCTCGGCGACCCGCAGCAACGCCGAGACGCTGGGCACCCGGTAGTCGCGGCGCTGGCGCACCGAGATGACCTGCGGGTGCGGGTCGGTGGCCGCGGCGTCCCCGGCCGCCCCGCCGAACCGCTCGTCGGCCTCGTCCGGGTCGATCGACTCAACGTCCCAGGGCGTCACCTCGCCGAACGCGTCCAGCAGCTGCTCGTCGTAGGCGAAGGAGGCGTTGTTCAACGCCACGTACGCCTGCCACACGTCGTCGTCGTCGATCCGACCCTGGGCGGCCCGCACGGCCGTCAGGTGGGCGCGGGCCGCGTCGATCACGCGTTCCAGGGCGGCGTCCAGCTCACCGTGCTGGTCGGTCATGAGGCTGTCCCTTCGAGACATGGGGGGAGGTCCGGCACCGGGTCCGGTCAGCAGTTGCGGAGGAACCGGTCGAGCACCCGCACGCCGAACTGTAGTCCGTCGACCGGTACCCGCTCGTCGATGCCGTGGAACAACGCCGAGAAGTTGAGGTCCGCCGGCAGCCGCAGCGGGGCGAACCCGAAGCACCGCATGCCGAGCTGCGCGAACGCCTTGGCGTCGGTGCCGCCGGAGAGCATGTACGGCACCGGCCGGGCCCCCGGGTCCTCGGCCCGCAACGCCGCCGACATCGCGTCGACCAGATCGCCGTCGAAGGTCGTCTCCAGGGCGGGTTGGCGCTGGATGTACTCGATCTCGATGTCCGGGCCGACCAGCTCGCGCAGCTGCCGTTCCAGCAGCTCCGACTGCCCGGGCAGGCTGCGGCAGTCGATGGTGGCGGTGGCCCGGCCAGGGATGACGTTGTCCTTGTAGCCGGCGGCCAGGCGGGTCGGGTTGGCGGTGCTGCGGACGGTCGCGCCGATGATGTTGGCGATCGGGCCGAGCTTGGCGATGGCGGTCTCCGGGTCGTCCGGGTCCAGCTCGACGCCGAGCACGTCGGACAGCTCGGCCAGGAACGCCCGGACGGTCGGGGTGACGGTGAGCGGGAACCGGTGCCGCCCGATCCGGGCCACCGCCTCGGCCAGCGCGGTGACCGCGTTGTCGTCGTGGACGAACGAGCCGTGCCCGGGGCGGCCCTTGGCGTGCAGCCGCATCCAGTCCAGCCCCTTCTCGGCCGTCTCGATCAGGTAGAGCCGCTGGGCGTCGCTGATCGAGTAGGAGAAGCCGCCGACCTCACCGACCGCCTCGGTGCAGCCGTCGAAGAGGTCCCGGTGCTGCTGGACGAGGAAGTGCGCGCCGTAGTCGCTGCCCGCCTCCTCGTCGGCGGTGTAGGCCAGCACGATGTCGCGGGGCGGCCGGACGCCGGTGCGCTGCCAGTGCCGTACCACCGCCAGCACCATCGCGTCGAAGTCCTTCATGTCGATCGCGCCCCGGCCCCACAGGTAGCCGTCGCGGACCTCTCCGGAGAACGGGTGCACCGACCACTCGTCGGCGTCGGCGGGCACCACGTCCAGGTGGCCGTGCACGAGCAGGGCGTCGCGGCCGGGGTCCGTGCCGGGGATGCGGGCGATCAGGTTGGCCCGGCCCGGCGCGGACTCGTGGATCTCGGCGGCCACGCCGACCTCGGCGAGCTTCTCCGCGACGTACTCGGCGGCCCGGCGCTCGCCCGCGCTGGTGTCGTTGTCGCCGGTGTTGGTGGTGTCGATGCGCAGCAGGTCACGGCAGAGGTCGACGACCTCGACGGTGGGGTCGGGCAAGGCGGAGGCGGCATCGCTCGTCATCGCCTCTTTCTACCAGTCGCCGGTCCGGCCGCGAACGGCCCGGCCGCCCGGCGGCGGCAACCCGGGACCGCCCGCCGCCGGGTGCCGGCCGGACCGGGCCGAAAGCGGCGCGAGCGCCGGCCCGGTTTGCCGATCACCGGGTACGGGTACCGGCGCTGGCGTCCCCGTTCCGCCCGTCGCACCGGCCGGCGACCCGCGCCGGCCCCGCCGAGGAGGACGTCATGTCCGCCGTTCCCCTGCCACCGCTGCCGCCGTCCGCCGACGACGCCTACCGTCCCGGTGGGCGGAGCATGGCCGACCTCGCCGACACCGAACACCGGCAGCTGCTCGCCCTGGTCGACGAGGTCACCGACGCCACGGTGGCGCTCGACCGGCGGCGGGAGGTGCTCCAGGTGCTCACCGCCATGGTGTCGCGGCATCTGTCGGCCGAGGAGCAGTACCTGCTGCCCACGGTCCGCGCGGCGCTGCCCGACGCGACCGCCCGGGTCCAGCGGGAGATCGCGGCGGACGCGGCGCTGCTGACCGCGCTGAAGGCCCTCGCCGGGCCGGACGACCCGACGTTGGCCGACGTCGCCGCCCGGGTCCGACGGCACGTCGCCGCCGTGGCCGCGCTGGTCACCCCGCTGCGTGAGGTGGCCTCCGACGCGGAGCTGATCCGGCTGGGCAACCGGTGGGAGATCGCCGAGGAGGCGGCACCGACCCGGCCGCACCCGGGCACCCCGGCCACCCCGCCGTGGAACCGGATCGTCGAACCGGCCGTCGGGGTGGTGGACAAGCTGCGCGACGCGGTGACCGGCCGGCGCACCCAACTGGCCGACCTGAACCGCCGTCCGCGAGAGTGATCGACCGGCCCCGATCCGTCAGGTTCACCGGCCCGGTTCGGTCCGGGGCCTTCCGTCTATCGGCGTGTGGCCATACCGTCACCATATGAATCTGGAGCTGCGTCACCTCCGGGTGGTCTGCGCTATCGCCGAGACGGGCAGCGTGACGAAGGCCGCGTCCACCCTCGGCCTGGCCCAGCCGGCCCTGACCGCCCAGCTTCAGCGCATCGAGCGGGCGCTGGGCGGTCCGCTGTTCGAACGCGACAGGCGGGGTGCCCGGCCGACCGCCCTGGGCGAGTTGGTGCTGTCCCGGGCCCGGGTGCTGCTGCCGGCGATGAAGGGCCTGCAGGACGAGGCGGCCCGGCTGGCGGGGGCCGACGACGCCCTCGGCCGGTACCGGTTCGGCGGGGTGAACAGCCCGATCCTGGGCCGGCTGGTGCACCGGCTCGCCGCCGAGCAGCCACACGCGCAGATCACCACGTACGCGTCGTGGTCGGCCGACGAGCTGTCCGCCCTGGTCGCCGGTGGCCGGCTGGACTTCGCGCTGACAGGCGTCTGCGGCGACGCCACCCCACCGGCGGAGTTCGGGCTGGCCTGGCGGGAGGTGGCGGTCGATCCGGTGCTGGTGCTGCTGCCGTCCGCCCACCCGTTGGCCGACCGCGACGAGGTCGGCCTGGCCGACCTGCGCCACGAGCAGTGGGTGGCCGCGCCGGGCGACGGCTGCTTCGGCGACTGCTTCGCCGCCGCCTGCGCCCGCGCCGGGTTCACCCCCCGCAAGGTGTACGAGACCGACGTGCGCGGCTGCATGGACCTGGTCGACGCCGGGGAGGCGGTGGCGTTGTGCCAGGCCACCTTCCGCCCGGTCGCCGGGTTGGTGACCCGGCGGCTGGCCGGCACCCCGCTGCGCTGGCGGCTGCTGCTCGGCTGGCACCCGGAATCCCCGGCGGCCCGGGTCGCCGAGGCGGTGCTGGACGACGCGGTCGCCGCGTACACCGACTCGCTGGCCGCGCACCCGGACTACCTGGCCTGGCTGCTGCGGCATCCCGAGTTCGGGGCCCGGGACACCGGCACGGCCCGCCCGGTCCCGCGGGTGCGAACGGCGTGACGGCGGGTATCAGCCCTGCATGACCGATCTCTATCCGGCCGCCGACCAGCGGGAGTTGCTGCGTCGGGCGGCCAGCGCGCACACCGCCGCCGCCCGCGACGTCGAGTCGTTCCTGCGCCGGCTGCCCGAGGTGCCCGACCCGGCCGACATCACCGAGTACGCGACGCTGCTCAGCCGGGAGGAGCAGACCCGCACCGAGCGGCAGGACGCCGCCGACGCCGCCGGTCTGCGGCTGCCCAGCCTGGAGTCCGAGTAGCCCGACCGACGCGCCGGGCACCCGGGACGGACGTCCCGGGTGCCCGTGCCGCACCGGCCCGGGCCGGTCGGCGGGTCAGCGTTCGACGAGGACGTCGTGGCCCAGGTCGAGCAGGGCGTGCCGCCACTCGTCGTCGGCGTTGCCGTCGCCGGGCTTCTCGTCCACCAGCGACCGGATGCGGTCGATCGCCTCCCGCATCACCGCCACGTCGGCCGGGGTGAGGTCGACCTTGCGTTTGCGCAGCACCGCCAGGATCTGCCGGCCGGGCTCGGGCAGGTCGAGGTCCGGGTCGGGGCCGAACGCCTCCTCGCCCGACCCCCGGGTCAGCAGCCACTGCCGCAGTTGTTCGGAGGGGACGTTCACCTCGGCGTGGAAGTCCTCCCAGATCAGCTCGACCTCGGGGTCGAGTCGCTGCTCGCGTGCCATCACGCCTCCTCTTCCGGTGGCCCGGGTGGTGCCGGGTCCCCGTCGTCGGTCCACTGCCCCGGGCCCTCCGGCGGCACCTGGACCCGGGCCGGGTTCGCCGTCGGGGGCGCGAGGATGGGTGCGGTCCGCTCGGCGTACTCCTGCGGCTGCTCGGGTTCGGTCATCGCGGCCCTCCGGTCATCGCGGATGCGAGGTGCTGGCGGGGGTGTGGTCGCGGTCGCCGGCGGACACGTCGAAGGCGAGGGCACCGTCGCGCGCGTCGACGGTGACCCGCTGGCCCGGTGAGAGCTGGTTCTCCAGCAGCATCCGGGACAGCCGGTTGTCGACCTCCCGCTGGATCACCCGACGTAGCGGGCGGGCCCCGAACTCCGGCTGGTAGCCATGCTCGGCCAGCCAGTCGGTGCCGGCCGGGGTGACGTCGACCTGGATGTCCTGGGCGTGCAGCCGGCGACGGGTCTCCTCCAGCAGCAGCCCGGTGATCTGCCGCAGCTGCTCGGCCTCCAGCCGCTGGAAGATGATCGTCTCGTCGATCCGGTTGAGGAACTCGGGGCGGAAGTTCTCCTGCAGCCGGCGCATCAGCCGCTCCCGCAGTTCGTCGGCCTCCTGCTGGTCGCCCTGCGCGCCGACGCCGAACCCGACGGTCCGCTGGGCACCGGTGATCAGCTCAGAGCCCAGGTTGCTCGTCATGATCAGTACGGTGTTCTTGAAGTTGACCGTGCGGCCCTGGCTGTCGGTGAGCCGGCCGTCGTCGAGCACCTGGAGCAGGATGTTGAACACGTCCGGGTGGGCCTTCTCGATCTCGTCGAGCAGCACCACCGCGTACGGGCGGCGGCGGACCGCCTCGGTGAGCTGGCCGGCCTCCTCGTAGCCGACGTAGCCGGGAGGCGCGCCGACCAGCCGGGCCACCGTGTGCCGTTCCTGGAACTCGCTCATGTCCACCCGGACCATCCGGTCGGCCTCGCCGAACAGCGCCTCGGCCAGGGCACGGGCCAGTTCGGTCTTGCCGACGCCGGTCGGGCCGAGGAACAGGAAGCTGCCCATCGGCCGGTTCGGGTCGGCCAGCCCGGTGCGGGAACGGCGGACCGCCTCGGCGATGGCGCTGACCGCGTCGTCCTGGCCGATCACCTTCTGGTGCAGCTGCCCCTCCAGGCGCAGCAGCCGGTCCCGTTCCTCCTCGGTGAGCTGGCTGATCGGGATGCCGGTGGACCGGGAGACCACCTCGGCGATCTCGGTGGTGCCGACCGAGGGGACCTGGTTGTCCCCGCCGTCGCCCCGGGCCCGCCCGATCTGCGCCTCCAACTCGGCGAGCCGGTCGCGCAGCGCGGACGCCTTCTCGTACTGCTCGTCGGCGACCGCCTGTTCCTTGTCCCGGCGGACGTCCTCCAGTTGCTGTTCCAGTTCCCGCACGTCGGAGGCGGGGGTGCGGGTGCGCAGCCGGACCCGCGCGCCGGCCTGGTCGATCAGGTCGATCGCCTTGTCCGGCAGGAACCGGTCGGTGACGTACCGGTCGGACAGTTCGGCGGCGGCGACCAGCGCCTCGTCGGTGAACCGGACCTGGTGGTGGGCCTCGTAGCGGTCCCGCAGGCCGCGCAGGATGGCCACGGTGTCCTCGACGTCGGGCTCGGGCACCAGCACCGGCTGGAACCGGCGGGCCAGGGCGGCGTCCTTCTCGATGCTGCGCCGGTACTCGTCCAGCGTGGTCGCCCCGATCACCCGCAGCTCACCCCGGGCCAGGGCCGGCTTGAGCATGTTGGACGCGTCCATGCCGCCCTCGCTGCCGGCGCCGCCCGCGCCGACCAGGGTGTGGATCTCGTCCAGGAAGATGATCAGCTCGTCCCGGTGGGCCCGGATCTCGTCGATCACCTTCTTGAGCCGCTCCTCGAAGTCGCCCCGGTAGCGGGTGCCGGCGACCAGGCCGGCCAGGTCGAGTTGGACGACCCGCTTGCCGAGCAGCGTCTGCGGCACGTCGCCGTCGCAGATCCGCTCGGCCAGGCCCTCCACGATGGCGGTCTTGCCGACGCCGGCCTCGCCGATGAGCACCGGGTTGTTCTTGGTCCGCCGGGACAGGATCTCGACCGCCTGCTCGATCTCGTCGGCGCGGCCGATCACCGGGTCGATCTGGTCGTTGCGGGCCAGATCGGTGAGATCCTGGCCGTACTGGTCGAGGGTGGGCGTGCCCCGGTCCGGTTTCGGGCCGGTCATCGGTCCGCGTTCGGCCCCGGCCGCCTGCAACGACTCGGGCTGGATCCGGCCGGCGGCCAGCATCCGACCGGCGGGCGACTCGGGGTTGAGCGGCAACGCCATCAGGATGTGCTCGGGCCCGATGTAGTTCGCCCCCATCGCCCGGGAGAGCTGGTGGGCGTCGAGCAACGCCCGCTTCGCCGCCGGGGTGAGGGAGAGGTTCGGTGGCACCTCGCCGCGCGGGGCACCGTCGGCGCGGCCACCGAGCGCGTTGACCAGGGTGTCCGGGTCGGCGCCGGCACGGCGTACCAGGTCGCGCAGCGGTTCGCGCTGCAACGCCGCCCAGAGCAGGTGGTCGGTGTCCAGGTCGGTGCTGTGCTTCTGGGCGGCCCGCCGGGCGGCGTCGGCCAGCATCTCCCGGGCGTCGGCGGTCATCAGCCGGGTGATGTCGACCCGATGGGCCGGCCGGCGTCCGCCCTCACCCCGGCCGAAGTACCGGGCAAGGAACTCGTCCCACGGGTCGGAGCCGAAGTCACCGGGTCCCATCATGTCTGTCCTCCGCTCCTCGGGCGCGGCCGGGTCGCCGAGGGCGACACGCAGGCGCGACACGATCGCCGGTGGCTACCCGACGGTCGCCCCGACAAACGCCGACAGGTGGCAGGGTGGGGGCATGGACACCCATCCGCTGCTGATCGTCGACGGTGCGAACGTGGTCGGCTCCCGGCCGGACGGCTGGTGGCACGACCGGGCCGGTGCGGCGGCCCGGTTGCGCGACCGGCTGGTCCCGGTGGCCGACACCGGCGTACCGCCGGAGCTGCCGGCGCCCGTCGAGGTGGTGCTGGTGGTGGAGGGCGCGGCCCGCGACGTGCCGGGCGTGGCCGGGGTACGCACCGTCGCGGCCCCCGGTTCCGGCGACGACACCATCGTCGACCTGGTCCGCGCGTCGGCGGACCGGCGGCGGCTGGTGGTCACCGCCGACCGGGAGCTGCGCGGCCGGGTGGGCGAGCTGGGCGCCGAGGTGTACGGCCCGCGCTGGTTGCCCTCCTGACCCCCGTCCACCGCGCGGGCGGGTGGTACGGCACCGCGCCGGGTCAGTCCCGTCGACGGGATTCGGTGTCCCGCTACCGGGACGGGGTCGGTGGCTTCACGCACGTCAGGGCGGTAACCGGACAGCGGGGCGGCAACACCGCCAGGGCGGATGTTCTCTCCCCGTCGGGCATACGTTGTAATGGAGATCTCCCCGCCCCCAGGAGGTCACCCGTGGCGAGCGTCGCCGAGCTGAAGGCCGCGATCGACATCGCCCTCCAACAGATCGGTGACGGGCAGAGCGCCGTCCAGGCCGCCGGAGAGAAGCTCGCCGAGGCGCAGCAGACCCTCGCCGGGGCGCTGGAGGGCAGCGGGCACGAGACCGTCGAGGCCGCCCAGGCCTCCCTCACCCAGGCCGGCCAGGAGCTGGAGGAATGTCTCGCCGCGACGCTCGTCGCGGTGGAACAGGCGCAGCTCTACGTGTCGTCGCTGTAGCGGGGCGTCGTGTCGATCGTCGAGGACGTCGGAGCCCAGGTACGGGCCGCCGCCGAGGAGTTCCCCCTGGCCCAGCTCGCCCTGGCCCTGGAGAAGTTCGGCCAGGCCACCGAGCGGCTGCGCTGGGTACGCCAGGAGTCGGCCAACCCGATGGGGGTGCCGGAACTCGCCGCCGCCACCGAACACGCCGAGTCGGCCGGGCACGCCCTGCGGGTCGCCCAGGAGCAGCTCTCCGGCTACCTGGCCGCCATCGGGCTGGCCCCCGACGGCCCGCCCCCGGCCCGCGCCGACGGCCCCGCACCACGCCACGACGGGCCGCGGGGTGAAACCACCGCACCGCCGGCGGCCCCGGCACCGGCCGCCGACGAGGACCCCACCGTGAAGCGCTGGTGGGCGGTCCGGGTCGCCGAGCTGACCGGCGGCCGGGAGGGCCCGCCCGAGCAGCCGGACGACCGGGTCGCCGACTCCCGGGAACTGCTGCACCGGGTCGTCACCGGCATCCGCTCCGGCGACCGCGACCGGCTGCACCGGGAACTGCGGGCCGCGCACGCCGACGTCGGCCTGGGGCTGGCCGCGATCGCCCCGCCGCTGCTGCGCGACCTGGCCGGGGAACTGCTCGGGCATCCGCCACGCGCCGACGACCTGCCCCGGCTGCGCCGGGAACTCGACGGCCGGGTCCGTGACCTGCTGCCCGGCCTGCCACCGCCGGTGCTGCACACCCTGCTCACCCGGGTCTGCCGGATGCCCCCGCCACGCCGGGGCGAGGGCGAGCAGGAGCAGCCGCACGCCGCCGACCCGGCCGTCACCGCCGGGGTGCTGACCGGCGTGCTGCTGGCCCGGCTCGGCCGTGACCTGCCCCGCGAGGAACGCGACCCGCAGCGGGAGCCGACGCCGCCGCGGACGCCGGAACCCGACCGGTCGCCGCCCCGCCCACCCGCCGACCGTCGCACCGAGCCACGCCGCCCCGAGCCGGTCCCGCACCGTCGGCCCGGGCCGACGCCCCCGCCGCCGCCCGCCGGGTCGACCACGCCCCGCCCGAGGAGCCCGTGGGCGGACGGTGGGCCCCGTGGCTGATCTGCGGGCCCAACTGGCGGCGCGGGTACGCGGAATGCTCTCCGAGGCGCTCGGCGTCACCCGTACCCGGGTCGCCACGGCCGAGTCGGAGCTGGCCGCCGCCCGGGACCGGCTCGCCCGGGTCCGGCGGGCCGCCGCCGGCGTGCCGGAGCGGGTCGGCGTCGAACGCGACAGGCGGCTGGCCGAGATCGACAGGCGGCACGCCGCGCGGCTCGCCGAACTCGCCCACCGGGCCGCCGAGGCGGCCCGCCGGGAGGCCCCCGGCGCGGCCAGCGCCCCCTGGTCCCACTGGGAGGTCACCCCGGCCGGACGCGGCGAGAGCCCCGGCCCGCTGCGGGTCGGCACCCTGCGGGTCGCCGACGCCGAACCGGTCCCGGCTCTGGTGCCGCTGCTCGACGCCGGGCATGTGCAGCTGCACGGCGACGACCGGGAGGGCGCCGAGGCGGTGGTGTCGGCGCTGCTGCTGCGCGGTGTCGGCCGGACCGACCCGGGCGCGGTCCGGCTCTACGGCTACGACCCCGAACACCTCGGCGGCGGGCTCGCCGGCTTCGCCCCGCTGGGCACCGCCGGGCTGTTGACCTTCGTCGGGCCGGGCGGGTTGGCCCGGCTCCTCGACGACCTGGTCGAGCAGATCCGCCGGATCAACGAGACGGTACTGGCCGGCGAGTACGGTTCGCTGCGTGCCCTGGCCGCGGCCACCGGCCGGCGGCCCGAGCCGTGGCGGGTGGCGGTGCTGCTCGGCGGGGACGAGCTGTCCCGACACGAGCGCGGCCAGCTCGACCGGGTGGTCCGCACCGGCGCGGCCTGCGGGGTGCACCTGGTGGTACGCGGCATCGACCTGCCCGACGACCCCAGCCTGACCCGGGTCCGCACCGACCTGGACGGGGCCCGGATCGGTGCCCCGCCCGGCCCCCCGGTACGCCTCGACCCGCCCCCGCCGGCCACCCTGGTCACCGAGACCTGCCGCCAGATCGCCGCCCGGGTCAACGCCGGCCCACCGCCGACGCCCTTCACCGATCTGCTCCCCCCACCCGAGCAGATGTGGAAGGAGGACTCGGCGCACGGGCTGACCGCCCCGATCGGCGAGGGACCGCACGGCCGGCCGGTGCTGCTCACCCTCGGCGACTACCCCCCGCACGCACTGATCGGCGGTCCGTCGGGCACCGGCAAGACCAACCTCATCTTCGCCTGGATCGGCGCGCTTGCCGCCCGGTACTCCCCCGCCGAGCTGGAGTTCTATCTGCTCGACTTCAAGGAGGGGGTGTCCTTCGCCCGGTTCGCCCAGGGCCGGCGCGACCCGAGCTGGCTGCCGCACATGCGGCTGGTCGGGATCAACGTCAACACCGACCGGGAGTTCGGCCTGGCGCTGCTGCGGTTCCTCGCCGAGGAGCTGCGCCGACGTGCCGACGCGGCCAAGAAACACGAGGTCACCAAGCTGTCCGAGCTGCGGGCGGTGGACCCGACCGGGCACTGGCCCCGGATCGTCGCGGTGGTCGACGAGTTCCAGGCGCTGCTCGCCGGCCGGGACGTGGTGGCCCGGGAGGCCGCCGACCTGCTGGAGGACCTCGCCCGGCGGGGCCGCTCGCAGGGCATCCACCTGGTGCTCGCCTCGCAGGACGTCCGGGGCATCGAGGCGCTGTGGGGCCGGCCCGCGCTGGTCGCCCAGTTCACCCTGCGGATCGCGCTGCCCAAGGCGCTGCGCATCCTGGCCGAACGCAACGACGCCGCGCAGGCGCTGCCCCGCTACCACGCGGTGGTCAACGCCGAGTCGGGCCTGACCGAGGGCAACGAGGTGGCCCGCATCCCGTCGGCCAGCGACTGGGAGACGTGGAGCGAGTTGCAGCACCGGCTGTGGCGGATGCGGCCCGCCGACGCCGCCCCGGCGCGGCTCTTCGACGGTGACGCCATCCCCCGCCTCACCGAGGCTCCCGACTTCCGGGCCCTCACCCCGCCGCCGGGCGACGCCGCGCCGCGCGGCCCGGTGGCCGTGCTCGGGGAGATCATCGACGTGCAGGCCCGGTCGGCGGTGCTGCGGCTGCCCCGGGCGCCGGGCCGCAACCTGGCGGTCCTCGGCACCCGGGTCGACGAGGCGTGCGCGGTGCTCGACGCCGCCGCCAGGTCGCTGGCCCGGCAGCACCGCCCCGGCACCGCCCGGTTCTCCATCGCCTGCCTCGATCCGGACGCCGACCCGGCGGCCCGTGCCCTCTACGAGGACCTCGCCGACGACGCCGCCTGGTACGACGAGGAGACCGTCGCCGAGCTGATGGCCGAGACGGCCGCCGCGCTGACCCGCCCCGGCACCCCGGGCACCCCGCACTACCTGCTGCTGTTCGCCGTCGACGCGGCGGCCGGGGCGTTGGCGACGGGCTCGCCCGCAGCGACCGGGCTGGACCGGCTGCGCCGCATCCTGCACGACGGGCCGGAACGGCGTACCCACGTGCTGGCCTGGTGGCGCGGGGTGGCCCGGATGCGGGCGGACCTGGGCGGGCCGGCCGCCCGCACCGACCAGATCGGTGCCTGGGTGGCCCTGGACGTGCAGGGTGGCGAGCTGGGCTCGGCACTCTACCCGGGTTCCGGCGGGCCGGACTGGTACCCGCGGCCGTGGCGGGGGCTGTTCTTCGACCGGGCGGTGCACCGCACCGGACAGGTGATCATCCCTTATGGTCCGTCCCGATGAACGAACCGGTCCCCAGTGACACCTACGCCACGCACGTGCGCCGGCTCGCCGAGCTGACCGGTCGGGTGGCCGCCCAGCGGGCCGAGGCGCAGGCCTGGCACGACCAGCAGTGCGCCGCCGCCGAGCGGGCCGTGGCGCAGGCCACCGCCCAGCTCCACGACGCCGAGCAGGAGGTCGTCGCCGCCCGGTCGATGCTGGAGCGGGTCGACGCCGAGGTGGGGCACCTCTGGGCCGAGCTGCGGTCCCGGCTGGGCACCCGGCGGCCCGGTGACCCGCCGGGTCCGGCCCGGGACGTCGCC
The DNA here is from genome assembly GCF_030518815.1 of Micromonospora cynarisoli. NCBI lineage: Bacteria > Bacillati > Actinomycetota > Actinomycetes > Micromonosporales > Micromonosporaceae > Micromonospora > Micromonospora cynarisoli. Next base: position 747,689 of record NZ_CP130426.1, on the reverse strand, counting down.
GGTGACCCGGTGCCGCTGCTGCGCGGGGTCCGCGAGCTGCTGGACCGTACCGGCCAACGCGGTGAGCTGCCGGGGTCGACGAACCCGCTGTTGGCCCTCTGCGGGGTGGCCGGCGCGGTCGTCGCCTACGCCCTGGGGGCCGCCGCCCGGGCGGTGGGCCAGCGCTACGGCGGCGACCTGGCGGTGGGCATGCCGGTGCTGGCGCTGGTGGTGACCCTGCTCGGCCCGGTGGCCGGGCTGGCCCCGGCGAAACGGTTGGCGGACCGCCGGCACGCCCTGCTCGGCCCCCGCCCGCTGGCTGTCGTGCTGGCCGCCGGGGTGCTGACCACGGTGCTGCTGCTGGTCTCGGCCCGCTGACCGTCCCGGCGTCGCCCGGGACGGTCAGCGCGGGCTCAGGCCGGTACGGCGACCGCCTCGCGCAGCAGCCGGCGGGCCAGCACCAGCCGGTCGGCGTCGTCCTCCAGGCCGGGCAGATCGCCCACCCGCAGCCCGGTGGAGCCGAGCACGGCGCGCAGCGCCGGCGCGCACTGGTCGGGCAGGGTGACGGTGCGGTCGGCCAACCGCAGCGCCACCCGGGCGTCGGCGGTCGGGGTGAGCTGCCAGCGCAACCCCGGGCGGGGGGCGATCCGGCTGTCGGCGGTGAGCGCGGTGAGCGCGGCGGCCTGCGCCAGCGGCCGGATCGGGGCGGGACGGGCGGCCGGCCAGGCCCGGCCACGCAGCCGGGCGGCCACCGCGGCCGGGTCGGCCCGCAGCAGCCAGTCGCGCAGCGCCTCCACCGTCTCGGTCAGCTCCGGTTCGATGGCGTCCGGGTCGGCGACGTCGGTGCCGAACGGCAGCCCGGCCCGCAGCCGGGGATCCTCGGCGGCCAGCGCCAGCAACTCCTCGACCAGGGCGTACCGGGTCAACGCGCGGATACCGACGGTCAGGTGCAGCGAGCTGGTCTCCTGCGCCTGGGCGCTGTGCAGCCAGCCGCGTGGCAGGTAGAGCGCGTCGCCCGGTTCGAGGACCACGTCCAGCGCGGCCGGCCCGTCGGCGGTGGCGGAGACCTCGTCGGCCCGGCCGCCCCAGGGCTGCTTCTCCAGCGGGTCGGTGAGCACCGGCGGGTGGATGCGCCAGTGCTTGCGGCCGTCGACCTGGAGCACGAACACGTCGTGGGTGTCGTAGTGGGTGGCGAAACCCTGGTTGCCCGGCGGGGTGAGGTAGGCGTTGACCTGCAACGGCTGCGTCAGGGCGGCGCCCAGGTCACGGGCGAAGTCGATCAGGGCGGGCCAGAGCCGGTGCAGCCCCTGCAACACCAGGGTCGCGCCCCCGGCGTACAGTTCCAGGACCCGTTCGTCGAGGACCTGGTCGCCGATCTCCGCGCCCGCCCCGCCGCCGCCGGTGAACCGGGCGGCCGGCACCAGCTGGCCGTCGCGGGCCACCCGCAGGAACGGGGTACGCAGGCCCCGCCGGCTGAGCAGTTCGTCGGCGTCGGCCGGACTGAGCAGATCGGTGAACCCGTCGGGGTTGGGCAGCTCGGCGGCCCGCGACAACAGTGGCGCGCGGCCCCAGTGGGCGGCGGCGAACTTGGCCGGTTCGACGCTGACGCAACGCTCCAGCGCCCGCGTCGCGGCCGACGGGACCGCCGGGCGGCCGTGGCCGCCCGGCGGGTCGATGGTCGTCATGGGTGTCGGTCAGCGGGCGCTGCCGTCGGCGCCACCGTCGTGCTGACCGGGAGTCGCGCCACCATCGGCCGGACCCTCCGCGCTGCCGTCCGCACCACCGTCGTGCTGACCCGGGGTCGCCCCGCCGTCGGCCGGACCCTCCGCGCTGCCGTCGGCACCACCGTCGTGCTGACCGGGAGTCGCGCCACCGTCGGCCGGACCCTCCGCGCTGCCGTCGGCACCACCGTCGTGCTGACCCGGGGTCGCGCCACCGTCGGCCGGACCCTCCAGGCCGCCGCCGCTGGTGGTCTGCATGTCGTCATCGTTCAGTGCCATGGGTGCTCCCTCGGGTGTGCCGCCCCGCCGCAGGGCGGGGTCTGTCGTACGCGGGTGGTACCCCCCACACGATCTTCTCTAACCACACCGTAGACGGCCCGTCCGACGCGCGGGACCGATCGCCGGCCCTGGACCGTACGGGCTCGCCGGTCCAGGGCCGGTCGGGTCAGGGAATCAACCGTTGCAGGTCGCGGGGCATGCCGGCCCGCACGTCCTGCCACTCCCCCTGGGTGACGTGCCGGCGCAGGGCGTCCAGCACCACCCGGGTCACCCGCTCGGGGCCGCCCTCGACGTCGTAGGGGAAGCCCTGCCGGACCTCGTAGAGGAAGTCGTCCCGGTTGAGTTTGACCGGCACGTCCTCCGGCTGCCACCCGTCGAAGTAGATGCCCCGGACCAGCACCGGGAGCTGGGCGGAGAACTCCGCGCACTCCTGCACGGTCATCCGGTCACGCAGCAGGTGCAGCACCGTGCGCAGCGCCGCGTACGACTGGTTGCGCTGCGCCCGGGGCCACCCGTACGCGTCCTCGATGTCCTTGAGGATCAGGTTGGTCTTGTCCACCGAGGACTCGAACGCCGACATCAGCTGCTCGGCCATCGGGTCACCCCCCGTCCTTCGGCTCGCCGCCCCAACGCCTGTCGTCGGCGCGTCGGGGCGGCCCCGACGGGCCCCGCCCCTGCCGGACCGGGCTGTCGAACCGTCCGGGGCGTTCCGGTCGCCGGGTGTCACCACCGGTTCCGACGACGTGCAGCACCGCACCGCGTCGGGGATCCGCCACCACCCGTACCGTCATCTCGGTCACCTCCGTGCCCGTGCTCGGTCTTCCCGGCCGCTGCCCCGCCGGGCTGTCGGCCCGACCGGTCCCGACCGGGGTGTGCTCCGGCCGCGGGCGCGGCCGGCACCGTCGATGCTGCCCGTCGGGCGGGTGAGCCGCCCTCACCCGGCCGGGGTGAGGCCGGGGCCTGGTGACCGGCCGTCGGGGCCGAGGTGGCGGCACCGTCCCGTGGGACTCCGCTTCGTCGACTCCCTGGAGTTGATCAGCGGTGCGGGTCGCGGGGTGGGCTCAGGCGGCGCGCCGCTCCCGGGTCTGCTTGCAGCCGACGCAGGAGGTGGCGGACGGGAAGATCTCCAGCCGCTCCACCGGGATGGGCGCGGTGCAGCCCTCGCAGAAGCCGTAGGTGCCCTCGTCCAGCCGGGTCAGGGCGTGCTCGAACTGGGCCCGCCGGTCGAGGATGGTGCGGAGCAGGGACTGGGCGGTGTCCCGCTCGGCGGTCTTGGTGCCGCTGTCGGCCTGGTCGTCGCCGGCGGTGTCACCGACCTCCACCAGCCGCAGCACCTGGCTCTGCGCGACCGCCTGCTCGTACTCCGCGGACAGCTCGTCGTAGCGGGCCCGCAGGGAGGCCCGGATCTGGTCGGCCTCCGCCGTGGTGCGGGCGGTACCGACGGTGTCGTGGACGAGCATCGCTGCCTGCCTTTCCTGGGACCGGCGCGACCCGGGGGCGCGCTGCGGCTCGGAGGGCACGGTGAGATCGGCCGTGCCGTGTGAGTGCGGCGATTACCCACCGCCCCGTCCCGCCAAACCACCTGTTTCGCCGCCGTCGTGGCGGGCTCCCCGGGCCGTCCCGCCGTCCGGTGCGGACCGGCCGGGTGACACCGCCACGCGCGGATTCAGCAGGTCCCGTCGGCCCGTTGCACCCAGGCCGGGTGCCGGGGGTCGTCGAGGCGCAGCACCACGTCGGCGAAGGACTGTGGGGCGACCTCGTCGGCGTACCTGGCGAAGGCGGGCAGGGTCCACCGCTGCGCCGGGTCGGTACGCCGGGCCAGCGCGGCAGGCGAGAGCACCAGGTGCACGGCGACGTCGAACGGCAGTCCCCCGCCGAGCAGCAGCGCCCCGCTGACCAGCAGCACCGTGCCGGGTGACAGTTCCTGGTAGGCCGCCCGGCTGGCCCGGTCGGTCCGGGCGTCCCAGAGTGAGGGCAGCACCCGGCCGGTGCCGCCGGGGCCGGCCGGGTCGAGCACCTCCCGGCGCAGGCCGGCCTCGTCGATCCAGCCCTCGTAGTAGGCGTCGGGGTTGGTCCGGCCGAACTCGAAGCGGACGGAGGCGGGGCGTAGGAAGTCCCCGGCGCGCAGGTGCAGCGCCGGACGGCCTCCGGCACGCAGCGGGTCGATCAGCGCGTCGGCGAGTTGCTCCGGGGCGGCGGCGGGGGGACCGTCCACCGCGACCCGGAGGTGGGCCGGCGGCGTGGACCCGTCGACGGTCGGCCCGGACGCCGCCGTGAGGAGCCGTTCGGTCAGCTCGGCGACGAGCCGGTCGGGTGAGATCGGACGGACACGCATCGGACCATCGTGCCCCGTGGACCGGCGACCGGTCCGGCGGCCCGCGCACCGGCAGCGGTGTCCGGCCCCGGACACGCCTGTCGGGTCACGGCGCCGGGCCCGCCGTCGGCCCGACCACGGGGCCGCCGTCGGCCTGTCCACCAGTCCGGTCGACGGGACTTGGGGCGACGAAATTTTGCCGCCGGCGTCGCCGGGATCGGGAGGGCCGGGACGTTCGCCGGGCGCGGCCGACGGCACGCGACGGTGGAAGCGGTCCGGTGGGGCTGCGCGCGACGGTGGCCGCCGGGCGGTGGCGGTGGTCCGGGGGGACGGTTCAGCCGGTGCGGTCGACGGTGACCCGGGCGTCGTCGGCGAGCCGGTAGCCCACCCCGTAGACCGTGGTGACGAGCGGGACGTCGACGCCGACCTTGCCGCGCAGCCGACGTACGTGCACGTCCACGGTGCGCACACCGGCGTGCTCGTAGCCCCAGACGGCGTTGAGAAGTTGCAGCCGGGTGAACACCCGGCGGGGGTGGGCGACCAGGTGCAGCAGCAGGTCGAACTCCAGCCGGGTCAGCGGCAGCGGCTCACCGTCGCGCAGCACCGACCGGGAGGAGGCCAGGATGTGCAGCATCGGGATGGTGGCGGCGACAGAACGTCCCGCCGACCGGCCGGCCGGGACCTGGTCGGGTCGCCGTTCGGCGGGAACGCCTGTGGTGGCGATGGTGCCCTCGCCGCGTTCCAGCATCTCGCGGGCCGCCTCCAGCAGCCGGCGGGCCGGCGCGGTGAGCGACTCCTCGCTGGCCAGCGGAATGGACAGGGTCACGGTGAGCACGGGGGTGGCGGCGTTGGCCGGACGTCGCTGGCCGCCGGGAGGCCGACCGGGGACCGCGGGCTGGGACGTATGCCATCCGGCGCGCGACGATGCAGGGCTGACCGACATGGTCCTCCTTGGGCTGGTCCGGGTATCTCCCCACGGCCCGGGACGCCGCTGCATCGATGCTTCCCGGCCCCTGGACGAGGGTCAAGGGGCGACCGCGTTGCATGAATGTGACAATTGACGAACAGTTCGCAGCCGATCCCTCGCTCTGCGTACGAGCCAGATGATTACAGCAGAAGCGTCGACGTGCCCGGGTACGGGGGTGCCCGCCGGTCGGGGCACGGCCGGCACGCCGCGACGCACCCGGCTCGGGGGCGGGCCGGGTGCGTCGGGGAATGGTCGGAAGGTCAGCGGAACCTGTCGATCTGTACCCTCGCCTCGTCGGCGAGCCGGTAACCCACCCCGTACACGGTGGTGACCAGGGGGGTGTCCGCGCCGAGCTTGGCGCGCAGCCGCCGGATGTGCACGTCCACGGTGCGGGCGACGGCGTGCTCGTAGCCCCAGACGTTGGCGAGCAGTTGCAGCCGGGTGAAGACCTGGTGCGGGTGCTCGGCCAGGAACAGCAGCAGATCGAACTCGATGCGGGTGAGCGGGATCTCCCGGCCACCCTGACGCACCACCCGGGTGCCGGCGAAGATCCGCAGGGTCTCCGGGTGGTCGTCGGTCGGCGCGGGCTCCCCGGCCACCGGCATCGGGCGTGGGGCCGGCAGCGACGACAGCAGGCGCGGCACGGTCGGCTCGCTCAGCCGGACCGCCCCCTCCCCCGCCTCGACCAACTCGCCGAGCAGGTCGACCAGGCGGGCCAGCCGGGGCGTCAACGGCCCGGCGGTCAGGTCGAGGGTGATGGTCAGCGAGGGCGTGGAGCGGGGCCGGCCCGGAATCACCCGGTCGGGACGGCCCGGCGGGTGCGGACGCGCGGTGAGGGTGACGAGGGACATGGGAGCCTCCTGTGTGGCGGTGCGTCCGCCACGCCCGGTGGGGCGCGACGGTCAGTGCGGCGTCCGGCCGGCGGTCACCGGCGGCGCGAAGGACGGGGTACGGTGCGACGGCGTCGGACCCAGGGTCGGCAGCCCGGCGATCCGCCAGGCGACGAAGCCGCCCACCACGTCGGTGGCCCGGTGCAGGCCGAGGTCCTGCAACGCGGCGGCGGCCAGCGACGAGGTGTAGCCCTCCTGGCAGATCACCAGCACCGGCAGGTCGTAGTCGACCGCCTCGGGCAGCCGGGCCGGGCAACGCGGGTCGAGCCGCCACTCCAGGACGTTGCGCTCGATCACCAGCGCCCCCGGCACGGTGCCGTGGGCGGCCCGCTGGGCGGCCGGCCGGATGTCGACCATGATCGCCCCGCCCCGGCAGGCCAGGTGCGCCTGCTCGGGGTCGAGCCGACGCAGTCGGGTGCGGGCCTCGGCGAGGATCTCGTCGATGCCGCGCGAACCCGGTGGTGGGGCCGGACAGCTCTCGGTGAGGGTGGCGTGTTGCGGCATCGTCGCGGTCCTTCCATGGGCGAGCCGACGGGTGGGGGAAACGGGGACGGGCGGCGTCACCAGGAGACGCCGGCCCGGGCGATCTCGGCGACCTGGAGTCGCCCGTCGACGAGGTGGTACCGGGTCATGTGACGCAGCGCGGGCAGGTAGACGTGCACGCTCACCGCCGGTTGGTCGCCGCGGTTGGTCACCACGTGCACGTGCCGGGGGCCGAACCGGCGGCCGGACCCGGCGGCGAGGCGGTGCGGGCGCAACCGCCCACCGGAGACCGTCTGCTCGGTCAGTTCGCCGGCGACGACCAGGAAGGCGCCCGAGGAGCCCCCGTGGTCGTGCAGGTCGGTGCCCTGGCCGGGCAGCCAGCTCAACGCCCAGACCTCGTGGTCGTCGGCCGAGGCGAGCCGGGCGTACCACCGCTCGGTGCGGTCGAAACGCAGCGGCACCGCCCAGGTGGTCGGGTCGGCGTACCGGCCGGCGACGGTGAGCAGATCGGTGGCGTGGATGCTGGTCATGGCTTCTCCCGTGTGATGCGTCCCCCGACACTCTAGACTGTAAAGCCTATAGGTTTAGTAGGTAATACCGGATGCTGGGACACGGAAGGCGGGCACGCCCCCGGCACCGGCGGTCACCCGGGCGCGGACCTCTAGGCTGAGCGGATGACCGAGGAGTTCGACGCCGAGACGCTGGCCTTCGCCCACCGGATGTTCGACCTGGCCCGCGCGGGCGAGGCCACGGAACTCGGTGGCCACGTCGACGCCGGGCTGCCGGTGAACATGACCAACGACAAGGGCGACACGCTGCTGATCCTGGCCGCCTACCACGCCCGCCCGGAGACCGTGGCGGCCCTGCTGGCCCGGGGCGCCGACCACTCGCGGGTCAACGACCGGGGGCAGACCGCACTCGCCGCGGCGGTGTTCCGGCGCACCGCCGAGACGGTACGCGCCCTGCTCGACGCCGGGGCCGACCCGGACCACGGGACCCCCTCGGCGGTGGAGACGGCCCGCTTCTTCGACCTGCCGGAGATGCTCACCCTGCTCACCACCCACCGGGCGTGATCAACCCGCCGCAGCCGGTGTCGCGCTGTCCCCGCACCGGAAGGCGCACCGTCGCCCCTCGCGATCGGTCCTTCAGACGGGCCCGTCGGCCGGCTTGACGGCCTCGATCAGGAAGCGTCGGGAGTGGGCCACGAAACCGCCCTCGGCACGGATGCGCGCGTGCAGCCGTTCGAGCTGCGGGCGGTACCTGTCGACGTCGAAGTCCGGCACGGTCCACACCACCTTGCGCAGAAACCAGACCACCGCGCCGATGTCGTGGAACACCGCCCGCAGGGTGGCCCGCTCCAGCCGCAGCACGTCCAGGCCGGCGGCCCGGGCGGCGGCCACCGCCTGGGCGGTGTGCCGGGTGGCCGGCGGCGGCAACGAGCCCAGCACCGCCTCGCTCAGCTCCCGCATGGTGCCGGCCCCGATCTGCTGGGACAGGTAGCGCCCGCCGGGGCGCAGCACCCGGGCGATCTCCGCCCACGGGGTGTCCACCGGGTGCCGGCTGGTCACCAGGTCGAAGGCGGCCACCCGGAACGGCAGCCGGGACGCGGGAGCAACCTGCACCACCCGGGCGTCGACCCGTCGCAACGTACGCCGGGCGACCGCCACGTTGGGTGGCCACGCCTCGGTGGCGACCAGCAGCGGCGGCGGTTGGGGCAGCCCGGCGAGCACCTCGCCCCCACCGGTGTCGATGTCCAGCGCGGCCGTGACCGTCGCCATCCGCGCGGCCACCTGGCGGGCGTAGCCCCACGGTGGACGCTCCTCGGTGGCCCGCCCGTCCAGCCAGTCGAAACCCCAGCCGTCGACGGGGGCGGCAGCGGCCTCGGCGATCAACTCCGCACAGCTCGGCTCGACCATCCGCCCACCCTGCGGCAGGCACACCCGGCCGGCAACCCGATTACCGCAGGCAGCACGGACCGGCCGGGCGCCACGACGGGGGTCAGGGGGCGGGACGGAGGATCTCCACGGTGGAGCCGGCGGGGACACCGTCGAGGGTGTCGAAGCCGGTGGGCTCGCGGCGGCCGGACTCGAACTGGCGCATCAGCCGGGCACCCAGCCCGACGCCCACCGCACCGACGAGCAGCGCGACCAACTCGGTCGCCAGCAGCACCCCGGTCGCACCGCGCTGCGGGGCGTCCGCCCGGACCAGGCAGGACAGCAGGAAGAGCGCGGCCATGCCCGCGTTGACCAGGTTGAAGGTGACCATGGTGCGGCGGTGCGGCCCCGGCCGTACGTCCCACAGGTCGATCATGCCGGCCACCCCGGCGAGCCCGGCGGCCACCAGCGCGGCGACCGCCGTCCAGTAGCCGACCTCGCCGAGGAACGCCGGGCCGCCCGCCACGTCGGCGAGGTCGAAGACGGTGGCACTGACGAAGAGCCCGAACGGGAACGTCACCAGCATCGGTTGGATGGGATGCCCCTGCACCCTCAGGCGGCTCTCCATCGCTTCCTCCCCAGGATCGGCTCGGCTCACCGGTCCAGGGTGCTACCCGGGGGTCGCTGCCACGAAACGGTCGGGCCGGGATTCGCGGGTCCGGAGAGAAACGACACCACCGGCCACCCGGGCCGTCCCCGTGGACGGTCCGTGTCGGGGCGGTCGCGGCGGGTCAGGACTCGCGGGGGCGGGTGACGGTGGTGACCAACCGTTCGGCCACCTCGCGCAGCGGGATGTCCAGCGAGGAGGCGGCGCTGCGCAGCACGTCGAGGGCCTCCGGGGCCGGGCAGCCCCGCTGGGTCATGATCACCCCGACGGCCTGACCGACGACGTTCTCCCCGAGCAGCGCGCCGTCGCGTTCGCTGTCCCGCTCGGCCCGCCTGGCCCGGTCCCGGACGGCGGCCAGCAGCAGTCCCGCGTGTTCGGCGAGCAGCATCGCGGTGAGCTGGTGCCTCGTGCCCAGCGTGCCGGTCGGGCCGGCGTACAGATTGATGGAGCCGATCGCCCGTTCGTCGACGTCCACCGGGGCGGAGATCACCCCGCGCACGCCGAGCCGGCGGGCGCGGTCGGTCCAGGCCGGCCACCGGCCCTCGACGGTGAGGTCCGCCGCGATGATCATCTCGCGGCGGCGGATGGCGTCCATCGCGGGTGACTCCGCGCCGTGCCCCAGGTCGTCCAGCTCGGCCAGCCGGGGGTCCGAGGCGGCCACCCCGGCGGGCTCACCGGCCCGTAGCGCGGTGAAACCGCACCAGAGCACCCCCGGGACGGCGTCCGCGGCGATCCGGACCAGCTCGGTCAGCGCCTCGTCGAAGTCGTCGACCGCGATCAGTCCCGCGGTCAGCTCCCGCAGCAGGGCGGCCGTCTCCAGTACCCCGAGCGTGTCGATGGTCAGCTCCCGCATGTCCAGGTTCACCGGTCCGCGCGCTCCGTCGTACACCTGCCGCCCGGCACGGGCGTCGTTGCCTGTGTCATCGTGGTGATCTCTCTTCCGAGTCGTGGGCCCCGGGCTACTACCCTCGCAAAACAGGATCGAAACCGCGTAAGGAACCCCTCCGACGCGGGATGCGCCGGAGGGGTTCCCGGGCCGCTCAGCGGGCGGCGGCGAGCCGACGGCCGACGGAGGCGATCAGCCGGTCCAGTTCCGAGCCGAACGGGTTGTCGTGCACCAGGTACGTCCAGGTGGCGCTGGGCCGCACCAGCTTGGCGGCGTCCGGCTCCCAGTCCTCGGCGAACTCGGTCTCCTCGAAGGTCGCCAGGGTCCGCGTCTCGATCTCGGGGATGAGGTTGGTGAACGCCGGCACCGCCGCCCGGTGGAACTCGTCGAGCGGGTCGAGCCGGCCCAGCGCCCGCAGGTGCACGCCCTCGCGGACCTCGGACAACTCGGCCAGATGCTCCGCCCAGAGCCGGTCGGTGTGGTAGAGCGCGATGGAGCGGGCCACCCGGGCCAGCAGGTCCTCGTCCATCTCGCCGGCCTTCTCCGGCATCCGGTCGAGCAGCATCAACGCGGCCACGTCGGAGGTGAGCAGCCGCTCCCGGCGCTCGGCCAGGGCGATCCGCTGCTGCTCGATGACCACGCTGTAGCGCCAGGTGTTGCGGTGGATCTCGTGGTTGACGCCCTCGGCGACCCGCTGGGCGTGCTCCACCGCGTAGTCGACCTGCTCGTCGGTGACGAGGCCGTCGGCGTTCATCCGGGGCGAGGCCGGGACGGTGTCGCCGGCGTGCCGCACGACCAGGTCGTCCTCCAGGCTGACGAAGAAGACCGAGCCGCCCGGGTCGCCCTGTCGGCCGGCCCGGCCACGCAACTGGTCGTCGACCCGGCGGCTGTCGTGCCGGCCGCTGCCGATGACGTAGAGCCCGCCGAGCTCGGCCACCCGTTCCTGGTCGACCTGCTCGCTGCCGCCGAGCCGGATGTCCACGCCCCGGCCGGCCATCTGGGTGGAGACGGTCACCGCGCCGTACGCGCCGGCCTCGGCGATGATCGCCGCCTCCTCGTCGTCGTTCTTGGCGTTGAGCACCACGCAGGGCACCCCGGCGGCGTGCAGGCCGGCGGCGAGCCCCTCGGACTCCCGCACGTCGAGCGTGCCGACGAGCACCGGGCGGCCCGCCTCGTGGCAGCGCCGGATCTCGTCGATCAGCGCCTCCTCCTTCTCGGCCCGGGTCGCGTAGATCCGGTCCGGCTCGTCCTCACGGACGCAGGGGGTGTTCGGCGGGATCACCGCCACCTCCAGGCCGAAGAACTCGCGGAGCTGGTCACCGACCAGCACCGCGGTCGCCGTCATGCCGCACAGCTTGGGGTAGAGGGCGATGTACGCCTGCACGGCGATGGTGCCCAGCACCTCCCCCTCGGCGGTGGCGTCCAGCCCCTCCTTCGCCTCCACGGCGGCCTGGAGGCCGTCGGGCCAGCGGCGGCGCTGGGCGACCCGGCCACGCATCTCGTCGATCAGCTCCACCGAGCCGTCGCGGACGATGTAGTCGACGTCGCGGTGCAGCAGGGCGTGCGCGTGCAGCGCCACGTTCACCGCGGAGAGCTGGCCGACGTGCTCGGTGTCGTACAGGTCGATGCCGCCCAGCTTGGCCTCGACGGCGGCCAGGCCCTCGGTGGTGAAGGCGACGCTGCGCCCGTCCTCGGCCACCGTGTAGTGCCGGCCCTTGCGCAGACCGCGCACCAGCGCGGCGGCGGCGTGCACCGGGTCCTGCTCGCCGGTGGTCGAGCCGGCCAGCACCATCGGCACCCGGGCCTCGTCGATCAGGATCGAGTCGGCCTCGTCGACGATGGCGGTGGCCAGCGGCGGCTGGACCCGGTCGGCGATGTCGGTGACGAGCTGGTCGCGCAGGAAGTCGAAGCCGGCCTCGCTGACCGAGACGTAGGTGACGTCGCAGCCGTACGCGGCCCGCCGCTCGGCCGGGGTGGACGCCTCGTTGACCCAGCCCACGGTCAGCCCGAGCAGCCGGTAGACCGGCGTCATCCACTCGGCGTCCCGGCGGGCCAGGTAGTCGTTGACGGTGAGCACGTGCACCGGCCCGTTGCCCAGCCGGACGTGCCCGTAGGCGGCGACGGTGGCGGTGAGCGTCTTGCCCTCACCGGTGGCCATCTCGGCGACCTTGCCCGACAGCAGCGCCATCGCGCCCAGCAGCTGCACGTCGTACGGCCGCTGGTCGAGGCCCCGGCGGGCGGCCTCGCGGCCGACGGCGCAGATGTCCACGTACTCCGTGGCGGCACCGGCGGCCTCGGTCAGCGCCTCGTCGTCGAGCGCCGACAGCTCGTCCTCGCGCGCGGCGATCCGCGGCAGCAGCTTCTCCAGCGGAGCCAGGTCGACAGTCGTCCCCGGGCGTTGGAGGAACCGGCGGAACCTGCTCTTCAACCGTTGCGACACACCCATGAGCGGCAACGGTACGCGAATCCGGCCGGAAACGGCTGCCCGGTCTGTCCGACACGGCCCCGGTGTCCGGTAGCCGGCCCGTCCGGGCAGTTCAGCGCGGGGGTGCCGGTTCGCCCGGCGGACGACGGCGGGCGAACCGCCGGCCGGGGCGGCGGCTGACCGCCGTCGATGACCACCGGGTCGTCAGGGGGTGAGGACGACCTGGAGTTCGTGGCGGCGGCGGTGCGCCAGGTCGGTGAAGAGCGCCGGGGCGTCCGCGAACGGGACCACGGCCGAGATCAGGTGCGCGCGGACCAGGTCGCCGTGGCGGCGTAGCAGGTCGATCGTCTCGGCGGAGAGGCGTTCCCGGTCCCAGGTGGGGGCGAGACCGCGCGGCACCCGGCCGATCTGGGCGCAGCGCACCGTCAGCCCGTTGTGGTGGAACTCCTCGCCGAGCCGGACGGCGTCCGCGCCGCCCGGGTAGAAGGCCAGGTCGATCACGGTGCCCTGGGGACGCAGCAGGCGCAGCGCCAGGTGCAGCGCGTGGTCCTGCCCCCGGCACTGGAAGACCACGTCGGCCCCCCGGTCCCCGACGCCGTGGTTCCACCGGGTCTTGAGCACCACCGCCGGGTCGTCGGCGGTCGGGTCCAGGGTCTCCAGCCCGAGGGCCTCGGCGACCTGCCGGCGCTGCGGCGTCGGGTCGACCACCACCACCGAGGCGGCGTCGTGCCGGCGGGCGAACAGGGCGGTGAGCAGGGCGACCACGCCGCCACCGACGACCGCCACCCGTCGCCCGCGCACCCCGTCGCCGAGGGTGCGCACGCCGCCGCCGTACAGGTCGGCGGCGGCGTGCAGGAGACCGTTGGCGCAGATCGGGCCCATGTGGGCCACGTAGACGCCGAGCAGCGGGTCGAGGTCGTCGGCGGGCAGCGGCACGAACCGTTCGGTGAGCGGGTCGGCGACGTGTCCGGTGCGGTGGCCGTACGTCATCGCCCCGAGCGTGCCGACGGCGATCGCCGGGGTGCGGCTCTGCACCACCTCGGCGACCTGCATGTAGCCGAGCCGGGTGACCGGGTACGGGGTGCCGGCCGCGCCGGGCCGGAACAGGCCGAGGCCGGGGTCGAAGGTGACGGTGAGGTGGGGGTTGGTGCCCTTGACGAAGCTCAGCTCCGTCCCGGCGGAGACCCCGCTGTAGCGGGTCCGCACCCGGACCATGCCCTCGCGCAGCTCACCGGCGTCCTGCTCGACCAGCGCGACGCGCCCCGGGCCGTCGACCACCAGCACCGTGTCACGCATCGACGGTCGCTCCCGTGACCGGGCCGGGCCGGGCGTCGGTGGTCGGCGCGAGCGCGGCCGGGCCGGTGGGCAGGCTGACGCCGCGGCCGGTCCGGGCGCTCTGGGCGAGCGCGACCGCCAGTCGTTGGGTGCGCAGCGCCTCCGCGTACGGCACCCGGATGTCGTCGCCGGCCCCGGTGACCGCGTCGACGAAGGCCCGGTCGACGGCGACCCGGGCGGCGTCGGGGTCGGCCGGGAGGTGACGTTCCCCGTCGGCGTCGCGGACGGTCAGTCCGTCCTCGGCCAGCGACAGGGCCAGCCCGTCGGCGAGGATCTCCAGCCCGGCCCGGTGCTTCCAGCCGAGCACGCAGGCGGCGGCGAGGGTGCCCACCGCGCCGGAGGCGAAGCGCAGCGTGGCGGCGGTCACCGAGTCGATGTCGGCGTCGTCGACGGGGGGTGGGCTGCCGTCGCCGTAGGCGGTCACCTCGACGGCCTCGCCGACCAGCACCCGGGTCAGGTCCAGGAGGTGGGCGGCCTGCTCGACGACCGGCCCGCCGGAGCGGTCCCGCACCGGCCACCAGGCCACCGGGGGCACCCGGTCCAGCCAGGCCCCGTTGACCATCCGCACCGGACGGTCGGCGAGCAGTTCGCGCGCCTGCGCCACCACGTGCAGGTAGCGCCAGTGGTGCCCCACGGCGGTGAGCAGTCGCCGCTGCTCGACCAGGGCGGCGATCCGTTCGGCGGTGTCCAGGTCGACCGCGACCGGCTTCTCCACGAACATCGGCACCCCGGCCGCGATGACGGCCTCCTCCACCGGCCCGTGGGCGAACGGCGGCACGCAGACGTAGACCGCGTCGGGGCCGGCGGCCAGCAGGTCGTCGACGTCGGCGAAGGCCCGGGTCGAGTGCGTGTCGGCCAGCCGGGCGGCGGCGGACCGGGTCACGTCGGTGACCCCTACCAGTTCGACGTCGGCGAAACTCCCCAGCACACGGGCGTGGCGTTGCGCCACCCCGCCGGCCCCGACCAGCCCCACCCGGCACGTACGCATACCCTCGGCCCTCTCGACGCGGTCACGACCACCGCGGACAGCACTGCCCCGGCAGGGCGTGGCGAAACCCCGGCGGGGCCCGCAACACAGCGTTCATCTGCCGGGAACCGGCCGGTGGAGCAGCCGTGATCAAGCTGTTAGGGAATATCCAGTTAACGAATGTGCCGAGATGGGAAAACCAAGTCTGCGTTTTCCGCCACGGATCTGGGGGTTTGCCAGTGCGGGACACAGAACCGATCGTCTCCCCTGTCGTGGAGGCATGGGCCACCTACCGGACGACGTCGGCGCAGGACTGGCCCACGCGACGGCTGGTCAGGGCCAAGGGAGAGAACCGGGTCAGCGTGGTGCTGCCCGCCCGCAACGAGGAAGCCACCGTCGGGGCGATCGTCTCGACGATCCGGGAACACCTGATGGACCGGGTACCCCTGGTCGACGAGCTGATCGTGGTCGACTCGCGGTCGACCGACCGGACCGCGCAGGTGGCCCGGGCCGCCGGCGCGGAGGTGGTCGGCCAGGACGAGATGACCCGGGGCCTGCCCCGGCTGACCGGCAAGGGCGACGCGCTCTGGGCCGGCCTGGCCGCCGCCGAGGGCGATGTCGTCGCGTTCGTCGACGCCGACCTGCGGGAGTTCCGGCCACACTTCGTGACCGGCCTGATCGGCCCGCTGCTGGTCGACCCGTCGGTGGAGTTCGTGAAGGGCTTCTACCACCGGCCGCTGGTCGGCACGGCCAGCGTGGAGACCGACGGCGGCGGGCGGGTGACGGAGCTGATGGCCCGGCCGCTGCTGAACCTGTTCTGGCCGGAGCTGGCCGGTTTCGTGCAGCCCCTCGCGGGCGAGTACGCCGGTCGGCGCGAGGTGCTGGAGCGGGTGCCGTTCGTCACCGGTTACGGGGTCGAGACGGCCATGCTGATCGACCTGCTGGAACTGGTCGGCCTGGACGCGTTGGCCCAGGTCGACCTGGGTGAGCGCAAGCACCGGCACCAGGACACCGCGGCCCTGGGCCGGATGTCCGCGCAGATCATGCACACCGCCTGGACACGGTTGCAGCGGCGGGGCTGGGCCGCCCCGGGCACCAACCCGGGCGCCCTGCTGACCCAGTTCCGTCGGGGCGGCTCGGAG
Organism: Micromonospora cynarisoli; assembly: GCF_030518815.1. NCBI lineage: Bacteria > Bacillati > Actinomycetota > Actinomycetes > Micromonosporales > Micromonosporaceae > Micromonospora > Micromonospora cynarisoli. Next base: position 731,760 of record NZ_CP130426.1, on the reverse strand, counting down.
GCGCTGCCGAATCTCGACCGGGAGGTCGTCGTCAACGACGTCTCAGTGCAGGAACGCCCGCCCCTGGCCGAACTGCGGCCCCGGCTGCCGCGTCGACGGGTCGCCGCGTGACGAGGCGTCGCGCCTGCGGTCGCGACCCCGGCGGTGCCACCCGACGCGCGGGGTCGAGACCCGCCCGGGACCCCGTCCGTCCCGAGAGGAAGTCCCGCCCATGAGCCTCACCGTGCTGATGAACGCCGGCCCGTGGCTGTCCGTGCCGCCACCCGGCTACGGCGGCATCGAGAACGTCGTCGCCACCCTGGTGCCGGAGCTGCGCCGGCTCGGCGTGAAGGTCGTGCTGGCCTCGGTGGGGTCGAGCACCCTGCCGGTGGACGAGAAGTTCTCGGTCTACGCCGACGGGCAGTTCGCGGCGCTGCAACGGCCGTACAACCAGGTGTGCGGGGTGTCCCAGGCGCACCTGGCCGGGGTGGTCCGGCAGCTGCACGGCCGGGACGACGTCGACCTGGTGCACGACCACGTGGAGGCGGTCGGGCTGGCCACCCTGGCGGCGATGGGACCGGCCGCCCCACCGGTGCTGCACACCCTGCACTGGGACCTGGCCAAGCACCCCGAGCTGTACGGCACCCTCGACGGCGGGGCGCGGGTACGGGTCAACGGCGTCTCCGCCGCCCAGTTGGCCCGCGCGCCCCGGGCGCTGCGGGAGCACGCCGTCGGGCACGTGCACCTGGCCACCCCGCTGGCCGTGCACGCCGACCGGGCCCCCCGGCCGGTGAAGGGCGACCACGCAGTCATCCTGGGCCGGATCAACCCGGGCAAGGGGCAGGACGTCGGCGCCCGGCTGGCCCGGCGCACCGGGGTGCCGCTGGTGCTCGCCGGCCCGGTCGGGCCGTACCACCGTCCGGCCGACCTGGCGGCGGCGGGCGACGAGGCCCGGCAGAACCCGGACGTACGGTTCTTCTACGACCAGGTCGCCCCGCACGTCGACGGCGACCTGGTCCGCTGGGTCGGCACGGTGGCCGGTCGGGAGCGCGACGACCTGCTGGCCGGGGCGCGGGCGGCGCTGTTCCCGCTGCGCTGGGAGGAGCCCGGTGGGACGGCCGTGGTGGAGTCGCTGGCGTTGGGCACGCCGGTGGTGGCGACCGCCCGGGGCTGCCTGCCCGAGCTGGTCGCGCACGGGCGTACCGGGCTGCTCACCGACGACGAGGACGAGCTGGGTGAGCTGCTGCTGGCGGCGCGGCGGCTCGACCCGGACGAGTGCCGCCGGGAGGCCGCCGAGCGGTTCACCCCGGCGGTGATGGCGCAGCGGTACGTCACCCTCTACGAGACGGTCCGCGCCGCCGCCCGGGTGCCCGAGCTGCGGGCCGCCTGAGCCGGCCGTACCGGTGGCGGGCACGGCACCGGGCCTGCGGGCGTCGACGCCCGCAGGCCCGGTTTCGTCCCGCCGGGCCCCGGGTACCTGGCGGTTCTCCCCAGCACCACGAGCGGAATCGAGGGGCCGATGGTCAGCCGGATCACCTGCGAGGTCAGCGACGAGTCGCCGGTGACCGTCGTACGCCTCGCCGGCGCGCTCGACCTGGGCACCATGCGCGCCGTGCACACCGCGTTGGACCGTTGCCTGACCACGCTGCCGGACGCGCTGGTGGTCGACCTGGGCGGGGTGACCGTCGCCGACCGGCTGGCGCTGTCGGTGTTCGCCGCCACCGCCCGGCAGGCCGCCGACTGGCCGGCCGTGCCGATGGTGCTCTGCTCTCCCCCGCCGGACGCCGCGGCCTGGCTGGCGACCTCCACCACCTGCCGGGTGGTGGAGGTGCGGCAGGACTGCGCGGAGGCGACCCGGTGGGCCGGGGCGACCGTCAGACCCCGGCTGCGGGCCCGGTTGGAGCCGGTGGCGGGGGCCTGCCGGCGGGCCCGGGAGCTGGTCGGCGACGCGTGTTCCCGGTGGAACGTGCCGCACCTGGTGGAGCCGGCGTCGCTGGTGCTCAGCGAGCTGGTCGGCAACGTGGTGCGGCACGCCCACACCCCGATGCGGATCACGTTGACCCTGCACCAGCCGTACCTGCGGGTGGCCGTGGCCGACGGCAGCCGGACGGCGGCCCGGGCGGTCAGCCCGGACCTGTCCGCCGAGGGCGGTCGGGGGCTGCTGCTGATCCGGGAGATGGCGCAGCGCTGGGGTAGTTCCCCGCTGGTCGACGGCAAGGTGGTGTGGGCACTCCTGCCGGCGAATTGACCGAAATTCCCCCTGTCGCCTGGTTACATGGGCGGAGGGCGGGTAGTCGCGCCCGTCCTTTCTGTCGTCACGACGGGGTGAGAGAGCCATGCCCAGACGGGTAACCACGGAGCCCGCACGAGACCGGGGGCCGGCCATCCTCGCCCCGGCCCGGTTCGGCGGTTTTCCCGGCCCGGTCCGCCCGGCGCTGCCCGGCAACAAGCTGCTGCGGCTGCTCGGCACCACCGACGCCAAGCAGATCGGCCTGCTCTACCTGGCCACGTCGTTCGTGTTCTTCCTGATCGGCGGGGTGCTGGCCCTGCTCATCCGGGCCGAGCTGGCCCGGCCGGGAATGCAGTTCCTCTCCCCCGAGCAGTACAACCAGGCGTTCACCATGCACGGCACGATCATGCTGCTGCTCTTCGCCACCCCGCTGGTGTTCGCCTTCGGCAACTACATCGTCCCGTTGCAGATCGGCGCACCGGACGTGGCGTTCCCCCGGCTCAACGCGTTCGCGTACTGGCTGTACCTGTTCGGCGGGACGATGGTCGTCGGCGGCTACCTCACCCCCGGCGGCGCCGCCGACTTCGGCTGGACGGCGTACAACCCGCTCAGCGACGCGACGCACTCCCCAGGCATCGGGGCGAACCTGTGGGTGGTCGGCCTGGTCGTCTCCGGGCTGGGCACCATCCTGGGCGCGGTCAACCTGATCACCACCACGCTGACCCTGCGCGCACCCGGCATGACCATGTTCCGGATGCCGATCTTCACGTGGAACATGCTGCTCACCGCCGTCCTGGTGATCCTGGTCTTCCCGCTGCTGGCGGCGGCGCTGCTGGCGCTGGGGGCGGACCGGCTGCTCGACGCGCACGTCTACGACGCGGGCACCGGCGGGCCGATGCTGTGGCAGCACCTGTTCTGGTTCTTCGGCCATCCCGAGGTCTACATCGTGGCGCTGCCGTTCTTCGGCATCATCACCGAGATCATCCCGGTGTTCAGCCGCAAACCGATCTTCGGATACACCGGGCTGGTGCTGGCCACGGTCGCGATCACCGTGCTGTCGATGACCGTCTGGGCGCACCACATGTTCGCCACCGGCCAGGTGCTGCTGCCGTTCTTCAGCTTCCTCAGCTACCTGATCGCGGTGCCCACCGGGGTGAAGTTCTTCAACTGGATCGGCACCATGTGGAAGGGGCAGCTCACCTTCGAGACGCCGATGCTGTTCGCCATCGGCTTCCTGGTGACCTTCCTGCTCGGCGGCCTCACCGGGGTGCTGCTGGCCAGCCCGCCGGTGGACTTCCACGTCACCGACTCGTACTTCGTGGTGGCGCACTTCCACTACGTGCTGTTCGGCACGATCGTGTTCGCCGCGTTCGGCGGGGTCTACTTCTGGTTTCCCAAGATGACCGGCCGGCTGCTCGACGAACGCCTCGGCAAGCTGCACTTCTGGACCATGTTCGTCGGCTTCCACGCCACCTTCCTCGTCCAGCACTGGCTGGGCGACGAGGGCATGCCCCGGCGGTACGCCGACTACCTGCCCAGCGACGGCTTCACCACGCTCAACATGATCTCCACGGTCGGCTCGTTCGTGCTCGGCGCGTCCACCCTGTTCTTCCTCTACAACGTCTGGAAGTCCTGGCGGTACGGCGCGCTGGTGACAGTCGACGACCCGTGGGGGTTCGGCAACTCCCTCGAGTGGGCCACCACCTGCCCGCCACCGCTGCGCAACTTCGACCGGATGCCCCGGATCCGCTCCGAACGTCCCGCCTTCGACGCCAAGTACGGCCCGCTCGTCGCCGACCTCGGCCGGGACCTGCCGCAACGCACCACCCGCCCGCCGCAGGAACTGCACGACGAGCTGCGCCACGAACGGCACGTCCCCGAGTCACCGGCGGCCGAGGGCGCGCACGGGGCCCGGGAGGCGGTCGAGTACCAGCCCGCGCCGCAGTCCGGCGCCCGCCCGGTGGTGGTGCCCGAACCGGAGCAGGTCCGCCGCCCCGGCTTCGCGCACTCCGACGCCCCGCAGGACGACGGCCCCGGCGGCGGGAACCCCGACACCCCCGAGCGGTGGCGTCACCCGCACGGCACGGACGACGACCCCGAACGGCGCTGAGCGACGGACGTCTTCGGGCCGGCGCCCCGTACGGGGTGCCGGCCCGAGGTTCGTCCTCCCGCCGACCGAGCCGGGAACTGTCAGGCGTCCACGGTGGCGGGCAGGCCGGCGGCGGCCAGCGAGCGGCGCACCGCCGGCTGGACCCGGGTCAGCCGCAACGGCACCCCGGTACGGACGGCGGCGTCCCGGCCGGCCACCAGCGCGGCGATGCCACCGGCGTCCACCCCGCCCGCGCCGTCCAGGTCCACCACCAGCTCGCGGGGCTGCCCGGCGACCGCCTCCAGCATCATCCGGCGCAACTGGTCCGCGCCGTCGCGGTCGATCTCACCGGCGACCTCGACCACCGTCCGCTCCGGGGTGCGTCTGACCGCGATCCGGTTCCGGCCGGTGTCCGCCTCGGCGGTGCCGTTCTGCCACGGCGGCGGGGTGTCGGCGAGCATCGCCTGACGCAGCCAGGTCAACGCCCGCGACAGCAGCCGGGACACGTGCATCTGGGAGATGCCGAACCGGGCGGCGATCTCCGCCTGGGTCTGGTTGCCGTAGAAGCGCATCGCCAGGATGCGCCGCTCCCGCCAGGGCAGCCGGTGCAGCAGCCCGCTGACCGTCACCCGGTCGTCCACCGACTCCAACGCGTTGTCCGACTCACCGACCAGGTCACCGAACTCGGCGGAACTCTCCCCGCCGACCGGCGCGTTGAGCGAGGCGGGACTGTAGCCGGCCGCCGACTCCAGGGCGGCGAGGATCTCCTCCTCGGGCGTCTCCAGCCGGGCCGCCAGCTCGGCCACGCTCGGCGCGCGGGACAGCTCACTGGTCAACGCCGAGGTGGCCTGCCCGACCTCCAGGATCAGGTCCCGCAGCCGGCGGGGCACGTGCACCCCCCAGGTGCGGTCCCGGAAGTGCCGCTTGATCTCCCCGACGATGGTGATCGCCGCGTACGCGGTGAACGAACCCCGCTCGGGGTCGTACCTGTCGACGGCGTTGACCAGGCCGAGGCGGGCCACCTGCTCCAGGTCCTCCAACGGTTCGCCCCGCCCCCGGTAGCGGCGGGCCAGCCGGCCGGCGAACGGCAGGGCGAACCGGACCAGGTCCTCGCGGGCCTCCCCCCGGCGCTCCGGTGGCAGGCCGGCGATCCGCGCGGCGTACGCCAGCGCGGCGGCGTCCAGGTCCTCCAGCCCCCGGTCGGTCGGAGGTGGTGTGGTCGTGGTGGTCTGTCCGAACATCCGCGCCTCCCTCAGGAAGGTCCCCCGCCCGGATCGGGCCGGTTCGGCGCGTGGCGGCACCACGCACCGGGTCGGAAGTGGGGTTTCACGTGCCGCGCCGGGATCACCGGACGCGCGGGCGACGACCGGCCGCCACGCGGCGGACCGTCGCGGCGAGCGGTCTTCCCGCTCCCCAGGTACTCAATCACGCGTCCCCGGGTTCGCGAGGATGTTTCGGCGTGCCGGGTCCGGCCGGGCGGCACGGACACCCCCGGCGTCCCCTTTCCGGGCGACCCGCGGGTGCCGGAGCCGGTGTCGGCTCCGTCACGCGGGGGCGGTCAGGACACGGCCAGCCCCAACGGCGCGCCCGCCTCGCGGAGCCCGGCCAGCGCGTCACCGACGCTCAGCGGCGGCGGCGTCGGCAGGTCGTACGGCTGCCCGCGCAACACCTCGGTGGCCCGCCGGGTGGCCACCGACGCCACCGGGTACCCCCGGGCGGCGGTACGGTCCAGGGCCCGACGACGACTGCCGAACGCCGCCACCGCGAGCCACTGCGGCAGCCCCGCCACGGCCGGTGAGCGCAGCCCCGGCGACTCGGGCAGCACGTCCACCGAACTGAACGGCTCGCTGCCGGCGAGCCACCACTCCACCTCCTCGACGCTGCGCCGTGTCGCGTTCTCGCACCAGTACGGCACCAGCCCCGCCCGCACCACCTGCCACGGATCGAACACCCGGCCGCACTCGACCACCAGCCGGTCGCCCGTCTTGCCGGCCCGGCGCAGCCACCGCCGGTACAGGTCGGCGGTGGCCGCGCTGAGCGCCCCCGGGTGCGGCACCCGCACCTGCCGCAGTTCGTGGCCCCGACCGTCGGCCCAGCGCCCCAGCGCGCGGACGAACCCCGGCTCCACCCCGTGTTCGGCGGACTCCCCGGCGGCGGTGACCGCCGGCGGCTCCCACCCGTCCCCGGTCGCGCCGGCGGCCCGCAGGACCTGACGCAGGGCGGGCGAGTCCGGGTGGAAGTCCACAGGTCGCAGGCCGCTGGCCGGGCAGCCGAGCTGGAAGCTGTGCCCCTGCCCGGAGTCCGACACCGGCCACCGGCGGGCGTCGTCGACCAGCACCACCGCCGCCCGGTGGGTCAACCGGTCGGCCAGGAACCGGGCGTACGCCACCGGCAGCGCCCGCCAGCGGGCCACCAGGCTGATCGTGGCGCCGGACAGCGCGCCCCGGCTCGCCGGGCAGTGCACCTGACGCAGGTGCAGGCCGGCGTTGCCGGCGAGGACCCGGGCGGCGAACGCGGCCCCCTGGTCGAGCGCGGCGGCGGGGCGGTCCACCGCGCCGCGCGTCCAGTGAGCGGTCATCTCGAAGCCGGTGGGCAGCCAGGGCACCCCGAGCGCCACGGCGAGGTGCACGGCGGCGGCGTGCGGCGCGCCCAGCACCACCGCCGGGTACCGCTTCCGGGGGTACTGGTCGACGATCCAGCCGGCCACCTGTTCCCCGTCCACCTCGCCGGCCTGGGCGGCGGTGAGCGCCACCCGGCCGGCGTTGCGCGCGACGGCGAACCGGGACGGGGCCGTCGGGTGTCCCAGGTCGGCGCAGTCCACCCCGCGCAGCGCGCGGGCGGCGGCGGCCACCAGCACCCGTGCGGTGCTGCCGGCCGTGACGACCCGGTCGCCGGCCAGTCCGGCGCCCTGGGCCGTCGGCCCGGCCGGTGCCGTCCGCACCGGCTCCACCCCGCCTCGTTCGCTCACCACGCGGCCCGGCTTCCCGCCCCTTCGGGGTCTAAACGGGGCATCGCGTCCCGACGGGCGCAATCCCCGACCCACCCGCCGGGACGCCCTACCGGTGCGCCCCGGTCGGCGACCGCCCAGCCCGGTCCGGGCAGGCCGGGGTGGGTTTCGGGGTGACCGGGCGGGGCACATCCCGACGATGAGCGCCCAGCCTGAGCGGACCGCCGACGCGGCGGCCACCATCACCTGCTACCCGGACGGCCCGCTGCTGGTGAGGGGTGACTTCGCGGTGCTGACCCCCGAGGGGCGGGTCGTCGAGACCCGGCACGGCACGGTGGCGCTATGCCGCTGCGGGCGTTCGGGTCGTCCGCCGTTCTGCGACGGCACCCACCGGGCCGTCGGCTTCCGCTGCGGGCCGTAGCGAGGACGTGCCGGCGGCCCAGCTGTCCAGCAGGTGGGCGGCGAAGAGCCGGTCGGTGGCCAGCGCCGCGGCGGCACCGAGGAGCACGTCACCGGCGAGCGCCGGTTCGGTGCGGACCAGACCGCCGCACAGGTCGTGCGCGGCGATCTGCTCGTGCACCGCGTCGGCCTCCACGTGCTCGTCGTAGAAGCGGGCCGCCGTCTCGTCCAGGCCCAGCCGGCGCAGCCCGTTGCCGTAGCGGCGGTTGGGCAGCGACGAGGTCATCTCGTACGCGGCCAGGTGGCCCAGCAGCGCGCCGCGCAGCCGGCGGTGCAGGCCGAACAGCGAGATCAGGTTGTTGACGGCCAGGGTGACGGCCGGCACCCGGTCCAGGTGGGCGGCGTAGTCGGTGTCCAGGCCGAGCCGGCCCATGGTCACCCGGAACAGTTCGGCGTGCATCAGGTCGCACCGGCCGTTGCCGTACTCGTCCATCTGGATCTCGACCAGGGCGGCCTTGGCCGGGCCGCCGAGGCGGGGCAGCGCCCAGCTGTGCGGGTCGGCCTCGCGCAGGTGGTAGATCGAACGGTGGGTGACGAACTCGCGGAACTGGGCCAGGGTGGCCCGCCGGTGCAGGGCCTCGGCCAGCGCCGGTCCGTCGTCTGCGACGACCAGGGCGGCCAGCGCGGCGGGCACGCCGGCCGGCAGCACCGCAGGCAGCGGGCCGACCAGTCGGCGCACCGCCGCCTCGAACGGCCGCTCGGCCGCCCCGCGCAGCGCCAGCAGCGACGGCTGCCACTCCCAGTCCTCGTCGACCCCGGCCCACCCACGGTAGTGCAGTTCATAGCAGAGGAAGAGGGTGAGCTGCCGGTCCTCGTCGGTCAGCGGGTCCGGGTGGCCCGGCCCGTCACCGACGTCACCGGCCAGCGCCCCGGCGAGCCCGGACGGCAGGTCGTGCGGCGGCCGGCGCAGCGCGGCCAGCACCGCGCCGGAGACCGGCCCGCGTGGCGTCGGCAACGCCGCCGGACCGTAACGGCGGTCGGTGGGTACGGACATCGCGCCTCCCCCGGTGGCTGGTGGGGTCAGGGATGCCCGGGGGCCGGGCGGCTAAACGAGATCCTCCGCCTCGACGACCTGCCGCTCGGCCGCCATCATCCGGTCCCGGATGCGTCGGGTGGCGTCGCCGTCGGCGAAGAGACCCCGCAGGTCGGCCAGGGACGGCTCCGGGGCGCCGGGCGACACCGTCGGGTCCACCACCGCCTCCAGCACGCACGGCCGGTCGGCGGCGAGCGCCTCGTCCCAGGCGGCGCCGACCAGTTCCGGCCGGTCCACCCGGACGCCGTGCAGGCCCAACAGCCGGGCCCAGCCGGCGTACGGCACGTCGGCCCGGCGGCCGGGCACGCCCGGCTGCCAGCGGCCGTCGCCGAGGCCGGAGTGGTCCCGGTTGTTGAGCACCAGCACCACCAGCCGGGGGTCGGCCCAGTCCTGCCACCGGTGGGCCACGGTGATCAGCTCGGCGAGGCCGTTGAGCTGCATCGCCGCGTCGCCGAGCAGGGCGAGCACCGGGACGTCCGGGCGGGCGAGCTTCGCGGCGAGCGCGTAGGGCAGGGCGCAGCCGAGCGAGCCGAGGGCACCGCAGAGCTGCGCGTCGACCCCGGGCGGCAGTTGCAGGTGGCGGGCGTACCAGGAGAGCACCGAACCGACGTCGACGGCGACCGAACCGACGTGCGGCAGCCGGGCGGACAGTTCCCGCAGGACCAGTTGCGGGTTGACCGGTTCGGCCGGCGCGGCGGCGTGCGCGGCGGCCTCCGTGCGCCACCTGTCGACGGCACCCTCGACGGTGGCCCGCCACTGCCGGTCGGGGCGGTCGGCGACCTGGCCCAGCAGCGCGCGCAGGGTCTCGGTGGCGTCGCCGACCAGGGGCACGTCCACCGGGTACCGGGTGCCGATGCGCCGCCCGTCGATGTCGATCTGGATGGTGCGGGTCTGGCCGGGCATCGGGAAGTAGTCGGTCCACGGATCGTTGGTGCCCACCAGCAGCAGGGTGTCCGCGCCGCCCATGAGCTGCGCGGCGGCCGTGGTGCCGACCTCGCCGAGCACCCCGGTGTGGAACGGCAGCCGTTCGTCGAGCACCGGCTTGCCCAGCAGCGAGGCGGCCACCCCGGCACCCAGCCGGTCGGCCAGCGCCACGATCTGTTCCGCCGCGCCCCGGCCGCCCTGCCCGACCAGGATCGCCACCCGGTGACCGACGGTGAGCAGGGCCGCGGCGGCGTCCAGGTCCGCCTGGTGCGGCAGCACCCGGGCCAGCGGTTCACCGGGGGTCGCGGTGAGCACCCCGGCCGTGTGCGGTTGCAGCTGCGGCACGGCGGTCTCCTGCAACGCCCGGGGCAGCACCACGCAGGTGGGGCTGCGGGTCGCCGCGGCGGTCCGGAACGCCTGGTCGAGCAGTGCCGGCACCTGCTGCGGGGTACGCCCGTAGCGGACGAACTGGTGGCACACGTCGCCGAAGAGCCGGCTCAGCCCGATCTCCTCGTGCACCTCGCCGAGCGGCCCGGTGACGTCCTCGCCGACGATCGCCACCACCGGTTTGCTGTCCAGCTTCGCGTCGTACAGGCCGTTGAGCAGGTGCACCGCACTGGGGCCCTGGGTGGCCAGGCAGACCCCGATGCCGCCGGTGAACTTGGCGTGCCCGGTCGCCATGAAGGCGGCGCTCTCCTCGTGCCGGGCGGGGACGAACTCCGGGTCCCCGCCCGCGGCGTCCAGCGCCCCGACCACCGGGGCGATCGCCTCCCCCGGGCAGCCGAAGGCGCGGGGCACCCGCCAGGCCCGCAACCGGTCCACCACCAGGTGCGCGACGGTGCGGTCAGCCATGGTCGCGTCCCGGGGTGGCCGGGTCGACGTAGCGCAGCACCGCGCCGACGCCGTCGGCCAGCTCGGGGGCCTCGTCCGGCCCGAGGACGGTCAGGTCGGCGTCGGTGCCGACCAGCGCCCGGACCAGGGCCGCGTCGGCCCGGACCCGTTGCGGGTCGGCCACGGCGGCGAGTTGGTCGGGCGCGGTGGCGATGTCGGTGGCCCGGGGGCCGATCCACAGTTCGCCGACGGCCGACGGGTCGTCGACCAGCAGCATGGTGTCGACCTGGTTGCGTTGCAGGGCGGCCACCACGGCGTCCAGCCCGGCGCCCACGTCCTCCTGGGTGCCGAACCGGTCCAGTGCGGCGGTGACGTGCTGGTCGGCGGCCTCGGCGATGGTCTGCACGGTGATGTCGTCCATCGCCGCCGGGTCGGCGCCGCCGGCCCGGGAGCCGGCGTCGGTGCGGACCACCACGTCCTGCCAGCGGCGCGGCAGTTGGGCGGCGATCATCCCGGTGGCCCGGACGTCCCCGGCGACCACCACCACGTCGGCGCCGACCCGGTCGGCCAGTTCGGCGGTGGCCGCGGCGGCGTCCCCGGCGTTGTGGTGCCAGGCCTCCATCGCGGCCCGCTGGTAGCGGGACTGGGACCAGCCGCCGGGCTGCACCCGGCGCAGCGGGTAGCTCTGCCGGCCGGTGACGTGCGCCCGTCGGGGCACCCCACCGGCGCTGACCGCGACGGCGTCCGCGCCGGTCCGGTCGGCGAGCACCCGGACCCAGGCGACCTGTTCCCCGCGCTGCGCGAGCAACGGCATGACGTGCGGCAGCGGGGCGTACGCGGCCAGGTCACGCAGGGGCGGCGCGGCGAGGTACTCGGAGAGCACCACCCGGCCCCGGTTGGCGAACGCGGCGAGTCCGTAGTCGCCAGGCAGCGGGTCGTGGCCGCGGACCACCCGGTCCAGCGCCGCGATGGTCGGCTCGTCCGCGCCGTCGGCGGCGAGCTGCCCGGCCAGGGCCCGCCAGCGCAGGTCCAGCGCCGGGCGCGCGTCCTGGGTGTCCCGGGAGGCGTCCAGGTAGACCGAGCACCACGGCCCGGGACGGTCGTAGAGCGGGTGCAGGAAGGACAGCTGCATGCTCGACCCCTTTCCGGCTCGGCCGCCCGCTTACCCGCGCCGCCCGGGATGTCACCTCGACCGGGCCGGGTGACGTGACCCCCGTTCATTCATGTCATTCGACCCGCAAGACGGATACCATCAGTGAACGGAACCGGACTCTCGGTGGTGAACATGGACAGCGATCTCCGTAACCGGGTGATACGCCCGACGCAGCGGATATTCACCGGACGGGTGGTCCGGTTCATGGACGGCTACACCCGCGAGCTCAGGATCGGCCAGCCGGTGCTGGTGGCGGTGCTGACCGCGGCGAGCGTGGCGGGCCTGCTGGTGATGCTGGTGCGCACGGCGCTCTCGCAGGCCGGCGGCGGCAGCCGCCGTAAGTGGAAGGACCTCAAGAAGGGGCCGGAGTTCCTGGTCACCCCGGTCCGGCTGCGCGACGACAAGGGCCAGCTCTACGAGGTGGAGCTGCACGGGCACCTGGCACAGAGCGCGGTGCACCCGTCCGACTGGGTGCAGCTCACGCTGAGCCCGCAGGACGTCGACCTGCCGCCGCGCATCGAGCGGATCGTCAACCTGACCACCGGGCAGTTGCTCACCCCGCGTACCGCCACGGTGTGGAGCCACCTCGGTCCGCCGCTGCTGATCCAGGCGGTGCTGGGCGCGGTGCTGGTGCTGCTGGTCGCCGCCGCCGTGGTCCTCATCTGACGCCACCCGGCCGGCCCCCGCCCGACCGACGGTCCGGGGCCGGGCCGGCGGTCGGCCGCAGGTCGCCCGGGGCGGTCAGCCGACCGGGGTCAGCGGGCGCTGCGGCGCGGTGGTCCGCAGCAGACCCCGGCGGGCGGCCCAGCGTTCGAAGAGCAGGGTGGCGAACGGCGGCACCGCGCAGACCAGCGCCACGAAGGTGACCCCGAGCGACCACCGGTGCAGCCGGGCCACGGCGAGCACCAGCAGGCCGTACGCGACGAAGAGCGCCCCGTGGACCGGCCCGAAGATCTGCACGCCGATCTCGTTGCCCGGCGGGCCGTACTTGACCGCCATGCCGACCAGCAGGGCAAGCCATGAGCAGGCCTCGGCGATCGCCGCCGCCACGAACAGCCGGGTCGTCTTCTCGCGCATCGCGCCATGCTATCCAGCCGCCTTCCTCTTCCGGCCCGCGACGGGCGGCGGGCGACGGGGATCACCCGGGTCGCCTGTGGGTACGTAAGGGGTCCTTCGGGTCTTCCCGGTTCGCCCGGGACGTGCGAGGTTTGTCGGGACCAACGGTGACAGGACGGTGACCATGGGCGAGGAAGTCGGAGCGCGCACGTTCAGTCGGGAGGACCGGGCCCGCTACCGGGAGAAGGTCCGCCGGTGTCTGGACGTCTTCGCCGAGATGCTGCGGGAGTCCCGGTTCGACGTGGAGCGGCCGATGACCGGCCTGGAGATCGAGTTGAACCTGGTCGACGACGACTCCCGGCCGACGATGCGCAACGCCGACGTGCTCGCCGCCGTCGCCGATCCCAGTTTCCAGACCGAGCTGGGCCAGTTCAACGTGGAGATCAACGTCGCGCCCCGGCGGCTGGTCGGCACCGGCACGGCCGAGTTCGAGTCTCACGTACGGGCCAGCCTGAACGCCGCGGAGGACAAGGCCCGCACGGTCGACGCCCACATGGTGATGATCGGCATCCTGCCCACCCTGGAGCCGGGGCACCTGACCGCCGGGGCGCTGTCGTCGAATCCGCGCTACGCGCCGCTCAACGAGCAGATCTTCGCCGCCCGGGGCGAGGATCTGCGGATCGCGATCAGCGGGGTGGAGCGGCTGGCGACCACGGCCGACACGATCACCCCGGAGGCGGCCTGCACCAGCACCCAGTTCCACCTCCAGGTCAGCCCGGCCGACTTCGCCGGCTACTGGAACGCCGCCCAGGCCATCGCCGGGGTCCAGGTGGCACTGGGCGCGAACTCGCCGCTGTTCTTCGGTCGGGAGCTGTGGCGCGAGACCCGGGTGCCGCTGTTCCAGCAGGCCACCGACACCCGCTCCGAGGAGATCAAGGCCCAGGGGGTACGCCCGCGGGTCTGGTTCGGGGAGCGTTGGATCACCAGCGTGTTCGACCTGTTCGAGGAGAACGTTCGCTACTTTCCGGCGCTGCTGCCGGTGTGCGACCCGGAGGACCCGGCCGAGACGCTGGCCGCAGGTGGCGTGCCGAGGCTGGCCGAGCTGCGGTTGCACAACGGCACCATCTACCGCTGGAACCGGCCGGTGTACGACGTGTGGAAGGGCCGCCCGCACCTGCGGGTGGAGAACCGGGTGCTGCCGGCCGGGCCGACGGTGGTGGACACGATCGCCAACGGCGCGTTCTATTTCGGGCTGGTCCGGGCGCTTGCCGAGGCGGACCGGCCACTGTGGTCGCAGATGTCGTTCAGCGCGGCGGAGGAGAACTTCACCAGCGGTGCCCGGCACGGCATCGACGCGCAGGTGTACTGGCCGGGGCTGGGTTACCTGCCGGCGACGGAGCTGGTGCTGCGCCGGTTGCTGCCGTTGGCCCACCAGGGGTTGGACCGCTGGGGGGTGGACCCGGCCGAACGTGACCGGCTGCTGGGCATCATCGAGCGGCGCTGCCTGACCGGGCGCAACGGCGCGAGCTGGCAGGTGGCGACGTTGCACCGGCTGGAGTCGGCCGACCACCTCGACCGGCCGGAGGCGTTGCGCGAGGTGGTCCGCCAGTACGTCGAGCTGATGCACAGCAACCTACCGGTCCACGAGTGGCCGATGACCGATTGACTTTCGATAGGTTACGAGTGATAGTCGATACATGACGACGGCACGTTGGGCGGTCACCGCCCTCAGAGTCTTTCTCGTGGTCCTGTTCGCGGTGCTGGTGCTGTTCCAGACCATGTCGCTGCCCGGCCAGTTCGCCCACCTGGCCCGCGAGTCGCCCGAGCAGGCGTACCTGCGCTGGCCGGCCACCGCCGTGACGGTGTTCTGGGTGCTCTGCGTCCAGGTGGTGATCGTCGCCACCTGGCGGCTGCTCACCCTGGTCCGCAACGACCGGATCTTCAGCGAGCCCGCGCTGGTCTGGGTGGACGCCATCGTCTGGGCGATCGCCGCCGGGTGGCTGACGCTGGTGGGCGTCTTCCTCTACGTCGGGTTCCACGCCGACGACCCCGGCCTGCCGATGCTGCTGTTCCTGCTGTCCGTCGGGGCCACCGTGCTCGGGCTGCTGATGGTGGTGATGCGGGCGCTGCTGCGCCAGGCCACCACGCTGCGCTCCGACATGGAAGCGGTGATCTGATGCCCATCGTCGTACGCATCGACGTCGAGCTGGCCAAACGCAAGATGAGTGTCGGCGAGTTCGCCGAGCGGGTCGGGCTGACCCCGGCGAACGTGGCCGTGCTGAAGAACGGCCGGGCCAAGGCGGTGCGGTTCAGCACCCTGGAGGCGATCTGCCGGGTGCTCGACTGCCAGCCGGGCGACCTGCTCGAATTCGTCGACGACGGGGAGCCGACGCCGTGAGGTACCTGCTCACCCTCGCCGCCGCCGTGCTCCTGGCCGCCGGGGTGGTCGGCGTCGTGCTCGGCGAGTCCGACGACTCCCCCGGGCTCCAACTGCTGGGCGGCCTGCTGGTCATCGGCGCGATCGGCATCGGCGTACGGGTCTTCCGGGTGCTGCGGTAGCGCCCGTCGGGGCCGTTCAGGGTGCCGGCCAGTGGCGCAGCAGGGCGTCGAGGGCGTCGAGGACCCGGGTCCAGGTCTGCCCGGTGTCGGGGGCGCTGTGGTCGAAGCTGCCGCCCAGTTCGAGGTTGACGTAGCCGTTGAAGACGCCGCCGAGCAGCCGGACCGCGTGGGTCTGGTCGGGTTCGCGCAGGTCGTAGCCGCGCAGGATGGCCCGGGTCAGCTCGGCGTGCCGCCTGCCGGCGCTGGCGGCGGCCGTGGCCGGGTCGAGCCTGAGCTGGGCGGCGGCCCACCGGCCCGGGTGCTCGCGGGCATAGTCGCGGTAGACGCCGCCGAGGGCGGCCAGCGCGTCCCGGCCGGCCCGACCGGCGAGGGCGTCGGCGGCCCGGACGGCCAGCTCGTCGAGGGCGAGCAGGGCGATCCGGGTGCGCAGGTCCCCGGAGTTGCGCACGTGCGCGTAGAGGCTCGCGACCTGCACGTCGAAGCGCCGGGCGAGCGCGGAGAGGGTCACCTGGTCGAATCCGACCTCGTCGGCCAGCTCAGCGCCGGCCCGGGTGAGACGGTCGGTGGTCAAGCCCGCACGTGCCATAACTTATTATGCGTTTGCCTAAAGATTTTAGGCAAATTACCGTGGCCGTCATGGAGCCACTGACCGAGCAGGAGATCCGTTCCGCCTTCGTCAACTGCACCAAGGGCGAGAGCAAGCGGCTGTACGTCCCCCGTGACCTGGCCGCCCGCCCCTGGCCCGACCTGGACTACCTCGGCTGGCGGGACCCCCGCGCCCCCGACCGCGCCTACCTCGTCACCGAGGTGGACGGCCGGCGGACCGCCCTGGTGCTGCGCTGCCCCACCCCGACCACCAGGCAGCCACCGCGCGGCATGTGCGCCATCTGCCTGACCACCCCCGCCGCCGGCGTCAGCCTGATGGTCGCGCCGAGGGCCGGCAAGGCCGGGCAGCAGGGCAACACGGTGGGCACCTACCTCTGCACCGACCTCGCCTGCCCGCTCTACGTACGCGGACGCAAGGACGCCGGCCCCGGCACCCGGATGCAGGAATCGCTCACCACGGAGGAGAAGGTCCAGCGGATGACGGCGAACGTCGCCGCGTTCGTCGCCCGGGTGACCGGCTGACCGTGCCCGGCCGGGACGACGCGGCCGGTGGCGGGACCGCGCGACACCCGCCCCAAGCGCACCGGGCCGCGCGGCGGCGCTCACCCCGGGGGTGACGCCGCCTCGTCGATCACCACCCCGGCGTGACCCGCCACCTCGCCGAGGACCTCGCGCACACCGCGTCGACGGTCGAGCCGTGCCCCGGCGAAACTGACCGGACCGTGGAACGACGCCCGCCCGTCGCCGCCGCCGAGCCGGAAGGTCGCCCCGGTGAAGACGCTCCCCGCGAACCCGGTGTCGCCGTGGAACTGGGCTCCGGTGAAATCGGCGTGGCCGACGTGGCAACCGCCGAGGTCGAGGTCGACCAGGGTGGCCCCGCAGAGCATGAGGTCCGTTCCCGGCCAGTGCGGCGGCCCGCCCGGGGTGTGCGTCGCCGGACGCAGCCGCGCCGCGAGCATCCGTTGCGCGGTGCGCCGCAGCTCCAGCTCGGCGGCCTGCCCGTCGGTGCGGGGCCCGGCCAGGTCGAACGACAGCGGCGTACGCAGGTAGCCGCAGACCGCGTCCACCACCCGCTGCCGCAGCTCCGGGCGGGCGTCGCCGAGGTCGGCGAGGACGGCCAGCCCGGCCCGGCGCACGTCCGGGTCGGCGTCGGCGAGCTGACCCGCGTACGGGCGGACGGCATCGTCGGGCACCAGTTGCGCCCCGTCCGGCCCGGCCGGTGCCGGCGTCCAGCCGAGCGGCCAGCACACCGGCCCGTCGTCGGCCGTACCGCCCCAGGTCGCGCCGGTGAGGTCCACGGTGGGCTGGTCGAGATGGACCGGCCCGGCGAACCGGGCCTGTCGGAACGTCGCGGCGGCGGCGAACCGCGCCTTGAAGAACCAGGCCGGACCGGCGAAGCGGGCCTGCCGGAACGACACCGGCCCGACGAACCGGGCACCGTCGCCGCCCTCGCTCCACTCCTGGTAGTCACCCATCAGCACCGCGACGGGCCAGTGCGGATCGTCCTCGTTCGGCTCGTCCCAGGGGGCCGGGGAGATCTCCTCGATGGTCTCCCAGGCCGGGTCGTCCTCCCACAGCTCGTCCTCGCCCCGGCCGAACCAGGCGAACGCGGTGAAGCGGGCCCCGGTGAAGTCGGCGTCGGCGCGGAACCGGGCCCGACCGAACGCGGCATGGCCGAGGAACCGGGCCCCGGCGAACCGGGCCGGCCCGTGCCAGACGGTGCGGGCGAAGTCGGCGTCGCCGGTGAACCGGACGTCGTCGAACGAGGTGGTCCCGAGGAACCGGGCGTCGGCGAACCGGGCCGCGCCCAGCACCGCGCAGGAGAGGTCGAGGTCCACCAGGGTGGCCGCCCGCAGGTCGAGGTCGACGGCGGGTCGCGGTTCCGGATCGCCGGTCGGGTCCGCCGGCCCGGCCGGGGCCTCCGCCGCCGGGCGCAGCAGCGTGGCCAGCACCAGGCCCGCCTCTCGCCGGGCGTCGGCGTCCCACCCGTCGGCCCCCACCGGGGCCCGCAGCCCGTCGGCGAGCGCCGCGACCGCCCGGGGCCGCAGCCCGGGGCGGCCGGCCACCAGCTCACCGAGGCCACGCAGGGCGGCGATCCGGCCCGCGCCCGTCTCCTGCGCCACCGCGCGGACGGCTACCTGAAACGCCACCGGGTCCGACTCCCCGACCATCACCCGACCTCCCACCCGTACCCCGCCGGGCACGCCCCGGCGTCGCGCAGGATAGCCGGGCCGACCGACACCGCCCCGGGCGGGCGGCGCGGTCGGCCCTCGCGGGTACGCGGTCAGCCGCCCCTGGCGAACAGCGCCAGGCGTACCCGGTTCGGGCTGTCCGTCTTGGTCATCAGGCTGGTGATGTGGGTCTTGACCGTGGTGACACCGATGTGCAGCCGGTCGGCGATCTCGGTGTTCGACAGCCCCTCGGCCACCAGGGCCAGCACGTCCTGCTCGCGGGCGGTCAGCCCGGCCACCGGCCGGGGCGGCTCGGCGCGGGCGTGCACCGCCCGCCGGACCAGCCGTTGCAACACCTCCTCGCTGAACGGGCTGCCGCCGGCGGCGGCCCGACGTACGCCGTCGACCAGGTCGCCGGGTGGGGCGTCCTTGAGCAGGAATCCGCAGGCCCCGGCGGTGAGCGCGGGATAGAGGTGGTCGTCGTCGCCGAACGTGGTCAGCACCAGCACCCGCGTCGCCGGCCGGTCGGCGAGGATGCGGCCGGTCGCGGTGATCCCGTCGACGCCGGGCATCCGCAGGTCCATCACCACCACGTCGGGGACGAGCCGGGCGGCCAGGGTGACCGCGTCGCGGCCGTTGTCGGCCTCCCCGACCACCGCGATGTCCGGCTGCGCGTCACAGAGCATGCGCAGGCCCGCGCGGATGAGGTGCTGGTCGTCGACCAGCAGCACCCGGATCACGACCGCTGCGCCGGGTACGGGCCGGCGGCGGCGGACGCCACGGCGGGCAGCACCGTGCGGACCCGCCACCCGGTGCCGGCGGGGCCGGCGTCCAGCCGCCCGCCGAGCACCTCGACCCGTTCCCGCATACCGGTGAGGCCGTGCCCGCCGCCGGGTGGCACCGCTGCCGGCGCCCAGCCCCGCCCGTCGTCGACCACCTCCCAGTGGACCGCGTCGTCGACCACCGACACGGTCAGCCGCGCCCGCGCGGACGTTCCGGCGTGCTTCACCACGTTGGTCAGCGCCTCCTGGGTCAACCGCAGCACCGCCAGCCCGCGTACCGCGTCGAGGGTGCCCACCGCCGGGGCGACGTCCGCCTCCACCGTCACCCCGGCCTGCCGGGCCCGGTCGACGGCCGCCCCGAGCGCGGCCGGCAGCGCGGACGGCTCGATCGCGGTCGACGTCGCGTCGCCGTGCGCCACGTCGGGGTCGCGCAGCACCGCGACCAGCCCGCGCAGGTCCGCCAGCGCCGCCGTCCCGGTGGCGTGCACGTCGTCGAAGACGGCACCCACCCGGGGGTCGAGGTCGGTGAGGACGTGCCGGGCGACGCCGACGCGCAGCACCATCGAGGCCACGTGGTGGGCGACCACGTCGTGCAGCTCGCGGGCGATGGCGCTGCGTTCGTCGGCGCGCGCCGCCCGCTGCTCCGACTCGCGGTGCAGGTGCTCGGCCCGGGACCGTTCGTCGGCCTGCCTGCCGAGTTCGCGGTTGGTCCGCACCACCGTGCCGATCAGCAGCGGCAGGCCGACGTCCACCAGCAGCCCGAACACCGTGCCGGTGACCCCCCGGCCGGTGTGCCCGGACGGGTCGAACGCCGCGACCACGGTCAACCCCACGGCCGCCCACCACCCGGTGCGGGGACGCCGCGACCGCATGGTCAGTTCGAGCAGCGCCCAGCTCGCCCCGACCTGGTTGATCGTCGTGTCGTCGAGGACGACGATCGCGGCGACCAGCAGCGCGGTCTGCGCCGTCAGGTTGAGCAGCGGCCGGCGGTGGGCCAGCAACGCGACGGCGAAGGCGGCCACCGCGAGCGCCCACTGCCGGCCCGTCGGCGGCTGCCCGGTCCTGGTGCCGAACAGGAGGTAGCACAGGCCGCTGAGATCGAGCAGGACCATCCGCACCAGCGTGTCCCGCGTGTCGAACAGCCGTCCCAGCCAACCCACGTCGGTCAGCCTACGGACCGCAGGGCCGGCGCAGGACCCGCCGGGTGGGTGGTGGTCACGCGGCCAGCGCCAGTTCCGGGCGACGCCGCCGGGACACCACCACCGCCGTCCCGGCGAGCGCGGTCGCGGCCACCAGGGCGGCCAGCGCGACGAGCGTGGTCAGGTCCGGCCGCAGCAGCGGCTGCCCGCGCAGCGCCTGCCAGGTCAACAGCAGCGTGAGTACGCCGTACCCGGTGCCCGCGACGGCCAGCAGCCGGACCCGGTCCCGCTCGTCGAGCCAGCGGCCCAGGTAGCGGCGCAGCAGGAAGGCGAGGATCGGCAGCGCCTGCATGGCGTGCAGCCCGACGAAGTGCCCGATCCGCAGGTCGCCCCCGGTGGTGCTCCAGCCGAGGATCGGCAGCCCCGGCCCGCCGTCGGGCACCCCCACGCTGTGCGCCCCGGTGATCCCCTCGGATTCGGCCGGCGCCTGCCCGGGCTGGGTCATCGGCACCGCCACCAGCATGCCCAGGGCGGACCCGCCGAGCCCGAACCCCATCGCCCACCGGGTGGCCCGGTCCCCGGCCCGCCGCACCAGCAGGGTGACCGCGACGACGACGTGCGCGACGAACAGCGCCATGACGGCCGCGCCCATCACCTGCCAGAGCGCGGCGTTGAGCGGGCTGGTCTCGTTGTAGTGGCTGGTCGTGCCGCGCACCACCTGCCCGACGATCACCACCATCTCGACCAGGGCCGTGGCCACCACCACGCTGGCCGCCCACTCCCCGACCCGGCTGCGGCGGGGCAGCTGGGCCAGCATCCAGGCGAGGGTGGCCGCGTAGAGCACGAAGGACACCGAGAACTTGAACGGCTTGAGCCAGATCGGCACGCCGGTGAGCACCCGTGGATCGGCGAGCGTGCCGACGGCCGCGACCACGGCGAGCACCGCCATCGCGGCGGTGAGCAGAACCAGGGGGCGGTGCCGTCCGGCCGCCCGGGACATCAGGTCAGTCATGCCTGTAGACGTTCGCCGGCCGGCGGCCCGACCGCGTCCGACCGGAAGCCCCGGTCGCGGCCACCGGTCGGAGGTCGTCTCCTCCCCAGGGTGGAGGCGGGCCGCCGCCCGCGAGCGCCCGCAGGAAGCTGTTCGCCTACTGCCTCGTGGGGGTACTGCACGGGAGATACGAGGTCGGGCCCGGGGAGTACCTGTGTGCACTCAGGCTCATGACACACGGGCATGAACATGACGGACAGGCATACCGCTGCCGCCCGCATCACGGTCCGCCGCACCCGCGACACAGCGTGACGACCGGTCGCGGGACAGGTACGGTCGCGATCCCCGACGCCGCCGCAGCCGGCACCGACCACCGCCGGGCCGCGAAACGCCGTCGCGTTCAGAGCGCCACGATCGCCGCCGTCTCCGCCGGCAACTCCACCCGGTCGCGCATCACGGTGACGCCCTCGCCGGTGGTGAGCAGCACCCGGCGGGCCACCCCGGGCAGGGTGACCCGCTGCGGCCGGCCGGCGAGGTTCGCCACCACCAGACACCCGCCCCGGCGGACCACCAGGAACTGGTCGCCGTGGCGTACCTCCACCCGGTGCAGCCGGGGGTCGGACAGGTCGGCCCGGTTCTTACGCAGCGCGATCAGCCGCCGGTAGAACTCGTACATCTCGCGGTGTTCGGGCTTGTCCAGCTCGGCCCAGTCGAGCCGGGAGCGTCGGAAGGTCTGCGGGTCCTGCGGGTCGGGCACGTCGCCGGGCGGCCAGCCGTGCGCGGCGAACTCGCGCCGTCGGCCGGTGGCCACCGCCGCCGCCAGCTCCGGCTCCGGATGGCTGGTGAAGAACTGCCACGGGGTGCTGGCCGCCCACTCCTCCCCCATGAACAGCATCGGGGTGAACGGCGCGGTCAGCAGCAGCATCGCCCCGACCCGCAGCAGCGCGGGCGACAGCCCGGCGGAGATCCGGTCGCCGGTGGCGCGGTTGCCGACCTGGTCGTGGTTCTGCAGGTACGCCACGAACCGGTGCCCGGGGACGGTGTGCCGGTCCACCGGGCGGCCGTGGGTGCGGTTGCGGAAGCTGGACCAGGTGCCGGCGTGGAAGAACGCCCCGGTCAGCACGTCGGTCAGGCACTCCAGCGAGCCGAAGTCGCCGTAGTAGCCCTGCCGTTCCCCGGTGAGCAGGGTGTGCAGGGCGTGGTGGGCGTCGTCGTTCCACTGCGCGTGCAGGCCGTAGCCGCCGGCCTCCCGGGCGGTGATCAGCCGGGGGTCGTTGAGGTCGGACTCGGCGATCAGCGACAGCGGGCGGCCCAGATGGGTGGCGAGCGACTCCACCTCGACCGCCACCTGCTCCAACACGTGGGTGGCCCGGGTGTCGGGCATCGCGTGCACGGCGTCGAGCCGCAGGCCGTCGACGTGGTAGTCGCGCAGCCACATCAGCACCGAGTCGATGATGTAGCGGCGCACCCCGTCGGAGTGCGGGCCGTCCAGGTTGACCGTGCGGCCCCACGGGTTGCTCTGCTCGCTCAGGTACGGCGCGAAGCTCGGCGCGTAGGCCCCGGAGGGCCCGAAATGGTTGTAGACGACGTCGAGGATCACCCCCAGGCCCTTGGCGTGGGCGGCGTCGACAAGCCGTTTCAGCCCGTCCGGCCCGCCGTAGGGTTCGTGCGGGGCGTACCAGCAGACCCCGTCGTAGCCCCAGTTGTGCTCGCCGTTGAACGCGTTGACCGGGAGCAGCTCGATCAGGTCGACGCCGAGGTCCACCAGGTGGTCGAGGCGGTCGATCGCCGCGTCGAAGGTGCCCTCCGGGGTGAACGTGCCGATGTGCAGCTCGTAGAGGATGCTGCCGGGCAGTTGCCGGCCGGTCCAGCCCTGGTCGGTCCAGTCGAAGGCGGCGTGGTCGTAGCGTCGGCTCGGCCCGTGCACCCCGGCCGGCTGCCACGTCGAGCGCGGGTCGGGCAGCGGGGTGTCCTCGTCGTCCAGCAGGAACGCGTAGTCGGTGCCGGGGCCGGCGTCGGGCACCTCGACCCGCCACCACCCGTCCGGCCCGGCCCGCATGTCGTAATCGGCGACGCCGGGCAGGCGCAGCCGGAGCCGGGCGACGTCGGGCGCCCAGACGGTGAACTCGGTCATGCGGCAGCCTCCGCGGGGTCGGTGGGAGCCAGCAGGGCGGTGGGCGCGAGCACGGCGGTGGGCGCGAGCAGAGCCACCGGATAGGTGTTCAGCAGATCATGAAGGAGCAGCTCAGAACCACTGTAGACCTGTCCGGTGAACACGTCGGTAACACTGTCGCCGGGCATCGACAGGCGGGTGTCGCGCCAGCCGCCGTCGCGGGCCAGCCCCACCGGCAGCCGGGTGGCCACCGCGACCGCCCCACCCCGGTCGAAGGCGACCACGTGCGCGGCGGCCGACCCGTGCGCGGCCACCGGCCGGTAGCCGTCGAACAGTTCCGGGTGATCGCGGCGCAGCCGCAGCGTGCGGGAGACCACCAGCAGCTTGGCCGCGCCGTCGGCGGCCACCGCCGGCTGCCAGCCGGCATCGAGCCGGGCCAGCAGCTCCCGGCGTACGGCGAAGTCGACCGGGCAGCGGTTGTCCGGGTCGACCAGGGAGTTCTCCCACAGTTCGGTGCCCTGGTAGGTGTCGGGCACCCCGGGCATGGCGAGCTGCACCAGCTTCTGCCCGAGCGCGTTGGACCAGCCGGCCGGGGTGATCCGGTCGGCGAACGCGGTGATCTCGGCGTGCAGTTGCGGGTCGTCGTACATCCGGTCGACCAGGGCGTGCATCGCGTGTTCGAAGGTCGGGTCGGGGTCGGCCCAGCTCGTCGCGACCGACGCCTCCCGGGCCGCCTTCTCCACGTACGCGTGCAGCCGCTCCCGGTCGATCGGCCAGGCGCCCACGGCGGTCTGCCACACCAGGTGGGCGAAGGCCGGATCGGCCAGCGGCGCGCGCGCCGTCCAGTCGCCGACCTGCTCCGCCCAGCGGGCCGGCAGCTCGGCGAGCACGGCGAGCCGGGCCCGGACGTCCTCGCCGCGCTTGGTGTCGTGGGTCGACAGCGTGGTCATGCCCGCCGGCCAGCGGACCTGCCGGGCGGCGGCGAACCGGTGGAACTCCGCCGGGGGCACGCCGAAGTGGGCGGGTGAGCCGCCGACCTCGTTCAACGCCACGAACCGGCTCCACCGGTAGTAGGCGGTGTCCTCCACCCCCTTGGCCATCACCGCGCCGGTGAGCTGCGGGAACCGGGCGGCCAGCTCGTGCTCGGGACGCCGCAGCAGGGCGGTCACCGCGTCGAGGGTGGCGGTGAGGTCGGGTCGGCGGCGACCCGCCTCGGCGCGGGCGGCGGCCAGGTGCCGGGCCCCGTGCGGCGGGTAGCCCCGGTAGACCGGGAAGCAGGCGGCCAGCTCCGCCAGGGCCGCCCGGGTGGCGTCGGGGTCGAGGTCGGGGGCGAGGGCGGCGAGCCGGCCCAGCTCGGCGGCGAGCAGCCGGGTGGCGGCCGCCAGCTTGGTGGCGTGGGTGAGGTCCTGCCAGGACGTGTGGTGACCGGTGAGCCGGGCGTCGAGGGCGGTGAAGTCGCCCTCCGCGCGCCCGTCGACGAACAGCCCGCACACCGCGGCCAGCGCGTCGTAGCCGGTGGTGCCGTCGACCGGCCAGTCCGGCAGCTCCTCGCCGTACTCCAGGATCTTCTCCACCACCAGCCAGGCGTGCGGGGCGGCGGCGCGCAACCGGGCCAGGTAGCCGGCCGGGTCGCGCAGGCCGTCGGGGTGGTCGACGCGGATGCCGTCGACCTCACCGGCGGCCACCCAGCGCAGCACCTCGGCGTGGGTGGCGTCGAAGACCGCCGGGTCCTCCACCCGCAGCCCGGCCAGGTCGGACACGGCGAAGAACCGGCGGTACGTCAGCTCGGTGTCGCCGCGCCGCCAGGAGACCAACTCGTAGTGCTGCCGGTCGTGCACCTCACGGGGGCTGCCGTCGGCGGTGCCGTCGGCGACCGGGAACCGGTGCTCGTGGTAGCGCAGTTCCCCGTCGACCAGCTTGAGGTCGTCGACGGCGTCGGGGCTGTCGGCGAGCACCGGCAGCAGCAGCCGGCCCCGCTCCCAGTCGATGTCGAACCAGTCGGCGTACGCCGACGCCCGGCCCCGGCGCAGCACGTCCCACCAGGCCGGGTTTGCCGCCGGCTGGGCGACCCCGGCGTGGTTGGGCACGATGTCGACGACCAGGCCCAGCCCGGCCGCCCGCAACGCCCGGACCAGCCGCTGCCGGCCGGCCTCCCCGCCCAGCTCCGGGTTGGTGGCGCGGTGGTCGACCACGTCGTAGCCGTGCGCGGAGCCGGGAGCGGCGGTGAGCAGGGGCGCGGTGTAGAGGTGGGTGACGCCCAGCGCGGCGAGCCAGTCGGCCAGCGCGGCGGTGGTGTCGAGGTCGAACCCGGGTCGGACCTGGACGCGGTAGGTCGACCCGACAGTCGCCGTCGAGTCGGGTCGGGGCTGTGCGGGCATGTCAGACCGTCCTCTCCAGGACCACCAGGGAGCGGTCCGGCACGCAGACCGCGCCGCCCGCCTCGACCACCGTCGGCTTCTCCGGTTCCGGTTCCGCGGTGCTGATCACCAGCTCCCACCGCTGGCCGAACTCCGCCCCGGGCAGGGTGAAGTCCAGCGGCGCGTCGTGGGCGTTGAAGCAGAGCAGGAACGAGGAGTCCCGGTGCCGCTGACCGTACTGGCCGCGTTCGGGGATGCCGTCGCCGTTGACGAACAGGGCCACCGAACGGCCGAAGTCGTTGCCCCAGTCCTCGCCGGTCATCTCCCGGCCGTCGGGGGTGTACCAGGCCAGGTCCGGCAGCCCCGCCTCGGCGTTGCGGCCGCCCACCGGCAGGCCGGTGAAGAACCGGCGGCGGCGGAACACCTGGTGCCGGTTGCGGAAGTCGGTGAGCCGCCGGACGAAGTCGAGCAGCTCGTCGTCGGCGTGCTCCCAGTCCACCCAGGCCAGCTCGCTGTCCTGGCAGTAGGCGTTGTTGTTGCCGCGTTGGGTGCGGCCCAGTTCGTCGCCGTGGCCGATCATCGGCACGCCCTGGGAGAGCATCAGGGTGGCCAGGAAGTTGCGTCGTTGCCGGGCCCGCAGGGCGGTGACGCCGGGGTCGTCGGTCTCCCCCTCGACGCCGCAGTTCCACGACCTGTTGTGCCCCTCGCCGTCGCGGTTGGACTCGCCGTTGGCCTCGTTGTGCTTGTCGTTGTACGACACCAGGTCGTTGAGGGTGAACCCGTCGTGGCAGGTGACGAAGTTGATGCTGTGGAAGGGGCGGCGACCGTCGTCCTGGTAGAGGTCGGCGGAGCCGGAGATGCGGGAGGCGAACTCGGCCAGGGTGGCCGGCTCACCGCGCCAGAAGTCGCGCACCGTGTCGCGGTACTTGCCGTTCCACTCCGTCCACAGGGGCGGGAAGTTGCCGACCTGGTAGCCGCCGGGGCCGACGTCCCACGGTTCGGCGATCAGCTTCACCTGGCTGACCACCGGGTCCTGCTGCACCACCTCGAAGAAGGTGGACAGCCGGTCGACCTCGTAGAACTCGCGGGCCAGGGTGGCGGCGAGGTCGAAGCGGAACCCGTCGACGTGCATCTCGGTCACCCAGTACCGCAGCGAATCCATGATCAGCTGGAGGGAGTGCGGGCTGCGCACGTTGAGGCTGTTGCCGGTGCCGGTGTAGTCGACGAAGTAGCGTCGGTCCTCCTCGGACAGCCGGTAGTAGCTGGGGGCGTCGACGCCCTTGAAGCTCAGCGTGGGGCCCAGGTGGTTGCCCTCGGCGGTGTGGTTGTAGACCACGTCGAGGATGACCTCGATGCCGGCGGCGTGCAGCGCCTTGACCATGCCCCGGAACTCCTGCACCTGCTGGCCGAGCCGGCCCAACGCCGAGTAGCCGTGGTGCGGGGCGAAGAAGCCGATGCTGTTGTAGCCCCAGTAGTTGCGCAGGCCCAGGTCGGCCAGCCGGTGGTCGTGCACGAACTCGTGCACCGGCATCAGCTCGACGGCGGTCACCCCGAGCTGCCGGAAGTAGTCGATCATCACCGGGGAGGCGATCGCCGCGTAGGTGCCGCGTAGCTCCTCCGGGATGCCGGGGTGGCGCATGGTCAGCCCACGCACGTGCGCCTCGTAGATCACCGAGTGGTGGTACGGGGTGCGCGGCGGCCGGTCGTTGCCCCAGTCGAAGTACGGGTTCACCACCACCGACTTGGGCATGAACGGGGCCGAGTCGGTCTGCGACATCCGGTCCGGGTCGCCGCCCAACTCGTAGTCGTAGACCGCCGGGTCCCAGGTGACCTCCCCGTCGACCGCCTTGGCGTACGGGTCGAGCAGCAGCTTGTGCGGGTTGCACCGGACCCCGTTGGCCGGGTCGTACGGGCCGTGCACCCGGTAGCCGTACCGCTGGCCCGGCTCGATCCCGGGGATGTACGCGTGCCAGACGTACGCGTCGACCTCACGCAGCTCGACCCGGCGCTCGGCGCCGGTGTCCCACTCGTCGAAGAGGCACAACTCGATCTTCTCGGCGACCTCCGAGAAGATCGCGAAGTTGGTGCCCATCCCGTCATAGGTGGCGCCCAGGGGATAACGCTCACCCGGCCAGACCTGCATGTCGCTCCTTAGGCCATGATCATGAGCACACCGGCCGGGTCGGAGACCTCCGGTGCGCACGCCACTGATGCCCCGCGCCCGGTCCGGCCAATCCACCCGTTCGGACGGCGCCCGACATCCACCCGTCCGAGGGGTCACGCACCGTCGGGTGTCGTCCGTCACGATAGGCCCTTTCGAGATGCGCCGGGCCGCGTGATGCCCTTTGCTTGACGCGGACCCGCCCGCGCGGGTGGGTCCGCCCTCGGCCCCGGCCATCCCCACCATCCCTTCCGCCGCCATCGTTGCCGGCGCGACCCCGTGTGCACGGACGGAGATCGATGTGACCACCCTGCGGGTCGGCGACCAGCTCGCGACCGCTGTGGACCGGACCTGCCGGCCCACCCCCACCTCCCGGCCCTCGATCCCCCAGCAGGGCGGCGGCTCCGGTGTGCCCCCACGCACCCGGCGCATCCTGATGCTCTCCTGGGAGTACCCGCCGGTGCTGGTGGGCGGGCTCGGCCGGCACGTGCACGCCCTGTCGGTGGCGCTGGCCGCCGCCGGGCACGAGGTCACCGTGGTCACCCGGCACACCGACGGCGCGCCGCTGGAGGAGTACGCCGACGGCGTGCGGATCGTCCGGGCGGCCGAGGACCCGGTGACCTTCCCGCTGGCCACCGACTCGTTGCTGGCCTGGACGATGGCGTTCAACCACACCCTGACCCGGGCCGCGCTGCGGGCCGCCGAGTCCGGCGCGTACGACGTGATCCACGCCCACGACTGGCTGGTCGCGCACACCGCCATGACGCTGCGCGCGCACTTGGACGTGCCGCTGGTCAGCACCATCCACGCCACCGAGGCCGGTCGGCACCAGGGCTGGCTGCCGGGCGAGATGAACCGCACCATCCACGGGGTGGAGCAGTGGCTGGCCGCCGAGTCCGGCCGGGTGATCGTCTGCTCCGGGTACATGCGCGACGAGGTCAACGCGCTGTTCGACGTGCCGATCGGCCGGGTCGACGTGGTGCCCAACGGGGTCGAGCCGCACCGGTGGAAGGTGCCGGCCTCGGCGGTCACCTCGGCCCGCGCCCGGTTCGCCGGGGACGGGCCGCTGGTCACCTTCGCCGGGCGGCTGGTCTACGAGAAGGGCGTCCAGCATCTGCTCGCCGGCCTGCCCCGGCTGCGCGAGCGGCACCCCGGCCTACGCGCGGTGATCGTCGGCGACGGGCCGTACAGGGCCGAGCTGGAGGCCGAGGTGCACCGGCTCGGGCTGGGCGGCACGGTCGCCATGCCGGGCTTCCTCGGCGGCACCGACCTGCCGGCCGTGATGGCCGCCTCGGACTGCTTCGCGGTGCCCAGCATCTACGAGCCGTTCGGGATGGTCGCCCTGGAGGGGGCCGCGGCCGGCGCGCCGCTCGCGGTCGCCGAGACCGGTGGGCTGGCCGAGATCGTCGAGCCGGGGGTGACCGGGGTGACCTTCGCCCCGGAGGACCCGGCCGACCTCACCGAGGCCGTGCACGCGCTGCTGTCCGACCGGGAACGCGCCCGGGTGCTCGCCCGCCGGGCCCGCGCCATGGTCCACGAGCAGTACGGCTGGTCGGCGATCGCCCAGCGCACCGCGACGGCGTACGCCTCGGCGATCGCCGGGGACGCCGCGTTCACCGCGCAGCGTGCCGAGCAGCGGATGGCCACCGGCCGGGTCACCGCCCCGATCCCGGGGGGCAACCTGCTCGTCGCCGCCGGTCTGCGCTGAGCCCGCAGCATCCACGACGGAGGCCGCCGACCCGTGACGGGTCGGCGGCCTCCGTGCGTGGCCGGGAGGGTCAGCGCTGCCCGATCGCGGTGAACTCCCGCTCCGGGGCGCCGGTGTAGATCTGCCGGGGGCGGCCGATCTTCGTCTCCGGGTCGCTGATCATCTCACGCCACTGGGCGATCCAGCCGGGCAGCCGGCCCAGCGCGAACAGCACCGTGAACATCTTCGTGGGGAAGCCCATGGCCTTGTAGATCAGGCCGGTGTAGAAGTCCACGTTCGGGTAGAGCCGGCGGGACACGAAGAAGTCGTCGGCGAGCGCGATCTCCTCCAGCTGCATGGCCAGGTCCAGCAGCGGGTCCGGCTTGGCCATCCGGTTGAGGACGTCCTGGGCGGCCTTCTTGACGATGGCGGCGCGCGGGTCGTAGTTCTTGTAGACCCGGTGGCCGAAGCCCATCAGCTTCACGCCGTCCTGTTTGTCCTTGACCTTGCGGACGAAGGACGCGACATCGCCGCCGTCGGCCTCGATCTTCTCCAGCATCTCCAGCACTGCCTGGTTCGCCCCGCCGTGCAGCGGGCCGAACAGGGCGTTCACCCCGGCCGAGACCGAGGCGAAGAGGTTGGCGTTGCTGGAGCCGACCAGCCGGACGGTGGAGGTGGAGCAGTTCTGCTCGTGGTCGGCGTGCAGGACGAACAGCATGTCCAGCACCCGGGCCACCACCGGGTCGACCTCGTACGGCTCGGCGGGCACGCCGAAGGTCATCCGCAGGAAGTTGTCCACGTAGCCCAGCGAGTTGTCCGGGTACAGCAGCGGCTGACCGATGGACTTCTTGTAGGCGTACGAGGCGATGGTGGGGACCTTCGCCATCAGCCGGACCGTCGACATCTCCACGTGCTCGGAGTCGAACGGGTCCAGGCTGTCCTGGTAGAAGGTGGAGATGGCGCTGACCGCCGAGGACAGCACGGCCATCGGGTGGGCGTCCCGGGGGAAGCCGTCGAAGAACCGGCGCATCTCCTCGTGCAGCAGGGAGTGCCGCCGGATCCGCTCGCTGAACTCGGTCAGTTGCTGCTGTGTTGGCAGCTCACCGTAGATGAGCAGGTACGAGACCTCCAGGAAGGAGGACTTCTCGGCCAGCTGATCGATCGGGTAGCCGCGGTACCGCAGGATGCCCGCGTCACCGTCGATGTAGGTGATCGCGGAAGAACAGGATGCGGTGTTCACGAAACCAGGGTCGTATGTTGTCATCCCGGTTTCCTTGAGCAACTTACTGACCCCGATGCCCGCAGGGCCCTCGACCGCGCCCTGCACCGGCATCGAAAGCTGCCCACCGGGGTGGTCGAGCTTGACTTCCGTCATGTGGTTCCTCGCTTCGCCGGCGAATCTTCGTTGAATTGCCTTCGCTTTTACCGTAATCGCGGTCGCGGGGATACCGCCCGCCGTGGTTCTGCGGTGAGGTATGCGTCACCCGTTTCCCGACCCGGCGGCGCGGAAACCCGTCCCGGCGCGGGCGGGTCACCCGCGACCGGACGCCGGGAACGGCACGGTGGAAAGCGGCGAAAGCCGACGAAAGCTCAGGAGAGGGTCAGCCGGCGCAACGCGCCGTCGGCCCCCACCCGGTAGATGTCCAACCGGTTCGCCCCGGCCCGGAACAGATGGTCGTCGGGGAGGAACGCGGCGAACCGGCGACCTCCCTGGTCCCTGGGCACCACCGGGACGACCGCCCCGATCCGGCCGTTGACCGCGACCGCGAGCAGCGTGCCGTCCGGCACCTGTCGGGGCACGGTGCCCCACAGCAGGGCCGGCAACTCCCCCGACCCCGGATCGACGTGGTCGAACGCGCCCAGGTGCGCCACCGAGGCGGTGCCGCCCGACGGTTTCTCCCCCACCGTCGTGCCCACCAGCGGATGCGGGGCGGGTGGCGCCTGGCGGGCCGGCACCCCGCCGGGAAGGACCACCCGCTCACCGGGCCGGTCGTAGAAGTACTTCTCGGTCCGCTCCCGGGGCGGCTGCTTCGCCGAGCGCCCGTCGAGCCGCCACGGGACCCGCACGTGCACCTCGTCGGCGATGGTGGGCAGCAGGTCGACGTGCTCCCAGTTGCGGTCGTCGACCCGGCCGGCGCGCTGGCCGGGCTCCTTGACCAACAGCGGCACCCAGGCCACCTCGCCGGGCGCGTGGGTGATCGCGTCCAACCCCCGGCCCTGCCAGTCCCGGGTGAAACTCACCCCGTGGTCGGCGGTGAGCACGACCAGCGACTTGTCGTACAGGCCGGTGGCGCGCAGCGTGCGCAGCGTCTCGCCGAGCAGCCGGTCGGTGTACCGCAGCTGGGCCAGGTGCCGGGCCCGCGCCAGCTCCACCCACCCCGCCCCGTCGTTGGGCAGGTCGTCCGGCGCGTCGTAGCGCGCCCCGGAGGGCAGGTACGCCCACGGCGGGTGCGGCATCAGCAGGTGCAGGAAGTGCAGGGTCGGCCGGGCGGCCGGGCGCAGCCCGGCCAGGAAACTGGTGAACCGGGCCGGCTGGTTGTCGTTCAGGCTGTCCCAGCGGAACTTGGGGTCGGCCGGGACCGGTTCGGCGGCGTCCAGGCCCACCTCGGCGGCGGTCTGCTCCCGGTACGACTCCTGCGGGTCGATGCGGCTGTCCACCGGGGCGGCGATCCGGCCCAGCAGCGCGCCGCTCTCCCGCACCAGCACGCCGAGCCCCTGCTCGGGGGCGACCGGCTGGTCACAGCGGCTGGGCGGGCAGAGCCGGGTGATGCTCTCCTGCGCGCGGATGTCGTACAGCCCGCCGAGGGCGGTGAAGAGGTTGTCCGGGTACTGCGAGTAGTGCGGGGCGGCCGGGGTCGACGGGTAGCGACCGGTCAACATCGCCGGCAGCGCGTACGGCGTCCACCCGCTGACCCCGGTGGCGTTGCGGTACCAGGTCGACCCGCCGGCCAGCTCGGCGAAGTTCGGGTAGCGGGCCGCGTCGATCCGCCCGTCCGGGCCGAGCAGCGACACCAGCGGCAACTCGTCCAGGACGATCATGACGACCGGCGGGTGCGAGCCCGGCCCGGCCACCCCGGCGGCACCCTCGTGCGCGCGCGGCAGCACCACCGCCGAGGCCGGCGAGGCGAACAGGAACAACCCGACGAAGACCAGCGGCCCGAGGGCGGCCACCCGCAGCACCCGGCCGAGCACCGACCAGCGTCGGTGCGCCACCGCCCCGCCCGCTGCGACCAGCGCCGCCACCACCAGCAGCGGTACGCCCCGCAGCGGCGTCACCTGCCGGCCCACCTGCACCGCCAACGCGGCCAGCAGCAGCCCGACGACCACCGTGTGGGCACCCGCCCGGACCCGGACCCCGGCCAGCCGGGTCGACGCCCCGAGCAGCACCACGGCGGCACCGGGCACCAGCGCGACAAGCGCCACCAGCGCGAGAACGTCCCCGCTGGTGGCCCGGTGGAACAGGAAGAAGTCGGGGCTGCGCCCGAGCACGTCGAGCAGGGGCTGGGTGACCACCAGGCCGACCAGGGCCACCACCTCACCCGCCCGGCGCAGCTCCACCCGCCAGCCGGCCGGGGCGGGCGTTCCGTCCGGGACCGGCGGCGCGGCGGGTGCCGACCGCCGGACCGCAGTGCCGGTCGGGGCCGGCTCAGCCACCCACCACCGCCTGGTAGAGCGTCCGGGTGCCGCAGGGCAGTTCCTGCTGCCGCTCCACCCGGCAGCGGGCGGCGAGCAGCCTGGCGAACTCGTCGCGGTGGTAGTCGGGGAAAAGACCTGCCGGTTTGTTCGCCAACAGCCGCCGTGCCATCGGGTCCTGCGGGTGGACGAACTCCACCACCAGCCGCCCACCGGGCCGGACGTAGCCGACCAACTGCCCGACCACCTCGGCCAACGGCACGTTGCGGCCGATCGCCAGGTGGTGCACCACCGCGAGGGCGAGCACCACGTCGGCGTGGGCGCGGTCGGCGAACCCGGCCCGTTCCACCCCCCGCCAGCCGCCGCCCGGCGACGGGTCGGCGAGGTCCATCACCAGCGGCAGGATGCGCTGGTCGCCCTCGGCGCGCAGCGCCCGGTAGAGGGCGTCCAGCACTGCCGGGTCCTGCTCGACGGCGACCACCTGGGCGGCGTGCCGGGCGGCGATCCGCGCGTACCGGCCGTCGTTGGCGCCGAGGTCGAGCACCAGCCCGGCGTCGACACCCGCCACCGCCGCCTCGACGAAACCCTCCTTGGCCGCCCGGTCCGCCGTGGTGTAGCCGCAGGTGCGCTGGTAGTCGACCCAGTGGCCGCCGTCGACCCGACAGTCCAGCCGGCGGACCAACCGCGCCAACCTGCGTACGGTGGCCAACGCCAGGTCCCGGGAGTAGCCGGCGTCACGCAGTTGGGCGGCGACGGCGCTGCTGCTGGCCCCGGCGTTGCGGGCCTGCATCGCGCCGTGCAGGTGCACGTGCGTGGGCACCCCGGGCAGCAGCCGGCGGATGCCCCGGAACAGCGGGCGCATCTGGTCCGCCTCGATGCCGTCGACCCGGGAGCGCAGCCAGGGCTGGAAGTCCACGCCGAGGTGGGCCTGGAGCAGCAGCGGGTAGAGCAGGGTCTGGCAGAACTGCCGGTAGCCGGCCCACGGCTCGCCCTCGGTCAGCGGCGTGAACGAGCCGACGTCGATGAAGACCGGGGTGGCGCCGCGCCACTGGAGGTTGTAGGCCGATCCGTCCTTGGTGGTGAAACCCGCCTCAAGGGCCCGGCGCAGGATCTCCAGGTGCAGCAGGGCGGCGTCCCGCAACATGCCGAACGACCACTCGTAGGGGTGCGACACGAACGGGATGCGCTCGTGCCGCAGCACGGTCGTCCACCCGGTGTGCGGCAGCGTCGCCGGGTCGACCGGGGCGGTGCCGCAGACCTTGCCCTCGGCGAGCAGCGCGGCGAAGAACTCGCTGCCGGCGAGCGCCTGCCAGTCGGCGGCGCCCTGCGGGCCGAGGCCGCGCAGCACCTGGTCGCCCAGGTGGAAGACCCGGTTGGCCGGGTCGCGGAAGGAACCGGGTTCCGGCCGGATGCGCAGGTCGGCGGTGGTCATCGGTACGCCCACCGGTCAGTTGCCGGCGGTCTGGCGCGGCTGCCGCCCGGTCACGGCTTGCCGCCCGGTCACGGCGGGCCCGGTGGTGGGGGCGTCGGCCTGCCCGACGGGCCGGACGGACGGGGGGACCTCGGCGGGTTCCGTGGGCTGGCGGCGGAACCGGGCCGCCACCCGCCGCCAGTAGAGCTTCGCGGCGACCGCTGCGCCCGCCGCTCCGCCGACCACCGCCTGCACGATCAGACTGCCGGACCCCGCGTCCAGGTAGGCCAGGTACCTCATCGGCCCGCTCCCTTCCCTCGCCGTCATGGACCGCCGACAGGCGCACCCGATGGGGCATCTGCACCTGAAAGACGGATTGCTCCCCTGACACCGTACTTCGTCCGGTCCGGCCGCGAGGTGCACATGGTGTCCTCGGCCCGGTCCGTTCCGTTCAAGACCCCGGGGCGGACACCGCCCTACCCTGGCCACATGACGCCCCGCTTCGACCTCATCGGCACCGCGGTCAACGACATGGCCCGCACCCTGGACTTCTACCGCCGGCTCGGGCTGGACATCCCCGCCGGGGCCGACCACGAGGACCACGTCGAGGTCACCCTCCCCGGTGGGCTGCGACTGGCCTGGGACACCGTGACGATGCTGCGCGGCTTCCACCCCGGGTGGACGCCACCCAGCGGCAGCCCGCGCGCCAGCCTCGCCTTCCTGTGCGCCGACCCGGCCGAGGTGGACCGGTACTGGACCGCGCTCACCGGGGCGGGTTTCCACGGCGAGGTCGCCCCGTGGGACGCGTTCTGGGGCCAGCGGTACGCCATCCTGCACGACCCGGACGGCAACGGCGTGGACCTCTTCGCCCCCCTCGACGCGTCCCCCGCCAGTACGCCCGACATCGCGTCCCCCGAACCGAGCTGACCCGTCGGCCGCCCTTCCGGCCCCGTGGTGCCCGCCGCTGTGGGCACCCGCAGGCACCCACCGGAACACCCCCGGCATCCGGCCACGAAAACCCGGCCACGGGAGGCCACGGGAACCCGGCCGCTGCGGGTGGTCAGCGGGCGAGCAGGGTGGTCGGTGGGACGCCGGCCAGGTCCCGGACGTCGCGGGTGAGGTGGGCCTGGTCGGCGTAGCCGGCGCGGGCGGCCACCTCGGCCAGTCCGACGCCGCGACGGGCCAGCGCCAGGGCCCGGTGCAGCCGCAGGATGCGGGCGAGGGTCTTGGGGCCGTACCCGAAGAGGGTCCGGCTGCGCCGGTGCAGGGCGCGCGGGCCGAGGCCGACCTCGGCGGCGGTCGCGGTGACGGAGGCGCCGGCGGCGAGCAGCGCGGCCACCCGGGGGCCGAGCGGGTCGACGCCGCCTCCCCGGGCGAGCCGGTCGGCCGCGATCACGGCCAGGGCGGCGGCGGTGGGCGCGCCGCCGAGCTGCTCGGCGAGCCGGACGGCGGCACGCCCCCAGAGGGCGTCGAGGGGTACCCGGCGGTCCCGTAGCTCGGCGGCGGGGACACCGAAGACGGCCGGGCCCACCCCGGGCGGTAGCCGGACGCCGCGCCACCGTTCCCCGGGTGTCGACACGCTGAGCTGCGCCGTGCGGTCCGGGCCGGCGACCAGCAGGCCCGCCCGGCTGGACCAGAGCAGGTCGAGACAGCCGTCGGGCAGCACCCGGGTCGGCGGGGCGTCCGGGCGGCTCTCGCTCGCCCAGAGCACCGCGCCGTCGATCACCCCGGCGGGCCGTTCCCGGTACACGGTCCCAGCCTGCCACGCCGCCGCCCGCCGCCGGGACGCGACACCGGCGGCCCGGGAACGGGACGACGACGGACACCGCAACAGGCGCGACATCCGCGTGTCATCGACCCGGCCACCAATCCATAACTTCTACGGGTTCACATTCCCGCAGCTCTTGTGCAGGGCGAACGTTTGTGCAACGGTCATCACCTCAATTGAGCAATCGTTTGCGCAAAGGGGGTGTGGCCGGTGCGGATCGCGGTTCTGGCAACCGGTGGGACGATCGCGTCGCGGTGGGACCCCGACGAGGGCCTGGCCGTGACCGACTCCGTCACGGACCTGCTGAAGATCGTCACGGGCACGACCGACGCCGAGATCCACGGCTTCGACC
Organism: Micromonospora cynarisoli; assembly: GCF_030518815.1. Classification (NCBI taxonomy): domain Bacteria; kingdom Bacillati; phylum Actinomycetota; class Actinomycetes; order Micromonosporales; family Micromonosporaceae; genus Micromonospora; species Micromonospora cynarisoli. Next base: position 695,329 of record NZ_CP130426.1, on the reverse strand, counting down.
TGTCCTGCCGGCCGAGCTTCACGCTCTCCCTGGACGACATGCTGGCCACCGTCCGGGCCGTGCGGGCCAAACTCGCCGACGGGTTCGCCGGGGTGGTCGTCACCCACGGCACCGACACCCTGGAGGAGGCCGCCTACCTGACCGGGCAGTTCACCGGCCCCGACGCCCGGGTCGTGCTGACCGGAGCCCAGCGCGGCGCCGACGAGCCCGACTCCGACGCCGGACGCAACCTCGCCGACGCGATCCGGGTGGTCACCGCACCCCGGCCGCTCGGCGCGGCGACCGTCATGGGGGGCGTCGCGTACGCCGCGGTGGAGAGCCGCAAGGTGCACACCTCGGCCGTGTCGGCGTTCTCCGGCGGCACGGCCGGGGTGCTGGCCCTGGTCGACCCGGACGGCGTGCTGCGGGTGTCGACCGCCGCCCGGGGCGGGCACTACGCGCACCTGCCGATCCCCGCCCGGCTGCCCCGGGTGGACCTGGTCAAGCTCGTCGCCGGTGCGGACGGCACCCACCTGCGCGCGTCGCTGCACGCCGGGGCCGCCGGGATCGTGGTCGAGGCGTTCGGTGCCGGCAACGCCCCACCCGCGGTCGCCGAGGCCGTCGCGGAGGCCCGCCGGCACGGCGTACCCGTGGTGATCACCAGCCGGACCGGCGCGGGCCGGGTCCGCCCGGTCTACGCCGGCGGCGGGGCGACCCTCGCCCGCGCCGGCGCGCTCTTCGCCGGTGACCTCACCGGCACCCAGGCCCGGGTCGCGTTGACCCTCGCCCTGGCCGTCGAAGAACCCGGCGCCGTGCCGGAAGCCCTGCGCTCCATGGTGGAAGGACGTCGCGCGTGAAGACCGAAGCAGTGACCATGAACGGGTACGGCGGCACCGAGACGCTCACCCTCACCGAGGTCGACCTGCCCGAACCCGGCCCCGACGAGGTTCTGCTGCGGGTGCTCGCGGTCGCCGTCAACCACCTCGACGCCGACCTGCGCAGCGGGGTGTCCCGGATGCCGCTGCGGCTGCCGCACGTGCTCGGCCGCGAGGTCGTCGGCGTGGTGGAACGGCTCGGCTCCCGGGTCACCGGCCGGGCCCCGGGCGACCGCGTGCTGGTGCTGCCCAACACGCCCTGCGGCACCTGCCCCCGCTGCCTGACCGGGCGGGCCAACCTCTGCCCCGACGCCGACATGCCAGGCATCACCAGGTGGGGCGGTTACGCCCGGCACGCGGTGGCCCCGGCACGCGGCCTGCTGGACATCGGCGACCTCGACCCGGTGGTCGCCGCCGCCACCCCGATCTCCTTCGGCACCGCCTGGCGCACCCTGTACTCCATCGGCCGGCTCGCCCCCGGCGAGTGGGTCCTCGCCCCGGGCGCGGCCGGTGGGCTCGGGCACGCGGTGGTCCAGCTCGCCAAGCTCGGCGGTGCCCGGGTCGTCGGCCTGATCGGCGACCCGGCGAAGGCCGGCTTCGTCTCCTCGCTCGGCGCGGACGCGGTGCTGAGCACCCGCGATCCCGACTGGGCGGCCGAGGCCCGCCGGATCACCTCCGGCGCGGGCTTCGACGTGATCGTCGAACACATCGGCGGTGACGTCTTCGAGGCCGCGTTGGGCACCCTCGCCCCCACCGGCCGGCTGATCGTCGGCGGGGGCCACGCCGGGGAGCACCCGCACCTCGACCTCATCGAGACTTTCCGCAACGAGTACGAGCTGCGCGGGTCGCGCAGCCAGCGTCCCGACGAGATCGCCCGGGTGCTGGGCCTGGTCGCGGCCGGACAGCTCACCCCACGGGTCGACGCGGTCCTGTCGTTGGCCGACGCCGGCCGGGCCCACCAGGCGCTCGCCGACCGGCGGGTGCTCGGCAAGCAGGTGATCACACCGTGACGGGGCACCGGCGGGGGGACGCCCGCGGCGACGTGCTGGCCACGCTCGTCGCCGGTGCCGTCGAGGCCGCCGACACGCTGCTGGCCACCGGCACCGGACAGGTGCTGGTGCGGCAGGTGGCGGCCCGGCTGACCGCCAACGCCGTCGCGGCCCGCGGGCACCTGCCCGCCGGCCTCGACACCGCCGGCGACCCGGACGGCCGGTGCACCCTGCTGGCCGCGCCGGGCGGGACGGACCAGCCGGCGCGGGCCGCCGCGGTGACGGCGGCGGCGATCACCGTCAGCCAGTGCGACGAGGGCCTGCGCGAATCCCGGGGACACCCGGGGCTGCACGCGTACGCCGCCGCCCTGGCCGCCGCCGAGCTGGACGACCACAGCCTGCGGGTGTTCCTGCGGGCGCTGGTGGTCGGCTGGGAGGTGGGCGCCCGGCTCGGCCTGCTGCTGGGCGCGCCCCGCCCCGGGGTGCACCCGCACGGTGGGTGGGGCACCGGCGCGGCGGCGGCCGCAGCCGGGACCGTCGCCGGGCAGGACGCCGCCGGGTTGGCCGCGACGGTGGACCTGGCGCTGACCGTGGCGCTGGCCGGGCCCGAGGCCGACACCCGGCGGGGCCACGCCGCCCACTACCTGCTGCCCGCCCTCGGCACCGCCAACGGGCTGACCGTCGCCCGGCTCGCCGCGGTCGGGTTCCCGGCCACCGGGCCGGTGCTGCCCCACCTGGGCCGGACCGTCCACCAGGGCCTCACCGACCGCCCGGTGGACGCCGCGCTGCTGCCCCGACCGCTGCTGCCCGACGCGTACTTCAAGCCGGTCGGGGTGTGCGCGCACACCCTGACCGCCTGGACGGTGGCCCGCGCGATGGCTCGGGACCTGCCGGCCGACGAGGTGGCGGCGGTGACCGTGCACACCTACGCGGGGGCGGCCCTGCTCGCCGGGCGTCGTCCGGTCGGCCGGCTGGCCCGCCAGTTCAGCATCCCGTGGGTGGTGGCCTGCGGGCTGCTCGGCACCGACCCGGGCGCCCCGGACGGGCCTGACGAGCGGCGGGCCCGCGCCGCCCGGCTCGCCGAGCGGGTGACCGTACGCCACGACCCCGGGCTGGACCAGGGATATCCGGCGGGCCGACCGGCGGTGGTGGAGGTGACGACCCACGGCGGGGCCCGGCTGACCGGGCGGGCCCGGTTCCACCACGGCGACCGGGAGGACCCGATGACCGCCGACGACCTGGCCGCCGTCGACGCCGCGCTGCTGCGTACCCCGGGGGTGCCGGCCGGGGCGACCGACCTGCTGCACGGGCTGGCCCGCGCGCCCGGGGCGACCCGACTGCGAGACCTCACCGCGCTGGTGCGCGGCGGGGCACCGAATCCGGACGGCGGCCCGCCGCCGGTTCCCGCTGGGCCCGGTCCATCCGGCAGAAAGGACACGACGACATGGTGATCAGAGTCGAACCCGGCACCGAGCGGGACTTCATCGGCTACGGCGGGGACCTGCCCCGCGTCGAGTGGCCCGGTGCCGCCCGGGTCGCGGTGAGCCTGTGCCTCAACTACGAGGAGGGCGCCGAACACAGCCTCCTCGACGGCGACAGCGTCAACGAATGGGTCGGCGAGATCTCGTACACGCCGACCAGCGCCGAGCACCGGGACCTGTCCCAGGAGTCGGTCTACGAGTACGGCAGCCGGGCCGGGGCGTGGCGGCTGCTGCGGCTGTTCGACCGGACGCAGACCCCGGTGACCGTGTACGGCTGCGCCGAGGCGCTCGCCCGTAACCGGCCGCTGACCAGGGCGTTCGTCGACGCAGGGCACGAGATCTGCTCGCACGGCCTGCGCTGGCGGGAGCCGTCGGGGATGACCGAGGACGAGGAACGCGCCGAGATCCGCCAGGCGGTGGCGACGATCACCGAGCTGTGCGGGGAACGCCCGGTCGGCTGGTACTCCCGGTACGCCCCGTCGGAGCGCACCCGGCGGCTGCTGGTCGAGGAGGGCGGCTTCCGGTACGACTCCAACGCCTACAACGACGACCTGCCGTACTGGGTGCAGGTGGCGGGGCAGCGGCACCTGGTGGTGCCGTACACCCACACCTACAACGACGGCCGGTTCGCCTTCAGCCCCGGCTACGGCAACCCGACCGACTTCTTCGAGAACTGCCGGCGGGGCATCGAGTACCTGTGGGAGGAGGGCGATACCTCCCCCAAGATGATCTCGATCGGGCTGCACGCCCGGCTGATCGGCCAGGCCGGTCGGGCCTCCGCGCTGCGGGACCTCATCGCCTGGGCGCAGGACCTGCCCGGCGTCTGGTTCGCCAGGCGGCGCGACATCGCCGACTGGTGGCACCACAACTACTCCGACCTGCCGGCCCACGGAGGGCAGTGACCATGCGCATCGAGATCGACAACGTGGCCAAGGGGTATCCCCGGGCCGACGGGAGCCGGCTGTCGGTGGTCGGCAGCCTCAGCACCACGATCGAGGCGCAGGAGTTCATCTGCGTGATCGGTCCGAGCGGATGCGGCAAGTCGACCCTGCTCGGCCTGCTCGGCGGGCTGCGCCGGCCGGACGACGGGGAGATCCGGTTCGTCGGGGAGCGCACCGCCGCCGGCCCGCTCACCTCGATCGTCTGGCAGGACTACGCGCTGATCCCGTGGCGCTCCATCGCCGACAACGTGGCGTTCGGCCTGGAACTGCGCGGGGTGCCCGCCGCCCGGCGGCGGGAGGTGGCCCGGGAGCACCTGACGATGATGGGTATCGAGGCGTTCGCCGACAACAAGCCGCACGAGCTGTCCGGCGGGATGCGCCAGCGGGCCGGAATCGCCCGGGCCCTGGCCAGCGACCCCGAGGTCCTGCTGATGGACGAGCCGTTCGCGGCGGTGGACGCCCAGACCCGGACCCTGTTGCAGGACGAGCTGCTCCAGGTCTGGTCGAGGCACCGCAAGACGGTCCTGTTCATCACGCACAGCATCGAGGAGGCGCTGCTGCTGGCGGACCGGATCATCGTGCTCGGCCCCCGGCCGACCCGGGTGGTCGAGGAGATCCGGGTGCCGTTCCCCCGGCCGCGTACCCGCGACGTCGAGTTGGACCCGCGGTTCACCGAGTTGAAGCGCCACCTGTGGGCGCAGTTGCGGGACGCCACCCTGGCGGCCGAGTGGGCGGAAGCGAAGGGGGACCGATGAGCGAGCAGACCGTGCCGACCCGGGAACGGGCGACCGACGAGCCCGTGGTCCGTTACGCGGTGGACCCCCGCGCGGAACGCCCACCGGGTCGCGGGTTCAAGCTGCTCAGCAGCGGGCTGGGCAGCATGGTGCCGGTGGTCGTGGTGCTGGCGCTGTGGCAGGGCGGCAGCATGGCCGGGCTGATCGACAAGACGTTCTTCCCGGCCCCGTCGGAGTGCGTGCAGGCGCTGGTCGACCTGTTCTCCTCCGGGGAGCTGCTGCCGAACATCGGGATCACCGCCCAGCGCATCCTGCTCGGTTTCCTGCTCGGGGTGATCCCGGCGACGCTGCTGGGCATCGCGATGGGACGGTCCCGGTGGGTGCGGGTGCTTGTCGACCCGCTGATCGCCATCACGTACCCGATCCCGGTGGTGGCGATCCTGCCGCTGCTGCTGGTCATCTTCGGCACCGGCGGACGGCCGATCGTGGTGCTCGCCGGCATCATCTCGTTCTTCCCGGCGGTGGTGAACGCGATGTCGGGGGTGCTCCAGGTCGACGAGCGGCTGATCCTGATGGCCCGCAACCTGGGCGCCAGCCGGCAGCAGATCCTGTGGAAGATCGTCCTGCCGGGCGCCCTGCCGTCCATCTTCGCCGGTATCCGGCTCGCCGCGGGGCTCGCCCTGCTGGGCACCATCGCCGGTGAGTTCCTCGCCGCCAGTGACGGCGTCGGGTCGATGACCTGGCGGTACTGGCAGATCTATCAGATCGACAACATGTACGCCACGCTCGCGGTGATCGCGGCGATGGGCTTTTTCCTCACCACGGTGACGCTGCGGGTGCAGCGGCGCTTCTTCAGCTGGACGGAGGGCCAATCATGACAATCAAGCGGATCACGACGATCAAGAAAAAGGGTGTGATCGCCGCGCTGTTGGGAGCGAGCCTGCTGCTCGGCACCGCGGCCTGCGGTGACGACGCGGAGTCGACGGGCTCCGGCGGCACCGACAAGGTGACTGTCAACTCGCTGGAGATCCTCTCGCTGGCCCCGATGATGGTGGCCGACGCAAAGGGCTTCTTCGGCAAGCACCAGGTCGAGGTGGAGTTCAGCAACGCCGACATCTACTCCCGGCTCGCGGTGCAGGGTCAGGGCAAGCTGGACGTGAACATCCCGGGCACCGGTGGCGCGTTGTTCAACGCGGTCAACCAGGGGCTGCGGGTGCGGGCGGTGGCCGACCGGCAGCAGTACCGGTGCGCGTCGGACAACCTCCTGCTGGCCCGGACCCAGGCCTTCGACGGCGGGCTGAAGAGCGTGGCCGACCTCAAGGGCAAGAAGGTCGCCATCCTGGCCAAGGGTTCGACCACCGAGTACTGGCTGGACCGGGCGCTGGGTGAGGTCGGGCTCAAGCAGTCCGACCTGGGGCAGATCGTGACCCTGAGCTACCCGGACACGGCCAACGCGCTCAAGAGCGGTGCGGTGGACGCCGGCTTCGTGGTGCAGCCGCTGGCGTACCAGCTCATCACCGACGGGCAGGCCAAGCGGGTGCTGGCGATGAACGAGGTGGCCCCGAACCAGGAGCAGGGCCTGATCACCATGTCGCAGGACTTCATCAGCAAGCGGCCCGAGGTCGCGGCGCGGTGGATGGCCGGCTGGCTGGAGGGTGTGCGCTACTACCAGGACCCGGCCAACAAGGACGACGTGATCAAGATCGTGGCCGAGCGGACCAAGGTCCCGGCGGAGACGATCACCAAGCTGTACGGCACCGACCAGTGGCCGTACATGGACCCGAACGGTCGGGTGGACACCGCCACCGTGGTCGCCGAGGACGGCAGGTGGCTGCTCGACAACAAGATCATCGAGAAGCTGCCGGAGGTCGGTGAGTGGCACGACGGTTCCGTCGTCGACGCCGCCCTGAAGATCGTCGGTGAGGTGCCTGCCAACCGCGACTGCGGCAGCGTCCAGAAGCTGGAGTCCTGATGTTTCCCCGTCCGAGCCGGCTGGCCGAGGTGCTGCGTGACGGTGGCGTCGCCCTCGGCAGCCTGACCCTGCTCCAGGAGCCGGCGATCGGCGAGATCCTCGGCGCCCTCGGCTACGACTTCCTCGTCGTCGACACCGAGCACGCCGCCGCCGACGAGCAGAGCGTGCTGGCGATGGTCCGGGCGGCCGGCTCGGCGGGGACCACCCCGCTGGTCCGGCTACGCCGGATCGAGGAGAAGGACCTGCTCTGGTCCCTGGACAGCGGTGCCGGCGGGGTGGTGCTGCCGCTGGTGGAGACCGGGGCGCAGGCCGTCGAGGCGGCCCGGCTGACCCACTACCCGCCGGTCGGTGACCGGACGCTGTGCTCGGCGGCGCGGGCCGCCGGGCACGGCACCGCCCGGAGCGACTTCGACCGCTACCTGACCTGGGCCGGGCGGAACACCACGGTCGTCGCCCTGGTCGAGACCCCCGCCGGGCTGGCCAACCTGGACGACATCCTCGCCGCCGACCTCGACGTGCTGATGCTCGGCCGGGCCGACCTGTCGGTCAAGCTGGGCCTGGGCTACCAGCCCACCCATCCGGAGGTGGAGAAGCACGCGGTCGCGTTCGTCGAGCGGGTGGTCGCCGCCGGCCGGGTCGCCGGCATGCTGGCCTACTCCGCCGAGGAGGCCCGCCGCTGGATCGACCGGGGGGTCCGCTTCGTCGTCTACTCCCAGCCGGAGATGCTGCTCTCCGACGCCTACCGGCGGGCCCGCGACGAGATCCTCGGCGGCACGTCGTGAGCCTGCTGGTGACCGGCGGGGCCAGCGGCATCGGCGCGGCCGTGGTCGCCGCCGCCCGCGCCCGGGGCGAGACGGTGCACGTGCTGGACGTCTCCACCGGCGTGGACGCCGCCGACCCGGTCGCGGTGGGCGAGTTCGTCGACGCGACCGGCACCCCGCGCCGGGTGGCGCACCTGGCCGGGGTGGTCAGCGCCGGTGGCATCGAACAGACCAGCCTCGCCGAGTGGGAACGCACCCTGCGTAACAACCTCACCGCCGCGTTCGTCGTCGCGCAGGCCGTGGTGCCCCGGATGGCGGCGGCCGGCGGCGGGTCGCTGGTGCTGATGAGCAGCCTCAACGCCCGCGACGGCGGCACCCGGCTGTCGGGCACGGCGTACGCGGCGGCGAAAGCGGGGGTGCTGGGCCTGATGCGGCACCTGGCCGTCGACTTCGGACCGCAGGCGGTACGGGTCAACGCCGTCGCGCCCGGCCCGGTGGCCACCCCGATGCACGACCGGCTCACCGCCGAACAGAAGGCGGCGCTGCGGTCCCGGATGCCGCTGGGCCGGGTCTCCTCGGCGCAGGAGATCGCCGACATCGTGCTGTTCCTGCTCTCCGACTCCTGCGCCACGGTCACCGGCATGACCTTCGACGTGAACGGGGGCAGTCATCTCAGCTAGGTTGCCGGGTACGGATACCGGTCCGGCACGGGAGGCACAGTGAACAAGCGGGTGACCCTGCGCGACGTCGCCAGCCACACCGGTGTGCACGTCTCCACGGTCTCCCGGGTGCTGCGCGGCGACGACGTGCGGGTCGCGCCGGCGACCGCGGCCCGGATCGTGGCCGCCGCCCGGGAACTGGGCTTCCACCGGGACCGCTGGGCGGCCAGCCTGCGCAGCGGCAAGACCGGGGTGATCGGCGTGCTGGTCCCCCGGATCACCGACATCGTGCTGGCCACCGTCTTCGAGGGCATCGACGCCGCCGCTGCCGCCGCCGGTTACCAGGCGGTGGTCAGCAGCAGCTGGGACGACGACGAGGCGCGGGCGCTGCGCATCCAGCGGTTGATCGGGGAACGGGTGGACGGGCTGATCATCGGTGACGCCCGCCGCAACGATCCGATGCTGGCCCGGCTGGCCGCCGACGGGGTTCCGTTCGTGCTGGTCAGCCGGGCCTCCCGGGGTTTCCCGTCGGTGACCGGCCGGGACCGCCTCGGTGGCCGGCTCGCCGCCGAGCACCTGATCGACGTGGGCTGCCGGCGGCTGGCGGTGATCGCCGGTCCCGGGCACGCCAGCACCGCCGCCGACCGGGTCGCAGGCTTCCTCGCCGCGGCGAGGGCCCGGGGTGTGCCGGTCGACCCCCGGTGGGTCGCGCCGTCCACCTTCGACGTCGCCGGTGGGGCCTCGGCGATGGCCGGGCTGCTGGACACCGGTCGTCCCGACGGGGTCTTCGCGGTCAACGACTTCGCCGCGATCGGGGCGATGGGCACCCTGCGCGACCACGGCCTGCGGGTCGGTCGGGAGGTGGCGGTGGTCGGCTACAACGACATCGACGTGGACGCCCAGCTCCTGGTGCCGCTCACCTCGATCCGTACCCCGCTGCGGGACATGGGCTCGCAGGCCCTGCACGCCCTGCTCACCCTGCTCGGCTCGGGCAGCACCACGTCGGCGCGGCTGGACCCGGAACTGGTCGTCCGGGCGACCACCGCCGACTTCTCCCCCGGGACGACGGAGGCGGTGGCGCGTACCGTCGCGCTGCCGGAGGTGTCCCGGGTGGTCACGCCGGTGAACTGACGCCGGACCGGCCACCGGCGTCAGGCCCGGCGGTGGTGCATCGCCAGGCGTAGCAGCAGGAACCGCAGCGCCGTCGCGGCCAGGTTCGCGACCACCAGCACGGCCAGTTCGACCGGCCGGGACGGGGTGCTGACCGCGTGCAGGGCGGCGAGCGCGCCGCTGGTCAACGCCAGGCCGAGGGCGAAGGCGAGCAACCCCTGGAGGTGGTGCCGGGCGGCGGCCCGCCGCCCGGTGATACCGAAGGTGAGCCGGCGGTTCGCCGCCGTGTTGCCCACCGCCGTCACCAGCAGCGCCAGCAGGTTCGCCGGTTGCGCGCCGAGCATCCCCCGGGTCGCCACGAACAGCACCAGGTACGCCACCGTGCTGACCACGCCGACCAGGGCGAACCGGGCCAACTGTGCGGGCAGCCCGGCCGGCACCCGCGCCGGTGCGGCGGCCAGCGGCGCCCGGCCCCACTGTGCGCGCAGCGCGGCCAGTGGCAACGTGCCGGTGACCAGCGCCCGCCCCAACCGGCCGATGCCGCGCAGGTCGGCCAGGGCGGTGGCCACGATGTCGACCCGGCTGTCCGGGTCGTCGACCCAGTCCACCGGCACCTCGTGGATGCGCAGTCCGGCGCGCTGGGCGAGCACCAGCAGTTCGGTGTCGAAGAACCAGCCCGTGTCCTGCACCAGCGGCAGCAGTTCCCGGGCCACGTCGGCGCGGATCGCCTTGAAGCCGCACTGCGCGTCGGAGAACCGGGCGGCGAGGGTGCCCCGCAGCAGCAGGTTGTAGGCCCGGGAGATCACCTCTCGCTTGGCGCCCCGCACCACCCGGGAGGTCCGGGCCAGCCGGGTGCCGATGGCGAGGTCCGAGTGGCCGGAGATGAGCGGGGCGACCAGGGGCAGCAACGCGGCCAGGTCGGTCGACAGGTCCACGTCCATGTACGCCAGCACCGGGGCGTCCGAGGCCGACCAGGCGACCCGCAGCGCCCGACCGCGTCCCTTGGCGCTCAGGTGGCGTACCTGGACGTGCGGGAGTTCGGCGGCGAGCGCCTCGGCCACGGCGAGGGTGCCGTCGACGCTGGCGTTGTCCGCCACGGTGATCCGGAACGGGTACGGGAAGTGCGCGCTGAGGTGCTCGTGCAGCCGGCGTACGCAGGGGCCGAGGTCGGCCTCTTCGTTGTGGACCGGCACCACCACGTCGAGCACGGCGGTGGGGGTGCCGGCCCGGGTCTCGACGGCGGGCCGGGGACTGCCGATCGTGGTCATCCCTGTGCCTCCTGTCCGGCGCTGGTCAGGTCGTAGACGGTGACCCCGTCGACGGTCCGCGCGGTGAAGTTCTCGGCGACCCAGGCGGCGATCTCCTGGGAGGCGGAGCTGCCGCCGTTGGCCCGGAAGCCGCCCCCGCCGACGAAGTAGTGGATCTTCCCGGCGGCCACGTACTCCTGGAACCGGGCCAGGGTGGGCGCCGGGTCGCTGCCGTTGAAGCCGCCGACGGCCATCACCGGCCGGCCGGTGGCGAGCTGGTAGCCGGAGGCGTTGTTGGAGCCGACGGTCGCCGCCATCCAGGTGTAGTCGTCGGCGTCGGCCGTCAGCAGCGACTTCAGCGCCGCGCTCGGCTCCCGGGAGTCGAGCAGGCCGCCCATCCCGCCGGTGCGACCCTGGCCACCCCTGGTACGCCCACCGTCCTGGCCGGTACCGCCGTCCTGACCGGTACCGCCGGGGAAGCCGGGGAACCGGGCCGGGCCGCCGTTGGCGGTACCGCCGGGGAAGCCGGGAGGCTGACCGTTCTGACCGGTGCCGCCGTCCCGGTTGCCACCCGGGAAGCCGCCACCACCCGGGAAGCCGCCACCACCGGGGAACTCCATGCCGTCGCCCATCCGGCCGCCGGGCCCACCACGCCCCGGACCGAAGCCGCCCTGCACGTTCGGGCCGGCGCTCGGGATGGACCCGGTGTGCGGGGTGGCGGCGGTCTGCGCCGCGTACGCCGCCGGGCCGGCCAGCGCGGCCGACGCGCCCAGCGCCAGCACCACCGGCACCAGTCGCCGGGGCAGCCGCCGGTCGAGCAGGATCAGCACCGCCACGGCGAGCCCGGCGACCAGCACGGCCGGCCGTAGCCAGGGCTGGAAGTCCGTGCTGCGGCCCAGCAGCCGCCAGGACCACCACGCGGTGACCGCCAGGGTGACGGCCAGGGTGACGGTGGCGAACCACCCCCGCCACCGGAGGGACCGGCGACCACCGGTCGACGGCGCGGTCGCGGGGTCGACACCGGGGGCCGTCCCGGCTTCGACACCCAGGGCGGCGGTCGGCCCGGCGGGCACCGCGGAACCGGTGACCGGGGTGACGGGTCCAGCGGTGGCCCGGCGTTCCCGCCAGAGCAGGACGGTGCCGATGCCGACCAACGCACCGACCGCCGGTGCCAGGGCCACCGTGTAGTAGGCGTGGAAGATGCCGGACATGAAGCTGAAGATCAGCCCGGTGACCAGCAGCCAGCCGCCCCACAGCAGCAGCCCGGCGCGACGGCGGTCGGTGCGCGCCGCCCGGCCCGCCAGCACCAGGCCGGCGACGAGCAGGATCAGCGCGGCCGGCAGCAGCCAGGAGATCTGGCCGCCGACCTCGGTGTCGAACATCCGCAGCCAGCCGGTCCGCCCGGAGAACGGCCCACCGCCGCCGCCCGTCCGGGCACCACCACCGACGCTGCCCTCCTCCTCACCGGTGATCCGGCCGAGACCGTTGTAGCCGAGGGTCAGCTCCAGGATGCTGTTCTGCTGCGAACCGCCGATGTAGGGCCGGGCGCTGGCCGGGACCAACTCCACGGTGGCCACCCACCAGCCCGCAGCGACGACCAGGCCCAGGCCGGCCAGCAACACCTGACGGATCCGTCGCCAGAAGCCGGTCGGCGCGGCCAGCAGGTAGACCCCGGCGAAGACCGGGACCACCAGGAACGCCTGGAGCATCTTGGTGAGGAAGCCGACGCCGACCAGCACCCCGACCAGCACGATCCACCGGGTGCTGGCCGTCTCCACCGCCCGCACGGTGGCGTACGCACCGCCCACCAGCAGCAGGACCAGCAGCGCGTCCGGGTTGTTGAACCGGAACATCAGGGTGGCGACCGGGGTGAGCGCCAGGACCGTCCCGGCGATCAGGCCCGCGGCCGGGCCGTACCAGCGGCGCACGGTGGCGAACAGGACGCCGACCGAGGCGACGCCGAGCAGCGCCTGCGGCACCAGGATCGCCCAACTGTTCAGCCCGAAGATCCGTACCGACAGGGCCATCAGCCACAGCGCGGCCGGTGTCTTGTCGACGGTGATCGAGTTGGCCGCGTCGGAGGAGCCGTAGAAGAACGCCTTCCAGCTCTCGGAGCCGGCCTGCACCGCCGCCGAGTAGAACGAGTTCGCCCAGCCGGACTCCCCCAGCCCCCACAGGTAGAGCAGGCCGGTGCCGAGCAGCAGCACGGCCAGCGCGGGTCTGACCCAGCGCGGGTCGCGCCGGGCCGGGTCGCCGTCGTCCGGGTGGGACGACGCCGAGCTGGCCGGCGGTGCGGTCGCGGTGTCGTCCGGCGGGCCGGCCGGCGTCGTCAGCAGGCTCTCGGTTCTGTCCATGCGGCCAGCCTCGACCACCCGGTTGGGGCGGCCCCGTGACCGAGCTATGCGTGGGCTGTGGAATCCGGCGGCGCGGGCGTGGCGCGGTCCGGGGGTGTCGGGGAGGTCGGCAGCCGGACGGTGAAGACCGTGCGGCCCGGTCGGCTCTCCAGCGTGACGCCGCCGTGGTGGGCCTCCACCACGGCGGCCACGATGGCCAGGCCGAGGCCGGTGCTGCCGTGCTGCCGGGACCGGGAGCTGTCGCCCCGGGCGAACCGTTCGAAGACCTCGTCGCGCAGTTCCGGGGGCACCCCGGGGCCGTCGTCGGTGACGCTGAGTTCCACCGCGCCGGGCACCGGGGCGATGCGGGTGGTGACGGTGGTGCCGGGCGGGGTGTGCACCCGCGCGTTGGCGAGCAGGTTCGCCACCACCTGGTGCAGCCGGACGGCGTCGCCTGGCACCTCCACCGCCTCGTCGGGCAGGTCGAGCTGCCACCGGTGTTCGCCGCCGGCCACGTGCGCGTCGCTGACCGCGTCGACCACCAGGGCGGTCAGGTCGACAGGTCCGGTGGCCAGCGGCCGGCCGGAGTCCAGGCGGGCCAGCAGCAGCAGGTCGTCGACGAGGCTGGTCATCCGGGTGCTGGCGGATTCGACCCGGCGCAGCGCGTGGGCCACATCCGGGGGCACCCGGTCCCGGCCCCGGCGGGCCACCTCGGCGTAGCCCCGGATCGCGGCCAGCGGGGTGCGCAGCTCGTGCGAGGCGTCGGCGACGAACTGGCGTACCCGGGTCTCGCTGGCCTGGCGGGCGGCGAGCGCGGCGGCGACGTGGCCCAGCATCCGGTTCAACGCCGCGCCCACCTGCCCCACCTCGGTGCGCGGGTCGGTGTCGACGGCGGGCACCCGCACCGACAGCGCCACCTCGCCCCGGTCCAGGGGCAGTTCGGCGACCCGCCCGGCGGTGGCCGCGACCCGGTGCAGCGGGCGCAGCGTGGCCCGGACGATCAGCGCGCCCAGGCTGCCGGCGACGAGCAGGCCGGCGGTGGCGACGCCCGCCTGGGCGACGACCATCCACCAGACGATCTCCTGCACGGGACGCAGCGGGATGGCGAAGACCAGGGTGTCGCCGCCGGGAACCCGGCGGGCCACCGCCCGGTAGTCGCCCCGCTCGCCGAGGTCGACGGTGTGCGGCCCGCTGTCGGCGGGCAACGCGGTCAGCGGGGCGACGTCGGCGGCGGTGAGCGCCTCGGTCGCGCCGGAGGCGCCGCGGATGCGGGCCGACGGCTGCTCGTGCGGGATGATCCGCATCCCGATCGAGCCGATCGGGAACGTCGGCGGCGGGTCGGGTTGCCCCTGCCGGCCGGTGACCTGGTCGAGGGGGCGGGGCTGGCCCATGGTCCGGTCCCAGGGCAGCCGGCTGTCGAAGCGACGGTTGTCCCCGGCGAGCTGGGTGTCGACCTGGTAGATCAGGAAGTGCCGCAGCGCGACAGTGGTCAGCCCGCCGATGCCGACGCTGACCAGCGCCAGCAGCGCCACCACGGTGAGCACCAGCCGGCGGCGCAGCGACCAGCCCGCCAACCGGCGGCGGAGGCGACCGGCCCGGTCACGGCGCGGGCTTGAGGACATAACCGGCGCCACGCAGGGTGTGGATCATCGGCGCGCGTCCCACGTCGATCTTCTTGCGCAGGTACGAGATGTACAGCTCGACCACGTTGGCCTGCCCGCCGAAGTCGTAGTTCCACACCCGGTCCAGGATCTGCGCCTTGCTGAGCACCCGACGCGGGTTGCGCATCAGGTAGCGCAGCAGTTCGAACTCGGTGGCGGTTAGGGTGATCAGGTCGTCGCCCCGGCGTACCTCGTGGCTGTCCTCGTCGAGGGTGAGGTCGCCGACGGTGAGCACGGCCTCCTCCCGGGCGGTCACCGCGAAGCCGGTACGTCGCAGCAGGGCGCGCAGCCGGGCGATGACCTCCTCCAGGCTGAACGGCTTGGTGACGTAGTCGTCGCCGCCGACGGTGAGCCCGGCGATCCGCTCCTCGACCGCGTCGCGGGCGGTCAGGAAGAGCACCGGCACGGTCGGGGTCTGCTCGCGCAGCCGGCGCAGCACCTGGAAGCCGTCCAGGTCGGGGAGCATCACGTCGAGCACCACCGCGTCGGGCTGGAACTGCCGGGCCGCGCTCAGCGCCGCCATCCCGTTGCCCGCGCTGCGCACCTGCCACCCCTCGTAGCGCAGCGCCATCGACAGCAGGTCGGTCAGGGTGGGTTCGTCGTCGACCACCAGCACCCGGACGGGTTCGCCGTCGGGGCGGCGCAACTCGATCCGGTGTGGTGCGGTCTGCCCGTCGGTCACCATGCCCCCATCGTGGGACCGGTTACTGGCGCTGACCTATGCGCATCCTGTGCGCCCGCTGTGGCGCGCGGCCCCGCTCGACCGTACCGGGCCGGGTGGCGTCGGGGGGCGGTTCCGGGAGCGCCGCCCCCGCGGGTCGCCGGGTGGCTACTGGCCCACCCCGGTCGGATAGGTGTGCACGAAGGACATCGTCCAGTGGCCGTCGCCGGCCGGCCGGTCCCGCTGGTAGAGGTGGTCGGGGCCACCCCCGCCGGGGGCCGGTGGGGCGTCCGGGTGACGCAGCACCCAACGGGCGGGCGGCGCCCCCTCCGGGTCGGCCGGCAGGGTACGGACCAGATCGTGGGCCGGCCCGCCGACGAAGCGCACGGTCACCTCGCCCATCGGGGCCTCCCTCCGGTGGCCGACGGTCGCGCGGGCCACTGACGGCAAGCTACCGCACCCGGGGCCGGGCCGGGGTCGCTCGACCGGGTCCACCCGGTGGGACCGGGTCCGGGGCGGGGCGGGCAACGGTTTGCCCAGCGCAGCGGCCGGGTACCGGCTCGACAGCGCCATCGCCACCCCGGCGACGGGGTCGGCATGGACAGGAGCGGGTCGATGAGGACGCTGGCCGGGCGGTACCAGCTCGAACAGCGCATCGGCATGGGTGGGATGTCGGAGGTCTGGCGGGCTCACGACATCGTCCTGGACCGGCCGGTCGCGGTGAAGCTGATGGCCCCCGCCCACCGGGGCGAGCAGACCTCGGTCGAGCGGATCAGGGCCGAGGCCCGGTCCGCCGCCCGGTTGGTGCACCCCAACGTCGCCAGCGTCCACGACTTCGGCACCTCGACGACCCTGCCCGGCCGGGAGATGCCGTACATCGTGATGGAGCTGGTGGAGGGCGAGACCCTCGCCGCGCACCTGCGGGCCGGCCCGCTGGACTGGCGCATCGCGGTCCGGGTCTGCGCCGAGGTGACCGCCGCGCTCGCCGCTGCGCACGCCCACGGGATCGTGCACCGCGACGTCAAACCGGCCAACGTGATGCTCACCCCGTCGGGGGCGAAGGTGCTCGACTTCGGTATCGCCACCCCGGCCGGGGCACCCGACCACAGCCCGGACGGCATGCTGGTGGGGACTCCGGCGTACCTGGCCCCGGAGCAGTTCGACAGGCAGCCGGCCACCCCCGCCGCCGACATGTACGCCGTCGGCGTGCTGCTCTACTACTGCCTCACCGGGAAGCTGCCGTACGCGGCGGGGACCACCGCCACCCAGCTGGTCGGGTCCCGCCGGAAGATCACGCCGGAGCCGTTGCCGCCGGTCGCGGGGCTGCCGTCCGAGGTGGCCGACCTGTGTCGGCGTTGCCTCGCCGACGACCCGCGCGAGCGGCCCAGCAGTCTGGTGGCGGCCCTGGAGCTGGCGGAGGTGGTCGACGCCCGGGTCTACGTGCCGATGCTGGCCTCGGTGCCCCGGCCCCGTACCGCGCCGGTGTCACCGTGGACCGAGCGGGCGGCCGCCGAGGCGACGGAGGCGGTGGCGGTGCACGACTGGTCCCGGACCGGGCCGGTCTGATCCCGGCCGTCGGCGCACCCCGGGCGTTTCACCCGTTCGTGGCCGGGAACCCGGCCGACGGATGAGGGGGGAACGCGATGCCGGATCCGAGTTCCTGGCTGCACGAGGCCAGCGCGACCGCCACGGGCGGGCACGTACGCACCGACGACGGTGAGCTCTCCACCGCGCTGGCGTCGCCGCTCGCGCCGCACTGCACCGGGTTGACCCCGGAGCAGCTGCTCGCCGCCGCCTTCGCCTCCTGCCTGCACCACGCGGCGGTCGAGGCGGCCGGGGAGATCACCGACGAGGCGCACACGGTGCAGGTGACCGCCGAGGCGAAGCTGGGGCGCGACGACGACGGCCGGTACCGGGCCGACGTGCACGCCAGCATCTCCTCGGCCGGGTTGAGCCGGGAGCAGTTGGCCGAACTGGTCACGTATGCCGACCGGCTGTGGCCGTTCTCCAGCGACGACAGCAGCCGGCACCGGCTGACGGTGAGCGCGGCCGAGAACGGCAGGCACTGAGCCGGCGGCCCCCGCCACGTCCGGGTGAGGCGGCCCCGCCGGGACGGCCGGTCGCCACCTCCGTCGTTTGGCCGACTCCCGGCCCGACACCCCGGCGACCGCGATTCCCGCCTGCTTCATCCCGGTCTGAGCCTGATAACCGATAGGAGCGGCATACGCCTTCCACCGCTTTGACATGGTTATGCGGCTAGTATCCGGGCGGATTCCAGCCGATTGTGGCGCAGGCCACCCATACCACCGCCGGTCTGCGGCTGAAACCTCTCTAACCTCGTCGGGTGCACCCCGACGAGACCGCCGCGCAACTGCCGCCCCGGAACCGCCCGGCCACCCCTTCGGCCCGGGTGGGCTCGGACGAACGGAGGATCGGCCGGCACCGCGCGCCGGAGCCGCCCCGACGGGGCGCCCGGGCCGTGCTCGCCTCGACCCCCGCCCGGATCGCCCTCGCCGGGGGTGTGACCTGCTGCCTGGGGCTCGTCGCGCTGGCCGGGACCGACCGGCTCGACAGGCAGCCCCGGCCGGTGCAGGAGGTGCTGGCCGACCGGGCCGCCGAGGAGCAGCGGGCGTCCCGGGCCCGGGAGCGGACCGCGCTGCCGTCGGACGCCCCGACCTCCGCCAGCCCCGGCCCGTCGGCAACCCGCAGCACCGCGCCGAAGCCGACGAAGCCGGCCCGGCCCCGCCCGGTCGCCGGGCTCACCCCGCTCCAGATGGCCAACGCCCAGGTGATCGTCGAGGTCGGCGTCGAGCTGGGGGTGCCGCGCCGGGGCCTGGTGGTCGCCGTCGCCACCGCCATGCAGGAGAGCGACCTGCACAACCTCGCCAGCGACGTGCTGCCCGAGTCGTACGACCACCCGCACCAGGGCAGCGGCTCGGACCACGACTCGGTGGGCCTGTTCCAGCAGCGCCCGAGCAGCGGCTGGGGCACGGTCGCCCAGCTGATGCGCCCCGCCTACGCCGCGCGGGCGTTCTACTCAGCGCTGGCCGAGATCCCCGGTTGGCGGCAGCTCAGCATCACCGCCGCCGCGCAGGCCGTGCAGATCTCCGCCTACCCCGGCGCGTACGCGCGGCACGAGGACCGGGCCACCACCGTGGTCGACGCGCTGACCTGAACCGGCCTCTGCCGCCACCGCGCGTCGGGCGGCGGCGGACACCGGGGCCGGGCCCGGCAGGACGGCCTGATGCCGGTCAGCCGACCCGGGTGCCCGGCTCGGGCTGGTCGACAGCCACCTCGTCGGTGCCGGTGGCGACCCGGGTGGCCGGGACACCACCGGCGGCGGCGGTCGGGGTGTCGACCGGCACCGTCTCGACGCTCAGCCCGGTGAGGAGCTGATCGACCCGGGCCGCCCGGTGCCGCCGTTCGTGCAGCGACGCCTCGAACTCGCGACGGGCCTGCACCGCCTCGGCGTACACCCGCTCGCGCAACTGCCGGGCCTCCTCCCGGGCGGCGTCCAGCTCGGCGCGGGCCCGGGCCAGCAGCTCGTCGGCCGTACGCAGGACCGCCGGCCGGGCCGCGCCCCGGTCGGCGTCGGCCCGCCGCCTGTCGACCATCGCCAGGAGCAGGGTGGTCTCCTGGCGGATCTGGTCCCAGTCCCGCCCCGCGCCGGCGATCACCTCCGCCCGCGCGGCGAGCCGGGTCAACCGGACTCCGAGCTCGTCCAGGCAGGAATCGACCTGTCGCCGGTCGTAGCCGGACTCAACGACGGAGAACCTCATACGTGTCGCCCCCCAGGAAGCTGGTACGTCTGTCCCAGCTCGATCCTCGCGGCAGCGGACGACCACCGGGGCGGTTCGAGAAAAATGTTCAGCAATTGCGGGGCGGCTTGCCGGGCCGGCCGACCGTCGGGGCGGACCCGGCGCGTCGGGACGCACCGGGACGCCCCGGGCGGTCAGGAGCGCTTGGGCAGCACCACGACCCGACCGAAGAACTCGTCGATCCGGCGCACCACGTCGTTGAAGTCGTCCAGGTCGATCGGCTTGGTGACGTAGGCGTTGGCCTGGAGGCTGTAGCTGCCCACGATGTCGGTGTCCGCGTTGGAGGTGGTCAGCACCACGATCGGGATGGTGCGCAGGTCGTCGTCCTGCTTCACCTCGCCGAGCACCTGCCGCCCGTCCATCCGCGGCATGTTCAGGTCGAGCAGGATCACGTCGGGTCGCCGGGCGTCGACGTGCCGGCCCTCCTGCCGCAGGAACTCCATCGCCTCCTGACCGTCACCGACCACGTCGATGACCTTGGCGATGCCGGAGTCCGCCAGGGCTTCCTCGATCATCAGCACGTCACCCGGGTCGTCGTCGACCACCAGGATGCGGACGGGGTTCGTGGCGCCTCGGTCCATGGGTCCAACCTGTCTGTGTCGGCGAGCGGGGGACGACGGTCTCGGTACCCCGTTGGCGGCCTGACCGAACGCGGTCACCCGCCGAGCGGGAACTGCGCGGTCACCCGCTGGCGGGGAAATTTAGCCCATCACCGGGCGGACGGCGACCGCGGGTCGGCGGTGTCGGGCTGATAGCGCAGCACGTCGGCCAGGCCGGTGATCTGAAGGACCCGGTCCACCCGGCCGGTCGCCCCGCACAGCCGCAGCCAGCCACCCTGCTCGGCGGCGAGGTTGTCGCCGCGGACGAAGGCGGCGATGCCGGTGGAGTCACAGAAGGTCAGTTCGGTGAGGTCGAGCAGCAGGTGCCGCTCGCCGCCCGCGGCGAGCCGGTCGATCTCGGTGTTGAGTGCCCCGGCCGAGCTGAGATCCAGCTCGCCGGCGAGCCGCAGACACACGCCGCCACCGTCCCGCCCGGCGTGCGTCACGGTGAAGGTCAACGTCGTCCCTCTCGCTCCCACCGCAGGTAGACCCTTGCAGTGCAGCAAGTATACGCAGCGCTCCCCCCGGGGCCCGCAAGGCGCGTCAGTGCCGTACCCCGTCGGACGCGACAGTCGCCGCCGCGCCGAGCGCCAGGAACCGCCCCGCCCGGGGGAAGTCACGCAGGACGCGCGCGTAGTGACCCAGGGTGGAGGCGACCGACCCGGCCGGCACCCCCCGGCTGGTCAGGATCGCCACCAGCCACGTCACGAAGTCGATGAACAGCTCCGCGTCGTCGACGTAGACGGCGGCGGCCAGGAAGTCCACGATGTACCCCAGGTCGCCCGTCGTCGCGTCCCACTGCGCCGGGGTGTAGCCCCCGACCGACGGCACCCGGGCCCGCAGGTCCGCCACCGCCGAGTCGATCAGCTCGCCGCGCCGCTTCACCAGGCTGGCGTACTCGTCGTCGGCGAGGTGGGACAGGTCCGCCGGGGACACCCGGCGCAGGGCCCGCTCGTCGGCGACCAGATCGGCCGCGCCCGGGGCGTCCGGGGCCCAGGCGACCCCGAGCAGCCGGGCCCACCGGCCGTCCGCGCCGAACCCACGACCACCGACCACCACCGGTACGTCCGAACGCCGGCACGCCTCGATCATCCGGTGCGCCTGCGGCAACCGCATCGGCAGGGCGCAGGCCAACGCGACCGCGTGCGCGTCGTGCCGGTGCAGGTACGACACCAGGTGGGCGGCCGGCACACTCGCGCCCAGGAAGGTCACCTGCCAGCCACGCAGCCGCAGCACCTCGGCGACCAGCCGGGGCGGCAGGGCGTGCCACTCACCGTCCATACAGGCCACCACGATCCGCCCCCGGGTCGGCCGGGGGTCGGCGTACCCGGCGACCGCCGCCACCGCCCGCTCGCTGATGTGCGTCGCGGCGTGCTCCTGCGCCACGCTCCACTCGTTACGGGCCCACCGCTCGCCCACCTCGGTCTGCGCCGGGGCGACGAGATCGAGCAGTACCCGCTCCGCCGGGACGCCGGCGTCGAGCAACCCGGTGACCACCTCGATCGCGCCGTACTCGTCCGCCTCCTCCAGACAGGCGAGGAAGTCGCCGAAGGCCCGGTACGGGTCGGCAGGGACGGTCACGGCCGGGGCGTCCTCTCCTCGGCCGGGTCTGGCACGGCCGGCACGGAGTGCAGGTGCCGCCGGGGACGGCCGCCCGGTCCGGTGGCCCGCAGGGCGAGCACCGCGATGTCGTCGTGGTCGCCGTGCGCCAGCCAGTCGCAGGTGACCTGCTCGACCCGCTCGGCGAGCGCCGGAGCGGGCATCCGGTGGCAGCCGGTGACGGCGTGGACCAGGCGGTCCTGGCCGAACTGTTCGTCGCCGCGCCGACCGCCCCGGGCCTCGGTCACCCCGTCGCTGTAGAGCAGGCAGGTCTCCCCCACGGCCAGCCGGACGGTGACCTCGCCGACGCGGGGGTCGGGCACCACCCCGATCAGCATGCCGCTCAGCGGCACCGTCTCCACCTCGCCGCCGTGGCGCAGCACCAGCGGCGGCAGGTGCCCGCCACCGGCCAGGGTCAGCGACAGGCCGCCGTCGCGGTGCGGGCGCACCACCCCGAGCACCATCGTGGCGAAACGGCCCTGCCCGTGCGCCTGGGTGGTCTCCAGCAGGGCGTCGTTGAGCAGCTTCAGCAACCGGCCGGGCCGCGACTCGACCCGGTAGAGCGCCTGGAGGCACTGGCGGAGCTGGCCGGTGAAGACCGCCGCCTCCACCCCCTTGCCGGAGACGTCACCGAGGAAGAACACCGCGCCGCCGTCGGCCAGCTGGTGCGCGCCGTAGAAGTCGCCACCGATGCGCAGGCTCGCCTGGGAGGGTCGGTACGCCGTGCCCCACTGCACCCCGGCCACGCCTGCCGGTTCCACAGGCACCAGGCTGGCCTGGAGGGTGTCGGCCACCTCGGCCTGGTTGCGGTAGAGGACCGCGGTGGTGAGCGCCGCGCCGGCCCGCGCGGCGAAGGCCCGGACCAGGTCCACGTCGGCGTCGTCGTACCAGCGGGTACGCCGGGCCACCAGCAGCACTCCCGCCGGGGCGTCCCGGCCGGGCAGCGGGACCACCCGGACGGTCACCTCGCGGGCGCTCAGCCCCGGCAGCCAACCGGCCTCGACCGCCTGGTCGACCAGCCAGTCCACCGTGTGCGGCTCCACACCGGACAGCCCTTCGACAATCGCCGGGGGCAGCGCGGCGGCGGGCAGCACGCCGCTGTCCACCGTGGGCGACTCGTCGTCGGCCCGGGCCGCCCGCCACCACCGGGCCCGCCCGGAGCGGGGGGCCGGCACCAGCACCGCCACCTCGGCCAGGGTGGGCACGGTGAGCCGGACCACGGCGGCGGCGGCCCGGTCCGGGTGCAGCGGATTGCCCAGCTTCTCGCCGACCACGGCGAGGAAGGCCGACCGGGCCCGTTCGGCGAGCAGCGCGTCGGCCCGGGAGACGCTCTCGGTGACGTCCTCGACGTACAGACAGCTGCGGGACCCGGACAGCGGCACCCGGCGGATGCGCAGCCGTCGGCCGTGGTGACCGAACCCGTCGGGCTCGGCGGCGGCCGTGGTCAGCACGGTGAGACCGGCGGCGGCCAGGGTGCGGCCGGGCGACACCTCGGGCAGCAGCCGCTCGGCGACCGGACTGACGTGCCGGACCAGCCCGTCGGCGTCGCAGACGACCAGGCCCTCCCGGAAGTGTTCGACGACCTCGGACCAGGCCGGGTCGACGCGGTCCGGGTGGGGCCGGGCGGGGTCGGGGCCGAGCCGGTCGGGGGCCGACGGCGGCAGCCCGGTGGACGGGCCGGCGGACCGCGCCGCAGCCCGACCGGCACTCGGCGTGGAGATCCGTCCGTCGCCCGGGTCGAAGCCCCTGACGTCGGCAGCACTCACCAGCTGAGCCCCACTCCCCTTGTCGTCATCCGGCACATCCCGGATGTAGGCCGTATGTTCCAATCTGTTCCGCTCAGCCTACGCCGGAACGCGGACACCGCCACCGCACGGCGTCCTCCACGCGGATGCGCACCCCTGCGGGCGCACCGGCAGGTTGTTACGATCCGGCCTAGTCCGGCCCGACCGTCGGCCCTCGCGGAAAGGCGTGCTGTGGTGCCCCCTGGAAGGAAGCCAGAGGCTGCCCCGTTGACCATGTCGGTGGACCGCTCCGACCCCGGAGCGCCCGTCCTGTCGGTCGGTGGCGAACTGGCCTACGCCACCTCCCGCCCGTTGCGGGTGGAGGTCGACCGGGTGCTGGTGGAGCACCCTGCGGTGATCGTCTTCGACTTCTCCGGGCTGACCTTCATCGACAGCACCGGCCTGTCGGTCATCGTGCACGCCTGGCGGGAGGGGCAACGGGTCGGGACGCTGGTCCGGCTGCGGGCCGTCCCCCGTTTCCTGACCACCATCCTGGACATGACCGGGGTCACCGGCCTGCTGGCCCGTCAGGTGCCGCAGCAGTCCACCCCCGCGCCGCAGCGCCCGGCCGCGTCCGCCTGAATCCGGTCACCGTAACGCGCGGACCACCCGGACCGGGCGTGCGGGAAACCCGTCGGCCGAACCCCGGCGTTTCCCGATCACCTGTTGCTGGGAACATGGGGGCATGAGTCCGCAGCTGTTGACCATCGAGGTGACCCGGCTCGACGCCGGCACCGCCCGGCTGCGGCTCACCGGCGACCTCGACTTCGACACCGCGCCAGAGCTGATCGACGCGGCGGCCGAGGTCCGCGCGGACGGCCACGGCGCACTGATCATCGACCTCGGCGGGGTCGGCCTGTGCGACTCGTCGGGGCTGAGCGCGTTCGTGGTGCTCAGCCGGCGCGGGTCCGGTCCGGTCCGGTTGACCGGGGTCAGCGCCCGGCTCCAGCAGCTGCTCGACCGCACCGGCCTGGCCGAGTTACTGGCGGTGGAGGAAGAGCCGGCCGGAGCCGTCGACGACGTCCGCGAGGTGGGCTGAGGCGTCCGGCCGGGGTGGCCCCCGACCCTGGGACCAGGGGCCGGGGGCCGGGAGGAGGGTCTGGGCGGGTCACCGTCACGCGCCGACGACGGCCTCCCGGGCCTCGACGGCCGGTTGCCGACGTGGCCCGGTAGACCGGGGCACGGCGGACGACGGGGGTTCGACGTCCTCCGGAGGACCGGAATCGGGCAGCTGGAACAGGTACCGGACGAATCCCCCACCCGACTCGTTGTCCTCCGCGCCGGGCCACTGCCCGGCACAGTCCATCCCCACCACCTCGCGGCCCGAGCCGTCGGCCTCCTCCACCAGCGCCCAGAGGCTCACCGGGTAGCACCGGGTCACCTCGGGGCCGACCTGCCAGCGGGAGTACCAGCCGGGACGGGCCGGGACGATCTCCACGATCCTCTTCATGACGACCTACCCTTCCGCGTGCCTCGGAAGAACTCCGGTCGTCCCGATACTCCGACCCACCCGGGTGAGCACCCCTCACCCCGCCGGAGTGAAGCGGGGCCGAGGTCGTCGCCGAGGCACGCAGGCGTCCCGTGTCCGGACGGCCCCAGCGGCTCAGCGGGTACGCACCGGAACCTCGGGCGAGGAACTCTCCAGCGGCACTGCGTGGGCCGGCACCAGACCGAGCTGCGTCGCCGGGCGGGGCAGCGCGGCGTCGAGCACCCAGTCGGCGCTCACCCGCGCCCGGTTACCGGGCATCGCCAGCAGGTGGTAGCCCCGGGTGACCGCCTTGGCGGCCAGCCCCGACAGCGACAGCTTCAGCGGGTTCGCCGCCGCGTCCCTGCCGCCCAGGTCGACCACCCAGCCCAGGTCGTGGTGCTTGTACGGGCGACGCCTGCCGTGCCCGTAGGAGGCGGCGATGTTGTGCGCGGCGAGCTTGCCCTGCCGTTGCGCGTGCTGGGCGGTCATCGTGCAGACCTGCCCGGGGTGGGTCAGGTCCGGCACGGCGGCGGCGTCGCCGCACGCGTACACCTCGGGGAAACCGGGGACGTTGAGATACTCGTCGACCACCAGCCGGCCCTTCTCGGTACGCAGGCCCAACTCGGCCACGAACGGGTCCGGGCGGACCCCGACGCACCAGGCCAGCGTGCAGGTCGGGACGTACTCGCCGTCGGTGAGGTGCACCCCGTCGGCGGTGGCCTCGGCGACCGAGGTGCCCATCCGGACGTCGACCCCCCGGCGGCGCAGCACCCGGTCGGCGGTCTGCGACATCCGCTCGTCCAGTTCCGGCAGCACCCGGGGGGCGACGTCCAGCAGCATCCACCGGGGCCGGACCGTCAACCGGGGGCGTTGCGCGTGCAGCGCGTCGGTGAAGAGTTGCCCGTGCGCGGCGACCTCGGTGCCGGTGTAGCCCGCACCCACCACCACGAAGGTGGCGCGGGCCCGCTGCTCGGCCGGGTCCTGCGCCTGCTCGGCCAGCTCGATCTGGCGGACCACGTGGTCGTGCAGGTAGACCGCCTCGGGCAGGCCCCGGAACCCGTGGGCGTACTCGGTCACACCGGGGATGGGCAGCAGCTTGTTGACGCTGCCGACGCAGAGCACCAGCCGGTCGTAGGCGAGCTGCCCCCGCTCCCCCTCCGGGTTGGTGAAACCGACCCAGCGGTGGCGCAGGTCGACCCGGTCGGCCTCGCCGACGACCACCCGGACGCCGGGCAGGGTGCCGGTCAGCGGGACCGAGATCCGGGTGGGTTCGACCACCCCGGCGGCCACCTCGGGCAACAGCGGCAGGTAGAGGAAGTAGTCGGTCGAGTTCAGCAGCACGATCTCGGCCCGTCCGCCGGCCAGCCGACGCAACGTCTTCGCCGCGTGGTAACCGGCGAAACCGGCGCCCACGATCACCACCCGAGGTTTCGTCATGTCCGTTCCCTTCCCGGCGGTCAGCACGACAAACGTGTCGGATCGCCCCGGCAGGGTCGCGCCGGAGCGGGGCGGCGGATGACGCGGGGGTCACCTCCCCGCCGCCCGTAGGGACTCCCGCGGTGGGGCGAGGCCGTCGTGGGCCATTTGATACATCAGTGACGGGCTCCCGACTGTCGTCACACCGAGTAGACGAGACCGTTGCTTTGGGCGTGCCTTCCGCTCACGCTGAGTTCCGTTCGACCACCACCGATCGGAGGAGAGATGAGAGTTCGCCGTGTCGTCGCCGTCGCACTGGCCGCCCTGGTGGCGGCCGTGGGGCTCGCGCCGACCGCACCCGCCGCGGCGGCCACCGCGGACCGCTGGGGTTTCGCCTACGTCGACAACCCCGCGTCACCAGCTGGACCGTGCTGGACACCAGCCGGCAGTGGGGCACCTGGAAGACCGCCTTCCCGGCCGCCTGGGCCGACGGCGTCAAGCTCGCCCCGGGCCGGTTCCAGGTGCGCTTCCCGCAGATCGGCGCCGGTGCGCGCGGGGTGCCGCACGTGACCCCGGTCGACCGCGCCGGACACTACTGCACGGTGGTGCGCTGGTTCCAGTCGGGCGCCGACGAGATCGTCGACGTGCAGTGCTTCGCCCCCGGCGGCACCCGCGACGACAGCCGGTTCACGGTGCTGTGGACCGCCAGCTCCGGGGTGCTGCCGGCCGGCACCGCCCACGCCTACGTCCAGGGCGGGGTCAGCGGCCTGGTCCAGTCGTACGTATCGACCGGGGCCCCCGCCGCACTGGCCCCGCTCGGGGTCGGGCAGTGGTCGGTGAAGCTGCCCGGGGTCGGGCTGGCCGGGGTCCTGGCCGGCAACGTGCAGGCCACCGCGATCCAGCCGAACGCCGGTCCGCGCCGGTGCACCGTCGCCCGCTGGGGCGCCTCCGGCACCGACGTGCTGGTCTACGTGTTCTGCTTCGACCAGGCCGGCGCGCCGGTCGACACCGACTTCACCCTCTCCTACCACCGGGGACGGTCGGTGGTCGGGTCGCTGGCACCACCGACGTTCTTCGGTCACCTGGCCAGCGCGGCGGGCGGCCCCACCAACGACAACTCCCAGCTCGGGGTCGGCGTCAACACCATCGCGCCGCTCGCGCCGGCCGGCCGCTACCTGGTCACCTTCATGCAGCTCGGGCAGAAGGAGACGCACGCCCAGGTCACCGCGCAGGGCACCGGTCCGAACTACTGCAACCTGACCCAGCCGTGGTCGTACGCGGTGGACGCCCCGGTGGACGTGATCTGCTTCGACAACACCGGCACTCCCGCGCCGTACCAGGTGCTTGTCGCCTTCACCTCACGGATCTGAGCCGGGCGGCACCGCCGGGCGACCATCCCGTGGGCGGGGCCCCTGGGGCTCTCCACCGGCGGGTCCGTTCGGCTAGCGTTGTCGGACGTCGTGCCCGACGGCCGAGCCACGAGCGACACGAAGGTGGACCGATGGGACCGAAGGCGAGCATCCGGGACGTCGCGGCCGCCGCAGGTGTCTCGGTGACCACCGTGTCCCACGTGCTGAACAACAAGTCCGGCACCCGGGTCAGCGCCCAGACCCGGGAACGGGTCGAGACGGTGGCCCACCAGCTCGGCTACGCGGCGAACGGGCTGGCCCGGGGGCTGCGGCTGCAACGGTCGTACGCCCTGGGGCTGCTCGGTGACGTCGTCGCCGCCACCGGTCAGGCCGGGCGGCTCGTCCTCGGCGCGCAGGAGACCGCGTCGGCACGCGGGTGGGTGCTGCTGCTCACCACCGGCCGTGACCCCGAGGTCGAACGGCGGGAGATCCGCGCCCTGGCCCGGCACCGGGTCGACGGTGTGCTCTACGCGACCATGGAGCACCGGGTGGTGCGGGTCCCCGACGAGCTGCGCCCGATGCCTGTGGTGCTGCTCAACGCCCGCAGTGCCGACGCCACGCTCCCCTCGGTGGTGCCGGACGAGCGCGGTGGCGCTGCCACGGCGGTGCGGGAGCTGCTGGCCCACGGGCACCGGCGGATCGGTTTCGTCACCACCGTCGACGACATCCCCGCCGCCCGGGGCCGGCTGCTCGGCTACCGGGAGGCGCTGTGGGCGGCCGGGGTGCCGTACCGGCCGGAGCTGGTGTACGCCGACGTCGGCGACCCCGCAGGGGGCCACCGGGCGGCCCGCGCCCTGCTCGACGCGGCCGACCGGCCGACGGCGCTGTTCTGTTTCACCGACGCGATGGCGATGGGCGTCTACCGGGCGGCGGCCGAACTCGGCCTGCGGGTTCCGCAGGAACTCTCGGTGGTCGGCTGCGCCAACCAGGAGGTCATCGCCGCCGGCCTGTTCCCCGCCCTGACCAGCGTGGCGTTGCCGCACCACGGGATGGGCGCGTGGGCGGTCGAGACCATGGTGGAGCTGCTCGACCGGCCGAAGGGCGCCCGCCGTCGGGTGGCCCGGCACGTCGCCCTGCCGTGCCCGCTGGTGCGCCGGGCGTCGGTCGCCGCCGCACCGCGCTGATCAGCGCAGGAACGGCGGCGTGGTCGCCGGCATCGGCACCTGGAGGTAGGTGGCGCCGCGCAGGTCCAGCCAGGCCCGGTCGGGGGCCCGGACCAGCCGGAGCATCACCTCGGCGCAGGCCGGGCAGCGACCCACCAGCCCGGGGGCGTGGGCGTAGACGCGCAGGCCGGCCATCGGCCCGACCATGCCGCAGGACGCGCACCGCCCGGTCGCCGCGCTCAGGTCCACGGCGAGCAGCTCGCGCAGCGGCCCGTCGAGCATGTTGCCGTCCAGGTAGGACATCTCGGTCATCGGTTCTCCTCGCCGGTCAGCCGGTGGGCCCGAACCGTTCGGTGCGGACCCGGCGGGTCGGGTGGCCCAGCCCCACCAGCAGGTCCGCGACGGTCTCCACGAAGCCGGTCGGGCCGCAGACGTAGCAGAGCGGCTCCAGGTCCGCCGGCCAGCCGTGGGTGTTCACGTCGGCCAGGCCGATCCGGTGCGGTTCGCCCCGCCATCCGTCGGGGGCCTCGCGGGTGTAGACGTAGGTGACGTCCAGACCGAGGTCGTCGCGCGCCCGGGTGCGCAGTTCGTCGGCGTAGATCACGTCCGCCGGGGTGCGTACCGAGTAGATCAGCCGGAACGGCGCGCGGTTGCCGGCGGCCCGGCGGGCCCGCACCATCGCCATCAGCGGCACCACCCCGGAGCCACCGGCGACCAGCAGCACCGGCGGGGTCTGCTCGGGCCGCCAGACGAACCAGCCGCCGACCGGGCCCCGGACCTCCACCGGGTCGCCCTCGGCCCAGGTGTCGGTCAGGTACGGCGACACCTCGCCGTCGGGCACCCGCTGCACGGTCAGCGCGATCCGCTCGCCGTCGGCCGGCCCGGCCAACGAGTACGACCGGGCCGCCTGGTAGCCGTCGGGGGCGGTGAGCCGGACGTCGACGTGCTGGCCCGGCAGGTGCCCCGGCCAGCCGGGCACCGACAGCACGAGGGTCTGCGCGGTGGGCGTCTCGACGTGGCGCTGCGCCAGCCGGGCCACCCGCCAGCCCAGCGGCCTCGCCAGCCGGCCACCGGCTGCGGTCACCTCAGTCGCCCTGGTAGCGCTGCTCGCGCCACGGGTCGCCGTAGTCGTGGTAGCCGGCGGTCTCCCAGAAACCCGGTTCGTCCTCGACGGTCAGCCGCAGGCCGCGTACCCACTTGGCGGATTTCCAGAAGTAGAGGTGCGGCACCAGCAGCCGGGCCGGGCCGCCGTGTTCGGCGGGCAGCGGTTCGCCGTCGTAACCGTGCACCACCCAGGCCCGCCCGTCGCGCAGGTCGTCCAGCGGCAGGTTGGTGGTGTAGCCGCCGTACGAGTGGGCCTGGGCGTAGTCGGCGGCGGTGTCCACGCCGTCGAGCAGCACGTCCAGTGAGACGCCCTGCCAGCTGGTGCCGAACTTCGACCACCGGGTGACGCAGTGGATGTCCACCGTGGGGGTCTCCTGGGGCAGCTCCATCAGCTCCGCCCAGGACCAGCGGACCTCGTCGCCGGTCTCGGTGGTGAGGACGAACTCCCACCGGTCCAGCGGGACCCGGGGGGTCGGCCCGGCGGACAGCACCGGGAAGTCCTCGGTCAGGTACTGCCCCGGCGGCAGGGCCGGGTCGGTCGTCCGGCGGCGGCCCTGGAAGCCCGGTGACACGATGCCCACCCGTCAGTCGTACCATCCGGCGGGCGTGGGCGGGAGGGTTCCGGCGGACCGGCCCACGACCGGCGGCGGACCCGTCGCGGGCAGCCGCCGGTCGCGACGGTCAGTGCTTGTCGACGACGACCTCGGCCTCGCCGGGTTCGCGGTCGCGGGTGGCCCGCAGGCTGGTGAGGGTGACCACGACCAGGACGCCGATGATGACCCCGAGCGAGGCCAGCGTGGGGATCTCCGGCACGCCCGGCCAGCTGCCGTGCGCCCAGTGCAGGCCGAGCTTGACGCCGATGAAGGCCAGGATGACCGCCAGGCCGTAGCTGAGGTGCACCAGGCGGCTCAGCGCGGCGTGCAGCACGAAGTAGAGGGCCCGCAGCCCGAGCAGCGCGAAGGCGTTGGTGGCGAAGACCAGGTAGGGGTCCTCGGTGATGCCGTAGACGGCGGGCACCGAGTCGACCGCGAAGACGATGTCGGTGGCGAGCACCGCGACCACCACCAGGGCGAACAGGGTGAGCGCCCGCCGGCCGTGCTGCCGGATCGTCATCCGGGTGCCGTGGTACTCGTCGACCACCGGCATGAACCGGCGCAGCAGCCGCACCGACCGCATCCTGTTGATGTCGATCTCCTGCTCGTGCCCGGAGAGGGCGTCGCGCAGCAGCTTGACGGCGGTGGCGATGAGGATGACGGCGAAGATCAGGAACGCGAAGTCGAGGGTCTGCAACGCCGCCGCGCCGATGGCGATGAAGACCGCGCGCAGCACCAGCGCCCCGGCGATGCCGTAGAGCAGCACCCGCTGGGCGAGCACGGCGGGCACCGCGAAGGCGGCCAGCAGCAGCATGAACACGAAGAGGTTGTCGACCGACAGCGACTTCTCGACCAGGTAGCCGGTGAGGTACTCGACGCCCTGCTGTGAGCCGAAGCGGTACCAGACCCAGCCGCCGAAGGCCAACGGCAGCGCGATGTAGAACGCCGACCAGCCCAGCGCCTCCCGGATCGACACCTCGTGCGGCCGTCGGGTGACCAGGAAGTCGAGGACCAGCAGGACGAGTACGCCGACGATGGTCACCGCCCACAGGGTGGGGGTGCCTACCGACGACAGACCACCGGCAGCAAAGTACGACAGATCGGTCATGGAGCCTCCTCGAACACCGTGCCATGTTCGAGGTCTCCTTCACCCACGTTCGTCGTGGGCAACCACCCGAGGCGTGCCCGGGGCACGCCGTACTGACCGGAATGGTTCGTGGGAAGTACTCCCCTCGTGCCGACCAGGTTAGGCCAGGTCCGGACGACTCGCCAAGTCGGGGCGGACTCCCGTTCCGGCGTGGTTGCCCTGGTCAACGGCTGTGTGCCCCGGCCCGCCGTCGGGGCACGCCGGTGGGTCAGCCCCGGCGCGGGGTGGCCATGCCGGGGGCGAGCGCCGGCTCCACCAGATCGCGGTAGTCGCGGGGCAGCCGGGTCACCAGATCGTCGAACTCGCCACCGCTGACCGCCTCGTGGACGGTGCCGAAGACCACCCGCACCACGTCCCGGGCGGCCGGCTCGTCCACCTCCGCCCGCCGCGCCACCCGGGCGACGAACTCGGCCGCGCCGAACTGCTCGGCCGCCTCCGTACCGGGGCCGGGCCGCAGCGCCAGCCGCAACGGCGCGGGCAGCTGCATCGCCAGGTCGAGCACCTCACCCCCGGTCAACCGTTCGGCGAGGGTCGCCAGCGTCGCGTGGACCAGCACCACCGCCCGCTCCGGGTCGGTACGGACCCGCCGGGCCACCTGGTCGACGAAGGTGTCGTAGTTCATGCGGGGCTCCCTTCGACATGGGGCGGCTCGGTTACCCGCCGGGACGGCCCGGAAACGACGCACCCGACCCGGCCCGCCCGGGTTTTCCGCCCGTCGGCGCGTGACCGGCCACCGGACGGGTAACCGCCGCGGATCGTGACCGGATCGAGGCGGCGAGGAGGCCCCGATGGCCAGTCGGACCGAAGTCCTGCGGTACCTGTCCGGCCTGGACTACCCCGCGGCGAAGGACGCCGTGGTAGGCCAGGCCGAACGGGAGGGCGCACCACCGGACGTGCTGCGGGCGTTGCGGGCGCTGCCGCCGGTGGACTACGCCAACGACGCGGAGGTGGCCCGCTCCGCCGGGATCGACCCGGCCCCGGAGGTCGGCCCCGCCCAGCGGGCGCAGCAGGCGAGGGAGAGGCAGCACCAGCGGGTCGCGCAGCACCTGCGGAGCATCTGACCCCGAACAGGCGGGCGCCCCGGGTCGCGAACCGCGACCTGGGGCGCACGCGTGCCTGTTCACCGGCGAACCGCCGGGTGGCCACCCGAACCGGGTGGGCATCGCTGCCACGATCATCATAGGCCACGCCATCACCCGTACGGCTGATTTTGGAAATACTGTGGTCGAGCACACCACCGGGCCGGGTCAGCCGTGCAGGTTCCCCCGCCGGCCCCGGGCCTTCAACCGGACGGTCGGCAGCTCCGGGGCGGGCAGCGGCGGGGCCGCGTCGTCGGTGACCCGCCCGAACCGGTCCCGACCGGCCATCCAGTCCGCCCGGGCGGCGGCCACCTCCTCGTGCGAGCGGCCGACGAAGTTCCACCACATGACCAGGGGATCGTCGAACGGCTCGCCGCCGAGCAGCATCAGCCGGCTGCCCGGCTCGGCGGTCAGCTCCAACCCGTCCCGCCCGGTGCCGAGGTAGAGCAGCGCGCCGGGCTCCAGCGACACGCCGTCCACCCGGGCCCGACCGGACATCGCCAGCAGGGCGTACTCGAAGCGGGGTCGCAGTCGCGGCGTCGCCGGGGCGGGGCCGTGCGCGGACAGTTGCACGCCGAGCAGCGGGGTGTGCACCACCGCCGGGGACGCCTCGCCCGCCAGCTCGCCGACGAGCAGGGTGTGCTCCCAGTCGCCGGACCGCCAGCGGGGCAGGTCGGCGTGGTGGGCGAAGCCGGCGGCACCGGCGCGCGCCGGGTCGGGCAGCGCCACCCACAGCTGCACGCCGTGCATCAGCGGCGGACGGGTGGCCGGGGACCGCTCGGAGTGGGCGATGCCGTGCCCCGAGGTCATCACGTTGAGCTGGCCGGGACGGATCGGCTGGACGTTGCCGAGGCTGTCCCGGTGCACGATCTCGCCGTCGAGCAGCCAGGTGACCGTCTGCAACCCGGTGTGCGGGTGCGGCGGCACCTCCATGCCGGGACGCTGCGCCACGTCGTCCGGGCCGAAGTGGTCGACGAAGCACCACGCGCCGACCATCCGGCGGGCCCGCTGCGGCAGCAGCCGGCGCACGGTGGTGTACCGGCCCAGCGGCACATCGTGGCCGGGCAGCAGCACGCTGCCCGGGTCCTCGGGGGCGACGCCGGGTGGTCGGGTCTGCGCCGGCAACGATTCGGTACGGTCCACCGCCCGACTCTATGCCGGCCGGCCCGCGCCGGGTCCGCCCCCGGGCGGTTCAGTCCTCGACGACGGTGACGGTGTTCGCCCCGGCCACCAGGTCGAGGTAGAGCCGGTCGGGTGACCGGTCCCAGTTCGGCGAGCCGACCGTCGCGCCCCGGGCCAACCCGTCACGCCGGTCGCCGTACCAGACGACGCTGCCCGCGCCGGAGGCGGCGCGGACCCGGACCGGGGGGCCGCCGGGGGCGTGGACGACGAACTGGTTGACGCCGCCGGTCATCCGTACGGTGCTGGTGCCGGTGGTCGGCGGCAGCCGCAGGTCGATCCGGGCCGCGCCGCCGATCAGCTCCACCCCGGACAGCCGCGCGCCGGTGAGGTCGAGCACGTGGTCGCTGACGCCGCCGACCAGCCGCAACCGCCAGGTCAGCCGCGCGTTGAGCGTCACGTCGACGACGCCCCGGCCGGGCCGGTCCCGGCGGGTCACCCGCAGTTGCACCAGGTCGCCGGAGACCACGGGCCGGGGGGTGAGTCCGGCGTCGGCGGGGCTGCTGACCCGGTACAGGTCGGCACCGAGGTCGTCGGTGCGCAGCCGGAACGAGGTCACCCCGTCCAGGAGTTCGAAGGTGGCCCGGCGCAAGCCGTCGACAGGCGCGGTCAGGGTCCGCCCGGCGGCCTCGGCGGCACCCGCGCCTCCGGGGTCGACGGTCGCCGGTGACGGGGGCGCGGCGGCGCGGTCACCGGAGGAAACGATCCCCAGCCGGTCGGGGTTCGCCATGGTCGCCACCACCGCGATCGCACCGAGCGCGACCACCAGCACCGCGGCGGCGGCCAGCAGCCGTGCGCCCCGGGGCCAGGCGGGGCGGTACGCCGGTTCCCCCGTCGCCTCGACCGGTTCCCCGGTCACCTCGATCACCGGCTCGAAGAGCGGTCGTCGTTCCCCCGTCGTCGGACGGTGCTCCTGCCCCGGCTCCGCCATCGTGCCTCCCCTGTCCCGGTCCCCGCACAGCAGTACGGCCCGGCCGCCGCAACGGATCATTCCGTCAGTCGGTGTCCCGCCCCCAGAGGCCACCCCGGTAGACGGTCCCGCGGTAGGGCGTACCGTCGGCGACGCCGGGCCGCCCTGCGACGTCACCCCCGGACGCGTCGGCGGCCGGGACGTCGGCGGGCCAGGCATCGGTGCTCGGGGCGGCGGCGCGGGCGGCCCGCGCCCGGCGGACCCGGTTCACCACGAACCAGCCGGCGGCGGCGACGCAGACCACGATGACGACCTTCTGGAACGACCCGACGTACTCCTCGACGACGTGCCAGTTGTCGCCGAGCAGGAACCCGGCCATCACGAAGGTGGTGTTCCAGATCAGGCTGCCCAGCGTGGTGTAGAGCAGGAAGGTCGTGATCGGCATCCGCTCCACCCCCGCCGGGATGGAGATCAGGCTGCGGAAGATCGGGATCATCCGCCCGAAGAACACCGCCTTGACCCCGTGCTTGAGGAACCACGCCTCGGTACGGTCCACGTCGCCCAGCTTCACCAGCGGCAGTCGGGCCGCGATGGCCCGCATCCGGTCGCGTCCCAGCGCCGCGCCGATGCCGTAGAGCACCCACGCGCCGACCACGGACCCGAGGGTCGTCCAGAGGATCGCCGAGACCAGGCTGATCCGCCCCTGGGCGGCGGCGAAGCCGGCCAGCGGCAGGATCACCTCGCTGGGGATCGGCGGGAAGAGGTTCTCCAGCGCCACCGCCAGCCCCGCGCCGGGCCCGCCGAGCCGCTCCACCAGACCGGTGACGAACCCGACCGGCCCGTCCGAGGGGGGCTCGGCGGCGGAGACGACCGTACGGGGGCTGAGCGCCAGGGAGCGTGGGATCATCCGACAAAGTTACGAGCCGGTCGACGAATCGACCACGCGTACCGGTGACACCCCACCGGTACGCTGGCCCGGTGCCGGGACGACTGACCGAGCTGTGGCGGTATCCGGTCAAGTCGATGCTGGGGGAGGCGTTGCGCGACGCCACGGTGGACGGTCGGGGCGTGGCCGGGGACCGCCGGCTCGCCGTGCTCGACCACGACACCGGGCGGGTGGGCAGCGCGAAGCGTCCCCGGCGGTGGTCGGCCCTGCTCGGCGTCCGCGCGACCGGCGACGCCCCCGACCGGGTACGCCTCACCCTCCCCGACGGCACCGTCCTCGACCATCCCGACGCCGGCCTGGACGCCGCGCTGTCCCGGCTGCTCGGCCGGGAGGTCACGCTGACCGGCGCGGTGCCCGCCGATGCCCTGCTGGACCGGGCCGATCCGGACGCGGTCCTGGCCGAGGGGGCCGACGTGGAGGTGCCGGTGACCGGCAACCCGCTCGGTGACGCCGCCCCGCCGGGCAGTCTGGTCGACTTCGCGCCGGTGCACCTGGTCACCACGGCCAGCCTGGACGCGCTCGACCTGCCCCGGGAGGCGGTGCCGCGCTACCGGCCCAACCTGGTCGTCGCGACCGACGCCCGGGGATTCGTGGAGAACGACTGGGTGGGCCGGGACCTGCGGATCGGTGCCGAGGTGGTGCTGCGGGTGCTCGCGCCGACCCCCCGCTGCGCGGTGCCCACCCTGGCCCACGGCCCGCTTCCCCGCGCCCCGCAGGCGCTGCGCTGGCCGGCGGAACGCAACCGGGTGGCCCCGGTGCCGGGCCTGGGCCCGCAGCCCTGCGTCGGGGCGTACGCGGTGGTGGTACGGGGCGGCCGGGTGGCCGTCGGGGACCGGGTCGAGCCGACCTGACCGGCCACGTCCCGCGCGAGGACGCCGGCCCGTCGACACGTGCACGACGACGGCCGGGGACGGGTGCGCACGGGCCGGTGGCGGGGTCCGGTCAGGGCTTGCGGCCGACCGCGCCGTACACGCTGACCTCGTCGACCGTGGGCCGGGGCTGCGGTTCGGCCTCGGCCCGCCACTCGGCCACCGAGACGAGGCCGGGTGCGACCAGGTCGAGGCCGTCGAAGAAGCGGGCGAACTCGTCCCGACTGCGCAGGTTGATCATCCCGGGTGGGGTGCCGTTACGGTTGCCCGCCCGGGCCTCCTCGGCCACGGCGGTCGGCAGGTAGTCGTAGGTGGCGTGCGACGCGGCCAGGTAGCTGCCCGGCGGCAGCGCGGCGAGCAACCGGCCGACCACCCCGTACGGGTCCTCGGTCTCCGTCACGAAGTGCAGGATGGCCACCAGCATCAGGGCGACCGGCTGGTCCAGGTCGAGGGTGCGGCGCAGTTCGGGGTGGTGCAGGATCTTCTCGGGTTCACGCAGGTCGGCGTCGATGTAGGCGGTGGCGCCCTGGGGCGAGCTGGTCAGCAGCGCCCGGGCGTGGGCCAGCACGATCGGGTCGTTGTCGACGTAGACCACCCGGGCCTGCGGGGTGATCGCCTGGGCCACGTCGTGGGTGTTGTTGGCCGTGGGGATGCCGGTGCCGATGTCCAGGAACTGCCGTACGCCGGCCTCGCGGGCCAGGTGCGCGACCGCGCGTTGCAGGAACCGGCGGTTCTCCAGCGCGGCGGTGCGCACGGTCGGGAAGGCCGCCGCCATCGCGTCGCCGGAGTCCCGGTCGGCCTGGAAGTTGTCCTTGCCACCCAACCAGTAGTTGTAGCGGCGGGCCGGATGGGCGACCGAGGTGTCGATCCGGTCGCTGGGGTGCGGGGCGGCGCCCGTCGGGGCATCGGCGGTCACAGGATCCTCCATGACTCCGCGCCATCCGGTCGTCGATGGCGTCCGTCCACTGTCTCCGGTCGATCATCGTAGAGGCCGCCCCGGTGGGGCCGGCGGCCCGGTGGAGCCGTCACTGCGGGTACAGCTCGTCCCGCAGTCGGGTGAGCACCTCGGGCGTGCGTTCCGGCGGGGTGGCCTCGACGCAGAGCCGTTCCATCGCGGCGGCGTAGTAGTCCAGGTCCTCCCGCTTGTCGAGGTAGAGCGCGCTGGTCAACTGCTCGATGTAGACGATGTCGGGCAGGTCGTCGTCGCCGAAGCGCAGGATGGTGAAGGCCCCGCCGGCGGCGGCGTGTCCACCGGCGTCGAACGGGATGATCTGTAGTCGGATGTGCGACGAGCGGGTCGCCTCGATCAGCGCGGTCAACTGGCCGTGCATCACCTGCGGCCCGCCGATCGGCCGGCGCAGGGCGGCCTCGTCGATCACCGCCCACAGCTGCGGCGGATTCTCCCGGTGCAGCACCTGCTGGCGCTGGATGCGCAGCTCCACCCGCCGGTCGACCTCCTCGACCGCGGCACCCCGGTGTCCGAGCAGGACCACCGACCGGGCGTACTCCGGGGTCTGGAGCAGGCCGGGGACGAACTGCACCTCGTAGCTGCGGATCAGCGCGGCGGCGGCCTCCAGGCCCAGGTAGGACTGGAACCAGCTGGGCAGGACGTCGCCGTAGCGGTGCCACCAGCCGGGGCTGTTGGCGTCGCGGGCCAGCTTGAGCAACGCGTCGCGTTCCTCGGCGGCGGTCACCCCGTAGAGGGTGAGCAGGTCGGCGACGTCGCGTTCCTTGAAGCCGACCCGCCCCAGCTCCATCCGGCTGATCTTCGACTCCGAGGAGCGGATCTCCCAGCCCGCGCCCTCACGCGTGACACCGCTGGCCTCCCGCAGCCGGCGCAACTGCGCGCCGAGCAGCATCCGCAACACCGTGGGGCCGGTGGCCGGTCCCCCCTCGGCGGCAACCATCGTCACGTGCCCCGCCCCTCCGCGCTTGCCCACACCAACCGATCGCGGTCCCTGGCCCCCGCCCGACCGACGAGTAAGCATGCCATGGACCGACGGTGAGGTGAACATCCTCCGGAGGGATACGGTCCCGTGGGCAGGACCGTCGGGCGTCAGCCGATCAGATGGTCGAAGTCACCGTCGCGGGCGCCGAGGACGAACGCCGTTATCTCGTCCACCGTGTAGATCAGGGCCGGGCCCTCGGGATGGCGCGAGTTGCGCACGGCGATGCCGGCCCCGCCGGGCAGTTCGGCCAACTCGACGCAGTTGCCGCTGGGATTGCTGCGCCGACTCTTCTCCCACCTCAGCGGGGGCAACTGGGTGGTGGGGACGCCGTTCTCTGGCTGCTGCATGGATGTCTCTCTGTCGGGGTGCGGAACCACTGTCGCGAGGGGACGTTGCGGGGTCGAAGGGGCGGTGCGACATCAGATCCGGCCGTGCTGCACGTGCATCTGCTATTGCATCTGCATCGGACAGCGAGCATGATAACGCACGTGGGCGGTACTTATCCGTTCACTTTGGGTTACCAGGCTCAGGGCTTCCACCTGGGCAAACAGACCCGGCGGGGCACGACGGCCGCCGTCGCCCGGGTCGTGCGCCGACACTGCGAGGGAGGACCCGTGCCGGATCCGTTGACCGTCGCGTCCGGCGTTTCCGCAGCCGGGGCCCTGGTCTCGGTGTGGCAGCTACGCCGCCGGGCCCTCCAGGCCGAGGCGGAACTGGAGCACCTGCAGGCCGAACTGGCCGCGGAACGGCACGCCGCCAGCCATGACGCGCTCACCGGGCTGCCCAACCGGCGGGCCTTCTACCGGCTGGCCGCCGCGTTGCTCACCGACGCCGGTGGGCAGCCCCTCATCGCGGTGGTCCTCGACCTCAACGACTTCAAGCAGGTCAACGACCGCTACGGGCACGCCGCCGGTGACAAGGTGCTGATCAGCGTCGCCCAGCGGCTGGCCGCCTTCGCCGGCGACAACCTGGTCGCCCGGCTCGGCGGCGACGAGTTCGCCGGCCTGCTGGCCAGCCCCTCGGTCGACCGACGCTGGATCGACCACGCCACCCGGCGGCTCTGCGAGGCCATGGCCGCCCCCATCCCGCTGGGCGCGTGCAGCGTCCGGGTCACCGCCTCGGTCGGGCTCGCCCCGGTCACCGGCCCCACCCAGCTCGCCGACGCGCTCTGCCGGGCCGACGCCGCGATGTACCGGGCGAAGGGCGTCACCAGCCGGCACTCACCCCGGCAACTGCTCGACGCCGCCCGCCTCGCCGAGTGCTGAGCCGACCGCCCGGTCGACACCACCCGGCGGCGGTGCCGACGGGTCAGCGCC
The DNA here is from genome assembly GCF_030518815.1 of Micromonospora cynarisoli. Classification (NCBI taxonomy): domain Bacteria; kingdom Bacillati; phylum Actinomycetota; class Actinomycetes; order Micromonosporales; family Micromonosporaceae; genus Micromonospora; species Micromonospora cynarisoli. The sequence goes on along the minus strand of NZ_CP130426.1, from coordinate 655,638 downwards.
AGCCGTAACCGGACCGCAGCGCCTGCCCGACCCGGTCGAAGCGACCCCGGTCCAGCACCGCGCCCTCCCGGCGGATGCCGTCCTCACGCATGGTGAGCACCCGGTCCAGCCGTACCCAGCTCGGGCGGGCGTCGCGGTCCCACTCCCCCGGGCCCAGCGCCAGCCAGTGCCGCTGGCCGTCCCGCTCGCTCTGGCTGGACAGCATCAGCCCGAACAGCGTGCGGCTGGACCGGCCGACCACCAGCACCGGGCGGTCCTTGCCCTGCTTCGGGTCGTCCTCGTAGGGGACCCAGGTCCAGACGATCTCCCCCGGGTCGGCCTGCCCGTCCGGCTCCGGCGCGTACGACAGCTCCCGCCGTTGCAGGGCGCTGACCTGCCGCCGCCGGGCCAGCTGCGCCGGGATCGGACCGGGGGTGGCGCGCTGCGCGCCGGTCACCCGGCCGAGTCGGGACGCCACGTTCCTCAACAGACCTGCCACGGCGGGCAGCCTACCGCCAGCCGGGCCGGATCACCCGTCGAGGTCGTCGACCCGGCGCAGCAGCACCGCCCGTTCCCGCACGTTGCGGCACAGCCGGGCGGCGGTCTCCAGCTCGGCGCGCGCCTCGGCGGTCCGGCCGAGCCGGGCGAGCAGCTCGCCACGGACACCGGGCAGCAGATGCGACCCGGCGAGGCGGCCGGTGGCGGCGACCTCGTCCACCACGGCCAGGGCCGGCTGCGGCCCGTCGGCCATCGCCACGGCCACGGCCCGGTTCAGCTCGACGACAGGCGACGGCGCCACCCGGCCGAGCGCCTCGTAGAGCAGCACCACCCGGGCCCAGTCGGTCTCCGCCACCGAGGGGGCGGCGGCGTGGCAGGCGGCGATCGACGCCTGCAACCCGTACGGCCCGAGGCCCCGCCCTGACGCCACGGCCCGGCCGAGCGCCGCCATCCCCCGGCGGACCGCCGACCGGTCCCACCGCCGCCGGTCCTGGTCCGCCAGCAGCACCGCCTCGCCGTCGGCGTCGACCCGGGCCGGAAACCGCGCGGCGGTCAGCTCGCACAGGGCGAGCAGGCCGTGCACCTCCGGCTCGGCGGGCAGCAGTGCGGCCAGTGTCCGGGCCAGCCGGATCGCCTCGTACGCCAGGTCGGGGCGGAGCAGGTCGACGCCGGCCGTCGCCGTCGACCCCTCGGTGAAGATCACATAGAGCACACCCAGGACCGCGCCGAGGCGTTCCCGCCGCTGCGGCGGCTCCGGCAGGGCGAACGGCACCCGCGCGGCGGCGATCGTCTTCTTCGCCCGGGTGATCCGTGCCTGGACGGTGGGCACCGGCACCAGCAGCGCCCGCGCGATCTCCTCGCTGGACAGGCCGCCGACCACCCGCAGCGTCAACGCCAGCCGGGCCGGCGGCGCGAGCACCGGATGACAGGCCACGAACATCAGCGCCAACACGTCGTCGTCGACCCGGTCCGGGTCCCACGGCAGGTCCCCGTCCCCGGACCCGCCGGCCGGCTCGGCGAGCCGGCCGGCGAGCACCGCGTACCGGTCGTCGAGCGCCGCCCGGCGGCGGAACGCGTCGACCGCGCGCCGCCGGGCGGTGGTGAGCAGCCAGCCCACCGGGTTCGCCGGCACCCCGTCGCGCGCCCAGCCGACCAGGGCCTGCGCCACCGCCTCCTGGGCGACGTCCTCGGCGAGCGCGAAGTCGCCGGTGTACCGGGCCAACGCGCCGACGATCCGGGCCGACTCGATGCGCCAGAGCGCCTCGACGGCCCGCCGGGCCGACTCGGCGCCCGGCGGGCCGTCGGCGGGCACCGTGCTCAGAGCTGGCCGGTCCGCTCGCGCCACTCCCGCTCCCTGACGATGAACTCGTTGTCCTGCGGGAACTCGTCGATGCCGGGCACCCGGCGCACCTCGCACTTGCTGCCGGGCAGCGCCGGCATCCGCCGGGCCCACTCGACGGCCTCCTCCTTCGACGCCACGTCGAGCAGGTAGAAGCCGCCGAACAGCTCCTTCGTCTCGCCGTACGGGCCGTCGGTGACGACCGGGGTCTCCCCGCTGTAGTCGACCACCACGCCCTGCGCCGGGTCCTCCAGACCCTCGGCGGCGACCAGCACGCCCGCGCGGATCAACTCGTCGTTGAACCGCCCCATCGTCTCCAGCATCTCCTCGAAGGGGATCTTCATCATCGTCGCCAGGGAATCGTCCGTGTTCCGCATGATCAGCATGTACTTCGCCATCGTCGCTCCTCGTCGTCGGGTCGCCGTTCGACCCGCTCACCCTCTGGTCGAACGGGAACCCGGCCGGATCGACACGACCGTGCGGTGAATTGTCGTCAGGCCGGCCGCCGGGCCAGCACCAGGGTGGTCCGCAGCGCGGTGGCCAGGCCGGTGCCCGCGCCGACCTCGACCAGCCGGGTGGGGGGCCCACCGTGATAGGCGAGGATGGTGGCGGCGAGGGCGGCCGGACACCCCGGCCGGATCTCGTCGTAGTCGTCCGCCACCTCACCGAAGAACTCCACCGTGATCGCCATCGTCGCACCGCCACCGCCCGGACGGTGCCCCGTCGAGGGAGGGCCCATGACCGAACTGCCCCGGGACCTGCCGGTGATCGAACGCACCGCCGTCCGGCTGGTGGTCCGCGACCGGGACGGCCTGATCCTGCTGTTCCACACCCGTGACCCGGAACACCCCCGGCTGGGCACCTGGTGGGAGCTGCCCGGTGGGGGCGTCGACCCCGGTGAGACGTACCCGCAGACCGCCCTGCGTGAACTGCGGGAGGAGACCGGCTTCGTGGTCACCGCCGGGCAGCTCGGCCCGCCGACCTGGCGGCGGCGGGCCAGCTTCATCCACCGCCGGTTGCGCCACGTCCAGGACGAGGTGGTGCTGACGGTACGCCTCGACGCCGCCGCGCCGGACGTCGACGGTGCCGACCGGCTCGACTACGAGGTGGAGGACTACTTCGGGTTCCGCTGGTGGCCGGCCGAGGAGATCGTGACCAGCACCGCCCGGTTCTACCCGGGTCGGCTGCCCGCCCTGCTCACCGCGTTCCTGGCCGGCGAGCGGATCGACGAACCGTTCGAACTCTGGTCCTGACCGGCGTGCCACCGGCCCGCACGGTGGGCACAGTGGGGGCATGACGACGCTCCCGTACGACCCGCTGGCCCGGTACGCCGCCCGACTGCACGCCGGCCTCGGCGACCGGCACCACGTCGCCTCCCCGCTCGGGGCCTGGCTGCTGCTGGCGCTCGCCGCACCGGCCGCCACCGGCGCACAGCGGGCCGAACTGGCCGAGGTGCTCGGTGTCGACGGGGCGGTCGCCACGCAGGCGGCCGCCGCGCTGCTGGACCGGCCGCACCCGCTGGTGCCGTCGGCCACCGCCGTCTGGCACCGGCCCGGCACGGACCCCGCCCGGTTGGCCGGCTGGTGGGACGGGCTGCCCCGGAGCACCGCCACCGGTCCGCTGCCCGACCGGGCTGGTCTGGACGCCTGGGCCCGTGAGCACACCCTCGGGCTGGTCGACCGGTTCCCGCTGACCGTCTCCCCCCGGGTGCTGCTGGCGCTGGCCGGTGCCCTGGCCACCCGGATCTCCTGGGCCACCCCGTTCGACCTGGTGCCCGGCGCGGCGCTCGGCCCCGACGACCCGCGCGACGCGGCCCGGCCGGACGACGGACCCGCGCACGGGCCGGACGCAGGGCACGGGCCGGACCAGGGGCACGGGCCGGTCGGCGGCTGGGCGGGGCGGTTGACCCGGGCGTTACGCAGCCCGGAGCACGGGCACCGGGCCTGGATCGCGGCGACCGGGCCGGCCGGTGACGTCGCCGTGCACGCCGCCGGGGCGGTGGAGTGCGACGGGGCCGGGCTGGTGGTGATCTCGGTGCTGGCCGACCCGGCGGTCCCGCCGGCCGACGTGCTCGCCGCCGGCTACGCGCTGGCCGGCGCGGCGGTGGACGGCGAACCGGCCCGCCGGTCGCTGTTCGACCTGCCGCTGGGTACGGGTCCCCTCGGCACGCTCCGCGAGGAGCCGGTGCGCACCGCCGCCCGTGACGGCCGGGAGGAACGCCACCGCGCGGTGCTGCCCTGCTGGTCGGCCCGGGACGAGCACGACCTGACCGCCCCCGGGCTGGGGTTCGCGACGGTGGGGCGGGCGCTGGGTGGGCTGCTCGGCGTCGACGTAGGCGTCGAGGCCCGGCAGGCGACGGTGGCCCACTACGGCCGGTACGGCTTCGAGGCCGCCGCCGTGACCGGGGCGTTCGCCCTGACCAGCCTCCCGCCACCGGGCGTACGCCGCAGCGCCGAGTTGCGTTTCGGGCACCCGTACGCGGTGCTGGCGGTGGCCACCGACCACCGCGACGGCGAAACCGGACCGTGGCACGGGCTGCCGGTCTTCTCCGCCTGGGTGGCCGAGCCCCGGGAGCCGGTGGACACCGACCTCACCGACCCGGTCGAGTCCTGGTGACCGGAGCCGACCGGCCCTGACCCGGCCGGCGCTCGGAGCCGCTGCGACCAGGCCGGACCGCGACGTACGCCCCCGGGGCGGCACCGTCCCCGGGGGACCCGCCGCAGTCGGGGGACCCGCTGCCGCGCGGGCACGACCGGCGTCGTCGTGCCCGCGCGGGTGGTCAGCCGGCCACCGACGCCGGTTCCGGGCGGGCCTTCGCCCGCTCGGCGAGCCGCCGCTGCCGCTCCTGCGCCCCGATCAGGTCGTCGGGGAGCGAGTCGGGCACCTCGATGTCGAACCGGCGCAGCATCCGGATCGCGAACCCGCCGAGCGTGATCAGCACCAGGGCCAGCCCGAAGCAGACGTACGCGAAGCCGATGCCCCGGCCCGGACCGGTGCCGATCACCGCGCCCACCGAACCGGCGAGCGCCCCGCCGTCGGCGAGCATCGGCTCGAACAGCGCCGTCGCGCCCGGGGCGAGCAGCGCGAAACCGATCGGCAGGGTCGACCAGGAGATCGTCTGGTTCAGGCTGAACACCCGGCCGTGGAACCGCTGCGGCACCTTCACCTGGACGATCGTGGCGTAGATCGACTGGGCGGTGGTCATCGCCATCGCCAGCCAGAACGCCCCGAAGGCGATCATGATGACGGAGGCGTCCAGGCCGATGAGCACACAGCCGACGGCCGTGCCCAGGTTGCCGATCAGCACCCCGATCATCCGGCGGTGCCGGGGCCCGCCCCACAGGGACATCAGCACTCCGCCGGCCACCGCGCCGATCGCCTCGGCGAGCGCCACCTGCGCCACCTGGGTGGCGTTGCCGAACGACAGCACCAGCGGGGTGGTGAGCACCAGCGCCGGGGCGAGGAAGACGTTGCCCAGCGCGAAGTAGCCGAGCATCAGCCGGAAGCCCCGGTGCCGCCACGAGTAGCGCAGGCCGTTGGCGATCGCCACCAGCAGCCGTTCCCGGGGCCGCCAGCCGAGCAGGTCGGGGAACCGGACCACGGCCAGCGTCAGCACCGCCACCAGATAGCTCGCCACGTCGATCAGCAGGATGCCCTTGAGGCCGATCGCGGCGAGCAGACCGGCCGCGAAGACCGGCATCAGCAGCATCGCGAAACCACTGGAGAGCTGGGTGATGCCCATCGCGTGCCCGAGGTAGCGCTTCGGCACCAGCTGCGGCACCGCCGACTGGAAGGCGATCCGCTGGAACGACCCGGCCACCTGGCTCAGCGCCACCAGCCCGTAGATGTGCCACAGGGCGAGGTTGTCGGTCCAGAGCAGGGCGGCGAGGACGAGCTGGATGGAGCCCGACACGCAGCTCGCGATCATCATGATCCGTCGCCTGCTGACCCGGTCGGTGAGCGCGCCGGCCACCGGCAGCATCAGCACCCCGCAGATCAGCGCCAACGCCCACAGCAGGCCCAGGTCGGCCACCGACCCGGTGCGGGTGAACAGCCAGATCGGCAGGGCGAACGCGGTCAACGCCGAGCCGGTGGTGGAGACGAGCTGCCCGGCGGTGACCGCGACGAACCGGGCCATGCTCGGCTTCACCACCGTCGGGGCCGGCCGGTCGGCGTCACCGATGCGCTGGTGGTCGGCGACCACCCAGCCGGCGTCCTCGCCCCGGGCCGCCGGACCGAGCGCCGCGACGTCCCCGGCCCGCACCGCCGGGTGCACCTGGGTGACGATCTCGGCCAGTTCGTCGGCCCGGTACTTGAGGAAGAAGTGGCCGGCCTGGTCGAGCACCACCAGGCCGAGGGTGTCGCTGAGGAACTGCCACTCCGCGTACCGCTCGGTGTGGTAGTCGGTCACCGGGTCCTCGGAGCCGACCACCGACACGATCGGCGCACGCAGCTTCGCCGCGCCCCGGTCGAGCAGCCCGGTGAAGTACTCCTCCGACGCGCGGGAGTCGGCCCGCATGTTGCTGATGATCCGGTCGGCCTGCTCCGGCTCCAGCTCGTCGGTGTCCACCCCCATGCTCTTGAGCCAGCTCGCGTAGTGCCGGTTGCTGCTGAGCTGCTCCAGCCGGTTGCGCAACGCCGCGAAGGCGCCCTTCGGCCGGGCGAACGGGAACATCGCCCCGATGTAGACGACCTCCAGCTCCCGCCCGGCGGCCTCCACCTTGCGGGCCACCTCGGCGATGATCGCGCTGCCCACCCCGCAGTGGCCGTAGAGGGCCAGCGGGCCCTCGATCCGCTCCACGATCTCGGCGGCCACCCGGCTGGTCAACTCGTCGAACGGCAGGGCGTCCTCGGTCAGCCCGACGTCGTGACCGGGGATGGCCAGCGACCACAGCGCGTGCCCGGCGGGCAGCGCGTCGGCCAGCGGCTGGTAGACGATGGCGCTGCCGCCGCCGTACGGGACGCAGACGTAGCTGAGCACCCGCCTGCCGGCCGGAATCGGCTTGGTCAGCTCGTAGAGGAGCCGACGCGGACCGGCCGCCTCGGCGTCACCGGTCATGAACGCGGCCAGCTCCCGGATGGTGCGCTGCTGGAACAGGTCCATCACGCCGACCGCCCGGCCACCGTGCTCGGCCCGGCGGATCTTCGCCACCACCTGGGTGGCGAGCATCGAGTGCCCGCCCAGGTCGAAGAAGTCGTCGTCGATGCCGAGCGTCGGCACGCCCAGCACCTCCGACCAGATCCCGGCGAGCAGCCGCTCGGTGTCGTCACGCGGCTCGACCAGGGCCACCGACGCCTCGCGGGTGACCACCGGCGCGGGCAGCGCCCGACGGTCGAGCTTGCCGTTCGGGGTCAGCGGCAACGCGTCCAGGGTGACGAACGCGGCCGGCACCATGTACTCCGGCAGGGTCTCCTTCAGCGCCGCCTTCAACGCGGCGTGCTCGGCCGCGCCCACCAGGTACGCGGTGAGCCGCTTGTCGCCGGGGCTGTCCTCGCGGACGATCACCGCCGTCTCGGCCACCCCGGGCTGCTCGCGCAGGGCACTCTCGATCTCGCCCAGCTCGATACGCAGGCCACGCAGCTTGACCTGGTGGTCGATCCGGCCCAGGAACTCGATCACCCCGGCCGGATCGGCCCCGGTCGTCGACCCCGCCGGGTCGGGCACCCAGCGGGCCAGGTCACCGGTGCGGTACAGCCGTGCCCCCGGCTCGCCGGAGAACGGGTCCGGGACGAACCGCTCGGCGGTCAGCGCCGGCCGCAGGTGGTAGCCACGGGCCAACCCCACCCCGCCGATGTGCAGCTCACCTGCCACCCCGACCGGGCACTCCCGGCCGGCCGGGTCGAGCACGTGCAGCCGCAGGTTGGCGATCGGCCCACCGATCGGCACGCCGGTCAGCCCGGCCAGCAGTGCCGGGTCGCAGTGCCAGGCGCTGACGTCGATCGCCGCCTCGGTCGGGCCGTACAGGTTGTGCAGTTCGCAGTGCGGCAGCCGGGCGGTGAAGTCGACAGCCGAGGCCAGCGGCAGCTCCTCGCCGGAGCAGATCACCCGCCGCAGCGCGGTGGCCGCCTCCACCCCCTCCTCGGCCAGGAACACCGTCAGCATCGACGGGACGAAGTGGGCGGTGGTGACCCGCTCGGCCACCAGCACGTCGCGCAGGTAGCCGGCGTCCTTGTGGCCGCCGGGCTTGGCCAGCACCAGCCGGCCGCCGGTACGCAGCGGCCAGAAGAACTCCCACACCGACACGTCGAAGCTGGCCGGCGTCTTCTGCAACACCGCGTCGTCGGCGTCGAGCCGGTAGGTCTTCTGCATCCAGTCGAGCCGGTTGACGATGCCCCGGTGGGTGTTCGGCACCCCCTTCGGGCGACCCGTCGACCCCGACGTGTAGATCACGTACGCCAGGTGTTCCGGGCCGGCCAGCGGGGTCGGGTCGGTCTGCGGCTGGTCGGCCCAGACCGTCGGGTCGTCCAGGGCCAGCACCGTCGCGTCGACAGTGGGCAGCACGTCGCGCAGCTGTTCCTGCACCAGCACCACAGGCGCGGCGGCGTCGGTCAGCATGAAGGCCAACCGGTCGGCCGGGTACTCCGGGTCCAGCGGCAGGTACGCCCCGCCGGCCTTGAGCACCCCGAGCAGGCCGGCGACCAGCTCCACGGAGCGTTCCGCGCACACCCCGACCAGGGTCTCCGGGCCGACGCCGGCCGCCCGCAGCCGGTGCGCCACCCGGTTCGCCGCGGCGTTGAGCTGCGCGTACGTCGTCGAGACGCCCTCGATGGTGACCGCCACCGCGTCCGGGGTGGCCGCCGCTGCCGCCTCGATCGGGCCGTGCAGCGTCTCGGCGGTCGGGAAGTCGGCGGTGGTGTCGTTCCAGGACGCCAGCAGCTCCCGCTCCCCGGCGGGGAGCAGGTCCAGCGCCGACACCGCCACCTCCGGGGTGGCCGCGACCGCGCGCAGCAGGGCGCACCAGCGGTCGGCCATCCGCTCCACGGTGGTCCGGTCGAACAGGTCGGTGTTGAAGACCAGCTTGCCCCAGAGCCCGTCGACGGTCTCCACGGCGTGCAGCTCGAAGTCGAAGCGGGTGGCCCGCAGCTCCATCGGGGTCCAGTCGAACGTCACGTCGGTGGCGTCGGAGACCCCGGTGAACCGGCCCATCTCGTAGTTCTGCAACACGAACATCGCCTGGAACACCGGCGAGCGGCTGACGTCGCGGGGCAGGCCCAGCTCGTGGACCACCTTCGCGAACGGCACCTCGGCGTGCTCGAAGCCGTCCAGCACGCTGCGCCTGGTGCGTTCCAGCAGCTCGGTGAAGGTCGGGTCACCGGCCAGCTCGGCGCGCAGCGGCAGCATGTTGATGAACATGCCGACGACGTTCTCCAGCTCCGGGGCGGACCGGCCGGCCACCGACGCGCCGACCGCGAAGTCCTCCTGGCCGGCGTGCCGGGCCAGGAACACCTGGTAGGCGGCGAGCAGCGTCATGAACAGGGTGCCGCCGGACTCCCGGGTCAGCGCCGTCAACCGTCCCGTCTCCGCCGGGTCGAGCCGGAACTCGACGAAGTCGCCCCGGTAGGTCTGGGTGGCCGGGCGGGGCCGGTCCAGCGGCAGCTCCAGCGGGGTGATCCCGGCCAGCCGGGACTTCCACCAGTCCAGGTGCGACCGGGCCGCCGGGCCGCCCAGCTCCCGGGCCTCCCAGACGGCGAAGTCGCCGTACTGCACCGGCAGGGTGGGCAGTTCGCCACCCCGGTAGGCGGTGATCAGGTCGCGCAGCAGCACGTCGACCGACCAGCCGTCGCCGACGATGTGGTGCTTGCTGAGGAACAGCACGTGGTCGTCGGCGGCCAGCCGGATCAGCAGGGCCCGCAGCAGCGGCCCGGCCGCCAGGTCGAACGGCGCGAGCGAGGCCGCCTCCACCAGTTCCTGCGCGGCCCGCTCGTCCGGGGCGTCGACGACGGTCAGCGGCACCTCGACCGCGTCGGCGATCACCACGGTCGGCTTGCCGTCGGCGTCGGCGGGGAACCGGCTGCGCAGCGACTCGTGCCGGGCGGTCAGCGCGGCCAGGGCGGCGCGCAGCGCCGTGACGTCGAGCGGGCCACGCACCCGCAGCGGCACCGCGATGTGGTATGCCGCCTCGCCCGGGGCGAGCTGGTCCATGAACCAGACCCGCTCCTGGGCGTACGACAGCGGCACCTCGGCGTCGTCGGGCCGCGGCGTGATGCGGGCGGCGGGGGTGGCCTGCCGTCGGCGCAACCGTTGGGCGATCAACGCCGCCCGGGCGGCCTCCCGGGAATCCTTCAGGTCCGTCATGCGGGGGTGTCCTTCTCCGCCGCCAGCAACGCGGCGACCTCGGTCTCGGAAAGGTCGTCCAGTTCGGCGGCGATCTGCGCCTCGATCTGGGCGGCCAGGTCGGCCACCACGGGGCTGCCGAACAGCGCCCGCATCGGCAGGTCGACGTCCACCTCGGCGCGGATCCGGGCCATCGCCCGCATGCCGCGCAGCGAGTTGCCGCCGAGGGCGAAGAAGTCGTCGAGCGCGCCGACCTTCTCCACCTGGAGGATGTCGGCGTACACCTCGGCGACCAGGGTCTCGGCGTCGGTGCGGGGCGGGACGTAGCCGTCGCCGGCCACGGACTCCGGTGGGGCGGGCAGCGCGGCCCGGTCCAGCTTGCCGTTCGGGGTCAACGGCAACGCGTCGAGCCGGACGAACGCGGCCGGCACCAGGTGCGCCGGCAGCTCCCGGGCCAGCTCGGCGGCGAGGTGCGCCTCCTCGGCGGTGCCGACGTGGTAGCCGACCAGGGTCGGCTCCCCCGAGTCGGTGCGGACGGCCACCGCCGCCTGGTGCACCTCGGGGTGCTCCCGCATCGCCGCCTCGATCTCGCCCAGCTCGATCCGCATCCCCCGCACCTTGACCTGGTCGTCGCGGCGACCCAGGTAGTCGAGGGTGCCGTCGGCCCGCCACCGGGCCAGGTCGCCGGTGCGGTACATCCGCTGCCCCGGCGGGCCGTACGGGCAGGGCAGGAACCGCTCGGCGGTCAGGCCGGGCCGGCCCAGGTAGCCCCGGGCGAGCTGGGCACCGGCGACGTACAGCTCGCCGACCACCCCCGGCGGGACCGGCTGCCGGTCGGCGTCGAGCAGGTACACCCGGCTGGGGGCGGTGGGCCGGCCGATCGACACCGGGCCGGCGGGCACCGGCTGCCCGGGGGCGAGCCGGGCGGCGACACAGCCGACGGTGGCCTCGGTCGGGCCGTACTCGTTGATCACCGCCACGTCCGGGTGCGCGGCCCGCCAGTCGGCGAGCTGCTCCCCGGTGAGCGCCTCGCCGCCGATCACCAGGTCGGTGGTGGGCGACAGCGCCTCCTCCAGCAGCGGCAGGTGGCTCGGGGTGACCTTGAGGAAGGCCGGCCGTCCACCCACCCGGGCCGCCGGGGAGTCGATCCCGGCCAGCCGGACGGTGCCCCCGGCGGTGAGGGGGCCGAGCAGCCCGGTCACCGTCAGGTCGAACGAGACAGGCGAGTGCAGCAGGGCGGTGCCGGCCAGCCCCGGGTAGGTGTCCCGGGCCCAGGCCAGGTAGGCGACGATCGCCCGGTGCTCCACCACCACGCCCTTGGGTCGGCCTGTCGAACCGGAGGTGTAGAGCACGTAGCCGGGGTGTTCCGGGCGCAACGGCGCGACCCGGTCGGCGTCGGTGAGGTCCGCCCCGGCCCCGTCGGCGTCGTCGGCGGGCCGGGCGGCACCGTCGACCAGCAGCGCGTCGGCCGGCACCAGGGCGGCGGTCTCCGGCACGGCCAGCACCAGCGCCGGCGCGGCGTCGGTGAGCAGGTAGCCGATCCGGCCCGCCGGGTAGCCGGTGTCCACCGGCACGTACGCGGCCCCCGCCTTGAGCACGGCCAGGATCGCCACCAGCAGCTCCGGGCCGCGCGGCAGGGCCAGCGCCACCCGGGTCTCCGGGCCGGCGCCCCGCCCCACCAGCACCCGGGCCAGCCGGTTCGCGGCGGCGTTGAGCTGCGCGTACGTCAACGTGACGTCCTCGCATGCCAGGGCGGTGGCATCCGGGGTGGCCGCCGCCTGCCGCTGCACCTCGTCGACCACGGTGGCCGACGGGCCGGCCGTGGCCGCCCCGGCCCACCCGCCCAGCACCAGGTCCCGTTCGGCGTCGGCGAGCAGCGGCAGCGCGGAGACCGGCTGCCGCGGGTCGGCCACGGCCGCGTCGAGCAGCCGGACGTAGCGGGCCACGACCGCCTCGGCGGTGGCCCGGTCGAACAGCGCGGTGCGGTAGACCAGCCGGCTCTCGCCGGTGGTGATGTCGAACGCCAGGTCGTCCTTGGTGGTGCCCAGCTCCACCGGGTCCAGCCCCGAGTCGGGGATGAAGTTCAGCGCGGTCTGGAAGATCGGCTGCACCGACGGGTCCCGTTCCGGGGCGACCGCCTCGACGATCGCCTGGAACGGGGTCTGCCCGTGTTCCAGGGCGTCGACCAGCCCGTCGCGGACCCGGCCGAGCAGGTCGGTGAAGCGCGGGTCGCCGCCGACGTCGCAGCGCAGCGCCACCGGGTTGACGAACATGCCGATCAGCGGGGTCAGCTCGGCGGTCTCCCGGCCCGCGGTGGAGACCCCGACCACCACGTCGGTGTCGCCGGAGATCCGCGACAGCAGCGCCGCGAAACCGGCAAGCAGCACCATGTACGGGGTCGCCGCCGACCCGGCGGCCAGCCGGGTGATCCGGTCCAGCAGCCCGGCGGGCAGGTCGAAGCGCACCTCGTCACCGGCGAAGCCGAGCTGCGCGGGGCGGGGCCGGTCCAGCGGCAGGCCGGTGGCCTTCGGGGCACCGGCCAGGTGACCGGTCCAGAAGGCGAGTTGCCGCTCCCGTTCCGGGCCGGTGAGCTGGTCGCGCTGCCACACCGCGAAGTCGGCGTACTGGATGGGCAGCTCCGGCACGCCGGTCGACGCGGTCCGCGCGAACGCGGCGATCTCGGCGCCGAACAGCACCGCCGAGTGGCTGTCGAAGACGGCGTGGTGCACCACCAGCAGCAGCGTCCACCCCTCGTCGAAGCGGATCAGCCGGGCCCGCCACAGCGGTGGCGCGTCCAACGGGATCGGGGTCCGGGCCAGCTCGGCGCGCAGCGCGTTGGACCGCCGCACGCGCTCCGGCTCGGGCAGCCCACGCAGGTCGTCGACGGGCAGCCGGGGCGGCTCGTGCTCCCGGACCACCTGCACCAGGGTGCCGTCGTCGACCCGCAGGTGGGTGCGCAGCGCCTCGTGCCGGGCGACGACCTGGCCGAACACCTCGGTCGCCGCCTCGGCGTCCAGGTCGGCGGGCAGCCGGCACGGCACCGACACGTTGTAGACCGGGGAGGACGGGTCGAGCTGGTTGGCGATCCAGACCCGTTCCTGGGCGAACGAGGCGGGGAAGGTCCACTCGCGGGTCATGCCGTCTGCTCCCGTACCGAACGCGGGCGCATGTCGGTCCAGACCTCGTCCACGTGGGCCAGGCACTCCTCGCGGCTGCCGGTGAAGCCCGCGTCGTGCCAGCCGGCGGGCAGGTCGCGGTCGGCCGCCCAGATCGAGTACTGCTCCTCGTCGTTGCGCACGACCAGGAATCGGGTGTCGGCCATCAGTTCGCTCCAGCGGTGTCGGGGGTGTGCGGTTCGGCCATCGCGACGGCGATCTTGCGGGGGCCGGTGAACGGCTCCCGCCCGTGCGCGGCGGTCATGTTGTCGACCACCAGCACGTCGTCGCGCCGGTAGTCGAAGCGGACGCTGGCGGCCCGGTACGCGGCCCGCAGGTGGTCCATCACGTCGGCGGGGATCTCACCGCCGTCGCCGTAGTAGGTGTTCGCCGGCAGACCCTCAGGGCCGAACATCGCCAGCAGCCCCTCCTGGTAGTCCTTCGGCAGGGTGCTCAGGTGGAAGAAGGTGGCGTGGTTGAACCAGCGCGGGGTGTCCGAGCCGGGCCGCTGGTGCACCACGTCGCGCACCGCCCGGGTGCGCAGCCCGTCCTTGCCCACCCACTCCAGCTCGATCCGGTTCGCCGCCGCGTACGCCTGCACCTGCGCCCGGTCGTCGGTGCCGAAGACGTCCTGCCAGCGGGTGCCGAAGTCGGCGTGGAAGTTGCGCACCAGCAGCCAGCGCCGCCTGACGAACTCCTCGCGCACCGCCGGGTCGATCTCGGCGTACACCCGGCGCACGTCGGCCAGCGGGGTCGCGCCGAGGGTCTGCGGCGCGGTGAGGCAGTAGAAGAACAGCGTCAGCGGCCAGCGCGCCTGGTACGAGTTCTCGTTGTGCAGGAAGATCTCCTCATCCGGCGGGTAGTCGGTCGAGGTGTAGACCTTCCCCTTGATGGCGTGCCGGGGCGAGGACCGCTCGGTGTAGGTCAGCGGCTCGCCGGAGAACGCCCGCACCACCGCGTCGAAGCCGTCCACCCCGCCCACGTCGAAGCCGCGGAACAGCAGCCCGCCGTGCGCGACGAGGGTGGCGCGCAGTTCGGCCCGGCGGCGGTCGATCAGCTCGGTCAGGGCGGTGCCGTCGTTCTCGACGACGACCGGCAGCGTGGCGATCGTGTCGCTCATTGCGTGGTCTCCTGTTTTCTCGACGTCAGGCGCGGGGTAGCCGCGGGATGGCGGGGATGGTGGCCGGCGCGGCCGGTTCGTCGGCGGCGGCGGCCCGCAGCTGGGTGATGCGTTCGGCCAGGCCGGCCACGGTCGGGGTCTCGAACAGGCTGCGCATCGGCAGCCGGACCCCGGTCGCCTTGCGCATCGCGGCGATCAGCTGCACCGCGACCAGCGAGTTGCCGCCGAGGGTGAAGAAGTCGTCGTCCACCCCGACCTCGGCCACCCCCAGCCCGTCCCGCCACACCCCGGCGATGGTGATCTCCAGCTCGGTACGCGGAGCCGCCGAGCCGCCGCCGGTCGCCGTCGCGGCGGCGGTCGACGGCTCCGGGTCCTGCTCCAGGCTGTCGGTGGTGACCCGGGAGGCCCGCCGCCGGATGTCCGCCACCGTCCGGGTTGCGATCACCACCTGCGGGCCGAGGCCGGCGGTGAGGCTACGCCGGAACGCCTCCGCGCCGTCGACCGGGCGGATGTCCTCGGTGAGGGCCCCGGCCGCCGGTTCGGCCGGGGTCGCGTCGGCGGTGCCGGTCAGCCCGCCGGTGACCGCGCCCTGGTCGACCCGGCGCAGCACGAAGTCGCCGATCGCGACGAGTTCCCGCCCCTGCGGGTCGGTCAGCGACAGGTCGGCGGCGACCACCTCGTCGGTGGCGCTGGCCCGGTGCCGCAGGTGGCTGTGGAACACCGCCGGCAGCGGCCCGCGCACCACGATCCGCCCGTACGACAGCGGCAGGTAGGTGCCGTCGCCCTGGCCCCGGCCGAACGCGGTGGCCACGTCGAGCAGCGCCGGATGCAGCCCCCACGCGGGCAGGTCGGCCCGGACCGGCTCCGGAGCCTCGATCCGGGCGAGTTCCTCGCCGTCGCCGAGCCGGTGCTCGGCCAGTGAGGCCCAGCGCGGGCCGAAGGTGAGCATGCTGGTGCGTCCCCGACCGAACGAGGCGTCGTCGTCGACCCGCCGGCCGTCGACCACCGGCACCCGGGCCGGCGGGGCGGCCTCCACGGTCCAGCCGGCCGATCCGCGCACGTGGGTGCGGAGCTGGCCGGCGGAAAGGCTGCGGACGGCGAAGTCGACGCCGTCCTCGGCGGCGGTCAGCTCGACCCGGTACTGGGCGACGGTGCCCTGCGGCACCGCGAACGGCTCCAGGAACACCACGTCGCGCAGCTCCACCACGGCCTGCGGCGCGGGGGCGGGCAGCCCGGCGGCCACCGCGGCCCGCGCCGACTCCAGGTGGGCGGTGCCGGGCACCACCGGCACCCCGCCGATGCGGTGCTCGTCGAGCAGCCAGTGGGTGTCGGCGGACACCAGGCCGTGCAGCACCGTCGAGTCCGGGCCGACCACCTTCGTGGTGAGCACCGGGTGCTCCACCGGCGTGGTGACGGTGTCCCGGCCGGCGGCCCGGAACGCGGCCGGCGCGGCGGTCTCCACCGCCATGCCGACCTCCGCCCAGCCACCCCAGTTCTGCGACAGCACCGGGGCCCGGAAACCCGCGCCGGAGCGGGCGAACGCGTCGAGGAAGGCGTTCGCCGCGCAGTAGTCGACCTGACCGAAACCACCGATCACCGACGTGATCGAGGAGCACAGCGCCACGAAGTCCAGCGGCAGGTCACCGAAGACCTCGGCCAGGGCGAGGGTGCCGGTGAGCTTCGGGGCGAGCACCCGTTCGGCCTCGGCCCGCTCCTTCACCTCGGCCATCCCGCCGCCGGGCAGGCCGGCGGCGTGCACGATGCCGTCCAGCCCGCCGAACTCGGCCTCCACGGTGGCCCGGACCCGGCGCAGGTCGGCCGGGTCGGTGACGTCGGCGGCGAGCACCAGCACCGTCGCGCCGGCCGCCTCCATCCGGCGGATCGCCGCGATGGCCCGGCCGGCCCGGTCCGCGCCGCCGTGCACCGCCAGGTGGTCGTCCCACCGCTCGCGCGGCGGCAGCCCGGAGCGGGCCAGCAGCACCAGCTTCGCCCCGGCCCGCCGGGCGAAGTCCTCGGCGAGGGTGACGCCGATGCCGCCGAGGCCACCGGTGACCAGGTACCGGCCGCCGTCGCGCAGCGCCCCCGACCCGGTCTCGGCGGCGACGGTGACCTGCTCGTAGCCGGTCACCCAGCGGCGGGTGCCGCGCAGCGTCACCTCCGCCCGCTCCGGGTCGACCGGGCGGCGCAGTTCGGCGGCGAGCGCGTCGACCCCGTCGCCGGCCGGGTCGGCGTCGACCAGCCGTACGGCCAGGCCTGGCAGTTCGGCCGGCAGCACCCGGGCCAGGCCGGCGAGGGTGGCGTGCTCGGGGCGGACCAGGTCGACGCCGGTGACGTCGCCGACGCCTGCGGTGACCAGGTCGAGGGTGAGCGGCCGCTCCTCGGCGGTCGCCCCCGCCCCGGCGAGCGCCTGCACCAGGTGCAGGGCGTCGAAGAAGCCGCGCTGCTGGGCGTCCCAGGCGGCGGTCGCGTCGAGGCCGGCCGGTGCGCCGTCCAGGGCGAAGGCGTGCACCAGCCGGGTCGGCACGCCGCCTGCGGTCAACGCCGCGACCAGCGCGTCGTGGTCCTCCCGGTGGCCGGGGCGCAGCCGGTACCCGTCGTCGGTCGCCGCGAACGCCGCGCCGGGGCGTACCACGACCGGGTCGTCGCCGGCGGCCCGCAGCGCGTCGACCAGGGCGTCGCCGCGCGGACCGGCGGCGAGGACCAGGCAGCGGCCGCCGGGCACGGTCGCCGGGTCGGCGGCGGCCTGCCGCCACACCGGCACCGCGAACCACCGCTGAAGCGGCTGCGGGCCGGCGTCGGCCGGGGCGTCGGGCACCGCCGCCACCGGGTCCGGGTCGGCCCAGTAGCGCAGCCGCTCGAACGGGTACGTCGGCAGCGGCACCCGCCGGGCGGCCGGGTCGGCGTCGAGCCGCACCCCGGTCCCGGCGCACCACAGGGCGGCGGCGCTGGTGAGCAGGGTGGCCAGGTCGCCGGTGGACTCGCCGGGGCCGGGCAGGCTGCCCAGCGGGGTCAGCGCCCGCTGCGCCGGGGAGCCCTTGGCGACCTGCATCCGGGCCAGGTTGGCCAGTTGCCGGCCCGGACCGCACTCCAGCAACACCCAGGTGCCCGCGCCGAGCAGGGTCGCCACGCAGTCACCGAAACGCACCGGTTGGCGCAGGTGCGCCGCCCAGTACGCCGGGTCGGTGGCCTGTTCGGCGGTGATCCAGGTGCCCGTCACGTTGGACAGGAACGGGACGGCCGGCGCGTGCAGCGGCACCGTCGCCATCAGCGCGGTGAACTCGGCCAGGATCGGGTCCATCATCGGCGAGTGGAACGCGTGCGAGGTGCGCAGCGGCTTGCTCTTGTTCTTGCCGCCAAGGCTGTCGGCGAACGCGGCGACGGCCTCGCTCTCGCCGGCCACCACGCAGGTGCCGGGCCCGTTGACGGTGGCGATGGACAGCCCCTCGGGCAGCCGGGCGGCGACCTGCGTCTCGTCGAGCGACACGGCCAGCATCGCCCCCGCCGGCAGCGACTGCATCAACCGGCCCCGGGCGGCGACCACCCGCAGCGCGTCGGGCAGGGTCAGCACCCCGGCGACGGTCGCGGCGACGTACTCGCCGATCGAGTGGCCGATCATCGCCGCCGGGCGTACGCCGGCCCGCTGCCAGTGCAGCGCCAGGGCGTACTCGACGACGAACAGGGCCGGCTGGGTGTAGCGGGTCTCGGTGAGCTTCTCCGCCGCCTGCGGGTCCCGACCGAGGATCAGGTCCCGCAGGTCCAGGCCCAGCTCGGGCCGGAGCAGCGCCGCGCACTCGTCGACGGTGGCGGCGAAGGCCGGCTCCTCGGCGTAGAGCTGCGCGCCCATCCCGGCGTACTGGGCCCCCTGGCCGGAGAAGAGGAACGCGGTACGCGGCGCCGCGCCGTCGACCACCCCGGACTGGCGGCGGCGCGGGGTGCGCAGCGCGGTCACCGCCTCGGCCAGGTCGGTGGCGACCACGGCCACCCGGTGCGGGTACTCCTGGCGGCCCACCCGCAGCGTGTGCGCCACGTCGGCGAGCAGTTCCGGCCCGCCGTCGGTGGTGGCCGCCAGGTGGTCGGCGAGCCGGGTGACGGCGCTGTCCAGCGCCGACGCGGTCTTCGCCGACACCGTCAGCAGGTGCGCGGGGCGGACCCGCCGGTCAGCCCGGTGGGCGGTCGGGGCCTCCTCCAGGACGACGTGGGCGTTGGTGCCGCCGATGCCGAACGAGCTGACCCCGGCCCGGCGCGGCCCGCCGTCGGTGTCCCACTTGGTCAGGGTGTTCGCCACGTAGAACGGGGTGTCGGCGAAGTCGATGCCCGGGTTGGGGGTCTCGTAGTTGATCGTCGGGGGGATCAGCCCGTGCTCCATCGCCAGCACCGTCTTGATCACGCTGACGATGCCGGACGGCTGGCTCAGGTGCCCGATGTTGGACTTCACCGAGCCGATGCCGCACCAGCCCCGCTCGTCGGTGTCCCGGGTGAACACCGCCGACAGGGCGGCCACCTCGATCGGGTCGCCCAGCGCGGTGCCGGTGCCGTGCGCCTCGACGTAGCTGATGCTGCGCGGGTCGACCCCGGCCATCCCGACCGCCTGGGCGATCGCCTCGACCTGCCCGTCGACGCTGGGGGCGGTGAAGCCGACCTTCCCGGCGCCGTCGTTGTTGATCGCGTTGCCCAGCACCACCGCGCGGATCGTGTCGCCGTCGGCGACCGCGTCGGAGAGCCGCTTGAGCAGGGTCACCCCGACGCCGCTGCCCCAGACCGTGCCGTTGGCCCCGGCGTCGAACGGCCGGCACCTGCCGTCGGGCGAGGTGAAGCCGTCCATGCCCAGGTAGCCGACGTGCGGCAGCTCCACGTTGACCCCGCCGGCCAGCGCCATGTCGCACTCGTGGTTGCGCAACGCCTCGCAGGCCAGGTGGAAGGCGACGAGCGAGGTGGAGCAGGCGGTGTGCACGGTCAGGCTCGGCCCGCGCAGGTCCAGCCGGTAGGACACGTTGGTCGCCACGTAGTTGGGCGAGTTGCCGGTGGCCAGCGAGACCGCGCCGTGCGGGTTGCCGCCGACGCGCTTGTTGCGCAGCACGTACCGGTGCAGGTAGGTGTTGCCGCCGGTGCCGGCGTACACGCCGACCGCCCCGGGGTAGCGGGCCGGGTCGTAGCCGGCGTCCTGCAACGCGGTGTAGCAGCTCTCCAGGAACAGCCGGTGCTGCGGGTCGGTCATCTCCGCCTCGCGGCTGGTCATCCCGAACAGCCCGGCGTCGAAGGTGTCGTACCCGTCGATCAGCGGCGCCCGGTTCACCCAGCCCGGGTCGTCGACCTCCTCGACGGTCGCGCCCCGGGCGAGCTGCTCGTCGCGGCTCAGCTCGGTGACCGACTCGACGCCGTCGACCAGGTTGCGCCAGAACTCGTCGACGTCGGCGGCACCGGGCAGCCGGGCGGCGAGCCCGACGATGGCGATGGGTTCGATGCCGTCGTCGGTGGGCGGCGCGGTGGCGATCTCGTTCTGCATCGGGGTTGTCCTTTGTCGCAAGGTGCCGCCCGCGGGCGGTGGGGAGGGAGGCGTCGTCACTGGTGGTGCGGTCGGCGGGGTGGCGGGGTACGACGGGTCCGGCCGCGCCGGGCGGCGGCGCGCAACGCGGCGCGGGCCAGCTCGGGTCGGTCGGCGGCCCCGTCGAGGCTGGCGGCGAGCGCCCGGACGGTGGGGTGCCGGAACAGGTCGAGCATGGTGATCGACCTGCCGGTGGCGGCGGTGAGCCGGGCGTGCACCGCCGCCAGGGCCAGCGAGTGCCCGCCGATGTCGAAGAAGTTGTCGGCGACCCCGACCCGGTCGCGTTCCAGCACCTGCCGCCAGATGCCGGCGATCAGCTCCTCGGTCTCGGTCAGCTCGTCCGGCCCGGTCGGCACCGGCGCGACCGGGGCCGGGGCGGTGGCGGCCACGGTCATCGCGCCCAGCGCCGCGACCCGGACGGTCGGCCGGGGCAGCGCCACGGCGACCGTGCCGGCCGGGGTGTCCGGGTCGGCGGCGAGCGCGCCGACCAGGTCGGCGAGGTCGGCCAGGAGCGCGTCGATCCGGTCGGCGTCGAACAGGTCCGGGTTGTAGACCGCGTCCACCCCGCACCGGCCGTCGCGCTGCACCACGTAGACGGTGACGTCGAACGGGGAGCCGGGCTTGGGCACCGGCAGCGCCTCGGCGGTCAGCCCGGTCAGCGTCAGCCGGGGCGCGGTGAAGTTGAGCACGTTGAACAGCACCTGCACCAGGGGCGCCCGGGAGGTTTCCCGGCCGACGCCGAGGGTCTCGACGAGCTTCTCCAGCGGCGCGCCCGGGTGGGCGGTCGCCTCGTGCAGTTCGGCGGCGCACCTGTCGACCAGTTCGGCGAAGCCGGCCCCGCCGGCCGTGCCGTCGGGGCCGGTGCGCAGCCGCACCGGGACGGTGTCGATGAAGAAGCCGACCACGTCGTCGAAGGCGGCCAGGCGGCGGTCGGCGACGATCGCCCCGACCACATGGTCGTCGCCGCCGGTGAGCCGGCGCAGCAGTTCGGCGAACCCGGCCAGCAGCACCGCCGCGACGGTGCTGCCGCGCCGCTCGGCTAGGTCCCGCACCGCCCGGTCGGCGGTGGCGGTCAGGGTCACCGCCGCCTCCGCGCCCGCGTACGTCTGCACGGCCGGGCGGGGGCGGTCGCGGGGCAGGTCCAGCACGGTCGGCACGCCCCGCAGGTGCTCCGCCCACCAGGTGAGGTCGGCGGGGCCCTGCCTGCGGTCCCGCGCGTCGCGCCACACCGCGTAGTCGGCGTATGAGGCGGTGAGCGGCGGCAGGGCCGGCGAGGTGCCGGCGACGGCGTGCGCGTACCCGGTGGCCAGGTCGGCGTAGAGGACCGCCTCGGACCAGCCGTCGAAGACCGCGTGGTGCATGGTCATCGCCAGCACGTGCTCGTCGGGGCCGAGCCGGTAGACGGTCACCTGCCAGGGCGGGCCGGTGGCCAGGTCGAACGCGTGCGCGGCACCGGCGGCGAGCATCCGGGCCAGTTCGGCCTCGGCGTCGGCGCGGCCGGTCAGGTCGACCACCGGCACGGCCACGTCGGTCGGTTCCTCGCACACCGCGTAGGGCACCCCGGCGGTCTGCGGGATGCGCCAGCGCAGCACGTCGTGCCGGGTGGCCACGGCCCGCAGCGCCGCGCCGAGCGCCCCGGTGTCCAGTGGGCCGCGCAGCCGGTGCGCGACCGCGATGTTGTAGGGGGCGCTGGAGGGGGCGAGTTGGTCGACGAACCACAACCGACGCTGCGGCGGGGACAGCGTCGGCGGGTTGCCGGTGGTCAGGCCGTCGGCGGCGGCGGGCGCGGCGGCCCGCAGCCGGGCGGCCAGCGCGGCCGGGGTGCGCCCGGCCAGCACGTCCCGGGTGTCGACGTGCCGGCCCAGTTCGGCGCGGAGCGCGGCGACCAGCCGCATCGCGGCGATGGAGTTGCCGCCGGCGGCGAGGAAGTCGGTGTCCGGGGCGGGTGCCGTGCCGAGCAGCCGGGTCCAGGCGCGCCGGACGGCCCGCTCGACCGGGTCGGTCGGCTCGTCGGTCGGTTCGCCGGCGGGGGCGGCGGTCAGGGCGGCGTCGGCCAGGGCACGCAGCGCCGGCCGGTCCAGCTTGCCGGTGGTGGCGCTGACCGGCAGGTCGTCGCGGCGCAGCAGCCGCGCCGGCAGCATCGCGGCGGTCAACCGCCCTCCGGCGTACGCCCGGACGGCGTCGTCGTCGGGCGCGGTGGCCGGGGTGAGGAAGGCGACCAGTTCGGTTCCGGCCGGGCCGGGCACCGCCTCGACGGCCACCCGGTCGACGCCGGGCACGGCGGCCAGCCCGGCCTCCACCTCGCCCAGTTCGATCCGCTGGCCCCGGATCTTGACCTGCCGGTCGGCCCGGCCGAGGTAGACGATCCGCCCGTCGTCGGCCTGCCGGACGAGGTCGCCGGTGCGGTAGAGCCGCTCGCCGGGCAGCCCGGAGAACGGGTCGGGGACGAACCGGTCGGCGGTCAGGCCGGGCCGGTTGAGGTAGCCGTCGGCCAGCCCCGGCCCGCCGATCAGCAGCTCCCCGGTCTGCCCCGGCGGTACCGCCCGCAGCGCGTCGTCCACCACGTACGCCCGGTGGTTGGGCAGCGGCAGCCCGATCGGCACCGGGTCGGTGTCGGCGGCGGTCAGGTCGCCGCTGACCGCCAGCACGGTGGTCTCGGTGGGGCCGTAGCCGTTGAGCAGCCGTCGTCCCGGCGCCCAGCGGGCGGCCAGGTCGGCGGGGACGGCCTCGCCGCCGCAGAGCACCGTCCGCCAGCCGGGCACCCGCGCCGGGTCCAGCATGGACAGCACGGTCGGGGTGATGAAGCCCCAGTTCACGTCGTGGGCGGCGATGAACCGGGCCAGCCGGTCCGGGTCGGACCGGTCGTCGCCGCCGAGCAGTTGCACGCTGCCGCCGAGCAGCAGTGGGACGAACAGGTCGATGCTGGCCGCGTCGAAGCCGAGGGAGGCGATGCCGAGGCTGCGCACCCCGGCGTCGGCGGCGGCGAGCGCGGCGCAGCCGGTGACGAACTCCACCACGTTGCGGTGGGTGGTCAGCACCCCCTTGGGCCGGCCGGTGGAGCCGGAGGTGAACAGCACGTACGCCGGGTCGCCGGCCCGCGCCGGGCAGGGTGCCAGCGGGGCCGGACCGGTGGCGGTGACCACCTCGATTCCGGGGGTGTCGGCGAACTCGACAGCCGCCGCGTCGCCGACCACCAGCGTCACCCCGGCGTCGGCGGCGATCTCCCGTAGCCGCTGCCGGGGGCCACCGGGCTCCAGCGGCACGTAGCAGCCGCCGGCGAGCAGCACGCCGAGGACGTCGACCACGAGGTCGGGGCGGCGGTGGGCGCAGATGCCCACCCGGGTCTGCCGGCCCACCCCCCGGGCCCGCAGGGCGGCGGCGAGGCCGGCCGCCCGGCCTACCAGTTCCCGGTAGGTGAGCCGGTCGTCCCACTGGCGCACCGCCACCGCGTCCGGGCAGCGGGCCGCCCGCTCGACGATCAGGTCGGCAAGCGTGCCGTCCGGCCAGGGCAGGGCCTGCCCGGCGAGGGCGCTGACGGTCAGGATGTCGGTCACTGCACTCCCCGTACGGTGGCGGGGTCGGCTCCCCGGTGGCTGGCGGGTTCGACGCCCGGGTAGGTGGCCGGGTCGGTGATCAGCAGACGCAGTTCGCTGACGTGGCCCCGGCCCGCCGCGTCGGGCACCCAGCTGTCGGCCGGGGTGGGCAGCAGCTCGGTGACGACCAGCGGGACGTCCGGGCCGGTCCGGGCGGCGGCATCGACCATGGCGCACAGCGACTGGGCGTACAGCGGGCCGGTCAGGTCGACGTAGCAGGGTTTGACCTCGGTGCCGACCTTGACGAACACCCGCTCGGGCAGGTCGGCGGCGGCCCGGAAGCGGCGTACCGCGAGGTAGCGGGCCGTCTCGTCGGGGTGCCCGGCCAGGCCGCTGGACCCCACCGTGGTCCGCCAGGTGCGGCGGGCCACCACCAGCCGGTCGATGACGATCCGGGGCGTGTGCGGGGCCGGGTCGAGCAGCTTGAACGCGTCCAGCATCAGCGCGCCGAGGACCTGGGCGAAGACCTCCACCAGCGGCCAGCGGGCACCGTCGGGGAAGACCGCGACCAGTTCGTCGCCGTCGTAGGCGACGGTGACGGCGGTGGACGCCACCAGCCGGTCGACGTCGGCCCCCTGCGCGGTGTCGATGCCCAGCTCACGGTCGGTGGGCCCGGGCAGGCCGTAGGTGGTGCGGGTGGCCCGCCGGGGGAAGCTCTCCGGCCACAGCACCCGCAGCCGGGTCGGGCCGAGGTCGGTGTCGAAGTCCGCCCGCAGCGCCGCCGGGTCGGGGTGGAACATGCTGAGCACCGCGCTGTCGAAGGCGATCGCGGCCGGATGCAGCTCGCCGAGGACCAGCAGGAACTCTCCCCGCGCAAACGCCTGCGGGGAGGCGGCGGCGATCTGCACGTCGGGGTTGTGCAGCCGGGCCGACGGCCAGCCGGGCCGGTCGGCGGGAAAGACGGTGGGCACCTGCCCGGCCAGGTCGGCGGCGGACAGCCGCAGCTCGACGCAGTCCGCCGGCAGGTCCCGCAGGCCGAACAGCCGGGCCCACCGCTCGGTGAGTTCGGCCCCCGCGGTGGCGACCGGCCCATGCGGGGCGACAAGCGTGCCCTGGGCCAGCGACCAGATGTCGGCCAGCCGGACCGGCCCGTCGGCGGCCAGCTCGTCGTGGAGTTCGGCCAGCAGGGCGCTGACCCCGACGCCGATCTCGGCGGTCAGCCAGCGGGCGGCCTGCAACACCACTGCCAGCGGGGCGGCCAGCGCGTCGAGGACCGGCGCGCCGAGGCGGAACTCCAGGTCCCGGGCGGAGTCCTCGTAGCAGACGGTGCGGCCGGCGTACATCTGGCCACGGTGGCGGGTGGCGGGCCGGCCGGTGACGGCGGTGAACTCGGCGTTGAGGCGGGCCAGCGCGGCGGCGAGCCGGTCCGGGTCACCGGCGGCGGCGGCGACCTCGTCCCGGGCCGTCCGCAGCCTGTCGAACCCGGCGGCGGCCGCGGCGCGGGCCGTGTCGTCGCCGATCGCGGCGATCCGGTCGGCGAGCACCCGTTCGGCGTCCGGGCTGACCGGCAGGTTGGCCCCCCAGGAGAGGTGTCCCCGCTCGACCCAGCGGTCCAGCAGCAGGTAGCCGTCGTCGACGCGGTGCACGAGCCCGTCGGCGTGCAGCCGCCGGACCAGCTCGACGGCGGGGGTCCGGCCGTCGCAGTCGGCCAACAGCCGGGCCTCGGTGGCGGTCAGCGTGATCGGCGGGTGCAGCGGCCGGCGCAGCCGGCGGTCCTCGACGGTCAGGTGCGGTTGCCGCATCGGGGCCCACCACCGGCGTACGGCGAGGTCGTCGGCGAGCCGGTCGGCGTACTCGGTCAGCGCCCACGCCTCGAAGAACACCTGTCGGCGGGTGACCAGGGTCGGGCCGGGGCGCAGCTCGACGCCCGGGTGGGCGGGGTCGAACACGCCCCAGCAGACCGGGCCGAAGAAGCCGATCGTCTCGGCCTTTCCGCAGTACCGCTGCCAGTAGCGCAGCAGGCGGGCCTCGCGTTTGCGGCGGGGGGAGTTGCGCACCGCCGGATCGGTGCGCAGCAGCCCGTCCAGCGCCGCCAGCATGTCCGGGTTCTGCCAGGTGATCGCCTCCCGCAGCAGCGGGTCGGCGGCGATCTCCCCGGCGGCGGTCGAGGACTCCAGGAGGGCCGCGCCGAGGAGCTTGCCGAAGACCTCCGGCGGGACCTCACCGGCGAGCACACCGTCGGCGGCGGCGGCCGTGTCGGGGGCGGCGAACCGGTCGAGCCCGGCGGCGGGGAAGCCGGCGCTGCGCAGCACCACGTCCCGCCACACCGACCAGCCGGTGCCGCCCAGGGGTATCAGGTGGCTCATCGGGTGGCCTCCCCGGCGGGGGCGTCGACGATCTGCAACCGCAGCTCGCTGAAGTAGCGCCGGCCGGCGGCGTCGGGCACCCACGCCTGGTCGGGGGTGGGCAGCATCTCGCTGACCACCAGGGAGACCCCGTCGCCGCCGTCGACCCGGGCGGCCCGGACCATGGCGCAGAGCATGTTGGCGAAGGCGGGGCTGCTCAGGTCGACGAAGCAGGGCTTGGTCTCGGTGCCGAGCTTGACGTAGACCTGCTCCGGCAGGCCCAGCTGCCGCCGCCAGGCCCGGACGGCGAGGTAGCGGTCGCGTTCCCCACGCGCGTCGGCGAATCCGCACTCCCCGACGGTGGTCCGCCACGTCGCACGCGCCACCACCAGGTTGTCCAGCACGATCCGGGGCGTACGGGGCGCGGCGGCGACCAGCTTGAACCCGTCGACGGCGTGGGCGCTGAGCAACTCGGCGAAGATCTCCACCAGCGGCCACCGCTGCCCGTCGCCGGCGGTCGCGACCAGTTCGCCCCGCTCGTCGGTGACGGTGAGGTCCACCGTGGGCAGCAGCCGGGCCGGGTCGCCACCGGGCGCGGGCAGGAACGCCAGGTGCCTGTCGGTCGGGCCGGTCAGCGCCTCGGCGGTACGACTGGTCCGGCGCGGCCAGTCGGTCGGGAACAGCAGCCGGACCCGTCGCGCGCCGAGGTCCTCGGCGAGCGCGGCGCGCAGCCGCTCCACGTCCGGGTGCGCGGGGGTGAACACCGAGCAGTCGAACGACGACCAGCCGGCGTGCAGTTCGCCCAGCACGACGGTGTACTCCCCGCGCCGCAGGGCGTCCACGTCGGTGGCGCAGATCTGCAGGTCGGGGCTGTGCAGCAGAGCGTTGGACCAGGCGGGTCGGGCGGCGGGGAAGGTCGCGTCGACCCGGTCGGCGAGGTCGGTGACCCGCAGCCGGACGACCCCGGCGTCGGCGGGCCGGGTGTCCAGCCCGAACAGTCCGGCCCAGCGGGCGGCGAACTCGGCGGCCACCGCGTCGACCGGCCGTTCCCCCTCGCCCCAGAACAGGCCCTGGACCAGGAACCACAGGTCGGACAGGGCGACCGGGCCGTCACCGGCCTCGGCGCGCAACTCCTCGTAGAGCGAGCGGAACACCGCGTCGTACGCCTGCGCCAGCGCCTGCACCAGCCAGCGCGCGGCACGCAGCAGCACGTCGAGCGGGGCGGCGAGGTCGGCCAGCAGGGGTGCGCCGAAGACCGCGTCGAGGTCCCGGCTGGTGTCCTCGTAACAGATGGTGCGGCCGGCGTACATCTGGCCCTCGCGGCGGCGGGGGGCGGCCCCGGTCAGCGCGGTGAAGGTGTCGTCCAGTTCGTCGAGGGCGACCCGCAGCCGGTCGGGGTCGCCGGCCGCGGCGGCGACGGCGTCGCGGGCCGCCCGCAGCCGGTCCCAGCCGGCCTGTGCGGCCAGCCGGGCCGGTTCGTCGCCGATCGCGGCGATCCGGGCGGAGAGCACCGGCTCGGCGTCGGGGCTGACCGGCAGGGCGGCGTCCCAGGTGAGCAGTTCCCGGGCCACCAGCCGGTCCAGCAGGGCGTAGCCGTCCTCGGGCCGGCGCAGCCCGACGGTCGGGTCGGCCACCAGGTCGTACGCCGGCCGGTGGCCGTCGACGGCGGCGAGCAGCGCGGCCTCCACCGGGGACAGCGGGACCGGTGGCCGGCCGGGCCGCCACACCTCCCGGCCCCGGACGCTGAGCTGGGCGCAGAGCCGGGGCGGCCACCAGCGGCGGACCGCCGGGTCGGTGCCGATCCGGTCGGCGTACGCCGACAGCGCCCACGACTCGAACCAGACCCACCGGCGGCGGGTCAGCGCCGCGCCGTGCTCGACGCGGGCCACCTCCGGCTGCTGCGGGTCGACGGTGACCCAGCAGCTCGGGCCGAAGAAGCCGACCGTCTCGTTCTTGCCGGCGTAGCGCTGCCAGTACTTGAGCAGCGCCCGCTCGCGGTCGCGGCGGCGCACGTTGCGGGCCGCGTCGCCGCCGCTGCGGGCCAGCCCGTCCAGGGCGACCAGCGCGCCCCGGTTCTGCCAGGTGACCGCCTCCCGCAGCAGCGGGTCGGCGGCCAGTTCGCTGCACCGGTGCGCGGCGGCGCGGACCGCCTCGGCGAACTCCTTGTCGAACCGGTCCGGTGTGGGGTCGCCGTCGAGCAGGTCGTCGGCGGCTGCGGCGACCTGCGGGGCGGCGAAGCGGGTGAGCCCGTCGGCGGGGAAGCCGGTGCCGCGCAGGATCGCGTCGCGCCACACCGACCAGCCGGTGTCGCCCAGCGGCACCCGGTGGCCGCCGATCCCGCCCCGAGCCGGGGCCGCAGCCGCGCCGACGGCCGGGGTCGCGTCGGGGTGGGCGGGTGCTGCGACGGCGTGGGCGGGTGCTGCGTCAGCGGTGGTCAGGTCGGCGCGGATCAGCCGCAGCAGTTCGGGCAGCCGGTCGTGCAGGAAGAAGTGGCCGCCGTCGAGTTCGTGCAGGGTGAAGCCGGCGGCGGTGTGCTCGGCCCAGGCGGCGCTCTGTTCCCGGCTGACCGCCAGGTCGTGCCGCCCGGCGAACGCCACCACCGGCACCGGCAGCGGCGCTTCGGGCAGGTAGCGGTAGCTGTCGACCCGGCCGAAGTCGGCGCGCAGCAACGGCAGCAGCAGTTCCACCAGCTCCGGGTGGTCCAGCAGGCCGTCGGGCAGGCCACCGCCGGCGGCGAGTCGGCGCAGCAGTTCGTCGTCGTCCACCCGGGACAGTCCGTCGAAGAAACTCACGGCGGTGACGTGCGGGGCGCGGGCACCGCCGACGTACAGCCGCACGGGCAGCTCCCGGCCGGCCCGGCGCAGTTCCCGGACCACCTCGAAGCCGAGCCGCCCGCCCATCGAGTGCCCGTAGATCGCGTACGGGCGGTCGGCCCGGTCGGCGATGGCGGTGGCCAGCTCCGCGACGGTGAAGTCCGGGTCGTCGCCGATCCGGTTCTCCCGGCCGGGCAGCTGCACCGGCAGCACCTCCACGTCGGGGCCGGCCTCCTGCTGCCAGCGGCGGAACGCGCTGGCTCCGCCCCCGGCGTACGGCAGGCAGAACAACTGCGCCGGTGCCTGGGGTCGGCTTCCGGGCGAGACGTACCAGTTCACCGTGCGCCTCTCTGCGGTGGGTCGATCCAGTGCCGCCGGCGCTGGAAGGGGTAGCCGGGCAGTCCGGTGCGCCGGACGGCGCCCTCGGGGTGCAGCGCGGCCCAGTCGACGTCGCGGCCGGCCACCCAGCCGGCGGCCAGGTCACGCAGCGCCCCCGGCGCACCGGCCACGGTGGCGTCGGTGGCGAGCAGTTCGTCCAGTCCGGCGACCGCCTCGGCCAGGTCGGCGGCCACCACGGCGGCCCGCCTGGCGAAGGACCGCCGGCCCAGCGCCAGGGTGGCGGCCACCTCGGGCAGCGCCGGTCCGACGCCGGCGAGGTGGTGCCGCAGCCGGGTCAGCGCCGCCCGCAACGCCTGCGGGGTACGTGCCGACACCGGCAGCAGCCAGGCCCGTGGGGGCGACGGCTCGGCCGGTACGGCAGGTGGCGGCTGTTCCACGACCACGTGCGCGTTGGTGCCGCCGAGCCCGAACGCGCTGACCCCGGCCACCCGGCGCGGCGCGTCCGGCCAGTCCCGCGCCTTGGTCGGCACGTAGAACGGGCCGCCGGCCAGGTCGATCTCGGGGTGCGGGCGGGTGAAGTGCAGGTTGGGCGGGATCACCCCGTGCTGGACGGCGAGCACCGTCTTGATCAGCCCGGCGATGCCGGCCCCGGCGTCGAGGTGACCGATGTTGGTCTTCACCGCGCCGAGCGCGCAGGACTCGGCGGGGGCGGCTCCGCCGTACACCTCGTGCAGGGCGGCGACCTCGATGGCGTCGCCCAGCGGCGTACCGCTGCCGTGGGCCTCGATGAAGCGGACCTCGCCGGGGGCGACCTCGGCGGCGGCCAGGGCGTTCGCGACGGCGGCGGCCTGGCCGGCGGGTCCGGGCACCGCGAAGCCGGCCCGGTCGGGGCCGTCGTTGGTGACCGCCCAGCCGGGCAGGACGGCGTAGATCCGGTCCCCGTCGGCCTGGGCGTCGGCGAGCCGGCGCAGCGCGACCACGCCGACCCCGGAACCGAAACCGGAGCCCGCGGCGGCCTCGTCGAAGGCGCGGCAGCGGCCGTCCGGGGAGGCCAGCCCGCCGGGGGTGGCCCGGTAGCGGGGCCAGGTGACGTTGACCCCGCCGGCGAGGGCGATGTCGCACTGGTAGTCGGCGAGGCTCTGGGCGGCGACGCAGACCGCGACCAGGGAGCTGGAGCAGGCGCTCTGCACGGCCACCGCCGGCCCGGTCAACCCGAGCCGGTACGCCACCTGGCCGGGCAGGTGGTCGGTGGCCTGCCGGCCGATGAGCCGGGCTTCCCAGTCGTCCGGGTCGACGTCGCCGACCACGGCCGGGTTGTCCATCAGGTGGAACAGGAAGTAGCGGTTGGCGGAGGTGGCCGCGTAGACGCCGACCAGTCCGGGGAAGCGGGTCGGGTCGTGCCCGGCGTCCTCCAGCGCCTCCCACGCGGTCTCCAGGAAGAGCCGGTGCTGGGGGTCGGTGCGGGCGGCTTCCTCGTCGCCCATGGCGAAGAACTCGGCGTCGAAGTCGGTGACCCCGTCGAGCCGGCCGGTGGCCCGTACGTGCCGGGGGTCGGCGCGCAGCCGCGGCCCGATGCCGAGGGCGGCCAGCTCGGCGTCGGAGTGGTCGTGCACCGAGTCGACCCCGGCGCAGACGTTCCACCAGAAGGTGGCGGCGTCGGGTGCGCCGGGGAACCGGCCGGCGAGGCCCACCACCACGATCTCGTCGCCGGTGTAGTCGCGGGCGGCGACCGGCGGCGCGGTCGGGGTGGGCAGGGTCGGCGCGGGGACGGGGACGGTGCGTTCCGCCCGGGCCGGCGGCCCGTCGACGCCCGGGTCGAGCAGCCGGGCCTGGGCGGCGATCGTCGGGTGGGCGAACAGCCGCACCATGGGCAGCGTCGTGCCGAACCGGGCGGCGATGCGCTGCTGCACCTGGCCGAGCAGCAGGGACTGTCCGCCGGCGTCGAAGAAGCTCTCCTGCCGGCCGACGGCGTCGCGGCCGAGCACCGTGCACCAGATGTCGTGCACGGCCCGCTCGGTGTCGGTGGCCGGCTCCTGTCCGGCGGGGACCGTCCGGGGCGGGTCGGGCAGCGCCAGCTCGTCGATCTTGCCGGTGACGGTGAGCGGGAACGCGTCGAGGACCAGCACAGCGCGGGGCAGCGCGTAGTCGGGCAGCCGTCGGGCGAGGGCGGCGCGCAGCGCCGCCGGGTCGAGATGGCCGCCGGCCGGCACGGCGTACGCCAGCAGTGTCCCGTCGCGGGCGATGGCGCGGACGGCGGCGACGCCGGGCTGCGCGGCGAGGGCCGCCTCGACCTCGGTCAGCTCGACCCGGAACCCACGGACCTTGACCTGGCGGTCGAGCCGGCCGAGGCAGAGCAGCTCCCCGCCGGGCAGCAACGCGCCCAGGTCGCCTGTGGCGTAGGTGGGCGTCCCGTCGGGGTCGACGCCGAACCGGTCGCTGTGCTGGCCGAGGTAGCCGGGGGCGAGGTGCGGGCTGTGCACCACGATCTCGCCGGAGTCGGCCAGCCGCAGCGTGTAGCCGGGCAGCGCCGTGCCGATCGGCAGCGGGCCGGTGCCGGTCGGGTCGGCTTCGGCCAGCGGCAGCGCGTGCCGGGCCGCGAACGTCATCTCGGTGGCGCCGTAGCCGTTGACCAGCACGCATCCCGGGGCGAACCGGTCGCGGCCCCGGGCGGCGTCGGCGGCGGTGGCCTGCTCGCCGCCGAGCAGCACCACCCGGATGCTGTCCAGCCGCCGCTCGCCGAGGGTGTCGAGCAGGAACCGGTAGACCGTCGGGGTGGAGTGGTAGACGGTGACCCGGTGCCGGGCGAGCTGCCCGACGGCGTACGAGAGGCCGTGCCGCCGCAGGTCGACCGGGACGACGGCGGCCCCGGTGAGCAGGGCCGGGTAGAGGTCGGGGATGGCCGCGTCGAAGCTGAACGAGGCGAGCAGGCTGAGCCGGTCGGTCGGGCCGATCGCCAGGGTGCGGATCTGGTTGTCGACGACGTGCCGCAGGTTGCGGTGGGTCTGCGCGACGGCTTTGGGGGTGCCGGTGGAGCCGGAGGTGAACAGCACGTAGGCCGGGCTGTCGGGGTCGACCGGGAGGGGGTGCAGCCCGGCGGTGGCGGTCGGGTCGAGGACCAGCACGGCGGTGCCGGGTCGGGTGGCGCAGAGGGCCTCGGCGAGGTCGCGGTGGTCGGGGGCGCAGGCGATGACGCGTACGTCGGCGGCGGCAAGCATGTGCCGGAGCCGGTCGACCGGGAACCCGGGGTCCAGTGGCACGTACACGCCACCGGCGGCGAGGGTGCCGAGGACGGCGGCGATGGTGGCGGCGCCGTGCCCGGTGAGCAGAGCGACCCGGTCGCCGGGGCGGACGCCGGCTGCGGTGAGCGCGACGGCGTGCCCGCCGACGGTGGCGGCCAGGGCGGCGTAGCTGACCTCGTGGGTCTCGCCGAGGATCGCCGGGTGGTCGGTACGGGTGGCCGAGACCTCGGCGAACTGTTGGATGATCGTCGGTTGCGCCATGTCAGCGGATCGGCTCGGCTCCACTGTGGGCAGCCGCGCGGGAACAGCCAATTGTGATCATGATCCCCCCCAGGACTTCACAATGGAAGCAGAATAGGACGACATCCAGCCGAGGAAAGATCATCGATCGGAGTCGGACCGAAGGGCCCACCACCCCCTGAAGATCGGACGGCGAAAATCGGCCGATCATCCCCCTAGCGCGAAAAGGAGTTTCAGCCTAAGTATCTACCGACAAGTAATTTTGCGGTGAAAGAGCCTGCAAACCGGCTATTTTCCATCGTGGACAGCACCTTAACGCCAGGTCAGGTGGGTTGCCGCAGCCGTGGGCCCCCGCCATCCTAGGGTCGCCCGACCACCCGGGACCTCCGGCCCGCCCCGATCCGGTCCTGCCCCCGGCCACCGCCACCCTGGCCGGGGACCTGATGACCGCACCGGCGGTCACCGTCTCCCCCGGCGCGCCCCTGGCACAGGCCGCCCGGACCATGGACCGGCGGGGCGTCAAGCGGCTACCCGTCGTCGACGACCTGGGCCGTCTCGTCGGCATCGTCACCCGGGGCGACCTGCTGCGGGTCCACCTCCGGCCGGACGCCGACATCCGCCGCGACATCGTCACCGACGTGCTGCGCCGGGTGATCGGGGTGCCCGACGGCACGGTCGAGGTGACCGTGCACGGCGGTGTGGTCACCCTCACCGGCCAGCTGGACCGGTGGTCCGCCGTGCACCTGGCGTTGCGCCTCAGCGCGCAGGTCAGCGGCGTGGTCGAGGTGGTCGACGCGCTCGGCTACGCCGTCGACGACGCCCCGCTGGCCGCGCTGCGGGCCGGCGGCGTCACCCCGGCCGGCGTCGCCTGACTCCCGGGCACGGCGTCACCCCGGCCGGCACCCAGGGTCGAACCCCATACCACCCTGCGTCACCAGGGTCGACCCGCCGCCGGTGGGGGCTGACGATGGCCGCCCGGGTCCGTAGCATCTGTCGGGTGTCCGCGTCGGCGCGGGCACCCGACGGCCGGTGGTGTGCCTCCGCACGCGCGCCGGGTGGCGACGTTTCCGCGACGGGCAGAGAGGCCGGCGATGAGTCGAGCAGAGCAGGACACCGCGGCGGGCACCGAGGGTGAGGAGTACACCCAGCGGTTGCAACGCCTCGGTGGCGCGCGCTGGAAGCAGGTGCTCGACGTGCAGGCGCCCTACCGGTGGAACCTCCAGCGGCTCGACCTGGGGCGTACCCTCGACGTCGGCTGCGGCCTCGGCCGCAACCTGGCCAACCTGGGCGAGGGCGCGGTCGGGGTGGACCACAACCCCACCTCGGTGGCGCACGCGCGGGCCGCCGGGCTGGAGGCGTACACGATCGAGGAGTTCCACCAGTCCCCGCACGCCCGGCCCGGCGCCTTCGACGCGCTGCTCGCCGCCCACCTGCTGGAGCACCTGCCCGCCGAGGCGGCCCTGGAGGTCATCTCCAGCTACCTGCCGTTCCTGCGCTCCGGCGGCACGGCGGTCTTCATCACCCCGCAGGAGCGGGGTTACGCCAGCGACGCGACCCACGTCCGGTTCGTCGGGTTCGACGAGGCCGCGCAGGCCGCCCGGGATCTCGGCATGACGGTGGTGAAGCAGTACTCCTTCCCCTTCCCCCGGTCGATGGGCAAGGTCTTCACCTACAACGAGTTCGTCACGGTGGCCCAGCTGCCCTGAGCCCGCCGCGACCGGCCCGGGTCCCGCTCCGGGTCCCCGGGCACGGCGGGAGTGCCGTGGCCCGCCCGGCACGCCGGGCCTGCCGGTTACCGTGGCGGCATGACCAACCCGACCCGGTGGGCGACCGAGACCGGCCCCGAACACTCCCAGTGGTACATCGACCGCTTCCGGCGGCTCGCCGCCGAGGGGGCCGACCTGGCCGGTGAGGCCCGCCTGGTCGACGCGGTCGTGGCCCCCGGCTCGCGCATCCTCGACGCCGGCTGCGGCACCGGACGCGTCGGTGCCGCGCTCGCCGCGCGGGGGCACCGGGTGGTCGGGGTCGACGCCGATCCCGCCCTGGTCGAGGCGGCCCGCACCGACCATCCCGGGCCCCGCTGGCTGGTCGCCGACCTCGCCACGCTGGACCTCGCCGGCGACGGCGAGCCGGAGCCGTTCGACGCCGCCGTGGTCGCCGGCAACGTGATGGCCTTCGTCGCCGCCGGCACCGAACCCGCCGTGCTGACCCGGATCGCCGCCCACCTGCGCCCGGACGGGGTGGTGCTGGTCGGCTTCGGCCTCGACCGGGGCTACCGGCTCGACCACTTCGACAGCGACCTGGCCGCCGCCGGCCTGCGGCTCGAACAGCGCTTCGCCACCTGGGACCTGCGCCCCTGGCGGGACGAGGCGGACTTCGCCGTCAGCCTGCTACGCCGCCCCACCGACTGACCCACCTCCCCGGGAGCGCGCCGGACGCCGCAGGTCAGGACGGGGCGGCGACCGCCCGGGCGGCGACCGGATCGAGGGTGCTGCCGGCGGGAACGAGGCTGACCAGGCCGGCGGGGAGCCGGATCGGGGTGACCCCCCGGTAGCCGAGCATGCCGAGCACCCCCTCGTCGGCGAGCACGTAGCGGCGGCCCAGGTCGGTGACCACCGACACGGTCCCGCCGTCGGCGCCCGGCGCGGCCACCGACTCGACCACCGCGCCGCGCCCCGGCTCGACCAGCACCTGGTCGGCGCGCACGCCAGCCGGGGCGTCGGTGCTGCGGGCGGCGGTGAGATCCGGCACGACCGGGTCGATCCGCACCTCGCCGACCGTGCCGTCGTCGCCGATCCGGGCGCAGAGTGCGCCGCCGTCGACGCCGGCCAGGCGGGGCGGTGCCGGTGGTGGCGCGGTCGGCCCGGTCGGCACCAGATCGGGCAGCTTGGGCGACGCGGCGAACCGGCCCAGGCTGATCGGGGCCGGCTCGTCCTGACCGGTGCGGGCCATCAGCAGCGCCGCCTGGAGTTCGGTGATGCCGGCCAGGCCGTCGCGCCCGGCGACCGCGTACTGCCGGCCACCGCCGGAGTTGCGGACCAGGAAGACGTCCCCGACCGTGGCGTCGGTGACCCCGGACGAGGGCTCGCCGAGCCCGGCCAGCGACGGCGGAGCCAGGTCGACGCCCGCCGGCAAGGCGTTGAGCAGCGCCGGAGCGGCGGGGACCGCGCGTTCCCGGGTGGTCGCCAGCGCGGCGAGCACCCGGGCGGTGTCGCGCAGCAGGTGCCGGCGCTGGTGCCAGATCAGGTGCAGCCCGCCGTCGGGGTGCCGGACCAGCACCGCCTCCTCGGTGAGCGGTCGCCCACCGGTCGCCTCCCAGCCGATCAGCAATGCCGAACGGGGTACGGCGCGCGCCGGGTCGGCCGGCTCCCGCGAGCAGACCGTCCACGGCGCGGTGGACAGCCGCCCGGCGGCCGGCAGCGAGTCCGGGGCGTCGGCGATGCCCAGCGGCAGCCCGCGCGGCACCCCCTCGATGGACCGGCGGGACACCAGGACCGTCCGGGACCGGTCCGCCCCGACGATCAGCAGCGCGGAGGCGTAGTTGAGCACCGGGTGCAGCAGGCCGTCGCGGTAGACGAACCGGGCCCCGGACTCCTTCTCGACGATCACCGCGCCGGTGTCGCGCCACGTCGACCCGCCCCCGACGAACAGGCCGTAGAGGGCGCAGCCGCCCAGCCCGATCGCCGCCACCAGGACGCTGGCCAGCCCGGCGCCGGCCAGCCGGCGAAACGGTGACCGCGCCGGGTCGGTCTCCCGCATGACCAGGGCGGCGACGGCCCGCTGCACGGTGAACTGGTAGGAGTGGAGCTGGTCCTGCCGCGACGGCATGGCGTCCCTTCCGCGAGTCCTCGGCGGACAGGATATGCGCTGCGTCGATGTCCTGGGGACCCTGCGTGGTGGCCCGGCGGGGGCCGCCACCGCCCCGCGACGCCTCCCCGGCCCGGCGGACGGGTGCCACCGCGCGCCGATGCCACTGGCGAACCGGTCGTCCCGGTAGCATCCCGGCACGACGACGGTGGAGGGACGGCCCGGTGGGCGTGCGATTCGAGGAACTGGCCTGGCGGGAGACCCCGATCGGCGCCATCAGCCTGCGCCGGCGGCGGGAACCCGCGCTCGACGTGGACGTCTACGAGGTGAAGCTCGACGACGAGTACCTGATGTCCAGCCTCTTCCCGGTCGCCGAGATCGAACTGGCCCGCCTGGGGCTGGCCCCGTTGGGCGACGGGCCGCTCGACGTGGTGGTCGGCGGTCTCGGCCTCGGCTACACCGCCCGGACCGCGCTGGAGGACGCCCGGGTACGCACGGTGCTGGTGGTGGAGACGATCGAGGACGTCATCGACTGGCACCGCCGGCAGTTGCTCCCCTTCGCCGCCGGTCTCGCCCCGGACCCACGGACCCGCTTCGTCCGGGCGGACTTCTTCGCCGCGGTCGCCGACGGCACCGGTCTCGACCCGGACCAGCCGGGCCGCCGGTTCCACGCGGTGCTGCTCGACGTCGACCACTCCCCACGCAACGTGCTGCACCCCAGCCACGCCGCCTTCTACACCCCCGAGGGACTGCGCCGGCTCGCCGACCTGCTGCTGCCCGACGGGGTGTTCGCGCTCTGGTCGGACGATCCGCCGGACGACGCGTTCGGCCGGGTCCTGGCCGAGGTGTTCACCACCTGGCAGGCGCACGTCGTCCCGTTCGCCAACCCGCTGACCGGCGGGGAGTCCGCCAACACCGTCTACGTCGCCCACCGGCGGCCCGACCCGCACTGACCCCCTGTGCCCGTGCGGGGCATAGGGCGGCCCGGAACGGGAAGGCTGCCCGGTCAGTGAGTCACGGGAGGTGGACATGCGGGCCATGCTCTGGGTCGTCGGTGTCGTCGGCGGCGCGCTCATCCTGCTCGGGCTGCTGCTGGAGGCGGTCCGTTGGCTGGCCATCATCGGCCTCGTCGCGCTGCTGGTGGTGATCGTGCTGGCGTTCGTGCGGGGGCGGCAGGTGATGCACAGGCATTCCGCGGGCCGCCGCTAGCAGTCGCGCCGCGGCCGGCCGACCCCGCACCGGGGCGGCCGGCTCAGTGCGCCCCACCGAGGTTGAGGACGACCACTCCCCCGATGATCAGACCCACTCCGACCACCTTCGTCAGGCTCAGCGGCTCGCCGAGGAAGGCCGCGCCGATGGCGACGATCGCGGCGGTGCCGAGCCCGGACCACATCGCGTACGCCACCCCGACCGGGATGTCCCGGACCGCCAGCGCGAGCATGCCGAAGGCCGTCAGGTAGGCCACGGCCAGCCCGACCGTGGGCCAGAGCCGGGTGAACCCCTGCGTCGCCTTGAGCAGGCTGGTGCCGGCCACTTCGGCACCGATCGCGATCAGCAGGAACAGGTAGGCCATCGCACTCCCTCCGCCGGTCCCCCCATGATCCCGCACGGGCGGGCCACCCGCCGCCGTCCCGTCCGGCGTGCGGTGCGCCCGGTCGGGACACCGCGCGGGCCGCCGGGGCGCGGGCGGTACGGGATGGGGGCGGTCGCGTTCCGGACAGCCCGTAACCCGGTGCCCGGCTCGACCGTCATACAGGCGTCACCGACGCCCGGTCCGCCGGGTCGGCCACACCGCACGACCTGCCCGCGCCCACCCATCGGCGGGCCGGACACGACGGGCCGGGGCGCGGTCCCGCACCACGTCCGATGGGAGCCACCATGATCCGTCACCGCCTGCTCGCCGTAGCCGCCGTCGGCCTGCTGACCGCCGTACTGGGCCTGCCCGGCACCGCCCCCGCCGGACCACGCCGGGACGGCCTGCGTTTGTGCGCGCTGCATCCGCTGCCCCTGCCCGCCGGGGTGACCCACGGCCGGGCCACGGCCGTCGACCCGACCGGACGGTACGTCGCCGGCATCGGCACCCGGATCACCGACGGGGTGTGGGAGCCGGTGCTGCTGCTCTGGCAGGGTGCCCGGGGCACCGCCGTGGACACCGCGCTGGCCGAGGACGTGGTGGGCGTCAACAGCGCCGGCGTGGTGATCGGCAACGCCTACGTCACCGCCGTGCAGCGGCCGTGGCGCTACCAGAACGGCCGGCTGACCGACCTGCCCGTCCCGGGGAGCGTCTCGGGTGCCTGGGCCACCGGCATCAACGGGCGCGGGGACGTCGTGGGGTACGGCGCGGTGGAGGCGACCGAGCGCACGATCGCGTTGCGCTGGCCGGCGGACCGGCCGGGCACGGTCGAGACGATCGACACCCCGCCCGACGGGGCCGCCGTCACGGTGCTGGACGACGGCACCGTGGTCGGCAACGCCCGGGTGTCGGCGGGCTCGTCGTCCTACGCCGGCTGGGTGCGCCGCCCCGACGGGCACCTCGTCCGGCTCACCGTGCCCGGTCGGCCGAACGCCTGGGTGCTCGCGGCCCGGGGCGGGTGGGCGGCCGGCACCACCGGCGACGACCCCGACGGGGACCGGAGCCCGGTGCGGTGGGAGCTGAGCACCGGGAAGGCCACCGTCGTCGATCCGGCGGTGGGACCGGTGCAGGACGTGACCGCCGGTGGGGTGCTGCTCGGCCTGCGGGCGGTGTGGCACGCCGACGGGGTGACGCCGCTGCCGGGGGCGGTCGCCGGGTTCCCCGACGTGCAGGCGCGGGCGGTCACCGACACCGGCACGGCGGTCGGCTGGACCACCACCGACCGGCTCACCCCGGTGCGCTGGACCGGCTGCTGACGGGCCACCGGCGGCGCCGCGCCGCCCGGCGGCCGAGGTGATCCGGGTCGACGGGGACGGCTGACCGTTCGACGCCGGCCGGGCGCTGTGCCCGGCCGGCGTCGGACGGTGCTCAGACGCCGGAGGTGGCGAGGACCCGGGCCGGGGGTTCGTCGGCGGCCGGCGGGGCGGTCTCCCGGTTGGGCAGGGAGAGCCGGATGACCTTCCACCAGGCGGAGGCGACCTGCTTGGGCAGCGGGCCCGTGGTGTAGGTCAGCCCGTACCTGTCGAACAGCGCCCGTACCTGCGGGGCGATCTCCTGGTAGCGCTTGCTGGGCAGGTCGGGGAAGAGATGGTGCTCGATCTGGAAGGACAGGTTGCCGGTCATGATGTGCAGCAGCCGGCTGCCGCTGATGTTGGCCGAGCCGAGCATCTGCCGCAGGTACCACTCGCCCCGGGTCTCGCCCTCGATCGAGGTCTTGGAGAACGTCTCCACCCCGCTGGGGAAGTGGCCGCACATG
This sequence comes from Micromonospora cynarisoli, assembly GCF_030518815.1. Taxonomy (NCBI): domain Bacteria; kingdom Bacillati; phylum Actinomycetota; class Actinomycetes; order Micromonosporales; family Micromonosporaceae; genus Micromonospora; species Micromonospora cynarisoli. The sequence continues at coordinate 616,025 of NZ_CP130426.1, read as the reverse complement.
ATCACCGAGTGGCTCCACAGGTTGCGGATCAGGTTGGCGGTGAAGGTCGCGGCCAGGGTGGTGAGGAAGGACGGGCCGGACAGCAGCGGGTGGATGACGTAGTCCTTGAGCACCTGGCGGCGGATCTTGCGGCCGACGGCGCGCAGCCGGGCCCGGAACTCGGGGGTCCGGTGCCGGCCCTTGCGCAGGTTGCGGCCCAGCTCCAGGTCGTACGCGGCGATGCCGTACTCGAAGAAGCAGGCGTTGACGAAGTTCCACAGCGGCTGGCCGAGGTGCATCGGGTACCACTTCTGGTCCTCGTCGACGCGCATGATGCCGTACCCGAGGTCGTTGTCCTTGCCCAGCACGTTGGTGTACGTGTGGTGCAGCTGGTTGTGCGAGTGCTTCCACTGGTCGGCCGGGGAGACGTGGTCCCACTCCCAGGTGGTGGAGTGGATCTTCGGGTCGCGCATGAAGTCGTACTGGCCGTGCAGGATGTTGTGGCCGATCTCCATGTTCTCCAGGATCTTGGCCACCGCCAGGCCGGCGGTGCCCACCACCCAGGCCGGCGGGAAGAGCGAGAAGAGCAGCACCGCGCGGCTGCCCATCTCCAGGGTCCGCTGGGTCTTGATCACCTTGCGGATGTAGGCCGCGTCGCTCGCGCCACGCTCGGCGAGCACCCGGTCCCGGATGGCGTCGAGTTCCCTGCCGAGCGTCTCGATGTCCTCGGCGCTCAGGTGGGCGATCGGGTTGACGGGCTTGTGCTGGATGACGGTCACGTCCGGCCTCCGGTCAGAGATCGATGTCGCAGGTACCGGCCGCCGCCGACACGCAGGTCTGGATGAGCACGCCGTCACCGGGGACGGCGGTGGTGAGTTCCCCGGTGCGCAGGTCCCGCACCGCGCCCTGGCGCAGCGGCAGGACGCAGCCGTAGCAGATGCCCATCCGGCAGCCGGACGGCATCAGCGCGCCGGCGGCCTCACCGGCGTCGAGGATCGGGGTGCCGCCGTCGGCGGCGAGGGTGAGGCCGGTGCGGGTGAAGGTGACGGTGCCGCCCTCACCGGGCGCGAGGACCGTCGGCCGGAACCGTTCGGTGTGCAGCCGGTCGGCGACGCCGGCCGCCGTCCAGTGCTGCTGCACGGCGTCGAGCAGGCCGACCGGGCCGCACGCCCAGGTCTCCCGGTCGAGGTGGTCGGGGACCAGGGTGGCCAGTTCGTCGACGCCGAGCAGGCCGTGCCGGTCGGTGTGCCGCTCGACCAGGCGGATGCCGCCCTGCGCGGCCAGCGCGCGCAGCTGCGGGCCGAACACGACGTCGTCGGGGGTCGGCGCGGAGTGCAGCACGACCACGTCGGCACGATCGTGCACGCCGGCGCGGAGCATGCCCATCACGGGGGTGATGCCGCTGCCGGCGGTGAGGAACAGCACCCGGGCGGGGGCCGGGTCGGGCAGGACGAAGTCACCGAGCGCCTGGTCGAGCTGGACGACGGTGCCGACCGGGGTCCGCCGGACCAGGTGGTTGCTGACCCTGCCGTCGGGGATGGCCTTGACGGTGACGCTGATCAGGCGGTCGGGGCGGTCGGGGGCGGAGGTCAACGAGTAGGCCCGCCACTGGCGCACCCCGTCGACGTCGACGCCGAGCCTGACGTACTGGCCGGGGGTGTGGCCGTGCCAGTCGCGGCCGGGCCGGATGGTGAGGGTCGCCGCGTCCCGGGTCTCGGGTTCGACGGCGACGATCCGCCCGCGCAGGGCGGCCCCGGCGCGCAGCGGCGCGACCAGGTCGAGGTAGTCCTCCGGCAGCAGCGGGGTGGTGACCGTCTCGGCCAACCGCAGGAGCCGGTCCCGGACGGTGGTCTTCGCCGCAGGGGGCGGGACGGTGGTGGTCATGAACCCAGGGTCCTCGCACTTTCGCATAACATCTTGACCGGGGAAGGTGAATCGGAGGCGGTAACTTGTTCGAAGGGAACAACATGTCGGAATCGGGGGCGACCAGCCACCTGGGCGGCCGACTGGAACTCGACGCGCCGGTGGCCGCCCGGTTACGCGGCCGGCTGCCGATGGTCGCCGCGCACACCGTCACCACCATCACCGCCGAGGTGCCCGCCTACTCCGGCACCCTCACCGGCCAGATGCGCGAGAAGATCGAGAACGCGGTACGGATCGCGTTGGGCACCTTCCTCCAGCTCATCGAGCGGGCCGGCGCGGCGGCCGACCCGAGCACGCCGCTGGCTCGGGCGCTGGAGGCCGCGTACGCGCTGGGCGCCGGGGAGGCCCGGGCGGGGCGGAGCATGGACGCGTTGCTGGCCGCCTACCGGGTGGGGGCCCGGGTGGCCTGGCGGGAGGTCTCCACCACCACCGTGCGCAGCGGGCTGTCCGCCGAGACGGTCGCCGAGTTCGCCGAACTGATGTTCGCCTACATCGACGAACTCTCCGCCGCCAGCGTCGCGGGCCACTCCGACGAACTGGCCAACGTCGGCCGGGCCCGGCGGCGCGACCTGGACCGGCTCACCCACCAACTGCTCGCCGGGGAACCGGAGGAGGTGCTGCGGCGCAGCGCCGAACGGGCCGAGTGGTCCCCGCCGCAGACCCTGACCGTGGTGGTGCTGCCCCGCAGCAGCCTGCGCGGAGTGCTCGCGGTGCTCCCGGCGCACACCCTGGAGAGCGGCGAGGAACTGCCCGGGGCGCAGTGGGCCGAGGAGGGGGCGCTGCTGCTCGTACCGGACATGCACGGCGGGCGGCGTCGGCAGCTCGCCACGGCGCTGCACGGGCACCACGCGGTGCTCGGGCCGGCCCGGCCCTGGGTCGCGGTGGCCCGGTCGTACGAGCGGGTGCTGAAGGCGCTAGCCCTCGGCCTGCCGTCACCGGCGGACGCCGCCGCGTGGGACACCGAGCAGCACCTCGCCCGGCTGGTGCTGCACACCGACCCGGAGGCGCTGGCCGACCTGCGCGCCCAGGCGCTCGCGCCACTGGCCACGCTCCCGGCGGCGACCGCCGCGCGGCTGGCCGAGACGATGCGTTCCTGGCTGCTGCACCAGGGCCGCCGCGACGACGTCGCCGCCGACCTGTTCGTGCACCCGCAGACGGTCCGCTACCGGATGGGCCGGCTGCGCGAGCTGTACGGCGACCGGCTGAACGAGCCCGGCACGGTGCTCGACCTGACCGTGGCGCTGGCGTTCCCGCCCGCCGACGACACCGGGCCCGCCGGCTCCTGAGCCGGCGCTCCGCCGCCGCCCACGCCCGCACCACAGGCGTCCCGCGCACCCGGGAGCCACATCGGACCGTCCGCCCGCTGCGCAATTCCCACCGGACTCGGTCGGGGCGGTGGTCCGACATGGACGGTCGGCGGGACTGTGTCGACAGGACGACAGGACAGCGTCCGGCGGCTGACATCGCGTGACGGCATGGGCCATGATGGCGGCATGCGTCTGATCTTCTCGGTCTCGGACTCCGACGAGTCGCCGGTGCACGAGCTTCGCGACGAGTTGGTGGCCGATCCGGAGCTGCGCGACGCCCGGGTCCGGCTGGTCCACCGGGCACCCGAGCCGGGCACCCTCGGGGCCGCCGAGGTGCTGGAGTTCGTCGGCCAGGACGTGCTGCTGCCCGTGGTGATCCAGGCGGTGTACGACTGGTTCCAGGCCCGGCGCAGCGCCCGGCGGGGTGGCGACACCACCGTCACGGTCACCCTCACCGACAGCCCGGACGGCACCCGGGAGGTGAAGATCGAGGCCAGCGGCTCGGCCGAGGACGTGATCGCGGTGCTCCAACAGGGCCTGCGGTGACCGCTGCGTACCAACCACGGTTCGATCCGACGAAGTCCCGTGCCGTCCTGCTGGGGGTCAGCCGCTACGACCACCTGCCCCTGACCGTTCCCGCCGCCAGGGACAACATCGAGGCGCTGGCCACGGCGTTCGCCGACCCCGCCGTCTGGGGGCTGCCGAGGCGACGGATCGCCGTGGTGCCCGACCCCACGGCCGACGACCTGGCCGGCTACGTCGAGGACGCGGCCCAACTCGTCGGCGAGGACGGCATGCTGGTGGTCTACTACGCCGGCCACGCCGTCCGGGTGGGCCGGTCGATGCGCCTGCTGCCCCGGGAGGCCACCGACAACCCCGGCACCGAGTTCCCGGTGGAGGGTTTCGTGGCCGCCGCACAGGGCGCCGGCGCGCGGCACCGGCTGCTGATCCTCGACTGCTGTCACGCGGGCAACGCCAGCGCGGCCCTGCCGGCGGAGCAGTTCCGGGTGGACGAGGAGCTCAGCGGCTGGCAGTTGCTGGCGGCCGTGCGCAGCGGGCCGGCGCTCGACGCCGGCCCGGACGAGCTGCACACCCCGTTCACCCGGGCCCTGCTGGAGGTCTTCACGCGCGGCCGGGCCGACGCGCCCGAGTGGCTGAGCCCGACGGAGGTGCTGCGGGAGGCCGGGGAACTGCTGGCCGGCGAAGGCTATCCCGCGCCGGCCCGCAGCCCTGTCGAGTTCGACCGGGGCTGGGTGCGTAATCCGGCGTGGCGTCCGCCACAGCGGCGTCCGGTGCCGTTCCCCCGCCGGCCGGCCGGCTCCCCCGCCGACCAGGGTGAACGGTCCGGCTTCGAGAGCGCCTGGCCGGCCCGGCAGGTGCCGTTCGCCGGCCGGGTCCCGGAGCTGGCCCGGGGCGGGGCCAGCCTGCGTCTGCCGCAGGGGGCGGTGCTGCCGGTCGTCGGGCCCCGGCACGCCGGCAAGCGGTACTTCGTCGACGAGGTGCTGGCCCGCTTCGCCGAGGAGGCCGGGCAGCTCGACGAGGTGGCGCTGCTGCGGCTGGACATTCCCAACAGCAGCGCGCCCGAGCCGGTGCTCGGGGTGCTCGCCCGGGAACTCGACGTCACCATCGACGACGTCACCGACTACGGCATGGACTACGCCGAGGCGGTCCGGACCACCCTGGTCGAGGAGTTGCAGCGGCAGCTGCACCGGCGGCGGCTGATCCTGTTCGTCGAGGGTTCCCGGTTGGGCACCCGGCCGGAGGCGGTCCGGGCGCAGCTGGAGCGGCTGCTGGAGCTGTCGGTGTTCGACCGGGCACTGGTCATCATCGCCACCCGGGCGGAGGTCCACGTCAGCGGCGACAACCGGCTGCGCTACCTGCCGGTGATCCAGCTGCGGGAACTCAGCGAGGGCGAGGCCACCGCGCTGGTCGACCAGGTGCTCTCCGACCCGCTGTACGGCGGCGGCCTGACCATCACCGGCCTCGCCGAGGGTCGGCTCTGGACGGAGCTGGACGACAAGCTGGTCCGGCTGCCCGGGGTACTGCACAACGGGGTCGACGAACTCGCCAACGACGTGCTGAACAAGCGGATCGAGCAGCCGGGCGTCGAACACCTCATCGACGCGCTGCTGCGCCGCTCGGCCGCCACGGTCGGCGCCGGACTGCGGGACGTGGACTGCTTCGCGCTGTGGACGGGCGGCGACGGGGAGCGGGGCCGACCCGGCGCGCTGGCCGTGCTGACCGCCTGGGCGATCACCGACGGGTTGTGGCTCTCCACCGAGCTGCTCGAATCGATGGGCTGCGGGCTCACCCCACAGGCCACCCACCATCTGGTCGAGGCGCGCATCCTCACCCAGCAGGAACACGACGGCACCCTCTGGCACGACCTGGGCCGGTCGACCCGGCACGCGCTGAGCAACGCGTTGACCGCCACCCTGCGTGGCAGCGGTGGCGGCAACGTCTACGGGCGGGCGCTCGTCGACGGTGCCGAACTCACCCCCGACCAGCTCGACGAGCCGGTGGCCGAGGCGATGTTCGCCCTGGTCATGGCGATGCTGCGGCAGCGGCAACGGCACCCCGCCAACTCCGACCGGCACGTCCTGCTGGGCGTCGACCGGGCGATCGGCTGCCTCGACGAGGCGGTGGTCGCCGGATATCCCCGGCTGCGGGAGACGCTGACCAAGCTCGCCGCCGCGTTCTCCGGCGACGCGGCGTTCAGCCCGGTGCGGCTGGAGGCCACGACCACGCCGTCGGACGCCGACCCGGTCACGACGCCGGGCGAGGCCGGGCCACCTGTCGTCGACGTCCCCGCCGACCGGCCGGTCCGGGCCACCGACTACCCGGTGGTCGCCGGTGCCGCCCGGCTCAACCAGGCGATGCGGGCCACCGGGCAGAGCCAGCAGGTGCGCGAGGCGTTCGTGGCCGCCGCCGACGCCGTGGCGGAGGCGATCGGGCAGGCCGACCGGGACGCGCTGTCGCACCGGCTGCTGAAGTCGATCGACACCGCGCTGTTCATCGGTGGCCGCCGGCTGCGCGCGGGGACGAGTCTGCTGCCGGCACGGGAGCGGGCCGCCCCGGTGCTGGCCGGCTGCGCCCGGGTGGCCGGCGGCAGCCGACCGGAGCTGACCACGGTGGCCATCTCCTGGCTGCTGAACACCGTCGACCTCCAGCTCACCTCGGGACGGGTCCCCGCCGCGCGGGAGGCGCTCGGCACCGCGTTCGAGCTGTTCGACCTGATGCCCGAACCGGTCACCCTGCGGGACCGGTTCGCCTTCCTGCAGATGCGCCACCGGCTGCTGTGCGGTCGCGCCCGGGGGCAGCGCACCCTGGCGGAACGGGTGGCGACGCTGGCCGAGGCGACGGCGGCGGTCAGCGAGGGGTTGGCCCTGTCCGGGTCGGACAGCGACCGGGGCCTGTGGAGCATGCGGCTGTGCGGGGTGGCGACGCTGCTCGTCGCCGAGCAGCCGACCTTCGCCGACCAGGCGGCGACGGGCCGGCGGGTGGTCGAGGAACTGACGGCGGCGTGGGGTTCGCCGGCCCGGTGGCCGGGCGACACCCGGATGTACGTGTGGCGGCTGCTGCACGCCGTCCACCGGGGCGACCCGGACGTGGTCAGCCAACTGGACGCCGCCCGACGGACGATGGCCCTGGTGCTGACCGACGGCGAGTTCCCGCTGTTCCCGGGGATCGAGGCGGAGGTGCACCTGTTCGTCGCGCACTGCCTGCGCCGCAACAACCAGTTCGCCGAGGCGACGACCGAGGCCGAGGTCGCGCTGGAGTGCGCGAAACGGGCGCACGAGGACCGTCCGGGCGCCCAGTCGCTGCTGCGTGAGCTGCGCATCCAGCGGGAGCTGGGCGGCTGGCGGGCCGAGGTCGACGCGCCCCCGCGAAGCGGCGACGCGCCCCGGAGCCGGCCACGGGACCAGAAACTGCTGCGCCGGATCAGGGAGGTGCAGAACTGGCTGGCCGAACAGGAGCACACCACCTGGCACCACGCGGTGCTCGACCTGTGGTGCCACCGGGCCCGGTGGAGCAGCGAGGGCAACCTGCTGGCCGCGTCCACCCCCGAGGGGCGGGAGAGCAGCAGCGTGCCGCCGCCGGAGCGGCTGGTCAACATCCGTCGGCTCTACCGGGTGCGCCGGGACAAGCTCGACGGGCACCTGCGCCGGTTCAGCCACTCGATCGAGCTGCTCCAGCTGGAGGTGGGGCTGGAGCGGCAGTACCGGCGCTGGCTGGGGGTGCTGGAGACGTACCGGGACGAGCAAGGGGTGAACCGTCGTAACGACGTCGACAACAGCACGGTCTGGGAGCTGATCCGGGCCGCCGAGCAGCGCTGGCCGGACCATCCGGGTGTGCTGGAGGTCAGGGCGGAGTTCCACCGCTACATCTGGGAGTACCGGCAGGCGATCGAGACGTACCGGCGGCTGATCGGGACCGCGTCGGACGGTCGGGGACGGTTGCGGCACGGGCTGGCCATGGTCGAGGCCGTCGTCGGGTACGCCCAGTTCGCCTGGCCGCGCAACGACCCCGACCCGCGTCCGCTGCTGCTGGAGGCGGGCGAGTTGCTCGCCGCCGAGGAGCGGGAGGGTCCGCTGCTGGAGCAGTCGGTGATCCTGCGGACCCGGGTCGACCTGGAGTTGAACCGGGAGATCGCCTGGAGCGACGTCGAGAAGGTCGCCACCGAGATCATGAGTGACGGCGGCTACACCGAGGGTGTCGCGGCGATGCTCAACCGGCGGTGGAGCGGCGACTCCGTGGTCACCAGCCTGGCCGACCCGGGGGTGTGGCGGATCACCGCGGACAGCGCGTTCGCCGACCAGCTCAACCGGCTCTTCGGCAGCTCGCCCCGGGTGCGTCCGCCAGCCGACCGGGAGGTGACCGACGAGTCCCACTCGACGATCGCCGACTTCCTCCGGGAGAACTTCACCGAGGTGCAGCTCCTGCGCGGCCTCGGTGCGGTCTACCTGCGGATGGCGGAGCTGCGCCGGGACCCCGCCCAGGCGGTGCGGGCGTTCCACTTCTTCGACGGGTGCCGGGTGTTCCAGCAGGTCCACCTGGGTGGCCGGGTCACCCCGATCACCAACTTCCTGATGGCCCGGGCGATCCTGCTGGCCGCCGAGCTGACCTTCTCGGCCGATCCGATCACCGAGCCGTGCCCGTGGGAGGGCCGCAGCTGGCTGGAGTACGCCGAACGGCTCCTCCAGTCGAGCAAGGACGAGTCGGTGGGCGAGTTCGGCAAGCAGTGCAGCCACTTCCGCAAGGAGACCAGCAACCTCCTGCGTGCGGTCCGGGTCCGGCAGGGCATGGAGAAGATGCGTAACCTGCGCCGCCCCCGGTGACCGGCGTCCCGCAACGGCCGCGTCGGCCCGCCCCGGGGAGAGGGCGGGCCGACGCGAGGGGGTGCGGGTCAGTGCCGGCGTCGGCCGTACGTGCCGGCGAGGAGGGCGACGCCGATGGCCGCGAAGGCCACCTGGATGAACAGCTCGATCCAGTCGATGCCTGGGGTGTCGTCGACACCGAGCACGCCGGCGAGCAGGGTGCCGAGGATCGCGGCCACCACGCCGATGGCCAGGGTGAGCAGGATGGAGATCTTCTGCTTCCCGGGCACCACGAGGCGACCCAGGGCACCGATGATCAGACCGATGATGATGGCGGTGAAGAAGCCCTGTACTTCCACGTGTGTCGTCCCTCCACGAGTCGCTGTCGATCTGGACTCTGCCCCGGGTGGGCGGGCGGGGAAACCACGGCGGGACGCTGCGGGCCAAATGTCACGCGACTGTCATGTGCTCGCGTGGGGACCGTCATCCGACCGCCGCGTCCCGCTCAGCGCAGGGTCCGCTCCAACAGGTCGAACAGGGCCGTCCAGTGCCGCTCGGCGGCACCCTCGTCGTACATGGCGGTGTCGGCCATCGTGAAGCCGTGCGGGGCGCCGGCGTACACCTCGGAGCGGTAGGCGACCCCGGCCGCGTCGAGCGCCGCCTCCAACGCCGCGATCTGGTCGGCAGTCATCGAATCGTCCCGGTCGGCGTGGGCGAAGTACAGCTCACCGGTGACCGCCCCGACGCCGCGGTGCGGGCTGTCCGGCTCGTCGGTGACGATCCGGCCGGCGTGGAAGCTGGCCAGCGCCGCGATCCGGTCCGGATGTGCCTCGATCGCGCGCAACGCGTTGGTGCCACCCATGCAGTAGCCCACGATCGCCACCGGTCCGTCGGCGACGTCGTCGCGGGCGGCGAGGAAGTCCAGGTAGGACCCGGCGTCCCGGGCCACCACTTCCGGGGTGAGCGCGGCGATCAGCGGCACGATCCGGCCGAACAGCTCCCCGCGCCGCTGCGGGTCGGCCAGGTCGGCGAGGTCGACGCGCGGCATCGGGCCGGCGCGGTGGAACAGGTTCGGCACCAGCACCAGGTAGCCCTGCGCGGCGATCCGCTCGGCCATCTCGGCGAGCCGGGGACGCAGCCCGAAGGCGTCCATGAAGAACAGCACCGCCGGGAACGGCCCGTCCCCGTCCGGCCGGGCCAGGTACGCGTCCGCCGCGCCGTCGCTGGTCGGAACCTCCACCGTCGTCGTGCCCGCCATGGTGTCTCCTCACCCGGGTGCCGGCGCACCCACCGCGGGAACGCTACCCGCTGCCGCAGCCGCCGGTGGACCGTGGCACGGCCGCCCCACCGCGCACCGCCGCCCGCTCCCGGCCCGGCCGGCGGCGGCCCGGGACGACGCCTGTCACGGATCGCGGGTCCCGTCGGTCGTCTGGGTGCAGGGCGGTACGACCGCCAGGGACGGACAGGGAGTGGAACGACCATGAAGATCGTCGTCATCGGGGGCAGCGGACTCATCGGCAGCAGGCTGGTCACCCTGCTCGGGCGGCAGGGCCACGACGCGGTGGCCGCCTCGCCACGCACCGGGGTCGACGCGCTCACCGGCGCGGGGGTGGCCGAGGCGCTCGACGGCGCCGACGTCGTGGTGGACGTGTCGAACTCCCCGTCGTTCGAGGCGGACGCCGTGCTGGCGTTCTTCGAGACGGCCACCCGTACCCTGCTCGACGCGGAGGCGAAGGCCGGCGTACGGCACCACGTGGCGCTGTCGATCGTCGGCGCCGACCGCATTCCGGACAGCGGGTACATGCGGGCCAAGGTGGCCCAGGAGGCGCTGGTCGCCGCGGCGGACGTCCCGTGGACGGTGCTGCGCGCCACCCAGTTCTTCGAGTTCGTGCCGGCCATCGTCGAGTCGTCCGTGGTGGGCGACGAGGTGCGGCTGCCGCCGGCGCTGATCCAGCCGGTCGCCGCCGACGACGTGGTGACGGTGCTGGCCGAGATCGCCCTCGGCGCGCCGGTCGACGGGATCGTGGAGCTGGCCGGGCCCGAACGGTTCCGCCTGGACGAGTTGGGCCGTGCGACGCTGACCGCCGCCGGTGACCCCCGGCCGGTGGTCAGCGACCCCCGGGGGCGTTACTTCGGGGCGCTGCTGGCCGAACAGGCGCTGGTCCCGCTCGGCGACGCCCGTACCGGCGGGGTGCGGCTGGCGCAGTGGCGCGGACGCTGACCCGGCGCGGGGAGCCGGCGGGTGCCGCCGGTTCCCCGCGACGCACCCCCTACGGTAGGCGTATGACGACCGGGTCCGGGGCCACCGCCGACGCGCCGGCGGCCGTCGCGCCGGCCGACCTGACCGCGTTCCTCGACGTTCGGCCGCGGCTGTTCGGGCTGGCCTACCGGATGCTGGGCAGCGTCGTCGAGGCCGAGGACGTGGTGCAGGAGGCGTGGCTGCGCTGGCAGGGCGCCGACCGCAGCGGGGTACGCAACCCGGCGGCCTTCCTCACCACCACGACCACCCGGCTGGCGGTGAACGCGGCCACCTCCGCCCGCGCCACCCGGGAGACGTACGTGGGGCCGTGGCTGCCCGAACCGGTCGACACGGGCGCCGACCCGACCCTCGGCGCGGAACGGGCGGCGGCGCTGGACGTCGCGGTCCTGCTGCTGCTGGAGCGGCTGACCCCCGCCGAGCGGGCCGCGTACGTGCTGCGGGAGGCGTTCGACTACCCGTACCGGGAGATCGCCGGGGTGCTCGGCACGTCGGAGCCGAACGCGCGGCAGTTGGCCAGCCGGGCCCGGCGGCACCTCGCCGTGGAGGGCCCCGCGCCCGCCGCGCCGCAGCACCGCCGGCGGTTGACGCAGGCGTTCCTCGACGCGGCCCGCGACGGCGACCTGGCCACCCTGGAGCGGCTGCTCACCGCCGACGTGGTGGCCCGCTCCGACGGCGGTGGGCGGGTGTACGCGGCCCGCCGGGACGTGTGCGGGCCGGCCCGGGTGACGAACTTCCTGGACAACGTGCGGCGCAAGTACTGGCGGGCGACGACTGTCGACCTGGTCGAGGTCAACGGCGGCCCGGGGGTGCTGGTCGCCGCCGACCGGCCGGTCACCCTGATCACGCTGGACACCTCGGTACGGGGCGTCGAACGGCTGCTGCTGGTGGTCAACCCGGACAAGCTGGGTCGGCTGCCGGCCCGCCGCTGACCGGACGGAGCACCGATGAACCGACGATCGCGCGCCGCCGCGGCCATCCCCGCCGCCACGCTCGGCCTCGCCCACCCCGCCGCGGCCGGGTCAGCCGGGCGGGGTGGCGACCGGCCGACCCAGCAGACGCAGCGTGTTCACCCCGGCGACCAGTCGGGTCTGTGCCTCGTCCAGCCCGGCCGCCGCCAACGCCGTCCCGACCCGGTCCCGGGTGGTGGTGCGCGACCCGATCGGCCAGTCGCCACCGACCAGGACGTGGTCCGCGCCGAGCAGGTCGACGGCGCACCTGATCGCGGCCGGCGCGTATCCCATGGTGTCCAGGTAGACGTGCGCACGGGCGACATCCGAGGTACGGGCAGTCAGCAACTCCCCTTCGTCGTGCGCGGCGGCCAACGTCAGGCCGGCCACGCCCAGCATCGGAAAGACCACGTGCAACCCCGGCAGCTCGGTCAGGACGCCGTCGTGCAGCAGCGACAGCAGCGCCGCCGCGTTGATCGTGCCCCGCGCCAGCGAGGTGCCGAACCGGCCCAGACCGGCGAAGGCCGTCGTCAACAGCTGCGGGCTGACCGGGTGCGCGAAGACCGGCACCCCCAGCTCGGCCGCCACCGTCAGGGTGGGCCGGGCGGCTGCCGAGCCGAGCAGCTGTCCCTCGGTGGCGCAGTCGACGACCAGCCCCGACAACCCCAGCTCCCGGACCGCCCGGACCGCCTCCTCGGCCGCCGCGTCACCGCCGAACGCGTCGATGGTGGCCAGCCCGCTGAGCCGGTCCGGGACCGCCGACACCGTCGCGGCGAGGCTGTCGTTGAGTCGCCGCAGCTCCGCCGGGCGGGTGCGTTCGCCGTGTGGTGTCACCAGTGCCGGTGGGGCGCTGAGCACCCGCAGGTCGACGCCGTGACGGTCGGACTCGGCCAGCAGGTCGTCCAGGTCGGCGATCCGCCTCGCCAGCGCCGGCCAGCGCTCGGCCAGTTCCCCGGCGCTGTGGTGCGGCGGCAGCGCCGGGTGCCGCGGCGAGGCGTGGTGGGTGTGGAAGTCGGCGACGTACAGCGGCCCGGCACACTCCGCGCCCATCAGACCTCGATGAAGGTGTAGGTGAAGCCGCGCTCGGCCCGGTGCACGTGGCCTGCGGCCGGGAACGGGAAGTGGGCCGGCACCAGCAGGTCGCCGGTGTCCGCGGCCCGCTCCAGCAGTCGACGTCGCTGGTCGGCCGATTCGTCCGGCACGACGCAGTATCGGATGCTCCACTCCGGACGCTCCAACTGGACGCCGTGGTGCAGCATGTCCCCGGCGAACAGCGCCCGCTGGCCGGCCGACTCGACGACCAGGTAGACGTTGCCGGGGGTGTGACCGAACGCCGGGACGAGGTGGATCTCCGGGGTGAGCACGTGGTCGGCCGCGACCAGGTCGAGCACCCCGGCGTCGCGCAGCGGCAGGATGCTGTCGGCAAGGTAGTCCCCGGTCCGCTCCAGCGCGGCCGCGCCCTCGGGGCTGGTCCACCACTCGAACTCCTCCCGGACCACCAGGTAGCGGGCGTTGGGGAAGGTCGGCACCCAGCCGCCGGCCCCGTCCGCGCTGGTCGCGAAGCCGACGTGGTCGACGTGCAGGTGGGTGAAGACCACCGTGTCGATGTCGGCCAGGCTGACCCCGGCCCTGGCGAACTGTTCCAGGAACGGCCGGTCCGCCCGGTCGAACACGCCGCCCCGACGCGGTTTGCCGTTGCCGCCACCGGCGTCGACCAGGATGAGCCGGTCCGGGGTCCGGAGCAGGTGGGCCTCCTGGTTGAGCCGCAGCCGCCCCTCGTGGGTGAACGGCTCCCGGGTGTAGAAGGCCCCCTCGGTCCAGGGCTCGGACTCCACCTGCGGAAAGAAGTCCGTCGGTACGGGGAAGTAGTCGACCTCCCGGATCGGAAAGACCTCGACCTCGCCGACGTGGAACGACCACAGCGGGCCCGCTCCCCCGCCGGTGTCGACCCACCGGGGTTCCGTCGACGCGTCGGTGTGCCCATGCTGGTCGGCTGCGGGTGTGCTCACGGTGCCACGTTCTCCAGTCGGTCGGATGGTTGCTTGTCGGGGTGCTGCGGCACGCCGCGCACCTGGGCATGGACCCGGGCGCGCAGTTCGCCGAACCGGGGCAGCGAACGGGTGCCGAGCTGGTCGCGTTCGGCCGGCAGGTCGATCGGGATGTCCGCCCGCAGTCCGGCCGGGGCCGCGCCGAGGACGACGACCCGCTGGCCGAGGTAGACCGCCTCGTCGATGTCGTGGGTGACGAACAGGACGGTCATCCCGTACCGCCGCCACAGCCCGGCCAGCAGGTCCTCGAGGTCGCCCCGGGTCTGGGCGTCGACCGCCGAGAAGGGCTCGTCCATGAGCAGCAGCCGGGGCCGGTAGGCGATCGCCCGGGCGATCGCGACCCGCTGCTGCATGCCGCCGGAGAGCTGCCACGGGTACGCGTCGGCGGCTCGGGCCAACCCCACCGCGTCGAGGGCCTCCGCGACGAGCCCCCGACGCTCGGCACGGGTGTAGCCGCGGTGCCGCAGTGGCAGCTCGACGTTCTGCCTGACGGTCTTCCAGGCGAACAGGCTGCGGCCGTACTCCTGGAAGACCACGGCGAGGTCGGCCGGCGGCTCGGTGACCCGTCGCCCGCCCAGGTGGACGGCGCCGGTCGAGGCGGGCAGCAGCCCGGCGACGATCTTCAGCAGGGTGGTCTTGCCGCAACCGGACGGTCCGACGACCGCGACGAACTCGCCGTCGCGGATCGACAGGGTGATCCCGGTCAGCGCGTCGACGTTGCGTTCCCGGGAACGGTACGACCTGCCGAGGTCGACGATGCTCAGCAGGGTGTCGCTGACTGGTGTGGTCATGATGCTCCCTCTCGTCCGGTGACGCCGCGATGCCAGCGCAGGGCCCGGCGCTCGACCAGTTCGAGCAGCTTCGCCAGGGCGAACCCGAGCGCGCCGAGCAGCAGCACGCCACTCCACATCTCCGGGATCGCGAAGCTGCGCTGGAACCGGATCACGGTGAAGCCCAGCCCGTCGGTGCTCATCAGCATCTCGCTGACCACCATCACGATGATCGAGATGCCGAGCGCCTGGCGGGCGCCGGCGAAGACCTGCGGCAGGGCCGCGTGCAGGAGCAGCCGGTGCCGGGTCCACCTCGGCAGGCCGAACACGGCGGCGGTCTCCCGCCCGACGTCGTCCACGGCCCGGACCCCGTCGGCGGTGTTGAGCAGGATGGGCCAGAGCGCGCCCAACGCGATGACTATCAGTTTGGTGCCGTCGCCGATCCCGACCGCAACCAGCAGCACCGGGATCAGCACCGGTGACGGCAGCACCCGGAAGTACGCCAGCAGCGGGCTGGTCAGGTCGCGCACGACCGTCCACCGTCCGATCACGTACCCGGCGGCGACGCCGAGCAGCAGCGCCGCGCCGTAGCCGACGGCGAGCCGCCACAGGCTCGGTACGACGTCCCGGAGGAAGACCTCGGAGAGCCACACCTCACGGAACGCCGCGACGATGACGCGCAGCGGCGGCAGGAAGATGTTCGTGCTGTCCGCGCTGGCCACCCACCAGAGCACCAGCAGGACGACGGGCAGGCCGAGCGCCCGGCCCACGGCGCTGACGGCCCGACCGGGGCCGCCCGGGAACCGTCGACCCTCGGCGCTCACCGGGCCCACTCCCGCCGGGTGGCGACGTGCCAGTGCAGCAGCCGCCGCTCGGCCAGCCGGGCGAGCAGGTCGAGCAGCACCCCGATCCCGCCGGTGAGCAGCACCAGCGCGTACATGCCGGTGGACTCGCCGGACTCCTGGCTGCTCCAGATCAGCTCACCGAGGCCGGCGGCGCCCATCACCAGCCCGCCGGTGAGCGCCAACGCCAGCGCCACCGACACGATCAGCCGCAGCGCCGTGCCGAGGTACGGCAGCACCGTCGGCCAGGTGACGTGGACGACCCGCCGCAGCCGGCCCAGCCGGAAGCTGCGGGCCGTGTCCACGGCCACCTGGTCGACCTCCCGCAGGCCGTACAGCACCTGGAACAGCACGACCCAGAAGCAGGAGACGGCGACCAGCAGCACGGTGATCTGCCCGACGTCGAGCACCAGGATCAGCACCGGGATCAGCACGATCGACGGCACCGGGCGGAGGAAGTCCAGGGTGGAGGAGGTCACCCTGAGCAGCCACGGCACCGAGCCGACCGCGAACCCGACCAGGATGCCCGCGACCACCGCGATCAGCAGGCCCTGGACGGCGGCCAGCAGGGTACGCCCGGTCGCCGTCCAGAACCTCGCCCCGGTGAGCAGCTCGACGGCCTCCGGGACGACGGCGGTCAGCGGCGGCACGTGCAACGGTGAGAAGAACGCCCGGCTCAGCACCTCGTACGTCACCGCCGCCCCGGCCAGCCCCACCGCGCCCAGCAACTGTCGGTGACCCCACCTGTCGCCGACCGGCCGGCGGGCCGGCGGATCGCCGTGGCCGGGGGTGGTCACGGCAGGATCAGCTCGTCGAGGTTCGGCGCGTCGGTGATCAGGCCGTCGCGTTGCGCGTACCCGACGAGCTTCTCGGCCGCCTGGCGGCTGACCTGGTCCCGCCATCCGGTGATGGTGATCCGGTTGGCGACCTCGGGGGTGATCTGGGTGAACGTCGGGATCTTCGCCCGGACCTCGTCCTCGTGCTCGCGGGCGTAGGCGTACGCCTCCCGGACCGCGTCCCGGAACGCCGTGGTGACCTTCGACTGCTCCCGGGTGTACGCGCCGGAGGCGTACCAGGCCGACACCGTGAGGTCCTCGGCCAGGTCGGTGAAGCCCCAGCCGATGGGGACCGCGCCCTGGGCCTTGGCCGCCGACAGGAACGGTTCGACCACCCACGCGCCGTCGACGCGCCCCTCGCTGAGGGCGGCCGGCACCTGCGGGAACGGGATCTCGACGAGCTTCACCTTCGCCGGGTCGCCGCCGTCGGCCCGAATCGACTCGCGGGCCGCCGCCGCGGCGATGTTGGTGAGGATGTTGACCGCGACGGTCTTGCCCTCAAGCTGCTTCGGGCTAGTGATGCCGGACTTGCCGGCCACGACCAGGGCGCCGTAGTCGGCCCCCGGCCTGCCGGTCGAGGCGGAGGCCGGCAGCAACGCCTTGACGTCAAGCCCCTTGGACCGGGCCACGATCAGCGTGGTGAGGTCACCGGTGGCGAAGTTGACCTTGCCGGCGAGCACGGACGGCACCGACGTCAGGTCGGAGGTCTCGGTGTCCACCTCGACGCGCAGGCCGTGCTTGGCGAAGGTGCCCCTGTCCTGGGCGAGGTAGATCGGGGCGAGGTGGGCCAGCGGGGCCGAGGCCAGGGTGACGGTGGTCAGGCCGTCGGCGTCGGCCCCGGACGCCGCCTCCTCCTCGCCGCAGGCGACGAGGCTGACGACGAGCAGCGCGGCGGCCAGCAGGCCGGCCGGGCCACGCCGGGAGCGGCGTCGGGAACCGGTGGAGAGCAACGGAATCGGTGACACGGTCGGACTCACTTTCGGCAGGTGCAGCGGGGTGGGGAGGTCGGGACGCGGTTCTCCGCTTAGGAGTGCGGCAGGGTCAGAAGCGCAGGCGCAGGTCCAGGTCCCGGACGTGGTCGGGGAAGGGGGTCGGCCCGCCCAGGGCGAGCGCGCCGAGGCTGGACACGGCCGCCTCCTCGATCGCCACCACCAGGCTCGCGGCGTGGGTGGCCGAGTCTCCGGCGACGAGCAGGCCGTGGTTGCCGAGCAGCACCCCGTACGTCTGCGGGTGGGCCCGGTAGGTCTCGGCGATGGAGCGGACGGCCTCGGCCGTGCCGCGCGGTGCCCACGGCACGACCGGCACGTCCACGGCCTGGCCGTGGACCAGCAGCGCCTCGTACCGGGCGGGCAGGCTGACCGAGGCCAACGCGTAGCTGGTGGCGTACGGGGAGTGGGTGTGGATGACCGCGTTGACGTCCGGCCGGGTCCGGTAGACGCCGACGTGCATCGCGAGGATCGCGGCCACCGACGGGCTCGGCGTGCCGTGGCGGACCTCGCCGTCGAGGTCGACGACGACGACCTCGTCGCTGACGGACCGCAGGCCCGGCAGCCCGACCCGCAGGTCGTCGGCCGGCCAGGGGCGCAGCAGTTCACCGGCGTTGACCGCGAGGAGGTCGTCGTGTCCGGGCAGCCGGACGCTGATGTTGCCGTGGCCGCTGGCGGACATCGCCGAGGCGGCGAAGATCCGGTTGATTCCGGTGGTCAGGCCGGTTTTCGCGGCGGCCAGTTCGGCGGCGTCGAACGTCCGGTGAACGGTCGGGAGGGCGGATGGAGGGGAATCGGTCATGGCAGGGCGACCCTGTTCGTCGAGGCGGCCGTGGGAACGCCGGAGCGCGTGCCCGCACGGAGGAAGAAGGAGGTCACGCTCCTGACGTCCGGTCGGGAGCGCGCGGACCACACGCGGTGGCGTGGGGAAGGTGACGCGGGAGGAGCCGGGGTCGACGGCGACGTGGCGGCTCGTTCATCCGGCCAGGGGTGGCGGCCGGGTCAGCGGCTACAACAGAGCGCGCTGCCGGTACGGCCGTGGTCGACCACCCGGCAGGCGGTCAGCAGCGTCGACATAACCCCAGTATGCCCCTAGGATTTGTAGGCAATCAAGATGCCGCCCCCAGTGATCTGCGCCCCACCCACCGCACCGCCGTCGACCCCCCATGACAGGATCAGCACGTGCCGAAGATCAACGTCTATCTGCCGGACGCCCTCGCCGACCGGGTACGGCAGGCACGACTGCCGATCTCCCGGATCTGCCAGGTCGCGTTGACCCAGACACTTGA
Source organism: Micromonospora cynarisoli (assembly GCF_030518815.1). Lineage (NCBI taxonomy): Bacteria > Bacillati > Actinomycetota > Actinomycetes > Micromonosporales > Micromonosporaceae > Micromonospora > Micromonospora cynarisoli. Next base: position 597,520 of record NZ_CP130426.1, on the reverse strand, counting down.
CGGCAGCGGCAACGCCGGGTACGATGCGCCCGCCGAACTCGTACTCCCCGAACCGGTCGACCTGACGCCCCCGCCCAACCACCACGTCGCGGCGATCCTGCGCCAGTCCTACGACGTCGCCGCAGCCCACGGGTCGGCCACCGTACGGACCATCGACGTCCTGCAGGCGTTCCTCGACGAGGGGGAGAGCCTGGTCCTGAACACCGTCGAGCTACTGGGCTTCCCGGTCCCGGCGATCCAGGCCGCCATCCGCGACGCGACCGACACCAGGACCACCACGGCTGGACCCGACCACGCGCCGACCGGCGGGAACACGCCCACCATGGCGACCGGGACCCGTACGGCCCTCGCCGTCGCCGCCACCCAGGCCCACGCCCACGGATCGGCCGTCACCACCGGCAGCCACCTGCTGCTCGGGCTGATCGAGGACCCGGGCGGCGCGGGTCAGGTGCTGCGCGGGGTGGGCGTCACCGAGGCGATCACCCCGGCCGTCCTGTCCGCCCTGTTCCACGGGTTCACCTTCGGTCGGATGCACCTCGGCCGGGACGCCGACAGCGCCGCCCTGCGTTCGATGATGCTCACCCTCATCGAACGCATCGACCAGTTGCAGCGGCAACTCGCCACGGCCGGCCGCTGACCACGACGGAAGGCCCTCCGGGCCGGGGCCACGGTGCGGTCGCCAGGCGTCGGCCGACGAGGCCCGGGCCGGTTGTTCAGCGGGGTGCCATCCGCAGGGCACCGTCGAGGCGGATCACCTCGCCGTTGAGGTAGTCGTTGCCCACGATGGCGAGCACCAGGGCGGCGTACTCGCCGGCGTCGCCGAGGCGGGCCGGGAACGGCACCCCGGCGGCGAGCCCGGCCCGGTACTCCGCCGACACGGTCTGCATCATCGGCGTCAGCATGATGCCGGGCGCGATCGTCATCACCCGGATGCCGTACGCGGCGAGGTCGCGGGCGGCGGGCAGGGTGAGGCCGACGACGCCACCCTTGGACGACGCGTACGCCGCCTGGCCGATCTGCCCCTCGAAGGCGGCCACCGAGGCGGTGTTGACGATCACGCCCCGTTGGCCGTGCCCGTCCGGGGTGGTCTGCGCGATCCGTTCGGCGGCCAGGGTCAGCACGGTGAACGTGCCGACCAGGTTGACCCGCACGACCCGGGCGTACAGGTCGAGGTCGTGCGCGCCGCGCCGACCGAGGATGCGCTGCGACGGGGCGATCCCGGCACAGTTCACCACCGTCCGCAGGGGCGCGTCGCCGTCGGCCGCCCGGTCGACCGCCGCCCGCACCGACTCCGGTTCGCACACGTCGACGTCGACGAGCCGCACCCCGGCCGGGACGTCGCCGGCCGCCGCGACCGCCGGCCCGAGATCGAAGCCGTACACGGTGGCACCCGCGGCGGCCAGCGCGGCGGCGGTCGCCGCACCCAGCCCGGACGCGGCGCCGGTGACGATGGCGGTGGTACGGGACAGCTCCATGCCGGATGCTCCTTCTGCCGGGGCGGGATCAGACGTCCTGCGCCTCAGACGTCGGTGACGCGCAGGCCCGCGTGGGCCCGGTAGCGCCGGTTGACCGAGATCAGGTTGGCGGTGAACGCCTCGACCTGGTGGGCGTTGCGCAGCCGGCCGCCGTAGACGCCCCGTACGCCGGGGATGGCGGCGGCGAGTTCCCGGACCAGGTCGGTGGCCCCGCGGTCGTCGCCGAGCACCAGCACGTCGGTGTCGACCCGGTCGAGGTCCGGGTCCTCCAGGTGTACGGCCGAGACGTGGTGGAACGCGGCGACGACCCGCGACCCGGTGAGGATCGCGGCGGCCTGCTGGGCGGCGGAGCCCTCCGCGACGGGCAGGGCGTAGGCGCCCTGCTTGTCGAAGCCCAGCGGGTTCACGCAGTCCACGACGATCTTCCCGGCCAGGGCCGGGGCGAGCGTGGTGAGCAGCTCGGCGTGCCCGTCCCAGGGCACCGCGACCACCACGATGTCGGCCTGCGCGGCGGCGTCGGCGTTCGACCCGCCCCGCACCCGACCGGGCAGCCCGGCGGCCGTCCGGGCGGCCCGCTCGGCATCCCGCGACCCGAGTACGACGTCCAGCCCGGCCGCCCCGAACCGCCGGGCCAACCCCCGCCCCTGCGGCCCCGTCCCGCCGAGCACACCGACGGTCAGGCCACGCAGTTCGTCACTCACACTCACATCGATCTCCTTCTCGTCCCCACGGCCCGCCCCATGCAGTCCCCTCCCGTCCCGCGCCCCGCCCCGCACTCGGGTGACCAAGAGATGTGCGTCAGGTGATCAAGAGGTTTGCGTCATCGTGAAGATCACCCCTGACGCTTTTCTCTTGATCACGGGGGCGGGGTGGGGCGGGTGGGTAGGTGGGGGGTCAGGGGTGGGGTTGGTAGAGGGTCAGGGGGTTGCCGGTGGGGTCGGTGACCAGGGCGCGGCGTTCGTGGGGGCCGGTGACCGGGGTGGAGACGGTGGCGCCTGCGGCGGCCAGGTGGGCGAGGCAGGCGTCGAGGTCGTCGACCTGGATGCTGAGCACGGTGCGGCCGGCGACGGGTTGCTGGCCGGCGTCGGCCAGGCCGATGGTCACCGCGCCGTCGGTGACGGCGGCGTAGCGGTCGCCGTCGCGGAACTTCACGGTCAACCCGAGGGAGGTGTAGAAGGCGAGTTGGGCGTCCAGATCGTCGGCGGGGACGATCACGTGGCCGATCCTCATGAGCGGAACCTCGGCATCACCTCGCGGGCGAACCGCTCGACGATCTCGATGGACCGTTCGATCGGCAGGCCGAGCCACTGGGCCCGGAACACGAAGTGGTTGTAGCCGGCGTCGGCGAAATCCTGGATCTTGGCGGCGATGTCGTCGGGCGAGCCGAAGAACAGCGCCTTCTCCTTGATCGCGTCCCACTGCGACTCGAAGAAGTCCATGCCGTACTGGACGTACTCGCCGTAGGAGCGTTTCACCTGTTCACCGGCGACGGCGAACGCGGCCTCGGCGGAGTCGGCCACGCACAGGTCCCGGTGGATCGGGAAGACCGCGTCCCGCTCGTCGAAACCGGCGGCCCGCCGCTGCTCCCGGTAGTCGGCCAGGTTGCCCACGGCCCAGTTGCGGCGCACGTTGGACGGGGCCAGCCAGGGCAGCCCCTGCCGGGCGATCCGGGCGATCCCGGTCGGCCCGTTGGCACCCACCCAGACCGGCGGATGCGGACGCTGCACCGGCAGGACGCTGCACCGCACCCCGTCCAGGCTGAAGTGCCTGCCCTGGTGGTGCACCGGCTCCCCGGTCCACAGCTGCTGCATCACCGCCAGTGCCTCGTTCATCCGGGACACCCGGGTACGCCGTTCGATGCCGAACGCGGCGAACTCGACGTCCCGGTAGCCCGAGCCGATGCCGAGGACGAACCGGCCGCCGGACATCTGGTCGATGGTGGCGATCTCCTCGGCCCAGTGCACCGGGTGGCCCAGCGGCAGGATGAGGATGCCGGTACCGAGCTGCATCGTCCCGGAGTGGTCGACGAGCCGGCTCAGCAGCGGCAGCGGCTGCGGGGTGCTCAGCGACGACAGGTAGTGGTGGATGCCGAAGACCGAGTCGTAGCCCAGGTCGCGGATGTGCTGGACGTACTCGACTGTCTCACCGACCCGGCGGCCCAGGTCGTCGCCCGGGGCGTACTGGTGGTCGAGCAGGATGCCGAACCTCACGCCGTCGCCTACTCTTCCCGCGACCGGCTGTCGCTGAGCCGGAAGTAGGGCGCGACCAGCCGGTCCCGGTCGGCCAGCGCCTGCGCGATGCCCTTCTCCCGGCGTTCCTTGAGGAAGTTCCAGTCACCGTCGGCGAAGCTGACGTTGGTGGCCCAACCGTGCCCGACCCAGCCGGTCATCGCCCCGAGGCCCTTGCCCCGCGCCTCCATCACCACCTGCATCATCGACTTGCCCATCATCAGCGAGTCCAGCGGCATCACCGCGATCGCGTCGGCGTAGTCGTCGACCCACCGCTGGAGTTCCTCGCGCGGGACGACCTTGGTGACCAGGCCCTTGCGTTCGCCCTCCTCGGCGCCGATCGCCCGCATGGTGAGCATGACGTCCTTCATCGTGGTCAGGCCGACCTTCTCGATCCAGTGGTACATGTCCTGCGGCGCGGGCCCCAGGTAGCGGAACGCCGGGTGGGTGAACCGGGCGTCCGGGGAGGCGATGACGATGTCGGCCGACAGCGCGATCTGGAAGTGCCCGCCGTAGCAGTAGCCCTGCACCTGGCAGATGGTCGCCTTGAGCGACTCGATGATCGGCCGGGTGAAGCCGGAGCTGAGCACGTTACGGTCGGGCAGGATGCGCTGCCGCTGCGCCGGGCGACGCCGGGACGCCTTGTCGGTGCCGGTCCGGTAGCCGATGTAGTGCCCGAGTTCGGCGGCGTCGGCCCCGGTGCCGAAGTGCTCCCCCTTCCCCGTGAACACGATGACCTTGACCCGGTCGTCGGTCTCCGCCTCCCGGACCAGGTCACCGACCCGTTCGAAGGCGGCCACCGGGATGGCGTTGAGCCGCTCGGGACGGTCGAAGGTGATGGTGGCGACGGCCCGTTCCTCGTCCACGTGGTAGCGGACGTACTTCGCCAGGACCTCGGGGTCGACCTCCATGTTCTCGACGTCCCACTGGTTTTCCAGCAGTTCGGCTTCGGTCTTCTTCACGGCGGATTCCTTAGGTCAGGTGGTGGTACGGAAGGCGGGGATCACTTCGGTGGCGAACAGCCGCAGCGAGGCGCGCAGCTTCTCGGTGGGCATGCCCAGCCACCCGGGCCGGAAGATGAGATGGTCGAACCCCAGGTCCCGCAGGGCGGAGATCCGCTCGACGAGGAAGTCGGGCGAGCCCAGCAGCAGCGTGTTGCGGACCAGTTCGTCGAACCGGTCCCGCTGCCAGCGCAGCGCCGGGTACTCGGCGTACGTCGAGTACTCGACCCGGGCGTGCGGCAACGCCTCCGCGACGGCCTGTTCGGTGCTCGGCGCGCAGTACAGCTCCACGCCGACGGGCCGCTGCACCGTCGCCGGGTCCCGCCCGTACTCGGCAAGCGCCTCGTTGTAGACGGCCAGGTGCTCGGGCAGGAAGCGGCGGCTCGGGGAGTTGCCCGGCGCGTACCAGGCGTCGCCGAGCCGGGCGGCCCGGCGGACGGCCTTCTTACCGCCGGCGCCGATCCAGATCGGTGGGCCGCCCGGGGTCAGCGGCGGGATGCCGATGGTGGCGTCGACCTGCGGGTAGAACTCGCCGTCGTGGGTGACCGGCGTGCCGCTCCACAGCGCCCGGATCAGCCGCAGGCTCTCGTCGAAGCGGCGGAACCGGGTCTCCGGGTCGACCCCGAAGGCGGCGAACTCGTTCTCCCGGTAGCCCGCCCCGACGCCGAGGATCACCCGCCCGCCGGAGAGGTGGTCCAGGGTGGCGAACTCCTCGGCGACGTGCACCGGGTGGAACATCGGCAGCAGCAGGATGCCGGTGCCGAGCAGCATGTCCCCGGAGCGCGGGATGAGGCTCGCCAGCATCGAGATCGGCTGCGGGGTGGCCAGGTTGGACTGGAAGTGGTTGATCGTCCACACCGAGTCGTAGCCCAGTTCGGCGGCGAGTTCGACGGTGCCGAACAGGTCGTCGAGGTGCCTGCGGAGGTCGTCGCCGGGCGGGTACTGGTGCGACGCCATGATGCCGAACCTCATCGGCTCTCGCCTCCCTGCGACGGGGCCGCTGCACGGCTGATCTTGCCCGCCTCCGGCAGGGAGGCCGCTGCGCGGCTGATCTTGCCGGTGGCACTGCGTTCCAGTGCGGGCACGAACTCGATCCGCCGGGGGGCCTTGAAGTGGGCCAGCCGCTCCCGGGCGTACGCGACGAGGCGCGCGGCGAGGTCGGTGTCGTCGACCGTGTCGTCGGCCGCCCGGACCACCAGCGCCACCGGGATCTCGCCCAGCCGGTCGTCCGGCCGGCCGAGCACCCGGACGTCGCGCACGAGCGGATGCCCGCGCAGTTCGTCCTCGATCTCCTCGGGCCAGACCTGGAAACCGCCGCACTTGATCATGTCCCGCTTGCGGCCGACCAGGAAGAGCACCCCGTCGGGGTCGACGTAGCCCATGTCGCCGGTGTGCACCCAGCCGTCGCGGACCAGCTCGGCCGAGGCGGCGGCGTCGTCGACGTACCCCCGGGTCAGCGCGGAGCGGACCACCACCTCGCCCTCCGCGCCGGTCGGCAGCGCGGCCCCGGCGTCGTCGCGGATCTCCAGCTCGACGCCCGGGTAGACCCGGCCGGCCGAGCCGGGCTTCCAGCGGCCGGCCTTCATGTCCCGGCCGGTCCAGCCGGCGATGTGCCCGGCCTCGGTCGAGCCGTAGTTGACCAGGATGGGCACCCGGTAGCGCTCCTCGAAGGCGCGCCGCACCGGCCAGGAGATCGCCTGCCCGGCGACCAGCACCGACCTGACCCCGTCGAACGGCAGGTCCCGTTCGGCGTGCACGATGTCGAAGACCATGGTGGGCAGCAGGAACAGGTTGTCGAACCCGAACCGGGGCATCAGGTCGGCGAGCCTGTCGACGCCGAAGCGTTCCCAGACCACCGCCGGGCGCCCCACGAAGTAGGCGAACAGCAGCGCGTGCTGGCCGCCGCTGTGGAACAGCGGCAGCGCGATCAGGTTGGGGCGGGCGTCGCGGGTGGCGCTGCCCTCGGCCTCGGTGCCGGTGGTGACCCGGGCGAGCCGCATCAGCGACTCCCGCGTCCCGCCGTGGGTGACGCTCACCGCCTTGGGTCGTCCGGTGGTGCCGCCGGTGAACAGGATGCACGCCTCGGCCTGCGGGCCGACGTCGACGCCGGTGACCCGGGTCTCCTGCCGCCACGGCAGTTCGGGCACACCGGTCAACGGCGTCGCGACCGAGCGGACCGGGACCCGGGCGGCGTCGCCGTCGGCGGCGAGGAACGTGGCGACCACGTCGGGCCGCCGGTCGTCGACCAGCAGCAGCCGGGGCGCGGTCTTCGCCACCGACTCGGCCAGCTCGGCGGCGTTGTAGAGGCTGCTGACGGTGACCGGCACCGCGCCGATCTTCCAGGCGCCGAAGAGCAGGAAGACGATCTCGGGTCCGTTGGTCAGGTAGCAGGCGACCCGGTCGCCGGGGCCGACGCCCTCGGCGCGCAGCGCGGCGGCGACGCCCCCGGCGAGCAGGTCGATCTGGTCGAAGGTCCACCAGCGGCCGTCCTCGCCGTACAGGCCGGGCAGGTCGCCCCGGTCGGCGCACCGGCCCTCCAGGACGCCCACCAGGTTGCCGGCGCTCACCGGGTCACCCCGGGCGCGGTCGCGGCGACCCTGGGGATGACCTCCGCGCCGAAGCGGGCGAGCTGTTCCATCGCCTCGTCCTGGCTCGCGCCGACGAACTGGTGGCGCAGCGAGACCTCGGTGATGCCCAGTTGGGTCTCCCAGCGGCGCAGCTTGGCCACGATCTCGTCGGCCGAGCCGACCAGGCAGTCCTCGGCCAGGTACCGGTCGAGGTCGAGGGACTGCGCGTCGTCCCAGGACCGGTAGCCGGCGTACTGGCGTTGCAGGTGCGGCCGGACGGCCGCGACCGCCGCCGGGTAGCTGTCGCCGAGGTACGCCTCGCGGCTCATCGGGTACTCCCGGTCCAGGGAGAAGCCGCGCTCCCCCAGGTCGGCCCGGTAGATCCCGAGCAGCCGGGCCAGCTCGGCGTCGTCGCCCTTGGGGCCGATCAGCCAGGGGGCGTCCAGCCGGGCGGCGCGGCGGACGGCCGGCTCGGCGAACGCGCCGATCCACAGCGGCGGGCCGCCGGGCTGGGCCGGGCGTAGCGCCAGGGACGCGCCGGGGACCTCGCCCCAGCTGCCGGCGACGTCGATCGTCTCGCCGTTCCACAGGGCGCGCAGGATCGGCACGTACTCCCGCAGCCGGCGCAGCCGGTCCTCCCAGGCGACGCCGAAGGCGGTGGTCTCGCGCTTGCGGTAGCCGGCGCCGATGCCGACGGTCAGCCGGCCGCCGCAGAGCACGTCGAGCGAGGCCAGGTCCTCGGCGAGGGCGACCGGGTTCAGCAGCGGGGCGAGCAGCACGCCGAACCCGATGCGGACCCGGGAGGTGGCGTGGGCGAGGTAGCCGGCCAGCGGGACGGGTTGGACGAACGCCGACCGGGCCAGGTAGTGGTGGCCGAGGTAGACGGCGTGGAAGCCGGCCGCCTCGGCGGCAGCCGCCTGGGCCAGTACGCCGTCGATGCCCTCGGCGGCGGACGCCGACGGAGCGAACTGGGCACTGAGGAAGCAGCTGATCTTCACCCGAGGACCGCCTCGGCGGTGGGCACCCGCTCGGCGGCGCGGTCCTGGGCCCGGAAGTGCGGGATGACCTTGTCGGCGAACTCCTCCATGGAGCGCAGCGCGGCGGCACGGTCCAGCGACGGGATCCGCAGCCAGCCGATGTAGTGGTTGATGCCGAGCTGTTCGCGCAGCATCTCGATGGTCTCGATGACGCGCTGGGCCGAGCCGAAGTTCCCGCCGTGGGTCAGCGTCTGTTCCAGGGTGAGCAGCTCGATGTTCTTGGCGACCGCCGCGTAGTAGGCGCGTTCCTTGGCGATGGCGTCCTCCGAGCCGGGGATGACCTTGCCGACGGACTTGTAGTAGTTCATCGCCGCCTGGGCCGCCGCGCGCAGGCCCTCGTCGCCGTCGCCGCACCAGACCTGCTGCATGAACGGCAGGTCGTAGGTGGACAGGTCGAAGCCGTTCTCCCGCATGCTCTGCCGGTAGAGGTCGAAGTTCTTCTGCATGATGCCCAACGGCGTGAAGTTCGGCGAGGTGATGATCGACTCGCCGACCGCGCCGCGTTCCCGGAAGCTCTCCGGGGAGACCGTGCCCTGCAGGATGGGCGGCCCGCCGGGGGTGAACGGCCGGGGGTAGGTGGTGACGTTGTCGTAGTGGAAGATCTCGCCGTGGTAGGAGAAGTTCTCCTGCGACAGCGCGAGCCGCAGGATCTCCAGGGTCTCCTGGTAGCGCTGCTTCGACTCCGCCAGGGGCACGCCGAAGCCGGCGAACTCGGCGGGCTGGTAGCCGCGGCCGACGCCGATGGAGACCCGGCCGCCGCTGAGCACGTCGAGGGCGGCGATGTCCTCGGCCAGGCGCAGCGGGTGGTGCAGCGGGAGGACCAGCACGGCCGTGCCGATGGTGATCCGGCGGGTCCGCTCGGCGACGGCCATGCCGAAGTTCACCGGGCTGCCGAGGATGCCGTACTTCGAGAAGTGGTGCTCGGCGAGCCAGACCGAGTCGAAGCCCAGCTCGTCGGCCAGCTGGATCTCCTCGAGGGTTTCTCGGAGCACCTGATGGTCCGATGCGCCGTCGGCCACCGGGAACAGGTTCATGATTCCGAACTTCACGGCCTTCTCCTCATTTATTCCGACCAGCCGGTATGTTACTGCTCCGGGCTGGCGCCCGGCAAGACTTCCGCAGGTCAGCCCCGCACTGCCCGACGTGCCCCGACGCGCAACTCCCCGGCCCGCCGCCGGTGCCACGCCCCCCGCCCGCAGCGGGCGTCGAGCACGAACGCGCGGCGCAGGAACAGGTGCGGGTCCGCCTCCATGGTGATGCCCATTCCGCCGTGCACCTGGACGCACCGCTCGGCCGCGAACACCGCCGCCTGCCCGGCCGCCGCCTTCGCCGCGTGCACCTGGACCCCGGCGTCCGGATGTCCGGTGTCGACCGCCCACCCCGCGTACAGGGTGAGGTCCCACGCCGCCTTGCGCGCCGTGGCCGCCTCGGCCAGCGGGAACGCGACCCCCTGGAACGACCCGATCACCCGACCGAACTGGCGGCGGGTGCGGGCCTGCTCGGCGGCCAGGTCGATCGCCCCCTGCGCCACCCCGCACAGCTCGGCCGCCACCACCAGCGCCGCCCGCAGCGGCCCGGCCCCGGCCGGCCGGGGCCGCTCGGGCGCGGCCAGCGTCAGGTCCGCCAGCGGCACCGACGGGTCCAGCGACTGCCGCGCGGCGATCCGGACCGGGTCGGCGAACCAGACCCCGGCCGGGCCGAGCGCGACCACGCCGTCGGCCTGCGCCGCGTACGGCACCAGGGTGCGGACCAGCGGGTCCACCGGCACCCCGTCGGCCCAGCCGGAGCCGCCCGGCACGTCGACCGCCGCGGTGAGCACCCGGCGACCGTCGAGCAGTTCCTCGGGCAGCGGCCCCCGCTGCCCGTCGCCGCAGAGCAGCTGCACGGCCGCCGCGTGCGCCGGGAACCGGCTGGGCACCAACCGCGCGCCGAGCGCCTCGACGGCGACCAGCAGGTCGATCAGGCCCGACCCGATGCCACCGGCCGACTCGGGCACCCCGAGCAGCCCGAAGTCACGCAGCAGCGGCCCGTCCCCCGCCGGGGCCCGCCAGCCGCCCGACCACGCCGCGCGGGCCGTGCCCCGGTCGGCGTCCGCGAGCGCGCCCACGGTCCGGCCGATGTCCTGCTGTTCCTGGGTGAATGTCGCGCGCACCGGACCACCTCGCTCAGCGGGAGCGGGGCAGGCGCAGCACCCGCTCCGCGAGAATCGACTTCTGGACTTCCTCCGTGCCGCCCTCGATGGTGTGGGCGCGGGCCCGCAGGTAACGGCGCATCCGGGCGGCGGCGCCGTCGCCGTCGACCAGCACCCCGCCGGCCTCGTCGAGCTGCACGGCGAGCCGGTTGGCGTTCTGCACCACCCGGGCCCACAGGCTCTTGAGCGCCGAGGTCTCCGGCCCCGGCACCCCGCCGGCCCGGCTCTCGCCGAGCATCCGCATCGACCCGATCCGGACCGCCTCGGCGTCGCACTGCAACGCGCCCACCGCGTCGACGAAGGCGCTGTCGTCGGCCACGCCCCGCTCAAGGGCGACGTCGATCAGCCGGTCGACCGCCTGCCGGGCCCAGACCCACAGGTTCAGCGCCATGCTGCCGCGCTCGAACGCGAGCGTGGTGAGCGCGACCGGCCAGCCGTTGCCGACCCCGCCGAGCACGTCGTCGTCGGCGACGAACACGTCGTCGAGGAACATCTCGTTGAACTCGGTGTCCCCGTTGATCATCACCAGCGACCGGACGGTGAACCCGTCCATCGGGGCGAGGAAGTAGGTGATCCCCTCGTGCTTCGGCGCGGCGGCGTCGGTACGGGCCAGCAGCAGGCAGCGCGAGGCGTTGTGCGCGTTGGACGTCCAGATCTTGGCCCCGTTGATCCGCCAGCCCCCGTCGACCCGGGTCGCCGCCGTGGTCAGGCTCGCCAGGTCCGACCCGGAGCCGGGCTCGCTGAACCCCTGGCACCAGTACTCGTCGCCGCGCAGGATGCCGGGCAGGTGCCGGGCCTGCTGGGCGTCGGTGCCGTGCGCGATGATCGTCGGCCCGGCCAGCATCATGCCCACCCCGTTGAGCGGGTACGGCGCGCCGCGTACCGCGGCCTCCTCGTTGAAGACGGCCTGGGCCAGCGCGTCCATCCCCCGGCCGCCGTGCGCCGTCGGCCAGGACAGCCCGGCCCAGTTGCCGGCGCAGAGCCGGTCCTGCCACACCCGCGACCAGTGCTCCCGCTCGTCCTGGGTCAGCTCCTCCTGGTCGGGCACGTCGGCCAGCGCCCCGTCGAGCCACCTGCCGACCTCGTGCCGGAACGCCAGGTCGGTGTCGCTGTCAGCGAAGTCCATGCCCACCCCCCTGTGGGTCGTCGGTGTCGCCGGTCATGCGCTGGCCTCCTCGGCGGGCACGAGCCGGGCCTTGTAGAGCTTGCCGTTCGGGTCGCGGGGCAGCGCGTCGCGCACGACGTAGGACTGCGGGCGCTTCGGCTTGGCCAGCCGCTCGGCGAGGTAGCGGCGCAGCTGCGCGACGGCCGTGTCCGGGTCCGGCGCGGTGTCGGTGAGCACGACGTGCGCCTGGGGCACCTCGCCGAACTCCGGGTCGGGCACCCCGACGACGCCCACGTCGGCGACCCAGTCGTGGCCGATCAGCGCCGCCTCGATCTCGGCCGGGTAGACGTTGACCCCGCCGACCAGGATCAGCTCGGCCGCGCGGCCGGTGATGTAGAGGAACCCGTCGGCGTCGACGTGTCCGACGTCCCAGACGGTCATCAGGCCGTCGCGGCGCGCGCCGTCGGTCTTGCCGGGGTCGTTGTGGTATTCGACCCGGTCGTCGCCCTGGCGCATGTAGACGATGCCGGTCTGCCCGACGGGCACCTCGTTGCCCAGTTCGTCGAGGATGCGCAGGGTGGAGATGGAGGCGGGCCGGCCGACCGTGCCGGGGTGGGCCAGCCACTCGTGGGGGCGGGCGACGGTGGTGCCGACCTCGGTCGAGCCGTAGTACTCGTAGACCACCGGGCCGAACCAGTCGAGGATGCGCTGCTTGACCTCGCGCGGGCAGGGCGCCGCACCGTGCAGGACGTAGCGCAGCGAGGACAGGTCGTAGCGGTCGCGGACCGCCTCGGGCAGTTGCAGCAGCCGGTAGAAGTGGGTCGGCACCATGCTGGTGCCGGTGACCCGCCGGGCCTGGACCCGGTGCAGGAAGCCCTCCGGCGTCCAGCCGTCCATCAGCACCATCGTGCCGCCGGCGTGCAGCGCGCCCATCGCCGGGGTGATGTTGGCCGAGTGGTACATCGGGGCCGAGACCAGCCAGGACGCGAACGCCTCCCGCTCCATCCCGAACTCCCGGAACAGCCAGACGTAGGTCAGCGCGCCGGTGTCGGCGTCGACGCCGCTGAGCGGGCGCTTGACCCCCTTGGGCCGGCCGGTGGTGCCGGAGGTGTACATCATCAGCGAGCCGGCCGGGGTGTCCGCCGGGCTGGTGGCGGGCATGTCGGCGGTGAGCGCCGCGAGCGGTCGGGCCCGGTCGGTGCGGGGCGTGCCGTCGACGAAGACCTGGATGCCGGGCACGTCGGCGGCGGCGTCCAGCACCACGTCCTCGACCCGGGCGGAGCCGACCACCACCCGGGCCTCGCTGTCGGCGAGGATGTAGCCGACCTCGGGGGCGGTCAGGTGGTAGTTCAGGGTCACCAGGTAGAGCCCGGACTGCATCGCCGCGAGATAGAGCGCGACCAGGCCGGGGCTGTTGGTCATCACCGCCGCGACGGTGTCGCCGGGCCGTAGGCCCGCGTGCGTACGCAGCCCGTGCGAGATCCGGTTCACCTCGGCGAACAGGTCACCGTAGGAGATCCGCCGGTCGTCGGCGGTCACGATCGCGCACAGCTCCGGTTCCGCGGCTGCCCACAGCCGGAACCCGGTCCGCTCCTGGCTCATCGGACTCCTTGAGCTAGATTCCGACCATCCGGTATGTTGGTGTCCCACAGTAAGGGAGCCTCCCGACGATGTCCATACCCGTGAGCGACGCCCACGCCGCCAGTTGGCGGGCCCGTCAGGTGCCGGTCCCCGCGCAGGTCGTCGACGGTGTCTGGGCGATCCCGGTCCCCCTGCACGGCAGCGCCCTGCGGTCCATCACCGTCTTTCTGATCGAGACCGGCGACGGGCCGGTCCTCGTCGACGCCGGCTACGACCACCCGAGCTGCTGGACGTCGTTCCAACGCTCGGTGGCGTCCGTCGGCCAGCGGGTCGACACCATCGCGGCGGTCCTGCTCACCCACAACCACCCCGACCACGTCGGCTTCGCCGACCGGGTACGCGCCGCCTCCGGCGCGCAGGTGGTGATGGGCGCGGCCGACGACTTCGCCACCATGCACCGGCGGCGCGGCACCTTCCTCCGGCAGGTACGCACCGCGCTCGACCTGACCGGCGCCCCGCCCGACGTCGTCACCGCCATGTACGCCGACGCCGTTGCCGTCGCCGTACACCGGGAGGACCTGCGGCTCGACGTGGCCGTGGAGCACGAGACCGAGTTCCGCTTCGGCGACGTGACCGTCCGCGCCCTGCCCGCCCCCGGGCACACCTACGGCCACACCGTCTACGTCGACACCCGGGGGCTGGTCTTCACCGGCGACACGATGATGGCCGAGGGGCCCACCCAGCTCGCCATCGTCAGCCGCCCCGACGACGACCCGGCCGCCGACCTGTTCGGCACGCTGGCCCGCATCCGTGACCTCGGGGTCGCCATCGCCTGCCCCGCCCACCAGTTCCCCTACCGCGACGTCGCCGCCCGCGCGCAGGCGCTCGCCGCGTTCCACCGCGACGAGGTCGAAACGGTCCGGGGCCTGGCCCGCGACGGCGACACCGCGTGGGACGTCGCCCGGCGGATGACCTGGAAGAAGCCGTGGGACGAGCTGGGCCGGGGCACCAGGCGGTTCGCCCTCGTGCACACCCTCGCCCTGCTCCGCCACGCCGCCGCCGGTCGGTGACCCGGGGGCGACCCCACCCGGCACGGCCTCAGTCGCGCCGGGCGTCGTCGTACGTCCAGTCCGGGCGCAGGGTCGAACGCAGCTCCCGCAGGGTCCGCTTGAGCACCTTGCCGGACGGGTTGGTGGGGAACTCCGGCACCAGGTAGACCTCCCGGGGCACCTTGAACCGGCCCAGCCGCTGCCGGGCGTGCGCGATCAACGCCTCGGGCGTCAACCCGGGCCGGGCCACCACGAACGCGGCCGGCACCTCCTGCCACGTCGGGTGCGGGGCGGCCACCACCGACGCCGCCAGCACCAGCGGATGGTCGGCCAGCACGTTCTCGATCTCGGCGCTGGACATGTTCTCCCCGCCGCTGCGGATCATGTCCTTGAGCCGGTCCCGGATGTAGAGGTAGCCGTCGGCGTCGAAGCAGCCGATGTCGCCGGTGTGGAACCAGCCGTCCCGGAACGCGGCGGCGGTCGCCACCGGGTCGTCGAGGTAGCCGGGGCTCACCTTCGGCCCGCGTGCGACCACCTCGCCGCACGCGCCGACCGGCACGTCCGCGCCGTCCGGGTCGACCACCCGGACCTGGACCCACGGCACCGGCAGCCCCACCGACCCCTGTTTGGACTCCTGGTGGGCGGCGTCGAGGTAGGTCAGCCCGCTGCACGTCTCGGTCAGGCCGTACCCCTCGATCAGTCGGGCGTTCGGGAACAGCCCCCGGGCCACCCCGAACAACGCCGAGGTGACCTGCGAGAAGATCAACCAGCGGACCGAGGACAGGTCGGTGCCGGCGGCGGTGGGCTCGCGGCGGACCATGTCCAGCATGGTCGCCGCGACCACCATGCCGGTGATCCGTTCCGTCTCGATCGCCCGCAGCACGGCCGCCGGCACGAACCGGCGGTGCAGCACCATGGCGCCCCCGACGTGCCAGATGCCGAAGCCCGGCAGGTCGGTGCCGCCGACGTGGTAGAGCGGCGCGACGTTGAGGATCCGGTCGGTCGGCCGCAGCCCCAGCTCGACGATCTGGGCGTGCATGTTCCGGTTCACGTTGCCGTGGGTGAGCAGCACCCCCTTGGGCAGGCTGGTGGTGCCGGAGGTGTAGACGATCCGTTGCAGGGCCGCGTCGTCGAGGTCGGCGTCGGCGACCCGCTCCCCCCGGTGCGCCGCGACGAGCGCCCGCACGTCGGTCCAGCCGTCGTCGATCGGCTCCAGCGCGAACCGGCGTACCTGCGGCAGGTCGGCGAGGGCGGCGGTGGTGAGCGCGGCGAACTCCGGGACGGTGGCGACCGCCCCGACCCGCGCGTGCGCCAGCAGCCGGGCCAGCTCCCCCGCCGTCAACCGGTAGTTCAGCGGGACGACGACCGCGCCGAGTTTCGCCAGCGCCAGACAGAGCAGGAGGAACTCGGGGACGTTGTCCGCGACGACCGCCACCCGGCCGTCCCGGCGTACCCCCTCGGCGGTGAGACCGGCGGCCAGCGCGTTGACGTCGTCGTCGAGCTGCCGGTGGGTCCACCGGCGGTCGGCGAAGACCAGCGCGTCGGCGTCGGCGAAGCGGCGGGCGTTGCCGGCCAGCATGGCGGCGAGGTTCGCGGTGCTCACCCGGACACCGCCGCCTCGCGCAGGGCCTTCTTCAGCACCTTGCCGGAGTCGTTGCGCGGCAACGAGGTGACGAGTTGCACGTACCGGGGGACCTTGTAGCGGGCCAGTTCGGCCCGACAGTGCGCGCGCAGATCCTCGGCGGAGCCGGTCGCGCCGTCGCGGAGGATGACGAACGCCTTCGGCACCTCGTCCCACTGCGGGTCCGGCACCCCGATCACGGCGACCTCGGCGACGTCGGGGTGCTGGGCGAGGACCCGTTCGATCTCGGCGCTGGCGATGTTCTCCCCACCGGACTTGATCAGGTCGGCCCGGCGGTCGACGAACCACAGGTAGCCGTCGGCGTCGATCCGGCCCACGTCGCCGGTGCGGAACCAGCCGTCGCGCCGGCTGCGCCGGTTGGCCTCGTCGTCGTTCCAGTAGCCGGGCGACACCTTTTCCCCCCGGACGACGATCTCCCCCTCGACGTCCGGGCCGACCGGCCGGAAGTGCTCGTCGACGATCCGGATCTGCACCCCGGGGAACGGCGCGCCGAGCGCGCCGAGCTTGCTCTGCTCGTGGGCGGCGTCGAGGTAGCAGACGCCGTTGCACAGCTCGGTCATGCCGAAGGTGTCGATCAGGCGGACGTGCGGCAGCCGGCGCTTCACCTCCTGCCGCACGCTCGGCGCCACCCCGGCGAAGAGCAGGTAGCGTAGCGGTGCGAGGTCCGGCGGGTCGTCCAGGTCGAGCAGGCCGAACAGGATCTGGGCGGCCAGCACCATGCCGGTGATCCGCTCGTCGGCGGCGATCCGGGCGATGTCGGTCGGCTTGAACGTCGGCGTGAGCACCATCGTCGCGCCGGCCACGAACGTCGCCAGGCCCGGCGCCTCCAGCCCGCTGACGTGGAACAGCGGGGCGGAGACGAGGATCCGGTCGGCGGCGGTCAGCTCCAGTTCGAGGACCTGCGCGAAGTGGTTCGCGGTGAGGTTCCCGCAGGTGTGCACCACCCCCTTGGGGCGGGCCGTGGTGCCCGAGGTGTAGAGCAGCCGGTGCACGTCGGCGGGACCCTTGTCGGCGTCGGTGACCCGTACCCCCGGCGGCTGCCCGGCGAGCAGGTCGGCCAGCCGTCGGGCGTCGCCGACGACCGTGTCGCCGTTGGCGACCAGCGTCCGCAGCCCGGTCGTGGCCGCCAGCCGGGCGGCGTCGGCGGCGAAGTCGTCGTCGTAGAGCAGGCCGGTGACGCCGGCCTGGTCGAGGACGTACGCCTGCTCGTTGGCGTGCAGCCGCCAGTTCAGCGGCACCGAGACCGCGCCGAGCCGGCTCAGCGCCAGCAGCTCGACGACGTAGGTGGCGGTGTTGCGCCCGAGCACCCCGACCAGGTCGCCGTCGGCGATGCCGGCGTCGCGCAGGGCCGCGGCGTGCCGGTCCACGTCGGCGTCCAGTTCCGCGTACGTCCAGCGGGCCGCCCCGTCGACCAGGGCCTCGGCGTCGGCGCGGCGCAACGCCTGCCGGCGCAGCGTCTCGGTGAAGTTGCTGCCGCCCATCAGTCGCCACTCCCCCGCCGCCGGGCCAGGATCTCCTCCCGGGACGGCAACGACACGAACTCCAGCAGGTTGCCGTCGAGGTCGCGGGCGGCGAACGCGGTGATGTACCCGTAGTTGTCCAGCAGCACCCGGTTCGGCGCGGACAGGCACTGCGCGCCCAGCTCGGTCAGCCGCCGGTGCAGCTCGTCCAGCTCGTCCAGCGGCACCTCGAAGCTGAGCAGGAAGGTGCCCAGCTCCAGGTGACCGGCAGTGGCGGTGCGGGTCTTCACGCCGTTCCACTCGATGAGTTCGAGCTGGCCGACCCGGCTGGGGCCCTGGAGGTACTGGACCCGGCCGGTGGTGCCGGCGGGCAGTCCCAGCGACACCTCGATCCCCGGCCCGCCGACCTCGGTCCGCAGCGTCCGGCGGTAGCCCAGGGCCCGCTCGTAGAAGTCCGCGGCGCGGTCGACGTCCGAGACGGTCATCGCCACGTGGTGCACTTCGCTGACCGGCATGATGCCTGCCTTCCTGTGGGTTCGCGCCGGATCAGGCGGACGGTCCGGACGGCCCGCCGAGGACCCGTTGGATCAGGGTGACCTCGTCCGCGCCGCTGTCCGGCACGATGAAGTCGTCGAGCCGGCAGATGTCGTCCACCGCGCCGAGGATGTCGTCGGGCGAGGCCGGGGTGGGCCCGCCGTACCAGCCGGGGGTGACGCCCAGGAAGATCCGCCCGACCCGGCCGCCGCCGACGGTGAGGATGTGCCGGTTGAGCTGGCACTGCTCGGAGGCGAGGAAGGTCGCCACCGCCGCCACGTGCTGCGGGTCGAACCGGTCGGTCAACTCGCCGAGCAGGTTCTCGGTCATCCGGGTCGCCGCGGTGGGCGCGATCGCGTTGACCAGGATGCCCCGGCGGGCCCCCTCCAGCGCGAGCACGTTCATCAGCCCGATCAGGCCGGCCTTGGCCGCGCCGTAGTTGGCCTGGCCGAAGTTGCCGAACAGCCCGGACGACGAACTGGTCAGCACGATCCGGCCGTAGCCCTGGGCGACCAGGTGCGGCCAGGCCGGGCGCAGCACGTGGAACGCCCCGGCCAGGTGCACGTCGAGCACCGCGCGGACGTCCTCGTCGGACATCTTGGCCAGCGTCCGGTCCCGCAGGATGCCGGCGTTGTGGATGACGGCGTCGAGCCGCCCGTACGTGTCGATCGCCCGGCCGACCAGGTCCGCGCCCCCTTCGGCGGTGGCCACCGAGTCGGTGGAGGCGACGGCGGTGCCGCCGGCCGCGCGGATCTCGGCGACGACCTGTTCGGCCGCGCCTGAGGAACCGGAGCCGTCGACCGTCCCGCCGAGGTCGTTGACGACCACCGACGCGCCGCGCGCGGCGAGGGTCAGCGCGTGCGCCCGGCCGATGCCGTTGCCCGCGCCGGTGACCACGACGACCCGGCCGTCGAGGGTGACCCGGGCGCTCATCGCTCGTTCCCCAGGACCGCCACGAACGCGACGCACGAGCCCGGCTGCCCGCCGAGGTTCTGGGCCACCGCCAACCGCGCGTCGGGCACCTGCCGGGGGCCGGCCTCCCCGCGCAGCTGGGTAAAGCACTCGAACATCATCCGCAGTCCGGTCGCGCCGATCGGGTGGCCGAACGACTTGAGCCCGCCGTCGGTGTTGACAGGCAACGCCCCGTCGAGGTCGTAGCGGCCGTCGAGGATGTCCCGCCACGCCGTGCCGCGGGCGGAGAAGCCCAGGTCCTCCATCAGCACCACCTCCGTGGGAGTGAAGCAGTCGTGCACCTCGGCCAGCGAGATCTGCGCCGCCGGGTCGGTCACGCCGGCCTGCTCGTACGCCTCGCGGGCGGCGGTGACCACCTCGGGGAAGGTGGTGAAGTCGTAGCCGTCGGCGGCCAGGCCGGCCCCGGAGCCGGCGACGAAGCTCATCCCGCGCAGGTAGACCGGTCTGTCGGTGTACCGGTGGGCGTCCTCGGCGCGGACCAGGATCGCCGCCGCCGCGCCGTCGGAGACGCCGGAGCAGTCCATGACGCCGAGTTGCCCGGCGATGCGCGGGGACCGCTCCACCGTCTCGGCGGTGACCGCCCGACGGAACTGGGCGCGGTCGTTGCGGGCCCCGTTGGCGTGGTTCTTCACCGCGACCCGGGTCATCGCGGCGCGCATCTCCCGCTCGTCGATCCCGTACGCCGCCTGGTAGGCGGGGGCGAGCAGGGAGAACCCCGCCGGCGCGGTCCAGTCGACGTCGGTGCCGTCGGCGGGTGGGAAGACCGCCGACAGCCCGGAGTACGAGGAGTCCTTGAGCTTCTCCACCCCGGTCGCCATGACCATGTCGTACGCCCCGGAGGCGACGGCGAAGGCGGCGTTGCGGAACGCCTCCGAGCCGGTGGCGCAGTAGTTCTCGACCCGGGTGACCGGCTTGCCGGTCAGCCGTAGCGGGCGGGCCAGGGTCTGCCCGGACAGCCCGGAGCCCTGGGTGCCGACCCAGAACGCGTCGACGTCGTCGAGGGTGACGTCGGGCAGCGACCCGACGCACTCCTGCACGGCGTCGACGAGCAGGTCGTCGGCGGAGGAGTTCCAGTGGTCCCGGAACGGGGTGCAGCCCATCGCGACGATCGCGACGTCGTGGGTGGTGCGCCTACTGGCCATCGGCGGTGTCCTTCCCTGGCGCGGCGTCCGCGGGTGCGGGGCGGAGCTTCCAGAAGTAGTTGTGGATCGAGTCGGTGGTCCAGAGCCGCCGGAAGACCGGGGTCATCGGCATGCCCACCCGTACGTCGCCGGGTGCCACGTCGGTGGCGTACGTGCTGAGCCGGCCGCCGCCGTCGACGTCGGCGACGACGATCGCGACCTCCGGTTCCGGCATGGTGGTCAGGTGGTCGCGGGTCACCGAGACCACCCGGGCGGTGCGGTCGCGCAGCGACACGGTGGCGGTGCCCGACCCGGCGGTGCCGCAGGAGGCGCAGACCCGGCCGGGGGGTGTGGTGACCCGTCCGCAGGCGTCGCAGCGGCTGCCCTCCAGCCGGTACTTCCAGCCGGCCCGGCGGTGCATGGGCGGGGCGGCCGGGGCCGGGGCGGCCGGCCGGGCCGGGCCCTGCACGTCGAGCAGTCCCCGCCAGCGCAGGTAGCGGCCGTAGCCGAGGCGCTGCCGGGCGGCGAGCTGGGCGCGGACGGTCGGCCCGCCCCGGGCGGCACGGACGCCGTCGCCGACCCGCAGCACGAACGCGTCGGCGCCCTCGGTGGCCGACAGCAGCAGGATGGTCTGCCCGGGTTCGGCCTCGTCGAGGGCGGCGGCGAGCAGCAGCCCGGGGTGGGCGACGCCGGTGAAGCCGGTGGCCCGTTCGACGCTCGCGTCCCCTCCGGTGCCGCCGAGCGCCTTGCGCAGCGCCGCCGCCGCGCGCGGGTTCGACGACGACACGACGACCTGGTCGACGGTGTCGAGGGACGCCTCCGCCAGGGCACGGCGGGCGGTGTCGAGGCCGGCGGCGACGAGGATCTCGGCGGTGAACCGTTCGTCCCAGACCCGGTCGTGCCGCTCCCCGGGCAGCCGCCAGCGGTCGAGCACCTCGCTGGTGTGGCCGGCGCGGGCGAGGAGCAGGGCGGCCCGCCCGCCCCCGACGAACGCCGCGGCGGCGTCGCCCTGGGCCAGTTCGTCGGGGGCGCCGGGGCGGGTGGTGCGCACGTCGGCCAGGGCAGCGGCGGCGACGCCCCGCAGGACCAGGTCGAGGGCGGACGCGCCGGCCCGGTGGCCGCGCAGGTCGAGGGCGGTGACCCCGGGGTCGAGGCCCAGCGCCTCGTGGACCACCCCGGCGGAGGTCTTCGTCTCGTACGGTGCGCTGGTGGTGGCCAGCAGCAGGTGCCGCCCGGCCGGGGTGTCGGCGGCGACGTGCCGCAGCGCCTCGACGGCCATGGTGACGGCGTCCTCGTCGTAGCCGGCGACGCCGCGGGTGGGGCCGCCGGCGCGGGCCGGCGCGGTCGGGTCGAGCCTGGTGTCGTCGAGCGCGTACGCCGGGAGGTAGGCCGCGTAGGCGTCGATGCCGGGTTGCTCGGGCATGGGTCGCGGGTTCTCCTTCAGCTCCACGAGGGGATGGCGGCGAGCAGGCGTCGGGTGTACTCCTGCTGCGGTCGGTCCAGCACGGTCAGCGCGTCGCCCTGTTCGACGACCCGCCCGCCGCTCATCACCGCGATCCGGTCGCACAGGTCGCTGGCGAGCATCAGGTCGTGGGTGACGAAGAGCAGGCCGATGCCGAGTTCGTCGACGAGGGTGCGGAACAGGTCGACGACCTTGGTCTGGGTGGTGACGTCCAGGGCGGTGGTGCACTCGTCGGCGATCACCAAGGCGGGGCGGGTGACGACGGCGAGGCCGATGGCGACGCGCTGGCGCAGGCCGCCGGAGAGCTGGTGCGGGTAGCTGGCCAGGACCCGGCCGGGGTCGTCGATGCGCATCTGGGCCAGTACCTCCACCGAGCGGCGTTCCACCTCGGCGCGGGTGATGTCCCGGACGTGGCGGCGGAGCACCTCGGCGAGCTGGGTGCGGACCTTCAGCAGCGGGTTCAGTGACCGGGACGCGTCCTGGAAGACCATGCCGACGGCGCTGCCCCGGACCCGCGCGGTGCGGTCGACGCCGGCGGCCACCACCTGTTCGTCGCCGACGGTGACGGTGCCCCGGTCGACCCGGACGTTGCGGTCGAGCAGCCCGACGACGGCGCGGGCGAGGGTGGTCTTGCCGCTGCCGGACTCGCCGACGACGCCGACGATCTGGCCCCGGCGGATCTCCAGGTCGACGTCGTCGAGCAGGGTCAGGTCGCCGTCGGCGAGCCGGGCGGTGATGGACAGTCCGGAGAGTTTCAGCAGTGTGCTCATCGCCGCCTCTTCCGTGGGTCGTGGTGGGTGAGCAGCGCGTCGCCGAGCAGGTTCACCAGCAGCACCAGCACGGTGATGGCGAGGCCGGGGAAGAAGGCGATCCACCAGGCCTGGCTCAGTTCGTCCTGGCCGGAGGCGAGCATCGAGCCCCAGCTGTTCATCGGCGGCACCACGCCCAGGCCGAGGAAGCTCAGCGCGCTCTCGACCAGGATCGCGGTGCCGACCTGGAGGGTGCCGAGCGCGACGATGGTGCCGGCGAGGTTGGGCAGGATGTGCCGGAAGACGATCCGGGGTTCGGACGCGCCGGCGGCGCGCAGGCCGACGACGAACTGGCGTTCCCGGATGGCCAGCGTCGCCGCGCGGGTGACCCGGGCGCACACCGCCCAGCCGGTGAGCGCCAGCACCAGGAACAGCACCGGCAGGGAGCTGCCCCGGTTGGCGATGATGGCGAGAGCGACCAGGATGAACGGTAGGGCGAGCTGGGCGTCGATGAGGATCGAGATGACCCGGTCGACCCAGCCCCGGAAGTAGCCGGCCAGCAGGCCGAGCAGCGTGCCGGGGCCGATCGCGACGAGCGCGCCGACCAGGCCGATCACGATGGTCAGCCGGCCGGCCGAGACGAACTGGGTGAGCAGGTCCTGGCCGAGTTTGTCGGTGCCGAGGGGGTGGGCCCAGCTGCCGCCGGCCAGGAACGCGGGCGGCCTGCGGGTGGCGTCGAGGTTCTGGCCGCCATCGGGCAGCAGGCCGGTCAGCGGCAGCACGAACACCGCGACGGCGGCCACCGCCAGCGGCACGGCCAGCCAGAACGCCGAGGTACGCGCCCGGCGGCCGGCCCGGCGCGGTGGCGACGCCGGGGCGGTGACCGGGTCGAGTTCGAGTTGGCTCATGCTCACCGCACCCTCGGGTCGACGATCGAGTGCAGGACGTCGACGAGCAGGTTCAGCAGCACGAACACCAGCGCGCCGAACACCACGATCGCCTGCACCAGCGGGAAGTCGCGGAACTGGATGGCCTGCAACGCGAGCTGGCCGAGACCGGGCCAGGAGTAGACGTACTCGACGGCGACCGCGCCGGAGAGCAGGATGCCGGTCTGGAGCACGACGATGGTGAGGATCGGCATCATCGCGTTGGTGAAGGCGTGCCGCCACACCACCCGGCGGGTGCTGATGCCCCGGGCGCGGGCGGAGTCGATGTAGGGCTCGGCCAGCGCGTCGCTCATCGAGGCGCGGGTGAGCCGGGCGATGTGCGCCATCGGGTAGACCGACATGGTCAGCGCGGGCAGGATCAGGTGTCTCGGGCTGCCGGACTGGCCGGCGGGCAGCCAGCCGAGTTTCACGGCGAACAGCACCACCAGCATCATGCCGAACCAGAAGACCGGCACGGACTGGCCGAGCAGGGCGAGGGTGGAGGCCCCCCGGTCCCACCAGGTGCCCTCCCGGGTGGCCGCGAGCACCCCGAGCGGCACGCCGACCAGCAGGGCGAGGGCCATGCCCGCGCCGACCAGTTGCAGGGTGTACGGCAGCCGGTCGGCGATCATCGAGGTGTTGGACTGGTAGAACTGCAACGACTGGCCGAGGTCGCCGGTGAAGACGCCCTTGAGGTAGTCGAGGTACTGCACGACGACGGGCAGGTCCAGGCCGAGCTGGTGGCGCAGCGCCTCGCGTTGTTCGGGCGGGGCCATCGGGCCGAGGATGGTGGCGGTCGGGTCGCCGGAGAGCCGGCCGAGCAGGAACGCCAGGCTGAGCGCGATGAGCAGCGAGGCGAACAGCGACGCGAGCCGGCCGCCGACGCGGCGTACGGTGCTGGCCTTCATCGGCGGGACCTCCAGCGCGCGCCGGGCATCGCGGCGAGCAGTTCGCGGGTGTAGTCGTTCTCGGGGGTGCCGAAGACCCGGTCGCAGGGTCCCGCCTCGACGACCCGGCCCCGGTACATCACGTGCACGACGTCGCAGAGCGAGCGGACCACGGCCAGGTCGTGACTGATCATCAGCAGCGCCGCGCCGGTGGTGGCCCGGATCTGCCGTAGCAGGGCCAGCACGTCGGCCTGTACGGAGACGTCGAGGCCGGAGGTCGGTTCGTCGGCGACGATGAGGCGGGGACGCATGAGCAGCGCGCGGGCGATGCAGACCCGCTGCGCCTGTCCCCCGGAGAGCTGGTGGGGGTAGCGGTCGAGCAGGTCCGGGGCGAGCCGGACCCGGCCGAGCAGGTCGGCGTCGTCGATCCAGGAGGTCCGTTCGGGTTGCAGCGCCCGCAGTTCCCGCAGCCCGGAGCGGACCGACTGGCGGGGGTCGAGCGAGCCGTGCGGGTCCTGGAAGACCACCTGGACCTCGGGGCGCAGCCGACGCAGTTGGGTGCGGCTGACCGCCGAGAGCGAGTGGCCGAGCAGCCGGATGTCGCCCCGGCCGCGCGGGCCCAGCCCGGTGGCGGCCATCGCGAGGGTGGTCTTGCCGGAGCCGGACTCGCCGACGACGGCGACGCTCTCGCCGGCCGCGATGCGCAGCGACACCTGGTCGACCGCGCGGAAGAGCGAGCCGGTGCCGCCGTCGCGGTGCTCGACGACGAGGTCGTCGACCTCCAGCACGGGGGTGTCCGACTCCGGGGTGCGGGGGTGCCGGGCGAGGTCGCCCGGCGCCCCCGTCTCCGCTACCTCGGACATCGTCAGCGGGTCGTCTTCGTGAAGTCCACGGTGTTCAGCGGGCCGAACACCACGCCGGACACGCCGGGGCCGCTCGCATAGTTGAACACCTGCCGGTACAGCGGCACGTAGCAGTGCTTCTGGACCACGCCGATCGTGTTGAGCTGCTCGTAGAGCGGGGCGGCCTGCTGGGCGTCGTTCTGTTCCAGCGCCTGCTGGGCCAGGGTGTCGATCTGTGGGTCGGGGCAGTTGCCGGTGATCGACTTCGTCTTCATGAAGCCGCTGACGAAGTAGTCGGGCACGGCGACGTTCGGCACCCCGGCGAAGATCGAGAGGCCTGGCACCTGACGGCCGACGATCCGCTTGACCAGCGTGCCGTAGTCCAGCGGCACGTAGCTGACCTTGAAGCCGGCCTTCTCCAGGCTGCCACCGACGGCCTGGGACACCTCTTCGATGTTGGTGTACTGGGCCGCCGGGTAGGTGATCTGCACGGTCGGGTTCGCCCCGCCGAGGAGTTCCTTGGCCTTGGCGGCGTCGGCGGTCACGCTCTGCGTCGGCTGCTGACCGGGTTTGACGTTGAGCAGGCCGGCGTCGGCGACCGCCTGACCGTCGAAGATGCCCTTGACGATGGCGTCGCGGTCGATGGCCAGGGCCGCCGCCTCGCGCAGCTTCGGGTCGTCGAACGGGGCCTTCGTGGAGTCGAGGAAGGCGATGATCTTCATGGCGGTCTCGGTGCTGACCACCTCGACCCCGGCGGCCTTGGCGGCGCTGGCCTGGGCCGGCGGCAGGTCGAAGGAGACGTCCACGCTCTTGCTCTGGATCAGCGCGAGCCGCTGGGCGGCCTCGTTGGCCCAGGTGAAGGTGACGCCCTCGTTGGTCGCCTTGGTGCCCCAGTAGTCGGGGTTGCGCTTGACCGAGATGTCGCGGCCGGCGTTCGCGCCCGACCAGACGTACGGGCCGGTGCCGACGGGTGCGGCGGCGAAGCCCTCCGAGCCCTTCTCCTGGTAGTACTTCGGCGGCACCAGGTAGACGGTGGTGAGCAGGTCGGGGATGTCGTACTGCGGGGTCTTGGTCTTGACCACGACGGTGGTGGCGTCGGGCGCCTCGATCGCGGTGACGTTGCCGAAGTACGACTTGAGCTGCGAGGCCGCGCTGTCGCGGGTGAGCGTGATGGTGTTGGCGACCGCCGCCGCGTCGGCCTTCTCGCCGTTGCTGAAGCTGATGTCGGGACGGACCTTGAACGTCCAGGTCGTGGCGTCGGTACGGGTCCAGTTGGTGACCAGGCCGGTGTCGGTCGGCGCGAGGTCGCTACCGGTGTTGATCAGGGGTTCGAGCATCGTCGCCCAGACGATCTGGGCGGAGCGCGCGCCGACGATCGGGTCGAGGGTCGCCGGTTGGGCGGCGAGCAGCGCCCGGATGGGCGCGGTGCGGGACGAGCCGGTGTCGTCGGAGTCGGAGCCGCCGCAGCCGGTGAGGCCGGCGCCCACGACGGCCAGGGCCGCGGCCAGTGCCAGGGAGCGCCGGGAGCGCAGGGATTTCATGATCATCATGGGTGTCCTTCACTGCGATGGACCCGTTCTGTCTCCGCGTGAGGCGGCGGTGACGTTCGCCACAAAGTACCGACCAGCCGGTATCAAGTCAACGGGTCGGCCGGGTATCTCGCTCGTGACATTCGCGTGACAAAGGCCCGCCGGCCAGCGCCGTTGTGTTCATACCGACCGGTTTGTATGATACCGCGGTGACCATCACCCTCACCCATGGGCACGACGGCCGCCTCGCCCGGGTCCGCTACGACAACGCGGCGCGCGGCAACTGTTTCGACACCACGACGCTGCACCGGCTCGTCGACACCCTGGAGACCGCCGCCGCCGACGGCACCTGCGCGGTCATCCGCCTGGACATGGCCGGGCGACACTTCTGCGCCGGCTGGGACACCTCCTCCTTCACCGCGCTGGCCGGGGCCACCCGGGAGGAGGTCGCCGCCGACCTGCGCGCCAGCGACACCGCGTTGCAGCGCATCCGCCGGCTCCCGGTGCCCGTCGTCGCCGCCGTCCGGGGACGGATCATCGGGTTCGGCGTCGGCCTGCTCAGCGCCGTGCACCTGCCGGTCGCCGCCGCCGACGCCCGGCTGTCCCTGCCGGAGGCGCGCTACGGCTTCGCCCCCGCCGGGGTCGGCCACACCATCGCCCGGTCGGTGCCCCGGCCGCACGCCTACCACCTGCTCACCGGGGTGGCGGAGGCGACCGCCGGGCAACTGCGCGACTGGGGCCTGGTGGCCCGGGTGGTCCCCGACGACGAGCTGGACGGGGCGGTCGACGACCTCGTCGACGCCCTGCTGGCCGTGCCCGGGGCGACCCTGCGGGCGGTGGTCGGGGTCGTCGAGTCGAGCCTGACCACCGGGACCGCCGACCAGGCGTACGACATCTCGGCCCGCACGATCGTCGCGGGCCCGGCCACCAGGGGGGCAACCGGATGAGACCACGATTCCAGCCCGGCGAGGCGGTCTGGGTGGAGCTGTGCACGCCCGACCCGGCGCAGGCCGAGACCTTCTACGCCGCGCTGCTCGGCTGGACGGTGCGCGCCGAACGCCTCGGCGGCACCACCTATCGGATGTGCAGCATCGACGGGCGGGACGTCGCCGGGATCTCCGACGCCGCCGCCCTGCACGGCGACCGCCCCCGGGGCTGGCTCACCTACTTCGCCGTCGACGACATCGCCGCGTCCGCCCGGCAGGCGGTGGCGCTCGGCGGCGAGCTGGTCGCGCCGCCGCGCTACCTGCCGGCGGCGGGTACCGGCGCGGCGGTGATCGACCCGTTCGGTGCGGCCTTCGGCCTCTACCAGGGTGAGTCGCGCGTCGGCGTCCAGGCGGTCAACTCCGCCGGGGCGCTGTGCTGGAACGAGCTGGACACCGGCGAGCCGGCCGAGGCGGTGGCCTACTACCGCACGCTGTTCGGCTACACCACCCAGCAGCGCGACGACTCGCCGACGGCCCGGCCCTACACGGTGCTGATGCTCGGCGACGTGCCGGTCGCCGGGGTCCTCGAACTCGACAACGCCTGGCCGAACCCCATCCCGTCGACGTGGGTCACCTACTTCGCCGTCGCCTCGCTCGACGACGCGCTGGCCCGGGTGACCGCCCTGGGCGGCAAGCCCACCGTCGGGCCGGTCGACACCCCGCACGGGCGGCTGCACCTGGTGAAGGACCCGGGTGGGCACACCCTGTGCCTGATCCAGCTCGACACCGGGCTGCGGCCCGACCACGACTCCTGCGACCCGGCGGTGACCCGATGATGGCCGAGCCCCTGTTCGACTCCGCCGAGTTCCGTCAGGTGTGCGGGCACTTCCCCACCGGTGTGACCGCGGTGACCGCGGTGACCGCCGGGGGCGCGGTCGCCGCGCTGACCGTGAACTCGTTCACCTCGGTCTCGCTGCAGCCGGCGAAGGTGCTGTTCTGCGTCACCAGTTTCTCGTCGAGCTTCCCGGTGCTGATGGACGCCGACCGGATCGCCGTCCACATCCTCAGCCAGGACCAGGAGGACGTGGCCCGCCGGTTCGCCACCTCCGGGCTGTCCGGGGAGCAACGGCTCGACGGGGTGTCCTGGGTGCCCGGCCCCGACGGCGTCCCGCTGCTGCCCGACACCCCGGCGATCCTGGCCGGCCGACGCGACGAGGTGATCACCAGCGGCGACCACGTGATCGTCCTGATCGACGTCGACCAGGTCCGCCTGAAGCCGACCGACGTGCCGGCGCTGTCGTTCTACCGGGGCCGGTTCGTCGCACCGTCGCGGACGACGACCGAGTGAACGCCGACGCCGGGCCGGGTGACCGCCGGCCCGGCGTCGGGCGGGTCACGACCGACGCCGGGCGACCGTCCCCCTGCTCAGGCGTAGTAGCGGAACAGGATCTCCGCCACGCAGCAGGGCTGCGACGTGTCGACGAACTCCACCGCCACCGACGCCTTGGCCTGCACCCCGGGGGTGGCCTCCGGGCCCGGCGCGGTGATCGCGGTGGCCGCGACGAGCGACGCGCTGCCCTGGATCTCGACCCCCGGCGGCAGCGGCCTGACGAACCGGACCCGGTCGAGGCCGTAGTTGACCCCCATCGAGAAGGTCCGCACCTCCAGGATGTCGGCGAGCAGGCACGGGACGAGGGCCAGGGTCAGGAACCCGTGCACGACGGTGCCGCCGAACGGCCCGGACCGGGCCCGTTCGACGTCGACGTGGATCCACTGGTGGTCCCCGGTGACGTCGGCGAACTGGTCGACCTGCCGCTGCGTCACCACCTGCGGCGCGCTGACGCCCAGCTCCGTGCCGACCAGCCCCAGCAGGTCGGTCGGGGTGTCGACGGTCGTCCGTCTCATGGTGCGCATCGGGGGTGCTCCGTTCCGGGTGGTCGGTCCAGGGTGTCGGGTCGGGTCGGCGTCCCGGGGGTACGCCGGACGGGCGGGGACGTGGCTGCGGCACGGGCCGCCGCCTGGGCCGTGACGTGCGCGGTGAGGGTCTCCCACTCCCGGTCCCAGTCCGCCTCGGCGTCCGGCGGACGGGCGACGGTGAGCATCCGGCGGACCGCCGCCGGGTCGCGGGCCGCGACCGCCCCGGCCAGCGCGTCGACGTGTCCGACGAGCAGGTCGTCGGCGACGGCGGCACTGACCAGTCCCCGGCGTACGGACTCCTCGGCCGACCAGGTCTCCCCCGTGAGCAGCAGGCGTCGGGCGAGCGCCGGGCCGACGGCGAGGGGCAGCAGGACGCTTGACCCCCACCCGGGGACCTGACCGACGGCGAGGTGCCGGTCGCCGAGCCGGGCGCTGTCGGCGGCGACCGCGATGTCGCAGGCGAGCAGCAGTTCGAGGCCGCCACCGAAGGCCGCCCCGTTGACCGCGGCGACGGTGGGCACCCGGGCCGCCCGGATGGCGCGGACCAGGCGGCGGCCCCGGTCGAGGTGGGCCAGCAGCGCGGGCAGGTCGCCGAGCAGACCGGTGGCCTCGGCGAGGTCGGCCCCGGCGCAGAAGCTGCGGCCGGTGCCGGTGAGCACGAGCACCCGTACGCCCGGGTCGGTCGCGGCGGCGAGCCACCGTTCGAGACCGGCCAGCACCGTGCTGTCGCATGCGTTGCCGACGCCGGGCCGGTCAATGCGCGCCCAGAGGGCGGCCCCGCGCCGGGTCAGCACCACGGAGGTCACGTCAGGCTCACGCAGAGCTTGCCGAACGCGGTGCCGGCCAGCATCCGGCCCGCCTGCGTACGGATGTCGGCGAGGTCGACGACGCTGTCGACGACGGGCCGAACACGGTGGGTGTCGACGAACCCGACCAGCGCCACGAACTCGTCGAGGGTGCCCATGGTCGCGCCGTGCACGCTGATCTCCCGGGCGAACAGCCGCGGCAGGTCCAGCTCGGCGGTGAAGCCGCTGGTGCCGCCGCACACCACGATGGTGCCGCCGGCCCGGGTCGCGCGGGTCGAGTGGGCGAAGGTTGCCGCTCCGACGGTCTCCACCACGATGTCGGCCAGCTCCGGGGTCCGCGCGCCGCCGTCCAGGGCGACGGCCGCGCCAAGGGCGAGCGCCCGTTCCCGTTTGGCCGCCGAGCGGGAGGTGACCATGACGGTCGCGCCGGCGGCCACGGCGAGGCTGATCGCGGCGGTCGCCACCCCGCCACCCGCGCCCTGCACCAGCACGATCCGTCCGGGGCCGACCGCCGCCCGGGTGAACAGCATCCGGTACGCGGTGAGCCAGGCGGTCGGGAGGCTGGCGGCCTCGGCCCAGCTCAACCCGGCGGGCTTGGCGACGAGATGCGCCGCCGGGACGACGATCCGCTCGGCGAGCACGCCGTGGCCGGCGTCGGGCAGCAGGGTGGCGTGCGGGACGGTCCGACCGGTGGGCGCGGTGGGCAGAACCGGGTAGACGATCACCTCGCGGCCTGCTGCGACGCCTGCCGCGTCGCTGCCGATGACCCGGGGCCCGTCGTGCCCGCTGGTGCCGATGCCGCGCAGCGTCCACAGGTCGTGCATGTTCAGCGCGCCGGCCCGGACGTCGACCTCCACCCAGCCCGGTGACGCCGCCGGGGGGTCCAGGTCGCCGACGAGCAGCGCGCCGACCGGGTCGGCGGCGCTGGGGGTGCGGACGTGGGCGGCTCTCACCGGCCCGCCGATCCGGCCGGTTCGGTGGGCCCGTTCCAGAACGCCACGTCGGCGAGGTCGGCACGGGCCGCGGGGCGGAAGTCCAGGCCCCGGGTGTAGGCGACCGGGACGAGGGTGACCGGTCGCCAGTCGTCGGGCAGGCCGAGCACCTCGCGTACCCGGGTGGCCCGGTGGGCCAGGGCGGTGGCCAGCACCGAGCCGAGGCCACGCGAGCGCAGGGCGAGCTGGAACGACCAGGCGAACGGGAAGATCGACCCGTAGTAGCCGGAGGCGGTGCCGCCGACGGGCCGTTCGGGGACCGGTTTGGTGCTGCACAGCACGACCAGGACGGGCACCTGCGCCAGGTGGTCGACGAGATGCTTGACGGCGGCGAGGACCCGCTGCTGCCGGGCCTGGGCCTGCGGGTCGGCCCGCACGCCGGGCGACAGCCGGGTGGTGGTGGCCGCCTCGCCGTCGGCCAGCGGACGGGCGACGGTGGCGTCCCAGATCTCGGTGTACAGGGTGGACAGTTCCCGTTTGAGTGCCGGGTCGTCGACCGCGACGATCCGCCAGTCCTCCAGGTTGGAGCCCATCGGCGCCTGCTGCGCGAGGCGCAGGCACTCCTCGACGACGGCGCGGCCGACGGGCCGGTCGAAGTCCAGCCGGTGGCGCACCGCGCGGGTGGTGGTCAGCACCTCGTCGATGTCGGTGATCACTGCGCCGGTCATCGGTGGTCCTCTCCGGTGAGTCGGTCGACGGGCTTGTCCCGGTAGGGCAACGGCGTCCCCCACCGGTCGAGGTAGCTGACGCGGTGCACGGGTCGGCGGGCCGCGACCCTGAAGTCGGTGCCGATGGTGTAGGCGACCGGCAGCATGGTGATCTGCACCGCGCCGTCGGGGATGCCGAGCAGCGTGGCGACGGCGGCGGCGTGGTGCAGGTGCAGGGTGGTGATGACGGTGCCCAGGCCGCGTGCCCGCAGCGCCAGGTTGAACTGCCAGATCGCCGGATAGAGCGACCCGTAGAGG
This sequence comes from Micromonospora cynarisoli, assembly GCF_030518815.1. Lineage (NCBI taxonomy): Bacteria > Bacillati > Actinomycetota > Actinomycetes > Micromonosporales > Micromonosporaceae > Micromonospora > Micromonospora cynarisoli. Next base: position 565,556 of record NZ_CP130426.1, on the reverse strand, counting down.
GCGGAGTTGGTGCCGGGGCCGCCGGTGGCCGGATCGGGCCGGGTCGCGCACGGGATGACCAGGTACGGGGCCCGTCCGATGTGCTGCGCGAGGTGTTCGGCCCCGGCGAGGATGCGGGCGGTGCGGGCGCTGACCGTGCCGTCCGGGTCGACGCCGCCGAGGCGGCCCCGGACCAGGTCGTTGCCGGTGCCCGCCGCGCTGTGCAGCGGCTCGTGCACGTAGGTGCGGTAGGCGGCGTGGTAGAGCGTCGCCAGTTCGGCCTTGAGCGCCGGGTCGCCGACGACGAGCCAGCGCCAGTCCTCGGCGCCGCCGCCGGTGGGTGCCTGCACGGCGAGTTGGAGGCACTCGCCGACGAGGTCGAGGGGCACCGGGCGGTCGTAGTCGAGGCGGAGCCGGACCGACCGGGTGGTGGTCAGCACGTGGTTGAGGTCGGTGAACGGCAGGGTCATCGGTCGGCCTCCGGGGCGACGCCCAGCAGGTCGGTGACGTGCAGGGTGTCGCAGTACTCGCGGACCTCGGCGATGCCGCCGGGTCGGACGTCGACGATCCAGAGGTAGCGGTTCTGGTAGCGGGTGCCGTCGCCGAGGAGGGCGTGTCCGTGGGCCTCGACAGCGACGAGGGTGTCGTCGACGATCCACCGGTCGGGGGTCACCGCGATCCCGGGGGACGCGTAGGTTCCGCCGGCCAGTCGGTCTCGCATCGCGGCGAGTTTTCCGCTCATCGCGACCCGGCCGTGCAACGGGCCGTCGAGGTCGCCCCGGCCGTGGTGCCGGCCGAGGTCGCGGCGGCGGCCGGAGTCGGTCCACCAGGTGGCGTCGGGGGTGAAGAGCGCGCCGAACGTGTCGAGGTCGCCCCGGGCGAGGGCCGGCCACATCGCCAGCGCGGTCGCCAGCGCCGGGGGCGCGTCGACCGGGTCGGGCGGGTCGTGGTGCGGCTGGTCGTCGAGGCTGCTGCGGGGTACGGGGGCATCGTCGCCCACGACGTGCTGTGCGTGGGCGGTGTCGAGGTACTCCCGTACCGCGACGATCACCCCCGCCCGGTCCACGTCGACGACGAAGCCGTAGCGGTTGGCGTACTCCCGTCCGCTGGCGTGGACGCCGTACCCTTCGACCTCGATGACGCAGGTGTCGTCCCCGGCGACGATCCGGCGGGGGATCTGCCGGCAGCCGGTGGGGAACTCGTGCGGGCCGAGGGACCGCATCAGCGCCAGTTTGTCGTCCATCCGCATGAGGCCGTGCAGGGGGAAGCGTCCGCTGCCGTGCGGGGCGAGCGCCGGGTCCCCGCCGCGACGGTCCGGGCCGGTGTCCACCCACCAGGTCGCGTCGGGGGCGCACAACCGGGCGAGGCCGCCGAGGCTGCCCCGGTCGAGCGCGGAGACGAAGTCCATGCCTGCCCGGACCGCGCGGGTCATCCGACCTCCCACATTCCGACTGGTGGGTATCTAACACGTCGGGCCCGGACAACTCAAGGGGTGCCCAACATACCGACCGGATGGTATTTTGCTGGCCGGCGGTTCCGACGAGGGGGTTTGTGGTGTTCGAGGCGTACCGGTTGCCCGAGGAGCACGACGCGGTCCGTGAGGCGGTCCGTGAGGTCTGTGCCGCCAAGGTGGCCCCGTACGCGGCCGAGGCCGACGAGACGGGGGAGTTTCCCAGGTCGTCGTACGAGGCGTTGCGTGCCGCCGATTTCCACGCCCCGCACGTCCCCGTGGAGTACGGCGGCGCGGGTGCGGACGCTCTGGCCACCGCGATCGTCATCGAGGAGGTGGCCCGCGCCTGCGCCTCGTCGTCGCTGATCCCGGCGGTGAACAAGCTGGGCACGATGCCGTTGCTGCTGGCCGGGTCGGAGGAGTTGAAGCGGCGGTACCTGACGCCGGTGGCGGCGGGGGAGGCGATGTTCTCGTACTGCCTGTCCGAGCCCGAGGCCGGCAGTGACGCGGCGTCGATGACCACCCGGGCCGTCCGCGACGGGGACCACTGGGTCCTCAACGGCGTGAAACGGTGGATCACCAACGCCGGAGTCTCGGAGTTCTACACCGTGTTCGCCGTCACCGACCCGGCGGCCCGCTCCCGGGGCATCTCCGCGTTCGTGGTGGAGAAGTCCGACCCCGGGGTCAGCTTCGGCGCCCCGGAGAAGAAACTCGGGATCAAGGGCTCCCCCACCCGCGAGGTCTACCTCGACAACGTGCGCATCCCGGCCGACCGGATCATCGGCGACCCCGGCACCGGCTTCGGCACCGCCATGCGCACCCTCGACCACACCCGGGTCACCATCGCCGCCCAGGCCGTCGGGATCGCTCAGGGCGCCCTCGACTACGCCAAGGGCTACGTCCAGGAACGCCAACAGTTCGGCAAACCGGTCGCCGAGTTCCAGGGCGTGCAGTTCATGCTCGCCGACATGGGCATGAAACTCGAAGCCGCCCGACAGTTGACGTACACGGCGGCCGGGAAGTCCGAACGCGGTGACGCCGACCTGACCTACTTCGGCGCCGCGGCCAAGTGCTTCGCCTCCGACGCCGCCATGGAGATCACCACCGACGCGGTGCAGTTGCTCGGCGGCTACGGCTACACCCGCGACTACCCCGTCGAACGCATGATGCGCGACGCCAAGATCACCCAAATCTACGAAGGCACCAACCAGGTCCAACGCATCGTCATGGCCCGCCAACTCCTCAAGAACTGACCGCCGGAGAGGGGGCCCCGGCGCGGCCCGGCGGGAATCAGGCGGTCAGACCCTCCAGCACCATCGCGCTGAACTGGCGGGCCACCTCGTCGACGCTGAGCGGTCCGCCGACGTTGAGCCACTGGTACGCCCAGGCGCACATGCCGACCAGCCCGAAGGTGGCGATGCGCGGGTCGACGTCCGCGCGGAACGCCCCCCGGGCCACCCCGTCGGCGATCATCCCGGCGAACGCCGCCTCCACCAGGCCCCGCTTGCGGGTCACCTCGGCGAACAGGTCACCGGAGAGGTAGCGCCGCTCCTGGTAGAAGATCGTCACGTGGGCCCGGTACTCGGCCACGCTGGTGAGGCTGAAGCGGATCAGCTCGCGTACCCGCACGGTCGGGTCGTCGCTGTCGGCCTCGATCTTCTGGATCGCGGCGAGCTGCGCCTCCAGGTACTCCTCCTGGATGTGCCGCAGCAGGTCGTCCTTGCTGGCGAAGTGGTGGTAGAAGGCACCCTTGGTGAGCTGCGCCTGGTCGGCGATCTCCTGCACCGAGGTGCGGTCGAAGCCCCGTTGCTCGATCAACCCCAACGCGCTCGTGATCAACGAGTTGCGGGTGTTCTCCGGGTCGTACCCGTCGGGCCAGCGTTGCCGGCGTCGGGTCGACTCCGGTCGGGACGTCGCACGCGCCATGAATGGCCTCCCTGTCCGCGATACAGCCAGACAATGCTACCGTCCGGTCGGAAGGAAGCGAAGGGAGCCACCCCGATCGATCCGCCCGAGAAGTGTCGCGCACCCTCGGGCCGGGCGGAAGCCCCGCGGCGACACCTGCCGTACGTGGGCGGACTCAGCGTCGGGGGTCGTTCGACCGGGCCCGGTCCGGCCCGGCGGTGCGGTGGCCGACGCGCGGGGCGCGTACCACCGGGGACGTCGTGGCACCGGGGCGGAACTCGCGGGCCGCGGCGGCGACCAGCTCGTCCGGGTCGTCGGTAAGCACGCGCCGCAGGTGCGCCGGGACGAGTTCCGACGTCGCCACCGCCATCCGCACCTGCGCCGACCGGTCGTCGACCAGGGGACGCAGGTCGGTCTCGTCGAGCGCGACGGCGGCCACCAGCGCGGCGCGGACGTCAGGCACCGGGTCCTGGGCGAGGGCGCGACGGTGCTCGGCGGTGGTCCGCGGATTGCGCGCCAACCCCCTGCGCACCCGGGCCGTGCGGTCGGCCAGCAGCGTGGTCATCACGTCCGGGTCGTGGGTGTGGGTGGCGAGGCGTTCCCGCACCTCGGGTGAGACGTCGTCGACCAGCCGCACCGCCAGCTCCGGCTCCAGGTCGCGTGACTCGGCGAGCAGGCCCCGCAGCTCCTTGTCGGCGGTCTGTGCCATCGCCCGGCGCACCGACGCGTCGCAGGCCGGGTTGCCGGCGACCGCCCAGCGGACCCACCGGTCGGCATCCCTGACCAGGCGCAGCAGGTTGGCGATCGAGGTGGCGGGGTTGCGCGCCACCGCCTCCCGGACGTCCCGGTCACGGTCGCGGGTGAGCGGGCGCAACGCCTGGGCGGGCGCATCGGCCCGGGTGGCGACCGCCCGGCGGACCACAGGCGACGGGTCGGCGGCCAGGTCGATCAGGGTCAGGTGGGTGGCGCCCGGGTCCTGCGCGAGGCGGAGCCGGGCGTCGACGTCGCCGTCCATCGCCGTGGGCGGGCGGGTACCCGCCCCGCCCTGCCGGTCGGGCCGGTCGACGTCCTGCTGCTTCGCCATGACGTCATCATGTCACGGGCCGGACGGGCCGCTGCGAGGCCGACCGACGCACGGTCGGTGAGCCGGGCGGGGGTGGCCGCGCGGGGCCGGCCCGCCCACCACGGCCGGCCGCCGGATGCCTGCCGGCCGTGGTGGGCGGCGGGGTCACCGGGCCAGCGCGACCGCGCGGGGCACGATGCCCCCGGCGTCGAAGGCCGGCGGCAGGCCGAGGTCACGGTCGATGACCAGCCACAGCCGGATCAGGTCCCGCTTGCGTTCCGGCTCCGGATAGTCCTGGTAGTCGGTGCGCGCGTGCATGATGGTGTAGTTGTTGAGGAACTGGATGTCGCCGGGGGCGAAGTTCATGTTGAGCACGAACTCGTCGGAGTTGTCGAGTTCGTCGAGCAGGTCCATCGCCTCGATCTGGGCGGGGGTGAGGTCGGGCACGCCCTCGCCCCGGGGAGCCGACTCGATGTACGCGCGGCCGTAGTGCGCGAACAGTTTGCCGTCGTCGTTGCGGCCGAAGATCGGGCACTGGAAGAAGCTCTCCGGGCCGTTGCCCGAGCGGCGGTCGTGCCACCAGTCGGCGTACAGCACCTCGGCCAGGTCGGGGCGGCGGCGGACGATCTCGTCGTGGACCGCGACCGCGCTGACGATCGTGCTGACCCCACCGGACATGGCGGGGCGGATGCACAGCAGCCCCACCACGTCGGAGGAGTCGGCGTGGTAGTCGAGCCGGGCGCTGGTCTGGAAGCCGCGCACCAGCGGGTCGTTACGGTCGACGCCCTGGTCCCGGATGTGGATGAGCAGGTCGTCCTCGGTCTTCTGGTGGATCGGGATGCCGACGTGCAGCCCGATGCCCCAGTACATCAGCTCGGCCTGCCGTTCGGTCAGCCGCTCGACCGGCACCCCGCGCACCAGGACGAAGCCGCGACCATCGACCAGTTCGTCGACCACGCCCGACAGCACCGGGGCGAGCGTGGGCAGCACGAAGTTCTCCTTCGTGACGTCCCGCAGCCCGACGTCGGGCCGGTCCACGGCGGCCAGGGCCGCCATGAGTTCGGCGACGTGCGCGTCGGTCAGTTCGATCTTCCATTCCGGACTGTCCACGATCTCCGGTCCCCGCCATGCCGCGGGGCCACCCACGATCTCGACCACTTCGGATCCTTTCCTCGATGACTGTTCACGACATCCGTGCGTAGGCGGGCAGGGTGAGGAACTCGACGAACTCGTCGGCCAGGCTCACCTCGACGAAGAGGTCCCGGGCGGCGGCGTAGCCGGCGGCGTCGAACGCCGGGCCTCGGGCGGCGGCGATCGTGTCGATCTCCTCGGTGATCACCTGCTCGACCAGGTCCCGGGTGATCGGACGCCCGTCGGCGAGCGGCACGTCGTTGTGCACCCACTGCCACACCTGGGAGCGGGCGATCTCGGCGGTGGCGGCGTCCTCCATCAGGTTGAAGATCGCGACCGCGCCCAGGCCGCCGAGCCAGGCCGCGAGGTACTGGAGCGCGGCGCTGACGTTGTTGCGCAGTCCGGCCTCGGTGACCTGCCCGCCGGCCGACCGCACGTCGAGCAGCGCGGCGGCGTCGACCTTGACGTCGTCGCGGGTGCGGTCGAGCTGGTGCGGCGCGTCGGCCAGGAAGCCGTCGAAGACCTCCCGGCACAGCGGGACGAGGTCGGGGTGCGCCACCCACGACCCGTCGAACCCGATCGTCGCCTCACGGGTCTTGTCCTCCCGGACCTTGGCCAGGGCAGTGGCGTTCACCTGGTCGTCGCGGCGGCTGGGGATGAAGGCCGCCATGCCGCCGATGGCGTGGGCGCCGCGCCGGTGGCAGGTCCGCACCAGCAGTTCGCAGTACGCCTGCATGAACGGCGCGGTCATGGTGACCGAGTTGCGGTCGGGCAGGACGAAGTCGGCCCCCCGGTTGCGGTGCTTCTTGATGATGCTGAACAGGTAGTCCCACCGGCCGGCGTTCAGTCCGGCCGAGTGCTCCCGCAGCTCGTAGAGGATCTCGTCCATCTCGAACGCCGCCGGGATGGTCTCGATCAGCACGGTGGCCCGGACGGTGCCCTGCGGGATGCCGAGTTCCTGCTGGGCCCAGACGAAGATGTCGTTCCACAGTCGGGCTTCCCGGTGGCTCTCCAGCTTCGGCAGGTAGAAGTAGGGACCCCGGCCGGCGTCGAGCTGCCGCCTGGCGCAGTGGAAGAAGTAGAGCCCGAAGTCGACGAGCGCGCCGGCCACCGGGCGCCCGTCGACGCGCAGGTGCTTCTCGTCCAGGTGCCACCCCCGGGGCCGGACGACGATGGTCGCGGGGTCGTCGCCGAGGGTGTAGGACCTGCCGTCGGGGGTGCTGAAGTCGATGGTGCGGTCCAGCGCGTCGACGAGGTTGAGCTGGCCTGAGATGACGTTGTCCCAGGTGGGGGTGATGGCGTCCTCGAAGTCGGCGAGCCAGACCTTGGCGCCGGAGTTCAGCGCGTTGATCGTCATCTTGCGGTCGGTGGGACCGGTGATCTCGACCCGGCGGTCCACCAGGCCGGGGGCCGGGGGCGCGACCCGCCAGTCCGCGTCGCGCACGTGCGCGGTCTCGGGGAGGAAGTCGAGTACGGCCCCGGCGTCCAGCTCGGCCTGCCGGGCGGCGCGCAGCGCCATGAGGTCGTCGCGTCGGGCCCCGAAGCGGCGGTGCAGTCCGGCGAGGAAGGCCACCGCCTCCGGGGTCAGTATCCGGTCGGATCCCGGCACGGCCCGGCCGGTGATCGTCACGTCCACGTCCTGCTGGTTGGTCACGGCTGAACCTCGCTGTTCGTTCGCCAGTTTTCCTGCGCCCGGGTCGCGGTGATGCTCGTGCGGGTCGTCGGCCGGGGCAGTCTGTATCAAAAAGAGAGACGCCATCTCGGATAGCGATAGATTTACCCATCATGCAGGTGCTGTCAACCCCACAGCACCGCCGTCGTGACGACACGACACCGGCCGCGAGGTGCGCGAACGCGGACCAGGAACCAATCTGAATCACTTGACAAGATGACATCTCGCATAGAGGATTCCGGTCACCCGTCAACGCAGCTCCACCGTCGGCACGGTCGCCACCCTTCCTCGTGCCCGTGACCGAGGCGCCGGTCATCCCGCTGCCTGTCGTGAACTCCTGGCGACACCGGCCCGCGTCACCCACCGCGTCCGATCGGCGACACCGGTCAGGCGTCGCCGCACCCTCCTCATCCCCCATCAGGTCCCGTCAGCGACCACGGCGCACCGCACCGGCCCTCCGTCGGCGGCCTCCGTGGCGTCGGCGTCCGTGCGGGCTGGTCCGGCCACCCGTTCGGGATGCCTGTCAACTCACTGGAGGACATCCCCATGGTTTTCTTCTTTGTGGACTCGAAGGCGCGCACCCCGGGAGATCGGGCCGCCGAAGGACCCCGTCGCGGGCCCGACCGCAGCCCGGACCGTCGACACCACGGTGGACCGACCCGGCGCGGACGGCTGGCCGTCGCGCTGGCCACCGTCAGCGCGCTCGCCCTGTCCGGCTGCTTCTCCGACGGCGGGTCGGACGCCCCCGCCGACGCCTCGCTGGGGGAACCGCTGAAGGTCACCCAGATCGGCTTCCCCAACGAGATCACCCTGGTCTGGGCGTTGAAGAAGGGCCTCTTCGCCAAGCACGGCATCGCCGTGGAGCCGGTCACCCTCGCCTCCGCGTCGTCCGCCGTCGCCGCCGCCGACTCCGGCCAGGTCGACCTGGCCTTCTCCGGCGGCTGGGGAGCCATCGTGGCCGCCTCGCAGGGGGTGAAGGTCAAGATCGTCATGGGTGCGTACTTCAACCCCACCCCGCCGGACCCGACCCGCAGCCGGGGCGTCTTCGCCAGTACGAAGAGCGGCGCGAAGACCTACTGCGACCTGGTCGGCAAGACCGTCGGGGTCACCGAACTCAACGGCCCCGGCCAGGTCTACACCAGCGCCGCCGTCCGCAAGGCCGGCTGCGACGACAAGAAGATCAAGTATGTGAACATCCCGAGCGCGCAGATGGCCACCTCGTTGAAGGGTGGCGCGGTCGACGCGATCAACGCCAGCGGGGCGATCGGCCAGACCCTGGTCCGCGAGGGCGGCGCGGTCTGGCTCGGCGAGCCGTACGCCGACGTGCAGGGGCGGATCAACTACGCCGACTACGTCGCCTCGGAGAAGTTCGTCGCCGGCAACGCCGACCGGATCGCGAAGTTCCGGGCCGCCATGGACGAGTCGCTGCGCCAGATCAAGGACCCGGCCAACGAGGCGGAGTGGCAGCAGATGGCCGCCGACTTCGGCAAGACGACAGTCGAGGCGATCCGGGCCAGCCAGTTCGAGGAACTGTCCAGCGAGGTGGACCGGGCGGCGTTGCAGAAGATGGCCGACCTCGCCCACGAGTTCGGCGCGATCAGCACGAAGGTCGACACCTCCGGCCTCGTCCACGAGTCGGCTTGATGGGCGCCGTCCGCACCGCGCTGCGGCGCGGCCAACCGGTGATCTGGGGGGCGGCGGGCCTCGGCCTGCTGGTCGCCGGCTGGGCCGCCGTCGCCGCCGCCGGGGTGGTGCCCGCCTCCGGGCTGCCCGGCCCGGTCGCCGTCGGGCGGGCGTTCGGCAACCTGCTCGGGGACGCCGACTTCGTCCGGGAGTACCTCGACACGCTCGCCACCTGGGCGGTCAGCCTCGGCCTCGCGGTGGTCATCAGCATCCCGCTGGGCCTGCTGATCGGCTACCTCGAACCGCTGGCCCGGGCGAGTTCCCTGGTGATCGACATCGGGCGGGCGATGCCGGTGGTGACGCTGATCCCGGCGGCGATCGTCCTGATCGGGCTGGGCCCGCAGATGAAGATCTCGGTGGTGACCTTCTCGGTCTTCTGGATCGTCCTGGTCAACACCATCTACGGGGTACGTAGCGTCGAACCGCTGGCGCTGCGGGTGGCCCAGGCGCTGAAGTTCGGCCGGGTCGAGACGATGCGCCGGGTGCTGCTGCCGACCACCCTGCCGTACGTCGTGACCGGCATCCGCATCGCCACCGGTATCGCCTTCGTGGTGACCCTGAGCGCGGAGCTGCTCGGGGCCACCACCGGCGTCGGCACCGTGCTCGTCAGCTACCAGGAGGCGCAACGGGCCGACGCGGTCTACGCCGGGGTGCTCGCGGTCAGCATCACCGGCATGGTGCTCAACATCGCCGCCCAGCTCACCGAGCGACGCGTCATCCGCTGGCGTCCGTCCGGGCAGGAGTAGACAGTGCGCAGGTTCCTCATCCGAGTGTTGTCCTACACGTGGCTCGTGCTCGCCCTGGTGCTCGTGGCCGAGGTGCTGCTGCGCTGGCGGGACTCGTCGTTCACCCCGCCGCCGAGCCGGGTGGCCGGCGCGTTCGTCGACCTGTGGTGGAGCGGGCCGGCGCACCGGCTGTTCGCCTCCGACGCGTTCGTCGCGGACGTCGGCGCGAGCATGTTCCGGCTGCTCGTCGGCTACGCCCTGGCGGTGTCGGTGGGCACCCTGGTCGGGGTGGCGCTGGGCCGCAGCCAACGCCTGGAGTGGCTGTGCGCGCCTGTGGTGCGCCTCGGCGTCGCCACCCCCGCGGTGGTGCTCATCCCGATCGCGATCGTGCTGCTCGGGATCAACGACCGGATGCCCATCTTCGTCATCGCGTTCGGCTCGATCTGGCCGGTCGTGTTCAACACGATGGACGGGGTGGCCAACGTCGACCGGCTGGCCCTCAACAGCGCCCGGGCGATCGGGTTGCGGCGGGTGGACCGCTTCCGGTTCGTCGTGCTCCCGGCGGCGCTGCCGCGCATCCTGGCCGGCGCACGGGTCAGCCTGGGCATCGCGGTGGTCCTGATGGTCAGCTCCGAGCTGTACGCCTCCACCTCGGGGGTCGGCTACCAGATCCTGCTCCAGCAGCAGAAGTTCGACACCCCCCGGATGTTCGCCGGGGTGGTGATGGCGTGCGCGATCGGCATCCTGTTCAACGCACTCTTCGGCCTGTACGAGCGGTGGGCGCTCCGCGGGCGACCGACGGTAGGGAGATCGGCATGAGCGACCCGGAGAACACCTCGGCCGCGCTGGTCGTGGCGGGACTGTCCAAGACGTACACCACGAACGGGGTCGACCACCTGGCGATCGAACAGGTCGACCTGGAGGTGCACGCGGGCGAGTTCGTCTCCATCGTCGGGCCCTCCGGCAGCGGCAAGACCACGTTGCTGAACTGCATCTCGGGGCTGATGCGGCCCAGCACCGGCGAGGTCCGGTCGTTCGGCGAGACCATCGGCGACGGCCCGTCCGAGGACATGGCGATCGTGTTCCAGGACTACAGCCGCTCGCTGTTCCCGTGGCTGACCGTCGAACGCAACATCGGGCTGCCGCTGCGCCGCACCGGGGCGAGCCGGGCCACCGTGGCCAGCGCGGTGGACAGCCTGCTGGAGGCCGTCGGGCTGCCCCGTTCGGTGATCGGCAAGTACCCGTGGCAGCTCTCCGGCGGCATGCAGCAGCGGGTCGCGATCGCCCGCGCGCTGATCAACAAACCGAAGATCCTGCTGATGGACGAGCCGTTCGCCTCGGTCGACGCGCAGACCCGAATCAGCCTGGAGGACCTCACCCTGCGGGTGTGGCGGGAGTGGAACAAGTCCGTCCTGTTCATCACCCACGACATCGACGAGGCCGTCTACCTCTCCGACCGGGTGGTGGTGCTCAGCAAGGGCCCGTCGACGGTGAAGGCGACCGTGGACGTGCCGCTGCCCCGCGACCGCGACCAGATCCTCACCAAGCAGGAACCCCTGTTCGGCAAGCTGCGCAGCGAGGTGATGGACCTGGTCATGGGCCACTGACCGCCCCACCGTGGGCCACCGGGACCGTCGCGCCGGCGGGCGGCCCGGCGGCCTCACGGGTGGGCCGGTCGGCGGCGTCGACCGTACGGTGGTGCGACAATCTGTCGGGGTGAGCGCCGAACATCCCGTCCCCGACGTCCGCGCCCCCCGGGCCCCGCTCGGGTCGAGCCCGCAGCACCTGCTGGCCACCCTGCTCGGCGAGTACCTCGACCCGGCGGCTGCCGACCTGCCGTCGGCGGCGGTGATCGCGATGCTGCGGGAGTTCGGGATCACCGGAGCCACCGCCACCTGCACCGGAAGCTGACCGTCGCGCCCGCCGCACGGGCGGGTCGCCCGGTGCGGCGGGCCGATACCGGGTACCGGCCCGCCGCGCCGTGCTCTAGGGTGCCGGCATGACCAGCGCACCCCGGGAGGCGGAGACCCGCATCGGGCCGGTCGGTGCGCTGCTCTGCCGGCTGCTCTTCGTGGCCATCTGCCTGCCCGGACCGGTCCTGCTCGCCGCCGACGTGACAGGCGACCTGCCGGTGTCACCCGGGGAGCGCTGGGGGCTCGTCGCCGGCGGGGTGTTCACCACGATCGTCGGGGTCGGCTTCGGTGTCTTCGGCTGGCGGGTGGTCGACCGGTCCCGCAGCGACGCCCGCCGGCTCGACGCCACCGGGGTCGCCGCCACCGCCGAGATCCTCACCGTGGCGCACCACCTCGGCGGGGAGAGCCCGGAGCTCGACCTGCACCTGCGGATCAGCGGGCCCGGCTTCGCCCCCTTCGAGGCGGACACGGTCCGGCCCGACGACCCGGGACTCGTGCCCGGCCGGCTGCTGACCGCCGTCGTGGACCCGGCGAGCCGGCTCTACCGGGTCCAGTGAGGAGGCCCGGGGCTCATGCCCCGCGCAGATCCTCCTCGATCCGCCTGGCGGTGGCCAGCAGCGGCGGGAGCAACTCGCGCCGGATCAGCTCGAACGACCCCCGCGAGGCGTGCGCGGACAGGTTCACCGCCGCCACCACCGACCCGTGCGGGCCGTGGATCGGCGCGGCCAGCGACCGCAAGCCCTCCTCCAGTTCCTGGTCCACGATCGCGTACCCCTGGGCGGCGATCTTCGTCAGGACGGCCCGCAACTTCACCGGGTCGGTGATCGTACGTCGGGTCATGGGGTGCAGCCGCGCGGTGGCGAGGTAGTCGGTCAGCCGGTCAGCCGGTTGGGCGGCGAGCAGCACCCGCCCCATCGACGTGGCGTACGCCGGGAACCGGGTGCCGACGCTGATCCCCACCGTCATGATCCGTCGGGTGGGCACCCGGGCGACGTAGACCACCTCGTCGCCGTCGAGCACCGACACCGAGCAGGACTCGTGCACCTGCGCGACCAGCGCCTCCATGTGCGGTTGGGCGATCTCGGGCAGGCCCAGGCCGGACAGGTAGGCGTAGCCGAGGGCGAGGATCCGCGCCCGCAGCGAGAACAGCCGGCCGTCGGTGTGCACGTAGCCCAGCTCGACCAGGGTGAGCAGGAACCGCCGGGCCGCGGCCCGGGTCAGCCCGGTGCGGCGGGCCACGTCGCTCAGGGTGAGCTGCGGATGCTCGGCGTCGAACGCCCGGATCACCGCGAGCCCACGCTCCAGCGACTGCACGAACTCCGGTGACCGTGCCGTCTGACCGCCCACCTCACCCAGCCTCCCGCCGCAGGGCCTCCCGGGCCACCGTGAACGCCCGGTTCGCCGCCGGTACGCCAGCGTAGACGCCCACCTGGAGCAGGACCTCCGCCACCTCCTGCTCGGTCAGCCCGTTGCCCAGCGCGGCCCGCACGTGCATCGCCAACTCCTCCTCGTGGCGCAGGGCGGCGAGCACCGCGAGGGTGATGCAGCTGCGGGTACGCCGGTCGAGGCCGGGCCGGGTCCACACCTCCCCCCAGGCGTAGCGGGTGATGAAGTCCTGGAAGTCGGCGGTGAAGGCGTCGGTGCCGGCGACCGCGCGGTCGACGTGCGCGTCACCGAGCACCTGCCGGCGTACGGTCATGCCGGCCTCGTGCCGTTCGCGGTCGTCCATCATCCGCCCGTCTGCTCGAAGTGTCCCCGCAGGAGTCGGCCCACCTGCCCGGGTCGCTCGACGTTGGCCAGGTGGGCCGCCGCGTCGAGGACGACCAGCCGCGCCCCGGGGACCCGGTCGACGATCTCCCGGGCGTGCCCGACGGGGATCGCCGGGTCGTCCGCGCCCGCGACGACAAGCGTCGGCACACCGATCCGGCCCAGGTCGGGGCGCAGATCCAGGGCGGCGATCGCCTCGCAGCAGGCCGCGTAGCCGGCCGGGGAGGTCGCGGTCAGCATCGCGCGGTAGCCGGCCACCAGGTCCGGGCGGGCGGCGGCGAACGTCGGGGTGAACCAGCGGGCCACCACCGCGTCGGCGACCGGCGGCAGGCCACCGGAGCGGACCGTGGCCGCCCGCTCCCGCCACGGCCCGGGCGGGCCGAGCCACGCCGCCGTGCAGAGCAGGGCGAGCCGACGCACCCGGTCGGGCGCGTGGACGGCGAGCCACATGCCGACCATGCCGCCGAGGGACAGCCCCGCGTAGTGGACCCACGGCACGTCGAGGTGGTCCAGCGTCCGCAGCACCTCCCGGCCCAGCAGGTCGACGGTGTACGGCCCGGCCGGTGTCGCCGAGCGGCCGTGGCCCAGGTGGTCGTACCGGATCACCCGGAACCGTTCGGCGAGCGCCGTGACCTGGGGTTCCCACATCGCGCCGGTGGTGCCGAGGGAACTGCCGAGCAGCAGCACCGGCGCGGTGGGCGGGCCGTCGACGGTGAGGTGCAGCCGGGAGGTCACGACCCGGCGCCCCGGGCGGCGGTCAGCGCGGCGTCGACGAACCGGCCGGCCGACCCGAGCCACCGGTCCGGGTCGAGCGCCTCGTCGATCTCCGTCCCGGACAGGTGGGCACGGATCTGCGGATCGGCGAGCAGCGCGGCGCGGAACGCGGGTGCGGCGGCGGCCCGGGCGACCAGGTCGTGCGCGACGTCGCGGCCGACGGCGGGGGCCAGCCGGGCGGCGACGGCCTCGGCGAGCACCCGCCCGCCGGTGGCGTCGAGGTTCGCCCGCATCCGTACGGGATCGACCCGCAGCCCGGTCAGCAGCCGGGCGCACCGGGCGGTGCCGCCGCCGGCCAGGTGCAGCAGGTCGCGCAGCGGCTCCCACTCGGCGTGCCAGCCGCCGACGGCCCGTTCGTGCTCCTGCACGGCCGCGGCGAACAGGGTGGCGACGAGGCCGGGGCCGCGGCGTGCGGCGGCCCCGATCAGGATCGCGTCGACCGGGTTGCGCTTGTGCGGCAGGGCCGAGGATCCGCCCCGGCCGACGCCGCCCTCGGCCACCTCACCGACCTCGGTCTGGGCGAGCAGCCCGACGTCGAGTGCGATCTTGCCGGTGGCCGCGAGCAGGCCACCGAGGGCGGCGGCCAGATCGAGGCGGGGCTGCCGCTGGGTGTGCCAGGGCAGCGCGCTCGCGGGCAGCCCCAGGTGCGCGGCGAACCGGGCGGCGACGTCGGTGGCGGCCGGGCCGAGCACGGCGAGGGTGCCGACCGCGCCGCCGAGTTGCGCCGGCTGCCCGTCGCCGGCCTGCCGGAGCCGGTCGCGGGCCTGCGCCAGACCGGTCAGCCAGCCGGCGGCCTTGAGCCCGAAGGTGGTGGGTGCCGCCTGCTGGCCGAGGGTCCGGGCGGCCAGCACGGTGTCACGGTGGGTGTCGGCGAGCCGGGCGGCGACGGCGACGGCGTCGTCGAGGTGCCGGCGCAGCGCACCGAGCGCCCGGACGGCCAGCAGGCTCAGTGCGGTGTCCAGGATGTCCTGGCTGGTCGCCCCGAGGTGCACCCAGGGGCGGGCCGGGGCGGGCACGGCGGCGGTCAACTCCCGCACGAGGGGGACGACCGGGTTCCCGGCGGCGTCGGCGGCCCGGCCCAGCGCCGCCGGGTCGTACCGGTCGGGGTGGCACGCGGTGACGATCGCGTCGGCCGCCGGGGCGGGCAGGACTCCGGCGTCCGTCCCGGCCCGGGCCAGCGCGGCCTCCGCGTCGAGCAGCGCCCGCAGCAGAGCCGGATCGTCGAGTTCCGCGTCCACCTCCGGGCTGCCGGACAGGCCGGTGAGCAGGCCGTCAGACGGCGAAGAAGACGGTCTCACGGTCGCCCTGGAGGTGGATGTCGAAGCGGAAGCCGTCCGGTGCGGCGCTGGCCAGCAGCGTGCCCCGGCGGTCGGCCTCCACGCTGTTCAGCACCGGGTCGACGGCGTTGGCCGTCGGCTCGTCGGGGAAGTAGAGCCGGGTCACCAGGCGGTGCAGCAGCCCCCGGCCGAGCACCGAGAGGGTCAGGTGCGGGGCCTCGGTGCCGCCGTCCGGGTCGGGCAGCGGCCCCGGCCGGACCGTCAGCAACCGGTAGCACCCCTGGTCGTCGGTCTCGCTGCGCCCGAACCCCCGGAACCCCGCGAGCCGCGGCGGCCGGGCCCCGCGCGGGTCGTCGGGATGGTCGAACCGGCCGTCCGGGTCGGCCTGCCAGCTCTCCACCAGCGCGTCGACCACGGGTTCCCCGGTGCCGTCGACGATCCGGCCCCGGATCCAGAACGCGCCGGGGGTGCCCTCGGGGACGACGTACGGGCCGTCGGGCCAGTGCAGGCCGATGCTCAGGTACGGCCCGACGGTCTGCGCCGGGGTGACGCCCAGCCGGTCACTCATCGTCGTCCCCGTCCTCGAAGGGGGTGCCCTCCCGGCCCCGCAGCACGATGTCGAAGGCGTAGGCCAGTGCCCACTCGGGCTGCGTGGCGGCGTGGTCGTACCTGGCGACCAGGCGTTGCCGGGCCATCGGGTCGCGCACCGAGTGCAGCACCGGATCCTGGAAGAACAGCGGGTCGCCGGGGAAGTACATCTGCGTCACCAGCCGCTGGGTGAACGCCCGGCCGAACAGGGAGAAGTGGATGTGCGCCGGCCGCCAGGCGTTGTCGTGGTTGCGCCAGGGGTAGGCACCCGGTTGGACGGTGACGAACCGGTACCGCCCCTGGTCGTCGGTGAGCGCCCGGCCCACCCCGTCGAAGTGCGGGTCGATCGGGGCCGGCCAGGTGTCGCGGGCGTGGCGGTAGCGCCCTGCGGCGTTGGCCTGCCAGATCTCGACCAACGTACGCGGCACCGGCCGGCCGTCGCCGTCGCGGACCCGGCCGTGCACGATGATCCGCTGCCCCTGTGGTGGCCCGTCGTGCTGGCGGGTCAGGTCGTGGTCGAGGTCGCCGAGGCGTCCCTCGCCCAGCAGCGGCCCGGTGATCTCGGTCAGCCGCTGCGGCAGGTGGGCCAGCGGTTGCCGGGGAGCGCGCGTCACTGTCGACCGGTAGCCGGGGCTGAACAGCGGCGGGTGGGCGTCGACGTCGTCGCGCCGGTACGCCGGTAGCGGCAGTCCGCGGCCGGCGGTGTCCTCGGTCATGGTCGGCTCCCCTCGGCCGTCGCCTGCAACGCGCGCAGCACCGCCAGCTCGTGTGCCGTGGGCGGGTCGTTCGTGGTCAGCGGCTCGGCGACGGCGAGGTCCCAGCCGGTGGCGGCCCGCGCCTGCTCCCGGGTGACCCCGGGGTGCAGCCGGGTCAGCGTCAGCTCGCAGCTGACCGGGTCGGGTTCCAGGACGCCGAGGTCGGTGATGACCAGTCGGGGGCCGCCGCCGCGTAGCCCGAGCCGTTCCCGGTCCCCCGGGCCCGTGCCGTAGCCGACCGAGGTGACGAAGTCGACGCGGCTGGTGAAGGTGCGCGGGTTCTGTCGGACGATCACCACGACCTCGCGGCAGGAGGCGGCGATCTCCGGTGCCCCGCCCGCGCCGGGCAGCCGGACGGCCGGGGTCGCGTAGTCGTCGCCGACGACCGTGGTGTTGAGGTTGCCGTACCTGTCGAGCTGCGCCGCGCCGAGGAAGCCGACGTCGATGCGGCCGGGCTGGAGCCAGTAGTTGAACACCTCGGGCACCGACACGACCGCGTCGGCGGTGTCGGCGAGGACGCCGTCGCCGATGGACAGCGGCAGCCGGTCCGGTTTCGCGCCGAGGCAGCCGGACTCGTAGACGAGCACCAGGTTCGGGGCGTGGGTGGCACGGGCGAGGTTCGCCGCGGTGCTGGGCAGTCCGATCCCGACGAAGCAGGCGGCGCCGTCGCGGAGCTGCCGGGCGGCGGCGACGGTCATCATCTCGTCGGCGGTCCATCCGGCCGGCGGGGGCGGACCGTTCACGTCGGCCTCCCGGGGCGGGGGGCGGGCCGCGCGGTCACGCCGCCGCCCCGGCCCGGTGCACGTGGCGGTCGAGCCAGGCGCGGAAGGTGTCACGGTCCCGGCTGACGGCGTCCCAGGCGCGGTAGAAGTCGTTGTCCCGGACCGAGTAGCCCTGGGCGTAGGAGGGGTGGGCGCCGCCGGGCACCTCGGCCACGGCGGTGACGGCCCAGCCGGGCAGCACGACCTGCCCGGGGACGGGGGTCAGTTCGGGCACGATCTCCTCGACGGTGACCAGCGACCGGCGGGCGGCGAGCACCGCCTCCTTCTGCACGCCGGTGATGCCCCACAGCTGCACGTTGCCGGCCCGGTCGGCGCGTTGGGCGTGCACCACTGTCACGTCGGGGCACAGGGCCGCCACGGCGGTGAGGGTCTCGCCGGTGAAGGGGCAGTCGACCGAGCTGACGTTGGCGGTGTGCCGGGGCAGGTCGGTGCCGGTGTAGCCGCGCAGCACGGCGAACGGCAGACCGGACGCGCCGGCCACGTAGCGGTTGGCCATCCCGGCGTGGCTGTGTTCCTCCAGCTCCAGCGGGCGCGGCCAGGAGTGCTGCACGGCGTCGCGGAACCGGTGCAGCGATCCCACGCCGGGGTTGCCGCCCCAGGAGAAGACCAGCCGGCGGGCGCACCCGGCACCGATGAGCTGGTCGTAGATGACGTCGGGGGTCATCCGGACCAGGGTCAGCTCCTGCCGTCGCTGGCGGATGATCTCGTGACCGGCGGCGAACGGGATGAGGTGGGTGAAGCCTTCCAGGGCCACCACGTCGCCGTCGCGGACCAGTTCCGCCACGGCCTGCGCCAGCGGGACGAGCGTCGCCATGGGCCTCCCGCCTCACCTCGGACCGGTGTTCGCCATGCGGACCATCGTGCTCATGTCGAACGTACGGCCGGCGGCGGCGTCCGTCAACGTCCGCATCGGACCCGGCGCGGAGCGACCACCGTCCGGGCAGGACGTTGACGGGAGCCGGGCCACGTGCCAACGTTCAATACGAGAACACCCGTTCGCTCAGCGAACGCTTTCGGTGGCCCGCCGCCGGGCCCCGGTGTCGGGCCGGCGTCCAGGAAGGACGGACCGGGATGCGTACCCAGGTCGGCATCGTCGGCGCCGGGCCGGCGGGCCTCATGCTGTCGCACCTGCTGCACCGGCAGGGCATCGCCTCGGTGGTGCTGGAGAGCCGCAGCCGCGAGCACGTCGAGCACCGGCTGCGCGCCGGGGTGCTCGAACAGGGCTCGGTCGACCTGCTCTGCCGCACCGGCCTTGGCGAGCGGCTGCGCCGCGAGGGGCTGCGGCACGAGGGTATCGAGCTGCGCTTCGCCGGGGAGTCGCACCGGGTGCCGATGACCGAGCTGACCGGGCGGGCGATCACCGTCTACGGGCAGCAGGAGGTGGTCAAGGACCTGATCGCCGCGCGCCTCGCGGCCGGCGGCACGGTCCTGTTCGACGCCGAGGTGACCCGGCTGGACGGGCTCGACTCCCCCGACCCGGTGGTCCACTACCGACGCGACGGCCGGCAGGAGGAGCTGCGCTGCGACTTCGTGGCCGGCTGCGACGGGTTTCACGGGGTGAGCCGGGGCGCGGTGCCCGACGGGGTGCTGACCAGCTACGAGCGGGCGTACCCGTTCGCCTGGCTGGGGGTGCTCGCCGCCGCCGCGCCGGCCGTGGAGGAACTCGTCTACGCCCACCACGAACGGGGTTTCGCCCTCTACAGCATGCGCTCGCCGGAGATCTCCCGGCTCTACCTCCAGGTCGCCCCCGACGAGGACATCGCCGCGTGGCCGGACGAGCGGATCTGGGCGGAGCTGCGGGTCCGGCTGGAGACGGTGCCGGGCTGGTCGCTCACCGAGGGTCCGGTGCTGGAGAAGTCGATCACGCCGATGCGCAGTTTCGTGGTGGAGCCGATGCAGTGGGAGCGGCTGTACCTGGCCGGGGACGCCGTGCACATCGTCCCGCCCACCGGGGCCAAGGGCATGAACCTGGCGCTGGCCGACGTCGCGCTGCTCGGCGAGGCGTTCGCCGCCTGGTACTCCCACGGCCGCACCGACCTGCTGGCAGGCTACTCGACCACCGCGCTGCGCCGGGTCTGGCGGGCCCAGCACTTCTCGTGGTGGATGACGTCGATGCTGCACCGGCTGGCGCACGACGACCCGTACGAGGCGAGGTTGCAGACCGCGACGCTGCGGTACGCCGCCACCTCGCGGGCGTACGCGACGAGCCTGGCCGAGAACTACGTGGGCCTGCCGGAGGTCTGAGCGACACCACCATGACGCAGCGTCGTTCAACTTATTCATGACGGGCGTCAGAAATTCTTGACTTTCGATGCCGGGGTGGCTGACCATGGCCAACACAGCGGCGTGCGCCCCCACGCAGCGGTTGGTTCTCCCCGCAGGTCCGAGGCATCCCGCCGACTTCCGACGCACCCCACCACCCCCGCCCAGGAAGGGCCTCGTCAATGAAGAAGGTCATGGCTCTCGGGTTGATCGCCGCCGCGGTCGCCCTCACCGGATGTACCGACTCCGACGCGTCCACCCCGTCCGCACCGGCCTCCGGCGACCTGCGCACGGTGCGGGTCGCGGCGTTGCCGATCACCGAGACCGCCGCGCTGTGGGGCGGCATCAAGGCGGGCCTCTTCGCCGAGCGTGGGCTCCAGGTCGAGGTGCTGCCCGCCCAGGGCGGTGCGCAGGCCATCCCGGCACTGATGAACGGCGACATCGACTTCGCCATCGGCCAACCGTTCGGCCCGTTCCGCGCCGACCTGCAGAATCTGGGCGTCGTCATCATCGGCAACTACGCCTCCTCGTACGCCCAGGGTGACGACATCAACGCCGTGGTGGCCTCGGCGAAGTCCGGTGTGACCCGGCCGGCCGACCTCGCCGGCAAGCGGGTCGCGGTCAACAGCCTGGGCGCGGCCGGTGACGTCACGATCATGGCGGCGGTGGAGAAGGACGGCGGCGACCCCAAGAAGATCAAGTTCGTCGAGGTGGCCTTCCCCGACGCCCCGGCCCAGCTCGCGGCGGGCAACATCGACGCCGCCTGGGTGCCCGAACCGTTCGTCACCCAACTGCGGAGCCGGGGTGACACGTTCGTCGTGGCGCCCTACCAGGCGGTGGTGCCGGGCCTGGCCACCCTGACCACCATCACCACCACCGCCCGCCTCGACAAGGACGCCAAGCTGGTCGAGGACTTCTCCGCGGCGATGAAGAACACCCTCCGGTGGGCGCAGGACCCGGCCAACGCGCCGGCCGTGCGGCAGGCCATCAAGGACAACCTCCAACTGCCGCCACCGGTGGCGGAGTCGGTCAGGCTGCCGGCGTTCGGCTGGGACGTCGACCGGGCCAGCCTCCAGACGCTCGCCGAACTCGCCGGCAGGTACCGGGTGCTCGACCGGCAGCCCGACCTCGACCGGCTCATCCGCCAGCAGTAGCCGACCGGCGTCGCCCGGCGGCCGGGCCGCCGGGCGACCCCGACCACGCCACCTTCGGAGGTGACCCGCCCGTGCCCACCACCCGACGGCCACCCGCGTTGCGCAGGGCGCTGCTGGGCGTCACCGGCCTCGCCGGCTTCCTCGTCGGCTGGCAGGCGATCCCGACGCTGGGCCTGATCGACCCGCAGTACCTGCCATACGTGACGGACGTGCTGGCCCGGCTCGCCGAACAGCTCGTCGACCTGGCGTTCTGGCGGCGACTCGGCAGCACCATGACCTCCTGGGCGATCGGGCTGACCGTGGCGACCCTCGCCGCCGTCGCCCTCGGCACCGTCGTCGGCCTGGTGCCGTTCCTGCGCCGCGCGACCCACACGATGGTCGAGTTCCTGCGCCCCATCCCCTCGGTCGCGCTCATCCCGCTCGCCGTGCTGATGTTCGGCATCCAGCGGCAGGCCGCCCTGGTCATCATCGTCTACGCGTCGTTCTGGCAGGTGTTCGTGCAGGTGATCTACGGGGTCGCCGACGTCGACGCGGTCGCCCGGGACACCGCGCGCAGCTTCGGTCTGCGCCGCCGCGAGCAGTGGACGCACCTCGTCCTGCCGACCACCCTGCCGTACCTGATGACGGGTCTGCGGCTGGCCGCGGCGGTGGCGCTCATCCTGGCCATCACCGCCGAGATGGTGATCGGCAACCCCGGCCTCGGCCGCATGATCGAGCTGTCCCGCTCCGGCGGCGACGCGGTCGGCCTGTACGCCCTCGTCGTGGTCACCGGCCTGCTCGGGCTGGCGGTGAACCTCGTCTTCCGGTTCGTCGAACGGCGGACGCTGTCCTGGCACGAGTCCGTCCGTGGGGAGCGGGCACGGTGACCGCGTACCCGGGCCGGATCGTCGCCGCGCCCCGCCGTCGCCGGGCCGGCACGCGGGCCGTGGCGGGTCTGCTGCACGCGCTCGGGCTGCCCATGCTGCTGCTGGTGCTCTGGGGCCTGGTGGCGACCAGGGCGACGAACCGGTTCTTCCCCGACCCGGTGACGATCGCCGACGCCTTCGTCGACACCTGGATCGGGCCGGCGTTCGTCCAGGACGTGCTGCCGAGCCTCTACCGGCTCGGTCTCGGGGTCGCCGCGTCGATCGTGCTCGGCGTCGCCGCCGGCACCGTCATCGGCCTCACCCCGTGGCTGCGCGAGCTGCTCGAACCGTTGCTGGAGTTCCTCCGGGCCGTCCCGCCGCCGGTGCTGATCCCGGTGGCGATGCTCCTGCTCGGCATCACCGACACCATGAAGGTCGTGGTGATCGTCTCCGGCGCGGTCTGGCCGATCCTGCTCAACACGGTCGAGGGGGTCCGGGGCACCGACAGCGTGCTGACGCAGACCGCGCTGTCGTTCCGGGTCACCTGGTGGGAGCGGCTGTGGTTCCTGGTGCTCCCCGCCGCCAGTCCCCGGATCATGGCCGGGGTGCGGCAGGCCCTCTCGGTCGCGCTCATCCTGATGGTCATCTCCGAGATGTTCGCCTCGTCGGCCGGGCTGGGCTACCGGATCGCCTACTTCCAACGCAACTACCTCATCGCCGAGATGTGGAGCGGCATCCTGCTGCTCGGCGGGGTCGGCGTGCTGCTCGCCGTCGTCTTCGGGGTCGTCGAACGGCGCGTGCTGCGCTGGTACCACGGAATCAGGGAGGTCAACCGTGTCTGACCGGGGCACCCTGCTGCGGGTGGCGCAGCTGAACAAGGTCTACCAGGCCCGCACCGGCGACGTCGAGGCGATCGGGGACCTCAGCTTCACGATGGACGCCGGTGAGCTAGTCTGCATCGTCGGCCCGTCCGGGTGCGGCAAGACCACCCTGCTGAAGTGCCTCGCCGGACTGCTGCGCCCGACCGGCGGCACCGTCGAGATGCACGGCGCGCCGGTGACCGGCCCCAGCCCCGCCATGGCGGTGGTGTTCCAGGAGTACGGCCGCAGCCTCTACCCGTGGCTGACCGTACGCGGCAACGTCGAGCTGCCGCTGCGGCACAAGCGGCTCTCCCGCGCGCAGCGGCACACCCTGGTCGCCGACGCGCTCGACGCGGTGGGCCTGGCGCACGCCGCCCGCAGCCACCCGTGGCAGCTCTCCGGCGGGATGCAGCAGCGGGTGGCTATCGCGCGGGCCATCGCGTACCAGCCGGAAGTCCTGATCATGGACGAGCCGTTCGCGGCGGTGGACGCGCAGACCCGGGCCGACCTGGAGGACCTGGTGCGGGAGCTGCACGCCCGACGCGGGATATCGGTGCTGTTCGTCACCCACGACATCGACGAGTCGGTCTACCTCGGGCAGCGGGTACTGGTGCTGTCCCACGCGCCGACCCGGATACGCGAGGATCTGGTGATCGACCTGCCGGCCGAGCGGGACCAGATCACCACCCGCGCCCTGCCCCGGTTCACCGAACTGCGCACGCACGTCTACGGCGAGATCCAGCGGGCCAGACGCGGGCAGAACATGCCCCCGCGACCCGCGCCGTGAGCGTGCCGGCCGACGGAGGCGTCGGAGGGGATGACTGTGGCTAGGCGACAGCCGAAGCAACTGGTGCTCGCCTTCTTCGGCGAACACGTCGTCGATGGCGACACCGGGCCGATCCGGGCCAGCGTCCTGATCACCGTGCTGGAGGGGGCAGGCGTCGCCGCGCCGGCGACCCGGGCCACCCTCGACCGGCTGGTGCGCAGCGGCATCCTCGCCCGGGGCCGCAGCGGCCGGGAGACGCTGTTCTCGCTGACCGAGCACGGGGCGGCGGTGCTGCGCGAGGCGACGTACCGGGTACGCGGGCCACGGCCGTTCGACCCGCAGGGCAGCGGCTGGACGCTCGTCACCTTCTCGATCCCGGAGGAGCAGCGGACGCTGCGGCACCGGCTGCGCTCCACGCTCACCTGGGAGGGCTTCGCACCGATCCGCGACGGGCTGTGGCTGGCCCCCGGCGAGGTCGACCTCGCCGGGTCGTTGGAGCCGCTGCGCCAGGATCTCGCCCCGCACCCCGTGGTCGCCTTCCACGCCCGCGAACTCGCCGGCTTCCCGATCGGTGACAGCGTCCGCGCCGCCTGGGACATCGAGGCGATCCGGCGGGAGCACCTGGCGTTCATCGACAGGTGGGCCGATCCGGCCGCGACCACGGCGACGGCGGGCGCGCTGACCCTGCGCACGATGCTGGTGGCGGACTGGCTGGCGCTGCTGCGGGCCGACCCGAGGCTGCCGGCCGAGTTCATGGACGCGCAGTGGCCGGCCGCCCGGTCGGCGCAGACCTACCGCCTGGCGCACCGGGCGCTGGCCGAGGCGTCCACGGCGGAGTTCGCCGCCCTGGTCACCCACCGGCCCACCGTCAGCCGGCGAACCGCGCCCGCAGTTCGGCCTTCCGCACCTTCCCCGACGCGGTCCGCGGCAACTCGTCCACGATGACCACGTTCTTCGGCAGCTTGTAGCGGGCGAGCCTGCCGTCGAGGTGGGCCCGGACGGTGCCGGTGTCCACCGACGCCCCCGCCCGGACGGTCAGGACGGCCCACGGCACCTCCCCCCAGCGGTCGTCCGGCACCCCGATGACGGCCGCCGACACCACCCCGTCGATCTCGCCGAGCAGCAGTTCGAGTTCGGCCGGGTAGATGTTCTCGCCACCCGAGATGATCATGTCCTTGAGCCGGCCGGAGACGTAGAGGTAGCCGTCGTCGTCGAGGCGGCCCAGGTCGCCGGAGCGGAACCAGCCGTCGGGGGTGAACGCCTCGGCGGTCGCCTCCGGCAGGCCGTGGTAGCCGGCGAAGACGTTGGGCCCGGCCACCTCGATCTGACCGACCGCACCGGCGGGCAGCACGGCCCCGCCCGGGTCGGTGACCCGGACGTCGGTGAAGAAGTGCGGCAGGCCGACGCTGCCCTGCTTGGCCCGGGTCATCGCCGGCGGCAGCGCGGTCGCGCCCGGCGACGCCTCGGTCATCCCGTACCCCTGGGAGAACGACAGGCCCCGCGCCTCGTACGCGTCGAGGATGCGGGTCGGCACGGCGGACCCGCCGCAGGTGAGCTTCGTCAGCGTGGACAGGTCGGTCGCGGCCCAGTCCGGGTGGTCGGCCAGCAGTTGGTAGGTGGTCGGCACGCCGCTGAGCATGGTGACCCGGTGCCGGGCGATCTGCGCGAGCGCCCGGCCCGGTTCGAAACCCCGCTCGATGACCATCGTGGCCCCCTTGAGGATGACGGGCAGGGCACCCATCCCCAGCGAGGCGACGTGGAACAGCGGCGAGATCATCAGCGCCACGTCGGTGGAGACGACGTCGTAGTCGATCACGCAGTTGAGCGCCACCCAGGTCAGGTTGCCGTGGGTCAGCACCGCGCCCTTGGCCCGGCCGGTGGTGCCCGAGGTGTAGACGATCGCCGCCGGGTCGGTGGGGCAGGTGTCGGCGTGCCCGGCCCGTCCCGGGTCGGCGTCGCGGGTCAGCGCCGCCAGGCCCGGCCGGTCCGGGGTGCCCGCGCCGGTGACCAGGACCCGTGGGGGCCGGACGGTCGGCAGCACGGCGGCCACCGGTGCCGCGAAGTCCGGGTCGTGGATCAGCACCCGGGCCGCGCAGTCGGTCAGCACGTGGCCGATCTCGGGGGGTGCGAGCCGGGTGTTGACCGGCACGAACACGGCGCCGAGCCGCACCGTCCCGAACATCACCTGGAGGAACTCCGGACTGTTCTCGCCCAGGTAGGCGACGGTGTCGCCGGTGCCGACGCCGTGCTCCCGCAGCACCGCCGCGACCCGGTCCACGGCGTCGGCGAACTGCGCGTAGGTGACTGTCGCGCCCGCGCCGTGCACGAGAGCGACCTTGTCCGGGGACCTGAGCCGACGCCGGGTGACCCAGGCGTCGATTCCGTGCTGGTGCATCAGCAGTCTCCTGGTGGTGGAGGTGGAATGATCACCTGGCCGGACGCCGGGGCCTCAGGCGTGGAAGCGGTACAACCCGCGGGCGACCACCGCCGGCTTGGTGCCGCCCTCGATCTCGATGGTCTGGTCGACGGTGAGCTGGTAGCCGCCCCGCACCTCGGCCACCTCGACGACGGTGGCCCGCATCCGCACCCGCGCGCCGACCACGACCGGTGCGGGGAAGCGCACCCGGTCGAGGCCGTAGTTGACCTTGGTGGACACGCCCTTGACCTCCAGCAGCTCGGTCCAGAACGGCACGGCCAGCGACAGGGTGAGGAAACCGTGGGCGATCGGTGCGCCGAACGGGCCGGCCGCCGCCCGCTGCGGGTCGACGTGGATCCACTGGTGGTCGTCGGTGGCGTCGGCGAACAGGTTCACCTGGTCCTGGGTGACCGTCCGGTAGCCGGTGTGCCCCAGGTCGGTGCCGGCGAGGTCGGCGAGCTGGTCGTAGGTGATGGTCGTCGTCATGGCGACTCCTCTCGTCGGTGCGGGGCGAGGCCCAGCAGCCGGGCCGCATTGTCCTTGAGGATGCCCGGGAGCACCTCCGGCCTCAGGTCGGTGGCCGCCACGTCGCGCAGCCACCGGTCGGGGGTCAGCAACGGGTAGTCGGTGCCGAACAGCACCCGGTGCCTCAGCACCGAGTTGGCGTGCCGCACCAGCGCGGCCGGGAAGTACTTCGGGCTCCAGCCGGACAGGTCGATCCAGGTGTTGGGTTTGTGGGTGGCCACCGACAGCGCCTCGTCCTGCCAGGGCACCGACGGGTGGGCCATGACGATCTGCAGGTCGGGGAAGTCGGCGGCGACCGGGTCGAGCAGCATCGGGTTGGACAGTCCGAGCCGCAGGCCGTACCCGCCCGGCAGGCCCGCGCCGATGCCGGTCTGTCCGGTGTGGAAGATCGCCGGCAGGCCGGCGCGCTCGATCAGGGCCCACAGCGGGGCGTACGCCGCGTCGCCGGGGTCGAAGCCCTGCACGGTGGGGTGGAACTTGAACCCGCGTACCCCCTCCTGCTCGATCAGCCGGGCGGCGAGGTCGAGGGCCGCCGCGCCGGTACGCGGGTCGACCGACCCGAAGGGGATGAGCACGTCGGCGTGGTCGGCGGCGGCGCGGGCGATCTCGGCGCTGGACAGCGGCGGGTGCCGCAGTTGGGTGCCCGCGTCGACGGTGAAGACGACGGCGGCCATGTTCCGCTCGCGGTAGTACCGGGCCACCGCGTCGACGGCAGGCCGGGGCCCGTCGGTGCGGAAGTACTTCGACACGGCGGCCACCAGCGGTTCGGGCAGCGAGGCGTGGCCGTGGTCGTCGACCTCGATGTGCACGTGCATGTCGATCGCGGTGACGGCGTCGAGGTCGATCGCGGACTGGTACATGGGGCGGCCTCCGTCGGCGGTCCGGTCCGGCGGTTCGGGCGGTCTCGTCGGTCGGCCGGGTCAGGGGGTCGCCGGCTGGAACTGGGCGGGCAGTTCGGGGAAGCGTTCGCCGACGCTCTGCGTGGCCCCGTCGAACGTCGTCGGCCAGGCGTCCACCAGCGCGTCGTAGGTCCAGCCGCCCTCGCGGTAGGCGGTGAGGGCCGCCTCCGGGTGGGTCCAGATCTGGAGGCGGTCGCCGCCGACCCCGATCACCTGCCCGGTGACCTGGGCGGATGCGTCGGAGGCGAGGAAGGCGACCAGGCCGGCCACGTCGGCGACGGTGCCGAAGCCGAGGTCGTGCCGGAAGAACGCGGGCATCGGCTCGCCGTCGGCCTCGGCGCGTACGGCGGCGGCGAAGTAGGGGACGGTGGCGGTCATCGCCGTCGCGGCGACCGGGACGACGGTGTTGGCGGTGATGCCGGCCCGCTTCAGCTCCAGCGCCCAGGTGCGGACCATGCCGACGATGCCCGCCTTGGCCGCCGCGTAGTTGGTCTGGCCGAAGGTGCCCCGCTGGCCGGTGGGCGAGCCGATGCAGATGATCCGGCCGCCCTCGCCGGCCTGCCGCATGTGCCGCACCGCCTCGCGCACGGTGGTGAAGGTGCCGCGCAGGTGCACGGTGACGACGGTGTCGAAGTCGTCGTCGCTCATCTTCCACAGCACGGTGTCGCGCAGGAGTCCGGCGTTGGTGACCAGGGCGTCGAGCCGGCCGAACGCGGCGAGGGCGGTGTCGACCAGTTCCTTGGCGGTCTCGGTCGGGCCCACCGGCGCGGTCACCCCGACGGCCCGGCCGCCGGACGCCTCGATCGTGGCCACCGCGCCGGCCGTGGCGTCGGCGTCGATGTCGTTGACCACGACGCGGGCACCCCGCCGCGCCAGCTCCTGGGCGTAGGCGAGGCCGAGGCCGCGCCCGGAGCCGGTGACGATGGCGACTTTGCCGTCCAGTGACATGGGCACTCCCTTTCGTCGATGCGATCTGAGCACGAACCGTTGAGAATGTCAATTATTCAGGAACCTTGCTACCATCGTCGCCATGCCCGCCGAACGGACCCGGTCGACCGGCAGCGACCGGCTACGGGACAGCGCGCTCGCCGGTGACCTGAGCTTCCTGCTGGCCCGCGCCAACGCGCTCGCCCTCGCCGCGGCGAACACCGCCCTGGCCACGCACGGCCTGAAGGCCCGCTCCTACTCGGTGCTCGCCCTGGCCGCCGACGACGCCCGCCCGACCCAGCGGGAACTCGCCGAGTTCCTGCGGCTCGACCCGAGCCAGGTCGTCGCCCTCGTCGACGGGCTGGAACAGCGGCACCTCGTCGAGCGGCACGCCGACCCCGCCGACCGGCGGGCCAACGTCCTCGTCGCCACCGACGCCGGCCGCGACCTGTTCGCCCGCGCCCGCGACGCCGTCCGCGCCGTCGGGATCGACTCGCTGTCCGTCGTGCCGGCGCAGGACCAGGCCCGGCTGGCCCGGCTGCTGCGACTGCTGGCCTTCCCCGACTGATCACCCTCACCGGGGCGTGCTGCTGCCCAACGCCCGGGACAGCACCCGGCCCGCCGCCTGGACCAGCGGGGCCAACGCCACCGGGTCCGCCCGGTCGTGGGCGACCACCAGCGACAGCGCCGCCACCACCCCCTCCGGGGCCCGGACCGGCGCGGCCACCGACAGGGCGTCCATGGTGACCTGACGGTCGCTGACCGCGTACCCAGCCCGGCGCACCTCGGCCAGGCAGCGGCGCAGCCGCCCCGGATCGGTGACGGTCAGCGCGGTGTAGCGCTCCAGCGGCGCGGCCAGCACCCGTTCCTGCACCTCGACCGGGGCGTGGGCGAGCAGCACCAGCCCGACCCCGGTGGCGTGCAGCGCGAACCGGCCACCCACCCGGGTGAGCACCGGCACCGCCTGCCGGCCGGCGATCCGTTCGACGAAGACCAGTTCGAGCCCCTGCCGGACGGCGAGCTGCACGTTCTCGTGCGTCACCTCGTACAGGTCCTCCATCACCGGCAGGGCCACCTCGCGCAGCCCCAGACCCCGGGGCGCGAGCGAAGCCACCTCCCACAGCCGCAGGCCGATCCGGTACCGCCCGTCGTCGCCCCGCTCCAACGCACCCCAGGCGAGCAGTTCCGCCACCCGGCGGTGCACGGTGGACAGCGGCAGCCCGGCCCGGCGGGCCAACTCGCTGAGCGTCAGGGCCGGGCTGGCCGGGGTGAACGCGTCGAGCAGCGCCAGCACCCGACTGGTCACCGTCCGGCCCGGCTGCCCGCGCATCCCACCATCCTCCCCGCCCGCGCCGGCCGGTCACAGTTCCAGGACGAGCCGGGGGGTACGGGCCCGCGAGACACAGATCAGCATGGTGTCCCCGGCGGCGCGGTCCTGGGCGGACAGCAGGCTGTCGCGGTGCTCGGGCACCCCGGCCAGCACCGGTGTCTCGCAGGTGCCGCAGGTGCCCTCCCGGCAGGACGACAGGACCGGCACCCCGGCCTCCTCCACCGCCCGCAGGATCGGCACCCCCGGCGGCACGGTCACCGTCCGCCCGGACAGCGCGAGTTCCACCTCGATCGCCGTGTCCGGGCCGGCGGTCCCATCCCGGGGGGCGAACCGCTCGACGTGCAGGCGGCCGGGCGGCAGGTCCCGGCAGTGTTCCTCCACCGCCCGCACCAGCGACTCCGGGCCACAGCAGTAGACCAGCCCGTCGTCGGCCCCGGCCAGCAGCCGGGGCAGGTCGAGCAGACCGGTCTCGTCCTGCGGGTACAGGCCGACCCGGTCGCCGTACCGGTCGCGCAGGGCGGTGGCGTAGGCCATCGTGGAACGGGTCCGTCCGCCGTACGCCAGTCGCCAGTCCCCGCCCGCGGCGTCGGCGGCGGCGAGCATCGGGACGATCGGGGTGATCCCGACGCCACCGGCGACGAAGCGGTAACGGCTGGCCGCGACCAGCGGGAACGTGTTGCGGGGGCCGTGCATCCGGACGGTTGCGCCGACGGTGAGCCGCTCGTGCGCCGCCCGGGAGCCGCCGCGCCCCGCCGCCTCCCGCTGCACCGCGATCCGCAGGACGGTCCGGTCGACGGGATCACCGCACAGCGAGTACTGCCGCAGCAGACCGGGGCCCAGTTCCAGGTCGACGTGCGCGCCCGGCTCCCAGCCGGGCAGCGGTCCGCCGTCCGCGCGGGCCAGGCCGAACTCGACGACCTCGGCGGCCACCTGCTGCCGGGCGACCACGACGAGGTCCGTTCCGGTCACGCCGGCACCGCCTGTCGACCGGTCGGGACGGTCGCCGGCACGACCGGGACGTGGTGGCCCTGCGGGTGACCGAGCAGCCACTGCCACAACTCGACGGGCTCCTCGGCGAGCCGCTGCGCGCCGCAGTGGCAGGTGCCCCGCAGGGTGTCCGTGCCCGGCACCCAGTGGACCCGGTAGACCCGGTCCCCGCCGGCCCCGGGCGTCACCGGGGCGCTCCCACCGTCCCCGGGGCGACCAGCCGGGCCAGCAGCCGTCGGGCGGCCAGCCCACCGGTGTCGATGTTGATGCTCAGCTCCTGGTACCGCTCCGGTTCGGCGGCGATCACCCGCTCCAGCACGTTCAGCGCCGCCACGTCCTGCATCACCACCGTGTGGTTGCTCTGGTGCAGGTACGCGCTGACCGACTCGTCGTCGACCGCGAAGTCCCGGGCCACCGCCCAGAAGTCGTACGTGCTGTGCGCGGTCGACGGGGTGATGGCGTAGACGATCTCGGCGTGGAAGGCGGCGCTGTCCTCCCCCTCGGCGGGTGGATAGACGCCCTGCGGGGCGATCCGGCTGTGCAGCAGGTAGAGGCACGGCGGGTGGTACTCGATGTCCTGCCAGCGGGTGATCCGACCCTGGATGCCTGTCGAGCGGGCGTAGAACGGCGGGCACTCGGCGTCGTCCATGTGCCGGCTGACGCGCACCACACCCCGGTCCTCGTCGACCTCGGTGGTGATCGGGGTGTCCGCCACCTCGGGGGTGCCGATGTAGCCGCCGTGCAGGTAGGTCTCGTGGGACAGGTCCATCAGGTTGTCCACCAGCAGGCCGTAGCGGGCGTCCAGCGGGGCCATGCCACGGACCACCGCGTACCGGGGGTCGGCCAGCCACGGCGCGCGGGGGATCGTGGCCGGGTCGGCCCGCTCCCGGTCGCCGATCCACACCCAGACGAAGGAGTCCTGCTCGACCACCGGGTACGCCGCGACCCGGGCGGTGCGCGGAATCCGCCGCTGACCGGGGACGAAGACGCAGGTTCCGGTGGGGTCGTAGGTGAAGCCGTGGTAGCCACAGACGACGGTGTCGCCGTCGAGGCGGCTCTGCGACAGCGGGTAGCGCCGGTGCACGCACCGGTCGGCGAGCGCCACCGCCTCCCCCGCCCCGGTGCGGTACAGCACCAGCGGTTCACCGAGCACGGTACGGGCGAGCAGGTCCCGGCCGACCTCGACGCCGTGGGCCGCCACGTACCACTGGTCCCGGGCGAACTCCATCCGCACGACCTCCTAGCGGGCTGACCATCGATGGAGACGAATCATCGCGTCCGGGGCCGCCGCTCGGGGACCATGCCTTCCGTTGGGTGGAAGACGGGGTGGAGGCACCGCCGCCGGGGGCTCACGTCGGCGTCGCCCGGCCGGGGCACCACCGCTCCGGGCCGTCCGGCACGATGGTCGGGTGGACACTCAGGGCTACGCCTTCGACAACGCCAGCGACCAGGCCACCGCCCACCACGACGCGCTGTCGGGCCTGTTGGACGAACCGACCCGGGCCGCGCTCACCGAACTGGGCGAGCTGACCGGCCGGCGCTGCCTGGAGGTGGCCGCCGGAGCCGGCAGCATCGCGCTCTGGCTCGCCGGACAGGCCGCCGAGGTGGTCGCCACGGACATCGCCCCGCAGCACATCCCGGCCCGGCCCCGCCTCGTCGTGCGCCGGCAGGACATCGTCACCGACCAACCACCCGGCACCTTCGACCTGGTGCACGCCCGGCTGGTCCTCGGGCACCTGCCCCGACGGGAGGAGGCCCTGCGGCGGATGGTCGCCGCGCTGCGGCCCGGTGGTGCGCTGCTCATCGGCGAGTTCGCCCACCCGCCCGTCGACTTCGTCGCCGACGCGCCCGACGCGGCCACCGCCGATCTGCTGATCCGCTACCTGGCCGCGCACGTGGCGGCGCTGACCGCCCGGGGTCTCGACCCGGGGTGGGCACAGCGGGCCCCCGCCGTCTTCGCCGCCGCGGGGCTGACCGACGTGCGGTCCCGCACCACGGCGCCGCGCTGGCGTGGCGGCGGCCCGGGCTGCCGGTTGCTGCGGGCCGGCATTCCGCAGCTGCGGGCCGCCCTGCTGGCCCACGGGCTGACCGACGCCGACCTCACCGCGATGACGGCCGCCCTCGACGACCCCCGGGTGGTCGTCAACGGCTTCCCCTTCGTGCAGGTCAGCGGTCGCGCCCCGCACCGCCCCGGCCCGGTCTGACGCCGTCGGGCCCGCCGTCCCGTCACCCGCCCGTCAGAGCGGGCTGCGGACGAAGGTCTGTTCGCTGCGGGAACCGTCGGCGTCCGTCCTGATCACGAGCCGGTCGGCGGTGCAGCGGTAGGTGCCGCCGAAGTCCTCCGGCGGCCCGGTCAGCGGCAGTTCCCGGTCGTCGACCCGCAGCACCCGGTCGCTGGCGGCGACCTGGTCACGTTGGGCGTACCGGCCGGCCCCGGCCGACCAGCGGTAGGTGACGGTGCCCCGCTCCACGCTGCGGACGGTATGCCCGTTGAGGGTCCCCTCGGCGACGAACAGGTCGTACAGGTCGGTCGCGGTGCCGTCCGCCCGGTAGGCGGTGGCGTGGCCGCCCGCCGCCCCGGTGGACAACTCGACGGCGGTGTCGGCGGTGAGGCCGGCCAGCCTGCCCAGCGGTGAATCGGCCGCGACGGGCAGGTGGGCCCGACCGGCCGCGAGTCGCCACACCCCCACCAGGCAGGGGTCGTGCTCCCGGGTCGGCGGTGGCCGGCGGCCGACGGCCACGGCCGCCCCGCCGGTCACCAGCAGCAGCGCCACCACAGCCGTCGACCACCAGCGCCGCCGGGCCGCCACCGCGAGCCCGGCGGTCACGGCGGACCCGACGGCGGCGCCGAGCGCCGCCACCACCGGTGCGACGACCAGGGCGTGGGTGAGGACCCGACCGGCGGTGTCGGGATCGACGGCGGGGGCGCAGCTGGGCGCACCGGCCACACACGACAGCAGCACGTCGGCGACCAGTACGGCCGGCGTCAGCAGCGCCCCCGCCGTGAGGGCGGCCAGGAGGCCGTGCGGCGGCGACAGCCGCCGGGTGGCGACCGCCGCCACGGCGACGGCCAGCTCGACGAACGTGACCGGCAGCAGGGTGTGGCTGGTGACCAGGGTAGCCGCGGTGGCCGTCGCCAGCCCGGGATCATGCACCGCCGCCCCGACACCGAGGGGCACCAGCGGCAGCACCAGCGCGCCGACCACCCCGGCGGTCGCGCCCAGCCGCAGCGCCCGCCGGGTGGCGCCCCGGCCGGCCAGGACCGGGAACAGCATCGCGAGCAGCGGCAAGGCGAGCAGGTACGGGGCCGAGGCGGCGATGATCCGCACGTAGAAGGCGATCATGTCCAGCAGGGTCAGCGGGGTCGCCGCCCCGGTGCCCTCGCGGGCGGCGACCAGGCGCAGCATGCTCCACCCGTCGTCGACGGCCCCGGCGTCGAGGATCAGCAGCATCGCCACGTACGCGGCGGTGAGCACCGACGTGGCCAGGGTCGCGCCGGCCCAAGCCCACCGGGTCCGGCGTACCGCCGACGGGGCGAGCCGCCGCAGGTGGGCCCGCGCGCCGACGGCCACCCACCGCCCCAGCAGCGCGCCACCGGCGATCCACAGCGCGGCGAGCAGCGCCTCGACCCACCAGGCCCGCAGGTCGTCGCCGTACGCCACCCGCCAGGCCAGGCGACGGCCGATGAGCAGGCCACAGGCCAGCGCCACGCCGAACATCACGCCGGAGGTGGCCCGGCCGCCGGTGTGCCGGGCCCACCAGGCGGCGCGCCACAGCGCCCCGGTGACGACCAGGGCGAGCGGCACCCCGAGCAGGACGCCGGCGACGAAGGCGCTGCCGGTGACCGGGTCGGCGCCCGGCAGAACGGCGGGCAGGCTGGTCGTCAGGTCCCGCAGCGACGGTGCGGCGATACCGGCGGCGAGGCCGGCGCCGAGCGCCTCGACCGGGCGGGCGGTGAACCGGCGGCCCGGATCGTCGAGGGTGTCGACGCGGGCCCGGGCCAGGGGATGGAACCGGAACACCGCGCCGAGGCGGGCCCACCGCCCGGTCCGCCGGTGGTCGGCGGCGAGCAGCGACCGGACGGTCGCGGCGTCGGCGGCGGTGAGCCGGGCGTCGGCGGTGAACTCCCGGGCCCGCAGCACCGACCACGCCGACACCTGCACGATCAGCGCGAACGCGGCGAGCCGCCAGGAGTCGGCGAGCAGGTGCCGGCCGGCACCGGAGCGCAGGTAGGTGACCGTGACGGGGACGAGCACCCCGAGGGGAAACGCCCACGCCTGGGCGATGGTCAGCCGGGTGAGGTGGATGTCGGCGTTGCGGACGTGGGCCAGTTCGTGCAGGACGACGGCGCGGAACACCCCGGGCGCGACCCGGTGGGTGTGCACCAGGCCCAGGTCCAGCCGGACGTACCGCCACGGGCCGGCACCGAAGGTGTTGCCGCTGATCCGCGCCGACCGGGACACCACGAACGTCGGCGGGCGGCGCAGCCCGGCCGCACGGACCAGGCCGGCCAGGTCGGCCCGCAGCGCCTCGGTGCCGGGAATGCGGTCGAGACGGCGCAGGCCGCGTAGTCGGCACTCGCACCAGGGTGCGACGAGATAGGCCAGCGCGGTGACCGCCGCGAGCACGGCGAGCCCGACGAGCATCTGGCGGACCACGTCCGGGCCGAGGCCGGCGGTGCAGCGCCGGATGGCCGCCAGACCTGTCTCGTCGACGGTGCCGGCCCGCACGTCGATCGGGAACGGCCGGGTCCGCAGCACGTCGCTCATGCACTGCGCGCGGGCCCGGGTCGCGTCGCTGTCGACGAGGACCGTCGACCAGCCGAACATGCTCGTGCCGACGACCGCGGTCACCGCGGCCACGAACCGGCCGAGCGTCGTCGAGGGCAGCGCGGGCGTCGGCGCGGCGGCCGGGGCGGTGGGTGCGCGGGTGCCCTCAGCCACCGTCGACATCGGTTCCGGGGGCGTCGTCGCCGGTGGTGCCGAACCGCTTGGCGAACGCGTCGCGTACGGCGTCGCGCAGCAGGGCGACCTGGTCCTCGGTCAGGGCCCAGCGGGGGTCGCGGGCGGCGGCGGTGACCGCCTCCTCGATCCGCAGCAGTTGTCCCGGCCGCAGCCGCACCGCGGGCGGCGGTGCGGGCAGTGCCCGGTCGCCGCGGCCACGCCACCGCCGGCCGAGCCCGCGCAGGCCGCCGCGGACCGCCTCGGTGGCCTGGTCGCGGACGCCGTCGCGCAGCGCCTCCACCGCGATCCCGGTGAGCACCAGCAGGTACGGCAGGAGCGGTTGCACCACCGTCTCGAAGCCGCCGCCGCCGGCCTCGCCGCCGCCGACCCGGGTCAGCCCGGCCGGGTCACGCCGCCAGTGGTCGGGGCGGCGGTGGTACTCGGGGGTGAGGAGGGCCAGCAGCGGCTCCTCGTCGGGGGCGACCGCCCGCACGGCCGACCGGACCAGGTCGTCGACGATCGTGTCCCGGCCGGTCGGCGGCGACGTGCTGCGGGTCATCGGGCCTCCGGCGGTGCTCGACGCGGTCTGCGCGGTCACCGTACGCGGGCCGGCCACCGGTCGCGGTCGGCAACCGGACAGTCCGCCCCGGCCCGGGGACGTCGGCCGTGGGTTCGCTGGTCAGGTCCGGACCCGGCGGGCCGAGCGGGGTGCGGGGCGGGTGGGCCGGCCGACCCGGGTGACGTGCAGCAGTCGGTGCGGCGCGACGTCGAGCAGCGCACCGAGCGCCGTCCGGGTGTCGGGGACGTCGATGAGCTGGTTGAGCGGGTGGGCGGCCAGACCCGCCGTGTGCAGGGTCAGCCAGGCCCGCAGCAGCACCCGTCCGAACTCGACCTGGCCGGGCGGGTCGAGGTGGTCCGGGGCGATCAGGACCAGCACGGTGCCGCCCTGGGCGAGGGGGTCGCCAGCGGCGGCGGTGAGCAGTCGCGGCAGGCCGAGCGGGCGCAGCACCGGGTACCCGGCCAGTGCCGCGCGCAGCCCGAGGGCGGCGGGACGCGACAGGACGAGGCACCTGTCGGTCAGCCCGTCGGCGTGGTAGCCCGGGTGTGCCGGGTCCAGCCGCAGCCAGTGCCGCAGTTCGGCGACGACCGCCGGGTCGGCGTACTGCCGGCGGTCGGCGGTGCGCAGCAGGGTGCCGAGCCGGCCGGCCTCCGGCACGGCCCGTACGCCGCCGCCGGCCGGGCGGGCGACCGCGTCCAGCGCGGTCAGGGTGTCCGGGTCGACCGCCCCGGCGAGGGTGCCTCGGTGGGTCTGGCGTTCCCACACGTCGCTGGTGCGGAACGGCGTCGGGTAGCGGTCCGGGGCGGGGCGCAGCAGCCCCACCCACCTGTGGTGTTCGTCGTGGTCGGCGACGTACTCCAGCCGCAGGCCGGCGTCGGCGGCGACGATCAGGCAGGTTTCGACGAACGCCCCGAGGGACAGCCGCAGGTCCCGGCCGGTGGGGTCGCCGACGGGCAGGGTGTGGGCGGGGTCCCAGCCGATCCGGATCGCGTCGGGTTCGTAGCCCAGCCGCCACGGCTGGGTGTTGTGCGCGCTCGGTGCCCGCCAGCACCACGGTTCGAGGGCGCGGAACGCGTCGTGGTCCATCAGCGCTCCCTGGCGTAGAAGGTGTACCCGTGCAGCGGGCGACCGCCGAGGCGACGGTACTGGGCGGCCGAGGCGGCGTTGTCCCGCTCGACGTAGGTGCTGCGCAGTGTGGTGTAGCCCCCGTTATACAGGTTGCGGTGCAGGTGGGTGGAGAGCAGCCGTTGGTAGCCGCGTCCCTGGTGCTGCGGGAGCACCCCTTTGACGATCAGCACGGCCTCCCGGCGGTAGCGGCGGCGGGAGGCCAGCAACCGGGCCTGGTTGAGCAGGTGCAGGTCGCCCCGGACGGCGATCAGGAACTCGCTGATGTCGGGTACGCAGAGCACGAACGCGACCGGCTCGCCGTCGCGGGTCAGGTAGAGCAGCAGCGACTCGTCCAGCAGGTACGCCAGCCCGTCGGTCTGCCGCCGTAGCTGTGTTGCGGAGATCGGCGTGTAGTAGCCGAGCTGGGCGAAGGAGGCGTTGAGCATTCCGCGCAGCAGGTCGAGCTGTTCGTCGAGGCGGCGGACGTCGCCCCGGTGCAGCGCGATCCGGGCCCCGTCCGGGTCGACGTGCACCGGCGGGACCGGCTCCGGTGGGGCCGGCACGGGGCAGATCCAGGTGTCGGCCTCGAACCGGCGGACGAACCCGTACGCCTCGTAGGCGGTCGGGTACCACGGCGGGTTCCAGGCGCTGTCGACGAATCCCCGCTCGGCGTGCCCGGAGGTGATCACGCCGCCGGCCTGGTTGGGTAGCAGTGCCACCGGGCCGAACAGCAGGTCCCGGTCGGTGCCGGCGTGCGCGGCGATCGCGTCGAACAGCGGCTGCGCCGCCGGCTCGGTGAACTCGGTGAGCCCGAAGAGCTGGCAGCGGCGGCCGAGCTTGGCGTCGAAGTCCGCGTCGGTGTGCAGGGTGGTCCGGCCGACGACCGTGCCGGCGGCGTCGCGCAGCAGGTACAGCGGTACGCCGTCGCGCCACCAGCGGCGGATCTGCTGGCGGGGGGTGGGCACGTGGCGGGGTTCGCCGGCGTAGAGGCGGTCACCGAAGGCCAGGAACTGCCGCAGGCCGCGCCGGTCGGTGACCCGGGTGAACCGGTGCCGGGCCTGGCTCATCGGCGTACCGCCGGCCCGGTCGTCTCCGCGCCCAGCGGGGTGAAGGTGTCGATGTGCCCCATCTCGGGGCCCTCGGCCCGCCAGGTGCCGTTGGAGTAGCCGTCGGGGGTGGCGGTGTAGAGCCGGATGAAGCCGGCGGTGGCGTTGCGGGTGCCGTCGGTCAGCCAGACCATCAGCCGACGGTGGTGCCGGGTGCGGGCGAAACGCAGCATCGCGTCGCGGTCGGTGAAGAACGCGATGGTGCCGAGGGTCAGCGGGAACTGCCAGTAGACGGTGTGCCAGCAGTAGCCGTTCATCCGGCGCATGTCGCGCAGCATCCGGAACCAGGAGGGGGCGAGCCGCAGCAGCACGAGCGGGTTGGTGTAGCGGGTGCCGCCGATGAACATGGCGCCGGCGCGGGCCTGCGCGGGGGCACGGGAGAAGTCACGGGTACGCATGGTCACCTCACCAGGTAGCTGTTCTTGATCTTCTGTTGGCCGGCGAACGGGCCGGTGCCGGGCTCGTGCAGTTCGACCCGCAGGTCACCGGCGGTGGAGTCCTCCACCAGGGACTGCGCGAAGTCGCGGGAGACGGAGGTCAGGTGGCGACGGACGCCGAGGCGGCACGCGTCGGCGAGCGCGGCGCGTTGCGGGGCGGTCAGCGGGCGGCGCAGTTCGAGGTGGATCACCGGTCGGCTCTCCAGCGTCGCGTCCTCGACCAGGGCCAGGCAGAACCGGCTGATCTCGGCGGCGTACGGGTTGCCGACGTAGAGGCCGTACTCGACGTCCTGCGGGTAGAGGTTCGCGCCGAGGTAGGAGATGGTGGCGTCGCTGCGGCCGAAGAGCAGCAGCAGCGGCAGGGTCATCCGCTCGGCGGCGAGCGCGGTGCGCAGTTCGGCCCGGCGTACCGGGTCGACGCAGACCAGCTCGACGGCCCGCCGGTACGACACGAGCAGCGCCTCGTCCCCGACGTTGTACCGCAGCCGGGGCTGGAGCACGTCCCCGGTGACCGTGCAGAGCAGTTCCCGTCGCTCGTTGGTCTCCAGGTAGGTGGCGAACGGGTTGTACTGGAACACCATCGGCAGCCGTTGCTCGTCCGCGCCGAGCAGGGCGTCGCGCAGTCCCCGGTCGGTCTGCAGGCGGCGGCGCAGCCACACGGTGAACCGGGTCTCCGCGCCGATGCCGATGCTCAGGTCCGACGCCCCGTACGCCGACCGGACGAGGGTGAAGCGTTGCTCCAGGTAGTCGCGCAGCGCCTCGGTCATCGCCTCCCCGCCGCAACTGGCCGCGACGCGGTACCGCGACCAGGGGAAACCTTCGGCGTCGAGCCTGTCGCGCAGGTGCTTGAGAAACGGCGGGTAGGCGGTCACCAGGTAGTCGAA
Source organism: Micromonospora cynarisoli (assembly GCF_030518815.1). Classification (NCBI taxonomy): domain Bacteria; kingdom Bacillati; phylum Actinomycetota; class Actinomycetes; order Micromonosporales; family Micromonosporaceae; genus Micromonospora; species Micromonospora cynarisoli. The sequence continues at coordinate 526,085 of NZ_CP130426.1, read as the reverse complement.
GTCGGGGCCGAACTCCCGCAGGGTGTCGATGATCTTTCCGAGGTCGGGGCCGGTGTTCTTCACCACCGCGATCCGGGCCATCGCCGCGCCGGTGGTCGTCCCGGTCGCCCAGGCCCCCATCGAGTAGGCGTTGATGACGAACGGCCGGCGCATCGGGAAGACCAGTCCGGTGTAGCCGGCGATGTCCCGGTGCACGGCGTGCAGTTCCCGTGCGCCGCGTGGCCAGTTGAACGGCTGTCCGGCCGAGCCGGCCGACTCGTCGACGACCACGCCCCGGGTGGGCAGCCGTCCGTGCCGGCAGCGCGCGGCGGCGTCGTGCGCCAGCACGTAGCTGCGCTTGTCGGTTTCGGGGAAGTCGGTGAGTCGGCGGCGTACGCCCGCCGGGCGGGCTTGCAGGAAGGCGCGGTAGGCGGGGACCTGCCGGGCGGCCCGCGCGCACACCGCCCGGGCGTGCGCGGCGGCCAGCGCGTCCAGCGCCGGGTGGTGCCGCCGGGCCGTCCAGCGCCAGCCGGCGGGGTGCCGGGCGGCGAGCCGGCCCAGCGCGGCCACCGCGCGGCCGAGGGCACCCAGGCCGACCTGCCGGCCGTGCGCCACCACGGCCGGCAACGGCGATTCGACGGTACGCAGGGCGACGGGTCGGTGCGGTAGCTCGGCCATGCCGACCACTCTGTCCGGGCTGGCGCGCCGAGTCCTGAGGCCGGGTGCGGTGGGTACCTGAGTATCCCTACTCGGTCGGCCCCCGGCACGACCGGGCCGGCCGGCCGCGTGGGTCAGCCGGTGGGCCTGCCGAACCAGCGGGTCAGGTGCTCGTCCAGGTCGGTCTGGTCGTCGCCGAGCCAGGCGACGTGACCGTCGGGGCGCAGCAGGACGCAGGGGGCGTCCAGGGCCGCCGTCGGGTCGGTGAGGTGGTCGACCCGGTCGGCCCAACCGGCGACGCCGAGCCGGCCCGTGCGGTCCAGCAGCAGGCCCCGGCCGTGGCGCAGCCGGTCGTAGAGGCGGCCCTGGCGCAGGTCGAGGTCGCGCAGCCGCCGGCCGAGCAGGTCGGGTCCCGGGCCGAGGTCGTAGCGGACGCCGATCGCGGTGATCTTCTCGATCAGATGGCGGTTCACCGCGTCGAAGGCCAGCAGTTCGGTGAGCAGCCGTCGGACGGCCTGCGGGCCCGGTTCGTCGGAGAGCAGTTCCGTCTGGGCGCGGGTGTTGTCCAACACGTCCGCGGCGACCGGGCGGCGTTCGTCCTGGTAGGTGTCCAGCAGGGTGGCCGGCGCCCCGCCACGGACCTGGGCGGCCAGTTTCCAGCCGAGGTTGACCGCGTCCTGCACGCCGAGGTTGAGGCCCTGCCCGCCGATGGGTGGGTGGATGTGCGCCGCGTCGCCGGCCAGCAGCACCCGTCCCACCCGGTAGGCGTCGGCGAGCCGGGTGGCGTCGCCGAAGCGGGACAGCCAGCGCGGGGAGTGCACCCCGAAGTCGGTGCCGGCGACGGCGTGCAACCGCTGCCGGACGTCGGCGATGGTGGGTGGCACCGTACGGTCGGCGACCCCGGCGGCGGGGACCACGACGCGACAGGCCCCGTCGCCGAAGGGGGTGAGGCTGAAGCGTCTGTCGACCTTCCCGAGCCCGGCCAGCGTGGCGGCGATCTCCTCCGGCGGCATGCCGACCGCCATCTCCCCCATCAGCGTCTCGGTCCGGGTGGGCTCGCCGGGGAAGCCGACGCCGAGCAGCTTGCGCACGGTGCTGCGTCCACCGTCGCAGCCGACGAGGTAGCGGGCCCGCAGCCGGTGCCCGTCGGCGAGCGTGACACGCACCCCCGCGTCGTCCTGGTCGAGGCCCACCACCGGCGTGCCGTGGCGGACCTGCGCTCCGAGGCCTGTCGCGTGCTCTTCGAGCAGCCGCACGACGACCGGCTGCGGGATGCCCAGCAGGTAGGGGTGGGCGGTGTCCAGTCCGGTGGGCGGGGGCGCGGCGATGGCGGCGAAGAAGCCGGCGGCCGGTCGTCTCCGGCCGTGTTCGTGCAGGCGGTCGAGCAGCCCCCGCATCGCCATCAGCTCGATGGTGCGCACGTGCAGGCCGACGATCCGCACCATCGACGGGGGTTCGGTCTCCCGTTCCAGGACGAGCACCCGGACGTCGTGCAGGCGTAGTTCGGCGGCGAGCATCGCGCCGGTCGGGCCGCAGCCGACGATGATCACGTCGGCGTCCCGGGGCAGCGGACCGGTGCCGGCCGGGGGCGGAAGGTCGGGGCCGGTGTGGCCGAACGGCGTGGGCACGGTCGGGTCGGCGGGTGAGGGGGTGGCGAACTGCGACTGGGACACGGATGGCGCCTTCCGGGAGAGCCTGGCGGGTGGGGCGCTCCCGGGCGACGGCTACGTCGGTCGCCCGACCGCGACGGGACGGGGGAGCACCCACATCGGTACGGCGTTCACGGGGTCTCACCTCCTCGGGCGGCGCGGACGGGACAGCGGCAAGGTACGCGCCCGATCGGCAGCCTGTCCAGCGCTTTTCCCGCCGACCGCGGGCCCCGTCGGGGTTTCGAATGTTTCGGCATCCGCCCGGCCGGCGGCGGGCCCGTCCGCGCGCCAGCCTCCGGCCGGCCCCGACCCGTCTCGCGCCCACCTGCGCGAACCCGCTCCCCCGCCGGGTCGCCGACCCCTAAGAGGTTTCCGGAACATTTCCGAAAGTTGTTGACAGTGTGGTCGGCCGGTATCGATACTGACCCTTCGATAGGCATACACATGCATCAATTATTGACGTCGTGTACCGAGGAGGGTCCGTGGGCAGCAGCCTGAGGCGACGCAGGATAGTGAGCAGAACAGCCTTGCCGGCGGCGGTGTTGCTGCTGGTCGGCGGCGCGGTGGCGGTCCAGTCCGGCACCCCGGCCGCCGCCGCCGAGACCACGCTGCGGGCCGCGGCGGCCAAGGCCGGTCTGTTCTTCGGCACCGCGTCCTCACCGAACCGGCTCTACCCGATCCTCGCTCAGGAATTCGGCCAGCTGACCCCCGAGAACGACATGAAGCCCGACCGGATCGCCACGTCGAGCGGTGGGCTGCAGAACACCAGCGGCGCGGACCAGCTGGTCAACCACGCGCAGAGCAACGGCATGCTGGTCAGGGGGCACACGCTGGTGTGGCACTCGCAGGCCGGCGCGTTGCAGGGGGCCAGCCAGGCCACGCTGAACACCTTCATCGGCAACGCCATCAACCGCTGGGGCAGCAAGATCGCCTACTGGGACGTGGTCAACGAGGCGCTGGAGGACAACAACACCGGTCGCCGCCGCAACCAGTGGCCGCACACCATGAACCGGGACGCCAACGGCGACGGCGACTTCTTCGACGCCGGGGACACCGACGTCATCCGGGACTCGTTCATCCGGGCCAAGCAGGTCGTGCAGGCCGGCGGATACTCCACCAAGCTCTGCATCAACGACTACGACGTCGAGGGGCTGACCGTCCAGGGCGGTGGCCCGAACCGCAAGGCCAACGCGCTGTACGACATCGTGCGGACCTACCGCCAGTACATCGACTGCGTCGGGTTCCAGTCGCACTTCAACGACAACCCGAACAGCATCATCAGCAACGACCTCCAGGCCAACATCCAGCGCTTCGCCGACCTCGGCGTCGAGGTGCACCTGTCCGAGGTGGACATCGACGACGACCTGAGCAACAACGACATCGGCACCGGCCAGGCGGAGAACTACCGCAAGGTCGTCCGGGCCTGCCTGAACGTCGCGAAGTGCACAGGCATCACCGTCTGGGGCATCTCCGACAGCGAGTCGTGGCGCTCCTCCGAGCGGGGCCTGCTGTTCACCGGCGGCAACGGCAGCTACCAGAAGAAGGCGGCGTACCACGCCGTCCTCGACGAGCTGAACAAGGGCCGGGGCACCACCCCGCCGACCACCACGCCGCCCCCCACCACGCCACCGCCGACCACGCCGCCCCCCACCACCCCGCCGCCGACCACCCCGCCGCCGACCACGCCGCCCCCCACCACCCCGCCGCCGACGACTCCCCCGCCGACCACGCCGCCGGCGACGACCGGCTGCACGGCCACGGTGTCGTTGAACTCCTGGACCGGCGGCTTCGTCGCCACCGTCCGGGTGACCGCCGGCAGCGCGCCGATCCAGGGCTGGAACGTCCAGCTCACCCTGCCGTCCGGTGCCGCGATCACCAACGTGTGGAACGCCAACCGCACCGGCACCGGCGGCAGCGTGCAGTTCAGCAACGTCAACTACAACGGCTCGGTCGCCGCCGGCCAGTACACCGAGTTCGGCTTCCAGGGCACCGGGTCCGCCTCCGGCCTGGCCCCGGTCTGCACCGCCTCCTGAACACCGCCTGTCCCGGGTGGGCGCGGACCGTCCGCCCGGGACGGGCACAGGGGGGCGGCACCGAGTCGGAAGAAGCTCCTGACGGCGCGAGGACGACCCGGCGGGCGACCGCCCCGTCGTCCTCGCGTCCCGGTGGTCCGCCTGCCGCTCCGGTCCCCCGGGGCGGCAGGCTAGGTTGCCCGGATGAGTCTCCTCGATGACGTCGCCCAGCGGGACGGTTGGCGATGCTGGGTGTGCGACGAGCCGGTCGACGCCGACATGTCGGTGAACCACGCGCGTGGTCCCAGTGTCGACAGCCGCACCGCCGACCGGAAGGCCAAGGTCGTGGAGCGGCTCGCGCACCGCGCCTGCAACAGCCGCAAGGGGGCGGTCAAGATCGTCATCGCCTGGCCGGATCACCTGCACGTGGTGGAGCCCGCGCCGCTGATCACCGTCGCCGAGCGGCTCTCCCGCAGGGCGGGCCGTGAGGTGGTCGCCCGCTGTCCGCGCCGCAGGGACGCTCAGGAGGCGGCGGACTGGCTGGTCGACCGGTTCTCCCGGCTGGTGCCCGGCACTCCGGTGACCGCGAGCGTCGAGGAGGGCGGCGGGCAGTACCTCGTCGCCCTGACCAGCGGCCGTCGCTGACGGCGGAGGTCCCGCCACTCCCCCGTACGTCGGGCTCAGCTCGGCAGGGTGTCGCCGTCCACCGGTCCCGGGGCCGTCGCCATGCTCGTCGGCCAGCGCAGGTCGACCCCCCGCCGGGCCAGCTCGGACTGGAAGTCATCGAGCAGTTTCGGGCTGGCGCGGACCCCGTGCGGCGACGTCTGCCGGTCCAGGCAGTAGGCGGCCAGCGCGCCGGCGGCCTCCCCGATCGACCACTCGGCCGGGTGCACCCGGTAGCAGCCGTTGGTGATGTGGGTGGTGCCCACGGCCTTGCCGGCGGCGATCACGTTGGTGACCCGCTCGGGCAGCAGCGCCCCGAGCGGGATCTCGAACGGGTGCGCCGCCACGTCGAGGTAGCCGTCGCCGCCGGTCGTCGGGTGCAGGTCGATCCGGTAGTGACCGGTGCCGACCGTGTCGGCATAGTGGACCGCGCCGGCGGCCCCGCGCACCGCGACCGACAGGTCCTGCTCGGTCGGCGTGGTCACCGCCACCAGCCGGCGGGCCTCCCGGATGTACGGCGCCTGCGCGAAGCCGTCGGCGGTGCCGGTCACGTCGGGGCGCAGCCGCAGGCCGGGGAAACCGGTGCCGCCGTCCGGGCGGGGTGCCTCGGTCTGCAACCAGTACAGGAACGCCTGACTGGCCTCCCTGGCCCGCCGGACGTGCCGCCCGGCGTCCGGCACGTCGAACAGCGGCCCGTCCAGGTAGTCGTTCATCGGCCAGTTGACGAGCGTCACGTCGCTGGCGAGGAGGCCGGGTCGGAACGCCTGCCGGTCGAGGACCCGCCGGTACGTCCACAGCTCCGGCGCGATCAGCCCCTCCTCCATCGAGGTCGCCGTCGAGCGGGGGTTGGGGGTGAACCGGCCGGTGACCGGGCGACCGGTGCGCGGATCGGGGTAGGTCCAGCTGAACAGGGGGCCCGGCCAGCCGGGTGCCGTCCGGGTCCGCCAGTGGTCGTAGTCGGCCGGCCTGTCCACCGTGTGGTCGCCGTCGACGTGTTCGAGGGCGAAGCAGACGGTGGCCGCCTGCATGTTCAGCGGAGCGGGCCGGGCCGGGGCGCTCGGTTCGCCGGTCTGCGCCTGCGACTCGGTGCCGGTGCGGTGCTCGATGCCGGCCAGGGCCAGCAGCTCACCGGTCTCGCTCGCCTCCAGGACGAGGCTCGCGCCGAGGTGGCGCAGCGTGCCGTCGGCGAGCCGGACGGTCAGCGCGGTCACCGTGTCCCCGTCGGTGTGGGCCCGCTCGACCTGCGCCCGGGTGTGCACGGTCAGCCGCCCCGCCGCCCGCCAGGGGGCGATCATGGCCTGCAGGACGGCCAGCGCCACCCGGGGCTCGTGACACAGCGGGCTGACCCAGCCGTTGCCCGGGTTCAGTGGCCGGTCGGACCCGTCGGAGGCCAGCGGATACCAGGTCCGGTAGTGGTCGCGTACCGCCTGCCGGAACCGGCGGTAGCTGGCCGTCGAGCCGTGCGTCTCGATCCAGGGGTGTTCGTCAGGCGGCACCGCCTGCGAGGTGAGCTGTCCCCCGATCCACCCGTACGGCTCGATCACGACGACCCGGGCGCCGCCCTCGCAGGCGGCCAGCGCGGCGGCGATCCCGCCCACGCCCCCGCCGACCACCAGGACGTCGGTGTGGTGCTCGGCCGTGGTGGTACGCATCAGTCTGCCTCGCCTCGTCGAGCCGTCAGGGAGAAGTGGTAGCGGTCGCCCCGGTAGAGCGACACCGCGCGTTCGACGGCCCGGCCGCGTCCGTCGTAGCCGATCCGGCGGACCTCGAGCAGCGCCGCCGATGGCGGGATCTCCAACAGGTCGCACTGCCGCCGGGTCGGCACGACGGCGGCGATCATCTGCTGGGCCACGGTGACCTGGACGTGGTAACGGTCCTTCATGATCCCGTAGAGGCCGGTGTCAAGGTTCTCCACCAGCAGCCCGGGGAACAGGTCGGCCGGCAGGTGCACCTCTTCGAGGCACATCGGTGCGCCGTCGGCGAGCCGGAGCCGCTCCACCCGGTAGAGCAGTGACCCCTCGGGCAGGCCGAGGTCCGAGGCGTCCGCGTCGCGGGCGACCATCGCGTCCGCGACGATCAGTTTGCTGCTCGGCAGCAGGCCCCGGGCCAGCATGTCCTCGGTGAACCCGCTGAGGCTGGTGCCCTTGGCGATGCGGGTGTCGGAGACGAAGGTGCCCTGCCCCCGGATGGTGTAGACCAGGCCGGCGTCGAGCAGCTCACGCAGCGCCTGGCGCAGTGTCGTCCGGCTCACGCCGAGTTCCTCGGCGAGGTCCCGCTCGCGGGGCAGGGCCGAGTGCGCCGGCAGGCCCGCGACGCGGTGCCGGAGTTCGGTACGGATCTGGCTCAGTTTGGTGGTCATCAGGAGTCCAACCGGGGATGCGGGCAGGCCTGCGCGAACCTGCGCGTGGTGTTGACCGGGTCCGAGATGGCGGTGCCGACGACGACTGCCCATGCGCCCTCGTCGAACGCCGCCGCGACCTGGGTACGGGTACGGTATCGCCCCTCGGCGATGACCGGAACCGGACAATGTCGACTGAGCGTCCCCACCAGGGCGATGTCCGGTCCGTCCGGAACGGGGCCTGCGGTGTACCCGGACAGCGTGGTGCCGACCAGGTCGGCGCCGGCGTCGACGGCGGCCAGGGCCGCGTCCAGGCTGTCGACGTCCGCCATGAACAACGCGCCGGCGGCGTGGGTCGCCGCGACGAGGTCGGACAGCTTCTCGCCGCCGGGCCGGGGCCGGCCGGTGCCGTCGGCCGCGACGATCTGCGCCCCGGCACCGGTCAGCGCGGTCACGTCGGCCTCGGTCGGGGTGATGTAGACCGGGCTGCCGGGGACGTGCCGCTTGACCAGCCCGACCACCGGCACCCCCAGGTCGACCATGCCCCGCACGTGGTCCACGCCCTGCCCCCGCAGACCGGCGGCGCCGCCGAGCACGGCCGCGGCCGCCATCGCCATCATGTGTCCGGTGTCCCGGAACGGGCTGCGGCCCTGGGCCTGACAGGACACGACCAGGCGTCCACGGATGGCATCGGCCACGTTCATCGGTGTTCTGCCTTTGCGTCGAAGTCGGTCTGGACGATGAGTGCGGCGAACGGGCCGGGCGGTGCGTCGGCCAGGGCCAGCGCGCCGGCGAGCGGGTCCCCGGCGGCCGGCACCGGCTGCGCCGCGGGCGCTGCGGCGCGCAGCGCCGCGGTGAACGACGGCCAGAGCAGGTCGGTGGCCCGGAAGACCCCGCCGGTGCCGGCGACCGGCACCGGGGCCGCACCGAGACCGGCCCGGAACAGCGCCCCGGCCACCGACTCGGCGAGCAGTTCGCCGGCCCGACGCCAGATCCGTGCGGCGTCGTCGTCGCCGGCGCGGGCCAGGTCGGCGACCGTGGCGGCGAAGCCCGCGACCCGTTCCGGGGTCGGTGGGTCGGCCCGCCAGCGGGCCGGCAGCGTCTCGACCGGCCCCCAGGCGGCGGTCACCGCGTCGGCCAGTCGGCCGGGTACGGCCCGGTCCCGGTCGCGCAGGGCGAGCCGGATCGCGGTCCGGCCGATCCAGTGCCCCGACCCCCGGTCGCCGAGCTCGGCGCCCCAGCCGTCGGAGCGGGCGGTCCGGCCGGTGGCGTCGGCGGCGAGGGCCACCGCGCCGGTGCCGGCGGCGACGACCGCGCCGGCGACCGGACCGAGCGCACCGAGGTACGCGGTCACGCTGTCGTCGGCGACCCGCAGCCGTCCGGGCCGGCCCAGGGCACGCAGTCCGGCTCCCAGCGCCCCGGTGGCCGGGGGCCGGCCGTTGAGGCCGGTCATGCCGACCCCGACCAGCACCCTCGGGTCCGGGTCGGGCAGCGGACCCAGGTCGGCCAGCGCACCGGCCACCGCCTCGGCGATCCGGGCGTCGGCGTCACCGGCCCAGAAGCCCGGGGTCTCGGCGTGCCCGGTCGACCGGCCGTGCCGGGCCACCGCACGGCAGCCGCCCTGGCCCAGGTCGACCCCGACCCGGACGGGTTCGACGCCGCTCACCGGGTCACCGCCGGATGCGACGGTGCGCTGTCGGCCAGGCTGGCCTCGGCGTAGTGGCAGGCGACCTCGCGTCCGGCGACCGTGCGCAGTTCCGGTTCGACCTCGGCGCAGTGCGGCTGGGCGAGGCGGCAGCGGGTCCGGAAGCGGCAGCCGGACGGTGGCGAGGCCGGGGACGGCACCTCGCCGGTGAGCAGGATGCGTTCGGTCGGCGGCGTCGCCCAGGGCCGGGGCACCGGGGCCGCCGAGATCAGCGCCCGGGTGTACGGGTGGGCCGGGGTGTCGTACACCGTCGCCGCCGGGCCGGTCTCCACGATCCGGCCCAGGTACATCACCGCGAGGTCGTCGCTGATGTGCCGGACCACCGACAGGTCGTGCGCGATGAACAGGTAGCCCAGCCCCAGGTCGGCCCGCAGGTCGGCGAGGAGGTTGAGGGTCTGCGCCTGGACCGACACGTCCAGCGCGCTCACCGGCTCGTCGCAGACCAGGATCCGGGGCGACATGGCCAGGGCGCGGGCGATGCCGACCCGCTGGCGTTGACCGCCGGACAGCTGGTGCGGATACCGGTCGGCGAGTTCGGCGGCGAGACCGACCCGGGCCAGCAGGTCGGCGGTGCGGGCCGGCCACTGGTCGCGGGGGACGGAACCGCGGTGCACCCGCCACCCCTCGGTCACGATGAAGGACACCTTCTTGCGGGGGTTCAACGACGAGTACGGGTCCTGGTAGACCATCTGGATCTCGGCGGTCAGCCGGCGTCGGCGGGCCGCGTCGGCGGTGTCGACCCGTTCGCCGGCGTACCAGATCTCGCCGCCTGTCGGTCGGCGCAGGCCGACGATGGTCCGGGCCAGGGTGGACTTGCCGCAGCCGGACTCGCCGACCAGGCCCAGGGTGCGGCCGGTGGTGACGGTCAGGCTGAGCCGTTCGACCGCGTGCACGGCCGCCGACCGGTGCAGCAGGCCGCCGTGGGTCGGATAGCTGACCTGAAGCTGCCGGACCTCAAGCCGCGTCTGCGACGTCGACACCGGCCATCACCTCCTCGGCGTAGTGGCAGGCCGCCTCGTGGCCGGCGGCGACGGTGCGCAGGGTCGGCCGGTCGGTGCGGCAGGCGCTGCGGGCGACGGGGCACCGGGGGTGGAACGGGCAGCCGGCCGGCGTCGCCAGTGGCGACGGCGGCATCCCCTCGATCGGGGTCAGCCGCTCGCCGCGGCGGTCGGGGGCGGGGACCGAGGCCATCAACCCCCGGGTGTACGGGTGGGCCGGGGCGTCGTACACGGTGCGCAGCGGGCCCGACTCGACGACCGTGCCGGCGTACATGACGGCGACCCGGTCGGCCACGTCGGCGACCACCCCGAGGTCGTGGGTGATGAGGATCATCGACATCCCGTCGGCCTCGCGCAGTTCGCGCAGCAGGTCCATGATCTGCGCCTGAACCGTCACGTCGAGCGCGGTGGTCGGCTCGTCGGCGATGAGCAGCCGGGGGCGCAGGGCGAGGGCCATCGCGATCACGACCCGCTGGCGCATCCCGCCGGAGAACTGGTGGGGGTAGTCGTGGGCCCGGCGGGCGGCGTTCGGGATGCCGACCCGTTCCAGGCCGGCGACCGCCTGCTGCCAGGCCTCCCGGCGTGAGGTGCGTTGCCGGACCCGGAACAGTTCGGCGATCTGCTGTCCGACCCGGACCACCGGGTTGAGCGCGGTCAACGAGTCCTGGAAGACCATCGCCATCTCGGTGGCGGACAACTCGCGGGTACGCCGTACCGGCAGCGCGGAGATCTCCTCGCCGTCGTACCGGATGGTGCCGCGTTCGATCGTGGCGCTGTGCCGGGGCAGCAGCGCCATCACCGCGCGGACGGTGACCGACTTACCGGACCCGGACTCCCCCAGGATCGCCAGTGTCTCGCCCCTGCCGACGGAGAACGAGACACCGTTGAGCGCCCGGTAGGCGCCGAGCGGGCCGTCGAACGAGACGACGAGATCGTCGACCGTCAACAGGGGACGGGGGGTGTGCGGTGGTGCGACCATCGGGTCCTCCGGGTCCGGTTCTCGGGTCAGCGCAGCGATACGCCGGCGAAGTCGGGCAGGTCGTTCGGGGTCGGGGTGAACCCCTCGACGTTGCCGCGCAGCACGACGTTGCCGTTGAGGTCGAGCGGGAAGATGCCCACCGCCTGGTCCCAGACGATCTTGCCGGCCTGGGCGTACAGGGTGGCCCGCTTGTCCTGGTCGAGTTCGGCGCGGGCGGCGAGCAGGATGCGGTCGAGTTCCGGGTTGGCGTAGCCGTTGCGCTTGGCGGTCGACAGGTACAGCCGGGCCAGGGTGAAGTCGGCGTCGCCGGTGACCGTGCTGCCGGTGGTCATCGTGCTGTCCCAGTCGAGCTTGAGCAGCTTGTCCAGCCAGGTGGCCCGTTCCAGTTCCTGGGGCTTGACCACGATGCCGACCTTGGCCCAGTCGCTGATCATCGCGTCGGCGAAGGAGTTGCCGTTGGTGCAGCAGCCGCTGCTCCACATCATCGTGGTGCTGAACCCGTCCGGGTAGCCGGCCTCGGTGAGCAGCTGTCGGGCCCGGGCCGGGTCGTAGCGGTACGGGTTCTGCCCGGCGGCGCCGAACACGGCCTCCGGCAGCGGGCCGGTGGCCGGGGTCCCGGCCTGGTCGAACAGCGACTTGCTGATCTTGGCGTAGTCGACCGCGTGCCACATGGCCTGCCGGACCCGCGCGTCGGTGAACGGCTTACGGGAGCTGTTGAACCAGATGTAGTAGTTGGCGTACGTCGGGAACGACCGGACGGTGAGGTCCCTGTTGTCCCGCAGCCCGGTCAGCTGGTCCGGCGGCAGGCCCCAGGTCACGTCGATCTCGTTGTTCGACAGCGCCGTCACCCGGCCGGACACCTCGGGGATGTAGCGGTAGGAGATGCTGGTCAGCTTCGGCTGGTCGCCCCGGTACTTGTCGTTGCGGACCAGGTTCACGCTCTGGCCGGCGGTGAACGACGAGACCTTGAACGGGCCGGTGCCGTACGGGGCGTCGAAGAACGCGTTGTCGCCGATCTTGGCGGCGGGGGCGATCCAGAGCAGGGTGAGGTTGCTCAGCACGGTGCCGAGCTGGCTCTTGGTGTGGATGGTCAGGGTGCGCTCGTCGGGGGTGCGGATGTCGTCGACGGTGGCCCACAGCCCGGCCAGCGGCCCCTTGCCGTCGATCAGCGCCTGGAGCGACGCCTTGGCGTCGGCGCTGGTCATCGGCGTCCCGTCGGCGAAGGTGACGCCGCTGCGCAGCACGAACTGCCAGGTCAGCGGGTCGGGGTTGGTCCAGCTCTCGGCGAGCTTCGGGGCGATCTTCCCGTCCTGGCGGACCACGAGGGTCTCGAAGACCTCCTGGACGACGGTGAGGGTGGGCTGGTCCGCCGAGTTCGCGGCGAACGGGTTCAACGACACCACCGGGGTCGGGTTGGCCACCCGGAGGGTGGTGACGCCACCGCCGTCACCGGCGGGGTCGTCGGAGCCGAAGGAGCATGCGGTCAGTCCGAGTACGCCGGCGAGGGCCAACGCACCGAGTCGGGTGGTCGAAGATCTCATGTCTTCCCATTTCACTGACGGGTTACCGGGTGGAGAGGTTCGGATCGGAGCGGTCCCGTAGTTCGTCGCCGAGCACGCCGACGCAGACCACGAAGACGGCCAGGACCAGGCCTGGCAGGGTGGCGATCCACCAGGCGCTGGCCAGGTAGTCGCGTCCGTTGGCGATGGTGGTGCCCCAGCTCGGTGTACCGGCCGGGATGCCCAGCGACAGGAAGCTCAGCGACGCCTCGGCGACGATGACGAATCCGAGCTGGACGGTGGCGATGACCAGCAACGGGCTGGCCACCGCGGGGAGCACGCAGTGCCGTACGACGTGCCACGGCCCGGCACCGAGGGTGCGGGCCGCGTTGGCGAAGTCCCGGGAGCGGGTCGCCATGGTCTGCGCCCGGGCCACCCGCGCGAAGATCGGCCAGGTGGTGATGGACAGGGTGAGTACGACGTTGGTGACGCTGGAACCGAGCACGCCGGCGACGAAGACGGCGAGCAGGATCGACGGGAAGGCCAGTTGGATGTCGGCCAGCCGCATGAGGATCGCGTCCACCACCCCGCCGAGGTAGCCGCAGAGGATGCCGATCGCGGCGCCCACCGTGCCGGCCAGCAGCAGGGTCGCCGCGCCGACCAGCAACGAGATCCGGGCGCCCTGCATGATCTGGGGCAGCAGGTCCCGGCCGACCTGGTCGGTGCCGAGCAGGGCCAGGCCGCCGTCGGACATCCGGCTGCCCGGGGGGAGCAGCCGGTCGGCGACGGAGGTCGCGATCGGGTCGTACCGGGCGATCAGCGGCCCGATCAACCCGGCGACCAGGTAGGCGGCGATCACCCCGAGGGGGAGCCACAGGCGCAGCCGGCGACGTCGGCGGGGTGGGGCGGCAGGTGGGCTCGACGTCCCGTCGGGCGGGCCGCCGTCGGTGGGCACGAGCGGGACGCCGAGCACGGCCGGGCCGGGTACGCCGTCGGACACGGTGGTCACCTCTCAGACGCTCTCGCGGACCCGGGGGTCCAGCCGGACGTACAGCAGGTCGACGAGCAGGTTGATGACGATGAAGACCACCGCGACGGTGATCACGCAGGCCTGCACGACCGAGTAGTCGCGGGCGGCGATGGCGTCGGTCATCAGTCGGCCCACCCCCGGCCAGGCGAAGACGGTCTCGACGATCACCGCCCCGCCCAGCAGGCTGCCGAACTCCAGGCCGGCCACGGTGACGACGGGGATGAGCATGTTGCGCATGGCGTGCCAGCCGACGACCCGGGTCTCGGACAGGCCCTTGGCCCGGGCAGTGACCACGTAGTCCTCGTGCAGCACGTCGAGCAGCCCGGAGCGCACCAGCCGGAGCACCACGCTGAGCAGCGGCAGGGCCAGCGTCACCGCCGGCATGACCATCGCGGCCGGGGACGCGGCGCCGGAGCTGGGCAGCAGGTGCAGGAACCGGGAGAAGACCAGGATCAGCATGATGCCGACCCAGAACGTCGGCAGGGACTGGGTGAGCATCGACAGCACCGAGACCACCCGGTCCACGACGCCGTTGGGTCGGGTCGCGGCCAGGGTGCCCAGGGCGAACCCGAGGACCAGGGCGATGGCGAAGGCGGTCAGCGCCAGGGCGGCGGTCGCCGACAGGTGGGTGAGCACCAGGTTCGTCGCGGCGTCGTGGAGCCGGAACGACTCACCGAAGTCGAGGGTGAGGGCCCGTCGGAGGAACTGGACGTACTGGACGGGCAGCGAGGCGTCGAGTCCGTACTCCCGGCGCAGGGCCTCGATGGCCGACTGGTCGGCGTCCGGGCCGAGCACCGCGGTCGCCGGGTCACCGGAGACCGCCCGCATCGCGAAGAAGACCACCGTCGCCGCGCCGAACAGGACCAGCACCGAGATCGCGAGGCGACGCAGCGCGTACCGCAGCATCCCGGACCCCTCAGTTGCCGGGCGGCGGGTCGCCGGCCAGCGCCGCCTCGATGTCCTCGACGACGGCGACGGCCGCGCGGCCCTCCTCGCCGCTGACCGGTGTCGGCCCGCCGGTCAGCGCGGCGTCGACGAACGCCTCCAGCTCGGTGCGCAGGTTGTAGGCGCCCCCGCCGTCGCGGCTGGGCCAGAAGTAGGTGTCCATGAAGCTGGCCACCCCGTCGCGGCGGGCGTACAGCAGGTCGTTGTGCGAGAGGTTCATTTCGAGGATCCCGTGCTCACCGACGATCCGCAGACCGGCGTCGGCCCGCGACGGGCGGGAGTGCGGCAGCGTCCAGTTGTTCTCCATCGTGCCGATGGCGCCGTCGTCGAAGCGGACCGTGGCGTGCACGACGTCGTGACTGGGCGAGAGCACCTTGCGGCCGACCGCGCCGGTGACCTCGACCTCGCGGCCGGTCACGAACCTGAGCAGGTCGGCATCGTGGATGCCGAGGAACCAGGCGACCGAGGTCCGGTCCCAGATTCCCTCGCCTACCGCCTGGGAGGTGCACCGCCACACCTTGACGTGCCAGATGTCCCCGAGTTCGCCGGAGCGCACCACCTCGCGCAGTCGCAGCACCCGGGGGTCGAACCGCAGCACGTGGCCGATCATCAGGGCGTCGGGATCGGGTCGGCCGGCGATGATCCGGTCGCAACTGGCCCGCGACAGCGCCATCGGCTTCTCCAGCAGCACCCGCTTGCCCGCGGCGAGCGCGGCGAGGGTCGCGTCCTCGTGCAGGTGGTCCGGCGTGCAGACGCTCACCGCGTCGACCTCGTCGAGGAGGTCGCCGACGTCCGGGACGGCCCGGACGCCGAGGTGGGTCTCGGCCCATTGACGGTTACGCGGCGAGACGTCGGCGACGGCCACCAGTTCGGCCTGTCGCACGTCGCGCAACGCGCGGGCGTGCAGCTGCCCCTGGACCCCGATCCCGACGACACCGACCCTTAAGCGGTCCACACCCGGCCCCCACTGTTGCGTACCAACGAAAGCTAGATGTGTACCTAGCTCCGATAGTTGTACACCTGCGGTCCGGGTCGCGCAAGACGCGAATTCACCTCCGCATCCGGCCTCCGACCTGCGGGATCGACGATCGCCGGTGGCCACCCGCGCGGCGGCGACGCAGCAGCACGAAGACCACCGACAGCAGCGCCACCCCCGCACCGACACCGGCCGACAGCCACCGGACCGGCTCCGGCGACGGATCGACCGTGTCGGCGATCCACTCGCCGAGGACGTCGGTACGGGCGCTGAAGTCGGGACCCGGGTGCGGACATCCCGGACCGGTGCTCACCACCGCGACCAGGACGGCCGTACCGTCCGCCCGTTCCCGGAAGTACGGGCCGCCCGAGTCGTGCGGACACGGACTGGTGTCCGCACGGGGCCGCCGACCGGAGGTCTCGATGAGGCCGGCACCGACCCGACCGACGGTGAACTCGCCGGTCTGGAGCCGTTGCGCCGGCGCGGCGGCGTCGGCGGCGGTCAGGCCGTACCCGGTCAACCGCAGCACCTCGCCCGCCACCGGCGGCCCGTCGGCGAGCCCCAGCGGCGGCACACCGGTGATCGCGGTGTCGAGTTCGACCAGGGCCACGTCGGCACCGTCCGCCTGACGGACCGCGACCACGTCGGCCTCGTAGCCGCCCCGACCGCCGAGGTCCGTCCGCCCGACCGTGACGGTGGTCCGCTCGGCCACCGTCCGGCTCACCCGCCGGCCGTCCTCGGTACGGAAGCAGTGGCCCGCGGTGATCACCCAGCGCGGCGCGACCAGCGCGCCGGAACACCAGCTGTCCCGGGCCCCGCCACCGGCCACCGGCAGACCGGTCATGGTCAGCCGGGCGGTGAACCGGTACGCGCCGTCGGCGGCGTCCTCGCCGTGCGCGATCGCCGACGCCGGCCGGGACGCGACGGGAGCGACGGCAACCACCGTGGCCGTCAGGGCGACCATGACACACTGTGTGGCGAGTCGGAGCACGGGTTCACCAGCCTGTACGTACGGAAACAGGAACGCTGCGATGCTGCGACCCCGGCCGTCCGGGCGGCGTCAGCGGCACCCTTATCGGTTCTTTATCTGCCGGGTGCCAACCTTGCGGGCGGTCGGCGGGCACGGGGGAACGACGGGAAAGGGGGACGGCGTGCGGGTGCTGATGGCCGACGACGAGCGGGTGCTGGCCGACATGGTGGCCGAGGGGCTGCGCCGGCTGTCCATGGCCGTCGACGTGGTCTACGACGGCGACAGCGCCCTGGAACGGCTCGCCGTCAACCGCTACGACGTGGCCGTGCTCGACCGGGACATGCCCGGCCAGACCGGCGACGAGGTGTGCCGGTGGATCGCCGGCTCCGCCACCGGCACCCGAGTGCTGCTGCTGACCGCCGCCGCCGGCATCCGGCAACGCGTCGAGGGTCTCGGCCTGGGCGCGGACGACTACCTGACCAAGCCGTTCGCCTTCGCCGAACTCGTCGCCCGGTTGCAGGCGCTGTCCCGGCGATCGACCCCGGCGCTGCCCCCGGTGCTGGAACAGGACGGCATCGTGCTGGACGTCACCCGGCACACGGCCGCCCGCGACGGGATGCCGCTGTCGCTGTCCCCCAAGGAGTACGCCGTCCTGCACGTGCTGATGCGCGCCGGTGGCCGGGTGGTCAGCGCCGAGGACCTGCTGGAACAGGCGTGGGACGAACACGCCGACCCGTTCACCAACACCGTACGGACCACCGTGATGACCCTGCGCCGCAAGCTCGGGGACCCGCCGGTGATCCACACCGTGCCCCGCGTCGGCTACCGGCTCGGAGCATGAACCTGCCCTCACCGGCCCGGCGGATGCTCCTGGTCGTCGGGGCGCTCCTGCTCGTCGCCCCGTTCGTGACGACGGCCGCCGACATGCTGCTCGCGCTGTGGCGGGAGTTCGGCCCGTCCTGGTGCGCCACCCCCGCGTCGCAGGCCCCGGCGGACGACGCCCCGTTCGTCTGTGTCCAGGTGTTCCGGCGGCCGAGCATCCCCCTGGCGATCGCCGTGACGCTGGTGCTGCTGGCCCTGCTGGCCGCCGCCTACCCGGCCGTCCGCTGGTGCCTGCGCCCGCTGCGGGACCTCGTCCCGGTGATCGCCGACGTCGGGCCGCAGAACCTGGGCCACCGGCTCAGGCCCGGCCCCGGCCGCGACGAACTGGCCGTCCTCGGCCGCACCATCGACGAGATGATGGACCGGATCGCGGTGGGGTACGAGGCGCAGCGCCGGTTCGCCGCCGATGCGTCCCACGAGCTGCGCACCCCGCTCGCCGTCCAGCGCACCCTGATCGAGGTCGGCCTCGCCCGCAGCCTCACCGACGACCAGCTCGCACTGCTCGCCGCGCAACTGCTGGAGACCAACGAACGCAACGAGCGCCTGATCGAGGGGCTGCTGGTGCTCAGCGAGAGCGACCGTGGCCTGCTGACCCGCGTCCCGCTGCGGCTCGACCGGATCGTCGCGACGGTGCTCGACGCCCACCGTGGCCGGGCCGAGGAGGCCGGGGTCACGATCGTCAGCCGGCTGAGCCCCCGGCTGGTCGTCGGGGAACAGGTGCTCCTGGAACGGCTGGTCGTCAACCTGGTGCAGAACGGCCTGAAGTACAACCGGCCCGACGGCACCCTCACGGTGCGGGTGGGCACCGACCCGGCGCTGGTCGTCGAGAACACCGGCGACGACGTCCCCCCGGACGAGGTCGCCGCCCTGTTCGAGCCGTTCCGCCGCCGCTCCGGCAGACGCATCGACCACAGCGGCGGCGCGGGCCTCGGGCTGGCGATCGCCCGCTCGATCACCCGGGCGCACGAGGGCATCATCACCGCCTCCTCCACCGGTCGGGACGGGCTGCGGGTGCAGGTCACCTTCCCGACCGTGGCGACCGGCACGGACGACGGCTGAACCTGTGGGCCGGCGGCGGAGGCCGCAGCTCAGTCGCTGTCGCCCGGGCGGGCGACCGGTTCGCCGCCGATGCAGCCCACGTTCACCTCGAACTCCCCCGCCGGGCCGGCGAACGTCACCTCGGCGTCGTCGTCCGGGCCCCGGTCCACGTCCTTCACCCGGTAGTCCTGCGCCGGGGCCCAGGAGACCAGCCGCACCTCGGCCCCCACGCACTCGGCGACCGCCGTACCGCCGGGGGTGGAGAAGCTACGGCGCTGGCCGGGCGTCGGGGCGGGGCCGGTGGTCGGAGCCGGCGGCGCGGACGACGCCGGGGCCGACGGCGACGTCGGGGTCGGCTCCGGGGCGGCCAGGGCCCGCTCGACCTCGGCCTGGCTGCGCACCCCGCCGGGAGTGCCGGTGATGCTCTCCCCGACCAGCCGGATCGCGGCCACCCCGATCAGGGTGGCGAGCACGGCGGCGGCCAGCCAGCCGGCGGTGGCGAGGAGCGTACGGCGACCCATGCCCCGACTATGCCCGACCGGCCGCCAAGCCGGGCCCGGCGGCAGGATAAGCGGAGGTTAAGAGCCGGCCCGCAGGCCGGTGGCACCGGCTAGCCTGCCTAGCGGTGGCAACCCTGCTCCTGATCGGGGACGACGGATGAGACGGCGGCTGGCGCTCCTGGTCGCGGCGACCAGCTGCCTGACCCTGGTGGCCTTCCTGGTGCCGCTGGCCCTGCTGGTGCGCACGGTCGCCGAGGACCGGGCCACCGTCCGGGCGACCGCCGACGTGCAGGGGCTGGTGCCGGTGGTCGGCACCGCCGACACCGCGACGATCCGGTTGACCGTGGAGCAGCTCGCCGCCGAGTCGGGGCGGCCGGTCAGCGTCTACCTGCCCGACGGCACGGTGCTCGGCGCGCAGGAGCCGCGTACCCCCGCGGTGGCGCTCGCCACCCGGGGCCAGAGCCTCACCGCGGAGCTGGACGGTGGCCGGGAGATCGTGATCGCGGTGCAGGGCCGGGCCGACGGCACCGGCGTGATCCGGACCGTGGTGCCCCGCGCGGACGTCACCGCCGGGGTGGCCCGCGCCTGGCTGGTGCTGGCCGCGCTCGGCATCGTGCTCGTGCTGCTCGGCCTCGCCGTCGCCGACCGGCTGGCCCGCACCCTGGTCCGGCCGATCACCGAACTCTCCTCGGTCTCGCACCGGCTGGCCAACGCCGAGCTGACCGCCCGCGCGGAGCCGGCCGGCCCGCCGGAGCTGCGGGAGGTCGCCGGTGCGCTCAACCACCTGGCCGCCCGGATACAGGTGCTGCTGCGGGAGGAACGCGAGCAGGTGGCGGACCTGTCGCACCGGCTGCGGACGCCGTTGACGGCGCTACGGCTGGAGGCGGAGTCGCTGCGCGACCCGGACGACGCGGCCCGGGTGGCGGCGGCCGTGGACGGGTTGGAGCGGGCGGTGACCGGCCTGATCCGGCAGGCGCGCTGGCGCAGCGACCCGGCCGACGGTGATCCCGGCGCGGTCACCGCCGACGCCGCCGCGATCGTCGGGGAACGGGTCGCCTTCTGGTCGGTGCTGGCCGAGGAGACCGGCCGGACGGTCGACCTCGACCTCGCGGCCGGGCCGCTGCCGGTCGGGGTGCCCGCCGACGAGTTGGCCGCCGCCGTGGACGCGCTGCTGGGCAACGTCTTCGCGCACACCCCGGAGGGCACCGGCTTCACCGTCCGGTTGACCCGGGAGGCGACCGGGGCCGCGTTGACCGTCTGCGACGCGGGGCCGGGGATTCCGGCCGTCCTGGTGGAGCGGGGGGCCAGCCAGGCCGGTTCGACCGGGCTCGGCCTGGACATCGCCCGGCGGGCCGCGCAGGCCAGCGGCGGTCGGCTCGACCTGGGGTCGGGCGCGCAGGGCGGCGCGGTGGTGACGCTGCGGCTCGGGCCGCCCCGGTCGGCCTTAACCGGAGCTTAGGGTCGGCGCAGCGCGCCGCTATCCACCGCCGGAGCACGCTGAGCGCACCAACCGAGAACTCCGGAGGTACGCATCATGAAGCGCACATCCCTGCTCCTGGCCGCTGCCGGCGGCGCGGCCGTCCTCGCCGTCACCGGCACGGCGATCGGCGTGTCCGCCGCGCAGCGGGCCCCCGGCCCCACCGCCGCGACGACCGCTCCCGCCCCGGCGGACCCCACCGCCGCGCCGACGGCCGGAACCCCCGGTGGCACGCCGACGGCCGGGACGCCTGGTGGCGGCCCGACGGCGGGGACGCCGGGCAGCACCGCCCCGGCCACCGACGACGCGGTGAGTCGGCAGCGGGCCGGTGAGATCGCGCTGGCCAAGGTGGGCGGTGGTCGGATCACCGAGATCGAGCGGGAGCGGGAGGAGGGCCGCCCGGTCTGGAGTGTGGAGATCATCAACGGCGACACCGAGCACGAGATCGAGGTCGACCGGGAGAACGGCGGCATCGTCAAGTCCGAGCAGGAGAAGGCGGACGCCGACGACCGGTCCGGTCGGGACGACGACTCCGACGACGACTGACGGTCCGGACGTCGGGTGGTGACGCCCGACCCGGTCCGATCCGCCGACCGGCGGTACGCAACGGCCGGTACCGGCACCACACGGTGACGGGTGGGCCGCCCCGGCGACAGCTGCCGGGGCGGCCCACCCGTCGGTGTCGGCGTCGGTCGGCGGTCAGGTCGGTCGGCGGTCAGAAGGTGTGCAGGTCGACCGTGAGGCCACCGGGACCGGAGTGGCTGACCGCCACCCAGTCCGTGCCGGCTCCGGCGAGCCACCCCGGATAGCGGCCGAGTTGGCAGCCGGTGTCCACCTCGTACACCAGCACCATCGGGCGGTCGTTCTCGGTCCCGCTGACCGCCACCAGTCCGGCCGTGACCGCCGACCGCCAGCTCGCCGACGTGCCGGGTAGCGCCGGGTCCGGCGCGGTCCAGCGGGACACACCGGTGGCCAGGTCGAGCAACGCCAGCGCGCCGGTGTCGGCGGTGTCGCGTACCAGGACCGACCTGTCGTCGCCGTCGATCGGGACGCCGGCGGCGACGCCCCGCCAGACCGTCCGGCCGGTGCGCAGGTCGACCAGTTGCGGCCGTTCGTCGGCGGTGACCGCGACGAGTCGGGTCCCGACCCCGATCAGCTCCTTCCCGCTGCGGTCGTGCGCCAGCCGCTTGGCGCACTCGCCGTTCTCCCGACGCCCGCTGTAGACCGCGCCGGACCAGCCCTTGGCACCGGTGTCCGCGTCGACGCTGGCGATGCTGACCGTGCAGCGCTGGTCCCCCTTGGGCGGGTCGTGGTCGGTGCTGACCAGCAGGTCGTCGGCGGCGAAGCCGAACCAGGCCCGGTTCGGCAGCCGCCCGACGCCGGTCCGGCCGGTGGTGGGGACGACCGGGGTGTAGGTGGCCGCCCGGGCGGAGGTGCTCAGCCGCACCACGACGTACCGGCCGGTGGCCGGCGCGTACGGCGGGCGCGCGCCGAGGGTGACGTCGCTGACCCGGGCGAACCGGTCGGACGGCAGCTTCCACAGTTGACGGCCACTGTCCAGCTCCCTGCCGGTGATCACGCAGGTCGCCGCCACGCCGACGCCGACGCAGTCCCGGGCGTAGACGGCCTGCCCGTGGACGACCACGTCCTGGCTCCCGGCCGCCCGCCACCGGGTGACGCCGGTGACCACGTCGAGCACCTCCACACCGCCGTCGTCGTTGTCGCTGACCACGACGGACCCGCCGGCGATGACGTACCGGAAGCTGCCGTCGAACGGGTGCCGCCACCGCTCCTGCCCCGTGCGACGGTCCACCGCCCGCAGCTCCCGTCCGTCGGGAAGGACGATGAGCTGACCGGTCTCCCCCAGTTCCTGGTCGATCCGCCGTACCGGCACCGACCAGGCCGCCTGCGGGCCCTGCGGGGTGGGTGACCTGGTGCCCTCCCGCAGGCGCTCCGGGGTCTGCTCGACAGGCGTCGGTGGTCGCTGCGGCTGGGGCGCGGCGCAGGCGGGAAGCCCGACGACCAGGGTCAGGGCGACGGCGGCGGTACGCCAGCGGGCTGGTCGGTGCGACGGCAACGGGTTCCCCCTCGGTGGACGGTCGAGCCGTCACCCTAGGACCCGCGCGCATCCCGTGCCACCGGACGGCCGATGTGCCGGTCCCGGCGACGCGGGACATCCACCCCTGGCCGGCGGGACAGGACGCGGAACAGGCTGCGCTGCGCGTCCGACGGCGCGCGGTGACCCGGAGGAGACCCGTGGGTGTGCTGGTGCGGTCCCCGTCGCCGACGGCGGCCGGGGACGCCGTCCGTGGCGGTGGTGGTGGTCATGCTGAGACAGTGGACCGGCCATGCCGAACGTATCTGTGACCGCGCGGTGGACCGGGTGGGCGGTTCTCACCGGCACCGTCCTGCTCAGCCTCGGCGCGGTCGTCGCCTGGTCGGTGGCGACGCCGCCGTGGTCCGCCACCCAGCTCTACTCGCTGGTCGACCTGCTCGACGGCATCGTCTACGGCACGTTGGCGTGGCTGATCCTGAGCCGGCAGCGGACCGGCAGTCGGGTGCCCGCCGTGATCGCCTGCGCGGCGGCGCTGGGCGGCGCGGTCGCCGCGTGCGCCGGCCAGTGGCAGCTCGCCGTGGGTGGGCCACCGGTGCTGACCGCGCTGCACCGCTGGGCCTGGGTGCCCGGCCTGTACGCGCTGGTCGTGGTGATGCCCTGGCTGCTGCCGGACCGGCCGCTGGACCGGTTCGGCCGGTGCGCGGTCGCCGCCGGGGTCGGCTACGTGGTGGTGACGATGGCCGCCGCCGTCACCGCGCCACCGCCGCTGGGGGCGCTGCCGCTGCCGGAGGGGCTGCGGGGCGTCCGGGCCGCGCTGCTGCCCGTCCTGCCGTACCCGTTGGTCGGGCTCGGTCTGCTGGCCTGCGCCGGGTTGGGGTGGCGGTGGCGACGCGGTCCCGCCGCGCAGCGCCACGGCCTCGGCTGGGCGACGGCCGGCAGTGGGCTGCTCACCCTCGCCTTCCTCGCCACCCTGCTGCCCCCGGTCGTCCCGGCGGCCCTGCCGGCGCTGCTGATGCTCGCCTCGCAGGCGTTCTTTCCCGCCGCGGTGGCGGTGGTGGTGCTGCGCCAGCAGTTGTGGGGGCTGCGGCTGGCCGTGCGCCGCACCCTCGTGTGGTACCTGATGACCGCGGTGGTGATCGCCGCCTACTGCGCGACGGTGGCGCTGCTCGACCGGCTGCTGCCGCAGCGGCTGCCGCTGCCGCAACTCGTCGTGACCGGGGTCCTCGCGGCGGCCTTCCAACCGATGCGGGAGGCGGTGCAGCGGCGGGTGGACCGGCTCGTGCACGGTGAGGCCCCGGGACCGCTGCTGCACCGGGTGGTGCACAGTGTCGGCAGCACCACCGAGATCAGCGCGACGATCGCCGCCGCGCTCCGGCTCGCCGAGGTGCGCATCACCGAGGGTGGGCCGCCGCCACCACCGCACCCGTACGGCTGCCCGCTGACCGTGCCGTTGACCAGCGGTGACCGGCTCGTCGGCCAGTTGCACGCCTGGCCCCTGCCCGGTGAGCTGCTCGACGGCCGGGCCCGCGAGTCGCTCGCCGTCCTCGCTCCGGTGGTCGCCGCGGTCGTGGACCTGGCCGGCACCAACCGGGACCTGGCCCGCTCGCGGCAACGGCTGGCCGAGGTACGCGACGAGGAGCGCCGCTCCCTGCGCCGCGACCTGCACGACGGCCTCGGCCCCGCGCTCAGCGGCATCGGGTTGGGGCTGGCCGCCACCCGCAACCTGCTGCGCCGCGACCCGGAACGGGCCGAGGACCTGCTGGACCGGTTGACCGGTGAGCTGACGGCACGGGCGGCGGAGGTCCGGGACATGGCGCACGGCCTGCTGCCGCCGGTGCTCGCCGACGGTGGCCTCAGTCCCGCCCTGCACCTGCTGCGTGACCAGTACGCGCGGGCCGGCCTGCGGATCGTGCTGCACGGCCCGGCCACCCTGACGCCGCTGCCGGAGCCGGTCGCGACCGCCGCCTACGGGGTCACCGCCGAGGCGATCCGCAACGTGCAGCGGCACGCCGGGGTGGACCGGTGCACCGTGTCGCTGGAGCAGCGGCCCGACCGGCTGCGGGTCACCGTCACCGATCAGGGTCGGGGCCTTCCGGCCGGCCCCACCAGTCACGGCGTCGGCCTGCACGCGATGCGGGAACGGGCCGAGGCGGTGGGCGCGACCCTCACCGTGGGGCCGGCCGGCTCCCGGGGCACCACCGTCTGCCTGACCGTCCCCCTGGAGCAGCAGTGACCGACACCCCGATCCGCGTCGCCGTGGTGGACGACCACCCGGTCTTCCGGCTGGGCATGGGCGCGTTGCTCGACACGCTGGGTGGCATCGAGTGTGTGGGCGAGGCCGCCGACGCGTCGACCGCCGTGGCGCTCGTCGCCCGGGTGCGCCCGGACGTGGTGCTGATGGACCTGCACCTCGGCCAGGGGTCGGGGATCGAGGTGACCCGGCTGCTGCGCCGCGACCATCCGTCGGTGCGGGTGCTGGTGGTGAGCATGCTCAACGACGACGCGTCGCTGGTCGCCGCGCTGCGCGCCGGAGCCCGTGGCTACCTGCTCAAGGGTGCCTCCGCCGCCGACGTAGAGCGGGGTATCCGGGGGGTGGCCGGCGGCGACCTGATCCTCGGGGGCCCGCTCGCCGACCGGGCCGGCGCGCTGCTGGGTGCCCGCGCCGACGCCCCGTTCCCGCAGCTCACCGACCGGGAACGGGAGATCCTCGAACTGCTCGCCCGGGGACTGTCGAATCCGCTGATCGCGCACCGACTCGGGTTGAGCGCCAAGACCGTCCGCAACAACGTCTCGGTCATCCTGGTCAAGCTGCACCTGGGCAGCCGCGCCGAGGCGATCGCCCTGGCCCGCGATCACGGGCTGGGCGCGCCCAGCCCGGCCGAGGCGCCGGCGGCCCCGGTCCCGGACCGGTCGGCGTGACCGGGGGCGACCGCGGCCCCGGTCACGGGCCGGCCGGCGGTGGGGCCGCCGGCCGGGCCGGGGTCGGGCGGTCACCCGCCGACCGGTGCGACGCCACCGCCGGGGGTTCGGCCCGGTGGGGCGTCGGGCAGGACGACGCCGGTGAGCTGCGCGCAGTAGGCCAGCAGTTCCTCCCCGAGTGGGGCGAGCCGCGACGGCGACGGCCGCCAGTCGCGCGCGCTGACGTACCGCCCGCTGACCAGGACGTCGGGGTCGGTGCCCACGGCGAGGCGCACCTGGGCGCGGGCGGCGTCGTCGGGGCTGGTCGGGGCGGCGGCACCGCCCATCCGGGTGCGTACCCAGCCGGGGTCGAGCGCGTTGCTCAGCGTGGCGGGCCAGCGGCGGGCGACGGCCACGGCGAGTGCCAGGTCCAGCAGCTTCGAGGTGGCGTACGCCTCGACGCCGTTGAAGGGGCGGGTGTCGTACCGCAGGTCACCCAGGTCGGCGACCCCGTCGGCGGCCATCGCCGAGGACACGAACACCAGCCGGCCGGGCGGCGGCAGCAATGCCGTCAGCAGGTACGGCGCGAGCACGTTGACCTGGAACGTGGACTCCAGCCCGTCGCCGGTCAGCTCCCGTTCGGCGGCGTCGAGGCGGGCGATCCCGGCGTTGTGGACGATCGCGTCGTACCGGCCGAACGCGGCGAGCGACCTGGCGAGCGCCGTGGTCTGCGCGAGCGAGGCCAGGTCACCGACCACCACCCCGGCCGCGTCCGGGACCGCCGCCTTGGCCACCGCCGCCCGTTCCTCGTCGCGGGCGTGCAGCACGACGCGGTGCCCGGCGGCGACGAGTCGCGCCGCGGTACGCCGGCCGATGCCGTCCACCGATCCGGTGACCACCATGGTGCCCATGCCGTTCCCTCCGTCCTGGTGCGACCGCACCCCGGGCAGGTCGCTGCCCCGACCGATGGGACCCGGCGTCGCTTGGCGACGGCTAAACGTGGCCGCCGCCGATCGCGCCAGGTGGGGACCAAGTGGTGGTTGCTGTGCTGGGGGCATGAAGAGAATCCTCGCCATCGGTCTGGCGCTCACCCTCAGCGCCGGGCTGACCGTG
This sequence comes from Micromonospora cynarisoli, assembly GCF_030518815.1. Lineage (NCBI taxonomy): Bacteria > Bacillati > Actinomycetota > Actinomycetes > Micromonosporales > Micromonosporaceae > Micromonospora > Micromonospora cynarisoli. The sequence continues at coordinate 499,721 of NZ_CP130426.1, read as the reverse complement.
GCCGCGGCCGGCACCGCGCTCGCCCGCCCCAACTGCGACGTGCCCGACCCGCCGTCGGCCTGCGACGACAGCCCGACCGAGCCGACTCCCCCGCCGGTGGGCAGCGACAAGTACCCGATGGGTTGGCTGGAGTCGTGGGAGTACGTCGGCGGGGCGGTCCGGGTCAGCGGCTGGGCCAGCGACCCCAACGGCGGCCCGGTGCAGGTGACGGTGCAGACCGACGTACCACCGGCGGTGACCCGCCCGGCGAACCTGTGGCACGTCGAGCGGGGCGGTTTCGTCGGCTTCTCGTTCACCGTGCCGAGTTCGGCGCTGGCCGGGGTGCACCGGTTCTGCGTCACCGCCAACAACGTGCCCGACGGCAGCCAGCCGGTGCCGGAGGTCGTCCCGCTGTCGTGTCCGCAGTACCAGATCAGCCCGGCGGCGCCGAGCGGGCTGACGCTGTCCACCGGCTACCAGGAGGGCAGGCGGACGTTGGACGTCACCTTCACCGACAACTCGGTGCGGGAGGACAACTACCGGATCGATCTGAGCTGGTTGCAGACCACGCCGGACGACACCCCGACCGATCCGGGGCTGCCGACCACCCCGCCGGGAGGGCCCTCGCTGCCGATCCCGCAACCCACCTGGGGTGCGCCGATCCCCACCACCGAGGTCGGCGTCGCGCGGGCGGTCATCTACGGCACCCCGGACACCGGGCGGCGTACCTGGCACTTCACCCACATGCCGCAGGCCTTCGTGCACGTGGTGGTGGTGTCGAACGAGGCCGGCCTGACCTCCGCCGCGCTCAGCGGAGGCATCTCCACCCGCTGAGCGGGGTCCGGGCGTGACGACGATCGGTGTGCTCGGCCCGGTGCGGGCGGTCCGCGACGGCACGCCTGTCGACCTCGGTGCGCCCCGGCAACGCGCGGTGCTGGCCCGGCTCGTCGCCGCCGGCGGCCACGTCGTGTCGGTGGACCGGCTCGTCGACGACCTGTGGGCGGGTGACCCGCCGCCCCGGGCCCAGGCCGCCCTCCAGGTGTACGTGTCGAACCTGCGGCGCGTCCTGGAACCGCACCGTCTCGCGCGGACCCCCGCCCGGGTCCTGGTCACCGCCGCTCCCGGGTACGCCCTGCGGCTGCCGACCGCGCACGTGGACGCCTGGCGGTTCGAGGCGGCGCTGCGGTCCGCGACGCCGGACGCCGCACCCGGTCCCGTCGCGGCGCTCACCGTCCTCGACGCGGCGCTCGCCTGCTGGGGTGCGGGCGGCCCGTACGCCGAGTTCGGTGGGGAGCCGTGGGCGGACCGGGAGGGTGAGCGGCTGACCCAGCTCCGGTCGACCGCCGTCGAGCAGCGCGCCGGGCTCCTGCTCGAACTCGACCGGCCGCACGAGGTGGTGCGCGACCTCGACCCGCACGTCCGCGAGCACCCGCTGCGGGAACGGGCCGCGATGCTGCTCGCGGTCGCCCTGTACCGCCTCGGTCGGCAGGCCGACGCGTTGGACGTGCTGCGTGCCGTCCGCACGACGCTGGCCGAGCAGTTGGGCATCGACCCCAGCCGGGCCCTGCGGACCCTGGAGACGGACCTGCTGCGGCAGAGCCCCCGGCTGGAGCCGGCCGTCCCCGGGCCGCCGGTGCACCCCGCCCCGGGTCCGCCGCCGGTGGCAGCCGTTCCCGGCCCGCCACCGGCGGCGGCCGGGCCGCCCGCCGCACCGGACCCGCGCCAGGTGGTGGGGCGTACGGCGGAAGTGGCCCGGCTGCGGGCGGCGGCCGACCGGGCCGCCCGGTCGGGGCTCGGCGTCTGCTGGCTCGGCGCGGAGGCCGGGGCGGGCAAGTCGACGCTGGTGCGGCAGATCGCCGGGACCCTCGCCGACGCCGGGTGGCGGACGGCCGTCGGCACCTGCCCGCCGGTGGAGGGTGCTCCCCCGGCGTGGGCGTGGCGCGAGGTGGTCGCCACCACCAGGCGGTTCCTGCCGCCCGAGGAGACGGAGAACCGGGGCCTGCGCCCGCTGCTGGACCCGGACGGGCCGGACGACGCCCGGGGCGGGCACGACGAGTTCCACCTCCGTCGGGCGTTGGCCGCGCACCTGTCCCGGCTGACCGGGCACGGCCCGCTGCTGCTGGTGGTCGAGGACGTGCACCACGCCGACGGGGCGACCCTGCGTGTCCTGCGGCATCTCGCCGCCGCGCTCACCGGCGCGCCGGTGCTGGTCGTGGTGACGTACCGGCCGGACGAGGTGACCGACGACGTGGTGGCGGCGCGGGCGGCGCTGGCCGGCGTGCCGGCGGTCGAGGTCACGCTCGGTGGTCTCGACGCGGAGGCCGTCACCGCGGTGCTGCGCCGGCACGGCGTGCACGACGCCGGGGTGCTGCGCACGGTCCGGGAACGCTCGGCGGGCAATCCGCTGTTCGCCATCGGGTTGGCCGGGCTGGTCGCGGCGGAGGGGCCGGCGGCGGCGCTCGACGGTGTGCCCGCCGGCGTGCGGCACCTGCTGACCCGCCGGCTGGCGCGGCTGCCGGCGGGCGCGCGGACGGTGCTGCGACAGGCCGCGGTCTGCGGCGTGGAGGTCGACGTCGATCTGCTGCTCGCGGTCGACGGCGGCCCGGAGGAACCGGTCCTCGCCGGCCTGGAGGCCGGCGTGACGGCCGGCCTGCTCGTCGAGCCCGCACCGGGACGGGTGCGGTTCGCCCACGCCCTGATGCGTGACGTGCTCTACCACGGCCTTCCGCTGCTGCGCCGTACCCGGCTGCACGCCCGCGTCCTCGCCGTGCTCCGCGAGCAGCGCTGCGACGACGTGGCGATGCTGGGACGGCACGCACTGGCGGCCCTCACCCCGTCCACCGCCGCCGATGCCGTCGTCCACCTCACCGCCGCCGCCCGCCGCGCCGGGTCACTCGGCGCGGCGGAGGAGGCCGCCGCGTTCTGGGCGGGCGCGTTGCGCGCCGCCGACCTGGCCCCGGCCGTTCCCGCCCGGACCCGGCTCGACCTGCACCGTGAGCTGGCCGCCGCGAGGGCCCTCGCCGGGGAGGTGCCCGCCGCCCGCGCCGACGCGGCACGGCGGGACACCGACTCCGGTGGCCCGGCCGCCGCCCGGACCGCGCCGACCTGTCCCGACGCCCCGGTCGGCCGGATCAGCCGGGCGGGGCGTCGGGTCGACGAGCGGCCGGTCCGGCGTCAGCCGACCACCGCCACCCCCGACTGCGACTCCCCGAATTCCCAGCCCGCCAGCAGCTTGCGCCGGCCGGCGAGGGCCGAGGTGCCGGTCGGCCACTCGGTCGCGCCCAGGTAACAGGCACCCGCGGCCCGCGACCAGAACGGCTCCAGGCAGTGCAGGCCCAGGTGGTCCCGCAGCTGCGGCGGCTCGACCTGCGCCAGCGCCGCCGCCCACTCCTGCTCGACCCGCCGGCGGTCATCCGGCCCGATCGGGAGCAGTTCCGGCAGCCGGTGGGTGAACGTCGCCATCCGCATGGCGTCGTGGGCGGTGCCGTCGGTGGCCAGGCGCAGCAGCGCCGAGAGCCGGTAGTTCCACCGGTGCGCCGACTCCGCCGTCAGGTCGAGGCCGTGCCTGTCGATCAGCACGCCCAGGTCGACGCCGCGCACGAGCAGGTCGGCGTCGGCCGCCCGCACGTCGGCGAGGAACGCCGCCGGCAGCACGTCGTCGGCCCACTCGACCGCGAACAACGAGTTCGCCAGGTCGAACTCCCAGCCGAGGGCGGCGTGGTCGTCGTCGAGGTAGCAGGCGTCGACGTCGGGCAACGTGACCGGAGCCGACGAGGCGAGGGCGTCGGGGGTGAGCCAGCCCGCCGGGAGCAGGAACTCGTCGAGGGTGTCCCCGCCGAAGTAGGCGTCGTGCGGGCCGGTGGGGAGATCGGACCGTCCGAGCAGGGCGGCGAAGGCAAGCGTCAGATCCACCCCGGCAGTCTGCCCCGGGGATACGACACCGCCGGGTGGGGGCGGCTACCGGGTCCGGGGCCGCTGGAGGGCGAGGTGGTCGAGCAGTTGGGTCAGTCCGTCGTCCCGGGGCGCCACCTCCAGCGCCGGGTCGTCCGCGAGGACCGCCTGTTGGAGCAGGTGCAGCCGCTTCGACGGCTCCAGCCCCAGTTCCTCCACCATGGAGGTGCGCAGCCGGTGGAAGACCGCCAGGGCCTCGCGTCGCTGTCCGCTGCGGTGCAACGCGACCATCAGCTGCGCGCACAGGTTCTCGTTGAGCCCGTGCTCGGCGATGAGCAGGGTCAGTTCGGCCAGCACGTCCTGGTGGTGGCCGAGTCGCATGCGTGCCTCGATGCACTGTTCGACGGTGGTGAGCCGGGTCTGCTCCAGCGCCTTGAGCCGGGGCTCGGCCACGGTGCCGGCGCGCACGTCGGCGAGCGCCGGGCCGCGCCAGAGCGCGCAGGCGCGCACCAGCAGTGCCGCCGCGTCGACGTTCTCGCCGGCCGCCAGGGCGCGTCGACCGGCCGAGGCGAGCTTGTCGAACAGGCGCAGGTCGAACTCGTCGGGGCCGACCCGGAGCACGTAGCCGCCGGGGACGGTGACCAGCACCCGCTTGGCCACCTCGGAGACCGGGACGTCGAGCAGGCCGGCGAAACACTTGCGGATCTGGAGCACGTACGTCTGGAGCGTGGTCAGCGCGCTGACCGGCGGGGACGCGCCCCACAGATCCTGGATCAGCGCGGAGACCGGCACGGTCTGGTCCGCGTTGAGCAGCAGCAGGCCCAGCACGCTGCGGGGCTTCGGGGCGGTCGGTGTGGCGGTGTGACCGGCGTGGGCGAGCACGAGCGGTCCCAGGATCTGGATTTCCATGGCCTCTCCCCCAGAGAACGAGCTGCCTTCGTCTCGACGTGCCGCTGCGGGGACCGGACGACAGCGGGAACCGCACCCATCTCCATAGACAGGAGTCAGTTTCAGGCGGCATTCGAGTCTTTTCGCGTCGCAGTGGTACGACGTTCGACTGAGAGGCTAGCCGGTTTCTGGACGACCGTCTTCGATTGTTCGAGCAATTTTCGAGGACCGATGGGTACACCGAGGTCAGGCCGCTCGGCGGGGCGAAAAAACAGCCCCCGGTGGCGGCCCGGACCGGGTGCCGGCCGTAGTACCGTCGCCGGCCATCCGGCCACACATCGACATCATTGATGGCCTTCATTAAAAAATGGGATGTGTCGCCAAGAAGGGTCCCGACCACCGCGCTTCGGGCGGGCAGGTTCAGGGCCGGCGCAGCGCCGCCACCCCGACCCGCCACAGGATGTCCGGACGACGCAGCCGGGCGGGGCCGGCCGTCAGGTTGACGACCTCCAGGAAGGCCCGGTGCACCACCTCGTCGGTCACGGTCGCGTGCTGGACGGCCTCGGCCAGGCCACGGCGCAGCCGCCAGCCGAACGGTCGGGCGACCGTCACGTGTGGCAGGTAGCAGTCCTGCGCGGCGGAGAAGTCCCAGGCGTCGTCCACCACCGCCCGGACCCGCCGGAAGTACCCGTACGCCGGCCGGTCCACCGCGCCGGGCTCGGCGAGCCACTCGGCGAGCGCGACCGCCTGCACGGCCGCCACCGAGATGCCCTGGCCGTAGGTCGGGTTGAACGAGGCGACCGCGTCGCCGATCGCCACCAGGCCGGCCGGGAACCGGTCCAGCCGGTCGAAGTCGCGGCGGACGCTGTCCGGGAAGCGGTGCACGTACACCTCGCTGGCCGGCTCGCACGCGTCCGGCAGCATCCGCAGCGGGGTGGCCGGATCCGACCGGCAGCGCTCCAGGAACCCGCCCAGGTCGCGGCCCGGCCGCCGGTCGCCGTAGCCACTGACCAGCGTCAGCCAGCGGCCACCCTCGACGGGGGTCATCGAGCTCGGGCCGGTGCGCGCCCGGCTCGGCGTGTAGACCGAGTACACCGCCACGTGCCCGGCCAGCCGCTGGCCGGGTTCCCGGTGGAACAGGCAGGTGGCGTAGCCGAGGTCGAGGGCCATCCGGCGCTTGTCGGGCGCGGGGTAGCCGAGCCGGCCGAGCCAGTCGGCCAGCCGGCTGGACCGCCCGGTGGCGTCCACCACCAGGTCCGCCCCGTGCCGCTGGGCGTCGGTGCAGCCCGGGTGGCGGACCAGCGCGCCGTCCACCCGGCCGGCGGTGGCGGTGAGCCCGACGGCGGTCCCTGCGACCAGGGCCACGTTGGGCAGCGCGAGGACCCGCCGGCGGAGGTGCCATTCCAGGAACGGCCGGGACACGCTGACCACGCTGCCGCCGCGTACCGGCACCTTGGCCCGGCCGTTGAGGAACCACTGCGCACCACCGGGACCGCTGGTGACCAGTTGTCCGCCCTCGCGCACCATCTGCCGCACGACGCCGGGCAGCAGCCTGTCGATGACGGTCCGGCCCCGGCCGAGCAGGGTGTGCGCCTGGCTGCCGTGCGGCGCGCCACGGCGGATCACCGGCGCGTCCACCAGTTCGTCGGGCTCGACGATCCACACCTGGTCGGCGTGGTCGGCCAGGACCCGGGCGGCGACCATGCCGGCGACGCTGCCGCCGAGGACCAGAGCGGTCCGCATCAGCGACCGACGGCCGGCCATGGGCGGCCGGGCCACGCGCGGGCGACCGCCAGCACGTGCCCGGCCAACTCCCGGTGGGTCACCAGGACGCCTGGGGCGTCGACGGCGGGCCGCCACGCCGGCGGTTCCGGCGGCGCGGTGCGCCACCGCAGCAGCCGGCCGCCGCGCAGCCCGGTGCCGTACAGCTTGGCGACCGCCTCCTTGCCGGTCCACAGCGCCAGGAAGTCGACGCCGAGCCGCTCCACCGGCCGCCCACGCAGCCAGTCGGTGTCCTCGGGGGCGAACCACCGCCGGCTCAGCGCCACCGCGGGCAACGGGCGCAGCGCCTCCACGTCGACGCCGACCGGCCCGTGTCGGGACACCGCCACCGCGACCAGGCCGCGGGTGTGGCTGACGCTGGTGTGCCAGCCGGTGGCGACGCCACGCAGCACCGGCGCGCCCGTCGCCGTGTGCGCCACCGTGACCGCGGCCGGCGGGGCGTCGGCCATCGCCGCGGCCGTCTCGACGAGCAGCGCGCGGGCCGTCGTCCGCCCGTCGTCCACCGTGCGGCGCAGCCGCACCACCAGGTCAGCCGGCACGGCCGGACGCCGCGACGACCGTACGCCCCGGGTGCCCGGCGGACCGCCCGACCGCGGTGACGGCACCCATTCGACCCCCACGGCTTCCCATTGACGACAATTGTCAGCGCACCCTGGTTAATGCGAGGATGACCGGGCCGAAAATGACCATACCGAGGCGCCTGCGGGCCCGGCCCGCACTTCTCTGGACATTCACTAGAGTCTCAGTGGAGGGCCATCCGTGGCGCGTGACGACGACTACTTCCGCAAGCGGCTGCTGAACGTGCTCTGTGCCACCTGGACGGCGCAGGCGTGTTCGGTGTTCGCCCTGCTCGGCCTGGCCGACCGGATCGCCGCGGGCACCACCGGGGGTGCCGAACTGGCGGCCGCCGCCGGGGTGGACCCGGTGGCGCTGCGCCGGTTGCTCGCCGCGCTCGCCGACGCCGGCGTCCTGCGCCAGACCGGTCCCGACGACTTCGTCCTGTCCGGCATGGGGGAATACCTGCGCACCGACGTCCCCGGTTCGGTCCGCGACACGGCGGTCCTGTACGGCCAGGAGGTCTTCGCCTCGTTCGCCGGCCTGCTCGACACCGTACGCACCGGCCGGCCGGCCTTCACCGACCGCTTCGGCGAGTCCTTCTACCAGTACCTGGGCGGGCATCCGGAGCTGGCGGCGACGTTCAACGGGGCCATGTCCACCGCCCCGGAGCCACCGCCGCCTCCCGCCCGGCTGTTCGACGACGCCCGTACGGTGGTGGATCTCGGCGGCGGCGACGGCGGTCTGCTCGCCGATCTCCTGCGGGCCCGTCCGGAGTTGCGCGGGGTCCTCGTCGAGCTGCCCGAGGCCGCCGCCCGGGGACGCGCCCGGCTCGCCGCCGCCGGGGTCCTGGACCGGGTCGAGATCGTCGTGGGCAGCTTCTTCGACCGGGTGCCCGCCGGCGGTGACCGGTACGTGCTGCGGCGGGTCCTGCACAACTGGAACGACGGGAACGTCGCCCGGGTGCTGTCCCGGGTGCGGGCGGCGATGCCGGCCGGGGCGCGACTGCTGGTGCTGGAGGAGTTGCTGCCGGCACAGCCGCAGCGGGCCGGTGCCGGCGCGGGCACCTGGGGGGCGCCCCGCAACCGGATCGTGGATCTGCTGATGCTGGTCCTGATGGAGGGCCGGGACCGTACCGCCGCGGAGTACGGCCGGCTCCTCACCGACGCCGGCTTCGCCGTCGCGGGCGTCACCGACGGAGCGATCGAGGCGGTTCCCGTCTGAGGGTCGATCCGTCCGTCTCCCGGCTCAGCGGGCGGACCGGGTCAGCAGCAGACCCTCCTGGGCGACCGTGGCCACCAGGTCACCGTCACGCGCGTACAGCCGGCCGGTCGCCAGGCCACGACCGGCGGACGCCCACGGGCTGTCGCAGTCGTACAGCAGCCACTCGTCGGCCCGGCAGGGTCGGTGGAACCACACCGTGTGGTCGATGCTGACACCGACGTCACCCGGGCCCCACTCGGTCGCGTGCCCGGCCACCATCGCGCTGAGCAGCAGGGGCAGATCCGAGACGAGCACCAGCGCGCCGGCGTGCAGCGACACGTCGTCGGGCAGCCTCCCGGCCACCCGTACCCAGGCCCGGCGGTGTGCCTCGCCCGCCCGCTCCCGGTCCGTCTGCGCCCCGGGCGGCGGGCCGAGGTACCTGACGTCGAACGCGAAGAGCATGTCCTGCACGGCGGCCAACCGGGCGGGCGCGTCGGCGAGCAGCCGGGCCAGGGTCGGCACCTCGTCCGGTGGCGGAACCCGGGGCGCGGGGCGCTCGTGCGCCGGCCCGGCGCAGGGATCGTGGAACGAGGCGGTCAGGAAGAAGATCGGGGTGTCGCGCTGGAGGGCGACCACCCGGCGGGTGGACATGGACGGGCCGTCGCGCAGGGTCTCGACCAGGTAGGTAACGGGCCTGCGGCTGTCGCCCGGCCGGGTGAAGTAGGCGTGCAGCGAGTGCACCGGCCGCCCGGAGCGTACGGTGTGCGCGGCGGCGGTCAGCGCCTGTGCGGCGATGAGCCCCCCGTACCGCCGGGTGGTTCCCCGTGCCGTGCCGCGACCGGAGAACACCCCCGCGACGGGAACCAGCCGGTCCGTGGTGACCGTCGCGGGTTCGACAGTCGCCAGGTCGAGCAGTTCGACGACCTCCTCGACGGCTGCCCGGCCACGGTCGGGGGCGGACGCCGGACCGCTCATGCGGCGAGATACCTGTCGACCTCGTCGGCGGCGACGAGCGTGCCGTGGGGTTCCGCGCGCATCCGCTCGCCGAGCTGTGCCGCGCGCCGCCGCAGCGGACCGGTGGTCAGGCGGGACATGCCGGAGAGCAACACGTCCTCGGACAGGTCGGTGAACCGCACGTGCACACCGGCACCGAGCCGTTCCAGCTGGCGGCCCCAGAACGGCTGGTCGGCGTAGGAGGAGCAGACCATCGTGGGGATGCCGGCGCGCACGCCGGCGGCGGTGATGCTGGCGCTGCCGTGGTGCACCACCATGGCGCAGTGCGGCAGCACCAGGTCGTAGTCCACGTAGGGCACCACGCGCAGCTCCGGCGACGTGGACGGCGCGACCCCGGACAGGCCCCAGCCGGTGGCCACCAGGGCACGCACCCCCAGCGACCGGCAGGCCCGCCCGATCCCCGCCATCATCGCCGCCGGGTCCGCCACGTGCGTGCTGCCGAACGTCAGCAGTGCCGGCGGTTCGCCCGCCGAAAGCCACCGCGCCAGCTCGGGATCGAGGGTGGACATGCCGGCGCGGTCCAGGTCGGCCGGGGTCAACCGGAGGTCACCGACGATCGGACGGTAGGCGTCCCAGGTCAGGCCCGGCACCAGGGTGGGGCTGTAGCCCTGCAGTTCCAGCGGTCGCCTCAGGTGCCTCGGGGGCATCGGGGGGAGCCCGAGCTGGCGGCGGAAGTCGAGCATCAGGTCCCGCCGGTACCGCCAGGCCCGTCGGGTGTAGTGCAGGTAGGTCGCCCGGTTCGCCGCGGCGGTCGGCAGCGGGTCGAGGGCCACCAGCGGATGCGGCACCACGTCGTTCGGCCGCGACGGGGTGAGGTCGTACGCGACGAGCGGGACGTCGTACGCCTCGGCCAGGGCCGCGGCCCACTGCTCGCTGACCACGGCGCAGACGATGGCCTCACTGCCGGCGGTGATCTCGATCGCCTCGTCGCCGAACCGGCGGCCGTAGTCCCGGTACGCCTCGATCGTGATCTGGAGGAAGGAGTCGAGGGTGCTCTTGGTGACCCATTCCCGGCCCCGCTCGGTCTGCATCATCGACTGCTGGTTCCACCCGACGGGCACCACGTCGAGCCCCAACTGCCGGGGCAGGTCGACCAGGTTCATCGACGCCCCGACGCGTACCTCGTGGCCATGGCGGGCCAGCTCGGCGGCGAGCGCCGTCAGCGGATGGACGTCACCGCGGCTGCCGAGCGCCAGGACGGTGATGCGCATCGTCGCTCCCCTCCGGTCCTCGGTGCGGCGTCGCCGTCGTCGACCCGTCGCCCGTGCTCAGGTCGGTGGAGAACGCGAGCTGCCGCTGGTCCTCCAGGTCCGCCAGCCGCGCGGTCAGGCCGCGCCGGATCGTGGCGTACGCGTCGCTGCCGAGCGCGAGCCGCAGCGGGGCGGTCGGCCCGGTGGCGACGTCGGCGACGGCGACGGCCATCTTCGCCAGGTCGCCACGGCAGGCCAGCCGGCCGTCCTGCGCCCGGCGACGCAGGATCGCCGCCGGGGTGCCCACGTAGGCGGGCGACGCGCTGGTCAGTTCCTTGCTGGGTCCGAAGAACCCGGTGCTCACGGTGCCGGGCTCGACGATCGTCACGCCTATGCCGAAGCCCTTCACCTCGGCGGCCAGTGACTCGAAGAAGCCCTCCACGCCCCATTTGGTGGCGCAGTAGACGGCCGTGCCGGGCGACCCCCGTTGCCCGGCCATGCTCGAAATCTGGATGATCCGCCCGCCGCCCTGCGCCCGCAGGTACGGCAGCACCGCCTGGGCCAGGTGGATGGGCCCGGTCAGGTTCGTCCGGATCTGCCTGTCGATCTGCTCGCCGCTGGCCTCCTCGGCGGCGCCGACCAGCGCGTACCCGGCGTTGCTGACCACCACGTCGAGGCGGCCGAGCGCGTGGGCGGCGTCGTCGACCACCTGCCTGATGCGTTCCGGGTCGGTGACGTCCAGCCGCGCCGTCCACAGTGTCCCGGCCACGGGGGGCCGCAGGTCCGCCAGGGCGCGCGGATCGCGGGCGGTGGCCGCCACCGTCTCGCCCCGGGCGAGCAGTTCGGTCACCAGCGCCCGGCCGAGCCCGGCCGAGCTGCCGGTGACGAGCCAGGTACGCGGGGACGCTCTCATGCCCCGGCCCACTCCGGGACGTCCAGGATCTCCAGGACCGCGCAGGACAGGGTGGCCGGCGCGCCCCCGTACAGCAGCAGGTGGTCACCGGCGGCGAGCTGCCCGGTGACCAGCAGGTGGTTGAGGGAGAGCAACTGGTCGCTCGCGCCGGTGTGTCCGACGCCGCGTCCGAACTGCCAGGTGGTGCGCTCCATCGTGATGCCCAGCGGCTCCACCAGATCGTGCTGCACCATGTACGCCGCCGCGTTTCCGCAGATGATTCGGGTCATGTCGGCCAGCTTGCGGTCCGCCTCGTCGAGCGTGCGGTCGATCAGGTCGAGCCGGGCCCGGTTCCTCAGTTCGGCGGCGTCGGTCAACGACATCACGTTGTTGCGGAAGTACTCGGCACGTTCGCGCATGTCGATCGTGCGGCCCTGGCCCGCCGCCGGTGGGTACAGCGGTTCACCACCCCGGTACAGCGGTTCCACCCCGGGCACCGCGACGCTGCCCACCGCGCGCAGCCGGGCGAAGCCGTGGTCGCGGTCGAGCAGCAGCGCGCTGCCGGCGTCGCCCAGGATGAACCCGGGTGCCGAGTTCCACCTGTCGATCAGTGGTGAGCCGAGGTTCTCCGCCGTGGTCACCAGCACCGTCGCGTCCGCCGCCGCGCCGGCCAGGTGCCCGGCGGCGATCTCCAGCGCCGCGAACACGCCGTTGCAGCCCAACCGGACCTCGAACGCGGGGGCCGCCGTTCCGACGACCTCCCGTTGGATGTACGGGCCGGGCAGCCACATCTCCGGACCCTGGTGGTGGATGGAGGCGTGCAGCACCAGGCCGACTCCGGTCGGGTCGGCGGCGGCGCGTGCCAGCGCCTGGCGGGCCGCGTGCACGGCCATCTCCGGCGGTGAGACGTCCCCGGCGACGCAGACGCCCGTCAGCCGGTTCTCCAGGTAGGCGGCCGGGCTGTAGTCGCCGCGCCGGGCGGCCTGGCCGGCGTCGGTCACGGGTGGTTGGAAGACACCCAGCCCGGTCAGGTGAACGTTGGTGATCTTCAACCGTGTCTCCCGGGTCGGCCGGCCATGGCGCCACGTCCGCCTTTCGCAAGGACTGTAGTGGCCCCGTCCGGGGAGGCGGTGCACCCGACCTCGACGGCTGACTGAGAACTGCTCGAATTCCGCCGTCGCTCCGCCTTCAGCACCCGTGGAGGCCATGTCCGGCGCATTGACCGGCGCAAGTGTCCGTTGATAATTTCGGCCCACTCATTTCGGAAATATGTCGTCGACCGACGTGATGACGCCGCGGTCGTCGGTGACAGCAGATGACGTCATCGAGCGACGCCGACCCCGCCGCCCCGCGCCATCCGAGAGGAAGGTAGCCCCACCATGTCAGCCGACGAGGTCCTGGCGTTCACCCTGCAGGCGCTGCGCGAGATGAACTTCTACACCGACGACACCGGCCCCGACTCGATGCTCGGACCGTCCGGTGTGGATCTCGACTCGCTCGCCGTGTCCGAACTCGCGCTGCGGGTCGAGGACCAGTTCGGCGTGACGTTCGACGACGACGACATCGAGACGCTCGCCATCATGACGCTTGGCGAGTTCGCCGCGGAGGTGGCCCGGCGGGCGGAGCTGATCCCGCAGGCCGACGCGGCCCGCAGCTGACGGCGCGTCACCCGACCGGCGACGCCCGACGGACGACCCGGTGGCGGTGACCGGCGGGCCCGGTCACCGCCACCACCCGTGCCGGGACCCGACCGCGTCGTCGACGGGACCGGCCCGACCGGCACCGGGGGCCGGTCGACGGCCGCGCGGGGCGATCCGCCGCACCGCCCACCGGCCCGGTCCGGTCAGCGGCGGCCGGCCCCGCCCAGTTGGCTGAACACCTCGCCGGCCAGCTCGGCGACGCTGTGGCCGCCGAGCATCTTCGCGATCGGCAGCAGCATGCCCAGGTCACGCTGGACCCGGGTGCGGACCTCCACGGCCATCAGCGAGTCCAGGCCCTGCCGCTTGAGCGGACGCCTGGTGTGCACCTGCGCCGGCGGCATGCCCAGCACCTCCGCGAGGACCCGGGCCAGGTAGCGCTCCACCGCGTCCCGGTCGGTCAGCGTGCCGGCCACGCCCTGCCCCGTCTCCCCCGTCCCCACCGGCCCGGGGCGGGTCTGCACGGGGACACCGGCGGGTGGGCCGTCGGTGACCGTGGTGGCGGCGTCCGTGGGTCGCACCGGGGGCGGGGAGAGCGGCGGCGACCAGGCCACGACGGGTGCCGGCGCGGCGGACGCGCCGACGGCGGTGGGACCGGCGACGGCGCTGGGATCGGCGACGGCGCTGGGATCGGCGACGGCGCTGGGATCGGCGACGGCGCTGGGATCGGCGACGGCGGGCGGGCCTCCTCCCACGGCGGCGGGGTCGGCGAGCAGGTCACGCAGCAGTGGCGAGGTCGCCGCGTCGGGGTGCGCGTCCGCCCACCGCCGCCAGTCCGCCGGCAGCACCACGCCGTGGGTGGCGTCGCGGGCCAGCAGCAGGCGCAGCGCCTCGATGCCCTCCCGGGGGCTGAACGTGTCCATTCCGGCCGGGTTGATCGCCCGGCCGTGCTCCCGACCGACCCGCGCGGGCATGCCGACCGACCAGAAGCCCCAGTTCACGCTGAGCGCGGTCTGCCCGGCGAGCCGGCGCTGGTCGGCCAGCGAGTCCAGGGCCGCGTTCGCGGCCGCGTACGCGCCGAGCATCGGGGAGCTGAGCACCGCCGAGCCGGAGGAGAACAGCACGAAGAAGTCCAGCGGCTGCTCGGCGAAGAGCCGGTGCAGCACGGCCGCGCCGGTGACCTTCGGGCGCAGGACCGCCGACAGGGTCCGGTCGTCCAGCTCGGACAGGGCGCGGTACTCGATGACCCCGGCCGCGTGCACCACGCCCCGGATCGCCACGCCGTCGGTCCCGAGCCGCCCGACGACCGCCCGCATCGCGTCCTCGTCGGCCACGTCGACCGCCTCGTACGCCACCCGCACCCCGTGCCGCCGCAGCTCCGCCAGCCAGTCCGCGCCGCCGGTCCCGGACAGCGGGGTACGCCCGGTGAGCACGATGTGCCGGGCCCCCTCGCGGACCAGCCAGTCGGTGACCACCCGGCCGAGGTCGCCGAGCCCACCGGTCACCAGGTAGCCGGCGGTCGGGTCGATCCGGACCGGCCGGTGCGGGACCGGTGGTGTGGCGGGCTGCGGCGCGGTCAGCTCCCCGACGGACACCAGCACCTTGCCGACGTGCCGGGCCTGGGCCATGTGCCGGAACGCGCCGACCAGGTCGGTCGCGGGGAAGACGCGGTACGGCAGCGGTTCCAGCAGACCGGCCTGCACCAGGGCCAGGGCCTCCTGGAGGATCGCGCCGAGCCGGCGCGGTTCGTTGAGGCCGAGGTCCACCACGTCGACCACGAAGAACGAGGCCCCGCGCGCCAGCAGCCGCAGGTCCAGCCGGGTGCCCTCGACCAGGTCACGCCGGCTCAGCTCGACGTAGCGGCCCCGGTCGGCCAGCAGCTCGACGCTGCGCAGCAGGCCCTCCCCCGCCTGCGTGTTGAGGACCACGTCGACGCCCTCGCCCCGGGTGGCGTCCCGGATCTCGTCGGCGAACCCGGTGCCGCGCGAGTCGGACACGTGCGCGACGCCCATCATCCGCAGCAGCGCGCGCTTGTCCGGGCTGCCCGCGGTGGCGTACACCTCGGCACCGCGCCAGCGGGCCACCTGCACCGCGGCCAGCCCCACCCCGCCGGTGGCGTGGTGGATCAGCACCCGTTCGCCGGGCCGCACCTGGGCCAGGTGGACCAGCGAGTGGTACGCGGTGACCAGGGCCACCGGCACGGTGGCGGCCTCCTGCGGGGTGAGCCGGGCCGGCCGCCGGTGCACCAGGTGCGCGTCGACGCAGAGGTGGCCGGCGGCGGGTTCGCGCAGCGAGAGCGCCACCACCTCGTCGCCGGGCCGCAGTCCGGCCACGCCCGGCCCGACCCGGGTGACCGTGCCGGCGCACTCGCCGATCACGGTCGCGGGCCGGTCGGACAGGCGCGGATACAGGTCCATGGCGATCAGCACGTCGCGGTAGTTCAGGGCGAGGTGGTCGGCGCGGACCTCCACCTCGCCCGGCCCCGGCGGCCGGCGCGGAACCGGCACCAGGCGCACCCCGTCGAGCAGGCCGGGCGAGGTGACCTGGATCTGGTGGGTGACGTCGGCGTCGTCCGGCCGGGCGGTGGGCGCGGGCAGCAGGCGTGCGGCGTACCACTGGCCGTCGCGCAGCGCCACCTGGTCCTCCGGCCCGACGCCTGCCAACTCCCGACCCAGCTCGGCGGCGAGGTCGGCGGGTGGGGCCGCCGGATCCAGGTCGACGAGGGCACAGCCCAGTTCCCGGTGCTCGTGGGCGATGACCCGGCCCAGGCCCCAGAGCGCGCCCTGCCACATCGACACGGTCCGGTCGGCGTCGCGCACCCGGTGCGCGCCCCGGGTCACCAGCGACAGCCGGGGCGGCTCGGGCAGGCCGGCGTCGGCGAGCGCCCGCAGCAGCCGCAGGACGCTGCCGCAGCCGAGGCGTTCGGCGTCCCCGGCCGCCCGCTGTGCCGGCACGGAGCCGTCGGGCGGCTGCGCGTCCAGCGTCCAGAGGTGCACCACCTCGGTCGGCGCGAGGCCGTCGAACCCGGCCCGGACGTCGGCGAGCAGCCGCCGGTACTGCGCCGGCGCCGTCGGGTCGATCTCGTACCGGTCGGCCGCCAGCCGTTGGTACCCGCTGCCCGCGAACACCCGGACGTCGGCGGGCAGCGCGGCACCGACACCGGACCGGTCGGCGAAGACCAGGCGGCGGCCGGCCGGCCGGTGCGCGTCGGGCAGCGCCGGCAACGGCCGCCACCGCAGCTCGTGGAACCACCCGTCGGGGTCGCGCACCGAGTCCGGGGGTTGCAGGTACTGCAGACGCAGGCCCGCGATCTCGACGATCACCCGGCCGTCGGCGTCGGACACCACGAGGTCGCCACAGACCGAGTCGGACCGCCAGGCGGTGACCGCGACGGCGTGCGCCCAGCCGGGGACGCCCGGGTCGGGGTGGATCGTCACGGCGTCGATGCCGCCCAGGACGAACGCCGACGACCGGTCCCCGGCCGGGATCAGCGACGCGAGGACCTGCCCGCACGCGTCCAGCAGCGCCGGGTGGCAGGTGTACCCGGCCGGGTCGACCCCGGCGGGCACCTGAATGCGGCCCAGGGCCTGACCGTCGCCCGTCCAGAGTTCCGCGACGCCCTGGAACGCGCCCTGCCACTCGTTGCCCCGGGCGGCGAAACGGCGGTAGAAGTCGACCCCGGTCAGGTGGTCGGGGCAGGCGGCGCGCGTCGCCTCCACCGGCAGCCGGCGCTGTCCGGGCGGCGGGGTGCGGGTGACCGTCGCGGTGGCGTGTGTCGTCTCCGCCCCGGTCACCGCCACGTCCCAGGTGTCGGGCCCGCGCGGGGTGAACGTCGTGGTCAGCGCGGGCGGCGGCTGGTCCGGGCGCAGGAACAGCGCGTCGAGGTAGCGGATGTCGCGTAGCACGGGCGTCCGGCCGCCGCAGATCCCGGCGGCGGCGGTGTGCAGCAGCTCGACGTACGCGGTGCCCGGCACGACCACGGTGCCCTGCACCCGGTGGTCGAGCAGGTACGGCTCGCGGGCCGGGTCGACGACCCGGTCCACGCGGTGCGGGGCCGGTTGTCCGGCCGGGGTCGGGGCGAGCCAGTACCGCTGACGTTGCCACGGGTAGGACGGGAGCCGCACGTAGCGGGGCGGGGGCGCGCCGAACACCCGGTGCCAGTCGACCGGGCAGCCGGCGCGGTGCAGGGCCGCGACGGTGTCGAGCAGGTTGGCCCGTTCCGGCTCGTCGCGACGCAGGCAGCCGACGGCGGCACCGTCGGTCCCGGTCGCCGCCAGGGTCTCCTGGATGGCCGGCAGCAGGATGGGGTGCGGGCTGACCTCGACGAACACCGTGTCGCCCGGCCCGGCGAGGTGTGCCACCGCGGCGCCGAACCGTACCGGTTCGCGCAGGTTGCGGATCCAGTAGGCGGCGTCCCATCCGGAACCGTCGCAGCGGGCGTCGTCCACGGTGGAGTGCAGCGGGACCTGCCCCGCGCGGGGGGCGAGGTCGGCGAGGCCGGCCAGCAGGTCGTCGCGGAGCTGGTCCATCTGCGGGCTGTGCGAGGCGACGTCGACCCGGACCTGCCGGCAGAACACGCCGCGTTCGTCGAGGCCCGCGACGATGGTGGCCAGCGCCTGCGGGTCGCCGGAGAGGACCGTCGAGGTGGGGCTGTTGCTGACCGCCACGGAGACGAGGTGCTCGTGGCCGGCCAGGGCGGCCTGCGCGTCGGCGGCGGACAGCTCCACCGAGTACATGACGCCCTGCCCGGCGACGGTGCGCAGCAGCCGGCTGCGCCGGCAGATGACCGCGCCGGCGTCGGCGAGGCTGAGCGCGCCCGCCGCGCCCGCCGCCGCCACCTCACCCATGCTGTGCCCGACCACGTGGTCGGGCTCGATGCCCCAGTCGCGCAGCACCGCGCAGAGCGCGGTCTGCATCGCCCACAGGGTCGGCTGGACGGTGTCGATGGACGCCGGGGCGTCCGTCTCCCCGGTCAGCCGGGCCAGCAGCGACCAGCCGACCTCGGCGCGGATCACCTCGTCGCAGCGGGTGAGCGTGTCGCGGAAGACCGGTGAGCGGGCCAGCAGTTCGCGGCCCATGCCGTCCCACTGCGAGCCCTGTCCGGGGAAGACGAAGACGACAGTGGGCCGGTCGCCGTCCACCGGTGCGGACGCGGTGACGCCCAGCCTGGGGCGGGACTCACCGGCGGCGTACGCCCGTAGCCGCTCGACCAGGTCGTCGGGCGACGTGCCGACCGCGGTCAGCCGGTTCTCGTGGTGGTCGCGGCGGGTGGCCGCGCTGAAGCACACGTCGCGCAGCGGCACGTCCCGGCCGTCGCCGCCCGGTCCGAGGAACCGCGCGTACTCGGTGGCGAGGGCGGTGAGCGCCTCCCGGCCGGGGGCGGAGAGCATCAGGAGCTGCGCGTCCCCGTCGGGCTCGGCGGGTGCGGGGGTCGGTGCGGGCCGGGGGTACTCGCCGAGCACCACGTGCGCGTTGGTCCCGGAGATGCCGAACGAGCTGACCCCGACCAGGCCCGGCCGGTCGGTCTGCGGCCAGGGGGTGCGCTCCCGTACCAGCCGTAGCCGCAGCCCCGCCCAGTCGACCGCGCCGGTCAGGTCGGCGGCGTGCAGGCTCGGTGGGATCTCCCGGTGCTGGAGCGCGAGCACCGCCTTGATGACGCCGGCCAGCCCGGCGGCGGCCTCGGTGTGGCCGATGTTCGTCTTGACCGAGCCGACCAGGCAGTGCCCGTCCCGGCCCGCGCCGGCCACCGCGCCGAGGGCGGCCAACTCCACCGGGTCACCGGCCGGGGTCCCGGTGCCGTGCGCCTCGACGTAGTCCACCAGCGCGGCGGGCACGCCCGCGTCGGCGTACGCCGCGCGCAGCGTCTCCTCCTGGCCGGGCTGGGAGGGGGTGAGCAGGTAGCCGCCGGACTGGCCGTCGTTGCCGACCGCGGACCCGTAGATCACCGCGTGGATGGCGTCGCCGTCGGCCTCGGCCCGGTGAAGCGGTTTGAGCACCAGCACCGCCACCCCCTCGCTGCGGACGAAACCGTCGCCGTGGGCGCTGCCGAACTTGCACCGCCCGTTGGCGGCGAGCATCCGGGCCGCCGAGAACGGGATGGTCTCCTCGGGGGCGACCACCAGGTTCACCCCGCCGGCCAGCGCCAGTTGGGTCTCCCCGTTGCGCACGCTCTGGTAGGCCAGGTGCAGCGCCGCCAGGCTGGAGGAGCAGGCGCAGTCCACCGCCATGCTGGGGCCGCGCAGGTCGAAGGCGAAGGACAGCCGGCCGGCCAGGAAGCTGCGCGCGCCGCCGGTGGCCGCGTGCAGATCCAGCACCGACGCGTCGCTGAGCAGTTGCCCGTACGCCGACGACATGCCGCCGACGTAGACGCCGGTACGGGTGGTGGACAGCCGGTCGCGGGTCAGTCCGGCGTCGGCCAGCGCCTCGGCCGCGGTCTCCAGCAGCAGCCGCTGCTGGGGGTCCATCCGTTCCGCCTCGCGGGGCGCGACCCCGAAGTAGCCGGCGTCGAACTGGTCGATCTGGTCGAGGAAGCCGCCCCGGCGGCTGACGATCCGGTTCGGGGTGCCCGGTCGCGGGTCGTGGTAGGCGTCGATGTCGTACCGGCTGGCCGGCACGTCGGTGATCGCGTCGCCGCCGTCGCCGAGCAGACGCCAGAACTGGGCCAACCCGTTGGCGCCGGGGAACCGGCAGCCGATGCCCACCACGGCGACCGGTGTCCCGCTCGGCGTCGCGGCCCGCGTGTGCGCCGACTCGTCCCGTCCGGTCATCCGCCCCGCCTCTCTCGGCGTCGTGTGCTGGCTGCGACCCGAGTCTTCCGGCCACCGCTTGGAAACGGCTTGAGAAAGCGCGGACGCCGGTGGGTAGACCCGCTCGCCTTCCGGTCGGGACGGGTGCCGTGGGTCGACAACGACGGTCGTGGATCGATAGTTTGGCAGCCGGTCCGTCCCGGCCCACAGGTCGGGCACCAGGGCGTATCCGGTGCGGTCCAACGGCACGAACCGCCAGCACGATTGGACGCCGACCATGAGGGTCATCACCATCGCCACCGACCTCGAACACCCCTTCCTGCGGCGGCTGCTGGAGCCGTCCTGCGCGGCGGTGGGGCTCGGGCTGGTCGTCCTGGAGGGCCGGCAGCGGGGGTTCCGGCCACGGGACAAGCGGGCGCTGCTGACCGACCACCTCGCCCGGCACGTCGCACCGGACGAGCTGGTCCTGTTCACCGACGCGTACGACACGCTCCTGCTGCGCGGGGAGGAGCACATCCGCACGGCGTACGCGGGCTTCACGCAGCGTGTCGTGTTCAGCGCCGAGCCGAACAGCTGGCCGATGGGCCCCGTCGGTCTCGCGTTGCACGAGGACCCGCCCGTCGGCCGGTACCCGTACCTCAACAGCGGCGGTTTCCTCGGGCCCGCCGGTGACATCCTCGCCCTGTGCGCGGCGTATCCGGACCCCCCGAGCGGGCGTTTCCCGCTGCTGAACCGGCTGCGGGCGCACCAGGTCGACACGGACCGGCTGCACGGCACGAGCGACCAGTACTACTGGACCCTCGTCCAGCTCCTCGAACCGGACACCGTCGGGCTCGACCACAATGCGGTCCTGTTCGAGAACTTCGCGCCGAGGGTGACCAACTTCTGCGAGCTGAACCGCTGGACGGACGACTTCCGCACCCACGGCAGGCAGTCGGCCAGCTACCGGCGGGAACGCTCCCGGCTCCTGTCGCGGCTGCGCCAGCCCAGCGGGGCGGCCCAGGTGCACTTCGCCTCCGCCCTGGCCAAGACGGTGGTCCTCGACCTGCTCGACGAGGGTCTGCTGCCCTCCTGGCTGGTGGGGATGGTGCCACGGTGACCGCGCGACCGGAGTACGAGCAGCGCCACCGTCCGTCGCTGCACCGCAACGAGCTCCAACGCAACGACCTGTTGGCGATGCAGGCGCTGGCCCCGCTGTCGCTGACGTACCTGCCGTGGAGCGCGAGCGCCATGCGCCCGAGCGGGGTCGTCGCGGTGCTCAACGAGATCATGGTGAACCGGCGGCGGTGTGTCGTCGAGCTGGGCGGCGGTGTCTCGACCTTCTATCTCGGCCGGCTGCTGCGGCGGCGCGGCGGGCATCTGTGGACAGTGGAGCACGACGGGCGCTGGGCGGAGCTGCTCGGCCAGGAACTGGCGGACGAGGGCCTGGCCGACGTGGTGACCGTGGTGCACGCCCCCCTGACGCCGGTGCCGGTGTCGTGGCCGGGCGAGGAGCCGACCTGGTACGCGCAGGAGCGGCTGCGGGAGATGACGGCGGGTCGGCCCGTCGACCTGCTCCTCGTCGACGGGCCGCCCGCCCACCGGGCCGGGTACGCGCACGCCCGGTATCCCGCCGGGCCCTTCTTCGCGCCGCTGCTCGCCGAGGACTTCGCCGTCGTGCTCGACGACATCGACCGGCAGGGTGAACAGGACATCATCCGGTGCTGGGAGGATGAGCTGGGGGTGACGTTCGAGCACCGCCTGACCAACGGCCGGATCGGCATCGGCCGCCCCGGCCCCGCGTTCACGGTGTGAGCCGGGGCCAACGCGTCGGCGACGGGACGGTTGCGGTCCGGTCGTGGGTGGCTAGCATCGTCGGGTGATCGAGGATCTGGTCAGGCAGGTGGCCGTCGACGGGGACGACGATGCGGTCGAGGAGTTGTCGCTGATCGCGGACGCCGATCCGGGGAGGCTGACGCCGTACCTCGGCACGCTTCTCGACCGGGACGTGCTGTGGCCCGGGAAGCTGTACCGGGCGGCGGACGCCGACGTGGTCCGTCGGGTCGTCGAACGGGTCGACGGCGGCGACGCGCCCGAGCGGCTCAACCAGTTGCTGGTCGTCCTGGCGCACGTCGCCCACCCGCTGGCCGGCAGTGCCCTGCGCCGCTGGTCGGTACAGCCTCCGGCCGGCGCGGACGCGCTGCACGTCGACATCCTGGACTACGCGCGTGAGGGTGGCTGGACGGTCGACCCGCAGGGGCGTCGGCGGGACCTGTGCGGTGACACCGCGTACGAGTGGATCATGCGCGAGGCGCCGGGGCGGCCGGACGGGACGCGCTGCCCGTGGTGCGCGTCGCCGCTGTGGACGGCTGCGGACCTCGATCCGGCGGAGCCCGCCGTCGGCGTCGCGCTGGCGCACACCGGCTGGTCCGGCCGCCTGGTGATCGAGACGTGTCACTTCTGTGCCTGCTACACGACGCTGAACAGCCGGGTCACGTCGAGCGGGGACACGGCCTGGTGGAGCGGGAACACCCGCCCGGACCATCTCGGCTCCACCGAGGCGGAGGACCCGCCCGCGGTGTTGCCGGTGCCCGGTGCGCTCCGGCAGAGCCCCTACCAGGCCAGCGCGTGGGAGCAGGGCGGCTCGACGCTGGGTGGCCGGCCCGACTGGATCCAGGATGCCGAGCACCCCGACTGCCCCGGTTGCCGGCAACCGATGGACTACGTCGGTCTGGTCGGCGGCGCGGACCTGGACGAGTACGGCGAGGGCGCCTACTACCTGCACCTGCACCGGCCGTGCGGGTTCGCCGCGGTGAACTACCAGCAGAGCTGACCGGCCCGGGTGCCACCGGGGCGGCCACCCGCGCCGGTGCTGCGCGCCGTGGTGACCGCCCGTTCGGCGGGTCGGAGGCGGTGGGCCTCCGGCGGGCGGGGGTCCCGCGCGCCGTCGGGCTCAGCGCGCGATCGCGGCCCGGAAGTACCAACCGTTGTACTGGCTGTCGGGCAGGGTGCGGTAGACGCAGTTGCTGGCGACCACGACCCAGGAGCTGGCGTCGATGCGGTACTGCTCGCACTCCTCGTACGTGGCGAAAGCGCCGTTCCAGTCGAACGGCACGGCGGCGGCCGGGGCCGGCTGGACGGTGAAACTGACGGCGGCCGCCGCGGTGGCGACCACCGCGAGTCGGGTGAGCCGGCGGCGCATCGGCTGGGGCATGGGCGGGTCCTTCCGCAGGTGTGACGGGGCTGTGACCGATCGTAAATCCACAGTGGCCGATCACTGATCCGCCGTTCGGGCAGCCCCTCGGGAGACCGGCGCGGGGCGGCCGGGCCGCCCCGCGCCCGTACGGGAGGTGTCAGTCGTTGACGCCGACGTGGAAGTTGAAGACCGCGCCGTTGCGGGTGAGGGTGAGGTTCCACTTCCCGCCGTTCTTCAGCACCGTGGGGTTGGAGGTCGGATACCGCTGGAGGAACCACTCCTCCAACCGCTGCGCCTCCGCGGCGGAGAGCACCCCGACCTGCCCGATCGCCGCCGCGTGGTGCGGCTCCTGGTTGCAGCCGGCGTTGAACCGGTAGCTGGAGTCGCGGTTCCACCGGCCGCTGCCGAGCATCGTGACCGTCACCGGGCCGGAGTGGTGGAACTCCAACTGCGGGACCGCGGGGTCGGCGACGACCACCCCGGGTGGCGTTTCCAGTGACGGGAACGGTACGGCCACCGTCTCGATGACGGCCTGCGATGCCCAGTCGAAGTCCACCTCGAACGCCATGCCATCCTCCTGCCGGGAGTGTCACGTCCGCCGGCCTGTCGTGACGGCACGTCGACGTGACCCATCATGGCCGCACATGGCGTCATCCGACGGGCACTGTCCGTGCCCGGACACTGCCGACCAACCGACAGCGCCGGGCCCGGAGCCGGACCCGGCGGCGACGCCGACCACCGCTGGTGGAGCGGTCGTCGCGCCACCGGCCGTCGTCAGCAGGCGGCGCGCTGGCCGGAGTAGTGGACGCCGATCCGACCGACCACGGTCAGGTCGGTCAGGGCGGTGCCGGCGGCGCGGCTGACGTAGCAGGAGTACCGGTGCTGGTTGATCACCTCAAGGTGGATGTGCGCGCCGCTGTCCCCGTTGACCTGGTAGCAGCTGGAGTACCGGAACCGGCCGGTCTCGCCGAGCTTGGTCCACGGGCCGACCGAGGCACCGACGACCACGCCACCGGGCTTGTTGTTCACGTGCATCACGTCCGCCCGGCCGACGACCCCGCCGGTCGTGGTGTCGCGGGCCTCCAGCCCGATCCGGTATCCACCGTCGGCGAGGTTGCCGGTCGCGCAGCCCGGACGGACGGTGACGACGGTGACCGCGACCGGATGCCCGGCTGCGGTCTTGGTGCCGAACGGGGAGACGACGGTGGCGCCCGGGTTGCGGTAGATGTCGACCGCCCAGTCGTTGGTGTAGCCCCAGTTGCCGAACACGATGTGGTGGCTGGCCGGGCCGGACTCGCCGAACCTGTTCCAGGTGGACGAGCCCTGGATCGGCGGGTAGACCGCGATCGGGTCGGCCGTCTCGTGCGCGGCGGCCGGGGTCGCCGGTACGGCGACGGCTCCCAGTACGAGCGTGAGTGCGCCGAGCGTACGGGCGATGCGGAACCTCATCGTGCCTCCGAAGGGTGTGCGGAGCGGAACGAAACCACCTCGCCGATCGACGAGAGTGGATGAGAATACCGTCTGCGGCGCGACGTCGACAGCTGCCGACGTCGCGGCCGTGACAGGCCGCGCGGGTCGCACGGCTCAGGGCGTGAGGGTCTCCCACAGGTGCGGGTGCCGGGTCAGGTGCAGCAGCCGTTCCGCCAGTCGTCGATGGGCCGGGGTACGCGTCGGGGCGCCCCACAGGGGCGCGGTGCCCATGCCGTCCGCCGCCGCGACCACGAGCGCCAGCACGTCGGCGGGCAGCCCGTCGGCGGCGAGGGCCGCCGCCAGCCGTTCCGCGTCGGCGCGGGCGAGTTCGGCGACCGCGGGCAGCGTCATGAGCTGGGTGATCAGCGCCAGCGAGGCGCGTACGGCGGCGTCGTCCGGCGCGACCGACGCGCGCAGGTAGGCCCGGGTCAGCCGGCCCGGTGCGGTGTCGGCGGGGTCCAGCGCGGCGTCGATGCCGGCCTGGAAGGCGGCGAGCTGGTCGCGGGCCAGTTCCAGGATCAGGTCGTCCTTGCTGGCGAAGTGGTAGATCAGCCCACCCTTGGACACCCCGGCGAAGCGGGCGATGTCGTCCAGCGAGGCGTGTATCCCCCGGGCGCGGACGGCGTCCGCGGCGGCGTCCAGCAGGGCACGACGGGTGTCCTGAGGCGACCGGCCGGCTGTGCGTCCCACGGCGACACCGTACCTACGGCCGCGGCGGGCGCGGTGAGGGGACGAGCACCCAGGCCAGCACCGCCGCGCCGAGGGTCAGTGCCGCGGCGAGCGACGAGGTGACCTGGACGCCGGTGATGAACGCGTCCCGGGCACCGGCCGCGGCCTGCGGCGGCAGCACCTGTAGCGCCGAGCCCAGCGAGTCACGGACCCGGGCCGCGTCGGCGGCCGGCAGCCCGGGCGGCACGCTCACCGCGTGTCGGTAGACCAGCGACAGCAGGGAGCCCAGCACCGCGATGCCCAGCACCACGCCGAGTTCGTTGGCGGTCTCGGTGATCGCCGAGACGGAACCGGCCTTGCGCGGGGGCGCGGCCGAGATGATGGCGTCGCCGGTCAGCGTCATCGCCAGCCCGATGCCGAGGCCGATGGGCACGAGCGCCATCCCCAGCCACAGGTACGGCGCGTGCGCAGCAGCCGCCACCGCGGCCAGCCCCGCGGCGGCCAGGCCCAGGCCGAGCGCGATGGCCCGGCCCCGGCCGAACCGGGCCACGACCAGCGCGATGATCACGACGACGACGATCGAGGCCAGGGTCGCGGGCAACTCGGCCAGGCCCGCCTGCAACGGGCTGAACCCCCTGGCGAACTGGAGGTACTGCGAGAAGAAGAACAGCATGCCGACCAGTGCGAAGATGGCGATGACGTTGGCGACGACCGCCCCGAGGAACGCCGGGTTGCCGAACAGCTCGACGTCGAGCATGGGCTGTTCCAGCCGCCGCTGCCGCCTGACGAACAGCACCCCGGCGGTCACGCCGACCAGCAGGCAGGACACGGTCACGCCGTCGACGCCGGCCCCGACCACGTGCTTGACGGCGTACACCAGCGGCACGACCGCCGCCATGGACAGCACCGCGGAGAGCACGTCGAAGCGGCCCGGTCGCGGGTCGCGGGACTCCGGGAGCAGCAGCAGGCCGGAGGCCACCACCAGGATCATCACCGGGACGTTGATGAGGAAAACCGAGCCCCACCAGAAGTGCTCCAGCAGGAACCCGCCCACCAGCGGTCCGACCGCCGACCCGGCGCCGAAGGCGGTGGACCAGATGGCGATCGCCCGGGTCCGTTCGCCGCTGTCGGTGAAGATGTTGCGGATCAGCGACAGGGTGGACGGCATCAGCGTCGCGCCGGCCACGCCGAGCAGCAGCCGGGCCCCGATCAGGGCCGGGGCGCTGGGGGCGAACGCGGCCAGCAGCGAGGCCGCGCCGAACGCCACCGAACCGATCAGCAGGACCCGTTTACGTCCGAACCGGTCGGCCAGGTTGCCCATCAGCACCAGCAGCCCCGCCAGGGTCAGCGAGTAGACGTCACCGATCCAGAGGACCTGTTCCGCGGTCGGTGCCAGGCTCGCGGTCAGCGCCGGCACCGCGAGCGAGAGCACCGTCCCGTCGACGGCGAGCAGCAGCACCGCCGCGGCCAGCACGGCCAGCGCCGCCCACCGGCGGCGGGTGGACAGCACCGGAGCGGGAACCGGGGTGGAGGACGTGATCACGCCGGAACTGTACCGACCAGCCGGTACAGTTCGTCAGGGTGACCTGCCGCACCCCCGGCTGCCGGGCACAGGCGACCCGGGGCTGCCACGCTCCGGGCCGGTCAGGTCCGCGCCCGGAACGGGGCCAGGGTGGCCCGGATCGTGTCGGCGGCACCCCAGTCGTCGTCGAACTGGGCCAGCACCGCCAGGTGCTGCCGTAGCTGGATGATCGGCATGCGGGCCGGCCAGTCGGCGTCGAGGCCGGTCAGCTCGGCGTAGACGGCGAAGAACCGGCCCGACTCCGGTGGCGCCGCCGTGGTCCACAGGTGCGCCAGGTCCACCTCGGCCCACACGTACGACACCGCCGGATCGATCAGCGCCGCCCGACCCGCCCCGTCGGACAGCACGTTCTGCGACCACAGGTCGCCGTGGGTCAGGCAGGCCGGCCGGACCGGCAGCAGCTCGGGCAGCCGGGCACACAGCCGTTCCACCGCGGCCCGGTCGGCGGCACCGAGCGCGGCCCGGACCCTCGGCTCGCGCAGCCAGCGCAGCAGGCGGTGCTCGGCGAAGAAGGCGAAGCCGTCGTCGGCCCAGGTGTTGACCTGCCGACGACGCCCCAACCAGTTGTCACGGTGCCAGCCGAAACGGGGATGGACGGTGCTGGTGTGCAGGTGGGCCAGCGCGTGCGCGAACCCCTCCCAGAACGCCCCGTCGCGCGGCCTCGGCGCAAGCAGCGACAGCACGAGCAGTTCCCGGGTCGCCACGATCACGTCGGGGGTGGCCAGTCCGCCGAGTTCCCGCAGGGCCGTCAGCCCCTCGGCCTCCGCGTCGAAGGCGTCGCCGTCGGGCGCTTCGCCGAAGGTCTTGACGAAGACCGGCGGTGCGTCCCTGCGGTGGGCGATCCCGGCGAGCGCGGCGAGGCCACCGCTGACCGGCTCGACCGTGACGACGTCACCGATCCCGGCCCGCAGCAACCGTTCGGCGAGCAGTTCCGTCGCCCCGGTCACCCGCCGGTGCCCTCCTCGGCGCCGTCGTGCTGGTCGCCCTCCAGGTAGACGTGCTGGTGGCCGTGGCCGGCGTCGACGTTGACCTGATCGAGTTGGGTGGCGGCGACGGACCAGGCGGCGGCGGCCTGCTCCGCCTGCCGTTTCGCCAGCGCGGTCAGCGCGGCCCGCTGCGCGGGCGGCCCGGTGACCGCGAGGAGATACGACTCGACGGCCAGGGACGTCTGCTCCACCGCGCCGCGCAGCCCACCGCGCGCCACATTGGTCGCCGTGGTGCCCGACGGTGGGTTGGCGAACGGCTCCGCCGCCCGCAGCAGGGTCTGCTGCCACTGGCGTGCCTGCTGCGCGTCGGCCGTCGGCTCGGCCCGCAGGGCATCGAGCACGGGGGCGATCTGCTCGCGGAGGCGTCGAGCGGTGGCGGTCAGCTCGGTGATCTGCTGGGTGTCCCGCTTCGCCTCGGCCCGACGCAGGTCGGCGACCGTCGACTCGGTGGCGTCCGGTCGACCGACCGCGTACCCGATGCCGCCGCCGACGAGGGCGACGACGAGCCCGACCGCGGCGACGACGGCGAGCCGTGACAGCCGGCGGCGTGGTGGTGGCGACGCGGACAGCAGATACGAGGGCCTACCGGTACGACGCGACACGTCATCTCCCTGCTCGACGGGGCCTTGTCGCAGCATAGTGCCGCCCCGGCGGGCAACGGGGTCGGCGAATGTCGCCCGCGCCGGCCGGACCGCGCCGAGCGTTCGTGCCGGTGGCCCCACCCCGGGGGGCACCGGTGCGCGTCAACCGATCTGCCGCCGCCGACCCGCCACGGTCACCGCAGGGGCACCACGGCGTCGGTGTCTCCGTGGTGGCGCAGCACGGTCTCCGGTGCCGGATCGTGGCGCAGCAGCGTGTGCCGGACGAGTTCGGTGCCGGCGGCGAGATCGTCGAAGACCGCGATCTCCAGGCTGACGGCGTGGGTGACGTGGCCGCCGGAGGCGTCCCTGCGCATGCTGCTGCCGCTCTGCCGGGCGTGGCCCAGGCCCCGGTCGCGCAGTGTCCGGTCGAGGGCGCGGGTCACGGTGCTGGCGTACCCGCGCGGATCCGGCCGTCCGCCGATCTCCAGGTGCAGGCTCAGCCGGTGGCGGCGGGCCCCGCGCAGTGCGCTCGGACCGAACCATCGTGCGACGAGGGAGCCCTGCGCCGCGCCGGTGACCGTTTCGAGGATCCAGCAGACCTCGGCGGGGTGCGCGGGTCCGGCGAGTGCGCGCAGGACCACCGGGTGCCGGCCACCGGCGGCGGCGAGCGTCCGGCCGGTCTGCGCGGCCAGGCTCAGGTCGCGGCCGGCGACGGCCCGGGCCGGCAGGTCACCGAGAGCGTCCCGCGCCGGCCCGGGCACGGCATCGGCGACGGTACGCCCGGCGGCGGCGAGCAGCTCACGCCACGCGTCGAACGGGAACTCCGACCGCGGGCCGCGGAGGCTGTAGAGCGTGAAGTCGCCGGCCTGGCCCTCGTCCTGCTCGACGGTCCAGTTCCCGGCGTCGTCGCGTTGCCAGGTGACGCCCCTGTCGCGCCCGTCGCACCGGTACAGCCAGGAGCGGGCCGTCGGCCAGTGGGCGGCGTCGGCGGGGCCGGTGCCGAAGGCGGCGGCCAGCAGCGGGGTGACCGCGTCGATGTCGTCGTGCTCACCGAGCAGCACGAACCGGCCGGCCAGCGCCACCAACGGGCCGGGATGCGGCAGGTCCGGGTCCCGCAACGCGACGGCCCGGGCGATCAGGTCCAGTTCGTCCCAGCGCAGGGCGTGCGGGAAGGGATGCGCGTCGTCGTCCCAGCCCAGCGGCAGCGGCTCGGTCGCGCCGGGCGGGCACACACCGAGGTTCACCACGCCGAGGTCGATGTCGATCTCCAGGACGAGCGTGTGGCCGCCGCCGACGTCGGCCGTCACCGTCCACCCGGGATGGTCCTCCCAGCGCTCGTCGTCGTCATCACCGTCGTCGTCTCCCTCGGGCCGGTCGAAGGCCGACCAGAAGGACGGGTCTTTCAGCAGGTCACGCAGGTCTGGGGCGAGGGGCACGCCGGGCATCGTACCCAGTCCCCCGGCCCGCCCCGGCATACCACCGGGTGCAGGTCCACGACGGCGGGGGTGGGACGACCTCGTCGTCGTGCCGGCCGGCGGGCGCGGTGGGCCTCTGCGACGATGCCCTGGCCGAACGGGCGGGGGTGGCGGAAGGGGGCGGCGCGGATGGCCGTGGACATCCTGGTCGGTGGCGCGGTCGCGGTGGCCGTCTCGTGGGTGGCGTTGCTGGTCGGTCTGCTGATCGTACGACCGAAGGGCCCGTTGCTGAGCGAGGCGCTGCGGATCCTGCCCGACCTGGTGCAGCTGCTGCGGCGGTTGGCAGGTGACGCCACCCTGCCGCGTGGCGTCCGGGTGCGGTTGGGCCTGCTGCTGACCTATCTGGTGATCCCGATCGACCTGATCCCGGACTTCGTCCCGGTGCTCGGGTACGCCGACGACGCGATCGTCGTCGTCGCGGTGCTGCGGTCGGTGGTCCGCAGGGCGGGTCTCGGGGCGGTGCGTCGGCACTGGCCGGGCACGGAGGACGGTTTCGTCGCGCTGTGCCGGCTGACCGGCGTGCGCCACGCCGGCAGCGACCGCCACACGGGCGACGCCGGTCCCGGCTGACGGGGTGCGACCGCCCATCGGATGCCGGGGCGTGGAGAACCGGTTCCGGCGTCCTCACCTGCGGAGACGATCGGGCCGAATCCCTACTGACGCCCGTCAATGTTGCCAGAGCGGCTCCAGACGTGTTGGAATGGCTCATATCGCCGCAGCACGGGGGCAACCGTGCTGAGCACGGCCAGCACGGGAGCACCGCGGTACGGGCAGCGCGCCACCCTGGCGGACGCCTGCACGTCACCGCGCCGGGCCATCGTCCTGACGGCGGGCATCCCTCCGGGCAGGCACCTGCGCCCGCCCTGCGCACCCCTGGCACGTGTCCCCGACGACCGGCGCGTTCGACGCCCCGAGCCGCCGTCGGTCCGCCAGCACAAAACCGGCGACGAGGTGAGAAGCGATGAGTTCCCCCGAGAGTTCCGCGTGGTACCGGCACCGCCTGGTGTGGGTGGCGGTGATCCTGCTGGTGGTGTCGGTCGGTACTGTCGTGCTGGCCAACCGGGGCAGCACGAGGGCGGAGTCGGCGGACCTGCCGGCGCAGATCGTGGCCCGGATGCGTACCACGCTCGAACGGGCGGACCCGGCCCAGCACCAGCATGCCGGACACGACGCCCAGCAGGGTGCCGGCGCGGAGAAGCCGCCGGTGATCTGCGGGGTCCGCGTCTACGGCTACGAGCCGGCCGGGGCCACCACGTTCGCCGACGTCCGGACGGTCTACGGCTTCCACCTGTGCGGGATCGCCGAGCAGAAGCGTCCCTGGGACGTGGCGGTCAAGCTGGCCGGCCCGCTGATCATGGACATGTCCACCGATCCTCCGGGCATCCGGGTCGTCGAGGCGACCGCGGAGGTGAGGTTCGTCGACCGGCTCCGGGAGATGTTCCCGCCCGCGTACGCGACGATGGCGCAGCAGGAGGCGCTCGGCGCGACGGAGATGGCCGACCTGCGTCGCCGTTACGACGCCGCCGCCAAGCTGTGACGCGCCGGGCGTCGTAGCGGTCGTTCCGGCCGCCGGACCCGGTATCGACCTGTGGCGATGCCGTGTCCCCGATCCGTCGTGCCCGTCGCCGATGCGGTGATCTCGGACAGCTCGACCACATCCGACAGCTCGATCCAATCCGACTAAACATCGATCAACGTTGATATTTCTCCGCATAGGTGCCACAGTGGATTCGGGAGCATTCGCCTCCCGATGTCTCGTACCGACGAATGGAGGATGAACAGTGCGTTCACACCAGTCCGACCAATCCGGCGGACGTCCCCGGTCAACCGCCCGCCGGTCCCTCCAGGCGCTCGTCCTGATGTTCGCCATGGTGGTCGGTACGCTGCCCATGACCAGCCCCGCCCAGGCGCACGGGACGATCATCAACCCGGCGACCCGGGCGTACCAGTGTTGGCAGACCTGGGGCAGCCAGCACACCAACCCGGCCATGCAGCAGCAGGACCCGATGTGCTGGCAGGCGTGGCAGGCCAACCCGGACACCATGTGGAACTGGATGAGCGCGTTGCGCGACGGCCTGGCCGGCCAGTACCAGCCCAGCACCCCGGACGGCCAGCTGTGCAGCAACGCCCTGTCCCGGAACAACTCGCTGAACAAGGCGGGGGCCTGGAAGGCGACCACCGTCAGCCGCAACCTCACGGTCCAGATGTACGACCAGGCCAGCCACGGTGCGGACTTCTTCCGGGTCTACGTCACCAAGCAGGGGTTCAACCCGGCCACCCAGACGGTCGGGTGGGGCAACCTCGACCTGATCACCACGACCGGGCGGTACGCACCGGCACAGAACATCTCGTTCAACGTCTCGATCCCGTCGTCGCGTACCGGAAGCCACGTCCTGTTCTTCATCTGGAAGGCGTCGCACGCGGACCAGACCTACATGTGGTGCAGCGACATCAAGATCGCCTGATCGACGACGGAGCACTCATCCGGCCCAGGGCTGCCCCGCCCTGGGCCGGGTCCGTTGCCGATCCTCGACCGCCCGCCTGTCACACCGCTCCCGGCTCAGCCGGTCCGGGGCCCGTCCCACCCCGGGAGATTCGACCGGGCTGACGCTGGAGAAGTTGTTACGGTTTCCGCATGCTGCCCGACCGCTGCCGCAGGGTTTCTCCGTGACCGCGCCGCCGGTGCTGTGCGTGACGGACGCGGCCGTCGTCCGCGACGGCAGGCCGATCCTGTCCGAGGTCTCACTGACGGTACGGGCCGGCGAGCACTGGGCGCTGCTCGGCGCCAACGGGGCGGGCAAGAGCACGCTGCTCAGCCTCCTCGGGGCGGTCGCCCATCCCACCCGCGGCACGGTCGAGGTGCTGGGGCACCGGCTGGGCCGGGTCGACCTGCGGGAGCTGCGTTCCTACGTCGGCCACGTCAATCCACGGCACGACCCGGGTTCGCCGCTCACCGTGCGCGACGTCGTGCTGACCGGGCTGACCAACACCAACGACCGCGTTCCCCGTTGGCAGCCGACGCCGGAGCAGGTCGCCGAGGCCGACCGGTTGATCGGCCTGCTCGGCCTCGGTGAGCGGCGCGGGGAGCGGTGGCCCACCCTGTCGCAGGGGGAACGGGGCCGCACGCTCATCGCCCGCGCGTTGATGCCCAGCCCCCGCCTGCTGCTGCTCGACGAGCCAGCGACCGGCCTCGACGTGGCCGGACGCGAACAGCTCATCGAGCGGCTCGACGCGCTGCAAGACACCTACCCGCAGCTCGCGTCCGTCCTGGTCACCCACCATCTGGAGGAACTTCCTCCCGGGACGACCCACGTCATGCTGCTGCGGGACGGACACCCGCTGGCGTCGGGCCCCGCCGACGAGGTCCTCACCAGCGACCAGGTCAGCAAGTGCTTCGACCATCCCATCCGCCTCACCCGCACCGACGGGCGGTGGAGCGTACGGGCGAGCCGTCCGGCCCGCCGGTGAGCTGAGCCGGCGGGGAGATCCCCGGCCACCGACCGGGCTAGGGGCGGCCGGCCGAGACGTGGTGACGGCCGATCGGCAGCATCAACGGCCGGCCGGAGACCGGGTCGACGATGACCCGGCTGTCCAGGCCGAAGACGGCGCGGACACACTCCTCGGTCAGCACCTCGGCCGGCGGTCCGGCCGCGTGCAGGCCGCCGTCGGCGAGCGCGATGAGGTGGCCCGCGTAGCGGGCCGCCATGTTCAGGTCGTGCAGCACCATCACGATGGTGGTGCCGCGCGTGGCGTTCAGGTCGGTGAGCAGGTCCAGCACCTCGACCTGGTGACTGACGTCGAGAAAGGTGGTCGGTTCGTCGAGCAGCAGCAGCTCGGTCTGCTGGGCCAGCGCCATCGCGATCCACACCCGTTGGCGCTGGCCGCCGGAGAGTTCGTCGACCGACCGGTCGGCCAGGTCGGCGGTGTGGGTGGCGTCGAGGGCGGCGGCGACCGCGCGGTCGTCGTCCCTGCTCCAGCGGGACAGCAACCGCTGGTGCGGGTTGCGGCCCCGGCCCACCAGGTCGGCCACGGTGATGCCCTCCGGCGCGATCGGCGACTGGGGCAGCAGGCCGAGGGTGCGGGCCAGTTCCTTGGCCGGCATCCGGTGCACCTCCCGGCCGTCGAGCATGACGTGACCGGTGCGCGGGGCGAGCAGCCGCGACATCGACCGCAGCAGCGTCGACTTGCCGCAGGCGTTGGCCCCGACGATCGCGGTGATCCGGCCGGGCGGCACGAGCAGGTCGAGCGATTCGATGACGACGCGGTCGCCGTAGCCGACGGTCAGCTTCCGGGTCGTCAGTGCGTGGTCGGTGGTCACAGCGAGCCTCCGGCGCGGTTCGTACGGACGAGCAGGTAGATGAGGTACGGGGCACCGAGCACCCCGGTGATCACCCCCACCGGGAACCGGATGTCGAAGGCGAACTGGCCGATGAAGTCGGCGACCAGCACCAGCAGCGCGCCGACGAGGGCGGACGGGAGCAGCGGTGAGCCACCGGCCCCGACGAGCCGGGCGGCGATCGGCCCGGCCAGGAAGGCCACGAACGCGATCGGCCCGGTGGCCGAGGTGGCGAACGCGATCAGGCCGACGGCCGCGACGATCGCCACCAGCCGGGTACGTTCCAGCCGGGTGCCGAGCGCCGCCGCAGTGTCGTCGCCGAGTTGCAGCATGGTCAGGCTGCGGGCCCGGCTCAGCAGCACCGGGCCGAACAGGGCCAGGGCGACCAGCACCGGCACCGCCTCGTCCCAGGTGGAGCCGTTGAGGCTGCCGTTGAGCCAGCGGGTCGCCGCCTGCAGGTCCCACTGGCCGGCCTGGTTGAGGATGTACGCGGTGGCGCTGTTGAGCATGGCGGCGATGCCGATGCCGATCAGCACGAGCCGGGTGCCGGCCACACCGTCGGTGAACGACAGCAGGTAGATGAGCACGGCGACGCCGAGCGCGGCGACGATGGCGAAGACCGCGACGCCGGTCTCGCCGAGGCCGAGCACGATGATGGCGAAGGCCGCCGCGGCGCTCGCCGCCGAGCTGATGCCGATGATGTCGGGGCTGGCGAGCGGGTTGCGCATCATGGTCTGGAAGGTGACCCCGCCCATGCCGAAGCAGAGCCCGGTGGCCAGGGCGAGGACCGTGCGGGGCAGCCGGAGTTCACCCACGGTGAACGACGCGCCGGGCACGGTCTCGCCGAGGATCACCCGCAGCACGTCGCCGGCCGGGTAGAAGGTCCGCCCGACCATCAACGAGACGGCGACCATGGCGGCCACCGCCAGGGTGAGGGCGGCGAGCACGGCGCGGCGTCGTCGGTTGCGCCGGACCCGGCCGCGGGTGACGGCCTCCAGGGTCGTGGTGCTCACAGTTCACGTACCTTCTGCCGGCGGACGATGTAGATGAAGAAGGGGGCGCCGATGAGGGCGGTGATGATGCCGGCCTCGATCTCGTCGGGGCGGTTCACCACCCGTCCGGCGACGTCCGCGACGGTCAGCAGCGCGGCACCGACCAGGGTCACGAACGGCAGCAGCCAGCGGTGGTCGAGTCCGACGAGCAGCCGGCACAGGTGCGGCACGATCAGGCCGACGAAGGCGATCGGTCCGGCGACCGCGGTGGCGGCACCGCAGAGCACCACCGCGCCGGCGGCGGCGATCCCGCGGACCAGGGCGACGCGTTCGCCGAGGCCGGCGGCGAGTTCGTCGCCGAGCGCGAGGGAGTTCAATGCCCGGGCGCACAGCAGGCAGATGGCCAGCCCGGCGAGCAGGAACGGCAGAACCTGGCCGATGCTGTCCCAACTGGCCCCGCCGACGCCGCCGACCTGCCAGGACTGGAAGTTCTCGGCGATGTCGCCGCGGGGCAGCACGACCGCGGCCACCAGCGACGCGAGGGCGGCGGAGGTGGCCGCCCCGGCCAGGGCGATCTTGAGCGGGGTGGCGCCGCCGCGACCGAGCGAGCCGACCGCGTAGACAAACAGCGAGGACACCGCCGCTCCGGCGATGGCGACCCAGATGTACGCGGTGGCGGTGTACAGGCCGACGGTGGCCATGCCGACGGCGATGGCCAGCATCGCGCCCATGTTCACCCCGAGGATGCCCGGGTCGGCGAGCGGATTGCGGGTGACGCCCTGCATCACGGCGCCGGACAGGGCCAGGGCCGCGCCGACGAGGGCGGCGAGCGCCGTACGGGGCAGGCGTTTGACGACGGCCGCCTGGTCGAGGGTGTCCTGGGTGCCGCCGAGCGCGGCGGTGATGTCGGCCCAGCCGACGATCCGGGAGCCGAAGGCCACCGACGCGACCAGGGCGAGGGCCAGTGCGCCGAGGACGACCAGGAGCCAGGTCAGGCGCGTCCGGGCCGGGCGTCGCCGCAGGGCGACGTCCGGCCCGGATGTCGTCGGAGCGGTCATCAGAGCTTGTCGGCGGCTTTGCCGAGCAGGTCGACGTAGTCCTTGAGGACGTACGAGACGCCGAGCGGCGTCGGGTTGGCGGCGGTGGCGACCGGGGTGCTGCCGGGGAGGGAGACGAAGGAGCCGCGCTTGACGGCGGGGATCTTGGACAGCAGCGGGTCCTTCTGGAGGGTGGCCAGGGTGGTGCCGTCGGCGTCGCCGTAGGTCACGATGATGTCCACGTCGCTGAGGTTCTGCACCTGCTCGGCGCTCTGGGTGAGGCTGAACTCCTTGGTCGTCGCGGAGGCCTTCGCGATGCTCTCCGGGTGGGTCATGCCGAGGTCGGTGAAGAACTGCGCCCGGGTGTCGTTCGTGGTGTAGAAGCTGATCTTGCTGAGGTCGGTCGGGTCGAGGTGGGTCAGGAACATCGCCGACCTGCCGGCGAGCTTCGGGTAGCGGGCGGCCTCGTCCTTCATCTGCTTCTCGATCTTCGCGATCAGGGCATCGCCCTCGGTGGCCAGGCCGAGGGCGATGCTCTCCAGCTTGATGCTGTCCCGCCAGGACGTGGCCCAGGGCGCCTTCGGGTACGCGACGACCGGCGCGATCTTGGTCAGGGTGTCGTAGTCCTGCTTGGTCAGGCCGGAGTAGGCGGCCAGGATGATGTCCGGCCTGGTGTTCGCCACCGCCTCGAAGTCGATGCCGTCGGTCTCGTCGAAGAGCACCGGGGTCGACGCGCCGAGTTCCTTGAGCCGCGCGGCGTCCCAGGGCAGCAGCCCGTCGCCGTCCTCGTCGCCGAAGTTGGCCTTGGCGTAGCCGACCGGGACGACGCCGAGGGCGAGGGGGACCTCGTGGTTGGCCCAGTTGACGGTGGCGACCCGCTCGGGCTTCTTCTCGATGGTGGTGGTGCCCAGCGCGTGGGTGACGGTCAGCGGGAAGGTCGCCGTCGCGGACCCGGACGCGGCGGGCTCCTCGTCGGTGCCGGCGGATCCGCCGCAGGCGGCGAGGGCGAGCGTGGTGGCGACCGCGACGATTCCGGTGAGCAGCCGGGTGGGGCGCATGCGGAGTACTCCAACTCACATAGTAAGGACAGGCTTACCTAAACTTGATCGGTAAAGTACTCCACGTTCCTGAGCCGTTGACCAGGGGGTTCTACGTAGTGAGCAAGGTCAGTACCGGCGCTGCGGTCCTGCGCCGGGCGGTCGCCCGCAACGGGCGACGCCTCTGGACCGGCACGGCGCTGGCCGGCGTCTACCAACTCTGCGCGGCCCTGGTGCCGATCCTCATCGGCGTCATCGTCGACCGGGCCGTCGCCACCGGCGAGGTGACCGCGCTGCTCGGCTGGACCACGACCCTGGCCGTCGTCTATCTCGTCCTGGTGGTGACGTACCGCTTCGGCGCGCGGCACCTGCAACGGGCCATCGCCGAGGAAGGCCACCGACTGCGTGTCGAACTGGCGGCGAAGATCCTCCACCCGCGCGTGCTCCGCACCGGGCGGCACACCGGCGACCTGCTCGCCGTCACCACCACCGACGCCGAATACACCTCCTACCTGCTCGACCACATCCCGCGGGTCACCAGCGCGCTGGTGGCGGTCACGGTCAGCGCGGTCGCGCTGCTGCTGATCTCGACGCCGCTCGGGCTGACCGTGCTCATCGCCATCCCGGTCGTGCTGGCGGTCCTCACCCTCACCGCCCCGATGATCGCCAGGCGGGTCAAGGAACAGCAGGACCAGGCCGGTCGGGCCAGCGCGCTCGCCACCGACCTGGTCACCGGGCTGCGCCCGCTGCGCGGCATCGGCGCGCAGGACGCCGGGGTGCAGCGGTACCGGCGGGTGAGCCGTCACAGCCTGGCGGCCACGCTGCGCGCCTCCCGGACCCAGAACGCGTACCTGGGCGCGTCCACCATGCTGAGCAGTCTGCTCGCCGGGGGCATCGCGCTGATGGCGGGCTGGTTCGCGCTCACCGGCCGCATCACCGTCGGCCAGTTCATCACGGTGATCGGCTCCGCACAGTTCCTCGTCGAACCGTTCGGCGTGCTCGCGGTCGTACCCAGCTGGACCGCTGCCGCCCGCGCGGCGGCGGACCGGGTCGCCGCCGTCCTGCGGGCCGACGTGGTCCTACCGCCCGGCGCCGCCGCGCCCGACGGGTGCGAGCTGCGCCTGACCGACGTGACGTACGGCCCGCTGGCCGGTCTGCACCTGCACGTCCGCGCCGGGGAGTTCGTCGGCGTCGTGGCCCGCCGGCCGGCGGACGCCGAGGCGCTGGCGCGGCTGCTGGCGGTGCCCGACGGCCATTCGGGTGACGTCCTGCTCGGCGGCGAACGCCTGGAGACCGTGGACCGGGACCGGGCGCGCCGCCTGCTGCACAGCGAACCGCACCACACCGACCTGTTCAGCGGCACCCTCGCCACGAACGTCGCCCTGCACGACCACGACCACGACGGCGGACGGCTCGACGAGGCCCTGCGCGCCGCTGCCGCCGACGAGGTGGCGCACCTGCATCCGGAGGGCCTGCGCATGCCGGTCACCGAACGCGGCGCGAACCTCTCCGGCGGCCAGCGGCAACGCGTCGCGCTCGCCCGCGCGTTGCTCGCCGGACCGCCGCTGCTGGTCCTGCACGACCCGACCACCGCCGTCGACGCGGTCACCGAACAGGCCGTCGCCGACGGCATCCGTACGCTGCGGCACGGGTCGGACGGCGGGTACGGCACCGTCGTCATCACCAGCAGTCCGACGTTGCTGGCCGCCACCGACCGGGTCGTGTTCGTCGCCGACGGCGTCGTCGCCGCCGAGGGCGCGCACGCGGAACTCGTCACCCACGACGACAGCTACCGCCGGGCGGTGCTGCGGTGACGCCCCCGACCCTGCCCGTGGCCGGCCCGCGCGAGAGCAGGGCGTGGCTCGGGGCGCAGCTACGGGCCCGCCGGGGCGTCGCCGTCGGCACGCTGGTCGTCGGGCTGCTCGCCGCCGCCACCGCGATCGTTCCCGCCTACGCCTTCGGCCTGCTGGTCGACCGGGTCCGCGCCGGTGGCGGCACCGGGGCGCTCGTTCCGGTCGCCGTGCTCATCGTGACCGCCGCCGTCGTCGGCGGTGCGGCCACCGGCGTCAGCGCCCACCTGATCCGCCGGTTGGGCGCTGGCATCCTCGCCGACCTGCGCGAACGCACCCTGGACGTCGCGTTGCGGCTGCCCGTGGCGGTGCTCGACCGGGTGGGCCGGGGCGACCTGGTCTCGCGGGTCGGCGCGGACGTGAGCGCCATCGACCGGGCCGTCACCGAGGTTCTGCCCACCCTGGTCTCGGCCCTGTTGCTGGCGGCGATCAGCCTCGGCACGATCGTCGGCATCGACTGGCGGCTCGGGCTGGCCGGCGCGGTCGCCGTCCCGCTCTACGTGCTCGGTTCGCGGTGGTACCTCCCCCGGGCCGCGCCGGCCTACGCGGCCGAGCGGGTCGCCGTCGCGCAGCGGTCCCAGCGGTTCGTCGAGAGCGTGCAGGGCATCACCACGGTGCACGCCTACCGGCTGGAGGACCGCCACCTCGCCGGCATCGCGGACGCCTCCGCCCGTGCCCGGGACCTCTCGACGAGCGTGTTCGCCCTCTACACCCGGTTCGTGGGACGGATCAACGGGGCGGAGCTGGCCGGGCTCGGGGCGGTGCTGGTGGTGGGGTTCCTGCTCGTACGCCGGGGGGCTGTCACCCTCGGCGAGGTGTCGGCGGCCGCGTTGCTGCTGCACCGGCTGTTCGGCCCGGTCCTGCAGCTGATGGTCACCTTCGACAAAGCCCAGGACGCGGGGGCGAGCCTCGCCCGTCTCGTCGGGGTGCTGCGCATGGACCCGGACCGTCGCGCGGGAGGCACCGGGCCGTCGACGCACGACCTCGTGCTGGACGGCGTCAGCTTCAGCTACGACGGGGCGACGCCGGTGCTGCGTGACGTCTCCCTGCGGGTCGGGGCGGGCCGGGTGGTCGCGCTGGTCGGCTCCACCGGCGCCGGGAAGACCACGGTCGCGTCGATCGCCGCCGGGGTCCTGCGACCCGGGCACGGCGTGGCCACCCTGGGTGGCGTTCCGGTCGCCGAGCTGCCCGCCCGGACGATCGCCCTGGTCAGTCAGGAGACCCACGTGTTCGCCGGTCCGCTCGCCGAGGACCTGCGGCTGGCCCGACCCGGTGCCTCGCCGGAGGAGCTGACCGCGGCCCTGGCCCGGGTCGGCGCCCTGTCCTGGGCGCTCGCCCTCCCCGACGGGTTGGACACCGTGGTCGGCGAGGGCGGCCACCCACTGACCGCGGCGCAGGCGCAGCAGTTGGCGCTCGCCCGGGTGGTGCTGCTCGACCCGGCGGTCGTGGTGCTGGACGAGGCGACCGCGGAAGCCGGCAGCGCAGGAGCGCGCGATCTCGAACAGGCCGCCGCCGCGGCGTTGGCGGGACGTACCGCCCTGGTCGTCGCCCACCGCCTCACCCAGGCCGTGACCGCGGACCACATCGTCGTCATGGACCACGGCGAGATCGTCGAGAGCGGCCCGCACGCTGACCTGGTCACGGCCGGCGGCAGCTATGCCCGCCTGTGGACGGCGTGGGCCGCCCGCGCCGACGCGACGCCGACCCGGGCCGCGCCGGGGCCGGTGGTGGCCGGCGGCGACCCGCCGGCGCCGTACCGGCGGCACGCGCGGTGGACCGGGCCGCCGCTGACCACTCAGCGGGAGTAGAACTCCACCACGAGTTGCTCGTCGCAGATCACCGGGACCTCGTGCCGGGCGGGCTCGCGCAGCAGGGTGACGCGCAGCCCGGTCAGCTCCACCGACAGGTACGGCCGGGGTCGGTCGTCGGCGTGCGCGCCGGCGGCGGCGAGCTGGAACGGTGGCAGGGCGCGGCTGCGCTCGCGCACCGCGACCACCTGGCCGGGCCGCAGCCGGTACGAGGGCCGGTCGACCTTGCGTCCGTCGACGCTGAAGTGGCCGTGCCCGACGAGCTGACGTGCCTGGTAGATGCTGCGGGCCAGCCCGGCCCGCAGCACCACCGCGTCGAGTCGCCGTTCCAGGAGCGCGACCAGCGACTCGCCGGTCTTCCCGACGCCCCGGGCGGCCTCGTCGAACGTCCGGCGCAGCTGGGCCTCGCTGACGTTGTACTGGTGGCGCAACCGCTGCTTCTCCAGCAACCGCACCTGGTAGTCGGAGGTCTTGCGCCGGTTGCGGCCGTGCACGCCCGGCGGGTAGGGACGCCGCTCGAAGTACCGCACGCACTTGCGGGTCAGCGGGATGCCGAGAGCACGGGAGAGCCGGGCCTTGGGACGGGGGTGGTTCACGTTCGACGTCTCCGATCGGATGGTCTAGCCTGCCAGTTAGGTAAGGCTAACCTACATTGAGGAGATCGGGATCATGCGACCCAGCCCGGCGGAGATCGTGCGCACCCTCGTCGCGGGCCACCTGCCCGCCCTCGCCCACCTGGCCCGCACCCCCGGCCCGCAGCAGGTCCGGCACGCCACCGACCCGCAGGGCCGGGTGCTGCTGCTGGTGCCGGCGCTCGGCGACCTCGCCACGGCGCTCACCCCATCCACCGGGGACACCGACGTCGCCGCGGTCCTCGACGTGCTCGACCTGCCGCCCACCGCCGGCGCACCGTCGCTCGGCCGGGCCTGGCTGTCCGGCTGGGCCGAACGCCTCGACGGCGACGAGGCACGACAGGCCGCGGTGGACTTCGCCGCCACCCGACCGACAGGTGACCTGCTCGACGTGGGCAGCCGGTTCCTGCTGCACCGGTTCGCGGTGACCGAGGCCCGCTGGGAACGTGCCGGCGCGACGCGGCTGATCGATCCGCAGGCGTACGCGCAGGCCGAGCCCGACCCGCTGCACGCGGCCGAGGCCGACCTGGTGGCCGACCTCGCCGACCACCACGCCGAGCAGGTCGCCGCCCACCTGCGCCGGCGGTTGACGCTGCCCGGGACCGAGACGCCCCGGGTGGTCCGGATCGACAGGTACGGCCTGCTCGTCGCCCACGGCCGGCCCGACACCCTCCGCCGGACCCGGGTGGGCTTCGCGCGACCCGTCGCCGACGTCGACGAGTTGTCCCGGCTGCTGCACCCGATGCTCTGCCCCCGGCAGGCGGCCGCCTGATCCGGACCCGACGGACTGTTCCCGGGGTTTCGCCGGTTGCCGGTTGCGGGTGGGCGTGAACCGCGATCTCGTGACGGCGTTGCGGGCCGCCTGGGGCCTACCGGAGTTCTGCGACGGGGTGCGTCACGTCGTCGACCTCGACGAGGTGGCGCTGCTGCTGGCCGCCACGCCGTCCTGCGCTAACTGCGCCGCACCGCGCCCTCGCCGGACGACGCAGCGGCCTGAGAACGCGCTCCGTCCGACGAGACCTGCGGGTCGGCCACGTCGCCTGGCCGCCTGCTCAGCCCAGGGAGCAGGGCGTCCCGTTGAGGGTGAACGAGGTGGGACCGCCGGTGTTGCCGGCGTGGTCGGCCACGAACCCGATCGCGATCGCTCCGCCCGGCCCGATGGTGACGTTGTCGTCCAGGCCACGGGCGGTGACCGTGCCGCTGGACGGCGAGTACACCGCGTTCCAGCCGGTGGTGATGCGTTGCCCGGTGGGCAGCGGGAACGTCAGCCGCCAGGAGGTGATCGTGGTGACGCCGGTGTTGGTGACGGTGATGCTGCTCGTCAGGTAGGTGTCCCAGGTGTAGGCCGAGTACCGGACGGTGCAGGCGGCCCCGCTGGGCGGCGGGCTGCTCGGCACGGCGGTGCTGGAGGACGGGGTCGTGCCGGCCGAGGCCGTGGTGGGCACGCTGACGCC
Source organism: Micromonospora cynarisoli (assembly GCF_030518815.1). Classification (NCBI taxonomy): domain Bacteria; kingdom Bacillati; phylum Actinomycetota; class Actinomycetes; order Micromonosporales; family Micromonosporaceae; genus Micromonospora; species Micromonospora cynarisoli. The sequence continues at coordinate 456,860 of NZ_CP130426.1, read as the reverse complement.
GCCCAGGGCGGCGGCCAGCGTCACGGCCGCCGCGGCGACGCCGAGAAGGCAGTTCTTCGGTCTCATGGCGGCTGTGGTTCCTCGGGGACGGCGCAGGGCTGCGCGGCGGAGCGAGGATGCCTGTCGGCACCGAGTGTCGGTGCACCTCGCGAGCACCAACACTAATCGATTTGCGTCGATCATCTGTGGAATCGGACCGCCCTCGACGTGACCCGGTCCGGAACCGACACCGCCGGCACCGCGCGGGCGGGCACCCGCCGGCGGGCCGGGCCACGAGACGGTTCAGATCGGCAGCCGTGGGCCGAGCACGGTTCCCGGGTCGTAGCGGCGCTTCACCTCCCGCCACCGGTCGACGGTCGGCGCACCGAACTGGGCCCGGTAGAAGTCCCGCTCCACCCGGTGGTAGCCGTGCAGGTAGACCCGGCCGCCGAGGTCGTGACAGAGCGCCCCCGCCGCGTCGAAGTGCTCCCGGTACGCGTCGACCCGATCCGGAGGCACGATGCAGTAGAAACCGAACGTGCGTACCCGGTCGGCGGCGGGCAGCGGGCTCAGCGGTGGCCGGGGCCGGTCCCCGGGGCGCAGGAACGCGCCGTTGACCACCGGGATCACGGCGGGGTCGGCGAACCTGTCGCGGACCCCGGCGAAGAAGGCGTCGGCCTTCTCCATCGGCAGGAAGAAGTCGCTCCACAGCCGACGCGCCTCGGCGTCGTCCGCCAGCAGACCCGCGGCGACCTGGGCGCGGGCGATGCCGACGGAGAATCCCGCCTCCGCCTCGAACAGCCGCTGGTGGTAATCGGCGACCGGGGTCTCGTCCGACCCGGCCGCCGTCTCAGCCGACGCTGCCCGGCCCACCTCGACCTTCCACCGGCGGGCGGCGGTGGAGTACACCGTGCGACACACCCGCAGCCGCTCGTCGCCCCACACCTGCTCCGCCACCGTGGCGAGGTCGTCGCCGCCGAGCCGGCGGACCAGGACGGCCGGTTCCGCGGGGACCACCCGCAGGTCGGCCCGGACGATCACCGCCACCTGGCCGAGACCGCAGAGCGCGTACCGGAACAACTCCGGGTGCGGGCCGTCGGCGGTCGCGTGCACGAGCGCGCCGTCACCCGTGACGACGTCCAGCGCCGTCACCTGGTCGACGACCGAGCCGACGAAGGGTGACGTCGGCCCGAACCCGCCGACCGACAGCGTCCCGCCGACCGTGGCGTGTTCGTTGCTGGTGACGACCGGCAGGGCGAGGCCGTGCTCGTGCAGCCAGCGGTGCAGAGTTCCCCAGCGCACCCCCGGCTCGACCCGCACCGTCGCCGCCCCGACCAGTTCGATCCGGTCCAACGCGGTGGTGTCCAGTTGCAGGCCGTCGGTGAGGCTCTGCCCGTTGCTGCTGCACCCGTTACCCCGTGCGACGACCGCCAGCCCGCCGGCGAGGGCGTACCGCACCGTCTCCTGCACGTCGGCGACGCCTGCGGGGAAGACGACCGCCTGCGGCTGCCGGCGGTGGAGCCGGCCGAAGTCCCGCTGACCGCCCTCGGGTGCCGGATCCAGCAGTTTCCCGGCCAGCAGCCGGGCGAGCGGTTGGTGTGGCGTCATCAGACGGTCGCCGCCGGCCGGCTGAGCAGGCCCTTGAGCTTCACCGCGAAGTGGTCGAAGAACGGCACCAGGTCGCACACCGGGTCGCCCTGCCGTACCGCCGCGGCGGCCCGGTCGCGCCACTCGTCGATCGCGGCGGCGACGTCGGTCAGGTCGACCGCGCCCGAGACGACCAGGTGGGCGAGGTTCCCGTCGCGCTCCTCGATCTCGTCGAAGTCGACCGCGTCGTCGCCGATCATGTAGAGCACGCCCAGTGCCTCACCGAACTCCCGGGCCGGCCCCACCATCTCGGGAACCCCGCCCGCGAGGCAGTTGACCGCGGCGTAGTTGGCGAGCATCACCCCGGCCTTGATCCGGGCTGCCGCGATCCAGGACTCGACGGTGGTCGGCCGGGGTGCGGCGACCTCGACGATCTCCTGCCGCCAGATGTCCCGGTAGTCGTCCTCGAGCGTCTTCAGCACCTCGACCGGGCGCTCGTGGCTGGCCAGCAGCGTGGTGCCGACCGAGAGCAACTGGACCCCGAAGATCTGGTCACGCGGCGAGAGCGGCTGATCGTCGTCGATGAGGTCGTCGATCAGCTTCACGCCGACCGCGTGGATCGACACCCCGGCGCCGAGGTCGGCCCGCACCCGGGGGTCGCGCACCCACAACGTCGTGTAGTACGGCGTACGCGGGTAGCCGGGGAGTTCGCGCACGAAATCCAGCCCCTGTCGGGACATGCCCAGACTGGTGAGTTCGGTGAGACACCGCTGGACCACCCGCGCCTGGCTGGCGTCCATCTCGGCCTTGAACTCAGGAAATGTCAACACGGTCGTCCTCCAGCAGAAACGTGATCAGGCGGTCGGCGAAGTCGGCCATGAAGCCGGCGATCGGGAACTCGGGCGGGAACTCCGCCAGGGCGCGCAGCGCCTGCGCGCGCCACCAGCGGGTTGCCGCGACAGCCGCGTCGCGGCTCACCCGACCGCTGCGGATCAGGTGGCACAGGTTGCCACCGGCCTCACCGAGGTCGCGGTGGTCACGGATGTCGTCACCGATCATGAACAGGACACCGAACGCCTCGCAGAACGCGCGCGCGGCGGGCAGCCGGTCCACGACGTCGGCGGCCAGGCAGGCGGCGGAGGCGTAGCACATCATCATCCGACCCGACTTGATGCTGGCGTAGTGGATCCAGCTGTCCAGGTCGTGTGCCGGGCGTTCCGCCTCGTTGATCTGCTCCCGCCAGATCACCCCGTAGTCCTCGTCGAAGACGCGCAGCACCTCGGCCGGCCGGTGGTGGGCCCCGAAGGTCGCCGTGCTGCTCTGGGTGAGGAACATGCCGAGGATCTGGTCCCAGGGCCGGATCGGCTGGTCACCGTCCATCAGGTCGTCGACGAGCTTGATCCCCATCGCGTGGGTGCAGATCGCGATCCCCAACTCCTGCCGTAGTGCCGGGTCCGGCACCCAGAGGGAGGCGAAGTAGGGGATGCGGGGATAGCCCTTCATCTGCCGGACGTACTCCAGCCCGGCCGGGGTCATGCCGATCCCGGCGAGCCGGTCGGTGACCCGGTCCAGCAGGACGCGCTGCGCGACCGCCCACTCGTCGTCCAGGCCGCTCACTCCGGAGAGCACGGTTCCTCCTCGTCGATCCGCACCGGCCCGCCGTCGAGCACCGCGGCGACGGCGGCCACGGTCCGCCGTCGGGCCCGGTCCGGGTCGAGCAGCGTACGGGCCAGGGTGGTGGCCAGGTGACGGCGTCGGGGCAGTTCGTCGGGGTCGCCCAGCCAACGCACGGCGACGTCGACCAGGTCCTCCATCCGGTCGAAGCCGCGGCCGACCTCGTGTTCGGCGAGGAACGGGCCGACCCACTCCTCCATCGGTAGGCCGGAGCGCACCAGCAGTTGCGGGATGCCGAAGTACAGCCCCTCCAGCATGGAGTTCGGTCCGGTCTTGGAGATGAACAGCGGCGCATCGGCGGCGTGGAGCCAGGACAGATACCGCAGGTAGTCGCCCTGCGCCAGCCGGTCGAAGGTCTGCCAGGCCGGCACCTTCAACTCGGTGAGCAGTTCGGCGGCCTCGGCGGCGAGCGCCGGATTGTTGTACGCGATGAAGACCAGCGCCGCGGCGGGATGGGCGTCGGCGATCCGCTCGACGGCGGCGAGATACTCCCGTCCGCCCCGGTTGGACAGGATCAGGACCCGGGTACGCGCCTCGGCCAGCGCCGACTCGATGGCATCGGCGTCGGTGCCACCGATGCGGCCACCCTGCGCGGCGCCCTCGAAGACCTGGGCGGCCTGGGCCTGCGCGAGCAGCCGGCCGACCGGCACGACCCGCTCGGGCCGGTACCCGTGCTCGTGGACGAGATAGTCCCTGGCCCGGTCGAACTGCACCAGGTGCACCGGCAGGTGCGGGGCCCGGTGCACCGGCAGCCGGAGCAGCCCTTCGTTGGTCACGTAGTTGACCACCGGGATCGCCAAGTCCGCGACCCGCAGCGCGGCGTGGCTCAGCCGGGAGATCACCCCCTTGGTGCCGATCACCAGGTCCGGCTTCGTCCGGGAGAAGTGCTCGACGACGGCGGTCAGCCGGTCGGCGGTCGCCGTCGGCACCGGGTCGTCGTCCAGGCCGCCCGGCAGCCGGCTGGTGAAGTCGGCCATCAGGCGCAGGTAGCCGGCCCGGACCTCGTCGGCGGGCAGCCGGGCCGCCACCAGCTCACGGATGGCGGCCCCGGCCTCGGCGAACTGCGGGAAGATCGTCTCGGCCTCGACGACGGTGACGTCGACGTCGTCGAGGCCGGCGGCCAGGGTCGCGGCGAGTGTCCGGCCGGCCAGGAGGTTCCCCAGCTCTCCCCAGGTGCGCATCGAGATGACCTGCACGCTGCGGGTCATGCCCACTCCCTCCGTCGCGCTCGCGGTGTCATGCCAGCAGTCCCGGATTGAACAGACCCTGCGGGTCCAGCTCCCGGCGTAGCCGGCGCAGGGTGGTGAGGTCGTCGCCGTACATCGACCGCAGGTCCGCCTCGTCCAGGTCGTACCAGCCGGCGAGGTAGGGCCGCCCGCCGAGCGCGAGGCACTCGGCCAGCACCCGACGGTGCAGGCCCTGCACCCGGTCGACGGCGGGCCGGTCCCCGCGCGGGACGCTGAAGTACAGCCCGAAGCCGAGCGCCAGGCCCCGCAGACCGGCCGCCGGGGTGAACGGCACGCCCGGACGCTGCTCCGGGTGGTGCACGCCGAGCATGAGCAGCCGCCCCGCGCCCTCCCGGTAGCCGGGGCTCGTCAGGATCTCCGCGTCGAGGAACCGGGCGAACGCGACGGCGGTCGGCAGCGACAGGCAGTAGTCGGCCCAAATGAAGTGCACCGACGGGTCGGCCGGGTTGCGCCGCGACTCGCGCATCGACCGCAACGGCCAGTCCGCCTCGACCCGGGTCTCGACCTGTCCGCGGAGTCGCTCCGGCAGTGGGGCGTCGCCCCGCATCCCGTACGTCGCGATGAAACCGCCCTCGTAGTGCTGGGCGGAGAAGAGGTCGACAGGCGACCGTTGCTCCTCGGCCATCCACCCGATGCTCTCGACCAGGGCGCTCAGCGACGGGTGCCGGCACGTCGCGATGGTGGTGTGCCGCTGGTGGTCGATGGTGCGCAGCACCACCCGGTCCAGCACGCCCAGGGTGCCGAGCGAGCCGATGCCGTACCGGAACAGCTCGGGCAGTTCGACGGGCGAGCACCACCGGGCCTGCCCGTCGGGCAGGATCAGCCGGAACCGCTGGACCAGGTCGACCTGGCCGCCGTGGGTGATCGTGCCCTCGCCGTAGCCGCCGACCGACAGGGTGCCGCCGATGGAGACCGTCAGATGGTTGGTCAGCACCGGGATACTGCGTCCCTGTGCGTTCAGGGCCAGCTCGGCGGCGTACCAGGGGGCCCGGGCGGACACCTCGGCGGTGCCGTCGTCGAGCACCCGGACGGCGGGGTCCCCCGGCTCACCGACGATCAGTACCCCGCCGTCGGACAGGCCCTGCCGGCCGAAGGAGTGTCCACTTCCCCGCACCGCGACGGGTGTGCCTGCCGCACGGGTCGTCCGCAGGACGTGCGCGACCTCCTCGGCCGAGGTCACCGGGGTCACCACGGCCGGCAGCAGCTCGTGCAGCCGACCGACGTTCGTGGCGTAGGCCTGTCGACCTGCCGGATCGGACCGTACGGGCCGGCGCAGCCCGCGCTGCAACGCGGCGGCGAGTGCCGGGGGGACGGCGGGGTCGCCGACGCTGCCGGGCCGTCCGCCCGGACGGCCGGACATGCCGTGCAGGGTGTCCCGCCAGTCGGCGGTCTCCAGGCCGTTGCCGACGACGACCCAGTCGACGCCGCAGTCGTGGTACTCGCGGACCTGACGGTACGAGCTGACCCCGCCGCCGACGAAGAGCAGTTGCTGGGGTGCCAGGCCGCGCCGGTAGGCACGCAGGACCCGGTCGGGGACCCGGCCGTGCCGGTAGAGCAGGTAGGCGAGGTCGAAGTCGGCGGCGGCGACCGCGGCCACCAGCCGGGGCAGTTCGACGCCGTCCTCGGCCGCCGGGAGGGCGCCGACCGCCTCGTGGGTCTTGCCGTCGGTGCCGAAGGCGAACGACGCCGAGCGCAGCAGTTCGGGTCCGTCCTCCCCGAGCGCGGTCGCGGTGCGGGCGGTCGCGGCCAGGCCACCGGTGACGAAGAAGGACCGCACCGAGTTCAGCACCGCGTGCACCAGCACCGCGTCGGCGCCCGGACAGAGCGGGGCGCCCCGTCCGGGTATCGACGGGAAGTGCAGGATGAGCGGCAGGTCGGTCCGCTCGCGCAGTTCGGCGACGTAGGGGGCCACCTGCTGGTCGAACGCGGGGTTGTCGGTGCTGCCGACCAGTAGCGCGGGATGACCGAGGTCGGCCATCGCCCGAGCCTTCTCGACCGCCTCGGCCAGCGGCACCTTGTACGGATCCACGACGTGCAGCAGCCCGGGGGCCTGTGCCCGGAGCGCCGTCAGCACCGGGGCGGCAGCCGGGACCGTGCTCAGATTCCCGGAAAGTCGCACTTCGCGCATAGGTCGGTCCGCTCCTTTCGCAGCAGGCTCGCGCGGCGGGCGGTGTACCTGTCGTTGTTCCAGATCTCCTCGATGGTGTTGTCGTTGACGTTGCCCATGACCTCCTGCACGCTCCAGTCCTGGCAGCACAGGACGACGCGGCCGTCGTGGGTGATGTAGAACTCGTTGAACGGCCGTACGCAGAACTGGTTGAGCAGTACGGTCGGCCGCCCCAGCACGTTGCCGGCCCGGTTGGTGAGGGTGGCGTCCGGGTCGCGGTCGACCAGCACCAGTTCGGGTCGTGCCGGGTACCGGCGGACCTTCTCCAGCACCGACAGGTCGGTGGTGTAGTCGTTGACGACGACGGTGGCGTACTTCGTCAGCTCGTCGGCCAACTCCTCGGTGAGCTTGGAGCCGTTGGTCTGGATGGAGATCGACGCCCTGGTGCGTTCCTTGGCCATCCGCACCATCTCGGGCAGCCGCCGGTCCAGCAGCGGCTCGTTGAACAGGTACGGGTGGATGACGCCGGTGAAGTCGGCGAGTTGGTCGAGCAGCGACTCGTAGAGCTCCATCGACATCCGGCCGGACGGCATCTTGATGGTGCCGATGGGGCAGAACGAGCAGCGGTAGTTGCAGCCGCTCATCGTCTCGATCGCGATCATGCTGAACTGCGGTGGCGTACGGCTGGACTTCTGCTTGAGCCAGGCGGCGTCGCTGAGCGTCTTGGTTCCGGTGCCGTTGAGGTAGGTGCGGGACACTCCGCTGAGCACGTTGAGGACACCCTTGCCCTGTGCCCGTTGTTTGATGTATTTCGCGATGTCTGTCATGCGCGTTCCCCTCCGGAGGTCGTGGGAGACAACGGGACCGACGAGGCCGTTGGTTTGGCGTGCTTCTTGTATGCCGACCAGGGGATCTCGCGTCGGGGCCGGCCGGCGAGGCCGCGTACGGCCAGCCCCAACGCCACCGTCGAGAACCAGCCGAAGTGGATCGACTTGAGCAGCCACTTCTTCGCCGCGAAGCGGACCCCCTGGCCCCGGGCGGCGGGTGCCAGCGGCCACAGCCCGTAGAAGTACATGCGCCAGTACCGACCGGCGACGTCGGCGGGAAAGTCGGCCATCAACACCGCAGCGGTCAGCAGCGAGCGGTTGACGCGCTGTCTGATCTCGCCCGCCGGGCCGCCGGTCAGGTGGTAGCTCACGGCGTCCGCGACGATGTGCGTACGGTGCAGCGGGTTCTCGTCGCGGGGGTCGAGTAGCGCGAAGCAGAAGTAGTCGTCCTCGCAGGTGTAGCGGTCCGGGATGCCCCGGGCCACCAGGTCGGCGTCGACCACCATGCAGCAGCCGTGCGGGTAGCTGAACTTCGGCGTCTTGGTGATCCCCTTGCCCCGGTGCAGCAGCCGGGCCGCCGCGTAGGGGTTGGGTTGGGGCACCTTGCTCGCCCCGACCGAGCCCCGGGCGTCACGGGCGAGGAAGTCCTCGAACAGCCGGCCGATGCAGCCGGTGCTGAACGTCACGTCGTCGTCGACCCACGCCACGCCGGCCAGGCCGAGGCCGGTGGCCATCGCGAACGCGGCGTTGAGCATCCGGCTCTTCCCGGCCTGTGGCATCGCGATGCCGACGAAGGTCAGCCCGCCCGGGAAGGCCGCGACCTCGCTCAGCCGGCTCAACCGCTCGACCGCCTCGTCGTGCTGGTCGTCGCGGTACTGCATGCCGACGACCAGCACGAGCGGGCGGGCGGCCACCGTCGGGGGGAGATCGGTGAGCTGACTGACGAGTTCCTCGACGCTCTCGCGGTGGCTCGACAGCGGTGCGCGACCCACGTAGGTCGGCAGGACCAACGCCAACCCACCGGCGAAGCCGTCGCCGAGCGCCGCGGCAACCGCCCGGGCCCCGATTCCGGACCGGGCGACGGTCGGTCCGGGGTGGACCACGATGCACTCGGTGGGCGGTGGATCGCCCTCGGCGGGCTGGTAGCCGCGCCGGATCGCCCACCGGACCGGCCGGGTCACAAGCTCGAACATCGGTACCTCCGGATGGGGTCAGTCGTGGGCGGCGGACCAGAGCCGGCGTATCTCCTCGGAGCTGTCGAGCAGGTCTTCCGGGGCCCCGGCCGCCGTCGGCCGACCGTCGTGCAGGACGACGACGAGGGCGGCCCGGCGGAGCACCTCGGGCCGGTGGGACACCGCCAGGACGGTGCTGCCGCCGTCGCGGAGGATCCCTTCCCACAGGGCGTCGCTCGTCTCGGGATCGAGTGCGCTGGAGACGTCGTCGCACAGCACCAACGGGGTACGTCGCACGAGCATCCGCGCCACGGCCACCCGTTGTGCCTGGCCACCGGAGAGGCGCAGGCCGCGCGGCCCGATCACCGTGTCGAGCCCGTCGGGCATCGCCGTCAGGTCGGCGTCGAGCGCCGACCGGGACACCGCCTCGGCCAGCCGGTCCTCCGGCAGCCCGAGCAGGATGTTCTCCCGGATGGTGCCGGTGAACAGTCGCGGCACCTGCGGCGTGTATGCGCACCGGGGCGGCACGAGCACCGCGCGGCGGTCGTCGGGCAGCGCGACGTCGTCCCAGCGCACCTCACCGGTGGCCCCCGGCACCTGGCCGAGCAGGGCACGCAACAGCGTGGTCTTGCCCGAGCCGACCTGGCCCATCACCACCGTCAGCTGCCCGGCCGGCATCGTGAAGCCGACGCCGGCCAGCCCGTGGGCCGCGCCCTCGTGCCGGGCGGTGAGGTCCGTGACCGTGATCGTGGGCGGGCCCGCGGCGGGCGGCGGGGGCGGTTGCCGCGGCGGGACACCGGTCATCGCACCGGGCCGGCCGTGATCGAGGTCCATCCCGTGCCGGGGGTGCAGCCGGCCACCCGTGATCGCCGTCATCCGGCGCAGCGCGACGAGCACGCGCTGCAACTGGACGGTGAGCACGCCGAGGGAGGCGAGGGTGTCGACGAGCAGTTGGAGGTAGAAGGTGAACAGCACCATGTCGCCGATGGACAGGCGGTTGCTGCTGAGGGCCGGGGCGGCGATCAGCAGCACGACCCCGGTGCCGAGCGGAGCGGCGTTCAGCAGGGTGCTGCGCTGCACGACGACGGCGAGTTCCTCGGCGATGGCGACCCTGGCCCGGTCGGCGTTGAGCCGGTCGAGGTGCCGGGTGACCGCCTTCTCGGCCCGCGCGGCCTGCACGCCCAGCGCCACACCCGTCACCTCGCGCAGCGCCTCGGTGACCCGTGCGGTCTGGGCGCGGCTCTGCTCGCGGTAGGCCACCATCCGCCCGTGCACCAGGCGCATCAGCGCCACGATCAGCACGAAGAGCCCGAGGATGCTCAGTGTGATGAGCACGTCGATGCGCATCATGATGGTGATCGCGGCGACCGCGAAGAGCCAGCGGGCGATGTTGATCGGTGACCACACCACGAAGAAGCCGGCGTCGGCGGCGTCGGTGCCGACGGTCGCGACCGCCTCGCCCACGCTGCCGTGGGCGGCCTGCGGTGGCGGTTCGAGCAGTGACTCGAACAGCGACATCCGCAACGCGCCGACGGTGTGGTACTGCATGCGCGGTTCGAGCCAGGGCACGACCGTGCTGAACTGCAGCGAGATGCGTGCGGCCTCGATGCCGGCGACGAGCGCGACGACACTCCACAGGTTCAGGCCGGCGGCCGACTGTCCACTGAGGGAGTCGAATGCCATCTGCATCAACAGTCCCAGGGCGAGCATGCCCAGGCGCAGCACTGCCCACACGGCGGTGAGCACGGCGTACCGGCGTCCGCGACCGGCCAACAGCAGGCGTGCCCGGCCGCCGTTCGTCGTGGTCATGTCAGGACCGCCCCACGGGGAACCGCTGGTCGGCCGGCTCGTCGGTGCCGCCCGTCGGGTCGGGCCGGGGCGTCAGGCTCACGACCCGCCCCTCCTCGACCACCATCACGTCGTCGACGATGGTGAGCGTCTCGGGCCGGTGCGCGATGACGAGCGCCGTGCGGCCCTCGATGAACCGTTCCATCGTCCGGCGCAGCCGCCGCTCCGCATGCGGGTCCAGGCGGGCCGACGGCTCGTCGAGGAGCACGATGTCGGGGTCGGTCAGCAGTGCCCGGGCCAGCGCGAGCAGTTGCTCCTCGCCGGCCGACAGCCCGGCTCCCCCCGGTCCGATCCGCGTGTCGAGACCTTCGGGCAGGGCGGCGTACCAGGTGCCCAGGCCGACCTCCTCCACCGACCGGAGCAGTTCCTCGTCGGACCACCGGTCGTCGTAGAAGGTCAGGTTGTCGCGCAGGGTGCCGGCTATGACGTGCACGTCCTGGGTGACGAGCGTGATGCGGGAGCGCAGCGCGACGACGTCCAGCTGCCGGACGTCCACCCCGCCGATCGAGACCGTCCCGGCCTGCGGGTCGTACTGGCGGAACAGCATCCGCAGGATGGTCGACTTCCCGCCGCCGCTGCGTCCGACCAGCGCCACCCGACGGCCGGCGGGGATCGTGAACGAGACGTCCGACAGCACCGGACGGTCGTCGTAGGCGAAGGTGACGCCGGTGAAGCTCACCGCGCCGTGTCCGGGCGGAAGGGCGTCGCCGCCGTCGGGGACGATGTGGGCCTCGCCGAACAGTTCCTCGATGCGGCGGACGCTGCCCAGGACGTTCTCCACGTCCTGGAACCGCGAGGTGATGCTGACCAGGGGCATCCGCAGCAGGATCGCGTACGACAGCCCGGCGAAGACGGTGCCGACGCTGGCCCCCCGGTGCTGGCTGAGCCACACGCCGGTGGCCAGCGCCGCGCAGAGGTTGACGGCGGTGAGCACCTGGACGGCCGCCGGCCAGGTGACCGTGGCCCGGGCGGCCCGCCGGGCGAGCCGGTAGTGGTGCGTGATCCGTTCCCAGGCCGTCTGGAGGGCGTGCGTCGTCCCGCCGTTGGCGTTGAGGTCCTCCCGCCCGGTCAGGTTCTCCTCGAGATAGCCGAGCAGGCCCGCCTCCGCCCGCTGGCGGTCGGCGATGAGCGGCACCGCGCGGCCGAGCAGACGCCGCAGCAGCAGGAGCATCACCACGGCGAGCGGGGTGAACAGCGCGCCGTACCGCCAGTCGAGCAGGAACAGCGCCACGACGATGCCGATGATCATCAGCAGTTGGACGGCGATGTCGAGCACGAGTTCGGACATCAGCTTGGCCAGCCGCGTGACGTCGCCGTCCATCCGGTCGACCAGTTCCCCGGGTGGGTGCCGGAGGAAGAACGTCGGTCCCTGCCGCAGCACGTGCGCGAGCAGGTCGTGACGCACCTCGTTGGTCGTCCGCCAGGCGACCCGGCCGGAGACCCAGCCGGTGCCCGTCGACAGCACCTGCCGCACGACCGCGAGCACCACGAAGACCATGGCGTATCCGGCCAGCTCGGCCTGCGACCGGCCGCCCACCGCCGCGTCGATGAACCGGCGCACGACCTGCGGCGCCACCAACTGGGTGCCGACGTCGAGGGGGATGAGCGCGGCCAGGAGCAGGAACCAGCGCCGGTGGCCGCCGACGTAGGCCACGTAACGCGCCCAGTTCGTCGCAGCCGTCCGCGGTTCGTGAGACGTCATCTGGTCAGCCGTGCCCGGCGACTGCGGCTCGGGCTGCGGGAGGCAGCTCGGCGGCGTCGCCGGTGGGCCACTCGCCCGGCACGGGGCCGAGCCCCGCCAGTTCGTCGACCTGCAGCCGGCACCACGGGGAGAGGGTCGGGTCGGTCCGGACCCGGCCCCGGAACGAGTCCCATTCGACCCACTCGACCTGGTCGACCTCGTCCGGGTTCGGCACCGGGTCGCCCACCGCGCGGGCCACGTAGACCGGGCACAGCTCGTTCTCGACCACACCGTCGAGTTCGGCGCGGTAGCGGAAGCGGGGCAGCGCCAGACGAAGGTCGCTCAGCGTGAGGCCCAGCTCAGCGGACGCCCGCCGGTGGACGGCGTCGGTCATCGCCTCACCTGGGGCGGGATGACCACAGAAGCTGTTGGTCCAGATACCTGGCCACGTCTTTTTCCGCAACGATCGGCGCGACATCAAAAAGCGCCCGTCATTGCCGAAGACGTAACAGGAAAATGCGAGGTGGAGCGGTGTGTGTCCGTCATGGACAGTGTGTTTGTCCTGCTCACCAACGGCTTGGCCATCGTGGTCGAGTAGCACGACCCGCTCCATACCGCTCCCCCACCGTCCGGATCGGTCAATTTTCGCTCGCACAACAATCCACGGTCAATCGACTCTAGTCAACCCCCTAGAAGAACAAAACGCCCCACACGGGAAATTGGGATAAGTGAAGTAGGGGGTCCCGGACACCCACCGATCGGCTACAGTGGATACCCAGTCAGCCACGAGGGGTCACGTAAGTGCAGGCCACCCCCCATAGGCCGTCACTGATCGTGATCACTTCACATCGGGGGTCGGCCTCGCTCTGCCGCATCCAGCCTGCGCGACCGTTCAACCCGGCGGGACCGGACACCGGTTACCTGCCGTCGGCATCGCCTGCGACCGGACGGGGGACAGATGACCGCCACCAGCGAAACCGCCCGAGGCGTGCCCGGCCTCTCCGGGTCCGCGCTCAGGGTCGAGGTGGAACGCACGATCGACAGCTTCCTCACCGCCCGGCGGGACATGAACGCCAACCCCGAGTGGCGCGACGGAGTCGACGCCCTACGCGCCCTGGCACTCGCGGGGGGCAAACGCACCCGACCGACGTTCTGCTGCCTGGGCTGGCGGGCGTTCGGCGGTGACGGGGATCCCGGCATCATCATGGCCGCCGCGGCGCTGGAGCTGTTCCACCTCTTCGCCCTGGTGCACGACGACATCATGGACGACAGCGACGTCCGGCGGGGCAATCCGACGTTGCACGTCACCATGGCCGAGGCACACCGCCGGCTCGGTTGGCGTGGCAACCCCGAAAACTACGGCCGTAACGCGGCAATCCTCTGGGGTGACCTCTGCCTGACCTGGTCCGACGAGGCGTTCCACAGTTGCGGCCTGCCTCCGGAGCGGGTGACGGCGGCGGCCGGGCTGCTCCAGAGCATGCGCGTCGAGGTGCTGCTCGGGCAGTATCTCGACGTCCGCGGCGAGGCCGTCCGGGCCGACCTGGCCGACTGCCTGACGATCCTGCTCTACAAGTCGGCGAAGTACACCGTGGAGCGTCCGCTGCAGATCGGCGCGATGCTGGCCGGCGCGACCCGACCCGAGGTGGACCAGCTCTCCCGGTTCGGCGTCCCGATCGGTGAGGCGTTCCAACTGCGTGACGACGTTCTCGGCGTGTTCGGCGACGACGCGGTCACCGGCAAGTCGACCCTGAGCGACCTGCGCAGCGGGAAGTCCACCGTGCTCATGGCGCTGACCAGGGAACGGGCGGATGCCACCCAGACCGCCGAGATATCCCGGTGGCACGGCAACCCGCGCCTCGGCGAGCGGGAGGCACTGCGGCTGCGGGACATCGTGCGGGACACCGGCGCGTTGCGGACGGTCGAAGAGATGATCCACGCCCGCACCGAGCAGGCGGTGGCGGCGCTCGACTCCCTGCCCATCGCCGCAGAGGTGCGGGGCGCGCTGACCGACCTGGCCCACACGCTGTCGGTCCGGCGCAGCTGAGAGTCCACCGCCACGCACGTCCCCAGACCAGGGAGGGCACGGAAATGACGGTTCACGACCCACGGCGTACGGTGCTGGTGACCGGTGCCGCCGGGTTCATCGGGCGACACCTGGTCGAGTACCTGGGCAGCCGGGGCCAGCCGGTGATCGGCGTCGACCTGCGGCCCCAGCCCGGGCCTGCGGGCGGCAGGCACGTCGTCGCCGACCTGCGCACCACGGACATCCGTCCGTTGCTCGACGGGGTCTCCTCGGTGGTCCATCTCGCCGCGCTGCCCGGGGTGCGGCCCTCGTGGGACCGCTTCGACGACTACGTCGAGTCGAACGTGATCGTCACCAGGCGGCTCCTGGAGGCAGGTGCGCAGACCGGACTACGACGACTGGTGATCGCCTCGTCGTCCAGCGTCTACGGCAACCAGCCGGACGGGGCGATGACCGAGGACCAACCTCCCGCACCGATCTCCCCGTACGCCGTCACCAAACTGGCGGCGGAACACCTCGCGCTGGCCTACGCGGCGCGCCCCGCCTCCGTGCTGACCAGTGTGGCGCTGCGGTTCTTCACGGTGTACGGCCCGCGGCAACGGCCCGACATGCTGATCTCACGGATCATCTCCGCGGTCCACGACGGCCGGGAGATCCGGGTCTTCGGCGACGGCTCGCAGCGTCGCGACTTCGTCTTCGTCACGGACGCGGTACGCGCCGTGGCGGCGGCGGTCGACGTGCCGGGCCCGAGCCGGGTGTGCAACGTCGGCACCGGTGAGCAGATCTCGGTCACCGGGATCATCGATCTGATCAGTGAGTTGATGGGCCGCCCGGCGAACGTCCGCGTCGAACCCCACCGGGCGGGCGACGTGGTGTCCACCCGTGCCGACGTCACCCGTACGGCCGAGGCGCTGGGCTTCCGCGCGTCGGTCCCCCTCCGGGAGGGGCTACGGGCGCACATCGACGCGGTGCGGAGCGAGTCGATGCCGGTCGGCGCCTGATGGGTGGGGAACCCCTGCTGACCGTCATCGTGCCGCACTTCCGCTGCGCCACCTACCTGTCCGAGTCGGTCGCCTCCGTGCTCGGGCAGACCCATCGGGACCTGCGGCTCGTGGTCGCGGACGACCACTCGCCGGACGACGACTGGATCACCGCGCTCGAACCCTGGAGGGACGATCCACGGCTCACGCTGCTGCGTGCGTCCCGCAACGCCGGACCGCTGCGACTGAAGAACGCGGTGGTCGAATCGGTGTCCACGCCGTACATCGGCTTCCAGGATGCCGACGACGTCAGCGAGCCCGACCGCTTCGCCCGCCAACTGGCCGTGCTCGAGCGGGGCCGGGCCGATCTGGTCGGCTGCGGGTACCGCGTCATCGATGCGTCGGGCAACCCGCAGGGGGTACGGCACATGCCGCGCAACGGCAACCTCGTGCACCGGTTCGGCCGGAAGACGGTCGCGCTGCACCCGGCGACGGTCGTCCGGCGCGAGGTCTTCACCCGGCTCAACGGCTTCGACGGCACCGCAGCCTTCGGTTCCGACACGGACTTCCAACTGCGGGTCGCCTGGCTCTACCGCATCCGCAACCTGCGCCGGCCGCTCTACCGCTACCGGGCCTGGGCGGCCTCGCTGACCGCGGCGCCGGAGACCGGCTTCGGGTCACCCGCGCGTGACGAGTGCATACGACGCATGGCCGAGTTGGAGCGCCGCCGCCGGCAGGCCCGTAACCACGCGGAGCGGCTTCCGTTGCTGGTGGCACCGCCGAACGACGTGTCGTTCGACCTGCAGAAGGTGGTGTGAGCGTCGTGCGGGCGTGGCGCGCCACGCCCGCACGGCCACTCCTACCGGACGGCCGTCCGCATCTGCATGTGCTTGCGCTGTCGTAGCCGCACGCTGGCCAGCACCGCCGTGACCAGAATGAGGCCGATGCAGTACAGGGCGCCGTGCAGGAGCCCCTTGCGAAGGTACTCCGGGTCGCCGCCGTCGAGACCGAAGGTCCCGACCTGTTGAGTCGACCAGAACGGCAGGGCCTTGCCGAGTTTCTGGTCCGGCTCGACGAGGAACTGCAACCCGGTGATCGAGATCAGGACGAGGGTGCCCTCCAGATCGTGGGGGGCGACGGCGCTGATCAGCAGGCCCAGTGGGGCGGCGACCACGATCGTGAGCCCGAACTCGATGGCGACCGCGCCGGGCCGGGCCAGGTTGTCCTGGTCGAGATAGATGAGCACCCAGTAGACCGTGGCGAGGACGGCGCCCAGTGTCAGCAGCGCGGTGAGCGTGCCGAGGTAGAGGTGCGCCGGCCGGTAGCCGATTTGGCGTAGCCGCCGCTCCACGGCCTTTGTCGTGTTGCTCAGGAAGAGGCCGGCCGTACTCACCGCCCAGGCCAGGCCGAGACCGGCGAAACGAATCGCCTTCTCGGGATTACCGTCATGACGGGCCATGTAGAACAACAGTGGAACGAATGCGAGCAGCGCGAGGGCTACACGCCGCCGGGTGAGATCCCGACCCATCATCTCCGCAACGGTGAAAAGCTTGGTCATGAGTCGGCGGCCGCCTTCGCTCCGAGATCGAGAACGCCGTCGACCCGATCGAGTGAATTCAACATGTGCGTGATGACAAGCGTCGACTTGCCGGCGTCACGTCGCTGTAACACCCAGTCCCAGAAGTCGATGTAGCTGCCCCGGTCGAAACCCTGATAGGGCTCGTCAAGCAGCAGGATGTCGGGATCGGTCAGCGCGGCGAGAATGAGGTTGAGTTTCTGCTGGGTCCCGCCGGAAAGATGCCTGGCCTGCGTTGTCATGCCGCCGTCCCAGGCCAGGCTTTTCGCGAGCTGCCGGCCGGTGGCCTGGGCTTCGCTTCGGCCCATCCCGTGCCCGGCACCGAACAACGCGAAGTGCTCGTCGGCGGTCAGGAAACCCATGAGCCCTGCCTGCTGAGGGCAGTAGGCCATGCTCTCGTCCACGTCCACCACGCCGCTGGACGGGCTGACGAGACCCGCACAGATCTTCATGAGCGTCGATTTTCCGCAGCCGTTGGCGCCGATGATGGCGACCACCTCGCCGGCGCGTACCGTGAGATCGACGCCCTTCAGGACATGGTTCTTGCCGTACCGCTTGTGAATGTTCGCCGCATGGAGCCGGATCGGTGTCGACGAGTTGCCCTCCGCTGGACCGTGTCGGGTAGCGGTCACCTGCGAGGCGCTGTCACTCAGATCCATAGGTGCAACCCTAGTACACCCCTACGCCCGGCAGTGGTCGCGATCACGTCGAAAGCAACGTGTCGTTCGGGCGACACCCCGCCACCGGGGCCGGCCAGCCTCTTTTCCGGATTACCGCCCTGGTGAAGACTGCGGAACCGCTGGCCGGGATCTCCGTTCCGAATCACCACCGAGGGAATCGCAACACGCCGGGACTTCCCCGGTCCCGCCCGGACCGCAGGCGCGGCAGACATCGACGGCTGTCTTATTTGCCGGTCCTGGCGTCATCTGCTGGCCGGCCCCGCGACGGTATTTCCCGCCACGTCCACGGCTCTTCAACGACGTCATCACGTCGACACGGCACCGCAACACGCCGGACTCGGCGTCCCCCGCCGATGGGAGAGAACCTGTCATGGGCAAGGTAGGAAAGCGCGTCCGCCGCTCGACGCTGGCCGTCCTCACGGGCGCGGCACTGGCCGGGCTGCTGGCGGTCACCGCAGCCGCCGCGGCACCCGGCGAGGCACCGCAGGGCAGAGCCGCCGTGGCGGCCCGCACCGACGTCTACATGAAGGACGTCGCCGCCGACACCGGCATCCAGCCACACTCGTACGGCCCCCTGTGGGCCAGCCCCGACATCAAGGTCTGCCCGACGGCGGTGGAGTGCTCCGTCAGCCAGAACCCGAGGGTCGGCGTCACCAACTTCCTCTTCCTGAAGGTCCGCAACAACGGCCCGTACGGTTCGGGCATCGACAACGGGGTGCTGCGGGTCTACCGGACGACGCCGGGCGGCGGTGCCACCTGGCCGACGCACTGGACCCAGATCGGCGCGGTCAGCGTGCCCGTCTACCCGGGCGTCACCACGGTGACGATCCCGTGGACCGGGGTGCCCGGACCGGGCCACTTCTGCCTGCTGGCACGCTGGGTGTCGCCCACCGACCCGATGACCTTCGAGGGCCCGAGCACCAGCGTCAACACCCAGTACAACAACAACATCGCCTGGCGCAACGTCGACTCGGTCCGACTCGTCTCGGGCGGCCCGCGGGTCGTCCGGCCGTTCGCCATCGGCAACGTGACCGCCGCGGAGACCAGGAACGACCTGGTCTTCACCCAGCCGGCGGAGCAGGCCCGGGGCGCCCGGGTCTTCGTCGACCTCGGCCCCACCCTGTTCGAGCGTTGGCAGGCCGCCGGCAAGGTCGGCACGGGAGTCCGTCAGGTCGGCACGACCGAGCTGGAGATCGTGGAACCGACGAAGGCCAGCATCAGCGGGCTGGTGTTGAAGCCCGGTGAGCGCCTCGAATTCTCGCTGGCCTTCTCGGCCGACACCGTCCTGGACAAGGAGACCGCGCTCAACGTGACCCAGTTCGGGCCGGACGCCGACGGCACCGAGCGGGCCGACCTCGGCGGGGTGCAGTACCTGCTGGCGGCCGAGCAGCGGGGGTGACCTCGTCGCCACCGGGGGTGGGGCGCGGGCCGGACGGCTCGCGCCCCACCGTCGTCGGTCGGGTCGGGGCCGGATTCCGGCCGCCGCCGTTCAGCGCAGACTGACCCAGGCGGTGGACACCGCGTAGCCGACCGTGCGCGCACACAACTGGACCGGGCCCGGTGGTGGGACGCCCAGCGAGAAGAAACCCACGGCGTCCACCGAGGCCTCGTCGTAGGTGCCGGCGGCCGTCCGGGCACTGACCCGTCCGCCACCGGACGGGGAGAGCTGCCCGACGATCCCGGCGTCGGTCACCTCGATCTCCACCAGCACCGACCCGGCGCGGAAGGACAGCGTCCGCGCGGACGCCGCGGAACGGGTCATGCCGGCCAGCTCGGCGTCGACCGCCGAGTCGAACGTCAGCTCGGCGACGGCCAGTTCCGCGTCGGCGGTACGCCAGGTGAACGCGGCCAGCGCCGCGCTCAGGTACGCCTCCGAGACCGGCCCGGTGTCCCACAGGGCCGCGCCCAGCTCCGTCGTGAGTGCCTCGTCATCCGCCGGCGGCCACGGGTCCATCCGGTTCACCCCCGTTTCGTGCCGATGGTGGAAGCTCCGAGAAACTCGACGATCGCCGGGCACTCCCGCAGCCTACGCAGGCACCGCGCCTGGGTGGGCCCGATGCTGCCGACCGGCACGTCGAGCCGCTCGGCGACCTCCCGGTAGCTCATCGGCGGGTCGGCCGTCAGCAGCGCCAGCAACGCCTGGCAGCGCGAGGGGAGCTGCACGAAACCCGCACGCAACGCCTGTCGACGCTCGGCGCGCAGCAACTCGTCGTCCGGCGCGGGCGTCATCGCGGCCAGGTCCCGGGAGAACCCGTGCTGGCTCTCAAGGCTCTGGTCGTACGGGTCGACGGGGTGGGACCGGCGGCTCAGCCGGGACAGCCGGTAGCACTCGCGGCGGGTCGTGGTGGCCAGCCAGCCCGGCAGCGCCTCGGGTTCGCGTACCCGGCCCAACTGCTCCACCAGGCGCAGCCAGACGGTCTGGTTGACGTCGGCCGCGTCGGAGCGGCTGAGGTCGTAGGCGCGGATGACCGCGTACACGATCGGGGTGTACCGGTGGACCAGCTCGGCCCAGGCCGACTCGTCCCCGCCGGCGGCGGCGGACAGCAGGCTGGTCGCGCTGGCACCGGTCACCGGGTCACCGCCCGGGTGTCGACGCGGCTCATCCGACCAGCACCCCGTAGTCGGGGTGCCAGCGGGGGGCGGCGAGCAGGCTCGTGCGCGCCGCGTCCGCGCTGAGGCCCCCGGCGGTCATCAGGGCGGCGAGCCGCCCCGAGACGTGTGCGGTGGCGAACGAGGTGCCGGCCCAGATGGCGAACCCGTGGAACTGCCGTACCGGCCTGCCGGGCAGGGGTAGCTGCCCCTCGACGTAGGTGCTGTGCCGCTCACCGACGGCGCAGGCGTCCACCCAGGGTCCGTAGCAGCTGTCGGCCGCCGGCACCGGGCCGCCGGTCGTCTGGCTGACCGCCGCGACCGCCAGTACCCGGTCCAGGGCGGCCGGCCAGACCGGTCGGCTGGTGCCGGCGTTGCCTGCCGCCGCGACCACGGCGCTCGTCGCCGGTAGCGCCGCCAACGCGTTGGCCAGTGGCAGCGACGGCTGATCGTCCAGGGTGTAGCCGCCCAGCGAGAGGTTGAACACGGCGACCTGCGGCGCGAGCCGGCTCAGGGCGGCCACCACCGTCGACTCGTCGCCCACCCCGGTCGGGTCCAGGGCCAGTTCCGGATCGACGCGTACGCCCGGGGCGGCCTGCCGGACCACGCCGGCGACGAAGGTGCCGTGCCCGCCCTGCGGGGCGAGCACGTCGGTGTGGACGTAGAGCGGGTCCTCGTCGTCGAGTTGCGGCAGGTACGCGCCGCCGAGCCACTGCGGGTGGCAGGCGCCGGCCTGCTGCCAGATCCCGGTGTCGCAGATGCCGACGGTGACGCCGACGCCCTCACCGAGCCGGGTCGGGTCGGGGGGCGGCAGCGCCACGGCGGAGCGGGGCGGCGTGCCCGGGTTGCCCATGATGTTGCCCAGCCCGATCAGCACGTGGTGGGGCTGTACCGCCGGCACCGGTTGGCCGGGCCACTGTTGGGGGTCACGCAGTTTTCCCACCACGCCGGGAATGTCGGTCTCCCGGTCGAACAACAGCCGGGTGACACCGGCGAATCCGGCGCCGACGGTTACCGGGTAATCGTGGGCGCGTAGCCAGGTGGCGACCCGTTTGACGTCGGCGTCGGCGGCGAGCAGTTGCCGGGGGCGGTAGAGGACCTCGCGGCCGGGTGCGGTGTACCGGCGGACGTTCTGGTCGGCGGCCAGCGCGGCCTCGAACGCCTTCTGGTAGGCGGCGGCGTCCGTGTCGCCGGCGGCGGCCGGGGCCGGACGCGGCACGACACCGAACGGTGCCGCCACGGCCAGCGCGGACAGCGCCAGGACCCGCCGTCGGGACAGCCGGCCGCCCGGACCCGGCACGGTGGGGTGGTCAGACGGCGGCACGGATCCTCCATGCTCGTGAGAGAAGCGCGCCCACCGATGGTGGGCGCGGCGAATTCCCCGACCGCCAATTATTCCGAACCATCGCCGGTTGTCAATTGCGGGTAAGCGAGCAGGAGACCCATTGACGACATTCCCGCGTTGGATTGCCGACGTTGACTCACGGCTGTTCGTCGTGGACTCTCTAGGGCATGCCCGACAGCACCGGTTGCGGTGCCGCGGCGGCCCAGGCGGCGCTCGACGCCGTGCAGCGATACCCACCCGAGGCGATCAGCATCGCCCGGCGGGTGCTCGCCAGCCAGACCGCCGACGACGACGAGCGCTCCACCGCCGAGCGGGCCATCGGGCTGGCCCTGCGCGAACTCAACGACCTGCCCGGCGCGCTGCGCCACCTGCGCCGGGCGGTACGGGTGGCCGGCACCCCCCGTACCCGGGCGCTGGCCCGGATGAGCCTCGGGTACGTGCTGGCCAACGCCGGTCGTACCGCTGCCGCTCTGCGGGCGGTGACCGCCGCGCTGCCCCAGCTCGCCGGTGCCGACGCCGGTCGGGCCCGGATGCAACGGGGCGTGGTGCTGCACTACCGCGGGCGCTACGCCGAGGCGGTGCGCGACTACGGCATCGCCATCGACATCGCCCAGCGCGAGGGCGATCCGCTGCTGGAGGCCCGCGCCCGCAACAACCGTGGACTGCTCAACGCGCACCGGGGTTCCTCCGGTGGCACCGACGACGACCTCTCCCGGGCGGCGGCGGTCTTCCACCGGCTCGGGCTCGACCTCGCCGCGGCCGACGCCAGGTGGAACAGCGGCATCGCCGCCGGGCAACGCGGCGAGATCGCCGTGGCGCTGCGCTGCTTCGCCGACGTCGACGAGGAGTACCGGCGGCTCGACGTTCCGCGTCCGGCGCTGCTGCTGGACCGGTTCGAGCTGCTGTTGTCGGTGCCGCTGCTCGACGAGGCGGTCGAGGTGGCCGCCGCCGCGGTACGGGAGCTGCACCGCCGGGGTATGGCCTCGGATCTCGCCGAGGCGCTGCTCGCCCAAGCCCGGGCCGCGCTGCTCGCCGAGGACCTGGACACCGCGACCGCGGCCGCCGCGCAGGCCCGGGTCAGGTTCCGGCGTCAGGGCCGCCGCACCTGGGCCGCCTTCGCCCGGCACGTCGAGCTGCGGGCGGAGTTCCGCCGGGGCACCCGGACGGCGGCCCTGCTCACCGCGATGGTGCGGACGGCCGACGAACTCGACGCCACCGGGTGGCCGGGGCCGGCGCTGACCACCCGCCTCGAAGCCGGGCTGCTGGCCGCCGCCTCGGGTCGCGTCGGCCGGGCCGTGACCCTGCTCGACGTGGCGGCGCAGGCCCGTCGTCGGGGCACCGCCTCCCGTCGCGCCCAGGGCTGGTACGCCCTGGCCCGCTCGCGTCGGCTCACCGGTGACGACGCCGGGGCGGCCCGGGCGCTGCGGCGGGGGCTGGCCGTGCTCGACCGGCACCGTACGTCGCTCGGGGCCACGGAGCTGCGGGCCCACAGCGGCACGTACGGGCGGGAACTGGCCGCCGAGGGTCTCGACATCGCGGTGCGGGCCGGCTCCCCGGCCCGTACCCTGGCCTGGGCCGAACGGTGGCGGGCCAACACCCTGCGGATGCGTCCGGCGCTGCCCCCGGACGATCCGGACCTGTTCGCGGCGCTCACCGAACTGCGGCTCGTCAGCAGCCTGCTGGAAGACGAGGTGCTGGCGGGCCGGCCGGCGCACGCCCTGCGTGGTCGGCAGGCGCGGCTGGAGCAGCGCATCCGGGACCTGGCCCGCCGGGTGCCCGGTGCGACAGGTGTGGTGAACCCGCCAGGCGTGGGCGTGCTCGCCGGGCGGCTCGGCCCCCGGGTGCTGGTCGAGCTGGTGACCCACGGCGACCGGCTCCGGGCGGTGCTGGTCCGTGACGGCCGGGCCAGCCTGCACGATCTCGGTCCACTCGCCGAGGCGGTGCACCTGACCCGGTGGCACCGCTTCGCCCTGCGCCGGCTGGTCACCACCGGCGACACGGCGACCGCGCGGGCCGGGGCCGGGCACGCCGCCGCCGCGCTGGACCGTCAGCTCTTCGATCCGCTGCGCCGGCGCCTCGGCGACCGTCCCCTGGTGATCGTGCCGGTCGGGGCCCTGCACGCGGTGGCGTGGTCGGGTCTGCCGACCTGCGCCGGGCGTGCCGTGACGGTCGCCCCGTCGGCCACCGCGTGGCTGCGGGCCGACGACGGGGAACCCGCGGCCGGCCCGTCGGTCCTGGCCTGCGGGCCGCGCCTGCCGGCGGGTCGGGCCGAGGTGCGTCGGCTCGCGCAGGTGATGCCGGGGGCGACCCTGCTCACCGGTGCCGACGCCACCGCCGACGCGTTGACCGCGGCGTTGGACGGGGCCGGTCTGGTCCACATCGCCGCCCACGGCACCTTCCGCGCCGACAACCCGCAGTTCTCCACCCTGGAACTGGCCGACGGACCGTTGTTCGCCTACGAGTGGGAGCGGGTCGCCCGTCCGCCCGGCTGCGTGGTGCTGTCCGCGTGCGACTCGGGGCTGACCGGGGTCCGCCCCGGCGACGAGGTGATGGGCTTCACCGCCGTGCTGCTCGGCCTGGGCGCACGGTGCCTGGTCGCCACCGTGCTTCCGGTGCCGGCCGACCCCACCACCGCGCTGATGCTGGACCTGCACCGACGGATGCGGTCGGGGCTCCGCCCGGCGCAGGCACTCGCCGACGCCCAGCGGGCCTTCGTCGCCTCCGGCGACAGCACCGCCGGGGCCACGGCGGCGGCGTTCGTCTGTCTCGGCGCCGGTTGACGCCCCGCCCAGCGCCGCCGGTGCGGGTTCAGCCCAGCGCCGCGACCCGGGGACGCAGGCCGTCGATCAGCTCCGGCGGGGCGGCGAGCACCCGGCTGCCGTTCACCTCGACCGTGACGCCGGCCTCGACGGCGATCACCTGACCGGCCGCCCAGTCCCAGCGGAACGTGCGGTCCTCGACGTAGGCGTCGCAGCGGCCGGCCGCGATCCAGGCCAGCGCCAGGGCCGTCGAGCCCAGCATCCGCACCCCGCGCACGTCGCCGGCCAGGTCGGTGACCACCGCCGCCTGCACCCGGCGGTGGGCGACGTCGTAGGCGTAGCCGGCGGCGAGGACGACCTCGCCGAGCGTGACCCCGGCGCGCCGGGTCAGTGGCGTGCCGTTCAGGACCGCACCGCCGCCCCGGACGCCGCAGAACGTCTCGTCGTGGACCGGGTCGTGGACCACGCCGACGACCGGCCGCCACCCGTGCGGTGTCTGCTGCTCGCAGGCGATGCTGACGCACCAGAACGGTATCCCGGAGACGTAGTTGACGGTGCCGTCGAGGGGGTCGAGGACCCAGCGCAGCCCGGAGTCGCCGACGTGGTCGCTGCCCTCCTCGGCGAGGATGCCGTCGTCGGGGCGGCGGGCGCGCAGCAGCTCGACGATGCGCGTCTCGCTGGCCCGGTCCGCCTCGCTGACCAGGTCGGTGGGGGCGGTCTTGTAGTCGATGCGGCCGTGGTCGCCGAAGCGCCGCAGCAGTTCTCGGCCGCCGAGGCGGGCCGCCTCCTCGGCGACCCGCCGGCAGTCGTCCAGCTCGGCACCGGTCGCCATCGCGCTCTCCTCGGGTCGTCGGCAGGGCCGGTGGAGATCGTCGCACCCGCGCGGGCGTAGGCACCAGACAGACCCGGGCGTCAGGTTCCGGTCCGGCGGACCCCGGGCGACGCGACGCCCGGCCGCCCGGCTGTGCACCGCCGGACGCCCGGGGCGGTTCCCGCCCGCCGCCGCAGCCGCTACTCCGCCGGGTCGGTGCGGGCCGGCCCGGCGATCGCGTAGGCGAGCAGCCCCCCGAGGGCGAACGCCGCCGCCATCGCCGTGGCGGCCCGGCTGTCGGTCGGCTGGCCCTGCCACGTGGCGACCGCTCCCCAGGTGCCGCCCTGCGGGTACACGGCCGCGATGGTGGTCCAGCCCACCGGCAGGAACCAGGACCGGGCGGCGCCGACCACGCTCGTGCACAGCGCGGTCAGGCCGAGCAGCCCGGCGGCGTCGCGGACCACCAGCCCGGCCGGCCCGAACCGGGCTCCGGTGTGCAGCGTGGCGAGCAGCACCGCGAGGACGATCACCCCGCCGGCGAGCACGTGCGCGGCCCGCCGCCGGGGCCAGCGCAGTGACGCCGTCCGGTCCAGGTTCGCGTCCGGGCCGGCGAGGGTGGGTGCGAGCGCCGAAACCATCAGCAGGACGGTCAGCACCACCACCAGCGGGGTGGCGTCCCGGTCCTTGGCGAAGGCCAGGTAGAGCGCCCAGATCACCGCCGTGCCGCCGACCGCCCCGGCCAGGGCCAGGGGTACCCGGCGGGAGCGGAGGTAGAGCAGTGTTCCGGTCACCTGGTGCTCCGGGACAGCAGCCCCTCGGTGTCCTGGCAGGCCCGCAGGGCGTCGCGGACGGCGGTGACCCGGGCCGCCGCCTCCGCCTCGGGCAGTGCCCGCAGGCCCTGCCACAGGATCTTCGCCCCGGTGGTGATCGCCGGGTCCTCCTCGATCATCCCGGGGACCAGCCCGACGTCCGAGCGCGGCTCGCGGCCCATGAGCCAGTAGGCCGCCGCCCGTTCGACCGTCTCGTTGCGGTTCCGGCAGTCGTAGTTCAACGGGACGCCCAGCCCTCTGACGACTTCGAGGACCACGACGTCGGGGTGGGCGAGCCGGCCCCGCTTGTCGATCCGGACCTCGACCGTGACGACCCCGTCGGGGGTGGCCGGCGGGTCCTGGCGGTAGCCGGTGGTGCGGGTGTCTTCGTGCACGACGGTCGGGGCGTTCGGTAGTTTGGCCAGTGCCGCGAGGCCCGCCCGGGCCGGCGGGGTGATCGTGTCGAGCACGTTGGCGTGGACCCGGCTGACGCACACCGTCGGGGTGTCGTCGGTGCAGACCAGTTCCCGCGCGACCGGGTCGACCGGCCAGGTGAGCACGTCCCGGTCGTTGGGGAGGATCGCCGTCGCCACCCCGACGCCGAGCAGCACCGGCAGCACCGCCATCGCCCGGAGCCGCCAGCCGTCGGCGACGAACAACAGCAGCCCGGTGACGGCGAGCGTGATCATCGAGATCGCCAGCGCGCCGCTGACCCGGTTGTCGATCGTCTGGTAGTCGTGGAACCCGCCGGAGCCGTGCGCCGGGGAGATCGCCGCGGCCAACCGCTCCGGGGTCGAGATGGTGGCGAAGAAGACCAGCAGCACGCCGCCCACCGCCAGCGCCGGGGCGGTCACCAGGGCGGGCAGCAGCCGCCCGATGCCCAGTCCGAGCCACGCCGCGGCGACCAGGGACAGCGCGCCGACCGCGGTCACGACGACGAAGTTCAGCAGCGGCAGGTACGAGGCGGTGGTGACGATCCAGACGATGCCTGCCGCGGTCACCAGCAGGTAGGCGACCGTGAGGGTGAGGGCCATCGCGCCGAGCACCGGCAGCATCCGTGGGGTGGGGGGCCGGGCGGTGGTGGCGAACAGTTCGCCGACCTTCGCCCGGTGTTCGCGGCGGCCCTGCCAGGCTCCGGCCGCGAGGGCGAGCGGCCACAGCAGGAGCAGGTACTCCCGGATGGCCAGGGCCAGGGCCATCCAGCCGGTCGACCAGCGGCCGGTGGACACGTACAGCGCCCCGACCCCGACCACCACCGTGATCAACGCGGCGCCGAGCGCGGCGGAGCGGCGCAGTTCGATCCCCATGACGCCCACGCGGGCACCCCGCTTCCCCTCGGGCCGCCGGGTGGCGGCGGCGTGGACGTGGATGGTTCGCCCGCTCATCGGGTGGCCTCCGCACGGTGCTGACGCAGCAGCGCGGAGTAGCCCCGCTCGGCCGGGCTGTCACCGGCGTGGCCCGCGTCGCCCTGCGCGGCGAGCACCTCGGGCGTGCCCCGCCACACCAGGCGGCCCTCGTTGACCAGGACGACGTCGGTGCAGGCCGCCACCACGTCCTCGACGAGGTGGGTGGAGACCAGCACGCAGGTGTCGGTGCCGAGGTCGCGGAGCAGCTCACGGAAGTCGAGTCGTTGTTCCGGGTCGAGGCCGACGGTCGGCTCGTCGAGCAGCAGGAGCCGTGGGTCGTTGACGATGGCCTGGGCGATGCCGGCCCGGCGCAGCATGCCGCCGGAGAGGGTCTTCATCCGGGCGTCGGCCTTGGCGGTGAGTCCGACCCGGTCGATGGCCCGCTGCACCGCAGCGGCGACGCCCGCCTTGGGCATCTCCTTGAGCCAGGCCAGGTAGCCGACAAATTCCCGCACGGTGAACCGTGGGTAGTAGCCGAAGTGCTGCGGCAGGTAGCCCAGGGCGCGGCGGACCGCCCGCAGCTCGGAGCGGCCGTCGACGGGGTGGCCGAGCAGTGTCAACCGGCCGCCGGCCGGGGCCACGACGGTCGCCAGGGCGCGCATCAGCGTGGTCTTGCCCGCGCCGTTGGGGCCGAGCAGCCCGTGCACGCCGGTGGGCAGGGCCAGGTCGAGGCCGTTGACGGCGAGGTACCGGCCGGCCCGGACCTGGAGGCCTTCGGCGTGGATCGCCCAGGGATGGGTGGTGGTGGTCGTTTCGACCGCGCTCACCGCACGCATCGTCGCTGTCTCCTTCGGTAATTGCCAGGGCAGGGTGGCGGTCCGGCCGGGTGGCCGTGCCGCGAGGTCAGGGTGGGGTCAGTCGCGGTGGGAGAGCCGCCGGAAACCGTCGGCCCGGAGCAGGGCGACGACGGTCAGGGTGGCCGTGACCAGCGCCCAGGTGCGGGCGCTGTCCGCCGACAGCACCACCGGCATCCGGGCGGCGATGAGGCTGGGGGCGATCACCGCGAGCGTCCAGGCCGCGATGAGGCCGAGCGCGGCGCGGCGTACGCCGACGAGGGTGCCCAGCAGCAGGGTGGCTGCGGTGAACGCCAGGCAGGGCAGCAGCAGCAGCGCCAACGACGCTCCGGTCCCGGCGCCGACCACGGCGAGCGCGGGGATGACGACCGCCAGCACCGCAGCCGTGCGCCGCAGCAGCATCGTCAGGCCGGCGGCGGGCGTGGCCGCGACCAGTTCCCAGGCCGGGTCGGACCGACGGTGCCAGGCGACCGCCACGCCGGGCAGCGGTGCCAGGGGTGCGATCAGCAGCACCACCGAGGGCAGGTCGACCCACAGCGCGCCGAGCAGCGCGGCACAGCCGAGCACCGTCACCGTCATGACCAGCCAGGGCAGCAGGGTGCCGACGAACCAGCGGTGCCGGGTCATCGACCAGGATCGGCTGCGGCCGGCAGGGACCGGCGTGGCGGCGATCTCCCGGTCGAGCGCCGTCGCGACCCGGTCGATCACGGCCCGGCTCGCCGCCGTGGTGCTGCCTGCCAGGCGGGCACGGCAGTCGGCGCAGTCTTCGAGGTGCACCTCGATCGCCCAGACGCTCGGCTCGTCGAGATCGGGGTCGCCGGTGGCATAGCGGTCGATCTGGGTCAGGCTGGGGTGGGTGGTCATGACAGCGCCTCCCGTAGGGCGACCCGGGCCCGGCGGACGCGGGACTTCACCGTGTTTTCCGGTACGCCGAGCAGCACCGACGCTTCGCGAGCCGAGAGCCCGTCGAGGACCGTGGCCCGGAGGGCGGCCCGGACCCCGGGCGGCAGGGTGAGCAGGGCCTGCTCCAGTTCCTGGCCGATCCGGGCGGCCATCACCTCGTCTTCCGCGGCGGGGGCGGTGCTGGGCATCAGTTCCACCTGCGGCACCTGGCCCCGGCGGGCGCGGCGGCGGAACGCGTCGACCAGCCGGTGGGCGGCGATGGTCCACAGCCAGCCCACGGCGCTGCCCTGCGTCTCGTCGCCGGTGCGCGTCCGGGTGCCGGCGAAGCTGCCCGCTGCCCGCCAGACCGCCAGGTAGGTGTCCTGGAGCACCTCGGCCACCACGTCGGGGTCGGCGCAGCGGCGACGCAGCCGTACCTCCAACCACGGGGCAGTACGCCGGTAGAGCTCGTCGAACGCCTGGCGGTCGCCACGGGCGACGCGGCGTACGAGTTCACCCTCGTCGTCTGCTTCCATGTCTGTCCTCACACCTGGTAAGACGACGGCCGTACCGGATCGGGTCCCCAATCGGCGTGACCGGCGTCACATCACCGCCGGGTCGGGCTCCACCCATCCTGACGTACCCGCCAGCGGCGGCTCGGTGGGCCGCCGTGCGGCCACGGTGAGCGCGACGCAGGTCAGCGCGGTTGGGCCGGGAACGCCGGCAGGGTGGTGTCCCGGGACGCCGCGTCGTGGTCGCGCTGCGCGACGATGCTGGCGGTGATCTCGTCGGGCGGCACCGGACGGCCGAAGTGCCAGCCCTGCCCGTTGTCGCAGCCGGTCGCGGTCAGCCGGTGGGACTGCTGGGCGGTTTCGATGCCCTCGGCGGTCACCACCAGGCCGAGCCGGTGCCCGAGGGACACGACGGTGCGCAGGAAGTCGTCGTCGGTGCCGGGACGCCGGGCCCCCGGCCGCCGGACCGGCTGCGCCGAGGGACGGGTCAGGCTGGCATCGAGCTTGAGGCCGTGCAGCGGGAGGGAGCGGAGGTTGGCCAGGTTCGCGTAGCCGATGCCGAAGTCGTCGATGACGATCCGGACGCCGAGGGCCATCAGCGCCGCCAGGGATTCCGTCACCACGCCGGTCAGGTCGATCACGGCCTGTTCGGTGACCTCCAGCTGGAGCAGGTGGGGCGGCAGGCCCGTCCGGTCGAGGATCTGTGCCACCTCCCCGGCCAGTCCGTTCTGGCGCAGCTGGCGTACCGACACGTTCACGCTGACGTACAGCCCGGGTTGGACGAGCTGCCACCGGCTGGCCTGCCGGCACGCCTGCTCCAGCAGGTGGCGGCCGAGCGCCACCACGAGGCCGGTGTGTTCGGCGAGGTCGATGAACCGGGCGGCGGTCAGCAGGCCGAGTTGGGGGTGCTGCCAACGGGCCAGGGCCTCCACGCCGGCCAGCCGTCCGGAGCGCAACGCGGCGATGGGTTGGTAGGCGGCGGTGAACTCGCCACGGTGCAGCGCCGCCGGCATGGCCGCCGACAGCCGGTAGCGTGCCGCGTCGGCGGCGCTGCGGTCCTGGTCGAAGCGGCGCAGGGTGGCCTTTCCGTCGGCTTTGGCCCAGTGCAGCGCGATCTCGCTGTCCCGCATCAGGGTGGCACCGTCGGCGGCGACGGTGCCCTCGGCCACCCCCGCGCTCGCCGTCAGGGGCACTTCGGTGCCGTTGACGCGGAACGGGGTCGCGAGCGTGGCCAGGGCCCGGTCGGCGATCTTGATGGCGTCCTCGGCGCAGGTGGTGTCGCGGACCAGGATCGCGAACCGGTCGCTGTCCAGCCGTGCCACCAGGTCGATCCGCGGGTCGGTGAGGGCGGCGAGCCGGTGGGCGATCTCGCGCAGTAGCAGGTCGCCCACCTGGTGTCCGAGGACGTCGTTGACGGCCGCGAAGTCGTCGACGTCGAGGCAGCAGACCCCGACCCGGTCGACCGGCACGGCGGCGGAGCAGAGTCGTCCCAGTTCCTCGGTGAACCGGGTCAGGTTGGGCAGGCCGGTCAGCTGGTCGTGGGTGGCGAAACGGCGGAACCGGGCCTCGCTGACCCGCAACGCCTCCTCGGCCTGGGTGCGGGCGGCCAGCGCGGCCAGCCGGACCGTGTCCTGTTCCCGCAGGCTGCGGTCGTGTGCGGCGGACGCGAAGCCCGCCGCGAGATCCGCCAGCAGGCCGTTGAGCCGGGTGGCGCGGGCGGGGTCGGCGGCGACGGCCAGCGCGGCGGGCAGCCGTGCGCCGATGACCGCGATCGTCCCGCCGAGCGCCTCCGGCGAGCCGAAGCCGGCCGCCACCAGATCGGCACCGATGCGCTGACCGTCGCCGGGCCGTACCGGGTCGGCGAGGACGGCGGTGACCAGCCGGTCGGCCAGTGCGCTGACGATCCGGTGCCGCTGCTGGGCGCTGATCGGCACGTAGTGGGCCCGGTGCAGGGCGGTGGCCCACGCCGTGACGAACTCCTCGACGCCCGGCCGGTGCCGGTCGTCGATTCCGTCGGCGTCGGGCCGATCGCTCACCTGCGGCGTCCGACTCCGACGTAGAAGCTCATCTG
Source organism: Micromonospora cynarisoli (assembly GCF_030518815.1). Classification (NCBI taxonomy): domain Bacteria; kingdom Bacillati; phylum Actinomycetota; class Actinomycetes; order Micromonosporales; family Micromonosporaceae; genus Micromonospora; species Micromonospora cynarisoli. The sequence goes on along the minus strand of NZ_CP130426.1, from coordinate 425,501 downwards.
CTCCGGGTGCTCGCCGACCTCGGCCGGTGACTCGGGACGCCACAGCGGTGACCACACCACGCCGGGTTCCACCAGTTCGAGGCCGGCGAAGAAGTCCTCCACCTGGGCCCGGGTGCGGGCGGTGACAGGCGTGTTCGTCCGGCCGCTGAGCCGGGTGCCCTCGCCCATCTCGTCCGGTCGGCTGTCGGTGGTGACGTGACTGATGGCCACGCAACTGCCGGGGGCCAGGGCCGTCCACAGTCGCTTGATCAGGCCGTACGGGTCGTCGTGGTCGGGGACCGCGTGCACCACCGAGACGAGCAGCAGGCCGACGGGACGGTCGAGATCCAGCAGCCGGCGGGTCTCCGGATGCTCCAGGATGGCCTCCGGGTGGCGGAGGTCTTCGAGCAGGGCCACGGCGTTGGGCTGGCCGGCGAGGATGTGCGTGCTGTGCGTCACCGCCACCGGGTCGATGTCCACGTAGACCACCCGGGCGTCCGGGTCGATCTGCTGGGCGATCTCGTGCACGTTGCCGACGGTCGGGATGCCGGACCCGATGTCGAGGAACTGCCGGACGCCCGCGTCGAGCATGAACCGCACCGCGCGGTGCAGGAACTCCCGGTTCGCCCGCGCGACCAGGCGGAGACCGGGCACCGCCGCCATCGCCTGGCGGGCGAACTCCCGGTCGACCTCGAAGTTGTGCGAGCCGCCGAGCCAGTAGTCGTAGGCGCGCGCCACGCTCGGCCGGCTGAGATCGACATCCGCTGGCGCCCACTCCGGCCGTTCCATCGCCGCCCTCTCCCACCACCACAGTGACGTGACCGCCGCCACTATAGTCGGATATTTTCCACTCCCGCACCGCACCGCGACCCCGGTGCGGGGCCATGAGGTCGGCCGCCGGCCGTCTGTCCACACGGTACAGACATCGACCGTCACGCGCGCTGCGTGGCCCGGAAGCCGGTCCGGCCGGGGGGTGGACGCCGCACCGGCGGGAGGTGACCGACGGTGGCGGTCACGGGCCCGCTTCACTCAGCCACCGTTCAGGTTGCGTTGGTAGCTTGCCGACGCAGCGGCTTCCACAGTGGATGCCGCTGAAGTCGTTGTCGGACAACGATTTTTGTGCACGTTCTGTCGGGTCCGTGGCCATCGCGGGCCCGACGGCCGTCGAGGGAGATGTTCGTGGTGTTCAAGAAGATGCTGGGTGCGTTCGGGGTGGGCGGCCCCAGCGTCGACACGGTCCTGTCCAATCCGAGCACCCGCCCGGGGCTGACGCTGACCGGGCAGGTGAACCTGACCGGCGGCAGCCACGACGTGGAGATCGACCAGATAACCGTCGGCCTGGTCACCCGGGTGGAGATGGAGGGCGCGGAGGAGGAGTACGACGCGCTCGTGGAGTTCCACCGGGTGCCGGTCGCCGGTGGCCTGTTCCTGCGCGAGGGGCAGCAGCTCAGCCTGCCGTTCCAGGTGGCGGTGCCGTGGGAGACCCCGGTGACCGAGCTGAACGGCCAGCACCTGCCCGGCATGACGATGGGACTGCGTACCGAGGTGGCCGTCCGGGGTGCGGTCGACAAGGGCGACCTCGACCCGGTGTACGTGCACCCGTTGCCCGCCCAGGAGCGCGTCCTGGAGGCGTTCGGCCGGCTCGGTTTCCCGTTGAAGGCTGCCGACCTCGAACGGGGCCACCTCTCGGGGCTGCACCAGACGCTGCCGTTCTACCAGGAGATCGAGTACTACGCGGCGCCGCAGTACGCCCACGCCGTCAACGAGGTCGAGCTGACCTTCGTCGCCAACGAGCACGGCGTGGACGTCGTGCTGGAGTTGGACAAGCACGGTGGGCTGTTCACCGGTGGACACGACTCGTACGGCCGCCACCACGTCGCCCACGGCGACGCGCACGGCGACTGGACGGCGCAGGTCGACGGCTGGCTCCGGCAGGCCGTCGACGGCCGGCAGGCTCCGCACGCCGGCTACGGCTATGCCCCGCCCGCCCCGGCCTACGGGACTCCCGGCTACCCGCCCCCGCCACCCCCGCCGCCCGGCTACGGCGCACCCGGCTACGGGCAGCCCGCTTACGGGCATGCGGGGTACGGGCATCCCGGCGGCCACCACAAGGAGGAGCGCCACGACCACGACGGGCCCGGCATGGGTGCGGTCGCCGCCGGTGTGGTCGGTGGCGCGGCGCTCGGCTTCGCCGGCGGCATGATCGCCGACGAGATCTTCGACGACGAGGACGAGGGCGGCGACGAGGACGCCTGATCCCCCGCCCGGTCCACTGTGGATTGGGCAGGGAAGTCATGATCTAATTCCTGTTGTTCGTCCGTATATGGTCGGAATTTCCGATCAGTAGTCAAGGAGTGTGCATGCCCGCAAGCGCCGACCTCACCAAGCTGGTCGACAAGGCATACCAGGACAAGACCCTCACCGAGATCGTCGATGCCCCGGTGTCCGCCCTCGCCGGCGTCAGCGACGGCGACGCCAAGCTGCTCAAGGAAGCCTTCGGCATCACCACCGTCGGCGACCTCGGCCGCAACCCGTACTTCCAGACCGCCAACGCTCTGGTCGCCCTCACCGGCGCCAGGTGACCTCACCCGGTGGCCCGGGACTCCCCCGGGCCACCGGGCACCACCCGTGCCGACCGCTGCCGGGCGGACCGCGACGACGCCGGCACGGCCGCTGCCGACAGGCGCGCCCGACCCTCGTGCCAGATAATTGCCCGATGACAAATCTTGACCTCGACCCGGACGTGTACCCGCCCCTCGACCCTGCCGAGCCGGTGCCGGACGACGTCGGCGAGCTTCTTCCCGACACGCCCGGCGAGCTGCCGGAGGCACCGGTCGAGCCGATGCCCGACGACGGCGATCCGGGGGGCGTGCCCGAGCCGGCCTGACGGCGGGCCCGGACCGGCCGGCCGAACGATCCCTCGTGGTCCGGCCACGCCCCGGTCGGCGCGGGTGCCGGTCGAGATGCCGCAGGGGTGGTGTCGACGCCACCGTCCCCCCCACGCCGGCCCGGGGCGTCGGTCAGCGGCCCCGGCCGGCGGGAACGTGCCGCCACCGTTCGAGCTTGCGGGGGTTGCGGACCACCCACAGCTGCCCGACCCGACCGGCGCCGGACACGGCGAACGCGAGCACGGCGAGGGTACGGCCGTGCCGGTCGGTGGCGACCAGACCCGGCTCGCCGTTGACGGACGCCTCGTCGACGACCAGGTCGGGTTGCCGGCCCCACACGCCCAGCAGGAAACCGGCGATGGCCTGCGGCCCGTGCAGCGGTACGGCGGAGGCCGAGACGAGGCCGCCGCCGTCGGTGACCGCGGTGGCGTCCGGATCGAGCGCGTCGACCAGAGCGGCGAGGTCGCCGGTCTGCCAGGCGGACCGGAACGCCCGCACGGCCGCGGCGTGCTCGGCCGGGCGCACCGGCGTACGGCGTTGCCCACGGACCCGACGCCGCGCCGACGAGGCGAGTTGCCGGCACGCGGCCGGGGTGCGGCCGACGACCTCGGCGATCTCGGGGTAGGTGAACCGGAACACGTCGTGCAGCACGAACGCGACCCGCTCGGCCGGGGTCATCGCCTCCAGCACCACCAGCAGGGCCATCGACACGGAGTCGTCCAGGCTCACCCGGTCGGCGGGGTCGACCACCGTCGAGGCTTCCTGGCTGCTCCAGCCGGTCGCCGGGAGGGGTTCGGGGAGCCACTCGCCGACGTACTGCTCCCTGCGGGCCCGTGCGCTGCCGAGCATGTCGAGCCCGATGCGGCTGGCGGTCCTGATCAGCCAGGCGCGAGGGTTGGCGACGGCGTCGCGTTCCCCGTCGCTGAGCCGGTGCCAGCGGATGTAGGTCTCCTGCACGGCGTCCTCGGCGTCGGCGAGCGAACCGAGCAGGCGGTAGCTGAGCCCCAGGAGCACCCCACGCTCGCGGGTCACCGGGTCCGGCACCCCCGGGTGGTCCGGCACGGCGTCCTGCGGCACCTTCTCCTCCCTCCCCCGGGGCCGGCGCAACGACCGTCGCGCGCCGCCCACCGCTATCGGATCACGTCCGGCGCGGCGGGCACCGCCTGACAGTTCGCCGACCCGCGTCGTCTACCTCACAGAGCGGGCGGTCCGCCCGCTCACCCGGCAGCTCCGCGCGGCGTCGGGTGCGGCCCGCCGTGGCGGCACCCCCCGTGGGGAGCGCGCACGAAGGAGAAGCGATGTCCGACCCCGTCACGTTCGTCAACGTCATCGACGTCGAGCCGTCCCGGCAGCAGGAGGTGATCGACCTGCTGGTCGAGGGCACCGAGAAGGTGGTGTCCCGGCGGCCCGGCTTCGTCTCGGTCACCCTGCTCGCCAGCCTCGACCGGGCCCGCGTGGTCAACGTCGCCCGGTGGCGCAGCGCCGACGACGTCAGGGCGACCCAGGCCGACCCCGAGGCGGCCGAGTACGCCCGGCGGACCGCCGCCCTGGCCCAGGCCAGCCCCGGTCTCTACGCCGTGGTCGGCGAGTTCACCGCGTGACCACGGCGGCGGGCCGACCGGCGACCGGCTGACCCCGGGACCGGAGTGGCCCGCCCGGCCATCCCCGGCCAGCGCCGGCGTCCGCCAGGTCGGACGGTCGGTGGTGCCCGGCCCACCCGGCCGGGCACCACCGGATCTTTCAACAACGTGGTGACAGACAGGTTGTTGAAAGCCCAGGCTGGCGCCACGAGCGGGTGCTGTCGCGCCGCGGCACCGACGCCGGCTGCTGGCGCGCTGCTGAGACACTGCGCTCATGAGTCAGGGTGTGCCCGGCGTGCCGCCCGGCCGGTGGTGGGGTGCGTTGCGGATCGCCCTGGTCCTGCTGTGGTTGCTCGGGGCCACGACGACGTGGTGGACCGCGCCGCGCCAGCAGGACTACGACCGGGCCAGGGCGGACGTGGTCGCGGGCCGGGTGACCGCCTACCAGTGGGGTGACCGGTGGGAGGTGGATCGTTCACCCCTGTGGTTCGGCTCTGCCACCCTGTGGGCCTCCGGCAGCTACGGGCCGCTGTTCGCGTGGAGAACGCCCGACGGCCGGCTGCACTGGACGGACACCGACCGGTTCGGACAGGTGACCACCACCGGTGCCGACGCGCGGGAGAGCTACTCCGGAGCCGGTGCCGTCGGCATCGCGCGGGAGTTGCGCGCCGCCGGGCTCGAACACCGCGCCGGTGACGTGCACGCACCGGTGTCCGTCGTCGGCGGGGCGGGCATCCTCCTCGCCGTCGTCGCTCTCGTCGTCGTGGTCGCCGGCCCGGCGCCGGTCCGGGGCACCCGGTGGTTCTGGTTCTGGCTGATCTTTCTCACCCCGTGCGGTCTCGGACTGCTGGCCTGGACGGCCCGGGAGCGCCCGTGGTCACGGTCGGCGGCGGCGGTGGCCGCGCGGAGTCCGGCGTACCCGCGGGACCGGGGCGTTCTCGGCTTCGGCATCGGCGTCTTCGCGTCGGTCCTGGCCGGCGTCGTCCTGCTGTTCCTCCATGAGGTACTGGGCGACTGGTGGGTGCCGCGACCTGACGCCTAGCAGCAGCCGGTCTCCCCGGGTACCCACCGGGCCGGTCCGAACGGTCCTCGGACGCGACCGGGTGCGGGACAATGCGCTTGTCGGTCCGTCGGCGACGGTGGCGGCCGTGGCGCTGGCCGCCTACGCCGACAGCCCACCCGCTGCGGCCCTGACCACGCCAGGTCACCCCGCCCACCGGCGCTGCGGCGTCTTCGGCCACCGCCGCACCGTGCGCCCCGGGCTCGGGGCGCACGGTGGACGCCGGGGTCGCGCCCGACTCAGGGCGGAAAGCCCGGTGGCCGGGGCCACTGCTCCGCCTCCGGGTCGGGTCGGTAGCCCGGTGGGGGCTGGCGTGCCGGGGTCGGAGGTGCAATGGGCGCGTCCGGACGGTGTGCTGCCACGGGTGGAGCACCGGCGCCCGGCGGGGGCGCGGCCGCGACGCCGACGACGGGCCGGGCCGGTCCGGGCCCGCCCGGCGCGGTCGCCGGTGGGGTGGCAGGCCCTGCCGTCGGTGGCAGGTGGCCGTCGGGCTGCGGTCCCGGGAGCGCCGCCACGGCGGCCCGGGGCCGCCAGACCGGTTCCGCACCGATCAGACCGCGGAAGTCGAACTGGCACTTCGGGCAGGTGCGTAGCGCGGTCTCGGCGCGGCGGTCACCGCACTTGCGGCAGTAGGTCACCACCGTCTCGTCGGCGTCCATCCCCTGGCAGCGGGGGCAGGCGAACTTGGGACCCTTGTTGTTGAGCTGCACCAGCCGGCCGGCGAGCACGTAGGGCGTGACGAGGCCGCCGATGCTGCTGGCCAGGTCCCGGGTCCGCCGGGTGCGCTCCTGCATGCGTTCCATCTCCGGGTTGGCGACCTTCTCCAGCCGGCAGGTGGTGCAGGTCCGCAGGGTCCGTACCGGCAGCAGGCCGCGCAGCCGTGCCTGCTGGTGCAGGAAGGTGACCGCCGGCACGTCCGCCGGCTCGACGGTGATCCGGTCGACGCCCCCGGCCGCGAGGTGTTCCTCGACCCGGAACACCAGCGACTGCACCTGCCCGACCAGCTTCGGTGGCATGCCCCCCGGTCGGCTGACGATCAGTGTGCCGACCATCAACATGCCGTCGGCCAGTTCGGCGGGGACCTCGGCGACGGCGTCGGCCGTCACGAAGGTGAAGGTCGCACCGCCGGTACGGGTGACCACCGCCTGCCGGTGCGCCTGCCCGTCGCCGTCGAGCAGCCGTCCCGCGTGCCGGGAGAACGCCGCCTGCGCCCGGTTGGCCAGGCCGGCGGCGTGCTGCATCATCGCCACGTCACCCGGGCCCGTCTGCCGCCACCACGGGGTGAACGAGGCCGCGGCCGTGGGGTCGAGCCGGCCGAGCACGGCATCGAACGTGCTCAGCACCGACTCGAAGAGACCGACGTACACCGAGGTCACACCCCAGTTCCGCCCCAGCCTGCCCGGCCAGCGGTCGACCAGCAGCACACCCACCCGGACCCCGGGGCCGTCGGCCTCCAGGGTGACCCGCAGCAGCACCGGCACCTGCGTCGGCGAGAGGGTGACCCCGCCGAGGCGGGAGCCGCGTACCGCCTCCAGGAGGCTGAGCTGCTCGATCTTCAGGTCGAAGGCGAGGTCACGGACGCTGCGCAGCAGGTGCTGGCGGGCCACGCTCGGCGGGACACCGAGCCGACGTTGGACGCCGGCCGCCAGCCGGCCGGGCTCCAGCCCGGCCGCGACGGCCGGCGGCACGGCACCGGGCCCACCGGTGTCGGCCCAGCTCATTCCGCCACGTCGTAGGAGATGCTGGTGTCGAAGCTGGACACGCTGGTGTCGTAGCCTCCGGCGTCGTACGAGGTGTCGTACGACGTGCTGGCGTCGTAGGTGGTCGTGTCGTAGGAGGTGCTGGCGTCGGTCCCGCTGGTGGCCCAGTCGACCTCGGCGGCGGCGGTCTCCACGTGGTCGGCGACGGCGTCGGAGTACTCGTCGGAGACCGTGTAGTTGTTCTCGGCGATGCTCGCGTGGTCGGCCGCCCGTGCCATGGCGCTCTCGGCGACCTCGACGTTGCCGGCCGCCGCGTTCTCCACTGCGTAGTCGGCCCAGTCCTGCGCGGAGTCGGCCCATTCGTCACCGCTGTCCGCGTGCCAGTTCGACCAGTCCTGGTCGTCGACCGCGCCGCTGATCTCGCTCTCCACGATGGATGCCGACGGCTCCGGCAGCGCCGCCACCGCCTCGGTCAGGGTGGTGTCCCCGATCGGCGTGTCGGTGGTCAGGAAGTCGTCCCAGTCCGAGTCGGCACTCATGCTCTGATTCCCCAGATTCTGATGAACGTCGCGGTCAACTGTCGTCGGCGGGTGGGCCGGCCGAACGACCAGAACTGTCCCACGCCCATGCCCCGGGCCGCGCAGTCGCGGCGGCGGGTCCGGCGGGCGTCGGCCGAGGTCAGGCCGGGTGCCGGCCGGCGGGGTGGCGGTGGTGTCAACATGCCGACAGACCCGGTCGACGCTGTGCCAGCTCACGGTCGGTGGTCCTGCGGCCCCCGACTCCGGCTTCAGCCGGCCTCGAGTCCGCTTCGAGCACCCACCCCTAGCCTGTGATCGGCTCATTACCGAGCGTCCCTATTCGAGGAGGGTTCTGCCATGGACACCAAGGACGTCAAGCCCGCTCGGCCGATGAAGAAGATCACCGTTCGCAAGGCCGGGTCGGTCCGACTGACCGCCAACGCGAACTCCCTGTACGCCCCCTTCTCCTGCTGGCCGTTCTGATCGTGGCGCGTCGCCCGACCGGCCTTCCGGTCGGGCGGCGCCCCGCCCGGACCGCCACCACCCACAGGAGGACGCCATGAGTGGCCACGCCGGCACCGACCAGGTCACCGTTGCGGCCGGGGAACCGGGGTTCGACCCGGACCGGCAGGTGCAGGTGCCACACCTGTCGTTCCTGCCCGAGGGCGACGGTGTCGTGGTGGGCAACGCCGCCACCGACTCGTACGTGGTGCTGCCCGCCGACGGTGCGGAGCTGCTCCGGCGGCTCGGAGAGGGGATGACGCCCCGGGCTGCCGCCGCCTGGTACGCCGACACCTACGGCGAGGAGGTCGATCTGGCCGAACTCCTCACCGACCTGGCCGAACTGGGCCTGGTCAGCCCGCCCGACACCGCCGGGCCGGCCGACCCCCGGGTCTCCGCCCCGGTCCGGTGGCAGCGGCTGGGCCGGGCCCTCTTCTCCCCGGTGGCCCTGCTCGCCTACGCGGCGCTGATCGTGGCCGCCGTCGTGGCCGCGGTGGCGCAACCCGACCTGCGCCCGCACTACCGGGCCATCTTCTTCACCGACTACCTGACGGTCGTCACGGTCGTGCTGGCGGTCGGCCAGTGGCCGCTGATCGCCCTGCACGAGGCCGCCCACGCGCTCGCGGGACGACGGTTGGGGCTACGCAGCCGGCTGACCGTCGGATACCGGTTGCAGTACCTGGTCTTCGAGACGGTCATGGACGGTCTGGTCACCGTCCCGCGTCGGCAGCGCTGGGTGCCGATGCTCGCCGGCATCGGCACGGACCTGGTCGTGATGGCGCTGCTGACCCTCGCCGCCGCCACGCTGCGTGCGCCGGACGGTTCGTTGCCGCTGCTGGCCCGGCTCTGCCTCGCGTTGAGCTTCGGCGCGCTGCTCCGCGTCGCCTGGCAGTTCTTCCTCTACCTGCGCACCGACCTGTACTACCTGCTCACGCTGGTGCTCGGCACCGTCGACCTGCACGGCAGCGCCAGCGTGCTGCTGCGGCACCGGTGGCGTCGGCTGACCGGCCGGCCGGGTCTGGACCGGCAGTGGGCGCAGCTGCACCCCACGGACCGGCGGACCGCACGCTGGTACTCGTGGCTGATGGTCGGCGGGTACGCCGCCACCCTGGCCACCCTGGTCTTCGCCGTCGTGCCGGCGGGCATCCACTTCTTCGCCGAGGCGGTGGCCGAACTCGACGGCCGCCACGGCACCGGCAACCTCGTCGACTCCGCCGTGGTGCTCGTCCTCAGCGGAGCTGAGCTGATCTTCGTCGGCGTCCTGGCGCTGCGCACCCGACGCCGTGCCCGCGCCACGCCTGCCTGAACGCCCCGCCACCCGAAGTGGACCGACCGCACCCCGGCCCGTAACCCTCCGAGAGGTGAACCGTGCACCAGACCCCCCACCGCTGGATCAGGGCCGCCCGACACCATGACCGGCAGCGGCTGCTGACCGCCGGGGTCGACGTGCCCGTGCTCGCCGAACTCGACGCCCACCGCTTCCTGCGCGGGCCGTACACCGCCACCGGTACGCTGCTGCGCGCCCTGGTGCCGGCGATGCTGGCGGAGCGGCCGGATCTCGTCACCCGGCACCAGATCGAGATCCTCTCGGTCGCGCCGGAGTTGCGGGAGTCCGTCCCGGCCACCCGGGAGACGCTCACCTCGCTCGCCGTGCCTGCCGAACGCACCCGGTTCTACTCGCGGATGCGGACCCTGCGTCACGCGCACGGGCTGGTCGATTTGCTCGACGCCTGGCTGCGGCACCTCGACGACGGGCCCCGGTGTCTGCTGGTGGAGAACCTGCACGAGGCGGACCCGACCGACCGGGAGTTCGTCGGGACGCTGCTGCGCCGGATCGACCCCGGGCTGCTGCACCTGCGCGTGGCGACGGCCACCGACACGGTCGAGGAGCCGCCGGGTGCGGTCGCCGTCCCGATCCGCACCGCCCTACAGCGGTACGCGGTACCCGTGGACGGCGATCCGTCGCCGTCGGTGACCGAACCACCGGCCGATCCGACGTCGTGCGCCCGGGCCTACGTCGACGGAGACTGCGTCGACGACGACCCGGCGGTGCTGGCCGCCTACCGGGAACTGCCGGCGCCGGTCCGGGCGGCCCTGCACGACGACCGGGCCGGGGAACTGCTCGCCACCGGGGAATGGTCGTGCCGCCTCGGTGCCGTCGCCCTGCACCGGGAACGGGGCAGCGCGCCCGGCTCGACAGGTGCCGACGCGCTGCGCGAGGCCCTCGAACACTGCGTCAACCTGGGCTTCTACCATGCCACGTTGGACTTCGGGGCGCGCGGCCGGGCGGTCATCGACTGGTCCGGGCAGGTGGAGCACTGGTGGGCGTTCACCACCAAGATGACCACCTCGTTGATGGCGTTGGAGCGGCCGTTGGAGGCGTTGGCCCTCTATGACGAGGCGCGGGCGCAGACCGACAGCGGCATGGTGCACATGCAGGCGGCGTACGCCACCGCCATGATCTACACCCGGCACCTGGAGACCGGGAAACGGGACCACCGCAAGGCGCGGGCCTGGTGCAACGCGGCGATCGCGTTCGCCCGGCTGGCACCCAACCCGCAGGACAGCGCGGCCAACCTGGTCTTCAACCGCAACGGGCTGGCGCTGGTGGCGATGCACGAGGGCAAACTCACCGAAGCCCTCGACCTGATCACCACGGGCATCGCCAGCATGGAGGCGGCGCTGGGCGACGACAAGCACCTGCTCCACCGCTCGGTGCTGCGCCACAACCGCTCGCAACTGCTCTCCGCGCTGGGCCGGCCGGAGGAGGCGCTGGCCGATCTGGACACGGTCATCGCGATCGACCCCAACCACGCCGAGTACCACCTCGACCGGGGCACGTTGCTGCGCCGGCTGGGCCGTCTCGACGAGGCGTTGGACAGCTACGGGCGGGCCGCCCGGCTCTCCCCGCCCTTCCCCGAGGTGTACTACAACCGGGCCGACGTGCTGTTGGAACTCGGCGCTCCGGACGAGGCCCTGGCCGGCTTCGACCGGGTGCTCGACCTCGACCCGGAGCACCTGGACGCCCGGATCAACCGGGCCGGGCTGCGCCAGGCGCTCGGCGACACCGAGGGAGCGTGGGACGACGTCCGGACCGGGCTGGCGCGCGACCCGGACAACGGCCACCTGCTCTGCGTACGTGGGCAACTGGAGTTGGAGACGGACCCGGAGCAGGCCCGGCGGACCCTGACCAAGGCGGTGGCGGCCGATCCGACGCTCGCCGCCGGTTGGGCCGCCCGGGGAGTGGCCAACTACGAGCTGGGTGACCTGCCGGCGGCCATCGCCGACCTCGGCCACGCGTTGGAACTCGACGACGATCCGGCGGTCCGGTTCAACCGGGCCCTCGCCCTGGCCGACGCCGGCCGGCAGGCCGAGGCGGACGCCGACTTCCGGGCATGCGTGGCCGCGGACCCGACGCTCGCCGCGGAGGTGGCCGAACACCGCGAGCGGCTGCTGCCCGCCTGAGCACGCCGGCCGGCACCCGGTCCCGCACGGCGTGCCGGCGGGCGCTCACCCGGCCGGCCGCGCTGCCCCGGGGGCCGTGGTGGCGCATGGCGTGCGGGGGTCCGCGCGGATCAGATCATGCCGGCGCGCAGCGCGTACGCGACGGCGTGGGAGCGGCTGCGCAGATTGAGCCGGTGCGTGACGCCGTAGATGACGTTCTTGACGGTCCGCTCGGAGTAGCAGAGCCGGCCGGCGATCTCGCCGGTGTCGCATCCGTCGGCCATGAGGCGGAGCACGTCCACCTCGCGGGTGGTGAGTCCGGAGGCGTTCAGGCCGTGCGGGGCGAGCACCTCACGCTGAAGCCGCTCGATGTGCTTGAGCAGTTCACCGACCAGGTTCGGTGGCATGACGCCGCCGCCGTTGGCCGCCGCGAGCACACTGTGGGCGAGCCGTTCGGCGGTCACCGCCGCGCGCGGCAGGATGGCCACCACCCGGCATTCCACCGCCGTGAGCAACTCGCTCTCGGTGATCTCCCGGAGTACGAGGACCACCGGCAGGCCGGTCTCGGCCGCCGAGCGGCGCAGCAACGTCACCACGTCCACGGTCAGCTGCTCGCAGCCGAACACCAGCACCCGGGCGTCGGCGCGGTCGTCGCCGGGCAGCAGTTCGATCGCCGGACAGGACCGCAGGAAGCTGTCCAGTCCCGCGTAGCTCAACGGGTCGGATGCCTGTAGGACGAGCCTGACCGTTTCCACCGAAACCTCCCTGTGTCCTGGCTGCGGTGGAAGTCTGCGCACCGGCCCTTCAGAAAACCTCCACGCCGTCTTCACGGGCGGCCCTCGGCCCGTGAAGGTTCCGCCGTCGGGGGCCGCCGCCGGCCGGCGTCCGGTCAGTCCAGCCGGGCCTGACGCAGCGCCGCGATGTACTTGGGGAGTTCGGCCACGGCCAGCTCCAGCCGGCCGGGTGCGAGCTGGTCGGCGAAGATGGCGTCGACGACGTCCGGGGCGAGGTCGTCGGGGATGTCGTCCATCCGCTGGGTCGGCGCGTGCTGCCAGATGCGCAGGATGCGCAGCCGGGCCCGGACCGCGGAGAGGGTGCGTTCCAGCTCGGCGATGGTCTGGTCGGCCTGGGCCGGGTCCAGCACGAACCGCCCCTCGCGGGCGAGGGCGAGCAGCAGCTCGCCGGCGAACGGACTCGACGGGACGCTCGGGTCAGCCGACACCTGTCGAGTGCATCAGCTGCCCGGTGGACGGGGAAGACGCCGGCGGCGGATCTGCCCGGACTCCGGCCCGGTCTGCCCGCTCTGCCGCGCCCGCCGCCGTCGCGTCTGCGCCCGGACGCGGCCCGGCGGCCATCCTGGCTGGGCAGCGTCGTCGTGGATGGTGGACAATCGGCGGGTGCGGAGCAAGCGGACGGGTGGGGCATCCACCGAGATTCCGTCGGCGGCGGGGTGGTAGATCCGCGGTGGCAGTCGCGCGGCGTCGGCACCCGGGACGGCGAGCCGGGGGCAGCCGGTTCGGCGGAGCAGGCGGGACTCGACCTCCGCCTGCTGGGTCCGGTGCACGCCCTGCGGGGCGGGTCCGAACTGGTGCTCGGCTCGGCACGCCGTACCGCCGTGCTGTGCGTGCTCGCGCTGCACCCGGGACAGCAGGTTTCCCGTGACGAGTTGGTCAGCGCGGTCTGGGGCGAGGACCCGCCGTCGAGCGCGACCGGCAACATCTACACGTACGTCTCCACCCTGCGGCAGATGCTGGAGCCGACCCGGGACCGGTGGACGGCGGGGCGGCTGTTCAGCTCGGGCGGCGGCACGTACCAGCTGCACCTCCCGCCGGAGTGCGTCGACGTGCTCAGATTCGAGTCGTTGCGCCTGACGGCCCGACGGCAGCGGTCCGCAGGGGACGTCGACGCCGAGGTGGACACGGTGGCGCAGGCCCTCCGGCTGTGGCGTGGGGAGGCGCTCGCCGGGGTTCCCGGGCCGTTCGCCGAGGGGCAGCGGTTGCGCCTGACCGAGCTGCGGCTCGCCACCGCCGAGCGGTACGTCGCGCTGCTGACCGGGTGCGGACGGCACGAGGAGGCCGCCCGGGTCCTGGACGACCTGGTGGCGGCCTACCCGCACCGGGGGGACCTGCGGGCCAGGCTGGCCGCCGTACCGCCGGTGCCGGGCGCGTCCGTGCCGCCGGGCGACGGCGGACGGCCCCGCGGCGACGGTGCGGCGGACGGCGGGCGGGAGATCCGTACCGGAGGTGGCCCCCCGGCCGGGCCCCGGGTCGACGCGACCCCGCTGTTCGGCCGGGACGCGGCGCTGCGCCGGCTCCGGCGGGGCGTGGCCGATGCCGTCGGCGGGCGGGGCGGCAGCATCCTGGTCGAGGGGCCTGCCGGGATCGGCAGGACGGCACTGCTCACGGCCGCGTTGGGTAGCGTCCCGGACGGGTGCCGCATCGGCTGGGCGGTCGGCGACGAGGGTGCCCGGGACGTCCCGCTCGGCGTCCTGCGTGACTGCGTCGGGGCGGCGCTGACGTCCGCAACGACGAGGGTGCCGGTCGCCGCGGCCGACCCGGCCGGAGACGACCGACCGGCCACCGCCGCCGGGTCCGGCGGCGACGACACGGACCGGGTGGGGAGCGACGACGCGGCCCGGATGGTGGACCTGGTCCGTCGCGCCACGGCCGGGGGCCCGCTCGTTCTCACCGTCGACGACCTGCACTGGGCCGATCCGACCACGCTGCGCGCCTGGGCCACGCTGAGCGGGCAGGCGGCCGGGCTGCCGCTGCTGCTGGTCGGCACCGTGCGTTCCGGCGCGGGTCCGGTGGCCGGGTGGTCCGTCGCCGAGGTCGTCACGCTCGGTCCGCTGGACCCCTCCTCGGCGGGCGCGCTGGTCCGGGCGCTCGCCCCGCGACCGCCCGGACCGCAGGAGCTGGCCCGGCTCCTCGACCAGGCCGGCGGCCACCCGGACTACCTGCGTCAGCTCGCCCGGCACGGGTCCGATCCGTTCCCACCGGCCGGCCTGGTCGCGGCGGTCGGGGCACACCTGTCGCCGTACCCGGAGGAGCTCCGCCGGGTGCTGCGGGCGGTCGCGTTCCTCAGCGCGTACGAGGTGCGGTCGCCTGGCACGCTGCCGGAGGGCTGCACGATGGCCGAGTTGGCGGCGGCCACCGACCACGGTGTCGAGGATCTCGGCCGGATCGTGGCCCCGGCACGGGCCGCCGGGGTCCTCGCGTCCGGGGACCGGTTGCGGCTGCGACACCGGGTGGTCGTCCGCGTCCTGCACGAGAGCACGCCGGCGGCGTTCCGGGTCGCCCTGTCCCGCCAGTACGCGAAGCGGCTCGCCGTCGTGGGCGCGGCACCGGAGCGGGTGGCGGCGCTGCTGCTCGCCGGGGAGGTGCCGTTCGACGACCGCACCGCCGGCTGGCTGGCCGGGCAGGTCGAACAGATCGCCGAGGCCTCGCCGCAGATCGCCGTCGCGGCGCTCGCCCAGGCGCACGCGCAGCATGCCCTCGCCCCCGACCGGCGGCTCACGTTGACCGCCTGGCTGGCCCGGCTGCTGCTCCGCGCGGGCCAGCACGCCGCGGCCGAGGCCGGTTGGGTCGCCGCGCGTACCGCCGATCCGGAGCTTGCGGGTGAGATGCGCTGGACAGCCGCGCACAGCCACGAGCGGCGGGGTGACTTCGAGACCGCGGCGGAGATCGCCCACACGGCGCTGCGGGAACGCCGGATCGGTCCGCAGTGGATCGACGAACTACGGGCGCTGCTCGGGCGCATCCGGCCGAGCCTGCCGGGCAACCCGACCGAACCGCAGCTGTCCCGCTCGGGCCTCGTCGGCGGCACCCGGGACGCTCCGTGACCGGTGGCGACGCCCCGCCCTCCGACGCCGAACCGGAAGGGTCGACGACGACCGCACCGGAGGGCCGGCTGCGGGTGTCCGTCCTCGGGCCGGTCCGGGCGTGGCGCGGCGACCGGGAGGTTGCGTTGGGTCCCGCCCGGCAGCGGGTGGTCTTCGCGCTGCTCGCCGCCGCCGTGGGACGCGACGTCGGGCGGGACACGCTGATCGCGGGGGTGTGGGGTCCGTCGCCACCCGGCACGGCGGCGGGCAGCGTCTACACCTACGTCTCCGGGTTACGTCGTGCCCTCGGACCGGGGTCGCTGACCTCCGGTGCGGGTGGTTACGCCCTGCGCCTGCACCCCGAGGACCTGGACAGCGCGCAGTTCGAGGCACTCGACGCCGAGGCCGGGCGGTTGCGTGCGGCCGGCGACCGGACGGCCGCCGTGGCCCGGCTCGACGAGGCGCTGCGGCTGTGGCGCGGCGAGGCGTACGCCGGGCTCACCGGTGACCGGATCGATGCGGCGCGGGACCGGCTCGCCGAGCGGCGGCTCGCCGCCGCCGAGGCCCGGGCCCGGATGCTCATCGAGATCGGTGACGACACCGTGGTGGCGGACCTCGCGGTGCTGGTCCGCGACCATCCGCTCCGCGAGTCCCTGCACGAACTGCTGGTGCTCGCGTTGCACGGCGCTGGCCGGCGGGCCGAGGCGGCGGCGGCGTGGCGGGCCGCCCGGGACACCCTGCGGGCCGAGTTGGGGGTGGAGCCGGGTGCCACCCTCGCCCGGCTGCGCCCGGTCGTCGCCGGCGAGCCGCACGGGGAGCCGGCGGGCCGCACGGGTGCCGGCGCGGGGCGGGCGACGGGGCACGGCGGGTCACCTGCGGTGGACCTGCCGGGCCGTGAGGCGGAGCTGCGCCTGCTGCGGGAACTGGTCGGTGCGGTCGTCGCCGGACGGGGTGCCGCCGTGTGGGTGGAGGGTGAGCCGGGCATCGGCAAGACGAGTCTGCTGCGCGCCGCGTTCGACGGGGCGGCCGAGCGGGGCTGCCGGGTCGCCTGGGGGTCCGGCGCGGAGCCCGACCAGCACGGCCCGCTCCCGGCGGCGTCGCGGGCGTTGGGGCTCGCGGTCGAACCCGGTGACCCGACCGTCGCCGGGCTGCCCGGCGGGGCCGCGGCCGCAGCCGGCAGCGTCACCGACCGGGTGTTGGCCGAGGTGCGCGCCGTCTGCGCCACCGGTCCCCTCGTGCTGGTGCTCGACGATCTGCCCGGCGTCGACCGTGACGGTGCCGGCCCGTTCTGGGAACGTCTGGTGGCGCTCACCCGCCGGCTGCCGCTGCTCCTGGTGGCGGCCGCCCGACTGGAGCCGGGTGGCCGGGAACTGTCCCGGCTACGCCGTGTCGTGCAGGTCCGGCAGGGTCACCTGCTCCACCTGGACGGGTTGCCCACGGGGGTGGTGGAGCAGGTGGTGGCCGGTCTGGTCGGCGCGCCGCCGGGGCCGAACCTGGCCGAGGTGGTGGCCGACTCGGCGGGCAACCCCCGCTACGCGCACGAGCTGACCACGGCCCTGCTGCGGCGGGGTGTGGTGCGGGTGCTCGACGACGTGGCCGACATTCCCGACGGTACGGCGATCGATCCTCCCCGGCCGTTGCTCGCGATGATCCGCGCCACGATGGACGGCCTCACCTCCGGCACCCAGGAGGTGCTCCGGACGGCGGCGCTGCTCGGTACCCGCTTCTCGGTCGACGACGTCGGCGCGGTGGCCGGTCACCCCGGCCTCGACCCGGTGGCCGGCCTGGAGGAGGCGCTCGCCGCGCGGGTCGTCGTGGACGCCGGCACGGACCTGGCCTTCCGGCACCGGTTGGTGCGGCAGATGCTGTACGAGGGCATCCCCGCCCCGGCCCGCTCGGCGTTGCACCGGCACATCGCCGAGGTGCTGGCCGACGGCGGCCGGCCGGTGGTGCGGGTCGCCGAGCAGCTCGCTGCGGCGACCTCGGCGGTGGACGGCTGGGTGGTCTCCTGGCTGACCACCCACCACGTCGAGCTGGCCCGTCGGGCGCCCCGGCTCGCCGGCGGGCTGCTGCGTCGGGTGCTCGGCACCGACCGGCCCGAACCGGGGCAGCGGGTACTCCTGCTGGTCGCGCTGGTCCGGCTTGAGTTCCGGCACGGGCGTGCGGCTCCCGGGCAGGCACGGGAGGCGGTCCGGCTCGCCACGGACCCGGCCGACCGGGCCGAGATGCGGCACCTGCTCGCCATGATGGCCCACCGCGACGGCGACGTGGCGGCGGCGCTCGGGGTGGTGGAGGAGGCGCTCGCCGATCCCGCCGTCCCCACTCTCTGGCACACCCGGCACCGGATGCTGCGGGCCAGCCTCCGTCGGGGTCCCCTCGACGACCTCGACCGGGCGGACCGGACGGCGGCGGCGGCGCACCGCGCCGCGCTCGCCGCGAACCAGCCGTACGAGGCGGCGTTCGCCCTCCAGACCACCTGGCTGACGAACACCATCCGGCGTGACCACGAGCGGGCGCTGGAGTACGTCGACCGCGCGTTGGACGTCATGCGTGACAACCCGGCGTTCGGCGGCCTCTACCTGGACCTGTTGGACAACCGGGCGTTCACGTTGCAGAACCTGGACCGGCTGGAGGAGGCGGAGCGGACGCTGCGGGAGGCGGCGCTGTTCGCGTTGCGGCACCGGTTGCCGTCCGGGCTGCACGTCGCCGCCGCGGTGCAGCACTACTGGTCGGGACGTTGGGACGACGTGTTGACGGTGGTCGGAGCGGTCACCGACGATCCCCTCGGGTCCACCCTGCTGGGTACCCGGGAGCCGGGTTCGGCCGCCATGCTGCTGCACGGTGCCGCCGCGTTGGTCGCCGCCCACCGCGACGACCCGGTGCTGGCCGGCGGGCATCTCGACGCGACCGAACTGGTGCCGGCCACCGAGGCGGAGCGGGAGAACTCCGACTTCCTGCTGGTCGCCCGCGCGCTGGTCGCCGAGCGGCAGGGCCGTCCGGAGCAGGCCCTGCACCTGCTCGACCCGCTGCTGGTGCCCGCGTACGCCCCGATGCTGATGCGGCACCAGTGGCTTCCCGGCGTCGTGCGGCTCGCGCTGGAACTGGGTCGCCGCGACGTGGCGCAGCGGGCGGCGGCCATCTGCGCCGACGAGGCGGCCAGGGAGGTCAGGCCGGTGCGGGCGTATACGGCGGCGCTACGCTGCCGGGCGCTGCTCACCGGCGACGCGGAACCCGCGCTGGCCGCGGCCGGGCACTACCGTGCGGTCGGTCGGGTGGTGGAGCGGGCGGCGGCGCTGGAGGACGCGGCGGTGCTGCTGGCTGCCGGCCGACGTCCGCACGAGGCGGCCCGGGCCGGCGGTGCGGCGGCGGAACTGTACGCCGTGCTCGGTGCCGCGTGGGATCTGCGCCGGACCCGTCGCCGGCTGGGCGGGTACGGGGTGTCCCCGGCCGCTGACGGGCGGGCGGAGCACCGGGGCGCTCAGCGCACCTCGATCTCGTGCAGGGAGTAGCCGCGCTCGCCGCTCTGCTGGGTGCCGTGCATCTTCACGAAGCGGCCGGTCACCCCGTCGAGGGGGATCCGGTCGACCTCGCCGTTGCCGAAGATGCCGTTGTACACCGTCTTCCACTGCCGACCGTCGGCAGAGGTGTCCACTCGGAAGAAGACGGCGCGGGCGGTGGGTTGCCAGCGCAGCACGATCTCGCTGATCCGCCACAGCGAGCCCAGGTCCACGATCAGCCACTGCGGGTTGTGGTACTGGCTGCCCCACCGGGTGGCGGGATCACCGTCGACGGCGTTGGCCCCGGCCAGGGTCGGGCTCTGCTCGCTGGAGGCGGTGACCTCCCGGCCGAGGGCCAGGTTCCGGCGGGAGGTGTTCACGGCGGCGCGTGCCGCCGGTGTGGTCGTGGTGCTGCCCGTCGGCAGGATTCCGCCCCCGTCGTCGTCACCGGCCCGGGCGGACCGGGTCGGAGTGGGTGCGGTGGTGACCGTCGGCGTGGGTGTCACGCTCGATGGCGATGGCGACGGGGACGGCGACCCGGTGCGGCCGGTGCGGGACGTGTCGCCGGCGACCAGGCCGGCGATGCCGACCCCGGCCAGGACCGGCAGCACGACCAGGGCGCTCAGCACCGCCCGCCCGCGTCGGGTCGAGCGGAACGCCCGTGGCGACCCCGTGGGCGGTGGCCGGTCGCCGGCCGGTGCCGGCGTGACGGATTCGCTGCGCAGCAGGATGGCGAGCAGTTCCGGTGCGGTCGGCCGGTCGGCCGGGTTTTTCGCCAGGGCCGCGCCCACCGCCGTTCGCAGGGGCTCCGGTAGGCCGTCGAGTCGCGGCGGCTGGGTGAGGATGCGGGCTGCCGTCGCCGACGGGGAGTCGCCGTGGAAGGGCGTCTTCCCGGTGGCGGCGAAGACGATCACGCAGCCCCAGGCGAACACGTCGGCCGCGGCGGTGACGGGGGTCTCCGACTCGCCGGAGAACCGCTCGGGGGCCATGTAGGCCACCGTGCCCACCATGACGTCGGTACGGGTGTGCTGGCTGGTGGCTTCGAACGGTCGCGCGATGCCGAAGTCGATCACCTTGGGGCTGCCCGGTGCGAGCAGGACGTTGTCCGGCTTGAGGTCACGGTGGATGATGCCCGCGCCGTGGATGCCGGTCAGCGCGGTGGCGACCCCCACGGCGAGGGAGTGCAGCGCACCACCGCGCAGCGGACCCCGTTCGGTGACCACCTCGTTCAGGCTCGGCCCGTCGATGTACTCCACGACCAGGTACGGCGGGTCGTGGTCGAGGTCGGCGTGGAGGAACTCGGCGGTGCAGAACGGCGGTACCCGCCGTGCCCGGTCGACCTCGCCGCGGAAGCGGCAGGCGAACTCGGGGTCGGTCGCGAGGAACGGGTGGATGAGCTTGATCGCGACGTAACTGCCGTCGTCACTCTCCGCAAGGTAGACCATGCCCATGCCGCCGCCACCGAGCCGGCCGACGAGCAGGTAGTCACCCACGCGCTCCGGATCGGCCGCACCGAGCGGGCGCACGCGGTAAGCCGTGTCGATCATGTCTCCTTCATGGACGGAGTCGACGAATCCGAGCGCGCCGATGCCGGCCCCGTCAGGTATATCAAGGCCCCGACTGATCGACAACGACACGGATCGTGACCGGTCGGCACCCCGGGAGGAGACCGGGTGGCAGTCGCCGTGTCGCGATTCCGCTACGCTGCGTCACACGATGCCCGGTAGGTGAAGGAACCGGGGCACCGCCGCGCTGCCGACCCGGGTCCGACGCCCGGTCGCCGTCCAGCGCTCGTGGCAGCGGAGCAGCGAGGTCAGCGCGAGGTCGTCGAAGCGACTACGCCTGCGCAGCGGCTCCTCGGCGTCGAGTTCCCGCAGCAGCAGGCGGCCGGGCCGGTCGTGCTGCGGTGGTGTCGCCTCCAGCACCGTGAAACGGGTGCCGGGCAGGAAGACCACCCGGTCGGCGGCACGCTGGTCGTCCGCCGGCTCCAGCAGCCGGGTCCGGCGGGCGGTCATCGACCAGAGCAGCACCTCCACGTTGCCCGGGAGGTTCGTCGGCGGTTCGGTCACCGCGTGGGTGAACCCCCAGTCCGTCAGCGTCTCCCGCGCGGCGACCTCCCGCAGGTCATCGGCGGAGAGCGTGACCCACAGGCAGGCGGCCCCCCGGTGCGGGGGTAGTCGGGCCACCCCGGCCGCCACGCACCTGGCGAAGCGGACCGCGTCACCCGTCGACCCGGATCGCAGCGCGTCGTCCACGGGCCCGCCCGTCCCCGACAGGTAGAGGCGGACGGCGACGGTGTCGACCACCGGGTCGCCGCCCTCGTGCAGGCGGGGTTGCTCGGCGAGCAGCCGGGAGACCGCGTTGGCGGCGGCGGTGAACTCCTGGCTGAACCGCCGTCGCAGCCAGGAGCGTTCCGCGTCGAGCCCCGCCGGGGTGGGCAGGCCCTGCGCGTCCGGCGTGGGCGTGGCCTGGAACCGCAGGGGTTGCCGGGCGGCGTCGGACGGGTGGGCCCCGGTCGGCGCCGTGGACCCGGTCGGCACCTCGACCAGGGTGGGCACGGCGTTCGGTGGTTCCGGTTCCGTGACGGGGGCCGCCACGAGCGCGGCGGCCGGAGCGCGCCCGCCCGCCGCCCGGGCATCAGGCGTCGACGGCGGCACCCGGGACGGGGGGCAGGGGCCGGCGACGGCGGGCGCCCCGGCGGACGGCGGGGCCGCCTCGACCGGCCCGACTGCCAGGTCCGCGGCCGTGAAGCGGTGGGTCAGTCCGTCACCGAGGTTGCCGTCGGCGCGGCCGGTGTGCTGCGCCCGCCGCCCGGTCGCCACCGCCGACGCGAGGTGCAGGGTGCAGCGGTCACGGGTGGCCGGGTCGAGCCGGGCGGCCAGGTCCTCGGCGAGTTCCCGCAGGCGGGCGACCCGGGAGGGGACCGTGTCGTCGACGATGAGGGCGTGCCGGGCGGGGTCGGCCGGGTGCGCCCGGACCGGGCCGGCGGTGCGCGGCGTGTCCTCGGCGCGGACCCACAGCCCGGACTGGACGATCTCGACGACCGCGTCCGTGGCGTAGCGGAAGCTCAGCGGGCCGATCGGGTCGCCGAGCAGCGCCGGGGCCCGGTGGCTGAGAATCCGGGGCGGCGTGGCCGCGGCACCGGGCGTGCGACGCGGGGTGTACCGGAGTTCCCGGGCGAGGACCTGCCAGCCCGGGCGACCGTCCGGGGTGACGGTGCGCATCCGGGTGCGGTCCGGTCGTCCGACGGGGATGCCGCCGAAGCAGACCACTGGCGATTCCAGCACGTCCGCCAGCCGTTGGCCGAGCGTCTCGCCGGCCGGCAGGTCGACCGGCCCGTACTGCACGAACCGGGCCTGTCGCCGGCCGTCCGGGTCGAGGCTCCGCCAGAATCGCGCGACGTCGTCGACGGCCAGGGGCGGCGTGCCGGGGCACCCGAGGACCACCGTCATCGCGTCGGGCTGGCACGGCAGCGCCGACACCAGCCAGCGCCAGCGATCATTGGTCACCTGCGGGTCGCGGGTGTCGCGGATCCAGACCCCGCCGGGGAGCGGCTCGACGGCACCGACGGCACTGGTCGCCCGGAACGGTCCGGTTGCGGCGTCCCACGCCGGGGCGGGATAGCGTCGGGACTCCCACACCGGTGCCCGGCCCGGGCGGTAGCGCACCCAGCCGCTGCCGTCGGCGGCACCCACCATCAGGGTTCCGTCCGCCGCGCGGATGGTCGGTCCGTGCGGTGTGACGACCGGGCGGCGCAGCCGGTCGCAGAGCCACTGCGCGGCGAGGGCGCCGGTGTCGGTGGATGCCCCGCAGACGATGAGCCGGATGCCGCGCCGCTGTCGTCGCAGCGTCGTGGCGACCGACCGCCAGGCGCCGATCGGCAGTTCGTCGTGGAGGTCGAGGACGACGATGTCGTTCTCGGTGTCACCGGCGACCGCCAGGGCCAGTGACCGGGCCGCCGCACCGATGCGTTCGTGGGCGTGCAGGACGAGCGCGTTGCCGACCTGGTGCCGGTGCATTCCCACCGGTTCCTCGCCGCGCGGGGAGCGGGTGATCCTCATTCGCTTCGTCCTCACCACGCCCGGCGGTGCCGGTCAGTAGAGATTGATCTCGACCGCGCCCATCTCCTGGCGGGCCAGGTCGGCCGCGTTGGCCGCGGCGGCGCGGATCGACTGGGCGATCGCGTCCTGCAGGGCCGTCACGTCGCGGGTGTCGAACACGGTGGGGCTGACCTGTACGGCTTTGAGCTGCCCGAGGCCGCTGGCCAGCACGACCACGGCACCGTCGGCGGAGCGGCCGGTGACCAGCGCCTGCCCGAGGCTGGCCTGGGCGCGGCGCAGCCGCTGCTCGAAGGCGCGTCCGGCCTCGATCATCTCCTCGCGGGTGGGCTGCTGCGGCATGGTGTCTCCTCTCAGCCGACCGCGGCGAGGCCGCCGTGGTGGCGGGCCGCCTGGGTGGCCGGATCGGTGCGGCTGACCAGACCGGTGACGTCGGCCAGCGCGAGGGTGCGGGACCCGGTGGCCCGGCTCAGGCTCCGGGAGAGCAGGTGGGCGGCGCGTACGGTCCGCTCGGGTGCGCGGGCGGCCAGTTCGGTGAGCGCGGCCCGGACGTCCTCGGGGATCTCGTGACCACGGCGGACCAGATGCCGGGCTACCACCTCGGCGAGTTCGGTGACGGTGAGTTCCGGGATGTTCCACTCCTGGCCGAACAGTTCGCCGAGACCGGGCACGGCGGCCCTGAGCCGGGCGAGCGCGGTCGGCTCGGCGAGCAGGACGACGACCGGGTCGCCCGCCCCGGGACGCAGCTGCCCGATCAGCGTGTCGACGGTCTCCGCTGCGGCACCGGTGCCGTCGTCCACGTAGTCGATCATGAGGATGCCGCCCGCGGCGTCCTGGAGCGCGCCCCGCAGCAGGCTGTGGGTCTGCCCCGGCCACTCGGGGGCGAGGTGCTCGGCGGTCGAGACCCGCACCAGTTGGCCGACCGGGACGAGGTCCAGTTCGGACAGGGCGGCGGCGTAGTGCCTGACGACTTCGCTGCGGCCGCTGCCGGGCACCCCGCAGACCAGGGCGTTGCCGTGTCGGCCGTAGGAGCGGCGGCGGTTGCGCAACTCGCAGAGCTGGAGCAGGGTCGCTCCGATCGCGGCACGGGCGTCGGTCGCGCCGACCAGTTGGCCGATCCGCTGCCAGCTCCGGGCGGCGTCGATCGCCCCGGCCGGGTTCCGGCTCGGGTCGGGCTGGGGGTTCTGTTCCACCGGAAGGTCGGCCAGCAGGTCCAGCTCGGGGGCGAGGTCATCGGCGGTCAGCCGGTTGATCTGCGCGTCCTTGGTCGGCGGGGTGGCCGCCAGCCGGGACGCCTGATTGTTGATCATGGCTTCGAACAGTTTGCGGGCAACCCGGCCGTTGCCGAACGTCGAGGTCCTCGGAACCCGCTCGAAGTAGGCGGTCAGTCCCGCGACGGCGTCGTCGGTCAGCTCGAAGTAGTGCTTGCGGCACAGGTTCGAGGTGATGGTGACCAGTTCGTCGACGGAGTAGTTCGGAAACTCGACGGTCCGGGTGAACCGGGAGGCCAGGCCGGGGTTGGAGGCCAGGAACTGCTCCATCAGCTCCGAGTACCCGGCCACGATCACCACCAGTTCGTCGCGCTGGTCCTCCATGATCTTCATCAGCGCGTCGATCGCCTCCTGGCCGAAGTCCGGGCCCGACCCGCCGGAGCCGGCCGACAGCGTGTACGCCTCGTCGATGAAGAGCACCCCACCGATCGCCTTGGTGACCAACTCGGTGGTCTTGATCGCGGTCGAGCCGATGTACTGGCCGACCAGGTCAGCCCGGGCCGCCTCGATCATGTGCCCCTTGGCCAGGATGCCCAGTTCGGCCAGGACCGCCCCGTAGAGCCGGGCGACCGTGGTCTTGCCGGTGCCGGGCGGGCCGGCGAAGACCAGGTGCCGGCTCATCGGCGGCATCGGCAGGCCCATCCGCTGCCGGACCTGGGCCATCTTGATCAGGTTGATCAGCGCGGTGACCTCCTGCTTCACCCCGCGCAGACCGATCAGGCCGTTGAGTTCCCGCAACGGTCCGCTCAGCTCGCCGTCCGCCGCCACCTCCGGATCGCCGGCCGGGGCCGCGCCCGGTTCGTATCCCGAGCCGACCGGGGCCGGGGAGGTGGGCGTCACCGGCCTGACGGCCCGTCCGGTGGTCAGCGCGGTGACGGTGAGGGTGGCGTCGTCGGCCTGCCGGATGTCGTCGCCGCCACTGTCCCGGGCGACGCAGTTGCTGATCGACACCGGCTCGGCGGTGTCCACGTCGAAACCGGTGGCACCACTGTCCAGCACCTCGCAGTCGGTGAAGGTGCCCCGGGAGCCGCGTTCCAGCCGTACCCCCGCCTGGCGGGCCCGGCGGACCCGCACCCGGTGGGCGGTCACCGCGCCGGTCGCGCCGACCTGGAGGCCGTCACCCGCCACGTCGACGAACTCGGTGTCCTGTAGGCGCAGGTCCGCGTGGTCGGTCACCCGTATCCCGACGCCGTCGAGCACCGCGGACCGCAGCGCCAGCGACGCGCCCGAACCGATCAGGACGCAGGTCGCCGCCGTACCGCTGAACCGGGCGTCGCGGACGGTGCCGCGCGCCGACTCGCGCAGCTCCAGCGCGACGGCACCGGCCGCGTCGACGACCAGGTCGGTGCCGTCGAGGCCGGCACCGTCGGTGACCAGCAGCCCGGACCCGCCGGTGACGGCGAGCCGCAACTGCCGCACGGTCATCGTCGCCGCGCCGGTCACCACCGCCGCCCGCTCGCCGGTGTCCCGGATCGTCATCGTCTCGAAGTGGGGCGCGCTCCGGTCCTCGACGGTCACCCCGACCGGCGAGTCGGCGAAGACGCAGTCGGTGAACGTCGGCTTCGCCTCCCCGGTGACATGGGCGGCGCTGCGCCCGGCCGCGCCGAACGTGCAGCCCCGGAACGTCGGGGCGGCACCGCCGGCGACGTGGACGGACTGCAGGAGCGCGCCGGTGAACTCGGAATCCGTGACGACCACGTCGACTTCGCCGCGCACGAACACGTCGACGTTCGCGCTCCCCCGCACCCGCAGGCGGTTGATCCGGGCGTGCCCGCGCTGGTCCACCACGAGCGCCGGTTTGCCGGCGTCGGTGATCTCACAGTGCTCGGCGACGAGCCGGCCGTCACCGTTGACGCAGATGCTGTTCGCGCCGGTCCGCTCCACCGTGCAGCGGCGCAGCGTCAGCGACCCCCGGTCGCTGATCACGACTCCGGAGGTGGCGGCGTCACGGATCACGGTGTCCTCGACCGTGCTCGTGCCCGGCGCGGTCACCACGATCGCGGCACCCGTGGTGGAACTGATCTCGCAGTTGCGCAGCGCGATCGTCCCGTCCAGCCGGGCCAGCAGGGTCACCCAGGCGGCACCGGTCACCCGGCAGCCGTCCAGGGCCGCCTCACCTGCGTACGCGTCGACCGCGGCCAGTTTCGGATCGGCGCTCGACAGCGCGATCCCCCGCACCTGCGCGCCGTCGCCGTGCACGGCCAGGACGCTGCCCTCCTGCGCGTGCACCTCGACGAGGGCACCCGGGGCGGCGGCGACGGTGATCCGGTGACCGACGACGAGCTGTTCGGTGTACCGGCCGGTGTGGACGGTGATGGTGGCGCCCGGTTCCGCGCGGGCCACGGCCGCGCCGATCGTGGCGAACGCGCCGGGTTGTCCGCCGCCCACGGTCAGGACCTGTCGGGTCATCTCGGGATCACCCCTTCTTCCCGGCCGGCGGGCCGACGAGACCGGGCAGCGTGCCGAAGCGGCCGGTCGAGGCGGCCCCGATCCGCGTGCGGGGGTCCGCGCCCGCCCACCTGTCGACGCTGCGACGCAGGGACGTGACGGCCAGGTCGTCGAGTGACAACCGCTTGCGGTCGACGCGGCCGTCGTCGTCGATCTCGGTGGCGCCGATCTCGCGGAGCAGGATCGCGCCGCGCCGCCCACCGTCCGGTGGCGTCGCCTCCAGGATCTTGAAGTGGGTACCCGGCAGGAACACCACCCGGTCCTCGACGTGCTCGTCGCCCTCCGGTTCCAGCAGGGCGGTGCGGCGGGCGGTCATCGACCAGACCAGCACGTCGGTGTCGCCGTCCTGACCGGCGCAGGGCGCGGACAGCACGGCGACGAAACTCCAGTCGGTGACCAGTCGCCGCTCCCGGTACAGCCGCCACTCGTCGGTGGTCGGCGAGGTGCGGACGATGGTGCTGCCCCGAAACGACGGCAGCCGGGACAGGCCGGAGACCGCGCAGCGGGCGAGCGGGACGTGTGGACCGATCGCGCCTGAGCGCAGGCCGGTGTCGATGCCGGCACCCCGGCGGGTCAGGAACAGCCGGGTCGCCACCGAGTCGACCAGGACGTCGTCCGCGCTGCTGTCGCCGCCGGCCTTCATGCCGGGGTGCTCCGACATGATCCGGGAGACCGAGCTGGCCATGGCGTCGAAGTCCCGGCTGAGGGAACGGCGCACCCAGGCCCGTTCCTCGGCCAGGCCGTGCGCGGGCAGCAGGGCGGCGGCGTCGGGCCGTACCACCGGCTGGAGCCGCACACCGGACGTCGGGCCTCCCGCCGTCGGTTCAGGTGTGCGCACCGGCTCCACCGACCCGCCCGCGTCCGCCGGCCCGCCCACGCTCGTCGGCCCCGCCACGCCAGTCGTCTGCGGTGCGGTCGCGACGGACGGCGCGGGAGCGGAAGGCGCAGCGGGCGGCGCGGGAGGGGGCAGTGGGACGGGCGCGGAGGACGGTAGCGTCGGGTCCGTCGCGGTCGCCGGGCCCGGACGCCCGGCGACGGGACCGTCGATCGTCGACTCGGTCGGGATCTCGACCGGAGCCGGCGGAGCGACGGGCGCAGCCGGGGCCACCCGAGCCACGGGCACCCCCGGGGCCACGGGAGCGACCGGCGCCCCGGGAGCCGGCGGCGCCACAGGAGCCGACGGGGTCACGGGAGCCGACGGGGCCACAGGAGCCGACGGCGCCACAGGAGCCGACGGGGCCGGCGGGGTCACGGGAGAGGGCAGGGCCACGGGGGCCGGCGCGGTCTCGGGAGCCGGGGCGGGCGCCGGAACCGGCGGGGCGGGCCGGACCGCAGGAACGGCCAGGACCGCGGACACGGGCAGCGACGCCGGAGCGGGGGTGGACACCCGGATGCCGGGGGCCGCCGGTGGGGCCGGGGACAGGTCGATCGGCCCGGGGACGGCCGTGATGCCGACTGTCGGAATCTCCGTCGCCGCCTCCGGCGCGGGCGCGGCACCGGCCACCGGCGCGGGTGGCGACGCCGTCGTCAGGGTCGCCGCCGCGTGGCCGCCCGGCAGCTGTCCGGGCACCAGCACCGACGCCGGGAACAGCGCGTGGGGTTGTCCCATGGCCCGGTCGATCCGGGCCGCCAGGTCGGTGGCGAGTTCCCGCATCCGCGCCGTCCGCTTCGACTCGGTGTCGTCGAAGATCATGGTGATGCCCCCGGGGTCCAGCGGCGTCGCCCGGACCCGTTCCGCGTTGCCCGGTTCGTCCGCCGGGCGGATCCAGAGCCCGGCCTCGATCACCTCGACCACCGCGTCCGGCGCGTACCAGTACACCCGGGGCTCGATCTCCTCGGTCCACCGCAGCGGGCCACGGTGGCTGAGCAGCATCGGCCGGCGGGCCAGCGAGTGGGGGTGCACCCGGGGCGAGTAGCCGAGTTCCTGGGCGAAGGGCGGCCAGCCGAGGACGCCGTCGGCGCGTACGGTGCGGATCTCGAACCGGCCGGGCGCGCCGATCGGGACGCCCGGGTAGCAGACGACCCGGGCGCCGAGCTGGTCGGCGAGCGTCTGGCCGAACGACTCCCCCTGCGGCATGCGTACCTCGCCGTACTGCACGAACCGGGTGCGTAGCCGGTTGTCCGGATCCAGGTCCCGCCAGAACCGGACCACGTCGTCGAGGGAGAGCGGTTCGGTGCCCGGGCAGCCGAGCAGGACGGTCATCGTGTCCGGCTGGCACGGCAGGTCCGCGACGAGGCGGCCCCGGTGCGCGGCGACGACCTCGGGTGTCCGTACGTCGTGGATCCACACCCCGCCGGGCAGGGGTTCGATCTCGCCGGTGGAGCTGGAGGCCCGGCGTTCGGTGGCGGCCGTGTCCCACAGTGGCGTCGGATACCGTTTGGCGTCCCAGGCGGGAGGGCGGCCGGGCCGGAACCGCACCCAGCCGCTGCCCGGCTTCGAGTGCACGAACAGCGCGCCGGCCGATCCCCGGACCAGATCGCCGTCGGGTGCGATGACCGTCCGGTTCAGCCGTTCCGACAGCCACTGCCCGGCCATCGCCGCCGTGTCGCTGCGTTGCCCGCAGGCGACCAGCCGGATACCGCGCCGCCGTCGGGGCAGGACGACCGCCATCGACTCCCAGGAGCCGATCGGGATGCCGCTGCCCAGGTCCAGCACGACGAGGTCGTTGTCGCCGTCGGCCGCGACGGAGAGGGCGAGCGACTGGGCCTCGCCGCTGATCTCGTCCGGGTGGTGCAGGACGAGCGCGTTGCCGACGGTGTGCTGCACCACGTCGCCGGGCGCGCTCCGCCCGCCACGCAACAGATTCCGGATGGATGCCATGGACGCGCTACCCCCTAGCAGGACCGTTGACGGCCGTACGGCTGAGCACCGGGCCCTGCGGCATGGCCGCGAGCAGGCCCTTCGGGAACGGGACGGCGGCCGAGGCGGCGAGTTTCAGGGAGGCGACGGCGTCCGGGCCGGCGAGCCGGTACGCGATGCCCGCATCCGAGATCAGCACCGTCTCGGCGACGGGTCGCGTCCGGGGCACCGGGGTCACCGTCATGCCGGACCCGGGTTCGGCGACCACCATGGGTGTGCCGTCGTCGAAGATGCCTGCGACGTACCGTTCGGCCAGCACCACCTCGGTGGTCACCGTCTCACCGAACGGTCGTTGCCGCAGGCAGAGCACCCGGCGGCCGGGGTCGTGCCAGCGGTGCCCGGTCAGGTCGGGCAGCCGCTCGGTCAGCGTCCGGTCGGCCGAGCGGGGCGCGGCGACGACGTCGGCCGCGGCCAGGGTCACCGGTGTGCCGCCGCGCACCGTGGCGAGGGCGAACTCCATCCGGTTGACGGGTGCCAGCCCGTCGGCGCGGAGCACGAAGAGTTGTTCCGTCCCGGTGGTGGGCTGCTGTCGGAACAGGGTGCCCACCGTACGGACCCGTCCGCCGATGCGGGGCCCGGGGGTGCCCGCGCCGGGGATCGTGGCGGGGCCGAGCGTGACGCCGGTCGGCACCTCGTCGAGCCAGGCGGCCGGGGCGGCGGCCGCCCGCGCGTTGGCGGCGCCGAGGGCGACCAGCACCGACTCGTCGGCCACCGGGAACTTGAACGGGCCGGCGAGCACGTAGGTGACCCGGTCCGGTCCGCGTACCACCGTGAAGGCGTCGTCGGCGACCGGGGTGGCGGGGGCGTGCGGGTCGAGGTTCATGCCGAGCCGTGCGCCGGGCCGGTCCACCACCGATCCGGGCAGGCAGGCCAGCCACGGGCCCCGGACGAGCGCGTCGGCGGGCGGAACGGACTGCGGCGCGTCGACGATGCCGATCTCGGGGCCGCGTGGCAGGTCCTTGAGGGAGTTGCGCGAGATGAGCTTCACCGTGGCGGCCGGCCCCTGCAGCAGCATGGCGGAGGTCAGGTTCGGCGTGGGGTGGAGCACGCCGTCGCGGTAGACGTACCGCACGCCGCTCTCCTTCTCGACCAGGATCGCGCCGGCCTGCCGGTAGGCCCGGCTGCCGCCGGGCACGATCCAGCCGTAGACCGCGAATCCGCCGCCGACCAGGAGCACCACGATGATCCCGATCAGCAGGCCGGTCAGCGCCCGCTGGCCGGGGATCTGCGCGCTCGTCGGCTCACCCTGCACGAGCGCCGAGCTGAGCCGTCCGGTCATGAAGCTGTGGGCGTGCACGTGGTCGCGTTGGGTCTGCATCGCGGGCTACCCGAAGAGCCCGCGGGCCCAGGCGTAGCCGCCGAGGACCTGCGCCAGGATCGGCAGTACGGCCACGCCGGTGGCGACGTCGAAGAAGGTCGCCGCGTACTCCCAGAAGGGCAGCATCCGCCGGGGCCAGGGGCGCAGCGCCGCCAGCACCAGCGGGACCAGCAGTGCGACCAACGCGCTGAGCAGCACCCACCGCCAGGCGGGTGACAGCAGGTCGGCAAGCTTCGTGATCACCATGAGGTAGCCGACGGTACCGGCGGCGACGAGCGGGCAACGCTGCCACAGACCGAGGAAGGTACGCGAGCGCAACAGGATTGCACTGGCGACCACCAGCACGAAGCTCCACCCGGCCCAGCCGGGTACACCCATCGTGAGGTGGAACAGCGCCGGTAGCACCAGCGCCGCCGTGACCATCGCACCCGTGAGGTAGGTGTCCGCGTCGTCGGTGCGCCGGTGGACCTGCTCGGAGGGGACGGGTTCGATGTCGTACGACATGTCCTCGCTGCTCTTGGGCAGTTGCGGACCGCGTAGTCGGGAGAGTTTCACCGCCAGCCGGGGGGCCAGCACGATCACCACGAAGATGGCCAGGACGGCGATCGCGGCGGCTCGTGGCATGCTCATCCCGCTGCCGTCGCGGATCAGCAGCACCACCGTGGTGACCAGGCCGGTCAACCCGGCCACCAGCAGCGGCGGCAACGGCAGGTGGGGTGCGACGGTCCGTTGCGCGAGCAGCAGGAGCGCGGCGACGGTGAGGACGGTGACGGCGGCGGCGAGGACGGCCGCGCCGGTCACCGCGATGCGTTCCGGGTCGCCGTCGACCGCGCCGGCGGCGGCGACCGCCGCGAAGCCTGCCGCCCCGCCGCCGAAGAGCAGCGAGAACGCGCCGTCGGTGAGTCGGCGGCCACAGGCCACCGCCGTGGCCAGGAACGCCGCGGCCAGTACGACACCGGCCACGACCTGCGGCAGGGCCGGGCCGTGCGCGGTGAGCACGGTGGCGACGACGCCCATGAGGACGACCGACAGGGCGAGGAACAGGACCCGGCGGTACTCGGGCTGCCACCGGTCGGGGCGGCGGTTGACGGCGGTGGCGATCCCGTCGGCGAGGTCGTCGAAGTCGAGTTCCGGCAGCGGGTCCCGGGCGGGGCGCAGGTGCAGTTCCTCCCCTTCGAGCCAGTCCAGGCTCTCCGGGGTGCCGGCCAGTTCGAACGGCGTCTGGCCGAGACGTTGCAACACCCAGGCCGGATCCGTTTCGGGGCGCTGGGCGCCCTCCGTGGTCTGCTGCACCAGCAGGGGCAACAGGGTGGCCACCGTGGTGGTCGCCGGGACCGCCAGGTCGACCCTGCGGGCCGGGCCGACCACGGTGACCCGGCAGAGTTCGGCGCTGAGCGTGGCGCTCACGGTGCTGGCCTTTCGGTCGCGACTGCGGGGCTCGCAAGCTCACTCCTCGCGCTCACCCGTACCGGCCCTTCGTTCGCGACTGCGGGGCTCGCAAGCTCACTCCTCGCGCTCACCCGTACCGGCCCTTCGTTCGCGACTGCGGGGCTCGCAAGCTCACTCCTCGCGCTCACCAGTCCCTCCTTCCTCATGTGACGTGTCCGGTCTGGATCAGCTTGACGCTGCGCCGGGTGACGAGTTGGGCGCGGCCGGGCGGCAGCCTGCGGGGTGCCGCCTCGCCGAGGAACTTGCCCTCTTCCTTCGGGTACGACAGCAGCGTGGCCGGGGTGCCGAGTTCCCACATCCGGCGCAGGACCGGGTCCATCATGGCCCGCATGGCGCCCGACGTGCTCCGCGCGATGATCACGTGCAGTCCGATGGAGACGCCCTGGGCCAGCAGTGGCAGCACCGGTTCGAGCGCGGAGCCCACGCCGGTGGAGCGGGTCATCAGGTCGTAGTCGTCGACGATGACGAACAGCTCCGGTCCCTCCCACCAGTCGCGTCGGCGCATCCGCTCGGAGGAGATCTCCGGGCCGGGCACCCGGCGGTTCATCGAGACGCTGGTCTGTCCGGCCAGTTCGTGGAGCCGGTCGCCGGTGAAGCCGAAGCCGACCTGGTAGTCGGGGGTGATCGCGGTGTCGAGGTCACGTCGTGAGTCGCCGAGGACGACCTTCGCCCCCTCGGGTGGGTAGTGCTGCTGGATCGCCCGCAGCACCAGCCGCAGCAGGTTCGACTTGCCTGTCTCGTTGTCGCCGAAGACCAGCAGGTGCGGGGTGGTCAGGAAGTCGTGCCACACCGGGGCCAGCCGTTGCTCGTCGCGGCCGAGACACACCCGGAACGCCGGTTCCGGCGCGGGCAGGCTCTCCACCGGCAGTTGGGTGGGCAGCATCCGGACGCCCGGGGCCGGTGGTCCGTTCCAGAACGTGCCGATCTCCTCGACCGTCGACTTGGTCGCCTCGGCGAGGTCGTCGACGCCGGAGCTGCCGTCCATCCGGGGCAGCGCGCCGAGGAAGTGCAGGCCCCCGCTGGTCAGGCCCCGGCCGGGCTGGTGGGGCACGGTGGCGGCCTTGCGTGAGCCCACGTCGGACTCCATCGAGTCGGCGAGCCGCAGTTCCAGCCGGGTGCCGAGCAGGTCCCGCAGCCAGGTGCGCAGTTCCGACCAGCGGGTGGTGGAGATGATCACGTGGATGCCGAACGACAACCCCCGGGAGACCAGTTCCTGGAAGCGCGTCTCCAGGTCGCTGAAGTCCTGCTTCATGGTGTACCAGCCGTCGACGACCAGGAACACGTGCCCGTACGGGTCGTCGATCTCCCCCCGGGCGCGGGCCGCCAGGTAGGTGGTGACCGAGTCGAGGCCACGGTTGGCGAACTCGTACTCGCGACGTTCCATCACCTGCCAGACCTCCTCGATGGTCCGGACCACCCGGTCGCGTTCCATCCGGGTCGCGATGGAGCCGATGTGCGGCAGCCCGGCGATCGAGGCGAGCCCGCCGCCGCCGAAGTCGAGCCCGTAGAACTGCACCTCGCGCGGGGTGTTGGTGAGTGCCAGCCCGAGGATCAGGCTGCGCAGCAGGGCCGACTTGCCGCTCTGCGGCGCACCGGCGATGCCGACGTGCCCGTCCGCCCCGCCCAGGTCGATGGTGAGCAGTTCGCGGAGCTGGTCGGCGGGACGGTCGACGATGCCGACCGGCACCCGGAGCCGGCCCTGCGCGGCCGGGTCGTCCACCGTCATGCCGCGCCGCGGGTCCGGCACGACGCTGGGCAGCAGCGTGTCCAGGCTGGGTGGGGTCGACAGGGGTGGCAGCCACACCTGGCGGGCCGGTGGGCCGGTTCCGGCGATCCGGTTGATCAGCACCTCGACCAGGCTCGGTCCGGGGGTGCTCTCGGTCTCGTCCGGCTCGCTCTCGGCGACCGGGTCGGTGGTCCGGGCGCGGCCCGGGTCGTGCCGGACGGCGACCTGCCCGGTGGTGAACGGGACGACCTCGGCGGTGATCCGTTCGTCCTCGTCGGTGCCGCTGGACAGCCCGCTGCCCCGGTACGGCCCGGACACGTAGGCCGACTTGAAGCGCACCAGGTTCGTGGTGTCGATCTTCAGGTAGCCGTTGCCGGGCTCGGGCGGCAGCTCGTAGGCGCGACCGACGCCGATGACCGAGCGGGACTCCATGCTGGAGAAGGTCCGCAGCGCGAGCCGGTACGACAGGTGGCCCTCGACCCGGTTGATCCGGCCCTCGTCGAGCCGCTGCGAGGCGAGCAGCAGGTGCACGCCGAGCGACCGGCCGAGTCGGCCGATCGAGACGAACAGGTCCATGAACTCGCTCTTGCTCGACAGCAGCTCGCTGAACTCGTCCACGATGATCAGCAGGACCGGGAACGGCATCAGCTGGGCGCCGGCGGCCCGCGCCTTCTCGTAGTCGAACAGTGAGGTGTACCCGCTGGCCCGCAGCACCTCCTGGCGGCGGGTCAGCTCCCCGTTGAGGGTGTCCTGCATCCGGTCCACGAGCGGCAGCTCGTCGGCGAGGTTGGTGATCACGGCCGAGGTGTGCGGCAGTTTCTCCATGCCGAGGAAGGTCGCCCCGCCCTTGAAGTCGACGAGCACCAGGTTGAGGATCTCCGAGGAGTGGGTGGCGGCCAGCGCGCAGACCAGGGTCCGCAGCAGTTCGCTCTTGCCCGATCCGGTCGCGCCGATCAGCAGTCCGTGCGGTCCCATGCCGCCCTGCGCGGACTCCTTGAGGTCCAGCTCGATGACCTCGCCGCCCTCGGTGACACCGATCGGGACGGTGAGCCGGTTGCGTTGCGGCGCGCGGGTGCGCCACAGCGCGGCGACGTCGAAGGTGTGCGCGTCGTGGATGCCGAGCAGGGTGGTCAGTTCGAAGTCGCTCTCCAGCGGTTCCTCGACCACGTCGAGGGTGCCG
Organism: Micromonospora cynarisoli; assembly: GCF_030518815.1. Taxonomy (NCBI): domain Bacteria; kingdom Bacillati; phylum Actinomycetota; class Actinomycetes; order Micromonosporales; family Micromonosporaceae; genus Micromonospora; species Micromonospora cynarisoli. The sequence continues at coordinate 390,204 of NZ_CP130426.1, read as the reverse complement.
CTGGTCCGTTTGGGGGCGATGATGCGGGCCAGCGCCTCGCACTCGGTGACGCCGAGCCCGTCGCGCACCGCGGAGCCGGTGGTGTCCCCGGCGGGGAACGTCACCTGCGGCCCGTCCAGGGTCAACCGCAGCACCCGGGGCCCGCCCGGCATCCGACCGGTCAGGTCCAGCACCACGACGTTGCGGATGCCCGCGCCGAGCAGCCGCGAGCTGTCCGGCAGGTCCGCCAGGTGCGCGACGATCACCACGAACGGTTCGGTGGACGAGGGTCGCGCCTCCCGGTCGTGGTCGCCCCGGTCGGTGATCTCCGTGCCGAGCAGGTCCATCAGTTCCTCGTGGCCGCCGGCGAACATCCGCACCGGGCCGGCGGCGTCGAACGCGGTCGGGTGGGCGTTGTGCGGCAGCCACTTGATCCAGTTCCACGGGTCCCGGTGAACCTCCGGGGCCAGCACCGCCACCCGCAGTTCGTCCGGCGCGTGCAGGGTGACCAGCGCGGCCACCATCGCCCGGACCAGGTCGACGGCCGCACCGGCGTCACCGGCGAACTCGATGCTGGTGAAGCTGCGCAGGCCCACCGAGGTGGGCACGCCGGAGACCATCCGGTACGCCTCGGAGAAGCGGCGCAACGAGATGGAGGCCAGCGGTTCGAGGTCCTCGATCGGTTTGGTCTGCGGCGGGAGGAACCGCAGCATCGCGTTCTGCCGGCCGAGCCCGATCCGGACCCGGGCGAAGTCCTCGTGGCTGGGCCGCCGTTCCCACAGCCGGCTGCTCATCGCCGTCGACCAGAGCCAGTCCGGCTGCGGGTTGTTCCAGATCACCGCCTGCCGTTGCTGCTCGGCGGCCTTGCGCGCCTGGCGGCGCAGCTGGGCGATGTAGCGCAGGAAGTCGCGGCGTTCGCCGCGCATCTGGCGTTTACGGTCGGCTGCCGCCCGGCCGATCTGCACCACGCCCATGACGAGCATGCCCACGGCCATCGCGCCGCCCATCACGTACAGCACCGGGGCCCGGTTGTAGAGGCCGAACATGGCCATCATCGCGCCCATGCCGAGGCCCATCGGCACGATCATGGCGAACGACCGGAAGTCCAGCGGCGCCTCCTCCGCCATCAGCGGCGGTTCCTGCAGCTCCACCTCCCCGTCCGGGGTCTCCGGGCCGGGGGCGCGGGGCGGACGTTTGACCGTGACCGTGCTCATGCCGGTCCCCCGTCGCGGCTCATCCGAGCACCCCCGTCCCCGCGCCGCCGCCACCCCAGGCCGAGTCGTCCTGCCGGAGCAGCCCGACCGCGTAACGGTCCCTGCGCGGCCGTTCGGCGGCGAGCGGGTCGTCGTCCTCGTCGGTCGGCTTCGGGGGGCGGCGTCGGGCGGCCTTGCGCGCCTCGGTCTGCTCCCGCTCGCGGGCGGCCTCGTCCATGGCCCGCTGCTTCTCGCGCATCAGGTCGAGGCGTTGGGCGGCGGTGTACTCCGGGCCGCCGCACATCGCCGGCCGGGCACCGCCGGACGGCGACGCCCCGGGCCGTTCCCGTTTCCACGCCCGCAGGGGCGTCGGTTCGGGCTGGTCAGCCATCGGTCGTCCGCTCCTCACGCTCGTCGTCGTGCAGCCACCACGCGTCCCCGTAGTCGTCCCAGGCGGACGTCCCGGCGTTCGCTGCGACCGGCTGGACGATCACCACCCGGTGCTCGTCCACAGGTGGTTCGACGCCGGTCCAGGTGGGCTCCTCCTCGTGGAGCAGTCGGGCCGCGTCCGGACGCTCGACAGGTGTCGGTTCCTCGTCCCGGTGGCCGACGGGCGGCACGGGCGCGGCCGGGACGGTGGTGACCGGGTCGGCCCCGACCACCGGGGTGTCGGCCTCGACGACGGCGACGGCGGGTGCGTCCTGCGTCCGCCACTCCTGCGCCGTCGCCCCGGCCGGGTCCACCACCCCGGGTCCCGGTTCGGGTTCCCGGTCCCGTCCGCCGGGCGGCGGCCCGGACCGCGATGGCGTCGTCGGCGTGCGGGGTGGGGTCGGCGTGTGGGGTGGGGTCGGCGCGGTGGGCACCGGGAGGACGACCGGCACCGGCGGTTCGGCGGGTCCGGGGCCGCCCTGGAGCCCGGTGCCACCGGCGGCGGCACCGTCGGGGGCGGACGGCAGGTCGGTCCCCTCCGTGGGCGGCAGCCAGTCGGTCGGATCACCGTCGACCAACCCACCCGCATCCGGACGGTCCGGCGTACCACCGCCACCGGGACCCGGGGAACCCGGCGACCCGGGCGAACCCGGAGGCGGCACCGGCACCCCACCCGGTCCCGTCGCGGCCGGCGGCTGCTGCACCGGCGACGGCCCGACGGGCGGCTGCTGCACCCGGGGGTCCCGCAGGCCGACACCGCCGGCGGCGGCACCGTCGGGGGCGGACGGCAGGTCGGTCCCCTCCGTGGGCGGCAGCCAGTCGGTCGGATCACCGTCGACCAACCCACCCGCATCCGGACGGTCCGGCGTACCACCGCCACCGGAGCCCGGGGAACCCGGCGACCCGGGCGAACCAGGAGGCGGCACCGGCACCCCACCCGGTCCCACCGCACCCGGCGGCGGACTGATCCCCGGTTCCCTGACGCCGCCGGGGTTGGCGCCGCCGGGGGCGGACGGGTCGCCGGGTAAGGGGACGGTGGGGGTCCAGTCGTCCTGGTCGCCTTCGACCAGTCCGGCGGCGTCGGGGCGTTCCGCCGACGACCCGCCGCCCGGTCCGCCGCCCGGCGATCCGGGCGTCCCCGGCATCGGCGCGGCGGGTGGCGGATTGCCCGTGGGCAGGCCGGGGGGCGCTGGCGCGGCGGGCGGCACGTCGATCCCGCCCGGCGGGGTCGACGTGCCGGGCGGGTTCACGCCGCCCGGGACACCGCCGCCGGCTCCGGGAGCGCCCGGCAGGTCCACGCCGCCGGGGCCGTTCGGTGGAGCGCTGACCGCGGGCGGGACCACCGGCCGGTTCGGGCCACCGGGCGTCCCGCCGGGACCGTTCGGCGGGGCGCTGACCGCAGGCGGGACCACCGGCCGGTTGGGGCTGCCGGGCGGCCCTGCGGGCACGTTCGGTGGGGCGTTGACCACGGGTGGGACCACCGGCCGGTTCGGGTCACCTGGCGTTCGGCCGGGACCGTTCGGCGGGGCGTTGAGCCCCGGCGGGGCCACCGGCGGGTTGGGGCTGCCGGGCGTCCGGCCCGGGCCGTTCGGCGGGGCGCTGACCGCAGGTGGGACCACCTGCCGGTTCGGGCCGCCACCCGGGTTGCCGCCGCCCGGCGGGCCCGGCACCACAGGTGGGATGACGCCGCCCGACCCGCCACCGCCACCCGGCCCGTTGCCGAGACCGGGTGGGGCGCTGACACCCGGCGGGTTGTCGACCCGGCTTTCGAGGCCGGGTAGTCCGCCGGGTGGACCGGAGGTGACCGGAGGGGCGAGGGGCGGGCCGTCGGGTCCGGAGCCGGGTGGGTCGACGCCCAGGCCGTCGGGCGGAGGCACGGCGGGGACCTCGGCCAGGGCCGGGGGAGGCGGCTCGGCGACGGGCGGCGGCACCGCGTCCGGTGGTGGCGGCACGTCGCTCGGCGGCGGTACGGACGGCGGCGGGGGCGGGGTCACCTCGACCGGCGGCGGCGGTTCGTACGGCGGTGGGGTGGGCGGGTCCGGCGGTGGGGTCGGCTCGGCCGGTGGGGTCGGCGGCTCGGGACCGAGGCTGCCGTCGCCGTCGGGCCCGCTGACGGAGCCGTAGCGTAGCCGCGCGTACTGCTTCGCCAGGGTCTGTGCGACCTGGAGCATCTGGTCGGTCATCGGGCGGGCGAAGCGGGTCGAGCTGATCGCCACGTTGCCGCCGCCGGTGTGGTTGGCGCCGTCGGCGGCGGCGATCTGCGCCCAGGACACGTCGAGGTAGTCGACCTGTTCCTGGGCCCACTTCAGGTAGCTGGCGTTCAGCATCAACTGGTACGGCACGCTCGACGTCTCGGGCATGCCGGCGCCGCCGAGCAGCCGATCGGCCTGACTGCCGAGGAAGTCACCGAGGTAGTCCATCTTGGCCAGGAAGGCCCGGGCCGCCGTGCCCTGCCAGGGTTTCTCCTCACCGGCGATGGCGTGCGAGTGGACGCTGACGAACGTCTCCAGCCAGTGCAGCAGGTTGTACGCCTCCTGGAAGGCGTTGGCGGCGTCGATCAGGCTCTGGGGGTTGACCAGCGACGCGGCGTACTCGCGGCCGGCGTCGCTCTCGATCGCCGAGCCGCCCTTGATCGCCGCCTTGATCCGACGCCACCCGGGCGGGTCCATCCGCGCCCAGGTCTCCAGGTCGTTGACGTCCTCGATCGAGGTGTTCGGCGGAGGAAAGGTCGCCTGCTTGTCGACGGAGTTGGTCCAGTCTTCCGAGTCTGTGTCTGCCATGCCCTGCACCAAGCTCCTGAGTCGAATTCGAGGACGCCGACGTACGGCACACCGGGACGCCCCGACCGGGCGCGGTGCCTACTTCTCCCCGTCGCCCGAACCCTTGCCGCTGTCCGAGCCGTCCCCGTCGTTTCCGCCGCTGCCGCCCTCACCCGAGGAGCTGCCGTTGCCGAAGTCGCCGATGTCGTTGATGTTTCCCCAGGAGTCGCCCATCGCCTTGCTGAACTCCTCCTCGGTCAGCGCGTTGAACTCGGCGGTCTTCTCCTCGAAGTCCTTTCCGGTGCGCGCGTTGCCGTCCTCGGTCTTCTCGTAGGAGTCCGCCACCGCGAGCAGGTCCAGGCGCAGGGTGTAGAGCGTCTGGTGGACCTTCTCCATCAGGCCCTGGGTGTCGCCGATCAGGCCGACGCCCTCGCCGCCCCCGTGGACCTTGCGGCGCATGATCTCGGCCACGGCGAACTTGCCGGGCAGCACGTCGAGGTCGCCGAGCTTGTCGCCGACGGTGAGCATGAGGCTGCCGCCCCTGCCGTTCGGGTTGTCGAAGAGTTCGCCGATGGAGTTGGCGAAGTGTCGGATGGCCTCGGTGCTGACCTTGAGGTCGCCGTCCTTGTTGTCGCCTCCGGTGTACGCCTTGACGTCCGGGGTGTCGATCTTCCCGTCGATGTCGAGCTTGTCGGACTCGGAGAACTCGTCCCACGTGACGGACTTCTCGTCGGGGACGTCGTTGTCCTTGAAGTCCTTGACGACGTCGTCCCAGTTGTCGACGACCTCGTCGCGGTACCAGTCGTAGGCGGCCCGTTCCTCCGCCGTGTAGTCCGACCAGTCGATGTGGTTCACCCGGCTGCTGCTCGACAGGTAGTCGGACTGAACCCGGTCGATGACCGCCTGGATCCACCCGTCCGGGTGTTTCTTCGCGAAGCCGTCGATCTCACCGTTGTTGAACTTGTCGAGGATGCCGATGTAATCGATGGCCTTGTCGTTGGGATAGCCGAACTCGATGGAAGCCATCCGTCACTACCTTTCACGGCAGACAGGGAGGAGAGGGTGCCCGGAGCGTGCCGGCTGCCGGGGGCACCAGCCCGGCAGCCGGCAGGTGCTCAGCCGCCGCGGACGTCGTTCCAGATCTTGGCGTGCCGCTGTTCGGTGGTGCCGTAGTTGTCGGAGATCCGCAGCAGCGTCTGGCGGGCCTGCTCCAGGTGGACAGTCATCTGGCCGGCGGCGCCGCGCCATTCGGCCTTGGCCGCGTAGTAGGCGCTGCGCGCGTCACCGGTCCAGTCCTGGAGGCTCCGCTCGACCTGGCGCTCCATCTCGTCGAGCGCGTTGGAGATGCGGCCGTTGATCTGGTTCATGTCGTGGAGGGTGGCGTCGGCCTGGTTGAAGTCGAACCGGTAGTTGGACACCGTCGGTCCTTTCGCTGAGAGGGTGGACGGGTCAGACGCCGGGCAGTGCCGCGCCGAACGACTGGGCGGTCTGCGATGCCTCGTCCTCGGTGTTGCGGTAGCCGGCGGTCGTGACACCCATCACGTCCAGCATGTGCAGCAACTGGTTGATGACGGTCTGGAAGGACCGCTCCCAGTTGTCCATCGCCTGGTTGAAGTTGTTCGAGGCCGTGCCGTGCCAGCTCGCCTGGAGGGCGGCCATCTCCGTGTTGACGCTGCGGAGATGACCCGTGAACTCCTGGGCCTTGGCGGCGAACTCGTTGGCAGCCGCCTGCATGCCCGGGTCGGTGGTCTGCACCGTCGGCATGGTCACAACGACACTCCTTTCGTCGTACGTCCAGGGGTGACGACGTCGAACCAGCTGTGCTCGGCGTCCGCCGTGCCGAAGATCCTGGTGATCACCCCGGCCCGGCAAGCTCCGTGCGGGGCCCATGTCCGAATGACAGGCGACTCTGCCCCGTTCACCCCCGGACGCCCCACGGCGCGTGCCGGTGACCAGCCCGCAGCCGTGCGGTAGGGAAGGAACTCCTGCACGTTCGTGCCCGACCCGCGCCGTTGCCCTTCCGTCCCCGGTCACGGCGGCCCTGTACTGGATCTCTCGTGTAAGGGGGGTCGGACCGGTGAACGTGGATGATCGCGTCGAGGAGTTGTTCGCGGAGTACGCACGTCAGCGCAACAACCTGAGTGACCTTCAGCAACGGATGAGCACGGTGCAGGGCTCCGCCACCTCGCCCCGGCAGGAGGTGACGGTCACGGTGGGACAGAACGGCGTCCTGACCGAGATCGCCTTCCCGACCGGCGCCTACCGACGGATGACCCCGACCGAGTTGCAGGCCACCATCCTGCAGACCTTCGCCGAGGCGAAGGAGAAGGTGATGACGCAGGCGGCGGAGCTGATCGCGCCGCTGCTGCCACCGGGTATGGACGCGGCCAAGATGGTACGCGGTGAGGCCGGTCCCGACATGTACCTACCGCCCGGCGGCCCCCGGATGACCAGCGGTGTCCGCGCCCTGCTCGGCCTCGACCCGGAACAGCCGTGAGCCACCCGAACGGTTCCCTCTGGGTCGACCCCGAGGGCGTCATCGCGGTCGGCGACTCGTACCTGCAACACATCGAACGCTACGACGAGTGCCTGCGTCAGCTGGGGCTGCTCCGGGCGCGGTACGGACTCGCCTGGGGCGACGACGACCTGGGCAACGAGTTCCAGAAGCGCTTCGACGCCACCATGGACGGTGTCCAGGGCAGCCTCCTCGGCGTCCGGGCCTTCCTGGAGTACGCGGCGGTCGGACTGCACGCCAGCGGCGAGGGCTACCGGCAGGCGGACGAGGACGCGGCCCAGGCGGGACGGCGGGTCGCCGGCGAGTTCGCGCACCTTCCCGCGTCGTTCGCGGCGGCGGGACCCGGCGAGGACCCGTCGGGGCCCACGCAGCTCACACCGACCCACGGCCTCATGGCCTTCGCGGTCGACCCCCCGGTCCCGGGTGGGCCCGAGCAGCTCACCCCCACCCACGGCTTCGTCGCCGCCCGGACCCCACCGGCCGGGGACGCCCCGCACGCGGACGAGCCCATCCCGCTCAAGCCGGTCACCTCGTTCGCCCCGCGCTACACCCCGCCCACCCCGCTCGAACCAGTCACCTCGTTCGCCCCGCTCACCCCCCTCGAACCAGTCACCTCGCCCGCACCGCAGAGCGCCCTGTTCACCCCGCTCGAACCGCAGTCCGCCCCGCTCACCCCGCTCACCCCCGCGATCTCGACCTTCCGGTCGTACGACACCGCCGGGTTGCTCATCGAGGGCGTGCCGGTTCCGCCGGGCTACCAGTTGCAGGCGGTGACCACGTTCGCCGACGGCACCTCACGGATCGACGCCAGTCACTACGATTCGATCGTGCCGTTGGGCGGTCGGCGGCCGACCACCGCCGACGGCCAACCCGTCGACCCCGGCGACGGCCAGTTCTTCCTGGTCAAGCGCAAGGAAGATGTCGATGCCGAGATCAGCGCGCCCGACCACCGTCCACTGTTGATCAGTTACGGCCCGGACGGATCAGCGACGCCGATGACCGGGTATCCCGGCTGACGCCGTACCGATGGGCGACTTCCACATCCCCGACGACCCCAACTGGCAGTGGGCGTACGACGCGATCCTCTACACCGTCGGCGAGCAGTTCCCCAAGGGTGATCCGTCGCAGCTCAAGGCGCTCAGCGCCGACCTGCACCAGTTCAGCGCGAACCTGCGCGACGGGATCGCCGCCACCCGGGCGCTCGGCGTCGGGTTGCAGGGCAACCTCGACGGTCCCGCCGCCGACGCGTTCGCCCAGTTCCAGCAGATCATCACCCGACCGCTCCCGGAGGGCATCCGCCGGGCCCTGATCGCCGGCGACGTCGCCAACCAGGCCAACGAGCAGATCGACTACGGCCAGACCCAGATCGTCGTGGCGGCGTTCATGATCGTCCTGGACATCGCCATGGCGTTGGCGTCCGGTTTCGGCGCCACGCTCGTCCCGGCGTACATCAACATCGGGCGGAAGCTCACCGAGGCGTTGCTCGACCGGTTGCAGAGCCGACTGCAGCAACTGTCGGCCCGGCTCGTCATCGGGGCGGTCGACGAGGGCATCGAGGAGGGCACGGAGAACGTCATCGCCCAGACCTACCTGATCGCCAAGGACAACAAGAGCGACGGGTTCAGCGGGTCGGACGTGCTGGACTCGGTCGGTGCCGGTGTCGCCGTGGGTGCGGTCGCCAGCGGGGTCTTCCTGGTCGGCGGTCGCTACTTCCCCCGGGTGGCCGCCAACACGCACGGGCAGGCCGGGCTCGGCGCGATAGGTGAGACGCTCGGTGAGTTCGCCTACCTGGCCATGATCGGGGCGGCCGGGCAGTTCAACGCGCTGGCCACGGCGATCTCGTCCGGTGTGGGCACGTACGCCAGCCGGTACGCCCACGACCTCGGCGGGGCCTTCGGTGGCGGCGGGGGAACTCCCACCCCGCCGGGCGTCGCCGGCCCCGGTCCCGCGAGGGACCTGGCGGTCACGGGTCCCGGCTCCACCGGCCCCGGTGCCGTCGGCTCCAACGGGCGGGCCGGCGTCCGGCCCCGATCCGGCGATCCGACGACCGGCCCGCCCCCTCCCACGCGCGGCCCGGTCAGCCCCACGGCCGACCCGCCCACCGCCGGGGGCAACCCGGTTCCGAGGCCCGGGTCCGAGATCCCCGGGTCCGTGGTCCCCGCGCCCGGCTCGACCGGACCGCCGTCCCGGGGTCCGGCCCCGGTGGCCCCGCCCGGCCCGAGGCCGCCGTCCCCGGGTCCCGCGCCGATCGCCCCGCCCGGCTCGACAGGGCCGCCGGCCCCGGGTTCCGCACCGATCGCCCCGCCCGGTCCGCAGCCGCCCGGTCCGCAGCCGCCCGCCGGGCCGGTGCCCCGACCCACGCCGCCGGCCTTCGTCGTGGACGGCAGCCGTCCGGGGCCGGGGCAGTCCGGCGATCAGGCAACCGGTGGTTCCCCCGCCCGGCCGCCGGCCGGACAGACCGACCTGGCACGTCCGGGCCCGGCAGGGGGGAACCCGGGTGCCGGCCTGCCCGGCTTCGAGGCCCCGCCGGTGGACCGTTCCGTCGTCGGTTCGCCGGTCGACGCGGTCGCGCAGGTCGGGGCGACCGCTGGCGGCGGCCCGTCCGCCGGGGCTCCGCCGGTCGTGACCGGCGGGAATCCGGCACCGCCTCCCGCAGCTGTCGCCGCCCCACCCGGCCAGCCTCCGGCGGGCGCGCCCGGGCAGGCGACGCCGACCGGGCCGGTACCCCCGGCGGCGACCGGGTCCACGACGCCCGCCGCCCCGGCGGCGACTCCCCCGACGGCACCGCCCACCACCACGGTCCCGGCAACGCACCCGGCGTCGCCCACCACCGCGCCTCCGGCCTCCCCACCGCCGCCGACCACACCGCCGGCCGTCGACCTGACCGGGCCACCTGCGGGGACGACGCCAGCGGCACCGGCCACCGCCGCCCCCACGCCGCCGGGCGCCCCGCCGGCCGTGGCCGTGCCGTCCGTCCCAGCCCCCGCCAGCCAGGCGGACCCGGCCGGCCCCGGCACGACGGGGTCCGCCACACCGCCGGCCACCCCTCCGGTGGCCCCCGCCGCGCCCGTGTCCACGGCCACGGCCGGCCCGGTCACCGGCACGCCCGTCCCACCAGGCCCGGAGGCCGACGCGACACCGGGGACCACTGCCGCCCCGACCCCGCCCGCCCCGATCAGCCCGGCCCCACCACCGGCCACGTCGGCACCGCCCCTCGCCCCGCCCGTCGCGCTCTCCCCCGCCACCGCCCCACCCGCCGGTGACCACCCGGCCGGGCCCCAGCAGGGCGGTGAGCACGCCGCCGGGTCACCGCCCGGCGTCACCCCGCCCGGCGTCGCCGCGGGCAGTTCCACGGCTGCGCGCGACACGCCGGCCGAGACCTCCCGGCCCGGGTCGACCCCTACCAGCCCGAACGGGCAGGACCAGGTCACCCGCAGGGACGGCGACACCACGCGGCCCCCGCACGACCGGGTCGCCGGCCCGACCGTCGCTGCCGCCGCACCGGGGAGGACGACGGACCCGAAGACCACCTCGACGCCGGGCGTGGGCGGTCGACCCGTACCGCCGCCGGTGACCCCACCGTCCTACCCGGACCCGGTCGAGCCGTCACCGCAACCGGAGACGTCCGACGCGGACCCCCCACCGCCGTACGCCGACCTGACGCCCTCCCCGCCGCCCTACCAGCCCCGCGACGACCCCGCTCGACGCGATCCCGGCACGAAGGCCACGGTCACCCCGGTGTCCGCCACGACGCCGCCGGTGGAGCCCGTGGTGGACCGTGGGCACGGGGGGAAGGACCGCCCCGGGTCGGTCGCGCCGGCGGGTGGCTCCCGCCGCACGGTCCCCATCGCCGAGAAGGGCAGCACCTTCCGGGGCCCCCAGCCCCAGGTGCCGGTCCCCTCGAAGCCGTTCACCCGCCCGGGTGGAGCGTTCGACGGCCTGTCGCCGGCCTCGGTGGTGAAGAGCACCGCCGAGACGTGGTGCGAAGCCGACCCGGTCGACGTGAGCACCGGTCGGATGATCCTGACCGGGACCGACGCCGCGCTGCCCGGCCTGCCGCTGCTGCGGACGCACCGCTCCGACTACCGCTGGGGCCGCTCCTTCGGCCCCTCCTGGGCCTCGACGCTGGACCAACGTGTCGTCGTCGACGGTGAGCGGGTGCGGTACCTGGCCGCGGACGGGTCGATCCTGACCTATCCGCTGGTCGCGGAGGGGTCGACGGCGCTGCCGACGATCGGGCGTGCGCTGCCGCTGCGCCGGCTGGTGGGCGGCGGTTGGCTGCTCACCGACCCGACCTGCGGCCAGGTCCACGTGTTCGCCCCGGCCGGTCGGGGCGAGTCGCTGCTCAGCGACGTGACCGACGGCCGCGTGCGCTGGTCGTTCACCCGCGACGACGACGGCACCGTCACCCACCTGCGGTCCTCGGCCGGTGCGACAGTCGGGGTCAGCTCCGTCGACGGGCTGGTGACGGCCCTGCACCTGCCGGCCCCCGACGAGACGCTCGCGTCGGCGTCCCGGTTCGACTACGACCGGGACCGCCAGCTGATCCGGGTGGTCAACTCCTCGGGCGACCCCGAGCGCTTCGGGTACGCCGACGGGCGGATCGTGCGCTGGGAGGACCGCAACGGCGAGTGGTACACCTACGCCTACGACGAGGCGGGACGCTGCGTCGACACCGACGGCCGGGGCGGTTACCTGCGTTACCGGTTCGCGTACTCCGACGGCCTGACCGTGGTCACCGACTCGCTCGGCACCGAACGCCGCTACGAGCTCGACGACCGCCTCCGGGTGGTGGCGGTGACCGACGGTCGGGGCGCGACGACCCGGCACGAGTGGGACGAGGCGCTCCGGCTGCGGTCGCGGACCGACCCGCTGGGCCGTACGACGCGCTACGAGTACGGCGTCGACGGGCGGCCGACCGTGGTCGTCCGGCCCGACGGCAGCCGCTCCACCGCCCACGACGGGCAGGTCCCGTCGACGACCGGCGGCAACGGCGTCACCCGTCACGGATACGACGACCTCGGCCGGGTGGTCGTCATCGCCACCGGCGGGGGCAGCACCACGCTCGGCTGGACACCTGAGGGGGACCTGGCGTCGCGCGTCGGTCCGGACGGAGCCCGGCAGGAATGGCACTACGACGGCGAAGGGAACCTGGTGGAGAGCATCGACGCAGCAGGTCGGGCGGTGCGGTTCGAATACGGGCCGTTCGACCTGCCGACCGCGCGGATCGACGAGGTCGGCAACCGCACCGAGTACGGGTACGACAGCGAACTACGGCTGGTCTCGGTCACGAACCCGGCCGGGCGGGTCTGGCGGTACACCTATGACGAGGCCGGCCGGCTGACCGGGGAGACCGACTTCGACGGTCGCGTCCAGCGGTACACCCGCGACGCCGCCGGGCAGGTGACCGCCCACACCGACCCGGCCGGCGACACCACCCACTACCGGTACGACCTGCTGGGCCGGGTGGTCGAACGGCGCGTCGGCGACGTCGTGACACGGCTGGAGTACGACGCGCGGGGCCGGCTCGCGGCGGTGACCAACCCGGACGCGGTGGTCCGCTTCGAGCGCGACGGGCAGGGCCGGATCGTCGCCGAGACGATCAACGAGCAGACCGTGCGCACCGCGTACGACGGGGGGCTGGTGCGGACGCGGACCACGCCGTCGGGACGGTCGGGTCGGTGGTCGTACGACGCCGACGGCCGGCCGGAGAGCCTGGACACCGGCGGTCACCTGGTGCGCTTCGGGCACGACGACCTCGGGCGGGAGATCAGCCGGACCGTCGACGACGTGGCGGCGCTGCGGCAGACCTTCGACGCCGCCGGTCGGTTGGCCGCCCAGCACGTCGCCGGCACCTCCGAGCGTGACTTCAGCTACGACGCCACGGGCCGGGTGACCGCGATCGCCGACACGCTCGACGGGCACCGGTCCTTCGCGGCCGACGGGACGGGTCGGATCGGGCGGGTGGTCGCCGACGGGGCGGAGCGCGAGCGGTACGACTACGACCCGGCCGGCACCCTGGTCGCGGCGGGCGGGGACCGCTGGGAGTTCGCCGGCACCATGCTCGTCCGGTCGGACGACGCCACGTTCACCCACGACGGGAAGGGCCGGCTGGTCGGCCGGGTCGACGCGGCCGGGGCGTGGCGTTTCACCTGGGACGCCGAGGACCGGCTGGTGCGGGTGGTCACGCCGGGCGGGGACCACTGGCGGTACCGCTACGACGGCTTCGGTCGCCGGATCGCCAAGCAGCGTCTCGCCGCCGACGGCGGTGTGGTGGAGGAGGTGCGGTTCGCGTGGTCCGGTGACCTGCTGGTGGAGCAGCACCACCGGGACGCGACAGGCGGCACCGCCGTCACCTCGTGGGAGTACCGGCCGGACGGGTCGGTCCCGGTGACCCAGACCGACGACGACGAGCTGCGTACCGTCGTCACCGACCTGATCGGCACGCCGACGCACCTGGTGGGGCCGGACGGCGCGCTGCACTGGTGGGCGCGCAGCGACCTGTGGGGCCGTGGCCACGGCCCGTCGGCCACCCCGCTGCGGTTCCCCGGGCAGTACTTCGACGCCGAGACCGGCCTGCACTACAACCGGTTCCGGTTCTACGATCCGGCGACGGCGCGCTACCTGAGCCCCGACCCGCTCGGCCTGTCCGGCGGGCCGAACCCGGTGGCGTACGTGCCGGACCCGCTGACCTTCGCGGACCCGCTCGGCCTGGCGAGTTGCAAGGTGTCCCAGCCGGCGTTGGACCCGCTGGCCACGCCCGCCGTGACCCCGGACGGGGAGCCCAGCCAGGTGCCGCCCCGGGCCGTGCCGCCGTCGCCGGAGGCCCTGTACGGCACGCCACCGCTGATGCAGGTGGTGACCACCGACCCCGACGGCAACCAGACCGTCACGTACCAGCCGCGTCCGTCGTCGCCGACGACGGGCGTCACGGCCGACGGCACGGTACAGCCCGCCGACGCGTGGTTCTCCGAGGTCGGGTCGACGCCGCTGGCGCAGAGCGCCACGGTGGACGGGGTCCGGCAGCAGTTGCCGCCGTTGCCCGAGCGGGGCAGCCGGGCGGTGGGCGAGGGCGGTCGGGACACGGCCACCCGGCGTCGGGGTCGGGTGGTCGAGGACTCCGACGGGACGCAGTTCGGGCCGATCCGGCCGGTCTTCACCCCGGCCGGTCTGCGCATGCTGCACGAGACCGACGTCGCCCACCAGTCCCACGCCGACTCGCTGCCGGTCGGGCCCGACTACAAGGTGGCGGTGGAGGGCGTCGACGGTGAGATCGTGGCCGGTGGGCACGCCTACGATCCGGACGTCATCGGCGGGCTGATCGAGAACGACCCCGGCTGGAACAACCGGCCGATCACCGTCGTCGCCTGTGACGCGGGTCCGCTGTTCGCGGTCGACCTGGCGAGGCGGCTGCCGGACGTGCCGGTCACGGCCGCCCAGTCGACAGTCTTCACCACCGGTCGGGGGCACGCCTTCTCCGACGACGTCTGGGTGACCTACACCGCGGACTCCGACGGGCGGGTCACCGAGGTCGTCCACGACCAGTCCCACATGCCCGGTGGTCCGGTCCCGTCCGCCGCCGACATCGCCACCGCCGACACCCACTGGCGGATCGCCACCGAGACGGAGATCGCCGTCCAGATCGGCGCGCGGGTCGAGGGTTTCCGCCTCGAACTGGGGGACACGATCGCCCGCGCGCCGGGCCTGGTCTTCAAGGTGGACAGTCAGAACCGCACCATCGGCGACCGTACCGGCACGGTCATGATCATCGAGGTGGTCACCGGGCCGAGCCGGGTGGAGTCGTGGGAGGAGGCGCCGCGCACCAGCTCGGTACGCGATGCGCGCGACGAGGCGCTCGACGCCATCCTCCGCGTACCACGGGGTGAGATCGTCGCCCTGCGGGACGTGCTGCGGGACGTGCCGGGAATCCAGTTCCGCCACGTCGGCGGCATCTCGACGGGCATCGGGGTCGGCGTCCAGGGCGGGCAGTTCGCCTCGCCGTACACCCAGTGGACGGTGGGCCTGTACAACCACACGTTGCCGCGCTTCCTCGGGTACGCCGCCGACAACTACTCCCGCACCGCGAACCAGACCCCGCGACAACTCGCGCAGAGCGCCATCGACCTCGGCCGCCGGGTGGCCGCCGACTTCCGCGACCAAACCGGGAGCCGGGCACTGCCCTGGCACGAGAGCCGCCTGAACGGGCACATCGCCATGACCTTCCCGGCCATCGCGACGCCGGTCGTGGCCGTGGTGCAGGAGGCGGCCAGCGGCACCCGGTTGTTGAACAAGCACTTCCTCCTGCTGGCGCCGCGCAAGGAGTTCCGGGACATGCGCGCCGCCCTGCCGAAGCCGATCCGGGACTACCTGGTGGATCGCGCCGACCACATCAAGCAGTTGATGCACGGGCACCTCGCCCGCTACGACACGAACCAGGTGTTCGCACAGACCCGGCAGCTCTTCGACTATGAGACGAACCAGGTCGACTACTTCGCCAACCCGACCATCAGAAACGCGGCGGACAACGCCCTCTACGGATACCGCTACACCGACGGCCGGGACGTGCCGTTCTTCAGTCTGGAGAACGACTTCGGCATCCACACCACGCACGACACCGTCGACCCGCCACAGATGGTGGGCGCCGAGTTCCGCTACCTGACGACCCGCAGCGCCAGCATCGCCGGCGTCGACCGGCAGTCCGACGAACTCATCGCCATGGTGCGGAACAACACCACGCCGCCCCCGCTCACCTCGACGCAGGCGCACCGGATCATCCAGGGCATCCGCGACCAGGACGGGCGGATCGAGGAGACCCTCCGCGACATCGAGCACGAGCTGCGGCGGGACCGGTCGTCGAGCCGGGTGTACGCCACCCTGGCGGACCAGCTCCGACGGGCGGAGCGCGCGGCTTCCCGCGCCCGGCGCAACGAGTCCTTCGCCAAGGAGCTACGGGAGGCCGCCCAGGCCACGTTCGGGCACAACGACACCGCCCGGCGTAATGCGAAGACGTACCACCACAACACCCGGGAGCGCACCGAGGCCGCGGACCAGCTCGTGGCCCGGATCCAACGCTATCTGTCCGAGGCGCCCGCGCCGACGAGCAGCCAGCCGTCGTACGGTGGGAACAACGGTCCCGGCAGCGGCGGGTACCCGGGTCCCTCCTACCCGGGCTCCTCGTACCCGAGTTCCGGATACACCGGTGCGTACGGCGCGGCCACCACCTCCTACGGTCCGGTGCAGTACAGCAGTTACTCCGGCATGTCCTCGAATCCCTACGGTTCCTACGACCCGTACATCCAGATGGCTTTCGTCGACGTCGCCGCGACGGACCCGACGGGGCCCGCTCCACGGGTGCTCGACCCCGGCCTCGGGGTCGACGGACGCCAGCGCATCCTCGACGATCTCTCCGCGCTGGCCGACGACCGCGCCGACGCCGTCCGGGACTTCCTTGGCCGGCACGAGTCCCATCCCGAGCACGCCACCGCCGCCGCGTTGTGGGACAGCTTCGTCGCGGCTCTCGGCCCCGCCGGCCAGGCCGACCTGCAACCGGTGGTCAACCTCTACGAGCAGACCCACGACCAGATCGTCGGTCTCGACCCGGACCACCCGCTGCCGGCGCTCGGGACGACGCTCGACGACTCGGACTTCCTTCCCCGTGCGTCCGTCAACCCGCAGACCCTGCTGCGCGACGTGCCGTTGACCGACGGCTCCCACCTCCCGGTCATCGCGCGCAACGTGCACGGCACGGCCACCGACTCCGATCTGGCGGACTTCGACAGCCGGTACCTCGGCTGGGTCGCCGGGGTCGGGAACGGTCGGACCGGCATCGAGTCGGCGCTGATGGTCGACGAGTACCAGCGGTCCGGACGGGTCCTCGACACGCCGCCGACGTCAGTTCCGCAGACCCTGGACGATCTGCGCAGGTCGTACCCGGGTGGTGCCGTCACGGAGGTCGGTACCGCGCAGGGGCTGATGGACGCGCTCGGTGCCCTGCCGCAGGGGGCCCGCAGCCAGGGCATCGTGGCCGTCCGCACCGGACCGGCCGGCACTCCCGTCCAGGTGCTGAACGTGACGCGGTTCCCCTCGGGTCCGGTCGTCTTCATCGACCGCCAGGCCGGTGGCCTCGGCACCGTCCCGGCCATCGGTCCGGACGGCGCGGTCGTCCTCATCGACACCACCGACCAACCGGGCGTCGTCGCGGAGACGACGCTGGCGTCGTTCCTCGACGTGCCGCCGGCCACGGTCGCCAAGACCACCGAGCAGACGCCGACCGCCGGTGACCCCATCGACGTGACCACCGGGCGGATGATCCTCACCGAGACCGACGCGGTGCTGCCCGGCCTGACCCTGGAGCGGACCCACCGGTCCGACTACCGGTGGGGCCGCTCGTTCGGCAGGTCCTGGGCGTCGACGCTGGACCAGCGGGTCGTCGTCGACGGTGACCTGGTCCGTTACCTGGCCGTGGACGGGTCCGTGCTCACCTACCGGCTGCCCGCCGAGGGAGCGGAGGCGCTGCCGGAGGTGGGCCGGGCCCTGCCGCTGCGCCGGTTGGCCGGCGGTGGCTGGCTGCTGACCGACCCGACGACGGGACGCGTCCTGGTCTTCGCCGCCGGGGACGGTCCGGAGTCGCTGCTCAGCGACGTGGTCGAGGGTGAGCTGCGCTGGTCGGTCGCGCGCGACGAGGCGGGCACCCCGACCGAGCTGCGTTCCACGGCCGGCGCCCGGGTCGGTTTCAGCTCCTCCGCCGGCCTGCTGACCGTGCTGTGGCTGCCGAACCGGTCCGGGACCATGCTGGCCGCGTACCGGTTCGGCTACGACCGGGAGCGCAACCTGGTCGACGTGGTCAACAGTTCGGGCGAGGCCACCCGGTTCGGCTACGCCGACGGTCGGATCGTGCGCTGGGACGACCGTAACGGCGAGTGGTACACCTACCGCTACGACGAGGCCGGGCGCTGCGTCGGCACCGACGGCAAGGGCGGCCACCTGCGCTACCGGTTCGCGTACTCCGACGGCCTGACCGTCGTCACCGATTCGCTCGGCGCGGTGCGCAGGTACGAACTGAACGACCGCTACCAGGTCGTCGCGGAGACCGACCCGCTCGGTGCGACGACCCGCAGCGAGTGGGACGACGCGCACCGGCTGCGGTCGCGGACCGACGCGCTGGGTCACACCACCTCCCACGACTACGACGCCGACGGGCGGCTGTCCACCGTCACCCGGGCCGACGGCAGCCGGTCGACGATCACGTACGACGAGTGGGGCCGTCCCTCGTCCTGGACCGACTTCGACGGCAGCACCCGCCAGCGGGCCTTCGACGACGACGGCCGGGTGCTCGCCGAGACCGACGCCGCGGGCGAGGTGGTGCGCTTCGACCGGCCGGTCGAGGACGGGCCGGGCACGGTCACCCAGGCCGGTCCGACGGCCGTCGTCCGGGACGCGGCACGGTTGATCACCGCGATGACCCACGGCGACACCCGGACCCGGTTCGAGTACGACAACCTGGGCCGGGTCGCCGTCATCGAGGACGACCGCGGCATCACCCAGGTCGGCTGGACGCTCGAAGGTGAGCTGGCCTGGCGGGAGCACCCGGACGGCAGCGTCGAGGAGTTCAGCTACGACGGCGAGGGCAACCTGGTCGAGTCCGTCGACGCCGCCGGCCGTCGCACGCGCTTCGAGTACGGCGCGTTCGACCTGGTGACGGCCCGGATCGACGACGCGGGCAACCGCACCGGGTACACGTACGACACCGAGTTGCGGCTGACCGGCGTCACCGACCCGCAGGGCCGGACGTGGCGGTACACGTACGACCCGAACGGCCGGGTCACCGAGGAGACCGACTTCGACGGCCGCACCCAGCGGTACGCGTACGACGCCGTCGGGCGGCTCGTCGAGCACACCGACGCGGCCGGTCAGGTCACCGTGTTCAGCCGTGACGCGCTCGGCCGGGTGGTCGAGCGGCGTACCGGTGGGGCGGGGAAGACCCCGGTGCCCGCCATGTGATCCGGCCG
The DNA here is from genome assembly GCF_030518815.1 of Micromonospora cynarisoli. Taxonomy (NCBI): domain Bacteria; kingdom Bacillati; phylum Actinomycetota; class Actinomycetes; order Micromonosporales; family Micromonosporaceae; genus Micromonospora; species Micromonospora cynarisoli. The sequence continues at coordinate 371,321 of NZ_CP130426.1, read as the reverse complement.
CCCGCCCCGGTCACCGGGGTGACCGGGGCGGGCGGCCCCACCCGAGGACGAGGAGAGGACCGAGGAATGAACGCCGACAGGGCACTCACCCGCGCCACCGCGGCGCTGCGGCGCATCGAGGGGGACGGGTCGAAGGATTCGCTGACGCTGGTGCCGGGGGCGGCCACGGAACGGGGGTGGTGCTGGCTGTTCCCGTTCGACACCGTCCGGGCGGTCGAGACCGGTGACATCATGGCGAGCATCGCCACCGGCCCGCTGGTGGTGCCGAAGAACAACGCGCAACCGTGGGTCGCGCCGTCGAGCGGGCCGGTCGAGCGCTGGCTCAACAGGTACGCCATGGAGCACGATCTGCCCCTGGTCGTCGAGCCGGTGGAGCCGGACCCGTTCGCCGCCGCCGCATGAGCATCTTCGTCTCGGTGGCGGCGTACCGTGACCCCGAGCTGGTGCCGACGGTGCTGGACTGTCTCGCGAAGGCCGACCGCCCGGACGAGCTGCGGATCGTGGTCAACTGGCAGCATCGCGGCGACGAGGACGTGTCGGCGTTGCACGGCGATCCCCGGGTGACGGTGCTGGAGTTCGACGCCCGGCGCAGCCGTGGGGTGGGGTGGGCCCGCGCGCAGGTCCAGCGCCGGTACGTCGACTCGGACTGGTATCTCCAGGTGGACAGCCACACCCGGTTCGCGGCGGGCTGGGACACCCGGTTGATCGCGATGGCCGGGCGGACCAGGGCGGCCAAACCGATCCTGAGCTGCTATCCCCCGGGCTACGATCCGGCTCGGGAGTTCACCGGCGGCGGTGAGCCGACGCTCATCGCCCTGCACGGTTGGACCCACGACGGCCTGCCCCGGTTCCGGCACGTCGGGATTGCGGGGTGGCAGCGGGCGGGTGGGCCGGTCCGGGCCCGGTTCGTGGCCGCCGGGTTCCTGTTCGCCCCGGGGTCGTTCGTCGGTGAGGTGCCCTACGACGAGCGCATCTACTACCAGGGTGAGGAGATCAACCTCGCCACCCGCGCGTTCACCTGGGGCTACGACCTGTTCCACCCGGTCGAGGTGCTGGCCTGGCACCACTACGGGCGCAAGGACCAGGTCCGACACTGGATGGACCACCGGACACCGGGCGACGGGCACTGGTACGACCTGGACCGGGCCGGCCGCCGTCGGGTGACGACGCTGCTGCGGTACGTCATCGTGGGTGGTTTCGGTGCCGGCCCGGTCCGCCCGATGTCGGCCTACCAGGAGTACGCGGGCATCGACTTCGGGCGTCGTACGGCGACGGAGGAGACGCTCGCCGGTCGGGTGCCGGGTGTCCGGCGGTGGTGGGGGTCAGCCCTTGACCGCTCCGGCGGTGAGTCCTTCGGTGAGGAATCGCTGCCCGAAGGCGTACATGATCACCACGGGGATGCTGACCAGCAGTGACGCGGCGGCGAGTTGCCCCTGCGGCACGACGTCTCCGGTGATCATCGACTGCATGCCCACGGGGAGGGTCTTGTACTCGTCCTTGGTGATGAACACGAAGGCGAAGAGGAACTCGTTCCAGGCGTTGGTCAGGGTGAACAGGGCGACCGCCAGCAGTCCGGGCTTGGCCAGGGGCAGCACCACCCGGCGGAACGCCTGCAGCCGGGTGCAGCCGTCGACCAGCGCGGCCTCCTCCAGCTCGACGGGGATCGACGCGAAGTATCCGGCCAGCAGCCAGGTGGCGAACGGCAGCGTGAAGGTCGGATACGTCACGACCAGCGACCACAACGAGTCGGTGAGCCGGGCCCCGATGAGCAGTTGGTACAGCGGGATGAACAGCAGCGCGCCAGGCATCACGTAGGTGACCAGGACCGTGACGGTGAAGCCCTGTGCCCCGCGGAACCGCAGCCGGGCCAGCGCGTAGCCGGCCAGGGCGGCGCAGACCAGCGCCACCACGGTGGACGCCGTGGACACCAGCACCGTGTTGAGGTACCAGCGGCCGAACGGTTTGGTGGTGAACAGGTCGGTGAACTGTTGCAGGGTCCACGGTGTCGGCCACAGGTCGCGCTCGTGCATGACGATCTGGCCGTCGGACTTGAAGGCCGTGACGACGATCCAGTACAGCGGGGCCAGGACGAAGACGAGCAGCGCGGCCAGGGCGATGCCGGAGGCCAGGCCCGACACCAGGGCGGACGTCCTGCGCCGTCCCCACGACTGCACCGTCGAGAGGACCCGGCCGACCGCCGCCGCGACCAGCAGGATCACCCCGAGGACCAGCGCCGCCTTCCCGAGGATGTGGGGGGACGCCCAGGCCAGCGCGCCGGTGACCAGCACGGCGGCGGCCCACGGCAGGGCCCGGCGGGCCGGCCCGGCGGGTCGGGCGGGTGCGCTGTCGGCGTCCCGCCGCAGCAGCCGGACCAGCACGTACACCAGCACGCCGATGACCGGCAGCATGACGAGCGTGACTGCCGCTCCCGCGCCGTACTGGAGTTGCAGGATCGCCTTGGAGTACGCGACCAGCACGTACGGTGCGGTCGCGTCGCCGGGGCCGCCCTGGGTCAGCAACCAGATGAGGTCGAAGTTGTTGAACGTCCAGATCGACGACAGGGTGACGGTCACGGTGATGACGTGGCGCAGTCCGGGCAGCGTCACGTGGACGAACCGCCGCCACGGCGACGCCCCGTCGACGGTCGCCGCCTCGTACAGGTCGGTGGGGATGGCTTTCAGGCCGGCGAGGAAGGCGACGGTGAAGAACGGCACCCCCTTCCACACGTTGACCATGATCACCGACGGCATGGCCAGGGACGCCTCGGACAGCCAGCCCGCCGGCCAGCTGTCGACCAGGTGCGCGTCGACCAGCAGCGGCCCGATCCCCGACTTCGTGAGCAGCATGTTGACGCTGCCGAAGATCGGGTCGAGCAGTGCGCGCCAACTGAACGCGGTGACGACCGTCGGCACCACCCACGGCAGCAGGAGCAGGCCGGCCAGCACGGCCCGTCCCCGGCGTCGGTGGTGCAGCAGCAGCGCCGCGGACAGGCCCAGCACCACCTTGAACACCTCGGCGTACGCGGTGAAGACGAACGAGTTCACCACGCCGGTGTGGAACTGCTCGTCGTCGGTGAGGGCGAGGTAGTTGGCCAGACCGACGAACACGCTGTGCTGGCCGTGCCGTTCGGTGGTGCTGGTGACGACCGCCCAGCCGATCGGGACGAGCACGAGGGCACCGACGAGCACGGCCGTGGGAGCCAGGAACAGTGCCGCCAGCCGCCAGTCGCGTCCGAGCCGTCGTCGGGTCGCGGGTCGCGCGCCGGGCTTGCGCCGTGGGGATCCTCCTGACGCCGGGGCCGACGCCGGGCGGACCGACGTCACTGCGGCAGACCCTGCTGGGTGAAGATCTGCACCATCCTGGCGTGGGCGGCCTGTACGGCCCGCGCGGGTGGGGTGCCCTGGATGACCTGCTGCATCATGTCGGTCAGGACGTAGGCGCCGACGGCGGCCTGCTGCCCGGCGCTGGCCTTCTGCGGGAAGTCCAGGCCGTTCTTCGTCGACAGCGGCAGTTTCTGTTGGGTGATCCGGCGCATGATGGGGAACGCCGGGTCGCCGCTGGTGAAGAACGGGTCGGCGTCCCAGACCCGGTCCCAGGCCGGCAGGGCCAGCCCCGGGGCCTCCTTCGCCACGCCGACGAGGGCGGGCGCGCTGACCAGGTACTGCGTCAGGAGCTTGGCGAGTTCGGCGTTCTTGGCGCCCGTGAAGATGACGAAGCACTGGGACTGGCCCAGCAGCAGGGAGGTGTCGGTGGCCGGGCCGGTGCAGTCCGGGAAGACGTGGGTGCGTTCGTAGACCGGGTTCTTCTTGGTCTTGGCGTCGGCGTAGACGCTGAACTGGTTGCGGGTGTAGCCGAGGATGCCGGCGAGCCAGTTCTCGTTGTTGCTGGAGTCGGTCCAGGCGGCGATCCCCGGCGGCAGCATCGGCTTGTACGTCGGGTTGGTGTAGATGTCGCCGAGGAAGGTCACCGCCTGGACGGTCTCGGGAGAGTCGAAGGTGACCTTCCTGCCGTCGTTGGAGGCGATCGCCCCGCCGTAGGAGTTGATCAGCGCCTCGATCATGCCGTTGGCGTCGCCGGACCGGTTCACGGTCATGCCCCAGCCGAACCGCCGTTTGCCGGGGTCGGAGATCGCCAGGCAGAGGTCCCGCAGTTCCTCCCAGGTGTAGCCGTCCTTGGGGGTGATGCCCTTGTCCTGCATCCAGTCCTTGCGCAGGAACGACCCGATCCCGATGAAGTGGTAGGGGATGGCGAACCACCTGCCGTCGAAGACGCAGAAGTTCTTGGACTCGGCGGTGGGTTCGCCGTACTTCGCCGTCAGTGCCTGGACGACGTCCGTCACGTCCTCCAGGTCGCCGAGCGCCTGGAACTGGGCGACGAACCGCGAGTCGGTCATGAACGCGAGGTCACGCGCGACGCCACCCTTGACCTCGGCGTGGATCTTGGCGACGACGTCCCCGGCGTCGGCCTGGACCAGGCTGTTTCCGATCTTCGTGCCGGTGGTGTCGGCGAACTTTCTGATCGAGCTGTCGAGGGCCGCGTTCGCCGCCTCCGAGTACAGCTTCTGCGACAGCATCCCCATCGAGGAGCCCTTCAACGCCGCCGCGGCGTCGACGAGTTCCTTCGGGACCTCGGCCTGCACCCTGGGCGTCGACGGTCCGCTTCCTCCGCAGGCGGCGAGGCCGGCCGCTCCGAGCAGCCCCACCCCCATTCCCAGGAAGCCGCGTCGGGTCCGTAACGAGCCGTCCTCCGTGGACATCTGTCTCCTCCGTTTCGCCTCACCGCAACTCACCGGAGGCCAGGAAGGGTGAATCTCCCTTGTGGACACCGGTGCCGTTCGCAATCGAGGACGATCGCCCGTCCTGGTGGAATGACCGCAGCCTGCTTTTGGCGCGTGGTCATCGGGGAGTCGTCCCGCCGGCGGGACATCCCCGGCCTGTCCGCGATACTCGTGCCCCGAACGGCGGGATGTCGATCGGGGCGGCGCTGCGCTCACTCTACACATTTCGGAAAGTCGCGACCAGACCTTCATTCCCACCGGACGGCACTTTCGGAAATTTACTATGATCAATATGGGTTGCGGTGCTCCCGACGTCGGACACCCGCATGCGGCACACCTGCCGGCCGGGACCGACGGGGCGGCACCCGGCGCGAGCACCCCCTGCGGCACGGCGGCCCACCGACACGACGGACGACGGCCGCGGCCGGGCCGCGCGGCGTCGACACGGCGGACCCGCGCCCGCCGATCCGACGGCACGAGACGCACGCGCACACCGCCCACGAACCCGGCGTCCACGCCGGCGCGACGCAGCGCGGGTCGCCGCCCCACCCGGCCGCCACCTCGACCCGGCACCACCCGGCCCGCCCCGCAGTAACCGCACCCGTCCGCCGACAGCCTCCCGTTGCCGATCGATGCATGTGCATCTATTCTTTGGCGGCCCATCGATTGCCGTAACGGGCAGTCGAAATACTGTCGAAACGCTTCGACAACCGTCGCGTGACGGTTGACCCGAAGACGGGAGATGCTAGTGAGATCCACACTGAGGAGGGTTCAGTTCGCCGTGCTATCCGGCGTACTGGCGCTGGCCGGATCGACGGCCGTGATGACGAGTTCCGCGTCGGCCGACAGCATGACCCCACTGAACGCCACCCAACTCGTCGCCGACATGGGGGCGGGCTGGAACCTGGGCAACTCCCTGGAGGCCAACGCCAACGGAATCCCCAGCGAGACGGCATGGGGCAACCCGGTCGTGACGCAGGCATTCATCGACCGGGTGCGGGCGGCGGGATTCAAGACGATCCGTATTCCGGTCTCCTATCTGGGAAACATCGGGGCCGCCCCGAACTACACGATCAGCCCCGCCTGGCTGAACCGGATCCAGGAAATCGTCGACTACGCCTACGGTCGCGGTCTGTACGTGCTGATCAACATGCACGGCGACGGCTACAAGACCATCAACGGTTCGTGGCTGATCTGCGACTCGTCGAACCAGACGACGATCAGGGACAAATACCAGAAGGTCTGGCAGCAGATCGCGACCAGGTTCCAGAGTTACGGCGAACGCCTCGTCCTCGAATCCATGAACGAGGAGTTCGACGGGCAGTACGGCAATCCCACCCAGCCGTGCTACTCGAACATCAACGCCTACAACCAGATCTTCGTGGACACGGTCCGCCGGACCGGCGGCAACAACACCTCGCGTTGGCTGCTCATCCCCGGCTGGAACACCAACATCGACTACACCGTCGGCAACTACGGCTTCGTGCTGCCGACCGACCAGTACCGGTCGTCGTCCGTTCCGGCAAACGAGCAGCGGCTCATGATCTCCGTGCACTACTACGACCCCTGGGACTTCGCCGGTGAGGAGAACGGCACCATCACGCAGTGGGGGCCGGCCGCCACCAACCCGGCGCGGAAGTCGACCTGGGGACAGCAGGACTTCATGGACGGGCAACTGAAGAAGGTGCGGGACACCTTCGTCGCGCGTGGATACCCGGTGTTCGTCGGTGAGTACGGTTCGGTCGACAAGACCTCGGCCGACTCGACGAACAACCGGTACCGGGCGGACTACGCGCGCACCCTGGTGGCCACCGCCAAGAAGTACGGGGCGGCCACCGCCTACTGGGACAACGGCTACAACGGGGCGTACGGGTTCGGGCTGTTCAACCGCAGCAGCGGTGCCGTCACCCAGCAGGGCATCATCGACGCCATCATGGGCGCCGTCGGCGGCACCACCCCGACCACGCCGCCGACCACCACGCCGCCCCCGACCACCGCTCCCCCGACCACCGCCCCGCCGACGACCCCGCCGCCGGGCACGCGCTCCTGCTCGGCGGCGTACACCGTGACCGGTCAGTGGCAGGGCGGCTTCCAGGCCGAGGTGCGGGTCACCGCCGGCAGCTCGGCGATCAGCGGCTGGACGGTGACCTGGACGTTCGGCAACGGGCAGCAGGTGTCGCAGGCGTGGAGCGCGACGCTGTCCACCAGCGGCGCGACGGTGACCGCCCGCAACGTCAGCTACAACGGTTCGCTCGCCGCCGGCGGCAGCACGACCTTCGGTTTCCTGGGCTCGGCGGGCGGCACCAACGCCGTACCGTCGGTGTCCTGCACGGCGAGCTGAGCAGGCGGTGACCGACGCGGGCCGGGTGTCACGCCCACCCGGCCCGCGCGGACCTGTGGGCCGCGGACAGCACCTGGCACGTCACGACGCCCTGGACGCCCTGAGCGGGCCGCGGTCCCGCCGGGGCAGCCACGCCGCCCCGGCGGGGAGGGTCAGCCGATGCGGAACTGGTCGCCGTAGACGGCGAACACCAGTGGCGTGTTCAGGTCGAAGTTGCCGTTGTCGAGGAACACCCGCTGGGCGGTGTCGACGCGGGAGGTGTCCGAGTGGGCCTCCTCCTTCCTCATCTCGACGACCCGCTCGTCGAGGAACGCATTGAGCCAGGTCCGCTCGTTGCCGCCCTGCGCCGGGGGCTTCGCCCGGGTGAGGGCGCGGCTGCGGATCTGGCGCATGCCCTCGTACCCGTGCATGACCGCCGCGTCGTAGTAGGCGAACTGGCCGAGTGCCCGGACCCCGTCGTTCTTCCCGTCCCGCACCGACGGGGTGAAGTAGACCCGGTCCCGTTCGGACTCCTGCGCGGCCCGGAACACCTGGTCGTTGGCGGCGGTGCGCCAGTCACGGGGGTAGTTGGGGTCGAGACCGGCGTGCGAGGCGGTGCCGTTGACGGCGCGCAGCGCGGGCAGGTAGCCGGCCAGCACGTTGCCGGGCTTGGTGTTCGTGTACGCCTGGACCAGTTCGAGCATGTCGCCGGTGCCGGAGCAGAAGCCGATGATGCCGGCGGTGTAGCCGCGACCGTCGCCGATGTCCTCGATGTAGGAGAACTGGGCGCGCCAGTCGAGCGAGGAGTTCTCGGCGGCCGACACGAGTTGCATGGCGACGTCCTTCTTCGCCGGGTCGTCGAGGTTGGTGCCGGTGGGGGCGGTGGCGGTCGGGGTGGGGGTGCCGCCACCGGGCAGGGTCCACTGCTGGTTGGTGGTGCCGCCGCAGGTCCAGATCTGGAGTCGGGCACCGTTGGCGGTGCTCCGGTCGGTCACGTCGAGGCACCTGCCCGAGGCGGGGTTGACCAGGGCGCCGCCGCTTGCGGTGGTCCACTTCTGGGCGCCGGTGGCGTTGCAGTCGTACAGCTGGATCTTGGCGCCGTTGGTGGTCGACGCGGCGGTGACGTCGAGGCACTTGCCGAGCGCGCGGATCGAGTTGTCGCTGTTGCCCACCGTCCAGGTCTGGGCGGCGGTGCCGTTGCAGTCGTAGAGCTGCACCGCGGTGCCGTTGGCCGGGTTGGCGCCGGCCACGTCGACGCACTTGCCGGCCAGGCCGGTGATCGGGCCGGCGGTCGCGGCGCTTGCCGACGGGAGGCCGTAGCCGACCGCCGCGATGCCGGTCAGCAGGGTGCCCACGGCGTAGGCGAGTGTTCTTCTGCGCACCATGGCGTTCCTCGGGGGGAAGGGCGGGGGGCCGCCGGCCGGTCGGTGTCCGGGGGGCGACGTGCACCCGGGTGGGCACCGCAGCAATCAGTAAGGTATGTTTACTGATAGCATTACGTCGATCAACTGTCAACCGCGCACCCGGCGATCATGGCAGGTCAGGGCGGAGCCCGGTGCACCGGCCGGGCCGTACCCGGCGGCCGGACCGGGTCACTTCACGGTCAGGATCGGTGCTCCGGGCGGAGGAAACCCGACAGCAGGTACCGGAACTCGTGCGGATGCTCGATCGCCGGCACGTGCCCGCACCGGCCGAACACGTGCAGCCGGACATCGGCGAGGTGGTCGAGCAGGGGGCGGGTCGCCGGGTCGAGCGGGGTGACCCGGTCGTCGACGCCGTGCACGAGCAGCACGGGCGCACGGATCGCGGCCAGCGTCCGCGCCGGGAGGGTGAGGTCGTCGACCCACCGCTGCCGGGGTGGCGGGAACAACGACGCGTACGCGGCGGCCCCTGCCAGCATCGCGTCCGCGCGGGCGGCGACGGCCGCGTCGGTCACGAGCGCCTGGTCGAGGACGAGCCGGCTCAGCATGTCCCGCGCCGCGGCCGGGCCGGCCGGGGCGGCCCAGAGCGCGTCGAGATCGGCCGACAGCGGCGCCCCGGGGGCGCCCATCGTCGAGACCGCCACGACGCGGGTGACCCGCCGGGGCTGCTCGGCCGCCAGGGCCAGCGCCACGGCCCCACCCATGGAGTGGCCCACCACGGCGTAGTCGCCGATGCCGAGCGCGTCCATCAGGCCCGCGGCCTGTCGGGTCCACAGTCGCAGACCGCCCCGGGAGCCCACCGGGACGGGGGTACGGCCGAACCCGGCGTGGTCGGGGGCCAGCACCCGCCAGGACGGGCCGAGCGCCTGTGCCGTCGCCGCCCAGGCCCCGGACCCGGTGGTGCCGGGTCCGGAGCCGTGCAGCATCAGCACCGCCGGCCCGGCACCGCTGTCGAGGACGTGGACGGGAGAGCCGTCGACGGTGACCGTCCGCAGTGTCGTCATCGGCACGGGCCGGGCGCGCTCATGCCGAGGGGGCGTCGACGGACTTCGCGAAGAGTTCCATCATGGCCCGGCCGAACTGCGGCATGTCGGGCCAGCCCCGGCAGGAGACGAGGTTGCCGTCGACGACGTCGGGCGCGTCGACGACCGTCGCGCCGGCGTTCTCCATGTCGCCGGTGATGGGCGGGAAACACGCCGTCCTGCGGCCCTTGAGCAGGCCGTAGACCGCCGGGACCTGCGCGCCGTGGCAGACCAGGGCGACGGGGAGGTTGCGGGCGAAGAAGTGCTCGGTGATGCGCCTGACGTCGGCGTCGACCCGGATCCACTCGGGGGCGCGTCCCCCGGGGATGATCAGGGCGTCGTAGCGTTCGACGTCGACCTCGGCCCAGGGCACGTCGACAGGCAGTTTGCGGCCGTTCTTCTCCACGTAGGCGTCGGAGTTCGGGTCGAACTCGTGGATGACCAGTTGCACGTCACGCCGTGTGCGTGACGTGACGTCGACGTCCCAGCCGCCCTCCTGGACGCGGTAGTAGGGGTACATGGTGTCGAGTTCCTCGGCGGCGTCGCCGGTCAGGAGCAGCGCTCTGGGCATCTGCTTCTCCTCGCAATGTGGTGGCGGTGAGGTGGACGCGATCCAATCCGATCCGATTGAGCTAGCATTCCCCCGCCCCGCCCGCCCGTCAAGACTGCGCGGCCATCGCGTCCGCGTCCCTGATCCCGTCGAACAGCCGACGGAAGCGCTCGCCGGAGCGCAGGATGTGCCGGCGCATCGCGTAGGCGGCGGCGTCGGGGTCCCGCGCGGCGATGGCGGCCACCACGTCCTCGTGCTCGGCCATCGCCAGGTGCGTCACCTGGGTGTCGTGGTGCAGCCGGAACAGGTGCACGTGGCTGTGCAGGCGGGCGAGCGCCTCCCGGATGACCTGGTTCTCCGCGCTCAGTGCGACCAGGTCGTGGAAGGCGGCGTCGCGCAGCCCGAAGGCACCGTAGGCGGCGGGCCCGACGCCCCCCTCCAGTTCCGCCATCTCCTCCAGCATCCGGCGCAGGCCGGCCACCTGTTCCAGGGAGGCGCGTTCGGCGGACCGGCGCGCCGCCGCCGGCTCCAGGAGCAGGCGGACCTCCAGCATGTCCTCGAAGCGGTGGCGGGTGATCTGGGGTGGGATGCGGTAGCCGGCGTGGGGCACCCGCACGACCAGGCCCTCGGCCTCCATCCGGTTGAGGGCGTCCCGGATCGGCGTCTGCGAGACCCCCAGCTCGCGCGCCAGGACGTCGATCGTGACGCGGGAGCCGGGCTCGATCCGTAGCGACATCAGCTGCCCGAGCAGCGTGTCGTACACCTCGTCGGCGAGCCGGCCGCCGGAGCGTCCGGGCGACGCCCCGCCCGGCGCGGCCCTGCGGCCCCGCGCGCCCATCGCTTCGTCGTCCATCGTGACGTGAGGTCCTTTCGTGCGCCTTCGGGAACCTGTTGACATCAGTTACGACGCTGCGACATGCTGACGCCCCCCACCCGATCGTATAGGAAACTGACGGGTGACCGTCAGTCTGCACCGTCGCCGTAACGCCTGCCATCGCTCCACCCGATCATCTGGAGCTCCCATGAGCATGCTCGACATCCCGCCCGGTTCGTCACCGGGTCGCCGACGGGCCGACGTACCTCCCGCCGGCACGACGACGAACCGGCACGTCGCGGCGCGTCCGTGACCGGTCCACCGGTCGGCCCCCGCACCGGCCCGGCACCACGGCCGAACAACGAAGCACCTGCTCGGCGAGGCACATAGCGAGGCCCGGGAAGTCCCCACCACCCCCAGAAAGCAGGTACCACGATGCGGCATCCGAAGCGAACTGGTCGAACATCGGTCTCCCGGCGGACGGTCCGGCTGGCGACGGCCGCCATGCTGCTGGTCGCCACGACCCTGGCGGCATGCGGCGACGGCGGGGACGACGGCACGAAGACCAGCGCCCCGAAGGCGCCGGCGACGGTCCCCGAGCTGAGCAAGGACCCGCTGACCCTCAGCTTCATCTGGTTCGACTGGCCCCCGGCCCACGCCCTGGAGGACTTCGCGAACGCGGAGTACAGGAAGGAACGGCCGAACGCGACCATCAAGGTCAACACCGTGCCGAACGCGAACTGGCACGACGCGATGTTCACCCAGTTCGCCGCCCGCAAGACCGACTTCGACATCGCGATCCTGGACTCGCAGCACATCGGCGAGGCCGTGACGAACGGCAACATCCTCGACCTGACCGACTTCGTCAAGAAGAACATCGAGGTCGACGCCTACGACCCGTACCTGCTGGCGGCGTACGGCCAGTTCCCGCAGGCCGAGACCGGCAAGCGTGACGAGAACGCCAGCCTGTACGGGCTGCCGCTGCTCGGTGACACCTGGACGATGATCTACCGCAAGGACCTGATCGGCGACAAGCCCCCGCAGACCTGGGACGAGATGATCTCGGTCGCCGCGAAGTGCCAGGCGGACAACCCGGGCGTCAGCGGGCTCGCCTTCCACCAGGCCAACGGCTCCGACGCGGCGGCCGTCACCTACAACACGGTCAACGGCGTCTACGGCGGCAACCTCTGGGACGCCAAGAGCCGCAAGATCGACGGCGTCCTCAACGACGCCGCGGGTCACGAGGCGATGGACGTCCTGGTCAACAAGATGAAGCCGCTGACCGCCAAGGGCTCCGGCAACTGGTTCATCGACGAGGTGAACGCGGCGGTCGCCCAGGGCAAGGCGTGCATCGCGTTCAACTGGATCGCCGCGAGCGGCGGCCTGCTCGACCCGAAGCAGTCGACGCTCGGCACCACCCGGGAGCAGATCCTCGGCAAGCTGGGGTTCGCCACCCTGCCGACCCAGAAGACGAACCTGGTCCCGCTCGGCGGGATGGGGATGCACGTGTCGGCCTACTCCCCCTCGGCGAAGCAGGCGGAGGCGCTGAACTTCATGCGGTGGTTCGAGCGGGCCGACGTGCAGAAGAAGTGGGCCGCGGCCGGTGGCGTGCCGTCGCGTACCGACGCCCTGCAGTCGCCCGAGTTCCTCAACGCCGGACCGTTCAACCAGGTGTACGCCGACTCGGTGCCCCGGATGCGGGACATGTGGAACGTCCCCGAGTACGCGCGTCTCGTCGACATCGAGAACACCAACGTCAACGCGGCGCTCAACGGCGCGAAGAGCCCGAAGGCAGCGCTCGACGACATCGCCCGGGAACAGCAGGGCGTGCTCGACTCCAGCAACCGCAAGGGCGGCGGCGGGCTGTGAGTGACCCCGACCCGCTGACGACCGACCGTCCCGGGCAGGTGGCGTCCGCGACGCCCCCTGCACCGGGTCGGTCCCGCCCCCGGCTGGGCGACCGCGGCCTCGCCGTGGCCTTCATCTCCCCCGCGCTGCTGCTGTTGCTCGGCATGTCGGTGTTCCCGCTGCTGTGGGCGTTGTACCTGTCGTTCACCGACTACTCCGCCACCCGAGGGGGACCCGCCCGTTTCGTCGGGTTCGGCAACTACACCGCCATCCTGACGTCGGCGCAGGTCCACCAGCGGGCCCTGACCACGGTCGTCTACGTGGTCGGCGCGGTCACCCTGCAGACCGTGCTCGGCTTCGCCATCGCCTACCTGATCTCCCGCCGCACCCACGGGCGGGGCCTGCTGACCACCCTGTTCCTGGTGCCGATGATGCTGTCGCCGGTCGTGGTGGGGCTGTTCTGGCGGTTCATGCTCGACGCGCAGTTCGGCGTGATCAACAGCATGCTCGGGTCGCTCGGCCTGGGCCAGGTGGAGTGGCTCACCCGGCAGCGGACCGCACTGGTGTCCCTGATCGTCGTCGACACCTGGCAGTGGACGCCGTTCATCATGCTCATCGCGCTCGCCGGACTCACCGCGGTCCCGAAGTACCTGTACGAGGCCGCCTCGATCGACCGGGCGTCCGAGTGGTTCCGGTTCCGCACCATCACCCTTCCGCTGGTGTGGCCGCTGCTGCTCATCGCCGTGCTGTTCCGGGCCATCGAGGCGTTCCGGCTGTTCGACCTCGTCTACATCCTCACCAGCGGAGGACCGGGGGTCTCCACCGAGACGTTGTCGTTCCACGTCTACAAGGTGGCGTTCCTGGGCTTCAACACCGGCACCGCCTCGGCGTACGGGATCCTCATGGTCCTCGTCGTCATCGTCCTCACGCAGCTCTACCTGCGCTACCTGAACAAACTCAAGGAGGGCTGATGGCCGTCTCCGTCGACGAGGCCGTGTCCGCGGGCCCGGCCCCGGACCACCCGCCCCCCGCCCGCCGCGTGCGCCGCCGGGGTCGCGGCCGGTCGGTGCTGGAGGTCGTGCTGCTGACCGCGCTGGCCGTCGTGATGCTCTTCCCGGTGCTGTGGATGATCGAGACGTCCATCAAGGAGAACCGGGACGTCTACGCCGTGCCGGCCGAGTTCTTCGGCTTCACGGTCACCCTCGACCACTTCCGGGACGTCTTCGTCGGCGCCGACGGCGGCCGCTCGGCCCTGTCCGTGGCGTTCCTCAACTCCGTGGTCGTCGCCGGCGTGTCCACGGTGCTGGCCACCGTGCTGGGGGTGCCGGCGGCATGGGCGTACTCCCGCTTCACCCTGAAGGCCAAGAAGGACCAGCTGTTCTTCATCCTGTCCACCCGGTTCATGCCGCCCGTGGTGGTCGTGGTGCCGATCTTCCTCATGTACCGCCAGGCCGGACTCATCGACACCAAGCTCGGCCTGATCCTCATCTACGCCGCGTTCAACGTCCCGTTCACGATCTGGATGATGAAGGGGTTCGTCGACGAGGTGCCCGCCGAGTACGAGGACGCCGCCATGCTCGACGGCTACAGCCGCCTACAGGCGTTCTGGAAGTTCACCCTCCCCCTGCTCGTGCCCGGCATCGCCGCGACGGCGGTGTTCGCGCTCATCTTCTCGTGGAACGAGTTCGTGTTCGCCATCTTCCTCACCTCCAGCGACGACGTGCGCACGGCCCCGCCGGCCATCGCCGGCCTGATCGGTGGCACCACCGTGGACTGGGGTCTGGTGGCCGCCGCCTCGGTGGTGTTCGCCCTGCCGGTGCTCGTCTTCGCCTACCTGGTACGCCGGCACCTCGTCGCCGGTGTGACCCTCGGGGCGGTGCGACGCTGATGGCGGGCATCGAGGTGAGCGCCCTGCACAAGCGCTACCCGGACGGCACGGTCGCCGTCGAGCACGTCGACCTGTCCATCGGCGACGGCGAACTGTTCGTGATGCTCGGCCCGTCGGGGTGCGGCAAGACGACCACGCTGCGGGCCGTCGCCGGCCTGGAACGGCAGACCAGCGGCGACATCCGCATCGGCGACACGCTGGTCAACGACCTGCCGCCGGCCGAACGTGACATCGCCATGGTGTTCCAGTTCTACGCGCTGTACCCGCACCTGAAGACCCGGGACAACCTGGCGTTCCCGCTGCGGGCCGAGGGACTGCCCAAGCACGAGGTGCGGGAGCGGGTCGAGGAGGCCGCCCGGCTGATGCGGCTCGGCCCGCTGCTGGACCGGCGGCCCCGTCAGCTCTCCGGCGGGGAGCAGCAGCGGGTGGCGCTCGCCCGCGCCCTGGTGCGCCGGCCACGTGCCTTCCTGATGGACGAACCCCTCACCAACCTGGACGCGGAGTTGCGGGCGGACATGCGCACCGAGATCAAGCACCTGCAGGGGGAACTGGGGGCGACGATGGTCTACGTCACCCACGACCAGGTCGAGGCCATGTCGCTCGGTCACCGCATCGCCATCCTCAACAAGGGCCGCGTCGAGCAGATCGGCACCCCGCTTGAGGTGTACGACCGGCCGGCGAGTCTGTTCTGCGCGGCGTTCATCGGCTCCCCGCCGATGAACCTGATCGAGGTGGAGGTGGCCGACGGGGCGCTGCGCGGTCAGGGCGGACTGGTCCTCACCCCACCGCCGGGCCTGCCCCGCGACCGCCCCCTGGTGGCGGGCGTACGGCCGGAGGCGCTGGAGGTCACCGCGCCGGGGGCGGACCGGTCGGTGCCGGCCCGCGTGGTCTCGGCCGAGTGGCTCGGCGACGAGATCATCTACGTGGTCGACCACAGCGGCGGACGCGACGTCCGGGTCCGGATGCCACCGACCGTACGGTTCGCCGCCGACGCGAAGGTCGGGCTGCGGCACACCGGCGGGACCCCGGCGGTCTACGACGTACGCACGGAAGAGCTGGTGGCCTGATGGGAACCGTCGCGGTACGGGGGCTGTGCAAGTCCTTCGGTAAGGTGCGGGCCCTGGACGGGGTGACGCTGGACGTGCCGGACGGCGCGTTCTTCGTCGTGCTCGGGCCCTCCGGGGCGGGCAAGACGACGACCCTGCGGGCCATCGCCGGCCTGGACAGGCTCGACGCCGGGTCGGTGCACCTGGACGGCCGGGACGCGACCGCCGACGCCCCGGCCGTCCGTGACCTGGCCATGGTGTTCCAGAACTACGCCCTCTACCCCCGGCACACCGCGTACGAGAACATCGCCTCGCCGCTGCGGGCGCGTCGCCGCCCGGCGACCGAGATCGCCGCCGCCGTCGAGCGGATGTCGGGTCTGCTGCACATCGAACGGCTGCTGCACCGTCGTCCCGCGCAGTTGTCGGGCGGTGAGATGCAGCGGGTCGCACTGGCCCGGGCGCTGGTCCGCAGTCCCCGCGCGTTTCTCATGGACGAGCCGTTGACGAACCTCGACCTCAAGCTCCGCGTCGAGATGCGCACCGAGCTGACCCGCATCCACCGCAGCCTCGGGGCGACCTTCGTCTACGTCACCAACGACCAGGTCGAGGCGCTGTCCATGGCCGATCGGGTCGCGGTCCTCAGGGAGGGGACGGTGCAGCAGGTCGGCACCCCCACCGAGGTGTACGAGCGGCCGGCCAACCAGTGGGTCGCCGGGTTCGTCGGGAGCCCGCCGATCAGCCTGCTCGCCTGCCACGCCGAGGGGGACCGGCTGGTCGGCGCGGCGGGCTGGACGCTGCCCCGACCCCGGTGGGCCACCGCCGGGGACGGTCAGGCGCTGCGGCTGGGCCTGCGCGCGGAGGACCTGTCCGTGGAGCGGCGCGGGGACGCGTCGCTGCCAGGTGAGCTCTACGGCCTGGAACCCCTCGGTGACCGGACGGTGGTCGACGTGCGGGTGGGCACGGAGATCCTGAAGGTCAAGGCGCGACCCACCGTCACCGGTACGCCGGGCGAACGGCTGCGGGTGACTGTCGACCTGGACCGGGCGCACCTGTTCGACGCGGGCACCGGGCTGTCGCTGTCGGCGGCCGGGCGGTAGCCGCACGGTGCCGGCCGGCACCGGTACGGGCAGGTGACCCGTGTGCCGCCGCTCCCCGGACATCACCACGAAGATCACAGGAGGCGACGCAATGAGTGACCCGATGGACGTCCTGGCCCCCGAGCACCGGCGGCTGCGGATCGGCGACTCCTGGCGGGATGCGGCGAGCGGCGTCACCTTCGCCGTCGAGGACCCCGCCACCGGTACGACCATCGCCGAGGTCGCGGACGCCGGCGTCGTCGACGGCCTGGCCGCGCTGGACGCGGCGAGCAGGGCGGCGGCGCAGTGGGCGGCGACCCCGCCCCGCAGACGGTCGGAGTTGTTGACCGCGACGTACCGGGCCCTGACCGACCGGTCCGAGGAGGTCGCCCGGCTGATCACGCTCGAAATGGGCAAGCCGCTGGCCGAGGCCCGGGCGGAGGTGGCCTACGGCGCCGAGTTCTTCAGGTGGTTCGCCGAGGAGGCGGTACGCGTCGAGGGCCGCTACAGCACCGCGCCTGCGGGGGGATACCGCATCCTCACCGTGCCGAAGCCGGTCGGACCGTGCGTGTTCGTGACGCCCTGGAACTTCCCGTTGGCCATGGGCGCCCGCAAGATCGCCCCCGCGTTGGCCGCGGGCTGCACGACTGTCACCAAACCGGCGGCCCAGACGCCGCTGACCATGCTGCTGCTGGCCCGCATCATGGAGCAGGTCGGCGTCCCTGCGGGTGTGGTCAACGTGGTGACCACCAGACGTGCCGGTGAGGTGGTCTCGGCGCTGCTGGCCGACACCCGGACCCGCAAGGTGTCGTTCACCGGGTCGACCGAGGTCGGGCGGGTGCTGCTGCGCCAGGCGGCGGACAACGTGCTGCGTACCTCGATGGAGCTGGGCGGCAACGCGGCCCTGATCGTGTGCGCCGACGCCGACCTGGACGTCGCGCTGCACGGTGCGATGGTGGCCAAGATGCGCAACATCGGGGAGTCCTGCATCGCGGCCAACCGGATCTACGTCGAGGAGCCGGTGCGCGAGGAGTTCACGAAGCGGTTCACCGAGCGGATGGGCGCGCTGGTGGTGGGCAACGGCCTCGACGACGGCGTGGACGTCGGGGCGTTGATCGACGAGCCCTCGGTCGCCAAGCTCGACGACCTCGTCGCCGACGCGGTCGGTCGGGGGGCCCGGGTCCTGGTGGGCGGCGCGCGGCCGGACGGGCCCGGTCACTTCTACCCGCCGACGGTCCTGGTCGACGTGCCCGACGAGGCGCGGATGCTGCGGGAGGAGATCTTCGGCCCGGTGGCGCCGATCATCGGGTTCACGTCCGACGACGAAGTGATGGCGAAGGCCAACGACACCGAGCACGGCCTGGTCGGCTACGTCTTCACCCGTGACCTGCAACGGGCGCTGCGGTTCGCCGAGGGGCTGCAGACCGGGATGATCGGCGTCAACCGTGGCCTGGTCTCGGACCCGTCGGCCCCGTTCGGGGGCGTGAAGCAGTCAGGCATCGGCAAGGAGGGGTCGCACGAGGGCATCCTCGAGTACCTCGACGTCACCTACGCGGCGATCGACCTGCCGTGAGCGTCCCGCCGCCCGCCGGTCGCCCGCGCGACCGCGACGACGTCGTCGCGGTCGCGCGGGCGACCGGGACGTCCGACCAGCACATCGCCGCCGACGTTCCGGGAAGGCACCACCATGCTTGAAACCGTCCGTGGACCACGCCAGCTGATCATCGGCGAAGGGGTCGCACAGAACATTCCCCGGGTGGTGGCCGAGAACGGCTCACGCGTCCTCGTCGTGACCGACCGGACCCTGCTGGGGCAGCCGGGCGTGGCCGGGATCGTGGCCGCCGTGCGGGAGAAGGTCGAGGTCGTCGAGGTGTTCTCCGACGCGACCGCCGACGTGCCCCTCGCCGACGTCGACCGGGCCGTCGCCGCCGCCGCCGCGGTGGACGCCGACGTGATCCTCGCCGTCGGTGGTGGCACGGTGATCGACCTCGCCAAGATCGTGGGCGTCATCCGGTGCCACGGGGGGACGCCGCGCGACTTCTACGGCGAGTCGCGGGTGCCGGGGCCGACGACTCCGCTCGTCGCGGTCCCGACGACGTCGGGCACCGGCTCCGAACTGACCCCCGTCTCGGTGCTGACCGACCCGGACCGTGAGCTGAAGGTGGGGGTTTCCAGCGTCCACATCGTGCCGGACTTCGCGATCGTCGACCCCGAGCTGACCTACACCTGCCCGGCGACCGTCACCGCCCACTCCGGCATCGACGCGTTCTGTCACGCGGTGGAGAGCTACACCGCGCGACCCCGGCCCCACGGGCCGCGCGACCCGGTGGAGCAGGTGTTCCTCGGCCGGAACCCGGTCACCGACCACTACGCGCTGCTGGCCGCGCAGCGGATCGCCCGGAGCCTGCGGCGGGCCGTGCGGGACGGCGGCGACACCGACGCGCGCGCGGACATGTCCTACGGGTCGGTGCTCGCCGGGCTCGCCTTCTCCCACGCGGGCAACGCGGCCCCGCACGCTCTGCAGTACCCCATCGGCGCGGCCACGCACACCCCGCACGGCCTGGGCGTCGGGCTGCTGCTGCCCTACGCGTTGGACGCGGCCCGGGACGCCGTCGGTGACCGGCTGGCGACCCTCGCCAGGGTGTGCGGGCTCGACGTGGCCGACGCGTCGCCGGCCGAGGCCGCCGAGGTGTTCCTCACCTGGCTGCACGGGCTCCTCGCCGACATCGGTATCCCGCCCACCCTGGCGGACATCGGGGTGGCCCGCGCCGACCTTCCCCGCTTCGCGGAGATGGCCTCCGGCGTCACCCGCCTGATCCAGAACCATCCGGGGCCGACCGACACCGCCAGCCTGACCGCGATCCTCGAAGCGGCCTGGACCGGGGACCGCACCTGACGGGCCCGGCCGTCGTGCGCCGGGTTCGGGGCCGGCGGACGGCGGCCGGGCCCGTCATCAGGTTCTAGTCCTCCGGCTCCCAGGCGATCAGCTGCTCGAAGACGCGCCGGTCGCCGTCGACCCGCAGCGAGTCCATGCTCACGCGGCCGTAGCAGAACATGACCAGCTCGTGGGCGGTGCCCCAGGCGGCGGCGTGGGCCAACTCCGGGTCCTCGACGGCGGCCGGGGCGGGCAGGCGGGCGGTCCGGGCGCCGGCGGCGGAGAACCGGATCCGCCAGGAGCGGCCCTCGGTGGCGTGGTAGTCGATGACCGCGGGGGCGTGCGGCCACGCGACCGTCGTCGCGACGCAGGTGGTCAGGAACTCGTCGACACCGTCGAGGGCCACCTCGACCGGCAGCGGCTGCGGGGCGCCCACCGCGACCTGGGCGTCGTAGGTGTGCACGGCGACCTGCTGGAGCTGGTGGCGGGCGACGGCGCCCGTCGTCTGTGGTGCCTGCGACGAGCCCCACCACGTCCAGCAGCCCCGGTCCGGGCCGGCCTGCCGCAGCGCGTCGAGCAGTTCCCCCGTCGACGCGGCGAACCACGCCAGCAGGGCCTCGCGGTCGCGGGGCACCACCGGGGTGGGCGTCGCCGGCGGAGTGTCGGCGGGCCCCGCGGCCACGATGGCGGCCCACCTGCGGCGTCCCTCGCCCAGGTGCTGCACGAGGTCGAACAGTGTCCACTCGGGGCAGGTCGGCACCCGCCCGTCGAGGCTGGGTGCTGCGGCGACCGCCGCCCGGAAGGCGTCTGATCGTTCGTCCATCAGTCGCAACAGGTCAGCGAACTCCAGAATCTCTTCCACTGCGGCTTTGTACTACCCCCGCCCGACGGGCGACAGCGGTTTTTCCGGCGGGGCGTGGGGAAGACCCGTTGCCCGGCGGCCGACGGTCAAGCGCTGTGGGTGGTCAGCGAGCGCGCCCTGCCCACCATCGTCAGGGCCGGTGTGTCGTGCCGGTCCACGCGGCACCGTCCCTCCGGCAGGATCCGGGTCAACGCGAACCACACGTTGTTGGACGTGTGGCTGCTGATCTGCTGCGTGCTGTGCGGCCGCACCTCGAAGATCGCCGTCCACGAACGCATCGCCGTGCGGGCGCTGGACGACGAGCGGCTCCTGATGTTCGAGAACAACGATCCGGCAGGGGTGCGGCAACTGGCCATGGACGCGACGCTCGCCCGCCGGGCCGGCTACCAGCCTGACTGGACCGGCACCTGGCGGCTGGACACCGACCTGCCGTTCTACGACCTCCAGCGCACGGATGCCGCGCCGTTCGAGGGCATCGTCAGGTTCGAGCTGCCGGTGCCTGTACGGGTCGGGAAGCTGCTCACCGCCGGGTTCGGTCTGAGCCGGTCCGCCCTGCCGGGCATGGTCGACTCCGGGCGCATCCGGCTGCCCCTGCCCGTCACCGCCAGGGCGTGCGAGGATTTCCGCTTCCTGGTCGTCGCTCCGCCGCTGTCGGCCGAGCGGGCCTGAGTTGCCACCCCGGGTGCCATCGAGCAGCCTGACTGCACGGCACTCGTCGGTGTAGTCGGATCAGTCGGCCACCCGGGACAGCACGGTCTTTGCCCCGAAGGTGTCGGCTTCGAGGCCGAGTTCCGGCCGGGCGCGCCGGCCTCGTGTCTGACCGGTCCCCTCCCCCGACCGGTTCGGTACGGTTCAGGCCAGGTCGACGTGCAGAAGGCGCTGCCAACCCAGAACGGCGCTCGCGATGAGCAACAGCAGCGACACGGTGATCAGTGACCAGTGCCAGGGCCCGTTGACCCAGTAGTAGACGAGCCCGCCGAGCGCTGGGATATTGAAGGTGAGCAGGTCGGTCGAGGCCTGGAGGATCTTGCGCAGTCGTCGACGTTGGTCGCGTCGATGCGTCCCCTCCCAGTCGAACACGGGCGCGGCCCGGGGGTGCAGGTCTTCCACGCGTGGGGCGAGCGCTGTGCGGACGTAGCGACCGATCGCGGAGATCTTCTCGTCGTTGGCAAGGTGCGTCCAGCCCAGGACCGTTGCCGCTCCCGAGAGGATGAGCAACAACGCCCCCTGGCCGCCCAGGGTGGTCACCCCCACCACGATGGCAGCGTATGCAGCCAGGGTGACGTAGATGAGGTTGTCGCGTAGGCCGATGCGGGCGCGCTGTTCTTCCTTGAGCTGCCCGTACTCGGCCAAGAGCAGCTCGCGCAGCGGATCAATGGACATTGTGGACCCCCTCGTGACGGGCGCGCAGGATGGGGATCTGCACCAGCCAGGTGTCGCCGGGGCGGTAGAGCGCGGCGGGCCGCCCACCGTTGCGGGTGGTCTGTTCTCCGGTCGGGCGGACGAAGTCCGGCACGGCGAGAACCTTCCGGTGGAAGTTGCGGGCGTCCAGGGACCGCCCCCAGACGATTTCGTAGACCCGGCGGAGTTCGGACATGGTGAACTCGGGACCGCAGAAGGACGTGGCGACGGTGGTGTACTCAAGCTTGCTGCGGGCGCGTTCCACGGCGTCGGCGAGGATCTGGGCGTGGTCGAAGGCGAGCTGGCTCGGCTCCGCGAGAATCTTCTCCACCGGGTACCAGTCGGCGTGGCGCGCGTCGCCGCCCGCAGCAGGCGCCCCCGGCGTCGGTGTCAATGCCAGATAGCAGACAGTGACGACCCGCTGTCGCGGGTCCCGGTCCGGTGTGCCGTACGTGCCGAGCTGCTCAAGATGCACTCGACCGGGGTCGAGCCCGGTTTCCTCCGCCAGCTCCCGCACCGCGGCGCGGGTCAGATCCTCCTGCACGGTCGCCAGAAAACCGCCTGGAAGGGCCAGGGAGCCGAGGTCCGGCTCGATGCCGCGCTCGACCAACAGGACAACGAACCGGTCCGCCAGGACGGTGAAGACCGCCAGGTCGACGGCGATCGCGATCAATGGGGCGGTCCACTGCTTGTCATTCGGCACAACGCCCTCCTCTTTTAGTCAGCTTGACTATATCATCGACGAACAATTACTCTCGGCAGGGAAGTCCTCACCGAGGCGGCAGCTCGGCTGAGCATCTCCATGGGTCGCCCCCTTGGTCCGCACCTCGCAAATCACCCGCAACCGCAGAACCGGACCCGGTTGCATCCATCGACCGTCCAAATAGGACGAACAGCGAGAGACGTACGAGGAGTGTCTGATGATCGTCGTACTGGTGGCGCTCGAGGTGGAGCGCAGCGAGATCAGGAAACGCCTACGGGACATACGTGTCGAGCGGCACCCCGCCGGCACCCACTTCGACATCGGCACCCTCGTCGGGATCGACGACGGGCCGGGCCGCCAGGTCGCGCTGGCGCTCGTCGGACGCGGTAACCCCGCCGCCGGGGTCATCGCCGAGCGCGCCATCAGCCACTACCGGCCGAGCGCGATGCTCTTCGTCGGGGTGGCCGGCGGACTGCGCGACTGGCTCGCCCTCGGCGACGTCGTGGTCGCCACGAAGGTGTACGCCCACCAGGGCGGGCGCAGCGAGGACAGCGGATTCCGGGCGTACCCGCAGGCCTGGCCGATCGCGTACGAACTGGAGCAGGTCGCCCGCCACCTCGCCCTCGACGGAGGCTGGGCGAGCGGCCTGCATCCGGCACCGAAAGTCCACTTCGAGCCCATCGCCGCAGGCGAGGTGGTGCTGAACGGGCGCACCACGCCGGAGGCGCAGCGCCTGCACGAGCACTACGCCGACGCCGTAGCGGTGGAGATGGAGAGCGCCGGCGCAGCACACGCCGGACACGTCAACCACGCGGTGCCGACGGCCACCATCCGCGGCATCAGTGACCAGGCCGGCGGCCGCAAGGACCAGACCGACGCCGAGGGATGGCAACCCAGGGCCGCGGCACACGCGGCGGCGTTCGCGCTGGCGCTGGCCGCCCGGCTCGACCACGGCGACGCCGGCACGCCGACCGCCCCGGACGACAGCCGCTACACGGTGCACACGTCGGGGGCGCAGTCCCCGGTGATCGGCACCGGCGGCACCATCCACGGCGGCGTCCGCCTCGACTACCGGGGGGAGCAGGGAGATGGCTGAGGTTCCCCGTCAGCACGTACACACCTCCGGGGCCAACTCGCCGATATTCGCGGCCGGCGGCACCATCCACGGTGGCGTGCACACGTACTACGTCGGGCCGAACGACCCACCCGAGAGGAGGTACGAGGTGGCGGTCCGCCTGCTCGACGGTGGCATGTCCCGAGCCGCGGAGCAGCTGCTGGCCGAGGTGCTCGCCACCCCGTACGGTCAACGGCCGGGGGTGTGCTACCACTACCTCGTCGCCACGCTCAGCGACCGGACCCTGAGCGCTCTCGACGATCGGCACCTGCAGGCGTTGGGCAACGCCCGACGGCTGGTCGCCAGGGGCGGCGCCCCGGGCCAGGAGAGCGCCGAGGACTTTCTCGACCGCAAGCGGCTGGGCAGCCTGGTGACCCTCATCGACGTCGCCATGGGCATCAGCGACCGTGCGACGGACGCCGGCGTCAGGGCAACCTCGGAAACCAACCTTGAGGAGATGGCAGCGGCGTACGGGAACCTTCCCGAGGAGCACCAACGGCACCTCGACGGCCTGCTCGCCGGCCCCGTCAAGGACGAGGTGTTCCGTCGGATCGCCGACCGGGTCCGGGAACAACGCTCCGGCGACATCCCCGGCCGCAAGGACCGCGTCTGGAAGTTCTTCCAACCCGACCCCGCCGAGCCCAGGGAGCTCGGTGGGGCGCAGGTGCCGCCGTCACGCGGGCTTACCGTGACCCGTTGGGCCGGGCTGGCGCTGGGGGTGGTCGGGACGGTCGTCGTCGCGGTGCAACTCGGTCTGGTCGGCGCGTTCACCACCCTGGCGATCACGCTCGTCCTCACCGGGGTCGGTGTGCCCCTCGCCGGCTATGCGCGGTGGAGAAGGCAGCACCGCCGCATCCTGCTCGCGTTCAACCATGATCGGTTCCGCGGTGTTCTCGGCCTGGGCGTGACCGTCGATCCGGGAGCGATGGCCGCTGCGGTCCACACCGTCGAGGAGGCCTTCGCGAGTGAGGCACCGGGACAGCAGAGTTGGGATCCGATGACCGCCGGGCTGCGCCAGGCCCTCGCCCGTGAGTTCGCGATCCTCTACGACGAGACGGAGCTGCGTAACGGGCACCTGCTGTGGCTCGCCCGCTGGCATGCCTGGCAGACCCGCGACGTTTGGCGCACCCGCCGGCTACTCGCCTACGAGGACACGTACCGCGAGCGGCCACTGCTGAGGCGGGCCGAACAATTCGCGGTAGCCCTGCTGACGGTCGCGGCGCTGCTGGTGCTCGCCCGGTTGCTGCCCGACGGCAGCACGGAGTCGGGGCTTCCGCTGCTCGCCGCCATGGTGGGCATCGCCCTGCTCTGGTACTCCCAGCCGCTGTTACGGGCGCGCGAGTCGACCTACCGGATCGTGTCCCGGGAACGGGCCGAAAGGTATCAGGCCGAGCGAGCCGAGTGGGACAGGTGGTGTGCGGTCCTGCGTGACCGCCCCACCGACCAAGAGATGGCGACGTGGCTTGCCCAGGACGTCCTGGTCTTCAGGGCGGACATGCTCCGTGAACGGGGGATTCCCGCCTCGGAGGTGGCGTACGCGCTGGAGCTGACCACCGGCGCACCGGGGGCGAGCAGCGCCCGGGTCTCGTACGGGCCGATCCGCTACTCGCGCTACGTGCTGACGCTGTTCCTGCTGACCGCGACGGGTATCCGCTACTTCTGCTCCGAACTCGACCTCGCCTACGGCGAGCTGCACGGGTCGAGCCGTCGCTCGATTCCCTACGGCGGACTGCGCGAGGTGGAGGTCACGGAACAGAGCATCCGACGCCCGGCCGCCACGCCCACCCAGGCGCAGATCACCTCCGGGGGCGTTGCCGTGTCCACTGCGCCGTCCACGGAGGTGCACATCCAACAGCGGCACTTCGTCGTCCGCACCGACACTCTCGGCACCATCAGTCTCGAACTGGGCGACTTCGGGCGGATGCGGGACGGCGGGGAACCGGAGGGGCTGGTTGCCCGGCTGGCCCTCGACAGCACCGGCGTCAACGACGCACTCGACGTCCTCGAGATGGTGGTGGTGGACGGTGCCGCCTGGCTGACGAAGGAGTTGAACCGCCGACGCGGCGGCGGCCTGTGGGGCCGGGAGCCGGTGGGCATCGAGGCCGGTCAGGAGCGCATCACCGAGCCGAACGGCCTCGGGCACGACACCGGCCCGGGGGGTACGCGGTGAGCCGCACAGCGATTGCGGCCGTGATCGCCGTCGTGCTGATCTGCCTGGGTAGCTGCTGCCTCGGCGGGGGCGTCGTCCTCGGCAGTTCCATGCCCTACGAGTGGCAACTGCCCGACGGTGACAAACCAGCCTCGGACAAGAAGCTCGGGATCATGGGGCACGTCGCCTACCAGCCTCCGTTGCTGCCGGTGCAGTTCGTGCTCAACTCGGACGGCAGTGTGGAGGTGCAGACCGACGACGTGTCCATCGTGACTCCGCTGGGGGTGTTCGGGGTCGGTGCCGACGGTGGTGTCCGCGACACCGGTTCGTCGGTGCGCATCCTGCGGGCGGAGCCCGCCGACGTCACCCAGTTGCTGGTGTGCCCGATCGCGGCCCGCGACAAGCCCGACGCCACGTGCGAGACCTTCCGGATCAACAGCGGCCGCAAGCTGCGGATCACCATGGACGGCCGCTTCGTGCAGGAGGTGGAGCGCAACCGCATCGTCATCTTCGTCGCGGCCGGTGCGAAGATCGACGTCGCGGACGCGGGTGCGACGTCGAACAACACCGAGGTGTACGGCCCGGCCCGCATCGACGTCGAGAAGGTGACCTTCACCGTGAACGGTGAACACACCTACCTGGACCTGGAGCGCAGCCAGTCCGGCACGACCGCGGACGTCGCCTTCGACCACGTCACCCGCAGACTGGAACTGGTGAACGGGGCACAGGTCTCCCGGGTGCTCCGGCCGCAGATCTTCGACTCGGTGACCATCGACGATCTTCCGAGCGAGGCGGACTGCCTTGCGCAGCGAGAGTGGAGTGACGAGTTTCCGCCACTCACCGTCGCGCAGCGGACGGTGCGCCTGGGTCGGGGGGTGGACAACCCGGTGGCGGCACCGCTCGCGGCCTGCGTCAAGACCGCTGAGGCTGATCTCGGCTACGTCGTCATCTGGCCGGGCAGCGAGTGGTTCACCGGAAAGCCGAAGTTGACCTTCTACAGTCTCGTCTGGGTGCGGTGACCCGTGGTCGCCGCGTCTCACCGCCAACACCCTGACGCCCACGTCACTCATTCTGCTTCGCTGGGTTTTCGGGTCCTGTCGGCGTTTCGAACTGGCTTTCGCCGGCACCTTTCCGGGTCGATGCGGATGGTCGGGTCAGCGCTTCACCGCCAGCGTGAGGCCGTCGGCGAAGGACAGCATCGCCAGGTCGACCCGGTCGTCGGCGAGCAGCGAGACGTTCAGCTCCCGGATGGTGGCGGTGTCGGGGTCCTGGTGTTCCTCGTCGAGCACCCGGCCGAAGAACACCGTGTTGTCGAGGACGACCAGTCCGCCCCGGCGGACCAGTCGCAGCGCGGCCTCGTAGTAGTCCGGGTAGCCCGCCTTGTCGGCGTCGATGAACACCAGGTCCGCCGTGCCCGGTCCGAGTTCGCTCTCCAGGTCGGCCAGGACCTCCCGCGCGGCACCGATGCGTACGTCGATGCGGTCGGCCACCCCGGCGCGTTCCCAGTACGGTGCGGCGATCATCGGCCACCGCTCGGAGATGTCCACCGTGAACAGCCGGCCACCGGGCGGGAGGGCCCTGGCCATGCACAGCGTGCTGTAGCCGGTGAAGGTCCCGACCTCGACCACCGAGAGCGACGACGCGGTCAGTCTGACGAGCAGGGCCAGCAGTTGGCCCTCTTCCGGCATGATCTGCATCGCCCGGCCCATCGGCAGGGCGGCGGTCTCCCGACGCAGGTCGGCGAGGATCTCGTCGTCGCGCAGCGAGACCCGCCGGACGTAGTCGAGCAGGGCCTCGGTGAACTCAGTCTGCTGTGCCATCCGCATCCCATCCGGCTCGTATCTCCAGGGCGTCACGCAGCCCGGTCCGTGAGGTGACCCCGAGCTTGGGGTAGACCTTGTAGAGGTGTCCGCTGACGGTGCGGTCCGACAGGCGCAGCCGGACGGCGATCTGTTTGTTCGTCAGGCCCTGGGCTGCGAGCCTGGCGACGGACTCCTCCTGAGCGGTGAGCCCGGCCGGTCCTTCGGCGGGCCGGGCGACCGCCAGACCGGCGGCCCGTAGTTCGTTGCGGGCCCGTGCCGCCCACGGCCTGGCGCCCAGCCTGTCCAGGACCTCCAGGGCCGCGCCCAGTTCCACGCGGGCCGGGCCGATCTCCTTGGCGCGTCGCAGCCGCTCTCCGTAGGCGAGGCGGATCCGGGCGTGCTCCAGCGGCCAGCGTTCGTGTCCCGGCGCGGTCAGCGCCTGCCGGAATGCCTCGTCGGTGTGGCTGTCGCGGGCGAGCAGGGCGGCGGCCCCGTGGGTCAGCATGGTCATCCGTGGGGAGAGGCGGTCGAATCCTCCGTCGCGTAGCGCCTGCAGATATGCGGTCGCCTGCGGCCCGTGCCCGGTGTGCACGGCGGCGTCGGCCAGGTCGAACACGATGTGGCGGGCGCTGACCGGCAGGCGGGTCACCGCCCCGCCGGGGGCGATGGTGGACAGGGTGGCGTAGGCGTGTTCGTGGTCGCCGGTGCCCAGCGCCACCAGGGCCCGGGCCTGGTGGGCCAGGGTGACCGCCAGTCCGATCCCGCGTGGCGCGGCCCAGCGCAGCACCTCGTCGGTCAGCTCCAGGGCCTGCTCGGTCTCACCGCGTACGGCGGCCAGCAGCGCCCGCTGGCAGCGGGAGATGCCCTCCAGGGTCCGCAGGCCGCTGACGCCCGCAGCGGTGGCGCTCTCCCGCAGCAGGGTCTCCGTCTCGTCCCAGCGTCCCGAGTGGTAGCGGTCCAGGATCTCCATGTGCAGGCCGAACCTCGCCGTCGGTGCTCCCCGGTTGTCGGCCGACGCGTCGGGCAGGCCACGCAGCACCGGCAGCAGCTCGGTGACCGCGTCGAGGGCGGCGGCGGTGGCGGAGAGGGACGCCGTGGAGAGGGCGGTGAGTTCCGCCGGTGTCGTCGGCCAGCGGTCGAGCAGTTCCAGGAACCGCTCACGCATCGTGGCGGCGTCGCCGTCCCGGCCGGAGAGGATCGCGCGGCAGCGCAGGACGATGTCCGCCGACTCGCAGTCGGGGCGGGCGAGGACGGTGTCCAGGGCAGCCCAGTGGTCCGGCCGGTCGGCGAGGACGCACACGTGGAACAGCATCTCCAGTGCCATCCGGCGCATCGGCACGCTGGTGCTGGGGTCGTCGAAGACCCGCAGGAGGCGGCGGTGCGCCAGGTCCACGTCGCCCTCGTCGAGTGAGAGCAGGTAGGCGCTGACGGCGGCGGTGTGGGTGGTGACGCCGAACTCTTTCGGGGCCGGGGTGAGTTGTTTCGCCCATTGGAGCCAGCCGGCGCGGCAGGCCAGTTGGGCCGCGATGGCCAGCCGTTCGGCGCGGTCGGCCGGGGCGGTGCTCAGTTCGGCGGCGCGGGCGAACATCTCGGTGGCGGTGGTGAGGACGCCCCGGTCGGCGGCGCGGTCGCCGGCCGCGGCCAGGGCGTCGGCCAGGGCGTCGTCCGGGCCCAGTGCGGCGGCCGCCAGGTGGGTGGCCCGGACGTCCTGGTCGGCGGTGGTCACCCGGGCCAGGTGGCGGTGGGCGGTGCGCAGCTCGGCCCGGGTGGCCAGGTCGATGGTGGTCAGCCGGACCAGTGGGTGGGTGAAGAGCAACCGGTCGGTGCCCAGCGTGACGAGGTGGTGCCGTTCGGCGGGGCCGAGCTGGGCCGTCACGTCGGTTCCGTCGGTCGCTTCGGTGAGCGTCGCCAGCTGGGCTCTCCCGTCGAGGGCGGCGATCAGCAGGAGCTGCCGGGCCGACTCGGGCAGGTCGCGGATGCGTGCCCCGAAGTGCCCGCTGATCGTCGGGGTCACCGGCAGGTGGGCCGGCAGCGGCATGCTCGCGCACCGCTGTTCCTGGCTGAGTGCCCTGGGTAGCTCGATCAGTGCCAGCGGGTTGCCGCGGGCATTGTCGAGGATGACGCGCCGGACGCGGCTGTGCAGGGTGGGGTGCCAGGCGTCGATCAGCTGGCCGGCGTCGTGGTCCGGCAGTGGCGCGAGTTGCCGGCCATACGGTCCGGCGGTGAGTGGCGGTCCGGGTTGGCGGGCGGCGGCCACCAGCACCAGGCCGGCCAGATCACAGGTCCGGCGTGCGACGAAGGCGAACAGGTCGGTGCTCTCCCGGTCGATCCACTGGGCGTCGTCGACCAGCACCACCAGGCCACCGTCGTCGGCGAGTTCGGTGACCAGGGCCAGGGTGGCCGCGCAGGTCGCCAGCCGGTCGGGGGTGGGGCCGTCGGCGTGTCCGAGGATGCGCGACAGGGTGACCCGCTGGTGGGTGGGCAGGCGGTCGAGGTCTGCGCGCAGGGAGTAGAGGAGTTGGTGCAGGCCCGAGTAGGGAAGGTCGGCCTCGGCGGGGGCGCCGGTGACCCACACGACGCGGCGGCCGGCGCGGCGGGCCTGTTCGTCGGTGGCGCGCAGCAGTGCCGTCTTGCCGACGCCGATCTCGCCGCTGAACAGCAGTGCCGGGAGGCGTGCGCGGCCACCTAGCAGGGCGTCGAGCAGTTCCCTCTCGGCTGATCTGCCGATCAGTTCGGGTCGGTCGTGGGGTGGCGGTGTCCGGTGTCGCCCGTCGTCGGGTGCCGGGTCGGCGAGCAGGGCGAGCTGATGTCGGGAAAGCACCTGGTGACTCCCCACCGATCGATGGGATGGGCCTTTTCCCCGCACGGTCATCGCCGCCGGGCCACCGCCAGGGCGTAGCCGGCCGCGGTGACGTCGCTGAAGCGTCGGAACAGTTCGACGAGCTGGTCGAAGTGCGCGGGTTCGATCCTGCTGACGAAGTCGGCCCGGACCGCACGCATGCGATCGGCGAGCACCGCGAACGCCCGCATCACGTTGGCGCTGATGTCGTCGAACTCCAGGACCTCGAAACCCGCCCGCTGCAGTTTGTCGGGCAGGGCGGCGATGGTCCGGCACTGTGTCACGGCACAGAAATTGTCGATGATCTCTTTCTCGGCGTCGCTCGCCGGGTGCCTGTCGATGATGTCGGCGATGACCAGTCGTGCGCCCGGGCGCAACACGGTGCCGATCTCCTGGAGCGCGCGGTCCTGGTCCGGCATGTGGATGAGGGATTCGATGGCGAAGGCCCCGTCGAACATACCGGGTCCAAACGGCATGTTCATGGCGTCAGCGTATCGGAAATGTACGCGGTGGGCGACGCCGAGTTGCCGCGCGCGGGCCCTGGCGGTGTCGATCTGGCCGTGGCTGACGGAGATTCCCGTCACCACCGTGTCGTCGCGTGTGGTGGCGAGGCGCAGCGAGGCGGTGCCCGCTCCGCAGCCGACGTCCAGCACCTGGGCACCGGGGCCGGCGTCGACGCGTTCGGTCACCATGTCGGTGAGGCGGGTGGCGGCCTCGGCGACGGGGGTCCGGTCCTCGTCGTCGTTCCAGTAGCCGACGTGGATGTTGCCGTCGAGCAGGGTGGTGAACAGTTCGGTCATGACGTCGTACATGTGGCCGACGTCGGTCGATACCGGCGCTGAGTTCGCCATGTGCTGTGCCTGGCCTTCCTGCAGGGTCTGCTGGCGCGGAGAGGGCTGCTAGCCGCCGAATCTGCTGTCGATCAGATCGAGGACCTCCTGCCGCGACGCGCTGGTCAGATCGATTCCCGACGGCGTCGACCGGTCGTCGAGTTCGGACAGCAGGCGACCGAGTCGGTCCGTGACCTGTGGTCGGATGTCGTCGTCCGGGTCCAGGGACGTGAGCTGCGATTCCAGTCGGGTCAGCGTCTCCAGGACGGGCGGCGGCGTGGCCTCCTGCGCCGGCACGGCCGCGGCGCGGAGGTGGGCCGCGAGTTGCTCGGGGTTCGGGTGGTCGAAGACCAGGGTGGGCAACAGTCGCAGGCCGGTCGCGGACTGCAGCCGGTTGCGCAGTTCGACGGCCATCAGCGAGTCGAACCCCAGGTCCTTGAAGGCCCGCTCGGCACCGACGGCGTCCGGGCCCGGGTGGCCCAGGACGGCTGCGGCGTGTCCGCGTACCACGTCCACCAGCATCCGTTGCTGCTCGCCGGATGACAGCCCGGCCAGTCGATGCAGCACGTTGCGTTGTCCGGTGTTGCGGCGCGCCGGTGCGGGGTGCAGGTCACGCATCATGGTCGACGGGGTGTCGTTCGCGGTCACGTCGAGCCGGGCCGGCACGAGCAGCGGGAGGTCGGTCCGCAGCGCGGCGTCGAACAGGGCGAGTCCCTCGGCGGCGGACAGGGGGGCGACGCCGGCCCGGTCCGCCCGGGCGCGGCCGGTCGCGTCCATCGCGGACGCCATTCCGTCGCTCTGCGCCCACAGCCCCCAGGCCAGTGACTGGGCGGGGAGCCCCAGCGACCGGCGGTGCGCCGCGAGGCCGTCGAGGGTGGCGTTCGCTGCGGCGTAGGCGCTCTGGCCGGGGCTGCCGAGGATCCCGGCGGCGGAGGAGAACATCGTGAAGAACGCCGGTGGTCGGTCCCTGGTCAGTTCGTGCAGGGCGACGGCGGTGTCGACCTTGGCCCGGAGCACGCCGGCGACCCGTTCCGGTGTCATCGACTCGACCACGCCGTCGTCGAGCACGCCCGCCGCGTGGACGACCCCGCCGATCCGTACGCCGGCGAGCACGCGCGCCAGCGCGTCGCGGTCGGCGGTGTCGACCGCGACGACGTGTGCCCCGAGGTGCTCGACGAGTTCCGTGGCGGCGGGTGACTCCGGGCCGCTGCGGCTGAGCACCAGCAGGTTCCGCACGCCACGGTCGACGACGAGGTGGCGGGCGATCAGCCGGCCGAGCGCGCCGGTGCCGCCGGTGATGACGACCGTTTCGTCCGGTGGCACCAGCGGTGCGTCGTCCGTGGTGGCGGGTACCGGGGTGCGTGCCAGCCGGGGCGTCAGCAGCCTGCCGTCGCGGACCGCGAGCTGGCTCTCCCCGGCGGCGACCACGGCGCTCAGGGTCCGTTCGTCGTGGGTGCCGTCGGTGTCGAGGAGGACGAGGCGTTCGGGGTGTTCCGACTGGGCGGAGCGCACCAGTCCCCAGACTCCGGCGGCACCCAGGTCGGACACGACGTCGTCGGCCGTCACCGCGACCGCCCCGGCCGTCTGGATCACGAGCCGTTCCTGGTCGTCGTGGCCTACGGCGAGCCATTCCTGTATCTGCCGCAGGGCGTCGGTGACCGCGTCGCGTGGGTTCGCGCCGCCGCATCGCCGTACGTCGAGGGTGATCCCGGCGGGTTCCGGTCCGGGTGGTGTCGGCTGCCACTGCACGTGGAACATGGCTCGCCGCAGCACGGTGTCGGCCGCCAACCGTTGCGTGGTCACCGGCCGCAGCGTCAGGGAGTCCACCGCGTACACGGGGTTGCCGGCCTGGTCGAACGCGGCGACCGCGATGGTGTCCGCGCCGGTGCGGCGCAGCCGTACCCGGGCCGAGGTGGCGCCGGTGGCGAACACCGCGACGCCGGTCCAGGCGAAGGGCAGGCCGGCGGCGACGAGCAGCGTGGCGGCGTGCAGGGAGGCGTCCAGCAGGGCCGGGTGCACGCTGTGGCGGCCGGCCTCCGCCACCGTCACCTCGGCGTCGACGACGTCGTCGCGCTGCCATGCGGCGCGCAGTCCCTGCAACGCCGGACCGTATTCGAAGCCCTGGTCGGTGAGCCTGTCGTAGGTGCCGTCGGTGTCCACGGGTGTGGCGTGCGCCGGGGGCCAGGCCGGTTCGGCGAGGGGCAGGGTCGGCTGCCGGTTCGACAGGTTCCCGGTGGCGTGGCAGGTCCAGCCGGATTGGTCAGGTGTCCGGGAGTACACCGTCACGGTCCGCTGTCCGGTGGTGCCGCCCGGCTCCAGCACGACCTGCAGCAGGATCTCGCCCTGTTCGGGCACCGCCATCGGCGTCGCGACGGTCAGGTCGTCGACGACGGGGCAGCCGACCAGGTGGCCGGCGGTGAGGGCGAGGTCGACGAACGCCGCGCCGGGCAGGAGCACCACTCCCCCGTACGCGTGGTCGGCCAGCCACGGCTGGGCGTGCCGGGACACCCGACCGGTCACGACCAGCCGGTCCGTGTCGGGGGACTCCACCACCTCCCGGAGGATGTCGTGGTCGAGGGCGGACGACCCGTGTCCGGTGTCGCGCCCGAGGCTGATGCCGCCGGCCCAGTATCGTTTGTGCTGGAAGGCGTAGGTCGGCAGGTCGATCCGCCGTCCGGCGTCGCCGAGCCACGCGCTCCAGTCGACGCTCCGGCCGTCGGCGTGCGACCGGGCCAGCGCGGCCAGGAGTGCGGCCGGTTCGGCCAGCCGGCGGCGCTGCGTCGGCACCCACGGCACCGGCGCGGTGGCCAGTCCGGCCAGTACGGCGTCCGGGCCGATCTCGACGCAGGAGGTGACGTCGTGTCCGGCGAGGGCGTCGACGCAGTCGGCGAACCGGACGGTGTCCCGGATGTTCGCCACCCAGTGTTCCGGTGTGCACAGTTGCGCCGCCGAGGCGGGTTTCCCGGTCACTCCGGACAGCAGCGGCAGGACGGGTGGCCGTAGCTCCACCGTCGCCAGGACCGCACGGAACCCGTCGAGCATGCCGTCGGTCAGCGGCGAGTGGAAGGCGTGGCTGACCGCGAGCCGGGTGGTCCGGACGCCCCGGGCGGTCAGGTCGGCGGCGGCGGCGAGGACCGGCTGTTCCGCTCCGGAGAGCACGACGGCGGTGGGTCCGTTCACCGCGGCGAGGGCCACCTGCTCGGACAGGTACGGTGCCACGGTCGCCTCGTCGGCGCGTACCGACACCATCGCGCCGCCGGGTGGCAGTGCCTGCATCAGCCGGGCGCGGGCGGCGACCAGGCGGGCCGCGTCGGGTAGGGACAGCACCCCGGCCACGTGTGCGGCGACGAGTTCGCCGAGCGAGTGGCCGAGTACCAGGTCCGGCCGGATGCCGAAGGTCCGCATCAGTTCGGTGAGCGCCACTTCGACGGCGAACAGCCCGGTCTGGGCGTACTGGGTCTGCTCGACCAGTTCCGGGGTGTCGCCCCAGACGACCTCGCGCAGCGGTCGCGGCAGGTGTCTGTCCAGTTCCGCGGTGACCGTGGCGAATGCTGCGGCGAACGGCGGGAAGGCGCGGGCGAGTTCGCGGCCCATGCCCAGTCGCTGGGCGCCCTGACCGGTGAACGCGAACGCAGTCAGCCCGGCCGGCCGTGCTTCGCCGGTGAACACCTCGGGGTGGTCGTCCTCTCCGGCGGCCACCACGGCGAGGCCCCGCCGCAGGTCGGTCAGGTTCGACCCGGTGATCACCGCGCGGTGCGGGAACGCCGGACGGGTGGTCAACGTGCGGGCCACGTCGGCGGGGTCCGGTTCCGGCTGGTGGGCCAGGTGGGCCAGCAGGCGCGCGGCCTGTGTCCGCAGCGCGTCGGGCGTGCGGCCGGATATCGGCCAGACCAGGCCGGCGGGTGTCGTCACGGTGTGCGGCCCCGGGGCCGGTGGGGGAGGCTCGGCCGGTGGTTCCTCGATGATGACGTGCGCGTTGGTTCCGCTGACGCCGAATCCGGAGATCCCGGCCCGCCGGGGTCGTTGTCCGTGGGGCCAGTCGCAGGGTTCGAGGAGCAGGCGTACGCCGCCGCCGGACCAGTCCACCTGGCGGCTCGGCTGGTCCACGTGCAGGGTGCGGGGCAGCCGGCCGTGCCGCATCGCGAAGATCATTTTGATGATGCCGGCGATCCCGGCGGCGGCCTGGGTGTGGCCGATGTTCGACTTGATCGAGCCCAGCCACAGCGGGCGTTCCGCGGGCCGGTCACGTCCGTAGGTGGTGAGCAGGGCCTGCGCCTCGACCGGGTCGCCGAGGGTGGTTCCGGTGCCGTGTCCCTCGACCACGTCGACGTCGCCGGCGGTCAGGCCGGCCGCCGCGAGCGCCTGGCGGATCACCCGCTGCTGGGCCTTCACGCTGGGGGCGGTGAAGCCGTTGGACGCGCCGTCCTGGTTGACCGCGCTACCGCGCACGATCGCCAGCACGGTGTGCCCGTTGCGTCGGGCGTCCGAGAGTCGTTCCACCACCAGGACGCCGACGCCCTCGGCGAATCCGGTGCCGTCGGCGGCGTCGGCGAAGGACCGGCACCGGCCGTCCCCGGAGAGTCCCCGGCGGCGGCCGAACTCGATGACCGCCTCCGGGGTCGCCATGACCGCGACCCCGCCCACCAGCGCCAGCCCGCACTCCCTGGCCCGCAGCGCCCCGGTGGCCACGTGCAACGCCACCAGCGACGCCGAGCAGGCGGTGTCCAGGGTCATCGCGGGACCTTCCAGGCCCAACGTGTAGGAGATCCGCCCGGAGATCATCGCGCCGGTCCCGGTGCTGCCGAGGTAGTCGTGGTACATGGCGCCGACGAAGACGCCGGTGTCGCTGCCCCGTAGCGTGGTCGGGTCGATCCCGGCCTGTTCGATCGCCGACCAGGACACCTCCAGCAGCAGCCGCTGCTGGGGGTCCATGTCCAGGGCCTCGCGCGGTGAGATGCCGAAGAAGTCGGCGTCGAAGACCCCGGCGTCGTGCAGGAATCCGCTGCCGCGGGTGTAGGTGTGCCCGGGTGTCCCCGGCTCGGGGTGGTAGAGGTCCTCGGCCCAGCCCCGGTCGGTGGGCAGCGGCGTGATGCCGTCGCCGTCCTCGACGACGAACTGCCACAGTTCCTCCGGTGACCCCACCCCGCCCGGATACCGGCAGGCCATGCCCACGATCGCGATCGGCTCCCGCAGCGAGTCGGCCAGTCCGGAGTTGCGCAGGCGCAGCCGTTCGTTCTCCTTGACAGCGGCGCGGAGCGCCTGGACCAGCTTCTCGTCGCTCATGGAGACGGGACCTCCTCGTCTGGGTCGCCCGGGTGGGCACCGCCGAGCGCCATCGCGATGAGGCTGTCGGTGTCCAGGTCGTCGATCGCCTCCAGCGCACCCGCCTGGGCCGGATCGCCGGAGGCCAGCGCGAGCAGGCGGTCCAACAGGCCCGACTCGCGCAGCTCGCTCATCGGGATGGTGTGCAGCAGTTGCCGGACCTGCTCGTCGTCGGCGGTCGGTTCGGCCGTGGGGAACAGCACCGTGTCCAGGTGCGTGGCCAAGTCGTGCACGTTGGCGTGCTCGAAGACCATGGTGGCGGGTAGTCGCAGGCCGGTGGCGTCGCCGAGGCGGTTGCGGAACTCGACCGCCATGAGCGAGTCGAACCCGAGGTCGGTGAAGGCCCGGTGTGGGCCGATGGTCGCGGTCGTGGGGTGTCCCAGCACCGCGGCCGCGTGGCCGCCCACCAGGTCCGCGAGTGTCCGTCGGCGGTCCTGCGTCGGGCGTCCCGCCAACCGGGCGCGGATGTCGTCGCGTCGGGGCTCCTGCCGTGGGGGTCGCGGCAGCAGGCTCCGCAGCAGCGGTGCGGTCGCCTCGCCGGGTGTGGGTTGCAGCCGGGCCGCCACCACGACGGGACGGGCGCAGCGCAGCGCGGCGTCGAACAGCAGCAGGCCGTCCCGGGTCGGCAGGGGGGTGACGCCGGCGCGGGCCGCGCGGGCCCGGTCCGCCTCCCCCATGCCGCCGGTCAGGGTCGAGGGTGTCTCCCACAGGCCCCAGACGATCGACCGGGCCGGCAGTCCCCGGGCCCGCCGGCGGGTCACCAGCGCGTCCAGTGCCGCGTTGGCGGCCGAGTAGGCGGCCTGCCCGGCGTTGCCCAGGGTCCCCGCGAGCGAGGAGAACACCACGAAGAACGACAGGTCCTGGTCGCGGGTCAACTCGTCGAGCCAGGCGGCGGAGGTGACCTTGGTGGACATGACGCGTCGGACACGGTCCGGTGTCAGCGATGTCACCGGGGCGTCGTCGAGCAGGGTCGCGCAGTGCACGACCCCGCCGATCCGGACGCCGTGCAGGGCCCGGCCCAGTGCCGCGCGATCGGACACGTCGACGGCGAGCACCCGTGCGCCCAGGTCGGCGACGAGTCCGGCGGCGTCGGGTGCAGCCGGCCCGCTGCGGCTCAGCAGCAGCAGGTCGCGGACGCCGTGATCAGCCGCGAGGTGCCGGGCGATCAGCGCGCCGAGTCCGCTGGTGCCGCCGGTGATCACGACGGTGGCCTGCGGATCGACGGCGGGGAGGTCGGCGTCGGCC
Source organism: Micromonospora cynarisoli (assembly GCF_030518815.1). Classification (NCBI taxonomy): domain Bacteria; kingdom Bacillati; phylum Actinomycetota; class Actinomycetes; order Micromonosporales; family Micromonosporaceae; genus Micromonospora; species Micromonospora cynarisoli. Next base: position 333,417 of record NZ_CP130426.1, on the reverse strand, counting down.
GTGGTGGGCGCCAGCCGGGGCACCAGCGTGCCTGCGGGTCGCAGCGCGATCTGGGGTTCGTCCCACTCGGAGAGGCCGGCCGGCAGTTCCTGGGTGCCGTCGGCGGGCAGGTCGGCCAGGACGAACCTGCCGGGGTGTTCGATCTGGGCGGAGCGCACCAGGCCCCAGACGGCCGCGGCTTCGGGTTGCGGCGGGTCGTCCTGCGGGGTGGTCTGGACCGCGCCGTGGGTCACGAGCACCAGTGGCCGATCGGCGGTGCCGGCCAGGCGGTTCTGGAGGATCTCCAGCACGTCGCCGACGTCCCGGCCGGTGACGTCGATCCGGTCGTGGCCGCCGGGGACGGCAGGGACGGGGTGGTGCATGGGGCGTTGCCATTCGACCGCGAACAACGCGTCGCGTACCGGGCTGTCGGCCGGGTGGCCGCGCAGGGTGAGCGCGTCCACGGTCAGGACGGGCGTGCCGGTCTCGTCGGTGGCGTCGACCGACAGGGTGTCCGTGCCGGCGGGGCGCACCCTCGCCCGCAGGGTCGTCCCGCTCGGCGCGTGGAAGCGCAGGCCGCTCCACAGGAACGGCACCCGGGGACGGTGGCCGTCGGGCAGGAACACCGAGGCGTGCAGGACGGCGTCCAGCAGTGCCGGATGGGTTGCGTAGCCCTGCGGGTCGGTGGTGGTCCGGGCCTCGACGAGGACCTCGTCGCCGACGCGCCAGGCCGACCGTAGGCCCTGGAACGTCTCGCCGTAGGCGAAGCCCCGGCTGGCGAGCCCGGGGTAGAGCCCGTCGAGGTCGATCGGCACCGCCCCGGGTGGGGGCCATTCACCCGCCGGGCCGGCGGTCTGCGGCACCGCCGGGGAGAGCAGGCCCGCCGCGTGCTGCGTCCACGGGCCGTCGTCGTCACCGGCGCGGGCGTAGACGGCGACCGGCCGCCGGCCGGCGGCGTCCGGGCCGTCGACGGTCACCTGGACCTGCACGGTGCCGGCGGCGGGCAGGACCAGGGGTGTCCGCAGCGTCAGTTCGTCGATGGCGAGATCGTCGACGGCCTGGGCGGCGCGACGCGCCAGCTCCACGAAGCCGGTGGCCGGGAAGAGGGTCACGCCGTGGATGACGTGGTCGGCCAGCCAGGGTTGGGCGGCGACGGACAGCCTGCCGGTGAAGACCCGTCCACCCCGGTCGGGCAGGTCCACTCCCGCGCCGAGCAGGGGGTGGTCGACGGCGTCGAGGCCGGCGCGGGTGACGTCGCCGGTGGCGAGGCTGACGGCGGGCCAGAACCGGGTGGACCGGAAGGGGTACGTCGGCAGGTCGACCCGGCGGGCGCCCGGGAACAGCGGCGGCCAGTGCACCGCGACGCCGTGCACGTGGGCGCGTGCGGTCGCGGTGACCACGGTGACGTCCTCGGGTTGGTTGCGGCGGCACGTCGGGAGGTTGGCCGCGGTGCGGGGGCCCAGCGCCGACAGGACGGAGTCCGGTCCGATCTCCAGGGACACCGTGACACCGAGGTCGGTCAGCCGTGCGACGCGGTCGGCGTAGCGCACCGTGTCGCGGACGTGCCGGACCCAGTAGCCGGGCTCGGTGACGTCGCCGTCGGCGACGACGTCGATCACGGGTTTGTTGAACGTCAGCCGGTCGACGACGTCCTGGAAGTCGGCGAGGACGGGCTGCATGAGGTGGGAGTGGAAGGCGTGGGACACCCGTAGCCGGGTCGACCTGTCGAATCCGGCGGCCACCCGCAGGACCGCTTCCTCGGTGCCGGCGATCACCACCGCCCGGGGGCCGTTGACCGCGGCGAGGGACACCTCGTCGGACAGCAGCGGCAGGACCTCCTCCTCGCCCGCCCGCAGCGCCACCATCGCCCCGTCGCCGGGCAACGCCTGCATCAGGCGGGCGCGCTCGGCCACCAGCGTGCACGCGTCGTCAAGCGACAGGACGCCGGCGACGTGGGCGGCGGCGATCTCGCCGATCGAGTGCCCGGCCACGTGGTCGGGCACGATTCCCCAGGATTCGGTCAGCCGGAAGAGCGCCACCTGGAACGCGAACAGGGCGGGTTGGGCGTTGCCGGTCTCGGCGAGTCGCGCCTGGTCCTGACCGAAGAGCACGTCGCGGATCGGCAGCCGGGCCAGTACCTCGTCCATGGCCTGCGCGAAGGCGGGGTACCGGCGGTACAGTTCGACGCCCATGCCGGGCCGCTGGGAGCCCTGGCCGGAGAAGACCATCGCCAGTCGGGGCGTGGGCGCGGCTGCTGCCCGGAAGAGTCCGGCGCGTTCGCCGCCTGCCGCCAGCGTCTGCAGGGCCGTGCGGAACTCGGTGCGGTCACCGGCGACGATCGCCGCACGATGTTCGAACGCCGTCCGGGTGGTCGCCAGCGAGTACCCGACATCGACCGGATCGAGATCCACACACGACAACAACTGCTCCGCCCGGGCGCGCAGGGCGGCCGGGTTCTTCGCCGAGATCACCCACGGGACGACCGGCGGGGCGGGTGTCGCCGGCTCGGCCGGTGGCTGCGGTGTGGCGGGTTCCTCCAGGATCACGTGGGCGTTCGTGCCACCGATCCCGAACGACGACACCCCCGCACGACGCACCCGACCCACCTCCGGCCACACCCGCGCCTCACCCAACACCGCCACCCCACCACCCGACCAATCCACCTGCGACGACGGCACCGACACATGCAACGACGCCGGCAACACCCCAAACCGCAACGCCTGCACCATCTTGATCACACCCGCCACACCAGCAGCCGCCTGCGTATGACCAACATTCGACTTCACCGACCCCAACCACAACGGCCGCCCCACCACCCGACCCCGCCCATACGTCCCCACCAACGCCTGCACCTCAATCGGATCCCCCAACCGCGTCCCCGTCCCATGCCCCTCCACCACATCCACATCACCCACACCCAAACCCGCCACACCCAACGCCCGCCGAATCACCCGCTGCTGAGCCAACCCACTCGGCGCCGTCAACCCATTCGACGCACCATCCTGATTAACCGCACTCCCCCGCACCACCGCCAACACCCGATGACCCCACCGACGCGCCTGCGACAACCGCTCCACCACCACCACACCCACACCCTCCGACCAGGCGGTGCCAGCGGCCGAGTCGGAGTAGGAGTGGCAGCGGCCGTCCGGGGACAGGCCGCCCTGCCGGGAGAACTCGATGAAGGTCGTCGGCGTGGACATGACGGTGACGCCGCCGGCGAGGGCCAGCGAGCACTCCCCGGCCTGTAACGCCTGCACCGCCAGGTGCAACGCCACCAACGACGACGAACACGCGGTGTCCACGGTGATGGCGGGTCCCTGGAGGCCCAGCGCGTAGGAGACCCGGCCGGACACCACGCTGGAGGCGCGTCCGGCGAGGGTGTAGCCCTCGACGCCGGCGGTGGTCTGTTGCAGGATTCCGTAGTCCTGGCCGTTGGTGCCGGCGAAGACCCCCGTGTCGCTGTCGCGCAGGGTGGCCGGGTCGATGCCGGCATGTTCCAGGGCCTCCCAGGAGACCTCCAGGAGGAGCCGCTGCTGCGGGTCGGTGGCCAGGGCCTCGCGCGGTGAGATGCCGAAGAACTCCGCGTCGAAGTCACCGGCGTCGTGCAGGAAGCCGCCGCCCCGGGCGTGGGTGTGGCCGGGGGCGCCCTGGCGGGGGTCGTAGAGGTCCACCGGCCAGCCGCGGTCGGTCGGGAAGCCGGTGATCGCGTCGCGTTCCTCGATCACGAACCGCCACAGGTCGTCGGCCGACCGGATGCCACCGGGGTAGCGGCAGGCCATGCCCACGATCACCACCGGGTCGTCGGGGGTGGCCCGGTGGTCGGCGACCGGCGGACGGCCGGGTGCCGAGGGGGTGCGCTGCCCGTCGGTCAGCTGCTGGCGCAGGTACGCCGCGAGGGTGCCCGGATCGGGGTGGTCGAAGACCAGGGTGGCGGGCAGCCGCAGGCCGGTGGCCTTGCTGAGCCGGTTGCGGAACTCGACCGCGAGCAGCGAGTCGAAGCCGATCTCCTTGAACGCCCGGTCGGGTCGGATCAGGTCGGGGCTGTCGTGGCCGAGGACGGTCGCGGCGTGCGTACGGACCAGGTCGAGCACCAGCCGCCGTTGCTCCTCGACCGGTCTGCGGGCGAGCCGGCCGTCGAGCCGGTGCGGTGGGGAGGCGGGTGTGGTGGTGCGGCGGCCGCGCAGCAGCGGGGAGGTCTCGTCGCCCGGTGTCCGGGTGAGCCGGGCCGCGACGAGTTCGGGCTCGGGGGTCCGCAGGGCGGCGTCGAACAGCCGCAGGCCGTCCCGGACGGAGAGGGGGTGTACGCCGGCGCGGGTCAGTCGTGCCCGGTCGGCGTCGGTCATCGCCTCGGTCAGGCCGGTGTCCACCTCCCACAGGCCCCAGGCGATCGACTGGGCCGGTGCCCCCCGGGCGTGCCTGCGCCGGGCGAGGCTGTCGAGTGCGGCGTTGGCGGCGGCGTACGCGGCCTGCCCCGCGTTGCCGAGGACGCCGACGACGGAGGAGAACAGCACGAAGAACGCCAGGTCCTGGTCGCGGGTCAGCTCGTCGAGCAGGACGGCCGAGGTGGCCTTGGCGGCCAGCACGCGGGCCAGCCGGTCCGGGGTGAGTGACGTGAGGGGGGCGTCGTCGAGGATGCCCGCCGCGTGCACGATGCCGCCGACCCGTACGCCGCGCAGCGCCTCGCCCAGTGCGGCCCGGTCCGACACGTCGACTGCCACGATGTCGGCGTCCAACTCCGCTGCCAGGTCGGCCGCCCCCGGGGCGGCCGGTCCGCTGCGGCTGAGCAGCAGCAGGCGGCGTACTCCGTGGTCGGCCTTCAGCCGGCGGGCGATCAGTGCGCCCAGGGTGCCCGTGCCGCCGGTGATGACGACGGTGGCCTGCGGGTCGACGGCGACAGGTGTGTCGCCGGGGTTCGCGGGGACGAGCCGTGGCACGTGGGCGACGCCGTCGCGGAAGGCGAGTTGTGGTTCGTCCCAGCCGGCGACGTCGGGCGGTAGGGGGCCACGGTCGGAGTCCACCAGCACGAAGCGGCCCGGGTGTTCGGCCTGCGCCGACCGGACGAGGCCCCACACGGCGGCACTGTCGAGGCTGGGTGGTTCGTCGTCCGCCGTGATGGCGTACGCCCGTCGGGTGGTCAGCACCAGTGGTTCGGGTGGGCCGGTCAGCCGTCGCTGCAGGATGTCCAGCACGGCTGCGGCGTCCTGGTCGGTGACGTCGACGACGTCGCCGGTGCCGGTGGATGCCGGCGGGTCGAACTGCTGCCATGCGACGGTGAACAGGGCCCTGTCGGGCAGACCGCCGTCGCCGGCCGGGGCGCGCAGGGTCAGCGCGTCGACGGTCAGGACGGGTGCGCCGGTCGCGTCGACGGCGTCGATCGCCACGGCGTCGGGTGCGACGCGGCGCAGTCGGGCGCGCAGCGCCGATCCGGCTGGTGCGTGCACGCTGACGCCGGTCCAGACGAACGGCAGACCGTCTGCGGTCCCGCCGTCGAGCAGCGTCGCGGCGTGCAGCACGGCGTCGAGCAGCGCCGGGTGGACGGTGTGGCCGCCGGTGGCCAGGTCGGTGCTCGTCTCGACGGTCACCTCGCCGTCGTGCGACCAGGCCGCGTCGAGACCCTGGAATGCGGGCCCGTACTGGAATCCGCGTTCGTCGAGTTCCGCGTAGAGGCCGGTCAGGGGAATTTCGGTGCCCTCGGTGGCGGGGCGGTCGTCCGGTGGCCGCCGCGGTTCGCGGCTGAGGGTGCCGGTGGCGTGGCAGATCCACGCGGGTGAGCCGGTGGTGTCCGTCCGGGCGTTGATCCGCACGGACCGTTGTTCCGGTTGGTCGGCGGGGTCGATGACGACCTGTACCTCGACGGTTCCCGACGGGGGGAGCACCAGTGGTGTGGACAGGGTCAGTTCGGCGACGCGGGGGTATCCGGCGAGTTCACCGGCGGTCGTCGCGAGGTCGAGGAAGCCGGTGCCGGGGAAGAGGACGTCTCCTCGTACCCTGTGGTCGGCCAGCCAGGGGTGGGTCTGGTGCGACACTCCGCCGAGCAGCACCAGACGTTGCGGGTCGGGGGTGGACACCAGGGTCCGGAGGATGTCGTGCTCGATCTGGTCCAGGCCGGCGCCGGTGCTCGGCGCGGTGGTGGTGTCGGTGTGCCAGAAGTGTTCGTGTTGGAAGGGATACGTCGGCAACCCCACCCGACGACCACCCACAAACGCCGCACCCCAATCCACCCCCACACCCGCAACAAACACCTCACCCAACGACAACAAAAACCGCCCCCAACCACCCTCACCACGACGCAACGTCCCCACCACCACAACACCCCCACCACCACCACGAGCCTCCACCACCTCCTCCACCGCCATCGTCAACACCGGATGCGGACTCACCTCAACAAAAACACCAAACCCCTCACCCACCAAAGCACCAACCGCACCCTCAAAACCCACCACCTCCCGCAAATTACGACACCAATACCCCGCCCCCAACTCACCCCCATCAACCACCCCACCCACCACCGTCGAATAAAAAGCAACCCCACCCGACACCGGCACCACCGACCCCAACTCCACACCCAACCGACCCACCACCCCATCCACCTGAAACGAATGCGCCGCATAATCCACATCAACCACCCGCACCCACACCCCCAACTCCCCACACCGCTCCACCAACTCCCCCAACGCCCCCACCTCACCCGACACCACCACCGACGACGGACCATTCACCGCCGCCACCACCACCCGACCCCCCAACCCCACCAACAAACCCTCCACCACACCCACCGACACCCCCAACACCGCCATACCACCCCCACCCGACAACCCCCGCAACAACCGACTCCGCACCGCCACCACCCGCGCCGCATCCCCCAAACTCAACACCCCCGCCACACACGCCGCCGCAATCTCACCCTGCGAATGCCCCACCACCACATCCGGCACCACCCCAAACCCCCGCCACACCTCAGCCAACGACACCATCACCGCAAACAACACCGGCTGCACCACATCAACCCGATCCAACCCCACCCCACCCGACACCACCTCCAACAAATCCCACTCCACAAAAGGAGCCAACGCCACCGCACACTCACCCATACGCGCCGCAAAAACCGACGACGACACCAACAACTCCGCCGCCATACCCACCCACTGCGAACCCTGACCCGGAAAAACAAAAACCACACCCCGCCCACCACCCCCCACCCCAGCCACCACACCCGGACCGCTCACGTCCACACCGCCACCGGCCACCTCGACGAGACCCGACCGCAGATCCGCTCCCGAACCCACCACCACCGCCCGCGTGCCAAAGACCGATCGCGACCCCAGCGACACGGCGACATCCACATCGCGCACACCATCCACCGCGCCCACCAGGCCACCCGCCATCGCACGTAACGCCGACTCCGACCGGGCGGACAACACCCACGGAACCACGGGCGTGGTGGACACCGCCGGCCTGTCGGACGGGGCCGGTTCCTCCGCCGGCGCCTCCACGATCACGTGCGCGTTCGTGCCGCTGATCCCGAACGAGGAGACGGCGAACCGCCGTGGGCGGCCGGTGTCCGGCCAGGGGGTGGCTTCGCGGAGCAGCGCGACGGTGCCCGTGGTCCAGTCGATGCGGGGTGAGGGCACGTCGGCGTGCAGGGTCCGGGGCAGCGTGCCCTGTCGCATCGCGCAGATCATCTTGATCACGCCACCGATGCCGGCGGCGGCCTGGGTGTGGCCGACGTTGGACTTCAGCGAGCCGAGCCACAGCGGCCGGTCGGGCGGCCGGTGCCGGCCGTAGGTGGCCAGGAGGGCCTCGGCCTCGATCGGGTCACCGAGCCGCGTGCCGGTGCCGTGGGCCTCCACCGCGTCGACGTCCTGCGCCGTGAGGCCGGCTGCGCCGAGCGTCTGCCGGATGAGGGCTTCCTGGGCGGCGCCGTTGGGGGCGGTCAGGCCGTTGCTCGCCCCGTCGGAGTTGATCGCCGAACCGCGGAGCACTGCCAGCGGTTGGTGCCCGTTGCGACGGGCGTCGGAGAGTCGCTCCAGCACCAGCACGCCGGCCCCCTCGGCCCAGGCGGTGCCGTCGGCGTCGGCGCCGAACGCCTTGCACCGGCCGTCGGGGGCGAGGCCCCGCTGCCGGCTGAACTCGACGAACATGCCCGGGCCGGCCATCACGGTGACGCCGCCGGCCAGCGCGAGGGTGCACTCCCCCTGCCGCAGTGACTGCGCGGCGAGGTGCATGGCGACCAACGACGACGAGCAGGCCGTGTCGACGGTGACGGCGGGGCCGGCGAGGCCCAGGGCGTAGGCGATCCGGCCGGAGACGACACTCACCGTGCCGCCGGTGAGCCGGTAGCCGTCCGAGCCTTCGCCGGTGGCGTCGAGTCGGGGTCCGTACTCCTGGTCGGTGGCGCCGACGAAGACGCCCACGCGGCTGTCGGTGAGGCTGAGGGGGTCGATCCCGGCGCGTTCGATGCCTTCCCAGGACACCTCCAGCAGGAGGCGCTGTTGGGGGTCCATCGCCGCGGCTTCGCGGGGGCTGATGCCGAAGAACTCGGCGTCGAAGGCCGCCGCGTCGTGCAGGAAGCCGCCGTGCCGGACGTAGGAGGTGCCGGGTCGGTCCGGGTCGGGGTCGAAGAGGCGTTCCAGGTCCCATCCCCGGTCGGTCGGCAGCGGGGTGATCGCGTCGGTGCCCTCGTCGACCAGCCGCCACAGGTCCTCCGGTGACCGGACGTCGCCGGGGTAACGGCAGGCCATGCCGATCACCACGACCGGGTCGTCCGTGGTGGGTGTCGTGGCCGGCGGTGGCGGTGACGGCACGGGTTCGCCTGTGGGGTCCGCGCGCAGGAACTCCGCGAGGTCGGCGGGGGTGGGGAACCGGAACGTCAGGCCGGTGGCGAGGTGCCGGCCGGTGGCGGTGCTCAGCCGGGCGGTGAGGCTGGTGACGCCCATCGAGTCGAGCCCGAGATCCTCGAAGGTGCGGTGCGGGTCGACGGCGTCGCCTGTCGCGTGTCCGAGTTCCGCCGCCACGGTGGCGCGGACCAGGTCGAGGGTGTCCGGGACCGGGTCGGTCGGCGCGGCCGGTGCGGGGACCTCCCCCACCCAGTAGCGCCTGCGGGTGAACGCGTAGGTGGGCAGGTCGACGTATCCGGCCGGGTCGGGTTCCAGGTCGGACAGCCGGTCGGTCGTGGGGTCGGTGTCGGCGCGACCGGCCGCGACCTCCGCCAGGGCGTCCCGGAGTCCGGTGGTGCCCTGTGGGTCGATGACGGCGTGGTGGGCGAACCGCGTCCTGGTCAGCGCGAGGGAGCGGCCGACCGCGTCGGGGTCCGCGTCGGGATGCTCGTGGAGCCAGGTGATCAGAGCTGCGGCCTGGGCCCTGAGGGCGTGCGGCGTCGGTGCCGAGATCAGCCAGGGCACGGGCGTGCCGGGCCGGGCCGGCGGCCGGCTGGTGGTCGGTGGGGGCGCGTCGGTGAGGACGAGGTGGCAGTTGACCCCGCCCATGCCGAAGGAACTCACGCCGGCGAGCAGCCGTCCGTCGGTAGGCCACGGTTGCAGGGTGGTCGGTACCCGCAGTCGCAGGTCGTCGAGCGGGATCCGGGGGTTCGGTCGGGTGAAGTTGAGGCTCGGCGGCAGTTGGCGGTGTCGCAGGCTCAGCACGAGTTTGAGCAGTCCGACCACGCCGGCCGCGCCTTCGAGGTGTCCGACGTTGGTTTTGGCCGAACCCACCAGCAGCGGCCGGTCGGCCGGGTGGTGGCGGCCGACGGCCGCGCCGAGCGCCCGGGCCTCGATCGGGTCACCGACCCTGGTGCCGGTGCCGTGCAGTTCGACGTACTGCACGTCGGCGGGGTCGACGCCGGCCTGTCGGTGGGCCTGTTCGATGACCTCCCGTTGGGCGTCCGGGCTGGGCACGGTGAGCTGGTGGTCACCGCCGTCGTGGTTGACCGCGCCGCCGAGGATGACGGCGTGGATCCGGTCGCCGTCCGCGACCGCCCGGGACAGCAGCTTGAGCACCACGACGACGCCGCCTTCGCCGCGTACGTAGCCGTTGGCACGTTCGTCGAAGGTGTAGCAGCGTCCGTCGGGCGACAGGCCGCCGAAGCGGGTCGCGCCGAGGGTGGTTTCGGCGCGGATGGTGATGTTGACGCCGCCGGCGATGGCTGCCGTGGACTCGCCCCGGCGCAGGCTCTCGCACGCCTGGTGCACGGCGACGAGGGAGGACGACTGGGCGGTGTCGACAGTCATGCTGGGTCCGCGTAGGCCGAGGAAATGCGACACGCGGTTGGCGATGATGCCGCGGCCGGTGCCGGCGATGGCGTGCTGGTCGACGGCCTCCGGGTCGGCGTGCAGCACCAGCGTCGCGTAGTCGTCCCACATCGCTCCGACGTAGACGCTGGTGGCGGTGTCGCGGAGCCGGGCGGGCGGGATCCTGGCGTCTTCCAGGGCCTCCCAGCCCAGTTCGAGCAGCAGCCGCTGCTGCGGGTCCATGGCCGCGGCGGCGCGGGGCGGGATGCCGAAGAACTCGGCGTCGAAGGTGTCGATCGTGTCGAGGAACGCGCCGAAGCGGTGGGGCAGCGGGGGGCCGGGCCAGCGTCCGGGTGGCGCCTCGCCGACCGCGTCGAGCCCGTCGGTCAGCAGCCGCCAGAAGTGTCGGGGGGTCGGGGCCTTCGGTAGGCGGCAGGCCACCCCGATGACGGCGACGGGTTCACCGGTCGTGCTGCTCGTGCCCGCCGTCATCACGGTGCCGGTCGGGTCGTGTCGGCGGTTGCCGGTTGCGCCGGGCGCAGCGGTGGGGGTGCCGACATGTGCACCGTGCGGTGGGCGATGCGCCAGCGGGTCCCCTCGCGGCGCAGCCGGTCCACGTAGTTGCCCAGGCGGCGCAGTCCGAACTGCCCGTCGGTGTAGAGGCCGGTCACCGTGACGATCGAGTACACCTCGGCGGTGGTGGGTCGAAGTGAGGTGATCAGGAGGTTGGACGTCACGTGCCGGAACATCACGCCCACCTCGTCGCGGGCGTGGTTCCACTGGTAGGTGAAGCCCGTCATGATCTGCTCCGGCGTGCTGAGCACGCTGGGGTAGCCCTCGGGGGGCGGGTCCATCTGGAAGACCGCGTCGGCGGTGTAGAGGGTCCGGAGCGTGTCGAAGTCGCCGGCGTCCAGCAGCAGTCCGGCTGCGACCACCACGTCGTGGATGGCGGCCCGGTCCCGGAGCGTCTGGGCGTCGAGGAGTGCGGTCTCGCCCGGGTCCAGCCAGTCTGATCTGCTCATGCCGTCCTTCCCGTGGCGCTGGCGCGCCGGATTCCGTCCAGCCATGTCCACATGGCGGCAGCGGTGCTGTCGGCGTGTTCGCCGACCATCGTGCAGTGGTCTCCCGGCACCTCACCGGCCTCGTGGTCGCCCGGCCACCGGGACCGCCAGTCACCGGTGACGGGCGGCTCGTCCGGCGACCCGGGTACCGGTTGCAGTGGGCGCAGGAACAGGGTGCGGGTCCGTACCGGTTCGGGTCGCCAGGTGCGGAACATGCGGCGGTAGCTGCCGAACGTGGTGAGGGAGGTGAAGTCCGGGGTGGCGAAGGTCGCCCGGCGGACGACCAGTTCGTAGTTCATGGCGCGCCGCAGGGCCGGGGACATGCCGTCGGGTGGATAGGTGTCCAGCAGGATCAGGGCCAGGGGTGGTGTCCCGGCCGTCTCCAGGGCGTGCGTCACCGCGTGGGCGAGCCATCCTCCCGAGGAGTAGCCGAGCAGGACGGGTGCCTCGTCGCCGGGACGTCCGAGGACCCGGCGGGTGAGCACGCCGACCAGTGCCTCGACGGTCGTGGCCAGGGGGTCGCCGGTGCGGAACCCGGGTACCGGCAGCACCGAGAGGTTCGTCCGGCCCTGGAGGTAGTTGGCCAGCCGGGCGAACTGGATGGCCGCTTCGACGGGCGCGAACGGTGGTACGGCGAACACCGCGGGTCCCTGTTCACCGCGGGCCAGGTCGACGAGGGTCGCGTCGGGGCCGAAGTCGGTGGCGGAGTCGAACGTCTCGCGTAGCGCTGCCGCGCCGACGCACAGCGATTCGATCGCGTTCATGTCGCCCCGCAGCGCGAGCCGCCGGTAGATGTCGTGCAGACCGCCGTCGGGTGGGGTGGTGGTGCTCGCGGCGTCGCCGCGCAGCAGTGCCAGCAGGTAGTCGGCCAGGGCCAGCGGGGTTTCGTGGTCGTAGATCAGGCCGGGGGGCAGCGGCAGGTCGGTCACCTTGGTCAGCCTGTCGCGTAGCGCGACGGCGCGTAGTGAGTCGAAGCCGAGTTCCCGCAGCGGGCGGTGCGGTTCGACGGAGTCCGGTGAGGGGTGGCCCAGTTCGGTGGCGATCTCTGCGCGGACGGTCCGCAGCAGCAGGTCGGTCTGCTGTTGACCGGATCGACCGGACAGCCGGGTGCGCAGGTCGGTCCGGGCGGTCCGGGCGGTGGTTGCCGACGGTGGGGGTGCCAGCTCGGTGATCAGGGGCCGGGGGCGGGCGGCGGTGTAGGTGGCGGCGAAGCGGGGCCAGTCGATGTCGGCGATGACCGGGACCGGGTTCGTGGTCGCGACCGCGCGGGACATCGCCCGGAGGGCGGTGTCGGGTGGCATCGGCCGTACGCCCCGGACGGTGTAGTGGTCGCCGGCCAGTTCGGCCATGCCCGGGCCGGCCCATGCTCCCCAGGCGATCGACGTGGCGGCCTGTCCCCGTGCCCGTCGTCGCTGCGCGATGGCGTCGAGGGCGGCGTTGGCGGCGCTGTATCCGGCCTGGGAGCCGCTGCCCCAGATGCCCGCCGCGGAGGAGAACAGGACGAACGCGTCGAGGTCGTGGTCGCTGGTCAGCGCATCCAGTACGGCGGCGCCTCCCGTTTTGGCGTCGAGTACCCCGGCGAGGTCGGTCGCAGTGGTCTCGGTGACCGTCGCGGGTGGCTGGGGGGTTGCGGCGGTGTGGACGACGGCCCGTACCTGTCGTCCGGTGGCCTGTAGTCGCGCCAGCAGGGCGGCCATCGCGGCCCGGTCCCGCACGTCGGCCGCCACCACCGTGGCCTCGACGCCCGTCGCGGCGAGGTCGTCGAGCAGCGTCGCGACCCCGGGTGCCTGTGGTCCCCGCCGGGACAGGAGCACCAGGTGTTCGGCGCCGGCGGTGGCCAGCCAGCGGGCGACCTGGCCGCCGAGTCCGCCGGTGCCGCCGGTGACCAGCACGGTTCCGCGCGGCCGCCACGGGGTCGCGGCCGCCGGGGCGGTCGACCGGGTGAGCCGGCGGACGTGGCGTCCGCCCGCGCGCAGGGCGATCTGGTCCTCGCCGGGGTCCAGCGCCAGCAGTCCGGGCAGCACGGCGAGGTCGGCGTCCGACGGTGCGGTGGGCAGGTCGATCAGCCCGCCCCAGCGGGCCGGCTGTTCGAGGCCGATCACCCGGCCGAGTGCGGCGACTGCCGCGCCGGCGACGGTGGTCACGGTTTCACCGGCGACGGACGTCGCGCCTGCCGTCACGTACCAGGTGGGTGCGGTGATGCCGGCGTCGGCGAGGGCCTGGGCGAGGGTGGCCGACCTGGTCAGTGCGGCCAGTTCGGTGTCCGCGCCGTCCGGCAGCCACAGGATGCCTGCCGGTTCGGCGGGCAGGGCGGTCAGCCGGGCCGCCAGGGCCTGTCGTGTCGCGCCCTCGTCGGTCAGTCGGGTGACGGTCATCCCGGCGGTGCCGCATGCGGCGGACAGCCGGTCGGCGAGTTCCCGGTCGGCGGCGACGAGCAGCCAGGTGCCGGCAGGGCCGTGGGTCGGCTGCGGGGCGGTCAGTGGTTCCCAGCGGATCTCGTAGTGCCAGTCGTGCCCGTCGGTGGTGGGGTGCGGGGTGGACGCCGGGGTCGGTTCGGGCCAGTAGCGGCGTCGTTGGAAGGCGTAGGTGGGCAGTTCGGCCGGGGTGCCGGCCGGGTGCGGGGGGACGAGGGCCACGGCGGGCCCGCCGTGGACGAACAGTTCCGCCATGGCCTGTGCGAAGGCGGCGGCCTGGTCGGTGTCGCGGCGTTGGGTGGGCACGACCGCGCGGCGGGGGGACTGCGGGAGGCATTCGCGGGCGAGCGTGGACAGCACCGCGTCGGGGCCGGCCTCGACGTAGACGGTGACGCCGGCGGCGTCCAGTGATCGTAGTGCGTCGGCGAAGCGGACGGTGCGGCGTACGTTGTCGAGCCAGTACCGGGCGGTGGCGAGTTCCGTGCCGGAGGTGATCCGTCCGGTGGTGGCGGAGACGAAGGCGACGGTGGGTTGTCCGAACGTGATGCCGGACAGCACGTCGGCGTACCGGTCGAGCATGGGGTCGATCGCGGCCGAGTGGAACGCGTGGGTGACCGTCAGCCGGGTGCTTCGCCAGCCCCGGGCGGTGAACACCTGCTCGGCGGCGGTCACGGCGGCGTCGGTGCCGGAGACCACCACCGAGGACGGGGCGTTGACGGCGGCGACGTCGACGGGTCGGTCGAGGGAGCGCAGCGCGGTGCGCACGTCGACCTCGCTGGCGCGGACCGCGCTCATGACGCCGCCGGGTGGTAGCTGCTGCATGAGGGAGCCGCGGGCGGCCACCAGGGTGGCGGCGTCCGGGAGGGAGAGCACTCCGGCCACGTGGGCGGCGGTGATCTCGCCGAGGGAGTGGCCGAGCACGTAGTCGGCGGTGTGGCCGAACGATTCGTACAGCCGGTACAGCGCCACCTCGACGGCGAACAGGGCGGGTTGGGCGTACCGGCTCTGTGCCAGGTGCGCGGCGTGGGGGGTCGCCGGGGCCGCGAACACGACGTCGCGCAGGGGGGTCGGCAGGGTGGTGTCGAACTGCCGGCACGCCGCGTCGAACGCCTGGGCGAAGGCGGGGAACCGTTCGTACAGGTCGCGGCCCATGCCGGGTCGTTGTGCGCCCTGTCCGGTGAACAGCACGGCGGTGCGGACGGCACCGGCGCGTCCGACGTGGACGGCGGGCGTGGGCTCTCCTGCGGCCAGGGACCGGAGCGCGGTGAGCCGGTCGTCGCGGTCCTGGCCGGTGACGACGGCCCGGTGGTCGAACAGGGTCCGGTGGGCGGCCAGGGTGTGGGCCACGGCTGCGTCGGCCAGGTGGGGGTTCGTGGTGAGGTGGGTGTGCAGTGCCGCGGCCTGGGCGCGCAGGGCGGCGGTGCTCCTGGCGGACAGGATCCACGGGTGGTGGCCCGCCGGGTCGTCGGTGTCGGCGGGCGGGTCGGTGGCCTGTTCGAGGACGACGTGGGCGTTGGTGCCGCCGATGCCGAAGGAGGACACGGCGGCGCGGCGGGGCCGGCCGGTGTCGGGCCAGTCCCGGTGCTCGTGGAGGAGTTCGACCGCGCCCCGCGTCCAGTCGACGTGTGACGAGGGTGGTGTCGCGTGCAGGGTCGCCGGCAGGTGGCCGTGCCGCATGGCCTGGACCATCTTGATGACGCCGGCCACGCCGGCGGCGGCCTGGGTGTGGCCGATGTTCGACTTCACCGAGCCCAGGTAGAGCGGCCGGTCGGGGGGCCGGTGCTGGCCGTAGGTGGACAGCAGCGCCCGGGCCTCGATCGGGTCGCCGAGGCCGGTTCCGGTGCCGTGTGCTTCGACGACGTCCACGTCGGCCGGGGAGAGTCCGGCGTTGGCCAGTGCCTGGGCGATGACCGCGCGTTGGGCGACGCCGTTGGGTGCGGTGATCCCGTTCGAGGCGCCGTCCTGGTTGGTCGCGCTGCCGCGGACCAGGGCCAGCACCGGGTGACCGAGCCGGTGGGCGTCGGACAGGCGTTCCACCAGCAGCAGGCCCGCGCCCTCTCCCCAGCCGATGCCGTCGGCGTCGTCGGCGAACGGCTTGCAGCGTCCGTCGGCGGCGAGGCCACCCTGTCGGGCGAACTCCCGCAGCGGGGCGGTGGTACCCATCACGGTGACGCCGCCGACGAGCGCCAGGTCGCACTCGTGGGCGCGCAGTGCGCGGACGCCGAGGTGCAGTGCCACCAGGGAGGAGGAGCATGCCGTGTCCACGGTGACCGCCGCTCCGGTCAGGCCGAGGGTGTAGGCGATCCGACCGGACAGCACGGACAGTGAGCTTCCGGTGACCGCGTCTCCTTCGCGGACGCCGTCGGCACCGGTGGCGCTTGGTGCGTAGCCGGTGAATGCGGCCCCGACGATGACGTCGGTGCGGCTGCCGCGCAGCGTGGTCGGGTCGATGCCGGCCCGTTCGACGGCCTCCCACGCCGATTCGAGCAGCAGGCGCTGCTGCGGGTCCATGGCGAGCGCCTCGTTCGGTGAGATGCCGAAGAAATCGGCGTCGAATCCGCTGGCGTCGTGCAGGAATCCGCCGAGGTTGGGCCCGACCTCCAGCGGGGCCCATCCCCGGTCGGTGGGCAGGGCGGTGACGGCGTCCGTGCCGGCGGCGACCAGGTTCCACAGCGCGTCCGGGGAGTCGACGCCACCGGGGTAGCGGCAGGCCATGCCGACGATCGCCACCGGCTCCAGGGACCGGGCCTCGACCTCGGCGAGCCGCTGGCGGGTGTGCTGCAGCTGGGTGGCGGTCTCGCGGAGGAAGTGGCGGAGTCGCTCGGAGTTGGTCACGGACCCTCCTCGGCTGGTGACGGTCGGCCGGCTCACGAGATCCCGAAGTTCTCCTGGAGGTAGGAGAACATCTCGTCGTCGCTGGCGGTGTCGGGCAGCGATCCGGTCGTCGCCGCGCCGGCCGTGAGGTTCGCTGTCAGTTCGGACAGTCGGGCGGTCACCCGGGCCCGGGCCTCGGCGGTGAAGGCGGTGGTGTTCAGGCCGGCCTCCAGCCGGTCGAGGTCGGCGAAGATGGCGTGCGACGGTGGTGGGTCGTTGTCGGGCAGGAGCGCGTCGCGTATCTGTCGTGCCAGCAGCTGCGGGGTGGGGTGGTCGAACACCACGGTGGTGGCCAGCCGCAGGCCGGTGGCGGCGTTGAGCCGGTTGCGCAGTTCGACGGCCAGCAGGGAGTCGAAGCCCAGTTCCCGGAAGGGGCGGTCGATGTCGATCGCGTTCGGCTGCGCGTGGCGCAGCACGCCGGCGGCGCGTTCCTGCACCAGCTCGGCCAGTAGGTGTTCCTGTTCCGCCGGGTCGTGGGCCGCGAGCCGTTCCCGTAGTCGGGCCGCACGGTCCGCGCCGCCGTCGCGGTCGTCGTCGGCTTCGACGAAGTTCTCGACGAACGTGCTCGGGCGCAATGAGGTGTAGGCGGAGATGAACAGCGACCAGTCCAGGTCGGCCACGACCACGGTGGTGTCGCCGCCGGCGACGGCCCTGCTCAGCGCGGTGATCGCCGGTTGGGGGGCCATGGCGCGGACCCCGACGAGGTCGAACAGGTCGCGTAGTTCGCCGGGGGTCGCGGTCAGTCCGGTCTCGGTCCAGCCGCCCCAGGCGATGGCCGTCGCGGTCCGGCCGCCGGCACGGCGGCGGCAGGCCAGGGCGTCGAGGTGGGCGTTGGCGGCGCTGTAGGCGGCGTGTCCGGCACCGCCGAGCACGCCGGACAGCGACGTCATCAGCACGAACGCGTCCAGGTCCGCGTCGGCCAGCAGGGAGTCCAGGTGGTCGGCGCCGCGTACCTTGCCGCCGACCACCTCGGCGAACTGGGCCGTGGTGAGGTCGGTGGTGAGGGTGTGGCCGCCGCTGACGCCTGCCGCGTGGACGACGGCGCGCAGTGGGAACTCGTCCGGGACCCGGCTGAGGGCAGCGGCGAGGGCCGTCCGGTCGGCGGTGTCGCACGCCTCGAAGGCGACGGTGACGCCGCAGGCGCGCAGGTCCCCGGCGAGGTCGTCGGCGTGCGGTGCGGCGGCGCCCCGACGGCTGAGCAGGACGATGTGCCGGGCGC
Organism: Micromonospora cynarisoli; assembly: GCF_030518815.1. Lineage (NCBI taxonomy): Bacteria > Bacillati > Actinomycetota > Actinomycetes > Micromonosporales > Micromonosporaceae > Micromonospora > Micromonospora cynarisoli. The sequence goes on along the minus strand of NZ_CP130426.1, from coordinate 315,641 downwards.
CGTTGCGGGCGGCCCACCGGGCGATCCGGGAACCCAGGGCACCCGTGCCGCCGGTCACCAGGATGGTGTCTCTCGGCTGCCACCGGCGGCTGTCGGGGCCGGGTGCCGGTGCCCGTACCAGGCGGCGGGCCAGCACCCGGGAGGCGGTCACCGCGACCTGGTCCTCGCCGGTGCGACCCGACAGCACGGTGGGGAGGTGGGCCAGGTCGGCGGCCTGCGGCAGTGGGGGCAGGTCGGCCAGGCCGGCCAGCAGGCGCGGGTGTTCCTGGGCCACGGCGAGGCCGAGGCCCCACAGTTGGGCCTGCGCGGGGTCGGGCGTGGTGGTGGTCGCGGTGGTCGCGCCCCAGGTGAGGCACCACAGTTTCGCGGCCAGTGTCACCTGGGTGAGTGCCTGGACCAGGGCCAGGGTCAGGGCGACGCCGCCGGGGACGTCGGGTTGGTCGGGGTTCTCCCGCCGGGTCAGGGCCAGCAGCGACACCACGCCGACCACGGCCGGGGCGTCACGCACGCCCTCGCGCAGCCGTTCGGCCGCCCGCTCGCCGCTGGCATCCTCCGGTGACAGGGTGACCGTACGCAGGTACGCGCCGCTGTCCTGGAGTCGGGTGAGCACCGCTTGCCGGCGGTCGTCCTGGTCGTGGGCTGCGGGCTGGACCACCACCCAGGTTCCCAGCAGGCCGGCCGGGGGCTGTGGCGGCAGCGGTGTCCACGAGACCCGGTAGCGCCAGGAGTCGGCGAGGGTGGTCTCGGTCGACTGCTGACGCCAGCGGGCGATCGCCGGCAGCGCCGCCCGCAGGGTGGTGTCGTCCGGTACGCCGATGAGGTGGGCGACCTCGGCGGGGTCGACGCGTTCCACGGCGTCCCAGAACCGTTGGTCCGCGACGCTGGTGGGGGTGGCCGGTGTGGGGTGTCGGCGGTCGTCTGCGTCCTCGGCCTCGGGGAGCCAGTAGCGGTCGCGTTGGAAGGCGTAGGTCGGCAGGTCGACGATGGTCGCGCCGGTGAACGCGGCCCGCCAGTCGACGTCGGCGCCGCGTGCGTACGCTTCGGCGACGGTCGACAGGAACTGGCGTCGGTCGCCGCGGCCCCGCCGCAGGGTGCCGATGATCGTGGCGTCGGTGCCCGACTCGTCGATCAGGTCCTGGATGCCCATGGTGAGCACGGGTTGGGGGCTGACCTCCACGAAGAGGCTGTGCCCGGCGTCGAGCAGGGCCCGTGTCGTGGCGTCGAGGGCCACCGGTTCCCGGAGGTTGCGGTACCAGTAGGTGGCGTCGAGGACGCGGGTGTCGAGGTGGGTGCCGGTGACGGTGGAGTAGAAGGGGACGTCGGACGGGCGCGGGGTGAGGCCCGTCAGTGCCGACTCGATCTCGTCGCGGATCTGCTCCACCTGGCCGGAGTGTGCCGCGAAGTCGACGCCTTCGATGCGCCAGCGCAGCATGCCACGGCGGGACAGTTCGCGTTCCAGGTCGGTGAGGGCGGCGTTGTCACCGGAGACGGTGACGGCGGCCGGCCCGTTGACGGCGGCGATCCACAGCCGGTCCTGCCACGGTGTGAGCAGTTCCTGGATGTCGGCGACCGGTGCGAGGGCCGAGAGCATCGCGCCGGCGCCGCGTAGCCGTCGTAGGGCTCTGCTGCGCAGGGCGACGACCTTCGCGGCGTCGGGTAGGCAGAGTGCGCCGGCCACGTACGCGGCGGCGATCTCGCCCTGGGAGTGTCCGGCCACCGCGGCGGGGCGGACGCCGTAGGACGCCCACAGTTCGGCCAGTGCCACCATCGTGGCGAACAGGACCGGCTGGACGACGTCGACCCGGTCCAGTGTCGGTGCGCCGGGCACCCCGCGGACGACGTCGAGCACCGGCCAGTCGAGCCAGGCGGCGAGGGCGTCGGCGCATTCGGTCATGGCGCGGGCGAAGACGGGTTCGGTTTCCAGCAGGTCGCGTGCCATGCCGTCCCAGTGGGTGCCCTGTCCGGAGAAGAGCAGCACCGGTTGCCGGGCGGTGTCGGTGCGGCGTCCGGTCACGGTGGCCGGGTCGGCGCGGTCCGCGGCGAGTGCTTCGAGGCCGTCGAGGAGTGTGGTGCGGTCGGTGCCGGTCACGACGGCGGTGTGTTCCAGGGTGGTGCGGGTCGCGGCCAGCGAGTAGCCGACGTCGGCGGCGTCGAGGGCGTGCTCGTCGACGTGGGCGCGGAGGCGTCGGGCCTGGGCGCGCAGCGCCTCGGGGGTGCGGGCGGACAGTACCCACGGCAGGAGCAGGGCCGGGCCGGGTCGGGGGTCGGGGGTGGGGTCGGGTGCCTGTTCGAGGACGACGTGGGCGTTGGTGCCGCTCATTCCGAAGGACGACACGGCGGCGCGGCGGGGGCGGTCGACCGTCGGCCAGGGTCGTTGCCGGGTGGTGAGGCGTACGGTGCCGGTGGACCAGTCGACCCGCGTGCTGGGCTGCTGGGCGTGCAGGGTGGCGGGGAGGACGCCGTGTCGCAGTGCCAGCACCATTTTGATCACTCCGGCGACGCCGGCTGCGGCCTGGGCGTGCCCCAGGTTGGATTTGACGGAGCCGAGCCACAGTGGTTGTCCGGCCGGTCGGTTCCGGCCGTAGGTGGCCAGTAGTGCCTGCGCCTCGATCGTGTCACCGAGTCGGGTGCCGGAGCCGTGTCCCTCGACCGCGTCCACGTCGCCGCTGGTCAGCCCTGCGGCGGTCAGTGCGGCCTCGATCACCTGCTGCTGTGCGGTGCCGTTGGGTGCGGTCAGGCCGTTGGAGGCGCCGTCGGAGTTGACTGATGATCCGCGCAGCACGGCCAGGATGGGGTGGCCGTGTCGTTGTGCGTCGGACAGTCGTTCCACCAGCAGCACGCCGGTCCCTTCGCCCCAGCCGGTGCCGTCGGCGGCGTCGGCGTAGGACTTGCACCGGCCGTCGGGGGCCAGTCCGCCGTGTTGTGCGAAGGCGACGAAGCTGGCCGGGGTCGCCATGACGGTTGCGCCTGCGGTCAGGGCGAGGTCGCACTCGCCGCCGCGCAGGGAGTGGGCGGCCAGGTGCAGGGCGACCAGTGAGGACGAGCAGGCGGTGTCGACGGTGATGGAGGGCCCGCGCAGGCCGAAGGTGTAGGAGAGCCGGCCGGAGCCGACGCTGCCGGACACGCCGGTGAGCAGGTGTCCTTCGAGCCCGGCCGGGGGTGGGACGGCGGTGAAGGCGTAGTCGGTGTTGCCCATGCCGACGAAGACGCCGGTGCGGCTGCCGCGCAGGGACCGGGGGTCGATTCCGGCCCGTTCGAGGGCTTCCCAGCTGGTTTCCAGCAGCAGTCGTTGTTGCGGGTCCATCGCCAGGGCTTCGCGTGGGGCGATGCCGAAGAAGCCGGCGTCGAAGTCGGCGGCGTCGGTCAGGAAGCCGCCGGTGCGTACGGGCGGGGGTACGGCGGTGGTGGGGTCGTGGGCGGGGGTGGGCGGGGGTGGCCAGCCGCGGTCGTCGGGGAAGCCGGTGATGGCGTCCGTGCCGGCGGTCAGCAGTCGCCAGAGGTCCTCGGGTGAGGTGACGCCGCCGGGAAAGCGGCAACCCATTCCGATGATGGCGATCGGCTCCCGCTGGCGTTCCTCCTCCGCGCGGAGCCGATGGGTGGTTCTGTCCAGCTCAGCGGTTACTCGTTTGAGGTAATCCAGCAGTTCGTCGTCGCTCACCAAGATCGAGGCTCCTCAATTGTCAGAGAACTCCTGATCTATGTACCGGAGTCGGACCAGGCGGATCTTCCGTAATCTGACTCGCGTGACGCAGGCCACAGCACCCCCCGCCGCCGTGATTTCGGATATCCCCTGTTCAGCCCGCCTACACACGGGGCTGGTACCACGCAGGACATCGGGCGGAATCCATTTCCGGGATTTACCGGCAATGCCCGACCACGCGATTCCGTGCGCGCACTAAATGGACGGATGAGTCATCTGACCTATGTCCGGAAATTTGTCGGGTGCTAGCCTCGCTCGCGGTGGAGCCGGACACCGGGAACCGGTCTGCCGGGTCCCGGAGTCCGCCATGTCAGCAGCAGACCTGCGTCGGGCTGCGTGCCGCCCGAAATCCGCTCGGGGGCGAGGATCGTCGAGGGTCGGGGGCACACGCATGGGAGTCGGGTCCGACAGCCGGCCGGTCGCGGTGGTGGGCGCCGGGGTGATGGGAACGGGCATCGCCACGACCGTCCTCGGCAGTGGACGACACGTGGTCCTGGTCGACGACGATCCGTCGGCACTCGACCGGGCCGCGCACACGATCCCCCTCCAGCTACGCCATGCCCGGCTGATGAACGCGGTACCGGCCGACGGGCGGCCCGGCCGGCTGGTGACGGCCGCCTCGGTACGGGAACTGGCTGAGGTTGCGGCCGTGATCGAGGCGGTCAGCGAACACCTCACCACCAAGACCGCGGTCCTCGTCGAGGTGGCCGGGGTCGTCGGTGCGGACGTCCCGCTCGTCACCAACACCTCGGGCATCCCGATCGACGAGTTGGCCGGGGCCCTGCCCCGACCGCACCAGTTGGTCGGTACGCACTTCATGAATCCCGCGTACCTGATCGACCTGGTCGAGGTGATCCGGGGACCGCGTACGGGCGAGGCGACCATGGCCGGGCTCATGGCCCTGCTCGCGGGCCTGCGCCGACGTGCCGTGCAGGTGGGTGACTCGCCGGGTTTCGTGACCAGCCGGTTGCTGCACCCGATGCTCAACGACGCGGCCCGCCTCGTGGGTGACGGCATCGCCACGGCCGACGAGGTCGACGCCCTCATGCAGGGCTGCCTCGGGCACCGGACCGGCCCGCTGCGCACCGCCGACCTCATCGGTCTGGACAACCTGGTGGACTCGCTGGCGGCCCTGTACGAGCGCACGGGTGAGCAGCGGTACCGGCCCTGCGAGCAGTTGACGGCGAAGGTGCGCGACGGCCATCTCGGCCGTAAGTCGGGCCGCGGTTTCTACGACTACACGGAGGTACTGTCGTGACGGCGGAGCAGGGCGCGGAGATCCTCGACCCCGAGGAGACGATGCGGTCGTACCTTACCGACCGGCTCAGGACCACCGTCGAGGTCGACCAGGACCTGTTCGACAGTGGACTGGTCAACTCGCTGTTCGCGATGGAGCTGGTGGTCCACCTGGAGCAGACCTTCCAGGTCGCCGTGCTGGGTGCGGACCTGCGGTTGGACAACTTCCGCTCGGTGCGGTCGATGGCGGCCCTGGTACGGCGGCTGCGTGACGACCATGGCCGCTGAACGCCGAGCCGCCGCCTGCGACCTGACCAGCACGCTCGTCGGCGACCGGGCCGGCGCCTGGGACCTGGCCGGTGAACTGCCCGTCGCGGTGTTGCGGGAGCTGGGCCGGCAGGGGACGCTGTGCGCCCAGGTGCCCGCGGAGTTCGGCGGGCTCGGTCTGAGCAGCGCGGACAACGGTGAGCTGACCGCACACACCGGCGGCCTGTGCAGCTCGGTGCGCAGCGTGCAGACCTCACAGGGCATGGCGGCCTGGAGCATCAGCCGGTTCGGGGACCCGGACCAGCGGCGGCGCTACCTGCCCCGGCTCACCGGCGGGCAACTCGCGGCGGTGGCGTTCAGCGAAGCCGACGCCGGCAGCGACCTGGGCGCCATGACCACCCGCATCGAGGTCGCCGACGACGAGGCCGTGGTCACCGGGGAGAAGGTGTGGACCACGGCAGCCACCTACGCCGACCTCATCCTCGTCGTCGGCCGGTTCGGGTCGGGGGCGGCCGTCGCGGTCGTTCCCCGCGACAGTCCGGGGGTCCGGCTGACGCGGGTCCCGCATCCGTCGGGCTGCCGTGCGGCGGGCCACGCCGACGTCCGTCTCGACGCCGTCCGCCTGCCCGGGTCCGCGATCCTCGGCGGCGGGGGACACGATCTGTCGATGCTGGTGACGGCGATGCTGCTCTACGGGCGGATGTCCGTCGCCTGGGGGTGCGTGGGCATCCTGCGCGAGTGTCTGCGGGTGTCGGCCACCCACGTCCGTACCCGGTCCCAGTTCGGCACCGAGCTGGCCCGCCACCAGCTCGTGTCCCGGCACCTCGCCGAACTCCTGGTCGCCGAACAGGTGGCCAGCCGTGCCTGCGAACACGCCAGCAGGTGCTGGGACGACGGTGATCCGGGGCTGGTCGCCGCGGTGGTGCTGGCCAAGCAGGTCAGTGCGCAGAACGCGGCGCGCGGCGCGGCGACGGCCGTGCAGTTGCTGGCGTCCCGGGCCGCCCACGACGGGAGCCCGGTGGCCCGGGCGTACCGGGACGCCAAGCTGATGGAGATCATCGAGGGCACCACCGAGATCTGTCAGCTCATCCTCGCCGACCACGCGCTGGCCACGGCGGGGAGGGCCGATGCCTGACCAACCCGTGAAGTGTCTCGTCTGGGATCTGGACAACACGCTCTGGCGGGGCACCCTGGTGGAGGGCGACGACCTGCGGCTGCCCGACGAGGTGCGTGAGGTGATCACCATCCTGGACGCGCGGGGCATCCTGCAGTCGGTCGCCAGCAAGAACGACCACGACCTCGCGTGGCGGCAACTTGAGCGGTGGGATGTCGCGGAGTACTTCCTCCTGCCGGAGATCGGGTGGGGGCCGAAGTCCGAGTCGGTGCGTCGGATCGCCGACGGTCTGCGGTTCGCGCCCTCCGCCGTCGCCTTCGTCGACGACCAGCCCACCGAACGCGCCGAGGTCGCGTTCCACCTGCCCGAGGTGCGCTGCTACACCCACGAGGAGGTGCCCGGGCTGCCGCACCGGCCGGAGTTCACTCCAGCGGTGGTCACCGAGGACGCCCGGCAGCGACGCCGGATGTACCAGGCGAACGTCCGACGTACGGCCGTGCGACGCGACTTCGCGGGGCCGGATCAGGAGTTCCTCCGCTCGCTTGACCTCCAGCTGCGGATCGACCGGGCGACCGACCGGGACCTCGCCCGGGTCGAGGAGCTGACCCGGCGGACCAGTCAGATGAACGCGACGGGCGTGCACTATTCCGACGCGGTGCTGCGGCGGCTGCTCGACGATGCGGGCCACGAGGTTCTGGTGACCACCATGGCCGACCGGTTCGGTCCGCACGGGGCGGTCGGTGTCGTGCTGCTGGCGCGTCAGGAGGGCGTCTGGCAGGTGAAGCTCCTGGCCACGTCGTGTCGGGTGGTGCAGTTCGGGGCGGGGGCGGTGATCCTGAACTGGCTCGTGGACCGGGCCTTCGCGGCCGGCGTCCACCTGGTGGCCGACTTCCGTCCGACGGAGCGCAACCGGATGATGGAGATCGCCTACCGGTTCGCCGGTTTCACCACCGACCCCTGTGCCTGCACGACACTGTGTGACCGTCCGGACGAGCCGGACACCCAGCATCTGCATCTCGTGCCGACCCCCCGGGACGCGCCCGGCACGATCCGGGTCACCGCCACCGACCTGTTCCCGGCGGGTGGGCGCTGACCTGCCGGTGTGTGGACCGCCCCTGGGACCGGGCCGACCGATCCGATCGACAGTGAACACCGGAGGCCGTAGGTGACATCGACAGCAGACGACAACGCCACCCGGGTCGCGGAGATGTACGACGGGTTCGTCGGGGCGCAGATGCCGGCGAACCTGCACTTTGGCTACTGGTCGGACGACGACGACCAGGTCGACCTGATCGCCGCGTCCGAACGGCTCACCGGCCGGCTGATCGAGCGGCTGACGCCCGCGTCGGGTCAGCGCATCCTCGATCTGGGGTGCGGGGTGGGTGGGCCGGCGCTCGACCTGGCCCGCTCGTACGACGTGGAGGTCGTCGGCATCACGGTCAGCAACGGTCAGGTGGCGGAGGCCACGGCGCGGGCGCAGCGGGGTGGGTTGGCCGACCGGGTGCGTTTCGAGCTCGCCGATGCGATGGATCTGCCCTTCGACGACGCGTCGTTCGACGGTGCGTGGTTCTTCGAGTCGCTGCTGCACATGCCGGACAAGCAGCGGGCGTTGTCCGAGGCGGCTCGTGTGCTCAGGCCGGGCTCGCGGCTGGCCCTGGCCGACTGCTTCCGCCGGCCCGGTTACGACGAGCCGTCGGAGGTCGTCAACCTCGTCGACATCGACGACTACACACCGCTGCTGCGGGAGGCGGGGTTCACGGTGCTCGACATCCGGGACGTCACGGAGCACGTGGTCTTTCCTCCCCCGGCGCAGGAACAGCTTCGGGAGTACATCCGGCTGCACCCTGACATCGCGCGGCTGTACGGCACGAGCATCACCAGCTGGCTGTTCCGGGACGAGCCGGGTGCGCACGACCGTGGCCGGGGTGGATTTCCGGGGTACGTCCTGATCACGGCACAGTGTCGTTGACGGTGGCGGGTCCGGGGCGCTGTGCCGCGCCTCCCCGGCCGGCGGCGGCAGGGCGTAGGATCGCGGGCGGTGCTGGTTCGCCTCTCCCGTGCGCGGGTGGGGCGTCGTAAGAGGGAACCCGGTGGAAGACCGGGACTGCCCCGCAGCGGTGAGTGGGAACGACCGCCGTCAACGAAGCACTGGACCGCACGGTCTGGGAAGCGACGGCCAGTAGGCGACCCTGTGTCACGCCCACGAGTCCGAAGACCTGCCAGCGCTGCGCGTACCGCCGGTACGCGCCGTCGGCGGCCTCTCGGGAGGGCCAGGGCGGAATGCCGGTTACGCCGTGGCGTATCCGTCTTCCTCTCGGGTGGTCGCCGGACACCGCGAGGGAAGGACCACCTGTGACCACCTCATTCGGGCAGAGCACCGTGCTCGGCTATCCCCGTATCGGCGCCCACCGCGAGTGGAAGAAGGCCGTCGAGGCGTACTGGGCCGGCACGCTGGACGGCACCGGCCTGGAGGACGTCGCGGCCGGGCTGCGGGCCGAGGTGTGGCGGACGCTGCGCGACGCCCGGCTCGACGCGATCCCGTCCAACACGTTCTCCTACTACGACCACATGCTCGACACCGCCGTCGCAGTGGGGGCGGTCCCCCGCCGATTCGCCCGGCTCGACCTCGGTCAACTCGACACCTACTTCGCCATGGCCCGTGGTGTCGATGCCGCGCCCGCGTTGGAACTCACCAAGTGGTTCGACACCAACTACCACTACCTGGTGCCGGAGATCGACCCCGACACCGTGTTCGCGGCGGATCCGGCAAAGGCGCTGGACGAGTACGCGCAGGCACGGGAGCTGGGCATCACCACCCGGCCGGTGCTGGTGGGGCCGGCCACCTTCCTGCTGCTGGCCAAGGGCGACGATCCGTTCGCCCGGCTCGACGACCTGGTTGACACGTACGCCAGGATCCTCACCGCCCTGGCCGACGCGGGTGTGGCCTGGGTCCAACTGGACGAGCCCGCCTATGTCGCGGACCGCAGCCCGGCTGAGATCGACGGTCTGCGGCACGCCTACCGGCGTCTCGGGGAGCTGCCCCACCGTCCCCGGATCTTCGTCGCCACCTACTTCGGTGACCTCGGCGACGCGCTGCCGGCGCTGCTGGACACCCCGGTCGAGGCGATCGGCCTGGACCTGGTCGCCGGCCCGGGCAACCTGCGCCGGCTCGCCGCCGCCGGTCCCCTACACAACAAGACAGTCGTCGCCGGGCTGGTCGACGGGCGCAACATCTGGCGCACGGATCTGCGGGCGGCCGTCGCCGCCGGTGCCACGGTCGCCGGGCTGGCCGACCACGTGGCGGTGTCCACGTCCTGTTCGCTGCTGCACGTGCCGGTCGACCTGTCCGCCGAGACCCAGCTCGACCCGCAGTTGTCCGCGCGGCTCGCGTTCGCCAGGCAGAAGGTCGACGAGGTGGTCCTGCTCGGCCGGGCGCTGCGCGACGGCACCACCAGCATGCCGGCCCCGCTGCCGCCCATCCCGCCGGCGTGGCGGCACGACGACGTACGCGGCCGGTTGGCTGCGCTGCGCCCTACCGACCGGCACCGCGGCGACTACGCCGAGCGGGCCGCCCGCCAGCAGGAACGGCTGGGGCTGCCGGACCTGCCGACCACCACGATCGGTTCGTTCCCGCAGACCGCCGAGCTACGCCGGGCCCGTGCCGCGCACCGCGCCGGCACCCTCGACGACGCCGGCTACACGGAGCGGATGCGCGCCGAGGTGGAGCGGGTCGTCCGATTGCAGGAGCGGTTGGGTCTGGACGTGCTGGTGCACGGCGAGCCGGAACGCAACGACATGGTCCAGTACTTCGGGGAGCAGCTCGACGGTTTCGCCGCCACCACGCACGGCTGGGTGCAGTCCTACGGCTCCCGGTGCGTGCGTCCACCGATCATCCACGGGGACGTGGCCCGGCGGACGCCGATGACCGTCGCGTGGTCCACCTATGCCCAGTCGCTGACCGACCGTCCGGTCAAGGGCATGCTCACCGGGCCGGTCACCATCCTGGCCTGGTCGTTCGTCCGTACCGATCAGCCGTTGGCCGACACCGCCGACCAGGTGGCGCTCGCGCTGCGCGACGAGTGTCACGATCTGGAGGCTGCCGGTATCCGGATCATCCAGGTCGACGAACCTGCCCTCCGGGAGACCCTGCCGCTGCGTCGGGCCGACCAGAAGGCGTACCTGGAGTGGGCGGTCGGCGCGTTCCGCCTGGCTACCGGCGGTGTCGCCGACGACACCCAGATTCACACCCACCTGTGCTACAGCGAGTTCGGTGAGGTGATCACGGCAATCGACGCGCTCGACGCCGATGTCACCAGCATCGAGGCGTCCCGGTCGAAGATGGAGGTTCTGGACGACCTGGCCGCGATCGGTTACCGCCGGGGCGTCGGCCCGGGGGTGTGGGACATCCACTCGCCCCGCATCCCACCGCACCACGAGGTGGTTGACGCGCTCCGTCGGGCCGTCGCGGTCGTGCCCGCCCGACGGCTGTGGGTCAACCCGGACTGTGGTCTGAAGACCCGCACCTATGCCGAGGTCGAGGCGTCCCTCCGGCATCTCGTCGCGGCTGCCGCCGAGGTCCGCGGAAGCTGATCGGACTGTTCCGGGCGGATCCACGGTCCGCCCGGAACAGCTCGTCACCCGGCGGGCCGGGTTCTCCGGCCCGCCGGGTGACGAGGCCGGCGTCCGGGGGGAGCGGCTGGGTCGAGGTCGGTCCCACCTCGGCCGCTCAGTGCGGTCGGCCCTCGATGATCGACAGCCAGCCCGGCTCCGGTTTGGCGATGACCCGGGTCAGCCGGAGGCCGGCCGCCTCGAACAGGGCGGCGAACTGCGCCCTGGTTCTCTCCCGGCCGGTGAACGAGGCCAGGATGACCAGGTCGATGCTCTTGCCCGGATGGGCGGCGTCGCCTTCGGGCAGGACGGTGTCCAGTGCCACCACCCGGCCGTTCGGGTTCATGGCCCGCCGGCAGTTGCGCAGGATGCGCACGCACCGCTCATCGTCCCAGTCGTGCAGGATGTACTGCAACGCGTAGACGTCCCCGCCGGCCGGCACCTCGTCGAAGAAGTCGCCGGGGACGGCCGTCCAGCGGTGATCGGCGCCCAACGCGGCGAGGTCGTGTCGGGCGACCACATGGTGCTGGTCGAACAGCACGCCGCGCCAGCCGGGGTGTCTCCTGAGCACCTCCAGCAGCAGGCGTCCCCGGCCGCCGCCGACGTCGACCAGCACCCCGGTGTCCGCGAAGTCGTAGGTGGTGGCGAACCCACGGCTCTCCAGCTGTGAGTACTGCGCCATCCCCGGGTCGAACTCCGCCGCGGCCTCGGGGTTGGCGGCGAGGTAGTCGAACAGTGGACGTCCGAAGATCTGTTCCACGGCGGGCACACCGGTGCTCACGACGCTGCCGAGCCGCCCGACCGGTTGCCAGAAGGTGGGGTTCGTGACGAACACCATGGCCTCCCGCACGGAGCTGGGGCAGTCGCTGCGCAACGCCTCGCCGAGTGGGGTGAGGTGGAAGCGGCCTGCCGCGTCCTCGTGGAATATGCCGCGGGTGGCCAGGAGTCTCAGCACCCGGCGTAGCCCGTCGGCCTGGGTGGCGGTCCGGGCGGCCAGGTGCTCGACCGTGCGGGGGCCGTCGGTGAGGTGGTCGGCGACACCGGTCTGGGCGGCCACCCGCAGGGCCCCGGAGAACACGTATCTCAGGCCCTCGTCGAGCAGGAAGGCCGCTGACTTCTCCGCGTCCATCGCTCCGCCTTCCCCTACCGGTTGCGGCGGTCGGCGTACCCGGCGGGAAGCTGGTGGGGAGGGCGGTCGATGACGGTGTCGTCGTCGATGCCGCGGGACTCGACGAAGGTGATGTCGGCGAACTCGACGACGACGTGTACGGGGTACGTCGGTCCGTCGTCGCGGTACCGGCGCATGAGTTCCAGGTGGTCGTTCTGGAAGAGCACCGTACGTTCCGGGTGTTCGTGTACCCAGTGGGGGAAGAAGATGACGCCACGCAGTCGTCGACGCTCCGGCATGATGGTGACGCACACCGACGTGCCGGTGGGCTCGGTCCACGACACTGCGTAGACGTCGGGCGCGAGGGCCGCCAGGTCGACCTTCTGGTCCTTGACCCACCGCCCGCCGACCATGCCGGAGTGGATCCGGTAGTCGATGGTGTCGGCGTTCTTCACGTACATCTCGTACTGCCATCCGTTGGCGTAGGTGTAGATGAGGTGTCGGCCGACGATTCCCGCCACCTCGACCGCTGTCCGGGTCACTGGTTCCTCCCCTGTGTCGGGGCAGGTCGACGACGGCCACGACAGGTGGGGTGTCGGGGCGGGAGGTCGGCTGCCGGGTGGTCGTGCCGTGACCGGCGGGCGGCGGTGCCGGTCCGGCCGTAGCTGCGACGGTACTGTCGGCTGCGGTGGCAGGGACCAATTCCCGTTGGAAGAAGTCCTGCCCAGGATCGGAGTCCAACCGGACCGCCCGGCGGACGCCGGCTGCGGAGGCGGTACGGGCGGGCGGCGTCAGTCATGACCGACGGCGGGCACGCCTTCATCCGCGCCTGCGGCGCGCGTCGGTCGAATGGTGTCCTTGCCTGGCGGGTCGCGTCACGCGGAAGCAGTTTGTACGGTTGGATCTGGGGATTGCCATAGCCCTGGGAGTTTCCTCGTGAGTCCGTTTGATCAGCTTGCTGGCCTCAACCTGCCGACCCTTCAGGTGTTGGAGGCAGCTCTGGCGCTGGGCGGGCTGGTCACCGAGGCGGAGGTGTCGGCGTTGGTCGGCGCCGACGCGACGCCGTACCTGCAGCGCGCCGCCGCTGCGGGGCTCGTCGCGCAGCTGCGGGGCCGGCTCGCGGTGAACGGCGTCGTGCGGGAGGTCTTCTCCCGGCCTCTGGGTGTCGGCCCGGCTGCTGGTCAGCTCGCCGCCGCGTTGAGCGCCGATGACCTGAAGGTGGTGGCACGCAACCTGGGGCTGGCCACGAAGGGCCGTAAGGCGGACCTGCTGGCGGCGGTGGAGGAGTTCTTCCTCGACATGGACAACGTGCACGCTCTGGTCAAGCGGATGCCCGCCGCGACGCGGGCGGCGGTGGCGGAGGCTGACCGCGACGGTGGACAGGTCCGCCGCTACGGCGGCAGCGGTATCGCACATCGGATCCGGTTCACGGACCGCCACCGACGGGTGCATCCGCTGGACTGGGCCGAGGAACACGGGCTGGTCTACCGCGTGTCCTGGGAGGACTATCAGCTGGCGGGTCAGGTCGCACTCGCCGTGCGAGAAGCGGGCTACCGGGCTCCGTTCCAGCCACAGGAGCCGCTGGTCGCCTGGCGTACGCCGGAGCCTGAGTCAGTACGCCGCGACGCACAGGCCCAGGGCATCGCTGTGGTCGGCCTGTTGTCGGTGCTGCTGGACGGGGCTGGGCGTGAGCCACTCGCCACGGTCAAGGCCGGCGGCGTGGGCGTGCGCGAGTTGACCCGGACGGCGAAGACGCTGGGTGTGACGGTTCCTGTTGTCCGGCTGCTCCTGGCGGTGGCCCATGAGGCCAGGCTGGCCGACCTCGATGAGCGTGTGGTCCCGACGGCCGCGTACGACCGCTGGCTCAGGCTTGGCCTGGATCGGCGGCTCGCGGTGATGCTGAAGGCGTGGCGCGACCTGGACTATCTGCCGTCGGCACAGACCGGGCCCTGGGTTGCGGAGCACCACCAGAACTGGCCGGCCCACGCGCGGATGGCGGTACTGCGGGCGTGGGGCGACCGGGCGACGACGGACTTCGAGCACGCGGCGCAGTGGATATGGTGGTGGCAGCCACTGGCCTTCGGCGGCACCACGACCGTGCGTGGCCTGCTGGAGGAGGCCGCGACGTTGGGGGCTTTCGGCGCGGGGGCCGTGAGCCCGGCCGGGCAGGCGCTGCTGGCCGGCACGGACATCGTCAGGGCGGTCGGCGACCTGGGTGCGGTCGCCCGTACGGCCCGGCTGCAGGCGGACCTGACCGCGGTCGTGGTGGGAACACCGAGCCCGGAGCTGGCTGACCTCCTCGGCGCGACCGCCCTCGTCGAGTCCCGGGGCACCGCTACGACCTGGCGCTTCAGCCCAGCGACGGTGCGGGGCGCGTACGACGCGGGCTGGACCGAACCGCGCCTGGTCGGGGCCCTGAGGAAGATCGCCGACGGCGGGTTGCCACAACCACTTGTCTATCTGCTTGCCGATGTCGCCCGCCGGCACGGTTCGGTACGGGTCTCGCCCGTGGCCAGCACGCTGGTCAGCGACGACACCGCGTTGCTGGCGCAGATCTGCGCCGACAAACGGCTGGACAAGCTCGGCCTGCGTCTGCTCGCCCCGACCGTGCTGGCCAGCCGAGCCACCACGGCCGACACGATGGTCGCCCTCCGCAAGGCCGGTTTCGCGCCTCGTCAGCAGGACGCCGACGGCCGCGACGTCATCGAGAAGGCCCGCCGCCATCGCGCCTGACGGGCTGGGGAGCAGCGTGGTTCACTCCCGTCGGGGCTGTCCCCGGATGTGCCGGATCCGGGGGGCGGTTCACTCGGCCGAGATCAGTTCTCTCTCGGCTCGTCCCGGCGGCTGCCTCAGGACGGGCTCTGCCGTGTCGTCGCGACTCGACAATCGGGTGAGGGTGCAGCCTCCGTGGCGGGCAGGCGCGGCGGACAAGAGTCCCACCCGGTACTCGTGGCGCGCCGAAGGGGTCTGGAACTCGCGCGACCGTGAACACCTCCTGCGCGTGCGGCCACTGGTCGTACTCGTGGGGGTGCAGCCGTTCCCCGAGCCGCTTCCAGCGTTCCGCGTAGCGCGCGACGTCACCGCCGGAAACCTGGCAGGCGAGGCGCAGCACGTCGGTCGTCGTGTCCACGCCGACCAGCGGCCGGCCGAGGACGAGCCGGATCCCGTTGAGGACGGCACGGTTCTCCCGTACCGGGATCTCGGTCGGCTGCGCGCCGTCCGCGCAGGCGACCGCCAGCTCGCTGAGGATCGCGAGGTCGGCCTCGCCGTGCGGCGTCGGGCTGCCGCCCGCAGCCGGTCGACCCAGAACTCGATGGTGTCCGGCACGTCGTGCGGGAAGCCGATCAACGGGACTTCCGGCCGTCGCCGGTCGAAGCGGCGGTCCGCCGCCGATCCTGTCCGAGGACTTCTTCGTCAGAGACTGACTGAGCCAGCGGTGCGGGCGGCCCGTTTGCGCATGGTGACTTCGACCCGACCGGCCGGGCACTGTGCCCCGGGCCGGTCGGGCCCTTTTTCGAAGGGCGCTACGCCACGGGAGAAGCGGCGTCGCGGGTGGAACGCTTCGCCCGGGTCACCTGCCGGATCAGTACGTGTAGTTGACGGTGAGCGAGTAGGTCTGGCTGGGCTTGTACGGATAGGGCAGGACGTACGTCGTCGGAGCCTGGACGTAAACGGCGTACTGGAATGTGGTGCCGGCCGGGAATCCCTGGAAGGCCGTGGTGGTGCCGCTGTAGGACTGCGCCGACCAGGACGGCGAGACGTACAGGCACTGGGTGCCGTTGGGCCCGGCGCAGAGATAGACCTGGTACGGGCTGGCCGGGTACGGCGGTGGGATGTACAGGAAGGTCCAGGCGAAGGACACGGTGGTGATGGTCGCGCCGGCCGGGGTGCTGGGTGCCGTGAACGGGGTGCCGTAGTACACCAGGTTGGTCTGGTAGATCGTCGGGTTGAGGGTGTTCTGCGTCTGGCTCCAATTCGAGGTGGCCGCGAGTGCCGGTGCCGCAGGCGCGGCGAGCGTCACGGCGAGCCCCAGCGCGAGCGCTGCGCCGAGCACGGCCGGCCGACGTGTGCGAGCCAGGCGTCGGACAATGGAGAGAAGTCTCATGATTCCCCTTGGTCGAGACGTTGATTGAGGCGCGGACTCCTTCCGCGTCAGGCGCCCGTGCCCTGGTCTGGTCGGAACGGATGATGCTGCGCCCAGCGTCGGTCCCGGTCACCCGGCCCGTCCCATCAAATGACGGGATCACCGGCACGGTCCGCGGTCAGCTTTGCGACGGTCAGCCGATCCAGGTCAGCGCAGCCTGGCCGGTCACCATCAGCAGGGTCAGCAGCAGCACGGGGACCGGATGCGTGGAGGCTGCGATGTGTGCGCCGGTGGGCTGCCGGCTGTCCGGACGTCAGGGTCGTGGAAAGGGGTACGCGATGCGGTTGCTGATCCCGCAGGGGCCACCGCAGCTCGCCGGGGACGGCGAACGGCCGGGGTTGCGCCGGTTGCTGCTGGGTACGCGCTGGTGCCTGCATTCGGATGGCCGGCTGCTCGTCGTCCCACTGCCCGGGCTGGCCCGGGACGACCTGTTTCCTCTGCCAGGACGGCACCGCCGGGCCGGTGGCGGCACGGAGTTCCAGGCGGCGATGGTGAGCCCGGACGGCTCGGCGCGCGCCGGGCTGAGCGGCCGGTTCGACCCGGACGGCGCGGGGCTGCTGCTGACGGCGTCCTACATCGTCCGCACCCGCACCCACGACGAGCGCACCTCGATCAGCCAGCCCGTGCGCCCGGCGGGCCCGGACGAGTCGCCCGCCTTCGCGTCCGTGGGTGGCCTCGACCTGCCGGCCGCACACACGGTCACGCTCGCCGGCGCCACCGGCGGCGAGACGTTCGGGCCGCTGCCGGCGGAGTTGAACCTGCTGCCGGCAACCGGACCGGGGCCCGTCGAAGTCGGCCTCGCCGGCCTGGTGCCCGGGGCGGTGGGCGATCTGACCTGGATCGCGTCGACGCCCGGCCTCGCCGAGAGCGACACCGGCCGGCTGCGGACGACGCTGAGCGACGGAAATCTGCGGTGCGAGCTGTCCGCTCCGGCGGGTGCGCCGGCGGTGACCTGGATCGCGCCCATGGTCGTGCCGCCGGGGCTGCGGCTGGGCTGGGAGCCGCCTCCTCTGCCGGTCGCGGCCCGCTGGGCGCTGCTGGAGCTGCGGTTCGCCGCCGGTCGCGTCACCGGCGAGATCAGGGCGAGCGGCGCGTGGGGTGACCACGTCGTCGACTACCGGGCCGAGCTGCGGGGCGAGCGGACGGCCCGGCCGGACGATCCGGCCGTCATGTTCGAACGGGCATGGCGAACGCCACGATTCGCCGGATGACGCCCGTCGTCCACTCGGTGGCGCTGGCCGTTCGGTCCCTGCGGACTCCACATTGGAGCCATTCGCCGCGGATGGCCGTGCCGATACCATCACCGATGGTGACCGGTCCGGTTGCCGGACCCCTCGGATCGGGCAGGTGCGTCCGGATGACAGTGTGGATGGACGACAGGTCGACGTGGCCCGGCAGCGGCCTGCTCGGCACGCTGGGCCCGGTGGAACGCGCCGCCCTGCTCCAACTCGGCCGCAGCCGCACGCACGAGCCGGGTGAGATCCTGGTCAAGGAGGGCGAGGAGCACCGGGAGGTCTACGTCCTCCTGCACGGCTACGTCAAGGTGGTCAGCAACAGCCGCGACGGTCGTTCCGTCCTGCTGGCGGTCCGGGGCCGGGGAGACCTGATCGGTGAGATCGCCGCCATGGACGACAAGCCCCGCACGGCCACCGGAGTCGCCGCCACCACCGTCGAGAGCCGGGTCATCGGCCACGGTGCCTTCGCCGCCTACCGGACCGCCCATCCTGCCGCCGAGCGGGCCATCCAGGACTATCTGCTGCGCAAGCTGCGCCAGGCCACCATGGTGCGCAGCGCCCTCAACGGTGCGCCGGTCAGCCAGCGCCTTGCCCAGGTGCTCTGCCACCTCGGCGTCAACCACGGCCGGCGGGTCGGCACCGCCACCGTGATCGACATCCCGCTCAGCCAGCGCGAGCTGGCCACCTTCGTCGGGGCGGCCGAGCCGAGCGTGCAGCGGGCGCTGGGCCAGTTTCGCCGAGCGGGGCTGCTCCTCACCCACTACCGGCGGATCGAGATCCGGGACATGCAGGCCCTCGCCACCCACGCGGCGACCGGCTGACGAGTCGGGTACCGATGACGAGCGCTGGTACGCCCCGATGTCCGGTACCCGCCGCCGCGACGGCGCGTACGCTGACGCTGAGCTGGTCCGCCGGCCGGCCCCGGGCCACCTGGTCGGCCGCCGACGACGCGGGTGACCTGCGGTACTGGGACCCGAGCCCGGACGGGACCCTGCGCTGCCACCTCGATGGGCAACCACTGACCGGCCGGTGGTGGCAGCACGGCGACGGGCCCGTGGCCGTGACCGCGTACGGCGACGGCCAGAGTCTGGAGGGCTTCCTGGCCTGCGGCCCGGTGTCGACGTCGACCCTGACCGCCGTGCTGCTCCGGCCGAGCCTCGACGGCCCCGTCACCACCCACCTCGTGCTGCGGCTGCGCATTGGGTCGGTCGGCGCACCGAAGCCGGATCCCGATGAGCCGGAGCCCTGGCCCGAGGTGGCCGGTGGTTTCGACGAGGCTGTCGGCCCGGCCCAGCCCGACGACCTGCCCTCGGACCTCCGCGTCGACGCGGTGGACCGGCACCGGCGCTGGCTGGACCGGCCGACGCTGCCCGGCCGGTGGCTCGTGATCGAGGATCCGGGCACGGCGGGGGTGGACGCCGGCCAGGCCGGCGATGCTGTGATCGACATCGGCGACCCGACGACCCTGGCGTCCGTCCGCGATCCCGCCGCGGCCGGCGGCCCCGCGGGTTCAGCCGCGTCCGGTCGGTCCGCGTGGTTCGACCCGCCCGGACTCTCGGCCCCGTCCCTCGTGCGGCTCGTCGGGAACACCGGCCTGGCCGTCGCCCTCGTCCCGGAGCGGGAGGCCGGGCCGGGCCGGGAGCGCGGCGGCTGGCGTCCGGTAGTGCTGCGCCGCGCGGCACCGGCGTCCGGCGATCCGGCCGCGCTGCGGGCGCTCGCCCTCGACCGGTACGCCGCGGGTCGCCCCCAGCAAGCCGTGCCCCTGGCGAACGCGGCGGTGTCGCACTACCTGGCCCGGCTGGACGGCCACACGCCCTCGGCCGAGTCCGCCGCCGTCGATCTGGCCCTGCTGGTGAACAGTCAGATCGTCGGGGCATTCGCGCTGCGCGACTACCCGGCCCTGCTGGACGGGCTGAGCCTCGCGGTACGCCTCACCCGGCGGCATGCCGGCAGCCCGCCCGCGCTCACCCTGCTGCGACGCCTCGGGGTGGACACCGCCGACCTGCTACGGGACCAGGCGACCCTGCTGCGCGCGGCCGCGGCCGGCCGGACCGGCCCGGACGCCACCGCCGGTCGTGCCGGTGCTGACGCCGCCGCCGACTGTGCGGCCCGACTCCGGCGGCTCGTCGCCACCGTCGTGCAGGCGCCTCCGGACGATCCCGACGCGGTCGCCTCCGCCACTGCGGCGTGCCGCGCCGCGCTCGATCGGACCGCACGGGAGCTGCGCCGGCTCGCCGCCGCCGAGGCGGCGGACGCCCGGCCGGCGCAGCCGCTCACCACGCTGCTGACCGGCACCGCCGAGCTGGCCGCATCCCGATCGGATGCGCTGCAGCGGGCGGACGTGGGCCGGGCGACCGCCGCCAGCCGACGGGCCAGCCGCGCCTCGGCCTCCCCGCTTCCCGGGTACGTCGAACGTTGGCGGGCCCTGCTGGACCGGGACTGGGACAAGATCTTCGCCGCCGAGCGGGCGGTGGGGTTCTTCGCCCGGCTGGTGGAGCTGCTGACCGACCTCGGCGACGGATGGGCGGGGCTGGTCGCGAGCGAGCAGAGCCGGGCCCGCGCGTTCGCGGACCTGCTGCGCCGGACCGCGACGACCGCTGGCGCGACAGGCGTGCCGGGGCGGCCGGTCGCGCCCGCTCTGGACGCACCGGCGCTGGCCGCGGTCCTGCGCGCGCACGGCCGCAGCGTGGTGGAGTATTTCCTGCACGACTGCCGGTTGACCGTATGGACCATCCGGGCCGACGGGACGCCCGTGACCGCCGTCCGGGTGGTCGACCCGGACGCGCTGGCCGGCGAGATAGACCGGGTCCACACCCTGGCCGAGCATCAGGCGATCCAGACCGGGCAGCGGCACGAGCTGACCGCCCTGCTGGCCCGCCTCGGCACGCTGCTGTGGACCCCGGTCGCCGCTGACCTGCTGCCCGGCGATCCGGACGAGCCGGTCACCGTCGTACCGCACGGGGTGCTGCTGCGGGTGCCGTTCCCCGCGCTGATCATGCCGGACGGAGGCCCACTCGCCACCCGGCACGCGATCGAGCTGCTTCCCGGCCTGGCCGTGCTGCCCGAGCTGCGCGCCCGCGCCCGCGTCCGCCAAGATCGGCCGGCCCGGCTGGCGGCCCTGGTCAACCCGCAACCTATGCCGCCGCACCCCACCCAGGGGATCGCCTTTCCGGCCCTCTACGGCACCGAACGCGACTTCGGTGCCATCGCCCGACAGTATCCCGGCGGGGCCCGGGTCGTGCGGGGTGCCGGGGCGAGCCTGGCCGCGCTCGTCGACCTCGCCGGGGACGCCGACGTGCTCTATCTGGCCACCCACGCGGACGCGGCCCTGGTGGAGCTGCCGGCGGATCCGGCCGCGGTGGACCGGGAAGCGTCCTCGCTGCCCTTCTTCGTCGTGGCCCGCACTGCCGACCACGACGGGATCGTCGACATGGAGGCCGTGCTGCGGCTGCGCCCGGACGCCGACCTGGTGGTACTGGCCTGCTGCCGGGGCGGGCGCGGCGCGGTCGCCGCCGACGGGGTGATCGGCATGGTCCGAGCCTTCCTGGTGAGCGGGCCCACCGCTCTGCTGACCGCACTGTGCGAGGTGGGAGAGGAAACCAGCATGCGATTTCTGTACGAGTTCCACCGGGAGTGGCTGGGCACCGGCCGGTCCGTGCCGGCCGCCGTCCGCCGGGCCCAGGTGTGCCTGATGGCGGAGGAGCCCACGGCCCCGGATCTGTGGTTGGGGTTCGTCCTGTTCGGAGCGCACCGGTGACCGCGCCCGGCCCCGGTGGGGAGGCGGCGGTGCCCGTGCGGCAGGACCTGGTCGAGTTCGAGCAGATGCTGGGCGGCGACACGATCCGGGCGGTGCCGCAGGGCACCGTGGAGTTCGGCCGGCCGTTGGCGTACGAGATCGGGCTGGAGTGCTTCCCGCCCGGCTTCCGGGCGCTAAGCGACGCCGGAGACTGGCGTTACGTACGGGTGGTGCTGCCCGTCACGATCGGCCTGCTGCCCGGCCGGCGCGAACTGACCGCAATGACCGTCGGGCTCCGCCGGGCCGCCCCGGACGCGCTGGCGCTGGATCTGGAGCCGCCCCGCCGGGTCGGCGCCGACGGCCTGCCGGCGGTGCTCGGCTCGCGGCCGTTCGGCGTGACCCCACCGCCACCGCCGGACGGGGCGGCGCTGGGCCCGGGAGTCGCAGTGGAGGTGAGCGGTCACGGCGGCGACTCGCTGGGCTGGACGCTGCGCAACGCCACCGGCGGGACGCTGCCCGCCGGCACGTACGTCCTGGGTGCGGTGCTGCGGCTGCCACCCTCGGCGACGGTCCTCTCCGGCGAGCTGTCCGCCAGCACGTCGATGCGACGGCCGTACCTGGACGCGTTCCGGCTCAGCCGGCCCCGAACCCGGCATCCCGAGCCGTTCGCCGTGCCCATCGCCGTACGCGAGCGGGGCCGTCCCGCGATCGAGGCGCGCGAACCGGCGGCAGACGAGACGCCGGAAGGTACCGGCAGCCGCCGGCTGTGCGTCGCGGCCGACGCGGAGTCGTACAGCAGCCGGGACGTACGTGGCCAGTTGGACGTGCAACGGCGGCTCGTCGAGGTCCTGGAAGCCGCCACCCGGTACGCCGGCCTGGACCGGAACCTCTGGACGACGCAGCCGCAGGGCGACGGCGAACTCGCCCTGCTGCCGCTTGGTCTCGACGAGCCCCGGGCCGTGGCCGACCTGTTGCGGGAACTGGCCGTGGCGTTGCGGCGCCTCAACCGGGGGCTGGTCCCGCAGGCGCGGCTGCGGCTGCGGGTGGCCGTGCACACCGGCATGGTCTACCCCGGCCGGAACGGCTTCGCCGGCTCCGCCGTGGTACAGGTGTGCCGGCTGCGGGACAGCGATGACCTGCGCCGTACGCTGCGCGAGGCGGCATCGGCGGACCTGGGGGTCGCGCTGTCCGAGCCGATCTACGAGGAGCTGCGGCAGCTTCCCTCGGGCCTGGCCCTGGACCGATTCGTCCGGGTGAGCCTGGACATTGCGGAGAAGAAGTTCCGGGCCGTGACGTGGCTGGGCCCGGTCGAGGCGGACTGATCACCCCCACCGGCGACATGAGCCGGGTCGGGCCGGACCAGTACCGGGCGGTGTCCGCGGTGCCCGGCGGTCGACCTGGTGGCCGCTGCCGGTGAGGCCTCAGTCGTGTGCGCCGACCTACTGGCGGGACTTGATCGCCGACGTACGCAGCGTGTCGATCGTGCCCATGTTCGTCTCGGCCCAGCGTTTGAGCTCGCGCAACGGACCGACGAGGGTGTCGCCGAGCGCGGTCAGGGAGTAGTGCACGGCGGGCGGACTCGTGGGTTCCACCCGGCGGTGGGCGAGACCGTCGTCCTCGAGTTGACGAAGGGTGTGGGTGAGCATCTTCTGGGATACGCCCGGCATCCGGCGGCGTAGCGCACCGAACCGCAGTTCCTGTTCGTCGGCGAGCAGCAACACGATCATCACGGTCCATTTCGATCCCACCCGGTCGAGCAGACGCCGCGTCGGGCAGTCGGCGTCGAAGAGGTCGCCGTGCCGCGCGGTGGTTACCTCGGAGTGACCAAGGCTGCCCGATGTGCCTTCTTCCCCGTTCACCGAAACTCTCCTAACGTTCCCAGGTAACCAATGGTAACTAGGAGTCGTGATGAGTAGCGCCACCCAGGGGTACCGGTCGACGATCGAGACGATTCAGCTCGACGATCTCCGCGTGAGCGCGCGCCGAGCCGGCACGGGAAGCCCCGTCCTGCTGCTCCACGGATTTCCGCACACCAAGGAGATCTGGCGGGAGGTGGCGCCACTGCTGGTCGCTGCGGGCCACGAAGTGCTGATGCCCGACCTGCGTGGAACGGGCGACACCCAACGGACGACGGGCGGCTACGACGCCGCGAGCCTCGCGAGGGACCAGGTCCGCCTCCTCGACGCCCTCTGTCTGCAGACGGCGCACGTCGTCGGCTTCGACGTCGGCGCCGCGCCCGGGTTCGCTCTCGCCGCCGCCCACCCCGACCGGGTGCTCAGCCTCACCATCGTCGAGGCGGTCGTCGGCGGACTCGCCGGCGCGGAGGCGTTCCTGGGCTCCGGCGGGCCGTGGTGGTTCGGGTTCCACCAGGCACCTGACGGTCTCGCCGAGAGCGTCCTGAGCGGCGACGAGGACCGCTACGTCCGCTTCTTCCTCGGCATCGGGTCCCGCGCCGGGGTCCCGGAAGACCTCGCACGACACTTCGTCCGCGCCTACACCGGACGAGACAGCCTGCGCGCGGCCTTCGAGCACTACCGCGCGATGCCCGCGAACGCGCAGTGGAACCGTTCCTGGGCCGAGCACGGCCGGCTGACCATGCCGGTGACAGCCGTCGGCGCCTCGACGGTGGGAGACGTCCCGGCGCGGCAGCTCACGCTGATCGCGGACCACCTCGACGAGCACCTGCTCCCGCACAGCGGACATCTCGTTCCCGTCGACGCCCCCGACGACCTCGCCGCGATCGTGGCGGCGACCGCGGCCCGGGCGACATCGGCTCGCGCCTGACCGCGAACGGGTACCCGGCCGACGCCGGGGAGGCACTGATCGTGGCGATGAGCTGCGGAGACCGACGATCGGGCCGGTACGGCTGGAGCGCTAGTCGGCCAACTCGACGAGCGGGAAGGCCCGGTGCCGCCGGGGCGGAATCAGGAAGTTCTGTCGGCGGGTGCAGGTCAGGAAGCGTTCCAGGCCGTTGTCCTGCTCGGCCACCCGGTGCCTGCGCACCAGGTCCACCGACGCCTGGCTGCGTCGCATCCGGGTGAAGAGGTCCGCCGTCGGCACGAAGATGCTGAAGTGCAGTTTCGGTTGGCTGCTGCCGTCCGGGGTGTCCATCGGGTCGAAGCCCGGGCCGTCCACCCGCAGGTGCATGGGGGTGCCGTCGGGTGCCCGGGAGCTGCGCTGGAGGGTGGACAGGTGACCCATCCGTCGCTCGCCCGCGGGCAGGCCGATCCCCCGGGCGGTGCGCTCGGCGTAGTCCGGGCCACGGTTGTCGGCGGGGAGGAAGGACGGTCCGCCGCCGTCGGTGAGCTGGTCGGGGTTGCCGGGGTGTACCGGCGGGGCGTGGAACATGTACTGCACCCGCTTGGTGAAGTTGCCGTTGTCGCTGGGCGGGGTGTCCGGTGCGGCCATGTCGTAGAACTGGAGCATGTCGAGGATGACGTGCGACAGGTGCTGGATGCTGCCGTTGTCGAGGTAGTCGCCGGGGCGGGCGGTGCTCAGCCGGGCCGAGGGGTGGCCGGCGAAGGTGCAGATCTCCGGGGGTCCGGAGGCGTTGACCTGCTGGTCGGAGAAGCCCATCCACATCGGTGAGTCGGGTTGGATGAACCGGGCGTACGGCAGTTGGTTCTGTTCGGCCACCGAGCGGGGCAGGCCGACCTGGGTGAACATGTGCCGGCTGGAGGTGATCGTGAGCAGTCCGGCGAAGGCTGGCGGGGGTGTCGGCCGGCCGGCGAGCGTGCCGTTGCCGTCGAACCAGGCCAGCACGTCCTGGATCACCGCCGCCCGGTCGCTGCGGAAGGTGAACAGCAGGTCGTTCGCCTCGATCCGGACCGGCACGGTGAACCGTTTCTTGGTCACCGTGGGGTTGTCCGGGTGGACGTCGGTGGGCGCGGGCACCGCCTCCTCCAGCACCGAGCGGGCCGGGTCGGCGAGCAGGCGGGGCAGGTGCGCGCCGACCAGGTCGCCGGTGAGACCGCCGGGTAGGCGGCGGAAGTAGGGCAGGCCGTAGGAGACGAAGGTCATCAGGTCCGCCGCGCCGAACGGGTAGCGCGACTCCAGGGCGGCGAGCACCCGGGCCAGTTCCCGTTGGTCGTCGCCACCGGGGGTGCGCGACAGTGCGGCGGTCAGGTAGACGGTGTGTACCGGTGGCATGACGAACGGGCCGCCGGTGGGTGAGGACTGCTCGGGTGCGCTGAACCGGGCCACGTCGAACTGGATGTCGGGCAGCCCTGCGGTCGGGTCGGGGGCGGCCGGGCGGGCCGGGGTGCGCGCGTCGGCCGAGCAGGCGGCGAGGGCTGAGGCGGCCATGGCCAGTGCGCCGCCGGCCAGCATGGTGCGGCGGCTGAGTCGGGGCTGGTCGTTCATGCCTCAGCTCGACCGGTCGAGCGCGGCGCGCAGCGCCGCGCCCAACTCCTCGTCGTCGGGGGTGGTCAGCCGCACCGCGTGCTCGGTGAGCCCGACGAAACCCTCCCGGGCCCCGCCGTTGCGGGTGGGGCTGACCAGCACCACGTCGGCGTCCCGCTCGACGTCGACGTGCCGGGTGCCCTTGGCGTAGGTGGCGTAGGAACGCAGGCTGAGGGCGTCGAGGACCGGCGCGAACGGCGACGGCCCGTTGCGCAGGTCGGGGGTGGGCACCCCGGTGCGCGAGGCGTCGAGCATGCGGGACACCGCCGCGCCCAGTTCCCGGTCGTCGGCCGGCTCGTCGAGAAGCGTGAAGGTGCCGTTGGCGATCCACATGCCGTCGCCGGTCAGCGAGGAGGAGTGCGCGACGTATCGGCCTCTGCGCAGGTCGAGTCCGGCGAGTCTGGTCATCGGTGTCCTCTGCGGGAAAGTGGGTGCCCCGGGCTGCTCGTGGGACGCCCCCGGTGGTCTATCTGATCGGGATGATCCGCACGGTCACCCCCTTCTGGGCACCGTACTGGACGATCTGGTTGAGCGCGTTCTGCTGGGCGCTGGTGGCCGCGCCGCGTTGGACGGCGATCTCCAACTCCCGGGCGGCGACCTGCCCCGGCCTGATGGTGACCCCGTCCCATTTGACGGGATTGCTCTTGGCGAAGCCGGCCGCCTTGTCGACGTAGCCCTGGAGGCGGCTGGTGAGCTGGCTGGCGCTCTGGTAGCTCTTCGCGGTGAGGTCGACGCTCTTGATGCTGGTGGCGGTGCCGTTGGCGAACCGGTCGATGGTCGGGAAGCTGCGTGGCAGGTTGCCGCCGAGTTTGGCTTCGATGGCGAGGCCGCGTTCGAACTGGTTGAGCTTCCACACCGAACTGCCGGCCTTGAGGTACGCGCCGAGGCCGCCGGTGAGTGCCCCCAGTGCGCCGCCGATGGCGAAGTCCTTCAGGGCGTCGCCCATGCTGTACTTGCGTCCGGTCAGGGCGGCCAGGCCCGCGCCGATGCCGACCGAGGAGGCGCCGCCGATCAGCGCCCCGATCAGGATCGGCACGCAGATGGGGCAGTCGCCGTTGGGGTCGGAGAGGTTGACCGGGTCGTTGAGGGCGTAGGTGTAGAGGTTGGTGCTGCCGCCGCCGAACCCGGCCGGGTCCTGGCTGAGGAACCTGCCCGTCTCCGGGCTGTACCAGCGGGCCCGGTGGTAGGTGAGCCCGGTGTCGGCGTCGCGTTCCCGGCCGGTGAACCCCTGGGTGTTGCCGCTGGTCGCGCCGCTGGTGGTGACCGCGCCGAACGGGTCGTAGGTGTAGCGGGTGGTCAGCGTGCCGGCGGAGTCGGCCAGGCCGAGCACGCTGCCCAGCGGGTCGGTGACCGGCACCCGGGTGCCGGCGGCGTCGGTGCGGGCCAGTGTCTGGTCCAGTCCGGCGGTGAGCCGGTCGGCGACCGCCGTGCCGGTCTGTTCCCGGACCAGGTTCGGGCCGTCGTAGCCGAAGGTGGTGGCGGCTCCGGCGGCGGTCCGGCTGGCCAGCCGGCCGGCGGCGTCGTAGCCGTAGGCGGTGGTCAGGCCCGGCCCGGTCACCCCGGTCAGCTCACCCCGGGCGTTCCAGGTGTAGCCGCGGACGCCGTCGCCGGTCAGGTTGCCCTCGTCGTCGTAGCTGAACGTCTGCGTGCCGCGGCCGGTCAGCCGGTTCGCCGCGTCGTAGCTGGCGGTCGGTCCGGTGGCGGGGACGGTGACCTGGGCGAGGCTGCCGGTCAGGTCCGCCACCCGACCGGTGCCGTCGTAGCCGTAGCGCAGGTCGCCGATGGGCACCCCACCGGTGGTCTCGTAGGACAGCCGGGTGAGTTGGGAGGCGGCGTCGTAGGCGTAGCGGGCGGTGATGCCGGCCTGGTCGACGCGGGTGGTGCGGCCGGCGGCGTCGCGGTGCCAGGTGGCGGTGGTGCCGCCCTGGGTGATCTGCTCGATCAGTCCGGTCGGGTCGTAGCTGTAGGAGATGGCGGGTTGGCCGGGCACGGTCATGGCGGAGCGTCGGCCGGCCACGTCGTAGCTGTAGCCGACGGTGCCGGTCGGGCCGGTGACGCTGACGACCTGGTCGAGGTCGTTCCAGCCGAGGGTGAGCAGGCCACCTGTGGAGTCGTTGATGGTGGTGAGCCGGTCGAGGGTGTCGTAGCTGAACTGTTTGGTGCTCTCGTAGGTCGGGCCGGCGGTGGTGCCGTATCCGATGAAGGTGGTGCGGCCCAGGACGTCGTACTCGGTGACTGTGGTCTTGCCGCGTCGGTCGGTGGCCGAGACGACCCGGCCGAGCACGTCGTAGGTCTGGTGGGCCTGCTTGCCGCGGGGGTCGGTGACGGTGACGGGGCGGTCCGAGCTGTCGTAGGCGACGCTGGTGCTGTTGCCGCGGGCGTCGGTGACCGTGGTCAGGTTGCCGTTGCCGTCGTAGCTGAAGGTGGTGGCCCGGCCGAGGCCGTCGGTGCTGGTGACGACCTGGTTGTCGGGGTCGTAGCGGACCTGTTCCAGGACTCCGTTGGCGTCGGTGACCGCGACCGGGCGGCCGACGGCGTCGACGAAGCTGCGGGTGGTGCGGCCCAGCGGGTCGGTCACCGCGACGAGGTCGCCGTGTTCGTAGGTGTAGCGGGTGGTGTTGCCGAGGGGGTCGGTGAATGCGGTGACCTGGCCGGCGGCGTTGTAGGTGTAGTGCCGGGTGCGGCCGGCGGCGTCGGTGGTGGCGGTGAGGTTGCCCCGGTCGTCGTACTGCATCCGGGTGGTGCGGCCCTGGTCGTCGGTGACCGAGGTGAGCTGCCGGTACGGCCCGCTGGAGGTGAGGGTGGCGGACTGGGCGGCGGCGGTGCCGGTGAGCGTGGTGAGTCCGGTGAGCTGCCCGTCGGGTCCGTATCCGAGGGTGGTGCGGCGTCCGTACGGGTCGACCAGCGCGGTCGGCAGGTGGGTTGCGGGGTCACGGGTGGTGGTCGAGGTGCGGGCGTGGGTGGTGCCGGCGGCGGTGGTCTCGGTGGTCACCCGGCCGGCGGTGTCGAAGCGGGTCTCGCGGATGCTGCCGTCGGGTTCGGTGACCGCCGTCTTCACCACCTTGCCGGCGGAGTCGGTGGTGTAGGTGAAGCCGTAGGTGACGCCGCCGGGCATGGTCTGGGTGGCGACGCGGCCGGCGGAGTCGTAGCTGTTGGTGAGGTAGGTGATGCCCCGGGCGTCGGTGACCGTGGTCATCCGGTGCGCGGTGTCGTAGGTGTAGGTGGTGGTCCGGCCGCCGGGTGAGGTGACGGTGGTGAGCCGGCCGGCGGAGTCGTAGCCGTACTGCACGGCCCGGCCGGCGTTGTCCTGGGCCCGGGTGACCCGACCGGCGGTGTAGCTGAGTTTGATCCAGCGGCCGTTGGGTGAGGTGATCTGGGTGATGTCGCCGGCCTGTCCGCCGCTTGCGCGGGTGAGGGTGATCTGGTTGCCGTGGCGGTCCCGGATGGACTGTAGCGGGGTGTTCTCCCCGAAGACGTAGACCATGCCGTCGGTGCGGACGAGGTCCCAGCCGTCGCCGTTCCAGCTCATCACCGCGTCGCGGAACGGTCCGGTGGTGTCGACGGCGGTGAACACCGCGTCGACCCAGCCGGTGCCGGGGCTGGTCCGCACGAGGTGGACCTTGCCGCTGTCCGGAAGGATCAGGTCGGCCTCGACGTACTCCTGCCTGGAGTTGATGAAGATGCCGTAGGTGAAGTTCGCGCCGATGCCGAACTCGCGGTTCTGGGTGTCGTTCTGCCGGTAGGTTCGGGTGATCGAGATGGGCAGTACGTCGTTGACGGTCAGGTCGGTGTGTTCGTCGACGAACAGGCCGCTGGCCAGGTCGACCGGGTCGCCGCCGTCGTCGCCGTCCTCGCCGGGGCCGGTGCCGGCGGGGCGTTTGCCGCTGCCGTTGAACATCGCCCCGGTGAACTCCCAGACCCGCACGTCGGGGTCGGGCATGATCTGCCGGCCGTCGGGGGTGACGGTGCCGTGGCCGTAGATGTACCAGCCGGCCTGCGCGCCGGTCACCGCGCAGACGGCGGGGGTCTTCGCCGTGGTGGTGGGCTTCTTCGGGTAGGACTTCACGGGCGTCTTGACGCAGGGCCGGCGCCCCGGGTCGTAGTCCCAGAAGTCGAGCCGGCTGCCGGGGGCGAGGCCCTGGGTGTTCGGGTAGATGATCTGGGCGCCCTTGGGCAGGATGACCGCGCCGCCGGGCTGCACGGTGAAGTAGACGGGGGTGCGTACCCCGGCCGGGAGTGGGAACGGCGGCTGGTCGACGGGCAGGGCGGTGATGGACAGTTCGGTGACCCGCTTGCCGGCCCGGTCGCGGATCACCGAGCCCTGGGGCAGCCGCACCTCGAAGCCGGGGATGGCCGGGGTGGTGATGACGGTCTGCTTGCGGGTGGGTGAGGGGAAGCGGACGCTGTTGGCGGTGTCGAGGCGGGTCATCCAGATCGGGTAACCCAGCTCGGTGGTCTCCCCCGCCCGCAGGTCCACCCCGGTTTCGAAGCGGCCGAACGCCCGGCCGGGGCGGCTCGCCGTCTTTCCGTCGATGACCAGGACGTGGTGGCCGGCGGTGAGCCCGGTGAGCAGGAACCGGCCGGTGGCGTCGGTGCGGGTGCTGCGCCGGCCCACCGTGAGGGTGACGTCGGTGAGCGGCTCGCCGTTGAGCAGCAGGGCCTGCCCGGCGAGGGCGGTGACGCCCCGGTCGGCCCGCAGTGTCGGCTGGAGGTGGCCGTGGGCGCCGGTGCGGTGGCTCGACCAGTCCTCGCCGGCGAGGTTGAACCGGTCCGGGGTCCATGCCTCGGTGGGGTCGCCGGCGGGCCGGGCCGGTGTCTTCGTCGACGGTGTCGTCCTCGCGGCGGCGGCTGCGGCCGGCAGCCGTACCTCGCCGGTGATGGTGCCGACGGTGCCTGCGGACGGGTCGACCAGGACGGTGTACGTGCCGGCCACCGGGAGGGTGACCGCGCTGAGGGTGCAGGTGTCGCCGCAGTACACGCTGCTGCCGAGGTTCGTGCCGTCCGGTTTGCGGATGACGGCCGTGGCGTTGTAGCGGCTGTAGGTGCCGGCGGTCATCGCCACGGTGACCACCTGGCCGGCGCTGCCGGGGAAGGTGAGGGTGGCGTTCTGGCCGGGAATGGTGGTGGTCAGGGTGGCTGCCGCACCGCCGGGGGTGACGGCTGCGGTGGCGTCGGCCGGGACGTCGTGGACCTGGAGGGTGACCGCGCCGGTGTACATGCCGTCGGGGTTGAGCAGGATGCTGTACGTGCCGGCCACCGGCAGGGTGACGGCGTCGAAGAAGCACGTCGCCCCGCAGTACGCGCTGCTGGTCAGGTTCGTGCCGTCCGGTTTGCGGATGACCGCCGTCGCGTTGTAGGTGCCGTAGCTGCCGGCGCTGCCCTGCACCGCGATGCGCTGCCCGGCGGTGCCGGGGAACGACAGCACCGCGTTCTGGCCGGGGGCTGCGGTGGTGAGGGTGACCGCGCTGCCGCCCGGGGTCGTGCCGGCGGCCACGTCGGCCGGGACGTCGTGGATCCGCAGTGAGACCGTGCCGGTGTACATGGCGTCGGGGTTGAGCAGGATGCTGTACGTGCCGGCCACCGGCAGGGTGGTGACGTCGAAGAAACACGTCGCCCCGCAGTACGCGCTACTGGTCAGGTTCGACCCGTCCGGCTTGCGCACGATCGCCGTCGCGTTGTAAGTGCCGTACGTGCCGCCGGTGCCCTGCACCACGATCCGCTGGCCCACCGCGCCGGTGAAGGACAGCACCGCGTTCTGCCCCGGCGCGGTGGTGGTCACCGGTACGGCCGGGCCGCCGATGGTGGTGCCGACCGTCGTGTCCGTCGGCACGTCGTAGACCCGCAGGGTCACCCCGCCGGTGTACATGGCGTCGGGGTTGAGCAGGATGCTGTACGTGCCGGCCACCGGCAGGGTGGTGACGTCGAAGAAACACGTCGCCCCGCAGTACGCGCTACTGGTCAGGTTCGACCCGTCCGGCTTGCGCACGATCGCCGTCGCGTTGTAAGTGCCGTACGTGCCACCGGTGCCCTGCACCACGATCCGCTGGCCCGCCAGGCCGGTGAAGGACAGCACCGCGTTCTGCCCGGGGGCGGTGGTGGTGAGGGTGACGCCGGCTCCGCCGGGGGCCGTGTCGGCGGTGACGTCGGCCGGCACGTCGTGGACCCGGACGGTGAGCGCGCCGGTGTAGGTGGATGCCGGGTCGATCAGGATGCTGTACGTGCCGGTGACCGGGAGCACCGTCGTGTCGAACAGGCACGTCGCCCCGCAGTACGTGCTGCTGGTCAGGTTCGACCCGTCCGGCTTACGCACGATCGCCGTCGCGTTGTAGGTGCCGTACGTGCCGCCGGTGCCCTGCACCAGGATCCGCTGGCCTGCGGTGCCGGGGAACGTCACCACGGCGTTCTGTCCGGGGCTGACGGTGGTGACGGTGACCGGGTCGCCGCCGGGGGTGGTGCTGACGGTGGCGTCGACGGGCACGTCGAACACCTGGACGGTGAGGCTGCCGACGGCTGCCGCCGCCGGGTCGACCAGCATCGTCCAGGTGCCGGCCGTGGCCAGGGACACCGAGCTGAACGAGCAGCTCGTGGTGCAGGAGGAGGAGCTGACCGTGCTGCCGTTGGGTGCGCGCAGCGTCGCGGTCACGCTGCCGCCGCCGAACGCGCCGGCGGTGAGGCTGACGGTGACGACCTGCCCAGCGGTGCCGGGGAACGACACGACGGCGTTCTGGCCCGGGACGGTGGTGGTCACCGACACCGCCGCCCCGCCGGGAGTGGTGGTCGCGGTGGTGTCGGCGGGCACGGCGTACGCCCGGGCGGTGAGCGTCCCGACGGCGGTCGTCCTCGGGTCGACCAGCAGCGTGTAGGTGCCGTCGACCGGCAGGGTGGTGGTGTCGAGGAAACACGACGTGCCGCAGGAGGTGTTCGACACGACGGTGCTGCCGTCGGGACGCCGCAGCGTCACCGCCGCCTCGGACGAGCCGAACGTTCCACCGGACAGCTGCACCGCCACCCGCTGCCCCGCGCTCGCCGGGAACGACACGACCGCGTTCTGCCCCGGCACGGTGGTGGTCACCGACACCGCCGCCCCGCCGGGGGTGGTGGTCACGGTGGTGTCGGCGGGCACGGCGTGCACCCGGGCGGTGATGGCGCCGACGACCGTGCCCTTCGGGTCGACCAGGATGGTGTAGGTGCCGGCCACCGGCAGCGCGGCGGTGTCGAGGAAACACGACGTGCCGCAGGAGGTGTTCGACACGACGGTGCTGCCGTCGGGACGCCGCAGCGTCACCGCCGCCTCGGACGAGCCGAACGTTCCACCGGACAGCTGCACCGCCACCCGCTGCCCCGCGCTCGCCGGGAACGACACGACCGCGTTCTGCCCCGGCACGGTGGTGGTCACCGACACCGCCGCCCCGCCGGGGGTGGTGTTGGCGACCGCGTCGTTGGGCAGGTCGTAGACGCGGGCGGTGATCGCGCCGAGGGTGGTGCCGGTCGGGTTGACCAGCACGGTGTATGTGCCGGTGGTCGGGAGGGTGATCGCGGTGAACGAGCAGCCGGTGCCGCAGTAGTTCTCGCTGACCAGGGTGGAGCCGTCCGGGGCGCGTAGGGTCACGCTGGCGTCGTAGGTGCCGAAGGTGCCGCCGCTGAGGGTGACCGAGACGACCTGCCCGGCCGTGCCGGGGAAGGTGATGGTCGCGTTCTGGCCCGGGACGGTGGTGGTGACCGACACGGCCGCCCCGCCGGGGCTGGTGGTCGCCGAGGCGTCGGCCGGCACGTTGTGGACCTGGACGGTGGCCTGGCCGAGGTAGGTGGTGTCCGGGTTGAGCAGGATGGTGTAGGTGCCGTCGACCGGGAGGGTCACCGTGTCGAAGAAGCACGACCCGCCGCAGTACGCGCTGCCGGTCAGCGTCGACCCGTCCGGCCTGCGCACCACCGCCGACGCGTTGTACGTGCCGTACGTGCCACCGGTGAACTGCACCGACACCCGCTGCCCGGCGGTGCCGCCGAACGCGACCACGGCGTTCTGGCCCGGGACGGTGGTGGTGACGGTGACCGGGGCGCCGCCTGGGCTGGCGGTCGCCGTGGCGTCCGCCGGCACCAGGTGGACCTGCACCGCGGCCTGGCCGACGGTGACCCCGTCGGGGTTGAGCAGGATGGTGTAGGTGCCGTCGACCGGGAGGGTCACCGTGTCGAAGAAGCACGACCCGCCGCAGTACGCGCTGCCGGTCAGCGTCGACCCGTCCGGCCTGCGCACCACCGCCGACGCGTTGTACGTGCCGTACGTGCCACCGGTGAACTGCACCGACACCCGCTGCCCGGCGGTGCCGGCGAACGCGACCACGGCGTTCTGCCCGACGGTGGTGCTCACGGTGACCGCGCCGGCCCCGGGGGTGGCGGTCGTCGTCGTGTCGGCCGCAACGTCGTGGACCTGCACGGTGACCGCGCCGATGTAGCTGGTGTCGGGGTTGACCAGGATGGTGTAGGTGCCGTCGACGGGTAGCACGGTGGTGTCGAAGAGGCACGACTGGCCGCAGTATCCGCTGCCGGTCAGGTGGGAGCCGTCCGGTTTGCGCACCACCGCCGATGCGTTGTAGGTGCCGTACGTTCCGCCGGTGAGTTGGACGAGGACCCGCTGGCCGGCGGTGCCGGGGAACGAGATGACGCTGTTCTGGCCGGGCACCGTCGTGGTCGCCGTGACCTGCGGGCCGCCGGGTGTGGTGGCCGCCGTGGCGTCGGCGGGCACGTCGTACACCTGGACGGTGATCGCTCCGGTGGTGGCGGTCTGCGGGTCGACGACGAGGGTGTAGGTGCCCTGGGTCGGCAGGACGGTGGTGTCGAGGAAGCAGGCGGTGCCGCAGGAGCCGTTGGAGACGACCGTGCCGCCGCCCGGCTTGCGCAGCGTCACGGCGGCGTTGTAGGTGCCGTAGGTGCCGCCGCTGAGTTTGACCGAGACCCGCTGTCCGGTGCTGCCGGCGAAGGTCACGGCGGCGTTCTGCCCCGGCACGGTGGTGGTGACGGTGACCGCTTCGCCGCCGGCCGTGGTGTCGGTGGTGGCGTCGGCCGGCACCTCCCGTACGGTCGCGGAGATCGAGCCGGTGGCCGTGCTCGCCGCCGCCAGCAGCAGCGTGTACGTGCCCGCCGTGTGGGCCGTGACCGTGTCGATGAAGCCGGTGGCCCCGACGCACCCGGCCGACGTCGCGGTACGCCCGAACGGGTCGAGGAGTTTGGCGGTGGAGATGCCGCAGGAGCCGAAGGTGCCGTCGGCGAGTTGCACGCTCGCCCGTTGTCCTTCGGTCAGGTCGAACACGACAAGCGCGATGTCGCCCGCGCTGGGGATCGGCACGGAGGTGGTGACGCCGAGCGCGACCCGGGCGGTGTGCGCCACGTCGGCCACGGTGTAGGGGGCGGGCGCGACGAACACGTCGGCGGCGCTCTGTCCGCTGCCGTGGGCGGTGCGGACGCCGATGCGGCCGGAGGCGACGCCGGTGGGGACCTCGACGGTCAGGTTGCCGGAGGCGACGGTCGAGGTGAAGGCGCGGGTGCGGTTGAGGGTGACGGCATTGTCGGCGGTCTGGGCGGCGAAGCCGGTTCCGGTGACGGTGACGGTGCTGCCGGGAGTCACGACGGAGGGCGTCACGGCGGTGACGGTGGGCGCGGACTCGTCGGGCCCGGTGACCACGAAGGACTGTGGGCTGGTCGCGGTGGCCCCGCCGACGGTGACGGTGACCAGGCCGGTGGTCGCTGCGGCGGGGACCCGGGCGACCAGACGCCGGCCGGTGGCTGTGGTGACGGTGGCGGGGACGCCGTTGAACGCGACGGTGTTCTCGGTCGCCACGGTGGAGAAGCAGCCACCTTCCAGGGTCACCTCGGTGCCGACGGCGGCGCGGGCCGGCACCACCGACAGCAGGGCCAGGGCGGGGGTGCCGTCGTTGCTGACCGAGGTGGTGTTGCCGGTGGGGTCGTACCGGTAGCGGGCGGTCCGGCCGCCCTGGTCCTGTACCCCGGTCAGTTGTCCGGCGGCATCGTAGGCGTAGCCGATGGAGTCGCAGGAGACCGAGGCCGGCACCATGTTCGGCAGGTCCGCCCGGACGGCGAAGGCCAGCAGCAGAACGAGGGTGGCGAGCGTCGCGGTGGCGCGCAGCCGGGCGCCTGCCCAGACCCTCGATCGGATGGTGCGGCGGTCGAGCGGTCCCGACATGCTGCCTCCTCAGACGCAACTTCTGGTGGCAAGATAGGCGAGATCCATCAACCGAAGTAGATGGCGGGGTGAACAGCGCATCCCTTAGGTAGATCACCCACGGTGATTTGGTCTTCCACCGGCAGAAACGGTCTGTCGTCCCGCCGGGGGTGTCGGCTATAGGACAGTTGATTGTGTAGTCCGATCACGGGCAAAAGTGGGCAGGTCAGGGCTCTGCCGATTGATGAGGGATGGTCAGCACTGGCACCGTATGCGGCATGAACGGTCGACGTGTCGGCTCGGAGGGGATATAAGGCATGACAGAGCGACACTCGTGCATCCTCGACCGGCCGTGGCCGGCCCGCGCGACCGTGCCGGCCCGCCACCCGGCGGAGTTCGACCAGCAACCGAAACCGCGTCGGCCGCGCCCGCACGCCGATCCGCGCGGCCCAGCGGGAACGGCGACCGGCCGGTGAGCAGGCCGCCGGACCTGGTTGCCGCCGAGTACGTGCTGGGCAGCGTGGTGGTCGAGCGGATGCCCTGGTAAGCGGCGGACTGGCTCGCCGAGGGGCACGACGGGCCGGCCCTGCGTGAACTGGCCGGACTCGACGGCACCGACACCCGACTGGTGGGCGAACTGCTGCCCGCCGCCCTCGCCGAGGTGGGCGTAGGCGTTCCGTCCGCGGCGGAAGCGGCGGACACCTGGCTGGCCACGCTGGCGCAACGACTGGTCGACGGTGAGATCGACGAACGCACCGTCAGCGAGTGCGCCTCCGCCTTCGTCTCCGAGCATGGGGACCTCGACGAGATCCGGCACAGCCCGTTCACGGACCTGCTCGTGCTGGTCGACCAGTGGGATCAGGACGGGGGACGCGGCAACCAGGAACTGGCGGCTTCGGTCCGCCGGCTGTGCCGTGACCACCTTTCCCGCGTGCCGGCTCCGTCGGGGGGTGACCTCACGAGCGTGGCCATGGCAGCGCGGCGCGGCGAACGGTCGGCCTTCGCCGGCTGCTCAACGCCTGGGATGTCGTAGGCGTCCACGACCCACGGACGAACGTCGACGAGTACGACTGCCTGATCGCACCGCTGCTGTCGAGGCTGACCGCCGGTGCCGGCGCGGAGGATCTTGGCTCGTACCTGTCGGCGGAGATCCGTGGCCACTTCGGGATGACCGTCAGCGACGTCGCGACCCGCGCCTTCGCGCGACGTCTGCTGGCCTGGTGGGGCGTCGGGCAGAAGGCGGCCGGTTGACGTGGCGTGACGTGCCCGCGCCGATCCACCGGCGCGACAACGTCGCCTCGTCGCCGCACATCCCAGTGTCGATAATTGCGTCGTCATAGGGGAACAGCGAAGTCGGGCAGCACGAATCCGGTTTCCGACAGTGCGATCTTCGCCGACGGCTCCCGGCCGGCACGGCATTCACCAGCACCAAAGCGTAATGTGATGAATGACTCGTTGCATACGTGTGACCGACCTGGATCGAAGGAGTCCGCACCATGTCCGGGCAGTACTCGCGGCGCTCCTTTCTCAGCGGGGTGCTGACCTGTGGCGCAGTGAGCGCTGCGGCGGTCTACCTGCTGCCGGGCGGACATCGTCCGCCACCGGTCGAGCTTCGACTCGCCACCGGCGCCGACCCCACCGGGGCACGGAAGCTGCTGATGGACATGTGGAACCAGGCCAACCCCGACACCCCGGCCCGGTTCACCGACGAGGTCGAGGGCGGTTCAGGCGACGAGCGCACGAGGCTGTTGACGGCAGCCCGGAACGGCAGTGCCGACATCCTCAACCTCGACGTCGTCGACATCCCCGAGTTCGCCGCGCAGAAGCTGATCACCCCGATCCGGTTGACCGACCCGAACTTCCTGACGTCGGTGAAGAACCTCCACCAGGTCGACGACACCCCCAACAGCTACTGGGCCGCACCGCTCAACACCGACGTCGGCATGCTGTTCTGGCGCAACCCCGGGACCGGGCGGCCCGATGAGGTGAACTTGTCGGTCGTGCTCGACACCCTCGCCGACAAGGGCTCGTTCGTCGGCCAACTGCGCCCCAACTCGTCGAACTACAACGAGGGTTTCCTGGTCAACATCCTGGAGCACGCCCTGTCGGTGAATCCTGACCTGCTCAGCTCGACCGGTGAGCTCCTGTTCGAGCTGAAACCCTGGCAGAGAGCGCTGCAACCGTTGCAGGCGGCCATCGGGGCCGGGAAGGTCCGGCTTTCCAGCGACGAGAACGCGAGCCTGGACACGTTCGTTGAGGACAAGCCGACGTTCATGCGTAACTGGCCGGTGAAGTACCGCGAACTCCAGCAGCGTAAGGACCCTGACCTGCTGGCCGGAAAGATCACGGTGTACCCGCTGAAGTCCGGGGTGCTCGGTGGGCAGAGCCTCGCCCTGGCGCGCACCTGCCCCCACCCCGACCAGGCCCGGCGGTTCATCGACTTCATGACCGGCACCGCGGCCCAGAAGATCCTCGCCGGGCACGGCTTCGCCCCGACCCTGGCCGAGGCGTACAACGACAGGAACCTTCAGGCGGTCATCCCACACCTGGAAGCACTACGCGGTGCGGTGGAGAATGCCCGGCCCCGGCCGATGCACCCGGGATACCGCACGTTCGCCGAGGTCTTCGTCGACCACACCGCCCGGATGCTGCGCGGTGAGTCCGACCTGACCTCGGAGTTCATCGCCGCCATGAAGGCGGCGCTCGGATGACCGCAGACCGGGTGGAGGAGGGTCCGTGAAGGTCGAGCCGTGGCAGGTGCCGATCCTGGTGATGGCCGGCATCATCCTGGCGGAGTTGGTGATCAGGGTGATGCCGCGCCGTTGGACGGCGCACCTGGCCCAGCAGCAGGTCCGCACGGTGGCGCTCGGCGGGTTGGCGGTCCTGGTCATCGTCGTCGGGGTGTTGGCGCTCGGCCCGGACCTGGCCGACCAGATCGCCAGTGTGGCGGCAGCCGTCGCCGGGTTGGTGGCGCTCTGGCTGACCTACCGGTCGTACCAGTTGCAGACCGCGGCGAGCCCGGACACCACGGCCGGCTCGGCGCGCGACGCCGCGGAGCCGCAGGCCGCGGCGACCACCGGTCAGCCGCCCGCTCGGTGAACGGCTGTTGCGTCGGCAGATACCGGAGGGACGCACCAGCGGCGCTGCCGGCGGGCCGTGTCCTGGTTCGGCAGGTGCCCGTGCACGCTGTGGGCGGGCGTTCAGGAGGAGCAGGTGTTGAGCATGGTCTGCAGGGCGGACTTCTCCGATGATTGCAGCCGTAGGCCCCAGGTGTACTTCACGGTGATCCACATCTTGCTGTAGGTGCACCGGTAGGCCGACAGCGGCGGCTGCCACGTCGACGGGTCCTGGTCGCTCTTGGACTGGTTGACGTTGTCGGTCACCGCGATCAACTGCGGGCCGGACAGGTCGTTGGCGAAGCTCTGCCGGCGGCTGGTCGTCCAGGAACTCGCCCCGGAGCGCCACGCCTCGGCCAGGGGGACCACGTGGTCGATGTCGACGTCCGACGCGGCGGTCCAGGTCGCCCCGTCGTACGGGCTGTACCAGCGGCCCGACGTGGCCTGGCAGGAGGAGTTGACCACGACCGACGTGCCGTCGCGTTTGAGGATCTGCTCACGGGTGTCGCAGCTGCCGCTGACGGTGATCCAGTGCGGGAACAGGTCCCGGGAGTAGCCGCTTGTGGAACCCTCGGCGGCGACGGTGAGAGCGTTGAGCTGCGACTGCGCCGTCGCCTTCGACGGGATGCCCGGCGGCGTCGCCGACGCCGTTCCCCCGATGCCCGCCGAGAGGGCTGCGCCGACGAACGTGGCGAGGGCCAGCGTCACGGCACGCACCCAGGGTCGGGCCTGCCTGGGCGTCTTCGTGGTCGGTCCTGACATGCCATGCCTCCAGGTCACCATCGACAGCAGATGCACTTAACATCTTCGATGAATATGACAGCAGGATGGCTTCATCGTGAAGAGCCGCAAAGATCGGGAGTAACGCCAGCGCCGTGCCGCAGCCCGCACCACGTCGTCGACTGGTCCGTGGCTGCCGGATGCCCAGCTCGTTCACCAGGTCATCGTGCGTCTGCCGGTCGATGACCGGCGTGAGCCCGCAGGGAGCAACGATCACGCCGACTGTCACCGTAGGTGTTTGATCGGTGGCGGATTGACATCCGCCGTCGTGGGAGATCAGACTGTCGCGACAACTCCATCAACGCGTGTGCGTGGGGGAAGTCCGGTCGAAGTCCGGCGCTGGCCCGCAACGGTAGGTCGTCGAGGTGGCAGACACCCTGACGGCGAGCCCGAATACCCGCCGCACGCGTGATTTCCGTTCCCCACCCGTCGTGGCCCACGGGTCGGAGGCCGGTCGATCCTGCCTGCCGGTGGTGGTCGCCCGGGTTCTGACGACCGCCGGGCCGGAAAGGCGCTTCCGATGGTCGTCCGCCTGAGCCGGCACCGCCTGCTCGCCCTGTTCTGCGGCGTAATCGCCGCTCTTCCCCTCGCCGCACCTGCGACCGCTGCGCCCGCGCACCCCGGTGTCGACCGGGCCGGGGCCGCCGCCGGCTGGCTCGCGCGGCAGCTCGTCGACGGCGAACGATTCGAGGTGGTCTTCGACGGCGTCGCCTACCCCGACCAGGGGTTGACCCTCGACGCGGTGTTCGCCTTCGCCGCCGCCGGTGTCGCCGACGACTTCGGGGCGCAGGCACTGGACTGGGTCACCCGGCCGGACGTCCGCGACGGTTACGTCGGTGACGGCGGCACCGAGGCGTACGCCGGCGCGACCGCGAAGCTCGCCCTCGCCGTGCAGGTACGCGGGGGCGACCCGACCGACGTCGGTGGGGTCGACCTGATCGCCCGGCTACGGGGGCTGGAATCGCCCAGCGGCCGGTTCACCGACCGGTCGGCGTACGGGAAC
Source organism: Micromonospora cynarisoli (assembly GCF_030518815.1). Taxonomy (NCBI): domain Bacteria; kingdom Bacillati; phylum Actinomycetota; class Actinomycetes; order Micromonosporales; family Micromonosporaceae; genus Micromonospora; species Micromonospora cynarisoli. Next base: position 275,019 of record NZ_CP130426.1, on the reverse strand, counting down.
TACAGCAATGCGTTCAGCCAGTCCTTGGCGATCCTCGCCCTGGACCGCACGGTGCAGGGCGCGCCTGCGACCGCCGCCACCTGGCTGGCCGGGACCCGCTGCCCGGACGGCGGATACCCGCTGCTGCCCGCCGAGCCGGTGTGTGTCTCCGATGTGGACGCCACCGCGCTGGCGGTGCAGGCGCTCCAGGCGGCGGGCCGCCCGGCGGCCGCTGCGGCCGGGCTGCGCTGGCTGGTGTCGGTGCAGGGCGTCAACGGTAGCTTCGCCGACTCGTCGGGTGTCCCGAACGCCAACAGCACCGGGCTCGCCGCGCAGGCGCTCCGCACCGGCCACCGGCCGTTGGCCTGGGCGCGGGCACGGGCGTTCCTGGTCAGCCTGCAGGTGGGTTGCGGCGGGGTGCCGGCCGACCGGGGCGCGGTCGACCTCGACGGCGGCACCTTCGACCCGGCCACCGCCACCCGCGCCACCGGCCAGGCCGTCCTGGGCCTGACCGGGGACGGCTATGCCACCCTCTCCGCTGCGGCCGCCGGTTCCGGCGCGCCGGTCCTCACCTGTCCGTGACCTGTCGCCCCGACCTGAACCTGGGAGGACCTGTGTTCCGTCTCCGATCCATCGTCCGCGTACGGCTCGCCGGCCTGGTGGCCGCCGCCGTCGCCGCCGTCGCTCTGACCGCCGTGGAGCCCGCGCCGCAGGCGGCGCACGCCGCCGCCTGCACCGGCACCTCAGGGGTCACCGTTGTGGTCGACTTCGCCGCGCTCGGCGGGGGTGTGCAGGTCGCGTGCGCCCTGGGCGACCCGGCCACCGGGGTGGCCGCCCTGCAGGGGGCCGGTTTCACGGTGACCGGCACCTCGCGCTGGGGTCTGGCGTTCGTCTGCCGGATCAACGGCCAGCCCACTTCCACGACCGAGCCGTGTGTCAACACGCCGCCGGCCACCGCCTACTGGTCGTACTGGCATGCCCCGGCAGGCGGGTCGTGGTCCTACAGTTCCTCGGGCGCGAGCAGCTACAACCCGGCGCCGGGCAGTGTCGAGGGCTGGTCGTTCGGGGCGGGCGCACCGCCGAGCATCGCTGTTCCCTGATCCTGGTGTGACCGGCGCGTCGGCTGCCGGCGGCCGCCCTGGCGTCCTGCGACGCCAGGGCGGTAGCGTGTCGGCATCCGGTGCGCCGGGTATACAACTGCATACGTCCCGTGTGGGGGGAAGCCGGTAGAAGCCGGCGCTGACCCGCAGCCGTGAGCGAGTGTCCTCTCGCGAGCCGGAATGCCCCGCCCGGGACGAGCGGCTTCCACTGTCGAGGTTTACAGGGTGAGGTCCGGGCTGCCGTCGACGGTCCGTTCACCCCGCTCACCGCAGTACGCGGAGCGGGGTGACGTGTCCGGGGGTGTGGTCCGGAGTTCTCACCGACCGCTCTGTGAAAGGCAATGCCATGCTTCTGTCCCGGCGTCTCGCCACCGGTCTCGGCGCGATCGTGGTGACGACTGTCGTCACGGCCTCCACCGTGCCCCTGGTCGGGGTGGCCGCGCCCACCCCGGCTGATGCCGCCGCCGCGCGTGACGCCACCTCGTGGTTGGCAGGTGAGTTCACCGACGGCACGTTGCCGGGACCGTTCGGCGGTCAGGACTGGGGCCTGACCATCGACGGCATCATCGCGATGTCCGCCACCGGCGGGTCGGTGTCGACGCGTCAGGCGGCGACCGGGCAGGTCGCCGCGCACGTCCGGTCGTACAACAGCTACGACGACTGGGGCATCGAGGGTTTCACCGACGGTGGGGCCACCGCGAAGCTGCTCTACGTCGCGTCCGCCGCCGGCGCCGATCCCACCGACTTCGGCGGGTACGACCTGCGGGCGGTGACCCTGTCCCTGGTCGCCGGGGTGGACGCCGGCCACCAGCGGGGACGGATCACCAGTCGCACCACGGCTGACAGCGGACCGGACGCCAGCAACACCTTCGACCAGTCCTTCGCCGTGCTGGGTCTGGCCCGCAGCGGTGACCTGCCCCAGGACACCGTCGACTTCCTCGTCCGGCAGCAGTGTGCGGCGGGCGGCTTCCGGCTCTACCCGGACACCGCGGACGGTCCCTCGCCGTCCTGCGACGAGCAGCCGGGCGCGACCCTCGACGTCGACTCCACGGCGATGGCCGTGCAGGCGTTGCTGGCCGCCGCCGACTCCGGTGCCACCGGTGCCTCCGACGCCGCCCGCCGGGGCGCGGACTGGTTGGTGGGTCAGCAGCACGCCGACGGCTCGTTCGGCGGTTCCGGCCCGACCACCGGCGCGAACTCCAACAGCACCGGGCTGGCCGGGCAGGCGCTCGCCGCCGCCGGCCGGGACAGCCAGGCCGCGCGGGCCGCCCACGCGGTGACGCAGTTGCAGCTCACGACGGCGAACGGTGGTGCTGCCGCCGGTGACGCGGGCGCGATCGCCTATCACGCCGAGTCGTTCACCGGCGCTGTCGCGGCGGGGATCGCGGACACCGACCGGGACCAGTGGCGCAGGGCCACCGCGCAGGCCCTGCTCGGGCTCGCCCAGGTGCCGCTGGGCCGCATCGGTCTCGACCTGCCGCCGACGTCGCCGACGCCGAGCGGCACCGCGACTCCCACGCCGACCGTGTCCCCCACACCGACGGCCGTACCGACGCCGACGGCGACGGGCCCGGCCGGTCCGAGCCCGAGTGCCACCGGCAGCCCGGCGACGCCCTCCCCCACCGTGTCGCCGACCGGCACCGCCGCACCGAGCACCACCCCGGCCGCTCCCGCACTGCCCGGTCTGCCCACCACCGGCGTGGCGATCGTCGGGTACGTGCTGGTCGCGCTGCTGCTGATCGGCGGCGGTGTGGTGCTGTTGGTGCTCGGACGTCGACGGCGGGCGCAATGAGCAGCCGGGCCGCTCACGCCGCGGCGGTGGTCGTGCTCACCGCGGTGAGCACCGTGTCCTGGCCGGGCAGCCCGGCGGTGGCTGCCGGGTCGGCCGGCTACTGCCCGGACGCCTCGGGGGTCACCGTCGTGGTCGACTTCCACGAGTTGGGCGGCGGCACGGTGGTGCGCTGCGCCTCCGGCACCCAGGCCACCGGTCTCGCGGCGCTCAAGAACGCCGGTTTCGAGGTCACCGGCACGCTGCGTTGGGGTGAGGGGTTCATCTGCCGGATCGACGGCAAGCCGTCGGCGGCCTCGGAGAAGTGCGTGGACACCCCGCCGGCCAGCGCCTACTGGTCGTACTGGCATGCCGCGAACGGGGGTGGTTGGGCGTACAGCGACAAGGGCGTGCTCAACCGTAAGCCGCCGGCCGGCAGCTTCGAGGGCTGGTCCTTCTCGCTCAACCGCGACGCCAGTGACGCCCCGAGGCCGGGGGTCACGCCGAAACGGCCGGCCCCCACGCCTCCTCCACCACCGCCGCCGCCGACACCACCGGCGGCCGGTGGCGGGCCGGCCGCGCCACCGGCTGCCGCAGGTGGCGGTCCGGTCGTGCCACCGGCCGGCGGGGCCGGTCACACCACGACCCTTCCTCCCGCCGGCACACCGAGCGCCATCGCGGAGGGCACGGCGTCAGCCGGTGTGCCGGCGACATCCCCGACGTCGGTGCCGGCGACGACGCCCGGTGGCGTCGTCGGCTCATCGGGCGGTGCGGCCGGCGTGCCGGCGACCGAGATCGCCGCTTCCGACAGCGGGGACGGTGGGCTGCCGCTGGGCACGGTCGCCGGGGCGGTGCTGCTGGCCGTGCTCGCCGCCGGTGGCGTGGTCACCGCCCGGCGACGCCGTGCCGTCGATCCCGATGACTGAGCGTCGGGACGGGGTTGACGCGGCGGCGGCCGACCCGGGGCGCGGACCGCGTCACTGGTCGGCCGCCCGGCTGCCGCGGGGGTTGCATCCGGGCGCGTGGTGGTTGTGGGCGCTCGGCCTGGCCACGGCGGCCAGCCACACCACCAATCCGTTGCTGTTGGCGCTGCTCGTCGCCGTCGCCGCGCTGGCGGTGCTGCGGCGGCGCACCGACGCACCGTGGGCGCTGGCGTTCCGGATGTACCTCGTCCTCGGTGCGGTGATCATCACGATGCGGGTGGTGTTCCGGATCGTTTTCGGTGGCGGGCAGGGCGAGCATCTGCTGGTGTCGCTACCGGAGATCCCGCTGCCCGAGTGGGCGGCGGGCATCCGGTTGTTCGGGCCGGTCGCCGTCGAGCAGGTCCTCGGTGGCTTCTATGACGGGCTGCGGCTGGCCACGATGCTGGTCTGCCTCGGTGCCGCCAACGCGTTGGCCAACCCGAAACGGCTCCTCAAGGCGGTGCCCGGGGCGCTGTACGCGGTGGGCACGGCCGTGGTGGTGGCGTTGTCGGTCGCGCCGCAACTGGTGGAGAGCGTGCTGCGGGTACGTCGGGCGCGTCGGCTGCGCGGCGCGACCGGCCGGGGCATGCGTGCGCTGCGGGGGATCGCCCTGCCGGTGCTGGCCGATGCCCTGGACCGGTCGTTGGCGCTGGCGGCGGCGATGGACTCGCGCGGCTACGGCCGCACCGCGGCGGTGCCGGCCGGTCAGCGCGCCACGACGGGGGCGCTGGTGCTCGGCGGGCTGGTCGGTGTGTGCGCCGGCACGTACGGGCTGCTCGACTCCACCAGGTCCGGTTACCTGGGCCTGCCGATGCTCCTCGCCGGCCTGGTCGTCGCCGTGACCGGGATGCTGTTGGCCGGCCGTCGGGTGCGCCGTAGCCGCTACCGACCGGACCGGTGGCGTGCCGCCGAGCTGCTGGTGGCCGGGTGTGGCCTCGCCGCCGCCGGGTTGACGCTGCTCGCCGGCTCGATCACCCCGGAGTTGCTCTATCCGCCGGTCAGTCCGCTGACCTGGCCCGAGGTGACGCCGTTGATGCTGCTCGTCGTCGCGGCGGCGGCGGGGCCGGCGTGGCTGGCCCCGCCACCACCCGGGTCGCCGTCGGCCGGCCCGCCGACGGTGGGCACCCCGGTCAGCGCTGTCGCGGCACCCACCCGTACCGGCAACCCGGCCACTTCCGTACCCGGAGGTCACCCGTGATCACATTCGACCGGGTGACCGTCTGCTACAGCGACGACGGTCCACCGCCGCTGCGTGAGGTGAGCCTGCGGGTCGAGGAGGGGGAACTGTGCCTGGTCGCCGGTCGCACCGGGGCGGGCAAGTCGACGCTGCTGCGGGCGATCAACGGCCTGGTGCCGCACTTCACCGGCGGCACCCTGTACGGCAGCGTCACCGTCAACGGTCGGGACACCCGCCGGCACCCGCCCCGCGATCTCGCCGACGTCGTCGGTGTGGTCGGTCAGGATCCGCTGTCCGGGTTCGTCACCGACACCGTCGAGGAGGAGCTGGCGTACGGCATGGAGCAGTTGGCCCTGCCGGCGGCGGTGATGCGCAAGCGGGTGGAGGAGACCCTCGATCTGCTCGGCATCGCCGAGCTGCGGCACCGACCGCTGCGGACACTGTCGGGTGGGCAGCAGCAGCGGGTCGCGATCGGCGCGGTCCTCACCACCCACCCCCGGGTGCTGGTGCTCGACGAGCCCACCTCGGCCCTGGACCCGACCGCCGCCGAGGATGTCCTCGCCGCCGTCACCCGGCTGGTGCACGACCTCGGCGTGACCGTGGTGCTTGCCGAACACCGCCTGGAACGGGTCGTGCAGTATGCCGACCGGTTGCTCTACCTACCCGGCGACGGCCGGGTGGTTGACGGGGAACCGGCGACGGTGTTGGCCGGTGTCGACCTCGCGCCGCCGTTGGTCGAGCTGGGCCGGCTGGCCGGTTGGACGCCGCTGCCACTGTCGGTCCGCGACGCCCGCCGACGGGCCGGTGCCCTGCGTCGGCGGCTCGCCGACACGACGCCTCCCGACCCGGCGTCGGCCTCGGGCACGGCCCCGGTGCTGGCCGCCCGGAAGGTCGTCGTGCGGTATCCGGGCACCGTGGCCGTGGCCGGCGTCGATCTTGACCTGCATCGTGGTCGGGTCGTCGCGTTGATGGGCCGCAACGGGTCCGGCAAGTCGAGCCTGCTCTGGGCGGTGCAGGGCAGCGGTCCCCGCCACGGGGGCACCGTCACCGTCGATGCCGGCGGTGGGCGGGCTCTTGTTGACCCGAAGCAGCTGTCGGCCGGCCAGGCCCGCCGGCACGTCGGCCTCGTTCCGCAGACCCCGGGAGACCTGCTCTATCTGGAGACGGTGGACGCCGAATGCCATCAGGCCGACCGGGAGACGGGCGCGGCGGCCGGTGCCTGTCGCACCCTGCTCGACCGGCTCGCCCCCGGTCTGCCTGGTGACCGGCACCCCCGTGACCTGTCCGAGGGGCAACGGCTGGCGCTCGTGCTCGCCGTGCAGCTCACCGCAGCCCCACCGGTGGTGCTGCTCGACGAGCCGACCCGAGGTCTGGACTATCTCGCCAAACGGCAGTTCGTCGCCCTGGTTCGCGGGCTGGCCGCCGCCGGTCGGGCGGTGGTGGTCGCGACGCACGACGTCGAGCTCGTCGCGACCCTCGCCGACCGGGTGGTCGTGATGGCCGACGGGGACATCGTGGCCGACGGCACCACGGCCGAGGTCATGCTGGCCTCGCCGGCGTTCGCTCCGCAGGTGGCCAAGGTGCTCGCCCCGGCGCCGTGGCTGACGGTCGAGCAGGTCACCGCCGCGCTGGGCCCGGACCGGGAACCGGCATGAGTGTGCTGCGGGTCGCGCCGCGCACGGCCGTGGTGCTGGCGTTGGCCTCCGCCGCCGCGTTGGCCACCTTCACCTGGCCGTTCTTCATTCCGGCGCAGCCCGAGAGCACCGCCCGCACCGGTGAGGCTCCGCTGGTCTTCCTCGTCATGCTGCCGGTGCTGGTGGCGCTCGTCCTGGCTGAACTCAGCTCCGGTGGTATCGACAGCAAGGCCCTGGCGATGCTCGGTGTGTTGGCCGCCGTCAACGCCGCGCTGCGTCCCCTGGGTGCCGGCACTGCGGGCATCGAGACCGTGTTTTTCCTGCTTGTCCTCGCCGGTCGGGTCTTCGGGCCGGGTTTCGGTTTCCTTCTGGGTTCGACGTCGTTGTTCGCCTCCGCGCTGCTGACCGCCGGAGTCGGCCCGTGGTTGCCGTTCCAGATGTTGTGCGCGTCCTGGGTGGGTCTCGGTGCTGGTCTGCTCCCTGCGCGGCTGCGTGGCCGGGCCGAGGTGGCGGTCCTGGCCGGGTACGGGGCGTTCGCCGCCTACGGCTACGGCCTGCTGATGAATCTGTGGTTCTGGCCGTTCAGTCTTGGCGCGGACACTCAGCTCTCGTACGTGGCTGGTGCGCCGGTGCTGGACAATCTGCACCGATTCGCGGTGTTCACGGCCGTCACCTCGACGTTCGGTTGGGACACCGGGCGGGCGATCACGACGGCGGTGGCGGTCGTGCTGGCCGGTCCGGCGGTGCTGGCCGCGTTGCGGCGGGCCGCCCGGCGGGCCGCGTTCGGCGCACCGGTCGCCTTCGCCGCGCCCGCGGCGCAGCCGGTGTCGTCAGCCATTCCGGCGACAGGTGCCGTCACGTCCACAACTGCGGCACCTGCACCGGCGATTGCGCCGCGATCCGGGACTCCGGCGGTGGGACCGCGGGACGTGACAGGTCCTGCCGTCGGCGTGGCCCCACCTGCCGGGCGAGGGCGGGGCGCGGTGCGCGCGGACCCGGTTCCGTCCGCCACCGCCGAGGAGGGTGGCCAGGGAGGTGGGTCACATCAGGCCCCGGAGCGGCTGGTGGACTGACCGGTCGCGGATAGGCTGTTCCTGGCGCTGGTTCGCCCGGATGGTGTCACGTTCGGGCGTCGTAAGAGGGAACCCGGTGGGAATCCGGGACTGCCCCGCAGCGGTGAGTGGGAACGACCGCCGTCATCAGCACTGGGCCCGCACGGCCCGGGAAGCGACGGCCAGTAGGGGATCCGGCGTGTCCGGGTCGCGCCCGCGAGTCCGAAGACCTGCCCGCGCTGCGCATCCACGAGGTGGGTGCGCTGCCGTCGACCTCGCGGGCGGGTCGGGCGGGTGATGCGCTGCGGCGTGTCCTCGACGTGCGCGCCGGCTGGTCGGTCGGTGTGCTTCCCGAGGACGGATGAACCATGCACGAGAGCGCCACACCCTCCGGCCGGCCCCCGTCGGCGTCGCGGCTGACCCTGTCGCAGATCATGGACCAGCACCACACCAACCTGATGGGCACCGTCCACGGCGGTCGGATACTCAACCTCATCGACTCCGTCGCCGGGGTGGTCGCCGCCCGGCATTCGGACGGTCCGGCGGTCACCGCCGCCATCGACGAGACCGCCTTCCTGCGGGCCGTACGGGTCGGCGACGTCGTGCACGTCGATGCCCGGATCACCTGGGCCGGCCGTAGTTCGATGGAGGTCGCCGTCAAGGTCAGCGCGGACCGTTGGGACCGGGCGGTGCCGCCGGTGGACGTGGCCACCGCCCATCTGGTGATGGTCGCCGTCGACGATGACGGTCAGCCGCGCGCCGTGCCGCCGTTGTTGCCGGAGACCGACGGTGACCGGCGTCGTTACCGGGAGGCGCAGATCCGGCGGGAGCATCGGCTTGCTCTTCGGCGGGCGTTGCTCGACGGCGCCGAGGAGGGCTGAGTGGTGCTCGGGCTGTCCGCGGCCACCGTGGCCGCCTACCTTGCCGCCATCGCCGTCCTGATGGTCACTCCCGGGCCGGACATGATGTTCGTCCTGGCCAACGCTGCCCGCTACGGCACCCGGGCCGGCGCGGTCGCCGCACTCGGGGTCGCGGCCGGGGAGGCGGTGCATGTGGCGGCGGTGGTCTGTGGTCTCGCCGCAGTGGTTGCCGCGTCGCCGGTGTTGTTCGCCGCGATCCGTTGGGCCGGGGCGGCGTATCTGATCGTTCTCGGGATTCGGGCCCTGCGCGGCGGCAGGGAGACGGCCTCCACCACGGTGGCGCGGCACGGTGGCGGCGGCGGGGCGTTCCTCCGGGGGTTGGTGACCAATCTCCTCAACCCCAAGATGATCCTGTTCAGCGTGGCTTTCCTGCCGCAGTTCGTCAGGCCGGCGACCGGCGACGTCACCGCGCAGTTGGTGCTCCTCGGTGCGATCTTCATCGTGGTGCAGCTCGCCGTCGATGTCGCTCTCGGTGCCGGGGCGGGCAGGTTCGCCGGCCGGGTGACCGACGGTCGGTGGTCGCGGCGGATCAGCCGGATCTGCGCGGTGGCCTTCATCGCGCTGGGTGTCCGCCTGGCCACCAACGGCTGACGGCACTGTCGCGCGGCTGGCCCTGGATCGGCGGCCCGCCGTGGTCCGGCCGGCGCTGCGCGGGGTCCCCGTGCCCGACGAGCGACACGGGGACCCCGCTGTCAGACCGCGGCCGGTGGTGGTTGACCGGCGGTGTTCGCGACGAGTAGGGACAGCTCCCGCACCAGTTCGTCCATCGACTGCCCGCTGCCGGCCCGGACGAGGCCGAGCGCGAGGTCGGCGAGCAGGTAGAAGCCGAGGGTTCGGGCCTGCTCGCCGGCGAACGCGGCGAGGAGTTCCTCGGCGCCGGCGTGGTCGCCGCGGTGGGTGGCGGCGATGACCCCGGCGGCGCGTTGGACCAGCTCCGCCGCGGCGGGGGTGGGTGCGCTCACCGGGTTCAGAGCGTGGGACCCGTGGCGCGGGCGGCGTCGAAGCGGGCGGTGACGTCGGCCCAGTCGACCAGGCCCCACAGCCGGTCGACGTAGTCCGGGCGGACGTTGCGGTACTGCAGGTAGTAGGCGTGCTCCCAGGCGTCGAAGACCAGCAGCGGCGTCGAGCCCTGTCCGACGTTGCCGTGGTGGTCGTAGACCTGCTCGACGATCAGGCGTTGACCGAGCGGTTCCCAGGCGAGGATCCCCCAGCCGGAGCCCTGCACGCTTTTGGTCGCCGCCGACAGCTGCCCGGCGAAGCCCTCGAACGAGCCGAAGTGCTCGTCGACGGCCGCCGCCAACTCTCCGTCGGGGCGGTCGCCGCCGTCCGGGGAGAGGTTGTTCCAGAAGATCGAGTGCAGTACGTGCCCGGACAGGTTGAACGCGAACGTCTTCTCCAGCCCGACCAGGGCCGTGAAGTCGCCCTTGTCGCGGGCTTCGGCGAGCTGTTCCAGGGCGTCGTTGCTGCCCTTGACGTACGCCGCGTGGTGCTTGCTGTGGTGCAGTTCCAGGATCTCGCCGGACATGGCCGGTTCAAGCGCGCCGTAGTCGTAGGGCATATCGGGCAGGGTGTAGGTGACCATGGATGTCCTCCGTCTTGCTGCCGCAGTTTAGCTGTTGCCACTATTTTGCAACAAAGCCGGTCGGGATGTGGGATCAGGTGTCGAGCACATCGGCCCGACGACGTCCGGATCTGTCGACGGGCGGATGCCGTGAACCTCGGCGGCCTGCCGGGCGACTGTAGGGGTGTGGCAGGCAATCCGGGCGGAGACGATGTGGATCGGGTCAGACGCGACGCGCTACTCGTGGTGCGGGCGCAGCTGGGAGACCGGCGGTCGCTGGCCGAGCTGGTCGGGTACTGGCACGAGCCGGTGTGGCGCTATGTGCGGCGGATGCTCGACCGAACCGGCCTGGCCGACGATGTGAGCCAGGAGGTGTGGGCCGGTGTGCTGAAGGCGCTGCCGGCCCTCAAGGAGCCGGACCGGTTCGCGCCGTGGCTGTTCACGATCGCTCGGCGTTCGGTGATGGATCACCTGCGGGACACGTACCGCCGGGCCGATCCGCCCGACGGTGCGCAGGCGGGGGACGACGACGTCGCCGCGGTGTTGGACCAGGCGCAGGTCACCGAATGCCTGGCGGGGTTGCCCGTCTGCGAGCGTGAGGTGCTGATCTTGTTCTATCTGTACGACCTGGCATTGGAGGAGTGTGCGCAGGTGCTGGCAGTCCCGGTGGGGACGGTGAAGTCCCGGTTGTTCCGCGCGCGCCGGATGCTGCGTGACCACATGATCGAGAAGGGGTATTCAGGATGACCGAGGGTCCCTCGTACGGCCCTGACGACGTCATGCGGGGGCTGTCGCTGCCGCGACGCGTCGGCCTCCTCGTGGCTGGGCTCGGTGGCCTGGCGGCGGCCGTGACCATCGGCCTGCTGCTGGCCACCGAACCCGGCGAGTTGCCGCTACGGACCAGGATCGCGTTCCTCGCGATGATCGGTGTCGGGATGGCGTGGGCCGGGTTCGCGGGCTGGGCGTTGGCCCGCCGCCCGCTGTTCGCTGTCGACCGGGTGATCGCCGCCTGGCTCGCGGTCACCTTCAGCGTCCTGATGACGGTCGGCATGGTGACGGTCGCCGTGATGCGTGCCGGGCCCGCAGGCGTTCTCGCTGTCGGCGGTCTCGGCGTGGCCCTGACCGTCGTGGCGGGCGTGCTGCTCGCCCGGGCCCGGGCCTACCGCCGGGCACTGCTCGCCCGCTGGCACGAGCTCGAACGCCGGAACGGTTGAGCGGTCCGCCCTACGCTCGACGATCCGTCGGCCGTGACCGGGTCTTACGGGCCGGGGGTGTGGGCGGTCAGCCCGCGCCGACGGACGCCGGGCCAGCCAGGTCGGGGGCGGTCAGCTGGAACGTCGACGGCGCGGGTTGCCGGCGGGCCACCAGGTGTAGTCGCTGGACGGCGCGGTCGACGTCGCCGGCGATGCGGTCCCGGCACGCGCAGGGTTCCTCGTCGAAGCCGGCGAACCGGTAGGCGACCTCCATGATCCGGTTACGGTCGTTGGGTCGGAAGTCGGCGATCAGGTGTGCCCCGGCGCGGGCGGCCTGGTCCACCAGCCAGGTCAGCAGGACCGTACCGGTGCCGAAGGACACCACCCGGCAGGAGGTGGCGAGCAGCCGCAGGTGCCACACCTCGGGGTGCTTCTCCAGGACCAGCACGCCGACCGCGCCGTGCGGCCCGAACCGGTCGGTCAGCGTCGTGACCAGAACCTCGTGGCGGGGGTCGGCCATCAGGGTCCGCAGCGTCCGGTCCGGGTAGTGCACGCCTGTCGCGTTCATCTGGCTGGTTCGCAGGGTCAGCTCCTCGACCCGGGACAGGGTCGCGGCGTCGGCCCGCCGGATGTGCATCGCCAGTTCCAGTGAGCGGAGGAAGTCCTGTGCGGGGCCGGTGAACCGGGCCTGCTCGTCAGCCCGCCGTTGACCGGCCTGGTACATCTGCCGGCGGCGGCGGGCGTCGACCGTCACCGATGTCGGGGTGAACTCGGGGCGGTCGAGCAGGGTGGTGGCCGTGCCGGCGTCGTAGCAGCGCACCTGCGGAAGGTGGTAGGAGACCTCGGCCCGTTCGGTGGGCTGGTCGTCGATGAAGGCGATGGTGCCGAGTGCGAAGCCGAGCTGGTCGGCGATGCGCCGCACGGCGTCGGACTTGCGTCCCCACCCGATCTGCGGTGCCACGAAGTACTCGGCGACGCCGAGCGCGCACAGTCGGGCCCAGGCCGGTTCGTGGTCGTTGCGGCTGCACACCGACTGGAGGATGCCCCGGGCGTCGAGGCCGGTGATCACCGCCCGGATCGGGTCGGGGAGCACGACCTGCTCGTCTTCGAGCAGGACGCCCTGCCAGAGGGTGTCGTCGAGGTCCCAGACCAGGCACTTGACGGTCACGGGTGGCGCGGGCGGGGCCTCGTTGGTCACGGCGGCTCCTTCGTGGGTCGTCGCTCGTCGGCCGTCCGGGTCGCCGGCCGGGTGGGCGACGAGCGTGGCGGCCCGGGCGGGCGCGGCGGTGGGGTCAGGCACCGTGGTCTCCGGATTCGCCGGTGCGGAGCCGGTCGACCAGGGCGACCATTCGGCGCAGCGTCCGGAAGTTGTCCAGCCGGAGGTCGGCGCCGCGCACGGTGACCCCGTACGTCTGTTCCAGGTGCACCACCAGTTCCATCGCGAACAGGGACGACAGCCCGCCGGTGGCGAAGAGGTCCGTGTCCGGTGGCCAGGACCGTCCGGTACGCGCCGTCAGGAAGCGTGCCAGCTCCGGTGCGAGGGTGTCGGCAGGGTTGCCGGTGTCCGACACTTCCTGGTCGGATGGCACAGTCATCGCAGGTCTCCCTCGTAGTGGTAGAACCCCTGCCCGCTCTTGCGGCCGAGGTGTCCGGCCCGGACCTTGGCCAGCAGCAGCTCGCAGGGGCGGCAGTTCTCGTCGCCGGTTCGTTCGTGCAGCACCCACAGGGAGTCGACCAGGTTGTCCAGGCCGATGAGGTCGGCGGTGCGCAGCGGACCGGTCGGATGTCCCAGACATCCCTGCAGGAGGGTGTCGACGGATTCGACGCTGGCCGTGCCGGCGGCCACCACCCGGACCGCAGTGTTGATCATGGGGTGCAGGATGCGGCTGGTGACGAAGCCGGGGGCGTCCTCGACCACCACCGGCTCGCGGCCCAGGGCGGCGAGCAGCAGGCGTAACGCGTCCAGGGTGTGCGGGCCGGTGCGTGGGCCCCGGATCACTTCGACGGTGCGGATCAGGTAGGGCGGGTTCATGAAGTGGCTGCCGATCAGGTCCTCGGGTCGTGCCACCGACCGGGCCAGTTCGTCGATGGGGATGGATGAGGTGTTGGACACCACCGGGGTGCCGGGTGCCACCAGGGCGGAGATGTCCGCGAGGACCTTCGCCTTGGCGTTCGGGTCCTCGGTGACCGCCTCGACCACGGCGGTGAGGGTGCCGGTCCGCCCGGTCGGGACGTCCGTGAGGGACGGTCCGACGTCGAGCGGGCCGGGTCGGAGGTCCTGCGGTAGGGCTCCCATCAGCCGGGCGGTCCGGACGTGCCGGTCGACGCGGGCGGTGGCCTCGGCCAGCCGGTGCGGGTCGACGTCGATCATCGACACGGCGATGCCGTGCCCGGTCGCCAGCGCGGCGATGCCCGTCCCCATCACGCCCGCGCCGAGCACCGCCAGTCGTTGCGCGGTGTCCGGCGTTGTGTTCTGCCCCGTCACCAGGGTCTCCCTTCGTTGCCCGGCCCGCTTCGCAGGCCGCGACGGCCACGGTCACACCTCGGAGTGGTCCGCCTTCCGTTCGTCGACGGGTGATCCGTTGACGGCCGACGATCCGTTGGCGGCCGGTGACCCGTTGGCGACCGACGATCCGTTGGCGGTGGACGCGCCGTTGGCGGTGGACGCCTCGGTGGCGGTGCCGTCGCTGGGGCCGCCGGGGGCGGGGTCGGTGTAGAACTGCCGTGCCCACTGCCGGTACCGACCGATGGGGCCGTCCCCGCGGGCGAGTTTCGGTTGTTCGACGTGCTCCTGGTGGTGCCACATCAGCAGGTCCGCGCCGGTGTCGACCGAGGCGACCCGTTGGGCGATCGCGCTGAGCAGCCGGGCGACGGGCATCGCCGTGGCCCGGGCGGCCCGTTCGGGCAGGAACGGCAGACCGGCCAGCTCCAGCTTGGTGCCGAACCGGAGGTGGATCCGGCCCGGGGTGGTGGGGGTCGCGTGGAGCATGACGTGGAGGTCGCCCGCGCCGTTGGGCAGTCGGGTGCGGGCCGCGATGGTGGCCAGGCCGATGACGGTGAGGGTGTAGGACTGGCGGATCTGGCGCATGACGGTGCCCCGGGCGGTGGCGGTGACGGTGCTGACCGGCTCCCCCATCACCGGTGTTCCCTCGATGACCAGGTCCCGCAGCCCGTGCAGCGCCGGCAGGTGACCCCAGTCGAAGGCGTTCTCGATGACGTCCTGCGGGTGACCGGCGATGTCGAAGGTGTTGTGGCTGAAGGGTTGCCGCTCGTCCATGCCGAAGACCGGCACCTGCCACTGCGGTGCGAGGCCGAGAGCGTGCCACCACACGTAGACCGATCCGTTGGCCTCGCAGACGGGGAACTGGGTCAGGGTCGCCTTGGGTGGCGGCAGGTCGTAGCCGGTGCGTACGCAGGTCCCGGAGGGGTCGAAGGCGAACCGGTGGAAGGGGCAGACGAGGTCCTCCCCGTCGAGGGTGCCACCGACGCCCAGGTGTGCCCCGAGGTGGGGGCAGCGGGGACGGACCGCACGCAGCAGTCCGCGGGGGGTCCGGTAGAGGACCACCTCGCCGCCCATGATGGGGCGGGTGGTGATGGTCCCGGGGCGGACCTCGTCGGAGAAGGCCACGCAGAACCACCCGTTCGGGTCGGGACGGGTGGGTGGGTGGAGCCGGTCGGCCGGCGCGGCGGTGTGCCGGCGGATCTCGCGGCTGCGCAGTAGTTGTTTGACCAGTGTTTTCATGGGTGTTCTCCTAGTGGGCGACCGGGCAGACGCCCGGGGCCGGCGGCACGGGCGCGGGCTGCGAGGTGGCGGCTGGCGGCGTGTCGGTGGTCTGCGTCGGGCGACGCCGCAGCCGCAGGCGCAGTCCGCGCGAGCTCAGGCTGGTTTCCACCTTGGGGCGGAAGGGTTCGTCGCTGACCGGGGTCAACTCCCAGCGGGCCGCCACGGAGGTCAGGGCGAGGATCGCCTCGGTGAGGGCGAACTGGTCCCCGATGCACTTGCGTGCGCCGGCGCCGAACGGGACGTAGCTGGCCCGGTCGGGTGAGGTGTCGAGCCAGCGGTCCGGGTCGAAGCGGGTCGGGTCGGTGTACAGGTCGGGTCGGCGGTGGATCAGGTAGGGGCTGAGCACGAGGGTGTCGCCGCGGCGTAGCCGTACCCCGTCGAGTTCGGCCTCGCGGGTGACGGTGCGGGTCATCATCCAGGCGGGCGGGTAGAGGCGGAGGGTTTCGGTGACCACCCGGGCTGCCAGGTCGAGGCGGGGCAGGTGGTCGGGGCCGGGCAGGGCGCCGGCCAGGACGGCGTCGGTCTCGGCGTGCAGGCGGCGTTGGACGTCCGGGTGGGTGGCGATCAGGTACAGGGACCAGGCGAGGGTGATGGCGGTGGTTTCCATGCCGCCGAGGAAGAAGGTGAGGGCCTGGTCGGCCAGTTCGGAGTCGCTGAGTTGCTGCTCGTGCTCGTGGCTTTCCACGTCGACTGCGGCGACGAGTGCGGAGAGCAGGTCGGCGTGGTCGGTGGGGTCGGCGCGGCGGGCGGCGACGATGTCGGTGATGGTGGCGAAGAGCCGGCCCCGGGCCTGGTCGTAGCGGCGTTTGCCGGGCGTCGGTAGCCGGCGCAGCAGGGCGGGGGTCATCATGCGGCGGAAGAAGGCGCTCACCACGGTGTTGGTGTCGGCCAGGGCCCGGCGCAGCGTTTCTGCGGGGAGGGACCCGCTGAACATGGTCTCCATGGTGGCCTGGGTGGTGAGGGTCATCATTTCCCGGGTGACGTCGAGGACCTGCCCGTCCTGCCAGGAGCCGGCGGCGGTGTCGGAGGCCCGGCCGAACACGGCCGCGTAACCGTGCAGGCGTCGTGGGTGGAACGACGGTTGGCACAGCCGCCGTTGCCGCCGGTGCAGGGGGTACGGGCAGGTGGACAGTCCGTCGCCGATGACCTCCCGGATCCGGTCGTAGATCGGGCCGCCCTTGTCGAAGGTGCGGTCGTTGACGAAGACGTGCCGGGTCAGGGTCGGGTCGCAGATGAGCAGTGCGGAGGTCGGGCCCAGCCGGACCCGCACCATCGTCGGGTATCCGGCCAGGGAGCGGATGAACGCCAGCGGGTCCCGGAGCAGGGGCAGTGCGTGTCCGAGCAGGGGTAGTGCGCCGGGTGCCAGGGGTATCGACGTGGTGGTCGTCGTCTCGGTCATGGGTTACCTCGTTTTCCGGTCTGCCGTCGTCGCGCCGGCGGCGGGCGGGTGATCTCGAGCAGGGCGGTGGTCCAGCGGAAGCCGAGGCCGAAGCTGACGACGAGGACGCGTTCGCCGACCCGTAGTGCGCCGGTGCGGAACATCCGGTCGAGGGCGAGCAGGACGTCGCACGGGCCGGCGTGGCCCAGGTGGCGGCCGAAGGTCCAGTTGGTGTCGGTGGCGCGGCGGTGCAGCGGGGGTCCGGAGAGCACCAGGTCGAGCACGGCCGAGCCGATGGCGATGGCCACCACGTGGGAGATGTCGGCGGGGGTCAGGCCGGTCTCGTCGAGGACGGTGTCGACGCAGTGGCGGGTGCGGCGTTGCAGGGTGTCGATGTGGGGCAGGAGTCCGGTCTGTTCGGCGAGGAAGCGTCGTCCGGCGCCGGCGGCGGCGTCGTGTTCACCGGCGCGGGTGAGCACCTCCAGTTGCGGTTCGGTGGCCTGGGCGGTGGCCAGTAGTCGGGCGAAGCCGGTGCCGCGGGTGAGTACGGCGGCTGCGCCGGCGTCGCCGGCGACGTAGCCGATGTCGCGGACGTGGGCCCACCGCTGGTGGGGGAAGCGGGCGGCGGCGGTGACCAGGGCCGCCGGGGCGGTGGGTTGGGCGGTCAGGTGTTCGGCGGCGGTCACCAGGGCCGCCGCGCCGCCGTCGCTGGCCGCGCCGACCTCGATGCCGGTGCTGCGGGTGGCTCCGAGGACCCGCAGCAGGTAGGGCGCGGGTGTGTAGTGGTCCTCGTCCTGGAAGGTGGCGTGGGCCAGCAGGCTCACGTCGGTGCTGGGGACCCGGGCGTGGTGTAGTGCCAGCAGGGCGGCCCGGGCCGCCATCTGGGTCGCGGTCTCTCCGGTCGAGACGGCTGCGGAGGTGAATCCGTTGGTGGCGGCCATGGACGGTCGGGGGGCCCGGGTGCCGTCCCACGGGTCGTGTTCGGGTCGGATCGGGGGTATCCAGGATCCGGTTCCGGCGATCGTGATGTCGTGCCACAACACCGTTGTCTCCTCGGAGTCAGGGAAGGACCGGTTGGGGGGTGTCGGCGTGCGGCCGGATCAGCCTTCCGCTGTGGTCGGTGGCGTGTGCGCTGACCCCGGTGATGCGGGCCAGGACGTGGCCGTGGGGGGTGGAGGCGGTCAGCGTGCCGTCGGCGAAGCGGCAGTGCAGTCGGATCGTCGGGTGGGCGGCGCTGAGTTGGCAGTCGTTGCCGGGCCCGCCGAGGTCGACGGTCTCGATGCCGGCCATCGGGCCGACCTGGGGTGGCCGGTCGCCGTGGGGTGGCAGGAGCAGCAGGTGCACCATGGCGTCCAGCAGGATCGCCGGTACGGTCATTCCGGCCAGGGCCGGGCTCCATGCCTGGTGGTCGAGGCGGAAGGTGGCGCTCGTGCCGTCCGCTCCTCGGGCGTAGTCGCCGGTTCCGGCGAACGGGCCGCTGAGGGTGATGGGCAGGTCGTCGGAGTAGACCGGCATGGTGAAGTCCGGTTCGGGGCGGTGCGTCGTCCGGTCGGTCGGTGCGGGCAGTGCGGGGTGCCGGTCGGTGAGCACGACTGTCGTTTCGCAGAGCAGGTCGTTGAAGCGCAGGACCTTGCCGTTGCGGCCGATCCGGTTGGTGGTGATCCGCACCGTCACCACTGCCTGGTTCGGGGACCGGTCGGTGAGGCGGGCCTCCACCGTGATGGTGCGGGGTGGTCCGGCGGACCTGACGGTGACCGACGTGTGGCAGGCCAGGTCACGGAATCCGGTGACGGTGAGGTCGGGGCAGAGGTACGCGGCGGCGCCGGCGGCGGCTTCGAGGGCGAAGGTGCCGGGCAGGACGTACTCTCCGTTGACCCGGTGGTGGCGCATCCACCGGCCGTCGTGTTCGGCGAGGGTGTGTGGTTCCCAGGTCTTGGTGAACACCGCCCAGCGGTGGCCGCGCAGCAGCACGCCGTCGAGCAGTGGCGTGGCCAGGGTCGGGTCGGGTGGGGTGGGTGGCGGGGCGTCCGGTACGGGCAGTGGCAGCGGGCCACCGGTGGCGTCGGTGCTGATTCCCCGCTCCCCCAGCAGGACGCGTTCCTCGTCGCGGATGAAGAAGACCGCCGCGCCGTTGCCGGGGCGGGTCACGGCGTCGAGGAACTGGGCGGCGCCCTGTCTGCTGCTGATGTAGGCGTCCATCCGGTTGCGGCGCAGGGTTTCCTGCATGGCGGTGCTGCTGGCGACGCCGACCTCCCGCCAGCCGCTCCAGAGGATGGCGAGTTCGCGGTGTCCGGCGGGTGCGGTGCGGTCGGCCCAGGCGCTCGCGTGGGCCAGGTATTCGTTGACGGCGCAGTAGTCGACGTCTCCGGGGGCGGGGGCGAGGGTGGCCAGGGTGCTGAAGTTGCACCAGATGCGGGGTGGCCGGCCGGTCAGGGCGCGTTTGAGGTTGCGGTAGCCGGTGGCTTTGGTGGCTCGTACGGCCCGGAAGTCGGTGAGGGTCTTCGCGTGCAGGGCCCGGGAGCGTAGGTCCAGGACGGTGTTGATGAGCAGGTCGATGCGTCCGTGCCGGTCCATGACCTCGTCGAGGACCGCTGTGGTCCGGTCCGCGTCGAGGACGTCGCCGACGCGGTGGTGGACCCGGTCGGGTCCGCACAGTTCGGTGAGCCGGCGCACGGTCCGGCGTACCTCCAGGCGGGCCTGGGCGCGTTCGTAGGCGGTCTTGAGGTCCCGCAGCGACGCGTCGGGGTTGTCGCGGCGTCCGGCGGCGATGAACGCGGCCTGGGGTGGCAGGTCGTCGTCGGTGTCCGGTAGTGGGGTGCGGCCGATGATGTACAGGTGGGGTCGGTCGGTGGTGCGGGCGACGGCGTCGAGGAGTTCGGGGGTGATGCCCCGGGCTCCGCCGAAGGCGACGACGACCGCGCCGGGGGGCAGGGCGGTTTCCTGCGCCTGGGGCGGGGGCTCGTCGTCGGCGACGGCGAGTTCGTACCAGGTCTGTCCGCGGCAGGCGAGGGTGTGCGTCGGTACGCGGGCGGTCGCGGCCCGGGCCAGTTGCGCCAGGGCGGTCGGGGTGTGCGACGTGTCGGTGATCAGGGTGTTTCCGCTGCACTGCGGCACTTCGGCCCGCACGGAGCGGACGAGTCCGGTGAACAGGCCGGCGAGGGGGTGGGTCGTTGCCCGTGGCAGTGCGGTGAGCAGCACGGCGGCCAGTGATCCGCCGGCCCGTAGGGCGGGTAGCGCGGCCTGGATGGTGGTGAACGCGAGGTCCTGGAGGTCCTCCAGGCGGGCGGCTTCGGTGTCGTCGTCAGGGTCTTGCAGGCGGGTGAGGATCCGGACGTGGCGGGGGACGAACGGGAGGTCGGCCAGGGCGTCGGTGGCGGCGTCGGGTGGTACGTGGGTGGCGGTGTCGACGCCCGGTCTCGGTGACCAGATGGCGATGTCGGGGCCGGTGACGGCGGCGGCGAGGTCCGGGGTGTCGGTGACCACGATGCTTGCGGCGGGGACCGCCGGCCCGTGGGGGTCCGGTGGGGTCACCGGCCGCAGGTGGAGGGTCTGCCGGCGGCCGATGGGCTGTTCGGCGGGTTCCGGGCCGGCCTGGCGGGGGTCGGGGCCGGTCGGTCCGGCGAACCGGATCGTGGGTGATCCGGGGGCGGCCGGTGACACGACGGTGTCGGTGCCGGTGACGACGGCCCGGAGCACCGCCAGCAGGGCGTCGAGGGCCAGGTAGGTGCGGTCGGTGCCGGCGGCGGCGGGCAGGGTGTGGGTCGGGTCGTCGGCGGTGCGCTCGGGTGTCGTGGTGAGGGTGCCCAGGATGGGCAGGCCGTGTTCCCGGGCGGTGGAGCGGCGGGCGACGGCGACGACGGCGGCGCCTTCGGCGACGATGCGGCCCGCCGGTACGAGGGTGTCCAGGTGCCGGTCCCATCCGCTGATCGGCCGTAGGCTCACCGCGCCGACGAGGGCCAGGTCGCAGGTCCGGTGACGGAGCTGGCGCAGGGCCAGGTCGAGTGCGCAGTGGGTGGAGTCGCGGTGGGCGTAGACGCTGGTGCCGAAGCCCCGGAGGTCGTAGTAGTTGGCGGCCCGGCCGGACAGGATGCAGGACACGGCGCCGGTGAAGTCGTCCTCGTTGAGTTCGTCGGGAACGACGTCGCCGGCGTCAGCGAGGGCCTTGGCGAGGTAGTCGCGCAGTGTCTGGGCCTGCCCGGGGTCGGGGAGCAGGTCGAATGTGGCGGCGCACTCCTGCGCGTGGACCCGCAGGGCGGCGCGGGCGTTGTGTGTGGTGGGCAGGCTGGCCCCGACCAGGATCGCGGTGCTGGGTCGCAGCGTGGTTCCCGGCTCGCCGAGGTCGGTCAGGAGGGGGCCGAGGGCTTGGAGCATCATCAGGTGGGCCGGGTCCATGTGCCGCATCGTGCGGGGTGGGATCCGCACGTCGAGGGGGGACGGCAGCGGGTAGGGGCTGCCGAAGCTGGGCTGCGGGGTGGGGCCGTCGCCGACGAGCCAGGCGGGCACCCGGTCGCGGTCCAGGCCGGGCAGGTGGGTGTTCCAGCCGACGACGACGAGATCTTCGGTGTCGGGGGTGTGGTCGGGCGGCGACGGTCGGGGGGCGGGTCGGGTCGTCGGTATCCGGTCGGCGAGCACCACGTGGGCGTCGGCTCCGCCGAGGCCGAACGAGGACACCCCGACCATCCGGGGGCGGGTTTCGTCGACCGGCCAAGGTGCGTCGGTGACCGGCACCGTGAGTCGGGTGCCGTCGCCCAGCAGCGGGTGGGGGTCGGTGACGACGGTGTGGCCGGGGATCGTGCGGTGGGCGAGGGCGACCAGCGCGTGCGCCACCGACACCAGCCCGGCCAGCACACCGGTGTGGCCGAAGACCTGCTTGTTCGACGTCAGCAGGCACGGCCGGTCCCGCTCGCCGAGTCGTGCCAGCAGGGAGCGCAGTTCGACCTCGTCGCCGACGGGGGTGCCGGTGCCGTGGGCCACCACCCAGTCGACGTCTGCGGCGTCGACGCCGGCGTCGGCCCAGGCCCGGCTGATCGCCAGTTCCTGTCCCCGGGTGGCGGGCGCGTGGATGCCCTTGCCCCGGCCGTCGGCGGCGAGTCCGGTGCCGAGGACGACGCCGTGGATGTGGTCTCCGTCGGCTACCGCGCGGGCGTACGGTTTCAGGGCGAGCATGACGGCGCCCTCACCGATCAGTGTCCCGTCGGCCGCCTGGTCGAAGGGGCGGATGCGGCCGCTGGCGGTGATGCCCTGGGCGCGGCAGAAGAGGGTGAAGCCGATCGGTTCGATCACCGAGGTGCCGCCGACGAGCGCCACGTCGCAGCTTCCCTCGCGGAGGGCTTTGACGGCGGCGTCGAGGCAGAACAGTCCGGTGGCGCAGGCCGCGTCGAGGGTCAGGTGTTGGGCGTCGTGCGGGATCAGGCCGCGCAGCGCGTTGCGGGAGACCGAGGCGGGTAGGTAGGCCAGCGGGTTGCCGCCGTCGCCGCCGTAGTGGGCGCTGATGGCGTGGTCGGCGAGTTCGGCGAGCCAGTCGTCGTCGCCGCTGCGCTGGATGGCGTCGCGGATGAGGCGTCGGTATTCGTCGCCGAGGACGACGCCCTGCGTGCCGAGTCCGGTCTGGTCGTGGATGCCGGTGGTCGCGGCGAGCCACCGGTCGCCGGGCCGGCGGTGTACTCCGGTCAGGGCCTGGACGGTGCAGTGGCGCAGCCACCGGGTGGTGCGCGGCCAGCCGGGATGGCCGAGGAATCCGTCGGGTTCGGCGACGGAGGCGGGGTCGGGGACGAACCCCTGCACGTAGCCGGCTTCGCGGATGTAGAAGCTGTCGGTGTCCGTCGCGCTGGCCGACCAGAAGTGCCGCAGGTCGAAGGCGGACGGTTCGCTGGCGAGCAGGGCGCCTTCGCGGAGCCGGTGGTAGAGGTCGGCGGGGTTGTTGGTGCCGGGCAGGACCACCCCGAGGCCGACCACCGCGACGGCGTCCGGGTCGTGTTCGGGGCCGGTCTGTGGGCTGTCCGGCTGCGGGTCCCGCACCGGGCGTGGTGTCGCGGTGGCGGGGGCCGGTTGCGGTGCGGCGACGGTCGCGGTGGTCGCTGGGGCCGGTTCGGCAGCGCTGGTTGCTGTGGTGGGAAGTGGCGGCAGGGTTCGGGTGGGCACGCCGACCTGCGCGGCGAGTTTGCTGTGCAGTCGTAGGCCCTGCATGCCGCCGATGCTGATGCCGCCGTCGGCGACGAGGGTCTGCCCGGTGATGAATCCGGTGTCCGGGTGCAGGAGGTGGACGAGCAGCCGGGCCGCTTCGGGGGTGGAGATGGTGCGGCGTGTCAGGTCGCTGGCGCGTGGCGAGTCTCCGAGGGCGGCGGCCGGGTTGTCGAGGTTGACGACGATCTCGCTGGCGACGGAGCCCAGCAGTACGGTGTTGACCCGGATGTCCTGGTCGGCCAGTTCCAGGGCCAGGTACCGGACGAGGGATTCCAGGGCGGCTTTGGTGACGCCGCCGGGGCCGTAGCCGGGGACCGGTTGGTGGGCACCGACGCTGGACAGGCAGAGGATGGCTGCTCCCCGGCGGCCGGTCATCAGTTCGGCGGCCCGGCGGGAGCAGTGGTAGGCGCCCATGACGTTGGTGGCCCAGGCCCGCTGCCAGTAGGTGTCGTCGACGTCGAACAGGGGCAGGAACGCGCCGCCGGCCGCGTTGTTGACGAGGAGGTCGAGACCGCCGTGGCGTTGCCGGATCAGGTCGAACATGCGGTCGATCTCGCCGCGTTTGGCCACCGAGGCCCGGATGAACTCCGCGCTGAGGCCGGCTTCGGCCAGTTCGGTGCGCAGCAGTTCGGCCTGTTCGACGGAGTGGAAGTAGTTGACGATGACGTGTGCGCCGCAGGCGGCGAGTCGACGGACGATGTCCGCGCCGAGGCTTTTGGCCGCGCCGGTCACCAACGCGATCCGGCCGTGCAGGGCTGGTGTGTCGGTCATCGGGCGGTCGCCTCTGCCTGCGCCTGGACGACGGCCTGTGCGATCCGCTTGAGGGTGCCGACGGTGAGCAGGGAGGTGTTGGCGCGCAGGTCCGGCAGGCCGTACCGGTCGGCGACCCGGCTGAGCAGGGCGACCTGTTTGAGTGACTCCACGCCCAGGTCGGATTCCAGGCCGTCGTCGTCGCCGAGCAGTTCCGGCGGGTAGCCCAGGTAGTCGCCGTAGAGGGCGCGGATCTCGGCCAGGACGGTGGCGTACTGCTGGTCGGCGTCCGGTGCGGGTTGGGGTGGGTCGACCGTGAGCGGGGAGGCCGGTGTCACCGCTGTCTGTGGCGTCGGCGGTGTCAGGACGGACGGCGCAGCGGGGGCGGCGGCCGTGACGGGTGGCGGCGCCGGGACAGCGGGGGCGGCCGGCGCGGCGGGGGCCGGGACGGGCGGCGCAGGCACGACGGGCGCAGGGGGCACGACGGGTGGAGCAGGCGCGACGGAGACGGGAGACGGCGGGACAGGTGGGGGCACCGGCGTCCGCACCGGGGGCGGGGCCGTGTCGGTGCGGCTGGCGAGAAGCGCCCGGACGGCCGCGACCGGGTCGTGTTCGCTCAGCGGTACGACCGCCTGGACGCCCGGGACCGACGCCTCGACGAATCGGGTGACGACCGGCCACTGCCCGCATTCGATGAACGTGTCCGCGCCGGCGGCGTGCAGGGCGCGGACCGTGTGCAGCATCCGGACCTGGGCGGTGAGTGCGCCGGCCACCAGTTCGACAGGGTCCTCGTCGCCGATGTCCCGGCCGAGCCATGGTGAGGTCACCCGCCACCGTCCGCCGCCGTAGGACACGCGGGGTGCGGTGGCCCGCAGGTCCCGGGCGGCCTGGGCGACCGCCGGGGTGTGGGTGGGGTGCGGGACGTCGAGGCGGACGCTGGGCCAGCCGAGGGCCTCGGCCACCCGCTCGGCCTCGTCGATCTGCCGTCGCGGTCCGCTGAGGACACTTTGCCGGGGGGTGTTTTCGCAGGCCAGCACCAGGTGTGGGTGGCCGATCAGTCCGGCGAGTGATTCCGCCCGGCGGCCGTCGACCCCGACGGCGAGCATGGTGCCCGGCCAGGCCTGGCGGGTCAGTGCCTGGGAGCGGGCCACCGCCAGGCGCGCGGCGTCGCCCACCGAGACGTGTCCGGCGGCGGCGAGGGCCCACAGTTCCCCGATGCTCTGTCCCACGATCGCGACCGGTTCGATGCCCTCGGCGACGAGCAGGTGGTACGTGGCGAGGCTGACCGCGAAGATCTCCAGGTAGTGCACCTCGGGGCTGTAGGGGCGTTCGCCGGGGACGTCCTCGATCAGGCGGGTGCTGATGTCGGGCAGCCCCATCTCGCGGGCTGCCTTGTCGATGCGGGTCAGTGCCTCGCGGACCGTTTCGTAGCGGCTGTGCAGGTCGCGCAGGGTGCCCGTACGGGGGGCAGCCACCGTGCCGGGCATGACGAAGACAGAATCCACCATGTGCGTCACCCTCGTTTCCATCCCGCTGGTCGGGCTGTGGCGCGCCGTGACGGCGCAGGGACAATCGACGTACGTGCGGCCTGCGATCCGGGGTGGACGCTGCGGTCGTCCCCGGCCCGGGCCGCCGGGCCAGGGCAGGTTCCCGGCCAGCTACTCCGCGATGCGGGACCGGTACGCCCAGTGGAAGACGAGCGGCTCGGCGTCGCTGTCGTCGGGGCGTTCGAAGTGTTCGTAGCCGCCGTTGTGGGGGATCTTCACCTTTGGTGCGTCCGGTGAGATCCGCTGGCTGCGCAGCTCGGGTGGCAGGCTCGCCGGGCCGCCTTCGAGTGCGATCAGGATCGTGGTGTGGGGGGCTGTGGTGTCGTCCGGCTGGGTGGGGACGGTCATGCGGGACAGCTTTCCCGGGGTGGACGAATGAGACATGCGTCAGCTGACGCTGAAAACCGACGGAAGGTCGGCGAGTCATCCGTCATCGGGCACCGGCGTTGCGTAGCACCTCCCGGGCGATCTGGTTGCGGCTCTGCAGCCCGAGTTTGTGCAGGGCGCGGGAGATGTGCGTCTGAACCGTGCGGCGGGTCAGGAGCATCGTGGCGGCGATCTCCGGCGTGGAGCGGCCCTCGGCGACGAGCATGGCGACGCGCCGTTCGGTGGCGGTGAGTGCCGCCCAGCCCGACACCGGGCGGGGCGTGCGGGGGCCGCTGACCCCTCGGCGTACTCCCCTGCCCCGTAGTCGCGCCCCGGTGCGACGGACGTCCCAGGTCGCGCCCATCCGGCTGTACAGTCCGATCGCTTCGGTGGCGGCCGCCCGGCACTCGTCGGTCGCGCCGTGGCCGGCCAGAACCACTGCGAGGTCTTCGAGGGTCGCCGCCAACTCGGTTCTGGGGCCGGCTGACCGGTAGTGCTGCACGGCTGTACGTAGTGGTCCGGGGTCCTCGTTGGCCAGGCCGATGCAGCGTTGCCGCATGGTCGCGGCCCGCCCCGGTGTCTGCTCGGTCTCGGTCCACAGGCGGGTCAGGTCGAGGGTGGCCGTCACGGTCGAGGTGTCCGCGCAGGCCGACGCCATGCGGATGAGGTCCGCGAACCACGGGTGGTGGGGGGCCGTTCCGCTGTCGGGTCGGTGCTGCAGCATGGTGGCGAGCAGGGCGGTGCCCCGTTCCGGTTCGCCCTGCTGTTCGGCGTGGACGGCCCGGGCGGCGAGAAGGAATCCTTCGCTGTCCTGCTCGGTGCTGCGGTCGGCGGGCACGCCCGGGTCGGAGTGCAGGTGGGTTTCGGCGAGCGTGCGGTCGTCGCGTCGGACGGCGATCAGCGCGGTGACGCCCCGTCGTAGCAGTGCGGGTCCACCCCGGTGCAGGCCCGGGTAGAACGGGCCGCAGGGGTCGTCGGCGACCGGGGTCAGTGCGGTCAGTGCCTCGTCCCAGCGGCCGATCCAGTAGTGCTGCATCGCCTCGGTGACGCTGATGGAGCCGGCGGCGATGTCGTGGGCGCGGCGGCGGATTTCCCGGGACAGCTGCAGCACCCTGTCGGCTTCCCGCCATCGGGCCATGTTCTGCAGGCTCACGACGCGGCAGTGCAGGGCGAACATCTCCAGTTCCGGGTGGTCGGGGTGACCGACGAGGGCGGTGAGGGCCTGTTCGGCGTACCGGAGTGCGGCCGGGTGGTCGCGCCGGTCGGAGTGGGTGAGGGACAGCACGACGCTGGCGCCGGCGATCGCGCAGTCGTCGGCGCAGCGGCGGCCGGAGTCGAGGGCCTCCCCGGCGAGGGTCTCGGCTTCGCTCGGTCCGCCGGCGCCGGCCCGGCTGATCAGGGCGAGGGTGCCCAGGAGGCGTCCGTGCCAGGGTTCGGGTATCGCCGCCGGTCGGGTGAGTGTCTGTCGCAGGATCAGTTCGGCCTCGTCGGTTTTCCCGCTGTTGTTGAGCGCGCGGATCAGCAGCCAGTGCAGTTCGCCGTGGGCGTCCAGCCCGGTGGACGAGGCGAGGGCTGCGCGGGCCTGGTCGGCGGCCTCCTCCCACCGGCCGAGCAGCTGTAGTGAGCGGGCCAGCGCGACGCTCAGTGGGGCCTGGTGCGGGTCGTCTGCGGGGAGTTGTCCGAGTTGGGTGCGCAGCAGCCGGACCGTGAGTGCCGGGTCGGCGTGGGTCAGCGTGTGGGCGGATTTCTGGAGCCAGTCGGGCACCCACCGGTTCTCGACGCCGCCTGCCGCTTCCAGTTGGTGTGCCACGGTGAGCGGTTCGGCGGCTGCGGCGGCCAACTCCCGGGCCAGGTCGAGGTGCAGTGCGCGACGTAGTGGCAGCGCGACGGCGTCGTGCAGGGCTTGGCGGATCAGTGGGTGGCAGAAGGTCATTCGCTGTCCGGAGCCGGCGAGGATGCGGGCTGCGACGGCTCTCTGCACCACGTCGGCGAGGGCCCGCACCGGCCGGCCGAGCACGACGCTGAGATCGGTGACGGTGAACTCGGTGCCGAGTAGTGCGGCGGTCCGCAACACGTCCCCGGCGTCCGGCACCAAGCCGAGTCGGCTGGTCAACGCGGCGGTGAGGGCCGGGGGTATCCGGTCGTCGTCGTCGCGTAGGTCCGCGTGTCCCGCCACGACCTGGACCAGGTCCTCCCGGACCAGGACGTCGGCCAGTTCGTGCAGGTAGAGCGGGTTACCGACCGCCGCGCCCGACCAGCGGCTGAGGGTCGGGCCGGGTGGCGCTCCGAGCAGCCCGGTCAGGAGTCGGGAGACCTCCGTGTCGTCCAGCGGCGTGAGGTTCAGCACGTGCTCGTGGCCCCGGCCGGTGCCGGCCGGCGGGTGGGTCGGACGGGACGGGTCCTGACGGTGTGCGGCGACCAGGAGCAGGGGCAGGTGTTCCGCGCTCACGGTCAGGCGTCGCCAGACCACTGTCGACGGTTCGTCCATCCACTGGGCGTCGTCGACGATCAGGACGGTGGGGCCCGCCGCGCACAGGTCGTCGACGAGGGAGACCAGCATCTCGGCCACGACGGCCAGGGTCGAGCCGGTGGCGGGGAAGGCCGGCGGTTGGGCGAGCAGGGTCTGGGTGATCTCCGCCCGGGACGGATCGTCCGGCCGTTGGCGGACGCCGAGACAGGCGAGCAGGACGCTCAGCGGTGACTGCTGGGAGAGTTCGTCGGCGACGGCGTGGAACACCTGGTAGCCGCAGTCGGCCGCGGCCTGGGCGGTGATGGTGAGCAGCGAGGTCTTGCCGATGCCCGGCTCACCGACCAGCCGGAGAACCGAACCGGTCCCCCGCCCCAGCCGGGTCAACGCTGCCTGCGTGAGGCTCAGCTCACGCTCTCGCCCGACCCATACCTCGGACCCGGACTCCGGGCCTATTCTCAGCATTCCCATCGAAGGTGAATTGCCGCCGGCGGGCTCTCCGACGACGGATGTCCTTTTCCTGAACGAGCCGACTCGCGTCACCACCGGGTCGGCCGGTAAATCAACTCTATGACGACCTTCGGACCGGGCCGCAATACGCTGGCAGGTGGCCTTGATCGACCTCTGCCAGACCGCATATATGTCTGATAGTGCGACTGCAACACCCTATGATGAGCCATCCTCATAGGAACTGGTCGGAAAATCAAGGGAGACTGGTCGGGTTCACAGTGGTCCACTTCTCAGGCTCACTACCAGGGCGGTTAACGGATCGCACAATACGTTTCGGTCAGGTTAAGTTATGATGGTCGTTCGGCACGGCGGCGGTGGACTGGTGGGACGGCTCATCGGGCAGCCCTGTCAGCGCGCCCGAGGGGCGCGGGGCCGACAGGATTAATTTGCGTCGTCGTCGCGAGGGGATTGCCGAATTCCTGCCCGCCTTCGCATCGAGTCCGGCAAGGTCGCCGAATCAGTACGCCAATTACGACCCGGAAAGATACTTGATCACCCGAGGCCGAGTTCGATGCTACATCGCCGCCCGTCGAATCCGATAGCCCTGAGTGAATCTTCACGCACCTTCGGTAACGGCCGCGGACCGCTCCCGCCAGCGCACCGGCCCGAGCGTCCGGGAGTCGACGTCGTGCTGCGACGTGAACCACAGAAGTGGAATATCCTGTTCCACTTGATACGGTGAGCTTCATGCAGGAGTCCGAGGGATCGGGCCGGGCGCTGCGGCGTGATGCGCAGGCAAACCGGCAACGCATCATCGAGGCCGCCCGTCAGACGTTCGCCACGCGCGGGGTGTCCGCGACCTACGACGACGTGGCCCAGCAGGCCGGCGTCGGTGTCGGCACCGTCCACCGGCGGTTCCCGACCAAGGAGTCGCTGCTCGCGGCGGCGCTGGAGGAGCGCCTGGAACAGCATGCGGCGGCGATCGCGGCAGCACTGCACGCGCCGACCGGCTGGGACGGCCTCGTGCGTTTCCTGTCCCGTGCCGCCCAGTTGCACGCCACCGACCGCGGCGTCCGCGACGTCGAACTGGGGGCGGGTTTCGACGAGCGTTACCTGGCACAGATCCGTGACCGGATCATGCCGATCATCAGGCGGTTGGTCGAGCGTGCCCGCGCCGAGGGCACGTTACGCCCGGACGTCACCGCCGAGGACATCCCCGTGCTACTCACCATGATCAGTGAGGTCGCGCACCACAGCCGGCAGATCCGTCCCGAGACCTACACCCGCTACCTGCGGCTACTCATCGACGGCCTACGCGCCGCGCCGCAGGCGAGCGACCTGGGCACGCCGACGACCGGTGCCGATGTCGACGCGCTGCTGCGGCAGTGGCTGCCCGGTGTTCACCGACGGCGCTGACGTCGGGCGAGCGGTGTCCCCTGGCACCCGAACGTCGTGACCCCGCCCCGGAAACCATGCCTCTACCCCGACCAGGCACACACCTAACCGGATCTGGAGAACGTCGATGCGCGCGTACGAGCTGACCGGTTTCGGTGGCCCGGAGGTTCTCCGTCTCGGTGAGCGCCGCGACCCGGTCCCGGGAGACCACGACGTGGTCGTCGACGTCCGCGCGGTCGGCCTCAACCCCATCGACATCCTGCAACGCTCCGGCACCTTCCGGTTCGCCAGCCCCGTCCGCTTTCCCGTCGTGCCCGGAAACGAGTTCTCCGGCGTCGTATCTGCCGTCGGCTCCCAGGTGAACACCCTCGCCGTCGGCGACGCCGTCGTCGGCCGCACCAACAAGGCACGCCTCGGTGCGCTGGCAGAGAAGGTCGCCATCGAAGCAGACCTGGTCGCTCCGATGCCACACACACTCGACTTCACCGCCGCCGCGGCCGTCCCGCTGGCCGGCACGACCGCCCTCCAGGCCGTCCGCGACGCCCTCGCGATCCAGGCCGACGACAGACTGCTCATCACCGGCGGCTCCGGCATGGTCGGCATGTTCGCGACCACTCTCGCCGCCCGCACCGGCGCCCACGTGGTGGCCACCGCCTCCGCCTCGTCCGAGCCGCTCCTGCGCAGCCTCGGCGCCGCCGAGGTCATCGACTACCGGTCCCGGCGCATCGATGCGACGCACGGCCCGTTCACCAGGGTCCTCGACCTCGTCGGCGGGCCTCAGCTGACCGCTCTGCTGGAGTTGGTGTCCCCTGGCGGCCGGCTCGTGACGATCACTGCGACCCCGACCCCCGGATCGATCCGGCACGACTACCCGATGCCCGCGTGGCGTGCCGCCGCCCTTGAGACGGCCCTGTGGCTCGCCACGCTCGGACCTCGGCGGCGCGCACACGCACGCGCCTTCACCTACCGGTTCCTGTCCATGCGCCCCAGCGGACACGACCTACACCAACTGGGCAGGCTCATCGACGCCGGCACCCTACCCGTGAAGATCGACAGCACCTACCCTTTCGACCGCGCCGCGCAGGCATTCACCCGCGTCGAGACCCGCCGGGCCAAGGGCAAAGTCGTCGTACTCACCGATCCGGCGACCTGAGCACAGCCGTGTGGTGGATGAGAGTCGGCGTTGAGCAATGCACTAGTCCATCCCCTTGCGGCCCGGGGTCCAGAACGGCTTGGTGATCACGTTACGGCGCGGCCAGTTCCGCTCCTTGACCAGGTGGTGGCGGATCAGCTGGATCGTCCGGGCTTCCCCGGCCAGGTAGGCGCGGCCGGGCTCGGCGGGTAGCTCCAGTCCGCGGACGGCCTCGACCAGGGTCTCCGAGGAAGCCGCGGACCGGCCCTGGCGGTAGCTCCACTCCAGGTCCCTGCCCGTCTTCGGGTCCGGGCGCTCGTGGTGGGAGTCGATCAGGTTGAGGCGCTCGTCCGGGGAGTCGATCTCGAACCGGCCAAAGACCCGGGCGTCGGCCGGCAGGGCGCGCAGCATCGGACCGTAGGCGGCCTGCGCGGTCTCCTCCCCGGCGAAGAGGTGGTACGGCGGCGCCGGGGCGGTGACGAAGGTGCCCTGCGGTTTCATCAGCATCAGCTCGTCGCCGGGCCGGGTGGTGCGTGCCCACTGCGCGCCGGGGCCGTCCCCGTGGTCGAAGACGACCAGTTCCATGGTCTGGTCCTGGTAGCTCCACACCGTGTAGGTGCGCAGGGTGCCGACCAGCCAGTCGACGGCGGCCGGCCCCGGGGCGAGTTGCAGGCGTACGTGCTGGCCGGGCAGCCAGTCGAGACCCGCCAGATCGGGCCCGGTCAGCGTGACCAGCCGTAGGCGGGGGCCCAGCGGCTCGACCGCGTGAACCTGGGCGGCGACCAGCAGGCGGTCGAGCAGACGACTCTTCACAATCGGTCCTCACCATCGGAGTCAATGCTGTTCCTTGCCGATCGGCAAGGCGCGACTTGTCGATCGGCAAGTTATACCCTGTGGCGGTGACCGCCGCCAACCCCCCTGCCGAGCCGATGCGGGAGCGCATCGTGGATGTCGCCGTCGAGCTGTTCGCCCGCCAGGGCTACCAGGGCACGTCGCTGCGGCACATCGCGGAGCGGCTCGGCGTCAGCAAAGCGGCGGTGTACCACCACTTCCACGCCAAGGACGACATCGCCCGCACGGTCATCGGCCGGGCCCTCGACGTACTCACCGAGGCGTCCGACCGGCTGGTGGTGGCCGGCACCGACCCGGGTGCCTGGCAGCGGGCCCTGCCGCAGATCATCGACATCGCCCTGCGGCACCGGCAGATGCTCGTGGTCCTGGAACGCAACGAGGACGTCTTCCACGCGTTGTTCGCCAACGACCCCGAGGTCGGCGCCCGGTTGTCGGCGCAGAACACGAAGCTGTCGGCGCTCTTCGCCGACCCGGCGCTCGACCCGAGGGTGAGGGTCCGGCTCGGCAGCACCCTGGGCGCGATCTTCGGCCCCCTGGTGATGCTGTCGGACCACTATCAGGACATGCCAGCCGACCAGCTGCGCGAGCAGTTGATGGAGGTCATCGAGGTGCTGCTGGACGGCCTGTGACCTAGCGAGTCCTCGCAGGTCATGGATGATCAGGCGGGTGAGGCCCGGCCCGGTCAGGCTTGATAGCGGGCGCACATGGTGTTGACCGCTTCCCTGACCGCCTGTTCGATCGCGGTCCGCTGCGGTGCCCAGTCGGTGAGCAGGAGCGTGGGCCAGAAGACGAAGTTGGAGATCATCCCGAGGAACTGGGTGGCGGCGAGATCAGGGTCGTCGACCTTCGCCGAGCCGGCCCTGTCGGCGGCGGCGAGGTAGCGGCTGACCGACTCGAAGTAGGGCATCTTTCCGCGGCTGAACTGCGCCTCGCCGAGTTCGGGGAAGCGCGGCAGCTCCGCGATGACGATGCGGAACAGCGCGGTCATCCCCGGGCGAGTGAGGTTCCGTCGTAGCCGGAGGCCAGGAACAGGCCGGTGGCGGCCCTGAGGATGGCCGCGCGCTTCTCTTCGGCGACGCGCCTGTGGTACGCCGACGGCTCGGTGCTCATGTCACGTTTCACCGACCAGACCGCACTGATCACCGGCGGCACCGGAGGACTCGGCGAAAGCCACGTCCGGACCTACCACGCCGAGGGCGCGAACGTCGTCATCGGCAGCACGGCGGGAAGCCTGGGCAAGGCCACGACACTCGCCGCCGAACTGGGCGAACGGGCCCTCGCAGTCCGCCTGGACGTCGCCCGTGAGGACGAGTGGACAACCGCCGTCGCCGCAGCCGCGCACACCTTCGGCACCCTGACGATCCTGGTGAACAATGCGGGTATCCAGAACCCCGCCACCACGATCGAGTCCACCGACCGCGCCCTCTGGGACCGCACCTTCGCGGTCAACGTGACCGGACAGTACCTCGGCATCAAAGCCGTCACCCCCGCGATGCGACGAGCCGGCGGCGGCGTGATCGTCAACATCGGCTCGACGATGGCGTACGGCGGCACCGCCCGCTACGCCTCCTACGTCGCGAGCAAATGGGCGGTCCGGGGCCTGACCCTGAGCGCCGCACTCGAACTGGGTCGAGACGACATCCGGGTG
Organism: Micromonospora cynarisoli; assembly: GCF_030518815.1. NCBI lineage: Bacteria > Bacillati > Actinomycetota > Actinomycetes > Micromonosporales > Micromonosporaceae > Micromonospora > Micromonospora cynarisoli. Next base: position 241,721 of record NZ_CP130426.1, on the reverse strand, counting down.
AACGCCATCCACCCCGGAGTCATCTCGACGAACCTCATCCACGAACCAGCCGCACCCGGCGAACGGCCGATCGCCGACTTCTACGACCCGGGGCCCTTCGCGATCCCCCGCCTCGGCGACCCCGCCGACGTCAGCGCAGCACTGCTCTACCTCACCTCACCGGACGCGTCGTTCGCGACCGGGACCGAACTGGTACTCGACGGCGGCCTGCTGCTGGGTCCCGCCCTCCCGATCGACGCCGCCTGACAACGGACCCACCCGGGAGTGTGGCGATCCCCGTGTTCGGGCCCGTTGCAGGCGGCGTGAGCCCGCCGAGCCAGCGGAGACTACGTCAATTGACAGATGTCTCTCGCTTCCTTGATCGAAAGACTCGACACCGCCAACTGAGGAGGCTGTGTGCAGGTATCGATCTCGGCGGCCAATGGGTGCGCGGTCGAAGCCGGGGGCTCCGGCTCGCGTGAGGAGAAGATCATGATTGTTCAGCAGGGGGCGCGTGCGGCAGCGAACACCCTCAGCGCGGCCGAGGTTCGGACACACCCCTGGTGTGGACCTCTGGACCGGGCACCGCAGCGCTACCGGGGACCGCATCGGTTGAGCGCCGGAGGCTGGCAGAACTTTGTCGACCGGCTGGAGCGCCGGGAGGAGATGGCCGTCGTCCGAGCGGCCCTGACGGGTAACCGCCGGGTCCTCGACGTGGGCGGTGGTACCGGGGAGATCACCCGTGCCGTTGCCGGCGACCTCGGTCGATGCGTCACCGTCGAGCCGCACGTCAACCGGGTCGAGCGGCTGCGACTGGGTGCGGGCGGCACCGACGGGGGTGAGCTGGAGGTCCATCCCGGACGGGCGGAGGCGTTGCCGTTTGCCGACGGCAGCTTCGACGCGGTGTTCTCCGCCTGGGTACTGCCCTACGTCGACGATCTGGCCAAGGCTGTGCGGGAGATCGCCCGGGTGTGCGACCCCACGCATGACGAGGCCAAGGTGGTGCTCATCGGGGGCTCGCCGGACAACGAGCTGGTGGCCCTCCTCAACGAGGTCTGCGTGCCGATCGCCGGGGAGTCCCACGATCACCAGGGCTATCTGCTCGCGACCGCGGCCCAGACGCTGTCCGACCATGGTTTCGGCCGGTTCTCCCTGAGCCGCACCGAAGCCGCCCTGCACTTCACGGAGCCGAGTCTGGCGGAGCGGATCCGCTCCGCCGCGGACCTGCTGGTGGATTTCTGGTACGACGGACATCCGCGCGCCGCCGACATGCGGGAGGCTCTCGTGCCGGCCCTCGGCCGCCACTTCGCCCGACGACCGCATGCCATAGGGGATCAAGGACTGGTCCTCGTCGCCCGGCCTGGGGGGTCCGCTTGACCGCCGATCCAGGGACTGGAGAGAGCGGCGTGTGGCCGGTGGACGAGTCACCCCGGTTGGTGGGACGACTGGCCCAGTTGCGGGCGCTGAGGCAGGCAAGGGTGGTGAGTGCCGATGCGGGGCTCGTGCGCGTCGCGGTCACCGGCGGACCCGGAGTGGGCCGTAGCGCGCTGCTCGACGAGTTCGTGGGAGCCTGCCGCCGGGAGGGCGGGTTCGCTGTGCGCGTGCGCTGCCGGCTGGCGGATCGTCAGGTGCCGACCGCGCTGGTCACCGATCTTCTCCGGTGCCTCGCCGAAGCGGTTTCACCGGTGTCCGGTGCGCGGCGGTCGACCTGCCGGTCGCGGCCTCCCCTGCTGGCATGGCAACCCACCGGAACGGACGACTGGGCAGACCGCGACCGGCAGGTGTCCGTGGCACGGGCGGCTGTCGCCGCGTTGGCTGAGCGGGGGCCGCTGGTCGTCGCGGTGGATGACATCACGTATGCCTGTCGCCCGGCGCTCCGGTGGCTGCGGCAGGTGTTGGAGGGGTGCGCGCGGTTACCGATACTGCTGCTGGTGTCGGTCCGCGCCGGCGAGCCGCCCACCGCGCCCGAGCAGTTGGCGGAGTTGTTGACCGACGCGACCTGGATGGAACTCGACGGGCTGACCGAGGCGGAGACCGGCGACCTGTTGTGCGCCCTGTTGCCGTCCCGGCCGGCGGGCCGCTTCGTCGCCGAGGTTCACCTGTGGTGTGGCGGCAGTCCGTACATGATCGGGGAGTTCGCCCGGGTCCTGCGCAGCCGCTCCGCCGGGTCCGGCTTGCCTCATCGTGTCGACGAGGTGGTGCTGCACGATGCCTTGCGGCTGGTGCGGGGGCGGTTGAACCGGTTGGGGACCGCGCTGATGCGGATCGTGGAGATCGTCGCGGTGGCCCAGGGCCACGGTGGTGTGGATGCGGCGCTGGTCGCCCACCTCACCGGCCTCGACGTCCAGGAGGTGCTGACCGCGCTGGACCTGCTGATCCGCATGAGGTTGATCGGGGACGCCGAGAGTCTTCCTCTGCGGCACCCGGCCCTGGGTACCGCGGTCGCGGCGTCGATGACGGCGATGGCCCGTAGTGCGACGCACCTCGGCATCGCCGAGTACCTGTTTGTTCTGAACGCTCCGGCGGATCGGATCGCGTCACACCTGACTGCCTCGGCGGTTGCGCCGAGCGGGTCGTGGCCGGCTCAGGTCCTCCTGCAGGCGGCCGATCATGCCCGGGAGACCGGCGCGGACGACGCCGAAGGACGCTGTCTGAAGTTGGCGGTCCGTGTCGCCACCGGTGGGCAGCAGCGAGAGGCCATGCTCCGGCTCGCTCGTTTCGAGATCCGGCGGGATCCGGTGAACGGGGTGCTCGCGGCTGTCGCGGTGCTGTCGGGGGACAACGACAGCGCGGTGGTGGCGGGGATGCTCGGGCAGATCGGCCGTGCCCTGTACGAGATGGAGTTGGGCGCACAGCAGCACGACCTGCTCGACCGGATCGACACGAGTGTCCGCGGGACGGTGTTCGAGGGTTGGGCCGAGGGGTATCGGACGTTGCATCGGCCTTTCCGTGGCCGTCCGGTGCAGATGCGCCGGCGGATTCAGGGGTTGCTGGGTCCGCGGGATGCGGTGGCGGTGCGTGCGGGCGATGACGCCGACCGGCGGCCCGTGCAGGTGGCGTGGTCTGCGCTGGATGCGTTCCTTCGCTATCTTGTCGATTCGGACCCGCGGGAGGCGGTGCGGGAGGCCCGGCGGGCACTGGGTCGGGACGGGATGGGGTTGCAGCTTCACCCGCTGGCACGGACTGCGGCGTTGGCGGTGCTTGCGGATGCCGGCGATCATCGCGAGGCGACCTCCTGGTTGGACCGGGTCGATCGGTCGGAGTCGGAGGGCCAGTCGTCACCGGCGGGGTGGCTGGCCTCGGTTCGGGGCCGGATCGCGCTGGCCGTCGGAGATCTGGAGGAGGCCGGCAGATGTCTCAACGACGCGCTGTGGGAGCAGGGAGAGCGGCCGGATGCGTCGCATGATCCGGTCATCGTGGTCCTGGTGGGTCTGCGCGCCGACGTGCACGTCAGCCGAGGCGAGTTGGACGACGCGCGTGCTCTGCTGCGTCGCTACCGGCTGATCGACGAGTTGCCGCCCGGGTGGTACTACTGCGAGTTGCTGCTGGCCCGGGCCCGGATGCGCGCCGGTGACGGTGACCTCACCGGAGCCCGCCGGGACCTCGCCGACCTGCGAGCCCGCGCGTATCAGGCGGGCATTCGGCTGCCGGGGAGTCTCATGTGGCGTCGGCACGGTGCCGACCTGCTGGTGGCGGTGGGGCGTCGGCGGCAGGCCGTGCGGGTGTCCTGTGCCCAGCTCAGGTTCGCCGACGCGGTCGGGTCGCCGGTGGAGCGCGGTCGGGCGTTGCGGGCTCAGGCGTGTGCCAGCGCGACGGCGGAGAAGCATCGTCTGCTGCGTGAGGCAGTGGCTCTGCTGGGTCCCGCGGAGGGCCTGGACGCGGCGCATGCGCTCGCCGATCTGGGTTCGGCGTTGAGTGGATCGCTGGCCCGCCAGGAGGCGATCGCCGCCCTGACGCAGGCGGTGCACATCGCTGATCGGTGCGCCGCCGGTGCCTTGGCGTTGCGCTCGCGCCGACAGCTGCTCGTCGCGCATGAGCGGGCGCCACGGCAGATGTCCCTGCGGGGTGTGCTCACCCTGACCCGGCGGGAGCGGCAGATTCTCATCGACGCGATCCGGGGTGCCACGAACAGTGGGATCGCTCAGACGCGGCACATCACTCGGCGGACGGTGGAGCTGCATCTGTCGAGCGCGTACCGCAAGCTCGGTATCAGTGGGCGTATCGACCTGCCGCAGTTGTTTCGGGACCCGGCGTTCTGGCCGCTGCTGGCCGATGGTCTGCCGGCGCGTGGGCGTCCGACGAGCTGACGGGTTGGCCGCCGGGCCGTGGTGGCCCGGCGGCCCGCGCCGTAGCGTCACCCGGGCGTGTGGGTCCGGACCGTGTGGCCGATGCGGTGTGCCTCGGCACGGATCTCGCGGTGCCAGCGTTCCCACAGGCCACTCATCCGTGATGTGACGATCACCAGATCCACGGCTTTGTCCGGCAGCAGTGTGTGTAGTCCGACGGCGTGGCCGACGCGGCGGCCCCGGCTGGTTAGTTCGTCGACCACCTGCGGGTCGAAGTCGAAGAGGGCGGCGTCGGCCAGCCGGTCCGGTATCTGCGGGCCGCAGCCCAGTACCGCGACGCGTGTGGTGTCCCCGACCGTGGCGGCCTCGTGGTCGAGTTCATCGATGACCGATCGGCTCCGGGCTTCGATGGTTGCCGCGTTCAGGGCCCGGTACTCGTCTTCGACGTTCCACTGGTGGTTGATCTGGAAGCCGGGCTGTTCCCGGGCGAACCAGCTGAGCAGGAGTTCAACCACCGGTTCGGGGTGACGCTGTAGGAACGTCAGCAGGTTGGTCAGGTTGCTGGCCTGATCGGCGTCGGCGGACCGGGGGTGTGGCACGTCGACCGCCCATGCGTCCTGGTTGATCTGGAACCGTAGGCCGTGCCGGAAGAGCCGGAATCCCAGTTCCAGATCCTCGCCACCCCAGCTGCGGAAGCTCTCGTCGAATCCGCCGACGGCCCGGAAGGCGTCTGCCGGCACCGAACAGTTCAGCGACCAGAACCACTGCCAGGGGACGATGGTGCGGTCCAGGTCGAACGCGAAGCGTTCGAACGCTTGGTGCCGGATGTCGAGGAACGTCGCCGCGTCGCCGTAGCGTCGGACCACTTCCGCCACCGGTGTGGTCTGCAGGGCGTCGGCGAGGCCGGGCGTGGGATCGCCCGGCCGGTAGCCGAAGGTGTATCCGATGACGGCGGCGGGCCCGGTGGTGTGGGCTTCGAGGTGGGAGGACAGGAAGTCCGGGCCGGGCAGGATGCCGCTGTCCGCGAAGACGAGCACCGGTGCCGACGCCAGGTGGGCGCCTGCGTTGCGTGCCGCTGCGGCCCGGAATCCCCGGTCCGGCTGGAAGTGGTACCGCAGGGCAAGCCTGCGGGTGAAGTCGTGTACGACGTCGGGGGTGTCGTCGGAGGAACCGTCATCGGCGACGATGACCTCGACGGTGCCCGCCGGCATCCGTTGGGCGGTCAACGCTTCCAGGGTTCCCCGGAGCAGGTTCGCCCGGTTGTACGTGGGGATGACGACTGAGATCCATGGTCCGGCGATGGTCACCTGTGCTCCGTTCCAGGCGGGGTTCAGCGCCGCGGGAAGACGGAGGCCACCAGTTCCTGCCGGGCCGGGCCGTGTTCCTGGAAGATGCCTCGGAACACCGAGGTTGTCATCTGGGCGGTGGTGCGTACCCCTCGCATGCTCATGCACAGGTGCTCGCCGTGACCGATCACGGCGATGTCGACGGAGCCGGTGATCGCGGTGATTTCGGTGGCGATGTCCTGCACGAGGCGTTCCTGCACCTGTAGCCGGTGGGCGTGGCGGTGCGCGATGCGCGCGAACTTCGACAGGCCCAGTACGTCGCCGTCGGGCCGGTAGGCGATGGTCAGCGAGCACGAGAACGGCAGCAGGTGGTGTTCGCACAGCGACCACACCTTGATGTCCGAGACCATGATGATCTGTCCGTCGGTCCGCAACGGGAAGCGGGTACCGACGTCGCCGGCCTGGTAGCTGCTGAACTCCCGCCACCAGCGAGCGAAGCGCGCCGGTGTTTCCTTGAGGCCGTCGCGGTCCGGGTCCTCTCCGATCTCGATCAGCAGCTGCCGGGCGATGTGCTCCAGCGGGTCCTGGCCGCCGGATTCACTTTCCGTGGTTGTCATTTCCCTCTCCGTTCGCCCCATACGGCGATGTGCAGCCGAGTCGTCAGATTCCAGCCTCGGGCGACCACTTCGTCGCCGAGTTCTTGCAGCCCCTGCGCAACGTCGTCCGCCGTCCGTCCCTCCGGCATGATCCATACGGGTCGGGTTCCGTAGGCTGCCACCACGGTCGCCACCTCGTCGAGGTCGCTGACCGAGCGGCAGACAAACTTGAAGGCGGTTCCGGGAACGGCGGCCAGCGCGGTCAGCGCCTCCGGCCGCAGCCGGCGCGATTCCCGGTCGCCCGCGTGGGCCAGTTTGGGGGAGACGTTGAACCGGACACCGAGGTCGACCAGTGCGGCGGCCGGGGTCACGGTGCCGTTCGTCTCGATCTCCAGGCGGTGGCCGTCCGCCGTCAACGCCGCGATCAACTGTTGCAAGCGGGCCTGTTGGTTGAGCGGTTCGCCGCCGGAGATGACCACGAGCGGCACCTCCATGGCTGCCAACCGGTCGTGCACGGTGCGCCATGTCATCCGGTGCAGTTCGACCCGCGGATCGTAGGCCGTTCCCGTGTCGGCGACACCGGTCCAGTCCCAGGTGTACGGGGTGTCGCACCAGCGACACGACAGGTTGCAGCCGCCCAGTCGGAGGAAGGCGCATCGTTGACCTGACGACGGGCCTTCGCCTTGGACGGTGCTCAGGTGGGGCCGAAAATCTCGTTCACGACGAGTATCGGCTCCACCACGGCATCACCTGCCTCCCGGTTCTCGTCCAGGCGGGCTTTCACGGGCGGTACTCCGCCCAGGTTTTGGGCGTCTCGGACACCCGGACCGAGGACAACTCCGGATAGCGCTCGTGCCACCTGTCGTAGATCCAGCGGGACAGGTTCTCGGCCGACGGGTTCCGGTCCACCACGTCGTTCAGGTGACGGTGGTCGACCTCCTGGTCCAGCCATCGGGAGAAGGCGGCCAGGTCGCCGTAGTCACGGACGAAGCCCACGTCGCTCAGGGCGTCCCGGTCAGCGGTCAGCTCCAGTTCCACGACGTAGTTGTGTCCGTGCATACGACTGCACGGGTGCTCTGCCGCCAGACCGGCGAGCGAGTGGCTGGCCGAGAAGTGGAACTCCTTGCTGATGCGGAATGTCATGTCGTACCTCCTGTGCCAACGATGGCCGACCCGGGCGTCGCGTTGCATCACGGCGTCGACCGAGAGGTTGAGGTCGGCCGACCGTAGAACGCGACGGGGCACCGGCGGCTCGGCCGTTTCGGTGGCTCGGCTCGGAAGCTTCGGTCGTCCGCCGTGATGCATGCCGAACCGGCCCGGACGACAGTGAGGCGGGACAGCACCTTTCGGGCCCCGCGCTGTCGGGCCGACTGCACCTGTTCGTGCCGACGTACCTGGAGGTATTCGATGACCCACGACGAGAATCGATCGGGCTCTTCCTCCGCCCTCGTCGTCCTGTCCGGAGGAATGGACTCCACCACTCTCATGGCGTACTACTCGGCGTTGCGATTCAGCCTGATCGCCGTCACGGTGGATTATGGTCAGCGGCATCGCCGCGAGATCGACTCGGCTCGGGCCATCGCCGATCACTACGGTGCCGTGCACCAGGTGGTCGACCTCAGTGGTCTGGGCGGGCTGCTCCCTGGATCGGCGCTGACCGACGACACCGTGACCGTTCCCGACGGTCACTACGCGGAGGCGTCCATGCGTGCCACGGTCGTGCCGAACCGCAACGCGATCCTGGCCAACGTCGCGGTCGCCGTCGGTGTCGCCCACCGCGTCGGCGTGGTGGCGCTCGGCATGCACTCCGGCGACCACTTCGTGTACCCGGACTGCCGTCCTGCCTTCGTCACGGCCCTGTGCGAGCTGGTGACCGTCGCCAACGAGGGGTTCCCTACCCCGCGGGTGGAGGTGCCGTTCATGACCTGGACCAAGGCGGAGGTCGCGGCATACGGCAGCCGGCTGGATGCCCCGCTGTCGTTGAGCTGGTCCTGTTACAAGGGCGGCGACCAGCACTGCGGAACGTGCGGAACGTGCTACGAGCGTCGGGAGGCGTTCCATGAGGCAGGTGTGCCGGATCCGACCCACTATCGCGACGATGTCACGCAGTTCGCCCATCCGGGACGGTGACCACACACGTCGTGCCGGTGCTGCACCTGTTCATCGAGGCGTCCCCCTCCCGTCGGGCCGGACGTGTGACCTGGAGGTATGGTGACCGAGCTTCGCCCATTCACTCTCGATGACCGCCTGACCGTGTGGGCGCCGTACGAAGCCGAAGCCCGCTGGCAGTACGACGAGATCTTCTCCCATCGATGCTACGACGGTGTCCAGATCGAGCCCGACGGGATCGTCCTCGACGTCGGTGCCAACATCGGGCTTTTCACCCTCTTCCTGAAGCGCAAGTTCCCTGACGCGCGAGTACGCGCATTCGAGCCGATGCCGCAACTGGCGCGGGCGTTGCGCCGAAACATCGAGGAGCAGCAACTCGGCGCGGTGTCAGTGCACCAGAGGGCACTCGGCACCCAACAGGAACGAGCCGTGTTCGAGTACTACCCGCTGGCACCGGGCAACTCCACCCGCTATCCGGCTGACAAGGAACTGCAGATCGCTGTCCTCTCCCACGAGGGTCCGGAGGAGTTCATTCGGAGCCACTACCGCGCTGAACCGGTGTCCGTGCAGGTCGACCGCCTCTCCGACTACCTCGCCCCCGATGAACACGTCGGGCTGGTGAAGATCGACGTCGAAGGGGCCGAACTCGACGTCCTGCGTGGCATCGACCATCACCACTGGGAACTCATCGACCAGTTCCTCCTGGAGGTCCAGGATCTCGACGGTCGACTGGCCGCCGTCACCACCCTGCTTGAGGCGTACGACTTCACCGTGGCCGTCGAACCGTCACCGCTGATCCCACCCGAGATCCGCACGTTCCTGGTCGCTGCGGTACGCCACACTCCCTGAACGGTGCAGCACGCCGAGCACCGGCGATCACGCACGGTGTGCCCGGGGTACGGCAGGCCGTGGGTCGAGGGGTTCGGCGAGGAACTCGTGGGCGCCTCGCAGCCGGGTGCGGAGTAGCGTCCGTGCCCGCTGGAGGGTCAACCGGATCTCGGCCGGTCGATGGGGATTCGCGCTGCGAATCGGCCGGATCGTGGCCGGGTCGAGGCCGTCGCGCGCCGCCACCAGCAGGCCGAGCTGATACCGGCTCACGGCATCTGCGCCCGCCACGTTCAGAATGCCCCGGTAGCTGCTGGCGGCCAGTTCGACCAGTGCTTCGGCAAGGTCGGTGACGTGCACCGCGTTGCGGACTTCGTCGGTGAACAGTCCGCCGTGGACCCGACCAGCCGCCAGGTCGTGCGTCAACCGCTCGTGGTCGCCACGTCCGTCGCCCAGTACGAGCGAGGTCCGGACGACGACGGCGTTGCGGTGCACCGCTCGGACGGCGGTCTCGGCGGCTGCTTTCGCAGCACCGTACGGGTATATCGGATCGGGTGTGGCATCTTCGGTGTAGTGCGTCGCGCGCCCGGAGAACACCGAGTCGCTGGACACGTGCACGAGTCGAACACCAGCGGTGGCGACGGCGACGTTGGCTGCTCCGTCGGCGGTGGCTGCCCAGTCGTTGCGGTCGCGGGCAGCCGCGGCGTGGATGACGGCGTCCGGCCGGATCCGGCGCAGAACCTCTCGGATGGCTGCCGGATCGCAGATGTCCAGCTGCTGGCCGGCGGTCTCGGTCGGTGTCGCGACATAGGTGCCGACCACGTCCCAGCCCGCCGCGACGGCTCGGTGAAACAGGTGTCGGCCGAGCGTTCCGCTGCCGCCGGTGATCAGCAAACGGCCGTTCACGGGACCGGTGACACCACGTCGGGGGTGGTGTCCGGTGCCGCCTGGGCGGAGCCCGTCGGTGACGTCACCCAGCGGTCGGGGTGCCTGCGGTACCACTGCACGGTCTCGGTCAGGCCCTCGACGAGCGACCGGACCGGCCGGTAGCCGAGGTCTCGGGCGGCCTTGGTCCAGTCCACCGAGTATCGGATGTCGTTGGACCTGCGGTCGGAAACGTAGTCGACCGAACTCCAGTCGGCACCGCAGGCGCGCAGGACGGTCCGGGCCAACTCGTTGTTGGTGAGCGCCGTGCCGCCGCCGATGTTGTAGATCTCGCCCGGTATCCCCTTGCGGAGCACCAGTTCGATGCCACGGCAGTTGTCCTCGACGTGTAGCCAGTTCCGGATGTGCTCACCATGGCCGTGGATGCTGACGCGGCCCCCGGCGAGCAGGCTCGTCACGAAGGCAGGGACGATCTTCTCATGGTGCTGACCCGGGCCGTAGTTGTTCGTGGACCTGGTGATGCACACCGGTACGCCGTAGGTGTGGAAGTACGAGTTGGCGACCATGTCACTGGCTGCCTTGGATGCGGCGTAGGGATTCGTCGGCCGGAGCGGGTCGTTCTCGGAGGCGGTCCCGGTCGGCAGGGGTCCGTACACCTCGTCGGTCGACACGTGCACGAACTTCCGTACGCCCAGGTGCGCTGCGGCATCGAGCAGCATGCGGGTGCCCTGCACGTTGGTGGCGACGAACGTCTCCGTCGTGTCGAATGACCTGTCGACATGTGACTCGGCGGCGAGGTGGACGACGGCGTCGTGGGTTGCGACCAGGTCGGCGACCACGGTGCCGTCCAGGATGTCGCCCTCGACGAACGACAGCCGCGGATGGTTCAGGACGCCGTCCAGGTTGTACACGGTGCCGGCGTAGGTCAGTGCATCCAACACGGTCACGCGGGAGATGTTCTCGTCGCGTAGTAGGCGTCGAACGAAATGCGAGCCGATGAACCCCGCGCCACCGGTGACCAGAACTCTGTCCACAGCCGCACACCATCCTCGAAACAGCGATTCTTCCGTCCAGTTCCGACCATCATGGTCGTCGGCCGTGCTCACTCACATCTCGGCCGTCGCCGAAGTGTTGCCCCGACTCCGACCGAGACTCGGCCCGCCGGCACGGCGGGACTTCCGTGCCGCATTCAGCGCCGTTCTATCGGAGGCGCGTCGCTGACCTCTCGGTCAGAGCCCGTGATGCGCCGCCCGGCGACCGGCGGCGACGATGACGTCACGAGGCCGGACGCTTGAGTTCCTTCGACCTGTGGAGAACCCGTGAATGTAGCTTTGGTCCTGTTGACGCACAATCCGGACGAGCCCGCCGGCGTGGAGCGCGGGATCGCGTCACTCGCCGACGGCCTGCGCGAACTCGGCCACCGCGCGATCATCATCGCCGCCGGTCCGCCGACCGCCGCGGACGGGCCGGACACGGTGCGCCTGAAGACGTTGACCCTGTCGCCCCCGGTCGTGTTCGACGACGTAAACGTCATGCCTGACGACCCGGAGCCGCTCCGGCAGGAGGTCCTGAGCCTGATGACCGAACACGACATCGATGTCGCCTGCTGGACCGACGCCGGCGTGGGCCTCGGACATCTCGGTGCGGCACCGGCCGGAGTCCGTACGGCGTTGATGGTCTACTTCCTGCGCGTCGACGAACCGATGGCGAAGAGTCTGGCGCTCAAGCCCGACGCCGTGATCTCCATCAGCGACTTTCTGATCGACGAGGCCGCGCGGGCCGGTCTCGACTCCGCCGGCTGGCACTCCCTGCCCAACGCGCTGTTGTGCCCGGGTAACCCTCCCGACCACGCCGCGCGTGAGCAGCTGCGGCAGACCGGGCCGGTTCGGATCCTCGCGCGGGCCGACCCGTCCAAGGGAGTGGCGGACCTGTTGAAGGCCTATCCGGAGGGTTTCGGTCGGCAGGTGGAGATCGTGCTCGGCGAGGCGGCTTTCGAGTTGTGGCCCGGCATGCAGCGCGACATGATCGCGGAGTGCCGGCAACTGGCCGCGACACTGCCGGGTGTCGAGATCCTGCCTGCCATCCCCTGGACCGACGCGCAGCCGTTTCTCGGGGGCGCATCGGTGGTGCTCGTGCCGTCGACCAGTCCCGAGACGTTCTGCAACGTCGCGGCCGAGGCGCTGTCGATGGGTACGCCTGTCGTCGGTTACGGCTTCGGGCATCTTCCTGTGCTGGTCGGCGAGGCCGGACGGATCGTGAGTGTGAACGTGGTCGGCGGTTTCGGTCATCTTCCCGCGCTGACCGGCGCGGCCCTTGAGATGATCGACCTGGACAGCGGGCCCGCCCGGCTCTGGCGTGCCACGGCGGATCTGCTGGCGGACCGGGACACCTACCATCGGGCGTCGCAGCAGGCACCCCGGCAGGTGGCTGCCCAGACGCCGACGGCCGTCGCAGAGGAGTTCCTGCGCATCACCATGGGCGCACGGTGAACTCGATACCAACCGACCACAGGTTGAAGACCAGGTCAGTTCAGGTCGCGGCAGAGCAGGTCGATCGATGCGGCGGTGACGTGTGGCATCACCACGAGATGGGCGTAGCGTCCTTCCACCGCGAGGTTCCATCGGCGGGTGACCGCCTCACGGGGACGGTCGAAGACGACCGTCGTGGAGGCGGGGTTGCGCCACGGGCGGACTCCTCGGTCGCTGAGCCGGTCGAGGGCGTACTCGCTCAGCTGTAGGCAGTGACGCGCCCGCGCGGCCAGACCCTGGCGGCCCAGGCGTCGGAGCGCGTACCACGTCAGCAGCACAGCCAGACCGCCCCGGGAGCAGCTGAGCAGGGTGTCGTCCACACCGACGTACTCGACCGAGGAGACGGCGTCCACCTGGTGCCGCCAGGTCAGGGCGACCGCGCTGGGCATGGGCAGGCCGATCATCTTGTGGATGCTGACGGCGATGCTGTCCGTGCCGGCGTGGAAGGCCCAGGGGATGTGGTTGGGGGCGAAGGGAACGATGAGCCCGCCCAGGGCGGCATCGGCGTGGATGTGGGTGCCGCCGGCCGGGTGGGTGGCGGCTCTGATCACCGGGATCTCGTCGATGGCACCGAACATCGTGGTGCCGATGGTGGCGGCGACGACTGCCCCGCGGCCCGGGTTCCGGGCGCAGGCCTGGTGCAGTGCCTCGGGGTCCATACGTCCGTCGCGTAGGGTCGGGATGCGAATCGGCTGCATGCGGAGGGCGTCGGCGATTCGGGGTATGCCGAAGTGGGCGTGCTCGCTGAAGTACAGCGGCGCGTCGGGGAAGCGAGCGCGGCCCTGCGCGCAACCCCACATGTTGGCCTCGGTTCCCCCCCCCCCCCCGCTGGCTGCATAACCGGTGACCTCGGCCGGTTTCGCGTCGTAGAGGCGCGCGAAGAAGGCGAGCACCTCCCGTTCGAATGCCTTGCTCCCGAGTTCGACGCGGCCGGCCTGTTCTGGCGAAACGACGGTGGTCCACGAGACGCCGAGCAAGCTGGCCAGGCGAGTGAAGTCGAATTCGAGATTGAGTGGGAAGCGAAGGTGGCCGTCCCGGGTGCCGCGTCGGATTCTCGCCATCTCCGTCAACATCTCGATGTCCGCATCGCCGATGTCCTCGGATGCGTCATCGAGGGCCAGGCGAGACTGATCTACTTCCATCTAGCCCTTGCTCCCGCAGTCGCTGGTTTGGTTCGGAGCGTTCGTCGTGCCCAGCTAGCTCGGCTTGCGCCACATCGCGTAGACCGCGGCCGTGTCGCCTATGGGGTGGTTGTCGTGCGTGGCCTTCATGAAGGCCAGCAGGTGTTCGGCGGCGTCGGATCCGACCGTGCGCAACTGAAGTTCGATCTGTTCGTCTTCCTCGTCGGAGACTTCCAGCGTCGACGACGCCTGCCCCAGGAGGGTGCCTGCACCGTCTTCCGCCACGTATGCCTCACCCACGTTCAGGGTCCGTTCGACCACCCATCGGAAGAGTTCCGGCGCCAACCGCCTGTACTGCTCGTCGGTCTCGTATATCCACATCAGGATCGGGTCCCCGGCGAAACCGTCGACCAGGATTCCTACCAGTTCTTCGCTGTCGGCCGAAGTCGCTCGACGTATCGGTGTGGACACAGGCAGCCTCCCCCAGATGAGTGACGGTGATCGACGCTTTTTTGCTTGGCGAGATCCAAGCCGACCCGGTCGTTCTGCGTAGCAGCTCCTGTGTGGGGTGCCCAGAGAGCGATGTGAATCTATGCCCCGGGTCGTGGCCGGTGCCCACTGTGCTCGTCCGCCGTTCTTCGCCGGTTGGTGGATCCAACCAACGCGGGAACCCGGGGACCCCACGGCCGTCGGCCAGCGCGCGCCACCCGAGTCCGCATACCGACTGAAGCTGGCGTCCACTTCGGACGAGTGCTGGGATTCCACCCGGAGCCGATCGTCGGAACTCCCAACAAGGGAAGGCAAGCATGTTCGAGGCAGTCGAGCAGTTCATCACCAACCCGGGGCACTTCCTCCAGAACAACGCCCTGATCTGCAAGTTGGATCTCGGTCCGGAGCTCCGGATCGAACATTTCACCCTGCAGCGAGCGCCCGAGGTCGACTGCCGTGGAACTGGAGGCAGCCCCATCCCTGCCTGGAAGGTGGTTGTTACCCCAGCCACCACCGTGGCCTCCTTCGAGGCGTTCTGGGTGCCCTACTCCGGCGGGCGGGGATTCTCCGACAGCTTCCGCAGCAAGGACTCCCGGTTCGTTCTGACCCCGATGCTTGACGGTTGCACGGTCGCCTACCGGCACGAGGCCGACCGGCTACGTGTGGGGCACTACAACTTCGTCCATGACCCCACCGGCACCGGGACCTTCGTTATCGACCAGGCCGCCATCGACGCCCGGGTCGCGGCTGACTTCGCCGCCGGACCGGGCGGTCCGGTGCGGCGCCTACGTAAGGCTGACTACAAGCTCGCCACCGACCTTCGCGGCGGTGAGGGTGTCCAGGTCACCGCCGTCGGGGTCCGACAGGACTCCGACGATCCCCTCGGCCACTCGCGAGCGGCCGATGCCGACGTGCGCCCCTGGACCTTCCTGTACCAGAAGCGCCAGATACGTGCCGCCGCCCGCGATTGGAACGACCTCGAACTCAGCGGTGTGTACACCTTCTGACAGCTCTGGATGAAGGACGATCGAACCACGACGCCCGGGGAAGAGGTCAGGCGCTGCTTTATGATCTGCCAGGTCACCGGGTGGCAGGGAAGGGTGTGGCATGGCAATCGTGTTCCCGGTCGAGGTCGACCAGTTCATAGCCGCGGCGACGCGCCTGAGCCCGCACGACATCGACCAAGTCAACGAGGTCCGGATGCGGTTGTTCCGCGAGCACGGCCAGCTGCCGACACCGAAGCTGTCGGCAGCGGCGTTCAGCAAACTCGATGGACGCGTCCGCGCCGAGCTGAGGGCCCGCGGCCCACAGTTCTGGGCGTACCGCGTCGGTGCGATCAGCGGCGCGATCGGGGCGACGTTCAAAGCCGCCTCGGCGATCTGGAAGCCCGAGCAGTTGACCGTCGAGGACTACCGCTTGACTGTCGAGCCATTCACTCAGATCGGGCTCGTGACACCGCCCCACCCCGATGCGCTCGCCACCGGCCCACACTGAAGCCCCCTGGTCCCCGCCGGCGGGGGCGCCTCATTCGCTTGCTTCCACCTCGCAGGCTATTTCCTTGAGGTCAAGCCCCGGCTGGGCGGGGCCGCTGCCGTGTGGTGGATGGTCGAGGGCCATCGATCCGACCGACCTCAGGTGACTGGCGGCGACGTCATCGTCCCCCGCCGAGAGGATCGCTTCTGCGGTGATTGACGACTCATCCGCATCAGTTTCGACGGCGACGTTCTGGAGTTGCCCGTCCTCCTCTTGGGTGATGAGCACCTCCATGAGGCGTGCGGCTTTCTGACGCAACACTTCTGCGGGCACCTTGTCTTCGCCTCGACCTCGGGTGACGACATGCCAGGTGATGCGGACCCGCATTGTTGCGCCTCAATCCTCTCATCGCGCTGCCAGCACTTGAGCCTCCCCGCCCAGGCAAGCAGCTCCTGCGCATAGCGCTCAGGGCAGGAAGGCCGGTAGTGAGCTTGTCGACTGTGCTTCTTACATGGACAGATGACGTACCAGTACTTCGACGTCCCCTCGAAAGTAAAGCCTCCCAAGTGCAGCCTCATGAGGGCGTCCTGCACGACGGGCGGGTGTGGGGATGAGAAGGGATGGAGAGAGGACACAGCGAACTCCTGTTCCAGAAAAGCATTAACCTCCATACCTCAACGAAGCCGACGATCCCAGGATTCGCGTTACGCGGAACACAGTTACCGCCGCGTGTTGCTGCCAATCCCATTCAGATGATCATGCTAGCGAGGACGCACTCATGCTCCTCAACCACCCCCCAGACGCAACGCACAGTCTGTGCGATTCCCACAGGTCAGGAAGCCGACACTACACGTTTCCCACGCACCTCCACCCAGGCCACCCGGCCCGAGATACCGCCTCCCACGACCACTTTGCCGACCTCAACATCAACCCCATCGAACATGCGTCGGAAAGGCGACAGATGAACCTGCCAACAGGACCATCTCCGCATTGCAGCGCTGTTCACAATGTGACGCTTTCGGTTAACATGGTGTGATAATTGGTATCGCTAGGCCCTGCTTCGGTCAATGCCTTCGGGTTCCGTTCGACCATGATGGGTAGGTGGTCCGACAGCTGGTTGCCGGTGCTCCCCCGTGGTCGCCGGGTCCGTCATGCCGGCACCTCGGTTGCAGGGTCGGCTGCGTCGCGCCGGAGCTGGTTGAGGTGGTCGGTCATCCGGGCGGTGGCGGGATGCCCGGGGTGGGCGCGGCCGTGGCGGCTGACGACGTCGGCGAGCAGCGTCCGGGCAGCCTCGTGGTGGCCCAGGTCGTGCAGGACGAGGGCGCTGGTGGCCCGCACGGCGAGAGTCTGGTGCGCGTCGGCTCCGACGGTGACCGCCAGGTGCTCGGCTCCGACGGTGACCGCCAGGTGCTCGGCGAGTTGCCGGTAGAGGCGGTACGCCCGCTGGTGGTGGCCGGCCTGGCGGTGGGCGGTGGCGAGGGTGTGCGCGGCGGTCAGGGTGTAGGGGTGGGTGGGTCCGTGGAGGTGGGTGAGGCTGCGGTGGGCGTGGTCGGCCCAGCGGACGGCTGCTGCGCCGGTGAGGAGGGTGGCGAACAGGTGGGCGGCTTCGGCGTGGATCGCGGTGGTGGCGGTGGTCGCGGGATCGACGCCGACGAGGATGCTCTGCACGATGCGGTAGGTGCGTGCCGTGTCGGTGGTGGCGACCTGGCGGGCGAGGCGAAGCTCCTCGGCGAGGGCGTGTCGGGGCTGTCCTCCGGCGGCGGGCCAGGTGATGCGCAGGTCGGCGGGGTGTGCGCCGGCGGTGATGCGGGTGACGAGTCGGTGGGCGTGGGTGGCGGCGATGCCCGCCTGCTTGGGGTGGGTGAGGGCGGGTACGAGGTGCGCGGCGTACCGCAGCACGACCTGTCCGACGGCGTGGGTGACAGCGCCGGCGTTCAGTGGGGGGCGGCGGCATCGTGGCGGACAGTCGTAGACGAGTCCGGCGGTGGTGAAGCCCGGCGTCATGGGTTGTTGGCAGAACCGGCAGTGCAGCAGGCCGTCGGGCAGCACGACCGGGTCGTCGCCGGTGTCGGTGGCTGGGGCTGCGGTGGTGGTGTGGCTGTGGGCTGCGGTGATCCAGGTGTAGGTGCGGGGCAGGGCCATCAGGGGGTCGGTCCTCGGCGAGATGCGTGGGCAGGGGCACGGTGGTGTCGGCGGTCCGCTCGGGGGTGCCGGGTGGGTCGGGCTTGTGGATTCCCGGGAGCTGCGGACGGTGGTCAGGGTGTGGCGGTGCCGGTGGGTGCGGGTCGGGGGCGTGGGATCGGTCTCGTCGGTACCGCGTCGGTGAGGTCGGTGACGAAGGCGTCGATCTGCCTGTGGGTGATGCCGGGCATGCAGATGAGGTGGCTGACGTCGGTGTCGGTGGCGAGGAGCCATTTGGCCCGTACGGGGGCGGGTGGGGTGGGGAGGACGACGGTGAAGGCGTGGGGGTGTCGCCAGGCGGGCCAGCCGGCGGTGGTGAGTTGGTCGACGGTGTAGGCGGCGAGGTGGCGTGCTTGGCTGACCCGCCATCGGTGTCCTTCGCGGCCGTGGGTGGCGATGGCGTGCCAGAGCAGGGCGGCGGCGAGTCCGCAGCGTGATCCGGTGACGGTGGAGTCGAGGGTGGCGGTGTAGGTGACCTGGGTGCTGTCGCGGCGGAGGCTGTTGCGGATGAGGACCACTCCGCACGGTGTGGGTACCCCGAGGAATTTGTGTCCGGACACGGTGATGCTGCCGATGCGGCTGTCGTCGTCGAGGCGGAGTCGTCCGTCGAGGGCGAGGGGGATGCCGGACAGGGCGGCGTCGACGTGTACGTGCCGGCCGGGCACCTGGTGGTGGTCGAGGATGGTGTGGATGTGGGTGGTGTCGTCGACGGCTTCGGTCATGGTGGTGCCGGCGGTGGCGACGACGATGGCCGGCCACCGGCGGTGGCGGTGTACCTGGGTGGCGAGGTGGTCGTAGTCCATCTCCCCGTCGCGGCCGGCGTCGACCAGCACGCCGCGTGCTCCGAGCATCTCGACGATCTTCGGGATGGAGTAGTGCGCGGCCGTCGAGTAGTAGATCCGTGCCGTCGGGAGGCGGCGGTGGGCGGTGTGGAGGGCGGAGAGGTTGCCTTCGGTGCCGCCGGTGGTGACGTAGCCCCACCGGTCGTCGACCGGCATGGTGAGGGTGTCGGCGAGCCAGGTGATGACGGCTTGTTCGAGGATGCGGGTGTGGGGGGTGCCGGTGGTGTCGGTGGGGTCGCCGATGTTGTTCCACAGGCGGTGGCCGAGGCGGGCCATCACCTCCCGGTGGTCCAGGTCGACCGCGCCGGGGAAGCCGATGCAGGTCGGTGCGGTGGTGTCGGCCTCGGCGGCCAGGTGGTCCAGGACCGCGGTGACGTCGACGGGGGTGCGGCTGAGGTCGGCGGCGTCGGCGAGGTCCAGTGCGCCGATGGTGTGGGTCATGCCGGACGTCCCGCGAGGAGGTGCCCGGCGAGGGCGCGGTGTAGCCGGGTGAGCTGCGCCCAGGTGTCGCGGGTGGTGGTGTCGCCCTGCTCGGTGAGGTGTTCGTGGGGGTTGTAGTAGGTGACCCGGTCGGGGTCGAGGGGTTTGGTGCAGCGGACACCGTCCGCGCCGATCGGGGCGTGGGGGTCGCGGTCGACGTGCAGGGCGGTGCCGTCGGTGAGCAGGACGAAGCATTGGCCTTTGAGGTCGAACACCGAACGGCGGCGGTCATCGCCCGAGGAGCGCAGGGTCCGGGCGACTTGCTGCCAACGCCCCTGGTCGGAGTCGAGGGTCGTCACCCCCACCCCGACGTAGACGGCCCCGGCGGGCAGGGTCGTGTCGCCGCCGTTGACCATCGACCCCTGCGGGCCGAGGGGATGCCACCGGCGGCCCGCCGCCCCGGCCCGGGTGATGCTGTCCCCCACGACCTCGGTCAGGTCGGCGAGGAGGCGGGGTAGGTGTTGGGATTCGGGGGAGGCCAGCCACAGCCGGTAGGCGGTGTGCAACTGGTAGCCGTGGGGTTGGGTGGGGGCGTCGGAGACGAAGAACAGCATCACCCCGTGTGGGCTGAGGGCGTCGCGGTGTCCGTAGCGTTGATCGGCTTCGATCATGTGGCCGGTGTTCAGGCGTTTCGCCCGGTAGACGACCTGCTGCCGCAGATCGGCCCACCAGCGAGCCTCGACCGACACCCTGTCGTCGGGCTCCCCCGGCTGTGCGGAGGGTGACGGGATGTGCTCGGGCGGGGCCACGTGGACGGGGACGTCCCGGCGGTACGGTCGCTCGTCGGGCATCCGGTAGTCCGGCGGGGCCGGTTGGATCAGACGGGGTGCCGGTGGGGGCTGGTGGTCTGCTGGCCGGCGGGGGCCGGGCGGTGGTGGCGTCGGCCGGGGTTCGGGCCGCCAGGCCGGATCCAGCGGGTCACTACTGCGGTAGCCCGGTGCTGCTGGCGTGTGGGCGGTGTAGGTCGTCATGATCGGGTTGTCCTCGCCGGTCAGATGGAGATGTGCAGGGCGTCGGGAACGGCATGCGTCTTCGGGGTGCCGTGGCCGATGCCGGCATACACGTCGGGTCGGGTGCGGCGCAGATACCTCGCCCACATGCCGCCCGCGGCAGCGGTCGCGGCGAGGAGTGCCGGGAGCAGCAGCGGATACGGCGACCCCGGCACCGCCCCGAGCAGCGAGCCGACATTGCCGACCATCGCGACCAGGACCACCGACCCGCCGAGCACCCCCAGCACCGGCGCGACCTTCCACTGCCACACCCCGGCCCGTTCACCCCGCACGGCGGGTGGAGCGGCCAGCGCGGCGACCGAGGCGGCGAGCAGCAGGCAGAGCAGGCCCAACGCGCCGAGGGTCGACAGCCAGGTGAACATCACCGCCACCGGGTCGACCCCGGCGACCGCGAACGCCGTGACGACGAGGGCCGCCACCGACGTCTGAGCAAGGGAACCACCACGCGGGGCGCTGACCCGGGTCGCGCTGTCGGTGCGGGCGAGACCGGTCGGGAGGACACCTTCGCGGGCCATGGCGAACACGTACCGGGCGATCACGTTGTGAAACGCCAACATCGACGTGACGATCGCGAACACCAACACCACCCCGGCAACACCCACCCACCCCTGGCCGGCAGGTTCGAGGACCGTGAACGGCAGGCCGGACGACGGGTCGGCGGCGCGGACGGCGACGGTGTGCGGGCCGACGGCGACACCCATCGCCCACGCCGCAGCGGCATACACACCGCCCAAGGCCAGAACGGCGGTGATGGTGGCGCGGCTGATCGACCGGCGGTCGACGGCTTCCTCCACGAACGAACCAGGGGCGTCGACACCCATGAACGCCGCCACGCACAACGCCACCGCCCCACCGATCCCCCCCACCGCCAAACCGGAGACGTCAAACCCTCCCACGACACGGCACCGTCAGCTGGAGAACCGAGACCCGCCACGACGAACAGGCCCACGATCAGCAGCGAAACCGCGAGAACCCCACCGAGGACCCAGGTCGACAAGGCGATCGCCCGCACCCCAAGCGCGCCGACAACGGCCCACGCGATACCGGCCCACACCCACCACGTCCCGCCGAGCTGGCCGGCGAGGATCGCCCCGAACAGCCCGTACAAGCTGGTCTGGATCGCCGTGTACGCGACCAGCGCGACCAGACCGGCGGCGACACCCCCACCACGGCCGATGCCGTGGGCGAGGATGCCGTAGTAGGCCGCCGGATGACCGACCTGCCGGGCCAACGCGGTGTAGCCGACCATCAACAACGCCACCACACCGGTCACCAGGACGAAGGTGAGGGGCAGGGCGGTCATCCGGGTCGTGGCATAGGTGGTGACCAAACCACCAGCAAGAACCACCATCGGCGCCGACGCCGCCGCACCGAAGATCGACAGGCCGGTCGGGGTCAACGTCCGCCGAGCGAGAGCCACCTGCTCGTGCATACTCACCGCCGCCCCCGCCTCGGGGCGTCCGGGCACGACGACCTGCGGCAGTCCCGCACCGGATGGGTGGCGACGTCGACGGCGTGCACCGGCACCAGATACACCGCCGTGGGTCGTACCGGGCCGGTCCGCCAGTAGCTGCGGTCGCGGTCGAGACGTCGCAACGCCACATCCGCACGCGGCGTGAACCCGAACAGATCATGCGTGCCATCCGGCCACTCCCGACGGAGCGCATACCCCCACAGGTGCACCTCGGGTTCGGTGCCCGCGTCGTCCGCGCTGGCGGGGGCGTAGGTGGGGCGGATGCGGGTAGGGGTCAGCCAGGGCGGCAACCACCAACCCGCCGCACGCCGACGCGGCGGGACCATGACCAACGGAGGGTCGACAACAACCACCATGAAACGAACCTCTCCTTCGATTGACGGGTGCACAGGGACTACCGGCGAGCCCACGCGGGCAGCGCCAGCTGGTGGAACGGGATGACGCCCGGACGGGCGCGCTCAGGGAGAGCCGAGTGGCGGTGTCGGGAGGAGCCGGCCACACAACGGAGTCACCCCACGGCGCAGCCGACCCCGAGGCGGAAGCCCGCCACACGACCGGCCACTGTCAGGGCCGGGCCGCCACATCCGCCACAGCGCGGGACCGTCCGGCTCCAGCAGGACCGGTGACCTCGGCTCATACCCCAACCCAGCCAACAGGCTCTCCCGGGGACGGCCACCGGCAACCTCCGCGTACGCCGGAAGACCTTCGCCGTCCAACACCCGGTGATGGGCGGCCAGCAACGCCCGCGCTGCCTCGTCGCGACCAGGACGGACGGCAAGGTGCGCCAGGTGCTCGTGCGGGACCTGCGGGACCACCGCATCGAGATAGGCCTGCCACAACGCGAACCGCGACGCGTGCCGACCGAGGGCCCGGTGCAGGTCATACATCCACGCCGCCGACGACACCGGCACCTCCAACCGCCGATGCCACACCGCCACCACCGAACGGTCCCCCGTCGTGTCGACCTCGCCGTGCTCCAACCCCCACGACACCAACAGCCGCGCATACCGGCCCAACACCTCAGGTCGTTCGGTGACGTCGGGCACCAACCAGCCACCGACCGGCCCCGCCGACAACGACTCCGCCACCAGCGGCGACAACACGTCACGATCCACCACCGACGCACGACACACCAGGACCCGCGTCACGGCACGTCCCCCACCCGGCGGTCCCCGCCCTCACCACCGGCCGCCTCGACGACCGCAGTGGTGTCGACGGAGCGTTGCCGCGACGCCCACAAGTCCACGTCGAAGCCCCGCTGGAACGTCACCGCCACATGCAGGTCGTCAGGCTTCACCCCACCGATCGGCAACCACGTCCGCGCCTCCCGAACGAACTCCGGCGGACCACACACCAACACCGCCTGCCCCGCCTCATAGTGGTGCAACACCGACCCCAGCAAACTCCCCCGAGCAACCGGATCAGCACCACCGTCGCCCGAGAGCACCACCACCACCGTCAACCACTCACCATGCTCCCGCCGCAACCCATCCAACGCCACCGCGTCATACAAATCCCCCAACGAACGAACACCCACCACCAACGTCACCCGCCGATCCGGCGACACCGCAACCTGCTCCACCAACGCCCGCAACGGCGCAAGCCCCGTACCCCCAGCAACCAGCAACAGATCGGCACCACCAGCCGCCGCCAACGACAAGCCCACCTCACACGGCGGCCCCAACCACAGCAACTCCCCCGCCACCACCTGCCTCACCAGCACCGGCGAGACGACACCACCGGGAACGGCACTGACGTGGAACTCCACCGTCCCGTCCGGACGCGGCGCGTTCGCCGGCGACAACCACCGCCACCGACCCGGCAACCGAGGCGAACACACCGGCACAGCGTCACCCGGTAGGTAGCGCAACCGCCGCACCGGACGCACCGTCACCACCGCGACGTCCCCACCCGCCCGCACCACCGACTCCACCACACCAAACGTCACCTGCGGACCATCACCCAGCATGCCGGCCGACTGCTCAGCCAAACGCAACACCTCGAAACAGCCCTGCTCCCACACCCGGGCCGACTCCGGCACCCACGACTCCCCCACGAACCGCCGCACCGTAGCCACCACCGCCGCCGCAATCACCGTCCCGTGATACGGATACAACCCAAACCGCCGATACAACCGACCCAACACCACCAACCCCGCCCGATAAGCAGCAGGATCACCCCGACGCTCGATCAACTCCACCAACGTCGAGAAGAACACCGGCGCAAACCCCTCCGGTAGAAACCGCACACTCCGATCCACCATGAACGACCAGAAGTACGCCGCCACCCGCTCATGATCAGCACCAACGGGTGCCAGAACACCTGTCCGCTCCCCTGTGGGATCGACTGCTGCTGACATTTGGCCTCCTTCGGTCATGGTTCTTCGGGGCCCTGAGGACTGGAGGAAGAAACTCAGACCGCCGAACGTGGGCTGCACGGGAGATGCACTGCCCACCACCATCAACCCGCCACCGTCCGTACACCAGGTGACACGTTGGTGACAGGCCCTCGTCCCCTCGCCGCGTCCCCAGACGGGGGCCATACTGGCGGTATGGCTGACATAGCTGCCGATGTTGATCGACCCGCGTGGGCGACGAGGCTGAGGACAGAACGCACTGCCAGGGGTTGGTCACAGGGGCAGGCAGTGCGAGCACTGCGAGCCCACGCAAGCACGTCACTGCCCACGGACAGCACTCTGCTCCGCAACTGGAAGCGGTGGGAGGCGGGAAGTTCCGAGCCCGACGGCTTCTACAAGACGCTGATCGCGAAAACATTCGGCACTGTGACTGGGGCATTCTTCCCACCTACGATCGGCTCCCGCAGCGCAGATACGGAACTTGTCACAGGCACAGGAATGGAGACAGTCGAAATCCTCGCCCGCCTCCGCGCTTCCGACGTTTCCGCCGCAACATTAGATGCTCTCCGCATAACGGCAGATCGCCTTTGCTGCGAATATCCACACCTACCCCCCGAGCAGCTTCGGATCGAGGGCCAGGCTTGGCTTCGTCGCATCACCGCACTCTTGGACCATCGACTAACGCTTGCTCAACATCAGGAGGTTCTCAGCCTGGCGGGGTGGGTTGCGCTTCTTGTAGGGTGCGTGGAATACGATATGGGGGACCGCCGAATCGCGGAGGGAACTCGCAAGTCAGCTTTGACACTCGGCCAAGAAGCAGGCAACGCGGCTATCACCGGCTGGGCGTACGAGATGCGTGCTTGGTATGCGCTCACTCAAGGTGACTACCGTGGAGTTATCGCGGCGACAGAGGCCGGCGAAGCTATCGCACCCAACGGCGGAGCGGCTGTTCAGCTTGCCGCCCAACAAGCAAAGGCATGGGCCCGCCTCGGGGACAGGCGACAGGTTGAAAGAGCCCTAGATCGAGGACGGGGCATGTTGGAGTCACTGCCATACCCCGACGACACCGATCACCACTTCGTGGTTGACCCAGCGAAGTTCGACTTCTATGCCATGGATTGCTATCGGATAGTGGGTGAGGACCGCTTGGCGGAAATGTATGCCCAAGAAGTCATTCGCTCGTCAACGAATCCCGACGGCACAGAGCAAAAGCCTATGCGCAACGCCGAAGCCCGGGTAACGCTCGGCGTGGTCGCAGCCCGGGCAGGAGATCTAGAACGCGCCGTCGCTTATGGGCGCGACGCCCTCAGCGGAGAACGGAAATCCCTCCCCTCTTTGCTGATGTGCTCCAGGGAACTAGCCACACTTCTACGCGAACGGTATCCGCACGAGGCCGAGGCTGTCGCTTACCTCGATGAGGTCCACGCACTCGCCACCGTACGCTGAAATCACTCCCCGCCTGCCTGACAGAATTTCTATTCCACCCGCGCCCGATACATCGTCAACCTCACCCGGCCGACCCCAGACATAATCCAATCATGGTCCTCTACGCGATCTCCACCGCCACCTCGGCAGTCCGCTTCTTCACAGCCCTCGTCGACCTGTACGCCACCGTCTACGCCGAGCCGCCCTATCAGGAGGGGCCTCAAGAGGTGGCGAGGTTCCGCGAGAGCCTCCCGGATGAGGCCACCCGACCCGGGTTCAGCATGATCGCTGCGGAGGATGACGGCCTGCTGGTCGGAGCCGCGTACGGATGGACCATGCCGGCCGGCACCTGGTGGTCCCGCTCTGACCAGGACCCACCACCGGAGATCCGCGACGTGGACAAGTTCGCGGTGCTGGAGTGGATGGTGCACCCGGACCGGCGAAAGTCCGGCATCGGCACCGAGCTGATGCACCGACTGCTCTCACAGCGGACGGAGCGGTACGCGACGCTCGCCGCCAACCCCACGTCGAACGCCCGAAGGATCTACCAGCGGACAGGATGGCGGCAGGTCGCCACGTCCACGTTGCCCTGGGGTCCCCCCATGGACCTGCTGATCAGGCCCCTACCGATACCCGGCGCAGTGTGATGCGACATCGGACCGCCCGCTTGCACAGGGCCGTCTCAACCCGATTTCGATCCCCGATGTCCGCCGTCGAGAACCATGCCCGCCTTGAGCTACCTATCAATTCATCAAAACCTGACACTATTACCTCTCCTGGTAAACCTTTCATGACCCCAACTGCTGGTGGGCATGACATGGAACCATGCTTGACCAGCATTTTGTGGTCCTCTCGCTGCCGAGATGGGTTGATGCATTTGGCCACAGCGGGGCAGAAGTTCCACCAAGGCCGCTCGTATTGGCGATGAGGCGATACGGATGGGTGGTTGATCCAGACAAGGCAACCGCATTGCAGCGCCGCTTGGACAGCCGACAGTGATATACATAGCTTGTATGGAAACCCCGATAGGGAGCCGACATGACCTTCAGGCACAGGCCAGCACCAGCACCACCCCCCGACTTCTGGCAACGTTCAGAAATCATACAAACACTAACAAATCGTGACATAGGGCTGGCGATCCGCCTTTTCCGAAAATGGACTGGCGCCAGTCAAACGGATATCGGCATGATGGTCGGCCTCCCTCAACCCCACGTAAGCGAGATCGAGCGTGGAGCAAGAAGGGTTACGAGCCTCGAACTACTGGAACGCATCGCGGACGGCCTTGACATTCCTCGCTCATTGCTGGGCCTAGCTCCCCGCGATTCCGAAACAGAAAATTCGATTTCGGAACCAATCGCCCAGAGCCACCAGACGTGGCTCGCCACCCGGCGACTCCTGGGAGCGAATCGGCGGTCGCTCACCAACACCGTCTACAAGCTCTACCCAGACTCTCTACGACTCGGCAAAACCGGGATTCTGATGCCTCCCGCATGGCGGCTAGATCGTCCGATTGACTTATCGGAAACGCGACTTCAGTGGCAGGAGACAACTCCGCGGCCCAACATCAACGGCGGCGAGCGAGAGACAAGACGTGTCCGGCCGTTACTGTCAGCCGGACGCCAGTATTCGCGATATCACCGAGCCATGAGAGACCTGGCACGACCAAGGCTCTTCGATAATCGCCTCTGCTACCGACTGCTGGACGTAGCCCCCACCCATGACGGTAATTCAGTCCGGCTAGACCTTAAACTTACCCTCGGAGAAATGTGCTACTTCGATATGATTGATGTCGGTGAAGCATTAGCCCATGAAGCCGCTGCGGCAGCCTACCCCGAGGGCAGCCAGATGGACACTGAGGCCGTCACGTGGGAAAACCTTCCATTCCGAAGGTTGATTAGCGACCCGTTCGATCTGACCTCATATCCGTTGATGATCTCTGTTAGCACGCTTACCGTTCGAGCCAGCAAGGGAGGATCAACGTTCTTCCTGATGAGAAGAAACCCGACCAAGGTTGCCATCGCCGGAGGAATGCTCAGCGTAATTCCAACGGGGGTTTTTCAGCCCGCCTCAGTGTTACCCGCACCCAATTCCCCAGATTTCGATCTATGGCGCAACGTGATGCGCGAGTATAGCGAGGAACTACTCGGCCACCCTGAGCACGACGGAGGCGGCCCGCCAATCGACTACTCCCGAGAGGAGCCCTTCCGATCCCTGGATGAGGCACGAAGAGCAGGTCGCGCCCGCATTTACTGTTTAGGTGTCGGCGTAGACGCGTTGAACTATGTCGGCGACATCCTGACTGTCGCCATATTCGATGCCGACGTTTTCGATTCGATCTTCAGTGAGATGATTGACCAAAACGACGAGGGCGAGATGGATAGCGAGGAGTTCCCTTTTACTCCCGATTCCATCCGCCGTCTACTTGACCGGGAGACGATCGCACCGAGCGGTGCCGCCTGTCTGCATCTTGCAGCACATCACTTCGCGAGCCTCGCGTGATCATTCCCTCGGCTGATTGCTGCACTGGATCAGGCCGACGATCACGGCAAGAGTCGCGGAAGGATCGGAGTCGACTTCGGCTCAGTTAGCCTGTGCCATGTGGCCGCAGGGCTCACCGAGGGGGTACTGGAGTTCGCCAAGGGTTTTGCCATTTGGGATCTGGCACCAGGCCACTATATTCTGCACGCCGCAGGCGGGATTGTCATCGACCTGGACGGCAACCCGATTTCCCTCGACTACCACCTGCAATCTCTCACAGACATCGCAAAGGCGATGGATCGACGGCAGAAATTCATCGCGGCAGGCAACCCTGAACTGGCACAAGAGGTGTTACGTCATATCAACCTTCCTCAATGAATGCACCCGCCGGTTCCAACGACCACGATCTGCGTAGTCTGCTCGCCACACGAACCGCTCGACCGTCACGGTTCCCTCACTACGACCCAACGGTCCCCAAAAGACCACGTTCGACGTCAGAGCCCGGGAAAGCAGAGCAGTCACCTCACTGTCATCCGAAGCGTTGAACGCCGAGATGAACTTGTCGATCGCGGAGCGAGCAATCTCTTCCTGCATGCCCCAGTAATACCAGCCGCATCACGTGCGCTCGCCCCGCGAACCGCCTCCCGACCAGGTGAACCGTCCCATGACAACATCACAGACATGGCGAGAACCGAGCATTACCACGACCCGAACGCGCCGAAGGCCAACAGCATCGTCGTCGCCGTCTCCGTCTTCGTCCTCGACGAACAGGCCCGAGTGCTGCTCATCCAGCGCACCGACAACGGCCTGTGGTCCCTACCCGGCGGCGGCCAGGAGATCGGCGAAACGGTCGCCCAGACGGCAGTCCGGGAAACCCGCGAAGAAACTGGCATCAGCGTCGAGGTGACCGGCATGGTCGGCGTCTACTCCGACCCCGGACACGTCATCGAATACTCAGACGGCGAGATCCGCCAACAGTTCTCACTCTGCTTCCGCGCCACACCGGTCAGCGGCACCCTGACCCCGAGCGACGAGTCACACGAAGTCCGCTGGGTAGCCCGCGACCAGCTGGCCGCGCTCGACATCCACCCGTCGACCCTGCTCCGCATCACCCACGGCTACGACGAACGCCCCGAACCCTACATCGGCTGACGACAACCACCAGCAAGCCGCTCCTGAGTCCGCCGCACAGCGGCAACCATCTCCGGTTCCGCCCGACCGATGAACCGGGTCACCACATGCCCCGGCCCATACCGTGACCGGATCTCCACCAGCCGCTCCAACACCTCGAAATCCTGGCCATCCGGCCCGGTCGTCATGTCCGAGAAACAGAGCGCATCGGTCACTGCGGTTTCCTCCCGAGGGAACTCGGCGGCCAGTACCTCACCGAGCCCGCGTTCCTCCGCTTCCAGCCACGCGCAGGAATGATGAGCCACCAGAGCGGCAACCCGCTCGTCGAATCGCTCGCACCGCAACCAACGCCCACCATCGAGGGAGTGCAGACCGGTGTCCACCAGATCAGGGCTGTAGCTGAAGTGACCCCTATTGGCCGGACACCTCGATGTGTGTCAGGGACTCTCGGTGGATCTTCTCGTAGGTGTCGGGGCTGACGTTACCCAGACGGCTGTGTCGGCGGCGAGGGTTGTAGAAGCCTTAATGGCAACCGAGGACGCCCGTACCAGCCGATGGCCGTCGAGTCGGGGAATCGAGAGCGGCGCCTCGTTGAGGATCGTGGCCGCTGCTGACGCCTGTAGAAGTGGCGGGGCGTTGACCCTGGGTATCGAGAGGGGCGCGTGGCGGTCACGGCGATCGACGGGGATGATCGTTTCGTGGTTCGCCGGCGGGCTGAGCCTTGGTCAGTCGCAGGCCTGGAGCCTTGCGCGAGTTCGGGCGCCGCCGGTGGCGAGGCGAACGGCTCGTGAGATGTCGTGCGGCAAGCACTGTCCATTAGGGCGTCGCGCCTCGCTGTGGTCCATGACAGGGAGGAGCAACGGTGGTAGCGGTGGCGTGTGGCATCGACTGGGCCCAGGATCACCATGATGTAGCTGTCGTCGGCGAGACGGGCGTCGTGGTGGCATCGGTCAGGATCAACGACGATGCTGCCGGCCTCAGTCAGGTCCTTGCGCTGCTGGCCGAGCATGATCCGACCGGCGGGAAACTGCCTGTAGCGATCGAGACGAGTCAGGGACTGCTGGTGGCTGGTCTCCGGGCCGCGGGTCGACAGGTGTTCGCGATCAATCCTTTGGCGGTGTCGCGGTATCGGGACCGGTATCGGGCCTCGCGCGGCAAGTCGGACGCGTTCGACGCGATGGTGCTGGCGAACATCCTGCGCACCGATGCGACCGCGCATCGGCCACTGCCCGCCGACAGTGAGTTGCTGCAGTCGCTGCGGGTTCTGACCCGGGCGCAGCAGGACGCCGCCTGGGACCAGGTCACGCTCACCAACCGGATCCGGACGCTGCTGCGGATGTTCTTCCCCGCCGCCCTGGCGGCGTTCGAGCGCGGCGGACGGCACCGGCTCGACTCGCCGGCCGCCCGGGTGATCCTCGCCGCAGCGCCGACGCCCGCGGCCGCGGCGGCGCTGGCTTCCACCGAGCTCGCGGCGTTGCTGCGCTGCGCTGGCCGCCAACGCGGCATCGCCGCCGAGGCGGACAAGCTGCACGGCATCCTCCGCGGCGAGCAGATGCGTCAACCAGCAGCCGTCGAGCAGGCCATGGGCCTGCATCTTCAAGGACTGGTGCGGCAACTCGACGCGGTCTGCCAGACGTTGCAGCAGCTGGAGCAGCGCATCGACGAGGTGTTCACCGCCCACCCCGACGCGAAGATCGTCACCAGCATCCCCGGTCTCGGCGTGCAGCTCGGCGCTCGGCTGTTGGCCGAGATCGGCGACGACCGCGGCCGCTTCGCCGACGCCCGCGCGTTACGTGCTTTCGCCGGTGCCGCGCCGGTGACCCGTTCCTCGGGCAAGAGCAGTTTCGTGCACGCTCGCCGCGCCAAGAATGACCGAATCGCCGCTACCGGATACGTGTGGGCGCTGGCCGCGGTCCGGCATGACTCCCAGTGGAACACCCGCTACCGATCCCGCCGTGCCGCCGGCGACAGGCACGTCGCCGCCCTGCGTCGGCTGTTCCACCTCATGCTCGGCAAGCTGCACCACTGCCTACGACACAACACCCTCTACGACTCCGGCAAGGCTTTCGCCGAACCCGCAACCTCAACTGCTTGACAGCCACCGTTGGTGAGATGTCTCGATGTAGGAGAAGACCTCCATCTCCAGTTCGTGACGGCTGGGCCAGGCGCGGGTGTAGACCAGTTCGGTTTTGAGGGTGGCGAAGAACGTCTCGGCCATGGCGTTGTCGTAGCAGTCGGCGACCGAGCCCATCGAGGCCAGGACGCCGCAGGAACGCAGGGTCCGGCCGAACTCGAACGACGTGTACTGGGTCCCGCGGTCTGAGTGGTGGATGACCTGGTCACGGGCAGGTCGGCGGTGTTGGATGGCCATGCCGACGGCGTCGAGGATCAACTCGGTGCGTAAGTGGTCGGCCATAGCCCAGCCGACGACGCGGCGGGAGTAGGCGTCGACCACGACGGCGAGGTAGAGGAAGCCTTCCCAGGTGCGCAGGTAGGAGATGTCGGCGACCCACAACCGGTTCGGGGCGGTGGCGGTGAACTGCCGCTGGACAAGGTCCGGTGCGGTCGCGGTCGACGCCGCTTTCCGGCGGGGCTTGCCGCGCCTCCGACGGTGGGCGCCTTCGATCCCGGCCAGGCGCATCAGCCTGGCCACCGCCTTGCGGTTCCACCGGTGCCCGCGCTCGTTCAGCTCGGCGGTGAGCCGGCGGGCGCCATAGACGCCGCGGTGTTCTGACCACGCCTGCCGGGTGACCTCGACACGTGCCAGGTCGTGGCGTTCCCGCTCAGCGGCGCGTTGCCGGCCGGCGCGCAGCCAGTCGTAGAAGGCGCTGTGGCCGACGCCAAGGAGCCGGCAGAGCAGACGGACCGGGTAGGTGGTCTTCTCCGCGTCGATGAACCGGTACACGTCGGTCCGGTTCACCGCTCCGTCTCGCGTGCGAAGAAGACCGCGGCTTTTTTCAAGATTTCCTTCTCCAACTCCAGCTGCGCGACCTGCCGCCGCAACCGGATCAGTTCGGCCCGCTCGTCAGCGGCCAGGTCGCTGGGCCGACCGCCGTCGCGTTCCTGCCGCATCCGGTCGACCCAGTTCCGCAGCGTCTCGTGGTTGACGCCCAACTCCCGGCCCACGTCCCGGATCGTGCGACCGGAGTCGAGCACCAAGGCCGCGGCCTGGCGTCGGAACTCCTCGGGGTACTTGCTCTGTCGAACCACAGCGGTTTCCTCCTCCTCGGCAGGATGCCAAGTCAAGAGGTGTCCAGCCTCAAGGGGTCACTTCAAGCCGACATCGTGCAGCCACGCCGACGCCACGAGCACCGCACGATCCTCCACCGGAACCGCCACGCTGACCCGACCCGCCTTGGCAGCCACCGCCTGGACGTGACGCCACCGGCGAGGCAACGACCTCTCCAACAGGTACCGCGCAACATCCCGAGCGGTATCGACAAGATCAGCCACCCCGACAGGATAGGCAGCGACCTCATGGACACTAACGCCGACGTGGCCCGCGACTACACGCAGTGGGGACACCACGAACAGGGCCTCAACGCCCTCCGCACCGCATACGAGATCGCACCCGAAGAGATCCGCTGCCGCCCAGCAGCCCACCGCCTCACCAACGACCTCGC
The DNA here is from genome assembly GCF_030518815.1 of Micromonospora cynarisoli. NCBI lineage: Bacteria > Bacillati > Actinomycetota > Actinomycetes > Micromonosporales > Micromonosporaceae > Micromonospora > Micromonospora cynarisoli. The sequence goes on along the minus strand of NZ_CP130426.1, from coordinate 209,144 downwards.
CCACCTCGCCACCGGCCCGGTACGCGCCGCCGCCGTCGACTTCACCCAAACCGCCGGGATCCCCCAATGACCGCAGGGCACCTCCAGATCGTCGTCTGCGCCGCCGGCCCCGCCCCCGACGTCACCACCCTCATCAACACCGCACACCAACGAGCCTGGACCACAGCGGTCACCGCCACACCCCACGCGACCAGCTTCATCGACATCCCCGCCATCGAAGAACTGACCGGGACACCCGTGCGATCCGACTACCGGACGTCCCCGGGTACCCGCCGCTCGCTACCCACCGCCGACGCACTGATCATCGCACCCGCCACCTACAACTCGATCAACAAGATCGCCCTCGGCCTCGCCGACAACTACGCCATGACCACCATCGCCGAACTCATCGGACGACACGTACCCACCGTCATCGTCCCCTTCGTCAACACCGCCCTCGCCACCCGACACCCCTACCGCCACGCCGTCGCCTACCTCCGCAACGAAGGAATACACATCCTCCTCGGACCCGAACACGACTGGGAACCACACCCACCCGGCACCGGCAACGACCGCCGGCTCACATTCCCCTGGACCACCGCATTCGAGATCGCAGCCCGGCACGCCGCCTAATCGATGAGGAACGCCATGGCGAACGTGCGGACCAGGCGATCAACACCTACCGCTCACAGCCCACCAACTAACGCAGAGAACGCACGAACTTGACGTACTCCCGGTAGTAAGCACCCGGCCGCCCAGGAACCGTGCCGACCGCTGCCAGCCCCACCCCTCATAGAGCGCATGAGTACCGGTCGCGGCAGGGTTGGCCGACAGCGTCGCGCGTTCCTCGCGCCGTCCCCTCAGGAACGAATCGTGCAGGCCACGCCCGATCCCCCGACCCTGCCACGCCTTACGCACCTCGATCTCGGCCAGCACCACCGTGCGATCGCCACCCCGCTCGTCGGTGAACCCCTCCTCCGGGGGCGGCTGAAGCCCCGCGAACCAGTCCCGGTCCTGCCGCAGGCTGTACCCGAACACGAACCCCACCAGCTCATCCCCCGCCCGCGCGGTGACCAGCTCGTAGTTCCGCGCACCCAACGCCGCCGTCGCCCGCCCCCGAAACGCATCGACCTTGACCGTCGCATCCTCGCCAGGCACCTGCCCGTACGCATCCGCGTAGACCTCACACAGCTCACCCATCAACCCAGCGGCAGCTTCCGCACCAAGCCCGGCATACGTCACATCGCTCACACCCAACCACCCTACGGACGCCCCCACGCCCCGCCCCTCCCCGTGCCACGGGAACTACCCTGCGCAAGGGCGGTCGCCGGGATGCCGTCAGCACTCAGGAGACGGACGGTTCGATCTCCCCCGCGAAGACGATGAACTGGTCGATGAGGCTCCGCCGCAGATGGACGACGTCCGTTCCCGCCAGGCGGGGACCTCCATCCGGCGTGGTGAAGACCCACCGGTACCGGGCCCACTCGTCGGGCATGTCCACCGCCGAGCAGCGCACCATCGTGCCGGCCCCCGCCGGATGACGCCGCATGTCCAACACGAACCGCTCGACCGCCGCGATTCCCTCACTACGACCCAACGGCCCCCAGAAGACCACGTCCGAGGTCAGAGCCCGGGAAAGCAGAGCGGTCACCTCGCTGTCATCCGAAGCGTTGAACGCCGAGATGAACCTGTCGATCGCGGAGCGAGCAATCTCTTCCTGCATACCCCAGTAATACCAGCCGCATCACGCGCGCTCGCCCGCGAACCGCCTCCCGACCAGGTGAAGCATCCCGGAGACAGCATCACAGACATGGCGGGAACCGAGCACTACGCCAGTCCATGGGACGGGTCGGGTCATGCTTCGACAACGCCGTCGCCGAGGCCACCTTCTCCACCCTCAAGGTCGAGTACGTCCACCGCCATCGCCGGCACTCCGTCTGCGACTGGCGATCGCCCATCGACTACGAGCGGTCAGAAACCCGCACCCTGGAGAGCAGGCCGCATAACGACACCCTCAGACCGACCCTGGTAGGACGTTGTTCCGTTCGTCCGACGGAGGCTGGGATGAGACGAAGATTGGCCGTGCTGTTCGTTGCGCTCGCCGCGACCATGATCGCTGCGCAGAATCCGACCGCGGTTGCTGCAGCGCCTCCCGGCGGAGGCGGGAAAGCGGTCGTGATCATGGACTCGACCTGCCCGAGCAATCATGTGTGCCTGTGGGAGGACTTCAACTACACCGGCTCGAAGTACGTGGACTACACCCAAGGGACGAACCCGGGCGACAAGTTCGACATCGATGGATGGAATGGAGACAACGAGATCAGCTCGGCGAAGAACAACACCGGCCTCATCCTGGTCCTGTGGGACAACGACAACTACACGGCACACTGTCGGGGTACTTCTGGCGACGACGCTCGGCGGGTAGCTGACTCCCGGGCACCTGACACGAAAGCCCACGGCGCGGGCCCTGATACACCGACCGACAAATCGCGACGAGCCGTCCCGTCCAGCAGAGGAACAAGGGGCGTGATACGCGGAACTGCACGCCCGAGGCTTAGCATGCCCTGTTGATCTGCTTGGCGTGCAGGCTTGGGCGATCAGTGACCACGAGCTGCTCAAGCAACTCCTGACCGATCCCCGCGTCTCCCGGGATCCTCGTCAGCACTGGCCGGCCTTTCCCGACGAGATCGTCGGCAAATGGCCGCTGGAGCTGTGGGTGACGTTGGACAACATGCTGAACGCTTATGGCGCCGACCTTCAGCGGCTACGGCGTCTGATCATGCCGGCCTTGAGCACCCGCCGGGTCGCCGCCCTGGTGCCGCGGATCGAAGAGATCGTCGCCGCTCTGCTGGACGACCTTGCCACCATCCCTCCCGGCCAGGTCGTCGACCTACGGGATCGCTTTGCCCTTCCCATGCCGTTGCAGGTGATCATTCATCTGCTCGGCGTGCCCGAACACCTGCGTTCATCCTTCCGTCGCGTCGTCGACATGGTCTGGGACACCAGCTCCACCATTGACGAACAGAGGGTCAACAACGCAGAGCTGCGCGGAATCCTCCAGGACATCATCGCGCTCAAGCGAACCCAACCCGCCGACGACCTGATGTCGATGCTGATCGCCGCACACGACGACGCCGGTGACGGGTCCGTGATGACCGAGAAGGAACTCGTCGACACGGGCCTAATCGTGATCACCGCCGGGTTCGAGACCACCGCCAACCTGCTGGACCAGGCCATCACCGCCCTGCTCACCCGACCAGATCAACTCGCCCTCGTCCGCAGCGGTCGCGCTGGGTGGAACGACGTCATCGAAGAAGCCCTCCGATACGAAGCTCCCGTCGCCTACTCGCCGATGCGCTTCGCTGTCGAGGACATCACCCTCGCGAACGGTGTGACCATTCATCAAGGTGACGCGATTCTCACCTCCTTCGCTGCCGCTGGTCGCCACCCGGACCTGCACGGTCCCACCGCTGACCAGTTCGACGTCACCCGCCCGTCCAAGGAGCACCTGGCCTTCGGTCATGGCGCCCACTTCTGCATCGGCGCCTCCCTGGCGCGGAAGGAAGCCGGCATCTCCCTACCCGCGCTTTTCGATCGTTTCCCTGGTCTCCGCCTCGCGATTCGCGCCGAAGATCTCCAACCCACCACCGGTGGTCTCCTCGCCAATGGCCACCTCACGCTGCCCGTATACCTGCACTCTGCCGAATAGCGGCGACGCCGTCCGTAGCCTCATCACGCAAGCCGAAAAGGCCAAATGATCCAGGCCGAGGTGCTCGGTACAGCAGACCGATGGACACGGCAACGAGCGAGATGCCCACGTGCCGTAGGACTCCACGGCCGAACGGGTGGTTGCCCTGCTTCGTCAGAGCTGGGAGCCTCCGCCGTCGACGGTGAGTTCGGCACCGGTGGTGTAGGTGGCGTCGAAGGCGAGGAACGCCACCGCCTTGGCGACTTCAGCAGGCGTTCCCATCCGCAGCATCGGGTTGTCGGCGGCCATCTGCGCTTTCGTCTGCTCGGCCGCCTCCGCCGGCATCGACTTGGCCAGGATGCCGGAGTCGATGGGGCCGGGGCTGACCGCGTTGACGCGGATCTTCCGGGGAAGCAGTTCGCGTGCCAGGCTGCGCGTCATCGAGCGCACCGCGGCCTTGGTGGCCGCGTAGGCGCTGAGCGTGGGCAGGCCCAGAACGTTCGCGACGGACGTGGTCAGCACCACCCCGCTGCCTTCGGACATGAGCGGGGCGAGCTTCTGCACCGTGAAGTACGGGCCCTTGGCGTTGACGGTGAGGAGCTGGTCGAACAGGCTCTCGCTGGTCGACTCGAACGGGGCGAAGCCGTTGATGCCGGCGTTGACGAACAGGGCGTCCACGGTGCCGAACTCGGCCCTCACCCGGTCGGCCAGTGCCGCGATATCCGGTACCGATCCCGCGTCACTGCGTACGGCGGTCGCGTTCTCGCCGAGCTGATCACGGGCGGCGTCCAAGGTCGCGTGGTCGCGCCCGGTGATCAGGACGCGTGCTCCTGCGTCCACCAGCAGCCGCGCGGTGGCCAGGCCGATTCCGCTGCCGCCTCCCGTGATCACCACGGTCTTGCCCTCGTGCGTGCTCATCGTTGGCACCTTCTTCGTCGGGGATGGGCGGTGGTCACGGTCCTGCTACCGGCTGGGCGACGGGAAGGATGACGCGGGACCGACCGTGGTGGACCGTGTGGGTGCACGGGGCCAGCCGGACGCCGGTGCCTGGCTGTGCGCCGGTGCCTTCGTTGCGCAGGTAGTGCGGGAACGAGCCGCCGGAAACCTGCAACCTCAGCCGGTGACCGGGGGCGAGCCGGTGCGCGCAGGGATCGAGTTCCAGCCGGACCGGCCCGTTGTCGGTCGGCACCAGGCGGAGAAACGCCTCGGTGACGTTGTGCGAGCGGCCCTTCGGGTCGACGTCGCAGAGCCGGACGAACAGGTCGGCATGCGGGTTGTCCGTGACGTGGTCGAGTTCGACGACCGGCGTGCCGATGATCTCCAGTTCGTCGACGATCGGCGCGGTGGTGAAGGTCAGGACGTCTGCGCGTTGTTCCAGGCTGCGGTTGTCGTGTACGCCGGCGCTGCGGTCGAGCAGTGGCCCGCCGACGGTCGGCGTCGGGTCGCCGGGGTCGTAGACGAAGGAGGAGTCGCCCTGCGGGACCCGGCTTTCGGTGAGCAGCCCGCCAGGGTGCAGGAAGTGCACCTGTTCGGTGCCCGGCGGTGGCCAGGCCGCGTGTTCGCGCCATTCGCCGGTGCCGGTGACCTGGAAGCGGACGGCCTGACGTCGGCGTGTCACCGGCGCACCGGCAAGATGCTCGGCGAGCCAGTCGAGATTCTCCCCGGCCAGTTCGCCGTTACCGCCGACGACGGTCACCTGGTGGATCCAGGGGCCGACCGTGAGCGACACGTCGAGCCCGCGTTCACGCAGCACCTCGTACTGGCGCATGGTCTGCGGAAGCATCACGTCCTGCCAGCCGGTAGCCAGCCGAACCGGCACCTGTACCTTCTCCAGCGCTGCGCAGGCGTTGTAGGGTTCCCAGAACGGGTCGGACAGGTCCGGGTGGGACAACATCTCCCCGAACCACGGTGCCCGGTCCTTGAGCGATCGCTCGGCTGCCGCGGCGAACGGCAGCCCCGCCACGGTCGGCGCGTTGAGCCTGGCGGCGAGAGAGAAGACCGTCAGGACCCCCAGCACCCCGAACCGCTCCTGGACGCCGATCGCCCTGGCCCAGGTCAGGAGGTCGTAGACCCGCATCGCACCCGCCGGCCAGGCGAACCGGCCCACATCGTGCATCCCGGCGATGATGATCGACGTACGCAACTCCGGCGGCGGATCCATCAGCAGGGCCCACTGCGTCCAGCCGACGGCGGAAGCGCCGTAGGTGGCCAGTCGCCCGTCGAACCAGGGCTGCTGGCGCAACCACGCCACGGCGTCCTGCCCGTCGTCCATCTCGTTGGCCAACCCCATGAACCGGCCGCCGGAGCCGAACGTGCCCCGGCAGCTCTGCACGACCACGTGGTAGCCCTGCCCCGCGAACAGCCGCGCATCGGCGTTGATCGGCAGGCCCCGTCCGTACGGCGTGCGAATCAGCACCGTTCCCCGGCCCTGTTCCCCGACCGGGAAGTAGTGGTCCGTCACCAACGTGACCCCGTCCCGCGCCGGCACCGCGAGGCCGTGTTCCACGCGGATGTCGCAGCGTGCCCCGGGCAGGCGCTGCTGTCGGGCCGTCGCCCGGTCGTACAGCCGGGCAGCCAGGCCGGGTCGCTTCGCCACTGTCATTTGCTCAACCTTCCGTCACCAACGAACACCCCACGAAGTGTTCGGGCCGGATCCGGTGTGCGTCCAATGAGAAGCTTGCAACACGTAATACGGTTAACGTATTCATGCAGGTCAAGGCGCTTTTTGTCGGCAATGCCGTGGCCGGGTGGGGTTACGTTTGGCGTATGGCTGAGCCGTCACCACATTCCGTCGACCTCGACCTGCGGCTGGTGTGGGCCTTCACGGTCGTCGCCGAGCATCGGCACTTCGGCCGCGCAGCCGAGGTGCTGCGCACCACCCAACCGTCGCTGAGTCGACAGATCCGCAGCCTGGAGCGTCAGCTCGGCGCACGCCTGCTCGACCGTGGCCCGCAGGGCAGCCGGCTCACCCAGGCAGGCGAGGTCTTCCTGCCGCTGGGGAAGAAGGTGCTGCGCTCCGCGAGCCAGGCGATCACCACGACACAGGCCGCGGCCCAGCCGACCCGTATCACCATCGGCTACCTGTCCGGCCTGATCGTCACCTCCGCCGTCCGTGAGCTACGCCGGCACCACCCGGACGCCGACGTCCGCGTCCAGCACGTCGGCTGGGACGACCCGCGGACCATCCTGTTCGAACACCGGGCGGACGCGGTGGTCACCAGGCTGCCGTTCCCGACCGACGGCCTGCGGGTGACCATCCTTTACGACGAACCTCGCGCGCTGCTCCTGCCGCGAGGGCACCGGCTGTCCGGCAGGCCATCCGTCACCCTGGCCGACCTCGACGGCGAACCCATGCTGCGCGTCAAGGACTTCGCGGCCGAGTGGCACGCCTTCTGGCGCGTCGAGCCCCGCCCCGACGGACATCCCGTCCCCGACGGCGCCCACGTCGAGAACATCGAGGACAAGTTCGAGGCTGTCGCGTCCGGGCAGGCAGTCGCCATCGTCCCCGCGGGCGTCGGCGGTTTCCGGCCCGATCTCATCCTCATGCCGATCGTCGGCATCGAGCCGAGCAGAGTCGTGCTCGCCACCCGCGCGAACGACACCAACCGGCTGCTCGCGGCCTTCACCAGACTCGCGCAGACCCACGTCACGGAACCAGCACCGCCCCTCGCGCAGCGTGGTCTGCCGGCAGGCGACGGGTAGGCTGATCGGTGGTGCGCTCGACCGAGCCGGCCACCCTGGACCTGGTCGGGTGGATCCGAGCCACCGGCTGGACCGCGCCCACAGACGTGGCGGGTTCCTGGGCCTCCCGGAGAACCTGCCGCCGTCTCTGGTGACCCTGGAGCGTCTTCGGTAGCGTCAGGTGCACGGTTCGCCGTCATCGATTGGGGACGTCACCCACGTGTCACACATTGAGAAGATCACCGGTGAACTCCGTGCCCTGATGGCCGGCGTCGAGCGGGCGCAGGGGTTGACCGCCGCCGCCGACCGGCAGGCGCAGGAGGTGGCGTTTCGTGCCGCGAGCGCCGGCTTCCTCGCCGTCGCCGCAGGAGTTGCCCGGGTGCGTAGCGCCCTGACGGAGGTGCAGGGCGGTCTGGGGAGGGTCGGGGGGTCGATCGGTGAGGCGACGAAGGCCGTCGCCGCCGTACCCCAGCAGGCCACCCCGCAGGAGACGATCGCCGCCCTGACGCCCGTGCAGAGCGCCGTCGGTGGTGCCCGCGACGCGGCAGGCGGCGCCATCACCCAGATCGGTGAGACCCAGCAGCTCGTCACCACGATCCTCCAGGGCGGACAACCCGGACCGCTGCTACAGGCCCTGGACGGCATCAAGCAGGTGCTGATGCAGGTCGTCGCCCGCACGAGCGGTGCACGGCAGGCCATCGAGGCGGCGATCGCCGAAGCACAACGGGTGGGATCAGCGGGAAACTGACCGGGGCTGAAGGTTATCCACCGATGGGGCATATCCGACTGCTGGATATGCCCCATCGGAACCCGCCGGATCGTCAGCTGGCGGCTCGCTGCACCGCTGTGGTGGGGTTGCCGTCCACCGCTGCGGCCAACTGTGGAACGAGCTTGTCCAGCAGGAACGGCAGGCTCAACGGGGTGATGAACGAGGTCGCGGCACCGACGAGTTCCTCGTTCTCCAGGTAGATGTCGCGGCCCTCGGTCTTGACCTTCAGCCTGCTGTAGAGCGGGTCGGCCTGCACCTTTGCCCGGTCGGTGTCGTAGTTCTCGACCAACCAGATCAGCACGCCGGTGTCGAGCATGTCGGTGCGTTCGCGGCTCAGGTTCGCGCCGAACTCCTTGCCGGTCACCTCGGCCAGCCCCGGGGGCAGCGTGAAGCCCAGGTCGGTGAGGAACCGACCACGCGGATCCTGCGGGCCGTACACGTAGTAGCCCTCGTAGGTGGTGGCCATCAGGCCGGTCGTACCGGCGAAGGCCGGGTTCGCGGTGCGGACCGCGGCGAACTTGGCCTCGACATCGGCGACGACCTTGTCCGCCTGCGCCTTGCGGCCGACGGCGGTGCCGACCGTGCGGGTGAGGTCCTGCCAGGATCCTCCGTAGTCGACGGCGTTCTTCGGCTGCGCCACGGTCGGCGCGATCTTGGCCAGCTTCGCGTAGTCCTCGCTCGTCAGTCCCGAGTAGATACCGAGGATGAGGTCCGGCCGGAGGGCCGCCACCTTCTCGAACTGGACGCCGTCGGTGTTGGTGAGCACCTGCGGCTTGGCCGCCGAGCCCAGCGCGCTCTCGGCCCACGGCCAGATGGCGCCAGGCTTCTCGCCGAACCACTCGGTGGTCGCCACCGGCACGACACCCAACGACAGCAGCGCGTCCTGCTCGACCAGACCGACCACGGCGATCCGCTTGGGCTCGGCCGGGATGGTGGTGGTGCCGAACTTGTGCTCGATCGAGACCGGGAAGGCATCGGTGGCGGTGGCACCGGACGACGGGGCCGGCGGCTCCGACCCACCGCCGCAGGCCGCGAGGAGAAGGAGGAGCGCGGTCGCCGCGACCGTGGCGCTCCGGCGGAGTGAAGGAAGCCGCACGGCTGTTCCTTTCTTTCGGCAAGGCCCCGGGGTGGTGACCTCGGACGGGAGTGTAGGTTAGCCTCACCTAATTGAGTAGGGCGAACGGGTGGACGGATGGAGCACGTGTTGACCTCAGGCACCGGCACCTACCCGGAGCCCCGGACCATCCCACCCGACCCGGGGCCACGCGAGGCGCTGTCGCGCACCGGTCGCCGCTGGGCCGGCCTCGTCCTCGGCGTCGCCGCCCTCGCCGCCGCCGTGGCGCTCAGCATCGCCGTCGGCAGCCGCTCGCTCGACCTCGGCACGGTCTGGCAGGTGCTGTGGCACGACGACGGCTCCGCCGCCGCGGAGATCGTGCACCAGCTACGGATGCCCCGGACGATCCTCGGCATCGGCGTGGGCGCAGCCCTGGGCCTGGCCGGTACGGTGATGCAGGCGCTCACCCGCAACCCGCTGGCCGAACCCGGGCTGCTCGGGGTCAGCCTCGGCGCTTCCACCGGTGTGGTGCTGGCCATCGCGCTGCTCGGCGTGACGAGTGCGACCGGGTACGTCTGGTTCGCCATCGCCGGCGCCGGGCTCACCTCGGCCGTCGTCTTCGCCCTCGGCGGTGCCGGCCGGGCACCCACCCCGGAACGCCAGGTACTCGCCGGGGTCTCCCTCACCGCGGTGCTCGGCGCCGGAGTCTGGGCGATGCTGGTGACCCACCGGGAGGCGTTCGACAGGTACCGGCACTGGGACGTCGGATCGCTCGCCGACCGGGAGACCAGCACGATCACGCAGTTGACGCCGTTCCTGGTGGGCGGCACGCTACTTGCGCTGCTGCTGGGCCGCCAGCTCAACGCGCTCAGCATGGGTGACGACACGGCGACCTCGGTCGGCGCGCGACCAGGGCGGATCCGGGTGCTGGGCATGGTCACGATCACCCTGTTGTGCGGTGCCGCGACCGCCGCCTGCGGGCCGATCTGGTTCGTCGGCCTCGCCGTCCCCTACGCCGCCCGGATGTTCACCGGCTCGGATCACCGCTGGATCCTGGCGTACTCGCTGGTGCTCGGGCCCACTCTGCTGCTCGTCTCGGATGTGATCGGGCGGGTCCTGGTGGCTCCGGCCGAACTGCCGGTCGGGGTGGTCACCGCGTTCCTGGGCGCACCGCTGTTCATCGCACTGTGCCGCCGACGCCGGCTGAGCACCCTGTGAGCGGGCCGGGGCTGAAGCTCCATTCGTCCGGACGCAGCACCAGGCTGGTGATTCGTAGCCGGGGCAGCCGGCTCTCGATGCGGGTTCACCTGCGGGCGCTGATCGCCGGCACCGCGCTGCTGTTCACCGCACTGGGTGTCGCGCTGGTCAACCTCTCCAGCGGCGACTTCCCGATCCCCGCGTCCGACGTGCTCCGCAGCCTCGTCGGCCAGGGCGACCCGGGCACCGACTTCATCGTGTACGAGCTGCGGCTACCCCGCGTGCTGATCACCCTGTTGGTCGGCACCGCCCTGGGGGCGAGCGGCACCATCTTCCAGGGGTTGACCCGCAACCCCCTGGGCAGTCCCGACTTCGTCGGCTTGACGGTGGGCGCGGCGACCGGCGCGCTGATCGTCCTCCTGCTGTTCAACGGTGCCGGCTTCCAGGTCGCGGCCGGTGCGATCATCGGCTGCCTGGTCACCTCGGCCGCGATCTACCTGCTCGCGTTCCGCCGTGGGGTGCAACCGTTCCGGCTGGTGCTCATGGGCGTCGGGGTGTCCGCGCTCCTCGACTCGTTCAACTCGTTCCTGATCTACCGCAGCCGACTGGACGAGGCGATCGCCGCCCAGATCTGGTTGATCGGCAGCGTCAACGGCCCCGGATGGACCGAGGTGACGCTGGTCGCCGTCGCCGTCGCCGTGCTGCTGCCGGTCGCGCTGCACCACGGCCGCTATCTCGACATGCTGGCCCTCGGTGACGAGCCCGCGCTGCTGCACGGTGTGCCTGTCGAACGCAGCAGGGTGGTGCTCGCGCTGTCCGGCGTCGGGCTCGCGGCCGGTGCCACCGCCGCAGCCGGGCCGATCGCGTTCGTCGCCCTCGCCGCGCCACCGTTGGCAGCCCGACTCACCCGGTCACCGAACGCCGGCATCCTGCCGGCCGCACTCATGGGCGCCGCCCTGTTGACGGCCAGTGACTGGGTTGCGCAACGGGTCCTGCCCGAGAATGACGCCCCGGTCGGTCTCGTCACCGCCGCCCTGGGCGGCATCTACCTGACCTGGTTGCTCTTCCACGAGCGACGCCATCGCGGACAAGGAGCACAGCGATGACCGAGTCGCGGCTGCGGGCCGACGCACTGACCCTGGCGTACGACAAGAGGGTGGTTGTCCGGAACCTCGACGTTCAGATCACCGACGGGTCGTTCACCGTCATCGTCGGTCCCAACGCCTGCGGCAAGTCGACGTTGCTGCGATCACTGGCCCGGGTGTTGAAGCCGCAGTCCGGTGCCGTCTACCTGGATGGTCAGACCATCGCGTCGCAGCCGTCCAAGCAGGTGGCCCGGCAACTCGGCATGCTGCCACAGTCGTCAGTCGCGCCCGGCGGGATCGTGGTGGAGGAGTTGGTCGCCCGGGGCCGCTTCGCCCATCAGCGCCTGCTGCGGCAGTGGTCGCCGCAGGACGAGGCGGCGGTCACCGACGCGATGCGCCAGACCGAGGTCACCGAGCTGGCCGACCGGTTCGTCGACGAACTCTCCGGCGGCCAGCGTCAGCGGGTCTGGCTGGCGATGGCACTGGCCCAGCAGACGCCGATCCTGCTGCTCGACGAACCGACCACGTTCCTCGACCTGTCCCATCAGTTCGAGGTGCTGGACCTCTGCGCCGACCTGCACGAGCAGGGCCGGACGGTCGTCGCCGTCCTGCATGACCTCAACCATGCCTGCCGGTACGCCACCGAGCTGATCGTGATGTGCGAGGGCCGGGTCCTCGCGCAGGGCCCGCCCACCGAGGTGATGACGGCGGAGCTGGTGGAGACCGTGTTCGGGATTCCCTGTCGGGTGATGACCGATCCGGAGACGGAAACCCCGATGGTGGTGCCGGCCGGACGGCTACGGCGTCGACTCGCACGCGCCAGTGTGCTGGCGAACCCGGTCGACCGGGTCTCCGTGTGACCGGCGGTCGCGGTCTGCTCGCCGACGCGCTCGGTGGGCAGCGACGCCTCATCTCGCTGAGCACCCTGCTGATCTGCGCCCATCAGGCCGGCGAAGCGGCGGTACCGTTCCTGATCGGTGTGATCATCGACCGGGCGGTGGACGGCGGCGTCGACGGCCTGTTCCTCTGGTTGGGAGTACTGGCCGCCATCTACGTCGGTCTCAGTTACAGCTACCGGTACGGCGAGCGCACCGGCGAACGTGCCGCCGAGCAGGCGGCGCACGACCTGCGCCTACGGGTGACCAGGCGGGTGCTGCACGAGCGCGGTGGCGCCGAGGCCGACCGACTGCCCGGTGCACTGGTGTCGATCGCTACCAGCGACGCGGCCCGGGTCGGCGCGGTCACCATCGCTGTCGTCTCCGGCGTGGCCGCCGTCGTCGGCCTGCTCCTCGCGGCGACCCTGCTACTGGCCATCTCGGTGCCGCTCGGGCTGGTGGTGTTGCTGGGCACGCCGCCGCTGCTGCTGCTCACCAGGCTGTTCGGCAAGCCGCTGGAGGAACGCAGCGAGACGGAGCAGGAGCACAGCGCGCATGCCTCCGGCATCGCCGCCGACCTGGTAAGCGGACTCCGGGTGGTCAAAGGTCTACGGGCCGAGACCGCAGCGGTCGCCCGCTACCGGCAGCGCAGTCGCAGCGCACTGGCCGCGACGGTACGCGCGGCCCGCGCCGAAGCCGCCTACGAGGGGCTGGTGCTCATGCTCAGCGGGGTGTTCCTGGCGATCGTCGCGGTCATCGGTGGTCTCCTGGCACTCGACGGTCAGATCAGCGTCGGTCAGCTCATCTCCTCCCTCGGTCTGGCGCAGTTCCTGGTCGGCCCGATGTCGACGTTCGGGTGGGTGGGCGCGGACATCGCCCAGGGCCGGGCCTCCGCCCGCCGCATCGCCACCGTGCTGGACACACCCGTCGCGGTGCCCGACGGTGTGGCGAGCCCGGTCACACCCGCGCGGGGCGGGCTCGCGCTGCGGGGGGTGGACAGCCCACCCCTGCGCGGGATCGACATGGAGATAGCCCCCGGTGAGCTGGTCGGGATCGTGACCACCGACCCGGCCGAGGCCGCTGAGTTGGTGCGGCTGCTCGGCCGGGCGCACGACCCCGCCGCAGGAGTGATCGAACTGGACGGCGTCGCGCTCACCACGCTCGCACCGGACGACCTGCGGGCCGTGGTGCTGGCCGTCGAACACCAGAGCGACCTGTTCGACGACAGCGTCCGAGCCACCGTCTCGCTTGCCGGGCGGGCCCGCCCGGCAAGCGTCGACGCCGCAGTGGCCGCCGCCGACGCCGACGAGTTGACAGACGGGCTGCCCCACGGGCTGGACACGGTGCTGGACGACCGGGCCCGGTCACTCTCCGGTGGCCAACGGCAGCGCATCGCGCTCGCCCGGGCCCTGGCCGGTGAACCGCCGGTGCTCGTCGTGCACGAGCCCACCACCGCGGTCGACGCCGCGACCGAGGCCCGCATCGCCGGACGGCTGCGATCGATGCGCGCGGGACACACCACGATCCTGGTGACCACCAGCCCGGCGCTGCTCGCGGTGACCGACCGGGTGATCGTCGTGCACGACGGCACCGTCCGCACCGACGGCACGCACGGCGATCTGGTCGCCGAGGACGACACCTACCGGGAGACCGTGCTCGCATGACCACCGAATCGACGACGCTGCTGCCGATCGCGACCGGGCGGCGCACCCTGGCCCAACTGCGTGCCCTGGTACGACCACGGCGACCCCGGCTGGCCGTGGCGCTGGCTCTGCTGATCGCCGGCACCACGGCCGGTCTGGTGACCCCGCCGCTGCTCGGGCGCGTGGTCGACCTGGCCACCGACGGAGGCGGCACCGGCGATGTCGTCCTCACCGGGGTGGGGCTGGTGGCCGTCGCGGTCGCCGAGGCGGCCCTGGTCGGTTTCGGTGTCGCCCTGTTGGCGCAGGTCGGTGAGGGGGTGCTGGCCGACCTGCGCGAGCGGTTCGTGTCCTCGGCACTGCACCTGCCGTTGGAGCAGGTCGAACGCGCCGGGACCGGTGACCTGACCTCCCGGGTCACCAACGACGTCGCCGTGATCGCCGAGGCGGCCCGCACCGCCGTCCCCGAGTTCACCCGTGCCGCGCTGACCATCGTGCTCACCCTGGCCGGCATGGCCGTGCTCGACTGGCGGTTCCTGGTCGCGGCGCTGATCGCCGTACCGGTGCAGGCGCACACGGTCCGCTGGTACGCCCGCCGGGCCGTCCCCCTCTACGCCCGGCAGCGGGTCGCCGTCGCCACCCAGCAACACCACCTGCTCGCCACCATCGACGGCGCGTCGACGATCCGTGCGTTCCGCACCGCCGACACGCACCGGGACCGCGTCGCCACCAAGTCCCGGCAGGCGGTCGAGCTGCTGCTCCGGGGCGTCGCCCTACAGACCCGCTTCTACGCCCGGCTGCACGTGGCCGAGTTCGCCGGACTCGCCGCCGTTCTCGCCACCGGGTTCTTCCTCGTCCGGGGAGACCTGGTGAGCATCGGCACGGCCACCGCTGCGGCGCTGTACTTCCACGGCCTCTTCGGCCCGATCAACGTTGCTCTCGCCCTGGTCGACGACGCCCAGGCCGCCGCCTCGGGGCTGAACCGGCTGATCGGGGTCGCCGACCTGACACCGCCGCCACGACAGCGGGCCGTCGCCGCAGACGGACCAGACGCCGTCGTCGTGCGCGGGCTGGACTTCGCCTACCGGCCGGACCGGCAGGTGCTGCACGACGTCGATCTGACGATCAGCCGGGGCGAGCGCGTCGCCCTGGTGGGCAGCAGCGGCGCCGGCAAGACCACGCTGGCCAAGGTGATCGCCGGGGTACATCACCCCAGCGCGGGCAGCGTCGTGGTGCCGGCCGGCGAGGTCGCGTTGATCACCCAGGAGGTGCACGTCTTCGCCGGACCCCTCGTCGACGACCTACGGCTGGCCCGCCCGGACGCCACCGACGACGAGGTGATCGCCGCCCTGGCCGCGGTGGACGCGCTGGGTTGGGTCCGGCAACTGCCTGACGGCCTGGACACCGAGGTCGGTGCCGGTGGGCACGTCCTCACCGCAGCGCAGGCACAGCAGTTGGCGTTCGCCCGGCTGATCCTGGCCGATCCGCCGATGGCGATCCTCGACGAGGCCACCGCAGAAGCCGGGAGCGCCGGAGCCCGCCTGCTCGAACGGGTGGCCACGGCCGCGCTGGCGGGACGGACCGCGCTGATCGTGGCGCACCGACTCACCCAGGCGGTGAGCGCGGACCGGATCGTGGTGCTGGAGGCCGGCCGGATCGTCGAGGTGGGCACCCACGACGACCTGGTCGAGCGGGGTGGCCCGTACGCCACGTTGTGGCAGGCCTGGTCGGACCAGCGCACCCGGCGCTGAGCGCGCTGGTCCGGGCCGCCGCTCAGCGGTCGGCGTCGATCAGGCTCTGCGGACGCATGTCGGTCCAGTTCGCGTTGACGTAGTCGACGCAGTCCTGCCGGTCGGCCGGGCCGTGCACGGTCCGCCAACCCGCCGGCACCTCGGCGAAAACCGGCCAGAGGCTGTGCTGATTCTCGTCGTTGACCAGCACGAGGAACGTGCCGTCGGCGTTGTCGAACGGGTTCGTACTCATCGGATACTCCTCGTGGGGATGTGCGTTACCAGGGCTTGCAGGGCGTCGAACCAGAGTCGCGCGAGATCGTCCACCGACCCCTCGGCGAACACGCCGTCGGGCCAGCTCCAGGTGGCGACCAGCTGCGGGCCGGAGGCGCGGTCCTCGGTCTGGGCGTTCAGCACCAGTGCGTACGTCTCCGGCATGGCGTCGTCGGCACCGTTCTCGGCGGCCTCCGCCTCGGGGGCGAACTCCCAGTCGGCGGCCTCCGGGAAGTCGAACCGCCCCATGTAGTTGAACTGGATCGGCGGATGCGGCAGCGCGGCCAGCACGGGCGCGGTCACCGGGTTGAGGTAGCGCAGCATGCCGTAACCCATGCCGTTGTCAGGCAGTTCGGCCAGGTGTTCGCGGACCCGCACCACCGCCTCGGCCACCGCCGCACCACCGCCCGACACGTCGATCCCGGCGGTGTCCAGGCAGACCGGGAAGATGTTGGTGAACCAGCCGACCGTGCCGGACAGGTCGGCCCCGTCCACCAGGTGCTCCTCCCGCCCGTGGCCCTCCAGCGCGACGAGCACCGCGTCGCCCGCGTCGCCCTGCCCGGACCGCCACCGGGTGACGGCCACCCCCAACGCGCCCAGCAGGACGTCGTTGACCCCGGCGTCGAGCCCGGCCGGAACGCGCGTGAGCAGGGCCTCGGTGACGTCGCTGGGCAACGTCAGGGTGATGTCGCGCAGGGTGCCGGCCACGTCGACCGCCGGGTCGAGCGGGCGGCGGACCGGCAACGGGTCGCCCCGCCCCACGATCTGCTCCCACGTCGGCAGTTCCGCCACCCGCGCCGGGTCCAGCGCCCGCTCGGCGAGACCCGTCGCCCACCGCCGGAACGACGTGCCGGTCGCGGCGGCGAGCGGCGGACGGCCGGCGACCGCGTCCCGCCAGGCGGCCCCGATCTCCGGCAGCAGCACCCTCCAGGAGACGCCGTCCACCACCAGGTGGTGCACCAGCAGCAGCAGTCGACCTGGCCGGTGCGGGCCGGCGTCCAGCCAGACGGCCTGGATCATCACCCCACGATCGGGGTCGAGTCCGGCCTGCGCGCGGTGCGCCTGCGCGACGACCGCGTCCCACAGGCCACGATCGTCGAGGCCGGTCACGTCCACGCGTACGGTCCAGTCGGCGGCCCGTGACGAGCCCGCCGGCGGTACGGTCACCGACCAGTCACCGGTCCGGTCCAGTCGGGCCCGCAGCAGGTCGTGCCGGTCGGCGACGGCCTGCAACGCGGCCAGCAACGGCTCCCACCCGAGACCCGCCGGGACCTGCACGACCGCGGACTGGTTGAACCCGTCGATCGGGCCGTCGACCTCACGCAACCAGCGCATGACCGGAGTCAACGGGAACGAGCCGACCCCGTCGGCGGCCCGCTCACCGGTCCGGTCGAGGGCGGTCGCGGCCAGGGCCAGCCCGGCCACGGTCCGCAGGGCGAAGACCTGTCGTGGGGTGAGCCGCAGGCCGGCTGCGCGGGCTCGGCCGACGAGCTGCATCGCGACGATGCTGTCGCCGCCCAAGGCGAAGAAGTCCGCCTCGACGTCCACCGAGGGCAGACCCAGCACGGCCGCGACCACCTCCCCCAGCACGCGTTCCCGGTCCGAGCGCGGTGCCCGGCCGGCACCCGCCGGGCCGAAGTCGGGCGCGGGCAGCGCGGCCCGGTCCAGTTTGCCGTTGGCCAGGGTGGGCAGCCGGTCGAGGCGGAGCAGGGCGGACGGCACCATGTAGTCGGGCAGCTCGGCGGCGACCGCAGCCCGCAGGGCCGTCAGGTCGAGTCCCTCGGCACCGACGACGTAACCGGCCAGGAGGCGTACACCGGGGCGGTCTTCCCGGGCGATCACCACGGCCTCGCCGACGCCGGGCTGCGCGGCGAGCACCGACTCGATCTCCCCCAGCTCCACCCGGAAGCCGCGGATCTTCACCTGTTCGTCGACCCGGCCGAGATACTCCACCCGGCCGTCCTCGGTCCACCGCACCAGGTCACCGGTGCGGTACATCCGCTCACCAGGCGCGCCGTACGGGTCGGCGAGGAACCGCTCGGCGGTCTGGTCGGGCCGGCCCAGGTAGCCCCGCGCCAGGCCGGCTCCGGCGACGTACAGCTCACCCGCCACCCCGGTCGGGGTGTGCCGCAGGGCACGGTCCAGCACGTACGCGCGGGCACCCGCGACGGCCCGGCCGATCACGGGGGACTCCGTGTCGCCGATCCGGGCGGCCAGCGCGTCCACTGTCGCCTCGGTCGGACCGTACAGGTTGAACGCCTCGGTGCCGGGCAGCGCGCCGAGTCGCTGCCAGAGCGCGGGAGGCACCGCCTCGCCACCGACACCGACCACGGCGAGGGGGCAGCGTCCGTCGCGGATCAGGCCGGCGTCGGCGAGCTGCGCGAAGTGCGACGGGGTCAGCTCGATGAAGTCGATGCCCTCGGCGCGGATCAGCGCGGCGAGCTGCTCCGGGTCGCGTTGCAGCTCCTCGGTGACGAGGTGCAGGGCGTGCCCGTCGAGCAGCCACAGCTGCGGCTGCCAGGAGGCGTCGAACGCGAACGACCAGGCGTGCCCGACCCGCAGGTGACGGCGGCCGGTGGCGGCGCGGGCGGGCAGGTGCAGCTGCGCGCGGTGGCTGTGGAACAGGTTGACCAGGTTGCGGTGGGTCACCACCACACCCTTCGGGCGTCCGGTGGAGCCGGAGGTGTAGATGACGTACGCCGGGTGCTGGGGGCGGGCCGGGCGTACCCGGTCACCGTCGGTCAGGTCGTGCCCGGCGAGCGTGGCCAACGCCGGGTCGTCGACCAGGACGTGGTCGAGCCCGTCCGCGGTGACCCCGACCCCGGCGGCGGTGACCAGCACGGCGGGCCGCGCGTCGGCGAGCATCGCGGCGATCCGGGCCGGCGGGTAGGCCGGGTCCAGCGGCAGGTAGGCGGCGCCACACTTGAGCACCGCGAGGATCGCGGTGATCGCGTCGGCGGTGCGCGGCAGGGCCAGCGCCACCACGTCCTCGGCACCGACACCACGGGTGGCCAGCAGCCGGGCCAGCCGGTTGGCGCGATCGTTGAGTTCGGCGAACGTCCGGCGGACCGTGCCGCAGACGACGGCGGGCGCGTCCGGTGACTCGGCCACCTGCCGTTCGAACAGGGCCGCCACCGTCGGATCGTCGCCGCTGGCCGCCGGCGGCGGGTTCCAGCCGGTGCGGTCCTCGTCCGACATCAGGTCGAGGCGGCCCACCGCGCGGTGCGGATCGGCGGTGAACGCGGTCAGGACGGCGGTGAGCGCGCCGACCAGTCGCCGGGCGACAGGCGGGGCGAAGAGGTCGGGACGGAACTCCAGGCCCACCCGCAGCCGCTCCCCCGGGTCGACGACCCAGGTGAGCGGGTAGTGGGTGGCGTCACGCCCACCCGCGTCGACGGCGGCGAGCAGGCTCTCCGGCCCGTCGTCGGCACGCTCCGGGTAGTTCTCGACGATGAGCAACGTGTCGAACAGCTCCCCGACCCCGGCCAGCCGCTGAATGTCGGCCAGCCCGAGGTACTGGTGGTCGAGCAACGCCGACTGCTCGTCCTGCAACCGGGCCAGCAGCCCCGCCACCGGCTCGGCCGGGTCGATGCGCACCCGCACCGGCACGGTGTTGATGAACAGCCCGATCATCGACTCCACCCCGGGCACCTGCGCCGGCCGGCCCGAGACGGTGGCACCGAAGACCACGTCGTCCCGGCCGGTGAGCCGGCCCAGCACGATGCTCCAGGCGGCCTGGATCATCGTGTTCAGCGTCAGCCCCCGGGCGCGGGCCAGGCTGGTCAGGCGCGCGGTCACGGCCTCCGTCAGCTCCTGCTCGACCAGCTCGGGGACCACCGGTTCCCGGTGTGGGTCGGCCGGGGCGAGCCGGGTGGCGTCACCGACCCCGGCCAGCGCCGCACGCCACGCCTGCTCGGCGGCGGACCGGTCCTGCCCGGCCAGCCAGGCGAGGAAGTCGCGGTACGGCGTCGGGGCGGTGCCGCCGTCGGTCGCCCCGTACAGCGCGGAGAGCTGGTCCATCAGCGGCCCACGGGACCAGCCGTCGAGCAGCATGTGCTGGTGGGTGAGGACCAGCCGGTAGGCGTCACCGGTGCGCACCAACATCATCCGCAGCAGCGGGGCGACCGCCGGATCGAACCGTCGTCCCTCCTCGGCGAGGCAGCGCTGCCACGCCTCCTCACGCCGATCGTCATCCAGGTCGGACAGGTCCGCCTCGGCCCAGGGCAGGGTGACACCACGGTTCACCACCGCCACCGGTCGGCCGGAGTCGAGCTGGTGGAACGACGTCCGCAGGTTGGCGTGCCGATGCAGCAGCGCCTGCCCTGCGGCGCGCAGCCGGGCCGGATCGACGCCACCGGGCAGGTCGAAGACGATCTGCACGGTGTACAGGTCGACGCCGTCGGCGTCGAATGCGGCGTGGAAGAGCAGCCCGGTCTGCAGCGGTGCGAGGGGCAGCACCTCGGCCACGTCCAGGCCCAGCCCGGCGACCTCTGCGGTTTCCTCGTCGGTGAGCGTGATCAGCGTGCCGCTGCCGGTGGTGGTGGCGAACGCCGACTCGGCGGCGGCGGCCAGCGCGGCCGGCGTCCGCAGGTGGAACACCTGCCGCAGGGACAGCGACAGACCGGCGGCACGGGCCCGACCGACCAACTGGATCGAGACGATGCTGTCGCCGCCGAGGCGGAAGAAGTCGTCCTCGACACCGACCGTGGGCACGGCCAGCACCTGCGCGAACAGGTCGACGAGCAGCTGTTCGCGCGGCGTGCGGGCGGCCGTGCCGGTGGCTGCGCCGGCGAAGTCGGGCGCGGGCAGCGCGGCCCGGTCCAGTTTGCCGTTGACCGACACGGGCAGCGCGTCGAGGACCACGAAGGCGGACGGCACCATGTGGTCGGGCAGCAGCGCCGCGAGCCGGACGCGCAGCACGGCGGTGTCCAACGCGCCGGTCACGGTGAGGTAGGCGACCAGGTGCGCCACCCCCGGCCGGTCCTCGCGCAGCAGCACCACGGCCGTACCCACGTCGGGCTGGCCGGCCAACGCGGCCTCGATCTCGCCCAGCTCGACGCGCAGCCCGCGGATCTTCACCTGGCCGTCGCCCCGCCCGAGGAACTCGACCACCCCGGGCGCGGTCCACCGCACCTGGTCGCCGGTGCGGTACATGCGCGTACCGGCGGGGCCGTACGGGTCGGCGACGAACCGGCCCGCGGTCAGGTCGGGCCGGCCCCGGTAACCCCGGGCCAGCTGCACACCGGAGAGGTACAGCTCACCCGGCACGCCCACCGGCACCGGACGCAGCGCGGCGTCGAGCACGGACACCCGGGTGTTCCACACCGGCCCACCGATCGGCACGGTGCCGGTGCCGGTGCCCCGCCCGGCCGGCCACGCCGTCACGTCCACCGATGCCTCGGTCGGGCCGTACAGGTTGTGCAGGGCGGCACCCGGCAGCAGTTCCCGGCACCGGTCGGCGAGGCTGCTGGGCAGCGCCTCGCCGCTGCACAGAACGCGGCGCAGCGTGGTGCACCCGGCCGCGCCCGGCGTGGCCAGGAACGCCGCGAGCATCGAGGGGACGAAGTGCACGGTACCGACCCGTTCCCGCTGGATCAGCTCGGCGAGGTAGACCGGGTCGCGGTGGCCGTCGGGCCGGGCGACGACGAGGGTGGCCCCGGTGATCAGCGGCCAGAAGAACTCCCAGACCGACACGTCGAACCCGGCCGGGGTCTTCTGCAGCACCCGGTCGCCCGCCGTCAGGCCGTACTCGTGCTGCATCCAGCGCAGCCGGTTGACGATACCGGCGTGCGTGACCTCGACGCCCTTGGGCGTGCCGGTGGAGCCGGAGGTGTAGATGACGTACGCCGGATGGTGGGGACCGGGCGGGGTGAGCCGCACGTCCGGGTCGTCAAGTGGTCCGTCGAGCACGATGGGTGCGTCCCCGTGGGGCAGCCCGACCATGCGCGGGGCGGTGTCGCCGACGGCGAGCACCGCGACGGGCCGCGCGTCGGCCAGCATCGTCGCCAGCCGGGCGTCCGGGTGGTCGAGGTCGAGCGGCAGGTAGGCGGCCCCGGCCCGGCCGGTCGCGAGGATCGCCACCACCAGCTCGACCGAGCGCGGCAGGGCCAGCGCCACCACGGTCTCCGGTCCGACGCCGGCGGCGGCCAACACCCGCGCCAGCCGCTCGCTGCGCGCGTCCAGTTCACGGTACGTCACGCCGAGGCCGTCCGGGCGGACCAGCGCGACCGCGTCGGGGGTCGCCGCGACCTGCGCGGCGACCAGATGCGGCAGGGTCTCCTCGGGCAGCACCCGGGTCTCGCCGGTCCCGGCGGCCAGGATCGCCGCGCGTGCGGCCCGGTCGAGCAGGCCGACCCGTCCGACCGGACCGTCGAGCCCATCGACGAGTTCGTCCACGACGGTGGCCAGCGCCTCGGCGAGCCGCGTGGCGTACGCGGAGTCGAACAGGTCGGGCCGGTACTCGACGGCGAGGTGCAGGCGCGGGCCGGGCTCGGCGATCAGGGTCAGCGGATAGTGGGTGGCGTCGTGCCCGTCGGTGCCGGTGACCGGCAGTCCACCGTCGTCGGTGTCGCCGTCCGGGTAGTTCTCGAAGACCAACAGCGTGTCGAACAACTCGCCGTGCCCGGCGATGCGCTGGATGTCGCTGAGGCTGAGGTACTGGTGTTCGATCAGTGCGGCCTGCTCGTCCTGCAGCCGGTCGAGCAACGCGTGGACGGGCTCGGCCGGGTCGATGCGGACCCGTACCGGCACGGTGTTGATGAACAGCCCGATCATCGACTCGACACCCGGCACCTGTGGTGGCCGCCCGGAGACGGTGGCACCGAAGACCACGTCGTCACGGCCGGTGAGCCGGCCCAGCAGCAGACCCCAGGCGGCCTGCACGATGGTGTTGACGGTGAGACCACGGGCGCGGGCGCTCGCGGTCAACGCGGCGGTCCGGTCCTCGGGCAGCTCCACCTCGGTCACTGCGGGAGCCAGCGCGGCGCGGTGACCGTCGACGGGCGCGACGCGGGTGGGTTCGGCGAGGCCGTCGAGCGCGGCAGCCCAGGCCTGCTCGGCGGCCCGCCGGTCCTGCCCGGCCAGCCAGGCGAGGTAGTCCCGGAACGGCCGGCCGGCCGGCGGTGCGGTGTCGCCGTCGCGGTACAGGGCGGACAACTCGGCCAGCAGCGGTCCCCGGGACCACCCGTCGAGCAGCAGGTGGTGGTGGGTGAGCACGAGCCGGTGGGAGTTCGCGCCGGTACGCACCAGGGCAAGGCGCAGCAACGGCGCCGTGGTCGGGTCGAAGCGGCGGCCCTGCTCGGCGAGGAGCCGCTGCCAGGCGTCCCGGCTCGCGTCGTCGTCCAGCCCGGACAGGTCGACCTCGGTCCACGGCACGGTGACGCTGGCCGGGACGACGCTGACCGCCGTGCCGGACGCGAGGTGGTGGAAGGAGGCGCGCAGGCTGGCCTGCCGGTCGAGCAGCGCCTGGCCGGCGGCGCGCAGGCGGGCGGCATCGATCGGCCCGGTCAGGTCGACCACCATGCGGACGGTGTAGACGTCCGGGCCGGCGTCGTCGAGCAGGCTGTGGAACAGCAGGCCGGTCTGCAACGGCGAGAGCGGCAGCACCTCGCGTATGTCGACGCCGAGGCCGGCCAGTTCGCGCCGGTCGGCCTCGGTGAGGCCGACCAGGGACAGGCTCGACGGGACCACGTCGACGCCGGTCACGGTGCCGGCGACGGCCACCAGCCGGGCCGGGGTGCGCTGGTGGAACACCTGGCGCGGGGAGAGCACCAGACCGGCGACCCGGGCCCGTCCGGCCAACTGCATCGACATGATGCTGTCCCCGCCGAGGGCGAAGAAGTCGTCGTCGATGCCGACGGTGGGCACGCCCAGTACCTCGGCGAAGACGTCGCAGAGCAGCTTCTCGCGGGGAGTCCGGGGTGCCCGGCCGCCGTCCGGGGTGAACTCGGGGGCGGGCAGAGCGGCCCGGTCCAGCTTGCCGTTGACCGACACCGGCAGCGCGTCCAGGGCGACGAACGCGCCGGGGACCATGTAGTCGGGCAGCGTGGCGACGACGCCCGCCCGCAGGCGGCCGAGATCGGTGCCGCCGACGACGTACGCGACGATCCGCTTGACGCCACCGTCGGTACGCAGCACCACGGCGGCCTGCCGGACGCCCTCCTGGCGGGCGACGACGGCCTCGATCTCGCCGAGTTCCACCCGGAACCCACGGATCTTGACCTGGTGGTCGACGCGACCGACGAACTCCAACGCCCCGTCCAGGGTCCAGCGCACCAGGTCGCCGGTGCGGTACATCCGGCTGCCTGGCGCGGCGAACGGGTCGGGCAGGAAACGTTCGGCGGTCAGGCCGGGCCGCTGGAGATAGCCACGGGCCAGGCCGAGGCCGCCCAGGTACAGCTCTCCGACGACCCCCGGCGGAACCGGGTTCATACCGCCGTCCAACACGTACGCCAACTGCCCGGGGTCCGGGTAGCCGATCGGCACGGTGCCGGTGGCGACCGGAGCGCACTCCCACAGGGTCGCGTTGACGCTGGTCTCGGTGGGCCCGTACGCGTTGAACATGCGTCGGCCGGCGGCGAACCGCTCGGCCAGCCGGGCCGGCACCTCCTCGGTGCCGACCAGCATGGACACCCCGACCGGCAACCGGCAGTCGGCGGGCAGCGCGCTGAGCACCGACGGCGGCAGCGCCAGCTGGGTGACCTCGTGTTTGGTGAGGTAGTCGACCAGCGGCGCGCCGGGAACGCGCAGTTCGGTGGGGACCACGACCAGCGCACCGCCGGACAGCAGCGCCTGGCACAGCTCCCAGTAGGCGAGGTCGAAGCTGGGTGATGCGAAGAACAGCACCCGGCTGGTGTGCGTGACACCGAGGCGTCGCTGCTGGGTGGCGAGCAACTTGCCGACCCCCTCGTGGGTGACGACGACACCCTTGGGCTGGCCGGTCGAGCCGGACGTGTAGATGACGTACGCGGCGTCCGAGACCTCCGGCTCGACCGGCGTCACGTCCGGCCCGGACGCGGCCACGTCGACCACCGGTCCGCCGCCGGGCAGCGCGTCGGCCAGCCGAGCCCGGCTGACCACGCAGGCCGGCGCGGCATCCGCCAGCATGTAGCGCAACCGGTCGACCGGATAGTCCAGGTCGAGCGCGAGGTAGGCGGCACCGGAGCGCAGCACACCGACCAGCGCGGTGATCAGGTCGACGGAGCGCGGCAGCGCCACCGCGACGACCTGACCGGGGCCGACACCACGGGCGGTCAGCGCCCGGGCCAACCGGTCCGCACGCGCGGCCAACTCGGCGTAGCTCACCTGCTCGTCCTCGCAGATCACGGCGATGTTGTCCGGGAACGCCGCGACCATCTCGGCGAACCGCCGGGGGAAGGTGGTGGCGACGATCCCGTCCGTGCTGCCGTTCCACTCGGTGAGGACGATGTCCCGCTCGGCCGGGACGAGGATGTCTATCCGGCCGACCGGGGCGGCAGGGTCGGCGGCCAGCGCGGTGACGACGCGGATCAGTCGGTCGAGGATGGTACGGGCGGCGGGGGCGTCGAACACGTCGGCGCGGTGCCGGATCTCCAGGTTGATCCGGGGGCCCGGCGTGGCGACCAGTACCAGCGGATAGTGGGTGGCGTCCTCGTCCTGTGCCTCGGTGACCCGCAGACCGGGCACCGGACCGGCGGCGTCCGGGTCGTCCGGGTAACTCTCGAAGACGGTGAGCGTGTCGAACAGTTCGCCGTGCCCGGCCAGCCGTTGGATGTCGGCCAGCCCCAGGTACTGGTGCTCCATCAGTGCGGCCTGCTCGTCCTGGAGGCGCACGAGCAGGTCGCCGGCCGGCTCGGCCGGGTCGAGGCGGACCCGTACCGGCACGGTGTTGATGAACAGCCCGATCATCGACTCGACACCCGGCAACTGCGGCGGCCGTCCGGAGACGATGGTGCCGAAGACCACGTCGTCACGGCCGGTGAGCCGGGCCAGCAGCAGGCCCCAGGCCGTCTGCACCACCGTGTTGAGAGTGACGCCGAGGGTACGCGCGAGGTCGGTGAGCCGGCCGCTCAGCTCGACCGGCAGGGTGGTTTCCACCGAACCGGGGACGACCGGCTCGGGTCTGGTGCCGGCAGGTGCCATCCGGGTCGGTTCGTCGAGCCCGGAGAGCGCCTCCCGCCAGGCGTTCGTGGCCGCGTCCCGGTCCCAGCGGGCCAGCCACGCCAGGTAGGCCTTGTACGGGGTGACCGGCGGCAGTGAGCCGGGCTTGGCGTACAGGGCGAGCAGTTCCCGCACCAGCAACGGCGTGGACCAGCCGTCGAGCAGGATGTGGTGGTGGGTGATGGTGAGCCGGTGGACGTCGGTCCCGAGCCGGGTCAGTGTCATCCGCAGCAGCGGCGGCCGGGTCATGTCGAAGCGTCGTTGCTGGTCGGCGGCGGCGAGCCGGTCGAGTTCCGCGAGCCGCTCGGTTGTGGGCAGGCCGCTCAGGTCGTGCTCGGCCCAGGGCAGCCGCGCCCGGGTGGGGATCGCCGCGACAGTGGTGCCCCTGGCCGTACGCCGGAACCCGGCCCGCAGGTTGGCGTGCCGGTCGAGCAGCGCCTGTCCGGCGTCGCGGAGTCGGCCGGCGTCCAGCGGTCCGGTCAGCTCCAACGCGGTCGACACGGTGTAGACGTCGGGGGCGTCGGTGTCGTAGAGCGCGTGGAAGAGCAGCCCTTCCTGCAACGGCGACAGTGGCAGGACGTCCTCAAGCCCGGTCTTCTTGGTCACTGCGTCTCCCACTCGGCCTCAAGATCGGCGAAATCGGCCTCAAGGCCGTCGATGTCGGCCTGGCTCAGCTCGACCAGGCTCAGGTCGGACGGGGTGTAACCCCCGGATCCCGCATCGGCGGCCAGCGCGCGGAGCGCCGCCTGCCAGCGGCCGGCCAGGTCGCGGACCTGTTCCCCGGTGAGCAGGTCCCGTGGCCACGTGAGGGTGGCGGCGAGCCGAGGCCCGTCGGCGTGGTCCTCGGCGGTCGCGTTGATCTCCAGCGGGTAGTCGGCGGGCATGCCGTCGTCGGCGCCGCCGCCCCAGCCCTCGCCGGCCGGTTCCCACGGTCCCTCCTCGGCGTTCCCGGCGGCGAACCGGCCGAGGTAGTTGAAGCCGATCAGTGGCTGGTCGTATCCGGCGAGCACGGTGGCCGTCGCCGGGTTGAGGTGGCGCAGCAGACCGTAGCCGACGCCGTTGTCCGGCACCGCCCGCAGCCGCTCCTTGATGGTCTTCAGTGCGTCACCGGGGTGCTCCGTGCCGAGGTCCAGCCGTACCGGGTACTCGCTGGTGAACCAGCCGACCGTGCGGGACAGGTCGGCCCCGGTCACCAGGTGCTCCTCGCGGCCGTGCCCCTCCAGCATGACCAGCCAGCCGGTGCCGCCGGCCCAGCCGTGCAGCGCCAACGCGAGACCGGTCAACAGCACGTCGCCGACGCTGGCGTGGAAGCCGGCGGGCACCGTGGTGAGCAGCGGCCGGGTCTCCTCCGGCGGCAGTTCGATGGCGATCTCGTCGCAGGTGCCGGTGCGGTCGCGGGCCGGGTCGAGGGGGCGGCTGCCCAGCGCGGCGCGCGGCCCGGCCAGCACCCCGGTCCAGTACGACAGCTGCGCCGTGGTCCTCGCGTCGCGGGCGAGTCCGTCCAGTTCCCGGGCCCACCGGCGGAACGAGGTGCCGGTGGGTGGGAGGGTGACCGGGTCGCCCGCCCGCACGGCCGCCCAGGCGGCGCGGAGGTCGGGCAGCAGGATCCGCCACGACACCCCGTCCACGGCGTAGTGGTGCACGACCAGCAGCACGTGCCCGGGTTCGAGCAGCACCGCCTGGAGCATCACGCCATGGGCGGGGTCGAGCCGGTCCCGGGCAGCGGCGGCGATCGCGGGCAGGTCCTCCTCGTCGTACGGGACGACCCGCACGACGTCGACCGGCGTACCGGGCTCGGGGATCTGCACACCGTCGGCGGTCACCCGGGCGCGCAGCAGGTCGTGCCGGTCGACCAGCGCCTGGAGTACCTCGGCCAGGCCGGCTGCGGTGAGACCGGCCGGGGCGTGCAGCAGCATCGACTGGCTGTATCCGGTGGTCGGGCCGTCGACCTGGGCGAGCCAGCGCATCACCGGGGTGAGCGGCGCGCTCCCGTACGCCTCGCCGGGGTCCTCGGTGACCGTGGCGTCGACGGTGGCGGCCTGGGCGAGCCCGGCCGGGGTCTTGTGCCGGAACACGTCGCGTGGGCTGATGCCGAGGCCGGCCGCACGGGCCCGGCTGACCAGTTGGATCGAGACGATGCTGTCGCCGCCGAGGACGAAGAAGTCGTCGTCGACACCCACCGACGGCAGCCCCAGCACCTCGGCGAACAGGTCACACAGAGCCTGCTCCCGGCTGTTGCGGGCGGGCGTGCCGCCGACCAGCTCGGAGAAGTCCGGAGCAGGCAACGCCGCCACGTCGAGTTTGCCCGCGACGGTGCGGGGCAACGCGTCCACCTGGACGAACGCCGACGGAATCATGTAGTCCGGCAGTCGTGTCCGTAGCCGGTCGGTGTCGACCGGACCGCCGACCACGTAGGCGACCAGTCGGCGGTCGGTCACCACCACCGCGGCCTGAGCCACGCCGGTCTGGCCGAGGGCGGCCTCGATCTCGCCCAGCTCGATTCGGAAGCCGCGGATCTTCACCTGCCTGTCGGCGCGGCCGGCGAACTCCAGCACCCCGTCCCGGTTCCACCGAGCCAGATCCCCGGTGCGGTACATGCGTGCGCCCGCCGGGCCGAACGGGTCGGCCACGAACCGCTCGGCGGTCAACCCCGCCCGGTGCAGGTACCCGTGCGCCAACCCGGCCCCGGCCACGTACAACTCACCGAGCACCCCCGGCGGCACCGGCCGCAACCCACCATCGAGCAGATAGGTACGCACGTTCGCCAGCCGGTACGCCGACCGGTCCGGCCCGTCCCACCCGTACGCATCCACCGACGCCTCCGTCGGCCCGTACAGGTCATGACAGACCAGCCCCGGTGTGGCGCACACCCGCTGCCACAGCTGTCCGTCGATCGCCTCACCACCGACGAACAACACCCGCAGACCCGCGTCCAACACACCAGCCGCGACCAACTCCCGCAGATACGTCGGTGTCACATCCAACACGTCGAGGTGGTGGCGGCGGACGTAGCCGACCAGGGCGGCGGCGTCGCGGTACTCGTCGTCGTCGAGGACGTGCAGGGTGTGTCCGTCGAGCAGCCAGAGCAGCGGCTCCCACGACCCGTCGAAGGTGAACGACGCCACATGCGCCACCCGACGCCTCGGACCGGCCATGAACCGCTCCCGATGCGACCCGAACAGATTCACGACCCCCCGATGCGGCACCACCACACCCTTCGGCCGACCCGTCGACCCCGACGTGAAGATCACGTACGCGGGATCGTCGGCCCGGGGGCGGGCGGGGCTGCCGATCGGGCCCTCGAGGAGGGTGGGCTCGTCGAGCAGCAGGTGGGCGGGGTCGGGCGGCAGGGGTGTGTCGCCGGTGGTGAGCACCAGCGTCGGTGCGGCGTCGGCGAGCATCGCGGCGATCCGGTCGGTCGGCTGGTACGCGTCGAGCGGCAGGTACGCCGCACCCGCCCTGAGCACGCCCAGGATCGCCGGAACGGTGAGCGGACGGGACACCGCGAGCGCGACCAGGTCCCCCGGGGCCACGCCGCGTCCGGCCAGCACCCCGGCCAGTCGGGACGACCACCTGTCCAGCTCGGCGAACGTCCACGACCGGCCGCCGGCGACCAGCGCCACGGCCGTCGGTGTGGTCGACGCCTGTGCCTCGAACAGATCCACGATGGACCCGGGTGGGACGGTCCCGCTGGCGTCGACGCCGAGCAGCCGACCCCGTTCATCCTGGCTCAGCACGTCGATCCGGCTGACCACCGCCGCTGGGTCGGCGGCGACCGTGGCGAGGACCCGCTGCAACCGCTCGACCAGGGTGTGTGCCGTGCTGCGGTCGTACCGGTCGGTGGCGAATTCGAGGCTTCCCCCGACGCCGCCGTCCGGGGCGTCGGCGAAGTCGAAGGACAGGTCGAACATCGCCGTACGGTGTCCGACGGGTTCGGGCCGTCCGGTCAGCTCGGCGAGCGTCCAGGTGTCGCCCCCGGCGGGCAGGTAGGAGACCATCGTCTGGAACAGCGGGTGCCGGCCCAGCGACCGGACCGGGTTCAACGCCTCCACCAGGTGCTCGAACGGCACGTCCTGCCGGTCGAACGCGGCGAGGTCCGTCTCCCGTACCCGTGCCAGCAGCTCCCGGAACGACGGGTCACCCGAGGTGTCCGTCCGCAGCACCAGCGTGTTCACGAAGAAGCCGACCAGATCATCCAACACGGCGTCGGGTCGACCCGCCACCGGCGCGCCCAGCGGCACGTCCGTGCCCGCGCCCAGGCGGGACAGCAGCACCGCCACCGCCGCCTGCACCACCATGAACATGGAGGTCCCGGTCGACCGGGCCAGGTGACGGAGATCGCGGGCCACCGTATCGGGCAGGACGAAGTCGACGACGTCACCCCGGTGACTGGCCTCCGCCGGACGGGGCCGATCGGCCGGCAGGTCCACCTCCTCCGGCAACCCGGCCAGGGCCTCCCGCCATCCGTCGACCTGCGCGGTGAGCGTGTTCGACTCGCCGCGCTGCCACAGCGCGAAGTCGGCGTACTGCACGGAGAGCGGTCGGAACGCCGGGGCGTGTCCGGCCCGGCGCGCCTCGTACGCCGTGGTGAGATCGGCGCGCAACGGTTCGTCGGACCATTCGTCGCCGGCGATGTGGTGCAGCAGCAGGAGCAACACGTGCTCGTCCGGTGCCACCCGGAACACGTCGACCCGCAGCGGCGGCTCCCGATCGAGTGCGAACGCGTGCGCGGCGGCGGCGTCGACGTCGCCGCCCTCGTGGAACGCGACCGGGACGGCGTCCGGCGGGAGGATGTGCTGGTAGGGGGTCCCGTCGACGTCCGGGAAAATGGTGCGGAGGGTTTCGTGTCGGGCGACCACGTCACCGACGGCAGCGACCAACGCGTCGGCGTCGAGACGACCACGCAGCCGCCAGGCGATCGGGATGTTGTAGGTCGGGTTCGGCCCTTCCAGGCGGTACAGGAACCACAGCCGTTGTTGGGCGAACGACAACGGCACCCGATCCGGGCGTGCTCGCGCCACCAACGGCGTCCGATCGGATCCCACCAGCCTCGGCAGCAGGCCCGCCACCGTCGGCGCATCGAACACGGCCCGCACCGGCAACTCCACACCCAGCACCGCCCGAACCCGACCAGCGAGGCGCATCACCAGCAACGAATGGCCACCCAACGCGAAGAAGTCGTCGTCGACACCCACCGACGGCAGCCCCAGCACCTCGGCGAACAGGTCACACAGCCGTTGTTCCCGGCTGTTGCGGGCGGGGGTGCCGCCGGCCAGTGTGGAGAAGTCCGGGGTGGGCAGTGCGGCCACGTCGAGTTTGCCGGCGATGGTGCGGGGTAGCGCGTCGACCTCGACGAACGCCGACGGGATCATGTAGTCGGGCAGAGTGGCCCGTAGCCGATCGACGTCGACCGGTCCACCCACCACGTACGCGACGAGCCGGCCGTCACGGACGACGACGGCGGCCTGGCCGAGGGCGGCCTCGATCTCGCCGACCTCGATCCGGTAGCCGCGAATCTTGACCTGTCCATCGGCGCGGCCGGCGAACTCCAGCACTCCGTCCCGGTTGGACCGGGCCAGGTCCCCGGTGCGGTACATGCGCGCACCCGAGGGACCGAACGGGTCGGCCACGAACCGCTCTGCGGTGAGCCCCGCCCGGTTCAGGTAGCCGTGTGCCAACCCGGCCCCGGCGACGTACACCTCACCGAGGACCCCCGCCGGTACCGGCTGCAGTGCGGCGTCGAGCAGATAGGTCCGCACGTTGCGCAACCGGTACGCCGACCGGTCCGGTCCCTCCCATCCGTAGGCGTCCACGGACGCCTCGGTAGGTCCGTACAGGTCGTGGCAGGCCAGTCCCGGTGTGGCGCACACCCGCTGCCACAGCTGCCCGTCGATCGCCTCACCACCGACCAGCAGCACGCGCAGACCCGCGTCCAACAGCCCGGCCGCAAGCAACTCCCGCAGGAAGGTGGGCGTCACGTCCAGCACATCGATGTGCTGTTCACGCAACCGCGACACGAGGACACCCGCATCGCGGTACTCGTCGTCGTCGAGGACGTGCAGGGTGTGTCCGTCGAGCAGCCAGAGCAGCGGCTCCCACGACCCGTCGAAGGTGAACGACGCCACATGCGCCACCCGACGCCTCGGACCGGCCATGAACCGCTCCCGATGCGACCCGAACAGATTCACGATCCCCCGATGCGGCACCACCACACCCTTCGGCCGACCCGTCGACCCCGACGTGAAAATCACATACGCCGCATCCTCCGACGACGGCGAACCCACGAACGGCACCCCCTCCGGCACCGCCACACCCACCACCAACCGAGGACCCGACCACGGCACACCCACGCCCTCAGTCGTGACCAAAACCGCCGGCCGGGCATCCTCCAACATCGCCACAACCCGGTCGGCCGGCTGGAACGCGTCCAGCGGCAGGTAGGCTGCGCCCGCCTTGAGCACGCCGAGGATCGCCGGGACGGTGAGCGGGCGGGAGGTGGCCAGCGCGACGAGGCCGCCGGCGTACGGGGCCAGCGCACCGGCGAGCCGCGACGACCAGTCGTCCAGGTCGGCGAACGTCCAGGTCCGTCCGCCGGAGACCAGGGCCACCGCGTCGGGGCTGGCTGCTGCCTGCGCGACGAACAGGTCCACGATGGAGCCCGTCGGGGCCGGTGCGGTGGACTCCACGGCCAACAGCCGGGCACGCTCGGCCGGGGCGAGCACGTCGATCCTGCTCACCACCGCCGACGGGTCGGCGGCGACCGTGGCAAGGACCCGCTGCAACCGCTCGACGAGGGTCTGGGCGGAGGAGCGGTCGTACCGGTCGGTGGCGTACTCCAGTTCGCCGCGGACGCCGCCACGGGTCTCGAAGAAGTCGAAGGACAGGTCGAACATCGCGACGTGCTGGCGCACCCGCTCGGCCTCCACCCGCAGCGACCCGAGGTGCCAGGTGCGGTCGGCCTCGCCGAGGTAGGAGACCATCGTCTGGAACAGCGGGTGCCGGCCCAGCGACCGGACCGGGTTCAACGCCTCCACCAGGTGCTCGAACGGCACGTCCTGCCGGTCGAACGCGGCGAGGTCCGTCTCCCGTACCCGTGCCAACAACTCCCGGAACGACGGGTCACCCGAGGTGTCCGTCCGCAGCACCAGCGTGTTCACGAAGAAGCCGACCAGATCATCCAACACGGCGTCGGGTCGACCCGCCACCGGCGCGCCCAGCGGCACGTCCGTACCCGCGCCCAGGCGGGACAGCAGCACCGCCACCGCCGCCTGCACCACCATGAACATGGAGGTCCCGGTCGACCGGGCCAGCACCCGCAGCTGCTCGGTCACGTCGGCGGGCAGCGTGAAGTCGACCACGTCGCCCCGGTGACTGGCCTGCGCGGGGCGGGGCCGGTCGGCCGGCAGATCCAGTTCCTCGGGCAGCCCGGCCAGGGCGTCCCGCCAGCCGTCGACCTGCGTGGAGAGCGTGCCCGACTCTGCGCGCTGCCACAGCGCGAAGTCGGCGTACTGCACGGGCAGGGGCGGGAACGCCGGCGCGAGTCCGGCGCAGCGGGCGGTGTAGGCGGCCACGAGGTCCCGGCGCAGCGGCACATCCGACCATTCGTCGCCGGCGATGTGGTGCAGCAGCAGGAGCAACACGTGCTCGTCCGGTGCGATCCGGAAGAGCCTGACGCGCAGCGGCGGCTCGTGGTCGAGGCGGAATCCGTACGCCCCGATCTCCGCGAGCCGTGCGGGGAGATCCGCCTCGGCGATGTCCGCCACCGGCACCGCGACCTTCTCGGCGGGCAGGACCCGCTGGTACGGCTCGTCGCCGTCCTGGTCGCTGAAGATGGTGCGGAGGGTTTCGTGTCGGGCGACCACGTCACCGACGGCAGCGACCAACGCGTCGGCGTCGAGACGCCCACGCAGCCGCCAGGCGATCGGGATGTTGTAGGTCGGGTTCGGCCCTTCCAGGCGGTACAGGAACCACAGCCGTTGTTGGGCGAACGACAACGGCACCCGATCCGGGCGTGCTCGCGCCACCAACGGCGTCCGATCGGATCCCACCAGCCTCGGCAGCAGGCCCGCCACCGTCGGCGCATCGAACACGGCCCGCACCGGCAACTCCACACCCAGCACCGCCCGAACCCGACCAGCGAGGCGCATCACCAGCAACGAATGGCCACCCAACGCGAAGAAGTCGTCGTCGACACCCACCGACGGCAGCCCCAGCACCTCGGCGAACAGGTCACACAGCCGTTGTTCCCGGCTGTTGCGGGCGGTCCGACCCACCCCCGATCCGGCGAAGTCCGGAGCCGGCAACGCCGCCACGTCGAGTTTGCCCGCCACCGTCCGGGGCAGTGCGTCCAACTCGACGAACGCCGAGGGGATCATGTAGTCCGGCACCGTCGCCCGCAACCGGTCGAGGTCGACCGGCCCACCCACCACGTACGCCACCAGTCGGCCGTCGCGGACCACCACCGCTGCCTGACCCACGCCGGCCTGGCCGAGGGCAGCCTCGATCTCGCCCAACTCGATCCGGTAGCCACGGATCTTCACCTGCTCGTCGGCGCGGCCGGCGAACTCCAGCACCCCGTCACGGTTCCACCGAGCCAGGTCCCCGGTGCGGTACATGCGTGCGCCCGCCGGGCCGAACGGATCGGCCACGAACCGCTCCGCAGTCAACCCCGCCCGGTTCAGGTAGCCGTGCGCCAACCCGGCCCCGGCCACGTACAACTCGCCGAGCACGCCGGGCGGCACCGGCCGCAGTGCGGTGTCGAGGACGTAGGTGCGGACGTTCGCCAGGCGGTACGCCGACCGGTCCGGTCCCTCCCATCCGTAGGCGTCCACGGACGCCTCGGTAGGTCCGTACAGGTCGTGGCAGGCCAGTCCCGGTGTGGCGCACACCCGCTGCCACAACTGCCCGTCGATCGCCTCACCACCGACAAACAGCACGCGCAGACCCGCGTCCAGCACGCCCGCCGCGACCAACTCCCGCAGATACGTCGGCGTCACGTCCAACACGTCGATCCGCTGCTCCCGCAGATGCCTGACCAGCGCGGCGGCGTCGTGGTAGATGTCGGAACCGACGACGTGCAGGGTGTGTCCGTCGAGCAGCCAGAGCAGCGGCTCCCACGACCCGTCGAAGGTGAACGACGCCACATGCGCCACCCGACGCCTCGGACCGGCCATGAACCGCTCCCGATGCGACCCGAACAGATTCACGACCCCCCGATGCGGCACCACCACACCCTTCGGCCGACCCGTCGACCCCGACGTGAAAATCACATACGCCGCATCCTCCGACGACGGCGAACCCACGAACGGCACCCCCTCCGGCACCGCCACACCCACCACCAACCGAGGACCCGACCACGGCACACCCACGCCCTCAGTCGTGACCAAAACCGCCGGCCGGGCATCCTCCAACATCGCCACAACCCGGTCGGCCGGCTGGAACGCGTCCAGCGGCAGGTAGGCCGCGCCGCTGTCGAGCACGCCGAACACCGCCGGCACGGTGAGCGCTCGGGGCAGCGCGAGCGCGACCCGATCGCCGGGCGTGACACCGCGCTCGCGCAACGCCCCGGCCAGCCCGGCGGCCCAGCGTTCCACCTCGGCGAACGTCCACTCGCGTCCGTCCGCGACGAGAGCGACAGCGGTGGGCGTCCGGGCCGCCTGCTCGTGGAACAGCGCGCTGATGGTGCTGGCGGGCACCGGCCTGGCGGTGTCGTTCGCCCCGTGCAGGACGCGGTCCCGCTCCGCCGGGGTCAGCACGTCGATGGTGGCGAGGGGAGCGTCCGGGGCGTCGCAGATCCGGGTCAGCACCAGGGCCAGCCGGTCCAGCAGCGTGCCGGCGTCGTCCCGGTCGATCAGGTCGGCGCGGTACTCCAGATCGAGGTGCATCAGGTGGCCGGGACGTGCGGTCAGGGTCAGGGGATAGTGCGCACAGTCCCGGACGGCGGCACCCGTGACGCGTACTCCGTCGGCCGGTTCCGGCAGCGACTCGCCCAGCGGGTAGTTCTCGAAGACCGTCAGGGTGTCGAACAGCTCGCCGTGTCCGGCCAGCCGCTGGATCTCCGCCAATCCGAGATGCTGATGCTCCATCAGCCGCACCTGCCCGGCTTGCAGACGACGCAGCACGGTCGCCACCGGTGCGGCCGGGTCCAGGGTGACGCGTACCGGGATCGTGTTGATGAACAGGCCGATCATGGTGTCGGCGCCGGGGAGGTCCGGCGGTCGACCGGCGACGGTCGCCCCGACCACCACGTCGTCGCGTCCGGTCAGCGCCCCGACCACGATCCCCCAGGCACCCTGGACCACCGTGTTCAGGGTGAGGCCACGGGCCCGGCCGAGCGCGGTGAGCCGAGCGGTCAGTTCGACCGGGAGGTCACGCACCAGGCGCTCCGGGACGACCGCCTGGGCCGGCGGACGGCCGGCCAGCAGGGTCGGCCCGTCCAGCCCGGCCAGTGCCTCGCGCCACGCGGCCTCGGCCGCCGGCCGGTCCTGCGCGGCGGTCCAGGCGAGGTAGTCGCGGAAGTCGGTGGGCTCCGGCAGCCGGCCGCCCCGGTAGAGGGCGATCAGCTCGTCCAGCAGCAGCGGCACCGACCAACCGTCGAGCAGCAGGTGGTGATGGGTCATCACGAGCCGGTGCCGGTGTGGACCGAGACGGATCAGGGTCATCCGCAGCAGCGGCGCGACCGCCGGGTCGAGCCGGGTCGCGAGGTCCGTGTCGAGGAACCCGGGGAGATCGTCCTCGGTCAGGGTCAGGGTGGCCCAGGGCAGCGGCACGTGTCGCGGCACCACGGCCACGGACTGCCCGTTCTTGCGGCGGCGGAAGGCCACCCGCAGGTTGGGCCGACGGTCGAGCAGGGCCTGCCCGGCGGCCCGCAGCCGCTCGGCGTCCAGTGGCCCGTCCAGGGCGACGGTCAACTGCCCGGTGTAGACGTCCGGGCCGTCCGCGGCGAGCTGGGCGTGGAACAGCAGCCCTTCCTGCAGCGGGGTGAGCGACAGGATGTCGGCGATCCCGGAGGCCTGCCCGGGGGCGGCGGTCGCGGTCACGAAAGCTCCCATTCGGCCTCGAACTCGTCGATCTCGTCCTGGCTGAGGGTCAGCGTCAGGTCGGACGGGGTGAGCCCGCCGGCGGCCGGCCCACGGGCGTGCACGACGAGCGCCTCCAGGGCGGCGAACCAGGTCGCGGCCAGGTCGGCGACCGCCGCGTCGTCCAGCAGGTCACGCGGGTACGCCCAGGTCACACCCAACTCCGGGCCGGCCGTGCTGTCCTGCACGTACGCGTTGATCTCCAACGTGTACGGGGCGACCGGCATGCCGAGGTCGAATCCGCCGGCCAGGATGCCGTGCCCCGCCACCGGCGTCCAGTTCCCGCCGTCGCCGGACGAGGCGGCGAACCGGCCGAGGTAGTTGAAGCTGACCTGCGGAGCGGGGCGGCCGGCCAGTTCGGGCTCGGTGTCCGGGTTGAGGTAGCGCAGCATCCCGTACCCGATGCCGTGGTCCGGGATGGCCCGCAGCTGCTCCTTGAGCCGCTTCAGCGCGGTGCCGGCGCTCGGCCCACCGGCCAGCGCGTCGGCGACGTCGACGTCACCGGGGTCGAGGCGGACGGGAAAGACGGTGGTGAACCAACCGAGCGCCGCGGTGAGGTCGGCGTTCGCGACGACCTGCTCCTCCCGGCCGTGCCCCTCCAACGCGATCAGCACCGAACGCTCGGTGCCCTTCCCGTGCCGGGTCCGCCAGTCGATCATCGCCAGGGCGAGCGCGGTGAGCAGCACGTCGTTGATGCCGGCGTGGAAGGCGGCGGCGACCACGGTGATCACCGGCTCGGTGGTCGCGGCGGGCAGCCGCACGGTGTGCCGGGCGACCGTGGCGAGGTCGTCCACCGGCCGCAGCGGGCGCGGCGTCAACGCCGGGTCCGGGCCGGTCAGGATGCCCTGCCACAGCGCGAGTTCCGCAGTGCGTTCCGGTCGCCGGGCCGCCTCGGTGAGGTCGGTGGCCCACCGCCGGAAGGACGTGCCGCTGCGTTCCAGCACCGGGGTACGCCCCGCCGTCCGCTGTTCCCAGGCGGTGGCGAGGTCGGCCGGCAGGATCCGCCACGAGACGCCGTCCACGACGCTGTGGTGGATGACCAGCAACAACCGGCCCGGCGTGGAAGGCCCGTGGTCGAACCAGACGGCCTGGGCCATGACACCCCGCTCGGGGTCGAGCCGGCCGGCGGCGGCCTGCTCCTCGGCCTCGATCACCGCGCCGGGTTCGGCCCGCCGCAGCCACGGGCGGCCGGTGCCGGGCGGCGCGACGTGCAGCCGGCCCGGCGTCGCGGAGGTGGCGCGGACGAGCCGCGCGCGCAGCAGGTCGTGTCGGTCGGTGAGCGCGGTCAGCACGGCGGCCAGGTCGGCTTCGGTGGCTCCGGCCGGAGTGGTGAGCACGATCGACTGGCTGAACGCGTCGATCGGGCCGCCGGTCTCGTCGAGCCAGCGCAGGATCGGCGTGAACGGAACGTCGCCGACACCGTCGTCGGGCCGGTCCCGGATGCCGGTGTCGAGGTCGGTGACGACCTCGGCCAGCGCGGCCACCGTCCGAAGCTCGAACACCTGGCGCGAGGTGCACACCAGTCCCGCCGCGCGGGCGCGCAGCACGAACTGGATGGAGACGATGCTGTCCCCGCCGAGGCTGAAGAAGTCGTCCTCGATGCCCACCCCGGGGACGCCCAGGACGTCCGCGTACAGCTCACAGAGCACCTCCTCCCGGGGCGTGCGGGGCGCGGTGCCGGTGGCCTGGGCGGCGTAGTCAGGTGCCGGCAGCGCGGCCCGGTCGAGCTTGCCGCTGGTCAGCACCGGTAGCCGGTCGAGCAGCACGAAGCCGGTCGGCACCATGTAGCTGGGCAGCCAGGACTCGGCGTGCAGGCGCAGCGCCTTCACCACCGCCGCCGGGTCGGCGACCGCGGCCGGGGTGTTGGCGTGCGCGACCGCCGCGCCGGGACGGTAGGCGTTGCGGGGTTCCGCGCCGCGTTCAAAGACGACGTCCAGGTCCCCGACGGTCGAGGAGCCGTCCCAGGTCACCGCGGCCCGGTAGCCGGACGCATCGGCCAGCGCGTGGAGGTCCTCGACGGACGGGGCGGGTCCTCTACCCAGGCGTGCGTTCGGCACCCCGGTGACCCGCAGCCGCCGCGGGCCGAGGGCCAGCTGGTCGCGTACGCCGTCCAGGTGTCCCGTCCAGACGCACGTCGTCTCGGGTGAGGGCGCGGGCCCGGACGCGGTGGTCAGCACCACGTCGTAGCGGTAGCGGCTCAGCTCGTTGTCGTAGTCGCCCCGCTTGACCCACACCTCGACGCCCCGGATCGCCGAGGTCGGCGGCGCGGCGAAGTAGTCCGGGTCGAGCAGCAGTTCGCGTTCGGTGCGGACCGCCGTCTCGACGGCAGTATCCAGTTCCGTGGCGGCCACGCCCCGGCTGGTCTGGATCGCCTCGTGCAGCATCCGGTGCAGGCGCAGGTTGCGGACGTCACCGACGAAGATCACACCACCGGGGGCGAGCCGCTCGGCTGCCGCGCGCAGCACACCGGTCAGGTAGTCGGCGCTCGGGAAGTACTGCACCACCGAGTTGATGACGACCGTGTCGAACCAGCCGGCCGGCACCCCCGTGAGGTCGTGGGCCGGCTGGGCGCGAAGCGTGACCCGTTCGTCGAGCCCTGGGATCGTCGCCACCGCGGCCCGCAACGTGTCGATGGCCTGCTCGGAGAGGTCCAGCCCCCAGTAACTCTCGCACTGCGGGGCGAGTCGCGACAGCAGCAGCCCGCTACCCACGCCGATCTCCAGGACCCGTCGGGGCCGCAGCGACCGGATCCGGTCCACGGTGGCGTCCCGCCACTGGCGCATCTGCGCCAACGGGATGGGTGAGCCGTCGAAGCTGCTGTTCCAGCCGGTGAAGTTCTCGTCGAAGCGCTCGACCCGGCCGGCCTGGTAGAGCAGTTCGTGCAGCTCCTTCCACTCGGCGACCTGACTGTCGGCCCGTACCTGCGGTGCGTCGTCCGCGCTCGGGACGACGTAGGCCGCCAGCCGCACGTCACCCGGACGGTCCTCGCGGGCCAGCACGGTGACCTGGCCGACGCTCGGGTGACGGGCCAGCACCGACTCGATCTCACCCAACTCGATGCGGTAACCACGGACCTTCACCTGGTCGTCGACCCGCCCGAGGAAGTCGAGCCGTCCGTCGGCCCGCCAGCTCGCCACGTCACCGGTGCGGTACATCCGCTGCCCGGGCGGGCCGAACGGGTCGGCGACGAATCGCTCGGCGGTCAGGTCGGGGCGGTTGACGTAGCAGCGGGCCAGGCCAGGGCCGGCGAGGTAGAGCTCGCCTGGCACACCGGGCCCGACCGGCCGCAACGCGTCGTCGAGCAGGTAGGCGTCGGTGCCCGGGTCGGGGCGTCCGATCGGGACCGAGGAGCTGTCGACCCGCTCCGGGTCGCACTCGCCCAGCGTGGAGTTGACGGTGGCCTCCGTCGGGCCGTACGCGTTGAACATGCGGCGGCCCCGCGCCCAGCGGGCGACCAGTTCCGGCGACACCCGTTCGGTGCCGGCCAACAGGATGCCCGGCGGCAGGTCACACTCCGGGGGCAGCGCGGCCAGCAGCGCCGGCGGCAGGATCATGAAGTTGACCTGGTGCCGGATCGCGTACTCGGTGAGTGCCGGCCCGGCGACGCGGCGGTCGGCGGGGACGATGACGAGCCGCCCACCGGAGAGCAGGGCCAGGCAGAGGTCCCAGAACGCCACGTCGAAGCTCGGCGAGGCGAAGTGCAGGACCCGGACGTCGGGGGTGAGCCCGAACCGCTCGAACTGGGTGGAGAGCAGCTTGGCCACGCCGGTGTGGGTGAGCAGCACGCCCTTGGGTCGGCCGGTCGAGCCCGAGGTGTAGATGACGTAGGCGGCGTGCTCGACCCGCAGGCCGGGCCGTTCGGGATCGTCGGTCGGCGCGGCCGACAGCTCGGCCACCATCTCAGGGGCGTCGAGCAGCAGCCGGGGCACACCGTCGGCCCGGGGCAGTCGGTCCACCAGCTCGGAGGTGGTGACCAGGCAGACCGGTCGCGCGTCGCCGATCAGGTAGGCGAGCCGCTCGGCCGGATCGGCCGGGTCCAGCGGAAGGTAGGCGCCGCCGGCCTTCAGCACGGCCAGCTCCGCCACGATCATGTCGACCGAGCGTGGCACGGCGAGCCCGGCCACCCGGTCGGGGCCCAGCCCGCGGGCGGCGAGGACGTGCGCCAGCCGGTTGGCCCTGGCGTCCAGCTCGGCGTAGCTGACCTCGATGTCCTCGAAGACCACCGCCACCGCGTCGGGGTCACGTCGCGCCATCTCGGCGAAGGCGTCCGGGAGTGTGGTCGGGGCGATGGTCAGCGGGCCGCCACCGGAGTACGCCTCCCGGTCCGCCACGGTGCCGCCGGTGCTGCCACCGATGATCTGCATACAGTCGCTCCTGAGGGCCGGGGCGGTCGAAGTCAGTAAGGCAAGGCTTTCCTAAGGGAGTGGATTCGAGGCGCGGCGGAGCCGGGGCCCGGCCCATCGGGCGCGAGCCCCGGAGGCCCGTACGAATCAGCGCCCGCGCGTCACGGGTGGCTGGTGAGGTAGCCGCCCATGGTGCGGAAATACTCGGTGGCGGCCAGTTCGGTGCCGTCGTCCAGGCGGACCCGCTCGACCGCGAGGCCGCGGCTCCTGCCACGGCGGGCCTCGGCGCCGGCCACGATGACGACGGCGTCACCCTCGCGGATGAAGATGCGACCGGGCGTACCGCCGTAGTTGCCCTGCGAGACGGACGCGGCGATGATGCGCAGTCGCCGCCCCTGGTGGAAGGTGTACGCGTTCGGATAGGGGTCGGACTGTGCCCGGATCAGCCGGTCCAGTTCCTCCGCCGACCAGGTCCAGTCGATGCGGTTGTCCTCGTCGGACCGCTTGTGGAAGAAGCTGGCCTTCGAACGGTCCTGCGGCGTCCAGTCGGTCCTACCCGAGGCGATCAGCGCAAGGCCGTCGACGGTGATCGGCCCGAACAGTTCCAGGGTCTTGTAGAAGAGGTCAGTCGTGGTGTCCCGTGGGCCGACCGGCACCGACCGCTGCAACACGACGTTCCCGGCGTCCAGCTCCGCATCCATCATGTGCGCGGTCACCCCGACCTCCTTCTCGCCGTTGATCAGGGCCCAGATCAACGGCGAGAAGCCCGCGTACGCGGGGAGCAACGAGTCGTGCACGTTGAGCGTGCCGCGTCGGGGCAGCTCGAAGATCTGCGGTGGGATCCAGGTACGCCAGTTGGTCGCCACGATGACGTCCGGATCGGCCTTCTCCAGCGGAGCCAGCAGATCGTCGTCAGGCCGGTCGCGGACCTCGACCGGAACGCCGTGCGCCGCCGCGAGGTCGGCGACCGAGTCGCTCCAGATCCTCTCGTACGCATGGTCACTCGGTGGATGCGTTACTACGAGGGCGACCTCGTGCTCCGAGTCCAGCAACGCCTGCAGGGTCCGATGCCCCCACGTCTGGTACCCGAACATGACTACCCGCACGGCGCCTCCTGGCCCATCCAACTCAGCGAAAGTTAGGTTAGTCTAACCTAGCTTTCAGCCGTCCCCGGGGGCGGCTCTTTCATGCGCAGGATGTCGACACGCTCGACCTGACGATGAGGACCGCCGATGTCACAGGCCGCTCCGAAGGGCACACCGCCGGTCTACGACCTGCTCGGAATCGGCTTCGGTCCGTCCAATCTGGCCTTAGCGGTCGCCGTGCACGAGCACAACGGCGGCCCCGGTGCGGCCGACCCGGTCACCGCCGTGTTCCTGGAGCGCCAGGCCCGGTTCGGCTGGCACCGTGGCATGCTGCTGTCGGACGCGACCATGCAGGTGTCCTTCCTCAAGGATCTGGTCACGCTGCGTAACCCCACCAGCGAGTTCAGCTTCCTGTGCTACCTGAAGGACCGGGGACGGCTGATCGACTTCGTCAACCACAAGAGCTTCTTTCCGCTGCGGGTCGAGTTCCACGACTACCTGGAGTGGGCTGCGGCCAAGGTCGGTGACCTGGCGCGCTACGGCCAGGAGGTCACCAGGGTCGTCCCGGTGCTCCGCGACGGCGTCGTCGAGGCGTTCGACGTGCTGGTACGCCACGACGACGGCGGGGCCAGCTCGTTCCGCGCCCGCAATCTCGTCATCGCGACCGGGCTGAAGCCACAGCTCCCGGCCGGCGTGGAGGTCTCCGATCAGATCTGGCACAGCCGTGACCTCCTGACCAACATCGACCGGCTCGACGGCACCGATCCGTCCCGGTTCGTCGTGGTGGGTGCCGGACAGAGCGCCGCCGAGGTCACCGCGTTTCTGC
This sequence comes from Micromonospora cynarisoli, assembly GCF_030518815.1. Taxonomy (NCBI): domain Bacteria; kingdom Bacillati; phylum Actinomycetota; class Actinomycetes; order Micromonosporales; family Micromonosporaceae; genus Micromonospora; species Micromonospora cynarisoli. The sequence goes on along the minus strand of NZ_CP130426.1, from coordinate 165,704 downwards.
ACGAACGGTTCCCCACCGCCGAGGTGTGCGGCGTGTTCTCCCGGTACGGCTACAGCCCGGCCGACGACAGCTCGTTCGCCAACCGCATCTTCGACCCGGCTGCCGTGGACGACTACTTCACCGCACCGGCCAAGGTCAAGACAATGCTGATGAACTACCACCGGAACACGAACTACGCGGTCGTCGACGCCGACCTCATCGAGGAACTCTATCGACGCTCCTACCAGGAGAAGGTGACCGGCATCCATCGGCTGCGGCTGCTCAACATGTCCCGCCTGACCGGAGCCCGCGAGCGCGACGGCAGGGTGGCGGTAACCGTCGAAATGCTGACCACCGGTGAGGAGTCGGTCCTCGACGCCGACATCCTGGTCTGCGCCACCGGCTACCAGCCGGTCGATCCGTTCCCACTGCTCGACGACGCAGCCCGGTACTACCACCGGGACGGGTTCGGCCGGGCAGTGGTGCAGCGCGACTACCGCCTCCAGGCGGACGCCTCCGTGTCGGCCAACGTCTACCTTCAGGGAGGCACCGAACACTCGCACGGCATCAGCGCCTCGCTGCTGTCCAACGCAGCCGTACGCGCCGGCGAGATCCTCGGCTCCATCGTCGGCCACCGGACCGATGACCGTCGGATGCCCGCCCGCGCCACGGCGACCGCGGGTGTGCCGGACTGACGGACTCGAAGCCGAGCTTCCCGGGGCGGTGCGGGTCGCCGGTGCGGAACTCGGGCGGCTCGTGTGGCAGGACATCCCGGTGGCTGATGTGGGACCGGGTTCGACGGCGACGACGTGGACCAGCGGGAAGACCGAGCTGGCGGGCGGCGATCGCGGTTGCTTCCTGGACATGGTCGCTGGTGGACAGCAGCGCCGCGGGTGCGATCGCCGCCGCGCCGACGGCTGTCGCGTCGCGGACGGCGCACCGTTGCACGACGGTGCCGGCGCACCGTCACACCGGCGACATGCCGCACGCGCCCTTGGGGAGATCGCACACGGCCACCGGAGTGCGCTGGGTACTCGCCGTGCTCCGGGGTGGGCAGGCGGACCCGCGCCGCGCCGCCTGGGCAAGCAGCATCCGCAGCCCTTCGGCGAGGCTGGCGTGGCTGGTGAGGCGGTGGGCGAATGGTAGCCGGACGTCGGTGTGCCGGTCGGGTGCCTCTGCGCGGAGCACGATGCCGTCGGCGTCGACAGCGACCGGTACGACCCGGGCCACCCCGACGGTGAGCGCCGGGTCGACCAGCGTGGCGAGCCGATCGAGGACATCGCCGTGACATTGGGTGAGATGTTGCAGGTCTCGGGCTTGATCGGCGGCGAGCGGGTCTGGTTGCGCAGCGCGGAAGGCGCTGACACTCACGGTGGTGCCGCCGGTGTCACGGGTAAGGCCGACCTCGACCGGTTCGACCGCCCACAACGCGACGGCGGGCAGGTCGAGCAGGAGCATGATGGTGTCGCTGTCGCATGAGTCCAAGATGCCCGGGTCGAACCGGCGCGAGGTGCCCAGCACCTGGACTCGGGCCCACACCCGGGACCTGACCGCGACCGGGACGAGTTGCGTCACATCGAGCCGCACCGCTCCCGGCTGACCACGTGCGGCCACCAGCAGGCCGCCGGTGGGGGTCATCGGATCAACCGCGAGGACCACCGTGCCGTCGTGCAGGATGGTGTGCGCTTCGATGAGGTCGGCAGCGACATCGCCAAGTTGGAGCCGCAGGGAGGGACTGGCGGCCAGGGCGGACCGTGCCAGCACAGCGTCCGGATCGGCCGGAACGGCGGAACACGGCACGGTGTCCGTCAGCTCCGCTGGTCGCTCGGCAGGATGGAGCACCATGTCAGTCCCCTCGGCTACGAGTAGAGGCGAGCTCAACCCAGGGACCTGACTTTAGTAGGTAAGCCTTACCTTGCCAAGCGGCGTCGGTCGCATCGTCCGGCCGATCTCGGCGCTCTGGTGACGTTGCCCCGGCGACTGTCAGGCAGGCTGATAGGTGCGACAGTCACTGGCGGTGACGCCGGGACCGACGGAGATGGACTCTGCCGTGCAGGCGAGGTTGGTGTTGTAGGTGCACTCGGCACGCGCGCACGCGCCCACGGTGCCGGTCACCTCCGCGATCCCGGCCTGCAGCGATGACTCCACGAACGTCGCGCAGGACGCCGCCTCACCCGTCGAGGCCACCGTGATCGCCGGAGCATGGCAGCCACTGTCGTTGAAACTGCAGGCGGTAGCGGCGCATTCACGAACCGGAGTCATTTGCAGTAGGGTCCTCATGAAATCCTCCAATTTGGCGATTGGCAGGGCGTGCCCGCCGCGCATTCTTGCATGACAGTTCAGCATTGCCCATCGGCCGAGGAATTGCTCCACCGCCGATCGGCATCCTGCGGTCGAATTCGTGACACCACCCTAGCAGCAAAACGTCGGGGCGGTGAACTTATCGCCGCTCCCGCCCGACGTCACGTCGAAAGCGCGCCTGACCAGTTAGGCAAGCCTGCCTTAATTAGGTAAGCCTGCCTTATTCGGCGCACTGCGACCACCTCGATCCCACCGGAGAGGAAACGGCGAACATCCGCATTCTGCCCTGCACCAGGGGCTCGAACCCTGATCCTGGACACGGCGTCGATGCGGCCGGGGCCAGCGTGGCTGATGCCGGGCGGGTGTTCTTTTCGTAGGTGATCGGTGATTGGTGTCCGAGCCGCGAGTGGCGTCGGACAGTGTTGTAGCGGTGTAACCACCGGAATGCGGCGAGTCGCGCCTTCAAGCCCGACGCCTTACCGGGTCTCGCGCTCGAAGGCGCGTTGAACGACTCCGCAGCCGCCTTGTCGGCGGCGCTGGCGACCGCACTCATCGACTGCCGGACACCGGTGACCCGGCATGCGGCGGCGACGGCCCGGGAGGCGTATCGGGCGAGATGACGCGCATTCTTGCACCGAGGAGGCGCGCCACCGACATGCGTCAGTGCGCGCGGAAGCCGTTCCCCAGGTCGAACGTCGCGCCCTCGGCCCTGGCGCGCAGCGCGGCGGCGATGCGGCGGGCCAGCAGCTCCGACACCCGCTCCCGGATCTGCTCCTCGGTGCACCAGGCCCAGCTGCGCAGCTCGTCAGTCACCGGCGGAAGGCCAGAGGTCGGGGTAGGTCGATGCGGGCGCGGTGGGGTCGGCTCCCTGGCCGGAGGGTAGCTCGGGGCAGAGACGCCGGTAGGGCTCCGACCCGACGTGGTAGGCCCATTCGCCGTCGGTCAGGTTCCGTCCCGCTCGGCGGCAGAGCTCGGCGGGCCAGGTGTCCGGGGTGGGGGTGAGGCGGGCGGTGCGGTCCCAGGAGGTGGTGGCCAGCGTCTTGCCGTTCGGGCTGAAGGCCACCGCCGTGACCCAGCCGACGTGACCGGTGAGACCGACGATCGTCCGGCCACGGTCGCGGTCCCACAGCCGGGTGGTGCCGTCCCGACTGCTGGTGGCGATGGTCTGTCCGTCCGGGCTGAACGCGACCGCGATCACCTCTGCGGTGTGCCCGGTCAGGACGGACACCACCCGACGGGCGGCGACGTCCCACAGCAGGGCGGTGCCGTCGGCGGGGGCGATGGCGAGGGTCCGGCCGTCCGGGCTGAACGCCACCGCGTTCAGGTGGCCGGTCCTGGGTGCCAGGGTGACGATGGTGCTGCCGGCGTGAGAGTCCCAGAGCCGGACCGTGCCGTCGGTCGAGGCGGTCGAGGCGGTGCTGCCGTCGGGGCTGAAGTCCACGGCGTCCACCCAGCCGGTGTGGCCGGTCAGCACGGCGGACGCACGGCGGGTGGTCAGGTCCCACAACCGGGCCGTTCCGTCGGTGGACGCGCTGGCCAGGACTTGGCCGTCGGGGCTGAAGGCGACGGAGGCGACGCCGTCGGTGTGCCCGGTGAGGGTGGCCTTCTGTTGGCGGGTGCTGGTGTCCCAGAGTCGGATCCGGCCATCCTTGTGCCCGGTGGCAAGGGTCGTACCGTCCGGGCTGAACGCCACGGTGAAGACGAAGCCGGCCCGGGCGTCGAGGACGGCGAGCTGACCGTGCCGGGCGGTGTCCCACAGGCGGACGGTGCCGTCCCTGCTTCCCGTGGCGACGGTTCGGCCGTCCGGGCTGAACGCCACCGCGTCGACGTAGCCGGTGTGGCCCCCGAGCGTGGCGACGGATCTGCTCGTCCTCGTGTCCCACGTGCGGGCGGTACCGTCCCGGCTGCCGGTCACGACTGTCGTACCGTCGGGGCTCGTCCCCACGGCGAGCACCTCGTCGGTGTGGCCGGTGAGGGTGGCCAGGGGCTGGTGCGTGGTGGTGTCCCAGATCCGCGCGGTGCCGTCCCAGCTTCCGGTCACCACGGTGCGGCCGTCGGCTCCGAACGCCACGGCCCGCACGACGCGGGTGTGCCCGACGAGACTGGCCCGGGACTCGTGGGTCGTGGCGTCCCAGATCCGCGCGGTGCCGTCTGCGGAACCCGTGACGAGGGTCGTGCCGTCCGGGCTCAGCGCGACCGCGAAGACCTCGCCCGTGTGACCGGAGAGGATCGTCGTGTGACGGGTCGCCGTGTTCCACAGCCGGGCGGTGTCGTCGTCCCCGCCGGTGGCCAGGATCAGCCCGGCGCGGTCGAAGGTCACCGCGTTCACCGGGCCGTCGTGGCCGACCGGCACGGGCCGGGAAAGGCCGGTGCGGGTGTCCCAGAGCCGGACGGCACCGTCGGCGTACCCGGTCGCGATGGTCGTGCTGTCCGGATGGAAGGCCACCGTGTTGACTGCGGCGCGACCCGTCAATGTGCCGAGGGGGTGGTGGGTGGTCGCGTCCCACAGTCGCACGGTGCCGTCGACTCCCCCGGTCGCCAGCAGGCGTCCGTCCCGGGTGAAGGCGATCGACGTCACGGCACTGCCCTGGGTGAGCGCGGCGGTCGGGCCGGCGGTCCACAGCCGTACGGTGCCGTCGTCGCCGCCGGTGGCGACGGTGCCGCCGTCGGGGCTGTACCCGACGGCGGTCACCGCGCCGGAGTGTCCGATCAGTGGCCGCGCGACGTGCATCGGGGCCGAGAGTGCCGCCTGCGCGCTGGCCACGGTCTGCGCCGTCACGGAGTGGCCGAGCCCAGCCAGGGCCAACAGGTTCGCCAGGTCAGGCTGGGTCGCCAGCACCGCGCGCGACTGGGCGGCCAGACTGTCGGCGACGGCGAGGTCACGTTGGGCGTTCGCCGTGACGGTCTGTACCACGGCGAGGACGGCCAGCAGGCTGACCGTGACCAGGCCCGCGACCAGGCTGCCGATGGTGACCCGCAGCCGCCGCCGGCGGCGGGCGTGCTCGCGGGTCTGCCGGGCCAGGCTGGCGGCGAGGAAATCGCGTTCGGTCCCGTTGAGGGCGTCGGTGTCCCGGTCGGCCCAGCCCGCGAGCAGACTGCCCCGGTACAGGAACGCGTCGTCCTCGTCGTGGGTCGCCCAGTCGGTGGCGGCACCGGTGAGGCGGCGGTGGGCGCGTAGCGACTCGCGGTCGGCGGCGAGCCAGTCCCGAAGGGTAGGCCAGCCCCGGATGAGCGCCTCGTGGGCGATCTCCACGGTCTCCTCGCCGATCGTCACCAACCGGGCCGCCGCGAGTCGTTCCAGGACGTGCGCGGTGACGGCGTCGTCGCCGAGTTCCGCGCGGGCGACTCGCCGGCGGGTGTCCTCGGTGCCGTCGCCCAGCGCGGTCAGCCGCAGCAGGATCCGTCGGACCGCCCGGCGGTGCTCCTCGTCCAGCTCCCCGAACACCCGATCGGCCGACTGCGCGAGCGCGCCGTCCAGGCCGCCGGCCGCCTCGTAGCTGGCCAGGAACAGCCCGGCGCCGCGCCGCCGCCGCCAGGTCTCCCACAGGGCGTGGGAGACGAACGGCAACACCGCCGGCCGGGACGCCGCCTCGGCGATGATCGTGGCGACGAGGGTCTTCTCCACCATCAGCCCGGTCCGGGCCGCCGGTTCGGTGACGACGACCGACAGTTCCTCGGGAGTCATCGGGCCGACCAGCAACTGCGCGTCCTGCAGCGCCGCCACCAGCTCGGGCACGCGGGTGCAGTGCGCGTAGAAATCGGCCCGCAGGCCGATCACCACCCGGGTGCGGCCGCCCGCCTCGCCCGCCACCGCGAGCAACGCGCGGATGAAGGTCTCCCGCTCGGACTCGTCCGCACAGAGGGAGAACACCTCCTCGAACTGGTCGACGATCAGCAGATCGTCGGCGCCCGCCACCGGGTTGTCCGCCAGCTCCCGCATGGGGTGGGCACCTGGGGTGATCACCACGGTCGGCAGCTCCTCGTTCGCGCACCAGGCCGGCAGCAGACCGGCCCGCAGCAGGGACGACTTACCCGAGCCCGACGGCCCGACCACCGCGACGAACCGGTGCCGGGCCAGCCGGTCCGTGAGGTCGGCGACGAGGCGGTCCCGACCGTGGAACAAGTCCGCGTCGTCGGGTCCGTAGGCGGCCAGGCCCAGGTACGGCGGCCGGTCCCCGACCTGGTCGGAGGCACCGGTCGCCGGTGACGCCGCGGCGTCCAGTTCCGCGACCGCACTCCGCCAGCGGGCCGTCCACTCGTCGGGGTCGCCGGCGCAGGCGCGGGCGTACGCCACCGCCACCGCCAGGGTCGGCAGCCGGTCACCCGCAGCGGCCTGCGCCAGCGCGGTTGCCGAATAGTGCGCCCGCTTGGCCAACACGCGGTACGTCGGATTGCCCGCCGACTGCCGCAGTTCCCGTAGGGCGACGGCGAACCGCTGCGCCGGCCCCTCGCCCGGATCCACCGGACGCTCCGGACGCGGCATTTCCCACCCCCAACGACAGGTGCGAATGCTATCAGCGGCCGTCGTCGAATCGCCTGGTCGACGGTTGTTCAGTTCCCACGTCCGGAAACTGGACAACCTCGATCCACAGAAACGGCCGAATCGGTTGTCCACCGTTGTTTGTCCATGCCGCGTTCCCGAAGCCGGACAACCCGCCGCCCACTAGACACAGATCCGCACGCCGCGTCACCGCGTCCGAAGGGAATCTGATGTCGTTGCCCGACACGACCGCCACGCCACCGGCGGGCGAGCCACCCGAGCCGTCGTCCTCAGCGTCGTCCTCGACCAAGCCTTCGTCGCCGGAGTCCGGGCCGCCCGAAGCGACGCCCGCGCCACGGCCCCGAGCGGCGGTCACCGCCACCGCGGGCGCCGCGATCGTGGCGGCCGTCGCGTTGTCGTGGGACCGGCCGGGCATCGGGTGGCTGCTGACCGCTCTCGCCGTCGCCACCGCGACAGTGGTCTCGGCCGGCCGCGGTCGTGCGTGGTCCGGTCGTACTGCGGTCCGGGCCGGCGAGGCCGTGGCCGTGGTGGCGCTGATCGCCGTGGGCGCGGTGCGCGCGGCGGAGTGGCTGTTCGTCCTGTGCATGCTTGCCGCCGGGGTGGTCGGTTGCGTGGCCCTGACGGATCGCTGGTCGGCTGGCGGTTTGGTGGCCGCCCCGCTGCGGGTGGTCGGTTCCGTGCCGGCCGCGCTGCGGTGGCTGCTCAGGGACGCGATCAGGTTCAACGTTCAGGATCGGGGTGCGGCCCGGCGGACCACCACCGCCGGGCTGGTGGCGGTGGCGTTGCTGGCGGTGTTCGGGTTCCTGCTGGCCGAGGCGGACGCGGCGTTCGCCGAGGTATTGTCCGTGCTGATCCCGTCGGTCGACGGCAGCACCTTGGTGCGGTGGCTGGGGTCGGCGGTGGCCGCCGTCGTGGTGACGGCGGTCGCGGCTCACGGTCTGCTGAGCGGCACGACGGTGCCCGAACCGGGGTCGCGGCTGGGGCTGGTCCGCCGGGTGGAGTGGGCCCTTCCGGTCGGCGGACTGGTGGCACTGTTCGCGGGCTTCGTCGCGGTCCAGGCGACGGTCCTGTTCGGCGGCGGTGAACACGTGGCGAAGACCGCCGGGCTGACGTACGCCGAGTACGCCCGGGCCGGCTTCTGGCAGCTACTGGTGGTCACCGGGCTCACCGTGGTCGTGGTGGGCGTGGCGGCCCAGATCGCGCCCCGGGCCACGGTGTCCGACCGGGTGCTGCTGCGCACGCTGCTGGGTCTGCTGTCGGCCCTGACCCTGGTCATCGTCGCCTCGGCCCTCTCCCGGATGGCGGCCTACGAGCAGGCGTACGGGTTCACCAGGCAACGGCTGCTGGTGACCGTCGGCGAACTGTGGCTGGGAGTGCTCTTCCTGCTCACCCTGGTGGCCGGGATCAAGCTGCGGGGACGATGGGTGCCCCGGGCCGCCCTCGCCGCGGCCGTCGGCGCGCTGATCGGCCTGGCCGTGCTCAATCCCGACGCGTTCATCGCCGAACAGAACGTGAACCGGGCCGAGAAGCACGGGATCGACTTGTACTACCTCAGCACCCTGTCCGCAGACGCCGTTCCGGCGCTGCAGAAGCTGCCGGAGCCGTACCGCTCCTGTGCGCTGGCCGTGATCGCCGACGAGCTGAACGGCGGCTCGGCACCCTCGTCGGGGTCCCACGGGCGCGACGCGTGGCAGGAGTGGAACCTGGGCCGCGCCACCGCCCGGGCCCACCTCGACGATGAGGCTCTGCGTCCGTGTTCGGCGGCGTACGGGCGGTACTTGCCTGACGCTGACTGAGCCTCCCGCCTGACGATGCTCGGCGCGCGTGTGTCCGTCAGCGTTCTCCTGCCAGGCGGCATGCGTTCTCGGCAGTCATTCCGCATGTCGGTCGCCGCGGAGGTACCGGGTGACCATGTTCGCCAGTTCACGCTCGAATCGTTCGATCGGGATCGGTCGGGGGTCGGCCATCAGCTTGTGCGTGTTGATCTCCACCGTGAACACGATGAGTTCGGCTGCCGTGTCGAGGTCGGTCACGCGGACGTCCGGGTGCAGGGCGAGCAGGTCACGGATCTGGGCGACACGTTGCTTGCCGTGCCGGTCGATGGTGTCGAGCAGCTCCTGCGACAGCGGCGCTTCCTCGATCATGATGCGCAGCAGTTGTGGGCCCTCGCTGTGGTTGTCGATCGCGTCGCGGACCAGGGCCCGGACCGTCGCTGCCAGGGTGCCCGGGGACAGGTCGAGTTCGTCGGCCTGGGTCCAGGCACCGCGGTCGATGTGCCGCAGCAGCAGCGCGGCGAGGATCGCGTCCTTGTTCGGAAAGTACTGGTACAGCGATCCGATGGAGACCCGGGCCCGTTCGGCGATGCGGTTCGTGGTGCCGGCGGCGTAGCCGTACTCGGTGAAAACGTGAGCAGCGGCGGCCAGGATGCGTTCCCGGGTGAGCTCGGCCCGCACCTGGCGAGGCTCGCGACGAGGCTGAAGACGACGGTCGGCTGACGGCATCCGATGGTCCTTCCGGGGCACGGAAAGCGAGTAGGCAAAGAGCTGAGCTATTGCTCATAATATTGCCCTGAGCTGCTGAAACAAGGTGCTCTTGATTCGTGCGCGGTCACGGCGCACCGACCGCCGACGTCACCTTCGCCGGCTACTGACGCATGGGTCACCCCGCCCGGCCGAGAGGAACCGTAGTGCTGCATCGACTCACGACCGTGGACGAGGTCGAGGCGCTCGTCGGCCGCCCGCCCTCCGCGGTCATGCTCAAGCAGGTCGGTGCCCTCGACGCGGGCTGCCGTACCGTCCTGGCCCACAGCCCGATCGCGGCGTTCGGCTACCGCGACACCGGCGGCACGAGCCGGACGACGTTCGTCGGTGGTGTGACCGGGTTCGCCCGCGTCCACTCCCCCACGCGGATCTCGTTCGCCCTCCCCGGGGCCGAGGCCGCCCCCGGGCCGGCGTCGATGTTCTTCCTGCTGCCAGGGGTCGGCGAGGTCCTGCGCGTCAACGGCACGGTCACCTCCCACCGGGGAGCACGGACCACGGTGGCGATCAGGCAGGCGTACGTGCACTGCGCGCAGGCCATCCTTCGTTCCGGCCTGTGGCAGCCGCCCACCGCGACCGCGCCGGCCCCGGAGATCGCCGCCGGTGAGCCGCTGGGGGCGCCAGGTGTGGCCGAGTTCCTGGCCGCAGCGCCGTTCCTCGCCCTGTCGAGCTGGGACAACGAGGGTGGCAGCGACACCAGTCCCCGAGGCGACCGGGGGACGGTGGTCCGGGTCCTCGACGGTCGGACGCTCGTGCTCGCGGACCGCAGGGGCAACAAGCGCGCCGACACGCTGCACAACCTGTTGCAGGACGAGCGACTCGCCTTCGCCGCGCTCGTGCCCGGCCGAAGCGGGGTGCTGCACGTACGCGGGCGCGGCGGGATAACCGACGACCCGGCCCTGCTGCGGACCCTCGCGCTGCGCGGGCTGGCACCGCACGCGGCGCTCGTCATCGACGTCGAGCACGCCGAGGTGACCGGCAACGACGCGGTGGCCCGGGCCCGGCTGTGGCATCCCGGCGCGCACCTCGACCGCAGGGCCGCGCCGGACCTCACCATGATCGCGTTGGAGCATCTCGCCGTCAGCTCGGCGGACGCGCCGGGCGGGCCGCCTGCGGTGCTGATCAGGATCATCGGCGCGATCCCGGGGCTGTCGCGGTTGCTGCGGGTGGTGATGCGCCGCGCCTACCGCTCCGGGCTGCGTAAGGAGGGCTACGCCGACCTCGCGGACGAACGGCGGGCCGACGGCGGCCGGGCCGGAAGTCCGTTGCGGGAGGTGCGCATCGTGGAGATACGGCGGGAGACGCCGACCACCGTCACGCTCGTCCTCGAAGACGCCGCCGGGCGGCCCGGCGGTTTCGCGTTCCGGCCCGGCCAGTACTTCACGCTCGTCGTCGATGTCGACGGCCGCCCGGTCCGGCGCGCCTATTCGGCCTCGTCAGCGCCGGGGATGACGCGGCTGGAGGTCACCGTCAAGCAGGTCGAGGGGGGTCGGCTGTCCAGCCATGTGCACCGGGTGCTGCGCGTCGGGGACCGTCTGGCCCTGCACGGCCCGTCCGGGACGTTCCACACCGAGGCCGAGCCGCCGGCCGAGATGCTCCTCGTCGCCGCCGGCAGCGGCGTGACGCCGATGATGAGCATGATCCGTACGCGGCTCGCCGACCGGGCCGGCCGCGACCGGGTCGCGCTGCTCTACAGCAGCCGGGACGCCGACGAGGTCATCTTCGCCGCCGACCTCGACCGGCTGGCCGCGGAGCACCCCGACCGGCTGTCCGTCACCCACGTCCTGACCGGCCGGGACGGCCGCCTCGACACGGGTCGCCTGGTGGACTGGTTCACCGGCCGTTCGCCGGCCGCCGACGCCCACTACTACGTCTGCGGTCCCGAGGCGCTCATGGGCACCGTGCGGAACGTGCTGGCGGGCCTCGACGTGCCGGACGCGCGGGTGCACCACGAGACGTACGCCTCGGGTGCCGGCACCACGATCGCGACCACCACGCCGCAGCCGATGACCGTCGAGGCAGCCGGGCAGCCCGTCGGCACGGGGACGGTCGAGCCCGGTCAGAGTCTGCTCGACGCGGGTCTCGCCGCCGGGATCGACCTGCCGTTCTCCTGCACCGTCGGCACCTGCGGCGAGTGCGTCGTGCGGCTTCGCCGCGGCGACGTCGTGTTGAGCGAGCCGAACTGTCTCACCCCGCAGCAGCGGGCCGCCGGCTACACCCTGACGTGTCTCGGCCAGCCCCTGTCCGAGGTGACCATCGACCTCGCCAAGCTCTGGCCCAGCGCGAATGCCCTGAGCCCCTCGTAAGGAGAAACGCTCATGCCCACAGCACCGGCCCTCGTCGGCAGACTCGCCGAGACCTTCATGGGACGTCGAGCGCGCGTGCTGCGCGCTGCGCAGATCGCGCCTCACTTCCTGCAAGTCGAGTTCCACGCCGAGCCGCCGGCGGGCGGGTGGCGGCCCGGCCACGAGGTGCAGGTTCGCGCCACGCCGACAGAGGGACGGCGTTACAACGTCCGCACTGTCGAAGCAGCCGACCGCATCACCATTCTCGCCACCCTTCACGGCGACGGACCGGGTGCGCGATGGCTGCAGAACCTGCGCCCAGGGACGGAAACCACGCTGTTGGCCGGTCGCCACGTCCCGTTGCGGGTGACTGGCACCCGGCGGCTGCTCATCGGCGACGGCTGCGCGCTCGGAACCCTCGATGCCGTCGCCAGCGCCGACCCCCACGCGCCGACCGTTCTGGTCGAAGCTCCGTCCGACGCGGTCGACCAGCTCCGCGAGCGATGGCCGCGTTACCGGTTCCTCGCCGCGCTCGCAGACAATCCTGGTGCCAGGATCCGCTCGTGGCTCGACGAGTCGATTCGCCGCGGGGAGCTCACTGGTATCGACGGCGTGCTCCTGCTCGGGCATGCCCAGTCCATCCAGTGCCAACGAGAAGCACTCGTCGGCGCAGGCCTCCTCGACCGACGCGCGATCACCACGCGGCCCTACTGGGCCACGGGCAAGGCCGGACTGTAGCCGGAAACGAGCAGGCGCGAGCTGGATGGCTGGCCGGCCACTCGTCGCCGGGCGACAGCGTCCCCCGCTGCTTCGCGGATATCCCACGACGGAGGTAGCACTGCAGTTGACCGAACGGGCACGACGTTCGCTCGTTCACGCGTGTCGCCGATGACTGCAGTCCTACGTGTCGTTCCTGCCCCAGTTGCCGAGTGCGACGATCGCCTCGCGTAGGGCGAACCCGCGGTCGGTCAGCGCATAGGCCCGGGTGTTGTGTCGAAGGGGCAGGCGGATCAGCACGCCCGCCGCTTCGAGTTCACGCAGGCGTATCGCCAGCATGTTGGTCGGCACGCCGAGGTCGCGCTGCAGATCGCCGTAGCGTTGTGGCCCGTCGAGCAGCCGTTCCACGATGAGCAGGGCCCACCGTGCTCCGACGATGTCGAGGGCCGCGGCGAGGTCGCTCACGCGGTCGGATCGGCGTCCGCCTTCATCCAGAACGGTGAGTAGTGGTAGCCGTCGGGGTCGTCGAACTGGCGCTGGTACATGAAGGGGTAGTCGTCGGTCTCACCGATCCGCCCGCCAGCAGCACCGGCGCGGTCGACCAGCTCGTCGACCGCCTCCCGGCTGCCCAGGTCGAACGAGACCGTGACCTTCGAGGGCGTCTGAGGTCCGCCGACCAGCTCCTCGACTCCGCCGACGCTCGCGTACATCTCGCGGCTGCCGAGCATGACGTACTGCTCGGGGGCGATCGCGAAGCACGACACGTTGTGGTCGGACATCTCGGCGTTGAGGGTCCAGCCGAGGGCGGTGTAGAAGGCGGTTGCGCGCTCGACGCTCTCGACCGGACAGGTGATGAAGAGGCTCATGCGGTCCATACTTGCAAAATACAAGTGACAGGTCAAGCGGCGCGCGTCCGCCCTCCCGCGACGGAACCGGGAGTGGACGCCCCTCCCCGGTGCTGAGCACGGTGCCGCACGTCCGGGTTGCGCATGTCCGAGCGCTTCCTCCGGGTGCGGTGCCAGTTCTCTTGGCTGCAACAGCCGCCGCTTGTTGCACACCACGTGATGTCGCGGGCGGTGGTTTCGGGCCGCCTATCGTCGGCAGCGTGACGCCCCGTTGAGGGGTCGCGGCGCGGAGGTCTCCGCGCGGCCGGCGGTGTTCTCGACCACCGGCGACGTGGTGCGCCTCGGCGAAGGGTGATGGTGACCGTGACTGTGCTCGCTCCGGTGGTCCAGGCCCGTACCGAGGTGGTGTGGCCCAGCATGTGTGGGCACAACTCGCTGTTCGTCGGCCGGATCGGCGACTGGACCTGGGACGCCGTCGGGGCGGCGTGCGGCATCGACGTGATGGACACCCACGATTCGCAGGGCCGGCCGGCCTATCTGTCGTTCTGCTACTTCCGGATACGCGGTGGTCGGCGTTTTCACCTGCGGACGCCGACCTTCGGGGACCGGCTCCAGGTGGACACGGCCCTCTACCGGACGCGGGGCCAGTCGGTGCTGGCGCTGCACCGTATCGACCGGTCGCCGCGGCGGCGCGGCGACGGTTTCGACCTGCACGAGTTCGTGACGGCCGGTGACGCGGACCGCCTGTACGTGCAGACGCTCAACAGGTGGGTGGCCCGCAGCCGGGAGGGTTCGAACCAAGCGTTGCTCCGGGCGCTGCCGCCGGACTTCGCGCTCGACAGTTTGCCGGAGATTCCGCCGCCGCACTGTCCTCTTCCCACGATGCGTCGGGCGCGGATGGCGTTCACCCTGCGCCCGGCCGAGGCGGTGCCGGTCGGGGAGGACCTGCGGTTGAGTTATCAGATCGACCCGTCGCGTGACCTCAACGGTGTCGGTCTGCTGTATTTCGCCTCCTACTTCTCGATCGTGGACTGGGCGCTGCTGCGGTGGTGGCGGCACCAACACCGGACCGACGAGACGTTCCTCGGCAGGATCGTCGTCGACCAGCAGATGTGTTATCTGGCGAATGTGGACGCGAGCGTGACGATCAGCGCCGACGTCCGGGCGTGGCGGCCGATGACGGGACCCCGCCCCCGTTCGGAGTTCGTGGAGGTCGTGCTGCGTGACGGACAGCGGAGGCTCGTCGTCAGCACGCTGGAGATTCTCACCGACGACAGCAGGTGAGCCCGGGTTGAACCGGGACCCCAACCAAGGGAGCAGTGTCGATGGCCGAGGATGTGCCCAGGACCGGGAGCGTCGGGCGCGCGCAGGCGCTGGCCGAGCTGGAGGCGCTGTGGTCCGACGCCGGGCGTCGTGACCCTTTCCCACACGTCCGGACCCTGCTGGCCCACGCCCCGGTCCTGCCGATCGGTCCGCGCCGCGCCGTCGTGCTCGGCTATCCCGAGTGCGAGCAGGTCCTCAGGAACCCGGACGTGTTCCGGGTGTGCGACACGGTGTGGGCGGACCGGTCATGGCCCACCTGGCGCGACCACCCCTCGGTCTCCACCATCTACAACGCGCTCAACCATCGGGAGTCGCCGGACAACCAGCCGGCACGCCGGCTGCTGGTGAAGCTGTTCGGGCCGAAACAGCTGGCCCGGCACCGGCCGCAGATGGAACAGCTCTGCCACCGGTACGTACGCAGGCTCGGTGAGGCCGCACGCGGCGGGCGGGTGGACGTCACCGACGACCTGCTGCACCTGCCGATGGCGTTGCTCGCCACCCTCCTCGGCTTTCCCGAGTCCGACCTGCCACGGCTGCGGCACTGGTCGACGGCGGTGATGGACGCCAACGACTTCAACCCGCCGGGAACGGATCTCGCGGCAGCCGACGCCGCCGTCGGTGAGCTGCGCGACTATCTGCGGGACCGCCTGGTCGGGGACCCGGCCGGACCGCGGGCGGACCTCACCGCCGACCTGGTCGAGGAGTGGCCGGCGGAGGACGTCGAGGGCCTCGTCGACAACGTCACCTTCCTGCTGGGCGCCGGCAACGAGACGTCGGCGGCGATGCTGGGCACAGGGGTGTTCCTGCTGGCCGAACAGCCGCACCTCGCGGCCCTGCTGCGCGACCGGCCGGACCTGGCTGCGGCGTTCACCCGCGAGGTGCTGCGCTACGACCCGCCGGCCAAGATGACCGGCCGGTGGGTGACCCGACCCACCACCCTCGGCGGGGTGCGCCTGCCGCAGGGGTGCATGGTGGTCGTCCAGGTGGCCGCGGCGGGCCGCGATCCACGTCAGTACCCCGATCCTGATCGTTTCGACCCGTTCCGGTTCGCCCCGGTCAGCGTCGACGGCGTCGCCCAGGAGCCGCCCCGATCGCTGACCCTCGGCGTCGGCCCGCACTACTGCGTCGGGTCGACCCTGGCGCAGCTCACCGGGGAGATCGTCTTTCCGCTCGTCGCCCGCGTCTGCGCCGGCCTGAGGGTCGCCGGTCCGGTGGTCCGGGCCGCAGGCATGGTGGTGCACGGCTGGGACCGGCTGCCGGTGGCCATCCCGGCACCGGTGCACGGACCGGTCGACCCGCCGCAACCCGCGCAGATCGAGGGTGCGACGCTGCCCGACGCCCTGCGCCGGTTGGCCGTCGCGGCACCGGACACCGGCTGGGTGTTCCCGGGTGTGTCGCAGCGGCTGACCGCGGCCCAGCTGCATCGCGGGGCCGTCGCCGCCGGACGTGGACTGGTCGCCGCCGGTGTCCGCCCCGGGGACCGGGTCGGGCTGCTCACGCCCACCGGCCCCGACCTGTGGCTCGGCGCGTTCGGCATCATGCTGGCCGGCGGCAGCGTGTCCGCGTTGCCGGTGCGCCCGATGGGCGAGTCGCCGCAGGTGGCGGCGGCCCGCATCACCCGCATCGTCGATGCCGCCGGGATGCGCCACGTCGTGGTCCATCCGCGATACGAGCGGCTGGTCCGGGCGGTGCGCCAGCTCAGGCCGCAGCTGCGCTGGGTGCCCCTGCCGGTGACCGGTGACCGGTCCGACCGACTGCCCGACGTCACCCCGGACGACCTGGCGGTGGTGCAGTACACCTCCGGCAGCACCGCGTTCCCCAAGGGGGTGACGCTGCCCCACGCCACCGTGCTGGCCGGGTTGCGGGCCCTGCTCGCCTCGTCTGCGGTGACCGGCCGCGACAGCCTCGTCCAGTGGGTTCCCCACCACCACGACATGGGGTTCTTCACCGCCCTCGGGTACGGGCTGGCCGGGCTGCCGGTCCACATGTTCACGCCCACCGACTTCATCCGCCGACCTGTCGCGTTCCTGGAATACCTGTCCCGGCAGCAGGTCACCGCCACGACCGGCCCCGACTACGGGTACGCGCTGATGACCGAGGCGGTCGACCGGTCCGATCCTCGCGGGCTGGATCTGCGCCGGTGGCGGCTGGCGTACAACGGGGCCGAGCCGGTGCGTCCCGAAACGGTCCACCGCTTCACCGAGACCATGGCCCGGTACGGGGCCGCCGCCGGGGTGATGTACCCGGTGTACGGCCTGGCGGAGGCGACGCTGTGCGCGGCGTTCCCGCCGCCGGGCAGCCTGCCGCGCATCGTCCACGTCGACCGTGAGGTTCTTGCCGCCCGCGGGCACGTCCGTCACGTCGATGCCGACGCCGGCGGGGCTCGTCCGCTGGTGTCCGTCGGTCGGCCGGTGCAGGGGCTGCGGCTGCGGCTGGTCGACCCGTCCGGCGTCGAGGTGCAGGACGGCCGGGTCGGCGAGGTGCAGATCATCGGTGACCCGGTCACCCCCGGCTACCTGTTCGACCCCGACGCCACCGCCGCGGCCTTCGACGGAGGCTGGCTCCGCACCGGTGACCTGGGGGTACGCCTCGACGGGGACCTGTTCGTCGCCGGCCGCGACAAGGACATGATCGTCGTGGCGGGCCGGAACATCTTCGCCGAGGACGCCGAACTGGTCACCCGCACGGTTCCCGGGGTGCACCAGGGACGGTGCGTCGCGTTCGCCGCAGCGCAGGCCGCCGGACAGCTCGGTCTGGACGAGGAACACCTCGTCGTGGTCGCCGAGAGCCTGGACATGGACCGCGCCGCTCACGTCGCGGCGGACATCCGCCGCCGGCTGCAGGGCGAACTCGGCGTCAGCGCCGTGCAGGTGCACGTCGTACGGCGGGGCACGTTGCCCCGCACCACGAGCGGGAAGTGGCAGCGCGGCGCAGCCCGCGACCTGCTCGCCGGCACCCGGACGCCCACGGTGGCATCGCCGTGACCTCCTCCCGGCCTTCGCCGAGACCGACACCGAAACCGACAGGAGATGTCATGACAACCGTCGACTCCGCCCGTTCCGAGATCGTGTCGCGGGTGACGCAGTGGGCCCGCGACGCTTTCCACGCACCTGCCGCCGAGGTGGACGAGGCGACGGTGCTGATGGACATCGAGGGCGCCGACTCCATCCGGATGCTGCACCTGCTGGGACGCCTCGAAGCGCACTACGGCGTCGTCCTGATGGCCGAGGACACGTGGGTGCCGGCAACCGTCGGCGAGCTGGCCGAGGACCTGCGGCAGGCCGTCGGCCGTCGCCCGGCCGACGGCTGACGACACGGCATCACCCGCCTCGCCGTTCGACCCCATGCACCCCGCGACCGCCGGGCCCGCCCGGGAAGGAGAACGACGACACCGATGAGCAGACCGACCACCCACGTCGTGACCGGCGCCACCGGCATGCTGGGCAGCGCATTCGTACTCGACCTGCTGGCCCGCACCGACGATCCGGTCTGGTGCCTGGTGCGCGCCCCCACCCCGCAGCAGGCACAGACGCGGCTGCACACACAGCTGATCCGTACCGCGCAGGAGCAGGACCGGTCACCTGAGCTGATCCGGAGCGACCGGCTCCGGGCGGTACCCGGCGACATCACCGACCTCTCCGCGGTGGCGACCGCGCTCCGGTTTCCTCCGGGCCGGGTCCTGCTGTGGCACAGCGCGGCGTCGCTGGCCTACGAATCGGGCTACTCCGCCCAGACGCACCGGGCCAACGTCGTCGGCACCGAGCAGGTCGTCGCCCTCGCGCGGGAACACGACGCGGAACTCGTCCACATCAGCACCGCCTACGTCGCCGGTCGCCGTCGCGGCCCTCAGGCCGAGACGCTCCCTCCGGCCGACCAGCCCGTCAACAACCAGTACGAACGCACCAAAGTCGCCGCCGAGCGGCTGGTCGCGGCCTCCGGGCTCAGCTGGCGGATCCTGCGCCCCAGCGCGGTGGTCGCCGACAGCCGGACGCTGCGCACCAGCGCCTTCTCCGGCCTCTACGACCTGGCCACCCGGGTCGCCCGGTTCCGCCGGCAGTACGAGAAACGCCACGGCGACCGCCTCTTCGGCCAGCCGTCGAGGCTCTGCGGCGACGGCTGGGGCGAGATCAACCTCGTGCCCCTCGACCACGTCGTCGAAAACGGCGTGCGCGCCGGACTGCACGGTGCCGGCGGCACCGTCTACCACCTGACCAACTCCACCGCGCCGAGCGCCCAGGAGATGTACGACGTCGTGTTCACCCGTGCGGGACTCCCCGCACCGGTGTTCGTCGACGATCCCCGCGAACTCGACGCCCTGGACCGGTTGCTGGCCAACGCCCTGGCCTTCCACCTGCCCTACACCTGCTCACCGAAGACCTTCGACAACACCCACACCACCGACCTGACGGGCGCATCGGCCACCGCCTTCGCGGCACCCCGCCCCGTCATCGGCGAACTACTCGACCGCCACCAGCCGCGGCCCCGGCCGCTGACCCGAGTCAGGAGCACCACCGATGTCCGCTGAGACCCGCCAGGAACAGAACGTCGCCGCCGTCCACCGCTGGATCGAGTACTACAACACCGACGTCCACCGCATGATCGACGACAGCTACGCCCCCGACGTCAACGTGGTGTGCCCGGGGCTCATCGACATCACCGACCGCGCCCAGTTCCACGAGATCGAGCAGTCGGTGCTCGACGCCGCACCGGACCGCAGGGCCCGCATCGACAACCTGATCGCCGCCGGCGACCACGTGATCGTCGAAGCGGTCCTGTTCGGCACCGACACCGACTCCGGCACCACCTGGGAAACCCCCTGGTGCGCCATCCTGACCTTCCGCGACGGCACGATCGTCACCGATCACACCTACCTGGACCGCACCAGGTGGCCGTGGGTCAAGGACCAGAAACTCGACGGCTGACCAGCCGAGATCCCCCGGACGCCCGGCTGCCCGACGCACCGCACCGCCGGGCAGCCCCGCTCCCCACGGCATCGCCACACCTCACCCCGGAGCCAGAATGAACGCGCTGCACCACCGCATAGGCGAGCTGCTCACCACCCGGTTCGGCGTCGAACCCGCCACCATCCGACCCGACTCCACACTCGACGAACTCCACCTCGACTCCCTCGCCCTGGTCGAATTCGCCGAGGTCCTCCAGGCGGAGTTCGACGTGACGATCTCCGACGACGACATCTCCCAGACGGCCTCCGTCGACGACATAGCCGCCCTGCTCACCGCCATGGGCGCGCCCCGGTGACACCGGCACCCGTCGTCATCAGCGGTCTCGGGCTGGTCACCCCCGCCGGCATCGGCGTGCCCGCCAACTGGGACCGGGTCCTCACCGGCCGGTCGACCGCGGTGCGGCCTCCGCAGCTGGCCGGCCTACCTGTCGACTTCGCCTGCGTGGTACCCGACTTCGACGCCGACACACTGCTCGGCCGCCGGAAAACCTGGCTGCTGGACCGCCACGCCCAGTTCGCCGTCGTCGCGGCCCGCGAGGCGGTCGGTGACGCCGGCCTGGACATCACCGACTGCGACCCGAACCGCGTCGCCGTCATCATCGGCACCGGCGCGGGCGGCACCATCACCACCGAGACCCAGCACCGCAGAATGCTGGAAACCGGTGCCGCCCGGATCTCGGCGCTCACCCTGCCGATGGCGCTGCCCAACATGGCGACCGCGCAGGTGGCCATCGACCTCGGCGCACACGGCCCCAGCATGTCCGTCGCGACGGCGTGCGCCTCCGGTGCCACCGCCATCGGTCTCGCCCGGGACCTGCTGCGTTGGGGCGTCGCCGACGTCGCGGTCGCCGGCGGCACCGACGCCGCCGTCACCCCGTACTTCGCCGCCGCGTTCGCCCGGATGAAGGCCCTGTCCACCCGCAGGCACGACCCGGCCGGCGCCTCCCGCCCGTTCGACGTCGAGCGCGACGGCTTCGTGATGGCGGAAGGCGCGGGCGTCGTGGTGCTCGAAACCGAACAACACGCCCGCAGCCGGGGTGTCCGGCCACGAACCCACCTGCTCGGCTACGGCGCGTCCACCGACGCCTACCACGCGACCACCCCGGCGCCCGACGGTGCCGGTGTCGAACGCGCCCTGCGCACCGCCCTGGCCGAGGCCGGACTGGGTAGCGACGACATCGGCCACGTGAACGCGCACGGCACGTCCACCCCGCTCAACGACGTGACCGAGGCCGCCGCCGTGCGGCGGGTACTCGGTCGGGACACCGTCATCACCTCGACCAAGGGAGTGACCGGCCATCCCCTCGGTGCCGCCGGCGCCATCGAGGCGATCTACACCGTTCTCGCCCTGCGGCACGGTCTCGTACCGCCCACCGCCAACGTCCAGGCGGTGGAACCCGCCGTCGACCTGGACGTCGTCGTCGACGCGCCCCGGAAGAACCAGGCCACTGCCGCTGTCTCCAACTCCTTCGGCTTCGGTGGGCACAACACCGCCCTCGTCATCGCCGTCACCTGACCCGACCACGACCGACGACCGCCAAACGGGGCATCCAGAACCACCCGAACCCGTCGCGGCGCACCGGCTGACCACCTACCCCGGTATTCGCGGCGACGCTCCGAACTCCCTGCCCGAGAACAAGCGGTTCTACGGGGAGAACCAGGGCAGTCTGGAGAACTCGACGCTTCGCCGGTGAGGCGTACGTCGTTGGGCTGAGGTGGGTCTCCCGGTGAGTCGCTTCGTCACCTGGCCGAGTCTGCTGGCAGCGATGGAGTCGGTGGATGGGCCGTTCAGGCGGGCGTCTGTGCGGAAGGCGACTGCGGCTCGATAGCACTGGCCCCCGTAGTACTAACGCCCCGGGCGAGCGGGCCAGCACCTCGACGAGCCGCCGTTGCCGGGGCGCCAACGCAGCGCGGGGCACCGCGGCGGGCAGCCGGCCGCCGGGGAAGGCCAGGCGCAGCGCCTCGGCCGCCACCGGCAACGCCTGCTCGCCGGTGGCGACGGGCAGCCGGTCGAGCGCCCGATCGGCGTGCCGGGGGCCGAGCAGGCGCAGGGACAGCCCCGCGTACCCGTTGAGGTCGCCGTCGAGGAAAGGCACCTCGGCCCCGCCGGTGCCCGGCCCGGCGGCGGCCGTCCAGGCGAGCAGCTCGTCGACCGTCGCCTCGTCGGCGTCGACGCCGAGCACCCGGGCCCGGCCGATCGCGGCGGCCCAGCGGATCACCGGGCGCGGATCGGCCAGCAGCTTGGCGTCGGGTGCGACGCCGAGCAACCCGGCCGCCACCAGGGCGGTCGCCGCCTCGGCCGCGTCTGCCTCCATTGCGGCGTGGCGTTCCTCCTCGTCGGGCGAGCGCAGGGCGCGGAGCAGGCCGGGCCGTAGGCGTGACCGAGCCGTACCCAGTCGATGTCGTCGATCTCGTCGAACACGCGCCCCTCCTCGCGCAATTGACCGACGGTCCCGTTCGGGCGGGTCGGCAGCGGGCTTTCCTGGTGCTGCGGTGGCCCGGTCACGTGCCCGGGCGGTGGACTGCCTGACCCGGGCCGGTGGTGCCCTGTGCGGCGGGGATGCCGTGCGGGGCGACGAACACCTTGTCGGCCGTGCCCGTGCGCTGCGCCTGCAGGGCCTCGGGCAGTTCGTCCAGGCCGTAGAACGCCGGACGCAGCCGGTCCAGGCCGAGGGACGGCAGCATCTGCACGGCGCGGTGGTGGGTGTACGGGTTGATCACCGCGCCGACGAGCGTCAGTTCCCGGGCGAAGATGTCGTTGGGGCGTACCCGCGCCTCGTCGTCGGGTCGGGCCACCCCGAAGACGAGGATCCGGCCGCCCCGCGACGACACGGTGATGGCCGATTCGAGGATCCGGCCGGAGCCGACGGCGTCGATCACGTGCGGGAAGCCGAGCCCGTCGGTCAGCGCGACGGCCTCGTCCAGCGACGTCGGGTCGAACGCGGCGTCGGCGCCCATGCGCAGGGCTGCCGCCCGCCGGTCGGGGCGCGGGTCCAGCACCACGACCGGCGCGAGGCCGCGGGCCCTGGCGAGGGCCACCATCATGGCCCCGGCGGGCCCGGCGCCGAAGATGAGGATCGGCAGCCCGGAGCGTGGGTCGAGCTGGTCCATACCGTGCAGGCAGCAGGCGAGCGGCTCGGTCATCGCCCCGATCCACGGCGGTGTCGCCGCCGGCAGCCGGTAGGCGATCCGGGCGGGCACCACCATCCGCTCGGTCATGCCGCCGTCGAGTTTCACGCCGTACCCCCGCTTGGCGTCGCAGAGGTGTTCCTGGCCGAGGCGGCAGTACGTGCACCGGGTGCAGTAGTCGTGGGGTTCGACGGTGACCAGGTCACCGACGGTGAGCCCGTCGACGGCTGCACCGACCTCGGTGATCCGGCCGCACACCTCGTGGCCGAGCACGACCTGCGGCGCGGCGGCGAAGCTGCCGGCCACGATGTGGCTGTCGGTGCCGCAGACGCCGACCGCGAGGGGCGCGATCGCCACCTCCAGCGGCCCCGGCGGCGTCGCTTCGGAGCGGAGCAGCCGGACGTCGCCGACGCCGAAGAAGCGGGCCTCAGTCAGCAGCACGTAACAACTCCCTGAGCCGGCGGATGTGGGCGCGCGCGGCGTCCTCGGCGGCCGCCGGGTCACCGGCGCCGATGGCCTCGAAGATGGCCTGGTGGTCGTGGACGGCCTGGACCATGCCACCGGTCAGGCTCGTGGACCGCATCGCCACGAGCACCCGGCTCTGGACGCTGTCGAGCATCCGGGCCAGCACCGGGCTCTGCGCCGCCTGCCGGATCTCCCGGTGGAACGCCGCGTCCAACTCGATGTGACGGGCGAAGTCGCCCTGCTCGGCGACGGTCCGGTGTTCGGTGAGCAGCCCGAGCAGGGCCCGCCGCAGCGAGCCGTCGTACTTCTCCGTCGCCAGCCGGGCCACCGCGCCCTCCAGAACCTCGCGGGCCTCGTAGAGGCTCACCAGTTCGGCGCGGGAGATGCGGGCGACCTCGGCGCCGCGGTTCATCGTCTCGGCGACCAGGTTCTCCTGGACCAGGCGGATGACCGCGTCCCGGACGGGGCTGCGGCTGACGTGGAACTCCTCGGCGAGCGCCGGGACGCTCAGCCGCGAACCCGGCCGCAACTCGCCGGAGATGATCCGGTCGCGGAGCGTCTTGTAGAGCACCTCACCGACGCGCTGGTCGGTCTGAAGAGAGCTGGTCACTGGAGGAACGTCCCTGCGAAGTGGCGGTAGTTGGCAGCGACCGCCGCGATCGCCTCGGGCCGCGTCAGTGCACCGGTCAGAAGTCCGCGCAGCGAGTCCCACCAGATGCTACGGCCGATGGCGAAGCCCGTGAACCCGTTGGCGGCCGCGTCGGTGAGCCAACCGTCGAGTGTGGTCCGCGGGGCGTTCGCCCCGAGCAGGATGCACTCGCCGCCGCTCTGGGCGGCGAGGTCGGCGGCTGTGCGGTAGTGCTCCGGCGCACCGAGGTGCTCCAGCTTCCAGACGTCAACGGGCACCTCCGCGAGGATCTCCGTCATCGCCCGGTGGATGAGCCCCGGCCGGACCTCGGTTGCGAAGACCTCGCTCGGGATGTTGCGCTGCTCGGGCGTCGGCGGCACCAGCAGCTCGAAGAGGAAACGGCCACCGGCGTCGTGTACGGCCTGGGAGACCTTGGCCAGCCGGGACCGCTGCTCCCGGTTGTCCGCAGCCGAGCCCTCGACGTTGTAGCGGACCAGCACCTTGGGGAACTCGGGACGGAAGTGGGCGAGGAACCCCGGCAGGTCGGCCGGTTCGGTCTCGTACACGTCGCAGCCGCCGCGCTCCACCGGCATGCTCACCGCCACCCGGTGGGCCCGGGCACGCTCGGGGACGCCCGCGCCGAGTTGGTCGTCGACCAGGATACCGGCGTGCGGGGCCAGGCGCGGCTCGGCGGCGAGGGCGGCGAGTAGTCCTTCGAGGACCATGTGCTTGCCGTCGGTGACCGCGGCGCGTTCGGCGGGCAGCGCGGTGGTGGTGTGCCCGTAGAGGGCCTGGGTCAGCCAGGGACGCTGGTCGACGGCGAGGATCAACAGGCTCATCGGGCTACCTCCGACACGGAATGGGCGTTCGCCGACACGATGCAGGGCTTGACGTGGTCGCCGGCCACGAAGCGGGCGAACGCCTCGGGCAGTTCGCGCAGGGTGAGGGGTTTGACGATCAGGTCGCGCAGCGGCGCGCCCACGACGCGCAGCAGATCCCAGTTCGCCTCGACCTCGTTGACCGGGAAGTAGAAGGAGCGGACGGTGTAGCAGTCGGTCCGCCGCCAGCGCGGCGTGGCCGGCAT
This sequence comes from Micromonospora cynarisoli, assembly GCF_030518815.1. Lineage (NCBI taxonomy): Bacteria > Bacillati > Actinomycetota > Actinomycetes > Micromonosporales > Micromonosporaceae > Micromonospora > Micromonospora cynarisoli. The sequence goes on along the minus strand of NZ_CP130426.1, from coordinate 140,947 downwards.
GGTGTAGGGCTCGGTGGATTCGCCGAGGGCGACGATGGTGCCGCCGGGCCGGATCACCCGCTGTGCCGTCTCCCGGGCCGCGTTCGCGCCGCTGACCTCGACGACCATGTCGTACTGGTTTTCCGCCGACAGGTCACCGGCGGGCGTCGCGCCGAGCGCCGTCGCGGTGTCGAGGCGGCCGGGATGGGGGTCGACGGCGTCGACGGCGATCCCCATGGCCCGGGCGACCGCCACGACACCGAGGCCGAGCGGTCCCGCGCCGACGACCAGGGTGCGGTCCACCGAGTCCTGGGTACGCAGGGCCAGCCGCAGGGCGTGGGCGGCGGTGCCGACCGTGTCGAGTCCGAGGACCGCCACCGACAGTGGGATGTCGTCCGGCACCGGCAGGACGCACCGCGCCGGGACGTCCACGTGTTCGGCGAAGCCGCCGTCGCGCTGCCAGCCGACGAGCTGTGACAGGTGCAGGCACTGGTTGGTGCGGGCGGCCGTGCAGCGGACGCAGGTGCCGCAGAAGACCGGGATGTAGACGATGGCCCGGGTGCCTTCGGGCAGCGCGCCCCCGACGACGGTGCCCCCGATCTCGTGGCCCGGGACGACTGTCGACCCGCTGTGCAGCAGCCGCTTGTCCGATCCGCAGAGCGCGCAGACGTCGACCCGCAGGCGTACGTCGCCCTCGGCGACGTCGCCGAGGGTGACCTGTTCGAAGGTGATTTCCCCGTTGCCCTGGAAGCGGGCCCGCATGGACGTCACTTGACGGCTCCTCCAGTGAGGCCGCGCACCAGCCAGCGCTGCGCGAAGACCGTCAGCAGCAGGGCGGGCGCGGAGATGAGCGTGCTCGCGGCCATCAGGCCGCCGAAGTCGTTCGATCCCTGGCCGATGAAGTTGAACGCGATGACGGTCAGCGGGAGGGTCCGCTCGTTCGCCAGGGCCAGGGCGAACAGGAAGTAGTTCCAGCTGAAGATGAAGCTGAGCGTCAGCGCGACCGACAGCCCGGGCAGGGCCAGCGGCAGGGCGATGCGGCAGAACCGCTGCCAGGCGTTGGCGCCGTCGATGAGCGTCGACTCCTCGATGCTGATCGGGATCTCCTCGAAGAACGGCACCAGCAGCCAGATGCACAGCGGCAGCGTGATGATGAGGTGCGCGACGATCAGCAGCGTGTAGTTGAGCGCCACGCTGTCCGGGCCGCCGATGCGGATCGAGAGCACGAACAGCGGCAGCACGAACAGCACGCCGGGGGCCATGCGGGCCAGCAGCGTGAGGAAGCCGAGCCCGGCGAGCTTGCGGCGGACGATCACGTACGCGGCGGGCGCGCCGAGCACCAGCCCGAGGATGGTCGACCCGCCGGCCACGACGAAGCTGTTGAGGATGTAGCGGCCGAACTCGAAGCGCGCGAAGAGGTTGGTGAAGTTCTCCAGCGTCAGTGGCGCGCCGATGTCGAACAGCGAGCCGGTGATGTCGACGTTGTTGCGCAGCGACGACCAGAGCATGAAGAGCACCGGGCCGAAGAAGACGACGGCGAAGGCGAGGTACGCGGCGTAGATGCCGCTGAGCCGCTTGGTCATCGCGCGCCCCGCTGCCGGAACCAGGTGAAGGCTCCCGCGATGCCGATCACCAGCACGAGCAGTGCGATCTGCAGGGCGGCGGCGTAGCTCGGTTCGTGGTCGACGAAGCCGGCGTTGTAGCCGTACACGTTGAGGGTGTTCGTGGAGTTCACCGGACCCCCCTGGGTCATGATGTAGATCGTGTCGAAGAAGCGCACGAGGTCGACGGTGCGCAGCAGCATCGCGACGGTGAGCACCGGGCGCAGGAGCGGCAGGCCGATGTTCCAGGCGGTGCGCCAGCCGCTCGCGCCGTCGATGGCGGCGGCCTCGAACGGCTCCTCGGGCAGCGACCGGATCCCGGCCGAGATGATCAGGGCCATGAACGGGGTCCACTGCCAGATGTCGACCAGGGCGATGGACCAGGGCGCGATGTCCGGGTCGCCGAGCCACACCACCGGGTCGATGCCGACCGTGGCGAGGAGCTGGTTGGCGGCGCCGAGCGACGGGTCCATGATCAGTAGCCACACCAGGCCGACCGCCACCGACGCCGTGATCGCCGGGACCAGCATCATGCCCTGGAAGATCCGCCGGCCGGGCACGTCGAGGCTCATCACGTACCCGAGGGCGAGACCGAGGACGGTCTCCACGAGCAGGCAGACCACGAAGAGGAACAGGGTGATCTTCAGCGAGTTCCAGAACTCCGGGTTGCCGAACATCTCGGCGTAGTTGGCGAACCCGAGGAATCCCGCGTTCGTCCCGTCGGACCGTCGGTCGCTGACCGACAACCAGATCGTGTACGCCACCGGCAGGAGCACGAGCACGGCCGTGACCAGCACGGCCGGCAGTGCGAACGGCAACACGCCGCGGGCGGTGGGGTCGACCCGGCGGCGGGACCGCCGGGGCGGCGCCCCCGCCGCCGGCACCGCGCTGGCGGGTCCGGAGGCGGTGGGCCGCTTCGTCATCAGGTCACTCATGGCTCATCCGGCGTTCTTCGCCAGGAGCGGCGTCAGGCCGTCCTGGATCTCCTTGGCCGCGGCCTCGGCGGTCGCCTGGCCGAGGATCACCTTGCCGACCGCGTCACCGACGACCTTGCGCATCTCGGGGGCGGCGACACCGACCGGACCCACCTCGGTGGAGCCGTTGGTCTGCACGTTGGCGAGCGCCTGGCTCCACTGCTTCAGCGTGTCGGTGTTCAACGTGTCGGTGTACGCCTTGTCCTGCGCCACCGAGGTGCGCGGCGGCGCGATGCCACCCTCGGTCAGCTTGAGCTGGGTCTCCTTGCTGGTCGCCCACTCGATGAACTTCCAGGCCGCGTCCTTGTGCTTGGAGTAGGAGGACATGGCGATGCCCCAGCTGAGGACCGTCGACTTCGAGCCCGCCGAGCCGGCCGGGAAGTCCAGCACGCCGATCTTGCCGACCACCTTCGAGGTCTTCGGGTCGTTGATGCTGCTGATCTCGTTGCTGGATTCCAGCTCCATGGCCACGGTGCCGGCCGCGAAGAGCGCGGAGGACTGGGTGAAGGTGTTGTTCACGACACCGGGCGGGCCGTAGTCGCGGGCGAGGGTCGCGTACCGGTTGATCGCGTCGGCGGCGCCCGGCGAGTCGAAGTTCGGGGTGCCGTCCGGCTTGGTCCATTCCACGCCCTGGGAGTGCAGGAACGGGCCGAAGGTGAACGGCAGGGCGGCGGACTGTCCGCGCAGCGCGATAGGCGTGACCTTGCCGTCGGACTTCTGCTTGATCGCGGCGGCGACCGTCGGCAGTTCGTCGAGGGTCTTCGGCGGCGTGATGCCGTACTTCTCGAACAGGTCGGTCCGGTAGTACAGGACGACACCCTCGACGTTCACGGGGGCGGCGATCATCGTGTCCTGAACGGTCATGCCGCCCTTGACCGCGGCCGGGAAGTCGGCGGCGTCGTACGCGGCGGACTTGCTCATGTAGTCGTCGAGCGGCGCGTAGTAGCCGGCCTTGCTGAACTGGAGGCCCTCGCGTGACGGCAGCGTCATGAAGACGTCCATCGACGAGCTGCGCGACTGCAGGGTCAGCGAGATCTTGTCGCGGGCCTGCTGCTCGGCGAAGGTCTGCACCTTCACCTTGATGCCCGCGGTCTTCTCGAATTCGGGGAGCAGCGGTTCGATGGCCTTCTGCCACGGGTGGTTGGACATGACCAGGGAGATCTCGTCGGCGCTGCCGCCCGAGTCGCCACCGCCGCAGCCGGCGGCGAGCCCGCCGACGAGGGCGAGGGCCAACCCCGTGCTCAAGAACCTGTGTCGCATCTTCTATGCCTTTCAGTCGTGGCCGAGGAGTGGGGAGAGCCAGTCGTGGAAGTCGCCGAGGTCGGCGGGTTCGGTGGTGCGCCACTGCGGGGGTACGGGGCGGGTCCGGCCCGCCACCTCCGCGAGCGGCACCGGGTCGTACGTGGTCCGGCCGGCGTCGCGGTGCAGGCCGACCATCAGGCCGGTGGCGCGGTCGGCCAGCAGCTTCGCGGCCTGCCGTCCGGCCTCTGCGGCCTCGGCGCGGTCCACCTCGCTGGCCAGCGCGCCGCTGCTGCGCTGCGCCATGCCGAGCACCTCGCCGCGGGCGGCGACACCGAGTTCGGTGCCCACCAGCCCGGCCAGCGCCCGGCAGACCCCGCCGAGGATGATCCGTGTGTGGTTGACCGCCTCGAACGGGTCGTCGGTCAGCTCGCTGGCCGCGCCCTCGCTGACGACCACGAACGCCCGCCCGTGCGCGTGCAGCGCGTCCTGCACGGCGGTGAGGAACGCCGCCCGGTCGAAGGGCAGCTCCGGGATGAGGACCAGGTGCGGTGCGTGGGCCGGATCATCGCGGTGCCGCGTTGCGGCGAGGGCCAGCCAGCCCACCGAGCGGCCGAGGGTCTCCACGATCCGGACCGGTTCGATGCCGGCCATCGCCGCGTGGTCCCGGGCCAGGTCGGGGACGACGGTGGTGAGGTAGCGCGCGGCGGAGCCGTACCCGGGGCAGTGGTCGATGCCGACCAGGTCGTTGTCCACGGTCTTGGGGATGCCGATCACGTTCAGCTCGCGCCCGGTCGCCGCGGCGCGGTCGCCGAGGGCGCGCAGCAGCGCCATCGTGCCGTTGCCGCCGATCAGGGCCACCCCCTCGACGCCGTTGGTGGCCAGCACGTCGAGAGCGGTGTCGAGGTCGGCCTCCGTGACGGCGCGCCGGCCGGCGCCGAGCCAGGACCCGCCGTGCCGGGTCGCCGCGGCCGGTACGTCGGCGGCGGTGACCGGGGTGAGCCGGCCCTCGACGAGTCCGTCCGGGCCGCCGCGCAGCGCCAGCACGTCGTGCTCCGCCGTCGACTCCAGGAATCCCCGGAGGCTGGCGTTGACGACGCTGGTCGGCGCGCCGGTCTGTCCGATGAGCAGCCGCATGCTCACCCCTGTGCCTTCGCGCCGACGGACAGGAAGGTCTGGAAGGCCGCCAGGCCGGCCCGGCCGCCCTCGTAGCCGAGACCGGAGTCCGCCAGGCCGCCGAACGGGATCCACGGGGTGTTCGGGGTGCCGGTGTTGATGCCGACGATCCCGGCGCGGAGACGACAGGCGACGGCGTCGGCGCGGTCGAGGTCCGTACCGCACACGTAGCCGGCCAGGCCGTATCCGGTGGCGTGGTGCAGGGCCAGCGCGTCGTCGAGGTCGTCGTAGACGTGCAGGGGCGCGATGGGTCCGAAGATCTCCTCGGTCATCACCCGGCTGTCGGCGGGCACGTCCAGCAGCACGGTCGCCGGGGCGAAGTGTCCCGTGCCGGGGACGGCACCGCTGGTGATCTTCCGCGCGCCCCTGCTCACCGCCTCGTCGACGAGCGCGGCCAGTCGGGCCGGGTCGCCGGCCGGGGCCAGCGGACCGAGGTCGGTGGCCGGGTCGGTGGGGAGGCCGACGACCATCTTCTCGGTCGCCGCGACGAACGCCTCGGTGAACTCGTCGGCCACCTCCCGGGCCACGAGGATCTGGTTGGCGGCGATGCAGGACTGGCCGTTGTTGCGGTACTTCGCCACCAGCAGCGTCTGCGCGGCCGCCTGCGGATCGGCGTCGGGCAGCACGAGGAAGGGCGCGCAGCCGCCGAGTTCCAGCACCGTACGCAGGAAGCGCGGTGCCGCGGCGGCGGCGACCAGGCGACCGACCCGGGTCGACCCGGTGAAGGACACCACCCCGACGCTCCGGTCGGCGAGCCAGGGGTCGACGACGTCCGTGGGCGTGCCGAGCACCGTCGACAGCACCCCGGCGGGCACGTGGCGTTCGACGACCGCGGAGAGCACCATCGACGACAGCGGCGCCAGTTCGGAGGGTTTGAACAGCACGGGGCATCCCGCCGCCAGCGCCGGCGCGACCTTGCGCGCCGGGATGGAGACCGGGAAGTTCCAGGGGGTCAGGACGGCGGCGACACCGGCGGGCCGCGCGGTCACGCGGTGGGCGATCCCGGGTACGACGGAGAACTGCTCGGCGTCCTGCTGGTCCAGCAGGTCGGCCATGGTCCGGAAGTAGGCGACGGTCAGCGCCAGCTCGGCCGCCGACTCGGGCAGCCGCTTGCCGGTCTCCCGGGTGATCAGCGCGGGCCACTCGGGTTCCCGGGCGAGCGCCTCGACGTCGGCGGCGATGGCCCGCAGTGCGGCCGAGCGCGCGTCGCGTGGTGTGCCCGCCCAGGCCGGCAGTGCCTGCCGGGCCAGGTCGAGGGCCGTGGCCGCGTCGGTGCCGTTACCGGTGCCGACCTCGGTGAACGGCTCGCCGGTGGCCGGGTCGAGCACGGTCAGGCGCGGCCCGCCCACCACCCGGCCGGCCATGCGCACGGCGGTGGCGGCCGAGAGGACGTCGTTGACGATGGGTTCGGTCACGGTAGCTGCTCCTCGTACACGTCGAGCTGGTCCTGGTCGAGTTCGATGCCGAAGCCGGGCCCGTCCGGCACGCGGACGGTGCCGTGGGCGGTGAGCAGGCCGTCGGCGGCCTGCCGCAGCGGGTTGGAGCGGATGTCCCACTCGATGAGTCGGGTCGCGGGCGAAATGGCGCCGGCCTGGACGGTCACGGCGGTGGCGACCGCGCCGTTGTAGAGGTGCGGGTTCACGGTCCGCCCGGCGGCGGTCGCGGCGGTCAGCACCTTCAGGTACTCGGTGACGCCGCCGACCTTGCCGAGGTCGGGTTGCAGGATCTCGACCGCGTCGAGGTAGGGCTCGAACGCCGCGGCGCCGTAGAGGTTCTCCCCGGTCGCGAGCGGCATGCCGGTGCGGCGGCCCAGCTCCGCCAGGTCGGCGGGGTGGTCGCCGGCCAGCGGCTCCTCGACCCAGGCGACGCCGAGGTCGGCCAGCGCGGGAATCATCTCCAGCGCCTCGGTGAGCCGCCATGCCTGGTTGGCGTCGGCGTAGACCTGCACCTGGTCGCCGAGGATCCGCCGGGCGGTGCCGACGTTCGTGAGGTCGGTGTCCGCGCCGAACCCGACCTTCACCTTGACCGCGGTGAGCCCCAGTGCGGCGCAACGGCGGGCGACGTCGGCGACCCCGGTGGGTCCGAGGCTGGAGCCGTACACCGGCAGCTCCGTGCGGGGGGCCGGGCTGAGCAGCCGGGCCAGACTGGTGCCGGCGTGGCGGGCGGCGAGGTCCCACAGCGCCATGTCGACGCCGCTGATCGCCTGGTGGACCGGGCCGGGGGCGCCCCACTGGCGGCCCAGTGGCGTCAGTTCGGCGAGCAGCTCCCGTTGGGCGGTGGCCGGGTCGGGGAAGCGGCGGCCGGTCAGGAGCGGCGCGACGCCGTCGTGGATGGTGGCGGTCCGCTCGCGCCACGCCCAGGCCGGGTAGTTCGCCCAGCTCTCGCCGACGCCTACCGAGCCGTCGGCCAGCTCGACCTCGATGAGGATCATGACGCGGTGGGTCAGCGGTGCGAAGGACATGGCGATCTGCTCGGTGGGGCGGGCCCGGAAGACCCGGCACCGTACGTCCGTCACCGCGGCGTCCGGCAGCGTGACCGGGCGGGTCTCCGGAGCGGGGGGTGCGGCCTTGAGGTCCATGTGCCTTCTCTCATGTCGACGAGATCTGCATGCAGTGTTTAACGCATTTCACGGAAACGTCAAGGCCACGAAACAAGAAAGACGGCGAGTCGAGGCCGCGCGAAAGGGACTTATGCCTCAGCCGGTCGACTTCGGGTACGGCAGCCGCCCGATCCCGGGCGGTCGCCGGGCCGGGTCCGGTCGGCCTACGCGGTCAGGACGCGGGTGCCGGTGCGACGCGCCGCCGCCGCCACCGCGTCGGGCAGCGGACCCTCGACGACCAGCGTGTCGATGCGGTCGAACCCGCACACCTGGACCGGGGCGGTCGCGGTCACCTTGCTCGCGTCGACGAGCAGCACGACCTCGTCGGCGATGTCCATCAGGGCGTGCTTGGCGCTCAGCTCGACCTCCGAGCGCACGTACGCGCCCCGTTCGTCGACCGCGCTCGCACCCAGGAACAGCAGGCGCACGCGCATGCGCCGGACCAGGTCCAGCGCGGCGAAACCGACCATGGCCTGGTTGTCGTGCAGCAGCTCGCCACCGATGCCGATGACCCGCGACCTGGGCCGGGACAGCATGTGGGCCAGCACGGGAACGGAATGGGTGATCACGCAGCCGTCGAAGTCCTCGGGGAGCGCGTGAGCCACCTCGGCCGTGGTCGTGCCGCTGTCGACGCCGATCGTGTCGCCGGGCTGGACCAGGCGGGCGGCGACGGCACCGATCGCCCGCTTGGCGTCGGCGTGGCTGAGCGCGCGGGAGGCGTAGCCGGGACCGCCGGCGCCGCCCGGCGGAAGACTCACGCCGCCGTGCACCAGCAGCACCTCGCCGCCCTCGGCGAGCCGCCGCAGGTCACGCCGGATCGTCATCTGCGAGACGCCGAGTTGGGCGCTGATGTCGGCGACCGAGAGGAAGCCGGCGCGGCGCAGCGCGGCCATGATGTGCGTCCGCCGCTGGGGGGCGCCGTCGTAGCGCATGGCCTCCACTGACACGTCGACAGTCTAGCCCTTGTTCTTCGACTAACAGGGGATGGTAGTTTTTTAACAACTTCTGATCTCGGTGTCTCGCCGTCGCCGACTGCGGCGGCAGACCGGCCGATCCCGCCCTGGAGGAACAGTGACAGTCGACCCCTCGATCCTCGCCCGCCCCTCGGGCGGCTACGCCATGCTCGCCGTCGACCAACGCGAGGCCCTACGGGCCATGTTCGCCGAGCGTCAGACGGAGCCCGTGACCGACGCACACCTCACCGCCTTCAAGGTGGACGCGGCCCGGGCACTCAGCCCGTACGCGTCCGCGATCCTCGTCGACAAGCAGTTCGGCTGGGACGCCGTGATCGCGGAGAACGCCGTCGACCCGTCGTGCGCCCTCATCGCGGCGGCCGACGCGTTCACCCCGAGCGCCACCGAGTTCGTGGCGGACGTGACGATAGACCCGCAGGTCGACCCCGCCACCGTGCGCGAGCAGGGCGCGAAGGCCCTCAAGCTCCTGGTGCTCTACCGGCCCGACGAGGCACCGGAGCCACGCGTCGCCCTGGTCACCGACTTCGTCGCCCGCTGCCGCGAGGCCGGGCTGGTCAGCATCATCGAGCCCGTCTCCCGCGGCCCACGCGACGGCGGCGCGTACGACCACGAGGCAGGAATCCACGCGGCAGCCCGCGAGCTGGGCGACCTCGGCGCCGACCTCTACAAGGCGGAGGTGCCCACCCACGGCAAGGGCACCCCGGACGAGATCACCGCCGGATGCGCCGCGCTGTCGTCGGTGATCAGCAGCCCGTGGGTGGTGCTGTCCTCAGGCGTCCCCGCGCAGGTGTTCCCCGATGCCGTACGGCTCGCCTGCCGGGCCGGCGCCTCGGGCTTCCTCGCCGGCCGGGCCGTCTGGGCCTCGGTGGTGGGCAGCCCCACCATGGCCGACGACCTGCGCACGATCTCGGTCGACCGGCTGCGCCGCCTCGTCGACGTGGTTGACGACGCCGTGTCGCACTGACATGGCCCCCGTGGGCGACCTGCTCGCGGTCGGCGCGGTCGCGCTCGGGGCCACCATGCAACGCGCGACCGGCCTGGGTTTCGCCCTGGTCGCCGCCCCGTTCCTCGTGGTGATCCTCGGCCCCTTCTCGGGGGTCACGCTGGCCAACCTGCTCTCCGCCGTGATCAACCTGATCGTGCTGTGCGTGACCGCCCGGGCGCTGCACCGCCGCATGGCCGTCCAGATGATCGCCGGCGTGGTCCTGGCCCTGCCGCTGGGCGTCTGGGTGGTCCGCGAACTACCCGGCCCGGTCCTGCTCGTCGGCATCGGCCTGACCACGGCGGGGTCGGTGGCGTGGGTGGCGGCGGGCCGCAGCATGCCGTTCCTGCGGCACCGCAGCGGGGCGCTGGCCTCCGGGTTCGCGTCCGGCTTCTTCAACACCACGGCGGGCACGGGCGGGCCGCCGCTGGCCGTCTACGCCGCCAGCACCGGTTGGGAGCACCGCAGCTTCGTCCCGACCGTGCAGCTCGTCGGCCTCGTGACGAACCTGCTGTCGCTCGCCGCGAAGGGAGCCCCCGTCCTGTCCTGGCACCTGCTGCTGGCCTGCGGCGTGGCGATGCTGGCCGGGATCGGCGGCGGGCACTACCTGCAACGGTGGCTACCCGAGACCACCACCCGGCGCTGGGTGCTGGCGCTCGCCCTCACGGGAAGCGTCATCGCAGTCGGCAAGGGGGTCGCGGCATGGTGAGACGTGCCGAACCGGGTCGGTGGCCACGCCGCGTCTTCGGCCGGGGCAGCGACCCGGACCCGCGCTTCAGCCTGGCCAACGAGCGCACGTTTCTGGCCTGGATCCGCACGTCCCTGGCGCTCGTGGCGGCCGGCGTTGCCCTGGAGGCGGTGGACCTGCCGATGGTGCCCGGGATGCGCCGGGCCGCGGCGATCGTGCTGATCGTGCTCGGCGCCGCCGCGCCGGCCCAGGCCTGGCTCGGCTGGACGGGCACCGAGACCGCCCTGCGCCTGGGCCGGAGCCTCCCGCCGCCGCTGCTGGCCCTGCCGCTCGGCGTGGGCCTGCTGCTTGTCGCGGTCCTGCTCCTGCTGGGGCTGGTCCTGTGAACGCACCCGGCTCCGTACGCCTGGACGACGGCGGCCTCCAGGTGGAGCGGACGGTGCTGGCGTGGCGGCGGACCGCCGCAGCCTTCGTCGTGGCGGCGGTCGCGGCCGGCCGCTTCCTCCTGCCGCACCTGGGCGGATGGGTCTTCCTGGCCGCCGTCGCCGCCGCGACGACGGTCGTGGTCGTCGTCGCGGCGGCACTGCGTCGACGCCTCCCGCCCTGCGACACCCCGGCCCCGCCGGGCTCGGCCCCTCCGTCCGGCCCCTGGCTGGCGGCCGTCACGCTGGCCACCACCGCAGGTGGTCTCGGGGTGGCGGTCGCCGCACTGTGCGGGTCGACCTGACCCCGGGACGGGCGGGCGTCGATGCCGGGCGTCGCGTCATCGTCCGCCGTAGCCGACGCGGGCCCGTTTTCCGGTGCAGCATGTCGGCCCGGCGCGCGGCGCAGGGTGGCGCGATCGGCTGACGGCAACCGTTCCGACGCCGTCCACGACGGCACGACCTGGTCGGATCGCTCCGCCGTGCTGTGGCACCCTCGCCGGATGGATGCGGTGAGGAAGCGGTATCTGGTGTGCCACGACTACGGCGTGGGTGGCCTGTGGTGGTGGGTGTGGGCTGCTTCTGCCGAGGAGATCGTGGACAACGGGTCGGTGAAGGCGCCCGCGCGGGCGGCGGTGGTCGCGCTGCGGGCGACACGGTCGGGAAGGTCCGCGTCCGTCGCCGCCCGCAGGAGTACGAGCTCGTGGTACAGCGGGGCGGTGGTGGCGATGAGCAGTCGGCGCGCATCGGTGCCCGGCGGAATCTCACCGCGGTCGACGGCGCGGCGGGTGATGTCGGCGCAGCGGTCGTACCGGCCGGCCCAGAAGGCGCTCAAGGCATGGGCGGCCCGCTCCGACCGGAAGGACGCGGCGATCAGCGCGACGGTCACCGGGTCGGTGGTCAGCGCGGTGTAGACCTCGCGGTTGACCGCGACCAGGTCACCTTCGAGTGATCCCGTGTCGGGCGGACGCCAGGCGTCGGCACCCGCTTCGTCGAGGACGTCGGCGAGCAGGCCACCGACGTCCCGCCAGCGCCGGTAGACCGTCGTGCGGTGGACACCCGAGCGTTCGGCGACCACCTCGATGCTCAGGGAGTCGTAGCCGTGCTGCACCAACTGGGCGAGCGCGGCGTCGAGGACGCGGCGGCGGACCGCTGCGCTGCGTCCGCCGGGTCGGCGCGCGGGGGCGGTCACCGTCTCGTCGGGGTGATCGCTTGTCGGTGGTGGCGACGCCATGCCAGGATTCTATCGCTACATCCGTAGCCTTAACGAGTGAGGTTTCCCGTGACGCCTGACCCGACGGCCCTTCACCCGGTGGCGACGCCCGGCGCTGCCGCCGCACCCTGATGGCCGGCACACCCGCCGAGATCGAACGCATCGCCATCGACAACCGACTGGAGCGAACCCCGTGACATCCGTCGTCATCCAGGAATACCCGGTGACCGACGCCGGCAGCGGCCTGTACGGCGTCACCACCGGACCCGACGGTGCCCTGTGGTTCACGCTCGCCCACAGCGGCCAGGTCGGACGTGTGGTCCCGGGCGAGGCACCCACCACCCACCTCATCGACCCCGCCGGACAGCCCACGATCATCGTCCCCGGCCCCGACGGCGCGCTGTGGTTCACCGAGTCCCGGGCCCACCGCATCGGGAGGATCACCACCGACGGCGAGACCACCCGGTTCCCCGTACCCAGCCGCGACGGCGGGCCGTACGGCATCGCGCCCGGGCCCGACGGCGCGCTGTGGTTCACCGAGATGAACGCCGACCGCGTCGGCCGGATCACCACCGACGGTGCGGTCACCGAGTTCCCGCTCCCGCTCACCGGCGCCTACCCGTCGGCCATCACGGCCGGCCCCGACGGCGCCCTGTGGTTCACCATGAACCAGGCGAACGCGATCGGCCGGATCGACACCGACGGCACCGTCACCGTGCACCCGCTGCCCACGGAAGCCGCCGCCCCCGTGGGGATCACCGCCGGCCCCGACGCCGCCGTCTGGTTCGTCGAGATCGCCGCCGGCCAGATCGGGCGGATCACCCCCGACGGCACGATCGACGAGTTTGCGCTACCCGACCGCGCCGGCCGCCCCCACGCCATCACCACCAGCGGCAGCGGCGACCTGTGGTTCACCGAGTGGGCGGGTAACCGGGTCGGCTCCATCACCACCACCGGGACCATCGAAGTCCATGACCTGCCCACCCCGCGCTGCGAGCCGCACGGCATCACCCTCGGACCCGACGGCGCCCTGTGGACGGCCCTGGAGAACGGCACCCTGGCCCGCATCGACACCGCAGGCCGGTGAGGGCGGACGATTCGCGTGCTGGTCCGGCCGCCGGCCGGGGGTGGGGTCGCGCTGGTTGGTCGACGGGGCGACCGCGTGCCGTGACCGGTGGTTGAGGCAGCAGGGGCGGTCATGACGACGCGGTCGTCTGACGTGTGCCAGGATTCTGCCGTGGCGACGATCGAGGTGGTGCTGGGCGACATCACGCGGGAAGACGTGGACGTCATCGTCACGGCCGCGAACGAGTCGCTGCTGGGTGGCGGTGGTGTCGACGGGGCGGTCCACCGCGCCGCCGGTCCTCGACTGGCCCGGGCAGGGGGCGCCGTCGGCCCCTGCCCGCCGGGTGACGCGATGCCGACGCCAGCGTTCGACCTCGACCCGCCGGTACGCCACGTCATCCACACCGTCGGGCCGGTCTGGGAGGGCGGCGGCCACGGCGAGGACGAGATCCTGGCCTCCTGCTACCGCAGGAGCCTGCAGGTCGCCGACGAACTCAACGCCCGGACCGTGGCCTTCCCCGCGATCGCCACCGGCGTGTACGGCTTCCCCGCCGAGCGGGCGGCCCGGATCGCCGTGGCGACGATCACGTCCACACCGACGAACGTGCAGCGGGTACGACTCGTCGCCTTCGACGACGAGACCCGGGACCATCTGCACGCCGCGCTGACCGCCGCAGCCGGCTGACCGGCCGAGACGAGGCGTTCTTCGCCGTCCGGTGAGTGCGGCTGCGCCGGCCGCACGCAGTGTTCCGTGCGTTTGCGCAGCTCTTCGTGCCAGGTGTTCTCCGCGACGGCGGCGCGATGCCGGTCCGGGGGCGCGCCACGGCCCCGCTCGACGGCGTACGCGATGGAGGGGCACCCGATCGCGTACGCCGTGGCCTCGCCGGGTGGTGACTACGGCAGCAGGAGGAGTTTGCCGCCGGGCCGCCCGGAACAGCTGAGGTCGGCGGCCTCCCGGACGGCGTCGAGGGTGAAGGTGCGGGCGATCGTGACGGTCAGGACCCCGCTGCCGGCCAGCCGGGCGATCTCGTCGAGCAGGTCGTAGCGCATGTCGATATACGTGCTCCGGGTACCGAGTTCAGCCGCGGCGGCGAAGTCCGAGATGGTCAGGACCCGGTCGGGGTCGCCGGTCAGGTCGATCAGGGCCGGCAACGCACTACCGGACGGGCTGGCCTGGCCGGGGCGGTCGGCCCGGCCAGCGATCGGGGTGGCGTCCAGAGCCCGGTCGATGCGGCCGGCGGCCAGGGTGGTGACCCGCTCGCTCATGCCTTCGCCGTAGCCGGTCACGGTGGCGCCGGCCTGCCGTAGGGCGGCGGCCTTGGCCGAGCCGCAGGTGGCGATCACCCGGACGCCTCGGTGCAGAGCGAGGCGCACCGCCGCCTCGCCGACGCTGGAGCCCGCGCCGTGCACCAGCAGCAGCTCACCGGGCCGCACGCCGAGGTCGTCGAGGGCGTGCCACGCCGTGTCGGCGGCCATCGGCAGTGCGGCGGCCTGCTCGTCGGTGACACCGTCGGGAAGGCGGGCCCAGGTGGTCATCAGCGCGTACTCGGCGGCACCGGCCGTCGGGCCGTCGTAGGGCACCGGTCCGAACACCCGGTCGCCGACCTCGACGTCGGTGACGCCCGGGCCGACCGCGTCGACGACGCCGGAGACCTCAAGTCCGACGCCGCGCGGCGGGGGCGGCAGTTGGTCGGCGAAGAGGCCGGCGACGATCGCCCAGTCGGCGGGATTCAGGCCACACGCCCGTACCGCGATCCGGATCTGACCGACGCCCGGGTCGGGTGTGGTGACGTCGCGGAGCACGAGGACGTCGGGGGATCCGAAGCGGTCGAACTGCACAGCCCTCATCCGGTGACGACGCTCGTGCCGAGGTTCGGTGACGTCCGGGGCCCGTACTGCTTTGTTGATCATGTGGAAACCGTACGGACCGTGGAACGACCCAGTCGATGCTCTCCTGCCGCAGATAGTTAACCTTCTGCGTCATGGATGTGGTGAGCGACGTGCTGCGGGTGGCCGGGGTGCGCGGCACGCTCGGCGCTTGCATCGAGGCCGGCGGGCGGTGGGCCGTCGCCGGCGAGGACAGCTCGGCTGCGGGTCTGCACGCCATCACCGCCGGCGGGGCCTGGCTGACGCGGGCGGGGCATGCGCCGCTGCGGCTGGGCACCGGCGACGTCGTCCTCCTTGAGGCGGGCGTCCCCTACGTACTGGGTGACGCGCCCGGTTCGCCGGTGACAGCCTGTGATCCGGTCGAGCTGGCCCGGGTCCAGCGCACCGGTCAGGCGGTCCGCTTCGGCACCAGCGCCCCGGACACCAGAATCATCACCATCGCCTACGACTGTGACCGGACCGTACGGACCCAACTCCTGTTCGCCCTGCCCGAGCTGATGCACGTCCGGGGCGGCACCGGTGCCGACGGCCTCGACGACACCGTCCGGATGCTCGGCCGTGAACTCGCCCACCCGCAGATCGCTTCCACGGTGGTGCTCGCCTCCCTCGTCAACATCGCCCTGATCCAGGTGCTGCGCGCCTGGTTGCCCGCCCGCGCCGGCGAACGCCGAGGCACCTGGCTCGGCATGATGGGCGACCCGCTGGTCCATCGCGCATTGCAGCACCTGCATGCCCACCCTGCCCGCCGTTGGACCACCCAGACCCTCGCCGCCGCGGTCGCCGCCTCACGGTCGACCCTCACCCGCCGTTTCTCCGCAGCGGTCGGCCTGGCACCCGCCGCCTACCTCACCCAATGGCGGCTGGACCTCGCCGCCAGCCGCCTGAGGACCACCGACCAACCCGTCGAGTCCATCGCGGCAGCCGTCGGCTACCACTCCACGCCGGCGTTCAGCCGCGCCTTCGCCCGCTCCCACGGTGCCCCGCCCGGCCGGTACCGGACGATGCACCGCCCACGCTGAGCAGGGAACCGACGGCTCATCGGCTCCGTCTGCTGCGCCGTCCGGTCGAGTTGCGCGTGGGGACCTACTCCAATGGGACAACGGGCCCAAACATGTCTTGGTGCCACCGGTCCCCGGCGGGCACATGCTGCTTGTCTCTGGCAACGGAGGCCGCGTGTGGGGGTACTCCCGCCGGAGCGCCCGCAGGCATCGGCATACACGGGGAAGGGGGTCGGGATGAGGTCGGAGTCGTCAGTGGCGGACGTGATCCTGCGCTGTCTGGCGGCCAACCGGGTCACCCATGTCTTCGGGGTCCCGGGCGGTCCGCTGTTCGCCTTCTATGCGGCGCTGGCACGGCAGGACGCGGTCCGGTCGGTGCTCGCCAAGCATGAGGAGGGCGCCGCCTTCATGGCGCTGGGCTATGCCCAGGCCGGTGGCGGGCTCGGCATGGCATGTACCACCACGAGCCCCGGTGCGACGAACGCGCTGACCGGAATCGCGAGCGCGACCAGTGACTCCGTGCCGGTCCTGCTGCTGACGGCACAGATCGCGACCGACTCGTTCGGCCGCGGCGCGCTCCAGGACTCCAGCGGCGGCAACTGGAGCCTGGACGTCGTCGACACCTACCGGTCGGCGACGAAGCTCTCCGCGATGCCGGCCCATCCGGCCCATCTGCCGCGGCTGGCGCGGCACGCGATCCGCACCGCGCTGCACGGCCGCCCGGGGGCGGCGCACCTCAACGTCCCGGCCGACCTGCTGCCGGCCGCGGTGCCGACCGGACCGCTCGACGTCGACACGGCCGTGACGGTGACAGCGTCGGCTCCGGACCCGGCCGCCGTCGCGGAGTTGGCCCGGCAGCTCACCGCGGCCCGCCGGCCCGTCCTCCTCGCTGGCCAGGGAGCGAAGCTCGCCAAGGCCGGAGGGCCACTGGTCCGTCTCGCCGAGTGGGGTGGCATACCCGTGGCGACCACGATCAAGGGCAAGAGCGTCTTCCCCGAGGACCATCCCCTGTCGCTGGGGACCTTCGGGTTCGGCGGCCATCCGGCCGCGCACGACCACCTCCTGTCCGACGAGGTCGACCTCGTCGTGGTGGTCGGCAGTGGCCTCGGCGAACTGGCGACCCACGGCTGGCACCCGCGCCTGCTCGCGGGTCGGCGGGTGGCCCACGTCGACGTCGACCCGTTGCAGATCGGCAAGCACTTCCCCACCGATGTGGGCGTGGTCGGCGACGCCGACGCCGTGCTGCGGGCGCTCCTGGAGCGGCTCCCCACCGCCGGACCCGGCGGGGCCGGCTCGACGGAGCGGATCGTGCCGCGCTCCTCGCGCTACTACAGGTCGGCAGCCCTCCAGGCCGGGCACGACCGGTTGCGGGCCTCCGCCGTGGTGGCCCGGCTCAGCGAGGTGCTGCCCCCCGAGACGTTGATCTTCGCGGACAACGGCAACTGCCTGAGCTGGCTCGGCCAGTACTTTGTCTGCCGGACGCCGGGCGAGATCTTCGTCTCGTTGAACGTCGGCGCGATGGGGTACGCCAGCGGAGCCGCGATCGGCGGCAAGTTCGCCCGCCCCGAAAGGCCGGTCGTCGCGCTCGTGGGCGACGCGGCCTTCGCGATGAACGGGATGGAGCTGCACACCGCCGTCGAGTACGAGGTGCCGATCGTGTGGGTGATCCTCAACAACGGCGGGCACGGGATGGTGCACAACGTGCAAAGCATGATGTACCAGCGCTCGCACGACGCGCTGTTCCGCCACCCCATCGACATCGCCTCGGTGGCCCGCGGGCTCGGCGCCGCCGCCACGACCGTGACCAGACTCGACGACCTGGACCCGGCGGTCACCGCGGCCCTCGTCGCGGACCGGCCCCACGTCATCGACGTCATCGTCGACCCGGAGGAGGTCCCGTGGGCCCTGCGTGGCCGGGCGGAGACCCTGCGTGCGGCCTCTGCGACCGGCGCATCCCGGTCGCCCGCCTCTGCCGGCACCCCGTCGGGGGTGGACCATGCCTGGTGACCCGGCGGCCCGGACAGCCGCGCCGACGCAGCGCGCGCCTGCCAGCCCCGCTCCCACCGCCGGTGTCCTCGGGTGCGGCCACGCCCTGCCGTCCCAGATACGCCGCAACGACGATCCGATCTTCGCGGGCCTGGACAGATCGGCGGACGCCCGAGGCGTCAGCGAGGCAGCGCTCTTCCTCGGGCTGCGGGAGCGGCGTGTCCTCGGCGCAGACGGGCGGATCGAGCCGCTGGTGGTGAACGCCTGCCGGCGCGCCCTGCGCCACGCCGACGTCGCCCCCGAAGAGGTGGATCGCCTCTACGGGTACGTCTCCGTCCCGGACTACGCCACGCCGAACCCGCTGTTCGCCGTCCACCGGGACCTCGGCCTGCCGGAGCGGGCGATGGTCGTCCCGATCAACAGCGAGTTCTCCAACTTCGCCGTCGGCCTCGTGCTGGGCAGCGAGGCGATCGCGGCCGGGCGCGCCCGGCGGGTGCTGGTCGCCTGCGGCTCCAACTGGACCCGGCACCTGGACTACACCCGGGGCCACGCCTCGACCGCCGGCGACGGGGCCGGTGCCGTGCTCCTCGGGCCGTCCGACCGGTTCGTCGTCGTCGACCACGAGACCCGGACGGCGAGCCAGCACTTCCACGCCATGCGAATGCGCCTGCGGCCGGTCGCCGGCCCCGGCGGCGCGCGGCACCTTCCGCTCGGTCCCGACAATCTGCCGCTGCCGACGTACGACATGGACCCCACCGAGGGTGTGGACGTCTACCTCACGCTGATGCGGGACACGCTGCCCGACATGGTCAACGGGCTGCTTGCCCGCAACGGCGTCTCCGGCGGCGACACCGCGCTGATCACGCACCAGGGGTCGCGGCTCCTGCTGGACCACTGGGCGGAACGGATCAGACCGGGCCAGTACCTGGAGACGCTGGAGACGTACGGCAATCTCGTCCTCGCCACCTACCCGGTGAACCTGTCCCACTTCTTCGCCGAGATCGTCATGCCGTACGTGGTGATCGCCTCGGTCGGCACCGGCTTCCACCTCTCGGCGGTCCTGCTGCGCGTCGGCCAGTCCGGCCAGTGACCCGCGCCCGCCCCACCGACGCCCGCCCTGTCGGGGACGCGAACCCGTGACTGCGCCACCACCCGATCAGCCTGACCGTCGCCCATCCGCTGGCCCCACTCGGCGCGGGGCCAGGCCGCGCGGTAGCCGAATCGCACCGCGTACACCCATGCCAGCCCGGACCTGCGCTCGCCGGCACGGGTGACGACGTAGTCGACGCTGTTTCTCCGCCGACCGGTCGGGAATGGCGTCCAGGATGCCGAGCCGCCGTGCGGCGGCCTGGCCCGCGCCGAAGACGCCGACGAAGTAGCCGCCCTGGCGACGACCGGACGCCCTCTCCACGATCGCCGGCTCCCCACCGATGGAGCGCAGACGCAAGGCGGTGGCGATCCCGCTGATCCCGAGACCGACGACAGGCGCACGCTTCCTTCTGCGTCGTCATCGACCGGACGAGAACGGCGTCTTCTGCTCCGCGCTCCGCGGTGCCCTCTTCACCACCGGGGCACGGCCGAGCCGTCGTACCGGCTCACTCGTCTTCGATGTATCCGGTGCCGGAGTCGACGGTGTCCAGGAAGTCACGGATGTTCTTGGTGTGCTCCGACAGGTTCGTCGTCGGGCTGACGCCGAAGCCGTAGCCGGGGTTCGGCCCGCTGACCCAGGCGTAGTCGGTGCCGCCCCGCCCGTTCGAGCGGAGCACGAACGTCTCCCCATCGACCTCAAGCAGGCGGGACGCGGCGTCGGCCGAAACGTCGGGCGCGGGGCGCAGACCGGGCACGGCCCCGGGATCCGCCTTTCGGTCGCCACCGCCGTCGTCAGGGTAGATCGCCTTCACGCCACCATCATCGCGTGCCCGCCCCCTCAGCGGGTGTGGGCCGGTCGAATGACGGTGAAGACGGCTCCCGCCGGGTCGGCGAGCGCGCAGACCCGGCCGGTCACCACGTCGCGCGGCGGCACCAGCAGTCGACCACCGCCCCGCTGGGCCCGCTCGGCGACGTCGTCCGGGTCCGCCACGGCCAGATAGACCATCCAGCCGGCCGGCAGCAGGGTGTCCAGCGGCGCAGGCGTGGCGAGCCGGCCGGCGACCGGCGCGACGTCGCCGACGAGCAGGGCGTACGAGTCGTCGGGGGCGCCGGGTGGCACGCTGGGCCGCAGGCCCAGGGCGGCGGTGTGGAAGCGGTCCGCTCCGGCCGGGTCGGTCGTCATGTACTCGTACCAGCAGGGCCGGCCGAGGCCCGGGGCCACCGGGGCCGGTGCGGTGCGTAGCCGGAAGCTCCCGCCCAACGGGTCGTGCACCTCGTCGCCGGTCAGCCGGGCGCCGGCTGCGCCGGCGGCGGCCCGGACGGTGGCCTCGTCAGCGGTGCCGAAGACAGTCCACCAGCGGGCCGGGGCAGGACCGAACCGCAGGTCGGCGGCGGGAACCCCGTCGGCGGACGCGGTGCAGCCGTCGGCGGTGGCCTGGTACGTCCAGCCGAACAGGTCCTGGTAGAAGCTACGGGCAGCGTCGAGATCGCTCGTGACGAGTTCGACGCCGGTGGGGAACGGCCTTGTCCGGGGTGCGTTCACCTGAGTCTCCAAACCGGGGCGGTTGATCAGGGTTCAGGATGCCCCACGACCGTCCCGGCCGCCCCGCCGCCCTGCCGCGAGTCGAACGTTCGACCGAGTAGTTCGTCCAATGGGGCCGGTCGGCCCAGGTGGTAGCCCTGGCCGGCGTCCACGCCCAGCATCCGCAGCGCCGGCACCAGTGCGGCGCGCTCCACCGACTCGGCGACGGTTCGCATGCCCAGGCCGTGCGCGGCGCGGACGACCGCGTCGATGAGCACGGGGTCGGCGCCGCCGTGATCCGCCTGGCGGACGAAGTCGCCCGCGATCTTGACGGTGCTGAAGGGCAGGTGCTTGAGATAGGCGAACGAGCCGAACCCGGCGCCGAAGTCGTCCAGGCTCAGCCGGCAACCGGCGTCGCGCAGGATGCCGGCGAGGTGCCGCACCGCGGCGACATTGGTGATCGCCGCGGTCTCGGTGATCTCCAGGCCGAGCCGGCTCGCGTCGATACCGGCCGCGCGCAGGGTGCGCACCACCCAGTCACCGAAGCCCGGCGATTCCAGGGAGCGGGCCGAGATGTTGACGTCGAAGCACATTCCCGCCGTCATGGCCTCGGGGTGGGCCAGCGCCTGCGTGGCGGTGGACACCACCCACCGGTCGAGTTCACCGATGAGGTCGTCACGTTCCACGGTCGGCAGGAACTCCGCCGGTGACAGGCTGGGCTCGCCGCCGTCCCGCAGCCGGATGAGCAGCTCGCGGCTGACCACTTCCCCGGTCGACAGGTCGATGATCGGCTGGGTGTCCAACCGCATCCGGTTCTCGTCGAGGGCCTTGCGGACCCGGGTCACCACGTTGACGCGCTGCACGGCGTGCCGGTACTGCTCCGGCAGGTAGAGCCTGGCCCGGTTGCGGCCGGCGTTCTTCGCCTCGTACAGGGCGAGGTCGGCGTGGGCGAGGACGGTGTCGCGGGTGTCGCCCGGTTCCAGCGAGGCGGCACCGATGCTCAGGGTCACCCGCAGCCCGGTGCCGGCCAACGGCACGGGCGTGCGGACACAGGCGTCGCAGAGCCGCTCGGCGACGGCGAGGGCGTCCTCGGCGTACGCCCCCGGCAGGACGACCGCGAACTCGTCGCCGCCCAGGCGGCCCAGCACCGTGCCGTCGGGCAGCTCGTGCAGCAGCCGCCGGGCCAGGACGCGCAGCACGTCGTCGCCGACCGCGTGCCCGTGCACGTCGTTGATGTCCTTGAAGTTGTCGATGTCGATCAGCAGCAACGCCGCGGACCGTTCCCGCAGCTCGGCGATCAGGTCGTCGAGGCGGGCCAGTAGGGCACGGCGGTTCGGCAGATCGGTCAGCGGGTCGCGTTCGGCCAGCTTGGTCAGCTCGTCCTGCACCCGCCGCATCGCGGTGATGTCGTGGGCGGTGCCCAGGACGCGCGCCGGCGCCCCAGCGGCATCGGGGAAGACCTCGCCGTAGCACTCGAAGACGCGCAGTGTCGCACCGTCGGCGAGGTACATCCGATGCGTGTAGGAGAACGAGCCGCCGTCGCGCAGGGCCTTCTCCAACGTCCCTTCGATCATCGCGACGTCGTCCGGGTACAACATCTGCCGGTAGGATTCGTAGTCGAGGTGCGCATCAGCAGGCAGACCGAACATCTGCAGCAGCACGTCGCTCCAGACGACCTCACCGGTCAGTACGTTCCACTCCCAGGTGCCGACCTTGGCGAGTTGCTCGAGGTGGGCCAGCCGCCACCGGTAGTTGCGCCCACGGTCGCGTTCCTGCCGCTCGGCGCTGACGTCACGCAGCTCGTACAGGCGCAGCGGTTGCCCCTCGTGCTCCATGCCGTGACATCGCACCCGTAACCACCTGGTGGCCCCGTCGGCATCTCGCACCGGGTGGTCCACCGCGGGCCCGTCGGGCCCGATCTGCCCCAGCGGCAACTCTGCCAGCCCGACACCCAACCGGTGGCCGGCCGGGTTGCACCAGAGAAGGCGGCCGTCCGGGGCCATTATCGCCAAGGCGGTGGAGGCGGTGTCCGCCGCGAGTCCCGGCAGCGTGCTCACCTGGGGCCACCACTTCCCTTCGCCGAGCAGGGCGCAGCACGGCCACGGCTGACAGACGGTCATCCTGTCGCGACGGGCAGTCTAGCGGCCGTCCGGACGGTCCGCTCAGGGCGTCGCCGGCGCGAGCGGCAGGACCGGTCGCGATGCTGGTCGATCGAGCCCGTGGTGACGGGTGGGAGCTGACCGGTGAGGGCGGGCCGTTGCAGCAGTTGACCGCGCCGGTCCCGGAGTCGGCATTGGACGGACCGTCGTGTGACCGCGCCGCTGGGCGTTGGCGTGGTCGCCTCGGCATCGTCCCGATGGTCTATTGGTCCACCGGATCGCGCACCGGCACCTGGCCCGGAACAACGGCTACACCTGCGCCAGCACCTTCCGCCACGTGACTGTCGGCATCGGGCCAGCGTGAGCGCGAGGCCCGCCAGACGGCGACTATGACTGCCACAGCTGTGGCGTACGATGCCGAGACGATGAAATATGTGGATGTCAGTCCGATCACCTGGCCCAGCCACATGCCCAGGGCAATTCCGGTAATGGATGCGAATTGACCTGTGCTCTGCACCATGCCGAGCACCCGCCCTTGACTGGAGGCGGCGACTGCCCGCGAGGCCAATGACGTCAGCACGGGAGTCGTCGCGCCGAGCAGTATTCCCCAGATGAAGTGCACGGCGGCGAAGACTGCCACGTGACGCGTAACGCCCCCCAGGGCGGTCAGGGCCACGCAGGCCGCTGCGATGCAGCCAATCTGCGGCAGCACCTGCGGCAGCCTCTTGCCCTCCAGTTGCCGCGCCCAGAACGGCGCACCAGTGACAAAGCCGAGCGCAAGCAGGCCGTAGCATATGCCCACAAGCCAGTTGCGCACCCCGAAGACGGTAGTGACGTACAGCGAGAACTGGGTCTGAGTGATCATCCGGCTCATCAACAAGATGCCGATGATGGTCAGCAACGCCGGCACCGGTGTCGCTCCCAGACCGCCACCACGGCCGGCTTGAGCTGGTGTTCCTACCACCGTCGGCCTTGTCGGAGGCACCTGCGGTAGCAGAGTCCAGGCGGCGACCGCGCACACCAGACAGGTTATCGACGCGGCAAGGTTTATCCAGAAGAAGCTCGCCCCGTCGAGGGTCAACCCGCCGGCCAGCGCACCCATGAGCGAGCCCACGTTGGTGGCCACCTGCAGGTATGTCAGAAGCCGCACGCGGCGTGTCCGTGACCCGAGGCTAACACTGTATGCCTGAATCGGGGCGATGGCGCCCGCGCACGCGCCCTGCACGAAGCGCAGGGCCAGGATCATCCATACTTCGGTGCTGCAGGCCAGCGCCAGTTGTGTTATCGACAGCCCGAGCAGGGCCCGTATCACCATGGGCTTGTGACCGTGGCGATCGCCGATGCGCCCCCAGTGCACGCTGGTGAGCATCACACCGAGTAGCGGTCCCACGTAAACCCCGGTGGCGGCCACGCCGAAAAGCCAGTCGGAATCCGTCAGGGTGCGCAGATGGAGGGGCCAGAACGGCCCGCTCATCTCCATCGCGCCCATCGCCGCCAACTGGATGACGAAGAGCGTCCGAATCGTTGCCGAGGTACTCACGCTTCATCTTGTACTAGCGGATTGGGCAGTTCGTGCCGCAATCGGTAGTTCGCGTACCCTGTCAGGTGCATTCGCAGGAAGGAACGCGTCGGCCAGGGCTGTTCCGCGAACGCCTCTCGCTCGACCCTCCACAGTTTGCTGGGCACCCGATGCTTGATCGCATCGAACGCGGCGAGCAGTTCGTCGCGGAGCGTGTCTCGGAGACGCCTGGCGGAGAGCCCGTACTCGTCGGCCAGAAGCATCGCCAGCTCATGGAGGTGAGGGACGAGGCAGGCATTGATCACGAAGCTGCGGACGGGATCTATGCTGTCGGTGAAGACGGTGGGAAGAATGCCTTCGCTCCGATAGGGCTGCAACGTGTGGCCGCCCTCGTTGAGTAACGGTGCGAAGGTCTGCCCGTCGCCGAAGTCGCGGATCAGCAGGGACCTGGCGCGACCGCCCGCATCGAACAACACGAAGGTGTTCTGCTGATGAGCCTCCAAGCCGATGCCGTACAGCAGATAGATGGAGATAACCGGTCGCAGTACGGTGCGAGCGTACCGACGGTAAAACGACTCAACCGTCTCGGCGGTCGCCCGGCCGCTGCCAGCCACGATGAGTTCGGTGACCAGCGGCCGGCCGGTCGTGGGCGACTCAGTGAACAGTGCCGCCACGGGAACAGGGAGCAGGTCATCGGCGCGCCGGGTGATGGCGGTGCTGTCGCGGAACACGACCGACAGGTAACGTCCCGGCGCGTCCTCCTGCGTCACCGCGTTGCGGTAGTAGTAGGCGAGTTCTTCGTTGAAGATCTCCAGCGTGTTGTCGAAGCCGGACTCGGCAGCGAGGATGCGCTCGATCACGGTGCAGATGCGTGGCCCCATGTGGATGGACTTGGCCTGCAGGCTGCGCTGTTCGCTGGTCATCCACAGCGCGACTGGCAGCTTGATGAACGGTGCACCGCCCGGATGTGTGGGTAGCATGGTCCGGAACGACATCGTGGGGCGTGTGTCGATGTCCGGTCCCTCGGTGAGCAGCAGACCCGCCTCCACCTCGTCGCGGTACTGGTGTCGGACGAAGTTCTCCAGATGCCAGCTGTGGATCGGCAGTGGCAACCACGCCGTCTCGTCGAGCCCCCTCGCGTTCAGGTGGTCCTTCCAGCGCTGTTGTGCCTGCGGGAAGCGGGTAGCGAAGTACTCGTGAACGCCGCGCACATGGGGCATCTGTTCGACGTAGGCCATATCGGCACGTAGCGCGGCGATGCGCACCGGCACCGTCGGGCCGAACTCGGGCGACAGCCGCACCATCTCGTCGGTGCTCAGGGCTGGCTTGGTCTTCCACGTGGGATAGAAGGGATGCCCTTCCAGCGATCCCCACTGGTCCAGCAGGATCGCAGCTTCACGCGTGCTGTGGTGCCGGCGCAGGTAGTCGATGAGGCCATGCGACTCGCCCGTGGAGATGCGGCGAGCGAGTTCGGCGTTCCAGGTGTGGCGGTGGGATCGAGCGAGCCTGTCGTTGGCGATGCTGTTGGCGATGTCTGCGTTGAGGGCGGCGGCGCTCTCGTCGGTGATCTCGAGGCTCGAAGAACGTCTGATGATGTTGATCAGGTGATCCGGTGTCTCCACCGCTACGGAAGGTTCTCCCGGCTTGACGAGGGTCACGGCACCGTGGTTGACAAATGTGCCGGCCGGCTTACGGCGCAGATCCTCGAAGTGCAGCGCTCCGGAATCGCACAACGGCAGCCGGGCCCGGTGGCCCTCCGGCCCGAAGCGCAGCGCACGAGGATCGAGAATGCGTTCCGCAAACAGGCAACGGATCAGCCGCCGCAGCGCGTTATGTGTCGAGTCGAGTGTCATTGGCTGTCCTCTAGGCCGGCCAGTTCGGCGGAAAGTAGTCACGCGCTGATCGGCTTACGCCGCCCATGTAGGACGCACACCACGTGTAGATTTCCTCGATGTGGGGAAGTGGGACGTTCAGTCGATTGCCGACCTGGACCAGCGTGGAGAGACCGAAGGCGACATCCTCCTGGAAGGCGCGGCTCTGTCGGTCCATGACGTAGCCGTCGCCGTGTGCCACCAGCGGCGCCTGAATCGAATGGTACGCCCTGTTGGTCCTGAGGACGGACAACAATGTGCGGGTATCGGTGATCTGGGCACCGTAGGCTTCCACGATCTCCTGCTTCAACGGTTTCACCGATGCCAGGTCGACGCCGATCTGCTGCTCGGCTGCCTTGCAGAGCCGTTGGTTCTCTTCGTCGCTGCGCTGCATAAAATAGGCACCCAGCTCGCTGCATTCGGTCCACCAGGACACCAACCGGGGAATCAACCTGTCGTGCCACTGTCCGTACGGACCGATCAGCCCGTAGATCGCGGAGCTGTGCATGATCGGATTGGCGGGCGTCAGCGTGATCTCAAGATAGTCGCGTAACAGCTCCACCGGTGACTCGAACAGGCGCTGCACCGTCTCCCGCAAGCGTTGCCGTGCCACGGGCGTCTCGCGGTCGTGCGTCGCGACGTGCAACACGCTCTTGGCACCCCCCATCCGGACAGAGACGCCCGGTCGCAGCCCGAAGGCTGTGTGCGGGACGTCCTTCATCCCCCAGATCACTGCCTGGGGCCGGTCGGTGAGCATCTTCTCCGCGAGCAGATCGAAGCCGCAGAAGCCCGGGATGGCACCGACGTAGACCGGTCTGTCGCGTGGCAGCCGGTCGGCGATCGACGACAGCACCGCTGGCCGCGCGTGCGCCGGCACCGTGATGACGACGACATCCGCGTCGTGCACGACCACGGCAGGATCGGACGACACCCGGTCCGGCCGCGCCACGAGTGCGCGCCCATCGGGGAGAAGAGCGGTGAAGGGTTGGCCGTCGGAATACCGGTCGATGACGTCCTGCCGCTGGGTGAGCAACGACACCCGCACGGCCGGCAGGGTCTTGAACAACACGGTGTTCAGGTGCCCCGTGCGTCCGCCGCCGCAGACAGCGACGTTCAGTGGTGTCATCAGGCCAACCATCGTTTCAGATCGGCAGCGACCTGCGGATCCAGCAGACCACGCTCGCCCAACCACTGCTCGTTGAAGATCGTGTGCAGGTACTTCTCGCCGCCGTCGACCACCACCACGAGTACATTGCCGCTGACAAATCCAGTGTGGATGGCCTCGAGCGCCTTGTAGATGGCCCCGCCTGTGGAGCCTCCGACCAGCAGGCCGGTGTGGCGGGCCACATAGCGCGCGGTCTCGAAGGCCTGCGAGTCCGTGACCTGCACGCCCTTGTCGATGGAGCGGTAGTCCAGCACCTGACCGACCGTGTCACCCTGCGGCGTACCGGTGCCGGACTGGTAGTACGGACGGCCAGGCCGCCCGAAGATGATGGAGCCCACCGGCTCGACGGCGATGGCGACCGTCCACTCGTTGTGCTCCTTCAGCCCACGCGCGATACCGGTCATCGATCCGCCGGTGCCCACGCAACCGACGAAGGCGTCGATGCGGCCGTCCGTCTGCGCCACAACCTCGCGCACCAGTTCCGCGTAGCCGGCGGGGTTGGCCGGATTGTCGGACTGGTTCATGAACACCGCGCCGGGGATGCTCTCTGCCAACTCGGCTGCCAGGCACTGGCGTGCGACGACGGCGACCTCGTCTTCGGCGTAGTCGCCCTCCACATACCGGATCTCACCGCCGAGCGCGCGCATGATTTCGATCTTGTCCTGGGCCGCGTGACGGTCGACCACTGCGACAAAACGAATGTCGAAATCCATGACCGCCAACGCCAGCCCGATACCGGTGTTGCCGGACGACGACTCGACTACCACCCCGCCGCGCTTAAGCCGCCCCGACCGCAGGGCCGAGGTGATCATACTGCGGGCCATCCGGTCCTTCATGCTGCCGCCCGGGTTGTTCTTCTCGATCTTCAGCATCAAGGTCGAGTTTTTCGCCCGGACCGGGATGCCGAGCATCGGAGTTCCGCCCACCAACTCGCTGACCCTAGTGTGGATCATCCCGAAGAGCCTCTTCCATCGTCAGGCCAGACATCGATGTCACCGCCCGGCACGCGTCGGGCCGCGATGCGGCGCGGCATGGGGTGACGATGGAACTCGTTTTCCAACAGATCCATCTGATAGCCTCCCGTGTTCGGGTAAACCAACAGGTCATCAGCGCACGGCAGGACCTGAAAAGGGACCAGCCGATTCGTGATGACATCTTCGTCAAGGCAGCTGTGCCCGGCGATCCACGCGCGCGCCGGGGCACCGACCCGGGCTCTCTGCGGCACGAGGATCGGATCGACCATGAACTCGGACGCGAACCAGGTCTCGCAGGCGCTGAAGCTACTGCCCTCCACGAAGAGCACCCGCGTCCGGTCCGGCAGCGCCTTGACCCGGGTGATCCGGAAGATCGACATGGCGGCCTGGTCGGCGAGGCTGCGGCCGGGCTCGATCGCCAGCGTGAGATCGTGCGTGTCAAGGTACTGCGCGACCGAAACACCGCCGTCATACGGCGCCTCAAGCAGCAGGTCGAGCCAGCCCTCAGCGTCGACCCGGCCGTCATACGGATACACGTCGGCAGGCGCTTTGCCATTGCGGTATTGGTGCGGGTTGCCGGCCTGCGTCAGAGCGTCTGGTGATGCGTTGCCGACGTATCTCACCGGCATGCCACCGCCGATGTTCAGCGTGTGCGGCGTCAGCCCCATCCGGCGTGCCTCCTCGATGTGCCGGGCTAGCTGGCGTACCGCCCGCAGCCGTGACTGGTGCTGATAGCCGGACAGGTGAATGTGAAAGCCTTCGAGGATGACGGAATCTCCCGTCTCGGTCAGTGCCGACAGACAGTGCCGGAGGTCATCGTCGGCCATGCCGAATCGGCTCGCCGCCTCCGATGCCGGTCGGTAACGAAGCAGCACACGGGCCGGCCGCTCGAACCGAACCTCTCCAACGAGGGTCCGCACGTCGGAGAACTCTTCGGCAGAGTCGATCGAGATCAGGCAGCCGGCCGCGATCAACCGACGGAGGAAACGATCAGTCTTGGCGGGTCCGGTGGCGCACAACAGTGCAGGCGCGGCGCCAAGGCGTACGGCGTCGGCCATCTCGTACTCGCTCGACACCTCGACTCCGGCACCGGTCTCGACTGCTGCCCTGACCAGGGCGTGTGACTTGTTGGCTTTGCACGCGTAGTAGACGTCCAACCGCAGTCCGTGCCGCTGTTGGACCCTCCGCATTGCCGCCATGTTCTTCTTCAGCAGATCGGGCCATACGATGTTCAGCGGCGATCCGAAACGCTCCACCAACCCTTGCAGGATCTGCGGCTGCCCGTGCACGAGGTCGGAGAGCGAGGGGTCCAGCAGCGGGGTCAAGGCCAGTGGACTGTTGGCGGCTACCTGGGCGGGCTGAGTCCCGGCGGGGCCACCCTGGCCCACCATGCCTGTCACGACGCGATCGCGCACGGTCTACTCCGATCCGAGGACGTCGATCGCCTGCCGTAGCCGATCATTGGCGGCCCAGGCGATCCAGTCGTGTGGGTTCGACACAACAGACGTGCCTGTCAGCCGCGGCTGGCGGGTGGTGTCGCCAGGCGCTCCCGGAGACCACCCGGCCCGTGCCATTGACTCCACCAGTCTCGTCCGTGGACGTACAGCTCTCGACCACATTGCACCGAGCCTCGTCCGTGCCCGATTCGGGCACGGAGTCCTCACCATCGAGGAAGAGTGCGTCCGCGCCACTCGCACGTCGCATTGTCGGGACCTGCGTCGCGGGAACCGACAGCACCGACCTGCGCAGAGGCTTGTAACCACTCATCCGATCACGCCCATGTCATTCCTCGTTCAGTGACCCGCGCTCAAGCCGTACCGGATGTTGAACTCGCCGGAGCACGCTCTCCCTGGAAGTGCCGACCGTGAGGTCCGGCAGACCCGGGAGATTTGACGCTACGTCGCCATCGAGAGGCCTGCGCCAACTCAGGCGGCTGGACGTTTCCCGACCGCTGTGGGATCCGAGTTTTCTGGCCCCGGAGCGCGGGTGAGCCGGCGCACCGTTGCGGACCAGGGGACGATCACCACGCCGCCGCGTACGCCGTCCTGGGCAAAGTCGGTCGTGGGCGGCCGCCGTGTCGGCGAAGGGGTACACGTCAGCGACCCGGAGTGAGATGGCGCCGCTGGTGACGAGAGCGACCAGTTCATCCAACCGGGATCGACCTCGTGGACCGATGACCGGGACCGGCTGCCGGTATGCCGGACGAGGTGGAGTTCACCACGAAGATGAGTCGGGCGTCGTACCCCTACGCGGCTCTGTGGCCAACCCGGGGCAGACCATTCAGTGCTTCTTCCCGTCGGTTGTGGTTGGTGATGTGGGGTTGGGTGGGTGTGGTGGAGGGGCTGTTGGGCTGTTCCACCACGCCCACCCGCCCGGGTGGGTTGGGGTCAGATGGCGGCGAATCGGGCGAGGCTGTGGAATTGTCCGCCGGTGACTTCGACGGCGATGGTGCCGGGGATTTGGTTGGTCTTGACGGGGGTGGTGCGGACGGTGAGGGTGCCGTCGCCGAGTTGGCCGTAGTTGTTCAGGCCCCAGGCGAGGATTTGGCCGGGGAGGTAGTTGGGGTCGGTGCTGGTGTTGATGACAGCGAGGCTGTGGGATTGTCCGGCGCCGAGTCCTTCGATGGTGACGCCGGCGGGCAGGCGGACGATGACGGGGGTGTTGCTGTTGCTGCCGCCGCCGTTGCCGAGTTGTCCGGCGGTGCCGGCGCCCCAGGTCAGCACCGTGCCGTTTGCGGTGACGGCGAGGCTGTGGGACAGGCCGGCGTCGATGTCGCGGATCTTGGCGCTGCCGAGGCTGACCGGGACGAAGACGGTGCTGTTGGTGTTGCTGGCGTTGCCGAGTTGTCCGTAGGCGTTGTAGCCGGCGCCGTAGGCGGTGCCGGTGGTGGTCATGGCGAGGCTGTGGAACGCGCCCGCAGCGACGGCCTGGGCCCTGTCGCCGGCGGGGAGCGTGACCTTGACCGGGCTGCGTTGTACGGTGGTCGTGCCGATGCCGATCTGCCCGTAGGTGTTGTCGCCCCACAGGTAGAGGTCGCCGTTCTCGTCCACGGCGATGTTGTGCGCGTTGTGGGTCGCGATCGCTGTCACCACGACACCAGCAGGGACGGTGGCCTTGACCGGGGTCAGGTGAGAGATGGCGTCGCCGGTGCCGAGCTGGCCGCTGTTGTTGCGTCCCCAGGCGTAGACCTCACCGGTGGCGGTCAGGGCGATGCTGTGCCACTGCCCCCCGGCGACCGCAACCGCCTTGACGCCGCCGGGCAGGGTGACCGCCTGCGCGGTGTCGTGCTGGACCGTGTCCCCGGTGCCCAACTGGCCGTAGGCATTGTCACCCCACGTGTAGACGACCCCGTTCTGATCAACCGCGATGCTGTGCGAATAGCCGGCCTCGATACTGTCCAGAATCACACCCGCGGGCAACGCGATATCCGCCGGCGACGACTGGTTCGTGTGCGTCCCGTTCCCGACCTGCCCGGAAGCATTGAACCCCCACCCGAACGCAGGCTCCGAGGTCACCTTGAGCTGCGGCGTGAGCATGACCGAACCACCGGCCAACGCCAACGCGGTGGAGTTCACGACATTCTGCGCATCGACGGCCACAAAGTTGGAACCACCACCACCCGAACTGCCATATGCGCCGCCGCCGGCACCGCCGCCGTAACCGCCACCGCCACCGCCGGCACCCGTGCCCAAGTAGTCGCTGGCGCCGCCGCCGCCGCCGAACACGGCAAGCCCGCCCGGTGTGGTGAAGCCGCCACCGCCGCCACCTCCCTCTACCGTGGAATCGCCGCCGGCGCCGCCGGTGCCGCCGCCGACACCGCCCGGCCAGGCGCCAGCCCCGCCAGCGCCGGTCCCGGTGCCGCTGTCACCCCCGGGCCGGCCACCGTAGCTGCCCCCTCCACCATGACCGACCGCGCCGCCAGGATTGCTGCGGTAGCCGCCGCCGGCGCCTCCGCCGCCGCCGCCCGCGCCGGTGCCCCCGCCTCCACCAGCCGGACCGGCAGCACCGCTGCGACCGCCGGCCCCATCGGCGCTTCCACCATGGCCTGGATAGCTGCCGCCAGTGCCGCTGCCACCGGCGGGTCCGCCGTTGCCGCCAGCCCCTGGCGGGGCACTACCTACGCCGTTGCCGCGTGCTCCGCCGCCGCCGGCGACAGCCAGGAGGACATCGGGCCCGCCGCCGGCGGGCGTCTTGTACACCGCGCTGGCACCGCCGCCACCGTTTCCGGTAGGTCCACCGCCGCCCCCACCGCCGATACCACCACTCGGCCCCTCGGGACGGGCACCGACGAACACGAACAGCAGGTCACCGGCCACCACGGGGAAGTCACCCTCCACCAAACCGCCACGACCACCCGGGTAGCCGCCGCCGCCCCAACCACCGCCGCCAGCCACACTGAGCGACACGACGTCGACACCCGCCGGCACAACATACGGCTCCGAATAGAATCCAGGAATCGCGTAGGTGATGGCCGCGGA
The DNA here is from genome assembly GCF_030518815.1 of Micromonospora cynarisoli. Lineage (NCBI taxonomy): Bacteria > Bacillati > Actinomycetota > Actinomycetes > Micromonosporales > Micromonosporaceae > Micromonospora > Micromonospora cynarisoli. The sequence continues at coordinate 108,447 of NZ_CP130426.1, read as the reverse complement.
ATCGTCAGCGCGCTCGGCAGGTTCCTTGTGTCCCATGCTGTTTCTCCTAGTTCTCTCGCCTCACCTGCGGTGAAGGGGCTTCTTCCCTCACCCGTCGAACGGGATTGGGCAGAGGGCTGGGTGGATGAGCCGGGCAAGGCCGTGGAATCGGCCGACAGTGACACCGATGGTGATGGTGCCGGGTTGCTGACGTTGTTCCACGAGCCGTTGAATCCGATGCCGCTGGTCACCTGCACCGGAGCGTCTCGGTCGGCGGTCGCGCCGTCACCGGTCGGCCTTTGTTGCGTCCCCCGCATACACCTCTACGGTTCTGGGCAGGACGAAACGATTCGTCACGCTGACCTCGCAGCGTTCACGTGCAGTCACACACATGGGCCTCATACGGGATGAGGAATGACCTCCGCCGCACCGTTGCGGTCAACAAGGGCAACACGCCCACGGACTTGACCCACCGACGCCACAGCAGCGGCGGCGCGAGGGATTTCACATTAAAGGGATCATTAAGGCGTCCAAAATTCATGATTGCACCTCAATTGTTTGATCGCAACCCGGAAGTCGTAAACAATTGCATGAAAAGAACTCACCTGCCAACCATGGCTCGGCCGGGGGCCCCCGGCCACGACTGGCCCCGCGTGGCACGGGGTGATTCAGGCGCACATATTGTGAGTTGTGCTCGCGGACAGCGACTCTGAGACAGATTGTTGACGCTGTTGGTGGTCTTGGTTTATGTGATCGGGGTGGGCGCATCGCTGCCAGAGTTGAGGGATCATCGGTTTCGGGGCAGCGGGATGTCGATGGGGCGGGGTTCGGGTTCGTTGGTGGTCGCAGTATCGAAGGGGCGGCTGCCCGAGTTTCGGCGGTGGGGGGGCACCGCGTCTCGACGTCGCCGCGCCCGCACTGGCCGGCGCCGCGCTGCCCGCAGGGGCAACCCGGACTGCCCGCAGGACCGGCCGGCGAGCGGGGAACGGGCCGGCAGATCCGGCGCACGCTGGTGCGGACCCGCCCACCGACCGGGAGACAGGCGTGCATCCGCATCAGGACGTCCAGCCGGCGCCATGGCAACACACGTTCGCCACGACCTTCGCCTGGATCGCCGAGCACGAGCCGGCGTTCTTCCAGCGCCTCACCTGGGCCGAGACCCAGCAGAACGGCACCTGCCTGGCGATGTTCCACGCCTGGGCCGACGAGCAGGCCGCCTACACCGGCGTCGACCAGCTGCACCGTAGCCTGGCCACGATCACGCTGCTCCAGCAGCACGCCAGTGGGCAACTGGACCGGGACCACCTCGTCGTCGCACTGGTGGACGCCGTCCGGCCGCCGTGGGTCGACCACCCCCTGGCGGTGGCGTTCAGGGAGGTCGATCCGACGCTCGTCGCGGAGTTCGCACAGATCGACGACATGTTCGCGCTGGTCGCCCGGTTGGCGCAGGTGTTCGAGGTAGACACCGGGTTCACGTTCGCCCTCTGGTCGGTGGCCGCCGAGGCCCTCGCCGGCGAGGTCGCCGGGGCGTACCTGCCGTACTTCGCCGCAGCCTGCGACGAGCACCTGCGGCAGTGGTATCTGACCGCCACCGTCGGGCAACCGGACCTGCCCGGTCAGCCCGGGGACCCGGCACCTGACGGCGGCGACCAGCCGGCGCCCCGGTGGCTGGACTACCTGGCCCCCGACCAGTTCCCGCAGGTGCTGGCGGACTGCCCGGACCTCGCCGCCGACCTGGCCGACTACAACACGCAGGCGTACGCGTTCAACCTGGCCGGGCCGTACCAGGAGGAGTACCTGTCGTCGGTGCACGATGCCATCGCCCGCGTCCTGGCCTGGTACGCCCACCGTCAACCGGTGATCCTGGGTCGCCTCCAGGCGTTCGGTGGGCCGCAGGGGCAGCCCGACGATCCGGCGACCGCCCACCTGCTGGCCCTCGCCCCGGAGTGGGAGCAACTCCGCCAGACCTGCGGGCTCCTCACCGCCGCCCTCGAACCCGGCTTCACCGGATATCCGCCGGCCCAGCCGTTGCCGGTTCGGGAACAGATCGCGGCGGCGGCGCGGGCCCGGCTGTCGGCCAGGGAGAGCCGGCAGGGCGGTGCGGAACCGCCGGAACCGGTCGAGGCGCCGAGAGCCGTCGAGGTGCCGCGACCACCATCGCGCCGGCCCGAGCGGGTCGAGCAGCGCGGACGGTCGACTCTGTGCGGCATCACCGACGAGCAGTGGCGGCAGGTCGCGGCCATCCTGCCGGGGGGCGACTCGCAGCGGGGCCGGCTGTACGACCGCCGGCTGATCGTGGAAGCGATCTACCACCGCAGACGCACCGGCTGCACCTGGGCGAACATGCCGGCGCACTATCCACCCGGCCCGACCGTCGCCAACTACCAGTCGATCTGGGAGCGTGACGGGACCATGCGCCTGATCGAGGCGATCCTGGGCTAGTACCAACGCCGTTCAGTTAGGCGTGGGTGTGGCTGGTCAAGAGCGTGTTGATCAGGGGCCGGAGCCAGGCCGCGCGGCAACCGCAGCCGGACCCGCCTGGTCGCGCCAACCGGGCGGGTCCGCCAGCCGTCCGGGGGTGGTCAGCTCCCCCCCGGTGCCGCGTTCTGACTGTCGTCGCGCACGAGCGCGAACACGAGGATGGCGCTCACCATGATCAGCGCCGCACCCACCGCGAACGCGACCTTGTAGCCGTGGATGGTCGCCACCGCCAGATCCGCACCGGCGTGGGCCGCGATGTACCCGGCGACCGAGGTGGTGAAGACGGTGTTCAGGAGAGCCGTACCCAACGAGCCGCCGACCTGTTGCGACGTGTTCACCAGGGCGCTCGCCACTCCGGCGTCGGAGGGTGCCACCCCGATCAGCGACACACTGTTCAACGGCACGTACACCAGGCCCATGCCCACACTCATCACGATGAACGCCGGCAGGACGACGCCGAAATAGGTCGAGTCGACGTCGAGGCGGGTGAGCCAGAGCATCGCCAGCGCGGTCAGTACCGCTCCGACGGTCATCACGGCCCGTGCGCCGAATCGCGGCAGCAGGGTGCCGGTGAGGCCGGCGGTGAGCACCACCCCGGCCGAGAACGGCAGGTAGGCGACGCCGGCCAGCAGTGCCGAGTAACCCAACGTCTCCTGCAGGTAGTACGTCATGAACAGGAACATGCCCATGCTGCCGACGCCGAGCAGTACCGAGGTCAGATACGCGGTACCACGGTTGCGGTTCAGCAGGATCCGCAGCGGAAGCAGCGGCGCGGCGCTGCGTGCCTCCACCACGGTGAACGCGGCCAGCAGTACGACCCCGCCGATCACCAGGACGAGGGTGTCGACCGAACCCCATCCGTTGCCAGCCGCGACGGTGAAGCCGTAGACCAGGGCGACCAGACCGACAGTGCACAGTACGGCGCCGACCACATCGTATCGGGCCCTGCCCCCGATCCGGCTCTCCCGGATGTTCGGTACCGCCGCGACCGCCGCGATCACGGCGATCGGGATGTTGATGAACAGGCACCACCGCCAGCTCGCGTACTCGGTGAGCAGGCCGCCGATCAGCAGCCCGACCGCAGCGCCGCCGCCGGTTACCGCACCGAACAGGGCGAACGCCTTGGCCCGTTCCCGCGCCTCGGTGAAGGTGACCGTGATGAGGGCGAGCGCGGCCGGTGCGAGCAGCGCGCCGAAGGCTCCCTGTAGGCCCCGGGCCGCGAACAGCATGCCGGCGTTGGTCGCCGCGCCGCCCAGCGCGGACGCCGCGGCGAAGCCGATCAGCCCGATGAGGAACGCGCGCTTCCGGCCGATGTGGTCGGCTATCCGCCCACCGAGCAGCAGGAGGCCGCCGAACGCCAGTGCGTACGCGGTGATGATCCATTGCCGGTCGGGATCGGAGATGCCCAGAGCGTCCTGCGCGGACGGCATCGCGATATTGACCACGGTGGAGTCGAGTACCACCATCAACTGCGCGACGACCGTGACGGCCAGCAGGAACCAGCGCCGGGGATCGACGTCGACCTCAGTCCCGTTCGTTGCGGCAGCACGTTCGGTAGATATGTCTGACATGTCTTCCCTCATGACGAGACGGCGAGTGGCATCATGTACGCGTTAAGCATTTGTGAACTACCGATAAACTTCGGCGGGTCCGCCGGTAATGTCGCGATCACAGAGTACCGGTCGAAAAGGATGTTCAGCGCGATGACCCCCTCAAGACGCGCGAGTCCCGCTCCTATGCAGTAATGGATGCCCCGCGAGAACGTCAGATGGGGGTTGGGGTCGCGGCCCGGCCGGAAGGCGGCCGGATCGTCGAAGACCCGGGGATCCCGGTTCGCCGCTCCCAGCCACACCATGACCAGTTGATCGGCCGGGATGGTGACGCCACCGACCTCCGCCTCGACGGTGGTGACGCGGGACGTGACGGTGAACGGCGGAACGAACCGCAACGCCTCCTCGATCACGGCGGGCAGGCGTGAGCGGTCCGCGCGTACCCGGGCGAACTCCTCCGGGTGGGCGTCCAAGCACAGGATGGTGTTGCCCAGCAACATGGTGGTGGTGACGTGCCCGGCCAGCAGGAGCACGTCGGCCAGCGTGGCGATCTCCTTGTCGCTGAGCCGCTCGCCCTCCACCTCGGCGTGCACCAGCCCGGTCAGCAGGTCCTCACGCGGCGTGCGACGCCGGTCCTCGATGTGTGAGGCGAGGTAGTCGGCGAACTCCCTGCGCTGTTGCAACGTGGTCTCGGTGACCTCGTTCTGTCCCTCGAACCGGCCGACGAGGTTCACGTCGTCCCCGGTCGACGGGATCAGCGACTCGGCCCACCGCCGGAACTGGTCCCGGTCCGAGGCCGGCACGCCGAGCAGTTCGGCGATGACGATCACCGGCAGCGGGTACGCCAGCGCGCTGACGAGTTCCAGACGATCGGTGACGGCGGCCTGGTCGAGCAGCTCGTTGGTGAGCGCAGCCACCCGTGGCTCCAGGCTGGCCAACACCTTCGGGGTGAACGCATGGTTCACCAGCCGCCGTAGCCGGGTGTGCCGGGGCGGGTCCAGGTAGAGCAGTTCGCCGGCTTGAGCCTCTTCGATATCCGCGCCGACCTCGGCCGCCATCAGGCGCATCATGTTCGATGAGAAGGTCCGGTGGTCGGTCAGGACCTGGGACGCCTCCGAGTGGCCGTAGACGTTCCACATCCGACTCTCGGGGTCGTAGCCGACCAGTTCCTGCGGTTCCTGGCCGCGCAGCCAGAACTGCCGCTGGTCGACGCCCCACGTGTCGAACTGTCTCTGCACGTCGAGATCCTTTCTGTCCGGTCTGCGGGTGGGATTCGGATCAGGAGACCGGGGCGGCGGGGTGCCAGCGCCGGGACATGGCGGTGATGTGTTCGGCGGCACCGTCCAGCAGCTTCCAGGCGATCTCGTCGACGTGCCGGTGTCGCCAGGACTCGTGCGGCGTGCCCTTCACCCACTGGTTGAAGGACCCGAGGGCGGGGCCGGTGTGCACCTGAAAGTTGACTTTGTCCTCGGCCTGTCCGGCGAGCGCGATCCGCGCGCTGTAGCCGAAGTAGCGCCGGAACACCAGCGCCATCTGCCGCTTCGGCGCCGCGTTCGCCTGCTCGATCACGTCGTACCGCCCTTGGGCGCGCAGGTGGTCGCACGTCTCGGCCCACACCTGGTCCAGCGGCTTACGGAAGTATGTCTTCTCCAGCAGTGTCCGGGTCTTCGCCGGCAACTCGGCGAGGCTGCCGTAGTGGGAGTAGAGCGCGAACAGCTTGTTCGCGCGGGGCGGGAAGAACACCCCCCTCCGGAGGACCTGCACCTTGCTGCCCAACTCGAACATGTCCCCCGCCGGGGCGTAATCTGTGTCCTGGACGTCGATCTCCTGCAACATGTCCTTGACGAGATCACTGGTGGCGGCCTCGACCGTGCACTGGTTGACCGAGCCGGTGAGCACGTAGTCGGCGCCCATCATGAAGGCTGCCGCGACCGCCGTGGGTGTCCCGAGGCCACCGGCCAGGCCCATACAGACAGGCTCGGCGTACCGGTGCCGTTCCTCGGCTCGGCGGCGCAGCTCCAGCATGGCCGGCAGCAGCACTGTCGCGACGCCACCATCGGTGTGCCCGCCGGAATCGGCCTCGACGGTGATGTCGTGACTCATCGGCACCCCGCGTGCCAGCTCTGCCTGCTCGGCGGTGATCTCGTTCGCCGCCCGCAGCCGGTCCAGCAGCGGGTCCGGCGCAGGGCTCAGGAAGGCCGACGCCACCTCGGGACGCGACACCTTGGCCAGGATCCGGTGGTCGCACACCGGCCTGCCGTCCGGCCCGCGACGCATCCCGAGCGCGCGGTAGCGCACCAGCCCCGGGGTCATCTGGATGAACGCCGAAGCCTCGACGATACGGATCTGCCGCCGCAACAGCAGGTCCACCATCTCGCGCTCGGCCGTCGGATCGTCGTGGTCCGCGATCAGGTTCACCGCGTACGAGTGCTCCGTCCCCAGCTCACGTTCGATCTCTTTGAGGTGCTGCTCGATCTCGTCGACTGTGCACCCGCCGGTGCCGAGGACTCCGAGCATGCCGGCGCGGGCCAGCCGCACCACCAGCTCCGGCGAGGCGATGGCGCGGTACATGCCGCCCGCGACGTACGCGTACCGCAGGCTGTGGCGTTCCCGGAAGACCGCCGCACCCAACGTCTCGGGCCGCACCCGGTCCGGGGCGGGTTCCCGGGGCGTCGACCGAACCTGTTCCACCAGTTTGCCGAGTACCCGGCCACCCAGCTCGACGAAGTCCCCGACACCCTGGTCGAGCAGGTGACGCACACTGTCGGTCCAGCGCACCGGTCGGACGATCTGGTCGGTCAGCAGGGCTGCCGTCCGGCCGGGCGGGTAGGCACGGGCGGTCGCGTTGGCGATCACCGGGATCCGTGGGTCGCCGAGCCGGAAACCGGCCAGGAACTCGCGGAACTGGTCTCGTGCCGGCCGCATGAGAGTGGAGTGGAACGCGCCGGACACCCGCAGACGCACCCAGCGGATTCCGCGCTCGGTGAGGTACCCGCCGAGCGCCTCGATGGCCGCCGTGTCACCGGAGACCACTGATTGGACCGGTGAGTTGTCGTTGGCGACGGTCAGCGTGTCGAAGCCGCCCGCGTCCAGCAGCTTCGCGACCCCGGCCTGGTTCACCCCGGTCACCGCGACCATGCCGCCACCGCCGGTCATGGACATCAGCTCGCCACGACGCCGTACCAGCCGCAGCCCGGTGGCGAAGTCGAAGGCGCCAGCGGCGTACAGCGCCGTGTACTCGCCGAGGCTGTGCCCGGCCAGGAACGCCGGCTCGTCGTTCTCCTCCCGCCAGCGAAGGTATGCGAGCGCGCCCACCACGTACAGGGCGGGTTGGGTGAACTCGGTGCGCCCCAGTTCGCGCCGGGGATCGGACAGGCACAGCTCGCGGATCGAGTAGCCGAGTACCTCGGACGCCTCGCCGCAGAGGTCCGGGTACGCATCGAACAACCCCTGTCCCATGCCCCGGACCTGCGCGCCCTGCCCCGGGAAGATCACGGCTCGCACGGGGTCACCGCCCGGCCACGGCGTGGCTGTTGACGGGGGCCGTCGGGCCGGGTGACCGGGTCGACGCCTGGTACAGCGAGGCACTCAGCCGCTGTACCTTGGTCAGCGCCTGCGGCGCGATCATCACATCCGTGTGCTCACGCGTATCCACGTCGATGACGAAGAAGTCGTCGATCTGCTCCTCCCACTCCCGCCAGTAGTGGGTACCGTCCACGCCGGGAACGTCCGGGTCGGGGTACAGGATCATGTGATCCTCGAACGAACCGAAGAACCGGCCGCCGCGGTTGCGCACGTAGTAGCAGGTCAGCTCGGCGCGTCGGGGCAGGGGACGGACCACGTGCGGCTCGCCGTGCAGGACCTCGAAGTAACCGGCGAGCCGGGTCACCCGGGTACGGAGCTGCACCTCGGTCATGCCGGTGCCCCCGGCCAAGGCCGCCGCGATCAACCGGTCGAGGAACACGTCGTACTCCCCCGAGGCATCCACCTCGTCGCGGTGCAGGATCGGCGTGGACCCGTTGGCCGCGTCCAGACGGTTGTTGCCGAGCACGAGGTTGACCGCGCGGAACGCGGCCACCTTCGCCACCACCGCCGGGTCGGTGCTTCCGCCCTGCATCACGGCGTTCGCCCGGTTGGTCGAGGTGGCGTCCAGCGTGTCCAGCATCACCAGGGTGTTCACCCGGCCGCCGGCCGTCTGTAGCCGGCGTACCACCTCGTACGCGAACAGGCCGCCCAGCGAGAACCCTCCGATGTCGTACGGGCCCTCCGGCTGCACCGCCTGAATGATCTCGGCGTACCGCTCGGCCATGGCATCGTGGCTGCCGAGCAGGTCATCGCCGTCGTTGAAGCCGTGCGGCTGCACGCCGAAGAAGGGGCGGGCACTGTGCGCTGCCACCGGGCGGTAGACCTCCACCCCGCCATTGCCGTGGTGGATCCAGAACACCGGCCGGCCGTTGCGGACCTGGTTGATCCGGACCAGCTCGGGAAAGCCGTTGGGCGAGGCCGGAGAGGAGCGTTTCGGCAGCGGATGCTGCGGCACGGCGAGGACGTTCGTGACCGCCGGTGGCTCCGTCCCGGCGACTGCGACGGGTTCGGTGTCGACAGGCGCAGGTGGCTCGGCCCGACCGACGTTCGACGGCGACGCCGGGGCCGACGTGGTGAGCCGGTCCACTATGTCCCGCAGGGTGTCGCACTGGGCCAGGACGTCCAGCGGCAGCACATCGCCCCAGAGCTTGGTCACCCGGGCGGCGAACTGGGTCATGAAGATCGAGTCGAAGCCGTACGAACGGAGCGGCTGGTCCGGGCGCAGCCGCTCCGGCTCCATTTCGAGCACCTCGGCCAACAGGTCGGTGACCTCGCGGGCGATCGCGTTCCGGCCCGGTGCGACGCCCGGGGTGGCCGCCGGTGATCCGTGTCGGGCCGCGTGGTCGTTGAACGCGTCCAGGCTCTGCGTCCGGCTGAGTTTCAGGAACGCCAGCCGGTCATGTTTCGAGGCGAGCAGCGTGTCGAAGGCCGCCACGCCCTCGTCCGGTTCGATCGAGCCAAGGCCGAGCCGGGCCATCCGTTCGCGCAGCCGCTCGTCGGCACCGACCCCGGTGCCGCCCCAGTAGCCCCAGTCCATCACCTTCACCGGGCAGCCCAGGACCACCGCGAGCCGCTCGGCGAACGCGTCGGCGAACGCGCACCCCGCCGCGTAGTTGGCCTGTCCGGGCGCGGAGAACAGGGCCTGCACCGAGGAGAAGAGCGCCACGAACCGCAGCGGGTCGTCGGTGAACGCCTCAGCCAGCGCGACCACCGAATCCGCCTTCGCGGCGTACACGGCGCGGAAGCTGTCCTCGTCCATCCGGGTCAGGCTGCGGTCGTCCAGGACGACGGCGGCGTGCACGACCGCCCGCACCGGCCCGTACCGGGCCACGATCTCGTCGCGCGCCCGCCGCAGATCGCCAGGGTCGGTCGCGTCGGCGCGGACGTACCAGGGCATCGGCCCGAACTCGGCCACGGCCGCCCGGCGGGCGGCGACGCGGTCGTCCTCGGCCCGTCGGCCGATCCACACCACCTGGGTACCCCGGGTACGCACGAGGTGCTCGGTCCAGGCCGTACCGATGCCGCCCGCGCCGCCGATCACCACCACCGGTCCCTCACCCAGATCCGCCGGCCCGTCGTTCCCGGACGGTCCGGTCACCTCGGTCAGGGTCTGGCCGAACCAGGTGCCGTCCCGGTACGCCGCGACGTCGCCCCACGTGTCCGCTGGCAGCCGCAGCACGACGTCCCAGGGGACGTCGGCCCCGGCCGGCACGTCGGCCACCCGGACCCGCCAGTGCGGAAACTCCTTGGCCAGCGATCCGGCCAGCCCGTGCACACCCGCGTACAGCGGATCGGCGGCACCGTCCCCGGGCACCCGGCAGGCGCCCCGGGTGACCAGGGTCAGCGTCACCTCACGGCCGTCGCCGGCCGCCAGCAACCGCCGCACCATCCGGAACACCTCCAGCGCGGCGTCGGTCGGTGCCGCCGTGCCCCGGTCCGGTGCGACCCAGACCAGGTGCTCGACGGCGGCCGGGAACGCGTCCGACGCCGGGTCGTCGAGCAGTAGCGCGCCTGGAACGTGTGTGCCGAACGCCGCCCGCTCGGCCGGGGTGCCGCCCGCCAGCGCCACCGGACCGGCGGACGGCCACGGCGCGCCGGTCACACCGGTCAGCTCCGTCCAGCCGGGGGCGAGCAGCAGTGCGCGCGTTTCCGGCCCGTGTCCCGGCTCCTGGCCGAGCAGCCGCGCAGTCAGCTCCGGGTTCAGCGGCCGGGTGCGGAAACCCAGCAGGCGCACCGCTACCCGGCCGTCGGCGTCGCAGACGTCCACGTCCAGGCGGCGTATGTCCCCGCCCCGGTCCTCCCGGTCAAGCCGGAGGACCGCCCAGCCGTCACCGGGGGTGGCCGCGAACACCAGCACCTCGCGTACGGCGAACGGCAACGCCGGCCCGGCCGGCAGGTCGTTCCGCTCGCCCAGCCACAGTCCGATGACCGCCTGCAACGCGCCGTCGAGCATGCTCGGGTTGAGCGTCAGCGACGAGGCCGCCTCGGTCGGCAGACGCAGCCGGGCGACAGCGGTCTCCCGGCCGTAGTGCAACGTCTCGATGGTGCGCAGCGCCGGACCGTAGGTCAGGCCGAGCCGCTCGAACATGGCGTAGCAGTCGTCGGCTGAGAGCAGGTGCGCGCACCCGCGCACCAGTTCGGCGACCGGCAGGGTCGGGGCCTCGCCGAGATCCGGTCCGGCACGGCCGACACCCTGGGCGCACACGGTGGACCCGCCGTCGGTGGTCAACGCGAACGGCCTCAGCCCGCCGTCGGACGGTGCGGAGACAGTCACCTCCACGGTGCGTTCGCTGGTCGTCTGAACCGGCCGCAGCCAGCGCACGTCCCGGATCCGCAGGCCCGTCGCGGCTGCCCTCGGCTCGGCCCGGACCAGCGCCTCCCGGGCAAGCTCCAGGCACGCCACGGCGGGCAACGTGGGCACGCCACGCAGGCGGTGGTCGCGCAGGAAATAGTCGCTAGCGGTCAACACGTGCCGGTACCGGGACTCCGGCGTCGGCTCCACGGATCGGGACCGACCCCGGTCGGCGATCCAGAACCGTTCGAGGCGGAACGGGTACGACGGCAGTGGCATCCGGCCCGGCGTCCCGTCCCGGTAGAGCCGGCGCCAGTCGAAGTCGAGCCCGGCCACCCACAGTTCCAGCAGCTTGGCCAGCCTGCCCTTGGCGACCCAGTTGTCCATCGCCGCCGCGATGTCCTCGTCACCGCCCAGCGTGCGCCAGAGGCCGTGGGTGGCCGCTCGGCCCCGGCTGATCCCATCGGTCGGCCCGCCAAGCACCACCGCACGCAGCCGTTCGACCACCTCGGCCATCGACCCGGCGACGAACGCCAGCCGCTCCGGCATGGGCACCCGCCCCACCTGCAACGTGTACGCGAGCCGGGCCAGGTCACCGTCGCCGACCCGGCCCCGCTCGATGGCGTCGAGCAGTTGTCGGACGCGGCCGAGCAGCGTCTCGGGTTCGCGTGCGGACAGCACCACCGCTACCGGCGCCGACGGTACCGCCTCGGCGGGCACGACGTACTCCTCCAGCACGACGTGTGCGTTCACGCCCCCGAAGCCGAAGGAGCTGATCCCGGCCCGCCGGGGCGACTCGGTCCCGTCCGCGTCGACCGGGGCCGGCCAGTCCCGGCGCTCACGGACCAGGTAGAACGGGCTGTCCACCAGCTCGATGTACGGATTCACGGTCTCGCAGTGCAGGCTCGGCGCGAGCGTACGGTGCTGCATCTGCAGCAGCACCTTCAACACGCCGGCCACGCCGGCGGCCAGTTCGAGATGACCGATGTTCGTCTTCACCGAGCCGAGCCCGCAGTGCGCGCCGGTGACGCTCGCGCCGTGGTCGTCGTACAGGTCGCGGAACGCTTCACGGAGACCGTTGATCTCGATCGGGTCGCCGAGGCTCGTGCCGGTGCCGTGTGCCTCGATGTAGCCCACGGTGCGCGGGTCGACACCAGCCCGCCGGTACGCCGCGCGGACCACCGCCGCCTGTGCCCGCGGGTTCGGCGAGGTGAGCGAGTTGGCCCGCCCGCCGTGGTTGACAGCCGAGCCCCGGATGAGCCCGTAGACGTGGTCACCGTCCCGCTGGGCCGCCGACAGTTTCTTCAGCACGACCAGACCGACGCCCTCACCTCGTACGTAGCCGTCGGCCCGGTCGGAGAACGTCTTGCAACGGCCGTCCTCACTGAGCATCCCGGCGCGGCCGAAGCTGATGTGCCCGTCCGGCACGATGAGGGTGTTCACGCCGCCCGCCACGGCCACCGAGCACTCGTCGCGTTCCAGCGCGACGACCGCCCGATGCAGCGCGACGAGCGAACTGGAGCACGCCGTCTCGACCGGCTCGCTGGGCCCGTGCGCGTCGAGGAAGAAGCTCATCCGGTTCGGCCCGACGGACGGCACGGTCGCGGTCGCGGCCACACCGTCAGCGCTTCCGCCGGCCCTGTCGATCAGCTTGTGGTAGCCGGTGACCGCGGTGCCGACGACGATCGCCAGGTCGCTGCCCGCCAGATCGGACGCGGATTGGCCGGCGTCCTCCAGCGCCTTCCAGACGTACAGCATCAGGAGACGCTGCTGGGGATCCATCAACAGTGCCTCCTTCGGCGCTATGCCGAAGAACTCCGGGTCGAAGTCGGCGACCCCGTCCACGAAACCGCCCCACTTGACGGTGGTCCGGCCCGCGGGGTCGAACGGGTCGCCGTGAAGCGCACGCCAGTCCCAGCGGTCCGCGGGTACCTCGGTGACGCAGTCGCGGCCCTCGGCCAGATTCCGCCAGAACTCGTCGAGGTCGGCGGCCTGCGGGAAGCGTCCGCTCATCCCGATGACCGCTACCGGCTCGGCCGTTCCGGCCGACGCCAGCCGCCCGACGGACGCCGGCGTCGATCCCCGTACCGGCACAGCCGGCTTCGGCGGCGGCGAGGTGGCCGGAGGCAGCGAGGTGGCCGGAGGCAGCAGCCCCAGATGCCCGGCCAGCGCGGCTCCGTGCTCGGCGGCCAGGTGATCACCAAGGCCCCGGATGTTCGGGTGCTCGAACAGCACCGTGGGTCTCAACTCCAGCCCCAACGCGTCGTTGAGCATGCTGACCAGGTGACTGATCGTCACCGAGTCGAGGCCGTACTCGCTCAGCTCGACGTCTACGTCGAGGTCCTCGGCGCTCACCTTGAGCAGTTCCCGAACCTTCGCCGCGGTCACGTCACAGATCCGCTCGCGCAGCGCCTCCAGGTCGATGGGGGGCGCGGCCGGCGAAGCCGGCGTGCCGGTCGGCGTGTCCGGGGTGGACACCGGGATCGGCCGCCGGAACCGTCGGGCAACGCGCAGCGCCTCGTCCTGATCGATCTCACCACGTCGGATGAGCTCGTACAGCTCGGCCGCGGAGTTGATGTTCCGGGTCATGCCAGGCTCCGTTCGAAGTCGTCCGCGCTCACGCGGCCCGCGCCGATGTCGCGAATGAGCTGTGCGAGGTACGCGTCACCGTCCGGGTCCACGTCCGCGGCCCTGACCGCCTGTTCCGTCTGCACCGGACCGCCGCTGCCGGCCGGGCTGGCCGCCGCCACCGGACCAGCCACGCCCACCGGGCCGGTCGCCTGCGCCGGATCACCCGGTGTCGGATGCCGACGGACACCGAAGCCACGCAGTCGTACACAGACCTCACCGCTGTCGTCGCACACGTCGATGTCCAGGCTGCGATCGCCGGCGGGGTGGTCGTTCGGGCCGAAGCGCACCACGGCCCATCCGGAGGCCGGGGTCGGCCGCAGCACTTGGGCCGCCTCCAGTGCGAACGGCAGCGCCGCCCCCACCGACTCCGGGTCGGCCACGAACAGCCCCTGGCTGCTCTGCAACGCGGCGTCGAGGACACTCGGGTGCAGCACGAGCGCGGGATCGCCGCTCGACACGTCCGGCCGCCGGATCCGGGCCACCGCGATCCGGCTACCGCAGTGCAGCTGGTCGATCGCCCGGAACGTCCGCCCGTACGGCAGGCCGAGCCGGCTCAGCCGCTGGTAGCAGGCCGCCTCGTCCAGCACCGGCCCGTCGCACTGGGCACGCAGGGCCGCGAGGTCGAGCCGGGGCGGTTGTCCGGTACCGCCCCCGGAGGCGAGCAACAGCCCGTGCGCGTGCACCACCGGTGCGCCGTTCGCGCCCGCCGTGCTCACCGACCAGGAGAGGCTTCCGTCGTCGCTCGCCCCGATCGTGGTGTGTACCTCGGTCTCCGTCTCCACCGGCAGCGGTCGTACCCAGCGGACCCGCGCCGGCGACCAGTCGCCGCCGGCCGCCAGGGTGGCGGCGGCGCGGGCCATCTCCAGGTACGCCACCCCGGGCAGTACCGGCACGCGCCGTACCCGATGGTCGTCCAGCATCGGCTCCCGTCCGGTGAACCGGGTGGTGTACCGCTGCTCGGTCAGGGTCGAGACGTTGGCGTGCAGCAGGGGGTGCGGCATGTTCGTCGCCGGCCGGTCCACCCGTGTCGTGGTGGTGTCGAGCCAGTAGCGGCGCAGCCGGAACGGGTACGTCGGCAGCGGGACACGGCGGGGCCGCAGTGGGTGCAGCGGGGACCAGTCCACCTCGGCCCCGCGTACCCACGCCGCCGCCAGCGCCTGCGCGCCGGCCGGACCTGTCACCGCGGGTGCGACAGGTTCCTCGCCGCGTCGGACCCGCCCGGTCAGCACGCTCGGCGCGGGTTCGTCACGCAGCCAGGACTCCAGCGCCACGACCAGTTCGGTGACGTTGCCGATCAGGCAGGCCAGCCGCTCTGTCAGGTGGGTCCGGCCGACCTGCGAGGTGTAGGCGATCGACGGCAGGTCGGCGTCGGTCCACTCGCCCCGGCGCAGAGCGTCGATCCAGCGGGCGACGAGCGTGCACAGTACGTCGTGGTGGCTCGCCGACAGCACGACCGGTACCGGCCCGGCGGGCGGGGGCGGCGCGGCGGGGGCGGCACGCGGCACGTACTCCTCCAACACCACGTGGGCGTTCGCGCCGCCGAAGGCGAACGAGCTGACCCCGGCCCGGCGGGGCAGTTCCGTCCCGTCCGGGCCGATCGGCGCTGGCCAGTCCCGGCGCTCACGGACCAGGTAGAAGGGGCTGCCGTCGAGTTTGACCAGCGGGTTGACGGTGTCGCAGTGCAGGCTCGGCACCAGTGTGCGGTGGCGCATCTGCAGCAGCACCTTGATCATTCCGGCGATACCGGCCGCAACCTCCAGGTGGCCGATGTTCGTCTTCACCGAGCCGACGCCGCAGTGCGCGCCGGTGACGCTCGCGTCGTGGTCGTCGTACAGGTCGTGGAATGCCTGCTTCAAGCCGTTGATCTCGACCGGGTCGCCGAGCCTTGTGCCGGTGCCGTGCGCCTCGATGTAGCCGACGGTGCGTGGGTCGATGCCGGCCCGGCGGTGTGCCGCCCGGATCACCGCGGCCTGTGCTCTCGGGTTCGGCGCGGTCAGTGAGGTGGCTCGGCCTCCGTGGTTCTCCGCAGTGGCGCGGATCAGTCCGTAGATGTGATCGCCGTCGCGTTCGGCCAGGCTGAGCCGCTTGAGTACCAGCATGCCCACACCCTCGCCCCGGGCATACCCGTCGGCCTCGGCGGAGAACGTCTTGCTGCGGCCGTCCTCGCTCAGCATGCCGGCCTTCGACATGCTGATGTGCAGATCCCGGTTGATGATCGTGTTGACGCCACCGACGATCGCCATGTCGGACGTGCCGTCGAGCAGGGTCGACACCGCCCGGTGGGTGGCGATCAGCGCGCTGGAGCAGGCCGTGTCGACCGGCTCGCTCGGGCCGTGCACGCCGAGGAAGTAGCTCATCCGGTTCGGACCCATGCACGGCGCAGCGCCGGTCGCGTCGTACGGCTCGACCACCGGTGAGTGCTTCGCGACCAGCGTCGGGTAGCCGGTGCTGGCGGTGCCGACCACGATGGACATGTCGCTGCCCGCCACCGACTCGGCGCTGTAGCCGGCGTCTTCGAGTGCCTGCCAGGCGTAGAGCAGCAGGAGTCGCTGCTGCGGATCCATCAGCTCCGCCTCACGTGGCGAGATGTCGAAGAACAGCGGGTCGAAGTCGCCGATCCCCTCGATGAATCCACCCCACCTGACGTTGCTGGTGTTGGGCTGCTTGATCGGGTCGCCGAAGATCGCCCGCCAGTCCCAGCGGTCGGCGGGGATCTCGGCGATGCAGTCGCGGCCCTCGGCGAGGTTGCGCCAGAATTCCGCGATGTCCTCGGCCATCGGGAAGCGACCGCTCATGCCGACCACCGCGATCGGCTCCGGGCCGGCATCATCGGCCTCGGCCGACACCGGGGCCGCCGGGGCCGGGGTCGGGGTCGGCTCGGGCGGCGGGGCCGGCGCGGTGAACTTCTCCGGGTACGTGGCCAGCAGGTGATCCGCCAGACCCGACAACGTCGGAAACTCGAACATCACCGTCGGATCGAGCGACAGGCCGAACCGCGCCGCCACCGCCACGCTCAACTCCGTCAACGACAACGAATCGAACCCGTACCGGCTCAACTCCCGACCGACCTCGATCCGCTCCACCGGCAACCTCAACACCGAAGCCGCCAGCTCCGCCAACACCCCCGCCACCACAACCCGACCCACACCATCCGGACCCGGCACACCCGGACCCGACACCGCCGCACCGACCACCGGCACCGACACGGCGGCGCTGGCCGGGGCAGACGCGGTGACGACGACCGAAGCCGTGGCCGGGGCCGCCGGTGCGGCAACCGCGAACGTGCCGGGGTACTCGGACAGCAGGTGCTCGGCCAGCCCGTCGAGCGTCGGGTACTCCAACAGGAGCGTCGGCACCAGCGACAGCCCGAACTCGCTGTTCAGCATGCCGACGTAGTCCACCAGCGAGATCGAGTCGAAGCCGTAGTCGGTCAACTCGACCGCGCCGTCGATCTCGTCCGCCGGAACGTCGAGCAGGGTCGACACCCGCTCCGCCAGCAGGCGTACCAGTTCCTCCACGCCGCTGCCGGGTCGCGCGGGCGGCTCCGGGTCGCCGTCCACCGGGGTGAACTTCTCCGGGTACGTGGCCAGCAGGTGATCCGCCAGACCCGACAACGTCGGAAACTCGAACATCACCGTCGGATCGAGCGACAGGCCGAACCGCGCCGCCACCGCCACGCTCAACTCCGTCAACGACAACGAATCGAACCCGTACCGGCTCAACTCCCGACCGACCTCGATCCGCTCCACCGGCAACCTCAACACCGAAGCCGCCAGCTCCGCCAACACCCCCGCCACCACAACCCGACCCACACCATCCGGACCCGGCACACCCGGACCCGACACCGCCGCACCCGACACAGCCGGACCGACCACCGGTATCGACACGGGATCCGGGGGCGGCTCGGTCAGGAACTCGGGGCCGATCCGCTCCTCGTCGCCGTACATCACCTGCACGTGCGCCTCCTCACTGCCGTACGCGCGGTAAAGTGCCTCGACACCCACCGCGGACGGCATCGGGTGCATTCCGGTGGACTCCCGGATCCGGCCCCACGTGGTCGGGTCGATCCGCATACCGCCCTCTGCCCAGAGCGGCCAGCCGACGCTGAGTGTCCGACCATGCCGCAGACCGTTCGCCACCTGCTCCGCCCGCCGGACCACGTACGCGTCGAGGAAGGCGTTCGCCGCCGCGTAGTCGGCCTGTCCCGGGTTCCCCCTCGTGGACAGTGACGAGAAGCCGATCAGGAAGTCGAGGTCGATCCCTGCCGTGGCCTCGTCGAGGTGGACGATTCCGGCGACCTTCGCGGCCAGGACGGCACGCAGGTCGTCCACACTCTTGCGGGCCAGGAACCCGTCGCGCAGCACCCCGGCGCCGTGCACCACACCGTCGAGGCGGCCGTGCTCGGCGACTATCGCGTCGACGATCCGCCGAACCGCTGTCCGGTCGCTCACGTCCAGCTTCCGGTAGCTCGCGGTGGCACCCGCCGCGCGCAGCTCGCCCAGCAGTTCGTGCTGGGTCGGGCCGGCCACCGACCGGCCGCCGAGGACGACCGTGGCGTCCCGGACACTGCTGGCGATCTCCCGGGCGAAGATCGCACCGAGCCCACCCGCGCCGCCGGTGATCAGATAGACGCCCCCGGTCTTCCACGGGCGTACCGGCGGACAGTCGACGAGGCGGCTCCACCGGGACACCCCGCGTCGACCGCCGGTGTGGCGGACCGTGGCATCGCCGCTGGTGGCGTCCTGGCGTAGGTACCCGGCCAGGGTCGTCAGATCGGTGCCCGGTTCCACCTCGACGAGTTGGGTGTGCAGCCTCGGATGCTCGTGTCCGGCGGTGCGCAGCAGGCCACCGAGCGCGGCGAGTTCGCTCCCCGCCGGCACCACGAGCTGGATCAGCGTCGCACCGCCCGCGCCCGGCGTGATCGCCCGTTGGAGCCGGTCCAGTAGTGCCGCGGCGTAGCTGGTGAAACCGACCGCGAGGTCGTCGCCGACATCGTCGAGAAGCGCGCCGCACGGGACGCCGAGAACCCCAGCCAGCCGCGTCGGATCGGCCGTGCCCGGCCCGGCCAGGAGAACCTCGTGCCGGACCGGCGGCGGGCCACCGGCGGCGGGCTCGGCCTCCTGCCACCAGTGCCGGGCCAGCACCGCAGCGACACCGCTCGGCACCATCGGCGCGGAAGGGGCGGGCGCGTCCACGGACCGGGCCGTGGGCCGGTCACCGCCGGGCAACGCCCGGAAGGTGAAACCGAGCAACGACACGCACACGGTCCCGTCGTCGTCGCACAGCTCGATGTCGAGTCGGCGCACGGTACCGGGCCGGTCGTTACCGGACGGACGGATCACCGCCCACCCGCTCGACGGCGTCGGCGCGTACGTCCGCATCTCGGTCAACGCGAACGGCAGGGCGGCCGACACCTCCGCTGCCCCCTCGGCCAGGGCCAGACCGAGGGTGGCCTGCAGCGCCGAGTCGAGCATGGCGGGGTGCACTGTGAACGGGTCGTCCGCCTTGGTGCCGCCGGGCCGCCGCAGCCGGGCGACGATCAGTCCCGGACCGATCTCCAACCGGTCGACGCCACGCATGGCGGGCCCCAGGCCCATCTCGGTACCGTCGTAGAGCCGGTAGCAGGCGGCTCGGTCGAGCGTCCGGACAGTGCACCGGGCCCGCAGTCCGGTGATGTCGAGCGGCTGCGGAGCGGCCGGCACGCTCCGCTCCACCTGGCCCTTCCCGTGCACCTGCCGGTCACCGGGGGCCGGAAGCGAGGCGATCTCGTAGGCCAGTGTGCCGTCCGGCTGTGGCCGCAGCAGGACCTCCACCTCGGTGGGCGCGGTGATGCGGGCCGGCCGGGTCCAGACCACGTCACGGAGCAGCACCCCGGTCCGGCCGAAGCCCTCCGCCTCGGCCACCGCCCGAGCCATCTCCAGGTAGGCGACGCCGGGCAGGACGGGTACGCCGGACACCCGATGCTGGTCCAGGAAGAACTCCTGGCCCGTCAGTCGTACCAGGTAGCGTGGCTGCGCTCCGGCGACTCTTCGTCCGGCCAGCGGCGAGGACTCCGTCGCGCCGGGTGCGTTCGACGCCGCCGAAACCGGCGAGGGCGCCACCTCGGGCAGCGTCGAACCGACCCAGTAGCGCTCGCCGGCGAACGGGTACCCCGGCAGCGGCACGATTCGGAAGCCACCGTCGGCGAACGAGGCGGCGAACGAGGTCACCGCGCCGCGTACCCATGCCCGGGCCAGTTCGTGGACGCCGGTGCCGGATCCGGCCGATCCGGCGTCCGGGTCACCGCCCCGCTCGTCGTCGAGGGCGCGGCCGGTGTGCACCTGCCCGGCGGTGTCGCCTGCCAACCAGTCGCGCATCGCCTCGCGCCACTGTTCGCCGGAGGCAGCCACGCAGGCCCAGCGGTACGGCTCGTGGCGCCGCCCGGTCGCCAGCGTGTACGCCACGTCCCCGAGGTCCAGGTCGGGGTGCTCCTGCGCGAACGCCAACATCTGCCGCACGTGGCGGTGCAGCGCCGTCCCGTCCTGCGCTGACAGCGTGAGCAGCCACTCCGGGTGGGCCCGGTGGCCGGGCCGCCTGTCGACCGGCGCCTCCTCGATCACCGCGTGCGCGTTGGTGCCGCTGGCGCCGAACGAGCTGACCCCGGCACGTCGGGGACCGGCGGCCGGCTGCGGCCAGTCCCGCAGCGCGGTGGGTACGTGGAACGGACTGTCGGCCAACGGGATCCGCGGGTTCGCACGGGTGAAGTGCGGTGTCGCCGGGATCTGCCGGTGGTGCAGCGCAAGGATGGCCTTGAGCACCCCGGCGACGCCGGCGGTGAACTGGGTGTGGCCGAGCGTCGCCTTGATCGAGCCCAGCGCGCAGCCGTTGACCGGGGCGCCCTCGAAAGCCGCCGCCAGTGCCGCGAACTCGATCGGGTCGCCGAGTGGCGTGCCCGTGCCGTGTGCCTCGATCAACTGGATGCCGCCGGCCGCGACCCCCGCCTTGCGGTGCACCTGTCGCAGCAGACGCTCCTGCGCCGCGCCACTGGGCGCGGTGATGCCCCTGGTGGTGCCGTCCTGGTTCACACCCGAACCGCTGACGACCGCGTAGACGTGGTCGCCGTCGCGCAGCGCGTCCCCGAGTCGTTTGAGGACCACGACACCCGCGCCCTCACCCGGCACCATGCCGTCGGCCGCCGCGTCGAAGGTACGGCAACGGCCGGTCGGCGACAGCATCTTCGCGTTCGCCGAGAACTGGTACAGCCGGGGGGTGGCCTGGATGAAGACGCCGCCGGCCAACGCCATGGAGACCGTGCCCAGCCGCAGGCTGTCGCAGGCGAGGTCGATCGCCACCAGCGAGCTGGAGCACGCCGAGTCGACAGCGACCGCAGGTCCGGACAGGTCGAGCAGGTAGGAGATCCGGGATGCGACGACCGAGGCCATGTTGCCCCACATGGTCTGCGGAGGGCGGTTCTCACCGATCAGCTCGTGGTAGTCGCCGGAGTAGGCCCCGACGTACACCCCGCAGTTGCGGTCGGTGAGCCGTTCGCCGGCGTACCCCGCGTCCTCCAACGCGTGCCAGCACTCCTCCAGGAAGATGCGCTGCTGCGGATCGGTGTAAACCGCCTCGGTACCGGAGATGCCGAAGAACAGGGCGTCGAAGCGGGCGATGTCCTCGACGAAGCTGCCGTGCCGGCCGCCCGGGGTGGACCGCAGATCCCAGCGGGTCACCTCACCGACGAGGTCGTCGCCGGCGGCGAGGTGTGCCCACAGTTCCTCGGCACTGTCGGTACGGGCGAACCGGGCAGCCAGGCCGATCACCGCGATCGGCTCGTCCGGCAGCGCGGTCGGCCCGGCCGTTGCCGGCTGCGTCGCTACGGGCCGGGGCCCCGGGCGGGTGTCGCCAGCGCCGCCACCGACCCAGTGGCTACGCCGCTGGAACGGGTACGTCGGCAGCGGCACCCGACGCACGTCCCCGCCGCCGCGCCGGGTGTCCGGTGGGGCGCCGTCGAGGTAGCGCAGGCGTGCCCGCTCGATCTCGGGGTCGGCGGCCGGCTCGTCCGGGCGTCCGTCCAGCCAGGCCCGCATCCGCGTGACCAGGGTGCGGCGATCGGCGGCGGCGATCGCCAGTCGGTGCGTGAAGTGGGCGCGGCCGGCCGCCAGGGTCCAGGCCACGTCGGCGAGCGCCTGTGCCGGGGCGCGGTCGAGGTGGTCCGTCAGGTCGGTGGCCAGTTGCCGCAGCGCCTCCGGTCGCGGTGCGGAGAGCAGGAACAACTGTTCGGTGTCGGTGTCCGTACGCGGGCCGACCGGCGGTGGCTCCTCCACCACGAGGTGCGCGTTGGTGCCACTGAAGCCGAACGAGCTCGTCGCCGCGACCCGCTGGCCGCGTGCGTTCGGCTGCCACTGCCGAAGGGTGGTGTTGACGTAGAACGGGCTGCCGTCGAGCCGGATCGCCGGATTGGTGTCGATGTGGTGCAGCGACGGCGGGATCTGCCGGTGCCGCAGAGCCAGGACGATCTTGAGCAGTCCGGCGACACCGGCCGCCGACATGGTGTGCCCGATGTTCGTCTTGATGCTGCCCAGCGCACAGGCCGGCCGGTCCCCGTCGTCCGTACCGAATGCCCTGACCAACGCATCGACCTCGATCGGATCGCCCAGTACCGTGCCGGTGCCGTGCGCCTCCACCATGCCGATCCCGGCCGGGTCGACGTCGAACTCGCGGTACACGTCGCGGATCAGCCGCTCCTGGGAGAGGGCACTGGGCGCGGTGATGCCGTTGGTGGCACCGTCCTGGTTGATGCCGGAGCCCCGGATCACCGCGTGGATGTGGTCACCGTCGGCCAGGGCGTCGGACAGGCGGCGCAGCACCAACACCCCGACGCCCTCCCCGGGGACGAATCCGTCGGCGGACGCGTCGAAGGTGTGGCAGCGGCCGGTCGGCGACAGCATGCCGGCCCGGCCCGCCGTGAGGTAGGTGTTCGGCGTCGTCTGCACACTCACGCCACCGGCCACTGCCAGTTCCGTCTCGCCGCTCCACAGCCCCTGACAGGCCAGGTGAACGGCGACCAGTGAACTCGAACAGGCGGTGTCCACGGCGATCGCCGGCCCGTGCAGGTTCAGGTGGTACGCCACCCGGGCCGGCACGACCGACAGCGCGTTGCCCCACGCCGCCTGAGCGGGCGGACGGTCGTCGAACCACTCCCGGTAGTCGCCGTTGGTACAGCCGACGTAGACCCCGCAGCGCCTGCCGTCCACGGCCGGCCCGGCGTAACCGGCGTCCTCCAGCGCGGCCCACGCCTGCTCCAGGAAGATCCGCTGCTGCGGGTCGGTGTAGGCGGCCTCCTTGCCGGACATCCTGAAGAACCGTCCGTCGAACCGGTCGATGTCCTCCAGGAAGCTGCCCGCGCGACAGGTCAGGTCGGCGTACTCGGGCCCGGACAGGTCCCAGCGTTCGATGTCGCCGACCAGGTCGTCACCGGCGGCCAGGTGCTCCCACAGCGCGTCCACGTCGGGCGACCCGGCGAACCGGCCACTGATGCCGATGATCGCGATCGGCTCACGTCCGTGCCGGTCGGGCTGTCCCCCGGTGGCCGATGCCGCTCTCGCCGCAGGAGCGGGAGCGGGCTCGACGCCCGACTCCGGGGCAGGTACGGCGTCCGACGGCACGACCGACGCGGGCGCGGTGGACGGCTCGGGTCCGGCGGGCGGTGGCAGGGTGGGGCGGTGCTGTTCGGTGATGTGCGCCGCCAGCAGACCCACGCTGCGGTAGTCGAAGATCACCGTGGTCAGCAGGTCCAGGTCCAGCAGCGTGTTGAGTCGCTGGACGAAGCCCGCGCCGACGATCGAGTCCAACCCGTAGTCGGCGAAAGCCCGATCCGGGTCGATGTCCCCCGCCGGCACCCGCAGCGCGCCGGCCAGCTCGGCCAGCACGATGCCGAAGACCTCCGCGACGGGAGCGCCGGCGCCGGCAGCGGGAACACCGGTACCGTTCGCCGGCCGTGCCGACCCGGGCTGCGCCTCCGCCTCCACCTCGGGTGCCCCCTCGCGCGGCAGGCGTACCAGGCCGTCGCTGTACGCGACCAGGATGTGCTGGCCGAGCTGCTCGGCATCCGTCGCCGGCGAGCTGATCCCCCCGAAGCCCTCCTGACGCAGCACCTCGCCCCAGGCCGAGGGCGACAGCGCCGGGACACCGGGCACCCGCAGCTCGGCGTCGGCGTACTCCCACCAGCCGTCGAGCAGCCCGAACGTCAGGTGGTTGACCAGATGGAAGCCGCTGATCTCGTTCAGGGCCAGCAGGCCGCCTCCGCGCAGCAGCGCCTTGGCGTGGCGGAGAGCGAGGCGCACGTCGGCGGTCGCGTGCAGCACGTTGGCCGCGATGACCACGTCGTAGCGGCCCTGCGCGAAGCCCTGCCGGGTCGGTGGCACCGCCACGTCCAGCACCTCGTAGGCGACGAACCCGCGGCCGACGCCGAAGGTGTCCGCAGCCCGGTGCAGGAAAGCACGCGACAGGTCGGTGAAGCAGTACTCGACCGGCAGCAGCCCGGCGGCCTCCAGCCGGTCCAGTACCGGCCGGGTGGTGCCACCGGTGCCCGCGCCGATCTCCAGGATGCGCAGCGGGGCGTCCGGCTCGGCGGCCCGCCGGGCGCGTAGGTGGGCGAGCACCTGGTCGGCGAGCACCGCGTTGAGGTGGGCGGCCACGCGGTTGTCCCGGTACACGCCTTCGACCAGGTCGAGCGAGCCACCCGGGAACAGCACGTCGGTGGCGGGCAGATCACCGCGCAGCACGCTGGCGAGCGCGGGCACGGTACGGCCGAGCAGGTTCAGCGACGTCCGCAGGTCGGGGTTGGCGGCCACCCAGGTACCGGTGGAGGTCTCCCACGCGTCCCGCAGCGGTACCGCCTGACCGCCGTCCGGGCAGTTCACGGTCCAGTGGCCGCTGTCGTCCACCAGGCCGTGCCGGGCAAGTTCGGTCAGCATCGCGGTGAGCCACCGGTCGTACTTCGGTGCCACGACGATCGCTGCCGGCTCGTCGAGACCGGCGTGCCGCAGTTCGGCGGCCACCCACCGGCACAGCGCGGTGTCGATCCGTGCCGGCACCGGTCCACGTTGGAAGTCGGCGAGCGCGGCAGGCAGCGGTACCCGAACGGGCTGCGCCCGGCCCGGCGTCATCGGCTGCACCCGGAGCGTCTCGGCGGTCAGCACACCCTCCACCGGCAGTGGCCATCCGAGCCGCATGAAGCCGATCTGGTCCAGCGGCCCGGACAGCAGGCGCTCCACGGCGGCCATCGCGGTGGCCGGATCGATCGGCGCCAGGCCGAGTGCGGCCATCTCCCGGATCCGCGCCGTGCTGACGTTGCCCCAGTAGCCCCAGTTCACCACCTTGACCGGGCGGCCGAGCGCCGCCGCCAGCCCGGGCGCGGCGGCGTCCAGGAAGGAGCAGGCGGCCGCGTAGTGGGCCTGGTGGGCGTTGCGGACATGGCTGACCAGCGAGGAGACCAGGAGGACGAAGTCGAGCTCCACGCCGGCGAACACCTCGGCGAACCGCAGACACGGGTCCACCTTGGCGGCCAGGGTCGCCTCCAGTTCCGGTCCGGTCACGTCGGTCAGCCGGGTGTGGCTGAACGTCATCGCGAGGTGGATCACGCCATCGATCCGGCCGTGGCGGGCGAGCACGTGGTCGCGCACGCGGACGAGGTCGGCGGGGTCGGTCACGTCGGCTCGGAGGTAGACCGGGGTTGGTCCGGCCGCCGCCACCCGCGCCATCCTCGCCCGGATCTCGTCGTTCTCGGCGCGGCGCCCCACCCAGACGGTGTTCGCCCGGTACCGGCCGGCCAGGTACTCGCTCAGCTCGACGCCGAGGTCACCGGCGCCACCGGTGAGCAGGTAGACGCCGCCGTCGCGCAGAGCGGAGGCCCCGGCCACCTCGCCCGGCTCGACCGGCACGAGGTACCGGCGTGACCACTGTCCGCTCCGGCGGGCCAGCGGAAGCGCCCGACGGTCGGCGGGCAGGCCGAACACCTCGCCCGGGACGAGCGGCTGGCCGCCGGTCAGGTCGACGGCGCGGAACCCACGCCGTGGTTGCTCCTTCGCGTAGCCGCCGAAGAGCCCGTGCAGGGCGGCCTGGGCCGGATCGACGGGCCCGCCCCCGGGAGCGAACGCGTCCCGGGTCAGCAGCGTTACTTCCAGGTCGTCGTCGGGGAGCTCGCCCAGCGTCCGGAGTATGTCCACCGCGCGCCGGGCCACGGCGCGCTGGGCGTCGATCCGGGCGGCGGCGAGATCGTCGGTCACCGGGGTGGGCACGGCGAACACCACGCGGTCGTAGTCGCCGGCGTCGGGCGGCACCTCGGCCGAGACGGTCACCTCCGCGACCGCCTCCAGTGCCGTGATCTCCTCGGGGCGCAGACCGATCGCGAGGATCCGGCCGCCATCCGGGGTGCCCTGCG
Organism: Micromonospora cynarisoli; assembly: GCF_030518815.1. Lineage (NCBI taxonomy): Bacteria > Bacillati > Actinomycetota > Actinomycetes > Micromonosporales > Micromonosporaceae > Micromonospora > Micromonospora cynarisoli. Next base: position 82,508 of record NZ_CP130426.1, on the reverse strand, counting down.
GACGCACCGGTTCCCACACCGTGCGGAGGGTGAGGTCCCCGGCCGGCAGCCTGTCGGCGGCGGGCACGACTGGCCCGGCGGGCGCGGACACCGCACCAGCGGGGACGGTGGCCGGAGCCGGAGGGACGGTGCCGGAGTCGGTCAGCAGGTCGGTGTACCAGTACCGGTCCCGGGCGAACGGGTACGCTGGCAGCGACACCCGGCGCGGGATCGGGCCGTCCGGGTACAGCAGCCGCCAGTCCACCGCGATCCCGCCGACCCAGGCCTGCGCCAGGGGCTCCAGCCGGCCACTTGCCGCCCAGCGCGCGACGGTCCGCGGAAACTCCTCGTCGTCTGCGAAGGCCGCCAGTGTCCCCTGCGGCCGTTCCCCGGTGCCCAGGTGGGCGCCCCGGGGCAGCCGACCACCCCTGGCGCACACGTCCAGCGCGTCGATCAGGGTGGGCAGGTCGGCGACCACGGCGGCGAACCGGACCGGCATCGCCTCGCGGCCGATCTGGAGCGTCCAGGCGATGTCGGCCAGGTCGGCGTCCTCCCATGGGCCTTCCCGCAGCGCGTCCCGCAGACGCCGCGCGTACTCCCGCAGCCTCTCCTCGTTCATCGCGGACAACACGGCGATCCGTGGCCCGGACGGCTGGACCCCGGGACGAGGCGCGGTGTGCTCCTCGACGATCAGATGCGCGTTCGAACCCCCCGCGCCGAACGCGGACACCACACCGACCCGGGAACCGCCCTCGGGGCGGGGCCACGGCGCGGCGTCACGCCGCAACACGAACGGGGTCGTGGTGAAGTCGATGTCCGGATTCACCAGCTCGGCGTGCAGGGACGGGACGAAGGTGCCGTGCCGCATCTGTAGCAGGAGCTTGCTCAGACCGACGACGCCGGCGGCCGCCTCCACGTGCCCGATGTTGGACTTCACCGACCCGATGGAACAAAACCCCCGATCATCGGTGAACTCGGCGAACGCGGCGGTCAGCCCCGCGATCTCGATCGGATCGCCCAGCGCGGTGCCGGTGCCGTGCGCCTCCACGTAGCCGATCCGGCGCGGGTCCACACCGGAGGCGCGGTACGCCCGCCGGATGACCGCCGCCTGCGCCTGCGGGTTGGGCACGGTGAAGCCGTGGGTACGGCCACCGTGGTTGACCGCACTACCCCGGATCACACCCAGGACTCGATCGCCGGCGGCCTCGGCGTCGGCCAGGGGACGCAGGAGCACCGCGCCCACACCCTCGCCGGGCACGTACCCGTCGCCGTCCGCGCCGAAGCTGCGGCACCGACCGTCGCTGGACGCGAAGCCCGTCTGCCCGATCATCAGGTACTTGCTCGGGTGCAGCGACAGGTTGACGCCTCCGGCCAGGGCCATCCCACACTCACCGCGAGCGATGGCGGAGCAGGCGAGATGGATGGCCACCAGGGCGGAGGAGCACATGGTGTCGACGGCGATGCTGGGTCCGCTCGCGTCGAGAAAGTAGGACACCCGGTTGGCGATGGAGGCCAGACTGCCCGGCACGACCAGTGGCTCGCCGTGCACGTTCTGCTCGGCGCCGTAGAGCTGGTACTCGGAGTACATGGCGCCAGCGAAGACACCGATGTCGCCCGCGTCCGCGCCGGCCCGGCTCCGGGCGGCGGCGCGCAGCGAGTCGCGGGTGTAGCCGGCGTCCTGCATCGTCTCGTACGCGACCTCCAGGAACAGCCGCTCCTGCGGGTCCATCGCGGACGCGGCGGACGGGGAGATGGCGAAGAAGAGCGGGTCGAACCCGGCGACGTCGTCCAGGAAGCCGCCCCACCTGGCGTACGTCTTTCCCGGGGTGCCCCGGGTCGGGTCGTACCAGCGGTCGTGGTCCCACCGGTCGGCCGGGATGTCGGTGACGCTGTCGACGCCGGCGAGCAGGTTGGCCCAGAAAGCGTCGAGGTCACGCGCGCCCGGGTAGCGCCCGGCCATCCCGATGATCGCGATCGGCATGCTTTCGTCGGCCCGGCCCTCGGCCGGTGTGCGGGTGAGCGACGACGCGCCGACCTCGGGTGCTGACCGGACAGGCCCGAGCGCGGGCACACCGTCCGCCGACGGGACGGCCTGCGCAACGGTGGCGGCCGGGTCGGGTACGACGGGCGCGGCGGCGAGGCCGACCAGCGCCGCGAGCGCGTCGGGCTGGGTACGCGCGAAGTGCCGGGCCAGCCCGTCGATGGTGCGTACCTCGAAGAAGAGCGTGCTCCCCACGCCGTCCAGCTCGGCGCGCACCGCGTCGGTGAGCTGCACCACGAGGATCGAGTCGATGCCGTACCTGTCGAACGTGACGTCCGCGCTGACGGCCGCCACCGGTAGCTGGAGCACGCCCGCGACCAGCACGCGGAAGTGGTAGCGGGCACTGTCGAGCAGTTTCTCCTGCCATGCCTCGTCGAGGGTCGGTGACCCGGCCGGCACGGCGGCGCACCCGGGCGGTCCGACCTGCGCGGGCGGCCCGGGCGGGACGTCGGATACCGGTCCGGCCTCGGGAAAAGCTTCGGTGCCCGGTGGCACCGGCTGGCGCACCAGGCCGTCGCTCTCCGCCACGAACACCTGCTGTCCCAGGTCATCGGCGCCCTCGGCGGCGACGAAGGCGGACCGGAACCCGGTTTCCGCCAGCACCCGCAGCCAGTCCTGCGCGTGCAGGCCGGGCGAGCCGTCGATCCGCACGCCCGGGTCGTCGTACCGCCACCAGCCGTCGAGCAGGCCGAACGTGAGGTGGCTGAAGAACACGTTGTCACTCAGCTCGTTCAGCAGGAGCAGGCCGTGTGCGCGCAGTGCCGCCTTGCCGTTGGTCAGGCTGGCCCGGATGTTGCGGGTGGCGTGCAGCACGTTGGTCGCCACCACCACGTCGAAGCCGCCGATCGGCAGGCTCTGCTCGGCCAGTGACCGTTCCACATCGAGGATGCGGGTGTCCAGGTACGGCGCGGACGGTCCGTACGTCTTCTTCGCGTGCAGCAGGAACGCCTTGGACAGGTCGGTGTAGCAGTAGGTTTCGATCCGGTCGCGCCACGGGGCGAGGCGGTCGAACAGCATCGCGCTGGTGCCGCCGGTCCCCGCGCCGATCTCCAGGATCCGCAGGCGGGTGTCCGGGTCCTCGGTGAGGCGTCGCCGCAGGTACGCGAGCAGGGTGTCGGCGAGCACGCTGTTGAAGTAGTCGGCGACCGGGTTGTTCCGGTAGACGGCCTCGACCAGTTCCAGCGACGAGTTCGGGAACATGACGTCGGTGGCCGGGCGCCGCCCGGTGAGGATGTCGGTGAGCGCGCGCACCGTCGTGTCCACCAGCACCGCCTGCGGTCGCCGGCCGGCGGCGGTGAGCCACACTGCCCGGTCGGCGTCCCAGCGCCGCCAGGCGGCGTCCAGGTCGACCAGTCCGGTCCCGCTCTCGCTGGTGGCCGGTCCGGAGGCGGCGAAGCGGTCATCGCCGAGGGCACGGATCAGGCCCGCCCGTTCGAGGACCGTCAGTGTGTGGCGCAGCCAGCGGTCGTACCGGGGCTCGATCCCGCCGATGCGGCGCCACTGCTCGACGGTGGCGGCTCGGTCGCCGGCGAAGAGGCCCAACGAGCGGATCAGCGCCCAGGTGATCCGGACCAGCGCGTCCTCCATCACGCGGGCATGCCCGTCGGCCGCCGCACGGACCCGCTCGATCTCACCGGTCCGGTCCGGGCGACCGGCACGCAGCACCTCCACGGCCGCCGGGGCGGTCGCCGGGAGCCGGGTGAGGAGGGACGGCTCGTACCAGGTGGAGATGCTGCGCGAGTCCGCCGCCTTCAGCAGGGCGAGCCGGTGGTACGGCGTGGTCAGCAACGTGTCCAGTGCCGACATGCCCTCGTCCGGCTCGATCGATCCGAGACCGAGCCGTGCCATCCGTTGCCGGTACCCGTCGGCGGCCACGATGCCGACTCCGCCCCAGTAGCCCCAGTTCATCACCTTCACCGGGCAGCTGAGCCGGTCAGCCAGGCTGTCCGCGTACGCGTCGGCGAACGTGCAGCCCGCCGCGTAGTTGGCCTGGCCGGGGGCGGTGAAGAACGCCTGCATCGAGGAGAAGAAGATCACAAACTCCAGTGGCTGGCCGGCGAACACCTCGGCCAGGTTCACCGCGACGTCGGCCTTGGCCGCGTACGTGGTACGGAACCGCTCCTCGTCCATCCGGGCGACGCTCCGGTCGCCCAGCACGATCGCCGAGTGCAGCACACCGTGTACCGGACCGTGCCGGCGAACGATCTCCTCACACGCCCGCCGCAGGTCGACCGGGTCGGTGGCGTCCGCGGACACGTAGTCGGGGCGGGGGCCGTACCCGGCGAGTGCGTCCTGGCGTGCGGCGATGGTCGCGTCCAGCGGTCGACGGCCGATCCACACCACCCGGGTGCCGTGCCGCCGCAGCATGTGTTCGGTCCACGCCACGCCGATACCACCGGCGCCGCCGATGGCGACCACCACCCCGTTGGGCGCGGACGGCCACCCGGCCCGCGTCGCGTCGGCTGCCCCGGGCACCCGCGTCGGGTCGGCGACCTCGATCAGACGCGGGCGGTACCACTCGCCGCGGCGACGGGCCACGAGCATGCCCGACGGTACGGCGGGCGCCGCCAGGACCACGTCCCACGGCACCGCCTCCCCGGCCGGTACGTCGACCGGGCGGACGCGCCAGTGCGGGTACTCCTTGGCGAGTGAGCCGAGCAGCCCGTGGACCCCCGCGTGCTGCGGGTGGACGGCGTCGTCACCCGGCACCCGGCAGGCCTGCCGGGTCACCGCGAGCAGTCCGACCTCGCGGCCGTCGCCGCCGTCGGCGAGAACCGCCTTCACGAGCCGGAAGAGGCTGAGCGCGCCGTCGTCCGCCGACGGCTGCTCCGGGGCGAGCCAGACCAGCAGGTCCAGGTCCGTGGGCAGGGCGACGGTCAGGTCGTGGTCCGACAGCACCGCCTCCGGCAAGCGCCTCCGGAACGCGTCCCGCTCGGCCGCCGTGCCGCCGACCAGCGACACCCGGCGCCCGGTGAGCACGTCGCGGGGCTCTCCCTCGGGCAGCGCGTCCCAGACCGGGGCGAGCAGCGCGGTCCGTACGGTGGCCGGTGCCGCCGCCCGCCGGAAGGTCAGCCCGCGCAGGCTGACCGCGACGTGACCGTCGGCGTCGCAGACGTCGACGTCGACCTTGGTGATCGCGCCGCCGTAGCCCGGGTGGCCGGTGTGTCCGCCGCCGTCGCCCGGATCACCGGCGTACCGCAGGTGCGCCCACATCGCGCCGCTGGTCGACGCGAACACGTCGACGGCGTCCACCGCGAAGGGCAGCGCCGGCGCACCGCCCGGCTCGCCGAAGTCGCCGGTGGCGTCACCGAAGAGGCCGACCACCGCCTGCACGGCGCTGTCCAGGATCGCCGGGTGCAGCGCGAGGTCACCCTCGCCGACCCCGTCGGGCAACCTCAGACCGGCCAGCACCTCGCCGTCGCCGACGGCGAGACCGTCCAGGGCCCGCAACCGGTCCCCGTGCCGGATTCCGACCGCGTCCAGGGCGGCACGGCACTGCTCACGACTCAGAGCACGGACACCGCAGCGGACGCGGACGGCGTCCAGGTCGACACGTGTGGCTGGACCCGTCGCGGCGAACCGGCCCTGGGCGTGCGTCTCACCGCCGTCGCGCAGCACCCGGAACCCGTCGCCGGTCCGCGTCACGGTCAGCTCGGCACCATCCGCGCCGACCGGGAACGGGGCGGACCAGACCAGGTCCCGCAGGCCGAACGGGACGCCGCTGCCGCAGGCGCGGCGGGCGTACTCGATGGACAGCACGGCTGGGAGCACCGCGCGACCGCCGACCACGTGGTCGGCGAGGAAGAACTCGGCGCCGGTGAGCCGGGTCCGGTATGCCGGCTGGTCAGCCGTGCCCGGGGTTACCCAGTAGCGCTCCCGCTGATACGGGTAGGTCGGTAGCGGCACGATGCGCCGGGCCTCGGGTGGGAAGCAGTCGGCGGGACTCAGCGCCTCGCCGCGCACGTACGCACGGGCCAGTGCGCGCGGCATCAGCCCGCCGATCGGCCCGCCGTCACCCGCGTCGGTGCCGGGCAGACCGGTGAACACGTCGTCGACGGCGGGCGCATCGACGAACCTCTCGTCGGAGGTGTCGCTGGCGAGCCAGGCACGCAGCCGCTCGACCAGGCGTGGCAGCCCGTCGCACACCACGGCCAGCCGGCACGCCATCGGCTCGCGGCCGGCGGCGAGGCTGTACGCGACCTCGTCGGCCCGCAGCCCCGGCTCGGTGCCGAGGTACGCGACCAGCCGTTCGGCGACCGACCGCAGGGCCGCCGGGGTGCGCGCGGAGAGCAGGTAGGCCAGCTCTCCGGCTGCCGCGTCGGGACGGTCGGCCGGCGGGTACTCCTCCAGCAGCACGTGCGCGTTGGTGCCGCTGGCGCCGAACGAGCTGACCACGGCACGGCGCGGCCCGTGCCGTGGCACGGTCCACGGTTCGGCCCCGGTCACCACCCGGAACGGGCTGCCGGCCAACGGGATCGCGTCGTTGGGACGTTCGAAGTGCAGGCTGGGCGGTATCCGCCGGTGCCGTAGCGCCAGCAACGCCTTGATCACTCCGGCGATGCCGGCGGCGAACTGGGTGTGCCCCACGTTGCCCTTGATCGAGCCGAGCGCCACGCTACCCGGGCCCACCCCGGCGAAGACACGGCTCAACGCACGGAACTCGATCGGGTCGCCGAGCTGCGTGCCGGTGCCGTGGGCCTCGACCAGCTGGATCCCGCCCGGCTCCACACCCGCCGCGGCGTAGACGTCGCGCAGCAGCCGCTCCTGTGAGAGCGCACTGGGCGCGGTGATGCCGTTGGTGGTGCCGTCCTGGTTGAGGCCCGAACCGCTGACGACGCCGTAGACGTGGTCGCCGTCGCGCTCGGCGTCGGCCAGGCGCTTGAGCACGACGGCGCCCGCGCCCTCGCCTGGTACGAAGCCGTCGGCACGGGCGTCGAAGCTGTGGCAGCGGCCGGACGGCGACAGCATGCCGGCTCGGCTCGCCGACTCGTACAGCCGGGGGGTGGTCTGCACGAACACCCCACCCGCGATCGCCAGGTCGGCGGTGCCGGCGGCAAGGTCCCGACAGGCCAGGTGCAGGGCGACCAGCGAACTGGAGCACGAGGTGTCCACGCTCAGCGCGGGCCCGGTGAAGTTGAGCAGATAGGCGATCCGGGAGGCGACTACCGAACCCATCGTGCCCCAGAGCCCCTGCGCCGGTCGGGTACCGGCCCGACTGACGTGCTCCGCGTAGTCTCCGGCGTAGCAGCCGACGTAGACGCCGGTGCGATCCCTGGTCAGCCGTGCGCCAGTCAGCCCGGCGTCCTCAAGGGCGTTCCAGCACTGTTCCAGGAAGATCCGCTGCTGGGGATCCATCACTGTGGCCTCGACGCCGGAGATGCCGAAGAACGCCGGGTCGAAGGTGTCGATGTCACGCAGGAAGCTCCCCTCGTGACAGGTCACCTCGGCGGCCAGCGGCCAACGGGACACGGGCTCGACCAGGTCGACGCCGGCCAGCAGCCGGTCCCAGAGCGCTCGCGGGTCTTCGGCGTCGCCGTACCGGGCGGCCAGACCGACCACGGCGATCGCCGCACCGCGACCGGTGCCGGTGCCGGGTGTGCCGGCGTGGGTGGCGCCCGCCGGCCCGGGGCCGCCCCCGGCGACCGCCGGTGCGGCGGCTGTCGTGACACCCGTGGCCACTGCGGTGACCCGCCCGGCGGCAGCGGTCGGCGCTGCGGTGGTGGCGGCACCGTTCTGGGCCGGGCGGATGGCGACACGGTCGACGAGGAAGGTCCGTAACCGGGCCAGGCTGCCGTGGTCGAACAGGTCGGTCGTGGTCAGGTCGGCACCGAGCGTCTCGTTGAGCCGGTGCACCAGGCTGACGCCGAGGATGGAATCCAGGCCGTAGTCCGCGAAGGGACGCCGACGGTCGATGTCCCCGGCCGGCATGTCCAGGATTCCGGCCAGCTCGCCCAGCAGGATCCGCTCGACCTTCGCCGCGTCGGGATCGTCCCGGGCCGGCACGGCGGGCGTCTGCTCGCCTCCGGACCCGGGCAACGGCTGGGACCACGACTCCGGCTCCGACTCCGACTCCGGCTCGAACCAGTAGGCACGGCCGGCGAACGGGTACGGGGGCAGATGCACACGGGCGGGCGGGACGCCGTCGTCGTACAGCGCCGTCCACTCCATCGGCATGCCCCGACTCCAGAAGCCGGCCAGCTCCGTCCACTCACGGGCGGCGATCCATCGCTGGACCAGGGCCCGCAGTTCTGGTTTGCCAGCCAGGGCGGCCAGCGCCTCCGCAGCGACCTGCACCCGGCCACGCCGCCACGGTCCGTCGCCTCCGGCGTCCGCCAGGTACGCGCGAAGCTGCCCGCGCCACTCGTCGACGTGCGAGGCGACGAAGCAGACGCGTTCGTCCATCGCCTCCCGCCCGGTCTGAAGTGTCGCCGCGACGGCCGCCAGGTCGACGTCGTCGCGGCCGGCGAGCCAGTCGACCAACTGCTCGACCCTGGCCCGCAGGTCCTCGGGTACCCGCGCGGACAGCGGCAGCAGCACCGGGGCGGGTCGACGCGCAGGCCGGTCGGGCACCCGGACGTGCTCGGCGACGATCAGGTGCGCGTTCGCACCACCCGCACCGAACGAGGAGACGCCGGCTGTGAGGGGACGCCCGTCCGCCGGTCGGGCCCAGGCACCGGGCGCTGTCTGCAGGGTGAACGGGGTGGCAGCGAAATCGATGTCGGGGTTCTGCCGCCCGGCGTGCAGCGTCGGTGCCAGTTCGCCGTGCCGCAGTTGGAGGACCACCTTGGTGAGCCCGGCGATTCCCGCCGCCGCTTCCAGGTGCCCGATGTTCGACTTGATCGAGCCGAGCGCACAGCCGCCGGCCACACCGGCGTCCGGCGCGAACGCCTCGGTGAGACCGTCCACCTCCACGGGGTCACCGAGCGCGGTGCCGGTGCCGTGGGCCTCCACGTAGCCGATGTCCGCCGCCGTCACCCCGGCGCGGTCCAGCGCCTCCCGGATTACCGCAGCCTGCGCGCGCGGGTTCGGCACCGTGTACCCGTTGGTGCGTCCCCCGTGGTTGACGGCCGAGCCCAGGATCACCGCGTGAATCGGGTCGCCGTCGGCCTCCGCCCGGGACAGTGGCTTGAGCAGCACCGCGCCCACGCCCTCGCCGGGCACGAACCCGTCGCCGCCCGCGCCGAAGCTACGGCACCGGCCATCGGTGGCCAGCATCCGTGAGCGGGACAACTCGACGAAGGTGGACGGGTGCAGGTAGAGGTTGACGCCGCCGGCGATGGCGAGATCACACGAGCCGCCGCGCAGGTGCTCGCACGCCTCGTGGATCGCGGTGAGCGAGGCCGAGCACATGGTGTCGACGGGCATGCTGGGCCCGTGCAGGTCGAGCAGGTAGGACACCCGGTTGGCGAGCGAGGCGAACGACGTGCGCGGTGCGCGGCGTGGTCCGGACCCGACCGGCGGACGGTTTCGGTCGAACCCGGTCTTGGTCACCCCCACGAACACCCCGACCCGGGCCCCGAGCCGCTCGCGGGTGTAACCCGCGTCCTCGATCGCGTTCCAGGCTGCCTCCACGAACAGGCGTTCCTGCGGGTCGATGTCGGCTGCCTCGCGGGGAGCGATACGGAAGAACGCCGCGTCGAAGCGCGCGAAGTCCGACAGGAAGGCGCCCCATTTGCCATAGCTGGTTCCCGTCTCCACCGCGCGCTGCGGATCCGGCTGGTAGAAGCCGTCCAGCGACCACCGGTCCGCAGGGATCTCGGTGACGCTGTCGCGGCCGGCGCGCAGGTTCTCCCAGAGCGCGTCCGGGGTGGGTGCGTCCGGGTAACGCCCGCTGAGACCGATCACCGCGATCGGCTCGACAACGCCGGCCGGGCGGCTGCGGGCGGGTGTCCGCCCCGGCTGCGATCCCGTCGTGGACCAAGTCACGGACCGTACCCCGGTCGTCGACGGCACCCTGGCCACGGACGGAGACCGGGGCGCGGACGCCGGGGCGGCATCGGCATCGACACCGGCGTCGTCGGCGAGCCAGCGCGCGCATCCGTCCGGGTGCCGGTCGGCGAGGTACCCGGCCAGGTCGTTGAGGGTCGGGTGCTGGTACAGCACCGTCTTCGGCAGCGCGGTGAACCAGCGGGCGAACCGCTGGTTCAGCCGGGTCACGGTGAGCGAGTCGATGCCGAAGCGGTCCAACGGCAGTGCGGCGTCGAGGCGGTCGGCGTCCAGCCGCATGGTCGCGGCGATGAGTTCCTTGAGTCGTACCACCACCCGTGCCCGTAGATCCGTCGTGGACTCCGGGCTGTCCGCCACCGCCACCGTGCTCCCCCCGTCGATGTGCCCCTCGTCGATCACGGTGACGTGCGCGGCACCCAGCGCCAGTGCCCCGTGCAGTGTCTCCATGGCCGCCGCCGTCGACAGCGGCCGGCCGAACCGTTCCACCAGCCGAGGCAGTTCGTCGGCCGGCACGCTCATCCCGCCGTCACGCCACAGCGGCCAGCCGACCGACACGCCCACACCGCGCCGCCGGCCGGACGTGACCAGGCCCGCCCGGTGTGCCAGGTAGGCGTCCAGGAAACCGTTCGCGGCGGCGTACCCGGACTGGCCGGCGTTGCCGAAGGTGCCAGCCGCCGAGGAGAACGCGACCAGGAAGTCCAGCGGCAGGTCTCGGGTGGCCTCGTCCAGGTGCACCAGACCGGCCACCTTCGGCGCCAGTACGGCCTGGAAGTCCCGGTAGGAGACACGGATCAGGTAGTCGTCGCGGATCAGGCCGGCGGCGTGCAGGACCCCGTCGAGCCGACAGCGCGTACGGAACACGTCGGCGACGAGTTCCCGTACCGCGTGCGCGTCGGTGACGTCCACCTGACGGTACCCGGCCGGATCGTCGCCCTGCTCCGAGCGCCCGCACCGGATCACCGTGGCCCCCGGCGCGTGCCGGGTGATCTCGGCGGCGAGAAGCCGGCCGATGCCACCGGCACCACCACTGATCAGATAGACACCGTCCGGCTTCCAGGGCGGTGCCGCAGGCACCGCTGCGGCTGGGGACCAGCGGCGCACCTGCCGTCCGCCGGCCGTACGGCGGACGTGTTCGTGTGCCGCGTACTGCTCGGCGGCAAGCGTTTCGGCGATCTCCGTGCCGCCCGGGTCGTGGTCGAACTCGATGAGCTGCCCACGAAACGACGGATCCTCCTCGGCGGCGGTACGCAGCAGCCCCAGCAGTCCCGAGAAACCTGTCGGGGCGTCGGCCCGGCACACCACCTGGACCAGGCACGACCCGCGCTCGGGCCGACCGAGCAGCCGCTTGATCTCGGCGAGGAGCCGGGTCGCGCCGTGTTCGTAGGCTGCTGCCGGCCCGTCCTGGGCGCTCGTCACCTCGACCACCGAGACGCGGGGCGTCCGGTCCCGTACCACTGCCGCTTCCGTCGCGTCGACGTCACACAGCACGATCAGGCGCCGGTCCGCGGCCCCGACGGCCGGTACGCCGAGCGGCTCGCTGTGCCAGCCGGGCACGCGAAGCAGGGTGCGGCTCACTGGCGGCTCCTCGTGGAGGGGGCGATCGGTCGGGGCAGCAGGCCGTCCAGAGCGTCCGGGCTCGCCCGGTTGTCCAGCACCGCCGCCAGCAGGGTGGCGCCGAGGTCCGGGTCGAAGGCCGGCGGATCCACCGGATGCGGGGTCGGGGCCACCGATTCAGGACCGACCGGGACCGGAGCCGCGGCGCTCGCCGGTACCCAGTGGCGCTCACCCGCGAACGGGTACGTCGGCAGGGACACCACCCGCCGCTTCCCGGGTGGGTGCAGCGCGGTCCAGTCCACCGACTCGCCGGCGCACCACAACCGGATCACGCGGCCCAGGTCGCCCTGGTGCAACGCCTCCCGCACCGCCGGGGTCGAGGCCGGGTCACGCCGGACGCCGGTGCCACGTGACCGGGGCAGCCGGCCGGTGTGCCCGCCAGGCACCCGGTCACCGGCCAGGAACCGGTCCAGTGCCGCCACCACCTCATCCATCGTGGACGCGACGAACCCGAGCCGGTGCTCCATGCCCTCCCGACCGAGCTGCAACGTGAAAGCCAGATCTGACAGCGTGGGCGCTCGGCCCTCACTCCGGGTCAGGTGAAGGTGCCCGTGCAGGCGGGCCGCGACGGCCCGCAGGCGATCGTCGTCGCGGGCGGAGAGCACCACCACCTGCGGCTCCGGATCGGTCGTCGTCGGGACTGCCGGCGGCGGCGCCTCCAGGACCACGTGGGCGTTCACGCCGCCGAAGCCGAAGCTGCTCACACCCGCGCGCAGCGGCCACACCTGTCCGTCCGGGCCGGTTCGCGGCGTCCACCGGCGTCGTTCCCGGACCACCTCGAACCCGCTGCCGTCGAGCCGCAGGCCCGGGTTGAGTTCGGCGCAGTGCAGTACCGGCGGCAGTTCGCCGTGCCGCATGGCGAGCAGCACCTTCACCACACCGACCAGGCCGGCCGCCGCCTCGGCGTGCCCGATGTTCGTCTTCACCGAGCCGAGCCCCCGGGCCACCAGGGGCGAGCCACCGAGTTCCCGGTACGCCGTGGTGAGGGCGTCCACCTCGACAGGATCGCCCAGCGCGGTGCCGGTCCCGTGTGCCTCGACGTAGCCGACGCTGTCCGGGTCCACGCCGCGCATCGCCATCCGGATGACCTCGTTCTGGGCTGTGGCGTTCGGGGCGGTCAGCGAGGCGGCCCGACCTCCGTGGTTCTCCGCGCTGCCGAGTACCACGCCGTGCACGACGTCGCCGTCGCGTAGCGCCGCATCGAGTGGCTTGAGCAGCACCGCTACCACTGCCTCGGCCCGGACGTACCCGTCCGCGCCGGCCGCGAAGGCCCGGCACCGACCGGTCGGGCTGAGCATGCCGGACATCTGGGTGGCGGCGAACGTGTCGACGCTGAGCAGCAGGTTCACCCCACCGGCAACGGCCATGCCGCAGCGTCCGGAGCGGACACTCTCCACCGCCCGGTGCAGCGCCACCAGTGAGCTCGAACAGGCGGTGTCGACCGGTTCGCTCGGGCCGCGCACGTCCAGCAGGTAGGAGACGCGGTTGGCGAGGACGGCGTGCGAGTTGCCGGTGGCGGTGTAGCCGTCCGGCGCGACCCCACTGGCGTTGAGCAGGTGGTGGTAGTCGGTACCGGAGACGCCGACGAAGACGCCGGTGTCGACGGGCAGACGGGCGGGCGGGTGGCCGCCGTCCTCCAACGCGGCCCACACGGCCTCCAACACGAGCCGCTGCTGCGGGTCCATCAGTTCGGCCTCAAGCCGGGACACGGTGAAGAAGTCCGCGTCGAAGCGGTCCACGCCGTCGAGCCGGCCCGCGTACCTCGGGAAGTCGGAGCCGGCCACGAGGGGGGCGTACCGCTGGTCGAAACGGTCGTCCGGGTAGCTGGAGACGAGGTCGTCGCCGGCCCGCAACCGTTGCCAGAAGGCCTCGGGGTCGTCGGCCCCGGGAAAGCGTCCGGCCATGCCGACGATCGCCACCGTCAGGTCGTCCCCCGGCCCTCCGCCGCCGCTGGTCCGGCGTGCGTGGTGGGCACCGGCACCGCCGAGCGGTCCGGCCGACACGTGTGCGGGCGGCACCAATGCAGCCGGTGGCGGTGCGGGCGCACGCCTGGGCATCTGGTCGCCGATGCGGCGCATGAGGGTCCTGATGTTGGGACACTCGAAGAACCACGACGGACGCAGATCCACGCCGAGCGCGCCACTGAGCTCGGCGGCCAACGTGGTCAGCATGATCGAGTCGAATCCGAACGCCATGAAGTGCGTGTCCTCGTCCACCTCGGAGCCGTCGGCCTTGAGCAACCGGGCCACCGTCTGCCGGACCGTCTCCAGCACGCCGGCGGCCTCCCGCGTCCCGGTCACCTCGTCGACGATGGGCGGCGCGCCACCGGGAGCCACCGCCAGGAGCTGCCCGCCGTCCGTCGCACAGGTCGACACCGGATGGGCGACCACGTCGGCGGCGGCGGCCAGTTCGTCCGGCAGATCGGTCACGAACTCCGCGCCGCTGATCCACCCCACCGCCCGGCCCTCGCCGTCCAGCAGCCGCACGTCCACCGCGTCCGGGCCGGTGCGCTCGACGAGCAACATCCGCGTCCTGCCACCGTCCGCGACGAAGGCCGTGTCGACCCGCCGGACGGTCACGTCGCCGCGGCCGAACAGGTGCTGGACCCCTTGCAGCAGACTCGTATCCACCCAGGCGGGTACCCGCACCTGCCGGGGGTGCCGGTCCTGCCGCTGTGCCGGCTCGCTCACCCGCAGGAGCAGGCGGCCGTCGGGTAACTCGGCGACGCCGTGGACGCCGAAGGCGTACGGACGGCAGTCCACGCCGAGTTCGCCGAGCCGCGCGACGAAAGCCTTCTGGCCCATGGTGTCCGGTGCGGTGCTGGCCGGGTCGAGGTGGTCCGGCCCACTTCCGTGCGGCGTCAACTCGGCGGTGAACACCAGCGCCCGGTCGGCGGCCCGGCGCAGTTCGGCCCGATGCGTCCCGGACGGCGTCGGGGTGAGGCTCCAGAGCAGCTCCGTCTGGTCGGCCGGGGCGGGCAGGGTTGCCCAGCGGGCGTCACGCACCGCCCACTGCCGCTCGCCGAGACCGGCCAGCCGGGCGAGGGCCGGGGCTGCGTCGAGGAGCGCCGTGGTGGCGTAGCGTCGGTCCCGGTGCAGCGCGTACCCGTAGTCGAGCAGTTCGTCGCCGCGCAGTGCGAGCCGGTAGCAGATGCCGGCCAGGCCGGACTCGTTCGCGCCGACCCAGGGATGCGAGCGTCGGGCGAAGGCCAGCGGGTGCAGCACCGTCGGCGCGTCCGGGGCCTCCGGGTACCAGCAGCGGATCCGGTCGAAGGGGTAGCCGGGCAGCGCGAGCCGGGTGGGCCGCGCCACCGGTGGCCAGAGCACGTCCCAGTCCACCTCCGCCCCGGCGATCCAGTCGTCGGCCAACGCGGCGAGGTCTCGGTCGCGCAGCGCGCGGGTCACGGCGGCCGGGTCGGGGGTGCGCTGCTCACGCATCGTGCTCGGGGTGAAGCGCACCCCGTCGGGCAGCGTGGGGCCGTCCTGCCAGGGCAGGGCTGCCAGCACGGCGAGGGTCCGGGTCGCGTGCGCCGGGTCGGTGGCGACGAACGCGAGGCGGCACGGCAGCTCGTTCTTGCCGGTCTGCGACGCGTACGCGAGCGAGTCCAGACCCGGGGTGGTGTCACTGACGTACGCGTGCAGGTCCCGCAGCACCCGGCCGAGCGCCCCGGGCGTGGTGGCGGAGACCGTCAGCAGTTGGGGACGTCCGGTTTCCGCCGCGCCCCACGCCACGGCCTCGTGCTCCTCGACGATGATGTGCACGTTGGCGCCGCCGGCACCGATCGAGGTGACCCCGGCCCGGCGCGGCACGGTCTCGCCGTCGATCACCGGTCGTCCCCACGTGGTGCGCTCGCGCTGCACCGCGAACGGGGTGTTCGCGAAGTCGATCCCCGGGTTGAGCGTCTCGGCGTGCAGCGACTTGACGATGGTCCGGTACCGCAGCTGTAGCAGCACCTTGGTCAGGCCGGCGATCCCGGAGCCGGAGAGCAGGTGGGCGATGTTCGACTTCACCGAGCCGATCGCACAGAACCCGCTGTCGGCGGTGTCCCGCCGGAACGCGGCGGTCGCCCCGGTGATCTCGATCGGATCACCGAGTGACGTGGCCGAGCCGTGGCCCTCCAGGTAACTGATCGTCCGTGCGTTCACGCCCGCGTCGTCCAGTGCGCGCTCGATGGCCCGGGCCTGCTGGGTGGGACTGGGCACGGTGAATCCGTTGCGAATTCCGGCGTTGGTCATGCCGGTGCCACGGATCACGCCGAGGATCCGGTCGCCGTCCGTCTCGGCCGCTGCGAGGGGCTTCAGCACCACCATGCCGACCCCCTCGCCGAGGAGGGTGCCGTCGGCGCCGAGGCCGTAACTGCGCAGCAGTTCCGCGGACTTGGTGGTGAAGTGGGCCTGTGAGGTGGCGATCACGTCGTACGGGTGCAGCATGAGATTGATGCCGCCGACGACGGCCATGCGGCACTCGCCCTCGCGCAGCATCCGTACCGCCTGGTGCACGCAGGTGGAGGACGAGGCGCACATGGTGTCCAGGAACATCGACGGTCCGGTGAGTCCGTAGAAGTAGGACAGCATGTTGGCGAAGACACCGATCTCGCTGCCGCTGGTGACGGCACCGCGCACCAGCATGTTCTGGAAGCCGTACAGTCCGTAGCTGTTGTTCATCGAGCCCACGAGCACGCCGACGTCCCCCTGGTAGCGGCGCTGGATCGTCTCCCGCGAGTAGCCGGCGTCCTCCAGGGCGGTCACCCCCGCCTGAAGCAGCAGTCGCACCTCCGGGGCGATCCGTTCCGCCTCCCGCTGGGAGATGTTGAAGTAGCGCGGGTCGAAGGCGTCGATGTCGCGCAGGAACGTCCCGGTGCGGACCACCGACTTGCCGAGCACGTCTCGCTCGCTGCGGTAGAGGTCGGCGTGTGGCCACCGGTGCGCGGGCACCGGCTCGAAACGGTGCCGGCCGTCGCTGAGCAGTCGCCAGAACTCCTCGACCGTGTCCGCGCCGGGGTAGCGGCCGGCCAGGCCGATGACCGCGATGTCGTGCGTGCCCCGCTCGTCGCGGCGTCGCGCGCGTCCGGCGTCCCGGGCGGGTGACTCCGGCGTGTCCAACCGGACGACCGGAGTCGCCACGGCGGCGGGGGTCGGCGTGTCAGGGACCCGCGTCGGCGCCGGGACCGCCGCGAGCGGCTCCGGGATCCGGGACCGGTCCGGGGTCGGTGCCGGTGCCGGGGTCGGGGTCGGGGTCGGGGTGAACATCTGCCGCAGGCGGTCCCGGTGCTCGGCGAGCAGGTACCCGGCCACCCCACGCAGGTTGACGTGCTCGAAGAACAGCGTCTTCGGCAGGGAACCGAAATCGTCCTCCAGCCGGCTCGTCACGTCCACGATGACCAGCGAGTTGATGCCGTACTGCTCCAGTTTCTGATCGGCCCGGATCCGCTCCGGCTCCTGTCCGGTCAGCTCCGCGAAGAGCGCACGCAGATGCTCCTCGGTCCGCGCGGCCAGGTCGCTGTCGTCGAGCACGACAGCGGCGGCTGCGGGGGCGGTGGAGGCGGATACGGGACGGGTCTCGTCCACGACCAGGCCCGCGTACCGGCGCAGCCTGTCCCGCTCGCCGTACAGCACGACCCGCTGTGCGGGCGTGTCGGTGTGCATGGCCCGCTCCAACGCAGCCAGCGCCGCTGGGGTGGGCAGCGGGACCATCCCGTTCGTCTTGCGCAGGTACGCCTCGGTCGCCGGGTCCACCCGCATCCCGCCGTCGGCCCAGAGCGGCCAGTCGACGACCCGGATCGCGGGATCACCGGCCGCGTACGCGTCCAGGAAGGCGTTCGCCACCGCGTAGCCGGCCTGCGCCGCGCTGCCAAACGCGCCGGCCACCGAGCCGAACAGCAGCAGGAACGAGGCACCGTGGGTCCGCCTCACCTCGGCCAGGTGCACCGTACCGGCCAGCTTCGGCGCCAACGGCACCACCGCCTCGTCGACCGGCTTGGTGACGAGGTACCCGTCGTCCAGCGTCCCGGCCGCGTGGAAGACGCCGTCGAGGCGGCCGTACGCCTGCCTGATCCCTGCTGCGACCGCGCGCACGTCGGTCGGGTCGGTGACGTCCACCCGGCGGTAGACCACCCGGTCGTCGAGCTCGGCGGGCGTCGCCTCCCGACGACCGCTGAGCACGACCGTCGCGTCGTACTCGCGGGACAGGTGTCCGGCCACCAGGCGGCCCACACCGCCCGCACCGCCGGTGATCCAGTAGACGCCGCCGCGCCGAAGCAGCGGCTCGGTACCGGCATCGGCGTCGCCCAGCTCCGATGCCTGCCGGCACCGACGGCGGTCCGCCCGGTCGTAGGCGACCTCGGTGTCCGGGTCCCCCAGTTCGGCGCGGACGATCCGCTCGAACCGCGCGGTGTCCCCGGCGGCGAGATCCTCGACCAGGACGAGTTTGCCACGCAGCGCCGGATTCTCCTTGTGCGCGGTTCTCAGCAGCGCGGCCAGTGGCGCGTACCCGGGATCGTCCGCCCGGCCCGGCGCCGTCAGCACCACCCGCACGGACCGGCCGAGCAGGTGCTGGAGATGCTGGTAACAGGCGCGGAAGGCGGCCGTCAGAGTGGCCACCGGGTCCCCCGGGACGGGGGCGGGCAGCGGGAGGAGCTCCGCGTCCAGGCGGTCGGCGACGTCGCGCGCGGACCGGTCGTCCAGGGCCGCGTTCAGCAACACGAGGGTCCCGGGCACACCGGTCGACGCCGGTGCGGCCTCCCGCCACACCTGCCGCACCTCGATCAGGTCGCCGTCCGCCGGACGGGTCCGCCCGCCGGTACCGGCACCGTCGCTCGACGGGCGTGACGTGTAGCCGCGCAGCCGGGCGACGGTGCTGCCGTCCTCGGCGTACAGGTCGACGTCCACCTTGCTGGCCGGGCCCGCCGGGACCTCCCGGAACACCGCCGTGACCGTCCCGGGTGTCGCGGCACACACGGTCAGTTCGTCGAGGGCGAACGGCATGGCGACCGCGTCGGGCCGCCGCCAGCCACCGCTGCCGGCGCCGACCGCCAGGGCCGCTTGAAGTGCGCTGTCCAGGATCGCAGGGTTGAGGTACCAGCCGGTGGACGTCCCTGCGGGCACCTCGATCCGGGCCAGGATCCCGTCGTCGCCACGGCGCACCTCGCGCATGCCGCGCAGGGCCGGCCCGTGCACGATGCCGCTGGCCCGCAGTGCGGCGTAGCCCTCGGCGACGTCGAGCGGTGCCGGGTACCGCTCCCGCAGTGCCGCCAGGTCGATCCGGTCCGGTCGGGTCTCGCCCGTCGACAGGCGTCCGGCCGCGCAGCGCGTGCCGTCGGCACCCAGCACCGCGAAGTCGTACCCGTCGGGCGTGCGGGTCAGCCGCAGTTCGGCGCTGAGTTCGTCGCCGGTGACCGTGAGCGGGCGGGCCCAGACCACGTGCCGCAGCCTCGCCGCTCCCGGCGCGACCGCCGGTTCGGCGGTGGCACCGGCGGCGAGGACCAGGTCCAGCACCGTGACGCCCGGCACGATCCGCGTGCCGTTCACCACGTGGTCACGTACGACGTCCTGGCTCGCCGGGAAGCGCAGCGGGAACGTCCAGACGTGGGCGTTGCGGCGGCCCGGCCCGACGATGGTGTGCGGCGCGGCCGTCGGCGCACGGTGCGGCAGCGGCGACGGCACGGGGGGCACCAGGGCGACCGGCGCGCCGTTCGGCGGGGCCACCGGCGAGGTCGTCGGCGCACCGTCCAACGGACGGAACCAGTACCGGGTACGGGCGAAGCTGTAGCCGGGCAGGTGCACCCGCCGGCCGGTGGTGGGCCACTGTGACCAGTCCACCGGTAGTCCGTGCACCCACGCGGACGCCGCCTTGTCGGCCCGGCCCTGCTCCCGCCACCGGGCGGTGAGCACGGTCAAGTCGGCCTCCTCCAGGCCGGCGGCCGGCTCGGCGTGCCCGGCGAGGCAGCCGACGGGCGTCCGGTCGCCCCGGGCGAGCGCCTCCAGTTGCTCCGCCCACCCGGTGAGGTCGTCCGCGTGGAACACGACGCGCTCGGGAAACGGCGTCCGGCCGTGCCGCAGCGTGTGCGCGATGTCGGCGAGGGTCGGCGGCTCGGGGCCGGCTTCGCGTGCCCGTACCCAGGCGGCGAGGACCGCGCAGAGTTCCCTCAGCCGCTCCGGGTCCTGCGCGGACACCGGCAGCCATTGCGGACCGGCGGTCGTCTCCATCGGCGGCGGTGACGGCGGGGATTCCAGCACGGCGTGGGCGTTGGTGCCGCCGAAGCCGAACGAGCTGACGCCAGCGCGCAGCGGGCCGTCCGGCGCGTCCCAGCCGGCGGTGCTGTCGACGATCCGGAAGGGGGTACCCTCCAGCTCGATCAGCGGGTTGAGCCGGGTGAAGCCGACGGTCGCGGGCAGCCGCCGGTGCCGCATCGCCAGGATCACCTTGAGGATGCCGGCCACGCCGGCCGCGCCCTCCAGATGGCCGATGTTGGCCTTGACCGAGCCGATCCCGCAGCGCTGGTCGGTGGTGTCGTCGCCGAGTTCCGCGAAAGCCCGCTTCAGGCCACGAATCTCGATCGGGTCGCCGATCGGGGTGCCGGTGCCGTGGGCCTCGACGTAGCTGACCGTGCCCGGATCGATCCCCGAACGCCGGTACGTGTCCACGATCAGATCGGCCTGCGCGCTCGAACTCGTCACGGTGAGCGAGCTGGTCCGGCCACCGTGGTTGGTGCCGATCGCCTTGACCAGGGCGTGGATCGGGTCACCGTCACGGATCGCGTCGGCGGCCCGTTTCAGCATCAGCATGCCGCCGCCCTCGCCACGCACGTAACCGTTGGCGTCGGCGTCGAAGGCCCGGCACACGCCGTCGGGGGAGAGCATCCCGGCCTTGCTGAACGCCACGAAGTGCCGGGGCGACCAGATCAGGTTCACTCCGCCGGCCAGCGCCTGGTCGCAGTCGCCGGCGAGCAACGCCTGTGCCGCCTGCTGCACCGACACCAGCGAACTGGCGCAGGCGGTGTCGTTGACCACGCTCGGCCCTCGGAAGTCGAAGAAGTGGGAGACCCGGTTCGCGATGATCGAGTACGCGGCCCCGGTCGGGTAGTAGGCGTCGATGGCCGGGAGCTCCAGTTCCATCAGCTCCGCGTAGTCCCAGTGGCACACCCCTACGAACACACCGGTACGGGACCCGGTCAGCCGATCGGCGCGGTAGCCCGCGTCCTCGACGGCGTGCCAGGAGAGCTCCAGTGCCAGTCGCTGCTGCGGGTCCATCAGCCGCGCCTCACGTGGGGAGACGCGGAAGAAGTCGGCGTCGAAGCCGGCCATGTCCTCGACGAAGCCGCCACGCACACTGCTGGTCTTGTTCCCGTCCCGGCGCGGGTCGCCCGCGTAGTCGGCGGCCCGCCAGCGCTCCTGCGGAACCTCGCTGATCGAGGAGCGGCCCTGGTCGAGATTCGTCCAGAACTCGTCCATGGTGCGTGCGCCGGGCAGCCGCAGCGCGACGCCGACGATCGCGAGGTCGGTGGCCGTGGTCCGGGCTGAAAGTGTGTGCTCCATCGGTCCTTGCCTTCCCACCCGTGGCTCAGGCTCGCTCGGCGCTGCTGGTCCGGCGGTCGACGACGCGCATCCCGGCCCGGAGCGAACCGGCCCGGCGGGCCTGTCCGCGAACGAACCAGTGGTGCAGCCAGTACGTCGAGGCGAGCAGCGTGAAGGCCTGGTTCTCCTTGGTGCCGACACGCTCGGCCGGACCGTCGAAGATCCGGTCGACCAGTGCGGTGACGAACCGCCGGTCGAGCACGCCGATCGCGTCGAGGGTGTCCGGGTCGCCCAGGACATCCCGGTAGCCGGGCTGCGCGCGGACGAACATCGCGCTGTCCGGCGCCCGGTACGGGAATTTGCCCTTGCTCACCACGGCACCCGGCAGATAGTCACCGAAAGCCCGCTTGAGCAGGTACTTCTCATCGAATGGGTCTCCGAAGCGGTGGTTGAGCGAGGCGGCGAGCCGGACCACCCCGGGGTCGAGGAACGGGCAGCGGTTCTCCACCCCGTGCGCGAGCGCCATCCGGTCCCCCTGGGTGGACAGCAGGTAGCCGGCGAGCAGGGTGTGGAACTCGAGCCACTGGGCCTTCTGCACGGCGGGCAGGTCGGCGTAGCCGGGCTCCTCCGCGACGAGTCGCTGTACCGGGCCGAACGGGTCGGTCGCGCCGGCCAGCAGTCGGACCGCGAAACGGCCGTTCTGGAAGCGCATCTGGTGCGAGAAGAGCCCCGGAAGGTGCTCCTCGGTGAAGCGTTGGTACAGGCCGAGCATCCGGCGGGGCCCGTCGGCGGCGGTGAAGTGGGCGAGGTACGGGTAGGTCCGCGCGATCCGGCTCAGCCGGGCCTGCTCGTCCAGGTCGTGCCACTCGCGCAGGAGCAGAACGTCCTTGAAGATGCCGTACCCGAGGAACGCCTCGTCCGCGCCCTCACCGCTGAGCACGACCTTGATGCCCGCCTCGCGTACCTGTTCGGCGAGCAGGTACATCGGGACGAAGGCGGTGCGGAACGCGGGAACCTCGGCGTGGCGTACCGCGTCGGGAAACGCCTCGACGACGTCGTCGTCGCGTACCGTGACCGCTGTGTGTCGGGTGCCCAGGTGCTCGCTGAGCACGGCCTGCTCGGCCGACTCGTCGAACTCTGCGTCCTCGAACTGCACCGAGAACGTGCGCAGCGGGCCGGCCTGCCGCCCCGCCGCCAGGTGCGCGATGATCGACGAGTCCAGCCCGCCGGAGGCGTACACCGCTACCTCGAAGTCGCTGCGTAGCCGCAGGTCCGTGGCGGCGGAGAGCTCCGCGCGAATCAGTTCGACGGCTTCGTCCTCGGTGGCCGGAGCCGGGTCGGGAACGAGGTCGAGCGTCGCCCACCGGCCGCGTCGGGTCTCGTCACCGCGCAGGCTCAGCCACTCCCCCATCGGCACCTGCTCGATCCCGCGATAACCGGACTGGTCGGGCAGCGGTGTCCAGGTCGCGAAGACGGAGGCGAGCTGACCGGGGTCGAACTCGAAGCGGAAGCCCGGGTAAGCCAGGAACGCCTTCATTTCCGAGGCGAACAACCAGGTGCCCTCATGCCGGGCGACGAAGAGCGGGCGTTTGCCGTGGCGGTCGCGTACCAGGGTCAGTTCGCCGGTCAGCGAGTCGTACACGGCAAAGGCGAACGCACCGTTGAACCGGGGCAGGCAGTCTCGTCCCCAGGCGATCCATGCCTGCAGCACCACCTCGGTGTCCGACTCGGTGCGGAAGCGGACACCCTGGAGACGGAGTGCGTCGCGCAACTCGCGGTAGTTGTAGAGTTCGCCGTTGTAACAGAGCCACCAGCGGTCGTCGGCGCTGCCCACCGGCTGGTCACCGCCAGCGAGGTCGATGATGCTCAGCCGTACCGTGCCCATGGCTGTCCGGTCGTCGAGGTAGCAGCCGGCCCCGTCGGGGCCACGGTGCTCGATCTGCCGGAGCATGTCGTGGATCAGTTCCCGGTGCCCCTGTGGGCCCCGGTCGCCGCCATAGATTCCGGCGATGCCGCACATTGGCGCCTACCGGCCCTGTAACGGTGCGGCGCGATTCGCCTCGACCCACGTCACGATGCTCGACAGCGAGACCATGACGTCGTCGAGCATGTTGTCGGTGAGCTCGACGCCGTACTCGTCCTTGACGTGTGCCATCAGCGAGATGTAGCCGAACGAGTCGAGCACGCCGGCCTTGAACAGGTCGCTGTCCTCGGTGATCTCGTCGCCGAAGACGAACAGCGACTCGCGCTCAATGTAGGCTCTGAGCTGGGCGGTCAGGGTGTCGGACACGGGTGTCTCCTCCTCGGGTGGTGCAGAAGTCAGTCGCGCGAGCGGGTCCCTAGGACCGCCTGGTCGATCAGCGCGGCCACCGTCGGCCACTGCTGACGGATGAAGAAGTGGTCGCCGGGAAGCCGGTGCCTGGTCAGCCGGTACGTGGTCTCGCGCTGCCAGGCGTCGATCTCCGTATCGGTGAAGGGTTCCCGGTCACCGGTCAGCGCGGTGATCGGCAGGTTCAGCGGCCGCTCCTCGCGGTGCTCGTACCGGCCCAGCAGGGTCAGGTCGGCACGCAGGATGCGCTCGTAGTAGGCCATCAGGTCGTGGTGGTCGCGCAGTTGCGCGGGGATCCCCCCGAGCAGGTCCAGGCGCTGCCAGAACGCGTCCCCGTGCAGTCGCCAGGTGCCGCTTTCCCGGCTCGGGATGGAGGGACCGCACTCGCCGGAGACGATCAGATGGCGTGGCGCGGGCAGACCTTCGGCGCGGATCCGGCGGCAGAGCAGGAACGCGAGCCGAGCGCCGAGGCTGTGGCCGTACAGCGCGTACGGCTCGGTGAGCTGCACCCGCAGTTGGGCCATCAGGTCCTCGACCACGGGGTCGACGTCCCAGAGCAGCTGCTCGCCGGCACGCCGCCCGCGTCCCGGCCGTTCGAGGGGGCACAGTTCCAGGTGTTCGCTGTGCTCGCCGAGCGGGTGGTACGAGCGCTGGTCGCCGCCGGCGTACGCCACACCGAACAACCGGTAGTGGCGCGGACCGTCGGCGACCGGTGTCACACCGGCCGTCGACGGCGTGGCGGACGTCGGCGAGGTGCCGCCCGTCGGCGGCGCGTCGGCGGCGATCTGGCGCACCATCCGGGTGAGGAGACCGGCTCCGCCCACCTCACGGAAGTCGTCGGCGGGCACGTGACGCAACACCAGTCGCACGCTGTCGGACCAGGACACCACGCCAGCGATCTGGTCGCTGAGGGTCCGGGCCACGGCGGCGTCGGCGTACGGGCGGGCGGTCGCGTTGGCGATCACCGTGCGGGTCAGCGGGGCGAACCGGAAACCCTTGAGGAACGCGGCGAACTCGTCCCGTGCGGGCCGCATGTAGCGCGAGTGGAAGGCCGCGGACACTTGCAGCCGGGCCACTCGGACGCCCGGCCCAGTCAG
Source organism: Micromonospora cynarisoli (assembly GCF_030518815.1). NCBI lineage: Bacteria > Bacillati > Actinomycetota > Actinomycetes > Micromonosporales > Micromonosporaceae > Micromonospora > Micromonospora cynarisoli. The sequence goes on along the minus strand of NZ_CP130426.1, from coordinate 57,989 downwards.
CACCGCCTGTGCGCGGTCGATGTCGCCAGCGGGACCGGACAGAACGTTCTGGTGCGAGGTGTTCCGATTGGCGATGTCGACGGTGCCGAGCTGATGCTCGGCGAGGAGCGCGGTGAGCTGGTCGAGGGTCGGGCCGACCACGGCGAGCATCGCGCCGCCCTGCTGCTCGGCCATGAGGGTGGCGCGCTGCATGACGAGCCGGAGCCCGGTCTCGAAGTCGAAGGCGCCGGCGGCGAGCAGCGCGTTGTACTCGCCGAGACTGTGCCCGAGCAGCACGTCCCCAGCGGGCTCGCCCTGACGGAGCGACTCCAGGTAGGCGAGCGCGTTCACCACGTACAACGCGGGCTGGGTGTAGCGGGTGTCGTCGAGCCGGTTGTCGGGGTTCTCCACGCAGAGCCTGACGATGTCGTAGCCGAGGAGGTCGTCGGCGCGGGAGACCTCGTCGGGAAACCGGTCGAACAGTTCCTCACCCATGCCCTTGGCCTGGGTGCCCTGACCGGCGAAGAGGACGGCGTGCGGCATGCGCCTACCTCTCTTCCATCGGGGTGCCCCACGTGTCGAGATAGGTCAGCGTTGCGGCGGGTGTCCGTTTCGGCGGCCGGAAGTCGGTGGACGTGGTGTAGGCAACCGGGAGCAGCGCGATCTGCGTTACGTCGGGAGGCAGGCCGAGCAGCGCGGCGGCCTTCTTCTCGTGGCGCAGGTGCAGCGTGGTCGGGACGGTGCCGAGGCCGCGCGAACGGAGCGCCAGTTGGAAGCTCCAGATCGCCGGCCAGATGCCGCCGTAGTACGCCGACGCCTCGGCGTGCCGGCCGGGCGACCGTCCCATCAGGCACGGGACGACGAGTACCGGCACCTGGTCGATCACGTCCAGCAGGTGCTGGACCGAGTCGATCGCCCGTGCGGCGGTGCCGATACGTGCGTTAGCACCCAGGCGTGCGCGGATTCCATCCAGGTACTCCGTACCCGCCTCCCGAAACAGCGCGCCGAGCCCGGCGCGCTGCTCCGGATTCCGCAGCACCAGCCAGCGCCAGGCCTGGACGTTGCCGGGGGACGGCGCGTACGAGGCGATCCGCAGGCAGGTCGCCAGCACCTCGTGCTCCACCGGGCGGTTCAGGTCGAGCTTGCGGCGCACCGCCGGGGTGGTGCTCAACAGATGGTCGGTGTGCCTCGTCTCGATGATCACAGCGCCGGCCCGCCCTCAGGCCAGGTCGGAGCCGTGGCACCGGGAGGCCGTGCTGACCGGACGTCGGTCATCGACGGTCCCCCACCCGAAGGAAGGCCCCTTTCCGCCGCTCCTGCCTGCCAGGCGTGCCGCGTTCCGCCTGCCAGCTGGAGCCGTTTCGGCTGCGGCTCTCGCACGTCGCGACACCGAGTCACCAGCCTCGTCCGAGGTAGCGCGCCGAATACTTGCACGGCCGCAAGCTTTCCTCTACTGTCGCCCGGCGTGGAATCAGAGTGAGTTCGCTGTTCTCGCCGCAGCGCGGCCGGTCCCCATTTCGGCACCAAACCGAACAACGCTGGAAAAGCGTCCGCGACGAACCTTTGTGCAGGCACGCCGCTTCCACTGGAAAGAACGTCGATCAGCGAATTGTTACTGTACCAATCAGGCAGCTCGGCCGACGCCCCCGATCGACTCCGCAACATCTTCGGCGAGCACGACGACCCAGCCGTCATGTCAACCTCTTCAGGGCTATGAGCAGCATAAACCAACCCGCACGACATCCCCCGAAACAGATTCTTCACATTCTTCGAAGCCGCTTGCCACCGAACACGCACCATTAAGCCACCCACCCAGCGAACGCCAACCTTGGGGCGCATGGAGAATGAACATGAAGTTCACCCGAGAGACATTCGCCCGCGCACCCGCAGGCCAACCGATACGAACAGGATGATCCGCTTTACCGATCGCCTTTGATCATTAGTTTGGCGCACGTGGCTTACGGCACTTCAACGTTTGACCAGGAGCCAGCATGCCGGACCTACCGTACGAATGCAACGACGCGCGACAGCGCGAAGGAGCGGAATGCCAACCCAAGAGGTAACTCTCGGTAACAACCAAGCCTTCCAGCGATCATCGATTGCGGTCTGTGCCCAGCAAGAAGCGGATAGTAGCCAGAGCGACGAACGCGGCCACCAACCCATCGTCACTCTGAGAGAGCAGAGAATAACAAGGAGTGGGATACTTCACATCCTGTCGCTGGTGCTGTTGCGTTGGCGGGTCGGGGCACGCCGGGCCGCGTCAGGAGGCCTGGTCAGATCGCTCGGGCGAGTTCGGTGAACGCGGCGGCCACCCGGGTCACGGGTGGGGCATCGAGTCCGAGTTCGTAGTGTCCGCGTCGGAGGTTCTACACGAAGGTGAGTTCCCCCCCCCCCGCTGTGGTGGAGCGGTTGATGTTCCCCGGGTTTGGTGGAGTTACCGGACGTCTCCGTCGACGGACCTACCTGAGCAGGGACGCTGCCGCAGCCAGGGTGGCCAGCGACAGTGTCGTGGTCAGCAGCACGGCGCGGCTGGTCACCGCCTCGCCGACGCCGTACTCCTGGCCGAAGACGAAGGTGTTCTGCGCCGTCGGCAGGCCCGCGCACACCACCACGGCGAGCAGCTGCGGCGCGGGCAGGTGCAGGGCCAGCCCTGCCGCGTACGCGACGGCCGGCTGCGCGACGAGCTTCAGCGCGGTGATCACGGCCAGCTCGGCCGGCGCGGCCCGACCAGCCGGCGCGGCCCGCTCGGCGCGCGACGGCGTCGTGTGATGCAGCGACGCGCCGAGCGCCACCAGGGCGGCCGGAGCTGCGGCGCCCGACAGCAGAGTCAGCGTCGCGTCGGCCGCCGACGGCAACCGCAGACCGGCAGCCGAACAGGCGACACCGAGCAGCGACGCCAGGATCACCGGGTTACGTACCGGCAGGGAGGCGATCCGGCGGACCCGTATCCGCCCGGCCGGGTCGGCGTGCCGGTCCAGTGCGACCAGGATCACGGGTGCCACCACCAGTACCTGTAGCAGCACCACCTGCGCCAGGAAGGCCACGTCGCCGAGTACCTGGGTGGCAATGGGGATGCCGAGGTTCGCCGAGTTGACGTACCCGGCGGCCATGCCCCAGATGGGTCGTTCCCCGGGCCTGCGACCGAACAGCCGGCTCGCACCGAACCATCCGAACCCGACCACCACAGCGGTGCTCGCCGCGAAGGCGACCAGCGGGCGGACGGCGAACCCGGACAGCGGCATCCGGGACAGCGCCAGGAACAGGGCCGCTGGCATCGCCAGCTGGAACACGAACCGGCCGAGCACCGCCGCCCCCGCCTCGCCCAACAGACCCCACCGGCAGGCCGCGTAGCCGACCACGGTGAGAATCCAGATCGGCACGAATGCCGACACCAGGCTCATGCCGGCGTCATTGGCGGGCGGACGTCGCGCCGACCCGGGGCGACCGGCGTCCGTCGGGGTGCGATCCCTGGCAGTTGCCCCGCCAGGCTGACGAGGGACGGCCACGCTCGATGGCCGGCGTCCCCGTGGGCCCCGCCATCAGCATCGCCTCGATCCGTGCCACTCCCCCGACACGACCGCGACGGAGGCTCTGACTCGTGTCTGCTCCCTCGCCACCCTACGGACGTGGCGCGGGTACCGGTGACCGGCATGTCGGGCGTGGGCAAGACCACGATCCTCGACGAGCTACGCCGGCGGGGCTTCCGCACTGTCGACACGGACCACGGCGAATGGGAACTGCCCGACGGAACCTGGGACGAGCCGCGAATGAGCCGGCTGCTTGTCCGAACTGGCCGACGCTGTCGAAGGCATGCTGAGCACCCGCCGGTACCGGCGGCGCGCATGATCCCTTTCAGGGTCAGGTGGTAGTCGTGGACGCCGGTATCGCATCGCATGTCGCGCCCCGTGCCACGGCGTGCGAGGTTAGACTCGCCGGCCATGGGACTGCTCACCTTTGGCCTCAACATCACCCTCGACGGGTGCGCCGACCACCAGGAGGGGGTCGTCGACGACGAGACGCACGCCTTCTTCACCCGACTCATGGACGAGGCCGGGGCGATGCTGTGGGGTCGGGTCACCTACGAGATGATGGAGAGTGCCTGGCCGGCCGTCGCCCGCGGAGACCAGGAGGCACCGCCGGCCATGCGGGAGTGGGCGGCCAAGCTGGAGGCCAAACCCAAGTACGTGGTGTCGTCGACGCGCACGGACTTCCCGTGGACCAACAGCCACCACATCGCCGGCGACCTGCGCGAGGGCGTGCAGAAGCTCAAGGACGCAACCCCGGCCGGAGTCCTCCTCGGCAGCGGCAACCTCGCGACCGAACTGGACCGGCTGGACCTGATCGACGAGTACAGGATGCTCCTCCACCCCCGGATCGCCGGCCACGGCCCGACCCTGTACCAGAGCGGGCTGCCCAGCACGCGCCGGCTCGAACTGCTCTCGGCGAAGCCGATGCGCAATGGTGTAGTGGCCCTGCATTACCGCCGCGCCGGCTGATCACCACAGTCCCAGGATCGTCCACGGCCGCCGTACGTGGCCGAGCGCGACTACCTGGACTCGAATCTGCCCACAGCTCGCCTGTCGCCCGATCAGGTTTCCTTCGCGTATTGACCGTGGAGATCGTGAAGGCTGGTCAGGCTGTACGGTCACGCCTGCGTGCTCCCGCAATTCGCGTACTCCATGAGGGCGGCGGCGGAACTCGACCAGGATGCCCATGCCCGTGTTGCCGCCGCGACTGCCCGACAGCTTCGGGTCAGGTCCGCTTGCGGCTCGCGATCTCGTCAGCGAGCTGCTGCACACGGGTCGGGTCCGCGTCCCGGGCAAGGGCGACGTAGTGGTCCATGACGGCCGGCCGGTAGCGCACGGGCAACGTCTGTCCTGGGGCGAGTCGGGTGAGTTCGGTGATCGTGAGGTCCTCGTCGGCGATACCACGGAACGAGATGCCGTCGGCGGTCTCCACATCGAACATCAGGACCACGCGAGGGTTGCTGTTCACCTCCCGCCAGTCGACGAGAACACCGAGCGCAAGCACCCCCGAACGCAGTTCAGCATTGCGCTTCCGTGCGTCACTGCTCAGGAGCGGGTTCGGGGCGACGCCCGGGAAGTCGGGCCCGACGCCGAGCGACTCCCGACTCAGGTCGGGCCTGAGCTGCGCCACCAGATCGTTGATCTTCTTCTTCGAACCGAACACCCTGCCCCTCCCTCACACCGGTGCCGGAGTCTCGGTCTGACGCTTCACCCGCACCGCGATCATACGTCGCCGGCCGTTCCCTTCCGACCCGCCGCCGACCTGGCCACCGACCGCGACGCCGTCCTCGCCGGCCTCACCGACCATGGAGCTCAGGCCCGGTCGAAGGCCACGTCAACCGCGTCAAGACCATCAAACACCAGATGTACGGTTGCGCGGACCTCGACCTCCTGCGCAAACACATCCTCGCCCTGCCATGAACCCCACCAAGATCACCCACGGAATGTGTGCCAGAGTAACGTTCGGTCGAAGCCGACAACGGCACGCATTCCGGGCCGCCCGATCGCCAGGTGCCCGACTTCGTCGAACGCGGACAGCCGCTGGGGGAGGTGGCTGCTCCATGCCCGATCCGGGCGAGCTGGGCGTCCCGGTACGGGTCGGTGGACTCCTTGACCTCTTGGCTCGCCGAAAGATGGTCTTGTGCCGGTGCAGGATCTGCCGACGTCGCTTCCGCCCGATCTAGACGAGGCGAGTCGTGCGAACGCGCAGGTGGTCGGCGAGTTCGGTGAACCGGCTCCCCGACGGGTGATTCTGAACAGCTGCTGACCTTCTTGCCACCCCCATGCATGATGCTTTTGAAACAACTCGTCTATGAGTTAAGTCACATGTCGAAACAAGGCTCACTCCCCGTCTCCAGGAGGCATGGAACCGGGCGTCGATCTAACTATCTGAATACCCAGCGTAGTTTGCCGTATATCAATGTTAAAAAAATTTCTTTTTATAGACGTTCTTGGGCAGTGTTGGCCGGCTCGTGGGCGAGTAGCGTCAGGTCCGGCAGGAAATGGCAGGAAGTTTCGGTGATTGACGCGCCGGGGCGGTCGAGGGAGGGTGTATGCGAAAGAAATTCAGATCGCTGACGAACCTTGTGGCGACAGGATTGATAGTAATCTTGAGTGTGCCCCTGGCGTCAGTCCCGGCGAGCGCTGCGGGTACCGCATCAGAGGCACCCATCCAGAAAGTGGGCACGATGACGCGCACCGGCGTCAACCACGACATCGCCGAAGCGCACGGCTATGAAGTGCGCGTGGACGAGAATGGCATCGAGTATCCGATAAAGAAGGGTGGGGTGAGCACCAACAACAGGGTATCGGGCACCTGTGGATGGTCATGGGTCTATTTGACTGCTGTGGATACCAACAAGCATTACACCACGATTGACACTGGCTTTGAGTTGGCCACCGGATTCGCCGGCGCAATTTACGTCAACTGGGGCGTAGGCGTAATCGACAACTACGGCTCAAGCACCAAGACCTGGAATGATCCGGCAGCCTCGGTGCACTACTGGCATAAGGGCAAGGGCTTCACGTCGAGTGGTCCGGGATGGGTTACGGCGGACGTGCTGTACGGCAGCGTGGCCACCCTGTACGACGGCACGATCTGCTACTCGCATGGACCCACGGCGAGCGCCTACCTGTAAGGTTGGCGCTGGCACAGACTCGTCTGTAACGGTTTGGGGGCTTCAGCATGAGAGACTTTCCGGACGGGGCCATGCCCGCAAGTGCAGGGGGGATCCCTAAGGATGTAGCGGAGGCTCTGGATAGCGCGAACTCGTGGCTTGGCATAAAAGTCCTCATGCTGGAGTTCCCCGAACCCGAGACCATCTCGGTAGGACGCTTCTCAGACACGACAGTGAGCAACCGTCTCGGAACCACGGGCGGTATTGGTGTCGAGCGACCAGTTGAAGTGCGCGTCAATCATAGAGTCGGTCGAGATGTGCATGCTGATGTGGTGACGCGACATGATCGAACCGGAGGGGATTCCGTTGCCCATCACATTTGGGCATCGCTCATAAACTATCAGTTCGGAATGGCCAGTGTCCGTGGCAGACATCCCTGGGGAGGGGGGCCAGCGCCAGCAGAGTTGGAGCCCTTGATCGACACCAACAATCCGCCCGAGGTGCAGCAGAAATGTGCGCTTACGGTGAGTAACTCCAGCGTACTGTGGGATCAAATTGCGAGTTCGGATATCGGCACCGGTGCGCCTATCGCAGCCTGCGGTGGCCGACTGCGGAACTCTGTCGTCGCCATCGCCGGCCCTTTGAGTATTTTCAGTGACCTAAGGCTTAGAGTCTGGAGAGGTTAGGGCTCGACGCGGCGCAGCGGACTGCCCAGTTCGACGACCAACTCCCCGCGGCAGCCAAGCACCGGGACGCTCCTATGCCGGGTCTTCCGGTGCGCAGGCGGCGATCACCTGACCCCTGCCGTCGCGGGCGGCACCCTGCACGATCGCTTCGACCGCTTCCTGCTGATATACGAAGGCCTCCTGGTTGCCGGAGCGGTTCCTATACGGCTCCACTCCACAACCGGAGGCCTTCGTCATCACGTCCCTCTACGCCGTGTCGTCACACGACCTCAACCACCGTCCCTGGGCGGTCCAGCTGGTCAGGGGTAGTTGGTCAGGTAGACCACCTGGTTGGTGGTGTTGGCGGTGCCGCCGGCGCTGTTGACGACCCGGTTGATGGTGCCGACCCCGCCGAGCGAGACGGTGACCATGTTGGTGAACCGGACGTTCGGGTTCGTCGGCGTCTCAAGGGCCCGGTCCGCGACCACCGCCGGGTTGACGTTGAAGTAGCAGTAGCTGCCCAGCCCCCACGCCTGGTGGCTGGTGACCGAGTCGGCCACCTTGTACGCGGCGTAGCCCCGGGTCGCCCCGTTCATCCAGGCGGCCTGGTTGGGTGGGTCGTACGGCATCTCGTTCTGGTAGAAGTACGTCCGGCCGCCGTTGCCGTTCCAGACGGTCTGGTACTTCTGGTAGTGCTCGACGAACAGGCCGTACATGGTGACGTCGTCGCCGTTGACGGTCAGTCCGGTGTCGGCGGTGTTCACCGTCCAGCCGACGCCGTCGCCGTGGTCGGCACGCCACAGCCACATGTGGTCGCCGATGACGTCGTCGCTGTTGACGGTCAGGGTGTTGGTGGCCCGGCCGACGCCCGGCCCGCCGATGCGGAAGAAGACGTCGTGCAGCGAGATCGGGTTGGCCGAGTGGTCGGCCGACGATCCGGGCGGGCCGACCTCCATGAGCACCGGCGAGGTGGTCTGCCCGGCCTCGAACATGAGGCCGGCCACCTTGACCCCGTCGACGTCGGCGACCCGCATGCCGACGGTGCCGTTGTCGGTCTGGATGGTGGCCAGGCCGAGCCCGAGGATCACCGTGTCGGCGCGGTTGACCTGGATCGGTTCGGTGACGCGGTGCACGCCGGGGGTGAACAGCAGGTGCCGGCCCTGGGCGAGTGCGGCGTTGATGGTGGCCGCGCTGGTGCCCGGTCGGACGACGAAGAACTGGCTCAGCGAGAGGGACGAGCCGGCCGGGGTCTTGCCGTACCAGCTGGTGCCGGTGGAGTTGGTGCGCAGCGCCGGGACGAACACCCGGTACTCGCCGGTGCCGTCGACGTAGAGGAACGGCTTCTCGCGGATCTGCGGGGTCTGCGCGATGACGGTGTGCGACGGGTTCGGGAAGTGCGGCGGGGGCGCGCCGGTCACGCCCTGGAAGACCATGTTCCACACCGAGCCGGTCCAGCCGTTGCCGAACTCGCTGTTGCGCGAGTACCACTGCTGCTGGGAGCCGGAGACGACGAGTCCGTCGATGCGGGTGTCGGCCAGCAGGCCGCCGCTGGACCAGCCGTCGCCGCCGTTCCAGAGCTGGATCTGGTTCTGCGCGCCACGCAGGTGCATCCGGCGGTACGGCGCGGCCTGCGACACCGCCCAGCGTTCGACGCTCACCCCGGCGGGCAGGGTGACCGACAGGTTCTCCGCGGCGCGCCAGAAGTTCTGCGTCGCGTTGCCGCCGAACCAGTCCGCCTCGACCCGGACGTGGCCGTTGAGGTTCACGTCGTCGGGGCTCATGCCCAGCCCGGCGACCTGTGTGAAGAAACCGAGGTTGACGTCGGCGGTGTAGGTGCCGGGCTTGAACAGCACGGCGTACCGCTGTGGGCCGAACTGGTTGGTCTCCTGCTGGGTGAACAGGGTGTTCAGCCGGCTCTGGATGGTGGCCGTCGGCGTCGAGGGGTCGAAGACGAAGGTGTTCGGGCCGAAGTTCGGGTTGCGTGGGTCGGTGGGCTCGACCGGGTCGGCTCCACCGCTCTCGCCGTAGACCTGGAACTCCCACAGGGAGTAGCCGTAGCCGGTGGCCCGGGTGGTGCCGTACATCCGTACGTACCTGCCGCTGCCGGTGACGGGCACCGTCTGGGTGCCACCGGTGCCGGTGGTGGTGCTCCAGACGGTGGTCCAGGTGGTGCCGTTGTCGGAGGTCTGGATCTGGAACGCCCGCGCGTGCGCGGCCTCCCAGACCAGGGTGACCTGGCTGAGGGTGGCCCGGGCCCCGAGGTCGACCTGTAGCCACTGGGGATCGCTGAAGGCGCTCGACCAGCGGGTTCCGGTGTTGCCGTCGACCGCCGCCGATGCCGGGAAGCCGGCGCCCTCGGTCGACGAGGCGGTGGCCGGGCGGCCCTGGGACAGCAGTGCCGGCGCGGCGTGTGCCGGCGCGGCCGGGGCGGTCGGCGTCAGGGCCGCGACGAGGGCGACGACCAGGCCGACGGTGGTACGCCGCCAGGGCCGTGGGCCCGTTCTCGGGCGTGCGGGGGTGACACGAGATGTCATGACTTCGCCTGTCGGTAGGGGGTGCGGACGCCGGGCGCGACGGGGCTGAGGAGAGCGGTCACGGGTGCCGGGGTGGTGCCGCCGGGACCGGCACCGCGACCGGAGAGCGCTCTCTTCCCGAGTGTTGCGGCCATGTTGCACGGGCGTCAAGACATCGATCTATAACAGTGTTATTTATCCCGGTTGCTACCTATGGTGGTTATCGACCGCCGGCCGCAGTCCTCCGGTGGCGAGCAGCCGGGCCACCGGCAGGGTGGCCGCACCGAGCGCGACCGCGTCCACGCCGAGCCGGCACAGTTCGATCGACGCCTGCTCGTACGGCTGGCGCAGCGCCTGCCGTCCGGCCGCCTCGCGGATCGCGGGCAGCAGACCGCCGAGCGCCATCGCCGTCCAGCCGCCCAGCACCACCCGCTCGGGATTGAACAGGTTGATCAGATTGGCGACCCCGGCGCCGAGGTAGCCGGCGGTCTCCTCCAGCACCCGACGGGCGGTGGACGACGTGGCTGCCGCCTCGACCAGGGCGGCGAGCCGGGACTCCTCGTCCCCGCCGGGCACCGCCCGGCCGCCCTGGGCCTCCTGGTAGCGGTCGATGACCGCCTCGGCCCCCACGTACGCCTCCAGGCAGCCCCGGGCTCCGCAGCGGCAGGTCCGGCCGCCGTACACCAGCGTGGTGTGTCCCCACTCGCCGGCGCTGCTGGACGCTCCCCGGTAGGCGACCCCGTTGGTCATCAGGGCCGCGCCGACGCCGGACCCGACCAGGGCGAACACGGCGTGGCGGGCACCGCGCCCGGCTCCGAACCACATCTCCGCCTGGCCGAGGGTGTTCGCGCCGTTGTCGATGTGCAGCGGCAGGTCGGTGCCCGAGCGGATCAACCGCTCCAGCGGCACCCGGTCCCAGCCGAGGGCCTGGGCGTGCACCACCGCCTCGGCACCCTGCTCCACCACGCCCGACACACCGATCCCGACGCCGAGCACGTCGGCGCAGGACACCCGGGCCTTTGTGGTGACCGCGTCGATGCCGGCCAGCACATGTCCGGCGACCGTCGCCGGTTCGGTGCGCGCCGGGTCCAGCGGGTAACCGGCGCGGGCCAGCACGGTCATGGCGAGGTCGAACAGTTCGACCCGGACCAGGGTCTCCCCGACGTCCACCCCGACGACGAAGGCGAACCGGGGCGCGACCCGCAGCATCATGCTGGGACGTCCGCCGTCGGATTCGGCCGCCCCGGCCTCGACGACCAGCCCCTCGCCGATGAGGTCACTGACCACGTTGCTGATCGCGGGCTGGCTGAGGCCGGTGCTGCGCATCAGGTCCTGCCGGGTCAGCGGACCGTCGAGGAAGAGCCTGGACAGCAGCGCCGACCGGTTCCGCAGCCGCACGCTCCGATTCGTCGCTCGCGCCAACTCCACCCCGCCGCCTTCCCCCGGGCCGTCCGGAGCGACTGTACGACCCCGGGGTTGACGGCCCTGCGGACAACCACTTTAATGACGACATTAATTAAGCCGTGATGTAACCCCCGCGACACGGTGCGCAAACCCCGGATTCGACGGTCCCGGATCTCCGACTGCCGGCCCCTCGCGCACGCCACCGCACCGACACACCCCACCACCAGAACCGGAAGGCCCGATCGTGTCGAGACGACGCCTCGCGATACTCACCGCCGCAGTCCTGGCTGCCGCCCCGCTCACCGCCTGCGGCGGCTCGGACGACCCGTCCGGCGGATCCGCCAAGACCCTCACCTACTGGGCCAGCAACCAGGGGGCGAGCCTGGAAGCCGACAAGCAGATCCTCCAACCCGAACTGGACCGGTTCGAACAGCAGACCGGCATCAAGGTCAACGTGGAGGTGGTGCCCTGGTCGGACCTGCTCAACCGGCTGCTCGCCGCCGCCACCTCCGGACAGGGCCCGGACGTGGTGAACATCGGCAACACCTGGTCGGCGTCGTTGCAGGCGACCGGTGCCATGGTCGAGTTCGACGACGCCACCCTGGCCAAGGTCGGCGGCAGGGACCGGTTCGTCCCGGCCGCGCTCGCCGCCGCCGGGGCCCCGGGCAAACCGCCCGCCGCGGTGCCCCTCTACAGCCTCGCCTACGCCCTCTACTACAACAAGAAAGCGTTCGCCGACGCCGGCATCACCGCCCCGCCGACCACCTGGGAACAGGTGGCCGAGATCGGCCGGAAACTGACCGGCGACGGCCGGTGGGGCCTCGCCGTCGAGGGCGCCAACGCCTCGGAGAACGCGCACCACGCCTTCACCTTCAGCCAGCAGTACGGCGGCGAGTGGTTCGACTCCGCCGGCAAGCCGACCTTCGACACCCCGCAGAACGTCGCCGCGGTCAAGCGGTACGTCGACCTGATGGCCACCGACAAGATCATCAACCCGAGCAACGCCGAGTACGCGCAGAACCAGTCGGTGTCCGACTTCGCCAACGGCAGGGCGGCGATGCTGCTCTGGCAGGCCGCCGGGGCGAACCTCAAATCCCAGAACATGGCCCCCGACGCGTACGCCGTGGCCCCCGTGCCGTTCCTGGCCGCCCCGCCGGCCGGCGGCAGGAAGGTCAACAGCATGGTCGCCGGGATCAACATCGCGGTGTTCAAACACACCAGGAACCCCGACGCCGCACTGGAGTTCGTGAAGTTCATGACCAGCGACGCCGAGCAGGTGACGCTCAACAAGACGTACGGATCGCTGCCGCCGGTCACGACCGCCGCCAGCGATCCGGCGTTCGCCGCCCCCGAGCAGAAGGTGCTCCAGGAGACCCTCGCCACCACCGCGGCCCCGCTGCCGCAGGTTCCCGACGAGAGCACCTTCGAGACCCTCGTCGGCACCGCCATCAAGGAACTCTTCGCCGACGCTGCCAGCGGCAAGCCGATCACCGAGGACAGCGTCCGGCAGAAGCTGAGCAAGGCCCAGCAGCAGATGCGCTGACCCGCCGGACCGGTGGCCGTGGCAGGGACGCCGACCCCGCCACGGCCACCCCGCGAGAGGACCACGATGGCCACCACCACCGTCCACGACGCCACCGGGCGGGACAGACCGCCCCGGGGCGGGGCACCGCAGAACCGCCCCCGCCGACCCCGCCGCTCACTCCTGCCGTACCTGCTGCTCGCCCCGGCCGTCGTGCTGGAACTGGCGATCCACGTCGTGCCGATGCTCGTCGGCGCCTGGATGAGCCTGCTCGAACTCACCCAGTTCCACATCCGCGACTGGTCCACCGCCCCGTTCGTCGGCACCGAGAACTACCGGATGGTGCTCGATCTCGACTCCGCCGCCGCAGCCGCACTGCTGCACTCGTTCCAGGTGACAGTGCTCTACACGGTCTGCTCGGTCGGCCTGTCCTGGGTGCTCGGCACCACCGCCGCCGTGCTGCTGCAACGCCCCTTCCGCGGCCGGGGCCTGCTGCGCGCGCTCTTCCTCACCCCGTACGCCCTGCCGGTCTACACCGCCGTGATCACCTGGAGTTTCCTGTTCCAGCGCGACAACGGCCTGGTCAACCACGTGTTGGTCGACCAGTTGCAGCTGCTCGGCGACCGGCCGTTCTGGCTGATCGGCGACAACAGCTTCGTCGCGTTGCTGATCGTGTCGATCTGGCGGTCCTGGCCCTTCGCCTTCCTGTGCGTCATGGCCGGCCTCCAGAACATCCCGGCCGACCTGTACGAGGCCGCCGCGATGGACGGCGCCGGCTTCTGGCGGCGGTTTCGCTCGGTGACCCTGCCCATGCTGCGTCCGGTCAACCTGGTACTGCTGCTGGTGCTGTTCCTGTGGACCTTCAACGACTTCAACACCCCCTACGTGCTGTTCGGCGGCTCCGCGCCGGAGCAGGCCGACCTGGTCTCCATCCACATCTACCGCAGCTCCTTCAAGACCTGGGACTTCGGCTCCGGCTCCGCGATGTCGGTGGCCCTGCTGCTGTTCCTGCTCCTGGTCACCGCCGGGTACCTGCTGCTCACCAACCGCCGGAGCAACGATGCGTGAAACCACCGCCGAACGCTGGGCCCGCCGCAGCGTGTTGACCCTGCTCACGCTGTTCGTCCTCGTCCCGCTCTACGTGATGGTCAGTTCGGCGGTCAAACCACTCCAGGACGTGCAGAACGCGTTCACCTGGTGGCCCCGTCGTCCCACCGTCGACGCGTTCGTGGACATGTGGTCGACCGTGCCGCTGGGCCGCTACCTGGTCAACAGCCTGGTCGTCTCCTCGGTGGCGGCGGTCCTGTCGGTCACCGTGGCGATCTTCGCGGCGTTCGCGGTCAGCCGCTACCGCTTCCGCGGCCGGGGCCTGTTCTCGGTGACCGTCCTGTCCACCCAGATGTTCCCCGGCATCCTGTTCCTGCTGCCGCTGTTCCTGATCTACGTCAACCTGGGCAACGCCACCGGCATCCAGCTGTACGCCAGCCGGACCGGCCTGATCGTCACCTACCTCACCTTCTCGCTGCCGTTCTCGATCTGGATGCTGGTCGGCTACTTCGACTCCATCCCACGCGGACTCGACGAGGCCGCCCAGGTCGACGGCGCCGGCCCGCTCCGCACGCTGTTCCAGGTGGTGCTGCCGGCGGCAGTGCCCGGAGTGGTCGCCGTGACCGTGTACGCGTTCATGACCGCCTGGGGCGAGGTGCTGTTCGCCTCGGTGATGACCAACGAGGGCAGTCGCACCCTGGCCGTCGGCCTCCAGGGCTACTCCACCCAGTTCAACGTCTACTGGAACCAGGTGATGGCCGCCTCGCTGGTGGTCAGCATGCCCGTCGTCGCCGGCTTCCTGGCGTTGCAGCGCTACTTCGTCGCCGGCCTCACCGCCGGCGCGGTCAAGTGAGTCCGCCACCGTGTCCCACGAGGAGAACCCCGACGTGCCCGACCTGTCCACGCTGCCAGCCGACTTCATCTGGGGCGTCGCCACCGCCGCCTACCAGATCGAGGGTGCCGTCACCGCCGACGGCCGGGCACCGTCGATCTGGGACACCTTCTGCCAGGTGCCCGGAGCCGTCGACAACGGCGACAGCGGCACCGTCGCCTGCGACCACTACCACCGATGGCCGCAGGACGTAGCACTGGCCCGCGGCCTCGGCGTCGACGCGTACCGGTTCTCGGTGGCCTGGCCCCGGGTGCTTCCCGCAGGCGTCGGCCCGGTCAACCCGAAAGGGCTGGACTTCTACGACCGGCTGGTCGACGCGCTGCTGGCGGCCGGGATCCGGCCGTTCGTCACGCTCTACCACTGGGACCTGCCGCAGGCCCTGCAGGACCGGGGCGGCTGGCCGCAACGGGCCACCGCCGAGGCGTTCGCCGACTACGCCGCGGTCGTCGCGGCCCGCCTCGGCGATCGGGTCGCCGACTGGACCACCGTCAACGAGCCGCTCTGCGTGTCCTGGATCGGGCACCTGGAGGGCCGGATGGCACCGGGCGAGCGGGATCTCGCCCGCGCGGTGCGCACCTCCCACCACACCCTGCTCGGCCACGGCCTGGCTACCCTGGCGGTCCGCGCCAACGCCGCCCGCCGGGCCTCCGTCGGGGTGGTGCTCAACCTCAGCCCCTGCGAGCCCGCCACCGACCGTCCAGCGGACGTCGCCGCCGCCCACCGGATGGACGGCCACGTCAACCGCTGGTGGCTGGACCCGCTGCACGGCCGCGGCTACCCCGCCGACATGCTCGCCACCTACCGGGTGGAACCGCCGGTACGCGGCGACGACCTCGCCGTGATCGCCACGCCGACGGACTTCCTCGGGATCAACTACTACTTCCGGCAGGTCGTCGTCGACGACCCGGACGGCCCCCCGCCGTACGCCCGGCAGGTGCCGGTGCCGGGCGCGGTGCAGACCGCGATGGGCTGGGAGAACCATCCGGCCGGGCTGGAACGGCTGCTGGTCGCGGTGCACGAGGAGTACGCGCCGGCCCGGATCGTCGTCACCGAGAGCGGGTCGGCCTGGCCGGACCACGTCACCGCCGCCGGCACCGTGGAGGACCGGGAGCGCACCGACCACCTGGAGCGGCACCTGGCGGCCTGCGCGGCCGCCGTCGCCCGGGGCGTTCCCCTCGCCGGCTACTTCGTCTGGTCGCTGCTCGACAACTTCGAGTGGGCGTACGGCTACGACAAGCGGTTCGGCCTGGTGCACGTCGACTACCCCACCCAGCGGCGCACGGTCAAGGCGAGCGGGCTGCGGTACGCCGACCTGATCCGCGCACACCGGCAGCGCACCGGACCGGCGGGGACGGTCCCGGTACGCCGATGACGGGCCGACGGGGCCCGGGAACCCCTGGGTGTCGCACCGGGTGACACCCAGGGGCCCGACCCGGCGATCCTCGGCGTGCCGGTCGAGCCGCTGATCGCGTGGTCCTTCAGCCGGTGCCGGGTCGGTGTGTCGTCGGCCCCGGAGCTGTCGAGGGACCGCCGCCAGCGTCGCGGAGCCGACGTGGTGTCTGGGGGAGCGTGCTACTCCCGTCGGCGTCCCCACGCCGAGATCAGCGGCGCGAGGGTGAGGTCGAGGTCGCCGGCCCCGACGGAGGCCAGGTGCGCGTCGATCTCGGCGTCGGTGGCCAACCCCGCAGCGAGCAACTCGGGGCGGACCATACGCACCGTCGCGGCCTCCAGCCGGTCGCAGGCCACCCCGCCGACCGGGAAACAGCCGGACGCACCGACGTCGGCCAGGCCGGCCGCCCGCAACGCGGCCGGCAGCGTACGGCCGAAGCGCAGGTCCGCGCCCCGACGGGTCATCAACTCCCGGACCGCCCGGCGTAGCCGGTTGGCGCGCCGCTGGGCCGGGCCGACCTCGTCGAGGCAGGCCAGCGGCTGCAACCCGGTGTCGGCGTCCTCGACCAGTAGCCAGCCGCCGGGCCGCAACGCGGCCACCATCGTCGCCAACGCCCGGGCACGGTCGGGCACGTGGACGAGCACGAGCCGGGCGTGTACCAGGTCGAAGGTTCCCGGCTGCGGAGCGGGATCCGCGCCGACGTCGTGCCGGAGCACCTCGTACCCACCGCACGGGTCCAACCAGGCGGGATCGATGTCCGTGGCCAGCACGTGACCGGCGGGACCGACGGCCGCCGCCAACGCCTGCGGAATGCCGGGGCCACCGGCGCCGACCTCCCAGCAGCGCCAGCCTGCCCGCACTCCGAGCCGGTCGACGTGCCCCCGGGTGACAGCGTCGAACAGCTCAGCCAACCAGGTGAACCGCTCCCCCGCCTCCACCCGGGCGTTGTCGAGCAGATAGCGGTGCTGCGGGGCTGACCCGGCGGCACCCGGCGTCGGCGGGCCGGACTCCACGCCCACCCTGGTCACCCGCCCTCCCGCTGCCGCGACGAACTCATCGCCCCATTGTCACGACCTACCGCCTGCCCTGCCAGTACGACATCGGCCGTTGATCTCCCCCTTCCGCCGTGACCACACCCGGCATCCGCCGGGGCGTCGGTAGTCTTGCCCGGGCACGAACTGCTGGCGGCAGCCGATCCGCCGCCCACCTGGAGGGACCCATGCCGGATCACATCGACCTCGCCCACCTGCGGGGCGCACTCGACGGGCCGTGGGCCGCCGTCCGCGACGCCCACCGGGACCACCTCGACGCGCGTTTCCTCCCGGTGTACGGCGAGACCGGTGACCAGGCGCGGGAGCGGATCACCCGGCTACTCGGCGAGCTTCCCGTCGAGTTGGGAATCGCGGCGGCCTTCCCCGCCGAGTACGGCGGCAGGTCCGACGTGGGTGCCTCGATGGTCGCCATGGAGATGTTGGCGCAGGTCGACCTGTCCCTGATGGTCAAGGCGGGTGTCCAGTGGGGCCTGTTCGGCGGAGCCGTCGCGGCCCTCGGCACCCGCCGCCACCATGACGCCTGTCTGCGCGACATCGTCGCCGGAAGGATCTTCGGCTGTTTCGCGATGACCGAGACCGGCCACGGCTCCGACGTCCAGCAACTCCGCACCACCTGCACGTACGACCCGCAGTCGCAGACGTTCGACCTGCACACCCCACACGAGGCGGCCCGCAAGGACTACATCGGCAACGCGGCGCGGGACGGCCGGATGGC
Source organism: Micromonospora cynarisoli (assembly GCF_030518815.1). Taxonomy (NCBI): domain Bacteria; kingdom Bacillati; phylum Actinomycetota; class Actinomycetes; order Micromonosporales; family Micromonosporaceae; genus Micromonospora; species Micromonospora cynarisoli. The sequence continues at coordinate 40,167 of NZ_CP130426.1, read as the reverse complement.
TGTCGTCTTCGCGCAGTTGGTCACCGGGGGACGGCGGCACGGCGTGCATGCGTGGCTGGTGCCGATCCGCGACCCGGATGGCGACCCGCTGCCCGGCGTGACCATCGGGGACGCGGGGCCCAAGGCCGGCCTGCTCGGCGTGGACAACGGACGGCTCAGCTTCGACCACGTGACGGTGCCTCGGGACATGCTGCTGGACCGCTACGGCCGGGTCGCGGCGGACGGCACCTACTCCAGCCCCATCGACAACGACTCCCGACGCTTCTTCACGATGCTCGGCACCCTGGTCCGCGGCCGGGTCAGTGTGGGCGGTGCCGCATCGGCCGCCACCAAGGCGGCGCTGACCATCGCAGTGCGCTACGGCGACATCCGTCGGCAGTTCACGGCACCCGACGCGGGCCGGGAGGTGCTGCTCAACGACTACCTCGCCCACCAGCGCAGGTTACTGCCCGCGTTGGCCACCACGTACGCGCTGCACTTCGCCCAAGCCGAACTGGTCGCCGCGCTGGCCGCGGTGCAGGGCGGTGACGGCCCGGTCGACGAACACCGGCAACGGGAGTTGGAGTCCCGGGCCGCGGGGCTCAAAGCCGCGCAGACCTGGCACGCAACCCGCACCATCCAGGCATGCCGCGAGGCGTGCGGCGGTGCCGGCTACCTGGCCGAGAACCGGATACCCAGCCTGAAGGCCGACACCGACGTCTTCACCACCTTCGAAGGCGACAACACGGTGCTGCTGCAACTGGTGGCCAAGGGGCTGCTCACCGGCCACCGGGACGAGTTCGGCTCGCTGGACGGCTGGGGTCGCGCCTCCTTCGTCGCCGAGAAGGTCCGCGCGATGGTGCTCGAACGCACCGCCGCACGATCGGTCATCGAACGGCTGATCAGCGCGGTACCGGGCCGCGACGAGGAGGTCGCCGTCACCGACCGCGGATGGCAGCTCACGGTGTTCGAGGACCGAGAGCGGCACCTCCTCGACGGCGCGGTCCGCCGGCTGCGCAACGGTGCGGCCACGAAGAAGGATCGTCCCTTCGACATCTTCAACGACGTCCAGGACCACGTCCTGGCGATCGCCGCCGCACACGTCGACCGGATAGCCCTGGAGGCTTTCGTCGCCGGTATCGAGGACACCGCCGACCCAGCGGTCCGGAAACTGTTGTCCCGGGTCTGCGATCTGTACGCGCTCAGCGTCATCGAGGCCAACCGGGGTTGGTTCCTGGAACACGACCGGCTCACGCCCGCCCGGTCGAAAGCGATTACCGGCGTGGTGAACAGCCTGCTCAAGGAGCTACGACCCCACATGCGGACGCTCGTGGACGGCTTCGCGATCCCGGACGCCTGGCTGCACTGCGCCATCCTGCGCGAGGAACCCCGCCGGCAGGAGGCAATGGCCGCTCACGACGCCGCCGGTGATCCGCAGGTGGTGCCGTCGTAGCCGGACGGGTCCCGCTCGGTGCCGTGGCCGAGATCGGACAGCTTGGCTGACCGCTGCCCGACCGGCCAGCGGCAGATCCGGATACCGACGTGGGTGGGTGGTGCGCGCCGGCTCGGCTACGGTTCGGCTGGCGGGCGGCGTCGCGGGCATCCCGGCGTGGCTTCGGCGGCAGCGAGTTGGCGGACCCGGGCCACCTCCGCCGAGCTGGCGAACTGCCGGGCCACCCGGGCCAGCCAGGCGCTCTCCGAGGCCAGCGAGGCGTCCACGTCCTGGAACGGGTGCTCGGCACGGTAGTCCCGGCCGTGCGCGTGACCGACGAGGGCGGCGGCGATCACCGCCGCTTCCACGGTGGCCGGGTCCGCCGCCGGGTCGACCCAGCGGGGCACGTCCGGATGGGCGTAGGGGCGCAGCGTCAACTGCGCGTCGCGGATCTCGATCACCCGACGGTAGAGCGCGAACTCCGCGTCGGGCAACGGCCAGCCGCCGCCGGTGTTGAGGGCGATCTGCGGCAGCGTGGCCCGCAGCGCCCGCCAGAGCGGGTCGATGCGGCGCAGCCGGCGTAGCGCACGCAGCCACCGCAGTGGCGCGGTGATCCGGTCGCCCCAGGCGGTCAGGGTCGCCCCGATCAGCCAGAGCAGCATGCAGACCGAGCCCAGGGTGGCGCCGATCGGCAGCGTGGTGGCCAGGGACCGGCCGGTGAGGAGGGTGATCACCGGCCGGACCCCGGACCAGGCCGCCCAGACGATGCCCAGCGCGGTGCCGGTGACCACGAAGCTGAGCCCGGTCCGCAGGACGCCGGCCGGCACGTGCCGTAGGTAGCCGCCGACGCTGGTGATGAAGGTGACCAGGCAGACCGCGATGTAGCTGAAGAAGACCACGAGGTAGCCGACGACGACCGGGTCCCGCGAGTACACGTTGACGAAGTTCAGGGTGAAGGTGGTGTCGGCGTTGGCCAGCAGCACCGCCATCGCCAGGACCGCGCCGACCAGCAGGGCACCGTGCCGGCGCAGCCAACGCCGGGTGCCGGCCGGGCGGGCGATGCTCTGGCCGAGCGCGCCGAGGAAGTACGCGGCGAGCATCTCCAGGCTGTTGCCGAGCAGTCGGCTGAGGTTCGGCACGGGCTCGACGTGACTGAGCGCGATCAGGACCGGGTGGGCCATCACCGCCAGGCCGAGGCCGATGCAGAGGAAGAAGGCGGAGAGGTACCGGGTGCCGGCGGCACGTCGACGGCCGGGCACCGGGAGGAGTTTGTAGGCGGCGACCCCGACGGCGAGCGCCAGGGCGGTGAAGTTGAGCCAGGTCAGCATGGTGCCCGGCCCTGGTCAGCCGGTGTCGAAGATCGAGCCGAGTCGGGCCAGCCCGTCGGCGACCTCGGGGGTGACCGGGCCGGCACCGCCGGTCGGGCCCCGGCGGGCGCGGTGGGCGATCATCGAGGCGACCAGTTCGGCCTCCTGCTCCTGGGCGGCCGAGTAGTCGGATCGGCCGAGCACCCGGCGGACCAGGTCGGTGGAGAGGTTCGGCAGCAGCAGGGCGGGCAGGTCGGCCAACGAGCGGTCGTCGACGTGGCCGCAGAGCAGGTGCCCGACCTCGTGCAGCAGGATGTGTTCCTGGTGCAGCCGGGTGGTGCTGGTGGCGTAGAAGAGGTAGTCGGCCTGGTCGGTGGCGACCAGTGCGCCGCACTGGCTGGCTCCGCCGGGCATCGGCACCAGCTCGACCGGTCGGCCCCGCTGGTGGGCCAGCGCGTCGACGAATCGGGTCGGCTCGAATGGCGTCGGGATCGACAGCGCGTCGACGATCCGCTGGCACCGGCGCCACATGTCCCGATCAACCGCCATCGTGCTCCACCGGCCCGCCCGTGCCGGGCTCGGGCAGCCGCACGCCGGTCGGCCCGGCGCGGCGTGCCTCCCGCCGCCCGATAGCTTCGATCATGTCGCTGATGGTGTCCAGCCCCTCCGGGGAGAGGGTGACCGCACGCAGTGCGATCTGGCGGACGGCGCTGTCGCGCAGCGCGCCGAGCAGTTCCAGTTCCTCGACGATCCGCGCGCTCTGCTCGTCGTCGAAGAAGTACGCCGCCGGTACCTGGAAGAACTGGGCGAGGGCCTCCAGGTGCCGTTTGGTGGGGTTGGTCCGCCGGCCGTTGCGCAACTGCCAGAGGTACGTGGTGGAGAAGCTCTCCCCGGTGGCCGTCCGGCAGGCGGTGGCCACCTCCTCGTTGCGGTACTGCTCCCGGTCGGGGCGGCGGACCACCTCGAAGAGTCTGTTGATCTTCTCGGCGAGGGTGCCCGTGCTCGGGTGGTCCATGTGGTGCCCCTCCCCTCGTCGGATCGGGTGGACTCCGTTTCCCGTGGTTGACGGCGGCGACCCCCTCGGACATCCTAGCGATTCATGATTTTTAGCTGAGATGAACGGCGCGCGCGCTGCCTTTCACACTGGCTGAGAGCTTTCGGAGGGAGGTGAACCAGATGACCGCACTTGTCGACCACACCAACGACATCTCCCTGGAGATGTTCGGTGAACTCACCGAGGCCGACCGCAACGCCCACGGGCTGGCCGGACTCACCCCGGTGCTCGCCACCCCGACGGCGGTGGCGCTCGGCGTCGCCGTCGGCGCCGTGGCGTTCCACGCCGGCTACATGGTGGGCATCGTCCGCAACATGGCCGAGGGCACCAGGCCACTGCCGAAGTAGCTGCCCGACAACCCGTACCCCAGGAGGTGATCCATGTCCGTTCTCGCCAACAGGGTGAACGCGGACCCCGCCCTCGCCACCATCCCGATCCACAGCGACGAGGCGCGCAACCACGTCGGCGGCATGCCGGTGCTGGCCACTCCGGCGACCATCGTCAGCGTGGCGGCCGGCGTCGGCCTGGTCGGCTCGGTGGCGGCGCTGTTCGGCGCCGGCTACGTCGCCGGGCGCAACCTCGGCGGGACCAAGCCGCCGGCCCCGAAGTGATGACGCGATCGCGGTAGCAGCACCCGGGCCGGTGGACCGCCGCGGCGGTCCACCGGCCCCCGTCCCCTCCCGGTCCTCCCCGCACCATCAGGAAGCACTGACCCATGAAGAGAGCACCCTGGCACCGCCGGCTCCGGCCGCCCGCCACGTTCGACCGCTCCGCCGTGCTGAGCTGGACCGAGCGGATCAGCTCGGTGACCCACCTCTTCGCCAGCCTGGAGTACCTCACCCGCAGCCGGGACCGGCAGCGGGGCGGGGCGAACAACTGGGCGGTCAACCGGCGTACCTTCCACGAGCACGCCCCCCGCCTGACCCGGGCGCTGGACCTGGCCGCCAACGACCGGGTCGCCACCGCGCTGCACGTCAGCCGGGCCGTCGCGGCGGCCGCACTCTGGCTGCCGCTGAGCCGCCGGCAGCGGGTCGCCGCGAACGCGGTGCTCACCGGCAGCCAGGCCGCGCTGCACGCCCAGCACCTCTACGGCAGCGACGGCGCCGACCAGGTCTCCTTCCTGGTCCAGGCGCTCACCACCGCCGCCCGCGCCGGCCAGCGCCGACCCGCCGTGGTCGACGCCTGCCTCTGGTTCGTCGCCCTGCAGTCGGTGCTGTCGTACACGGTCTCCGGCTGGGCGAAGCTACCCAGCGAGACCTGGCGCAGCGGACGCGCCCTGCCCGGCATCACCCGGACCCTCACCTACGGCGACCCGCAGGTCTGGCAGCTGATGCGCCGCTACCCCCGGCTGACGAAACTCGCCGCCCACGGGGTGCTGGCGATGGAGTGCGCGTTCCCGCTGGCCTACGCCGCGAAGGGCCGTCCCGCGCCGTACCTACTCGCCACCGCCGGGGCGTTTCACCTGGTCAACGCGCGGGTGATGGGGCTCGGCCGGTTCTTCTGGGCGTTCACCTCCACCTATCCGGCGATCGCCTACACCACCCGGCCCCGGGAACGCACCGGCGACGCGGCCGGCTTCCGGCGCGACGACACCCTGCCCGCCGTGGCGGCGGCCGCCGGTCTGGTGCTCTTCACCGCCGGCCAGGTCGCCCGGATCCGCCGGCGTCGGCTGATCGAGCGGGGGCGCGGCGACGAGCGCACCGTCACCACCGCCGCCGGCAACGTCCTGTCCTACCGGTACGCCGGCAACCCGCCGCCCGACCCGACCGGCGAGCAGTCCAGCGGGGCTGGGGCGCGGTCCGGCGGGGCCCCCGGTGACGGGCCGGTGGTGGTGCTGGAGAGCGGGATGGCCGCCACCGCCGAGCACTGGGAGCGGATCGCCGGTCCGCTCGGTGACCGGTTCACCACGGTCACCTACCAGCGGGCCGGCTACGGCGCCAGCCGCTACCGGGGCACCGGGGAGTACCGGTTCGAGACCATGGTCGACGACCTGGTCGAGCTGACCCGGCACGTGGCCGGCGACCGCCCGGTGGTCCTGGTCGGCCACTCACTCGGCGGCTACCTGGCCCTGCTCGCCGCCGAACAACTCGGCGGACAGGTACGCGGGGTGGCCCTGGTCGACTCCAGCCACCCCGCCGAACTACGCCGTTCGCTGCGGCAGGCCGAGGGCGGCCGGGCGCTGACCAGCACCCTGGCCATCATGCCCGGTTCGCTGCGGGCCGGGTTCGGTTCGCTGCTGCCCCGGGCCCCCTGGATCGACCGGCTGCCCGAGTCCGTCCGCCCGCTGGCCCTGGCCCAGTACCGCGACCCGCACCTGTGGGCCGCCGCCCGGCGGGAGTGGCGGGTGGTGCAGGAACGCTTCGACGACGAGAGCACCGGGCTGCCCCGGATCGACGTACCGCTGGTGGTGGTGACGGCCGGGCGGACCGCGCGTGCCGACGCCGTCCAGGCCGACCTGCACGACGAGTTCGCCGCGGCGGCACCCCGGGCGCAGCGGCACCTGATCGCCGACGCCGACCACGACGAGATCCTCACCGACGCCGACCGGTCCGCCGAGGTCGTCACGATCCTCACCGCGTTCGTCGACGACGTCACCCAGCCGGAGCCGGAGGTCCGGCGATGAGCCGCCGGGTCGGCTCCGACCTGCGGCCACTGACCACGGCGATCACCGCCGGCCTGGTCGGCTGGTTCGGGGTGACCGTGCTCAGCCAGCACCCGCAACAGGTCTTCGACCGGTTCCGCCGCTACGACGTGCCCGGGTTGCTCATCGGCAACTGGCGCTTCTTCGCCCCCGAACCGGCGCAGCACGACTTCCACGTCCTGCACCGGGTGCTCACCGCCGACGGCGCGCAGACCCGGTGGGTGGAGACCACCCACATCCCGCGCCGGCACTGGCGGCAGGTGCTCTGGTTCCCGGAACGCCGGCAGGACAAGGCGATCTTCGACATCTGCGCCGACCTGATCGTGCACCTGGGCACCCCCGGCGTCGAGATCACCGCCACCCCGCCGTACGAGGTGCTGCGGGACTTCGTCGCGCACGCCGTACGCCGGCAGTACGCCGACGTGGACGTACCCCGGGGATTCCAGTTCGTGATCGCCCGCAGCGCCGGCTACGACGAATCCCACCAGCCGGACTACCTGCTGGTCTCCCCGTTCGAACCGTTGCCGGAGGGCACCCCGAGATGACTGAGATCGCCGACAGCGGCTACGGACGCCAGTTCGTCGACTTCTACGACCAACTCTTCCCCGGCGGGGCGGCGGCGGAGCCGGCCGTCGCGTACCTCGCCGGCCTGCACCCGGGCGGCGGAGCACCCACCCTGGAACTTGGCGTCGGCACCGGCCGGATCGCCCTGCCGCTGGCCGACCGGGTCGGCGAGATCGTCGGGGTGGACTCGTCGCCGGAGATGCTCGACGCGCTGCGGGCCGCCCTCGCCGAGCGACCCCGCCCGGTCACGCCGGTGCACGGCGACATCCGCCACTGGTCCGACGAGCGCCGGTACGGCCTGGTCTACTGCATCTGCGGCACCCTGTCGATGCTGCTGGACCCGCAGGAGCAGCAACGGGTGATGCAGGCCGCCGCCGCCCGGCTGGCCCCCGGCGGGCTCCTCGTGGTGGAGACCCACAACCCGCAGTTCGCGCTGGCCGTGCTCAACCAGGGCCGGGCCCGCGACTCCTTCTTCGTGCCCTACCCCGGCCAGGACACCGGGCTGCTGTCGTACTCCACCATCGACGTGGCGAACGGCATCTGGCACCTGGCGCACATCTGGATCTCCGAGGGCCGCTCCCGGATCGCCTCGGAGCTGAGCCGCCTCACCACCCCCGACGAGGTCGACGGGTACGCCGAACAGGCCGGCCTGCTCCGGGTGGCCCGGCACAGCGACTGGGCCGGCAACGAGTTCACCGGCGTGGAACCGATGTACGTCACCGTCTACCGCGCCCCGGGTGACCGGTGAGCACCCCGGCCGCCGGTGAACGGCACTGGCTGCGCATGATCGCCGGATACGTCCGACCCCACCGGGGTCCGTTCGTGGCCGCCGCCGTGCTGCTGCTCGTCTCCAGCCTGCTCGGGCTGGCCCAGCCGCTGGCCGCCAAGGCACTGATCGACGGCCTCACCGCCGGGCAGGGGGTGGGTCGGGCGCTGGTCGTGCTGACCGGGCTGGTGATCATCGCCGCCGTGCTGCTCGGCGTCGGCAACTACCTGATCCTGCGCACCGCCGAGGCGGTCGCCCTGGACGGGCGGCGCGGCCTGGTCCGGCACCTGCTGCGGCTCACCGTGCCGGCGTTGCAGCGGCAGGCCCCCGGTGACCTGCTGGCCCGGGTCGCCGGGGACACCATGCTGCTGCGGCAGATCGCCAGCCAGTCCCTGATCGACATCTTCACCGGCGGCGTCATGCTGCTCGGCGCGGTAGCGCTGATGGCGGTGGTCGACCTGACCCTGCTCGGCGTGACCGCGGTCGTGGTGGTGCTCCTGGTGGTCATCATGGGGTTGCTGATGCCCCGCATCCGTGCCGCCGCGCTGCGCTCCCAGGAGTCGGTGGGCGACATGGGCGCCGCCCTGGAACGGGCGCTGGGCGCGTTCACCACCATGAAGGCCTCCGGCACCGAGGCCACCGAGGCGGCCCGGATCGACGCGGCGGCGCTGACCGCGTACCGGCAGGGGGTGAGCCTGGCCCGCTGGGGCTCGGTCGCCGGCACCAGCGCCGGCCTGGCCATCCAGGTCGCGTTCCTGGTCGTGCTCGGGGTCGGCGGCGCGCGGGTGGCCAGCGGGGCGATGCCGGTCTCGGCGCTGGTGGCCTTCCTGCTCTACGTGGCCTACCTGAGCCACCCGGTGATGCAACTCGTCGGTGCCGGCACCTACCTGCAGATCGGGCGGGCGGCGCTGACCCGGATCGCCGAGATCGACGCACTGCCCACCGAACCGATCGACCTGCCCCCCGCGCCGCCGGTCAGGGCCGCCACCGCGGCGACCACCGCAACCGGTGCCCCGGCCGGGCCGGCGGAAGCCGGCAGGCCGACCACCACGACCGGGGCGGGGGCGGCCCCCGGGCCGGCGGAGGTGGTGTTCGAACAGGTCAGCTTCCGCTACCCCGACCGGGACGAACCGGCCCTGCGCGACCTCACCCTGACCGTGCCGGCCGGCGGGCTGACCGCCCTGGTCGGGCCCTCCGGCTCCGGCAAGACCACGGTGCTCGCCCTGATCGAACGCTTCGCCGACCCGCACCAGGGCCGGATCCTCGTCGACGGCCGGCCGCTGGCCGACTGGCCGCTGGCCGAACTGCGCGCCACCATCGGGTACGTCGAGCAGGACGTCGCGGTGCTCGCCGGCACACTGCGGGAGAACGTCGCGTACGCCACCCCCGGCGCCACCGACGAGGAGATCCGGGCGGTGCTGCGAACCACCCGGCTCGGCACCCTGCTGGACCGGCTCGGCGACGACCTGGACGCCCCGATCCGGCACCGGGGGCTCTCCCTGTCCGGCGGCGAGCGGCAACGGATCGCGCTGGCCCGCGCCCTGCTGCGCCGTCCCCGGCTGCTGCTGCTCGACGAGGTGACCTCGCAACTGGACGCCGCCAACGAAGCCGCCCTGCGCGAGGTGATCCAGGACATCTCCCGCCGGACCACCGTGGTCGTGGTCGCGCACCGGCTCTCCACGGTCCTCGCCGCCGACAAGATCGTCGTACTGGAGAATGGCACGGCACGTTCCGTGGGTTCGCATCCGGAACTGGTCCGCACCGACGCGCTCTACGCCAGCCTGGCTGCGGAACAGGCGTTGGTCTGAGGCGGGAAGGGCACACCATGGCAGCGCAGACGGCAACCGGCGGACTCGACGCGGTGGTGGTCGGCTCCGGCCCGAACGGGCTGGCCGCCGCACTGGTCCTCGCCTCGGCAGGGCTGAGCGTCCAGGTTCACGAGGCCGCCGGGACCACCGGCGGTGGCACCCGGACCGAGGAGCTGACCCTGCCCGGGTTCCACCACGACGTCTGCTCGGCGGTGCACCCGATGGCCCTCGCCTCGCCCTTCTTCCGCGCCTTCGACCTGGCCGCGCACGGCGTCCGGCTGCTGCAACCGGAGATCCCCTACGCCCACCCGCTCGACGGGGGGCGGGCGGCGCTGGCCTGGCGCGACCTGGACCGCACCGCCGAGGGGCTGGGTCCCGACGGGGCGGCCTGGCGGTCCCTGCTCGGGCCACTGGTCCGACGCTGGTCGGGAGTGGTCGACACGGCCATGTCCGACCTGCGCCGGGTGCCCCGCGACCCGCTCGCCGCACTGCTGCTCGGAATCCGCACCCTGGAACAGGGCACCCCGGCCGCGGCGGCCCGGTTCCGCACCGAGGAGGCCGCCGCACTGCTGGCCGGGGTCGCGGCGCACGCGATCGCCCCACCGCGCCGGCTCGCCCCGGCCGGGGCCGGCCTGCTGCTGGCCACCCTCGGACACGCGGTCGGCTGGCCGGTCCCCGCGGGTGGCAGCCGGGCGATCACCGACGCCATGGTGAACCGGCTACGGCACCTCGGCGGCCGGGTGGTCACCGGCGACCGGATCGACGACCTGGCCCAACTGCCGCCGGCCCGCACGGTCCTGCTCGACGTCTCCCCCGCCGGCCTGCTGCGCATCGCCGGCGACCGGCTACCCGCCGGCTACGTGAACAGTCTGCGTTCCTTCCGGTACGGCGGGGCCGCTTGCAAGGTCGACTTCGCGCTCTCCGGGCCGGTGCCGTGGGCGGATCCGGACTGTGCCCGCGCCGGCACCCTGCACCTGGTCGGCTCGGCCACCGAGGCCCGGATCGCCGAAACCGCGGTGGTACGCGGCCGGCACCCGCAACGCCCCTACGTGCTCGCGGTGCAGCCCGGCGTGGTCGACCCGACCCGCGCACCCGCCGGCAAGCAGGTGCTCTGGACGTACGCGCACGTGCCGAACGGCTCCCCACGCGACGTCAGCGACCAGATCGTCGCCCAGGTGGAACGCTTCGCACCCGGCTTCCGCGACCTGATCCTGGCCACCCACGTGGTGCCGGCGGCGCAGGCCAGCAGCCACAACCCGAACTACGTCGGCGGGGACATCTCCGGCGGGGCACTCACCGGCTGGCAGCTGGTGATGCGGCCGGCGGCCCGCTGGGACCCGTACCGGACCCCGCTGCCCGGCGTGTACCTCTGCTCGGCCTCCACCCCACCCGGACCGGCCGTGCACGGCATGTCCGGGCTGCACGCCGCCGGCCGCGCCCTACGGCAGCACTTCGGCATCCGCACCGCCCCGCTCGACCTGATCCGCGGCGGACGCTGACCGATCCGGGCGTCGTCGACCGAGTCGGGCGGGCGTCGATCGGCGCAGGCACAGGACATCCCGTCTTCTCGGGCGGGCCATACCCGAGCTGGAGGTTCGGCGCGGCCCGGACCTGTCGGGCCGCCATCGCCGGGCACCTCGGCCTGCGCGGCAAGGACCTGCCACATATCGCCGCCCCCCCATGTCGGGTCTGCACGGATCTTCTGCGCCGTAGGACGCTTTGCGGATCTTCGCGTCGATCCGGCAGGTAATCGAGAACCGGATTCTCCGGCGGCGGCAGGTGCTGATCACGGTCTTGGCGTAGAACGCCGAGTCGGCTCGCTGCCCTGCTCGCCTCGATCTCCACCGTATTTGCGTCCAGACTTCTTGGGTACTGGGCGTCGGCGCCGCAGCTAGCCTTTGCCTGCGCCAAGGTCAAATCGCGAGAAAGGGCCCGGCCTGTGAGTGTCATCCGTGAGGTTGCAGATAGAGACAGGGCCAGAGAGTCGGCAGGGCTCTTCCTGTTGGAGCAGTCGATGGCGTACACCTATCCGGCCGCGCTGCGCGCCGCAGCGATTCTCGGCATTTCCGACCATCTCGCGAGTGGCCCGAAAACCCTACAGGAGATTGCCCAGGTCACGGGCACGGACGGTCAGAAGCTGTATCGGCTGCTTCGTTTGCTTGTCACGCGCGGCGTTTTCCGGAAAGACGATCAGGATCGCTATGCGCAGACACCCACGAGCGAGCTGCTGCGTAAGGACGATCCACTGTCGGCGCGAAACGCCATTATGATGATCACGAGTAAGGCCCTGTGGGTGTCGTGTGGCGAGCTTGCCACGTCCCTGCGTGGAGAAGCAGTCTCGTTCGAGGAGATCTTCGGAAAGAGCGTCTGGGAACACTGGGGCAGTGATCTGCCACCAGAAGAGAGCTTCCACTCCGGAATGGCGTCGATGTCGCAGCCGGAAATTCAGTCCCCGGTGCGGAGCTACGATTTTCCCAAGGGGCGCACCGTGGTCGACGTTGGCGGCGGCTATGGCAGCCTCCTACTGCTGGTCTTGCAGCAGAACCCCGACCTGAGGGGCATCTTGTACGACCAAGAGCATGTGCTCGCTGGGCACAAGCTGGGCGAACTCGGTGCCGACGACCGCTGGGAAACCGTCGCCGGGGACTTCTTCAAGGAATGCCCACCGGGCGACATCTACCTACTCAAGTACATCACCCACGACTGGGACGATGAACGAGCCTCGCTCATACTGCGGAACTGCCGACGCGCCATGAACCCCGGCGGACGGGTGCTGGTATTCGACGCGGTCGTCCCGCCGAATGATGAACCGCACCTGAGCAAGCTGATGGATATGATCGTAATGGGAATATACCCCGGGCGTGAACGCACGCAGGCCGACTTCCGAAAGCTCCTCGCCGATGCCGGCCTGAGGATGACGCGTGTCGTAGCCAGCGACAGTTACATCTCGATCGTCGAGGCAGTTGCGGCTTAGATTTCCTGAAACGGAGCGAGCCTCGCGTAGAGTGCGGTCGCGAGCAGCCCCCCAGACTCTCCGGCCCGGGGGCCCGTCCCCTTGTCGAGAGGTGCCCTCCAACTGCGATCCAGGGCCCGGGGCTTCCGTTGGGGTTAGCTTGAAGGCTCTTCGCAGCATCAACCATTCAACCGCTTGCGCAGAATGCCCTGTTCCGTCGCCCGGGATCACCAGCGTCGGCCAAAGGGCACCGGAGGCAAGACCTCATCGCCACTGTAAGGGAATTCTGTGGGACGCACGATCTGCATCATCGGCGCCAGCAGCAACGGAGTTGGCGTGCTTGGCAACCTGGTGCGCGACGCTTCGGACGTGGATTCCGTCACGTTGATCGATCCGATGGCGCCGGGGCGAGGCCCAGCTTTCAATCCGGAAGATCGACTCATGCGGTGCAACACGTCGGCGGCCATCAACTCGCTGATAGCCGATGAGCCCAACGACTTCCTCGACTATCTCGCCAGTAGCGGCCAGCCCGCGAAGGCCGAGTCCATCGTCCCACGCGATCTCGTCGGCGAGTACGTACGGACCCGCTATCGACAATACGCCGAGCGCGCCGCCAGCCGCGGTATTCACGTGACCCACCACGCGGCTCGGGCGACTGCGATCCGCATCGTCGACCACGGGCGGTGCGAGGTCCTCCTCGACGACGGCCCCTCTCAAGAGTTCGACCGAGTCGTCGTCTCCATCGGCTTCAACAGCTACAAGGTCGCCGCCGGCTTCGCTCCTTACCAGCATCACCCACGGCTGCTAGCCTCACCGTTTCCGGTGCCTCAGCTACGACAGCGCCTCACCCGACCCAACTCTCGCGTGCTCGTGCTGGGCACTGGCCAGTCGGCGGTGGACGCGGCTATCGCACTGTGCCACGACGGACATCAGGTCACCATGGCCTCACGAACCGGGCTCTTACCGGCAGTGCGCGACCGACTGGTACCAGCACCAGCAACCATTCCGTCGCTGACCGAAATCACCGCCCTTGACCCGGACGACCCACTCCTCGGCCTGAAGATCGCTCGGATTGTCGTGCGGGCGATACGCACGGTCTCTCACATCCCGCTGCGGGAACAGTTGTCATTCGCCGACGACGCCACCCTACGGCTGCGCGAGGAGGTGGAGCTCCTTGAGACGGGCCGCTCATCCTGGCAGACCATCATCTTCCCGTTGGTCGACCAGGTAATCGCCTGGACGGTAGGGTTGCCGCCTGCCAAGCAGAGGGATCTCCTGACCGCCTACCGACACGTCACGTGGCGCTACGCCAGCTCCATGGTCGCCGAAAACGCCAGGGCGCTGATCCGACACATCGACGCCGGACAGCTCGAAGTTTCCTCCTACAACCCGGCGCGCGTGATCGCCAGGGACGCAGGCTTCGACGTCGATTTGCATCGTCGCGGACAGCAGAGTTTCGACTACGTGGTCACAGCCGTTGGCTTCAACCCGCCCGTGCTGCACATCGACGATCGAACGGTATACCTCACCGACCCACCCCCGGCCGCTACCGCCCTAGACCACCTCGACAACGACCTGCGTGTACGCCTCGACCGATGCGCACGGCCAGAGAACATATGGCTCGTCGGCCAGACCACCCACATTCACACGTTCTGGGCACACATCCTCGCGTTGAATTCGATCCAAGCGCACAAGGTCGCACGCCAACTCTCAGCAAGCACGGACTCCACGATCCCACAGGAATCAAAGCGGTCGGCAGGCCAGGCGCCCGACACAATCATCATGCCCGCCACATGGAATTCCTACAGGTGACTCGACATCCGCCAACGACGCTTCCGTCGATCATGGAGTTGTGGTGCCCGTTCAAGAGGCATTTGGGCAGATTTTGTTCCCACCACAACTCCATGATCGACGGCCCCCACCTCTACCTGCCGAGGTCGGATCCCTTCGTACGGGTCGTTCGCCGTGCTCGAACCTCAGTGAGGGGCGGCAAGGAGCGTCGCAGCGGCTCACGTGCGCCGGAATCCGGCGTCGTCGCTTGAACCACGCAGAAGGCGCTGGGACAAAACTGGCAGTAGCGCCGCGACGATGCGGATGGCTGTCCTGATAGACCCTGGGGGCGAGTCGTGGGAAGGGATATCGTCCCGAACAGGCATCTCAGGGCTGCCCGCAAGGCCCTGCCGTCCCCGTCAGGTTCCGGCCGCTCGATGTCGGCATGTTTACGACCAGCGTCCGCGCTCATCGCGCCCCGCCCGCGACCGGTAGAGGTTCGTGTCGGCGGGGAGATCGATACTGCAACCCCACCGCCGCAGCGCATGGATGATGACATTGCTATTGAATTCTGAACTGTAGCCGCCGGTGACACGCCCTTGCCGCCTGCCCAGTCATGCCCCCTGGCTGGTGCGGCGAAGCGGAGCTGCAGCCCAAGATGGAATCGAACCGTCGACCCACGCTGCCCGAATCTCACGGTTCCCGGCTTGTCAACATTCACTACGAGCTGCCACTGAGCTGCACAAACACGATCGCGGAATGGGCCATGATGTCACCGGCAGTCGACGATCAGCAGGTGTTTGGGGGTAAACGGGAGGCCGTTTGACCCGTACCGGGACGATCACGGCCTCGCCAGGGACACCCTATCCGGGCGGCCGTCGCCCCGAAAGCCGGACCGTCGTCATAGGACCCCGGACCGCCCGAATAAGTCCGGCTGATGCGGCGTACCCAACCAAGCGATCCTCGCCCGGCGCGGTGGCCGGGCGCAGCTTGTGTTCGTCGAGTCCAGGCCAGGCACGACCCCCTCGTTGCGATCCTCGCCCGGCGCTGTGGCCGGGCGCAGCCACGACGGCTACGAAGGCGCACTCGGCGAGGTGTGGCCGTTGCGATCCTCGCCCGGCGCGGTGGCCGGGCGCAGCCAGGCGGCGGCGCGGATCGTTGACTGGAACTGGGGCGTTGCGATCCTCGCCCGGCGCGGTGGCCTGGCGCAGCATGAGCTTCGAGATGATGCAGATCCACGCCACCAACCTGTTGCGATCCTCGCCCGGCGCGGTGGCCGGGCGCAGCCGCCCTGGCCGATGTCGTCCGCCATGCCGGTCACCGGTTGCGATCCTCGCCCGGCGCGGTGGCCGGGCGCAGCCGCCTACGGCCAGGCCCGGCCGGTCAACCACCCCGGCGCGTTGCGATCCTCGCCCGGCGCGGTGGCCGGGCGCAGCTCGATGGGCCGGTTCGGCAGCCACCGCGCGAGGGTGTTGCGATCCTCGCCCGGCGCGGTGGCCGGGCGCAGCCCGTGCCCTGATAGGCCTCTGGGCGTCCCGTCTTGTCGTTGCGATCCTCGCCCGGCGCGGTGGCCGGGCGCAGCAACACCTCCAAGGCCGAGGTGACCGCCGAGGTGGAGGAGTTGCGATCCTCGCCCGGCGCGGTGGCCGGGCGCAGCGCGTAACCCTTGCCCGACACTCCGGTCTCGCCCTCGTTGCGATCCTCGCCCGGCGCGGTGGCCGGGCGCAGCCCGGTCGGCTGGCGAGGCAGCCTGGAACGCCTGGTCGTTGCGATCCTCGCCCGGCGCGGTGGCCGGGCGCAGCGGGCTCGACCAACGCGCGGTAGGCGGCGGCCTTGAAGTTGCGATCCTCGCCCGGCGCGGTGGCCGGGCGCAGCTGGCCGCTCAGCTTCATGGCGGTGTTGGTGTTGCAGTTGCGATCCTCGCCCGGCGCGGTGGCCGGGCGCAGCGTGCCACGGTCAACGTCACCACCCACCGCGCCGGCGCGTTGCGATCCTCGCCCGGCGCGGTGGCCGGGCGCAGCCTGGCGGCCGGGCTGCTGGTGGGGCTGGCACATCCGGGTTGCGATCCTCGCCCGGCGCGGTGGCCGGGCGCAGCACCCCCAAACAGGGGTCAACCGAACGCACCACACCGTTGCGATCCTCGCCCGGCGCGGTGGCCGGGCGCAGCGGTGTATTGGGCGAGCATCCGCTTGTCGTGGTCTTCGTTGCGATCCTCGCCCGGCGCGGTGGCCGGGCGCAGCCAGAGCCGCCCGGGGCAGGATGCCGCGCTGCTCGTACACGTTGCGATCCTCGCCCGGCGCGGTGGCCGGGCGCAGCGCTGAGGCCGCCGCCAAGCCGCTTCCCACCCCGAAGGCGGTTGCGATCCTCGCCCGGCGCGGTGGCCGGGCGCAGCCGGGGCGGCGGTCGGGGTGTACGTGGCGAAGATCCAGGTTGCGATCCTCGCCCGGCGCGGTGGCCGGGCGCAGCACCACCCCGGCGCACGCCGCCGTCCGCCGGTCGCGGTTGCGATCCTCGCCCGGCGCGGTGGCCGGGCGCAGCTAGTGCCGTGGCCACGAATGTTCGCGGTGTTGGGTGACACGCCGTCTGGCCTGTCGGCTGGGCGGGGTCGTGGCGGTCAGGCTGTGGCGGTGGCAGAACCCGTTCGCGTTCGGCGGCTCAGTGACCAGGAGGGTCAGCAGCTGCTGAGGATCACTCGTAGAGGTACCGGCTCGCCGATCCGCCTTCGGCGGGCGATGGTCGTGCTCGCCTCGGCCGGCGGGAACACGGTGCAGGCGATCGCCCGTCTCGTGCAGGCCGACGAGGACACGATCCGGCAGGTCATCCACCGGTTCAACGAGATGGGGATGGCCAGCCTGGACCCTCAGTGGGCGGGTGGCCGTCCCCGCCAGATCAGTCCCGATGACGAGGCGTTCATCGTCGAGACGGCCAACACCCGCCCCGAGAAGCTGGGGCGGCCCTTCACCCGGTGGAGTGTCCGCAAACTCGCCGAGCACCTGGGCTCGCATGCCGTTCGGCGGGTCCGGGTGGGGCGGGAGAGGTTGCGGCAGATCCTGCACCGGCATCGGATCACGTTCCAGCGGACGAAGACGTGGAAGGAGTCCACCGACCCCGACCGGGACGTCAAGCTCGCCCGGATCGAGCAGGTGAGCAGCCACTTCCCGCAGCGGGTGTTTGCCTTCGACGAGTTCGGGCCCCTGGTCATCCGCCCGCAGGCCGGCACCGGCTGGGCGCCCGCGGGCCATCCGCACCGGCTACCGGCGAACTACCACAAGCTGCACGGCGTGCGGCAGTTCCACGGCTGCTACTCCGTCGGTGACGACCAACTCTGGGGCGTCGTGCGGCGTCGCAAGAGCGCCGCGAACAGCCTCGCCGCCTTGAAGTCGATCCGCGCCGCCCGCCCGGACGGGGCACCGATCTACGTGATCCTGGACAACCTGTCCGCGCACAAAGGCCGCAAGATCCGCAGATGGGCGGCCCGGAACAAGGTCGAGCTCTGCTTCACCCCGACCTACGCCTCCTGGGCCAACCCGATCGAGGCCCAGTTCGGACCGCTACGCACCTTCGTCATCGCCGGCTCGAACCACCCGAACCACCCGACGCTGACCCGGAAACTGCACGCCTACCTGCGCTGGCGCAACGCCAACGCCCGCCACCCCGACGTCCTGGCCGCCCAACGCCGCGAACGCGCCCGCGTCCGCAGCGAACGCCAACGACGCTGGGGCCAACCCACCACCCGCGCAGCCTGACCCCAACACCGTCAACGTTCGTGGTCACGGCACTAGGCGGGGGCGCGTGCGGCGCGTCCGGTACGCGTCGTGTTGCGATCCTCGCCCGGCGCGGTGGCCGGGCGCAGCCCGGATCTTCTCGATCTCCCGGCGCAGCTCGGCGGAGGTTGCGATCCTCGCCCGGCGCGGTGGCCGGGCGCAGCCACAGCGTCATCGCGCCCATGTACCCAGGCCCGACGTTGCGATCCTCGCCCGGCGCGGTGGCCGGGCGCAGCCACAGCGTCATCGCGCCCATGTACCCAGGCCCGACGTTGCGATCCTCGCCCGGCGCGGTGGCCGGGCGCAGCCAGGGCTCGTCGTCGACCGACTGTGCGCCCACCTTGTTGCGATCCTCGCCCGGCGCGGTGGCCGGGCGCAGCCTCGGGAGGGCAGAGGCGTGACCGCAGCACCCATCGAGTTGCGATCCTCGCCCGGCGCGGTGGCCGGGCGCAGCCGCACGGGAAATCGCCCCTGGAGACGTACGACGCGTGGTTGCGATCCTCGCCCGGCGCGGTGGCCGGGCGCAGCGCGACGGGAGCGGACCCAGCAGCGGCTCGGCGGAGATGTTGCGATCCTCGCCCGGCGCGGTGGCCGGGCGCAGCCGACTACGGGTGGTCGCCGGCGCGCGGACGGATGATCGTTGCGATCCTCGCCCGGCGCGGTGGCCGGGCGCAGCTCCGCCGCCGCGCCGACGGGGGCACCGTCACCCGGGTTGCGATCCTCGCCCGGCGCGGTGGCCGGGCGCAGCGTTCCCGGACAGCGGAAGTTCATCATCTTCGAGGAGATGTTGCGATCCTCGCCCGGCGCGGTGGCCGGGCGCAGCCTGCGCCTGAGAGAGGGCGCCGGAGCTGGCCTGCGAGTTGCGATCCTCGCCCGGCGCGGTGGCCGGGCGCAGCGGTTCACGAGCAGCGAATATAGCGATCAGACGATCCCTCATCGACTTGCTCGTAGTCCGTTTCGTCCATCTGATACAGGTTTCCCACCTCGGAACCCTCCGGGCTTTTCGTGTCCACTGGAGGTTCCTAGATCACTAGGGCTCCGCGTGGGTCGATGGGTCGTGGTTTGCCGAGGTGTTCGACGTCGTCGAGGGCGTGGGCTGGCAGGTGGTAGATGCGGATGCTGTCCTGGGTGGGGTCGATGGCGTCTTGGAGGGCGGCGACGAAGCGGACCTTGTCGGTGTCGCGGCAGACTACTTCGAAGACCGATTTTTGTACGCGGTGTCCGTACCCTTCGCAGATCTTGGCGACTTTGCGGAGTCGGCGTTGTCCCTGTGGGGTGACCGTTTCGACGTCGTAGGTGACGAGCAGGTCCACGTTCAGTTCACCGTCCACGGCTGGTAGGCGACCGTGTCTCCGCGAAGGTGGCGGGCGAGTAGTCGGGCTTGCACGAGGGGGAGCAGCGCGGCGGGTACCTGGCGGCCGAGTTGGGCGTGCGGCCAGTCGCGTTGTCGGCTCTGTTGCCAGGCGGCCAGCACAGTTCTGCGTCCGCTGTCGGTGAGTCGGTATGCCTTGTTTGGTAGTTCTTCGAAGTCGGTGGGGGTCAGCTCGCGTCTGTTGAGCATGGTGAGGGCGAGGCGGTCTGCCAGGAGGGGGCGGAATTCTTCCATCAGGTCGAGGGCGAGGGCGGGTTTGCCGGGCCGGACGGCGTGGAGGAAGCCGATGTAGGGGTCGAGTCCGACCTGTTCGAGTGCACCCTGCACGGCGACGCGCAGCATGCCGTAGAGGAAGGAGAGCAGGCAGTTCAGGGGGTCGGTGGGTGGTCGTTTGTTGCGGCCGGATGCCTTCCAGTCGGTGTTGTCGCCGAGGAGGTAGGGCATGGCGGCGAAGTAGTCGCGTGCGGCGATGCCTTCGATGCCGAGGATTTCGTTGGTGCTGGTGGCGGTGGTGAGGAGTTCGAGTCGTCGGGCGAGGAGTTCGGCGGTGGCGCGTAGTGCGGTCTGTCGGTGGCCGCTGGTGTCCCGGGCGGTGCGGAGCAGCACTTGTCGCGCGTTGTGGATTTTGCCGGCGACGAGGGCGACCGCGATGGGGAGTTGGCGTTCCGGTGAGTCGGCGGCGCGGTGTTGGGCCTGGCGTAGCAGCGGGTTGCCGTGGGTGGGGCCGACCAGGCCGGCGCGGAACCGTCCGCTGCCGGTGAGCCAGCTGACGGAGCGGCCGTCGTCGGCGCAGCGCAGGAGCAGGTCGTCGGTGGGGGTCACGCCGCTGAACAGGACCAGGTGGTCGAGTCGGACGAGGGGTAGCAGGTGACGTCCGGGGTGGTCGGGGTGGTAGATGCGCACGGTGTCGCCGTCGAGGCGCAGGCTGGTGCCGGGGGTCTGGACGTAGAGGGTGTTGAGGAGTTCAGTCACGCCACTGTCCCAATGGTCGTGGGGTCAACAGGTCGGGTGGGGTCTGCCGTTGGCCGTCGGTCAGTTCGGGGAGGCAGTCCTCGCGTAGGGAGCATCGCCGGCAGCGGGCGTCGTTGCGTGCCGTCGGCAGCGTCGGGGTGTGCAGCAGTCGGCGGACGGCTGTGGTGGCGGCGATGACCCGTTCGAGCAGGTCATGGTCGATGGATACGGGGTGTCGGCGGCGTTCGGCGACGGAGTAGATGTATCCGGTGGGTACGTCGAAGCCGGCTTCGAGGAGGCAGAGTGCCTGTCCGCCGAGTTGTAGTTCGGCGGGGCCGTCGGGTTGGTAGCGTCCGACCTTGTATTCGACGGGTGTGGCGGTGTTCTTCTCGAACTCGACGACGTCGCAGATGCCGCGTAGGCCGTGGGTGTGGCTCCATACCGGGAGTGACCGGATGGTGGTGAGGCCTCGGCGGCGTTGGACGCCGGGTAGGTCGACGGTGGTGTGGCTGAGGTCGCCGCGTACCGTTTCGACGTTTTCGGTCCAGACGCCTTCGACGTGGATGAGGGCGGTCTGCCGGTGGCAGTAGGCGTAGTGCTCCAGCGCGGACAGCGGCACCTCCCGCAGGTCGGGGGTGCCGCTGTCCGTGGGGTGGTCGTGGGTCACGGCCAGAGGTCGACCAGTTTGGTCAGCTCGATGCCGCCGGGCAGCCCGGCCTCGTCGATGCTGCGGGTGTAGTCGGTGTGGGCGCGGGCAGCCTTGTCGTCGTTGGTGCGCTTGACGGTGATCCGCTGGGTGAGGGCGGCGGAGGGTGCGGCTCCGAAGGCGTCGGGGTGGCTGAACACGTACAGCCCGCAGAGCTTCATCTCGCCGCGGCTGGCGGCCCGGTCGTGGTCGAACATGACGGTGACGGCCTGCCACAGCGCGGCGAGGTCGTCGCTGGTGACGCCGGTCTTCGCGGCGCGGGGTGCGGAGTAGAACAGGTGGGCGCGGTAGAGGCCGTACGGGACGGTCCACTTGGAACCGATCTCGGTGCGCTCACCTTTGTCGATGTCATCCTGGCGGGTCTGGGTGACCCGGGTGATGGTGTGGTCGGTGGGCAGGATCGCATCGATGCTGCGGGCGAAGGTGAGCTGGAGCGGGCCGCGGACCTGCCCGGCGCCGCCGCTCTTGCCGGTGCTGAGCACCGCGCCGAACATGCGGATGTCGAAGTAGTGATGGCAGAGCCACTGCTGGGCCGCCGCGCTCTCCGCAGGGGTCGGCTTGTTGCTGATTTTGGGCGGGTTGGCGGCGAAGGCGCCGTCGATCCGGGTGTTCAGGGCGTGGCCGGCTTCGACGAAGATGCCGTAGCGCGGGTCGTCGCCGCGCAGCAGCGACACGGTGTCGCGGATCTTGCGTTTGATCGCCACGTCGGTGACCAGGCCCTGTCCGCTCTCGTCGTCGGTGCGGGGCTGGTTGCCGGCGTCCGGGTCGCCGTTGGGGTTGCCGTCGCTGACGTCGAACAGCAGGACGGCGTCGTGGCGGCGGGTCGGGTCGAGGTGCGCGGCGCTCATGCGTCGTCTCCTTCGTCGTCGGCGGTCGGTGCCACGTCGTCGGGCTCCGGGGGCAGGTCGGTCTTCTTCTTGTTCGCGGCGGCGGCGAGGCGTTCGGCCCGCATCTCGGCCCGCTGCTGGTGGTAGCCGAGAATGAACTGGGCCTTGTCCGTCAGCACCGCAGCGCTGGGGATCACGTCGAGTTGGACGAACAGGTCGTCGAGTCGCCGTTCGTAGGCGTCCGACCAGCCGGGCCGGCGCAGCGGACCGCGCAGGCGTTTGAGCCATGCCTGCACGTTGCGGCGGCCGGAGACGATGACGACCTGCGGGTTGTCGACGGCGCGGCCGAAGTATCGTTCGGCGAAGGTGGTGTTCAGCCGCTGGTCAGCGACCCGGAACACGGTGCGTTGCAGGTCGTCCATGACGGCGAAGATGCGGCCGGACACGTATGCCGGCTGCTGGTGGGCGACGTTCAAGGTCGGCGTCAGCCTCTCTCGTTCATGCTCGGGCAGGGTCGGATGACGGCGCAGGGCGAGCCGGATCAACGCCGCGCGGCCGGGGTCGAGCCGGCCGTCGATCCGGATGCGATTGATGACGTGGTTGAGCAGCTTCGGCGGCAACGGTCGCTTGAGCAGCGCGGCGCTGAGCAGCCGGTGGAACAGATCAGGCGGCCGGTGTTCCCCGGACGCACCGAACTTCGTCCACGTCCCGGGGCCTCCGTTACGTCCGGCCTCGAACCGACCCGCCACCCGGGCGAGTTGGGAAACCCTGATGGTGGCCACCTCACCGGTCCAGGCATCCACGATCCGGTGGTCGTCGAACCAGGCCCTGATGTTGTCCTTGACCCGGGAGATCGGCTGCTCGACCCAGTCCCGGACGACGACGCGGGCGACGTTGCCGCCCACAGTCACCGAGCAGTACCGGGACACCTCGTCAAGGGAGGCTTCCGCGCCGCTCGCCGGCCCTGCGATCAGGTGCTGGATGTGGCTGGGGTCCAACTGCTCGACGGTCGCCCACGGGTCGAAGGTCGACCCGCCCAGCACCCACCAGGCGAGCCGGGCGTTCTGCCCGGACAGGCTCGTGCTGTGCCGAGGATCGGACAGCAGCGCCGTCAGCGCGGTCATGAACTTCAGCCCGCAGTCGGCGCAGATCGGGGTGTGAGTCAGGAACTTCTGCAACTCGTAGCCGTGGGTGGCCTCGTTCATGCTGACCAGCGACGCGCTCTGGGTGGCCCCGGGCACCCACCGTCGAGGAATCTGCTGCGGCATCGTGTGAAGCAGCGGCTGCACCCGCCCGCAGACCAGACACAACCCGGTGCGTCCGGAGCCCTTCCGATCCCCGGCCACGCCGGCCCAGAAACGCTGCGCCGCGACAGCATCCGCCGCGTAGGCCCCGTCGACCCAGAAGCCGACCAGGTCACCCCTGCCCCAGTCCGCCGGCGGTGAAACACGGTCGGCGTGCCCGTCGCGGTAGAAGGCGGCGACAGCCGGACCATGACTGTCCGGCTCGGCTGCCGCCCAGTCGGCGATCAGGGCACGGAACGCGCTGTGCTGCTTGGCGACCCGTTCCGGTTTGGCCCCCTCCGACAGCCAACCGAAGAGGTACTCCCCCGTGTCGACCGCGAGCGCGGGCGAGATTCCCACGGTCCGGGTCACCGCCGGCACCAGCCGGGGCGCGCCGAACCGGGAGTTCGGGTCGTCCTTGTTCGCCGTGTCGACCAGGCCGCCCTGGGGTACGCCGTCGGCGTCGATCTCCAGGCTCCACCGCACCGGCTTACGGGAGTAGAACGGCGGGATGACGTCCTCGCTGGTGTCGGCGAACTCCACCAGCCGCTGCAACAGCACTAGACCACCGGCCCTTCCACCGGAAGTGCCAGCTCGATCCCCCGTTCCGGCACGGACAACACCCCGGCCACCACCCGAGCGGCGAACCACTCCATCCGCGGCTGGGCGGACTGACCGTCCCGGTGGATGGAGTGCAGCATGATGCCGATCTCCTCGTTGACATCCACCCGGGGCGTGTCATCCGGCCACCCGAACTCCGCGCTGAACTCGCGAGTGCCGAGATAGGGCTGCTGGAAGCAGGCACCCTTACGGACCCGCCGACGCAACTGATCCCGGTACGCCGCGACCGACTTGTCGGCATGCGCCGCCAACTCGACGTGGGCATGAATGCGGTAGGCCACATCCCGCAGGCACAGCGCATTCCGCTGATCACGATGCGCTGCGGTGTCGACCCGACGGGTACCCTTGAGCGCCTCCGCCAACGGCGCGACATCCGAGGTTTCGTTCCGCCGGATCGTGAACTGCCGCACCGGCTTGAGCACCTCGATCGCCACCACCCGGTACCGCATCTCCGGCTTCCAGAAGATCGATTCGAGCACCCCCACCGCAGCAGACGGCGTCATCACCGGGTAACTGACCCGCTCCACCTTCAACTCCGGCCGCGAGAACAACGCCGCCTCACCACTGACCTGCACCACCACCGGAAGATCACCCTCCGGGCTACGGCGCAGAGTCACCCCGTTGACCACATCCGTCGTCACCACACAGCCCTTCCCACGACAGCTCGTCGAACACATGAACGAAGAAAGACCACACCAGAACCGGAGGCCCCCTCGCACAGCGAGTGCGACGATCCACCACCAGTACGACAGAAACGGCCACACCACGCCGCCCAGCCTCTATTTAGGAGTGACAAGAATCCGACTAGACCAGCGCCGAGGAGTGAGACTCTGTCCGACTTGAACCAAAGGGTCCAAGTCGGACGAAGTCAGATCCCCTCAAGAACCACCCAAGGTTGCGATTCTCAGCACCAGAGCACTGCAGGTCACCTGCCTTACCGGCGACTCCGAAACGCTACCAAACTTCCTTGGGTGTACGAGTGCACCGCCTCGGGGGTATAAAGATCTCGGCTGGGCGGGCACCGTCCCTCCAAACACGACGGTCCGCTGCGCCAACAGCGGACCGCCCAGCTCCCCCGCCATCCGTGAGGCCGAAAGGAACCAGATGACAGTAAGGCAACGCCGCACCTCCAGGCCACCCGACGAGGGGCAAGAGTCCCACACCCCCTCCCCGCTCCCTTTGCGCTGGGTAGTGATATTGGCGCTGAGCGTGGCGATCGGCATCATGGTCGGCACGACCGAGAGTTTGCCCACCGGCATGGTTGCCAGTCTGATCGCGGCGGGAGGGCTGCACAAGATCATGGATTGAGGGGGTTACCAGGTGAGCGCGCTGCGCGCTCACCTGGTGGCCTGCCCACCGTCAGAAGACGAACTGCTCCAGGTTCGGGTCGAGGTTGATCCCCGTGGCGTGGTCGTACTCGCCGATCCACTCGACCAGCGCACCCCGCCGTACCTCGGTGCCGAGAATCGGTCGCAGTAGCGCCATCACACCGGGTTGGCGTAGGGCGCTGGGGTGGAGGTTCGTCGTGTACGGCTGCAAGCGGCGCAGCTTTGCCAAATCCCGGATCGGTGCATGCCGTAGGTCCACGATGAGCTGTTCGAGTTCTCCGCGCAGTTCGGGTGTATCGGCCCCCTGCGGCGTGACCACGTTGACGGCGTCGTCGTCGATCATCCTGAAGGCCAGCTTCCGGTCCCGCCGCCTGGTGCTCGCGTCCATCGGCCCATCCGCGACGGTTTCGAACTCCCAACGTCGCCGGGCATGCTGGATGCGCTGTCCAACATGCTGATGGTCGGCGAGGGTGAGCGTGTCGTACACGTTGCGGTAGTAGCGTCCGAGTGCCTCGATGTCGTCCGGGTCTGCCTTCTGCGGGCCGAACTGACGCCCGGTACAGCCGACCAACGTCTTGTACGTGGGTGGTTGCCCGCCGTCCTGCGGCGCGAAGACGACCACCCGACCACCATGGGCCATCCGCCCCTCGCGGTTGGCCCGCCCGGCTGCCTGCAACAGCGAGTCCGCCGGCGCCATCGCCCGGAACACCACCGGGAAGTCGACGTCCACCCCGGCCTCGATCAGCTGGGTAGCCACCAGCAGGACCCGCTCACCCCGGTCAAGTCGCGTGCGCACCTGCGCCAGCACCCGCCGTCGATGATCCGGACACATCCGGGTCGACAGGTGCCACGCCGCCCCCTCGGGCTCGGTGTCACTCCACCGCTCGAACACCGTCTTCGCGTCCGCCGTCGTGTTGACCACCACCAACGCCGATCGTTCACCCATGACCTGGTCGGCGACGTCAGCCAGCGTCGGCTGCGGGTCGAGCTGCCACTCGTACCGCACCCTCCGCAGCTCACTGACCAGACGCGGAGTGTCGTGGATCAGATCCGTACACGGAACGTCCTTGAACTCATCCAGCGCCCAGAAACTCGGCTGCGTCGCCGAGGACAACAACACCGTCGCACCGAAGTGCCGCACGAGAAGGCGAAGACCATCGAGGATCGGCGCGAGCATCGCATGCGGCAACGCCTGCACCTCGTCCAACACGATCACCGAGTTCGCCAGGCGATGAACCCGACGCATCGCCGACGGCTTACGCGCGTACAACGACTCGAACAGCCGGACGAAGGTCGTGACAACAAACGGCGCGTCCCAGTTCTCCGCAGCCAGCCGCGCCCACCGACCAGCATCCGGATCATCGAAATCAGCCTGACTGTGGTGCTCCAGGACGACCGGCTCACCACCGTCCTCATCCAACAGCCGACGATAGACGGCGGCATTCTGCTCGGTGATGGTCAGGAACGGAACCGCCACGATCACCCGACGCAACCCATGCTTCTCCGCATGCCGCAGCGCGAACCCCCCACTCGCCAGCGTCTTACCGGCACCGGTCGGGGCACCGAGGCGGAACACCCCCGGCTCCCTCTCAGCCGCCGCCAGGCAATCCGCATAGACCCGCTCCCGTAGGCCAGCGACCGGCGAGTCACCGCGGCCTGAGAGCTCCTCACGACGCCGCTGCTCGAACACCTTGTAGAGATGACCGAAATCGGCATCCGCACGGACCCGAGGGCCAGTCAACCCCTGAAAGTGTGCGGCCGTGTCCAGGCTGTCCGCGTCAACCAGAGCGCTGTAGCACAGACGCAACGCCATCTCCCCCACCAACGGATCTCCCCGCCAACCCTGTGGCACCAGGACACCGAGATCCTCCGGCAGATCAGGCAGCAGCCCAGCCAACTCCCGCTCAGCAGACGCCACCTCCCCAGACCAGGTGGCGAGCCTCTGCCGCAACAGTGCCCGCAGCGCAGGCGAATCGACGAGCCCACCATGATGACCGAAAATCGCACCAGAGAACAGTCCAAGCCCACGCTCCTGCGCGATCCTCGTCCCCAGAGACTTGTGGTCGATGCCCACTGCCCCACCAGTGGACGCAACCGAAGAAAGCTTGTCCTGCCAGGAACAAGACGCCTTGCCCACGTCATGCAACGCACCAAGCCAATAGGCCACCTCACCACCACCAAACGGAGCAGCAAAGCGTCGCGCCAACCCTGCCGTGCCATAAAGATGCTCTGCCAGAGAATGCCACCGGCCAGAGCCATCGGCCGGACTATGCGCCCAAAGAGCACCCTTAACAGACACGATCACACCCCCCACAAAAATCATTACGACACCCGCCAATCAAGCGGGGCCAGTCCAACGAGACGAAGCAATAAACGCAGCCTGTAATGGTCAGGGCAGCGAACACTCAATCCTCGCCCGGCACAGCGGCCGGACGCAACCGGGTCTGCCCGCCGCCCTCGTATCGCCGGGTCTTGTCCCATCCTCGCCCGCGCAACCGCTGAACGCTGCCCTGGATGAAGTTCACCTTCGACCCGACGACCATCCTCACGTTGCGACCCTCGCCCGACGCGGTAGCCGGGCGCAGCACGAGGTCGTCGGGCTGGTCGCGGAGGACCCGCCAGTTGCGATCCTCGCCCGGCGCGGTGGCCGGGCGCAGCCTGATCGGGTCGTCACCCTCGCCGTACTGCTGGTCGCCGTTGCGATCCTCGCCCGGCGCGGTGGCCGGGCGCAGCCCTGTTCGGCCGTGAGCCCGGCCTGCTGGCGAACCGCATCGAGTCCCCGCTGGATCTCTCAAGCGGCCTCGGCTGTCAGGGTGGTCGACATACCGCCAGGTTAGGTCACGCCGCGCACGCCCTGATGGCGGTCGCCACCTCCGCAAGCTCCTTATCGTGACTGGGCTCGATGACGTCTGCGACGTCGCACAGGCGGTCGAGTAGCCGACGAGACCAACACCAGCCAGTGGGACAAACGACTCGACCCGCACTGGCTCTCAGCCATGGACCTCTGTCCCCCCAAATTCTGGCCTCCACGCTACGAGGGGAAGGCTAACTGATAGCGCTCTATTGTTCGCCTGAATCAGCAGAGAGGAACGGTCCGGGCAGCGGCGGGCCCTGACAGGCATCCGACACCCTCCGATGACACGGAGAACGTTCATATGACTACCGGAAGAAGGGATAGTGTCATGCGACACGGCATCGGACTGCGAGGTCTCGCTGCGGCAACGACGTTCGCCCTCATCGTGGTCATCGCGGCCAACGGCGCACCCGCAGCCGCCAAGGCCGCCGACGCAACCTTGGTGACCTGCATAGGAACACAGACCACCAACTACAGCCCCGGGCTACTCCTCACCAACCAGACGGTGCACAAGAGCGGAACCAACGAGTGGCCGCTCTGCACAGGATCCACGCAGGGAATCACCTCGGCGTCGAGCCCCTTCGACGTGCCGCACATTCAACTCTCCTGCATATCACCGCTCGGGTCGGGAGCAGGCACACAGGTCATCACATGGGTCCACGCCACGACGGCCCCGACGTCCACGTTCGAGTGGACCTCGACGCGCTCGGTGCTCGCGGGCCAAGCCGTCACCATCCTCACCGGAACGATCACCGCGGGACTCTTCGCGGGTAGCTCCGCCCAGCAGATAATCGTCGCGCCCCAGTTGAACCTTCTCGGCTGCCTGCTTCCGCCAGGAGTCACCGAGGAGACGGGCACATCAACGCTGGTCATCACCGCAGCCTAAAACTCCAGCCGCGACGACTTCGGCGCGTCCATCCATGATGAGCGTCAGGTAGACCGACCATTACAGGCCGCATCTTGCGGATGACGAAACCGGAAGCAGCCGGTGTCGACCGGCTGCTTCCGGTGGAACAGCCCGCCCCGGTTACGGGGTCAGCGCGCCCTCCCACAGGGCATCAGTGAAGGCCGTCCAACTCCGCGCCGTCACCGCGATCTGGCCACCCCGAGGGTCCTTGCTGTCCCGAACGAAGACCACACCCTGACGGGCGAGCAGGTTCGTCGCCACCTCGACGCAGTCTCCCTGGTTGCCGCTACGGGTGCTCTTGCGCCATCTAGCGGACGTCAGATCAACCACGATCGAATGCCTCCGTCACTTCGGTGATCAACTTTCCCGACAAGGCCTCGTCGAGTGCTCGTGAGGTCACGTCGTTCCAAGTTAGTTCGTAGGCCGCCACCTCGGTCAGCTTTTCAAATAGAGCGCGCCATCCTTCGGTGACGGGGCGTGTTGCGGTGAGCCACTCCCCTACCGGGCGGGTCGTTCCGTGGGCCAGTGGCAGCACCAAAAGATCCATGACAGGCCCCCATTCGAGACGCGACCCTCCCACCCGCTGCCAACCACTACGGGCATACACCTGACGCGCCTCCGAGCGAGGATTCGATGCCAGAGTGGCGTACTCCTCCGCCCGACCAGCAAGCAGCCTACGCATCAACCCCGACCCGACGGCCCCGCCAACGCGGATCAACAATCCACTCCATCACCGCAAACTTCGAGGCAGCACGCACCTCGACGGGCGGGTCCACATCAGCGCGAGACCACCACACCCCGGCGGGCATCGTCCACCCACACGCCGCCCCCACCAGCAGAGCACCATCCAGCGCCCCGCCACCGAGGCTCCTGCACTCGCATCATGCATAGCCGCTCACCGCAGTTCAAACACGGCGGCAGGGGAAAGCAAACGTGGGATGGCCGCCATTCTGCCGAGACACCGAGGCTGATCGTCTAGGAGGTGCGTTGTGCCGTGACGAACTCCGTCACAGAATCCGCCTTACGGACATGGGGCTGCATACGGCGAGTCAGCCCGGCGAGGCGCAGCGAGAGTCTGCCGGAACGGATGTCGCCGGCGGCCTCCGTCGCTCCGAGCGCGATACGACCGGCTTCGTCGAACTCGCCAGCGTAGAGGAGTGCCTCCGCCAAGCTGAGCTGGTCGAGGACGCGGTTGCGGGCCAGGGAGACGCCGCGCAGGTCCAGGGCCTCGTTGAGGCGTTCGATGGCCGCGTCGGCGTACCGGTGGTTGGTACGGGCCAGGTCGGTGTAGGCGGCACCGGAGAGGCTGTAAAGCTCTGCCTCGGTGACGTGCTGCGCCGCCCAGTTCGGCGCACCCGCGTTGTCGACACGGGTGAACGCATCCTCAGCGTCCCCCACGGCACGACGCACCATGTCAGCGTCACCGATCTGCGCGTGTGCCCAGGCTCGGATGCACGACTGGTTGGCACGGTCACCCGGGGTGAACAGGTCGCCGGCACGCTTCGCAGCCGCATCGAGCAGCGACAGTGTCTTATCAGGACGTCGTAGCTCGATGTTGTGGCCAGCCATCCTGACCACGGTGTGGCCGCCCAGCGCCGTGTTGCCGGCAGCGGTCGCAGCGGATAGGGCGAGCCAGGCGTGCTCGTCCGCGCCGCGATGATCGCCGATGTCGCGGGCGATGTAGGCACCGAGCCCAGCAAGGTCGGCGATCGCTACCAGCAGCGCGGTGCGAACCCTCAACTCGGAGGCAGCAGAATGCATCGCGGCGGCCCGCTCAAGCAGTTGCGCGGCCGGTTGCTGCACCGCTGCGCCACCGTGTCGAGAGACCCAGCCGCGATACAAGGCGGTGGTCTCGACGATGTCGGTCACGTGATCCATGCCGATCCTGCGGGGAGTGACCTCCGATGCAAGAGGCCAACCAGCCACTGCCATCCCGGCCACGCTGAGAGCCTGAAGTACCGCCCGCCGCCGCACGTCCTCTCCGCCCTCCTGGTCTTCGCCCGCCAAGGCAAACAGTGCGCCATTCGCACGGAGATCCTGGTCCAGGCTGCGCACATGGTTACGCGTTACGGTGATCGAATTCCTCGACGAGTGCTCGTGCCGACATATCTTCGAGGGTAGCTAAGCGGCCAGGCCGACAAGCGCGTCAGCCCGCGCATTGAACTGCTGGACCTCGTGCAGGTTGCCGAACGGCTTCATGCGACGTTGCAGGTCACGCACGGTCTCGATGGTCCGCGACGAGTTGACGGACGCAGCCAGGTCTACGGCGTGCGTGCAGCGCCCGGCTGCCAAAGTAACCGAGCTGGCTCCCGCCACCTTCAACACGATCAACCAATGGGCCGCTGGCATCAACAACACGGCGGCGTTGGGAATACTCAACGAGGCGCTCGGAGCCGGTACGCCGATCATCGCCTCGCCATACGTCAAGGCCGTGCTCGCCACCCACCCGGCATTCAACCGCAACCTCGAACTGCTCGCCAGCGCCGGCGTTCACCTCACAGCCACCGAGGCCCTACGGCCCGCCACCCCAGACGAACCATTCCGATGGCAAGGCGTGCTCGACCTACTGAACGGCACGAGCGCCCGCCCGTGGTCATCGAACAACCAGCCATAGACCCGCACCTACGCGGCGGTCGTGCCGGTCGGTCAGCGGTCCGGAACCTCCAAGGTCAGCCGAAACTCCTGCGTCAGCGACCACGACGTCTTCGGCGCGTCCGTCCGTGATGAGCGTCAGGTAGACCGACCGTTACAGGCCGCATCTTGCAGATGGCGAAAAGCGGAAGCCGTTGACTAACTAACTCCTAACCAACGGCTTCACCGTTCCCCCGATCGGCCCGTCAGGCAGGCCGATAGACCACCCGGTATCGGTCCGCCGAGTACAAATCCTGTAGCCCATCCGGGTGAGTCACCACCATCAGCGGCACGCCCTCCGGTACCCGGTACAACCGCCGCTCCGCAGGTGACGGGTTTCGGGCACCCACCCAATCGCCAGGTCCGACGTACACAACTTCCGGCTCCACCAGTGCGCGCACCACCACCCCGCGACCCCGAGCGACTTCCGCCAAGCCTTCGTCTCGCAGGAGCCGCACCGCAGCCCGAGCGGTCATCGGTGCCACGTCGTACGTCTGCGACAGATCCCGCTCCGACGGCAGGCGATCACCGGGTTTGAGCTGGCCGGACACGATCCGGGCACGCAGGATCTCGGCGACCTCTTGGTAGCCGACCGGCTCCTGTCCCGGGTAGATCACCGCCGCAGGGTAGGAGTCCAACAATCACCATGTCAACTAGCTGACTATCTCAGCTCGCAACGGCAATCGCGAGCGCTCGAACAGCCGGCGTACGGTGAGTGGTACACGATGTACCTGCTCCGGAGGTGACCCGATGGTCGACCAGTCTCTAACACCAGGCCAACGCGTCGAGCGGCTGCGTCGTGCCGCCGGCCTCTCCCGTGAGCGCCTCGCCGGCCTCGCCGGGCTTTCCGCAACCACCATCAAGTTCATCGAGAACGGGCGCCGCTCGCTTACGCTTCGGGCTGCGCAGCAGATCGCGCCCCACCTCGGCGTACGGGACCTCGGCGACCTCTACGGGCCCACCGTCGCGCTCTCGATGGACGGTCGGCCCAGCCACCCCGCAGTCGACGACGTCCGCCGGGCGCTCACGGCCTGGCACATCACCGTCGACGGCGAGCCAGACAGCCCCGACTACCTACGCGGTGCGGTCGACTCCGCCTGGCAGACCTGGCACACCAGCAGGCATCAGCGGACCGAGGCCGGTCTCGTTCTTCCCGGTTTGCTCGACGCCACCCAGCGGGCGGCCCGGCTGCACACCGGCACCGACCGGCGGGCCGCCCTCGCCCACCTCGCCCAGGCGTACCACCTCGCCCAGGCGTACCTGGCCTGGCACGGCGACCGGGAGCTGTGCTGGCTCACCGTCGACCGGGGCATGAGCGCCGCCCTGGACGCCGACGACCCGCTCGCCATCGCCCAGGCCATCTGGTACGCCGCGCACGTCCTGCGCGCGGTCGGCCGCAGCGACGAGGCCCTGGCCCGCCTCGCCGAGGCGCGGGCATTGATCGAACCCCGGGTCGCCGACGGCGGCACCGAGTACGCCGAGATGCTGGCGGATCTGCACCTGTGCATGGCGCTGACCCGGGCCCGGGGCGGCGACCAGGGCGCATGGTCGGACTGGGACACAGCGCGGCAGGTCGTCGAGCGGGCACTGCCGACCGGGTACGTCGGGCTGCGGACCCGGGTGTCCCGCCCCCTCGTCGACGTGTACGCGGTGATGTGCGCGGTCGACCTGGGCGACCCGGACGAGGCGCAGCGCCGGGCTCACAGCCTGGACCCAGAGTCGATCCCGTCCACGGAGCGGCGCGGGCGGCACTACGTGGAACTGGCCCGGTCCGCCGACCTGGAGGGGGCACGGGAAGCGACTCTGCACCTGCTGACCCGGGCCGAGGCGACGTCGCCGGAGACCGTACGGTACTCGCCGGCTGCGCAGGACATGGCGGGCCGACTGGCGCGCGAGGCACCGGCGGCGGTGCGCTCTGAGGCAATCGACCTGGCCCAACGGATCAGCGCACCCCAGCAGTAGAGGTACATCCCGTCACCGGGTACACCGCGTACCCCGTGCCGCTCCGGCGACCGCTTAGCGTGATCGCACGGTGGCGGCAGGGGGTCGCGCGGCGTACGACGACGCTGTTCACCCTGCCACCCCGCTCTTTCGAGGGAGGCAAACCCGTGCGCATGATCATCCGGGCCTGGAACCTGCTCGTCGGCCCCAGCCCCATTCGTCCCCCGTACTACCTGGCATCGGCCGGGCCATCCAGGCCCAAGAGCAGACCGCCGCACGGAAGCGGCTACTCGCGGCCGCCCACCCTCCCGGCATCGTCGAGTACCGCTATCCCCGTCCAGCCCGGTGAGCACCCCGGCCTGCGAAGGCTCACGCATCCGCTTGGAGCCGCACGAGCGGCAGTCCAGCCCCAGCGTCCCCGGCAACACCCACATCATCATTGACGTCGTCCGTGGCCACGGGTCGTGGGACGCAGGGATGGTGTGGGTGTACGCCCACCTCGTCGAGTACGGCCGGTCATCCGCCGACTGCACCGGCCCGTGGTGCCAGGAACTGCTGGTCGAGTCCGTGAATCGCGCGCTCGACAACGTCGGTGTCCTGCTGGCCGGTCTCGACCAGACCGACAGCGCACGTGCTCTGAGGAACCCGAGCTACTCGCCGCTGCGCACCCTCATCGAGCAGGCCAGAACCTCGGCCGCCCGGGTGACGGAGTACCTGCGGGCACAAGCCCGCGCGTGAGCCGGCGCAGGACCGGCCCCCAATTCCCCCGCGCAGGGCGGTCTCTGCGTCCATCGGTCGGGGTCCGCGTCGGCACCGAGGAGTGCCCGGACGCGCATCTCAAACAGAAAGGTAATGGCGTTGACCCGTGTCAAGTGGTTCGTTCCTCGGGACGGGCAGACGTATCGGCCGTTCGGTATCGACCGGGAGGGCGCGGCCACGCTCTACGGTCACCGGGGCGGTTGGAGCCGATCTGATGAGGCCACGGCTCAGGACGTGGCGCGTGACAATCGCCGGTTCTGGGCTGGCCTCAGCCTCCCGGCGCAGGCTCCCAACCGGCCGAAGCGACGCTGCTGGCGTTGGTGGCCCCGCGCATGACCGGCAGCAACCTTCCCCTGCCCCGGGTCGCCCCCGGTACCCTGCTGCGGCTCGACGGTGACGACTGGTCCTTCGGTCGCGGCCTGATGCCCGGCACCCATGTCGATGTCGTGGTGGTGCGGTTGCGTACCGACCTGGCGCATCTCAGTGACGAGTGGATGTGGGTCCTCGGCCACCGGCCGCAGTGCGAGTACCCGCACGTGGAGCAGCACCCGCCCTGCCTGGAACTACGGGTCCGTATCACCGTGCTGCGGCGTTACGGCGGCGCACGATGACCGGCACCCACGAGAGCGACCACCCCGGCGACCGGTACGACTCGGCCCGCAGGACGGTCCTGGGCCACCTCGGCCGCACCTGCTTCGAGTGCCGCGACGACGGGTGCGCGCAGCACCGCTGGGCCGTCGCGGAGCTGCGTGAGCACCCGGTCGGCCGTGGCCTCCTCCAGCGTCACGGCCTCCTCGACCCCTCCGACGATCCGATCCAGGAAGGCCAGCAGCGGTGACCATTTCCCCCGCCGTCGGCGACGAGCACACTCGGCCCGCCCACCACGCACCCGCCGATCGGCCGGTCCGCGCGGTCGCTACCGCCCGCCGTCAGCCGCCACTGATCGCCAACGACTTCTACTTCCTCGCCCACGACGATCGGACCGGGCAGCCGCGCCTGTTCCGCGCCGCGATCTCCCTCGGGCTCGCAGCCGGACTGCTCATGGAGTTGCACTACGCCGGCCGGATCAGCTTCTCCCAGGGCGCGGTCCACGTCTGGCGCGACGGTCCCATTCCGGTGGACTGGCTGCAACACAAGATCCTCGACCGGATGCTCACCGAGCCCCAGAACACGCCCGTCCGGCAGTGGCTGTGGTATCTCGCCGCCAGCGCGGGCGACCAGGTCGCCCAGCGGATGACGCAGGCCGGGCTGCTGCGGGAGCAGACGACCGGCCCGTGGTGGCGGCGGCGCACCGTCTACGTACCCACGGACATCAACACCGCCGCCTGGCCCTGGGCCCGACTGTCCCAACAGCTCCGCAACCGTCGCGGCCTTCCCGAGCACGACGTCCTCCTCGCCGGCCTGGCCGCGCACACCCAACTCGACGTGGCACTGCTCGACGGAGCCTCCTGGCTCGCCCGTGACTACCCGAGCCTCTTGGTCGAGCAGCTGTTTCCGCCGTGGCCCGGCCTGCTCGGCGAACTCGGTGCCGCCGTCGGCGCAGCCGTGCTGAGCCACCGCACCTCCTGAGCGTGCACGAACCATCGTCTGCTGCCGGTGGGCGGCAGTTCGTGGCGACCCACCGCCAGACCCCGTCCCGATCTCCCCATTCACCCGCGCGGAAAGAGACCCCATGTCCCACTCCCGACCCGACACCATCTCCGCGACCCTGGCGCGCGGTCGGCTCGGCATCCCCGCTGTCGTGTTCTTCGTGATCGCCGCTGCCGCGCCGCTGACCGTGGTCGCCGGAGGTGCGACCACCGGGTATGCCGTGACTGGTGTCATCGGCATCCCGGTGGCGTATCTGGTGGTCGCCGCCGTGCTCGCGCTCTTCACGGTCGGCTATGTGGCGATGTCTCGACACATCGTCAACGCCGGGGCGTTCTACACCTACGTCACCCGGGGACTCGGCCGCCCGGCCGGCGTCGCCACCGCAGCCGTCGCCCTGCTCGCCTACAACGCCATGCAGATCGGCCTGTACGGCGGCTTCGGCGCGGTCCTCGCCCAGTTCCTCCACGACCGCTACGGATGGGCCGTCACCTGGTGGCTGTGCGCCCTGACCGCCTGGGCAGCGGTGACGGTCCTCGGGGTGCTACGCACCGACCTCAACGGCACCGTCCTGGCCGTCATGCTGACCGCCGAATGCGCGATCGTCGTCGTCTTCGACACCGTCATGATCACCCACCCCGCCGGTGCCGTCACCGTCGACACCCTCGCCCCGACGCACGTCCTCACCGCCGGGATCGGCGCGGCGCTGGTCACCGCGATCACCGGGTTCGTCGGCTTCGAGGCCACCGTCGTGTTCTCCGAGGAGACGAAAGACCCACGCCGCACCGTCGCCCACGCCACCTACCTCGCCGTCACCGTCACCGGCCTGCTCTACGGCCTGTCCGCCTGGGCGATGTCCGTCGCCACCGGCCCCAACCGGATCGTCGACGCCGCCCGCACCGACGGCACCGACCTCATCTTCCACCTCGTCACCCCACACCTCGACGCAAGCGTCGTGACCATCGGCCGGGTCCTGTTCATCACCAGCCTGTTCGCCGCGCTGCTCAGCTTCCACCACACCGTCGCCCGCTACCTGTTCGCCCTCGGCCGCGAACACGTGATCCCCGCCGCCTTCGGCCGCACCAGCCGACGCACCGGCGCACCGAAGATCGGCTCGATCACCCAGAGCGGCCTCGCACTCGCCGCCCTCGCCGGCTACGCGGCAACCGACGCCGACCCGATCGTGCACCTGTTCTTCTGGATCACCGTCACCGGCGGACTCGGCATCCTCATCCTGATGACCGCCACCTCCACCGCCGTCCTCGGCTACTTCACCCGAAGGACCGGCCACCACGAGGGCCACTGGCGGGCCACCGTCGCGCCGCTGACCGCCACGCTGGCGCTCGCCGCGATCCTCGCCGCCACCCTCCGCGAGTTCGACACCCTCCTCGGCGTCGACCCACACTCCCCGCTGCGCTGGCTCTTCCCCGCCGCCTACGCCGCCGCCGCGCTGCTCGGCGCGGTCTGGGCACTGACCCTGCGCACCACCAACCCGCCCGTCTACGCCGCCATCGGCCTCGGCGCGGACAGCCACACCCTGCGCAACGACCCGATCCGCCAACCGGCCTGACCCCGCAAGGAGTTTCTACGACCATGCCCGACACCGATACCGTCACCGTGCGTCGCGCGACCAGCTCAGACGCGGGACCGCTGATCGCCGTCCTCGCCGAGGCCTTCCACGACGGACCCGTCGCCGAATGGCTGATCCCCGACCCCACCGACCGCCGCGTGGTCCTCTACCGCTACTTCAGAAACGCCTTCCACCACGGCCTGGCGCACGGCCACATCGACACCACCACCGACCTGTCCGCCGTGGCGATCTGGTACCCCCGACTCGACCCACCGCCCCAGGGCCACACCCGGGAACGCCAGGAAGCCCTGGAACACGCCACCGGCCCCTACGCACCGAAGTTCACCCTGATGGAGGCCATGTTCGACGCCTTCCACCCCGACGAGCCGCACCACTACCTCGCGTACCTCGCCGTAGACCCGGAGCAGCAGAACCGGGGCATCGGCGCGGCCCTGCTCCACGAGCACCACCGGCACCTCGACCAGGTGGGCCTACCGGCGTACCTGGAGGCCACCAACACCCGCAACCGGCAGCTCTACCGCCGACTCGGCTACACCGCCGGCCCACCGCTGATCCTGCCCACCGACGGCCTACCGATCTGGCGCATGTGGCGCGGCCAACACACCCCCACCGGCCGGGCACCCTTCCCACCCAACCCACAGCCCCAACGGCGCACCCGGTGAACCCGACGATCGCTGTCCGACCCGCGCTGCCCGGCGACGTCGCCGCCATCGCCGCCCTACTCGCCGAAGCCATCACCGACGACCCCGTCGCCACCTGGCTGGTCCCCGACCCCAGCGAACGGCAAGCCGTGTTCCACGGCCGGCTGGCCATGGAGGTCGACCACGCCGTCGAGTGGGGCCACGTCGACGTCACGCTCGACCTGACCGCAGCCGCAGTGTGGCGGCACCACCCCGCCTCCAACGCCGCACTGCTCGCCGAACGCCACATGAACACGTTCACCGGCCACGCCCTGCCCAGATTCCGACAACTCCACCACGTGATCGACCGATACCGATCCGACGCACCCCACCACTGGCTGTCGCTCTATGTCACCCCCCACAGCCGAGGCCAGGGCATCGGCAGCGACCTGCTCGCCCACCACCACCGCCGCATCGACCAACTCACCAACCCGGTCGACACCGTCGTAACGACCGAAGCCGCCCGAGACTTCCTCCGCAGCCACGGCTACCGCCCCGGCCTGCCCCTACACCTCCCGAACGGACCCCGGCTCTGGCCGCTCACCCACAACGGCCACCCATCCAGCGCCCGTCGGACCACACCCCACACCGCCGGCCAATCGGACACCTGACCACCCACGACGGTGGCCGCCACCAACGATGCGGCCACCGTCGCCGGATTCCTACGACCTCCGCAGAGGAAGCGAGAGAACCGTGAGCACCAGTGCCGTAGTCAGACCCGGCAGAACCATCTGGATCGCGCCGGCCGACCATCTCGGCGGCACCGACGGCCTGACCGTCGTCATCGACGAGATCCCCGAGGATCTCGACAAACTGGAATGGGTCGAGGTCTCGGTCCGCAGCCCCGGGGACGAGGCTTCCACCTCCCGCAGGGTGCTCGTCCGCAGCGACGCCCTCCGCTCACCCCGTTCCCCCAACACCCCCACCGACCTACCCCAGCGCCAGCAGGACTTCACCCACGGCATCGCCTCCTACCCACCCCCGGCACAACGCCGAGACCAGGGGCCGCTGGCCGAACGACTGACCCACATCCCCCGACACCCCAGACGTGAACACGGGCACCCCACCTCCACACCGAGCCAGTGACAGCACCGCAGCCTGCACAATCCAACCGAAGGCATCAACCATGGTCCCCCTCGCGCGCCAGCGACCCACCCCCGTACTGATCGTCGCTCTCGTTCTCGCCGTCACCGCACCCACCGCCTGCGCCGCCGTCCGACTCCCCACCCCAGCCACCGACGTGGCCGCACAGCCGGCTGCCCCGCCGACGCCGACGACCGAGCCACGCACGGCGCGGGAGCAATTGCGTCTCCTGGCCGACGCCATCACACCCGTCACAGCCGACGCCGAGCACAGCCCGCACACCTACCTGCACGTTCAATCGTGGTCCCGCGCGACAACCGTCGTCAGCCGACGGGACATCCGCCGCTGGAGCCAGCCCGACGGATCCGGACGGATCATCGAACGCCAGCTACCCGACCGAGGCAACCTCACCCGCCTACCGGACGGCAGCGACCGGAATGCCCTCGCGACGGCACCCGTGGTGTCCGACGAGACCTACGCACACGGCGGCCTCGTACGACCCGGCTCCGAGCCGATACCCGGGGACCGTGCCGGCCTCCAACAGCACCTCGGCACCATATCCCCACCCGAGAACGGCCCCGGCTCGATCATCACCGCCGTGGTGAGCCTCAACAACGAGCACTACCTCGGCCACCACCAACGCCAAACCATCCTGCTCATCCTCGCCGACCTACCCGGCATCACCACCGACACCGCCACCGACATCGCCGGCCGTACCGGGATCGCCGTGAGCCTCAACCACGACGGAACCACCAAACGCCTGATCATCCACCCCACGAGCGGGGAACTCCTCGCCTTCCAGGAAACCTTCAACACCTGCCGCCCCGCCCGAAGCAAACCATGCCCCCGACCCGGCCTATTCGACTACCGCCTCTACCTCGAACGCAACCACACCACACCACCCGACACCTCACCCACACCACAACACTGAAACCGACACCCGAAAACCACCGACACCACCTCACGGTGATACGCGTCCCGGTACCCCTCAGCCTTGCCGCGTTCGTC